>NZ_CP096142.1:0-5228226 GCF_025266575.1 Xanthomonas prunicola | reverse complement strand
GGCACCGTCGGGGCATGCGCGGGATCGTCAGCGGCGGCCGCCTGCAGCGCGGCGATGGTCTGCACCGGCCTGGCCTGATTGCCCGCGAACGCCGCGCGCTCAGGCTCGTCGACGAGCAACAGCACCGGCTGGGCATCGGCAAGCACCACGGCCAGGCGCTCGACCGGTTGGCTGGGCTCCAGCGGCAGATACGCGGCGCCGGCCTTGAGCACGGCCAGCACGGCCACGATCTGGGCGATGCCGCGTGGCAGGCACAGCGCCACGCAGCTGTCGGGTCGCGCGCCCAGCGCGATCAGCCGGTGCGCCAACTGGTTGGCCTGCTTATCGAGCTGGTGGTAACTGAGCGCGGTTTCGCCGCAGACCAGGGCGATGGCGTCCGGTGTCGCCGCCGCTTGCTGCGCGAACCAGTGCTGCAGGCAGCGCTGGTCGGTCGCAGGGGTGTCGCCTGGATTGAATGCCTGCAACTGCTGGCGCTGGGCGTGCGGCAGCAGCAGCGCCAGCCTGGCCACGCGTGCCTGGTCGTCGCGGGCCATGTCCGAGAGCAACACGATCAGGCTGTCGAGTTGGCGCTGGATCGTGGCCGGGTCGAACAGCGCGGTGGCGAAGCGCAGGCTGCCGACGATGCAGCCGTCTTCCAGGCGCAGGTCCAGGTCCAGATCGTACTTGGCGTCGTGGGCCGGTCCGAGCAGGACCTGGCTGTGCAGACCGTGCAGGGCGAGGTCGTCCTGGGGCGTGTTCTGCCATGTGAACATGACCTGGAACACGGGGTGATGGGCCAGGCTGCGCGCGGGGTTGAGCACTTCGATGAGCTGCTCGAAGGGCAGGTCCTGATGCTCCTGTGCGGCCAGCGCGGTGGCACGGGCCTGGGTCAGCAGTTCGGCGACCGTGGGCTGGGCGCGCAGGTCGATATGCAGGGCCTGGGTGTTGACGAACAGGCCGATCAGCGTTTCGGTCTCGGCACGGCTGCGTTGGGCGATCGGGGTGCCGATGACCACCTGGTCCTGTGCGGACAGGCGCGCCAGCAGCACGCCCCAAGCGGCCATTAGGGTCATGAACAACGTGGTGCCGTGACGCTGGCTCAGGGCGATTACGGCCTGGGTCAGTGCAGCGTCGAAGCGTACCGGCAGCGCGTCGCCGACGTAGTCCTGTTCGGCCGGGCGCGGCCGGTCAGTGGGCAGTGTCAGCAGTCCGGGCGCAGCCTGCAGATGGTCGCGCCAGAACTCGCGTTGACGTTGCAGCAACGGGCCATCGATCCAATTGCGTTGCCACAGGGTGTAGTCGGGGTATTGGAGCGGTAGCGGCGGCAGCGGATCGGGTTGGCCTTGCACGAAGGCGCTATAGAGCGCGCCGAGCTCCTGCAGCAGCACGCCGATCGACCAACCGTCGGCGACCAGATGGTGCAGGGTGACCAGCAGACGATGCTCGTGCGCGGCCAGGCGTAACAGGCGGCCCCGGATCAGCGGTCCATGTTCCAGATCGAAGGCGGTGCTGGCCTCGCGTTCGGCATGGTGGCGGGCCTCGGTCTCAGGATCGGTTGCCTGGCGCAGATCGATGCAGTCCAGGGCAAAACCGACCCCGGGCGGCGCGATGCGCTGCGTGGCGCCGTCGTCGCCGGCGACGAAGGTGGTGCGCAGCGCTTCATGGCGGGCGACGATGCGATCCAGCGCCTGCCGTAGTGCCGGCAGGTGCAGTGCGCCGTGCAGATCGACCCGGCCGGGCATCAGGTACGCCAGGGCAGCACCGGTGTCGAACTGGGCCAGGAACCACAGCCGCTGCTGGGCGAAGGACAGCGGCAGCGGCCCGCTGCGCTCGGCCGGCACGATGGCCGGCAGTGCGCTGGCGGCGGCGCTGTGCAGGGCCTGGGCCAGATCGGCCAGGCGCGGCTGGGCGAACAGCGTGGCCAAGGGCAGTTCCAGGCCGAGTGCGGTACGAATCCGCGAGATCAGCCGCACGGCCAACAGCGAATGTCCGCCGAGGGCGAAGAAGCTGTCGTGCCTGCCGACCCGTTCGATACCGAGCAGTTCGCTCCACAGCGCAGCCAGCAACGTTTCGCGTTCGCCTTCCGGCGGCTGGTAGGCCTGCGCGTCGAACGCTTGCACGTCCGGCGCCGGCAGGGCGCGGCGATCGAGCTTGCCGTTGGCGGTCAGCGGCAGCGCAGCGAGCGGCACATAGGCGGCCGGCAGCATGTAGTCGGGCAGACGTGCGCCGAGCTGGGTGCGCAACGCGTCGGCGTTGAGGACGACCTCGTCGTCGACAACCAGATAGGCGACCAGGCGCTTGCCGCCCGTACCGTCTTCACGGGTGATGACCGCGGTCTGGCGCACGCCATCGCAGGCGCGCAAGGCCGCTTCGATCTCGCCCAGTTCGATGCGGAAGCCACGGATCTTGACCTGTTCGTCGTTGCGGCCGAGCGACTCCAGCACGCCGTCGGCGCGCCAGCGCGCCAGGTCGCCGGTACGGTACATGCGCTCGCCCGGTCGCTCGGCGAAGGGATCGGGGACGAAGCGCTCGGCGGTCAGGTCCGGGCGACCCAGATAGCCGCGCGCCAGTTGCGCACCGGCGATGTACAGCTCGCCGGCCACACCCAGTGGGACCAACTGATGAGAGGGGTCGAGCACCCATAGGCGGGTCGTGGCCAGCGGCCGGCCCAGCGGCACGACGTTGCCGGGGTCGTCGCCAAGCACCGGGTGCAGGCTGGCCCAGATGGTGGCCTCGGTCGGGCCGTACAGGTTGCACAACTGGCCGCCGCCGACGCGCAGGTGCTGCGCCAGATCCGGGCGCAAGGCTTCTCCGCCGCAGAGCAGGCGCAGTCCCGGCCGGCTCTGCCAGCCGGCGTCCAGCAGCATCTGCCAGAACGCCGGGGTGGCCTGCAGCACGGAGATGGCGTGCCGGTCCAGCAACTGCGACCAGTAGGCCGGATCCTGGAGCGCCTGGTCGCCGGCGATGACCACGCGCGCGCCATGGACCAAGGGGGCGAACAGTTCCAGCCCGGCGATATCGAAGCAGACGGTGGTGACCGCCAGCAGGCGGTCCTCGGGCGACAGCGGCAGTTGGATCTGCAGCGCGGCCAGGAACTGGGTCAGCGCGTGATGGGAAATCATCACGCCCTTGGGGTGTCCGGTAGAGCCGGAGGTGTAGATGACATACGCCAGGTGGTGCGGGCTGACGTCCTGCCTCGCCGGGGTGTGCGCGGGGTGCATCGCCCAGCTGGCGGTATCGTCCATGCAGACGCGCGCGAGCTGATTGCCCGGCAGCAGATCGGCCAGCGCGGTGTGGGTGAGCAGGCAGCGCGCCGCGCTGTCCTGGAGCATGAAGTCCAGGCGTGCGGGCGGATAGACAGGGTCCAGCGGTACATAGGCACCGCCGGCCTTGAGCACGGCCAGCAAGGCGACGACCAGGTCGACGCCGCGCGGCAGGCAGACCGCGACACGCACGTCCGGACCAACGCCCAGGGCGATCAGATGGTGGGCGAGCTGGTTGGCACGTGCGTCGAGCGCGGCATAGGTCAGTTCGCCCTCGCCGTCGACCAGCGCGATGGCCTGCGGCGTGCGTTGCGCCTGCGCCTGGATCTGGCGGTGCAGATGGCCGGTGTCGGCCAGGTCGATCCGGGTCGCATTGAAGCCTTGCAGCTGGGCGGATTGGTCCGCAGACAGCAGCGGCAGTTGGCTCAGCGGCGCGTGCGGCGCTTCCAGCAAGGCCAGCAGCATGTGCCGAAACGCGGCCAGGATGCGCTCGGCCAGCGGCAGCGGCACGCGCTGCGGGTCGACGTTGAACAGCACGGTGGTGGGACTGGCGGCGTTGTAGCGCCAGACCACGATGCCCAGCGCAGCGTCTTCGTAGCCGCCTTGCAGTGGCATCATGGTGCGCGCACCGCCCTCGATCGGCACATCGCCGAAGGCGCTGAAGTCTTCGACCGAGACGCTGATGTCGAATGGCCGTGGTGCCTGTTGCCCGGCCTCGCCCAGCTGGTGCAGCGCATGTTGCAGGGGCAGGCGCGCATGGCGCATGGCCGGGCGCAGCGCGCTGGCCACGCCACGCATGGCCGTGGCGATATCCGCGTGCGGCGGTACGGCAAGGTAGAGCGGCAGTTGCGTGGACAGCATGCCGAACATGGCGCGTTCGGCAGCGTTGCGGCGATTGTGGACGGTCAGGCCCAGGGCGAGCGGCGCCTGGTGGTTGTTCAGGCGCGCCAGGCAGCTGGCCACGCAGGCGACGATCAGTGTGGTGAACGAGCCATCCAGACGCTCGGCCAGCGCATTCAAGGCCGGAAAGAGGTCCGGCTGCAACGGACAACTGCGTTGCACGATCGGCCGGCGGCCGAGGGTGGCGCTAGCGCTGGGGTACAGCGGCTCCGGCCGTGCACGCAGGGCCTGGCGCCAATAGTCCAGATCGCGTTGGTAACGCTTGGAGTCGATATAGGCCAGATCGGCGTCGAGCGCTTGCAGGTAGGAGGGAGCAGGCGGTTGGTCGGGTTCGCCGCGCAGGCGCCGGTTGTAGCAATCGACCACCTGCTGGGACAGCATTCCCAGCGAGACGCCATCGATGACGATGTGGTGGCACAGATACAGGCAATAGCCGCGGGTGGCAGTGGCCTGCAGCCACTGGATGTCCCACAGCGGCTGCCCGTAGTGCGCGAACGACCGTGTCATCGCCTGCTGGATATGCTCGTGCACGCGCTGCTCGCCATCGGCGTCGGCCGAATGATCGTGCCAGGGCAGCGCGAAGGGCAGGTGCTCCAGCACGCGCTGGCTCGGCAAGGGAGACCCTTCGACCAGCACCATGCGCAGCGCGTCGTGGCGAGCGATCACTGCCGCGACGGCCTGTTCCCAGACATCGCGCCGCACGCTGCCATCGAAGGTCATCACGCAGCCGATGGTGTAGCTGGGCTGGTCCGGGGCGAACAGCTGACCGAGCCAGATGTGCTGCTGGGCCGAACTGAGTGGTTGCACCGCGTCAATGACCGGCGGGGCGAGGTCGAAAGGGGTCATGCAATCACCGTCGTGCCCGGCGGGAGGGGCGCATAGGGAGTGGATGGATGCGCGTTGTCGCGCACGCTGGAGGTCCACCACTGCGCCAGGATCTGGCTGTGCGGTTTGGCGAGCACGGTCATGTGGTTGCCGGGCCCGTGCCAGGGATGCAGGTCGGCGGCGTGGGCGGCCCATGCCTGGCGCAGCCGCAGGCGCTCAGCGGCTTGTTGCTCGGGCTGCAGCCGGGTGTCGGCGACCAGGACCAGATGCACGGTGCCTGGGTAGGGCCTGGCGGGGATGTAGGACGTGCGGCAGCACTGCGCGAAGGTGGCAAGGCTGCCGCGCACCGAGTCGGGCCGCGAGCGTGGCGGCATCAGGCCGTGCTCGACCATGAGGCGATGCAGGGCCTGGAGCAGTTCGTTCTGGCCGAGTTGGTGCAGGGCCTGGCGATCTACGCCCAGTAGCGCAGGCAAACGCAGCTGCAAGGCATCGAGGAAGTAGTCCACGATGGTGTCGCGGCTGGAATCGTGCGGGACACGCGCTTGGTTCGGGGGACGGGTATCGATCAGGGTCAGGCTGGCGGCCGGGCGGCCGAGCGCATGCAGCCGTAGCGCCATCTCGTAGACGACCCAGCCGCCGAAGGAATGGCCGATCAGATGCAGTTGCGAAGCTCCGGCGGTGACGGCGGGCAGGGCATCGAGATAGCGCTGGGCAGCCAGTTCGACCGAGCCAAACGGCAACTGGCAGCCATCGGTGCCGCGCGGCTGCATGCCGATGACGTTGCAGGCATCGCCGAGCGCGCTGCTCAGGTCGACGAAGCTGGTCACGCTATCGCCCGCACCGGGGACGCAGACGACGACCGGAGCATGCGCATGTGACGATTGCAGCGCGAAGGCCGGCTCGTCGCGGTGTCGGGCGACGTCGGGGCTGCTGGAAGCCATGACCGTCGAAACGATCTGACCAAGGCGCGGCAGATGGTCGGCTTCGATCAGCGACACATGATTGCCGGGTACGGCAATCGGCCGTATCTGTGCTGCCGGCAAGACGCGCGTCCAACCCAGCGTCACATCGTCGGGCAACGGTTCGGAGGCATAGAACACGGTCAGTGGGCACTGCGCCGCAAGCGCTTGCACCCAATAGGTGGGCCACATGCGTTCGAAGGTCGCGGTCATGCGGCTGGTGGCGATCACCTCGGCGACGCTGGTCTGTTCCTGCGCCGCCAGCGCGCTTAGAACCGCATCTTCGGATGCCCTCTCGAACAGTTCCTGTAGCGATGCCTGCTCCGCGTGCGCGAGCAGATCGCGCAATGCGGCATCGATAGCGTCATCGCGATCGGTGCCGTGTTCCAGCATGGTCTGCACGCGCGTCAGCAGACGCTGCTTGACTGCCTCGTCCAGTGGCAAGGGATCCGGCGCGCGGTCGGGGCAATCGCAGTCGAGCAGGCCCAGGAAGGCGACGGGCTGGTCATGCATGCCGAAGTGTTGGGCGATGGCATAGGCGAGCAGGCCGCCGGAGGAATAGCCGAGCAGGTGATACGGACCCTGCGGTTGCACCGCCTGGATCAGCGCGACCATGTGCGCGGCCAGCGCCTCCAGCGTGACCGGTAGCGGATCGGGCCAGGGCAGCGCATAGACCGGGATCTCCGCATCGAGATGCGCAGCCAGCTCGAAGGCATACGCGACATCGGCGATGCCGGTCGGCACCACGAACAACGGTAGCCGCGTCCCTTGACGGCGTGCAGCCAAGGCGCGTGTGCCCCAGCGATGCGCGCCGCCGAGCAGGCAATCCGCTTGCGCGCGCAAGGTGGGATGCGCATACAACAGGCTCAGCGTCAGTGGCAGGCCGACGCGATTGGCGGACGTCATCAGTCGCATGGCTGAGAGCGAGTGCCCACCCAATTCGAAGAAGTGATCGTCGCGGCCGATGCGCTGCGGCCCGAGCACGCTGGCCCAGAGTTTGGCCAGGCGGCGCTCGATTTCATTGGCCGGCGGCAGAAACGCGTCACGCACGATTGCAGTGGCGTTCGCTGCCGGCAGGGCGCGGCGATCGAGTTTGCCGTTGGCGGTCAGCGGCAAGGCATCCATCGGGACATATGCGGCCGGGACCATGTAGTCGGGCAGGCGTAGGGCTAATTGTTGGCGCAGGCGCTCGGAGGTGAGGGCCGCAGCATCACCCACCACGTAGGCGACCAGGCGCATGTCGCCCAGGGTGTCGTGACGCGCCAGCACCACCGCGTCGTGCACGCCTTCGCATGCGCGCAGTGCGGCGGCGATTTCCCCAAGTTCGATGCGGAAGCCGCGCAGTTTGACCTGGTCGTCATTGCGACCAAGGAACTCCAGTACGCCATCAGCACGCCAGCGCGCCAGGTCGCCGGTCTGGTACATGCGCTGCCCGGGTTGGTCGGCGAACGGGTCGGGGATGAAGCGCTCGGCGGTCAGATCCGGGCGACCCAGATAGCCGCGCGCCAGTTGTGGGCCGGCGATGAACAGTGCGCCGCGCGCGTGTAGCGGGACCAAGTGGCAATGCGTATCGAGCACGCGCACGCAGGTGCCGGCCAAGGGCCTGCCGAGCGGCACGACGCCGCTGTGGTCTTCGCCCAGCACTGGATGCAGGCTGGCCCAGATGGTGGCCTCGGTGGGGCCGTACAGATTCCACAGTTGTCCACCACCGGCGCGTAAGCGCTGCGCCAGCGGTTGGCTCAAGGCTTCGCCGCCGCACAGCAGACGCATGCCCGGTCGGCTCTGCCAGCCGGCGTCCAGCAGCATCTGCCAGAACGCCGGCGTGGCTTGCAGCACCGAGACGGCGTGCTGCTCCAGCAAACGCAGCCAATCGTTCGGGTCCTGCATCGCCTGGTCGCCGGCGATGACCACGCGCGCACCACGCAGCAACGGGGCGAACAGCTCCAGCCCGGCGATATCGAAGCAGACGGTGGTCACCGCCAACAGACGGTCTTCGGGCGAGAACGGCAATTGCGTGTGCAGTGCGGCCAGGAAGTGCGTCAACGCGCCGTGGCTGATCACCACGCCCTTGGGCCGGCCGGTGGAGCCGGAGGTGTAGATCACGTAGGCCGGATGCTGCGGCGATAGCATCGCGACCGTCGGTGCCTGGGTGGATGCATCGGCCCAGATAGCGGCGTCGTGATCCAGCAGGACGCTACGCAGGCCAGCAGGCAATGTGAGCGGTGCGGCGGTGTGCTGGTCGGCGAGCAACACCCGCGGCCGTGCGTCGGCGAGCATTTCGTCCAGGCGTGTGGTCGGATAGCCAGGATCCAGCGGCAGATAGGCAGCGCCGGCCCTGAGCGTGGCCAGTACCGCCACGACCAGATCGATACCGCGCGGCAGACACACGGCCACGCGGTCTTCCGACACCACACCAAGATCAATCAAGTGATGAGCGAGTTGGTTGGCGCGTGCATCGAGCTCGGCGTAGCTCAGGTCGGCCGTATCGTCGACCAGCGCGATCGCCTGCGGCGTGCGCTGTGCCTGCGCTTGGATTGCATGATGCACATAGCCGCTGCCACCGAGATCGACAGTGGCGTCATTGAAGTGACTCAACTGCGCGCGTTCGTTTTCTGGCAGTAGATCCAGCGCGTGCATCGCCGTCTGCGGTGCCTGTTCCAGCGCCTGCGCCAGCACGTGCACGGTCTGCAGCAACATCGCTGCGATGCGTTCGGCGCCGATGTCTTGCACACATTGCACATCGAGCGAGAAGCCACCTGCGTCGGTGTGATCGTTGACCGACACCACCAGCGGATAGTGGGTGCGCTCCTGTCCGCCAATCTGCTGCACGTCTTGCAGCGCATCTTCCTGCGTAGCGCTTAGGACGTTGCTGCCGCCGGCATAGCGGTAGTTGAGCAAGGCGTTGAGCAGCGGGGTGGAGGGGGCCAGCGGGCTGCAGCGCTGGGCCAACGCCAGCGGCGCATGCTCGTGGTGCAGTAAGTGGGCAAGGCAGTGCTGGGTGTGACGCACGGCTTCGAGCACGCTGCCGCGCGCCGTGTTGAGGCGGATGGGCAAGGTGTTGAGGAACATGCCCAGCACTCGGTCCACGCCGGCGCTGGCATGCATGCGTCCAAACAGCAGTGTGGCGAACACCGCCTCGGTGCTGCCGCTGGTGCGGGCCAGCAGCAGGGCATAGGCCAGATGGAACAGGCTGGCGGCGCTGACGCCATGCTGGCGCGCCTGTGCGCGCAAGGACTGCGCAAGTGCCTCGGGCAGGGGCTGATGCAACTCCTGCAGCGCGGCCGGCTCCGCAACCGGTGCGTGAACGCCGAACGCTGCAGTGGGCGTGTCGATGTCGGCAAGCATGGCAGTAAAGAAGGCCTTGTGTTCCTGCTCCGACAGTGCGCTGAGGGTATGGGCGACGAAGTCGCGGAACGGCAATGGCGTTGGCAGCTGTTTTTGCCGGCCAGCCAAATGGGCATGCACTTCCTCGATCAGCAGTTCCAGCGTGGTGTGGTCCATCACCAGATGATGGTGTTGCAGGCCGAGCAGCCAGCGTCCGGTGATGGTGTCTTCGGTCAGATGCGCATGGATCAGCGGAGCACGTTGCAGGCCCAGCGCGGCATCGGGAGCGTGTAACCATGCTTGCAACCGCGCGGCCGGATCGGTGTCGTCGAAGTGCTGCAGGTGCCGCGGGACCACGGCGTGTCTGCAGACCACCTGTACCGGTGCAGAGAGCCCTTGCCAGACAAACCCGGTGCGCAGGATGTCGTGGCGTGCGACGACCTGATCGAGTGCATCGAGAAAGCGATCGAGCAACGCGCGTGACGGGAAGCCGAGCACGGACGAATGCAGATAGGGATCGGCGAGTGGATCGTTCAGATGATGGAAGAGCAGGCCTTGCTGCAATGGCGCCAACGGATAGATGTCCTGCACGTTGGCCGCGCCGCCGTCGACGGTGGCCACGATCGCGTCGATCTCCGCTTGCGTCAGTGCGACCAGCGGCAGTAGGTCCGGGGTGATGCGCGTGCACTCGGGATCGATGCGGTTGGGTGGCACCTCGATGGCAGATGCGGCCTGTAGATTGTCGGCCAGACCCGCGAGTGTGGGTTGAGCGAACAGGGCCCGCACATCGATCTGCCAGCCAAGCCGGCGCAGGCGCTCGATCAGTTTGACTGCCAGCAGCGAGTGACCGCCCAGGGCGAAGAAGTCGTCGCGGCGGCCGACTTGCTCGACGCCGAGCAGTTCGCTCCACAGCGTGGCCACTACCTGTTCCAATTCGCCTTGCGGGGCGACATAGGCGTGCAGATCCAGCGCTTGATCGTCGGGTGCCGGGAGCGCTGCGCGATCGAGTTTGCCGTTGGGGGTGAGTGGCAATGCATCGAGCTGCACGTAGGCGGCTGGCAGCATATGGTCGGGAAGATGTGCGGCCAGTTGGGTGCGCAAGCTCGCCGGCTCCACAGGCGCGGCTTTCTGATCTGCGATCACATACGCGACCAAGCGTTTTTCGCCGGTGTCATTGCGTGCGATGACCACGGCCACCTGCACGCCAGCGCAGCTGCGCAGTGCCGCTTCGATCTCGCCCGGCTCGATGCGGAAGCCGCGGATCTTGACCTGTGCATCGTTGCGGCCGAGGAAGTCGAGCGTGCCATCGGCCAGCCAACATGCGAGGTCGCCGGTCTTGTACATGCGCTCGCCGGGCCGTTCGGCGAACGGATCGGGGACGAAGCGCTCGGCAGTCAGCGCAGGACGATGCAGATAGCCCTGCGCCAACTGCGCACCGGCGAGATGCAGTTCGCCGGTCACACCAATTGGCACCGGTTGACCGTGGCGATCGAGCACATAAAGCCGGGTATTGGCCAGTGGCCGACCGATCGGCAGGCGTCGGGTTGCATCGGGCGCGTGCTGCAACGCCAACGCGGTGACGAACTGGGTGCTCTCGGTCGGACCGTAAGTCTGCAAGACGGTGGTCGCGCCACCGGCCTCGAACACCGTTGTCAGCGCGTGCGGATCGGCGACATCGCCACCGGTGAGCAGCAGGCGCAGGGTGCCAAGTTGCGGTGCGATTGCTGGCGCATAGGCGCGCAGCACGCCGGCGACCAGGATCAAGACCGACAGGCGTTCGCGCGCCACCAACGTGCCCAGAGCATGTGGGTCGCGCATGACCGGCGCAGGAACAACGACGACAGTGGCGCCATGGAGCAGACTGCCCCAGACCTCCAGCGTGGCCGAGTCGAAGGCAGGGTTGGACGCGAAAGCAACGCGGTCGTCGAACCGCAGCCGTGCTGGACCATCCTGCAGGACGAGGTTAGCCACCGCGCCATGCGACACCGTCACACCCTTCGGTGTGCCGGTGGAACCGGAGGTGTACATGACGTAGGCCGCGGCTGTGGCCGGCACGGCGATCGCTGGTGGCGTTGTGATGTCGTCGTCGCTGCCCTCGAGATCGTCAAGGTCATTGACCACCAGGCACACCACCTGAGCAGGCGCCAGCGCACTATCGGCAGCGTGGATCAGCACAGACATCTGCGCATCGTCGATCAACGCAAGCAGACGCTCGTCGGGATGATCGACGTCCAGCGGCACATACGCCGCTCCGCACTTGAGCACGGCCAGTTGCGCAACAACCAACTCAACCGAACGCGGCAACGCAATGGCCACGCGTTGACCGGCACGCAAGCCCACGCTGCGCAGGCGTTGCGCCAGTCGATTGGCCTGGGCATCTAACGCGGCATAGCGCAGGCCGCGTTGCTCCGACACCACCGCAATGGCATCCGGCGTCTGGCGTGCCTGTGCTTCGAACAAGCGGTGCAGCGGCTGCTCGGACACAGTGGCCATGTCGCCAGTGCCAAAGTCGGCCAGCAATTGCTCGCGCTGTGGCGCATCCAACCAGGGTAACTGTGAGACGCGAGCGGTATCGTCGCGCGTCAGCGCGCGCAGCACCTGCACGAAGCCGCGCCACCAGCGCTGGATCGTCGTTGCATCGAACAGCGCTGTGGCGTAGCCCAGACTGCCGAGGATGGTGCCATCGCGCTCTTCCAGGGTCAGGTCCAGATCGAACTTCAGCACGGACAGGGATTGCGGCACCGACTCCAGCGCAAGTCCGGGAAGATCGAGATCGCTCTCGTCGGCAGCGGCGTTCTGCCAGGTGAACATGATCTGGAAGACTGGGTGATGGGCGAGGTTGCGTGTGGGATTGAGCGCGGCAATGACCTGCTCGAAGGGGATGTCCTGATGCGCCTGCGCGGCCAACGCAGTGGCACGCACCTGGGCCAGCAATCCGGTGATGGACGGATCGACACGCAGGTCGATGCATAGCGCCTGGGTGTTGACGAACAGACCGATCAGTGGCTCCAGTTCGCTGCGGGTACGATTGGCAATTGGGGTGCCGATCACGACCTGCTCCTGTCCGGACAGGCGCGCCAGCAGCACGCCCCAGGCAGCGAGCAAGGTCATGAACACGGTGGTGCCATGGCGCTGGCTCAGAGTCTTCAGGGCGCTGGTCAATGCGGCATCCAAGGCAAACGTCACCATCTCGCCGCGATGATCCGGCAGCGGCGGTCGAGGCCGATCGCAGGGCAGTTCCAGCAGGGCAGGCGCCTCGTGCAGATGGTCGAGCCAGAAGTCGCGCTGGCGTTGCAATACCTCGCCGTCGATCCAGCGGCGCTGCCACACGGCGACGTCGGCATACTGCAGTGGCAGCGGCGGTAGTGGATCGGGCAGGCCTTGCGCGAAGGCGGCATAGAGCGTGCCCAGTTCGCGCACCAGCAGGCCCATCGACCAGCCATCGGCGATCAGATGATGCAGGGTGATCAGCAGCACATGGTGGTCGTCGGCCAGGTGCAGCAACTGGCCGCGTGCAAGGGTGTCGTTGGCAAGGTCGAAGGGAGTGCTGGTTTCCTGTTCGGCCAGTAATCGGATCTGTGCTTCTGCATCGGCACAGGCGCCAAGATCGTGCTCGCGCAATGGGAAGCCGACATCGTCGGCATCGATACGCTGCACCGGCGCGTCGTGGTGCAAGGCGATGCGGGTGCGCAAGGTCTCGTGGCGGGCGACGAGGCGGTCCAGCGCGTGGCGCAGCGCGTGGCGATCGAGCGGCCCGCGTAGACGCAGAGCGTGCGGCATCAGATAGGCCCGCTCGGCCTGGGCATCGAGCCGTGCCAGGAACCACAGCCGCTGCTGGGCGAAGGACAATGGCAACGGCGTGTTGCGCTCGACAGGCACGATGGCCGGCAGCGTGCTCGCTGCAGCGCTGGCCACGCAGCGGGCCAGCGCATGCAGCTGCGGATGGTTGAACACATCGCCGATCTGCAGCTCCACACCCAGACCTGCGCGCACACGCGAGATCAGTTGCACGGCCAGCAACGAGTGGCCGCCGAGATCGAAGAAATCGTCGTCCCGCCGCAGCGTCGGCAGGCCAAGCAGTTCGCACCACAACGCGGCCAATGCCTGTTCGACCGGACCCTGCGGCTGCGCTTCATCGTCGATCGTCTCGGCGCTGGCGAGCGGCGGCATCGGCAAGGCACGTCGATCCAGCTTGCCGTTGACGGTCAACGGCAAGGCGTCCAATGCCACATAGGCCGCTGGCAGCATGTAGTCCGGTAAGCGCGCACGCAGTTGTTCGCGCACTGCCTCGGTGTCGATCCGTTCGGCCACGACGTAGGCCACCAGACGCGGTTCGCCCGGCTGATCCTCGCGTGCCAGCACCAGCGCATCGTCGATGCCGGCGCAAGCCAGCAACGCCGCTTCGATCTCGCCCAGTTCGATGCGGAAGCCGCGCAGTTTGAGTTGGCGGTCGGTGCGGCCGAGGAAGTCCAGGGTGCCGTCGGCGCACCAGCAGGCCAGATCGCCGGTCCTGTACATGCGCTGGCCGGGGGTGTGGGCGAACGGGTCGGGGACGAAGCGTTCGGCGGTCAGGTCGGGACGGCCCAGATAGCCGCGCGCCAGCGCCGCGCCGGCCAGATACAGCTCGCCCCGCGCGCCGATCGGCAGCGGTTGCGCGTGGCGATCCAGCACATGCGCCCGGGTATCGGCGAGCGGACGGCCGATACCGGTCGGCGTGTCGGCGGCGATGGCCTGGACGGTGGCCACCACGATGGCTTCGGTCGGGCCGTAGGTATCGAGTAGCCCGGTGCGCGTGCCCTGCAGCCAGCGTTGCCGCATGGCTGGCGTCAGCGCTTCACCACCGACGATGACCTGGCGCACGCAGGCGGGGATCTGCAGCGACTGTGCGCACAGTTGCGCCCAGAAGCGGGTCGGCAGATCGACAACCGTGATGCCGGCCTGCGCGCAGTGTTGCCAGAACCTGTCGGTATCGAGCCAGGTATCGTCGCGCAGCACCAGGGTGGCGCCGCTGCACAGGGCGCCGAAGATTTCCTCGACCGAGGCATCGAAGGCCAGCGTGGCGAATTGCAGCACGCGGTCCTGCGCACTCAGCCCATAGGTGTCGATCAAGGCCTGCAGGCGCGTGGCCAGGCCCCGGTGCGAGACCATCACCCCTTGGGCCGGCCGCTGGAGCCGGAGGTGTAGATCACGTAGGCCAGGCGCTCGTCCTGCAGCCCCTGCACGAACGGGGTGTCCGCCGGTGCCGCGGACCACGCAGCGGCGTCGGCATCGATGCGTAGCAGCACCGCGTCGAGGGGGTCGGGCAGGCGGGCCAGGCACGCCGCGTCGGCGATCAGCACGCGCGGGGCGCTGTCGGCGAGCATGCACTGCAGACGCTCGCGCGGATAGGCCGGGTCCAACGGCACGTAGGCGCCGCCGGCCTTGAGTACCGCCAGGATCGCGACGACGGCATCCACTCCGCGTTCCATGCACAGCGCCACCCGCGTGTCCGGTGCCACCCCGAGCGCGATCAGATGGTGTGCCAGGCGGTTGGCGCGCAGGTTCAGCTCGGCGTAGCTGAGGTGGTGCATTCCGTCCTGCACGGCGAGCGCATCGGGGGACTGCGCGGCCTGCCGCTCCACCAGGCGATGCACCGGCAGGGCGTCTTCGGCAATCGCAGCGGTGGCATTGAAACGGCGCAACTGTGCACGGCCACTTTCGCTCAGCAACGGCAGTTGCGCGACCGGCGTCGCCGCCCCGGCGACCATCGCACGCAGCACGGCGATCAACAGGCCGATGTGGTGTTCGATGCTGGCGCGATCGAACAGCGCGGTGGCATAGCCGATGCTGCCGAGCAAGCGGCCGTCGTGTTCGGACATCGAGATTTCGAGATCGAACTGCGCTGCATGCATCGGCAGCATGACCGTTTGCTGGCTCAGCCCAGGCAGCTCCAGGTTGCCCTCCGGTGCGCTTTGCCAGGCGAACATGACCTGGAACAGCGGGTTGTGGGTGGTGCTGCGCAGCGGATTGAGCGCTTCGACGATCTGCTCGAACGGCGTGTGCTGGTGCGCCTGCGCGGCGAGCGTATTGGCACGTACCTGGCTCAGCAGCGTGCCGGTATCCGGTGCCTGACGTAGATCGATATGCAAGGCCAGCGAATTGACGAACAGACCGATCAGCGGCTCGAGTTCGGCGCGGTCGCGTCCGGCGACCGGAATACCGATGACAACCTGGTCCTGGCCGGACAGACGCGACAACAAGACGGCCCAGCCGGCCAGCAGGGCCATGAACAGGGTGGTGCCATGGCGCTGGCTCAGGCTGCGCAGCGCCTGGCTTAGCGCTGGGTCCAGCACGAAACCGAGCACATCGCCACGGTAGTCCTGCTGCGGCGGACGCGGTCGGTCGGTGGGCAGCAGCAAGCGCGGTGGTGCATCGTGCAGATGCGCACGCCAGAAGGCGAGCTGTTGTTGCCGGTCGCCGGCAAGCCAGCGGTGCTGCCAGGCAGCGAAGTCGGCGTACTGGATCGGCAGCGGCGGCAACGGGTCGTCCAGCCCGCGCAGGAACGCGGCATATAACGTGCTGCATTCGTTCACCAGCAAGCCGCTGGACCAGGCGTCGCCGGCGATATGGTGCAGCGTGACCAGCAGCAGGTGATCGTCGTCGGCCAAGTGCAGCAGACGGCCGCGAATCGGCGCTTCGCGTTCCAGATCGAACGGCGTGCGGGTTTCTGCATCGATCTGCTGGGCGATGACCGCCTCCGCATCCACCGCATCGGATAGATCGTGCTGTTGCAGCACAAATCCGCTTCCTGGCGGAGCGATGCGCTGCATCGGGCGACCGTCATACAGCACCACGCCGGTGCGTAGAACCTCGTGCCGGTCGACGATGGTGTCCAGAGCGCGCTGGAGCGCGTGGCGATCGAGCGGCCCCCGCAGCCGCAGTCCACTGGGAATGAGATAGGCACTGCGCGCCTGTGCGTGCAGGCCGATGAACCACAGCCGCTGCTGGGCGAAGGACAGTGGCAGCGGTGCGTCGCGCGGCACCGGGACGATCGCGGGCAGGTTGCCGGTGGCGGCCTTGGCGAGCAGATCGGCCAGCGCCGCCACCCGAGGTTGGGCGAAAATATCGGCCAGGGCCAATTCCACGCCCAATCGCTCGCGCAGGCGTGAGATCAACTGGACCGCCAGCAGCGAGTGACCGCCGAGCGCGAAGAAGTCGTCGTGGCGTCCGACCTGTTGGACACCGAGCAGTTCGCTCCACAACGTCGCCAGCACCTGTTCGAGATTGCCTTGCGGGGCGACATAGGCGTGCAACTGCAGCGCGTGATCGTCGGGTGCCGGAAGTGCGGCGCGATCGAGTTTGCCGTTGGGGGTCAGCGGCAAGGTATCGAGCTGCACGTAAGCGGCTGGCAGCATGTGGTCGGGCAGGCGCATGGCGAGTTGGCTGCGCAGCGTTGCCGGCTCCATCATCGAAGCGTCGCCGACCAGATAGGCGACCAGGCGTTTTTCGCCAGTGTCCGCGCGCGCGATGACCACCGCGTCCTGCACACCAGCGCAACTGCACAAGGCCGCTTCGATCTCCCCCGGCTCGATGCGGAAGCCACGGATCTTGACCTGCGCATCGTTGCGGCCGAGGACATCCAGCGTGCCGTCGGCCAACCACCGCGCCAGATCGCCAGTCCTGTACATGCGCTCGCCGGGGTGCATGGCGAACGGATCGGGCACGAAGCGTTCGGCGGTCAGAGCAGGGCGAGACAGATAGCCCTGCGCCAATTGCGCACCGGCGATATGCAGCTCGCCGGTCACACCAATTGGTACCGGTTGACCGTGGCGATCGAGCACATAGAGCCGGGTATTGGCCAGCGGCCGACCGATCGGCACGCGTCGGTTTGCATCCGGCGCATGCTGCAATGTCAGTGTGGTGACGAACTGCGTACTCTCGGTCGGGCCGTAGGTCTGCAGCACGGTGGCTTGACCACCAGCGCCAAACACCGTTGCCAGTGCATGCGTATCGGCGACATCGCCGCCGGTGAGCAGCAGGCGTAAAGCACCGAGTCGCTGGGCGATCAGCGGCGCATAGGCGCGCAGTACGCCAGCAACCAGGATCAATACCGACAATCGCTCGCGTGCCAACAACGCGCCCAACACCTGTGGATCGCGCATGACCGGCGCAGGAACGACCACGATCGTCGCGCCGTTGAGCAGGCTGCCCCACACCTCAAGCGTGGCCGAGTCGAAGGCCGGGTTGGAAGCGAAGGCGACCCGGTCGCTGGGGAGCAAGCGCGCCGGTCCATCCTGCAAGACCAGATTGAGCACCGCGCCATGCGCCACCGCCACGCCCTTGGGAGTGCCGGTGGAACCGGAGGTGTACATCACATAAGCCAGAGCACGCGGGTGACTGAGCATCTGCTGCGGTGTCGCAGGCGCATCCAGCGCCCAGCGTTCTGGATCCACGCACCGCAGCTGCGCAACGTCGAGCGCGGGCGTCTGTGCATGCACCAGGGCCAGCCGGGCATCACAGTCACGCAGCAACTGGGCGAGACGTTCGGCCGGTTGTTCCGGGTCCATCGGCACGTAGCAGGCGCCGCAGCGGAGAACGGCCAGCTGCGCGATGACCAGGCTGGCCGAGCGCGGCAACAGCAGCGCCACCGGCTGGCCGGGTTGTAGTCCCTGCTGTTGCAGATGTTCGGCCAGGCACGCGGCGCGGTTCCACACCTGCGCATAGCTGAGACTAGACTCCCCATCGATCAGCGCAGTCGCTTGGGGAGTGCGCTGGACCTGCGCAAGCAGGGCCTGGCACAGGGTGACGGCCGGCAGTGGCGTGGCAGTGGCAGTGGCAGTGGCATTGAAGTCATGCACCAAGCGCTCGCGTTGCTCCTGCGGCAGCCACGACAACTGCGCCAAGCGGGGATTGGCATCCGTGCTGATCGCCTGCAGCATTTCCACGAATTGCGCGACGTGGCGCTGCATGCTCTCGCTGTCGAACAGTGCGGTGGCGTAGCCGAGGCGCCCGCTGAGCGCGTCGCCATGCTGCTGCATGGACAAGCTGAGATCGAATTCGCTGCTGTCCTGGCCGGTGCGCAGCGGTGCGACCTCCAGTCCAGGCAAAACCAGGGATTGGCCTTGCTGCATCGTGTCCAGCGCAAACATCACCTGGTAGAGCGGGGTGTGGCTGAGCGCGCGTGGCGGTTGCAGCAGTTCGACGACCCGCTCGAACGGCAGATCCTGGTGATCCTGCGCGCTCAGCACCACATCGCGCACCTGCTTCAGCCAATCGCTCAGCGTGCCCTGTGGTGGCACCTGGAAGCGCAGCGCCACGGTGTTGACGAACAGGCCGATCAACGGCTCGATCTCGCTGCGCGTGCGGCCAGCGACGGCGGTGCCGATGACCAGATCCTGCTCGCCGCTGAGCCGCGACAGCAGCAGTGCCCACGCCGCCAGCAGCACGCTGAACAGCGAACAGCGATGGGATCGCGCCGCTGCCTGCAGCGCTTGGCTCAAGGCGGCCGGCAGCACGAATTCGACGCTGGCACCGACATAGTCCTGCTGCGCCGGGCGCGGACGATCCCACGGCAGCGGCAGCAGCGTCGGTGCGCCGCCAAGCTGGGCTCGCCAATACGCCGCGTGGCGTTGCACCGCATCGCTGCCGAGTCGCTTGTGTTGCCAGATCGCATAGTCGGCGTACTGCACCTGCAATGGCGGCAGCGGATCGGAATCTCCGGACAGGAACGCGGCGTACAGGGTGCCGAGCTCCTTGAGCAGCAGTCCCATCGACCAGCCGTCGGACACCAGGTGATGCAGCGTGATCAGCAGTACGTGTTGCTGCGCCTCCAGCTGCAGCAACTGCCCACGGATCAGCGGCCCCTGCGCGAGATCGAACGCACGGCAGGCCTGCTCGTGCGCGTAAGCGTCGACGGCGGCGGCGGGTTGTGGGTGATCGCGCAGATCGGTCTGCTGCAGGCAGAATCCGGCGGCGGACAGGATGTGCTGCCTGACCTGGCCTTGTACCTCGACCAGACAGGTGCGCAGTACTTCGTGGCGCTCCACGATGCGGTCCAATGCCGCGCGCAGAGCATCTTCGTCGAGCCTGCCTTGCAACCGCAGTCCACCGGCCAGGTGATAGGCGGTGCTGCCACGTGGGTCGAGCCGTGCCAGAAACCACAGGCGCTGTTGTGCGAACGAAGCCGGCAACGTCTTGAAAGGTCGATCCATGAAAATTCGGGTCGCCAGCAGTGGGAGGGGCGCTGCCTGATACGCACGTGCACACAGGGGTGCGCGACGTATCCAATGACGCTCCGTGAGGCGTCTTTTTCCCTGTTACCGAAGCCTCATGCTTGCCTCAACGTGACACCCACTTGCCTGATGCAGGACGCATGCAGGCAAGTCGATGGGCCGAATCGACGCGACACCGGCGACTGCATGGATCGTGACCGGGACCATCATTCGTAGTAGTTGCTCCTGTTCACCAAGGCGGCGATCGGGGCGCTGGACGCGACGGTGCCGTCGGCCAGCGCGCCGGCCATGCGCGCCAGCGTCGGCTCGGCGAACACCCGCGACAGCGGCAAACGGCGTCCGAGCCGGGTCTGGATGCGGGTAGAGAGTTGCACGGCCAACAACGAATGCCCGCCGATGTCGAAGAAATTGTCGTGCCGGCTGACCGTGCTAACGCCGAGCAATGCGCACCAGATCTCGGCAAGCACGCATTCGGTCTCGCCGTGTGGAGGCTCGCTCTCCGCGATGCCACGTTGCACATCGTCAGGTGCGGGTAGCGCCCGCACATCCAGCTTGCCGTTGGCGGTGAGCGGCCAGGCCTGCATGAGGACGTAGGCATCCGGCAGCATGTAGTCGGGCAGCGTATCGGCCAGGTGGCGGCGCAATACGTTCGGGTCGTGCGCCGCGCTGTCGTCGATTTGCGTGCCGATGACATAAGCGACAAGACGACGCTGTCCGGCGGTGTCCTGGCACACGCGCACCAGCGCCTGGTCGACCTGCGGATGCGTTTGCAGCGCCGCCTCGATTTCGCGCGGTTCCAGCCGGAACCCGCGGATCTTGCTCTGCGCATCGCGTCTGCCCAGGCATTCGAGCTGGCCATCGGCGCGCCAGCGGCCCAGATCGCCGGTCCTGTACATGCGCGCTCCCGGCTCACCACTGAAGGGGTCGGGCACGAAATGCTCGGCGGTCAATCCTGCTTGCCGCACATAGCCAAGCGCCAGACCGAGGCCAGCGATATGGAGTTCGCCCTGCATGCCGACCGGCAGCGCTTGGCGATGCGCATCGAGCACGTACACGCGCAGATTGCCAATCGGCATGCCGATCGGGATGCGTTGTCCATCGTCGGGCGTTTCGCTCACTGCGACAGCAGTGACGAACTGCGTGGTTTCGGTGGGGCCGTAGGTCTGCAACAGCGTGTGCGGTCGTTGACCGCGCAGCAGCGTGGCGAGCGCCTGCGGATCGGCGATGTCGCCACCGGTAATCAGGTAGCACAGCGTCGGTAGCGTGCGTGCCAGTTCGCTTGCATAGGCACGCAGTACCCCAGCGACCAGGATCAGCACGCTGATCGCATGCGTGCGTGCGAAGTCGGCCAGCACATTGGGATCGAGCAGGACGTCCTGCGGCACCACGACCAGGCTGCCGCCGCTCAGCAATGGCGCCCACACTTCCAGGGTGCTGGAGTCGAAGGCGGGATTGGACGCGAAGGCGAAGCGGTCGTCGGCCTGCCAGCGGGCGTAGTTCGGGTCGCGCACCAGATTGAGCACGGCCTGGTGCGGCACCAGCACGCCTTTCGGGCGGCCGCTTGAGCCTGAGGTGTACATCACATAGGCGGGTGCGGCAGTGGGCAATGGCGGGGTCACGAACGCATCGGTCGGCTTTGCGGTCAACGCGATCTCTAAACACGGCGCCGTCGCCCAGGGCGGAGCGTCGCCGGGCGCGTGCACGATGGTGCGGGCCTGGCAGTCCTCGGCCAGCTGGACGTGCCTGGCGGCGGGCTGTCGTGGGTCCAGCGGCACATAGGCCGCACCTGCCTTGAGGATGCCCAGCTGTGCGGCCACCAGTTCCGCACTGCGTGGCAGCAGCGTCACCACACACTCGCCACTGCGCACTCCGGCGGCGATCAGCTGCGCCGCGATACGGTTGCTGTGCGCGTCCAGTTCGGCATAGCGCAGGGTGCGGTCACCATCGATGACGGCGATGGCATCCGGCGTGCTGCGAGCCTGGGCCTGGAACGCTGTGTGGATCGTCACCGGCGATGGCACCGCGCGTGCGCTGTCGTTCCACTGGTGTAGCGAACGCCATCCGTCTGCATCCAGCAATGCAGGCCGGTCCACCGCCAGCATGGGTGCGTCGGCCAGCGCGGCCAGCAGACGCGCGTAGTTGTCCAGATACGCCTGCATGGTGCTGCGATCGAACAGCGCGGTGGCGTAGTGCAGCACGCCGCGGATCCGCGTGGGTGCGATCTGCATGTCCAGCGACAGATCGAACTGTGCAACGCAATGATCGTTGGGGTAAGCGCTCAGTTGCAGGTCCGGCAACTCCAGGGCGCGTGCCGGCGTGGTGTCGGAGGAGAACATCGTCTGGCACAACGGTGTGTGCGACAGACTGCGGATCGGTCGTACCGCTTCGATGATGCGTTCGAATGGCAGATCCTGGTGCGCCTGTGCGGCAAGCAGTGTGGCCTGGACCTGGTCCAGCAGTTCCAGGAACGTCGGCCGCGCGGACAGATCGATGCGCAACGGCAGGGTGTTGACGAAGAAGCCGATCAATGGTTCCAGTTCGCTACGATTGCGGCCTGCCGACGCGGTGCCGATGACCAGATCGGTCTGCCCACTGTAGCGGGACAGCAGCGCAGCCCATCCGGACAACAACAGACCGAAGATGCTGGTGCCGTGCCGCACGGCCAGCGCCTGCAGACGCACGCTCAGCGTCTCGTCCAGGAGCAGTTCCACCCGGTCGCCGGCGGTGTCCTGCAGCGGCGGACGCGGCCGATCGGTGGGCAGCTCCAACAAGGCCGGCGCATCGCGCAGCTGCGCGCGCCAGAAATCCAGTTGGCTCTGCTGCAGTCGGCTGTCGATCCAGCGATGTTGCCAGGCGGCATAGTCGGCGTACTGGATCGGCAGTGGCGGCAGCGGATCGGGCTGGCCTTGCACGAAAGCCGCATACAGCGCGCCGAGCTCCTCGATCAGTACGCCGATGGACCAGCCGTCGGAGACGATGTGATGCATGCTCAGCAGCAACACATGCTCACGTTCGGCCAGGCGCAACAGACGGCCTCTGAACAACGGACCGCTTGCAAGGTCGAAGCCGGTGTTAGCCTCGTTACGGGCGTGTAAGCGGGCAGCGCTTTCCGGCGCTGGCTCGCTGCTCAGGTCGATCAGTTGCAGGGCGAGCTCGCGCGGCGCATCGATGATCTGCAGCGGAATATCGTCGACATTGGCGAAGTGGGTGCGCAAGGTCTCGTGACGCGCCACGATGCGATCCAGTGCACGGGTGAGCGCCTGGACGTGCAAGTCGCCGCTCAGCTGCACGCCGCCGTGCATGATGTAGATCGCACCGGTGCGCGGATCGAGCTGGTTGAGGAACCATAGGCGTTGCTGTGCGAACGATAGCCGCATGGGTTCAGTGCGCGGCACCGGCAGGATGGGCGGTAGTGCAGTGGAGCCTGCATCGCCCAGTGCCAGAGCCAACTCGGCCAGGCGCGGTTGAGCAAACAACGCCGCCAACGGCAGTTCGACACCGAGCGCGCTGCGGATGCGTGAGATCAGCCGCACGCCGAGCAAGGAGTGTCCGCCCAGTGCGAAGAAGCTGTCGTGGCGTCCGACGCGTTCGACGCCGAGCAATTCGCTCCACAGGCTGGCGAGCAAGGTTTCCCGTTCGCCTTCTGGCGCTGCGTAGGTCTGCACCGCGAGCGCATCGGTATCTGGCGCCGGAAGTGCGCAACGATCGAGCTTGCCGTTAGACGTGAGTGGCAAGGCATCCAGCCACACATACGCACTTGGCAGCATGACCTCGGGCAGGCGCGTGGCCAGTTGCGTGCGCAAGGCATCGGCGCTCACGTCGGTGGCGTCGCCGATCAGATAGGCGACCAGGCGCGGCTCGCCCGGGTTGTCCTCGCGCAGCAGCACGGCGGCGTCGCGCACCCCGTGGCAGGCGCGCAATGCGGCGGCGATTTCGCCCAGTTCGATGCGGAAGCCGCGCAGCTTGACCTGATCGTCGTTGCGGCCGAGGAAGTCCAGGGTGCCGTCGGCACGCCAGCAAGCCAGGTCGCCGCTGCGGTACATGCGTTGGCCTGGCTGTTCGGCGAACGGATCCGGCACGAAGCATTCGGCGCTCAGGGCGGGGCGGCCGAGGTAACCGCGGGCGAGCTGAGGCCCGGCGATATGCAGGTGGCCGGTGACGCCGATCGGTGCCAGTTGACCGTGTCGATCGAGCACATGGATGCGCAGATGGGCGATCGGGCGGCCGATCGGCACGCGGCCACTCGGGGCCAGGGCATCGTCGGCGGTGGTGGCGTGGACCACGCAGCCGACCACGGTTTCGGTCGGGCCGTATTCGTTGATCAGCCGCGTGTGCGGTGCGAGGGCCTGCCAGCGGGCCAGGGTGGCCGCAGGCAAAGCTTCGCCGCCGATCACCATCACCGCTGGACTGAGCGGTCCTGGATTATCTGCCAACTGCTGACCGAGCACTTCCAGATGGGCCGGGGTGAGTTTGACCAGCCCAAGCGGGGTGGGATCGCACAGGCGCTGGCGCAAGGCGTCGAGGGTGGCGTGCTCGGGTAGCAGTTCGACGCGTGCGCCGCACAGCAGGGGCGCCAGCAGGCTGGTCAGTGTGGCATCGAAGGCCAGCGAGGAGGACACCACTGCGCTGGGGAACGGGCGGTAGGTGTTGATGGCCCATTGCAGGTAATGGGCGGCACCTGCGTGAGTGAGCAGGGTGCCCTTGGGCTGTCCGGTGGAGCCGGAGGTGTAGATGACATAGGCCAGGTTGTCCGGGCATAGGCTGGTGACCGACGGTGCGCCGGGGTCGTCCAACGCTGCATCCCGGTCCGTGTCCAGCGTCAGCACGCTGACGCGCAACATGGCGCGGCTGGCCGGCAGGCGGTCCTGCAGCGCGGTGCAGGTCAGCACCGCACGCGGGCGGCTGTCGGCGAGCAGGAAGGCCAGGCGTTCGTCGGGCAGGTCAGGATCCAGCGGCAGATAGGCGGCGCCGGCCTTGAGCGTGGCCAGCAGCGCCACGACCTGCTCAATGCCGCGCGGCAGGTACAGGGCGACCCGGCTCTCCGGTCCAACGCCCAGTTTGTGCAGGCGATGGGCCAACCGGTTGGCGCGCGCCTCGAGCGCGGCGTAGCTGAGTTGGACATCGCCATCCAGCAAGGCAATGGCATCAGGCGTGCGGCGCACCTGGTCTTCGAACAGCTGGTGGATGCACGTGGCTTGCGCCAGCGGAGCGGTCTCTGTGGCGGTGAAGTTCTGCAACTGGGCGCGTTCGTCGGCGGGCAGCAACGGCAGTTGCGCGATGCGCGCTTGCGCGTCGGCGGCCATGCCGGCGAGGACCTGGACGAACTGGGCCAGCTGGCGTTCGATGGTCCCGCGGTCGAACAGCGCGGTGGCGTAATTCAGGCTGCCGACGATGCGATCTCCGACTTCGCCCAGGAACAGCTCCAGATCGAACTTGGCATCGCGTGCCTGGGCCTGGATGGACTGCAGCCGCAGGCCAGGCAGGGTCAGGTCGGCCTCGGGGACGTTCTGCCAGGTCAGCACGACCTGGAACACCGGCTGCGCGGCCAGGCTGCGCTCGGGGTTGAGCGCCTCGATGACCTGCTCGAAAGGCAGGTCCTGATGGTCCTGCGCGGCCAGGGCGGTGCGGCGCACCTGGGCCAGCAACTCGGCGACCGAGGGGTTGGCGCGCAGGTCGATCCGCAGTGCCTGGGCGTTGACGAAGAAGCCGATCAGCGCTTCGAGTTCGCTGCGGGTGCGGTTGGCGACAGGCGCGCCGATCACGACTTCGTCCTGTCCAGACAGGCGCGACAGCAGCACTGACCAGGCGGCCAATACCGTCATGAACACGGTGCTGCCGTGACGCTGGCTCAGGGCGCGCAATGCCGCGGTCAGTTCGGCATCGAGCGCGATTTCGATGCTGTCGCCGCTGTAGTCTTGTAGCGCTGGACGCGGGCGGTCGGTGGGCAGCTCCAGCAGCGCCGGGGCACCTTGCAGATGCTCGCGCCAGAAGCTCAGCTGGCGTTGCAGCAGCTGGCCTTCGAGCCAGCAACGCTGCCACTGGGCGTAGTCGGCGTATTGGATCGGCAGCGGCGGCAGAGGATCGGGCTGGCCCAAAGCGAAGGCGGCATACAGGGTGCTGAGTTCGCGCACCAGCAGGCCCATGGACCACCCATCGGTGACGATGTGATGCATGGTGACCAGCAGGCGATGTTCGTGTTCGGCCAGGCGCAACAGGCGGCCGCGGATCAGCGGCCCATGTTCCAGATCGAAGGCGGTGTTGGCCTCCTGTTCGGCATGGCGTTGGGCGTCGGCGTCCGGATCTGCTGACTGGCGCAGGTCGATGCAATGCAGCGCAAAGCCGATTTCCGGCGGTGCGATGATCTGAGTCGCGCCGTCGTCGATGGAGACGAAACTGGTGCGCAGCGCTTCGTGGCGGGCGACGATGCGATCCAACGCCCGTTGCAGGGCGGACAGATCCAGTTCGCCGTGCAGGTCGACCCCGCCGGCCAGCAGATAGGCCTGTGCGGCACGCGCGTCGAGCTGGGACAGGAACCAGAGGCGTTGTTGAGCGAACGACAGCGACAGATTGCCCGCGCGGGGCACCGGCACGATCGCCGGCAATGTGCTGGTGGCCGCGGTGCGCAGGGCGATGGCGATGTCGACCAGGCGCGGTTGGGTAAACAGCGTGGCCAGGGGCAGTTCCACGCTCAGCGCGCTGCGGATACGCGAGATCAACCGTACCGCCAGCAGGGAATGGCCACCCAGGGCGAAGAAGCTGTCGTGGCGGCCGATCTTCTCGACGCCGAGCAGCTCGCTCCATAGCCCGGCCAACAAGATCTCCAGCTCGCCCTGGGGGGCCAGGTAGGCCTGCAGCGCGAGAGCGCTTGCGTCGGGCGCCGGGAGGGCGCAGCGCTCGAGCTTGCCGTTGGCGGTCAGCGGCAGGGCGTCCAGTCGCACGTAGGCGGCGGGCACCATGTAGTCGGGCAGGCGCAGACCGAGTTGGGTCCGCAATGCGTCGGGGCTGGTAGCGCCGTCGCCGACCAGATAGGCGACCAGACGCAGCGCCCCAGGGCTGTCCTGGCGGGCGATGACCACCGCCTCGTGGATGCCGTCGCAAGCGCGCAAGGCGGCCTGGATTTCGCCGAGCTCGATGCGGAAGCCGCGCAGCTTGATCTGATCGTCGTTGCGGCCGAGGAAGTCCAGGGTGCCGTCGTCGCGCCAGCGGGTCAGATCGCCGGTGCGGTACATGCGCTCGCCGGCTTGTTCGGCGAACGGATCGGGCACGAAGCGTTCGGCGGTCAGGCCGGGCCGGTGCAGATAGCCCTGGGCCAGCTGCGCACCCGCGATGTGCAGTTCGCCGGCCACGCCGATCGGCGTCGGCTGGCCGTGACGGTCGAGCACGTAGGCACGGCTGCCCGGCAACGGCCGGCCGAGCGGGATCCGCGCCGCGTCCGCGGCCACTGTCGCGACAGGGTGAACCACACTGAAGGTGGTGGTCTCGGTGGGGCCATAGCAATGCAGCAGCCGTTGCGGCGCGGCCTGGGCCAGCAGCGCGGCGACGCTGCCGGCATCGACGCTGTCGCCGCCGGTGAGCAGGCAGCGCAGCGTCGGCAGCAGATCGCGCAGGGCATGCCAGTAGCCGGGCAACAGCCCGGCGGTCAGATGCAGGATGCTGACCTTGGTGGCGCTCAGGTGCTGCGCCAGTGCGGTCGGGTCGAGCAGGGTTTGCTGGTCGACGATGACGATGGCCGCGCCGTGCAGCAGCGTGGCCCACACTTCGAAGGTGCTGGCATCGAAGGCGGGATTGGCGAGGAAGGCAACGCGGTCCTGCGGCTGCAACGGCGCATGTTGCTGGTTGAGCGCGAAGGCCAGCACGGCCGCATGCGACACCGCCACGCCTTTGGGCGTACCAGTGGAGCCGGAGGTGTACATGACGTAGGCCGTGGCCGCGAGCGGCACGGCGATGGCCGGCGGCGTGGCGGTATTCGCAGTGTCGAGATCGGCCAAGCTGAGGCAGGCCACGCCTGCCGGAGCGAGCGTGCCGTCGCGTTCCTGGATCAGCACCGTGGCCTGTGCATCGGCGATCAGCGCGAGCAGGCGTTCGCGCGGATGCGCGCTGTCCAGCGGCACATAGGCCGCCGCGCACTTGAGCACGGCCAATTGCGCGACGATCAACTCGACCGAGCGCGGCAGCGCGATGGCCACCTGCGCGCCTGCGCGCAGGCCCAGCGCGAGCAGGCGCTGCGCCAGCCGGTTGGCGCGGGCGTCGAGCGCGGCATAGCGCACGCGCTGCTGGCCGGCGACCACGGCGATGGCATCGGGCGTGCGCTGCGCTTGCGCCTCGAACAACCGGTGCACTGGCTGCGCCGGTATGGCGGCGGGCGTGCCCGTGCCGAACCTTGACAGCAGGTGCTCGCGCTGCGGCGCATCCAGCAAGGGCAACCGGGCCACCGGCACACGGTCTTGCGAGGGCATGGCCTGCAGCAGATGGACGAAGCTGGCGAGGAAGCGCTGCACGGTGCTGCGCTCGAACAGCGCCGTGGCATAGCCGAGGCTGCCGACGATGGCCCCGTCGCGCTCGTGCAGCGCCAGCTCCAGATCGAACTTGAGTGCGTCCAGCCGCTGCGGCACCGCATCCAGCGTCAGTCCCGGCAGTTCGATGCGGCTGTCGGGCGTGTTCTGCCAGGCGAACATGACCTGGAACAATGGGTGGTGGGCGAGGTTGCGCGTCGGGTTGAGCGCTTCGATCACCTGCTCGAAGGGGACGTCTTGATGGTGCTGCGCGGCCAGCGCGGTGGTGCGCACCTGGCCTAACAATTCGGCGAACGTGGGGTCGCCCCGCAGGTCGATGCGCAGTGCCTGGGTGTTGACGAACAGGCCGATCAACGGCTCCAGTTCGCTGCGGGTGCGGTTGGCGATGGGCGTGCCGATCACCACTTGATCCTGTCCGGACAGGCGCGCCAGCAGCACGCCCCAGGCGGCCAGCAAGGTCATGAACACGGTAGTGCCGTGGCGCTGGCTCAGCGCCGTCAGCGCGGTGCTGAGCTCGGCATCGAGCACGCAGGCGAGCGTGTCGCCGCGCGCGTCCTGTCGCGCCGGGCGCGGTCGGTCGGTGGGCAGCTCCAGCAGCGCCGGCGCGTCCTGCAGGTGGTCGCGCCAGAAGTCGAGCTGGCGTTGCAACAGTGGCCCCTCGAGCCAGCGGCGTTGCCACAGGCTGTAGTCGGTGTACTGGATCGGCAGTGGCGGCAGCGGATCGGGCCGGTCTTGCGCGAAGGCGGCGTAGAGCGTGCCCAGTTCGTGCACCAGCACGCCCATCGACCAGCCATCGGCCACCAGGTGGTGCAAGGTGACGAGCAGGACATGCTCGTCCTCGCCCAGACGCAGCAGTTGGCCGCGTGCCAGGGTGTCGCGGGCCAGGTCGAAGGGTGTGCCGGCTTCGTGTTCGGCCAGACGCGACACCTCGGTCTCGGGGTCTGGATGACCGCTGAGATCGTGCTCGCGCAAAGGGAAGCCGACGTCTTCGGCGTCGATGAGCTGCACCGGTTCTTCCTGCTGCAGACCGATGCGGGTGCGCAGGGTTTCGTGGCGGGCGACAAGGCGGTCCAGCGCCTGGCGCAGCGCGTGGCGGTCCAGCCGTCCGCGCAAGCGCAGGCCGTTGGGCATGAGGTAGGCCAGGTCGGCCTGGGCGTCGAGCTGGGCCAGGAACCAGAGGCGTTGCTGGGCGAAGGACAGCGGCAGCGGTTGGCCGCGCTCGGCCGGCACGATGGCCGGCACGATGGCCGGCAGGGTGCTGGCAGCGGCGCTGTCCAGGGCCTGGGCCAGGTCGGCCAGGCGTGGGTGGGCGAACAGGGTCGCCAATGGCAGCTCGATCCCCAGGCTGCTGCGGATGCGCGAAATCAGCCGCACCGCCAGCAGCGAGTGGCCGCCGAGGGCGAAGAAGCTGTCGTGGCGACCGACCTGCGCGACGCCGAGCAGATCGCTCCACAGTGCGGCGAGGAGGATTTCACGCTCGCCGTCGGGGGCGAGGTAGGTCTGCGTGGCCAGCGCATCGGCGTCCGGCGCCGGCAGGGCGCGGCGGTCGAGTTTGCCGTTGGGCGTCAGCGGCAGTGCGTCCAGCGGCACGTAGGCGCTGGGCAGCATGGCCTCGGGCAGGCGCGCGGCCAGTTGCGTGCGTAGTGCGTCGGCCGCGAGGTGTTTCGCGTCGCCGATCAGATAGGCGATCAGACGCGGTTCGCCGGTGTTGTCCTGGCGCAGTATCAGGGCCGCATCCCGCACGCCGGCGCAAGCACGTATTGCGGCTTCGATTTCGCCAAGTTCGATGCGCACGCCGCGCAGTTTGACCTGGTGATCATTGCGGCCGAGGTACTCCAGCGCGCCGTCGGCACGCCAGCGGGATACATCGCCCGTGCGGTACATGCGCTGGCCCGGCTGCTCGGCGAACGGATCGGGGACGAAGCGTTCGGCGGTCAGATCCGGACGGCCCAGATAACCGCGCGCCAGCTGCACGCCGGCGATCTGCAGTTCGCCGGCCACGCCGATGGGTGCCAACTGGCCGTGCGTATCGAGCACGTGCAGGCGGGTATTGGCGATCGGTCGGCCGATCGGCACGCAGCTGGTGTCGGCCGCGGTGCATTCCCAGACGCTGACGTCCACCGCCGCTTCGGTCGGGCCGTAGAGGTTGTACAGGCGGGCGTGTGGCAGGCGCTGGCGTACGCCGTGGGCAAGATCCGCTGGCAAGGCTTCGCCACTGCAGACGATGCGCTGCAGGCTGGCGCATGCGCCTTGCGGTAAGACATCCAGGAACACCCGTAGCATCGACGGCACGAAGTGCACGGTGTCGACGCCGGTCCGTTCGATCAGGTCGATCAGATAGGCTGGATCCTTGTGCCCACCCGGTTCCGCCAGCACCAGACGCACGCCCACGCGCAGCGGCCAGAACAGTTCCCAGACCGAGACGTCGAAGCCGACCGGGGTCTTCTGCAAGACGCTCCGGTTGGGTTGCAGCTGCAGGTGCTGCTGCATCCACTGCAGGCGGTTGTCGATGCCGGCATGGGTGGTGACCACGCCTTTGGGCGTGCCCGTGGAGCCGGAGGTGTAGAGGACATAGGCCGGGTGCTGCGGGTGCAGTGCCACCGTGGGCGCTTGCGTGGAAGCGCAGGCCCACAACGCGGCGTCGGCGTCGGCGTCTAGCAACACGGTGTGCCGATCAGCGCATTGCTCTAGCAGTGCCACGGTCTCACGATGGGCCAGCAGCACGCAGGGCCGCGCATCGGCGAGCATGGTGTCCAGGCGCGCGGCCGGTACGTCGCTGTCCAGCGGCAGGTAGGCGGCGCCGGCCTTGAGGATCGCCAGCAGGGCGACGACCAGGTCGATGCTGCGTGGCAGGCACACGGCGACGCTGCTTTCCGGCACCACGCCCAAGCCGATCAGGTGATGGGCGAGCTGGTTGGAGCGGGCATCGAGCTCGGCATAGCTGAGCGTGCCGTGGTCGTCGGTCACGGCGATGGCGTCGGGCGTGCGTTGCGCCTGCGCTTGGATGGCGCGGTGCAGGTAGCCCGCGCCGCCCAGGTCGGTGGCGGTCGCGTTGAAGCCTCGCAACTGCGCGTGCTCTTCGGCGGGTAGCAACTCCAGCGCATGCAACACCGTCTCCGGCGCATGCTCCAGCGCGTCTACCAACGCCTGCACGGTGTGCAGCAGCAGCGCCGCCACGCGCTCGCTGCCGATATGTTCCACGCACTGCACATCCAGGGAAAAGCCGCCGTCGGCGGTGTGATCGTCGACCGACACCGCCAGCGGATAATGGGTGCGCTCCCGTCCGCCGAGCTGCTGTATCTCGCGCAAGGCATCGTGCTGCGGATGGGCCTGGTCGTCCAGCACGTTACTGCCGCCGGCATAGCGGTAGTTGAGCATGGCGTTGAGCAGCGGCAGCGTCGGGTCCACCGCACTGCAACGTTGCGCCAGGGCCAGCGGCGCATGCTCGTGGTGGAACAGGCGCGCCAGGGCTTGCTGGGTGTGGTGCAGGGCCTGCGCCACGTTGTGGCCGCGACAGCCCAGGCGGATCGGCAGGGTGTTGAGGAACATGCCCAGCACGCGGTCCACGCCGATGCTGGCATGCATGCGGCCGAACAGCACGGTGCCGAACACCACCTCGTCGCGACCGCTGCTGCGCGCCAGCATCAGCGAGTAGGCCAGATGGAACAGGCTGGCCGCAGTGACGCCATGGCGGCGCGCTTGGGCGCGTACGGCGTGGGCGAGCGTGGTCGGCAGCGGCTGGCGGAGGTGTTGCACGCTGTCCAGATCGCGCACCGGGGCGAAGACGCCGAACGGCGCGATGGGCGATTCGATGTCGCCGAGCATCTTGGTGAAGAAGGCCTGGTGGTCCTGCGCGGAGACGCCGGCCAGGGTATGGGCGACGAAGTCGCGGAACGGCAGCGGTGCCGGCAACTGGTGCTGCTGTCCGGCCAGATGCACGCGCACCTCTTCGACGAGCAGTTCCAGGGTGGTGTGGTCCATCGCCAGGTGATGGTGCTGCAAGCCGAGCAGCCAGCGACCGGTGGATGGATCGTCGGCCAAGTGGGCATGAATCAGCGGCGCCTGCTGCAGGCGCAGTGCGGCCTCGGGCGCATGCATCCAGCGCTGCAGTGCCGTGGCCGGATCTGGGCCGTCGAAGATGTGCACACGCCGTGGCAACGTCGCCTGGCGCCAGACCACCTGCACGGGCACGCGCAGGTGCTGCCAGACCACGCCGGTGCGCAGGATGTCGTGGCGGACGATGACCTGGTCGAACGCGTCGAGGAAGGCGGCGCGCTGCTCGGATGTCGGGAAGGCCAGCAGCGAGGATTGCAGATACGGATCGGCGAGCGGATCGGCCAGGTGATGGAACAGCAGGCCTTCCTGCAGCGGCGCCAGCGGATAGAGGTCCTGCACGTTGGCCGTGCCGCCGTCGACGTTGGCCACCACCGTGTCGATCTCGGCCTGGGTCAGTTCGAGCAGCGGCAGCAGGTCGGGCGTGATGCGGCGACAGCCGGCCTCGATGCGGTTGGGCGGGACGACCACCTGGGAGGCGCTGTGCAGGCGACTGGCCAGCCCGGCGACGGTGGGTGTGCCGAACAGGGCGCGGACTTCCAACTGCCAGCCAAGCCGGCGCAGGCGCTCGATCAGCTTGACTGCCAGCAGCGAATGGCCGCCGAGGGCGAAGAAGTTGTCGTGGCGGCCGACCTGCGGCACGCCGAGCAGCTCGCGCCACAGCGTGGCGAGCAGGGTTTCCAGTTCGCCTTCGGGCGCGGCGTAGGCGTTCGCGGCCAGTGCGTCGATGTCCGCTGCGGGCAAGGCGGCACGATCCAGCTTGCCGTTGGGCGTGAGCGGCAACGCGTCCATTTGGATGAAGGCCGCGGGGATCATGTACTCGGGCAGACGCGCGGCGAGCTGGGCGCGCAGGGCGGTTGGGTCCTTGGCCGCGCCGTCGCCGATGAGATAGGCGATCAGCCGTTTGTCTTCGGCACCAGCGGCGACGACCACCGTCTCGCGCACGCCGCAGGCACGCAAGGCGGCTGCGATCTCGCCCAGTTCGATGCGCACGCCGCGCAGTTTGACCTGGTGATCGTTGCGGCCCAGGTACTCCAGCGCGCCGTCGGCACGCCAGCGCGCCACATCGCCGGTGCGGTACATGCGCTGGCCCGGCTGCTCGGCGAACGGATCGGGGACGAAGCGTTCGGCGGTCAGATCCGGGCGGCCCAGATAACCGCGCGCCAGCTGCACGCCGGCGATCTGCAGTTCGCCGGCCACGCCGATCGGAGTCAACTGACCATGCGCATCGAGCACCTGCAGGCGGGTATTGGCGATCGGTCGGCCGATCGGCACGCTGTGTGTGTCGGCCTCGGTGCATTCCCAGACGCTGACATCCACCGCTGCTTCGGTCGGGCCGTAGAGGTTGTACAGGCGCGCCTGCGGCAGACGTGCGCGGACTGTGCTGGCCAGATCCACCGGCAAGGCTTCGCCGCTGCAGACGATGCGCTGCAGGCTGGCGCATGCGCCTTGCGGTAAGACATCCAGGAACACCCGTAGCATCGACGGCACGAAGTGCACGGTGTCGACGCCGGTCCGTTCGATCAGGTCGATCAGATAGGCCGGATCCTTGTGGCCGCCCGGTTCCGCCAACACCAGGCGCGCGCCCACGCGCAGCGGCCAGAACAGTTCCCAGACCGACACGTCGAAGCCGACCGGGGTCTTCTGCAAGACGCTCCGGTTGGGTTGCAGCTGCAGGTGCTGCTGCATCCACTGCAGGCGGTTGTCGATGCCGGCATGGGTGGTGACCACGCCTTTGGGCGTGCCCGTGGAGCCGGAGGTGTAGAGGACATAGGCCGGGTGCTGCGGGTGCAGTGCCACCGTGGGCGCTTGCGTGGAAGCGCAGGCCCACAACGCGGCGTCGGCGTCGGCGTCCAGCAACACGGTGTGCCGATCAGCGCATTGCTCTAGCAGTGCCGCGGTCTCACGATGGGCCAGCAGCACGCAGGGCCGCGCATCGGCGAGCATGGTGTCCAGGCGCGCGGCTGGCATGTCGCCGTCCAGCGGCAGGTACGCCGCACCGGCCTTGAGGATCGCCAGCAGGGCGACGACCAGGTCGATGCTGCGTGGCAGGCACACGGCGACGCTGCTTTCCGGCACCACGCCCAAGCCGATCAGATGATGGGCGAGCTGGTTGGAGCGGGCATCGAGCTCGGCATAGCTGAGCGTGCCGTGGTCGTCGGTCACGGCGATGGCGTCGGGCGTGCGCTGCGCCTGCGCTTCGATGGCGCGGTGCAGGTAGCCCGTGCCGCCCAGGTCGGTGGCGGTGGCGTTGAAGCCTTGCAACTGCGCCTGTTCGTCGTCCGCCAGCAGCGGCAGGTGCGCAACGCATGCGCGGTCGTTGGCGACCATGCCCTGCAACAGCATCACGAACTGGGCCAGGTGGCGCTCCACGGTGCTGCGGTCGAACAGCGCGGTGGCGTAGGTGAGCTGACCGGCGATGCGTGCGTCCTGCACTTGCAAGGTCAATTGCAGATCGAACTTGGCCGTGGCGTTGCCCTGTTCCAGCACGCGACTGTGCAGGCCAGGCAGATCCAGAGCGACGTCCGCGTTGTTTTGCCAGACCAGCATGGCCTGGAAGACGGGATGATGGTCGAGATGGCGCGCCGGGTTGAGCGCTTCGATGACCTGCTCGAAGGGCAGGTCCTGGTGCTCCTGCGCTGCCACGGCGGTGGCGCGGACCTGGGCCAGCAAGGTCGCGACGGACGGCTTGGCGCGCAGATCGATGTGCAAGGCCTGGGTGTTGACGAAAAAGCCGATCAGCGGCTCCAGTTCGCTGCAGGTGCGGTTGGCGATCGGGGTGCCGATGACGACCTCGTTCTGGCCGGACAGGCGCGCCAGCAGGGCACCCCAGGCGGCCAAGACGGTCATGAACAGCGTGGTGCCGTGGCGCTGGCTCAAGGCCGTGAGAGCCTCGGCGAGATCGGCATCGAGGGTCAGATCGACGCTGTCGCCGCGGTAGTCCTGCAGTGCCGGGCGCGGGCGATCGGTAGGCAGTGCCAGCAGCGCCGGTGCGCCCTCCAGGTGGTCGCGCCAGAAATCGAGCTGGCGCTGCAGCACTGGGCCATCGAGCCAGCGGCGCTGCCACACGGTGTAGTCGGCGTACTGGATCGGCAGTGGCGGTAGCGGATCGGGCCGACTCTGGACAAAGGCCGCGTAGAGGGCGCCGAGCTCTCGCAGCAACAGGCCGATCGACCAGCCATCGCTGACGATGTGGTGCATCGTCACCAGCAGACGATGGCGGTGCTCGTCCAGACGCAGCAGGCGGCCGCGGATCAGCGGTCCCTGTTCCAGGTCGAAGGGCGCGTGGGCTTCCTGCTCGGCCAGGCGCTGCGCGTCGGCGTCGGGATCGTGCGCATGGCGCAGGTCGATGCAGTCCAGCGCAAAGCCGACCTCGGGTGGGGCGATGCGCTGGATGGCGCTGTCGCCGCTGGCCACGAAGGTGGTGCGCAACGCTTCATGGCGGGCGACGATGCGATCCAGCGCCTGCCGCAGCGCCGCCAGGTCCAGTTCTCCTTGAAGCTCCACGCCGCCGGGCATCGCGTAGGCCAGGTCGGCCTGGGCATCGAGCTGGGCAAGGAACCACAGGCGTTGCTGGGCGAAGGACAGCGGCAGGTTGCCTTCGCGGGGCAGCGGCACGATGGCCGGCAGTTGGCTGGCCGCGAGGCTGTCCATGGCGCGCGCCAGATCGGCCAGGCGCGGCTGCATGAACAACGCAGCCAACGGCAGTTCCAGGCCCAGCGTATGACGGATGCGCGAAATCAGCCGCGTGCCCAACAAGGAATGTCCGCCCAGGGCGAAGAAACTGTCGTAGCGACCGATCTGTTCGACGCCAAGCAGCTCGCTCCACAGCGCGGCCAGTAGGGTCTCCAGTTCACCCTCGGGAGCGGCATAGGCCTGCACATCGAAGGCGTCTGTGTCGGGTAGCGGGAGCGCGCGCCGATCGAGTTTGCCGTTCGCGGTCAGCGGGAGGGCATCCAGCCGCACATAGGCCACCGGAATCATGGCGTCGGGTAAGCGTGTGATCAGTTGGGCGCGCAACCTGTCGGCACAGAGCCAGACAGCAGCGTCGCCCGGTGTTGCGTCGCCAACCAGGTAGGCGACCAATCTGGTATCGCCAGGGCGATCCTCCCGGGCGAGGACGACGGCCTCCCGCACGCCCTCGCAGGCGCGCAGTACCGCTTCGATCTCGCCGAGCTCGATGCGCACGCCGCGCAGCTTGACCTGCGCGTCGTTGCGGCCAAGAAAATCCAGGTTGCCGTCGGCACGCCAGCGCACCAGATCGCCGGTCTTGTACATGCGCTGGCCGGGCTGATCGGCGAACGGATCGGGGACAAAGCGTTCGGCGGTCGGTCCAGGGCGGCCGAGGTAGCCGCGGGCGAGCTGACGTCCGGCAATATGCAGTTCGCCGACCACGTCGATCGGCGCCAACTGGCCGTGTTCGTCCAGCACATAGGCACGGGTGTTGGCGATCGGCCGGCCGATGCCGGGCAGCACGCCGGCGCGCGTGACCTGCGCCGAGGTCGCCACCACCGTGGTCTCGGTGGGGCCATAGTTGTTGATAAGCTGCGCCGATGGCAGCTGCGCGAGTGCGCCGAGCCGATCGCCGCCGGTGAGCAGCACGCGCAGCGTCGGCGGCAGGCCGGGGTCGCGCAGCACTATCTCGGCCAACGGTGTGGGCAGGAAACTGCTGTGCATGTCTTGCTGCCGCCACCAGGCAAGCAGCGCATCGGGATCGCCACTGGCCGCAGCCGGTGCCAGTAACAAGGTGGCACCGGCGCACAGGGCCGGCCAGATTTCCCAGGTGGCGGCATCGAAGCCAAGGCCCGCCAGCGAGGTGCAGCGTTCGCCGGGCTGCAGGCCGAAGCGCGCGATATGCCAGTGGACCAGATTGCACAGTTGCCGGTGCTCGACCAGCACGCCCTTGGGCTGTCCGCTGGAACCGGAGGTATAGATCGCGTAGGCCGTCTGCTCCGGATACGCGGACGGGGCAGGCGCAGGCGTATCCAACGCTGCGCCAAGCTGGGCGCTGGCGTCGGGCTGGTCCATCAACAGGACACTGACGGTGCGCAGGACGTGGCTGGAACGCAGCTCTGCTGCCAGTGCGGTCGTGGTCAACAGCACGCACGCCTGACTATCTTCCAGCAGATAGATGCTGCGTTCGATTGGATAGGCCGGATCGATCGGTACGTAGGCGCCGCCCGCCTTGAGTACCGCAAGCAGGGCGACGATCAGCTCGGGGCTGCGTTCGAGACGGATCGCAACACGGCGTTCCGGGCCAATGCCGAGTGCGACCAGTCTGGCGGCCAGTCGATCGGCGAGCGCGTCCAGCTCGGCATAGCGGAGCTGGGCGTCGCCGGCAACCACGGCGACGGCATCGGGCGTGCGTCGGGCTTGCGCTTCGAATACGGTGTGGACGCAGCCGGTGGCAGGCAGCGCCATCGTGGTGGCGTTGAACTGCTGCAGGAGTTGCCTGCGGTCTTCTTCGCGCAGCAACGGTAGCTGTGCGATGCGGAGGTGATCGTCGGCGAGCAGACCGCGGAGCATGCGGACGAACAGGACCACGTGGCGCTCGATGGTGGCGCGGTCGAACAGTGCGGTGGCATAGCAAAGAGCGCCGACGATGCGGTCGTCGGCCTCGCGCAGCGATAGGTCGAGGTCGAACTTGGCGTCGCTGGCGGTTTTGTCGATCGGACTCAGGCGAAGGCCCGGCAGTGCGGGTTCGGCGTTGAGTGTGCTCTGCCAGGCGAGCATGACCTGGAACAGCGGGGAATAAGCAAGGCTACGTTCCGGGCTGACTGCTTCGATGACCTGCTCGAACGGCAGGTCCTGATGGTCTTGTGCCGCCAGTGCGGTGGCGCGGACCTGGGCCAGGACGTGGGCGATGCTCGGGTTGGCGCGCAGATCGATGCACAGCGCCTGGGTGTTGACGAAAAAGCCGATCAACGGTTCCAGTTCGCTGCGGGTGCGATTGGCCACGGGCGTACCGATGACTACCTGGTTCTGGCCTGACAGGCGCCCCAGCAGCACCGCCCAACTGGTCAGCATGGTCATGAACAGCGTGGTGCCATGGCGCTGACTGAAACTGCGTAGCGCGTCGGTAAGGTCGGCATCCAATGTGATGTCGACGCTGTCGCCGCTGTAGTCCTGCAGCGCCGGCCGGGGGCGGTCGGTCGGCAGGTCCAGCAGGGCCGGGGCGTCGCGAAGATGTTCCAGCCAGAAGTCCTTTTGGCGTTGCAGCACCTGACCGGTAATGTGGCCATGCTGCCAGACGGCGATATCGGCGTATTGCAGCGGCAACGGTGGCAGCGGGTCGGGTTGGCCAAGCGCGAAAGCGGTATAGAGCGAGGTCAGTTCGTGCACCAGCACGCCCATCGACCAGCCATCGCAGACCAGGTGGTGCAGGGTGATGAGCAGGACATGGTCGTCCTCACCCAGACACAGCAGTTGGCCGCGTGCGAGGGTGTCATGGGCCAGGTCGAAGGGGGTCTGCGTTTCCTGTTCGGCGCGGCGTTGCGCCTGATGTTCGGGATCGGGACAGGCGCTGAGATCGTGTTCGCGGAGCCGGAAGCCGATGTCGTCGGCGTCGATGATCTGCACCGGTTCGTCCCGGTGCAAGGCGATGCGGGTACGCAAGGTCTCATGGCGGGCGACGATGCGGTCCAATGCCCTGCGCAGGGCGTGGCGGTCCAGCCGTCCGCGCAGGCGCAGGCCGTTGGGCATGAGGTAGGCCAGGTCGGCCTGGGCATCGAGCTGGGCCAGGAACCACAGGCGTTGCTGGGCGAAGGACAGCGGCGGCGGCGCCTCGCCGTTGCGTGGCTGGATCGTCTCCTGCGCATTGGCGGCAGGTGCCGCCTTGGACAACAAGGCCCAGAGTCGGTTGGCCTCCTCCGTGGTCAGCGTCGAGATATCCTGCGGAAGCTTGGACGAGGAGGACATAGGGTTTAGCGTTCCAGTTTGGCTTTGGAGAGAAGGTCCGCAGCGTCTGCGGCTTGCAGTTGCTCCAGACGCGTGCGCAGAACCAGATAGGCCATCTGCTGCAGCGTCGCTTGCGCGAACAAGCTTTGGATCGGCACATCGCATTGCAGGTTTTGGCGAATCGCTGCGGACAAGCGCACCGTCAGCAGCGAATGTCCGCCAAGGGCGAAGAAACTGTCGTGGCGACCGACTCTTTCGATGCCGAGCAGTTCGCTCCACAGCGCGGCCAGTTGCGTTTCAAGCTCTCCTTCCGGGGCAATGTAGGCCTGCATGGCGAGCGCGTCGGCGTCCGGCGCCGGCAGGGCACGGCGATCGAGCTTGCCGTTGGCGGTCAGCGGCAGCGCAGCGAGCTGCACATAGGCGGCCGGCAGCATGTAGTCGGGCAAGCGCGTACCGAGCTGGGTGCGCAATGCGTCGGTGTCGAGCGAAACATCGGCATCGCCGACCAGATAGGCGACCAGACGCTTGTCGTCGGTGTTGTCCTCGCGGACGACGGCGGCGGCCTGGCGCACACCGTCGCAGCCGCGCAAGGCTGCCTGGATTTCTCCGAGTTCGATGCGGAAGCCGCGGAGCTTGACCTGCTCGTCGTTGCGGCCCAGATATTCCAGGCTACCGTCGGCACGCCAACGCGCCAGATCGCCGGTCTTGTACATGCGCTCACCGGGTTGGTCGGCGAACGGATCGGGCACGAAGCGTTCGGCGGTCAGGCCGGGACGGCCCAGATAGCCACGGGCCAGGCCGGGGCCGGCCACGTGCAGTTCGCCGGCTACGCCAATCGGCAGGCACCTGCCATCGGATGCCAGCACATAGGCGCGTAGATCGGCCAGTGGTGTGCCGATCGGGCTGAGATCAGCGCGGGCGACATCGTGTTCGGTGATCGCATGCGCGGTGACATGCACCGTGGTCTCGGTGATGCCGTACATGTTGATCAGCGCGGTGCGCCGGCCATGCTGGGCGAACCACGGCGCCAGGGAGGCCGGTTGCAGCGCTTCGCCACCGAAGATCACCAAGCGCAGGGTGTGCTGCAAGTCGCTGTGTCGCTGCGCCTCGAGCAGCGCCTGGAACGCGCTGGGGGTCTGATTGAGCACGCTGACGCGTTGCTGGCAGAGCAGGGCATGGAACGCGACCGGATCGCGCGCGGTGTGCTGCGGGACCACGACCAGGCGGCCGCCGTGGGCCAGCGCGCCCCAGAGTTCCCAGACCGAGAAGTCGAAGGCGCAGGAGTGGAACAGGGTCCAGACGTCCTCGGCGGTCGGCGCGACGCAGGCGCGAGTGGCGTGCAGCAGGCGCACCACCTGGGCATGGGCCACGACCACGCCCTTGGGCGTGCCAGTGGAGCCGGAGGTGTAGATGACGTAGGCCGGATGTTGCGGCCGCAGGTCGGTGCGCTGCGGTGCGTGCGCCGGCTGCTGCGCCCAGGCGTCGGCCTCGGCATCCAGCCACACGGTGGCGATACGGGCGTCTGTGGGCAGCGTGGCAGCCAGTTCGCGGTGGGCCAGCAGCAGGCGCGGCTGCGCATCGTCGAGCATGAAGGCCAGCCGCTGGGCGGGATAGACCGGGTCCAGCGGCAGGTAGGCGGCACCGGCCTTGAGCACGGCCAGCACTGCCACGACCAGGTCGATGCCGCGTTGCAGGAACAGCGCCACGCGGTCTTCCGGTCCAATGCCGTGGGCAATCAGGTGGTGGGCGAGCTGGTTGGCGCGTACGTCGAGGTCGGCATAGCTCAGCGCCAGGTCCTCGTGCACCACGGCAATGGCCTGCGGTGCCTGCGCGACCTGCTTTTCGAACACGCTGTGCAGGCAACGGTTGTCGGCATATGTCGCTTTGCTGCGGGACAGCGCGTGCACGCTGGCGCGTTCCTCCTCCGTCAGCAGGTCCAGGGCACGCAGTGCGGTTTGCGGTGCCTGCTCCAGCGCCTGGACCAGCACGTGAAGGGTCTGCTGCAGCATGGTGGCGATGCGCTCGGCGCCGATGTCTTGCACGCATTGCACGTCGAGCCAGAAGCCTCCTGCTTCGCTGTGGTCGTCGATCGACACCGCCAGCGGATAGTGGGTGCGCTCCTGGCCTGCGATCTGCTGCACGTCCTGCAACGGATCATCCTGTGTTGTACTCAGGACGTTGCTGCCACCGGCATAGCGGTAGTTGAGCAAGGCGTTGAGCAGCGGCAGTGCCGGATCGAGGCGGCTGCAGCGCTGGGCTAGCGCCAGCGGCGCATGTTCGTGGTGCAGCAGGCGGGCAAGGCACAGCTGGGTATGACGCACGGCGTGCAGGACGCTGCCGTGTGCACCGCCCAGGCGGATCGGCAAGGTGTTGAGAAACATGCCCAGCACGCGGTCCGCGCCAGCGCTGGCGTGCATGCGGCCGAACAGCACGGTGCCGAATACCACCTCGTCGCGGCCGCTGCTGCGGGCCAGCAGCAGGGTGTAGGCCAGATGGAAGATGCTGGCGACACTGACGCCATGGCGTCGTGCTTGCACGCGCACAGTATGGGCCAGCGCTGCGGGCAGCTGCCGCTGGATCCGTTCCAGCGGGGCTAGGCCGTGCACCGGAGCGAGCGCGCCGAACGGCGCGGTGGGCGCGTCGATATCGCCGAGCATCTCAGTGAAGAAGGCCTGGTGCTCCTGCTCGGAAATTCCGTTGCGCGCGTGGGCGATGAAATCGCGGAACGGCAGTGGCGCGGGCAGATGCTGCTGCCTTCCGCTCAAGTGCGCCTGCACTTCCTCGATGACCAGTTCCAAGGTGGTGTGGTCCATCACCAGGTGATGGTGTTGCAGGCCGAGCAGCCAGCATCCGGCGGCGCGGTCGTGGGCCAGATGTGCATGGATCAGCGGCGCGTGCTGCACGCTGAGCGCGGCTGCCGGTGCGTGCATCCACGCCTGCAACGCAGCGGCAGGATCGGGTCCGTCGAAGACATGCAGGCGACGCGCGAGCGTGGCCTGGCGCCAGACCAGCTGCACCGGTGCAGGCAGGCCTTGCAAGGCGAAGCCGGTGCGCAGGATGTCATGGCGGGCGACGACATGATCGAGCGCGTCGAGGAAGGCATCCAGCTGATCGCGGGACGGGAAACTGAGCAGGACAGAATGCAGATAGGGGTCGGCGAGCGGATTGGACAGATGATGAAAGAGCAGGCCTTCCTGCAGCGAGGCCAGAGGATAGATGTCTTGCACATTGCTCACCCCGCCGGCGACAGTGGCCACGGCCGTGTCGATCTCGGCCTGGGTCAGTTCGACCAGCGGCAGCAGCTCGGGCGTGATGCGGGTGCAGGCTGGAGTGATGCGGTTGGGCGGGACGATGACGTCTGAGGCCGCCGCCAACCCTGCCGCCAGGCTCGCCAGGGTCGGCGTGCTGAACAGGTTGCGCACATCCAACCGCCAGCCGAGCCGGCGCAGGCGTTCGATCAGTTTGACCGCCAGCAGCGAGTGCCCGCCCAGGGCGAAGAAGTCGTCGTTGCGGCCGACCTGTTCGATGCCGAGCAGCTCGCTCCAGAGCGCAGCCATCACGTGTTCGAGTTCGCCCTGCGGGGGGGCATAGGCGTGCCGGTCCAGCGCCTGATCGTCCGGCGCCGGCAGGGCGCGGGAGTCGAGCTTGCCGTTCGGGGTGAGCGGCAGGGCATCGAGGTGAACGTAGGCAGCCGGCAGCATGTAGTCGGGCAGGCGTGTGCGGAGCTGGGTGCGCAGCAGCGCAGGGGTCACGGCTAGCGTGTCGCCGACGAGATAGGCAACCAGCTGTGTTTCACTAGGAGTATCGGCACGCGCAATGACGACCGCCTCGCGCACGCCGTCGCAGCCACGCAAGGCGGCTTCGATCTCGCCCAGTTCGATGCGCACGCCGCGCAGTTTGACCTGGTGATCGTTGCGGCCCAGGTACTCCAGCGCGCCGTCGGCACGCCAGCGCGCCACATCGCCCGTGCGGTACATGCGCTGGCCGGGCTGGTCGGCGAACGGATCGGGGACGAAGCGTTCGGCGGTCAGGTCCGGGCGACCCAGATAGCCGCGCGCCAGCTGCACGCCGGCGATCTGCAGTTCGCCGGACACGCCGATGGGCGAGCGTTGCCGCTGTGCATCGAGTACGTGCAATTGCGTATTGGCGATCGGTCGGCCGATCGGCACGCAGCTGGTGTCGGCCGCGGTGCATTCCCAGACGCTGACGTCCACCGCCGCTTCGGTCGGGCCGTAGAGGTTGTACAGGCGGGCGTGTGGCAGGCGCTGGCGTACGCCGTGGGCAAGATCCGCTGGCAAGGCTTCGCCGCTGCAGACGATGCGCCGCAGGCTGGCGCATGCGCCTTGCGGTAAGACATCCAGGAACACCCGTAGCATCGACGGCACGAAGTGCACGGTGTCGACGCCGGCCCGTTCGATCAGGTCGATCAGATGGGCCGGATCCTTGTGACCACCCGGTTGCGCCAGCACCAGACGCGCGCCTACGCGCAGCGGCCAGAACAGTTCCCAGACCGACACGTCGAAGCCGACCGGGGTCTTCTGCAACACGCTCTGGTCGGGTTGCAGCTGCAGCGCCTGCTGCATCCACAGCAGGCGGTTGTCGATGGAAGCATGGGTGTTGATCACTCCCTTCGGCTTTCCGGTGGAGCCTGAGGTGTAGATGACGTAGGCCGGATGCCGCGGGTGTAGTGCCACTTTGGGGGCCTGCGTGGAAGCGCAGGCCCACAACGCGGCGTCGGCGTCCAGCAGCACGCTGTGCCGATCAGCGCATTGCTCTAGCAGTGCCGCGGTCTGACGATGGGCCAGCAGCACGCGGGGCCGTGCATCGGCGAGCATGGTGTCCAGGCGCGCGGCCGGTACGTCGTTGTCCAGCGGCAGGTACGCCGCACCGGCCTTGAGGATCGCCAGCAGTGCGACGACCAGGTCGATACCGCGCGGCAGGCACACGGCGACGCTGCTTTCCGGCACAACGCCCAGCCCGATCAGGTGATGGGCGAGCTGGTTGGCGCGGGCATCGAGCTCGGCATAGCTGAGCGTGTCGTGGTCATCGGCCACGGCGATGGCGTCGGGCGTGCGCTGCGCCTGCGCTTCGATGGCGCGGTGCAGGTAGCCGGTGCCGTCCAGGTCGGTGGCGGTGGCGTTGAAGCCTTGCAACTGCGCCTGTTCGTCGTCCGGCAGCAGCGGCAGTTGCACGGCGCATGCGCTGTCGTCGGCGAGCATGCCGCGCAGCAACGTCACGAACTGGGCCAGGTGGCGGTCGATGCTGCTGCGATCGAACAGCGCCGTGGCGTAGCCCAGGCTGCCGACGATGCAGTCCTGGTCCTCGTCCTCGCCCAAAAAGAGTTCCAGATCGAACTTGGCGTTGTGGCCCTGCGACTGCACAGGCTGCAGGCGGATGCCGGACAGGGTCAGGTCGCCCGATGCAGCGTTTTGCCACGCGAACATGACCTGGAACACCGGGTGGTGGGCCAGGCTGCGTTCGGGATTGAGTGCTTCGATGACCTGCTCGAAGGGCAGGTCCTGATGCGCTTGCGCGGCCAGCGCGTTGGCGCGGACCTGGGCCAACAGCTCTGCAAGCGAGGGATTGCCGCGCAGGTCGATACGCAGGGCCTGGGTGTTGACGAACAGGCCGATCAGCGGTTCGAACTCGCTGCGATGGCGGTTGGCCACCGGGCTGCCGATGACCACCTGATCCTGGCCGGACAGGCGTGCCAACAACACGCTCCAGGCGGAGAGCACGGTCATGAACAGGGTGGTGCCGTGGCGCTCGCTGAGCGCCTTCAGTGCTGCGGTCGACTCCGTGTCCAAAGCGAATGTCACGATATCGCCGCGGGAATCTTGCTGCGCCGGTCGTGGCCGATCGGTGGGCAGCGCAAGCAGGGTGGGTGCGTCATGCAGGTGCTCGACCCAGAAGTCGCGCTGACGTTGCAGAATCTGGCCGCCGATCCAGCGGCGTTGCCATACGGCGATATCGGCGTACTGCAGTGACAGCGGCGGCAGCGGATCGGGCAGGCCTTGGGCGAAGGCGGCGTAGAGGGTGCTCAGTTCGTGCATGAACAGGCCCATGGACCAGCCATCGGACACCAGATGGTGCAGGGTGAGGAGCAGGACATGGTCGTCCTCGTCCAGGCGCAGCAGTTGGCCGCGTGCCAGGGTGTCGTGGGCCAGATCGAAGGGGGTCTGAGCTTCCTGTTCGGCGTGGCGTTGCGCCTGATGTTCGGGATCGGGACAGGCGCTGAGATCGTGTTCGCAGAGCCGGAAGCCGATGTCCTCGGCGTCGATGATCTGCACCGGTTCGTCCTGGTGCAGGGCGATGCGGGTACGCAAGGTGGCGTGGCGGGCGACGATGCGGTCCAGCGCCTGGCGCAGGGCGTGGCGATCCAACTTGCCGCGCAGGCGCAGACCGTTGGGCATCAAATAGGCCAGGTCAGCCTGGACGTCGAGTTGGGCCAGGAACCACAGCCGCTGCTGGGCGAAGGACAGCGGCAGCGGCCCGCTGCGCTCGGCCGGCACGATGGCCGGCAGTGCGCTGGCGGCGGCGCTGTCGGTGGCCTGGGCCAGATCGGCCAGACGCGGTTGGGCGAACAGCGTGGCCAGGGGCAATTCCATGCCGAGTGCGGTACGAATCCGCGAGATCAGCCGCACGGCCAACAGCGAATGTCCGCCGAGGGCGAAGAAGCTGTCGTGCCTGCCGACCCGTTCGATACCGAGCAGTTCGCTCCACAGCGCAGCCAGCAACGTTTCGCGTTCGCCTTCGGGAGCCACATAGACCTGGGTGGCGAGCGCATCGGCATCGGGGGCGGGCAGTGCGCGGCGATCGAGCTTGCCGTTGGCGGTCAGCGGCAGTGCAGCGAGCGGCACATAGGCGGCCGGCAGCATGTAGTCGGGCAGACGTGCGCCGAGCTGGGTGCGCAACGCGTCGGCGTTGAGGACGACCTCGTCGTCGACAACCAGATAGGCGACCAGGCGCTTGCCGCCCGTACCGTCTTCACGGGTGATGACCGCGGTCTGGCGCACGCCATCGCAGGCGCGCAAGGCCGCTTCGATCTCGCCCAGTTCGATGCGGAAGCCACGGATCTTGACCTGTTCGTCGTTGCGGCCGAGCGACTCCAGCACGCCGTCGGCGCGCCAGCGCGCCAGGTCGCCGGTACGGTACATGCGCTCGCCCGGTCGCTCGGCGAAGGGATCGGGGACGAAGCGCTCGGCGGTCAGGTCCGGGCGACCCAGATAGCCGCGCGCCAGTTGCGCACCGGCGATGTACAGCTCGCCGGCCACGCCCAGTGGGACCAACTGGTGAGAGGGGTCGAGCACCCATAGGCGGGTCGTGGCCAGCGGCCGGCCCAGCGGCACGACGTTGCCGGGGTCGTCGCCAAGCACCGGGTGCAGGCTGGCCCAGATGGTGGCCTCGGTCGGGCCGTACAGGTTGCACAACTGGCCGCCACCGACGCGCAGGCGCTGCGCCAGATCCGGGCGCAAGGCTTCTCCGCCGCAGAGCAGGCGCAGTCCCGGCCGGCTCTGCCAGCCGGCGTCCAGCAGCATCTGCCAGAACGCCGGGGTGGCCTGCAGCACGGAGATGGCGTGCCGGTCCAGCAACTGCGACCAGTAGGCCGGATCCTGGAGCGCCTGGTCGCCGGCGATGACCACGCGCGCGCCATGGACCAAGGGGGCGAACAGTTCCAGGCCGGCGATATCGAAGCAGACGGTGGTGACCGCCAGCAGGCGGTCCTCGGGCGACAGCGGCAGTTGGATCTGCAGCGCGGCCAGGAACTGGGTCAGCGCGTGATGGGAAATCATCACGCCCTTGGGGTGTCCGGTGGAGCCGGAGGTGTAGATGACATACGCCAGGTGGTGCGGGCTGACGTCCTGCCTAGCCGGGGTGTGCGCGGGGTGCATCGCCCAGCTGGCGGTGTCGTCCATGCAGACGCGCGCGAGCTGATTGCCCGGCAGCAGATCGGCCAGCGCGGTGTGGGTGAGCAGGCAGCGCGCCGCGCTGTCCTGGAGCATGAAGTCCAGGCGTGCGGGCGGATAGACAGGGTCCAGCGGTACATAGGCACCGCCGGCCTTGAGCACGGCCAGCAAGGCGACGACCAGGTCGACGCCGCGCGGCAGGCAGACCGCGACACGCACGTCCGGACCAACGCCCAGGGCGATCAGATGATGGGCGAGTTGATTGGCACGTGCGTCGAGCGCGGCATAGGTCAGTTCGCCTTCGCCGTCGACCAGCGCGATGGCCTGCGGCGTGCGTTGCGCCTGCGCCTGGATCTGGCGGTGCAGATGGCCGGTGTCGGCCAGGTCGGCTTCGGTGGCATTAAAACGCTGCAGTTGCGCCCGTTCGATTGGCGGCAATAGCGGCAATTGCGCGATGTGTGCAGGGTCGGCGGAAACCATGCCGCCCAGCAGCGCCACGAACTGGGCCAGGTGGCGGTCGATGCTGCTGCGATCGAACAGCGCCGTGGCGTACCCCAGGCTGCCGACGATGCAGTCCTGGTCCTCGTCCTCGCCCAAAAAGAGTTCCAGATCGAACTTGGCGTTGTGGCCCTGCGACTGCAGAGGCTGCAGGCGGATGCCAGACAGGCTCAGGTCGGCCGATGCAGCGTTTTGCCACGCGAACATGACCTGGAACACCGGGTGGTGGGCCAGGCTGCGTTCGGGATTGAGCGCTTCGATAACCTGCTCGAAGGGCAGATCCTGATGGTCCTGGGCCGCCAGTGCGGTGGCGCGGACCTGGGCCAGCAATTCGGCGACGGACGGATTGCGACGCAGATCGATACGCAGGGCCTGGGTGTTGACGAACAGGCCGATCAGCGGTTCGAACTCGCTGCGATGGCGGTTGGCCACCGGGCTGCCGATGACCACCTGGTCCTGGCCGGACAGGCGTGCCAACAGCACGCTCCAGGCGGAGAGCACGGTCATGAACAGGGTGGTGCCATGGCGCTCGCTGAGCGCCTTCAGTGCCGTACTCAACTCCGTGTCCAAGGCGAATGCCACCGTGTCGCCACGGGAATCCTGCAGCGCGGGTCGCGGCCGGTCGGTGGGCAGCGCAAGCAGGGTGGGTGCGTCCTGCAACTGAGCGACCCAGAACTCGCGCTGGCGTTGCAGGACCTGGCCGCCGATCCAGCGGCGCTGCCACACGGCGATATCGGCGTACTGCAGTGGCAGCGGCGGCAACGGATCGGGGATGCCTTGGGCGAAGGCGGCGTAGAGGGTGCTCAGTTCGCGGACCAGCAGGCCCATGGACCAGCCATCGGACACCAGATGGTGCAGGGTGAGAAGCAGGACATGGTCGTCCTCGCCCAGGCGCAGTAGCTGGCCGCGGGCCAGGGTGTCGCGGGCCAGGTCGAAGGGGGTCTGGGCTTCCTGTTCGGCGTGGCGTTGCGCCTGATGTTCGGGATCGGGACAGGCGCTGAGATCGTGTTCGCAGAGCCGGAAGCCGATGTCCTCGGCGTCGATGATCTGGACCGGTTGGTCCTGGTGCAGGGCGATGCGGGTGCGCAAGGTGGCGTGGCGGGCGACGATGCGGTCCAGCGCCTGGACCAGGGCGTGGCGATCCAACTTGCCGCGCAGGCGCAGGCCGTTGGGCATCAAATAGGCCAGGTCGGCCTGGACGTCGAGTTGGGCGAGGAACCACAGCCGCTGCTGGGCGAAGGACAGCGGCAGCGGTTGGCCGCGCTCGGCCGGCACGATGGCCGGCAGGGTGCTGGCGGCGGCGCCGGCCAGGACGTGGGCCAGATCGGCCAGGCGCGGTTGGGCGAACACCGCGGCCAACGGCAGTTCCAGCCCCAGCGCGTTGCGGAGGCGCGAGACCAGTTGCACGGCGAGTAGCGAATGCCCGCCGAGGGCGAAGAAACTGTCGTGACGGCCAATCCGTTCGACGCCGAGCAGCTCGCTCCACAGTGCGGCGAGCAAGGTTTCGCGCTCGCCGTCGGGGGCGAGGTAGGTCTGCGTCGCCAGCGCATCGGCATCCGGCGCCGGTAGTGCACGGCGATCGAGCTTGCCATTGGCGGTCAGCGGCAGCGCGTCCAGCGGCACGTAGGCGCTGGGCAGCATGGTCTCGGGCAGACGTGCGGCCAGTTGCGTGCGTAGTGCGTCGGCCGCGAGGTGTTTCGCGTCGCCGACCAGATAGGCGATCAGGCGCGGTTCGCCGGTGTCGTCGCGGGCAATGACGACCGCCTCGCGCACGCCGTCGCAGCCACGCAAGGCGGCTGCGATCTCGCCCAGTTCGATGCGCACGCCGCGCAGTTTGACCTGGTGATCGTTGCGGCCCAGGTACTCCAGCGCGCCGTCGGCACGCCAGCGCGCCACATCGCCCGTGCGGTACATGCGCTGGCCGGGCTGGTCGGCGAACGGATCGGGGACGAAGCGTTCGGCGGTCAGGTCCGGGCGACCCAGATAGCCGCGCGCCAGCTGCACGCCGGCGATCTGCAGTTCGCCGGACACGCCGATGGGCGAGCGTTGCCGCTGTGCATCGAGTACGTGCAATTGCGTATTGGCGATCGGTCGGCCGATCGGCACGCTGTGTGTGTCGGCCTCGGTGCATTCCCAGACGCTGACGTCCACCGCCGCTTCGGTCGGGCCGTAGAGGTTGTACAGGCGCGCCTGCGGCAGACGTGCGCGGACTGTGCTGGCCAGATCCACCGGCAAGGCTTCGCCGCTGCAGACGATGCGCTGCAGGCTGGCGCATGCGCCTTGCGGTAAGACATCCAGGAACACCCGTAGCATCGACGGCACGAAGTGCACGGTGTCGACGCCGGTCCGTTCGATCAGGTCGATCAGATAGGCCGGATCCTTGTGGCCGCCCGGTTCCGCCAGCACCAGACGCGCGCCTACGCGCAGCGGCCAGAACAGTTCCCAGACCGAGACGTCGAAGCCGATCGGGGTCTTCTGCAACACGCGCTGCTCCGGTTGCAGCTGCAGGTGCTGCTGCATCCACTGCAGGCGGTTGTCGATGGAAGCATGGGTGTTGATCACTCCCTTCGGCTTTCCGGTGGAGCCTGAGGTGTAGAGGACGTAGGCCGGATGCTGCGGGTGCAACGCCGTCACGATCGGGACGTGTGCGGGAGCCGAGGTCCATGCAGCCGGTTCGGCATCCAGCAGCACGGTGTGCAGGTCGTCGTGTGGCGTCAGCAGCGCAGCAGTGGCGCGATGGGCGAGCAACACGCTTGGCCGCGCATCGGCGAGCATGCCGTCCAGGCGAACCGGCGGCACATCGGTCTCCAGCGGCAGATAGGCGCCGCCGGCCTTGAGGACGGCCAGCAGCCCCACGATCAGATCGAGACTGCGCGGCAGGCAGAGCGCCACGCGGTCCTCGGGCGCCACGCCCAGCGCGATCAGGTGATGGGCAAGTCGATTGGCGCGCGCATCGAGCTGGGCGTAAGTGAGCTCCACGTGCGCTTCCACCACGGCGATGGCCTGCGGCGTGCGTTGCGCCTGCGCTTCGATCTGGCGGTGCAGATAGCCGCTGCCGCCCAGGTCGTTCGCGGTGACATTGAAGCCTTGCAACTGGACATGTTCGCCAGCCGGCAACAGCGGCAGCCGAGCGACGCGGACGCTGTCGTCGGCGAGCATGCCGCCCAGCAGCGCCACGAACTGGGCCAGGTGGCGGTCGATGCTGCTGCGATCGAACAGCGCCGTGGCGTAGCCCAGGCTGCCGACGATGCGACCGTGCCGTTCTTCGAGCGTCAAGTCCAGGTCGAACTTGCGCACGGCCAGCATTTGCTGCATTGGGTGCAGCTCCAGCCCCGGCAGGAGGATGTCAGTGTCGGGCGTGTTCTGCCAGGCAAACATGACCTGGAACACCGGATGATTGGCCAAACCACGCGCAGGGTTGAGCGCTTCGATGACCTGTTCGAAAGGCAGATCCTGATGCGCTTGCGCGGCCAGCGCGTTGGCGCGGACCTGGGCCAACAGGTCCGCAAGCGATGGATTGCCGCGTAGGTCGATACGCAGGGCCTGGGTGTTGACGAACAGGCCGATCAGCGGTTCGAACTCGCTGCGGTGGCGATTGGCCACCGGGGTGCCGATGACCACCTGATCCTGGCCGGACAGGCGCGAAAGCAGCATGCCCCACGCCGCGAACAGGGTCATGAACAGCGTGGTGCCGTGGCGCTGGCTCAGGGTTTTCAGTGCCGCGGTCAATTCGGCGTCGAGGACGAATTCCACCATCTCGCCGCGATAGTCCTGTCTCGGTGGGCGAGTCCGATCGGTGGGCAGCTCCAGCAGGGGCGGTGCGTCCTGCAGGTGCTCGACCCAGAACTCGCGCTGGCGTTGCAGGACCTGGCCGCTGATCCAGCGGCGCTGCCACACGGCGATATCGGCGTATTGCAGTGGCAATGACGGCAACGGATCGGGGATGCCTTGGGCGAAGGCGGCGTAGAGGGTGCTCAGTTCGCGGACCAGCAGGGCCATGGACCAGCCATCGGACACCAGATGGTGCAGGGTGAGGAGCAGGACATGGTCGTCCTCGCCCAGGCGCAGTAGCTGGCCGCGGGCCAGGGTGTCGCGGGCCAGGTCGAAGGGGGTCTGGGCTTCCTGTTCGGCGTGGCGTTGCGCCTGATGTTCGGGATCGGGACAGGCGCTGAGATCGTGTTCGCAGAGCCGGAAGCCGATGTCCTCGGCGTCGATGATCTGCACCGGTTCGTCCTGGTGCAGGGCGATGCGGGTACGCAAGGTGGCGTGGCGGGCGACGATGCGGTCCAGCGCCTGGCGCAGGGCGTCGCGATTTAGCCGACCGCGCAGGCGCAGACCGTTGGGCATCAAATAGGCCAGGTCAGCCTGGACGTCGAGCTGGGCCAGGAACCACAGCCGCTGCTGGGCGAAGGACAGCGGCAGCGGTTGACCACGGTCGGCTGGCATGATGGCCGGCAGGGTGTTGGCGGCGGCGCTGTCGGTGGCCTGGGCCAGATCGGCCAGACGCGGTTGGGCGAACAGCGTGGCCAGGGGCAATTCCAGGCCGAGTGAGGTGCGGACACGCGAGATCAGCCGCACGGCTAACAGCGAATGTCCGCCGAGGGCGAAAAAGTTGTCGTGGCGACCGACGCGTTCGACGCCGAGCAGCTCGCTCCACAGCACAGCCAGAGCCTGTTCGCGTTCGCCTTCGGGAGCCTCATAGACCAGGGTGGCGAGCGCATCGGCATCGGGGGCGGGCAGTGCGCGGCGATCGAGCTTGCCGTTGGCGGTCAGTGGCAACGCAGCGAGCGGCACATAGGCGGCCGGCAGCATGTAGTCGGGCAGACGTGCGCCGAGTTCGGTGCGCAACGCGTCGGCATTGAGCAGGACATTGGTTTCGCCGACCAGATAGGCGACCAGGCGCTTGCCGCCCGTACCGTCTTCACGGGCGATGACCACGGCCTGGCGCACGCCGTCGCAGCCGCGCAAGGCCGCGGCGATCTCACCGAGTTCGATGCGGAAGCCGCGGAGCTTGACCTGTTCGTCGTTGCGGCCGAGATACGCGAGGCTGCCATCAGCCTGCCAACGGGCCAAATCGCCGGTCTTGTACATGCGCTCACCGGGCTTCTCGGCGAACGGGTCAGGCACGAAGCGTTCGGCGGTCAATCCCGGACGGCCCAGATAGCCGCGCGCCAGGCCAGCGCCGGCCACGTGCAGTTCGCCGGCCACGCCGATCGGCAGGCACTGGCCGTCGCTTGCCAGCACATAGGCGCGCAGATCGGCCAGCGGCGCGCCGATCGGGCTGAGGTCGGCGCGCGTGACATCCTGGTTGGTGAGGACATGCGCGGTCACATGCACCGTGGTTTCGGTGATGCCGTACATGTTGAGCAGCGCGGTGCGCTGACCGTGTTGTGCGAACCACGTGGACACACTGGCCGGTTGCAGCGCTTCGCCACCGAAGATCACCAGCCGCAGATGGTGTTGCACCTGGCTATGGCGCTGCGCCTCGAGCAGCGCCTGGAACGCGCTGGGCGTTTGATTGAGCACGCTGACGTGCTGCTGGCAGAGCAGGGCATGGAAGGCGGCCGGGTCGCGCGCAACGTGCTGCGGCACCACGACCAGTCGACCACCATGGGCCAGTGCGCCCCACAGCTCCCAGACCGAGAAGTCGAAGGCGCAGGAATGGAACAGGGTCCAGACATCCTCGGCAGTGGGAGCGACGCAGGCACGAGTGGCGTGCAACAGGCGCACCACCTGGGCGTGGGCGACGACGACGCCCTTGGGAGTGCCGGTGGAGCCGGAGGTGTAGATGACGTAAGCCGGATGCTGCGGCAGCAGATCGTTGCGCTGCGGTGCGTGGGAAGGCTGCTGACTCCACGCCAAAGCATCATCCAGCACCACGGTGGCGATGCCGGTCTCTGAGGGCAGACCAGCGGCCAGCGCAGCGTGGGTGAGCAGCAGGCGCGGCTGCGCATCGTCGAGCATGAAAGCCAGCCGCTGGGTGGGATAGGCCGGATCCAGCGGTAGATAGGCGGCACCGGCCTTGAGCACGGCCAGCAGCGCCACGACCAGATCGATACCGCGTTGCAGGTACAGCGCGACACGGTCCTCCGGGCCGATGCCGCGCGCGATCAGGTGATGGGCGAGTTGGTTGGCGCGGGCATCGAGTTCGGCATAAGACAGTGCGTTGTCGCCATCGACCAGCGCGATGGCCTGCGGGGTGCGGGCGACCTGCTGTTCGAACACGGCGGGCAGGCAGCGTTCGTCGTCGAAGGCCGCATGCTGGCTGGCGAGGGTATGCAGCCATTGCTTGCGCTCGAGCGCGCTCGACAAGGGCAGCCGATCCACGCGCGTGCTGTCGTCGGCGACCATGCCGTGCAGCAGCGTCACGAACTGGGCCAGGTGGCGCTCGATCGTGCTGCGCTCGAACAGCGCGGTGGCATAGGTGAGCTGGCCGACGATACGCGCATCCTGCGCTTGCAAGGTCAATTGCAGATCGAACTTGGCGTTGGAGCTTGCCTGCTCCAGCGGGCGAATCTGCAGGCCGGGCAGATCCAGCGCGGCTTCCGCCTTGTTCTGCCACACCAGCATGGCCTGGAAGACGGGGTGATGGCCGAGACTGCGCTCGGGGTTGAGCGCTTCGATGACCTGCTCGAAGGGCAGATCCTGGTGGTCCTGCGCGGCCAGGGCGGTGGCGCGGACCTGGGCCAGCAGGTCGGCAACCGACGGCTTGGCACGCAGGTCGATGCGCAGTGCCTGGGTATTGACGAAGAAGCCGATCAACAGCTCCAGCTCGCTGCAGGTACGGTTGGCGATCGGGGTGCCGATGATCGCCTGATCCTGTCCGGACAGGCGCGCCAGCAGCACACCCCAGGCGGCCAGTACGGTCATGAACACGGTGGTGCCGTGACGCTGGCTCAATGCGCGCACGGCCGCCGTCAGTTCGGCATCGAGTGCAATGTCGAGGCTATAGCCACGGTAGTCCTGCAGCGGCGGACGCGGCCGATCGGTCGGCAGCTCCAGCAGGGCCGGGGCATCGTGCAGGTGCTCGACCCAGACCTCGCGCTGGCGCTGCAGCACCGGCCCGTCGAGCCAGCGGCGCTGCCACAGGGCGTAGTCGGCGTACTGGATCGGTAGCGGCGGCAGCGGATCGGGCTGGCCCTGGGTGAAGGCGGCATACAGGGCGCTGAGTTCTCGCAACAACAGGTCGATCGACCAGCCATCGGTGACGATGTGGTGCATCGTCACCAGCAGGCGATGTTCGTGTTCGGCCAGGCGCAACAGGCGGCCGCGGATCAGCGGCCCATGTTGCAGATCGAAGGCGGTGCTGGCCTCCTGTTCGGCGTGGCGTTGGGCCTCGGCGCAAGGATCTGCTGACTGCCGCAGATCGATGCAATGCAGCGCAAAGCCGATTTCCGGCGGTGCGATGATCTGAGTCGCGCCGTCGTCGATGGAGACGAAACTGGTGCGTAAGGCTTCGTGGCGGGCGACGATGCGATCCAACGCCCGTTGCAGGGCGGGCAGATCCAGTTCACCGTGCAGGTCGACCCCACCGGCCAGCAGATAGGCCTGTGCGGCACGCGCGTCGAGCTGGGACAGGAACCACAGCCGTTGCTGCGCGAACGACAGCGGCAGCGTGTCGGGACGCGGCAGCGCCCCGATGGCCGGCAGGGTACTGGCTGTGGCGCTGACCAGCGCCTGTGCCATAGCAGCCAGGCGTGGCTGGGCGAACAGCGTGGCCAAGGGCAGTTCCAGGCCGAGGGTGCTGCGGATGCGCGAGACCAGGCGCACGGCCAGCAACGAATGCCCGCCCAGGGCGAAGAAACTGTCGCGGCGGCCAATGCGTTCGACGCCCAGCACCTCGCGCCACAGCGCGGCAAGCAACACTTCCTGTTCGCCCTCGGGAGCGGCATAGGCCTGCGCGTCCAGGGCCTGCGCATGCGGGTCCGGCAATGCGGCGCGATCGAGCTTGCCGCTGGCGGTGAGCGGCCAGGACGCCAGCACCGCATAGGCGGCCGGCAGCATGTAGTCCGGCAGGCGGTCGCGCAGGGTCGCGTGCACGGTGGACACGGCGATGTCCTGGCCGATCAGATAGGCGACCAACTGCTGGTCGTCGTGCCGATCCTCGCGCGCCAGTACCAGCGCATCGTCGATGCCGGCGCAGGCCAGCAACGCCGCTTCGATCTCGCCCAGTTCGATGCGGAAGCCGCGCAGTTTGAGTTGGCGGTCGGTGCGGCCGAGGAAGTCCAGGGTGCCGTCGGCGCGCCAGCAGGCCAGATCGCCGGTCCTGTACATGCGCTGGCCGGAGCGGCGGGCGAACGGGTCGGGGACGAAGCGTTCGGCGGTCAGGTCGGGACGATCGAGATAGCCGCGCGCCAGCGCCAGGCCGCCCAGATGCAGTTCGCCGCACGCGCCGATCGGCAGTGCGTGGCCGGCACGATCCAGCACATACGCGCGCGTGGCGCTGAGCGGACGGCCGATGCCGATGGGGGCGTCGGCGGCCACGGCCTGGACGGTGGCCACCACGATGGCTTCGGTCGGGCCGTAGGTGTCCAGCAGCGGCGTGCGGGTGCCCTGCAGCCAGCGTTGCCGCATGGCTGGCGTCAGCGCTTCACCACCGACGATGACCTGGCGCACGCAGGCGGGGATCTGCAGCGACTGTGCGCACAGTTGCGCCCAGAAGCGGGTCGGCAGATCGACAGCCGTGATGCCGGCCTGCGCGCAGTGTTGCCAGAACCTGTCGGTATCGAGCCAGGTGTCGTCGCGCAGCACCAGGGTGGCGCCGCTGCACAGGGCGCCGAAGATTTCCTCGACCGAGGCATCGAAGGCCAGCGTGGCGAATTGCAGCACGCGATCCTGTGGGCCTAGCCGGTAGGTGTGGATCAGGTCCCGCAGGCGCACGCTCAGGCCCTGGTGCGCGACCATCACGCCCTTGGGCCGGCCGCTGGAGCCGGAGGTGTAGATCACGTAGGCCAGTTGCTGCGGGTGCTGGGGCAGGACCGGTGAGTGGTCCGGATAGGCCGCGGCGGCGGCCTGCTCTGCGTCGATGGCCAGCACCGGTGTCGCCGGATTCACTGCCCAGCCAGCGTTGCCGGCGTCGTGGACGATCAGCAGAGACGGGCGAGCGTCGGCCAGCACCGCGGCGAGGCGTTCGTCGGGCTGGCTGGGCTCCAGCGGCAGATACGCGGCGCCGGCCTTGAGCACGGCCAGCACGGCCACGATCTGGGCGATGCCGCGTGGCAGGCACAGCGCCACGCAGCTGTCGGGGCGCGCGCCCAGCGCGATCAGCCGGTGCGCCAACTGGCTGGATCGACAGTCCAGTTGCTGGTAGCTGAGCGTGGCATCGCCACAGACCAAGGCGATGGCTTGCGGTATGGCCAAGGCCTGCTGAGCGAACCACTGCGCTACGTTGTCCGGATCGGACGTAGATGGGTCGCCGGCACGATCGCCAGCATGGACGGCTTGCAGGTGTTGCTGCTGTGCAGGGGTGAGCAGCGGCAAGCGACTTACCCGCGCCTGCGCGTCGCCGAGGATGCCATCGAGCAGGACATCGAAGCTGTCCCACTGCCGCTGGATCGTGTCGGCATCGAACAGCGCCGTGGCGAAACGCAGGCTGCCGACGATGCAGCCGCCTTCGAGCCGCAAATCCAGGTCCAGGTCGTACTTGGCATCGCGGGCCGGGCCGGGCAGGACGTCGCTGCGCAGACCGGACATCGCCAACGCGACGTGCGGCGTGTTCTGCCAAGTGAACATCACTTGGAACACCGATGAATGGGCCAGGCTGCGCACTGGATTGAGCGCCTCGATCAGTTGCTCGAAGGGCAGGTCCTGATGGTCCTGCGCGGCCAGCGCGGTGGCGCGGACCTGGGCCAACAACGCGGCGACGGAGAGGTCGCCGCGCAGGTCGATATGCAGGGCCTGGGTGTTGACGAACAGGCCGATCAGCGAGGCGGTCTCTGCACGCGTGCGTTGGGCGATGGGCGTGCCGATGACCACCTGGTCCTGGCCGGCCAGGCGTGCCAGCAGCGCGCCCCAGGCAGCGAGCAGGGTCATGAACAACGTGACGCCATGTCGCTGGCTCAGCGCGATCAGCGCCTGGGTGCGTGCGGCATCCAGCGTCACCGCGATGGCGGCGCCGGCATAGTCCTGCTCGGGCGGACGTGGGCGGTCGGTGGGCAGGGCCAGACGCGCCGGCGCATCGCACAAGTGATCGAGCCAGAACTGGCGCTGGCGCTGCAACAACGTCGCCTCGATCCAGCGGCGCTGCCACAGAGTGTAGTCGGCGTACTGGATCGGCAGCGGCGGCAGCGGGTCAGGCTGGCCGCGGACGAAGGCGCTGTACAGCGCGCCCAGCTCGTGCAACAGCACGCCGATCGACCAGCCATCGGCGACCAGATGGTGCAGCGTCACCAGCAGCAGATGATCGTCCTCGGCGCGCTGCAACAAGCGGGCGCGCAGCAGCGGAGCACGCGCCAGGTCGAAGGCGAGGGTGGTCTCCTGCTCGGCATGGCGCTGGGCGGCGGCCTGGGGATCGGACGCGTGCCGCAGGTCGATGTACTCCAGCGGCACGCCCATCTCGACAGGGTCGATGACCTGGACGGCCCCGTCCTCGGTGGCGACGAAGCGGGTGCGCAAGGCCTCATGGCGGGCGAGGATGCGATCCAACGCCCGCTGCAGCGCGGCCACATCCAGTGCACCGCGCAAGGCCACGGTGCCGGGCATCAGATACGCCAGGTCGGCACGCGCATCGAACTGGGCCAGCACCCACAGCCGCTGCTGGGCGAAGGAGAGCGGCAACGGCGCAGGATGCGGCACCGGCACGATGGCCGGCAGGGCGCTGGGCGCGGCGTGGGCGAGGGCACGGGCCAGCTCGGCCAGGCGCGGCTGGGCGAACAGGGTGGCCAACGGCAGTTCCAGGCCCAGCGTGCTGCGGATGCGCGCGATCAACTGCACGCCGAGCAGCGAATGCCCGCCGAGGGCGAAGAAACTGTCGCGACGGCCGACGCGCTCCACGCCGAGCAGGTCGCGCCACAGCGTGGCGAGCTGGGTTTCCAGTTCGCCTTCGGGCGCGGCGTAGTCCGGCACGGCCAGGGCGGTGGCATCGGGCGCAGGCAGGGCCTGGCGATCCAGTTTGCCGTGGCTGGTGGTCGGAATGGCCGGCAGCACGACATACGCCGTCGGCACCATGTACTCGGGCAAGTGCGCGGCGAGCCGGTCGCGCAGCTGCTCCACCTGCAGTCCTGCGCCGACCAGATAGGCGACCAGGCGCTTGTCGCCAGGGCGATCCTCGCGCAGCAGCACTGCCGCCTCGCGCACGCCCGGGCAGTCCTGTAATGCCGCTTCGATCTCGCCCGGTTCGATGCGAAAGCCGCGCAGCTTGACCTGATCGTCGTTGCGGCCGAGGAAGTCCATCTCACCGTCGGCGCGCCAGCGGGCCAGATCGCCGGTGCGATACATGCGCTGGCCGGGTTGAATAGCGAACGGATCGGGGACGAAGCGCTCGGCGGTCAATGCCGGGCGGTGCAGATAGCCGCGTGCGACCTGCACGCCGGCGATATACAACTCGCCTGTGGCGCCCACCGGCAACGGTTGGCGGCCCGCATCGAGCACGCACATCGGCGTGTCCGGCAGGGCGCTGCCGATCGACGGCAATAGCGGCCATGTCGCGGTGTCCGTCGACAGCAGGTAGGCGGACGCGACATGGGTTTCGGTGGGACCGTAGTAGTTGTGCAGCCGGCAGGCCGGGCGCCGGGCGAAGAAGGCGCGGATCGCCGGAGTGATGCGCAGTTGTTCGCCGGCGGTGAGCACCTGTCGCAGCGGACAGTCCAGCGCATCGAGCGCCGGATCGGCCAGCACCGTCTCGGCCAGCGACTGCAGGGCGATGTAAGGCATGTACAGGCGCTCGATGCGCTGGGCGCAGACATGGCGGTAAAGGACATGCGCGTCGCGCCGCTGCGTGTCACCGATCAGTACCAGGGTGCCGCCGGTGCCGAGAGTGCTGAAGAGTTCCTGGAAGCTGGCATCGAAGCCCAGCGCAGAGAACTGCAGGGTGCGCAAGGCGTGCAGGTCGGCGCCGGCGCAATGCTCGGCTTCCCACTGCAACAGATTGAGCAGCGGGCCGTGCGGCATCACCACGCCCTTGGGCCGCCCGGTGGAGCCGGACGTGTAGATCACGTAGGCCGCGTGCAGCGGCGAGCCGGCGTGCGCCGGTGGCGTGGTCGGCAGGCCATGCCACGCCGCTGGCGCAGCATCGGCGTACACCACTAGCAGGTCGGCCGGCACGGCCAGCGCCGCCGCCGCGGTCGTCAGCAGCACCCGTGCCTGGCAGTCCTGCAGCATGTAGGCCTGGCGCTCGGCCGGATAGGCCGGGTCCAGCGGCACGTAGGCCGCGCCAGCCTTGAGTGTGGCCAACACCGCGACCACCATGGCGATACCGCGCGGCAGGCAGATCGCCACGCGCTCGTCGGGCGCCACGCCCAACGCGCGCAGGTGGTGCGCGAGCTGGTTGGCCTGCGCCTCCAGGGCGGCGTAGCTGAGGTGGGCTTCATCGCCCACCAGCGCAATGGCGTCCGGGCAGGCGGCGGCCTGGCGTTCGAACGCGCGATGGACCTGGCGGTCGCGGGGAACGCGTCCGGGGCGGTCGTTGAACGCATGCAGCATCTGCTGGCGCTGCGAGGGCGTCAGCAACGGAAGGCGCGAGAGGGGGGGGTGCGGATTCCCGAGCAGCGCTGGCAGCATCTGCTGCAACGCGACCAGGGCCTGTTCGGCCAGCGGCACGGGCAAACGGTCCGGGTTGACGTTGAACTCCAGCACGATCGGATGCTGCGTGCTGTAGCGCCGGACGAACACGCCCAGCGCAGTGTCTTCGTAGCCGGCGTGCAGCGGCAGCATGTGCCAGCCTCCGCCCGCGATGGGCGCATCGCCCAATGCGCTGAAGTCCTCGACCGATACGCTGACATCGAATGGCCGCGGCGCCAGCTGTCCGGCCTCGCCCAGCTGGTGCAGCGCATGTTGCAGGGGCAGGCGCGCATGGCGCATGGCCGGGCGCAGCGCGCTGGCCACGCCACGCATGGCGGTGGCGATGTCCGCCCGTGGCGAGGTGGCGAGATAGAGCGGCAGCTGCGTGGACAGCATGCCGACCATGTCGCGTTCGATGCGGTTGTGGCGATTGTGGATGGCCAGGCCGATGGCGATCGGCGCTTGATGGTTGCCCAGGCGCGCCAGGCAGTTGGCCACGCAGGCGACGATCAGGCTGGTGAACGAGCCGCCCAGACGCTCGGCCAGCGCGCTCAGGCCCAGGAAGACCGGGGTGTCCAGCACGCCGTTCAACTGCACGCTCGGCTGATGGCCGAGCGCAACCGTCGCACCGGGGAATAGCGGCTCCGGTCGCCGTTTCAGGCATGTGTGCCAGTACGCCAGATCGCGCTGATAGCGACTGGAACCGACATACGCCGCGTCGGCATCGAGCGCTTGCAGGTAGGACGGAGCAGGCGTCTGGTCGGGCTCGCCGCGCAGGCGCCGGTTGTAGCAATCGACGACCTGCCGGGCCAGCATCCCCATGGAAATGCCGTCAACGATGAGGTGATGGCACAGGTACAGGCAATAGCCGCGGGTGGCAGTGGCCTGCAGCCACTGGATGTCCCACAGCGGTTGGCCGTAGCCCACGAACGAGCGCGTCGTGGCTTGCCGGATGTGGGCCAGGGCGCGTTGCTCGCCATCGGGGCCGGCGGAGTAGTCGTGCCAGGGCAGGCAAAAGGAGAGCGTCTCCAGCACGCGTTGGCCCGGCAGCGGCGTGCCTTCGACCAGCACGGTGCGCAGGGCGTCATGGCGTGCGATGACCGCAGCGACCGCCTGTTCCCATACATCGCGGCGCAGATTGCCTTCGAAGTGCATCACGCAGCCGATCGTGTAGCTGGGCTGGTCCGGTGCGAGCAGTTGCCCGAGCCAGACGCCTTGCTGGGCAGAGCTGAGCGGACGCACTGGATTGGTAATGGCAGGGATCATGTCGAACGGGGTCATGCAATCACCGTGGTGCCAGGGCGAGCCGGCGCAGTGGCAGTCGATGGAGGAGTGCTGTCGCGCACGCTGGAAATCCACCACCGCGCCAAGGTCTGGCTATGCGGTTTGGCGAGCACGGTCATGTGGTTGCCGGGCCCGTGCCAGGGATGCAGGTCGGCGGCGTGGGCCGCCCAGGCCTGGCGTAGCCGCAGGCGTTCGGCGGCCTGTTGCTCGGGCTGCAGCCGGGTGTCGGCGACCAGGACCAGATGCAAGGTGCCGGGGTAAGGCCTGGCGGGGACGTAGGCGGTACGGCAGCACTGCGCGAAGGTGGTCAGACTGCCGCGCACCGCGTCGGGCTGCGAGCGTGACGGCATCAGGCGGTGCTCGACCATGAGTCGATGCAAAGCCTGGAGCAGCGCCTCCTGGTCTAGCCGGTGCAGCGTCTGGCGGTCGATGCCCAAGGGTGCGTGCAGGCGCAGCTGCAAGGCATCGAGAAAGTCGTCCACGACGGTATCGCGGCTGCCGTCCAGGGGGCGGCCGGCCTGGCTGGGGGGACAGGTGTCGATCAGGGTCAGGCTGGTGGCCGGTCGGCCGAGCGCGTGCAGATGCAGCGCCATCTCGTACGCCACCCAGCCGCCAAACGAATGGCCTATCAGATGCAGCGCCGGCGCGTTGGCCGTGATTGCGGGCAAGGCGTCGAGATAGTGCTGTGCGGCCAGCTCGACCGAGCCGAACGGCGGGCAGCTGCCATCGGTGCCGCGCGGCTGCATGCCGATGACGTTGCAGCTATCGCCAAAGTCACTGCTCAGATCGATGAAGCCGGTCACGCTATCGCCTGCACCTGGAACGCAAACCACGGAATGCTGCCGTCGTGTCCTGGCGGTGCAGAGCGGTAAAGCGGGCTGGTAGATCACCGAGACGGGCTTGGCAGACTCGGTACCAAGCGCGCACGCAACGGATTGGCCGAGTGCGGCGATATGCTCGGCTTCGATCAGCGTGATGTGGCTGCCTCCAACCGGGATCCGCTCGAGTTGCGCCGCTGGCACCAGCCGTTGCCAACCATAGGCATCGGTTGCCGGTTCAGGCTCCACGGCCTGGAACAGATGCAGTCGGCACGTCGTCGGCAGTGGTTGGGACAGGAATGTCGGCCACAGTCGGTTGAAGACGGTGCTAGTGACCGAGGTGCGTAGCAGGTCCTCGATCGTGGTTTGCTCTTCGCTCGCCAATTGCGCCAGCATCGGATCGCTTTCGCAGGCGAGGAGCATGTCCTGATAGGTGCTGTCGCGGATGCGATCCAGCAGTGCACTCAACCCGGCCTGGACGTCACTACGCGCGCGATAGGAGCGATGGCGCATCGATGCTTCAATCTGGCGGACCAGGGCTTTGCCGATGGCCTGTTCGAGCGGGTCGGTCTGCGGTGGTGCCGAGGGCAGATCGCAATCGAGCAGGCCCAGGAAGGCGACGGGCTGGTCATGCATGCCGAAGTGTTGGGCGATGGCATAGGCGAGCAGGCCGCCGGAGGAATAGCCGAGCAGGTGATAGGGGCCCTGCGGTTGCACCGCCTGGATCAGCTCGGCCATGTGCGCGGCCAGCGCCTCCAGCGTGACCGGTAGCGGATCGGGCCAGGGCAGGGCATAGACCGGGATGTCCGGATCGATGTGTGCCGCCAGCTCGAAGGCATAGGCGATATCGCCGGTGCCGGTCGGTACCACGAACAACGGCGGGCGTGTGCCCTGCCGACGGACAGCGACGGCGCGGCTGCCCAGGGCATGCGTGCCGCCGAGCAGACATTCGGCCTGCATGCGCAAGGTGGGATGCGCGTACAGCAGATTCAGCGTCAATGGCAGACCGAGGCGATTGGCGGCGGTCATCAGCCGCATCGCCGATAACGAGTGACCGCCCAGTTCGAAGAAATGGTCGTCGCGGCCGATGCGCTGCGGCCCCAGTACGCTGGCCCACAGCTTGGCCAGGTTGCGTTCGATGGCATTGGCCGGCGCAATGTAGCCGTGGCACACCGTCATTGCGGTGTCGGGAACCGGCAAGGCGCGACGATCGAGTTTGCCGTTGGATGTCAGCGGCAGGCTGTCCAGTTGCATGTAGGTCACTGGAACCATCACATCGGGCAGGCGTGCGGCCAGCTGGGTACGCAAGGCATCGGCAGTGACGGCATCAGCGTCGCCCACCACATAGGCGACCAGGCGGGTATCGCCGGGCAGCCCGTCGCATGCCACGACCGCCGCCGCGCGCACGCCAGCGCAGCCGCGCAAGGCGATTTCGATCTCGCCCAGTTCGATGCGCACGCCACGCAGCTTGACCTGATCGTCGTTGCGACCGAGATAGTCCAGCACGTCCTCGGGGCGCCAGCGCGCCAGATCGCCGGTGCGGTACATGCGCTGGCCGGGCTGGTCGGCGAATGGATCGGGGACGAAGCGTTCGGCGGTCAGGTCCGGGCGGCCCAGATAGCCGCGTGCCAGTTGTACGCCAGCGATCTGCAGTTCGCCGGCCACGCCGATTGGAGCCTGGCGGCCCTGCGCATCGAGCACATGCAGGCGGGTATTGGCGATGGGGCGGCCGATCGGCATGCTGGCATCGTCGGCACCGGTGCACTCCCAGGCGCTGACGCCTACCGCCGCTTCGGTCGGGCCGTAGAGGTTGTACAGCCGGGCTTGCGGAAAGCGCGCACGCACCGCGTGAGCCAGATCCACCGTGAGCGCTTCGCCGCCACAGAAGATCCGCTGCAGGCCGGAGCAACGCTGGTCGGGCAGGGCCTCGAGAAAGACCCGTAGCATCGACGGCACGAACTGCACGGTGTCGATGCCGGCCTGCTCGATCAGATCGATCAGGTAGGCCGGATCCCTGTGACCACCGGGTCGGGCCAGGACCAGGCGCGCGCCCACGCGCAGCGTCCAGAAGATCTCCCACACCGACACGTCGAAGCTGATCGGGGTTTTCTGCAACAAGCTGTGCTCTGGGCGCAGCCCCAGTGTCTGCTGCATCCATCCCAGTCGGTTGTCGATACCGGCATGGGTGTTGACGGCGCCCTTCGGCTGTCCGGTGGAGCCGGAGGTGTAGAGCACGTAGGCCGGATGTTGCGGCAACAAAGTCGGCACCGCCGGCGCCTGCGTGGCAGCGGCGCGCCATGCAGGCTGGTCCGCGTCCAGCAGCACGCAGTGCAGGTCATCGCGCTGGCCCAACAGCGCGGCGGTGTCGCAGTGCGCAAGCAGCACGCACGGCTGTGCATCGATGAGCATGCCGGTCAGGCGTGCGGGCGGCAAGTCCGGGTCCAGCGGCAGATAGGCACCGCCGGCTTTTAGCGTGGCCAGCAGCGCCACGACCAGGTCGATGCCGCGCGGCAGGCAGACGGCCACGCAGTGTTCGGGCGCCACGCCCAGCGCGATCAGGTGCTGAGCGAGCTGGTTGGCGCGGGCCTCGAGCGCAGCGTAGCTGAGCTCCTGCTGGCCTTCCACCAAGGCGATGGCGTGTGGCGTGCGTTGCGCATGCACTTCGATCTGGCGGTGCAGGTAGCCGGTGCCACCCAGATCGACGGCGGTGGCATTGACGTGCTGCAACCGGGCAAGTTCGTCCTCGGGCAGCAGTTCCAGGGCATGCAGTGCGGTATCCGGTGCCTGCTCCAGTGCCTGGACCAGGGCCTGCACGGTCTGCAACAGCATCGCCGCGATACGTTCGGCGCCGATCTGCTCTACGCAATGCACGCCCAACGAGAAGCCACCGTCCTCGGTATGGTCGTTGACCGACACCACCAGCGGATAGTGGGTGCGCTCCTGGCCCCCGAGCTGCTGCACGTCCTGCAAGCGGTCATCGTGGACCGCGCTCAGGACGTTGCTGCCGCCGGCGTAGCGGTAGTTGAGCAAGGCGTTGAGCAGCGGTGTGGACGGGTCCAGCGGGCTGCAACGCTGGGCCAATGCCAGCGGTGCATGTTCGTGGTGCAGCAGCTGGGCCAGGCACAGCTGGGTGTGGCGCAGCGCCTGCAGCACGCTGTGGCCGCGACCGCCCAGGCGGATCGGCAAGGTATTGAGGAACATGCCGAGCACGCGGTCCACGCCGGCGCTGGCATGCATGCGTCCGAACAGCAAGGTGGCGAACACGGCCTCGTCGCTGCCGCTGGTCCGCGCCAGCAGCAAGGCGTAGGCCAGATGGAACAGACTGGCGGCGCTGACACCGCGGCGGCGCGCTTGGCTGCGCAGCGCCTGGGCAAGTGCTGCGGGCAGCGGCAAGTAGACCTGTTGCAGCGAGGCTGGCTCCTTTACCGGAGCGAAGACCCCGAACGCAGTGGTGGGCATGTCGATGCCGGCGAGCATTTCGGTGAAGAAGGCCTGGTGGTCCTGCTCGGAAATTCCGCCGTGGGCATGGGCGATAAAGTCGCGGAACGGAAGGGGCGCTGGCAGCTGCCGCTGCTGTCCGCTCAGATGCGCCTGTACCTCCTCGATGACCAGCTCCAGCGTGGTGTGGTCCATCACCAGGTGATGGTGTTGTAGGCCGAGCAGCCAGCGTCCGGCATCCGGGTCGTGGGCCAGATGGGCGTGGATCAGCGGCGCCCGCTGCGGGCTAGGTGCGGCGGTGGGCGTGTGCATCCAGGCCTGCAAGTCGGCGGCCGGATCGGCTCCGTCGAAGCGATGCACACGGCGGGCGAGCGTGGCCTTGCGCCAGACGACTTGCAGCGGCGCGTTCAGGCCTTGCCAGACGAAGCCGGTGCGCAAGCTGTCGTGGCGGGCGATGACCTGGTCGAGCGCGTCGAGGAAGCCATCGAGCGACTCGCGCGACGGGAAGCCGAGCACGGACGAATGCAGATACGGATCGGCGAGCGGATCGGCCAGGTGGTGGAACAGCAGGCCTTCCTGCAACGGCGCCAGCGGATAGAGGTCCTGCACATTGGCCGCACCGCCGTCGACGCTGGCGACGACCGCATCGATCTCCGGCTGGGTCAGCGCGACCAGCGGCAGCAGGTCCGGGGTGATGTGGGTGCAGTCCGCGCCGATGCGGTTGGGCGGCACCACGAGGGTGGACGCGGTCTGCAGATTGGCTGCCAGTCCAGCAAGCGTGGGCTGGGCAAATAGCGCCCGTACATCGATCTGCCAGCCTAGCCGGCGCAGGCGTTCGATCAGTTTCACCGCCAGCAGTGAGTGGCCGCCGAGGGCGAAGAAGTCGTCGGTGCGTCCGACCTGCTCGACGCCGAGCAGCTCGCTCCACAGCGTGGCCAGGACGTGCTCGAGGTCGCCCTGAGGCGCGAAATAGGCCGGCAGATCCAGCGCCTGCGCGTCGGGTGCCGGCAGGGCGGCGCGATCCAGTTTGCCGTTGGCGGTCAGCGGCAGGGCGTCCAACTGCACGTAGGCGGCCGGCAGCATATGGTCGGGCAGACGCGCGGCGAGCTGGGCGCGCAGTGCGGCCGGCTCCAGCGCCGAGCTGTCGCCGACGAGATAGGCAACCAGGCGTTTGTCGCCGGTGTCTTCGCGCGCGAGGACCAGCGCTTCTTGCACGCCCGCGCAGTTGCGCAAAGCCGCCTCGATCTCGCCCGGCTCGATGCGGAAGCCACGGATCTTGACCTGCGCGTCGTTGCGGCCGAGGAAGTCCAGCAGCCCGTCGTCGCGCCAGCGCGCCAGGTCGCCGGTGCGGTACATGCGCTCGCCGGCTTGTTCGGCGAACGGATCGGGCACGAAGCGTTCGGCGGTCAGGTCGGGCCGGTGCAGATAGCCCTGCGCCAGTTGCGCACCGGCGATGTGCAGTTCGCCGGCCACGCCGATCGGCGTCGGCTGGCCGTGGCGGTCGAGCACACAGAGCCGGGTATTGGCCAGCGGCCGGCCGATCGGTACGCGCTGCGTTGGATCGGGCGCATGCTGCAACGCCAGCGCGGTGACGAACTGGGTGCTCTCGGTCGGGCCATAGGTCTGCAGCACGGTGGCGTGTCCGTCGGCGTCCAACACCTGGGCCAGGGCATGCGGATCGGCGACATCGCCGCCGGTGAGCAGCAGCCGCAGTGCGGCCAACTGTGGCGCGATCATTGGCGCGTAGGCGCGCAACACGCCGGCGACCAGGATCAGCACCGACAGGCGTTCGCGTGCCAGCAACGCGCCCAGCGCCTGCGGATCGCGCATGACCGGCGCAGGCACCACGACCACGGTGGCGCCATTGAGCAGACTGCCCCAGACCTCCAGCGTGGCCGAGTCGAAGGCGGGGTTGGAGGCGAAGGCGACGCGGTCGTCGGCCTGCAAGCGCGCCGGTCCGTCCTGCAGGACGAGGTTGCGCACCGCGGCATGCGACACCACCACGCCCTTGGGCATGCCGGTGGAACCGGAGGTGTAGATCACGTAGGCCGTGGTCGTGGCGGGCACGCTGATCGTCGGTGCGGTCGCGATGCCTGCCGTGTCGTCGAGGCCGTCGATCGTCAGGCACGCCACCTGCGCAGGCGCCAGGGCGCTGTCGGCAGCGTGGATCAACACCGCCGCCTGTGCCTCGGCGATCAGCGCAAGCAGGCGTTCGATGGGGTGCGCCTCGTCCAGCGGCACATAGGCCGCCCCACACTTGAGCACGGCCAGTTGCGCGACGATCAGGTCGGTCGAGCGCGGCAGGGCGATGGCCACGTGCTCGCCAGCGCGCAGGCCCATGCCGAGCAAGCGCTGCGCCAGCCGGTTGGCCTGCGCATCGAGGGCGGCGTAACTCAGGCAGCGTTGGTCCGACACCACCGCCATGGCATCCGGGGTGCGCCGTGCCTGCGCCTGGACCAGCTGATGCAACGCGTGCCCGGGTAGCGCGGCGCTCGCGCCGGTGCCGAAGTCGGCCAGCAGTTGCTGCCGCTGTGGCGCATCGAGCCAGGGCAGCTGCGAGACGCGGCTAGCGTCGTCGCGGTTCAGCGCATGCAGCAACTGCTCGAAGCCGCGGCACCAGCGTTGGATCGTCGTCGCATCGAACAGCGCCGTGGCATAGCCCAGCGTGCCGACGATGCAGGCATCGCGCTCTTCCAGGGTCAGGTCCAGATCGAACTTGCGCATGGCCAGCGTCTGCGGCAGCGCCTGCAACTGCAGGCCGGGCAGATCGAGGGCGTTCTCGCCGGCGGTGGCGTTCTGCCAGGTGAACATGGCCTGGAACACCGGGTGATGGGCCAGGTTGCGTGCGGGGTTGAGCGCGGCGATCAGCTGCTCGAAGGGCAGGTCCTGATGCTGCTGGGCCGCCAATGCGGTGGCGCGCACCTGGGCGAGCAACCCGGCGACGGAAGGATCGGCACGCAGATCGATGCACAGCGCCTGGGTGTTGACGAACAGGCCGATCAGCGGCTCCAGTTCGCTGCGGGTGCGGTTGGCGACCGGGGTGCCGATGACCACCCGATCCTGCCCGGACAGGCGCGCCAGCAGCACGCCCCAGGCGGCGAGCAAGGTCATGAACACGGTGGTGCCGTGACGCTGGCTCAGGGACTTCAGCGCCGCCGTCAGCGCGGCATCGAAGGTGAACCCCACTGCATCGCCGCGATGGTCCTGCTGTGGCGGCCGGGGCCGATCGGTCGGCAGCTCCAGCAGGGCCGGGGCGTCGTGCAGGTGTTCGACCCAGACCTCGCGCTGACGTTGCAGCACCTCGCCCTCGATCCAGCGGCGCTGCCACACGGCGACGTCGGCGTACTGCAATTGCAGCGGCGGCAAGGGATCGGGCAGGCCTTGCGCGAAGGCGGCATAGAGCGTGCTCAGCTCGCGCACCAGCAGGCCCATCGACCAGCCATCGCAGATCAGGTGATGCAGGGTGACGAGCAGGACATGGTCGTCGTCGCCCAGGCGCAGCAGTTGCCCGCGGACCAGGGTGTCGTGGTCCAGATCGAAGGGGGTGTCGGCTTCCTGGTCGGCCAGCGACCGGGCCTGGGCGTCCGGATCGGAGCAGGCGCTGAGATCGTGTTCGGACAGCGGGAAACCAATGCTGTCGGCATCGATGCGCTGTACCGGTTCGTCGTTGTGCAGGCCGATGCGGGTACGCAAGGTCTCGTGGCGGGCGACGATGCGGTCCAGTGCCTGGCGCAGGGCGTCGCGATTCAGCCGACCGCGCAGGCGCAGGCCGTTGGGCATCAGGTAGGCCAGCGCGGCCTGGGTATCGAGCCGGGCCAGGAACCACAGGCGCTGCTGGGCGAAGGACAGCGGCAGCGGTGCGCTACGGTCGGCCGGCACGATGGCCGGCAGCGTGCTGGCCGCGGCGCTGGCCACGCAGCGGGCCAGGGCATGCAGTTGCGGATGGTTGAACACGTCCCCGATCTGAAGTTCCACACCTAGAGCGGTGCGTACCCGCGAGATCAGTTGCACGGCCAGCAACGAGTGGCCGCCCAGAGCGAAGAAGTCGTCGTGGCGCCGCAGCGACGGCAGGCCGAGCAGGTCGCCCCACACCGTGGCCAAGGCCTGTTCGATCGCGCCCTGCGGGCGCTCTGCGTCACCGACCGCATCGGCGATGGAGAGCGCCGGCATCGGCAAGGCACGACGGTCGAGCTTGCCGTTGACGGTCAACGGCAGGGCCTCGAGCTGCACGTAGGCCGCTGGCAGCATGTAGTCCGGTAAGCGCGCACGCAGTTGTTCGCGCACTGCCTCGGTGTCGATCCGTTCGGCCACGACGTAGGCCACCAGACGCGGTTCGCCCGGCTGATCCTCGCGTGCCAGCACCAGCGCATCGTCGATGCCGGCGCAGGCCAGCAACGCCGCTTCGATCTCGCCCAGTTCGATGCGGAAGCCGCGCAGTTTGAGTTGGCGGTCGGTGCGGCCGAGGAAGTCCAGGGTGCCGTCGGCGCGCCAGCAGGCCAGATCGCCGGTCCTGTACATGCGCTGGCCGGGGGGTGTGGGCGAACGGGTCGGGGACGAAGCGTTCGGCGGTCAGGTCGGGACGGCCCAGATAGCCGCGCGCCAGCGCCGCGCCGGCCAGATACAGCTCGCCGCGCGCGCCGATCGGCAGCGGTTGCGCGTGGCGATCCAGCACATGCGCCCGGGTATCGGCGAGCGGACGGCCGATACCGGTCGGCGTGTCGGCGGCGATGGCCTGGGTGGTGGCCACCACGATGGCTTCGGTCGGGCCGTAGGTGTCCAGCAGCGGCGTGCGGGTGCCCTGCAGCCAGCGTTGCCGCATGGCTGGCGTGAGCGCTTCACCACCGACGATGACCAGGCGCACGCAGGCGGGGATCTGCAGCGACTGCGCGCAGAGCTGTGCCCAGAAGCGGGTCGGCAGATCGACGACCGTGATGCCGGCCTGCGCGCAGTGTTGCCAGAACCTGTCGGTATCGAGCCAGGTATCGTCGCGCAGCACCAGGGTGGCGCCGCTGCACAGGGCGCCGAAGATTTCCTCGACCGAGGCATCGAAGGCCAGCGTGGCGAATTGCAGCACGCGGTCCTGCGCACTCAGCCCATAGGTGTCGATCAAGGCCTGCAGGCGCGTGGCCAGGCCCCGGTGCGAGACCATCACCCCTTGGGCCGGCCGCTGGAGCCGGAGGTGTAGATCACATAGGCCAGGCGCTCGTCCTGCAGCCCCTGCACGAACGGGGTGTCCGCCGGTGCCGCGGACCACGCAGCGGCGTCGGCATCGATGCGTAGCAGCACCGCGTCGAGGGGGTCGGGCAGGCGGGCCAGGCACGCCGCGTCGGCGATCAGCACGCGCGGGGCGCTGTCGGCGAGCATGCACTGCAGACGCTCGCGCGGATAGGCCGGGTCCAGCGGCACGTAGGCGCCGCCGGCCTTGAGCACCGCCAGGATCGCGACGATGGCGTCCACGCTACGTTCCATGCACAGCGCCACGCGCACGTCTGCTGCCACCCCGAGCGCGATCAGATGGTGGGCCAGGCGGTTGGCGCGCAGGTTCAGCTCGGCGTAGCTGAGGTGGTGCATTCCGTCCTGCACGGCGAGCGCATCGGGCCGCTGGACGGCCTGTCGTTCCAGCAGGCGGTGCACGGGCATCGCGTCGACGACGCCAGCGGTGTCGTTGCACTCGCGCAACTGCGCATGGTCCGCCGCGCTCAGCAACGGCAGGCGCGCGACCGGTGCGTGCGCGTCGGCCACCATCGCCCGCAGCGTGGCGATGAACAGGGCGACATGGCGTTCGATGCTGCCGCGCTCGAACAGCGCCGTGGCGTAGCCAATGCTGCCGACCAGCACAGCGTCGTGCTCGGCCATGGCGATTTCCAGGTCGAACTGCACGGTCTGCATCGGCAGCGCCACTGGCCGCAGGGTCAGGCCGGGCAGTGCCAGGTGGCCTTCCGGTGCGTTCTGCCAGGCGAACATGACCTGGAACAGCGGGCTATGCGCGGTACTGCGCACCGGCTTGAGCGCCTCGACGATCTGTTCGAACGGCAGGTGCTGGTGCGCCTGCGCCGCGAGCGTGCTCGCGCGCACCTGGCTCAGCAAACGGGCGGTATCCGGTGCCTGGCGCAGGTCGATCTGCAAGGCAAGCGAATTGACGAACAGGCCGATCACCGGCTCCAGTTCGGCGCGATCGCGTCCAGCGATCGGGGTGCCGATCACCACCTGGTCCTGACCGGACAACCGCGACAACAGCACCGCCCAGCCGGCGAGCAGGGTCATGAACAACGTGGTGCCGTGGCGCTGGCTCAAGCCGCGCAGCGCAGCGGTGAGATCGGCATCCACGGCGATGGCGACCGTGTCGCCACGGTAGTCCTGCAGCGCAGGACGGGGGCGGTCGGTCGGCAGTTCCAGCAGCGGCGGGGCATCGTGCAGCTGCTCAATCCAGAACTCGCGCTGGCGTTGCAGGATCTCGCCGCTGATCCAGCGGCGTTGCCACATGGCGATGTCGGCGTACTGCAGCGGCAGCGGCGGCAAGGGATCGGACTGGCCGTGGGCGAAGGCGGTGTACAGGGTGCTCAGTTCGCGGACCAGCAGACCCATCGACCAACCATCGCAGATCAGATGGTGCAGGGTGACGAGCAGGACATGGTCGTCCTCGCCCAGGCGCAGCAGTCGCCCGCGTGCCAGGGTGTCGTGGGCCAGATCGAAGGGGGTCTGGGTTTCCCGTTCGGCATGGTGTTGCGCCTGGCGTTCGGGATCGGCTGCGGTACTGAGATCGTGTTCGTCAAGCCGGAAGCCGACGCTGTCATCATCGATGAGCTGCACCGGTTCGCCCTGGTGCAGGGCGATGCGGGTGCGCAAGGTGGCATGGCGGGCGACAAGGCGATCCAGTGCATGGCGCAGGGCCTGGCGATCCAGCCGGCCGTGCAGGCGCAGCCCGTTGGTCATCAGGTAGGCGAGATCGGCGCGGGGATCGAGCTGGGCCAGGAACCACAGCCGTTGCTGGGCGAAGGACAGCGGTAGCGGAGCGGTGTGCGGGACCGGGACGATCGGTCGCAGCGTGTGCGGCGTGGCATGGGCGAGTACGGTCGCCAGCGCCGCCAGCCGAGGATGGGCGAAGACGTCGGTCAGCGCCGGCGCCACCCCAAGCCGTTCGCGCAGGCGCGAGATCAATCGGACCGCCAGCAGCGAGTGGCCGCCGAGGGCGAAGAAGTCGTCGTGGCGGCCGACCTGCTCGACGCCGAGCAGCTCGCTCCACAGCGCCGCCAGGACCTGTTCGAGCTCGCCGAGCGGGGCGACATAGGCGTGCAGATCGAGTGCCTGAGCATCGGGCGCCGGCAAGGCGGCGCGATCGAGCTTGCCGTTGGGGGTCAGCGGAAGGGCGTCCAAACGCACATAAGCGGCCGGCAGCATATGGTCGGGCAGACGCGCGGCAAGGTCGGCGCGCAGTGTGGCCGGGTCCACCGACGACATGTCGCCAACGAGGTAGGCGACCAGGCGCTTGTCGCCGGTGTCGTTGCACGCCACGACAACCGCCTCGCGCACACCGTCGCAGCCGCGTAAGGCCGCCTCGATCTCGCCCGGCTCGATGCGGAAGCCACGCAGCTTGATCTGATCGTCGTTGCGGCCGAGGAAATCCAGGCCGCCATCGGCCAGCCAGCGCGCCAGATCTCCGGTTCTGTACATGCGCTCGCCGGCTTGTTCGGCGAACGGATCGGGCACGAAGCGTTCGGCGGTCAGGCCGGGCCGGTGCAGATAGCCCTGCGCGAGCTGCGCACCGGCGATGTGCAGCTCACCGGCCACGCCGATCGGAAGCGGATGGCCATAGCGGTCGAGCACATAGGCACGGCTGCCCGGCAACGGCCGGCCGAGCGGAATCCGCGCCGCGGCCGCGGCCACTGTCGCGACAGGGTGAACCACACTGAAGGTGGTGGTCTCGGTCGGGCCATAGCAATGCAGTAGCCGTTGCGGCGCGGCCTGGGCCAGCAGCGCGGCGACGCTGCCGGCATCGACACTGTCGCCGCCGGTGAGCAGGCAGCGCAGCGTCGGCAGGAGATCGCGCAGGGCATGCCAGTAGCCGGGCAACAGCCCGGCGGTCAGATGCAGGATGCTGACCTCGGTGGCGCTCAGGTGCTGCGCCAGTGCGGTCGGGTCGAGCAGGGTCTGCTGGTCGACGATGACGATGGCCGCGCCGTGCAGCAGCGTGGCCCACACTTCGAAGGTGCTGGCATCGAAGGCGGGATTGGCGAGGAAGGCAACGCGGTCCTGCGGCTGCAACGGCGCATGTTGCTGGTTGAGCGCGAAGGCCAGCACGGCCGCATGCGACACCGCCACGCCTTTCGGAGTGCCGGTGGAGCCGGAGGTGTAGACGACATAGGCGATGCTGCTGGGCACGACGCCGACCTGCGGCGCACTGGTTTCCGTAGCGAGCGTCGCAAACTCCAGTTCCAGGCGGGGAACGGCCGGGACATCGAGCGGGCAATCCGGCAGACACAGCAGTGCGGCGGCGGCGCAATCGTGCAGCAGTACGCGCAGGCGCGCTTCCGGCTGCGCCTGGTCCAGGACGACATACGCAGCGCCGCACATCAGCACCGCCAGTTCGGCCACGATCAACAGCGCCGAGCGCGGCAACAGCAACGCTACGGGCTGGCCCGGTTGTACGCCGTTGCGCCGAAGTCTTTCGGCAAGGCCGGCAGCGCGGCTCCACAGTTCGCAATAGCTAAGCGTGCGCGTGCCGTCGATTATCGCTGTCGCGTCTGGACTGCGCCGGACATGAGCGTGCAGGGCTTCCACGAGCGTCGTGAGGGCGGGCGGGACAACCGTCGTGGCGTTGAAGCCATACAGCACCTGATCGCGTTGCGCCTCTGGTATCCAGGGAAGTTGCTCTACGAGGGCGCCGTCGTTTTCGGTGATGGCCTGCAGCAGGTGCAGGAACTGCGCAGCATATGCTTGGATGGTGGCGTGATCGAACAGGGATGTTGGATATCTGATGAAGCCATCCAGCCCAGCCTCGGACTCCTTCATCGTCAATATCAGGTCGAACGCGCACCTGTCAGACCTATCGGGCAACGATTCCAGTCGCAGGCCGTGGGTGTGCTGCGACGGGCTGCCGCGAAAGCCATCCAGACTGAACAATGTCTGGAACACGGGCGTATGGCTCAGGTTGCGACTCGGTTGCAGTGCTTCGACGACGCGCTCGAACGGCAGCTCCTGGTGATCCTGCGCGTTCAGAACCACATTGCGCACATGCGCCAGCCACTGCGCCACCGTGGGTGCGCCGGACACCTTGAGACGCAGCGCCAGCGTGTTGATGAAGCAACCGATCAGCCCTTCCAGATCCGGATGCGTCCGTCCGGCGACCGGCGTGCCGATCACGACGTCATCGGTCGCGCCGATCCGTGCCAGCAGCAGGGCCCAGCTGGCAAGCACGGTGACGAACAGCGAGCAACCATGGCGGCGTGCCAGCGCATTCAACCGTTGCCCCAGTTCCGGCGGCAGCAGCAGTTCGACCGCCGCGCCGCGATAGTCCTGGACGGCTGGGCGAGCGCGGTCGGTCGGCAACGGAAGTAGCGGCGGGGCGCCGGCCAGTTGCTCTGTCCAAAAATTCAGTTGCGCAGCAAGAGTGTCGCCTCGCAACTGCTCGCTCTGCCAGATCGCATAGTCCGCGTACTGGATCGGTAATGGCGGCAGCGGATCGGGCAGGCGCCGGGCGCAGGCCGCGTACAAGGCTTCCATCTCGCGCAAGAGAATCCCGATCGACCAGCCATCGCAGGCGATGTGATGAAAGGTCAGCAGCAGCACGTGTTCCTGCGCCCCAAGGCGCAGCAGGCGTCCTCGCACCGGAGCGCCGAGCTCGAAGTCGAAGGCAAGCGCGGCCTCCTGCTGTGCGAGGCGTGCGATCGCAGCCGTATCGCAAGCGCTCGCATCCTCATGCACAAGCGGAAAGCCCGTTGCCGTATGGATGCGCTGGCGGAGCTGGCCGTTCACTTCGACCAGACTGGTGCGCAGTATTTCGTGCCGCGCCACGATGCGATCCAGCGCAGCTTGCAAAGCGTCGATGTCCAGCTCGCCGATCAAGCGTACGCCGTTGGCGATGTGATAGGTGATGGACGCTTGCGGATCCAGCCTGGCGAGCAGCCACATGCGTTTTTGCACGAATGAGGCAGGAAGGGTCTTTGCAGACTTATCCATGATGGGTGTGATCCTCGAGCAGGCGTGACCGGCACCGGAACGTTGGCCTGGCAGTACATGGCGGAAGACGCGGCGCTGGGCGATCGCGTCGGAGCAGGATCATCGACATCGGGCGTTGCACGTACCTGACTCGACCTTGCGGCGTAGAGCGGTTTTTTAGTTCTTCTGGCAAGTGCGCGCTTGACTGGCAGTGACTGCAGATTGTCTTTGGCGGTCGTGTCTGCAGTAAAAGTACAATGGCTGCGTCTTGCCGCCAGACTGGTATTGGCCACCCGATGCACCGATACAGGGTGTTGCGTGCGCATCATGTCGGGTGACGCTGACAGGCAACTCATCGGCGCACATGAGCAAGTACCCCGGAAGGGCCTGGACGACCATGCCCTGCATCGCTGTCGCCCTCATCGTTTGGCGATCCATCCTGGGCTACGCTGGAATCTGAGACGCGCATGAATTTCAATGCGGCTATTGCATCGACGGACGCGCTGCCATCTACGTCGCCGCGCATTCGTGGCGTCGGTACCGCCACGCCTGATAGCCGCTACTCGCAGCCCGATGTGCTGAGGCGTTTCGGCATCGAAGATCAGCGCCGGCGCCTGGTATTTCTGCGCAACGGCATTGACTCCCGCAGCCTGGTCCTGCCACGGCGCGAAGAGACAGCGACGGCACCGAGTGAAACGCAAGCGCAGTTGCTCGACAAGCACCGCGAGATCGGCCTGGAAATCGGCGAACGTGCACTCCTGCGCTGTCTACACTCGATCGGTGCGCAGCTCAATGATGTGCAGTATCTTTGCTGCGTCACCACCACCGGACTGCTCACGCCCGGCTTCAGTTCGTTGTTGATTCAACGCCTGGGATTGCGTCAGGACTGCCTGCGGCTGGATGTGGTCGGGATGGGGTGCAACGCCGGCTTGAATGGCTTCAACGCAGCAGTCAACTGGGCCAATGCCAATGCAGGGAAGCTCGCGATCCTGCTGTGCATCGAGGTGTGCTCGGCGGCTTACGTCGACGATGAGGGCATCGAGACGGCGGTGGTCAACAGTTTGTTCGGCGACGGCGCCGCAGCACTGGCAGTGATCGCCGACAACGCCGATACCCACAACGGGCCACGCGTATGCAAGTTCGCCAGTCAGGTCATTCCCGAGGCGCTGGATGCGATGCGCTTCGTCTGGGATGAGACGCATGGCAAGTTCCATTTCCGTCTGCACAAGGACGTGCCATACGTGGTCGGCGCCAATGCGCCGACCGTGATCGACCGTCTGCTCGAGGGAACCGGTCTGCGCCGCCGCGACATCGCGCACTGGCTGGTGCACTCGGGCGGGCGCAAGGTCATCGACGCGATTTCGGCCAACCTCATGCTCACCAGCCACGATATGCGCCACACCATCGAGGTGCTGCGCGAACACGGCAACATGTCCAGCGGTTCGTTCCTGTTCTCTTATGCACGCCTGCTCGACGAAGGGCACGTTCGTCCCGGCGACTGGGGCGTGATGATGACGATGGGGCCGGGTTCGTCGATCGAGACCGCGCTGCTGTGCTGGTAAACCACGCCTGATTCCCATCTTCGTTCCAGTGGAATTTTCATGAGCGATCCCGCAAATCCTGTGTTGCATCTCGTCCACTTGAAGATCGACGCCGCCAGCGCGCTGAGCGACGACCAGATCCAACGGCTCACCCGCGCCTGCGATGCGGTCGAAGACGCCAGCTCACCAGCGATTCTGATCCTGCACTTGCACGGCACCACCGCACCGTCTGCGGCGGCGTGCTGGCCGGGCGCGGTGAGTCTGGACTTGGTGAGCCGCTGGGAAAAGGCGATGCGCCGCTTCGAACGCCTGCAAGGGCTGTCGCTGGCCTGGATCGAGAACACCTGCTCGGCCGGCATGCTGGATCTGCTGCTGGCGACGGATCAGCGTATCGCCACGCCCACGGCCAGCGTCTGCCTGCACAGCGGCGAAGCCGCATGGCCAGGCATGGCGATGCGGCGCATGAGCACGCGCCTGGGGATGGGCGCGGCGCGTTCGGTGTTCCTGTTCGAAACGCAGCTCTGTAGCGCGCGTATGGCGCAGCTGGGTGTGGTCGATCAGCTCAGCGACGATGCGCAGGGCGCAATCGCCACATGGCTGGCGACGCTGGCCGGCGTCGATGTGCAGGTGTTGCCGAGTCGACGTTTGCTGCTGCTCGAAGGCGCCGCCCATTCCTACGAACAAGCCCTGGGACAGCATCTGGCCGCCTGCGATGTGGAACTGCGACGTCGGCGGCTGCGCGCCCTGCATCCTGCACCTGCCGACGGGGCACAGGATGTTCTTGCGCAGGCGGTTTCCGCATGAATCCGCTGGCCGATGACATGGCGCAGTTGCATGCACTGGCGGACTGGTCCGAGCAGGCGCTTGCCGCTTTGCCGCCGCGTGTGCAGCGCGATGCGCTGCAGGCACAGCGGGCAGCAGCGATCCACGCGCGATGCCGGTCCGCACGGATGGATTTCATGCGCCGTCATGGCGACTGGCTGTACGGGACGCTGACCCAGCACCGGACTCTGGCGCTACGCCTGGACGAGGTCTTGCACGCTGCCGCCAAGCTCGTGCCCGGGCTGTTGCCGAGCCAGGCGCAATGGGCGCAGGACGGCGCGTGCATCCAGTCGGAAAAGGAAGGCTGGGAGATCGAACAGGGCATCGTGTTATGGGGCGTGCTGCGCCAGCCGGAGTGCGGGCACCATCTGATCGAGAGCCTTCTGCGGCCGACTGCGCGCGCGCTCGATCTGCTACCAGAATTCCGCAGTCAGGGCCACTTGCAGATCGGCCCGATCCATCTGCAGCGCCGCGATGGCGTTGCCTGGTTGACCGTCGCCAACCAGACCGGCCTCAACGCCGAGGACAACGCCTTGGTCGAGGCGATGGAAGTGGCGGTGGATCTGGCCTTGTTAGATGACCAGGTCACGGTCGGCGTGGTCCGTGGCGGCCCGATGCAACACCCCAAATACAGCGGGCGACGGGTGTTCTGTTCCGGCATCAACCTGCAGCATCTGCACCAAGGCAAGATTTCCTTCGTCGACTTCCTGCTGCGTCGCGAGTTCACCTATCTCAACAAACTTCGACGCGGCCTGTGCTGGCCGGGCGCCGATGCGCTCGAGCACAGCATCGAAAAACCCTGGGTGGCTGCGGTGGACACCTTCGCCATCGGCGGGGGCCTGCAGTTGTTGCTGGTATTCGACCATGTGGTGGCCGAGCGCGACGCGTATTTCGTCTTGCCTGCCGCCAAGGAGGGCATCGTCCCGGGCTCGGCCAATCTGCGTCTGGGTCTGCGAGCCGGGCAGCGGGTCAGCCGTGACATGATCCTGCGCGGTCGCATCATCCGCGCCGAGGAGCCAGATGCCGCAGGCTTGGTCGACGACGTTGTCGACGCCGGCGACATGGATGCGGCAATCGCCCGGGCGGTCGAGCAGATGCGCAGCGAAGCGGTGGCGCCGAATCGGCGCATGCTGTGCATCGCGCAAGAATCGCACGAGGATTTCCGCCGCTACATGGCCGAATTCGCCCTGGTACAGTCCAGCCGCATCTATGCCGATGACGTGCTTGCGCGCCTGCGCCAGCGGTGGGCGGCATGAGCGCCCACGCCAACGCCGTATCGGCCGATCTGCAGCCGTCAGCGATGGCGATGCTGGACCCGACGCAATTGCATCCCTGTCTGGGTGAGCCGGTCATGGGGGCGATCGATTTTCTCAACGAGGCGATCGACCGCTACCCGGATGCCATTTCGTTCGCGCCGGGTGCACCGGCGCCGACCTTGCTGGAACCGCTGGATCTAAGCGCGCATCTGCACACCTATCTCGCCCACCTGGCACAGACCGAGGGCCTGAGTGCGTTGCAGGTACGCCGCCGTCTGTTCCAGTACGGCCCCAGCCGCGGCATCATCAATGCGCTGCTGGCGCAGGCGTGGCGCCAGGATCAGGGCCTGGACATCGCGCCGTCGAGCATCGTGGTCACGGTGGGTTTTCAGGAAGCGATGTTTCTGGTGCTGCGGGCGTTGTTCGCCGCACCCGGCGATGTCCTGGCGGTAGTGCAGCCGTGTTTCGTCGGCGCAATGGGCGCGGCGCGCGTGCTCGATATCCCGCTGCTGGGCATCGACGAGCACGATGGCCGCGTCGATGTGGAGCAGTTGCATCGCGCCTGTGCCGCGCTGCGCGCGCAGGGCCGCCGCGTGCGTGCGCTGTACGTGGCTCCGGATGCCTCCAATCCCTCCGGGAGTCTGCTCGATCGCCAACAGCGCCAGGCCTTGCTCGATGCGGCCGACGCGCACGACTTCTGGCTGCTTGAAGACAGTACCTACGGTTTCACTGTCCCCCAGGCGCAGAGCCTGCCATCGCTGAAGGCAATGGACCGCACGGGCCGGGTGATCCACATGGGCACCTTCGCCAAGATCGCCTTGCCGGGCATCCGCGTCGGTTTTGTGATCGCCGATCAGTGCGTGGACGGTCGACCGCCACGCCTGCTGGCCGATGCGCTGGCCACGCTGAAGAGCATGCTGACGGTCAATACTTCGCCGGTCTGCCAAGCGATCGCTGCCGGCATGCTGTTGAGCAGCGGTGGCTCGCTCGCGGCCCTGGGCTCGGAGCGAGCGGCCTTCTACCAAGGCAAGCTCGCCCGCCTGCTGGCTGCCTTGCAGCGCGAACTGGGCGATCTGGCTGCCGCACATCCGGGCGTGCGCTGGAATCGTCCAACGGGCGGCTTTTTCGTCTGTCTGCAGCTCGGTGTGCAGGTCGATGCGGACTTGCTGGAATTGTCCGCGCGCGACCATGGCGTGCTGTGGACACCGATGCGCATGTTCTACCTGGACGACGGCGGCCAGCACAGCCTGCGCCTGTCGTGCAGCTATCTCACCGACGCGCAGATCGACGACGGGGTCAAACGCCTGCGCCGCTTCCTGTGCGACCCACGGGTGCTCGGATGAACAACGCGCCGGTGCTGTTCGAACGCGACGGCCATGTCGCCCGCATCACCTTGAACCGCCCGGCGGTGCTCAATGCGCTCGATCTTGCCACCCATGCCGCGCTCGCTGAGATCTGGGACGCCTTCGAGGCCGACGATACGTTGTGGGTCGCCGTGCTCAGCGGCAGCGGGGAGCGCGCGTTCTCGGCCGGTCAGGATTTGAAGGAACTCGCCGCACGGCTGGCTGATGGCGTACCGTCGTCGTCGTTCGGCAGCCAGGGTTCGGCCGGTTGGCCGCGCCTGACCGAGCGGTTCGACCTGTGCAAACCGGTGATCGCCAGGGTCAATGGTCTGGCCCTGGGCGGCGGCTTCGAACTGGCGCTGGCCTGCGACATCATCGTTGCCTGCGATACCGCCGAATTCGCATTGCCCGAAGCGCGGCTTGGCCTGATCCCCGGCGCCGGCGGCGTGTTCCGTCTGACCCGGCAATTGCCGTACCGCAGCGCCATGGGCTATCTGCTCAGCGGCCGACGCATCGGCGCGGCGCGGGCGCTGGCATTGGGCCTGGTCAACGAGGTCGTGCCGGCCGCGCAGCTGGATACGTGCGTGGACGGTTGGCTGGCCGATCTGCTGGCCTGTGCGCCGCTCTCGCTGCGCGCGATCAAACAAGCGGCAGCCATGTCGGCGAGCCTGCCGTTGGCCGATGCCTTTGCGGCCCGCTATCCCTGGGAAGAACGTCGGCGCCACAGCCAGGACAGCCGCGAAGGGCCGCTGGCATTCGTGGAGAAACGTGCGCCGCACTGGTGTGGCCAATGAGCGCGGGGCTGCTGCAGTCGCTTGGCCGCGTGTTGGTTGATGCAAGACGCCCCCTCACGACCACTGGAGCGCGGCCATGCTGATCCAGCGCTATCTGCGCCGTCATGCGCGCATCCTGGCCGGCATGTCGTTGCTGTCGGCAGCCAGCGCCGGCACCTCGATGTTGCTGCTGGATTATCTCAACAGCACCGCCACCGATGCGCTACAGATCGATACGCGCGAGGCGCTGCTCCGTGGTGCGCTGCTGCTGGTTGCCGCACTTGTCGTGCGCCTGTTGTCGGCACGTCTGGCCGCGCGCGTCAGCAGCGGATTAATGGCCGATTTGCGTACGGAGTTGTCGGCGCGCTTTCTGGAGTTGCCGCTGGAACGGCTGATGCACCGCAAGCATGCGGTGTTCGGCGCGCTGATCGGCGATGTCGGACGCCTGGCGCAGATGATCCAGATGGGCCCGGTGCTGTTGACCAACAGCCTGTTGTCGCTGGGCGGGCTGCTGTACCTGGCCTGGGTGTCGCTGCCGCTGTTCGCAGTGGTAGTGCCTTTCATCGGTTTGTCCGGTGCACTGTTCTACGTGACCCGGCGCTTCACCGGCCCCGCCTACGACCGCATGCGCAAGGCCGAGGAAACCCTCAACGGCCTGCTGCGCACGCTGGTGGAGGGCAAGAAGGAACTGACCCTGTCGCCGACCCGTGCCAATCACTTCGCAAGGGCCGAGCTGTGCCCAGCGATCGAGCGCGCCCGCAGTACGCAATTCGACACCAGCATGCACTGGGGCATCAGCGATGCCTGCGCCGAGTTGATCGGTTATGGCTGGGTGCTGGCCGCGATCCTGGCCGGCCGCTATCTGTTCGACCTGCCGTCGGCCACGATCCTGCAATTCGTCATCACCGGGCTGTTTATCAGCGGCCCGCTCAACGCGCTGTTCGATCTCGGTGCCCAGGTCGGCAGTGCATCGGCGAGCGTGCGCCACCTGCGCGAGATGGGACTCGACGATGCGCCATCGGCGCCGTCCTCGGCAGCGGCGGCCACCGACGAGATGCCGGCGTGGACGACGCTGCGCCTGGAACAGGTGATCTATCGCTATGCCGGCGACAACGGCGATCACTTTCAGTTCGGCCCGGTGGACTTCACTCTGCGGCGCGGCGAAACGGTGTTCGTCACCGGCGGCAACGGCAGCGGCAAATCGACCTTGCTGCTGCTGCTCAGCGGTCTGCTGCGCCCCAGCGAAGGACGCATCCTCCTCGACGGCCAGGCGCTGGAAACCAGCCTGACGCTGGCCAGCTACCGGGCGATGTTCAGTGCGGTGTTCTTCGACTTCATGCTGTTTTCGCATGTGATCGGCTCTGACGCTGCGCCTGCCGATCCGGCGCAGGTGCAGGACTGGCTGGAGCGCGTCGACCTTGCCGCGAAGGTCGCGTTCGACCAGGCCGACGGCGTGTTCGCCAGCGTGAATCTGTCGCAGGGGCAGCGCAAACGCCTGGCCTTGGTGCAGGCCTGCCTGGACGATCGCCAGATCATGCTCTTCGACGAATTCACCGCCGATCAGGACCAGGCGTTCCGGGAACGTTTCTACACCGTGCTGTTGCCCGAGTTGCGCGCACGCGGCAAGACGCTGGTGTTGGTGACCCACGATGCGGGTTACCGGCATCTGGCCGACCGCGTGCTGTCGCTGGACTATGGTCACGTGGTCGAACCAGCGCCCGCGCGTAACGCGCCGTTGCCTGCGGATGAGCGCGGGCTGGCGCTGGAAAAACTGCAGGTGCCCGGCATGTCGTCGGGAGCCTGAGCGAGAGAACACGGGCGCGTCGAACCTGCGGCCGGCGCCCGGCGCATCGCCCGATGCGTGCAACACGCCGCGATTCATTCCCACCGGAGACGTACAGATGTCGATCCAAGACGACGAGCAAGACCAGATCTATGTGGTGGTCATCAACCACGAAGAACAATATGCATTGTGGCCGGACTACGCCGACGTACCGAATGGCTGGTCGGTGGTGTTTGGCCCGAACCCAAAGCAGGCCTGCCTGGACTACGTCAACGAACACTGGACCGACATGCGTCCGAAGAGCCTGCGCGACGCGATGGCAGCGGCGGGACATTGAGTGTCGCCTCGTCCTCCCTCCTGACGCTACGTCGTCGGGAGGGCAGGGCGGCTGGGAACCTAAGCAACCCACACGACAAGGACACGCAAACGCGTGTCGAAGCTCAGACGGCAGGCAGATTCAGTTCCTTCATCGCGAACAGACGCTCGCCGTCGATGCCGCGCGCGCGGCAATGGGCAAGGAAGCGATCGGCCTCGCGCAGGCCCAGGTGTTCGCCGGACTGGTTGATCGCCAGGACATGATTCAACCAGGGCTCCTGGCCCATCGCGTACACATAGGCACGGCGCGCCGGCCAGCGTTCGATCAGCGCGATGGCCTCGTCCGCATGCGAGCCGCGGTCGCGCCGGCTGCGATCCAGCTTGGGATCGATGCGTCGAGTCAACAGATGCCCATAGCCCCAGCTCAGCGGCGACCCTTCGCATTCCATGCCCAAAAACAAGGCATCGACAGCACCCAGTTCCGCGGCAATATGCCGGTACAGGCTGGGATCCAGATTGCAGGAATCGGCCAGGCATGCTGCACTGCAGCCCTTGAGGCGCACGTGATAGCCAGCCTTGCCCTGGATATCCAGATCGCTATGCTCGCCAAGGAAGGGCAATGAAGCGATCGGCCTCGCGCAGGCCCAGGTGTTCGCCGGACTGGTTGATCGCCAGGACATGATTCAACCAGGGCTCCTGGCCCATCGCGTACACATAGGCACGGCGCGCCGGCCAGCGTTCGATCAGCGCGATGGCCTCGTCCGCATGCGAGCCGCGGTCGCGCCGGCTGCGATCCAGCTTGGGATCGATGCGTCGAGTCAACAGATGCCCATAGCCCCAGCTCAGCGGCGACCCTTCGCATTCCATGCCCAAAAACAAGGCATCGACAGCACCCAGTTCCGCGGCAATATGCCGGTACAGGCTGGGATCCAGATTGCAGGAATCGGCCAGGCATGCTGCACTGCAGCCCTTGAGGCGCACGTGATAGCCAGCCTTGCCCTGGATATCCAGATCGCTATGCTCGCCAAGGAAGGGCAATGCGGTAATCGCCCCATCGGGCAACGCAAGACGTTCGAACTCGTGCAGCTCGATCACCCGCTCGAATCCGAGCGCCTGCAGCATGAGCTTCAACGAAGGGTCCTGCAGGCGACGGCCGGCACTATGCGGCACCACCACGGTCCCGATGCGGTGGCGTAGCCGCAGCAAGGTTTCCGGTCGGATGTGATCGCTGTGGCCGTGGGTAATCAGCACGTAGTCGATTCGCTCGGGCAGATCGGCCAGGGTGTAGCGGGGCAGATCCGTCGGATAGTCGTAGGCCACGAACGGATCGGTGAGGATGCTGACCTGATCCGATTCGACCAGCAGGCAAGCATGGCCCAAATAGCGGATGCGCACCCCTGCGGCAGGCGGGCGGTGGCGCTGCGGTGGCGGCGCAGCGTCGAACAACGCCGCAAATCCCGCCCGCTGCGACGCGGCGACGCCGAGCCGTTCGGCCACTTCGTCGATCACCACCTGCGCGCGCTCCGCGCGGAACAACGTATCCAGCCGCGCATCGTTCCAGGGTAGGGCGAGTACCGGAGTTTGCGGCGACTCCAGTACCGGCGTACTGCGTTCGTACGGCAGCCAGTCGCGTTCGACCAGGCCGAAGGCGAACTGTTGCAGGTCGCGTCGATAGAAACGGCTGCGATACAGCAGGCCTTCGAGCAAGCGCAGGCCGGGATGATCGTTGAGGTCGTAGACCAGCTCGACCAGGCCGGCCAATTCGCCAGGAATCTGCGCATACAGCGATTCCAGCGACTGTCCGCTCGCCTGCTGGCGCAACAGATCCTCCAGCGCCTGCAACGCGGCCGCCAGTGCCAGTGCATCGCCTTGCGCGACGCGGGTGCGCTCGAGCAACTGCGCGATCTCGGCAGTCTTTGGCGACGGATAATTGATCCACGGGCCGCCCATCAAGGCCGGGTCACGTGCCGCCTGTGCATGCTGTTCGGGCGCGCGCAGGTAGGATTCCAGGATCGGCAGCTGCTGCTTTGCTACTACCAGCGCGGACTGCACCGGAGGGATCAACATGTCCCACAAGATCCAGTGGTTCAGCAGCGGGCGCGCCACCGCATTGACGCGCAGGTAACCTTGTGTATCGGACATGGGGGATGCCTGGGTTAAAGCGATATCGGTTAGAGCGATATCTCTTAGAGCACGATCTCGCAGCGGCCGAACAACAGCTCGGCATGGCGTCCTTTCGCACGCGCACTCGCTTCCAACGCGCGCGCCTCGCGGAACTGCGGCAAGTCTTCGGAGTACAGAATGCTGGTGATGTGCGTGACCCAGGGTTCGGCACCCATGGCGTAGACATACAGCCGTTCGGGCAGGAAGAAGTCCTGCAGTGCGCTGGCCAGCGCGCAGTCGCAGCCGTCCAGGCGGCGCGATTGGTCTTCGCCCCGGGTCAGCATCTTCTGCAGCAGCGGGCCGTACAGCCACGTCGCCGGCGCACCGACGCATTCCATGCCAAGGAACATGCAATCGATCTTCGGGAACAGTGCCTTGAGTTGCGCGTAGCACTCCACCAGCGGCGGACGCGAATCGGCGAACAGCACGCACACCTTGCCGTCCAGCTCGACTGCATGGACCAGCTTGGCGCGGATATCCAGATCGGCATGCTCGCCGTAGAACGGCGCGCCGACAATTCTTCCCTGCGGAAAGCGCAGTTCCTCGTAGTCGGCCAGTTCCACCACATTGGTAAAGCCGCAGTGCTCCAGGCACAGCTTCAACGAAATATCCTGCAAATCACCGCCGCCGGCACGCCCGACCACCACGGTACCGACGCGGTGACGGATGCGTAGCAGTGCTTCCATCACCACATGATCCTGATGCGGATGGGTGATCAGCAGGTAGTCGATCTTGGCGGGCAGATCGTCAAAGGTGAAATGGTCGATGGCGCATTCGCCCGAATAACTGATCAGCGGATCGATCAGGATGCTGACCCCCGCGCCTTCGATCAGCACGCATGCATGGCCGAAGTAACGCACGCGCACGCCTTCAGGTGCGGGGTGTTCGGGCAGCGGTGCATCGGTCAGCAGCGCCAGTGCCTGCGCGCGCGTGGTGCCGGCAGGCGCATGGCGCAGGATCAGATCGAGCAGGGCATCTGCATCGGACATCCCGCCGCACAACTGGTCCCAGAACGGATCGGCAAAAGGCACGCTCAACTCCAGCGAACCGGCCGCCGACGGTAGCTGCGGGGTGCTCAACGCGAACGCGCGTTCCTGTTCGCTGACAGGTTCCAGCACCGCCGTCTGCAGGCCGGTGTCGTAGGCGTCGCTGGCATAGAACTGGCGCTCCATGAAACGCACGCCAGGCTGCTTGCTGACATCGTAGAAGATCTCCAGCTTGGCACGGATCAGCGGATCGATCTTGGTGTACAGACCGGCCAGGCCGGCACCCTTGGCTTCGTTGTGCAGCAGCTCATACAGCGCGGCTATCGCCTCGGCGTAGCGCAGTTGGGGCGCACAACGTTGCAGGGTGTGATCGCGCAGCTTGCGGATATCGGCAACATCGCCGGCATGGTCGATAAAGGGACCGCCACGCATGTCAGGCTCACGCAGGGCTGCGCGGTGCTGTTCCGGATCCTCCAGAAACGACTCCATCATCGCCAGATGCGAATGTTCGGTGTACAGCCCGAAGGTCAGTGGCGAAATGAGATACGGATGCGCGAACCAACCATTGATACGCGGAAGCAGACGGACGTGTTCGGAGAGTCGCAAACGGGGGGATGTCATACGGTAGCAACCGCGCAGAGCATAGCCATGATGCGTCGCAGTCTGTTTTTCAGCTGGCGCTGCTGCTTGCTTCATCGTGGCAGGCACTTGCCGCAGCGCGCCAATGCACCGCGGCTCTCTATTCAAGGCGAAACACGTCCCGGACAATGGCAATCGCAGCGGCTACGGCAACCCCACGTTTCATGATCAATGAGGACATATGCTCAAATATTCCCCGTTATTTGAAAACAGGAAGGGTCCGACGATCATCTCGCCAGCGAGCGGACGGCACTCCCTGCTCGATGTCATCGTCCCGGAGATGCCGCATTACCGGCAGGAACTCAACGAACGTGGCGCCATCCTGTTACGTGGTTTCGATGTCTCGGAAGTCAAGCACTTCGATGCATTTGTCGAAGGTGTATCGCAACAGCAGTATCGATACGTCTATCGATCCACGCCGCGGACCGAGATCACCAACCGGGTATCGACGGCAACGAACTATCCGGCGCGCCTTGAAATTCCGATGCACAACGAGAGCGCATACCACACGACCTGGCCACTGTTGGTGGCGTTCTGCTGCATCGAAGCACCCGCCGAAGGAGGGCAGACACCGATCGCCCCCATGCGCGAGATCACCCGCAATATTGGCCCCGGCCTGCTTGAGCGACTGGAAGAAAAGGGGGTTGAATACATCCGTCATTACCACCCGAATATCGACCTTCCCTGGCAAACCGTATTCCAGACCGAAGATCGATCGCAGGTCGACGAGTACTGCGCTAGCAGTGGCATCGCTTCCCACTGGGGCGCCGACGGTTTGCTTCGCACCGCGAACCGAGCGCAGGGCACTGCGTTGCATCCGGTCACGTCAGAGAAAATATTCTTCAACCAGGCGCACCTGTTCCATGTTTCCAGCCTGGGGCGCGCGCAGGCCCAAGCCATGATGAACATGTTCGGCGCCGACAAGCTACCAAGGCATGCACGCTTCGGCGACGGCACGGAAATCTCCGAGCATGATCTGCAGAGAATCCAACAGGCGTTCTCCAGCGAGGCGCTCGTGTTTCATTGGCAACCAGGCGATGTCCTGCTGCTCGACAACATGACATTCGCGCACGGCCGCAAACCATACAAGGGATCGCGCGCCGTGTTCGCAGCGCTGATGGAGCCTAGTCGCTGAATCCACTGACCTACGCACGGGTGCGTGCCACGCTGTCGCCTCGCGTGCTGGTTGCAGCGGAAAAGTGGTGCGTTTGTATCCATGTCTATGCCAACGATGGATTGAGGAAGTGCAAGGGCAGGGCTGCTTCCAAGCCGATGTTCGCAGCTGGGCAGGGTCGGCAGACTACCAACTCGCATACACAGCCCTCCCCCTGCGACGAGCGAGCCACTGCCCCTGCCGACAGATTGCATCGAAGGTGGTGTTTGGGCGGTTCCGGAAGCGTGGTTTGAGATGTCCAGCACGCCGACCGCCTCAGATCCGCGCGAGGCTTCTTGCACTTGCATGACAGAGCAGGGCACGCGCTACGATCTGCCGCAGCCTATGTGCCGCACGCTTGCGCGCAATGGCGCTCCTTACAACCCTTACAAGGACGTGCGCCAGCAGCAACAGCAGCAGGTGCAAAACGGGCAGGTGGCCCATCAGAATCAGCCGCTCCAGCTGGATCTGTGATTGCTAGAGGCACACGTGAAGCAGGCAGCTTCCCCGAGTCGAAACCTTACGCTACTGCTACTAGCGTTCCGTCGACCACCGCTGATCTGTAGAGCATCAGCAGGGATCGTGCGGCAGCTGCACCCAGCATTTGACACGCGCTTGAAGCGGCGACCTTGTAAGCAACGCTCGCCGTCGCTTAATGGCCGTTGGGGGTCATATTCCCGAAAGTCTGGCGCTGACCATCGACTGCTGAACCGCCTTTCGTTTGGCGTTCCGCTTGCGGACCGAATCCCGGATGTCGCTGGCATTGGCATGCAACACCAATCCGAGCGCCAGCCAGCCCACGGCCCCGTGAGTTCCACATGGTTGGTGACGACGCGCCGATGCATATCTGCCGCGCAGCTGTTTGGGCGTTGCTCGCCAACGGGCCAGCATGGTGGGCGGCGGTCAATGTCGTAGGTATCAGTCATGCGGCGAGTTCCGTTTCGCGAGGGGAACGGTTGGGCAGGCAAGATCTGATCCAGAGCCAGATCCAGCGGAGCCGCGCCCGTGCCTCCCCAAGATCTTATTTCGCATAATGTATATTATGTCCAACTCGGTTCTGTGGCTTCATACGCGTGCCGCCTCCAACGCGGCCCTGAGTGTTGCCGGTGGTTGCTGCCACCGGCAAGAATTGCCCTGATAGGCAGTAAAAAACGGGTCAGCAGTCGGGTTACCGCCCGGCCCTGACCCGCACTCTTGCGCGGCTCCAGCCGCTAAGTGCAGAGCGGCGCATCCATGCGCCATACCCGCAGGGGCGCAGCCCCTGCACCCCACAAGCAGCCACACCGCGACTATCGCCGAGGCCGCTGCAATTCGGAACTGATCAACAGACACGGGCGCCGCGCTCAGGCTTGCTCTGCGCGCCGCAGGCGCGCACCCGCATGCCCAAGCGCCGCGCCCTGTACACGATGACCGTGACCGCCACGCCGCGCGATCAGCGATAGCTCACGCCGGTAGTAAGCGATGAAGGTGTCAGCGGTCTCAAGCATTGAGGCGAAATGGACCTTTTCCTCAACAGTTGTAGGACGTTCGGAGCGCATTTGCTCAATAACGTCGCGCATCTCATAAGCCCGAGCCAACGCCGACCGCAGGTATTCCGGATCCGATTGGCGTTTCACAGCACACCCCGGCATTTCGTGACGCGTCACGATTTAGGTCCACTCCGGATGGCAGTGCTTGGCCTTGCGACCACTGCCACATGGGCAATCCTCGTTCCGCCCAACCTTGGCCTGAGGACGCTTCACCGGAGTCACCACGGGATTTGCCGCTGATCGAGCCGGTGACCTGGACCCTTGTTTTGGAGGCGCTGCGTTGAATGGAGCCGACAGCTCCCTGCGTGTGCGCTTCACCTGTTCCGAAATGCAAAACAGGATGTACGCGTTCAGGCTGACGCCCAGAAGCTGCGCGTGAGCCTTGGCTTCTTCGACTACGTGCATCGGCAACCTGAGATTGAGCTTGTGGATGGCATCGTTCATGGCCCCATTGTGGCCCCATTATGGCCCCATCGCAAGAAAGTGCAGACACCAGCGAAAACCCTTGATACGACTGATTCTGAGGCTGAATTTCAGAAGGCGCGTATGCTTTGTTTAATAAAGGACAAGCCCAAGGCATCGCCGGCTTCGCCGTCGATGCCTGTTCGATGTCCTGCAGCTGGCGTTGCAACTGATCGCGCTGGCGAAGCAACGGCCCCATCATCTCGGCGCGGCGGAACAACAGAGACAGCCAGTCAAGATCCGTGGCTTTAATCTCACGCCCTTCAGCGGTCACCAAGTGGCCACGATGGTTGATGAAGCAGCTTCGCCAATCCGGGTGAATCAGATCGCCATGGCGGTACACCCGGAGGAGCTTGAAGGCGGCGTAGCTGGGCCTGGCCCTACCCGTCTCCCAATGGCCGATGGTGCGCAGGCTGACGCTGAGGAAGCGCGCAGCCTCTTCGCGAGTGAATCCACTGAAGACCCGAGCGTCGCGGAACTGTGTGTTGCTGATTATGGAACGATGCGCAGATTTGTATAACGACCCTTTGCGGGAAGCCTTTGCTGCGCTCTGTATATTATGTCCAACTCGGTTCTGTGGCTTCATACGCGTGCCGCCTCCAACGCGGCCCTGAGTGTTGCCGGTGGTTGCTGCCACCGGCAAGAATTGCCCTGATAGGCAGTAAAAAACGGGTCAGCAGTCGGGTTACCGCCCGGCCCTGACCCGCACTCTTGCGCGGCTCCAGCCGCTAAGTGCAGAGCGGCGCATCCATGCGCCATACCCGCAGGGGCGCAGCCCCTGCACCCCTAAGCAGCCACACCGCGACTATCGCCGAGGCCGCTGCAATTCGGAACTGATCAACAGACACGGGCGCCGCGCTCAGGCTTGCTCTGCGCGCCGCAGGCGCGCACCCGCATGCCCAAGCGCCGCGCCCTGTACACGATGACCGTGACCGCCACGCCGCGCGATCAGCGATAGCTCACGCCGGTAGTAAGCGATGAAGGTGTCAGCGGTCTCAAGCATTGAGGCGAAATGGACCTTTTCCTCAACAGTTGTAGGACGTTCGGAGCGCATTTGCTCAATAACGTCGCGCATCTCATAAGCCCGAGCCAACGCCGACCGCAGGTATTCCGGATCCGATTGGCGTTTCACAGCACACCCCGGCATTTCGTGACGCGTCACGATTTAGGTCCACTCCGGATGGCAGTGCTTGGCCTTGCGACCACTGCCACATGGGCAATCCTCGTTCCGCCCAACCTTGGCCTGAGGACGCTTCACCGGAGTCACCACGGGATTTGCCGCTGATCGAGCCGGTGACCTGGACCCTTGTTTTGGAGGCGCTGCGTTGAATGGAGCCGACAGCTCCCTGCGTGTGCGCTTCACCTGTTCCGAAATGCAAAACAGGATGTACGCGTTCAGGCTGACGCCCAGAAGCTGCGCGTGAGCCTTGGCTTCTTCGACTACGTGCATCGGCAACCTGAGATTGAGCTTGTGGATGGCATCGTTCATGGCCCCATTGTGGCCCCATTATGGCCCCATCGCAAGAAAGTGCAGACACCAGCGAAAACCCTTGATACGACTGATTCTGAGGCTGAATTTCAGAAGGCGCGTATGCTTTGTTTAATAAAGGACAAGCCCAAGGCATCGCCGGCTTCGCCGTCGATGCCTGTTCGATGTCCTGCAGCTGGCGTTGCAACTGATCGCGCTGGCGAAGCAACGGCCCCATCATCTCGGCGCGGCGGAACAACAGAGACAGCCAGTCAAGATCCGTGGCTTTAATCTCACGCCCTTCAGCGGTCACCAAGTGGCCACGATGGTTGATGAAGCAGCTTCGCCAATCCGGGTGAATCAGATCGCCATGGCGGTACACCCGGAGGAGCTTGAAGGCGGCGTAGCTGGGCCTGGCCCTACCCGTCTCCCAATGGCCGATGGTGCGCAGGCTGACGCTGAGGAAGCGCGCAGCCTCTTCGCGAGTGAATCCACTGAAGACCCGAGCGTCGCGGAACTGTGTGTTGCTGATTATGGAACGATGCGCAGATTTGTATAACGACCCTTTGCGGGAAGCCTTTGCTGCGCTCTGTATATTATGTCCAACTCGGTTCTGTGGCTTCATACGCGTGCCGCCTCCAACGCGGCCCTGAGTGTTGCCGGTGGTTGCTGCCACCGGCAAGAATTGCCCTGATAGGCAGTAAAAAACGGGTCAGCAGTCGGGTTACCGCCCGGCCCTGACCCGCACTCTTGCGCGGCTCCAGCCGCTAAGTGCAGAGCGGCGCATCCATGCGCCATACCCGCAGGGGCGCAGCCCCTGCACCCCTAAGCAGCCACACCGCGACTATCGCCGAGGCCGCTGCAATTCGGAACTGATCAACAGACACGGGCGCCGCGCTCAGGCTTGCTCTGCGCGCCGCAGGCGCGCACCCGCATGCCCAAGCGCCGCGCCCTGTACACGATGACCGTGACCGCCACGCCGCGCGATCAGCGATAGCTCACGCCGGTAGTAAGCGATGAAGGTGTCAGCGGTCTCAAGCATTGAGGCGAAATGGACCTTTTCCTCAACAGTTGTAGGACGTTCGGAGCGCATTTGCTCAATAACGTCGCGCATCTCATAAGCCCGAGCCAACGCCGACCGCAGGTATTCCGGATCCGATTGGCGTTTCACAGCACACCCCGGCATTTCGTGACGCGTCACGATTTAGGTCCACTCCGGATGGCAGTGCTTGGCCTTGCGACCACTGCCACATGGGCAATCCTCGTTCCGCCCAACCTTGGCCTGAGGACGCTTCACCGGAGTCACCACGGGATTTGCCGCTGATCGAGCCGGTGACCTGGACCCTTGTTTTGGAGGCGCTGCGTTGAATGGAGCCGACAGCTCCCTGCGTGTGCGCTTCACCTGTTCCGAAATGCAAAACAGGATGTACGCGTTCAGGCTGACGCCCAGAAGCTGCGCGTGAGCCTTGGCTTCTTCGACTACGTGCATCGGCAACCTGAGATTGAGCTTGTGGATGGCATCGTTCATGGCCCCATTGTGGCCCCATTATGGCCCCATCGCAAGAAAGTGCAGACACCAGCGAAAACCCTTGATACGACTGATTCTGAGGCTGAATTTCAGAAGGCGCGTATGCTTTGTTTAATAAAGGACAAGCCCAAGGCATCGCCGGCTTCGCCGTCGATGCCTGTTCGATGTCCTGCAGCTGGCGTTGCAACTGATCGCGCTGGCGAAGCAACGGCCCCATCATCTCGGCGCGGCGGAACAACAGAGACAGCCAGTCAAGATCCGTGGCTTTAATCTCACGCCCTTCAGCGGTCACCAAGTGGCCACGATGGTTGATGAAGCAGCTTCGCCAATCCGGGTGAATCAGATCGCCATGGCGGTACACCCGGAGGAGCTTGAAGGCGGCGTAGCTGGGCCTGGCCCTACCCGTCTCCCAATGGCCGATGGTGCGCAGGCTGACGCTGAGGAAGCGCGCAGCCTCTTCGCGAGTGAATCCACTGAAGACCCGAGCGTCGCGGAACTGTGTGTTGCTGATTATGGAACGATGCGCAGATTTGTATAACGACCCTTTGCGGGAAGCCTTTGCTGCGCTCTGTATATTATGTCCAACTCGGTTCTGTGGCTTCATACGCGTGCCGCCTCCAACGCGGCCCTGAGTGTTGCCGGTGGTTGCTGCCACCGGCAAGAATTGCCCTGATAGGCAGTAAAAAACGGGTCAGCAGTCGGGTTACCGCCCGGCCCTGACCCGCACTCTTGCGCGGCTCCAGCCGCTAAGTGCAGAGCGGCGCATCCATGCGCCATACCCGCAGGGGCGCAGCCCCTGCACCCCACAAGCAGCCACACCGCGACTATCGCCGAGGCCGCTGCAATTCGGAACTGATCAACAGACACGGGCGCCGCGCTCAGGCTTGCTCTGCGCGCCGCAGGCGCGCACCCGCATGCCCAAGCGCCGCGCCCTGTACACGATGACCGTGACCGCCACGCCGCGCGATCAGCGATAGCTCACGCCGGTAGTAAGCGATGAAGGTGTCAGCGGTCTCAAGCATTGAGGCGAAATGGACCTTTTCCTCAACAGTTGTAGGACGTTCGGAGCGCATTTGCTCAATAACGTCGCGCATCTCATAAGCCCGAGCCAACGCCGACCGCAGGTATTCCGGATCCGATTGGCGTTTCACAGCACACCCCGGCATTTCGTGACGCGTCACGATTTAGGTCCACTCCGGATGGCAGTGCTTGGCCTTGCGACCACTGCCACATGGGCAATCCTCGTTCCGCCCAACCTTGGCCTGAGGACGCTTCACCGGAGTCACCACGGGATTTGCCGCTGATCGAGCCGGTGACCTGGACCCTTGTTTTGGAGGCGCTGCGTTGAATGGAGCCGACAGCTCCCTGCGTGTGCGCTTCACCTGTTCCGAAATGCAAAACAGGATGTACGCGTTCAGGCTGACGCCCAGAAGCTGCGCGTGAGCCTTGGCTTCTTCGACTACGTGCATCGGCAACCTGAGATTGAGCTTGTGGATGGCATCGTTCATGGCCCCATTGTGGCCCCATTATGGCCCCATCGCAAGAAAGTGCAGACACCAGCGAAAACCCTTGATACGACTGATTCTGAGGCTGAATTTCAGAAGGCGCGTATGCTTTGTTTAATAAAGGACAAGCCCAAGGCATCGCCGGCTTCGCCGTCGATGCCTGTTCGATGTCCTGCAGCTGGCGTTGCAACTGATCGCGCTGGCGAAGCAACGGCCCCATCATCTCGGCGCGGCGGAACAACAGAGACAGCCAGTCAAGATCCGTGGCTTTAATCTCACGCCCTTCAGCGGTCACCAAGTGGCCACGATGGTTGATGAAGCAGCTTCGCCAATCCGGGTGAATCAGATCGCCATGGCGGTACACCCGGAGGAGCTTGAAGGCGGCGTAGCTGGGCCTGGCCCTACCCGTCTCCCAATGGCCGATGGTGCGCAGGCTGACGCTGAGGAAGCGCGCAGCCTCTTCGCGAGTGAATCCACTGAAGACCCGAGCGTCGCGGAACTGTGTGTTGCTGATTATGGAACGATGCGCAGATTTGTATAACGACCCTTTGCGGGAAGCCTTTGCTGCGCTCTGTATATTATGTCCAGATACGCGCAAATGTTAGCGACAAACCCCGCTGAGTTGTCGACTGCCTATACGATCAACTGGACGGCTACTATCTCCGGGTATTCGACCTCTTCGTCGTGCGTGCCTTCATTGAGCACTTTCCAGGCCAAGTTGCTTTCTGGAACTTGCAACAGCTCGACAAAGGCATATCGCCTCGCTATCCAGGTGTTCCTATCGGCCGCGCTTGCTGAACGCTTAGAGCTACAGCCTTGGCTAGCTTCCAATGAAGTCTCTAAGCTCAGGCTCACCATTTGGACCTCGCAGCAACAACGAAAGTCCTGACAATTCCTGATCCTGGTTCGGACGCGGATATGCGTTGCGCACGGTCACACTCCCCAATCGGCGGCGCTGGTATCTGACTCCTGGCTCGATCTTATCTATCAAGGCGCTGCATAACCTCATCGACCTGCCCCCGCTAATGCCTCCGAATACCCGGGGTTTTTGCTGGGATCAGGCGCGCGGCGACACCCTCAGGCGATACGCACGCTTGCTGCAATCCAGCGCCGCCCGCCTCAGCCAGCGATCGTAAACACCGAGCCCGAATCCACGCGCACGCCGGCTCCGTTGATGAAGCTGGCGCGCTCCGAGCACAGGAACGCGACGACCGAGGCCACTTCTTCTGGCCGTCCGCGCCGTTTGAGCACCATGCCGGGGCGCTCTTCGTCCAGGAACGAGGAGATCGCTTCTTCGACACTGGTTCCGTTCTCCTGTGCGCGTTTTTGCATCATCTTGTCGGTCATCGGCGTTGCAATGAACGCAGGCGACACCGTGTTGACCAATACATTGTCGGCGCCATAGGCCTTGGACAGCCCCTTGGCCAGGCTCAGGATGCCTGCCTTGGACGCGCAATAGGCCAACTCATCCACGTACGGCTGTACTGCATCTTCGGACGCGAACAACACAATCCGCCCCCACTGCTTGCGACGCATGGCGGGAATGGCCTGGCGGCACATGCGCACCGCGCCCATCAGGTTGATATCCAAGGTTTCGAGCCAGCCGGCATCGCTGACCTCCAGGAAATCGCCGGTGGCGCCGGTAACGCCAGCGGCATTGATATAGATATCCGGTTCACCCAGCTGCGCACGCACCTGGCTCCAGATGTGAGTGACGTCTTGTTCCTGCGTCACATCGCCTTCGATGGCGATGATCTCTCCCAAGCCAGACAACTCGGCCAACGCCTGATCGAGCGTGCCGTTGGGAAGATCGGTGATCGCCACACGGACGCCTGCTTCGAGCAGCTGGCGTGCGGTCTCCTTGCCCATGCCTGAGTCGCCGCCGCTGATGAGGGCAATACGTTGTTTGATTCCGAGATCCATGTTGAGCTCCTGGTCGTTGAATAACGTGGCAGCGCAGGTACCGCTAGCGCGCGAGAAAACGTTCTGCGGTGCGCAGCGCGAGGGCCATTTGGGTCAGCGCCGGATTGGCCGCCAATGCACTGGGGAATACCGAGTTGTCGCAGATGTAGAGATTCGGCACATCGAAGGCGCGGCCATCGGGATCGACCACGGCCTGTGGGGGATCGGTACCCATTCGGCAGGTGCCGAGCGTGTGCGCCGAACGTGCAGCCGCAAAGATGTTGCGGGCGCCAGCGGCTTGCCAGATCGCCTGAAGCCGTGCGCGCGCATGGGCATCGATGGCCTGCTCGTTCGGCCCGTAGCTGAAATCGATGCGCGCCTTGCGCTGCCCGAAGGCATCCCGTTCGTCCGACAAGACCAGACGATTGGCGTCGTGCGGCAGGCATTCGCCATTGATGCCGATACCGGCCAAACGGTTGTAGCGCAGCATGGTGTCGACCAGTTCCCTGCCCCACAGGCCGGCACCGCGCGCCAGCGTGTTGGCCAGCGTAATCGGCTGCACGCCCAGGCTTTGCACCAGATAGCCGCCGACGAAGTCGGCATCGGCCGGACGTAGCATGTCCTCGGTAATGAGCGAGGATGGGTAGCCGCGGTTCATGCGCATGTCCGCGTCGAACTCCCCCCACACCTGGGTCGCCACATGCGCCATGAAATTGCGGCCCACTTGGCCGCTGGAGTTGGCCAGCCCCAGATTGAGCAACAAGCGCGGCGTCTCCACCCCGCCCGCGCACAGGAAGACAGTGCTGCAACGCTGGCGATACTCCTGCCCATGCTGGTGGTAGATGACGGCGATGACCTTGCCGCTGGCATCGCGCTCGAGATCGATCACCCGGCTGTCGGGACGCAGCTGCGCACCATGCGCCCTGGCCAGCGGAAGCCATGTAGTATCCACGCTCACCTTGGCGGCGTTACTGCACCCCTGGTGACAGGCACCACAGTTGTTGCATGCCGCACGCTGACCCCAATGCGGCTGCTGGTGAGGCCTGGTGACCAACGCAGCGGGGGCATCGGCTGTGCGAATGCCGAGGGCGCCGCAACCGCGCTCCATGGCTGCGGCCGACGCATTGCGTTGCGGTGGCGGATACGCATAGCTGCGCTCGGTGTCCCATGGATAATGCGCGGGGCCGCAGACGCCGATAAAGGTCTCCACACGACGAATATAAGACAGCACCTCCTCGTGCGGGATGGGCCAATCGGCGCCATGGCCGGTCTGGGTCAGAAGGCTCAGATCGCGCTTGTCCGGCCGCGGGCAGAAGGCACCCCAATGCAGGGTGGAACCGCCAAGTCCGGAACCCGAATTGTTCGGTCCGAACGCAGTGGGCGTCTGCCCACCGCTCAGACGTTCGTCCATCCAGTAGATGCCGGTGGTCAGCTCATCGGGGATGTGGGATTCCGGCATCACTGCCGCGCCGGCTTCCAGCACGACCACCGAGACGCCGGCCTGCGCAAGCCGTGCCGCCAGTGGGCCGCCGCCCGCTCCGCTGCCGACCACCACCACATCGACGCTGTCCTGGTTGCCGGCTGCGCTCATCGCGCAGCTCCGGGGGCATGCAGCTGCCAGCGTTCATGCCGATCTGCTGCCGTTTCTGCATAGCCTAGCCGACCGTTGCCGGTGTCGTTGCCGACTGCAAAACCGTCATAGCCCAACGCGGCCATGGTGGCAGGAAGGCTGGTCCAGGTGCGCACCACGTCGGCGCGGACATCCTCGAACCAATGCGCCAGCTGTGTGGCATCCAGGCCATGACCCGACGTGTCGCGTACCGACGCGTGCGCAACATCCTGCAGCCAACGGTCCTGGCTCTGCGTCGAGTGTTCGACAAAGCCGCCGGCCAGCGCGTCGAGCGTGTCCAGCCCCAGCGGTAGTGCCAGGCGATCTTCTGGCAAGTCTGCGTGCCGCCAGCCATCTCCCGCGCCTTCTGCAAGCTGCATGTCGATCCGCCGCGCAATCTGCCGCGCATCGCCCGCACCATCCAGAACGCGTGCGGTCACCGCTGCGAGCACGTCCAGCTGGCGAAGGTTCAACACGCACTTGCCCGTGGCAGGCGGATCCATGTGCCGCGCGAGTAACGTCATCCGCATGCGCGGCGCCACGCGCTCGGAGTTCAGCAAGGCAATGAAGTCCCCGGGCAGGCAGTGCTCCATGCAGCGGTCCACATGCGCGGCGATCAACTGTGCCAGCGCCCGCGGCTGCTCATAGGGAATCAGATGCGCAGCGTCGGCCACGATGGCAAGCTGCGCATGTGCATAGTGCGGCGCATTCAAGCGCCGCTGCGCGGCCTCACCCAGATCGCCATCCTGGCCACCGGCGACGATCAATGCCGGCACGCCGATGCATCCGGCCTGCGCGGTACAGTCTTCGCAACTGCCCCGTGTGAGCCATGCAATCCATGCACTGGGCGCGGTGCGCAGGACGTCGTTGATCGCCGCATCCCTGAGTTGGTCCGGCAACCTGGAAGCGCAGTTGGCATCCACGAATTGGCCTGCCTCGGCGCGCGTCGGCCGCCCTGTTTCGAACCAGGCAAGCATCGTGCGCCGTCGCGATTCGTCCATGGGTTCAACAGCCGGGGGCGATGCGGCAACGAGCACCACCCCCGCCAGACCGGCAAGGCCTGCCACACCATCGCGCGCCCGCGCTGCGGTCAGCGTGGCGATCTTTCCTCCCATGCTGTGCCCCACCGCGAACCAGCAGGCCGGTTGCCGCTGGATGACTTCAGCGCTGAACCAGTCAACGAGCGCATGCGTGTCGCACTGCTCCAGCGCAGACGCATCGCCGAATCCTGGGATGTCCAGCGCAACACAGTCGAAGCGTTCACCGAACTGCGCGATCACATGGCTCCACTCATGCCGGCTGCCCCCGAGGGCATGCAGGAAAAACAACGTTGGCTTGGCCATGTCATACCTTGGGCTGTCAGCGAGGCATGGTGGCGCACGCTTCGTCCACGCCTCGTGCAGATCAGGTCGATAGCCGGTCACGTGGTGGTAAATGGTGTTTCATGGGATGCCGTCGTTCAATGGCAGCTATGCAGAACGCAGCAAACACGCGTCGGTTGAAGGACATCCGCTAGCGCATCAGAAACGTGCGGCATTGGCGCCGACATCATCTTCAAAGATGATGCGCCCTGGCTACGCCACCAGCGAGACAGGCACACAGTGAAGACAGCGCGATGTTTGTTTAGATGGCGAAACCGGACTCAACCGTTTTTAAAGCAGCGGTGTAAACGTGTTGATACAAACCATCGACTGCTCGACGACGTGGCCTGCCCTATCATCTGGAAGACGTCGGCACAGGCCTGCAGTGTTGCAAGGCCATCAACATTCAATTCAAGATGTCATCGATCGGCCTTGGTACGACCTGCGCTTGCGTCTCGTAAGAGCCGGACTCCTCATGCCATCGACTATGTGCCCACGCCTTCCAAACAGACCGGGCAGCATGGCGCTAGATCGCTACCTTCTTCCCGTATCGCGCTCACTTTTTCCCGCTCGCCGTCGCGTTGTGAGAAGCCCACAGATCGTGGCTTGGTGCTTTGAAGCGGCATAAAGCCAGAAAATTCCGCGTGGTGGCGATTGGCCAGGTCATCCAGTTCGGCCTGCGCGACGTGGACCTGAAACGGTGCAATAACCTCAGTCATCTCACACCTCCGGTGCATAGGTTTTCGCCAACGTCTGGCGGGCGGTCTGCCACGCGCGCGCACCGTAACGATCGTTATCCAGTTGGATCAACGTGCCGCGCCCACTCATCATGTCGCGCAGATATTGCATGCCCTGCCAGGGAGGGAATGGGTCATCGCTGACCGGCGTCAGTGCCCGCACGATGCGGATGATCGCCGACATCGTCTTGAGTCCGCCCGGCCTGAGCGTGCGATACCGCTCGCCGGTGACCTGGGTAAGCAGGTGCGCAATGTCGTTCGGCGAAATGCTGTTGCCGGCAATCCGGAGATCACGCGGGGAATCGGGATCCAGCGCCGCAGCGGCCGTGTAGCCGGCGACATCATCTTTGGCAGTGAAGTCGAGCTTCTGATTCGCATCGCCAAAATGCAGTACGCGGCGGCCTGGTACGACCAGTCGTGCACTGCCCTCAAGCAGTTCCAGAAAGCCCCCACACAGAACCGATGTGGCCGCGATTGGCGTGGCATCCAGCTGGTTTCTGAACCGGCGCCGGAGGTCCAGATTGCGATTGTGGCCTGGCTGCGTCGTCGTGTAGTCAAGCGAGAAATCGGACGGGATGAAACGAGGGACACCCGCAGCAACTGCTGCATGCAACAGCTTTCCCTGTTGACCCAGCATGACGTCTTCCAAGCCGTTGAGCGCGGAAACAACACAGGCCGCACCCTTGATCGCTTCGCGCAGCCGTTCGGCGTCGTCAAGCTCGACACGCTGAATCTGGATGCCCTGCTCTTCCAATGCCGCAACACGGCGCGTGTTTGCCCCGCGCCGCACCAGCGCAATTACTGAGGCGTCCTGATCTTTCAGGGCAACTGCGATCCGATAACCCAGATCGCCGGTGGCTCCTGCAACAACGATCTGCGAACTCACATCTGTGGTCACCACATGCTTCTCACTTGAGTCTTCGTATGCCGAAAGCGGCGGGCGGTCAACGCAACAGAAGGCACCAGCGTCCTGCCACATCAGCTGTTGGGCGTCGTGCTGGCGATGGAAATCATGCAGCGAACAACTGAACGATATCGTTCAGTTGTTGGAAACACAAGTGGCGTGTAACTTTCCCCGATGAAAGCAGGCAAGCAAAAATCCAAAGGCGGCAGGCCGCCACTCACGAAAGCCGGGGATGTCGATCGGCGCCTCCTCGATGCAGCATTACAGCTCTTCCTGGAGCGCGGCTTCGAGCACACCTCGTGTGATGACATTGCGCGATTGGCAGGCGCAGGCAAGGCCAGCCTTTACGCGCGCTATGCCAATAAAGACGCCATCTTCGAGGCAGTCGTTCGTCGCGATGTCCAAACGCAACCCCTGCCCGCTGCTACCGGCGCTCCGATGAATCTTGAAGACCGGCTCAGGCAGGCAGGGCGAGGAATACTTGCGCATGCGTTGCAGCCGCAAACCGTGGCGATGATGCGCCTGGTCGTTGGCACTTCCATCCGGGCGCCGGAGCTTGCTGCGGAGGTCAACCGCATTGGCTGGGAAGGCGGGCTGCAACGCGTGCGCATGGCGATCCTCGATGGCCCAGATCAACCTGCCGATCCATCCGCGTTGGCGAGCAACTTCGTCGACCTGGTGTTTGCCCCGCATCAACTTCGCGCGCTGTTGGGAGAACACCCAGGCAGCCTGATCGACTCCGCAGCAGATCGCCTGGAGTGGGCGCTTGGACTGCTCAGCGCGGCTGGTCAGCTGAAAACCAGACGCCCTGGCTGACACACACGCTCAGCCTAGCGAAAAACGCATCGCTTCGTTGATGCGTCTGCCGATCGGTTGCGGGCGGCGTCGGGTCAACGCGAACGCTCTCGCGCTGACCTGACGCCCTCATCTCACCATCGATCATGCCAGCACACCGTCGCCCCGCATGCTCATGCACGCGGCTCGGCCGGTTTTGCTGCTGCGTTCTTGCGCGCAGCGACATACGACATCACCCAGGTGAAAAAGATCGGAGTGAACACGACGCCAAGCGTGCTGGCCGCGAGCATACCGCCGATCACGCCGGTGCCCAACGCATTCTGGCTGGCTGCGCCCGCACCCCGTGCGATCACCAGCGGAATCACGCCGAGGATGAAGGCCAGCGAGGTCATCACGATCGGGCGGAAGCGCAGCCTGGCCGCGTGCATCGCGGCATCGGGCACGCGTGCGCCTTGCGCATGCAGTTCCTTGGCAAATTCCACGATCAGGATCGCGTTCTTGGCGGCCAGGCCAATGATGGTAATCAGGCCAACCTTGAAGTAAACGTCGTTGGAAAGACCGGCCACCCACACTGCGGCGGTGGCTCCGACCGCACCGATCGGCACGATCAGCATCACCGAAAACGGAATCGCCCAACTTTCATAGAGAGCGACCAACAGCAGAAACACGACCAGCAAGGCCAGGCCGAGCAGCATCGGTGCCTGTGTGCCAGCGGCTTTTTCTTGATAGGACAGCGCAGACCATTCGTAGCCGATGCCCTGGGGAAGCGCAGCTGCCAAGCGTTCCATTTCCGTCAGGGCGTCGCCCGAGCTGATGCCGGACGCAGCCTGGCCGGTGAGATTGACTGAGGCATAGCCGTTGTAGCGGGCAATCTGCACCGGCCCTTGCTCCCACCGCTGCGTGGTGAACGCCGTCAACGGCACCTGCTTGCCGGTGCGGCTGGTGACATGCAGCGTGTCCAGCGATTGCGGCGTGGCGCGATCGCCTGCAGCGCCCTGCACCACCACCCGCTGCAGGCGGCCGCGGTTAACGAAATCGTTGACGATCGTCGATCCGAACGCGCTGGATAACACCTCCATCGCGCTCTGAAAGCTCACACCTAATGCCTCCGCCTTGCCGCGATCGACCTCCAGGCGTAGCTGCGGCGCATCGGCAAGACCTTCCACCATCGCGTACGCCAGTTTGGGGGACTGGTTGGCCGCACGCAGCAACTGGTTCACCGCCTGCATCAGCGCATCGCGCCCAAGATTGCCGCGGTCCTGCACGCGCAGCGAGAAACCGCCGGAATTGCCCAGGCCTTCGATCGGTGGCGGCATTACGGCCATGATGGTCGCATCGCTGATGCGTCCCAGTGCGACGTTGGCGGCTGCGACTTCGTGGGCCGCCGATTCGCTGTCGCTGCGCTCGCTCCAGTCTTTCAACGACGGGAATGCCATGGCCGCATTGGCACCGCTTCCCGAGAAGCTGAAACCGTAGACCAACGTCACGTCCTGCATGCTCGGCCGCGCGGCGAGGTAATCGTTGACCTGTTGCCCGGCCGCTCGGGTACGGCTGTAGCTGGCGCCGGGTGGCAACTGCATGTCCACGATCATGTAGCCCTCGTCCTCCTGCGGCACGAAGGCCTCCGGCAGCCGCACGTATGCCAGCCCAAGGACACCGAGCAGCACGGCGTACACCAGCATGCAGCGCCCGGCACGGCGCAGCAGGCGATGGTTCAGACGATCGAAGCGCGACGTCAGCGCGCTGAAGTTGCGGTCGAACCAACCGAAAAAGCCTTTCTTCTGATGCTGGCCGTCGGGCGGCACAAGGAAGGTCGCGCACAGCGCGGGTGTCATCGTCAGCGCCAGGAAGCCGGAAAACAGGATCGAGACGGCGAGCACCGCGGAGAACTGTCGGTAGATCACGCCGACCGAGCCGCTCATGAAGGCCAGTGGCAAAAACACCGCGGTGAGTACCAGGGTAATGCCGACGATCGCGCCGCCCACCTGCGTCATCGCCTTGATCGACGCATCGCGCGGCGACAGGCCTTCCTCGGCCATCAGGCGCTCGACGTTCTCTACCACCACAATCGCATCGTCCACCAGGATGCCGATCGCCAACACCATGGCAAACATGCTCATCATATTCACCGAGAAGCCCAGCAGCTTCATCATCGCGAACGTGCCCAGCAGACACACAGGCACCACGATCGCAGGGATCACGGTGTAACGCAGGTTCTGCAAGAAGACGAACATCACCAAGAACACCAACGCCATCGCTTCGAGCAAGGTGTAAAGCACCTTCTTGATCGCCACGTTGACGAAGGTCGAACTATCGAACGGCACCGAGTAGGTGATGTCTGCCGGAAAACTCTGCGACAGTTCTTGCAGGCGCTTGCGCACCGCCGCCACGGTGGCGACGGCATTGCCACCCGGCGCCAGCTGCACTGCCGCGCCCGCGGCCGGGCCACCGTTTTCCTGCACGTCGAACTGGTAGTTCTCCAATCCAAGTCCCAGCTTCGCCACGTCCGACAGATGCACCACCGCGCCATTGGCCTGGGCACGCAGGATGATCTGGCCGAATTCCTGCGGCGATTCCATCAAGCCGCGCACCACCAGCGTGGTGGTCAGTTCCTGATCTTGCGCGCCTGGCCGTTCGCCCAGGCTGCCAGCTGCCACTTGCAGGTTCTGCGCACGGATCGCGTTATTGACGTCGACGATGCTCAGCCCATAGCCGCGCAATGCCTGGGTGTCCACCCACACGCGCATCGCCGCTTCGGCACCGAAGAATTGCACGCGGCCAACGCCAGGAACGCGCCGGATCTCATCGTTGACCACCCTGGCGGCGTAGTCGTTCAAGCGCACGACATCCTGCGTGGCAGCCGTATCCTTGTAGACCAGCGAATACAGCATCAGGAAGCCGGCGGTCGTCTGTTCCACCTGCAGGCCAAGTTGCGTCACCGCCGCCGGCAGGCGCGATTCGGATTGACGAATGCGATTCTGCACGTCCACCTGGGCGATATTGGGATCGGTACCGGGCTGGAACGTGATGGTGATCTGTGCACTGCCGTTGGAGCTGCTGGAGTCGTAATACAGCATGTCGCGCGCGCCGTTGAGCTCCTGCTCGATGACGCTGGTCACGGCGTCGTTGACGACCTGGGCCGATGCCCCGGGATAGGTGGCCAGGAGACTGATCTGCGGCGGCGCAACTTCCGGATATTTTTCGACCGGCAAGGTGCGCAAGGCCAGCAAGCCGGCGAGCGAGATGAAAATCGCAACGACCCAGGCGAAGTTGGGGCGATCGATAAAGAATCGGGACATGGACGGTCACCGGGGCGCCGCGCGCCCGCACAAGCGAAATGGAGGGATGATTCAATGCGCGGCGTTCAACACGGCACCGGGCTGGATCCGCGCGGCACCGGAGACGACGTAGCGCTCGCCGGCCTTCAGGCCCTCGAGAATCTGCCAGTCGGTGCCGACCATCGCGCCAGTGCGGACCTCGCGCAGTTCGGCCTTGCCGTCCGCCGCCACGACCATCACCGCAGCACTGCCGCCCGGACGCCGCTGAATCGCTCGCTGCGGCACATAGACCGCGTCGCTGGCGGTGCCGTTCGGCGTGCGCACGCGCACGAACATCCCCGGCAGCAGCAAGTTGTCGCGATTGTCGAATTGCGCGCGCAGCGACACCGTGTCGGTTGTTTCGTCCACTTGCATGTCTGCGAACAGCAGGTCGCCCTCGCGCGTTTCGCCGAGCTCGGGAATGTCGATGACGACCTTGAGCGGCGCATCGCCTTTGCGGGCACGCCCGCGCAACTTCAGCGCTTCGGCGACCGGGCGATTGAAGTCGGCGAAGATCGGATCAAGCTGCTGTACCAGCGCCATTTCCGTCGCGTCGCCCCCCTGCCCGACCAGCGCGCCCTCCGTGACCAGCGCCCGTCCGATGCGGCCGTCGATCGGCGCACGCACCGTGGCAAAGCCAAGATCCAGTTGCGCGGTTTTGAGCGCCGCACGCGCCGACGCAACCGCTGCCTGGGTGCTCTTGAAGTTGCTGCGGGCGGTGTCGAAATCCTGCCGGCTGATCACCTGCCGCTGCACCAGTTGCTGGCTGCGTTCGAACTGGGCGGCGGCATTTTCCAGCTCGGCTTCACTGCGCGTCAGCTCCCCACGTGCGCGCGCCACGGCCGCCTCGAACGGTGCGGGGTCGATCTGAAACAGCACCTGCCCTGCCTTGACGTCCGAGCCTTCTTCGAAGCGGCGTGCCAGCACGATGCCGGCCACGCGCGCGCGAACCTGCGCCACGCGCATCGGCGCCACCCGGCCGGGCAGATCCGTGGTCTGCAACACCTTGCGCGCCTGCGCAGTGGCGATGTCTACCGCCGGCGCCACCGAGGAATCCGCAGGCGGAGCCGCGTTGCCGCAGGCGGCCAGCGCGAACGGTATGAAGACGCACAGCGGGAAGAAGCGATGAGCGCGATGGGCTGTCACGGCGCGAGGTCCAAGGGATGACACGCGAATGATGCGTCAAAGATCCTTATGAATCAAATTTGATTCATAAGGATCATCTTCATAAAACCTGTATCATCCCTGCTTCATCCGTTTTTCAAGCTTATGAGCCAGGACGACCAACGCCTGATCCGCCTGCTGGCCGCAACGCTGACCCGCCGCCCACGCAGCAACCTGACCGAGCTGGCCGCTGGCGCGGGGATCAGTCGCGCAACGCTGTACCGGTTTGCGCCGACCCGAGCGGCAATCGTGGAGAAGGTGACCGCAGAAGCGTGGGGGCGCCTGCAAGCGGCTCTGCCCGAAGAAGACGCCCCGCCCGATCCCATGGCAAGCCTGCGACGCATGACGCACGCGTTGGTCGAAGATCTGGATCTGGTCATCTACATCGTCAATGAGATGGGCATGGAAGGCGCTGAACGCGGCAACACCTATTACGCCGCACCGGAATGGGAGCAGTTCCAGGCGCGTCTGGATGCTTTTTTCTTGCACGGTCAGCAGCACGGCGTCTTCGGTATCGAAATGCCGGCTTCCTGGTGGAGCGACTTCTACCTCTCGTGCCTATTTGGAGCCGGTTGGGCAGTGGCCACCGGACGGCTGGCGCAGGCGTCGGTCGTCCGCGCAGTCCTGACCTCGTTTCTGGAAGGCGCACGTTCTGGCTCCAGGATGCAGCCATCGGTACCGTAATCGGGTCCCTTTCCAGCAACGGCGCCCTGGGATTTATCGCGCTTTGCCGCGGAACTAGCGCTGCCTGCCCACGCGGGCGAACCAACGTCGCCAGCCGGTGAACGCAGGCCGGTAGGCAATTTTTGCCGGCACCTGCAGTTCAACGTCGGCACCGGTGGCAACGCCATTCCGAAACGCGAGCGTGGCACCGATGCGTGCAGCGCGTTCGCGCATGCCGGCCAATCCCCAGTGACCACGCCAGACCCCCGCGGCCAGCACTTCGGACGCGATACTGCGGCCATCGTCGCTGATGCACAGCCGCAGCGCCTTGGCGCTGTAGTGAAGTTCGAGTGTGACCGTGCTCGCCTGCGCATGGTTGAACGCATTGATGAGAGCTTCGCGGGCGATGCTGAACATCTCATCGTGGACCAGCGGATCGAGTGGTCTCGGCGTTCCTTCGACACGCATCTGGATTTCCTCGTCTTCACCGACACGGCCGCCCCTTGCCACCGCGAGCGGCCGTACCGAGCGTGTTGTCTCGACGATCCAGTGGCGTCCCGCCACATCCTGAGCGATCTGAACTGCGTCATTCAATCGCTGGCCGGTGTCGCGAAAGACGTGCTCGCCGCGTGGCAGGAACAGCAGCTTCTCGACGCTGGAGGCCCACAACGTGCCCGTCCGATCGACGCCGAGCATCCGCGTGCGTTCGCCTTCCGGAAAGTCCTGCGCCGCACCTACCGGCTTCCAGCGGCCGTCCTCGCGGACAGCCAGGCCACGCGTGGTGCCGATCCAGATGTCCCCGTCGTGGTCTTGTGCGAAGCCGAGCACGATTTCGGGTAGCCGCTCATCTTCGTGCGAATAAACCTGCAACGTCTCATCTTTGAGCAGCGCGACTGCGCCACTGCGAAAGCCAATCCATAGACCACCCTCTGGCGTCGCGAGCAGAGCGGTGACATTGGTTGAGGGCAGTTGAGTTCCGCCAACAGTGGCGTAGCGTTCGAACGTCACGCCATCGAAGCGGAATAAGCCGGTTGCACCACCGATCCACAGATAGCCATCGCTGGTCTGAGCAAGCGCCCACACCTGGCTGGGCGCGCCGTCGCGTGCGGTCCAGGCGGTGTGATGCAATTGTGCGAGGCTGCGCTCGCGGTCGAGCGCATGCGCATTTGCCGCAAACAACAACACTGCGCCAGCGATGCCGCAGTGCAGGATGAGGCGCATCCATAAGGGTGTCAGACGACGCAACGCCGCCATTTCCTTCTGTCTCAGGGTGGGTAGATCAGGCCCACTCCGAATCGGAGAGCGTTCTGCAGTTCTGGCCTTCCGCGTCGATCGCGGTGTTGGCCAAAGCGCTTCGGTGCGTTACGGGCTGCGTGACTGTAGCTCATGCCGCTGGGTTACTGGTATCGCCGAAAGCGTGCCTGTCGATAGCGGACACAAACGCGTTGCGAGATTGAAAGAGCTACTTGTGCAATCAATGGGTCCGTCACGGTCCACCGGTTCCAGCTGCGTCGTTCATCGCTTGGCCTGTCGTCGTTACCGCATCAGCGTCGCCGAGGCGTTGTCCGATGCGCTGTATTTCAGACCAGAACTTAGGGGAGTCAGCGGGCTGCCATGGGCACACATCCCCCCTCGCTCCGGTCGACTTGGGGACGACCGGATGGCACCGGTCAGTCTGGCTTTCGAGGAACGGCACGGCGTCGCCGGTGATCGACAAGCACAGCGCACAGCCCAAGCAGTCCGCCCAGATACGTCGCCACCAGGAGTAGATGCGTCGGCGTGTAGGCACCGCGATCGCGGTAGCTTTCTGGATAGAACGAAGGCTCCAGCAACCAACAGGCAATGCCACCGCCAAGGATCAGCATGCAGAGCGCGGTCTGCAGCTTGACGGCAGGCGCAGCGACATAGGCAAGAATGACGACCACCAGCGCCCCGGTGAAGCCAGCTACGAAAAGCCAACCAACAAGCCGAGCTGGGCCGTGATCGCCACCGAAGCCAAAGCCTTCGATCAGGCCATGTTGATGCACATGGCCAAGCGCATCGGCGCTGACATCACCACCATGCCAGGAAGCCACGCGCTGTTCATCACGCAGTCCCAAACCGTGTCCGACGTGATCGACCGCGCTGCGCGGTCCGCTGCGACGAAAGCCAAGTCCACGTCCAACACCAGCACGAAGGCAGGCTGACGCCACGTGCAGTCGCCAAAGGGTACCGTCGCCGCCCCTCAGTGACGGTTACCCGCAGCGGAAGCAGGCTCGACAATAAAATTGTCCGAAGACATCGTTGTCAGATGCGATGTGAGTGATGGAGGTCGGCACCTCGCTGGCGTACGCGTAGCGAGCGGCTGGTCACAAGATCGAGAAAAAGTTCTCGTCCGCCACCGTGCAAATCGTGTCGACACGCTTGTCGACGTGGCGAGCCGACACAAAAACCTCCTAGCATCTTGCACACCGCTGCAGTCCCCTCGACGGCGCACCGTTGCACCCCGCGCATGGACGCAATTCCCCCACACGATCGCCTCGGTCATTCCAACCGGTCGACACTGGTGATCTGTCCGCGAAGGCGGTCATGCCGGAATTGAGAGTAGATGATCAAGCTGCATTCCCGTTCCCCCTCACCGCCGTCCTACTCCGACACATCCGCTCCACGCCCCGCACCAGTCGCCAAGGTGCTGGTGGTGGATGACGACCAGGCCATGGCCCAAGTGGTCATGGGCCACATCCGTTCCCATGGCATGGAAGCGTTTGTCGCCACCAACAGCAGCGAACTGGCCGAAGCGCTGCGTCGGCGCGAGCCGGATATTTTGTTGCTGGATCTGATGCTCAAACACGAAGACGGTCTGGACTTGTTGCGCGCCTTGCGCAAGGAATCCGATATCCCGGTGATCATCATGACCGGCCATCGCCGCGACGAAATCGATCGCGTCGTGGGGTTGGAGCTGGGCGCCGACGACTACCTGCCCAAGCCCTTCGGGCTGCATGAACTGACCGCGCGGATCCGCGCCGTATTGCGTCGCCATATCGCCTCCAAATTGGCGGTGGCGCGTGATGCGGGCGAAGGACGGGTGCGTTTCGATGCCTGGGAATTCGATCTGCAAGCCCGTACAGTCGGGCGCGCGGGTACGCCCGCCATTGCGCTGACCAAGGGCGAGTACGCGCTGCTGCGCGCCTTTGTCGATGCACCCGGACGACCGCTGAGCCGCGAGCACCTGATGCGTGCCACGCGTCTACATGAGGACGTGTTCGACCGCAGTATCGACGTGCAGATCCTGCGCCTGCGTCGCAAGCTGGAACAGGACCCGCGCGAGCCGACGCTGATCGTGACCCAACGCGGCGCAGGTTACGTCTTCACGCCGTCGGTCGAGCACGCTCGATGACACCGCCGCCAGCGCCGGGTCGGCCACACCATCGCCAACAGCGTTGGTCGCCAACGGCAATCTTGCAGGTCGCGCTCGCTTCTACAGCGTTGCTCGCGATGCCGTTCGTGCCGGCGGCTCGTGTTGCAGCCGCGTCGGCGCGCCCTAGCGAACCCATCCATGCCATCCAGCCAGCAACCGGCCTGGATAGCCGCAAGGTCGCGCTGGGCGCGCTGCTGTTCAACGATCGCCGGCTGTCGGGCGACAGTCGCGTTGCCTGCACGTCTTGTCATCACTTGGCCAGCAACGGTGCCGCTGCCGATGCGATGACGCGGATGCCCGGGCGCGCGGTGCCGTCGTTCAACACACCCACCGTGTTCAATGCCACAGCAAACTTTCGCCTGGGCTGGCGCGGCAACTTCCGCAGTCTGGAAGCGCAAACGGCTTCACTGCTCGAAAACCCAAGCGTCATGCAGGCCGATATCGCGACGGTGGTCGGACGACTTCAACAGGACACGGTGCTCAATCAGCGCTTTCGCGCGGCCTACGGCAGGCCACCGGATCGCGCCGCGCTGTTCGATGCCATCGCCAGTTACGAACGCTCCCTGGTCACGCCAGGCAGTCGCTTCGATCTCTGGTTACAAGGCAGCGACACTGCATTGAGCGCACAAGAGTTACGTGGCTATCGCACCTTCAAGTCGATCGGCTGCATCTCCTGCCACCAAGGCGTCAACGTGGGTGGCAATCTGTTCCAGCGCAGCGGCATCTTCGCTCCCGTCGCACGGGATGGCACCCCGATCCTGCGGGTTCCCAGCCTGCGTAACGTTGCTACCACCGCCCCCTACTTCCACGACGGCAGCGCGAGCACCCTGCCTCAGGCGATCAAGGCCATGGGCACCGCTCAACTTGGCGTCACACTGAGGCCTGCGGATGTCGCCGATATCACTGCGTTTCTGCAGACATTGACCGGCAAGCACCAGGGCCGGCAGCTGACCGCGCCCCAGCCATGAGGTGGGCGACGATCCTCAGCGCCATGCTGCTGGCGGGGCTGATCTTCTTCAGCCTGTGCATGGCAGCGCTGGATCGCGACACGCAGCGTTACGGTCACGCGTTGGACGCACTCGACGCGCTGGACATGGCCGATACCAATCTCGACAACGACGTGCTGAAGGCACGCATTGGCCTGTTGCGCGACTACGACTCGCTGGTGACCGGCGATGCCCGCGCACGCGACACCTTGCAGCACCTGCGCCAGCTGGCCGACCACGACCCTGAGTTGTTCCAGGCCATCGCCGCGCTAGACGCAGACTACACAGAGAAATCGCTGCAGCGGGAATTATTCAAATCGCAGAATTCCCTGCTGTCCAACTCGCTGGCCTACTTCTGGAGCGAGAGCAACGCGCAGATCCGGCAAGGCGATGATCCCGCCGAGGCACGCGCAGCGAGCATGCTGGCAAGCGCCGTGCAACGCCTGAGCCTGGACACGACCGGCGATGCAGTCGCACTGGCACGCCGTCGCCTGGACGAAGCGGCACAACGCACGACAAGCGCGCCGCTGCTCCCGCATGGACGCATGCTGCTGAAACTGCTGCCAGACACCGATACCACCATTCGCCGCATGCGTCCGATCGCTTCGCTGGCCTCGTATGTACAGCTCAAGACGTATCTGCAAAAGCAGCATGCCAGCCAGCAGGCCACCGCGCGCCAGGTCCGCTTCCTGTTGCTGGCATTGGCCGTCGTCATGTTGGGCGCCTTGCTGTACCTGGGCAAGCTACTGCGGCAGCGCGCGCGCACGTTGCGTCGACGCGCGGAGTTCGACCGCTTGATGGTCGCGGTGTCGCGCCGTCTGGTGGCCAACGATCGCCACCACCTGGACGCTGGCATCGAGGCCGGACTGGTGCGGTTGGCAAAGTGGGCGAAGCTGCCGAGCGCCCGTCTGGGCCTGGTACCCGTCGCGGGTGACGCGCGGATCTGGCCCGATCCACAGGACGAGGCGTTCCGCACGACGCTTGCCGCAGTCGCCGCCACCCGACCGGTCGCCGCCAGCGATGTGCTGGTCGTCGACGCCAGGGGCTTCGTCGAGGTGTTGGGCAAACCCGAACTCGTGCGCGGCGCGCAGTGGCTATGCCTGAGGCAACACGCCGAGGCCGGGACGGTTGCACTGCTGTGCTTGCGGCTGCCGCCACTTACCCCGCGCCGCGATCGTGGCCTGGCGGCACTCGCCGAACTTCTGCCGCAGTTGCACATCGCGCTCGATACCTTGTTCGATGCGCTGGAGCGGCGGCGACTCGAAGACGAAGCCCTGGCGTTGGAACATCGCCTCGAACTCGCCCGACGGATGGAAACGCTGGGGACCATGGCCAGCGGCATTTCGCACAATTTCAACAACATCGTCGGCGCGATTCGCGGCAATGCCGAGATCGCCCTGTCCAAACTTGAACCGAGCTCGCCAGCATCGGAGCACCTGCTCGAGATCAGCCACACCACTGCCCACGCCTACGATCTGATCGAATCTATCCTCAGTTTCGGGCGTGTGCAGAATTACAACGTGCAGCCGGTCGAGTTGAACGCATTGCTACAAGGCGCAGTCTCGCTGCTGTCGGTCTCGCTGCCATCGACCGTCACGATCGACCTGCAGCAAGAGCAGGAACCGCTGCAGGCGATGGGCAATCCAGCGCAACTGCAGCAGATCATCCTCAATCTGGCCAGCAACGCCGCGCAGGCAATGGATATGCGCGGGACGGTCACGATCCAGCTGTCCGCCGCCAGGGGCACCGCGTCCGACGGCGCGCCTCGTCGGATCGCGCAACTGCGTGTCAGCGATCATGGCATCGGCATTCCGCCGGACCAACTGGATCGCATCTTCGATCTGTTCTTCACCACCCGCAACGGCGGCACCGGGCTGGGGTTGGCGACGGTTCGCAAGATCATCGACAACCACGAGGGCCGGATCGACGTGGACAGCGCCCTGGGTATCGGCACCACCTTCGTGGTCGAGTTGCCGCTGCGGACAGGCAGTGCAGCCGTCCCCCAAGCCGCGCCCCTGCCGAAGACGCGATCGCGGCATGCGAGCTTGCTGCTGCTGTGCGACCACGCGGCCGAGCTCGACCGCCTGGAAGAAATGCTGGCCGCACTCGGGCACGAACCGGTCGGCGTGCTGGAGCTGCCGGCAGCCGTCGCGATGGCAGCGGCCGATCCACTGCGCTTCGATGGGGTGCTGCTCAAGCGCGATCGTGCCGGCGATGCCGAACACGCGATCGGCGCGCTGCATGCCGCTGCGCCCAAGCTGCCGTTGATCCTCGCCACGCGTGCGGTGAGCCTGGCGACACGCAAGGGTCTGGGCGGCGCCATCGCCGAGATCATTGCGCAGCCGTTCGATCTTGGCGCGCTGGCGATTGCACTGGAACGTGCGCTGGGTCGCACGATGGACATGACAACGCAGGATGAAAGCACACCTGCTCTGTGACAAATGAAACACAGTCGTCGCAGATCGACACCGGAACGTAGCGCGGGCAGCCTAGCGTAGCCGATGCCCAGGCGCGGTAGGCCGCCTGCATTCCACTACGAGCGATCCACGACATGAATATCCGACCAAGCGACTTACCTCTTCTGGTGTCCCTCGATGCCCTGCTCGAGCTGAAGAACGTCACCCATGCGGCGCAGCGATTGCACATGAGCCAGCCGGCACTCTCCTCGCAACTCGCACGACTGCGCGTGCTGTTCAAGGATCCCTTGCTGATGCCCTCGGACACCGGTCGCGGCATGGTGGCTACGCCGCGTGCGGATCAACTGGCTTCGCCGCTGCGCGAAGCGATCGGCAAACTGAGCTTGCTCGGCAAGGACAGTGCGTTTGATCCGGCGACGTCGTCGGCGAGCTTCCGGATTGCTGCCGCCACCGATGCGATCGGCACGCTGGGTGCGGGGTTGGCGGGATTGATCCAGGCCCAGGGCAATCCGAAGATGCGTCTGGAGTTCGTGCATGTGAGTTCCGACACGAGCCTGGATGCGTTCGAAAGCGGCGAGTTGGATCTGCTGATCGATCACGCGCAAGCGGTTCCGGCCGCGCTGCGCTTGCGCCGTTTGCGCGACGAGCGCTATGTGCTGGTACAGCGCCGTGGGCATCCACGCGGCACCGCAGCGCTGAGCGCAGCGAGCTACAGCCATCTGGCGCATGTGCAGGTGGCGCACGCACAGGCCTGTAACCTCGCCATCGATGCGCAACTGCGGCACCTGGGGCACACCCGGCAGATCGCGGTGACCGTCTCGCAGTGCGCCACCGCGTGCGACATCGTGCTCGGCACCGACATGGTTGCCACCGTGCCGGCAACGCTTGCAGCAGAGCGCGGGCATCCACCGCTGGACTGCTTCGAACTGCCTTTCCCGTTGCCGGACATGGCATTGGCGATGGCTTGGCATCGACGCAACGATGCCCATGCCGCACATCGCTGGTTGCGCGAGCGTGTGCTGGAACTGCTTGTTCCAGAAGCGCCAGCGGCAGCAACGCCGGCCGCAACGCGACGCACCGCCGGCCGTACCGATCTCGTGCTCTCCGTTTTGTGAGCAGCGCCATGCAGATCGACAACGAACAGTTACTGCAGCCGGTCGACGAACAGCTGCCGTCCGGTCCGAACCTGGAATACACCCCCGAGTTCCAGAGCCTGGAGGAACTTGCGCGACCGCGTCTGGAACGTGCCTTGGGAGCCGGCGTGCTTGTGCCCGACGCGCCGCAATGGCGCCAGGTCGCCGAAAGCGCAGAACAGTTGTTACTGCGCTCCAAGGACCTGCGGCTGGGCATCTTGCTGAGCATCGCCCGCCTGCACCAGGACGGCCTGGTGGGCTGGTCCAGCGGCGTCGGCCTGCTCCGGCAATTGCTGGAGCAGTTCTGGGACGACGTCCATCCTCACCTGGACGCCGATGAGGACAACGACCCGACCGAACGCGTCAACGCCATCGCTGCGCTGGCCGATAGCGAGCGCACGCTGACGCAGCTACGCAACGTGCGCCTGTTCAAGGGCATGCACCCTGGGCATTTTTCGCTACGCGACCTGCGCATTGTGCAAGGCACGCTCAAGCTCGCTGCAGAGGACGCCGGCGAGATGCCAGAGCCTGCCGCCATCGATGCCTGCCTGCGCGACTGTCCACTGGAAGCGTTGCTGGACCTGGACGCGGCCTTGGCCGCTGCGCAGCACGACATCGCCGCGATTGCAGACGTGTTTGCCGAGCGCACTCCGGGACACGGTCCGGAGCTGGCACCGCTGACGCAGGACCTGGGCGAGTTGCGTGCGTTTCTGCGGCCCCATGTGTCCGAACGTTCTGGCTCCCCGGCCGACCCGACCGAGCATGCCGCACACGGTGCCGACAATGTCAGTCCATCGGCGCCACGCACGCGCGCCGTGGAGCATCCGGACGACGTTCGCCACATGCTCGACCAGCTCTGCGATTACTACGCGCGGCGCGAACCCTCCAGCCCGGTGCCATTGCTGTTGCGGCGCGCACAACGCCTGGTCGGCCTGGATTTTGCCGCACTGATGCGCGATCTCGCGCCGCGCGGAATCGACGAGCTGCAGGTCGTGTCGGGCCAGGACCATTCCGACTAGAACAGCCAACAAAACGGCTGCTCGCTACGTCTTGTCAGCCACTCTTCGTCTGCGTTGACGGCCTGCTCGGCCGGCATCACAACGCAGCGATGCCATACCAGTACACCCAGGCCGCACCAAGCAGCATCACAGCTGCCCATAAGCGCAGCGTCCACGAGCGCAATGCCGCCTGCAGGGCAGTCGGCGGCTTGCGGTCGCGGCGCATCGTCACGATCGGGGTCGGCAAGTTGTGCGGCGCTGCAACGCCTCGTCGGCGCGCGGTGGACGCACCGGCCGAGCGCGCGATCGATTGCAGCAATTGCAGGCGACGGCGCCGATATTCGGCCGGGTCCAGGCGTCGCTCCGCCTGTGCTGCGTTCAAATCCTGCAGGACCAGATTGGCCCGGGTTTCCCAGTCGTTCATTCCACCTCTCTCACCAGGCGTGCACCGATGCCGCGCGCTGCCTCGCCGTTGGAACTCACCGCACCGGGACTCACGCAGGCAGCAACACTGCGCTGGCTGCCGCGCACGGCCACGCTCTCGCCATCCTGGACCCACTCGGCAATGCCGCCGACCATGTCGAGCAGCCCCCAACTGTTGGACACCGTGGCGGTGCAGCCGTCCTCGCCGGCACGCGCCGCGCGCAGCCATTCGGCATCGCGCGGCAGCCGATAGGTGCGGCCACTGGCGCTGCTCAGCCAGGCGGCGTAATCGCGGATCAGGGCAGCGCTGACCTTGTCTGCGGGCGCCGACTTGCGTGTCCAGCGCGACACACGACAGCGCCGGGTATCGGCGCAGAACAGCGCGAAGTCGGCTACGCTGATCTCCCGACGCATCATCGCCAGCGCACGCCCGGGCTTGGATAGCACCACCAGCTCCGGGCCGCGCCCATGTTTGCCCAGATCATCGCTGCAGGTGGCCGCTGCGCCGGACGGAGCGGAGATACGGCAGGGATCGCCCGGCTTGGCCGGCGGTGCGGGCACAGCCGCCACCGGTTCCAGTTTCGGCAGCAGTGCCGCGGTATAGGAGACGCGTTGTCGGCCGGACTTGGCGACATCGCTCTGGAAAGCTCGGAAGCCGTCTGCGTCCTGCGCTTGCAGGGCCATCTTGCGCTCGCGCAGACGCTGCAGCACCGACGGCGCAGGGAGCGCGGTGCCTAGCTGTTCCAGCTCCATCGCCAACTGGTAACGGCCCAGCGCCTGACGCAGACGTGGCGCGTCCTGGGCGTCCAGTCCCTGGCCGATGACCACGCTGGCTTCTTTCCACCGCCCATCGCGGCACAGGGAGCGCGCAAGTCCCAGGTAGGCATCGGTCAGCCGCTGTGCGCCTTCGCTGCGCAAGAACGGATGACCCGGGCTGCTGGTCGCGATTTGCGCCAACTGCCGCTTGACCTTGGCGACGTCATTGGCGGCCGCCGCGGCGCGCACCGACTCGATGCGCGTGGCGATTTGCGCGGCAAGCTGGGCATGCGCATCGTCCAGAAGTGGCGCCGGCGGAGCGGGCGGGGCGGCGGATGCAGTGACAGTTGCCGCGTCGAGCTCGTGTGCGCACTCTCGCAACACAGGGGATTGTGGGAAGACGCGGCGGCCGGTGGCGAGCCAGCGGCGCGCTTCATCGATGCGGCCGACGCTGAGCGCATCGGTGCATCCGCGCCGGTAGCGCAGCTCGAGTTCGGCATGCCGCAGCAGGCCGCTATCCGGTGCCAGGCGGCGCACGCGATCGAGTAACGCCACCACGTTGCCGGGTTGATCCGCAAATAGCGCACCAGCGGCAATCGCGCCGGTCAATGCGGTATCCAGGCCATTGAGCAGGCGATCGCGTTCCTGCTCAATCGCGCTGCGGCGCGCATCCAGGCGGGGTGAGAACAACTTCCACTGATCCCGCAAGACAAGGATGCGCTGTGCGCCCACGTAGTCTTCACGGCCGCGTGCAGGCTGCCAGTAGTGGTCCATGCGCGTCAGCAGAAATGCCTCGATGGTGCTGCTGCGGTCGAGGATCAAGCGACGACGGTCGTCTTGGCCAAGCGCCCACAGCGCCGCGCGTGCATGGGCTTCATGCACGAACCGGTTCGGCGCCTGCGGCGAGAATCGCTCGAGGACCCCGGCGACTTTTTGCTGCTGCGCATGCACCTGCATCCAGGCCGCCGTGCCGCCAGCACCGGCGAGCAGCAGACCAGCGGCGAGCACGTACGGCAACACGCGCTCGCCACGGCTGCGCGGGCGCAGTTGCTCTAGCAAGCTAGTCATTGAAGGGCGTGCGCCGGCCTCGAAAGCCAGGCTGCTGCGCAGCCCGCGGTTCTGCCGACGGCTCAGCGTCGGCAGCGGCGCCACACGCAGTTGGTGTGCCTGCGCCTGCGTCGCAGACTGCTTGGCGAAGGGGTGGCGGCCCGACAGCAGCTCGTACACCACGCAGCCGAAGGCGTACACGTCGTCGGCAAACGCCGGCTCCTCGCCGCGCAGCATCTCCAGGCTCGCGTAGGCCGGAGTCAGCGCGCCCAGCGTCGCCGCATCGAACACCGTGTGGTCATCGCCTGCGTCGGCGCCTGCCAGTTTCGCGGCGCGGGCAATGCCGAAGTCGAACACCTTGGCGAGGTGCCCTGCCCCGACCATGACGTTGCCCGGCTTGAAGTCCGAATGCACGATGCCGGCCGCATGCGCGCGTTGCAGTGCGCGTCCCATGCCCTCGATCAATGGCCAGGCCTCGGCCAGGGGCATGCCCTCGCCCAACCGGCTGCGGATCAGCCCGCGCAGGTCGTCGCCTTCGATGTACTCCATCGTCATGAACACGATGGCGCCGTCTTTGTCGAAGTCGTAGACCCGCACGATATGGTCGTGCGCCAGGCTCTGCGCGCGGCGCGATTCGCGCTGCAATGCGATCAGCGAATCCGGATGGCGGCGAAAATCGTTGTTGAGCACTTTCACCGCGATGTAGGGATTGCGATCGCGCGCCTCCACCTTGCGCTCGTCGCGCGCCAGATACACCACGCCCATGCCGCCACGGCCGATTTCGCGCACCAGCAAGAAGCGCGCTTTGAGCAGCATGCCCACGCCAACCGGCGCGTCGCCCTGCAATTGCGCCACGCGCCGCCAGCTGGAGGCGCCGGCGCTGTCGTCGGCGTGTGGCGGCGGGTTGACCCGGGTTGCCATGTCGTCGGATGCGTGTGCGGCGCGCTGCTGGGTGAGCGGCGCCAGCCGGGTGACGTCGTCGTCACCAGTCGGCGGCAGTGATGGTGTATCGGCGACGTCGCGGGCGGGGCGTACGCGGGTGCGGTCGTCGTCCGGCGGCGACGTGCGGCCGGTCGTGTCGTTATCGCGGGTGTTCATGGCGTGGCATTCCGTGGGGCCAGGCGCAACGCCACGGCCGAGACGTTGTCGCGCCCGGCACGGCCGAGCGCGGTATCGAACAGGCGTGCCACCAGCGCGGCGGGCTGAGGCTCGCGCCGGCAGTGGGCGGCGATCTCGTCATCGCTGAGTTCCTTGTTGACTCCATCCGAGCACAGCAAGTAGTGCTGGCCCGGCCGGCGCGCACATACCACCCAATCCACGTACAGCGCATCGTCGGCGCCGATTGCGCGGGTGAGCGCGCCGCCGGCAGGCTGCGCCCGGCCCACCAGGGTCAGCGCGTCCTTGTCGCCGGCCACATGGTCGCGGGTCAGCAGATGCAACCGGCCCTCCTCGAAAGCGTAGGCACGGCTATCGCCCACCCAACCGCACAGCAGCAGGTCGTGGTCATGCACCAGCACCACCACAGTGCTGGCGATCACGTCCACGCGGCGCGCGCGCGCCAATGCACGCAGTTGCTGGTTGACCTGGCTCAGCTGCGCATCGATGGCATCGACAAAGCTGGCCAGATCGCCATCGCGCCGCAACGCGCCCAGCGCATCGACAACCATGCGACTGGCAAGGTCGCCGGCACTGTGGCCGCCCAGTCCATCGGCCACCGCCCACAGGCCGAGATCGTCGCGCAGCAGAATCGCATCCTCGTTCTGGCGACGAACATTGCCTTGCTCGGTACGACCGGCGGACACGTAAGACGTGCTCATGGCAGTGCCTCTGCACGGCAGGCGCTCGGTGCATGCAAGGGCCCAAGCAGGACTGGCGCATGACAGGCTGCAGGCCAGCCGGCAATACGCATCCAGGCACCCGGCGCAGATCCTGTCATCGCCGTCCACCACAGGCTGCTGCCAGCGGTGGTCGCGCCCGCAACCAGCGGCACCGCCAACACGGATGCGTCGTCGTGCGCGTGTTGGGCGAGCGCCACGCAGGCGCGCTCCAACCAGGCACCATCTTGCTGTCGTTCTGCACCAATGTTGCATAACACCGCGTCGGCAGCATCCAGCCACGAGGGCAGATACAGATCGGTCGGCACGACGGCAGCTGTCGTGCCATCGGCGTCGCTTGCAGACAACGGTGCAGCAATGACCAAGGGGAAGACGCGATCGACGCGATCAACGCTGGCCCGCATCGCCCCGACCCATGCGGCCGTACCCGCGAGGCCCGGCATCAGCACGAAGCGCCACACGGGTGCGTGCTGCTCAGGCGTCGTGATCGTTGCCGCGGCGGCAGACAGCAAGCCTTGCATCGCGACGTGCCACGGGTCGACAAAAGTCTCCGGCAAACGGCGATGCACGAAATCGCCGACCGCGGGCAGCTTGCCGTAGAAACCCGGCGGGCGTTGCATGGCGCTCATGGGCAGCTGAACCGCTGCACGGCCGACGTCGCAAAGGGATGCCGAAGGCTGGTCGGTTGCACGTCCACACGCACGGTGGCGCTGCCCAGTGCGAGGCTGGCGGTGTAATCCAGATCGCCGCTACGGCGCAGCCGCCCGGCCTGCAAGACGCGAAACCAGGCCCAAGGGCCGCGATATTCGACCACTGGCAAGGCCTGTCCGCTGGCATCCCACGCTGCCAGACGCACCAGCCCCGGCGTTGGACCAGGCCAGGTCATCGACTGGGCGGCGCGCGCACCATCGCGCACTTCCAGGGTTTGCCCATCCACCTCCAACAGCAGCCGGCTGATTGCCGCTTGCGGTGGAATGGAGACAGTGAACGCGACCTGCGGCTGCGCACCTCCGCCCGCGAAGAACGCTTGCTTGATCTCGTCGGCAAGTTGCGCGCGCGCCAGCACAGCGTCGGCGCCAACCGCCGCCATGCCTGCGTTCCATTTCCAGCCAGGCCCGCTGGTATCGACCTTGCCGAGCAGTGCCTGCTGCGCGAACCGGTCCATGCGCCCGCCGGGTGCGAACAGTTCGGCGAAATCGCGCAACGGGATCTCGTTGTTGCTGCCCGGCACGAACGGGAAGCGCCCGCTCACCAGCAGCGCACACTCACGCCCGGCTGCTTGCCGTTGCGTGTTACGCAATGCCTCGCCAGCGCTGCCGGCGGTCAATTCGCGACCACGGCCGGACAAGGCCGCCATCCAGTTGCCCAGCGGCGGCGGCAGCTGTTCGGCCTGTTGTGCGGCGATCAGCAGTGCCGGGTCGTTCTGATCGGCGGCAACGCCGGCAGCGGCGCCCAGCAGCGTGCGGCTCATCTGCGTCAGCGCGGCCAGGGTTTCGTCCAGCGCACTGGCACCCGACCCACCATCGAGCAGGCGATTGAGCGGTTCGAAATGGCGCTCGATCGGCTCGGCTGCCGCATCCGGCTCGGCCGCAACAGAGGTGTCTGCGGCGGCTGCAGCGCCCGCGCCGGCCTTCGCCGTAGGCGTGCGTCCCAATGCGTGGGTGTGCTCGCGCACCAGCACCAGCAATGCCTTGAGCGGCGATGCCGGTCCGCCCAGCTTGGCGGCCACTGCACTGGCCTGCCCGGTCTGCGTGACCGGCCGCAGCACCAGGTCGGCCAGCATGCTGTCCCAGGCGGCGATGTAATCGCGCTGATACAGCGCCAACACCTCTCGCTCCAGTTGCGAGCGCGCCAGCGGATCCAGCGGTGCGGTGCCCAGCACCCAATCGTCGGCGAGAAATTGCTGCACGCCACGCGCAATGCCACCACCGACCTGTGCTTGAAACGCCTGGCGGGTGAACAGCGGAGGCAACGGCGCAGACAACAGCAGGCCACTGCGGCGTTCGAAGACATCGCCCAGCAGGCCTAGGCGGCGGTCCAGGCGTGGTGCCTGGGCCGGATCGACACCAGGTTGCGTCAGTTTGAGTCCACCGTAGACCAGTGACGGCAATTCGGCAGTCCGCAGGCTCGCCCGCGTCTGCTCGATCTGCTGCCGATCCAGCGGGAGTGCACGCGCACCGTCGACCGGCCCAAGCAAAGCACGCAGATGGCGATTCAAGCCGGCGCGCACCGACGCATCTTCGGGAAATATCTGCCGCCAGACCGTGCCAGCCAACGTCGCCAGATGCATTGCATCGCGACGCGCGGGTTCGCCCAGCATCAGGTAGCCCTTCAACAATGGATACAGGCGTTGCGGATCGTTGCTGGATTGCGCCAGTTTGCGTCGCAGCGACTGCGCCAATGCGGGCAGCAACGCCCCGTTGAGGTCGCGCAGATACGCTTCCTGCACATCACGCGCCAACGCCGTGCCCTGATGCAGCCCGAAGCGCCGTGACCATGGAATCGACACATCCGGCGGCAGTGCCACATCGCGCGCCTGGGCAAGCGCCTCGAAGCGTTGCAGGGCCTTTGCATAAAAGGCGGCCTCGCCGGCATCGGCGGGCAGCGGACCGGCGGGATAGGCATCGAGCGCGTCGCGCACCTCGCCAATCAGCCGCACGTTACGTGCATAGCTGCCGGCCATGCCCGACAGCACGCCCAGGGTGGTGGCAGTCAACACGGCCCAGCAGGCCAGCTGCAGCAACCGACGGCGCTGTGCACTGCCGGGTTGACTACCGGCCAGGCCAGCCTCGGCGAACACCACGTCGTTGAGCAGGCGTGGCAGGAAATAACTGCGTGGGGCACTGACGGCCGGCGGCAGCCCGGCAGCGGTGATGCCGAAATGGCGCGCCACTGCCGAGATGACGCGATCGACCGGGTGTCCCTGCTGGGTGCCCGAGCTCAGATACACACCGCGCAGCCACGGCTGGCCGGCGTAGCCATGGCGACCGAACGCGGTCTGTACGAAGTCCAGCAGCGCCGGCTGCAGCAGGCGCAGCTGGTGCGGGAACGACAGCACCGCCGCACGCTCACGCGCATCGCGCGCCCGTTGCAGGCGCTCCAGCACACGCTGATCGATGCGCTCCATCACGCGTTCGAGTTCGCCAGGAAACACCGTCAGCGGATCGGTTTCGCTGGCATCGTGCGCCTGCGGAAACGACATCCCCCACACCTGCGCGCGGCCAGCCGCATCCAGGTCGGCGAAGAACTCGGCAAACCCGGATACCAGATCGCATTTGGTCACTACCAGATACACCGGCACGCGCGCGCGCAGCTTGTCGACCAGCTCGTCCAGGCGATGCCGCACCGCACGTGCCTGCGGCGTACCGGCATTGCCGTCGTACTCCAACAGGTCGGCAACGCTCACCGTCACGATGACGCCGTTCAACGGCTGCCGGCGATGCCGCCGCAGCAACTCCAGGAAGCCATGCCAGGCACCGGCATCGGCAACCGCGTCCGAATCCTGGGTGGTGTAACGCCCGGCGCTGTCGAGGAACACGGCCTGATCGGCGAACCACCAGTCGCAATTGCGCGTGCCGCCGACGCCTTCCAGCGCGGCGTGGTTGCCATGTTCCTTGAGTGGGAACTCCAGGCCCGAGGACTGCAACAAGGTGCTCTTGCCGGAACCGGGTGCGCCAATCAACAGATACCAGGGCAGCACGTGCAGGCCGGGACCGTTGCGACGGCGACGGCGCAGCACCGCCATCGCTTCGGCAAAGCGCGCACGCAGGCGGACCTGCTCCTGTGCCGCCCGCGCGCGACTGTCATTGCCGCTGGCGTCTTCGGCACTTGCTCCCTGCCCGACCAGTTCGCCGGCCAGACGCTGCTGCTTGGCGCTGTCGCGTCGCCAGCGCACAGAGCGCCATGCCAACCATGCGAGCAACAAGACGGCCACGGCGAGCAGCCGTCCGGCCACGCTGGCGAGCGGCTGCCAGCGGCCGACGCTGAGGTAAGGCCCGCCGACCCAGACAAGGACGGCCAACAGACCAAGGACAGCAGCGTCGGCCGTGTATCGGGCGCGCAGGAGGTCAAGAACAAAGCGCATGGGTCAGGTCTCGGGAATCAACAGGATCTCGACGCGCCGATTGCGCGCACGGTTGCCGGGCAAGTGCGGCGGTAGCGCGATGGGCTGGGAATCGCCCGCGCCACTGGCCTGGACACGGTGCGGATCGCGCAGGCCTGCCGCCAACACGGCGCCCACGCTCTCGGCGCGACGCGCGGACAACGCGAAGTTGTCCTTGAAGCGCAGCGAGCGCACCGGCTGATCGTCGGTATGCCCGACCACCACCACCCGCCCTGGCACCTGCTCCAGCGCCGCAGCGACGCGTTCGAGCAGGCGGATCTGATCGGCATCCAACTCCGCGCTCCCGCTGGAGAACATGGCTTCGCTGGCCAGGCGCACGGTGGTGCGGCCATCGCCGTCGGTCTGTACGCTCAGCAATCCTGCGCGTTGCTCGGCCGCCAGCAGCGGCGCAAGCGCCGATGTGGTCGCCGGTCGGGTTGCTGCCGCCGGGAGCGGCAAGGCCACCCGCTCCAGGCCGATGCGCGCCAGCTGCGCGCTGATCGGCGCGGTCAGCGTGTTGAGGCGCGCATGCAACCACACGAACGCCAGCAACACGATGCACAGTGAGGCCAGCGCCGCGATCCACAGCGGTGTGGCGGCCGCATTGCGCAGCAACGGCGCCCGGGCGCCTTGCCAGTTCGGCGACAACGCATCAGGTACCGGCGGACGCTGGCGTTGGATCAGTTGGAACAGCTCGGTCTGGCGATCGGCCAGCCGTGCACCGCCACCCTGCTCCACCCGATAGCGGCCGCCAAAGCCAAGCGCCAGCGCCAGGTACAGCAATTCCAGCAGGTCCAGATGCCGCGCTGGATCGCGTGCCAGCCGGTCGAGCAGGTCGAAGACCTTGGCGCCGCCATAGGTTTCGCCGTGGAAGGTCACCAGCAAGGTGCGCTGCGACCAGCCGCTGCCTTCGCCCCATGGCGCAGCCAGCACCGCTTCGTCCAGCAACGTGCACAGCACGTAGCGCGCGGCAATACTGGTCTTGTCGTCAATGCCTTGTTGCCGCAGCTGCTGTTCGAAGCGCTGCAGGCGCGTGCTGCAGGTCTCACGCAAGGTGGCGATGTCCGGCGTCTGCGTGGAGTGCCGCAACTGCACCGCCAGCAGCAGCAGCGGCGTGGCCGCGCGCACCACCGCATTGCCTTGCATGGCGCCGGGCGCCGCGCGCATGGCGGCATCCAGATCAGGCGGTTGCGCCATGCGCGTCGGCGCTTGGCGGGACGGCGTGGATGCAGCGGACCGCGGCGCCGGTGTCGCGCTGCGGACCACGGTGGCATCGTCGTCGTGCTGGTCGACTGTCTTGCTCATCTCAATTCCTCACCGCCCACAACTCAAGCTCCAGGCCGGGAAAACCACTACCGAAATGCAGCGCAACGCCACCGGAGGTGCGCAGCGTTTTCCACAGCGACGATTGCCGATCGAGTTCGAAGTAGGCGCAGCCGGCGTGATACGGCACCTGCCGCGGTGCCATCGCCAGCGCACTCACGGCCACGCCGGGCAATTGCAGGTTCACCAGGTCGCGAATCTTCTCCACCGGGCCGATCTTCGATTCGGTGGGTAGCCGCTTACGCAGATCCTCGGCGCGCAGGTCCGCCTTGACCGCCAGCACGAAGGCCGCCGAGTCCAGCAAGCCCGGGTCGGGCACCATGCCCACCCACACGCCATACTTGCGTTGTTGCAGCGGCACAGCGATGGCCGATTGTTCGAGCACGGCACTCAGGCTTTCGCGCAAGGACAGCACCACCGGTTCGAAGCTCGCCTGCAGTGCATCGTGTGCGTAGGGCGGAAACGGTCCGCTGCGTTTGCTGGCGCGGGTGAAGGTGGCCAGTTCGCCGGCCATCGACAGCAGTACGCAGTACAGCGCTTCGGGATGCTCCAGCGGCGCGCTGGCCCAGTGCGCCACCAATGGCTGGTAGCGGTTGATGACCTGCAGCATCAGCACGTCGGCGATTTCGGCCACGCCGCCGCGGTCGCTGCCGGCAACGCGTTCGGCCAGCGCCTGGCCGCGCTGGTGCAACAGCCCGAGCAATTCGGCCAGCAGCGTGGACAGGCGCGCCGCACCTTCGATGCGACTCACCGTCGGGATGAAGGCATCATCGAGCGTCACCCTTCGATCCGCACGGCACTCGACGATGCGCGCCATCGGCACCTCTACCAGGCCCTCGCTTGGCTCGGACTGCAGACGCAGACGGCTGGCCAACACGCCGACTTCCAGCAGCACCGTGCCGGTCATGCTGCCGGAGGCATCACCGACCTCCGCTTCGCCCACCCGATAGCGGGCAAGCCGGCTGCCGTCGCTATCCGGCCACGCGCTGTCCGGCTGAGCGGTGGCGCGCAGCGGCAGCGCCAGGCTCACCACCTGGTCGCGGCAGTTGGCCGGCACATCCAACGGCGGCGGTGCCGGATCGCGATCGGGAATGGAAAACGGCGTGCCATCGGGAAAGCAGCCACGGGCGCGACGGATGCCGAGTTTGCCGATGGCGAGCAGTTCCGGCTCCAGCTCCAAATGACTGAATCCCCACGCATGCGCACGCAGCGCACCGGCATGCAGTTCCATATAGCGCTCGAGATAGCGCTCTTGTTGTTGCATGTGTTGCGGGCGCAGGAACAGACCCTCGCTCCAGATCACCTTGTTGTAAGGGGTCATGCTCGATCGCCATATGCGGGGTGGGCCTGCGCCTTGGCGCGGGCCAGCTGTTGTTCGTAGGCGCGGGCGAATTCCTCGCCGAACAGGCGGCGGAAGCGCTCGTCAGGATCACCGAGCAACTCGCGATAATGCTGTGCGTAGCGTCGCCAGGGCCGATTGCCCCAGGAACCGAGCGCGGAACCGGCGGTGTCTGCCGCGAAGCGTGCTGGATCGAACTGAGTAAACACGTGCTCGAAGGCGGCACGCATGCCGGCCAGCAAGGCCAACTGGTGACGCCCGATGTCCTCCATCGCTTCTTCGATCGCGGCCGCACCGGTCAGATACCCAGGGCCCGGTGGCGCCAACAGGCGGGCGACCGCCTCGTCCACGGTGGCGGCGAACTTGAGCGGATTGTTCTCGGTGCGTTGAATCAGCGTGACCGGCAAGCGCAGGCTGTTCTTCAGCTCCGCACGTGCGCGCAAGACATCCATCAAGCCAGCGGTCATGGCGGCGAACAGCGCAGGCAGTTCTGGGGTATCCGGCGTCTGAGCAACCACCGGCTGCGCCGCGGACGTGGCCGCAGCGCCACGCGTTGCCGAGACCGACACCGGCAGTGGCGTCGGTGTCGGCGCGGGTGCTGGCGCCGCTGCGGCACTGGGCGCTGGCGCGGACGGCAGTGGCGGCTGCATGTCTGCAACTAGATCGGCAACCGGCGGCAGCGCAAATTCGCTGCGTGTCAGGTCCCAGTGCTCGGGCAACACAACGCCGCCAGCGGCCGGCACGGCCACGGGTGCACGGTAGGCTTCGGCTGTTGCCGGCGCATGTCCCAGCCCAAACGCCGCAGCATCGCCAGCGCGACCGGCCAGCGTGAACGAGGTGGCGAACAATGCCAGTGGGTCGGTGTCGGTCGCCCGCGTCGACGACGTCCCGAGCTCGGCGAAAACATCATGCTCCAGGGGCGGCTGCTGCGACTGCGGCGGCGGTGGCGTTGCCGACACTGGCCACGGTTCGGCGTGATTCCAGCCCTGCGGCGCAGCTGGAACGGCGGTGACGCTCGCGCCCGACACCGCCACGTCGATCTCGAAGGCATCGATGCGCAAGGCGTCGCCGGCATGCAGCGGCACCGGAAAACCGGCACGCAGCGGCACGCCGTTATGCAATACACCGTTGGTGCTGTGGTCCTCGATGAAATACACACCATCGAGATGGCGCACGCTGGCATGCAAGCGCGACACTCCCTCGCCTTCGAGCACCCAATCGCAGGTGGCATCACGGCCAATGCGTCCGCCTTCTGCAGCGAAGCTGGCCTGCGGCTGCGTGCTGCCCGACACCACCTGCGCATCGCGAACCGTCAGCGTCAGCCGGGGTGACAACGCGCTCATGGCGCACGCTCGCGGATGCGCAATCCAGAGAGCAGGCGTGCGGCATCTTCGCTCCAGTCCACCAATTGCGCGTCGAAGGTCGCAGGCTCGCGTCCAGCCAGATGCAGTAACGCCGCCACTGCCGCTGCCGCGGTCAGGTGGTCGGCCACCGGCGGGCCATCCTCGTCGCTCAGGCTGCCATCGCTCCAGGCAGCGGCCGCTGCCAGCCAGGCGCCGACCGATTGATAGTCGTCGTCGGCAGCGAATGCGCGTGCGCTTTCGCGCTGGGCAGCGCCAGGCTGCTGCACCCACGCCTGCGCCAGCCGCAGACCTTCGCTGTCGTGGCCGCTGAGCGCTTGCGTGCGCATGCACTGGCACAACCACGCCACGGCATACGGCCTAGGCAACAAGCGCAAGGCCAGCGGCAAGGCGTCCTGGGCAAGCCCACGCGCCACCAATTCGCGCACGGCGGTTTCCGGTGTCATGTCCGGCGCCAAGGCGGCGTGCGCCGAGGGAGAGAGCCGCATCTGCCGCGCGGCGGGAAGAATCTGCAACATGGCGATCCTCAAGCGATGATGGGCGGAGTGCCCTTGAGTACGGCCGGACCGGATGACTGCAACAGCAGCGCTGCGTTGGCGCGTGCGGTGGTCACGGCATTGGATTGCAGCAGCACCGAGGCGTTGGAGCGCAGGGTCAGATTGGCCATCGCGCTGACATCGACGCTGACGCCGCCCTGGATGCCGACGCTGACGCGTCCATCGAGCGTGAGCCGGGTGCCGCTGAGCACGATCTCGCCGGTGGCCTTCAACTGCAGGCGAGCCATCCCGGTCACCAACTCGATTTCGCTGCCTGCCTGGATGCGCAGTGCCTTGCCCACGTCCAGACAGTCATTGCCGCCAACGGTGTGGCTGCGCTCACGTTTGATCTCGGCGGTCTCGTTGCGGTCGACATTGACGAAATGATCGTTCTCCACTTCGTGGCGCAGATCGCGCTGCGCATGCAGCAGCAGCTCTTCGTTGCCCTTCTTGTCGTCGAAACGGATCTCGTTGTAGTCCTCTGCGCCGCCCAACAGGCTGCGGCTCTTCACCCCGCTGCGGTTGCGGTGCTCAGGCAGTGCATACGGTGGCATCTGGTCGGCGTTGTAGACGCTGCCGATGATCAGCGGACGATCTGGATTGCCTTCCAGAAAGCTCACCACCACTTCCTGGCCCACACGCGGAATGTGCTGCGCTCCCCAGCGTTTGCCCGCCCACGACTGAGCCACCCGCACCGGGCACGAGCAGCCGGCGTTTGGCGTTCCCGGCGGGCTCCAGAAGAAATTCACCTGCACACGGCCGTATTGATCGACCGCGATGTCCTCGGCCTTGTTGCCATCGACGACCGCAGTCTGCAACCCGGCAATAGTCGGACGCGGCGTGGTCTGCGGGGTGCGAAATGGCTGACGGCTGCGTAGCGCACGAAACGTTGACGCAAAGGGCTCGGCCACCGTCTCGCCACCGGAAACATAGTCCACTTCGACCAATTCGGTGTCCGCGCTGGTCACCAGATATTCCTGGTTGTGCTCGGCCAGCGGGAAGTCGCGCAGTTTGAACAAAGCGCCCACCTGCAAACCGCAGGCATCGGTCCAGCCCCGGTACTGCGCTTGCGCCACGTTGAGCGCCTCGGCACGCACCTGCGCGTGACGACGACCGGCCGCGACATCGAGATGCTCGCCAGGATAGTCGAACACCTCCAGCTCACCCAACGCCGGTCCGGAGGACTCGGCCGGCATCTCGTCCACCCGCAGCGAGGCCTTGGGCTTGAGATAGTCGTAGTCGTCCAGGCGCACGCGCGTGCTGTGTGCGCTGCGCGCCAGCGACCAGTCGGTGATCGCGTCCTTCATCCGGCTGCCCTTCTGTCCGGGCGGGCAGTATGGAATCTGCGCAAACGGCGCTACCGCTTCGTGGCCGCCGAGGCTATCGGCCAGCACCAGCGTATGGGTGCTGGCGCTGTGTTCGAAGTAGTAGTAGATGCCCTCCTGCTCCATCAACCGGCTGATGAAGTTCAACGCACTCTCGCGGTACTGCACGCAATATTCGCGTGGCCTGTAGCTCGCGCTCAGGCGCAGCTTGACGTCGGTACAGCCAACCTCTGCAAGCAACGCGCGCACCATCTCCGGTACGCTCTTGTTCTTGTAAATGCGGCAATCGCGACGCTGCCCGAGCAGCCACAGCCTGGGCACCAGCAAGAACGCATACGTCGCATAGCGCAGCTCCTCGATCTGCTCGAACCCGGTCTGCTCGGCCTCGGCCACGATGCCGTGGTAATGCCGCACATAGCCCTGCGGTGAAGTGACCTTGACCGCCATCGGCTTGCCCAACAGAGCGCGCAAGTCGAACGCCACATCGCGGCTGATGCCGTGCAACGCGAACGCATATGGGCGACCCAGCTCCTCGTGCGCGCTCATCCGCACAAAGCGTAGCGTCTTGCCCAGCGGCGACTGCAGGGTAATGGCGTGGGCCATGGTCAGGCTCCCGGCGTGGTCTTGCGGCACATAGGTGCGGAGGTCGATTCCATGCGATAACTTTGCTGGCCGCGCCGGGGTGCAGGGAAATCGATAATCGCGATGCCACACATACCGGGGAGGAGTAGGTCACCGCGCTCACTCCATGGCATCGCCTCAACGCCAGGGATGCCCTCTCAATGGATCAGATGCTGGATCTGGGCGAGCACCCGCGCATAGTCCGTGCTCGATAAGATGTAGTCCCCTTTGTCCCACGCCAGCCCGCAGCGTCCGCCATCGGTCTTGGCGACCGGTATCCGGGTCACACCATCACCACAACTCCCAGGCAGTGTGCATGCATCGGTGGTGAATTCCAGTATCAGCCCGCGCAGTGGTCGCTCTGCAGGACGCCCCGCCTTCTGACCGATGAACTGGTCCCATTCCTGCCGGCACCACTGGCTGTCCCTGAACTCATCCGTGTAGCAAAACAGCATCAACTGCGCCTGGCGCATCGCCGCCTGATACAGCGCATTCCAGTCTTCACGCATCGCACCGATGGGCATTGCGCCTGTCGGCGAACGCATGTGCGCGCGGGTATCGGGGGCGACCGTGGCACGACCGTCGATCGACCGCGACACGATCGAATCGACATACACCGCATCAATGTCGTACAACCCAAGGCTCTTCATCAACTCGCTGCGCAGCCAGTGCATAAAGGTCGAGCCATGGTTTGCCATGGCAAAGCTGGTGAGGATTCTGCAGCTCATACGCTCATCTCCGGAAAGAGGTCACTCACGACTCACGCCGAGCAACCGGCGTGTGGCAGGAGCGTTGAGAGGCAGGTAGCGCACCGTATTGCCACCGGCTGACTGCCCCGCCGCGCGTTAAGCGACGACGCCGTCGCCAGGCACTTGCATACATAAAATTTTCTCAATTTATGAATTGACTCGATGCGTATTCAGCATGCATTTGATGGGGGGTCATGGAGCTGCCGCGGACAGGTCGACGCACACGCGCCCCATGCGCACAAAACCTGGCGTCATTCCCACAAGCGCACGCAGGCTGATGGCGTGGACCTTGATAAGCCTTTCCGCCTCAACCCACACTGCCGTGACCGAAGTGACCACGCACCTCCGTCATCATTCGCGCGACCTTGCTCTTGCTGGTCACGAAGAAGTCTTTTTTGACATGGGTCTTCGCCGGCTGAGCCGCTGCCGTCAGTCCCTCCAGCTGAAGGTTCGATCGCTCGACCAGCTTGCGTGCATGCCGGACGGTCGGCGCGATCTTGCTCTCCTGCATCGTCTCCAGCTGCCGCATCCAGCCTGGCAGACCGATATCGGCGACAAACAGGTTGGCCACACTCGATGTGTCGGCACTGATCAGCAGGTAGCAGCCCAGGATCGGGCAGTCCTTGAACACCTCGATGCTCAGCGAGGACGGAGTCTGCAGCCAACGGTTGCCTGCCCGCATCTCCTTGATGTCCATCCCGATGACGGTGAGTTTCAGCACGAAATCAGCAATGAATCCGGCAATGCCAGGCCCCATGGTCGAAGCAACCCCCATGTCCAGTGAGAGGCCGGCGAACTTGGTGGCCAGGCCGACACTCTGATTGGCCCAGTCGATCCCGCCGATCAGCAGCTGCGTCTCGATGATGTGCTGCACCGAGTTCACCGCTGCCTGCGGCGTACCACTGCGGAAGCCGGAACGATAGTCCCCCGCCACCATCCGGTAGCGCATCTGTGCGTCACCGATGACCTGGGCCGATATCTGGGCCCACTTCTTGGCGGAGTAGAAGATTCCGATGATTGGCAGGATCTCCTTGAACAACCCGCCAGCCGCTTCGGCTCCTAGCGCCGCCACGATCTCGTGGAAGCCCTCTACGTCTGCAGCATCTGCGATGAATTTTTCAGCCGCAGCGGTCACCTTTGGAATGGCCGCCTCGGTGACCTTATCCTTGATCATCTGCTGAAATTCGTAGATCGCCACGCCGGTCCCGAACGCGTTACCGGACGCGTAGCTCCGCTTGCCAAAGCTCAAACGGGTCCCGTTGAAGGTCTGGAACAGCAGATTCCGACGCGTCTTGGCGACGACCGCAAGCGCATCGAATTCTTCCCGACTCAGGGCTGATGTGGTCATGCAAGTCCTCGTAGTGTTGGGGCGTGCCTACTGCGGGGCGTGCGTCGCCAGTGGCGCTCGCACTGCGGATCCCGTTGGGCACCGAACGCCCAGGAATGATTTGACAGAGATGGCGTCGATCGAGCAAATCAAACCTGGCGATGCCACGCATCTGCATGCCCAATACGCCGTTTTCAGCCCCATGTGGTGGGTTGATGTGCGTTGGACTGGATTGCGAGCAAAGGAAAGACGGCTGATTCACAACGCGCGTCTGCCGAGCGGGTGTGTACTGCTCGGCCGGAGCCCAGGCGTCATCCTCACTCTCACGCGTTTTTCTTCGCTTGGCGTCCGGCATCTCGTCCTCATCGTCCGAGGCATCCGCATAGTTGACTGGTGCTCGCTTGCGGCTTAAGCCCTGCCTCGCCACCTGAAATTCATACATGCGAGAAGCTTCAGCGGTCGCCCTGCGGGTGATGTCCTTTCCGACCGGATGCATTGTGCCAACGCAGTGCTCGGCCAGGCAGCAGATCCGGTTGTTCTCACGGACAAAAGCGTTGAGAGTTTCCAATCTGATGATCATCGCGTCCTTACACACTGCAATTGATTCGCTTCCACGCCATAGACACAGCCTCCTTGTTGCGTCACGAGATTGCGTACAAGAAGCGCGTGCCGTGTCCCGTGATCCGTACACTTGTCGCGGAGGCTCCCTCGACCAGCCGACCCAATAAATCCCGACTGATCTCCGGCAGCATCGAATTGGTCAAAATCGCGTCGATCATCCGCCCGCCAGACTCGCTTTCTGTGCACCGCGACACCACCAAATCCACCACCGAATCCTCGTACTCGAACGGAATCTTGTAGCGCTCCTCGATCCGCTTCTTGATGCGGTTCAACTGCAACCGCACGATCTGCCCGAGCATGGCGTTGCTCAGCGGGTAATACGGAATCGCCACCAGCCGCCCGAGCAATGCCGGCGGGAAGACCTTCAACAACGGCTCGCGGATGGCTTTGGCCATGCCGTCCGGGTCCGGTAGCAGTTCCGGGTCTCTGCACAGGCTGGCGATGAGGTCGGTGCCAGCGTTGCTGGTGAGGATGATCAATGTGCTGCGGAAGTCGATGCGGCGGCCTTCGCCGTCTTCCATCCAACCTTTGTCGAAGACCTGGAAGAACAATTCGTGGACGTCCGGGTGCGCCTTCTCCACTTCATCCAGCAACACGACCGAATACGGTTTGCGGCGCACCGCTTCAGTCAGCACGCCGCCTTCGCCATAGCCGACATAGCCGGGCGGTGCGCCCTTGAGCGAGGAGACCGTGTGCGCCTCCTGGTATTCGCTCATGTTGATGGTGATCAGGTTCTGTTCGCCGCCGTACAAGGTTTCGGCCAGGGCGAGCGCGGTTTCGGTCTTGCCGACGCCGGAGGTGCCGGCCAGCAGAAACACGCCGATCGGTTTGTCCGGGTTGTCCAGGCCGGCGCGGCTGGTCTGGATGCGCTTGGCGATCATCTCCATGGCGTGGTCCTGGCCGATCACGCGCTTGGCGAGCAACTCCGGCAGCCGCAACACGGTGTCGATCTCGTTGCGCGCCATGCGCCCGACCGGGATGCCGGTCCAGTCGGCGACCACGGCAGCCACCGCCTGGTAGTCGACGGTGGGCAAGATCAGCGGCGATTCGCCTTGTAGTGACGCCAATTCGGCCTGCACCAACTGCAGCCGCGCTAACAGCGTGTCGCGATCTACCTGCACTGGCGCTTCAAGTACCGCGGTGTCGCCGGATGCGACGTGCTCGGCATCGGCCTCTGCTTCCAGTGCGCTGCCGGTGCCTTCCACCGGCGCATTGCCGCTACGCAATAGCGCACGCAGCAACAGCAGTTCGTCGACCAATGCTTTCTCGGCAACCCAACGCTGTTCCAACGCATGCAGCCGGCTGCGCTCAACATCCAGCAAGCCGACGCATGCGGCAGCACGCTCATCGACCACGATACCAATCGCACGCTCGCGCTCGATGATGGCGCGCTCGGTGTCCAGCGATTCGATGCGGCGGCGGCTATCGTCCACTTCCGCGGGCGTGGCATGCAGGCTCACCGCAACGCGCGCGCAGGCGGTATCGAGCAGGCTCACCGATTTGTCCGGCAGCTGACGCGCTGGGATATAGCGATGGCTGAGCTTCACCGACGCTTCCAGCGCTTCGTCGAGGATCTGTACGCGGTGGTGCTGTTCCATCGTCGAGGCGACGCCGCGCATCATGCGCACCGCCTTGGCTTCGTCCGGCTCATCCACCTGCACGGCCTGGAAGCGACGCGTCAGCGCGGGATCCTTTTCGATGTACTTCTTGTACTCGGCGAACGTGGTGGCACCCACGGTGCGCAAGGTGCCGCGTGCCAGCGCCGGCTTGAGCAGATTGGCGGCATCGCCGGTGCCGACCGCGCCACCGGCGCCGACCAGGGTGTGGGTTTCATCGACGAACAGGATGATGGGCTTGGGGCTGGCCTGCACGTCGTCGATGACCGCACGCAGGCGCTGTTCGAACTCGCCCTTCATGCTGGCGCCGGCCTGCAGCAGGCCGACATCCAGCGTACGCAGCTGCACGTCCTTCAACGCGGGCGGTACGTCGCCGCGGGCGATACGCTGCGCGAAACCTTCCACCACCGCGGTCTTGCCCACGCCTGCCTCGCCGACCAGGATGGGGTTGTTCTGGCGGCGGCGCATCAGGATATCCACGACCTGGCGGATCTCGTCGTCGCGGCCGATGATCGGGTCCAGCTTGCCCTGGCGCGCTTGTGCGGTGAGGTCAACCGTATAGAGCGCGAGCGCAGCAGCTCCACCGGCGGCGGTTGGTCCGGCGGGAACGCCTGCCATTGCACCATCGCTGGCATCATCCTCCGACGAGCCGGCAATGATGTCTTGCAAATCTTCGACCAATGCCTCCGCGCGCAGCTTGGCGAACTCACTCGACAGCGCGAGCAATCCGTTACGCAGGCTGCGCGTATGCAAAATCGCCACCAACAGATCGCCGCCACGGATGCGCTGCCGCCCGTAACGCAACGTGCAGTGCACCCAGGCGCGTTCCACCGTCTCTTCCACGCTGGCCGACAGATCAAAGTAGCCGCCACCGCCGCGCGGCAGTCGATCGAGCGCTGCGATCAGATCCTGCGCAAGTCGCGAGGTATCGAGAGAAAAATGACGCACGATGCGATGCAAGTCGCCGTCCTGCGCCTGCAGCAGCTGATGCAGCCAATGCACCAGTTCCACCTCACGGTCGCCGCGCAGCCTGCAGAACGTGGTGGCCGATTCGATACCGCGATAGGTGGTTTTGTTGAGCTTGCCGAACAAGGCGGCGCGACTGATGTCTGCCATGGAAACTCCAGAAATGGGGCTGAGAGATGAATCAGGGCGCCGCAAGCACAAGCTGGTCGGCATCGAGCGGGCGGCGATAGTGGCCGAGCCACAGCGACAGGCCGATACGCTGGCCTTGCCCCAGCACCGGCAACGGCACGTCTTCGCGCGCCAGCACCAGCTGTAGGTCCCAGGCCTGCTCGTCGCCGATGTAGCCGCGCACGGCGGCAGTCAGCATGGCCAACGCGTCGCTACCAGGCAGGAACTCGCGATAACGGACGAGATCCAGGGGGCCAAGACGCAAGCGGAAGCGATGCTGCGCATTGCGCGCCGATGCGCCGAGCGTGGCCTCACGCCCGATAAGCGCTGCGGCACGGCCCATCCGCAGCCGTCCCTCTTCGGGGAGCGGCAGCCAGTTGGCAACGAATTCCTGCACCTGCACCGGGATGTCGAACAGACCGATCAGCACGGCGCGTAAGCCTTCCGCATTGCGCGCCTGGGCAACGAAGCGGCCGGCGAAGTGGCGGCGTGCAGCCACCGGCATCGCATCGCGACCGCGCAGCGCGGGTTGGTCCATACCGGTCAGCGCATCCAGCCGCGCGCCGAAGCGGTCATCGCCCGCGCGGTCCATCTGCACGGTGGGACGCGCATCGGCCCAGGCGCGATACCACAGCGCGATCATGCGGTGGTGGAAGATATCGGCAAAGGCGGCGAAGGTCGGGTCGCCAGCGCCCTCGCGTTCGATGGCGTGTTCGGTCAGGTGCAGCGGCAACGCACCATGCGGCCCAAACAAACCCAGCGACAGCGTGCGCAGTGTTGGCGGTCGACCGTCCACACCGGTATGCAGGCTGTCGATGTCGCGCGGAGGAAATTCCAGCAAGGCGCGCTGGGCCAGGCGCACGGGCTCCTCCAGCGGACGTGCTGCCTGGCCCAGCCGTGGTTGCGCCGGATACGCGCACTCCAAGCGCCGTAACGCCTCGAACAATTCGAAGTCCTGTGGTTGCGCATTCAGGTGCGCCAGCAGCGCTAGAGAATCGGCCGATTGCCGAGATGAGCTGGCCATCGGGCGACCTCGTTGCGTTCGAGCGTGCACAGCACGGTTTCGGTAAAGGAGTTGAGCGATGCCTGCCGGGCGAAGACATGCCGCAGCACCGAGGCCAGCAGATAGACGCCCTGCCCTTCAAAGGCAGCGTCGTCGCAGGTCAAGGTGATCTCAAGCCCACGGCCGTAAGTGGCCGGGCCAGGCACCGGAATGCGCCGCACGATCGGACGCGAGGCGATGCGGCGCACGCCGTCCACCTGTCGTCGCGCTGCGGCATCGTGCGGGTCGTGGTAGAGCGTAAGCATCTCGCGCAATGCGGTGGCGCCGTCGTCGCCGGCATCCAGCAGCGAGAGATAGTTCAACTGCAGATGGCTGATCAGGCGCCAGCGGGTGTCGCCGGCGGCCACGCCCGAGCGCGGGCGCGTCGGCCCGGCCACGCAGCGGATCGACGCCACCGGGCCGCCGTCGTCGAGCACGAAGTCGGTGCTGGATTTTCCCACCGGCATATGCAGCGGCAGGTCGCGATTGCTGCACCATAGCTGCATGCCCAATTGCCGCAGTTGGTGCGGATACGGCGCCTGGTCGCCATCGACCAGCGACAGGAACACCTCGCTGCCGACATAGCTCGAGCGCGGCCCTGTGCGGCGCTGCCCGCTCGATAGCCGCCGTGGCTGCCGTCGCAGGGCATAGAACGCCGAGCGCCGCTCATGCCAGCTGCGCGGCTGCGCGCCATAGAACGGCTCGAAGCGCTGCATCGGCGCATTGCCATCGCCGAAGCCTTCGACCTGCTCCACGCCATGGATCTCGAAATCCATCGGCCGCGTGCGGTCGGCCAGCACATGATGCTCGGAGATACCGGGATGCAGATGGATGCGGTCACCGCGCCGGGGAAACAGGTTGATGGCCGGGGTGCAATGCAGGCGGAAGTTGCTCGCATCCACCGCATTGTCGAGCCGCTCGACGCTGCGATCGAACCACACCAGAATCTCGAATTCGGCGCACGCCGCGCGCTGCAGCACCTGCGCCAGGCCCTCGAAGGCGGCGAACAGGAAGCGCTCGGGGCAGGCAAAATATTCCTGCAGCAGACGATAGCCGCTGAAGGAGCGCTCGCTGCGCGGCAGCAGCGCTTGCGCGTCATCGAAGCCCTGCGGCTGCAGATGCTCAGGACCAAACGTGCGAGTAAGCATCTGCCCATCCGCGGAGCGGGCACGCACCACGAATCCCAACGCATTGGCATGCAGTTGTTCGTAGAGCGTGCCGGCCAATCCGGCGGCGCCGGTGATGAAGATCGGCAACGTGTCCAGCGCCAGCATGTCCAGGCGCAGCCCGGCGTTTACAGTGAAGACCAAGCGCAGGCCGGCGCGCGCACGCGGCTCGATCGGCACACCGAGCGTGGCTAGCGCTGCAGGTGAGGCCAGGTAGCTGGCGGCGGTCAGGCGCAGCGGCAATAACGTCACTGTGTGCGCGGTGCGGTACTCGCAGGCGGTGCGATCGCCATGCCCGATCAACGAGCGCAGCGCGCTGTCACGCGGCACGACATGCCCCGCCGGGCCGATGCCCTCGCCTTGCTCCGGTTGCAGCTCCACCACGGCCATCGACGGCACCGGCGACAGGAAATGTGGATACAGCATTTCCGTCAGATGCTGCGCGAAGACAGGCTGCTGGGCTTCGAGTTCGACTTGTACGCGCGCAGACAGGAACGCAAACCCTTCCAGCAGGCGCTCGACATACGGGTCGGCGCAGTCGATGCCGCTCATCCCGAGCCGGCCGGCCACTTTCGGATACGCCTGCGCGAACTCCGCACCCATCTCGCGCACATGCTGCAACTCGCGGTTGTAGTGATGGAGCAGGCGCGGATCCATGACTCAGTAGCTTCCGGAAGATAAATTGAAACGACCGGTTTCCAGGTCGAGATCGGTGCGCAGATACAGCGCCAGCGGCAGCGGCTGTGCCCACAGTTCGGAATCGATGACGAACGACAGCGACATGCGGTCCGTGCGCCCGGCGTCTACTTTTGCGGTGACCTGCAGGCTGGCCGCCGCCAGGCGCGGCTCGAACGCCACAATCGCCTCACGAATGCGGTTCTGCAGTTCGATCACGTCCAGCCCCGCCAGCCGTGCGCCGGCCAGGTCGGGAATGCCGTAATTGAGCACCGAACTGGCGACGTGCGGATACGCCTGCAGCGCGTCCTCATGCCAGTGGCGGGTGCAATTGAGCAGCCAGGCGAGGTCGCGCATGACACAGTCGCGCAGCTTGGCCGGACTGATCGCCCGCGCGTCGCGGCTTTCCGCCAGCTCATGCCGACGGTCATCGATCAATCGGTCCAGCAGCGATGGCTGCAATCGCTCTTGTTGGGTCAGTTCGGCCATGGTGCTTCCACCGCGGCGGTGTCGAATGCAATGTGGCGGATGTCGAGCACGGGGTAGTCGTCCTCGCTGCCGGCCAATAGGCGCTGCCCCAGACCATGTGCGGACAGCTCCTCACCCTCCCAGACGGTGCGCTTGCCGAGACGGATCGCACCATCCTTGCTGTGTTGGCTGCCGGGATAACGGCAAGGCACCACGCCCCGGCTGCGCGTGCCGTCGCGCCATTGGATGTCTACCGACTGCCACAGCAAGTCGCGCAGGTTAGTGGGGGCTTCGAAGCGCAGGCTGCGCAATTGGGCGAACGGCACCCAGGCGTAGCCCGCTTCGAGGATGACCTCCAGACAGGGACCAAAACGCGGATCGGCGTCGGCCAGCCAGTCGAAACGCTGGCCATCGACGTGACCGGCGATGGCATCGGCTTGGGTGAGCGCCAGAGCACGCCGTCGCGCCGCCTGCCCTGATTCGCCATCGCGATCATGCTGCAATGCCTGCAGCAGATCGTGCTGCCACGGCGGGACCCGACCGGGCATCAGCGGCATCATCCGGCCGGCCAGCACCTGTTCGCGTTCCAGTTCGGCGTCGAGGATGCGCACATACGCATTCACGACGCCGATCCAACCCTGGTCCAACTCCGCGGCCAGCCGGAGTTGTTGTTGCGCGCGCTGCCACTCTCCTGCCACCGCCAGCAGTTGAAACAGCCCGATGCGGGCTTCGGCATCGGCCGGGCACTGCCGCACCCACGCCTTGGCGCTGGCCAACGATTGTGTTGGGTTGCCCGCCTTGATAAAGCCAGCGCAGACCTGTTCGGGATGGACAATAGACATCGGCAGCGGCGCTCCGGTCGGGGGATGCGTGGGGCTCAGGACTTCTTCACTTCCTGCATGTTGAACGTGAAGTCCTTGGTGCCGCCCTGCTTCTTGCCCTTGTCGTCCTGCGGCTGGAACGAATACTTGAACTTGCCGAAATGCAAGGTCACGTTTTCGGTCAGACGGTCTTCGCCACCACTGCCGCCGGTGGACACCGAGGTGATCATGACGCCTTCGCTGAGCTCGATCGTCACGTAATCGGACTGCTCGCCGGTGGCGTTGGTGACGTACAGCGTGGCCGAATCCACACGTGCGCCCGTGCAACAGGCATTGAGCAAGGCGTTGGAGCAACTATCGATGTACTTGGTGATGGAAATATCCTGCACATTCGCCTTGCCGCCGGCCGCATACCCGGCGCCGGTGTGCAGGTTGCCGGTGTTGCTGGCGCCCCACGACCAGGCAATGATCGGCACTTCGTCCTTGTGCTTGGAATGGTTGGATGCGCCCTTGATCTCGACGTCGCCCGAGCCGAATTTGAGATGCATATCGAAAGCCATGGAACTTCTCCAGTGATGAGTGGTGCAGGAAGGGGAGCCGATCCCGCGGCTGTGTCAGACACAGGTCGTTCGTGTTCGAAAGCCAAGCCTGCGGCTGATCAGGCGGCCTGCGCCGATGGCAAGCGCGAGACCAGACGTAGCGATACCGTCAGGCCTTCGAGCTGGTAATGCGGGCGCAGGAAGAACTTGGACGTGTAGTAGCCGGGGTTTCCCTCGACTTCTTCGACAACAACTTCGGCAGCCGCCAATGGCTTACGCGCCTTGGTCTCTTCGCTGGAATTGGCCGGATCGCCGTCGACGTAGTTCATGACCCAGTCGGTCAACCAGCTCTGCATCTGCTGGCGCGTGCTGAACGAGCCGATCTTGTCGCGCACGATGCACTTCAGGTAATGCGCGAAGCGGCAGCAAGCGAACATATACGGCAGGCGTGCGCTCAGCGCCGCGTTGGCGGTGGCATCCGGGTCGTCGTATTCCTCTGGCTTGCCCAGCGACTGCGCGCTGATGAAGGCCGCCATATCGGTATTCTTACGATGCACCAGCGGCATCAGGCCCATCTTGTCGAGTTCGGCCGAACGGCGGTCGGTAATGGCGACCTCGGTCGGGCACTTCATGTCGACACCGCCATCGTCGGCCGGGAAGGTATGCGTCGGCAGGCCTTCCACCGCCCCACCCGACTCCACGCCACGAATGCGGGTACACCAGCCGTACTGCTTGAACGAGCGGTTGATGTTGACCGCCATCGCGTAGGCGGCGTTTTGCCAGGTATAGCGCGACGAATCGGCGCCCTGGGTGTCTTCTTCGAAGTCGAACGCTTCCACCGGATCGGTCTTGGCCCCATACGGTAGCCGCGCTAATGTGCGTGGCATGGCCAGCGCCAGGTATTTGGCGTCCTCGCTCTGGCGCAACGAACGCCAAGCCGCGTAATCGGGAGTGGAAAAAATCTTGGCCAGATCGCGCGGGTTGGATAGCTCGCTCCAGCTTTCCATACCCATCAGGCCAGGACCCGCAGCGGCGATGAAGGGCGCATGCGAGGCGGCGGCAATCTGGCTGATGCCGCGCAGCGTGTCGACATCCTGGGGGCTATGGTCGAAGTGGTAATCGCCAACCAAACAGCCGTAGGGCTCGCCACCCAGCTGGCCGTATTCGGCCTCGTAAATTTTCTTGAACACCGGGCTTTGGTCCCAGGCGGTGCCCTTGAACCGCTTGAGGTTCTTGGCCAGTTCCTTCTTGGACACGTTGAGCACGCGGATCTTCAACTGCGTATCCGACTCGGTGTTGCTGACCAGATAATGCAGACCGCGCCATGCACCCTCCAGCGCCTGGAATTGCGGGGCGTGCAGGATGAGGTTGAGTTGCTCGGTGATCTTTCGGTCGATCTCGGCGACATAGGCGTTGATGGTCTGCGCCACGTCGTCGCTGATGATGTCGCTGCGTTCCAGCACCTGTTCGGCCAAGGTGCGCACAGCCAACCGCACTTCTTCGCCGGCGCGTTCGCTACGCGGACGGAATTCACGGGTCAGCAGGGCCGCAAAGTCGTCGGACTGACTGGGTTGCGGCTGGGCGTCGGCAAGGTCTTGGGCAGCGGAAGAATTCTGGGTCGCCATGGGCTTACTCATCCGTCGACGTGGGGGCCGCGACCAGCGAACGCAGCAGGGTGGGATCCTTGATCGCATCGGCGATCAAACGCTCGGCACCGGCCTTGCCATCGAGGTAAGTGCCCAGATTGGCCAACTGGGTACGCGCTTCCAGCAACTCGGCCAGCGGTGCCACCTTCTTCACCACGGCGGTGGGCGAAAAATCGTCCAGGCTGTCGAAGGTGATATCGACTGGTAACTCGCCGCTGCCGGTGAGGGTGTTGGAAACGCTCATTGCCACGCGCGGTTGCATGGCACGCAGCCGGCTGTCGAAATTGTCGACATCGATTTCCACTGCTTCGCGTGCTTCCAGCGCCGGCAGGTTTTCCGTATTGGCGCCGGACAGATCCGACAACACACCCATGACGAACGGAACCTGCACCTTCTTCTGCGAGCCGTAGATTTCGACGTCGTATTCGATCTGCACGCGAGGCGCACGATTCCTGGCAATGAACTTCTGACTGCTGCTGCGAACGGACATGCGGCCTCCGATGATCTGCATGGTTGCTGGACGCTGCGGTTGCAGCGGCCGTGTGGCAAAGGCGTATCCCTTGCACCGGATGTGCATCGTCTTCGCTACTGCCGGCGGAATGAAATCGAACACCGGGATGGCAGGTATGGGTGTGCGTGATGGGCTTGGACGCAGGCGCCAGTGACAACGGCAGCGCGCCCGGGCGGTATGCGCGAGCATGCGGGCGTTGTCCGTGCAGCTGGCGATTTGGGGCTAGCCCGCTGCGCATCGGGTCACAACACGCGAGCAATGAACGGGCTACGCGTTCGTTGACGTCATCGAACTCCGCGCAGCCTTTCATCGATGTGCTGGACATCACCGCTTAAGCGGATCGCCCACTATCTCGCCGGATGGACGACGCGTAGCGCACACCGTTGCCAAGACTGTGGAAGCAGCCGGCACATTGCGATCCCCCCCGCCATGGCGACGAGAATGCTGATCACGATGCAACACCGCCCCTTGCTGTGTCCATCCGAATGTGGGGCTAGACATCCAGCTCGACGATGCGCTGCGCACCCTTGCGAGCGATGGCATCGAGGTGGTCGCGCACATAGGTGCCATACGATCAGACCTGATGCCGCCTCGTTTACGGTTCAACGGCAGCACATCACATGTCGCCACGCACGTATTCGACATCATTTCCGTCCGGTGCCCCTCATGACCCATTTGCCGGGATCTGCGCCTCGCCCCTGGCAGCTTGCTTGCTGGCGGCGTTATCGATGTGTGTGAATGTCGGTTGGGCGGGCGCACCCGCGCCGGTTGCCGCGACGCAACCGACGTCGGAAATTGATCTTTCCAGCACGTCCTTGCGCGCGCGCGTCCAGCCTGCGCACGAAGAGAGACTGCGTGCCTTTTCCGCCACCGGTCAACGCGCACAGGTGCATCAACTAAGCGACCGCGAGTGTGCGCTGGTTGAACGCGCCCTCGACGCGCTGCCTGCCTTGCATCGGCAGATACTGCAGCGGCGTCTGGCGCGCCTGAGCTTCGTCGATGCGCCTTGGAGCCCAGGCACGGCGTTGACGCGCGGGTACGACGGCGCCGATGGCAAACCGCTGTTCGATATCACCGTGCGTGGAGATGTCCTGGACACCTCGCTCAGCGACTTTCTAACCGGCAAGGATGTGCGGCTGTTCACGGCAGATGCGTCGGGATATCGCCTCCAGCTGGATGCAGGTGCGCTTCCGGCGCTGGAGTATCTGCTGCTGCACGAAGCGACCCACGTTGTCGACAACACACTGAAGATCACTGCCGACGGCGGTCCTTTCCGCGAGATATGGACTGATTACCGCAGCTTGGCCGCTTCGCTTGATCGTGACCCGGTGGCTCACTCTGTCTACCGGCGCGCACCAGCTCAGCCCTTGTCACAGGCACCGGCGCTTTACCGGGCTCTGGCCGAATCCCCATTCGTGTCGTTGTACTCCACCGCGTCGGCAGGCGAAGATTTTGCGGAGCTCATCGCCTGGCGTGAGCTCTCGCAGCGTTTGGATGTCGGATTGACGATCTGGATACGCGACAGCTCTGGCAATGTCGTTGCGCGGTTCGACCCACTCAGCTCGACATCGGTTCAGGCGCGCATGGCCAAGGCAAACGCCGTCCTCCAGCAGGTGGAGCAGCCTTAACGCTGTGACGCATCTGCTGTAACGCATCCGATGCGGCAGTGCGGTTGTTGTCATGCCGGCTCCGCCGCCCTTGCGACGCTGCATGGCGCTAAGGGTGAGCAGACCACCAGCATCTGCTTACGACGTTGCGCGTCAATTCGTAGCCGAATGCGGCTTGGCCACACGTCGTGGATTGGCGATGCATCTGCTCACGTCTTAACGCCCCATGCTGTGCCCCGCTCCATCGGGCCGACGTCGGCGCACATCACCACGCAGCACGCTCACTCGCCGCGACCGCGCAGCGCACCCTTGTCTTCCTGCAACTCCCGCTTGAACGGCACGTCCGGCGGTGGGCGCGCGCTTGCCGGTTGATCGTTGAGATTGGGGTCGCTCAGGCCGCAGCCGCCGCCGAATTGCAGCAGCGACACGACGCAGCTGATCTTGGTCGTCGTTCCCGGAATCGGAATCTCGATCTTCTTCAGGCCGCGACGCACCCATTCCTGCAGCAGCGTCTGGTTCGGCATCCAATACTTGTCCAGCGACGTCGGTGTGTAGTCGTAGGGCGGACGTTTGAGCCAGGTGCCGCCCTGGGCGATCTGGTCGCGGGTCCAGGTGTCGGTCTCGCTACCCGGGGGACCGCGGTCCCCCGCGCTCTTGCCGGCATCACCGGTGCCGGTAGCGACGTGGACGCTGCCATCGGCATTGAACATGCCGTTGCGCTGTCCGCTGGCACCTGTCGTGTCCCCTTGCCGATTGCGGTCGGATTTGCTCCAGTCGTCATTGGCGGCCACGTCCCAGCCGCCGCTGCGATCGGCAGGCTTCGGGCCGGCATGATTGCTGGCTGCTGGCTTGGCCGCCGACGATGCCGCGGCTGCCGCGTTGCTGGAACGTTCGGCCTGAGCAGAACTGGCCTGCGCCGGTGCAGCTCGTGCGGCGGGGTGGACGGATTGCTCGGCAGCGGCCGTCGGCGTCGGGTTGGAAGTTGCAGACTCTGCAGGCACCGCCGGTGCTACCGCGACAGGCGCAGGCGCCGGATCCGGCACGCTCGGCAGCTCTGCGCGACGCACTGCGACGTCGGGCATGCGCACCGTTGGTGAGATCTCGCGTGGGCGCACAGCAGGGGCGGTGATTTGCGGTCGCTCGGGAATGACGATGTCGCGCTCGCGCACTGTTGGCGCAGCGGCAGAGCGCACCGCCACCGCTGTGGCCGGGCGTTGCAATTCACGCACCTGCGCACGCTCGGTCACCGTCTGGATGTCGCGTTGACGCACCTCGACCTGCGGCGCAGCCCGTTCGATCGCACGTGGCGTCAACGTGATCGTTGGCGGCGGCGGTACGACAAAGTCGTTGGTAGCGACTGGCGTCTCGGTCACCTGCAGCGGCGATTCGACTGTCACCGGCGGCACCTGCACCGTCACTTGCGGAACATCCGCAGTGACGGGTTCGCTGGCAGCTTCCACCGGTTCCGGCGCGCTTTCCTGCGCCTGCGCCGGGTTGGGGGTTTCGACCGGATCGGCAGCTGGTTGCGCCGGCGTGGGCGACTGCACTGGTTCGCCCGCCGCCGCCGATGCACCCGCTTGCGCGGAGGAAGACGCCGCAGCTGCAACAGCCTGCGACGATGCTGCGGCCGCAGGTTGCCCTTCCCCGCCCCCCTGCTCCGCCGCACCAGCGCCGATGAAGGTCATGCGTACCCGCGACGCATCGCCAGGCTTGCTGTCATCCGGCGCCCAACGCACGGTGACCACCCAGATGAGCAGTGCAATAAAACCCAGGTGTATCAGGAAACTACCAAACACCGCCAACCAATGCTGCCGACGCTGATCCTTTGGACGCGGGTCCCAGTGCTGCCACCACAGGCTGCGAAATGCCTGGAACGGCGACAGGATTCCGGCCCCGGCCAGGCTGCGCTGCCGCGGCGGCGTGCGCGCCAGCAGCACATCCATCACCTGGGCGTCGTTGAATGGCGCAGCCGCGTGCTTGCGGTTGCCCATCCAGATGCCCCAGCCATACGGCAGGCCGGTACGTCGATCCAGCACGAGCTTGCCGGGCATGCGCGCGCGCAGTGCCTGCAGCAGATCGGCAGCCGTTGTCACCGGTGGTGCGGAATCAGGCCGCGCTGTCGCGCGGAATGTAGGGGGCGTCGCCGGTGGCGTGGTCGGTCGCGTCGCGCACCGCAATCACGCCGGGCACGCGCCCCATCAAGGTCTTTTCAATGCCTTGCTTCAAGGTCACGTCGGCCATGCCGCAGCCGTGGCAACCGCCGCCGAAGCGCAGCAGCACCACGCCGTCGGCCGAGACTTCCTGCACCGCCACGCGCCCGCCGTGCGATGCCAGCTGCGGGTTGATTTCGTTTTCCACCACCCAGCGCACGCGCTCGACCATCGAGGCCGACTCTGCCGGCGCTTCGCCCTTGATCTTGGGCGCCTTGATGGTGAGCTGCTGGTTGCCGGTGGACTGGGTGACGTAGTCGATCTCGGCGCCGTCCATCCATGGCACGCTGGCAGCGACGACATATAAGGTGAAGCCGTCGCAGTCGATCGCCCATTCGTCACCGCTCAGGTCTGCCGGTTCGGCGAACTCGAGGCGGGCATCGGCGCGTGGGGTGCCCGCATCCACCGCGCTCAGGCGCACGCCCATGCCGGGCACGCCCTCACGTTCGATGAGCTTGCGGAAATAGGTCTGGGCTTTGTCGGATATCTGGATCATGCGGGTTATTCTACCGCTCAAAGCGCCCTCGCTCATGGAACACCGTGATCCTGGTGGGTGCGCCGTCCGCCACCCCTGCGAGACCGTCATGACCGATCTGATTCCCCTGGAGCAGGCGCATTGCCTCCCGCGCAAAGGCAGCGACCACAAGCTGGGCGAAGCGCGCCTGGCTGAATTGCTGCCGCAGGTACCCGGCTGGGAGCTGGCCGAGGCCGGGATGGCGCTCACGCGCACGTTCCGTTTCGCCGACTATTACCGCACCCTGGCCTTTGTGAATGCGCTGGCCTGGATCGCCCACCGCGAAGACCACCACCCCGACCTGGGCGTGCATTACGACCGCGTCGTGGTGCGCTATTCCACCCATGACGTGGGCGGGCTGAGCGAGAACGACTTCATCTGCGCGGCCAAGACCGCACAACTCTACGATCAGGGAATCACCGCATGAACATGTACCGCGCCGCGCTTGCCGGCCTCATCGTCGTCACCGGCCTGAGCGGCTGCGGCAAATCGCAACAACAGGCAGCCGCGCCCACCGTCGCGCCCACCGAGCTGGCTGCATTGAAGACGCCCCCGCCGGAATACTCACCGCAGTTGGCTTGCGCCGGTGTCGGCGGCACGACCGTACTGCGGGTTGTGGTCGGCACCCAAGGCACGCCCACCGATGTCTCGGTGGCGCAGAGCAGCGGCCAACCCGTGCTCGACGAAGCCGCTCAGAAGCGCGTGCGCGAGTGGCAGTTCAAGGCTGCCACCCGCAACGGCCAGGCCGTGCCGCAGACCATCCAGGTGCCGGTCTCGTTCAAGCCGCCGGTGCCGCGTCCGAACGAATGTTTCGCCATCGAAGAACGTGCACGCCGCGGCGGCTGAAGATGGCGTAGGTCGGTGACATCTTCTGTCTGTCTGCAGGCTGCAAGCGCACAGACACCAGCGCACGCGCAACAGCGCCTTGTCCGTCTTTGCTTGACGTTTGCGCCGACATAAAGCTGGCGCAGATGCGCTGATTTTTCGTGTTCAACACCACGCGTTCGTCATCCAGGCACGGCCATCCTGCGTTCGCGGAGGGTCGTGCGCATCGTGCGCAGCTGCAATCGCCACGCTCCCCGCCGGAGAGTTCTCTATTCCACGAGGTCGTTGCGTCACATGCTTGAAGTGTCATCACACAATGTCTGGATCGCGCTCGCGGTCACGTTGGCTGCCGGACTGGCGACCGGACTCGGCAGCCTCATGGTGGTGTTCGCCAAAAAGCCCAATCCGCGGCTGCTGGCATTCGGGTTGGCCTTCGCTGGTGGCGCGATGGTGTACGTGTCGCTGACGGAGATCCTCAACAAGTCGATCGCCGCGTTTTCCCATGCGTACAACGACAAACTCGGTTTCACCTTCGGCACGCTGACCTTCCTCGGCGGCGTGCTGGTGATCATGCTGATCGACCGACTGGTGCCCAATCCGCACCAGAGTTTGTCCAGCGACGATCCGCAGTTTCGCGACGACAACCGAGCCTATATCCGCCGGGTTGGTCTGATGACCGCCATCGCGATCACCGCGCACAACTTTCCCGAGGGGTTGGCGACCTTCTTCGCCACGCTGGAGAGTCCGGCGGTGGGCATGCCGCTGGCATTTGCGATCGCCATCCACAATATTCCCGAAGGCATCGCGATCGCGGTGCCGGTGTATTTCGCGACCCGCAACAAGTTCTACGCGGTCGGCGCCAGCCTGCTCAGCGGATTGGCCGAACCGATCGGTGCAGGCCTCGGCTATATGGCGTTATCCAGTGTGCTATCGGATGCGGTCTTCGGCACCGTGTTCGGGCTGATTTCCGGGGTCATGGTGTTTCTGGCACTGGACGAGTTGCTGCCGGCCGCCAAGCGCTACGCACAGGGGCACGAAACCGTGTATGGCTTGGTGTCGGGCATGGGGACGCTGGCGATCAGTCTGGTGTTGTTCCGCTTCGCAACGCCTTGAAGCCCGCCTTGTTGAAGCGCGCCTTGCGCTGGCATCTCCAATCGTGAGGCCTTGACAGCCACGCCCACCACAGCAACGGCTGACACCGCCGCTCAGGCGTTGCTGTTGCTGTCTTGCGAATGGCGAGCCGATGCGCATCACTGCCCGCAAGCATCCACTCGTCCTAGTCGGGCACGTTCTTGGCATGCGGCTTCCCGCACGCTTGCTGAACACCGTTGCGCCTGGTCGACTGGACAGCAGGTTTAGAAAGGTTCCAGACATTCAAACCGGCGCATGGTACGGGCGTCATCAACGCGCACACAGCGAGGTGCCGTATGCAACGCACATGGTCTCAAGGGCGCCTTGCCTTGGCGCTGTCGATCGCATCCACCGGCATGATCGCACTGGGTGGGTGCCAACGCGCTGACGCGCCGGTACCGGCCGCCGCCGAGCCTCCGCCTCCTCCCAGTGCGGTCGCAACGCCGGCTTACACCCCGCCCACGGCGGATCAGCTGTACCAACTGGTTGCGCCGATTGCCCTGTTTCCGGACAAGTTGTTGGCGCAGACACTGGCCGCCTCGGTGTATCCCGATCAAGTGGTCACCGCGCAGGAGTGGCTGCGCAGCAACAGCGGCTTGAGCGCCGCCGAGCGCGCGCAGGCCACGGTGTCGCAATCCTGGGACCCGAGCATCAAGGCCCTAAGCGCGTTTCCCGATGTGGTGGCCCAATTGGCCGGCAACCTCGATTGGACGCGTGCGCTCGGCGATGCCTATGCCCACGACCCCAACGATGTGCTCAATGCGGTGCAGATCATGCGGCAACGCGCCCAGGCCAGCGGCCACCTGCGCAGTACGCCGCAACAGCAGGTACAGGTCGCACGGCATGTCGTGGTGACGCCCATTCTGGATGAGGGACGCATCCCGCCGCCCTCGCAGGTGATCACCATCGAACCGGCGCAGCGGGACGTGGTGTACGTCCCGCGCTACGACCCCGGCGTGGTCTACGGCACGCCGGTCGATGTCTATCGCGAGTATCGCTACCGCCCGGTCCGCTGGTACGACGAAGGCGACGTCGTCACCACCGGCCTGGTGTCCTTCGGTATCGGCGTGCTGGTGGGCGGCGCACTTGAACATCATCACGGCTGGTTTGGCTGGGCCGAGCCTGCACCTGTCTGGCACAGCTGGGGCTGGAATAGCTGGGGTGTGAACTGGAATGCGCCGCCGGCCGCACCGCATTACGTGGTCTACCAGAACCATGTCTATGCGCCGCGTACCACCATCATCAACAACCGCAATACCTATATCGATTCACGCACGTATGTGAATCAGGATCAGCGTCATTGGTCCAATTCGACATCCGCGCCAGCACCCGTTGCAGGCCTTGCCCCGGCAAGCTTCCACGCAGCGCAGGCGGCCGCTCTACCGGCAGCCCTGGCCAGCGCACAAGGGCTCAGGGGGGCGGGCGGAGCTGCTGCGCCAGCGCCCTCGCCTGCCCAGCTTCATCGTCCGCCCGACTATGCGCATCTGACCGCGCCGCACTTCAATGCGCAGATGCTGCAGCCGGGTCGTCCAGTCGCGCTGAACGCTTCGTCGCTTTCGCCGCATGCTGCGCCCCGGACAACCGCGGCCAACGCGATGCAGCCATTGACCGCAGGGATGCGTTCGCCGCGTGGACAAGCGCCGGCATTTGCTTCGGCTGTACCGCCGAAACGGGCAAATGACATGCAGGCCGCACAGCAGCGCATGGCGCAGCTGCACGCAGATTCGCGGGCAGCGCAGGAGCAAGCAGCTGCAGCCAACCGCGCACATGCGGGCATGCCGCCGCGCGATGCAGTTGCCGACCGCGACACCCGTGACAGGCAGTTCCGGGCGCAAGCCCAACCTGCGCAGTGGAAGCCGCCCGTGCAAGAGCAGCGACAGCTGCCGCCCCGCGCGCAAATTGCGTCAGCGGCCTTGCCGCGTGTCGAACATGCGCAACCGTCGCAGCCGCGCTATGTACCGCGCCAGATCGTGAAGGCCGAGCCACAGCAACACATGCAGCGGATGACCTCCTTCACACCGCCGCGTGCCGCGCCAGCCCATCCGGCCGATACGCACCAGCAGCGCCCGCATCCGTCAGCGCAGCCGCAACATCACGACCACCGCCACAACAGCTAAGAGAGCACACTGACGCAGCCACGATGGCTGCGTCAGCGGCCGAGCTGATCCAGCGCTTCGGCCAGTTCAGGCGCCAGCGGCGCACTCAACACGTACGGCGTCTTGCCGGCATCCAGGGCGAACTCCAGCGACGCGGCATGCAAGAACAGCCGCTTCAGACCAAGCTGGTCACGTAGGCGCTTGTTCACGTCTGCCCCGCCGTATTTATCGTCCCCGGCCACCGGGTGCCCCAGGTGCTGGGCGTGCACGCGGATCTGGTGGGTGCGACCGGTTTCGATGCGCACTTCGCAATACGAATGCCCACCGCGCCGTTCCAGCAACTTGAAATGGCTCAGCGATGGCTTGCCGATCGCATTTACCTGCACATGCCGCTCCCCCCCCTGGCGCAGCCCGATGTGCAGCGGCGCATCGACCGTCATCACCCCGTCCGGCATACGGCCAACCAGCAAGGTCAGGTAGCGCTTGGTGATGCCGCGGCCTTCGACACGGTCGTCCTCGCGCATCAAGGCCTGCAGCTCGGTCAGCGCCGAGCGCTTCTTGGCCACGATCAGCAGGCCGGAGGTATCGCGATCGAGCCGATGCACCAGTTCCAGGCTCTGAGTCGGCCGCAGCGCCCGCAGCGTTTCGATGGCGCCGAAGCTGATCCCGCTGCCGCCATGGCTGGCGACCCCGGACGGCTTGTTGAGCGCCAGCAGCCGTGCATCCTCGAACACGATCGCCGCTTCCAGCCGCGCCAGGAACGACGACGGCGGAGCGGCTTTATCGCCCTCCTCGTTGACGCGTACCGGCGGAATCCGCACTTCCTCGCCACCCTCGAGCTTGCGCTCGGCCTTGGCCCGCCCGCCGTTCACCCGCACCTGGCCGCTGCGCACCAGCTTGTAGATCAGGCTGCGTGGCGCGCCCTTGAGCTGGCCGAGCAGGAAATTGTCCAGCCGCTGCCCAGCACGGTCTTCCGGAACTTTGAGAATGCGCACGCCCACACGGTCGGTGGGCGGCTTGGGGGGCTGGGGGTCGGTCATCCGGCTCTTTATTCTGTTACACTCGGCGAGCGAGATAAGGGTTTGATTTCGTTGGAAGTTGATTGGCCAGAAGCCTGCCTTCCGATGATTCCGGCACAGTGCGCGACCACCGCCCCCGGGGCGGCCATGTTAGCGGCTCACCGGCCTGCCCGGCCATCGCCGGCGGTTTTTGACCGTCGCGCTGAACATGTCCCGTGCGCTGCCCCGGTTCGTCCGGACGCGGCTGCCGGCCCTGAAACACCTATAAAACTTAAACAAGCGCTCCCGCGGCCTGCCGTGGTGTTGCAGCGCTGGAAACCCTGGTCAGGCCTGTCCGCGCGTTGCGCGAAGGGCCGACAAGCTGTTCCAGAGGCGAAACGTCACGGCGTTCCGCGCGGTAGAGCGCGTGAGGAACGCAACAATGAAGCGAATGCTGATCAACGCAACGCAGGCCGAAGAGCTGCGCGTGGCGATTGTGGACGGCCAGACCCTGTACGACATCGATATCGAACAGCCGTCCAAGGAACAGAAGAAGTCCAACATCTACAAGGGCCGTATCACCCGGCTCGAGCCCTCACTGGAAGCGGCGTTCGTGGACTATGGCGCCGAGCGTCATGGCTTCCTGCCGCTGAAGGAAATTTCCCGCGATTATTTCCAGGCTGGGGTCGACCACAACAAGTCGACCATTCGCGAGTTGCTGCGCGAAGGCCAGGAAATTGTGGTGCAGGTCGACAAGGAAGAACGCGGCAACAAGGGCGCTGCCCTGACCACGTTCATCTCGCTGGCTGGCCGCTACATGGTGCTGATGCCCAATTCGCCGAGCGCCGGTGGCGTTTCGCGCCGGATCGAAGGCGAAGACCGCGCCGCGCTGAAGGAAGCGCTGGACAAGCTCGATATCCCCGACGACATGGGCGTGATCATCCGCACCGCCGGTGTGGGCCGTGATGCCGAAGAGCTGCAGTGGGATCTGGACTATCTGCTGCAGACCTGGAAGGCGATTGCCGAGGCTGCGCTGAGCAAGCCGGCCGCGTTCCTGATCTACCAGGAATCGCGCCTGATCATCCGCGCACTGCGCGACTACCTGCGCGCCGACGTCGGCGAGATCCTGGTCGATACGCCGGAGCTGTATGCCGACGCCCAGGAATTCATGCAGCAGGTGATGCCGCAGAGCCTGCGCAAACTCAAGCACTACACCGACGACATTCCGCTGTTCAACCGCTTCCAGATCGAATCGCAGATCGAAGGCGCCTATGAACGCAACGTGCGCCTGCCCTCGGGCGGCTCGATCGTGGTCGACCAGACCGAAGCGCTGACCGCTGTCGATGTGAACTCCTCCCGCGCCACCAAGGGCAGCGACATCGAAGAAACCGCGTTCCAGACCAATCTGGAAGCGGCCGAAGAAGTGGCTCGCCAGCTGCGCCTGCGCGACCTCGGCGGCCTGGTGGTCATCGACTTCATCGACATGGCCTCGTCCAAGCACCAGCGCGAAGTCGAAAACAAGCTGCAGAACGCGCTCAAGTACGACCGTGCCCGCGTGCAGCTGGGCCGCATCTCGCGTTTCGGCCTGATGGAAATGAGCCGTCAGCGTCTGCGTCCGAGCCTGGGCGAATCTAGCCAGATTGTCTGCCCGCGTTGCGATGGCCATGGCCGCATGCGCAGCGTCGAGTCGCTGTCGCTGTCGATCATCCGCGTGGCCGAAGAGCACGCCATGAAGGAAAACACCGGACAGGTGCTGGTCCAGGCCCCGGTGGAAATCGCCAACTACCTGCTCAACGAAAAGCGCAGCGCGCTGCGTGAGATCGAGCAGCGCCACGAGTCGCCGATCATCATCGTCGCCGACGAGCAGCTGCACACCCCGCACTACGAAGTCACGCGCCTGCGCGAGAACGAGCTGGGCGAAGACAGCGGCAAGCCGAGCTACCAGCGCGGCACCCCGCGCAAGCTGCCGGTGCATGCGCTGACCAAGGCGCAATTGAACATCCCGGCGCCTCCAGCAGTGACTTCGATCAAGCCGAGCCAGCCGGCGCCGGTGCGTGAAGAGGCTCCTGCCCCGGTGGCGCCTGTCGCCGCTCCGGCACCGGTGGTGACCGTGCCGATTCCGGCACCGGTCACCGGCGTGGTTGGCTGGTTGAAGCGCATCTTCGGCGGCGTCGAGCCGGTCGCTCCTGCTCCCGAGTCGACTCCGCGCCCGCGTCAGAACGATGCCGGCCGCAATAACCGGAACGAACGCGGCGAGCGTGGCGGTCAACGTCGCGATGGCCGCGATGCCCGTAACGGCGGCAATGGTGGCAACCAGCAGCGCGGCAATGGCGGCAGTGGCAATGGCGCCAACAAGGAACGCCGTGACGAGCGCCGCCAGCCGGCCAGCGGCCAGGGCGCGCAGAACGGTGCACAGGCGCAGCAACAGGTGCAGGTGCCCAAGCCGCCGCGCAATGAAGCACAGGTACCGAAGCAACAGCCGCCGCAGCAGTCTCAGCAGCAGAAGTCCAAGCCGCAGAACCAGACGCCGCGTCCACCGCGTGCACCTGCACAGCAGGACGGCGCGCCAGCCGAACGTCAGCCGCGTCCGGCACGGCAGGATGCAGGCACTGCAGCAGCACAGACGGTCACCTCGACTGCCGCAACAGCGGCGACGTCGAGCGTGGTGGCTGCCATTGCCGATGCGGCTGCACCTACCACTGCGCAGATCAACGCGAACGAAGCAGCGCAGGCGCATCCGGTTGACGTCACGGTGAGCGAGTCCACCGCTGATCGCGGTGCCGACGCAAGTGCGGCTGCGCCGACCCCGGATGCCGCGGGCGACGATGCAGCCAATGGCGAAGGCGGAAGCCGTCGCCGCCGCGGTCGTCGTGGTGGCCGTCGCCGTCGTCGTGGCGCTGGTGCCAACGGCGAAGGCGGCGCCAGCGCCGATGGTCTGGAAGGCGACGATCTGGACGGCGATGCCGACAACGATCTCGATGGCGACAGCGAAGGTGACGACGCTGGTACTCATGCGCAGGCCTCTGCCGCACCGCGCGCCGGCCAGCCTGAATTCGACTTCGATGACGACGCACCGACACCTGCGGTGCGCGCCAAGTCCGAACCCATTGCACAGGCAGCCGCCAAGCCGCGCCCGGTTCCCAAGGAGCGTGCGGAGCCGCACGTCGGCAGCGACACGTCCTCAACCACTGCGCCGGTTTCCAACACCGTGCCGGCAGCGCAGCCGCCAGCAGCAACACCCGGTGCCACGGCTGAGGCAGACCACGAGCGCCCTGCGACGCCGACCGTGGCCGCAGATGCACCTGCCAAGCCCGCGCCCGCTGCCATCGCGTCGACGGCCGTCAACGCTGATGTTGCGGCAGTGCAAGCAGTGGAACAGCGTTCGGCTCCGGTCGCGCAGCAAGCCCCCGCTACTCCGGTACCCGTTGCTGCGTCGGCACCCGTGGCATCCACGCCGGCACCGCCTGTGGCTCCCGTCGCCGAGACGGCATCGACCGCACCGGTCGCCGCTGCGTCGGCTCCGGTACCAACTGCCGCAACGCCTGTGACAAACGAGGCTCCGGCAAGCGCCCAGCACCAGCGGTTGCCTTCCGTATCGGCAACCGCTGGTGCTGACGCCGACAAGGCTGCGGTACCGATGGCCGACCAGCAGCAGCGCGCTGCTTCGGCGGACGTTGCAACGCCTGCGGTGCAAGCGGCAACGGTGCAGAAGGCAGCTGCAACGCCTGCTGCCAATCTATCGGCAGCTGTAGCAGCGACGCCGGCTTCGCAGGCCGCAGTAGTCACGGTGGCCTCGCCGCACGCCGAACCGTCTGCTCCAAAGGCGCCATCGGCCGAAGCCGCAGCGACTGCTACATCGGCCGTCGTGCAGACCAGCCCGAGTGCCGACGCTACGCCCGTGCACAAGCCGTATGCCCCGGTGCAGACAACCATGCTCGATGCGTTGAGCCCGACCGATGCTGCGACGTCAGCGACCTCGGCCAGCGAGCCTCCGGCGCCACCTGCCACAGCGCAGGAGTTGGAGGCAGACAAGCCCAAGCCGACGGTGGTTGTGTCCGAAGTAAAGCCTGTTGCCCCATCGATCGAGACCGACAAGGCGCAGGATGATGACAGCAACAAACCGCGTGGCGATCACTGATGCGTAGGTGATCGACCAGGCTGGCGTGTGAAGTCACACGCCATGTCAGCATCAAACACAGCGGGCTTCGGGCCGCTGTGTTTTTATGTACCGCCTGCAAACGACTGCACGGCAGACGCGTTTATCGAGATCCAAGCAAGGTTTCCACGCACTACGTTCGACCGGATGCCAGTGACATTGCGCCGACCCAGCGCATCAGCTGCTGCAAGCTGATAGACAGGCTGCTGGCGTGGACCGCTCGTCTGGAGTGGCTGCAAGAAATCTCTGCCGAGCCGGGAATTCAGCGACGGCAGAACCTGCGGCTGCATCCGACCATTGCTGCGGGAGAGCTGTTTGCAGGCAGTGCGTCGCCATGCTAACGGCCAAAGCCGCAGCCGCACACCGCCTTCATTCAGCCCAGCATGCGCACATGAAAGACTGGTCCTGACGCAGCTACGTGCGTTGGTTCAATCCAACTGACGCCGCTGAAGGACCGATGCGCGCCATTCGTCAGTACGCGATGAGCCGCGCCAGGAGATGGCGTTCAACCTGACCTCGCCGCGCGACGCAGGCGCTTGGCCACATTCAAGGCAACAGCTCACAGCACCCTGGAGGGATCGGTCAGACCGTACTGGTTGGCCAGCCGCGCCAGCGCGATGTTGTCCTGGATGCCGACCTTTTCGAACAAGCGTGCCTTGTGCGTATTGATGGTCTTGGCGCTGAGGTTCAAGCGCTTGGCGATGTCTTCCTGGCGCAGGCCTTGGGTCAGCAACAAGGCCACTTCCAGCTCACGCGGGGACAATGCATCGAACGGTGAGCCGCCACCTTCCAGATTGGATAGCGCCAGGTTCTGCGCGATCGTGTTGCCGAGATAACGCCGTCCCAGCGCGACTTCACGTACCGCGCGCAGCAGCTCGTGCGCGTCGCCGCCCTTGCCCACATAGCCAGACGCACCTGCTTCGAGCAGACGCTTTGGCAGCGGTCCGTCTTCGAGCACGGAAACAATGATGACGCGGGTACCGTAATCGCCCTTGACAATGCGCTCGGTGATTTCCAGACCGCTGACGCCAGGCAAATGCAGATCGCACAGCACGATGTTCGGCTTGAGTTGACGAATCTGTGGCAACGCGGCTTCGCCGCTTTCTGCCTCACCCACTACATCGACATCCACTTCCTTGGACAGAATCATCTTCATGCCTGTACGCACGAGTGCATGATCGTCGATCAGAAAAACTCTGATGGTCATCCTTGTTGTCCTCGCTAGCGGCTGGCTGGTGCAGCCTATCTCCGTGAATAATTCAGGGCAAGCTCGATGCGACGTATTACGTTGAAGTTAGAGCGTCAGAACACGTCACGAGAGCATGCGTGACGTGCGTGTGGCGCGATGTCGCAGTCCGCAATGCTGCGCCGTGCACTGATGATGCAGGCGCTCGCACGTCCGATGCATCGGACAAGCCAGTCGCGCCCGGTCAGATTTTCCCTGTCTCGACGGGACGTTCGGCGTCTACCAAGGGCTTTAATTCGGGATCCAGCGCGACGCGTTCATCGAAGACGAAGCAGCGGCCGTCGTAGCCTTCGCCACCGACCTCTTCGAAATAGCCCAGAATTCCGCCCTCCAGCTGCAACACGTTGTCCATGCCATCGGCCTGCATCCATAGCGCGGCCTTTTCGCAGCGAATGCCGCCGGTGCAGAAGCTGACCACCGTGGCGTCGGCCAGTGCGGCACGATGCGGTTCAAGGGCGCCAGGCAACTCGGTGAATTTGTCGATGGGCAGGGTCAACGCCCCCTGGAACGTGCCGTACGCCACTTCCTGCGCGTTACGCGTGTCCAACAGCACCAACGGGCGGCCGCGATCGTCCTGCCCGTTACGCAACCACTCGCGCAGCACGGCAGGCGTCACCGAAGGCGCACGCCCTTGCAGCGGCGATGCATCGTCGCGTCGGAAGCTGATGATTTCCGGCTTGACCTTGACCTTGAGCCTTGCGAACGGCTGATGCGCACTCTCGCTGTACTTGATCCGCATCTGCGCAAAACGCGCATCGGCCTGCAGCCAGACGTAGAACGCGCCAATCTGCTCGGCATCGCCTGCCAGGAACAGGTTGATGCCCTCCTCGGCAATCAGCACCGACCCTTTCAGCGCCCGCTGTTCGGCCTGCGCAAGCACGTGTGCAGCAAGTGTCTGCGGATCCTGGATGGTGACGAACTGGTAGGCGGCGGTATTGGTCATCATGGCGACATTTTAAAGCCGCAGGCAGCCGCTAGCGAGCGCTGTGAATGGACGTGCGACCCGGTGCAACAGCACCCTCACATCCGAATTCAAGCCATGCGCTCAGCCGCGCAAGAGCAGAAACGGCAGCAACACCAGCGAGGCGACCACCAGCATGCCGATCAGCGTGACGAGCACCAATAGCGGCCGCCTGCGCAGCAAGGCGCCAAACGTCTCCGCAGTGCCGGCTGCAAGCTCCTCCTGACGCTGGGCGCGCGCAACTGCGCCGCGTTGCGCCTGGTAGGCATCCATCGCGGCCTTGGCGCGCGGATAGTCGGCATCGTCACTGAGCCAGATGCCGCCTGCAGAAATCCCCCAATTGCTTGGGCGCGTTTCATAGATCTGCACGCCCTGCTCGCACATCAGCGCACGCACCTCGTCGGCTTCGTCGTCGGGAACATTACGCAGATTGAGCAGCAGCTTGGCCATGGCGCGATGATAACGGGAGCCAGGTGCGATAATGGCGCCTTTCTCCATGGACCCTGCCATGCGCCTTCTGTTGACGCTCTGTGCCGCCCTGTTGCTCGCAAGCTGCGCGCCCGCCCTGCCGCCCTCCGGTGGCACCATCGCCAGCTTCGAGCGGATCGACCGCACGCTGGGTACCGGCGCAGAAGCCACACCAGGGGCAATGGTCACCGTGCACTACACCGGCTGGCTATACGACGAAAAAGCCGCCGACAAACATGGCAAGCAGTTCGACAGCTCGCTGGATCGCGCCGAGCCGTTTCAGTTTGTGCTGGGCGGCCACCAAGTCATCCGCGGCTGGGACGATGGCGTTGCCGGCATGCGGGTCGGCGGCAAGCGCACCTTGATGGTTCCCCCCGATTACGGTTACGGCGATAACGGCGCAGGCGGTGTGATTCCGCCCGGCGCATCGCTGGTATTCGATGTGGAATTGCTGGGCGTGCAGCCGCGCTGAGTGCCAGAACGATGACGGATCTAAGCAGGCGGCGGCTGGCCGTGATCGGCGGCGGGCCGGCCGGCTTGATGGCGGCGGAAGCGGCGTGCGCGGCAGGCTTGGCAGTGGATCTGTACGAGGCCAAGGGCTCGGTGGGACGAAAGTTCCTGATCGCCGGCAAAGGCGGTTTGAACCTCACCCATTCCGATCCGATGCCGCTGTTTGCACAACGCTATCGCGAGCGCCAGCAGCCGGTTGCAGCATGGTTGCAAGACTTCGACGCAGAAGCGCTGCGCGACTGGGCACGCGGGCTGGGGGTTGACACCTACGTCGGCAGCTCCGGCCGGGTCTTTCCGATGGACCGCAAGGCGGCACCCTTGTTGCGTGGCTGGGTACGTCGGCTCAAGGAACAGGGCGTCATGTTTCATGTGCAACACCGTTGGCTGGGCTGGAACGAGAACGGCGCACTACGTTTCGACGCACCCACCGGCGCGGTCGAGCGCAACGCAGATGCCGTCGTGTTGGCGCTGGGTGGCGGCAGCTGGCCGCAGCTCGGTTCCGATGGGCAGTGGCAAGCAGCGCTGCAACAACACGGCATTACGGTTGCACCCTTGATGCCAGCCAACTGCGGCTTCGATATCGCCTGGAGCGCGCATTTCGCGCAGCGTCATGCAGGTGCTCCGCTCAAGCCGGTCATTGCCCACTGGCAAGATCGTCATGGCGTGCAGCACACATTGCAGGGCGAATGCGTGGCCACAGCGGACGGCATCGAGGGCAGCCTGATCTATGCCATGGCCGCGGACCTGCGTGAGCAGGTCGAGGCGCAGGGTATGGCCGAGCTCGTGCTGGATCTGATTCCCGGCCGGCCGCTCGATCGCGTACGTACAGAACTGGATCAGCCACGCAAGGGGCGCAGTTTCAGCGAGCATTTGCGTCGCCAGGTCGGCATCGATGGCGTCAAGGCCGCCCTGCTCTACGAACATCTCGGCAAGCAGGCGGGCGACGATGTTGCGTTGGTCGCACGCACGCTCAAGCAGTTGCCGCTGCGCTTGTTGCGGACGCGCCCGCTGGCCGAAGCGATCAGTTCGGCAGGCGGCGTACGGCTGGAAGCGCTGGACGATCAGCTGATGGCACTCGCGCAACCTGGCGTGTTTTGTGCTGGCGAAATGCTCGATTGGGAAGCGCCGACCGGCGGCTACCTGCTCACCGCCTGTTTCGCCAGCGGCTTACGCGCCGCGCGGGGCGCGATACAGTGGCTCGATCAGCACGACAGGCGCGCTACAGGCGATCGCTGACAGCCGCACGCGGCCAAACAGATTTGACGTCGTAGACCACCGCGCCTGGTTTGCCGAGCGCGGCGATGCGCGCGACGTCGTAGTCGCGATACTGCGCATGCGCCACCGCCAGCACCACGGCATCGTAGGCACCGTCTTCTGGCGTCTCGCATAGCTGCACACCGCTGTGCTGCAGCGCCTCCGCCGGGTCTGCCCACGGGTCGCAGGTATCCACGCGCACACCCGCGGCCTGCAGCAGCTGCACCAATTCCAGGGCGCGGCTGTTGCGCAGATCCGGGCAGTTCTCCTTGAAGGTAGCGCCCAGCACCAGCACCCTTGCCTGCGCGAGCGCGACGCCCCGCATGGCCAGCATGCCGCACACGCGCTCGGCGACATGTCGGCCGACGCGATTGTTGACCTGCCGCGCGGTGTGGATCAGGTCCGGGTGATAGCCCACGCTTTCGGATTTGTGCATCAGGTAATACGGGTCCACTCCGATGCAATGCCCGCCGACCAGGCCAGGACGAAACGGCAGGAAGTTCCATTTGGTTCCTGCGGCTTGGAGTACATCGAGCGTGTCGATTCCCAGCTTGTCGAAGATCAACGCCAGTTCGTTGACCAGCGCGATATTGACGTCACGCTGGATGTTCTCGACCACCTTTGCCGCTTCGGCCACGCGCATCGACGGGACGCGCCAGGTGCCAGCGGTAATAATGCTGGCGTACAGCGCGTCGACCGCATCAGCGGCGTTGGGCGTCGAGCCGGAAGTGATCTTGCGGATATCGCGCAGACGCCGCTGGCGATCACCGGGATTGACGCGCTCGGGGCTGTAGCCGCAAAAGAAATCGTGGTTGAACCTCAGTCCGGACGCTGCTTCGAGCAAGGGCACGCAGACTTCTTCGGTGGTTCCCGGGTAGACCGTGGATTCGTAGATCACCAGATCGCCAGGCTTGAGTGCAGCGGCGATCAAGGCCGTGGCGCTGCGCAATGGCTCCAGATCCGGCTGCTCGAAGCTGTCGATCGGCGTCGGCACGGTCACGATGAAAATGCTGCACGTGGCCAGATCGGTCGCGTCTGCGGTGTAGCGCACCTGCGTTGCCGCAGCCAACTCGGTATCGTCCAATTCCAGCGTGGCATCGTGGCCATCGCGCAATTGCGCAACGCGCTGCGTATCGATGTCGAAGCCCAGGGTGTCGCGCTGCTCCCCGAAGGCAACCGCCAACGGCAGGCCGACATAGCCTAAGCCGATGACGGCGATGCGCCCTTGTGGCGGTGCGAGAAGCCTGTTGCCGGACATGCGGTTCCTTGGGGTGGTACGCCGCCGGTGGCGGCGCGCTATGCGGCGGCAGCATAACGCAGGCCGAAGCAAGCCAGGCAGTGCAGGCTGTCCGCCACAAAGATTCACAATCGCCGCGCAATCAGGCACGCTATCGCAAGGCCCGGGTGGCGAAATTGGTAGACGCAAGGGACTTAAAATCCCTCAGCTGTGAGGCTATGCGGGTTCGACCCCCGCCCCGGGCACAAATTAAGCCGCGACTGAGAACGCACGATCAACGTGGCGACGCAAAGACAGTGGTGATGACGACAGCCAGATCGACCAAGCGCAGGGCGTTGCCCACGCTGCAGGCGTTGGCCGACATGCATCGCAAGCGTCAGCAGCTGCCGTGCTACTAGAGCGAAGAGCGCCCGAATGCGCCGCCCACGGCGCTGTGCCTGGCCTGCGCGCGCACTGGCAATCTGCCCTGCCGTGTCTGGCAGGCGAACATCTGGTTGCTCAGGTGATGGACTTTGCCAGCGATCAGTTTTCCCCTGATACGTTCGCGCGGTGCGCAATCGCCTGCCCGCCTGCGATCGTTCGCAGCGTTCGCAAGCGCCAAGCCGAATACTTCTTCGGCAGACTCGCCGCTCGCCACGCGTTGTATCAGCAAGGCCTGGTCACTCACCCTGACACCGTGCAGATCGCAACCGGCGACGCACGCGAGCCGGTGTGGCCGAAAACTGCCGCAGGCAGCATCAGCCATAGTCACCGGCTGGCCATTTCCGCCGTCGCGCCTGCCGATCGGTGGCGTGGCATCGGCATCGATCTGGAACACCTGGCAAGCCCCGATGCCCAAGCGGCGTTGCGGGCCACGGTGGTAAACGCCTCGGAGCTGGCTTTGCTGCAGACCTTGCACGATGCCGGCGACTTGGCGCTGGGTGCATTGCTGACGCTGGTTTTTTCGGCGAAGGAAAGCCTGTTCAAGGCGAGTTTTGCAGCTGTCGGACGCTACTTCGACTTCTCGGCGGCGCAGGTCACAGGTGTGGACGTGGCGGCCGGCTATCTCCAGCTCAGGCTTTGCGAATCGCTCTGCCCGTCGCTGCCGGCGGGTCATCTGTGCCCTGTCGGCTTCGCTTGGGTCGATCCGCAAACGGTCGTCACCTACCGCGTCTGGTGACTGCGTCTACGCAGGAACACCGATCTTGCAGGCAAAGCGCCCCACGGTTGCCTTCCCCCCGTGGGCGCCGGCATGGCGCGACCTGTCCACGCGATAACGCTGTTCCGCCAACCTCCAGAATGCGCTGGCGAGCACCGCGCTTGCCCAACCCTGCGCGTGGCGCGCTCCACGCAACAGGGCAGTCACACTGCCATCGGAGTTCGCTGCAAGGCGCGCTAGGCGGAGGACTCCATGCGTCGTTCGTCGGACCCGTTTGAACGAACCGATTGACTCCACCAGCGCGCAAGCTCATGCACATGCGGAGCGCGCACCATGCTGAAGTGATCGCCGCTTGCATGCCAGATGCGCAATTCGCTTGCCAGCGCCCGCCATCCTGCAGCCTGCTTCTCGTGCTGGGTACGGTTGTCCGCCGCATCCAGCAATGGATGGTCGGCCAGCACCAGGCGCAGGCTGCCCGGGTAGCGGTAAGCAGGGCGGTAGACCGTGCGCAGTGCGGTCCCAAAGACCTGCACCACGCCATGGATGGCATCGGGCGGCGCCCGATGCGGTAACAGTCCCACACGCACCATGCCTGCCCGAACCAGCTCCAATTGCTGCGCGTGGTCCAGCGTCGGGAACAGGAGTGGATCAATCCCCAGACGCGTCCCTCTGAAGAGCTGCAGCGACTCGATCAGGCGTTCGAGCACGGCGGTGGCGGTGTAAGGCTTGCCAACTGCACCATCACCGCCGGGCGCTTCGGCGTCGAGCAGCGTCAGCGATGCGACGGTGCGCCCATGTGCAGCTAGCTGGCGGGCCAGATCGAAGGCCACCCAGCCGCCAAACGAATGACCGAGCAGATGGATCGGATGGCCGGGAAGCTCCTTGATCATCCACGCAACATAGGCCGTTGCGGCGGACTCGACAGTGCCGTGCGGGAGCTGGCCACGCTGCAATCCGCGTGGCTGCAGACCGTAGACCGACCAGGCATCGCCCAGTGCAGCGGCAAGATCGACGAATCCGGCAACGTTGTCCGCCGCTCCCGGCACGCACACCACCACTTGCTGCTGCAGGGCTCCGGTCTGGATACGGGTCAAGGGCACGTGGAGTTGCGGACCGCGAGGCAGCGATTGCTGACTGGCTTCCAGCTGTTGGCTGATCGCCGCACCCAACACAGCGACGTACGGCGTTTGCAGCATCGTGTGGTGATCGCCTGGCACGCTGATACAGGTCAGCATGTCTGCGCCAAGCAACGTTTGCCATGCCAGCGCTGCATCGCTGGCCGAGCGGGGCGCCAGGGCCTGCGCCGCAGCGAACAGATGGACCGGCACATGGATGGCCATCGGCAGGTAGTGTCGCTGTGCATAGCCGTGCGCAAACTCGCGCGCCAGCGATTGCAGCAGGCTGTCGTCGTCCTGGTCGGCCCACGCGGACGGCAACCAGCCGCGCGAGCGGCACAGCCGGATCAACGCCGCGTCTTCCCACTGACTTACCTGCGCCGCGAGCGCCTGCAGGTTGGCCTGGGCAGAGGCACGTTGCTCATCATCCGGCAGCGCGGCCAGGCAGTGCTGCAGCAGGAGGCGCTGCGGCGCGTGCGCAGGATCGAGGTAGGCTGGGCCGAGATCGAGTTGCGAGGGATGATAGGTATCGATCAAACCAACGAATTCGACCAGCTCATCTACAGCGAGCAATTGGGTGGCAATCTCGTACGCCAACAGCCCGCCGAATGACCAGCCGGCAACCCGGTAAGGTCCGTGCGGCTGCACCGCGCGCAGATGACGTAACAGACGCGCCGCAAGTTCCTGCACGGTACGTGGCTGGGGCGCGCCCAACGCAACAGCGGACAGCCCATAGACCGGCACATCCGGAGCGATGTGCTTGCCCAGTGGCGCAAAATACAGATCCAGACCGCTGAAGTCATGTACCAAAAACAGCGGGCGCTTGTCGCCGCCCATCCGCACGGTGACCACGCCCGGCGGCGTTGAGGTCTCCCGCCACCGCTCGATCGCTGTCGCCATCGCCGCCAGGCTGGTATGCGCACTCAGCACAGATAACGGCACCGCCGTCCCTGCCCGCTTCAGCAGGCCATTGAGGCGTACCAGCAGCAGCGAATGACCGCCCAGTGCGAGGAAATCGTCGTACCGCCCGATGCGATCGATGCGAAGTAACTGCGACCACAGCGTATGGAGCAATGTTTCCAGCTCGCCTTGTGGCGGCGTGTCGTCGTGGCCAGCATGATCATTGCGTGCCGGCAGCGGCAAGGCATGCCGATCCAGCTTGCCGTTGGCGGTCAGTGGCAACTGCTCCATCTGCACATACGCAGACGGCAGCATGTAATCCGGTACGCGGGTCAGCAGATGCATGCGTAACGCCTGTGCATCATGAGCGACGTTCGCTGCCACGTCTGCCTGGTAGTAAGCCACCAGCTGTTTCGACCCCTGCACATCTTCACGCTGCACAACCGCCGCAATCGCAACCGCCGGATGCGTTTGGAGCGCGGACGCGATTTCTCCCACTTCAACACGGAAACCGCGCACTTTGACCTGCCCATCGGTGCGGCCCAGGTATTCGAGCACACCGTCTGCCCGCCAGCGCACCAGATCGCCACTGCGATACAGGCGCGCATCCGCCTTGCCGCTGAAGCGGTCGGCAATAAACCGCTCGGCGGTCAGCGTCGGTTGATGCAGGTATCCCAGCGCCACACCATCGCCGCCGATGTACAACTCGCCCGCCACGCCGATCGGCAGCGGCATGCCATGCGCATCCAGCACATAGACACGGGTATTGCCGATGGGACGGCCAATCGGAATGGGGCCGGAGACTTCGGTGATGCAGTGGATGGTTGCGAAGGTCGTGGTCTCGGTCGGCCCGTACCCGTTGAGCAACCTCTGCGGCGCCCCTTCGGCCAACACCCGCGCTACCACTGCCGGGTCGAGGACATCACCGCCCACGATCAGATAACGCAGCTGCGCAATGGCCGGCAGCAACACGGGTGCGTGGTGATGGAACAGCCCGGCCGTCAGCCACAGCACGTTGACGGCCTGGTTTTGCAAACACTCCCGCAGCCGGTCTGGCGACAGCACGATGTCCTGCGCAATCACCACTACGCAGCCGCCGGTGAGTAGCGGCGCCCACACTTCCAGGGTACTGGCGTCGAAGGCCGGATTGGCAGCGAAGGCCATCCGATCGCCGGGCTGGAACTTGGCATAGCCGTTGTTGCACACCAGCCGATTGATGCCCCGATGCGCGATCCGCACGCCTTTAGGAACACCGGTCGAGCCGGAGGTGTACATCACATAGGCGTCCGACTCGCTGGACTGGGACAACTGCGGATCGTGCGTGGGCGATGCGCTCAAGTCGAGCAGATCCATGTCCAATCGTGCAGCACCATCGGGAAGCGGCTGGTCGCTACGAGTGACGACCCAGCGCGCCGTGCTTTCATCGAGAATCTGCTGCAAACGTTGGTCTGGCGACTGCACATCCAGCGGCAGATACGCTGCGGCACATTTGTTGATGGCCAATTGCGCGACCACCAACTCCAGCGAACGTGGAAGACGAATGCCCACGTACTGGCCAGCCCCTACCCCCAGGCCGATCAGGTAATGCGCGAGCTGATTGGCCTTGCGGTTGAGCGCTGCATAACTGCACCGATGCGCTCCATCGATCACGGCTGGCGCCTCCGGCGTCAGTGCCGCCTGCTGCTCGAACAGCGTATGCACGGTCTGTGCATGTGGATAGTCGCGATCGGTGGCATTGAAGGTGTCCAGCAGCTGTCCGAGTTCGTCGGCCGGCAGCACGCACAGCTGACCGACCGGCAGGTCCGAGCATTGCTCGAGCGCATCGACCAACTGCGCAAGTGCGCGTTGCATGAAAGCGCACATGCGTTCGGCACCGATGTCCGCACGGGTCTGCACGCTCAGCGCGAATTGGTCTCCAAGATCATCCACGTTCAGCAGCAGCGGATAATTGGTGCGCTCGCTGCTGCCAAGTGCATGCACGCCATGCCAGGCAGCGGATGTCGCTGCGTCTGCCGGCAGCGGCGGACTATGCCGATAATTGAGCAATGCATTGAACAGCGGCGTCGAAGCGGGAATGCTGCTGCAGCGCTGCGCCAATGCCAGCGATGCATGTTCGTGTGCCATCAGCGCCGTCAACGTATCGTGGGTGCGCCGCGCGGCGGCCGCGGCAGGCGCATCGAGCCTGACCCGGATCGGCAGGCTATTGATGAACATGCCCAAGGCGCGATCGGCAGCAGGGCCGCCCTGCATGCGCCCGAGCAAGACGCTGCCGAAGACGACATCATCGCGACCCACGCCCGATCCCAGCACCATCGCCCAGGCCAGGTGATGCAGGCTTGCGACGCTCAGATGCAGATCTCGCGCCTGCCGGCGAAGCCGACTGGCGAGCATGGGATCGAGCAGCACGTCGGACTGCTGCAGCGGTTGCAGATGGCCGGGCGTATCTTCTGTGTCGAAGGCCAGCGTTGGCGTATCGATGTCTCCCAGGCATTGCCTGAAGAAGGTTTCGTGCTCCTCCTGGGTCTTGCCCCGCAGCGCCTGGGTCACATACGTACGATAGGGCGTGGGCGTTGGCAGGCCGGCGTCACCGACCGCGGACAGGTGCTGCATTTCCTCGCGAATCACCGCCAGTGCGGTGTGATCCAGCACGATGTGATGGAACAGCAGCAACGCCACCAGCCTGCCGTTGTGCGGATCCTGCGCGTAATGCAATTGCAGCAAGGGTGCATGGGTGAGAGCGAGACGGTACTGGCATGGATCGAATCGCACCTGCAGTTGCTCCAGCACATCTCCATCGTCCGGGTTCAACTGCACCTGATCGCAAACTACACGTGCCTGTCGCCAGACGATCTGCACCGGCGCAGCCAAGTCCTCCCAGCCCACACTGGTGCGCAGGATGTCGTGTCGATCGACCACGCGCTGCAGGAGTGCGACGAACGCGTCCAGGCACGGTTTGTCGTCGAAGGCCAACTGTGCCTGCAACAGATAGGGATCGCCCTGGCGCGCCATCAGATGGTGATACAACACCCCCTCCTGCAGCGGCGCCAGTGGATAGATGTCCTGCACGTTTGCCGCCCCACCCGGCACCGTGGCCACGATGCGGTCGATCGTGGCCTGCGACAACTCCACCAGTGTCAGCAGCTCCGGGGTAATGCGTGCGCAGCCGGCCGGTATCAGGTTCGGCGGCACCTCCAGTTCCTGGCTGCGGCCAAGCGCTGCGGCCGTTGCCGCCAAGGTGGGCTGTCCCAGCAGTGCCCGCACATCCATGCCAAGACCCTGCTGGCGCAGCCGCTCCACCAGCGTCACCGCCAGCAGGGAGTGCCCGCCGAGCTGGAAGAAATTATCGTGGCGCCCGACCCGCTCCACCCCCAGCACCGCCTGCCAGATTTCGGCCAGCTGCTGCTCCAGCGCATTGGCCGGCGGCACATACGTCTGCACGTTGCGTTGCGCGGCATCGGGCGCAGGCAATGCGTGCCGATCCAGCTTGCCGTTGGCCGTCAGCGGCCACGCGTCCAGCGGCACAAAGGCCTCCGGTACCAGGTACTCCGGCAAGTGCACGCGCAAATGCCGCTGCAAGTGGTCCGCTGTCGGCGCCTCGGCGGTGGCGATCACATACCCCACCAGCCGCCGCTCGCCCGCCACGTCCTCGCGGGCCAGCACCACCGCTTCGCGCACCTGTGGATGGGCCAGCAGATGCGCTTCGATTTCGCCCAGCTCGATGCGTCGGCCACGGATCTTGACCTGCGCATCGTTGCGGCCAACATAGTCCAGCCGGCCATCGTCCAGCCAGCGACACAGATCGCCGGTGCGGTACATCCGCGCGCCCGGATAAAACGGGTCGCTGATGAAGCGCTCGGCCGTCAATGCCTCACGGCCCAGATACCCGCGGGCCACTCCCGCACCGCCCAGATACAGCTCGCCCACCACACCCAACGGCGCAAGCTGCCCCTGGGCATCGAGCACATACGCGCGCAGGTACGGCAGCGGTCGACCGATGGACGGATTAGGCACGCCAGGGGGCACCACGCCGCTGCTGGCCACCACCGTCGTCTCGGTCGGACCGTAATTGTTGTACACGCTAAACGGCAGGCCCTCGGGCACCTGCCGCAGACGATCGCCACCGACCAACAGACACCGCAGACGCTGGGGCGTCATGCCGGCGGCAAACGCATGCTCGGCGATCGGCGTGGGCAGGAAGCTCACATCCAGCTCCTGCGCACGCCACCACTGCAGCAGGGACGCCACATCCCCACTGTGCGCGGCGCCGGGCATCACCAGCACGCCACCGCTGCACAGGCTTGGCCAGATCTCCCAGGCCGCCGCATCGAAGCTCAGACCGGCCAGGCTGGAACTGCGCGTCCCCTCGCCCACCCCGAAGGCCGCCGTGTGCCACGCCACCAGTTGCGCCAGCTGCCGATGCTCGACCATCACCCCCTTGGGCTGGCCGCTGGAACCGGAGGTGTAGATCACATACGCCAGGTGCGCGGCGGTCAGGCCGGGAACCTGCGGATTGGTGCACGGCAGCTCGCTCACGGCGGCATTGTCGATGTCGATCAATGGCAGCGCCGCAGCGCCCAGCGCCGAGCGGGTGGGCGCATGCACCAGCACCGCACGCGGGGCGCTGTCGTGCAACAGATACGCCAGCCGCTCGGCCGGATAGGTCGGGTCCAGGGGCACATAGGCTGCGCCCGCCTTGAGAATGGCCAGCAGGCCGATGATCAGCTCCGCACTGCGCTGCACGCAGATCGCCACCCGCTCGTCCGGCCCGATGCCCAGTTGCAGCAACCGATGCGCCAGCTGGTTGGCCCGCGTATCCAGCTCGCGGTACTGCAGGCGCTGGCCGTCGCACTCCAGCGCCACCGCCTCAGGTGTCGCCGCGACCTGCCGCTCGAACAGCCCGTGCACGGTGTCCATCCGCTCCGGCACGCGATGCTGCAGGTTGAAGCCCAGCAAACGCTGGCGCTCTGCTTGCGGCAGCACGCACAGCTGGTTGATCGGCGTCTCCAGCTCATGCTCGAGCGCGTCGGCCAGCTGCTGCAATGCGGTTTGCATGTAATCGCAAAGGCGAGTGGCGGCACCGCTGGCTGACACCTGCGCACTCAGTTGGAAACCATCACCCACATCATCGACGCTCAGCACCAATGGATAGTTACTGCGCTCCTCGGCCTCCAGAACAGTGATGCCCTGCCACGCCGCATCGTCGTCTGTGCCTGCCGCACTGGCGGTGTGCCGATAATTCAACAAGGCACTGAACAACGGCATCGGTGCTGCGATACCGCTGCAGCGCTGTGCAAGGGCCAACGCTGCATGCTCATGGGCGAGCAATTCACTGAGGCTGTCATGCATCTGCGCCAACGCAGTGCGCACAGTCGCGCTGCGCGGATTCGAGCGCAGCGGCAAGGTATTGATGAATACCCCCAGCATGCGATCAGCACCGCTTCCGCCCTGCATGCGGCCCAGCAACACGGTACCGAACACCACGTCCTCGCGCCCTGACAGCAAGCTGACGACCCGCGCGAAGGCGAGATGATGCAGGCTGGCAACACTGACGCCGGCCTTTCTGGCCTGCACGCGCAGTGCGGTACTCAATGTATCGTCCAAGCGTAATTGCGCTTGTTCGATGTCGCTGCCATCGCCTTGAATATCGCACAAGCCCAGCGGCAGCGTCGGCGCATCGACGTCTTTCAACATCCTGGCGAAGAAATCCGCGTGCGCATCATCTCTCGCTCCGAGCTGGAGTTGAGCGACATAATTGCGATACGGCATCGGAGATGTCAGCCGCTCCGGTACGCCGGACAGCACGGCCTGCATCTCTTCGCGCACCACCTCCAGTGCCATGTGGTCGAGCACACTATGGTGAAACAGCAACGTTGCCACCAGTTGCCCCGTCTCACCGTCTTCGGCAACGAACAGACGCAACAGCGGCGCGCTGTGCAGAGGCAGGCGATAGCCGCGTGGATCGTAAAGCGCACGCTGCTGGCCTGCGACGTCGCCCTGCGCAGGATCGAGCGCGATCGTCTCGACTGGCAGACTGGCGCGACGTGCGACCACCTGGACAGGCTTCGTCAGTCCCTCCCAGAAGATCGAGGTGCGCAGAATGGTGTGGCGATCGATCACCTGCTGCAGTGCCTGGACGAAGGCCTCGAACCGGGAGCGATTGGCGAAGCCGAACTGCGAACGCAATAGATACGGGTCACCCTGCTGCGCAGTCAGATGGTGATACAGCATGCCTTCCTGCAGCGGTGCCAACGGATAGATGTCCTCCACATTGGCTGCACCGCCAGGCACAAGCGCCACGATGCGGTCGATCGCAGTCTGCGACAGCTCGACCAATGGCAGCAGCTCCGGCGTGATGCGGTCGCAGGTCGCAGGAATGCAGTTGTCGGGAACCACGATTTCCTGCGTGTTCCCAACCACTGCAGCGATCGCTGCCAGCGTGGGCTGGCCGAACAATACCCGCACATCGGTGCTGAGCCCATGGCGACGCATCCGCTCGATCAAGGTCACCGCCAGCAGCGAATGGCCGCCCAGTGCAAAGAAATTATCGTACCGGCCGATCCGCTCCACCTGTAGCACCTGCGTCCACAGGCCAGCCAGCAACGTCTCCACCGCACCTTGCGGCGCATCGTAGGCATGCCTGGCATGTGCGTCTTCCGATGGCATCGGCAACTGCTTGCGATCCAGCTTGCCATTCAAGGTCAGCGGCCATGCTTCCAGTGGCACGTACGCACTGGGAATCATGTAGTCCGGCAGCGTCGCCGACAGCCATTGGCGCAACAGCTCCGGCGTTGGCGCCGCCTGTGTCTGATGAGCGATCACATACGCCAGCAGCCGCTGATGGCCGGCAATATCTTTATGTGCCGTCACCAGGGCATCGCGTATCTGCGGATGCGCCGTCAACTTTGCCTGGATCTCGCCAAGCTCGATGCGAAAGCCGCGGATCTTCACCTGCTCGTCGTTGCGGCCGAGATATTCCAGCTGGCCATCCGGCAGCCATCGGGCAAGATCGCCGCTCTTGTAAAGACGCGCGCCTGGATGAAACGGATCATCCAGAAAGCGCTCAGCGGTCAACTCAGGCCGGTTAAGGTAGCCACGCGCGACACCGGCACCTCCCACATACAGTTCGCCCGCCACGCCGACCGGCACGGGTTGTCGCTGCGCGTCCAGCAGGTACACACGAAGGTCTGGAATGCGTTTACCGATCGGACTGGTGCCGCCATTGATTGCGTCTGTCGCCGACAGCGGACGATACGTCACGTGCACGGTGGTCTCGGTGATCCCGTACATATTGACCAATTGCGTGGCCGCATTGCGCGGGCGAGCGAACCAAGGCCTGAGCATGCGCGGATCCAGCGCTTCGCCTCCGAAGATCACCAGACGCAGACGATGGTCTTCTTGTTCGTCCTGCTGCGCATCGATCAAGTGGAAGAAGGCGCTCGGCGTCTGATTGAGGATGGTGACCCCGCTCTGACAGAGCAGTCGGTAGAAATCCTGCGGTGATCGCGTCACCTGCTGCGGCACGATCAGCAAGCGCCCCCCGTACAGTAGCGCGCCCCACATTTCCCAGACCGAAAAATCGAAAGCGAAGGAGTGGAATAACGCCCACGTATCGCTGGCAGCAAAGCCAAACCAGTCTTGCGTCGCCGAGAACAGCCGCGTGACGTTGCGGTGTTCGACCTGTACCCCTTTGGGCTTGCCGGTGGAACCGGAGGTATAGATCACATACGCCAGATGCTGTGGCGATAAGCCTGCCAGGCTTGGATTGGATTGCGGTTGACCCACCAGCTCGTGATGCCCTGCGCCTTCAAGACCAAGATCGACGACTGGGCAGGATACCGGCGGCAACGACGGAATCGTGCAAGCGTCGGTCACCAGCGCAGCCGGCGCACTGTCCTCGAGGATAAAGGCCAACCGCTGTTGAGGTGAAGCAGGATCCACCGGCACATATCCGGCGCCGGCCTTGAGGATCGCCAACATGCCGGCGATCATGCCGATCCCGCGTTGCAGGCAGAGCGCCACGCGATCATCCGGGCGCACTCCCAACGCGATCAACGCATGCGCGATCCGGTTAGCCTGAGCATTGAGCTGTCCGTAAGTAATCTGCTGTTGCTCGAACAGTACGGCAACCGCGTCAGGCTCGGCTGACGCCTGCGCTTCGAAGCGTTGATGCAATAGCGGCGTCTGCGCGGACTCTGGATAAGGCAGGTTGCAACCCGCCACCAACCACTGCCGTTCTGCATGCGGCAGAATGTCTACCAGCGCAGTGACTTGTTCGGGCGTGCGCTCCAATGCATCGACAAGGCCCGACAATGCAGCATGCATATAATGACAGATGCGCTCAGCGCCAATCATCGGCGGGACCTGCGCGGTCAGCGCAAACCCATCTCCGAGGTCGTCGACATTCAGCGTCAGCGGATAATGTGTACGCTCCTCGGCGTGCAACACCTCAATTCCGCGCCATGCCTGTTGCTCCGACTGCTGCGTGTGCGGGCTATGGCGATAGTTCAACAGCGCACTGAACAACGGCGCCGGGGCAGCGATCCCACTGCATCGCTGTGCCAGACTCAGCGGGGCGTATTCGTGGGCCATCAACGCAGTCAGTTCTTCATGCGTCTGCCGCAGCGCCAGGTGAACCGGCTGAGTCACCCGAAGCCGAATCGGTAATGTGTTGACGAACAGCCCCATTGCCAGGCCGGCGCCCTTGGCGGCCTGCATGCGCCCCATCAGCACGGTACCGAAGACCACGTCGGAACGCCCGGAGGTCCGCGCCAGCACCTGTGCCCAGGCAAGATGGTGCAGGCTCGCCGCCGTGACGCCAAACAGGCGCGCTTGCTGCCGGATTCGCACAGCGAGCTGCGGGTCGAGCGGGATGCATGCTTCCTGGATCGCCGCGCCGTCGCCCGGTAGTTCTGCCAGACCGAACGGCAAGGTGGGCTCGTCAACATCACCCAGCCGCTCCGTGAAAAAGGTGCGGTGCCGATCCTCCGCAACACTGGCGCGTGCCTGCAGCACATATGTGCGATATGGCAGCGAGGGAGGCAATTCCTGCCCGCGACCGAGCAGGCACATTTGCAACTCATGACGCAGTATTTGCAGCGATAGATGATCCAGGATCAGATGGTGAAACAGCAGGATCCCGACCCAGCGTTGATTGGCCGGATCGTGGGCGCACACCAGTTTCAGCAGAGGCGCCTGACTCAGGTTCAACGGCACGCGCCGCGCATCGAAGCGCTGCTGCAATTGCAACAACACATCGCCCTGGTCCGCGTCGCACTCGATCTGCTCCAGCGGAAGTAGCGCCTTTCGCCATACCACCTGCATCGGTGCCTCCAAGCTCTGCCAGACCAGGCTTGTCCGCAACACATCGTGACGATCGATCACCTGTTGCAACGCATTGGCGAATGCTTGCAGCCGCGACTCATCCGCGAAAACGTAGTGCGCCCGTAGCAAGTAGGCGTCCCCTTGTTCGGCGGAGAGATGGTGATAAAGCACGCCTTCTTGCAATGGCGCGAGCGGGTAGATTTCCTGCACGTTGTCCTTGCCGCCGGGCACGGTGGCAAGGATGCGGTCGATGTCCTCCTGACTCAGACCTTCCGGGCAAAATGCAGGGCATGGCGCCGGCTCGCCAGAGGCCTGAGTGCCGGTGTCTGCACCGGCTTCGGCGGCCGCCAGGTCTTGCAGCAATTCGATCAGCGCTGCCCGGTGCTGACGCAATTGTTCCATCAGCGAGGCCTGATCGAGCGCCGCCTTGTTGCCGCGTACAACCAGCCGCCCTTCCTGCGCTGCCAGTTCAATGCCTTGTTTCTTCAGCGACTGCATGAAGTCGACGACGCTCACAGGACAATCTCCACTTGTTCGATAGCGGCGGCGTAGTCGGCCAATGTGGGCTGTTCAAACAGCGTGCGGACATCGGAGTCGATGCCTTCCGACTTGATGCGCTCCACCAGCGTCACCGCCAGCAGGGAGTGCCCGCCGAGCTGGAAGAAATTATCGTGGCGCCCGACCCGCTCCACCCCCAGCACCGCCTGCCAGATTTCGGCCAGCTGCTGCTCCAGCGCATTAGCCGGCGGCACATACGTCTGCACGTTGCGTTGCGCGGCATCGGGCGCAGGCAATGCGTGCCGATCCAGCTTGCCGTTGGCCGTCAGCGGCCACGCATCCAGCGGCACAAAAGCCTCGGGCACCAGGTACTCCGGCAAGTGCACGCGCAAATGTCGCTGCAAGTGGTCCGCTGTCGGCACCTCGGCGGTGGCGATCACATACCCCACCAGCCGCCGCTCGCCCGCCACGTCCTCGCGGGCCAGCACCACCGCTTCGCGCACCTGTGGATGGGTCAGCAGATGCGCTTCGATTTCGCCCAGCTCGATGCGTCGGCCACGGATCTTGACCTGCGCATCGTTGCGGCCGACATAGTCCAGCCGGCCATCGTCCAGCCAGCGACACAGATCGCCGGTGCGGTACATCCGCGCGCCCGGATAAAACGGGTCGCCGATGAAGCGCTCGGCCGTCAATGCCTCACGGCCCAGATACCCGCGGGCCACTCCCGCACCGCCCAGATACAGCTCGCCCACCACACCCAACGGCGCAAGCTGCCCCTGGGCATCGAGCACATACGCGCGCAGGTACGGCAGCGGTCGACCGATGGACGGATTAGGCACGCCAGGGGGCACCACGCCGCTGCTGGCCACCACCGTCGTCTCGGTCGGACCGTAATTGTTGTACACGCTAAACGGCAGGCCCTCGGGCACCTGCCGCAGACGATCGCCACCGACCAACAGACACCGCAGACGCTGGGGCGTCATGCCGGCGGCAAACGCATGCTCGGCGATCGGCGTGGGCAGGAAGCTCACATCCAGCTCCTGCGCACGCCACCACTGCAGCAGGGACGCCACATCCCCACTGTGCGCGGCGCCGGGCATCACCAGCACGCCACCGCTGCACAGGCTTGGCCAGATCTCCCAGGCCGCCGCATCGAAGCTCAGACCGGCCAGGCTGGAACTGCGCGTCCCCTCGCCCACCCCGAAGGCCGCCGTGTGCCACGCCACCAGTTGCGCCAGCTGCCGATGCTCGACCATCACCCCCTTGGGCTGGCCGCTGGAACCGGAGGTGTAGATCACATACGCCAGGTGCGCGGCGGTCAGGCCGGGAACCTGCGGATTGGTGCACGGCAGCTCGCTCACGGCGGCATTGTCGATGTCGATCAATGGCAGCGCCGCAGCGCCCAGCGCCGAGCGGGTGGGCGCATGCACCAGCACCGCACGCGGGGCGCTGTCGTGCAACAGATACGCCAGCCGCTCGGCCGGATAGGTCGGGTCCAGGGGCACATAGGCTGCGCCCGCCTTGAGAATGGCCAGCAGGCCGACGATCAGCTCCGCACTGCGCTGCACGCAGATCGCCACCCGCTCGTCCGGCCCGATGCCCAGTTGCAGCAACCGATGCGCCAGCTGGTTGGCCCGCGTATCGAGCTCGCGGTACTGCAGGCGCTGGCCGTCGCACTCCAGCGCCACCGCCTCAGGTGTCGCCGCGACCTGCCGCTCGAACAGCCCGTGCACGGTGTCCATCCGCTCCGGCACGCGATGCTGCAGGTTGAAGCCCAGCAAACGCTGGCGCTCTGCTTGCGGCAGCACGCACAGCTGGTTGATCGGCGTCTCCAGCTCATGCTCGAGCGCGTCGGCCAGCTGCTGCAATGCGGTTTGCATGTAGCTGCACAGCCGTAGTGCGCTATACCCAGTTGGCAAATACCCCGTCAGGCGAATCCCGTCATCCATTTCCTCTACGTCGAGCACCACCGGGTAGTGATTGACTCCCTGCGTCTGCAACACGGTGATACCTGGCCACGGCGCCAACGAATCCACTGCCTCAGCCGATCGACGGCGCGAACGATAATTGAGCAACGCACTGAACAGCGGCTGCGGTGGCGACACTCCACTGCACCGCTGGACATGGCTCAGACCAGCATGCTCATGTGCGAACAAGCTGTTCAATTGGGCATGCACGTCGCGGATGGCTGCCTGCAGCGATTGCTGCCCCAGCCGTACACGCATCGGCAAGGTATTGATGAACATGCCCATCGCACCATCGGCACCAGCGCCTGCATGCATGCGTCCCAGCAGGACCGTCCCGAACACGACGTCATCCTTTGCAGACAGTTGCCCGACCACTTTTGCCCAGGCGAGATGATGCAAGCTGGCTGGCGTGACACCAAGATGCGAAGCGCACCGGCGCAAGCGCGTACTCAGCCCGGAATTCAGTTCAAGCGACGCCCCGCCGACCGGTAGATCATCGCCGTGAACTTCAGCCAGCCCAAAGGGCAACGAGGGTTCCTCGATGTCGCCCAGAAGCTGACGAAAGACCGCTTCCTGATCCCCGCGCAGTTGCGCGTTGCGTGCATGTGCGACGTAATTGCGATAAGGAACCGACGCTGCAAGGTGTTGCGTCTGCCCCAGTAGATGGGCATGCAGTTCCGCACGCAGCACATGCATGGTCGCCGCGTCATCCACCAGATGATGGATCAACACTAGACCGACCCAACGGTCGCTGGTCGCGTCGTAACAATGGTGGAACTGCAGCAGCGGCGCGCTGGAAAGAGGCAGACGGTAATGCAGCGGATCGAAGCGATCACGCAGGTGTTGCAGAGGGTCTTCATCCGGCTGCGGAACATAGGAGAAGATCGGCAGAGCGGCAGTTCGCCATACCACTTGCACCGGGGTAGCAAGGCCCTCCCACACAATGCTTGTGCGAAACACATCGTGGCGATCGATCACTTGCTGCAGCGCCTTTAGGAAGGCATCGAGGCGATCGCGGCGATCGAAAGACAGCAGCATGTTCTGCAGATAGGGATCGCCCTGGCGCGCCATCAGATGGTGATACAACACCCCCTCCTGCAGCGGCGCCAGTGGATAGATGTCCTGCACGTTTGCCGCCCCACCCGGCACCGTGGCCACGATGCGGTCGATCGTGGCCTGCGACAACTCCACCAGTGTCAGCAGCTCCGGGGTAATGCGTGCGCAGCCGGCCGGTATCAGGTTCGGCGGCACCTCCAGTTCCTGGCTGCGGCCAAGCGCTGCGGCCGTTGCCGCCAAGGTGGGCTGTCCCAGCAGTGCCCGCACATCCATGCCAAGACCCTGCTGGCGCAGCCGCTCCACCAGCGTCACCGCCAGCAGGGAGTGCCCGCCGAGCTGGAAGAAATTATCGTGGCGCCCGACCCGCTCCACCCCCAGCACCGCCTGCCAGATTTCGGCCAGCTGCTGCTCCAGCGCATTGGCCGGCGGCACATACGTCTGCACGTTGCGTTGCGCGGCATCGGGCGCAGGCAATGCGTGCCGATCCAGCTTGCCGTTGGCCGTCAGCGGCCACGCGTCCAGCGGCACAAAGGCCTCCGGTACCAGGTACTCCGGCAAGTGCACGCGCAAATGCCGCTGCAAGTGGTCCGCTGTCGGCGCCTCGGCGGTGGCGATCACATACCCCACCAGCCGCCGCTCGCCCGCCACGTCCTCGCGGGCCAGCACCACCGCTTCGCGCACCTGTGGATGGGCCAGCAGATGCGCTTCGATTTCGCCCAGCTCGATGCGTCGGCCACGGATCTTGACCTGCGCATCGTTGCGGCCGACATAGTCCAGCCGGCCATCGTCCAGCCAGCGACACAGATCGCCGGTGCGGTACATCCGCGCGCCCGGATAAAACGGGTCGCCGATGAAGCGCTCGGCCGTCAATGCCTCACGGCCCAGATACCCGCGGGCCACTCCCGCACCGCCCAGATACAGCTCGCCCACCACACCCAACGGCGCAAGCTGCCCCTGGGCATCGAGCACATACGCGCGCAGGTACGGCAGCGGTCGACCGATGGACGGATTAGGCACGCCAGGGGGCACCACGCCGCTGCTGGCCACCACCGTCGTCTCGGTCGGACCGTAATTGTTGTACACGCTAAACGGCAGGCCCTCGGGCACCTGCCGCAGACGATCGCCACCGACCAACAGACACCGCAGACGCTGGGGCGTCATGCCGGCAGCAAACGCATGCTCGGCGATCGGCGTGGGCAGGAAGCTCACATCCAGCTCCTGCGCACGCCACCACTGCAGCAGGGACGCCACATCCCCACTGTGCGCGGCGCCGGGCATCACCAGCACGCCACCGCTGCACAGGCTTGGCCAGATCTCCCAGGCCGCCGCATCGAAGCTCAGACCGGCCAGGCTGGAACTGCGCGTCCCCTCGCCCACCCCGAAGGCCGCCGTGTGCCACGCCACCAGTTGCGCCAGCTGCCGATGCTCGACCATCACCCCCTTGGGCTGGCCGCTGGAACCGGAGGTGTAGATCACATACGCCAGGTGCGCGGCGGTCAGGCCGGGAACCTGCGGATTGGTGCACGGCAGCTCGCTCACGGCGGCATTGTCGATGTCGATCAATGGCAGCGCCGCAGCGCCCAGCGCCGAGCGGGTGGGCGCATGCACCAGCACCGCACGCGGGGCGCTGTCGTGCAACAGATACGCCAGCCGCTCGGCCGGATAGGTCGGGTCCAGGGGCACATAGGCTGCGCCCGCCTTGAGAATGGCCAGCAGGCCGATGATCAGCTCCGCACTGCGCTGCACGCAGATCGCCACCCGCTCGTCCGGCCCGATGCCCAGTTGCAGCAACCGATGCGCCAGCTGGTTGGCCCGCGTATCCAGCTCGCGGTACTGCAGGCGCTGGCCGTCGCACTCCAGCGCCACCGCCTCAGGTGTCGCCGCGACCTGCCGCTCGAACAGCCCGTGCACGGTGTCCATCCGCTCCGGCACGCGATGCTGCAGGTTGAAGTCCAGCAAACGCTGGCGCTCTGCTTGCGGCAGCACGCATAGCTGGTTGATCGGCGTTTCCAGCTCATGCTCGAGCGCGTCGGCCAGCTGCTGCAATGCGGTTTGCATGTAGGCACACATTCTGGCGGGCACGCCGTCTGCCGATGCCTGCGCCGTTAGTTGGAAACCATCGCCAAGATCATCCATGGAGAGGCTCACCGGATAGGTGCTACGTTCTTCTCCCCCCAGAACATCAATGCCCGGCCACGCCTGCAGCACGGTGCCATTGAGATTGGCCCGACTCAGCCGGCGATAGTTGAACAAGGCATTGAACAACACGCGCTGTGTGGACGTGCCGCTACAACGCTGCGCGAGCGACAGCGAAGCGTGTTCATGCGCCAAGAGTTCACTCAGCCAGGCATGCGTCTGCTTGATGACGGCACGCACGCTGGCCCGACCCAAGCGAACCCGGATCGGCAACGTGTTGATGAACATTCCGATGGCACGTTCGATCTCTTTTCCCTGCGTTCTCCCCAGCATGACGGTGCCGAAGACCACGTCCTGCTGCCCCGACGCTGCGGAAAGCACCTGCGCCCAGGCGACGTGACACAACGTGGCAACGCTAACCCCCAATCGCCTCGCCTGTACTTGCAACCGCTGCGCAATCGAGGCGTCGATCTGGATGACTGCCTTGCGCACTTGCTGGTCAACCACACCTTGATCCTGCAACCCGAATGCAATGGTCGGCTCGCACACATCGCCGAGCATTTCCTTGAAGAAGCGCGCGTGCTCCTCTGCGTGCTGATCGCGGCGGGCATGCATGGTGTAGGTGCGATACCGGAACGGCGGCGGCAATCGTGCGCCGTCTCCGCGCAGATGGCTGTCGATCTCTTCCAGCAACCCTGTCAGGGACGCAGCATCTCCGACCAAATGGTGGAACAGTAGCCCGCCCACCCAACGTTGGCCGACGGCATCGTAGGCATAGCACAGACGCAGCAAGGGAGCTTGCCGCAGATCGAGTTGCTGGCGCGCCGGATCCAGGTGGGCACGCAGCAGTTGTAGGACATCCTCCTCAGCAGGACCCACCGCAATCTCGATCATCGGCACGGTCGCCTGCCGCCAGAGCACCTGGAGCGGCGCATCCAACTGCTCCCAGATCAACGCAGTACGCAGAATGTCGTGACGTGCGACCACGCACTGGAGCGCGGCTGCGAATGCATCAAGGCGAGCCCGATCCGAAAAAACGAACAGCGCATATTGCAGATAGGGATCGCCCTGAGTCGCTGTCAAATGATGGTAGGCAATGCCTTCCTGCAGTGGTGCCGCCGGATAGATGTCCTGCACGTTGCGCGCACCACCGGGCACCGTGCTGACGATGGTATCGATTGCTTGCTGTGACAGCTCCACCAGCGGCAGCAGATCCGGCGTGATGCGGTCGCACCCTTCTGGAATGCGCGGCTCGGGAATCTCCTCGTCGCGACTGGCGCCAACCGCCGCCGCCATCCCCATCACGGTGGGTCGAGCAAGCAGGGACTTTACATTGGCTTCAAGGCCGTGCTGTCGCATCCGCTCCAACAACGCGACGATCAAAAGGGAGTGCCCACCAAGCTCGAAGAAGTGATCGTATCGACCGACTTGCTCGATCTTCAGGACATCGCTCCATAGAACGGCAAGCAACTGTTCGGTCGGCCCCTCAGGCGACACATACCCCTGCTGGGCATACGCCTGTACATCGGGCGCAGGCAAGGCATGACGATCCAACTTGCCATTGGGTGTCATCGGCAACAGGTCCATGCGGATGTAAACCGCAGGCACCATGTAATCGGGAAGCCGCTGCTGAAGCTGCTGGCGCAGACGCTCGGCAGTCACCTCGGGCGCATCGCTCACGTAGTACGCCACAAGACATTTTTCTCCCGACGCCGCAGTGTGAATCACCACCGCCGCATCGGCCACCAACGGGTTGTCCAGGATCCTGGAGCTCACCTCCGCGGGCTCGATCCGAAAACCACGCAATTTGATCTGGTCATCGTTACGCCCGAGGTACTCGAGCGTTCCGTCGGGCATCCAGCGCGCCAGGTCGCCACTGCAATACATTCGTTGCTCTGGCCCGGTGCCGAATGGATCGACCACGAAGCGTTGCTCGGTCAACTCTGGACGATTGAGATAGCCACGCGTGACCTGGCTGCCAGCGATGCAGAGTTCTCCGGCCACGCCAACAGGAACCGTCTTCCTATTCGCATCCAGCAGATAGACACGCATATTGTCGATCGGCCGCCCGATCGGAATGGTGGCCAATGTGCCTGCGTCCCAATCCAGTGGGATTTCATACGCCACGCATCCGACCACCGTTTCGGTCGGCCCATACTCATTGACCACGCGCGCATGAGGTGCAAGCTGACGCAATCGCTTGACCGTCGATGCGTGCAAGGCCTCGCCACCGACTACAAACAACGACACCGACGGAGTACCCCCACAGGCAGCCAGCTGCTGCGTCAAGACATCCAGGTGGGCCGGCGTGATCTTGACCAAGCACAGTGGCTGATCGGCGCAGACTCGCTTCAACAAGGCCTCGATCTCGTCCCGCGCAGGAAGCAGTTCGGTGGTACCGCCACATAGCAAAGGCAGGTAGAGACTGGTGACGGTTGCATCGAACGAAAGCGACGACGACACCACTGCGCCTTGCCGGGGGTGATAGTAGTCGATCGCCCAATGCAGGTAGTTGCTCAGGGCGTCGTGGGGAACCATCACCCCCTTCGGACGACCGCTGGAGCCGGAGGTATAGATCACATACGCCAGATGGCACGGCGCAAACCCTGCGACCAGCGGAGTATCGGTGGGCCGATGCAACCACTCAGGCGTATCCACATCGATCAGGATGGCGTTTGTGTCCTCCAACAGATCGCGCGTTGCCGAATGGACGATGAGCGCACGCGGTGTGCTGTCGGACAGCATGTAGGCCAGACGCTCGGACGGATAACGCGGATCCAGCGGAACATAGGCACTGCCTGCCTTCAGGATCGCAAGCAACGCTACCACCAACTCGGGGCAGCGCTCCATGCACAAGGCGACGCGCTGGTCCGGCCCAATCCCAAGTGCAATCAAGTGATGCGCAAGCTGATTCGACCTTGCATTGAGCTGGGCATAGGTCAGGCGCAAGTCACCAAAGGCCACTGCTACCGCATCCGGTGTCCGCTGTACCTGCGCCTCGAACATCGCAGGCAGCGTCGCCACCGGCATCTGCATTTTCCTGCCGCGACTCCAGGTATCCAGGCATGCCAGCTCATCGGCGGTACATAGTTCGATCTGGTTCAAAGGACGGCTCGGGTGCGCCACCACCTGCATCATGAGCTGGACCAGACGCTGCGTCATTTGTGCTATCTGGTCGGCAGCAAAATAGCCCTTGTTGTAGATCGCATGGAGCCAAGCAATATCGTCATTGGCGTTGCGCCTGACGTACAACGACAACGGATTGTATTCGCGATTATTGGATGCCTTGACAAAAGCTCCTCGCGCGACTCCGAAGCGATACACGTGGCCGGTTTGCTCGAAGGAAAACACCATCTCGAAAAAGCGCGTCGCACCACTCTTCCACAATCCACAGGCACGCCCCATCTCGCTGACAGGAAAGCGCTGATGACGGTAGTCCTTGCGCAATTCTCGCGACACTAGTCGCACCGCATCAATGAAAGGCATCGCAGGGTCGAAGCGCATGCGCACCGGATTTATCTGTGCGCACAGTCCAATCGAATTCTTGAACTGGTGACCGGCACGATTGAGGATCGGCACGCCGACGACCAACTCTTCACGCTCTTGCGTGCGAGAGAAGTAGGCATAGAGAACGACAAGGAGGATCTGAAACTGGGATACGCCGTGCTCGGTGGCTAGCTGTGTCAGTCGATCCAGCAGATCGGCAGGAAATTCATGAACAACGTTGACGCTGACACCCGACACCTCCGCAGTGGACATCGCCCCCGGGGCAGTGGAGAACAGGGGCTCTGGAAGCACGGAATACTTTGCCAGCCAGTATTGACGATCGGTCTCGTACTGCGCGGAGTGCTGGTAGGAACGATCGCTCTCGATGAAGTCACGGTAGGATCTGACGTCCACTGTCGCCGGACGGCCCTCACGCATTTCGCTGTAGAGGCGGCCCAGAGTTTCCATCGTCAGGAACAAGGACCAGCCATCCATCAGGATGTGGTGCAGGCTCACCATCAGATACCACTTGCCAGCATCGAAGCGGCACAACGAAAGGCGCATCAGCGGCGTGCCGTCGAACTGAAACGGCGTCTCCATGTGCTCCTGGATCCATTGCTCCAGCCATCCCTGACGGTCCTGCACAGATGTAATATCGGCGAATGGCACAGGCAGATGCATCGTCTCAGCAAAGCACTGCAGCGGGATTCCTTCCTCGTCCACGTCGTCCGTTATGCACATCCGCAGGACTTCGCATTGATCGACTAATGTTTGTGCCGCACGTTGCAAGCATCCGACATCGATATCGCCATCGATCTCGATATAGCCACCGATGTTGGAAGAAACCGACTGCCCGAGCATCAGTTGTTCCAACCAGATCTCTCTCTGAGGACTGCTCAGAGGAAAGACAGGCCGATCGGTCGTTTGCATTGCATAGTCCTTGACGGTGGGTACAGTTCGTCCCGTGACGCTTCGCATGAAGAATGCGGCGACCGAATACTGTTGCCCAAGTGATAGAGGAGATGATGGGCGCTACTTGTTTATATTCCAGCCTGCCCATTTGATTGAGGCACAGTTACCCTCCCAGAACGAGATCTGGCACCGTCGAGAGGTCATTCCCTTATTTTTTATTCGAAAATTTCACTTTATCGAGTGGCGCGGGCAATGCCATCAATGTATCGATCATGGTAATTGCACCTTCAAAAGGATTCAGTGGCGGGTATCGCACGTGTCGAGCGGCGCCATTGATAGCACGCCAATGACAAAAAACGTCGCGCAAGCGCACTCGACCGGCGCTTCTTATTTCTTATCGATTTCCAGGAAAATCCTTTGTGCCATCAATCAGATTGCTTCGCACCAGATTTTCATGGCCATCGCGTAGATCTGAGCATAGATGGTTGTGTGTTCGTCACATTTCTGCTCAGCTGGCAATCAGAAGAAGATCTGTCGTCTGATGGATATGCATGGCCGACGTATTGTTATTAATGATGTCTGGTAAAACTCAATCATAATAAGCAAGCATGTGTGACGCAGACCGCGCCATCGTGCGACGCCACTTTGCGCAAAACTGATCTCGATTGGCTGGAGATCTCGGTCGAGCGATTGTCGATGTGATAACAAGATTGCTCACTGGCCGCAGGGTCTAGCGCCCCACCCATTCAGCTCCCACCATTCGTCACGACCGTCGCACGTTCTTCGTGCGTCACGCTTGACCACGGTTAGCGCCATCAGCGATGCCGCACATAGCGGCACGGCGCAGCAAAGACAGTGCGCCCATCGTTTCGAAGGGCAGCCAAAAAATCGTGTGCAGGTCGCGGCATAGAAAGCCACACAGGTGCGTTCCTCAAGCACCTGATCCCAGTGCCGAGCTGACGGCACGCGTAGACGTGCATCGGCGCCAGTGGACGAAACTTGCTGGCTCTTGCGCACGCATCAACGACCGTTGATGCAGTTGCTGTAGATCGGGGCGTGCCCTGCGCAACGGCTATCGCGCGATACCGTCCGTTCCTGCACCCAAGTGCGAAGAGGTATTGAACGCAGTGCTAGCGTTATAGCTACAACCGCACCATTGAGATTCCAGCTAACCTCAACTGCACACAGCATCAGGTCGATCTGCCATGCAGGCGGACCGCCGGCTAGCGACACTTCGACGGCCCGGCCCCGCAATCAAAACGGCGACTGAGCACGACGGCATGAGCCCAAAACCAACACACTGCAGGCGGCCTGCCGTTGGACCGCATCGTCATCCCGCCAGGAGGCGTCTGCACGGATGTCTCCTTCCCTGATACACACAGCACAGTTGCTACGACACGTGACGCGCGTGCTGATCCGCGAATCGCGCAATAGCCACACTATCCGTCCTAGCGCCTGCCACCAGCAAACAAAAAAGGACCCGAAGGTCCTTTTTTTGAAGATGCATTGCACGGCATCTTGAATTTGGAGCGGGAAACGAGACTCGAACTCGCGACCTCAACCTTGGCAAGGTTGCGCTCTACCAACTGAGCTATTCCCGCGTGGAGCGAAATTGTACAGCTTTTCACTTTGTCGCGCTAGCCCTACTGCCGTTCCCGACTGCAGAAAACAGCGCGTGCGATGTGGAGGCCTGGGCCGGAATTGAACCGGCGTACGCGGATTTGCAGTCCGCTGCATAACCACTCTACCACCAGGCCGAAACATCAAACCCAAGGCATCCTGCCTTAAAACAACGAGACCCCTGACACGGGGCCTTGTCCACATCTGGAGCGGGAAACGAGACTCGAACTCGCGACCTCAACCTTGGCAAGGTTGCGCTCTACCAACTGAGCTATTCCCGCTTGGGAGGCGAAATTCTACAGCGAACAGGATAGCTGTCAACTGTTGCTTTCGATTTTTTTCGGCTTGTTGCTGATCGCTGCTTTTTCATCGGCGCGCAGGCTTGGCCAGGCGGCCTGCAAATACTGGAACCCCGACCACAGTGTCAGCAATGCAGCAATGGCCAGCGTCCAGTAACCGGCACGGAAAATCAGGTTGCCCAGCCAGATTTCATGCGTGGGCATCTGTCCCGGCGTGACCGAGTACAACAGACAAAGCAGAGCGACCATTTGCGCGGTGGTCTTGATCTTGCCGATCGCCGCCACGCGCACCTTGGCACGCTGGCCGATCTCGGCCATCCACTCGCGCAGTGCAGAGACGGCAATCTCGCGCCCGACGATGACCGCAGCCCAGAACGCCATCCACGGCGTGGGATGGCCTTGCACGATCAGGAACAGGGCCACTGCGACCATCAACTTGTCGGCGACCGGGTCGAGGAACGCCCCGAACGCAGAATACTGGTGATAGCGCCGCGCAACCCAGCCATCCAGCCAGTCGGTGATGGCGGCCAGCGCGAACACGCCGGCGGACGCGACATTCGTCCACGTGTAAGGCAGGTAGAACACCACGACCAACACCGGGATCATCAAGATCCTCAGCAGTGTCAGCCACGTGGGGATGGTCAACTTCATTACGGACTTGCCTCGCCTGCCGCATCGGGAAGCGCCAGCCCGTGCAGGTTAGCGTAGATTCGCGCGGCAAGTGCGGCATTGACCCCCTCCACCCGCGCAATCTCGGCCTCGCCAGCGGCTTTGAGGCCGACCAGTCCGCCGAAATGCTTGAGCAGACTCGCACGACGCCGCGGGCCGATGCCGGGGATATCCTCAAGTTTGCTGGTCATGCGGGCCTTCTGGCGGCGCCCACGGTGGCCGGTGATCGCAAAGCGGTGCGCTTCGTCACGCACTTGCTGGATGAATTGCAGCGCGGGCGACGCCGCACCCGGTCGCAGCTCGCGGCCGTCGGCCATGATCAGCGCCTCGTGCCCTGCCCTGCGTTCCTCGCCCTTGGCCACGCCAACCAGCAAAACGTTCTCGACCCCGAGGTCGGCCAGCGCGGCCTGTGCCTGCGCCAGCTGGCCGGCGCCGCCGTCGATCAGCAACACGTCGGGGAGCACGCCATTCTCTTCCACTGCGCGACGGAAGCGGCGCTCGATCGCCTGTCGCATGGCTGCGTAATCGTCGCCCGGGGTGATGCCGGAAATATTGAAGCGCCGATACTGGCCACGCACCGGGCCACTGGCATCGAACACCACACACGATGCGACGGTCGCCTCGCCCATGGTGTGGCTGATGTCGAAGCACTCCACGCGTTTGACCGGCTCGGCCAGCCCGAGCATCTCGCGTAAGGCTTCGCTGCGAGCGTGCTGCGCGCTCTGGCTGGTGAGTTCGGTGACCAGGGTCAGCTGCGCGTTGCGCGTGGCCAGCAGCAGATAGCCGGCACGCTCGCCGCGCACGTTCCACTTCAGCGCCACCTTGTGTTCGGCCGCCGTACTGAGTGCGGCTTCGATCAACTCGGCCTCCGGAATTTCCCGGTCGAGCAGGATCTCGCGCGGCGGCGAGTGCTCGGCGTAGTACTGCGAGACGAACGCGCCGAGGATTTCGTCTGCGCTGTCTTCGCCATTGGTCTTGGGAAAGAACGAGCGCGTGCCGAGATTGCGGCCATCGCGAAAACTCAGCAGCAACACGCAGGCCTGACTGGATTGTGTGGCGCAGGCCAGCACATCCAGATCAGCTGCGCGACCGTCGACGTACTGACGGTTCTGCATGCTGCGCAGCGATGACAGCAGATCACGCAAGCGCGCGGCGCGCTCAAATTCAAGCGCCTCGCTGGCCTGCTGCATCGACTGCATGATCTCTTCACCAAGCTGATCGCTCTTGCCTTCGAGAAACATGGTGGCGCGGCGCACCGATTCTGCGTAATCGGGCGCCGCCACCAGGTCGACGCACGGCCCGCTGCAACGCCCGATCTGATACTGCAGGCACGGACGCGAGCGGTTACGGAACACGCTGTCTTCGCAGCTGCGTAGCTTGAACAACTTGTGCATCAGGCTGAGCGTCTCGCGCACGCCAGTCACGCCGGTGTAGGGCCCGAAATACCGCCCCTGCACCGCACGCGGGCCGCGATGCAAGGCGATGCGCGGCCAGTCTTCGCGCGTCAACAACACATACGGGTAACTCTTGTCGTCGCGCAAGGAAACGTTGTAGCGCGGCGACAGCGACTTGATGAGCTGGTTTTCCAGCAGCAGCGCTTCGGCTTCGCTGCGGGTCACGGTGACATCCATGCGCGCGACCTGCGACAACATCGAGGTCAACCGGGCATTTTTCGGCGTGCCGTTGAAATAGCTGCCCACGCGCTTACGCAACGCACCCGCCTTGCCGACGTACAGCAAGGTGTCGTCGCCCGCATACATGCGGTAGACGCCAGGCGCGGTGCTCAGTTGCGCAGCAAACGCTTTTCCATCGAAATCGCTTTGGGGCCTTGCGTTCATTCGTCTATCGAAACATCACTCAGTGCGCCGCTTGCAAGGTCGTACCGCAAGATGGCGTGTGCATCGGTTTCTGCGATCCACACCGCACCAGCAGCGACCGCGAGACCGGCCGGGCCGTGCAAGCGGCGCGGCAACTCGACCGTGGTCAATTCACCGCCCCCCAGACGCAGGCAGCGCAGGCGGCCATTGCCGGTGTCGGCGATCCACAACAGCGGCGAATCGGCCGCCAGTGCGATGGCCTGCGGGAATTGCAGACGCGCCGTGCTGCGTGGGCCGTCTTGATCTCCAAACTGCCAGGTGCCTTGCCCGCCGACCAAGGTCTGCACCAGATCGCCGCGCAATTGCATGGTGCGGATCGACGAGCCCAGCCCGTCGCAGACATAGGCGACCTGCTGCACCGACGCCAACCCGGCCGGCTGTGCGAAGGCAGCAAGATGGCCACCGCCGTCGCGCGTTTCGAGGGCACCAGTGCCTGCACGTGCAGTCAGTGCAGCGCGGCCCAGGTGATAACTCCAGATGCGGTTATCGCCGGCCATGGCGATCAATACCTGATTGTCGGCAATGGCCAGACCTTGCGGATAGTTCAGCGCAGAGGCACCGGCTGACGCCAGCGGGCCTTCGACCGGCTCGCCGGAGCGGCCTGTACCGCACAAGGTGTCCACCTGCCCGCTGCGAAGGTTGATGCGACGCAGCGCGTGATTGCCGGTGTCGGCCACATACAACTGGTCGCGCTCCAGCGCCAATCCCTGCGGACGTCGAAATGCCGCTTCGCCGACGCCGCCGTCGATAAGGTCGGCATTGCCATGCCCAAACTGGCGCAATACGCGTCCGCTGTGCGTGCACTCGAGCACCCGGTGGTGGCCGGTATCGGCGACATACAAGCGGTCTTCCGTCGCGGCCAGGCCGGTAGGAAAACGCAACGCCAGGTGCGGCTCGGGATCGCGCTCGGCCACGCCGTGCAGGTCGGCATCCGATGGCGGCTGCTGGCCTTCGCACAGAGCAGTCAGCGCCTTGTCCAGATCGCCGGTGACGCCCACCAGGCGCTGCCGCTCGCGGCCGTAGGCATCCAGCAGCACCAGCGTGGGCCAAGATTCGATGCCGAAGCGGCGCCAGGTTTCCCAGTCCTTGTCGAGCAGGATCGGCGCACTCACACCATGTCCGCGCAGTTGTTTAAGCGCGCGTTGCGGCAGGCGTTCGCTGTCGAAACGCGGCACTTGCACCACGATCACCTGCAGCCGGCCGGGACTGCGGGCCTGCCAGTGCGCGAGCTCGGCCAGGCGCTCGGCGCACCACACCGAACTGGCGTTGACGAACGCCAGCACCAGCGCACGGCCGCGATGCTCCTGCAATGTGGATGGCCTGGCATTGAGCCAGGTGGGAAACTCCGGCAGTTCCTGGGTGAGCTGGGCATTCATGGGGTGATTATGCCCAAGCGCGATTAGCCGCGGGTGAGTCTGGCCACGGTCAGGCGCGCGGCAGCGTCGACCAGCTGCCATACCTGCTCGAAGTCATCCATGCTGCCGGTATACGGGTCGGGAATGTCATCACGCTCGTCGATGCCGGCCCAGGGCAGCCATAGGGCCACCTTGTTGCGCTGCGCCGTCGGGGCGAGCCGCTGCAGATCGCGCAGATTGCTGCCGTCTGCGCATAACAGCCAGTCGAAATGCTCGAAATCCGAACGCGTCACCTGACGTGCGCGAAGACCCGAGATATCCACGCCATGCCCGCGCGCGCAGCGGATCGCGCGCGGGTCCGGCGGATCGCCGGCATGCCAGTCGCCGGTGCCGGCCGAATCGACTTCGATGCGCCGCGACAGCCGCGCCTGGTCCAGCTGCGCACGCAAGGCGCCCTCGCCCATCGGCGAGCGGCAGATATTGCCCAGGCAGACAATCAGCACCCTCATGCCGAGGCCACCCGCGTCTGTGCACGGGCGAGATCTTCCGGGGTGTCGATGCCCGGCGGAAACGGCTCGGGCGTCACTGCCACGGCGATGCGGTAACCGGCTTCCATCACGCGCAATTGTTCCAGCGATTCGATGCGCTCCAGCATGCCGGGCGGCATAGCCGCAAAGCGCTGCAGGAAGCCGGCGCGATAGGCGTAGATGCCGATGTGGCGCAGCCACTGACCTTCTGCAGGCACGCCGTCGCGCTGGCTGGCGAAGCTGTCGCGGTGCCAGGGAATCGGCGCGCGGCTGAAATACAGCGCATCGCCACCGGCCGTACGCACCAGTTTCACCACGTTGGGATCGAACAGGTCGTGCGCGTTGTCCACCGACGCGGCCAGCGTGGCCATCTCGGCGCCGGAGTGCTGCAGCAGATCGGCAACCGCGCAGATACCGGCAGCCGGTGCGAACGGTTCGTCGCCTTGCAGATTGACCACGCAGGTCTGGTCGTCCCAGCCGGCAATGCGTGCGCATTCGGCAAGGCGGTCGGTGCCGGAAAGATGCGCGGTGCCAGTCATCGCCACATGCACCCCAGGCAGATGCTCGATCGCCGCAGCGATGCGCGCGTCGTCGGTGGCCACCCATACCTCGCGCGCGCCCGCCAGCAACGCACGCTCGGCTACACGCTGAATCATCGGGCGATCGCCGATCCGTTGCAGCGGCTTGCCGGGCAGCCGCGTGGAGGCGTAACGGGCGGGGATGGCGACGACGAAATCGGCAGGTGCGGTGGGTGTCATACGTGTGCGCTCTGGGATGCAGTAAAAAGTGGAGAAACGAAAGAACCCAATCGCATGCCGTCTCTGTGGGATTGAGCGAAGTCGCGGTAGTCAGTGAGAGCAGCGATGCGCTACATCAGCACGTTGCTGCTGCTCCATGCATGCGGTGTCCGCGACCATGCATACGAGATTCCTGACTGGTCATTGCACGCGCACCGTCACGTAAGAACTAGATCGACGTCCTTGCGGTGTGTCCCAACAGGGTGGCCGGGCAGCGCCCCGCAAGGGCACCATTGCCAGCGCCGCACTCACACGCCCTGCCGGCTTGCCAATTTGTTCAGCCGGTCCAACAGGCTCACCCAGAACGCGGCCGGCAGCTCCGCTTTAAGCGGCACGCTATACAGCCATTCGTCCGCAAACGGACGGCATTTCACCGCGTCCTTTTCGGTCATCAGCACCGGCAGGCGGCTTCCGAAGCTGAAATCCGCGGCGCGGTAGACGTGATGATCCGGAAACGCATGCGGCACCACGCCGATGCCGCGCGCACGCAGCATCGCGAAGAAGCGTTCCGGATGCGCGATACCCGCAACGGCATGCACGCGTTGTCCGGCAAGCATGCTCAAGGGCTGCGCACGCTTGCCGTCCATCGGCTGCACGCTGTCGATGCTCAAGCGCATCTGCCATTCGCCGAACCCGGCATCGTCCGGCGCCTGCGCCGCTGCGGTTGCACTGGCCTGACCAAGGTTGACCACGCGGAAGTCGCAATCGCGCGCGCGCGTGACCGGTTCGCGCAGCGGCCCGGCAGGCAGTAGGCGTCCATTGCCGTAGCGACGCTGGCCATCGACCACTTCGATTTCGACATCGCGCGCCAGACGGTAATGCTGTAACCCGTCATCGCAGATCACGATGTCGCAGCCCGCCTCGACCAGGGCGCGGGCTGCAGCGAGCCGGTCGCTATCGACGCGCACGCGCGCACCGGTTTTCCAAGCGATCAGCACCGGCTCATCGCCGCCGAGCGCCACCGGCGTGTCTGCCTCGACCCAACGCGCTTGAGCAGCCTGATCGCGACCGTAGCCACGGCTGGCCACGCCAGGCGTCCAGCCGGCTTCCTGCAGCTTCGAGACCAAGGCAATCGTCAGCGGCGTCTTGCCGGTGCCACCGGCAGTGACGTTGCCGACCACGATCACCGGCACCGGCACGCCGTGGCGCTTGCGCCAACCGCGGCGATACAGCGCCCGTCGTAACGCGATCGCAGCGCCATAGACTGGCGCCAGGATGCGCGCCGGCAAGGGAATCGGCGTGTTGTCGTACCAGTAACCCGGCGTGCGGGTGCCGCGCTTGCTCATGCCTGACGTTCGCGAAACTGCATGCCGTGCAGGTGCGAATACAAACCGCCCTGCGCCAGCAATTGGTGATGCGTCCCGCGCTCGACGATTCGCCCCTGGTCCATCACCAGCACCTGATCGGCATGCTCGATGGTGGACAGGCGATGCGCGATCACCAGCGTGGTGCGGTCGGGCATCAGCTTGTGCAGAGCATCTTGCACCAAGCGCTCGGATTCGTTGTCCAGCGCTGCGGTGGCTTCGTCCAGAATCAGGATCGGCGCGTCCTTGAGCATTGCGCGTGCAATTGCCAGGCGCTGGCGCTGGCCGCCGGACAGGCGCCCACCCTTGGTGCCGACATGCGACTGCAGGCCTTCGGGCAGTTGCGCGACAAATTCCATCGCATTGGCGCCCAAGATCGCCCGCTCCAGCTGGCTGGCATCGGCATTACGCATTTCGCCGAACGCCACGTTGTCGGCGATGCTGCCGTCGAACAGCATGACCTGCTGGCCGACCAGCGCAATTTGCCGACGCAGATCCGACAACGCGTACGCCTGCACCGGGTGACCGTCGAGCAGGATCTGCCCGGCCTCGGCTTCATAGAAGCGAGGGATCAATTTGATCAGGCTGGATTTACCGCTGCCCGAGCGCCCGACGATCGCGGTCACCGTGCCCGGTTGCGCGACAAAGCTGACATCGGCCAAGGCCGGATTGACCTGGCCCGGATAGCGCGCAGTGACATCGCGGAATTCGATCAAGCCCTTGGCACGCGTCAGCGGCACGGCGCCTTGATCCGGCTCGTCCGGGCTATCAAGCACAGAGAACAGACGCTCAGCCGACGCCAGACCGCGCTGCACCATGTTCTGCACGTTGGTGAGCTGCTTGAGGCCCGGAATGATCGTCAGCATCGAAGTCATCAGCACGACGAAATCGCCGGCCGTCAACCGCCCGGCCAGTGCCTGTGCACCGGCCACAAACAGCAATGCCGACAAGCCGATTGCGCCAATCATCTGCACCGTCGCGGTGGAAATCCCGCGCGTGGATTCGACCTTCATCGCCAGGCGCAGATTGCGGTCGGCCAATGCGCCATAGCGCTCCATCTCGGTCTGTTGCGCGCCGTAGATCTTGACCTCTTGATGGCTGGACAGGGTCTGGTCGGCCGCTTGCAGCAGCAGCGCGCCGCTTTCCTGGATGCTGTGGCTGATACGCCGATAGCGCCGCGCCACCTTGTCCATCACCCAGGCCAGCACCGGGGCGAGCACCAGAATGGTCAATGTCACCTGCCAGCTATGCCACAGCATCAGCGCCAGCGCGCCGATGACCTGCAACGATTGCTGGATCATCACCTTCACCGCGTCCACTGCGGCTTGCGCCACCTGGTCCGAATCCGAACCCAGGCGGATCAGCATCGACGGCACCGGCTCGGAATCGAAGCGCGAGCCGGGCAAACGCAGATATTTCGCCATCACCTTGATGCGCAGATCGCGCGCGATGCTGCGCGCGGATTTGCCCATCGCCATATCGGTGATGTAGCCGGCGACGCCACGTACCACGAACAGCAGGACGATCTGCACCGGCAGCCAGCGACTGACTTCGGCATTCTTGTAGATGAAGGTCTCATCGGTGATCGGCTTCATCAACGCCAGAAAACCGGTAGTGCCGGCCGCTTCGATCAACGCCGCAATCAGCGCGGCGACCAGCAGCAGCCGATAGGGCTTGGCGAACGCCAGCAGGCGACGGTACGTGCGCCAGGATGAGACTGGCGCCGGGCGGTCGGTGGAGTTGGTCACTGGCGGGTTCCGTTGGTGCTTGTCTTGCCGGTCGTGCTCGTCGCGCCGGCCGGGGGCGCGGTGGCGATGGCAATACGCCGGAAGCCGAGCTGGCCCAGCGCATCCTGCGCGGTGACCACCGCCTGATACGGCGTGCGTGCATCGGCGCGCATCAACACGGTCTGCTCGCGATCATCGCCCGCGATCTGGGCGATGGTCTGCTTGAGCGAATCCACGTCCGAGCGCAGCACCTCCTGATCGTTGATGAAATAACGCCCGTCGGCATTGACCAGCACGCTCAACGAACGCGGCGGCGTGCTGGTGTGCTGGTCGCTGGCGGTCGGCAGCTGCAATTGCAGCGTGGAGCGTGCGTCGAAGGTCGTGGTCACCACGAAAAAGATGATGAGGACGAGGATGACGTCAATCAATGGCACCAGATCGATATGCGGCTCGTCCTGGCTTCGGTCGCTGCCGATGCGCATCCGTCAGCCCTTTGCCGTGACGGGCTTGGCGCCCGCTGCGGCCGGTGCCACGGCTGCTGGCACCACGCGGCCATCCATGGTGTCCAGCAACAAGGTGGCTTCTTGTTCCATCTCGATGATGTAACCGGCAATGCGTCCCTTGAAGAAGCGATGCGCCATCAACGCCGGCACGGCGATGATCATGCCGGTGGCGGTGCACACCAGCGCCTTGCCGATGCCGCCGGCCAGTTGATTCACATCGCCCACGCCGTGATCGAGGATGCCCAGAAACATCTGGATCATGCCAACCACGGTGCCCAGCAGGCCCAACAACGGCCCGGCGGATGCGATCGTGCCCAACGCGTTCAGATAGCGCTCCATCCGGTGCACCACATGCCGGCCGGTGTCTTCGATGCGTTCGCGGATCAACTCACGCGGGCGGCCACGCACGTCCAGCGCGGCAGCCAGCAAGACGCCCAACGGCGAATTGCGGCGCAGGGATTCGATATGGGGGGGGTCCAGCTTGCCGCGCGCGGCCCAGTTACGCACCTCTTCGCCCAGACCCGGCGGCGTCACCTCGTTGCGGCGCAAGCTCCACAGACGCTCCAGCACGATCGCCAGGGCAACCACCCCCAGCAACAGCAACGGCACCATCGGCCAACCGCCTGCCTTGACCAGCTCCAACACGATTCGATTCCTCCGGCAACGCGGCCGCCTATTCGCTGGCCGATAGGATAGCAGCCGACCGCCGCCGTTCCGCAGCATCCCATAGCCGTGGCTGCCAACGCCGTCGCTCACGCAAACGCAGGCCATCGGCGCCCAGCCAGACCCGGAGTGCGCCGGCCTGCGCGGTATCCAGCACTTCCGCCCCGCCCGCCTGCCAGCGTTGCACCACCTCGGCGAGCGGATGCCCGAATCTGTTGCCGTGGCCAGACGACACCAGCGCCAGGCGTGCGCCGGTCGCAGCGATGAAGCTGGCATCCGAGCCATCAGCGCTGCCATGGTGCGGGACGATCACCAGATCCGCATGCAGGTCCGAGACGTTTCCGCGTAGCAGGCGGCGTTCGACAATTGCGTCGATGTCGCCCGGCAACAGCGCGCTCGCATGCTGGGTTTCGACCCGCAGCACGCAGCTGGATTGATTACGCAGATACGGAAACCCAGCGGTGGGATGCAGAAAGCGAAAGCGCACACCGTCCCATTCCCACTGCTGCCCGGCGTGGCAGCGGGTGCTGACGTCCAGCGGCGCATCCGGTGGTGCAGCGGTGAATGCGACCGGCAGCCCCGTGCGCACTGCGGCATAGCCACCGGCATGATCGGCGTCGGCATGGCTGAGCACGATGGCGTCCAGCCGGCGCACTCCAAGCGCGCGTAGTGCCGGCAGCACCACGCGCTCGCCAGCGTCGAAACCATCGCGCACCGCCGGCCCGGTATCGAACAGCAGCGCATGCCGGTGCGTGCGCACCAGTACCGACAAGCCCTGCCCAACATCCAGTACCTGCACTTCCGCCTCGCTTTGGGCCGGCAGCTCGCGATCCGGCCAGAGCAACGGCAACCACAGCAGCGCCGCCAACGATTTACCCGGCGTCCCGCGCGGCAGCAACAGCCAGAACGCACCGAGCAAGGCCGCGATCAGGGCAATTCCATCGGATTCCGGCACCCACCACAACGCCACCGTTGTTTGCCCGAGCCAGACGAACCCCGGCCAGGTCAGCTCGAAGCACCAACCCGCGAGCTGCCACGCCCACACGCCGGCCCCTGGGTAGATCGCTTCCAGTGCGGTCCCCACCAGGCACAGCGGCACCACCACGAAGGTCCACCACGGAATGGCGACCAGATTGGCGAACGGCCCGACCAGCGATGCCTGCCCGAACAGGCTGACCGTCAACGGCAGCAGGCCGACGGTGGCCACGGTCTGCGCAGACAGGAAGCCGCGCACGATGGCGCGATCGTCAGACGGCAGGCACCAGACCAGCCAGGCCACTCCGGCGAAGCTGAGCCAGAAGCCAGCTACCAGCACGCTGAGCGGGTCCCACAGCAACACCGTCAACAAGGCGAGCGCGAGGATGTGGGCGGTCGAGGCGCGTCGCCGCAGCACTCTGACCAGGGCCACCACCGCAATCATCAACACGGTACGTACCGTCGGCAGCGCCAGGCCTGCCACGACCGCGTAGGCGGCAGCGCCAAGTAATGCAGCGATTGATGCCGCATGGAGGCGCGGCATCAAGATGCCAAGTCGCGGCTGCCAACGCCACACTCCAGCGACCAATAATGCGAAGAATGCCGCGACCAGCCCGACATGAAATCCCGAGATCGCGATCAGATGACTGAGCCCGGTCGCGCGCAACGTCGCCCATGCCGCATCGTCGAGCCCACGGGTATCACCCAGCGCGAGCGCACGCAGGTACGGCGCAGAGGGGCCGCTGACGCGCTCGGCGATGCGTTGCGACATCCTGTCGCGCCAAGCATCCACGCCTTGCGGTGGTGCAGCCTGGTGTGCGGCGGCAGGCACGCGCACATAGCCAGTTGCGGCGATGCGCTGCGCCAGCGCCTGACGCTCCGCATCGAAGCCACCGGGATTGCGCAAACCCCGTGGCGGGCGCAGCTTGAGTCGCAGTTGCCAGCGCGCACCGGCATGCAGCGCTGCGCGCGGGCCGATGCGCTCAGCGCCGAAATCGTCGTACCAGGCCAGCTGTAGGAGCTTTCCACGTAGCGCTGCAGGCTGCGCCCGAGCGTCGTCGACGCGCAGTTGAAAGCGGGTACGGCGCTGCTCGGCGATTGGCAGCCCAACGATCCATCCGCGCACGGTCATCTCGCGTGCTTCGTCCTGCGGAAGTAGTTGCGCTTGCAGCGCACTGGCCACCTGCCATCCCATCAGCCCGAATCCGAGCAATACGGCGGACAGCAACACCAGCTGCGCGCTCCAGCACGGACGCCACCACATCGTCATGCCGATGCCTAGCAGCGCCACACAAACGCAGCTGGCATACAACATTTGCGGCAACAGTGCGGGCGACCAGGCGCATGCCACCACGCCAAGCAACAATGCCGCAGCCATGGCAACGGCCGATCCCATCTGCGGCGGCGCTTCCCGCGCTGACACCTCCATGCTGCCGGTCGCCATCCTTGCCCCTCTCACTCAACGCCTTCAGCTTAGGTCGCAAAGGGTTCAACGCACAGCAGAGGTCTGCCTAGGCATGGGTAGGAAGACCACTGTCGCTAAGGTCGCTGATTACGACCACGCACCAACCGCATCGCAGCACTCGCGATGCCCTGGCGCGATGCATAGAACAGTGCGTCCATGGAGGTGCATGCCCCGCAGCAAATTGCCCGCTCAGCGATGTCAGCACTCTCTTGGCTCGCATTCGCTTCGATTTCATGGCGTCGGCGCTATGGTCACCATTGTCTTCCAGGAGCCTCCCCCATGCGTAAAGGCATTGCATTGATTGTCGGTGTGACCGGCATTTCCGGTTACAACCTTGCCAACGTGCTGCTCGCCGACGGCTGGACCGTGTACGGCCTTGCACGTCGACCACTCCCCCACGACGGCGTCATTCCGGTTGCGGCAGATCTGCTGGACGCCGAAAGCACCAGCAACGCACTGCGCGGCTTGCCGATCACCCATGTGTTCTTCTGCACCTGGACGCGTCGCGACACCGAACGCGAGAACGTCCAAGCCAATGGCGCGATGATGCGGCATCTGTGCGATGCGCTCAGCGATGCGCGGCTGCAGCACATGGCGCTGGTCACCGGCACCAAGCATTATCTGGGCGCTTTCGAAAACTACGGCAGCGGCAAGGCGGAGACGCCGTTCCGCGAAAGCGAGCCACGCCAGCCGGGCGAAAACTTCTACTACACGCTGGAAGACCTGTTGTTCGCACATGCCCAGCAGCATGGTTTCGGCTGGAGCGTGCATCGCTCGCACACCATGATCGGCATGGCCAACGGCAGCAACGCAATGAATATGGGCGTGACGCTGGCAGTGTATGCATCGCTGTGCAAGCACACCGGGCAACCATTCGTGTTTCCAGGCTCGCAAGCACAATGGAATAGCCTGACCGACCTGACCGACGCCGGCCTGCTCGGCCGCCAACTTGCCTGGGCCGGGCTTAGCCCTGCTGCGCGCGATCAGGCGTTTAATACCGTCAATGGCGATGTATTCCGCTGGCGCTGGATGTGGGGCGAAATTGCGAAGTTCTTCGAACTCGATGCTGCACCCTGCCCCACGACGCCGGAACCGCTGGAGCCACGCATGAGCCAGACCGCACCTGCCCTGTGGGCGGAGTTGGCCGCGCAACACGGCCTGGTGGAAGCAGACGTCAATCGACTGGCATCGTGGTGGCACACCGACGCCGACCTGGGGCGTGAGATCGAGTGCGTCAACGACATGACCAAGAGCCGCGAACTGGGCTTTATGGACTTCTACGACAGCCGCGCCTCGTTCTTCGAACTGTTCACCCGTCTGCGGGCATTGCGCATCATTCCGTGACCGATGCGCTCACATCGTTGCAGGTCGCATTGGCCCGCAACGATGTCTATACATACCGTCTCATGCCGACGCGATCGGTCTCCGGACCACCGCGTTAGCAATGCTTACACTGCAGACGGCGCCAACTCGCGCAGCTTGCCCTGATGCAGCTCCAGTACGCGATCCAGGCGCCGCGCCAGACTACGGTCGTGCGTGACCAACACCAGGCTGGTGCGCTGGGCGCGATTGAGCTCCAGCATCAGCTCGAACACGGTGCCCGCGGTCTTGTCGTCGAGGTTGCCGGTGGGCTCATCGCCCAACACGCAGCCAGGCTTGTTGACCAGCGCACGCGCCACCGCACAGCGCTGGCGCTCGCCGCCCGACAGTTCGCTCGGCTTGTGTTCGATGCGATGCCCGAGCCCCACCGATTCAAGCAGTTGCAGCGCCTGCCCCTTGGCCACGGCCACGTCCTTACCGGACAGCAGCACCGGCATCATCACGTTTTCCAGCGCGGTGAATTCCGGCAACAGGTGGTGGAACTGGTACACAAAGCCGAGCGACTGATTGCGTAGCTTGCCGCGTTGCGCGTCGGACAGTGCCGACATGCGCTCGCCCGCCACATACACCTCGCCGGAGGTTGGAATATCCAACCCGCCGAGCAGATGCAGCAAGGTGCTCTTGCCGGCACCGGAGGCGCCGACGATCGCCACGGTTTCGCCGGTGGCCACCGACAGATCCAGGCCATCGAATACCGGCGTGCGCATCTTGCCTTCGGCGTAGGTCTTGGCCAACGCCTCGGCGCGGATCACCGCAGTTGCCTGTTCTGGTTTTTGCACAACCGCTTCCCGGATCTCATTCATAACGCAGCGCCTCCGCCGGCTGGGTACGCGAGGCGCGCCACGCCGGGTACAGGGTCGCCAGGAAACTCATCACCAACGCCACCACGGTGATCACCACCACGTCCTGGGTCTGCATATCGGTCGGCAGGCCGGTGATGTAGTACACGTCTTCGGGCAACAACTTGACACTGAAAATCGCTTCGATCACGCCGAGGATGCGTTCAAGGTTGAGCGTCAGCACGATGCCACCGATCACGCCCATGAAGGTCCCCATGAAGCCGATCAACGAGCCCTGCACCATGAACACCTGCATCACGCCGCCCGGCGACAACCCGAGCGTGCGCAAGATGGCGATATCGGCTTGTTTGTCGGTCACCAGCATCACTTGTGACGACACCAGGTTGAACGCCCCCATCGCCACGATCAGCGACAGCAGGATGCCCATCACGGTCTTTTCCATCTTCAACGAGTGATAGAGATTGGCGTTTTCCTGGGTCCAATCGCTCACCCGGTACGGGCCGTGCAACTTCAACGCCAGATCGCGCGCGACGTTCCAGGCCTGATCCATGTCGTGTAGCCGCAGCCGCACGCCGGTGACGCCATCCATGCGCAACACGCGCGCCAGGTCCTGCATGTTGACCACGGCCAGGCCGCGATCGATCTCGTTGTAGCCGGCTTCGAAAATCCCGCTGACGGTGAAGCGTTTGAGCCGCGGCATCGCGCCCAATGGCGTGGCCTGGGTATCGCTGAGCAACACGACGACGCTGTCGCCCACGTCCACGCCCAGCCAGAGCGCCAGCTCCTTGCCGATGACGATGTTGTAAGAGCCCGGAGTCAGGCTGTCGACCGAGCCCTGCTGCATCTTCTTGGCCAGCACGGACACCTTGTTCTCTTCGGCCGGAACGATGCCACGGACGATGGCCGGCTGCTTGCGCGGGCCCTGCAGCAGCGATTCGGTTTCGATATACGGTGCGGCGCCGGCCACGCGCGGATCGGCCATGGCGACCTCGACCGCATGCTGCCAATCACGCATCGGCGCGCCTTCTGCGCTGACGGTGGCATGTGCGGCCATCTGCAACAGACGGTCGCGGATTTCCTTCTGAAAACCGCTCATCACTGCCAGCGTGGTGATCAGCACGGTCACGCCCAGGGCGATGCCCAGGATCGATGCCATCGAGATAAACGAGATGAAGCCATTGCGCCGCTTGGCACGCAGGTAGCGCAAGCCGATGGCAACCGGGATAGGTTTGAACATGCGGTTCAACCGGGAAAGGGACGCTATGGTGCCACTTGCGGCCGCCCGGACGAAATCGCGTGTGCCTGCGCGGCCAGACGCAGTTCACGTCGTTGCGCTGCAGGCAGGGTATCCGGCCAGAAATGCAGGCGTTCGCAGCGACCATCTGCCCGCGTGCACGACACCACTGCTAGCGGCCCGCGCCAGCGCACCTGCAGCCCTTCCATCTGCACGCCGTCAATGCTGGCGGGCGTTTCCGTCCACGGAACCAGCAATTGCCGCACTGGCGAACGCAACAGCAGCCGTAACGCCCGCCCGCCTGCAAGCACCGCATACGCTGACAGCGCCACGGCCAGCCACAGCGGCACACCACTGCGCCACACCGCCCACACTGCGAGCACCATCAACACGCCCAGTGCGCAAATCAGCCCGCGCGAAGGCCGCCACTCAAGCCGGCAAGGCGCGGATATCGGCGATGAGTGCGGCGTTGGCGACATCGGGGCAGGCCTCGTAACCCATGAACCAGCGCCACAACTTATCGTCTTCGCAATCCAGTAGCTGTAGGAAAACCGCGCGCTCGGCTTCGGGAGCCTGCGTCCAACGTTGATCCAGATAGCGCCCGAACAATTGATCGAGTTCGCGCATGCCGCGCCGGCAACGCCAGCGCAGTTTTTTCAATAGCGTTTGTTCGTCCATCTCACCTCTCCACCCCGCCGCGTGGCGGGCCGAAAACGACAGCGGCACCTGACCCAAGGGCCGGTGCCGCTGCGAACCACATCCCGCTCTCACGAGACCTCAGTGCCTTGCGATCAGGCGCGACGGGCCATCATCAATTTCTTGATCTCGGCAATCGCCAGCGCAGGATTCAGGCCTTTCGGGCAGGTCCGTGCGCAGTTCATGATGGTGTGGCAGCGATACAACTTGAACGGGTCTTCCAGATCGTCCAGGCGCGCACCGGTATCCTCATCGCGCGAGTCGATGATCCAGCGATACGCCTGCAGCAGGATTGCCGGGCCCAGGTAACGCTCGCCGTTCCACCAGTAGCTCGGGCAGCTGGTCGAGCAGCAGGCGCACAGGATGCACTCGTACAACCCATCGAGCTTCCTGCGGTCTTCTGGCGACTGCAGACGCTCGCGGTCCGGCGGCGGCGGGGTCTGGGTGCGGATCCATGGCTTGATCGACGCGTACTGCGCATAGAAGTGCGTCAGATCCGGAACCAGATCCTTGATCACATCCATATGCGGAAGCGGGTAGATCGGCACTTCGGCCTTGCCGCAGGCATCGATCGCCTTGGTGCAGGCCAGCGTATTGGTGCCGTCGATGTTCATCGCGCACGAGCCGCAGATGCCCTCGCGGCACGAACGACGGAACGCCAACGTCGGGTCGATCTCGTTCTTGATCTTGATCAGCGCGTCCAGCACCATCGGGCCGCACTTGTCGAGATCGATCTCATAGCTGTCGGTGCGCGGGTTGGCGTCGCCATCCGGATCCCAGCGGTAGACCTTGAAGGTGCGCGTGTTCTTGGCGCCCTGCGCAGGGTAATGCTTACCCTTGCCGATCTTTGAATTCTTGGGGAGGGTGAACTCTGCCATAGCTGCTCTCGTTGGCTCAGGCGATGCGCGGTGCGAACGACAGCCGCACCGTGCGCATGAAGGTAAAGATGACGGATGCCACTGCCGCAGCAGTCGCGCAGCGGCCGGATATCGGCCGGTGCTGCTCCAGCGTCATGTCGCGATACCACTGCAGCGACGCATTGCCGCTACGCGCGAACGCGTCGGCGTGCAATGACAGGGCAACAGTAGGTCGCTGCATGCGCATCGATCAGTAAACGCGCGGCTTCGGCGGGACCACGTCCACGTCCTTGCTCAGCGTGTACATGTGCACCGGGCGATATTCGAACTCGCACTTACCCTTGTCGTCGACGGTCACCAGCGTGTGCTTCTGCCAGTTGACGTCGTCGCGGTCCGGGAAGTCCTCGTGGGAATGCGCGCCGCGGCTTTCCTTGCGCTGTTCGGCCGAATTGATCGTCGCCACTGCATTGAGCAGCAGGTTGTTCAATTCGTAGGTCTCGATCAGATCCGAGTTCCAGACCAGCGAGCGGTCGGACACCTTGACGTCTTCGAAGGTGGCGAAGATCTCGGCCATCTTGTCCACGCCTTCCTTCAACGTCTTGCTGGTGCGGAACACTGCAGCGTCGGACTGCATGGTGCGCTGCATGTTGTCGCGGATCACCGAGGTCGGCGTGGAGCCGTTGGCATAGCGCAACTTGTCCAGCAGGCCCAGCGCCTTGTCGCAGGCATCGGACGGCAAGGTCTTGTGCGGCTGGTTGGGCTTGACCGTCTCGGCGCAGCGGTTTGCCACCGCACGGCCGAACACCACCAGATCCAGCAGCGAGTTGGAACCCAGGCGGTTGGCACCGTGCACCGACACGCAGGCCGCTTCGCCGATCGCATACAGACCAGGCACCACCGCATCCGGGTCGTCGCCCTGCTTGCGCACGACTTCGCCGTAGAAATTGGTCGGAATGCCGCCCATGTTGTAGTGCACCGTCGGCAGCACCGGGATCGGCTGCTTGGTCACGTCCACACCGGCAAAGATGTGCGCGCTCTCGGCGATGCCGGGGAGCTTCTCGTTGATGACTTCCGGGCCGAGGTGGGTCAGGTCGAGCAGGATGTGATCCTTGTGCTCGCCGACGCCGCGGCCTTCGCGGATTTCGACCGTCATCGAGCGCGACACCACGTCGCGCGAAGCCAGATCCTTGTAATGCGGTGCATAGCGCTCCATGAAGCGCTCGCCGTTGCTGTTGCGCAGGATGCCGCCTTCACCGCGCACGCCTTCGGTGATCAGGCAGCCCGCACCGTAGATGCCGGTGGGATGGAACTGCACGAACTCCATGTCCTGCACCGGCAGGCCGGCACGCATCACCAGGCCGCCGCCGTCACCGGTACAGGTGTGCGCGGAGGTTGCGCTGAAGTAGGCACGGCCGTAACCGCCGGTGGCCAGCACCACGCCGTGGGCACGGAACAGATGCAGCGAGCCTTCGGCCATGTCCAGCGCCAGCACGCCACGGCAGACGCCTTCTTCGTCGAAGATCAGGTCCAGCGCGAAGTACTCGATCATGAAGCGCGCGTTATGCGCGAGCGACTGCTGATACAGCGTGTGCAGCATCGCATGGCCGGTACGGTCGGCTGCCGCGCAGGTGCGCTGCGCCGACGGGCCTTCGCCGTACTTGGTGGTCATGCCGCCGAACGGGCGCTGGTAGATCTTGCCTTCTTCGGTGCGCGAGAACGGCACGCCGTAGTGCTCGAGCTCGATGATGGCCGGAATCGCTTCGCGGCACATGTACTCGATCGCGTCCTGGTCGCCCAGCCAGTCGGAGCCTTTGATGGTGTCGTAGAAGTGGTAGCGCCAATCGTCTTCGCCCATGTTGCCGAGCGCGGCGGAAATACCGCCCTGCGCTGCGACGGTGTGCGAGCGGGTCGGGAAGACCTTGGTCAGGCAGACCGTCTGCAGGCCTTTCTGGGCCAAGCCGAACGTGGCACGCAAGCCGGCGCCGCCGGCACCCACCACGACCATGTCGTACTTGTGTTCAGTGATCTTGTAAGCGGACATCTAATCTGGATTCCTGTTCTGTGTGCCCGATGACTCAGGCACCGCCCAGCGCGATGCGCGCCACTGCGAAAATGCTGACGATCGCGCCAAGCACGGCGACGAACTTCACCGTCGTCTGCAACGCCAGCGCCAGCAACGAATTGTGGATGTAGTCCTCGAGCACGACCTGCAGGCCAAGCTGCGCATGCCAGAACATCGCCACCAGGAAACCGACCAGCAATACGGCGTTCCACGGTTTGGACACCGCGGCGACTGCAGTCATGTAGTCGGAACCGAGCAGGCTCAGCACGAACGCCACGAACCAGATCGCCAGCACGACCAGCGCCGTGGCGGTCAGCCGCTGCATCACGAAATGTTCGGTACCGGTCTTGGCCGCGCCCAGACCACGGACATTCTTCAACGGGGTGCGATAGCGGCTCATGCGGACGCTCCGGTCAGGACATAGGCCCAGATCGCAGCGGTCAGCACCAGGCTGGCGATCACCGATGTCCAGCTGCTGCGGATGAAGGCGGGAATGCTGAAGCCGCGGCCGAAATCCTGGACGATGTGGCGGATGCCGTTGGCCAGGTGATAGGTAAAGGCCCATGACCAGGCGAACAGGAACGACTGGCCGTACCAGGCGCCCATCTGCTGGGTGAGGCAATTCCAGTGGTCCTCGCCGAGCATCAGCAACAGCAACGAGACGGCGATGACCAGCGCGCCTCCGGAAAGGATGACGCCGGTGGCTCGATGCAGGATCGAGGTCGCCATCTGGATCTGCCAGCGATATACCTGCAGATGTGGAGAAGTGGGACGTTCGCGGATCGCCATTCGCTGGGCTCGTTTTCTCGGCTGGGCGGCACTAGGCCGCTGTGGCTAGAAGCTGCTCAAAAATCGATGCAGCGTCCATTTTTTTCCCAGTCGCCGTAGCGCGTTGGCTCGGGGCCGTCGCGTCCACCAATCTCCTTCGGCAGTGGCTTCTTCTCGGGAATCGTCTCCTGAGGGGAAGGCTGCGTCTCGGAATCCTGCGCTGGGGTGGGGGTTGGATGGCCTATCATAGTGCTCTCACAACTTGGCGATTTTAGTCCTCCCCTTCCGTGGCTGACAACCTGAATCTTATTCCGCAGGGTTTTGGCTCCCTGCACGATATGCAATACGTCCGACTCGTCGGTGCGGATGCAGTGGCGTTCGCGCATGCCCAATTCGCCAATGACGTCCAGGCGCTGGCGATCGGGCAGTGGCAGTGGAATGCGTGGTTGACGGCGAAGGGGCGCGTGATCGCCATCTTCGCACTCCTGCGTGAGGACGACGCACACTTGTTGATGCTATTGCCTGACGGCAACGCGGCCGAGATCGCCGGGCAACTCGGCCGTTTCGTGTTCCGGCGCAAGCTGAAAATCAGCACTGCCGCGCTGCTTGCCTTCGGCGGCTTCGCAGCACCGGAACACGCGTGCGCCGCGCAAGCCGATATCAGAACGCAGCGTATCGAGCTGGATCTGGGCAGCGCCGCATTGCCGCGCACCTTGCTGCTGCATGCCGAAGATGCATTGGCAGCGCCTGTCGCCGCACCGAGCGCGGACGCGCAATGGCGGCATGCCGATCTGCAGCTGGGGCTCGCTCGCCTGGTCGAGGGCCAGCGCGAACAGTGGACGCCACAGCAGTTGGCACTCGACCGTCTGCAGGCCTACAGCGTCAAAAAAGGCTGCTATCCAGGCCAGGAGATCGTGGCGCGTACGCATTTCCTGGGCAAAGCCAAACGCGCCTTGCAGCTGCTGGAAACCGATAGCGTGGTCGAGGCAGGCGATGCCATCGCAATGGACGGCACCGCGATCGGCACGGTGGTGAGCGTGGCTGGCACCCTCGCGCTGGCGGTGTTGCCCTTGGAGCTGGCGCTGGACGCCGACACCACCTTGCAGGCCGGCGCGCACGGCGCACGGCCGCGCGCGATCGTGCCGGGGCTGGAGCGGTAAGAGCAGCTAAGAAAGTCGCGAGCAGTCGTCAGGTGGGCGTGGACAGCGCGCTCAGAACCGCAGCGTACGGGTAGTACATGCCGATTCCGGGCACCGGCAGCGCCCGTCTGCTGGTTGCGCAGTGGTTTGTTAGCTGCTCTGAGCCGCTTCCAGCCGCTGGCCGGTGGCCGGATCGAAGAAGTGCAAGACATCGCTGCGCAGCGCCAGACGCAGCGACTGCCCCAGCGCCGGCAGGCTTTGCGGCGGGACGCGGATCACCAGCGGCTGACCGCCACGGTCGAGATTGAGGAAGATTTCGTTGCCGACCGGCTCGATCACATCGACCCGGGCCTCGAAGCCCAGCAGCGCATCGTCGCAAGGCTGCAAATGTTCCGGGCGCACGCCTACGATCACGTCCTGGCCGAACCAGGCTGGATCGACCCGCGCCGGGCCCAGCGGCACGCGCCAGCCATCGGCCATGACCAGGTGCAGGCCGTCCTGCGCGTCCAGGCGCCCCTGCAACACATTCATTGCCGGGCTACCGAGGAAACCGGCCACGAACACATTGGCCGGGCGGTCATACAGCGCCATCGGGCTGTCGATCTGCTGGATCACGCCATCCTTCAGCACCACGATGCGCTGGCCGAGCGTCATCGCTTCGACCTGGTCGTGGGTGACATAGATCATGGTGGTGCCGAGCTTGCGGTGCAGCTGCGCAATCTCGGTGCGCACGCTGTGGCGCAATTTGGCGTCCAGATTGGACAGCGGCTCGTCGAGCAGGAACACCGAGGATTCGCGCACCATCGCCCGGCCCAGCGCCACACGTTGCCGCTGACCGCCGGACATCGCCTTGGGCAGCTTGTCCAGCATCGCAGTCAGGCCCAGCAGCTCGGCGGCATTGTTGACGCGCTCGGCGATGACCTGCTTCGGATGGCCGCGCAGCTTGAGCCCGAACGCCAGGTTCTCGGCCACGGTCATGTGCGGATACAACGCGTAGCTCTGGAACACCATGGCGATGTCGCGGTCCTTCGGTGCCACGTCGTTGACCACGCGCTCGCCGATCTTGAGCGTGCCCGCGCTGATGTCTTCAAGACCGGCGATCATGCGAAGCAGCGTCGACTTGCCGCAGCCGGACGGCCCAACCAGCACCATCAACTCGCCGTCGGCGACTTCGAAGCTCGCGCCCTGCACTGCCACCTGGCCGTTTTCGTAGACCTTGCGGACACCTTCCAACTGCACTTTCGCCATCGTTCGGCCTCAACGTAAGTAGTGCGCCCTGCCCTCGGCCCTCCCGATGGCGGTGACGCCGCATGCGTTTGCAAGGAAGTTTCCTGCAAACGAATGCATTGGTTTATTCTGACATGTAATCGTTTTCACATGGCAACATCGATCTTCGGAGGGACCATGCCGCCACGCAGTTCAACGTCATTGTCCAAGGTGCAGCCCGCTGCGCCAGGCATGCATGCCACCGCGCTGGTGCAGATATTCCACCACGGCGCTAACCGCTGATCGCCAGTTGCTGCAACAATCGGGGATTGGGCGTCAGCGTCCATCCCCTGCTGCGCGCACGCAAGTGCCGCTCAGGAACAGACGTACCGACCGCCGGCCGTCCGGCGCCTTTCCGACAAGCTGCTGATAACGATGTCCCCAGAATCTGAAACGCGGTCCATGCACAACACCCTGATCCTGTTTGGCGCCACCGGCGATCTTGCCCAGCGCTACCTGTTCCCCTCCCTGCTGCGTCTATACATCGATGGCCTGCTGCCGGAGGACTTTCGCATCCGTGCGCTGGCGCTGTCGCCGCACGACACCGATGCGTTCCGCGAGGTGCTGCGGCCGCGCCTGACCGAAGCGCTGCCGATCGCTACGCCTGAACAGATCCAGGCGCTGCTGCAGCGCGTGGACTACCGCTCGGTGGACCTGCGCAATGCCGAATCGGTGGCCGATGCGGTCCGCGAGCTTGCGTCCCGCCAGATCGTGAGCTACCTGGCGATTCCGCCGGGCCTGTACATCAGCACGTGCCAGGGCCTGGCACTGGGCGGCGCGCTGGCCGCACCGCACCGGCTGATGCTGGAAAAGCCGATCGGCCACGACTCGGACAGCGCCCGCGAGATCCTGCAGTCGATCGGCGCGCTGATCGACGAAGACCGCGTGTTCCGTCTGGACCATTACCTGGGCAAGGCGGCGGTGCAGAACCTGATCGCGCTGCGCTTCGGCAATACGTTGCTGGAGGCGGTCTGGAACCGCACCTACATCGAGTCGGTGCAGATCCTGGTCGCCGAAAGCGAAGGTGTCGACGGGCGTGATGCCTACTACGCCCGCTCCGGCGCGCTGCGCGACATGGTGCAGAGCCATATCCTGCAGCTGCTGTGCCTGGTGGCGATGGAGCCGCCGGCCGCGCTGGAAGCCGACCGCATCCGCGACGAAAAGGTCAAGGTGCTGCGTGCGCTGCGTCCGATGACCGCCGAGCATGCCGCCCATGACAGCGTGCGCGGCCGCTACACCGCCGGCACCATCAACGGCCAGCCGGCGCAGGCCTACCACCCGCCGGAAGGCAGCGACGTGGAGACCTTCGTCGCGGTGACCGCGCATATCGATAACTGGCGCTGGGCCGGCGTGCCGTTCCATCTGTGCACCGGCAAGCGCCTGGCCGAACGTTCCACCCGCATCGTGGTGACGCTCAAGCCGGTGACGCATTGGCTGTTCGAGCGCCCGGACCGCCAGAACGCAGTACCCAACCGGTTGACCTTCCAGTTGCAACCGCAGGAGAACATCGAACTCGGTCTGATGAGCAGCCTGGCCGGGCCGGAATGGGGTGCGATCGAACTGCAGCCGCTGGAACTGGAACTGTCGGTACCGACCGGCTTGCACCGTCGCATTGCCTATGAACGCCTGTTCGTGGATGCCTTCAATGGCAACCCGGCGCTGTTCGTGCGCGATGACGAGGTCAAGGCGGCGTGGGCGTGGATCGACAGCGTCAGCGACGCCTGGAAAGACGCCGCGCTGCCGCTGCAGCCCTACCCGGCCGGCAGCTGGGGGCCCGAATCGGCCACCCATTTCCTGCCCCCGGCCACCGACGCACAGGGACACACCGCATGACCGCTCCTTCCAAGCCGGTGCTGGTTGCCGATATCGGCGGAACCAATGCGCGCTTCGCGCTGGCCGATGTCGACGCGTCGGTGCCGTTGCTGGATGACACCTCGCGCGAATTTGCCGTGGTGGACTTCGGTTCGCTTGGCGAAGCCGCGCGCTATTACCTCGACCAGATCGGTGTGCAGGCCACCCAGGGCGTGTTCGCCGTGGCCGGCCGCGTGGATGGCGACGAAGCGCGCATCACCAACCACCCGTGGGTGATCTCGCGTTCGCGCACCGCCAGCATGCTGGGTTTCAGCACCTTGCACCTGATCAACGACTTCGCCGCCCAGGCCATGGCGATCAGCCTGCTGCGTCCGCAGGACGTGGTGCAGGTGGGCGGCGCCAGCTGGCGCCCGGCGCCGATCGACCAGCCGCGCAACTATGGCGTGATCGGCCCCGGCACCGGCCTGGGCGTCGGTGGCCTGATCATCCGCAATGGGCGCTGTTTTCCGTTGGAAACCGAAGGTGGCCATGTCAGCTTCCCGCCCGGCACGCCGGAAGAAATCCGCATCCTGGAAATCCTCTCCGAGCAGTTCGGCCGGGTGTCCAATGAACGTCTGATCTGCGGCCCGGGCCTGGTCAACATCCATCGCGCGTTGAGCGAAATCGCGGGTGTCGATCCGGGCCCGCTGCAACCCAAGGACATTACCGCGCGTGCGGCGGCGGGCGACCCGCGTTCGTCGCGCACGATCGATCTGTTCTGCGCCATCTTCGGCGCGATCGCCGGCGATATGGTCCTGATGCAGGGCGCCTGGGACGGCGTATTCCTCACCGGCGGGCTGGTACCCAAGGTGCTGGATTCGCTGCAGCATTCGGGCTTTCGCCAGCGCTTCGAACACAAGGGCCGCTTCTCCGCGATCATGTCGCGGGTGCCATCGCTGGCGGTCATGCACCCGCATGCCGGCCTGCTCGGCGCCGCCGCGTATGCAGTGGATGCACAACGTCAGCACCCTGGGGAACAGCGATGAACTTGCAGGACAACCCGCGCATCACCCTGGTGCGCTACGACGACCCGGCCGAGTGGACCGAGGCGGTGGCCAGCGAAATGGTCGACCTGCTGGAACAGGAAATCTCGCGCCGCGGCCAGGCACGCATGCTGCTGTCCGGCGGCACCACCCCGGCACCGGTGTACGAGTCCCTGGCCCACCGGCCGTTGGACTGGTCGCGGGTCGAAGTGGGTCTGGTCGATGAGCGCTGGTTGTCGCCGCAGGATCAGGACAGCAATGCCTGGCTGGTAAATCACAGCTTCCTGACCCACGCGCAGGCCGCCACCTTCATTCCGCTGGTTCGCCCAGGCAAGCAATTGCCCGAATGCGTACACACCGCGAATCTGCAGGCCAGGCATGCAGAACCGGCCTGTCTGGCGGTGCTGGGCATGGGCGGCGACGGACATACCGCTTCGTTGTTCCCGGGTGCCACCGACCTGCCCAAGGCGCTCGCCAGCCCGCAGCCGTATGCGTCGCTGGATGCCACCGGCTGCCCGGGTTCGAATCAATGGCCGTTGCGCATCACCCTGACACCCGCAGGACTCGCCAGCATTCCGACACGCCTGCTGCTGTTGCGCGGCAAGCAGAAGCTGGACGTGCTGCAGGCCGCGTTGGCCGGCGATGACATCAATGAATATCCCATCCGCGTGGCACTACAGCAGCCGGGTCCGCGGTTGCGGGTGCATTGGTGTAGTTGAGTGCGAGTCGTTTGAGAAGAATTCCTCGCAACAGCCCGCACATTCTTGTGCGGGAATCAAAAAACGCCCTTCATCCTTCCCCTCGTTTCTCATAGCCGGTAGCCAATGAGCCTGCATCCGAATATCCAAGCTGTCACCGACCGTATCCGCAAGCGCAGCGCTCCCTCGCGCGCGGCGTATCTGGCCGGTATCGATGCCGCCCTGCGTGAGGGCCCGTTCCGTAGCCGGTTGAGTTGCGGCAATCTTGCGCATGGTTTCGCTGCGTCGGAACCGACCGATAAATCGCGTCTGCGCGGTGCGGCGACGCCGAACCTGGGCATCATCACCGCCTACAACGACATGCTGTCGGCGCATCAGCCGTTCGAGCATTACCCGCAGCTGATCCGCGAAACTGCACGCTCACTCGGTGCCACTGCGCAGGTGGCCGGCGGCGTGCCGGCGATGTGCGACGGCGTGACTCAGGGCCGCGCCGGCATGGAGCTGTCGCTGTTCTCGCGCGACAACATCGCTCAAGCTGCAGCTATTGGCCTAAGCCATGACATGTTCGACAGCGTGGTGTATCTGGGTGTGTGCGACAAGATCGTGCCGGGTCTGCTGATCGGTGCGCTGGCGTTTGGCCACTTGCCGGCGATCTTCATGCCGGCCGGTCCGATGACCCCAGGCATTCCAAACAAGCAGAAGGCCGAAGTGCGCGAACGCTACGCCGCTGGCGAAGCCACCCGCGCCGAGCTGCTGGAGGCCGAATCTTCGTCGTATCACTCGCCCGGCACCTGCACCTTCTACGGCACCGCCAATTCCAACCAGGTGCTGCTCGAAGCGATGGGTGTGCAGTTGCCTGGCGCGTCGTTCGTCAATCCGGAGCTGCCGCTGCGCGCTGCGCTGACCCGCGAAGGCACCGCACGTGCCTTGGCGATCTCTGCGCTGGGCGATGACTTCCGCCCGTTCGGCCGTTTGATCGACGAGCGTGCCATCGTCAATGCCGTGGTCGCGCTGATGGCGACCGGCGGCTCGACCAACCACACCATTCACTGGATCGCAGTGGCGCGTGCGGCTGGCATCGTGCTGACCTGGGACGACATGGATCTGATCTCGCAGACTGTGCCGCTGTTGACGCGCATCTACCCGAACGGCGAAGCGGACGTGAATCGCTTCCAGGCCGCAGGCGGCACGGCGTTCGTGTTCCGCGAGTTGATGGACGCCGGCTACATGCACGACGACCTGCCGACCATCGTCGAAGGTGGCATGCGGGCCTATGTCAATGAGCCGCGCCTGCAGGACGGCAAGGTGACCTACGTGCCCGGCACCGCGACCACGGCCGACGACAGCGTGGCACGTCCGGTCAGCGCTGCATTCGAATCGCAAGGCGGCCTGCGCTTGCTGCGCGGCAACCTCGGCCGTTCGTTGATCAAGCTGTCGGCGGTCAAGCCGCAGCACCGCAAGATCGAAGCGCCTGCGGTGGTGATCGACACCCCGCAGGTACTCAACAAGCTGCATGCGGCCGGCGTGTTGCCGCACGATTTCGTGGTGGTGCTGCGCTACCAGGGTCCACGCGCCAACGGCATGCCCGAGCTGCATTCGATGGCCCCGTTGCTCGGCCTGCTGCAGAACCAGGGCCGCCGCGTGGCGCTGGTCACCGACGGACGCTTGTCGGGTGCCTCGGGCAAGTTCCCTGCAGCGATCCACATGACCCCGGAAGCCGCACGCGGCGGCCCGATCGGGCGCGTGCGCGAAGGCGACATCGTGCGCCTGGACGGCGAAGCCGGCACGCTGGAAGTGCTGGTCTCGGCCGAGGAATGGGCATCGCGCGAGGTTGCACCGAATACTGCGGTGGCCGGCAATGATCTGGGCCGCAACCTGTTTGCGATCAACCGCCAGGTCGTCGGCCCCGCCGACCAGGGCGCCATCTCGATTTCCTGCGGGCCGACCCATCCGGACGGTGCGCTGTGGAGCTACGACGCCGAGTACGAACTCGGCGCAGATGCTGCTGCAGCCGCTGCGCCGCACGAGTCCAAGGACGCCTGATCCCCTTCCCTCTCTGCGGCCGCCCCGGCGGTCGCCGTCACCCGGAGTTGCAATGACGATTGCCCAGACCCAGAACACCGCCGAAAAGCTGCTGCGCGACGCCGGCATCCTGCCAGTGGTCACCGTGGACACGCTGGACCAGGCGCGCCGCGTCGCCGATGCGCTGCTCGAAGGCGGCCTGCCCGCGATCGAACTGACCCTGCGTACCCCGATCGCGCTCGACGCGCTGGCCATGCTCAAGCGCGAGCTGCCGAACATCGTGATCGGCGCCGGCACCGTGTTGAGCGAACTGCAGCTGCGTCAGTCGGTGGACGCCGGTGCAGACTTTCTGGTCACCCCGGGCACGCCCGCACCGCTGGCACGCCTGCTGGCCGATGCGCCGATCCCGGCCGTGCCCGGCGCGGCCACCCCGACCGAACTGTTGACCCTGATGGGCCTGGGCTTCCGCGTCTGCAAGCTGTTCCCGGCCACCGCCGTGGGTGGTCTGCAAATGCTCAAGGGCCTGGCCGGCCCGTTGTCCGACCTCAAGCTCTGCCCCACCGGCGGCATCAGCGAAGCCAACGCGGCGGAGTTCCTGTCGCAGCCGAACGTGCTGTGCATCGGCGGCTCGTGGATGGTGCCCAAGGACTGGCTGGCCCAGGGCCAATGGGACAAGGTCAAGGAAAGCTCGGCCAAGGCGGCGGCGATCGTGCGGCAGGTGCGTGCGGGTTGATCGACCGAGCGCTGCACCTGGTAGTGACGCCGGGCGGCTGAGTGGCTGCACTTGGAGTATCTGCGCCCTCACCCCAACCCCTCTCCCGCAGGCGGGAGAGGGGCTAGAGCGCAGGCGATCTTGGTGTTCCAGTACACCTGCAAGGCCCCTTCCTCGCGTACCGCGTCCCTTCCCCCGCGTGCGGGGGAAGGTGCCCGCAGGGCGGATGGGGGGAGGCTTATCGGCAGGCGATCACGCCAGCGGCGCTCCCGCCGGAAGAGCGGCTTCAAACGACGCGTGGTGAGTCGATCACGACTCCAACGCAACGCTTGCCGGCGGCGTCTTCGGCAGACCGCGTGCACGCCGCACCAGTGCCGCTGCGCCGCTGCTCATGTCGTCGAGAATCGCGTAGATCGTCGGCAGAAACAGCAGGCTCACGACGGTAGAAAACGCCAGGCCGCCAGCGATGGCGCGCGCCATCGGGAAGTACGGCGGGCCGTCGCTGAACATCGTGGTGCTGGTCAGCGAGATCGGCACCATCGCCAGGATCGCGGTGCCCATCGTCATCATGATCGGGCGCAAGCGCTCGCGTGAGCCTTCCACCAGCGCCTGCGTACGGCCCATGCCGCGGCGGCGCAGGTTGTTGATGTGCTCGATCATCACGATGCCGTTGTTCACCACCACGCCCATCAACACCAGGATGCCGATGAAGGACATGATCCCGAACGAGGTGCCGGTGATCCAGAACAGCCAGAACACCCCGAAGATCGAAAACAGCACGCCGCTCATGATGGCTGCCGGGAACAGCAGCGATTCGAACACCGCCGCCATCACCACATAGATCATCACCAACGCGATCACCAGATTGAAGACCATCTGGCCCATCGCTTCGCCGTCGTTCTGGTAATCGCCGCCGTCGAAGGTATAGCTGTAACCGGCCGGGAAACTCATCGCCTTGAGCGGCTTTTCCATTGCCGCGCGTGCTTCCGGCACGGTGACCTTGCTGGCCAGATTGGCCTTGATGGTCAGCGTGGTCTGGCGATTGGTGCGGCCGATCTGGGTAGCGGCCGGGCGAATCTGCACGTCCACCAGGCTCAGCAACGGCACGCTGCGGCCATCCTTGGTGCGCACGGTGAAGCCGGCCAGGTCTTCGGGCTTGCTTTGCTCGGCGCCGGCAAAACGCACCCACACCGGCACCTCGTTGTCGCCGCGGCGGAACTCGCGCAACGGCGTGCCACGCAACGCCAGACCGACGAAACTTGCCACCTGCTCGGCACTGAACCCGAAGGCCGCCGCACGCTCGCGATCGACCCGGATCGCCAACTCGCTGGTGCGATCGCCGGTGTCCACATGCACGTCGCGCAATTCCTTGCGCTGCGCCAGCAGCGGCATCACATCGTCGGCCAGGGCCTGCAAGGCCTGGGTCGAATCGCCGACCAACTGCACCTGCACGCCTTGATTGCCGCTGCCGCCATCGCCCTGATTGCCGATGCTGTAGTCCGCACGTGCCGAGCGCGGCAAGGCCTTGCGGATCTGTTCCAGCAACGCCGGCAGCTCCTTGACCTTGCCCGCGTCGAAAGTCACGGTGGTGCTGCCGCCTTCCGCTTCGCTGAACCACGAATAGATCTGGGTGATGTGGTACTTGTCGCGATTGGCTTGCAGGTAACGCTCGACCCGCCCCACCTCCTCCCCCATCTGCTCATGCGTGTACGAGCCTTTCCACTGATACTGGATGAAAGCCTCGTTTCCGCCATCGCCGCCGAACATGTCGACCTTGGTCAACTTCATCGGCACCAGGCTGATCGCACTGACCAACACGATGCCGGCCACGCTCCAGCCGCGATGGGCCAGCGTCCATGCCAGCACCCTGGCATAACGCCGCTGCAGCCGCGCAATCACGCCGCGCTCGGAGCTCACCATCGGCGGTGTCTTCATGCGCGCCGACAACATCGGAATCAGGCTGATCGCCACCAGCCACGAGGCCAGCAGCGAGACCGAAATGGTGATCGCGATCTGCGCCATGAAGATGCTGATGTTGTTGGTCTCGCCGAACAGATTCGGCACGAACACGATGCAATGGCACAAGGTGCCTGCGCTCAGCGCAATCGCCACGCTGCGGGTACCGAGCAGCGCCGCAAGTTGCGGCTGCCCGGGCATGCGCTCGCGCTCCTGGTAGATGCTTTCCACCACCACCACCGCGTTATCCACCAGCATGCCGACCGCCAGCAGCAAGCCCATCATGGTCAGGATATTGAGCGTGACGCCGACGAAATACATGAAGCCCAACGTGATCGCAAAGCAGATCGGAATCGCCAGCGTCACCATCAACGTCGATGGCCAGTGGCGCAGGAAGAAGAACAGCACGGTGATCGACAACAGCAGGCCCACCGCGCCGGCTTCGGCCAGTTCCGCCAGCGACGAGGTCACCGCCTTGCCCTGGTTGTCGATCACCTTGATCTGCACATCGCGCATCGCAGGTTCGGCGCGGATGTCCTCGACCTCCTTCAACGCCGCCTTGGACACATCCACCAGGTTGGCGCTGCGCTCCTTGTAGATGTCCAGCCCGACCGCCGGGCGCCCATCCAGGCGGCGGCCGTAATTCATCCGCGTCGGCTTCAGGCGCACCTGCGCGATATCGGCCAACCGCAGCCCCTTGGCATTGAGCACCAGGTCGCGCAGTTCCTGCAGGTCGCGCAATTCGCCGATTGGCTGTACCCGAATGCGCTGGCCGTTGTCGTCGATCTGGCCTGCCGACACCGAAAAATTGAGCTTGCCCAGGCGCTCGCTCAAATCATTGAGGCTGAGGTCGTGCGCGGTGAGCCGGTCCGGCGCGATGGCGATCTCCACTTCGTTCGGCGGTGCGCCGGAGATCTCCACCTTGGCCACGCCGGGAATCCGTTCGATGCGCCGCTTGAACTCGCGGTCGAGCATGTCGTACGCGCCGGTCAGATCGGTCTGGCTGGCCAGGCGCACCTTCAGCACCGGTTCGTCGCTGCTGGACCATTTGTAGATGTGGAAGCGCTGCAGATCTTCCGGAAAATCGTCGCGAATGGCATCCAGCCGCTCGCGCGCATCCGATGCGGCGATGGCGATGTCGCGGTCCCAGTCGGAGAACTCGATGAAGATGTTGGCGCCGTCGGCGGTGGCGGTCGAGCGCATACGCTTGATGCCGGTCATCGTCGCCAGCGCCTCTTCGGCCGGCCGCACCAGATTGCGTTCCACCTCGTCCGGGGTGGAGCCGGTGTACGGCAGTTGCACGAACAGGAAGGGTGCGGAAATGTCCGGCAGCGCCTCCAGCGGCAACCGGAACGCGGCAATCAGCCCCACCACCACCAGCGAGACGAAGCACATGATGGTGGTGACCGGCCGACGGATGCTGAAGGCGGCAACGCTCATAGCGCCTCCAGCCCGTCGGTGGTCTCGCGTGCCTGCGCTTGCTGCCGCGCCGTGCGCCGGCCACGCTCCAGGTAGTACGCATCCGCGCGGCGATCCAGCAGGTCGTACACCACCGGAATCACCAGCAGCGTCAGCAGCGTGGACACCAGCAAGCCGCCGATCACGGTGATCGCCATCGGTGCGCGCACTTCCGCACCCTCGCCCATCGCCACCGCCAACGGCAGGAAGCCGAACAAGGTGCACAGCGTGGTCATCACGATCGGCCGCAAGCGCGAACGCGCGCCTTCGATCAAGGCCTCGCGCTTGGGCACGCCTTCCTCGCGCAGCTGGTTGACCTTGTCGATCAGGATGATCGCGTTCTTGGTCACCAGGCCCACCAGCAGGATCAGGCCGATGAACACCACCACCGACACCGGTTTGCCGGTCATCAGCAGCGCCAGCACCGCGCCCACCATCGCCAGCGGAATGGTGAAAAGGATGACGAACGGATGCAGCAGCGATTCAAACTGCGACGCCATCACCAGGTAGACCAGGAAGATCGCCAGACCGAATGCAAACAGCAGCGATTTGACCGATTGCGCCAGTTCCTCGCCCTGCCCGCCGATATGCATGCCGACACCTGCTGCCAACGGGTCCTTGCGCACCAGCGTTTCGACTTCGCGCACCGCACCGCCCAGGTCGATGTCCTTCAGGCTGGCCGACACGATCGCCACGCGGGTCTGATCGGCGCGATGGATCTCGCTCGGCCCGGTCGTCGCCAGCACCTCGGCCACCGCTGCCAGACGCACCGGCCGGCTGCTGCCAGGATTGACGATCAGCTGGCGGATCGCATCCACGCTGGCACGGTCGCTGTGCTGCGCACGCACCAGCACATCGATCTTGCGATCGCGGAAGCTGTAGCGGGTAGCCACATCGCCACGCACCTTCTTGACGATGACATCGGCGATCTGACGCGTGGTCAGCCCGAGCGCACCGGCGCGCTCCTGGTCGAAACGGATCTGGATCTCCGGGAAGCCTTCTTCCACCGTCGACTTGACGTCGGCGTAGTGCCCGTTGGCGCGCAGCATCGCGGCCAGTTTTTGCCCTGCACGCTCCAGCTCGCCCAGGTCCTGCCCGCGCAATTCCACTTCCAGCGGCGTGGAAAAACTGAACAAGGCCGGCCGCGCGAAATCCACCTGGGCACCCGGGTGCCCGACCATGCTGCTGCGCAGGCGCTGCGTCGCCGCCGCTTCTACTTCCGGGCTCCCGCCGCCAGCCATCACCACGGTGAGCTTGCCGATGTTCTCCCCGCTTTCGGTGGGATTGGCATCCAGACGCGTGCCGCTGCCACTGACACCATACAACGACGCCACCCCCGGGTCCTTGTCGTGCGCGAGCTGCAGCTCGCGCACGAGCGCATCGGTCTGCGCCAATGGCGTGCCGGACGGCAGCTTCACCGTCATTTCGAAGCGGTCCTGCGCCAGTTGCGGAATCAAATCTGCACCCAGCATCGGCACCAGCAACACGGTGCCGATGAACGCGGCGGCCGCCAGTCCCAGCACTAGGCCGGGCCGCCGCAATGCCGCCGGCAGCATCGCCAGATAACCACGCTCAGCGCGGCCATACGGCGCCATCGCCAGGTCGCTGGCCTTGCGCATCACCGGCGATACCACCCGTGCGATGCCGCGCCACAGCTTGACCACCGCCCACGCCACCGCGAAGAACGCGTAGCGCACGCTCGCGCCGGCCCCGCGCCGACCGGCAGCCACCGGCTTGAGCCAGCGCTGCTGCGGCTGCCACTGCGGATGGCTGGGCTCGTCCGGGAACGCCATCGGCGGTGCGCCCTTGAGCGAGCTCAGCATCGGAATCAGCGTCATCGACACCACCAGCGAGATCGCAATGGCGATCGCTACCGTCAGCGCCTGGTCGCGGAACAGCTGCCCGGCAATGCCTTCGACGAACACCAGCGGCAGGAACACCGCGATCGTGGTCAACGTGGACGCCATGACCGCCATGCTGACTTCGCGGGTGCCGGCGATGGCCGCATCCAGCACGCTCAGGCCACGCTCGCGCGCCTTGGCGATGCTTTCCAGCACCACGATCGAGTCATCCACCACCAGCCCGGTGGCCAGTGCCAGCCCGCCCAGCGACATCACGTTGAGGCTCAGGCCCAACTGGCCCATGAAGAAGAACGTGGTGATGATCGACACCGGCAACGACAGGCTGATCACGAAGGTGCTCCAACCATCGCGCAGGAACAGAAAGATGATCAGGATCGCCAGCACGCCGCCGATCACCGCATCCTTCTTGACGTCGCTGATCGCGTGCTCGATGAAGTGCGACTGGTCCTCGATGGTGGTGATTTCCACATCGCCGGGCACGGTCGCCTTCAACTGCTCCAGCCGCTTGCGCAGCGCCGCGGCGGTGGACACGGTATTGGCGTCGCCTTCCTTGTAGATCGCCAGCTCCACCGCTTCCTTGCCGCCGAGGCGGATGATCGCCTCGCGTTCCTTGTAGCCCTGACGTACCTCGGCTACGTCTTTCAATCGCACCGGCATGCCGCCGGCGATGCTGCTGCTAGACGCCGACGAGGTGCTCTGCACTTCGACCGCCGCCGCCAATGCCGCCTGCGACCCGGTAGACGCGGCAATCGCATACATCTGCTGCATCGCCGCTTCCGCGGCGCTGCCGCTGCTGCTCTGCGTGGTCACCAGCATGTTGCGGATCTCGTCCAGATCCACGAACTGGTTGACCGTGCGCACCAGATAGCGCTGCGAGCCTTCCTCCAGCCGGCCGCCGGAGATATTGACGTTCTCCTCCTTGAGCCGGGTGATCACGTTGTCGATCGGCAGGTTGAGCTGGGCGAGTTTTTGCTGATCGATATCGACCTGGATCTCGTCTTCCAGCCCGCCACCGACCTTGACCGCCGCTACGCCGGCCACCGGTTCGAGCTTCTTTTTCAGGTCTTCGTCGGCATAGCGACGCAAGCCGGTGAGCTGTCGGATCGCATCGGTATCGGAGGCCGGCGTCTGCTTGGGCGACAACGCCAGCCGCATGATCGGCTCGGTGGAAGGATTGAAGCGCAGCAGCACCGGCGGCTTGGTTTCCAGCGGCAGCGACAAGGCTTCCATCTTGTCGCGCACTTCCAGGCTGGCCTGGTCCATGTTGGTGCCCCAGGCGAACTCCAGCACCACATCGCTCTGCCCTGTGCGCGAAATCGACTTGAGCTTGCGCAGGTTCTTGACCACACCGACGGCTTCTTCCACCGGCTCGGTCACCAGCGTTTCGATTTCCGCCGGCGCCGCGCCGGTGTATTCGGTACGCACGGTGAGCGTGGGATAGCTCAGATCCGGGAGCAGATTGACCTTGAGGCTGCGCAGCGCGATCAGGCCGAACAGCAGCATGGTCACGGTGATCATGGCGATGGTCACCCGCCGGCGCGTGGCGAAGGCCACCAGGCCGCCGCCAGGCAGTGGCGCGTGTGGATCCACAGGTCCGTGCGGGTTGCCGTGATCGCTCATGCGTGCGTCTCGTCGTGCGCGGGCGCAGCGGCCTTGGTCGCGACCGGCTTGCGATCGGGCTGGCCGATCACCTGCACCGCAGTGCCGTCGCGCAGCGCCACCTTGCCGGCGGTCACGACTTGGTCGCCTTCCTTCAGGCCCTGGCGCACCTCCAGCCACGGCCCTTCGGCATAGCCCAGCGTCACCGGCACGCGGCTGGCCTTGCCATTGCGCACCACGAAGACTGCCGGTTCGCCATCGTCCAACAGCGCCAGGCGGGGGATCACCAACGCGTCCTTGCGCTGGTCGTAGTCGATGCGGATGCGCCCGAACATGCCCGGCTGCAACGCTTCGGCCCCCTGGCCGAACGCGCACACCACACGAAACGTGCCGCTGCCCGAATCCACCACCGGCGCAATGCGGTCCACCTTGCCCACGAACTGCTGGCCCGGCAGCGCATCGGCCAGCAAGGTCACCGGCTGGCCGGACTTGAGCGTGGCCAGTTCGCGCTCGGGGACGTTGAGCGTGGCCTCCAGCTGCGCATCGTCGACGATGCGAAAGATCGGCGTGTTGATCTGCACGAAGTTGCCGGTCTTGATCGAACGCGAGGCGATCACGCCGGAAATCGGCGCCTGCACCGTGGTGTAGGACAACTCCAGCGATGCCAAGCGATGCTGCGCACGGCTGTTTTCCACATCGAACTTGAGCTGGTCCACATCTGCGGCGCTGACCAACTGCTGCCCCACCAACTGGGTGGCGCGGCGATAGCTGTTTTCCAGTTTGCGCAGTTGCGCGTCGCTTTGCGCCACCGCTAGATGCGCCCGATCCGGATCCAGCCGCACCAGCGCCTGGCCGGCAGATACCTTCTGCCCTTCTTCCACCATCACCGACAACGCAACCCCCGAGGTCTTGGCCACCACTTGCGCCTCGGCGCGCGGCTCCAGCGCAGCGGTGCCGGTGTAGCTGGCGGCCACCGCACGGCGCGCGGCCTTGGCGATTTCCACCGGCACCGCATCCACTGCCTTCTTTTCCTCGGCGGCTTTGGCCTCGCCCTCTCCTGCCTTGCAACCGCCCAGAAGCAGGCTCGTGGTGATCAACAATGCAGCGGCGCAGGTTCCGCTGCGGCTCGGCAAAAAAGAGCGTGGCGACATCGTCGTGTCCTAGTGGATGCGTGAACAGGTGTTGTAGGCAAGTAGACCACCCAAATGCACATGCCGCCAATGCGCCAAAGGTCATGGTCTGTTCAAGTTGGCCTATTCACCCGGTTTGCGCCGCGCCAAATCGCAGGCATACTCGGTCCGGTTCCGTCACGCCCCCACGTGCGGACGCTCAATCAGTCTTCCGGATACGAAACCATGCGCCCGCAGCCGCTCGCCGCTTGTCTCGCTCTGGTCGTCTTCCTGCCGTTTGGGGGCGCATCAGCAACACCGTCAGCCACACCTGCAGCTCCGGCCACGCCGGCGCCAGCTGCCGTGGCGGCGACACCCGCCGCGCCGACCGGCAATCCGTCCAATGGACGCCTGCTCGCTTACACCTGTCAGGGCTGCCACGGCGTGACCGGTTATAAGAACGCGTATCCCAGTTATCGCGTACCCAAGATCGGGGGCCAGACTAGCCAGTATCTGACCCAGGCGCTGACCGAATATCGCCAAGGCAAGCGCAAACATCCGACCATGCAGGCACAGGCGCAAAGCTTCTCCGAGCAGGACATCGCCGACATCTCCGCCTTCCTGTCCACCCTCAAGTAAGCGCCCACATGCCGAACGCCCTGCACGCTCCGCGTCTAGCCATCGCCCTGGTCGTTGCCCTGATGATGGCGGCCTGTTCCCAATCCCAGGTCGAATCCACCGACCACTCCGCCGGCGATCCCGGCCACGCAAGCGGTGAGCATGGCTCCGGCTCGTCGGCAGGTCTGCCTACCGGCCGCGCCGACGCAGGCGACAAACTCGCGCATGCCAAGGGCAAGGCCACCGGGCAAAGCTGCGTGGACTGCCACGGTGCCGATGGCAACGCGCCGATCGATCCCAGCTATCCCAAACTTGGCGGCCAATACGGCGACTACCTGGCGCATGCGCTGCAGGCGTACCGCAGCGGCGACCGTCAGCATCCGTTGATGACCGCGCAGGCAACCGCGTTGAGCGATCAGGACATCGCCGACCTGGCGGCGTATTTCGGCGCACGTCAGACCCAATTGCGCGATCTGCACGGCATCAAATGATCGCAGCATGCGCCCCGCGCCAGTCTCATTCGGAATGAAAAAGCGCTTGCGCGAATATTAACAGGCCGCTATCATTTCGTTCTCAGTTTCGTGGGGCCATAGCTCAGCTGGGAGAGCGCCTGCATGGCATGCAGGAGGTCGGCGGTTCGATCCCGCCTGGCTCCACCACTCCAGACATTAGGCCGTCTGGAATGGACAACGAGGTTTTGATACGCGTCCCCATCGTCTAGAGGCCTAGGACACCACCCTTTCACGGTGGACACCGGGGTTCGAATCCCCGTGGGGACGCCAATCATCTGAAAGCCCCGGCACTGCCGGGGCTTTTTTTTGAATGATGCAGCTCTATCGCAGTGCCCGATGGCGTACCTGCCTCGCCCATCCGGCTAATCAAAAGAGTCATGAAAGTTGGTAAACACTTTTGTCGTAAAGCGCGGCGCGCTGATGAAGTTGCGTCCCGCCATCGCACCCGTTGAACGCAACGCGCACAGGCAAGGACGCACTGCATCAAGGGCCGCGCGCGCTTGCCACGACACCCGCGCCCGGCGAGTCGTAACTCAAACGCGCGGGGCGTGCCGGCCAAGTGCCGCAAGCGGTCGCGTGCATGCGTAAATCCATTGCGGCGCTCGCACGCCTAAGGCGTGCGAGCGCCTCGCCCAACCAGGCGCAGGCGTTTCAGAAGCCGTGTCACTGCGCCTCACCGCGTACGGCAAAAAAGTTGCAACATCGCTTTGCAAACGGCGATGAGTTCGCTATGATTACCGGCTCGCAGCAACGCGGGGCCATAGCTCAGCTGGGAGAGCGCCTGCATGGCATGCAGGAGGTCGGCGGTTCGATCCCGCCTGGCTCCACCACTCCGGACATTAGGCCGTCTGGAATGGACAACGAGGTTTTGATACGCGTCCCCATCGTCTAGAGGCCTAGGACACCACCCTTTCACGGTGGACACCGGGGTTCGAATCCCCGTGGGGACGCCAATCATCTGAAAGCCCCGGTAATGCCGGGGCTTTTTTGTTTTTGCCTCAACCTCCGTCTCGGACGAGTGTTGCGGCAATTGCAGGACGAGACCAGTAGGCGTGCAAGTGCATGCCAGTTGTGCTGGCTTGCATGCAACACCCCGCTAAGCACTCGCAAGCCGCTGCATTGTAGGCTTTGTCTATGGCCGCCTCACACTGCGCTCTAAGTGCGACGCAGGCTCGCACCGCACGCTATCGCGATGAAGAAAGCCTCCGTTCGATCTGCACCCCAGCCACGCGGTGCACTGTGCAGAGCACCTCAGGCCTGCCCGCTATCCAGCGCCTTGCGGCCCTCGTGCGTCAGGTCGATGTCGCCATCTTCGGCTTGCGTGGCATAGCCGGCGCGTACCGCCCAGTTTCCCTCTTCGTCGGCGACTGGCTTTGTGTCGTGGATGTCGCGCAGGATGCGCAACTGTTGCGAAGAATCGAAGTCCATGGAGGCCACCTGCTCATAAAGAGACGTCCAAGGTACGCAGGCAGCGTGATGGTCGCGTGCCTGCAACGTCATCCATTGACCGCGCGCTGCATGGCACGTGGGCACAGCGGCAAGTGTGTATCCCATGCACTTGCGCGGCGATGGAGGGCACTCGGTACACAAGCGTTCGCATCATGCCCACAGGTTCGCGACGACAGCGAGTGCACCTCCACGCCCCCCCCACTCCGCCCTTGCTCAGCCAACTGCCGACTGACGGTCACCCGCGTCGCAGATCGTATCGAAGCCAATCGAGGCCTGCATCCTGCCGAAACGGCACACAGCAAAAAGCCCCACCGGATTTCTCCAGAAGGGCTTTCGCTGGTACTGCAACAACTTGGTGCCGAAGGTGGGACTCGAACCCACACGCTTTTAAGGGCGGCGGATTTTGAGTCCGCTGCGTCTACCGATTCCGCCACTTCGGCATGGCCGCGCAGTATAGCGACTTGTTGATGAAACGAACAGTGTCAGTTTGCGCCTGACGAATTCAGGCGCAAGCAAGGCATGCAGCACTGTGTAAGGGCAGTCCCGATATAATGGCCGACTTAGTGAAGGAGCAAGCAATGTCGGTGTTGCGTGGAGTTCGGGTACTCGTGGTCGAAAACGATGACATGAATGCCATGCTGCTCGATCTGCAGCTTGTTCAGGCGGGTGCGGTCGTCATGGGCCCTGTGGGCGAAGTGCGCGACGCCTTGCAGCTGATCAGCGACGACGCGCCGGATATCGCAGTGTTGGACTACCGCCTGGGGAATGGTGAAACCAGCGAACCGGTCGCACGCCTGTTGTCCGAGCGCGGTATCCCGTTCGTGCTGGCAACTGGCGTTGCCAGCGGCAGTATTCCGAGCGGTTTCGATCGTGGCGTCATTCTGACCAAGCCTTACCTGTCCGACGAACTGGTTGGCGCGTTGTCCAGGGCCCGCGAGTCGAGCGGCGCCAAGAGCTGAGCCGCGTCCCTTGCTGCGATGCTCGCCTGCCACGATGCTCGCCTGCCACTGTGAGGTACCTGGGCCGGCATGCATGCCCCCTTCTCTTAACCACTCGAGCTGCCCACACGCGGCGTGTCTGATAGGCTACGCAGCAAGCCTATTGGCTGAATCATCGGATCCTCGACGACGCCGTTGCAGGCCCGGTTGCCACTAAAATCTGCCATAGAAGAATGACGGGCGGGTCGCTGGATGGATATCGCCGTGTCGCCGTTGGCCGGCTTGCTGCCGGGAACGAGCGAAACTGCAGCATTGTTAGCCGCTTCCGCGCACACCGCGGACGCCCTGCTGCGCGAAAGCCCCGCGCTGCGCACAGCCTTGTCGATCTGCTTGCATGCGCAGGTTCCGATGCTGCTGGTGTGGGGCCGCGACGACCGCTGCATCTACAACGATGCCTGTATTGCAGTGTTGGGGCCTAGTCATCCGGCGGCATTCGGGCAGCCGCTTGCGGCGCTGACGAACGCATCCGGTGGCGAGGGCGAGCAAGCGACCAATACACCCCTGGATCTGGCGACCTGGTCATGCAGCCCGGTACTGCAAGCTGGCGAGCGGCTGGGTACCTTGTACGTCGGCGTTGCAGCTTCAACCACTGACGTCAGCGAACAACATCACAGCGACTGTCGCGACAGCTTTTTATTGATGCTGGAGGACGCGCTACAGCACGTGTCCGATCCGCGACAGATCATCGACACCAGCGTGCGCTTGCTTGGCGAACATTTGCACGCGAACCGTTGCGCGTTTGGCCTGGCGGCCGCCGATGGCAGCACCCTGCATGTGATCAGCGACCATGTACAGGACATGCCGAGCCTGCAAGGCGATTTTCCGCTGGAGGCGGCGCAGGGCCTGCGCGATGCGTTGCTGGAAAATCGTCCCTGGTTCACCACCGATGCAATGGCACCGGGTGCGCCGGACTATGTGGCCGAGCAGTACCGCCGCTCCGGCTTGCGTGCCTCGCTGGCCATTCCATTGCACAAGCACGGTCGCCTGGTGGCAGCGATTGGCGTGCATCAGCGCGCGCCGCGGCACTGGCTGTCGACCGAGATCGAACTGGTGCGCTTGGTGGCGGCACGCTGCTGGGAGTCGATGCAACGGGCAAAGGCACAGCAGCAACTGGCCGCCAACGAAGCGCGCCTGCGTCGCCTCGCCAACACGCTGCCGCAGATCATCTTCATTGCCGATCCAGACGGACGACCGTACTACTTCAACCAGCGCTGGTACGAGTATACCGGCCTGGATCCTTCCAACGACGAAGATGCCGCGTGGCACCGGGCGCACACTGCCGACGGCCTACGCCTGTCCACGCAGGCCTGGACATTGGCATTGAGCGGCGAGCGCGCATTCGAGGTGGAGTGCGAACTGCTGCGTCACGATGGGCTGTCGCGTTGGCATCTGGCGCGTGCACTGCCGGTACGCGGCGACGATGGCAGCATCAGCGAGTGGATCGGCACCTATACCGACATCCATGACCGGCGCGCGTTCGAACAGCAATTGCGCGAAAGCGAAGTGCGCTTCCGTGCGCTCTGCGAAACCGTACCGGCGATGATCTGGATGTCCGACGCGCAAGGCGATTGCGTGTACTGGAATCCACGCTGGTACGACTTCACCGGACAGGGCGAAGACCAGGCGCTGGATCAGGGCTGGTGGGATGTGATGCATGCCGATGATGCGGCACGCGTGCGGCATGCCTTCGAACAGGCGCTCAATCAACGCGGCGAATTCCTCGCCGAATACCGCGTGCGCCGCCACGATGGGCAATACCGTTGGTGCATCGACACCGCATCGCCGCACTTCGCCAGCGATGGGCGCTTTCTTGGGCACATCGGCTCGCTCACCGACATCTCCGAACGCAAGCACATCGAGGACGCCACGGCCTCCGACCGGGCGATCCTGAGTTTGATCACCACCGGCGCACCATTGGCGGTGGTACTGGATGCAATTGCGCTGAGCGTTGAGGCACGCGGCGAAATCCCGCTTTACTGCTCGGTGATGGTGCGCGACGAGGTCCGCCATACCTTGAGCTTCGGCTCGGCACCGCATTTTCCAATCGAATACCGCGGACACTTCGAACCATCGGCGATCGGGCCGGATGGCCCGCCCTGCGCACTTGCGGCACATCTGGGCCGTCAGGTGATCTGTGCGGACATCCAGGCCGATGCCAGCTTTGCCAGCCACCATGCGATCTCGGCGACGATGGGCATCGCGGCGTGCTGCGTCACTCCGATCCTGGCCAGCAATGGGCAAGTCCTGGGCACGCTCAACATTTATTACGACCGCCCTCACCTGCCCTCGTTACGCGAACAGGCAATGGCGCGCTCGGCCTCGCATTTGGCCGGCATCGTGATCGAACGCACCCGCGTGGATGCCAAGCTCAAGTTGTCGTTGCAGGCAGAAACCGCCGCACGCGCACAAGCCGAGCATGCCAGCCGCGTCAAAGACGAATTCCTGGCCACGCTCAGCCACGAGTTGCGCACACCCCTCAACGCGATTCTGGGTTGGTCGCGGTTGATGCAATCGGACATGACGGAGCCGGCCAATCTTGGCCGTGGCCTGGTAATTATCGAACGCAGTGCGCGTGCGCAGACGCAGATCATCGACGACCTGTTGGACATGAGCGCGATCCTGTCCGGCAAAATCCGCCTGCAGGCCGAGCATTTCGACATCGCCGGCCTGGTACGCAGCACGCTGGAACTGATGCAGCCAACCGCGTTGGCGCGCGAGATCGCGCTGGAACTGGATGCGCCTTGCGATGTCCAATTGTGGTTCTTCGGCGATGCCGGGCGGCTACAGCAGGTGCTCACCAACCTGCTCAGCAATGCGCTCAAGTTCACCCCGGCCGGCGGCACGGTACGGGTGGCGATGGACGTCGAAGACGAGCGCCTGCGCCTGTGCGTACAGGACACCGGCATCGGCATTGCAGCAGAGTTCCTGCCACATGTGTTCGACCGTTTTCGGCAGGCCGATGCCGGCACGACACGCCGCGTCGGCGGACTGGGCTTGGGCTTGTCGATCTCGCGTCAGTTGGTGGATCTGCATGGCGGCAGCCTGGGTGCGTCCAGCGCAGGCGAAGGACAGGGTGCGCTGTTCACCATCGTGTTGCCGTTCCAGCACGGGGTCAGCGACCTACGCCCTGCGTCGGCAGACACCGCACAGGTGGGCGCTTTGCCGGACGAGTGCCGTCACCGCCTGGCTGGCGTGCGCCTGTTGCTGGTCGACGACGATCAGGATTCGCGCGAGGCAGTGATGCAGTTCCTGATGCTGGCCGGCGCACAGGTGCAGGCTGCAGGCTCGGTGGACGCGGCCGAGCAGTGTTTGGCGAATGCGCGCTTCGATGTCTTGGTGAGCGATATTGCAATGCCATTGCGCGATGGCTACGACTTGATCCGCACGGTGCGTTCGGGCCGCGCCGATCTAGCGCGGCATATTCCGGCCATCGCACTCACCGCTTATGTTCGCGAAGAAGACCGCGACCGCGCGGTGGTGGCCGGCTTCAATGCGCACATGGGCAAACCGGTGGAACCGCCCGGTCTGGTCGATCTGATCGAGCGCTTGATCTTGCCGACGCGTGCGGTGCGGGATGCGGTGGAATAGCGCTGGAGCGTGCCTGGTCGATGACTTGATCACTGATCGGCATACTGAGGATGCCTGCCTGCACCGAACGCTTTTTCTTCCTGCGGTGCAGAGAGGGTGGAACGCTTAGTTCGTCGAGGGCGCGATGCCCTCGCTGCGCGCGGACAAGACTGCGCAAATTACCTTGTCACTGATCGTCAAAATCGCCCAAGCCGAGCTGCACAGGTGCATTCACAGGCGACGGCACTGAAAAGTCTGGCTAGTTGCTTTCTTGACGAATAAGGACAGCGCGTCGCGCAACTTGGCGGTCGCTTTGTTGAAAACGCTGCGTACCGACCAGGCTGACTGGTCCTTGTCCGCCTACCGTGGCGGGACCTTACGTAGCATGGATGCTGCGTAAGCGCTTACCTGGACGTACTTGCAGCGTGCCCCACGATGGTGGGCGGGCAAGCGCCCTGCAACGACGTCGCAGATCACTCGAAGCTTCTGGCGGCATGGCAGCTACCAAAGAAACCAACCAGAGGTGCGCGCCACCTATCGCGTCATGATCTGCGGCTAAGACATCCAAGCCCAACCGCAGACCAGCCCATTGCGACGTCAGATCCATGCCACGCCGATCAACCGAACAATCAAAAGCACGACTTAACGACGCTTAGCACGTGCAAATGCAGCTGCCAGCGCATTGTCGGCCGGCGGCGCGGTGATCCGCGGTTGACTGTTGGGTTGCGCCTGACCGCGCCCACCACCGTCGCGCCGGCCCTGCCCAGGACCGGGGCCGCGCGCCTGGCGCGGTTGCGCTGAGCCATCCGCCGCTGGCGGCGTATCGGACAAACGGCAGGTCAGCGCGATGCGCTTGCGTGCCACATCGACTTCCAGCACCTTGACCTTGACGATGTCGCCGGCCTTGACCACATCGCGCGGGTCCTTGACGAAGGTCTCCGACAATGCCGAGATGTGCACCAAACCATCCTGGTGCACGCCGATATCGACGAATGCACCGAACGCGGCCACGTTGCTGACCACCCCTTCGAGCACCATGCCGGGCTTGAGGTGCTTGATGTCCTCAATGCCTTCGGCGAACTGCGCTGCCTTGAATTCGGGACGCGGATCGCGGCCGGGTTTTTCCAGCTCTTTGAGAATGTCGCGCACGGTCGGCACACCGAATTGTTCGTCGGTGAACAGCTCCGGCTTCAGGCCACGCAAAAAACTGCCGTCGCCCAGCAATGCCTTGATCGGCTTGCCGGTGCTGCTGACGATGCGCTCGACCACCGGATACGCCTCCGGATGCACGGCCGACACGTCCAGCGGCTCGTCGCCATCGGCAATGCGCAAGAACCCCGCGCATTGTTCGAAGGTCTTGTCGCCCAGACGCGGCACCTTGAGCAGGTCCTTGCGGCGCTTGAACGGCCCATTGTCGTCGCGATGGCGCACGATGTTTTCCGCCACTGTGCTCGACAGCCCGGACACGCGCGACAGCAGCGCCGCCGAGGCGGTATTGACGTACACGCCGACCGCGTTGACGCAGTCTTCCACGCGCGCTTCCAGCGCCTTGGCCAGACGATATTGATCCACATCGTGCTGGTATTGGCCCACGCCAATCGCCTTCGGTTCGATTTTGACCAGCTCTGCCAACGGATCCTGCAGGCGCCGCGCGATCGACACGGCACCACGCAGCGAGACGTCCAGATTCGGAAACTCCTTGGCGGCAAACTCGGACGCCGAATACACCGACGCACCGGCTTCGCTGACCACGATCTTCTGCAGCTTGCTTGCCCCGCACAGCGCGATCGCCTCACCGGCGAGCTTGTCGGTCTCGCGGCTGGCGGTGCCGTTGCCGATCGCGATCAGCTCCACGTTGTGCTGCATGCACAGCTTCTTGATCGTCTGCAGCGACTGATCCCATTGCCGCTTGGGCTCATGCGGGTAGATCGTCTCGGTGGCCACCAGCTTGCCGGTGGCATCGACCACGGCGATCTTGCAACCGGTGCGGATACCCGGGTCCAGCCCCAGCACCACGCGCGGGCCGGCCGGCGCGGCCAGCATCAGGTCCTTGAGGTTGTCGCCGAACACGGCGATCGCCTCGGCCTCGGCCTTCTCCCGCGCCTGGTTGAACAGGTCCAGCAGCAGATGCATGTGCAGCTTGGCGCGCCAGGTCAGCCGGCAGGCATCCAGCAACCAGCGATCGGCCGGACGGTTCTGGTTGGAGATGCCTGCATTGCGCGCCACGCGGCCCTCGGCGTACTGATGGCCGGCCTCGGCATCGTCGCCCGGCTCCAGATCCAGGTACAGGAACTCCTCGCGGCGCGCACGAAATAGCGCCAGCAAGCGGTGCGAGGGAATCTTGGACAGCGATTCGGCATGATCGAAGTAATCGCGGTATTTGGCACCGGCCTCTTCCTTGCCCTCGGCCACGCGCGCGCGGATCACTCCGTTGTCGTTGAGCCAGCTGCGCAATTCGCCGACCAGCGCGGCATCTTCGCCCCAGCGCTCCATCAGGATGGCGCGTGCACCTTCCAGCGCTGCCTTGATATCGGCCACGCCCTTCTCTGCGTCGATGTACGACGCAGCAGCGACTTCCGGCGCCTGGTTCGGGTCGGCCAGCAGGCCGTCGGCCAGCGGCTCCAGACCGGCTTCGCGCGCAATCTGGGCACGCGTGCGCCGCTTGGGCTTGTAGGGCAGGTACAGATCTTCCAGCCGCGACTTGCTGTCGGCCGCCACGATCTCGGCGCGCAATTGGTCGCTGAGCTTGCCCTGCTCCCCAATGCTGGACAGGATCGCCGCGCGGCGTTCTTCCAGCTCGCGTAGGTAGGTCAGGCGCGTTTCCAGGTTGCGCAACTGGGTATCGTCAAGGCCGCCGGTGACTTCCTTGCGATAGCGGGCAATGAACGGAACGCTCGCGCCCTCATCGAGCAGGGCAATGGCGGCGCGCGCCTGGGCGGGTTGGGCACCGATCTCGTCGGCGATGGTGCGAGCAATCTGCTGGGCAAGCTGGCTATCGTGCATGACGGCGCGGCGTGAACCGCTTCACTGAAAAAAAGCATTTTCGCAGTGCAGGCCCGCCACGGAAACCCGTTGACAGCGCCGTCGTAACTCTATGCCGCCGCGCTCAGCTGACGTGACGTGCGTAGTGGGTAGCGGCGCGTTCGACCAGAATGCTTTCGTGCAGCGATTCCAGCGCCATCACACGGACCTTGCCGACGTCCTTCAGCGGCACCATGCGCTCGACATACACCTCAGGACCAGCGTCGGTCATCGCACGCGACTTGCTGAAGCCGTAAGGCACCACGCCCTTGTCGCCATCTTTGCTGCCACCGACGTACAGGACAATCGACATACCCACACCCTTTTGCTGCTGTTGCTGCGTTGTGGCGCAAGGATAACCAGCACGCCGTGAGGAGCTTTCCACGCACGTTAACGCCGGCTGTTTGCGGTTTGGTGACGGCGGCAAGACGGGGCCCGCCTCACGGCCGCTTCACCCCGCTTGGCTGTCAATCGCGATCCGCCCGCTCTCTATACACCACCGCATGGACCTCAAAAGTGGCTACCCGTTCTGGTCGATCCGCAATGGATTAATGCGCGCTTACCCGCGCCTGGAGCAAGACACCCAATGCGAGATCGCCATCGTCGGTGGCGGCGTCACCGCCGCGCTGCTTGCGCACGAATTGCTGCGCCACGGACACGCAGTGGTCGTGATCGAACAGCGCGACATCGGCTGGGGCAGCACCTCGGCCAGCACCGCCTTGCTGCAGTACGAAATCGATACGCCGATGATCGAACTGGCCAGACAGCACGGTATGCAGGCAGCGGCGCTGGCCTATGGCGCGTGCGCGCAAGCCATTCTCGATCTGCAGGGCCTGTGCAATACCTTGGGCGGTACCGACTTCACACGCCAGGACAGCCTCTACTACGCCAGCCGCTCGCATGATGTAAAAGACCTGCGCAGCGAGCTGGAGACCCGCATGGAGCACAAACTGCCGGTGGAATGGATCGGACGCGAGCCGCTCTGGCACAACTACGGCGTGCATTCGGACGGCGCGATTCTGAGCCGCCTGGCCGCCAGCGTGGACCCTTACCGCCTCTGCTACCGCCTGTTTGGCGAGTGCGAGCAGTACGGCGCGCGCATCTACGACCGCACCACCATTGCCGCGATCGACCCGCACGACCAGCATGTCCAACTGCGCACAGCAGAGGGCGTCAGCGTGCGCGCGCGTCACGTGATCCTGGCGGCTGGCTATGCCAACCAGCGCTGGCTCTCGCAGCGGGTGGCGCGTAACCGCAGCAGCTACGCCTTCGTCACCGACCCCTTGCACGATGACGAGATGGGTGCGCTCAAGCACACCATGATGTGGGAGACCGCGCGCCCGTATGTGTACGTCCGCAGCACCCCGGATGGGCGCGTGGTCGCCGGTGGCGAAGACGACAATATCGACATCCCCACGCGCCGCGATGCGCGGGTGCAGAACAAGCTCAAGACGTTGCTGAAGAACATTGCCAAGACCATGCCGGATATGCGCCTGCGCCCGGCGTTCGCATGGGCTGGCACCTTCGCCGAAACTGCCGACGGGTTGCCGTTCTTCGGGCCGCACGCCGAACTGGGGCCACGCGTGTCGTTCGCGATGGCGTATGGCGGCAACGGCATTACCTACAGCGCGATTGGCGCCGGCTTATTACGCGCCCAACTGGAGGGCAGGCCTCACCCGTTATCCGACGTGTTCGGCTTCTCGCGTTTGGGTTGAAACCACCAAGGCCACCAGCCGTGGCCATGCATCGCGTACCTATCGGCGGCCCGCTCCAGCGGGTTGCGTAGATGGATGCCCCCGCACAACAGGTACACCGGCAAAAACAGCGGTCCCAGCAGCATGTATTGATACACATGCGCGCGCTCGTGGTCGCCCAGGCGCACTGGAGGATGCTCGCAACGGCCCGCAGCGTGCGCGTAGGTACTGCACTGCAGGTCGAGCGACGCACCCTTCAGCAGGATCACGTTGCCCAACGTCATCGCCCCGCCCGGCCCCCATGGCCAGGCATGGAAGACCACGGCATGTTCCCGCGCCGACCAGAGTGCGTGTGCGCCAAAGCAACACCCGGCAGCGCCGATCGCCAGCCCGAGCAAGGTATTGGGCAGCGTCCATAACGCGCCCAGCGCCTGCAGTGCAGGCCGCACGCGCGTTGCCGGATTCAGTCGGCCTGGTTGGGAATCAGCAGCCACAGAATCAGGTAGACCAGGATGCCGGGAAATGCGGCCGAGGCAATCGACACGATCACGAACAACACGCGCAGCAGCGTGGAGCTCCAGCCAAACCGATGCGCGATGCCGCCAACGACACCGGCGATCATGCGGTCATTCAGGGAGCGGGACAGCGTGCTAGTGGACATGGCAAGACTCCTGCAAACGTAGCCAACAGTCTAAAAAGCGCGACGGGAGCACATCGTGATGGCTGCACAGCCTGCTCAGCGCAGCGTCACCCGCGCGTGCTGCAGGCAGCGATGTCAGGCATTGCCGCCACGTTCCTGCAACCAGCGATGGATTGCCACCGGCACCTCGCGCTGGGCACGTGCGGAGACGTAGATCCCGATATGCCCACCGCGGAAGCTCAATTCGCTGTAATCGTCGCTACCGACCAGCCCACGCAGTGCGCGCGAGGCATCCGGCGGCACCAGGTGGTCGTGTTCGGCGTAGATGTTCAGTACCGGCATATCGAGCGCCTGCAGATCGACCGCCTGCCCGCCGATCCTTACTTGTCCGGTGACCAGCCCATTGCGCTGGTAGAACAACGTGACGAATTCGCGGAAGGCTTCGCCCGCCAGGTCGGGCGAATCGAAGATCCACTTTTCCATGCGCAGAAAATCTTCCAGCGCCTGCTTGTCGTCGAGGATGTCGAGCAGACCCACGTATTTCTGCAGATTGAGCCGAAACGGCTTGAGCATCAGGTAACTGGCGTTCATCAGATCCGCCGGCACGTTACCCATCGTGTCTACGAACAAATCCACATCGACCATGCGCGCCCAGTTGGACAGCATGTTGTCGGGGGTGTGGAAATCCACCGGCGTCACCATCGTGATCAGGTTGCGCACCTTGTCGCGTTGCAACGCCGCGTAGCACAACGAGAACGTGCCGCCCTGACAGATGCCGAGCACATCGACCGCCTCCAGCCCGGACTGCGCGCGCAAGTGATCCACTGCACCATCGATGTAGCGCAGCAAATAATCTTCCAGCGTGAGGTAACGCTCGGAGCGATCCGGGTAGCCCCAGTCCAGTACGTAGACGTCCTGGCCGTGACTCAGCAGCCCCTTCACCAGCGAGCGATCCGCCTGCAGATCGACCATGTACGGGCGATTCACCAGCGCATAGACGATTAGCAGCGGCGTCTTGGCCACCGGCGCCTGCTCGCCGATGAAGCGATACAGCACCACCTTGCCGTCGCGCCAGATTTCATCGCGCTCGGTGACGCCGTAATCCACGTCGTCCACGCCCGGCAGCAGCTTGAGCCCTTCGCGCAACTTGCGTTGCATCGACAGGGTTTCCTGCATCAGGTCTTCGGCGCTGAATCCCAACGGGCCTTTCATGCCTGGGCTCCACGTGGCTTGCGTGCGGTGGGTTGGCCAGCCGCAGGCTTGGCCGAGGGTTTCGCGCCAGTGCTCTTTTTAGCCGGCGTCTTTTTCGCTGGCTTAGTGCTGGCCGAGGTCTTTTTAGCCGCCGTCTTTGGGCCCGCAGACTTTTTGACGGACGCCTTTCTCGATGCACCCTGCTTCACCGCCCGCGCTGCCGTAGGCGGCCGGGCTGCACCGCTCGGCTTGGCGGCCGCTGCACGCTTGCCTGCGGCCGGCGCGAGCGGATCAGGTTCGGGCGCCGCCGTGGGCTTGCTCGGCGGTGACGCTGCGGCGCGTAACATCCTCCTGACCAAGCGTTCCAGTTCGGCGATGCGGCGGTGCGCGGCGTCCATCTCGGAGCGTGTCGGCATGCCGACGCGTTCGCTAAGCTGCTCGATCTCTTCCTGTAGCGCAGCGCGCAGGCGCATGTGGGCATTGGCGAAGCCGCCGTACACCTCGCGAAAGTGATCCGACAAGGCGACGTCGGCATAAGATTCTTCGGCCGCTTCGATCCACAGATCGAACAAGGCGCGGGCGCTGGTCAACTGGCTGCCGCTACTTTCGTGCTCGCTCAGTTTGGACGCAAAAAGCGCAAACGCCTGCTCGATCGCCGCCTTGAGTTGCTCGCCGTAGGCTTCCGATTGGGCCTGGAAATCCTGTTGCGCGCGGGCCAACTTCTGCAGGCGCGACTGGTGATTGCGGTTCAAACCAAACGCCGGCATGTCCAGCCACGGCGCGTTTTCCTCCCGCCATTTTTGCAGTGTCTGCGCCGCTTCCTGCAGCCACGGGTCGAACCCGCCCGGGCTGCCGCCGCGCAGCGAGCCCAGCGTCCACTGCATCAGCTGTTCGCCCTGCCCTTGTACGGCTTGGCGCCAGGCATCAGCCACTTCATTGGCCGACGTGTCGCGCCCGGCAAACTGCGCGGCCACTTGTTGCATGGTGCCGAACCAATCACCGGCCTGGGTACGGAAGCGATTGATCGCCTCCTGCGCCTGCGGTGCGGCCTGGGTGGGCAGCAACTGCGACCACCAATCCACCGCCTTGCGCCAATCCTGGGGGGCCTCGCCACCGGACGCAGGCGGCGGTTGTTGCGCAGCGGCGCCGGCCTGGCCGTGGCGCATGGCATCTCCCCAGGCAGCCCAGTATTGGCGCGCCTTGTCGTCGAAGTTGCCGTTGTCCGAACCGCTGTTTGCCATCATTCCGTCCCGTGACCGTTCACCGAACCATCCTACCGCGTGCGTCCCAGCGTGCCGCTCAAGGTTTGGGGATTCGCAGCGTCTTGCTGATCATCAGCGAGCCGGACACCGCAAACAACAAGACCAGCGGGTGGAACTGCCACGGCCCCAGCTGCCACCGGCCCCACCACAAAGTCTCGCCGATATGGCCACTGCTGGCGGCGACCGCGAGCAGGATCACCAGCAGCAGGCTGGTGGGAATGGGCGTGCCTTCGAAATACGGCACCTTGTCGGCCTCGCCGGCGATCTCTTCGGCCGTCACGTTGTAGCGCGCCAGCCGGCTCACGCCGCAGCAGACGAAATAGCTCAGCACCAGCCAGTCCCAGCCGCCGCGCATGCCGCAGGCATACCCCAGAGCCGCCGGCGCCACGCCAAACGAAATCACATCCGCCAGCGAATCCAGCTCGCGGCCCAAGGTGGACGATGCCTTGCGCCAACGCGCCACGTGCCCGTCCAGCGCATCGAACACAAATGCCAGCGGAATCAGCGCCATGCCCAGCAACAGATCGCCACGATGCCCCTCTTGCAGGAACCGCATTGCCGCAAACACCGCGCCGGTGCCGCAGAAAGCGTTGGCAAGTGTGAACCAGTCCGCGAGTTGGAAATCGCGCAGCATCGAAAAATGGCGTTTCATGCGGAGCCTGAGATGAGCAAGACGCGAAGGGTAACGCGCGCGCGCCATGCAGGCGACCGTTTCCCCACACTCGGCTAGGCTGGCGATCCGCGCGACCGCTCCCGGCTGCGCATCACTTCGTGAGGACACCCGATGCGCAGCATCCTGATCACCGGCGCGGGCAGCGGCATTGGCGCCGGTATCGCCACCCAGTTGGCGGCCGATGGCCATCACCTGATCGTCAGCGACATGGAACTGCCGGCCGCCGAGCGCACGGCGGATGCGGTGCGCCAGGCTGGCGGCTCGGCCGAAGCGCTGGCGCTGGACGTCACCGACGCAGCCAGCATCGCGCAGGCACTGGCCAGTGCATCCCGCGCCCCGCAAGTGCTGGTGAACAATGCCGGCCTGCAGCACGTGGCCGCGCTGGAAGACTTCCCGATGCAGCAGTGGGCGCTGCTGGTGAATGTGATGCTCACCGGCGCAGCACGTCTCAGTCGGGCCGTGCTACCCGGCATGCGCGCTGCCGGCTATGGCCGCATCGTCAATATCGGCAGCATCCACTCGTTGGTGGCCAGCCCGTACAAGAGCGCTTACGTCGCAGCCAAGCATGGACTGGTCGGCCTGGCCAAGGTCATCGCACTGGAAACCGCCGATTGCGACATCACCGTCAACACGCTGTGCCCCAGCTATGTGCGCACCCCGCTGGTGGAGCGGCAGATCGCCGATCAGGCGCGTACCCGCGGCATCGCCGAGGACGCGGTGATCCGCGATGTGATGCTCAAGCCGATGCCTAAGGGCACCTTCATCGACTACGACGAGCTGGCCGGCACCGTGGCGTTTCTGATGTCGCATGTCGCGCGCAACATCACCGGGCAATCCATCGCCATCGACGGCGGCTGGACGGCGCACTAACCACGCTGGCGAAATTTTGATCAGCCGTCGCGCGCGCCAGATGGCGCAAGGGCTGTGCGCATCTGTCCACAGACTTGCGCAGCGTCCATCCACAGGGGATGTGGAAAACGATGTGACGTCCGCCGTGCCGCAGAGAGCCGAGATGCGCGCCGATGATCGCTGTTCAAAACGGAACGGTTGAGCCTGGCGGGTGTCGAGTGCTGCGCTGCTCGCCGGGCCTGCCCGCCGATCTGGTATCGAGCGCTAGGTCGCTGACCGACATCGCTCGCCGATGCAGTCCACATGCGGCAGTCAGCTTCGGCGAACGTCCCTGCTGGCGCGGCATCGGCAACGCGTATCCCGCGTCCCGTGCAAGCGAGGGGGCCCGCGAACCGATCAGATGCGCGAATACGTCCACGACTGCATGCGCCCGTCGCGATATGGCATGACGCCATGGAACGGGCGTGGGTCGCCATCGAACACCAGGGGCAGGAAATTGCGATCGCCCTCCCACATCGGCACCTGGTCCATCTGGTCGATCGCGATCCATTCCAGCGTCCCTTCCGGATTGGACGTGTGTGGCGTCCCTTCGAAGCCGTGGATCAGGAACACGAAGCCCAGCCAGTCTTCGCCCTGTTTGCCGAAACCCGGCCAGCTGATGGTGCCGCGCAGTTGCATCTGGCCGCAGTCCACGCCGGCTTCTTCACGAATTTCGCGGCGCATGCAGGCCAGCACGTCTTCGTCCGGCTCCATCTTGCCGCCCAGGCCGTTGTATTTGCCCAGATGCTGGTCGCCGGGACGGGCGTTGCGGTGAATCATCAGCACCTGGGTGCCGTCCGGCGACAACAGGTAGCCGAGCGTGGCGACAATCGGGGTATAGGGCATGGCACGCGATCTGACATGAAGCGCATCAGTATGACTGAAGCGGTATGACCGAAGCGGCGTGGCGTACGCCGCGGCAACGCTGGCTCAGCCGACGGCGGCCTGCGGGTTGGGCCGCGGCGGTGCCACGTAATCGGTATCCAGGCGCAGCGTCGCAACGCCGTGACCACGCTCGGCCAGGTACTCCAGCCACTTGCCCAGGAACGTATTCATCCGCATGCGGTGGCTGATCAGCTCGGCCGGCGGCGGGAACATGCCCATCACGTCCTGCCAGCGACGACCGACATAGCAATGTGTGGTCTCGGCCTGGCGTGCGTCGCGATACAGGCGCACATACGCCGACGGGTCCGGCTCGCCAGTCACCGGGTCGCACAGGTCGTAGGTCAAGCGCAATTCCACCGTGTAGCGGTGGCACTCGATCACGTCCAGCCGCAGGTTCAGGCCGTCGCCGATCGACGACACATAGGAACCGGGGGCCAGATCGGCCGGAGCGAACAGCCGGGTCAGATGCTGGAAGTTTTCTGCATACAAGCCCATCAGCCAGCCAAAGCGGCTCAGTTTGGGAATGCGTTCGAGTTTGCTCAGTGCTTGCGCCATGGGCCGATCCTACACGCTGCGCCGCCGCACGGGCAGCATTGACGAGGGCCCAATCGCAGGCCTACCTTGGCGGAGCCCTGCCCCGCCCGCTTCGTTCCCAAGCCACCGCACGAACTGCTAGGCCAGTTCCCCCGGCCACTGGGCACGCCCACCGAAGACCCGCTAGACGGCTACCACTCCCGAATGTCCAATCCTCCCTCCCCGATCAAAACATTTCGCGCTGAAGTCCCAGCGTAGACAACACCTTGCTGGAGATTTCTTCGATCGACGTATTGGTGGTGCTGAGCGAGGGAATGCGCTCCATCTGGAACATGCGCTCGGCGATCGCCACTTCGCGCCGGCAGGTCTCTGCCGCGCTGTAGCGCGAATTGGCCCGCCGCTCCTGCCGAATCTGCTGCAGCCGCTCCGGATCGATCGTCAGACCGAACAACTTGCTACGGTAATTACGCAACCGCGGCGGGAGCTGTTCGTTTTCCAGATCTTCGTCGGTGAGCGGATAGTTGGCGGCGCGAATGCCGTAATGCAAGGCCAGGTAGATGCAGGTCGGCGTTTTACCCGCGCGCGACACCGCTACCAGGATCACATCGGCCTCGTCGTAATTCAGTGCGATGCCATCGTCGTGACTCAGCGCGAAGTTCATCGCGTTGATGCGGCGGTGATAGGTTTCGAAATCGACCATGCCGTGCGCGCGGCCCACTCGCGAATGACGCGGCGCGTTGAGCTCGCGCTCCAGCGGCTCGATGAAGGGCGCAAACACATCCAGCATCAGCGCACCGCTTTCGGCCAGAATCATGCTCAATTGTGGATCCACGCACGAATTGACCACGACCGGACGCACCTGATACCGCTCGCCCGCAGCGCGCACACGCATCGCGGCGTCGCGCGCTTTTTCTGCATCATCGATGAACGACATGCGGTCGGTGACGAAGTTGAACCCGCTGAACTGCGTGAGCAAGCTATGCCCAATCGTTTCAGCGGTGATACCGGTTCCATCGGAGACGTAAAACACCGGCCGAATTGTTGACATCAAGACCACCTCTTTAGAACTAGTGTTCAAAACTTCGGGTTCATGCTTGTGCATATTCCGCTGTGCACTGCATCATAGCGGCTTCTTCCTACGGACGCGGCCATCCAGCCCGCTCGGGCGATGGCCATACGGAGCATCGCGCTTGAACGAGAATATCCTGTGGTTGCATGAGCTACGCCTGGCCGACCTGGCCCGCGTAGGCGGTAAGAATTCCTCACTTGGCGAGATGATCGGCAACCTTGCCGGGTTGGGCGTTTCGGTTCCGGGTGGATATGCGACCACTGCGGAAGCTTTCAAGGACTTCATCGCCCATAACGATCTGTCCAAGCGCATCTTCGACAAGCTGGCAACGCTGGATGTCGAAGACGTGAACGCGCTGACGCTGGCCGGCAAGGAAATCCGCGGCTGGGTGATCGACGCACCGCTGCAGCCGGAACTGGACCGCGACATCCGCGCCGCTTACGAACAACTGTGCGCCGAGAATGGCGGCGGCGACGTTGCGGTTGCCGTGCGCTCCTCGGCAACCGCCGAAGACTTGCCGGACGCCTCGTTCGCAGGCCAGCAGGAAACCTTCCTCAATGTGACCGGCGCCGACGACGTGGTGCACAAGGTCAAGGAAGTGTTCGCCAGCCTCTACAACGACCGCGCGATTGCCTATCGCGTGCACCATGGCTTCAAGCACGAAGACGTGTTCCTGTCGGCCGGCGTGCAGCTGATGGTGCGCTCGGGCGTGGGTGCTGCCGGCGTGTTGTTCACCCTGGACACCGAGTCCGGTTTCCGCGACGTGGTGTTTGTCACCTCCAGCTTCGGCCTGGGCGAAATGGTCGTGCAGGGCGCGGTCAACCCGGACGAGTTCTACGTCTACAAGCCCACGCTGGCTGCGGGCAAGCCGGCGATCCTGCGTCGCTCGCTTGGTAGCAAGGCCATTCGCATGGTGTACTCGGATGTGCCGGGCGAGCGTGTGCGCACCGAAGACACGCCGGTGGATCTGCGCAGCACCTTCTCGATCAGCGACGAAGACGTGCAGGAGCTTTCCAAGCAGGCGCTGGTGATCGAAAAGCATTACGGCCGCCCGATGGATATCGAGTGGGCCAAGGATGGCGTGAGCGGCAAATTGTTCATCGTGCAGGCGCGCCCGGAAACGGTGAAGTCGCGCAGCCACGCCACCCAGATCGAGCGCTTCTCGCTGGAGGCCAAGGACGCCAAGATTCTGGTCGAAGGCCGCGCGGTCGGCGCCAAGATCGGTAGCGGCGTGGCACGCGTGGTGCGCTCGCTGGACGACATGAATCGCGTGCAGGCAGGCGATGTGCTGATTGCGGACATGACCGACCCCGATTGGGAGCCGGTGATGAAGCGCGCGTCGGCGATCGTCACCAACCGTGGCGGCCGTACCTGCCACGCGGCCATCATCGCGCGTGAACTCGGCGTGCCAGCCGTGGTGGGCTCGGGCAACGCCACTGACGTGCTCAGCGACGGCCAGGAAGTGACCGTGAGCTGCGCCGAAGGCGACACCGGCTTCATCTACGAAGGCCTGCTGCCGTTCGAGCGCACCACCACCGACCTGGGCAACATGCCGCCTGCCCCGCTCAAGATCATGATGAACGTGGCCAACCCGGAGCGTGCCTTCGACTTCGGCCAGCTGCCCAATGCCGGTATCGGCCTGGCGCGCCTGGAAATGATCATCGCCGCGCACATCGGCATCCATCCCAACGCGCTGCTGGAATACGACAAGCAGGATGCCGACGTCCGCAAGAAGATCGACGCCAAGATTGCCGGCTACGGCGATCCGGTCAGCTTCTACGTCAACCGTCTGGCCGAAGGCATCGCGACGCTGACCGCGTCGGTGGCGCCAAACACGGTGATCGTGCGTCTGTCGGACTTCAAGTCCAACGAGTACGCCAACCTGATCGGCGGCTCGCGTTACGAGCCGCACGAAGAGAACCCGATGATCGGCTTCCGTGGCGCCAGCCGCTACGTCGATCCGTCCTTCACCAAGGCCTTCTCGCTGGAGTGCAAGGCGGTATTGAAGGTGCGTAACGAAATGGGCCTGGACAACCTCTGGGTGATGATTCCGTTCGTGCGCACGCTGGAAGAAGGCCGCAAGGTGATCGAGGTGCTGGAGCAGAACGGGCTCAAGCAGGGCGAGAACGGGCTGAAGATCATCATGATGTGCGAGCTGCCGTCCAACGCGCTGCTGGCCGACGAGTTCCTGGAGATCTTCGACGGCTTCTCGATCGGCTCCAACGACCTGACCCAGCTGACCCTGGGTCTGGACCGCGATTCGTCCATCGTGGCGCACCTGTTCGACGAGCGGAACCCGGCGGTGAAGAAGCTGCTGTCGATGGCGATCAAGTCTGCGCGCGCCAAGGGCAAGTACGTGGGCATCTGCGGCCAGGGGCCGTCGGATCATCCGGAGCTGGCCGAGTGGTTGATGCAGGAAGGCATCGAATCGGTGTCGCTGAATCCCGACACCGTGGTCGACACCTGGCTGCGTCTGGCCAAGCTTAAGAGCGAGGGATAACAGGAATGGGGGGTGCTTTGTTGGCAGCGGCTGCGGGAGCAGTCGCTGCGAAGCCGGCGGCAGCCAAGGCGGCGGAGCCCGCGTTCAACTGGGCCAACATTCCCTGGGCGCAATACGCGCTCAACTGGGGGCTGGCGCTGCTGATTCTTGTGGCCGGCATGTGGTTGGCCAAGCAACTCAGCCAGTGGTTGCACCGTGCGCTGACCCGCGCCCGCATCGAGATCACGTTGACCAACTTCCTGCGCAACGTGTCGTATGCGTTGCTGCTGGTGCTGGTGTTCGTCAGCGCGCTGAGCAAGATCGGCGTGCCGCCGACCTCGCTGATCGCGGTACTGGGTGCGGCCGGTCTGGCCGTCGGCCTGGCGTTGAAGGATTCGCTGTCCAACATCGCTGCCGGCGTGATGCTGATCGTATTGCGGCCGATGCGCGATGGCGACCACGTGGTGATCGCCGGCCAGGAAGGCATCGTGGACGAGATCCGGATTTTCCAGACCCGGCTGCGCAGCTTCGACGAACGCATGATCACCCTGCCCAACAGCACCATCACCACCGCGCCAATCGTCAACTACAGCACCCTGCCCAACCGCCGCCTGGAAGTGACCGTTGGCGTGGGATATGGCGACGATCTGAAGAAGGCCCAGCAACTGCTGCTGCAGATCGCCAAGGACAATCCGAACATTCTGGAGTCGCCGGCGCCGTTCGTGCAGGTCACCAACCTGGGCGAAAGTACGGTCGATCTGATGTTGTTTGCGTATGCAACCAACGGCAATTTCGGTGCGGCCAAGAGCACCACGCTGGAACAGATCCGTAACCAGCTGCTGGAAAACGGGCTCAACATCCCCTACCCGCAGCGCGATCTGCACGTGTATCACCACGATGCAGATGGCAAGCCGATCTCCGATCTGTTGCTCAAAGGCCTTACCGATGATGGCGATCTGAACAAGGGACCTTCGTTGGCGCGTTGATGCGGCGAGACAGGCAATCCCGCAGTAGAAAACAAACAGGCCGCATCGGACGATGCGGCCTGTTTTATTCGTGTGGATTGCTCGGAGTCGTGTTTGCGAGCCATGCAACCAAGTGACGTTGACAGGCGCTTCAATGGCACGCTGGACACAGCAGATTGCTGGACGCCTCAAGCCACTGCACCGCCCACACTGCGGAACACACGCCGGCAGTTTCTCAGCCTTCCACACCCACAGCGGTATCGCCGCCAAGTGCGCCCATGAACTGACGATAGTGACGCAGCTCATCAATCGAATCGCGCACATCGCTCAGGGCGGTGTGGGCCGAGCTCTTGGCAAACCCATTAGCCACCGTCGGCGCCCAACGCCGCGCGAGTTCCTTGATGGTGGACACATCCAGATTGCGGTAGTGGAAATAACGCTCCAGGCGCGACATTTGGCGATGCAGGAAGCGGCGGTCCTGGCAGATCGAGTTGCCGCACATCGGCGAGGCGCCGGCGCGGATCCACTCGCCCAGAAACGCCACCGTCTGCGCTTCGGCCTGTGCATGGGTGACCTGGCTGTCGAGCACGCGTTGCCACAGGCCGGAGCGACGGTGCTGGTTGCGGTTCCACTCGTCCATCGCTTCCAGGGTGGCCAACGGGTGGGCGATGGCCAGTTCCGGCCCTTCGGCAAGCACGTTCAACTGCGCATCGGTCACGATGGTGGCGATCTCGATGATCGAATCGCGATCGGTATCCAAGCCGGTCATTTCCAGATCGATCCAGATCAGTCGGTCGTTACCCGCAACGTTGTCTGCCATATCACCGTCCTGTGGAGGCCGTTGCCGGCCGGGGTACTGAAAGGGCGCGCATCATACCGCGGCCGTGCCGCTCAGGGCACGAGCGGCGGCTTGCCACGCTTGGCACGAAAATAATTGGTCAGCCGCAGGCTTGCCTCTGCAGCCAGCACGCCGCCCGCCACCTGCACGTGATGGTTGTGGCGCGGGTCGGCCAACAGGTCGAAGACACTGCCGCAGGCACCGGTTTTGGGGTCACTGGCAGCGAATACCACCCGCGCGATGCGCGCATGGATCATCGCCATGGCGCACATCGCGCACGGCTCCAGTGTGACGTAGAGCGTGCAGCCGATCAGGCGGTGATTGGCCAGGCGGCGCCCGGCTTCGCGCATCGCCACGATTTCGGCATGCGCGCTGGGATCGTGGCTGGCGATATTGAAGTTCCAACCTTCGCCCAGCACGTTGCCTACGGCATCGACGACCAGCGCGCCAACCGGAATCTCGTCGTAGTCGCGCTCGGCACGCGCGGCCAAGTGGAGGGCGTGCTGCATCCAGTGCACGTCGATCGCCGAGTGTGGCGTATCGATCGGCGCATCGGTGGGCAACCCGGCAGGCAGGCTCACGTAGGCGAGCCGCCCTGACGTTCCAAGAACGCGGCGAACGCAGCAACCGTCGCCTCGCTGACATGGTGCTCGATGCCCTCCGCGTCGCGACGCGCCGTGGCTTCGTCGATGCCAAGCGCAAGCAGGAAGCGCTCCACGATCTGGTGCCGCTGCCGGCTGGAGGCAGCCAATGCCTCGCCGGCCGGGGTCAGAAACACGCCGCGGTAGGGCCGCTGCACAACCCAACCATCGCGTACCAACCGCTTGAGCATCTTGGCCACGGTGGGTTGCGCCACGCCCAGGCGCGCAGCGATGTCGACCTGACGTGCTTCGCCGCCGTCGACCAGAAGATCGGAGATCAGCTCCACATAGTCTTCGACCAGCTCGGCGCGGCGCGCTTCGCGCACCTGACGGAAGCTTTCCATATGCACCTGTGCATCGATCAGGACCGGCGCAGCCGCTTCCACCTTTTCGCTCTTGCCCACCCTTGTCCTCGCTATCGTCGCCGGCGTCGCTGCCGGGATGCGTAGTTTGAAGCACGCGGCCGATCAATACGATTGAGTTTGCCAATGCTCAACAGCATAGCACTTGCTATATCATCCTCATCGACCCGTCCTGGCCTCCCCCCGCATGTCCGCCGACACCACCGCCTCAGCGCTATCGTCAGCCACCACCACCGGTGGCCTAGGCGACCACCACGCCAGCGTCTCCGTGCCCAAGGGCGGCCATTGGTGGTTCCGCCTGCTGGCGTTTCTGGGGCCAGGCTACATGGTGTCGGTGGGCTACATGGATCCGGGCAACTGGGCCACCGATCTGGCCGGCGGTTCGCAGTTCGGCTACCTGTTGCTGTCGGTGATCCTGTTGTCCAACCTGATGGCGATCGTGCTGCAAGGCCTGTCGGCGCGGCTGGGCATCGCGACCGGGCTGGATCTGGCGCAGGCCTGCCGCGCGCGCTACCCACGCGGCGTCAATCTGGCGCTGTGGGGCATTTGCGAACTGGCAATCATCGCCTGCGATCTGGCCGAGGTGATCGGCACCGCGATTGCGTTGAAGCTGCTGTTCGGCATCCCGCTCACCGTGGGCGCGATCATCACCGCGGTGGATGTGGTACTGGTGTTGTTCCTGATGAACCGCGGATTCCGTGCGCTGGAGGCGTTCGTGATCGCGCTGCTGCTGATCATCTTCGTGTGCTTCGGCATCCAGATCGCATTGGCCGCGCCGCCGATTGCGGCAGTACTGGGCGGTTTCATTCCGCGTGCGCAGGTGGTTACCGACCCGCAGGCGCTGTACCTGGCGATCGGCATCATCGGTGCAACGGTGATGCCGCATAACCTGTATCTGCATTCGTCGATCGTGCAGACGCGCGCGTATCCGCGGACCGATGTCGGCAGGAAATCGGCGCTGCGCTGGGCAGTCACCGACAGCACCGTGGCGTTGATGCTCGCGCTGTTTATCAACGCATCGATCCTGATCCTGGCGGCAGCGGTCTTCCATGCGCAGGGCCGCACCGACGTGCAGGAGATCGAACAGGCGCATGCGTTGTTGGCGCCAATGCTGGGTGTTGGCCTGGCCTCGACCCTGTTCGCGGTGGCACTGCTTGCTTCCGGCATCAATTCCACCGTGACCGCCACGTTGGCCGGGCAGATCGTGATGGAAGGCTTCCTGCAATTGCGCATGCCGCCATGGGTGCGGCGCTTGCTAACCCGTGGCATTGCCATCGTGCCGGTGGTGATCGTGACCTGGCTATACGGCGAAGCCGGCACCGCGCGGTTGTTGGTGCTCAGCCAGGTGGTATTGTCGATGCAATTGCCGTTTGCGGTGATTCCGCTGGTGCGCTTCGTCTCCGACCGGCAATTGATGGGTGCGTTGGTGGCGCCGGCGTGGCTGGTGCGCATCGCCTGGGTGATTGCGGCCGTTATCCTGTGCCTCAATCTGAAGCTGCTGTGGGACACCGCGCTGCACTGAAAGGCGATCTCTTCCGTCATCGCTGCGCTTGGGTTCGATTCGCTGAGTCGTGCGGCTAGGACGCTGAAAGAAGACCTCGCGCACTGCTCGCTTCACTACGCAACATCACTGGTGGACATGGCCTCGGCGCGCGTTAAGCGGCCGCGTCCGTTGACGTCTCCAGTTCGGCCTGCGCATCGCTCCACCCGATGACAGTCCACGCGCTGGCCGGTGCACTGAGCACGCGCGTGCAATCTGCGTGCATGCCACTCGCGCTGTACTTGGCGCATGCACCGGTCTGTCCGTTGCCCGCAATGGCTTGCGCTGCGTGGGTACGCCGGCATGACGCGTTTGCGCATGCATGCGACCGCCGGGTTGCATACCCTCGCCTACAGGAGTTCTTATGAATCCGTTCGAGGCGCATCCGGCCGATGCCGGACGCCGCAATTTTCTCATTTCTGGCACGGCAGCCGTGGCAGCGTTATCGCTGCCAACGCTCGCCAATGCTGCTGCGGCCACGCGCGCGCAGTCCACCTCGTCGCCCCACTCGTCCACTCATGGAGTCAACACGATGTCCAATTTCGTCAAACGTCCCGACGGCGCCAACATTTTTTACAAGGATTGGGGCAAGGGCCAGCCGGTTGTGTTTTCGCATGGCTGGCCGCTCAGCGCCGATGCCTGGGATGCGCAGATGCTGTTCATGGGTCAGCACGGCTTCCGGGTGATTGCGCATGATCGCCGCAGCCACGGCCGTTCGTCGCAGACGTGGGACGGCAACGAGATGGATAGCTACGCAGACGATCTGGCTGCGGTCATCGACGCGCTGGATTTGAAGGACGCGATCCTGGTCGGCCATTCCACCGGTGGCGGCGAAGTGGCGCATTACATCGGCCGCCATGGCAGCAAGCGTGTCGCAAAGGTGGTGCTGGTCGGTGCAGTGCCCCCGCAGATGGTGAAGAGCCCGACCAATCCGGGTGGCCTGCCAATGAGCGTGTTCGATGGCATCCGCGCTGGTGTGGCCAAGGACCGTTCGCAGTTCTATCAGGACCTGACCACGCCGTTCTTTGGCGCCAACCGGGATGGCAGCAAGGTCACCCAGGGCATGCGCGATTCATTCTGGCTGCAGGGCATGTTGGGTGGACACAAGGGCCAGTACGACTGCATTAGGGAATTCTCCGAGGTCGATTACACGCCCGACCTGAAGAAGATCGATGTGCCAGCACTGGTGGTGCACGGCGGCGACGATCAGATCGTGCCGATCGATGCATCTGCCAAGTTGTCGGCCAAGATCATCAAGAATGCAGAGTTGAAAATCTATGCCGGTGCGCCGCACGGCCTGACCTTCACCCACACGGATCAGTTCAACAAGGATCTACTGGCGTTTGCGAAAGCCTGATCCAGTCGTAGCGGCTCAGCAAAGGCCGGCGCGCGCGAGCCGGCCTTTTTTTGATTTACCAGGCATGGATAACTCGTAAAAGGCTACATGGACGTACTTGTGGCGTGTTCTGCGATGGCGGGAGGGCAAGGGCCCTGCGGCCAATATACAAATCAGCCGCTCTGCGACCCAGACTCACATCATCCACCCCGCCATGGACCAGCGCGAAGTTCCTCCGCAGTCGCTATCAAGCATTCACCCAAAAGCGTTGATTCGGCAGGGTTGCACAGGCCACCCGCTTTCGAACATCGTGCTGATTTAATGCAGCAACCATTCGGCAAGTAGAAAATCACCGCTCATCGCCACAACCAACAAGGCACCTGTCAGGCGTGGCGGTACAGGCAACGGAAGCTTGAGCAGCCGGCAGCCGATGCCGCTGATGGCCTTCCAATTCACGGGCATCAGATATCCGAATGCGCGTGTGGCGGCAACGGCGCACCGCCGCCACCGACGAAGTGGCGCACCACCGGTGCCCGTTCGCCTTGATGCAGGGCACGGATCTGCTCCTGCAAGTGGCGGTCGTCGCCAGTGACGCGTTCGTGCTGCCGCAAATGCTCCAACCACGAAGCGACGATGAAGTATTCCAGTTGCACGCCAGGTGTTGCAGCGTCCTCGGCAATGCCCCAGACCACGGCGCCATCGCGGCGACGCGCATTGCCCAGCTGCGTCATCAACTGTAAGAACCGGCTGCGTGCGTCGGCACTAATCCGGTATTCCACCGTCACCAGCACCGGGCCACGGTCGTGCTCCACGCTGTCCGATTGCGCAGGTGCAGGCCAATGCCCGCCGGGAGCGAGATCCAACTGTTCGGTTCCGGCAAGGCGTGCGCGCTTGACCAGCAGCGCTGCGATCACTGCACCGGCAGCGGCGATCTGCAGGGCTGTCGCAATGGAAGTGCGCTGCGCCAACGCGCCCCATAACAGCGAGCCGCTGGCCATGCCGGCAGAAAACACTACGATATACAGCGACAACGCACGTGCGCGCACCCACGCCGGCACGGAGGTCTGTGCTGCGATCTGCAACGACGACAGCACGGTGATCCAGGCCAGACCGTTCACCACCATCACTACGCACAACACGCCGATCTGCCGCGATAGCGCCAACCCCAACAGCGATGCAGCGCAGACCAGGGTGCCGACGAACACCAGCAGATCGCGGTCGTAGCGCGCACGCAGACGCGGCAACAGCAAGGCGCCGCTGATGGCGCCGATGCCGATGCAGCCCAGCAGGATGCCGTAGCTGCCGGCGCCCAGCTGCATATCGCGGCGGACCACCAAGGGCAGCAATGCGGTCAATGCACTGGCAAACAGGAAAAAACCGGCGGCCTTGATCAGCACCGCCTGCAGGCGGCCGGCTCGCGCGGCATAACGCAACCCGGCACGCAGACCTGCGCCGAAGCTCTCAGGCGGCAATGCCGAGGTATGCACATCGCGGCGCCATCGCCACAACACGCACAGCATCAGGCCAAACGTCACGCCATTGAGCAGGAATGCCCACGGTGGGCCGAATTGCGCCACGACCATGCCGCCCACGGCCGGACCGATCGATCGGGCGATGTTCATGCCGATCGAATTGAGCGCTACTGCCGAGGCCAACATCGGGTGCGGCACGAGCTCCGAGACGATCGCCGCTTGCGCCGGCATCGCCATCGCTGCGCCCATGCCCATCGCGAAGGTCAGCGCAACGAGAACCCACGGCGTCAGCGACTGCAGATGCGCCAGCATGGCGAGCGTGCCGGCCACCAGCAACATCCAGCCCTGGGTGAACATCAGATAGCGGCGACGGTCGACGATGTCGGCCAGCGTGCCGGCGACCAGGGCGAACAACACCACCGGCAAGGTGGTGGCAGATTGCACCGCTGCCACCATCAACGGCGAGCCGGTCTGTTCGGCCATCACCCAGGACGCGGCGACATCGTTGATCCAGGTGCCGATATTGCTGCCCAGGATCGCCAGCCACAACGCGCGAAAAACTGGCTCACGCAGCGGCGCCCAGGCACCACCTTCGGCAGGTGCGGCAGAAACAGTCATCGCGGCAAGGCTCCAGGCAATGGGATGAAACAGACCATGACAAGGTGCGCGGCATCCATCGCACCTGCACACCTGCGTGGTAGCGATAGCGCCCTCAAAACGCGAAGCACGCGCAGCCCAACGCACCCCAGAAACCGCGCAGGTCGTCGGTGGGTGCAGCATGCTGCGCCGCGTGCCCGTGCACGCCGTGGGCGCGACAGCTGTGGCCGAGCACGTGCGCCGCAGCAGACAATCCGCTGACCACGCCACCCACGTGATAGCCGCCAGAGCGATTCACCGGCGACCAGTCCGGCATGGCCGGTGGCAGCGTGGGTGCCAGCGCGGCAAAGTCGCCGTCACCGTGTACAACACGCCCACCCAACACGGTCAGCACGCTGGTAATGTCGGCGATGGCAGCATCGTCGACGCGAAAATAATCGTCGGACAAGACGATGAAGTCGGCCAACTGCCCTACCGCCAACGTGCCCTTGGTTGCCTCGTCGCCAGAAAACCAGGCGCTACCCTGCGTCCAGAGCCGCAATGCCTGTTCGCGATCGAGTAGATTCTCTTCGCCGTACAAGGCCAGGCCACCGACGGTGCGGCCGGTGACCAGCCACGACAGCGCCACCCACGGGTTATAGCTGGCCACGCGCGTGGCATCGGTGCCCGCGCCGACGGGAATCCCCGCTGCCAGCATGCGCCGTACCGGCGGCGTTTGTTTCGCAGCCTGCATGCCGTAACGCTGCACGAACGCTTCGCCCTGGTAAGCCATGCGATGTTGCACGGCGATACCGCCATTCAAGGCGCGAATGCGGTCGATATTGCGTGGCGTGATGGTTTCGGCGTGATCGACGAACCAATGCAGGCCATCGAACGGAATGTCGGCATTGACCTTTTCGTACACATCGAGAATGCGCCCGATGCTTTCGTCGTAGGTTGCATGGATGCGGAACGGCCAGCGCTTTTCCACCAGCAGTCGCACGACCTGCTCCAGCTCAGGTTCCAACTCCGGCGGCAGCTCGGGACGCGGCTCGCTGAACTGCTCGAAGTCTGCAGCAGAAAATACCAGCATCTCGCCGGCGCCATTGTGGCGTAGCAGGTCGTCGCCCTTGCGTACCGGCAGTAACTCGGTCCAGCCACGGAAGTCTTCGACCTCCTTGCCCTTGTTCTGGGTGAACAGGTTGTAGGCGATGCGCACGCTCAGTTGATCAGCCGCGTGCAGCTGTTCGATGACGTGGTAGTCCTCCGGATAATTCTGGAAACCGCCGCCGGCATCGATCACCGAGGTGATCCCCAAGCGGTTGAGTTCGCGCATGAATTGGCGGGTCGAATTGGCCTGATACTCCAGCGGCAGGCGCGGGCCCTTGGCCAGGCTTGCGTAGAGGAGCAAGGCGTTGGGCTTGGCCAGCAGCAGGCCGGTTGGATTGCCGAATTTATCGCGTTCGATGCGTCCGCCTGGCGGATCCGGCGTAGTCTTGTCGTAACCACAGGCACGCAGCGCTGCGCGGTTGAGCAAGGCGCGGTCGTACAGGTGCAACAGAAACACCGGCGTATCTGGTGCGATGGCGTTGATTTCGTCGAGCGTCGGCAGGCGCTTTTCGACGAATTGATAGACGGTGAAGCCGCCGACCACGCGCACCCACTGCGGCGCTGGCGTGAGGTCCACCTGCGCCTTCAACATCGCCATCGCATCGGCCAGCGAGCGCACGCCATCCCAGCGCAGCTCCAGGTTGTAGTTGAGCCCGCCGCGAATCAGATGGGTGTGGCTGTCATTGAGGCCGGGCAACAGGCGTCGGCCTTGCGCATCGATGCTGCGGGCGCCAGCTGCCAGCGCCATGATCTGTGCGTCGTCGCCCACCGCCACGATGCGTCCATCGGCCACTGCGATGGCGGTGGCGCTGGGCTGGCGTGGATCGAGGGTGGTGATGCGTGCGTTGCGAACGACAAGATCGACCATCGGAGACTTCCTTGCAGCAGACCAAGCGCCGGGCAAGGCGCCCAACGCAAGACCGGCGGCGGCGCCCTGCATCCACAGGCGTCGCCCGGCATCGTGATCATTCGGTCCGCCGCTCATGCCGCACCACGCCTGCGCAGCCCATCCAGCGACCATGCGCCACCGCCGGCGGCGACCAGCCCCAGCAACACCAGCAGCCACATCAGCGGGTATTCCATCCCGCCATGCATCCAGAACCAGCCTTTGGGCACGGCCACCACGACGGTGGTGGCGATGAACACCGACGCCAGCGCAGCACTGAGGCGCGTCCATAGACCCAGTGACACCGCCAGCCCCGAGAGCGTCTGCACCAAGGCCAGCAGCAACGGCAACGGTTGCGCAGACGGAAAGCCGAATTGCTGTAATTCAGCGGTAAATCCAGCCAGTCCCGGTCCACCAAACCATCCAAGCAACTTGCCCAGGCCATGCGGCAGCAGGAAACCGCCACCGGCAATGCGCAGCATCAGCCATGCCGCTGCAAGGCCGGCATTGCAGCGTGGTGCCGATGCGTTCAATGCCCGCCTTCCTGCGCGCCGAACATGGTCTTGGCGTACTGAATGCCGATGCCGTAGCCGCCCGCATGCGCGCGCGCGATGCCGGTGGTCAGGTCGTAGGTATCGCTACGTGCCCAATCGCGCTGCAATTCCAGCAGGTACTGCACGCTGGTGATGGGTGCGGCGCCGGCCTGCACCATGCGCGTCACTGCACGTTCGTGCGCTTCATCGCTCACATCGCCGCAGGCATCGGTGATGACGTAGACCTCGAACCCCTGCTCGATCGCCGACAGCGTCGGGCCGACGATGCACACGCTGGTCCACAGCCCGGCAACCACCAGACGCTGCTTGCCGATGGCGTTGACGCGATCGATCACACCCTGGTCTTCCCAGGCATTCATGCTGGTGCGATCGAACACCGGTTCGCCGGCAAAGATCTCCGGCAGCTCGGGAAACAGCGGGCCGGAGAACGATTTCTCTGCGACGGTGGTCAGGATCACGGGCACCTTGAAACCTTTGGCGCCCTTGGCAATCAACGCCACGTTGTTGCGCAGCGCCGAGATGTCGATGGTGTGCGTGGCGAACGCCATCTGCGATTGGTGGTCGATCAGAATCAGGGTGTGATCGCCGGGCGATAGCAAGGATGTGCCGGGCACGGCAGTTGCGGTGGTCATGCGTGTTGCTCCAGGGAAAGTGAAATAGAATGACCAACGCACCGCTGCGCAGTTGACATGTGTGCGTTGCCGCATGCATCCATCGCCATCTGCGCGGCGAACCGCGCAGGGGTACAACCAGTCGCATTGCGAAAGCTGCGAACGAAGTGGCTTTGATCGAAGAAGCACAGATCGTTGGCGATCTGGCTGATTGTGTGGCGGCCTTCGCGCAGCAGCGCCTGTGCACGTTCGAGCCGACGAAGGCGCAGGTATTCCATCGGGCTGGCACCGATCGCATCACGAAACACGCGCGCGAAATGGAAACGGCTCATGCAGGCAGCTTCCGCGAGATGCGCCACGCTCACAGGCTCATACAAATGCGTGTCGATGTACTGCATTGCGCGAGCAACAGCGCGCGCACGCGGCGCCTGCGTTTGCACGTGTGCTGCGGCACGCATATCGGGGCCACCGACAACAATCAGAGGTGCCATGCTGCGTCTCCGCGGGGAACTGGCCCTATGGTGCGAGGGACATCCTCACCGCCCTACCCCTGATGGTGAGGCGAATCGCTCCCCCTTTTGGGGTAGTGCTGTCCGTGTTCGGCCATGGGGCAGCGTGGATGTGATGCGCGCTCGGCGCAGCGCTGCGTCGTCCACCGATACAACGCACGTCGTCGAATCGAAATAACGCAAACGCATCGCAGAACATCCGCATCGCACCAGGCAGCCAGCGCGTCGCCTTTCAGCAATGCGATCAGCACAGAGATCAAGCCAGCGCGACCACCAAGCGAACGCCACTGCGATCCGTTGCAGCGGAGTTGCAGCATGCCGAGCGTTACGTGCTGCCCTACAAATTCGCGCAGCACGCTGCCGCATCACACGTACGCCGTTGCGGCGGGCGCTAACCGATTTCGCCGCGCACGTCCCTCCCTCGAAAGAGGTGGTGGTGCTTGCCCCGATCCCGCCTGACAATGATGCGATGCCGCATGCCCCCCTCATCCGTTCGCCGTTCTTGTCGCGCTTGTGCGCGGCTGCGGTGGTGACGCTGTGCTGGGTAGTTCTGCTCTGCGCGCCGGTCCGGGCGGCCGGCATCGCGACGACGCGCAACGGGCTACTGCAATTCCACCACACCGCCTGGAGCATCGAGCGCGGTGCACCGGCCGATATCTGGGACATCCAGCAAGCCGACGGCGGTGCGTTGTGGCTGGCGACCGGCTTCGGGCTGTTCAAGTTCGACGGCGAACACTTCACCCGGCAGGCAGCACCGGAGGGCGAAGCCTACGCATCGCACAACATGACGGCGCTGTCGCTGACCGCGGACGATGGCGCGTGGATCGGCTATTTCAACGCCGGCATTGATCGCCTGGCCGACGGTCACCTCACCCATTTCGTCCCTGGCAAGGATGTGCCGGACGGGATGGTGTTCCGCATCGAACGCGATGGCAGCGGCCGTCTGTGGGCGGCAATCGATGGCGGGCTGTGCTGGTTCGACGGGCAACGCTGGCAGCGGGCGGGCGCCGACTGGGGCTACCCGGAAGCAAGCGCGCAATGGCTGCTGCACGATCGCCGCGGCATCCTGTGGGTGAGCGATGGCAGCCGCATCCTGTTGCTGCGGCCCGGCGGACAACGCTTCGAATCCACCGGACAGCAGGTCGGGCACTTCACCACCATGGCCGAGCATCCGGATGGCACGATCTGGGTCGCCGATCCGCACCGCGGCGTGTTCGCGCTGACCGACACGCATGGCGCGGTGTTATCCGCCGCAGCACGCGACCAGCTGCAGTTTCCCGGCCTGTTTGCGGGTCGCATCCGGTTCATGCGCGACGGCGCGCTGTGGGGCAGCGACTACAGCGCAGGCGGGGTGTTCCGTGTCGCCCAACCCACGTCGCCGGCGCCGGTGCTGGAACGCTATGGTCCGGTGCAGGGTCTGACCTCGTCTACCGCCGGCCCGCTGCTGGAAGATCAAGAAGGCAATCTGTGGGCCGGCACCAACCTTGGGCTCAACCGCTTCCGCCACCGCGCGCTGCTCCCGCTTTCGGCGTTGCTACCCGGGCAGACCACCGCGGTGGCGATCTTCGCGGCCGCAGCCACGCCGAACGCACCGCTGTTGCTGGCGGTCCTGCGCGATGAGCGCCAGCTGGCATTGACGCGTTCGGGCATCGAACGCCTGCAACGCGGCGCTCCTGCCAGCGTGTTGAAAGTGCCCTCCACCGCCAACGGTTGGCTACTCGGTGACAACCACCTGCTACGCCTGCAGGAAGGACGCACGCAATCCCTGCCCTTACCGCAGGACGTGCTAACCGGCTCGATCCGCGCGTTCACCGTCGATGCGCAGAACGCTCCCTGGGTATGCCCCGACGCCAGCGGCCCGCAGCGCTGGGATGGCAATCGCTGGCAGGCGATGACCCGCCTGCTGGACGAACCCTGTTCCGTCCTCGTCACCGCGCCCGATGCCGCACTATGGATGGGCACGGTCAAGGGCGAGGTCAGCGTGCTGCGTGGCGGGCAGCTGCAGCACTACACCGCCAACGACGGCTTGGCGGTCGGCCCGATCACCGCGATCTGGCGCAGCGCCGCCCTGACCCTGGTGGCCGGCGAAAGCGGGCTTGCCGTGCTCCGTCACGATGGCCGCTTCCAGCAAGTGGCCGATCAGGCAAATCCGCTGCTGCAGGGCATCACCGGCATCGTGCGCGACCGCCACGACACCTTCTGGTTGAACGGCAATCGCGGCGTGGTGCAAATCGGCAGGCAGGCGTTGTTGCGCAGCCTGCGCACCGGAGTGGCCAGCCCAACCCTGCGCGTGTACGACATCATGGATGGCCTGCCCGGCGTCGCCCAACAGGCCACCCCGGTACCCACCGCGGTGGCCGCTGCCGATGGTCTGCTCTGGTTCGCCACCAACCAAGGCATGGCCTGGCTTGATCCCGAGCACACCTACCGCAACCCGACCGCGCCGGAGGTGTTCATCACCGACGTGGTCGCTAACGACCGTCTCTACCCGCGTCAGGATGGCCTGCACCTGCCCGAAGGGACCGACCGCCTGCGCATCGGCTACGACGCAATCAGCCTCACCCGCCCGGAACGCGTGCGGTTCCGTTACCGGCTGGAAGGCGTGGATCCCCGGTGGCAGGACGCCGGCAACCGCAACGAGGCCTTCTATACCAACCTCGCGCCAGGCCGTTACCGCTTCCGGATTGCTGCGGCCAACAACGATGGGGTCTGGAACGCGCGCGGCGACACCCTGGATTTTGTCATCGAGGCCGCCTTCGTGCAGACCTGGCAGTTCAAGGTGTGCTGCGTGCTGGCCCTGCTGCTGGCGCTCGGCATCGCTTGGCGGATGCGCGCCCGGCACGTGGCCGGTAGGCTGCGCGCGCGCCTGGAAGAGCGTTATCGCGAACGCGAACGCATCGCCCGCGAATTGCACGACACCTTGCTGCAAGGCACCCAGGGGCTGATCCTGCGGCTGCATGCCGCCAGCCGCTCGCTGCCCTGGAACGACCCGCGTCGACTGGAGCTGGAACAGGCCGTCGACCTGGCCGAAAACGCACTCGCCGAAGGCCGCGACCGCGTCAACGGGCTGCGCGACAGCCAATCCCTGCACGAAGACCTCGCCGCTGCCATGCAACGGGCGCGCAACGCCACCATGCCGCCGCCGAGCGCCGCACTACAGGTCTCTGTCGACGGCCGGCCCATGCGCTTGCGCCCCCTGGTGGCCGACGAGCTGTTCCAGCTCGGCCGCGAAGCGCTGGCCAATGCCGACCGGCACGCCGATGCCACCGGCATCGCGCTGGAATTGCGTTACGGTTCACGTGACTTCACGCTGCGCATCCGCGACGATGGCCGCGGCCTGGACCCGGATGTGCTGCACGGCCACGCCCGCACCGGGCACTGGGGTCTGACCGGCATGCAGGAACGCGCGCAGCGCATCGGCGCCAAGATGCAGCTGTGGTCGCGCCCCGGCAGCGGCACCGAAATCCAGATCACCCTGCCCGCCCATGCCGCTTATGTGCACGCCAGACGATGCTGGTGGCCATTTCACACAGCACGATCCACGGAGAGCTCCAATGGCTGAAATGGTCCGCCCAACCGGGGTGCTGGTGGTAGACGACCATCCGCTGCTGCGCGATGGGCTCAGCGCCATGCTCGCCGCCGAACACGACATGCGGGTGGTCGGCGAAGCCGAAGACGGCGAGCAAGCGGTGGCCTGCTACACCCGCCTGCGTCCGGACGTGGTGTTGATGGATCTGCAGATGCCGCGCGTGGACGGAGTCGAAGCGATCCAGCGCATTTGCCGTGTCGATTCCGCTGCCAAAGTCATCGTGTTGACCACATATACCGGTGACGTGCGTGCGGTGCGCGCCCTGCAGGCCGGCGCCTGCGGTTACCTGCTCAAGAGCGCACTGCGCCGCGAGTTGGTCGACACCATCCGCGACGTGCGCCGCGGCCAGCGCCGGCATGTTCCGGCCTCGGTGGCAGAAAACATTGCCGCCCATGTGCTCGACGATGCCCTGTCCGCACGCGAGACCGAGGTGCTGAACCTGGTCGCCACCGGCTGTTCCAACAAACAGATCGGCAGCGCCTTGAGTATCTCCGAAGAAACGGTCAAGGCGCATATGAAGAACATCCTGGCCAAGCTCGGCGTACGCGACCGCACCCATGCGGTCACCGTCGCGCTGCGGCGTGGCATCCTGTCGTTGGACACCTGAGCAGACGAACGGTCGCCAAGCGACCGCCTCCATAGCTGGCAAGGCAAAACGGCCTGTTGGCCCGCTCCATGCGGGAGCGAATGTTGAATCAACACACACGCAGAGGCGAGAAGCGCATCACAAAATAGATCGGCTTGCGCTATCGTATGCATGGGGTGCGGCTGGGGAGCCGCTTCAGCATGGCTTTCATCGGCCGCTAGTAACCAAGACACCAACCATCGCACTGCGCAACGCGCGCAGTGTCGTACATTTTTCTTAATGCGTTCAGGGGGAATGCAATGCTTCGTCACTCTTTGCGGGTGCGCCTGCTGCTGCCGGTATTGGCCTTGGGGCTGATCGTGATGTCGGGACTAACTGTGATCCTGGCTGTTACCGAAGCAAGACGGATCGAGTCTGAAACCGAAGCGTCGATCCGACGTACCTCGATTCTGAGCCAGACCATGTTCTCGCTTACCCGCGAGATGCTGCTCGATCGCGTCGACGTCTCCATGCGCAATCTGCGCAAGCAAGTCGATGAGCTAGGCCCGGCCAGTCAAGGGAACCAAGTCCGCGTCGGGCGCCGCACTGCCAACGACATACTGCTGGGTCAGAAGTCGCAGGCCAATACGTTCGGCTTGGTCGACGCCGCCACTTCCAGCTTGGTCGACGACGGCGCTTCCATCAGTAAGCAGGGCAACGCAACGATTTTTTCTCGTGCCGGCGACGACTTCGTTCGTATCTCCACCAACATCACCAATGCCGATGGCAATCGCGCCGTCGGCACCGTGCTCGATCCGAACAGCAAGGCCGCTGGCAAGCTGCGCAATGGAGAGAGCTTCTATGGTGTGCTCGATGTTCTCGGCAACCCATATGTGACTCGCTACGAACCGATCTTTGCCGACAACGACAAACGCGTCATCGGTGCTTTGGCTATCGCCTACAAGGCCGATACGCCTGAGCTGGCGACCGTGATCGGCAGCCGTAGCATGCTCTCGTCTGGCTTCGTCGCGGTGTTGGACAGCAAGAATAAATTGCGCTTCCAGTCGACCACTGGTTCCACCACCGATAGCGCCACCATCGAGCGGATCGTCAAGGAGAGCCCGGAAGACTGGGTGGTGGTTAAAGAGGAGATACGCAATTGGGGCTTCACCTTGGCATCGGCCTATCCCAAGAGCGACATCAACACCTTGATCTTGCATCAATCGTTGTGGATTGCCGGCATCGGCCTGCTCGTCTGCGCACTCATGGTCGGCGTGCAGTCCGCGCTGATCTGGAACCGCGTATTGCGCCCCGTCCAGAACCTCACCGCCGTGGCGGAAGAACTCAGCATGGGCAAATGGAATCACACCATCGCCGAGGTCAACCTCAAGGACGAGATCGGCACCCTGGCAAGGGCGATTTCGCGCTTGTCCAATAGCGTGCGCCTGGCGATGGAGCGGCTCAGCAAACGCTGAGCCAGCCCTTCCCATCCGAACGAATGAGGCAAGGAAGACGGCATGTCCAATGAATTCCCTCCGCTGATCGAGGTGCTGCGCGAACTCAGGGCGTTGGCGCTGAAAAAAGCGTCCGGCTTTCTGTTTATCGTCACCGAGGAAAACCATTCCTGCATTGTCCGCATCAACAGCGGGCAGATCGAAGAGGTGGTATTCCGCATGCTGCGCAATGATGAGGCGGTGCAACGCCTCACCATGGTTGGCGCCGCGAAGGCCCGCTTCCAGGTCGACCCCAGTGCCGGCCTGGGCAAGCCATCGCTACTGAGCGACGACTCGCGCCAGTGGTTGATGGGCGGCTTCGAGCAGGACCTGGGCGGCGCCCCTGCTCCGGCGCGTGCCGTCGTGGCACCGACCCCGGCACCTGCGGCACCCGTTGCAAGCGCGAGTGCGGCGCCGGGTTCCAGCGGCAATAACGCTGGACCCGACGATCGCGTCCGCGATGCACTGGAAGCGATCGCGCTGAATTATCTCGGCCCAATCGCCGGCATGCTGTGCGATGAAGCCTGGGACGCCTCCAGCGACATCGAGCAGGTGCTTAGCCAGCTCGGCACCAACCTGGCAACACCGCAGGAAGCGCAGAAGTTCATGGCTGATGCGCGTGTGGCGCTGGCCAAGCTGCGCTGACCTGCAACTGCAATAGATCCAGGATCAAGCCGCGCATTGCGCGGCTTTTTTTGCGCCCACGCGTGCGGGGATCGTTGAATTATCGGTGGCTAATCCGAACTTTTCACGCTGATGCCATTCAAGAACACGTCGACAAGATGTCCGATACGCGATTTCGATGAATGATCATTTTCGACTGCAAGGGAAATCGCAGTGACCATGCAAATGAAATCCTCATAAGTGACGTCGCGACGGATCGTACCCGCGTCCTGCCCGCGCTGAAGCAGCCGGCGGCCTTCCGCGGTGATCGCATTACAGCCGGGCGTCCCGCATTGGATAACAGCCCCAATCGAAGCAGCAAGGCTCTGATAAATGCTCGTGTTCCTGGCAAGTTCTTCCAGGTACGCGCGTACCGCCTCGCCTGGGGCAAGGTCCCGGTCGCGCGTACGGCTGGCTTGCGCCAGCGACAGGAAACGCTCGTTGCTGGTCGCAGCCAACAATGCCTCGCGCGTGGGAAACCGACGATAAAGCGTACCGATGCCGACACCTGCACGCTTGGCAACTTCCTCCAACGAGACACCAGCTCCTTTTTCGAGAAAAAGCGCTTCAGCTGCAGAAAGGATAAGTTCCCGATTTATCTTCGCGTCAGCCCGCAGTGCAGGTTCATCACTCACTCGTTTCCCACCTTCTTGTTGTCAAGTGGAGGCTACCTCCATATCATAAGTGGAGCAACCCTCCACATATCTGAAAAGGCACCGGAAAATGACGAAACGTTTTGAAAACAAAGTGGTGGTGATCACTGGGGGCAGCGATGGCATCGGTCTGGCAACGGCGAAGCTGTTCGCCATGGAAGGCGCGCACGTGTACATCACGGGGCGTCGGCAAGAAGCACTTGCCGAGGCCGTAAAGGAAATCGGTTACGGAGCAGTGGGTGTGCAAGGCGACGTCACCAACTCCGGCGACGTCGCTCGGCTTTACGAACGGATCCAACGCGATCACCACAAGGTCGATGTCGTGTTCGCCAATGCAGGCATCTACGAGGTCGTCCCACTCGATGCGATCGACGATCCGCATTTCGACGCGACCTTCGACGTCAATGTGAAAGGCATGGTGTTCACCGTGCAAAAAGCGCTACCGCTGATGACCGCGGGCAGCGCTGTCGTCCTCAACGGCTCCATCGCCGGCAGTAAAGGTCTGCCAGGCCAGTCTCTTTACAACGCCAGCAAGGCAGCGGTGCGCTCCTTCGCCCGAAGCTGGACCAACGACCTCAAGGAGCGAGGCATCCGCGTGAACGTCGTCTCGCCTGGTGGCACGCAAACGCGCCTGATACGGAGCTACCTCGACTCGCAACCGGAAGTTGAAGAGACGCTGAGCAAAAGTGTTCCGCTAGGACGGTTGGCGGAACCGAACGAGGTAGCGCGGGCAGTCCTATTCCTGGCATCAAGCGAGAGTAGCTTTGTCGCCGGACATGAGCTTTTCGTCGATGGCGGTGTCGCTGCGGTTTAGGCCTTGGGCAAGTCGCGTGCGGTGCATGGCGATCCCTGCGCGTGGAGGCCGTGCTGATCGTCGCGGTGGCCACGGTGGTGGTGTTCGGCACGTTGGCGATGGTTCTGTATCCGGTGTTGTATCACCTGATCGCGCACTACCGCGTGTTCGAGCTGTCGCCGACGGCATACGGCGTGTTCGCCGGCTCCACCATTCACGAAGTGGCACAGGTGGTCGCGGCCGGTCGCGCCGTCAGCGAGTAGACCGTCACTACCGCCGTCATCGCCAAGATGGTGCGGGTGATGCTGCTGGCGCCGTTTCTTGCTGCCCTGTCGGCCCATCTTTCTCGCGCCGATGGCAAGCACGCAGAGGTGTTAGAGAACGAGGCTGGTCCTGACCAAGGCCACGCCGCGCAGCGCGGCGGCATTGTGATTCCCTGGTTCGCGCTCGGATTCTGTGTGGTCGCCGGACTCAACTCACTGGCGCTGCTGCCCCGTGCGCCGGTGCAGCAGATGATCGACATCGACACCGTCCTGCTCGCGATGGCCATGGCCGGACTGGGCCTGACGATGCACGTCTCGGCCATCCGCAACGCCGGCATCAAGCCGCTGGCACTCGCGGCCGTGTTGTTTGCCTGGCTGGTTTGCGGCGGTGATGCCATCACTGTCGGCATCACCGCCCTGCTCAACTGACGCGGCGCCTCGGATGGGCGCTGCCCATCAAGGCGTGGAGGCACACGGGAACGCCTGCGCCAGTGCCTCGACCACCAGCGTGGCTGCGCTTTGTTGCAGGCGCTCGGCGGGCAAACCGCGTTGATAGCTGTAGACCCGATCGACCAGCTCGTGCGGAAGCATCTGCCCTTCCCCGCACCATCGCACACCACTGCTGGCATCGGCCACGCCTTCGATGTAGGCCATCGCGCGCGTACTCGCCAATTGACGTCGGGCCTGGTTACCACTCGCCACGCCGCCCTGTTTGCCCTCGATCCCCTGCATCAACTCGGCGCCACTGACGATCCAGTCGCGCTTACCGCTGGCGTCGTCCGAACCCGCCCATGCAGCGGGCATCACTGCGCAGAGCAAGATCGCCGTCAGCATCCGGCGACGACTGCAAACATCCATCCAACGCATACGTGGCTCCCGCGATAATGAGTAGCGTTGCCAACAGCTGCGGTTTCTCGTGTGTCCGTCATGCGCAAGACACACACCACAGAATCTAGCCTACACCGTAGATACCGTCCCGCCGTCGATCCGGTATTCAGACCCCGCGATCGAGGCCGCGCGCGGGGAGGCCAAGAAGACGATCAAACCGGCGTCTATAAGGGTTTTCACCACTGCAGCGCCCAGGCCCAGCGTGCCGCCGGTGACCACGGCCTGGTGGCCGGTCAGATGCAGGTCGAAGCTGATACCGTGACCTCAAGCGATGCGATCAGGCCGCGTTCGAGGCGAAAGCGATACGACAACACGACCGGGCTGCCGGGAAAATTGCCGCCGACGTTGGCGCGCACGCAGTGGATGCCGTCCTCGCGCTCAATGGCGAACGGCACGCTCGTTGCGGCGTACTTGGCCGATGCCTCGGCCATGAAAGCCTTGATCGCGTCGATGCCCGTATAGCGGTGACCGTCGTCGGTCATGACGGCGTGCGCGGTGAAGCAATGCGCCAAGGCGTCGGGGTCGTGCTCGGCCGCGAAGTACGCGGCAATCGGCTCGGGAAGGGTCCAGATGTCCATGTTGCTAGCTCCGTCGAGTGAGTGGAGGCCTCAGCATGCGCACCGAAGTGAATTCAGTGAATACTCTAGAATCCGGATGGGCTAGGCAGAAAGGAATGCATAATGCGCGGGGCTGATTTTGCTGAGCTGAAAGCCTTCGTGGCCGTGGTGGAGCGTCAGAGCTTTGCGCGGGCCGCAGAGCATCTGGGCCTGTCGCCGTCGGCACTGAGTCAGACCATTCGTCAGTTGGAAGGGCGCATCGGCGCGCGCCTGTGAATCGCACGACGCGCAGCGTCGCGCCGTTCGGCAAGTGGCGAACTGCTCTACAACCGCATCGCGCCGCTATTTCGCGAGATGGCGGCTGCCGTCGCCGAAGCCGGTGAAGCCACAGGCCAGATGCGCGGGACGCTGCGCATCAACACGCTGGGAATTGCAGCACGAACCATCATTGCGCCCCGGCTGGCGCGCTTCCATCACGCACACCCCGACGTCGTGCTCGACCTCGTGGTCGACGACGCGCCGGCCGACATCGTCGTTGGCCGTTTTGATGCGGGCATCCGCGTCGGCGGCCAGCTTGAGAAAGACATGGTTGCGGTCCGCCTGACGCCGGATCTGAACATGGTCGCCGTCGCGTCCCCGGGCTACCTCGCGCGTCGAGGAACGCCCAAGTCGCCTGCCGAGCTGCATGACCATGCATGCATCAACTGGCGGCTGCACATGGACGGCAGGCACTATCGCTGGGAGTTCGAAAAGCGCGGGCAACGCCTGGAAGTGGCGGTGGACGGCCCTGTGGTCACCAATCACGCCGATATCGGCATTGCTGCCGCGTTGAATGGGCTCGGCATCGCTTACCACTTCGAGCGGGATGGCGTCGGCGCGTTATTGGCTCAGGGACGGCTGGTCCAGATCCTGGCGGACTGGTCGATTTCGCGGCCGGGGCTGTTCCTCTACTACCCGAACAGGCAGCATCGGCCAGCTCTCCTGGGCGCTTTCATCGACTGCCTGTTGGACCGACCACCGTTCGATCTCCTTGAGCCTTAGGCCCATGCCCCATCGCGAAATCGGGATGGAGCTACAGGTTTCCAGACGACGCCGCAGGCTGAAGCAGAAGCCGTACCAACGGATTCGGAAAGCGCCGCGACATGGTGACGGCATGGAACGTCTCCACGATGTCCGGAAATTGATCGCCTTCCATCAGTGCGCCAGCGGCAATCTCGTCTTTGACCACGATCGGTGGCAGAACGGCCAGGCCGATGTCCTCGCGGGCAAGTAGTCGCATCATCGCCATGTCCTCCACTTCCGCCACGATCTGCGGCCGCACGCCCAGGCGATCGGCCAACGCGTCGAAGCCGATGCGCACGCTGCTATCGACCGTGGGCAAGATGATGGGGTGGTTGCGAAGCCGGTCGGCGAAGCTGGCGGCATGGCCCAACCGATCCGGTGTCCCCACCAGGCTGACCGGATACTCCGCAAGCCGGTGGGTGACGAATGGGGACAGCGCGTCACCGGCCGGGGCCCGATTCAGCAGCACCACGTCGAGGTTGAGCGCCTCCAGCGCGCGCAGCAGTTCACCTGCGCTGCCCGAACGCAGAATGAGGTCGATGTCGGTGCGGCCGAGCAGTGGGCCCAGGAACTCCATCTGGAAGTTGCGCGACAGCGTGGCCAGCGAGCCGACGCGCAGCGCCTGCCGCGCCGCACCTGTCTGCCGCAGCGTGCCGAGCAGCTCATCGCCGGTGGCAAAGATCGCATCGGCATGGTCCAGCACGATCTGCCCCGCTTCGGTCAGATGGAGTTGCCGCCCGCGGCGTTCGAACAGCGCATGTCCAAGGCGCTCTTCCAGTTTGCGGATCTGCACCGACAACGCCGACTGGGTGAGGTTGAGGCGCTCGGCCGTGCGGGTGAGATTGCCGTCGTGCGCGACTGCCCAGAAGTAGCGCAAGTGGTTGTAGTTCAAGGCGGCCATATCGTTCGATAATAACGAACGAATCTGCAAGAACAATGAATTTTTTTTCGACCCTACCGATCGCTATCGTGGCGCAGCTCGCCACCACGCTCGTTCTTAGGGGATCGCCTTGTCGCTCTATCTACTCCCACTGTTCGCACCACTCCTGCTGCTGACCGCCGCTGTCGTCGCCCTGGTTCGCAGCGGCCGCCGCCCAAGCGGGGTTCCCCTCATCGCCGAAGGCGCCGCGCTCGGCGCGTTACTGATCGCGATCGCGTCACTTGCACTCCTGCTGTTGCGAGGCACCGGCAGCAGCCGGTTGATCGGATGGGGCGGTATCGGCCTGTCCGCACGGCTCGACGCGGTCAGCGTGACCATGCTCCTGCTGGTGGCCTTCGTCGGCTGGATCGTCGTGCGGTACGCACGCACCTACCTCGACGGCGAAGCGCGCCAGGGCTACTTCACCGGCTGGCTATGCATCGCGCTCGCAGCGGTCCTGCTGCTGGTGCAAGCAGGCAACCTGGTCCAGGTCGTCACCGCTTGGATCGCCACCAGCATCGCGCTGCATCGCCTGCTGCTGTTCTATCCCGAGCGCGTGGAGGCGCAGCGTGCAGCGCGCAAGAAGCGCCTGTTTTCCACCACGGGCGGCATTGCCCTGACCTGCGCAGCGGTACTGCTCTGGAAAAGCATGGGCACGACCGATATCGCCACGATCAATGCGCTGGCCCGGAGCGGGCAGCACGCATGGGCGCTGGTCGCGGCGGCCGCCCTGCTCTCGCTCGCTGCAGTGCTGAAATCGGCGCAGTTCCCCACTCACGGCTGGCTCACCGAAATGATGGAAGCCCCCACGCCGGTGTCGGCGTTGCTGCACGCCGGGGTGGTCAATGGCGGCGGCTTCCTGCTGATCCGCTTCGCCGACCTGATGCTTGCCGCTCCCGGCGTGCTCGCCGTGCTGGCCATGTTGGGCGGGTTCACCGCATTGTTCGGCGCGCTGGTGATGTTGACCCAACCGGCAGTCAAGACCTCGCTTGCCTGGTCAACGGTCGCGCAGATGGGCTTCATGATGCTCCAGTGCGGTCTCGCGCTGTTCCCGCTGGCATTGCTGCACATCGTCGCGCACTCGCTCTACAAGGCGCATGCCTTCCTGGCGTCTGGTGGAGCGGTTGAGCAGGTCGCAGCCATTCGCCGGCCCGGGCCGGTCGCCGTTCCGAATGGGTCGGCGGTCGGCCGCGCATTTTTGATCGCACTGGCGATCTATCTCGGCATCGGCACGGCCTTCGGGTTCGCCTTCGGCTTCGAGCACAAGTCGCCACAGGCGCTGGCACTGGGCGCGATCCTGATCTTCGGTGTCGCCTACTTGCTGGCCCAGGGCCTTGCCGATGCGGCGCCGCGCCCCCTTACCCGCAAGACGGCGATCTACGCCAGCGCCGCGGCGATCGGCTACTTCGCGCTGCAGACCGCCGCCGAATGGCTGACGGCCGGCGTGCTGCCGGCGACACCGGCGCCGGGACGGCTGGAGTGGACGCTGATGACGCTCGCGGTCCTGAGCTTCGGGCTAGTGGCGGTGGCGCAGGCGCTGTTTCCACTCTGGGCATCGCACCCCGCTGCCGCCGGGCTCCGCGTCCACCTCTCCAATGGGCTGTATGCCAACGCCACGATCGATCGCCTGCTCGGCGGCTGGTCTGTTCGCAAGACCTCCTGACCTCCTCACTGCCAGGCACCCATGCTGATGACCACGACGACCACCACCATGTCTACGTCCCTCTCCCACGATGTGATCATCGCCGCCGCGCAGCGCGCGGCACGCGCCATCCCGCCGCTATGGCCGCTCGCCTCCAGCGTTGCGGTCAACCCCTTCCTCGGCCAGGTCAGCGAGCCGCTGGAAATGGCGGCGGCGCGACTGCGGCGTGCGTCCGGTATCGCCGTCACCATGCCGCGGCCCTGGTATGCAGAGCGGCTACAGTCCGGCGAGATCACCGAAGAAGATCTGCAGGCGGCCTTGCAGAGCGCGCCGGCCGCGCTGCGCCCGCCGAGCGTGTCCGCGCTCCAACACGCCGTCGAGGCCGCTCGCCCTGCCCCACAAGCGATCCCCACGGTCGCCGAGCTCGCTCGCGACGCCGCTGCAGTCGACTGGCCCGGCATCGTCGACGAGCGCACCGGCCACTGGGCCGCCGGCTACTTCGATCAGGGCCAGGCGCTCTGGGCGGTCGGCCAATCCGGCGGTGCTTACAGCACCTGGCGGATCATCGCGACCCACGACCTGACCCCGGAAATCGCCGGCCTTGCAGGTTTCGCACGCTATGTGGCGGATGCGCCCGCCAATGCCGAAGACGCAATCGCCGACTGCGTCGCGCGCCTCGGACTCTCGCAGGACGCGCTGGAGGGTTATTTCCACCGCTTGCTGGCCACGTGGGGCGGCTGGGGTCAGCTTGCCCGGTACCGGCTCTGGCAGGCGGAGTTGAGCGGCCAAACGGATGCATGCGTTACCGATCTGCTCGCCATTCGCCTGCTCTGGGAGGCCGCGCTGCTAGGCAACGGCGGCTCCGCGCTGGTGCCTGGCTGGCACACGGCGATCGCGACTTACGCCGAGCCGGTCGCTGCGTCTTCAGAGGATGTCGTCGATAGCATTCTGCAGGAAGCGGCCGAGCGTGCGACGCAGCGAAAGCTCAACGCCGTGCTGGCCGCACCCTCGTCAGCCCAGCTCTCCCCTGGTCGCTTGAAGTTGCAAATGGCCTTCTGCATCGACGTGCGCTCGGAAGTGTTCCGCCGTGCATTGGAAAGCCTCGATTCCGGTATCACCACGCTCGGCTTCGCAGGGTTCTTCGGCTTCGGCATCGGCCATCGGCGCTTCGCCTCGGACGTGGTCGAAGCGCGACTGCCCGTACTGCTGAACCCGGGGGTGGTCACTTTCGCAGGAGACGCGACGCCGGCTGCGAACGCGGCAGACCTCACCGCGCGGATTGCGGCACGTGCCAAGCGCGCGTGGGGCCGCTTCAAGCTGGCGGCCATTTCCTCTTTCGCCTTCGTCGAAGCCACCGGCCCGATCTACATTGCCAAGCTGCTGCGCGATGGGCTGGCGCTGGCCCGCCATCACGCACCGAACGATCCCGCGCCGCGCCCGACCCATGATCTGGACCTGGACACGCGGTTGAACATGGCTTCGCGCATCCTCAAGGCGATGTCGTTCACCAGCGACTTCGCACGGTTGGTCGTGCTTGCCGGCCATGGCGCCACGGTCGTCAACAACCCACATGCCAGCGCACTGCATTGCGGCGCCTGCGGCGGCTATTCGGGCGAAGTGAACGCGCGGCTACTGGCTTCGCTGCTCAACGACAAAGAAGTGCGCCTCGGTCTTGCCGAGCGCGGCATCGTCATTCCCGCAGACACGCTGTTCCTGGCCGCACTGCACGACACCACGACCGACGCAGTGACGCTCTTCACCAACGACAATCCCTCCCCCGCGCATGCCCAGGATCTTGCCCAAGTGACGCAGTGGCTGGCCGCAGCCGGTGCGCTGGCACGCGGAGAGCGCGCCATACGCCTGCCTCGCGCGCACCGCAGCCAGGACATCGCACATCGCGCCCGCGACTGGGCCGAGATTCGCCCCGAATGGGCGCTTGCAGGATGCCAGGCCTTCATCGCTGCGCCGCGCTCACGCAGCACCGGCCGCGACCTGGCGGGACGGGCCTTCCTCCACGATTACGACTGGCGGTGCGACGAAGGCTTCGGTGTGCTGGAGCTGATCCTGACCGCACCGGTCGTCGTCGCCAGCTGGATCAGCCTGCAATACTACGGATCGACCGTTGCGCCCGAGAGTTTCGGGGCCGGCAACAAGCTGCTGCATAACGTCACCGGCGGCATCGGTGTGGTCGAGGGGAACGGCGGGATCCTTCGCACGGGCTTGCCCTGGCAGTCAGTGCACGACGGCGAACGCCTGACCCACGAACCGCTGCGACTTTCCGTGCTGATCGAGGCACCACCGGAAGCCATCGCCATGATCCTCGAACGGCACCCGCAGGTCCGCGCCCTGTTCGACAATCGGTGGCTGCACCTGTTCGCCCTGGACGACGAAGGCCGCATGGCGCGCCGCTATCTCGGCGACCTGCAATGGGAGACGTGTTTCGGCGATGCGGCCTCAGAGAGCAATCGCACGCCCACCGCTGCGTAAAGCAGCTTCTGGCCGAACTGGCGCCCTCGCTCGGAATGGCGAGGGCGAATCCGCAGATGCGCTAAAACCTCGAAAACAGCCAGCTCAAACCACTGCAAAACCTTCCGATCACAGCAGGCGACCATAGCCGGGCAGTAATCCCACCAGATAAACCTGCGCTTTCTCTCATCATCCAAAAAATATCAACACTTAACTGGCACAAAAATGCCCGCCATGGCCAACGAAGGTGGTTTAGGGTCAGCTTTTTCTCATCCGGGTTTCGGCAATTTTGGCATTCACCTTGTTGTTCAAGGCCAAGCTTTGCAGCATCAATTGCCAGCCCTTCATCAGCAAAGCAATTTGAGAGAAGCAAAATCTGCCTGGATGGACTGGTTATCTCAGACATAGAGGCCCACTTAATCTTTTGCCAGACTCAATGCGAAAATCGACCAGATAATGTGAGATGTAAAATGCAAAAGCCCGCAATGACGCGAGCTTGGATTTTCATGCAACTTACTGCCGGTCCATACCGGACCTGGGGTCACTCCCACTCGATCGTCGCCGGCGGCTTACCCGAAATGTCATAGACCACCCGCGAGACGCCGCGCAGTTCGTTGATGATGCGGTTGCTCACCGTGCCAAGGAAGTCGTACGGCAGGTGCGCCCAGTGCGCGGTCATGAAGTCGATGGTTTCCACCGCGCGCAGCGCGATCACCCATTCGTAAGCGCGCGCGTCGCCGACCACGCCGACCGACTTGACCGGCAGGAACACCGCAAATGCCTGGCTGGTCTTATCGTACAGATCGGCCTTGCGCAGCTCGTCGATGAAAATCGCATCGGCCTTGGCCAGCAGCTCGGCGTACTCGCGCTTCACCTCGCCCAGGATGCGCACGCCCAGGCCTGGGCCGGGGAACGGGTGGCGATACACCATCGTACGTGGCAGGCCCAGTTCCACACCGAGGCGACGCACCTCGTCCTTGAACAATTCGCGCAACGGTTCGACCAGGCCCAGCTTCATGTGTTCCGGCAAGCCGCCCACATTGTGGTGGCTCTTGATCACATGCGCCTTGCCGGTCTTGCTGCCGGCCGACTCGATCACGTCCGGGTAAATCGTGCCCTGCGCCAGCCACTTGGCATTGGCCAGCTTGTTGGATTCTTCGTCGAAGATATCCACGAACAAATTGCCGATGATCTTGCGCTTGGCCTCCGGGTCGCTGACGCCTTCCAACTTTGCGAAATAGCGGTCGGCCGCGTTGACGCGGATCACCTTGACGCCCATGTGCTCGGCGAACATCGCCATCACCTGGTCGCCTTCCTGCCAGCGCAGCAGGCCGGTATCGACGAACACGCAGGTCAGCTTGTCGCCGATCGCTTTGTGCAGCAGCGCCGCAACCACCGATGAATCGACCCCGCCGGACAGGCCCAGGATCACTTCGTCATCGCCCACCTGCGCGCGCACGCGGGCGATCTGGTCGTCGATGATGTTGGCTGCCGTCCACAGCGTCTGACAGCCGCAGACATCGACCACGAAGCGGCGCAGCAAGGTCTGGCCCTGCAAGGTATGCGTCACCTCAGGGTGGAACTGCACGCCGTACCAGCGCTTGTCTTCGTTGGACATCGCCGCGACCGGAATGCGGTCAGTCGTGGCGGTAATGGTGAAGCCTGGCGGCACCTGCGACACGTGGTCGCCATGGCTCATCCACACATTCAGACGCGAAGCGCCGGCGTGATCGGTGAGTCCGGCCAACAACGCATCGGCCGCGACCACGTCCACTTCGGCATGGCCGAATTCGCGCTGATCTGCGGCTTCGGTCGCACCACCCAACTGTGCGGCAAGCGTCTGCATGCCGTAGCAGATCCCGAACACCGGCAAGCCGCTATCGAACACTTGCTGCGGCGCCACCGGTGCGCCTGGCAACGTGGTCGACTCCGGGCCACCGGACAGGATGATGCCCTTGGCACCGAAACCGGCAATCTCCGACGGATCATGATCCCACGCCCAGATCTCGCAATAGACCCCGATCTCGCGGATGCGCCGCGCAATCAGCTGGGTGTACTGCGCGCCGAAATCGAGGATGAGGATCTTGTCGGTATGGATGTTGGTCATTGACAGCCGGGAATCGAGAATCGGGATTGGGGAATCGCAACAGCAAACGCGGCGCCAGCCGCTATCGGGCGAGGAAGCGGCGGGCTCTTGCGATTCCGGTTCGCAATTCCCCACTCCCACGCGCGGGCTCTACCCAGCGCGATAGTTCGGCGGCTCTTTGGTGATCTGCACGTCGTGCACGTGGCTTTCGCGCTGGCCGGCGCCGGTGATCTTGACGAACTTGGGCTTGCTGCGCATGTCTTCGATGGTGGCGCAGCCCACATACCCCATGGTCGCGCGCAGGCCGCCGATGAGCTGATGGATGATGCCGCCGACCGGGCCGCGGTACGGCACGCGGCCTTCGATGCCTTCGGGAACCAGCTTGTCGGCGTCGGAGGCGTCCTGGAAATAGCGGTCCTTGGACCCCTTCTCCATCGCACCCAGGCTGCCCATGCCGCGGTAGCTCTTGTAGCTGCGGCCCTGGAACAGTTCGACTTCGCCCGGTGCTTCTTCGGTACCGGCCAACAGGCCGCCGACCATCACCGTCGACGCACCAGCCACCAGTGCCTTGCCGATATCGCCGGAATAGCGGATGCCGCCATCGGCAATCAACGGAATGCGGTCCTGCAGCGCTTCGGCCACCATGTCCACCGCGGTGATCTGCGGCACGCCCACGCCAGCGACGACTCGCGTGGTGCAGATCGACCCCGGGCCCACGCCAACCTTGACCGCATCGGCGCCGGCATCCATCAACGCCAATGCCGCATCGCCGGTGACGATGTTGCCGCCGATCACCTGCAACTGCGGGTAAGTCTTCTTGACCCACGCCACGCGATCGATCACGCCTTGCGAATGGCCATGCGCGGTATCGACAATCACCACGTCCACGCCGGCTGCGGCAAGCAACTCGATGCGCTGTTCGGTATCGCCGCCCACACCCACCGCCGCGCCCACCAGCAAGCGCTTGGCGCTGTCCTTGGCGGCATTCGGGTTGTCGGTCTTCTTCTGGATATCCTTGACCGTGATCAGGCCGCGCAGCTCGAAGCTGTCGTTGACCACCAGGACCTTTTCGATGCGGTTGCGATGCAGCAGCTCGAGCACTTCCTCATCGCTGGCGCCTTCGCGCACGGTGATCAGGCGGTCTTTCTTGGTCATGATGTGACGGACCGGATCGTCGAGCTTCTTTTCGAAGCGCATGTCGCGGCTGGTGACGATGCCCACCAGTTCGCTGCCATCCACCACCGGCACGCCAGAGATGTTGCGCGCGCGGGTCAGCGCCAGCACTTCGCCGATGGTCGTGTCCGGGCTGACGGTGAACGGCTCGGTGATCACGCCGGATTCGAATTTCTTGACCCGCGCCACTTCGCCCGCCTGCTGCTGCGGGGTCAGGTTCTTGTGGATGATGCCGATGCCGCCCAACTGCGCCATGGCCACCGCAAGGCGGTGTTCGGTCACGGTGTCCATTGCCGCCGAGAGAATCGGCAGTTTCAGGCGCAGGTCGCGCGTCAGCCGGGTTTCCAGGCTGACGTCCTTGGGCAGGACGATCGAATGAGCGGGGACGAGCGAAACGTCGTCGTAGGTGAGAGCTTCAGCCTGGATGCGGAGCATCGGCGGACCCGAGTTTGGGGAAGCGCGGCATTTTACCCTGAAAGGCTTCACGAAGACACCACGCAGCCGCAATGCTGCGTTACGCACGCGCCTCAGCGGGCGGCGTCAGCTGCTTCCAGCGTGTTCTGCATCAGCGTTGCGACCGTCATCGGCCCTACCCCGCCTGGCACCGGGGTGATCCAGGCCGCGCGCTGCACGGCTGCGTCGAAGCCGACGTCGCCCACCAGACGGCCGTCATCGAGCCGATTGATGCCGACATCGATCACCACCGCACCCGGCTTGACCCAGTCGCCCGGAATCAGCCCCGGGCGCCCCACCGCCACCACCAGAATGTCGGCATTGCGCACGCTGGCTTCCAGCACATCGGGCGGAGTGAACTTGTGGCAGCTGGTGACGGTGCAACCGGCAATCAGCAACTCCAGCCCCATCGGCCGGCCGACATGATTGCTCACGCCCACGATGGTGGCATTGCGGCCACGCACCGGCTGGTCGGTGTGACCGAGCAAGGTCACGATGCCGCGCGGCGTGCACGGGCGCAGCCCGAATTCGCGCAGGGCCAGATGCCCGACATTCTGCGGATGGAACCCGTCCACGTCCTTGCGCGGGTCAATGCGCTGAATCAGCCGGTTGGCATCGGGAATGCCCGGCAGCGGCAGCTGAATCAGGATGCCGTGGATCTTGGGGTCAGCATTGAGCTGATCGATCAGCGCCGCCAGCTCGGCTTCGCTGGTGCCCTGCGGCAGGTCGTAATCGAAGGCCTCGATGCCGACCTTCTCCGCCGCGCGCCGCTTGTTGCGCACGTACACCGACGATGCCGGATCGCCACCGACCAGCACCACCGCCAGCCCAGGCCGCGCCTTGCCGGCTGCCAGCCGCGCATCCACGCGCAGCTTCAGCCCGTCAAGCAATTCCTCGGCAATACGGCGACCATCGAGAAGGCGGGCCGAAGCGGAGGCAGCTGGCGCGGAAGCGGTCATGGGGCGTCAGGTGTAGAGTCGAAGGCCGTCTATTGTCCTCGATTCCGTCATGACCGACACCACCTCACGCACCGATTCGAGCACCACTTCCATTGAAGCGGCAGCATTTCGCCGCCTGTTGCAGCACCTCAACCAGGACCGCACCGATGTGCAGAACATCGACCTGATGATCCTCGCCGGCTTTTGCCGCAACTGCCTGGGCGACTGGTACCGCGAAGCGGCAGAAGCGCAAGGCCAGAGCATGAGTAAGGAACAGGCGCGCGAAGCGGTCTACGGCATGCCATTTGCCGAGTGGAAACAACAGCATCAAAAAGAGGCCACGCCTGAGCAGCTGGACGCCTTCGCCGCCGCCCAGCGCAAGCATGGCTGAGGCAGGCATGAGTGAACGCCGGCATCAACACCTGGCGGGCAGTCGTCAGGCGATGTGGACGGCGCGCACGAACCGGTGCGTACAAGGCAGACATGCGGCTGCAGAGCACCGCGCCCGGCCCGGCAACTGCACAGGCGTGCTGTTTACTGCATTTAGTCGCGACTTGCTGTCTCCGCCTCTTCGGCCTGCGGCACCGCATCGGGATTGAGCGTGCGGCTGCCGCGACGCGGCCGCGTGAACGGTGTGGGTCGCGGCGTCGCTGGCGTGATATTGCCGTACATCAGCCTGGCTCCGGCGCGTGCATCGCCGGCAGCGATCTCCAATTCGAAACGCTCGGCATCGCGCCGGCGGATCTGGCGGGAAATCATGCCGGCTTCGTCCTCGTCCACCCCCAACTCCTCCAGCGCGACCCTGCCGAAGATCACGGCCGACTCGAACGTCTCGCGGATCTGGTAATCCACGCCCGCAGCGACCAACTGCAGCGAATGCTGGCGGTCGTAAGAGCGCACCAGCAGCTTGGCATGCGGAAACTCGCGCGTTGCCAGTTCGACGATGCGATTGGCCGCCTCTTGGTTGTCGACGCACACCGCAATCGCACGTGCGCTGTGCGCGCCGGAGGCATGCAACACGTCCAGTCGGGTGCCGTCGCCGTAGTAGATCTTGAAGCCGAACTCTTCGGCGCTCTGGATCATCTCGATGTCGTTGTCGATGATGGTCACATCCACATCGCGCGCCAGTAGCGATTGACTGGCCACCTGCCCGAAGCGCCCGAAGCCGATGATCAACACGCTGCCGGTCTGCCCACTGGCCTCTTCCACGCCATCGAGCGAGATCGCCGCAGCCGGCATCAGCCGCCGCTGCAGCAGCACGAACAACGGCGTCAACGCCATCGACAACACCACGATGGCGGTCAGGCTGGCATTGACCTGCGCATCGATGACGCCCGATGCCGAGGCGGCGGCAAACAGCACGAATGCGAACTCGCCACCCTGCGCCATCAGCACGCCACGATCCAGCGCCTGGCGATGGTCGCTGCGCATCAACCGCGCCACTGCGTAGATGCATGCGCCCTTGCCCACCATCAAGGCCAGCACGCCGGCCACGATCAAGCGCCAATCGGCCGCGACCACGCGCAGATCCAGGCTCATGCCGACACCCAGAAAAAATAGTCCTAGCAGGATGCCGCGAAAGGGCTCGATATCCGCTTCGATCTGATGCCGGAACGTGGACCCGGACAACAGCACGCCGGCCAGGAATGCGCCCATCGCCATCGACAGCCCGCCCACCTGCATCAACAGTGCCGCGCCCAACACCACCAACAATGCTGCTGCCGTCATCACCTCGCGCGCCTTGGACGCGGCAAGGACGCGGAACAATGGATTGAGCAGCCAACGCCCGGCCACCAGCAGGCCGACGATGCAGGCCAGACCGATGCCGATGCCCTGCCAGCGCTGCGACGCGGCCTGCGGATCGCCGTTGGACCCCATCCAGGCAACGATCGCCAGCAACGGCACGATCAACAGATCTTCGAACAGCAGAATCGCCACGATCTTTTGCCCCGGCGGCAAGGCGACGTCACCGCGCTCGGCCAACAGCTGCATCACCACTGCGGTGGAGGTCAGCACAAAACCTGACGCCGCCACGAAGGCCACCGGTGGCGCAAAGCCCAGAAGGATGCCGATGCCTGTCAACACCAGCGCGCAGACCGCGATCTGCAGCGTGCCCAGCCCGAAGATTTCCTTGCGCAGGCTCCACAGGTGCGATGGCCGCATTTCCAGCCCGATCACGAACAGGAACATCACCACGCCCAACTCGGCCACGTGCAGGATGGCCTGGGGTTCGTTGAACAGACCGAACCCGAACGGACCAATCGCCAGCCCCGCCGCCAGATAACCCAGCACCGAGCCCAGGCCCAATCGGCGAAACAACGGGATCGCAACGACAGCAGCGCCCAACAGGACCACCACGTTGATCAGTTCACTGGATTCGGCAGGCTGGCTCATGCCCGGATTCTAGCGACACTCACGCCACATCGGCCTGCACCTGGGTGCGCATCTGCGCGGCGCTTGGCCTTGCGATACCGAGCTCTGCCAGCGCAGTTGCATCGGACGGCAAGCCCCTAAACGACGAACGACGCCAGCTGGCGTCGTTCGTGGAGACAGCGATCAGGCAGCAATCAGCCGCGCGCGTCAGCCTGGGCCAATGCATTGCGCAGGATTTCCTTCGCTGGGCCGCCATGCTTTTCGTGCTCAAGCGCGAAATGCACCGTGGCTTCGATCAGGCCGATATGCGCGCCGCAATCGAAGCGCCGGCCTTCGAAGCGGAATGCATCGACCTGCTCTTTCTTCAGCAGCTCGGCAATCGCATCGGTCAACTGGATCTCGCCGCCCGCGCCTACACCGGTCGCCTCAAGAAATTCGAAGATCTTGGGGCTCAGCACGTAACGACCGACCACTGCCAGGTTGCTCGGCGCCACTTCCGGCTTGGGCTTCTCGACGATCGCATTGATGCGGCCCTTACGGCCATCAAATGCGTCGGTAGAGACGATGCCGTAGCTGGCCGTCTTTTCGTGCGGCACATCTTCCACGGCAATGACGCTGCCACCGGAGGCTTCTGCCACGTCGGCCATCTGGGTCAGCGCAGCATCGCCGCGGTTCCACATCAGATCGTCCGGCAGCAGCACCGCGAACGGTTCGTCACCGACCACAGCCTTGGCACACAACACCGCATGGCCCAGGCCGAGCGCTTCTGCCTGCGTCACAAAAATGGCGCGAACGCCCTCTGGCAATGCATGGCGCACCAGCTCCAGCTGTTCCAACTTGCCTGCACGCTCAAGCTTTTGCTCCAGCTCATAGGCCTTGTCGAAGTAATCGGCAATGGAGTGCTTGTAGCGGTTGGTCACGAAGATCAGCGTATCGCAACCAGCCTGGATGGCTTCGTCGACGGCGTACTGAATCAATGGCTTGTCGATGATTGGCAGCATTTCTTTCGGCACTGTCTTGGTTGCCGGAAGAAAGCGGGTTCCAAGACCTGCGACGGGAAATACTGCCTTGCGAATACGCTGGCTCATTACAGTCTTCTGACCTCACGTGCGGGGAATGGGACGACCGTATCAGATCGCGCGTCGACTTTCCGTCGAGCAGCCGCGAAATCCGGCATCAAACTGCCCAGCACGGTCTCCATTGCTTTGATGTCATAGCGGTTAACGGCCTCGCGCAAGCGCGTCACCAGCTGCAGCACTTGCTCATGCGAGAACTCGCGCACACCGGCTTCGAGAATCTTGGGATGCGCAGTGGGACGATAGTCTTCGTCGGAATAGAACAGCGTCTCGTGCAGCTTCTCGCCTGGACGCAAGCCGGTATAGAGAATTGCCACGTCCTTGCCCGGCTGCTTGCCGGCCAGACGGATCATCTGCTCGGCCAGCAGGCGAATCGGCACAGGCTCGCCCATGTCCAGCGTGTAGATCGCACCATGGGATGCAGAGGCCGCCGCCTGAATCACCAGCTGGCAGGCTTCGGGAATGGTCATGAAGTAACGCGTCACATCCGGATGCGTCACCGTCACTGGGCCGCCCTGACGGATCTGTTCGCGGAACAAAGGCACCACGCTGCCGGCCGAATCCAGCACATTACCGAAGCGCACGGTGATGAAGCGCGTCGGCGCATCGCGCGCGTCAAGGCTCTGGCAGATCATTTCTGCATAGCGCTTGCTTGCGCCCAGCACGTTGACCGGCTCCACCGCTTTGTCGGTGGAAATGAAGACGAAGGTTTCGATGCGTGCACGCTGGCAGGCCCGCGCCACGTTCTCGGTTGCCAGCACGTTGTTGCGCACCGCTTCGCGCAGTTGCTCTTCCAGCAAGGGCACCTGCTTGTAAGCGGCCGCATGGAATACCGCATCCGGGGTCGCGGTGTTGAGCGCATGCGCCACCACCGCCGGGTCGCCGCAATCGCCCAACACGCGCACGACTTCGATATCCGGGAACAGCCTGCGCAGATCAGAATCGATGGTCAGCAGTGCCAACTCGTCGATCTCCAGCAGCACGATCCGGCGCGCCCCGTGGCGCGCGCACTGGCGGCAGACTTCAGAGCCGATTGAGCCGCCGGCGCCGGTCACCATCACGGTCTTGTTTGTCAGCCAGTCGCGGATCAGGCGCCAGTCGGGCGTAACCGGCTTGCGGTTGAGCAGGTCCTCGATTGCGACCTCCTTCAACTCGCCCGGCAACGAGCGCCCTTCCAGCACGTTGATCAGCTTGGGCACCATGCGGAACGGCAGGCCGGTGCTTTCGCAGATCGCCACCACGCGCTGCATGCCGGAGGCGTCCAGCGATGGAATCGCGATGACCAGCAACTTGGCGGCGGTCTCCTTGGCAATCGCCGCAGCTTGATCCAGATTGCCCAGGACATTGAGACCCTGGATCTTGGCGCCATGCAGGTTGGTGGCGTCGTCCAGATAACCAATCGGCACAAACGCGCCGGTACGGCGCAGATCGCGCACCAAACCTTCGGCAGCGCGCCCTGCGCCGAGGATCAGCACGCGCTGCCCGGCGTCACCGGAATGCGCGATCTGGTAGTCCTTCCAGGCACGATATAGCAGACGTGGCGTGCCCAGCATGGCTGACAATGCGAACGGATACACCACCAGCACCGACAACGGCACGCCATCCAGGCGGTCATAAGACAGCGCCAGCACGATCGCGACCAGGCCGAGGAAACTCGACTTGAAGATGTTCCATAGGTCCGGCACCGAGGCGAAGCGCCACAGTCCGCGGTACAACCCCATCTTCCAGAACACCACCCCCTGCGCCACCAGGACCACTCCGGTACGCCAGTCCCACAGCGGCAGATCCGGCGCATCGCGCAACATGGAGTAGCGGCCGGCGTGCAATAGCTGCCAGCACACCCACACCATCAACAGGTCGTGTACGACGACCGCTATCTGCGGCAGGGCCTTTGTCAAACGGTCACGCCAGGAAATCATAAAAATCCATTACTCAGGAATTGCGCAGTCCATCGCGCAGAAAATGCCAGATTGCAGTGGCGCCGATGCCCCAAACCAGAGCTCCACACACCTGCTGCCAAAATGCATCATGACGGATTAACACGTACAAGCAGACGGCAGCGACGCTGAAAGCAAAATAAATGCCGGTTACCGGAACGTGCGTCGCAAGCCGACGCGCCAGACGCTGATAGACGTGCTGGGCATGCGGCTCCCACCAGCGCTGCCCTGCGAGCATGCGAGCAAGCAGTGTGAAGCCGGCGTCTACAAGAAAGGCCGTCAGCGGCAGCCAACTGATCCACCAGCTCACCTGACCACTCGCCACGTTCAGTGCCAGCAACGCTGCCAACATATAGCCGAGCGCACCGCTGCCGCCATCGCCCATGAAGATGCGCGCGCGCGGAAAATTGAACGGGACAAACCCCAGGCACGATGCCGAAGCTGCCAGCCCAACCCACGACCACCCAGCCGGCGCCACCAGCGAAAATCCGAAGGCGGCCAACGCCGCCTGGCTGCTCGCCAGACCGTTGATGCCATCCATGAAATTCCAGACGTTGATCAACACCACCGACGCCGCTGCAGTCAGCACCCCATCCCACCCGTTGCCGGTGTAATGGCAAACCAAGGCGCCCAACGAGGCCGATGCGGCCAGGTGGATCGCAAACCGCAGCCTGGCCGAGAGCGGACGATGGTCATCCCACCAGCCCACACCCGCCACTGCAACCAATCCCGCTGCAAACCAGCCGAGCGTCAAGCGCGCCGCTGGCCACAGCACACTTGCCGCGACGCAACCCAGCAAGATTGCCGCCACGATCGCCATGCCGCCGCCACGCGGCGTCGCCACCACGTGGCTACGCCGTTCACCGGGATGATCGAGCAAGCGGCGGTGTAAGGCATAACGCCGCAACAGCCAAGTCCCCAGCGCCGCGACCAGCAGGTGCAGCACGCACCATAGCCACACCATCAGACCACCGCGTAGTTCAACAGCGGCTTGACCGTACCCCATTCCTTGCAGCTCGGGCATTGCCAGTGATGCGTCTTGGCCCCGAAGCCGCAGCGGGTGCACCGATAGCTCGGATTGCGCACCAGCAGCTGGTCGGTGATGTGCTTGAGGTCCTGCAGTGTCCCGACCGGGTCGCTTCCCTCGGCAAGGGTAAGGTCGATCAACGCCGACTCGCCACGCACCGACGGGCGATCCTTGAGCTGGCGGCCCAGGTAGGCCAACGCAGGCGCCACACCATCCTGGGCTTCCATCAACTGGGTCAGCGCCAGCACCGGCGCGATGCCGCGATAGTGCTCGGTCATCTCCGAGAGGAAGTTGCGCGCACCCGCGATATCGCCGACCCGCCGATACGCAGCCATCAACGCAGGAATGATCTCCGGCAGGTATTCCGGATCATGCCGGGCCGCACGTTCGAATGCGCGCACCGCCGCTTCGTCGTGACCGCGCTCGGCTTCGATGCGCCCTTCCAGAATGCCGGCGCGCACGGAGGTGCCATCGGCCTGATAGGCACGCGCAATCGCCTGCAGTGCGTCGTCGGTCTTGCCCAGGCCACGATTGCGGTCGGCCAGTTCGCATTCGAATTGCGAGATCAGCTTGCCCATGGGCTCGCCGGTCACTTCTTCGTAGCGGGTGGCGTTGTCGATTGCCTTTTCCCAATCGCGCTCGGCCTGGTAGATGCCGATCAGGTGGCGCAGTGCCTGTGGTGCACGCTGGTCGAGCTGCGCCAATTCGGTGAACACCGTTTCGGCACGATCCAGCAGGCCGGACTTCATGTAGTCCTCGCCGAGGGCCAGCAACGCCTGGACGCGCTGCTGATCAGTCAAATCGCCACGCTGCACCAGGCCCTGGTGCAAGCGGATCGCACGGTCCACTTCACCGCGGCGACGGAACAGATGCCCCAACGCGACCTGGGTCTCGAAGGTCTCCTTGTCCAGTTCGGCGATATGCAGGAACAGCTCGATCGCCTTGTCCGGCTGCTCGTTGAGCAGATAGTTCAAGCCGCGGAAATAGGTACTGGAAAGACGACTGACCTGCGTGTCGCCATGGCGTTGGCCACCGCGACGACCGACGATCCAGCCGCCCAGCGCAGCCAATGGCACAAACAGAAAGAACCAGATCCACTCGGTCAGAAAGTCCATACGTCCTTACAGTCCATCGATGGGGCGCGACTCGACGGCGGCAGGCGTGACAGCCCTGGCGTCGGCGCGACTGACCGCAACAGCCTTGTTGGCCTGGCGCAGTTTGGAATAGAGGGGAATGACCACACTGACCAGCACCATGCCGGCACCGATCAACACACCGACCAGCAGCGCGACGATGATCGCGACACCGGAACTGGTATGCACGCTGGAGAACAGGAAATCGAGCGTGATGTCCTGGGAATTGACAGCACCGATGATCAGACCGACCAACAGGAAGGCCAACATCACCAGCAAGCGAAGCACCTTCATGGCGAGACTCCGTCGGGAAGCGGGCTAGCTTAACCGAGACGACATACACACAGCGCCAGAACGGACTTCAGTCCGTCGTATCGGACATATCGACAGGCACCACGGAGCTGACGCGCTCACGCAATTCCTTGCCCGGCTTGAAGTGGGGAACATGCTTGCCCGGCAATGCAACCGATTCGCCGGTCTTGGGATTACGCCCCAGACGTGGCGGGCGGTAATGCAGCGAAAAACTGCCGAACCCGCGAATTTCGATCCGATCACCATCGGAGAGCGCCTGCCCCATCATTTCCAGCAGCGACTTGACTGCCAGATCCACGTCGTCCGACTTCAGATGCGCTTGGCGTCGCGCCAGGATTTCAATCAATTCGGACTTGGTCATGGGAAGACTTGCTTTTTTCGACTGACACATCGGAATCGGCCCGAGCAAGCCCGGGCCGATCCATCACGCTCTTGCGAGCGCTACGCGCTTACTCGGACTTGTTGTTGTTCAACTGTGCACGCAGCAGCGCGCCCAGCTGAGTCATGCCGCCCGACGCGGAGGCGGACTGGTAGTCCTCCAACGTTTCGCGCATTTCAGCATCGTCCTTGGCCTTGATCGACAGCTGCAGGGTCCGGCCCTTACGGTCCATGCCCACGAACTTGGCTTCGATCTTGTCGCCGACCTTCAGGTGCTGGGTCGCATCGTCGACGCGCTCGTTGGCGATATCGCGTGCAGCGACGTAGCCTTCGATGCCATCGGCCAGGTCGATCGTGGCGCCCTTGGCATCCACTTCACGCACCACGCCTTCGACCTTCGAACCCTTCGGGTTGGACGCCATGTACTGACCGAACGGATCCTGCTCCAGCTGCTTGACGCCCAGGCTGATGCGCTCACGTTCCGGGTCCACTGCCAGCACGACGGCTTCCAGCGTGTCGCCCTTCTTGTAGTTGCGTACGACATCTTCGCCGGTGGTGTTCCAGCTGATGTCGGACAGGTGCACCAGACCGTCGATGCCGCCGTCCAGACCGATGAAGATGCCGAAGTCGGTGATCGACTTGATCTGACCGGACACCTTGTCGTTCTTCTTGTGGGTGGCAGCGAAGGTTTCCCACGGATTGGCGGCAACCTGCTTCATGCCCAGCGAGATGCGGCGACGCTCCTCGTCGACATCCAGCACCATCACTTCGACTTCGTCCCCAACCTGCACGACCTTGGACGGGTTGACGTTCTTGTTGGTCCAGTCCATCTCGGACACATGCACCAGGCCTTCCACGCCCGGCTCGATCTCGACGAACGCGCCGTAATCGGTGACGTTGGAGACCTTGCCGAACACGCGGCTGTTGGCCGGGTAGCGACGCGCGATGTTGTCCCACGGATCTTCGCCCAGCTGCTTCAGGCCGAGGCTGACGCGGTTACGCTCGCGATCGAACTTCAGCACGCGCACGTCCAGCTCGTCGCCGACGTTGACGACTTCGGACGGATGGCGCACGCGCTTCCAGGCCATGTCGGTGATATGCAGCAGGCCGTCGATGCCGCCCAGGTCCACGAACGCGCCGTAGTCGGTCAGGTTCTTGACCACGCCCTTCAGGATCGCGCCTTCCTGCAGCTTGTCCATCAGCTGCTCGCGCTCTTCCGAGTGCTCGCTCTCGACCACGGCACGACGCGAAACCACCACGTTGTTGCGCTTGCGGTCCAGCTTGATCAGCTTGAACTCGAGTTCCTTGCCTTCCAGGTAGGCCGGGTCGCGCACCGGGCGCACATCCACCAGCGAACCAGGCAGGAACGCGCGGACATCCTTGATGTCCACGGTGAAACCACCCTTGACCTTGCCGCTGATGCGGCCGGTGATGGTTTCGTTCTTTTCCAACGCTTCTTCCAGCTCGTCCCACACCATCGCGCGCTTGGCTTTCTCGCGCGACAACACGGTCTCGCCAAAGCCGTTTTCGATCGAGTCCAGCGCAACCTTGACCTGGTCGCCCACACCCACATCGATCTCGCCAGCGTCGTTACGGAACTGCTCGATCGGCACGATGCCTTCGGACTTCAGGCCAGCGTTGATCACCACCACGTCGCCGCGCACTTCCACGACGGTACCGGTGACGATCGAGCCCGGCTTCAGCTTCGCCAGATTGGCTTGACTGGCTTCGAACAGTTCTGCAAAAGATTCTGTCATTTGAATTTACTCAGTTGAACACACGGGCGCCGATCGTCGGGGTGCGACAGAGACGGACCGCCCAGCCTGTTGGTCGACTCCGGACAGCGAGTCGGTTTAGAAGTAATAGAACCGCCACGCAGGATGCGCGACGGAGCTTTGGAACGCCTTACGGTCGGCGGGACAAGCCCGCTTGCGGAACGCTTACGACGGCGTACGGTCTGCGAGCAACCCGACCACACGCTGGACGACATCCTCGATCCCTACTCCGCTGGTATCGATCAGCACGGCGTCTTCGGCCGGCCGTAATGGCGCCACGACCCGCTGCGCATCACGGGCATCACGGGCCATGATCTCGCGCAGCAGGTCGTCAAAGATAACCGAAACACCCTTTTCCATCAACTGTTTATGGCGACGGCCCGCACGTTCTTCGGCACTGGCGGTCAGAAAGACCTTGTAGGCAGCATCCGGGAAGATCACCGTGCCCATGTCGCGCCCGTCGGCAACCAGTCCGGGCGCCCGCCTGAATGCGCGTTGGCGCTCTTTCAAGGCACTGCGGACCTCGGGAATGGCGGCAATGGCAGAGGCCAGCGCGCCAGTGGTTTCCAGGCGCAGCTCGCCGGTGGCATCGGCGCCGTTGACCAGCACCCGTAGCCCTGCCTCACCGGCGTCGTCGAACTCCACCTTGGTATCGAAGGTGCAGCGCACCAGCGCCGCCGGGTCGGACACATCCAGATCGGCCCAGCTCGCTGCAACACCGACGGCGCGGTACAGTGCGCCCGAATCGAGGTAGTGCCAGCCCAGTCGGGCGGCCACAATCCGGCTCACAGTGCCCTTGCCGGCACCGGAGGGGCCATCGATGGTGAGGACGGGCGACAGGTCGGTCATTCAGGTTTCCGGAAGGTCATCAGGCGGTAGTGTAGCGCCGCTCACAGCGATCGCGCTGCAACCACTTGAAAGCACGACGAAAAGCCGGTTAGAATTGCCGGCTTAATTCTGGGTGCAGCCTCTATCGCGCGCACTCTTCCATCGAATCCAACCGTTTACGCCGAGGTGTGCCATGAAAGTCCTGTCCTCCCTGAAGTCTGCGAAGACCCGTCACCGCGACTGCAAGGTGGTCCGCCGCCGCGGTAAGGTCTTCGTGATCTGCAAGTCGAACCCGCGCTTCAAGGCGCGTCAGCGCTAAGCCTTTGCGGCGCGTGCAAGACCCGAGAAAGCCGCCTCCGGGCGGTTTTTTCTTGGCCGCTGCTTCACACGGGCTGTTGCTACATGCGTCTGCCGCCCGTCGGCCCAGCCAGGGCAGAGACGACATCTACCCCGGGGCGCGAGCCGGGCAATCGCGGTGCCGCCAGGCCAGCCGTGTCACAGCAGCGTCTATCGTGGTTTTTTGCTGTAATCACCATCTGAATTCTTGTCCACTGGGGAGTAGATGACATGCGCAACCGTTTATTTGTCCTGCCGCTGATCGCGCTGATGGGGATCAGTGCCGTTGCTTCGGCCGATACGCTGCTGGTCGACCGTGCACAGCAGAAGCCTGCTGCTGCCCTGCCCTTGCGCGGGGAAAGCATGAGTCAGGTCGAAGGCCGCTACGGCGCGCCGCAGGAAAAGCTCGACCCGCGTGGTGGTCAGAAGCGTCAGTGGCCAACCATCCATCGCTGGGTGTATCCGGCCTTCACCGTGTACTTCGAAAAAAGCAAGGTGATCGACGTGGTCGCCAATAAGGCCGACGCCAACGAGATCGGCCCCAAGCCGCCGATTCGGTAAAGCACGCTGACACGTGGCCGCAGGTGCTGGCGCCTGTTCGCCGCAGCTCCGGCCGTCACGGACGCATCGCACTGTGTGCTGCGTCCGTCAGCAACCGGACATGCGTTGCTGCGATTCTGTAACAAGGCCAGGCGCGCCGATGTACGCCTGGATCGCAAGAGCCTGCATTTCCGTGCGGGATATCGATGAACGTGCGGGCGGTGGCCTGCACACCAAGAAGAGTATTTGCCTGGCATGACCGACCGTCTTCGTTTTCCCGCCGAGTGGGAACCTCAATCCGCCGTGTTGCTTGCGTGGCCACATGCCGGTACCGATTGGGCCGAGCGCCTGGCCGATGTGGAAGAGACCTATATCGCGCTGGTCACGGCGATCTCCCGCTTCGAGCCTGTGGTCATCTGCGTGGCCGACGACGACCTGCAGATCTACGCTGAAGCGCGGCTGCGATCGGCGCGGGTGGAGATGACGCGCGTGCGCTTTGTGATCGCCGCATACAACGACACCTGGCTGCGCGATTCCGGTCCGATCACGCTGCGCCAGGAAACCGGCTTCCGGTTAATGGATTTCCGTTTCACCGGCTGGGGCGGCAAGTTCGAAGCCAGCCTGGACGATCAGTTGGTGAGCTCCCTGGATGCCGCGCAGGTGTTCGTGCCAGCGCAGGTAGAGACCGTCGACTTCGCCCTGGAAGGCGGTGCGATCGAGACCGATGGCGCCGGCACATTGCTGACCACCTGGAAGTGCCTGCATGAGCGTCACCCGCAGCGCACGCGCGAATCGCTCAGCAGCGATCTGGCCACGTGGCTGGCGCAGGAACGCGTGCTGTGGCTGGATCACGGCTATCTGGAAGGCGACGACACCGACGCACATATCGACACGCTGGCGCGCTTTGCTGGCCCGGATGCGATCGTCTACCAGGGCTGCGATGTGCCGGGCGATTCGCACTATGCCGAACTGCAGGCGATGGGCAACGAGCTGGCAGCGCTGCGCACCGCCGACGGGCGGCCGTATCGCCTGTTCGTGTTGCCGTGGGCACAACCCATTCTCGACGAAGGCCGTCGGCTGGCGGCGTCGTATGCCAATTTCCTGATCGTCAACGGTGCGGTGCTGATGCCGGCCTACGGCGACCTGGCCGATGCGACTGCACAGGCGGTGCTGGCGCAGGCGTTCCCGCACCACGCGATCGTGCCGGTGCCGTGTCGTGCGCTGATCTGGCAGAACGGCAGCCTGCATTGCCTGACCATGCAACTGCCGGCCGGCCTGCTCGCCGCCTAAGCGCAGCTTCAAAATTTGCCTGCGTCGCGACCGCACACGCTGTGTGTGGTTCCTGTTCCGGCCGTCAGGCCGGTGTTACGCCATGGCGCGCTACTCTTGGCGCGCCACTCAAGTTGGATGCTGCCATGACCCGTCATCTCCTTCCCGTCGCGCTGATCCAGGAGCGCAACCACGGCGACGCCGAGGCCAATCTGGCCGTCATCGAATCGCGTGTGGCCGAGGCTGCCGCGCAGGGTGCCAAACTGGTGCTGCTGCAGGAACTGCACAACGGTGCGTATTTCTGCCAGCACGAGTCGGTGGACGAATTCGATCTGGCCGAGCCGATTCCCGGCCCCAGTACCGAACGTCTGAGCGCACTGGCCAAGCAGCACGGTGTGGTGCTGGTCGCCTCGCTGTTCGAACGTCGCGCGGCCGGGCTGTATCACAACACGGCGGTGGTGTTCGAAAGGGACGGCCGTCTGCTCGGCAAGTACCGCAAGATGCACATTCCCGATGACCCGGGCTTCTACGAGAAGTTCTATTTCACGCCGGGCGATCTGGGCTTCACGCCGATCGATACCTCGGTAGGCCGCCTGGGCGTGCTGGTGTGCTGGGATCAGTGGTACCCGGAAGCGGCGCGTTTGATGGCGCTGGCCGGTGCGGAACTGCTGCTCTATCCCACCGCGATCGGCTGGGATCCGGACGACCAGCAACCCGAACAGGAGCGTCAGCGCGATGCCTGGATCCTGAGCCATCGCGGGCATGCGGTGGCCAACGGCGTGCCGGTGCTGTCGTGCAACCGTGTCGGCCATGAGCCTTCGCCGCTGGGTGCATCGGGCATCCAGTTCTGGGGCAACAGCCATGTGCTGGGACCGCAGGGCGAGTTCATTGCCGAAGCCGGGCAGGACCCGACCGTGTTGATCTGCGATGTCGACCTGCAACGCAGCGAGCACGTGCGCCGCATCTGGCCATTCCTGCGCGACCGTCGTATCGATGCGTACGGCGATCTGCTCAAGCGCTACATCGACTGACCGCATGCCCGTCGAGCTGCGTGCAGTCCGCGACGCGGACATCCCGGCGATCACCGCAATCTATGCGGAGCAGATCGCCGGGATCAACACCTACGAATACAGCGCACCATCGTTCGATGAGATGCGCGCGCGGGTCAGTGCGATCGTGGCTGCGGGCTACCCCTACCTGGTCGCCGAGCTCGATGGCGTGGTCGCGGGCTATGCCTACGCCAGCGCATTTCGCGCACGCGCTGGGTATCGCTGGACGGTTGAGAACTCGATCTATCTGGCCGCCGCGATGCAGGGCCGCGGCATCGGCAAAGCCTTGCTCGGCGAGCTGATCGCAGTCTGCGAGCAGCGTGGGTTCCGGCAGATGATTGCGGTGATTGGCGATGCCGGCAATCTGGCATCACGACACTTGCATGAACGTTTTGGATTTCGCACGGTCGGAGTCTTCACCGGAATCGGCCGCAAACACGGTCGCTGGTTGGACGGCGTGCAGATGCAACGCGCGCTCGGCTCCGGCGACACCGCCCCTCCTTCTGATGAATATCCCCATGACTGAGCAGACCACCCACGTTCTGGACGATGCGCTGTCCGGCCAGCCGCACCGCATCGTCGAACGCGATGGCGTGCGCTACACCTTGCTGGGGACTGCCCACGTCTCGCTGGCCAGCGTGGCTGCCGTGCAACGCGCGATCGGCAGCGGGCGTTACGACGCGGTGGCGGTGGAACTGGATGCGCAGCGCCTGCAGGCGCTCAGCGACCCGGACGCCCTCGCCCGCCTTGATTTGGTGCAGGTGATCCGCAAGGGGCGCGTGGCCTTGTTCGCGGCGAATCTGGCGCTTGCCGCCTATCAACGCCGCCTGGCCAAGCAACTCGGCATCGAGCCAGGCGCGGAATTGAAGGAAGCGGTGAGCCTGGCGCGTGCGCAGGGGCTGCCGGTGCACCTGATCGATCGCGAAGTCGGGCTGACCTTCAAGCGTGCATCCGGGCGGTTGGGATTCTTCGGCAAGATGAAACTTGCCGGCGGCCTGCTCGGCGGCCTGTTCGCTGCCGATGAGGTGGGCGAAGAGGAAATCGAAAAGCTCAAGCAAGGCGACATGCTGGAAGCGAGCTTCGGCGATTTCGCCAGCGAAAGCCCGGAGCTGTACGAGACGGTGATTGCCGAGCGCGATCAGTACATGGCCACGCGTCTGCGCGAAGAAGTCTGCGCAGATCAGCGCGAGATCTTGGCGGTGGTCGGCGCCGGGCATCTGGCCGGTCTTGCGCGCCATCTGGAGCAAGACACCGCAGCGCCTGGCCCGATGCGCGAATCGCTGGAATACGTGCAGCAGCGCAAGCGTATTCCGTGGATCACGCTGGGCATCCTGGCGGTCATCATCACCGGCATCGGCATCGGATTCTGGCGTGGTGGCCTGAGCATGGGCGCCGACCTGCTATTGCAGTGGGCGATGTACACCGGCGGCATGGCTGCACTGGGCTGTTTGCTGGCCGGCAGCCACCCGTTGAGCATCCTGACCGCAGCAGTGGTGGCACCGTTCAAGCCATTCCGCCTGAGCGTGCCAACCGGTGCATTTGCAGCGCTGGTCGAAGTGCATATGCGCAAGCCGGCCTATGGCGATTTCCTGTCGCTGCGCGACGATGCGCAGACGCTGCGCGGCTGGTATCGCAATCGCGTCTCGCGCGTGGTACTGACGTTTCTGCTGACCAATTTCGGCAGCATGACCGGTGTGTGGTTGGCCGGCGTGCAGATTTTCAACCGTCTGCATGGGTGAGTGCCGGGCAATCCACGCAGCCGGATGCGCGGATCTCTTGCAGGAGCGCCCTCGGGCGCGAAGAAGCTTTATAGGCAATGCAGCATCGCGCCCCGGGGCGCTCCTACACGATCCTTTTCAACTACGCAGATCGATTATCCCCGCTACTTCTTTGGGGCGAGGCTTGAGGAGCGGTACGTCTGCGGGAGAGATGCGTAAGCCGCCGAAGGCTGTCCTGCAACCACTCGCCTCGGTTTACGGCGCTGCGAGCTGATCGGGTGCAAGCTGCAGGCGCACCCACACGCCATAGTGATCCGATGCCCAACGGCCGTCGGCATAAGGCCTATCGAACAGGATGCGGGCTTCGCGGGCCAACAGGCGGTTCTGTTGAAAGAACACGTGGTCGATGCGCGCGGGTTTGTCGAAGACATGCATGTTCAAGGTGCTGACCGTGGCATCGCTATTGCGATGCACGCTGCCGTAGCTGTCGCCGTAACCTTTGCGTAATGCTTCCAGATCGAGGGTGTCGGCGGCGGTGTTGAAATCGCCGGCGATCACCACCGGCGCTTGCTTGCTGTTGGAGGCGATGAAGTCGAGCAGATCGGCTACCTGGCGCGTGCGCGTGACAGTGCCGCGGGCGTCGGTGCGCTCGTTGAGATGGGTGACATAGATGTTGACCGGCTGTCCATTGACGTCCACCTGCAGATGCGCGGCGACACGGTAATCGTCCAAGGGCTGCAACAGTCGCTGGTGCGTGGCCAGTACCTTGCGGCGGCTCAACAATGCATTGCCGTAGCGTTTGGCCGCGCCGACCGGATCGACCGAAGCGAAGGTGTAGTCGTAGCCGAGCTTGCGCGCCAGCCAGGCGGCCTGATTTTCCACGCTGCCGCGGCGTTCGATCACCTCCTGCAGCGCAATCACATCCGGTGCCAATTGCTTGAGCTCTTTGGCGATGTAAGCGCGTCGTCCCGGCCAGTCTTCGCGGTCGTGATGCAGATTGAGCGTGACCAGGGTCATCTCGCGTGATGCTGCGCTCGGTGACTCTGCGGCTCGCATGGCCGGATCGATGTTGCCTCGCTGCAAAATTTGCGAAGAGTGCATGCCTTGAGTGGCCTGCCCGGCCTGTAAGCCGGTGGAACACAGCAGCAGTGCAAGCAACGCGACCGGCCATCCCGCACCTCCCCGTGCTGTCGCCGCACGGGTCGGCCGCCACGGCTGGCTCATTGTGTGGCGCGCTCGGCCCGCCGCACTGCGCTGGGCACATCGATTTGCACGTTGGCCGGCAGTTGCTGGATGCGCAGTTCGCCGTTCTGCCACTCCATCGATTCGCCGTTGACCGTGGCCTTGCCTGGTGCGCCTGGATACGGCCAGGGCAACACCACACCACCTGGCGGCAGGATCAGCCCGGGCTGCAACTGCAGCACCAATTGCTTGTCGGTGCGTTGCAAGGTGTAGTTGAGGCGCCCGTACGGTGTCCGCAGTTCGGCAATGCCAATGCCCTTGCCTTCAAACCAGCGCGTTGGCGTGCCGGCAGCAATGACCAGGCTGGCATCGGATTCGCGGCCATAGGCGAACATGTCCAGTACCGAACGTACGAAGTCCGAGGCGACCCAGGCATGCGGGAGGTCGCCGACGAAAAACGGCGTACGCGGCGTGCGTGAGACCACTTCGGCCCACTGGTTCCAGGGTTGCGGCGCGCGGTCCTTAAAGAAGAACGCAGTGGCGTCCCAGGCGCGGTCGCGCCAGCCCAGGCGTACGAATGCGGCCACGTTGCGCCACTCGTAGGGGGTGTAGTCCTTCCACTCGCGCTTGCCGTCGCGGCGGTCGGAGAACTCCTTCCAATAGCGTTCGAAGGTGTTGGTCAGCAGGTCCTGCGGCAGACGTTGCTGCTCGCCGCCCGGGGTCAAGGCAATCGTGGTCGAGGTCGCATCGAAATCGCCGAGCTCGGCCGAACCGGGCAGGAAATCGAGCGTGTGCTCACGTACTGCCGCACCCAGCGAGGCGATCAGGTCGCCACTGAATTCATCGCGTGCGGTGCTGAAACGCGCCACGTCCTCGGGCTTGTCCAGCGCGCCGGCCAGCATCACTGCGTCTTTGTAGCCGCGCAGCGCCCAGAAGTTGTCCCAGTACGAATGCACCGGCTTGGCCGAATAACCTTCGTGGCTGATCGACACCGGCATCATTCCGTAGAAGGCCGGGTTGCGCATGAAGTTGTCTTCGGTGCGTTCGCTGGCGCGCAGCTTTTCCATGTAGTCGTAGGCGCCGGTGACATGCGGCCACATCTTCTCCAGGAACGGCCTGTCGCCGGTGTAGCGGTAATACTCGGCGATGTTGTAGATCAGCTCGCCATGGCTGTCGTTTTCCGGGACCGGATCGCTGCCGCGGTCGTCCACGCAGCAGGGCACCATGCCATCGGCAAACTGATACGGCGCGAACCAGTCCACGTAATCGCGCACCACGTCTTCGCGGCCGAGCCGCAGCAGGCCTTCGGAAATCATCGCGCCATCGCGGATCCAGCTACGCGAATAAGAACGTGTGCCCGGCTGCAGGCGCGGCCCGATGCGCGAGATCAGCATATGCGCCAGCGCGGTACGCAGCGTATCGACCACCGGCTTGCCTTCGGCCGGCACGCTAATGCGTACGCGATCGAGCTTGCTGCGCCATTGCTGGGCCACCTGCTGCTGTGCCTGGTCGGCATCGAAGCCGGCCGGCAGTTGCGCGGTGCCGGTCTGCGGAATCACCAAGGCCACTTCGCGTTTCTGGCCGGGTTCCAGCTTCCAGCGATACAGCAGCACGCCCGAGGCCAGGCCGGTTTCGTCCTTGACCTGGGTGACGGTAGGCGGTGTGGCGGCGGTGAGATGGCTGACGTCCATGCCGCTGTCGAAGGCGCTGGCGAAGCCCGCGTCCGGCCGCTGCACGGCGAACACACGCCGCTTGCCGTTGACGCTGACCTGGCTGCCGTCCACCGCCAGTTGTTCGATCCGGCTGACGCCGCCCAGAGTATTGAGGAACTGCGTCGGCGGATTGACCTGGAACGGACGCACCGCCAGGGCCAGGGTGAAATCACGCGCCTGCTTGCCGGTGTTGTGCAGCTGGTAACGCGCGACCAGTTGCGCCTGATCGGGTGTGCCCTGCACGAATGCGGTGACGCGCAGGTTCATCAGGTCGTGATGCCAGTCGACGCTGGGGATCGGCAGGTAATCGTCCTGCAGGCTCTGCTCGCTGCTGACGTCGGACCAGTGCAGCACCTTGCCGCCGGTGACCACGAACGGCTCGATGCTGAAACCGCCCTTGCCCACTTCCACCGCGCCGTCTTCGCCGATCAGGCCCTGCTCGGTGCCGCCATCCAGACCCAGGATGGTCCAGTACGGCTGCTCGCCGGAGAAGCCACGCGGGTAACTGCCACGCGGTAGCTGCGCGGCCAGCGACTTGATGAAGTCATTGGGCGTTGCGGCGAATGACAGCGGCTGCAACTGCACTTCCTTGATGCCGTAGCGCCAATTCGGGCCGTCCTTGAGATCGAAGCGCAGGTAACGTGCTTCGGTATCTGGAAGCGCCAGCCAATCGGTGCCGCCAGCGCCGGCGGTAACGGTGCGCAGATCGCGCCAGCTGCGGCCATCGGCCGATGCACGCACCACGTACTGCGAGGCCTGCAGACCCGGCACCCACTGCACGATGGCGCCGCCGAATTCGCGCACCTTGCCCAGATCCAGCGTGACGGTCTGTTGCTTCACCGCGCCGCTGAGCCAGAAGGTGTCGGGCTTGCCATCGGCCAGGCGTTGTTCCAACGCCGGCGCAGTGTCGGTGATCGCCTCGGCCTTGAGCGGCGAGGTGTCTTCCGGCGGCAATGGGGTAAGCGTCAGGCGGTCGAAGCACACCGTGCCCTTGCCTCCCACCTTGTTGTAGATGGTGAACTCGACATCCGCGCTGCTGCGAAGCTGCTTGTCCGCACCGGGTCCCCAGGCCTTTTCGATGTTGCGCTTGCGGTAGTTGAAGGTGGTCCAGTTCTTCGGGAAATTGAAGCCCGGCCGGTTGACCCACCACACGTTGTCGCCGCTGGCATCGATCAGCTTGAGCTGCAGATCGTTGGACGGCGATTCACCGCGCAGCGAGAACCCGATGCGGTAGTTCTCGGGATACTCCAGCGGCAGCGCGCGGCGGATGCCGACGTAGCCGGACACGCCGTTGAAGTTGTAATCCAGACACAGCGCATGCCCGCCGGAGGCAGTGGCCACCGGGCGCAGCGAGCCGCTGACCTGGTTGGACACCACCAGGCGCCAGGCGTTCATGTCGTTGAAGCCGTCGAGCACGCGCTCCTGCGCCTGCGCCGCGCCCGCGGCGGCAATGGCGGTCATGGCAAACAGTCGCAGGAACACTAGCCTCACCCCTTCACACTCCCCAGCAGAAGACCTTGGATGTAGTAACGCTGCAGCGCCAGGAACAATAGCAGCACCGGAATCACCGTCACCACTGCGCCGGCCATCATCAATTCCACGTCCATGATGTGCTCGCGCGACAGCGCCGCCAGCGCCACCGGTAAGGTGTATTGCTCCTGGTCGGTCAACACGATCAGCGGCCACATGAAGTCGTTCCATGAGCCCATGAAGGTGAAGATGGTCAAGGTGACCAGCACCGGCTTGAGCATCGGTAGCACGATCTGGAAGAAGATGCGCATCTCGCTGGCGCCGTCGATGCGGGCGGCTTCGATCAATTCATCGGGAATGCTGCGCGCGTACTGGCGCACCAGAAAAATACCGAACACCGTCGCCAGCGCCGGCACCACCACCCCGCCGATGTTGTTGACCAGATGCAGCTGCTTCATCAGCAGGAACAGCGGCAGCATCGCCACCTGCGCGGGGATCACCAGCGCGGCCATCAGGATCTTGAAGATGCGCTCGCGGCCGATGAACTGCAGCTTGGCGAACGCATAACCGGCCATGGTGTTGATCAGCAGCGAACCGAGCGTGATCAGCCCGGACACCAGCAGGCTGTTGGCGAAGTTGCGCGCCATGCCAGTGCGCGCGAACAGCTCGTGGTAGTTGGCCAGGGTGAAAGCCGACGGCAGCATCGGCGGCGGAAACCGGCTGGCCTCGCCGGTGGGCATGAACGACACCGACAGCATCCACAGCAGCGGTGCCAGGCTGATCAAGGCCAACACCAGCAAACCGCCGTTGATCAGCACGCCGTTCCAGCGCGATTGGCCGACATCACGACTCATATCAGGTCCTTCTTGCGGCCGAAGCGCAGCATCACGGTGGTCACCGCCAGAATGATCAGGAACAACAGGAACGCCACCGCCGACGCGCGGCCGAGGTTCCACCACTTGAAGCCTTCCTCAAACATGAAATACAGCACGCTGACGGTGCTTTGCAGCGGGTCGCCGCGGGTCATCACGTAGGGTTCGGCGAACAGCTGGAAATAGCCGGAAATGGTGATCACCCCGACCACCATCAGCACCGGGCCAAGCATCGGCAAGGTGATGTGCAGGAACTGCTTCCAGCGCGAAGCGCCGTCGATACGCGCGGCCTCATACAAGTCTTGCGGGATCGCCTGCAGCCCGGCCAGGAAGATCACCATGTTGTAGCCGAAGTTCTTCCATACCGCGAACAGCATGATGGTCGGCATCGCCCAGCGCGGGTCGCCCAGCCAGTCGATCGGGGCGATGCCCAGATGGCTCAGACCGAAGTTCACCAGGCCGTACTTGATGTGGAACAGATAGCGCCAGATCACCGCCACCGCCACCAGGGTGGTCACCACCGGCGCGAACAAGGCAGTACGAAACAGCGCCTTGAAGCGCGATGCCTTGGCGTTGAGCAGCAAGGCCGCACCGAGCGACACGCCGATCGACATCGGCACACCCAGCAGCACGAAGTAGGTGGTGTTCCACAACGACTTCCAGAACAGCGGCGTCTGCAGCAGGTCGACGTAATTGCCCAGACCGACGAAGCGCAGATGGCTGCTGTCGGCCAGTGCGTACAGGTCGAAGTCGGTGACGCTGAGCACCAGCGCGGCGAACACCGGCACGCCGAAGAACATGCCCAGCACCATGATCGACGGCGCGGCGAACACCCAGCCGGCGAGGGAATTACGCTTCATCATCGCGCGGCTCCCTGATCAGCTGCAGCGGCGGGCGCAGCTGTTTCTGCAGCAGACGGCGTAGCTGCCGGCGTGGCCGTCTCACCGGCCGGGCCGACATGCCCGCCCTCCTGCTCAAAGATCCAGCGGCGCTTGGCCAAAATTTCGTCCACGCGTTTATCCAGTTCCTGCACGGCGGCTTCGTGCGATTGACCGCCACGCACCACGCGCTCGGTCACCAGACGCATTTCCTGCACGATGCGCTCCCACTCCAACACCTTGGGCGTGGCCTTGACCCGTTCCAGCTGGTCGCCGAAGGCATGCGCCAGTTCGTCGTTGGCCAGCGATGGCAGCTTCCAGGTACTGCGCCGCGGCGGCAGGTCGCCGATGATGGCGTGGAAGCGCGCCTGCACCGTGGGCTGCGACAGGTATTCGATCAGCTTCCAGCTGGCGTCCTTGTGTTGCGAGGACTTGAAGATCACCAGGCTGGAACCGCCCGCTATGCCGGCGCCCAAGCCGTTGGGACCGGGCAACGGCGCGGTGCCCCATTTGCCTTCCATACCCGGCGGCTGGCGCAGCTTGAATTCGCGTACGTTCCACGGGCCGGACAGATAGAACGCGTAATAGCCGTTGAAGAATTCGTACCAGACGTTGGAAACCTGGGTCTCGGAGACCTTCGGCGCCCAGCCTTTCTGATACATGGTGTCGTAGAAGCCCAGCGCCTTGCGGAAGCCCTCGCCGCGGAAGTTGCCGTAGTTGTCGTGGTCGCGCAGCAGGCGGTCGTCCTGCTGCAGCGCGAACGACAGTTGCTGCTCGAACTCGTTGAGCGGCATCAGGATGGCGTAGCGGTCGGGGCCAACCTTGCGCTTGATCGCGGCCATCACCTGTTCCATCTCGGCCCAGGTCTTGGGCATTTCGCTGTAGCCGGCCTCGCGCAGCAAGTCCTTGCGATAAAACAGTAGCCGCGTATCCACGTACCACGGCACGCCGTACAGCGTGCCATCGACCAGATTGGTGTCCCACACGCCGGGGAAATAATCGGCCGGATCGACGATCTTGGAGCGCGCCACGTAGGGCTGCATCGGCTCCAGCGTGTCCAGCAACGCGAATTCCGGCAACCAGGTGTTACCAAGCTGGCACACGTCCGGCAGTCCGTCAGCAGCGAAGGCGGTGAGCAGTTTTTCGTGCGCCGCGGTCATCGGGATGTTTTGCACATCCACATGGATGGTGGGGTTCTGCTTTTCGAAGTCGGCCACCAACTCAGAGACCACTTCGGCCTCCTTGCCCATCGCCCAGAAGCGCACGGTGGTCTTGCCCGAATCGGAGCGTTCGCATCCCGCCACGCCTGCGCACAGGGCGGCGGCCAATATCAACAGTTTCAAAAGGCGCACGGATTACTCGGGTTTTTGGCGTTGCGTGGGGTCTTGCTGGGCCTGGGCGGCTGCGGCACGCGACTCGGCCATGCCCAGCGCCCGCGCAGCAGCCTTCTGCTCGTCCTTCTGCGGCGCCGGCTGCGGCTCGCCTTCCGGGGTGAGCCAGCCGCCGGTGAAGCCGGCGCGTTCCAGACCGGCGCGGATGTAGGGGTTCTTCTTCATCACGTTCCAGACGAATTCGTTCTGGTAGTTGGCAATCATCGCCAGAATCGGGCCCTGGTCGATGGCGATGTAGTCGCTGGCCACCCAGCCACGGTCCGGCACCATGCGCCCGGTCTTGAGCGGGATGTCGTAGTTGAAGCTGGGATTGAACGAATCCAGGAACCCATAGCTGGAATACAGGAAGTCGCCATAGCGCTTGTGCATTTCCTCGGTGGCCGGGATCACCACTTCCGGGGCGAACACGATCGAGGAGATGGCCGCCGAAGGCACGATGGTGCCGTCGTCGAAGTTCTCGCGCAGGCCGGCGCCGCGCGAGGAGTAATGGCGGAACTGGCGTTGCTCGCCACGGTATTCCTGGCTGGTGTTCTGCGGGCCGTCGCCAGCGGTCAGGCCCCAGACGTTCTCGCCGTAGTCCTTCCACTTCATCGGGTTGTCGATGGCGTAGTCGCGCTGGGCCAGCGTGGCGCGGCGGCTGTTGAGGAAGTAGTCGATGCCGCGTTCGCGCATGTACTGGTCCTGGATATCGCGGAAATCGATCCAGACATGGCTGTATTGGTGCCCGAACAACGGGCCGAACGAGAGGTATTCCTGGCCCTGGTACACGCCCCAGTCGTTGTTGTAGGTGCGGGTCCAGCTGGTCCATGCGTCCGGGTCGACGCCATGGGTGGGCGAGCCCAGCGCGAGGATGTACAGCATCATCGCCTCGTTGTAGCCCATCCAGTCGTGGTTGATGAAGCCACTTTCAGGGAACCAGCCCATTGAGATCAGCGGCGCACGCTGTTGCAGCCAGCGCCAGTCCACGCGCTTGTACAGCGTGTCGGCGATCTGGCGAATCTCCTTTTCGCGCGGGTCGTCGCCGTCGTAATACGACTGGGTGAACAGCACGCCCATCATCAGCAGTGCGGTGTCCACGCTGGACAACTCGACCCAGCTGTCGTAGCGGTTGCCCTTCTGCATGTCCAGAAAATGGTAGTAGAAGCCTTTGTAGCCGGCCCGACCGGTCTTCTGCGGCCCCATTGGCGCATCGCGGAAGAATTTCAATGTTGTCAGGGTGCGGTCGATCGCCTGATTGCGACTGACCCACCCGTTTTCGATGCCGATCGGATAGGCGGTGAGCGCAAATCCGACCGACGCAATACTGGCGAACGGGCGCGACGGAAACCGATCCGGCGACAGTCCATTGAGTTCGTTGGTAGTGTCCCAGAAAAACTGGAACGTGCGGCGCTCGATGTCCGAAAACAGCGGAGGCAGCGGCGGCTTGACCGGCTTGGGCGGCAGTTGCGCCTCAACCAGGATGACTTTTACCGGCGCCTTCTTTTCGGCCACCTTGGGCTCCTCGGCTTGCTTGCACGACGCCAAAACCAGGGCGCCCAGCAAGAGTGGAATCGTCAACCATCGCGACGTGTTACCCCTGTCCATCCGCCCCCCACTTGTGTAATCGATTACATCTCGCACGCAAACCTACCCTATCCAGGCGCCGAGTTCGACCGCCCTGGCGTTGCAGCCAGGGCGGTCGAGCACCTCACCAGTTCAGGCCAAAGGCCAGACGGAAGGTACGCATCGGCGACGCCAGCACACCGGTCGGTGTGCCGTAAGCCGTGTTCAAGTCCTGCAATGTTCCGGTATCGCCGTTGAAGGTGGCGTAATTCACCCAGTTGAACACGTTGAGGATATCCGCACGCACATTGAATTTGACACCACCGCCGGTATCCCATTCTTTATTCGCGGCAATGCTGAATTCCTTGTAGCCCAGTGTGCCATCCGGCTTGAACTGGATAATCTCGCACTGATCGTTGCCGGCAAGGCAATTCTGGCCGTAGCGCACGGTCTGGCTGGCCAGCGACAGCTTGCCGGACAGTTTGATCTCATACGGCAGTTCATAGATCCCGGTGACCACCAGGCGGTTTTTCGGAATGCCGCCAGCCTCACGCCAGCCGTAGTCCTGGATGCGTTCGCGGTCCAGTGCATAGTGCTCGCCGAACTGGCGGTTTTCCTTCGCATCGGAATAGGTATAGGCCACGGTCAGCCCCCAGCCGGATTCTTCGTCGAAGGGCTTTTCCACCTGCAACGCGAGCTGGTTGTTGCGGGTCTCCACACCGTTGGTGCCAAGCACGATGGCGCTATAGCCGTTCGGGCCATCGGTCGGCGCGCCGGAAGTAGTGCCCGGCTGGAAGAACGAACCGTCCGGCAGGCGGTTGCCGCGCACGAAGGCAAAGCCGTCATGGCTCTCAATGCGGCTCAGGGTCACATCGGTGAACCAGTCCTGGCCCCACAACGGCACCATGTTGCGCATGCCGATGCTGAATTGGTCGGAGTACGGGGTCTTGAGGTTGTTATCGATCAGGTAGACCTCACGTCCGCCACCGCCAGTGCTGTTGGCCGTCAGTGTGTTCAAGCCTTCCTGATTGTTGTACGCCGGATTCCAGGCCGTGCATGGATCGCCTAGGCAGGCACCGTTGTTGGTGCTGGTGAAGTAGTAGCTATACGAATTGAAGGAGTTGTTGAGCTGCTCCAGTGCCAGGTAATCGAAGATGTTGCGGTCGTACGCACGGCCGGCGCCACCATAGATCACGTGCGCCTGATCGCCGAACAAGTCGTACGAGGCGCCCAGACGCGGCTGCCAGGCATTCTTGAATGCTTTGCGGTTGTTGCCGGTGCTGATGAAGTCGTTGATGTTGTAGTTGGCGTTGCGCAGGTTGGGCCAGTTCTGCAGCGCGCTGGCGACGTCCGAGGGGGTGACGAAATCCAGGAACGCCGGAGTCTCTTCGTAGTCGTAGCGCACGCCCAAGTTCAAGGTCCAGTGCTCGTTGACCTCCCAGTCGTCCTGCAGGTAGATGCCGTACTGCTTGTTCTTGGACACCACCGAGCCGCCACCTTCCACCAACGGTGCACCGAAGCGCACGCGGTACGGCGTTTCGACGTCGGTGAGGATGTTGTAGTAGTACTGCGGGTTGGCCGGGTTGAACTGGGTCGAATCCAGGTCGATGCTCTTGAACTTCACGCCCATCTTGATGGTGTGCGCGCCATTCCACTCCAGGCTGTTCAAGGTCAGGTCATCCTGGAAGGTCCAGCCCTTCTGTCCCTTGCGCTGGAAGCTGCTGCCGGCACCGGCCGCCAGGATGTCGGTCTCATTGCCGCGCACCGGTGCGTAGCTGAGGATGTAGCCATTGCCGTTGTTGATCGGCGCCTGGTTCCAGAACGCGCTTTCGTAACTCAGGTTGGCTTCGTTGAGGAAGCTGGCCCCGCTGTACTGCCAACGCAGGTTGGCGCGCTTTTCTTCCTGGCCATTGATGCTGCCGTGCCCGTAGGTCGAGGTCTGGCCGACGTCGTTGAGCTCGTCTTCCTTGCGGTACTTGCCGGTCAGCTCGAACAGGTTGTTGTCGCCAATGGTCCAGTCGATCTTGCCGAAGTACAGGTCTTCCTTGAACGGCGTGCTGGAGGTGACCACCAGCGGCTGCAGTTGCGCAGGCAGTTGATCGACGCGGTCCGAATAGATCGAGCCGGGGATCACCACGTTCGGGGTGGTGTATTCCTTGGCTTCATAGGCGATGAAGAAGTGCGCCTTGTCCTTGAGGATCGGGCCGCTGAAGGTGGCGCCGTATTGGGTTTCTTCGAAGTCGTCGCGCACGCCGGCCTTCTTCTCCAGCGGGCTCTCTTCGCGCCAGCTGTCATTGCTGGTGTCCCAGAAGAAGCTGCCGTGGAAATCGTTGGTGCCGGACTTGGACGAGGCGACGATGGCCGCGCCGCTGACCTGGTCGAACTCGGCCTTGTAGTTGGAGGTGATGACCTTGTATTCGCCGATCGCCGACTGCGGGAACGGGTTGCCGCGGCTGGAGTCCTGGCCGCTCACGCCGCCGGTCAACACGTAATTCTTCTGGCTCACGCCATCGATGTAGACGTTGGTGCCTTCGGCCGAGGTGGCGCCGGTGCGCACCTTGGTGGTGCCGTTGGCCTCGCGGGTGAACTGCACGTTCGGTACGGTGTCGGCCAGCTCCAGGAAGTTGCGCGTGGCGCGCGGCAGGTTCTGGATCTGCACATTGGAAATGTAGGTGGCGTTCTCGGAGGTGCGCGTCTCGACCAGCACCGGCGGCGCCTTCACCTGCACCGCGTCCAGCGTGGTGGCGTTACCACCGGCGGCCGTGGCCGGTTCGCCGCCGACGCCCAGGTTCAAGGTCGCCGTCTGGCCGACCTGCACGGTGACGTTCTGCGAGCTGGTCTGTCCGTTGGCGGTGACGTCGATGCGGTAGGAACCCGGCGGCAGACCGCCGACCGAATAGCCGCCATTGCTGACCTGCACCGTGCGGGTCAGGCCGGTGGCCAGATTGGTGGCGGTGACCTGCGCCTGGGCGGCAGGTGCGGCATCGACGGTGACCTGGCCGCGGATGGTCGCAGCGGTGCTCTGTGCGAAGGCCGGTACGGCGCCGAGCAGCAGGCAGCTGGCAAGCGCGCAGCTGAGCAGCTTGCGCGCCGGACGGGCGGAATGGGGGTGGTGGTGGCGCATGGTCGTCCCTCCAGGGATCGGTACAGATTGTTGTTGTGGTAGTGCAGTGATGCAGGAACAGCCGCTGCGGGGCAGCGGGAGCGGACAGAACGTCCGCGAAAGGGTCGGCAGCCTGAAAACGCAGGGCCGGACAAGTCAGTGACCGTGTTCGCCCGCACCGCAGGAAGCGCGGATCACCAGCTCGGGCGTGAGCAATTGACGGACGCCATCGTCGCGGTCAGACGTTTCGACCAGTCGCATCAGCCGGCCCATCGCCTGCTCGCCCAGCCGCGCGATGCTGACCCGCATGGTGGTCAGCGCCGGGTGGACGAACCGGGCCAGTGGAATGTCGTCAAACCCGGCCAGCGCCACGTCGCCGGGCACCGATACAGCGGCCTGGGCGAACGCGTACAGGCACCCAAGCGCGGTCATGTCGTTGGCGGCGAAGACCGCGTCCGGCAGTGCGCCGTCAGCCAGCATCGCCAGACCGGCGCGGTGGCCGGATGCTTCGTCGAAGTCGCCCGGGTACTCCACGCCCTGCGCCTGCACGCCAAACGCAGCGAGCGCATCGCGGAAGCCGCGCAGGCGTTCGCGCGCATCGAAGTTCAACGCCGGGCCACCGATAAAGGCGATGCGGCGATGTCCGGCACGCAGCAGATGCTCGGTCATGGCCATGGCACCGGCGTGGTCGTCGATGCTGAGGACCGGATAGTCGGCACCGGGCAGGTGTGCATTGATCAGAACCGTCGGCAGCGACTGCGGCAGATTGTCGGTGAGAAATCCCGGCTGCTCCGCATACGGCGACAGCACCAGCAAGCCATCGACGCGACCGCGCATCGAGCGCAGCGCCCTGCCCTGGGCTTCCGGGTCGCCGTGATAGCTGGACACCAGCAAGTGCTGGCCGGCCGCACGCGCCGCACCATCGATGCCGCGAATCAATTCGGAAAAAAACTCGCCATACAGATCAGGCAGCACGACGCCAAGGGTCTGGGAACGCCGGCTGCTCAGGCTGCGCGCAGCCGCATGCGGGCTGTACCGCAGCCGCTCGGCCACTTCCAGCACCTGCTGGCGCACCGGCGCGGCGACGTTGTCGTGCCCGTTGAGCGCACGCGACACCGTTGCGACGGAGACCTGTGCTTCCCGAGCGACATCTTTGATGGTGACCGCACCCTTGGCCATTCGTGTCGCCCTCCGCGACCGCTTCCCGAAACTGGCGCGGACTGTAAGCGTTTTCATACAAGGGCGTAAACCCCTAGCTTCACATGCGTGAAAACGCTTACAGATCAAGTGGCTACGGGTGATGGGAACGTGAAATAATGTGCTGCGACGCAACAAAGCCGAGCCCATTGGTCCACAAACGAAGCAAGATCCTGATCACGTTTTGGCGCACACAGCGTGAGCGCTGCCGGATGGATCAACAGCGATAGCGAGTCTTCCCCGATGCGCGACAAGACGATTTTGGCGATCACAGGCGATCGTCGGCGCGCAGGCGCCCATTCCCCGCGTCAGCTACCCTGCCTCGCCAGGCGCAAAGGCCTCGATCGACAAGGCGTGGATATCGGTCTGCATCATCTCGCCCACTGCGGCATAGACCGCGCGGTGCCGGGCCAATGGCGGCTTGCCGGTGAAGGCGGCGCTGACCACGCGCACATTGAAATGCCCCCGCCCGTCACGCGCGCCGGCGTGGCCGGCATGCCGAGCGCTGTCGTCCACAACGTCCAACTCGGTCGGTGCCAGCGCGGCCTGCAATGCCGCACGGATCTGCTCGACCCGGTTCATGGCAGTACCCGGCGGAATGGGCGGACCTCGGTGCGCGTATACACACCCGCTTCCACATACGGATCAGCATCGGCCCAGGCGCGCGCATCTTCCAGCGCGTCGAATTCGGCAACCACAAGGCTGCCGCTGAAACCGGCCGGACCCGGATCTTCGGCATCGATGGCCGGGCACGGGCCCGCCACCAGCAGCCGACCCGCGGCCGCAAGCGCCTGCAAACGTGCCAGATGCGCTGGCCGCGCCTGCTGCCGTGCGGCCAATGCGTCGGCCCGGTCATACCCTTCGATTACGTACCACACACGCCACCTCGCCTCAGACTTGAAGGTCAACCTGCCGATTCTAGCCGCGTCGGCGCTGGACACCGCCCCCGCGCACGCATTACCCTTGACACCACTGCACACGCAACCGGACGTAGCGGCCCGTCGGCCCAGGCTCAACGCTCTTCTCGACGACCGATTCGCTGCCCACCACCGGCCCGCGTAGACGACCTCCTCGCTGTTCCGTCGCCGCATGCCACGCGGCGTACGTTGTATGTGGATTTGTGGGATCGTGCCGGCACAGGCACGACATTGATCGCAATAACTCAAGGCAAAGCCCTGCAGGCGCGGCTCAGACCGCGGCCGGCGACCGTAAGACCCGATGTCTACCTGATGAATTCCGAACTCGCGCACGTCGCGACTCCGCCAGCCACGAGCGCGCCGCCACAGCAGCAGGAAATGCCGCTGGCGGTAGTGCATGGGCAACCGGTGCTGCAGATCCCACAGGATCTGTATATCCCGCCGGATGCGCTGGAAGTCATCCTGGATGCCTTCGAAGGTCCGCTCGACTTGCTGCTTTACCTGATCCGCCGTCAGAACCTGGACATTCTGGATATCCCCGTCGCCGAGATCACCCGGCAGTACGTGGACTACATCAATGTGATGCAGGAGCTGCGCTTCGAACTGGCCGCCGAATATCTGGTGATGGCCGCGATCCTGGCCGAGATCAAATCGCGCATGCTGTTGCCGCGCCCGCCGAGCCAGGATGGCGAAGAAGAAGATCCGCGCGCCGAACTGGTCCGCCGGTTGCAGGAATACGAACGCTTCAAGCAGGCCGCCGAAGACCTGGACACCCTGCCCCGCATGGGCCGCGATAGCGCGCCGGTGCAGGCGCACCTGCCGGAGCGCGCAGCGGTCAAGCTGCCGCCACCGGTGGAGCTGAAAGAAATGCTGATGGCGCTGTACGACGTGCTCAAACGCGCCGAGCTGTTCACCGGCCATGCGATCAAGCGCGAGGCACTGAGTGTGCGCCAGCGCATGGGCGATGTGCTGAGCCGTCTGGACGACGGCAAGTTCTACCGTTTCGAATCGCTGTTCACTGCCGAGGAAGGCAAGCTCGGCGTGCTGGTCACCTTCCTGGCGCTGCTCGAATTGGCCAAGGAGCAGTTGCTGGACATCGTGCAGGAAGCGCCGCTGGCGCCGATCTACGTGAAGTCGCTGGCGTTGGGCAATACCAATGCGCCGCTGCAATTCTCCAGCGAATTCGACGACAGCGATGCCGCCAACGAACCCCTCTGAAGCCGATCACCGAATGGATCAAGCGCTGATCACCCGCATTATCGAAGCCGCCCTGTTGGCGAGCAGCCAGCCGTTGACGCTGGTGCAGCTGCAGGGTCTGTTTCCGGAAGAAGAACCGGCGCCGCCCGGCAGCGTGGAGCGCGCATTGGAACTGCTGCGCGAGGGCTGCGCCGAGCGTGGCGTGGAATTGGTCGAGGTGGCCTCCGGCTTCCGCTTCCAGGTCAAGGCCGATGTGCATGGCTGGGTCGCCCGACTGTGGACCGAGCGCCGCACCAAGTACACCCGCGCCACGCTGGAAACCCTGGCGCTGATCGCTTATCGCCAGCCGATCACCCGCGGCGAGATCGAGCAGGTGCGCGGCGTGGCGGTCAGCAGCAACATCATCCAGGCGCTGGAAGAACGCGAGTGGATCCGCGTGGTGGGCCACCGCGACGTACCCGGCAAGCCGGCCCTGTTCGGTACCACCAAGGGTTTTCTGGATTACTTCGGGCTCAAGCGATTGGATGAGCTGCCGCCATTGTCTGAGTTGAAGGACATCGCCGAGCTGGAACCGCAACTGCCGCTGGACCGCGACGGGCAGCTGGATGGCGCGGTGCCGGCCTCGGCAGCGATGGATGCGGCTGACGCGGAAGGCGGCGCTTCGAATGCAGCGGCTGACAATGCAGATGCAGGTACTGCGGATGCAAAAGCCAACGTTGGCGACGACAGCGACAGCGAAACCAGTGACTCGCAAGATGGTTCGGAAGCGGACGAGGCCGATGCCTCGGCGACTCCGGCCAGCAACACCGAAACGGCGAGCGATCAGCAGGCTAACGCCGAGCGCGATTCTGAAACCGACATCGATAACGCTGCCGACCAGCGCGCGCAGGAAACCGCCAGCGATGCCCTGTTGGACCAGCAAGACCCCGATCTCGATGATGCAATCGACACTGAGGCGACCGACTCAGTGAGTGCGCAGACACCGCAGCACCCCGAGCATGGCTCGGCGCACGACCAGCACACGCAACACCCAGATGACGCCCGTGAGGGCGACCCCGACACCGCGCCGGGAACGCGCGCGGATGCAGTGAACGAAGACGAAGACAACGCCGTCGCGACGACGACCGTGGCTGTTGACGAAGCCGATTCCGACCCAGAGGCCGACCCAAAACGCGTCGGCCGGAGCCAGACACATGAGTGACACCCCCCGCAAGCTGTCGTTGAACAAGCTTTCCCTCAAGCGCGACAGCGCGCCCGAAGCGCCGAAGCTGGAAGAGCGCCTGCACAAGGTGCTGGCCCAGGCCGGCCTGGGCTCGCGCCGCGCGCTCGAACAGCGTATCGCCGATGGCCTGATCAAGGTCAATGGCGCCGTCGCGCAGACCGGCATGTCGGTGCGCAGCGGCGACAAGATCGAGCTGGACGGCCGCAGCTTCGTGGCCAGCGCGCTGACCGAACCTTCGCGCGTGCTGATCTACAACAAGCCCGAAGGCGAAGTGACCACGCGCGAAGATCCCGAAGGCCGCCCGACCGTGTTCGAGTCGCTGCCGGCATTGAAAGGCTCGCGCTGGATCGCCATCGGCCGCCTGGACATCAACACCACTGGCCTGTTGCTGCTGACCACCGACGGTGAGCTGGCCAACGCGATGATGCACCCCTCCTACGAGGTCGAACGCGAATACGTGGTGCGCGTGCGCGCCCCGGAAGGCGAAGAAAAGGTCTCTGACGCCATCATCGAGCGCCTGTCGCGCGGTGTGCTGCTGGAAGACGGCGGCGCCAAGTTCGACGAGATCGAACGCATCGGCGGCACCGACTCGCACGACTGGTTCCGCGTGGTGGTCAAGGAAGGTCGCAACCGCGAAGTGCGCCGCCTGTGGGAATCGCAGGGTTGCCAGGTCAGCCGCCTCAAGCGCAGCCGCTACGGCAAGATTTCGCTGCCGCGCGAGCTGCTGCGTGGGCAGTCTGTGGAAGTGGCGCAGGAGAAGGTCGACGCCCTGCGCGCCGAACTCAAGCTGGAAGAAGGTGCGCCGTCGGCACTGACCCTGCAGCCGGTGATCGGCCAGCGTCGCGCTGCCAAGTCCACCGTGCACGTCTCGCGCGATGGCCGCAGCAACGCCTACGTCAACGGCCAGACCTCCGGCGCCGATGAAGGCCGCGAACTGCGTCGTTTCGACAACCTGCGCGAAGATCGCGGCCGCGGCGGTCGCGGCAAGCCCGGCGGCTTCAAGGGTGGCCTGACGGTCAGCGGCGAAGCAGCGGCTCGGCAGTCGCAGCAGCGCCCGTTCAAGCAGCGCGGCCCGGCCAAGGGCGACCGCGGCGCGTTGCCAGACGGCAACCCGGCCGCGTTCCGCAGCTGGTATGTGCCCGATGGCGTGAGCACCGGCCCGAGCGGTCACCGCAATGCCGGCCCGAGCGGCCCAGGTACCGGCCAGGCACGCCCGTATGCGAAGAAAGGTCCGGGCGGCGCGCGTCCGGGTGCTGGCGGTCCGGGCGGCGCACGCTCGGGTGGTCCGGGGCGTGCTGGGGCTGGTGGTGTCGGGCAAGGTCAGTCGCAGGGTCAAGGCCAGGGGCAGCGCAAGCACCCGTACGGTCACCCAGGCAACGCACCGAGTTTCCCCTCCGATCACGCCAACCCGGGTTTCAGCCCGTACGGTGCGGCACGTCCTGCTGGCCGTCCAAGCGGTGGCCGTCCGGGTCCGGGCGGTAATCGCGGCCCGGCATCTGCCAATCGTGGTCCTGGCGGTCCCGGTGGCGGTGCACGCGGTCCCGGTGGCCCAGGTGGCGCACCGCGCGGCCCGGGCGGCGGCAATCGTCGCCCGCCCGGTGGCGGTAATCGCGGCCGCTGAGTTGCGACTCGTGCATAAAAAAAACGGCCCTGCGAAGGGCCGTTTTTTTGTGGTGCTGAGTGCGGATTGCTGATCTAGGAGGTGGCGGAAGCATCGGCAATGGCAGCCCACGACAGGCCGATGCGCACCGACCTCAAACACTTCTGCAGCCAACCGCCGCTTGCCATCGTGCAGCGCTCGATCACGGAGCGGCGCTGCCGGCTGCCGGATCACACGCTTACTTGCGACGTTCGATCACGAAATTGCCGACCGCAACGCCCAGATCCACGCCTTCGCCCGTGCCCGCCAGGGCCAGGGAGATATCGCCCTTGGTGACGACCTGAGCGGTACTGGATTTGACCACGCCGGCATGCGCTTCGGCCGCGGCGTAGGTGCCGAATAGATCGTTGAGGCTGTAGGCACCGGAGAAGGTCCCGCGACCGCCGACGATCTTGGACTTACCGACCGTCAGGCCGCCGCCCTTGCTGGAGATCTTGACCGGGATGACCGCACCGTTGTCGCACTTGATGGTGCCGGTGCCGCTGGCGGTCTTGTAGAACACCGACCAGCCGGACAAGTTGAACGACAGCTGGCAATCGATGTTGCCGGCGGCCTGTGCCTGCGGAGCCAGCGTGGCGGCGCCAAGCAGCGCGAACAGCGAAAGTGACTTGATCATGTGAGCGGTGCCAGTGGTGGACGTGGCGCGAGACTAGCAGCGCCGATGTGGCAGCCGCGACAAGGTCCCAGCGCAGCGCATGCGTCTGTTCAGCGAAGTCTTACCTGGCTTCGACATGGCGCCAGCGCTGCCACCTGCAACCGCGACGTGGGATGATCGCAGCATGCCACGCACCGTTTACAGCCTGCTCTTCAGCGCCCTGCTGCTGCCCTCCCTCGCCCATTGCGGCGAGACGATTCCCACCCAGGGCTACACCGTCGTCAGGACCTATCCGCACGACACCACCGCGTTTACCGAAGGCCTGTTCTATCTCGACGGGCATCTGTACGAGAGCACCGGCGAGCTTGGCCAGTCCAGCGTGCGCAAGGTCGACCTGGACACCGGCAAGGTCCTGCAGCAGGCCAACACGCCGCCGCCGTTCTATGGCGAAGGCATCGTGGCCTGGAAGGACCGCCTGATCCAGCTCACCTGGCGCAATCAACGCGGCTTCGTCTACGATCTGGCCACGCTGGCACCGCGCACCCAATTCACCTATTCCGGCGAGGGCTGGGCGCTGACCAGCGACGACCGCCAGCTCTACATGAGCGACGGCACCGCCAGCATCCGCCGGCTGGATCCGCAGAGCTTGAAACAGATCGGCACCATCAAGGTCACCGCCCGCGGCAAGCCGCTGGACAACCTCAACGAGCTGGAATGGGTCAAGGGCGAGCTGCTGGCCAACGTCTGGCTGACCACGCGCATCGCACGGATCGACCCGGCCAGCGGCAAGGTCATCGCCTGGATCGACCTTAAGGCACTGGTGCCAGACCCCGACACATTGACCGACCCCACCAACGATGTCCTCAACGGCATCGCCTACGACGCCAAGCACGATCGCTTGTTCGTCACAGGCAAGCGGTGGCCGAAGATTTACGAGATCAAGCTGGCTCAGTAGCCGGGATTGGGCAGTCGAGAGTGGGGATTGGCAACGGCGGCGGGCTCGCGCCCGCTTGGCAGTGGCTTGCACCAATCCCCAAACACTACTCCCTCATCTCGAACTGATCGGCATCCAGCATTGCCGGGAAGCGGGCACGGTGTTCGGCCAGTGCGGTTGCGCTGATGGTGGTGGTGACCACCTGCTCGCGTTCGCGGATTTCCAGCTGCGGCTGGCCAAGGAAATCGATCACCGCGCTGTCGCCGGCGTAATGCAGTTGATTGCCGTCCACGCCAATGCGGTTGACCGCTGCGACGAAGCACAGGTTTTCGATCGCACGTGCGCGCAGCAGCGTCTTCCACGCATAGGCGCGGGCGGACGGCCAGTTGGCCACGAATAGTTGCAGATCGAAATCCAGCTGCCCGGGGCGTTCCACATCGAAGCGATTGCGGCAGAACACCGGAAAGCGCAGGTCGTAGCAGACCTGCGGATTGATCCGCCAGCCCTTCCATTCCACGGTCAGTCGCTCGCGCCCGGCCGCATAACGCAGATGCTCGTTGCCGAAGCGGAACAGGTGGCGCTTGTCGTAATACTGCAGTGCCCCGTCGGGCGTGGCCCAGAGCAGCCGATTGAACACGCCGTCGGGCGTGCGCACCTGCACGCTACCGGTGACGGCAGCACCCAGCCGCGCCGCCTGCGCACGCACCCAGGCCACGGTCGGCCCGTCCATGTCCTCGGCCTTGTCGATGGCGTCGTTGGAAAACCCGCTGGTAAAGGTCTCCGGCAGGATCACCAGATCGGTCTGCCCGGCCAACGGCTCCAGCAGCCCACCGTAGTAAGCGCGGTTACCGGCCGGATCATGCCAACGGGTGTCGCCTTGAATCAGGGAGATGCGCAGGTCGTGCATTGAAGGCTCGGGAATGGGGAATGGGGAATCGGACAGCGGTTTGGTGAGCGCGTTATCTCATCGGGCCAAGTGCAGATTCAGATCGAAAAGCGACCAACCGCTCTTACGATTCCCAAATCCCCATTCCCGATTCCCAGCTCGTCAGAGCTGCTGCAAGCGCGCGATAGCCGCATCCAGCGTCGCATCGTTCTTGGCGAAGCACAGCCGCGCCAGGCGCTGACCAGCAGGCGCGTTCTCGTAGAACGGCGACAACGGGATCGCGGCCACGCCCTTCTCCACCGTCAGCCATTGCACGAACTCGGTGTCGGGCAGGTCGCTGATGGCCGAGTAATCCACCAGTTGGAAATAACCGCCGGGCACGGGCAACGGCTTCAGGCGCGTGGTCAGCAACTGTTCGCGGAAACGGTCGCGCTTGGCCTGGTAGAACGCGCCGAGTTGTTCGTCGTGTTCGGGTTCGTCGCGGATCATCGCGGCGAAGGCGTGCTGGGCCGGGCCGAAGCTGGTGAAGGTGTTGTACTGGTGCACCTTGCGGAACTCGGCGCTCAGTGCCGGCGGCGCGATCGCGTAGCCGATCTTCCAGCCGGTGCAGTGGTAGGTCTTGCCGAAGCTGGAAATCACGAACGCGCGTTCGCGCAATTGCGGCCAGCGCAGCACCGATTCGTGCCGGCGGCCGTCGAACACGATGTGCTCGTACACCTCATCCGACAGCAGAAAGATCTCGGTGCCGCGCAGCAGTGCGGTCAGCGTCTGCATGTCATTGGCCGACAGCATCGCGCCGGACGGGTTGTGCGGCGAGTTGATCATCAACAGGCGCGTCTTCGGCGTGATCGCAGCGCGCAGCGCATCCCAGTCGACTGCAAAGGTCTGCGGATCCAGCGCCACGTGCACCGCACGCGCACCGGCCAGATCGATCGCCGGCTCGTAGCAGTCGTAGGCCGGGTCCAGCACGATGACCTCCTCGCCTGCGCGCACCACCGCGTGGATGGCATTGAAGATCGCCTCGGTGGCACCGCTGGTAACAGTGATCTCGGTGTCGGCGTCGACCTGTGCGCCATAGCACCGCTGCGCCTTGCCGGCGATGGCCTGACGCAACGTCGCTACGCCGGTCATCGGCGGGTACTGGTTGTGGCCGGCGGCCATGGCGTTGGTCAGTTCGTCGACCAGCCGCTGCGGCACCGCAAAATCGGGAAAGCCCTGGCCCAGATTGACCGCGCCGTGCTCGGCCGCCAGCTGCGACATGACGGTGAAGATGGTGGTGCCCACCTTGGGCAGCTTGGTCGTGAGGGGCATGGTGCCTGTCCGGACAAGAAACGAGGGGACCGCGAGTGTACGCAAAGCCGCCAGGTGGTTGCGCCCGGACGCTGCAAAACAGCGTTCCCCGACCCATCGCAGCGCCTGCCACGCTGCCGCAGATGTCCCCGGCGTGCCACCATCGTCGCTACAATGCGCGCCCGGTCGGCGCGTGCCTGCGCCGGCCCTTCCCCATGCCGTCCTGCGACGGGAGCCTGCTGCACCGATGATCGAACCGCTGCACACCGCACCGCCGCTGCTGGCGGCGCACGCCCTGGCCTTCAGCCGCAACGAGGAGCCGGTGTTCGGCCCGCTGGATTTCCAGGTCGACGCCGGCGAGGCGTTGCTGGTGCAAGGTGACAATGGCGCCGGCAAGACCACGCTGCTGCGCGTGCTGGCCGGCCTCTTGCATGTGGAGCGCGGGCAGATCCAGATCGATGGCAAAACCGCCAAGCGTGGCGACCGCAGCCGCTTCATGGCCTACCTGGGCCACCTGCCTGGCCTGAAAGCCGACCTCAGTACTCTGGAGAACCTGCATTTTCTATGCGGGCTGCATGGCCGCCGCGCCAAGCAGATGCCCGGCAGCGCACTGGCGATTGTCGGCCTGGCCGGTTACGAAGATGCGCTGGTGCGGCAGCTGTCGGCCGGCCAACGCAAGCGGCTGGCGCTGGCGCGGCTGTGGCTATCGCCGGCGCCACTCTGGTTGCTGGATGAGCCCTACGCCAATCTGGACCTGGACGGCATCACCCTGGTCAACCGGATGATCTCCGCGCATCTGCGCGGCGGCGGTGCGGCGCTAGTCACTACCCACGGCGCGTATGCAGCGCCACCAGTGCGCACCCGCATGCTCACGCTGGAGGCTGCGGCATGAGCGTCCATTCGCCGCAGCCGTCGCTATGGCAAGCGGCCCGCGCGTTGCTGGGTCGCGACCTGCAACTGCTGTGGCGCCGCCGCAGCGATGCCTTGCAGCCGGCGCTGTTCGCGTTGCTGATCGTGGTGTTGTTCGCGCTGGGCCTGGGCGGACGCCCGGATCTGCTGGCGCAGGCCGCACCCGCGGTGCTGTGGCTGTCGGTGCTGCTGGCCGGGCTGCTGTCGCTGGATGCGCTGTTCCGCAGCGACGTGGAAGACGGCTCGATGGAGCAATGGCTGCTGGCGCCGGTGCCGTTGGCGTGGCTGATCGCGGTGCGCGTGCTACTGCACTGGGCGACCAGCGCGCTGCCGTTGATCGCGGTGACGCCGCTGCTGGGCGAATTGCTGCACCTGCCACATGACCAACTACCGGTGCTGCTGGCATCGTTGGCGCTGGGCACACCGCTTCTGAGTCTGCTTGGTGCCGTGGTTGCGGCGCTGACGGTGACGATGAAACGCTCTGGTATTCTCGTGGCGTTGCTGGCGTTGCCGTTGTACGTGCCGGTGCTGGTGTTCGGTGCCGGCAGCGTGGCGGCTAGCGGACAAGGGCAGGATGCGGTGGGTGCGTTGTTGTTGTTGGGCGCCGGACTGGTGATCGGCGTGGTCCTGGCACCGCTGGCTGCAGCGGCCGCGATCCGCATTTCGTTGAGTTGAGCGTTGCAGTCGATGCATTGTCGATAGCACGCCCCGCACAACGCGTTGTTGCTGTTTCGAGAGCCAATGCCATTCCAAAGGCTACTGCCATCGCATGAACGTCGTCGTCCGCTGGTTCCACCAACTCGCATCGCCCCCGATCTTCGACCGTTTTACTGCGCGCTGGGCGCCGTGGTGCTACGCGCTGGCCGCGTTATTGCTGGGCGTTGGCATCTGGCAAGCCTTGTTTGCGGTACCGGCCGATTACCAGCAAGGCGACAGCTTCCGCATTCTCTACATCCATGTGCCGAGCGCGTGGATGAGTCTGTTCGTGTTCGGGCTGATGGCGCTGTATGCGGCCATCGCGCTGATCTGGCGCATCAAGGTCTGCGAGATCCTGGCAATGGCCTGCGCACCGATCGGTGCGGCGTTTACCGTGATCACCCTGCTGACCGGCAGCATCTGGGGCAAGCCGATGTGGGGCGCCTGGTGGGATTGGGATCCGCGGCTGACCACCGAATTGATTCTGCTGTTTCTGTATCTGGGCGTGATCGGTCTGTATCACGCCATCGACGACCGCCGTCAGGCCGCACGCGCGGCGTCGTTGCTGGCCATCGTCGGGGTGGCGCTGCTGCCGGTGATCCGCTATTCGGTGGTGTGGTGGAATTCGCTGCATCAGGGCCAGAGCATTCGCTTGCTGGGCCCATCGACGATTGATGCGAGCATGCTGCTGCCGCTGTGGTTGATGGTGATCGGCACCAAGTTCTGGTTTGCCGGCTCGCTGCTGACGCGCGCGCGCGCCGATAACCTGCGTCGCGAAGCCGGCAAGGCCTGGATCGTGCGCGACGCGCCGGAGGGTGCGGCATGAACTACCTGCCCTACGTCATCGCCGCCTATGCGGTGTTCGTGCTGGTGCTGCTGTGGGACCTGATCGCTGGCCGTTGGCAGGTCAGGCGCGCATTGAAGACCGCCCAGGCGCGCCGCCTGCGCGAGCGCAAGCGTGCGGTGCCCAGCGATGCGGAGCTGATCCGGTGAACCCGCAACGTCGCCGCCGCTTGTGGCTGGTGCTGGCGTTGGTGCTGGCCGGCGGGCTGGCAACCACGCTGGTGGCGATGGCCTTGCAGCGCAATGTGGCCTATCTCTACACACCCTCTGAAGTGCTGCGCGGCGATGCCGGCGAGCATTCCCGTTTCCGGCTTGGCGGCATGGTGGAAAAAGGCTCCTTCAAACGCGCGTCAGGCGCATTGGAAGCGCACTTCCGCGTCACCGACGGCGACGCCCAGTTGCCCGTCAGCTACGACCGCATCCTGCCGGACCTGTTTCGCGAAGGGCAGGCCGTGGTGGCCACCGGCCGCATGCAGCACGGTGTCTTCGTCGCCGAAGACGTGCTGGCCAAGCACGACGAAACCTATATGCCGAAGGAAGTCGCCGACAAGATGGGCAGCGCGCATCGCAAGCACGATGTGCCCGCAGCTGCGGATCAGGCTGGAGAGCTGCATTGATGGCATGGGTCAGGGCATCGGCGTTCCTGCAGGAGGGTGGATTGCGCGGTGGGTGCGCGGCTGACAACGCTGGGCAAGTCCGTGCAAACGCTGCAGGGATGAAGCCTCTGCGGTGCGCCTGCGATGGTGGCACCCTTGCATTCTCACCAACGCGCCGACCCGATGCTTCCTGAACTCGGGACGTTCCTGCTGGTACTGGCCCTGCTGGTTGCGCTGGTGCAGGCCGTGGTGCCGCTGGCCGGCGCGCAGCGTGCGCGCAACAGCTGGACGGCCGTGGCGCGGCCGGCGGCCTTGGTGCAACTGGCGTTGATCGCATCAGCCTTCGCAGTGTTGACGCACGCCTTCCTGGTGCAGGATTTTTCGGTGCGCTACGTCGCCGAAAATTCCAACAGCCTGCTGCCGATGATGTATCGCTATTCGGCGGTGTGGGGCGCGCACGAAGGCTCGCTGTTGCTATGGACGCTGGTGCTGGCGTTGTGGACCGGCGCGGTGGCGATCTGGTCGCGGCAACTGCCTGCGCATGTGATCGCGCGCGTCCTCGGCGTCATGGCGCTGGTAAGTAGTGGGTTTCTGGCGTTTTTGCTGTTCACTTCCAACCCATTCGCGCGGCTGTTTCCGGTGCCGCTGGAAGGTGGCGACCTCAATCCGCTGCTGCAGGACCCTGGTCTGATCGTCCATCCGCCGATGCTGTATTGCGGCTACGTCGGCTTTGCGGTGCCGTTCGCGTTCGCTATCGCCGCGCTGCTGGAAGGCCGCGTGGATGCGCGCTGGCTACGCTGGACGCGGCCGTGGACCAACGTCGCCTGGTCGATGCTCACCGTCGGTATCGCGCTCGGCAGCTGGTGGGCGTATTACGAGCTGGGCTGGGGCGGCTGGTGGTTCTGGGACCCGGTGGAAAACGCCAGTTTCATGCCGTGGCTGGTGGGCACCGCATTGCTGCACTCGCAAGCGGTGACCGAAAAGCGCGGCAGCTTCGCCAGCTGGACCTTGCTGCTGGCGATCGCCGCCTTTGCATTGTCGCTGCTGGGCACCTTCCTGGTGCGCTCGGGCGTGCTGACCAGCGTGCATTCGTTTGCCGCCGACCCATCGCGCGGACTGTTCATTCTGGTGTTCCTGCTGCTCGTGGTCGGTGGTTCGCTGGTGCTGTATGCGCTGCGCGCGCCGCGGCTGTCGCTGGCGGATGATCCGCGTCGCGCATTTGCCGGCAGCTCGCGCGAAACGTTGTTGCTGTTGAACAACCTGCTACTCACCTGCGCCTGCGCGATGGTGTTGCTAGGCACGTTGTATCCGCTGCTGGCCGATGCGTTGGGGCTGGGCAAGCTGTCGGTCGGCCCGCCCTACTTCGGTACCTTGTTCGTGGTGTTGATGGCGCCGCTGGTGGCGCTGCTGCCGTTCGGCCCGCTCACCCGCTGGCAGCGCGAGCAGGCGTCGCGGCCATTGGCGATGCTCGCGCCGTGGGCAGCCCTGGCGTTGGCGGCAGGCGTGCTGGCTTGGTTCACCGCGCCGCAGGGGCAGTTGAAAGCCGCCTTCGGTGTTGCCGGCGCAGCCTGGGTGCTGCTGGGCACCGTGCGGTTCCTGTGGACGCGGCGCGCGGCCAAGGGGCGCAAACTCACTCCCGAAATGCTGGGCATGGTGCTGGCGCATCTGGGCGTTGCGGTGTTCCTGTCCGGCGCCTTGCTGGTGGAAGGATTGAGCCTGCAGCGCGAAGTGGCGTTGGCGCCCGGGCAACAGGTGCAGATCGGCCGCTACGCGCTGCACTTCGACGGGCTGGAAGAGCTGCGCGGGCCTAATTACGTTTCCGACCGTGCCAACCTGCAGGTATTCAAGGACGATGCACCTGTGGGCCTGCTGCATGCAGAAAAGCGCCGCTATGCCAGCGGCGGGCAGACCTTGACCGAAGCGGCGATCCGCCCCGGTCCGTTTGGCGACCTGTATGTCGCCCTTGGCGAACCGCTGGGCAATCAGGCCTGGGCGGTGCGCGTGCATCTCAAACCGTTCGTCCGCTGGATCTGGCTGGGAGCGCTGCTGATGGCGCTCGGCGGTCTGGTCACCGCGGCCGACCGGCGTTTTCGTCGTTCTCCGGAGATCCAAGATGGTTGAGTCACGTTCACCCCGCCTGCCCACTGCAGTCCTCGTGGGCGCCATCGTGCTGCTGCTCGCCCTGGCAGCGCTGCTGGTCTATGCGGTGGTGCGCTCCGGTCAGGACGATCGCGATGCCCTGCCCTCTGCACTGATCGGCAAACCGGCGCCGGAGTTCGCGCTGCCGCTGCTGCACGATCCCAACATCGTGGTGCATGCGCGCGAGCTACGCGGCGCGCCGTACATCATCAACGTGTGGGGCAGCTGGTGCCCGGCCTGCCGCGAAGAACACCCGGTACTGAGCCGCTTTGCGCTGACCAAGCGCGTGCGTGTGATCGGCTACAACTGGAAGGACGAGCGCGCCGATGCGCTGCGCTGGCTCGAACAACTCGGCAACCCGTATCTGCTGGTGGTCGCCGATCAAGATGGCCGCACCGCGATCGATTTCGGCATCGCCGCTGCGCCGGAAACCTTTCTGGTCGACGGGCGTGGGGTGGTGCGCTGGAAGTACAGCGGCATGCTCACCCAATCCATCATCGACACCCAATTGATTCCGGCGCTCAGCAAGATCGAACGCTCGCCCACCGCCGCACCGGACCTGCACGCCACACAATGACGCGCGCCTGGCTGCTCCTGCTGCTGTTGTTACCCTTGCTGGCCTTCGCCCAGCCGGTCGGCGACCCGGCGCCGCTGCACTATGCATCGGCCGAAGAAGAAGCGCGTTTCCACGCACTTACCGCCGAGTTGCGCTGCGTGCAGTGCCAGAACCAGTCGCTGGCCGATTCCAACGCGCAGATTGCGCAGGATCTGCGCCGCGAAGTGCTGGTGCTGATGCACGAAGGCCGCAGCGATGCGCAGATCCGCCAGTTTCTGGTCGCACGTTACGGCGAGTTCGTGCTGTACCGCCCACGCGTGGAATCGCGCACCTGGCTGCTGTGGTTTGGCCCGTTACTGGTGTTGCTACTGGGCGTGGGCGCGGTGGTGCTGGTGGTGCGCAAGCGCAGCGTGGCTGCGCCTGCCTTGCCCGCCGATGAGCAGGAGTGGTGATGGCCGGCTTTGTCATCGCGGTACTCGTGATTGCGCTACTGGCCTTCGGCCTGGTATTGCGCCCGCTGTGGCGCGAAGCACGCGGCCTTGCCGCAAGCGCAGCGGTATTGCTGCTGGCCGCGAGTGCGGCACTGTATTGGTTGGTCGGGACGCCAGGCGCGATCGAGCAGCCGGCCAATCGTCCGGCCGCGCCACGCTCGCTGGATGAAGCCATCGTGCAACTGCGCGCGGCGCTGGCGAGCAATCCCGAACAGGCCGAAGGCTGGGTGTTGCTGGGGCGCTCACTGTCCAGCCAGCAGAAATTTGCCGAGGCGCGCGATGCCTTCGCACGCGCAGTGGCGCTACGCCCGGACGAGCCGGACGTGCTGGTCGCCGCAGCGCAATCGCGCATGCTTGCCGACGACAGCGGCCGCCCCGATCCGCAAGCCATGCGTCTGCTCGAACACGCGCTGGCGGTGCGACCGGACCATCAACGCGCACGCTGGTTCCTTGGAGTGTTGCAGCGCCAGGCCGGCGAGCCGGCCAAGGCCAGCGCTACCTGGGAGCCGCTGCTGCGCGTGGTCGATGCAACGACCCGCCCCGGCCTGCTCGAGCAGATCAACCTCGCGCGACTGGAAGCCAAGCTTGCGCCGCTCCAGGCACCGGCTGCGCCTGCCGCCGAGGCAGTGAATGGCAAACAGATCCGGGTGCGCGTGACGCTGGATGCCGAATTCGCCAAACGCGCCGGATTGCCTGGCGATACCAGCGTCTTCGTGATTGCGCGCGCCACCGACACGCCGATGCCGGTGGCGGTGGAAAAACACGCGTTGAGCGAGCTGCCATTGACCATCACGCTGGACGATGGCGACAGTCCGATGCCGACGCGCACGCTGTCGTCGCTGGACACCGTGCAGGTGTTGGCACGGCTGTCGCGTAGCGGCAATGCCATGCGCCAGGCCGATGACGTTGAGAGCGCGCCGGTGATGATCGAACTGCCTGCCGCCGCGCCGGTGGAGCTGGTGATCGGTCGCTGATTGCTCGCCAGGCTTGGTTGCGACGCGTCTGGCCGGTGGACGACGAGCGGCGAACATACGCAGCAAGCATTCCCGATCGGGTCTGCACGGCGCGGAAAATGTGGCGTGTGGCATCACACAGCCCAAGGGCGCGAACACGCTCTCCCTTCCCCCGGCGCAGGCCATGGCAGATAGAATTGCGACATGACCGAATTCATCCCTGCCGGCACGCTGTACCACGCACTGCCTTCGCCGTTTCCGATGAAACGCGGCGGTGTGCTGCATCAGGCACGCGTGGCATACGAAACCTGGGGCACGCTCGCCGCAGACCGCCGCAACGCGATCCTGATCGTCACCGGCCTGTCGCCAAATGCGCACGCGGCAGCACACCAGGCCAATCCCGAGCCGGGTTGGTGGGAAGCGATGCTCGGGCCGGGCAAGCCGATCGATACCACGCGCTGGTTTGTGGTCTGCGTCAACTCACTGGGCAGCTGCAAGGGCTCGACCGGGCCGGCCTCGCTGAACCCGGCCAACGGCGCGCTGTATCGCCTCACATTTCCGGACCTGTCGATCGAAGACGTTGCCGATGCCGCAGCCGAGGTGGTGCGTGCGCTGGGCATCGAGCAACTGGCCTGCCTGATCGGCAACTCGATGGGGGGCATGACCGCGCTGGCGCTCTTGCTGCGTCATCCCGGCATCGCGCGCAGCCATATCAATATCTCCGGCAGCGCGCAGGCATTGCCGTTTTCGATCGCCATCCGCTCGCTACAGCGCGAGGCCATCCGGCTGGATCCGCACTGGAACGGCGGCCACTACGACGACACGCGCTACCCGGAATCGGGCATGCGCATGGCACGCAAACTTGGCGTGATCACCTATCGTTCTGCGCTGGAATGGGACGGCCGTTTCGGCCGCGTGCGGCTGGATTCCGAGCAAGCGGCAGACGATCCGTTCGGGCTGGAATTTCAGGTGGAAAGCTATCTGGAAGGCCACGCGCGCCGCTTTGTGCGCTTCTTCGATCCCAACTGCTATCTGTATCTGAGCCGCTCAATGGACTGGTTCGATCTGGCCGAATATGTCGATGACAAACCGACCACGGACACCGGTACCGACAGCCTCGGTGCAGGCGCCACGCCCGCCTCCGCCAAGCCGCAGACCGGCGTTTCGACTGCCGACACCGTGCTTGCCGGCCTGGCGCGAATCCGCATCGCACGTGCGCTGGCGATCGGTGCCAACACCGACATCCTGTTCCCGGTGCAGCAACAAGAACAGATCGCCGACGGGCTGCGCGCCGGCGGCGCCGACGCACAGTTCATCGGATTGGATTCGCCGCAAGGACACGATGCGTTCCTGGTCGACTTTGCGCGGTTCGGCCCCGCGGTGCGCGATTTCCTGCAGGACTGTTGAGCTCGCCGGGTGCGACTTTACGCGACTGCCATCGGCCAATTCCGCTGGAACATGCGGGTAATGATCGCTGTGTTGCGCGCTGATGCAATCGATTTGCACGCTTCAAGAACGCATCGGTAACCCGCACCACCTAACAGAAGACTGCGAATGCGCTATCAAGGACGTCTCAGCGACTGGAACGATCACAAGGGTTTTGGCTTCGTCACGCCCAACGGTGGTGGCGACCGTGCGTTCGTGCATATCAGCGCGTTCGCACAGCAGTCGCGCCGCCCACGCGATGGCGAGATCATCACCTACGCGATCGAGCGCGATGCGCAAAAACGCTTGAATGCCACGCAAGTGCGTTGGGCAGACCGTACCACCGCCGCCAGGACCGAGCAGCGTCGCAGTGGGTTGCCACGCAAGACACTGGCCACGTTGTCGATGCTGGCATTGGCGGCCGCCACGCTGATGCACGTGGTGCCGGTGGTCGTGCCGCTCTGGTACGCAGCAGCCAGCCTGGTCACGCTGCTGATCTATGCGATTGACAAATCTGCCGCGCAGCGCAATCAACGGCGTACACCCGAATCCAGCTTGCACGTATTGGCTCTGATCGGTGGCTGGCCGGGTGCATTGCTGGCGCAGGAAATCTTTCGCCATAAATGCAGCAAAGCGGCGTTTCAGATGAAATTCTGGATCACAGTCGCATTGAATGTCAGCGCATTGGTATTGGCGGTGACCGAGACCGATATGATGGCATCGCTTCCGGTGTTGTTCGATTAAGAGCCGCTAACAAAACCACTGCGTTCACCGCCAGGTGGGCGCGGGCGATGCTCGGAATCGGCATGTACCACTCGGACACTGCGGTTGTGAGCGCACCGTCCACGCCCACCTGACGACTGCTCGCTACATTTTGGTAGCCGCTCTAAGAGCGTTGACAACACACCACCAGGCAATCAACGCGAACGTCCCGGCTCCGCTTTCGACGAACGCAGCGGTTCGCTACGCATGTCGATTCAACAACTCCAACGTTCCCTCACGCATCCGGTAATGCCGCTGCACCACGCCGGGCGGTAGCGCGTCGTGGGTGATCATCACCAGGCTGCGTTCGCCGAGAACTGCGGCAAGGTCGAGCAGCAGCGCGTGTGCAGTCTCCACGTCCAGGCCATCGGTCGGCTCGTCGAGCAGCAGGATCGGCGTATTGCGCAGCAGTGCGCGTGCGAGTGCGAGGCGACGCGCCTGGCCGGCAGACAGCGTGGCGCCGTTTTCGCCGACCCAGGTATCAAGGCCCTTGTGCGCGCTGGCCCATGCGCTCAGGCGTACCTGTTCGAGCACCTGCCACAGGGCGGCATCGTCGGCAGCGGCGTCGCCGATGATGAGGTTCTCGCGCACGCTGCCGGCAAACACCGGCGCGTTCTGCGGCAGCCAGGCAATACGCTGATGCCATTGCGCCTGCGCGACGTGGCGCAGGTCGATGCCGGCGTAGCTCAGCTGCCCGGCCTGCGGATCCCATAGCCGGAGCAGCAGCGCCGACAACGTACTTTTACCGCTGCCGCTGTCGCCGCTGATGGCGATGCGCTCGCCCGGCGCCACTGTAAGATCAAGCGACTGCAGCACCGGACGCACGCTACCGGGCCACGCAAACGACACCTGCTGCAATTGCAATATGCCAGCGCATGGCACATCGATTGCGTGCACAGGATCGCTCACCGATGGCGCCTGATCGACGATGGCCTGCAAGCGCTTGGCGGCAACACGCGCGCTTTGCAGCGCCTGCAACGCCAGCCCGGCGCCGGCCCAGACTTCCAGCAAGGCCATGGTCAAGAACACCAGACCTGCAGCTAGCTCGGCAGCGATCAGGCCGCGCTCGGCAGCACCGAGTGCGAGCCACAGCATGCCGGCCAGACCCACGCCCCCGCAGAGCGCATGCAGCAGGTTGCCGCTGATCAGCCGTCTGCGCTGAATGCGATCGCCGTCGACCACAGCCGCTGCCGCGGCGTCGATCTGTTGCAGCCAGGCGCCTTGCGCATCGACTGCAGCAAGATCGGCCGCCCCTTCCAAGCCTTCGAAGGCCTGCGTGCGCAAGGCAGTACGTTGCTGCACACGCAATTGCTCGCGTTGCGCGCCGCCGCGTGCCACCTGCCACGGCACCAGCCCGCCGATCAGAACGCCGAGCACCAGCAGCAACTCCGCAGCGGGCAGATAGATCAGTGCAGCGGCGGCGACACCGGCGAGCCAAATGCCGAGCAAGGCGGCCAGCGGCGCCAGTGCGCGCACGCTAAGGCCATCGACCTCGCCGATGTCGGACATCAGCCGCGCCAGCAGATCGCCGGTGCGGGTGGCAGACAATCGCCCTGGCGCCAGCGGCAAGGCGCGGCGGAAGAACCACACCCGCAGATCACGGGCGATGCGCAAGGTGGCATCGTGCCCGATCAATTTCTCGCCGTAGCGCGATGCGATGCGCGCGAAGGTCAAGGCGCGAATACCGGCAGAGGGCGAAAAAAAATTGAAACCGGTGCCCATGCCGGCGACGCCTGCCAGCGCCGCTGCGGTCAAGAAACTGCCGGACACCCCAAGCAAGCCCACGCCCGCAAGCATGGTGACCAGCACCAGTAGCGCGGACAGCAGCAGACGCCAGGCATGCCGGAGAAACACGTCCCGCAGACGATCGGAGTGGGCGCGGCTCATGGCAATTGCGCCGTCACTGCCGCACCGCGCAGGTCGATTACCGTGTCGGCCCAACCCATCACCGCAGCACTGTGCGTCGCCAGAAGCACCGCGCGGCCGCGTGCGAACACGCCCAGCGTGCGCAGCAATTCGGCTTCGGTCTCCGGGTCGAGAAAGGCAGTTGGCTCGTCCAACAACACCACATCCGGCTCGCGCAACAACAACCGCGCCAATGCGACACGACGTGCTTCGCCACCGGACAGACCAAAGCCACGCTCGCCGATCACCGTGTCCAGGCCAGCCGGCAGGTGCCCGGCAAAGCGCAGCACCTGAGCCGCCTCGGCCACCGCGTGCAGGCGCGCGTCGCTGGCCTGCGGGTCGGCCAGACGCAAGTTATCGGCAATGCTGCCGTGAAACAGATAGGGGCGCTGCGTGGCATAGCCGAAGCGCGCACCGGGACGCACCACCACACTGCCAGCCTCGGGTGCGAGCCAGCCGGCCAATCCTTCCAGCAACGTGCTCTTGCCGCTGCCGCTGGCGCCGATCACGGCGACACGCTGACCGGGCTCCAGCGTCAACGCAAAATGTTCAACCACCACATGCGGCGCTCCAGGAGGACGCAGCGCCAGCCCACGCGCCTGCAACAAGGGCGCATGCGCTTGCGCCGGCTCCAACGCACGCGCAGGTGGCGCAGCCGTGCGCGCAGCGGCAGGCGACTGGAAACCTTGCAGCAACCGCTCGGCTTCGGCCACTGCCGCCAAGGCATTTGCGCGGTCGTGGTAATGCGCGGCCAGTCGCCGCAGCGGCGCGAAGAATTCCGGTGCCAACAGCAGGCAAAACATGCCCGCACCCAGCGATGGCAAGCCATGCAACTCGAGCATGCCGAGATAACTCAGGCCGAAGTACAGCGCCACGATCGCCACGCTCACCGAGGCAAAAAACTCCAGCACTGTCGATGACAGGAACGCGATACGCAGAACTTGCAGCGAGCGCTCGCGCACGCCCTCTGCAGCGTTGGCAATGCCCTGCAACTCGGCCTCGCCGCGGCCATAGACGCGCAGCAATCCCAGGCCTTTGAGGCGATCAGCAAAATGCCCCCCCATGCGCGTCAGTTCGCCGAGTTGTTCGCGACCTGCGGCCTCGGCGCCCCACCCCACCAGCATCATGAAAAATGGAATCAACGGCGCGGTGAGCAACACCACCAGCCCAACCACCCAGTCGACCGAAAACACCGCGATCAGGATCAGCGGCGGCACCAGCAGCATTTCGGTACGTGCGAGTTGGTAACCGACGAAATACCCCTCCAGCGCGTCGGTATGCGCCAGGCTCAATTCGCCCAGTTCGCCGCTGCGTTGTCGGCGCAACCATAGCGGTCCATGCTGTACCAGGCGTCGGGCAACGCGCGCGCGCAGTTCGCGTTTGGCCACATCGGCCACTTCACCGGTTAGCGATTGCGCCCAGGCGTTGAGCAGCGCCCGCCCGATCAGCGCAACTAGCAACCCCGCGCCCACGTGGCGCCATTGCGCCACTGCCAGGTGCTGCACCAGCACCGCCTGCACCAGCCAGGCGATCGCAGCCGATTGCACCAGCAACAACACGCCCGACAACGCAACCGCCACGCCAGCAAGCCGCCGCGCACGCGTGGCCGGTGCGGCAAGCGCATCCAGCCATTGGCCGCGTTGACGGCGCTGGGCGGGCGTTTCGCTGGCTTGCACGTTGGGCTGACTCACATCGCTCTTCTGGAGGCTGCGCATTGCAGACGATTGTAAGTCGCCACCTCGCGGTCGGGGATGGACAGTGTGACGCACCTGTTCACGGCCGCATTGATTTGGATCAACGCGTCCGGCGCGATAGCGGCAGATGATCGCCACGTTCCTTACCGACACTCAACCAGGCCCCCCCGCCATGATCGACTCGACAGTTGTCGAACTGTCGCGGCTGCAATTCGCAGTCACCGCGATGTACCACTTCATTTTTCCACCGCTGACCATGGGCTTGTCGTTCCTGCTGGGCATCATGGAAAGCGTTTATGTCATGACTGGCAAGCAGATCTGGCGACGCATGACCATGTTCTGGGGCGTGCTGTTCGGCATCAACTTCGCCATGGGTGTCGGCACCGGCATCGTGATGGAGTTCGAGTTCGGCATGAACTGGTCGTACTACAGTCATTACGTGGGCGATATCTTCGGTGCGCCGCTGGCGATCGAAGGGCTGATGGCGTTCTTTCTGGAAGCGACCTTCCTGGGCCTGTTTTTCCTGGGCTGGAATCGCCTGACCAAGGTGCAGCACCTGATCACCACCTGGCTGGTGGCGCTGGGCAGCAATTTCTCGGCGCTGTGGATCCTGATCGCCAACGGCTGGATGCAGAACCCGACCGGCGCGGTGTTCAACCCGGACACCATGCGCATGGAAGTGGTCGATTTCATGGCGGTGCTGTTCAACCCGGTGGCGCAGGCCAAGTTCGTGCACACCGTCAGCGCCGGCTACGTGCTCGGCGCAGTGTTTGTGGTGTCGATCAGTGCGTTTTACCTGTTGCGCGGCAAGCAGATTGAAATGGCACGGCGCTCGTTTGCAGTGGCTGCGGCGTTCGGTCTGTTGTCTTCACTGTCGGTGGTGGTGCTGGGCGACGAGAGCGGCTATGCCGCCAGCGAACACCAGAAGATGAAACTGGCGGCCATCGAAGCGATGTGGGAAACCGAAGCCGCACCGGCCGACTTCACCGCATTTGGCCTCCCCAACCAGACAACCCATCGCAACGATTACGCCATCAAGATTCCGTACCTGATGGGCTTGATCGCCACGCGATCGCTGGATGAGCCGATTCCGGGGATTGTCGAATTGGTCGGCCGTGCCGAACACCGTATCCGCGGCGGCCAGATCGCCTATGGCGCACTGCAACGCATCCGCGCCGACAAAAACGATGCCCAAGCGCGCAAGGTCTTCGATGCGCATTGGCAGGATCTGGGCCACGGCCTGCTGCTGAAGCGCTATCGCGACGATATCGGCAATGCCACGCCGGAGCAGATTGCCCAGGCCGCGATGGACACTGTGCCGCGCGTGCTGCCGCTGTTCTGGACCTTCCGCATCATGGCCGCCATCGGCATCTATCTCATCGTGTTCTTCGCCGTCGCATTCTGGTTTGCGTGCAAACACAGCTTCCAGGAAAAACGCTGGTTCCTGACGTTGGCCTTGTGGACGCTGCCGCTGCCGTGGATCGCGATCGAATGCGGTTGGTTCGTGGCCGAATACGGCCGCCAGCCGTGGGCAGTGGAAGGGGTGTTGCCCACCTTCTACGCCGCTTCGGGTCTGGATCTGTACGAGATCGTGATGACGTTGGTCGGCTTCACCACGCTGTACACGACGCTCCTGGTGATTGCGATCAAGTTGTCGCTGAAGACCATCAACACGGGCCCGGATGCGTTGTTTCCTCCGACCCGGCCCAGCCAACCGCCCGCTTCACAAGAGCACGCGCTGTTGAGTCACGCACCGTTGAATCCGGGCGCCGTGGCCAGCAGCGCACCGTAAGTCAGGAGAGACATCATGGATTTCGTACTGCTCGATTACACAACCTTGCGCGTGATCTGGTGGCTGCTGCTCGGTGGACTGTTATCTGGATACGCGGTAATGGGCGGCTTCGATTTGGGTGTGGGCGCGTTGCTGCCATTCGTCGCCAACAACGACGCCGAGCGCCGGCTGGTGATCAACACCGTCGGCCCGGTCTGGGAAGGCAATCAGGTGTGGTTGATCCTGGGCGGCGGCGCGATCTTTGCTGCGTTCCCGCCGTTGTATGCCGTGAGTTTCTCCGGGTTTTATCTGGCGATGTTCCTGATTCTGTTCGCGCTGATTCTGCGCCCGGTCGGTTTCAAATTCCGCGGCAAACTGGTGAGCCCGCGCTGGCGCAGCAACTGGGACTGGGCACTGTTCGTCGGTGGTTTCATTCCGGCGCTCATCCTGGGCGTGGCGGTCGGCAACGTGTTGCTGGGGGTACCGTTCCATTTCGACGACAGCATGCGCACGTTTTACACCGGCAACCTGTTCGGGCTGCTGACACCATTCGCGTTGCTCGCCGGCGTGCTCAGCGTGGCGATGTTGATCGCGCATGGCGCGGCGATGCTGGTGCTCAACACCGAAGGTCCGGTGGCCGCGCGCGCAGCGCGTTTGGGCAGCATCGCCGCGCTGTGTGCGCTGGCAGTGTTTGCTGCAGGCGGCGCGTGGGTAGCGCTGGTTCTGCCTGGTTATGCGGTGACCTCGGTGCTGGCGACCGATGCGCCGACCAACCCGCTTGGCAAAACCGCTGCACTCACCGCTGCCGGCGGCTGGTTGCATAACTACAGCAGCATGCCGGCCACGCTGATGGCACCGCTGGTTGGCTTGGTCGGACTTGCGATGAGCGCGGTATTGTTACGCGTGCGGCGCGGCGGCCTGGCCTTCATCGCCTCCGGCAGCGCCATCATCGGCATCGTGTTCACCGTGGGCTTTGCGTTGTTCCCGTTCCTGCTGCCCTCCTCCACTGCACCACGTATGAGCCTGACGCTATGGGATGCATCCAGCAGCCGTCTCACGTTGTGGATCATGTTGCTGGCCACCGCCGTGTTCCTGCCGATCGTGCTGGCGTACACCAGCTGGGTCTATCGCGTGCTCAAGGGCAAGGTCACCGACGATGAAGTCACGGCCAATCCCAACGCCTACTGAGCGCAGCGTCGGCAACGGCAGTGCATGCGCCTGCGTTGCCGCGCCGCTTCACCATTACTTTTTCGACGATTCGAGGAACACATCAATGTGGTATTTCGCATGGATCCTGGGCACCGGCCTGGCAGCATTGGCCGCCGTGCTCAACGGCATGTGGTTCGAAGCACGCGAGCCCGAGCGTGGCGAACTGCATCAGTAAAATAATTTCATCAGATGCTTGCCGATTCCCCATTCCCTATGTAACATACGCGGCTCCTTCGGGGTGTAGCTCAGTCTGGTAGAGCGCTACGTTCGGGACGTAGAGGTCGCAGGTTCGAATCCTGTCTCCCCGACCAGTTTCAAAACACAAAACCGGCCTAGCGCCGGTTTTGTGTTTTTTAGGCGTCGGTGCACACACGTGTACGGCGCGGATGGTCTGTCATGTCTGTTGTCACGACCGCGTCTTCTTCGTCCGCCCAGTTGCGTGGCCGCGGCTTGGTGCTGGCCGCGATTCTGCTTTCCGCATTCAACTTGCGCACCGCGGTGACGTCGTTGACGCCGCTGTTGGAACGCATTGCCAACGAATACGCCTTCGGCGCGCCCACCATGGGTGCGCTCGGCATGTTGCCGACCGCAGCGTTCGCACTCACTGGCGTGGCAACACCCGCCTTGCTGCGCCGTTTCGGCTTGCTGCGCGTTGCGCTGTTGTCGATGGCGCTGGCCACGCTTGGGTTGGTGCTGCGCCCGCTGCTGCCGGGCACCGCCGGGCTGCTGGCCGGCTCGCTGGTGGCATTGGCCGGCATGGGCATGGGCAACGTGGTGCTGCCACCGCTGGTGAAGCGCTACTTCGGCGATCGCGTGGGCCGTGTGAGCACCCTGTACATCACCGTACTGCAGGTCGGCACGCTGCTGCCGGCGCTGCTGGCAGTGCCAGTGGCCGATGCGCTGGGGTGGCGCAGCTCGATGGTGGTGTGGGTACTGCCGGCCCTGCTGGCATCGGCGGCCTGGGCGCTGGTGCACGCCAACCACCGCCGCATCCGCGCCACCGGTCCGGCACCGGTGACGCCAACGCCCGAAGCCGAAGGCCGTGTTGCACGTACTGCGCTGGGGTGGAGCATGGCGATTACTTTCGGCATGACCTCGCTGGTCACCTATTCGATGTTCACCTGGCTGCCGACGCTGCTGCGCGAAGCCGGCGCATCGCCCGCATTCGGCGGCACCATGGTGGCGTTGTTCGCGGCATTGGGCATGGTCGGCGCGCTGACCATGCCGGCGCTGGCGGTGCGCATGCGCAACCCGTTCCCGATCGTGCTGCTGTGCGCGGCCTGCCATCTGGTGGCGTTCGCCGGGCTGTGGTGGGCGCCGCTGGCCGCACCGATCCTGTGGGTGACCCTGCTCGGCCTGGGGCCGAGTACGTTTCCGCTGGCACTGGTGTTGGTGAACCAGCGCAGCCGTACGGCGGCCGGTTCGGCGGCACTGTCCGGTTTCTCGCAAGGCGTGGGCTATGCGGTGAGCTGTCTGGGGCCATTCCTGTTCGGCTGGCTGCACGCCCACAGCGGCGGCTGGACCTCCCCCTTCGTGTTCCTCGTCATCTGCCTGCTGGTGCAGCTGGCCGCCGCCTGGGTGGTCTGCCGCCCGCAGTTGCTGGAAGACGTGTGGGCGCCGCAGGCACGCGGCGCCCGCGCGGTCAACGTACCGGCAGACTGATGTAACTGGACTGCTCGGGGGACACATAGACCCGCTGCGTGGCTTTTTGATAATCGCCGGGCTTGGCGAAGAAGATATTGGGCACGTAGGTCTGCGGGTTGCGGTCGTATAGCGGGAACAGGCTGGACTGCACCTGCACCATCACCCGGTGGCCCGGCTGGAAGGTGTGGTTGGCGGTCGGCAGGCCGAACTGGAACGCCAGCGGCTGATTGGATGCCAATGGCTTGGGCGTGCTGAAACTCTCGCGGTAGCGGCCGCGAAAGATCGCCAGCGACACCGGCAACTCATATCCGCCCATCTTCGGGTTCGACGCCATCTCGTCCGGATACACGTCGATCAACTTCACTACCCAATCACTGTCGCTACCGCTGGTGGAGGCTTGCAGATGCACTTCGGGGGCACCGGCGATCTGCAATGGCTCGGTCAGCGGCTCGGTGACAAAGGTCAGCACATCCGGGCGGCCATCGACAAAGCGCTGGTCGTGCACCAGCCAGGTGGTCCACATCGCGCGGTCGGCAAAATCCACCGGACGCGGCACGAACGGCACCGGCTTGGCCGGGTCGGACACGTACTCTTCAAACCCCGCCTGCCCGGCCGCCGGCTGCTGGAACGAGAGCTTGCCGCCGGCCTGCAGATACAGCGGCTTGCTGGTCGACGCGCACCCCTTGTCGCAACTGCGCGGCCACGCCTGCAGGCGGTCCCAGTGGTTCTCGCCGGTGTTGTAGATGAAGACCGGCGGCGTGTTCGCCTTCGGCGCGCCATCGACAAGATACTGATCGAAGAACGGGCGCAGCACGTCATGGCGGAACTGGCGCGCGGTATCGCCCTCGAAACTCAAGGCACCCAAAGCGCTGCCGTCGTAGTTCACCTGACTGTGCCGCCACGGCCCCATCACCAGGTAGTTGAGCGTATTGCTCTTGTCGCGCGGCTCCATCGCCGCGTAACTGTGGATCGCGCCCCACATATCTTCCTGATCCCAGAGGCCTTGCAACCACATCGTGGGCACCTTCAGCGGCGTGCGCGCCATCACCTTGTCCAGCGCCTGCTCCTGCCAGAACGCATCGTAGGCGGCGTGTTCGGTGAGCTTGTGCCACCAGGGCAACTGCTCCAGACCCGCAGCCTTGGCGAAGTCGCCGGCCGAGCCGGCCTGCAGGAAATTGCTGTAATCGTCTTGCCCCTGACGCGGGATGTCGCTGCCCTTGCCGCGCTTGCTGAGCTGGCCGGTGAAGTAGTCGAAATTGACCTGGCGGAACGCGCCGTAATTGAACCAGTCGTCACCCATCCAGCCGTCGACCATCGGGCTTTCCGGCACCGCGACCTTCAACGCAGGATGCGGATTGGTCAGCGCCATCACCACGGTGAATCCTTCGTAGGACGAGCCGATCATGCCGACCTTGCCATTGGATTGCTTGACGTTCTTTACCAGCCAATCGATGGTGTCCCAGGCATCGGTGGCATGATCGACTTTGCTGGGATTGAGCGGCCCGCGCAGCGGCCGCGTCATCACGTAATCGCCTTCGGAACCGTACTTGCCCCGCACGTCCTGAAACACACGGATGTAGCCACCTTCCACGAAGACGTCGTCGCCGGCAGACAGCAAGTCTTTCATATGCGGCGAGGCCAACCGCTCGGTGCGGCCACTGGCATCGTAAGGCGTGCGTGTGAGCACGATCGGCGCATTCTTTGCGCCCTTGGGCAGCACGATCACCGTGTGCAGCTTGACCCCATCGCGCATCGGGATCATCACCTCGCGCTTGATGTAGTCGTTGCTGGCATCGGCAGCAACGAACGGCTTGCCGCTGATGTCCGGCGTCATCGGCGAGGTTTGCGCCCAGACGCCGCCGGTAGCGGCGGCAATGGCGGTGGCGAGCAGGCAGGTGGCAAGGCGGTGCATGACGACTCCGGGAGTGCGGGGGCAGTCGTCGACTGTAGGCAGGTCGCAGGCTGCCGGGGGAGTGTCAAAGGTCGTGGTTGGCGGGATGGGAACACGTGTGCCGAGCGCAAGCCGCGGCCCCGGCATCTGAGCCAACGCAGTCCAATATTGCTCAGCTGGCAAGCGCGCAGGCCTGGCGAGAACAATGGCCAGCGCATCACTGCCACCAAGTCGCACGCGATCAAACCCAACGATAAGCAGCGAAATATTCCATTGCTGGAGCATCGCGTGCTGGAGGCGATGTTGATGTCCACGATTCGCACGCAAGTCGATCGCTTCGCGCTTCCATATTTCGAAACGGATGTTCCTGCACATGATGGAGCGGCCTTCAACAATCAGGTGCTCATCATGGGTATTTGCGGTTCCAGCGATCGTGTCCATTCGGGAAGATTCACATATACCGAAAGTTCTACGGCCCAGCAGCCGTGAGCGGGCAACACGTCGCAGCATGTCAACAACCCCGACCACACAAGTGGCGTGCTGGCAGGACTGAGCAGCGCGAGCCATCGCAGGAGTGCGAGCAGATCGTCTTCACGACAGCTCTCGCCGAGCCTTAGGGCTGTCAGCGAGGTCATGCAGTCCGTCAGGGCCGAGTACTACAAAGCGCCCCGCTTGAAATCGAGCAACAAAAAGAGAAACACTGGCTTTGAGGAGGCCGTTCGAATCCACAGTGCGACTGCAGAGATCGCCCGGATGCGAAAGCAGGTGGATGACCTGGAAGAGGACGTGGTGTCGGCGGCCATGGATGGGAACGCGCACAACTGCGGTGAGCTGGCTACCCTGGCCGTCCACTATTTGCAGCAAGATCACAACCAGATTGCACGCCTTGCCTTTTTCAATGGAACAGCGCACACCGCCGCGATTGTCGGCCCAGTGCCGGGTGCAGGCAGCTTGCCTTCGGACATGACAGATTGGGACGCGGACATCTATGTGTGCGACCCCTGGTGCAATATCGCCTGCAGGGCAAACGACTATCCCGCCGAATTCCAAAAAAAGATGGAAAAGTGGGATCGGGCTGGAAAACAGGTGTGGCTATCAGGAAGTGGCTTTGTTTCCCCAATAAGCGACGAATGGATGAGCACGGTGCTTGGAGGAGAAAAGAGGGCCACGTGATCGAGTCGATGTCGGCCAGTGGCGCTGCAATGCACAGCGCCACAGGACTGAGCCGGCAACGCATGCCATTCAGTGGCGTACCTGACCCTGGCCGCGCACAACGAACCGCTCCACGGTCAGCGCTTCCAGGCCCATCGGGCCGTAGGAATGCAGGCGCGTGGTAGAGATGCCGATCTCCGCGCCCAGGCCCAGCTCGCCGCCATCGGAGAAACGCGAGGAGGCGTTGACCATCACCACCGCCGAGCGCAGCGACTGCACGAACCGCTCCGCATTGTGGCCATCCTGCGTGGCGATCACCTCGGTGTGGTCCGAGCCGTACTGGCGGATATGCGCCAGCGCGGTGTCCAGATCCGGCACCACGCGGATGGCCAGGATCAGATCGAGAAATTCGGCGGCGTAGTCATCGTCGCTGGCAGGCGCGATGTCGGGCAGCACGGCGCGCGTTGCCGCATCGCCACGCAATTCCACCTTGCGTTCGCGCAAGGCCGGCGCGGCAAGCGGGAGAAAGCGCTCGGCAATGTCTGCATGCACCAGCAAGGTCTCCAGCGAATTGCAGGCCGACGGACGGCTGGCCTTGCCATCCACCAACAGACGCACAGCCAGCTCCACGTCGGCCGACGCATCCACAAACAGATGGCACACGCCCTTGTAATGCTTGATCACCGGCACGCGCGCGTGCTCGGCAACAAATCGGATCAAGCCTTCGCCACCGCGGGGAATTGCCAGATCGACGATATCGCTGAGCTGCAGCAGTTCCAGCATGGTCTCGCGGCGCAGATCCTCAACCAGGGTCAGCGCGGCGTCCGGTACATTGGCCTCGCGCAAGGCGCGCTGTAGTGCGCGTGCGATGGCCGTATTGGAATGGATTGCCTCAGAGCCACCACGCAGGATCACGCCATTGCCGGCCTTGATGCACAGCGCCGCGGCGTCGGCAGTCACATTGGGGCGCGCCTCGTAAATCATCGCGATCACACCCAGCGGCACGCGCACTTTCTGCACACGAATGCCGTTGGGGCGCACGTCTTCGCGGGTGATCTGACCCACTGGATCGGGCAACAAGGCCACCTCGCGCAATGCGTCTGCAATGCCAGCCAGGCGCTTGTCGTCCAGCGCCAGCCGATCGAGCATGGCACTGCCGGTTCCCTTGGCACGCGCCGCCTCCAGGTCGTGCGCGTTCGCGGCAAGGATTGCCGCGGCATCGGCTTGCAGCGCTGCGGCCATCGCTTCCAGCAAAGCGCGCTTGTCCTGCGCAGACAGTTGCGACACCACCTGGGCGGCATCACGGCATTGCAGAGCGAGCGTTTTGATGGTCATTTTTGGGGGCCGGGATTGGGGAGTCGGGATTGGGGATCGGTAAAAGCCAGCAGCACCGTTTTATCACCACCAGGGATCAGTCGTTGGGACGAAGAGACAGCGTTTGAGAAAGGACGTCCACATGCTATTGCCAATCCCAATCTCGAATCTCCGCTACAACAGCACCAAATCGTCACGATGCACCACGTTCTCGCCATAGCTGTAACCGAGCACGCTCTCGATTTCGCGCGAGTGGCGGCGTGCGATGCGACGGATATCCAGCGCCGAATACTGGCTGACGCCGCGCGCCAGACAACGTTCGCCCTCGTCATTGCGCAGAAGGATCTCCACCATGTCGCCGCGACGGAAATCGCCTTCAGCGCCAGCCACACCTCCCGGCAACAGCGAGGCGCCCTTGTCGCTTAGCGCCGCTGCAGCGCCGGCATCGACCAGGATTGCGCCCGCTTCCACCGGTGCGTGGCGCAGCCAGTACTTGCGTGCAGCGATACGCGTGCGTGCGGCGTGGATGCGCGTGCCACGTAGGCGGTCCTGTGCCAGGGCGCGCACCACCTCGCTGCTGCGGCCGTTGAACAGATAGGTTTCGATACCGGCCGCGCCGGCCTTTGCAGCGGCTTCCAGCTTGGTGCGCATGCCGCCGGTGCCGACGCTGCTGCCGCTGCCGCCGGCCATTGCCAGTACCTCCGGAGTGAGTTCGGGCACATCGTCGAGCGGCCGCGCCAACGGGTTGCTGCGTGGGTCGGCGCTGTACAAGCCGTCGATATCGGTGGCGATGAACAAGGCATCGGCATCGACCAGGGCGGCCACGATTGCGGCCAGATTGTCGTTATCGCCCAGCTTCAACTCGTCCACCGAGACGGTGTCGTTTTCGTTGATCACCGGCAGTGCGCCCAACCGCAACAATTCGCCCAATGTGGCGCGCGCATTGAGATAGCGGCGACGGTTGCGCAGGTCGTCATGGGTGAGCAGCACCTGCGCCACCGGGCGCTCGAAAAAGCGCTGCCACAGCGCGATCAACTGCGCCTGACCCAACGCGGCCAATGCTTGGCGTGCCGCGATCGGTGCGCCGACATCGACCGCTTTCGGCAGGATGGCGCGGCCCGCCGCCACTGCGCCCGACGACACGATCACCAGCTCACGCCCCGCCGCCAGGTTGGCAGAAACAAACTGCGCCAACCCCAACGCAAAACGTGGCGACAGGCCACCGCCATCAGCGGCAAGCAGGCTGCTGCCGACCTTGAGCACGGCGCGCCGCCACGGCGGCAGCGCCTGCTCGACGAACGCCGATGCGCCAACGACCACGACGCTCATCGCAGCCGCGCCCGGCTCATTGCGCGTTCCATGCATGCACGCTCAGTTCGGACGCGTCCTCGATCGCCAGCGGATCCTCGGCGACGATCGCCCGCGCCTGCTCCAGGCTGGCGACGTTCTTCAGCAGGTAGGCGCCGCCGCTGCCGTCGCCGAAACCGCCGGCCAGTTCCAGCAGCCCGCGCGCGCGCAACGCAGCGAGAAAATCGCGGTGCGGCTGGACCACCGACGGCGGAAAGTCCGGCTTGCGCATCGCCATTACCAGATACAGCGTCATCCTGTCACTCCTCGATCGATCACGTCACCGCACCACCAACGTGGTGGCCATCCCTTCCCGTATCGCCTGCCATCCGGCCGCTGCGCGCACTAGCGCGCTTCAGCCATCCGTGTGGCCGCGAAGTAGCGCAGCAGGCGCCGCATCTTGTCCTGCGCCGCAGCGTCGCCGCCCTCTTCGTCGATCCAGCTGGCGTCGGCTTCGGGATGCGGGCCGGTCAGCACCACCGTGCCGGCGCCATAGCCGTAGCGGGCCATGGCCACGTCGCCGTTGCGGTAGTGGGCGATCTGCGCATAGCCCGATGCGGCCTCACCGGTGAAATACGGACCGTCCTGATAGTAGAAGCGTTCCAGCGTCCCGTCCCAGCGCACATCGATCGTATGGTCGCCTTCGTCGTCGATGCCCGAGCCCGGGCGCCCGACCTCCGATAGCAGCGCCACGTCGATCAGCCCGATCCAGTCGCGGTCGGCGAGATAGGCGCCCATGCACAAACCGAGGAAGCCCTTGCCGCTGCGCACGAAGGCGCGGATCGCGCTGGCGCCGTCGTCGCCGATGGCGGCATAGGCGGCAGGGATGTCCTGCCCGCCGCCGGGCTGGATGTACAGGTCAAATCCGCTCAGCGTGCGCGCGTTCACCTTGAGCGGCTCGCGCTCGCCGACATAGGCGACTTCGACCTTCAGTCCGCTTCCCCGCAAGGATTTCACCACCATTTCCGAACAACCGCGGCACCCGGCCTTGCCCCGGTACACCGCCACCTTCAGCGCGTCACCGGTTGCCGCATGCGACGGCAAGGACAGCACCAGCAGCAGCGACAACAGCAACGTCGCCAGCATGGTCCAGCCATCGCGCTGCGGCCCTCTGGACAGATCAGACGATCGGCTCATGCATCCCCCTTGCCAGTGAAAAGTTAAGTCGCCACGCCAGCGTGGCAGCGTGCAGCGCCGCTGCCGCCTCGAAACCGCCAGCGCGTTCCAGCCGGCGCTTGACGCCCAGCCGCGCAAAGAACGCGCGGTGCGGCGTGACCACCTCGGCGCTGAACGCCGGCTTGCGCATCACCTGCAGCAGGTGGAACCTGGTCACGCGTGGTCATCCTCGTTGTCGGCCGAGGCGGCCGGCAGCGACACGCGGTCGCCATGACCGTACGGCGCGGACACTACCAGGCTGTGCAAATCCGCTGCCGATGCGTTGCGCATCTGGTGCGCGCTGCCGGGCGGCAGGTGCACGCCCTGCCCCGCGACGAGCGCATGCCGGTACCCATCCATTTCCAGCACCGTCTGCCCGGCCAGCACGTAGAAGAATGGTCGCGCGTGACTGGGCAGGTGGCGCTGTTCCACACTGCCGGGCGGCATGCGCTCCTTGATCACGCCCAGGTCGCCGGCGCGCAACAGATGCCAGCCGTCGCAATCGCTGCCCCAGCGGTAGTGCTCGGCAGTGGCGGTGTCGACGACGCCCATCTCAAGCCAGCTCGCCCCAGCGCGCCTGCAATTGCGCCAGGCGCAGGTCGGCGGCGGCGCCGGGCGAGACCCGCGCGGCCAGGCTGCCTTCCGGCGTGCGCCCCTGCCCTGCGCTGGCGGCCGACGCGGCGGCAGCTTGGTAGGCCTCGCGGAACGGCACCCCGGCCATCGCCGCCTCGACCGCGACATCGGTGGCATACATGCCCGAGTCGATCGCCGCGCGCAGCCTGTCTTCGCGCCACTCCAGGTTGGCCAGCAGCGCCGGCAGCAGTTCCAGCGCGGCCAGGCCGCGGCCGAAGCCATGAAAGATCGCACCCTTGCTGCTCTGCAGGTCGCGGTGGTAGCCGGACGGCAGCGACAGCAGCTGCTCGATCTCGGTGCGCGCGGCGGCCACGCTGGCGTGGGTGGCGCGCATCAGTTCGATCACGTCCGGGTTGCGCTTGTTGGGCATGATCGAACTGCCGGTGGTGTACTGCGCCGGCAAGGCGACGAAACCGAACTCGCCGCTGGTGAACAGCGACAGATCCCAGGCCAGCCGGCGCAGGTCCAGGGTCGCGCTGCCCAGCGCTTCCAGCGCGGCCATCTCGAACTTGCCGCGCGACAGCTGCGCGTAGATCGGACTGACCTGCATACGCGCGAAACCGAGCGCGGCGGTGGTGTGCTCGCGGTCGAGCTTGAGGTTGACACCATAGCCGGCGGCGGTGCCGAGCGGGTTGGCGTCGATCAGGCGCAGCGTGTCGCTGGCGCGGATCGCATCGTCGATGAAGGCCTCGGCCCAGCCGGCCCACCACATCCCGGCCGAGGACACCACGGCGCGCTGGATATGCGTGTAGCCCGGCAGCGGCAGCGCCTGCTCGGCCTGCGCGCGGTCCAGCGCGACCTTGGCGATCTCGCGGCTCAGCTGCGCCAGTTGCGCCAGCCGTTCCTTCAGCCACAGGCGGGTGGCGACCAGGATCTGGTCGTTGCGGCTACGCCCGGTGTGGATCTTGCGGCCGGCATCGCCCAGGCGCTCGGTGAGCCGCGCCTCGATCGCCGAGTGGCCGTCTTCGAAGCGCTCGTCTAGCATGAACCCGCCGCTGCGGAAATCCTCGGCCAGGAGCGCCAGCTCGCGCTGCAGCCCGGCCAGTTCGTCGGCCGACAGGATGCCGATGCGCTGCAGGCCTTCGGCGTGCGCGCCGCTGGCGGCGATGTCGTGCAGGAAGAACTCACGGTCCAGGATCACGTCGTCGCCGGCCAGGAAGGCCTGGATCTTGGCGTCGACGGCGACGCCGGGTTTTTGCCACAGGAGGTTGGTCATTTTTTGAAGGAATCGGAAATGGAGAATGGGAAATCGAACACCGTCGCCCGCTCTATTTCGACGCGCGTGACCGACCGGGCGATGTCGACGTGCGCGCGCTTGGCGTCATTGTCCGGGGGTGCCGAGTCTCGGCGGCAAAGAAGCCTCATTGCGGCTGCCCTGACAGCGGAATCGAGGTCAACTCGCCCAAGCCCAGCGCCAGGTTGAGGTTCTGCATCGCCTGCGTCGCCGCACCCTTGAGCAGGTTGTCCAGCGTTGCCACCACCACCACGCGCTTATTGCCGGGCGCCAGCGTCATCCCGCCGATCTGCACCCCTTGCTTGCCGGCGATGCGGCTCACCCAAGGCGCTTGGTCGACGATCTCGATCAACGATTCGTTGGCATAACGCTGCGCATAGCGCGTCTGGATCTGCTCGCGCGTCAGCGGCTGCTGCAGCCACATGTTGACGGTCATGGTGATGCCGCGGAAATACGGCGCCACATGCGGCATGAACTCCACCGGCACGCCCAGCTGCGCAGACACCTCACGCTCGTGCATGTGGTTAGTCAGCGCATACGGCATCAGATTGTCGGCGAGCAGCGCAGGGTTGTTCTTGTCCGAGGGTGTGGTGCCTGCGCCTGAATATCCGGACACGCCGAAGCACTGTGGCGGGCCTGCCAACTGGTCGAGCAAGGGCGCAATGGTCAGCTGCATGGCGGTGGCATAACAGCCAGGGTTGCTGATGCGCCTTTGCCCGGCGTAGCTGCCGCGCGTCAGCTCCGGCAGGCCGTAATACCAGGACGGATCGAAGCGATAATCAGCGGAAAGATCGATCAGCAGCGTCGGTGGCCGGCTCGCGTCGATCGCCGCAACGAACGGTTCGGCCTTGCCATTCGGCAGCGCCAGGATCACTACATCGGCAGCCTTGGCGGCCACTGCCTCGGCATCCAGGCTTTCGTAGCGCAGTTCCCCCTGATAGCCGTTGTTGTGCTCGGCCACGCGCTGCCCAGCCAGCTCGCGCGACGAGACGAAGACCAATTGCAGGTGCGGGTGCGCCACCACCAATGTGATCAATTCCGAGCCGGTATGCCCGCGGGCGCCGACGATGCCAATGGTCGTTGTTTGAACCGTCATGCGTTTGCTCCCAGGCGGAACTGCAGGTGGCGTTTCACCCCGGCCCATTCCGTATCGATGATGGAGAACACCACGGTATCGCGCGGCGTACCGTCGAGATGGCGGGTATGGTTGCGCAGCACGCCGTCCTGTTTTGCGCCCAGCCGCGCGATCGCCGCGCGCGAGATGTGGTTGAACCAGCTGGTTTCGAACACCACGCTCAGGCAGCCCAGCGTTTCGAAAGCGTGCTGCAGCAGCATCCGCTTGGTGTCGGTATTGACGCCGCTGCGCTGCACGCGCGGTGCGTACCAGGTATAGCCGATCGACAGCTTGGGCACTGTCGCATCCAGCCCGTAATAGCGTGTGCAGCCGACGATCTCACCGGCCGTATCGCGTACCACGTAAGGCAGCACTCGCCCGTCGGCTTGCGCAGCCAAGGCTGCGCCCACGTAGTCGTCCACCTGCGCCGGTGCCGGCACGCCGGTGTACCACAGCCGCGACAAGGCCTCATCGCCCAGCGCAGCGCGCAGACCATCGGCATGCGCAGCCTGCAATGGTTCCAATGTTGCGTGTTGCCCGCGTAGCGTGGGCAGCTCGCGCCAAAGCGATGGCAATGCGATGGGCGCCATCGTACTCAGCCCAGCAGCGTCGGTTGGCGCGTCGCACAATGCGCCACGCAATGCTGGATCTGCTCGAAATTCTCCAGCCCGTACCAGAACACCTTCCACTTCTCCTGCTTGATGCAGCCGTCGGATTCGGCGTAGTAGAAGATGTTGACCTGGTTGTTGTGACGCGAGCGCCAGAACAGTTGCGGGGTTTCTTCGCGCATCACATTCCACACCGCACGGCCCAGGCCCTCGCCCTGCGCATCGTCGAGCACGGCGAACTTGTCCAGGTACGTCAGTCTGCCCGCCCCGAACTGGCCTTCGTCGGTGAGGATCACTGCTGCGCGATAGTTCTCGCTGACATACGCGCGCAGCAGTTTGGTGTTGGCGAAGTAATCCGGCACCAGCGTGCGGCCGAAGCTGGATTCGATCAGCGACTTCAGGCGAGGCAGATCCAGCTCGTCCCAGGAGGTCGCACGCAGCACCCGCTCGCCCCGCCGCACCAGCGTGCCAGAGCCCTTGTGGGTGAACAGTTCCTTGGCCAGATCTGCAGGCCGGGTGATCGACACCGACGATTCCAGCGGCAGCCGGTCGAGCAGGTCCTTGATCTGTTCGATCTTGACCCGCATGCCGCCATTGATCCACGGCTGCTGCATCAGATGATCGTATTCGGTGGACAGGTTGATCGAATCGATCAGCTTGCCGTCGGCATCCAGCAAGCCGCCGGTCCCGGTGAGGAAGATGATCTTGTACGGCTGCAGCTCCTGCACCAATTCGTTGGCGGCGAAATCCGCATTGATGTTGAGGATCTGCCCACTTGGGGTTTCGCCCAGGCTGGTGATCACCGGGATCGAGCCGGCCTGCAGGCTGGCTTCGATCGGCGCCAGATTCACCGCCTTGACCTCACCGACCAGGCCGTAGGTGTCGCGCCCTAGATACTCGGCCTCGAACACGCCGCCAGTGATCGATGTCGCACGCGCACCGTTCTGCTGCAGCGCCTCCACCAGCTTGAGATTGGAGGCCTGGAAGACCTTGCGCACGATCGCCAATGCTTCGGGCGAAGTCACCCGCAAGCCGTTGACGGTCTGCTTTTCGATGCCGGCTGCGGACAGCTCTGCATCCAGCTGCGGGCCGGCGCCATGCAGCACGATTGGGGTCAGGCCCACTTCCTGCAGAAACGACAGCGACGAGGTCAGCGCGTCCAGGTCGTCGCGCAGCACCGCGCCGCCCACCTTGACCACCGCAAAGCGCTTGGCATCCACCTGCGAAAAACGCTTGAGGTACTGGCTGATTTCCTTCGCGCTGGCCATGCTCGAGAGCAGGCGCACGATGGTTTGACGGGTCTGTTTGTGGGGCTGTGCTGGGAGGGACATTGCCGTGATCGAAGGAGGATGAAGGATGCGCCAGGCGCAGGAATCGGCGTCAGTGCGCGCCGTTGATGATGCGGTGGACCGAATCGGCATAACGCTGCAACTGCGCAAGCGTCACGAATTCGTCGGCGGTATGCGCCTGGGCGATATCGCCCGGCCCATAGACCAGCGCGGTATAGCCGCCGGCCGAAAACAGCGAGGCTTCGGTCCAGAAATCCACCGCGTTGCCGATCGGCAGGTCCAACGCATCGGCGACATCGCGTGCAGACAGGCGACGTTCTTCCGCGCGCGCGATGTCGCCGGACGGCAGGCTCGGCCCGCGAAAGGTTTCTTCGAAATGCGCTGCCGCAGGATCGGCAAAGCCGGCGAAGGTGGCCAGCAAGCCGTCCACGTCCATCGACGGCAGCGGACGAAAGCCAAAACGTAGCTCCGCCGCCGGCGCGATCATGTTGGCCTTGATGCCACCGTCGACGCGGCCGATGTTGAAGCGCAAGCCGGTCAAGCCGCCGAAGCGTGCATGCGCCAGCGACTCGACATGATCCAGCGCCTTGCCGCCCCAGCGCATCGCCTGGTGCAAGGCACTGGCTGAGGGGTCCTGTTTGCCCGAGGCATGCCCGGCGCGCCCGGCAAAGCGCATCAGCACCGAACTGATGCCGCGATGCGCCAGCACCGCCTCGCTCATGGTCGGCTCGGCGACCAGCACCGCCTCGTAGGGCAACCCACGCGCCAGAAACGCAGCGATGCAACGCGGGTCGTTGGCCTCTTCGTCGGAGGAAAACAGAAACGCCGCATCGCCATCGCCGGCATTGGCCGCTGCCACCAGCGCCGCCGCCGCGCCCTTGATGTCGCAGACGCCCAAGCCAATCACACGGTCCTCGGTGCGCCGCATGACGTGTGGGTCGGCACTCCAGTGCGGCGAATCCGGCACGGTGTCCAGATGCACGTTGAACAAATACTTGGGAGTTCCGCGCACGGCATACAGGCTCACTGCACCGGCGCCGTGGTCGATTACCTCGACCTGGAAACCGGGCAGCTGTGCGCGCAGGTAGTCGAAGATGCCGCCTTCGGCAGCGATCGCCCGCGGCGGATTACGGGTGTCGAAGGACACCAGTGCCTGTAGATGCGTCAGTGTGTTGTCGAGCAGTGTGGTCATTGATCGCGTCTTGATTGCGTCGGGCAGCATGTGGTTGATCGTTCTAATGCCCATCCAGCCCTTCCCCCGCCTGCCGGGGAAAGCGCCCGACAGGGCGGATGGGGGGCATGCGGCAGGTCGCCCTCATCCGGCGCTATGCGCCACCTTCTCCCGCGTGCGGGAGAAGGAAGATGCGGGCTGCCTGCGCAGCGGTCATCTCAGCGGTTGACCTGTGCGTACAGCGTCGAACTCATGCCGAACAGCTTGATGAAGCCTTCCGCTTCCTCCACGCCCCAGTCGGCCGATTGCGCGTAGGTCGCGCCCTTGGTGTTGAGCAGGTGCGGCGAGCGCACTGCCACCGCATCGACGCGGCCGCCGCGGGTTTCCAGCGTCACCTCGCCATTGACCTTGACCTGCGAGGACTTCAGGAACGCCTCGATGTCGGTCTTGAGCGGGTCGTGATAGAAACCTTCATACACCAGCTCCACCCACTTGCGCGCCACGTCCGGCTTGAAGCGGTTCTGCTGCTTGGTCAGCACGGCATCTTCCAGCGCACGGTGCGCGGTGAGCAGCGAGATCAGGCCCGGCGCCTCGAACACGATGCGGCCCTTCAGGCCGATCACGGTGTCGCCGGTGTACACGCCGCGGCCTACGCCGTATTGCGCAAATAAGGTGTTGAGCTTGGCCAGGATCTTGGCGCCCGGCAGCGGCTTGCCGTCCAGCTCCACCGCCTCGCCTTCGACGAACTTCAAGGTCACCGTCAACGCTTCGGTCGGCCACGCACTGCGCGGTGCGCACCAGCCGCGTGCACCCTCGCCCGGCGCTTCCCACCGGTCGATTTCGCCGCCGGACATGGTCAGGCCCAGCAGATTCTCGTTGATGGTGTAGGCCTGTTGCTTGGCGCGCACGCCGAAGCCGCGCGCTTCCAGATACTTCTGCTCGTAGGCGCGGGTCTGGGTGTGTTCCTTCTGGATCTCGCGGATCGGCGCGACGATCTGGTAATCGCCCAGCGCTTTCACCGCCAGGTCGAAACGCACCTGGTCGTTGCCCATGCCGGTGCAGCCGTGCGCAATGATGCGCGTGCCCAACTCTTCGGCGCGCTTGAGCGCGGCATCGACGATCAGATAACGGTCCGACACCAGCAACGGATACTGGCCCTGGTAGCCCTCGCCCGCCCACACGAACGGCTTGACGAAGCCTTCCCAGATCGCCGGGCCACCATCGACGGTGACATGGCTGGCCGCGCCCAACTCGGCGGCGCGCTTCTCGATGAAGTCACGCTCTTCGGCATCCACACCGCCGGTGTCGGCGAACACGGTGTGCACCGCATAGCCGCGCTCCTGCAGATACGGAATGCAGAAGCTGGTATCCAGACCACCGGAAAACGCCAGGACGATGTCCTTCTTTGTGCCGGGAATCGGGAGTTGGGAATCGGGAATGGTGGAAGCAGTGCTCATCATTGTTTCCTTGATACGTAGAAGTGGGGATCAACGTTCTTGCTGTTGCGATTCTCTATTCCCGATTACCGATTCACGCCTGCGAAGCGAGCGCCGCCATGATCGCCTTCTGCACATGCAGGCGATTTTCGGCTTCGTCGATGGCGATGCAGTTGGGCGAATCCATCACTGCATCGGTCGCCTTGACGTTGCGACGCAGCGGCAGGCAATGCGAGAACACGCCGTTGTTGGTCAGCGCCATCTTGCGTTCGTCGACGATGAAATGCTGATACTGATCGCGGATCGGCTTTTCCGGTTCCCAGTTGCCGAAGAACGGCAATGCGCCCCAGCTCTTGGCATAGACGACATCTGCGCCGGCGTAGGCGCTATCGATGTCATGGCTCACCTGCAGCGAGCCGCCGCTTTCGGCCACGTTCTGCGCCGCCCAGTCCATGTAGCGCTGATCGAGGATGTAATCCGGGGTCGGGCACAGCAGGGTCACGTCCATGCCCATGCGGGTGGCGATGGTCAACGCAGAATTGGCCACCGCAGTGTTGAGCGGCTTGGGGTGATAGGTCCAGGTCAGCACGTACTTCTTGCCGCGCAGATCCGGCGTGCCGAAGTGTTCCTGCAGCGCCAGCGCATGCGCCAGCTCCTGGCACGGGTGGGTGATGGTTTCCATGTTGATCACCGGCACCGGCGAATACCTGGCAAAGCTCTTCAGCACCTGATCTTCGCGGTCCTTGGACCAGTCGACGAACTTCGGGAACGCGCGCACGCCGATCAGGTCGACATAGCGCCCCAGCACCCGCGCCACTTCGGCGATGTGCTCTTCGGTGTCGCCATCCATCACCGTGCCCAGGTTGAACTCGATCGGCCACGCATCCTTGCCCGGCTGCAGCACCACCGCATGCCCACCCAACTGAAACGCGCCCAGCTCGAAGCTGGTGCGGGTGCGCATGGACGGGTTGAAAAACACCAGCGCGATCGACTTGCCCTTCAGCTCGCTTCCCAGCTTGTTGCGTTTGAACAACGCGGCCTGGGTCAACAGCGCGTCCAGTTCGGCGCGGCTCCAGTCCTGGGTGTTCAAGAAGTGCTTCAGTGACATCGATCGATCCTTTGCTGCGTGCTTCTGCTGCGTTGGTCCGCCAGGAGCGACGGGGTGCGCGACATGCGCGTTTCTTGCGGTTGAAACTTTTGTGACGCCAAAACGAAAAAACCCAGCCTGTAGGCTGGGTCTTCGACGTCGGAACAGCAAACGCCCCGGCTTACCCAGCGAAAATGTGGGATTCCGGTCGGCGGGCACGCGAGGTCATGCCGGAGGCCATCCGGGCGGCGCTGGTGTCGTGCTGAAAGGCGTTTGCTTGCATAGGGCGCGAATCCTCGCACGCATGCGGACACGGCGCAACCGCTATGCATCTCATCGCGGCGGGGCGACGATGGCGTCGGGAATGTACGGGGTGACCGACACCCGGATGCGCAGCCGGTTGCCCGGATCTTCCGGCAGCCGCGAGCGGTACTTGGTGCCCTTGTACACGTAGTCCACGTCGAAGGCGATCGGGCGCCGGAACTCGCGCGGCACCTCCACAACCTTGCAGTTGCGCCGTGTGCTGGTCGGCGGCACCGCGGCGGGCGCGGGCGGTTCGGGCCGACGTGAGAACATTTCCTTGACCGAATCCACCATGCGGTTGATGCGGCCCTCGTCCTCGGCCGGAGCGACCTGTGCCGCCTGCTCGGCTTCGCATTGTTCTTCGATTCGGGTGGCGCGCAGCGTCTGATAGACCGGCTCGACGTTGAGCACCTGCGCGTAATCTAGCTTCACGTTCTCGATCACCACCACCCGGTTCTTGGGCTCGGTCTCTGCCGCATGCGCTGGACTTACCTGCCAGGCAAACGTACATAGCAGCATCAAGAACGGAGAAGGTCGCATCAGTACCAGGGAGGCGCAGCCAGGCAGTACGTAAGTGTATGGAGCTTGCAGCAGCCTGGGCTGAACGCAGCCCATCCGGTCGCTATTGTCGCCTGGCGATTCGTCATCCCGCCGCAACGAGCTAGAATCGCGCGATTGCCCTGTTTCGGATGCCGATGAGCCTGCGCCTGCACAACAACCTGACACGGCGGCTCGAACCGTTCGCGCCGCTCGATCCGTCCAGCCCCACCCTGTATGTCTGCGGTCCTACCGTTTACAACTACGCGCATATCGGCAACGCCCGTGGCCCGGTGGTGTTCGATGTGCTGGCCGCGTTGCTGCGTCGTCGCTACGGTGCGCTGCGCTATGCGCGCAACATCACCGACGTGGACGACAAGATCAACGCCGCCGCGCAGGCGCAAGGCGTGCCGATTTCGACGATCACCGACCGATTCGCCGCGATCTACCGGCAGGACATGGCGGCACTCGGCGTGGTGCCGCCGGACATCGAACCGGAGGCCACCGCACACATCCCGCACATCGTGGCGATGATCGAGCAGCTGGTCGCCAACGGGCATGCCTACGCCGCAGAAGGCCATGTGCTGTTTTCGGTGGCCAGCTTCGACGGTTACGGCAAGCTCTCGCGGCGCGACCCGGACGAAATGCTGGCCGGCGCGCGCGTGGACGTGGCGCCGTACAAACGCGATCCCGGCGACTTCGTGCTGTGGAAGCCCTCCAGCCACGACCTGCCCGGCTGGGAATCGCCCTGGGGCCGCGGCCGCCCGGGTTGGCATATTGAATGCTCGGCGATGGCTGCGGCGCATCTGGGCCCCACCATCGACATCCATGCCGGTGGCGTGGACCTGCAGTTTCCGCATCACGAAAACGAGATTGCGCAGAGCGAATGCGCGCATGGCGGCGCCACCTTCGCGCGGTTTTGGCTGCACAACGGCATGCTCAATTTCAGCGGCGCGAAGATGAGCAAGTCGTTGGGCAACATCGAAACCGTGCACGACCTGATCGCCAGGCATCCGCCCGAAGCGCTGCGCTACGCGCTGCTGAGCGCACATTACCGCCAACCGCTGGATTGGTCGGATGGTTTGATCGAGCAGGCCAAGAACACGCTGGACCGGTTGTATGGCACGTTGCGGGATCTGGCTGCACTGGAAGCCGATGGCGGCAGCGATGCAGGGGAATCGAAGACGATTCCTGCCGAGGTGGAGGCCGCTCTGGATGACGACCTCAATACACCGCTCGCCTTGTCCGTCATGGCAAGCATCGCGTCGGAAGCGCGCGCGTTGCGCAACGAATTGGTTCATGCCGGCGAACCTTCGGCGCGTATGACCGAGCTGCATGCGGTGCGCGCGAAATTACTGGGCGCGGGAATGGCATTGGGGTTGCTGCAACAGGACCCGGTTGCATGGTTCTCGCGTGGCACCGACGCTGGCGACGATGCGCGCATCACCGTGCTGGTCGAAGAACGCAATGCTGCCAAGAAGGCCAAGGATTTCGCCCGCGCCGATGCCATCCGCAAGCAACTGGCAGACGAAGGCATCGTGCTCGAAGACACCCCGCAAGGCGTGCGCTGGAAGCGCAGCTGACCTCTTGCCTGCGTCTGTCAGATTCCTTCTCCCGCGCGCGGGAGAAGGTGCCCCAACGGGGCGGATGAGGGTGCGGGCGAAGCCACGTGTATCGTTTTTTGAAAGAATGAGCGAAGCCACCCGCATCGAACTCCAGCGAGGCCTCGCCCGTACCCTCCCCCGCTCCGCGCGCGCGCCCGCGCTGACGGCGCGGGCGCTCCAAGGCACGCGCGTCAGTGGCGCGCAAACCGCGCCTTCTCGCCCCGAAGGGAGAGGGGCACTATTGCGGTGTCGCCGGCAGCGCTATCACCAACCGATTCTGGATTTTTGATGACCACCACCCCCTTCCCGCTCGAACCCACTGCCGCCGACGCGCAAGCCGCCATTGCCGAGGAGTTTTCCTTCTTCGGCGACTGGTCCGAGCGCTACCAGTACCTGATCGATCTCGGCCGCAAGTTGCCCGCCTTCCCGGAACATTGGAAGACCGAAGAACACCGCCTGCATGGCTGTCAGTCGATGGTCTGGATCGTGCCGGAAGGCAATGCCGAGCGGCTCGACTTCCATGCCGTTAGCGATTCGGCCATTGTCTCCGGGCTGATTTATCTCGCACTGCGCGTGTATTCCGGGCGTAGCGCGCAAGAGATCCTTGCGACCGAGCCGGACTACATCGCCGGGATCGGCCTGGCCAAGCATCTGTCGCCGACCCGCAGCAACGGCGTGGCCGCAATGCTGGCTTTCATTCGCGACACCGCGCGCGCGCAGCAGTGAGCACGCCAACACCCTCGCCCGCCGATTCGCTGCGCACGCTGTTTGCCCATCCAGGCTTTGGTCTGGTGCTGCTGTACCGCGTGGCGGCGATGCTGTCGTACCAGATCGTCGCCGTGACGGTTGGCTGGCATATCTATGAAATCACCGGCAATCCGCTTTCGCTCGGGCTGATCGGCCTGGCCGAAATCCTGCCGTTCTTCTGCATCGCCCCGTTTGCCGGCTACCTGGTCGATCACCTGCCGCGCCGCCGGCTGGGCATGGTCGCAGTACTGGGCCTGACCGCCACCGCGTTGCTGTTGTTGGCGATCACGCAAGGCTGGTTGCCGGTGAAAGGCGTATGGCCGATCTATGCCGCCATCTCCCTGACCGGCGCGGCGCGCTCGTTCCTGTCGCCGGTCTACAACGCCTTGTTTGCGCGGGCGCTGCCGCGCGAAGCATTCGCGCGTGGCGCCAGCATCGGTAGCGTCACCTTCCAGGTCAGCATGGTGATCGGCCCGGCGCTGGGCGGCGTGCTGGTGGGCTGGGGCGGCAAGGGGCTGGCCTACGGTGTGGCCGCCAGCGTGGCGATGCTGGCGATCCTGGCACTGGCGCTGTTGCGCGTCAGCGAGCCGGTCAGCGAGGGTCCGCGTGCGCCGATCTTCCGCAGCATTGCCGAGGGCGCGCAGTTCGTGCTGTCCAACCAGATCATGCTGGGCGCGATGGCGCTGGACATGTTTTCGGTGCTGCTCGGCGGCGCGGTGTCGATGCTGCCGGCCTTCATCCACGACATCCTGCACTATGGCCCGGAAGGCCTGGGCATCCTGCGCGGTGCACCGGCACTGGGCTCGATCGTGGTCGGCATAAGGCTGGCGCGGCACCCGCTGCAACGCAATGCCGGGCGCGTCCTGCTGCTCTCGGTCGCGGGCTTCGGGCTATGCACCATCGCCTTCGGGCTGTCGCGCCACTTCTGGCTGTCGGCGGCGATCCTGCTGGTGTACGGCATGTGCGACGGCGTGTCGGTGGTGGTGCGTCAGACCATCCTGCAACTGGCTACACCTGATGTCATGCGTGGGCGCGTCTCTTCGATCAACGGCATCTTCATCGGCTCGTCCAACGAGCTGGGCGCGTTCTACGACGGCGTGATGGCGCGCCTGGTCGGCCTGGTGCCAGCCGTGGTGATCGGCGGCTGCGTCACTCTAGGCGTGGTGGCCACCACCGCATGGAAGGCGCCGCGCCTGCGCAAGCTGGATCTGCGCGATCTGCAGTGAGTTGGACGGCGGCGTGCGTGTTTGCGCTTGCTCGCTGCTAGCGTCGGTGGAACAACAAGATCTCGTGCTACCGGCAGCACTCACGTAACAGAAGGTCAGGCGCCGTCGCGGCACATGCAATTGCGCGCGACGGCGCCACGCTTATGCAACTGCAAGCAGTCACTACCACCAGCGCGTCGCGTGGCAGATCCCACTACACATGAATTGAATAACCCGCATTGCTCGGCATCCGCTCGATCTTGTCGAAAGCGACGTTGTCGCGCCTCTCGGGTTGACACTCCATCCAGAAATGACCGTCGTGCGAGGCCGCACGGACATCTTCTGTCAGCCGTTGCGCCAACGCAGCAGGGTCGGCAATGGCCGCATCGTCGCCGCGTGCAGCGTTGCGCCGCAACGCCTTGCCGCTGCGCCATGGCAGGATCGATGTACTGCGCGTCGAGCACGTGCGCCACCGCATCGGGAATCGCCTGCCGCTCGCTCGGTTCCGGCATCTGTTCGGACTAGCCGTGCCGCGTGCGCCACTGCGCAAGCCAGCACGCACATCATCATCCATCACACTGCTGCTCGCTGCATGGCTGGCTCCTGCGCCCGAACGCTTTTGGCCCGCCACAGGTCGGCATCGCCGTTGCGGCCGACCCTACGCCGATGCACCAAGCCAAACGACCATAAAAAAACCCCGCGCATGGCGGGGTCTTTCAGTGAGCCAGACGTACGATTAGTCGCCCTGCTGCTTCTGCAGATGCTCCCAACGCTCCTGGGCGTCGATCGTGCGCTCGGCAGTCAGACGCGCTTCCAGGCGGTCCAGGCCGATCTCTTCGCCGGTGTCCACGCAGTAGCCGTAGTCACCGTCTTCAAGACGCTTGAGCGTGCTGTCGATCTTGGAGATCAGCTTGCGTGCGCGATCACGGGCGCGCAGTTCCAGCGAGTTTTCGGTCTCACGCGTGGCGCGTTCGGCTTCGTCGCCGATGTCGCGGACTTCTTCGCGCAGGTTTTCGATGGTCTGCTTGGATTCCTCCACCATCTCGTTACGCCAGCTCTGCAGGCGCTGACGGAAGTATTCCTGCTGCAACTTGTTCATGTACTCCTCGTCCGCGGCAGGCTTGTAGCCCTGCGGCAGGATCGGGCGACCGGTCGCTTCGTCGGTCTTGTACTCGACCACCTTGTACTTGGTCTTGGGCGTCGGGCTAGAGGATTTGGCCGTCACGGCCACAGCCACCTTGCCGACCGGACGGGTCGCGGCAGGCTTGGCGGGGGCTTCGGTTTTGGTTGGCGTTTTTGCGGAAGATTTCGAAACGGGCACGGGATTCTTGAGTGGCGGGGTCGCAGGCTTGGCCGGCTTCGCAGGGACGGCCTTGGGGGCCGGTGCGGGCGCGGGCTTTTCAGCCTTGACCGGGACTGACTTGGCCGGAGCCGGCTTGGTGGCCGGCTTCGGTACGGACTTTGACGCCACCGGCTTGGCAGCCGGTTTGGCGGCAGCCGGAGCTGCCTTCTTGTTCGCCGCCGGCTTGGCAGCACTCTTAGCGACGGGTTTCACTGGCTTGGGGGCTGCGGACGCGGCGGTCTTGGAAGCCGGCGCCGGCTTGGCAGCGGCCTTCTTCGCAGGTGCCTTTTTGGCAGCCGGCTGCTTGGTCGCCGGCTTGGCGGCCGGTTTCGCAGCGGCAGGCGCCGCTGCCTTTTTCGCAACGGGTTTGGCGGACTTCTTGGCGGCCTCTACGGCCTTTTTTGCAGGTTTTTTAGCAGCCACGAAACGCTCATCCTTGGTTCCCCCGGGGCCCGGGAAAGCGGGCCTTTATAACGTACCCTGCGGACCCCCGGCAACCACCTATTAATGCAAGTGTCATATCATTGGCAAGTGATCTCACGCCTGCTCATCGCGCTGCTGCGCTTCTACAAGGTGTTCATCAGCCCCTTGCTCGGGCCGCGCTGCCGTTTTGCGCCCAGCTGTTCGGAGTACGCGATGACCGCCATCGGCCGCTTCGGCCCCCTGCGCGGCAGTTGGCTTGCCGCACGCAGGCTCGGCCGCTGCCATCCCTTCCATCCGGGCGGGTTCGATCCGGTGCCGGACGCGCCCGCCTCCTCCCCCTCCTCCCCCTCCTCCCCCTCCTCCCCCTCCTCCCCCTCTTCTTCCTGCAGTTGCAAAGGACCTCATCCATGAGCCGAACCGTCATCGTCAATGCCCGCTTGGTCAATGAAGGCAAGGAGTTCGACGCTGATCTCCTGATCGAGGGCGGCCGCATCGCCAAGATCGACAGCAGGATCACCCCTGCCCCTGGCGATACCGTTGTGGACGCTGCAGGACGCTGGGTGCTGCCAGGGATGATCGATGACCAGGTCCACTTCCGCGAGCCCGGCCTGACGCACAAGGGCGACATCGCGACCGAATCCGGCGCCGCTGTCGCTGGTGGCCTGACCAGCTTCATGGACATGCCCAACACCAATCCGCCGACCCTGGACGCCGCTGCGCTGCAGGCCAAGTACGATGCGGCCGCCGGGCGCGCCTGGGCCAACTATGGCTTCTACATGGGCGCCAGCAACGACAACCTGGCTCACATCCAGTCGCTAGACCCCAAGACCGCACCGGGCATCAAGGTGTTCATGGGCGCCTCTACCGGCAACATGCTGGTAGATAACCCGGAAACGCTGGACGCCATCTTCCGCGACGCGCCCACGCCGATCATCACCCACTGCGAAGACACCCCGACCATCGATGCGACGATGGCGCAGTACAAGGAAAAATACGGCGATGCGCTGACCCCGGAGATGCATCCGGACATCCGTTCACGCGAAGCCTGTCTGAAGTCGTCGCAACTGGCGGTGTCGCTGGCGCGCAAGCACAACACCCGCCTGCATGTGCTGCACATCTCCACCGCCGACGAGCTGTCGTTGTTCGAAGCCGGCCCACTGGTGGATGCCGACGGCAAGCTGCGCAAGCGCATCACCGCCGAGACCTGTATCCACTTCCTGCGCTTCGATCGCAGCGATTACGCGCGGCTGGGCAATCTGATCAAGTGCAATCCTGCGATCAAGAACGCCGAAGATCGCCTGGCACTCATCAATGCGCTGGCCGAAGACGTCATCGACGTGCTGGCCACCGACCACGCCCCGCACACCTGGGAAGAAAAGCAGAAGCCCTATGCGCAGGCGCCCTCGGGCCTGCCGCTGGTGCAGTACGCGCTGGTCGCGGCGCTGGAGCTGGTGCATGAAGGCAAGCTGCCGATCACCCGCATCGTGCAGAAGTTCGCGCATGCACCCGCGCAATTGTTCGATGTGGAAGAACGGGGCTTCCTGCGCGAAGGTTACTTCGCCGATCTGGTGATGATCGACAACACGCCGTTTACAGTGAAGCGCGAGCAGGTGTTGTCCAAGTGCGGCTGGTCGCCGTTTGAAGGCACCACCTTCCGTTCGCGCATTGCCGCAACCTGGGTCAATGGCCAGCAGGTATGGGACGGCGAGCAGTTGGTGGGCAGCGCTGCCGGCCAGCGCCTGACCTTCAACCGCTGATGCGTGCCCCCCTGTTGGGTGCTTGGTTGATCCTGGCACGCGTGTCGCTGGTTGCTGGCCACGCTGAGGCGCAAACAGCACCCGCGGCTGATGTTGTGTTTCCGCAAAGCGCCTCGCAAGGTGCGCTGGTGATCGGCAAGGTGCCGGCGGGTAGCAAGGTGCAGTACGCCGGCCGCACCCTGCGTGTGAGTGGTTATGGCAGCGTGGTGTTCGGTATTGGCCGCGATGCCACCGGGCCATTACAGGTACAGATCATCCAGCCCGATGGCAGCACACAGACCGTCAGCATTGCAGTGACACCGCGCGACTGGCCGGTGGAGCGCATCAATGGCGTGCCGCCCAAGACGGTCAATCCACCGGCCGACATTGCTGCGCGCATCAAACGCGAACAGGCGCAGGTCACAGCGGCGCGCGATCGCGATGACGCGCGCACGGATTTTGCTCAGCCCTTTATCTGGCCGGTGCAAGGTCGCATCAGCGGTCGCTTCGGCAATGCACGCGTGTACAACGGCCAGCCCGGCGCTGGCCACTCGGGCATGGATATTGCCGTGCCCACCGGCACGCCGGTGAAAGCACCGGCCGCCGGCGTGGTGACGTTCGCAGCACCCGATCTATATCTGACCGGTGGCACGGTGCTGCTGGATCACGGCTTTGGCGTGAGTTCGAATTTTCTGCACTTGTCGCGCATCGACGTGAAGGTGGGTGATCGGGTCGAGCAAGGCCAGGTCATCGCTGCCGTCGGTGCTACCGGCCGCGCGACCGGGCCGCATCTGCATTGGGGAATGAATTGGTTCGATGTGCGCATCGACCCGTTGTTGGTGCTTGAGCGGACGAAGTAGAGCGTTCGGGGATTGCCGTTGTGATGTGCAGTGGCGCGGACGAGAGATGTTGCTGCGCTTCTTTGCTGCACGGCGCGATAGCCGGTCAAGCCGATGTTGGTGCTTGCGCGCGGTAAGTGAATGCGCGCGGCGACCGCTGGATAGAGGCAGGCATAGCCAAGTGATCGGCTAGCGAAAACGTGCGTACCCCGCGACTTACCCGGTATGCCGTCGCTGTTGGCCTGCAGGCGTTCGTTAGCGTGTCACCAACGTCATCGACGATGTGCGGATGCGCTTGCGACGCTCGTGTCGGCACATGCTGTAATTGGTGCGTTGCTTGGATATGTGCACGTGCGCGCTCGACGGCGGTGAGCCTGATGAGCGGCCGTCCCCTCATCCCGCCCCTCTGGCGTAGGAGAAGGGCTTACGCTCGATGGTCCGATCCCGCAGCCGGCCGTTGCGCCGAACGCTGCACACCCCGGTCAGCGGCGACCTACCCGTTGTGCTTGTGTTCGCTGACGGGCTTTGGGGTATAACCGGAACGACCGTCGAGCGTCGCTGCATGTGGCCGCTCGGCTGCTGACGGTCGGTCCTTCGCTTCCGCGTCGGGCGTGCTTCATCTCCCCTCCCCCGACTGCAGGAGATGTGCGACATGCGTAACGAGCAACTCAAACCGACCCTGGGCACCTGGCAACTGTGGGGCATCGCCGTGGGGCTGGTCATTTCCGGTGAGTACTTCGGCTGGAGTTACGGCTGGGGCACCGCCGGCACGCTCGGCTTTCTGGTGACCACGTTGTTGGTCGCGGTGATGTACACCTGCTTCATCTTCAGCTTTACCGAACTGACCACCGCCATTCCCAATGCCGGCGGGCCGTTCGCCTACAGCCTGCGCGCGTTCGGCACCTATGGCGGGATGCTGGCGGGCCTGGCCACCTTGATCGAATTCGTCTTCGCGCCACCGGCCATCGCGATGGCGATCGGGGCCTATCTGAATGTCCAGTACCCCACGCTGGATCCGCGCATCGCAGCGATCGGCGCGTACCTGGTCTTCATGAGCTTGAACATCGTCGGCGTGGCGATTGCGGCCACCTTCGAGCTGATCGTGACGTTGCTGGCAGTGATCGAACTGCTGGTCTTCATGGGTGTGGTGGCGCCGGGTTTCAGTGTGGCGCGCTTCGCTGCCAATGGTTGGGCCGGCAGCGACGTGTTCGGACCGGCGGCCATTTCGGGAATCTTTGCGGCGATTCCGTTTGCGATCTGGTTCTTTCTGGCGATCGAAGGCGCAGCGATGGCGGCCGAAGAAGCCAAAGATCCCAAGCGCACGATTCCACGCGCCTACATCGCCGGCATTCTCACGCTGGTGATCTTGGCGCTTGGGGTGATGGTGTTCGCCGGCGGCGTCGGCGACTGGCGCCAGCTCTCCAACATCAACGATCCACTGCCGCAGGCGATGAAGGCGGTGGTCGGCAACAGTTCCACCTGGTTGCACATGCTGGTGTGGATCGGTCTGTTCGGGCTGGTGGCCAGCTTCCACGGCATCATCCTGGGTTATTCGCGGCAATTCTTTGCGCTGGCGCGTGCCGGCTTCCTGCCGCATGGACTGGCCAAGCTGTCGCGGTTCCGCACGCCGCATCGCGCGATCCTGGCCGGCGGCGTCATCGGCATTGCCGCGATCTGCAGCGACAGCGTGGTCAAGATCCAGGACATGTCGTTGACTGCGGCAATGATCACCATGTCGGTGTTCGGCGCGATCGTGATGTATGTGATGAGCATGCTCAGTTTGTTCAAGCTAAGGCGCAGCGAGCCAGGTCTGGAGCGCAGCTTCCGCGCACCTGGGTATCCGGTGGTACCGGCGATTGCGCTGTTGCTCGCGCTGGTCTGTCTGGTGGCGATGGGGTGGTTCAACCCGATCGTGGCGTTGATCTTCGTCGGCCTGCTGCTGTTCGGCGCGCTGTGTTGCGTGCTGAGCCTGCGCAGCCAGGCCTCGACTGTGGCCAACAGCAGATGAGCGGCTTTGCATGCACCGTTGGCGGCGAGCAGTTCCGCTTTGCCGATCTGAAGACCCTGCTGGCCAAGGCAACGCCGACGCGTTCGGGCGATCAACTGGCCGGGCTTGCGGCCGACTCGGAGCGACAGCGTGTGGCGGCGCAGATGGCGCTGGCGGATCTGCCGTTGCGCCATTTCCTCGATGAAGCGGTAGTGCCCTATGAAACCGATGAAGTCACCAGGCTGATCGTCGACCAGCACGACGCCAACGCATTCGCCACTGTTGCGCACCTCACCGTCGGTGGCTTTCGCGATTGGTTGCTGAGCGCGCAAGCCGACGAAGCCGCGCTGGCCACACTAGCACCCGGACTGACTCCGGAAATGGTGGCCGCCGTGTCAAAGCTGATGCGCGTGCAGGACCTGATTCTTGTGGCGCAGAAGATCCGCGTGGTCACGCGCTTTCGCAATACCTTGGGGTTGCGCGGGCGGCTGTCCACCCGCCTGCAACCCAATCATCCCACCGACGACGCCACCGGCATTGCCGCCAGCGTGCTCGACGGGCTGTTGTACGGTAATGGCGATGCGGTGATCGGCATCAATCCGGCAAGCGATAGCCTGGCGGCCACCACTGCGTTGTTGCGCATGCTCGATGCGGTGATCACCGGCTACCAGATCCCCACGCAGTCGTGCGTGCTGGCGCACATCACCACCACCATCGAGGCGATCAACCGCGGCGTACCGGTGGATCTGGTGTTCCAGTCCATCGCAGGCACGGAGGCGGCGAATGCCAGCTTCGGCATCAACCTGGCGCTGTTGCAGGAAGGCTATGAGGCAGGCGTGTCGCTGCGACGCGGCGGTGTCGGCGACAACGTGATGTATTTCGAAACCGGCCAGGGCAGCGCGCTGTCGGCCAATGCGCATCACGGCGTTGATCAACAGACCTGCGAAGCGCGCGCCTATGCGGTAGCACGACAGTTCAAACCGTTGCTGGTGAACACCGTGGTCGGCTTCATCGGCCCGGAGTATCTCTACGACGGCAAGCAGATCATCCGTGCGGGGTTGGAGGATCACTTCTGCGGCAAATTGCTTGGCGTGCCGATGGGGTGCGATATCTGCTACACCAACCATGCCGAAGCCGACCAGGACGATATGGATGTCTTGCTGACCCTGCTCGGCACCGCCGGCATCAATTTCATCATGGGTATTCCCGGCTCGGACGATGTGATGCTGAACTACCAGACCACCTCATTCCACGATGCGCTGTATGCGCGTCAGGCCCTTGGCCTGCGAGCGGCGCCTGAATTCGAGCAATGGCTGGAGCTGCAAGGCATCCTGCGACTGCACGAGGACGGACGGTTTGCACTGGGCAGCGAGGTGCCCGCGGCATTTCGCCGCGCGCTGTCGCACTTCCCCAGTAGGACGCCGCAATGAGCGAGCCGACAGCCTCCCCGCACGATGCCTGGGCGCAACTGCGCCAGCTCACCCCTGCGCGCATCGCACTCGGACGGGTCGGCACCAGCCTGCCCACCGCAGCCCATCTGGATTTTCAGCTGGCGCATGCGCAGGCGCGCGATGCGGTGCATCTGGCATTCGACCCGGCGCCACTGCAGGCCGCGCTGGAACAACGCGGGCGCCGCAGCATTCTGTTGCACAGCGCTGCGGTGGACCGGCACACCTATCTGCAACGCCCGGATCTGGGCCGTCGCCTGGCCGACGACGCTGCCACGCATCTGCGCGGACTCACCGCCGTTCATGGCGGCGGGCATGATGTCGCGGTGGTGGTCGCTGACGGGCTCTCTGCGTTGGCGGTACATCGGCATGCGGCGAACATGCTCGAACAGATCGATGCCCTGGCCGTGCAGCAAGACTGGTCGTTGGCACCGGTAGTGCTGGTTGCACAAGGACGCGTCGCCATTGGCGACGAGGTCGGCGAGCTGCTCGACGCGCGCGCCGTGATCGTCTTGATCGGCGAGCGGCCGGGACTGAGTTCGCCCGATAGTCTCGGCCTGTATCTCACCTACACGCCGCGCGTCGGCTTGACCGATGCCGCCCGCAACTGCATCTCCAATATCCGCGCCGAAGGACTGAGTTACGCCGATGCCACGCATAAACTTGCGTTTCTGTTGCGCGAATCATTCCGACGCAAGTTGTCCGGTGTGCAACTCAAGGATGAAGCGGAACAACCGGCGCTGCCGTCGGCCGGGCCTGCCGATGCCGCTCCGCGCACGTTCCTGTTGCCGGATGCATGACGTTCTGGCCGACGGATATGGAATCGGTCTTGAGCAAGGCAGCTAGCCGAGTGTGTACCCCGCGTCACGCATAACAAGCCTTGCCGCGAGCCTGGGATGCGGACAGGCCGATGACAAACTGCGTGCGATCATCTTTCGCGCAATGCCCGCTCAGTGACGACTCCGTTCTCGTAAACGGCCAGCGATGTTGGATGCACACCATCGTTCATCTCGAAATCGAAGCGGATATCGCGCTCGATCGCAAAGAAACGCGTCGTCGATTCGGGATAGAGCGTGGCCACGAAACTGCCGGCAACCAGTTTCAGGTGGTTTCCATCGACGGTCACCGCAATGTTGCCGGCGCGGTGCGAATGGTAACGGCCGGCATAGCGCGCCAGGGTCGCGGCCGGCAGCATGACCGTGACAGAGGCGGGCACATACGCCACGGGTGCATGCGCGTAGCTGAGCACGCGATGCATGCGCCAGCGCCCGCTGTCGCGTTTCCACACGGTGGTGAAATCGGCTTGCCCATCCAGGCGTTCTGGCTGATCGCGCCGGTGCACGTAGAAACGGTGGCGGCCCGACAAGATCGCATAGCCGTCCTTGAGTGGATGGAACGCCAGGCTTTCATCGATGAGCTCGCGTCGCAATCGCGATGTCGGATCGGCGCAAGGCCCTTTGCGCAAGGAATCGACCACGGCCGCACGTGAGCTCGTGAGTCCGGTCTTGTCGTGGTAGAACTCGATGTCCGCGGTGACCAGCTCGCCAATGCCATCCATGTCGCAGGCGTTGTAGGCAGTCCAGAATCGTGTATCGGCTTCTCGCACCTCGCGTTCCTCGCCCGATGCGGTGGTCGCTGGCGAATCGAATGCACCCACGTCGAATGCGGCAAGCAACGACACTGCGATGGCTAAACTGACGAATTTCATGCCGGATCCCGCGATGGTGGAGTCCGACGGTAAACATTAGCCGAGCATCTGGCGCCGCCCGGAAGTCACCCTGCCGAATGGCCGCCCACCGGAGCGATCGGATCGCGATGCAACATGCACTGCGTCGACAGTTCCAATTGCGCATCCATTACGCAGCTCGGTGATCAAGCGCACGGCGACCTGCATCATCGATGTACATGACGCTTACGGCAGCGCGCCATCTTGCGGATTGCTTGCGGCATACGTGCTGGTCTGCAGCTCGCTGTCATGCACATGACGCAGTGCATTGCGCACGTTCTCGGGTAACCGATCGACCTCCAGCACTACCTTGCCGGAATGCACATCGCGTACCGCCGATGCCGGCAGCACGAAATCGCCACCGTTCTCGATATTGATCACCAGCTCGGCAGCGTCGTGGCGAATCTCACGCACCGCGCCAACGCCAACCTCGCCGTCGCGCAAAAATATCATCTGGCCGATTTCGATCTGCTGCATGTCAGTCTCCTGGTTGAGCACTGCGACTCAGGTGCGCTGTGCCTTGGCAGACGATCATTGCGCCGTCCGCTGTTGTGTGCCGGTGAAGCGCAGATCAGCCCCGCGTGGGCGCGTGCAACAGGGCGCCGACTGGCACATCGCGCGGACGGCCCCACCACGCGCTTCAATGCATGTAACGCCATGCGAGCGCTACACGCGCTGTCGGTGCACGTCGATGACCACGGTGCAAGGACATCATCGCGCACAGGCGGCCAGGTGGGCCGCATGTGCGCGTTGACATCAACGCAGCGGGACGTCCGCCACCTTGTCTTGATAATCCTTCTTCGGGTCCACGCCGAACAACACCTTGATGCCGGCGAGCAGGCTGGACCCGTTGAGCCAGATCTGTGCGTGGTCGGCGTCCAGACGCAACAGCGCCAACTTGGGATCGTCCTTGCCGCCTTCGTACCATGCCGCGACGTACGGGTTCCACAAACGCTCGACCACGGCCGGATCGGTGTCCTCTATCAGCGAGCCGCTGATGCTGGCAAACAAATCATGGCCCTTGCTGCTGAAGGCGCCGATGACGCGACGGCCCTGCCCCAGCATCGAAATCAAGGCATTGTCCCTGGAGGTGAAGAACCAGATCGGGCCACCGCTATCGCCTTCGATCTGCGCAGTCATCGGGCGCGCGTGACCGTCTTCGACACCGTCCAGGCCCAGCATCACGGTGCGATCGGACTTGAGCGCCTTCCAGAATTTTTCCTGCAACTCTTTGCTGTCTGCCATCTCGATTCCTGACATGCGCGTCGTACGCGGAAAGGTCAGTCTGAGAGGCGACGCGCCCACGGCACGTGAGGACATGCATACCTGCCGAACGCCGCTGCAATTGTGCACCCGCAATATCTTTTGCTCCTGCGCGCGGCCGGTTGCGACAGTATCGCGTTGCAAAGCGTGACCAACTCGCAGATCCAGCACATTGACGCGTCCCTCACCAGCCGAAGAACGAACACGGCAGTAGGATCAACCGGCCGCTCATGCGGCACGAACGATCACCGCGCATGGCAACGGCCCTCGTTGCAGTTGCGCTGCATTGCTTGGCGACCTGAAGCGGCCGGACGCTGTTGCGATTGCCTGTCAGGCGAGCGCGCTACGGCTGATTGGTCGCTCCTGGATCGCCTGGCATCTGCCGCGTATTGCGTTGCGCACGCGTCCCCTTCTGAGAGAGAGAGCGCCATCACATGTCCGCATCGCACATCCGTACGACCTGTCTCGCTGCCGCAGTGCTGAGCCTTGTTAGCGCCACTGCACTGGCACTGACCGGCACCGCCACGCGACCGCAACTCACCAGCAGCGAAGCAAGCACTTACACGATCGCCAAAGCCTTGGCCAAGGCCGGGCCGATCAACGCATTGGTGACTGACAACTGGAACCCCACCGCCGGTGTCGCCCTGCTCAGTGCCGACTCTGCGGTGGCAGCCGACGGCTCCACGCGCTACCGCACCGTGCAATCTGCCATCGATGCTGCCGTCGCTGCAGGCGGTAAAACGCGTCGCTACATCAGCATCAAAGCGGGCACCTACACCGAGTTGGTCTGCGTGCCGAGCGATGCGCCACCGCTGACGCTGTTCGGGCTTGGCACAAATACCGGCGACACCATCATCCGCTTCAACAACGCCAACCCCACTCCAAAGCCCGCCGGTACCGCAAGCCACCCGTGTGCGAGCAATGCGTCGGCCACCACGGTAGGCACCTCCAACAGCGCGACGGTCACGGTGCGCGCGGCGAATTTCGAGGCGCGCCACTTACGCGTGGACAACAACTATGTGGAAGGCACCTACACCGACAACAATCAATCCGCGGTGGCGCTGGCAGTGCGAGGCGACAAGGCCAACTTCCAAGATGTCTTGGTTACCGGCAACCAGGACACCTTGTTGATCAGCGCGACCAGTGCGTCCAATGTGATCCGCGCCTATTTCAAGAGCAGCACCATCGAGGGTGATGTCGATTTCATCTTCGGCTCCGGTGTCGGCGTTTTCGATGGTGCCACCATCCGTTCCACCGGCGCACGCCTGGGCAGCAGCCGCGGCGGCTATATTTTCGCACCCAGCACGCGGCCCGGCAGCAGTTACGGTTTTCTGGCGATCAACAGCAGCTTTACCGGTGTCTCCGGCTCTCCGGACAACAACACCTATCTTGGACGTGCCTGGGACGAAGGCGTCGGCAGCCTGAGCTCCTACGTCAACGGCACATCGCCCAACGGCCAGGTGACGGTGCGTGATTCAACCCTGGGCAGCCATATCCGCAAGACCGCGCCATGGCATGCATCGACGGTCAGCCGACCGTATTGCAGCAGCAATTGCACCAATTCGGCGAACCGCTTTTACGAGTACGGCAATACCGGAGCCGGGGCCGCCGACTGACCAATCGCCACGACAGCTGCGTTTTTTTGCAGCGCCCTGGCAGCAACGTTTCGGTGTAGCGCCGCACTCATCGCCTGTTGGCAATCCGCGTGATGCGGTCTGCCAACAGGCGATGGTGTTTACCGCGCATCCGCTTGCCCGATGGCAACGCTTGAATGGAATGGGCACTGCATTGATGACTTCGGGGACGCGGCGTCGAGTTCGCCCCTCCGACGTCAGCCGACCACATGAGGCGCCAGGCTTGCCGCTCGCTTGCGCAATCGACGTCGCAACATGGATACCTGCACTGCAAGCCCGGCGCACCAGGCACGGTGACACGGCTGTCATGCAACGTATCGCTGCTGCGCGCAGATCGTACGGTCGCCGCACCCCATCGGAGCACTCCCCCCCCAATGCGATCTCCTTTCAATTCTTCCGCCGTCGCACCACTGACGCTCGCTTTGTTCGGCATGACAAGCTTGCAGGCCGGCGCAGCGCGGCCGCACGGGCAGGATGTGCCCGACACCGCGCACAGCATCTCCACTCGTTGGGGCGTGGTCCAGCAGCCGACCTTGCCGACGCAGATCTGCGCCACGCTAAAAGCCGCACTGAGGCCAGTGGCCGGTTCGTTGGATACGCTGGATCAGGATCCGGCCCACTCCAAGCGCGATACCGCGCGCCTGCAGGCGGCCATCGACGATTGCCCTGCCGGCAGCGCAGTGCGTCTTGTCCCCGGCGATGCCGGCGAATCCGGCGTGCTCAGTGGGCCGCTGACCATCAAGAGCGGGGTCACGCTATGGATCGACCGCGGCGTCACCTTGTTCGGCTCGCGCAATCCGCAGGACTACGACAACGGCCTGGGCACCTGCGGCACCGCCACCAGCGACAAGGCCAAGTCGTGTCGTCCGCTGATCCATCTCTCCGACACGGCCAACAGCGCCATTGTCGGCGCCGGCAAGATCGACGGCCGTGGCGGCAGCACGCTCACTGCCGGGCCCAATGCCGGCAAGGCCAGCTGGTGGGATCTTGCCTATCTCAACGTCACCAAGGGCCTGAGCCAGCACGTGCCGCGCCTGTTGCAGATCGACGACAGCACCGACGTCACCTTGTACGACATCACCCTGGAGAACTCGCCCAATTTCCATGTCATCAGCGACAACGTAGTGGGCCTGACCGTGTGGGGCATCAAGATTCTGGCGCCCAGCCTGGTCTATTCGCGTCCCGGCTACCGATGCCCGGCAGGCAGCACACCGGACGTCAATCCGCACGCGACCTGCTTCACGCCGGAGACTGCCAAGAACACCGATGGCGTCGACCCGGGCCAGTCGAAGAATGTGCTGCTGGCGTACTCGTACATCGGCACCGGCGATGACGGTGTGGCGATCAAGGCGCACGCCAACAGCAAGCGCAGCATCGCCTCGGAAAACATGCTGTTCGCCTACAACCAGTTCTACTACACCCATGGTTTTTCGCTGGGCAGCGAAACCGACTCGGGAATGCGCCATATCGCCGTGCGCGGCTTGAGCATCGACGGCTTCAACGCGAACGATGTGCAGCGCGATCCGTACTCGGCCAATGGCCTGCGCATCAAGTCCGACGCCTCCCGCGGCGGCCAGGTCTACGACATCAGCTTCGAGAACATCTGCATGCGCGGGGTTGCGCGGCCACTGGTGTTCGATGCCAACTACGCCAATCCGGCCACCCGCGCCGCGCCCCCGCAGTTCAACGGCATTTCGCTCAGTCACGTACATTCGCTGGGTTCGACCACCCTGGGTGGCGGCGAACTGAGTTTCTATGGGTATCGCGATGCCGGCACTACCCGGCCGATCACCATCTCGCTGGACAATGTCGTGCTGGAAGGCGGCAAGGTGAGCTTCGCGCAGCCGCATTTCGGCGGGCCTGCGAGCAATCCAGGTGCGACGCACTTCACCTTCAAGGGCGGCCCGGTGAGCTTTTACGATCAGCTGACCGAATCGGTGCCCAACGATGTGCAGCTGCAGGGCAAACCCGGCCCGGGCACGCCACTGCAATGCAATGACGCCTTCATTGCCTATCACTCGGTGCTGCCGGATTCGCCGATTTGAATCCACCGCGCTGAGCGCCAAGGCAGTCGCATGTGATGCAACGCTTGCTGCGATCTGCCGGTCGCAGCAAGCCATCGGTCCGAACCCAACAATGCAACGGGCCTGTCCGGCAGCCCGCAGGACACATGCGTGCGCTTGCACGTTGCGGCCGTGCAGCCATATCGCTTGCGCTCAGTCCGCGCCGCTAGCTGCGCGCCAGCTATGCCATAGCTGCTGCACCGGCGGCGGGTAGGCAGGCTTGCCGCCCAGTTCGCGCTGCAGACGCAACCGTGCCAGGCGCGACCACACCCGATGCGGCCGTGCCAATGCCGGCTTGCGAGGCCACGCATGTAGCAGCTGCGTGCGCCAGGTAACAGTGGTGACGCCGCCTGGCGCGGCGCTGTCACCGGCCACGCGCTGGCGTGCGTCCAGCCATTGCACCGCCACCGCAGTGGCATCGCCAGGCCGCGCCCGTGCGAAGAGCACGGCTTCCACCGCAACCACGGCCTCGGCGAATGTGCGCAGTGCCTCCAGCGCATGCTGCAGCGACTGTGGCTGCACACGTGCAGCCTGCATCGCCGGCAAGGTGTCGGCCAGCAGTGCCCACGGCGCACGCACTGGCTCCAGCACGCGCCCCAGCGGATGCCGCGAGCGTTGATTCGACCAGTCGCGCAGTTCCTGTTGCCACCATGCCAGCTTGGCATCGGCCGGCAACGGGTCGCCGGCGATATTCATGATGTCTTCCCATTCCTGCAGCAATGCAAACCAAGCGGTTGCGAGGCGGCGTTGCTGTTCGGGAACGAACGGTTCGGCAACCGACCATTCCGGCCAGCGGGTTGCCCATTTGTCGAGAAAACTGTCGAGGGCGCTGGATTGGCTCATGGCGGGTCCAGAAAAAAAACGAAGAGAGATCAGATCTGCGGCCACATTGCCGCATTCCAAAGCGCCTGCGGCTGGTCGACGAGTACGCCGGCCTGCCAGCGCGACGGGTCGTCCTCGTCCAGGCGATAACCCCACAACACGGCGACCGAAGGCATCGCCGCTGCGCGCGCAGCCAGAATGTCGCGCTCATCGTCGCCGACATACACGCATTGTGCAGGCGCAACGCCGATACGTTCGGCGGCCACCAGCAGCGGCAACGGATGCGGCTTGCGCTCTGACAACGTGTCGCCTCCGATCAACACCGCGCAGCGCTGCTCCCAGCCCAACTGCAGCAGGATCAGGCGCGCCAGATATTCGGGCTTGTTGGTGACGATGCCCCAGACGCAGCCGGCTTTCTCCAGCCGCGCCAGCATCTGTTCGACACCGTCAAACAGCTGCGACTGCGTGCCGATCACGCCTTCATAGCGCTGCAAGAATTCCGGTACCAGTGCAACGCACGCTTCGGCATCGAGCTCGGCAAAGGCCACGCCGAGCATCGCACGCGCACCTTTCGAGACCACTGGACGCAACGAGGCCAGCGCAATCGGCGCACGGCCGCGCGCATCCAGCATCGCATTGATCGTCGCCAGCATATCCGGCGCACTGTCGAGCAAGGTGCCGTCCAGATCGAACAACACCGCCTGCGGAAAACTCACAACAGCAACATCTGTAGTCAATTGAGTACCGTCCGGCATGCCACCGAGACCATAGAGACCCCTAGCAAGCGCCGTTGCGAATCCCATACCCCAAATCTCGCATCCTCGTCCATCACGGTTTCACCGCATAGGCCAAATAATTCACCTCGGTGCGCGAGGACAGACGCGCGCGATTGCGCCATGGCTCGTAGAGCATGCCGCTGACGTCTTCAAGCTGCAGTTGGGCATTGCGCAACCACGCGGCAAGCTCGGCCGGCTTGATGAAATCCTTGTAGTGATGCGTGCCCTTGGGCAGCAGACGCGCGATGTATTCGGCGCCGACCACAGCCAGCGCGAATGCGGCCGGGGTGCGATTGAGCGTGGACAGGAACAGCTTGCCGCCGGGCTTGAGCAGGCTGGCGCAGGCGCGGATGATCGCGGTCGGGTCCGGCACGTGCTCCAGCATTTCCATGCAGGTCACCGCATCGAAACTGCCCGGCTGTTCGGCAGCGAGGTCTTCCACCGATTGCACGCGATAATCGACCTGCACACCGGATTCCAGGCTGTGCAGACGCGCTACCTTGACCAGCTCCGGCGCCAGGTCAATTGCGGTGACCTGCGCGCCCAGACGCGCCATCGACTCGCTGAGCAGGCCGCCACCGCAGCCGACATCGAGCACACGCGCACCGGCAAGCTCGAGCCGCGCCGACACATAGTCCAGCCGTACCGGATTGAGAGCGTGCAGCGGCTTCTGCGGGCCGTCGGCATCCCACCAGCGGTTGGCCAGCGCGGCGAATTTATCCAGCTCGCTCTGATGAAAATTGCCGGACGTGGGTTGCGTATTCGAATTCATGCGGAGGCTCCGTGATGCGGTGACGCGCGCTCAGGCGCGGACGTTGCGGATGCGTTCGCGCCACTGCCGCGCGTTGGCGACCAGGGCGGCGGGATCCATGTCGATGAGCTCGCGCTGCACCAGTTTGGGTTTGCCGGCGATCCACACATCGGTCACCTGATGGCGGCCGGCCGAGTAGATCAGTTGCGACAACACATGATGCAGCGGCTGGGTTTCCAGTGCGGCCAGATCCACGCAGATCAGGTCGGCCTGCTTGCCGATTTCGATCGAACCGATGGTGTCGCCGAAGCCCAAGGCACGCGCGCCGCCCAGGGTGGCCGCGCGCAAGGTGGTGGCCGCATCCAGCGCGGTCGCATCGTTGGCCACGGCCTTGGCCAGGATCGCGGCCGTGCGGTTCTCGCTGAACATGTCCAGGTCGTTGTTGCTGGCGCAGCCGTCGGTGCCGATGGCCAGATTCACGCCGGCACGCTGCAGCGCGCACGCAGGGCAGAAACCAGAGGCAAGCTTGAGATTGGACTCTGGGCAATGCACCACGCTGACGCCGCGCTCGGCGCACAGATGGATTTCCGCATCCGTGAGCTGGGTCATGTGCACCGCGATCAGACGGTCGTTGACCAGGCCCAGACGATCCAGTCGCGCCAGCGGGCGCTGGCCGTATTGCTTGATCGAATCGGCTACTTCCTGCGCAGTTTCGTGCGTATGCAGATGCACCGGGATGTCGAGCTGATCGGCCAGCATGCGCACGCGTTCGAAGTTGGCATCGTTCACGGTGTACGGCGCATGCGGCGCGAACGCGGTGCTGATCAACGGATCGTCGCGCCACTGGTCATGCAATTCGCCGGCGCGCGCGAAGTATTCGTCGTCAGACGATGCCCACGCGGTGGGGAAATCGATGATGACCGCACCCACCAGCGCACGGAAGCCATGCTGCTTGTACACCGCCGCCTGCACATCGGCGAAGAAGTAGTTTTCGTTAACGCAGGTGGTGCCGCCACGCAGCATTTCTGCGATCGCCAGCGTGGTGCCGTCGGCCACGAACTCTGGCCCGATCACCGCCGCTTCCACCGGCCAGATGTGCTGCTGCAACCACACCATCAGCGGCAAGTCGTCGGCAATGCCGCGCAGCAGCGTCATTGGGTTATGCGTATGCGCATTGACCAGGCCCGGCATCAACGCAGCCTCCGGGCGGGATACGGTCTGCTTGGGCGCAAAACGCGCGCGTGCTTCGGCGGTCGGCAGGATCGCGACGATCGCCCCGTTGCTGACCGCAACGGCGTGGTCTTCCAGTACCACCGCATGCGGCTCGATCGGCACGACATAGCCGGCCTCGATCAGCAGGTCGCAGGGTTCGGGCGGGGCATTGGTCATGAGCGGATCCATTGAAAAAGTTAGTTGCCAAACGGCCAGGAGTCGTCGGAGCGTGACACAGGCACATACCGCGTGCCGTCGTAGCGCGGCACCTGACGTTGGCGGCGCGTGCGTTCGCTGTCGTCCGCATCCTTGACGGTGGTGGAGGTCACCAAGTTGGCAGTCGGCGCCAGGCGTGGGTGTCAGCGGTGTGCGCAAACACCGGGCACGCCATACGCGTGCCACTGAGAGCGGCCAACACCCCGTAGCGAGCAGTCGTCAGGTGGGTGCGGACGGCGCACCGGAACCGCAGTGCCCGCGTGGGATATGCCGATTCCGGGCACCGGCCGCGCCCGCCTGGCAGCTGCGCAGTCGTGTTGTTAGCTGCTCCGAGCGCCATCAGGACACCTGTATTGCGTACTGCTCGGCCGGACTGGCGTCCCAGGCGCATCTGGATTACTTGACGCGCGCCGAGTATTCGCCCGAACGGGTGTCGACCTTAATGATTTCGTCCTGATTGACGAACAACGGCACGCGCACCACCGCGCCGGTTTCCAGCGTGGCCGGCTTGCCGCCACCACCGGAGGTGTCGCCACGCACGCCCGGGTCGGTCTCGGTGATCTTCAGTTCGACGAAATTCGGCGGCTGCACCCAGATCGGCGCACCGTTCCACAACGTCACGATGCAATCTTCCTCGCCCTTGAGCCACTTGTCGGCGCCGCCCATGCCGGCCTTGTCGGTCTGCACCTGCTCGAAGGTTTCAGGGTCCATGAAGTGCCAGTACTCGCCATCGCTGTACAGGTAGCGCATGTCGGTATCGACCACGTCGGCCACTTCCACATCGTCGGTGGCCTTCATGGTCATTTCGACCACGCGTCCGGACTTGATGAAGCGGTACTTCATGCGGGTGAAGGCCTGGCCCTTGCCCGGCTTGACGTATTCGGTCTCGGTGATGACCGCCGGCTCGTTATTGACCAGGATCTTCATGCCGTTCTTGACGTCGTTCATGCCAACAGTGGCCATGGTGCAGCTCCTCGATAAGACCACGACCCGCCACACGGTGGCAGGTCGGATTAGAATGGGGCGCCCGCCGCAACCGGCGGGCATTGGTTTTGTGACCGCACATGATAACCGCAGCCCCCCTCGCCTTACAGCCATCTCCGCCCCCTGCCCTGCAGCCCTCGCGCTGGCAACAGCAGTGGCGCGACGCCGTGCGCGACCCGCGCGTGCTCCTGGAACTGTTGGGCCTGGATGCGCAGGCGGCGGCGATCAGCGATGCCGCCGCTGCGCAGTTCCCGCTGCGGGTGCCGCGCGCGTTCGTGGCGCGGATGCGGCATGGCGATCTCCACGACCCGTTGCTGCGCCAGGTGCTGCCGCTGGACGCGGAAATGCAGCCGGTGCCGGGCTTCGGCCTGGACGCGGTGGGCGATGCCGCCGCCAAGACCGCCGCCGGGGTGATCCAGAAGTACCGCGGCCGGGCCTTGCTGATCGCCACCGGCAGCTGCGCAGTGCATTGCCGCTACTGCTTCCGCCGCCACTTCCCGTATGCCGAAGAGACCGCTGCGCGCGATGGCTGGCGTGAGGCGGTGGCCGCGATCGCCGCCGACCCCGACATCGACGAAGTGCTGCTCTCCGGCGGCGACCCCCTCTCGCTGGCGACGCCCAAGTTGGCCGAACTCACCGATGCACTGGCGGCCATCCCGCACCTCAAACGGCTGCGCATCCACAGCCGCCTGCCGATCGTGCTGCCCGAACGCGTGGATGCGCCGCTGCTGGCCTGGCTGCGCAGCCTGCCGTGGCCAGTGGCGTTCGTGCTGCATGCCAACCACGCCAATGAATTCGACTCCGCAGTGGACGCGGCCATGCACGCGTTGCGCGACACTGGCGCGCAATTGCTCAACCAGGCCGTGTTGTTGCGCGGGGTCAACGACAGCGTGGACGCGCTGGCGGCATTGAGCGAGCGCAGCTTCGCAGCCGGCGTACTGCCCTATTACCTGCATCAGCTCGACCGGGTGGCCGGCGTTGCGCAGTTCGAAGTGGATGATGCCCGCGCACGTGCCCTGCATACCGAGCTGGCCACGCGCCTTTCGGGTTATTTGGTGCCGCGATTGGTGCGCGAAGTTCCGGGCGATACCGGCAAGCGGCCACTGTAACCGCAAGCGCGTTTGACTCTGGCCTGCATGCGATGGAATAACCTCAAACCGTAGGAGTGCACTTTTGCGCGCCAAGGCGTTACCGGAAATGCGTCATCGCGCAGCGGTGCATTCCTCCGCAGCCAGCACGTGACTGCCCGCCCACAGCACTCACCCTGCGGCGATCAGCTTGACCATATCGGCCGGGCTCAACGGCCGGCTGAACCAATAGCCCTGACCCAGATCGCAGCCGCGTTCGCGCAGCAGGTTGAATTGCGCTTCCTGCTCGATGCCTTCGGCCACCACGGTGATCCCCAGCGAATGGGCCATGTTGATGATCGCGGTGGTCAGCGCCAGATCGTCCGGATCGCGCTGCAGGTCGGCGATGAAACTTTTGTCGATCTTGACCCCGTCCACCGGCACCTGGCGCAGATGGCTCAGGCCGGAAAAGCCGGTACCGAAGTCGTCCAGCCACACCTTCACGCCGGTGCGGTGCAGTTGATCGAGCAGACTGGCAGCCATCATTTCATCACCGATCACCGCGGTCTCGGTGAGTTCCAGATGGAGGCGCGCGGCTGGCAGCCCGGACTCGGCCAGGCATTCGGCCACGGTGTCGATCAAATCGCCGCTGCGCAGCTGTCGCGGCGAGACGTTGACCGACACAAACAGGCCCTCGCCCACCAACGGCCACTGCGCCGCCTCCAGGCAGGCCGCGCGCAGCACCTTGGGGCCGATCACTTCGATCAGGCCGCTCTGCTCGGCAATATCGATAAAGGTGGACGGCGCAATCGTCCCGAGTGCCGGGTGCTGCCAGCGCAACAGCACTTCCACGCCCACCAGCACGCGGTCGCTGGTGCGATAGATCGGCTGATAGACCAGGCGCAGCTCGTCGCGCTCCCAGGCCCCGCGTAGCTCGTGCTCCATATGCACGCGGCGTTCGACGGCATGGTCGGCGGCGCGGCTGTAGAAACGATGGCAATTCTTGCCGGCCACCTTGGCTTGATACATCGCGATGTCGCCGTTCTTCAGCAGTGCGGTGGCATCGCGGGCATCATCGGGGAACAGCGTGATGCCAATCGAGGTGCCCAGGAACACTTCGCGGCCCTGCACGTTCAACGGCCGGCTCAGCTCATGCACCAGGCGTTCGGCCAACTGCGCGGCCAGCAGGCTGACATCGCCGCTCTGCAACAGGATCACGAACTCGTCGCCGCCGAAACGCGCCAGAATCGCATCATCGCCGCCCAGCGAGGCAACCGCGCGGCTGATGCGGCCGGAGAACTGCAGCAGGGCTTCGTCGCCGGCCTCGTGGCCAAGGGTGTCGTTGACGCGTTTGAAGTCATCGATATCGGCGAACAGCAGGGCCAGCTTGTTGCCGGTGCTGCGCGCGGTGTTGAGCAGGTGATCCAACCCTTCGCGGAAGCCCAGCCGGTTGGTCAACCCGGTCAGTGCGTCGGTGTAGGCCATGTGCCGCACTTCGCGGTCGTGACGGGCGATGCTTTCGCTCATGCGTCCGAACGCGGAAATCAGCTCGCCGATCTCGTCGTTGCGCGGGTGCGGCGGCAGCTGCACTGCATAATCGCCACGTTCGATCTGCTTGGCCGCTGCCGCCAGCAGCCGCACCGGCGCCACCAACGTGCGCTGCACATAAATGGCCAGCAATATTCCCAGTCCGACCAGCGCCGCCAGCAACACCAGCAGCCAACCCAGATCGCGTTTGCCGATGGCGTTGAGGTTTTGCACCAACGTCAGATTGGCGCCGGACTCGATCTTGCGTACCCGCTCGCGCGACATGCCCACCCGCACGCCACCGATGCGCTGGTCGCCGATCTTGATCGGCACCGTGACATCCAGCACCTTCGGCGAGTACTGCAACACCATCTCCCGCGCCGCCAGCGCCTTGGCCGCGAGCGGATCGGTCATGGATTGGCCGTAACGCTGCAAGGTCGGCGTGCCGTCGTGCACCAGCCGGCCATGGCGGTCGAACACCAGCACATAGCTCACCACCTGCTGGCGCGAGGCATTGCGCACCAGCGCACCCACCGCGCCCAGGTCCGAGTAATACAAAGGGTTGGCCAGCCCGGAGGCCAGCTCGGTTGCCAGTGTTTCGCCGCGCGTGCGCAGGCTGCGGTCGAATAGCTCATGCAGGATCTGCGCACTCAACCCGCGCACCTCGCGCTGCATGGCGCTTTGTCGCTGCAACAGCGAGGCCAGAATCGCGCCGACCAGTAACAGCGTCAGCGCCATCACCAATAGAAAGCGTGCCTGCAAGCCGAAGCGCAACTGCGTCATTCCGCCTGTTCCCTGACCCGTTGCACGCCGGCGCTCAACTCCTGCAGACGTCGCCGGCTGGTGGGATCCAGCGGACGGAACCCGGTGGTGTCGAAGAAACGTTTCAATGCAGGCGCCGCCTTGGGATCGGAGGCGGCCTGCAGCAACACCACACGCAGACGCTGCTCCACCGCCGGGTCCATCCCCGCGCGCACCATTTCCACCGCGCGCGGCACCGGCGCCGTGCGATGCACGATACGGAAATCGCGCTTGAACACCGGTGGCATGTGGCGTTCGTCGTCCCAATCCACGTTGCTGAGCGCGCCCACGTCGATCAGGCGCTTGTGCACGAACGCGGAAACGTTCAATTTGGACCCGACCATCAAATAGCCGGTCGATCCGCGCGCCGGGGTGTCGTCCGCCGACAGCAGCACATCGCACGCAATGCCGTTACGCAGCAGTTCGAGCATGGGCAGCAGATAGCCGCTGGTGGACGAGGCGTTCCGCAAGGCCAGGGTGTGGCCGCGCAACTGCGCGAGCGACTGGATCGGACTATCGCGGCGCACGAAGAACAGTGTGTGGAAGTCGCGCAGACCGCCACGCTCGGTCATCAACAAGGGATGCGCGCTGCCACGCTGCTCCAGCAGCATCGCCGCACCGGTGGTTTCGCTGACCCAATCGACCCGGCCGCGCCGCAGATAGCTGGACATCTGGCGCGCGTCAGGCGCCATCAGAATCTCGCCACGACGGATTCCCACCTCGCGCATGCGCGGCACCACGTAATCCAGCAGGGGCTTGAGCTGCGCGTAATGGGTGGCGGGATCATCGCTGATCCGTCCAAGCACCAGGACCGGGGAAGGCGCTGCCGAAACCGTCGCGGCCAAGCCTGCCCCGGCGATCAGCCAGCAGGCAATCAGACACCATCGTAGACCGCGCAAAACGGACACTCCCCTAGAGCCGCGGACAGCCTAGCCGAATCTTTGAAGATGTGACAGACGTCAGTTTCGGGCCTGCTTGGCAAGCATGGCCATGCGCTGCGCATCGGACAGGATGCCGCGGATCAGCCGCACCTCCTGTTCGGTCATTTCGGCGCGCAGCAACAGGCGGCGCAACTTGCGCATCGCCGACTCCGGCGCACGGCCCTTGTGGAAGTCGATCTCGTCCAGCGTGTCGCCCAACTGACCGAACATGCCTTCCAACTGCGCGTGGCTGGCCGGGCCATCGCGCAAGCCGGTGGCCACTGCTGGAGCCGGTTCGGCCTCGCCTGCCGCCAGCTGTGCCAGCCGTACCTCATACGCCAGCACCTGCACGGCCGCGGCCAGATTGAGCGAACTGAACTGCGGGTCCGACGGTATATGCACTGCGGCATGGCAAAGCTGCAGCTCGTCATTCGTCAGACCGGTGCGCTCGCGGCCAAACACGAAGGCCACCTCGGCCGGCTCGCTCGCCTTGGCCAGGGCGCGCTGCGCCCCCTCGTCGGGCAGCAACTCTTCCAGCGCCACCCGACGCGCGCGCGCGGTGCAGCCGATCACCAGCGTGCAGTCGGCTACCGCGTCGCCCAGCGTCGCGAAGATTGGCGCTTCGCCAAGTAAGTCCTCAGCACCAGCCGAACGCCGGTAGGCGTCTTCATCAAGTGCGCGCTCCGGCGCCACCAGCACCAGGCGCGAGACACCCATGGTCTTCATCGCACGCGCGGCGGCGCCGATGTTGCCTGGATGCTGGGTACCGACAAGAACAAAACGGATGCGCTGGCTGACGGACATGAACGGAGATTGGAGAGCTGCTTGGCCGTAGATGGTAAACTGCGCGGCCGGCTTTCGCGCCGGACCGCTCTTTATAACTTCGCCATTATCCGATTCTGCCTTCACGGGAGCTTTAACCATGCAGAAACCCGCCGTCACCGTCATGGTCAAAGCCGCCCGCCTCGCCGGCAATGTGCTGTTGCGCGGTATCAACAAGCTCGATGCGCTCAACGTGGTGCAGAAGGGCCGCATGGACTATGCCAGCGAAGTCGATGCCGATGCCGAGAAGGTCATCATCAAGGAACTCAAGCGCGGCTATCCCGAGTACGCCGTGTTCGGCGAAGAAGGCGGTGTCCAGGGCGGCAAGAGTGGCCGCTACACCTGGGTGATCGATCCGCTCGACGGCACCAGCAACTATCTGCGCGGCTTTCCGCACTACTGCGTATCCATCGCGCTGGTGGAAAACGGCGAACCCACCGATGCGGTGATTTTCGACCCGCTGCGCAATGAGCTGTTCACTGCCAGCCGCGGCGCCGGCGCGGTGCTCAACGACCGCCGCATCCGCATTGCCGAGCGCAAGGATCTGGAAGGCGCGATGGTCCACACCGGCTTCCCGCCGCGCGAACGTGCGCGCGCCAGTGCACAGCTCAAGTGCGTGGATGCGTTGTTGGTGCAGGCCGAAGACGTGCGTCGCACTGGCTCGGCGGCGCTGGACTTGGCCTATGTAGCCTGCGGCCGCGCCGATGCCTACTTCGAAGCCGGCGTCAAAGCCTGGGACATCGCCGCTGGCGTGCTGCTGGTGCGCGAAGCCGGTGGCCGCGTCTGCGACTACAAAGGCGCTACCCCGCCGCGCATGGACAACATGGGACCGGAGACCCAGCAGATTGTGGCGGGCAACATCAAGATCAGCGACGCGCTGCAGAAGGTCATCGTCAACACCGGCTATGCGCGCGAGTTCGACGCCAAGTTCTGAGCGTCGCGCCTGACCGCGCAATGCGCGACGCATGTCGCTGCAGCAGGACCACACGGACAACAGGCCGGGATCAAAGCCGGCCTGTTGCGTTGCTGAAACATCAGGGGTAGGCCCTCTTCGTAGCGCGTATGCACGCCATCGGGCGCGGCCGGCACGTCACATCATGCGCACTCTCATCGCCGTGCACAGACTCAGATCGCCTCACAGCAGAAGGCCGGGATCGCTCCCGGCCTTCTGGCGTTACCGCACTCGCTCAGAACTCAGGCGATCGCAGCGTGGTAGCGGCGCTCGACTTCTTGCCAGTTGACGGCGTTGTAGAACGCGCCGATGTATTCCGGGCGACGGTTCTGGTACTTCAGGTAGTACGCGTGTTCCCACACGTCCAGGCCCAGGATCGGGGTATTGCCTTCGAACAACGGGCTGTCCTGATTGGCGGTGCTTTCCACCACCAGCTTCTTGTCCGGTGTCACGCTCAACCATGCCCAGCCCGAGCCGAAGCGGCTGACGGCGGCCTTGGTGAAGGCTTCCTTGAACTTCTCGAATCCACCGATGTCCTTGTCGATCGCCTTGGCGACCTCGCCCTTGGGCTCGCCGCCACCGTTGGGTGACAGCACGGTCCAGAACAGCGAATGGTTGGCGTGGCCACCACCGTTATTGCGCACCGGGCCCTGCAGGTTTTCCGGCAGGCTCTTCAGCTTGGAGACCAGCTCTTCGATCGGCAGGTCGGCATACTCAGTCCCTTCCAGCGCCGCGTTGACGTTGTTGATATAGGTCTGATGATGCTTGGTGTGATGGATTTCCATCGTCTGCGCATCGATATTCGGTTCCAGCGCGTCGTAGGCGTAGGGCAGCTGCGGAAGGGTGTAAGCCATGCGTGTCTCCTGGACTTGCCGCCCGGCGAAGACCGGGCGTTGCGGGGTAGATGGTAAGGACGGCGGCGGCGCTTACCAAGGGTGCTGGCGGGGAAACTTCATCCCATCGCAAGCCGCGCGCTGTTCGCTGCACACCTTGCACCAGCCCCCGGTTACTTGGATGTGAATCGCGCAGCCGCCCGGCCGCGTTCAAAGTCGACACAGTCGTGCAACGGCATACTTGTTCTGCCGCACACTCTTCGCTCCCGGAACGTCTTCATGCGCAAGCCCGCTTTGCTGATCGTCGCCATCGTGCTGCTCGTTGCCGGCTTGTGGGGCATGCGCGCGATGCAGACGCCCAAGCCGCAGTTCGCGCCGCAACTCAACGCGCCAATTGCCGTGACTGCACCGACGCGCGAGCTGCCGCGTCTGCCCGCCTTTCTGCCCACCGAGGCGATGGCCACAATCGTGCTGATCCAGCGCGGCGGGCCGTTTCCGCATCCGCAGGATGGCAGCGTGTTCGGCAACCGCGAGCATCGCCTGCCCGAGCGCCCGCGCGGCTATTACCGCGAATACACCGTGGATACGCCCGGCAGCCCGGATCGCGGCGCACGCCGCATCGTCACCGGCGGCACCCCGCCTGAGGCGTGGTACTACAGCAACGATCATTACCAGAGCTTCAAGGCCTTCGATGGCCCGACCCCGGACCAGGCACCATGAGCGCGGGCGACTTCGCACTGGACCTGTCCGATCCGCAGCAATCAGGCGTGTATCAGGCCGACACCGACGATCTGGACACCATGGCGGCGCTGGCGCGCGATGCCGGCTTGCGCATCCTGCGGGTGGATCTGGTCACCTGCAGCGACAAACGCATGCTGCTGATGCGCCTGGCCACGCAACTGGATTTCCCGGCCAGCTTCGGCCGCAATTGGGACGCCCTCAGCGATGCCTTGCGCGACCTGGCGTGGCTGCCTTCGCCGCAGGGCTATGCACTGCTCATTGACGGCGCCCAGGCGCTAGCCAGCACGGCACCCAACGACCGCGACACCTTGCTGGATATCCTCGACGAAGTCGCTAACACCTGGGCAGCACGCGGGCTGACTTTTGTAGCGTTTATTGCTCCAGCCAGCGCCTGCGACTAAGAGCAGCTAAGCAGCTAATAAGAGGACTGCGCAGCCGCGAGGTAGTTGCTCGCGACGTTTATTCGCCGCTCCAAGGCTGGCTGACCGCACAACTGCGCAACAGTCAGTCGGTTGGATGGATACGGCGCCGGCGCAGCATGACCGTGCCGGCGCGACGGTTCAGGCATACCTTCTGCACCGTCTCAACCAGCGCTCGCGCTACTTCATCGGCACGGTGCATCGGCGTTTCAGACCGGCGATGGTTCTGAAGAACAACGGATTGCTGCGCATGCGCAGCCGCCTGCGTCCACGCGCGATGGCATGTAAGCGTCTTCCTGCGCACCGCGAACAACGCCAGACCAGCACGCATCACGCGTGCCGGCCAACCCTCAACTATCCAACTCGCTCCAGCGCGCGTACGCCGCATCCAGTTGCTTCTGCGCATCGCCCAGCGCTGCTGTGTGGGCGGCCATCGCCGCACTGTCGCGCTGATAGAAAGCCGGCTCATTCATCGCCGCGGTGAGCGCGGCGACCTGCTGCTCCAGCGTCTCGATCAAAGCCGGCAACTGCTCCAGCTCGCGTGCATCCTTGTAGCTGAGCTTACGCTTGGGCGCAGCGTCCACCGGCGCTGCAGCCGCCACGGGTGCGGTCGCCACTGCGGTCGCCGAGGCCTTGGCCACCGCCATCGCATTGCCCACCGGCGTGCGGCGCTGGCGCAACGAATCGCTGTAACCGCCGATGTAATCGCCGATCAAACCCTCGCCTTCCATTACCAGCGTGGAGGTCACCACGTTGTCGAGGAAGTCGCGGTCATGGCTGACCAGCAGCAAGGTGCCGGAGTACTCGCCCAGCAGCTCCTCCAGCAACTCCAGCGTCTCCACGTCCAGATCGTTGGTGGGTTCGTCCATCACCAGCAGGTTGGACGGCTGCGCGAACAGACGCGCCAGCAACAGGCGATTGCGCTCGCCACCGGACAGCCGGGTGATCGGCGCGCGGGCGCGCTCGGGCGTAAACAGGAAGTCCTGCAGATACGCATGCACATGTTTGCGCTTGCCGTTGATCTCCAGGAAATCGCGGCCTTCGGCCACGTTTTCGATAGCGCTCCAGTCCTCGCGCAGGGTCGAGCGGTACTGATCGAAATACGCAATCTGCAGATTGGTGCCGATGCGGATTTCGCCTTCCTGCGCCTGCAGATCGCCCAGCAGCAACTTGAGCAAGGTGGTCTTGCCGCTGCCGTTGGGGCCGATCAGACCGATGCGGTCGCCACGCTGGATGATGGTCGAGAAGTCCTTGACCATCGTGCGCGCACCGAAGGCGAAGCCGACTTCCTTTGCTTCGATCACCTTCTTGCCGGACGACTCGCCCTGCGAGACTTCCATGCGTACGTTGCCGGTGAGATCGCGGCGCTGCACGCGCTCGTTGCGCATCGATTCCAGACGCCGCACGCGGCCTTCGTCGCGGGTCCGCCGCGCCTTGATGCCCTGCCGGATCCAGATTTCTTCCTGTGCCAGCAACTTGTCAAAGCGCGCATTTTCCTGCGCCTGCGCATTGAGCCGTTCTTCGCGACGCCGCTCATAGTTGGCCCAATCGCCCGGCCAACTGGTGACCTGGCCACGATCGATTTCGACGATACGGGTGGCCAACGCGCGCAGGAAGCGCCGGTCGTGGGTCACGAACAGCACGCTGCCGCTCCAGCCCTTCAGGAAGGTTTCCAACCAATCGATGGCTTCGATATCCAGATGGTTGGTCGGTTCGTCCAGCAGCAGCACATCGGGCGAGGACACCAGCGAACGCGCCAACAGCACGCGGCGCTTCATACCGCCGGACAGCCGCGCGAACTCCGCATCGCCATCCAGTTCCAGCTTGGTCAGCGTCTCGGTCACGCGCTGATCCAGCGCCCAACCGTCGGCCGCATCGATCTTGGCCTGCACCTTGCCGAACGCATCGCCGTCGAACACCTCGGCATGGCTAAGCTGATGGAATTCGGCCAGCCAGTGGCCCAGTTCGCCCAGGCCATCGGCCACCACGTCGAACACGCTGCCGCCGGTGCCCTGCGGCACCTCCTGCTCCAGCCGCGCAATGCGCACGCCCTGTTGCACGCGCACTTCGCCGTCGTCTGGCTTGAGCTCGCCGGCGATCAGTTTCATCAAGGTCGATTTGCCGGCGCCGTTGCGACCGATCAGGGCGATACGCTCGCCCGGCTCGATCGTGAGGTCGGTTTTTTCCAGCAACAACGGGCCGCCGACGCTGTAGTCGACGCTTTGCAGAGTGATTAAAGGCATGCGCCAATTGTACGGGAATCGAGAATGGTGAATCGGGAATGGAAAAGCCTCGCCATTGCGATTTCCGATTCCCCACTCCCGATTCCCGCTAAAATGCGCCATGAACGAATTCTCCGCGCTGCCGCTGTCGCCGGCCCTGGCCCCCGGCATCGACGCCCTTGGCTACACCGTCCTTACTCCTATCCAGGCGCAGAGCCTGCCGCCGATCCTGCAGGGGCTGGACGTCATCGCCCAGGCGCCGACCGGTAGTGGCAAGACCGCCGCGTTCGGGTTGGGCCTGCTGCAGAAGCTCGATCCCGCGCTGACCCGCGCGCAGGCACTGGTGCTATGCCCCACGCGCGAACTGGCCGACCAGGTCGGCAAGCAGCTGCGCAAGCTGGCCACCGGCATCCCCAACATGAAGCTGGTGGTGCTCACAGGCGGCATGCCGCTCGGCCCGCAACTGGCCTCGCTGGAAGCGCACGACCCGCAGGTGGTGGTTGGCACGCCCGGCCGCATCCAGGAACTGGCCCGCAAGCGCGCCCTGCATCTGGGCGGCGTGCGCACGCTGGTGCTGGACGAGGCCGATCGCATGCTCGACATGGGGTTCGAAGAACCCATCCGCGAGATCGCCAGCCGCTGCGACAAACACCGCCAGAGCCTGCTGTTTTCGGCCACCTTCCCGGACATCATCCGCACGCTGGCGCGCGAGATCCTGAAGGACCCGATCGAAATCACCGTGGAAGGCGCCGACAGCGCGCCGGAAATCGACCAGCAGTTCTTCGAGGTCGACCCGACCTATCGGCAGAAGGCCGTGGCCGGCCTGCTGCTGCGCTTCAACCCCGAATCCAGCGTGGTGTTCTGCAATACCCGCAAGGAAGTGGACGAGGTGGCAGGCTCGCTGCAGGAGTTCGGCTTCTCCGCGCTCGCCCTGCACGGCGACATGGAACAGCGCGACCGCGACGAAGTGCTGGTGCGCTTCGTCAACCGCAGCTGCAACGTGCTGGTGGCCAGCGATGTGGCCGCACGCGGGCTGGACGTGGAAGATCTGTCGGCAGTGGTCAATTACGAGCTGCCCACCGATACCGAAACCTACCGCCACCGCATCGGCCGCACCGCGCGCGCCGGCAAGCACGGCCTGGCGCTGAGCCTGGTGGCACCGCGCGAAGCGGCGCGTGCGCAGGCACTGGAGGCCGAACAGGGCCAACCGCTGAAGTGGTCGCGTGCGCCGCTGGCCACTGCCCGCCCGGCGCAACTGCCGCAGGCGGCGATGACCACATTGCGCATCGACGGCGGCAAGACCGACAAGCTGCGCGCCGGCGACATCCTCGGTGCACTGACCGGCGAAGCCGGACTCTCGGGCGCGGCGATCGGCAAGATCGCCATCTACCCCACCCGCTCCTATGTCGCCATCGCCCGTGCGCAGGTCGCCAAGGCACTGGCGCATCTGCACGCAGGAAAGATCAAGGGACGCAGGTTTCGGGTCAGCAAGCTGTAATCAGCGCGCGGCCGCTACCTGCCGACCAACCGATCGAGCGGCGGCTATAGCGCCTGCCGCACGATCCATCCAGATGCGCACACTTGCGCATTCCTTTTGCCAGCAAGCCTGATCGGCGAGCTGCTCGATCGGTAACAGGCCTGGATCAACGATCAATAGCTCAACGTGGCCAGCAACGGCACGTCATTGGCCCATCTCTCGCGGCCCTGCAGCGCCAGCAGCTCGACCAGCACCGCCGCGCCGACCACTTCCAGTTCCAGCTGTGCCGCCAGATCCAGTGCCGCGCGCAGCGTACCGCCGGTGGCAAGCACATCGTCGACGATCAACACGCGGGCGCCGCGTGGCAACGCATCTTCATGCATTTCGATGCGGTCGGTACCGTATTCCAGCGCATATTCCTGGACCAGCGTACGTCCTGGCAGTTTGCCTGGCTTGCGCACCGGCACGAACCCGGTGCGCAGTTCGCGCGCCAGGGCCGCACCCAGAATGAAACCGCGCGCCTCGATACCAAGCACGGCGTCCAGCGGGGTGGTCCGCCACGGTTGCACCAGTTCGTCCAGCGCCGAAGCGAAGTCCGGGCCATCGGACAACAACGGCGTAATGTCCTTGAAGACGATGCCCGGCTTGGGAAAATCAACGATGTCGCGGATACGCTCCGACCAATGGTTGGGTCCGGAAGCGTTGGTGCCGGCACAGCGGCTGCAGTCAGTCATGGTAGTAGTGGCGTCGTGGCCAGTGGAGACGGCCCTATTCTAGGCTGCGCACGCCCTTGACGCCGCCGTTACGGCATACCTGCATCTGAGCGCGTCAGGAACTGCACGACAGCATCGAGCAGCCGGCGCGGTCGCGTGCCCACTCCGGCCGCCGCGCAGCGAATGCCTCGCGCCCAGACTGGTCGTCGTATGGGCGGCGCATGACCTCCAGCAACTCTTGCACCCCGGATGGGTCGCCCTGCTCGGCCTGATCGATCACCTGCTGTGCCAGATAATTGCGCAGCACGTAGCGCGGATTGGCCAGACGCATGCGCGCGCGGCGCTCGTCCGGCGACAGCGCATCCTGCTGCAGGCGCGCGGCGTAGCGCTGCAACCATTCCTGCAACTGCGGCGCACCGGCCAGGCGCTTGTCTTCGTCGTAGAAGGCATCGCGCAGCTGTGCGGGATCCGGATGCTCGGGCGACAGGTCGATCAGACCGCGGAAGGTCAGCGTCATATCCATTTCAAAGTCGCGCATCAGTGCGCGCAGCGCATCAATCAGCGCCAGATCCTCATCGCGGCATTCGGCCAGCCCCAGCTTGGCAGCAGTGTCGCGCCGATCACAGGAAAGATAGGTATCGCGGAAGCGGTCCAGCCCCTGTTGCAGCGGCGTTTGGTCAGCGAACAACGGCGCGATCGCTTGAGCAAGCCGGCCCAGGTTCCAGTACGCCACTTGCGGCTGGGTTCCGAAGCGATAACGTCGGCCCTGCGCGTCGGTGGTGTTGGGCGTCCAATCCGGGTCGTAGTCGTCGACCCAGCCGTACGGGCCGTAATCAATGGTCAACCCCAGAATCGACATATTGTCGGTGTTCATTACCCCATGCACGAACCCGACCCGCATCCAGTGCGCCACCATCACCGCGGTCCGCTCGCACACCTGCGCGAACCAGTCGGCGTAGCGCGCCTCGCCGGTACCGACCAGCTCCGGGAAATCGCGCGCAATGGTGAAGTCCACCCATTGCCGCAACAGCACGCCATCGCCGCGCACGCTCGGCAATTCGAAATTACCGAAGCGAATGAACGACGGCGCCACCCGGCACACGATCGCCCCCGGCTCGCGTTGCGGGTGACCGTCGTAGAACATATCGCGCACCACCGCGTCGCCGGTACCGACCAGACTCAGTGCGCGCGTGGTCGGCACGCCCAGATGGTGCATGGCCTCACTGCACAGAAATTCGCGGATCGACGAGCGCAACACGGCGCGCCCATCGGCGCCGCGCGAATACGGCGTCGGGCCGGCGCCCTTGAGCTGCAATTCGTATCGCCCGCCGTCGGCTCCGATCGCCTCGCCCAGCGAAATCGCCCGCCCGTCGCCAAGCTGCCCGGCCCAATGCCCGAACTGGTGACCACCGTAATTGACCGCCCACGGCTGCATGCCCGGGTACAGCGCGTTGCCGCCGAACACGTGGGCGAACTCTGCACTGGCTATCTCGGACGCATCCAGGCCCAGCGCATGTGCCATCTCCGCAGAATGCGCCACCAGGTACGGGGCGGCGACCGGCGTCGGCATGACCGCCGACCAGGCCGCGCGCACCTCGCGCCGGCGCGAACCCTCTTCCGGATCGCCAGGCAGCTGCTGACGCAGTCGGTTATCGAAGTGCAGTTGTGTCATGCCGGCAAGCCTAGGCCACTGGCAGTGAACCTGGCATGGGTCAGGTCGCATCCGGTGCTGCCTGCGCGCCGTATCTTCACCCGGCTGACTTGCACAGAGCGGACTCGTCCTGCACATGCTTGCGACGTGCGATAGCCGCTAATAGCCGCCGGCTGCGGATCCGATGCAGGCCAGAGACAGCGATACGGCGACCATGTTGCCGGGGCGCTACCGTGTCGGCCTGTGCTGGACTGGCTCTTGCGTTCGCGCCCGGTACTAAACACCCTTTCGACCTCCTGCCGATATTGCCGATGCCCTCGCGCGCCTCCCACTGGTTCCGTCCTGCTCTTCTGCTGCTCGGTTCGTTGACCATGACGGCCTGCAGCAGCGTCTTCTTTGGCGGCATCAATGCCGCCTCCAGCCGGACGGGCATCGTCGAGCACCGCGACCAAGTGTTCGATCCCGCACACGGCCTGGCGCTGGATGTCTACCAGCCGCGCGGCGCCGTCGACGCACCGGTGGTGGTGTTCTTCTATGGCGGCACCTGGAAGCGCGGTTCGCGCGCCAACTATCGCTGGGTCGGCCGCGCGCTTGCGCGCCAGGGCGTGGTGACGATGGTGGCCGACTATCGCAAGTATCCGCAGGTCGGACTGCACGGCTTCATGTCCGACGCCGCGGGCGCCACCGCATGGAGCTACCGGCACGCACACCAGTACGGCGGCGACCCCAAGCGGCTGGCAGTGATGGGCCATTCGGCCGGCGCGCACATGGCCGCGTTACTCGGCACCGATGCACGCTGGCTGCAGGCGCAAGGCCTCAAACCCCACCAGCTGTGCGGCGTGGTGGGCCTGGCCGGACCTTACGATTTCATGCCGATGACGGACCCGGAGCTCCTCGAGATCTTCGGCGACGCGCCAGCTGCGCAACGGCAATCGCAGCCAGTGCGCTACGTCGGCGGCGACGAACCGCCCATGTTGCTGCTGCATGGCGATGCCGACCGCGTGGTCGAACTACAGAACAGCATTTCGCTGCAGCAGGCGCTGAAACGCGAAGGCGGCAGCGCCGAGTTGAAGGTCTACCCGGGCATGGGCCATCTCGGCATCCTCCTGGCGCTGCGCAAATCTCCCGAGCACTCGCAGGTGCTCAGCGACGCGCTGCAGTTTGTACGCCAGTGTCGGGCGCCTTGAAGCGCACTCCGTCCTGATATGGATGGAGCGATTGCGTGCAGCGAGCGACCGATGGGCAGCTCTGTGTCATTGAGCTGCCGATTGCAGGATCCATCGCCAGCAGGCGGCAGGCGGCAGGCGGCAGGCGGCAGGCGGAAATACATCCCGCCCATCTCGACTCACACTCAACCCACTGAGCCGATCACGTTGCCGGCTTGCTTCCCATCAACTCGAAAGGGCCGCCCTTCTTCAGCGCAGCCTGATAGGCAGGGCGCGCTTCGATGCGCTCCAGAAACCCGCGCAGACGCGGGTATTTCTCAAGGCCGCCGCCGCGTGCAGCGGCCGCCTGTACCGGAAAGCTCATCTGGATATCAGCGGCGGTAAAACGTTCGCCAGCGAACCAGTTGCTGGACTGCAACGACTGCTCCATCCAGTCCAGATGCAGCGAAAGCTGTGGGCCTACGAAGCCGGACATCGCCTTGTCCACGATGGCACGCGCGATGGGCTTGGCAAAGAACGGCATCGGCGCACTGCGAATCCGACCGAAGATCAACGTCATCAGCAACGGCGGCATGGCCGAACCTTCGGCGTAATGCATCCAGTAGCGAAACTGCAGGCGCTCGGGTGAATCCAGCGGCCGGGGCGACGGCGACAGCGCACACTCGGTGTCATAGCGCTCGGTCAGGTACTCCAGGATCGCACCGGATTCGGCCACGACCAGATCGCCATCGACCAGCAACGGCGACTTGCCGAGTGGATGGATCGCACGCAGCGCCAGCGGTGCCAACATGGTCTTGGGGTCGCGCTCGTGGCGCACGATCTGATACGGCAGCGCCAATTCCTCCAGCAGCCACAGCACGCGCTGGGAACGGGAATTATTGAGATGGTGAACAGTAATCATGAGAGGGCTGCACGCGGAAAAGGTACATCCTACCGATCCGCACGTCGTCGCTGTGCGCAAGTAGCACCTGGTGGACGCTCGACCGATGCTTCCGCCATTCTTGCAGGCAATAAAAAACGCCGGTCGCTTGCGCGACCGGCGTTTTTGGCAACCCTACGGTTGCAGACGGATTAGACCGCCTGCACCTGGTCAGCCTGCATGCCCTTCTGGCCCTGCACGGCGACGAAGGTGACCTTCTGGCCTTCCTGCAGCGACTTGAAGCCGGTGCCCTGGATGGCACGGAAGTGCACGAACAGGTCCGGGCCGCTTTCCGGGGTGATGAAGCCGAAGCCCTTGGCATCATTGAACCACTTCACGGTACCGCCTTGACGTTCTGACATTTACTAACTCCTGAACTATTGATTGATAAATCGCAGCGTCCGAAAAGCCGGAGCTGAGACTGAGTTGCAGGCGTTGGTAAAGCGGAACGATGAAGCGAGATCTGTAACGATCCGGCTGCACCAGGCCACGATTCACGGTGACCCTTGCAAACACAGTGCGTGCACAGTACTCGTGTTTTCGACAAAAAGCGACACCCTGCGTCAAATCTTTTGCAGTCAGGCCAAATCCGACGGTCTGTCGGGCCCGTCCCCATCCACAATCACCCGATGAATACGCCTCCAACACCGACACCTCCGCAGATCTGGGTCGACGCCGATGCCTGCCCCGCGGTGATCCGCGACATCCTGTTCCGCGCCGCGGCGCGTACCGGCACCACCGTGACCCTGGTCGCCAACCACTATCTCAGTACACCTACCCTGCCCCATGTGCGCGCCATCCAGGTGCCGGGCGGCCCCGATGCAGCCGACGACGCGATCGCCGAACGGGTGGCTGCAGGCGACCTGGTCGTCACCCAGGACATCCCGCTCGCGGCGCGTGTGCTGGAAGCCGGGGGTACTGCGGTTGGCCCGCGTGGCGAACCCTTTACCAGCAACACCATCAAGGAGCGCCTGTCGGTCCGCAGCTTTATGGAAGAGTTGCGCGGCGCAGGCATCGCCACCGGCGGACCGCCGGCCCTGCATGCGCGCGATCGCCAAGCTTTTGCCGCACAGCTGGATCGCTGGCTCGCCGCGCAACCACGCCCACCGCTGTGACGCGGGCGGCATGACGCACGCGGGATGAATCGGGCGCGTATCATGAGCGCCCTTTGCAATCGGCATCCTGATGGCCCTCACTGCCACCGTCCGCAGGGCGGAGCTCCAGATCAGCGACATGGACCGCGGCTACTACGCCAACCATTCGCTGACCCTGGCCCAACACCCGTCCGAAACCGACGAGCGCCTGATGGTGCGCCTGCTCGCGTTCGCCTTGTTCGCCGACGATCGCCTGGAATTCGGCCGTGGCCTCAGCAACGACGACGAGCCCGACCTGTGGCGGCGAGACTACACCGGCGACCCGGACCTGTGGATCGACCTCGGCCAGCCCGATGAAAGTCGCGTGCGCAAGGCCTGCAACCGCTCGCGCGAGGCAGTGGTGATCGGCTATGGCGGCCAGGCCACCGAAACCTGGTGGAAGAAGCACGCCAACGCGATGGGCCGGCACCGCAACCTGCGCGTGATCGAACTCGACTCGCAGGCCACCGAAGCGCTCGGCGCGCTGATCCAGCGCGGCATGCGCTTTGACGTGATCATTCAGGACGGCGAAGTGCAGATGCTAGCCGATCACGGCAGCGTCACCCTGACCCCGATGGTGCGGCAAGCGCTGGCCGAATGAACATGCGGTGCGACGTGCTGGTCATCGGTGCCGGGGCTGCCGGCCTGATGGGCGCCTTCACCGCCGGCCGGCGTGGCCGTCAGGTGCTGGTGATCGACCACGCCAACAAGGTCGGCAAGAAGATCCTGATGTCCGGCGGCGGGCGCTGCAATTTCACCAACACCGACACCGCGCCCGGCAACTTCATTTCGGCCAATCGGCATTTCTGCAAATCCGCGCTGGCGCGCTATAGCCCGTCAGATTTCGTGGAGATGGTCGAACGGCATGCCATCGCCTATCACGAGAAGGAACTGGGCCAGTTGTTCTGCGACATCTCGTCCAAGCAGATCGTGCGCATGCTGCTGGACGAATGCGACGCGGCCGGCGTGCAGATCCGCACCCAGTGCGACGTGCTGTCGGTGCAGCGCGGAAGCGATGGATTTGACGTACAGACCAGCCAGGGCCGCGTGCAGGCGCATTCGTTGATCGTGGCGACCGGCGGGCTGTCGATCCCCAGCATGGGCGCCAGCGGCTTCGGCTACGGCTTGGCCAAGCAATTTGGCCATGCGCTACTGCCCACCCGCGCCGGGCTGGTGCCACTCACGCTGAGCGGCAAGCACCAGGAACGTCTGCAGGAGCTCTCCGGGCTGACGTTACCGGTTCAAGCGCAGTGCAACGGGGTCAGCTTCCGCAACTTCATGCTACTCACCCACCGCGGCGTCAGCGGCCCGGCGATCCTACAGATCTCCTCGTATTGGCAGCCGGGCGACGATCTGCGGCTGGATTTGCTGCCTGGTCACGATGCAGCGGTATGGCTGCGCGAACAAAAGCAGCAACGCGGCGCTACCGAGCTGCGCAATGTGCTGGCCGACGTGCTGCCGAAACGATTTGCACAACGCTTGTGCGAGGTCTGGCTGCCGGACAAGCCGGTGCGTCAGCTGGATCCGCCGCAGTTGCAGGCCGCTGCCGAGTTGCTGGGTCGCTTTCCGCTGGTCGCCAGCGGCACCGAAGGCTACCGGACGGCTGAAGTCACCCTGGGCGGGGTCGATACTGATCAGGTCTCCAGTGCGACCATGGAATCACGCTTGATGGCAGGCCTGTATTTTGTCGGTGAGGTGCTGGACGTCACCGGCTGGCTGGGGGGTTACAACTTCCAGTGGGCATGGGCGTCCGGCCATGCGGCGGGGAGCGTGGCGTAATGGCGAGGCATGGCTGATCGCTCATTGATGACTGGGGCGGCAATATGCGGACGCTGTCGCGGTCTGAACAGCACGCATTCGAGCGCGGTCGATATTTCCCCGAAAGGCGTCTTCCACCCATAAATCTTGCTCTACGTCTCACACCCGATGCGGCATGATCCACACACGTGGACGCGCCAAGCCCCTTCGTGTATTAAAGCCCGTCTCTAGGGAGCCGCGCATGCAAAAAGGCAAAGATCTCACCCTCCGCCTCATGATCGTCGACGACAGCGTGGAGAGTGCCGAGACCATCGTCACCGCGCTGCGTAACGGCGGCATTGCGGTGCGCCCTTCGCGGCCGCAAAACCAGGAAGAACTGGCCAGTATGATGTCTGGCCAGATCGATCTGGCCATCCTGGGTCAGGCGCAGCAAATCCCCATGAGCGCCCTGCAGACGCAGATTGCCGGCAGCGGCAAGGACATACCGGTCATCTTGCTGGCCGAGCGGATCGAAGAGAATGCCTTGGTCGAGGCCGCTTCGCATGGCGTGCGTGCCATTGCCTTGCGCAACCGCCCCGCACACCTGCTTACGCTGGTGCGCTCGGAGTGGGACGACCTGCAGGCCCGTCGCGGGCTGCGTCGCATCGAAGCGCAGATGCGTGAGACCGAGCGCCGCTGCGACGCACTCATCGCGTCCTCGCGTGACCCGATCGCCTACGTGCATGAAGGCATGCACATCCGCGCCAATGACGCCTATCTGGAAATGTTCGGCTTCGAATCGTTCGACGATGTCGAAGGCATCTCGTTGCTGGACATGATCGCCGCCCAATACGTCGACGATTTCAAGCAGTTGCTCAAGGCGATGTCCAAAGGCGAGCCGCCGCCGGCGCAATACAAGGTCGACGCGCGCCGCGTGGAAGGCGACACCTTCCCGGCGACCATGGAATTTGCCACCGCCACTTACGAAGGCGAGCCGTGCATCCAGGTGGTGTTCCGGCGCCGCGAGGAATTCGACCCGGAGTTGGCACGTGAGGTCGAAGACTTACGTCAGCGCGACCAGGTCACCGGCCTGCTCAATCGCCCTACCTTCATGGTGGCGCTGGAACAGGCCGTCGCGCAGGCCGGCCGCAGCGAAGGCCAGTCTGGCTTCCTGTTGATCGAGCCGGATCACTACGCCCGCATCCTGCCGGAATTTGGCCTGGACTCGGCTGATGCGCTGATCGCTGCGCTGGCCGCGCACGTGGCCAGCGTGCTGGACGACAGCGTGGTGGCCGCGCGCTTCGGCGAACACAGTTTCGCCCTGCTGATGAACGGCAATTACGCGCGCACGCACGCACTGGCTGAAATCGTGCGCGATGCGTTCGCGCAGCACGTCATCAGCGTGGGAACGCGCTCGGCCACGGTGACAGTCAGCATCGGCGGCGTGCAGATCGGCGAAAAGATCGCCAGCATCGGTCAGGTGCTCAAGCGCGGCACCGAAGCGGTGCGCACCACCGCCGAGCTCGGTGGCAATGCGATCAGCATCTACGACCCGGCCGCAGCCGATCGGGCGGAAGAGGAACGCATCGAACGCTGGGTCGAGCAGTTGCGCGAGGCCCTGGTCGGCGACGGCTTCGTGCTGCATTACCAGCCTGTGCTCAATCTGCAAGGCGAGCCGCTGGAGTTGTATCAGGCCTTCCTGCGCCTGGAACGCAATGGCGAAATGATGTCGCCGAATGCGTTCATGGCGATTGCCGAAGAGCACGATCTGATCACCGAGATCGATCGCTGGGTGGTGGCACGCGCGATCCGGCAACTGGGCGAGCGGCAACGTGCCGGACACACCACGCACCTGTTGGTACGCATCGGGCCGAACTCGTTCTCCGACCCACAGATGATCGACACCATCCGTGAGCAATTGGCCGTCTACGGCGTGCCCGGCGAACGGCTGTGGCTGCAGACGCCAGAGTCGAAGGTGTTTACACATTTGCGCAATGCGCAACAGTTCCTGGGCGCGGTGTCGACGATGGGCTGCAAGGTCGGGCTGGAACAGTTCGGCTCGGGCCTGGATTCATTTCAGTTGCTGGCGCATTTCCAGCCCGCCTTCCTCAAACTGGATCGCGGCATCACCGGCGACATCGCCTCGGCCCGGGAAAGCCAGGAAAAGATCCGCGAGATCACCTCGCGCGCGCAGCCGGCCGGCATTTTGACGGTGGCTGAATTCGTCGCCGATGCGCAGTCGATGAGCAGCTTCTTCAGTGCCGGTGTGGACTACGTACAGGGTGATTTCGTGGCACCGACCGGGCCATTGATGAATTACGAGTTCGGCTGAAAGCCAGCACCGCTCACTCCACACCATCGCACGGCAACCAACGCGACAACTTACATCGCAGTGCCGTTGGCGGCACGCAGCGCAGCGATGCGCTCGGTGAGCGGCGGATGGCTCAGGAACAGACGGCGCAGGCCGTCACCCACCCCGCCGGAAATGCCGAATGCCTGCACCTGGGAGGGCAAGGTGTTCTGGCCATGGTTGAGCGACAGCCGCTCCAGCGCAGCGATCATCTTGCTGCGGCCGGCCAGTTGCGCACCACCGGCATCGGCGCGGAATTCGCGGCGACGCGAAAACCACATCGCAATCATAGTCGCGAACATGCCAAGCACCATCTCCAGCGCGAACACGATGATGTAGTACGCAAAGCCGCGGCCGCTGTCGCGGTTGCCCGACAGGGCGCTGTCGATGACGCCGCCGACCACGCGTGCGAGCACGATCACGAAGGTATTGAGCACGCCCTGCAACAGCGCCATGGTCACCATGTCGCCATTTGCGACGTGGGCGATTTCGTGGCCGAGCACGGCCTCGGCTTCATCCTGGTCCATGTTCTGCAGCAGGCCGGTCGACACCGCCACCAAGGCATTGTTGCGATTGGCGCCGGTTGCGAAAGCATTGATTTCCGGTCCCTCATAGATCGCCACTTCCGGCATGCCGATGCCGGCAGCCTGAGCCTGGCGGCGCACGGTCTCCAGTAACCAGCGCTCGGTCGGGGTGCGCGGCTCGGTGATGACCTGTGCGCCGGTGCTGCGCTTGGCCATGAACTTGGACAGCAGCAGGGAAATAAAGGAGCCGCCGAAACCGAAGATGGCGGCCATCACCAACAGACCACTCATTTGCGCGGGATTGACGCCCAGCACCGACATGACGATGCCGGCGAGCATCAGCACCGCGAAGTTGGTCAGCAGGAACAGGAAAATGCGGTTGAACATGGCGCAGAGGCTCCACGGATGCGGGGTGAACTGTTGCGGATCTGCGGGTGTGGCGGCTTGAAATCAAGCAAGCACCTGACCGACGATTCAGCTGCCCATGCCATCGCCCTCCTATCTCGGCCGCTTCGCGCCCTCGCCCACCGGCCCCCTGCACTTCGGCTCCCTGCTGACTGCATTCGGCAGCTGGCTACTGGCCCGGCATGCCGGCGGACGGTGGTGCGTGCGCATCGAAGACATCGACCCGCCGCGCGCCGAACCCGGTGCCTGCGAGCGGCAACTACGCACCCTGACTGCCTTCGGTCTGCACTCGGATCTTCCCGTGATCCGGCAGTCCGAGCGTGACGCCGTCTACACCGCCGCCATCAACCAGTTGCTGGAGACCGGCCAGGCCTTCGAGTGCAGTTGCAGCCGCGCCGACCTGGCCGGCATGGGCGGCATCCACCACGCCTGCGTCGCGCCGCTGGGCGAGCGCCGTGCGGTGCGCCTGCGGGTGCCGCGGCAATCGCCGGTCGTCTTCCACGACGCGCTACAAGGCCCGGTAGTGCAGGACGTCTACGCCGAGGTGGGCGATGTGGTGCTGCGCCGCGCCGATGGCTATTGGGCTTATCAACTGGCGGTGGTGGTAGACGATGCAGCGCAGGGCATCACCGATGTCGTGCGCGGCGCCGATCTGCTCGACTCCACCCCGCGCCAGCTGGTGCTGCAGCGCGCACTGGGCCTGCCGCAGCCGCGCTATCTGCACCTACCGCTGATGCTGGATCGTGATGGCCGCAAGCTGTCCAAGTCGTACGACGCACCCGCACTGGACGATACCGACCCACTACCGCCCCTGCACGCCGCCTGGGCCGCGCTGGGCCAGCGGCCGGACGCGCTGCCGCGGCATGCAGGGGTCGAGACCCTGCTGCAGCAGGCAGTGCAGCATTTTTCGCCACAGTCGCTCCCGCGGCAACGCCGGCTGGACCGTGATATCTGCGCATCCGAGCGCCAGCGTGACTAGAATTGCGCCCCAGCACCGGCGTCCAGGCGCGGCCGCGTCGGCACGCTCCCGGATCGCCCTCAGCCTTACTTGTTGATTGGAGTCGTCATGACATCTCGCGTCGCATTGGTCACCGGCGGCACCGGCGGTATCGGTACTGCCATCTGCAAGCGCCTGGCCGACCAGGGCCACCGGGTCGCCAGCAACTTTCGCGATGAAGAAAAGGCACGCGCCTGGCAACAGCGCATGCAGGCGCAAGGCTATGATTTCTCCTTGTTTCGCGGCGATGTGGCCTCGTCCGAGCATGCACGCGCATTGGTGGAAGAGGTCGAAGCCGCGCTGGGGCCGATCGAGGTACTGGTCAACAACGCCGGCATCACCCGCGATACCACCTTCCACCGCATGACGGCCGAGCAGTGGCACGAGGTCATCAACACCAACCTCAATTCGGTCTTCAACGTGACCCGCCCGGTCATCCAGGGCATGCGCAAGCGTGGCTGGGGCCGGGTGATTCAGATCAGCTCCATTAACGGGCTCAAGGGCCAGTACGGTCAGGCCAACTACGCGGCAGCCAAGGCCGGCATGCACGGTTTCACCATCTCGCTGGCGCGCGAAAATGCGGCATTCGGAGTCACTGTCAACACGGTCTCGCCCGGTTACGTGGCCACCGACATGGTGATGGCGGTGCCGGAAGAGGTTCGCGCCAAGATCGTGGCCGACATCCCGACTGGCCGGTTGGGACGCCCGGAAGAGATCGCCTATGCGGTCGCGTTTCTGGTTGCGGAAGAGGCTGCCTGGATCACCGGCTCCAATCTTGACATCAATGGTGGCCATCACATGGGTTGGTAGCGTTTGCTGCAACTTTGCGGTGCAGCATGGATTTACAACAAAAACCATGCTGCGCAACATTTTTAATGTGTCCGCTTAAGCAAATAAGGCGTTTTGGCTGTTGCAAGCGCTGCTGCGGTGCGCCATCCTGCGCGCACTATCAGTGTGGGTGAACGTTCCATGGCCGGACTTCGCATCATCAAGAAGTATCCCAATCGCCGTCTCTACGACACGGAAATCTCCAGCTACATCACCATCGAAGATGTGCGCCAATTGATCATCGATGGCGAAGAATTCGAAGTACGCGACGCCAAGAGCGGCGAAGACCTGAGCCGTGCGGTACTGCTGCAAATCATTGCCGACCGCGAACAGGACGGCGAGCCGATGCTCTCCACCCAGCTGCTGAGCCAGATCATCCGCTTCTACGGCGACTCGCTGCAGGGCTTCATGGGCAACTACCTGGAGCGCAGCATGCAGGTGTTCCTGGACCAGCAGCAGCAGTTCCGTCAGCAGATGGGCAACCTGCTCGGGCAGACCCCCTGGGCGATGATGAACCAGCTGACCGAGCGCAACCTGGAGTTGTGGCAGGAATTCCAGCGCAATTTCGGCGCCGGCTTCTGTCGCCCGGGTGGCCCTGGCACGCCACCGACCCCGCCCGGCGCAAGCGGCCTGGGCAGCGGTCCGATGGGAACCGGCACGCACGGCACGCCGGGCAACAATCACGGCACCACCGGCAAGGCCCGCAATCGCGGCTAAGTCAAAGCTGCGCCAGGAGCGTCCACGCTCCCAGGCGCAGTCAATCAGCGGCCGGCCTGCTTTGCCGAGCAGATCCGCTCCACGTGGTAGCCGCGTGCACGCAGACGCTCCACTACCCCGTCGGTCCCCAGCAAATGCAGCGCACCGACCACCACCAGCGTGGTTCCGCTGCCTTTGCCAAGCCGCTGTTCCAGACGCGGCACCCAGCGCGCATTGCGCTCGACATTGATGTCCTGATAAAGCGCCGGGTACTGGCGGCGCATGTCTTCGGCCATTTGCGTGGACAGCGTATGCACGTCGCCATTGCGCCAGGCCGCATGCAGCTGACGCAATTGGTCGGTGGCATCTGCCTCGTCCAGCGACTCTTCCAGCAACTGATGCTGCTCGGTAGGCGACATGCCATCGAGCAACGCGATCTGTTCGGCGGCGCGCTCCAGGCCATCGGCCGGCTTGCCGCGCGCCTGCGCCTGTTCCATCAGGTAATGGTCCAGCCCTGCGTTCGGGTCCATACCTTGCCGGGTCATCTCGGCCAGGCTGATCGTCAGTGCCACGAACCAGGGCTTGAGCGGCTGCAAGCTCTCCAGCGACATGCCGTACCTGCGCGCGTAGGCACTCAGTGACTGCCAGGTTTTTGCGTCCAGCGTGTCCTGCAGCGTGCGCCCGTCGGTGCGCCGCGCGGCCTGCAACATGCGACTGGCCAGTTCCGGCGACTGCGCATCGTCAGGCGGCAACTCGAATAGCAGGCGGTCGGCCTTGGCGAAGGCCTGCATCACATCCGGCGATAGCGGGTAGTCGCTGGGCTTGAGCACATGGAACGAACCCAGCAGATACAAGGTGCCGCCCTTGCCATCGACCTTCCACAGCAGCGGCACCGGCGGGCCGGCCGGCGCATCGCTGACGCCGCGTGCCCACAGCGGCGCAAGCGCCCCGCTCCACAAGGTCAGGCCGAGCAGCGCGCCGCCGCACCAGGCGGCAACACGTTGGCGCATCGCCGTTGTCCGTTGCCCTGTCATCGTGCTTTCCCGCATATATCAACGTCACACATGTCAGTGCGACACCTTGTAGGCCTTCTCGCCCGCCGATACCGCCAGATCGATGCGATTCTCCGGCGGCGGCAGCGGGCAGGTGGCGAATGGGGTAAATGCGCATGGCGGGTTGTAGGCACGATTGAAATCGACCACAACCTTCCCGGAGGCATCGGGCATGTCCAGATCCAGAAAACGCCCGGCCGGATAGCTGCCGTGGCCGCTGGTGCGATCGGCGAATACCACAAACATCGGCCGCCCTGGCTCGCCGATGGTTTCCAATCGATAGGTTTTGCCGTCGCGCTCGAAGGCGATCGCACCCGCATTCGGCTGCTCGCTGCTGATACCGACGATATCCACGATCGGGATGGTCTTGCCGACAGTATTGGGCACGTAGCGCGCGCTGATGCGCCAGGACGGATCCAACGGCCAGTAGTCCAGTCCAGCGAAGTGCGTGCGCGACGTCGCGTCGGCATGCTTGACGCGCAGCGCATAGCGGTCACCGCGATGGATCAGGCTCAACACCCCTTTGCCATCGTCGAAATGGATCAGGGTGGGCTGCGGATCGCGGTCGGACTGGAAGCGGATCCGGCTGGTCAGCGGCTTGCCATCGAGGGTCAGCGCGGCGCCGCGCTCGGGCACGAACCAGACCGCATTGTTCTCAGTGGACACCATGCCCATCTTCGGCGGGCCCACTGCGAGTTTGATACCGCTGTCGGCGCTGCTGCCGATGTAATGCGCCTTCAGCGACAGCCAGTGCAGGCCGACCAGGCTGGTCCAGCCATCGGGCGCGCGCAGTTCTTTCAGACGCGCTTCGCGCCAGGCGGCCGTGTCGGCCAGGAATGTCTTGTCGAGTGCGACCGGCGCAGCCGGAGGGGCCGCATCGCGCCCGCAACCGACCAATACCGCTGCGACCAGCATGCCGAGCAGCCAGCCCTTGCCTCTGTGCACTGCCATCAACGCCCCCTGAGAAACCAACGATCGATATCGCTCAGCGTAAACCGCGCCCAGGTCGGTCGGCCATGGTTGCATTGGCCCGAGCGTTCGGTCACTTCCATATCGCGCAGCAGCGCGTTCATTTCCGGCACGGTGAGGCGGCGGTTGGCGCGTACTGCGCCGTGGCACGCCATGGTGGAGAGCAGTTCGTCGCGTGCGCTGGCAATGCGACGGCTTTGACCATGCTCGCGCAGATCGCCCAGCACATCGCGCAGCAGCGCCTCCGGTTCGGCATTCGCCAGCAACGCGGGAATGCTGCGCACGTGCAGCGACTGCGGACCGGCGCGGGTGATCTCGAACCCGAGCGTGGCAAGCGTGTCGGCTTCGCGCTCGGCGGTGTCGGCTTCGCGCTCGCCCACTGCCAGCGTCATCGGCACCAGCAACGGCTGCGCGTGCAGGCCGATGCTGTCGTGCGCAGTTTTAAGCCGCTCGTAGCCGATGCGCTCGTGCGCCGCGTGCATATCCACCACGATCAAGCCCTCGGCGTTTTCGGCCAGGATGTAGATGCCGTGCAACTGCGCGATGGCATATCCGAGCGGCGGCACCCCGCTGTCTTCTGCAGTCGCCGGCAATCCGGTGCCGGCCATGGCCGGCATCCCCGCCGATTGCTGGGCGCTGCTCGGCGGCGGCGCATACAGCGCGCTGTAGGCGGCGCGCGCCTCGTCCACGCGCAGGCCCAGCGGCGTCTGCGAAGGCGTCCAGCTGGTGTAGCTGTAGCCGCCACCACCGGTACCGGGTGAGGTGCCATGGCTCGGAACGCCTCCGCTGCCAATGCCGCCAATTCCTGCAGACGTGGCGCCCGCGTAGCCGACGCCATCGCTGCCAATGCTGTTGGGCGTGGCGCCGGCGCGCGTCTGTGCCAGGGCATCCTGCAAGGTGCGATAGACGAAGTCGTGAATCAGCCGCGCTTCGCGGAAACGCACCTCGTGCTTGGCAGGGTGCACGTTGACGTCCACGCGCGCCGGGTCCAGCTCGAGAAACAGCACGTACGCGGGCTGGCGGCCATGGAACAACACATCGCCGTAGGCCATCTTGACCGCATGCGCCACGCTGCGATCGCGCACCGAGCGGCCGTTGACGTAGAGATATTGCTGATCCGTGCTGGCCCGCGAGTAATGCGGTTGCGCGACCCAGCCATGCAGCCGCAGGCCGGCGCCACTGTGATCCACGCGCAAGGCCTGCCGCGCGAAGTCCTCGCCCAAGGTTTCGCCCAGCCGCGCATCCGAATACAGATCGCCCGGCTTGTAGCGGCGCGACGGTTTGCCGTTGTGTGCCACGCGCAATTCCACATCCGGGCGCGCCAACGCCAACGAACGCAGCCACTCTTCAATATGCCCCAGTTCGGTACGCTCGGCGCGCAGAAACTTGCGCCGCGCCGGCACGTTGAAGAACAACTCGCGCACTTCCACCGTTGTACCGGGCGCATGCGCGTGCGGCGTCACCTCGCCAAGCCGCCCGCCTTCGATCTGCAGCGCCGAGCCGTGTTCGGCATCGTGACGGCGCGAGATCAGCGTAAAGCGGCTGACCGAGGCGATCGACGGCAAGGCTTCGCCGCGGAAGCCGAGCGTGGCGACGGTTTCCAGATCGTCCAGCGAGGCGATCTTGCTGGTGGCATGCCGCGACACCGCCAACGGCAACTCATCGGGCGTAATCCCGCCGCCGTTGTCGCGGATGCGGATCAGCCGCACGCCGCCCTCTTCCAGATCGATGTCCACGCGGGTGGCACCGGCATCGAGGGCGTTTTCGACCAGCTCCTTGACCACCGAGGCGGGACGCTCGACCACTTCTCCGGCAGCGATCTGGTTGATCAGGATCTCGGGTAACTGACGGATCGCCATCAGCGCACGCTTGAGCGCTGGCAGCGCAAAACAGGATGGATGTCGGGGGTGGCAGGCAAGACGAACGTCGGCACGGCAATCCGGCGGCGCGCAGGCGCCGTCACTCAGGGAATCAGTGCCGAATGATAGCCGAGCGGGTCAGCGACTGCCGCCGGCCACGGTGCCGACGGCATCGGCCTCGGCCTGCGCGCGCGCGGCAAACAAGGTGCCCGGCGGCGGCTGACGGGTGAAGAAGGTATCGATGCCATCCAGCACGGCGGCGGCGATCTTGCGCTGGTAGGCCGGGTCGATCAGGCGGCGTTCTTCGTCCGGGTTGGAAATGAAGGCGGTTTCGACCAGCATCGCCGGCATGTCGGAGGTACGCAGCACCGCGAAATTGGCGCGCTCCAGCTGCGGCTTGTGATTGTTGCCGATACGCTTGAGGCCACCGAGCACATGGCCGGCGGCATCCTCGGAGGCCTTCATGTGGCCGCTCTGCGCCAGGTCCAGCAGCACGTTGGCCAGCGTGCTTTCGGTTTGTTGCAGCCGCACGCCCCCCACCAGATCGGCCGCGTTTTCCTTATCGGCCAACCAGCGCGCGCGTTGCGACGAGGCGCCCTTGGTCGACAGGACGTACACCGACGAGCCGGTCGCACTGCGATTTTCTGCAGCGTCGGCATGGATGGAAATGAAGATGTCGGCCTTCGCAGCCCGCGCCTTTTGCGCGCGCATGGGCAACGGAATGAACACGTCGGTGTCGCGGGTCAGGTACGCCTTCATCCCGGGCGTGGCGTTGATCTGGCGCGCCAGTTCGCGGCCGACCGCCAGGGTCACGTCTTTTTCGCGCTTGCCGGTCGGACCCATCGCCCCCGGATCCTGGCCACCATGGCCGGGATCGATGGCGACGATCAACGGCCGCATGCCTGGTGACATCTTGACGCGCGATGCCTCGCTGGGCAGCACCGGTCGCGGCGGAAGGTCGTCGTCGTTTGCGGCGGCCACCACACTCGACCCGCCGTTGGGGGTGACTGCTGCGCTACTCCCTGCCATCGCTCCCGTCGTCGGTGCGCTGCCGCCGTTCAAGATGGCAGCTGCGGATGCGCTACTGCCGGCGGCCACTGCGCCAGCCGATGCGTTGCCGCTGGGCACGGTGGCACGGTTAGGTGTGCTGCCTGCTACGCCAGTTGGCGCTGCGTTATGAGTGGTGGTGCCGGGCCGCGGCGTTGGTACGCCAGTGGCAACGGTTGTCGGAACCGGCGCCTGAGTGACAGTTGGCATCGCCGATGCCGGCACGTACGGTGCAGGCGGCGGAGTTTGTGGTTGGGGCGACGGCACCGAGGAGGCGCGCTGTGCAGAAGCGGCCAGCGCAGCGGTTGCGCGCGCAGCCTCGCTCTGTGCGTTCAGCGGACGCGACACGGGGGCAACCGTTGGCGCAGTAGCAACTGCGGAGGTCGCTGGCGGGGTCGGATCGCCCGGCCATTCGATCACCAACGTCGACCCGCTCCCCATGGTCTGCATCTGCGGTTTGAGCGACGTCACCGGCGTTGCCAGCTCGAACACCACCCGGAACGTCCCCGGCACCGGCTGACCGGTGCGCACCGACGTCACCAACCCGGCAGCGGACGGTAGTTTGAGGCCGCGCACGCCGGAGGAATCTGGAAAATCGACGACCAAGCGATCCGGGTTCGCCAGCGACAAGGTTTTGAACCCACCGCTGCCGACAAGTTGAATTTCTGCGCGGGTTCCGGTTGCGCCGGTACTCACGCCAACACCCTTGATTTCGCCGGCCCACGCAGCAAAAACCGCCAGGCTCAGGCTGGCGGTCAGGGCGGAAACACAGAACTGGCGGATCCCCGGTGTCATGGCGCTGGATTCAATCATCCAACCGTGTGAATTGCAAGGTGATTTCCCTTAATAATCCACAACCTGGCGTTCATTCTTCTCGTGAGGCGGCAAAAAGGGGCTGCAACTGGGGCTGCCGCGACAGACGCTCCAGCCAGCCGTGCCCGACCGCACTGCGGCCCCGCAACCGAACGCGACGCCCTTCGCCGGCAACGACCAATTCCACGTCTAGATCGACCGGCGGCAGGACACCGGCGCCGCGCTCCGGCCATTCAACCAGCCACAGGCTCGCACTGCCCTCGTCGAGCCCGAGAAAATCCAGCTCTCCGGCGTGGCCGATGCGATACAGGTCCAGATGCCAGGCTTCATCGCCGGTACTCAGCCGATAGCGTTCGACCAGGGTGTAGGTCGGGCTGCGGATCGGCCCGGTGACGCCGAGTGCGCGCAGCAGCGCGCGTGCGAGGGTGGATTTGCCGGCGCCCAGGTCGCCATGCAACTGCACCACCGCAGTGACGGGCCGCGCTGCGGCCAGGGCCTGGCCCAGGGTTTCGGTGGCCTGCGCGTCGTGCAGGTGTCCGTTGAGGTCGATCATGCAATGGTTCCAGCGTTGGCGAGGCGGCGCAGTTCTGGAAGCAGATCGGTTGGCAGTAAGCCGCGCTCGCCTGCCTGCGCAGCCGCATCGCCGGCGCAGGCATGCAGTAATGCGCCAAGGCTGGCGGCGTCGAATGGCGACCAGCCCTGCCCCAACAATGACGCAATGACACCGGTCAATAGATCCCCCATGCCGCCGACCGCCATGCCCGGATTCCCTGCGTCGATAATGCGCGGCACCGCGTCTGGCGCGGCGACCACGGTGCCGGCGCCTTTCAGCACCACCACCGCGTGATAGCGCTTTGCCAGTGCAGCCGCAGCGGCCGGACGATCGCGCTGAATCTGCGCGGTCGAAAGTCCCAGCAAACGACCGGCTTCGCCCGGGTGCGGGGTCAGAATCCGCGGGCCACGTGCCGGCACCGCGTTGCCAGCCAGCAGATTCAAGCCATCGGCGTCGATCACCACTGCCGTGTCGGCGCCCAGCGCCGCACGCCACAACGCGTGAGCCCAGGCGTCCTGCCCTAGCCCGGGTCCGAGCGCGACTGCGTCCGCCGCCTCGGCCAGTGTGGCGATATCGTCATCGGCCTGCACGGCACGCACCATCGCTTCGGGGCAGCGGGCCAGCAGTGGGGTCACATGCTCGGCACGCGTCGCGACCTGCACCAAGCCGACGCCGCTGCGCAACGCCGCTTCGGCAGTCAGCATGATGGCGCCACCGCTGCCGAGATTGCCGCCCACGCACAGCACCCGCCCGGATTGGCCCTTGTGCGTGTTGCGACGACGTGGGCGCAACTGCGCCGCCAGTGCATCGCCATTCCAACTGTGCGCGGCAGGCGTCAGTCCATCGAATGCAGACGCAGGCACCTCCAGCGGCGCGACTGCGCGCTCGCCGGCGTTTTCCAGCGCGTCACCGGTGTAGAGCCCCAGATGCGGCACGATGAACTGCAAGGTCAGCGCAGCGTTTACCGCGGCGCCGAAAGCCACCCCGTGATCTGCATCGATGCCACTGGGCACATCCAGCGCGAACACCGGCACGCCGGCCGCGTTGATGGCGTCGATCAACGCAGCGGTAGCCTCGTCCGGTGCGCGATTCAGGCCGATGCCGAACAGCGCATCGACGATCACATCCGCCTGCGCCAGCGGGTACGGAAACAATTCGATCGCGCCACCGACCGCCAGGTAGTCGGTGCAGGCACGCTGCGCCAGGTCCGATCCGGGGCCGTGCTCGGGCAGATGCACCACGCGTACCCGGCGCCCTGCCCGGTGCGCCAGGCGCGCCAGCACATAGCCATCGCCGCCATTGTTGCCGGTACCGCATACCACCACGATGCGGCGCGCCTGCGGCCAGCGTTCCAGCAACCACTGCCAGGCGGCCTGCCCGGCGCGTTGCATCAGGATGTAGCCGTCGCCGCCAAGCAGCATGGTGGCCTGCGCATCGAGCGTGCGTGCGGCGGCGGTGTCGTAAAGATCGAGCGGTGCGTACATGCCGGGAATTCTATACTTGTCGCCATGTCTGCCGTCCTTGCCCGCCCCGACCCTGCCGATGCCGCCGCGCGCATTCGCGTGCTTGCGCGCGAAGCCGGCTTTCAACGCTGCGGCATTACCGGCATCGAGCTGGGCGAAGACGAGGTGCACCTGCGCAGCTGGCTGGAAGAAGGCCTGTACGGCACCATGCACTGGATGGCCCAGCACGGCGACAAGCGCTCGCGCCCGCAGGAGCTGGTACCTGGCACCTTGCGCGTGTTGTCGGTGGGCATGGATTACGGCCGCAAGGACGACACCGAGGCCTGGAACACCCTGCACGACGGCACACGGCCTACGTGGCGCGCTATGCACTAGGGCGCGATTACCACAAGCTGATGCGCAACCGGCTGCAGAAGCTGGCCGAGCGTATCCAGGGCGAAATCGGCGCATTCGGTTTCCGCGTGTTCGTCGATTCCGCACCGGTGCTCGAACGCGCGTTGGCGCGCAATGCCGGCCTGGGCTGGATCGGCAAACATACCTGCCTCATCGATCGCAACGGCGGCTCGTGGTTTTTCCTGGGCGAGATCTACCTCGACCTGCCGCTGCCGATCGACACGCCCGCAACGGCGCATTGCGGCACCTGCACGCGCTGTATCGATATCTGCCCCACCCAAGCCATCATCGCGCCGTACCGGCTGGATGCGCGCCGCTGCATCGCGTACCTCACCATCGAACACGACGGCGCAATTCCAGAAGACATGCGCAAGCCGATCGGCAACCGCATCTTCGGCTGCGACGATTGCCAGCTGATCTGCCCCTGGAACAAGTTCGCCAAGCGCACCGACGAAGCCGATTTCCGCGCCCGCAATGCGCTGGACGTGGCTACGCTGCCGCAGCTGTTCGCCTGGGACGAAGACGAATTCCTGCGTCGCACCGAGGGCAGTCCGATCCGCCGTAGCGGACATGAACGCTGGCTGCGCAATATCGCCGTCGGCCTGGGCAATGCGCCCGGCACGCCAGAGGTGCTCACCGCACTGGAAGCGCGTCGTCACGACGATGCGGCGCTGGTGCGCGAACACGTTGGTTGGGCGCTGGCGCAACACGGTCTGTGAGCCGACAGGCATTGACTAACGCGCCTTGCGCCTACGCCATCTGCGACACGACAATCACCGAGGGAGTCACCGGCCGCATAGGCGTTCGCCAGCGGATCACCCACGATCTTCGTCGCTACGGGATAATACGGCGATGGCCGACCGCAACGAACAGATCCTCACTCCCAGCCAGCTCAATTCGCTGGCGCGCGACCTGCTGGAAGGCAGCTTTCCGCTGGTCTGGGTGGAAGCCGAACTGAGCAGCGTCACCCGGCCCTCGTCGGGGCATCTCTATTTCACGCTGAAGGACGCGCGTGCGCAGATCCGCTGTGCGATGTTCAAGCCCAAAAGCACCTGGCTGAAATTCCAGCCGCGCGAAGGCCTGCGCGTGCTCGCGCGCGGGCGCCTGACCCTGTACGAAGCACGCGGCGATTACCAGCTGGTGCTCGACCATATGGAAGAAGCAGGTGAAGGCGCGTTGCGCCGCGCCTTCGACGAACTGCGCGCACGTCTGGCTGCCGAAGGCCTGTTCGATGCCGAGCGTAAGCAGGCACTGCCTGCGCATGTGCAGCGTCTCGCGGTGATTACCTCGCCCAGCGGCGCGGCGGTGCGCGATGTACTCAGCGTGCTGGCCAGGCGCTTTCCGCTACTGGAAGTGGACCTACTGCCCGCACTGGTGCAAGGCGACAGCGCCGCCGCACAGATTACCTCACTGCTGCAACGCGCCGATGCGTCCGGGCGCTACGACGTCATCCTGATCACCCGCGGTGGCGGCTCGCTGGAAGATCTGTGGGCCTTCAACGACGAGCGCCTGGCGCGCGCGATTGCCGCTGCGCAGACACCCGTGGTGTCTGCGGTAGGCCACGAGACCGACTTCAGCCTCAGCGATTTCGTGGCCGATGTGCGTGCGCCCACGCCCTCGGTCGCGGCCGAATTGCTGGTGCCCGATCAACGCGAGCTGATCGCGCGCGTGCGACGTGCGCAGGCACGCATGACTCAGCTGCAGCAACACGCCTTGGGCAATGCCATGCAACGCGCAGACCGACTTGCGCTTCGCCTGCGTGCGCATAGCCCGCAGGCGCGACTGCAACTGCTCCATCGCCGCCAGGAAGAGGCAGGTCGCCAGCTGCGTGCGCGCATGACGCAAGTGCTGGAGCGCTTGCAGGCACGTGTGCAGCGTGGGCAAGCGCAGGTGCAATCACACAACCCGCGACGTCATCTGGCCGGCTTGCAGCAACGCCTGCGGGCGTTGCACCCCCAGGCGGCGATGCAACGGCGCCTGCAGCACGATCAGCTGCAGCTGCGCAGCATTGCGCGCTCGCTGGAAGCGGTCAGCCCGCTGGCCACGGTTGCGCGCGGCTACGCGATCGTGACCCGCCCTGCCGATGGCAGCGTCGTACGCAGCGCCGCCGAGGTGGTAGCAGGCGAACACCTACGCGCACAACTGGCCGATGGCAGTATCGAAGTGCGGGTAGAGTCTGGCGAGAGTTGACAGCAAGCCACGCGCGACAGCGTGGCTCCTGTAGCAATGCCGGCACCCAGCGCCAGCGTGAACGCTTCGAAGGTTCTCACTTCACGTCGGTCCGCGAAGGTCGGCCCGGTGCCAGAGAGCACCGTCGAACACGCCGTGCTTAGACGCGAGCACCTTCGCATAGTGGAAGGTGCACGATGACGATCGTTACTTGTAGATCAAACGCTCTAGAAAACGTTATGCAGGGCGCTTCGCTGGCTCACAGCCGCGTTAGGAGCGGCTGGACGCTTGCGCGATCGGTGTTTGCGCTGCGTGCTGCCAGCCTTGCATCAGCAGCCCGGCCAGCACCACCGGATCGTGGTCGAAGTGGTGCCCACCCGGGCGTGCCAGCACCTGCACGCCGCGTGCGCGCAGTTCCGGGCACAGCGTGTCTTTTTCTTCCTCGCCGTAGATGCATTGCAGGCGGTGCGCATCCAGCGACTGGATAGCCGGCTCCACATCGCGCTCGGCATCGTTATGCCAGCCCAGCCAGCCACCGACGCGCACCTTGAAGTCTGCCTCGTGGCCAAGGCCGAGCAGGCTGACGAACTGCACCGAGGCACGTTGCTGCGGCGAGAGTTCCGGATAGGCGAACGGCAATACATCGGCACCGAACGAATAGCCAACCAGGGCGACGTGCTGGATATGCCAACGCTCGCGATAGCTGGCGATCACCCGATCCAGGTCCGCGCCAACTTGCTGCGGCGTGCGGCTGCCCCAGAAGTAGCGCAGGCTGTTCCAGCCCACCACCGACACGCCCTGCTGCTGCAGCTGCGCGGCGATGCCTTTATCCAGTTCGCGCCAGCCGCCATCGCCGGAGAGCATCACCACCAGCCGGTCGCTGCCTGGCGCGTGCAGTTCTACGAGCGGCAAATCACCCAGGCCTTGCGACTGCGCAGCCAGGAAGTGGCCGCGTGTGGCTGCGGCGATCTGCATTGGACTGGACTCATCGGCCAGATCGTCCAGGAAGCCCTGACTGGCACTGGGCATATCCCGCGAGCATGCCAGCCCTGGATCCCTGCTACCGGCGTCGGCGACCACTGCGCCGCCCAGCACGTCGGGCGCAGCCGAGGCCACTGCCTGGCGTGCCAGCACAGCACCGTCGCCCTGCCCCACCAGCACCGGCGGCAAGAACGCATCGACATGTTCGGCGCGCAACAATTTCTTGCCCAGCCGCTCGGCATCGTCGGCCAGCGAACTGCAGGCGACTTGGTGCTTGCGCGCGCGTTCGCGGTATCTTGCGGTGTCGACCACCGCCACCAGTGCGCCATCGTTGCTCAGCGTGTCGGCCAGCCGCTGGCTGTCCTGAGGATGGCCGCTATCGGGCAGCAATATCACCATCGCCTTGGGCGTGCCTTCCGGGCGAATCACTTCGACCGAGCCGTAATGCCCGGCGGTATTACTGTTCTGCAAATGCCGCGCCACGGCGTAGCCGCTGCCGCCAATCAGCAAAATCGCGATGACCCAACGAAACATCTTAATCCCCATGCCCATCACGGCGTCCCCATCATGCGATTGTAATTTGACCACAGCAGACACGGCCGGTTTCGTCGCGATGTGCGCGCTGTTCGTCGCCGTTAAGCCAGCTGAACAAAGTATATTGCGCGTGACGGCCTGGCTCGCAACCCACAGTCTGCCGCTGTGCTGTACAACGCTCATAGAACGGCCGGAACGACCGCACCAAAAACTCCACGGTCTTGGTCAATCGTTCAGCACCGCTGTCGAGTGGAGGTAGAGAAGCGAACCGCCGTCCGCATGCACCCCAAAAACTGCTTCTACCAGCGCAGCGTGCCTGCGGCAGTGTTCGCTCGTCGTACGGTAGAGAGGCCTAGCTCGTTTCGCCTGCGCCCAAGCCTGCCTCTGTCAGAGCGAACACGCCCTCGTAAAGCCATGTCCAGATCGCACCGTTGGTCCGAGCAGGGCGCCCAGCGGCTACAACACCAGGCCGAGTGCGGCGGTCACACAGGGCACGATCGCCGCGCCGCACGCCATGTCAGCAGCAGTTAAATTCCACGCGCCACGCGGAAGCCAATACGCGCACTGGTGGTGTCCGAGTCCTGCGACTGCCGCCAGGCCGCACGCGTCTGTTGCGGCGAATTGGCCCAGCTGCCGCCGCGGATCATGCGCTGGCGGCAGCCTGGGTTGTACCAGGCAGCGCCATCGGCTGGAGCACGGCGGTAGCTGGCGTGCCAGCAGTCGGCCACCCATTCGCTCAGGTTGCCGCCCATGTCGTGCAGACCCCAGGCGTTGGCGCGAAAGCTGCCGACCGGCGCCGGGCCCCAGAAGCCGTCGCCGTAGCCGACGAAGCCGTTGTTCCAGTGCCTGCCGCTGCGCGAGACGTCGTTGCCGCCGGTAAAGTTACCGGCATCGGGCGGAGGCGAGCCCGCATTGCCCCACGGGTAGCGCCCGGTGGTGCCGGCACGCACGGCATATTCGAACTCGGCCTCACTGGGCACGTGGTAATGGCGGCCGGTCTGTTCCGAAAGCCAGGATGCGTACGCTTCGGCGTCGCGAATGCTCACGTGCATGACCGGGCTGTTGGGCGCGGCCTGGGCGCCGTTGTAATCGGACTGCCAATCCACGCCGCTACGGCGGATGAAATTGCCGCTACGCTCGTCGTACACCACCGAATGCCCGCGCCGGGTGGCACGCGGGCGCGCACCGGTGGCTTCGACAAACTGACGGAACTCGGCGACCGTGACCTCGGTGATCGACAACGCAAAGCCGCGCGCGAAGCGCACGTAATGTGCCGGTCGCTCGTTGTCGGATGCGCCCGGTTCGGCATCGCCGGCCCCCATCTGGAACGCGCCATGCGGCACCACGATCATCTGTGGACCGCGCCCACCGACGTTGAGTCCGTCCGTGAACACCTGTCCGGGACGGAAGCTGCCGTAGTGCGTGGCCAGCTCCAGGCGGCGACGCAGATCGCCAGCCACCGGGTCGCCGGGGTCGGCGATGCGCAGCACCTCGGCAAGTTTTTCGCCGGCCGCCTTGAGCCCGCGCGGCGAGGTCAGATCGTGCAAACCGGCATCGTGCAACGCGGCGATTTGCGCGCGGCGCATGCGCTCCACCCGCGTGCGCGCATCGGCGATGGTGGGCGCACGCTCGCGCACCTGACCTGCCATCTGCAGCCAGTAACGGGCACCGATGAAGTCGCTTGCCTGTGCCGCCTGTTCGGCGCGCTCAAGCAGACCGCTTTCCACGGCTGCCAGGCCCTGTCGGGTGCGCGGGTTGTCGGTGTCCAGTTGCGCGGCATCGCGAAAATTCACCAGCGCGCCGTTGCCGTCTTCGCCCAGCCGTCCACCGCGCAGGTCTTCCTCGCCGGCGCGGTTGAACGCCAGCACGCGCTGCGCGGTTTCCACCTCGCGTTGCAGGGCGCGCACCTTGGGGTCTTGTGGCGCGAGGGCGAGCGCGACGAAGGCCACCTCGCGTGCCTGCTCCAACGTATCGTCCTGACGCTCGGTCTGTTCGATCAATGCCGCGCCGCGTTCAAGCAAGCGGCGGCGCGCCTGTTCCAGGCCGCGACGGCTGGCTGCATCCTTGCCACCGGCACGCTGCTGAATCGCTAGATACAGCGGGATCGCATCGCTGTCATCGCGATACAGGCGGTCTTCCTGCAATGCCTGGTCGGCGCGCTTGCGCACCTGCGCCAACGGCTCATCGCCTAACGCCACCGCGGGCGGCTGCCAGTGCGCCACGGTCTCGGCGGATTCTTCACCGCCGATGGAGACATTCGGCTTGCTCGGCGCGGCGGCAGCAGGCGCCGGTTGGGGCGCAACCGCGGGCACCGGTGTCGGTGTGCGCGAACAGGCGCACACGCCAAGCGCGGCCAACAACACGTAGCAAGCAACCGTCAGGCGGGGGTGGCCGGCGCGCAGGAACCGGAGTGTCCGGATGGTCCATGCCGATTCCGAGCCCCGGCCGCGCCCGCCTGGTGCCTGCGCAGTCGTTTTGCTGGTCGCTCTCAGCGCGACCATTGCCCACGCTGCCATCCGGTCACCGCACTCACCCACCACCCGCTCCTTCCAGTGCTCTGCCGCACGACAGGCGATCGCGACGTTAGGCTATTCTGCGCGTTCTGCGCAAACCCTTGCTGTCGACGGAAATCACGTGCCCCATTGGATGACCCACCCCTCCGAGCTGACCGACCGCCTGCAGGCAGCGCGCCCGTCGCGCATCGGCCTGGATACCGAATTCATTCGCGAACGCACCTACTGGCCGCAACTGGCGCTGGTGCAGATGGCCATCGGCGAGGAGATCCTGTTGATCGACCCGCTGATCCCGGGCATGAACGAGGCGCTCAAGGAGTGGTTGACCGCCACCGACATCGTCAAGGTGATGCATAGCGCCAGCGAAGACCTGGTCACGTTCAAATGCGCGTGCGGTGCGGTGCCGCGGCCGTTGTTCGATACCCAGATCGCTGCAGCGCTGGCCGGTGTTGGCGGTGGCATGGGCTACCAGAAACTGGTGCAGGAAGTGACTGGCACCTTGCTGACCAAGGGCGAGACGCGCTCGGACTGGATGCGTCGCCCGCTATCGCCGTCGCAGCTGGAATACGCCGCCGACGACGTGCGCTATCTGTTTGCGATCCACGACGACCTTACCCGCCGCCTCACCGAGCAGGACCGCCTGGACTGGCTGGCCGAAGATGCCGAACGCCTGCTCGCCACGGTGGAGCACGACGATGGCGAACGCTGGCCGCATGTGAGCCTGCGCACCGCGCAATTCCTGGAGCCGGCGGCGCAACGGCGGCTACTACGCCTGCTGCGTTGGCGCGACCTGCAGGCACGTCAGAGCGATCGCCCGCGTAGCTGGATTCTGGACAACGAACTGGCCAGCCAACTGGCGCGGTTCCCGCCCGCCGATCTGGACGCGTTGCTGCGCCAGTTCGATAAATTTCCCAAGGCGCCGCGTAAGCTCGCCACTGCGGTGTGGGACGCGCTCAATACTCCCCTCCCCGACGAAGAACATGCGCCACTGGCGCAAGCCGCCACCGACGGCAACAAGGCCGTGCTCAAGCGCCTGCAGGACACCGTGGCGCAGCGCAGCCGTGAACTCGGTCTGCCGGATGGTCTGCTGGCGTCACGTAGGCACCTGGAAACCTTGATCGAACAGCGCAGCTGGCCCGCGGCGCTAGGCCAGTGGCGGCGTGCGGTGCTGGAAGCGCAGGTGATGCCGCTGCTGGAACAATCCGCAGCGTAACTTGCTAGCGGTTTGACACGTAAGCCCGCAGCGATGCGGGCTTTTTTCCTGGATTGCATAACAGCGGCGTCACGCCTCAGTCCGCGTCCTGCTCCGCCCAGCGGGCCAGGTTCTGCTGGATGCGGTCCATATCTGCCCACGGATCCTTGCGACGGCGGCGCAGCTCCTCAGGCACATCGGGCAAAGTGAAGGCATCGGCGCGCTGCAGCTTGGACAACGCCGACCACGCCAGCGGCAACGCAACCGGCGCACCTGGTCGGCCACGCAGTGAATAGGAGGCCACTGCGGTGGCGCCGCGGCCGTTACGCAGGTAGTCGACGAAGATGCGCTTGTTACGCAGGCGCTTGGTGGCAGTGGCGATGAACCGCTGCGGCTCGGCCTGCGCCAAGGCATCGGCAAAGCCCTTGGCAAAGCGCTTGGTGACTTCCCAATCGCAGCCCGGGTTCAAGGGCACCACCACGTGCAGACCCTTGCCGCCGGAGACGCGCAAGAACGATTCCAGTTCCAGTTGCGCCAGCAACTTACGGATATCGTTGGCCGCACGTTTGACCTCGGCAAACGGCACATCCGGGCCCGGGTCGAGATCGAATACGACGCGGTCGGCGACATCCGGGTGGTCGGCATGCGAGCCCCAGGGATGGAATTCCAGCGCATTGAATTGCACCAGTTCCAGCAAGCCGGACGCATCCTCCACAACCAGATAATACGCATTGCTGCCGGTCTCTTCGGTCAGCTTGACAGAACTCACGCGCTCAAGGCCAGCAGTGTGGTGTTTCTGGAAAAAACACGGTTTTTCTGCACCACTTGGGCAGCGGATGACCGACAGCGGCCGGCCCACGATCTGCGGCAGCAGGTGGTCCATCACCGCTTGGTAGTAGTCCCAGACGTCGCGTTTGGTCGCGCGGATATCCGGGTAGATCAGCTTGGTCGGGCTGGACAGCGTCGGCAGCGCGTCCGATGCAGCTGAGGCAAGTGCCGATTTGCGCGTTGTCGCTGCCGCACGCGTTGCCGCGCGTTTCGGTGCCTGTGTCGCCACAGTGTCGGCATGTTTCGCAACACGCTTTGGCAAACGCTTGGCAGAAAACAGTGAAACTGGGCCATCTACCGCATCGCTGTCGGTAAGATCGGCAATGCGCTTATCCGGGCGCAGCGCCTTGAACGAGGCCTGGCGCAACAAGTGCTGCCCACCGATGCCGCGATAGAACACCTCCACCACGAAGCGTGGCGCAAACCAGATGGCCCCGCGCAAGTCGGTATCGCTAGTGGGAACATGCGCAGTGGGCTTGCGGCCACCACCGCCCTCCAGTTGCTGGGTGATCTCGCGCATCAACGCATCGGAGAAGCCGGACCCAACGCGGCCTACGTACAACCAGCCATGCACCGGGTCCGGCGTGGCCAACAACAGCGAGCCAAAGCCGCTGCGGCTGCCCTTGGGCGCGGTGTAGCCGACCACCGCATAGTCCTGGCTGGCAAGCTGCTTGGTCTTTCGCCAATCGTCGCTGCGTCCTTGGCGATAAGGGCGATCTGCGCGTTTGGAAATGATGCCCTCAAAGCGCTGCTCGCCGGCCACCCGGAACGCCTCGGTGCCATCGCCTTCCACATGCGAGCTGTAGGCCAGACGCGCGTTGGGCGTCGCCTCAAGCACCTGCTGCAACAAGTGCTTGCGCTCGCGCAGCGGCGCTTCGCGAATATCTACTCCGTCCACGTGCAGCAGGTCGAACACTGCCAGCGCCAGCGGCATCTGGCGTTCGCCAGACAGGGTGGCCTGCAAGAGATTGAAGTCTTCTTTGGTGCCGCGTCCGGCTATCAATTCGCCATCGATCTGCGCGCTGCGCAGGCCCAGCAACTGAATCGCATCGGCGATCTCTGGCGTCTTGTCGGTCCACTCCAGCGCATTGCGCGACCACAGCCGCACCTTGCCAGCGGTGACCGTCGCCAGGATGCGGTAGCCGTCCCATTTGATTTCATGCAGCCACTGCGCTCCTTCGGGCGGGCACTGCCCCAGCTTGGCCAGCTGCGGTGCAAACGGGGCACCTTCCATCTCGGCGCTACGTGCGTTGCTCAGCGCCAGCGCCTGTTTCGCCCAGGTACCAGGCTTTTTCGCCGCCGGCGGCGGCACGGTTGTCAGCGCCTTGCGCTGGGTCTTGCCGGCGCCTGCGCGGCGTACATCCTCGGCAGGCGCGGCAGCGACGTCGGCCAGTAGGTCATCGGCCTCCAACGCGCCGGCGTAGGCATCGTCGTCTTTGAACAGCAGCCACTGCGGCTGCCGCGCCGGCTTGCCCGAGCGCACCAGATGCCAGCCGCCCCTGAGCTTGTTGCCGAACAACTCGAAGCGCAAATGCCCCTTGGCCAGCTGCGCTTCCGGGTCGCCCGTGGTAGTCCACACGCCATGGTCGAACTGCGCCACATGCCCGCCGCCATACTCGCCCTTGGGAATCTCGCCCTCGAAGTTGGCGTAGTCGACCGGGTGATCTTCGACCTCCACCGCCATGCGCTTGACCTTGGGGTCGTAGCTTGGCCCCTTCGGCACAGCCCAGCTCTTGAGCGCATCGCCCACCTGCAGGCGGAAGTCGTAGTGGCGACGGCTGGCGTGGTGCAACTGCACTACGAAGATCGCGCGCTGTCCTTGCGGCAAGGCCTTGCCCGGTTCTGGCTCGCGGGTCTTGGCGAAGCTGCGCTTGCGGCGGTACTCGCTCAGGCTCATGGCAGACCTTTCCGCTAGTTGCCCGGGTGGTGGCGCACGCTGGCAGCGACCGGGCCGACCTTCTGCACGACCGCGCGCAGCTCCTCGATGCTGACACCCAGGGACTTGGTCCAGTACTGCAGCTCGCAGGCTTCGTTGGCGTTAATGCGGTCGCGGCCCGGCGAGCCGACCTTGCGTGTGTCGTCACTCATTGCATGCTCCTGTATCGTCATGGTCGGGTTTGCCAAGTCGAGCCCTTCGGCTAGACACAACGCCCTTAGCGACAATGCGAAAGCGTTCGAACAGGCGTCGTGAAAGGTCTGTTCACGCTGTGTGCAAGCCCCTGTTCCATAACGGCCGCTCCCGGGCCACATGCCATAATGCCGCGCGCCCTTTCGGGCAGTGTGTCCACCCTTTATTCCGAGGCCATACCTCTGTGAGCAATACCACTTCGAAACTGGATTCCATCGCGCAAGCCAAAGCCAAGCTGCTGGACGAACTGCAGAAGCTGGAAGAGCAGGAGAAAACTGAGCGCGCGAGCGAGGCATCCTCTGCGCATGCCACCATCGTCTCGCTGCTCGAACAGTTCGCCGGTCACTTCAACACCAAACAGCGCAACGACATTGCCGCGTACCTGGGCACCACTGCCGCGCGCAAGGAAGTGGTCAAGAGCGGCCGCAGCGAAGTGAAGCCCAAGTACGAACTGCCGCACACCGGCGAAACCTGGTCCGGCCGTGGCCGCACCCCGAAGGCTTTCGCTGCCTGGGAAGGTTCGGTGTCGTACAAGGAATGGAAGGCCAAGAACCCGGACCTCAAGTTCCCGCTGGTTCGCGAGTAAGGCCAAGGCCCACACGACCGTGCCGCGGTGCACGGCCGGCTGCGTCCTTCGCTTGGCGAACCGCGCAGCTTGTGGGTAGAATCGAAACACGTGGGGCGGTAGCTCAGCTGGGAGAGCGTCGCGTTCGCATCGCGAAGGTCGAGGGTTCGATCCCCTTCCGCTCCACCATCGAATCAACGAACGAGCCCTGGAAACGTCGTGTTTCCGGGGCTTGTGCGTCTTGGAGGCCATTGCCAAGCGACGAGTGGTGCAAGGCAGCCGGTCGCCGTGGCGTGGGGATCACATCGCGCGCGCTAACGTCCGGCTTCCCCCTTAGCGGACCCAGATCATGAGCACGAAAGACCAGCAACCCGACCCTGTCGCCGACGATGCGCACGGCATGACTGAGAGCCAACAGGACCGCAAGCATGACGATGCCGCCAAGCAGCGCCAGGGCCAGGAAGATCTGAAGGTGCACGACGAGCACAGCCGCCGCCCCAAGGGCACGGTTGGTCAGGGAGAGTGAGTTAGCCCAAGCCGCAGCCTGGCATCGCGCCGTGCCCGGGTCGCGCTGAGACGGTCGACCTCCACGCACCATCGCCCGCAAGACCGTACGGCGTTTCGCGCACCTGACAACGCGAGGGCTGCGGGACCGGGATCGGGCGCCGTTACGCACCCCTGCTCCTGTGGCAAGATCCGGATAGGCGCTCGCCGGTATACCGATGCCCTGGGAAGCAGTGCCATGGCGGCACGGCGATCACATCGGCCAGCGTCTTGCCGCCTTATTCCTTCATCGCCTTGATGGCGCCTTGTTCCGGTGGTGCTTTGCATGCAAATACCCGACGCACCTACGTTGCATCTGATCCACGCAACGCTGCTCCCAGGCGGCGTCAACGCGAACTTCGGTGCCCGCTTGCCAGCCAACGAAGATGAGCGTGTGGAGTCGCTGCATGCGTACCGCTTGCTGGACACCGCACCTGAGCCGAGCTACGACGCGTTCACCTCGATTGCAGCAACGCTCTGCCGCACGCCGATGGCGCTGATTTCGCTGGTCGATACCCATCGGCAGTGGTTCAAATCCAGGATCGGCATGCAGGCGACCGAGACGCCGCGCGAGCTGTCCTTTTGCGCGCACGCCATTCTTGAACCCGATCAGGTGATGGAGGTTGGCGACACCCACCTGGACGCGCGTTTCGTCAGTAATGCGCTGGTCACGGGCGAGCCGCAGATCCGTTTTTATGCGGGCGCGCCATTGCTGACCTCCGACGGTATCGCGCTGGGCACTCTGTGCGTGCTGGATCACTCCCCGCGTCGCTTGTCGGTGGCCGAGCGCGACGCGCTGCAGGCACTGGCCAAGCAAGTCGTCAACACCATCGAACTGCAACAGGCCGCCCGACTGGTGGAACTGGATGCCTTGCGCGATGTGCTTACCGGGCTATGGAATCGCGCCGGGCTGGATCACGCCTTGCATGCGCTTGCAGACGCGCCCAACGCAGCGCCAGACGCCACGCTGGGCTTCATGTTGATCGAACTGGACGGCTTCAAACGACAAAAATTGCAGGCCGGTGCAGCAGCGGCAGATGCCACCTTGCTGCAGGTCGCTGCCGTGCTCGAAGCACAGCTGCCGCCCGCCGCAATCGTGGCGCACCTGGCCTGCGACCAATTCTGCGTGGCGCTGCCGACACTCTCTGCATCTGCCGCACTCGCTGCTGCCGAAGGCGTGCGCAGGACCATGGAAGACGCAGCCTGGCCCACCGGCCCGTTGACCATTAGCGCCGGGCTGGTGGATGTTGCCGCGCATGCTGCGCTCGACAGCAATACCTTGCTGGCACGCGCCCGGCACGCGCTGCAGCAGGCGCGTCGCGATGGCCGCAACCGCGTACACCGCTTCGCCGGTTGGCACCTACAGGACTGATCGGCGCACTGAGGGCTGGCCGTTCCGCCACGCCGCTGCAGCTCAGGCCGCCAGTGCGTCGGCGTTTCCGGCGATCTCGTCCACCTGCAGCACCTGCTCCATCTCCAGCAAGACCACGAAGCGCTCGCCCACCTTGCCCATGCCGCGCAGCAAATCGCGGCGGATATGGGTGCCGAATGAGGGTGCCGCTTCGATGTCCTGATCGGCCAGTTCGATCACTGCGTTGACCGCATCCACCAGCACGCCGATCACCTGCGTGCCTTGTGCCTGCTCGGTGGCCAGAATCACGATGCAGCTGCGTTTGCCGATCGCGCTGTCTGCGCGCCCAAGCCGAGACTGCAAGTCGACCACCGGCACCACTGCGCCACGCAGATTGATCACCCCGCGCACGCAATCGGGCATCGACGGCACTGGCGTAGGAGTGCGGTATTGAATGATTTCGCGAATTCCGAGAATGCTGGTGGCGAAGGTTTCGCCATCCAGTTGGAAGGTCAGGTACTGGGCCGCCGCGTCGGCGTCGCCAGGCATCACATCGGGGGTCTGTGCGTCCATTGATGCTCTCTCAGAAGCGTGCGAATTGACTTTCGTCCGGACCTTCGGCCATGGCATAGGCCGGCGCCGCGTTGCCGCGCCAGCTGCGCGCACTGCGTTCGCGCGGCTGCCCGCTGCTGGAACGGTTGGGCCGGGTGGGAACCGCCCTGCCGCGCCGGGGAGCGGTGGCGACCGGCTCCTGCCCGCCGAGCCGGAAGAACGCCATGCTCTGCTGCAACTGCTCGGCCTGCGAGCTCATTTCCTCGGCCGTGGCAGCCAATTCCTCCGAGGCGCTGGCATTTTGCTGGGTGGTCTGGCTCAACTGCACCACAGCCGCATTGATCTGGCTGACGCCGGACGACTGCTCTTCCGATGCGGCGGAAATTTCCTGCACCAGGTCCGATGTACGCTTGATGCTTGGCACGATGGTGTCCAGCAGCCGGCCGGCACGGTCGGCCAGCTCGACGCTGGAGCTGGCGACCTCGCCGATCTCCTGCGCAGCGATCTGGCTGCGTTCGGCCAGCTTGCGCACTTCGGCGGCGACCACCGCAAAGCCCTTGCCATGCTCGCCGGCACGCGCCGCCTCGATGGCCGCATTGAGCGCGAGCAGGTTGGTCTGGTAAGCAATGTCGTCGATGATGCCGATCTTCTGCGCGATCTGCTTCATCGCCTTGGTGGTGGCGACCACGGCTTCACCGCCTTCGATGGTTTCCTTGGCCGCCTGCGTGGCCAGACTGTCGGTGACTTTGGCGTTTTCGGTGTTCTGTCCGATCGAGGCGGTCATCTGTTCCAGCGAGGCGCTGGTCTCTTCGACGCCAGCTGCCTGTTCGGCTGCGGCCTGGCTCAACGATTGCGCCGTGGCGCTGACTTCCTCCGACGAACCGGACAGCAGTTCGGCGCTGGAATTGACCTCGCCCACCACCGCCACCAGCTTGCTGACCATCAGCTTCATTGCCGCCATTGCGCTGGTAGTGTCGTTCTGCTTGGTGTGCACCTGCATGGTCAGATCGCCCTGCGAAATCCGCGTGGCGACATCGACCACCATGCTCGGCTCGCCGCCGAGTTCGCGCATCAACGAACGCGCGATCAGGTAGCCGATCAACGCCGCACACGCAGCGGCCAGCAAGCTGCCCAGGATCAGCATGGTGTTGGTACGCGACTGCAGCTGATCGGCTTCGGCCGAGCGCGCGGCCAACAGCTCGCTTTCGGTGCGGCGCACTTCCGACATTTCCTCACGCATGCGATCCATGAACGCCTTGCCCTTGGAATCGCGCACCGTGGCAACCATCGTCTCCATCGATGCGGTTCCGGCATTGATCTTGCGGCGTAGCGCGATCTGCGGCTCGACCGCTTCGGACAGCCACTGCGCCTGTGCTTCCTTGACCGCGTTCAGACGAACCTGCTGCTTGGGATTGTCCGAGGTCAGCTTCTGCGCCTTGGCCAGATGCTTGTCGAATTCCGCCGTTCCGGTGTGGTACGGGGCCAGGAACGCATCCTCGCCGGTCAGCGAGAAGCCGCGTGCGCCGGTCTCGATATTGATCAGACTGCTGAGCGCCGCATCCGCCTCGGCCAGCACTTCGTAGGTATGGTTGTTCCAGTAATTGGCTTGGGAAAGCTTGGTGACGTTGAAATAGGCCACCCCTGCCAACACCAGAAGAATAGCGAGAACAGCGCTAAAGCCAGTGTAGAGCTTGGTAGCGACTTTGAGATTGTTGAACACGGGGATACCTTCAAGTGTGCTTGTTTCGGAAAAGTCCGATGAGGCTGGGCCGATGCCGGTTTGCCGTGAGGCAGGAGTGGGCGGGTGACACCGCTACACTTCAACCGTTCGCATAGGTCTATCGGCGATGCACAAATGCGCTTTAGACGCAAACCCGTGTATAGCGGCTATTCAGGTTTTTGCATCTCCGTTTTTGTGACACCTGACATGGTGGGTAGGAAAACCCTGACAGGTTTGTGCGCAAACCATGGCGCCGCGTAGCGAACACAAAGATAAAAATGTGACATCCATCGCCCCGATTAACTCAGGTTTTACGCGGCATGCGCTGCAACAACACGGATTGATCGAACGCGACCGGCTAGCAGGAGTGGGGAACCCGCCCTGCGTGTAGGGGTTCTCTCGCCGTTGGCTACGCTAAATGCCGCGATACGGACGCGCCTCTAGTAGTCGTCCCCGCTACCCTGAGACGCGATGCCGCCGAAGGTATTAGCCATCGCGCAGTCGCCGCTGGCCGGTGCTTGCGCCAGCCAGCGTTCCAACGCAGTGCCCGGCGCGGCGCCTGGTCCGCGTTGCAGCATCTGCAAGGCCCGTGCACCCTGCTCGACGCTCAGTTCCTGCAGCGGCTGAAATCGCTCGCCGCTCCAGGCCGCGATAGCCAGCCCATCCTGAAACAGCACCCGATTGCCCGGCACCCGTGCGATGCGCTCGCCCGGCAGCACGCTGCCCAGCAGATTGCTCGGATCGCTGGCGCTGACGCAGATCCAACACCCGTCCAGCGGCTGACCACGCACCCGGCGCAGCGCGACGATCGCAGCGGGCAAGGCGAACTGCTCGCCGGACAGCCCAGCGATGAAGCGGCCACCGCGGATTTCGCCACGGGCTTCCAAGCGTTGATACATCCGCAGCAAGTCGCGCCACGGCGGCAACCACCCGGCCTCGCGTTCGAGCAGCCGCCAGCACACCACGCCATAGCGCCGCAGCAACGTGCGCGCGACGTGTTCGAGTGTGTCTTGATGGCGCTCGCCGGCTTCGGCAAGCGGCAAGTCGGGCAACGCACGCACCGGTGCCCAGCGGCCCGCATCGCGAATACCCAGCGCACTTGCGCGGCGACGGTGACGCGACAGCGCCGACGGTCGCTTGGACGCCGGCACCAGCAGCGCGCGCAGGCCGGCATAGCTGTCGCAATGCGCACGGCCGCGCATCACCAGCTCGCTCAATGCATCTTCCAGCTCAGTGTTCATCAGGTGCGCGGCGTCGGCAATTTCGTCGAAGAACAATGCACCTTGCTGCTGCAGGACCTGCATGACGCGTTCGGCACGCGAACCCAACGGTGCGTCGTCCGCATCGCGCGCCAGTGCGCTCCAGCGCTGCGCTTCGCGCCGTGGCAGCAGCACGATCGGGGTGCTGCGTAGTGCAGCACCGCTCCGCCCACCGCCGGGCCGCAAGCGTGCCCAGAGCGTGCGACCAGCGGTGCATAACTCGTCCAGCCAGGCCGGCTGATAGTCGCGCATACGCGCGGGCAACAGCTCGCTCTCCCACAGCACCGCAGGCGCTTCAAAACCTTCGAGCTGCCCGACCACACTGGCCAGTGCGTCCGGCCCGGCCACGCGACTGCTGCTGTCCACGTGCTGCCACTCGAACAGAAAGCGCGCGTAATCGCGCTGCGACACCGGCTCGATCTCGCGGCGCAATCGCCCCAGCGTGTAGCGATGGATGCGCGCCAGCAGGTGACGCTCGCACCATTCTTCCGCCTGTGCGTGCGCACTGAACTGTCCGGTCATGACGTAACCCTCGCGCTGCAGGGCCGCCAGCGCCAGCGCGATCTCTGCTTCCGGCACCTGCAACGCGTGGGACAACGCCGACACGTGTGCCGGGCCCACGGCGGACAAGCGACCGCGCAGCAGTTCGCGCACCGCCCAGTCGCGCTCCCAATCGGCAACGCGGCAATCGTCCGGCGCCTGCAACGGCGGCTGCGCAGCCGCTTCTGGATACAGCGGTAGAAACCAATCGATGCGCTCGGCGCTGATCCACAGCGTCGAACTGCCGCGCAAGGCAATGCAGGTGGCACGACCAGCCGCAGCCAGCGCGGACAACCAGGCCTGCCACTGCGCGTCGGTGGTTTCTTCGACTGGCAACACACCGAGCCCTACCAACGCCTCGTGCATTTCTTCGGCATCGCGCGGCTGCGGCCAGGCTTCCTCGCGCACTGCCGCGATGGCCTGCGGATCGAGCTGGCCCAGGTCGTCGCTGGACTGCGGCGTATAACGTCGACTTTGCACGGCCTGGGTCCGGCGTTCTTCCAATGGTGCATCGTCGAGAAATGCGTAGGGACGCGCATTCAGGGCTTCGGCTGCCAGAGCAGACGGTGCGGCCAGATCGCGCGCAGTCAGCGTGACCGCACCCGATTCCAGCCCGCGCAACACCTGCAACCAGCCTTCGCTGTCCATGGCGTGATGCAGACAGTCTTCCAGCGTCTGCGCCACCAACGGGTGGTCGGGCACTTCGCGTTCGCCGACCAGATTCTCTGCGCAGGCGACCTGATCCGGAAACACCGTGGCCAGCAGATCCTCCGACTTCATCCGCTGCAACTGCGGCGCCACCTTGTTGCCGCCACTGAAGCGCGGCAGCGCCATCGCATTGGTCGCGTTCCAGCGCCAACGCACGCCGAACAAGGGCGCATCCAGCAATGCCTGGATTAACACATGCCCGGCCGATGACGAATGCAGGTAACGGCCAACTTCCTCCAGCGAAAAACTATGACTGGTGGACAGCGACAGCACGATCGCATCTTCGGTGGCTGCAGCCTGCAATTCGAAATTGAAGGTGCGGCAAAAGCGCTTGCGCAATGCCAGCCCCCATGCACGATTGATACGGCTGCCGTACGGCGAATGGATCACCAGCTGGGTACCGCCGCTGGCATCGAAAAAACGCTCCATCACCAGACACTGTTGGGTAGGCATCGCGCCCAGTGCGGCGCATGCGTTGGCCAGATAGTCCACCAGTTGCCGCGCCGCTTCGGCGGACATCTCCAGCTCTTCCTGCAGCCAATTGCAGGCCGCCTGATGTGGCGCGGTGTCCAGACGCGCGGCAAGTTCGCCGCGCAGGCGCGACACCGCCGCCGACAGTTCGTCGCTACGGCCCGGTGCTTCGCCCAGCCAGAAGGGAATGTTCGGCGGTGCGCCCTTGGCATCTTCCACACGCACGCGCCCGGCCTCCACGCGCAGGATGCGGTAGCTCGCGTTGCCGAGTTGGAACACATCGCCGGTAAGACTTTCGACGGCAAAATCCTCGTTCACCGTGCCGATCTTTTCGGCCTGCGGTTCCAGCACCACGCTGTAGTCGCCGGTTTCGGGAATAGTGCCGCCGGAGGTCAGTGCCGTCATGCGCGCACCGCGCCGCGCATGCAGGCGCCGATGCACCGCATCGCGATGCAGATACCCGGCACGCGGGCCGAGCCGGGTGCTGAAGCCATCGCACAGCATGCGCACCACGCTATCGAAAGTGGCGCGGCTCAACCCGGCAAACGGCCACGCACGCCGCATCAGTGCAAACAGCGCATCTTCGTCCCAGTCTTCGCACGCGGCTTCGGCCACGATTTGCTGCGCCAACACGTCCAACGGTGCCAGCGGGATGCGCAAGGCATCCAGCTCGCCGCGGCGGATGCTATCCAGCAGCGCGGCGCATTCGACCAGTTCGTCGCGGGTTTGCGGAAACAGACGCGCCTTCGGCGTGCCGCCAACCTTGTGCCCGGAACGCCCGGCGCGTTGCAGGAAGGTGGCGATCGAACGCGGCGAACCGAGCTGGCACACCAGGTCCACATTGCCGATATCCAGGCCGAGTTCCAGCGATGCGGTGGCCACCAGCACGGTGAGGTCGCCAGCCTTGAGACGTTGCTCGGCCAGCAGACGCGTTTCGCGCGACAGACTGCCGTGATGGGCGGCAACGCGCTGCTTGCCCAACAGATCGCCCAGGTGTCGCGCCGCACGCTCGGCCATGCGCCGCGTATTGACGAACACCAGCGTGGTGCGATGCTGCCGCGCGAGTGCGGCCACGTCGGCATAGATCTGCAGCCATTGGTCGTTGGACATCACCACGCTCAGCGGCGTGGGCGGCAACGCCAACGCCAGATCGCGTTCACGCGTGTAGCCGATATCGACGATCTCGCAGGGCGGCGGTACGCCGTCTTCGTCAACGCCGACCAGAAAGTGCGCGACGGTTTCGATGGGTTTCTGGGTCGCCGACAAACCGACCCGCGTGATCGGCTGGTGGGCAAGCCGCTGCAGCCGCTCCAACGTCAGGCTCAGATGGCTGCCACGCTTGTCCGCCGCCACCGCATGGATTTCATCGACGATGACCGTGCGCACATGCCGCAACGCACTGCGCCCGGACGCCGAGCCCAACAGCACGTACAACGACTCCGGGGTGGTCACCAGGATGTGCGGCGGCACCCGCCGCGCCTGAGCCCGCTCGCGTTGCGGCGTGTCGCCGGTGCGTACCGCCGTGCGCACTGCCACATCCGGCAGGCCTTCGGCGGCCAGGGCCGCCCGGATGCCCTGCAGCGGGGCTTCCAGATTGAGATGGATGTCGTTGGACAGCGCCTTCAGCGGCGACACATACACCACGCGCGTCTGGTCGGGCAGCGCCCCGCCGTTGTCCAGCCCGTCGCGGATCAGCGCATCGATCGCCGCAAGGAATGCGGTGAGCGTCTTGCCCGACCCGGTCGGCGCCGCCACCAGCGTATGCCGGCCGGCCTGGATCGCCGGCCACGCAGCCACCTGCGCCGGCGTGGGCGCAGCGAAGGTCTGCGCGAACCACGCGGCGACCACGGGATGGAAATGCTGCAGAACAGGATGCATGGGCGATGTCAGTGGCGAATGGCCAGCCTGGACGACCAGCCGGATGGGGTCAACGAAGCAACGATATCTGTGAGGTGGCGCCGCTGTGGCACCGATGCAAGCCGCCATCTGCAAGGCTGGTGAATGGATTCACCGGCGTTCACGGCAATCGCAGGTGGACTCCCTACCCTGCATCACTGCCCAGGCAACCCGAAGGCGAGCGGCAATACCATGCTGGTCACGGGCGGCGGCTCGGGGATCGGGCGGGCGCTGGCACAGCGCTGGCACGCTGCGGGCAACCGCGTGATCGCTGCCGGACGGCGCCGTGCCGCGCTGGACGCCACCGCAACCGACCATGCCGGCATGCAGGTGCGCGAGCTGGACATCGCCGATCCCCATGCCGTTGCGGCCTTCGTGCGCGATCTGCTCGACGCGTTCCCCGATTTCAATGTGCTGGTCAACAACGCAGGCGCCTATGCAGGCGAGGATCCGCGCCGCAAGCGCGACCTGGCAGATGCCGAACGCATGATCGTCACCAACGTCCTTGGCCCCATCCGGTTGAACGACGCATTGATCGAGCATCTGCGCACGCAACCGGATGCGGCCATCCTCAACGTGTCCTCCGGGAAGGCCTTCGTGCCCTATTTCGTGCCCTATCCGGCCGCACCCACCTACAGCGCCAGCAAGGCGGGCTGCATTCCTACACCGCCGCGCTGCGGCCGCTGTTGCAGGGACAGGTCGAGGTGATCGAGATCGTGCCGCCCCAGGTTCAGACAGAGCTGACGCCCGGCCAGTCGCAGGACCCGAACCCCATGCCGCTGGACACATTCGCCGATGAAGTCCTGGCGCTGCTGCATCCCGACCCTGAAAGCGCGCGCTCGCCTGCCGAAGTCTGCGTCAGCCGGGTTCGCCCCTTCCGCGATGCCGAACGTCACGGCCAGTGCGAAGCGACGCTGGCGATGAGGGTGGCGCACCTGTCAGCAGACTGAAACCCGCACTCTGAAGCATGCACACAGCACGCGCATTGAGGCCACAAACGGCCATGCGATTGTCGGGCAGGCGACACCGTGGCACATTGGGGCATGCCCAGCCTCATCCTCTTCATGATTGCCGGCGCCGCGCTGTTCGCGTTCTGGAACTCGTCGCGTGCCGCGGCCGAACGTGCCGACATCCTCGGCCGTAATGCCTGCCGTGCGGCCGATGTGCAGTGGCTGGACCAGAGCGTGCACTCCACCAATCTGCGCGTCTGCAGACTGCCCAATGGATGGCTGGGCTTCGAGCGCACGTTCCGCTTCGAGTATTCCTACGATGGCGCCGATCGCCACAGCGGCAAGCTGGTGCTGCGTGGCGATCAGTTGATTGCGTTCACCGGGCCGCAGGTCGCGACGGTGCGGGCGCTGCATCCGGAGCAGCAGCGACTGGAATGACGGGGAGTGCCGGGCAACGCGTGTCGCGCTCACGTCCTGAGGCCTTCGCCCGACAGCGATCACGTGACAGCAGGAACCGAACGCGCACCGGTCGCCGATCGGCCTGGCCCCGCCGCGGAGCCCCACTTTGAGCGAAGCGTGACCGCATGCGGTCGGAGGCGGTGACGGACGCGATGCGCGTGGCAGGCACTCCACATCGAACCAGCTCACCGCTCCAGCGCGGAATCCAAGGGCACCGGCTCATAGCCATTGCCCCTGCTACTCAGCCAGCGTATTTCCAGCTTGCCCTCCCGACGCAGATACGCCTGTGCGCGTTCGCATAGCGGACGAGCACGATCGGCAGGTTGCAACGGTCGCGACTTGCCGGCCACTTCGATATTGAGAAATGCACTTCAGCAGGCGTGTCGGTGCAGCTGCGCGCAACAAGGGACGTCGCAGCATCGATGACGCGATAGATGTCGTATTCGTCATAGTAATCGTACATGCCGGACGCATCCGGCTCGCCGCAATGGACATGACGAACGCGCTCCACCTGCATCGGAACGCCTTCGTCGTGCATGTCGGCAACGCCTACTTGACCACGCGCAGGTGCGGGCGCTTGCCCCCGCTGGGCGGCTCGTCCGGCGTCGGCGCGCTCGGCGGCGGTGCGCCTGGATCCGGCGGCTCGCTGCTGGTCCCGGGAATGTCGTCCGGCAACGCCATACCCTGCCCGGTCTCGCGCGCATACACCGCCAGCACGGCCGCCATCGGCACCATCACAGGGTGGCTCACACCACCAAAGCGCGCGGTAAAGCTCACGCTCTCGTTGTCGACCTGCAGGCCAACCACCGCGCGCTCGGCGATATTCAACACGACGCGACCGTCCTTGACGGCACTGGCGGGGACCTGCACACCGGGCAGGCTTGCATCCACCAAAACGTGCGGCGTCATGCCGTTGTCGTTGATCCATTCAACCAAGGCCCGCAACAGGTACGGGCGATGGCTGGTCATGCGGGGGAAATCTTCGCTCATCGCGTCATTTTACCCGCACACGACCCGCAACGGCGGCCACGCGATGGGAAGTCGGTCTGTTGGCATACAGCCGTCGCATCAGCCCGGCAGATCGCGCAGCTTCTTCTCCTGATCGGTCAGGCTGCGGATGAAACCGGGATTGCGGAAAATGCGGTTGCCGTAATCCTCGATCACCTTGCCATCCTTGGGCAGGCTGATCTCCAGGGCGTCCAGTCGCCAGATGATCGGCGCCATTGCGCAATCGGCCAGACTCATTTCCGGATTGAGGAAGAACTTGCTGGCTTTGAACAACGGCACCGATGCGGTGAGCAGTTCCTTCAGGCGCTTGCGGCCGGCTTCGGCCTGCGTCTTGTTGCCGAGCTGGATGGCCTGCACCTGCGGCACCCAGTCATGCTCGATGCGCAACATCGCCAGGCGCAACCGCGCGCGCGAGAGCGGGTCGACCGGCATCAGCGGCGGATGCGGATAGCGCTCGTCCAGGTATTCGCTGACCACCGACGCGGCGTACAGCACCAGGTCGCGTTCGACCAGCGTCGGCACCGAATGATAGGGATTGAGATCGATCAGATCTTCCGGGGGATTTTGCGGGTCGACCGGCACCAGGTCGTAGGTCACCCCTTTCGCCGCCAGGACCAGACGGACCCGGTGGCACAACACGTCGTCGTTGGACGAAAACAAAGTCAAGGTATTCCGCATACGCACACTCGTCGCCATTCAAGGCTCTCCGACGACCGGAATCCGCCGGCCGCATCGGCGCGGCCGGCCCAACGCCGACAGTCACCACGGTCTATCGAGTGTGCAATCACGTCACGCAAAAGCCAAGAGTGATAGGCCTTATTAACGTTCCGATAAGGCGGTTATTGCCCTGTACACGGGAAATAGGTGCCGTGTGGGTGCTACAACAATGTCGCGGGGCTCGAAACTGATGGCCTCAACCGAGGCACTCCTGGCTTGCCGCCACTCACCACACCCGCTCTCCCGCTTGGAAGAGGCTCAGCATACGGTGACGTTGCAAGACACACTGCAGATACCTGCCCTGCACTGCATTTGTTGGCCATTGCAACCGATGACGGCTCAAGCAGCGCTCAATGCACATCCTTCCAATATTCCTTCTTCAGAAGGTACGCCAGGAAGGTGAGCAGCGCCAGGAACAGTACCACCCACACGCCCATGCTCTGGCGTTTCAGTGCGGCCGGCTCGCCGGCGTACTCGAGGAAGTTGGCGATGTCGCGCACGGTCTGATCGAACTCCACCGGCGTTTGACGCCCCGGCTGCCCAAGCTTCAACGCCTCTACTGGCTTGTCGCCGGTGGCCTTGTCTGGCGGGCCGAATTGCGCCTGCTGCAAGCCTTGCAACTCCCACAGCGGGTTGGGCATGGATGCGTTCGGGAACAGCTTGTTGTTCCAGCCCAGCGGGCGGGTCTGATCCAGATAGAACGACTTGAGGTAGGTATAGACCCAGTCGGTGCCGCGCACGCGCGCGATCAACGTCAGATCCGGCGGCGCCTTGCCAAACCACTTGGTCGCCGCATCGTGCGGCATGGTGCCTTCGATGTGTTCGCCGACTTTGGCACCGGTGAAGTTGAGGTTGGTCATGACCTCTTCTTCGCTCAAGCCCAAATCGCTGGCCATGCGCGAATAACGCAGGTACTTCAGCGAATGGCAGCCGGAGCAGTAATTCATGAACAACTGCGCGCCGCGTTGCAGCGAAGCGCGGTCGCTCAGGTCATTGCCTGCGTGCTGCACTGCCCCGCCCTCGGCCGCCATTGCACCACCGGCAATCGACAGGCCGCAGAGCAAGGCGACCACGCGCGACTTCCATGACGTCACGTTGGAGTTAGTCATGGACGGTCACCCGTTCCGGAACCGGCTTGGTTTTGTCAAGCCGCGTCCACACCGGCATGGTGATGAAGAAGGCGAAGTAGAGGAAGGTCAGTACGCGCCCGACATAGGTTTCGTGCGCGTCGGTACCGGGACCGGAACCAATCACGCCCAACCACACGAAGCACACCACCAGCACACCCAACGCCACCTTGGAGATCCAGCCGCGGTAGCGCACGGACCGCACTTTGGCGCGATCCAGCCAGGGCACCATGAACAGGATCGCGATGGCCGAGAACATCACCAGCACGCCACCGAGCTTGTTAGGCACCACCCGCAACATCGCGTAATACGGCGTGTAGTACCACACCGGCTTGATGTGCTCCGGCGTCACCAGGCGATTGGCCTCGGTGAAGTTGTCGTGCTCCAGGAACAGGCCACCGAACGCCGGCGCGAAGAAGATGATGAAGGCCGCGATCAGCAGCAGGAACCCGACACCGACCAGATCCTTGACCGTGTAATACGGATGGAACGGAATGCCATCGGCTGGCTTGTGCGCATCCCAACGATTGCCCTTGGGACCCTTCTTGATCTCCACACCGTCCGGATTATTCGAACCCACTTCGTGCAACGCGCCGATATGCAGCACGATCAACAGCAGCAGCACCAACGGCAGCGCGATCACGTGCAACGCGAAGAAGCGGTTGAGCGTTGCATCCCCGGGCAGGTAGTCGCCCATGATCCATTCGGTCAGCCCATTGCCGATCACCGGAATGGCGCCGAACAGCGAGATGATCACCTTCGCGCCCCAGAACGACATCTGCCCCCACGGCAGCACATAGCCCATGAAGGCTTCGGCCATCAGCACCAGATAGATCAGCATGCCGAGAATCCACACCAACTCGCGCGGCTTCTGGTAACTGCCGTACATCAACCCGCGGAACATGTGCAGGTACACCACAATGAAGAACAGCGAGGCGCCGGTACTGTGCATGTAGCGGATCAGCCAGCCCCACTCCACGTCGCGCATGATGTATTCGATCGAAGCGAATGCATCGGCGGCGCTGGTCTTGTAGTGCATCGTCAGGAAGATGCCGGTGACGATCTGATTCACCAGCACCACGATGGCCAGCGAGCCAAAGTAGTACCAGAGGTTGAAGTTCTTCGGCGCGTAGTACTCGCTGATGTGCTTGCGGTACATGGGCATCAGCCCGGGCGCACGCTCGTTGACCCAATCGAAGACGCCGTTGGCGGTACGGACCAGAACATTGCTCATCAGGCAGCCCCCGTGCTTTTGGCCGACGTACCGGCATTGTCAGGATCGACGCCGATCACCAAGGTGTTGTCGTCTACATAGTGGTGTGGGGGCACCAGTAGATTGATCGGTGCCGGCACGCCGTCGAAGACGCGGCCGGACATGTCGAAACGCGACTTGTGACAAGGGCAGAAATAACCGCCCTTCCACTGCGGGTCATAGGGCTCGGGGCGGATCTCGGCGACCATCTCCGGCGAGCAACCCAGATGCGTACATAGCCCGACCAGCACCGAGATGTCGGACTTGATTGAGCGGTATTCCGGGTTTTTCAGCACGTACTCCGGCTGCTGATCCTTGTTCTCGGACTTGGGGTCCTTGAGCCGGTCGTCCAGCGACGGGAGTGCGTCGAGCATGGCTTTGGAGCGCTTCACAATCCAGATTGGCTGACCGCGCCATTCAAGGACCATGCGCTGGCCTTCCTGCAAGGCGCTGATGTCGGCGGTTACCGGTGCGCCGGCCAACTTGGCACGTGCACTGGGATTCCACGACTTCACGAACGGAACTGCGACGAATCCTGCTCCGACCGCACCGACCACGGCCGTTGTGGCGGTCAAAAACCGACGACGCCCGATATCAGCAGGTGCGTTAACCCCATCGTTGGCCATCCGGCTCTCCGATCTTGATTAGGTAGCGTGAGGCTGCCAACGGCTGGCGGGGGGTCCAGCCGCGATGAATCGACCGCAGTGTAGCGGAACGCTTAATGCACAGACAACGCAATGTACGCAGTCGGACCCATGCGATGCAACGGCCGATGCAGAGGAGCGCCGATCATGTGGAGCGCAGAGCGCGCGGAACGTGGGTTCGGCGGTGACGCAGTGCCGTGCATCGCCTGCAACGGCAATGCACGCGTGCGATTGATCCGTGGGCATGATGCAAGCGCAGCAAACGATCGCTCACGATTCGCCGCGGGCACTTGCAACGCCTATGCCAAGACAGAAAGCAATCCGCCCTACCGCAGGCTGCGCAGCGCTCCGCCGAGCATCATCAAGAGTGGCTAAGGAATGTAGCCAGCAATCGTCGACTCGCCCTGCAGCGCGTAGGAGCGGCGGTGCGCGCGACATGGCGACCCGAGCACCCGTTGCGCTCGCCTGGCGCACGGCCGCACAGTCGTTTTGTTCGCCGCCTTAATTGGCTGCAGTCACCTGGCCACGATAGCGGCCGGCCAATACACCCACACGTTGCACATACCGCTGGGTCTCGCTATACGGCGGCACACCGCCATAACGGTCGACTGCGCCCTCGCCTGCGTTGTAGCCGGCAGCCGCCAGGGTGAGATCGCCATTGAAGCGCTTCAGCAGCCAGGACAGATACTGCACACCGCCGCGAATATTTTGCGTTGCATCATAGGCGTCGCTCACGCCGAAGCGGCGTGCCGTCCCCGGCATCAACTGCATCAGGCCTTGCGCACCGGCGCGACTGAGCGCAAGCGGGTTGTAGGCCGATTCGGCGTGGATGATCGCGCGCACGATCGATTCTTCCACCCCGAACTCGCGCGCCGCCGCTGCGATTTCCTGCTGATACGCGCTGGTATTGAGGCGGATCGCACCGAAATTGACGCCGGGCTTGGCACTGCAGGCGTAGCAGGTTTCGATAAAGCTGTAATGGATGGTGCGCAGGCCTTCGATGCTGGCGACCTGGCGCGGACGGGCACTGGTGTAGTGGCGCACACCGTCCTTCATATACGAGTACACCTGCCCACTGATCACCCGGCGCGGGTTGACCGCTGCCGCTGGCGGGGGCACGACCGAGGTGGCCGATACCGGCAACGCACGCGGCGCCAGCGCCGAAGCGACCTCGGCAGCACGGCGTGGCGGCTGGGTGACCGGTTGGCTGATGATAGTGGCCGGCGCGCCGCTGTCGATATTGGCCATGCTGGGCGCGGGGCGGGCGGGCGGGCGCGCCGCCGAAGCGGTGGACGCAGGGGTGCGACGGGCCGACCGATCCGGCGTGTAGCTGCTGATAACGCTGCAGGTCGCGCCGCTCTGGCGCTTGCTCAGATAGCTGGTGATACCGTCGCCGCTGACGCACTTGTACAGCGTGCCGGCGCTGACCGGCGCAGCCGACAACGTGACAAGCATCAGCCCCAGCACTCTTGACATCCCCTTCATGTGGCGCAGTGTCCCAGCTTGCCCAGGGCTTGCCAAGTGTCGGCCAGCGTGAGAGCGGCCAGACACGACTGCGCAGCCCCCAGGCGGACGCGGCCGGTGCTCGGGATCGGCATCTAGCACGCTTGCACTCCGGTCCCTGCCCGCCGCCCACGCCCACCTGCGATCGCTCGCTACGCGTTGTTCGCCGTTCCTACTGCGGCAGCCGGTCCAGTTGCCCGCGCAACGCGTTCAGCGCCTGGGTCAGCGCGGTACGCGCTTGGGCCGGCGCAATCGCGTCGAACGGCAGGTCCAGCAGCAACAAGTTGGCCGCCAATGCGGGCATGCTCGGCGCACCAAGGCCCAGCCAGCAGTGCGCGGGGCCGTCCGCCTCCAAAGCGCTCAGCCAAGGCGGGATGCGCGCTGCCAATGTCGCCACCGTGCCGGCCAGGCGGACCCGCGCCCGGCACGGGAACGGTGCTTCGCCAATGGCTTTGCGCAACAGCTGCAACGGTTCCTCGGGCAATGCGCGGGCGGCGAACTGCGCGCCGGTGGCGACCGCGTGATCGATCCGGTCCGCGCGCAGGCTGCGCCAGTCCTGACGTTCGCAGTCCCAGACCAGCAGATACCAGCGCCGACCATAGTTCACCAGCGCAGGCTCGACGTTGCGGGTGATGGCCGCGCCGGAATGGCGCCGATAGTTCAACCGCAGCATGACCCGGTCGCGGCAGGCGGTGGCCAGGTATGCGAGCAAGGCCGCATCGACCAGCGGTTCCGCGTCGGCGGCCGGCATGCTGGCCATGGCGGCATGCGCGGCACTGGCACGCTGGCCGTGCGTCGCGGCAGCAGCGGGTCCAGTTTGGCCATCACACGTGCAGCCGCGGCGTCCATGCCACGCACGGCCGGTGCAGCGGCGCGCAAGGCGACCACCACGGTCAGTGCCTCGTCTTCTTCGAATAACAGCGGCAACGCCGCCGCCCCCTGCCCCAGGCGGTAACCGCCGCCACTGCCTGGCGCGGCATGGACGGGGTAACCCCGTTCGCGCAAGCGCTCGATATCGCGCCGCAGGCTGCGCGGATGGATGTCCAAGCGCTCTGCCAGCGCCACGCCGGACCAGCTTCGGCCACCTTGCAGCAGGCAAAGCAGACGCAGCAGATGGGCAGCAGTAGACGCCATCGCGCCACCCTATTGCGGACAGAAACTGTCCGCAGGCGCCCCGTGAGCTCGGCATATTCGCCATGACCACCTGCCTCGCCACCGCAGACAGCCCGGAGACCGCAATGTGCGACGACCGCCATATCACCCTCTTCCACAATCCCCGCTCCCGCTCGCGTGGCGTGCTGGTGCTGCTGGAAGAACTGGGCGCGCACTACAGCGTGCACCCCATCGATCTGGAAAAGGAGCAGCAGCGCACGCCGGAATTCCTCGCAATCAACCCGATGGGCAAGCTCCCGACCATGGTGCATGGCACCAGCGTGGTCACCGAACAGGGCGCCATCTATCAATATCTGGCAGAGCTCTACCCAGAAGCCGGTTTGTCGCCCGCGCCGGGCGACGCCGACCGCGGCGCCTACCTGCGCTGGTTGGCATTCTATGGCTCGGCCTTCGGGCCGGCGATCATGGACCTTGCCCGCAAACGTGAGGCGCCACCGCGCTCGCGCTCGCGCTACGCAAGCGCCGACACCGTGTTGCAGGTGGTCTTGCGCAGCTGGCAAAGGGTAATTACTTGCTCGGCGGGCGCTGCAGCGCGGCCGATGTGCTGTGGGGCGGCGCCTTGGCGTAGATGGTGGAATTTGGCCTGATCGACCCGCCCGCCCCCACTCGTGCCTCTATCGCCCGGATGGCTGCACGCCCGGCAGTGGCGCGTGCCCAGGCGGTCGACGCCCCGGCCGGGGCGGACGCTGCCGGCGCAAGCGGGTAAACTGCGCGGCTCTCTTCTACCCGCCTGGAATAAGCGCCATGCCCGGGACATCCGTTTCCGACCTGTCCACGGCCACCGCCGTGGATGCACCCGCCCTGTTGCCGTTGCCCGTCGCGCGCCCATCCGCGCCTGCCGTGGTGCGCGGCAAGCTCTATATCAAGACCCACGGGTGCCAGATGAACGAGTACGACTCGGCCAAGATGGCCGACGTGCTTGCCGCCTCCGAAGGCCTGGAGCTGACCGACAACCCGGAAGAAGCAGACGTGGTGCTGGTCAACACCTGCTCCATCCGCGAGAAGGCGCAGGAAAAGGTGTTCAGCCAGTTGGGGCGCTGGAAGGCGCTGAAGGCCGGCGGCAAGCCGGTGATCATCGGCGTGGGTGGCTGCGTGGCGTCGCAGGAAGGCGAAGCCATCGTCAAGCGTGCGCCCTACGTGGACCTGGTGTTCGGCCCGCAGACGCTGCACCGGTTGCCAGAGCTGATCCGTGCAAGGCGCGAATCGGGCAAGTCGCAGGTCGACATCAGCTTCCCGGAGATCGAGAAATTCGACCGCCTGCCCGAGCCGCGTGCCGATGGCCCGTCAGCGTTCGTGTCTATCATGGAAGGCTGCTCCAAATACTGCTCGTTCTGCGTGGTGCCCTACACCCGCGGCGAAGAAGTCAGCCGGCCGTTCGAAGACGTGCTGGTGGAAGTGGCGCAATTGGCAGCGCAAGGCGTGCGCGAAATCAACCTGCTTGGCCAGAACGTCAACGCGTATCGCGGTGCGTACGGCGCCGATGCCGGCGACGCCGCGCAGTACGCCGATCTGGGCCTGCTGATCCGCACCATTGCGCAGATCGACGGCATCGGCCGGATCCGTTTCACCACCTCGCATCCGTTGGAGTTTTCCGATTCCCTGGTGGATGCGTACCGCGACGTGCCGCAACTGGCCAACTATCTGCACCTGCCGGTGCAGGCCGGCAGCGACCGCATTCTGTCGGCGATGAAGCGTGGCTATACCGCACTGGAATTCAAATCCAAAATCCGCAAGCTGCGTGCGGTGCGGCCGGATATTTCGATCAGTTCGGATTTCATCGTCGGCTTCCCCGGCGAAACCGAAGCCGACTTCGAAAAGACCATGAAACTGATCGAAGACGTCGGCTTCGACCAGAGCTTCTCGTTCGTCTATTCGCGTCGCCCGGGCACCCCGGCGTCGGACCTGCAGGACGATACGCCGGAAGCGGTGAAGCAGGCGCGTCTTGCGCGTCTGCAGGCGCATATCAGCGCGCATGCGGCGAGCATCTCGCAGTCGATGGTGGGCAGCGTGCAACGCGTGCTGGTGGAAGGCCCCTCGCGGCGCGACCCGAACGAATTGACCGGCAAGAGCGAAAACATGCGCCCGGTAAATTTCCCGGGCAACCCGCGTTTGGTTGGGCAGTTTGTGGATGTGTTGATCACCGAGGCGATGAGCAATTCGCTGCGTGGTCGCATTCAACTGGACGACAGCGCGCACTGATCGCGCGTGGGCGCCGCACACTGCGGCGCACCTTCAAGCAGCGCGACGACGCGCCGAAGCGTGTCGCACGCAATGGTCAAAATTTCACCACGCATCCGTAGCGCCTTGCGGTGCAAGGCCTCGTCGCACTTACCCACAGGCTTTGCCGAATTCGATCCACATCCTGTGTGGACAACCCTGTCGGCACTGATGATTTTTTCACCACCACCCTAGCGGGCCTTGCGCCAGTAGGCGCGACAACTTTTATCCACAAGTTAGTGAGGCCTGACTCCACAGCGCTTGTGGAAAACCTGCACGCACCTGCGAACAGCCACATTGCCGAGGTGCCGCGCCGTTTGGTGTGTTGGTGGGATCACGTGCCGCGCGCTACCCTTTCGATCCCGCCCTACCGACGCGCACCTGCGTGCGCTGTCCGATCCAATCATGAACGCAACAGCACATCGCGACTTCACCCTGGAACCCGAGGACACCGAACGTCTGGCCAATCTGGCCGGCCCGTTCGATGCGCATCTGCGCCAGATCGAACTCAAGCTTGGCGTCGAGATCGCCAACCGCGGCAACATCTTCCGGGTCACCGGACCGGAGCCCGCCATCACCGCCACGCAGTCGCTGTTGACCGCGTTGTACGAAGAGGCCGCTGCCACCACTTTCGACTCCCACGCGATCCATCTGCGGCTCAACGATGCCAACCTCGAGCATGTCGCCGAGCGTGCATACCAGGCCCAGGATGTCGCCATCAAGGTCAAGCGTGGCACCGTGCGTGGCCGTGGCGCCAACCAGGCCAAATACCTGCATGCGATCGCCACGCACGACATCAATTTCGGCATCGGTCCGGCCGGTACCGGCAAGACCTTCCTGGCGGTGGCGTGCGCGGTGGAAGCGCTCAACGAATCGCGCGTGCAGCGCTTGATCCTGGTGCGCCCGGCAGTGGAAGCCGGCGAGAAGCTGGGCTTTTTGCCGGGCGATCTCAGCCAGAAAGTCGATCCGTACCTACGCCCGCTCTACGACGCGCTCTATGAAATGCTGGTCGTGGAAAAAGTGGTCAAGCTATTGGAGCGCAACGTCATCGAGATCGCGCCGCTGGCCTATATGCGCGGCCGCACGCTCAACGATGCATACGTGATCCTGGATGAGGCGCAGAACACCACCATCGAGCAGATGAAGATGTTCCTGACCCGCCTGGGCTTCGGCTCCACCGCGGTGGTGACGGGCGACCTCACCCAGATCGATCTGCCCAAGCACGTCAAGTCCGGCCTGCGCGATGCGATCGAGGTGCTGCACGAGGTCGACGGGGTCAGCTTCACGTTCTTCGAAGCACGCGACGTGGTACGGCATCCGCTGGTGGCGCGTATCGTCAATGCCTACGAAAAGCGTGACGGTATCGACAAAGAGACCGGTCCGGCGGCATGAGCCGGCGTCTAGTCCGTGTGGCGTTGGCCGCCTTGCTCGGCATTGCATTTAGCCCCGACGGTTTCGCCCAACCACCGGCGGACAGGGCGAACACGCCGCAGCGCGTCGCCCTCAGTCAGACCGTCACCCTGCCATGCGTGTCGATCTCCGTCGATGAAGGCACCATCGTTCTCTCCGAATCAGAACTGCAGCGGGCCGCTGCGTTCCGGCGCAGCCTCGCCAGCGCTCCCGTAGGCAATGAACGACAGCGGCTAGCCTGGATCGCAGGCGACCGGGCGCAGGCGCTATTGGCGGCAGCCGGCGACACCCACGACCGATTCGGCTGCGCCGCAGTGGACGCTGCGCAGGCGTCTGGCGACGGCATGTACCTGGTCGGGGCCCTGCTCGAACGCGGGCAGGCCGCCGTGTTGACGCGCGCGCCGAGCGGCTTCGCGCCTGCGATCACGGTCGAGCATACCGACCCACAATGCCAGGATGGTCCGCACGGTAGCATCGTGTATCGCATCGCCGATGGCGGACCATTACTGCTGACGCTGACCGAATGTGTCCGATGATTCCCACCTCGGCCTCATTGCCACAGGTCGCGGCGAAGCGTCACACGCGCGATACTGTCGACTCCTTCCAGCTGCCCACATCAGACGTGTTCCCATGACCAAAGGCCCCGTTCGCCTCGACGTCGCCGTCAGTTACGCGCTACCGCGCGCCGGCCTGCCGTCCGCTGTGAGTTTTCGCAAGTGGGTGGCCGCTGCGCTGAAGGGACGCATCCGCGAGGCCGATCTGGCAATCCGCGTGGTCGACGAGAAGGAAGGGTGTTCGCTCAATCATCATTACCGCGGCAAGGATTACGCCACCAACGTGCTGAGCTTCCCCGCTGAGCTGCCGGAAGGTCTGCCCAAGGGCATCAAGATGCCGCTGCTGGGCGATCTGGTGATCTGCGCACCGGTGGTGGCGCGCGAAGCGGCCGAGCAAGGCAAATCGCTGACCGCGCACTACGCGCACCTGACCGTGCATGGCACCTTGCACTTGCTCGGCTGGGATCACGAAGACGACAAGGAGGCCGATGCGATGGAGCAACTCGAACGCGAGATCCTGGCCGACCTCGGCATCGACGACCCGTACGCGGGAGGCCATTGATGCGTCGCTGCATTGCCGGTGCCCTGCTATTGCTGAGCGCGCCCGGCGCATGGGCACAAACCGCGCCAGTGCGCCCTGACCTGCCGGCGTTGATCGAATGCCGCCGGCGCATCGGCGATTTCAGCGCGCTGGCACCGGTGCTGGCCGACCCGCTCAAGGCAGTCGCGCTGGGCTGGACGCCGCTGGATCAGTCCAACCTGTTCATGACCGAGTACACGCTCAACACGCCGATCAGCGTGTTCGGCCACAGCACCAACCACATCGCGTTTTCCGGTGCCAGCGTCATGGCGATCCTGGACCTGCCCGACCCACGCCCGCTGGCCAAGCAACTGGACCTGGAACTGGGCGTGGATAATGCCGAGAAGGTGATGTACGGGCGCGAGCTGGTCAGCGAGGACACCATCAACCCCAAGACTGGCGAGGCGATGATCGAATCGGTCGTGCTGAGCGTGACCAACGTCAAATCGCACCCCGGCAAGACCGTGGTCGGCTGCGGCTACAGCCTGGATCTGCCCTGAGCCAGGCCAGGCAACGGCGCATCCACAGCGCCTTGCCGGCTTCCTGCTAGACTGATGGCTAACGCCTGGTTTGCCGGGTGCCCTTCCCCGTCACGATGTCCGAAGACGACAGTAGCCAATCCCTAGAAACACCGGAAAAACGCCGTAGCTGGCTCGAGCGCCTCAGCGCTGCCTTCTCTGGCGAACCCCATACCCGCGACGAACTCGTCGCCTTGCTGCGGACCGCCGAACAGGATGGTCTCATCGCCGCAGACACCTTGCGCATGATGGAAGGCGCGATTTCCGTGTCCGAGCTCACCGTGGGCGACGTGATGATCTCGCGCTCGCAGATGGTCTCGCTGCCAGTGGAAGCGCGTTTCATCGACCTGATGAAGCAGGTGGTCGAATCCGGCCATTCGCGCTTCCCGGTGCACGGCGAGAACAAGGACGAAGTGCTCGGCATCCTGCTGGCCAAGGACCTGCTGCGCGGCGTGGTCGCCGACAACGGCCCTGGCAATGTGCGCGAGCTGTTGCGCCCGGCGGTGCTGATCCCTGAGTCCAAGAAGCTCAACGTCCTGCTCAAGGAATTTCGCCTCTCGCGCAACCACATGGCGATCGTGGTGGACGAGTACGGCGGTGTCGCCGGCCTGGTCACCATCGAGGACGTGCTGGAGCAGATCGTCGGCGAGATCGACGACGAGCACGACGATGCAGAAGAAGAGAATTCGCTCATCGCGATCCAGGCCGATGGACGCTATGTGGTCGATGCGTTGACGCCGATCGAAGACTTCAACGAACGCTTCGGGGCCGAGTTCCCCGACGACGAGTACGACACTGTCGGCGGGCTGGTCACCGATGCGATCGGGCACCTGCCCGAAACCGGCGAAGAGCTGACGCTGGGGCGGTTTGCGTTCCGCGTGGCCAAGGCCGACGCGCGGCGCGTGCACGCCTTCCACGTCACCATTCTGCCGCCCGACCCCCAGGACGACGCTTGAACCTGTCGCATGGCATGACCGCTGCAGCGCACGTTCGCTGCAGCGCCCGGCGTTGGGCTGCAGGTTGGCTGCTCGCGTTGCTGGCACTGTTGGTGACGCCGGCCGCCTTCGCGCAAGCGTCCGCCCCGGAAGCCGCCACTGCGTCCACGCCGGCGCCACGGATCGGCGTGTTGACCATGCAGCCGGGCGAGGCGTTTTTCGAACGCTTCGGCCACGATGCCATCGTGGTGGTCGACCCGCGCACGCAACAGGCCACCTCGTACAACTTCGGCTTCTTCGACCCGAGCGAGGCCGATTTCGTCCCGCGGTTTGCGCGCGGCGACATGATGTACTACTTGGTCGCGCTGCCGCTGGAAGAAGACCTGTCGCAATATCGCGATGCTGGCCGAGGTGTCAGCATTCAGTGGCTGGATCTGCCGCCAGACCAGGCGCGTGCGCTGGCCGACGGTCTGGCAGTGCGTAGCCAACCGGAAAACGCGCGTTACCACTACGATTACTTCATGGCCAACTGCGCCACCATGGTCCGCGACACGCTGGACCGTGCGATGGGCGGCGCGCTCAAATCGCAACTGTCCGGACGTTCGCGTGGCAACACCTTCCGCAGCGAAGCGATTCGCCTGGCCTCCCCCGCCCCATGGATGTGGCTGGGCTTCGACCTGGGCCTGGGGCCGTACGCAGACCGCCCGTTGTCGCGCTGGGAAGAAGCCTTCGTACCAATGCGGCTGGCTGACAGCCTGACCCAGGTGCACAACAGCGCCGGTCGCCCGTTGGTGCAATCCACGCAGGTATTGCTGCCGCATCGCATTGCGCCGGAACCGGCCGACCAACAGCGCCACTGGTGGCCGTGGCTGTTGACCGGGCTCATCGTGGCAGGCGGCGCGCTGGCCTTGGGCCGCAGGCAGCGTCTGCTGGCCGGACTGGCGCTGCCGTTCTGGCTATTTTGTGCCATCGGCGGTGGTCTGCTGGTGTATCTGTGGGGATTCACTGCGCATCAATCGGCATGGGCCAACCGCAATCTGTTGCTGGTCAACCCACTATGTGTCCTGCTCTGGTTCGGCGGCATCCGGCTGCAGTTGGGCCATCGGCCGGGCCGCTGGTTCAATGTGCTGTCCTGGGTGGTTGCGGCATGTGCGCTGGTGGCGCTATTGATTCACTGGCTGTCGTTCCAAGCGCAGGACAACATGCAATGGGTAATGCTGCTGTTGCCGATCCACACCGCGCTCGCCATTGCCCTGCGGCCGCGTGACTTGCCCGTCCGCACGTACTGACCTGAGGATGCGCCTATGAACAGCCACGGCCATCACCCCGATAATCCGTCCTGCGTCATCACCTGCGCCTACTACGACGGCGACGGCAAGCGCCACGACATCAGCCTGGAGCAGATCAGCGATGTGCTGCAGCGCCCGGATGGTTTTGTCTGGGTCGGCCTTTACGAACCGCAGGAATCGGTGCTGCACAAACTGCAGGACGAGTTCGGCCTGCATGACCTGGCGATCGAGGATGCGCTCAAGGCGCACCAGCGCCCCAAGGCCGAGAGCTACGGTAATTCGCTGTTCGTGGTGGTCAACACGGCGCAGCTGGTCAACGAGCGTATCCGCTATGGCGAGACGCATGCATTTTTGGGTGCACGCTTCCTGCTGACCGTGCGCCACGGCGCGTCGCTGTCGTATGCGCCCGTGCGGCATCGGGTCGAACGCGAGCCTGCGATGCTGCGCATGGGCGCCTCGTTCTGCCTGTACGGCGTGCTCGATTTCGTGGTCGACAACTACCTGCCGATCATGGACGAATTCCGCGACACGCTGGAAGGCCTGGAAAAGGACATCTTCGCCGACAACTACAAGCGCGAGACGGTGGTACGCCTGTATGAGCTCAAGCGCGAACTCAACAAGATGCGGCTGGTGGTGGCGCCCCTGCAGGACGTGCTGTCGCACCTCAAGCGCAATCCCGGCTCGCTGATCCACGACGAGGTCGGCATCTATCTACGCGACGTGCTCGATCACGCCGTGCGCACCAACGACGCCATCGACACCTTGCGCGAGATGCTGGGCACCGCACTGAGCGTGAACCTGTCGATGGTGACGCTGGCCCAGGGCGAAACGGTCAAACGCCTCGGCGCCTGGGCCGCCCTGCTCGCCGCACCCACGCTCATCACCAGCTGGTACGGGATGAATTTCACCCACATGCCCGAGCTCGACGAGCGCTATGCGTATCCGCTACTCGTGGCCGGCGTGGTCGGCTCGTGCGTGGTGCTGTATCGCCTGTTCAAGCGTGCACGGTGGCTTTAGAGCCGCATCGTTGACCGCTGGTTTGTAGCTTGTGTTTCATGCCTTGCGCCATCGCGTCTAGCGTCTAGCGTCTAAGTATTGCTTTGCCGCTTTCAGCGGTTGGCTTCTAGCGGTTGGCTGTTGGCTTCCTCTCGCCCTGAAGCGAGCCGAGCACCGGCGCCGCACGTGGCCGGAGAAGCGCCCTGTCTGAGCGTAGAGAGTCTGGACGCCGTGCCGCGTGTGGCGAGGAGCGCAGGGGACCGGTGCGGCGTTATCGCACCGGATCGTGTCGGGCGATATCGTTTCGGTTACTTTTGCCAAAACAAACGTGACTGGCGCCGAAAAGCGCACAAGCTCTTGCGCTTGCTTTGTAGCTCCCGTTCAAGACGCTGCGCTCGCAGGCGTTCGTTTCAGCACCCACCAACTCGCGCGTGTAATCCATACCCTCAGCCGCCCTTCGGGCACGTTCTCCCGCTGGGAGAAGGAACCGCGCTGGCCGTTGCGAATCCCGGTTTTGCGAATCCCGAATCACCAAGCCCCGGCCTCAAGTCACATAGATCGTCTTGATATTCATGAACTCGTGGATGCCGTGATCGGCGAGTTCGCGGCCAAAGCCTGAGCGTTTGATGCCGCCAAACGGCAGCCGCACATCGCTCTTGACCACAGAATTGACGAACGCCGCGCCGCACTGCAATTGCTGGGCGACGCGTTCGCCGCGCTTGGCGTCGGCGGTCCACACGCTGCCGCCCAGGCCGAAGGTGGTGTCGTTGGCCACACGCACCGCTTCTACTTCATCGGCAACCCGAATAATCGAGGCGACCGGGCCGAAGAATTCTTCGTCGTATGCCGGCATGCCAGGGGCGACATTGTCGAGAATCGTTGCCGGATAACCGGCATGCGAGCCGGCGACGGGCTTGCCGCCCAGCAAGACCTTGGCACCCTTTTCCACGCTGGCCTGCACCTGCTTGTGCAGTTCGTCGCGCAGGTCGGCACGTGCCATCGGCGCCAGCGTGGCGTTCTCTTGCTGCGGGTCACCGAGGACACGCTTGGCTGCCGCGGCGACGAAGCGCTCAATGAACCGGTCGGCAATCGCGTCCACCACAATGAAACGCTTGGCGGCGATGCAGGTCTGCCCGCTATTGTCGAAGCGCGACTGCACGGCCGATTGCACGGTGTGGTCCAGATCGGCGTCTTCCAGCACCACGAAGGCATCGCTGCCGCCCAGTTCCATCACGCACTTCTTCAGCTGGTCGCCCGCATTTGCGGCCAGCGAGCGGCCGGCACGTTCGCTGCCGGTCAGCGTCACCGCGGCGATGCGGTCGTCGCGCAGCACGTCGGCGGCTTGGTCGTTATCGATATGCAGCACATCGAACACGCCCGGTGGAATCCCGGCGGCGTCCAGCACCTCCTTCATGGCATCGGCGCAGCGCGGCACATTGCTGGCGTGCTTGAGCAGCGACACGTTGCCGGCCATCAGGCTTGGCGCCAGAAACCGGAAGGCCTGCCACAACGGAAAATTCCACGGCATCACCGCGAAGACGCAGCCCAGCGGCTCATAACGCACATAGCTGGATTGCGCTTCGGTGGGAATATCGCGCGGCGCCAGGTACTCGGCGGCATGGTCGGCGTAATACGCGCAGGCCTGCGCACACTTGTCGACCTCGGCCAGCGCCTCGCGGCGCAGCTTGCCCATTTCGGCCGTCATGATGCGTTGCAGGTCCTCACCTCGCTTGGTCAGCTCTTCGCCGACCCGGCGCAGCAACGCGCCACGCTCGCCCAGCGGCAACGCGGCCCAGGCCGGAAATGCCTTGGCGGATGCAGCCAGACGCGCTTCGATGGCAGCGGCGTCCAGGGTCTGCTGGGTGTGCTCGACCTGGCCGGTGGCGGGGTTGACAGTGTCGTAGGCCATGAGGTTCTCCAGTAGCAAGGCCGCCATGCTAGTCGCCGGAAAGTTGTAGCCGCGTCACAACCGCCTGAAATCGCTGCAACGCTGTGTTTGCCGGCACCGTGACGCAATGCCGCACCTTCATCGCACAACGCGAATTTCATACCATCTGAATGCCGCTCCAGCGCAACGTAAACGGAACGAGGACTGCCCTGCCCCATGTTTCAACCGCGCAAAGTGCCCTGGCATCGCGTGATTGGAAATGCATTCATGGAAGATGACCACGATGCGCCGGAATCTCATTGTTCTGGTTGTACTTGGCATCAGCGCATGCCTTACTGGATGTACCTCCTTTCAGGAGTTCTTGCGTGGGCCGCGGCCCGGTCCGGCCGGGTCTGTCACCGTGACCTGCACCAGCCTGATGCCCGATCCCGCGCAACCCTGCGATGAAGAGGCATTGCGCGCCTGCGCAGACACCGCGATCCGCCAACTCATCACCGCGCGTTCGTCGCCGAACACGGTCACGATCTTTCCAGAGAAGCGCAAGTCCAGGGACGACGGCAAGGACAGCGGCAGGAACCGCGCCGACGAACACCCCAGAGTCGAGCAGCATGGCTACAACATCAGCGCCGAATATCAGTGCTACCTGACCAAGCCGCAGCCCTGGAACAGCGGTTACACGCCACAACCCAGGTAAGCGCCGCCGATTGAACTATTGCGCGCATCGGCCGGCAGGTGCAGGACGCGTTCGGAATCGACCTGCCGCTTTCTCGCACGTCGGCGCTTAGGCACTGCGTCTTTCTGGCGGCCGATTGCTGTGGTGCTTTGGCGACGTCAACGTTGGCGCGCGCTCACGCCATGGCTTGTTGCGCCAGTTGCGCATCGCGCAAGCGGCGTTTTTCGCTGCGCGCCAGCAACCACCAGCCGATCGCCGCGGCCATCGACACCGCCAGCACCATCACCGTGGCGAGGGCGTTGATCTTCGGGCTGATGCCCAGGCGCAACGAGGAAAACACCTTGATCGGCAAGGTGGTGGAACTGGGCCCGGCCAGGAAACTGGCGATCACGACATCGTCCAGCGACAACGTAAATGCCAGCAGCCAGCCCGATGCCAAGGCCGGCGCGATGATCGGCAAGGTGATCAGGAAAAATACCTTCACCGGTGTGGCACCGAGATCCATCGCGGCTTCTTCCAGCGAGCGGTCCAGCTCCTGCAGCCGCGACGAGATCACCACGGTCACAAACGATACGGTGAAGGTGACATGCGCCACCCAGATCGCCACGGCGCCGCGCGGCGCGATGCCGAGCACGCCGCCCATCGACACCAGCAACAGCAGGATCGACAAACCGATGATGACTTCGGGCATGACCAATGGCGCGGTAATCAGTGCGCCGAACAGGGTTTTGCCGGGGAAACGCCGCATGCGCACCATCGCCATGGCGGCCATCATGCCCAGCACTGTCGCTGCGCAGGCCGTCCAGAACGCCACTTCCAGGCTGACCCAGGCTGCGTCGAGCAATTGCCGGTCGCGCAGCAATTCGCCGTACCACCTGGTCGAAAATCCGCCCCACACCGTTGCCAGACGTGAGGCGTTGAACGAATACACCATCAGCAACAGGATCGGCAGGTACAGGAACCCGAAGCCCAGCGCGAGTACGCTGCCGCCGAGCAGGCGCCCACTGAGGGAGGCGCGCATCATGTCAGCCGCCCTTCCAGCTCACGCTGCTGGTAGCGGTGGAAGATCAGGATCGGCAGCAACAGCAGCAGCAACATCACCGTCGCCACGGCCGCTGCCACCGGCCAGTCGCGGTTGTTGAAGAACTCGCCCCACAGCACGCGCCCGATCATCAAGGTGTTCGGCCCGCCCAGCATTTCCGGAATGACGAACTCGCCCACCGCCGGGATCATCACCAGCATGCAGCCGGCCACGATGCCGTTGCGCGACAGCGGTAAGGTGATACGCACAAACGCGTGCCACGGCCGCGCGCCCAGGTCGTAGGCCGCTTCGAGCAGGCGGTTGTCGTGCTTGACCAGATTGGCGTACAGCGGCAATACCATGAACGGCAGATAGCAGTAAACGATGCCGATGTAGGCGGCGATTGGCGTGTACAGCAACTGCAACGGCTGCTTGATCACACCCAGCGCCAGCAGTGCCTGATTGAACACGCCATTGCCATCGAGTATGCCGATCCACGCGTACACGCGGATCAGGAACGAGGTCCACGATGGCAGCACCACCAGCATCATTGCCACGTTGCGGGTTGCCAATGACAGCCGCGCGATCACGTAAGCCATTGGGTAGCCGATCAACAGCGCAATCGCGGTAGAAATAGCCGCGATCTTGATCGAACTCAGGTAAGCGGCCACGTACTGGCTGTCACGCAGCAGTGCCAGGTAATTGCCCAGATGCAGCTTGACGCTGACTGCGCCATCGGCCGCATACGCGAACAGCGGCGTATACGGCGGCATGGCGGTGGCGCGCTCGGCGAAAGAAATTTTCAGCACGATCAAAAACGGAATCGCAAAGAACACCAGCAGCCACAGATACGGTGCGGCAATGACGCCCCAGCGCGCACCCGGCATTGCCGCGCGGAGCAGGCGCCGCATCATGCGGTGAGCACCACGCCGTCGTCTTCGCCCCAGCCCACCCACACGGTGTCGCCCCAGGTCAGCGCCTCGCTGGCCCAGCGTTGGCGATTGGCGAAGTTGGCCATCAGCTTGACCCCACTCGGCAAGCGCAGGTGATACACCGAATGGCTGCCGAAATAGGCGATGTCTTCGATCACGCCCTGCGCCTTGTTGCATGCCTGCGTTGGCTCGTCCTTGCCGATGGCGAGCTTTTCCGGGCGCAGCGCGAACGCCACCGCCTGCCCTTCGAAGCCGGTGATGCCGTGACCGATGCGGATGCACGCGTGGAATGCAGACGTCTTCAAGGTGACGTAATCGGGCGCGTCGTCGGCGATGACCGCCTCGATCAGATTGACCGAACCGATAAACTCGGCCGCGAAGCGATTGGCCGGTTGCTCGTAGATTTCGTCGGGCGTGCCGACCTGCTGAATCCAGCCCTGGTCCATCAGCGCGATGCGGGTGGCCATCGTCATCGCCTCTTCCTGATCGTGGGTGACCATGACGCAGGTGACGCCCGAGGTTTCGATGATGTTGACCAGCTCCAGCTGCATCTGCGAGCGCAGTTTTTTATCCAGCGCGCCCATCGGTTCGTCCAGCAACAACAGCTTGGGGCGCTTGGCCAGCGAGCGCGCCAGGGCCACGCGTTGCTGCTGCCCGCCGGAGAGCTGATGCGGCTTGCGCTTGGCCAGCGCGCCAAGCTGCACCAACTCGAGCATCTCGCCGACACGGGTGGCGATCGCAGCCTTGGGCAAGGCTTCCTGCTTCAACCCGAAGGCGATGTTCTGCTCCACGCTCATATGCGGAAACAGCGCATACGACTGGAACATCATGTTGATCGGGCGTTCGTACGGCGGCAGCGCCTCGATGGGCTGACCATCCAAGACGATGCGCCCTTTAGTCGGGCGCTCGAACCCCGCAAGGCAGCGCAGCAGTGTGGATTTGCCACTGCCCGAGCCGCCCAGCAGCGCGAAAATTTCACCCTTGCGGATCTGCAGGCTGACATCGTCGACCGCAACGAATCCGTCGAACTCCTTGCGGACCTCATGGATGCTCAGATAGCCGCTGTCATCAGGGGCAACCTGCGGCTGTGGCGTGGTCTCGGGGGATACCATCGAACCTCTCACTCTTCCCAATGCGGGCCGCCACTACGGCGACCGACCACCATCATGGCAAAGCTCGACCGCAGCGGCGCGCTTGAACCCGCCGCGCAGCTGCCACGCGCGCCTGGCAGCTGCGCAGGCGCTTTGCCAGCGGCACTCAGCGCGCCTGCTGCGCCTGTTCACTCCAACCCAGACCCAGACTCTTCTGCAGGGCGACGTAGCTCACCAGCAATTGCACCTGCGCCTGCGCGGCGGCGTCCTGCGCCGACAACTGCTGGCGCTGTACATCCAGCAGATCGATGGATGAGGTAGCGCCGGCATCGCGACGTTGCTGCATCAACCCGGCCGACCGTCTCGCCGAGGCTTCGGCCTGGCGCGCGACCACCAGTTGCTTGCGTGCCGAACCGAAGCGCGCCAACGCCGAATTGGCATCCTGCAGCGCAGCCAAGACCGTACCTTCATACGCCGCTTCCCGACCGGCATTGCCGGCGCGTGCCTGTTCCACCTGCGCGCGGGTCTTGCCGAAATCGAAGATCGACCAGCGCAGCATCGGCACAGCCAATGTCGTCAGCGCATCGGAATTGAAATCGCTCGGCGAACCGGCGACCCAACTCAGCCCGCCCAGCAGACTCACCTGCGGGAAATAGCCGTTCAAGGCCTCGCCGATCTGCGCACTGGACGCGGCCAGCTCGCGCTCGGCCTTGCGCACGTCCGGGCGTCGCCGGATCAACGCGCCGGCATCGTCCACGCGCACCTCGCTGGGCAACATCGGCAGCGGCTGCGGCGTGGCCAGCTGCGCATCCAGTGCGCCGGGCTCGCGCCCGACCATCAGCGCCAGCTGGTCCAGCGCTTCCTGCGATTGCATTTCCAGCGGAAGACGTTGCGCCTGCTGCTGCTGCACCTGGGTGGCGATCTGCTCGACCTGCAGGTCCGACGCGGCGCCCTGTCCACGCCGTTGCTGCACCAACTGCAACGTCTGGCGAATCTTGCCCAGGTTGGCATCGGCAATCGCCAGGCGCGCCTGCAAACCGCGGTAGTTGAGGTAGACCTGCCCTACTTCGGCAGCCAGCTGCACTTGCGCATCGGCCAGCTCGGCTTCGGAGGCCTGCGCCTGTGCGAGCGCACCTTCGGCGGCGCGGCGGCGGCGGCCGAAGAAATCCAGCTCCCAACTCGCATCGAAACCGGCGCTGTAGATCTGGGCCTTGTCCAGATCCAGCGCTTGGTTGCCGTTAGCCGGCGGCTGACCGGCCTGGCCTTGCTGCTGCAGCCCACCCAGCGTATCGACAATGGCCTGCGGGGGCTCGGCGTAGGCATACAGCGCGCTGGCGTTGAGCTTGGGCAGGCGCTCCGCGCGGCGTTGCTGTGCCAGCGCGCGGTTGGCGCGCAACCGCGCCTGCGCGGCGCGCAGGTTGGGGCTATCGGCCAATGCCTGGGTAACCAACTGGGTGAGGGTCGGGTCGTGCAGCTCCTCCCACCAGTGGTTCAACGGTGCAGCTGCCACAACGTCCGCACCACTGGCACGCAGAAGGGCCGGCGCCTGTATCGCCGCATCGGCCACGGCCGGCGGCTTGGTGTAGTTGGGGCCGAGCATGCAGCCGCCGAGCATCAGCGTGCTCAACGCCACAGCCAATGGCATGCGGATCAGGCGCATGGACTCAGTGCATTGCAAGGTGCGCCCCCTTGGGTAACGGCTTGAGCAAAAAAGCCAGCGGAATCGTACAGACCACGATCACGCCGAAGATCCAGAACAGATCGCTATAGGTCATCACCAAGGCCTGCTGTTGCACCAGCCGGGCCAGCTGCGCGACCGAGCGAATAGCCGCCTCGCCGCCAGCGCTGGCCTGCATCTGTGCAGTGATCCCCGCCAGAAAATCCTGCGCACGCGACGAATTGGCAGTGACGGCGCTGCCGATGGTTTCGGTATGGAACGTCATGCGGCGCTCCTGAAAGGTGGAGATCAGCGCCAGACCGACCGAGCCGCCCAGGTTGCGGCCGGCGTTGAACAGGCCCGAGGCATCGCCCGCCAGTTCCGGCGGCACCGACGAAATCGCCGCCTGATTGAGCGACATCATCGCCAGCGCCAGGCCACAGCCCTGCAGCAGCTGCCCGGCGACAAAATGCGTGCCCACGGTGTCGGCGGTCAGGGTCAGATTGACGAAGCAGGCAGCGGCAAAACAGATCAGCCCGGCAATCACCAGGATGCGCACGTCCACCGTTTCCAACAGCTTGGGCATCATCGGCATCAGCAGCACGGTCGGCAGCCCGGACAACAGCAGCACATATCCGGCCTGCTCGGTGTTGTAGCCCGAGATCACCGCCAGGAACTGCGGAATCATGTACATGACGCCGAACAGGATCATGCCCACCGCCATCACCATGATGAAGACCGCACCGAAGCTGCGATGCACCAGCAGCGACAGGCGGATCACCGGAGGCCGGCGCCGGAACTGGCTGATGACCAAGGCGATGAATCCGCTCAACGCAATCAGGCTCAGTGTATTGATCTCGCTGGACTCGAACCAACGCTCGCGCTGGCCTTCTTCCAGCACCACGGTCAGCCCGCCCAAACCAGCGGTCAGCCCGTAAATTCCCAGCCAATCGGCATTGAGCAGGCCTGCCCAATCGCCTTTCTCATGCTTGAGGCCGAGCAGCAGCAGCGCCACCAGGCCGACACAGATCGGCACGTTGATGAAGAACGCGTAGTGCCAGCTGACGTTTTCGGTGAGCCAGCCACCGAGCAACGGGCCGATCACCGGGCCCATGATCACGGTCATGCCGAACAGGGCGGTGCCCATGGTTTGCTGACTCGGCGGCAGCCGGGTCGCAACGATGGTCAGCGCGGTGGGGATCAGCGCACCACCGGCCAGGCCCTGCCCGACCCGGCCGATGATCATCATGCTCAACGAGGTCGACAGCCCGCACACCACCGAAAACGCGGTGAACATCACCGCGCAGATCAGCAGGAAGTTGCGCAGGCCCAGCGTGCGCACGAACCAGCCGGTCAGCGGGATCATGATGATCTCGGCCACCAGGTAGGCGGTGGAAATCCAGGTGCCTTCGGTGCCGCTGGCGCCGACTTCGCCCTGGATGGTGGGCAGCGCGGCGTTGACGATGGAGATATCCAGCGTCGCCATGAACGAGCCGATGGTGCCGGCCAGCACGGCCAGCCAGGCGCCCGGCTCGGCCTTCTCGCTGGCAGCCTTGCCGCCGGCGCTCTGGCCGGTGGCTGCCGCTGCACTCACTGCGCGCGCTCCTGCTCCTGCACGCGATCGGATTCTGCTTCGGCACGCTGCTTGGCGTCCTTGGCCGAGCGCGTGTCGACGGTGACTTCCACCGACATGCCAGGCACCAGCACCTTGCGCGCCTCGTCACCGGCCAGCACGCGGATGCGCACCGGCACGCGCTGCACCACCTTGGTGAAGTTGCCGGTGGCGTTTTCCGGTGGCAGCAAGGCGAACTGCGAGCCGGTACCCGGCGACAGGCTTTCCACCTTGCCGTGCAGCTTCACCCCGGACAACGCATCGACCTCGATCTCGGCCGGCTGGCCGGGACGCATCAGTCCAACCTGGGTTTCCTTGAAATTGGCGACCAGATACAGCGATTGCTGCGGCACGATGGTCATGGTGCGGGTGCCAGCGCCAAGGAACTGGCCCACCTGCACAGTCTTGTCGCCGACCCGGCCGTGGATGCGACTGGTCAACCGGGTGTCTTCCACGGCCACACGCGCCTGGTCGGCATCGGCGGTGGCCTGCTTCACGCCGGCCTGCGCTTGTTCCAGCTGCGCGCGGCTGGCCTGAATCTGGCTTTCGCCAGCCTTGGCCTGCGCCTGCGCGGCGTCGTACTGGGCGCGTGCGCGGGCCAGATCGTGCTGCAGGCTTTCCTGATGTTCATGGGTGTCGGCGCCGGAGGCGGCCAATGGCGCAAAGCGCTTCACTTCCGCCTGGGCGAACCTGAGGCTGGCAGCAGCTGCGGTGACCTGGGTACGCGCCTGCAACAGCGCCGATTCCTGCGCGGAGACATTGGCGGTGGCAGCGACGATATCGGCCTGGCGTGCAGCAATGGCGGCTTCGGCCTGCTGCAGGGTGGCCTGATAGGTACGGTCGTCGATCTGCAGCAACGGCTGGCCGGCCTCCACGATCTGGTTGTCGCGCACCAGCACCTTGGTCACGTAACCGTTGACACGCGGCGCCACGGCGACCGAATCGGCCTGCAGATAGGCGTTATTGGTGTCCTGCATGTAGCGGCCCTTGATCAGGTAATAGGCCAGCCACACCACCAGCAAGATCAGCACCAGCAGCCCGACCAGAATCAGCGTCCACTTCACCTTGGGGTTCTTCAACGGCGAGGGCTTGGGCGACTCCTGTTCCTCGCGCGCGCCTGCGCCCTGCGCATCCGTGGCCGAAGACTGGCCGTCATTGGACTGATGGTCGTGATTGCTCAAAGGATGCGTCCTGTGTGATGGGCGAGACACGCCATGCAGCGGCCGCATCGGCGGCTTCAGCAACGGCGGCGCAACCATACAATTATTTGTACCGCCCAGTACAGATTACGTGATGAGCCGGTCAGGTGGCGCCTGGGCTGATGGTCATCTGAAGAAAGCGGCCGCAGGGATGAACCCCACGGCGCCGTATGCCCGCTCTGTTAGAGGGGAATGCCAGACCAGCGCCTCGCCACGCAGCGCTCTATCTCGCACTTCCGCACACGGCAACTCAACGACCGGTCTTGATCTCGGTCCACAGCCGCGTATACAGCCGGTCCACCTCAGGCGGATTGATGGCGTAGGTGAACATTTTGGCGGTCACGTCCGGCGGTGGATAGATGGTGGGGTCGTTGCGGATTGCCGCATCCACCAGCGGCGTGGCAGTGCGCACGGGGTTGGCGTAGTGGATGAAGTTGGTATTGGCCGCCGCCACGTCCGGCTTCAACAGATAATTGATGAAGGCGTAAGCGTTGTCCGGATGCTTGGCGTCCTTGGGAATGGCCAGCATGTCGAACCACTGCGGCGCACCCTCCTTCGGAATGGCATACGCCACCTTGATGTTGTTGCCGGCTTCCACTGCGCGGTCGCGCGCCTGGATGATGTCGCCTGACCAGCCCACCGCCAGGCAGGTATTGCCGTTGGCGAGCGAGGTCACGTACTGACTGGAGTGGAAGTTCTGCACATACGGGCGAATGGTCTTGATCAGCGCGGCAGCCTTTTCGATCTCGGCCGGCACGGTGCTGTGCGGATCCAGCCCGAGATAATTCAACGCGATCGGAATCATGTCCGAAGGCGTGTCCAGAATGGTCACGCCGCAATCCTTGAGCTTGGACAGATTCTCCGGCTTGAACACCAGATCCCAGCTGTTGGCGACATCGGTGCTGCCGAAGATCGCCTTGAGCTTGTCGACGTTGTAGCCGATGCCGGTGGTACCGATCATGTACGGCACCCCATACGCATTGTTGGGATCCTGCGCGGCGATGCGGCGCATGACATCCGGGTCCAGATTGGCCAGATTCGGGATCTTGCTCTTGTCCAATGGCAGGAACACACCGGCCTGAATCTGCCGGCCGAAGAAGTTCAGCGTGGGCACCACCACGTCGTAATCGCTGCCGCCGGCCAGCAACTTGGTTTCCACCATCTCGTCGCTGTCAAACACGTCATAGGTCACCTTGATGCCGGTGCTCTTTTCGAACGTGGGAATGGTGTCTTCGGCGATGTAATCGGAGTAGTTGTAAACGTTGAGCACCTTGGCCTGCGCATCGGCCTTGCCGGGCGCACCACTGCCGTCACAGCCGGACAACAGGGTGATGGACAGCGTCAGGGCGAGCAGTCGCAGCGTCATGTGGGTCTCCGGGGCAGCGCGATGTGGGCGGCCGGTGGCGAAGCCGGCCTTGCCCCAGCCTACGCACCGCGGCCTGGTTTGCCCAGCGCAGCCGGGGCTGGCACAGCAGGACATCGCCGCTTGGCGAGCGCGGCAGGTGCTGAGCGGCGCCGATGCTCGCGCATGAGCGTCACCGCTCTCTTCCATTCCCCAGCAGTGCTGGTGGTGCGTGCACGTCGCACTATCTGCCCAGCGCCTGCGCCGTGTCATCCAGCGCAGACCAGGCCTTCTCGAAGAGCTCATCGACCTGCGTGCGGGTGATGATCAACGGCGGCGACAGCAGCATGGCATCGTAGGTCGCGCGCAGGATCAGCCCGCGCCGCAGTGCGAAATCGCGGCACATCGCCCCGATCCGCCCGCGCCCCGGGAAATACACCCCGCGACGCTGCTTGTCCGGCACCAGTTCCAGTGCGCCGACCAGCCCGGCAATGCGCGCCTCGCCGACCAGCCGGTGCTCGCCCAGCGCAGCCCAGCGCTGCGCCAGGTACGGCGCAACCTGCGTGCGCGCGGTCTCGACAATGCCTTCGTCCTGCAGCAGGCGCAGGTTCTCCAACGCCACCGCTGCGCACACTGGATGCCCGGCGTACGTGCCACCGTGCGCCAGTTCGCCACCTTGGGTCTTGAGCACACCGGCTACGCGGTCATTGAACATCGCTGCCGCCAGCGGGATGTAGCCGGAGGTGATGCCTTTGGCCAGCGTCATCACGTCGGGCTGGAAGCCGAAATAGTCCGCACCGAACCACTCCCCGGTGCGCCCGAACCCGCAGATCACTTCATCGGCGACCAGCAGCACGTCGTAGTGCCGGCAGATCCGCTCGATTTCCGGCCAGTAACTGCGCGGCGGGAGATACACGCCGATCGCGCCCATGATCGGCTCACCGATAAACGCGGCCACATTTCCCGGCCCGAGTTCGAGAATCTTGTCTTCCAGACGACGCGCCGCAAGCAGCCCGTAACGCTCCGGATCCATCTCGCCGCCATCGCCGAAGTGATACGGTGGTGCGATGTGGTGGATATCGGCAATCGGCAACCCGCCCTGCTGATGCATCCCCTTCATGCCACCCAGGCTGGCCCCGGCCATGGTGGTGCCGTGATAGCCATCATGGCGGCCAATGAAGATGCGTTTTTGCGGCCGCCCCTGCACCGCCCAGAAATGCCGCACCAAGCGCACGATGGTGTCGTTGGCCTCCGACCCGGAATTGGCGAAGAACGCGTGATTCAGATCGCCGGGGGCCAACTCCGCCAGCTTGGCGGCCAACTGTATGGTGGGTTCGGTGGTGCATTGAAAGAAGCTGTTGTAGTAGGCCAGCTGCTCCATCTGCCGCGCCGCGGCCTGCGCCAGTTCCTTGCGCCCGTAGCCCACATTGACGCACCACAAGCCGCCGAACGCATCGAGCAACTGGTTGCCATCGGCATCCCACACGTACACACCATCACCACGGGTCAAAATGCGTGTGCCCTTCTGCGCCAATGCCGCGTTGTCGTTGAACGGATGCAGGTGATGGGCGGCGTCGAGCTGCTGCAACGCGCTGAGCACAGATGGATCCACGACCTACTCCGCGCGTGAGGAATCACAAGCATACCCGGGCCGTGTTGCTGCCTCGTGGACGGCATGACGCATGACAGTTGCGATCTGCTGCGTGCACGACACGTGGGCTTGGTGGGGAAGCCAGCCTTGCCAACGCCGTACCCTCATCCGCCCGTCGGGCACCTTCTCCCTGCGGGAGAAGGCAACTCCGCTCACGGCGCGGCGCAAGAACGCCTCACACATTCAACAACAAGAACTCCCGCTCCCACGAACTGATCACCCGAAAGAAGGTCTCGTACTCCTTCCGCTTCACCGAGATATAGGCCCGCACAAAGCGCTGCCCCAACATCTCCTGCAAGGCCTCGCAGCCTTCCAGCTCATCCAACGCTTCGCCCAGCGAGCGCGGCAAATCGTAGCCTTGCTCCTTGCCATTGCTGCTGATCGGCGCGGTCGGTTCGAGCTTTTCGCGAATTCCCAACAATCCACAAGCCAGCGTTGCCGCCATCGCCAGATACGGGTTGGCATCGGAGCCGGCGAAGCGACTTTCCACCCGCATGTTCTGCGGCGCATCGATCGGCACCCGCAGCCCGCACGTGCGGTTGTCGAAACCCCACAGCACATTGCTCGGCGACACCTCACCGAACATCAGTCGACGATATGAGTTGACGTTCGGGGCCAGCAGCCCCATCGCCATCGGAATGTATTTCTGCAACCCGCCCAGATAATGCGCAAAGGTATCGCTGAAGCCGCCCTCGCGTTTGCCGCTGAACACGTTCTTGCCGGTGCCGGCATGCAGCAGGCTCTGGTGAATATGCATCGCACTGCCGGGCTCGGTTTCCATCGGCTTGGCCAGGAATGTGGCGTACACGCCATGTCGCAGCGCAGCCTCGCGCATGGTGCGTTTGAACAGGAAGACCTGGTCCGCACGCGACAGCGGATCGGCATGGGTGAAGTTGACTTCCAGCTGCGCGGCACCGGATTCGTGGATCAAGGTATCAACGTCCAGTTCCATCGCATCGCAGTAGTCGTACATCAGGTCCAGGATCGGGTCGAACTCGTTGACGGCGTCGATCGAATACGACTGCCGCGCCGTTTCCGGGCGACCCGAGCGTCCTGCCGGCGGCAATAACGGAAAGTCGGGGTCGGTGTTCTTCTGCACCAGAAAGAATTCCAGTTCCGGCGCCACCACCGGTTGCAACCTGACCTGTGCGTAGGCATCCAGCACGCGGCGCAGCACATTGCGCGGGGCGAGTTCGTGCGGCTGACCATCCTTGGTATAGCAGTCGTGGATGACCTGCGCCGTGGGGTCTGCCGCCCACGGCACCATGCGCACGGTGCTGGCATCCGGACGCAGATGCATGTCCGAATCCGAAGGCGAGGTCAGTTCGTAATAGTCATCCGGAAAATCGCCGGTAACGGTGGTGGCGAAGATGCCTTCGGGCAGGCGCGTACCGTAATCATGCGAGAACTTGTCGGCAGGAATGATCTTGCCGCGTGCGTTGCCGGTGATATCCGGCACCAGGCATTCCACCTCGGTAATGCTGCGCTCCTTGAGCCAGCGGCGCAGCGCACTCTCCGGCTGCTTGGGCGTCGTTTTGCGCGAACGTGTACGGATGGACATGCAACCTCACTTGCCGCGTTGCGCGGCGTATTGGCGACAGGCCTCGCCGAAGGCCTGAAAGATGGCAAGGTAGAACGGATGCTGTGTGACGCGCCATTCCGGATGCCACTGCACCGCCAGCAGAAAGCCAGGGCCAGGTCCACGGAAGGCTTCGATCAAACCATCCGGCGCGGTGGCTTCGATCAACAGCCCCTCGGCCAGCAGGGCAATGCCTTGCCCATGCAGCGAATTCACCCACACCTCTGCGCTGTCGTTCATGCCGGCCAACCAGCCACCGGCATGCAGGTGAACCGCGTGCGCCGGGCCGTATTGCGTGTCCAACGGTGCCCTGCGGTCCTCGCGGTGGTCGGCCAGCCCGGGGACGTCATGCACGCGCTGATGCAGTCGCCCGCCCAGCGCCACGTTAACCTCTTGCAAGCCGCGGCAGATCGCCAGCACCGGCAGTCCGCGTGCCAGCGCCTGCGGGATCAGCCCAAGGGTGGTGGCATCGCGCGCCGGATCGTGCGGGTTGCCTTCCCAACTGGGCGCATCGCAGTAGTGATGCGGCTCCACATTGCTGACAGCACCGGTCAGCAGCAGCCCGTCCAAGCGCTCCAGCCACGTGCTTGCCTCCAATGCCGGCTGCAGGCTGGGCAACAGCACCGGCATCGCACCGGCGGCCTCGGCCACCGCGCGGATGTACTTCTCGCCGGCGGCCAGGAACGGGTGCGCCCCTTGCAGGATGCGATCGGTCGGCAGGCCGACCAGCGGAACGACAGCCATGCGCGAAAATCCAATGCGTTGGGTGGAACCTCGACACGGTCGAACTTACCGCGCCATCGCCGGCATTGCCAAGCGCGCCGCTGCGCTTGCGATTGCTCACGTGCGCTTTGCTACTCTGCGCGGCGACTTCGCAGGTGTTGCCCATGGCTTCCGAGAACTCCATCGCGTCCCTGCCCGCTGCCGATGCCGGCACCTTGGTACGCATCGCCGGTTGCGAAGCAGTCGATCTGTTATTGCCCGACACTAACGGCGTGCTGCGCGGCAAGCGCGTGACCGCCGATGCACTGAGCAAGGTCTATCGCGATGGCGTGTGCCTGCCGATGTCGCTGATTGCCACCGACATCACCGGCAACACCGTGGAAGAAACCGGGCTTGGCTATGCCATTGGCGATGCCGACCGCATCTGCCGGCCGATCGAAGGTTCGCTGCGCCCGGTGCCGTGGGCGCCACGGCCGATGGCGCAACTGCTGCTGGCGATGCATACCCCCGAAGGCGGGCTGTTCGAGGTTGCCCCGCGTGCGGTGTTGCAGCGCGTGTTGCAGGGATTTGACGCGCTCGGCCTGACCCCGGTGATCGCAGTGGAGCTGGAGTTCTATCTGTTCGATGCGGTGGCCGATGCGCAGGGGCGGCCGCAAACCCCGCGCGACCCGCTCACCGGCGAACGCAACGACAGTACCCAGGTGTATTCGCTACAGGATCTGGACGACCAGCGCGGCTTCACCGACGCAGTCACCGCGGCCTGCAGGCAGCAAGGCATTCCGGCCGACACCGCCGTCGCCGAGTACGCGCCCGGCCAGTTCGAAATCAATCTGCAACATCGCGCCGACGCGGTCGCCGCCTGCGATGAGGCGATCCTGCTCAAGCGCACCATCAAGGCGATTGCGCAGCAGCAGGGCAAGCTTGCCAGCTTCATGGCCAAGCCGTTCCCCGGCCAGGCCGGCAGCGGGCTGCATCTGCATGTGAGCCTGCTCGATGGCGCCGGACACAACGTGCTCGCAAGCGCAGCCGACGCACCTGCCGACCCGCTGCGCCACGCCATCGCCGGGCTGCAGCGGCATGCGGATGCCTCGCTCTTGATGTTTGCCCCGCATGCCAACAGCTATCGGCGCTTCGTCAGCAATGCCTTCGTGCCGTTGGATGCAAGCTGGGGTTTCAACAACCGCACAGTGGCACTGCGCATCCCGCATAGCGATGCACACAACACCCGTATCGAGCACCGCATTGCCGGCGCCGATGCCAATCCGTATCTGGCGGCTGCAGCCGTGCTTGCCGCGATGCTGGACGGCCTGCGCAAGCCAGCCGAACCCACTGCGCCCATCAGTGGCAATGCGTACGCGCAGTCGGTGTTCACCCCGCGCAGCTGGCAAGGCGCGGTGGATGCGTTTCTTGGCAGCGCCTTCATCGGTGAGCAGTTCGGCACGCAGTTCCAGCATGTGTTCGGCCAGCAAAAACAACGCGAGTTGCTCGACTACCAGGTGCAGGTGCCCGACCTGGATTATGCGCGGTACCTGCGCACCGTGTGATGGCTCGCCCGCACGCGCCCCTGCCGCACAGTGAGCCACCGGGCACCGGCTATCCGGACAGCTGGTACGCGCGCAGCACGCCGGCCCTGCCCCCGCAGCCACGCCTGCAAGGCGCCGAGCACGCCGATGTCTGCATCCTCGGCGGCGGCTATACCGGTCTGACCGCCGCGCTGGCGCTGGCCGAGGCCGGTTACACCGTCATCGTGCTGGAAGCCCGACGCGTGGGCTGGGGTGCGTCCGGACGCAATGGCGGCCAGGCCATCGTTGGCTACGGTTGCGAGCAGGAGACGCTGGAAGCGCTGGTCGGCAACGACGATGCACGCCTGCTGTTCGATTTCTCCCGGGACGGCATGCGCCTGCTGCGTGCGCGCATCGCCCGCCATGCCATCGCCTGCGACTGGCGCGACGGCCATGCACATGTTCCGCTGAAACCACGTCAGGCGCGGGCGCTGCAGCACGGCATCGTGCGCATGGCCGAACGCTACGCCTACCCGCTGGAATGGTGGGACCGCGCCCGTACCCGCCGGGTGCTGGATAGCCCGCTGTATCTGGGCGCGATGTTCGACCCTGCCAGCGGCCATCTGCATCCGCTGGCCTATGCGCTGGGCCTGGCACGAGCCGCGCTGGCCGCCGGCGTGCGCATCTATGAAGACTCTGCGGTAACCAGGCAGCAGCCAGGCACACGCGTGGTCATGCACACCGCCCACGGCAGCGTCACCGCCGGCTTCGGGGTGATCGCCGGCAATGCCCTGCTGCACGGCATCGCCCCGACGCTGGAGCACCGCATCATGCCGGTCGGTACCTATGTCGGTGCGACACCGCCGCTGGGCCAAGCGCGCGCACGCGCACTGATCGCCAACGACATGGCGGTGGCCGATACCAACTGGGCACTGGATTACTACCGGCTCAGTGCCGACCACCGCTTGCTGTTCGGCGGGCGTGCCAGCTACTCCTCGCGCCCGCCCGCGGGCCTGCAGCGCCTGATGACCCAGCGCATGCACACGATATTTCCGCAGCTGCACGATGTACCGCTGGAAACGCTGTGGGGCGGCTACGTGGACATCTCGCGCAACCGTGCACCGCATTGGGGCCGGCTGGCGCCCAACCTGTACTTCGCGCAGGGGTTCTCCGGGCATGGCGTGGCTGCCACCGGCCTGGCCGGCCATGTCATCGCCGAGGCCATCGCCGGCCAGAGCCAGCGCCTGGACGTGTTCGAACGCATCCCGCACCATCCGTTTCCGGGCGGGCAGCGGCTGCGCACCCCGCTGCTGGTCGCCGCGATGAGCTGGTATCGGCTGCGCGATGCGCTGTGGTGATCGGCGCGCTTTGGAACGCGGTGCTCAAGTTTTGACGAGCAGAGCCGTTAGCTGATCTGACGGTTTGATCCACACGGCCAGCCGATGTCCCCAGGTACCCTACATCGCAACAGTGAAAGCGCAGTCCTGCCGCAGCGTGTGCTGTTGGTGGAGAACTCGCGCACGTTCACCAGCATGCTGCGCGAAGCCATCGAGCAACGCGTGGAACTGCCGGTCACGGTCGTCTCGACCCTGACCGAAGCTGCGCGCGTGCTCGATGAAGAGGACGGCTGGTTCCTGGTTCTGACCGGCCTGGTACTGGTCGACGGCGACCGCGACAAGGTCGTGGAATTCTTTCTCTCGCGCAAACTGCCCACCGTGGTGGTCAGCGGCGTGTACGACGAAGATCTGCGCCAGCGCGTGCTGCAGCAACAGATCATCGATTACGTGCTGAAAAACGCACCGGGCAGCATCGAATACCTGGCCTGGCTGGTGCAGCGCCTGGAGCGCAATCGCCGAATCGCCGCCTTGGTGGTGGACGACTCGCTGTCAGCACGTACCTATGCCGGCGCGCTGCTGTCGATGTACGGCTACCGCGTGGTGCTGGCGGCCGACGGCGCTGCGGGGTTGGAAGCGATCGAACGCGACCCCGGCATTCGTCTGACCATCGTCGACCAGGAAATGCCTGGGATGGATGGCGTCGAATTCACCCGCCGGCTGCGTGCGATCCGCTCGCGCGACAAGGTGGCGGTGATTGGTATTTCCGGTAACAGCGATTCGTCGCTGATTCCGCGCTTTTTGAAGAACGGCGCCAACGATTTCCTGCGCAAGCCGTTTTCGCGCGAAGAATTCTTCTGCCGCGTTTCGCAGAACGTGGACCAGCTGGAACTGATCGGCACGCTGCAGGATCTGGCAACCCGCGACTTCCTCACCGGCTTGCCCAACCGGCGTTACTTCCTGGAACAAAGCCAGCGCGTCATTCCGACACTGTTGTCGCAGGACCAGACGGTGACCGCGGCAATGGTGGATATCGACCACTTCAAGCACATCAACGACACCTGGGGGCACGAAGCTGGCGACCAGGCGCTGCGTGCGGTGGCCGCCTCGGTCTCCGGGCATGCACGGCCGCAGGATCTGGTGGCGCGCTTCGGCGGCGAAGAATTCTGCTTACTGGTGCCCGGCCTGGATGCGGCCAACGCCACCAGCTATTTCGAGACGCTGCGTGAACGCATCAGCGCGCTGCGCGTGCGCGTGGGCGAGGAAACGCTGAGCATGACGGTCAGCATTGGCGTGTGCATCGCCAGCGAAAGCGACCAGTCGTTGCATCACCTGTTGAACGAAGCAGACAAGCACCTGTATCTGGCCAAGGCCGGCGGCCGTAATCAAGTGCGTCTGGCAAGCTGATCCTTGCGTCATCTGCCGGCCAAAGCAGACCGTTGCAGACGAAGCGCTTCACCACACGCCTTGACGCAGATCGACGCACTGGCGACACGTGCGGTTCACAGTGTGCCCGTCGCATTGGGCAAGCTGTTCCGATGGCACTGCCGGTTGGGCAGGACGATCTCAGACGTCATAGATCGTCAACACCGCGACTGCATGAACATGATCACGGCACTGCCATAGGGCCCTGATGCGCGATCGCACCCGCTCGATCCCGCGCCAACGCGTCGCTACGCAATCCGCACGATGGAGTGCCCACAGTTACCTGCGATCAACGCCGCCAGCGTCGCGCCACCACTAGCGCGATCAGGCTCAGCACTGCAGCACCGCCCAGGTAATACCCCACCGATTGTACGCCGTAGCTGGCCGCCAGCTGCGTCGCTACATAGGGCGCCGGCGCCGCGCCAAGAATGCTGGCCAGATTGAACGACAGCGATGCGCCGGTGTAGCGCACCTCGGTGGGATACAACTCGGCCAGCAGCGTGCCGCAGGGGCCATAGGTCAGCCCCATGAAGAAAAATCCCAGCGACAGGAATGCCAGCACCTGTAACGGGTGGCTGGCCTGAAACAGCGGCGCAAATGCCAAGCCGAAGGCCACGATCGCGATGCTGGCCAGCATCATCGCCAACGGCGCACCGTGGCGGTCGCCAAACTTGGCCGAGAGCGGAATGCCCAGCGCAAAAAACACGATGCTGGCCATCTGCAACAGCAGGAATTGTTCCTTGTCGTAGCCCAGCGTCTTGGTGCCGTAGCCGAGTGCGAACACCGTCATCAGATAGAACAGCACGAAGGTGGCGAACACGCCCAGCGTACCGACGATCAGTGCCGGCCAATGCTGCGAGACCACGGTGCCCAACGGCAACTTGACGCGCGTCTTGCGGTCCAGCGTCTTCTGGAAATCAGGCGTCTCGGTGATGCTCAAGCGCACCCACAACCCTGTCAGTACCAGCAACGCGCTGGCCAGGAACGGCACGCGCCAGCCCCACTGCATGAACTGCGCATCGTCCAGCACTGCGCCCATGCCCAGAAAGGTGCCGGTCGACAACAGAAAGCCCAGCGGTGCACCCAGTTGCGGAAACATGCCGTACCAGACGCGCTTGCCAGGCGGCGCGTTCTCGGTGGCCAACAGCACCGCCCCACCCCATTCGCCGCCCAGGCCCAGCCCCTGGCCAAAGCGGCACAACACCAGCAATGCGGGTGCAAACACACCGATCTGCGCGTAGCTGGGCAGCAGTCCGATCGCCACTGTCGACAGGCCCATCGTCAGCAGCGCTGCCACCAGCGTGGCCTTGCGCCCGACCCGGTCGCCGAAGTGCCCGAACACCGCTGAGCCCACCGGCCGCGCGACAAACGCCACCGCGAAGGTGGCCAACGATTGCAGCATCGCTGCACTGCCATCGCCGGCGGGAAAGAACAACGTCGGAAACACCAGCACGGCCGCGGTGGCATAGATATAGAAATCGAAGAACTCGATGGTGGTGCCGATCAAGCTGGCGAATAGCACGCGCGCAGGTGAATTGGTGGGCGTGGCGAGCGGCGCGGCGGCAGTCATCGTTGATCGGCATCCGGGAACAAGACGGCCGATTCTGGCAGATCGCAGCGCCGCTTTGCGCAGGCTAGCCAGCCTCCAAAAAGTTACATGCGTGACCGACAGTGCTGCGGGACGATGTCTTTTCGCTCTGATACCACTGTGTTCGTATAGGTGCCTAAAAAGCCGAGCCAGCGATCGTGAACTGTGACGCCTGCAGTTCGGGCCTCTGTGCGGCTTGGCTGCAGGGCCCCAAGGGCGAAGCCGCACGGCCGTCGCATCACGAGCCGCTTTTATAGAGCGCCGGTCACCTCGTGGTGCGGTGCCCTCACCGCTAGCGGGCTCATTGGCAGCATGGATGCCGCCAACGAGCCCCAGGGACGGATTTACGACGTGTCCGGCGAGCAGTGAGGACACCGCGCGCTAGAGCGACGCAACTTCTGGCCCAGCCTTTTGACCTTCGTCCGCACTGGATGTGGCGCACCCCAGCGGCAAGTACCGCAAGATCTTTATCAAAGCAGCAAGAATTTCGCTCAATCGCTCTGCGACGCTTGCGCCGTAAAACGCTGCGCATGCTCCGCCAAACCAGCAGAGGTGAGGAGCGCGAATTGCCGCTCGCCGCGGTCTTCCACGCGGACCCAGTCCGGGCCGGGTTGACCGTCCAGGTTTGCCGTTCCCAACCACGCGAGCGTGCGCAGCAACACGCTCATGCGCACGCCAAGGTGCTTGCAGAGCCGTGCCAGCAACACGCCATCGGGCGCGTCGGCAAGCACATGCAACAGCTGCGCGGTGAGCTGCGGATCAGCGGACAAGCACCGCTCCGATGTCGCGCGGTGCAGCATCGGCGGCCTCTGCACGGTGCGGTAGCACGATCACCGGAATCGACTTGGAGGTCGGCGTACGCGCTTCGTCAGCGAAGCTGGACAACGGCACCAGCGCGTTGGTTTCCGGGTAATACGCAGCCAGGCAGCCACGCGGAATGTTGTAGTCAACCAGCAGGAAACGCCGCGCCTCGCGATGCACGCCGTCTTCGCACAGGCTTTCCAGATCCACCCAATCGCCTGCCTTCATGTTCAACGCCGCGATATCCGCGCCATTGATAAACAGCACACGGCGCTCGCCGAACACGCCGCGATAGCGGTCGTCCAAGCCGTAGATGGTGGTGTTGTATTGATCGTGCGAACGCGTGGTGGCCAGCGTAAACACCATCTGCTCGGTGTGGCTGCGACGCGCGCGATGTATCGGGTTATCGGTGGGCACCGCATGCGGCTTGAATACCGCACGTTGTTCCGGCGTCACCCACTGGCGATCACGCGCGGTGTTCGACAAACGGAATCCACCTGGCGTACGCACGCGCTCATTGAAGCCGGCAAAATCCGGGAAGACCTGCGCAATCAGATCGCGCACGCGGTCGTAATCGCCCACCAACCAACGCCAGCGGATCGCACTGCGCGCGCCCAGCGTGGCTTCCGCCATGCGCGCCACGATCGCCGGTTCGGACAGTAGCTCCGGCGAGGCCGGCGGATTGATACCGGCCGACAGGTGCACCATGCTCATCGAATCTTCCACCGTCACGCCTTGCGAGCCGGCATCCTGGATATCGATCTCGGTGCGCCCCAGGCAGGGCAGGATCAACGCATCACGCCCATGCACCAGATGGCTGCGATTGAGCTTGGTGGTGACATGCACGGTGAGCTCGCAGTTACGCAGCGCGCGATGCGTGGCATCGGTATCCGGCGTGGCAGCGGCAAAATTGCCGCCCATCGCGAAGAACACCTTGCCGCGCCCATCCAGCATCGCCTCGATCGCACCGACGGTATCGAAACCGTCTGCGCGTGGCGGCGCGAAACCGAACACCGATTGCAGCTTGTCCAGGAATGCAGCCGGCGGCTTTTCATAGATCATCATCGTGCGGTCGCCCTGCACGTTGCTGTGCCCGCGCACCGGGCACACGCCAGCGCCGGGCCGGCCCAGGTTGCCGCGCAGCAGCAGCAGATTGGTCATCATGTGGATGGTTGCCACCGAATGCTTGTGCTGGGTGATGCCCATGCCCCAGCAGGCAATCACACGCTCGGCATTGAGATAAATCTCGCCGGCCTTGCGCAGCGCCGCTTCGTCCAGACCGGACTCCTCGACAATCGTGTCCCAGCCTTCCGCATGCACATCGGCAGCGAATGCGTCGAAATTGGCGGTGTGCGCCTCGATGAATTCCAGATCCAGCAAGCGCGGCGCGCCATCGCGCTGTGCCTGCGCATCGCGCTCCAGCACATGCTTGATGATGCCCTTCACTGCGGCCAGGTCGCCGCCGATCTTGAGCTGAAAATAATCCGAGGCAATGCGCGTGGAGCCATTGTGGAGCATCTCCAGCTTGTCTTGCGGGTCGGCAAACTTTTCCAGCCCGCGCTCGCGCAGCGGGTTGAATGCCGCAATCGCCGCACCGCGCTTGGAGGCCTGACGCAGCTCACCGAGCATGCGCGGGTGATTGGTGCCCGGGTTCTGCCCGAAGATGAAGATGGCGTCGGCGAGCTCGAAATCGTGCAGCGACACCGTGCCCTTGCCCACGCCGATCTGCGAACGCAGCGCGGTGCCGGAGGGCTCGTGGCACATGTTGGAGCAATCCGGGAAATTGTTGGTACCGAACTCGCGCACGAACAATTGATACAAAAACGCCGCTTCGTTGCTGGTACGCCCGGAGGTGTAGAAGATCGCCTCGTCCGGCGTCGCCAGGCCGTTGAGATGGCCGGCGATCTGCGCAAACGCGTCGTCCCAGCTCACCGGCACGTAGTGGTCGGTGGCGGCGTCGTAACGCATCGGGTGGGTCAACCGACCCTGCCCTTCCAGCCAATGGTCGCTGTACTGCGACAACACGCTCACGCTGTGCGAGGCGAACAGTTCCGGCCCGGCGCGGCGCGCGGTGGATTCGGCGGCCACGGCCTTGGCGCCGTTTTCGCAGAATTCGAAGGTGGAGGTATGGTCGCGATCCGGCCAGGCGCAGCCCGGGCAATCGAAGCCGTCCGGCTGGTTGGCGTGCAGCAGCGTCTTGGCGCCCTGCACTGCGATGTCCTGCTCCATCAGGTGCTTGGCCACCGAGCGCAATGCGCCCCAGCCGCCCGCGGGATTGTCGTACTGCTTGATGGTTTTCTTGCTCATGCGGGTTCTCCCACGGCAACCCCCAGATCCAGGCGCTGCGGATGGCTATAAACAACACAATCGTGATTGCGGGCAAACCCGATCAGGGTCAGTCCCGCACTATCGGCCAGGCTGATCGCCAGCGCGGTAGGTGCTGAAATCGCTGCGAGCAGCGGAATTCGGGCATGCGCGGCTTTCATGGCCATTTCGTAACTGGCGCGGCTGGTGACCACCGCAAACCCGCGCGATGCATCGATGCGCGCACGCGCCAATGCCCCGATCAATTTATCCAGCGCGTTATGCCGGCCCACGTCTTCACGGACCAGTTGCACATCGCCCTGCGCGTCGGCCCAACCGGCCGCATGCACGGCACCGGTTTGCGCAGCGATGGGCTGCCGTGCGTGCAGCGCGTCCAAGGCATGCGCCAAGGCATCCACGTCGATCTGCAAGGACGAGTTCAGCACCGGCGGCACACGCAGCACCGCTTCGATGGATTCGTTGCCGCACACCCCGCAGCCGCTGCGGCCGTCCAGATTGCGTCGCCGCTGATCCAACGCCGCGGCTCGTTCGGGCGGGATTTCGATCTGTAGCGAAGCGCCTTCCAGAAACGTCTCCACCGCGATCACGCGCAGGTCCTGCGCGTGATCGACGATGCCTTCGCTCAACGAGAACCCCAGTGCGAAATCTTCCAGGTCCTCCGGCGTGGCCATCATCACCGCGAACGGCACGCCGTTGTAGATGAAGGCGACCGGCATTTCGGCCGCCACCATGTCCTGCACCGTGGCGCTGCGGCCGCCGCGATGGCGACGGACCGTGCGCACCACACTGCCGGGACGCACGGAACGGGAAGACGGGATGGTCATCTCATCTCAATGGAACAGCACGAAGGCTTTTTGCAGCGTGACCCAAATACCGAACAGCATCGGGATGCCCACCGCCAACCAGGCAAACGCGACCAGTGCCGGGTTTCCGCCGTGACCGATACGCGCCAACTGCTCCGGCGGGATCACGCCGTGCCCGGTGCGGTCTACCTTCTCGTGCGCCAGCTGCTTTTCGCGCGCCAGTTCGTCGGGCGTCATGAAGTGGCGCGCGGCCACCGGGCGTACCAACAGATTGCAGATCAGGCCGAGCACGAGCATGCCAGCGAGAATGTACATGGTGGTGTTGTAGACCTGTGACGGCGGGCTGCCGTGGGCCAACTGATATTCACGCATGTAACCCACCACCACCGGACCGAGGATGCCGGCGGTGGCCCAGGCAGTCAGCAGACGGCCGTGGATGGCGCCGACCATCTGGGTGCCGAACAAGTCGGCCAGATACGCCGGAATGGTGGCGAAGCCGCCGCCGTACATCGACAGGATGATGCAGAAGATACCCGCGAACAGCGCAATGCCGCCAATGCCGCCAGCCGACGGGGCCGCTGCATACAGGCAGATACCCAGCACGAAGAACAGCGTGTAGGTATTCTTGCGGCCGAGCTTGTCGGACATGCTGGCCCAGAAGAACCGGCCACCGATGTTGAACAGGCTGAGCAGACCGGTGAAGCCGGCCGCGATGGCCGCGATGCTGGCCAGCTGAGTCGGATCCAGGCTACCGAAGCCCACATCCACGCCGATCAGACGGCCGCCGAACACTTCCTGCAGCATCGGCGAGGACATGCCGATCACGCCGATACCGGCCGAGACGTTCAGGCACAGCACGCCCCACAGCAACCAGAACTGGGGAATGCCCCAGACCTTTTTCACGTGCACGTGGTTGGCGGTGATCATGGCATTGCTGCTGGCCACCGGTGCGGTCCAGCCGGCCGGGGTCCAGCCGCTGGGCGGCACGCGGTAACCAAACGCACCGGCCATCATGAAGACGAAGTACAGCGCCGCCATCACCAGGAAGGTTTCCATCACGCCCACCGAGGTGGGGGTGGCGAAATGGCGCATCAGCGCATCGGCCAACGGGCTGCCGATCATCGCACCGCCGCCGAAACCCATGATCGCCATGCCGGTCGCCATGCCGCGACGGTCCGGGAACCATTTGATCAGGGTCGACACCGGTGAGATGTAGCCCAGGCCCAAACCGATACCGCCGATCACACCCGAGCCCAGCCACAGCATCCAGATCTGATGGAAATGGATACCGGCTGCAGAAATCACCAGGCCGCCGCACCAGCACAGTGCCGAGACCACACCGGCCTTGCGCGGGCCGGCACGCTCCAACCAACCGCCCCAGATCGCTGCCGAGCAGCCCAGCAACACGAAGAACAGCGTGTACATCCACTGCAATTCGCTGATCTTCCAGTCGCAGGTGGTGGCCACCATGCGCGCGAACAGGCCCATATCGGCCGGGCACGCAATCGACTCAGTGATGCCCAGCGCCTTGGACAACGGCAGCCAGAACACGCTGAAGCCGTAGGCCATGCCGATGCACAGGTGGATCGCCAATGCTGCCGGCGGTACCAACCAACGATTGAACCCCGGACGCGCAACGATGCGCTCCTTGGACAGCAGACCGGCGTCTGCGCCACTGGCTGTCGCCACGGTGGACCCTTGCGTCATTCTCATTCCCCCCAAAAACCAACGATGAACTGCGATAAGCACGGCTGATCAAGACTCACACCAACGCCTGCTGGGCGATGGCGACGTCCTGTCGACCGTTCCGAATACGATTGATAGCTGCAATCAAACAACGCGTTGCGATATGAGCAGCGACACCGACCAGGCCCAACTGGCGGTCGTCTGGCGCATCATCGGCGATCTCTGCCTGTTTGCAATGCTTGCCAGCGCCCTGCAGTGTTGCAACGCGCCGGCGCCACCCATATCGCATAAAGGTTCCTGCGTGTTAGCGGCCGAAGCTGCGACTAATTGACTAGTCTGTTTGCGCGTCGCCAAATGTGTCGCGAAACCGCGCCCGCACCGGCTGCAAGCACAGCGCTGCCGCAGGCATCGGCAGCGCCTGATAACGGCGACGTGTCGATCGGTGCACGCGTGACGCGCCCCGCCAATGCTGTGCATCTGCCGGTATCAGGGTGACGGCCGACGCGCCAGCTGCGTACAGTCGGGCGATCCCGAGCGACGGAGCCTGCCATGCCCGACCACCTTCCCCACGATGCGGCCGATACGCTGCAGGCACCAGCGCAGCTGGATGCCTTCTGGATGCCGTTCACCGCCAATCGCCAGTTCAAGGCGCGTCCTCGCCTGCTAGCCTCGGCGCAAGGCATGTATTACCGCGATGTCGACGGCCGTCAGATCCTGGACGGCACCGCCGGCCTATGGTGCTGCAATGCCGGCCACAGCCGCGAGCGTATCGTGGCAGCGATCCGCGAACAGGCCGGCACGCTGGATTTCGCCCCCACCTTCCAGATGGGCTCGCCGTTGCCGTTCGTGCTGGCGCAGCGGCTGGCCGCGATCGCCCCACCCGGCCTGGGCCACGTATTCTTCACCAACTCCGGCTCGGAGGCGGTGGATAGCGCGATGAAGATCGTGCTGGCCTATCACCGGCTGCGCGGCGAAGGCCAGCGCACCCGATTCATCGGCCGCGAGAAGGCGTATCACGGGGTCGGTTTCGGCGGCATGTCGATCGGTGGGCTGCCCAACAACCGCAAGTGGTTCGGCCCGTTGCTGGCCGGTACCGACCATCTGCGCCACACGCTGGATCTGCAGCGCAACGCGTATGCACGCGGGCTGCCCGCACATGGCGCGGAACTGGCCGACGACCTGGAACGGCTGATCACCCTGCATGACGCCTCCACCATCGCCGCGGTGTTCGTCGAACCGGTGTCCGGCTCTGCCGGCGTCATCCTGCCGCCGGAAGGGTATCTGCAGCGGTTGCGCGCCATTTGCGACCGCCACGGCATCGTGCTGGTGTTCGATGAGGTGATCACCGGTTTCGGCCGCGTCGGCGATGCGTTCGCCGCACAGCGCTTCGACGTCACCCCGGACATCATCACCGCTGCCAAGGGCCTGACCAGTGGCACCGTGCCGATGGGGGCGGTGCTGGTGACCGATGCGATCTTTGATGCCTTCATGCACGGGCCGCAGAACGCGATCGAGCTCTTTCACGGCTACACCTATTCCGGCCACCCGCTGGCCTGCGCAGCGGCGATTGCCACGCTGGACACCTATGCCGAGGAAGACCTGTTCGCGCGCGCGATCACGCTTGGTCCGCAGTGGGAGGATGCATTGCACGGCCTGCGCGGGCTGCCGCATGTCATCGATATCCGCAACATCGGCCTGATCGGCGCAATCGAACTGGCACCGCGCGACGGTGCTCCGGGTGCGCGCGGTTACGAGGTCTTCGAGCGCTGTTTCCATGAAGGCAGCCTGCTGGTGCGCGTCACCGGCGATGTCATCGCGCTGTCACCGCCGCTGATCGTCACGCCAGAGCAGATCGGACAGATGGTGGAGACGCTGGGCACGATTCTGCGTCAGGTGAACTAAGGGCAGTTGGCGAAACGCAAATACTGCACCCTTCGCTGACCGACAGGCGCCCGCGTGTCACGCGCGCAGGCGCCACGTCAAGCCGCGCAAAGCGGGGACAGGCTCACTACAATGCCCGCCCCGTACCCCAGCAGTTGCCGTATGAACATCGTTGTCAAAGAAGAACTCAAGGCCTACATCGACCCGCTGACGCCCGACGAGCACGAGGCGCTGGAACGCAGCCTGCTGGCCGAAGGCTGCCGCGATGCCTTGGTGCTGTGGGGCGATGTGCTGGTGGATGGCCACAACCGTTACGGCATCTGCCAGAAGCACGGTTTGCCGTTCCAGACCGTGCAGAACCCGCGCTTCCAGTCCATGCAGGACGTGCACCTGTGGATGATCGAGCAGCACCTGGGCCGGCGCAGCGTGTCCGATTTCCAGCGTGGCGTACTGGCGTTGCGCAAGCGCGAGATCCTGGCCGCACGCCAACGCACCCAGCGCGACGCCGACGCCGTTGCCGCTGCCCAAGCGCCGGTGGTGGTCGGCGACCAACCCGACACTGACCTGGACGACAGCAGCGCACACGCCGATGACAGCGACAGCCCACCGTGGGAGGAAACCTCCACCCCGGTCAGCCGCGCCGAACTGGCACGCGAAGCGCGCCTGAGCAGCAACCAGGTGGTGATGATCGAACGGATCCATAAGCAGGCCGCGCCGGAAGTGGTGCAAGCGGTCAAGGCCGGCGAGATTTCGATCAGCGCCGCTGCCGCCGTGGCCACACTGTCCGAAGACGAACAACGCGCTGCCGCGCAGGCCGGCAAGGCCGAACTCAAACAAGCCGCCAAGCGCGTGCGCGATGCCAAGCGCAAACCCAAAGCCGACGAGGCCGAAGGCGGCGAAGCCGAACGCCGCGACATCAAGGCCCTGCAGCGCCGCGTCACCGAACTGGAAAACGAAAACGCTGCGCTGCAGTCCAAGGTGACCGCATTGCAGGCGCAGCTGGAACGCCTGCGCGGCTGAGTGCAGCACTGACCGCACTGCCATCCGCATCGCGCGTCACCTGCAGGAGCGGCCGTGGCCGCGCTGGGCGTGTCTTGGTCAGGCCATCACGCGCAATCGCGCTCCGACGACAACGTTAGCAACGTCGTCGTCGGCCGTGGACACATGCCATCCGCATCCGACTAGGTACACTCGGGGGCATGGAACCAAGCGTTAGCCTCCCCCGCCCCACCGATCCCCGGCGTGCCCAGCTGCAGCGCATGAAGCTATTGGCGGTGGCCTTGCTGCTGGCGATGTTCGCTGGCTTCATCATCAGCCACCTGATGGGCGAACACGGCGTCTGGGCGTGGGTATCGGCCTTCTGCGAAGCGGCCACGGTGGGCGCATTGGCCGACTGGTTTGCGGTGGTCGCGCTGTTCCGGCGCCCGATGGGCCTGCCGATTCCGCATACCGCCATCCTGCCACGCGGCAAGGACCGGCTGGCCGACGGCCTGGCAGTGTTCGTGCGCGACCAGTTCCTCGCCCCCGATGCCTTGATGGAAAAACTGCGCGTGTTCGATCCTGCCAGCCGCCTGGGCGATTGGTTGGCAAAGCCCGAACAGGCACGCATGCTGGCGCAGATGGCACGCAGCTGGATGCTGCAGGCGCTGGAACTCCTCGACGAAGCGGCGGTGCGCCGCGCGATTCAAGGCTTTGTGGTCGACCGCCTGCGCAAATGGAATGCCGCCGCCACCATCGGCGATGTCATGGCCCTGCTCACCACCGACGGGCGCCATCAAAAACTGCTGGATGAAGTATTACTGCGGCTGGGCGAATGGCTGGATCAGGAACAGGTCAAGACGCGCGCCTCGGCATTGATCGTGCGCTACGCGCGGCGCGAATGGCCCAAGCTGGTTGGCACCGTGAACTGGGTCAAGCCGATCGAAGAGATCGGCGACAGCCTGGCCGACCGCATGGCGCGCGCGGCGATTGAAGAACTGCAAGACATCCTCAAGACGCCCGAACACCCAATCAGGCTCGACTATGAGGCATGGTTGCAGGGCTATATCACGCGGCTGCGCGACGAGCCGGAAATGGCCGTACGCGTGGAAGAACTCAAGCAGCGCGCGATCGAACATCCGGCATTGCAGGAATACGTGCAAGGTCTTTGGAGCGAAATTCGCGATGCATTGCGCAATGACCTGGCGCGCGAGCAGTCGTCGATGGCCGCGCACATGGAGCGTTCCATGCAATCGCTCGGCCAGGCGTTGTCACAAGATCCCTCGCTGCGCGAAGCGCTCAATCAACATATGTTGCAGGCGGCCGATAAGCTCACCACGCGCCTGCGCACATCGGTGACCGACCATATTGCCTCGACGATGAAAAGTTGGGACGAACGTCACCTCGTCGAACAATTGGAATTGGGTGTGGGGCGCGATCTGCAATACATTCGCTTCAATGGAACGTTAGTCGGAGGATTGATCGGGCTCATCCTTCACGCGTTGTCGATCTGGCTCTCGTTCTGATGTTGGAAACACCACTCGCCCACTCGGATGAGGTGCAGGCTTAGGGGACTGCACCGCCATAGCATCGTCAGGCGGTACCACGAGGTCGATGTATGTCGGCCAGCATTCTGGGCACGTAACAGGCAAGGCGAAGGAACGAACATGCCGAAGGGCCGCTGGGATTTGCGCAGGATATATGGGCGTCGCGCATTCTTTGGTGCACTGCTGATCCTGATCGCCGGCCTGATCGCCGCCATCGCCACCGGCGTGTGGCTGCAACGGCAGAACGAGCTCGAGCGCGAGCAACGGTTCCAATACGTGGTGCGCACGCTGGCACGCAACATCAGCGAACGCATGTCCACCTTCGAGCATGGCTTGCGCGGCGCGCGCGGTGCGGTGATCGGCGCAGGCAGCGGCATCATCAGTCGAGAACGCTTCACCTTGTACAGCCGCTCGCGGGATTATCCGCGCGAGTTTCCCGGCGTGCTGGGCTATGGCTATATCCATCGCGTCGCCCCGGCCGACGAAGAAGCGTTTTTGCAGGCCGCGCGCGCCGACGGTGCGCCGGACATCCATCGCCGACCCTTGGCGCCGTGGGATGGCGAGCGCTACATGGTGTTGTATTTCGAGCCGGAATCCTCAGGCAACCGGCCGCTCGGCATCGATATCGCCTCCGAGCCGCGTCGGCGTGCCGCCGCCCTGCAGGCCGCGCGTAGCGGCGAGCCGATCATGACCTCGCCGATCTCGCTGTCCGGTTACCGCATTCCTAGCGAAAGCGGTTTTTTGGTGTTGTTGGCAATCTATCGCGAAGGCATGCCGCTGCAGACGCCGCAGCAGCGCATGGTCGCCACCAGCGGCTGGGTGTATGCGCCTTTCAGCGTCGAGCAAATGGTGCAAAGCGCATTGGGCGAACGCGACGACGTTGCGCTGGATCTGTCCGACCGCAACGAGCCCACCCACAATTTCTATCGCAGCGGCACGCCGGCCAGCGACAGTGCGCTGCGTCCGCCGGTCGTGCGGTTGTTGCCGATCTATGGCCGCACCTGGGTCATCACCGCCCATCCCACTTCCAGCTTCATCGCCTCGCTCAACCAGAATTCGCCCTGGTTGATCGGCGGGCTGGTGATGGCCGGTTCGGTGCTGTTTGCCGCCCTGCTGGTGTTGTATTTCAGCAATGGGCTACGCCGCGAAGAAGTGCTGCGCAAGCAAATGGAGTTGGCTGCGCTGGTCAGCCATTCCAGCGAAGCCATCGTTGCCGAAACTCCGGATGGGCGCATCACGCACTGGAATCCTGCCGCCGAGGCGATGTTCGGTTACACGGCCCAAGAGGCGATCGACCAAGACCTGATCATGCTACTGGCGCCGCAGCCCTATGCAATGCACGAGATCGACCATGCCGACGCTGCGCTGGCGGGCAACGCTTCGGCTGCACAGACCATGCGCCATCGCGACGGACATCAGGTGCATGTGCTGGCCAGCAAAGCGCCCATCATCGAAAGCGAAGGCACCCTCAGCGGGCATTCGCATTTTTTCCGTGACATCTCCGACCGCGTGCGCTCGCATCAACGCATCATCGATCTCAACGCTTCGCTCGAACATCAGGTGGCCGAACGCACCAGCGAGCTGGTGAAGTTCTCGGTGCTGCAACGCGCGATCCTGGCGCACGCCGGTTACGCCATCATCGCCACCGACTCCGGCGGCTTCGTCACGCTGTTCAATCCGGCTGCGGAAAAACTGTTGGGTTACAGCGCTGCAGAAGTGATCGGCCGACGCAAGGCCAGCCAGTTCATCGAGCAGGAAGAACTGCAAGAGCGCGCGCACATGCTCGCCGATCAGACCGGTACGCCGGTGGCGCATACGCTGGAAGCGATCGCCGCACTCACCAGCCTAGGTCGCAGCGATACCAACGAGTGGACCTACGTCAGCCATGACGGGCGTCGCCTGCCAGTGCTGCTGACCTTGAGCACCCTGCGTGATGACCACGATCAGGTGATCGGCTACCTGGGTGTGGCGGTGGATCTCACCGAGCAAAAGCTGCGCGAAAAACAGCTACGTCTGGCGATGGATGCGGCCAAGAGCGCCAACCAGTCCAAGTCCGATTTTCTGGCCAATATGAGCCACGAAATCCGCACGCCCATGAACGCCATCCTGGGCATGCTGTACCTGCTTCAGCGCAGCGAACTGCCCGGCGCCGCGCAGGAAATGGTCACCAAGATCGACCGCTCCGCACGCACGCTGCTGGAAATCATCAACGACATCCTGGACTTCTCCAAGATCGAGGCCGGGCGCATCGACCTGGAACGTGCACCGTTCGATCTGAACCAGCTGTTCGACAACATCGCCGACCTGATGCGCTCCTCGCTCAGCGCCAAACCGGTGGAAATGATCGTCGAGCCCTTGCCGCGCGACAGTCGTTGGCTGCAGGGCGATGCGCTGCGCATCAATCAGGTGCTGGTCAATCTGGTCGGCAATGCAATCAAGTTCACCGAACAGGGTGAAGTGGTGCTGTCGGTACGGCGCTTCCCCAGCGGCGACCCCAACAAACTCAAGCTGCTGTTTTCGGTACGCGATACCGGCATCGGCATTTCCAAGGAAAAGCAAAGCCTGATCTTCTCGCCGTTCCTGCAGGCCGACACCTCCACCAGCCGGCGTTACGGCGGCAGTGGCCTGGGCCTGACCATCAGCCGGCGCTTGGTCGAATTGATGGGCGGCGAACTGGAAGTGGAAAGCGTGCCCGGCCGCGGCAGCGAATTCTATTTTGTGGTGACGCTGGAAAAATCCGCGCCACCCCAGGCACAGCGCGAATTGCCGGCCTTGCCGCCGGAAGCGATGCCGCGCGTGCTGATCGCAGACGACCACGATGCAGCGCTCAACAACCTGGTGCGCATTGCCACCGAACTTGGCTGGCGCGTGGATGCGGTGGCCAGCGGACAGGCCGCGCTACAGGCGATCGAAGAGGCCGTTGAGCCCTACGATATTTTCCTGCTCGACTGGCGCATGCCCGATGTCGACGGGGTGGCCATCGCACGTGAGATCCGTGCGCGCGCCACGCCTGGCCCGCATCCGGTGATCGTCATGGTCACCGCCTACGAGCGTCGCCTGCTGGAACAACATCCGGAGCAACAGGATCTGGATGCGGTGATGACCAAACCGGTGACCGGCGCGGCCCTGCATCGGTTGGTCGAACAACTGGTCGACGAACGCCCAGGCGCCCGCCCGGCCGCTCCCACATTCGTTGCGCGTCGTCTGGAAGGCGCGCACCTGCTGCTGGTCGACGACAGCGAAATCAATTGCGAAGTGGCGCAGCGCATTCTCGAAGGCGAAGGCGCCATGGTCACCGTCGCCCACGATGGCGAACAGGCCGTCAGCACACTCAAGCGCGCGCCCAACCTGTTTCACTTGGTGCTGATGGATGTGCAGATGCCGGTGGTGGACGGCTACGAGGCGACCCGCCGGCTGCGCCAGATCCCGGCCCTGGCCAGCCTGCCGGTGATTGCGCTGACTGCCGGCGCATTCCGTCCACAGCAGGAAAAAGCGCTGGAAGCCGGCATGAATGGGTTTATCGCCAAACCCTTCAATGTCGAAGAATTGGTCACCGCCATTCGGCATTTTCTGCAGCCTGGCATGCAGCGAATTCCGTCGCTTCCGCATGAGGCCGAGCTGCACGCCGGCACCGAGTGGGAACATAGTGAGCCGGAACTGCTGGACGCTGCGCGCGCGCGCAGCCTGTGGCGCGAACGCGAGCCGTATGCGCGCTATCTGATCAAGCTGCTGCGCGACAACCCGGACCCGGCGGAAATGGCCGCCGAGCATCTGCGCCGCAACGAATTGCCGGCCATCGGTGCGATGGCGCACAAGTTGCGTGGCGCGGCCGGCTCGCTCGCGCTGCCGGCGCTGGCTGGTGCGGCCGGCGATCTGGAAACGCGCATCGAGGAAGGGCACGACATCACCGCCTCGCTGATCGCGTTGAGGGACGTCATGCAGCGCACCGCTGAGGCGATCCGGGCGTTTTTGCAGCATGGCGACACCGAGATTGCTACCGACGACGATGGCGTTGCATTGGATGCAGACAGCGTGCAGATCCTGACATCGGCCTTCGCCAGCGACGATGCCGACCAGATCGACCACGCATTGCTGATCTGCGCGCCACATTTACCGCGCACGCTGCAGGAAGCGTTGCAACGCGCCGTCGAAGATTTCGACTTCCGTCGCGCCGAAACCACGTTGCGCGATTGGCAGACGACCCACCTGCACTGATCGCGCTCCCCCGAGCCGCTTGGCAAGGATCCAGCATGCCGTCCCGTCCCCTGCTGTGTGTCGACGACGAATCCAGCAATCTGGCCACCCTGCGCCAGTTGCTGCGCGACGACTTCGCACTGGTCTTCGCCAAATCCGGCAGTGAAGCCCTGGATGCGGTGACGCGCCACACGCCCAAGCTGATCCTGCTGGATGTCGAATTGCCGGACATGGACGGCTACGCGGTAGCGCGCGCGCTCAAGCAGCAGCCATCCAGCAACGCCATCCCGATCCTGTTCGTGACCTCGCGCAATAGCGAGCACGACGAACGTCTCGGGCTGGAAGCGGGCGCCGCCGATTACGTCAGCAAACCCTACTCGCCTGCGCTGCTCAAGGCACGCATCGCCACCCAGTTGAAGCTGGCCGAAAACGCACGTCTTGCCCAGCAGTACCGCGATGCGATCCATCTGCTCGGCACCGCCGGCCAGGGCCAGGACTCCGACACCGGCGCGCATATCTGGCGCATGGCGGTGTATGCGCGGATCCTGGCCGAAGCGGTGGGCTGGTCGCCGCAGCAGGCGCAAACCCTGCAGGACGCCGCCCCGTTGCACGACGTCGGCAAGATCGCGGTACCTGGCAGCATCCTGCAAAAGCCCGATTCGCTGGACGAGCACGAACGCTCGGTAGTGCGTCAGCACCCGCAGGTCGGCCACGATCTCTTGCGCAACGGCCGCGGTCCGGTATTCCAGTTGGCAGCGGAAATCGCGCTGCATCATCACGAATGCTGGGACGGCAGCGGCTATCCCAAGGGATTGTCAGGCGATGCCATTCCCGAATCGGCGCGCATCGTGACGGTGGCCGACGTGTTCGACGCGCTGTGCGGGCGGCGCGCCTATAAGGCGCCATGGACAGTGGAAGACGCCATGCGCAAGCTCGACAGCATGGCAGGCAAACAACTGGAACCGCGCCTGGTGCAGCATTTCCACGCGGCATTGCCGCAGATTCTGCAGATCAAGGACGCCTGGGACAGTCCTACGCCTTAGCGTGATCTGGGCGGGTCCATGCGCAGATCCAGGTGGTCAATGTGCCGACACAGGCAGGTAAGGAACCAAGCCCACGCGACACGAGGTTGGCTGGCGTCTGCCGTACCCGCCCCCACCGGCGCGCACCGGCTAGCGCTTGCGGCGCGGGCGCCCAAAGCCACACGCGCCCGTGGCGCATGAGCATGCCTTTTCGCGCATCAAGGTGAGAGTGACTCGAGCTTGGCGCGCGTCTCATGCCCTTGTCCTGCCTGGGAAGAAGGTGCCTTGAAGGGGCGAATGAGGGCATGCGGCGCGAATACCTCCCCTTGGCAATGGGCAGTTGCGCTTCCTCCCCAGGCCAGCCTTCTCCCGCGCCGCGCGCCGCATCTGCCTCACCCCCACCAAACGCACGCAGCGTTGCTGCCATTGGCTTGAACGCAAAGATACACAGGTAGACAATACACAAATGTTGCGCCGCACAAGACCGTGCGACGCGGGCCGACCCTGCTGCCATCTGCGGCGCAGGGCGTGCGGCCCCGCAACCGAGAGTCCGATGTCCTCCAGCACGTCCGAGGCCGGCGTGACGCCGCCGCGTTATCCCGATTACCGCATCATCTCGCTGATCCTGGCCTGCGCCATTTTCATGGAGCAGATGGACGCCACCGTGCTCGCCACCGCGCTGCCGACCCTGGCGCGCGACTTCGGCGTGGCCGCGCCGGCCATGAGCATCGCCATGACCAGCTATCTGCTCGCACTGGCAGTGTTGATCCCGGCCAGCGGCGCCATCGCCGACCGCTTCGGCCTGCGCCGCGTGTTCGGCGCCTCCATCTGGGTGTTCGTCGGCGGCTCGATCCTGTGTTCGCTGGCCGACAGCCTGCCCACCATGGTCGCCGCGCGGGTGCTGCAAGGTGCGGGCGGCGCAATGATGGCGCCGCTCGGCCGGCTGATCCTGCTGCGTACGGTTGAGCGCCGCCATCTGGTGTCGGCCATGGCCTGGACACTGGTGCCAGCCTTCATCGGCCCGATGCTCGGCCCGCCACTGGGCGGCTTTTTCGTCTCGTATCTGGATTGGCGCTGGATCTTCTACATCAACGTGCCGATCGGCATCGCCGGCTTTCTGCTGGTACGGCGTTTTATTCCGGAGATTCCCACCGAATCGGCGCCGGCGCGGTTTGATCTGCGCGGCTTCGTGCTGTGCGGCACCGCGCTGGGGTGCCTGCTGTTCGGCCTGGAGATGGTCAGCCAGGAAAACGGCCTGGGTGAAGCCAGCTGGCTGCTGGCGATCGGCGGCAGCGCTGCGCTGGGATATCTCTGGCACGCGCGTCACCATCCCGCTCCGCTGCTGGATCTGAGCTTGCTGCGCATCGACTCGTTCCGGTTGTCGGTGATCGGCGGTGCGCTGATGCGCATCACCCAGGGCGCGCAGCCGTTTCTGTTGCCGCTGCTGTTTCAGATCAGCTTCGGCATGAGCGCTGCGCATAGCGGCCGGCTGATCCTGGCCACCGCGCTCGGCGCACTGTTGATGCGCACCATCACCCCGCAATTGCTGCGTCGTTTCGGGTATCGCAACAGCCTGATCGGCAACGGCGTACTCGCCAGCCTGGGCTACATGGTGTGTGCGTTGTTCCGCCCCGATTGGCCGCCGGCATTGATGTTCGGCCTACTGCTGTGCTGCGGCGGCTTCATGTCGTTTCAATTCGCCGCCTACAACACCATCGCCTACGAAAACGTGCCTGCCGCGCGCATGAGCCGCGCCAGCAGCCTGTACACCACCCTGCAGCAATTGATGCTCTCGGTCGGCGTCTGCGCCGGCGCGATGATCCTCAACCTGGCGATGCTGGCCGGCGGCCACGCAACGCCGCATCAGAGCGATTTTTCGCTGGCATTTTGCGTCGTCAGCCTGATTTCGCTCAGCGCCACCTGGTGGCATGTACGCTTCGACAAGCATGCCGGGCAGGAAATGAGCGGACACCGGGCGTAACGGGTCGGCTCTGATCGCCGCATCATCAACGTCATCGACGGCATAGCCCTCCAGACCAATATCCCGGCGTTGAACGCTGTCGTGGAAGGGGGGAGCTGGCAGGGGTTCTGAGCCGGCGGCCGGCACCTGCGCCTGGCCCGACATGGCTCGATGCAACGAACAGATCGCGCAGGCATGGACGGCGGCTGGCCAAGCGCATCGGACAACACGGCATGCCATCGGCAGCCAAGTCCTTGCTCTGACTGCAGACCGCGAACGTACGCCTACAACAAGGCGATCATATCCAGTCGCAGTGGCGCGGAGCTGCGGCGATCTTGCGTGGCAAGCCTGATCTGCGTCGCACATTTGAAACCCCTGCGTGGCGGGAGGCCTGGTACGGAAAATGGTCAGGTATCAAGGCTGGATCTAATCTCGCACGACATGTCGATCGCTTCATTTCCTTGATCGTGCATTCTCGCAGCGTCATCGACGCGCAGCGACCACTCGATACTGCCCGCGATCGCCGTAGCGGGCTCCTTTCTTCTCGACTTCCGCACATAATCTGTCTTCGCCGCACGGCACCAGGTTGGCACGAGCAACACGATCCAAAAAGGTGATTTCCGCCCTGAGTTGGGCGGCTTCAGCGACAGCCGCTTTTGTGCTGTAGAGCGCATAGCCGGCGACGACCACACTGATGACACCCGCCACCAGTAGGGCAATCGATGCGATCCACATGCGCCGCGTTGTCGTTGTTTCCAGGGAGTGCTGTGCGTGTGCGTAACGCTGGGTCGCCTGCTGGACCGTCTGCTCCGCAGTCGCCATCTTCTTGTTGAATCGCTCGGCCGCCGGTTCCAGCGTCTGCGTCAGCGCCTGATTGCTCAATTGCGTCAGCCGGGGAAGTGCGCTTTCCACGACGCGATTGACGCGCTGATCGGCACTGTTGACGGCGCTCTGCAGAAGCTGCAGCTGCTCCCGTACCAGATCGTCCAATGCGTGCTCGCGCAGCTGCAGCGTCCCGATTACCGCCGCCAGGGCCTGGATCGATTCTTTTAGGGTGCGTTCCGACCCGTTGACATCGGACAGCGCGGAGGTGTTCTGCATGTCCATAGTGTTCTCTTGATGATTCAACTTGCTGCACGTGTTCCGGCTATCCACCACCACCGCCGCCACCACCGCCGCCTCCACCTCCTCCACCTCCTCCACCTCCTCCACCTCCTCCACCGCCTCCATCGCCTCCATCGCCCTGCGGTCCTTGCATTGCCGGGCCGTTGGCGAACTGCGGCAGTGTCATCACCATTACCGGGCCACGGCTGGTCTGCACCTCTGTCGAGACGTCCATGTTCAGTGCCTGACGCGTACTCCCTGCTCCTGGGCTTCCTGCATCGCCTGGGCATCCAGAAATTCATGCCCTTGTTTGGCAAGGGCCTGGCTGTAGGGGCTGTTGGCGACCCGTTTCAAGGCCTGTTCGATCGCCAGTTCGTTCTTGCAGTCGATGGCGTACAGCAACTCGTCCACATCCGGATCGCCGGTGATGCTTTTACGCTGGGGCTGCGGCCGATCTTCCTGCTCGCCAGCGGCAAGAGACTGTGGCGCGGTGTCTGCCGACGGAGCGCGGGGTGGTCTCAGTCCAGAGGGGCCATCCGGATCGTACCCATCACGCAATTCCAACTCGGTAAACGGCCGCTCACCACGGTCCACGCGCGCCTGCCGCGCTTCTGCGACGCGGTTTTCTGTTTCGAGTTCCTGTTCGAGTTGGATGCGCAGCTCACGCATGGAGCGCTCTATTTCCTCCCAGGAGTTCGGATCGACGGGCACAGCGGCAGGACGGTCGTGCTCATCTGCCAGGGACGCGGAAAGCGGCTCGCGTGCACCGGCCGCGTCCTCGGGTGCATCGGCGGAGCGGCCAGCGGTCGGCATGTCCAGCGATGGCCCTGTCGCTTGCGCGAGGTGCGCGGACACTGGCAACGCTGCAGGGGGATCTGGCGCTTCCAGTGCTTGAGTCTGTGGCGTGCGCGCCTGTTGATCGTCGCGCTGTTCTGCGGCGACCGGCGTGGCGAGCGATGGCGCGTAAGGCGAGGTCGTCGCCTGGGCCAGGCGCGCGTCCGCCGGCTGCTCGGGCTGCTGCGCAGGTGCACCTTGCTGCGCATCCGAGGCTTGCGCCGTCATCGGCCGTTGGCCGCTGTGCAGGTCCGCAACCTGCTGCTGATCTGCCGGTGCTGTCTGCGCGATGGCTGCGCTCTGTGCTGCCTGCTGCTGGACTTCCTGCGTGCGCTCTTCTTGCGCTTGCTGGCTTTGCGCCCGCTGCTGCGCTACGTCGGATGCCTGTGCTTGCGCAGGCTCTGCCAGCTGCTCCTGAGGCCGTTGGGCGATGTCATCCGGGGTAGACCGCTGCTCGGACTGGCGCGGCGGTGTGTCTTGCGCCTGGAGCGACGACGGCTCGCGCGAGACCGCTTCCTGTGCCGGCTCCTGCTCGCGTTGTGGAGCCGCTTGGGCGTGCAGCGGCTGTTGCTCGGCATGTTGCACCGTCTGCGCCTGCAGGCGTTCCTGCTGGCTCTGCTGGGCGTCCTGTGCCTGGCGTGTTTCCCGCTCGCGCTGCTGCGTCTCCTGGGCCTGTTGCTGCGCTTGTTCGCGCTGCTCGGTCTCGTGCGCCTGCTGCTGGGCTTGTTCGCGTTGCTGGGCAGCCTGTGTCTGGCGTTCTTGCTGCTCTAGTTGTTGCGCCTCTTGCCGGCGAAGCTCCTGCAATGCATGCGCCTGCAGCGCCTGAGCGTCCTGCGCCCGGTCTTCGTGCGAGGCCTGCTCCTGCAGCGTGTGCGCGCGTGCCTGCGCCAGCTGTTGGTCTTGCGCTTGCCGGTCCTCCTGCTGTCGTTCCTGACGCTCCTGCGCGGCGCTGGCCGCCTGGCCCCGCGCCTGCACGTCGAGGGCATGCTGGTTGGAGGGGGCGGAAGACGACGTGTCCGCATCTGCGGATCCGTCCGATGAGCGAGGCGCAGAGGCCAGCTGCTGTATCGGCAGGGCCGGGTTCTGCCGCGCCTGTACCTCCTGCAGTGCCTGGCGGATGTGCTCGGTGCTGGTGACTGCTGCAATACGCTCTACGCCATCGGGGCCGCGTTGCAGATGTGCAATCGGGCTATCGGCGCCGAAGCTTCCACCAGGGCCGCGCTGCAACTGCATCGCGCCATCGCCCGCAAGTCCCTCTGCCTGGCGCGTGCGTTGCGTCGCCAGTTCGATCGCTTCACGCCATGGCGGCTGCAACTCGGTGCCGACGATGCGGTAGCGGTAGAGCGTCTGCTCGCCCTGTATGTCTTGCGGCGATTGGCGGATGGCGGCAATCGCCTGCGCCTGCTCGGCCAGTGCCGGTTGCAGCATCGCGCGCGTGGTCTCAAGTTCCAGCACCCGGTTGCCATCGGGTGGTGCGCCGTTGCTTGTCCACTGGCCTTCGATGTTGCGGTAGTAGCGCTGGCCGTCTGAAGCGGTCAACGCATCCGGGTCGGGCAGCGCCTGCTGCACCGCCGGCGACATCGGCAGGCCATCGGCCGCCCAGCCGTTGCGGTGGTGCGCCAGTTCGTAGCGCGCGGCGATCGCGCCGGGACTGTTGGCGATGTTGCGGGCGATGGTGTCCTGCGCTTGCGCGTCCAGTTCGGCAGCGCGTTCCGGCGAGGCGGCTTCCTGCACGTAGCTGCCGCGATCATTGGCGCCAGCGATCTCGGCCTTGACTAGCCGATGCCACTGGCCGTCCGCTGCATCGCGTCGCCAGTCGGCGCTGCTCAGGCTGGGGCGGTCAGTGGCATTGGCCGGCTGGCGATACGGATCTTGTGGAGCGGGCGCATCTTTGAGGGCTAGCGCTGCAGCGGCGTTGGTGGCCTGGTAATTGAGTTCGCGCGCTTTTTGATAGCTTGCGACGATCGGCGTCGCGGTGGGGTTGTCCACCCCGTCGTTGGTAGTGTCGGCCTTGCCCTCACGCGCCCAGGCGCGGCCATCGAACGACCACTGCGTGCCCTCGCGATCGGTCTGGGTGTAGATGGCGCGGTTGTCGAGCAACGCGGCGGCCTTCTCGCCAGCGGTACTCAAGAAATACGCATCGGCCGCGATCAGCACCATCGGCCCGGCGCCCGAGCTCCCCAGCGCGTAGGCAGCGGCGGTGCCGCCGGCCCAGCCGCCGACGTTGCGGCCGGCGAAGTGCGCCAGCTCCGACTGCGCTGCTAGCGGATTGTCTTGCGAGAGCAACGTGGCGATCTTCTCGCCTGATTGTGCCGCGTCATACAGCGTGGCGGCTACGCCCACGGCACCCAGCGCACCGACAGTTTTTGCGCCGGGACGTTCGAGCAGCGGCGGTGCATAGGGCGTTACTTCTACACCTGGCGTGCGCAACAGGCGTGCCGTCAACGCATCACCCTCGGTTACTGCGGCATCGGCTACCTGCGCGGTGCGCTGCACCGGCCGAGCAGTCTCTGCCATCGGTGCAAATGCGCCGTGCAGCGGCTCGGGCATCTGCGCCGGCTGGTGCACCACGTCGCCCGGCTGCGCATGGCGCGCATAGTCGGCGGCGAGTTCGTGCACCTGCCCCGCGAGCGTGGCACGGTCCATCTTTGGCGCGCTGCGGAACAGAGCATTGCCTTCTTCGGAGCGATGAATCATGTTCATACGCACATCGGTAGGCTCGTGCATGCGCGTCAGCAATGGCTCACTGAGCAAGCCATTGTGGTAATCGGTCATCAGGTTAAGGCTGCGCACGCCCAGCCCGCCGCGCAAATAGCTGCCGCCGATGTCTGAGTGCGCGCCGGCCACGGTGACATGCAAAAAACGACCATCCTCGGAGACGCCGTGCGGAACGATCTGATCGACCGGAAACAGCCCGCGCCGCTCATGCGCAGCGCTGACCTGAAAGCCTGACACCACCGATGGCGGCAGGCGACGGTCGAACAACTCCATGTAGCCAGTGGGCACCGGGTCATACAGACCCACGCTAATCGGGGTCAGACCAGGCGATTGGTGGTAACGGTTGTAGAGCGGTAGACCGTCTTCGCTGATACCGCTGATGCCACCATCTGGATCGGGAATACCGCGCGCATCGATCATCCGCGCCAGCAAGGGAACCTGGCTGGCGCCACGGCTGAAGCCTTCCAGATGCAAGGCGATTTTTGCTTGCGGGTCAGTCTGGAAAATACGTTGAGATTGCTTATTTAACTGCTCATACATTTCTTCGGCACGAAACAGGCTGGTGCGGCCAGTTGCGCCATCGATCGCTTTTTCTAGCGGATTATCTTGGGTGCCAGGGCCTTTGATGTACTCGAAATCGATCCGCTCTACGCCCGCCTTTTTCAGATCGTCTAGTTGGGCTCTGAACTTCGCGACATTGGTAGTGTGTAATGGATCTTGGTCGGCGTCGTTGCCAGTGCCGTCCATCAACCCGACGATTAGATACGAGTGCGGGTCAGCGCGATCCAGCAACTGCGGCACATTGAATCGATAGAGTTCGTCGGCTGCTTGTTCGTACGTGCGCAGATGCTCCGGCGTCGCGGCATAGTGCGACACATCATCCAGCGGCAGCCCATCTTCGCCTAGCTGCAAAACGAGCTTCTTGTTCATGACCAGCGCTCTCTCAGTAGGTCTTGGTCCAGGCCAGGATCAATTCGTCACGACTTACTTTTTTAAGCGCATCATGCTCTGGATTTAGCAAGTGCTTGGTCAATACTCTTGCCCGCATATAGACATTGATCGTATGATCGCTGACTTCTAAAAGAATATCCGCATAGTGACGTCCGCGCGCGGAATAGCCGTAAACCAAAAAGAATTCATCGACATCTTCCCTGGCCACATTGTGCAAGATGACATTGCCGGGAAAGATCGCTTCAAGATCGATTTCGGTATGGCGCTTTACTCCGTCCAATGCGGTCCAGTAGATATCCACCGTCGATGGAAATCCTCGCTCCTCGAATTCTTCTGTACTGCCGAAGCTGCCTGTCCAGTCGTCCTTCCAATTCGGCTTATGCGGCTCACCAGAAGGCTTATCCAAATCGCTGGCCGAATGCTGCTGCCGATCAAAGATGATGCTGCACCGCAAGGTGTGATAGCAGCGAGCATCGAACGAATAACCATCAAACCGCAACGGCCACGGCTCGCCCTGCTTTTTTCTTGCTAGATGCAGATTAGGGATGTTGAACATGTCGGGGGACTCCATGTCGAAGGTCGCGGAAGTGAGGTCAATGTAACGCAACGGGACTCTGGCGCATCAATCATCTGCTCTTCTCTTCTGCACGCTTGACGTTGGAAGCGAACATCTTGTGGGACGTTATCGCGCCTAAGTAGCTACGGTGATTGCGTATAGCGTCGCTTCTACCTGTATGTGGCTTGGTTTAGCAGTTTGGCGACCTTGCTTACAAGCAATGCTCAACTACAGCATAACGGAACTCCGACATACTCACACAAGCACCTCTCTGCGAACAAATTTTTAAATAAAAAGTATAATTAATTTTTATATACACTCATCACTGTCAGCTGCGATCTCAATAAAATTCAAATTCTTGTATTGACTTTACATCCTGTCACACCATATGTAGTGCCGACGCAATATAGCAGCGACACATATTTCCGGGAGCCTTGGACCTTGAAGTCCACTAAAGCCCGCACTCCTTTAATTATAAAGCCTCCTCACTGCCAAGTGTTCTTTCCTTTACCAGACTTTACGATCACTGAAATAATTATTACTAATAAGAGCACTAGTGCAGCAATTATAGGAGCAAAGGGCGACCACCAAGGTAAATCCAAGCCAAAGTCCATCGAAACCCCAATAGCAATTGAGATCAGCAGCCCAACTCCCATCCACCTCCTTAGAAGATCCAACATGTCGCTTCTCATTTTATTGAACAGAGATAATATTGGGCGCTCAACGCAACATGCCTTGCATAGACATACACGCTAAGAAATTTAATATTGCATCGCAAGGTGTCCCCGCAGCGCGCTCCAAACGAATAGCTATCAAACCGCAACGGCCATGGCTCACCCGGCTTTTTTCTTGCCAGATGCAGATTAGGGATGTTGAACATGTCGGCGGACTCCGTGTCGAAGGGCGCAAGCGCGAAGAGAGTGAGTACCAACTACAGCGCTTTCGACCGAATATAGCAAAGCCGGCTCGTCCCTCATCCAGCCAACGCGCCGTTGCGTCGCCAGTTCGATCGCTTCACGCCATTGCGGCTGCAACTCGGTGCCGACGATGCGATAGCGGTAGAGCGTCTGCTCGCCTTGTACGTCCTGCGGCGATTGCTAGATGGCGGCAATGGCCTGCGCCTGCTCGGCCAGCGCCGGTTGCAGCATGGCGCGCGTGGTCTCCAGTTCCAGCATGCGGTTGCCATCGGGTGGCGCGCCGTTGGTGGTCCACCGGCCCTCCATGTCGCGGTAATAGCGCTGGCCGTCGGAAGCGGTCAACGCATCCGGGTCGGGCAGCGCCTGCTGCACCGCCGGCGATATCGGCAGGCCATCGGCCGCCCAGCCGTTGCGGTGGTACGCCAGTTCGTAACGCGCGGCGATCGCGCCGGGACTGTTGGCGATGTTGCGGGCGATGACGTCCTGCGCTTGTGCGTCCAGTTCGGCAGCGCGTTCCGGCGAAGCGGCTTCCTGCACGTAGCTGCCGCGATCATTGGCGCCAGAGATCTCGGCCTTGACCAGCCGATGCCACTGGCCGTCCGCTGCATCGCGTCGCCAGTCGGCGCTGCTCAGGCTGGGGCGGTCAGTGACATTGGCCGGCTGGCGATACGGATCCTGTGGAGCGGGCGCATCCTTGAGGGCGAGCGCTGCAGCGGCGTTGGTGGCCTGGTAATTGAGTTCGCGTGCCTTCTCGTAGCTGGCGACGATGGGCGTGGAGGTGGGGTTGTCTACCCCGTCGTTGGTGGTGTCGGCCTTGCCCTCACGCGCCCAGGCGGTGCCGTTGAACGACCACTGCGTGCCGGCGCGATCGGTCTGGTTGTAGATGGCGCGGTTGTCGAGCAACGCGGCGGCCTTCTCGCCAGCGGCACTCAAGAAATACGCATCGGCCGCGATCAGCACCATCGGCCCGGCGCCCGAGCTACCCAGCGCGTAGGCAGCGGCGGTGCCGCCGGCCCAGCCGCCGACATTGCGGCCGGCGAAATGTGCCAGCTCCGACTGCGCAGCGAGCGGGTTGTCCTGGCCGAGGAACTGCGTGGCGCGCTGGCCGGTCATCACCGTGTCGGCGGTGGCGAGCAGCCCGGCGGTGCGCAGTGCCTGGCCTGCAGATAGATCGCCGGCCAGTAGCTCTGCGGTGGCGAAGCCGCGTTGCGAGACTGGTGTGTACGGCGCATGCGGTGTAGCGGCTGCGCCTTGGCGAATGCTGCGCGCAGCACCGCCGAGGGTTGTCGGTGTGTCATCCAAGACCTGCTGGACCACTGCCGCATTGGACTCGGACAGCGTTATTCGCCCGGCATCCTCTGCGTGCGCGATAGCCATGCGAAATTCCTCGCGGCCGGCAATCTCGCGGATGACGGCATCGCGTTCATTCGGGACAGCGACCAGATTTTTGCCCGTTGTGCGTGCGTCATCGATCACCTTTGCGATCCGTTGCTCGGAGTGGGTGATCGCGGCCCATTCGGCTTCGACATTGCTCATGGCGCGCAGCGTCTTCAACTGGTCGGCGTGGGCGGCGCGGTATTGCTCGTATTCGGAAATAGTGCTGTGGTTCTGCGCGTTCGTTTGGGTCTTGGTCAAGTGCTCCGGTGTAGTTGCGAACATATCGCGATTGATCAGGGCGACTTTGAGTGTGTCTTGCAGGTCGTGGACTTGGGCGGCGACGCGCTTCAATGCAGCAGCGTCGTTGGACATTGCTACGCGGCCTTCTGGCGAGTCACGGATTTCATTAAGATAACCAACGATTGCTTTTGTGTAGGAGCTGCGCGTACGTCCTCGGTGGGGGGGTTTTTATTTCGTCGGCTAGCTTCCCCTCTACCGGAAGATACAGGCGATTGATCGATACATCCTTGTCGATCAAGCCATGATCGGCCAACTTTTTAGCAAGTTATGATCGCGAAAGACAATATTTTCAATTACATGATGACTCTCAAGGATGACGTTACTGGCCGGCATCTGCTTTCACTCCATCAAGCGGTCAAAGATTCATCGCTCAGCAACCGAAAGCGTCTATCAACCAGACGCCGCGCGTCCTGGGCGATTTGCCAAATCCCTGCGCAATCAAGGTGTCGCGCAAGAACCGATCGCAAAAAGCATCTGATGTATAAGGTGTCCTGAAAATGTGCGCTGACCCAACCACTTCTTTCCTGAATGCAAAGTTGGCGCCACCAGCAACTCTGTAATATTTCCCATTTGGATACCCAGTCAACACCTTGACGGTAGATGCCTCCTCGTCGATGGCATCAATAATCCGCACCACCTCGCAAAGATAGTGCGGTGCCCCAGGCGTACCGTCTTCCAATCGGAAATCGCATAGCGCAAAAGCAAATCCCTCCGGGTCCGCAGTTTCAAGGACCAGCTTCAGCGGCTCTGAGACCAGCCAGTAGTCCTTGAATCCATCGTGCATGTCATTGGGCATATCGCCGATACGACTGTCGTAGCGCAGGCGTGGGGTTTCCTTCAATGCAGCAAGGCCCGCGTCCTCCCCAGGTCGGCTGTAAGCAATGGAAAACGGCACAGCATCTTCGTTCTCGAACTCCACGCCATGCCCGCGACCGCCGCCACGCATGTCGGACCTAAGGAGATAGAACTCGCCTTTCTTGGGTTTATTCTCGGTAGACACCTTCTGCTCCAAGACGCTGTTTCGATCAAGAGTAGCAAACTGCGCGCTTGCATCAGCGGACGGGGCTGCCGCCTCCAGCGCGCGCAATCGTCGCACCGCGACGCCTGATGTCTTCTTGCCCCTGCTTTCCTGCAGCACTGCGGGCTGATTCCAGGCACGCCGTGGCTCGGGCCGGGTGCGTTCTGCGCGCTCCTCACTCCCTGCAACTGCCTGCGCCGTATGTCCGTTCGACCGGGCACCCATACCGACACATCACGCAAGTATCAGATCGCCGTTGATCAAAGCCACCTTGATCGTCGCCTGCAGGTGTGTCACGGCTTCAGCCACACGTTGGCAAGCCACCGGGTCGCCTTGCATGGCCGCCTGCCCATCGGCCGACACTTCGATCCTTCGCAGTTCCCCAAGCATGCCTTCCACGTAGGACGGATGAGGATCACTGCAGTAGCACGCGCAGCCCAGCTCTTTCGCGAAGGCCTGATCATTGGGCAGGTAAAGCCCATTGTCCGGAGCATCGATCGCGAACACACCCTGCCCTTCAAGATAAACCAGCAATCGGCTTCGATCGCGTATCACACAGTCGATGATGAGCTGCAGGGAAAACAAGGCGTGGTCTTGTGCTGGTGACACGGTCCTGTCTCCCGAGCTGTCCGTCATCCACTTACAAGTCGACATCCGTGACGCAGCGCTGACAGATTCGCCAAGCTACGACAGAGCCGCTAATGCCAGCGATACTATCACCATCAGGCCCTTCCACATTGGCCATAGCGGTGAAATTTGCAGTAAAACTAATGCGAGCTATGCAGTTTTTGGCCAATATCCTTCGGCATCCATCAGTATTCGACACCCACGCCGCAGGCTACACACCATTGCTGGACGGCTGCTCACTTCACTTTGGCGTAGCCGCAAGACGCGCTTGCAACGCATATAACGTTTCCGTTCCCGACGCAGCCAGCGCACGCGACGCATAGAGCAAGCGATCGGTCAGCTCGCCGCCAAGGCCAGATTGGCCAGCCTCGCGGGCTGCCTCTCCGGCATGCAGCATTTCCAATACGCCCTGCAGTCCTAGCAAGCAGTGATCGACATGTGCGCACTTGAGCGCCAGGCCCAATTGCATCGGCAGATCGGACCAATGGATGCCGTTGGTAGCTTCCGCACCACGCGATTCGGACAGTCGACGGAAGAACACGTCTTCATGCTCCGTGGTGCGATTGGGTGCAACGGAGCTTGTGGCACGTGAATCTGATGAAGTACTACCCGGACGTGCAGAGTTGTTGCGTGACATGGTGGATCTCCCTGGATGATGGAGTCCGTCATCTCGCTTCCAAACGAGGTGGCGGACGGTGCGCGGTTGGAAGACCGGTCCAAGGGCCGGCGGGCCTTACGGCCCCCACGCACCGCCCGCCATAAAGCTGACGAGCACGCCCCGCCATCAATTAGCAAGCGCAAAGAAAGCGCCTGCATAGACAGCGTGGGCGCTTGTGCGCCTTGGATTTCGGGCTTCCACACCCGGCTGCGAGAGTGATCGCAGCCGGGAGATCTTTATTGCAGCAGCCCAGAGTGTCAAGTGCGACAAATGTAAAAAAAAGCCGCCCTAAGGCGGCGGCGTCTTGCACATACAGTGGCGACATGGCTTCTGCAGTCGGAGTGATGGCGCAGCTTGCGCTACGCCATCACCGTACAGCCTGCGCTCACACCCCGTGCGCAGCCAACTGCCCCAACCGCTGCACCGCGACCGACACGGTCGGGTAGTCGAGCGTCTTCTGCTCGGCCACATCGGCCAGCATGGCCAGGGTGAAGCGCAGGCTGGAGTCGTCGCGTGCCAGCCAGGTGGCCACCTTGTCTTCGGCAGTGCTGCCTGACATCGTCAACACTTGGCCGACCAAGGCGCGTTGATGCGCGGCCAGTTCGTCGCGCAGCACGCCACGTGCCACCGCATGCCAGCGGCCGTTGACCTCCAGCGCGTCGATCTGCTCGAACAACCACGGCAGCCGCAGCGCTTCGCCCAGGCGGAAATGCACCTTGGACACGTCCACCGGCTTGAGCTTGCGGGTGCGCGCGGTTTCGATGATGTCGAAGGCCGGCTCCAGATAACGCAGCTCGGACAACTGCTGTGCGAGTGCCGGCGTCAGGCCCTTGTCCTGCCATTCCTGCACGCTGGCTTCGTACTGCGGGCGCTGCGCATCCGACAACACGCCCGATGCCACGCGGATGTCGTTGAACGGGCCGTGGTAACGCTCCACCGCTGCGGTGATGCCCGGCATCTGGCCCGGACGCAACAACAACCAACGCACGAACGAGCGTTGCAGGCGCCAGATCACTTCCAGCGCATCGATCTGCACCGACTCGGGCACCTTGCCGTCCAGCGCATCGATCTGCGTCCACAGCGCGCGCGCATCCAGTGTTTCGCGGCTGATGGTGTAGGCCTTGGCCACCTCGCCGATGCTGCGGCCGGTGTCTTCCTGCATGCGCATCAGGAAGGTGGCGCCCATACGATTGATGGTGGTGTTGGTGACCGCGGTAGCGATGATCTCGCGCTTGAGGCGATGGCGCTCCATCGCATCGGCGTACTTCTTCTGCAACGGCTGCGGGAAGTAGCGCTGCAATTCCTTGGACAGATACGGGTCTTCGGGAATGTCCGATTCCAGCAACTGCTGGAACGCCACCAGCTTGGAATACGACAACAGCACCGACAGCTCCGGTCGGGTCAGCCCCTGCCCACGCGCCTTGCGTGCCGACAGCTCGGCATCGGAGGGCAGGAACTCGATCTGACGGTCGAGCAGGCCCTGCAGTTCCAGCGTGCGGATGAAGTGCTGCTTGGAACCCAGGCGCTTGACGCTCATGCGCTCCATCAAGCTGATCGCCTGGTTCTGGCGATAGTTGTCCCACAGCACCAGGTCGGCCACTTCGTCGGTCATCGACGCCAACAGCTTGTTGCGCGCGTCGTAGGTGAGCTTCTTGGCCTGCACCATGTCGTTGAGCAGGATCTTGATGTTCACCTCGTGATCGGAGGTGTCCACGCCGGCCGAGTTGTCGATGAAATCGGTGTTGAGCAGCACGCCGGTCTGCGCCGCTTCGATACGGCCGAGCTGGGTCAGGCCCAGGTTGCCGCCCTCGCCCACCACCTTGCAGCGCAGCTCGCCACCATTGACGCGCAGGCCGTTGTTGGCGCGGTCGCCCACATCCGCATGCGACTCGCTGGCCGCCTTGACGTAGGTGCCGATGCCGCCGTTCCAGAACAAATCCACCGGCGCCTTGAGGATGGCGTTCATCAGCTCGTTCGGCGAGAGCTGCTTGAGGTTGGACTCCAGCCCAAGCGCCTCTCGCACCGGTGCACTGATGTCGATGGATTTGAGCGTACGTGGATAAATGCCGCCGCCGGCGCTGATCAGCTTGGCGTCGTAGTCGGCCCAGCTGGAACGCGACAGCTTGAACAAGCGATCGCGCTCGGCGAAGGACACCGCTGCATCCGGGTTCGGATCCAGGAAGATGTGGCGGTGATCGAACGCGGCCAGCAGGCGAATATGCTTTGAGAGCAGCATGCCGTTGCCGAACACGTCGCCGGACATGTCGCCGATGCCGACCACGCTGAAGTCCTGGCTTTGGCAATCGCGGCCCATGGCGCGGAAGTGACGCTTGACCGATTCCCACGCGCCACGCGCAGTGATGCCCATGCCCTTGTGGTCGTAACCGACCGAGCCACCGGAGGCGAACGCATCACCCAGCCAGAAGCCGTGGTCCAGCGCCAGCCCGTTGGCGATATCGGAGAACGTCGCAGTGCCCTTGTCGGCCGCGACCACCAGGTACGGGTCGTCCTGGTCATGACGCACCACCTGCGGCGGCGGCACGATCTTGCCGCCGACGATGTTGTCGGTGATGTCGAGCAGGCCCTGGATGAACAGCTTGTAGCAGGCGATGCCTTCTGCCTGGATCGCATCACGGTCGCCCCCCACCGGCGAGCGCTTGACGTAAAACCCACCCTTGGCGCCAACCGGCACGATGACGGTGTTTTTGACCATCTGCGCCTTGACCAGGCCTAGCACCTCGGTGCGGAAATCCTCGCGACGGTCCGACCAGCGCAGGCCACCGCGGGCCACCGCGCCGAAGCGCAGATGCACGCCTTCCACGCGCGGGCCGTAGACAAAGATTTCGCGATACGGACGCGGCTTGGGCAGGTCCGGCACGCGCGAGGAATCCAGCTTGAAGCTGATGCAGTGTGGGGGCTTGCCGTTCTTGTCGGTCTGGTAGTAGTTGGTACGCAAGGTCGCATCGATCACATCCATGAAGCTGCGCAGGATGCGGTCTTCGTCCAGGCTGGAGACGCGGTCCATCAACTTCAGCAAGGTGGCGCGGGTGGCCTCCTGCTGTGCATCGCGGTCGCCGCCGCGCGCTTCCAGCACGGATTCCAGTGCCTTGAGCGTAGCGTCGTCGTCGCCTGCCAGTGCAGACAGTTCTTCGCGCAGGCGCTCCTGGCCAGCAAAGATTTGTGCCTTGGTTTCGCTGCCGGTGGACGCATCGAAGCGCGCTTCGAACAACTCCACCAGCAAACGCGCCAGCAACGGGTAACGGGTGAACGTGGCTTCGACATAGGCCTGCGAGAACGGCACTGCCGTCTGCAGCAAGTACTTGCAGTAGCCGCGCAGCAGCGCGACCTGACGCCAATGCAGGCCGGCCGCCAGAATCAGGCGATTGAAGCCGTCGTTTTCGGCATCGCCGTTCCAGATGCGCTCGAAGGCTTCGCCGAAACTGGCATCAGCATGCGCGGCATTGATCTTGCCGGCCGTGGATTCGACCTCGAAATCCTGGATATAGACCGGCGTCTCGCCCACCTGCAGCCGATACGGCCGCTCGGAGATCACGCGCAGGCCCATGTTTTCCATCATCGGCATCGCATCGGACAGCGGAATGTCGTCGAGCTGGCGATACAGCTTCAGGCGCAGGCCTTCGCCCGCATCCAGGCGCACGCCATCGTCGCGACGGATTTCCTGCAGGCTCAGATGCAGATCGTTCGGGCCATCCAGCGATGCCAGGTGTTCGACGTCCGACACTGCCGATTCGATCGACGAGTCTTCGATATAGCCGGCCGGCAGCGCGCGACCGAAGTTGGCTGCCATACGCAGCCCATTGGCTTCGCCGTGCCGTGCCACCAGCGCCTCACGCAGCGCATCGCGCCAGTTGCGCAGCAAGTGCGCCAGCCGCGATTCGAGTTCGGTGGTGTCGAATTCCAGTGCCTCACCGCTCTTGGGCCGCACGATCAGATGCAGCTGGGCCAGTGGCGATTCGCCCAGCACCACGCTGGAATCGATGTATTCGCCGTGCAGCGCGTCCTTCAACAAGGCTTCGATGCGCAAGCGCACGTCGGTGTTGAAACGTTCGCGCGGGATATAGACCAGCGCCGAGATGAAGCGCCCGTACTTGTCGCGACGCAGGAACAGGCGGCTGCGCACGCGCTCCTGCAGCCCGAGGATACCCATCGCGGTGCGGTACAGCTCTTCCTCGTTGGACTGGAACAGCTCCTCGCGCGGCAGCGTTTCCAGGATGTGGCGCAAGGCCTTGCCGCTATGGCTGCTCGGGGTCAGCCCCGACTTGCTCATCACGTATTCGTGGCGCTGACGCACCAGCGGAATTTCCCACGGGCGGCGGTTATAGGCGCTGGAGGTGAACAGACCCAGGAAGCGCTGCTCGCCGACGATGCGACCCTTGGCATCGAATTCCAGGATGCCGATGTAATCCATGTAACCAACGCGGTGCACGCGCGAACGGGCATTGGTCTTGGTCAGGATCAGGGCGTCCTTGCGCTTGGACGAGGCATTCAGGCCGTGCGCGGCCAGCGTGGTCACCGGACGCGCCGGCGAGGTGTCGCGCCCGCGCAGCAGGCCCAGACCGGTCTCTTCCAACGGCGCCAGCACGTCCTGGCCGCCCTGCTTCTCGACGCGGTACTCGCGGTAGCCGAAGAAGGTGAAGTGGTCGGCCGCAGCCCAACGCAGGAATTCCTGCGCTTCATGTCGGTTGATGTCGTCGATCGGCAGACGACGCGTCGCCAGATCGTCGGCCAGCACGACCATGCGCTCGCGCATCGCCGCCCAGTCCTGCACGATGGCGCGCACCTCGGCCAGTACCTTGCGCACCGCCGCTTCCAGCTTGGGCATTTCTTCCGACGGCTGGCGGTCGATCTCCAGCACCATCAGCGACTCGCTCTTGCCCTCGCCCACTGCGGTGAGCTTGCCGGCCTTGTCACGCGCAATGCGCAGCACCGGGTGGCCAAGCACATGCACGCCAATGCCCAGGTCCGCCAGCGTCATGCTCACCGAATCCACCAGGAACGGCATGTCGTCGTTGACGATTTGCAGCAAGGTATGCGGCGACTCGTAGCCGTGGCTCTTCAAGGTGGGGTTGAACACCCGCACATTGACCGTGCCGGCCTTGCGCGCACGTGCAAATTCCAGCATGTCCGATGCCAGCGCCGCCCATTGCTCCGGCGGATGGTTCGGGAATTCGTCTTCCTCCATGCGCCGGTAGAAGTCAGCGGCGAACGCCTGGACTTCGGCCTGGCGCGCGGCCGGGTAGCGCTTGCGCAACGCGGCAAACACCGGCTCGAGGCTGACCGCCTGCGGTTCGGTGGCAAGCACGGGGACGGCACGTTCGGCGACCGGTTTGACCGACGTCGTGGACGATTTCGAAGCGGCTTTCTTGGCTGTCATGAGTAGAGCTGGAATGCTCGGTGGAAAACCTGAATTGTACCGGTGCGCGATGACGACGCCTTGCTGCATAGCGCAAAAATGCGGCCCGCCGTGGCCCGTTGCAGCGCGCAAAATCACTACATCTATGTAATATGTGGAACCGGACGGTGCCATGCTGAAGTTGGATCGCCACACCCGGCAAAGTCCGGTCGAGTGCTTGGCACATCAGGCGTTGTGCAGACGAAACCGCGCCCGTCAAGCCTGTTTAAAAACTAAACTGGACGGTATAGTCTACCGCCATGACCCCTCGTCCCCACCGTGCTGCCCGGCGTTCGGACTGCGACCGCCGCATCCATGCGGCTGTGCATGCGCTGCTGGCCGAGCGCGGCATGCGGCTGAGCATGGACGCGGTGGCCGAGCGGGCCGGCTGCTCCAAGCAGACCCTGTACAGCTATTACGGGTGCAAGGAGAATCTGCTGCGCGATGTGCTTCAAGACCACGTGCATCTGGCGGCCGGTCCGCTGGGCACGGTCTCGGGCGATCTCCACGCCGATCTGCTGGCCTTTGCACTGGCCCATCTTGACCGTTTGAACAACCCCGATGTGCTACAGACCTGCCGTCTGGTCGAAGCCGAGTCGCACCGGTTCCCCGACCAGTCGCAGCAGATCTTCCACGACGGCGTGGTCGGCATGCAGCAGCGTCTGGCGCATCGCTTCGAGCAGGCGATCGACGCGGGCCAGCTGCGGCATGACGATCCGCACTTCATGGCCGAATTGTTACTGAGCATGATCGTCGGGCTGGATTTCGACCGCCAACGGTTTCAGGTTCCCCATCGCGCCGGCCTCCCCGCCAGGCAGCAGTGGGCGCAGTTCGCCGTGGACACCTTCTTGCGTGCGTTTGCTCCGGCACATGCCGCGCCAACGCTGGCACCGCCTTCTCTTTTCACTTCAAGACCCTAACGGAGTTCCTCCTGATGATTGCCCCACTCCGCTCCTTCGGCCTGGCCTGTGCCATTACCGTGGCGCTCGCTGCCTGCAGCAAGCCCGAACAACAGCAGGCACCGCCGCCGCCGGAAGTGTCGGTGCTGGAGATGAAGCCGCAGACGCTGCCACTGGAACGTGATCTGGTCGGCCGCCTGTCGGCGTACCGCTCGGCCGATGTGCGCGCACGCGTGGACGGCGTCGTGCTCAAGCGCCTGTACACCGAAGGTGCCAACGTCAAGGAAGGCCAGCCGCTGTTCCAGATCGATCCATCCCAGCTGAAGGCCACGTTGCTGCAGGCACAGGGTCAGCTGGCCGCCGCCGAGGCAACCTATACCAATGCCAAGATCGCCGCGACGCGTGCGCGCAGCCTGGCGCCGCAGCAGTACGTCTCGCGCGCCGACATCGACACCGCCGAAGCCAACGAGCGCTCTTCCGGCGCCAGCGTGCAGCAGGCGCGCGGTGCGGTCGAAGCGGCGCGCATCCAGCTCGGCTTCGCCAGCGTCACCTCGCCGATCACCGGCCGCGCCGGTATCCAGCGCGTGACCGAAGGCGCACTGGTCGGTGCGGGTGAAGCCACCCTGCTCACCACCGTGGACCAGATCGACCCGCTGTACGTGAACTTCGCCATGAGCAGCGAGGAACTGGCCGCCCTGCGTCAGGCGCAGAGCAGCGGCAACGTCCAGCTCAGCGGCGACGGCAAGTCCACCATCAACGTGGAACTGGGCGACGGCACGCAGTACCAACACCCCGGCACGCTGGACGTGTCGGCGGTGACGGTGGACCCGAGCACCGGTGCGGTATCGCTGCGCGCAACCCTGCCCAACCCCGAACAATCGCTGCTGCCGGGTGCGTTCGTGACCTTCAAGGCCAGCCTGGGCCAGCGCAACAACGCCTACCTGCTGCCGCAGCAGGCGGTGCAGCGTGATGCCACCGGCGCCTATGCGCTGGTGCTGGGCAAGGACGGCAAGGTGGTGCGCAAGAACCTCACTGTCGACGGCCAGCAGAAAGGCCAGTGGATCATCACCGGCGGCATGACCCCGGGCGACCAGGTCATCGTCGATGGTGTGCAGAAGGCCAAGGAAGGGCAGCCGGCCAAGGGCGTGCCGTGGGATCCGAACAAGCCGGCACAAGGCGGCCAGCCGGGCGCACCGGGCGCGGCTCCGGCCGCCGCCCAGGGTGGCGACGCGCAGGCCGCACCGGCGGCCGACAAGGCCGATGCAGCGGCACCGGCCGCGCAGGAACAGTCAAGCCGGACGCTGCGGCGCAGCCGGCCGACTCCCAGTCCAAGCAGCAGTGACGGAACCCGGACATGCCTAAGTTTTTCATCGAACACCCGATCTTTGCCTGGGTGGTGGCGATCCTGATCTCGCTTGCGGGCGTGATCTCGATCCTGAATCTGGGTATCGAGTCGTACCCCACGATCGCCCCGCCGCAGGTCACCGTTACCGCCAACTTCCCCGGCGCCAGCGCCGACACCGCCGAAAAAGCGGTGACCCAGGTCATCGAGCAGCAGCTCACCGGTATCGATCACCTGCTGTACTTCAACTCGTCCTCGGCCGCCAACGGCCGCGTGACCATCACGCTGACCTTCGAAACCGGCACCGACGCGGATATCGCGCAGGTGCAGGTGCAGAACAAGGTGTCGCTGGCCACGCCGCGTTTGCCGTCGGAAGTGACCCAGCAGGGTGTGGTGGTGGCCAAGGCCAACGCCGGCTTCCTGATGGTGGCCGCGCTGCGTTCGGACAACCCGTCGATCAACCGCGACGCGCTCAACGACATCGTCGGTTCGCGCGTGCTCGAGCAGATCTCGCGCGTGCCCGGCGTGGGCAGCACCAACCAGTTCGGCGCCGAGTACGCGATGAACATCTGGTTGAACCCGGAGAAGCTGCAGGGCTACAACCTGTCGGCCACCCAGGTGCTGACCGCGGTGCGTAACCAGAACGTGCAGTTCGCGGCCGGTTCGGTCGGTGCCGACCCGACCCCGGAAGGCATCAGCTTCACCGCCACGGTGTCGGCGGAAGGCCGCTTCAGCTCGCCCGAGCAGTTCGAAAACATCATCCTGCGTACCGATAACAACGGCGCCACCGTGCGTTTGAAGGACGTTGCACGCGTCACCGTGGGGCCGAGCAACTACGGCTTCGACACCCAGTACAACGGCAAGCCCACCGGTGCCTTCGGTATCCAGCTGTTGCCGGGCGCCAATGCATTGAACGTGTCCGAGGCGGTCGGCGCCAAGCTCGACGAACTGCAACCGACCTTCCCGCAGGGCGTGACCTGGTTTGCGCCGTACGAATCGACCACCTTCGTGCGCATCTCCATCGAGGAAGTGATCCACACCCTGGTGGAAGCCATCGTGCTGGTGTTCCTGGTGATGCTGCTGTTCCTGCAGAACTTCCGCGCCACCGTGATTCCCACGCTGGTGATTCCGGTCGCGCTGCTGGGCACCTTCTTCGGCATGTACATGATCGGCTTCACGATCAACCAGCTGACGCTGTTTGCGATGGTGCTGGCGATCGGCATCGTGGTGGACGACGCGATCGTGGTGATCGAGAACGTCGAACGCATCATGAGTGAAGAGCATCTGGAGCCAAAGGCGGCCACCCAGAAGGCGATGACCCAGATCACCGGCGCGGTGGTGGCCATCACCGTGGTGCTGGCAGCGGTGTTCATCCCGTCCTCGCTGCAGCCCGGCGCATCGGGTGCGATCTACAAGCAGTTCGCGTTGACCATCGCGATGTCGATGGGGTTCTCCGCATTCCTGGCGTTGAGCTTCACCCCGGCATTGTGCGGCGCGTTCCTCAAGTCGGCCCACTCCACCAAGAAGAACTGGATCTACCGCACCTTCGACAAGTACTACGACAAACTGGCGCATCGCTATGTCGGCGTGGTCGGTCACACCCTCAAGCGCTCGCCACCGTGGATGATCGCATTCGTGGCGTTGGTGGTGCTGTGCGGCTTCCTGTTTACGCGGATGCCGGGCAGCTTCCTGCCGGAAGAAGACCAGGGCTTTGCGGTGGCCATCGTGCAGCTGCCGCCGGGCGCGACCAAGATCCGCACCAACGAAGCGTTCGCGCAAATGCGTGCGGTACTGGAGAAGCAGCCGGCCGTGGAAGGCATGCTGCAGATCGCAGGCTTCAGCTTCCTCGGCTCGGGCGAAAACGTCGGTATGGGCTTCATCCGGCTCAAGCCGTGGGAAGAACGTGATGTCACTGCAGAGCAGTTGATCCAGCAACTCAATGGCGCCTTCTACGGCATCAAGGGCGCGCAGATCTTCGTGGTCAACCTGCCCACCGTGCAGGGTCTGGGCCAGTTCGGCGGCTTCGACATGTGGCTGCAGGACCGCTCCGGTGCCGGCCAGGAAGCGTTGATCCAGGCACGCAACATCGTGCTTGGCAAGGCGGCGGAAAAGCAGGACGCCCTGGTGGGCGTGCGCCCGAACGGTCTGGAAAACTCGCCGCAACTGCAGCTGCACGTGGATCGCGTGCAGGCGCAATCGATGGGCCTGAATGTCAGCGACATTTATAGCTCGATCCAGCTGATGCTGGCGCCGGTGTACGTCAACGACTACTTCGCCGAGGGGCGCATCAAGCGCGTCAACATGCGCGCTGACGACCAGTTCCGCGCCGGCCCGGAGTCGCTGCGCAACTTCTTCACTCCCAGCACCACGGCCACCGGTGCAGACGGCCAGCCGGCAATGATTCCGCTGAGCAACGTGGTCAAGGCCGAGTGGACCTACGCGTCGCCGGCGTTGAACCGCTACAACGGCTACTCCGCCGTGAACATCGTTGGCAACCCGGCCCCGGGCGGCAGTTCCGGCCAGGCGATGAGCGCGATGGAAGATATCGTCAAAAACGATCTGCCACCGGGCTTCGGCTTCGACTGGAGCGGCATGTCGTACCAGGAAATCATCGCCGGTAATGCCGCAACGCTATTGCTGGCGTTGTCGGTGGTGGTGGTCTTCCTGTGCCTGGCCGCGCTGTATGAAAGCTGGTCGATTCCGGTGGCGGTGCTGATGGTGGTGCCGATCGGCGTGCTGGGTGCGATCACCTTCTCGATGCTGCGCGGGTTGCCGAACGATCTGTACTTCAAGATCGGCATGATCACGGTGATTGGCCTGGCGGCGAAGAACGCAATCCTGATCGTGGAATTCGCAGTGGAGCAGCGTGCGGCAGGCAAGACGCTGCGCGAAGCCACCCTGGAAGCGGCGCATCTGCGTTTCCGCCCGATTCTGATGACCTCGTTCGCGTTCATCCTGGGCGTGTTGCCGCTGGCCATCTCCACCGGTGCCGGCGCCAACTCGCGTCACTCCATCGGTACCGGCGTGATCGGCGGCATGGTGTTCGCCACCTTGCTCGGCGTGATCTTCATCCCGCTGTTCTTCGTGGTGGTGCGCCGCATGCTGGGCGACAAGCTGGACGAGCAGTCCAAGGAATATCTGGCCGTGCAGAACGAAGGTGGAACCCACCGCCCGGATCGCTAAGTCAGGCATTGGCTGCGAACCCAAAGCCCCGGCATTGCCGGGGCTTTTTTATGCTCCGCTAAGAACCACTCCACGATGCGGCGTCACGCAAGGGCGAGTGGTTACGACTCGAATCTCGAATGGACTGCGGTGAATCGTCCTGAAGCGGCTGATCTGCGACATGGCTGCAGGGCCCTTGCCTGCTCGTCATCGCGGGACACGCGGCAAGTAGGTCCATGCAAGCTGCTCGGCGGCATGGATACCGCCATCGAGCCGCCACGGATGGATTCACGGCGTGTCCGGCAAGTGGCGAGGACGCCACGCGCTCGACTAAGTAACAGCTGTTCACCTGACGCCTTCGACCGCATCACACGAACGAACAGGCGTGACGTGCCAAGGAGCCGACGCTCCCCCGGAGCAGTCAGATGCCCGGTATGCGCGCGCCAGTGGACCCACGCACCACGCAGCGCCCGGTCATGACCAAGCGGCGGATCGGCAATTGCGGATTGCTTAGCCGTTCCAGCAGCAGCGACATTGCGGCACGGCCCATGTCCTCGACCGGTTGTTCGACCACGGTGATGCCCGGCTCGACCAGGTCGGTCCAGCGCTCGTTATCGAAGCCCGCCAGGGCCAGGTCCTGCGGCAGGCGCAGGCCGGCGGTGCGCGCGGCTTTCAATGCACCCATCAGCAGCAGGCTGTTACTGGTGACGATGGCTTCGGGCCGGTTGTCGTTGGCGAGCCATCCACCCAATTCGGCAATCGCCGCCTCGGCAGTGGGCGCCACTTCGTGGTAATCCGGCTCCAGGCCCTGCGCGCGCATCGCGGCCAGGTAACCGTCGCGGCGCTCGGCGGCCGTGGTGCTGGTGCTGCCGAACAGTCCACCGATGCGCCGATACCCCTGTGCTTGCAAGTGCGCAACCAGCTCAGCCATGGCGGCGCCGTTGTCGAGCACCACACTGTCATAGCGGCTGCCGGGGCCGGCGCGATCCACCAGCACGGTGGGGTAATCCAGGGCCAGCTCATGCATGCGCCCCACGGTCACGCGGGTCGGCGCAAAGATCAGCCCGGTGATGCGTTCTTCCTGCATCAGCTCGAGGTAGAGCGCCTCACGCTCGGGATCTTCATCGGTATTGCACAGGGTGACGCGCATACCGGCACGGTAAGCGACCTCTTCCACTGCACGAATCAGCGCCGTGAAGTACGGATTGCGGATGTCGGCCACGATCACCCCCAGGATGCCGGACTGCTGGGATCGCAATCGTCGCGCCATCAGGTTGGGCCGATAGCCGGTCTGGCGCACCGCGGCTTCGACCTTGGCACGCACCTCGTCGCTGACCGGGCCGGTGCCTAGTGCACGCGAGACCGTGGATTTGGACACTCCGGCCACGCGGGCCACGTCATTGATGCTGATACTCACTGGGACCGTTCCCGCTCCATTTGCGCACCTTGACCCAGGCGCCGTGTCGACTTTGATGCTAACCCGAAAGCACTACAACGGTTTTGTGCAGTGCACATTGACGTCAACAGTGGGAACGTTCCCACTATACTTCCCAGCCCGACCTCATCCGGAGCCCGCCTTGTCCTCTCCGTCGCTTGCCCCCGTCACCCCCGACCTTGTGCGCCTGCGCGCGTCTGCCCGCGACAAGGACGACGCCATTGCGCAGGCTGCCCAGCTGCTGGTCGCGGCCGGCTGCGTCTCGCCGGGTTACGACGCCAGCATGCGGCGCCGCGAAGGCCTGGCCAATACCTTCCTGGGCCACGGCCTTGCCATTCCGCACGGCGTCGGCGAAGACCGTCACCTGGTGCGCCGCGACGGCATCGCGGTACTGCAGCTACCCGACGGTGTGGAATGGAATCCTGGCCAGATCACCCGGCTGGTGGTGGGCATCGCCGCGCAGTCCGATACCCACATCACCTTGCTGCGCCGGCTGACCCGGTTGATCCAGGACCCGGCGCAGCTGGAAGCGCTGTTCACCACCGACGACCCTGGCGTGATCGTGGCCGCGCTCACCGGCGACCGTGCGCCAGACACCAGCGCCGCGCCAGCCACCGATCTGGCCGAATCCTTCGAGTGGACCATCGCCTACCCCAGCGGCCTGCATGCCCGCCCGGCCACCCGTTGGGCCGAGACCGCACGCGGCTTTTCGGCCCGTGCGCAGGTGCGCGCCGGCGACCAGGCCGCCGATGCGAAAAGCTTGGTCGGCTTGCTACAGCTCGGCCTGCGTGCCGGCGACAGCATCACCGTTTCGGCCGAAGGCAGCGACGCCGCCGCCCTGCTCAAGCGCCTGCGGGCGGTAATGGACAGCCTCACCGCGCAGGAAAAGGCCGATGCCGAGCGTGCTGCGCAACGTCGCGCCGCCCCGGTCGCCGGCTGGACCCCGCCGCAGGCACAGCCGGCCATCGTCGGCATCGGCGCCAGCCCGGGCGTGGCGATCGGCATCGTGCATCGCCTGCGCGCGGCGCAGACCGAAGTGGCCGATCAACCGGTCGGCCTGGGCGATGGCGGCGCATTGCTGCACGACGCGCTGACCCGCACCCGCCAGCAGCTGGCGGCGATCCAGGACGACACCCAGCGCCGCCTCGGCGCCTCGGACGCGGCCATCTTCAAGGCCCAGGCCGAGCTGCTCAACGACACCGACCTGATCACCCGCACCTGCCAGCTGATGGTCGAAGGCCACGGCGTGGCGTGGTCGTGGCATCAGGCGGTGGAACAGATCGCCTCCGGTCTGGCTGCGTTGGGCAACCCGGTGTTGGCCGGTCGCGCTGCCGATCTGCGCGATGTCGGCCGCCGCGTGCTGGCCCAGCTCGATCCGGCCGCGGCCGGTGCCGGTCTCACCGACCTGCCCGAGCAGCCGTGCATCCTGCTCGCCAGCGACCTGTCGCCGTCGGACACCGCCAATCTGGACACCGCCCGCGTACTCGGCCTGGCCACCGCGCAGGGTGGGCCGACCTCGCATACCGCCATCCTCTCGCGCACGCTCGGCCTGCCGGCGCTGGTCGCGGCCGGCGGCCAGTTGCTGGAGATCGAAGATGGCGTCACTGCCATCATCGACGGCAGCAGCGGGCGCCTGTACATCAATCCGTCCGAACTGGACCTGGACGCCGCACGCACGCATATCGCCGAGCAGCAGGCCATCCGCGAGCGCGAAGCCGCGCAGCGCGCGTTGCCGGCCGAAACCACCGACGGCCACCACATCGACATCGGCGCCAACGTCAATCTGCCCGACCAGGTCGCGATGGCACTGACCCAGGGTGCCGAAGGCGTCGGCCTGATGCGCACCGAATTCCTGTTCCTGGAAAGCGGCCGAACCCCCAGCGAAGACGAACAACACGCCACCTATCTGGCAATGGCGCAGGCGCTGGATGGCCGCCCGCTGATCGTGCGTGCGCTGGACATCGGCGGCGACAAGCAAGTGGCGCATCTGGAATTGCCGCACGAAGAAAACCCGTTCCTCGGCGTGCGCGGCGCGCGCCTGCTGCTGCGTCGCCCCGACCTGCTGGAGCCGCAACTGCGTGCGCTGTATCGCGCCGCCAAGGACGGTGCGCGGCTGTCGATCATGTTCCCGATGATCACGTCGGTGCCGGAACTGATCGCGCTGCGCGAGATCTGCGCACGCATCCGCGCCGACCTCGACGCACCGGAGGTGCCGATCGGCATCATGATCGAGGTGCCGGCCGCCGCCGCGCAGGCCGACGTGCTGGCGCGTCACGCAGACTTCTTCTCGATCGGCACCAACGACCTCACCCAGTACGTGCTGGCGATCGACCGCCAGAACCCGGAACTGGCTGCCGAAGCCGACAGCCTGCACCCGGCGGTGCTGCGCATGATCCGCAGCACGATCGAAGGCGCGCGCAAGCACGAGCGCTGGGTCGGCGTGTGCGGCGGGCTGGCCGGCGACGCGTTCGGCGCCAGCTTGCTGGCCGGCCTGGGCGTGCAGGAATTGTCGATGACGCCCAACGACATCCCCGCAGTGAAAGCGCGCCTGCGCGGCGCTGCGCTGAGCACATTGCAGCAGCTCGCCGAGCAGGCGCTGAACTGCGAAACCGCCGAACAAGTGCGCGCATTGGAAGCCAAGCGCGAGGACGCGGCATGAGCCTGCAGGCCATCACCGTCACGCTGAATCCGGCGATCGACCAAACCATCCAGCTCGATCATCTGCAGCCGGGCGCCGTGCACCGCGCCAGCAGCGTGCGCAACGATGCCGGCGGCAAAGGCATCAATGTGGCCGCCTGCCTGGCCGACTGGGGCAGCCAGGTCGCCGCGCTGGGCGTACTCGGGGTCGGCAATGCCGGCGTGTTCGAAGCCTTGTTCCGCGAACGCGGCATCACCGATCACTGCCAACGTGTGGCCGGCGAAACCCGCACCAATCTCAAGCTGGTCGACGCACGCAGCAACGACACCACCGATATCAACCTGCCCGGCCTGTGCCTGGGCCAGCCGCATCTGCAGGGCGTGGCCGACCACCTCGCTCCGCTGCTGTGCCCCGGCCTGCCGGTGGTGCTGTCCGGCAGCCTGCCGTCCGGGCTGCCGGACGACAGCTGGGCGCAGTTGCAGGCCCAGGCCAGTGCCGCCGGTGCGCGCGTGCTGCTGGACACCAGCGGCATGCCGTTGGTGACGGCGCTGAATGCTGCAGGCGATGCGCTGCCGTACGCGGTCAAACCGAACCGGCACGAGCTCGAAGCCTGGACCGGTCGCCCGTTGAACGACCGCGCCGCACTGAGCGCCGCCGCGCACGAACTGATCGCACGTGGCGTCCAGTTGGTGGTCATTTCGATGGGCACCGACGGCGCCCTGTTCGTGCAGCGCGACCAACGTTTGATCGCCCGCCCGCCACGCTTGGCGCAGGGCAGCAGCGTGGGCGCAGGCGATGCGATGGTGGCCGGATTGGCCGCTGCGCTGCTGGACGAGGCAACAACACTAGAGCAATGCGCGCGGCTGGCCACGGCATTTTCGATGTGCCGGCTGGAAAGCGGCGAGGCGCGTCGGATCACGCCCGAGAGCGTGCGCCGCGCCGCAACCGACGTCGTGATCCAAGCGCTGTCATGAGCAGCCAGTCGCTGCCGCCGATGCCGGCACCCAGATGTGCGTGGGTTGTGACAATGACAGGCAGCGGCACACCTCATGCGCGTCAACGCCACGCATAACGCTTGAATTCCCCCGCCGGCGATACCGGCGATCGCAACACAGCAGGAGTTTTGCCATGTCCTCTTCCATCGTGGTCATCGCCGCCGGCGAACGCAGCACCGAAGCCGTCCTGGCGGCCGAAGCGCTGCGCCGTGCGGCTACCGCCGCCGGGCGCAGCGTGACGATCGAAATCCGCAGCGACCAGGGCGTGCTCGGCGCCTTGCCGGGCGAGCTCGCCAGCACAGCCACCCAGGTATTGGTGGTCGGCGACACCGATGCCGACACCGCCCGCTTTGGCGACGCGCAACTGGTGCGCCTGAGCCTGGGTGCGGTGCTGGACGACCCGGCCGCTGCGATCGGCAAGCTGGCCGCACACGCCGACCCGGCCGTCGCCAGCAGTCCCAGCGGCAGCGGCAGCAAGCGCATCGTTGCGATCACCTCCTGCCCCACCGGCATCGCGCACACCTTCATGGCTGCCGAAGGCCTGCAGCAAGCCGCCAAGAAGCTCGGCTACCAGATGCGGGTGGAAACCCAGGGCTCGGTGGGGGCGCAGGACGCACTGACCGACGATGAAATCCGCGCAGCAGACGTCGTCATCATTGCCGCCGACCGCGAAGTGGACCTGGCCCGCTTCGGCGGCAAACGCGTCTTCAAGAGCGGCACCAAGCCGGCGATCAATGATGGCCCGGCGCTGATCAACAAGGCACTGGCCGACGCCGGCGTGCATGGCGGGCCGACACCTGCCAGCGGCACGGCTGCCAGCACAACGGCGAGCAAGGGCAACGGACGCACCGGCGCCTACAGGCATCTGATGACCGGCGTCTCTTTCATGCTGCCGTTCGTCACTGCCGGCGGCCTGCTGATTGCGCTGGCATTTGCGCTGGGCGGCATCTACGCCGGCGACGATGCGCATCAAGGCACATTGGCCTGGTCGCTGTTCCAGATCGGCGCCAAGGCCGGCTTCACCCTGATGGTGCCCGCCCTGGCCGGTTACATCGCCTACTCCATCGCCGACCGCCCCGGCATCGCGCCCGGCATGATCGGCGGCCTGGTCGCGGCCAATCTCAACGCCGGTTTCCTCGGCGGGATCATTGCCGGCTTCATCGCCGGCTACGGCGTGGCCGCGCTGAACCGCTACATCAAGCTGCCGCGCAACCTGGAAGGTCTCAAGCCGGTGCTGATCCTGCCGGTGCTGGGCACCCTGCTGGTCGGCTTGGCGATGATGTACGTGTTTGGTCAGCCCGTGGCCGACCTGTTGGCCTGGCTCACCGCCTGGTTGCGCGGCATGCAAGGCAGTAGCGCGTTGCTGCTCGGCCTGCTGCTCGGCGGCATGATGGCCTTCGACATGGGCGGGCCGGTCAACAAGGCGGCCTATGCGTTTTCCACTGGCCTGATCGCCAGCCAGGTCTATACCCCGATGGCCGCTGCCATGGTGGCCGGCATGACCCCGCCGCTGGGCATCGCGCTGGCGACCTGGGTATTCCGCAACCGCTTCACCGCCGAAGAACGCGGCTCGGCCACCGCGGCCGGCGTGCTCGGGCTGGCCTTCGTCACCGAAGGCGCCATCCCCTATGCCGCACGCGACCCGTTGCGCACCATCCCCGCACTGGTGATCGGCTCGGCCGTGGCCGGCGCGATCTCGATGACGGCCGGTGCCGAACTCAAGGCCCCGCATGGCGGCATCTTCGTGCTGCTGATCCCCAACGCCGTCACCCACCTGCTCAATTACGTGCTGGCTCTGGTGGTCGGCGTGGTGGTCACGGCGATCGCGCTGCGCCTGCTCAAGAAGCCGGTTGCCGAGGTCGTCGCCTGATCCAGCAACGGCGGCACGGACCTGCCGCCGCACCCGATGCGCCTGCGCTCTACCGCGCGTGCCCTGACCTGCTTCTCCCGCTGCGCTGCGCACCCAGGTGCGCCGCCAGCGGCTTGCCCATCCCCTTCTTGTCGCGTTCGCCACCCCACGGCCACGCCCCTTTCGTCCGGAGTCCTGCCATGACCGCCCTCGCCCCCCGCCGTGCCCGCCCCCGCCTGTTGTGCCTGACGCTGACCTTGGCACTGACCCCGCTCGCCCACGCGCAAGACGCCGCCGACGCCTTCAAGCTCAAACTGGGCTACACCGGCGAAGCGGCCTCGATGATCGACGGCGGCCGCAAGAGCGGCGATGCCTACGCCGGCCAGTTGATGGTCGGCACCGATGTCGACATGGACCGCCTGTTCGGCTGGAACGGCGCCACGGTGAAGTTGTACGTCACCAACCGCCACGGCACCAACCTGGCCAACAGCAGCATCGGCAACAGCACCTCGGTGCAGGAAATCTACGGCGGCCAGGGCACGCGCCTGGCCAACTTCACCCTGCTGCAGAAGCTCTTCAACGACCGCCTGGAACTGGAAGCCGGCCGCAGCGTGGCCAACATCCACTTCCTCGGCTCGGACCTGTGCCAGTACTTCCAGGGCAACTCGGCCTGCGGCAACCCGACCTTCGTGTTCCGCACCAGCAACTTCACCTACTGGCCGGTCTCCAGTTGGGCCGCCGATGCAACCGCATGGGTCACGCCCAAGGTCTACGTCCACGTCGGCGCCTACGAGGTGAACCCGGTGCAGGCCCAGGACGGCCAGCATGGCTTGAACTGGAGCACCAACGACACGACCGGCGTGGTGGTGCCCTATGCCGTTGGCTACAAGAACAAGGGCGGCGACGGCAGCATGGCGGCCATGTACGAACTTGGCGGCTGGCAGGACAACTCCGACTACACCGACCCGCTGCGCGACCGCAACGGCAACCCGGCCGTGCTGACCGGCCTGTCGTATGAAAACAAGCAGGGCCGCTCTGGCCTGTTCGCGCGCTTCGAGCAGCAGGTGACCAACCCCGACCCGTCGAGCGCGCGCGGCCTCACCGTCTTCGGCGCCGTGCTGCAAAGCACCGGCGGCCAGGCCATCGAAGACCATTTCATCCAGCTCGGCCTGGTGCAGAAAGGCACCTTCGCCAGCCGCCCGCAGGACAACATTGCGTTTGTGATCACCCAGCAAAAGTACAGCGACGCCGCGATCGAGAACCTGCGACTGGCGCGCGCCTCCGCCGGCGGCACCGGCACCCCGGCCGACAACCAGATCATGATGGAGCTGAGCTACGGCATCCAGGTCACCAAGCAACTGCGCATCGCGCCGAACCTGCACTACGTGATCAATCCCGACCAGTTCAACGAACCGACCCGCACCAACGATCTGAAGAACGCGCTGATCGCCGGCCTGCGGATCGATTGGAATCTGTGAGTTGCGGAGAGGCTGCGCGCGTTGCGCGCATGCTTGGCGGGCACCACTGCCTGAAGTGAGTGGCGGGTGCGTTGCATTTGACTACAGTGCAATGCATTTCGTCGACTCGGTTGGGTTGGGCATTGCCGGATATAACCAATGAGTTCGATGAGCCGCTTAGGCGCGCGACCGCACGCGATGTGGCTTTTTCGGCCGCCCCTGTCGCGCGCAAGCCAGTGGCTGTAATGACGACGTCGCATCATTGCGAATCTGGTATCGCGCGCAGATTGATCGCTCTGTACTGTCTTTGGTTGCCGTAACGCGGCCCATTCTTCTCCAAGGTGGCACAGAGCCGGCCTTCGCCACAGGGAGCTAGGTCGGCACGCGACACGCGATCCAGGTAGTCGATGGACGCTCGAAGCTGTGCGAGTTCGGTTCGCTTTTCGGTGATGATGCCAACCGAGTAGGCCACCGCCCCCAGCCCTAGCACGCCCGCCACGAGCATCGTGGCGGATGCGATTCCCATGCGGCGCGTGATCCGCGTCTCCAACGTCTGCTGCGCTTTCGCGTAACGCCGGGTGGCCTGTTGCAACGTCTCGTCCGCCGTGGCCATTTCTTTGTTGAATCGCTTGGCGGCTGGCTCCAGCGTCTGCGTTAACGCCTGATTGGTCAGCTGCGTCAGCCTCGGCAATGCATTCTCAAGCACCCGGCTGACCTTGGCATCGGCGCTGCTGGCCGCGTGTTGGACTACCTGAAGTTGCTCGGCAACCACATCGCGCAACCGTTGTTCGCGCTGCTGCATGGATGCCATCAACGTCGTCAGCACCGTGATGGTCTCTTGCAAAGACGCATTGGATGCGTTCAACGTCGCCATCATTTCCGCTATTGCGGCAGCGTCTTGCCTGTCCATGAGGTCTCCTAAACTCGGCTGGTCACGGAAGAGATTCTGACTAACCGCCGCCCCCTCCACCACCACCGCCCCCACCGCCGTCTCCACCGCCGCCGCCGTCCCCTTGGGGACCGCTCTGCATCGGCCCCTTGGCAAACTCTGGCAGTGTCATCACCATCACCGGTCCGCGGCTGGTGTTGATTTCCGGTGAGACATCCATCCCCAGTGCCTGGCGTGTGGCGACGTGCTCCTGGGCCTCTTGCTGGGCCTGCGCTTCCAGGAAATCATTGCCTTTTTTCAACAACGCCTGCGTGGCTGCGCTGTTGGCCACACGATTTAGCGCCTGCTCAATCGCCAACTCGTTCTTGCTGTCGAGCGCGTAGAGCACCTCGTCCACATCCGGGTCGCCGGTGATGGATTTCCGCTCGGTTTGCGAAGAATGGTCTGGCCCATCCCCTCCACCTGGACCGGTGGAGCGCTGAGCTAGGGGTGGAAAGGCATCGGTTTGCTGAGCCGCTTCACTGGGAGAGCGCTGGCCTTGTTCTTGCGCGCTGAATGCATCAATGCTCCCACTCTCCTGGTCCCGCGCGCCGTCGCGAACGAAGGGATAGGGTTCTCCGCGCTCGCGATACTCCTTCCATTCTTGATGGAAACGTTCGTCTTCCCGATCCGCCGCCTCAATTTCCTGTTGCAGTTGACGCAACGACCGCATGGTCTCTTCCAGGAACAGGGCGCCACCCGGGTCTGCGGCGCTGCGATCCTGGGCCGGGATCGATTGGGCCTGCTGGTTTTCCGCGTCTGCTGGCTCCTTGGGAAAGCGATTCTCTACGCTACCTCCCAGCGATTGCCCGTATGCCTGCGCGAGGTATGCAGGCGATAGCGCTGGCGCGTCATGCTCAGCGAGAAACATGTCCGAAGGACGGTTCTGCTCTGACTTCGTTTCTTGCTCAGGATTGCTAGACGCTGCGGACTGCGATGCAATCAACGGCTCTGCTGTCGCAGGCGTTGCTTGGGCCATGACCCGAACCGGCGCTGCCTCCTGCTCACGCGCCATATCTTGCTGGCGGACCGACGCTTGCTCCATCTCAACCTGCTGCGTTTGCACGTGGCGAGACAGCGCTGACAGCCCCGCATCGGCCTGCACGCTCTGGGAAGGTTGGCTGTCCTGCTCCGGGCCTTCGGAGGAAGACACTTGGACGCGGGCGGCGGCGCGGCTCTCCATTGCCTGCATTTCCAGCGCGCGCTCTGCCTCTAGTGCTTGATGCGGCTGCGCGTCACCTGGACCGGGCGTCTGCTTCAGTGGGTCAGGTGTGTCGTGCGCCAGATTTTCGCCTGCCTGTTGGTTCTGTGTCTCTGGCCGCTGGCGCGCGTTTTCCTGTTGCGACTGAGGACTCGTTACTTGGTGAGCCAGCGCGGCATCTTGAGCATTCGGCTGAGTGTCTGGTTGCTGCGAGGCTTGCTGAAATTCGTCCTGCCCCTGCGCTTGCTGAGCCTGACGTTCCTGGACCTCAATTCGCGTTGCTTCTTGAACCTGGCGGTATTGCTGCTGCTCGCGCTCTTGGTTGTCCTGAGCCTGGCGCTCTTGCGCCTGACGTTGCTGGACGTCCCTTTCCTCATGTTCCTGCAGCTCGCGTTGCTGGCTGGTCTGTGCTTGGCGCTCCTGCACTTGGCGCTCTTCCTGTTCGCGTTGCTGCCCGGCTTGGCGTTGACCTTCCAGCACCGCGTGCGCCTGGACCGCTTGTTCGCTTTGTGACCTGTCTTCGTGCTCAGGCTGTGCCTGATGGAGGTGCTCGCGCACCTGTGCGGCATGCTGCTCCTGTGCAAGGCGATCTTGCTGTTCGCGCTCTTGCCGCGCCTGTGCCGCGACAGAGGCCTGCATGCGTGCCTGGATATCCAGCACTTGCTGCGGATTGGACGACTCGGAGGTCGAGGTGTCCGCGTCTGCCGTTCCCTCAAGCACGCGCCCAAGGGTCGGCGATTCTCGCCGATTGCCTTGCGTCTCACTCAGCGCCTGCCGAATGTCATCGCTGCTGGTGACAGCCACCACGCGTGCGATGCCATCGGGCCCTTGCTGCAGGTGTGCGATGGGGCTGTCATAGCCGTATTGCCCAGCCTCGTTGCGCCGCAACTGCTGCATGGTCGGCCCGGTGATGCCGTTGGCGTCCCTGGTCCGCTGCGCGGCCAGCTCCACGGCCTGCTGGGTCTGCGGGTTGACGTTCAAATCAACGCCTGCGGCCCGGTAACGGTGCAGCAGCTCGTTGTGCTCCATCTCTGCGGCCGTGGGTGCCGGACGCGCTTCAATCGCCGCCAGGGTCTCCTGAGCGCGCTCCAGCGAAGACTGGCGCATCTGGTTGGTGAGCTCCAGCTCCGCCGCCAGGTTGCCGCTGGCGACGCCATCCTTGCCGGCCCACTGTCCTGACTCGTTGCGCTGGTAGGTCTGACCATCGTGGCCTTGCACCCGATCCGGCTTGGCAAGAGCACTTTCCACGGCGGCAGGAACGCCCACCCCATAGTCTCGCCCGCGCTGGGCGGCATGGCTCTCGATGTAGGCCTGCGCAATTGCCTCACGGCCGGTGCCTATGTTGGTCTCGATCCGGGCCAGAGCCTCCTGATTCAAGCGTTGTGTCTGCTCCGCGCTTGCGATTTGTGGCTCGTAGACGCCGCGATCATCCGCACCCGCCACGCCGGTCTTGACCTGGCGCTCCCACGTCTCTGTGGCTGGATTGCGATGCCAATTTTGATTGTCCAACCCAATCCGGTCACCCGGCTGGGCAGGCAAGTTGAACGGGTCCTGCGGCGGGGGCGCTTTGCCCAGCGCGAACTCGGCGGCTTTGGCGTTGGCCATGGCCCCCAGTTCCTGGGATTTGGCGTAGCTGGCACCCACCGCTTCCTGGGTGGGATGTCCACTGGATAGGTCGAACGCGGCTTGGCGCTCCCAATCCCGCTCATTGAACTGCCACTCCACCCCGGCCTTGTCGGTCTGGTGGTAGATAGCGCGGTTGTCCAGCAAGTCGGCGCCTTTGTCGAACGCCTTGCTCATCAACAGCGCGTCGCCCACAACCAAGGCCGCAGGCACGAAGCCGCTACCGCCCAGCGCCACCGCAGTGGACGCACCACCGGCCCAGCCGCCCGCGTTGCGGGCCAAAGCATGGGTGACCTCGGATTGCGCGGCGGTTGCGTTGCCTTGTTCCAGCAGCTCAGCCGAACGGCGAGCAGTAATAACTGCGTCTGCCCCCGTCGCCAGCAAGCCACCCGAACGCACCAGGGTGCTGGCCGAGGCATTGCCGAGCAACACTTCCATGGACGCGGCACCGCTTTGACCGCGAGGAACTCGCAAAGGTCTGGCGGCTTCCTCGCCCAAGGTGTTCTCCACTACAGCCACGCCACCGGGTGACATGGTCAAGCGGCCATTGTGGTAAGCGTCGGAGATGGCCTGGGATAGCCCATGGCGCTGAAGATCGAGGTTGCCGCCAGCCAGTAGCGGCTGTCCAGAGCTGTGAAAGTGCTGCAACGTGGACACGATACGGCTTTCGTTGTGTGTCACTCCGCCCCATTGGCGTGCATTGGCACTGGCCTGGGCGTGTGCATCCAACTGCGTCGCGTTCTGGGCGGCGTAGCCGTCCGGGCCGCCGAAGAATGCCCGGGTGACAGCTCGAGTTTGGTCTATCTTTTGCCCCAGCGCTTTGTTGGTGCGCAAGTCGCCATTGATCAGCGCAACCTGCACGGTGTCGCTCAATCGCTGAACCTTAAGCGCAACTCGATCTAAGGCATCAGGATCAGGCTTTTGGAGCAATATCGCCTGCCCGTCTTTCGTGGACGCCAAGTCTTCGAGGGCATCTTTCATACCAAGGGAATATTCCTTGATATGGCGTCCTGTATGTGGCGTAACCCCAATGGCACGGGCAAGAGCCTTGTCGTTTGGCAAATTAATCAGATTAGTGGCCGCATCCTTATTTAACCGACCGTTGTCGACAAGCACCTGTAATAAAGGATCAATCTCAAATGACTTCTGATCGACGCCGTGGTGCTGCTGAAAGAGGGGCTTGCCTGCCATGATCTAGGGTCCGTCTTTGTCAGCTGATTGGATCAGATATCCGATGCGTCAATGAAAGAGATGCCGCTTAGTTCTGCCACGTCAGGTATTCCGGCTTCGTGAACCGCGTCCTTAAACACCTGGTCACAAAAAACAGACGGGTTGAACGGCAACCGGAACACATGCGACTGTCCCAAGACTTCATTTCGGAAGGCAAGGCTGGCTCCGCCCCCCAACGAATAGAACTTCCCACGCACATAATCGTCATTAACCTTGATCTTAAGCCTCGACAATCCTTCATCCAAGGCATCCAGCTCTCTAACAACGTCGCATAAGAAGCGACGCGGCCCCTTAATACCATCGGCCAAACGGTAATCCACCTCAGCGAATGCGAAGGCATTTGGATCAACCAAGCACATGACGTCATGGAGTTGCTCAGACACCAACCAATAACCGCCGAACCCTGGCTCCAGATCACGAGGCTCCGGACCTGCACTGGGGTCATAAGTCATCTGCGGTTGCTCGAGCATCGAGGGGAAACCGCCTTCTTGCGGACGCAGGATCACACACGGCGGCGAAAGCAGCTGGCGGAGATTGTTGAACCTCACTCCGCAGCGCGGCCCGTTGCTCTCCATGTCCGACACGAACATATAGAAGGCACCCGGCGTCGGCTGATTAGGTCTTGTTGATTGCATACGTTCCACCTCATCTTTGGTGCTTTGATCTCAACTTACGTGAACAGCTTAACTCCTCAACTTGCCCGCCTAGATCGTGGAGCATCGGCGGCTGCCCACCTAGCCGCAAGACCGACGTTCTGCAGGCCACCGATGATCAGTTAGCCCAGCACTCTTAATGCCCAAAAGACTTCGGCTCACTTCAGGCGCTCGGTGACCTTCCTGTCGGCTTGGCCCAGTTACAGATTGCGCCAAGCATCCGTTGGTTAGAAATGGCAGATCATCGCTTCCTTGTGAGTGTTTCCGCTCAGCAGTTCACCGTGTCGTAGAGCCATAGCCCGTCAGAATTTCCATTAGTGCCAATACCGGCGGCCTCAGCCGCCTCCTTGAATACCCAATCACAAAAGACGCCATCGTTGAACGGAAGTTTAAATACATGCGCATTTCCGAGCACGCCACTCTTGAAAGCCAAGCGACTACCGCCCGCAAGGCTGTAATACTTTCCAGCCTCGTAATCGTCGCTGATTTTGATATCGAGTTCCGAGGCTTCCTCATCCAAAGCATCTAATGTGCGAACGACATCGCAGAGGAAGACGGTCGGACCTTTGGAACCATCGGCTAAGCGATAGTCAGCATCAGCAAAGGCGAAGGCATCCGCATCCACAGATTCCATCACCTTGCGGAGCCGCTCGGAGACCAGCCAGTAGCCACTGAAGCCTCCCTCTAGATCCTGAGGCAACGCCCCTTCCATGGGGTTGTAGATCAATAGTGGCGTCTCTCTCAACGGAGGAAATCCTCCTTCGTCCGGCTGCAAAATAAGCCGGGGCGGCGTCAAAAGAGCCTGCTCATTTTCGAAGATCACCCCGTGGCCCTTTCCTCCACGCCGGCCGTCCGGCAGCAGCTCGAAAAACTCGCCCTTTTTGGGCTGATTGGTCATGTTGGTTTCCATGTGTTGCATCCCGTCCACAGGCTCACACCCTTGGATTGCTGTGACCGAAGTCTAGCGCCATCATCGGCTGCATGGGCATTCAACTACTCCTGTCAGCCAATCTGGAGTTTGGCAGAAGGCCTGGGTTGATAAGTGCGACTTGTTCTTCAGCGTCTGCTGCTCGATCTCATGATGATCTTAAAACCGACGTCCCCCCGTGCGTGCTGAAGCAGCTGACGAGGTAGAACGCCAAGGTGTTTTGCTCCACCACCGCCTAACGCCTGAATTAAGCCGACCCGCAGCGGGGCAGCGAGTACGTGCTAGCGTAGCGTAAAGCACGCTGGCGCTGCCACGATGTGGGGTCGGCTTGAACGAATTGTTAGGCCCATGCCCACCAGTTGACCGCAAGCCAGTAGAGCGCTAAATTGACTTAAGGTACTCAACATACCTTCCGCTAGCAGTGCCCGCGACTGAAACGCGGTTTTTTTGCGCCCATAGTTTCTATGGCCGAGTAGCGTCCAGTCATACAAGACCCGGCTTGCCGGGGAAAGCTGGGGGCCGTCTAGCGGCGGTGTTGAAGTACTCGGTCGCCCTCTCAACAGGGGCGTAACTCAACAATCCGCTAGGAGCACCACTATGGCCGTAAAGAGAAAGACTGCGCAGCCGGAACTGCGTTTTTTAACCGTTGGCTATCAGGTCTACGAAAGCAAGCATAAAGATGTAGAGCGCCGGACCCTGCCGAGACAGGTACCGTTCTTGCGTTTGAGCGGAGATTGGTTGCAAGCGGCAGGATTTTCCGTAGGCCACAAAGCACAAGTGCAAGTGACTGAACGTGGCATCACAATCATCGCCGAAGAGTGATACTAACAATGCCGCAGACGGATCAGTTTCCGTCTGCGGCATTCTGTTTTTACGGGCCTAACGCCTGAGTTAAGCCGCGCCGCAAAGTGGCATCGGCTTGGACGAATTGTTAGATGGCCGCCTCATATTGTCCGCAGCTCCCTAAGCAGAGGTTCGAGCTCGACGATCCGCGAAATGGTAATGCTCTCTTGCGCGCTGGCGTGGATGAGAGTCTGGATACTTCCGCCGTGGTACTGGCTAGACTGGAACTCAGCGCCAGCCTCGCGATACTGAAGCCATGCTTGGTGAGACTTTTCGAACGCATCACGTCTGCCAGCAGAAAGCTCCTCTCGCAAATCTTCCACCAGCGCGACAAGTCTTTCTTCGGCTCTGTGGAAGGACGCTGCGGCGTGCCGATTCATGTCCGCTTGAGTCATGTGTTCCGATTGATCACTGGCGTAGATCTGGAACGCCTGTTCTTCATATGCGGCGGCCAGTGTCTTTGCCGAGCTGGCCTTTCCTAGAATCGTGTCTTCAAGCACTTTCAAATCATCAAGGGTAGTCCCTGACGCCTCTAAGCTCTTCTTCAGATCGAGCAGCTTTTGCTGCTTATCGATCTGTTCGAACATGGGTCTCTGCTCGATGCGGCGTCGCACGAGGAAACTAAATGCCGCTATCAGCGCTCCGAAAACGGCATATAGGAATTTCTCTAGCATTGGTCACGTACCGTTGAAATGTCCAAGGCCATCTAACACCTAAATTAAGCCGCGCGGCGAAGCGGCGTCGGCTTGAATGAATTGTTAGGCGGCACCCGACGCAAGTGACGCCTCATAACGCGCAATGTACTCCTCAGCCGGCTCGGCCGTTCCAGTGGCAACGACCTGGCCGGTGTGTCGATTGACGATCAGTGGTGAATTGCCAGCAAGCTGCGTTGAGTAGTTGCCCGTCAACAGATACTCCTTGGATTGACAGAAGAACACCCACCCAAAGGGTCGTTCCAAGGTGGCGGAGTCAATGACTGCAACCTCACAGTCCATTTCAGTGATCTGGGAATCTAGCAGGGATTGCACTAGCTGTTTTGCCTGATCGCGAGTAAGCATTTTGTGCCGCCTAACGCTGGAGTTGAGCGGCGGCGAAGCCGTCCGCCTCGAACGATTGGTTAGGCCGCGTGACAGAGCGATTCATGTTACCTGCTGCAAGGATGCGATGTATTGGCCCAGAGTGAGCCCACTTTGCTCCACTTGGGCAGCAAGGTATACAACCTTTCCACCAAGTTCAGAAGCCATCCTCAGAGGCCCTGCTTTTTGATCGTTGGTCAGCACGATGGATCCAAATGAGCGAGCAGCCAGAGATACGTCTGCTTGGTTGGCACTCAATCCGCTGCGGCGTGGTGTTTTGCCAATCAATTGCGACTTAATCCCTGGAAACGCATAGAATTCTCGATCTGTGGAAGATTGAAACGCCCCCTGACCAAAGCCGCCGTACACTTGGGCTTTCGATGGGGAGCCATCAGGTTCGAAGGTTTTGAAACCGAATACAGACGTCGTCTTTATGGAGGAACTCTCGATATTATCGCGAATGTAGGCCTTGAGCTGCTGCCTTTTTTCGTCGTCAGGGATAGCCTCAATTTCGATTTCGACTTCTCGGGTGAGGTATAGCGCATACCTATCGGGTGGAAGCTCAGCGACGAGATCCACTGCCTTCTCTTGAAGGTAGTTCCACGCGCAGCTGTCGATATAGACGGCAATGGTCATGTCGAGAACGTTTCCTTGCGGCCTAACACCTGAATTAAGCCGAACCGCGAAGCGGTTTCGACTTGAATGAATTGTTAGACCTCAACCGGTGCATGCGTATTTGCCGCCCAGAATGACAGTGCGAAGACCAAATTTGGAAAGTGCGAGAGGTGCCAGGTTGAAAGTGAGATGTGATGAAAGCCCAAGTGGTTATGGGTGTACGCCGCGCGGCGCTCTAGTGTGCTCTTGCTGCCAGCGTCAGACAGCCAAGCATCTACGGCCAGCTTATCGTAGTCAGCGAACTGTCCGCCGTTCAAGACTAATAGTTCGTCACGATCTGATGCGACTGACGGCCAGCGGTCATGCGGGGCTTTGGTAGAGATGCTGGTGTGCAGGAGTTGCTTGACGCCGCTGTGGGATTTGAGTGGTACGTCCTTCCATCGCTGATGATGTGACTTGGCAATTCTGGAATGGCGGGTTCCATCTTGATGGTAGGAGGAATGCACGTCCACCACGCCAGTAAAGTGGCCAATGTAGATGCCGCTCCGACTTTCGGATATCCATAGAAGACGAAAGAACTCGTCGCCTTGTTTCAGCCCGACTATTACGCGCATTGAGGCCTAACGCCCGAGATAAGCCGACTGGCGAAGCCAGTTCGGCTTGATTGAATTGTTAGGTGCCACTGACGCCACCGAAGTAGTTGTAGCACCCGACCGCAACCAACACGACTGCCAAGGCCACGAGACCAATCCCCTCGATGTCCATGTCTGACCGAAGCAATCGCTTGCGCCAAGCTGGGACTAACAGCAAAGGCGCAACCACTAGCAGCCCGACCAAAGAGCCAACCAAGCCCAGAAGAAAGTGAGTCTGCCACCAGTCCCAAAGTCCGCTAAGCATTTGCTATGGCACCTAACTACTATTGGACCGCCGAAATGCGGTGTTGCACGGAGTATCTTCGATCGCTGGCGCTTTGTGAATGGGGAAATCCTAGCCGCCATCAAGGGATTACGCGACGGCAAGCGGACTCTACCTTTGCGCGGTTTCTAGTTTTATCCAGCAAGGACACAGGCGTATGAAATACACCCCCTAAAACAATGGCGTAAACGCACGTCCGCCGACGCAGTTGCTCTATCAAGTGCGCGACCGCTTGCGCGTTCGGCACTACAGCCTGCGCACTGAGCAGGCGTGTCTCAGTTGGACACGGCGCTTCATCCTGGCCAGCGGCTCTCTACGCAACGTACTGCGTATCGATCGGCATCACGTGTCCGACGAAATTCCTGGTTTTCACAATCTTGAGTCGTGACATCACGGTGCATAACCGTGAACCAGGCAATCCAACGCCAGAAACGAAAAAACCGCGCAATGCGCGGTTTTTTCGTCACACCTTTTGCCAACCCATCAGGGACGGCGCGCCAGCGCCTCCACGTCCTTGGCCTTGGGCAGCAGATCCTGCTTGGTCACCGCGAACGGCCCGATGCTCAGCATCGGCACGGCGACGATCACCGACGAGATCACCACGATCACCGCGCCAATCATGTGCGTCTCGGCCAGGCCTTCCATCGACTCGCCGCCGTAGATGTACAGCGCCAACGCCGACAGGAAGAACATCACCGCGGTAATCACCGTACGCGACAGCGTCTGGTTGATCGAACGGTTCAACACTTCCAGCGGCTCGACGCGCAAGGCACGGAAATTTTCACGCACACGGTCGAACACCACGATGATGTCGTTGATCGCAAAGCCCATCACCGACAGCAGGCCGGCCAGCACGGTCAGGTCGAACTCGCGGCCGGTCAACGACACGAAGGCCACGGTGACCAGCAAATCGAACAACGCGGTCAGGCTGGCGACTACCGCGAACTTCCACTCGAAGCGGAACGCGATGTAGATCAAAAAACCCACCAGCATGAACACCGTGGCATACACGCCATTCAATGCCAGATCCTTACCGACCTGCGGGCCGACGAATTCGCCGGGCTGCACGGTGGCCGGATTCTCATCGCTGGTCACCGCCTTGCGCACCTCTTCGGCAACGGTGCGTGCGGCATCGTCACGATTGTTGTTCTGGCCATGCGGCTGCAGGCGAATCATGACTTCATTGCCGCCGCGAGCGTTCTGCACCTGGGCGTTTTCAAAGCCGGCCTTGGACAGCTTTTCGCGCACCTGGTCCACGTCCACGGTCTTCTGGAACGAGGTCTGCACCAGCGTACCGCCGGTGAACTCCAGCGCGTAGTTGAAACCCTTGCCGACGATGATGCCGACCGAGGCGACTGCCAGCACCAGCATCAAGATCAGCACCGGCTTGCGCCAGCTCATGAAATCGATCTTGGTGTCGTTCGGGATCAGATGAAGCGGAAAAATTTTCATTGAAAGATCTTCCTAGAAAGTCCGCACATGGATGTGCGGGCTCTTGCGAGGGACTCGCATTACAGTCGGGCTCTTGCGAGGGACTCGCATTAAATAGCGACAGACTTCAGCTTCTTGCGGCTGCCGTAGATCAATACCGCCAGCGCACGCGAGACGGTGATCGCGGTAAACATCGAGGCGAAAATACCGATCATCATGGTCAGCGCGAAGCCCTTCAGCGGGCCGGTGCCGAACGCATACAAGGCCACCGCCACGATCAAGCCGGTGAGGTTGGCATCGAGGATGGTGCCGCCGGCCTTTTCGTAACCGGCCGCGATCGCCGATTTGGCCGGCACGCCGAGCCGCAACTCTTCACGGATACGCTCGTTGATAAGCACGTTGGCGTCCACCGACAGACCCACCGACAGCGCAAGGCCAGCAAAACCCGGCAGCGTCATGGTGGCGCCGAACAGCGACATCACCGCCACCACGATCAGCAGGTTGAACAGCAGCGCCACCGAGGTGATCGCGCCGAACACGCGGTAGTAGATGGTGAAGAACACCAGGGTGAACAGGAACGAGTAGACCACCGCCGTGACGCCACGCTCCACGTTCTCCGCACCCAGGCTCGGGCCGATCACGTATTCCTCGACGAAGTCCATCGGCGCGGCCAGTGAGCCGGATTTCAGCAGCTTGGCCAGGTTTTCGGCTTCGGTCTTTTCCAGACCGGTGGTCTGGAAGTTCTTGCCGAACACGCCAGCGATGCGTGTAGCAGGCAACGCTTCTTCCTTGACCCGCACGCTACGCACTTCCTTGCCGTCGACCATGGTCACGGTGGGAATACGCTCGATGTAGACCACCGACATCAGCTTGCCGACGTTTGCGCTGGTGTAGTCGAACATACGCTGGCCGGCCACGTTGTTGAGCGTCACCGCAACTGCCGGCATGCCGTTCTGGTCGGTGCTGACAGAGGCGCTGACCATCTGGTCGCCCGTCACCAGCGCGCGCTTGTTCAACAGCACCGGGGCATTGCTATCGCGCAGGCGATAGACCTTGGCCTCCGGCGGGATGTTGCCGCTGCGCACGGCATCTTCGGCGTTACCGTCGACCACGGCGCGGAATTCCAGCGAGGCGGTCGCACCGATCAGGCGTTTGGCCTCGGCGGTGTCCTGCAAACCCGGCAGTTCGACCACGATGCGGTCTTCGCCCTGGCGCTGGATGGTGGGCTCGGACACACCCAGTGCATTGACGCGGTTGCGCAAGGTGGTGAGGTTCTGCTCGATCGCACCGCTGGCGATCTGCTTGAGCTCGGCCTCCGGCACCTTGACCGCGATGTTCTGGCCACTGACGTCGTAGGTCAGGGTCGGCTGCGCCTTGGCCAGCGCCACGCGCGCGGCATCGGCGTCGGCGCCCTCGCCCAGGCTGACCTGGATGCTGTTGTCGGCGCGACGTTCCACCGAGCGGTACGGGATACGCGCATCGCGCAAGGTGGTGCGGATGTCTTCGGCAAACCCGTCCAGACGCTTTTCCAGCGCAGCTTTCTGGTCGACCTGCATGGCGAAGTGCACACCGCCCACCAGGTCCAGACCCAGCACCATCGGCCGGCCGCCCAGCTTGGCCAGCCAGTCCGGCACCGTGGAGGCCAGGTTCAGCGCCACGGTGTAGTTCTCGCCCAGCTGCTGACGCAACACGTCATTGGCGCGGGTCTGCGCCTGCAGCGAGGGCAACCGCACCATCAGGCTGTCGCCTTCCTTGGTGACTGCCTTGGGCGTGATGCCGGCAGCCTTGAGGTCGGCGTCGATACGACTGCGCAACGCGTCGTCGAGCTGAGCACCGCGGCTGGCGGTGATCTGCACGGACGGGTCCTTCTGATAGATGTTGGGCAGCGCGTACAGCGCACTGACCGCCAGCACCAGCAGGATCAGGAAGTACTTCCAGCGAGGAAATTCGAGCATTGCGACAGTCCTGCACGACACCATCCCGGCGACGCGCCTAGCAGTGAGAACGACGTCAGGCGGCCGATACAGCGTCGCCAGCGGTCTTCAGATGGATACGGGCGGTACAGCAGAACCGGCTGGTGACAGCATCCGGCTCCACGTGCCGACTGCGCCCGCCCGAGCGGCGCAGCCGGCTAAGACGCGTTAGCTGGCCGACTTCAGCGTGCCCTTCGGCAGCACATGGCCCACGGCGCTCTTCTGCACGCGGATGCGCACGTTGTCGGCCACTTCCACGCTGATGAAGTTGTCGCCGATGTCGGTGATCACGCCGGCGACGCCGCCGGAGGTGATGACTTCATCGCCGCGCGCCAGCTTGTCCAGCAGCGACTTGTGCTCCTTCTGACGCTTCATCTGCGGACGGATCATCAAGAAATACATGACCGCAATCAGGATGATCGGCAGCGCAAAGGTGGACAGACCACCCAGCGGGCCGGGTGCCGGCGCGGCGCCAGCGGCTTGCGCCTGAGCGACGGGGATCAGGAAATCGAGCAAGTTCATTCAGTGCATCCTAGTTTGGTGCCAGCGCGCCCATGGGCCCGCTCGCTATTCAGGTACCGCCGGAGCGGAACAGCCGGGAATTATGCCACGCAGGTTTCACGCCGTCCGCGCCAGGGCGCCGACGGCCGGTCTCAGCTTGCTTCCCCGGGCAACGGCGGCGGGGTGGCGCCGCGTGCCGCATAGAAGGACCGCCGGAACTGCACAAAGGTTCCCGACGCGATCGCCGCACGCAGATCGGCCATCAGTTTTTCGTAGTACCAGAGGTTGTGCAGGGTGCCCAGCATCGGCGCGAGCATCTCGTTGCAGCGATCCAGGTGGCGCAGATAGGAACGTGTGTAGCCACTGCTGCAGGCGTGGCAGCCGCAGCCCGGCTCGATGGTGTCCAGGTCGCGCTCGTACTTGGCGTTACGGATACGCACGGTGCCGAACGAGGTGAAATAGTGGCCGTTACGCGCATTGCGGGTGGGCATGACGCAGTCGAACATGTCCACCCCGCGGGCCACGCCTTCGACCAGATCCTCCGGGCGGCCCACGCCCATCAGGTAGCGCGGGCGCTCGGCCGGCAGGCGCGGGTGCAGGTGTTCGAGCATGGCGTTGCGCTCGTGCTCGGGCTCGCCCACCGCCAGCCCGCCGATCGCATACCCATCGAAACCGATGCCTTGCAGGCCGTCCAGCGAGCGGCTGCGCAGGTCCGGATGCACCCCACCCTGCACGATGCCGAACAGCGCCGCATCGTTGCACAGCCCATCGTGCGCATCGCGCGAGCGCTGCGCCCAGCGCAGGCTCAGCTCCATCGAGCGGCGCGCCACGTCCTCGGTGGCCGGGTACGGCGTGCACTCATCGAAGATCATCACGATGTCCGAATCGAGCACTTTCTGAATTTTCATGCTCTCTTCCGGGCCCAGGAACACGCGTGCGCCATCGGTGGGCGAGGAAAACGTCACACCCTGCTCGGTGATCTTGCGGCGATGCGCGAGCGAAAACACCTGAAAACCGCCGGAATCGGTGAGGATTGGCCCGTCCCAGCGTGCAAACCCGTGCAACCCGCCGTGATCGCCGATCACATCCAGACCCGGGCGCAGATACAGATGGAAGGTATTGCCCAGGATGATCTCCGCCCCCAGCGCGCGGATCTGCTCGGGCAGGATGCCCTTGACCGAGCCATACGTGCCCACCGGCATGAACGCTGGGGTTTCCACCGTGCCACGCGGAAAGGTCAGGCGCCCACGCCGGGCATGCCCGTCGGTGGCTTGAAGCTGGAACTGGAGTCGGGACATTGAAAGGCCGGGAATGGGGAGTCGGGAATCGGGAATGGGAAGAGCGGTTGGCAGGTGGCTGATCGTTCGGCGGGTACCGCGTTACGATTCCCCATTCCCGATTCCCCAATTCCTGCCCCACAACAACATCGCATCGCCGTACGAAAAGAAGCGGTAGCGCTGCGCGATGGCGTGGTGGTAAGCCTCGAAAATGCGCTCGCGGCCGGCGAAGGCCGAGACCATCATCATCAAGGTGCTTTCGGGCAGATGGAAGTTGGTGACCATCGCATCGACGCTGCGGATGCGGTAGCCGGGCAGGATGAAGATCTGGGTTTCGCCGGCGAACGGCTGTAATTCGCCCTCGGGCGCGGCGTCGGTGGCGCGCCAGGCGCTTTCCAGCGAGCGCACCACCGTGGTGCCCACCGCGATGACGCGGCCGCCGCGGGCACGCGTGCGGCGCACCTGTTCCACCAGCGCCGCACCGACATTGAGCCATTCTTTGTGCATCACGTGTTGGTCGAGCTTGTCCACGCGCACCGGCTGGAACGTCCCGGCACCGACATGCAGCGTGACGTGGCCGAACTCGACACCGCGCTCGCGCAGGCGCGCCAGCAGTTCCTCGTCGAAATGCAGGCCGGCGGTGGGCGCAGCGACCGCGCCGACTTCGCGCGCGAACACGGTTTGATAGCGCTCACGGTCTTCGATGCCCGGTTCGCGGCGGATATACGGCGGCAGTGGCAGGCGGCCAGCGGCCAGCAGCCAGTGTTCCAGCGGGGTGGGGATCTCGAAACGTAGCAGATAGAACTCGCCATCGCGGCCCAGCACCTCGGCCTGGCCACCGGCATCGAGCGCGATCAAGCTGCCGGCCTTGGGCGACTTGCTGGCGCCGATCTGCACCCGCGCCTCGCGTTCACCGAGCAGACGCTCGATCAGGATCTCTACCCGCCCACCGCTGGCCTTCTGCCCGAACAGCCGCGCCGGGATGACGCGGGTGTCGTTGAAGATCAACAGATCGCCCGGCTGCAACAACTCGGGCAGATCGCGGACCTGGCGGTCGGCCAGCGCCTGCGGCGACGGCGGAACGACCAGCAAGCGGCTGGCCGCACGCTCGGCAAGCGGCGCCTGGGCAATCAGTTCTTCGGGCAGGTCGTAATGGAAATCGGACTTCTTCAAGACCGCAGGATTAGATGGCTGAGTAGCCGGATAGTGTAACTGCGGCCGCGAATGGAGAATCGGGAATCGGGAATCGTAAAAGCGGGCCGGTCTGCGCAGTAGGAGTTCCGGTTACCGGATCAAGCTCTCCCGATTCCCGATTCCCCGTCCCTCACCGCTCGAACTTCGTCGACAAAATGATCGAGGTCGTGGTGCGCTCCACCCCGTCGATGGCGCCGATGGCGTCGGTGAGCACATCCATCTCGTTGACGCCGCCGACCACGCCCAGGGCGATCAGGTCGTAGGCGCCGCTGACCGAGTGCAGCAGGCGCACTTCCGGGATATCGCGTAGCGCCTTGACCACGGCAGGCATCTTCTTGGGCAGCACGGTGATCAGGATGTGCGCGCGGATGCGGCCCTGCTCGTAGTCGTCATGCGTGCGCACGGTGTAGCCACTGATCACGCCGTCGCTTTCGAGCTTTTCGATGCGGCTTTGCACCGTGGTGCGCGAGAGTCCGAGCCGGCGGGCGATCTGGGCGGTGGAGGCCCGCGCGTCCTCGCGCAACAGCGATAACAGGCGTTCGTCGGAGGGCGTGATCTTCACTATTGCGCATTCTTTTCGTCGAATCGCCGAAAATACCGCACTTCCTGCCCAAATTCACGCTGCCAAACGCCGATCTTCTGCCGATAATAGAAAGCGAATGCCACTATTGAAGGAGATGCGCCATGTCCGTCCTTGCCCCGCTCGCCCCGCTGCGTGCCCATGCCGGCCGCCGCCTGACCGAAGGCCTGGACGACGCGACCATCGCGCGCCTGGCCGCAAATCACCCCGATCTGCAACATGCCATCGCAGCGGCGGCAGCTGAATACGCGCTGGTGCGTGATGACGTCGCCGACCTGCTGGATCTGGATGAAGACGCCCAGATCAGCACAGTGCAGGAAGGTTTCATCAACTTCTACGCCGACGATGCAGTGACGCCCTACGTGGCGCTGGCCGCACGCGGGCCGTGGGTGATCACGCTCAAGGGGGCCGTGCTGTACGACGCCGGCGGCTACGGCATGCTCGGCTTCGGCCACACGCCAGCGGCGGTGCTCGATGCCATGGCGCGCCCCCAGGTGATGGCCAACGTGATGACGCCCAGCCTGGCGCAGCGCCGGCTTGATCGCGCCCTGCGCGCCGAGATCGGTCACAGCCGCGGCGGTTGCCCATTCGTCCGCTTCATGTGTCTCAACTCCGGCTCCGAAGCGGTGGGCCTGGCCGCGCGTATCGTCGATACGAATGCCAAGCTGCACACCGACCCGGGCGCGCGGCATGCCGGCGCCACCATCAAGCGACTGGTCGTCAAAGGCAGCTTCCATGGCCGTACCGATCGTCCGGGGCTGTATTCGGATTCCAGCCGCAAGACCTACACCAAGTATCTGGCCAGCTATCGCGACGAGGACTCCGTCATTGCGATTGCGCCATATGACGTGGCCGCGTTGCAACGCGCCTTCGATGAAGCCGCGCGCAATCACTGGTTTATCGAAGCGGTGTTCCTGGAGCCGGTGATGGGCGAAGGCGACCCGGGGCGGGCGTTGCCGGCCGAGTTCTATGCCGCTGCACGCGCGCTCACCCGTGCCCACGGCAGCCTGCTGCTGGTCGATTCCATCCAGGCCGGGCTGCGCGCGCATGGCGTGCTATCGGTGGTGGATTACCCGGGCTTCGAGCAGCTCGACCCGCCGGATCTGGAAACCTATTCCAAAGCGCTCAACGCCGCGCAATACCCGCTGTCGGTGTTGGCAGTGAACGAACACGCCGCGCAGGTGTATCGCAAAGGCACCTACGGCAACACCATGACCACCAACCCGCGCGCGCTCGATGTCGCCTGCGCCACGCTGGCATTGTTCACGCCGCAAGTGCGCGACAACATTCGTATCCGCGGTGTGCAGGCGATTGCCAAACTGGAAGCGCTACAGGCCGACCTCGGCGGCTTGATCACCAAGGTGCAAGGCACCGGCCTGTTGTTCTCCTGCGAACTGGCACCGCAATTCAAATGCTACGGTGCCGGTTCGACCGAAGAATGGTTGCGCCATCGTGGCGTCAACGTGATCCACGGCGGCGAAAATTCGCTGCGCTTCACCCCGCACTTTGCGATGGATGAAGACGAGCTCGATCTGTTGGTCGGCTTGATCGCCCGTGCCCTCAAGGAAGGCCCACGTCAGCTGCAGGCCGAGGCGGCCTGATCTGGTCCAGATGGCACACCGGCGCGCATACGCCGTCGGTGTGCCGCCTGGGCGGAGGGTGAATCTGCCACCAGCCACATGCTGTGTAGCTTGGCATTTTGACCGGCGCCAGCGACGGCGTCGCAAGGGGGCGGTTGCGTTCCACTGAGATACGCTGCGTCATCCACCGACGCGCCACCGGCATTGCCGCTGTCACTTCGCGTACTAATTGCAATACGCAATGCGAAGCCAGTTGAACACGCAAGCTTTCGCTTGCATAAATTGCCTGCAGCATGCAGGCGCATGACCTCACCCAGATTCGACCTGGGCGACCTGCCCCAGGTCGATTGCCATATGACCGCGCATGCTGCCACTCAAATCGGCACAGCGTTCAACTTGCGGCGCAGGTAGTTGGTCAGTGCACGCCGCGGCGACTTGCCGCGCCACGATGCCCAGCACAGGTGCGAGCCCACTGCGATCTTGCCGCCACGGTGGCCAAGCCCGAACCATGTGCGATCCGGATGGAAGGCGTCGCGTGGCGGGAACAGGATGTCGGAGAACTGTCCACCGTGGGCGTTGTAAAAACGCGTCAGGCCACGTGGGCCGGAAATCATCGGAATCTCGCGGTGGTCTTGCAGCGTTTCCGGCGCATGCGCGGTAAAGATGTGCTCGATGAACGCGCGCCAGAACGGATGGCCTGGTTCGGAGCCAAAGACGGCATTGCCGATCTTGAAGTCTTCATGGCCCGGCGCGCCGTCCTCGACGGGCAGCACGCAATGCTGCGATAGCACCTGCGCATCCAGTGGCCGCAGCAGTTTGTAGTCGGTGTCGAAGTAGAAGCCGCCATGTGCATGCATGTACGCGCAGCGGGCGATGTCGGCTTTCATGACGCCGAAGCGGATCTGCTCGTAGCGCTCGGCAAACTCGGGGAACGCACGCCGCATCAGTTCTGAGTTATCGGCATCGTCCCAGACGTAACAGGTCCATCCTGGTAATAGACGCTGCAAGCGATCGCAAATCCTGCGCTCTTCCCAGAGCAAGTGCTTGGTGGGAGCGGTCAGGTGCATAAGGTGGGGGATCATGGCGGGCGACTCGGGGGGACTGGGGGAACCAGAGCCGCCGCCGCAGCGCCGCATCGATTCGGCTGCCCGGTTGGTGGCTTGGCTGCACCAACCTAGTCGCACTCCCGACGTGACATAAATTGCACTACATGATCATCAAACGCACACTGATAGAAGAAATCTATGTGGATGCGAAGTTTTGAAACAACGTGTAACTGCATTCGAAATCCCGACTAAATTCCTTGCCGTTTTGTCATATTCAACGCGTCTGTCGCGCGCGTTGAGGATTAATGCCAGCACAGGACACAGAACTGCGCGCATGCAGATCGCTGATGCTTCGCGCACTGCTGGCGCATCCGCCAGCAGCACAGCCTTGCCAGGCAGGCTGTTGCCTGTGCCTGGCTCATTCCCAGCAGCGATCTGCACGTCCCTTGAGCGTGGCACTGCGCGGACAATCGCGCGGCGCGATACGTCCCGCTTCGCGTTCGATCACGCGTTTGCTGCCGTCGCTATCGCGCTGCAGTTCGAACGCGTCATACAGCCGCCCGGTGGCAGTGCGCGATTCGTAAACCAGATGCTGATGGTCCATGCGCAACACTTGGTAAAGCTGGGTGTCTTCGCCCACCGGACGCATGGTTTTGCGCGCCATGTCCGAAAGCCGGTACTGCTTGGGCCCGGCCACCGAGACCACGAAGACCGGCGTCGCCCGCCCGGCCTCGTCGCCATGCCGGCCATAGGTGTGGTCGTGGCCCTGCAGCACCAGATCCACCTTGTGGCGGCGAATCACCGGAAGCACCTGTTCAACCAGTTTTTCGTTTTCGCGATCGGCACGCGGCGAGAAGAATGGCTGATGGATCAGCACAATCGACCAGGGATGCGGGTTGTCAGTGAGTATCTTATCCAGCCACTGCGCCTGCGCCGGGCCGGTGCCCAGATCCAGTGCCGAGGTGCCGTCGAGCACGGCAATGCGCACGCCTTGATAGTCGAACCAGTAGCTGGTGCGCGCGGTGGCTGACGGTCCATTGCGCGGCAACGCAAACGTCACCGGCCAATGACTGCCGAGCACACGGGTTGCTTGCGGCGTGTCTTCGCCTTCTTCGTGATACTCGTGATTGCCCGGTGCCGGCGCCACCGCAGTACCTTCCAGCAGCCAGCGCCCGGACTCGAACCACTCGGCCCATTCGTTGTCGTCCTGGTCGTCCTTGCCGCTCACCAGGTCACCGGCAAACAGCGCCAACCGCGCATCCGGTGCCGAGCGCCAGGCTTGTCGAATCACTCGCGAGACCAGACTGAGATTCTTGTTCTGGGTATCGCCGAAATACAGCAAGGTCAGCGGCGTGGTGGCCGTGGCAGCCGTGCGGAAATGATTCCACGCGCCCCAGGTGCCCTGCCCCTGCACGCGGTACGCGTACAAGGTGTCCGGCTGCAGCCCGTCGACATCGGCGCGGTGGTGGTGCGAACTGCCGTTTTCGCTGGCGAGCGTCAGCGTGCTCGCCCGAATGCGTCGTGGCGTACCTACATCCGGCGAATCGCCGGCGACCACCAGTTCCAGCCAGGGTCTCTCGACGCTGGCATCGGCGCGCCAGGCCACGGCAAACCCTGTGGCCGCGTCCTGCGCCGGCGTGGCGACGATGCGGTCCGGGAAGCCATCGGCAACATAATGCGTCGAACCCGCCGGCACCTGCGTAGTGGGTTCGGCAGCACGGTCGGCCGCCGACGCGGCAACACTTACTGTTGCGATCAACCCCAGCAATGCGTAGACCGACGGGCGCCCAATCTTCATGGCGTGCACGCTTTCAAGCGCAACGTGCGCGCAATATCGCGCCAATCGAACGCGGCCACCGCCTGGTCGTCATGCAACGCATAGAACACGCCACCCGGGAAGCGTGCATCGCTGCGTTGATCCAGCCACACGCCATCGGTATTGGCCGTGACACGGCCAGCGAAGGCGCCGACATGCGCCAGCGTCTTGCGATCGAACACCTGGAATACGCTGCGGTCCTTGAACTGATCGGTGGCAATCCAGTAGCCGCTGCCATCGTTGCACGCAAACAAGGTGATGCCTTCGGCCTGCGCCTTGAACACCCCGGTGCCGATATCGCGGCCGCGATAGCGCCCGTCCATGCCGTAGTCGCGCAACCGCGTGCCCACGGCCACGTCTTCTTCGGCGATCATCAGCCGCGCATTGGCTTCATCGCCGAATACCGATTCGGCAATCCGCACTGCGCCCGCCTCTGTCGTATCGCCAAAACGTTGCGTCAGGCGCGCCTGCCAGCCCTGCCCTGCCGCATTGACTTGATAGCGTCGGAAGCGCTGGCCAAGTTCGGCCAATGGCGGCGGTAGATCCTTGTTGGTGGGCGACATGTAGTTGTCGCTGACCACCACCTCATAGCCGCCATCATGCTTGCGCACCCACACACCGTAAGGTTCGCGCAACTCATCCTGGCCGAAGGCCATCAATGGCTTGAGATCCGGCAACGAAAACACCTGCACGCGGCGGTTATCACGCTCCACCACGAACACCAGGTCGTCGACCACCGAGATGCCGTTCGGGCGGTCGAGTTTTCCCAGGGCCTTGCCCTTGCCGCCGACCACACGCAGCCGCTTGCCGCTGTCGCCATCGAAGACCACCAGCGCATGCGTGCCCTTGGCGGTGGCGATCACCCAACGGCGGCCATCCGGCGCCATCCAGCTGGCCGGCGAATCCAGGTTGTCCGATGGCGTCAGCGCGGTAATGAAGGCTTCCGGCACCACTTCGTGCGCGACCTTGGCCTCCTTCAGCAACGGATCTTTCAGCAGCGCTTCGTCGGCTTCGCGGCCGGACGGGGCGCTGGCACAACCGACCAATGCGGCGGCGGCGGACAGCAGCGTGATCTGCACGAAGGTGCGTGATGCGATCACAGCGCCACCTTCAGGCCAAGCGCATAGGTGCGGCCGTACTCTTCATTTTGCAGGGTGCGCGAGCGGATGCCCTGATACAGCTCCAACGGCTCGTCCAGCAGGTTCTGCGCTTCCAGATAAAGGCTGACGTGGCTATTGAATTGATAGTTCATGCTGAAATCCAGCTGCGTGTGTGGGGCAACGTAGATATCGTACGCACGGCTCTGCCCGATGGTGTCCAGATATTGGCTGCGATACACCGCCGCCACGCGCGCACTGAATCCGTATTTTTCGTAGCCCAGGTGGCCGCTGTAGATGCGCTTGGACGAACGCGGCAAGGTGAAGTCATCGCCGGCACGATTTTCCAGGCCCGGATTGAAATCGCTGTCCAGCACCGTGGCGCTGGCACCAACCAGACAGCCATTCCAGCCCTCGGGCAGAAAGTCCAGGGTCTGCTGCCAATTGAATTCGGCACCACGCACCTTGGCGGTGTCGCCATTGATCGAGCGCGTGACCTGAAACCCCGGAAATTCCGCGTCGTTGGGGCTCAGGGTCTGCACGATGTAGTCGTCGATCGACTTGTGGAACACACCCAGCGAGATCAGGCCGGTGCTGCCGATGTATTTTTCGAACGACAGGTCCAGATTCTGCGAGCGATACGGATTGAGATCGGGGTTGCCGATGCTCACCTCGTTATCGCCACGGTTGATGCTCACGCGCGGCGACACATCGCCGAACGACGGGCGCGACAAGGTCTTGTTGGCCGCAACGCGCAGCACCCAGTCGTTGCCACTGTCGTAGCGCAGATGCAGGCCGGGTAGCACATTGGTGTAACTGCTGGACGCCTCACGCGGCGTCACCGTGGCAGTGCGGCCGTTCGGCGCCACATCCACCTGGTTGCCGGTGGCATTGAACTGGGTATTTTCCACGCGCACGCCGGCAATCATGCGCAGCGCACCGATGTCCCAGGTACCCATCGCATAGGTGGCCAAGACATCTTCGCTGGCTGTGTAATCGTCCTGCAGGGAGGTCTGCAGATTGCCGCCCACATCCTGCGGGCGTGCGCCATACAGGTTGCCGGAGGTGTTCCAGTAACGGCGCATGCCGTCAGAACCGATGCTCAGGCCCAAGGTGCCGCCCCGGTGTTCGGGCGCGGCGGTCGTCCAATCGCGCAGGTCGATGCCCGGGCCGCGACGCAGTTCGCTTTCGTCCACGTTGACATCGCGCTCGCGCCAGCGGCCAAGCACGCCCATCTTCAGGCTGGAATGCTTTCCATCGAAGCGCACGTTGATCTGCGCGCTACGCTCGCTGTCGTCTACCTGCTTGGGCGCGATCACGAAACGATCGAACACGAAATCGTCGTTGCTCTGCCAGCCGTTGTCGGAGAAGCCCAACCTGGGAATGCCGCTGCGTTGATCCACCGTCGCCGCCAGATCGTCGCCGTCGTAGTTGAAACGCGCTTCCTTTTCATCGTTCACGCGCTCGGTGGTCTTGGTATAGCCCATCTTGTAATCGACGGTGGCACCGCTCAGGCGGTTCTCGCCGCCAAAACTCACCCCCATGTTGTCTTCCTTTTTGGTGCGGTAGCGCACGCGCTTGGAAATGCTGTCGGCCGGCAGGTCGGCCACGTTATAGGTGCTGTCGCCATTGGCGCTGATCCCACCGTCGCCAAGGCCGAAGATGGTGCGCTGACGCGTTTCGGCATCATCGAAACGGCTGTACAGCGAGCGCAGGTAATAGCGGTTGTCCGCATCCGGACGCCAGTCCAGATTGAGGTTGGCACCCATGCGGGTGCGTTCGATGAAATATTTACGGCGTTGCACTTCGCTTGCGAACAGATCGTCTTCCGCGCCGCCGGCGAATGTGTCGTAGGCCACTTCGGTGTTGTCCGACTCGAACTCGCGGTCCTGGTAGTTCACGCCCACCGCGACGCCGAACGTGCCGCCGAAGATATCGCTGTAATTGAACGCGCCCTTCGGGCTGGTCTTGCCCGACAGCGACTGATGGCTGCCTTCGATGGAGCCGCGCAACGTGCGTCCATCACGGTCGAAGGCGGAGGTGGATTCCACCTGGATCGCGCCGCCAATGGAATCGCCCGGCATGTCGGGGGTCGGCGACTTCACCACCTTCAGGCGCTCGGTGGAATCGGAAGGAATGACATCTAGCGGCGTGGAGCGCGTGCCGTCTTCGGGCGTGCCCATGTTCATGCCATCGATGGTGACGCTATTGAGCGACGAATCGAGCCCGCGGATGACGACAAAGCGGCCTTCGCCCTGGTCGCGGGTGACGCTGACACCGGGCAGGCGCTGTAGTGATTCTGCAACATTCTTATCCGGGTAACGTCCCATCGCATCGGAGGCGATTGCATCCTGGATGGCATCGGAGGCGCGCTTGAGATCGACCGCGCGCTCCTGCGCCTCCAGCTGCGGGCGCACTTCGAGCCGCTCCAGGTCGATCGCCGCAGCGCTGGCAGCCACGCCCGCCGCCGCACCCTCAGCCGCGTGCGCCAGCGGACTCCATGTGGCGGCAGCCAACGTCAGCGTGATCGCCAGGCAGAGCGGAGTCTTGTTCAACACGGTCGCTTCCCCCAATCGGTTAAGAATGGGTGCGCACACTATGTCTACGACGTTTCACTGACATGACATGTGCATGCGTTGTCACATTCAATCTGTGGCGACGCACCGCGCGGCTGCGGCACACTGTGCCCCTCTCCCGCCTGCCGCTGCCCATGAAAATCGTCGAAGTCCGCCACCCCCTCGTCCAGCACAAGATCGGCCTGCTGCGCGATGCCGCCTTGAGCACCAAGGGCTTCCGCGAACTGGTCACCGAACTGGGCACGCTGTTGGCCTACGAGGCCACCGCCGATCTGGACACCGAATCGCACACCCAGCCGGGCTGGGCCGGCCCGGTGACGGTGCAGCGCATTGCCGGCGCCAAGATCACGCTGGTGCCGATCCTGCGCGCCGGCCTGGGCATGCTGCCTGGTGTGCTGGCATTGATTCCCACCGCACGGGTGAGCGTGGTCGGCCTGCAGCGCGATGAAGAGACCTTGCAACCGGTACCCTACTTCGAGCGCCTCACCGGCCGCCTGGAAGAACGCGACGCACTCATCCTGGACCCGATGCTGGCCACGGGCGGTACCCTGATTGCCACCATCGACATGCTCAAGCGCGCCGGCGCGCAGCGCATCAAGGGCATCTTTCTGGTCGCTGCACCGGAAGGCCTGAAGGCATTGGAAGCGGTGCATCCGGACGTGGAGGTCTACACCGCCGCCATCGACGACCATCTCAACGACAAGGGCTATATCCTGCCCGGCCTGGGCGATGCAGGCGATCGGATTTTTGGCACGCGGGTGGAGTGAGCTGTCCAGCAACGAAGACGCGCTGGACAAGGACGATGCGGTGATCGGCAGCCAAGTCTCTTTCCCGCCGGGGCGAACGGCACAGCGTGCGCGCCACTGGCGCGCGTGCCGTGGAGCGACCGCGCCGCGAGCGCCGGCCGGGGCGCGGAGCGGGACTTGAGCTGAGGCTCCGGCGCCACTGTTCTTGCCGACGCCGCGCGCCCGTCCAGCGCTATGCATCACCTTCTCTCCATGGGAGAAGGAACCCCGCCGTCTCCGATATGCCTTCGCTCAGCTCAGTGCGTCGACGCCTCGATCGCCGCGCTCACATACACCAGCGGTGCATTCCAGTTGATCGCCACTTCGTTGGTGGAGTAGCTGCAGAAGTTGTCCAGGTACGAGAGCGCGGGCAGTTTCGAGGGGTACGGCACCTTGCACTCCTTGGCATCCTGATGCCCCGGTTGGGGACCACCCACCAGCCAACCCGGCACCGGCGCTGCGATGCCGTCGGCCTCGGAGGGGCGGTGGTGGATATGCATCGGCGTACGCGTCCCTATCCCGGTAACGAAGGACAGCCCCAGCGGATTGCGGCCCAGGATGTAGTCCAGCTGCGATTGCGCGGCATCCAGGAACTGGCGTTTTTGCGTCAGGCGGTAGCCCTCTATCAGCATCATCGCGCGGTTGAGCACCCCGCCATTGCTGCCCCACACGAAATTGCTGCCGGCCATGGCCACACGCCACGACGACGATTGCCAATTGTCTGCCAACTGCTGGGCCAGATCGGTGATCTCCCGTTCGATCCGCGCGCGATCGGCGTGCGGCGTGAGTCGGTCGCGATGCTCGGCCAACGACATCCAGGCCAGGCCACCGACATTGCCCCACGACGGCACCGTGGCCGGCACGTTGCGCGCAATCATGGCGTCGTAAAGCCCGTCCTCGTGAGTGGCGATATACAACTCGGCCGCCGCCCAGGCGAATTCGTCATCCAGATGTGCATCGTCGTAACCCCCGGTGAGCACGTCGCTGGGCTGGTGATAAATCACATCCGGATGCTGTTGCGCCCACGCCCACGCAGCTCGCGAGGCTTTCAACATGCGCGCCGACATCCCTGGATACTGCTTGTCGAACGGCGCATACACGCGACTGGCCACGGCCATCACTGCAGCGAAGTCCAAGGTCGCGGCGGTCGTCTTCATGACCACATAGCGTTGCTGCTTGGCCTGATCCGGCATCACCAACCCATCGAACCGCTTGTTGGTGAGCTTGTGGTACACGCCGCCATCGGCGGGGTCCTGCATGGCGAGCATCCAATCCAGATTCCACCAGGCCTCCTGCAGGATGCCGGGCACGCCGGGCGCATCGTCGGGGATGGTCAGCGGCTTGGACTTGAAAAAGGCCGAATACTGCTCGTAAGCCGCCAGCAAGGTGTAGGTGCTGATGCCGGAATTGACGATGTACTTGTTGTAGTCGCCCGCGTCGTACCAGCCCTTGGGCGCGCTGATCACGCTATCGGTCGGACGCGTCGCCGACGCTGCAGACGGATGGATGCGCACCTGCGTATCCGGGTGCCCGGCCGCACGCGCATAGCGCCCGGCGTACCGCGCCGGCAGCGCGGTGCTGGCACGGTTGAAGTAGAACGCTTTCAACGCTGCATCGACCAACGGCTGATACGCATGCGCGTCGATTGCGAACGTATCCGATGCCGGCAATCCCTCGACCTTCACCCGATAGGTGCCGGCCAGACGCAGGCTGGAAAAATCCGCCACCTGTGCCTGCTGATCGGCCGGCGACCACACCGCGGCCGGCTGCAAGGTCCCCTGCAACACGTTGCGGCCCTGCGCATCTTCGACCGTGAAGCGATTCGAGCGGATTGCTGCGCCTTGTGGCAGCCCGACCACGGCAAGTTTTTCCGAGCCCGGTAGATAGCCGAGTTGGTTGACGTGGATCTGGCCGGCGGAGGCATCGGCCGCATTCTGCGCAGGGCAGCTGGCGGAGGCGAGTGCCAGACCCACAATCAACATGGCATGACGAACGTTCATGGCCCAATGGTGGCGGGAATGGAGCGCAGCCACAAGCGTAGCCTGCACCGGCCGGCGACCTGTACCGGCAATGGCCAGTCAGGTCGCCGCGGCTGCAGATGACGGACCGCTGCGGCTGGCGCGACAGCTGGAACCTCAGTCTGAGAGTGGCGCGATGCAGCGATGAGCGGGGACGGAAACAGGACCGACCAGCGTCGCGACCGGGCACTTGCAGAGCCGCCATGGTCGACGTGCCACTCCTCGGACATCAATCCGATGCGACAGCTTCGGTCGTAGGAAAGCCGAATGAATAAGCGTCCCGGTTCGCGTTAGCGCCTGCGATTGAGTGCCACCGCCATCGCACTGCAGCGGCGATTCCACCGCATCGGTCGAATCGCGCGTAGAAATCTCGCGCTCGGCCTTCTACATCCACACCCTTCACATCGAAAGTGCCGCGATTGCCGTCATTTCGGCCAATTCTTTCCGCCGACGCCGGCCTACCTTGGTTATGCCGTAACGACGGCAGTACCACAGCGTCTCCCAGTACCTGCCGACTGCTCGCCTTGCGAGCGGCAGCGGCAAGCCCTTCGCATCGACCTTGTCATCGCCAAAGGACACGTTATGAATGCCTACCCGATCACCCACCGCTCTCACTTGATCGACACCGCGCCACGACCGTCTGAGTCGCACGCACGTTCACGCACATCGCCCTGCTTTGCTGCTGTGTTGTCGATCGGCCTTCTGGCTCTAAGTCAGAACGCTTTTGCGACCATGCAATGGAACGCAAATGCCAACAATGCCGTTAACCAGCGGATCACGGCCATGTATGCCAACATCCCGGCCCCTTTGCAAAATACGCTGAACACCTGCAGCAATAACGCAGCAGCAGCAAACTGTCGGGTGAGAGTGATGGCCAACGGGGGCATCCATACGAGCGCTAGCGACGACGCGCAACACTTTACGATCCGCTTCGACGGCGCGGCGGCACCCTATAGTGCCTGCCATATCTATCCCCAAGCCCCCGCCGCCGCGAATAACACAAACGTGGCCGGAGCTAATTGTTTCAATGGAGGCGCAGTCACTCATTTCGACTTTTGAGCAAGACGGCGGTTGGTATCTGATGCGATTCAACCGCCGTTTCCACCTGCGCAACAGGTATTCCCCGTGGGTGAGCAGGCACTTGCATTTGAATAGGCAACGCTCCAATCGCGTTGCAATACGAACACCTCGACAGCGCGTCGCACTGCGCAGGGCGAGCGCGACGCTCTAGCCGTTATCGGTAGCACTTCTCAGTGTGTGATCGCATCCAACTGCACTTGCGCCTTGCCCACCGGGTTACGCGGGTCGCTGCCGCCGCTGAGCGTGTTGCTGCGCTTGTCCCATTCCACCGTTTGCAGGTTGCCCCACACATGGCTGGAGCCGCGGCCGCCTTCGGCGGTGTCGCCGGGCAGTTTGAGTGCATGCCCCATCGCTTGCAGGCCCTTGGCGGTCTGCGCCGAAAACGCGTCGGTCTCGGCCTCGATGACGTCCGGCAGCCACTGGTGGTGATAGCGCGGCAATGCGCTGACCGCTTGCGCATCCAGGCCGGCGTCGTACCCCAGGATACCGAGCAGCACCATGGTGATGATGCGGCTACCGCCCGGGGTGCCGAGCACGATCGCCTTGTCGGCCGACTCCATGAAGGTCGGCGTCATCGAGCTGAGCATGCGCTTGCCCGGCTTCGGCGCGTTGGCAGCGTAGCCCATCACGCCGAACGCATTGGGGGTGCCAGGCTTGAGCGCGAAGTCGTCCATCTCGTTGTTGAGCAGCACACCGGTGCCCTTGGGAATCAGGCCCGAGCCATACAGCAGGTTCACCGTCTGCGTGGCGCCGACGCGGTTGCCTTCGCCGTCGATGATGGAAAAGTGCGTGGTCTCGTCGTCTTCCAGCGGCGTGGGGTTGCCCGACAGCAGATCGCTGGGCGTGGCCTTGTCCGGATTGATGGTGGCACGCAGGCCCTGCGCATAGTCCTTGCTGGTCAGCACCCGCTGCGGTACGTCCACAAAGTCGGGGTCGCCCAGGAAGAAGGTGCGGTCGCGGTAAGCACGGCGCATCGACTCCACCACCAGATGGGTGCGATGCACGTCATCGAGTTTGTTCAAATCCCAGCCTTCCAGAATCTGCAGCATCGCCGCCAGCGCGATGCCACCGGACGACGGCGGCGGCGCCGTGGTGATGGTCCAGCCACGGTAATCGAACTGAATCGGCGTGCGCTCCTTGACCCGATACCCTGCCAGCTCGGCCGCGGTCCACTGGCCACCGGCCTGCTTCACGCCAGCCAGCAGCTTCTTGGCCGTTTCGCCCTTGTAGAACCCGTCGAACCCCTTGTCGCCGAGCAACTGCAGCGTATGCGCCAGCTCCGGCTGCTTGAAGAGCTCGCCTTCGGCAATGGGTTTGCCACCACGCAGATACACCTCGCGCGTCCCGGGATAGCGCTCCATCACCTCGCGTCGCGAGGCATACCCCTTGGCCATGCGCGCGTAGACGGGGAAGCCCTCCGTCGCGATACGGATCGATGGCGCCAGCGACTGCTTCAGCGGCAACCGGCCGTGTTTGGCAGCCAGTTCCACCAGTGCCGCGGGCAGGCCCGGGATGCCGGCCGACCATGGGCCGTTGATCGAGCGGTCGCGGTCCAACTCGCCCTTCTTGTCGAGAAATTGCGCTTCGGTGGCCGCCTCGGGCGCGGTTTCGCGCGCGTCCAGCATTACGTCCCTGCCGGTCTTGGCGTCGTGCAGCAGGAAGAAACCACCACCGCCCAGCCCCGAGCTGATCGGCTCAACCACCGCCAGCGTGGACGACACCGCCACCGCGGCATCGAAGGCATTGCCCCCTTCGCGCAGGATCTGCAGACCGGCGTCGGTGGCCAAGGCATGGCCGCTGGCAATCGCCGCACCGGGCGGATGCGCGGCAACCGGTGCTGTCGTGGAAGCCGCCGGCTTGGCGGCATCGGCGCACCAGGCGGCAGGCGCCAGCACCAAGGCCAGCAACAGCAGGCCAGGCGCGGAGAAAGGTCGGGACAAAATGCTCACGGGGCGGGAGGCTCCTGTTCGTACAGTTCGGGATGATCGCGCTGCAGCTGCATCAGCTTGGCCAGCAATTGATCATGGGTTTCCGGAATGTCTGGATCCGGGTCGATGCATTCGACCGGACACACCACCACGCATTGCGCTTCGTCGAAATGGCCCACGCACTCGGTGCACCGTGCCGGGTCGATGACGTAGATGGTTTCGCCCATCGAGATGGCCTGATTCGGGCACGCCGGCTCGCAGACGTCGCAGTTGACGCAGAGCTCGTTGATTTTCAGCGACATATCGGCACTACGATGCGGCGCGGCACAGCGCGCTGCAATCGCAAGCGCTGGAACGCAATGTACTGCTGCGGCCGGGCGCACATGGCGCGCAGCGGCAGATGGACAACGCCGTGGGCGCTGTCGGAGGCCGGCGTGCTACGGCCGGCTCCGGTGGAGTGCGAACTCGGCAGCATGGCGGGTTTCCACGCCGCGGCCGGATGCGCCCTCCCGCGCATCCGGCCTGGTACGGCATTACTTGGCTTCAACGAAGATGTATTCCGCGCCCTTGGGCTGGACGATGGTCTGCACGCGCGCGTTGTCGGCCGCGTTGCCGATGAACAGCACGCGCACACCCTTCATCGAGTCCGGGGCCACGTCCTTGAACGCGGCATCGATCAGGTCGGCCATCTTGCTGGACGCCGACGAACCGAAGGCCAGCATGTTGCCCGGCTGCACGCCACGGGCGAGCGCGGTCTTGACGCTTTCCAGCTGACGCTCGTAGCTGCCGGCGAACTCGGCATCGGACTCCGGCGGCAAGTAGTACAGGAACGGGCTGTTGGTGGTGGTGCCCAGATTCTGGCCGACCACTTCCTGCAGGTACTTCTTCCAGCCGGCGTTGTCGTCCTTGGCCGGTGCGGTCAACGCAGCCGGAGCGGCGGCAGCGGTCGGTGCCGGCGCTTCCTTCTTGCAGGCGGTGACCGCCAGAGCGGCGATCGAAGCGAGCGCCAGAGCGCGCATGGTGTGTTTCATGAAATTCCTCCCTTTGAAATGCGTGTGGTGATGTGACTGCAACTGATCAGGCCTGCGCGCGGGATTGCCGCACCTGCCGCAAGGCTTCGACCACCGATGCCGGCACGAAGCCGGAGACGTCCCCGCCCAGCCGCGCGATTTCGCGCACCAGCGAGGACGAGATGAAGCTGTACTGCTCGGCCGGGGTGAGAAACAGCGTTTCCACCTCCGGGATCAGATGGCGGTTCATGCTGGCCATCTGGAATTCGTATTCGAAGTCGGACACCGCACGCAGTCCGCGCAGCAGCACGCCGGCGCCCATCTCGCGCACAAAGTGCGCCAGCAAGGTATCGAAGCCGCGCACTTCCACATTGGTATGCGCCGCCAGCGCTTCCTGGGCCAGTGTCACGCGGCGCTCCAGCGACAGCGCCGGGCCCTTGGAAGGGCTGTACGCCACGCCCACCACCACGCGCTCGAACAACGGCGCGGCGCGGTTCACCAGGTCGATATGACCGTTGGTGATCGGGTCGAAGGTACCGGGATAGACCGCAGTGCGGCTATTGGCAACGCTCATACGGAGACTACCGTGGTCGGATCGCTCTTCAGTGTAGCAGCGGCCCGGCGGTACAGCGCATAGCGCACTTCACGGGTGGCACCCTCGCGGTGCAGATGCCAGCCGGCCGGCAACAGCGGCGCAGCGGCGGGCGCTTCCAGGTACAACCAGGCATCGGCGGCCACATGCGCCGGCAGGCGCTCCAGCACTGCGGGCCACAGGCCGGCAGCAAATGGCGGGTCGACAAAGACGATGTCGGCCAGCGCTGCGGGCGCACGCTCCAGCCAGCGCACTGCGTCTTCCTGCAGCACCTCCACCTGCGTGGAGGCGTCCAGCCGGGTCACGTGCTCGCGCAGCCGCTGCACCAGGCCGGAGTCGCGCTCGATCAGGGTGGCATACGCTGCCCCACGCGACACCGCCTCCAGCCCCAGCGCGCCGGAGCCCGCGAACAGATCCAGCACGCGCGCGCCGGACAGGCGCGGCATCAACCAGTTGAACACCGTTTCGCGCACGCGGTCGCTGCTGGGGCGCAGGCCGGGCAAGGTGGGCACCGCCAGCCGCGTATTGCGCCAGCGCCCGCCAACGATGCGCACCTGCCCTTCCGCGGCCCGCGGGGCCGGCCGCTGCGGGCGGCTCATCGCCAGGCCCCTGATGGCAAGCGGGGGCAACATCGCAGTAGCGCAGTTGGCAACATGGCTTCAAGCAAGACGAATGGCCGGTCATGATACCGCCGCCGTTGCCGCCGTCGCCCTGCCCCGCGCCGACAGCGGCACACGAGATATTCGCTCGGGCCCGCCTTGAAAAATCGGCAGACGGCCGCATTCCCCAGGCCATCGGCCGCGTTGCGGCCTGGACCACCACGGAGCACGACCCCAATGACCGTTGAAACCGACAAGCAGACGCTGGGCTTCCAGACCGAGGTCAAGCAGCTGCTGCAGCTGATGATCCATTCGTTGTACTCGAACAAGGAAATCTTCCTGCGCGAGCTGGTGTCCAATGCTGCCGACGCCGCCGACAAGCTGCGCTTCGAAGCCTTGGTCAAGCCCGAGCTGCTGGAAGGCGGCAGCGAGCTGCGCATCCGCGTCGACTACGACAAGGACGCGCGCACCGTCACCATCGACGACAACGGCATCGGCATGAGCCGCGAGGATGCGGTCTCGCATCTGGGCACCATCGCCAAGTCCGGCACCGCCGACTTCCTCAAGCATTTGAGCGGCGACCAGAAGAAGGACGCCAACCTGATCGGCCAGTTCGGCGTCGGTTTCTACAGCGCTTTCATCGTCGCCGACCAGGTCGATGTGTACTCGCGTCGCGCCGGTCTGCCGGCCAGTGAAGGCGTGCATTGGTCATCGCGCGGCGAAGGCGAATTCGAAATCGCCAGCATCGACAAGCCCGAGCGCGGTACGCGCATCGTGCTGCAGCTGAAGGAAGGCGAAGACAACTTCGCCGATGGCTGGACGCTGCGCGGCATCCTAAAGAAGTACTCCGACCACATCGGTCTTCCGATCGAAATGCGCAAGGAGCATTACGGCGAAGACGCCGACAAGCCCGCCGAGCCGGAGTGGGAATCGGTCAACCGCGCCAGCGCACTGTGGACGCGCCCCAAGTCCGAGATCAAGGACGAGGAGTACCAGGAGTTCTACAAGCACGTCGCCCACGATGCGGGCAACCCGCTGGCGTGGAGCCATAACAAGGTCGAAGGCAAGCTGGAATACACCTCGCTGCTGTTCGTGCCCGGCCGCGCCCCGTTCGATCTGTATCACCGCGATTCGGCCAAGGGCCTGAAGCTGTACGTGCAGCGCGTCTTCATCATGGACCAGGCCGAGCAGTTCCTGCCGCTATACCTGCGTTTCATCAAGGGCGTGGTGGATTCGTCGGACCTGTCGCTCAACGTCTCGCGCGAGATCCTGCAATCCGGCCCGGTGGTCGATTCGATGAAGTCGGCGCTGACCAAGCGCTCGCTGGACATGCTGGAAAAACTCGCCAAGGACAAGCCGGACGACTACGCCACGTTCTGGCGCAACTTCGGCCAGGCATTGAAGGAAGGTCCGGCCGAGGATTATGCCAACCGCGAGAAGATCGCCGGCCTGCTGCGCTTCTCCTCCACGCATGACACCACCGGTGCGCAGAGCGTGGGCCTGGCCGATTACGTGAGTCGTCTGGCCGACGGCCAGGACAAGCTGTACTACCTCACCGGCGAAAGCTACGCGCAGATCAAGGACAGCCCGCACCTGGAAGTCTTCCGCAAGAAAGGCATCGAAGTGCTGCTGCTCACCGACCGCATCGACGAATGGCTGATGAGCTACCTCACCGAATTCGACGGCAAGTCGTTCGTGGACGTGGCACGCGGCGATCTGGACCTGGGCAAGCTGGATTCGGAAGAAGACAAGAAGGCCCAGGAAGAAGTGGCCAAGTCCAAGGAAGGCCTGGCCTCGCGCATCAAGGCCGCTCTCGGCGACGACGTGGCCGAGGTGCGCGTCTCGCACCGCCTGACCGACTCCCCGGCGATCCTGGCCATCGGCCAGGGGGACCTGGGCCTGCAGATGCGTCAGCTGCTGGAAGCCAGCGGCCAGGCCGTGCCGGAAACCAAGCCGGTGTTCGAATTCAACCCGGCCCATCCGCTGATCGAAAAGCTCGATGCGGAACAGGACATGGACCGCTTTGGCGATTTGAGCCGGGTGCTGTTCGACCAGGCTGCATTGGCGGCGGGCGACAGCCTCAAGGATCCGGCTGGGTATGTGAAGCGGTTGAACAAGTTGTTGCTGGAGTTGTCTGCTTAAGGCTTGCGACGCATTTGCGATACACCAAGACCGGCGCATGCGCCGGTCTTTTTTTTATGTCTATTCTGGCTGATGGAAGACGCCGCACCTGCTTCGCAGATCACTTACCGAGTCGAAAGTCATCACCAAAGCATTGAACGCGCGCCAGCCGCCACCGTGAGTGCAGCAGGCATACCACCATGCACTCGCGACATGGCCAGTAGACAAAACAATTGAATTGACCTGACTCCGGCAATGCAACAAGGCAGAGCTGCAATGATGAACCATCGCTTCCTACTTGCACTGCTCGCCGCTTCGGCGGCCTCATCTCCGGCATGGAGTTCGGATATCGGCGAACCAGCAACTTGGCAATCACCGCGATCCGCTGAACTCAATAGAACCGGCGACTTGCCGAAATTGACCGAAGCATTGATCGCCAAGTTCGATCCCGATGGCAACATCGTCCCACCAACCGTCAGCGAAGCGCAATTCATCGATCTTGATGGCGATGGCACGTTGGAGCTTGTTGCGCTGGTCGACTATTCGGGACGACAGTTTTTCAACATGATGATTATCATCACGACCGTCAATGCAAAGCCGGTCGTGGTGACATACCGCAGCAACGGCGCCAACATGGAGCGCCTGGGCGAACGCATCATTACAGAACCTGAAAACCCGAATAAATTGATTGTCGCAGACCGTTTCATCGAGGGATACAAAGGGTCGACCGCAAGCGCCAAAGAACAGCGACTTCTGGAACTCAGATCGGCCACGCTGCAGGACGTCAGCATGCACTATCCCAGCTACTACCTCACCAAGCGTCTGCCCGCACTGGAAAAACAGGCCCGCATGTCTGCTCCAGTCCATAATGCAGACGCCGCCGGGCTTGGCTCGATGACTGCCGACGAGAATAAGCGCGTGCTCAGACAGCAGATAGAACGGGCTCGGGAACAGTCGCTAGGCACGTGATGCCTTGGTTCCAGCCGTACCTGGATTTGTGGCGCTCCCGTTGGAGTACCCCTAGCTGCTGCAGCGTAGTTGTATCGATTAGCTCGTCCACATCCCGCACCGCGCAGGTCGGGCTGTCGATGGGATGGCTCGCTCTCATCGTGGATCGTAAGCTTGGGTCGGCGCAATATTCACGCCGACTCCAGCGCCCAACACCCGAACGCCGGGCCGGCCGAATAGCCGGTCTCCGGCTCGATGCGGATCTGCAAGGTGGTACGGCCGGCCAGTGCTGCAGGCAAGGCGTAATCCACATCGACGAAGTCCAGGCCACGATTGCCGTCCAGGCGTTCGTTGGCGATGAGTTCGCCGTCGGCGAGGATGCGGAAGCGGCGGCGGGTTTCATCGCCCCAGTAACGCAGGCGCAGGATGCGGGCCTGGGCGGTGTTGCGCAGCGTAAAGGCGATGAAACCGCCGGTGCGGGCGTCGCGGCCGGCGCGGCGGCGGTAGCTCAGTGCGTAGGAGCTGTCGCTGGTGAGGGCGTGCGCCTTTTCCGATGCTTCCTCGCCCAGGGCGATGCGATCCAGTGCACGCGCGTCGAGTGCACGTTGCGCCGCGTCCGCTGCCGCCTGCTCAGCCTGGCGTTGTTGCCAGGCGGAGGCGTCGCGGTGCTCCAGGTAGACGGCGCTGCGGCGATCGAACTGGGCGTAGAACGGCGAAAACTGCCATTGCTGGGCGCCATCGGCATAGGCGTAGTGGCCGTGGGCCGGCAGCGGCCGCAGGCGTTGCAGGACGTCATCGCCACCGATCAGCACCGGGGTCTTGTTGCTCCACGGCGTTGCGGCGTCGCCGAGGTCGGCTGCCAACACCAGCGGCCCGCGCATGATCGCAACCCATGCCGGATCGTCGGGTGTGGGTTCCAGGCGCAGCGGCATCTCCAGCTGCAGCGACACGGTGTCGCCAGCTTTCCACAGCCGTTCGATGCGCAGGTAGCCCTCTACCGGCTGCGTTGTTTGCAGCTGCCCGTTGACCTGCAGCGTGTGTGCGCCGGCCCAGCCGGGCACGCGCAAGGCGAGCGTGCGCGTTTCCGCAGGCGCGGCGTCGATGCGCAATGTCACCTGGCCTTGTTCGGGAAGCGCGCTGCGCAAGCTCAGCGCAAAACCCGCTGCATCGCGCACGCTGGAGGGCACATACAGATTGACGTAAACGCCCTGCCCGTCTTCCCAGTAGATCGAGTCGCCGAACTGCGCATGCGCCTCCATGCCGCTGCCGACGCAGCACCAGAAATCGTCGAACGGTGTGGACCAGCCGCGCGCTTCGCCGGCCAACAGCGGCGTCATGTAGGTGAACATGCCGGTACGCGGATGTTGCTGCGCCATCACGTGGTTGAGCAGCGTGCGTTCGTAATAGTCGAAATACGCAGCCTGCGGCCCCCATTGATACAGATGCCGGGTGAGCTTGAGCATGTTGTAGCTGGCGCAGTGCTCGCAGGTCTGCTCGGTGAGGAACTTCGAGATGCTGTCCGGCTGCTGGAAGTACTCGCGGTCGCCGTTGCCACCGATCACATAGGTGTGATGGTTGGTGACCGTGTGCCAGAAGAAGCGCGCTGCCGCGCCGGATGCTGCATCGCCGGTGACCTCGTATTCGCGCGCCAGGCCGATCAGTTTGGGGATATTGGTATTGGAATGCTGGTGCACCAGTTCGTCGCGCTGGGCGATCAACGGGTCGAGCACGGCGTGATGATGCAGGCGCTGCGCCAGTGCCAACCACTGCGCATCGCCGGTTTGCACATGCAACTCGACGAACGATTCGTTGAGGCCGCCGAATTCGCAGGACAGCACCTTCTGCAGCTGCGCATCGTCCAGCGCCGCGAAGATGCCCTGCAGATACCCGGCCAAGCCCACCGCCACCTGCAGCGCCTGTGCATTGTCGCAGTGCGCATGCACGTCCAGCAGGCCGGCAAACAGTTTGTGCCAGGTATACAGCGGCGCCCAACTGCCGTTGAGATAGAACGGCGCCGGGTCGATCTTGCCGCGCTTGAGTTCATCGAAGACCGCACGCCCGCTTTCGATCTTGCCTGCCGCGTTCTTGCGGGTGAAGCCGGCCACATAACCATCGCCTGCATGCGCCTGGCAACGTGCCAGTTCGCTCACCAGATACGCGGCACGCGTGGCGCATTGCGCATCACCGGTTTGCGCATGCATCAATGCCAACGCACTGAGATAGTGGCCCAGCGTATGCCCGGCGATGGTGTCCGCTTCCCAGCCGCCATAGGCAGGCGCCTTGGGATCGAGGCCGGCGTACAGCACGAAGTTGTGCAATAGCCGGTCCGGCTGCAGCCGCATCAGGTAGCGGCGATTGGTGTGCAGCGCATCCAGGAACAACGAGGGCGTCAGGCGGACCTGGGCGAGCGGCACCGCGCGCATGCGGCCAGGCTGGGCGGCGCTGGCATCGGCGGGGAAGCGCAGCAAGCCCGCGGCCACCGCCAGGCTACTCCAGGCCAGAAAACGCCGCCGCGACAGGGTCAAGGCGCGGTCGGTGATGCGCTCGGTGCTGGATGGCTCTGTCATGGGGTCAGCTTAGCTCCTGCCGCTGCTTGCGGACTGCGCGCGCCGTTACAGCACAGGCCGACAATCGCGCTGCAGGGCATCTGGACGACATGGTCTGCTGCTGCCCGGCCGGCTCGGGCAGCAGCCGCGTTACGCGACAGCGGCGGCGACATGGCCGCGCTCAAAATTTCACCGTTGCACGCGCCCAATAGAAGCGACCGAGCAGATCGTAGGTGGCCACGTCGGTGTTCGCATTGCCCACGTTGTTGGAGTAATACAGCGGCGGCTGCTTGTTGGCGATGTTGTCCACGCCCACTTCAAAGCGCGTATGCCACGGCTCCACGTTGTAGCCGAGCTGCAGGTTGTTGTAGACGTACGCACCGATGTTGCGCACCACTGTCGGCGTGCTGGAATCGGCCGACAGGCTCTGGTCCGGATCCGAATTGCCGATAGCCGTATGACCTACATAGCGGATGCGCCAGGTCGCACTCCAGTCATCCAGCGCCCAGCTCACCGTGCCCAATGCGCGCCAGCGCGGAAAATTGCCGTAGGCCTGGGTGTAACGGCCGACGTTGTGGATGGTGACCGAGCTGGGATCGGTGGTGTCGGGCAATACGTCGTAACGGGTGAGATAGGTGCCGTTGAGGCCGGCGGTGACATTCCCCCAGGCCATTGCGGGCAAGCGGTAGGTCAGGTTGAAGTCCATGCCCTTGGCCCACAGTTTGCCCAGGTTGACGGTGGGCTCGGCGATGTAATTGATGGTGCCGTTGCCATTGCGATGGATCAGCGCACAGAACGAGCTGGCCGAGTTGGCGAAGCACTGATTGAGCACGGTCTGCGCGGACACCGTGGTGATGGTGTCTTCCAGATCGATGCGCCACCAGTCCGCACTCAGCGACAGCCCGTCGATCCATTGCGGGTCGTACACAAACCCGACGTCGTAGGACTTGCCGGTCTCAGGCTTGAGCTGGTAGCCCGCCACTGCCGCACCCGAGGCCTTGCCCGAGACCTGCCCGTCCGATTGTTGGTAGCTGCCATCGGTGGGTACGTTGGCGCAGGCCACCGTGTTGCCGCCGGTGTAGCCATTGCACGGGTCGTTGACGGTTGCCGAATCGCCGGTCACACCGGTGTAGAGCTCGTTGATATTCGGTGCGCGAAACACCTGCGAGACGGTACCGCGTAGCAGCAGGTTTTCGATGGGACGGTATTCCAGCGACAGTTTGCTATTGGTCTTGCTGCCCACCGAGCTGTAATCGGAAAAACGCGTGCCCACGGTGATGTTCAGTGCATTGATGCCGGGCAGATCCTTGAGCAGTGGGAACAGCGCTTCGGCATAGGCTTCCTTGACATCGAAACTGCCGCTCAAGGTGGACGAGCAGAATTCGATCACTCCGCACAGGCCGTTCTCATCCCCGGTCCATCGTGGGTCCGAGGTGGTGGTAGAACGTTCCTTGCGATACGAAATACCGGCTGCAAGGCTGGCCGCACCGGCCGGCAACTCGAACAGCGTGCCGTTGGCATTGGCCTCGAATTGCTTGACCGTGTACACGCTGGTGACAATGGGATTGACCACCATGCCCTGCAACGTGGCCAGGTTGGCGCTGTCGTTGAGGTTGAAGAAGTTCAGCGGCGTGCAGCCTGCAATCGCCGCGCCCGCGCTGCCGCACTTGACCGTGCCATCGCTGTCCAGGAACGACGGGGCGATGGCCTGATTGAACGCGGCATAGTCGAGAAAGCCGTTATTGATCGACTTCTGCTTGACCTTGCCGTAGTTGAAGGTGGCATCCCATTGCCAGGAGCTGTCGCCGAAACGGCCGCGCAGGCCCGGGCTGATCTGAAAGTTGTAGGTGTTGTATTGATAGCTGCGATTACCCAGCACGGTGGCACGCGTATTGAGGTCGTTGTAGGAGGTGCCGGTGGTGCGATCGGTGCCGAAATTGACGCCGAACGGGTTGTAGTAACTCTGTGCCGACACCAGGATGTTGTCGCCATTGGAGAAGATCGGAATCGGCGCAATGATCGAGGCCGATTCGGTTTTACTGAACCAGGTGTTGACATAGCCCTCGACGCCGTCGCTGAAACGGTAAGTGCCCAGCAGGAAGGCATTGGTGCGCTTTTGCGGCGTCTGCAACAGATTGAACGGCTGGTAGTTGTAGGAGTCCGCGCTGGCGTTGTAACAGTGGAAATCGTTCGGGCCGGCGCGCCCGCTGACGCCGCTGTTGAGGGTGACGCGCCCGCAGCCATTGGACTGTGCAAGCAGCTGTGATTGATCTGACCCGTCATTGAAGTTGACCGTGCCGGTAGGCGTGGCGGAGGAGCCCTGCTTCACCGGTTGGCCATTGGTCAGGGCCAGCGCGTTCTTGGAGTAATCGCGCGCTGCTGCCGACACGGCATCGATATTGTGATACGACAGCCCGCCGATCAGGCTGCCGCGCTCCCAGGTCTTGCCGGCGGTAAGGGCGAAGTTGCGGCGGTTGCCATCGCGCTCGCTGCTGGTACCGAAGTCGCTGCTGAACTGCACACCGTCGAAGCGAGAGCGCAGGATGAAGTTGACCACGCCACCGATGGCATCGGAGCCGTACACCGCCGAGGCGCCGTCGCTGAGCACTTCGATGCGCTCGATCATGCTGGACGGAATGGCGTTGACGTCGTTGTAGGCCAGGCGGATGCCGTTGACCAACACCAGCGTGCGTTTGTCGCCCAGGCCACGCAGCGAGATCGCCGAAGCGCCAGTACCGCCGCCGTTGTTGGTGTAGGGGTTCGTGGCGTTGCCGGCGATCGATGGCAGTTCCTGCAACAGATCGCCAACGGTCGCTTTGCCGGTGGCAGCGATCTGTTCCTGGCTGACGGTGACCACCGGGTTGGCGGTTTCGGTATCCACGCGACGCAAGCGCGAGCCGGTGACGACCACACTGTCCAGAGTCTGCGTTGCATCGCCGCCGGTGGCCTGCTGCGCAGACGCCGGCGCAACCGCACCGGCCGACAGCGCCAGCAACAACGCGGTGGTGAGCATGCTCGGTAACGGCCGCATGGTTGCGCCAGTGGTGCGGGAAAAAGGCAACGGCAACATCGGCATGCAGGGCTCCTGAGTGGTACGACAGACAAACGATGGGCAACGCACGCCCGTGCCGGCAGACAGCAGCGCAGGTGGACGTAGATGGCAGACGCATGCTCCAGCGGACCGCTGGCAACGGCCGTGGTGCAGACACACAGACAACCTGCGGCACAGGCGAGCGAACGATCGCGCAGCAACGCGGGTTGTCAGGCAGGATGTGCGTGTCGCACTGGATGCGCCCATGCGCTCCAGTTTCAGCAGTTGGTCACAATGTGCCTGTGCGTAGACGCTACGTCTTGTCGCATTTGGCGACAGCGCATGCGGAAAACAGCATGTTTCGCAACTGAACGATCGTGCGTCGATGGCTTGACCGCGCTCGAGCCCGCACGCGTGCGCACTGCTGTGCGGCGATTAGGGGTGCGGATGAAGACGGGAAGGATCGGGGCATCGTCCTCGATGCGCCGCGCAGGTGATCAGGTCAAAGCACGTGACCCGCGGCGCACATCACGGCGCCGGTGCGGCTGGCGCTGCTGCGGTGCGATTCCAGTCCGGCGTTGGCGTTTGCTGCATCCAGCGCGCGAAAAAATCCAGTAGACGGCGCCTGCCGTAATCGCCACCGGCACCGTGGTCGCCGCCGGGCACGACCAGCAGATCGAAATCCTTGCCGGCCTTGATCAAGCGGTCGGCGACCTGGAAGGTGCTGGCCGGGTCCACATTCATGTCCATATCGCCAGTGACCAGCAACAGATGCCCCTGCAGCCGCGCGGCGTTCTCTACGTTCGACGATTCGGCGTACCAGGGGCCTACCGGCCAGCCCATCCACTGTTCGTTCCACCAGATCTTGTCCATGCGGTTGTCGTGACAACCGGAATTGGCCACACCCGCCACATAGAACTCTGGATGAAACAGCAGCGCCCCCAAGGCGTTCTGCCCGCCTGCCGAGGTGCCGTACACGCCGACACCGCCGTCGATGTCATACCACGGGTAGTGCGCGGCGGCCGCCTTGTGCCAGGCGATACGATCCGGCAACCCGGCGTCCTTGAGATTGCGCCAGGCCACATCGTGGAAGGCGCGCGAGCGGTTGTTGGTGCCCATGCCATCGATGGACGCCACCGCAAACCCCAGCCCGGTGAGTGACGGCGTGGCGGTGGTAAAACGCTTGGGGACGAACGCGCCCTGCGGACCGGCATAGATATCTTCGATGACCCGGTAGTGCTGCTGCGGATCGAGCTGCTGCGGGCGATAGATGACGCCCCAGATCTCGGTCTTGCCATCGCGCCCGGCGGTATGGAACGGCAGCGGCGCTTGCCACCCTGCCGCCAGCAAGCGGCTTAGGTCGGTGCGCTCCACGGTGCGTGCCAGGCTACCATCTGCGCTGCGCCGCAGCTCCAGTACCGGGCCCAGATCCACACGCGAATACAGGTCCAGCATCCATGTTCCATCCGGCGAATAGCGCACCTCATGATCGGCAGCCAGCGGCGTCAGTGCAGTGAGCCCGCTGCCATCCAGGCCGATGCGATAGGCGTGGCGGTAATACGGGTCCTCGCCGGGCTGCATGCCGGAGGCAGTGAAGTACACCTGCCCTGCGGCTTCGTCGAGACGATCGAGCTTGCGCACCACCCACTCGCCACGGGTGATCTGACGGATCACCTTACCGCTGCGACCGTCGTACAGATAGAGCTGCTCCCAGCCATCGCGCTCGGACGCCCACACGATCTGTGCGCCATCGTCCAGATCTTGGCGTGCGTGCTTGCCGCCGTTTTCATGCTCGCCGCTGAGCTCGGAGTATTCGATGAAGGTGGGGGATGTTTCGTCGATCAGCGTGCGCGCGGCGGCCGTGCGTGCGTCTACTTCGATCACCCGGTACAGCTGGTGGCCGCGTGCGTTGTATTCGAAGGTGAGCCCGCGGCTGTCCTTCCACCAGACCATCTCGCTCAGGGTAAAGGCATTGGGCAGCAAGGTCATCGCTACCGGATGCGCAGCGAGCGTGGCGACGTCGAACAACACCGGTTGCATCACCGGCAATACATCGCCCGGCTTGGGGTAGACCTGCTGATGCAACTTCGGTTGCACCTGATCGGCTGGCGCCGATTCGATGTAATACACCCTGCGCGGCGGTGGCGCCTTGACCCGATACGCAGCCAGATGCTGCGAATCCGGCGACCACACCACGCTGTCGAGTGCGTAGTAATCCTCGGCGCTGCCATCGTGGCTGAGCACGCTGTGCTCGTGACTGCCGACCGGCGCGATGACCAGATTGGCCTGCTCCACCCAGGCCCGCCAACGGCCATCCGGCGATAGTTTGGCCTGGCGTTCGCCCTGCTTGAGCGGCAGGCGCATGTCCATCGATTCGGCCGGCACGTCGCGTTCGGGCACATGCGTGCAGCGATAGCGCAGCAGATCGCATTGCCAGCCCAGCCTCGCCAACTGGAAGCTCAGGCGCTGCTGTTCCAGGGTGGGCACCTCAAGTTGCAGTCGCGCTGCGTCGACCGCCTTGGCACCGGCCTGCGTCAATGCTGCGGCCAGCCGCGCGTGATCGAAGGCCAATGTGTTGCGGCCGCTGGCCGCCTCCACCAGGCGGTATTCGATGGCCGGCGCCTGGCGACTGCGCGCCACCCCACGCCGATACAGAAAATGTCCTGCATCCACCCACACTGGTGCCGCGGGCTGCCGGTCCACCAGCGAGGCGTAATGATTGGACAAGCCCAGTGCCTGCGTGTATTGCGCAGACGTGGGCGCGGCCACAGGCGCTGCAGTCACTGACAGGATCGGCATGAGCGCGAGAGACACGCACCACGCTGCGATGGTGCGCAAGCGCATGGCGGGGATGTGTGGCACCTGCGACCTCATGGAATGAGTGGAACGAGAACTTGGCATTGATGGACGATGGCCGAGCCCGTGACTGCAATCGCTGCGAAAGACACAAGCGATGTACGTTGCGGCAGCTCGCTAGGGAGTCACGGTGCGCTGGCAACCTGCATCCGAACCTTTGCTTGCCGTGTGGTGTGGAGCGCGTCAGGGCGGTTGAAAAAACGGGTGCGCATTCGCGACGTACATGCGTGCGGTCGATGAAATCCAAATCGTCATACACCGCGCCAGTGCGCTCCGCTGCCTGCGCACCGTCAGCATCGGTGCGACTGCCGCACACTGCGCTGTGTCAGCTGTTTCACGGCGCATCGCAACGCTTGCTGTCGGCGGCAGTAGCAGCTGGCAGGCGTTGTGGCTGTGGTGCCAGCACTTCCCATTCCTGTACCGCCAGCGCAGCGTAGCTGGCCGCGTTGCCGGAGGCATCCATCACCACGCGCACGCAGCGCGTTGTCACCGGCGCGAACGACACCGCTTCATCGTGATCGGTGCGCGTGCCATACCCATCGCTGGGCTGCACCGGCTGCCATCGCCCAGCGTGCCGGTATTCCAGATGCCAGCGCGCTGGCGGCGCCACGCCGACGTCGGCACCTGCGGGGTGATCGGCCCAGAACACGATGCGCGTGCGATCCACGGTGATCGGTTGCGCCCAGCTGTATTGCAGCCATTGCTGCGGTGGATTGTTGTCCGTCCAGCTGGCCCACATCTCCGGCGGCAATGGATTGGCTTTGACGATGCCGTCGTTGAGCGCGGCGATCCAGTACTGCACCGGGATATCCGGACCATTGGACGCGGTTGCGTAGGCCGATGGCGCTTGATTGCGCGTGGGCGGCGCCGGCGGCATGGCGCGCCGCGTCGGCACGACGGTGCGGATGCTGGCCGGTTGGGTGCTGTCGTCCCATTCCAGCCGGTCGATGGCCACACTGCGGCGGAAATGTCCGCCGCCCTGCGCGTCGGCAGTGTGGTACACCAGATACCACTGCCGTTGAAATTCAATGATGCCCGGATGCGAGGTGGTGGAGGACACCGGCGGCAACACGATGCCGCGGTACGTCCACGGGCCCAGCGGGGTTGGCGCGCTCGCATAGGCAATGCATGCGTGATACAGCGTGGGCGTGCATGGCGAAAGACGACCGGCGTTGTTGGCCGCGTACGCCAGGTAGTAGGTGCCGTTGCGCTTGAACAGCCAGGGCGCTTCGAAATAGCCGTCCAGCGTGTCCACCAGGACCGGCGTCCCCTTGAAGGTGACCATGTCGCGCTGCAGCTCCACGCCATACAACGCGCCGAAGGTGCCCCAGTACAGATACACCCGTCCGTCATCGTCGACCATCACGGTCGGGTCGATGTTCTGGATATCGTTGCGCCCCGGCACCGACTGCGAGACCACCGGACCTTGCGGATGTGCATCGGTCCACGGGCCGAGTGGACTATCGGCCACCGCCACGCCGATCGCGAAAGGATCGTCGTTGGGCGAATCGCGCTGCTGCACCGGCGCATACAGGTAATAGCGCCCATCCGGGCCCTGCACGATCTGGGACGCGTAGGCATACCGCTTGTCTGCCCAGGCAAAGACGTGCTGGGGCCGAAGAAAATCGCGGTAGTGGGTCCACTCACCGCTGCCCGGATCGCTGCTGACGAACAGTTGCCAGCCAGGCATGACGAAGGCATTGAGATTGGGAGCGGCGGTATCGCGACCGGCAATGATGTACAGCTTGCCGTCGGCCACCAGTGGCGCAGGGTCGGCGGAATATGCGCTGCCGTCGGCGAGGATGGGATTACCGGATGAGTGCAGCGGCGTTCCCTGCGGCGGCTGCATGGCACAGGCCGGAGCGCTGGCCAGCAACAACCCGCAGGCCAGCACCAGCAAACATGAGAACGGACGCATCATGGCGTCGCCGCCTTGATCTGCAACACCAGGGGCACCGACACTTTCCGGGTGGGTGCACGCCCTTGCGCCGTACCGGTGAGCTGGATCTGCCCAGGCTGTGCGTAACGCGCGGCTGGCAATGTGGGCCATTGCACCGGCACGCGTTCACGTGAGCCGTCGTTGTATTGCACCGTGACAAAGCCCGGTAGCGTCGGTGCATGCCCGACCACCGCAGTCACCGTCGGCAACGGCTGCACGGTGTTGATCTGCCCGGGCGGGGTTGCGCGTACCCAGATGGTGGCCTTGACGGGAATCGCGCCTTCGACCAGGCCTTGCAGTTCCACCGCACCTTCGCGGCCCAGGCGGCTGGCGGCCAGCTCGGACCACTGCACCGCCACCGGCAGCACGCTGCCATCGGCAAAGAACGCGGTGATCTCCTGCGGCAGCGTCGGCGTCTGACCGGGAGCCGTGCGTAGATCGATCGTCTCCATCTGTTTGGGCAACTCAGATAGCGCCTGCCATTCGTCCACGCCAATGGCGGCGTGCCCGTTGGCCGTAGTCTGGGTCGTCAATACCACGCGCAGCCCGGTGGTCACCACCGGCGCAAAGCTGGCGGTGCTCGCCGCGCCGGTGGCCGCCGCCGCAATCGGATACCCGCTCTTGCTGACGATGTCCTGCCAACGTCCGTCCTGCAGCATCTGCAACTTCCAGCCGGCAGGCGCGCCCACCCCGCCGTTGGGCTGATCGTTCCACAGGTAGAGCGCACTGGACGATAGACGCACTGGACGCGGCCACTGATATTGCAACCACACCGTTGCGGGCTGGTCGAGCCCATAGCTGCCCCAGCGCAGGCTGCCACTGGGAAAACTGCCCGGCTGTGGAATGAAACCATCGTTCAAGGCCTGCACGCGGTACTGCATCCCGGTGAGTTGCGCACTGACGCTGGCCATGGCCTGCAACGCAATGCTCTGCAGTGGGCGCGAGGCCGGTGCGTTGACCTGCACATCGGCATGCCCCATCAGTGCCCCATCGTTGGCAACCAGACGCAAGGTGTACTGCCCGGCACGGGTGAAACGCACCGAGGTCTGCAGCGCAGCCGCATCGGCAAACACCGCATCGCCGCCTTCCGGTGCCTGCTGCACGCGCCAGCGGGCCTGCAGCGTGCCATTGGGCAAGCCGTCATCGCCGACGCGCGCCTGCACCACCATCGCGCCATCAGCACCCGGCGTGTCCAACTGCCATGCCTGCACCTGCGGCGGCGTATTGCCCGCAAACGCCGGCGCCGGCAAGCCGCTGTCGAACAGCTGGATTTCCTTGATGCCGGTGCGCGCCGTGCCAGCATGGGTCACCACCACGCGCAGCGCTGCGGTATGGATTGCCGGAAAGCGCACCCGATTGCGATTGCCTTCCGCCATCGTGGCATCGCGCACCTGCCCGGGAACGTTCTTCCACGCCCCGCTGCTGTCCTGATATTGCACGGCGTAGATCCACGGTGCTGCGTAGCCAGGCTGCGTTCCGGACGGAAAGCCGTTCTGATCACCGCCCGGCGACGAGCTGCGATAGAAGTACAGCACCACTTGATCCAACGTCCGCATGCCGCCCAGGTCCAGTGCGATCCAGTCGCTGGCCGACGGCGAGCCTGCGGTCCCCCAGAACGGCGTACTGGCAGTACTGCCATCTACTGCCGCCGTTGCCGGCAACCCCGCTGCGGCAAAACTGGCGCTGACACGTGCACCCTGTGCCAGGTTGCGGCTATTCGCTGGCGGCAACGTCACATCCACGCCGGCCTTGGCCAGGATCTGCGCGATCCGCGTGCCGGCAGCGAACGACACCTGCGTGATCGAGGCCACTGTTGCAGGATGGGCTTGGAGCACTTGCGCGGCGCCATTGCCATTGACCGCATCCGGCGCGGCGCTGACCTGTCCGCTGGTCGGGTCGTAGATCACGTGTGCCAGCCGATCCACGCGGAATGCCAGGCGGCCATCCAGATAGACGCTATAGCCCTTCGGGATGCGCCCGCCGTAGTGGCTGCCATCGCGATCCCAGACGATGCTCAGATTGCGGTCGCGATAGCGCAGATTGTCGGCGGCAAAATGATCCCAGCCGATATCGATCGGATACAACTCGATCTTGCCGTCGCTGCGCGGGCGAAAGCCCATCGCATCCTCGATCATGGTGAAGTTGGTCGCGCCCAGCTGGGTGTGGTGGATCCACGAGCGGTAACCGATCTTGCCGCCACGGCTGGCACTGCCCTTGGCCCAGAATTCGTTCTGATCCGGATAGCGGTTGTCGCCATTGATATAGGGCGCCCAGGCGTTCCAGTACAGCAATTTGCGATAGCTCTGCGCGTTCAAATACGGACTGGGGTAATCGCGCAGTGCCGAGCCGAACAAACGGAATGCCACGGTCGCATTGATGGTGGAAAAATTATTGCTGCCCACATCCGAGCCGCTGCCGCGCGCCTGCATGTCCACCTGGTTGGCCGTGTAGAACGGAAACAGCGGGTACTGCGCTGCATCGGCGAACAGCCGCAATGCACGCACATACTTGGGGTCGTAGTCGGCATCGCCCTGCTTGGGCATCAAACCGACGCTGAAGGGATAGTAGTTGTTGGTTTCCTTCCAATCGACCGCCAGCCGCGGGCCGCTGGCCTGGCGATGCTTGAGCAGGTCGCCATACAGGCCGACCGAATCGGGGGTGCCACTGTGATCCTGCCACAACACCTCCAGCGTGGCCTTGCGGATGCGGCGCGCAGTGGCCTGCATGCGCTGCGCAGTGGCGGTATCGCCGGCGAGCGTTGCGGCCTGCGCTGCCGCCTGCGCGTTGGCGTAGACGTAGGCACTCTCGGTGCGGTCCATGCGGATCTGGCCATGCTGGTCGGCCCAATCGAACGACACCGCATCGGCATCGTTACCCGTCATCGCCGCCCAGTCGTATTCGATCAAGCCGTTGTGATTGAGATCGTAGGCGGCCAGCACGCCATCCACGTCACCGCTGCCATAGCGTGCCAGCTTGCCCGCCAGCGCCACCGGCCCGCCGTGGATCTGCATCGACCGCCATGCAGCGGCAGTGATGTATTGCGCGTAGGAATTGGACCAGTTCTCCGGCGAGCCGGGGTTGTCGGTGTACTTGCCGCCGCCGGCGGTTTCGCCCGCGCTGAGCCAGGTGCCATAGGCGTACAGCGGATTACGCAGGTATTTCAGATCGTCCAGGAACATCCCGGCCGTTAGCACGATGGCATTGTCGTAGCCAAGCACGCCCTCGATGGCCACCGGAAACTGGTAGTCGTTGCCGGGGACGTTGGCATCGAGAAAGTTGAAGCGCAGCACCCACCAGCGATAGAACAGGCTCTTGCTGATGTTCTCGTTGGGCGTATCCAGGTACGGCAGGTTGTCCACCCACCAGTGGTTATAGCTGGCCACGTGCTGCTGGTAGGCCTGCTGCGGTGTCTGCGCGGCAATGCGCGTGTACTCGGCGCGCGCTTCGGGCAACTCGCGGGTGAGCATGCCGAGCTGCAGCTTGATTGCCGCGGTTTCGCCGCTGGCGGGGATGTCCATCTCGCGAACCAGGCGTTGCCCCTCGACATGGAATCCATCGCCGGAAAGACGCGGGAAGACCGTCGTGATGGCGTTATAGGCGTCGAATGCGCCGGTCAGCTCATTGCCATCGGCATGCTGCGCAATCGGCGACACGGCTTGCAACGATACCGTGTGCGCCGCCCCATCCAGACTCGACAGCACGACGCTGGCGACCGCCACGTTCTGCTCGGTGATGTACTTGACCAGCCGCATGCGCACGCCTACGCCGGCATCTTCGAACACCGTTGTGAAATAACTCGGTGTCTGCCGCCGCTGCTGCGAACGCTCCTTCCATTGGACATGTCGCTTGCCCAGCGTGGCGTAGATGCGGAACATCGCGTCGTAGTCGGTGGAATGCCAATACGCCACCTGCCCCACGAATCCCGGCGCATCAGGCGCGTGATACGTCAGATATGCGGCGCGACCACGGGTAAACAGCCAGTCGTTCCGATCCTCGAAGCCGCCGCCGGTTCCCTCGCGCACCAGCATGCGGTCGATCCAGAAATCATTGCCCGGCGCCTGCCCTGCCCCATGCGCAACATCGGCAGCGTAGATCCTCGCCAGGTGCCCGCCCGGCGCAAACGGCACGGCGCTGTCGGGCATCGGGTGGTCCAGGCCGCGAAACAGCGGCTCGCCGATCATTGCGTTGGGCTGAGCGATCGGCGCTTCCTGTGCGGCTGCAAGTGGCCAACCAAGCATGATGCATGTCCACAACAGCGCTGCAGCGCCGCTGCGCCGGGTCAAGCGCAACCAGCGCCGGTGCCGAGCCAGGAACGACTTCCAGCGTAAATCCCTCATGCATCCATCCCTTTAGCGTGCAAAACAGCGCGATCGATGCGGCGGCTGGCGCGCATCGGACAATAGACAGCTGCACTACTCCCCCACTGCATCGCAACCGTTGTACTGCAGCCCGCCTCACCATAGTTGTTTGCGCTGGCAACACCTGCGTCAATACGAAGTGCAGCGATGCAAAGCGAACACCTCCGCGTCCCCCTCACATCCGCCCGACGACTGCCCGCTCTGTTTTGCTAGCCGCGTCTAAAACTCCACTCGTAGCCGGCTCCAGAAATACCGCCCCAGCGTGTCATACGTGCTCGCTTCGGTATTGGCCGCATTGGAGTAGCTGTAGAACCGTGGGGGCTTACGGTCGCCCAGATTGTCGACACCCACCGCCAGCGTGCTGTGCAGCGATGCAATCTTCCGGCTCAACGAGGCGTCGTGATACACCACCGAGCCGATCCGGAAATAGGCGCAACTGCCATCGGCATTGGTGTCGGCGCAGAAATTTTCGTACTGGCTACCGTTGACGGTACGACCCAGGTAGCGGGTGTTCCAACTCGCATGCCACGGGCCTTTGTCCCAGGCCAGATTAGCGACCGCACGCCAGCGCGGCATGTTGCCCCAACTGGAATTTTCGCCAACGTAGTTATGCGCATCGCCCGCAAAGCGATAGCTGGAAAAGAACGTGGCATCCAGCCCGGCCACAAATGCGCCCCAGGCGGTCTCGGCCAACGTGTAATGGATGCCGGCGTCGTAACCGCGAATATCCACCTTGCCACTGTTGTACGCGAACGGCACCGACACACGCGTCAGCTGGCCCGCGGCATCGCGTTGAATCAGCGGGCAGAACGCGGTTTCACTGCCGTCGAAGCAATCGCTGACCACTTGTTGCAAGCCGACACCGCTCAGCATGTCGTCCAGCACGACTCGCCAGCTGTCCACGTTCAGCGATAACCCACGTATCTGATCCGGATCGTAGACCAACCCGAGGTTATAGGAACGGCCACGCTCGGGCTTGAGCTTGAAGCCCACATTGTTGGCGCCGGAGGTCACTACATTGAACTGCGCGGCGTTGGTGAAGCTGCCATCGTTGGGCACATTGGCGCAGGCCGGATTGCCACCGCCGACGTAGCCGTTGCAGGGGTCCCTGAAATCGTCGGTGGTGTCGATCACGCCATTGAACGGGGAGCCATACAAATCGCCCAAGGCCGGCGCCCGGAAGACCTGCGAGCCGGTGGCGCGCATCAATAGATTCGCGATCGGCCGCCATTCGATCGCGACCTTGCTGTTGGTGGTGTTGCCCCAGGCGTCGTACTTGGAATAGCGCGATCCGAGATTCAGGTTCAAAACATTGGCGAGCGGCACATCCTTCAGCAGCGGCACCAGCAATTCTGCATAGGCTTCCCTGACCGACTCGTCGCGCCCCTGTTTGAGGATGCAGCCGTCGTTGTAGTCGCAATTGCCATCGGCATCGGCCGCAGCGACCGCGCTGCTGGTGCCCTGGGCGAACTTGTTGGTGCGATAGACCAGGCCGACCGCGGCCTGCACCGCGCCGGCTGGCAGTTTGAACAGATCGCCATTGGCGCTGATATCGACAAAGCGCATCTGGCTCTTGTCGATCAGATCCACCGCCAACTGGGTGCCTCGCAATGCGGCGATGGTGGCCGGATCGTTGGGATTGAAGACGTTGATCGGCGTACAGCCGGCAATCACCGCACCGGGCGCGCCGCACTTGACCACTCCATCGCTGTCCAGGAACGACGCGCCGACTGCGTTATTCAACGTGGAAGTCACCGAGAACCCGGTGCGTACCAAGGTGTCCTTGTAGTTCGCATAGCCTGCTGCCGCATCCCACTGCCAGCTACTATCGGCGACGCGCCCACGCAGACCGGAAACGATGTTGGTCTGGAACATGGTGGAGGTGTAGACGCGCGTATTGGCCTGCGGGGAGCGCAGATAGTAGGCGTCCAGCTGGTCGCCGAACGGATTGTAGTAGTTGTCCACCGCATCCGGCATTTCCGGCCCGTAGGCATCCAGGCGCGAGACCGTCTTGCTGCGCGTCCAGAAGACATCCACATAGGCCTGCACCGCCGGGGTCACGTCGAAACTGCCGTGCAGGGAGGCGTTGGTGCGTTCGATTGGGGTGATCAGGTACTGCGCGTCGTAGACGTTGTAGCTGTCGGTGGCGCGGCTGTAGGGGCGAAAGGCCTCTTCGCCGACCGGCCCCGGCGCGACGCCGTCCACCGGCGTCAGCACGCGCCCGTCGGTCAGGAAGGCACGGGTATTGGCGCCGCGCACTTCGCTGACGCGGCCATCGAGAAAGACCACGTCCTTGGCGGCATAACCGCGGTCACGATTGAACACCGGGTTCATCGAGTTGCGACTAAGCCCCAGGATCAGCCCACCGCGATCCCAGGTCTTGCCCCATTCCAGCCCGAGCGTGCGCCGGTTGGCATCGCCATGCGTGCTCTGCGCGTAGTCCACGGTGGCAGCAACGCCATCGTATTTGTCCTTGAGAATGACATTGACCACGCCACCGATCGCATCGGAGCCGTACACCGACGACGCACCGTCGGTGAGCACTTCCACCCGTTCCACCATCGCCGCGGGGATTGCATTGACGTCCACGCCGGGTGCCGAAGCCACACTACTGGCAGGTCCGGCCATGCGATGGCCGTTGACCAGCACCAGCGTACGCTCAGGCCCAAGATTGCGTAGCGACACCAGCGCGCGGCCGTGACTGAAGTTGGAATTGAGCGCCGGCCCGGCCTGGAAGCCGGCCATCATCGGCAAGCGCTGCAGCAGCTGCCCCAGTGTGCTCTGCCCGCTGTCTTCGATGCGCTGGCGGTCGATCACCACCACCGGGCTGGCGGTTTCGGCATCGACGCGGCGCAGATGGGTGCCGGTGACGTTGATTTGATCCAACGTCTGGGTGGCATCGTCTGCGCCATCGCTACGCTGCTGCGCCGCGGCCGGCACCGAGGTGACGGCTAGCGCGAACATCAGCGCGTTAGCGAGCATGGTGATCTGCAAGGCAAGGCGCTTAGAAGCAACAGCAGTGCGGCTGGGCGACATCGGAAATCCTTGTGCTGGCACAGGCAATGGCCCACCTGCGTGCACGGCCAAGCCGCGCTGGCACAGCGCACAGATGGGAGATCGATCACGACAGAGACTGCAGCGGCGGCCTGCCGTCTCAACAGCAGGTATCTACGAATGCAAGGACGGCAACTGCAACGACACTGCTCTCCCCTGAGAGCGCGTGCCTTGGCATACACGCGTTGCGTTAAAAAATCTTGCGGCAACACCGCCGCGCCGTCTTGACGAATTTAGTCGGACCACATGCGGAAAATCGCGTGCTTGCGCCTGTTTCCGGGTATGCCTGCATTGCCTGAGCAGCGACATGTCGACACGGCCACCCGATGTGCCCTGGTCTCTTGTGAACAACCACAGCGCGTGCACGCGCACGGCGCTGTGGCGCGCGATAGCTGCAGCTCCATCGCAGCAGCTTCGCCGCGTGATCATCGCACCGCTGGGCTCACACGTACCAAGCCTGCACCTTCACCAATGCAGCAGCGCCGGGCAAGGCCACGCGATCTGCATGCGGGCCTTGCGGTCGCACCGGCGTGCCATCCACTAGCACGCGTTGCAGGCGCGTGCCTGCGGGTACACGCAGGGTGAGCCAGGTGCGTTTGGGTGCGCGCTCCGGCAACTGCACATCGGCACTGATGCAACGCGCCGCAGCATCGTTGCGCAAGGTTAGCGTGACCGTCCCCCAGCGCGTTGGCGCAGCGGTGATGCCCACGGGCGCGCCGCTGCCCAGCCATGCGCGAGGTACCGCACGGGCAAGAAACAACTGCTCACCCACGCTGTCGTCGCTGACCAACATCCAGCGCAGCAGCAGCGGGATGGTCATCTGCGCGGGCATGCAAAACAACGGCATGCCACCGGTGATGCCGCTGACCTCGCCGGCCGTCCAGCTGCCGCGCGTGTGCACCTGATAGCGGTGCGCGTAGACGAACAGCAGATATTCTTCGATGCGATCCAGCCGTAGCAGTTGTTGCGCATAGCCATAGGAAATGAAACCGAGCAGATCGCGGCTGCCCGGCTCCGGCGGCGCGATATTGGCAACCACGCCAATGCTGGTGCCGCCATGGCCGCGCACGCAATCGATCACCAGGTTGGCCAGATCGTCCGGCAACACATCGGCCTGCAGCAGCTCGGCATACGCACGGTGCGGCCATTGCTGTTCGCTGGGCTTTTCCTGCAGCAGCGATTGGCGGAAGGTCAGTTTGGTGCCGGGCAACGGCCCCACATACGGCGGCGAGAGATCGCGACGCACATTGGCCCGCAGGCTGGCCTGCAGTCTTGCACGCAGTTGCGTCGCGCGGCGCTGCCACCGGGTCGCCTGGCCCGTGTCGCCACCGAGCGTGCTCCACACCTGTGCGATGTCTTCCCAGCCGCGGATGGCCAACGCGCTATTGGCGTAATACGGCTTCCACCATAGCGATGGATCGGGAAACAGGCAGGCATCGGATTCGTTCCAACCGTGCAGCAGGCCATGGCCCTGTGCGGTGCGCGGCAACGCCAATGCCTGGTCGTGCAAGGCGCATAACACCTGCGCGGTGGTGGCGATCTTGGGCAGCAAGCGACGCAGCCGTGGCGCATCGCCGGTGTAACGCAGATAACGCGCCAGCAACGACAAGGTCAGCCCGAATTGCCCCACTTCCGGCCCGCGCATATTCGGCAAGCCATCGTCCTGTACGAACGCATCGAAGTAATTGTCCAGCACCGCCGCGGCTTGTGCGAAACGCCCCCACTCCAGATTGGCGTAAAACGAGCTGGTAAACGTGTCCTGGAAACCATCGTATTCGTTGCCGTAGTAGTCGCGCTCCACCGCGCCGTACTTCGGGTAGTCGCCACCGGGGCGCACTACCAGCTCGCGCGCGAACGCGAACTGGGCCATGTCATTCCAGCTCGCATCGGGCAATTGCGCCTGCACCGTGCCGTCCAATGCCTGCTGCCAATACGCAGCGAAATCGATCAACGCCGCATAGAACTGCTCGGCAGTGGCCGCCGTACGCACGTCGCCGAATGCGGGATAGCTGTGCGTGTAGTGCACTGCCACGATCTGCCCGCCGCGGACCTGCATCGTGCGGTGCCAGGTCTGCACAACAAAGCGGTCGCTGGCACGCACATCGGCAAACACCAGCACGTCGTACCAGGCATCGGCCTCGCCCTCGCGGCGCATCACCTTGCGCACCGCCGGCATCCAGCCACCCAACATGCCTTCTTCGCGCCGTTTGATCAGCGCCTCCTCGCCAAGTTCGGTGAAGGCATGTTCCGGCCGCGAAGTGCGGCTGCGGCCATTGGGCAGGATCGGCATGGTGTCCAGCGCTTCGCGCGTACCGACGAAGGTGGTCCACGGCCAGCGCCCACCGTTGTCCTTGGGGTCGAGCAAGGACGCCGGCGGCGGCGCCACATCGCGCACCTGTGCTTCGTCCGGGTCGCCATCACGCAGCAGGCGGTCGGCCAGCAGGTCGGCATCGGCCATCGCCACCTGGGCCAGCGGCAGCCCGAAGTATGGCTTGCCCTCGGCCGGATAGGCCGGCTCGGTGCGCTTGTCCAGCCGCAGCATGCCGCTGTCGCTCCACAACGTGAGCTGGCCCTGCGCGTCGTCCAGATGCTCGTAGACTGTCCAGTGCTGCTGCAGGTGAGTGAAGCTGCACAGCGTACTGCCGACATGCGCCGCCGAAGGCAGCGGTTCTAGGCGGGGAAGTGCGTGCGCGGGCAGCGCCGTTGCAGCGGCGGCAGTGGCCGGCATGACCAGTGCGGCACCCGCACCAACCGCCGCAGTGGCCGCCATCCCCTGACGCAGAAAGGTTCTACGGTCCATCGGTGCGCCCTCAAATGATCGTTGCCCATCGTGCGCGCCTTCACGCGGCACGTCTTGTGACAGCGGTCAGACACCCGTGCGGAAATCTGCACATCGCCACGGCGCGTGGACGGCTTGCCGTTGTGCCCGCAGCAGCCCTGGATGCGCCAGACCGCCAGCACTCCCCAGCACGCGGCGCGCTGTCGCAGCATCTGAGGCGCGCGCGCGATGCTGGCCTTGTTGCACCACTGCCGCGACGTGCCATCGACCAGTGGTGCACCACTCAATGCGTCAGCGCTTCGCATTTTAGTCCATCGCACGTGGCACCGGCCGCATCCATCACCAGCGCTTGGCCTTGAATGCAAAATGGCGTGCGGCTGGCAGCGGTATGTGCTGCAGTGTTCGTGCAGCATGCGACGGCCACAGTTCGATCTGCATCAACCACCTCGGCTCACCCACCTCGATGGAGTGCTCCCCCCGCATGCATACGATCCTCGCTGGCAGTGAGCGCCACACCGCACCCTCGACCATCGAGACCGGACAACCGCCGCAGGACGAACGACTGCGTGTCCTACTCGCGGTGCGCATGCCGGCGTTGAATGCCGCTGCCGATATGCTGCTGCAACTGCAGCCCAATACGCTGCCGGTTGCATTGACGCGCGCGGAGTTCAGCGAACGCTTCGCCGCCAGCGCGGCAGATCTGCAGGCCGTTGCCGACTTTGCCGCCAGTTATGGCCTAGCGGTCGAACGTTCGCATGCAGACAGCGGCACCGTCATTCTTGAAGGCACCGTGCAGCAGTGCGAAGCCGCGTTCCAGGTCAGCCTGCGCGACTACGTACACGGCACAGTGCGCTATCGCGGCCGCACCGGCCCGGTGTCGATGCCGCAGGCAGGCATTAACCGGCATCGTCACCGCCGTGCCGGGGCTGGACGCGCGCCCGCAGGCGCAGACGCTGCCAAGCGCGCCTGACGCAACCTCCCCCCTACCAACCGCGACGCGACCGCCCGCGCCGGTAGCGCCGGAGGGTAGCCCGATCATGCAGTACGCGCCGCCGCAGCTGGCGCAGCTATACGGCTTTCCCGAGCACGACGGTAACGGGCAGTGCATCGGCATCATCGTGCTGGGTGGCGGCTATGCACGCGAGCAGATGGCCGCCTATTTCGCGCAGTTGCACGTCCCCATGCCGACGCTGGTGGATGTGCTGTTGCACGGTGCCACCAACACCGTCAGGCATGGCAATGCAAATGCCGATGTCCAAGCGCAGATGGATATCCAGATCGCCGGGACACTCGTGCCGGGTGCCAAACTTGTGGTGTATTTCGCGCCCAACACCGACAACGGCTTTCTGGAAGCGATCAACGCCGCTATCCACGACACCGAGCATTCCCCGGGAATCATCGCCATCAGCTGGGGCTTCACCGAATCGCAATGGACGCCGCAATCGCGCCAGGCCTACGACCGTGCGTTTCAGGCCGCCGCATTGATGGGCATCACCGTGTGCATTGCCGCTGGCGACGATGGCGCCAGCGACGGGCAGCCAGGATTGAACGTCTGCTTTCCCGCATCCAGCCCGTTCGTGCTCGCCTGCGGCGGCACTCGACTACAGCTGACGGCGGACAGCGCCAACGAGCAGGCATGGGCGAACGGCGGCGGCGGAGAAAGCAGGTTCTTTGCATGCCCGGCCTGGCAGAAGGATCTGCATCTCACCGATACACCGCATCAGTCACGCCAGCTGCGCATGCGCGGCGTCCCCGACGTGGCGGCCAACGCCGATGCGCAGACCGGTTACTACCTGTCGATCAACGGGCAACCCGCCGTGATGGGCGGCACCAGCGCCGCTGCACCGTGATGGGCGGCCTTGCTGGCGCGCATCTACGGCGCAAACCGCATGCAACCCCACTTCGTGCTACCGCGCCTGTACGGCCAACCTGACGCGTTCCGCGACATCGTCGCCGGTGACAACGCCGGCTTCCGCGCATCCACCGGCTGGGATGCCAACACTGGGTTGGGCGTGCCCGACGGCGCACGCTTGACCGATGCGCTGCGCCCCGACTGAGAACGACGCAGGGGTGCGGGCAGACAGCCGTCGCGGCAATCTGTATTGAGAGCGAGAACACCGATTCGCTGATTGCTCTGCAACCTCTGCGCACCAAGCAATTCGACGGATCCTTGCAGCCAGGCAGCAGACAGACCTCACTGGTGCAGACATCAAACAGATGGCCGCGCAACGGGTACAACCGATCGACAACGGCCGTCGTCCACTCCGAACGTCTTAGCTCAACACATCCAACAAGCGACCCAACATCTCGTCGGAGCGCCGTAGCGCCGTGGCGTTGGCCTGGAAATCGTTGCGTGCCGATAGACCTTCGACCAGATCGGTGACGGGCGCAGATGGATCGGCGCTGGCATCGACCACGCTGGCCGACACGCCGCCGTTGGCCTGCGTGCTGGCCGCGACAGACTGACGTGGGCTGCCGTCCACCGGCTGGCGGGCCACATTGCTGGCTGCCACCTGCTGACGTAAGGCCGCGACCTGCATTCCGGAACTGGCGATGCTGCTGATGCTCATGGTGGCTCCGGTGTGGCGGTGAGTGGATGTGAACAAGGCTCAAGCCATTGCAGATAACAGGCGGAAGTCGGCAACACGATCAGCAAGGCTCAGTAAGTCTCTACCCGCACCCGCAGCACCACAGGCACGTTACCGTCCGCATCCACACGCCCGAAGTTGAGCCCGTAGTCGGTCTGATCGCCGTTGAGCTGCCTTTCTACCTGCCAGCGCCCATCGACATACCGCCCCTGCTCCACCCGCAACAGTTGTCCATGACGGGTATCGGCCGCGTCGCGGAAAAATTCAATGCGTGCAGCCATACCGGTCACCAGAAACTCCTCCGGCCCCAGTTGGGCCACCAGCAGCCGGCCTGCGTGGTCGTCGTTGCCCGGCAGGATCGCCGGCGCGTCGCCCCACATCGGCGCGCCGAACGACACCTTGGCCTGCCAATCGCCAAAGCGCAGGATGCGCTGTGGCATGCCGGGCTGCTCGGCAATGCCCTGCAAGCGGCCATCGAAGGCGGCCTGCGCCAACACGCGCTGCAGCGGCGCCAACAGCTTGAAATTGGCCGCATGCGCAGCGACGGCGGCACGATTGGCCTCGCTGTCCTGGTTGCCGTCCACGCCGAACACCGAAAACCCGACACCGCCCTGCCCCAGTACATGGAACAGATACGGCGCGGTGGCCGCTTCGAAGCCGGTTTCCGACACCCAGGCAGGGTTGTCGGGGCGCGCGTATTGGCCGATGACCTTGGTGTATTCGGTGTAATCGTTGGTGTAGATGTCGGTGCCGATGAAATCGATTGACGGCGTGGCCGCGCGCCACAACGCGAAGATGTTCACCGTCGCACCGCCTGACGGATAGTCTAGCCCCGGGTAACGCTTGCCCTTGTAGCGCAGCCAGGTGTTGACGTAGAGCGGCAGCGGATAGGCGCGCTTGCCGGCGGCGGCCACTTGTTCGATATACGCCGCCGTTGCGTACGCATTGAAGGCTTCGGCCGCGTCGCTGCCAAACACTTGCTGCCAGCTCCCCTGCGGTTTGCCGAGCACGCGTGCGATTTCGACAGGCACCGGTTGCGCGAACGCCGCCTCACCGGCCGGGCCGTGATCGCGCACAGTACCGATCGCACCGGGCTCGTTTTCCACCTGCACCAGAATCACGGTATGGCGGTCGCCATCCACCTTGCGCAGGTGCTGCATCAATGCAGTGAAGGCGCGCGCATCGGCCTGCATGTTGGCGGCCACATGCGGCGACAACACATCCACCGGCTCACCGTTGGCGTCGCGCATGCGCGGGTACGTGGCCTCGTCGCGCTTGATCCATTCCGGCACGTAATGCATCTGGCCGTTCTTCCAGCTGCCGAACCACAGCAAGGCCACCCGCAGGCCGCGCTTGCGGGCGCCGGCAATCAGCGCGTCTACATTGGTGGTGTCGAAGCGACCCTGCACCGGTTCGAACTGCTCCCAATACACCGGTGCTTCCACCGTATTGGCATGCAGCGCCACCACATCGTCCAGCGCGTGCGGCAACACCGCCGGCCACGCGCTGGAGTTGTGCAGCTGCGCAGCCAGGATCGTATATGGCGCACCGTCGACGAACAGCGCATGGCGACCGTCTTTGGTGACCAAGCGCGGCAGTTCCTCTGCCGTGGCGAGCAGCGGCATGCTGACCGCAAGCAACGCCAGCGACCATAGCAGACCAGCACCCCGGTTGCGCCGCGATGCCCTGAATCGAAGAGAAAAACGCATCATTGCGCCTCCGATGGCAGCCAATTCCAGTGCGGCGTGGGTTCGTTGCGCAGATGGCGCACGAAGAAGTCGTACTGGCGGCGTTGCACGTAATCGATCGGGCCACTGGAGCGGCCTACCGAATGCTCGCCACCCGGCACGTTGAGCAGATCGAACTCTTTGCCGGCCTTGATCAAGGCATCGACGACTTGTGCGGTGGACGCTGGGTCCACATTGCTGTCCTGCTCGCCGACGATCATTAGCAGATCGCCCTGCAGCTTGCTCGCATTGACCACACCGGACGCGTCCGCATAGCTCGCATCCACCGGCCAGCCCATCCACTGCTCGTTCCAGCTGATCTTGTCCATGCGGTTGTCGTAGCAGCCAGCGAAGGCCACGCCCACCTTGTAAAACTCTGGGTGACGTTCGAGTGCCCCAAGCGTGCTCTGACCGCCCGCCGACGCGCCGTAGATGCCGACGCGACTGATGTCATAGGACGGATCTTTGGCCGCCAGTGCACGATGCCAGGCGATGCGATCGTCAAAACCGGAATCGCCAAGATTCTTCCACGCCACATCGTGAAACGCCTTGGAGCGATTGGCGGTGCCCATGCCGTCGATCATCACCACGATGAAGCCCAGATCGGCCTGCGCCTGCATGCCGATCTGCTTGTCGCCGCCGGAGTGATAACCGAACGGCCAGAACGTCTTGGGCACGAAGGAATCATGCGGCCCGGCGTAAATGTTTTCGATCACCGGGTAGCGTTTGCGCGGGTCGTAATCACGCGGTCGCACCACCATGCCCCAGATGTCGGTGGTGCCGTCGCGCCCCTTGGCCACGAAGGTCTCCGGCGCGCGCCAGCCGGCGGCCTGCAGCTTGTCGATAGTGCCGCGCTCCACGGTGTGCAGCAGTTGTCCATCGATGGCGTGCAGCTCCATCACCGGCGGCAGGTCCGGACGCGAGTAAACGTCGACGTAATGCAGGCCGTCGTCGGCAATCGCGACATCGTGGTCGGCATCGGTATGGGTCAGGCGAGTCAACCGGTGGCCGTCAAAATCCACGCTGTAGAGCTGTCGGTCGTACGGGTCCTTGCCCGCCTCCATGCCGCTGGCAGTGAACCAGATGCGGCGCTGCGTATCGTCCACGCGCAGCACATCGCGCACCACCCACGGCCCGCGGGTGAGCTGGCGCTTCACCTTGCCGCTGCGCCCATCGAACAGATACAGGTGCCGCCAGCCGTCACGTTCGGAAATCCACAGCACCTGATCGCCGCGCCCCTCGACATCGTGGCGAAAGCTGCGGTCGGCATACACGAAGGTGCGTGCGTCTTCGCCGACTGCCACGTGCGCGCGCGCAGTGCGGACATCCACTGCGATCACGCGCATGCGTTGAAAGCCGCGTTGCACGTACTCGAACGCCACAGTGCGGCCATCGCTGCGCCATTGCAGCGGCGATAGCGAATACGGGTTGGCGAACAACGCCGTGTCCACATCGCGCCGTGTGCCGTCCAGCGCGAACAGCACCGGCCGCTCTACATCCACCGCATCGCCCGGCTTGGGATAGAGCTGGGTGTGCACGACCGGCTGCCCGCCACCGGCAGGCGCGGCCTCCACCCGAGTGACACGGCGGGCCAGTCCGGGACGCACGCGGTATACCGCCAGCTGCTGCGAATCCGGCGACCAGGCAACACTCTCCAGGTCGAAGTAATCATCTGCACGGCCGTCGCTACTGAGCCGGGTCACCCGACCATCGGCGACACGACGCAGCATCAGGTTCCAGCCATCGGCTAGCACCTCCCAGGTGGCATCTGGCGAACGACGCGGCGTGGTGTCCGCCGGCACTCGCGGGTCCCGCACCACCCCGAAACCGCGTGGACGTGCTTGTGACTGCGGCCGTGCATCGGGCGCGCAGTGATAGGTGATCAACGTGCAGCGCCAAGTCGCGTCTTCGAGTGCGAAGACAATCGCGCCATCGCTGCGCTCGCCCTCTTTCGAGAACGAAAACTGCTCGAACGGCAGACGCAGCGGCGCATAGGCGTTTCCGGTTGCCGCACGCAAGCCCTGGGCCACGCGCGCCTGATCGAACGCCGGCTGCTTCTGTCGCGTGGTCACATCGACGCTGACGAATGCGAAGCCGCCCGGCACCGTCTTGCGGTAGTAGAACCTGCCGTCGTCCTGCCACTGCGCCGGCCAGGCGACGTTCTCGGTTAGCGTGATCCACTGCTCGCGTAGACCCAGCGAGCGTTGATAGTCGGCAACGCTGGGCGCAGCCTGCACCGCACCCGACACCACCATCACGCACGCGGCCAACACACGCCACCCACACACACCAACTGCGCTGCGGCGCGCATCATTCACCATCGTCCTCCTCCAACGCCAGCTCATCACTACGCAAACCGCTGCGCGCGCCCCAGTGATAGATGAAGAACGCAATCACTGCCACGCTCAGCGTATCGAACGGATGCCCGATCCAGCCGTGTCCACCGAACGTGCCGGCCCACGACACCAGCATCACCAGCACGAAGAACACGATCAGCCACAACGATGCACGCACTTGCCGCAACAAGCGCGTGCGCCCCTCGCGCGAGGGCGAGCGATACAGTATGTACAGTGCGAACGCGAGCACCTGCAAGCCAAGCAGCCACGACAAGGTCGGCCAGGTGGACCAGTACACAATCAGCGCCGCCACCATAAATGACAGCGGCCCCAACACCCTCAAGCCACGCACGAAAAATGGGCGTGGCAAGTCCGGCGCACTACGGCGCAAGGCTGCCACCGTGACCGGCGCCACGGCATAGCTCAACACCAAGGCCGCCGACACCACGCCGATCAACGTTTCCCACGAGGGAAACGGCAGCGTCCAGAAAATCGACAAGCCCAGGCTCAACCACAATGCCGGACGCGGGATGCCCGACACCGGATCCACCCGCGTCAGCACCGGCAAGAACCCGCCGCTGCGCGCCCAGCCGTACACCACGCGCGGCGTGGCATTCATGTAGATGTTGCCGGTACCGCTGGGCGACACCATCGCATCGCAGATCACCAGGGCCGCCAGCCACGCCATGCCCAACGCCAATGCGATGTCGTGGTACGGCAGCGAGAAGGCCTTGTCGATGCCCACCCAGCCTTGTGCGAGCTGCGCGGCCGGAATGCTGCCCAGAAACGCCAGCTGCAGCAGCACGTAAATCACCGTGGACAGCGCCACGGACAGGATCAGCGCGATCGGAATATTGCGCTGTGGATCGCGTACTTCGCTGGCCACCGACACGATCGGGGTCAGTCCCAGATAGGCGAAGATGATGCCGCCGGCCGAGATCGCCGCTTCCACGCCTGCCATGCCCGAGGGTGCGAACCCATGCACGCTCAGATTGCCTGCATTGAACTGCTTCATCAGCAGCACGATCACCAGAACCGGCACCAGAAACTTGAAAATGCTGACGATGTTGTTCGCCAGGGCAAACGTCTTGACGCTGAAATAGTTGAGCAGAAAAAACAGCACCAGCAATGCCAACTGCGCCAGCCATCCCCAGATGCTGGGGTGCGTACTATCTGGTTGACTCAGCCATGGCAACCACGCTGCTGCGTATTGCCGCGCGGCTTCCACTTCGATCGCAATCAAACTGGAAAACGCGATCAGCGTGATGAAGCCGGTCAGCGACCCGAGCAAGGCGCCATGCGAATACTCCGGGTAGCGCACCACCCCGCCCGCCCGCGGCAACGCCGCGCCGAGCTCGCAATACACCAGCCCGAGCAGCAGCACCGCGATGCCCCCCAAAATCCACGACACGATGCCGGCCGGTCCTGCGATCGAGGACACGTGGCTGGCCGAAAACAACCACCCGGAGCCGAAGATCGAACCCAGCCCGATAAAGGTCAGGTCGGTCAGGCTAAGCCGCTTGTGGAACTTGCCTTGCGTGGTCGCAGCGTGTGTGGTCATCCGTCGCCCCGAAGTGTAGAAAGCGCAGTTACTGCAGTAACGCGATGCCGTGCGCGCACGCGTCAGTCGCTGGAAGCCGCTTTCGCCTCTACCGATGTATCTGCAGCATCGTCCTTTGGATACGGCGACACGCCACCATCGGCGATGAAGCGGTCGATACGTGCTTCCAGCACCGGCAACGGCACCGAACCGGTCTGCAGCACCGCATCGTGGAAGTTGCGCAGGTCGAACTTCTCCCCGAGTGCAGCTTCTGCCTTGTGGCGGAGCTCAAGCATCTTCAACTCGCCCAGGTAATACGACAGCGCCTGCCCCGGCCAGGCGATATAGCGGTCCACTTCGGTGGTCACTTCGTGCTCGCTCAAGGCAGTGTTGTCGCGCAGGTAGGCCTGCGCCTGCTCGCGCGTCCACCCCTTGTGGTGGATGCCGGTGTCGATCACCAGGCGGCAGGCGCGCCACATCTGGTAGGTCAGAAAACCGAAGCGGTCATAGGGCGTGTCGTACATGCCCATTTCCTGGCCCAGATACTCCGAATACAGCGCCCACCCCTCGCCGTAGGCAGAGATGAAGGCGTAACGACGGAACTCCGGCAAGCCCTGCGCCTCTGCCGCCAGCGGCATCTGCAGTGCGTGGCCCGGCGAGGACTCATGCAAGGTCAGCGCGGTCAGGTTGTACAGCGGCCGCGACGGCAGGTTGTAGGTGTTGACCAAATAGATGCCCGGCCCGCCGCGGCCACCGGTGTAGAACGGCGCCAACTCCGGCGGCACCGGTTCGATCGCAAACCGCCGGCGCGGCAGCCGGCCGATGTAATCGCCCACCTTGGCGTCCACGCGCTTGGCGATCCAAGCCGCCTGCTTGAGCAACTCTTCCGGGGTCTTGGCGTAGAACTGCGGGTCGGTACGCAGGAAATGCAGGAATGCCGGAAACACCGCCTGCCCGGCCGGCGGCTTGAAGCCACTGGCAGCGATGGTCTGGTCCATCTGCGCGCGCAGCTTGGCCACTTCCTGCAAGCCGATCTGATGAATCTGATCGGGGCTTAAATCCAGCGTGGTGAACTCGCGGATCTGCGCACGGTAGTACGCCTGCCCGTCCGGCAGGGCTTCGCCGGCGAGCGTGGTGCGTGCGCGTGGCTGATACTCATTGCGGATGAAGTCCAGCAACGTGGCGTACGCCGGCACCACCTGCGTATCGATGGCCTGGACCGCTTGCTGGCGCAGTTGCGCCTGCACATCGGCAGGCAGCGTCGCCGGCATTTTCTTGAAAGGCGCGTAGAACGGATTGGCCGCGCCCTTGGCCTGCGCCACCTCGGCGATGGATTGGTCGCGCCCGGTCATCGTGACCCGAGGCTGGCTGAAACCGCGCGCCAACCCAGCGCGCATATTGTCGGTGTGCTCGGCGAAATAGCGTGGGATGTCGGCCAGCATCTTCAGATAATGCTGGTAATCCTCGCGCGTGCGCAGCTTGGCTTCAGCGCTGAACCCCAGATCGCTCCAGAACGCCGAGTCGCTGTTGAACGGCATTTCCCAGGCGCGAAAATGCTGCTGGTCCAGCAGTACCTGCAACTGTTGTCGGTACACCTGGTAACTCACCTGATCTTCGGCCGACAACTGCGCCTGCGGGATGGCATCGAGTTCCTTCAACGCGTGTTGCCAATACGCCGTGCGCAGGTTCTGCGTGGCGACATCGACCTTGGGCAGATGATCGGATTGCTGCTCCTGCGTGACCTGGTTGTCCTCATCCACCGCGCCGGACGCCTGGGCCTGCCGCCAGCGCCATTCGCGCGTGTACAAGGCCTTGAAGCGTGCCGCTGCGGTGTCCTGCGTCGCCGCACCAGCAGCGTCGGCTGCCTGTGCAGGCAGGGCAAGGCCGCTCAGGCTGGCTGCAAGCAAGAAACTCAATGCGCTCACACGTAACGCGCTGCTGGTACTCATTGCTGTGCCTCCGGTGCCGTCTTGGCCTGTGTAATCCACTGCCGCACGCGTTGCTGCAGCATCGCCAGCGGCATCGCGCCACCACCCAACACCGCGTCGTGGAAGGCGCGCACATCGAAGCGCTCGCCGAGTTCTTTTTCCGCTTCCGCGCGCAGCGCCAGGATCTGCAGCTGGCCGAGCTTGTAGCCCAGCGCCTGGCCGGGCCATACGATGTAGCGATCGGTTTCGGAGTGGATGCTGGGCTCGTCGTCGGACGGATGCGCGTGGAAGAAATCCACCATTTGCTGGCGGTTCCAGTGCTTGTAGTGCACACCGGTATCGAGCACCAACCGGTTTGCGCGCAGTAACTCGCCGGACAGACGCCCGTAATCGTTGTACGGGTCCTTGAAGAAACCGATCTCTTTGCCGAGGCGCTCGGCATACAGCGCCCAGCCTTCGATGTAAGCGTTGTAGCCGGCCTGCTGGCGGAACGGCGGCAACGGCAGCGTCTGCGCGAGCGAGATCTGCAGGTGATGGCCCGGCACGCCTTCGTGATAGGCGGTGGTTTCGATATTGATCAGCGTGCGGCTGGCGAAGTCGCTGGTGTTGACCTTCACGATCGCCGGTTTGGTGCCTTCCGGATTGCTCTGCCAATATTCGGCGCCAGGCGCAGTGCGCCGGAACGCCGGCATCGCCTGCACTTCCAGCGGCGTCTTGGGCAGATGGCCGAACAACTTGGGTAACTCCGGCTCCATCGCCGCGATGTACTGGCGGTACTGCTGCAAAATCTGCTCGCCCGAAGTGGCGAAGTGGCGCTTGTCGGTCTCCACTGACTTGCGGAAGCTCGCCAGATCGACAAAGCCCTGCGCCTTTGCAATCACCGTCATCTCGCCTTCGATGCGCGCGACCTCTTTCAAACCGATCTGGTGGATTTCTTCCGGCGCCATGTCGGTGGTGGTCTGGGTATGGATGGCGTAGCGATAACGACGCTCGCCATCGGGTAGCGACCACACGCCTTCCTGCGCGCGCCCTTGCGTGGCGTATTCGTCGCGCACGAACGCCGCCAGCTTGCCGTACGCCGGACGCACCCGCTGGTCGATCGCTGCAAGCAGTTGTTTGCGCAACGCGTCGCGTTGATCAGCCGGTACCGCAGCGTCGAGCTTTTTCAACGGCGAGGCGAACGGGCTCTGCTCCCCGGTCAGCGCGGCAATCTTGTCGATCTGCTCGGGCAGGCGCTCTAATAGATATCGCGGCTGGGTGAGGCCATCCTTTGCCCCCTGGCGCGACACCGCAATGACCTGATCGATCACCGTCGGGAAGGTCTGCAGGCGCTTGATGTAATCCTGATAGTCCTTGGCATTTTCAAACGGGAATGCATCGCCATACCCTGCCAGCGCTAGCTGTATGCCGCCAATTGGTTCCAGCGGCATCGCATAGGTCTTCAGATCGATGCCTTCCAGCTTGTCGCGCAACTGACCCAGCATCATCTGCAGGCTGAGCTGGCGTTGCGCGTCCAGCGTCTTGGCATCCACTGCTTCGAACTGCTTGAGCAGCTCGGCTGTTGCGGTGCGATCTGCCTGCACGGCCTGCAGCGAGTAATCGCTCCAGCGGTCGTTGTAGCGCTTGTCGCCGATGATGCTGGCGAACTCCGGGTTGTGCTGCAGTTGGTACTGCCACTGCTTGTCCAGCAACGCATCGAAGGCCTTGGCAGCCTGCTCGCTGGTGGAGGCGGAGGCAGGTGTGGCGGCCTGCCCCGCTGCGGGCGGCACCGGCTTGCAGGCGGTGAACAACGCGGCTGCAAGCAGACCGATGGCGACAGGACGCAGGTGCTTCATGCATTCACTCCAAAGAAACGGTGCGCTGGAAGCGCTCGATGCAAGGACGGCCGTAGGAGCGTGCCTGCGCGCGCGTGGTGTCATCGATAGAACCCACCGCGTGCAAGCACGCTCCTACAACATCACGCCTCCGCGCAGGCTCACGCAAACGGTTGATCGATCGCCACCGACGGCGGTGTGAACCACTGCGCGCCACCGTCGGTCACGTAAAAATGGTCTTCCAGGCGCACGCCGAACTGCTCCGGCACCACGATCATCGGCTCGTTGCTGGCACACATGCCCGGCTGCAGCGGCAGCGCATTGCCACGTACTAGATACGGCGCCTCGTGGATCGCCAGGCCGCACCCATGGCCGGTGCGATGCGGCAGGCCGGGCAGCCGGTAGTCGGGACCGAGCCCTGCGGCTTCCAATACCGTGCGTGCAGCCTGGTCCACCGCCTCGCACGCCACGCCGGGGCGAATTGCCGCAAATGCCGCCGCCTGCGCGGCCTGTTCCAGGTCCCAGATGCGCCGCTGCGCATCGTCGGGGGCGCCATAGATCCAGGTGCGGGTGATGTCGGAGTGGTAGCCCTGCACGGTGCAGCCGGTATCGATCAGCACCAGCTCGCCTTCGCGCAGGTGCTGCACACCGGGAATGCCGTGCGGAAACGCGGTGGCATGGCCGTACTGCACGATGCAGAAGGTCGACCCGTTGTCGGCACCCAGCGCGCGATGCGCCTCATCGATGAAGCGCACCAGTTGATCGGTGCCGATGCCCTCGTGCGCGATGCCGGCGGCCAGCCGCTGCACCAGCAAGGTCATGTCGCAGGCCTGCTGCATCAAGGCCAGCTCGGCCGGCGACTTGCACATGCGGCAGCCGTCGATGATGGAGCCGGCATCGCGAATTGCCTTGCCCAGGTGCGCACGCAGGCCGGTGTGCACGGCGAATGCAATGCCCGGGTCCAGCGCCAAGGCATGCGCATGGCGCTCGTCCATAGCCTGCACCACCAGCGCATACGGGTCGTCGTGTTCTTCCCACAGGCATTTGGCCACTGGGATCTTCAGCACCGCATCCAGCGAGCCTTCTTCGAACGCGGGGCAGATCAACACCGGGTCGCCGTCCAGCATCAGCAGCAACGCCACCAGCCGTTCGCTCGCCCCCCACGGCACGCCGGTGAAGTAGCGCAGCGAGGTGCCGGCGCCGATCAATAGGGCATCCACGCCATGCGTACGCATCAAGCGACGTGCGCGCTCGATGCGGCGCTCGTATTCGTCCGCAGCGATCGGCGCGGCGCGTCGTGACCACGGCGCGAGCTGCGCGCGCGCCTGCTCCAGCGACAGCCCGCCGATCTGGCTGTTCATGCGCCCGCTCCAAGATCGGCGGTGCTCCATTGCCCATCAACCAGACGCTGCACACCGCCCGGATTGCGCTGGCGTAATTCGGCAGGCAACAGCGCATCGGGCACCGCGTCGTAACTGTGCAAGGCGGCAAAACGGCGGATGGCACCGGGCATGCCCACGGCGGTGAACCCCGGATGCCCAGTGCTCGGGAACGGACCGCCGTGGTTCTGCGCGGCGCTCACTGCCACGCCAGTTGGCATCTTGCTATTGATCAACCGCCCTACCCGCGCGCGCAGCACCGGGGCGATGGCCTGCCATGCCGCATCGTCGCTACCGTCGGCGGCGCGGTACAGGGTACCGGTAAGGTTGCCTTCGAAAGCGGCAGCCACCTCTGCCATTTGCGCCACATCGGCTGCGCGCACCAGCAGGCTCACCGGGCCGAAGGCTTCGGCCTGCAGCGCGTGCGGGTTGGCGATGAAGGCCTGCGCATCCACGCTCAACAAGGTTGGTGCATAGCGGTAGCCATCCTCGCCGGTGTGACCGCCGGCCAGCATGCTGGCACCGGCAGCACGCAGGTCCGCCACTCCGCGTTGCACACCGTGTACGCCAGACGCGGAGAACAGCACCATTGGCATGGCGGCTTCGAACTGTGCCTTGGTGGCTGCCACGAATGCATCGCCAGTCGCACCGTGCGGCACTACCACCACGCCTGGATTGGTACAGAACTGGCCGCTACCCAGCGTGCAGGATGCGAAGAATTCCTGTGCGAGCGCGTCGCCGCGTTCGGCCAGCGCACCAGGCAACAGGAACACCGGGTTGACGCTGGACAGCTCGGCATAAAACGGTACGCCCGCGGCATCTGCGGCTGCCTTCAGCGCCAGCCCACCGGCACGGCTGCCGGTAAAGCCAATCGCGCCGAGTCGTGCATCGCCAGCCAGTCGCACTCCGATCGTATTGTCGAAGTGGTACAGCAACTGCACGGCTGCCGCAGGAAGACCGGCCGCGACCAGCGCCCGATGCGCGAGCTGCGCCATGCGCTGGCTGGTGGCCGGATGCAGCGGATGTGCCTTGGCGATGACCGGGTTGCGTGCCGCAATGGCCGAGGCGAAATCGCTGCCGGCAATCGCATTGAACGCGAACGGAAAATTGTTTGGCCCGAACACCAGCACCGGCTTGCCCAACGGTGCCAGGTGCGAGCGCAAATCTGCCGCGCTGTCGATGATGGGCTGGGTCCAGCTGTAGCTGCGCACCGCCTGGGCAGCCTGACGCAATTGTCCGCTGGTGCGCGGCAGTTCGTTGCCGCGCAAGCGTGTGGGCGCCGGCAACGCCGTCTCGGCATGCGCCAGTGCAACCAGCGTGTCGGCATCGGCATCCAACGCGTCGGCGTAACCCGCCAGAAAGGCAGCGATGCGCTCGACCGGCGCGGCCGCGAGTTCCGCTGCCACTGCCTGCGCCGCAACGACTGCCGCTTCCACATCGTCCGCACCACTGATGGGAAAATGCGGCCCGATCGGTTCGCCGGTGGCCGGGTTTGCCGCGCGGAAGCTGCCGGTGGCGGCACAGCTGGGTTGCCATTGGCCACCTAGCAGGATCTGCGCTGTGGTCGCGGGACTGGAATGGTTCGTGTCGTTCATTGCGGCACCTTCGGTGACAGGAATGCAGGGCCTGCGTACTGTGCGCCAGCGGCCGACCAAAAAGGTGAGGAGGATGCAGCACGCGAGTCCACATCCGCAGCGGCCGACGCATCGCACCACGCGCAGGTCCGGCGCGTGGTGCGAATTCGCGCAACCCACACCCTGCGCTCATCCGCAGGCACAGCGTGCGATGGCAGCGTCATTGCGTCCTCAAGACAACTTGGGCGCAGTGGCGATCGCATGGTCGATCACGTTCAACGCGGCATCGCGCTCGGCACCGGCCACCACCAGGCGCGGTGCACGCACCTGCTCGCTGCCCATACCGACCTTTGCCTGCACCAGTTTGATCAGCTGCACGAAGGTGGGCACGGTATCCAGACGCAGCAGCGGCAGGAACCAGTGGTAAAGCTCCTTGGCCGCCGGGTAACCGCCGTCACGCGCCAGTTCGAACAGGCGCACCGACTCTTTCGGATACGCATTGACCAGGCCAGCGATCCAGCCCTTGGCGCCCATGCTCAGGCCCTCGACGATGGCATCGTCCATGCCGACCAGCAGCGCCAGGCGATCACCCAGCAATTCCTGCAGCGCGGCGAAGCGGCGCACATCGCCGGAAGATTCCTTCACTGCCTGCAGGTTCGGGAATTCGCCAGCCAGCTCGGCGATCTGCGCCGGGCCGAAGTCGGTCTTGTACGCAACCGGGTTGTTGTACAGGATCACCGGCAGATCGGTGGCGGCGATCACTGCGCGCACATGCGCGCCCATCTCGCGCCAGTCGGTGGAATACACGTACGGCGGCAGCACCATCAAGCCACCGCAGCCGATCTGCTTGGCCGCCTTGGCCAGCGCCACTGCTTCGCCGGTGGCGAGGCTGGCGATACCCGGCACCACCGGCACGCGGCCGTTCAGGGCGGTGACCAGCGTGCGCAGGATCGCCAGCTTGTCTTCCACGCTCAAGGTGGCGGCTTCGCCCAACGAGCCCAGCGGCACGATCGCGGTGCAGCCGGCATCCACCAACTGATTGGCGTGCTTGCCGAGAAAGTCGTGATCGATCTCACCGGAGGCGGTGAACGGGGTGGTGATGGCTGGCAACACGCCGTGCCAGAACGCAGCAATGCTCATGGATGATTCCCTTGCGAGTCGGAAGTGAACGAGTCGGCCAGCGCCGCGAGGCGGACCGGGAACAACGGCGGCCGGCGGCCGGCGTCGGTGGAAAGATCGGGCGGGCAACGCCCCAGTTCGGCCAGCGCGCTGCCGCAGATGCGGCCCTGGCAGGCGCCCATGCCGCAGCGCGACGCGAGCTTGGCATCGCGTGCATCGTTGAAGCTGTCCAGCGCGCCCAGCGGCACGTCTTCGCAGCGGCAGACCAGCGTGTCCGCTTGCGCCAGCGTGCGGATGCGCGGGTCCAGCGCAAATTGCTGCTGCAGCAGATCGGCAAACGCACGCGCAGCATGACGCCGTGGCTGCAGGCGCAGCGCCGCGTCAGGCGCGTCGGCGGCCATATGCCCGGCCATCGCACCTTCAATCAATGCGCAATCGCGACCGCCGATGCCGCAGGCTTCGCCGGCGGCAAATATCTGGGTGACACTGGTACGTAGCAGCGCATCCACCTGCACCTGCTGGTGCGCACCGTATGCCTGCAGCTGGCAACCCAGCAATTGCGCAAGCTCGGTGTTGGGCACCAGGCCATAGCCCACCGCCAATTGATCGCAGGCAATCCGCATGCGCCCGGTGGGACCTTCGAGTTCGACTTCGCGCAGCTGCGTGTCGCCATGCGCGGCAATCACAACGCTGCCGGGGCGATACGTCACTGCACGCAGCTGCAGGCGCAACGTCGCGGCCTGCGCGGCTTTACCAGGCCAGCGCCACAATTGCAGCGCGAACTTGCGCAACGCCGCTGCCGAGGTTTGTTCGTGGATGCCGAGCACCCGTGCGCCATGCCGTTGCAAGGTCGCCGCACTGGCCAACAGCAAGGGGCCACTGCCGGCCACCAGCACACGCTTGCCGCTGAGCGGCCACCCCTGCTTCGCAAGCGCCTGCGCCGCGCCGGCACCGGTGACGCCAGGCAAGGTCCATCCTGGAAACGGCAGCAGCAATTCGCGCGCACCAGTGGCCAGCACCAACGCGGCGTAATGCAGTTGCAGCGTGCCGTCCGGACCATCCGCCAGGAGCCAGCCCGGTTGCGCTAGCAGAATTTGCGTGCGCATCAACACCGTGATCGCTGCGTTGCCCGCCACCTGCTGCAACAGCGCGCGCGCATCGGCTGGCGCACCGTGTTGCACGTCGCTGCGCCATACCTGACCGCCGGCACGCGGCTGCATGTCCACGATGCCCACGCGGACACCTTGGCTGGCCGCCGCCTGCGCCGCTGCCAGCCCGGCCGGGCCGGCACCGATCACCAGGACATCGAAATGCAGCACGCGCTCAACCATCGGTACGCACCTGCATGCCATCGCGCGCGTCCACCAGGCACGCGCGTTGCTGACCGACACCATCGATGCGCACGCGACATTCGAAACACACGCCCATGCCGCATAACGGCGCGCGCGCTTGTCCACTACTCGATTGCCGAAACTGCAGCGTGGCCAGCGCCACGGCCGCCGCCACACTGGCACCGGCCGGCACCTCGACCAACTGCGCATCCACGTGCAGACGCACCGTCGCGCTCATGCGGGCGCACCTTGCATGGCACGCGCCGGTGCATACGGCGCCGGGTCGATGGCCGGGGTGCGCCCGAGCAGGCTATCCACGATCACCCGCGCGCTCCCCAGCGCGGTGGTAACCCCTAGCCCCTCGTGACCGGCAGCCACCCACACATCGTGCCGTCCGGGCACCGCCCCTAAATACGGGCGCCCGTCTGGCGTGGCGGGACGCAAACCGGTCCATACGCGAATCGCCTGCAGCTCGCGCAGCACCGGCAGGTACGCGAACGCGCGTTGCAACATCCGCTGCAGCACCGGCATCGACAAGGTGCGATCGTGCTCGCCGAACTGGCGCGACGAGCCGATCAGAATCTGCCCGGTGGGCCGTGGCTGCACATTGAAGGCCACGCTGGTGTCGTCGGCACCATGCGCCGAATCCGCATAGCCCAATTCCAGCAACTGATGCCGGATCAATCCAGGATGTCGGTCGGTGATCACCAGGTGCCCTTTGCGCGGGCGCACGGCCAGCTCAGGCAGCAACTGCGGCAGGGCCACACCGCTGGCAACCAACACCGGCCCCGAGAGCACCTGCCCATCGTCCAGACGCACCGCACGCTCCTGCAGCTGCGCCACGCGACGGCCGGCAAACAGCCGCGCGCCAGACTTGCCGGCCAGGCTCACCAAATGCCGCGCTACCCGCGGCGGGTACACCACCGCTTCATCGGGCACGCGCATGCCACCAGCCAGGCCTGGTACCAGCTGTGGTTCCAGCGCGTACAGTTGCGCCGCATCGATCGCTTCGGCATGCAGGCCGGCGGTTGCCAAGCGCGCGATCTTGGCCGGCACCGCCGCCAGTTCGCGCGCATCGCGGGCCACCCACAGCGTGCCGCAGCGACTGAATTCCGCTTCGCTCAGCGTGGCGAAGCGCTCCCACAGACGCAGCGAATACGCCGACAACGCGAGCTCGGCCGGGTCGTCGTCCATCGCCACCAAGTGCCCCATCGCCGCTGCGGTGGAGCCACCGCCGATCGGCCCCGGCTCGACGATTGCCACGCGCAAGCCCTCACCCGCCGCGGCTTCGGCGCAGGCTGCGCCCACAATGCCGGCGCCGATCACGATCAGGTCGTAACTGCGTCGCGTGGACGCGGCAGACGTTGCGAAGCCGGATTCGGCGTCGGCACCCAAGCCATGCGCCGATGCCGAATCAGGCAGCGCCGTAGACGTTTTTGCAATTGCAGCCGCCACCGCATCGACCGACGGCGTGGCCGACGCAACCACCAGCGCGGGCCACACTCCTTCCATCAGGGCACGATGCCCCAGGCGAAGGGGTCGGCCGGGTCGATCACCAGTTGCGAGCGTGCCGTGATGTACGCCTGCCCGCTGATGCGCGGGGCAATGCCGCGCCCGCTCAGGCGATAACTGCCTTCGAAGGCGCTGCCCAGGATGCCTTGCTGCACCCAGCGCTCGCCTTCGCCCAGCTTGCCGTCGGCCGCCAGACACGCCAGCTTGGCGCTGGTGCCGGTGCCGCACGGCGAGCGGTCATAGGCCAAGCCCGGGCACAGCACGAAATTGCGGGCCACACCGCTGCCGTCAGGCGCGGCGCCATTGACTTCGATATGGTCGATCTCGCCACCGGCCTCGCCAGTGAGACCGGCCGCCTCCAGGGCCAGCCGGATGGCTTCGGTATAGGCAGTCAGCTCGCGCTGATGCGCAAGATCCAGCGCACACGGCGCTTGTTCGGTGATGAAGAACCAGTTGCCGCCCCAGGCCACGTCGCCACGCACCTGGCCATGCCCCGGCACCTCGACCTCCACGCCGCTGGCAAAGCGATAGCTCTCGACATTATCCACCGACACCGTGCCGTCCTCGGCCAGCGCCACCCCGACCGTACCCACCGGCGTCTCGATCCGGTGCTGGCCCGGCGCGATGCGCCCCAGCTCGGCCAGGGTGCGTACCACCCCGATGGTGCCGTGCCCGCACATGCCCAGATAGCCCACGTTATTGAAGAAGATCACCCCGGTGCAGGCGCTCGGGTCGCGCGGCGGCAGCAAGAGGGCGCCCACCATGGTGTCCGACCCACGCGGTTCGCAGGCGATGGCGCTGCGCCAATGGTCGAACCCGCTGCGGAAGCGCTCACGGCACTGCGCCAGGTCGCCATCGCCCAGGTCGGGGAAGCCGGAAAGGACCACGCGGGTAGGCTCGCCGGCTGTATGGGAGTCGATGACGTCGATGGTGTGCATGCCCCATGCTCCCACTGCCGGCCTGCGGACGACTAGCGTCCAATGCGAATTGGAAATGCGGAAATCTGCACAATGGCCAACCCGAATCACGGCCGCGCGTTTGCGCTAGGATCATCGCTGGGTTGCACATTCGTGCAGCCGTCTAATCGTGACCGCTACCATGACCCTGATGGACCTCAACCTGCCCGCCCTGGAAATGCAGACGCTGTTCGACGCACTGCCGGATGTGGTGTTCTTCATCAAGGACAGTGAGGGCCGCTACACCCACTGCAACCTGACCCTGGTGCGCCGGCTGGGGCGCAAGCTGCGCAGCGAGATCATCGGCCGTTCGCCGCTGGAAGTGTTCCCCTTGCCGCTGGGCGGCAGCTACATGATGCAGGACCGCCGCGTGCTATGCGGCGAGCTCATCGATAACCAGCTCGAAGTGCACCTGTATCCCAATCGCCTGCCGGGCTGGTGCCTGACCTTCAAACGCCCGCTATGCGAGGCCAATGAGGTGATCGGCGTGGTCGGCATCTCGCGCGATTTGGGCCAGCCCGACAGCCGTCACTCCGCCTACGAACGCTTGAGCCAGGTGATGGAACATATGCAGGCCAACTTCGGCGACAACCTGCGCGTGCAAAGCCTTGCCGACCTGGCCGGACTGTCGGTGGCGCAGCTGGAACGCCACTTCCGCCGCGTATTTCAGGTCACTCCGCAGCAACTGTTGACCAAGTTGCGCATCGAATCGGCGATGCGGCTGTTGTACGGCGACGACAGCATCGCCAGTATCGGTCAACGCTGCGGCTTTGCTGACCAGAGCGCCTTTGCGCGTCAGTTCAAGGCCACCGTCGGCATGACGCCACGCGATTACCGCGCGCTCAAAGGTCAGTTATAGGCGCAGAAGTCCGCATTGACACATCGCCGGCAAAAATGCCGAATTCGGCAGGATTCGCCTGGCGCTGGCGACCGCAGCTGAGTTGCTACGCAAGTGGCGCTGCGGTCCATGCAATGCACTCACACAACGTACTGCGCTGAAGGGCGCGTCAAGGCGTCAGAAGGCCCGGATGATAGAATTTCCGGTTTCCCCTACCGCGTTGCCAATGGCCAGCTTTTTTCGCCGCAACAAGCCAACCACGCCCGACAGCTCGGCTACCTCGCGTACCTCGCGTACCTCGCGCTACAGCCTGGAAGAACTGGCAGCCGCATTCCCTACCGCACCGTCTGCCGCCCCCCCGGCATCGCCGGTCGAGGCCATGCCCAATGCCGAAACAGGCATAGACACAGCCGCAGCGCCGGTTGTCGCTCCAGCCACTCCCGCTGCGGCGCGTATTGCTCCTGCAGCACCTGCATCGGTCGCTGCGCCGCCACCTGCCGCCACGCCTGCCGACCAGCTTGCGCAGGAGATCGCTGCACGCACAGGCCAAGCGCAGAGCATTGCTGCCGTTCCGAGCACACCTGCAGCCCCGGCGGCGCCTGCGCCGACCGCATTGCAGGCGCTACCCGACCCGATTCCCGCCAGCGCGCCAAGCGCGCAGGTCACTGTGGTGGTGCCGCCGGTGGTGGTACAGCCACAGACCACACCGACGCCGCCTGACGCGGCGCCTGCACAGCCGGTAACGCCGCCGCAAAGCGCGGCGCCCGCCGTGGTTGCACCGCCGGTCACCACGCCCGTGGTCGTCGTTCCGCCGTCCGCAACGCCTGCACCTGCCGCCGCTGTACCTACCGCAGCTCCAATTGCTGCGACTCCGGCAAGTGCCGCACCGACGGTCACCGCGCAGGCCAGCGTCAGCGCACCGCTGCCGACCACCCAGGACAGCGACAACATCGTCGGCCAGCGCGACGCGCTGCCTGCCGCACCGGCCGGCAAACCGGGCTGGCGCGAACGGCTGCGCAACAGCACCTTCGCCCGCAGCTTCGGCGGCCTGTTCTCGCGCAACCCCAAGCTCGACGACGACCTACTGGATGAAATCGAAACCGCGCTGATCACCGCCGACGTCGGCATCGGCGCCACCACCGCCTTGATCGAAGGCCTGCGCAAGCGCATGAAATCGCGCGAATTCGTCGATGCACAGGCGATGTTCCAGGCCCTGCGCACCGATCTCATCGCGCTGCTGCAGCCGGTCTCCAAGCCGCTGGTCATCGACCGTTCGCTCAAGCCGTTCGTGGTGCTCACCGTCGGCGTCAACGGCGTCGGCAAGACCACCACCATCGGCAAGCTGGCCAAGCGTTTCAAGGATGAGGGCAATAGCCTGATGCTGGCTGCCGGCGACACCTTCCGCGCCGCCGCCGTCGCGCAACTGCAGGCCTGGGGCGATCGCAATGGCGTGGCGGTGATCGCGCAAGGGCAGAACGCCGATGCCGCTTCGGTGGCGTTCGACGCCTTGCAGGCCGCCAGGGCACGCGGCACCGACGTGTTGATCGCCGACACCGCCGGCCGCCTGCATACCCAGACCGGGCTGATGAACGAGCTGGGCAAAATCCGCCGCGTGCTCGGCAAGATCGACCCCGCCGCGCCGCACGAAGTATTGATGGTCATCGATGGCACCACCGGCCAGAACGCCATTTCGCAGCTGCGTCAGTTCCATGCCGCGGTGGGTGTCACTGGCCTGGTGGTGACCAAGCTCGATGGCACCGCCAAGGGCGGCGTGGTGTTCGCACTGGCCCGCGAGTTCAATATTCCGATCCGCTTTGCCGGCATCGGCGAACGCCCGGAAGATCTGCGCGTGTTTGACCCGGTCGCCTTCGTCGACGCCTTGCTGCCGGAAGCCTTGGGCAGCTGAGTGGCCGACCGCCGGCCTGCAGCCCCTGCAAGCGCGCTGCAGGCCGGCTGCACGGTGCAGCAGGTGTCGTACGGCTGGTCGCATGCCAACCGCGTGCTGGAGTTCGCGCGCCCCATGCCCGCCTCGCTAAGTGCAACGCAGTGCAGCGATGCGGCGGTGTCTTGGTACCACGCACCTCGGGCACCGCATGGGCTGGCGACGAAGGCTTGTTCTGTCAGCAGTGCCGGGTCGGCATGGCGTTTCCACTGCGCTGAGCTCGCCACCGCAACATCACGCTTGTGCCCGGCACCGCCCTCCATTACCGCCAGCAGACCTCATGCCCGCAGATCTCGCCGCTTCATCCGCTGACGCTTTTGTCGCCCCGTTGCTGCACTGGTTCGACGGCCACGGCCGTCACGACCTGCCATGGCAGCATCCACGCGCGCCGTATCGCGTCTGGCTGTCGGAAATCATGCTGCAGCAGACGCAAGTTGCAGTGGTCATTCCCTACTTCAACAAGTTCGTGACGCGCTTCCCTGCGCTGGCCGTTCTGGCTGCGGCCGACAACGACACGGTGATGGCGCACTGGGCCGGGCTGGGCTACTACGCCCGCGCACGCAATCTGCATGCCGCTGCCAAACAATGCCTCGCCCTGCATGGTGGCGAATTGCCGCACGACTTCGATGCATTGCTCGCGCTGCCCGGCATCGGCCGCAGCACCGCCGGTGCGATCCTGAGCCAGGCGTGGAACGACCGCTTCCCCATCATGGATGGCAACGTCAAACGCGTCATGACGCGTTTCCATGGCATTACCGGCTATCCCGGCCTGCCAGCCGTCGAAAAGCAACTGTGGCAGCTGGCGACAACCCATGTCGCGCATGTACCCGACGGCCGCCTGGCCGACTACACCCAGGCGCAGATGGATTTCGGCGCCACCCTGTGCACCCGCGCCAAACCGGCGTGCGTGCTGTGCCCGCTGCAGGATGCCTGCGTCGCCCGCCGCGAGGGCCTGGTGGATGCGCTGCCGACGCCCAAACCGGGCAAGGTCCTGCCCGAGCGCGAAGCGACCGCCCTACTGCTGGAAAACGCCCAAGGCGAGATCCTGCTGCAGCGCCGCCCACCCACCGGCATCTGGGCCTCGCTGTGGACGCTGCCGCAGGCCGACACCGACAGCGGCATGCGCGCCTGGTTCGACAGATCCATCGATGGCAGCTACGAACGCGCCGATGCGATGCCGCCGATCGTGCACACATTCAGCCACTATCGCCTGCATCTGCAGCCCTTGCGCCTACGCAAGGTCGCACTGCGTGCGGCGGTGCGCGACAATGACGATCTGCGTTGGGTCGCCCGCGCCGATCTCGGCGCGCTGGGTTTGCCAGCGCCGATCCGCAAGTTGCTCGACACGCTCTAAGCTCGCCTCAAAGGAATTCGCATGTCCCGCACCGTGTTCTGCCAGTACCAGCAAAGCGACGCCGAAGGGCTGGATTTCGTGCCGTATCCCGGCGAACTCGGCCAGCGCATCTTTGCGCAGATCGGCAAGAGCGCCTGGCAGGCATGGCTGGCGCACCAGACCATGCTGATCAATGAAAACCGGCTATCGCCACGCGATCCCAAGCACCGCGCCTTCCTGGAAGCCGAGCTGCAAAAGTTCCTGTTCGAGCGCAATGCCGACAAACCTGATGGGTATGTGGCACCGCTTGGTGAGGAGTAGGTTGAAAACCAGGATTCGGGATTGAGGCGTTGGGATTCGCACAAACGGTTTCCCACTCCCCGGATACTCCTCTGCGCATATGAACTGATCGACGGACCTGCGACCTGTCGCGCGGATTACCTGCGAAGGTCAGGCCATCGAGAGACGTGTTCGACGTATCGGCGGCGCGCGCTGGCGTTGGCGGCTTCACCAACGGGCTGCGCACCGCATAGTTGATCCAGCAAAGGGCAAATGGGCAGCAGCCTCCACTGCTATGCGCTTCGATCAGGATTGTTCACTGCCTACCGCTGATCCATGCGCTGATCCGACGGACTAAAGAAGTCTTGAAATTCAGCACCAATCGCCATGCGATGCCGCCTGCAGCAGCGGCATCGCACTCTTCAACATGCATGACATCCTCAGCCCACGCCGGTCGGCCCGTCCAGCAACATGCGGATGCGCTTGAGCAATTCCTTTTGCGTGTAGGGCTTGTTGACCACGTCGAATTCCGCCCCGCCCACGTCGGTGCGCTGGATGCTGGCGTCGGCATAACCGGTCGTGAGCAACACCTTGATCCTGGGCAGCAGGCGGCGTGCTTCGCGTGCGAGCACCACGCCGTTCATGCCGCCGGGCATGATCAGGTCGGTGAACAGCGCATCCACGTCCGGATGCTGCTCGAGTAACTCGATCGCCTCGCGCCCACTGGCTGCGGAGAGGATGCGGTAACCGGCGTTTTCCAGGAACATCCTGGCCACCACCGCCACGTCCTGCTTGTCTTCCACCACCAGGATGGTTTCGCTGCCGCCCTTGTCGATGGCACGGCTCTTGACGGCCTGCAGGTCGTTCTCGAACTCGTTGGATGCGGGGAAATACAGCCGCACCGTGGTGCCTTCGCCCACTTCGCTGTAGATGCGCACGGTGCCGCCGGACTGTTTGACGAAGCCGTACACCATCGACAGACCCAGTCCCGTGCCCTGGCCCTCGTCCTTGGTGGTAAAGAACGGCTCCATGACGCGGCTGGTCACCTCCGGCGGCATGCCCGAGCCCGTGTCGCTGACGGCAATGCTCACGTAGCGGCCCGGCGCCAACTGGTGGTGCATGGCCAGATCGTGGCTGGTGATTTCCACGTTCTGGGTCTGCACGGTCACTTCCTTGTGCTCGGACTGCGCCATCGCATCGCGCGCGTTGATCAGCACGTTCAACAGCGCCACTTCGGCCTGGGTGGTGTCGATCTGGCAGTTCCACAGCCCCTCTTCCAGCGACTGCCGCAGGCTGATGCCGCCCCCCAGCGTGCGCTCGGCCATGTTGTTCATGCCCGACACCAGGCCATTGAGATTGACCACCCGACCCCGCAATTTCTGCTTGCGCGAAAACGCCAGCAATTGCTGGGTCAGGGTGGCCGCCTTGGCCGCGGCTGTTGCGGCATGTTCGGCGCTGAAGGCGATGCGTTCGGCATTCCTGGCAGCATCGCCGGAGACCATCATCTGGATCACTTCCAGATGCCCGGACATCACCTGCAGCAGATTGTTGAAATCGTGCGCGATGCCGCCGGTCAACTGCCCCAGCGCTTCCATCTTCTGCGCCTGGCGCAAGGCGTCTTCGGCATCGCGGCGACGGCTCACGTCCAGCTGCGAACCGAAGAAGTAGACCAGGTTGCCTTGCTCGTCGAACACCGGCGAGACGAACAGCGCGTTCCAGAACGACGAACCATCCTTGCGGTAATTCAGCACCTCGGTGGCAAATTCGCGGCGTTGCTCGATGGACTCGCGAACGTCCTGCACGCTGGCCGGATCGGTCTCCGGACCCTGCAGGAAACGGCAGTTGTTGCCGATGATCTCCTCGGCCGAATACCCGGTCATCTCCAGGAACGCCCGGTTGGCGAACACGATCGGATTGTCGGGCAGGTGCGGGTCGGTGACCGTCATCGGCATCCGCGTGGTCTCCACCGCGGCAAAAAAGATATCCGAGCGATGCTTCTCCACAGGCAGGCTGCGAGATTCGCTGATGTGAGGTGCCCGTAGCGCTCCGTTACCGGGATCGTTCAAGTGATGTGCTCCGCGGGGCCATTCCCGTGGCCACAGTCTAGCTGGGCCAGGTGATGCGATTCGTCACATCCATCAGCCTTTTCCCTACGGCCGGGCCCCATTGCAACCCGGCGCGCAGTACGCGGCACGCGCTAATGCGGCGCCACCTTCGAAAACACGTTGATGACCACCGCACCGGCCACGATCAGCCCCATGCCCAGCAGCGCCGGCGCATCCAGCCGTTGTCCGTGCACGGCCCAGGCCACCAGCGAAATCAACACGATGCCCGCGCCCGACCACATGGCGTAGGCGATGCCGACCGGGATCACGCGCAGCGTCAGTGCCAGGAAATAGAACGAGATGCCGTAGCCCAGCACAGTAAGCAGCGATGGCCACATGCGCGTGAAGCCTTCGCTCGATTTGAGTGCCGCCGTGGCGGTGACCTCTGCGCAGATCGCGATTGCCAGAAATATCCAGTTCTTCATCGCGGCACCTTGCCCGTGGAATGCGGCGACCATAGCGGCAGGCACCGGCTTGCATGCAAGCCCGCCGCTGTGCGCCATTGCCTGCGCCGTCGCTTGCTGAAAGCAGGCTAATGAAGGCACGGCGGGCCGGCACTGGCAGGCAGGTGCATCGGTCGTTTTGCCGTAGCATGCACGGGCACCACGCAGCTCTTGCGCTTGACGGTCGGTTCCGGCTGTACCGGCGCGTGTTCTTTTCACGCCAGCGCCGTTGTCTGGCGACCATGCGATGTCGCCATGCCGGGCTATCAGACCCAGATCCACGAGTTGACCTTCGGGCAGCTGACCTACGTCATCCGCGCGCTGGCTGACAAGCAGCAGTACGCCGATCCCGATCAGACCGCTGCCGATGCCGGTATCTCATCGGCGCAATGGAGCTTATTCGGCCAGGTCTGGCCCGCTGGCCAGTTGCTGGCTGAGGCCATGGCCACGCGCCCCATCGAAGGCAAGCGCATCCTCGAGCTCGGCTGCGGCCTGGGCCTGGCGAGTCTGGTGTTGCGCAGACGCGGCGCCGATGTGGTTGCCAGCGACTATCACCCGCTGGCAGAAGTCTTTCTGGCCTACAACGCTGCGCTCAATGCGCTGGCATCGGTGCCGTATCGCCGTCTCGACTGGGACGCCAGCGGGCCGAACATGGGCCAGTTCGACATGATCATCGCCAGCGACGTGCTCTACGAAACCCGCCACGCCACCATGCTGGCCAAGTTGATCCCAGAGCTGGCCAAGCCGTCCTGCGAGATCGTCGTCAGCGACCCCGGCCGCGGCAATGCCAATGCGCTGTCGCGCATGCTGGCCGACATCGGCTTTTCATTGATCGCCGGCGAACGCCAGGCCTCGGTGCAGGTGGCCAAGGCGCCGCGCCTGTTCGTCTACCGGCGCAACATGGACAACTGGTGGCCGGCAGGCGGCTGATCGCGCAGTTGCGTCATCACGGCACAGGCGTGTAGGCAGACAGCAATACTGGCCGACGCGGGTCGGCGGCAATTTCCTTGTGCTCGCGCAGACGCAGCGCATCAGCGTCGGACGTGTCCTGGGTGTTCATTTCCCACGCCTCGATCACGCGCTTGTGGAACACGAAGGCGCGGCGGCTGCGGTCGTAGCGAAAGGTGATGTAGTCGGTCCAATGCTGGCCGCACGCCACTCCGTTTTGCACGGTGAAATACGCACCCTTCGCGAACAGGCCCTGGTCGCTGTCCAGAAACGGATCGCACTGCCCGCCTTCGTCGGCCTTGAAGATCACCCGTGTATTGCGTGCGGCTTCGACAAAACGACCGTCCGCGTTCGCAACCAGCACCAGCAAGGTGCGCGGCGGCGCTGCTCGGCCATTGGTCCGCAGCGCATCTTCTGCGGAGGCGCGTAACGCGACGACATAATCTTGCCGGCCATCGCCGGTGAGATCTGCGCTGGCGACACGCATCACCGATTGCCCGGCAGGCAGTAATTTGACGGCACCCGCGGGCAACGTGGCGGCGGCAGCTGGCATCGCCATTGCCGTCGCGATGACCATCGCTGCTGCACACCAACCGCACCGTGTCGTCATTGCCATGTCCTGTCTGCATCGAGGCTGCCAGCATAGCGGTCCATGCCGGCGGTGACGCGTGGCATGCAGCGGCAAGAGGCAGAACGGCCTCGTCGACGCACACCCGCAGCGCATGCGCAGGAGTGCGCCAACATCCTGTTGGGCGCCTGCTACGGTGCCCAGACGCTTGGCGACCACGAAGAGCGTCTATGCGCTGCCCTTCAGCATCTAGAGCAGGCCCTGCGCCCGTTTCCTGGTGCCGGGCCTGCTGAAAATACAAAGCGCGCGGCTGCGCCACTTCATGTGCTGCGCGACCGGCACTCGCTGGGCAGCATCACCTCGTTGACTGCTGCGCGCGAACGGAAGGCCGGGCCTGGCGACTTTAATCATGACTGCTACCGGATTCTGTGCAGAGGCCTGGAACCGCATCCGCACAACGCGTGATTGCGACAAGCCATGCCCAAGATTGAAGGCGGCACTCCGTTCACTGCAGCGCATGCAACGCGTCGCACGTCGCCACAGCAATTGCACACTGGCGCCGCTCGCGCGGCCGTTGCGCTCCGCCGCCACACAACAAACGCAGTTCAGTCGCAAAACGCTCGCGAGTCCTCAACTGCGTTTCAGCGCGCAGCTGCGGTATTCCTTGGGGTCGAGAAACTCAGCCAGACAGGAGCCCACGCGCAGCGCCTGCTCGCGCGCGTCGCCACGGTACTCCCCCTGCCCTGCACCCTCGATCGTGGCTACGGGCGCGGCGCGGTCGCGGTGGTAGACAAACGCGGTCGAGAGCCACTGCGTCGCGCCAGGCGCCTGGCTTTCCAGGGTCTCCACGCGAAATTCACCGCAGTAGCCGTGGATCAAGGTGCGTCGAAGTGTCTTGTGCGTCATGCGCACAGTATCGCCACGCGCAGTTGAAGACGGCGTGGAAATCGATTGCATCGCGCGGCACCACAGAGCTGTGCAGATGCCCAGCCATGCCAAACGGACACCCAAATCTGCGTCCACACGCGACTAGCCAAGCGTTGCCACCGCGCACATAACACGAGCAACGCGCACCGTGGGTGCAATCGAGCGAGTCACAGGGAGCAACGGATCCGGTGATACCCGGGAAGCCTTGCGAACGAAGGCTTGGAAATGGTGGCCGAGGACGGAATCGAACCGCCGACACGGGGATTTTCAATCCCCTGCTCTACCAACTGAGCTACTCGGCCACTTACCTGCAACACGATGCCTGCGTTGCGAGGACGCGCACTATAGCGAGCAGGCGCAGTTTGGGCAAGCGCTGCGGCCAACTTTGTTGCTGCCCGCTGTCGGCGCCGCGTTTCTTGCACCGGTTCACGCCGCGCGGCGGGGGGCATGACCTAGCCTGCATGCGTCCACCGGAGACTGTGATGCGCCTGCCCCGCCTGCTGTTGTGCTTCATCGCCCTACTGCCGCTGACAGCGTTTGCACAACAGCCGGTGCGTGCGGTGCCGCAGCTGGATATCTCGCGCTACGCCGGCCAGTGGCACGAGATTGCGCACCTGCCGGTGTCGTTCCAGAAGAAGTGCCGCAGCGACATTACCGCCAGCTACACCTTGCGCGACGATGGCTTGATCGGCGTGCGCAATGGCTGCCGCACCGCCGATGGCAACCTGACCCAGGCCGACGGCGTGGCGCGCCCGGTCGAGGGCCAGCCGGGACAGTTACAGGTGCGCTTTGCGCCGGAATGGCTGGGTTGGTTACCGCTGGTGTGGGCCGACTATTGGGTCATCGCGCTCGACCCTGAGTATCAATGGGCGGTGGTCGGCGAGCCGGATCGCAAATACCTGTGGATTCTGTCGCGCTCGCCACAGATGCAGCGCACGCAGCTCGAACGGCTTAAGGCGCAGGCGACCGAGATGGGCTACGACCTATCACCGTTGATCGTGGCCGCGCCGTTGTTGTGAGGCTTGTCCACGACCCAGCCCGCTGAGCCGCCACCGACGCCGCGCGTGCTCAGGGGCAGCGACCGTACTGCGTAGTATTCTTGGCACCGCCTCATTCCGCCAAGGACCCGAGTACATGCGTCGTGCCTATCGCCTTCTTCTTGTGTCGCTGGCCTGCGGGCTGCTGCTGAGCGCCTGCGGCGGCGCGGTGCGTCGGGTATCCGAGCCGGCCGCCAGCATTCAGCAACTGACCGTGCGTGCCGATGGCTCCTGGTCGGTGGACCTACGGCTGCAAAACTACAGCAGCATTCCGATGCAGTTCGAACGCGTGGCGCTGGAAATCTCCGCGGAAGACCAACTGGCCGGCAAGCTCGACCAGGCAGTCGGCATGTCGATCGGCCCGGAAACCGCCGACGTGGTCACCGTCACCCTGCAACCGACCTCGCTGGGCCGCATCACCGTGGCCGATGTTCTGGCCGGCGGCCGCTCGTTTCCGTACACGCTCAAGGGCACGGTATGGGCTACTCCGCAGGACAAGAAACAACGCGATTTCGCGGTGCAGTCGCGCAATACGCTCAGCCCGGCCCCCGGCCTCAACGGCGTGCTGCGCTAACGCGCACGCCTTCTGCACCCTCTTTGCAAGGATCCCGCATGAGCAGCTACAGCGCCCCACTGACGGACTTCCGCTTCGCCCTGCACGACGTGCTCGGCGCGCACGCCTTGTTCGCCAGGCTCGGCTACGCCGATGCCAGCACCGACATCATCGACGCCGTGCTCGAAGAAGCTGGGCGCTTTACCTCGCAGGTGCTGGCGCCACTTAACAGCATAGGCGACGAGATCGGTTGCGCGTTCGACAAGAGCACCCGTGCGGTGACCACCCCGCCCGGCTTCCGCGCTGCCTACGACCAGTTCGTGGAAGGCGGCTGGAACGGCCTGACTGCCGAACCGCAATTCGGCGGCCAGGGCATGCCGCATACGCTGGGCGTGCCGCTGAGCGAAATGATCAATGCCGCCAACCTGGCCTGGGGCAACTTCCCGCTGCTGTCGCATGGTGCGATGGAAGCGCTGCGCCAGCACGGCGAAACCTGGCAGCAGGACGTGTTCCTCAAGCCGCTGATCGACGGCCGCTGGACCGGCACCATGTGCCTGACCGAGCCGCATTGCGGCACCGACTTGGGCTTGCTCAAGACCCGCGCCGAACCCAACACCGATGGCAGCTATGCCATCACCGGCACCAAGATCTTCATCACCGCCGGCGAGCACGACCTCACCGACAACATCGTGCACCTGGTGCTGGCCAAGCTGCCCGACGCGCCTGCCGGTGCCAAGGGCATTTCGCTGTTCGTCACCCCCAAGTTCAAGGTGGACCGCGACGGCACCGTGGGCGAGCGCAACGCGCTGCACTGCGGCTCCATCGAGCACAAGATGGGCATCAAGGGCTCGGTGACCTGCGTGATGAACTTCGAAGGCGCACAAGGCTATCTGGTCGGCCAACCGCACAAAGGCCTGCAGGCCATGTTTACGATGATGAACACCGCGCGCCTGAGCGTGGGCCTGCAAGGCATCGGACTGTCCGAGCGCGCCTATCAGAACGCCCTGCGCTACACCCGCGAGCGTCTGCAATCGCGCGCGCTCAGCGGCGCCAAGTTCCCCGACAAGCCGGCCGACCCGATCATCGTGCACCCGGACGTGCGCCGCATGCTGCTGACCATCAAATCGCTGACCGAAGGCAGCCGCCTGCTGGCGCTGCACGCAGCCAGCCTGGTCGATGTGGCCCACCGCGGCGGCAGCGAACAGGAACGCGCCGATGCCGAGACCCTGGTGAGCTTCCTCACCCCGATCTCCAAGGCTTGCCAGACCGAATGGTCGATCGAAAACACCTACCACGCGCTGCAGTGCTTCGGCGGCCACGGCTACATCCGCGAATACGGCATGGAGCAGCTGGCCCGCGACGCGCGCATCACCACCATCTACGAAGGCACCACCGGCATCCAGGCGCTGGACCTGATCGGCCGCAAGACTGCCGCCAGCCAGGCCGCCGGGCTGAAGCTGTTCCTGGCCGATGTGGAAATCTTCGCCAATGCGCAGGACGGCAATGCGGCGCTGGCAGAGTTCATCAAGCCGCTGCGCGACAAGTGCAGCGAATGGGCGATGCTGACCCGCGATGTGCTCGATCGCGCCGCGCGCAACCCGGACGAACTCGGCGCTGCGAGCTACGACTACCTGTTTTATTCGGGCTACGTGGTGCTGGCGTATTGGTGGGCACGCAGCGTGGCCGCGGCCGATGCATCGGCGCATGGCGAGGACTTCAAGCGTGCCAAGCGCGAGACTGCGCGCTTCTACTTCGCCCGCATCCTGCCGCGCACGCTGACCCATGCCGCCACCATCCGCAGCGGCGCCGCACCGCTGATGACGCTGGAAGCGGAGTTGTTCGGCGAAGGCTGAGCCGCACCTCGACCGCTCTCTGCGAGCGACGAGCCTTGGCCTTGCAGGAGCGCGCTTGCGCACGATCAGGCGTTGCCGATGACGCCTGATCGCGCGCAAGCGCGCTCCTACACAGCAGGCGAGGCGAGTCATGCGGGGCGATGGGCCGAATCGATGCCGGCCATGTGAGGGCGCCTGCTTTCAGCCGCACCTTGCCCACGCACACACGCTTCAGCACCAGGTGTTCGCTGCGATACACAAACTGTCAACGATCGGGTATAAGCTGTTTTCCCGATGGAGACAGACACGCACGTTCGTGATGTGATCGTCCCCGGAGGCAGCCCTGCCCCGGACGCGGGCAGCGCTGTCGCTGCGATCCACCAACTCCCTACGCTTCGCCTACTGTCGCTCGATGCGCACGGCCGCGTGCTGGATTGGATCAACTGGCAAGATGCTGCCTGCCTGTACGCCCGCGATGCGGTGTCGTGGACACTGGGCGAGCCCTGCATGCAAATCCACGGCGGCATCTCGCGGCTGACCGGCGAGCGCAGCACGCTGGAATTGCACCCCATCATCGCCGCACGCGGCCATGCCCGTTCGCGCGCGCTGGACCCGACCCCCACCCTCAGCAACACCGCCCTGTTCGCACGCGATTCGCAGTTGTGCATGTACTGCGGCCAGCATTTCAGTCGCCCGCACCTGACCCGCGATCACGTCATGCCGGTTTCCAAGGGCGGACGCGACAGTTGGGAAAACGTGGTGACCGCCTGCTTCCAATGCAACTCGCGCAAGGCCAACCGTACTCCGCAACAAGCGCATATGCCGCTGCTGGCAGTGCCGTACCGGCCGAGCTGGATCGAGCATCTGATCCTGTCCAACCGCAACATCCTGTCCGATCAGATGGCATTCTTGCGCGCGCAACTGCCCAAACGCTCCAAGCTCTCGCTGTAGGCCGGCGAGCCACGCGTCGCGGATCCTGGCTGGCAGCGGCGCGCACAATCTTCCAATGAGCGCCACGACATCCGCGGGTGGCGGAGCCTGGACGGTACGTGCCGTTGCCCCACTCGCAAAGCGTCGGTCCTTTCACCATGCACCACCTGTCCGAGACGACGCCACACCCGTCCGAGGGCGATCAACTACATACCTTCCCTGATGCGTCGGCATTTCCGCCAGCCGACGCGCGCGGACCAGTCGTGCGCCAGGCAAACACGCCGCAATCGGCACATCGCCCGGTGCGGCAGATTGCCGCAGGCGCTCGTGAGCGTCACGCGCCCCAGGCGTAACAGCGCGCGTGCCCATCACTTCCCGCCGACAGCTGAACCGGTTTGCTTGCCCGGCCTTCGCATGGGGAGGACAATACGGCTTCAGATTAATGACACGATGATGATCGACACCACCCGCTATCCGCGCCTGTCCCGCATCCAGACGCCCGACGACCTGCGCCGCTTCGACGAAGCCGAGCTGGCCGCGATCGCCGAAGAACTGCGTTCCTATCTGATCGAGTCGGTGGGCAAGAGCGGCGGGCACTTCGCGGCCGGCCTGGGCGTGATCGAGCTCACCGTCGCCCTGCACTACCTGTACCAGACCCCGGTCGATCAGCTGGTGTGGGATGTCGGGCATCAGACCTACCCCCACAAGATCCTCACCGGCCGGCGCGACCAGATCCACACGGTCAAGCAGAAGGACGGCGTGGCGCCGTTTCCCAAGCGCGAAGAAAGCATCTACGACACCTTCGGAGTGGGTCATTCGTCGACCTCGATCTCGGCTGCGCTCGGCATGGCCATCGCCGCGCAGCGCAATGGCGACGACCGCAAGGTGGTCGCGGTCATCGGCGACGGCGCGATGACCGCCGGCATGGTCTACGAGGCGCTCAACCACGCCGGCGGCATGGACCCGGAACCGAACCTGCTGGTGATCCTCAACGACAACCGCATGTCGATCTCCGAAGCGGTGGGCGGGCTGACCAAGATGCTGGGCCGCGCCAGCGGTAGCCGCACGCTCAATGCCATCCGCGAAGGCGGCAAGAAGATCCTCGGCGACAAGAAGAACAACCCCACAGCGCGCTTCGTGCGACGCTGGGAAGAACACTGGAAAGGCATGTTCGTGCCCTCCACGCTGTTCGAGGAAATGGGCTTCCATTACACCGGCCCGATCGATGGCCACGACCTGCCCAGCCTGGTCGGTGCACTGAAGACCCTGCAAACGCTCAAGGGCCCGCAGCTGCTGCATGTCATCACCACCAAGGGGAAGGGCTACGAGCTCGCCGAAGGCGATCAGATCGGTTATCACGCGGTCGGCCCGTTCGACCCGAGCAAGGGCCTGGTCGCCAAGGCCGGCGCCAAGAAGCCGACCTATACCGATGTGTTTAGCGACTGGGTCTGCGACATGGCCGCTGCCGATCCGAAGCTGCTGGTGATCACCCCAGCGATGCGCGAAGGCTCGGGCCTGGTGCGTTTCAGCAAGGAATATCCGCAGCGCTATTTCGATGTGGCGATTGCTGAGCAGCATGCGGTGACGCTGGCCGCAGGCATGGCGACCCAGGGCGCCAAGCCAGTGGTGGCGATCTATTCCACCTTCCTGCAGCGCGGCTACGACCAGCTGGTGCACGACGTGGCAGTACAGCAGTTGGATGTGCTGTTTGCGATCGATCGCGGCGGCGTGGTCGGCCCGGATGGCGCGACCCATGCCGGCAATCTGGACCTGAGCTTCCTGCGCTGCGTGCCGCATATGGTGGTGATGGCGCCGGCCGATGAGGCCGAATGCCGTCAGATGCTGAGCACCGGCGTGCAGTACCAAGGCCCGGCGGCGGTGCGCTACCCACGCGGCACCGGCCCCGGCGCAGGATTGGACAGCTCGCTCGCCACCCTGCCGATCGGCAAGGCGCAGCTGCGTCACGGCGGCACCCGTATCGCCCTGCTCGGCTTCGGCGCGACCGTGGATGCGGCTGAAGCAGTCGGCCGCGAACTGGGTCTGACGGTGGTCAACATGCGCTTCGTCAAACCGCTCGACAAGGCGATGCTGCTGGAGCTGGCAAAGACCCACGCCGGCTTCGTCACCATCGAAGACAACGTGGTTGCCGGTGGCGCCGGTTCTGGTGTGTCGGAACTGCTCAATGCCGAAGCCGTTACCTTGCCGATGCTGCATCTGGGCCTGCCGGACAGCTTCCAGCACCACGCTAGCCGCGAAGACCTGCTTGCAGAGGCCGGTATCGACCAAGCCGGCATTCGCGCCGCGGTGTTCAAGCGCTGGCCGCAGCTCATGACCAGCCAGCCGCCCTTGAATGCGGCGGCTGGCTGACAACGCCTGACAGCTCCGCGTTACGCGGTGCCGCTCGAGGTCGGCGGCACTGCGCCAGTCCGCGCAACCTCATCCACCAACTGCACGATGCGCGCCTGCGACTGGATCGTCTGCAGCTCGGCCTGCAAGTGACGCACGCCCAATGGCACCTCATCAACGCTGAGCGCCTCGCGCAACAGTGCCGGTAGGCCGTCCAGATCGCGCAACCACCAGGCAGCGCCTGCCACCTGCAGGCGAGCAGCGTGGTCGAACTGGTCGTAATCCAGCGGGTAGACAATCGCCGGCAATCCTGCGGCCAGGCAGGCATACAGAATGCCTGCGCCACCGTGGTGAATCACCAGTGCATAGCGCTGCAAGTGTTGCGCGTAATCCACGTACGGCAGCCGTTGATAATTGCCCAGCCCTGGCTGCAGCGGCGCTGCGGTGTCGCCATCGCTGAAATGAAAGATCACCTCGGGGAACTGCGGCGCCAGCGCACGCAACACGCCATCCATGCGCTGCTTGACCCATTGCAGATGCGTGCCAAGCGTCACCAGTACATGCCGGCGACCGGCGACGAAGTTGGGCGCGCTCACCGAGCAGGGCGGCGTGCAGAGTTGTGGGCCGACGAAGCGCACTGCCGCAGGCCAACGCTGTGCTAGCTCGAACGACGGCACGCCCAAGGCCAGGATGCAGTGCGGCGAATACACCGCCTCACTGCGATCGCTGCGATAAATGGCCGGCAGCCCGCAGGCGCGCATCTGGCGCCGATAGCAGAAGTGCAAGGTCCGTTTGAAGCCGCGCGTGAGCCGGCGCGCCACTGCATGCCAGATCCGCTGCAACGGCGTGGTCGCAGGCAGCAATCCACCGAAGTACACCGGTGGCCCGTCAGTGTTTTCGATCACGCACGGCGACGGCATGCTGGTCCACCACGCGATACCCATCGTCTGTGCGACCAGTCCTGCACTGGGCAAGGTGAAGTCGACGATCACCAGATCGGGCCGCCGCGCGCGCCAGCGCTGTTGTAGCGCTTGCCCGAGCTGCGCCATTAGACCGAGCGCGCTGTGTAGCTGCCGACGCAGACGCAAGGGGTTATGGCCCACGGCATGCGGCGGGTTGGCGATGGACAGCAGCACGTGATCGGCCTGCGCATCCAGCACACTGTCAGCGGTGAGCCCACACGCACGGATGCGCGCCTGCGCGGCCGGCGTACTGATGACGCGCACGTCATGCTGCGCCGCAAGCTGCTGCGCAATCGCCAGGATGGGATGCAGATGGCCGCTGTAAGGTGGTGCGATCAGATCAATCCGCATGCGTTATGTCCCATCGCGCCCGTTCGAGTTGGGTAAGAAAGCGCTGGCAATCGGCAAGCACCTCGGCGTTGCGCAGGTACGCCATGTGCCCGCATGCAGGCCTCAGATCCACGCGCCCACCGAACAGCGCGCGCGAGATCCAGTCGCCACGCCCTTGCACGACGCGCAGCTGGCCGAACGCTGAGGGCGCATGACACACAGGGCCGTATGCAAAAACGGCCAGGCGTGCACGCAGCGCATCCGGCAACTGCAAAGCGCTCAACAACTGCAGCCCGCAACTACCGGCAAGAAGCAGGGTCATCGGCGCCTGTTCGAGCAACGCATGCACACGCGCGCGATCGGCATCGGCAACACGGGCATTGCGGGCCGCAAGATACTGCCGCGCATTGGCCACGCTGGCCCGCCACAGCGGCGTGCGCCGATGCGGCGCGCTGTTGCGGCGGTACGGATAATTGCAATCCACCAGCTGCCGGCCTTTGCCCTGCAGCTGCCGCACAAACGCCACCTGCTCCGCACTCAAAGCGCAACATGAAGGATTGCTTTGTCCGGTGAGGAAGGCGATCTGCAGCGGGCCTGGCTCATTCCGCACGGAAGCACCCGTTGGACAACACGCGATAACGCCGCGTGCGCCAGCGAATCGTGCGCACCAGCGCTGCGTGCAGCAGATGCAGCGGCTGCAGACATTCGGCAACGATCGAAAGCAACACGCAGTGGCGCATTGCGCCGGACACGCGCCATTGCACACCGCACAGCAGCAGCGCGCGTACCAGCAAGACGATCGACAACGAGCGTGCGGCCGGCCAGCTGTACTGCATGCAAGCGCAAATCAGCATGGCCAGCAGGAGCACCGGCGGCAGCCCCTGCAACACGCCGATGGCGCTGCGCACGCCCAGGCGCTGACGGCGCAGCAGGATCGATGCGAACAGCATCCAGCGATGCATCTGGCGCACGTACGCAGGCAAATCCGGTATCGCGGTGCGCATCGCCACCGGCGCGGTGGATTGCCAGAGTCGCCCGCCCCGCTCGCGCACCAGGGTGGCGAACGCCAGATCGTCGGTCAGTTGCTCCAGCAGTGCAGTAAAACCACCCCAGCTGCGAAGTCGCTCGGTACGCACGGCGTAGCACATGCCGTTGATGGTCAACGGCGCTGCGAACGGTAGCCAACCCAGATACGTCAGCGCGGCATTGTTGTTGACGAACTGTGCCAACAAGCGACCCGCCACCGTGGCGCTGTCGCAGTAATACGGCAATGCGGTGACCACATCGGCATGGGTTAGATCACACAACAGCTGCGATAGCGCGCGGCTGCTGAGATGCGCATCGTCGTCGAGAATCAGGCTGACCGGCGCATTGATGTGCGGCAATGCGTAATCGAGTTTCCACGCCTTGGGATTGATGCCGCCAGGCGCCGGAGGCACCTGCACGCGTGCGATCTGCACCTGCGGATGCTGCGCGATCACTGCATCGGCAGCGGCGTTTCCCGGACCATCGTCTGCGTCCAGCAACCAGATGAAGTGCGCCTGCGGCGATGCCTGCACGTTGGCAGTGAGCACCTCTTGCAGATGCGCGTCGCCACCAAGAATGGGCTGCAGAATCGCCACGTCTGCCGGTGTTGCAACGGCAATGGGCGCTGGTCTAATGCGTTCGCCACGCATGACCCACAGCACGGCAACCGTTTTGACCAGCAGCACGGCCAGATACAGCACGGCCAGGGTCGGAACGATCAGCTCCATTGCGCTGCCTGCCAGCGCACGAAGGCCTCCACGCCCTCGTCCAGACTGACACTGGGCGGGCCGAGATCGGCAAGCGTGCGGCGTGGGTCGAAGGTCTTGGAATAGGCGAACACGCCTACGCCGAAGCGGGTGATCGGCGGTTCGCCACGCAGATGCAGCACGCGATACACCGCCTCCACTACGCTGGCCATGCGCAGCGCGGTGCTGATCCGCACTTCGCGCTGCGGCAACGGCAGCCGCAGGCGCGTCAACACATCCAGCAATAGCTGCTGCAGATCCACCGGCTGCGCATTGGTGAGGTTGTAGGCCGGCTGCAGCTGCGGCGCGGTGGCCGCGCGGTACAGGTAATCGCACAGCGCATCGATATAGATCAGGTCACCGATCACCGGCTGGGTCTGGCCGACGAAACGTGGCAACACGCCCTTGCGTGCCGCGGCGATCACGCGCGGGAAGAGCACCGTGTCGCCGGGCCCGAACACGGCACGCGGGCGCAAGACGCTCTTTTCCCCGGGATAGTCATCGAGCAGGGTTTCGCCAAGATATTTGGTTTCTGCGTATGTATTGACGAACGCCGGACCGATCCGGCTGTCTTCGTCCAGATCGTATTGATGCGCTTCGCGATAGAACACCGAGCTGGACGACACATACAGCAGGCGTGGGCAGCCGTTGCGTTTGCAGAAATCGATGACATTGGCGGTGGCTTGCACGTTGTGCAGCTGAAACTGCGCACGCGTGCCCCACGGCGATGCCAGCGCAGCCGCATGAATCACCACATCCGGCCGCCAATCGAGTGAAAACGGTTGGCTCAGATCGATGCGGTGGTAGTTGGGCAGATCGCTGGCGCGGCGGCCGATGCCGTGAATCTCGACACCCGGCCATTCCTGAAAGCGCCGCAGGAACGAACCACCGACAAAGCCGGACGCGCCGGTCACAAGAATGCGCAGGCTCATCGCCACTCCGGTTGATAACGGTCAAGGCTGGGTTGGCAGTGCGACGGCAGGATCGCCAGCTCCGGATGCGCCTGCGACAACGCGTGCAAGTGATGCACGGTGCGCTGGAATGCGCGCCAATCGTGCATCAGCAGACGTGTGGGCCAAGCCGGCCATTGCAGCGTTGCCCAGGTGGCCGACGACCATACGGCGTCCGCACACAACAACACCTCGCGGTCGTGCTGATCGCGTACCAACAGCCCCATTTGGCCGGGTACGTGCCCGGGTAGCGGTACCGCGAGCACGCTGCCGTCTGCGAACAGATCGTAGGCCGGGCCGAGCGTCTGCCAAGCTCCGCTCAACACACGCTGCGGTGCCTGGTCGGCAAATTGCAGCCGTTGGTCGAAGTCGTCGGGTAGCAACTGCGGTAGCAAGGCGCGACGCAATCCGCCTACGCGCGAACAGCTGCGCAACTGCTGATAGTCCGCGCGCAGGCAGAGAAAGCGCGCATTCGGCAGATCGCGCAGACCGCCGACATGGTCGGCATGGAAATGCGAGATCAGGCACCAGGCAATCTCATCCAGCGCCACGCCGCGCTTGGTCAGCTGTGCGCCCAGGGTTTCGTGGGTGGGCAAGCGCACTGGCGTGGTCCAGCGATACAGACGCTCCGGCCAGGGATCGGTGGCGCGGAAAAAATGCGTGGCATAACCGGTGTCGTAGAGCAGCGCGCCACGCTGCGGATGCCGGATCAACACGCTCAATGCCGGGAATTCCACCGCATGCCAATGGCCATCGGCACGCACCATGCGTTCGCAATGGCGACAGTGGCCGACGCGCAGCAGTTCGAGCGACACGCGCACCGGCATCAGTAGCGCAACACCATGCCGCCGATGGCGAGCCCGGCGCCGGTGCCGAGCAACGCCACCAGATCGCCGCGCTGCAGGCCGAGTTCGACACGTGCGTGATGCAACGCATGCGGCAACGAAGCGGCGACCTGATTACCCGTGCGTTGCAGGATGCGCACCACCTGATCGGGGCGCAGTTCCAAGGTCTGCACCACATGATCCAGACCGCCACCGGAGGCCTGGTGCGGGACCAGGCAACGCAAGGCTGCAGTGGTGGTGCCGGCCTCCTGCAGCAGCTGTTCCCAGAACGCCGGCAGATGCCGCGCGGCGAAGCGGTAGGCCCGCCGTCCGTCCATGCAGAACACGCGCGAGGCATCGGGCGCATTGTCTTCGCCGTGCGGATACCGCGTACCGCCACCGCGAATGCGGCACAGCTCCGCGCCACTGCCATAACTTGCCAGGCGGCTGGAAAGCAGCGCCGAGCCTTGCTCTGCATCGCTGCGTCCGACCACCACTGCAGCTGCGCCATCGCCAAACAAGCCGGCCGTGGCCGGCGTCGCCGCATCCAGTCCGACCGATGCGACCTCGCTGGAGACGATCAGCACGCGCCGGTAACGGCCAAGCGTCAGTGCGTTAGCCGCCATATCCAGTGCCACCAGAAAACTCAGGCAGGTGGCATTGACATCGAAGGCGGGAATGCCGGAATCGCCGAGGCCGAGCGCGCGTTGGATCAACACCGCTTGGCACGGGATCGGCTGCTCCATGACGCTGCAGGCGGAGATCAGGCAATCGATCTGACTGGCGTCCAGACCGGCGCTGTCCAAGGCCTGTTGTGCAGCGGCTGCACCCATCGACGATGCGGTCTCGCCCTCGCCCACGTAATGGCGCGTTTCCACGCCCAGACGCACGAACGTGGTACCCGCCGGCAACTGCCAGCGCGCGTCCAATTGGTGCGAGGTCACTTCCGTCGCCGGAAGATGGCACCCGGTGCCCAGAATGCGCAGCGGCAATGCGTTCAACGCGGAACTCTCAAGACTGAAGGCGCGCAGCATACCGTGGCGGCATCGGCAGGCCTAACCCTGCGCCTTGTATGCCGATGCCCCACCCAGAGTGCATGCCATCGACGCGTGCCCGACGCGCTGCGGCCGCATGATGCAACGACCGACCTGTGCCTGCATCTGTGATCGCGCTCGGCAGGACGCGCCAGACGCAGTTACCGAAACCGGCTCAAGGCGCTTCCACCTCATAGCCCAGCGCCTGCAGTCGTGCCAGATAGCCATCCGGCGCGGTCAGCCGGCTGATCGACAGCACCGCGAAGGTGCTGCGATGACGTTGCAGGGCGGCGGCGGCGATGCTTAGCCAATGGTCGCGCATGCGCCGTTCCAGATCGTCGATGCCACGCTTCTTCGCGGCACCGGAGCTAGCCACCGCACTCATGCAGGCGGCCTGCGGGTCTTCGCGCGGAAGCTGACGCAAGGCCTCGAGATCGCCCACCGACCAGGCATTGGCACGCTCCACCATCGTGGGCAGATCGCGTTCCACCGTCACCAGAATGCGGCGGAAACATTCGATGTCGTTCATGCCACCAGCACGGAATTCCTTGAGCGCCTGGCGCGGGTCCGCGATCTTGTAGTCAAGCGCCGTGGACGTCGGCGTGATGCCTGCGCGCTTGGCGGCACGCTCCACGACCGACCAGATCACCGGCGAGCGGGCCAGGCCCGAGCGTTTCAGCGCTGCCTGATACAATTCGCCGGCGGCCAGCATCGGGCGCTTGCGCTCGACGCCGCGGTCGCTGCCGAGATAGCGGGCTTTGGCCACGCTCCAGCGCGCATACAGATCGGGCGGCAGCACCTCGCGCAGTTCGCGGCCATCCTCGTTCTTCATTGCCTTCATCGCCGATGGCAACAACGTCAGCCTGCCGAAGAACCCCAGGCCGACATCGAGCTCTATGGTCGGCGCCATCAATACCTGTTGGGATTGGCCGATGATGGTCTCCACTTCGGTCGATTGCCATTGCAGACGTTTGGGCAGCGGCGACTGCGTGCCCAGTATCCACAACACGTGGTCGCCCTTGCTGACCTTCCACAAGCCCGGTCCGGGCTGCACGCCGCGCACGACCATCGCCTCCAGATCCACCACCGGCGGTGGCATAGTCTTCGGTGGCACGGTCTCGCCGGCGGTCGCCAACAGCGACACCAGCATCAAGGCCATTGCCCATCCCGCTGCCTTGCGTTGCATTGCGTGTGGCCCCCTGTTTGAGGTGGACAGTACGCAAACCCGCCAGCGGACGCGTTAGGGAAGCGTTCGGCCGGACTCGTCGTCGATGGTTAGCGTGGAAGCAGCGTCGCCAGGTGCGCGGCCAGCGACGCGCCCTCGTCAAGCAGCGCGAAGCCTTCCCATACGAAGCCCGGCGACACCGTGCAGCCCACCAGGGTGAAGTCACCGAGCGAGCGTGCCGCTTGCCAGCAGCCGGCGGGCACCACATGCATCGGCTCGCCGCGCTCGGCGGCATCCACGATCACACGCTGCAATTGCTCGCTGGAGGCGTCGTAGATCAGCAGTTCCAGCGCATCGCCGTGCTGCCAATGCCACGTCTCTTCGGCGTCCACACGGTGCCACGCGCTGCATTCGCCTGCACTCAGCAGAAAGCGGATGGCGGTCAACGCGGGGCGCGTCTGGCCGCGGTCGGTGATCTGGCGTGCGGAGGCATACACGCGGCGATAGTGCCCGCCTTCCGGATGCGGGGCGAGGTCCAGCGAGCGGATCAGGGCGGCGGCGGTCGGATGCATACCTGCATGCTAGACCAGACACGCCACTGCTGCGTCAGGGCAGCTGTTTGCCCGCGCGCAGGCAGGTGCGGAAGAACACCAGCAGATCCCAGCTATAGCGCTTGAGCAAACGGCGTGGCTCGTTGAGCAGCCGATAGATCCATTCCATATGCAGGCGCCGCACCCACTCGGGCGCACGCTTGGCGGTACCCGACAAGAAATCGAGCAACGCACCCACACCGAAGACCAGCGGCACGCTCAGCGCGTGGCTGTGATCCAGGATCCAGCGCTCCTGCAGCGGGTTGCCGAACGCCACCAGCAACACATCGGCACCGGAGCGATTGATGCGCTCTGCCAGTGCCTCGCCTGCCGCCGCGAATTCGCCGTAGCCATCGCACATGCCGACCACCTGCTGCCCTAATGTCTCGGTCAGCGTGGCTGCAGCGGTCCTGCCGACCCCGGGACGACCGCCCAGCAAAAAGAATTTGAGCGGCTGCGCGCTTTCACGGCACAGATACGGGATCAGGTCGGTGCCGTTGAGGTTGCCGGCGAAACGGCGGCCGTGGATCAGCCGCGCGGCCAGATCCATGCCGATCCCATCGTTGACGATGCGTACGCCAGAATCGCGCATGCGCATGCGCAGCGCCTGGCACTGCACGATGAAATTGGTATTGGCGAAGAACACACGACGCGGCTGACGGGCTGCCAACGCATGGAACAGATCCAGCGCGAAAGCTTCCTGCGTGGTGGACAACACCGGAAAGCCACCTAGCGGAATCACCACACCGGGTGGCGTGGTCCCGCTGGCGATTCCCGTTATTTCTACATCCACGCGCTGGCCCTGCATCATCGAATCACCAAAGGTCGTAAGGGAATGCAGCCAACAACCCGGCCTGCAGTTTTTCCAAATCGAAATCGCCGTTGCCGCCCAACTGCAGACACTCTTCCACGCTATTACCGGAATGCCACTGCATGCGTCCGGTGCCGTTGTAGTAGTCGTCGTACTTGAAACGATCTTCGCCGTTGCCCCAGTCCAGATACACCGAGGGGATTCCATAGGCTTCGGCAAGGATCAGGCCATGCAAGGAGCTACTGATCACCAATTCGGCGCCAAGCAGTGCGCTCATGAAGGTCGCAGGCTTGACGTTGGGAAACACCAAGTGGTCCTTGTACGCACTGTACTTTTCGATCGGCTCGTTGAAGTGCGGAACGATGGCAAAGGGCCGCTTGTTGATCGGGCCGAGCGCGTCGGCCGGGAAGAACATCGGTGTCAGCAGCCCGGGGTCGCCATACACTTCCGGCACCGCGATGCCGCGATCGAGCAGAAACATACGCGTCTTCGGCCCACGCACTGCGCGCACGTCGAGCGTACTGAACGTGTTGCGTTCGGCGGGAATCTTGCCATTGATGCCACTGCCCCAGACGGTGTCACCGTCTTTGGCGAAATGCAGCACCGAGCCGATCGCGATCAGCTTCTTGCTCAGATCCTGCTTCTCGATCAGCGTCTTGTCCTGCAAGGACAGCACGCAGGAGACGATCACCTTGGATAGGTGATCTCCCATATTCACGCCAGCGTTCTTGGGCTGCCACCAGAACAGTGCACGACGTTCTGCATGTTCTATCCATTTCTGGAGCAAGGCGTTGGCCATAACATATGATCTCCTAAAAAGAAAAGATGTGCGCCGCATCAATGCGAAAGCGCAGCCTCCGACGAGGCATGCACCGCTGCGCTTTGCTGTGGATACAAACGGGTTTCCGGATACGCACTGGGATTGAGCACGCGATCGGTGGTGTCGGACCAATTCAGGCACTGGCGATAACGTACGCGCGGTGCTTCCAAGGCGCGGCCAATGGCCGCAATGACAGAATCAGGGTTGCCTGGAGTGTAGCCAAAACGCGATTGATACGGCCCGACCACGGCATTCGGACACACTGCAGGCAAGCCGAAGAAGTCGTATTGCAACAACTTCATCGAACTATCAGCCAAGTACACCGGCACCTGCTCGGATGCGTACGGCGCAATTCCAAAACGCGCGTGTTTGATGTAGCCAATCGTCTCGGCGTGCTTCATCTCGCCATAGACCACCACGTTATCGCCATAGCCCGGATGCCGGCCCATGCCCGAGCCGATCACGTGAAACGTCACCTGCGGAAAGGCCTTGCTGGCAACCACGAAGAACTCCGGATCGAACAACATCGAACCGACCGCAACCGCATGGATACCCTCGCCGTACGGCGACGGGTCGCCAAGCTGATCCAGGTTGTGATCCACCCCATGGCCCACGTGATACACGTTGTCGCGGCTGGCGATCTCTTCTGCCATTGCCGGCGATACCAATGCAATCACATCGAGCGTGGGCGCGACGCGGTCGAACTCGCGTTCGATGTAGGACGCAACATTGATCGTGCTCAGCCCGTCAGACGCGCGATAGACCAGCTTCGCTGCCGGATTGACGCGCTTGGCCAGCTCGATGAAAGCGACCGCAATGCCGCTTTCAAACACGATCACATCCGACTCGCGCATCCAGTCGAGCAACTGGCGCGGCGGGTGCGCGGCGTACCAGCGGAACATCGCATCCTCGACCGAACGCAGCCACGGACGGCGCGTATTGAACGGATGCACCGTCGTCCGCCACAGGTAGCAATCGACGCCCTTATGCGAGACAACCGTGTTTGCAGTCTCGTCGAGCGGCAACCGCATATCACCCTTCATGCGCGATAACCGGCTGTAACGCAGCGAGAAAAACCGCGTGGTTCCGCGCAGCGCCAGTTGATCGGTGATGAAATGGATATTGGCGCGTCGCGGCGTGCGGTAATCGTGGGCGGACAAGACCAGATAGCAAGGCCGGCGGATGCCGGAAGCGGCGGCGGGTGTGTCGCTCATGGGCCGTGTCCTATGAATGAGTGAGAGAAAGCATGACTGATTGCAGGCGAAGACAATGTCGACTCGTTAACGCGCCTTGGCCTGCGTCAGCAGCTTGCGGATGTTGACGATGGCAATCACATCGCGACGGAATGCAGGCCAGATCGCCAGGGCAAGCAGGCAAACCGCAAGCATCGCCAGTGCGCCAACGGCCAGCTGCTCCCAGAGCGGGCCGCCAACCGTGATGGATGCGTAATACGCGCATCCGCCCGCAATGCCGTAAGCGGCCATGGCGCGCATCGCATTGGTGAAGAGAGCTCCGACAGGCGCATCGGAAATCTTGCCGATCCATATCAGCGACAGCGGCCAGGTCAGCAACAAACCAAACGAATAGCCGACCGCCACACCCATCGCGCCCCACCGCGAGCCGACGAAGATGCAGGCGATCAGCAGGATGCGGCTGACCAGCGAATACACCAGCTGCGCGCGCATCAATCCCCGCGCAAGGAACACCCAATACGTCGCATAGGCCGCAGTCTGGAAGATACCGCCCAGTGTCAGCACTTGGAACAGCGGCACGGCCTCGCGCCACTGCTCGCCCAGCACCAGCACGATCAATGGCATCGCCAGTGCGCAAGCGAACGCGAACAGCGCAAAGATCAGATGCACCATCACGGTCTGTCCGCGCAGCAGGAACGCGCTGAAGCGTTCGCGGTCGTCCTGCAGCTGCGACAACACCGGCAATGCCACACTGGTGGCCGGCGCATTGATCTGGTTCAACGGCATCATCAACAACTGGAATGCGCGGTTGTACAAGCCCAGGGCGTCCGGCCCGGTCCGCCACCCGATGATCACCTGCCCCACGTTGCGACTGGCATAGCCCAGCAACTGCGCAGCCATCAGGTTCCAGCCGAAATTCATAAAATCGCGCATCGGTGCCGAACGCTGATAGCCACCCGGCAACCAGCGTGCGCAGCTTGCGGCGATGACGAAATTGACGATGGCCTGCACCACCTGCTGTACCACCAGCGCCCAGTAGCCCCAGCCCAGCAGCGCAGCAGCGACCGCTGCGCCGAGGCCGAGTACCTGCGACCCCACGTCACTGAGCGCCACCTGCCCGAAGCGCAGCCCACGGCTCAGGTGCGCGCGGTACTGCGTGGTCATGCCATTGATCAGGAAGGTGACCGCCAGTGCCTGGGAAATCGTCACCAAGGCCGGCTCTTTGTAGAAGTTCGCAATCAAATGCGCCGACGCGAACACCACCAACGACAGCAGCAAACCGATACCGCTGTTGATCCAGAACAGGTTATCGCGTTGCTCGCGGCTGACATGCTTGGCTTGCACCGCCGCTGCCGACAGGCCGAAATCGCGCAGGATCTCGGCGGCCCCCACAATCGCGGTGACCATCGCCATCAGACCGTAGTCGTAAGGCGTCAGCAATCGCGCCAACAGAATGATGCCGCCGAACTGCACCACCATCTTGGCCGACTGGCCAAGCATGGTCACCGCTGCGCCGCCGGCAGCGCGCGACCCCAGGCTGCGTTGCGGCGGCGGCGGTGGCGTGGGAGATGTCATCGGAGGTGTCTCTGCGGTCACAGCGCGGCGTCTCCATCCTTGCCCAGCGCTTCCAGATAGGTGCGGTAATGCAACTGCCCGATCCGTGGCCAGTCGCGCTGTGATAGATCCGGCACCGGTCCGCGTGGTGCAGCACGCACCTTATCCAGCATGCCGGTCAGCAGCGCCGCATCGAACTCGCCGTCATACAGGAACACCCAACCGGGGCCGACTTCCTCGGCGATTGCTGCATTCGATTCGCTCCACGGCGCCAGCACCGGGCGCGCCAGCGACAATGCCAGCAACAAGGTGCCGGAGTTATGCATCTGCCGGTACGGCAACACCACTAGTTCGGCCTCACTGACTTCTCGCGCCAGCACCGGCTCTTCGACATAGGCCAGCAACGCGCTGATGCGCGGATCCTGCGTGCAGGCGTCTTCAACCAAGGCACGCATCTGCGGCGTGGCCGGGTTGCCGACGATGCGCAGAGTCACGCGCGCATCGTCGACCTGGCGCATGACGTCCAGCAGCGTTTCGACGCCTTTGTACGGGCGAATCAGGCCGAAATGGAGCAACCGCCCCGGCACCGTGTTGCCCTGCTCCATCGTCGCGAACCAGTCGCGATAGTGCCCGTGCAGAATCGTATCGGTGAATGGCGGACGCGGCGGCGTGGTCGCATTGATGCGGATCCAGCGACGTGTCAGCCGGTCGATCCAGCGCAGCAGGCTCCGTTCGCGCCAACCTCGGTCTTCATGCGGCGCAAGATTGTGCAGGGTGCGCACCACCGGCGTGCCGGTCAGCTGCAGCTTGAGCAACAACAAGGCAGCACAGACCTGCTTGGCCAAGGTGCCGGCAGCAGTTGGATGGCGCAGCAGGTATTCGGGCCAATGCAGATGCAACACGTCGTAGCGCGACAGCAATGCATCACGCATCGAAAAAAAGTGTGTGTGTACAGCAGCGGGCAACGCGTCGTAGAGCTGGGTCAGGTACGGGTTGGTGCTGGCATTGGGTTTTTCGGTGGAAAACAGCACCGTGACCTGCGGCTGGGTTGCCGCATGCGTCATCGACGGAGAAGCCAGCGCACTCATCGCACAACCTCCTGCACGCGCGGAATGCCCAATGCATCGTGGTATTCGTCGATGTAGCGCCCGACTACGTGCTTCCAGTCGTAGCGGCTGACGTAAGCCATGGACGCGGCACGACGGGTGTCGAAATCGCCGTCGGCCTGCAGCGCGAGCGCCTGCACCTGATCGGCTGCTGCCGCGATCTTGTCGCGATTGACGATCACGCCCTGGCCCGATTCGTTGGCAAGCCGCACGAACGGCGGAATATCGCTGAGGATCGGAATCAGACCCGCACTCATCGCTTCCACTGCCGCGATACCGAAGCCCTCATGCCGCGACAGGCAGACGAAGAACTGCGCTTGCTGCATCAGCGCCCGCAACTGCTCCTGCGAGGGCGACATGCTCAGCTGCACCTTGTCCTGCAGCCCACGCTCGGCAATGGCCCTGCGCAAATCGGCCTCGTTCAGATCGTACTCGCGGCCGGCGATGATCAGCCGCCATTGTGGGTCGTGCTTGAGCGCGGCTTGCAACAACTCCAGCGTTTCGATCAGCCCCTTGTTGACCGACCAACGCCCGAAATACAGCATCGTCCGGCCGGGCGTGCTCGCACCCTGCCCTGCATATTTCTGCACGTCCACACCGTTTTCGATCACCCGTAGCCGCGATGGCGCCACCACCTTGGCGAACAGATCGCCATCGTTCTCGCTGGTGGCGATCACACGCGCATAGGCCAGTGCCGAGGCGCGCGTGAGCGTTTGGAACCACAGCTGCTTCATGCGCGATGCGTAGGCAGTGTGGAAAAACCCACCATGCGTGGATACCACCATCTGCTTGCCGTGCAGCGGCTTTGTCAACGCCAGATAGTCGTAAAAAAATCGATGCCGTGCAGATGGACAACATCGGCCGAACGAATCGCAGCAAGTATCGACGGCGCCAGCGGATAGCGCGACGATCCGCGATAGCCAATCCGCCGGATCGGCAGTCCTTGATGCGTGTCCTGCGCCGACAGCCGCGCACTGGGATCGGTGAACACACGATCCAGCGTCACGACCTCAACCGTATCGGTACTATTGGCTTGATGTTGGCGGGCAACATTGAGAACGACCTCTTCCATGCCTCCGATCGAAGGATGGAATTGGCGGACGACATGCACCACTTTCATTACGCCAATCTCCTTTGCCAGCGACGCGCACCCAGTTGCTGCGACGGCTGATGATTCCGAAAACTCGTCATTTGCGTTTCAATCCCAGCATCCAAGGCGCCACACGCACCAGCACCGCGCGCATCGGCACGCTCATCGCGATCGCGAAAGCGCTTAGCCCCAACGCCCAGGCCGGCGTACCGATTGCGCTGCGTGCGATCACGCCCGTGCGCGCCACCACGCTGGTGGTCACCAAGAAAACCAACGTATGCGTGCATAAAATCAGCAGCGTATTGGTACCGATCCACTGCACCCAGCGCATGCCCCGAATGAAATAGGCGACGCAAAACGTCATCGCCGTTCCTAGCAGACTGACCAACAGGAACACGGCAGCCGACTGCCCGAACTGCAGGTTGTTCACGTCCACCTGCCCGTTCCACCCGGCCAGCCACCACCACGCTGCGGCCAACGGCAACAACGCCAGCGCCCACACCTGCGCGCCCAGCGATCGCAGCGCATCGGCAAAACGCGACAGCCAGCCGCCGATCGCAATGAAGAACAACGCGATAGGCAGCACATCCAGCGCGAGCGGCAAACGCAACTGCAGCGACGGGAACCAGCCTGCCCATGCCAGCGCCAGTGGCAAACTGACCGCCGCGATCGTGGCAGCACCCAAGCGCGCCCGCAACGCAAGGTAAGCGAGCGTTGTGACAAACAGCGCGGGAAGGAACCACAGCGCCGGAAGCACGTACAGGCGTGAGCCATTGGCCCACAGCAATCCCGTGAGCGGATGCCACAACGCTCGCGCCTGTGGATGGCCCGCGTGCCCATCCATCGCAGCGGTCAGCAACCACAGCGCATAGGCCACCATAAAAAATGCGAGATACGGAACCAGCAAGGTGCGCGCCAGCTTGGCAACCGTTGCACCCGTCAATGCGCGCTGCCCAAACCGTTCGCCAACCCAGCCCGACAACACGAAAAACAGCGGCACATGGAAGCTGTAAGCGAACAGCTTGTAGGCTGGCGGCATTCCGCTGGCATGGCCCAGTACGACCAGCGCGATAGCCATCGCCTTTGCAGCGTCGATCTGCCAATCGCGCGTCGGCCTGGCGTCTGCCGGGCTGTGCGCACGCGTAAAGTGCGCTGGAGATAGTTCGCTTGTCATGCGAAAACGCCGCTCATGCCGCCACCCGGCGCGCACCCAGCGTCCATGGGGCAAAGCGCATCAAGATCCAACGCAGCGGCACGCAGGCGGCCAATGCAAACAGCGTGACGAAGACCGCCCAGCCAAGCCCTGGACGCGCACTGCCGAATCCACCAGCCAATGCCGCAACCCCGGACAATACAAAGAACACCAACACATGCGTGCAAAGGATCAGCAAGGTATTGCGGCCGATCCATTGCAGCCACGCCCAGCTCTGCACCAGCCGCGCTGCGCAGATCACCATCAACGCGCCAAGCAACGCGCTCATCAGGAACAGCGCGTGGTTGTGCCCGAATTCGAGCATGTTGACGTCGATTCGCCCGTTGGCTTTGGCCAGCCAGGCCACCGGCACTGCCAACACGACCGTCGCCACGGCGCTGCCAGCCAAGGATATCGGCAGGCGTGGCGACACGTGGACCAGCAAAGCGCCCAATGCGTAGAAACACAGCGACACCGGTAGCACGTCCAAGCCGAAAAAAATCCGCACGTGCTGGGCCGGGAACCAGTTCATCCAGAACCACGCCACGATTAACGCCAGCCCGGCGATCAATATCGGCGACATCAGGCGGCGCAATACCATGTAACTCACGACGGTCACCAATATGACCGGTAGAAACCACAGCGGTGGCTGCACATACAGGTCCGGGCCAATACCGGTGAACATCGCAACGATCGGCTCCCACCAGGGATGACTTCCCCAGCGCGCAGCCTTTTCGCCGATATTGCGGGTTAGCAGCCAGTACGCGTAACCCAACAGATAAAAGGTGACATACGGCAGCAGCAGGCTGCGTGCCTGCTTGCTGATCGTCTGCGTCAAGCCGGTATCGCGCGAGGCATAACCCGCTGCCAACCAACCCGACACCAGGAAGAACAGCGGCACGTGGAAACTATAGGCAAATAACGTCATGCCATGCGGGACGCCCTTGGCATGGCAGAACATCACGAGCAGGATCGCGATTGCCTTCGTCGCATCGATGCGCGGATCGCGGGCGCGGCCAGTGCTTGCAACCTGCGCGCCGGCGGCCGGCAAAGCCGATAGCGATGCCGGCGTTGCCGACACGCTCATCGTGCCGCTCCCGCAGGCAATGGCAACTGCGCGCCATCTACCGTTGGATCGTCCTTGATCGAAACAGCCGGTGTGCCGGACGCAGACCAGGTTGGCAGCATGTGCCACATGCAACCACAGACAAACCACCACAACGCCGACGTCTTGATCGAGAAGTAGCCGTTGGACACCAGCAGGCTCAATGCGAACGCAAAGATCGCCAGATTCTTGAACAGCTGCCCTTCCTTGCTGGGCATCAACAACAGGAAGGAATACGACAGCAGGAACGCCAGCACGCCGACGATCGACTGCGACGCAATGAAATACGAGATCCCGCTATCGAAGTAACGGTACGCCTGATCAAAATCCAGACCCATCCAGGACTCGAACGACAAGTTATTCATCGAATACACGGTGAAGAACACCCGCCCCATCGTGGTGTCCTGGTACGCGGTGATGCCCGTGGCCCAGACCAGCAGCCACGCGCTCATGATCACCAACAGAAACACCAGGAAGGCTAGTCGCTGATCCAGCCGTTTCAATAGCGGCGACAACAACACCATCAGCACACAGGTGCCCGCCGCCAATCGTCCGTCGGAAGCCACGATCATGAAGCCGATCAACCCCACCGACAGGATCAGCGCTGCCGGCCGCATCCAACGCCAGAACACCAACACGATCGCGGTAAAGAAGCAGATGTAGTTGCCCATCGTCACCGGCTCGATGAACATCGAGGACGCACGTGGCAGATTGGAACCCGGCAGGAAGTTGCGCTCACCCGGCCGCGTCGCGCTGACGAACAGATTGCTGTCTTCGTTCCAGAAGCCTTCCGCGCTCATGCCGCGCGCATTGACGAAGAAACTCTTGGGATTGATCAGATCGCCGTATTTCACTGGCATCGCCAGCTCGAAGGCGGCAACCAGCGAGACGATGATGGTCATGCGGATGAAGAGCTTCGGCACCGAACCCGTGTAGGCCGAGCCAAGCACGACGAAGGCGAACACCACCAGCGCGTCGCGGAAAAACTTGGGGTCGATCTGCCAGTTCACCAGGAAACGCACGAACATCAGCGCGACGATGAAGCCGAGTCCACTGAAAATCAAGGCAATGCGCTTGCGGCTCATCGAGCCCAGCCCCAGCAGGAAGCAGGCCGCGTAGACCATGAACTCGACCGCGTAGGTAATTACCGGTCGCACGGTGAACACGTTAGCGTTGATGAACGCCAGTACCAGGTTGTAACCCACGCCCACCAGCAACGTCAGCTCGATGAGCAGGTTGTGCCAGCGGACGCGAGTCTCCTCGCTCATTCGAATCAGCATGCAGCCGCCTGCTTGAAAGAGGCGGCTGCGATGCAGCCGCCCGCGGCGCCGAACGCGCCAGGTCGCACGCTGTCCACCATCATCAGTACGCGGTCTTCTGTCCGAGCACGCGCACTGCGGTCAGCACGATGATGCGGATGTCCAGCCACAGCGACCAACGACGGATGTAATCGAGGTCGTACTGGATACGCTTCTTCATGGTGCGCAGTTCCGGGGTTTCGCCGCGGAAGCCGTTCACCTGCGCCCAACCGGTGATACCCGGCTTGACGTAGTGACGCTGCATGTAATGGTTGATCAGCTTTTCGTAGTGCGTGTTGTGCTGCGCGGCGTGCGGACGCGGGCCGACAATCGACATGCTGCCGCCCAGCACGTTGAAGATCTGCGGCAACTCGTCCAGGCTGCTGCGGCGCAGGAATGCACCGAAACGCGTGATACGGGCATCGTTCTTGGTCGCCTGCTGGATCGTGGTGCCATGGTCGTCATGCACGCGCATCGAGCGGAACTTGAACATGTAGAACTCGCGCCCACCCAGGCCATGACGGCGCTGGCGGAAGAACACCGGGCCCGGCGAGCTCAACTTGACGCCCACTGCAATCGCGGCCATCAGCGGCCACAGGCCCATCAGCGCGATGACGGCCAGAATCTTGTCCTGCAACGCCTTGGCCACCACGAAGTAATTGTCGCGGTCCACACCGCCCTGGCGCAGGTTGATCACCGGCACATTGCCGATCTGCTCGCCAGACTGATTCAGCAGACCGAAATCGAACAGGTCCGGCACCAGCTTGACGTTGATCGGGTAACGATCCAGACGCTGCAGCAATTGCTTGATGTGATCGCGCTCACCCAGTGGCAGCGAGATCCACACCTGCTCGACCTGGTTCTCCTTGAGGTAGTCGATCAACGCATCCGGCTCGCCCAGGCACGGCAGCGACTGGCGCTGTTCGGTCACGGCAATATCGTACGGAGTGCGGAAATAACCGACCAGATTCATGCCGACCCACGGGTTACGGCTCAGATAATGGTTGATCTTCATCACCGGGTGACGCAGACCCACCACCACCACACGTTGGACGTCCACACCCTGAGTACGCAGATGGTTCAGGAACCCGCGCAGCACCGTGCGGGCAGCGACCAGCGATGCCAAGCCGCCGACGAACCAGAGGCCGATCCAACCGCGCGACACCTGCTCGCCCACCTGCACGATCAGCGCATGCACCGCAAACAGCGCGAAGACGCCGCCAAACGCGCCGCCCAGCACCATCAGTTCGCTCAACAAGCCACGGCCGCGCCAGCTGCGGTACAACGGAAACAGCGCAAAGCAGATCACCGAATACAGCAGCGTGGTGGCGATCGCCAGCCGATACGGCGCTGCCGGCACCCAGGAACCGAATACGATGCGGTAAGCGACCAGACCGGACACCACAACCATTGTCAGGTCGAAGACGCGCAGAACCAAGTCGGCCGCAGCCGAATATTTGGACAACAATCGCGGCGAGGAAGTTGTGTAAGTCGCGCTACTCAAGTCTGCCAAAAGCATGGGGATGTCCTCCAAACTCGATACGACGCATGCGGGGGAACATACGAATCGCACGCGAGCTTTCAATCATCTCCGTCAAAGCGATCACCGCGGCAAAACCTACCGACCCCAGATCACTCGACAGCCCTTTGTTTCAACAGAGACAAACTTTCAAACGAGGGAACCCGAAACATAAGGGATCCCACCTTTTCCACGCTGAATCAGTTGTCACTTTAATTAACCATCGTTTTGCAACATCACGATGTCAGTTCAACCGCGTTTCCTGCCCATTGACGCGTAAGAAGTACCGAACGAGAGCCACAGCCAAGCCTAGGAATACGCCAAAGATAAGTCCCAAAGCGAGATTCAGTTTCAGTTTCGGCGAAGTCTTCGACGTTGGCACATCTGCGGTATCGACGATGGTCACGTTGTTGGCGCCGACATTGCCGGCAACACCGATTTCTTTGTAGCGTTGAAGAAGCGCATCGTAGAGTTGACGGTTGGTGTCGACGTCGCGCTTGAGCATGTTGTAACGAATGCTGCGGCCCTGCAGATCAAGCTCGTTAGTGCGCAGACCGGCAATGCGTTCGTTGAGCAACTGCTCCTGATGCACCGACGCGTCGTAGGTTGCCTTCAACGACTGGCGAACATTGATGACCTCGCCATTGATCTGCCGACGCGATTCTTCGATCTGCGCCTTCAGGCGCTGCATCTCCGGGTAATCCGGCTTGAAGGTCGACAGCTTTTGCTGATATTCGGCAGTCAGACGTACCTGCTCGCTGCGCAGGCTCTGGATCAACGGGCTACTGAGCACCTGCGGCAACGACATACCATCGCCGCTATCAGCCTGGCGCCAGGCAGCCTCGGCCTTGATTCGGGCATCCTGCGCAGAAGCCAGCAACGCGTTGAGATCGGTCAGGTTCTGGGCGGGCAAGGACGGTTTGTCGTCGCCCACCGAAACGATCTGCTCATCGGTCGAGTACGCAACCAGCGACTTTTCCGAGTCCTCCACCTTGCCGCGCAACTGCTCCAATCGCTCAGCGAGGAACTTGGTCGCAAAGGAGGACGCCTTCATGCGGCGCTCCTGCGTACTGATGATGAACATCTTTGCGTACGTGTTGGAGATCTTGGCCGACAGCACCGGGTCAGGCGAATCGTAATTGACGTAGACCAGGCGCGAATTGAGGATCGGCTCGACTACCAGACCCGCCAGCAACGTATCGGTGAGGCTGCGGTCCACGATCGCCTGACGCGAATCGACCGACTTGCCTGCCTCGGGATTCTTCGCTGCGGCCTTTTCCAGCGCCTCGTCCACCTGCTCCTTGAACGCCGGCTCCTTGTCCAGCTTGGCTTCGCGGATCACCGCACGCGCCAGCGAACGGCTCTGCAGCAACTGATACTGCGTTTGGTAGAAATCGCGATCCTGCGGTGATTCCACCGGCATCAGGTTGTCGACGTTCACCACATTGAGCGAATCGCGCTCGATCTGCAGCGTGCTGGTCGCGCGGTACTTCTCCGGCATCAGCAACGTGATGGCCAGCGCAAGCAACAGTGAGGCCAGTGCGATCGCGATGATCAGCCAACGCTGCGACACCACGGCGCGCCAGTAATCGAGCAAGCCCACATCAGCGAGTTCGAGATGCCCGTGACGATGAGACGAAGAGGAACGATTGTCGGAATTCATACTCATCGGTAAGCGCGCCACACCATCACAAGAGGAGTCAGTTCCAGCATGGTGCGCAACCATACGCGCGCATCCGAGCGGTACACCACGACGATATCGCCGCCGTAAATCTCAGGATCCGGATTGGTGCCCTTCTCGATCTCGGTCAGGTCGAACCGCGCGATCATCTTTTGCCCATTGACCATGCGGAACACGATGACGTTGCCGCGGCTGGCCACGGTGCTGACGCCCTTCGCCTGCGCCACCGCCTGCTGGAGGGTCAGATTTGCCCCGATGACCGGATAGATGCCGGGCTCGGTAACAGCACCGGTCACAGTGACGCGGCGACCGTTGGATTCCTGCACGAACACCGACACCTGAGGATTTTGCAGGTAGCCGTTGCGATACCGGTCGGCCACCATCTTTTCCAGCTCGCCGACGCCCATGCCGGCTGCGTTGACATCGCCGATGAGCGGCAACGAAATGTGGCCGTTCTGATCGATACGCACCTGTCGTTCCAGATCGTCGATCTGGAACACCTTGACCAGCAGCAGATCGCCTGGAGAGAGTCGATACTCGGGCTGCACTGCAGACATTGCGAGCGGATCGGGAAGCGGCAACGACGTCGCCATGTCTTTCCCGGTGCTGCAAGCGCCCAGTGTTATCGAGCAGATCAAGGCCAGGCTCAGCGCTTGGCAAAATCGTCCGATCAGTTTCTTCATGCGTGTGGCTGGCTGCCTCGGTTGGGTGGGACAGGAGCTCGCGCAGCATTCAACCGGCCAAACACGCCAGCACGAACGTACGACTGAGGGTTCATCCCAGGACATCGGGATCACGACAGGTAAGGCGTGTTGCACTGCACTATGGCATAGAAAGATTGCACTGCAAGACGCTACACGCCATTTTTTTGACGGCGTTGGCCTATTGATTCAAGTTCGTCGATATCGCGTTAACGAACCGTGATCCACGTTTGGGCGTAGCCTCGAGGTTTTGGAGCGTTTCCGGACACTTAGCATCATTCCGTGACCCAAGTCCATAGCGAACTGGGCCGCAGAAACCGAGCGCTCGCCTAGCGTTCATGCTGCGGTGCGATATGCCGATCTACATATGCTGCGCCTCGGGCGTAGACATAAAAATGCAATGTTGCATGGCAACAAAAAGCCCATGACAGAACGTCATGGGCTTGATAGGTGGTCGGGGTAGCCGGATTCGAACCGACGACCACTAGTCCCCCAGACTAGTGCGCTACCAGGCTGCGCTATACCCCGAAGATGCTGCGCTCCGCCGCGAGGGCTGCCTGCGATTATAGCGGCTTTGTGAAACGTTTTCCTAGCGGCGCAGCAGTTGCAGGACTTCTTCCAGCTCCATGCGCACCTGCTTGATGATCTGATTGCTCAGCGCGGACTCGCTCTTGGCACCCTCGCCTTCCAGGCGTAGGCGCGCACCGCCGATGGTGTAGCCCTGTTCGTACAACAGCCCACGGATCTGGCGCACCATCAGCACGTCATGGCGCTGGTAGTAGCGCCGGTTGCCGCGCCGCTTGACCGGCTCCAGGCTGGGAAATTCGGTTTCCCAGTAGCGCAGCACATGCGGCTTGACGTCGCATAGCTCGCTCACCTCACCGATGGTGAAGTAGCGCTTGGCCGGGATCGGCGGTAGCTCGCGATTACTGCCCGGATCCAGCATAAGCCTCCACCCGTTCCTTGAGTTTCTGCCCGGGGCGGAACGTCACTACGGTCCGTGCCGAGATCGGAATTTCTTCGCCGGTCTTGGGATTGCGACCGGGCCGTTGGTTCTTGCGCCGCAGATCGAAGTTGCCGAAACCGGACAGCTTCACCTGACGGCCCTGCTCCAGCGCATCGCGCAGCACATCGAAGAACGCGTCGACAAATTCCTTTGCCTCACGCTTGTTCAGACCGACCTCGTCGAACAGACGTTCGGCCATCTCCGCTTTCGTCAATGCCATGCCAATCCCCTGGTTACCGCCTCAACTCCGGATCCGGGCGCGATGCTCGCGCTCGATCACGGCCACCACATCGGTGACGACCGCATCGACGTCCCGGTCAGTGAGAGTGCGCGATTTATCCTGCAAAATCAAGCCCATAGCCAGACTCTTGAAACCTGGCTCGACCCCTTGCCCAACATAGCGGTCGAACAACTGCACCTCGCGCAACAACGGCCCGATCGTGGTCCGCACACTCGCCGACACTGCCGCCCAGCTCACCTCTTCCGGCACCAGGAAGGCCAGATCGCGGCGTACCGAGGGGAAGCGGGACAGCTCACCGGCACGCGGCAGTGCCCGCTGCACCAACGACGCCAGCTGCAGTTCGAACGCGACCACGTCCACATCGATGTCCAGCGCCTTGACCAGACGCGGATGCACCTGCCCGATCCAGCCGATGCAGGCACCGTCACGATAGATATCGGCCGACCGGCCCGGATGCCCGAACGGCTGCGTCGACGGCTGGAACTCCAGCTGCGCGCCACTGGCCGCAGCCAGCGCCATCAGGTCGCCCTTCAAATCGTGGAAATCCACCTTGCGCGCGGCCTCGCCCCACTGCAGCGCCAGCGCATCGCCGCACACCGCCGCGGCAACGTGCTGCGATTCCAGCGGCGCTGCGCCGGCATCGGTGGCCGCGGCGAACACCTTGCCTAGTTCGAACAAGCGCACCCGCCCGGCTTGACGGGCAGCGTTACGGCCCAGTGTCGCCACCAGGCCCGGCAACAAGCGTGGACGCATGATCGCCAGCTCCGCACTCAGCGGGTTGGCCAACGGCACCAAGCCATCGGTGAGCTGCCAGCGCTCCAGCAAACCGGCATCGACGAAGGCGTAGTTGATGGTTTCCTGCAGCTCGCGCGCCACCAGCTGGCGTCGCACGCTGAGTTCGTCCAGCTGGGTTTCGCTCGGCATTGCGATGCGACTGGCGCCGCCGGGCAGCGTGGTCGGCACCCGGTCGTAACCGTGAATACGCGCCAGCTCTTCAATCAGATCTTCTTCGATGGCGATATCGAACCGACGGCTCGGCGCGACGACGTGCCAGCCTTCGGACACCGCCTCGAGCTGCATGCCGAGCGCGCTCAAAATCCGCACGACATCGGCGTCGTCGATGGGGATGCCGAGCACGCGCGCGATGCGTGCGCGACGCAGCGCAATGCGTGCCGGCTGCGGCAGATGCTCCGGCAATTGCGCGTGCACCACCGGGCCCGGCGTGCCGCCGGCCAGTTCCAGCACCAGACGCGTGGCGACCTCGATCGCCTGTGGCGGCAATGCCGGATCCACGCCCCGCTCGAAGCGATGCCCGGCATCGGTATGCAGGCCAAGTTTGCGGCCACGGCCCATGATGGCGGCCGGATCGAAATACGCCGACTCCAGGAACACATTGCGCGTCGTGTCGGTGACGCGCGTGTCCAGCCCGCCCATCAAGCCAGCCAGCGCCACGGGGCGGTCGGCATCGGTAATGGTCAGGAAGCTGTCGTCCAGCGTGACCTGCCGCCCGTCCAGCAGCGCCAACTGCTCGCCACTGCGCGAACGACGCACCCCGATCGGTCCCTGCAAGGTATCCAGATCGAAGGCATGCATCGGCTGGCCCAGTTCCAGCATCACGTACTGGGTGATATCCACCAGCAACGACACCGGACGCACGCCGCTGCGACGCAGCCGCTCGGCCAGCCACACCGGCGTCTTCGCCAGCGGGTCGATGCCTTCGATCACCCGCCCGCAGTACCGCGGCGCTTCCTTGCCGGCATTCAATTCCACCGCGAGCGTGCGCGTGGACACCGAAGCGACGGCCCCGGCATCGAATGCCACCACTTCGCTGGCGCACGCTGCAGCCACGTCGAAGGCGATACCACGCACGCTGAAACAGTCGGCGCGATTGGGGGTGAGTTTGATCTCGATGCTGGCATCGGGCAGCCCCAGATACTCGGCAAGCGCTTGCCCCGCCGGCGCATCGTCCGGCAACTCGAACAGCCCCGACGCATCGCCATCCAGGCCCAATTCCTTGGCCGAACACAACATGCCATTGGACGCCACACCGCGCAGCTTGGCAGCGGCAATGGTCAGATCGCCGATCTTCGCACCGACCAGCGCCAACGGCGCCACCAGACCCGGGCGCGCATTCGGCGCGCCACACACGATCTGCAGCAACTCGCCCTGCCCTGCATCGACGCTGCAGACCTGCAGGCGATCGGCTTCCGGATGTCGCACGGCTTCGACGATGCGCGCCACGACCACCTGACCGAGCGACTCGCCCAGCGGCGTGACGTCTTCGACTTCCAGGCCGATCGCCGTCAGCGTCGCAGCCAGTTCGTCGCGCGAGGCCTGGATCGGAACGTGGCTACGCAGCCAATTTTCAGAGAATTTCATGAGGGGCCGGGAATCGGGAATAGAGAATCGCAAAAGCGGGGGCACCGGGGCTTCGAGACGGGATCCGCAAAGCGCGTGGCTTTTGCGATTCCCCATTCCCGATTCCCCGCCGTCAGGCGAACTGCCTGAGAAAACGCACGTCGTTCTCGAAGAAGGCACGCAGGTCGTTGACGCCGTAGCGCAGCATCGCAAAGCGCTCCACGCCCAGACCGAAGGCAAAGCCGGTGTAGCGCTCCGGGTCGATGCCGACGCTGCGCAGCACGTTCGGATGCACCATGCCGCAGCCCAGCACTTCCAACCAACGCGTGCTGCCATCGGGCTGCTGCCAGGCGATATCCACCTCCGCGCCCGGCTCCACGAACGGGAAATAGCTGGGGCGGAAGCGCATTTCGAAATCGCGCTCGAAGAACGCTCGCACGAACTCGGACAAGGTGCCCTTGAGGTCGGCGAAAGTCGAATGCTCGTCCACCAGCAGACCCTCGACCTGATGGAACATTGGCGAATGGGTCTGATCCGAATCGGAGCGATACACCTTGCCGGCCGCAATCATGCGCAGCGGCGGCTTATGCGCATCCATGTAACGCACCTGCACACCTGAAGTGTGGGTGCGCAACAGACGGCCATCGCCGAAATAGAACGTGTCGTGCATTGCGCGTGCGGGATGATGCGGCGGGAAATTCAGCGCTTCGAAGTTGTGCCAGTCGTCCTCGATTTCCGGACCGTCCGACAGCTCATAGCCGAGCCGCGCGAAGATTTCGACGATGCGCTCCAGTGTGCGCGTCACCGGGTGCAGACCACCGCGCTCGCTGCGACGCCCCGGCAAGGTGACATCGATTCGCTCCCCGGCCAGACGTGCATCCAGCGCGGCGGTGTCCAGCGTGTGTTTGCGTTCGGCCAACGCCGCAGTCAACGCGTCGCGCGACAGATTGATCGCTTCGCCAGCGGCTTTTCGCTGATCGGCCGGAAGCGTGCCGAGCTGCTTGAGCTGGGCGGTGATGCTGCCACTCTTGCCCAGCAATGCGACGCGCAAGGCTTCCAGTTGTTCCGGCGTCTGCGCCGCGGCAACATCGGCCAGCGCACGTTCGGTCAGGGATTGAATCTCACTCATTGCACTCGCGCCTCAACTGCGTCAACCGAACGGTGTTTCCGGATGCACCGGAACGCATTGCCACTCAAATCTGGTCTAGCCCGGCATCCAGTCAGCAATGCCAGCCATCTAAAAACGCAAAAGGGGAAGGACTCGCGCCCTTCCCCTGCATATCTGCTTGCCTCGCCGGAGGCCTGTACACGAATGTGCAAGCTCCCTCGAGACCCCCCCCTTCAAAAGTCCGCGCATGGATGTGCGGGCTCTTGCGAGGGACTCGCACTATGCCGCCAGCGCGCCCTTGGCCTTCTCAGCCAGCGCGGCAAAGCCGGCGGCGTCGTGTACGGCGATATCAGCCAACACCTTGCGGTCCAGGGTGATGCCAGCCTTGAGCAGGCCATTCATGAAACGGCTGTAGCTCAAGCCGTTGATGCGGGCAGCCGCATTGATGCGCGTAATCCACAACGAACGGAAATTACGCTTCTTCTGCTTACGGCCAATGTAGGCGTACTGCTGCGCCTTGATGACTGCCTGCTTGGCAACGCGGAAGACCTTGCGGCGAGCGTTGTAGTAACCCTTCGCCAGGGTCAGAATTTTCTTGTGGCGGCGACGCGCCTGTACGCCACGCTTTACTCGTGCCATGGGTCAGTCCTCAGAGGTAGGGAAGCATACGATCGAGACGGCCTGCGTCCTCGGCACGGACGTGATTCGTCTGCCGCAAGTTGCGCTTCCGCTTGGTCGCTTTCTTCGTGAGGATGTGGCTACGGTTCGCGTGGCCGCACTTGTACTTGCCGGAGGCGGTCTTGCGGAAACGCTTGGCCGCCGCCCGGTTGGTCTTGATCTTGGGCATTGCAATGTCCTTGATGGTGTTTTGTCACTGACACGGGCGGCAGTCTTGCGACCACGCTTTCCATCCTTGCCCTTGCCTGCTTGTAAGTCCTTGATCGAACACGATCCGGACAGGTCCTGATGCCGCTTGCACGGCTCCCGGCAAAACCGGGCCGCGCAGTCTACCCGTTGCCGGGAATTCTTGCAACCAATTGATCTTGCGACCACAACGGACCCCGCTGGGGCCCGTCGCAGCAACGAAGAATATCCTCAGATCTTCTTCTTGGGCGCGATCATCATGACCATCTGGCGCCCTTCCAGGCGCGGACGGGACTCGATGACGATGTCTTCGCCCAGGTCGGCCTCGATGCGTGCCGCCATCTCGCGACCGAGCTCCTGGTGGCTCATTTCACGGCCACGGAAGCGGATGTTGACCTTGACCTTGTCGCCCTCTTCCAGGAAACGGCGCATGTTGCGCAGCTTGATCTGGTAGTCGCCCTCGTCGGTGACCGGACGGAACTTGAGTTCCTTGATCTCGACCTGCTTGGTCTTCTTCTTGGCCTCGTTGGCCTTTTTCTGCTGCTCGAACTTGAACTTGCCGAAATCCATGATCTTGCAGACCGGTGGATCGGCCTGCGGTTGGATTTCGACCAGATCCAGGCCTTCTTCTTCGGCCTTGGCGAGCGCTTCGTCGCGCGACAACACGCCGACCATCTCACCGTCACTGCCGATCACGCGGACGCGCGGCACACGGATTTCTTGGTTCTTGCGGTTCTGTTTGTTGTCAGGGGTACTGATATTGCAATCTCCCAGGGGAATCGAACCGGCGCATCCGGATCATCCAGACCGGCCGGGGTTGGCTCACGCTACCTGCTCTGCCTGCAGGCGTTCGATGAAGGCTGAGACCGCCATGGTCCCGAGGTCCTCCCCCGAACGCGTCCGCACGGCGACTGCGCCATTTTCCTTCTCGCGGTCACCGACCACGAGCAGATATGGCACGCGTTGCAGCGTATGCTCGCGAATCTTATAACCGATCTTCTCGTTACGCAAATCGGCGCTGACACGGAAGCCTTGATTTGCAAGGGTTTTCCGCACCGAGTCGACATATTCAGCCTGAGCATCGGTGATGTTGGCGACAACGACCTGCACCGGAGCCAGCCAGGACGGGAAGGCGCCGGCGTGATGTTCGATCAAAATGCCGATGAAACGCTCCATCGAACCCACGATCGCCCGGTGCAGCATGACCGGATGCTTCTTCTGGCTGTTCTCGTCCACGTACTCGGCGCCCAGGCGGCCCGGCATCATGAAATCGACCTGCATCGTGCCCAGCTGCCAGGTGCGGCCGATGGCGTCCTTGAGGTGGTATTCGATCTTCGGGCCGTAGAAGGCGCCCTCGCCCGGCAGCTCCTGCCATTCCACCCCGCATACGCCCAGCGCGCTGCGCAGCGCGGCTTCGGCCTTGTCCCAGGTGACATCGTCGCCCAGGCGCTTTTCCGGACGCAGCGCAATCTTGATCTCGATGTCCTCGAAGCCGAACGCGGTGTAGACCGCCAGTGCCTGCCGATGGAAGGCGGTGACTTCCGATTCGATCTGCGATTCCAGGCAGAACACGTGCCCGTCGTCCTGGGTGAAGCCGCGTACGCGCAGGATGCCGTGCAGCGCGCCCGAGGGCTCGTTGCGGTGGCAGGCGCCGAACTCGCCGTAGCGGATCGGCAGGTCGCGGTAGCTGTGCAGGCCCTGGTTGAACACCTGCACGTGACCCGGGCAGTTCATCGGCTTGACCGCGTAGGTGCGCTTCTCCGACTCGGTGAAGAACATCGCGTCCTGGTAGTTGTCCCAGTGGCCGGATTTCTGCCACAGCGACACGTCCAGGATCTGCGGGCAGCGCACTTCGCCGTAGCCGCTGTCGCGATAGACCTTGCGCATGTACTGCTCGACCACCTGCCACAGCGACCAGCCCTTGGGATGCCAGAACACCAGGCCGGGGGCCTCTTCCTGCAGATGGAACAGGTCCTGCGCCTTGCCGATGCGGCGGTGGTCGCGCTTGTCGGCTTCTTCCATGCGCAGGATGTAGGCGTCCAGCTGCTTCTTGTCGGCCCAGGCGGTGCCGTAGATGCGCTGCAACTGCTCGTTCTTGGCATCGCCGCGCCAGTAGGCGCCGGAAATGCGGGTCAGCTTGAAGGCCTTGAGGAAGCGCGTGTTGGGCACGTGCGGGCCACGGCACATGTCCACGTATTCCTGGTGGTAGTACAGGCCCATCGCGGTGATGTCGTCGGACATGTCCTCGATCAGGCGCAGCTTGTACTCCTCGCCGCGCTGGGCGAACACCTCGATCACCTCGGCGCGCGGGGTGACCTTCTTGATCACGTCGTAGTCCTGCGCGATCAGGTCCTGCATGCGCTGCTCGATCGCGGCCATGTCTTCGGGCGTGAACGGGCGCTCGCTGTAGATGTCGTAGTAGAAGCCTTCGGCGATGACCGGGCCGATCACCATCTTGACGTCAGGATACAGCTGCTTGACCGCATGCCCGACCAGATGCGCGCAGGAGTGGCGGATGATCTCCACGCCTTCGGCGTCCTTGGCGGTGATGATGCGCAGGCTGGCGTCATGGTCGATGACGTCGCTGGCGTCGACCAGCTGGCCATCGACCTGGCCGGCGATGGTGGCCTTGGCCAGGCCGGCGCCGATCGACTGGGCGACCTGCATCACCGAGACGGGGGATTCGAATTCGCGGCGGCTGCCGTCGGGGAGCGTGATATTGATCATGGGCAAGAATGAGGTCTGGTCTGGCTGCAGCGGTCCGCTGCCATGGCAAATCTGTCCATTGCTGGACAGGCTCGGAGAGGAATGCAGGAAGTGAGTCGAAACAGCGCCATCAAGGCGCTCTGCGCACTGGCGCAGGCAAGGATCAGCGGTTGGCGGTGGTAGTGCTCATGTCGCACACTGGGCCGGCGCTGGGCGCGGGCCACCTTCTCGCAAGGGGTCTCGGGCGTGAATGGTAAACCAATCAGCCGGCCACTGTGCAGGGCGGCACGGCGTCGGCGGGCGCGTGGCATGATGCCGGCCACCTGTGCTGCCAGTGCCGACCATGACCATCAAGGGTAAAGCCACCTCGCTGGATATCGCCTACCTGGCCGGCGTGTCGCAGCCCACCGTGTCGCGCGCCCTGCGCGGCAGCCCGATGGTCAACGAGGAAACCCGCAAGCGGATCCTGCGCATCGCGCACGAGCTGAACTACAAGGTGGACAAGAACGCCTCGTCGCTGCGGCTACGCAATGCCGGCACGCTGGCACTGCTGTTCTTCGAAGACCCCACTGCCGACGATTCGTTGATCAACCCGTTCTTCCATTCAATGCTGGGGTCGATCACGCGTGCCTGCGCGCTGCAGGGCTACGACCTGCTGGTGTCGTTCCAGCAGTTGTCCAAGGATTGGCAAGCCGATTACGAAGACAGCAACAAGGCCGACGGCATCATCCTGCTGGGCTATGGCGATTACCAGCAGTCGCGCCAGCGGCTGCAGTTGCTGGTCGAGCAAGGCACCCACTTCGTGCGTTGGGGCGCGGCACTGCCCGGCCAGCCCGGCATCTCGATCGGCAGCGATAATTACCAGGGCGGCTTGGACATCACCCAGCATCTGCTGGCGCAGGGCTGCCGGCGCATCGCGTTTCTGGGCCATGCGTCCAACCACTACCCCGAATTCGAAGAACGCTATCGCGGCCATGTCACTGCACTAGCGCAGCACGGCTTGGTGGCCGACCCGGCGCTGCAGTTCGATGCGATCACCACCGAATCGTCCGGCCATGCCGCGTGCCTAGCATTGCTCGACAGCGGCAAAGCGTTCGACGCGGTCTGTGCGGCCAGCGATCTGATTGCGATCGGCGCGATGCGTGCCCTGCGTGAGCGCGGTCTGCGCGTGCCGCAGGACGTTGCGGTCAGCGGCTTCGACGATATTGCGTTGGCGGCATCGGTTGCGCCGGCGTTGTCGACCGTGCAGCAGGACACCAAGCAAGCCGGCACGTTGCTGGTGGAAAGCCTGGTTGCCTTGATTCGCGGCGAAGCGGCGCAGAGCCGCACGATTCCGGTGAAGCTGGCGCTGCGTGATTCCTCGCGTAGCAGTGGGCTGCAGCCACCGCTGGGCTGGAGACCGTCTGGCGCGGAGACCGGCGAGGCGGTGCTTGGCCGGGCCGCTGATGGGGCTGTCAGGCGTTGAGTCGGGAATTGGGAATTGGGAATTGGGAATTGGGAATCGTTGGAGCATGCGTGGCGGGCTGCGCGGGACCGGCCGCAGCCATTGACGCCTCGTAGGAGCGCACCCGGGCGCGACGGGGCGTTCCCGGCAATGCCCGTCGCGCCCGGGTGCGCTCCTACCTGTTGCAGGCGTCGCGCGCGGCTTGCTCGGCCATCTGCGCGTCGAGCTGCCTGCGCAAGGCCGGGTCGGTGATCGGCGCGTCCGAGAGCAGCACCCTCACCCCATGTGCGGGCACCAGCGCCAGCAGCCGACGTTGCACCGGCACCTGCTCGCCACTCATCGCGTCGCGCCATGTGCCGGGCTGCAGAAAACGCGTCACCTCGATGTTCGCCGCCGCATCGCCCTTGTTGAGCAGCACCAACGCTGTCTGGCTGGTGCCCGCATGCTGATAGACCCGCAAAAACGCCGCATGATCCCCGCGTAGCAGCACATCCACCTGCACGCCGCGCTGCAATGCCGGGGTATCGCGACGCAGCCGCGCGATCTGCTGCAAAGGGCCGAAAATCGGGCTGTGCGGTGCAGTGCGGATGCGCTCGGCACCGAAGTAATTGCGGTTGCCGGCATGTTCGGCACGGCCACGCATGAAGCCGATTTCCGAGCCGTAATAAATCACCGGAATACCGCGGGCGGTAAACAACCAGTTGTGGGCATCGATAAACCCATTATCGCTGGCATCCAGGCGCGCCATGTCGTGGTTGTCGTAGAAGCTCATCAACTCATAGGGATTTGCGTACGGCCCCTGACGCAGGAACAGCGGCGTTGCGAGTCTTTCGAAGCCGGCCTGCTCATGACCGAACACCGCAGCAAGTTGCTGTTTCAGCGGAAAATCCAACACACTGACACCTGCGTTGCGCGCCCAGGTATGGCCGGCAATCTTGTTGGCGTCGTAATCGAAGGCTTCGCCGAACATGAAAAACCCAGGGCGTTTTTCACGCATACGCGCAACGAAGGCATGCCAGAAACGATCCGGCATCCAGCCGATGGTGTCGATGCGGAACGCGTCGGCGCCCTGCTCCATCCACTGCAGATAGGCACCAGACAGATAATCCAGCACCGCCGGATTGTTTTCATTGAGGTCGGACAACTCCGCCAGACCGCCGCCGGTGTTGTAAAAGGCATGCAACCGGTTGTGCTGCGGATCCAGCTGTGCAGGCGGAAGATTCTGATGGTCGGCGACCAGGCGACCCTGCGCATCGTAGATCTTGCCGAAACCCGGCTGCGCCTGCGGCATGGTGTAAGCCGGCGAACCATGGTTGCCGACGATATCCAGCACCACCTTCAGCTTGCTGGCGTGCATCGCGTGGGTGAAGCCAGCGAAATCCAGGCCCGGGCTGGGAAGATGCTCGTCGAGCTTGTAGAAGTTGACGCCCCAATAGCCGTGATAGCCGGTCTTGCCATGGTCGCTGAGCGTGCTACCGCAGGTAATCGGTTTGCCGCCGGTAAATGCTTCGTCGGGGTTGTCGACAATCGGGGTAATCCACACCGCGCCGAAGCCCATGTCGCGGATGTAATCGGCATGCTCGACGATGCCTTTGAAGTCGCCACCGAGATAGCCGATGTTGTCATCGCTGCCATCGGCGCACGGCGTGGGAACGTCAAACGTGCGATGCGCCCCGCCCTGGTCGCGATGGTCGTTGCCGGTGTCGCCATTGACGAAGCGGTCGGTCACCACGAAGTACACCGCCTCGGCCGCAAACGGCTCCAAGGTGCCGTAATAGTCCTTGGCTGCGGGCGTCGCCATTGCCGCGCCTGCGCACATCGTCAACGCCACATACATCCCACTGCGCATCACTGCCCTCCCGAGGCCACTGGAACCCGCACCACGCACACGCCCGCGATCAACAGGCTGAGCCCGCCGATGGCCAACGCATAGATCGGCTGGCCGCCCAACCAGACGCGCAGCACGAAGCCCAATGCGCTGGCGGCGACCAACTGCGGAATCACGATAAAGAAATTGAAGAGACCCATGTACACGCCCATCTTGGCGGCGGGCACGCTGTCGGATAGCAAGGCGTACGGCAGCGACAGGATGGAGGCCCAGGCGAAGCCGACGCCCAGCATCGACAGCAGCAGCCAGTGCGGGTCGCGGATGACCAGCATCGACAGCAGACCGACTGCGCCCAGCCACAGATTGCACAGGTGGCTCCAGCGCAGGCCGATTGCACGCACTAGCAGCGGAATCACCATGGCGGCCAAGGCAGCGAATCCGTTGTAAGCGCCGAACAACACGCCAACCCAATTTGCCCCATCGTTATAGGCCGCCGACGCGGTGTCGCTCGCACCAAAATGCACTTGCGTCACCGCGGCAGTGGTGTAGATCCACATCGCAAACAACGCAAACCACGAGAAGAACTGCACCCAGGAAAGACGGCGCATGGTCATCGGCATGCTGCGCATGTCCTGCACGATCGCCACCAGCATGCTGCGCGCAGGCAACACGTGCGCCAATGCCAGCAAGAGCCCGTAGGCGATACACAAACCGGCCAGCACATACAGCATGCGATCGCCATGCTGCCAGGCGATCGCCACGGCGAGCAGCACGCCCAGGCCGCACCACAGCACGCTCGCCGCAGACGACGGCGCCGCGCCGGTGCTTGCCGCAACCGCGACCGGCGGATGCGCATCATCGAAGCGTGCAAGCTGCTCGGGGCTGTACTCGCGCGTCCGCAGCACGGTCCAGCTAATCGACAGGAACAACACCGCTGCGCCGAGATAAAAGGCATAGCGCACGCTATCGGGCAACTGGCCGGGTGCTGCCGTGTTGGCAATGCCCCAATGGGTCAGCAGCCAGGGCAGAACGCTCGCCACGATCGCACCGATGCCGATGAAGAAGCGTTGCATCGCATAGCCGGCCGGCCGCTGCGACGGCGGTAATTGGTCGCCGACCAAGGCGCGGAAGGGCTCCATCGAGATATTGATCGATGCATCCAGCACCCACAGCGTGCCGGCGGCAACCCAGAGCATTGACGCGTTCGGCATCACCAGCAAGGCGAGCGTGGTGAAGACAGCACCCACCATGAAATACGGACGCCTGCGGCCCCACGGGGTCCAGGTGCGGTCGGACAGGTAACCGATGATGGGTTGCACGATCAAACCAGTCAGCGGTGCAGCAATCCACAAGCCGGGCACGTCGTCAACCTGCGCGCCCAGGGTCTGAAAGATGCGGCTAGCATTGGCATTTTGCAGTGCGAAGCCGAACTGGATGCCCAGAAAGCCGAAGCACATGTTCCAGATCTGCCAGAAGCTCAAACGTGGCTTGGTGGTCATGGCGCGGCTTCCATATGTGTGGCGGGCCCGACCAACAGCGCGTTGACCTGCGCAGCATTGACCACGCCATCGCGACCGCCACGGCCGCCGTTGTACTGCGCGAAGTGCGCCAGCGCGCTCATGTTGAAGCCATCCTCCAGCCGGAACGTGCACGCCTGCCCCGCCAACGCCTCGAAAGTGACCTGCGTGGACAACTGCTCGCCCACGCTATGCGGCATCACGACGACCTGCGATTGCGCAGGTTTCCCCGGGCACTCCAACACCAGCCGTTTCACTGCGGCGGTGACGCCGGTGTTGATCGGGCCGTTATCGTTGCGATAACGCAGCGATACCCGATGCAGACCTGCGCGTGCTGGGCGCCAGCTCCAGCGTTGGGCGCCCTGCAATTGCTGCAGTGGGCCGAGCGTCAACGACGGGCTATGCAGCGACTCCAGACCATCGAGCCGCCGGGTCAGGCTGAGCACATGCAGCAGGCCATCATCGGGCAGATCCCAGTGCGAACTGGCGTCGAGTGCGCGGCCATCCAGATACAGCGTAGTACCGGCCGGAATCCTGATGCGATACGTTTTGCCGCGTTGTTGCGCGACCGGCGCCTGCGGCGTCTGTGGTGCGAAGACCTGCGGCGGTTGCGGTGGCGGCGTCAGCTCGGCGTTCTGCCCAACCAGCTGCACCAGCGTGGTTTGCCCCTGCTGTTGGACGTGTCTGGCCACCAGAAGGTCGCCAGCGTCGCTTGTCGGGCGCTGCAGCACATAGCGACGTGCGCCCTGCTCCAGCACGATTTGCTCGCGCTCACCAAACAACAAAGGCAGCAAAGACCGCGGCAGCTTCGGCTGCACGCGGCCATCTGCCGACAGCCCGAATACACCTTCCAGCACTGCAGAGAGATAGCCGGCCACCGACCACAGCTGACGTGGCGAATTCACCACCGGTCCGCTACGTGCGCCCTCTTCCACATGCACCGCAAGGCGCTGCATTTCGTAGTTTTCCATGTTGGAGCCCGCCAACGCGCTACCGCGCATCAGCGATTGCAGCTCCAGCGCGATGCGCGGCGCATCATCCAGCCTGCGTGCGGCGCGTAGCGCATAGGCGCTGACGAACGGCCAGACCGCACGGTTGTGGTAGATCGGCTGCTCAGCCTCCTGCGGCCACACCACCGGGCTGCCACCGGCGACCATCGGATAATTGCGCAGCGCAACGCGTGCCCGCTGCGGCGGAAAGACATCGGCCAGCACGCCCAGCGACAGCCCGAGCAGATCCGCTTTGGCATAGCGCACCGGATGCGCTGCGTTGCCGAGATAGCTTGCATACTGGCTGTTGCGCGCATCCCAGAACCGCGTATCGATGGTTTGGCCGAGCGCTTCGGCCCACTGCGCGTACTGCGCGGCGCGCGCATCACCATGCTGACGCGCCAACTTTTCGGCCAGCCGTAGCGCCTGATAATGCAGCACGTTGGTGGAGAGTGCAAAGGACTCGGCAATGAAGCGCACGTCCTCGCGCGTCCATTCCGGGTAGGTCTGTTCGCGCCAGTCAAGGAACGAGGTTTCGCCGCGGTAGAGGCCGATCTGTGTATCGAAAACGGCGTCGCGATCCTGCGCGATCGTCGCCTGCAGCGCCTGCCACACCTCTTCGGCAAACGGCTTGTCGTCCAGCAGGCCGCGTGCAGCCAGGAACCACACCACACGGTCGCTGCTGATCGGCCAGCTGCCACCGGAGCCGGTGTCCTGCGCAACGAACAGCCCCGGCGTACGCCCATCGCGTGCGGCTGAGAGTTTGAAGCGCAATGCATTGCGCGTGCGCTCCGGCTCCAGCTGCGCCAACGCAAGATCGGCGGCAAAACTGACATCGCGCGTCCACACGTAAGGCCAACGTTCGCCGGTCTCGAAGCAGGTGCACGCTACCGGCTTGCCGTCGTTGAAGGCAGGGTCGCGGATGGCGTCGACGCGGTCGTCGGCCATGTCCTGCTGCGCCAGCGTGAACAGGGCATCGAATAGCGGGCTGGCGGTATGCGTGCGCATCGATTGTGCCGCGATGCGGCGTTCACCCTGCGGCCAACGCAACACAAAGCTGCCGTCGTCCAGCGCCTGCGCATGGGCGCGGCGCCCCTGAAATTCCAGCTCATCGGCCAATACCGGCGAGCTTGCCGCAACGCCCAGCGTTGCAGCCATGCAGATCATCTTCAGCATCGAAGCGGCGAGACAGCTTGCGCCGTCGGCCTTCCTCCCTCGTTGCACGCGTTGTGGTGCGCGGCACGGACGTGCCACGGTCGCGGCCCCTCCCAGGTGCCGTCCACCATGGTAGACGCGCACTCCGCTGTTCCACAGCACTGCATACGTATTCATGGCCTTCAGGCAACGCGCAGCACGGTGTATCCATTGCGGGCCACTGCATAGTCATTGCTTGCGCAACGGTCACCTTGGGAGGGGATATGCCGCTGACTTCACGTCGGGCGCGCTCGACACTGGGCGCCGCATGGATCGCCCAGCCGCTGGTTCTCATGCTGTTTGATGGCGCTGCGCCGCAGCTGCATGCCGAAGTCACCACCATCAGCGTGGCGTCGCCGAACAAGGTGCTACAGGTCAGTCTGGACGTGGATGGCGGCACGCTTACTACCGCGTGCAGCGTCTGGGCGAAGCAGTGATGCAGCGCTCGCGGCTGGGGTTCGCGCTGCGCGACGGCCGGCTGGACTGCGGCATGGTGGTACTCGCACAAGCACGCCAACGTCACGATGACACCTGGCAACAGCCCTGGGGCGAAACGCGGCTGGTGCGCAACCACTACAACGAATTGCGCGTCAGCCTGGGCGAGCGCGACGGTGCGCAGCGCACCTTCGACGTCATCTTCCGCGTCTACGACGACGGGCTTGGCCTGCGCTATCACTTCCCCCAGCACGCAGGATTGCGTGAGGCAATCATCGACGAAGAAGTGACCGAGTTCGCCATCGCGCAACCTGCCGATGCCTGGTGGATTCCCGCAGGCGAACCGATCCACTACGAATATCTGTATCGACACACGCCGTTGAATCAGGTCGCGCTGGCGCATACGCCGCTGACGCTGCGCACCGATGGCGGGCTGCACATCGCGCTGCACGAAGCCGCCCTGGTCGACTACACCGGCATGTGGCTACGCCGCACCGACGACCAGCGCCTGCGCGCGCAGCTGTCGCCGGCCGCCGAAGGCTGGAAGGTGCGCCGCAGCCTGCCCTTCGATACGCCATGGCGCACGCTGCAGATCGCCGATCAGGCGACCGGCCTGGTGAAATCCAACCTCAACCTCAACCTCAACAACCCAACGTGCTGGGCGAGGTGAGCTGGATCAAGCCGTCCAAGTACGTGGGTGTGTGGTGGTCGATGCACCTCAGCCAACAGACCTGGGCAACCGGACCGAAACACGCCGCAACCAGCGCGAATACCCAACGCTCCATCGACTTCCCCGCCGATCACGGTTTTCGCGGCGTGCTGGTCGAAGGCTGGAATCGCGGCTGGAACGGCGAATGGGTTGGCAACGGCGGCAGGTTCGATTTCACAAGGCCAACGCCCGATTTCGACCTGCCTGCACTGAGCAAATACGCCGCCGCCAAAGGCGTGCATCTGATCGGCCATCATGAAACGGGGTGCGCAGTGGACCATTACGAAAACCAGATCGCCGAGGCGATGGACCTGTATGCGCGCTTCGGCGTGGATTCGGTCAAGACCGGCTATGTCTGCGACGACGGCCAGGTGGAACGTCGTAACCCCGCGGGCGGCGCGCCGCTGCGCGAATGGCACGACGGGCAGTGGATGGCGCGTCACCACCTGCATGTGGTGCAGGAAGCGGCCGAGCGCCACCTCGCGGTCAATGCGCACGAGCCGATCAAGGACACTGGCCTGCGCCGCACCTATCCCAACTGGATCGCGCGCGAAGGCGCGCGTGGCATGGAATACAACGCCTGGGGGCAGCCGCCCAATCCGCCGGAACACGAGGTCAACCTTGTGTTTACGCGCCTGCTCGCCGGACCGATGGACTACACACCCGGCATCGTGAGCCTGAAAGGACGCAACGGGCAGCCAATTCCCAGCACCTTGGCACGCCAGCTAGCGCTGTACGTCACGCTCTACAGCCCAATCCAGATGGCCGCCGATCTGCCCGAGCATTATCTACAGCACCGCGACGCCTTCCGCTTCATCGAAGACGTGGCAGTGGACTGGGACCAGACCCGCGCATTGAATGGCGAAGTGGGCGATTACGTGACCATCGCGCGTAAGGATCGGCACAGCCGCGAGTGGTTCCTGGGCAGCATCACCGACGAACACGGCCGCCTGCTGCAGGTGCCGCTGGGCTTTCTCGAACCCGGCGTGCGCTACACGGCGCGATCTATCGCGATGGCGACGGCGCCGATTACCTGAGCAACCCATTCGCCTTCGCGCGCGAAGAACGCCAGGTCGGCAGCACCGACACCATGGAGTTACGCCTGGCCCCCGGTGGCGGGCAGGCCATCCGCTTCGTACCGATGGATGCCAAGCGTTGAGCGATGCGGAGCATTCATCGCCATGGATTGCATCTGGCCGCAAGTCCCATCGCCGTCGATCCGTATCGCACCGATGGGCGCTCGGCAGCGCCAGCTTCGTGCGCTGGAGATGCCGTGTGGAATCGATTTCATTGCCGTTGCGCGGGTTGAATACGTATGCAGCAGCCGTTTGCATGCGAGTGCGGTGTCTACCATACGTTGCAGTCGTGACGTCCGTCCGGGCGTGCGACGCATGACATCCAGGCGTTTGCCGGATCAAAAAATCAAAGAACAACATGTACCTGGGAGGGGAAAATGTTGAAGCACAAGCGCTCTGCGCTGAGTATCGCCCTGGCCGTTGCCATGGCACCGACGCTGGCTGCTGCGCAGTCGGCAACGCCTGCACAAGCCACCGGCCCCGAACACACCGCATCCGAACAAGCAAACGGCGCGGTCACCGAGTTGGACAAGGTCCAGGTCACCGGCCTGCGGCGCGCGATCGAAGGCGCCATTTCGGTCAAGCGCGACTCCACCTCCATCGTGGAAGCCATTTCGGCCGAAGACATCGGCCGCCTGCCCGACGTCAGCATCGCCGAATCGCTTGCGCGCCTGCCTGGCCTGGCCGCGCAGCGGGTGGCCGGTCGCGCGCAGGTCATCAGCGTGCGCGGCCTGTCGCCGGACTTTTCCACCACCCTGCTCAATGGCCGCGAAGTGGTCAGCACCGGCGATAACCGCAGCGTGGAATTCGACCAGTATCCGTCCGAGCTGGTCAGCGGCGTCACCGTCTACAAGACCCCGGACGCCGGCCTGGTAGGCCAGGGTCTGTCGGGCACCGTCGACATGCAGACCGCGCGCCCGCTGAGCTACAACGAGCGCGTAATCGCCATCGGTGGCCGCTACCAGCGCAATTCGCTGGGCAAGGCCGCCAATGTCGACCCCTACGGCAACCGCTTCAATGTCAGCTACATCGACCAGTTCGCCGACCGCACCATCGGCCTGACCATCGGCTACGCCCACACCGAGATGCCGATCCAGGAGAACCAGGTGGGTTTGTACGAACCCTGGCAGCCAGTCAACGCACAGCGCCAGCGCCCCGGCGTCGCCGACGGCGTGTATTTCTCCGACGGCATCAAGGCACTGCGCCGCACCGGCAACCAGAAGCGCGACGGCGTCATGGCCACGCTGCAGTATCGCCCGTCCAATGCCTGGACCAGCACGCTCGATGCGTTCCATACCGAAGCCGAGCAGATCGACACCGCCAACCAGTTCGAGCTCAACCTGAGCAACTACAACGGTGGTTACACGCCCCGCTTGAATATCAGCAACGTGCGCGTCAACGATAGCAACACCTTCATCGGCGGCGATGCCAGCGGCGTCTATCCGTTGGTACGCGGCATGTACAACAAGCGCGAAGACAAGATCGACGCCTTCGGCTGGAATAACGAAATCACCGCCGGTGCGGTCAAGATCGTTGCCGACCTGAACTACTCCAAGGCCACCCGCGACGAACTGAACCTGGAGAACAACCTCCAGCGGGCGCCCATGCCGCAACTGGACACGGTAGGAGTGTCGGTCGCCGGCAACGGCTTCTCGCAGTTGGCGCCGGGGATGAATTATTCCAATCCCGATGCGTTGTTCCTCACCAACACCATTTACGGCTCCGGTTACGGCAAGGTGCCGCGTGTGGAAGACGTGCTCAAGGGCGCGCGCCTGCAGGCCAGCTTCCCGATGCCCGAAGCACTGAGCTGGTTCTCGGACCTGGATGTCGGCATCAACTACGCCAATCGCGAAAAGCAGAAGACCCAGCCGGAAGGCAACATCACCCTCGGTGCGCAGGGTGAGGCCACGGTGGCAGCGGATCTGCAATACGCACCGGTCAATCTCGGCTTCGCCGGTCTCGGCTCCCTGCCTGCCTGGAATGTACCGGCCACCGTGTCGCGCTACATGCTGTTCAACCCCAGCGACGATGCCTCGTTCCTGGTGTCCAAGGCCTGGACTGTGGAAGAGAAGATCACCACCGCCTGGCTGCGCGCCAACATCGATACGCAATGGGGCGAAGTGGGTGTGCGCGGCAATATCGGCCTACAGCTGCAGAGCGCCGATCAGTCCTCGCAGGCTAATTACTGGGATGCCTCGCAGCCGGCCGGTAGTGAAGTGCGCCCGATCGACGACGGCAAGACCTACCGCGACTGGCTGCCCAGCTTGAACCTGGCTTTCCAGCTCCCGTATGAGCAGACGCTGCGTTTCGCGATGGCCAAGCAAGTCGCACGTCCGCGCGTGGATCAACTGCGTGCCTCGCTGGAATTTGGTGTCGACACCTCCACCGGCCGCCCCGGAGCCAGCGGTGGCAATCCCATGCTCGACCCATGGCGCGCCAATGCCTTGGATATTTCTTACGAGAAATACTTCGCTGACCGTGCGTATGTGGCCGCTGCGTTCTTCTACAAGGACCTCAAGAGCTACATCTATACCCAGAGCCGCGACAACTACGATTTCTCTGCATTGGTCGCCGGCTACGTGCCGCCACCGGGTTCCGCGCCCGTCCTGACCACCGGTACCTTCAGCGCTCCGTTCAACGGCAAGGGCGGCACCCTACGTGGCGTCGAACTCACCGCCTCGCTGCCACTGGATCTGATCTTCGCCCCGTTGGAAGGCTTCGGCATCCAGGCCAGTGCCACCTTCAACGACAGCGACGTCAAGATCCGTGACCCGGAAAGCGCGTCCAGCGTGGGCGACGGTGAAATCAGCCTGCCCGGTTTGTCCAAGCGCGTCTACAACCTGACCGCCTACTACGAGCACAAGGGCTTCGAAGCACGCGTCAGCCAGCGTCGGCGCTCGGACTTCATCGGCGAAATCGGCAACTTCAACGGCAACCGCACGCTGCGCTACGTGGTCGGCGAAAACATCACCGACGCACAGATCAGCTACAACTTCGGCGAAGCCAGCAGCCTGTCCGGCCTGACCCTGCTGCTGCAGGCCAGCAACCTCAGCAACTCGCCGTATCGCACCTATGCAGAAACCAAGGACCGTCCGCTCGAATACATCGAATGGGGCCGCACCTTTGTGCTGGGTGTGAACTACAGGTTCTGAGTAGCTGGCATCACCACGTGCGTGAGACGCAGCGCCTGAAGCGCCAGCAAGATCTGGGCTGAGTGTCGTAGCCCAGATTCGCCTGCCACATTGGAAGGCGAACGACACACCGCAAGGCCCAGCGATCACACGCTGCAGCAAGACAAGCCCGTCTCTCACCGGGAGAGGGGTTGGGGTAAGGTTGCGGGACTGTCACTTCGGCACAGATCGCACAGAAGCGCCATTGAGATTGACATTGCTCTCGACAAAGTAAGCAACGCTCAGACAAGCAAACGCGTCACGCCGAACGACATTTCCATTTCGGCTACTGCATAAAAAAGACCCGCCGACATCAAACCGGCGAGTCTTTTTTTGAGTCTTAGCAACGAAATCAACGTCATGAAATCGTGCTGGCTAACTTGCGGCACATACACATCTGCCCTCACTCCCTAGACCAAAAATCACGCGGTGTAACACCGGCTTTCGTGCCGCGCGTCGCACGCATGCGCTTGGCACCACGCTCACAAAGGCAGCAAGGCGTTTTCAACGAAGGATCGTACCGAGTCGCCCACAGCCGTAACACCGCAAGCCAGCTGACGGACCGGGAGGCCCATCAGAAGCCTGTCAGGTCCTGATGACGCCTGCCACTCAACAATGAGATGGAATGCCACGCCAGCGCTTATCGAACGATCTAGCGCCCAAGACGATCGGCGTGAAAAAAAACGGAGCGGCATCGCAAAGAATGCGGCCCCGCTTGCAAAACCCTCTCAATCCTACACCGAGAGGTTTCAGCTGCCCGTAGTCAGCCACGACCTACCGCAGCAACAACCGCGTGCCCGGCCAGCCGCAGGTGTCCGCCCTCCATCGCCCCACGTTCGACACCAGGCACATCGACCTGCTCCCACTCGCCGGCAGGCAAGACCAGGTCGGCAGGGTCGGCGGACAGATTGAAGGCCAACAGCATGACCTGACCCAGATGCGTGCGCCGGAACATCAGCACCGGTTCGGCCGTGTCGTAGAAAGCGATGGATCCCTCGCGCAGCGACGGCATTTCCTTGCGCCAGGCAAGAAACGCACGTACTGCGCTCAGCACGGAATGCGCATCAGTCTGCTGCACGCTCACCGCAGCAGCACGATGCGGCTCCGCCAGTGGCAACCACGGCTTGCCACTGGTGAATCCAGCCGATGGCGCATCGGTCCAAGGCATCGGCGTACGGCACCCATCGCGCCCCTTGAAGGTTGGCCAGAACGTGATGCCGTAAGGGTCCCGCAGATCCTCGAATGCAACCTCCGCCTCGCCCAGCCCAAGTTCCTCGCCCTGATACAGACAGATCGAACCACGCAACGAACACAGCAGCGCCACCACCATCCGCGCAAACGCCGGCGATGCATGCGCGCCGCCCCAGCGGGTGACCGCACGCACCACATCGTGGTTGGAAATCGCCCAACACGGCCACCCCTCGAGCATGGTGGCCTCAAGCCGGCTCACCGTCTCGCGGATATAGGCCGCGCTGTAGTCCTGCACCAGCAACTCGAAGCTGTAGCCCATGTGCAAGCGGCCCTGGGCGGTGTACTCCGCGGTAGTCGCAAGCGAATCTTCCGACGAGATCTCGCCCAGGCTCACCGCGTTCGGGTAGCGATCCAGCAGCGCGCGCAAGCGCTCCAGGAACGCCAGGTTCTCCGGCCGGGTGTTGTTGAAGTAGTGGTACTGATACGCGTATGGATTGTCCGCACTGAAACCGCGCCCTACTCGCTTGTCCGCTGGCTTGGCCGGGTTATCGCGAAGCTGCGCATCATGGAAACAGAAGTTGATCGCGTCCAGCCGGAAACCGTCGACGCCACGGTCCAGCCAGAAGCGCACATTGTCCAAGGTCGCCCGCTGCACCTCGGCGCTGTGGAAATTCAGGTCCGGCTGGTCCACCAGGAAGTTATGCAGGTAGTACTGCTCACGCCGAGGCTCCCACTGCCAGGCCACCCCACCGAACAACGACATCCAGTTGTTCGGCGGCGTCCCGTCCTCGCGCGGATCGGCCCACACATACCAATCGGCCTTCGGATTGGCCCTGTCCTGCCGGCTCTCCTGGAACCACGCATGTGCGATAGACGTGTGGCTCAGCACCTGGTCGATCATCACCTTCAAGCCAAGGCTATGCGCCTTGTCGAGTAGCCGATCGAAATCGGCCAGCGTCCCGAACAGCGGATCCACCGCACAGTAGTCCGCGATGTCATAGCCGAAATCGGCCATCGGCGACTTGAAGAACGGCGAGATCCAGATCGCATCCACGCCCAACCCTGCGATGTAGTCGAGCTTGGCGATGATGCCCGGCAGATCGCCCACCCCATCGCCATTGGAATCGAGAAAACTACGCGGATAGATCTGATAGATGACGGCCCCGCGCCACCATGGTGTCTGCGACATGTACGCCCCTCCCGGGCCACTGCTGACAGCCAAGGCGGCCGCCAATCAAAGGCATTAGCCTAGCGGCCTAGCGCATCAAAGGTGAGCGCGTGCATACGTATTCATTGTTCTTGCCGATAGATCGCTGGTTACCAATAACCGATCGCGGAAGCAGCCTCTTTTGCCACTGCCAGCTTCCCATATTTTAGTACTATTAAAATGAGAGGGCGAAGATTAACGACGTCTTTACCACGTTAGGCCCTCACAAATTGAAAAAATCGGTCTCTGAACTTGAGGCAGCATCCATAGAACAGTCGATCGGCAGCAAATCTATAATGATCACATGCTTCGGATACCTAGGCTGCAGCTTCAACGCACCGGCCACCATGGGCAAGCGACAAAATCTTATGCAAACCAGCGCCGACCCATATGAGTGGTAGACCGGATCAAATCAAGAAATCATGCGTTATCTTCGACGCTATCCTTGTTAGACTTTCGCTTACCAGAACCCTTACGGTTCGCATAAAAATCCTCAAGCCATTGCTCCGGTGCGAGTTGATCAATGCTCACGCCTAACTGACCTGCTTTACGCGACAGGACATGATTCATAATCTCAATATTGTCAGTCGAAGAAGAAATAACGGAGAGCGCATCATCCATTCCACGCAAATTGAGCTGACATACGGCTGAAGCATGTCCTTGCTTGACCAAGAAGCAGCGAGACCGCTCGTCCAATGAGACTACAACCTGATACTCGGCATCAGTAAGCTTGAGTCCTTCGATATAATCATCACGACTGGCGTTTGGATTAGGCAGCAAAATCATGGTTGCGGTCTGCTCGATCAGCGCCGCGGCAATATCGCTGGCCAGAGCATCCTCTGGACTTTGGGTAGCAAAGATACCTAAGCCATTCTGTTTACGGATGGTTTTCTGTTTGTTTTTGGCAAACTCTTTCAACCCCCCCTTACCGTCCAGAATTTTCCAGAACTCGTCCATGACATATATTAAGGGGCGCCCATCTATTAGCGCTTCCAATCGATGAAGCAGATAATTAATTACAGGTACGCGCACTTCGGCGTTATCAATTACATCAGTGTAGTCGAAGCCGATGATCGAAGCACGTGTTAAATCAATTGTGTCTACCGGATTATCGAAGACCCAACCTAACGAGTTACCAGCAGTCCAGCGGCGCAAGCGAGCATATAACCCATCATCACCCATATTGGGCAAGCTCTTCCTAAAGTTACTCATACTGCGCAAGTGCATTGGAGTATCCAACATGCCTTCTACCGCACGATAAATATCCTCCTCCTCCCGCGAGCTGTATTCAGGCTTGCCACCCAAAACCTTGATCAGCTCTGCCAGAAACTGCGTATTAGCCTCGTTGCGCTCACATTGAAAAGGATTAAAACCAGTCGGAGCGCCGTTCTCTAAAGCCAGATAGTTACCGCCACAAGCACGAACGAAAATCTCTGCACCACGGTCTTTATCGAAGAAAAAGATCGTCGGTACTGGATCAAACTTCTGCACCTGGCTCAGCAGAAAATTAATAAGCGCGGTCTTACCGGTGCCGGACTTACCAATTACCATTGTATTAGCAATCGCCTTCTCCCCAAGCGAATTTTCAGCGGGATGAGTAGCGTGAAAGTTAAAGTAATATGGTTGACCATTTGTGGTCTGCAGCGTGGTGACACAATCACCCCAAGGATTGTTGTGCTGTTTGCCCTGAGCAAAATTATGCAGCGGCGAAAGACCGAGAAAATTAAGCGAACTAAGGTTGGCAATGCGCGTACGGAAACGCCAGTTACCAGGTAGTTGAGCATAAAATGAAGAGGCGATCGCCAGGTCTTCTTTGGAGGAAACGAAACCAGCGTTAGAGAGCTCTGCTCTTGTAGTTGCAATCTGCCTTGCAAGTTTTTCCTGACTATCGGCATAGACTGCAAGAGTGAAGTGGTACTCACCTAAAACGAAATTACCAGACGCCACATCATCCATCGCCAAATCCAAGTCGCGGATTTGACTAGAAGATTTGTCACCCGACGAAATCATCATTCCTTTCGTACGCTCAAGCACCTTCAGGGCATCATGCCGGCCTACTGGACTAAAGGAATGCGTGATCACATACTCGAAGTCCAAGTACTTTAGGCCATTAAGAATACCAGGGTATGTGCCATCGGCATACTCTTTAACATTAAGGATCGCACCAAAGTGATTGATACCGTCTGGCGTGCGAATCACAAAGTCACCGGTCTTATTAGCAAACATGTGCTTACTGACCGGCAAATAAGCCGAGACTGGCGCCTGCAAAACCGGCACAGGCTCATCAATTCTATTCAAGAGATAACCAAGAAACTCAAGGCTTTCCGAGAAGACAATGCCATTTTTAGCTTCGTACATACTCAGGCGATAGGGAGAGTAATCCTTCAACACCGCCTCAACGTTTGTAGCAAGCTCAATCACTTTGGCAATGGCCTGCTCTTCTTCCACTCTGATCTTATTAGGATCTCCAGACTTTTCAACCAAGCGTTTTCCGCTGAGAACGGGACGATATATCATGCTGAAATACAACTCGTTCTGCATGATTTTCTGCCCCGACAAAGCCGCATAATACTCATCGGATAATGCTTGGTTGAAAGATTGCTTGAACCGACTGGAGTCGTTAATTTTGCGCCTACGGCGAACGTCATGCACCCAAAACGCTACATTTGCGAAATCTGGCGCACGCAGCGTCTGCACCAATCGATTAAAAGTGTTGTGGCGTTGCTCAAGCTCGAACTCATCCCGACCGACAAAAGGTAGACCAGCCAGATGCCAGATCAACAAATAATCGCCACCCGTCGTCTTCAGAACAGAAGGAGCGACATGGGTAGAGACCGAGACAAATTCACTGATCGGGCTATCTGGGCTAAACATTTTATTACCAGGTTAAGAAGAGAGCGTCGCAAGGATTTGATAAGGCCAAATACCCACCCCCCTGCGATTTATGCAGATGGGGTGGGTATTTGATGACTTTTACTGACGTTTTCCGGGAGGATTTCTACGATATTCGTTAGGACTAAACACCCACATTCCAGAGTAACGTTGCACATTACGAACACGCATGCGGAACAGTAAGCGCAGCCCCATCAATCTAAAAATCATTTCGTCCCGCCTCGCCATTTGCCGCATCACAAAGATAATGACAGGAATAGTCAGCAGGTACCAAAAGTTAATGTACATTCCCAGCAACAGCCCTCCACCGGCGCCAATGAAGAATGGGATATAAGGCACTCCCAAAAACATGGCCGGTCGAGTACAGCCGCGGAAAAGGACGTCTTTATGCATAGTATTGAATGAACTGGATTAGAGCCGTGGCCGCATCCCCTTTACAAGTATTGCTTCCGCGGTCGCCGATGATCATGTTAGCAACTTGCCCCGCAGCACCGATAAGCACACCACCAATCAAAATTGGGGAAACTTCGGAAATACGCTTATGAGCGAATGCAATTTGATAGCCTGCAACAATTACAGCAATCGTCACCACAGCCACAGAACCCATGGTAAGTAAGCTGTTTACGTTCCCTAAGAAACCACAAACCTTAGTATCCGTATTGGCCAATTGATTACTCTGAGCAAAGGTGCCACCGGCCACAAGCAGTGCAGATGTAAAAACCAGGGCCTTCAATGCCTGCATGCCGATCATCTTTGCATCGGCTGCTGCCTTTTTGTCGATTTCTAACTTCATTTTCATCTCCTTTAGAGCGGGGGGTCTATCAGCCCATCCTAGGCAGATTATCCATCCTGGTTAAAAAACAAACGCGGTATCGACCTGCTGATTTTTAGGAGGCGGCTGCGCCGGCGCTACACTCGCTGGCGCTTGGTTTGTCGCTGTAGAAGCTTGCCGTACGCCAGCAGGTACAGCCACACCTCTGCCTTGCCCTGCCGCTTTAACCACATAAAGTACGTCATCGGCTGGAGGGGTCGGAGACGCTGATGGCCCCTGACCTATTGGCATGGGTGATGTGATCATAGGACCCTGCTGTGAAGCCTGTGTCTGCACAGGATTTGCAATGTCTCGAATCCGTCGAGCCACGACAGCATCTGCCAACTCGGTGACAGCCTGTTGCAGAGGCTTTTCTGCACGTATCTTAATTGTTCGATTTGGAATTACCGCAATAGGCTCAACACCCGAAGACCCAACTGACTCCCGGATGGACGCATAGATCTTCTGCACATACCCGTGTTTGAAACCGGTCTCAAAGTTACCAGAATAGTAACAACTAAAAGATTTACCCCAGTTTGCACCGGAACGTGAGTGGCACTCGGCCAAAATCTTGGAGGCGGCCACTAGATTAGGACACTTAGCAAACGCCATTTCGTAGCTAGTTAAACCGTACTTTTGCAGGTTGTAACGATTGACTTGACCAAGGCCCAGTGAAAAATTATAGCCTCTCTGTTCCAACATCTTGGCTGTGGCTACAGCTTCCTCAAGACCCCGCGGTTCGCGCGCCAGACGACCACCGACAACACCGATGGCATATGGATTACGCGAAGACTCAACGCGGACGACATGCTGCATAACTTCTCCGGGCACGGCAAGTCCAGTGCAGCCCATCAACTCCATGCCAGGCAGCATTACCCTCTCCTCCAGGCTAGATCGACATCAATCATTGGGAGCAATTCAACCACCACGCAACGTTCTCACAGGATCGAAATCGATTCCAGTGATAAAACGGCGCCCGGCGTGCGCCTTGATATGCACTACGATATCGATGGTCATACGTAACAAACGCTTGATTACCTCAAACTCCAGCCCGGAACCCTCGTTCGAGGCTTTCACCATAAGCGCTAGTTGGTCCCAAGTTTGCTCAACGCTACCAGCGTGACAACTCGTAATCGAACCAGGATGGCCGGATGCACAGTTTCTAATGAAGTAGAATGACTCATCGCCACGCAATTCCGCCAAAATGATCCGGTCAGGCTTCATACGCAAACAGGCCTCCATGCAGCTCTTAGCCGTTACATTACTCGCACTCTGCCCCCCCTTCGAGTAAAGAAGATGCACTGAGTTAGGCTGGCTGATGAACAGTTCCCGGGCATCTTCGATAGTGACTAAACGTTCTTCATTTGGAATGTGATTCACAAGAGCTTTCATGAAAGTGGTCTTTCCGCTGCCGGTCGCACCGGCTACGACGACGTTCTTCTTATAAAGCACTGCTTTCTTAAAAAACTCGGAATAGTTTTTATTGCGACGCAAGTCAAGCAATTCGCGATCATGCTCGCTTACATCAGCAGCTTCCTCAAGCACCTGATCAAAAAAACCGTCACTGGAGTACTGCTCAAGCGTCTTCGTGTGCTTAGAAGGCAAGCGAATCGTGATCGAGACCTTACCGGCATCGCAGGCAGGCGGAATTACGAACTGCGCACGCTGACCTGTCGGAAATGTCAAAGAAACTACGGGATCAGCATCGGTGATGCGCTGACCAGTGTTACTCTCGTTCACGACCGCAGTGCAAAACTGCCGAGCGCGATCAAAGGTTAGCGAGGGAACCTCCATCCGCTGCCAACCATTGACCGTCTCAAGATATAACTCGCCTGGACGATTGATGCAAATCTCCGTAACTTCGGGCGAGTTTAGATAATCCAGAATGCCAAGTACAGAATACTGGTAATCCAGGAAATCATTTGAAATTCGCGCGGTTGGAGAATCATCAATCGTCATTGCGCTCACTTTGGCAGCACCGCTGAGAAATCAACATCTTTTGCGACATACACGTTCAAAACCGTACCTTGATTGATCGTCAGCGTTGCTGGGCGACGGCCGGACTTCTCCACCGCCTGCTCAGCAAGCTGTTGCATCGTACGGGCCGTATTACTCTCAAATGGTTGCTGAGTCACTATGCCAGAGCCTACGCCAATCGTAGTGGTTTCAGGACCGTATTCCGCTGCAGCATATTTAAATGCATCACTCAGAAGACTTATAAATAAAGCTGAAGCGATTTTGTTACCCCAATGAGCATTATATTGACCAGGGTGACCGGAGCTGCCTAACGTATCGATACCAGGGCCGACAAGGGTTACATCCAGACCAGTCGGAGTAGTAACTCGATCCCAGACGACCTGTAGACGCCGAGTACTTGGCTCCCCTGCGCCGTATTCACCCAACATCTTGGAGCCTTTGGGCAACAACAGATTATGTCCATTGATCGAATAGACAGGTTCGGTGACGATACAGGAGGTATAGCCGCCAAAGTCGGAAAGTATCCTTGTCTCCAGCACGCAGCGGATATAGGTACCGCGAACCAGTAAACCATCAGGGTTACTAATTGGCTTAGCCAACGTCACCTGTTCATCACGCGGACTTGCAGCTTGTGCTTCGGGCTGCCCAGGAATACCGGCGATACCCGAACTATCCGGATTAGCAGACTGCTGCTCAGCAAGAATACGCCGCTCAAGGAGCGTCGGAGCCCTTGGACGTTCGGCAACTGGTGCTGTAGTTTCAATCTCATCTGGTGGCATTGGTGGCAATGGCGGCATACTAGGCGATTGCGTTAGAGGTACCGGCGCCGCTTCTACTGGCGTAGTCATGTTTTGAGGGAGCGCAGGCGCAACGACTGTTTCAGTTCGCGGCTTCACTGGCGCTGTCTCACCAGATCCCTGTTTTACCAGCCAAAATATCGCCAGAAGAAGCAAGCCAGCAACTAGCGCAAGAAAAACCAACGCCTTGCGATTTAATCGTTTGATGTCATTGGAACGCAACACGGGTTCATTTGCGTCCAAATTCGGCTCGGCACCCTCTTGCTGGCGCACGAAGTAGGGATTGCTGCGCTCATCATATTGACTACGGGCTTGATCGCCATCACGGTTGTCGTGAGAACGCTCATCAGGACTGTTTGGAATGTTCGAGTTCACTTTTGCTTGTTCCTTCGCAGACCGACGACATTATCGCCGTGACGAACCACCAGGAAAGGATAAGTCCCATGAACGATCAAAGTATTACCTTCGACGGTCGTATTCACAAGAAAGTCCTCGCTATGCTCTTTTTCCCTGGCAAAGACTGCGGGAAAATTTCCTGACGGAAAACGCGTCAAATCCATATTAATATAAGTGAATTTTCCATCATCATATACACGACTTGGAATCAGCCAAGACTTTTTACTTCGAGTCGAGTAGTCATAATCATAGTAGTACCTTCGATCCTTGAGGATTTTGGCACTCAGCAGCGGCCCCTTCTTTGCAGCATCAGCATCTTCGACGTTATTAAAGCTTGTGTCTTTTGGGTAAGAAAAGACAACTTTATATTGAACACCCGCCTGCTTAGCTTGCTCAAGCCGCTGCCAATCTGTAGCTACAACCTTCAACTCTAAAATGTAAGAGTGCGTGGCCGTACGAATCATCATATTCGTATCGACATCAACATTCTTGGGCTTTAAATAAAAAACGTTTTCACGCCGGGTAAGCTCCCAGCCTCCGGAAAACCCTGTACTGTAGTCCAGAATCTTCTCGTTTGGACTGAGCTCAATCTGGGTTGTAATACCTAAACCTGTACGAACTTGATAAATTTGATTAGGAGCGTATTCATACTCTTGCACGACCTGAGCGTTCACCGAAGTCATACAGAAGGGAAATATTAGTGCTGCAGTCAATACAGCCCCATAGATTTTAGAGGGTTTCATCGACCGCTTGCTCCTTTGACATTATTCGGCATCCCTTGATATTGGATCGCGGGCTGCGCCTGAGGTTGGCTCGCCGGCTGCACTTGGTTGGAATATGCTGGCGGCACCTGCTGGACAGCCCCTCCCTGTTGATTAAGAACGCCCTGTTGGGCTGCCCCCCCCGCGCCAGCCGCGTTTGGATCTACTACGCCGGGTGCAGTTTGTTGCGGAGACGCAATCTGTGGCGCAACTTGGGCTTGTGGGCTAACCGAAGAGGGTGCCGCAGGTAATGACGAATAATCATTATCCACACGATAATCTGTGACTCGAAATCCCAGCGGATTTTCCACTCGAAGGGCATCACTCATCTCAAGATTATCTTGATAGATAAAACCCATTGTAGCGATTTTGTTATCTAAGAACGCGGACGAAGCCGAGGCTTTGTCATACACATTTCGTTGAAAACGCACGGTGGCGCCAGTGTAAGGCTTACCACTTCCTCCTATAAGTGCAATACTGAGAATATTGACTCGGATAGCACGAGAGGTGCCGTAAGTATTAAATGGCCTGGCTGGGTTATTTCCAGCATGTAGCCCGCGATATTCGCCAAGAACGTTACCTGTGGCCATGGCAACGACGGTGTTCCAGTCCCGATCACCTATCGTCGAGGCATCAAACGACTCACGCGATGTAATAAAACGTGCAACGTTGCTACGCGCTAATGCTTCGCTGGTACTGACCGTGCGCCCACCAAAATTCGCTTCAAGCTTGGCGATGGTGCTGGTACCGGAATACGCGTCCGCCATGACCAGATATGGCACTTTTTCCTTCAGCGGCAGCATGTAGTAGTAGCCACCCGCCGTCATGACGGTGACCAGCATCGACAGGGTCGCCACGATCCAGGCACGCTTTTCGCTGCGGCGTGCGAGGTCGGCAATGCTGACCTCGTAATTCACCGCTCTTTGAACGGCCGCACCCACTTGGGCCGAACCGTCCTTTTCACTGACCTTCTTACGCAACATGTCTAGATCCGTCACCGTGGGGCCTTGTCAGGCCTGAAACTATCGCCGCAACGCGTCGCGGGCATTTGAGAAGGCAGTCCTTAAGGCTTTGCGCCAGACGACACCGGCACCGGCTGGACGAGCAACTTGTTGGCAGACACCGACACCGAAACTCCCTGGGCTGCGTACACGGCACTCAACTCGGTGGCGGCCTGCTGGACGCTGGTCGTGCTGATTGCAGAAACCGGCCCGATCAAGGTGTAGTCCGACGGCAAGTTATAGGACAACTGCATGTTGGAATCCGCGGCCCAGCGCTCCAACATGGTCTTCAGCGTGCCGTCCATCGGCGTGGCCTGATACGTGTACGAGGTATAGAGCGGGATCTCGGTTGGTGCCTCGTCAAAGTGGTTGACGTGCTTCCAACGACCACCAAAGTCAGGAGCAGGCTTGGTCGCGCAAGCGCCTACCAATGCTGCAGCCACTAGCACCAACGACAGCTTGGACACATACATCGGATTCACTCTGACTTCTCCAACTCATGAAATTTTGGGCTTACACCGGACAGCACTAGGCCTCCGCACACCATCAGGTACCGGAGGAAAATTTTTTTCGTTGATGGCCCACTCACAGTCCCGCAAGCCACTGAATCACCCCAGTTGGCAATGCTCGCTGCTGATGAAAAAGAAGACATTGACAAACCATCCATAGCCCTACTCCAGTACGGCCCCGTCCAGCGCCGCTCCCCTGTACAAAATCCATCTACCCTGCCAATTCTTGATAACTTTGCCCTTAACGAGCAGATCCGTCAAGAATTACAGCCCTTAGTCCGCACACCAGGTGCGGCATACATCACAATTTTATCGTAAGCGTTTTCACTTCGGTCTTCGGCAGGAGGCGAGCAGTGAAGTAACGGTCTTCGTAGTAGCGGATCTTGTCGCACTTCACCGGGTGCGGGATCCCCTCGTAGAGGAACACCTCCTTCTCGTTGCCCATGGCCTTGAGCTCCTGCGGCAACATCAGCGCCCGACGCTCCTCTGACACGCTATGCGTGGTCTCACGCCCCCGGGTGACATTCTTCTTCTTGATGGTGGTATAGCCCAGCATCTCGGAGTAGTCGTTGGCGTCCTGCTGTTCGCGTGGCGCATAGAGGATCTGCAGGGCGTGGTTGGTGATGATGGTGCGCGACAGATCTTTGCCATAGGTCGCATCCAGCTGCGCCATGCTCTGGATGATGGGCAGCAGGCGGATGTTGTAGCCAGCCATATAGGCGACCGCGGTCGCGATGATGTCCACCCTACCGATCGAGGTGAATTCGTCCATCAGCAACAGGCACTGGTATTTGAGCTCCGGGTTGGACTTGGGCAGTTCGCGGGTATTGAGGTTGATGATCTGACTGAAGAGCAGATTGATGATCAGGCGGCTTTCGGCCAGCTTGTTCGGCTGGATGCCGATGTAGATGGTCATCTTCTTCTTGCGTAGATCCGTGAGCAGGAAGTCGTCCGCACTGGTGGCGGCGTCCAGCACCGGGTTGATCCACGCATTGAGCGGCTCCTTCAAGGTGCCCATGATCGAGGCGAACGTCTCATCCGCCTGGGACAGCATGTTGGCAAAGGCCGACTTGGCATTGCTGCTGAGGAACCGTCGCTCGGACAGCGACTTCAGATATTTCTTGAGATCGGTACCGTCACCCGAGGACAGGCGATAAATCCCGCCCAGCGTGGGCGCCCCTGCCCCGCCTGGGAAGCCGAGCGACAGCTCCTCGTCCCAGTTTTCGAACAGGTACAAAGCGAACGCCATGAAGGCGTTGCGCGCCTGGCTCACCCAGAATTTCTGGTCGTCCGACCCATCCGGATACAACATCGCCGCAATGCTCATCAAATCCGAAACGCGGAACGCGGAGTCGTTCGACACATAGGTCAACGGGTTCCAGCGATGGGTGCGACGGTCTTCGGCAAACGGGTTGAAGAGGAAGACCTCGTGGCCCTGACTGGCACGCCACCCGCTGGTCAGGTCAAAGTTCTCCTGCTTGATGTCCAGGACGACGATCGACTCTTGATACTCCAACAGATTGGGGATGACGACGCCGACACCCTTACCCGAACGGGTTGGTGCAGCAAGAATCACGAATTGCTGGCCGCTCAATCGCACCAGCTTGCCGTTGAACTTGCCGACGACAATGCCGTTTCCGCTGGGCTTGAACAGTCCATGCTTGGACAGGTCGGCGGCGCCGGCGAAGCGCGCATCGCCGTGCAGGGCGCGCGCCTTGGGCTTCACAACGAGCACGACGGTGATCGCCCAGACCAGTGCCGGCAGGCCGAATCCAAGCATGCCCGCACTCTTGATCTTGGTCGCGTAAGGCGCCACTTGGGGCAGCCCAAGCGCGCTGAAATAGCGGTAGTAGGTGTCCCACGCGTATAGACCGGTGTCGAGCCGCAACAACAGCAGCGTCAGATAGCCGGACAGGAAGTATCCAACGAGCAACGTCACCAGCGTGGCGATTGCGATGATCTTGGGTTTGGACATGCGCCCTTCTCCTTAGGCTTGCATCACGATGGCGGTCTAGCGACGCACGACGGGCTTATGGTCGACAAGATCGGACTTGCGCCCGCCACTCTCGCTTTCCACTAGCGAATCGATCCAGACCTTTGCCTGATCCAGGGACAGATCCGGCGTGATTCGCGTGCCCGCATCGGTCACAACCGCGTATGCCACGACTGCGTCGGGCGCATACACCTCATCGCGCGTGATGGCCACGACACGATACCCTCCCCTGGTCAGCACGGTGTGCTGATATTCGTCCATCGCCAGCCTTCCTTTCCGTCAGCGCGGTGGCGATGCTAAAGCAAGACGTGTGACGGTGAAAGCGGTTTCGGCGGACTGGGCTGCGGTGGATCGCGCTGGCCTGTCGAAGCACCACATTGAGGACTTATTTCCCACACACGAGGCACTTTCGGCCGCCTCCGGAGACGCGCATGAGCAGCGGGAGAGGTGGACCGCCTCCCGCCTTTGCGTGGGGAGACAGTGACAGCCTGGCAGCTGCGCTGATTGCGGCACGAAGGGCCCCGTCGCGCGGACAGCACTGACCCGTCATGGCGCTTGACTGACACCCCTTGGCCATCGATCAACCCATTTTCCCAAGATGAAGAGAGCAGCGACCGCAATTCACCCATCCGGTGCATGAGCACGGCACTGCTGGCATCCCCTATCCGCCGCTCAGCCGCGACACGTCCTTCGAAAAATATACAGGAGCACGATCGAGATTGCTCGGTCATCGCCGGTCACCTGAGCGGGAACGCTTAAACCGCAGCCAGCCAATTCCCGTGCTAGAGCGCAACTTCAGGCAGCACCACTGGTCAATACGCAACGCGCAGCGCAACGAAGCATGCGTGAGCGCAGCAAACTGGAGATTCGATTGCAGAAGGCCTCATCTAACGCATGCCAAAACCGCAGCAGCGTTTAGTTGAGATTATTTTGGCATCAGTGGCAGACGTCGCTGCCGATGTTGAAACCACTCAAGCCACGTTGCCATCTGGACTTAGAGTGGTGGGCGGTACAGGGTTCGAACCTGTGACCCCTACCATGTCAAGGTAGTGCTCTACCGCTGAGCTAACCGCCCGAATCCTGCATCAGCATTGCACTGTGCAGGGCGCGCATTCTAGCGCAGGGATTCATGAACCACAAGCCCTCCCCGCACCCGAATATCTCTTGTCCTAGGCCAAACTTGCCGCTTTCAGCTTCTGGATCTGGTCGCGAATTTGAGCTGCGGCCTCGAACTCCAGATCCTTTGCGTGCTGATACATCTTCTGTTCCAGGCTCTTGAGCTTGCCGGCGATTTCCGCGGGCTTCATGGCGCGGTAATCGGGTGTCTGTTCGGCAACCTGGCGCGACTTCGAACGCCCCTTGCCCGACTTCTTCTCAGCTGCATCTTCGCGCGCACCTTCCATGATGTCGGAGATCGGCCGCTCGACGGACTTCGGTGTGATGCCATGCTCCAGGTTGTACTCGACCTGCTTCTCGCGGCGACGATCGGTCTCGTCGATTGCCGCCTGCATCGAGCGCGTGATCTTGTCGGCGTACAGGATGGCTTTGCCGCGCAGATTACGCGCGGCACGGCCGATGGTCTGGATCAGCGAACCGGTCGACCGCAGGAAGCCTTCCTTGTCGGCATCCAGGATCGCCACCAGCGACACTTCCGGCATATCCAAGCCCTCGCGCAGCAGATTGATGCCGACCAGCACGTCGAACTTACCCAAGCGCAGATCGCGGATGATTTCCACGCGCTCGACCGTGTCGATATCCGAGTGCAGATAGCGCACCCGAATTCCGTGCTCGCCCAGGTACTCGGTGAGATTTTCCGACATGCGCTTGGTCAGCGTGGTCACCAACACGCGGTCGCCGAGCTTGATGCGCTCGTGAATCTCGGACATGAGGTCGTCGACCTGCGTGCCGACCGGTCGGATCTCCACTACCGGGTCGATCAAGCCAGTCGGGCGCACCACCAACTCTGTGACTTCACCAGCCGACTCGCGCAACTCGTATGGACCCGGTGTCGCTGATACGTAGATGCTACGCGGCGACCGCGCTTCCCACTCTTCAAAGCGCAAGGGACGGTTGTCCAGCGCAGACGGTAAGCGGAAGCCGAACTCCACCAGCGTCTCCTTGCGCGAGCGGTCGCCCTTGTACATCGCGCCGATCTGCGGAATGGTCACGTGCGACTCGTCGATGACCAGCAGCGCATCCGGCGGCAGGTAGTCGAACAAGGTCGGCGGCGGCTCGCCGGGCGCCTTGCCGGTGAGATGCCGCGAGTAGTTTTCGATGCCGTTACAGAAACCCACTTCGGCCATCATTTCCAGATCGAATTGCGTGCGCTGCGCCAGCCGCTGCGCCTCGACCAACTTGTTCTGCGAGTAGAGCTGTTCCAGGCGCTCTTTCAGCTCTTCTTTAATGGTGTCCACCGCACTCAACGTGCGCTCGCGCGTCGTTGCGTAATGCGTTTTCGGATACACGGTGTAGCGCTGCAACTTGCGCAAGGTCTCGCCGGTCAGCGGATCGAACAACGTCAGCTGCTCGATGTCGCCATCGAATAACTCAATGCGCAAAGCCTCGGTATCGGACTCGGCCGGGAACACATCCAGCACCTCGCCGCGCACGCGAAAGGCGCCGCGCGTGAGTTCGAATTCATTGCGGGTGTACTGCAGATCGGTGAGATGCCGGATCAACTGGCGCTGATCGATATGCTCGCCAACCGACAGGATCAGGCGCAGCGACAGATAGTCTTCCGGCGCACCAAGGCCATAGATTGCCGACACCGTCGCCACCACCAGTGAATCGCGCCGCGACAGCAGCGTCTTGGTCGCCGACAAACGCATCTGCTCGATGTGTTCGTTGATCGAACTGTCCTTCTCGATGAAGGTGTCCGACGACGGCACGTAAGCCTCTGGCTGGTAATAGTCGTAGTAGCTGACGAAGTACTCGACCGCGTTGTGCGGGAAGAACGACTTGAACTCGCCGTACAGCTGCGCCGCCAGCGTCTTGTTCGGCGCCATCACCAGGGTCGGCTTCTGCACCTGCTGGACCACATTGGCAATGGTGTAGGTCTTGCCCGAACCGGTCACCCCCAACAAGGTCTGCTTGGCCAGGCCGGCCTCGAAATTGGCCACCAACTTGTCGATGGCTGCAGGCTGGTCGCCCGCTGGCGAGTATGGAGATACGAGCTGAAAACGGTCGGTCATGGAGCGGATCTCGGGGGAGGCTGCACGAATTTACGGAGGCCAACATCGGTAGAACCCTGACAGCCGTGCAAGTGGAGGCAGCGTTCCCTGGCAGACAATCAATGTTGAGACTGCTTGCTCCACTTCAAGGAGCGGCGCCATGGGTGCAGCAAGCTATTCGAGCGCGAGAGGGTACACCGCAGTCCAGTTGCTCATCGTGATGGCGATCATCGGGATCGGTGCAGCCATCGGTATGCCTAGCTTCAAAAGTCTCATCGAGTGGCAGCGAGCGACCACACGCGTCCACGTGCTGACCGCACATCTTGCGATGGCAAGAAGTTTTGCCATTACACAAGGCGAGCCTGTCAGTATTTGCCCCTCTATGGACGGGGCTCGTTGCCGAACAGATCGCGACTGGAGCCGCGGATGGATCCTCTTTAAGGACCCAGAGCGCGGCGGGCAGCCGTTAAGCGCCGTATCCGTCCTCAGAGTGGAGCATGCCTCCTCCTCCGGCGGCATCGACATCACCAGCACCGCTGGAAGAGCAATCGTTCGCTTCCTGCCGAACGGCCGCAGCACCGGTACGAACATCACCATCAGCCTATGCCGCAACGCTCGGCGCCTCGCTGACGTGGTGGTCAACAATTCGGGAAGAGCACGTACCGTCCGCTACACCAGTTCTGTGAGCTGCATGGCCCGATGAGCAGGCAAACAAAAAGCCGCGACACGTCGCGGCTTTTTTAACATCTTGGCGCCCGAAGTTGGACTCGAACCAACGACCCCCTGATTAACAGTCAAGTGCTCTAACCGGCTGAGCTATTCGGGCGGGGAGGCGTATTCTAGACGCAACTTTGCAGCAGCGCAACACCTCGTAACGAAGCTACCAGCAGCCTGGAGTGGTAGTTGCACTCGGCGTCTTCACCCCTGCTTGGTTCAACGTCAGCGTGCCGCACTTGTCCTTGGCCTGATTGCCCTGAGGCGCAGCGGTCAAGGTAAAGGTCGACTGCGTGGTCGCCAGCGTGATGTTGTATTGCGCCGTACCACCTTCGCGCGGCGACTGGATGGTCGTCGAGCCGTTTCCGAACTTGAAATTGGCATAGGTGTTGTTGGTCGTATGCGAGCGTTCCAGCAACTGCGAGTATTCGACCAGATCGGCCTTGGCCTGCGCTCGGCGAGACTTGCGAATATGATCGGCATAGGACGGATAGGCGACAGCCGCCAGGATGCCGACGATCGCGACGACGATCATCAACTCGATCAAGGTGAAGCCACCGGCCCCAGCACGCTGGCGACGTTGCATGGACAGGGACCGCGACAGGTCTAAGGGCATTGATAATCTCCGTTACTGAAGCTGGCGCCAGGACTGGCGGCCGCAAGGATAAGGGACATACATGGGCGGGGCGCCAGCCACGCTGACGATCATCCAGCAGCCCGATCCTGCAGGCACCGTAGGTGCCACAGAACCATCCTTGGGATTGACCTTCGGCTCGAGCCTTGGCACGACCGACACACCCACGTCTTTGACCGGCGCATTGCCGCCAGTATTGAGCGAGATTCCAGCCGAACCGGTGGCAAGCGTGGAGCCACCGATGCCGCCCATTCGCACACCAGATAGGGCACCCACACCCGTCCGTGGATTCAGTCCGAACAACCAGTTCACACCATCGGTGCTGCACCCGCTGCTGATCGCGAGCGGCGAATAAGTGGGCATGAACAAGATTCCCGACACGAGTTCCGGATAACCCACAAATCGTTCACCGGCGGGCAGATCCACGTACCAACCAAGCGAACCTGACGGCGCGGTGCCAATTTGCAGTGAGCGGGTGCTACCGGCGGCAGCCGTACTGACCGAATATGGCGTCAGATTTGCTCTGGTCAGCGTTGTGCTAATCACACCATCGACCTGATCAGTGAGCCCGTACAAGCTTTGAGTCTGGAGCGCCGAACTCGGTAGGCTGTCGTCGTTGAACGAGAAACTACCGGTGCCAAATAGCACCAGCACACCACCGTTCTCACCAGAAGCAGCCTGCAGGCCGCCAGTAATCGGCTGCCGGTAGGTCAGACCACCTTCGACATAGGTACCCGTCGTGAACGCCGGCACGGTGACCGACGTTGCAGTCGAGGTGAGATCGAACTTCCAGATCGCTCCGCGAAGGTCGGCCGCATAGACCGTATCAGCGTACCCATCGCGGGTGCGAGCCGGCTTATTGGTCGCCGGGTCGATAGTCACATTATCGATACGGTCCAGCACAACGATGTTGCCGAGCCCGTTGCGACCGCTGATTGTGCTTCCCGGTTCCGTTGCCTCGATCATACGGACGGTCGGCGTGGCGTTGGTTCCGATATCGACCACGAACAACACCGCCTTGCCGCTAGCACTATCGTAGCCGTTGCCGAAGATCGCCTTCCAGCTGACCGCACCATTGGCCGCGCGCACCGGGACGATGACTGGCTTGCCGAGCACATGACCGATGTTCGCGCGGACGGTGGCATCGCCGCTGAGATCGTTGATCTCCCATAGGCGGCTACCCGCACCGAAGGCCGCCGGATTGGTGACATCCAATGCGAAGACGCCGCGACCGCCTGCCCCGGTGGTGCCCACCAGGGTCGTTTTCCAGGCGTTGTTGTAATACGTATCTCCCACCGCGATCGGACCATCGACGAAGTAGCGATGATCAAACGGCTGGGCATTCCCTTTGTTTGCTTGATAAGGCAGCAGCAGATTTCCCATATGGCCATAAGACGTCGCAGGCACGTATGCAAAGCGTTCGCGTCCGCCGCTGCCGCTGATAGCGCCGGCGCTGTCCATGCCGCCATCGAACGCATGCAACATGCCGTCATTGGCGCCCGCGTACACCATATAGCCCTGACTGCTACGCTTGCTGTTCAGGTAGTTGGCATAACTGGTTCCGAGCGTACTACCTAGCGAGCGATAGCCGTAGTCGTCGATCGGCGCACTGATCACCGGTGCGGAGTTGATGATGTCGCCCAGCACCGTGGTTCGGTCGCGCAACTTGCCACCCTGCTGAATCTCCCCACTCCGATCGCCCAGCAGATAATTGGCTGCAGTTACGGCTGTTGCCCCAAGGTTGGTCAGGTCCGTTTGGGAGCAGAGCGTTTGACTGGGATACAAGGTCTTGGACAAACCGCACAAGCCGCTCAAACTGATCGTAGTGCCATCGAACTTCTGTACATTGCTGCCATCGTTGAAGTACACATTACGGGCACTGGCAGCGGGCATCTGCGCAGATGCCTCCCAGAGTGGCGTAAAGCGCGCCTCCCGCGTATCTGGATCGACCGTGGCCTGATTGACTTTCAACTTGCTCGACCAATCGGTACCGTTGTTTCTGATCTGGTATTCCGGAGTCACGGTCAAGGAGCCCGCGCCGATACGCGCGCCCGTCAAGGCCAGCGTTCCTGACGGCGAATTGGCAGCACTGGCAGCCGATAGCACCCGACGCATGGCACCAGTCACTTCATCGGGGCTCTTGGCATTGATGAACTGACCGCGGCTATTGATCGTGGCGTGCCAGAGCTCGTCGATGACGCGACCATCGTCATCTGCGACCGGATCGCCATTGCTATTCCAGTCCGGAGCATTGGCATAAGGATCATTTGTGGCCGCCTGATTGACCTCGTAGATATTTCCCTGCGCGCCTAAAGTAATCGCATAAAAATTCATATGCAGATCTTTCTGGCAGTCGAGTCGTTTCCAATCCGCAGAAGTCTTGGCTAGCGTCGCACACTTATCGTCGACGGGCACAAGGCCTGCCGGAAAACTCGGGCCAGTTACCAATGGCGTAGATGCGCCGGAATAATAGCTGGCAGTGATATCGGCGATCGTATTGCTGTAGTTGTCGGCAAACGGCGAAGCAGGAAAATCCACCGTGCCGGTTGAATCTGCATTACCATAACCTGTAGCAACATTATTGCTATTCGTATAACCATCGGTGAACAGCATGCCACCATTTTTCTGACATGCACGCACCACCGGCGCACTATCTCCGGTTCGCTTGAACTGCTTACCCAGGAAATCGATGGCCACACGGTTCGGCGTACCGCCGTTCGGCTTGAGTCGGTAGATCAACCCGAAGAGCGACGTCCGCGAGGCATCGTCATTCATGTCGTACATGGTCACGTCAGTGCGGTTATTAATAGTGAAATAACCAACCCGCATCTTGTCGACATCCGCCAATGTGCGCGATGCCGACCCTATGATCGACAGAATGCGATTACGACCATATTGAAACCAATTGGCAAAATTCTGCTGCGCAGCAGTGTAGGCAGCGGTATTAGTTCCGTAATTTGCCGCCAATATCTGATACCGGCGCATATTGCAGTTCGGGCCACATGCATTGGCAATGATCGGACGATTGACGTCGTTTGTCAGGTATCCCGTCGGCGCTGGGGCATCGACCGGCAGGTAAAAGGTCGCTGGGACGTAGCCGATCTGGACCTGGCAATTTGAAGCAATCCTGACGGACGAATTTAGTGTCGTCCAATTTCCACCACTACTAGGCAACCCATCGTTATTAGGGCGTCCTCTGTTATCGAAAGTATTACACGACTGCGCACTTGACCGATACCGCGTCCCCGCAGGTATCGTCATTCCAGTCAGGAACTGGAACAATTCATCATTTCCCTCGCGATAGGCAAGATTGTAGGTGATGTTGTATCCCTTGGTGAAATCAGTGCCATAGACCGCTGGATTACGCGGATCCAAGCGCGCCTGACTAAATGTTGCCGCTGGCCAGAGATTGAGCGTCGCCGCAGCCTGTGTCGGAGGTGTCCACGGCTGATAGAGCACATCAGGATTGTAGTAGCTCTTATTATAGGTGGGCGATCTGGCAAACCCGAACGCGTCCAGCGGAGGCACCGCATCACCTGGCGAGTAAGAGGCGTTATAGCCGTCGCTTGGATACAAGTAAACATAGCAATCGGCTGAGTTATTCGCGCATCCCTCGCTAGAGTTATAGAAGACACCAGCTGAGCTGAAGAAGCTGCTGCCGGTCCATTGCAGACGTCCATCACCACCGGTGAAGATGCGCTCGAACGTCATCGAGTTCGAATCATCCACCGAAATGATGAATGCCGGCGGTATCGAGGTCGCATTGTTCAGTGGCGCCTGTGCCAAAGCCCCCTGGCCCTGAGCCGCGATCAGGCTGTAGACGAAGTAGCCACCCACCGCGACAAGCAGTATGACGGAGGCGATAGCGGTTCGAACTGTGCGACGAGACATGCTCACGGCCTCAGAGCTTGAAGATGGAATCGATCGACGCTGACGAAGATGCATCCGTCGTCGCATCGTTGGCGAAGGTGGTGATTTGATATACAGGAGTTACCGGATCTACCGGATCTCCCATCGCAAGCGAGCCCCCACCGATGATGCACGAGTCGATGCGCCGCACATTGATTGCCTGACTTACCGACGTGGCCTTGCTACGGGCCCAAGCCAGCGGATCGAATACGGTATCGCAATTTTGCTGGATATCGGTGTCCGCCACCGTTGCATCGCCGGGGGCAGCCTTTCGATTGGCGATAGCTTCGATCGACCGCTCGCTCCTACGCGTCACGCCCTCGGCATTCTGGAAGGCGATATTGGTCACCAGATAATTGGACGCCATTTTTTCCTGCATGCCTGCCACTTGCATGCCGGCGATCCCGATCAGCGCCAGCAGAATCAGCATGATCAAGGCAACATAGAGCACTGCTCCACGAGGGCGGGAAGGCATTGGACGACGGCGAGCTACATTCATTGATCAATTCCCAAACAGGCGATTGCGTAAGGCGATCGTGGATTCGTAGGTCATTCGATAGCGGCCATCCGTCTGGGTGGGCGGCGCAAACGAGACGCCCAACGCACTGGGATAACTCAACGCAGTTGCCGGGCGTTCGGCTGTGGAAGGTGCAGGACTGCGCGCCAGGATGCCAACCTGAACTTGCCCGACCCGTCTCCACTGGCCAGCAGCAGTGGCATCGACCGCAGTGGATACGTCGCTCGCGATCGCCTGTGTGCTGATGTTTCCCACCGGAGGCGAGGTATTGGACATGTTCACGGTCTGATCGAGGCCGAACAGCAGCTGCATATTCTCGATTCCTTCGACCAACTCTTCCGGCGTGCCATAGTCGTCGACACCATTGGACCGTGCACGCATCAGCGCAGGCTCGCCCGAGGTTGTCGATGTACCGACGTAGTACACCAGCGATTCCGCGCGATAGAGCATTGCCTGGCCACTGGGACGGGTGGAGTAATTGGACAGATTGGTTCCTGTGGCAGTGACTTGGCCGTTGGCATAGGTCCCCTTGAACACCGTGGCATGGGCGCAGTCCGCAACCCCGAACAGGTTCGGCGCCGCCTGCCCTCCCTCTGTCAAACGCAATCCGGCAGAGGCATTGAAGCCCACGACGCTGTTGCTGCCGGTGGTCAACGTTGTGACTGGCACACCTTCCGGAGCTAGGAAACGTAGAACCAAGATATCGCTGCCGCCGCGCGGATTGAGCTTGGTGATCGACGCTGGCAGATTCGCTGGTACTGCCCAGTTATCTCCAAGCTTCAGGGTCCCGGGAGGCGTCGTATTAGGCGCCTCGTAGCCTTGCACGCTGATGCTGAAATCTAGCGGATGACCCGAGCCGCTGGCCGCGCCGGTAGTGACCACCGGATCGCCCTCCCCTCGTACGAAATGCGCCTGGTCATTGACGCAACCGAAATGTCCGGCCATGCGAATGTCGCGCTGGAGGAAATCCATCGCGAAACGTCCGTTTTCCTGTGCGCGCGCACTGCCTTCGGCAAGCATCGATGCGGTACGCGACGCAGAAAAGACCTGGATGACTCCCAACATCAGCACAAGGCCGATCACCATGGCGATCATCATCTCTATCAGGCTGATGCCCGCAGCGACGCGCTTGGAAGGAGGCCGCCGCGTCATAGCTGCGACACCAGGGTAAAGGTGGTCTGGGCGTTGGGATTATTGGCGTCCCAGCGCTGGTCTCCCCAACTAATGCCAACGGTGACCTGGCCGTTATTATTGAGAACGGTTGCGCTGGCACCTTCGCCCAATGCGCGCACGACCTGGCATTTCCAACGCGCGATATTGTCAGCGATGGCCACGCTCCCGAGAGGTCGGCTGCAACTGGCTGCGGTCACGCTATTTGCGGCAAAGGTGGCATCGGTGTACCAGGCAGACTGGAAGCGGTTGCTTCGCATCTGGTCCATCAGGTCATACGCCAGGTTGGTTGCCTGGGTGCGGTAGTTAGAACTCTGCACGAACCGCACATTGGCCGTCTGCAACAGCGCAAAGCCGAGCAAACCAAATGCGAGAACGATGATCGCGATCAACACCTCAAGCAGACTGAATCCCTTGGTGCGAGAGGGCGAAACGAAGGGACGGAGACGCATCATTGGCAGGCGCTCTTCTGAGACGTGATCTGGCCGGCGGCATTGACGAACAAGGTGCGCCGCAGCGCCTGCCCATCGCACGTCATCGGTTGCAACGTGATCTGTTGATTTGTCGACGCGACCCTGCGCCCCCGCCCATCGAAAGCAATGACGGCGCCAGACGGGCCGGTACTGGTAAGCGATGCGTCGATCGCAACGAAGCGTAGGACCGTATCGCCAGTCTTGAAGGCACCATCGCCATCTGTATCGGCCCAGGCCAGCATCCCTGCACCCCAGTTGCCATCGCACGCGGTCCCGGACGCACTGCCGCAGACACCGCCACCACGGCGATTGCGAATGGCCTCACTACGCGCCACTGACAGCAGACCGAGGGTCTCGTTGGCGCTGCTCGCGACTCGATTGGAGCGAAGCGTTCCGCGGAAGCTGGGAAAAGCAATGGTGAGCAGGATCGCCAGCACGACGATCGTGATCATGAGTTCCACGAGTGTAAAGCCGGCAGATCGGCGAAAAGACATTGAACGCTCCCCAGCGTGACGTGTGCAAGATGCTACGCCCGCCCCCCTAGCAACAAGCAGAAGGGGGACGAACGGTTGTTTCAGGGTCACCGACGTATGCGTCAGACAATCTTTCCAGCGACTTACCTTTCCCCTACCACTTTTCGGCTAGAGCTTGGATATTCTTGAGCCCTAGGTCACTACCCGGTAACAAGGCCGGTAGTCCCCGGAGATCTTCATCCGCCGCTGGTCGACGAAGCCACGCAGAAGTTCGTCCAGGGCCTGCATGATCTCCGGGGCGCCATGGATTTCGAACGGGCCGAATTCCTCGATGCGGCGCATGCCGTCTTCCTTGACGTTGCCGGCGACAATGCCGGAGAAGGCGCGGCGCAGGTCGGCGGCCAGGGCTGGTGCCGGGCGGCCGTGATGCAGGTCCAGCGCGGCCATCGCTTCGTGGCTGGGCTCGAACGGTTGCTGGTACTCGAGCGGGATGTGCACCGACCAGTTGAAGTAATACGAGTCCTTCTGGTCCTTGCGGTGCGCGCGCACCTGGTGAACCCCTTCGGCCATGCGGCGCGCCACGGCGACCGGGTCACCAACGATGATCTCGTAGCGTGAGGCTGCTGCGTCACCCAGGGTCAGCCGAATGAAACGGTCGATCTGCTCGAAGTACGGTGCGGCGACGGTCGGGCCGGTGAGGATCAACGGGAACGGCAAGTCAGCATTTTCCTCGCGCAACAGGATGCCGAGCAGGTAGAGAATTTCTTCTGCCGTGCCAACCCCGCCCGGGAACACCAGGATGCCGTGTCCAATGCGGACGAAGGCCTCGAGGCGCTTTTCGATGTCTGGCATGATCACCAGGTGGTTGACGATCGGATTCGGCGATTCGGCGGCGATGATGCCGGGCTCGGTGACGCCGATGTAGCGGGTATTGTGTTTGCGCTGCTTGGCATGCGCGATCGTGGCGCCCTTCATGGGGCCTTTCATTGCGCCCGGGCCGCAACCGGTGCAGATATCCAGCCCACGCAGGCCGAGCTCATAGCCGACCTGCTTGGTGTACAGGTATTCGTCGCGCGAAATGGAATGCCCACCCCAGCACACGACCAGATTCGGGTCCAACGGCTGCAGGATGCGCGCATTGCGCAGCTGACCGAACACGGCATTGGTAATCCCTTCGCTGATGCCGAGGTCGGCACGTTGCGCTTCGAGCTCGATGGCCATGTAAGCGAGATCGCGTACAACGGCGAACAGCAGCTCGGCCACGCCGCGGATGATCTCGCCATCGACAAAGGCCATTGCCGGCGCGTTGGTCAGATCGATGCGGATGCCGCGATCCTGCTGGTTCACCTGGATGTCGAAATCCGGATACAGGTCGCGCGCGGCGCGCGGGTCGTCCGAGGCGCTGCCACTGGTTAGCACCGCCAGCGCGCAACGGCGCAGCAATTCGTGCATGCCGCCGCTGGAGGCATCGCGCAACCGGGCCACTTCCGCCTTGGACAACACGTCCAGACCACCACGCGGATAAATCCGCGCATCCACCACCGGCAGCGCCCGTGCTGCCGTACTGCTGAGTTCCATAGCATGCTCCTGTCGTATGCACGGAACTTTAGCGTACTCACCCGCACAAAAGAAAACGGCCGGGAGATCCCGGCCGTTTCTGGCGCCTACTTCTCAAGTTGCTTTAGAACTTGTACTTCAAGGTCAACTGCATTGACCAGCGGGAAACGCCGGTATTGCCCTTGTCGTTATTGTTTTCCTGCACGGTCGGCTCGTCAGTAGTACCGGTGAAGTTGTAGATGTACTTCCCCGTCGTAGGATCGATACCTGCGTAACTGGCAACGCGAGCAGTGGAATTGAAGCCATAGTCTTCAATGCGCCCCCACTTCTTGTTGAGCAGGTTACCCACGTTCATGATGTCCAGCGCCAGTTCGGTCTTGTGGCCTTCGAACAAGCCCGGCAACTCTTGACTGATGTGCACATCGAAGCTGTTCACCCAACCGGTGCGGAACTCGTTAGCCGGTGCGATCTGACCCTTGTAAGCAGCCAGTTCGGGATTTTTCGCTAGCCAGTCGAAGAACCGCTGCTCCATCGCAGCACCACCCACCCACTTCACATCACCAGGTCCATTTGGCACATAGAACAGGTCGTTGAAGTAGCCGTTACCAGAAGTCGCGGCGGCATCACCGTTCATGTCGTTGTAGTAGATGTAGCTAAAGGGACGACCAGAACGGCCTTCGTAGAACAAGCCAACGCTGGTGTTGTATTTCCCGAAGAACGCCTTCTTCCAGTTAAGCGAACCGGTAATGCGGTCCTTGAGTGCGTAGCGCGAGTCGTAGGCCACGTTCTCGTTGGCCGTACCGATCAGCGTGCCACCCCAGTTGGAGGTGTTCTGCGAGCTGGTCAGCGGGCTGACTTCCGTTGCTGCAGTATAGGTATACGCAAGCGACCAACCCCAGTTGTTGATCAGCGGCTTGTTCAGACCGAAAGTAAACTGCTTGCCGTCGCCCTTGTCGGTATTGCGCATCAACATGACATCGCCCATGTCGCTGGGGCGGTTAGCCTTTCCGCTGACGACCAGTCCACCGCCAAGATTCTGTCCGTTTTGTACGGAAGTATTGGTCCCGGTGGAGGGCCGGTAACCAGCTGCATTCCAGTACAGCTCACGTCCATCTTGGCCGATGCGCGTTGCACCGACGCCGGCTTGGTTATAGAGGTCCAGACGCTCCAGGTAAATCGCGTTATTAACTTTCGTATAGACCACTTCAGCGGACGCAACGATGCCATACCAAGGCAACTCGTGGTCGAACGCCAGGTTGGTCTTCCATACCGACGGTAGCTTTAGATCAGGCGCGGCGATGTCTACGTTCTGACGCGCCCCTGCGCCGCTGCTCGGGATATACGGCGGATTGGTGTTGGGAGTAAAGATACCGACAGGATTGTTCACCGTGTACTCGGTGTAGTTCAGACCGGTGTTCTGGTACACGCCAGCGAGCCAGACGTTCGGGGCAGCGCCGCCGAACAGGCCCAGGCCGCCACGCAACTGGGTCGGACGGTCGCTGTCGAAGGTGTAGTTGAAACCGAAGCGCGGCTGTACCAGCTTGTCGTCGGGCAACTGGGTGTTGTCGTAACCGTACAAAGACATGATGCGCGGGTTGTACAGGCGCTGGTCGCTGAAGTCCGGCATATCGACGCGCACGCCGCCCTGCACGGTCAGGTTGCTGTTGACCGCCCAGCTGTCCTGCAGGAACAAACCGGTATTCTTCAGCGTGTACTCGGCAGGGATGTCGTCGTAGCTGCCACCCGGACGCGGTGCGCGCACGATGTACTGGTTGACGCGATTTGCAGCAAAATCGTTGAGGTTGTTGAACACGTACACGCCGTTGAGATTGCGGCCGTAATAGTTCAGCAGGTCATTGTTGGAGTAATCGAAACCGAACTTGACGGTATGGTCACCCACGTACCAGGTGGCGGCACCGAAGGCGCTCAGTTCCTTGCTCTCCACCGCGTTGACGTGCGAGTTCTGCTCGGTACCGAAGTACAACGAATTGTTGACGGTGGTGCCACCGAAGCCACGCACCTGGATCTGCGGAAGGGTCGAATACGGCTCGCGGATCGCGGAGTACTCCTTACGTGACAGCTTGAATTCGGTCGAGAAATTATCGGACCAATCGCTGAACAGCTCTCCCATCCAGGATTCGTAGGTCTTCGGCTGCTGGTACCAGAAGGTGCTCAACGACACAGCACTGTTGCTGATCTGCGGGAAGCGCACGACGTTCTGCTCAAGCTTGTTGTAGCGCACGGCAGCACGATGATTTTCGTTGATGTTCCAGTCGATCTTCAGCGCATATTCTTCGACTTCGGTGCTGTTGGCCGGCTGCTTCAGCGAGCCTGCATCGAAACCATAGCCAGTGGCAATTTGCTGCGCGCGCGCGATGTCGGCGTCGGTGATGGTGCCCTTGCCATAGGGCGAATCAGCCAAGCTGACGCCAGGCGCCGAGCGCTCCATCTTTTCGTAGTTGGCGAAGAAAAACAGCTTGTCCTTGACGATCGGCCCACCCAGCGTCATGCCGTAGGTCTTTTCATCGTCGAAACCGTTGAAACGAACGCCTTCCAGTTCCTTGCGCACCATGTCCTTGTCGCGGTACGCGTAATAAACCGTGCCGCCGAACTTGTTGGTACCCGACTTGGTGACCGCATTGATCACTGCGCCGGTACCGCCAGAAATCGTCGTGTCGTAGTTGGCGACATCGATGTTGATTTCCTGGATGGCATCCATGGACACCGGCTGACGCTCAGTCGGCAGATTGTTGGATTCCAGACCAAACGGATCGCCTGCACCGATACCGTCAATACGAATGGCGTTGTAGCGCGTGTTCTGGCCACCGACGGAAATCGCACCGTCGGCTTTGCTAACCTGCGAAATGCGCGGATCCAGACGGATGTAATCCTGAATGTTACGGTTGACCGACGGCAGCGACTCGATGGTCTCGCGCGAAACGTTGGTACCGGTGCCCATCTTGTAGGCACTGAACAGGTCCGAGCCACCGGCTACAGCCATCACTTGGACAGCTTCGAGGTTGGTGGCGGCGATATCGCCCTTGAGATCCGCATTGACCGTATTGACCTGATTGAGGTTCAGGTAAACGCCCTCTTCGGTCTTTGTACCTTCACCCGACTTGGTGATGGTGATGGTGTACGGGCCGCCCACGCGCAAGCCGCGCGCGTTGTAGCGACCGCTGGCATCCGTAGTAGCGCGGCTGACCGTGCCAGACTCAACGTGCGTGATGGTGACTTCGGCATTCGGCACCGGCTGACCGCCGCTGCTTGTCACCACGCCAGCGACGCCGGCAGAGGTGTTCTGGGCAAACACAGGAGCGGCGGCGAGCGCGGCGACAAGGCCAAGCGTCAGCTTGGACATGCGGAGACAACGGGGGTGGGTCATTTCGGTAGCCTCGATACAGGTTGGGCAGTGACAAAAAGGCGCAGTCAGCCCAACCGTTCCCGGGGTGGGCTGCCGATGATCTGGGGTCCCTTGTCGCGCGGCTGGTTGCGGCCGCAACGGTTAACAACAGATTAACACGCTAAGGCCTGATTGTGACGGCGGTGTGACAAACTTCACTCGCTGCAACATGAACTGCGCAGACGATGGCGTAAGCGCCAGATTGCGCAAGGTCGCAGCAGGATAGCGACATGTGTCGCAGCTTTAGAGCAGTTGAAGCATGCGGAAAGGAGCGCAGCGATCAAACGGCTGCATTCGCGCATTGCACGCGCGCGGCGCATGTCGACGTCACATGCCGCTTGCACTTCGGAATATGACACCCAACTGCGGCGTTGCCGAAACGAGTAGCTGCACCCCAAGACGGTGGCAAATGGCGAACAACGACCTCGTCTCCACCACCGGCCACGGCAGCCTTGTCGACTTTTGGCGAGTTGTTGCGCTGGTCATCCGCCTGCACCGTGGGCACTGAGCACAGGAACGCAAGGCGAGCGTGGGTTGAGAACCACCCATCGGTGCACGCTCTCGCACGCACGCACGCGACAGTACCCAGGGAATCCCCTCTCCCAGCAGCGCGTCAGATCGATACCGGCAGCTTGAAATACGTACCCAGGCCGTCCAGGAACATCTGTACCGAGATGGCGACCAGCAGCATGCCCATCAGGCGCTCGATGGCCGTCAGGGCGCGGTGTCCGAGCAGTTTGTACAGCAGCGGTGCGGAGGCGAGGATCGACGAGGCGCCGATCCAGGCGATCATCAGCGCCAGACTCCAGTCCCAGAGCCGCGTGGGCTCGTTGCTGCCCATGAGCATGACCGCAGCCATTCCGGACGGGCCGGCCACCAGCGGGATGGCCAGCGGCACGATGAAGGGCTCGCCGTCGGGGATTTCACCCATCAGACCTTCGGGCCGCGGGAAGATCATGCGGATACCGATCAGGAACAGCACGATGCCGCCGGCGATGGCCACCGATTCCTGGCGCAGATGCATCAGCTCCAGCGCGTACTTGCCGCCCCACAGGAACGCCATCAACACACACAGGGCGATCAGCAGTTCACGCGCAAGCACGAAGCGCTGGCGCTTGGGCGGCAACGGCTTGAGAACGCTGAGAAACACCGGGATGTTGCCCAGCGGGTCGAGAATCAGAAACAGCAGCAGCGCCGCTGAAAGAATGGTCATACCGATGGACTCCAGATCGCACCGCGATGTGTCGCCCCAGCAGCTGACAACACGCTGACGCATGCAGGTGCGTAACGTGCGGCATCGACTGCGTTGCTGTCTTCGTGATGGGTGAAAGCACGTGCGCGTAATGCGGTGCGCATCGGGCCGGGCTGCAGACCGCTGATGCGGACAGGGCCAGCGGCAGTTTCATGATGCAAACTCGCGATCAGGCCACGCTGCGCATGCTGGGCGGCGCCGTACGCCCCCCAGTAGGCCTGGCCGACGCGCGCCGGGTCGTCCACTACAAATACCACTGCCGCGTCGTGCTGCTGACGCAGTAGCGGCAAGCATGCCTGGGTCAGCCACGCGCGCGCAATCAAGTTGACGTGCAAGGTGCGCGCGAAATCCGCAGGTGCGACGAGTTCGGCTGGCGTCAGGCCGGCAAAGTCGGCGGCGCAGTGCAGCAGGCCATGCAGACCACCGAGCTCAGCCTGCAACCGTTGCGCGAGTGTGGCGTAGTCGTCCGGCGTGGCGCCGGCCAAATCCAGTGGATACAGCAGCGGCTCGGTACCCAGCGCTGCAACCGCGTCGTATACGCGCTCCAGCGGGCGCAGCTTGCGCCCAAGCAAGACCACCGTGGCGCCCGCGGCTGCGCATGCCTGCGCCGCTGCGGCGCCGAGGCCGCCGGCAGCACCGGTGATCAGCACCACGCAACCCGACAAGGCCGCTGTTTGAGGCTGGGCCTGTGCCGCATTCACGGTTGGTACGCTTCGCTGACGATGCGCTTGAGCTCGCCGGCTTCAAACAATTCCAGCGTGATGTCGCACCCGCCGATCAGTTCGCCATGAATGAACAATTGCGGGAAGGTCGGCCAGTTGGAATAGCGCGGCAAATTGGCGCGTATCTCCGGCTCTTCGAGCACGTTGACCGTGCGCAGCTGATCTGCGCCGGCGGCTACCAGGGCCTGCACAGCGCGACTGGAAAACTCGCACATCGGGAAGTGCGGGGTGCCTTTCATGAACAGCACGATCGGGTGTTGTTCGACTTCGGCCTGGATCCGTTCCATCACCGGCATTGGACTCTCCTGACTGGGAGCGGCAGGCCCGACCGCCGGGTCGGATAGACTTCCGCAAAGGCGCGCATTGTAAGCCTTCAACGCGACCTGTCGCCGCACTCCCTTCGCTGCCCTTGCCATCATGCCGATCGAACACCTTGCACTGCCCTACTCCCGCACTGCCCTGGAGCCGCATCTGTCCAGCGCAACACTGGAGGCGCACCACGGCGTCTGTCACCGCAGCGAGGTGGAACAGCTCAACGCGCGCATCGAAGGCAGCGAATTTGCCGAGCTGACGCTGGAAGAGATCATCGCGCAGGCGCAGGGCACACTGTTTCATCTCGCCGCGCAGGTGTGGAACCACAATTTCTACTGGCAGTGCCTGCGTCCGCGCGCTGGCGGCGAGCCGCTTGGACAGCTGGGCGACAGCATCGCCAAATGCTTTGGCGACTTCGTGCATTTCAAACAAGAATTCAATCGCGTGGCCTTGACCAGCTTCGGCTCGGGCTGGGTGTGGCTGGTTCAGCGCCCTGACGGCGCGCTGGCAGTGGTCGCCACACCCAATGCCTCCACCCCGCTGACCGGGCCGGACATTCCGCTACTGGCTTGCGACATCTGGGAACACGCGTATTACCTGGACTACCAGCAGGATCGCGGGCGATACCTGGATGCTTTCTGGAAGCTGGTCAACTGGGATTTTGTCGCAAGCCGGCTGGGCTGACCGCCCAGCTTCCGTTGGCAGGTGGAGACTGGCTCATCTGCCAACGAAGTTCCGAGCGTTCTCGAACCCGGCACCAGCGCGTCATTGCGGAAAACGCCTTACACAGCGCTGACTCACCGCCGATGCGCTGCCCGCATCACCCTTCGTTCAAGCGCGCAATCACCGGCAGAACTTGCGCATCGCGCAGCAACGCCGCACCTGCATCGCTTACCGCCGCTGCAAGCGCCTGCGTTGTCTCCGCACGCAACGTCGCGTGCCCCACCTTGCGGCCATCGCGCGCCTGCTTGCCGTAGTCGTGCCAATGCCCGCCGGGCACTGCCAAAAATGCGCCAGCGTCCGGCATCGCGCCCAGCCAGTTGAGCATGCAGGCATGCCCGCGCATCGCGGTGCTGCCGAGCGGCAAACCGAGCACCGCGCGCACATGATTTTCGAACTGCGAGGTCTCGGCACCTTCGATGGTCCAGTGCCCGGAGTTGTGCACGCGCGGCGCCATTTCGTTGGCAAGCAGCTCACCGTCGCGTACGAACAGTTCCAACGCGAACACGCCGACATAATCGAGCTTTTCCGCTATTGCACGTGCATGCGATTCCGCCACGGCCTGTAGTGCCGTATCCACGCTTGCAGGTGCCAGGCTGGCCGACAGCACACCGTCCACGTGCCAGTTTTCGGTCAACGGCCAGGCGCGGAATTCACCATCGCGCCTGCGTACCGCGACCACGCTCACCTCGCGCTGAAACGGCACAAAGGCTTCCACGATCAATCCGACGTGCGCTGCCTGCGCGCCGAGTGCATCCCACGCTGCATCGGCATCGGCGAGCGTCTTGATGCGGAACTGGCCCTTTCCGTCATAGCCAAAGCGGCGCGTCTTCAGCACGCACGGCGTGCCGATACGCGCGAGCGCTGCATCCAGGCCAGGCCGGTCGTCGATCGCGGCAAACTCCGGCACCGGAATGCCGAGCTCCCGGAACAAGGTTTTTTCGCTGAGCCGATCCTGCGCAACTGCAAGCGCAGCCGGACTCGGGTACACCGGCACCTGCGCGGCAAGTTGCTGCGCGCTGGTGGCCGGCACGTTCTCGAAGTCGAAGGTGATCACATCCACCTGTTCGGCGAATGCGGCAAGTGCCGCAGCATCGTCGAACGCACCGACCTGCAGCGGCGCCACCTGCCCCGCACAGGCGTCGGCCGCCGGATCGAATACCGCAAAGCGTATGCCGAGCGGCGCACCGGCCAGCACCAGCATGCGCGCCAGCTGGCCGCCACCGAGAATGCCGACAGTGCTCATTGGCGCGGGTCGTCGCTGGCCATCACATCGTCGGTCTGCTTGGCGCGGAACTGCGCCAGCGCCTGCCCGATCTGCGCCTGCTCGGGCGCCAACATGGCCGCAGCAAACAACGCCGCGTTGGCTGCACCCGCATTGCCAATGGCGAAGGTAGCCACTGGAATGCCGGCTGGCATCTGCACGATCGACAACAGCGAATCCATGCCGTTGAGCGCCTTCGACTGCACCGGAACGCCGAGTACCGGCACGGCGGTCTTGGCCGCCAGCATGCCCGGCAGATGCGCCGCGCCGCCGGCACCGGCAATGATGGCGCGCAAGCCGCGCTCGCCGGCTTGCTCGGCGTAGGTGAACAATACATCCGGGGTACGGTGCGCCGAGACCACCTTGACTTCGTACGGCACGCCCAGCGCGTCGAGCTTCTGAGCTGCGTGTTGCATCGTCTCCCAATCCGAACGGGAGCCCATCACGATGCCGACCAGCGGCGCGGAGTGGTTGGAGGTCATGGCCCTGCCCTGCGGTAAAGACGTATTCTAGCCAATCTCCACGCAAGACAAGACTTCGATGGATCGCAAATTGCTCGACCTGCTGTGCTCGCCCGACACCCGCCAGCCGCTTTCGCTGCTCGACGGCAAGGGCCTGGAAGCACTCAACGCCGCCATTGCCGGCGGAACCCTGCAGCGCGCCGACGGCGCCGCACAAACCCAACCGCTGCGCGAAGCGCTGATCACCCGCGACCGCAAGCAGATTTTCCGCGTCGACGACGGCATCCCGGTGCTGCTGGCCGAAGAGGCTATCGCCACCACGCAAGTCGCCGACTTCCCCGAGAAGTGAGCCTACCGGTGCACACCAACGTGCCGGTCGCGCCGCCCGCCGAATCGATCGAAGCCGATGTGGCGCGCGCCCTGGCCGAAGACATCGGCAGCGGCGATGTGACCGCCGCGCTATTGCCCGACCAGGCAGACAGCGCGTACCTGCTGTGCAAACAGGATGCGGTGATCGCAGGCCGCCCCTGGTTCGATGCCACCCACCGCGCGCTCGACCCGCAAGTGCACATCGATTGGCAGGTACACGAAGGCCAGCACGTGGCTGCCGGCACGGTGCTCGCGCTGCTGCAAGGGCGCAGCCGTAGCCTGGTCAGTGCCGAACGCACTTCGCTCAATTTCATGCAGACGCTGTCTGCCACGGCCACCACCACGGCGGCCTATGTGGCTGCCGTGGCCGGGACGCATGCGCGCATCCTGGACACGCGCAAGACGCTGCCAGGCCTGCGCGCCGCGCAGAAATACGCCGTGCGCTGCGGCGGTGGCGACAATCACCGCATCGGCCTGTTCGATACGGTGATGCTCAAGGAGAATCACATCCGTGCAGCCGGGTCGTTGAGCGCTGCCGTGCATGCCGCACGCGCGCAGCAACTGCAGCTGCCGCTGGTGGTCGAAGTGGAAACGCTGGAGCAACTGCATGAAGCATTGCAGGTTGGCTGCACGCGCATCCTGATCGACGACTTCGACCAGGCCATGCGCCGCGAAGCGGTGCGTATCGTTGCCGCATTGCCACCCGAACGACGCATTCCGTTGGAAGTCTCCGGCAGCGTGGATCTGGCCGGCATTCGCGCAATTGCCGAAGACGGCGTGGACTGCATTTCGATTGGTGGGCTCACCAAGCACGTGCAGGCAGTTGATCTGTCGCTCAAACTCGGCCCGCCGCCAACGCGCTGATTTCACGCGTGCGCGCAGCCGGCTCTGGCAGCCTGCTGCGATCGTTTCCGTGCAGGATCTGCAATGACCGTACAACCTTGGCCGTGGCTCTGCTTATTGCTGGCAGGTGTTGGAAGCAGCGCTGCGGCTGCGGAAGTGTGCGATATCCCGCCACGGTTCGGCACCAGCGCCGCTGCCATCGCCATCGTGCGTAATGCCTGCAATGAGCACCGTTTGTGGCAGCGCCCGTTTATCGATGCCAAGGGTCGCGTGGCCAGCCTGGGCGTCACCGAAGCCGAATCGGGTTATCTCGCCGACCATGGTCTGGTCGCCTGGCAGCGCGTTGCAGGCTACTGGCGAGGCAGCGGCACACTTGCATCGATGGGCGGCCGCCCCGGCGCATCGAGCTGCGCGGCACTGGATGGCACGCGCTACACCGCCAGCGACTGCCGCGCGTTTCTGATCGACAACCCATGGTCGGCCGCTTTCATTTCCTGGGTGATGGCGCAGTCGGGGCTGAGCGGTTTTCATCGTTCCGCACGCCATCTGGATTACATCCGCAGCGCTTACAACGACGGCGCCACTGGCCCGTACCAATTCACCGATCCGGCGGTCGAAAAGCCCGCGCCGGGCGATCTGCTGTGCCTGCTGCGCGGGCGCAGCGCCGCGCTGGGTTATGCCGGTCTGAAGACTGCGCTCGGTGGTAGCGCATCGATGCCGTGGCAGTCGCATTGCGACGTGGTGGTGGCCGCCAGCGTCGGCGGCGATCGCACGCTGTACTTGATCGGCGGCAATGTGTTCAACACGGTGATGATGCGCAAGATGCCGCTGGATCGCGCCGGTCGCGTGGTCTTGCCAACGCCGCAATCGGACAGCAGCCAGGACCCGAACGAAGACAGCCTGGGTATTGCCAGCGAGTGCACGCCGGCGCACGAAGAGCTATGCGACTTCAATCGCCGCGACTGGGCCACACTGCTGAAACTGCGTCCTGATGCGGCAATGGTTGCGCCGCCACCGACAGCGCCACTGCCGACACCCAGCATCACGCCTGCAGAACACACGATGCCCCCAGGCTTTCCGCGGGTCGTACCGCCGCGTCCGGAAACGCAGCCTGCGCCACAGCAACAGCAACAGCAGGGATAGGTTGTCGCGGTAAAGCCTCTCTCCCGTCGGGAGACAGGCTTGGGTGGTGAGCGCGACGCCATCGATTCACTTCTGCTGGCGGGTGGCGCCGCGTTCGGCCTTCGCGGCGGTGATATCTCCCTGCGGCGCACCTTCATCCGGCACTGCGTGCCCCCTTCTCCCCCATGAAGGGGGACACTGTCCCGATGGGAGAAGGAATCGAGCAGTGATCGCACACAACAAAAAAGCGGGCCGAAGCCCGCTTTTTCGTCATGCATCACAGCTGACGCATTAGGCAGCAGCGGTTACTCGGCCGAAGCCGGAACGCCTTCGCCTTCTTCCACCGCCTTGATCGACAGACGGATGCGGCCCTGCTTGTCCACTTCCAGCACCTTGACGCGGACCAGATCGCCTTCCTTCAACTTGTCGCCGACCTTCTCCACGCGCTCGCTGGAGATCTGCGAGACGTGCACCAGGCCATCCTTGCCCGGCAGGATGGTGACGAACGCACCGAAGTCCATGATCTTGGCGACCTTGCCTTCGTAGATGCGGCCCGGCTCCACGTCCGAGGTGATCTGCTCGATGCGCGACTTTGCAGCTTGCGCAGCGATCGCATTCACCGAGGCGATGATGATCGTGCCGTCGTCCTGAATGTCGATCTGCGTCCCGGTTTCCTTGGTGATGGCCTGGATGGTCGAGCCACCCTTGCCGATCACTTCGCGGATCTTGTCCGGGTGGATCTTGATGGTCAGCAGACGCGGCGCGTAATCGCTCAGTTCCTGACGCGGCGTGGTCAGCGCATGCGCCATCTCGCCGAGAATGTGCAGACGGCCGGCCTTGGCCTGCTGCAATGCCTGCTTCATGATCTCTTCGGTGATGCCTTCGATCTTGATGTCCATCTGCAGCGCGGACACGCCTTCGGCAGTACCGGCCACCTTGAAGTCCATGTCGCCGAGGTGATCCTCGTCACCCAGGATGTCGGAGAGCACGACGAAGTCGTTGCCTTCCTTGACCAGACCCATCGCGATACCGGCAACCGGTGCCTTGATCGGCACACCGGCGTCCATCAGCGCCAGCGAGCTGCCGCAGACCGATGCCATTGAGGACGAACCGTTGGACTCGGTGATTTCCGAGACCACGCGGATGGTGTACGGGAATTCTTCCAGGCTCGGCATCACCGCCAGCACGCCGCGCTTGGCCAGACGGCCGTGACCGATTTCGCGACGCTTCGGCGCACCGAAACGACCACACTCGCCCACCGAATACGGAGGGAAGTTGTAATGGAACAGGAAGTTTTCTTTGTACTCGCCCGAGACGGCGTCGATGACCTGCCCGTCGCGTGCGGTGCCGAGCGTGGTGATCACGATCGCCTGCGTCTCGCCGCGGGTGAACAGTGCCGAACCATGAGTACGCGGCAACACGCCAGCCTTGGCGCTGATCGGACGCACCGTATCCAATGCACGGCCGTCGATACGCACCTTGGTGCTCAGCACCGAGCCACGCATGGTCTGGTATTCCAGCTCGCCGAATTCCTTCGACAGATCACCGGCAGCCCAGCCTTCGATCGTGGCGCGCGGCGCCAGCGCACCCAGCACATCCTTCTTGATGGCCGAAATCGCATCGCGACGCTGCAGCTTATCGCGCACCTGGAACGCCGAAGCGAGCTGGTCGCCCACTGCCTCCTTCAGTGCGGCGATCATGCCGTCATTCTTGGCCGGAGCCACCCAGTCGGACGGCTTGGTGCCGGCTTCGACGGTCAGCTCGTTGATGATGTTGATGACTTTCTGCATTTCGCGATGGCCGAACGTCACCGCGCCCAGCATCACTTCTTCCGACAGCAGCTCGGCTTCGGACTCGACCATCAGCACCGCATTGGCGGTACCGGCCACGACCAACTCGAGCTGAGAATCCTTCAGCTCGGTCACGGTCGGGTTGAGGATGTATTCGCCATTCTTGTAACCGACCTTCGCTGCGGCGATCGGGCCGTTGAACGGGGTGCCGGCCAGCGACAGCGCGGCCGATGCGCCGATCAGCGCAGCGATATCGCCGTCGATGTCAGGGTTCATCGACATCACGGTGGCGATGATCTGCACTTCGTTCTTGTAGTCCTCCGGGAACAGCGGACGGATCGGGCGATCGATCAGGCGCGAGATCAACGTTTCCTTCTCGGTAGCGCGTCCTTCGCGCTTGAAGAAGCCGCCCGGGATGCGGCCGCCGGCGTAGAACTTCTCCTGATAATCAACCGTCAGAGGAAAGAAGTCCTGCCCTTCGCGCGCGCTTTTGGCGGCGACGGCGGTGACCAGCAGTACGGTGTCGTCGAACTTAACGATGACGGCACCGCCTGCCTGGCGAGCGATTTCGCCCGTCTCAAGGGTGACGGTGTGCTTGCCGTACTGGAAGGTTTTGGTGATTTTTGCCACGGAGGTTTTTTCCCTTAGGTGTTGCTGTCTGCGTTGGACCGTCGTCGACCCATGCCGAGAACGGGCGGCCGGGAGGCTCCGGCCCAAGATTGCGTGTTGCGAAAAACGGAGTGCGATTGACCAAAACAAAACCGCGGCGCATCGCTGCGCCGCGGCGGTAGGACTCGATTAGCGGCGCAGGCCGAGCTTCTCGATCAAGGACTTGTAACGCTCGTTGTCCTTCTTCTTCAGGTAGTCGAGCAGGCTGCGGCGACGGTTGACCATCTGCAGCAGACCGCGACGGCTGTGGTGATCCTTCTTATGGGTCTTGAAGTGACCGGTCAGCAGCTCGATACGTGCGGTCAGCAGAGCGACCTGCACTTCCGGCGAACCGGTGTCCTGGGCGCTGCGCTTGTTGTCTTCAATAACTTTCTGGGTGTCGACAGACATGATGTTTTCTCGATAGATGCGTGGTCGACAGGAACGTGCGTGACGCACCGTCGGACTCGCCGTTTGCTTAGGATGAGCGCGCTTGGCGCTGAGGTGCCCCGATCGGGGCCGCGAAATTGTACCGTTGCGCGGCCTAGGGAACAAGTTGACAAAATCTTAACAGACCGAAATCTCGTTCAGTCCATTGAACAATCGCTGTGGCGACAAGCGCCCGTCCGCATCCACCACGCCTAGGCCTGAGGGGCTTCCGTCCGGTCCGAACACGGCCACCTGGCCAGTCGGGAATGCGGCATCGCGCAAGCGCTGGCCCATGCGAAAACGCGCTGCGAGGGTCTCATCGAGCACGATCCGCGCAAAATCGGCCAGACCAGCCTCGATCGGCAGTAATAATGACTGCGCTTCTGCGCCCGCCTCCAGCGCTGTCGTCAACGCCTCCAGCGTGATCATTTGCCGATCGCGAAAGGGCTCCACCCAGAGCCGACGCAACGAAGCGATATGCGCGCCGCAGCCCAGCACTTCGCCGAGATCGCGCGCCAGGCTGCGGATATACGTCCCCGAGCCGCAGGTTACGCGCAGTTGCAGACGCGGCGCGCAGTAGCCCAACACCTCGATCGCCTGCACCTGAACCTCACGTACCGGCGCCTCGATGGCTTCGCCGCGCCTGGCCTTGGCATATAGCGGCTCGCCGCCCTGTTTAAGCGCGGAATAGATCGGCGCCTGCTGCTGGATGCGGCCGATGAAGGGCGCCAGCGCCGCCTGTAGATCGGCCTCGCTCACGTCGGGCACCGCACGTTCGCGCAGCGGCTCGCCGTCGGCATCGTCGGTATCGGTGGTGACGCCCAACACGATCTGGGCGTCGTAAGCCTTGGCCGACCCAAGCAGCAGTCCGGCGATCTTGGTCGCTTCGCCAAAGCAGAGCGGTAGCAGGCCCGTGGCCAGGGGATCCAGGCTGCCGGTATGGCCACCCTTCTCTGCGCGCAATAACCGGCGCGCGGCCTGCAATGCGTTGTTGGAACTGAGCCCGGCCGGCTTGTCCAGCAACAGGATGCCGTGCAACGGGCGGTAGACGATGCGGGGTTTCAAAAGATCGGTGCTCGAATCGGGCGCTGTGCGGGCCCGCAGGAATCAGGGCCGCAGCAGAGGCGGCAGGCCGTGACAGCGCTCAGCGCTGTTCGGCGTCTTCGTCGCTGGACGTGGCCTCGGGACCGACGTCGTCCAGGTCACGCAGCAGATTGTCGATGCGTTCGCCACGATCGACCGAATCGTCGTAATGGAAATGCAGCTCGGGCACGTGGCGCAGCTTCATCGCGCGCGCCAGCTGCGTGCGCAGCTGCCCGGCGATTTCCTTGAGTCCCTTGACCGCTTCGGCCGAACGTTCCTGCTGCAGCGCGGTGACGAACACCTTGGCATGCGCCAGGTCGCGGCTGATTTCGACGTCGGAAACGCTGACCGACGGCAAGCCGTGGTCGCGCACGGCCGCGTGCACGATGGTGCCGAGGTCGCGACGCACCTGCGCAGACACGCGGTCGGTGCGATGGAATGATTTGGTTGCCATGGTCGTGGACCTTGTTGATTCGGAGGGCCAGTCGGCACCGAAGCCAAAAACAAACGCGGGCGGCCATGCCGCCCTCGCCTTGCAGAACCTGCGTTGGACAACTCCGCAGGGCGGAGTCCGGGGCCCGCAGGCCCCGGCAGCCGTTACAGCGTACGGGCGACTTCGATACGCTCGAAGCACTCGATCTGGTCGCCGGCCTTGACGTCGTTGTAAGCCTTCACACCGATACCGCATTCGGTCCCGTTGCGCACTTCGTCGACGTTTTCCTTGAAGCGACGCAGCGATTCCAGCTCGCCTTCGAACACCACGACGCTGTCGCGGAGCACGCGGATCGGCTTGCTGCGCTTGACCACGCCTTCGATGATCATGCAGCCGGCAACCGCGCCGAACTTCGAGCTGCGGAACACGTCGCGGACCTGCGCGATACCGATGATCTCTTCGCGGATTTCCACGCCGAGCAGACCGGAGGCCACCTGCTTCACCTGGTCGATCACGTCATAGATGATCGAGAAGTAACGCAGATCGATACCGTTGGACTCGACGATCTTGCGCGCCGATGCATCTGCACGCACGTTGAAGCCGATGATCGTGGCCTTGGAGGCCGCCGCCGAATTGGCATCGGACTCGGTAATGCCGCCCACGCCGGAGTGGATCACGTTGATGCGGATGTCGTCGTTGGACAAGGCCACCAGCGACTGCTTGAGCGCTTCCACCGAACCCTGCACGTCGGCCTTGATCACCAGGTTCAACACCTGCTGACCCTCGCCCTTGCCCATCTGGGCCAGGATGTCTTCCATGCGGTTGGTGGCCGAGGCGACCAGACGCGATTCGCGACGCTTGGTTTCGCGCTGCTGCGCCACGTCCTTGGCCAGACGCTCGTCGTCGACGACCACGAAGTCGTCGCCAGCTTCCGGCACGCCGGACAGGCCGAGCACCTGCACCGGAATCGACGGGCCCGCCGAGGCCGGCTGATGGCCGGTTTCGTCGAACAGTGCACGCACGCGGCCGTACTGAATGCCGCACACCAGGTAGTCGCCACGCTTCAGCGCACCCTGCTGCACCAGCACCGTCGCGACCGGGCCGCGGCCCTTGTCCAGCGAGGATTCGATGACCGTACCACTGGCGCGGCCGTCGGCCACTGCCTTGAGTTCCAGCACTTCGGCCTGTAGCGAAATCGCGTCCAGCAACGTGTCCACACCGGTACCGACCTTGGCCGACACTTCGATGAACTGGGTATCGCCGCCGAACTCTTCGGCCACCACGTTTTCGGCCAGCAATTCGTTCTTGACCCGCAGCGGATCGGCGCCGGTCTTATCGATCTTGTTGACCGCCACGATCAACGGAACGCCTGCCGCTTTGGCATGCGCGACCGCTTCCTTAGTCTGTGGCATCACGCCATCGTCGGCTGCAACCACCAGCACCACGATGTCGGTGATCTTGGCACCACGGGCACGCATCGAGGTAAACGCGGCATGGCCGGGTGTATCCAGGAAGCTGATGACGCCACGATTGGTTTCGACGTGATAGGCACCGATGTGCTGGGTAATACCGCCGGCTTCGCCCGAGGCGATCTTGGTGCGACGGATGTAATCCAGCAGCGAGGTCTTGCCGTGATCGACGTGACCCATGATGGTGACCACAGGCGGACGCGAGGTGGTGTCGCCCTGCGCGTCTTCGGCATGCGCCAGCAGCGCGTCCTCGAAGTCGGCATTGTCGGCACGCACGGCCTTGTGGCCGAGTTCTTCGGTCACCAGCGCAGCGGTGTCGTGATCGATGCTCTGGGTGATGGTCGCCATGACGCCCATCTTGAACAGCGCCTTGACCACGTCGCCGCCCTTGAGCGCAAGCTTCTGCGCCAGGTCTGCAACGGTGATGGTCTCGCCGATCGCCACTTCACGCACCACCGGTGCGGTCGGACGTTCAAACCCGTGCGGGCCGCTATTGCTCTGGTTGCTGCCGCGACCGCCATCGTTGCCACGGCGCGACGACGACGAACCCGGACGACCGGTCGGCTTGCCACGCACGTTGGAACGACGCGCACGATCGGCCGCAGACAGGTGCAGCTGACCGGCAAAGCGCTTGGTCGCATCGTCGTCTTCGACGCCAGCCACCATGACGTGCGAACCGCGCGTCTTGTGCTTGGCGGCGTTGTTGCGGTCGTCCGGACGAGCCGGCGTGGCCGGACGCGAGGCAGGCGATGCGCCACCTGGACGCGAAGGACGCGGTGCGGAAGACGGCGACGACGGTGCACGTGCAGCAGGCGCTGCGGCAGACGGCGTCGTCGCAGCAGCAACCGGGGCCGGCGCACTGGCAGCCGCAGCGGCCTGCTCGGCAGCCTTGCGCTCGGCCTCCACGCGGTCCTTGACGGCCTGCTCTTCGTCGCGCTTGCGCTGGATTGCTTCGTCGCGCACGCGGTCGCTTTCGGCCAGGCGCTGCTGCTCGTCGAGGTTGCGCTTACGCGACTCCTCGAGCTTGCGCAGGATGTCGGCGCGCTCTTCGTCCGGCGTCATCGGCGCGGCACGGCCGCCGCCTTCGTTTTCGGACTTCACGTAGGTGCGCTTCTGCCGCACTTCCACGTTGACCGTGGTCTTGGTGCGGCCGGCGTTGACCGTGACTTCCTGCAGCTTGCGCCGATTGAGCGTGATCTTCTTGGCTGCCTCGCTCGCCGCTTCGGCGGGCGTGTCGGCCTTGCCATGCGTGCGACGCAGGAAGCCAAGCAGTTTCATCTTCTCGGTGCTGGTCACGACCTGGTCGGGACCGCTGAACTTCATTCCGGCCTCGGCCAGTTGAACCAGCAGTTTATCGACCGGCGTATTGACCAGTTCGGCAAGCTTGCGGATGGTGGTTTGCTGCGACATTCGGATCCTATGATCTGGTTGGCGCCCCCTCGCCCAGAGCAAGGGAAACGCTGATTCTAAGCCCTGATGGGGTCAGGGCGCGGTTCATTGCCGGCTCATTCGCCGCGCTCCAAACGGGCGATCTCCTCGGCGCGGGCCGCCAGGATCAGCGCCGCGGCGCGCTCCTGGGTCATGCCCTCGATGCCGAAGTCGACGATCTCGTCCGCGGCCAGATCGGACAAGTCCTCGCTGGTACGCACGCCGTGCTCGGCCAGAGCAAAGGCCGTCTCCTCGTCCATCCCCTCCAGCGCCAGCAGGTCCTCGGTGGGCTGAGTTCCTTCCAGGCCTTCTTCCTCGGCCAGCGCTGCATTGAGCAGCGCATCGCGGGCACGGGCACGCAACTCTTCGACGATGTCTTCGTCGAAGCCTTCCACCGCCAACAACTCGCCGACCGGGACGTAGGCAATTTCTTCGACCGTGTTGAAGCCTTCGGACACCAGGATCGCGGAGATTTCTTCGTCCACTTCCAGGCGATCCATGAACAGCTGGCGCGCCGCTGCCTGCTCGGCCTCGGACTTGGCGGCCACCTGATCAGCGGTCATCACGTTGAGCTGCCAACCGGTCAGGCGGCTGGCCAGACGCACGTTCTGGCCGCCCTTGCCGATTGCCTGGGCCAGGCGGTCTTCCGCCACGGCCAGGTCCATCGAGTGCTTGTCTTCATCGACGATGATCGACTGCACTTCCGCAGGCGCCATTGCGTTGATGACGAAGTTGGCCGGGTTCTCGTTCCACAACACGATGTCCACACGCTCGCCATTGAGCTCGTTGGACACTGCCTGGACGCGCGAACCCCGCATGCCGATGCACGCGCCGATGGGATCGGTGCGGGCGTCGTGCGCGATCACCGCGATCTTGGCGCGGTCACCCGGATCGCGTGCGCAGGCCTTGATCTCGACCAGGCCCTGGCCCACTTCCGGCACTTCGAGCTTGAACAGCTCGATCATGAATTCGGGTGCGGCGCGGCTGATGAACAGCTGCGGGCCACGCGGCTCGGAACGCACTTCGGCCAGATAACCGCGGACGCGGTCGCCCGGGCGCAACACATCGCGCGGAATGCCCTTGTCTTTCGGAATGAAGGCTTCGGCATTACCGCCCAGATCGACAAAGATATTGCCGCGTTCGGCACGCTTGACCACACCGGTGATCAACTCACCAACGCGATCCTTCCACGCGTCCACCACCTGCTGACGCTCGGCTTCGCGCACACGCTGCACGATCACCTGCTTGGCAGCCTGCGCAGCGATACGGCCGAAGTCGGGGTTTTCAATCTGTTCTTCGATGTAGTCGCCCACATCCACGCCGTCGGCTTCGTCGATGGCATCCATCAGACGCACCTGGCGGTCCGGAGATTCCATCACCACGTCATCGGCAACCACTTCCCAACGACGGTAGGTTTCGTAGGTACCGTCCTTGTGATCGATGGTGACGCGGGCCAGCACGTCCTGGTCGGGGTAGCGTTTCTTCGCTGCGGAAGCCAGCGCGGCCTCGATCGCATCGAAGATCACTTCGCGCGGCACGCCTTTTTCGTTGGCCACCGCATCCACTACCAGCAAAAGTTCCTTGCTCATTTCGTCACTCCGCGCGCGGCTTGCCAGCCGCCGACTCGTTGGATGGTTTCTTCTTCTCGTGCCCGGGTTTTTTCGGGCCGGGCTTATTCGGTTTCTGCGGTGCCAGGCCCAAAGCGACCCAATCCGGCAGGATGCGCGCCTTGTCGATGTTATCGAAGCCGATCTGCACGTCCTTGCCGTCGACGGCAAACACCACGGCGCCAGCCTCGGCATCGATCCGCAGAATCTCGCCCTGGAAACGACGCCGACCATCCTGCGCCAGCTTCAAGACAATCTTTGCGGATTCGCCGGTATGGCGCGCGAACTGTTCCAGCGTGAACAGCGGACGATCCACACCCGGCGAAGACACCTCCAGGGTGTAGTTGCCGCTGATCGGATCTTCGACGTCGAGCTGGGCCGAGACTTCACGGCTCACGCGCTCGCAATCGTCGACGTTGATGACACGCTCGGGCTGCTCGGCCAGCGGCACATCGATATACAGGCGCAACGTGGCGCCACCTGGAGCGGGAAGATATTCCACGCCCAGCAGTTCCAAGCCCAAGGACTCAACCGTTGGACTCAGCAGATTCGCGATTTCAGTCGCTTTTTCGCTCACAGACTGCCCTGATCAGATGATTGCCAGTAGAACCCCGGCAACCGGCAGCAAACTTTCCGGTTCCGGAAAAAACAAGGGGCCCGATGGGCCCCTTGCGTGAAAAAAGCCCGACCTCTCAGGGCCGGCGTAAAGACGGGAACATGCGTCTTTACGATCCAAGAAGCTGAATTACTGCGATGAAGCAACAATTCGAAACTTGGTAGCGGGGGCAGGATTTGAACCTGCGACCTTCGGGTTATGAGCCCGACGAGCTGCCAGACTGCTCCACCCCGCAGCAGAAGCGGAATTATGAAGAACTTGAGCGAAAATTGCAAGCCCTAGTTTTTCATCTGTTGAACAGCGTGGCGGCTGTTCAACGTCGCGGCGAATGATACCCGCAATGCAACAAAAACGAAACACTCAGCGCGGTTTTATTTCAGTGCGCTGACGCAGCGGTCTTACGCGAGACCTGCGAATGCGCGCTGGCACCACACCATGATCGGGCTCCAGGCCAGACCAAGCGCCAGCAGGGCCAGCGCGTTGACGCCGAGCACAGTGCCCAGCACGCGATCGTTATTGGCCGGCAACGGCTCGCCTACCGGCTCGTCGAAGTACATGACCTTGATGACACGCAGATAGTAGTAGGCACCGATCACCGCACAGATCACACCGACCAGGGCCAGCCACAGCATGTCGCCCTTCACTGCCGCACCCAGTACTGCCAGCTTGGTCCAGAAACCCAGGAACGGCGGAATACCTGCCAACGACGCCATGATGCATAGCACCAGGCCAGCCATCCACGGATTGCGCGCGTTGAGTCCCTTGAAGTCGTCGATGTTCTCCGCTTCAAACCCATTACGCGACAGCGCAATGATGGCGCCGAACGAAGCAGTGGACATGATGGTGTAGCTGACCGCGTAAAACATCGCAGCTGCATAGCCTTCTTCGCCGCCACCTGCCACGCCCATCAGCAGGAAGCCGATATGCGAGACGGTCGAATACGCGAGCATGCGCTTGAGGTTGCTCTGCGCAATGGCCATTAGGTTGCCGACGACCAACGACACAGCCGACAGACCGCCGATCAGCAGATGCCACTGCGGAGACAACGGACCCATACCGACTTCCAGCAGGCGATACGCCATACCGAATGCCGCAAGCTTGGGCGCCGAGCTGATGAACAATGCGATCGGCGCAGGCGCACCCTGATACACGTCGGGCAACCACATGTGGAATGGCGCGGCGCCCAGCTTGAAGGCGACGCCGGCGATCATGAAGATGGTGCCGGTGAGCAGCAACGTGCGCTCGTTGGAGCCTTCGATCGCGTCGTGGATGCCGGCCAGGCTGAGCGTACCGGTGGCGCCATACACCAGCGACATGCCGTACAACAGCAGGCCCGATGCCAGCGACCCGAGCACGAAGTATTTCATCGCCGCTTCGGTGGCTAGGCCATTGTCGCGGTTGGAAGCGACCAGTGCGTAGGAGCACAGCGCCAGCAACTCCAGACCCAGATAGACCATCAATAGGCTACCGGCCGACGCCAGCAACATCATGCCGGCGGTGGCGAACAGCACCAATACCGGAATTTCGCCCTGGTAGAGATTGCGTTCGCGCAAGTAAGTCCAGCCATAGACCAAGCTCAGTCCGCTGACCAGCACGATCACGGTCTTCATGACATCAGCCGCAGTGTCGCGAACGAACATGCCGTTGAAGATGTCGCCCTGCCCGCCCGTGCCGGTCGCCAACAACACGAGCACCACGGCAAGAACGGCGACGGAGAACAGGTGGGTCCAAACCTTGTTCCGCTGGCTCACGAACAGGTCGAGCATCAGCAGTGCGAAGGCGCCGCCAATCAACACCAACTCCGGTACGAGCGGAGCCAGGTCAGCGGTAGTCAACGGCGCGAGCGTTGGCGTGGTCATCATTAAATCCTGGAAATCAAAACGTACGGCAAGCGGTCAGAGCTTGGTCGCGGCAATCTGGGTAGCCAGCTTGGCGATCGAGGGTTCCATCAGATCGGTCAGCGGCTTCGGGTACAGGCCCAGGGCCAGCACGCCAGCGGCGAAGACCCCCAGCACGAATGCTTCGCGGCCATTGATGTCCTTCAGCTCGGCCACGTGTGCGTTGGCCACTTCGCCGAAGAACACGCGCTTGTAGAGCCATAGCGTGTACGCAGCGGTGATCACCAACGTGGTGGCAGCAGCCAAGGCAACCAGCGGGTGCTTCTGGAAGCTGGCCAGGATCACCATGAATTCACCGACGAAACCACTGGTGCCCGGCAAACCGGCGTTTGCCATGAAGAACAACATGGAGAAAGTGGCGAACCACGGCATCACATTGACCACGCCGCCGTAGTCGGCGATGCGACGCGTGTGCATGCGGTCGTACAGCACACCGATGCAGGAGAACATCGCGCCGGACACGAAGCCGTGCGAAATCATCTGCACCATCGCGCCCTGCAGGCCGAGGCGGGCCGCATCGGTGCTGCCGTACTCGCGCACCAGGGTGAAGGCGATGAAGGTGCCGAGAGTGACGAAACCCATGTGCGCGATGGACGAATACGCCACCAGCTTCTTCATGTCGTCCTGCACCAATGCCACCAGGCCGACGTAGATCACCGCGATCAGCGACAGCGTGATCACTAGCCACGCGAACTCATGGCTGGCATCGGGAACGATCGGCAGATTGAAGCGCAGGAAGCCGTAGCCACCGATCTTCAACGCGATCGCCGCCAGGATCACCGAACCGGCAGTCGGTGCTTCGACGTGCGCATCCGGCAACCAGGTGTGCACCGGAAACATCGGCACCTTGACCGCGAACGCGATCAGGAACGCGAAGAAGATCCAGGTCTGCTCCTTGGCGGTCAGCTGCAGCGCATACAGGTCGGCGAGCTGGAAGCTGCCGCCCTTCAGGTACAGGTAGACCAGACCCACCAGCATCAGCACCGAGCCGAGGAAGGTGTAGAGGAAGAACTTCATCGCCGCGTAGATACGCCGCGGACCGCCCCAGACGCCGATGATCAGGAACATCGGGATCAGCATGGCTTCGAAGAAGACATAGAACAGCATCGCGTCGGTGGCAGCGAAGATGCCGACCGTGACGCCTTCCAGGATCAGGAAGGCGGCGACGTACTGATTGACGCGCTTGTCGATCGAGCGCCAGGCACCGATCAGCGCCAGCACCGTCACCAGCGTGGTCAGCACGATCAACGCGACCGCGATGCCGTCCACGCCCAGGTTGTAGCCGATGTTGTAGGCCGGGATCCAGGCATGCAGTTCGATGAACTGCATGGCGTCATTGGCGGTGTCGTAGCCCAGCAGCGGCAGACTCAGCACAAAGGTCGCCACCGCCACCGCCAGGGATGCCCAGCGGGCAGTCTCGGCGTTGCGCAACGCAAGGATCAAGGCGCCACCGATAATCGGCAGCCAGATCAAGATAGACAGTAAAGGCCAGTTCGACACGTTTTCTTATTCCGTACAGGTCAACGCCAGAAATGCATCAGTACCGCCAACAAGGCGATCAAACCGATGATCATTGCGAAGGCGTAGTGATAGAGGAAACCGGATTGCGTGCGACGCAGCAGATTTGCAGCCAGGTCGATCAGTCGGGCAGAACCATTGACGACGACACCGTCGACCACATGGGTATCGATGGCGCGTGACGCCTTGCCAAGGACCACGCCGCCACCGGCGAAGCCATTGATCCACAGCTTGTCGAAGCCGTACTTGTTTTCCAGCAGCCACACCACCGGCGCGAACGCCTTGCGCGACTTGGTGGCCAGGTCGGGCTTCCACAGATAGAACAGCGCAGCGAGCAACAGACCGGCGACCGTCAGGAAGAACGGCGCCGCCATCATGCCGTGCAACGCGAACGCGACCGGGCCGTGGAATTCTTCGGCCAGCGCACCGACGGTATCGCGTGCCGGGTCGTAGAAGTCGACGATGCCGGTGAAGAACGACACGGCCTGCCCTTTGAGCGCGTGCGCCGCGTGATGGCCCTGCCAATCGGTGCCGAACAACATCGGGCCGATGGTGAAGAAGCCGATCGCCACCGACGGGATCGCCAGCAGGATCAACGGCAGCGTCACCACCCACTTGGATTCGTGCGGCTCGTGCGCACCATGGTGGCCATGACCGTGGTCGTCGTGGCCGTGCGTATCGTGTGCATGTGCGTCGTGCGCGTGGACCTGCGCCTCGGCATCGGTGTGCGCGCTGTCGTGGTGTGCATGCGCATCGTGCGCATGGGCATCGCGGAAACGTTCCTTGCCGTGGAAGGTCAGGAACAGCAGGCGGAAGCTGTAGAAGCTGGTGACCAGCACGCCGCCGAGCACTGCCCAGTAGCCGTAGGTCGCGATCCAGCTATGCGACTCATGCGCATGGTGCGCGGCCGCTTCGATGATGGTGTCTTTGGAGTAGAAGCCGGAGAAGAACGGCGTACCGACCAGTGCCAAGGTACCGATCACGCTGGTCCAGTAAGTCACCTTCATGTACTTGCGCAGGCCGCCCATCTTGCGCATGTCCTGCTCATGGTGCATGCCGATGATGACCGAGCCGGCCGCCAGGAACAGCAGCGCCTTGAAGAAGGCATGCGTCATCAGGTGGAACACGGCGGCCGAATAGGCCGACACGCCCAGCGCCACGGTCATGTAGCCAAGCTGGGACAGCGTCGAATATGCGACCACGCGCTTGATGTCGTTCTGCACGATGCCGATCAGGCCGGTGAAGAAAGCCGTGGTCGCACCGATGAACAGGATGAAGTTCAGCGCGGTTTCGGACAGCTCGAACAGCGGCGACATACGCGCCACCATGAAGATGCCGGCGGTGACCATCGTGGCAGCGTGGATCAGCGCCGAGATCGGGGTCGGGCCTTCCATCGAGTCCGGCAACCACACATGCAGCGGCACCTGCGCCGACTTGCCCATCGCACCGATGAACAGACAGATGCAGATCAGCGTCATCACGCTCCACTCGTGGCCTGCGAACAGCTGCACCTTGGCACCGGCCATGGTGGTCGCGTTGGCAAACACGGTGGAATAATCCAGCGAACCGAACCACAGCAGCACGCCGGCAATGCCGAGGATGAAGCCGAAATCGCCGACGCGGTTGACCAGAAAGGCCTTCATGTTGGCGAACACGGCGGTCGGGCGCTTGAACCAGAAACCGATCAGCAGGTACGACACCAGACCCACCGCTTCCCAGCCGAAGAACAGCTGCAGGAAGTTGTTGCTCATCACCAGCGTCAGCATGGAGAAGGTGAACAACGAGATGTAGCTGAAGAAGCGCTGGTAACCCGGGTCTTCCTCCATGTAGCCGATGGTGTAGATGTGCACCAGCAGCGACACGAAGGTCACCACCACCATCATCATCGCGGTCAGGCGATCAACCATGAAGCCGACATGCGCGGAGTAATTGCCGACGTCGAAGAAGGTGTACAGGTTCTGGTTGAACGGGCTGGCGCCCTGCTCCACCAATTGATACAGGGTCAGGCACGACAACACACAGCTGACCGCCACGCCGAGGATGGTGACGTACTGCGCGCCCTTGCGCCCCACCTGACGACCGAACAGGCCGGCGATGATGCTGCCGACCAGCGGTGCAAGCACCACTGCGATCAGCAGACTCTTGGAGAGAGTGATTTCCATCTACGGGTCAGCCCTTCAACGTGTCGACTTCGGCCACATTGATCGTGCGGCGCGTACGGAACAGAGTCACCAGGATCGCAAGACCGATGGCGGCCTCTGCGGCGGCAACGGTCAGGATGAAGAACACGAACAACTGACCGGCGGTATCGCCAAGCTCGCGCGAGAACGCGATGAAGTTGACGTTGACCGACAGCAGCATCAACTCGATCGACATCAGCAAAACGATGACGTTCTTGCGGTTGAGGAAGATGCCGGCCAGGGAGATGCAGAACAGCACCGCGCCCAGTCCCAGCAGGTGGCCCAAGGTAATCAAGACTTCGCCTCCTGTCCGTCGGCCGCGTCACTCTGCGGCGCAACCTGTACCGGCTTTTCAACCGCCATTTTGACCATGCGCAAACGGTCGCCAGCCTTCACTCGCGATTGCTCGCCGGCGTTCTGCAGCTTGATGCCGGTGCGCTTGCGCAGGGTCAGCATCACCGCAGCCACCACCGCCACGGTCAGAATCACCGCAGCAAATTCGAACGGCAGCAGGAACTCGGTGTACAGGCTCTTGGCCAGCCAGGTCAGGTTCGAGCTGTCGGCAGCCTGCGCTGCTGCATTGTCGACCGGAAACGGCGTGGCAGTGCGCGACTTGACCCCGATCAAGGTGACCATCTGCGCCAGCATCGCCACCGCAACGATCACGCCCAGCGGCATGTACTTGACCCAGCCCTCGCGCAGCCGACTGGTGTCGATGTCCAGCATCATCACCACGAACAGGAACAACACCATCACCGCGCCGACGTAGACCAGCACCAGGGTGACGCCAAGGAACTCGGCACCGACCAGCAGCCAGATACAGGCCATCGAGAAGAAGGTGAGGATCAGGCACAACACGGCGTACACCGGGTTGCGCACGCTGATCACCGCACCGGCGGACACGACCGCGACGGCGGAGAAGGCGTAAAAAGCAATAGAGACCCAGTCCATCATGACCTCAACGGAAGGCGGCATCGGCAGCGCGACGCTCGGCGATCTCGGTTTCTAACCGGTCTCCGATCGCCAGCAACTGCGGCTTGTTGATAATGTTTTCGCCACGCTTCTCGAAGTGATACTCGAGGATGTGCGTCTCGACGATCGAGTCCACCGGGCAGCTTTCCTCACAGAAACCGCAGAAGATGCACTTGAACAGGTCGATGTCGTAACGCGTCGTGCGGCGACTACCGTCTTCGCGCTTGGCCGAATCGATGGTGATTGCCAGCGCCGGGCACACCGCTTCGCACAGTTTGCAGGCGATGCAGCGCTCTTCGCCGTTGGGGTAGCGGCGCAGCGCATGCAGGCCACGAAAACGCGGTGATTGCGGGAACTTCTCCATCGGATACAGCACGGTGTACTTGGGCTTGAACGTGTATTTCAACGTCAGCCACAAGCCTCCGAGCAGTTCGAGCAGGAGCAAGCTCTTGAAGTAATGGGTGATCTTGTTCATCAATTACACGCCCTTCTGGATCACGCCGTAAAACACCATCAATGCCGTCACTGCGATCCACACGATCGTGAGCGGAATGAACACCTTCCAGCCCAGACGCATGATCTGGTCGTAGCGGTAGCGCGGGAAGCTGGCACGGAACCAGATGTAGGCGCTGGCGAAGAAGAACACCTTCATCAGCAGCCACGGCCAACCGCCGGTCCACACCCAATTGACCCACGGCGAGATATCCGCAGTGACCCAACCCTGGATCGGGCTCAGCCAGCCGCCGAGGAAGAAGATCGAGATCAGGAAGCTGACCAGAATCATGTTGGCGTATTCGGCCAGGAAGAACAGTGCGAATGCACCGCCCGAATATTCCACCATGTGGCCGGCGACGATTTCCGATTCGCCTTCCACCACGTCGAACGGCGCGCGGTTGGTTTCGGCAACGCCGGAGACCCAGTACACGATGAACAAGGGGAACAGCGGAATCAGGAACCAGTCGAAGAAGCCGGAGTTACCCGCTTGCGCAAACACGATCTGGCTGAGGTTGACGCTGCCGGAAGCGATCATGACGCCGACCAGCGCAAAGCCCATCGCGATTTCGTAGCTGACCACCTGCGCTGCCGAGCGCATCGCACCCAGGAAGGCGTACTTGGAGTTGGAGGCCCAGCCGGCGAGGATGATGCCGTACACGCCCAGCGAGGTCATCGCCAGCAGATACAGCAAACCAACATTGGCGTTGGACAACACCAGCTTCGCATCGAACGGCACCACCGACCACGCGGCGAATGCAGGTGCCAGGGTCAGCAACGGGGCGATGATGAACATCGCCTTGTGCGAGCTGCTCGGCTGCAGGATCTCCTTGAACAGAAGTTTGAACACGTCGGCGAAGGCCTGGAAGATGCCCATACCCACATACATGGGCCCGTGGCGCACGTGCATCCAGCCAATCAGCTTGCGCTCCCAGACCACGTAGAAGGCCACCGAGATAATCACCGGCACGGCGATCAGCAGGATCTTCAATATCGACCAGAGCACCACGCCGCCATCGCCCAGTCCCAGAAACCACTGGTGCAAGGGGTCGACCAGGTTCAACAGCAATTCGTTCATGCAGCCACCACCGTTACACGACCGGCACCGAGCGGCGCGGTTGCGCCATGGCCGGATTCGATCCACACCGTGCCCGGTGCGACGCGCTTGTCCAGCACCACCGGCAACGTCGCCTTGCCGGCGTCGGTACCGACCTTGACCATCTGACCGGCCTGGACCTGCAACTGCGCAGCCTGCTCCGGATGCATCGCCACGCACGGTGCGATGTTGAGCGGATGCGATTGCAGCGCAGCGGCGCGACGTACCACCGCATCGGTGCGATAGATCGCAGCGGTTGCCGCAACCTCCAGCCCGTCATGGGTGGCCTGCGGCTGAGCCGAGGCCACCGGGCGCACATCGCGGTTCTGCATGCCGGCGCGCAGGCCAACCAGGTCGATGAATTCGAACCCGGCCAGACCCAGCTCACCACCGAGTGCACGCAACACGCGCCAACCCTCGCGCGCTTCGACCGGCAGGCGGCCTGCAGCACGTGCGGTCTGCACGCGACCATCGAGATTGGTCAGCGATGCATCGATTTCCGGCAACGCACCGATCGGCAGGATCACATCGGCCACATCGCGCGTCGACGCGCAGGCGAACTGGCTGAATGCAACGACCTTGGCACCAGCCAACGCACTGCGTGCAGCGGCGGCATTGGCAAAATCCAGACCCGGCTCGATGCCATACAACACGTAGGCCTGACGCGGCTGAGCCAGCATGCCGGCGACATCGCGCGCGGTGGGCAGCACGCCCTGCGACACCAGACCGACGGCATTGGCACCCTGCGGGATGCGGCACAACGATGCGCCGGTTGCGGCGGCAAAATCGCGTGCAGCAGCACGCAGCGCCGCAGCCTGCGGATGGTTTTCGGCCAAGCCGCCGACCACGATGACGGCCCGGCTTGCGCCCTTGACCGCATCGCGCAGTGTTGCGTCGTCGAGCGCAGCTGCCAGCTGCGACGGCGCCACCACGGTGCGGCTCGCCTGAGTAAAAGCAAAATCGAAATCGACCGGATTGACCGAGTGAATCTGGGTGCGGTTCTGCACCTGCGCCTTGCGCAGACGTGCATGCAGCAACGGCAATTCATGCCGCACGTTGGTGCCGAACAACACCACCACATCGGCCTGTTCGATCTCGGCCAGCGGCGTTGCAAAGGCTTCGGCCACCGCAGCGTCGGAAAAATCGCGAGTGAGTAGACGGTGATCCAGATTGCCGCTACCCAGACCTTCGGCCAGACGCACCAGCAGCGCGCCTTCCTCGTTGGAGGTGGATGGATGCACCAGGACGCCAAGCTGATCGCCAGCGTTGTCGCGCAGGATCTGGGTCGCAGCGGCCAGACCTTCGGTCCAGCTCACTTCGGTCCACTCGCCGTTGATCTTCGTCAGCGGCTTGACCGCACGGTCTTCGGAGTACAGACCCTGATGCGAGTAACGGTCGCGATCGGACAGCCAGCACTCGTTGACCGCCTCGTTCTCGCGCGGCACGGTGCGCAGCACTTCGCCGCGACGTACGTGCAGGAACAGGTTCGAGCCCATCGCATCGTGGTAGCCCAGCGACTCGCGCGCCATCAATTCCCACGGACGTGCGCGGAACTGGAACACCTTGTTGGTCAGCGCGCCCACCGGGCACACGTCGATGACGTTGCCGGAAATTTCGGTGGTCAGCGGCTTGCCGTCGTAGGTGCCGATCTGCAGGTTTTCACCGCGATACATGCCACCCAACTCGTAGGTACCGGCGATGTCTGCAGTGAAGCGCACGCAACGGGTGCACTGGATGCAGCGGGTCATCTCGGTGGCGACCAACGGACCGATATCCTCGTCCGGCACCACGCGCTTGCGCTCGTTGAAACGGCTGACCGAACGGCCGTAGCCGAGCGAGACGTCCTGCAGCTCGCACTCGCCGCCCTGATCGCAGATCGGGCAGTCCAGCGGGTGGTTGATCAGCAGGAACTCCATCACGCTGCGCTGGTACTTCAGCGCCTTTTCGCTCCGCGTGGTGACCTTCATGCCGTCCATCACCGGCGTGGCGCAGGCGGGCGACGGCTTCGGCGACTTTTCGACATCGACCAGGCACATGCGGCAGTTGGCCGCGATCGGCAGCTTCTCGTGGTAGCAGAAGCGCGGGATCGGGATGCCGGCCTTGTCGGCCGCCTGGATGATCATCGAGCCCTTCGGCACCACCAGAGACTGACCGTCGATTTCGACGGTGACATGGTCCGGTGGCACGTTCGGGTTCACTGGTTGGGCGCTCATGCAGCCACTCCGACGTGCGTATCGACGATCGAACGACCGTTGACGATGTAGTACTCGAACTCGTCCCAGAACTGGCGCAGGAAGCCCTGAATCGGCCATGCCGCCGCTTCACCGAACGCGCAGATGGTATGGCCTTCGATCTGGCCGGCCACGGTACGCAGCTGGTGCAGGTCTTCCATCGTGGCCTTGCCGGCGACGATGCGCTCCAGCACGCGGTGCATCCAGCCGGTGCCTTCGCGGCACGGCGTGCACTGGCCGCAGGATTCCTTGTGGAAAAACTGCGAGATGCGGCAAGCGAAACGCACGCAGCAGACGCTGTCGTCCAGCACCACGATCGCACCCGATCCCAGGCCGGTACCGAGCGCGCGCAAGGTGTCGTAATCCATCTGCAGACCAGCGACCTGGTCGGCCTTCAGCACCGGCATCGACACGCCGCCGGGCACCACGCCCTTGAGCTTGCGGCCCGGACGCAGGCCGCCGGCCATTTCCAGCAGTTCGTCAAACGTGGTGCCCAGCGGCACTTCGAAATTGCCGCCCTTCTGCACGCAACCGGACACCGAGAAGATCTTCGGGCCGCCGTTCTTGGTCTTGCTCAAGCCCAGAAACCACTCCGGGCCGTTGCGAATGATCGCCGGCACCGACGCGTAGGTTTCGGTGTTGTTGATGGTGGTCGGCTTGCCGTACAGGCCGAAGTTGGCCGGGAACGGCGGCTTGTAGCGCGGCTGCCCTTTCTTGCCTTCCAGCGATTCCATCAATGCGGTTTCTTCGCCGCAGATGTAAGCGCCGGCACCCAGCGCACCGTAGATATCGATATCCACGCCGCTGCCGAGGATGTTCTTGCCCAGCCAGCCGTTGGCATAGGCATCGGCCAGCGCCAGCTCGAAGTTCTCGAACGGCTCGTGGTGGAACTCGCCACGCAGGTAGTTATAGCCCACGGTAGAGCCGGTGGCGTAGCAGGCGATCGCCATGCCCTCCACCACCGAGTGCGGGTTGTAACGCAGGATGTCGCGGTCCTTGCAGGTGCCCGGCTCGGATTCGTCCGAATTACACAGGATGTACTTCTGCATGTTGCCCTTGGGCATGAACGACCACTTCAGACCGGTCGGGAAGCCTGCGCCACCGCGGCCGCGCAGGTTCGATGCCTTGACCATTTCGATGACGTCGGCCGGCGGAATCTTCTCTTCGAGGATCTTACGTAGCGCAGCGTAGCCACCGGTTTTCAGATAGCTCTCATACGACCAAGGGGTGTCGTAATGCAGCGTCGTATAGACGACCTGATGGGGCAACGGCGCCGGACCGACCGGACCTGTAGGTGCGTGATGATGTGCCATGTCTTACTCCAGCCCGTCCAGCAGCGCGTCAACCTTCTCTTTCGTCAGGTGCTCGTGATAGTGGCCATTGATGACCATCATCGGCGCCGCGGAGCAGGCCGCCAGGCATTCTTCTTCGCGCTTGAGGTAGACGCGACCATCGGCCGTCGACTGCCCCAGCTTGCAACCCAGTTTCTTCTCGGCGTGCGCCAGCAGATCTTCGGCGCCGTTGAGCCAGCAGCTGATGTTGGTGCAGAACGCCACGTTGTGGCGGCCGACCTTCTCGGTCTCGAACATCGAGTAGAAGCTGGCGACCTCGTAAGCCCACACCGGCGGCAGTTCCAGATACTTGGCCACACCGACGATCAGCTCATCGGTCAGCCAGCCCTGGTTCTGCTCCTGCGCAGCATGCAGGCCCTGCAGCACCGCCGAACGCTTGCGATCGGGCGGAAACTTGGCCAGCCAGTGATCGATGTGCGCGCGCGTCTTGTCGCTCAGCACCACCTGCGGATCGACGTCGCGCGCCGCTTCGAAATTACCCGTCGCCTTCATCGGTCAACCTCACCGAAAACCAAATCGTAAGTGCCGATCATCGCCACGACGTCGGCCAGCAAATAGCCACGCACCACTGCGTCCATCGACGACAGATGCGCAAAACCCGGCGCGCGCAGATGCACGCGGAACGGTTTGTTGGCGCCATCGGACATCAGGTAGCAACCGAACTCGCCCTTGGGCGCTTCGACCGCGCTGTAGGTTTCGCCGGCCGGCACGCAGTAACCTTCACTAAACAGCTTGAAGTGATGGATCAGCGCTTCCATGTCGTCCTTCATGCCTTCGCGGCTTGGCGGAGCGACCTTGAAATTGGTGACCATGACCGGGCCTGGGTTGGCCTTCAGCCACTTCACGCACTGCTTGATGATGCGGTTGGATTCGCGCATCTCGGCCACGCGCACCAGGTAGCGGTCGTAGCAGTCGCCGTTGGTGCCGACCGGGATATCGAACTCCACTGCGTCGTACTTGGCGTACGGCTGCTTCTTGCGCAGATCCCACTCGATGCCCGAACCACGCAGCATCGGGCCGGTCATGCCCCAGGCACGCGCCAGATCCGGGCTGATGATGCCGACATCGACGGTACGCTGCTTCCAGATACGGTTATCGGTCAGCAGCGTCTCGTACTCGTCCACACGCGACGGGAAGGTATTGGTGAAATCCTCGAGGAAGTCCAGCATCGAGCCTTCGCGCGCTGCATTGAGCTTCTTCAGTGCCCCGCCCTTGTGCCAGCGGGATTCCTTGTACTTGGGCATGCGATCGGGCAGATCGCGATACACGCCGCCGGGACGGTAGTAGGCAGCGTGCATGCGCGCGCCACTGACGGCCTCATAGACGTCCATCAATTCTTCGCGCTCGCGGAACGCGTACAGCATCACCGCCATCGCGCCCAGATCGAGCGCGTTGGAACCGACCCACATCAGGTGGTTCTTGATGCGGGTGATCTCGTCGAACATGGTGCGGATGTACTGCGCACGCTCGGGCGCCTCGATGCCCATCAGGGACTCGATCGCGCGCACGTAAGCGTGTTCGTTGCACATCATCGACACGTAATCCAGGCGATCCATGTACGGAACCGACTGGTTGAACGGTTTGGACTCGGCCAGCTTCTCGGTGCCACGGTGCAGCAGGCCGATATGCGGATCGGCACGCACCACGGTTTCGCCGTCCATTTCCAGGATCAGGCGCAGCACGCCGTGCGCCGCAGGATGCTGCGGGCCGAAATTCATCGTGTAATTGCGGATTTCCTGCTTGCTTTCGACAGGATTGCTCGCGAAGGCATCGGTCGCCTGGCGGAACTCACTCACTTGGCAGTCTCCGACTTGCCCACTTCACCAGCGGCAGTCTCATAACGGGCATCGTCGCGAATCACGCGCGGCACACCGACGCGCGGCTCGACCGACGTCACCGGCTCGTACACCACACGCTTGCGCTCTTCGTCATAACGCACTTCGACGTTGCCGATCAGCGGGAAATCCTTGCGGAACGGGTGGCCGACGAATCCGTAGTCGGTCAGGATGCGGCGCAGGTCCGGATGGCCATCGAAGACGATGCCGAACAGGTCGAAGGCTTCGCGTTCGAACCAGTTCACGCCCGGCCAGATATCGGTCACCGACGCCACCACCGGCACCTGTTCGTCCGGTGCGTAGCACCGCACGCGCAGACGCTGGTTGTGCTGGTAGGAGATCAACTGGGCGACCACCGCAAAGCGCTGCTTGGGCATGTGCTGCGGATGGGCGCCGGTGGAGCTTTCCTGGCTGGGAAATTCGCCCCAGGCGAAACGACCGACGGCCTTGCCCTCGACGCCGCGGCTGAAGCCCTGCGACGACACGTCGGCGGTATCCCACTCGTCGCTGCCGTAGCCCAGGTAATCGACGCCGCACAGATCGCTGAGCTGTTCGAAACCGAGCTCGTCGCGCAGGGCCAGACAAGTGGCGTGCCAATCGGCCGCAGCGACTTCCAGCGTCACTTCGCCGCGCGGCAAGGCCACGGCAATCTGCGCACCGGCGAAACGTGCCGCAAGTCGGTCAGTGAAGGAGGATGCTTGCTCTGCCATGGGGGCTTGGCTGCTCTCGGTGGAAGAAGACGGGTGTCAGCGCGCGATCGTCTGGGTACGCCAGATCTTCTTCTGCAGCTGCAAGATGCCGTAGACCAGCGCCTCGGCGGTCGGCGGGCAGCCCGGGACATAGATGTCCACCGGCACGATGCGATCGCAACCGCGCACCACCGAATACGAATAATGGTAGTAGCCGCCGCCATTGGCGCAGCTGCCCATCGAAATGACCCACTTCGGATCCGGCATCTGGTCGTAGACCTTGCGCAGCGCCGGGGCCATCTTGTTGACCAGGGTACCGGCGACGATCATCACGTCGGACTGACGCGGCGACGGGCGGAACACCACGCCGTAACGGTCAAGATCCAGGCGCGAGGCGCCCGCATGCATCATTTCGACCGCGCAGCAGGCCAGACCGAAGGTCATCGGCCACATCGAGCCGGTACGCGCCCAGTTCAGCAGCGCATCGACGCTGGTGGTCACATAGCCCTTTTCGAGCAGCGGGTTTTCGCCGTCCGGGCGCAGGATGTCTTCCACCCGGCCTTCCGGCATCGGGTTGGTCATCAGACGATCCAGGGTCTGAATCACTCCCATTCCAGCGCTCCCTTCTTCCACACGTAGATAAAGCCCAGGAACAACATGCCGACGAACAGCCCCATGGTGACCAGCGAACGTGCGCCGATCTCCATGAACACCTGCGTCCACGGCACGATGAAGATGATTTCCAGATCGAACACGATGAACTGGATCGCGATGAGGTAGTAGCGCACATCGAACTTCATGCGCGCGTCTTCGAATGCCTCGAAGCCACACTCGTACGGAGAAAGCTTGCGCGCGTCCGGGCTGCGCGGAGCGAGGAACCGACCAATCAACATCAGCACGATGCCGATACCGGTGGCGACGATCAGAAACAGCAGACTCGGCAAATATTCGGCCAGCACAGCGATTCTCTCTTGCCTCTGCCCACACGCGCCGCGTGCCGGCATGGGGTATAGGCAGACCCCGCGCGCGACGAACGATGCGCAGGAACTGCAGCCAAACAATGGTGCCCAAGAGGGGACTCGAACCCCTACGACCTAAGTCGCTACCACCTCAAGGTAGTGCGTCTACCAATTCCGCCACCTGGGCATACGTCGCGCCGCTGGGCATCCCAGTGCGCAGCGTATTGTAACCGGCTTCAGCGTTTTTGTGCTGGTTCTGAAGCGTTTTCTTCGCGTGCTGCAGGCGCCGGCTGCGCCGGTGCGGACTGCGCTGGCGCTGCTGCCGGCGCGGCGGCAGGAACCGGCTGCGCCGGAGCGGTCGGTACCGCACCGGCGGCAGGCGCCTGCGGCAACGGCTGGGTCAGCTCGCCGGCGGCAGCCGGAGCCGGCGTTGCCGACTGCGACATCACACCCAGGTTCTGATCAGTCGGACGAGCGCCGTGCGTGGCATACCACGCCATGAACAGGCTGATGCTGAAAAACACCACCGCCAACCACTTGGTCGACTTGGACAGGAAGTTCGACGCCCCCTGCGAACCGAACACGGTGCCAGAAGCGCCAGCACCGAAGCCGGAACCGGCCGCCGCACCTGCGCCACGCTGCATCAGGATCAGCGCAATCATCGCCAGCGCGACCAGCACGTAGACCACATTGAGGATCAACATCAGCATCTCGAAATCCGTCCCCGGACAAAACTTAATGGGTTAACAAGCGGCCGCCGCACGCGCAATGGCCAGGAAGTCTTCGGCCACCAAGGAGGCGCCTCCGACAAGCCCGCCGTCGACATCGGGCTGTGCGAACAGCTCGCCGGCGTTATCAGGCTTGACACTGCCCCCGTACAGGATGGGCAATGAATCGGCAATTCTAGCATCCGCCTTCGCGACTTCGCCACGCAGGAAGGCGTGCACGGCCTGGGCCTGCTCCGGGGTGGCGGTACGGCCGGTGCCAATGGCCCAGATCGGTTCATAGGCCAGCACTGCGCCTGCGAAACCGTCACTGCCAACCAGCGCCAGGACCGGCTCGAGCTGGGCACGGAGGATTGCCTCAGTCTGACCAGCTTCACGTTGTTCCAGCGATTCGCCCACGCACAGCACCGGAATCAGCCCAGCATGGATGGCGGCGGCGAACTTACGCGCCACCAGTTCGCTACTCTCCTGATGATACTGACGGCGCTCGGAATGGCCGACCAACCCGTACACGGCACCGACATCGACCAGCATCGAGGCCGACACCTCGCCGGTGTAAGCACCCTTCTCATTGCTGCTGACGTCCTGGGCTCCGAACGCCAGGTGATGGGCCTCGAAATCCTCGATCAGGTCGCCGAGGTAAGGCAGTGGCGGCAGGATGACGACCTCGACACCCTCCAGGGGCATGTGCGCGGCGAGCTTGGCCACCAACTCGGTGGCGAAGGCGCGGCTGCCATGCAGCTTCCAATTTCCGGCAACGATCTTTCGACGCATCAGGCGCAGGTTCCTGAGTTGAAGACAGGCCACAGAATAGCCCATGCCCTGTCGGCAACCGGCACACTTCTGTCCGCCACATGTCTTACACCTCCCCCTACAGGAACCTGCCATGTCCGTTTCACCTGTCTTCGCGTTGATCACCGGCGCTTCCAGCGGCATCGGCCGTGAGATCGCACGGGCATATGCCAAACGTGGGGTGCCGTTGATCCTGACCGCGCGCCGGGAGGATCGGCTACAGGCACTGGCCGATGAGTTGCGCAGCGCGGTGCGGGTGGAAGTGCTGCCGGCCGATCTGGCCGACCCGGCCGCGGCCGACGCCTTGGCGACGCAGATCCAGCGCAATGGCTGGACCGTGGGCACACTGGTCAACAACGCCGGGTACGGCGTGCCGGGTCGTTACCTGCATAACGACTGGGCCACGCATGCGCGCTTTCTGCAGGTGATGGTGACTGCGGTCTGCGAACTCACCTGGCGGTTGCTGCCGATGATCCGCGCCAGCGGCCAGGGCCGCATTCTCAACGTCGCCTCGTTCGCGGCGCTGACGCCGAGCGCCGATGGGCAGACCCTGTACGCGGCCAGCAAGAGCTTTCTGTTGCGCTTCAGCGAGTCGCTTGCGCTGGAAAACGCCGATTGCGGCGTCAAGGTGTGCGCGCTCTGTCCAGGCTTTGCCTGGTCGGAATTCCACGACGTGACCGGCACCCGCGAAGCGATGTCCGCCCTGCCCGCCTGGGCCTGGCTACAGGCCGACGCCGTAGCGGAGTACGGAATAGATGCAATGGAACGCGGCCAGGTGCTGGCGGTCCCTGGCTGGCACTATCGGCTGGTCAATGCCGCACTGCGGCTGCTGCCGCATGCGTTTGCCTTGCGCCTGATGGCGCGCGGCTCGCATCGGGTGCGACCGCTGGATTGAGGCGGCAGGCTGCGCGTGCGGGAGATATCGCCGGTGCTCAGCGGCGCTTCGTGCCTACCTGCAACCTCGGTGCTTGGAGCGCGTGGGATGACCACGCAAGCGCATGCATCGATCATCGAATGATGTGGATGCACGCGCATGTCGGTCCACACCAACATCGGCTCACGCGCCTAACCACACGCGCGAAAACCAATCGCGCCTCTCAGTGATTGACGATCTCGCCATGCATGGCCGCCAGCCGCGCCAGCAGGCGGTTCTGCGTGCGGCGTGGAATCTTGCGCTGATCCATCGCCCAGTTCAGATCCTCCACCAGCGCATTGAAGTCGCCTTCGCGAATGGCCAGGTGCGCGTGCGCCTGCTGCATCGACTTGGCGGTATCCGGGCAAGGGCCGTCGGCGACATGGCAGAACTTCTGCACCAGGCGCTCGTTGAGTATGACGATGTTGACGCGCGCGAACTTGTCGACGATGCGCTGGTCGTCGGCGATGCGCGACAGCATGGTTTCCACCAGCGCTTCGATCCCGGCCTGCCCGCCGAGTTCGTCGTAGAGCGTGGGGCGCGATTGCGTGCTGGCGCAGGCGCTGGTCAGGCCGAGCATGCACAGCAAGGACCAGCGCAACCATCGGTTCATCAGAACGCCACCTGCAAGGAAAGATAAGGACCGCGCTGATCGGCAAGCGTGGCGATGTCGCCAAGATCGGCGAATGCAGCAGTCAACGAGACATGCTTGCTTGGGAACCAGGCGACGAATGCATCTGCCCACGCTTGCTCGCGCGCGAAACCGAGGTTATTCGGTTTGTCGCGATATTCCACGCCCACCGCCCAGGACGGCGACAGCACCACCGCAGCACTGGCCTCGGGGACCAGACGATAACTGTTGCGACGATCGCCGCCGAAGCCGAGCAAGCCGGTCTGGTTGGCGCGGGTGGCGCGCAAAGTGCCGTTGAGCAGCAACTGACACCCGCCGGCGCCATGCAGCAACAAGCGGCTTGCGCTGACGTAGACGTCGGTGCCGTGGTCGTCGCGCGCACCGATCGCCAATGGCAAGGTGCCGTTACGCAAGCGCTTGTATTGCACGCCCAGACTGACCTGCGGCGCATGTCCGTACACAAGATCACCGGCCAGACGCAACTTGGCGCCAAACACGTCCTGGCCGAGCGCATTCCACGGCAAGCCAAGCCGGTCCTGCAAGGTGCCCAAGTCCAGACGTTGGCGGGCAAGCGACAGCTCCAGCCGATTGCCGACCGTCAGCGCGGCGCCTTGCACATCGAGCCGGTAATCGCCGCTGTCCACATGCGTGGCGAACAGCACGGTGCCGAGTTCATCGCGCGTGCCATACCCGGACAACGTGGCCCACGGCACGATGCCGCCACCGCTGCTGCCTTCGATCATCGAGACGCCGCCGGTGGCGAGCAGGCGGCCGTCGCCGGCCATTGCGTGTACTGGCGCGAATGCACCAGCAACGGATGCAGCGAGCACTACAACACGCAGGCGCACGCTCATCGCTGCGCACCTGCATGAGAGGCAGACGTCATGCCGAGTTGGCGCATGCACCAGGCCACCAGCGGCGCTTCTTCCAGCGGTGGCGAATACAGATAGCCCTGCACCATGTCGCAACCGTAGCCATGTAGCAGTGCCAGCGCGGTGGCGTTCTCGACACCTTCGGCGATGACGCTGAGGCCCAGGTTATGCCCCAGATCGATCGTGCTGCGGACGATGAAGGCATCGTCGGTGCCTTCGGCCAACTGCATGACGAAACTCTTGTCGATCTTCAATTCGTTCACCGGCATGCGCTTGAGTTGGGCCAACGAGGAATAACCGGTACCGAAGTCGTCGATGGACAGACGCACGCCCACGCTGCGCAACTGATGCAGCATGTGCAGTGCGAATTCGACATCGCGCATTAAGGCGCTTTCGGTCAGTTCCAGTGTGACCAACTGTGCCGGCACGGCGTGATGCTCCAGACGGCCGCGCACGAAGTCGGGCAAGCCGGGGTCGGAGAGATCGAGCGCGGACAGGTTGATTGCCATGCCAAGTACCAGCCCTTGCTCGCGCCATTGCGCCTGGCAGCGCAGCGCTTCGTCCAGCACATAACGGGTGAGCGGATGAATCACGCCGGAGTGCTCGGCGAGCGGAATGAATTCGTCCGGGCCGATCGGGCCAAGCACCGGGTGATGCCAGCGCACCAGTACTTCGACCTGTTCGACGCGATCGCTGCGCAGGCAGATCTTGGGCTGGAAGCGCAGGGTCAATTCGTTACCGCCGATGGCCTGACGCAGATCGCCAGTGAGGCGCAGCCGCCGCAGATGCTGTTCGTCCTGGCCCAGGCGATAGACGCTGGGACCGATAGCGTTTGTGGTGCCGACCTGGCGCCGCGCGATATCGGCGCGGCGCAACAAGGTATCCGGGTCGGCGCCATGGTCGGGAATCAGGGCGATGCCGATGCTGGCTTCGAGCTGGATACGCGCCTGCGGCAATACCAGCGGGCGACGCAGCTGTAGCAGCAGGCGCTGCGCATCCTGCTGCACGCTGGCCGCATCGGCTTGCGCCACGACCACCATGAATTCATCGCTGCCCAACCGGCCCACCAGATTGGGCTCCTGCACGACCTCCACCAGCCGGCGCCCGGCCTCCACCAACACTTGGTCGGCGAAGTCGTGGCCCAGGCTGTCGTTGAGTTCCTTGAAGCGCTCCAGATCCAGGATCAGCACCGCTGCGGTGCCACCGGATGCCACGGTCTGCTCCACCACTTCTTTCAACCGTTCCAGCAGCCAGACCCGATTGGGCAGCCCGGTCAATGCGTCGTGCCGCGCCTGATGCAGGATGTGTTGCTCGCGGCTGGCGATCTGATGCTGCATGCGCCCGAAACTATCGGCCAGCTCTGCGAGCTCGCGACCGGGCGGAACGTCCACCGCCGTCTGATAATCGCCGCGCTGGATGCGGCGCGCCGCCTGCACCAGTTGCGCAACCGGCTTGCTGACGCTGCGTGCCAGAAAGATCGCCACCGCTAGCGCGGCAGCAGTCGCCAGACCGGCCAGCAGCAGGATGCGCAATTTGAGAATGCGATAGGGCGCGACCGCGCGATCGAGCGAGGCCTGCAAGGCCACCCGCACGTCACTGCCGCCCTGGATCGATTGCAGTTTGACCAGGTAGCGCGACTGCCCCAGATTGAGCGGAATCGCCGCCGCCGGCGTGTGCTCGGTAGCCGGCAACTGCTGCGCGAACTCGCCGCGCATCGCCGGCTCCAGAGTGGATGCCAGCACGCGGACCGGCGGTCCATCGGTAAAGAACGTGGCATCCAGTCCCGTCGTGCTACGGAAATCCTGTGCCAGGCCGTCGCCGGATTCGTTGCCGATCGCGATCCAGCCAACGCGGCTGGGCGCCAGCACCTGCACCACGGCCAGGCGCACGATGTGTTGATCCAGGGCAACCACGCCGACCGCGCGCCCATCGCGCTGCGCCTGTTGCAACAACGCCTGCACCGCACGCAGTTGTTCGGCTTGCGGAAGGTCGGCCAGCCCGGTCAGGAATTGGCCATCTGGCGAGAGCAGCACGGCGGTCTGCGCAGACATGCGCGCGGCATGGTTGCGCAGCGCCGACTGCATGGTGGGCACATCGCCGCTGGCCACTGCGGCACGAAACCCGAAGTCGTCTGCCAGCACAGATGCCGACTGCAGCAATTGCTCATCGCGGCGCAGATTGATGCGCTCCCAGACGCGTTCGCCGATCTGCAGTTCTTCGCCCAGTTGCGCCTTGACGCTGCGCTCGGTCGCCAGCTGCACGGCGATGAAGGTCAACGCCTGCGTGGCCAGCACGACCAGCACCAGCAAGGCCGCGATGCGCGTATGCAGGCGCATCGCCCTCATGGGTGCGGCTTCTTGGGATCGGCGCGACGGAACTTGTCCTGCAGCGCGCGCACGCGCTGGTCCGGCGGCGCGGCGACCGGGGCGGCGCCGGTGGTCTGCAGGGTGACCTTGCGTTGCACGGCATCGCGCGCAATCACCAGCGGCTCGCCCACCGCAGCGCCCTTGATGCGTGGATGCCAGACGCGCAGCGTGTAGTTTCCTGCCGGGGCATCGAGTTGCACGCGACCATCGCTGCCGGTCTTGCCGAAGTACGGCGTTTCCAGCACCACGATATAGCCCAGCATCCAGTCGTGGATGTTGCAGCCCACCGTGACCAGACCGGCCTGATCGAACCGCACCGGCGCAGCGGTGGTGCCCTGAAACAGCGGCAGTTCAAAGCGTTTGGCAGGCGAGAACGAATACACCTGATGGCGGATCTGATCGTTGTTCGGAAAGCGCACCGAGGTCCCGGTGCGCACCGCCAAGACCGCCGGCACGAACTGCGAGTTGACCTGATCCATCTCCAACACCTTGCCCGCGCTGGCTGCGGCGGGGTGCGGCAATTCCAGACTGACCACCGCATCGACCAGGACACCGTTTGCATCGGTCACGGTGACGCTGACCGGCGTCGCTGCGGCCGGTGCCACTGCGCCACTCAGCGCCAGTAACGACACCGCACCTAGTTGTTGTAACCACCGCATCCGCATGCGCGCCCCCTATGTCGTGCAATCGGCAGCGTACGCCAGGCAAATCCGACGTCACGCTAACAATCAGCCTGAGTTATCGGCGCGGGTGAACGCAAGCTTTAACCAGACACGAGAGGAATTTCATGAACAGAACTGTGGGCTCTGTCATGGCACGCGTTGCGGACGCGGCCATGCGCGGCTTAGGCGAGCAGCCGCGCGTTGCGCGCTCGGCGATGAATAACCCGATCGCCAACGGTCACGATAACCGCCGAGTTACTTCAGCTTGATCTCGCGCAGACGCTCTTCCAGGAAGCCGTGGGCGGTGATCGGTTCGGGGTAACGGCTGGGGTTGTCGGCACTGATGCAGGAGGGCAGCACATCGATCAGGAAATCCGGATTCGGATGCAGGAAGAACGGCACCGAATAGCGCGGCTTGCGCGCCGCTTCGCCCGGCGGATTGACCACGCGGTGGATCGTGGACGGATACACGTGGTTGGTCAGGCGCTGCAGCATGTCGCCGATGTTGACCACGATGGTGTCGGCGTCGGCAGTGAACGGCACCCACTCGCCATCGTTGGAGCGCACTTCCAGCCCGGCCGCGCTGGCACCGACGAGCAAGGTGATGAAATTGATGTCGCCATGCGCACCGGCGCGTACATTGGGGATGTCGTCGCTGGTGATCGGCGGGTAGTGGATCGGGCGCAGGATCGAATTGCCGTTGTTGGTCTTGTCGACGAAATAGTCCTGCGGCAAACCGATATGCAGCGCCAGCGCCGAGAGCACGCGCGAGCCCAGTTGGTCGAGCTGCTGATACAACTGGTAGCCGCGCTCGCGAAATCCTGGCACTTCCTCCGGCCACAGGTTCGGCGCCATCACGTCGCGGTACGGCGAATGGTCCGGAATCTCGCGACCGATGTGCCAGAACTCCTTCAGGTCGAAGTGTCTGGAATCCTTGGCGGTTTCCACGCCAAAGGCGGTGTAGCCCCGTGCGCCGCCACTGCCCGGCACGTGATAGCGGCGCTTGACCTCTTCAGGCAACGCGAAAAATGCCTTGAACACATCGTAGGCCGCATCGATATCGGTCTGCGCGATGCCGTGATTGCGGATGCCGGCAAAGCCCCACTGCCGATAGGCCGCTCCGAGCTCGGCGACGAAGGCGTCGCGGTCGGTGTCGAAACGGGTGATGTCCAGGGTGGGGATGCGCGCGCTCATACGGATGTCTGCAGTCGAAATCGAAAAGGTCCAGAGAAAGCCTGCTGGTCAGATCAGCAGGCGATACAACAGGTAAAACGTCGCGGCCTTGGCGATGACCACGCACACGCCAATGACGATTGACTCACGCCGCGTCACGCACTGCACCCGAGAGACGATCAAGCGTGTCCTGCATCAGGCTCGCGTCATCGGCTTCCACGGTCACGCGCACCACCGGCTCGGTGCCGGAGGGGCGCAGGAACGCGCGGCCGCGGCCTTGAACGGCGGCTTGCGCCTGCTGCAATGCCTGTTGCACGTTGGCCGCTTCCACAATGGCCTTGGCCGCACCGCCATCCAGGCGCACATTGATGGTCTTCTGCGGCACCTTGCTCAGGCTGCTGAGCGCCTGGCGCAAGCTCTGCCCATCGCGACCCAGCGCTTCGAGCACCTGCAGTGCGCTGACGATGCCGTCGCCAGTGGTGGCGCGGTCCAGGCACAGCAGATGGCCGGACGTTTCGCCGCCCAAGGTGCCGCCGCCTTCGACCAGCGCCTGATGCACGTGGCGGTCGCCGACCTTGGCGCGCTGAAACGGAATATTCAGCGCAGCCAATGCCTGTTCAAGACCGTAATTGGTCATCAAAGTGCCGACCACGGTGCCTGTCAGCCGGCCACTGGCCTGCCACGAGCGCGCAAGCACATACAGCAGATCGTCGCCATCGACCGGGTTGCCCTGATCGTCGGCCATCAGCACGCGGTCACCGTCACCGTCGAAAGCGATGCCCAGATGCGCACCGCACTCGCGCACCTTGGCGGCGAGGTTGTCGATATGCGTCGAGCCGACACCGGCATTGATATTGAGCCCGTCCGGCGCCGCGCCAATGACCACCACCTCGGCGCCCAACTCACGGTACAGCATTGGTGCGATGTGATACGTGGCGCCATGCGCGCAGTCCAGCACCATCTTCAGCCCATGCAGGGTGAAGCCACGCGCCACGCTGGCCTTGCAGAATTCGATGTAGCGGCCGATCGCATCACGCGTGCGGATGGCCTTGCCCAGACGTTCGGATTCCACGGTGTGGAACGACTCGTCCAGTGCCGCTTCGATCGCCGCTTCGGTGGCGTCATCGAGCTTCTCGCCTTCGGCAGAGAAGAACTTGATGCCGTTGTCGTAATGCGGATTATGCGAGGCGCTGATCACCACGCCGGCATCGGCGCGCAGCGTGCTGGTCAGGAAGGCGATGGCCGGGGTTGGCATCGGGCCGATCAGCTGCACGTCGGCACCTGCGGCAACCAGGCCGGCTTCCAGCGCTGCTTCGAACATGTAGCCGGAAATGCGGGTGTCCTTGCCGATCAACACCAACGGCCGCTTGCTGCGGCCCTGGGTCAGTACGCGGCCGAGCGCATTTCCCAGCCGCAGCACGAAATCGGCCGAGATCACGCCCTGCCCGACCCGACCGCGGATGCCGTCGGTGCCGAAGTACTTGCGTGCGCTCATGCGGCGTCAGCGTCCTGCGGACGCGGCTGACGCATCATCATCGCGGTGAGCTCGGCAATGCGGTCGCGCATCTCGCGGCGATCGCAGATCTGATCGATGGCGCCGTGGTCGAGCAGGAACTCGGAGCGCTGGAAGCCTTCCGGCAGCGTTTCGCGCACGGTCTGCTCGATCACGCGCGGGCCGGCAAAGCCGATCAACGCATGCGGCTCGGCAATGTTGATGTCGCCCAGCATCGCAAACGAGGCCGACACGCCACCGGTGGTGGGATGGGTCAGCACCGAGATGTACGGCAAGCCCGCTTCGCGCAGGCGACCGAGCGCGGCCGAGGTCTTGGCCATCTGCATCAACGAGAACAGGCCTTCCTGCATGCGGGCGCCGCCACTGGCGGAGAAGCACACGAACGGGCAACCGATTTCCAGCGCCACTTCGGCTGCACGCGCAAAGCGTTCGCCGACCACCGACCCCATCGAGCCACCCATGAAGGCGAAATCGAACGCAGCGGCGACCAACGGATTGCCCTTGAGCGTGCCGCGCATGGCGATCAGCGCGTCGTATTCGCCGCTGGCCTTCTGGCTGGCCTTGATGCGTTCGCCGTAGCGCTTCTGGTCCTTGAACTTGAGCACATCGACCGGCCCGAGCTGGGCAGCGATTTCGGTGGTCGCAGTGTCCGGGTCGAACAGGGAATTCAGGCGCGCGCGGGCGCGGATCGCCATATGGTGATCGCACTTCGGGCATACCTCGAGGTTTTCTTCGAGTTCCGGGCCGTAGAGCGCGCTCCCGCAGTTGCTGCACTTTTCCCACAGGCCCTCGGGGACGCTGCGCTTCTTGGCCGGAGTGTTTTCGGTGCGGATGCCGGAGGGCATCAATTTGCTGAGCCAGCTCATGCGTGTATGACAATCCATGCAGGGCGGCCTGGCGGGCCGCAGAGGGGCGACAGTCTAACGCGCTGCGCGAAGGCCCAGGTAGCGCGGCGGGTGAATGTGGGCGTGGGGCGGCAGTTGGGAGGGTGGCCAGGTGCGCTGCTTCTTGGGTGCGCGGGGGCGTTGCCTGCGTCCGGTGCCCTCACCCCAACCCCTCTCCCGCGTGCGGGAGAGGGGCTTCGCGCGCGCGGGGAGGTGCTCCACGGTCGACTGCCTCCTGCGCGGGAGAGGGGCTTCAGCGCAACAGTTGACCTACCTGCCTTCCCCCGCCTGCGGGGGAAGGTGCCCGAAGGGCGGATGGGGGCATCGCTCGCGCCTGGCGATCCACACAGCCCATAGCAGCCGGAAAACGGGCCTTGCCCTAGAGCGTGCTATGTACTTTGAGGTGAGTGCGAAGCGTCCTGTGGCGCGTCGAGACAAGGCGTGCGCTGCGGCCCAGGCTGGCCGCCTGGGCAAGGCGCGCAACGCGGTATCGGCGCGCCACAGGGCGCTTCCCTGAGGGTTGGCCGTCAGCGGCACGGAGCGCCCGCTCCGCACCGCTGACGGTCAACGCATCTCATCTCAAAGTGCATAACACGCTCTAGTCCTAGTCCTTATCCAGCGCCTGGCGCAGCGGCGTCAGAAAAGCCTCGGCGCATTCGCGCGCAGTGCGCACGTCGGTGGCGTCGGCCAGGGCCGCGACCAGGGCGCTGCCGACAACGACACCATCGGCATCGACCCCCATGGCGGCGGCGCTGGCGGCGTCCTTGATGCCGAAGCCGGCCACCACCGGTGCGCCGGCACGCTGGCGCAGCTGGCGCAGGCGGTCGCTGGCGGCGTGGGTGTCGAGCAGGTTGGAGGCGCCGGTGACGCCAGCAAAGCTGACGTAATACAGATAGCCCTGCGCGGTGCTGCACAGCATGTCCAGCCGCTGCTCGCTGGTGGTCGGCGAGGCCAGCGCGATCAGCGCCAGCCCGACCTCGGTAAAGATGGCGCGCGTCTCGTCGGCCTCTTCCGGCGGCAGGTCCACCAGCAGAAGACCGTCCACGCCAGCAGCCACTGCGGCTTCGGCAAAGCGACGCGTGCCGTGGATCTCGACCGGGTTGAGGTAGCCCATCAGCACCACCGGGGTGGTGGCGTCTTCGCGGCGGAATTCGTGCACCGCTTCCAGCACGTAGGCCAGGCCGGCGCCGCGGCGCAGCGCGCGTTCGGAGCTGCGCTGGATGGTGGGGCCGTCTGCCATCGGGTCGGAAAACGGCACGCCGAGTTCGATCACGTCGGCACCGGCGCGCACCAACGCGTGCATCACCGGCACGGTGGCTTCCAGCGACGGGTCGCCGGCGGTGATGAAGGGGATCAGTGCCTTGCGTCCGGCCTGACGCAGGACGTCAAAACGCGTGGCGATACGGTCTGGCGCGCGGCTCATGCGTCCCCCTCCACCAACTGCACGGCATCCCAGCTTCCCCAGTACATCGATGTCACAGTGCCTTCTCCGGTTTCGTAACGAACGGCGAACTCGCCTTGCGGGTCGCGCCAAGTCAGATAAAGATCGTTGCCGCCGTCGCGGCCGTACTTATGCAGCTGGACGCTGTAGCCCGACGGCAGGCGCGCCCGCGCGGCGGCTTCGCTGTCGCCCACCCGGATGCCGAACGGGCCCACCGCGCCTCGGTCGCTGACGTCGAACCGGACGATGCGATCGTCTTCGACCATCATCGACACTGCATCGGGTAGCAGCCCCGCTTCCACATAGCCGCACGGTCCCAACGGCCCCACATTGAGAGGTGTCCAGCGCGCGCCTGCCTGCAACGCACTGAAGCGCTGACCGACCCGCACGGCGCCGCTGCGATCCAGTTCGGGCACAGGCGTCGCGGCCAGGGCGAGGGCAGACATGCACAGCAGTGCCGCACCGCCGCCCAGCGTGCGCATCTGCGCTGCGATCACAGCACCATGCCTTCGCGTGCGGCGATGGTATGGACGTCCTTGTCGCCACGCCCGGACAGGTTGCACAGGATCAGCGCGTCCTTGGGCAGCTCGCGCGCCAGCTTGATCGACTGCGCCACCGCGTGGCTGGATTCCAGCGCCGCGAGAATGCCCTCGGTGTGCGCCAGCAGATGGAACGCGGCCATCGCTTCGTCGTCGGTAATCCCCTGGTACACCGCGCGGCCGCTGTCGGACAGGAACGCGTGCTCGGGCCCGACGCCGGGGTAATCCAGACCGGCGGAGATTGAATGGGTCTCGATGATCTGGCCGTCGTCGTCGCAGATCACGTAGGTGCGGTTGCCGTGCAGCACACCGGGGCGGCCGGCGGCGATGGACGCGGCATGGCGGCCGGTGGCGATGCCGTCGCCGGCGGCTTCGGCACCGTAGATCTTGACGCCCGGGTCGTTGAGGAAGGCGTGAAACAGACCGATCGCATTGCTGCCGCCACCGACACAGGCGCTGATCGCATCCGGCAGCCGGCCATAGTCCTGCAGCATCTGCTCGCGCGCCTCGCGGCCCACGATCGCGTTGAAGTCGCGCACCATGCGCGGATACGGATCCGGGCCGGCCACGGTGCCGATGATGTAGAAGGTGTCGCGCACATTGGTGACCCAGTCGCGCATCGCTTCGTTGAGCGCATCCTTGAGCGTGGCCGAGCCGGACGTCACCGGAACCACTTTCGCGCCCAGCAGCTGCATCCGGTAGACGTTGATCTTCTGCCGTTCGATATCGGTGGCGCCCATGTAGACCACGCATTCCAGGCCCAGCCGCGCCGCCACCGTGGCGCTGGCCACGCCGTGCTGGCCGGCACCGGTCTCGGCAATGATGCGGGTCTTGCCCATGCGACTGGCCAACAGCGCCTGGCCGATGGTGTTGTTGATCTTATGCGCGCCGGTGTGGTTCAGGTCTTCGCGCTTGAGCAGGATCTGCGCCCCGCCCACTTCGCGGCTGAGCCGCTCGGCGTGATAGATCGGGCTAGGCCGGCCGACGTAGTGCTTGAGGTCCTTGTCGTATTCGGCGATGAAGGCCGGGTCCTGACGCGCCTGATCGTAGGCGGCGGCCAGTTCCTGCAGCGGGCCGATCAAGGTTTCGGCGACGAACCGGCCACCGAACTTGCCGAAATGGCCGGCAGCATCCGGATAGGCGTAAAAGTCACTGATGGGCTGGGCCGACATGGAAATCCTCTGCAGCAATGCGTCATACGAGAGACGTCACTTTAGCGCAGCCGCAGTGTGTGATAAATCGATAAGATTGCCGCCACCTGTGATCTGGAATCACATATGACCATCTCCCTTCCGCCGCTGGCGGCGCTGCGTGCATTCGAATCTGCCGCTCGTCTGCAGAGCGTCAGCCGCGCTGCACTGGAGTTGCACGTCACCCATGGCGCCATCAGCCGGCACGTGCGTTCGCTGGAACACGCATTGGGTACTGCGCTGTTTGCGCGCCAGGGCCGCGGCCTGGTGCTGACCGCGGCGGGCGCCCGGCTGCGCGATGCCACCAGCGAAGGCTTTGGTGTGATCGGCCAGACCTGGGCAGCGTTGCAGCGCCCGGTCGCCGAGGCGCCGCTGGTGCTGGGGTGTTCCGGCAGCCTGCTGGCGCGCTGGGTGATCCCGCGCCTGGACCTGCTGCAGCACGACCTGCCTGACGTGCGCTTGCACCTGTCAGCCAGCGAACAGCCGCCCGGCCCGGACCTGGACGGCCTGGATGCCACCCTGCTGCTGGACACCCCGCCCTGGCCAAGCGAATGGCAGGTGCATGTGCTGGGCATGGAGTGGATCGGACCGGTGCTGAGCCCGCAGCGCGCATCGACCTTGCAGATCGACGGGAACGACCCGGCCACACTGAGCGATCACGCCCTGCTGCACACCCGCTCGCGCCCGCAAGCCTGGCCAGAATGGGCGCAGGCGCAGGGCCTGGCACCCGACGCCCTGCGCTTCGGCACCGAATTCGAACACCTGGTGTATCTACTGGAAGCCGCTGCCGCCGGCCTGGGGATCGCGATCGCGCCGCAGCCGTTGGTGGCGGCTGATCTGGCGGCCGGACGCCTCCTGGCGCCGTGGGGATTTACCGCCACGCGCGGCCGCTGGGTACTGTGTGCCGCAAAGCGCAACCCGGACCCACGCATCGAACGGCTGGCGGAGTGGCTAGAAAAAGCCTTGGCCAACGACCAGCGCACCTCACCGGCCATGCAGGCAGGGAACGCCTGAGCGGCAATTGCGGATGCTCGGTGCAAACCTGCATCGCCAGCCCATGACTTAGAGCAGCTAACAAAACGACTGCACTTACCGCCAGGCGGGCGGGGGCTGTGCCCGGAATCGACATGCACCACGCGTACACTGTGGCTGTGAGCGCCATCCACGCCCACATGACGACTGCTCGCTATATTTTGTTCGCCGTTCTTACCACGGGCACGCCTGCCGCCAGGAGCCATGTGTACGGAGCGCAAACACCTCGCATCGGCGCCACTGGCAAGAAGACGCAAAGCGGACACGCCACTAATGGCTGATCGTCAACCGGAATTCGGAAAGCATGCCAACGCTGACGCACTGGGCCAACGAGCCAAACGCCCGACAAACCAGCCGCGTTACGCACCTGCTATTACGAATCCCGACTCCCAATCCCGGCCTCACGACATCTCGTGACAATCCGCCCGTCGCACTTCCTCAACGAACTTGCGCATCTTGTGCCCATCCTTGATGCCGGGCGCCAGCTCCACGCCGCTGGAGACGTCCACGCCCCAGGGCAGTGTGGCCACGATGGCGTCGAACACATTATCGGCGTTGATGCCGCCTGCCAGCAGAAACGGACGATGCAGGCCGGTGGGCAAGCGTGACCAATCGAAGGTCTTGCCGGTGCCGCCGCCTGCGCCGGGCGCATGGCTGTCGAACAGGAAGCCAGCGGTATTGGGATACGACAACTGCAGCGTGCGCGCATTGGCGTCTTCGCCATTCATGCCAGTGCTGCCCATCGGTACCGCCTTGAGATACGGCAGATTGAAGCTGCGGCAGAACGCGTCGTCCTCCTCGCCGTGGAATTGCAGCAAGGTCGGGCGCACAGTGCGCACCACTTCGCGTACTTCTTCCTTGGAGTTGTTGCGGAACAACGCCACCACATCGACCATCGGCGCGGTGGCCTGGCGCATCGCGCGCGCCTCAGCCGGTGCCACGCGCCGCGGACTGCCGTGCGCAAAGATGAAACCCACCGCGTCCACACCCAGCTCCCCGGCCAGTCGGATGTCTCCGGCGCGGGTCATGCCACAGAACTTGATACGGGTGCGGTACAGCGATCGATTCATTGGGTCACCTCAGCGGGCAGATGCCACTCTGCAGGATACAGAGGTCCGATAAATACCAGACCTTGTGGCGGCGCTGTCGGGCCGGCCACAGTGCGGTCGCGTCCGGCGAGCAACGTCGCGATCCAGTCGGCCGGCTGCTCGCCGGTCCCGACCAAAATCAGCGAGCCCACAATATTCCGCACCATGTGATGAAGGAATGCATTGGCCTGGACCTGCACCTCCACCACCTCGCCGATGCGCTGCACGTGGATGGTCTGCAAGTTGCGGCGCGCATGCAACGCCTGGCACTGCACGCTGCGGAAAGCGCTGAAGTCGTTCTCGCCCAGCAAGGCCTGCGCCGCCGCATGCATGGCATCGGCATCGAGCGGGCGACGCTCCCAGCTCAAGGTGTGCCGATACAGCGCCGGGCGAATCTGCCGATTGAGCAGGCGATAGCGATAACGGCGCGCGCGCGCGGAAAAGCGCGCATGGAAGTCGTCGGCTGCCGGCACGCACCAGCGCACGGCGATCGACGGCGGCAGCCGCGCGGTGGTGCCCAGCATCCAGCCGCGCGGCTCGCGGCGTGCGTCGCTGTCGAAATGCACCACCTGGCATTCGCCATGCACGCCCGCGTCGGTGCGTCCGGCGCAGACCACCTGCACCGGCGCATCGGCGACCGACGACAATGCCGCCTGCAGGCTGGCTTGCACACTGGGGCCGCCATGCTCGCCTAACTGCTGCCAGCCCTGGAACTCGCTGCCGTCGTACTCCACGCCCAGCGCGTAACGCATCGGTACCTGCCTCTTAATGAATCGATGGAATGCGCGCACAGGGCATGCAGACCACGCCATCGCAGGCAATGGTCGGCACGGCCCCGCCGCTGCGAAGAACGTGAAGTGTACGAGCAGCATCGTCCGATGCCGAGCAGCGGCGTCGCGCGTGCGGCCAACGCGCAGGCGGGGTGTCAGGCGTTGAACGCGACGGTCCGCTCGGACCACACGGCAAGCGTGGTGCCGCCGGGCTCGCGGAAGTGAAAGCGGCTGCCGCCAGGGAAGCCGAACACCGGCTTGACGATCTCTCCGCCCGCAACACGCACCCGCTCGAGCACCGGCGCCAGGTCATCGGCATACAGCACCACCAGTGGGCCACCTTCGGCCGGCGCTGGCGCGGCCGCACGGTAGAAGCCACCGTCCAGGCGGCCGTCGTTGAAGGCCAGGTAATCCGGGCCATAAGCCTGAAACCGCCAACCGAACACCATTTCGAAAAACGCGCGACTGGCGTCCGGATCGACCGAGGCGAACTCCACGTAGTCGATCCGGCGCTCGCGTGCGGTGCTTTCGTGCGGGACGAGATGGTCGATCGCCGGGCTCATGCCAGGCCTTCCAGCAGCTTGGCGGCTTCGGCGCGGGTAGCGTCATCGCCGGTGGCAGCAACTTCCAGCAACAGACCGCGAGCAGTGTCCTTGTCGCCCAGATCCATGTAGGCCACTGCCAGCTCCAGGCGATCGCGCCCGGCCGAGGCAAATTCGCGGCTGGTCGAGGTGCTGGGCGCAGCAATCGGCGCTACAGAGGATGAGTCGAAATCCAGGCTGTTCTGCGTAGATACCGATGGAGCAGCGGACGGCCCTTCGCTGGGTGCGGGTGCGACTTCGGCATGGTTCGGCGCCACAACCTCGGGCGCCGGAGAGTGCGGCGGCTCGTCAATGGGCGCGGTGTGCTGCGACTGCGTCACCACCGGCGGCGTGGCACGCAGCGCGCGCCAATCGTCGCTGTTGACCGCCACTGGCGCAGCAGCCGGCTCGGAGAGCAGCGGCTCGCGACGCAGCACGTCCGACAACGGGTGGTGCACGTCGTGGGCGCGCTCGTCTTCGCGCAGATCGGCCTGCTCAAATTCGGTCTCGTGCACCACATCACGTTCGCTCGGCTCCGTGGCCTGCGCCTCGTCTTGCGGCTCGGCGGCCTGCACTGGCGCGCCAGGCAGGACGAAGTCGTACTGCCGGCGCGGCAACGGCGGCAGTGGCGACGGTTTGCGACGGCGGGCGGCCAACCACGCCACCACCGCAGCGACGATCAACACCAGCGCGCCGATCAACCACATCGGAAAACCACCGCCCTGTTGCGCGGCCACCGGGACTTCCGACAGACGCTTCTGTGCGGCCGCCAGATCGGTATCCTTCATTGCAATCAGCGCTTGCTGTTGCTGCTTGAGCTTTTCCAGGTCGGCCACGCGGGTGCGTAGATCCTGCAATTCCGCATCGCGGGTGGCGATATCTTCTTTGGCTTGTTGCAACTGTTGGTTGGCCGCCATCTCGCCCTCGCCTTCGGCACTGGTACCGGACGTGACGCCGGCGGTGTTGGTCTGACTCGCCACTGCAGGGGCGATTTCGAGCCGCGCACCGGCACCGGCCGTTGCGGCAGGCGTGGCAGGTGGCGGGGTTGGTGCGGCAGCAGCGCCGGCTTCGGCCGGTTGCGGCACCGCCGAGCGTGCCTGCCGCCACTGAGCAGCCTGCTCGCGCACCATCACTGCCGCTTCGGCCGCGCCGACTTGTGCAAGCGCGTCTTCCTGCGGCGTGCGCAGCACCGCGCCCTGCTTCAGGCGGTTGATGTTGCCGTTGATGAAGGCATCCGGATTGGTGCGCAGCAAGGCCAGCATGGTCTGGTCCAGCGAATGCCCGCTGGAACGTGCCACCACCGCCGCAATCTCCGACAAGGTCTGGCCCGAGCGCACGGCCGGCAACGCATCGCCAGCCTGCGTGGGAGATGCAGCCGACGCACTGGCGGCTGCACGTGCAACAGGCTCGGCTCTGGCGTTGTCCTGTGCATCGCGGTTGGCAACCGGCGCAGCTGCCGGCGCGCGCGCAATGGTGTTGCTGGAACCGGCGCGCGGCGCTTCGATGGCCGGCTCGGCGATCGCGGCCGCGGTGTTGGGTGCATCGACCAAGGCGGAATATTCGCGTACCAGTCGGCCCTGGCCCCACTCCACTTCGATCAGGAAGTTGATCGCCGGCTGGTCCACCGCCTGGCTGCTGGTCACGCGGATCACCGCACGCCCGCGCGCGTCCTGCGCGAACTGGAACTGTAGATTGCTGACCAAGCCTTGCGGGCGTTCCAGACCGACCCGCGCAAACGTGGTAGCCGATGCCAGTGCCACGCGCGCGTTGTCGAGTTCGCCCGGCTCGTTGGAGATGACCGGAATCTCGGCCACCAGCGGTTGCCCAGGCTTGGACAGCACCCGGATATCCCCCAGCCCCAACGCCATGGCAGCGCCGCTGCAGGCCATCAGCAGCAACGCACCTATCCCTTGTATCGGACGCATCGCGTCCCCGCCCCTATGTTTCATGGGCATCAATATAGCCGCTGGATGAGCGAAAAAGTCGGCGCCGTGATGCAGAGCGATGCGAGAGTGCGACTGCCGCAGTGCGGCATGCATGCACGGCCGATGCAGACCGGTGCCCATTGATGGGCGACAACACTGCGCTGCGTCTCACGCGTGCAGCGGCTCATCAGCAGCTCGCGTGATGCACAATGACGTGCGTGATGCCATGACATTGCGTCGATGGCAGCGTCATGACTTGCCGCGTGAGCAAGCGAAGGGTGCGCAAGATGCAGGCAGCGTGACCGCGGTAGCGCAACCTGCCGCTCCGTCAACACGTAGGCCCCTCACTATGAACTGACACGTGCAGGCCACGCATGCAGGCAGGCGCGCGATGACCGCGCGCCTGCACGTTGAACCTTTCGTTGAAGGTAGCCACTTCCTTCGATCGATGCGCCGGTTTGCACCTGCGGGAGCGCTTGGGGCGATGAGGCATCCCCGGGACACATCATCGCGCAGGCCCGCTCCTGCACGTGGGCGGCGGCCTGGAGCGCCTAACGAAACGCAGCGAGCGGTCGTCAGGCGCCTGCAGACAGCGCACAGGAATGCAGTGCACGCGTGGCACCGACCAATCCCGGGCACCGGCCGCCTGCGCGGCGGCTGCGCAGGCGTTTTTGTAGCGGCTCTCAGCCTTCCTGGGCGACCAATTCGGCCAACTGGACGGCGTTGAGCGCAGCGCCCTTGCGGATGTTATCGGAGACGATCCACAGGTTCAGACCACGCGGATGCGAGAGGTCTTCGCGGATGCGGCCGACGAATACTGCATCCTTGCCGGAAGCGTGGGTGACCGGGGTCGGGTAGCCACCAGGCTTGCGCTCGTCCACCACTTCCACGCCGGGCGATGCTTCCAGCAGCGCGCGCGCCGCTTCCACGGTGATCTTGTCGCGGGTTTCGATCGCCACCGCTTCGGAGTGGCCGTAGAACACCGGCACGCGCACCGCAGTGGGGTTCACCTGAATGCTGTCGTCGCCGAGGATCTTGCGGGTCTCCCAGACCAGCTTCATTTCTTCCTTGGTGTAGCCGTTGTCCTGGAAGTCGTCGATGTGCGGAATCAGGTTGAAGGCGATCTGCACCGGGAACCGCTGCGGATCGATCTGCTGGAAGCTCAGCAGCTCGCTGGTCTGCTTGCCCAGTTCTTCCATCGCCGAACGGCCGCCGCCGGACACCGACTGGTAGGTCGCCACATTGATGCGTTCGATGCCGTACTTGCGGTGGATCGGCCCCAGTGCCACCAGCATCTGCATGGTCGAGCAATTGGGGTTGGCGATGATGCCGCGCGGGCGCTGCTTGAGCGCTTCGGGATTGACTTCCGACACCACCAGCGGCACGTCGTCGTCGTAGCGGAACGCAGAGGAATTATCGATCACCACCGCGCCGGCGGCGGCGAACTTGGGGCCATATTCCTTGGACACGCTGCCGCCTGCGGAGAACAGCGCGATGTCCACGCCGGTCGGGTCGAAGTCGGCCAGATCCAGCACGTCGACCTTGCCGCCATTGAACTCGACCTGCCCGCCCGCCGAGCGCGACGACGCCAGGGCGTACAGGGTGGCGACCGGGAAGTTGCGCTCGGCCAGGATGCTCAGCATGGTCTCGCCGACAGCGCCGGTGGCGCCCACGACCGCGACGTTGAAACGACGGTTTTCGTTGCTCATGAGGTTTGTCTTTATCGAAAAGGGGAAAGAGGAAGCACTGCGCGCTGGGTTCGGGGAACCTCCAAAGCTGGCCGCGGAGGTTCCCTATCGTTTGCTCGAAATGGTGCCGGTGACGCCGGTTTTTTTCGCGTCCGCGTCGGTACCGCCATGGTTGGCAGCGGCAACCGCATCGGCATTGAGCGCGCTCGGCGGATGGCCGGCATGGGGGCCTTTGCCCAGCGCAGCGATCAGGTTGTCGACCGCCAACTGCACCATCGCGCGGCGCGTGGCCAGGCTGGCGCTGCCGATATGCGGGGTGAGCACCACGTTGTGCAGCGCCAACAGCTCCGGGCGCACGCGAGGCTCGCCCTCGTACACATCCAGGCCGGCACCGGCCAGACGCCCGTTAGCCAGCGCATCGGCCAGCGCCAGCTCATCGACGATACCGCCGCGGGCGATGTTCACCAGCGTGGCGGTGGCGCGCATCTTGCCCAGCGCCGCGGCGTCGATGATGTGGTGCGATTCCTTGGTGTAGGGCAACACCAGCACCAGATGATCGGATTGCGCCAGCAACGTATCGAAATCCACGTAGTGCGCGCCCAGCGCCTGTTCGGTGGCGGCCGGCAGCTGACTGCGGTTGTGGTACAGCACGCGCATGCCGAAGCCATGCGCACCGCGCCGCGCGATGCCCTGCCCGATCCGGCCCATGCCCAGGATGCCGAGCGTGCTGCCGTGGATGTCGGCGCCGAGCATGGTCTTGAACGACCACTGCCCCCACTGCCCGTCACGCAGCCAGCGCTCGGATTCGGTGATGCGGCGCGCGGTGGCCATCAGCAACGCAAAGCCGAGATCGGCCGTGGTTTCAGTGAGCACATCCGGCGTGTTGCTGGCCAGGATGCCGGCGGCGCTCAGCGCATCCAGATCCAGATTGTTGTAGCCCACGCCCACATTGGCGATCGCACGCAGTTGCGGCGCCGAGGCGATTTCGGCCGCGCCGATACGCTCGTTGAGAGTGATCAGGGCACCGTCCAGCGGCGCCAGGTGCGCGGCCAGCTCTGCCGGCGAATACGCGCTGACGTGCTCAGTGGTCGTCAGCTCGAAATGCTCGCCCAGCGGCGCGAGGACATCATCGAACAGCGGCTGGCTGACCCACACCTTGGGGCGCGTTGCTTCAGACATCGACCTGACCGGGAATGCGCGGCGACACCTCGCCGACATCGCCGCATTGCGCGCGATGACGCAGCGCCTGGTCCATCAACACCAAGGCCATCATCGCCTCGGCGATCGGGGTGGCACGGATGCCCACGCACGGGTCGTGGCGGCCGGTGGTGATCACATCGACCACCGCGCCGTCCGCGTCCACGGTCGCGCCGGGCAGGCGCAGGCTGGAGGTGGGCTTGAGCACCATCGAGGCGGTGACCGCCTGACCGGTGGAAATGCCGCCCAGAATGCCGCCGGCATGGTTGCTGAGAAAGCCTTCCGGGGTCATCAGGTCGCGGTGCTCGGTGCCCCTCTGCACGGCGCTGGCGAAGCCGTCGCCAATCTCCACGCCCTTGACCGCATTGATGCTCATCAATGCAGCAGCCAGCTCGGCATCGAGCTTGCCGTAGATCGGTTCGCCCCAGCCTGCCGGCACGCCGCCGGCCACCACGTCCACGCGCGCGCCGACCGAATCGCCGGACTTGCGCAGCGCGTCCATGTAGGTTTCCAGCTCTGGCACCTGCGCGGCATGCGGCCAGAAAAACGGGTTGTCTTCGACCGCATCCCAATCGAAACCGGTCGGACGGATCTCGCCCAACTGCGACAGGTAACCGCGCACCAGCACACCGTAACGCTGCTTGAGCCACTTCTTGGCGATGACGCCGGCGGCCACGCGCATGGTGGTCTCGCGCGCCGACGAGCGCCCGCCGCCGCGTGGATCGCGGATGCCGTACTTCTGCCAATAGGTGTAGTCCGCATGCCCAGGGCGGAACTGCTGGGCGATGTTGCTGTAGTCCTTGCTGCGCTGATCGGTATTGCGGATCAGCAAGCCGATCGGCGTGCCGGTGGTACGGCCTTCGTAGACGCCGGACAGGATCTCGATCTCATCGGCTTCGCGGCGCGCCGACGTGTGCCGGCTCTTGCCGCTGGCACGCCGTTGCAGATCGTGGGTGAACTCTTCCGGCGCGATCTCCAGACCGGGCGGGCAGCCATCGACGACGCAGCCGATCGCCGGCCCGTGCGATTCGCCAAAGGTGGTGACAGTGAACAGCTTGCCGAAGGAATTGGCACTCATGCGCACAGGCTCATCGCTGCGCGGCCAGCTCGGCGATGCGTGCGCCGTGTGCGATCAATTCGCGGCATTCCACCGCGAAGATGCCCATCTGCCCGACCTTGAACTCGACCCAGGCCAGGTCCACTTCCGGCAGCAGCTTGATCAGATGCTGCTCGGACTCGCCCACTTCGCAGATCAGCAAGCCGTCTTCGCTCAAGTGCTGCGGCGCATCGCGCAGGATCTTCAGCACCAGGTCCAGACCGTCCTCGCCAGCGCGCAGGCCGAGTTCGGGCTCGTAGGAATACTCCTGGGGCAGCGCGTCGGTTTCATCGTTGGTGACATACGGCGGATTGGTGACGATCAGGTCGTACCGGCGACTGCCCAGCCCGGCGAACAGGTCCGACTTGAGCAAGGTGACGTTGTCGGCATGCAGGCGCGCCTTGTTTTCGGCAGCCAGCACCAGCGCATCGTCGCTGATGTCCACGCCATCCACATCCCACTGCGGGTTGTAGTGACCCATCGCAATGGCAATACAGCCCGAGCCGGTGCACAGATCGAGCGCACGCGTCACTTCGCGGCCGCCCAGCCAGGGCTCGAAGCCAGCTTCGATCAATTCGGCGATCGGCGAACGCGGCACCAGGGCGCGTGCATCGCTCTTGAAACTCAGGCCGGCAAACCAGGCCTCGCCGGTGAGGTAAGCGGCCGGCACACGCTCGGTGATGCGGCGCTCGAACAAGCCAAGCACCCGCTCTTTTTCCGAGCGCAGCAATCGCGCCTGGCCGTAAGCCGGGCCCAGATCGTGCGGCAGGTGCAGGCTGTGCAGAACCAGTTGGGTGGCCTCGTCCAGCGCATTGTCGTAGCTGTGGCCGAAGGTCAGACCGGCTGCGTTGAAACGGCTGGTGCCGTAGCGGATCAGGTCGATGATGGTGTGCAGTTCGTCGGCCGCGGCGGCAGTCATGGCAACAACTAAAGAGGAATCGGCCCCCGATTATAGAGGTCGGATCGGTATCATGAGCGTCCGTTGCACTGGAAACCGCCATGTTCAATCGCAATACCGGCATCGTGCTACTGGTGGCGCTGGCCGCCGGTCTTGGGTTGTTGCTGGGTCAGAAGTTCTTCGGCGGGGCGCCCCGCTCGCCTTGGCCGCCCACCCAGACCATCACCTTTTACCCGCAGCCGCGCCCCTTGCCGCAATTCAGCCTGCGCCAGTCCGACGGCACTCAGTTGGTGCCAGGCGAGCTCAAGGGGCATTGGACGTTGGTGTTTCTGGGCTTCACCTTTTGCCCGGATGTCTGCCCGACCACCTTGACCGACCTGGCAGTGGCGCAGCAGCAATGGGAGAGCATTCCCGATGGCTTGCGCCCGCGCGTACTGTTCGTCTCGATAGACCCGCAGCGCGACCCGCCTGCGCGCCTGGGCGAGTACGCGCACGCCTTCCACAAGGACACCCTGGCCGCCACCGCGGACGTGCCGGCACTGGAACGCTTTGCCACCGCGCTGGGCTTCGTGTTCCAGAAGGTGCCGGGCAAGGGCTACGCACAGAATCCCAATGACTACAGCATGGATCATTCGGCCGCCATCGCCGTGCTCGATCCGCAAGGCCGCCTGGCCGGGCTGATTCGCCCCCCGCTCGACCCCAAGGCGATTGCCGCCGACCTCCAACAACTGACCAAGGTAACCGCACCGTGAGTCTCGTCACTTCCCTGACCTACGTGCTGCCGCACCGGTTGCTGTCTTCACTGGCGCGCGCGCTGGCGTATTCCGAGACACCCTCCACCAAGCAGTGGTTGATCGACACGGTGACGCGCAAGTTCGGCGTGGACCTGAGCGAAGCGCAGGAGCCGGATCCGCGCGCCTATCCCAGCTTCAACGCGTTCTTCACCCGCGCCTTGAAGCCCGATGCCCGCGTGCCGGATGTCGACCCGGAGGCGTTGCTGATGCCGGCGGACGGCCGCATCAGCCAGCTCGGCCCGATCGAGAACGGCCGCATTTTCCAGGCCAAGGGGCAGTCATTCACCGCTGCCGAATTGCTCGGCGACGCAGCAGCGGCAGTGCCGTTCAACGACGGCCTGTTCGCCACCGTGTACCTCTCGCCCAAGGATTACCACCGCGTGCATATGCCGTGGACCGGCACCTTGCGCGAAACCGTGCACGTGCCCGGGCGGCTGTTCAGCGTGGGCCCGGATGCAGTGCGCAACGTGCCACGCCTGTTCGCGCGCAACGAGCGGCTGGTGTGCCACTTCGACACCGACTTCGGCCCGATGGCCTCGGTGATGGTGGGCGCGCTCCTGGTTTCCGGGGTGGAGACGGTCTGGAGCGGCGTGGAGATTCCGCGCTATGGCGACCGCATCACGCGCAAGGATTACCGCGGCAAGGGCATCGTGCTGGAGAAGTTCGCGGAGATGGCGCGTTTCAACTACGGCTCGACGGTGATCGTGCTGCTGCCGCCGGGTGTGGCCAAGCTCGATGGCGGACTTCGTGCCGAAACAGCGGTTCGCCTTGGCCAGGCACTCGCACGTCGTCAGCCTGGCTGACGCGCAGCGGCGCGCGCAGCAGCATCGGCTTAGCCTGCGGCCTAGCGCCCCCCTGCAGGCGCGGCTTGCAGGGAGCTACCGTAACAACTCCACCGGGGCAACCGGCTGCTGCAAGAGCCCGGCCAGCACGCGCTTGCCGACGCATCGCTCGCTGCGTCGGCACCGATTGCGTCGCATCAGCGATCGCAGCCCGCCAGCTTGATGCTCTGCCCCGGCTTCAGCGCGTACGACGGCGCTTTCAAGCCGTTGGCCTTCGCCAGTTCCTTGATCTCGCACTGGTACTTCTGTGCGACGCGCCCGAGCGTATCGCCCTTGGCAATGGTGTAACTGCGCACCTGCTTGGCCTTGGGCTTGGCCACTGCCGGTTTGCCGGTGGCCACGGTGGTCGGCACGCCGGCCATCTGACTGACATCGCCCACCGCCACGCTGGGCACGTACTCAGGCGCGCTGCTGCGCACGATTGCGTTGTTGAGGTCGGCGGTGATCAAGGTCCGCGCCAGATCCGCGCGCGGGCCGTTGACGCAGTAACGCGTGTACAGGCTGACGATGCGGTTGGTGGCGTTGATGACGGTACCGGCCGGAATCCAGCCATCGGATTCGTAGCGCGGGTTGAGATTGCGCAGCGCACGCATGTAGCCGTCGCGCGTGCCCATGCTGCCCAGGCAGATGGTGAGCTCGTAGATGGTGGTCGACTTGGCCAGCTTGAGCGTGGCCGGCTGCGCATCGAGCTTGGGGAAGTCCACGCCGTACTGGCGCGGGTGCAGGAAGATCCACGCCGCCGCGATCACCATCGGCACGTAGTCCTTGGTTTCGGCCGGGAACTGGTTGTAGACGTCCTGATCCCAGAAGCCGCGCCCACCGCTCTGCGAGAACACGCGCGCGGCACGCCCTTCGCCGCCGTTATAGGCGGCCAGCGCCAGTTCGATGCTGCGGTTGAGCTCGGCCATGCGCTCGTTGAGATAGGCGGCGCTGGCTTCGGCGGCGCTGCGTGCATCGAAGCGCGTGTCGAAACCGGTGCCGTCCGGGCCCAGTCCAAAGCGACGCCCAGTGGCCGGCATGAACTGCATCAGCCCGGCTGCGCCCGCACGCGAACTGGCATGCACCTTGCCATTGGATTCCTTGGCCATGATGCCGAACAGCAGCGCCTCGGGAAGGCCGCGCTTCTGCCATTCCGGCCACATCACGCCGCGCAGGTTGCCGTAGTTCTCGTAGCTGGTGAGCAGCGCCGGGCGCATATCGGTGAGCCAGCGCCGGATGCCGGCCTGCACGGCCGGGTTGTACTGCACCATCTTGTCGAAGTCGTGGCGCTGGTCGTTGAGCAGCGTGGCGGCACGCGCGGCCTCGGGAACGCCGTTCGACGCCGGGCCGAGATGGTCAGGGTCGGCCTGCAGCAGCGTGTCGTCGTCTTCCGGATCTTCAGCGGCCGGCGCTTCGGCATCGGCGCGCGCCTTGAGCAGGCGCTTGTAGGTGGCCAATTGATTGGAAACCAGGCAGCCGCGCTGCTTGATGCAGGCGTCGATGATGTCTTCCATATCCTCCAGCGCGGCGTCGCCTTCGGCGGTGCCCTTGGGATCGGAGTTGTTCACCAGCACCAGCGCATCGCGATAGCGCTTTTCGGCGGCGGCCATGCGCGCGTCAAGCGCGGCGGCCTTCTCCGTGTCGCGTTTGGAGATAGCGTGGGCGGCGGGGACGACAGACATCAACGCAACCACGACCAGAACCGGCCATGGGCGCAAACCAAAATGAGCGAGCGGCATCGTAGGCAGTACAGCGGAAAGGCAGGCAGGGTAGCCGCCGGGGCGACACCGGGGCAAGGCGGCGGGGTCGCCGGGGTCAGTGGGCCGTTAGCTTGGTGGGAGTGATCGATGCTTGCGGCACCTGCAAACCGGCTCGCCGCGGCGACGAGTGACTGAGCCCACGGATACAGCGTGGCGTGCGCGTGACCGGCCGGTTCCATCCAGGCTGCCGGGCCAGAAGCCGCTGATCTGCAGACGGGCATTGCCCGCCGGGAATGCCCGCTAGAATCCGCACTTTCCCACCGGATCTGCGCTATGGCCTCGTTCCTGCTCGGCAAAGGCGTCACCGACGACATCCCGGTTGTGCTGGAAGGACGCTTCGGCAACCGCCACGGGCTGGTGGCCGGCGCCACGGGCACCGGCAAGACCGTGACGCTGATGACCCTGGCCGAAGGATTCTCGCGACTGGGCGTGCCGGTGTTCCTGGCCGATGTGAAAGGCGATGTCGCCGGCCTGGCCGTGGCTGGCAATGGCGCGCCTGGTGTGCTGCAGCGCGCCAAAGAGATGGACATTGCCGACTACGCCCCGGCCGCCAACCCGGTCGTGTTCTGGGACCTGTACGGGCAGCTCGGGCACCCGGTGCGTACCACCGTCAGCGAAATGGGCCCCACCCTGCTCGCCCGCATTCTGGAACTCAACGACACCCAGTCCGGCGTGCTCGACATCGTCTTCAAGCTGGCCGATGACCGAGGTTTGCTACTGCTGGATCTGGACGACCTGCGCGCGCTGCTCGCACTGGTGATCGAGCAACGCAAGGAGCTTTCGACCAGTTACGGGCTGGTCTCCAGCCAATCGGTGGCTGCCATCCAGCGCGCCTTGCTGCGTTTGTCGCACGATGGCGGCGAACACTTCTTCGGCGAGCCCGCACTGGAGTTGGCCGAGCTGATGCGCGTTGCGCCCGATGGCCGCGGCGTGATCGGCATCCTGGCTGCCAACCAATTGGTGCTCAAGCCGAAGCTGTATTCCACGTTCCTGCTATGGCTCCTGTCGGAATTGTTCGAACGCTTGCCGGAAGTGGGCGATCTGGAACAACCCAAGCTGGTGTTCGTGTTCGATGAGGCGCACCTGCTGTTCGACGATGCGCCGCCTGCGCTGGTGCAGCGGATCGAACAGGTGGTGCGTTTGATTCGTTCCAAGGGCGTGGGCGTGTATTTCTGCTCGCAGTTTCCCGACGACATTCCCGACAACATTCTCGGCCAGCTCGGCAACCGCGTGCAGCACGCATTGCGCGCCTACACCCCGCGCGACCAGAAGGCGGTCAAGACCGCCGCGCAGACCTTCGTGGGCAACCCCAAGCTCGATGTCGCCACCGCCATCTCCAGCCTGGGCACCGGCGAGGCGCTGGTGTCGCCGCTGCAGGGCAAAGGCGTGCCTGCGCCGGTGCAACAAACCCTGATTGCACCACCGCGTTGCCGGATGGGATCGATCACCGCACCCGAACGCGCGCAGGTGCGCGCCACCAGCCCGGTCGGCACGCGCTACGACACCGCCATCAATCGCGAATCGGCCGCAGAACTGCTCGCCCGCCGCGTCGAACAGGTGGCCGAACACAGCGCAGCCCCAGCCGCCCGCACCCGCGAAGACGACGAGGCGCACGACAGCGGCTTCGGCCAGGCGGTCAAGGACGCGGTCTTCGGCACCAGCCGTCGCCAGGGCATGCTGGAGGCGATGGCCAAGCAGACCTCGCGCACGGTGGGCAACAAGATCGGCCAGCAGATCGTGCGCGGCATTTTCGGCAGTATTTTTGGTGGGAGGCGCTGAGTACAGCGCCACACAGTGACGGGAACTACAACATGCAGGCAGATGCAGCTGTGGCCGCACTTGAAACCGCCAACCAACCGACTGCGGGCTTGTCGGACGAGCGCGGCAGGCACACCGAATCGACAGATCGCAATCGTGCGCGCCGGCTGCTGCGTGTTGCGCACGCGCACCTGACCATCGCCCGCTCCGTATTGTTCGTCCTGTTAGTCAGCGGCGTCAGCTCGGCACAGGCTGAGAAGAGAGCAAATCAAGATGCCCCCACCGACTGGCCATTGAACCGGCAACATCTGCTCGCCGGCCACTAGGCCGGCAAGTTGCACCCGGATAACAGGCGGTGTCCGTCCGTTCGCGCCGAACTCTGGAATGAGCAACGCGGCCCGTCATTCCAGCACGCCATGCAACTTGGCGTACTGCAGCAACATGATGGTCTTGGCGTCGGCGATCTCACCGGACGCGATCATCGCCAGCGCGGCATCGAGTGACAGCTCCAGTACCTCGATCTCTTCGCCGTCCTCTTCGACGCCTCCGCCAGCGCTCACCTTGTCGCCGTCGAAATACTCGCCGACGAAGAAGTACAGGCGTTCGGTGACCGAGCCGGGGCTCATGAAGGCCTCGAACACCTTGCGCACGTTGTCGATGCGGTAACCGGTCTCTTCTTCGGTTTCCTTGCGGATGCAGGTCAGCGCATCGTCCTGGTCGAGCAGGCCGGCGCAGGCTTCGATCAACATGCCATCCGGGTTGCCGTTGAGCAGCGTCGGCAGGCGGAATTGCCGGGTCAGCATCACCGTCTGCCTGGCGCGGCTGTAGAGCAGGATGGTGGCGCCATTGCCGCGGTCATACGCCTCGCGCGACAAGGTCTGCCAGCGGCCGTCCTTGCGCTGAAAGTCGAAGGTGACCTTGCGTAGCACATACCAGTTGTCCGACAGCACATCGATGCTGCGAATGCGAACCTGCGGGGTGTCGGCGACGGATGGATTCAAGCGAGATTCCTTGCGAGAGAGGGACGGGCCGCGCCTTCGCGATTGCGCGCAAGCGCATGCCGCCTGCGGCAACCTCGCCACATGGCGGGCGGCCGACAGGTAGCGGACCACAGGTTCTGCGCAGAAGTCCATGCGCGGCCGGTGGGCATGATGGCCCACGGCCCGCCCATTGCAATGATCGCGATGATCGCAATCGTCGTGAGCACTGCGTGTGCCGGCACCATCGGTGTGCGTTCGCACGGTCGACTGGGCAGGCCCGTCTCCACCAGCTGCCTGCGTCACGCAGTCCACCGCCGAGCGCGGTGCAGCCGCCGGGTGAGAGGCGGCCGCCCCCGACCCCACTCAAGCGGACCTCAACGCGCCAGACGCGATGCCGCAATTGCGCCCGGTCGCGCATCACCTCACAATCCCTTCACATCACACGCCTGGGGAGCGTCATGGAAGACCGTTTTCGCGCACGCAAGGTGGCCGCGCAGGCTGCGCCTGCACCGTTCTGGACCCGCATTCCCTCCATCGCCACCTACCCGCTGCGTGGCTCGGCGCTGTACGCGCTGATCGCACTGACGTTATGTAGCGCGTTATTGGTGCTGCCGGGCATCGTGACGCTGGTGATTGCTGGCGTGCTGGGCATGGCCACCTACACCTATGCGTTCGACATCCTGCGCCATACCGCCGATGGCGAGACCGACGCACCCCGCCTGGGCTACAACAGCTTCGATAGTGCCGTGCTGCGTTTGATCCTGCTGGCCATTGCACTTGGCATCGTGATCGGCGTGGCTGCCGCCATCGCGGGTCGGTTCGGGCTGACCATTGCCTATCTGGGCACCATGTTGCTGCTGCCCGGCATGCTGATCTCGCTTGCCATCGACGGCAGCCTGCGTCGCGCGCTCAATCCCGCCGTCTCGATCGACATGGCGCTGCGGATCGGCTGGCCGTATCTGGCCGCCTACGGCCTGCTCTATGTCATCCAAGGCAGCGGCACGGCAGCGATCTTCGTCGCGATGCACTATCTGCCCCCACTGGTGCGCGAAGCGACGGTGGTCATGACCTCGATCTGGTCCCTGTTCGCCAGCTTTCACCTGCTGGGCTATCTGGTCTACCAGTACCACGAGGAGCTCGGCTACGAGCCCAGCAGCGGAGCGGCGCACGCACGCAGCGACCCGGATCAGCGCCTGCTCGACGAGGCGGAACAGTATGTGCGCGACGGCCACTCCGATGAAGCCTTCCAGGCCTTGCGTGGTGCGGTGCGCTCGCGTGCGGTGAGTCTGGCGGTGCACGAGCTGTATCAGCGTCTGCTCCACCAACATCACCGCAACGACGAGCTACGCGAACACACGCGCCAGTACATCCATCGCCTGCTGCAGGAAAAGCAGGAACGGCGCGCGCTTGCACTACAGCGCGAGGCACTGGACATCGACTCCACATTTACACCGCTGACGCCCGAGCAGGCCAATGTGCTGACCGAGCGCGCAAAGATGGCCGGACAGTTCCAATTGGCAACCGACGGCCTGCTGGCCGCCATCGCTGCATGGCCACGCGACCCGATGTTGCCAACCTGGTCGCTGGACGCCGGTTTGCTGCTGGCCGAGCGCTTCGGTCGCGATGACGAGGCACGTGGCGTGCTGCAGAACGCAATGGATCGCTGCGAAGACGATGCACTCCGCGCGAAGCTGGATACAGCGTTGAAAGCTGTGACAATTCAACCTGCTTAAGCGGCTGTCAAACCTGTTGAGGGCTCTGATCAAACAGCGCGCATCGAGACTGCGCGCAGGGGCCAGCCAACGCGACGGATCCTTGCGTGCTCGCCGTCGCGAAGCTTTAGACGGAATGGATGCCGCATAAGAGCGTGCATGGACGTAGTTGCAGCGTTCGCTGCGATGGGGGCGCACGGGCACTGCAACCAGCCACAGAGCATCCGCTCTATTATCGACAGACGATCGATGGCGGTGCATGTTTGGCTTGGTGCAGCACGCCAGCAGGCTGAAACGGATTACCCATTGTCGAGCAGAAACCGTGCCTTGGTGGCCGGACCTTGCTCGGGAAACTGCTCTGCGACCATACGCAGCAGGCGCGTGCGCTGCTCGCCTGCCTGCAGCTCGCCGTGACGCAAGGCAAGCACAAACCACTGTTGCGCCAGTTCGTCGCGTGGCGCACTCAGCGCGCCTTCCTTCAACAAGCGCTCGGCATCGGCCAGCAGTCCGTTGCGTATGCACGCAGCGATCAGCGCCCTGCGTGCCGGAAGACCATAGGCGATCTTGGCCTTGCTGAGGTCGTCGGCGACCGCCAGTTGGACACGCGTCTGTTCCGCGTTGTGCGTCTGCAGTGTCAGCAAAGTCTCGGCATGGCGCAGGCTGTCCTGGCGACGTCCTGCATGACGTGCGGCCCGATAGCGCGCAAGCGCAACGTCACGATTGTGCGGCTGCTCACTGGCCAACTCTGCCAAGAGAGACTCGGCCTCGGCGTTTTCCATCCGGCCCAGATGCCGCTGCGCACGCTCCCAGCGATCGTCCGCCTCTACCGCATCGCCCTCCTCCATGAATGCCGGCCGGGTTCGCCGCAGCAGCACCAGCAACGCGCCCAGCAGTGCACCGCTGACCAGGCCGCCGGCATGCGCTTCGAAGGCAACCGCACCGTTGTCGCTGGATGCCAGGCTGTACAACTCCCAGCCCAGCCATAGGGGCAGCAGCAGGATCGCCGGGCCACGCGCGTAGTTGAAGACCACGAAAAACCAATAGAAAAAGCGCACCTTGCGCCGTCCCCAGACCACGCAAAACGCGCCCATCAAGGCGGCGATGGCACCGGAAGCACCCAAGCCGCCACCCGGCTCGCCCCAACGCCACCAAAGGCTTGCCAGGCTGGCACCGAATCCGCCAAGCAGATACAGCAGCAGGAACCAGCCACTGCCAATCGCCCCTTCCAACAACGTGCCTAGCGCAATCAGAAACAGCATGTTTCCCAACAAATGGTCGAAACTGCCATGCAGGAACGTGGCGGTCAGCATGCGCGCTGGCGACCATTCGGAGCTGCGCTGCAAATGGCGTAGCGTGAATATCTTGGACAGCCGCGTGTCGTAAGGCGCACGCAAGGCTCGCCATTCGCGCAGATGCTCGTCATCCTGGAACAAGCGACCGCTGCGCAGCGCCTGTTCGAAGGCGACATCGTGCATCGTCAGGTGCGCCAGATATGCGCTGCGCTGCTGCGCGGGAACAGTGTCCAGCATTGCCTGGCGTGCCGCGCGCAGCTTGGCGTCAGCGGTCTGCTGCAGGTAACGGGTATGCGCATCGGCCTCCAGCGCGCCCAATCCGGAGTGCACGTAATAGTGCACGGCACTCTCGACCAGGCTGTCGTCCTTGCGCTGGTAGCCTAGGTAGACCGCCACATTGATCAGCACCAGCAGCAGCGTCACCCAGGGAATGTTCTGGCGCGACCAGGGTTTGTGCAGCGGCATGATCAACATGACGACGTCCGTGTCCGAGAATGGCGCAAAGCTTCGCTGTGCGGCGGCAGATGCGCAAGCACGTCATGCGCGCTAGCATCGCGGCCCCGCCGTCCGAACCTACCCAGCCCATGAGCCGTTGGCGCCCACCTGCCGAAAAAAGCACCGCGCTGATCACGCCCGAAGGCCATGCCCGCCTCAAGGCCGAGCTGGACGACTTGTGGCGCGTGCGTCGGCCCGAGGTGGTTCGCGCACTGGCGGCGGCAGCCGCAGAAGGCGACCGCTCGGAAAATGCGGAATATACCTATCGCAAGAAGCAGCTCGGCGAGATCGACCGCCGTGTGCGCTATCTGAGCAAGCGCCTGGAAGCGCTGCGGGTGGTGGATACGGCGCCCACCGACCCGAATGCGGTGTTCTTCGGCGCGCAGGTGGAACTGGAAGATGCCGACAGCGGCGAGCTGCTGCGCTACCGCATCGTCGGCCCGGACGAAACCGATGCCGGACGCGGCTGGATCAGCATCGATTCGCCGCTGGCGCGCGCGCTGCTGAAAAAGCGCGTGGACGACGAATTCGACGCGCAATTACCGGCCGGCAAGCACACCTTTGTGGTGGTGTCGGTGGACTACGCAACTCCGTAGTCGGCAGCTGCCCGCAAATGGCTGACCTATCGAAACGCCTGCGCGCGATGTGGCTTTAGCGGTCAGCCTGCATCGCGCGCCAGCGCGCTCCTACAGAGCAACACGTTCTGGGTTTAACCGGAGCGCGTCGGCGTTGCAGCACACGCCGATCACACCATCTGCAGATTCAACGGGCGCCCTTGCTGGATTGCGGCGTTCGCCGGCAGTGCATCACCGAACAGGTCGTGCTCATCGCTGTCGGTGATTTCCACGTCGACCAGATCGCCCACCTTCAACCCGAGCTCGCCGCCGTTCTGGATATGCACCAGCCCATCAATCTCCGGCGCATCGGCGCGTGAGCGCGCCACGGCGATGTCGTCTTCGATCAGATCCACCAGGCATTGCTGCACGCTGCCGATCTTGGCTTCCAGACGCAACGCAGAGATCTCCGCCTGCTTGGCCATGAAGCGTGCCAGGCGCTCCTGCTTCACTTCTTCCGGAACCGGGTCCGGCAAGGCGTTGGCGCTGGCGCCATCGACCGGCGAATACGCGAATGCACCGACGCGGTCCAGCTGCGCCTGATCCAGGAAGTCCAGCAAGGATTCGAACTCGGCATCGGTCTCGCCGGGGAAACCGACGATGAAGGTCGAACGCACGGTGATCTCCGGGCACATCGCCTTCCAGCGCTGCACGCGCTCCAGGGTCTTTTCCACTGCACCCGGACGTTTCATCAACTTGAGGATGCGCGGGCTGGCGTGCTGGAACGGGATGTCCAGATACGGCAGCAGCTTGCCGTCGGCCATCAGCGGAATCACGTCGTCCACGTGCGGATACGGATACACGTAATGCAGGCGCGTCCACACGCCCAGCTCCGACAGGCCCTCGCACAGCGCCTTCATGCGGGTCTGGTACATGCGGTCGCGCCACGGGCGCTCGGCATATTTCAGATCCACGCCGTAAGCCGAGGTGTCCTGAGAGACCACCAGCAATTCCTTGACGCCACCGCGGACCAGCCGTTCGGCCTCGCGCAAGACTTCATCCACCGGACGCGAGACGAGATCGCCACGCATCGACGGGATGATGCAGAAGCTGCAGCGGTGATTGCAGCCTTCGGAAATTTTGAGATACGCGTAATGGCGCGGGGTCAGCTTGATGCCGTAGTCCGGCACCAAATCCACGAAGGGGTCGTGACGCGGCGGCAAGGCAGCGTGCACCGCCTCCATCACACTCTGGTAGTCCTGCGGGCCGGACACCGCCAGCACCTGCGGGTACGCCTCACGGATCTGCTCCGGGCGCTTGCCCAGGCAGCCGGTGACGATGACCTTGCCGTTGGCGTTCATCGCCTCGCCAATCGCGTCCAGCGACTCGGTCACCGCAGAATCGATAAAACCGCAGGTGTTGACCACCACCACATCGGCAGCGTCGTAACTGGGCACGATGTCGTAACCCTCCACGCGCAACTGGGTGAGGATACGTTCGGAATCGACGAGCGCCTTCGGGCAGCCAAGGCTGACGAAGCCGACTTTGGGGTTCAGCTGGGACATGGAAGCAGGAGCCTGGGAACGGAGCGGCCTGGGGCCTGAGCGGCCCAATTATAGCGGTGCGTGAGCAATGCTCTGAGCCGCATGCCGCGCAAGCGAGTTCATCTTAGCGGAACCCTCACCTTCCGCGCCGCCAATCCGGTCGATAATGCGCCCCCGTCCTTCAGCAGGAGTTTCCATGGGTCACTGGACCACGCTCGACACCCCCGACGGCCAGGTTGCCGCCTGGCACGCCACACCTGCTTCCAGCCCGCGCGGCGGCCTGGTGGTGATTCAAGAGATCTTCGGCGTCAACGAACACATCCGCGCAGTGGCCGATGATTACGCCACACGCGGCTATGAAGTGCTGGCACCGGCCTTCTTCGACCTCGAAGAAAAAGACGTGCAGCTGCCGTACGACCAGGAAAGCGTCCAGCGCGGCCTGGCGCTGGCCAATGCAGTGGGCCTCGAGCGCGCGGTGGAAGTAGTGAAATCCGCAGCGACCCTGCTGACCCGCGCCGGCAAGGTCGGCACGGTGGGGTATTGCTGGGGCGGCTCGGTGGCACTGCTGTCGGCGATTCGCCTGGGCCTGCCGTCGGTGAGCTATTACGGCGGCCGCAACACCCAGCTGCTGGACGAAACCCCCAAGGCACCGGTGATGTTCCACTTTGGCGAGCGCGATGCCAGCATCCCGCCCGAGGCGATCCAGGCCCATCGCGAGAAGCTGCCGCAGATGGAAACCTTCGTGTATCCGACCGGGCACGCCTTCAACCGCAGCATCGACCCGACCCACTACGATGCCGACAGCGCCGAGCGTGCATTGGAGCGCACCCTGGGCTTCTTCGCAGCGCACCTGGGATGAGCGACACCGCACCAGGCGCGCCTGCGGGCGGTTTTCAGCTCGATCCGCGCCTGGCGGCGGACAGCGTGTTCGTCGCCGACGGACCGCTGTCGCAGGTGCGGCTGATGGACGATGCGCGCTTCCCGTGGCTGGTGCTCGTTCCGCGGGTGGCCGATGTCAGTGAGTGGATCGATCTGGATGGTGGCCAGCAGCGTTTGTTGCTGGCCGAAGTCAACCAGCTCTCGCAGTTGCTGCGCGTCGAACCTGCGGTCAGCAAGCTCAATATTGGCGCGCTGGGCAATATCGTGCGGCAGCTGCACGTGCATCTGGTCGGTCGCCATCCCGGCGATGCGGCCTGGCCGGGTCCCGTCTGGGGCAGCGGCAGTGCGCAGCGCTTTGCGCCCGACACGTTGCAGCACCATGTCGCAGCGTGGGCGCAGCGGCTACGATAGGCGCCTGTCTTTCAACCAGTCTCCCGCATGAAATCCAATGTCGTCGCCGCGCTGATCCTGATCCTCGTCGGCCTGCTGTTCCTGGCCAACAACCTGGGCTGGACCAATCTGAGTATTGGTCGTCTGATCGCTACCTGGTGGCCGGCCGCCTTGGTTGCTTGCGGAATCGGCATGCTGTTCGGGCGCGGAAAGTAGGCGGGACCGGGAGGGGGGAGTTGAGATTGTGAGTGATTAGAGCGGGCTGCTGGCGCTGCTGATATTCCAGCGGCTGGGCAGGATTGGCGCTTGCGCGTTGAGGTCAGGCGCGACGCTTGATCGCGTCGTTGCTATTGCGCTCGTGGCAGTTCAATCAACGATCGATCTCTTACCCACGCTTTCCGTACGCATCGGTTGCTGCAGGGTTGGACGGGTTCAGCTCTGTCCTGAGCAGAGCCAGTGCAGTCTTTCGCTCACCGCAGCGCCCTTCTCGCATCGCGAGAAGGTGCCCGGAAGGGGCGGATGAGGGTACGGGCAACGCCTGGAACGCTGTCGCTTGCGCTTCGAAACTTGACGTCTGCGACCAGACTGCATCGGCCGTCGCGTCGGCAACGGCCAATCACATGCAGCAACGCCCACACCTCCGCCACCGCATGCCGCTGGCGACATGACGTTTGTCATCTGCGATTGTTGACTTCCGGCACCTGATCGGCGGGTGCATCCGGCGCAGCATGGCCTCACACCCAACGAGGACATCGCCATGAAGTACCGCCTGATCCCCGCCCTGTTCCTGATCGTCCTGGGCGCGCTGTTCCTGCTGGACAACCTGGGCCTGGCCCATATGGATGTCGGCAACCTGATCGCAACCTGGTGGCCGGTGTTTCTCATCGCCGCTGGCGTGCGCCAATTACTGCGCTACCGCGAGAAGGCTGCCGCGACCTGCTGAAGGCACTGCGGATCCTTCTTCTATGGCGTCTAACAGAACGTAACGAGCAGTCGCCCGGTGGGCGTGGATGGCGCGGAGGAACCGCCGTGTATGCGTGGTACGTGCCGATTCCGGGCACCGGCCGCGCCCGCCTTGCGGTGAGCGCAGTCGTTTGGGTCGCTGCTCTAAGTGCGCGGCAGGGTCACGCCGGTCTGGCCCTGGTACTTGCCGCCACGGTCCTTGTACGAGGTCTCGCAGACTTCGTCGGACTGGAAAAACAACATCTGCGCGACGCCTTCGTTGGCGTAGATGCGCGCCGGCAGCGGCGTGGTGTTGCTGAATTCCAGCGTCACATGACCCTCCCACTCCGGCTCCAGCGGGGTCACATTGACGATGATGCCGCAGCGCGCATAGGTGCTCTTGCCCAGGCACACCACCAACGTGTCGCGCGGGATGCGGAAATATTCCACCGTGCGCGCCAGTGCGAAGCTGTTCGGCGGGATGATGCAGACATCCGATTCGATGTCGACAAAGCTGCCCGGGTCGAAGTGCTTCGGGTCGACGATGGTCGAGTTGATGTTGGTGAAGACCTTGAACTCGCGCGAGCAACGCACGTCATACCCGTAGCTGGAGGTGCCGAAGCTGACGATGCGCTGGCCGGCGGCATCGTGCTTGATCTGGCCGGGCTCGAACGGCTCGATCATCGCGTGCTGCTCGGCCATGCGCTTGATCCAGCGGTCGCTCTTGATGCTCATGCGGTGTTCCTTGAAGACGGAAGGCGGCGGGCCGAGCGGCCCGCGCGAAGACGGCGAATTCTACCAGCGGCCGGCACCGGAGGCCGGCCGACGCGTTACAGCAGCGAGGCGGAAATCGGGATGCTGGCGCGCGGACGCTTGCCCAACTCTTCCGACAAGCGCCTGGCTGCGGCCAGGTAGGCCTGCGCAGCCGCAGAGTCCGGCGCTGCGATCACGATCGGCTGGCCGGCATCGCCCTGCTCGCGGATTGCGATCTCCAGCGGCAACGAGCCCAGCAAGGGCACGCCGTACTGCGCTGCCATGCGTTCGCCGCCGCCTTCGCCGAACAGATGCTCGCGGTGGCCGCAGTTGCTGCAGGTATGCACCGCCATGTTTTCGACGATGCCCAGCACCGGCACCTCGACCTTTTCGAACATCTTCAGCGCCTTGCGCGCATCCAGCGTGGCGATGTCCTGCGGCGTGGTCACGATCACCGCGCCGGCCACCGGAATCTTCTGCGACAGGGTCAGCTGGATGTCGCCGGTGCCGGGCGGCAGGTCGATCAGCAGATAGTCCAGGTCGTCCCACAGCGTATCGTTGAACAGCTGGGTCAGGGCGGAAGTGGCCATCGGCCCGCGCCAGATCATCGGAGTGTCCTGATCGACCAGCAGACCGATCGACATCGCCTCGATCCCGAACGCGCGCAGGGGCTCGATCGATTTGTTGTCCGGGCTGTCCGGCCGCCCGCTCAGGCCCAGCATCGCCGGCACGCTGGGGCCATAGATATCGGCATCCAGCACACCCACCCGCGCGCCGAGCTGGCGCAGCGCCAGCGCCAGATTCACCGCGGTGGTGGACTTACCTACCCCACCCTTGCCCGACCCCACCGCAATGACATTGCGGATGCGCGGGTGCGGCGCCAACGCGCCCTGCACCGCATGCGCTGCAACTCTGCGTTCGCCCGTCATGCGCGAGCCGCCCCTGTCAGAGCGACTGCCGCCACGCAACCAACTTCAACCATCGTGTTCATCGCTTACTCGACTTGTCGTGTGCTACGGCGCGAGCGACTTGAGCATCGCTCGGCGCTGCATCAAAAGAAGGGCGTGAGTGTAGCGGCTCGACTGGATGTGCGATGTGGCATTGCGCCAGGCCAACGGCAGGGTGCTGGGCATCCGGGTGGGCTGGATCGACACCTTTATCTCCACTCGTACCTCCACTCGCTCCGGCGTGAGCGGCGACAGATGCGGACGTGAAGCCGGAGCACGCGCGCCGCCTGTCGTACGGTCTGGTGTGGCAGCTACGTCGGCTAGGATTTCACCTCTGCGCTGTACGACAACGTGGGCCGGTTCTTCTACCTGGGAACGCCGGTGAGCTTCTGATGGCTTGATGCACATAGAAAAAAGCCCCGCTTGTCGGGGCTTTTTGCGGATTTGGCACACCTGCTGATCTTCGCTCGCCGCCGGAACACTGTGATCGACGCTGAGCTCGCTTGCGACGCGACGCAAACTGTATCGAACGTAACCATTAACTCGCGCGTGTCGCTCGAGGTCGTTTGTTTAGATGTGTTGCGCGGCGCCATTTTGTGCCGAATTCCTCACTTTCGACGCGGATCAGGACTATTTCATTAACAAATCGTTTCAAAAGCTTGCACTGCATAGCAGGCATTCATTACGTTCGGGTTAAGGCCATCTGACTCCCCGATGACCGCCCCTTATCCGAACTTCAGTTGAAAAGGTCAGGAATGAGCAATCAGTTGCGTCGCCAAGTCCTCAAACGCACCGCCCTTGCCGTTGTGCTCGGTGCTTGCCTAACCAACGGCGCGGTCTACGCGCAAAGCACCACCGGCAGCATCTACGGCAGCGCCCCGTCCGAAGCCGGCAGCACGATTGTCGTGCAGAGCGACACCGGCCTCAGCCGCACCATCACCATCGACGCCAATGGCCGCTACACGCTCGGCTCGCTGCCGGTGGGTGCCTACACCGTCACTTTGAAGCGCGGCGACCAGGTCGTCGACACCCGCAAAAACGTGCAGCTGCGCGTTGGCTCGGGCACGGAAGTGTCCTTCGCTGGCGCAGGTACTTCGGGTAGCAATGCCGATGCAACCACGCTCGGTGCAATCACCGTCACCGCCGCTAATGCACCGAAGATCGATGTCAGCTCTACCAGCTCGCGTTCGGTGATCACCTCCGAGCAGTTGGCCACCTTGCCGCTGGGACGTAGCGCCGAAGCGATCGCGTTGCTGGCACCGGGTGCGGTCGCTGGCAGCGGCGCGTTCAATAACGGTTCGCGCTCGGTGGTGTCTTTCGGCGGTTCCGGCGTTACCGAGAACGCGTACTACATCAACGGCTTCAACGTCAGCAACCCGCTCAGCAATCTTGGCGGCGTGAGCTTGCCTTATGGCGCGATCGACCAGCAGGAAACGTATACCGGTGGTTATAGCTCGCGCTACGGCCGTTCAACCGGTGGCGTGATCAGCCAGGTCGGCAAGCGCGGCACCAACGAATGGCACTTCGGTGCACAGGCGGTATGGGAGCCGAAGGCACTTGCAAGTTCGCGTGGCGATGTCTGGTTCCCGAACGCTACGCTGCCCACGAACTTCGAGTACACCGATCGTAGCCAACCGGGTACGCTCTATCGCAGCGGAAAGGACAACACCCAGACCCGTACGGTGTATAGCGCCTACGCCGGTGGTCCGCTGATCGAAGACAGGCTGTTTGTTTTTGTCGCCGGCGAAACCGATAAGACCGACGGCGTGACGACCAATGCGTTCACCGACAGCACCCAGGCGCGCAATAACTACGACTACAGCTCGCCAAAGTTCTACGGCAAGATCGACTGGAACATCAACGACAACAATATCCTGGAATATACGCGCGTCCAGAACACGGATCGCCGCTCCGGGTATTACACATCCTTCGATTACGACAGTCTTTCTGGCGGTGCGGCCACCGGCACCTATCCGGATACGTTCAAGATCAAGGACACCTATGACATCTTCAAGTACACCGGCTACATCACCGATGACCTGACGCTGAGCGCCACATGGGGCCGCAGCAAGCAGGAAAACAAGCAATTCAATCGACTGGTCTCGGATCTGCCATTCCTCGGAAGTTTTACCAACCAGGATCCGGCAATCACTGGCGGGCAACCGATTGGCAACAACCAGACCACCAACCGCGCCAAAGCCGACGACCCGACGAACAAAACCCGCAGCCTCCGTGTAGAACTGGAATACCGTTTGGGCAACCACGACCTGACCGCTGGCGTGGACAACATGTACTTCAACGCCTACGACGAAGGCGTGCGTACTACCGGTCCCGGTTATCAGTGGATCTACGGTCGCCAAACCGATCCCACGCAAGCCATCCGGCCCGGTCTGGGAGTCGGTCCGTCCGGCGGCAATGGTTACTACGCACAGCGCCGCATTTTCACCACCACGACCAGCATGGCCGTGGAACAGAAAGCCTATTACCTAGAAGATCGTTGGCAAGTCAGCGACAACTGGTTGCTGACGCTCGGCATCCGCAATGACAAGTTCACCAACTTTAATAGCGACCATGTTGCTTATGTTGACAGCGGCGACCAGTGGGCACCGCGTGTTGGCGCCAGCTGGGACGTCTTCGGCGACTCCTCGTTGAAGGTGTTCGCCAATCTGGGGCGGTACTACCTCGCGTTGCCTAACAGCGTAGCGATTCGTGGCGCGTCGGCGTCCACCTACACCGACGAATACTTCGCTTACACCGGTATCGACGCAAATGGCGAGCCCACCGGCCTGCGTTCGCTTGGCCCTGGCCCGGTGTCTTCCAACGGCGAGTACGGCCAGGCTCCCGATCCAAACTCCTTTGCTCCGACGGATCTCAAGTCGCAGTACCAGGACGAGTTCTTGGTCGGCTTCGAAAAGACACTCGGTTCAAGTTGGAACTCTGGTGCCAAGTTCACCTATCGCAAACTGCAGTCGGCCATCGACGACGTCTGTGACACCGCCAAAATCGGTGACAAGCTGACCGCCCAGGGCGGCGATGTGGATGCGGTCAGCATTCCCGGCTGCGTGATGTTCAACCCAGGGCAGACCAATACCTATAAACTGCGCAATGTCGATGGTTCTGGCTACACCAGCGTGCGCATGTCCCAGTCCGATTGGGGCTTCACCGACAAAGCACGCCGTAACTATGTCGCCGTCGACCTGTTCTTGGAACACCCCTTCGATGAGAAGTGGTATGGCCGCGTCGATTACACCTGGTCGCACAGCTACGGCAACACCGAGGGTCAGGTGAAGTCGGATATCGGTCAATCCGATGTGTCCAAGACCCAGGATTGGGACGCCGCGGCTCTCATGTACTACGCAGGCGGCAGCCTGGCTAACGACCGTCGTCATCAGCTCAAGGCCTTCGGCGCCTATCAGCTGACGCCAGAATGGATGGCGTCTGCCACGTTGCGCGTCATGTCCGGAACGCCAAAATCCTGCCTTGGTTATTTCGGCACCGACGAGAGTGATCCGATCAGCTATGGCTCGGCGTATCACTACTGCGGTGGTCAGCCGTCGCGGCCGGGCGATGCAGGCCGCACGCCTTGGACAACCAACTTGGATCTGGGCGTGACCTATCGTCCGAGCTTCGCCGACCACAAGTTGGCGTTGGGACTGCAGGTCTTCAACGTGCTCAACCAGCGCGACGTGCTGCGCGTGAACGGTGTCTACGAGACCGCACCTTCCACGGTGTCCAACACCTACGGGATCGGAACCGATACGTTCTCCTTCAATACGCCGCGCTTCGTTCGTCTCTCGGCATCCTACGACTTCTGATCGTCGGCAACGGAAGCGTCTCAATGGCGCTTCCGTTGCAGTGGATGTTCTTGCTCCAGGCCTCTGATTTCAGAGGCCTTTTTTATGCGTCACGTTTTAAGGAGCTCTCACCCAGCCAAAATCACCCGCGCCGCATTATGTCCAGGCGCACCAGTCACTCCACCACCTGGATGTGTCCCCGACCCGCACAAATACAGCCCAGGCAGCGCGCCGCGATAGGCCCCCTGCCCCAGCAGCGGGCGTGCGCTGAAGAGTTGATTGAGGCTGAGGGCGCCGTGGAAGATGTCGCCGCCGACCAGGCCGAAGATGCGTTCGAGATCGAGCGGGCTCAGAAGCTGCCGGCCCAGCACCGATGCCGCAAATCCAGGTGCGTAGCGCTCGACCGTGGCGATCATCAGATCGGCCACCTCGTCGCGGTGGTCGTCCCACTGCCTGCCGTCGGGCAGTTGCGGTGCCACGTGCTGGCAGAACAGGCTGGCGACATGCTGACCTGGCGGCGCAAGGGTGGCGTCCAGGGTGCTGGGGATCAGCAATTCGACCACCGGCTCACGCGACCATCCGAAAGCGCGCGCGTCGTGCCAGGCGCGGTCCATATAGTCCAGGCTCGGTGCCAGGATGATGCCGGCAGTCAGATGATCGCCATTGCCGGGTAATGCAGTGAAATCCGGCAGGCGCGAGAGTGCGACATTTATGCGGAACGTACCCGATCCGCAGCGGTAATGCGCAATCCGCTCGCGCGTTGCCGCAGGCACGTCATCTGGCCGCATGAGGCGCTGATACAACAGTTTCGGATTGACGTTGGCCACGACGGCGCGGGCGTGGACTATCTCTCCGTCCGCAGTAACAACACCGACCGCACGCCCCTGATCCACCAACACGTGTTCCACCGCGCAGCCGGTACGGATTTGCACCCCGTGTTCGCGCGCACTGGCGGCCATGGCCTGAGTGATCGCCCCCATACCACCGACGGCGTGGCCCCAGGCACCCTTGACCCCGTTGCTCTGCCCGAACACATGATGCAACAACACGTACGCGGTGCCGGGCGTGTAAGGGCTGGCGTAGTTGCCGACGATGCCATCGAAACCGAACAAGGCCTTGATCGGGGCGCTCTCGAACCAGCGATCCAGATACTCCGCTGCTGAAATCGTAAACAGGTCCAACAGCTCCTGGCGCAAGCTCAGCGACAAGCCCTGCACCTGCAGGCCGACCTTGCCCGCCCGCCATAGCTGCGGCAATGCCCGCAACCAGCCGCCATCGGTGACCTCAGGCGGTGGCTGCAAGGCCAGCGCGCGCAAGACATCGGCCAGTTGCTCCAACCGCGCTTCGTAAGCGGGCAATGCCGTCGCATCCCGTGCGGAAAACTTGGCGACCTCCTGCACCGTGCGGCCTGCGCCAGCCAACAAATAGTCGCCATTGGGCAGCGGCAGAAAATTGTTGATCCGTCGCGGCACCACGCGCAGGCCGTGGCGCTCGAGCGCCAGATCGGCGATGACCTTGGGCTGCAGAAGCGACACGGTGTAGGCGGCCACCGAATTGCGGAAGCCCGGATGAAATTCCTCGGTCACCGCTGCGCCGCCGACCACATTGCGCGCTTCCAACACCAGCACGCGTTTACCGGCCTTGGCCAGATACGCAGCGCACACCAAGCCGTTGTGGCCGGCGCCGATGATCAGTGCATCCAAGGGGTCAGAGGCCATGGGCATGCCCGTGTGTATAGCACCGCTCGCCCGCGCCGACTATCCGGCAACAACAGCCGGTCTGCGCAGTCGGCCGCCAGTGCCGAGCTAAACACGACGCCGCCAGTGCAGCTGATGGGACGAAGGCCAGCTGCCGCAAAAGTCGCAGCCGATGCTCAGTGCGGCAAATGCCCCTCTTATGACGTGAAGTGGGTCGAGCGCGCCGACACACCCCGCTGACGGCTTCCCGTGAGGTGCATCCAAGCCGCCACCGACACCCTGCTGGCGATCTTCAAGGCTGTCCCAAATGAAGTTCCGGCATCCACTGAGCCAAAAGCCAGGCCCTCCCGCCCGATCCTGCACACGCCGCACCCATGACCTTCGACACCATGCCATCCGGCTGGCGAGGCGTAGAGTGCCGGCCATGGCCCCGGCGACGGGGCTTCCCATTGATGCTTCTGGAGTCCTTTGTGATTCGTACACCTCATTTATTGACGCTGACCCTGGCCGTGGCCACTGCCCTGAGCGGTTGCAAGAAATCCGAAGACACCGCGCCGGCCGCCCCTGCGGGCGACACTGCGGCCACCACCCCGGCGGCACCCAAGACGCTGACCCTTGACCAGAGCAAGCTGCCGGCAGTGAACCAGTTCACCGCGGCCGACCTGGACCCCAAAAGCAACGCCTGCACCGATCTGAACGCCTACGCCAATGCCAAGTTCCTGGCCGCCAACCCGGTGCCGAGCGACCGCACCAGCTGGGGCGCATTCGAGATGCTCGACGAGCGCTCCAATGCGATCCAGCGGCAGTTGGTGGAACAAGCCGCAGCCGACAGCAAGGCCACGGGCGTGGAGAAAATCGTCGGCGACCTGTGGTCGACCGGCATGGACGAAGCCAAGATCAACGCGCAGGGCATCGCGCCGCTGAAGCCGGAGCTGGCCGCCATCGACACCATCAGCGACCAGGCCAAGCTGGTCGACTATCTGCGCACCAGCGCAGCCAAGGGCAATAACGCGCTTTTCAGCTTCGGCGCCGAAGCGGACTTCAAGAAGTCCAGCCAGCACATCGCCTACGCCATGCAGGGCGGACTGGGCCTGCCGGACCCGGAGTACTACACCAGCGCCGCCAACAAGGCCAAGCTGGAGGCATACCAGGCGCACGTCGCCAAGGTGCTGGAACTGTCCGGCGTGGCCACGGCCGATGCCGCCGCGCAGGCCAAGCAAGTCGTTGACTTCGAAACCCGTCTGGCCAAGGTCTCCAAGACCAGCACCCAGATGTCGCGCGATGCTTCGCTGGCCTATAACCCGATCTCGCCGGCCGATGCCGACAAGCTCACCCCGAACTGGTCATGGACCGAGTTCTTCAAGTCGCAAGGCGTGGCCACGCCGGAGATGTTCTCGCTGGCGATCCCGGCCTTCCACCAGGAAGTGAGCAAGATGATCGCCGACACCGACCCGGCGATCTGGCGCGCCTACCTGCGCTTCCACACCGTCGATGGCGCTTCGCCGTTCCTGAGCCAGCCGTTTGTCGATGAAAGCTTCGCGTTCTACAACAAGACCCTGCGCGGCCAGAAGGAAATCAAGCCGCGTTGGAAGCGCGTGCTGGCCACCATCAACGGTCAGGCCGGCGAAGCGCTGGGCCAGATGTACGTCAAGGTCGCCTTCCCGGCCGATTCCAAGGCCAAAATGGAGACCTTGGTGACCAACCTGCGTACCGCGCTCAAGGCCCGCATCGAAAAGCTGGACTGGATGAGCCCGGAGACCAAGACCAAGGCCATTGCCAAGTGGGAAAGCTTCACGCCCAAGATCGGTTATCCGGAAAAGTGGCGTGAGTGGAACGGTCTGAGCACGGGCCGCGACAGCTACCTGGGCAACGTGATGGCCGCGCAGGAGTTCAACTACAAGTGGAACCTGTCCAAGATCGGCAAGCCGGTGGACAAGACCGAATGGGGCATGAGCCCGCAGACGGTCAACGCGTACTACAACCCATTGCAGAACGAGATCGTGTTCCCGGCGGCGATCCTGCAGCCGCCGTTCTTCGACCCGAATGCGCCGGAGGAAATGAACTACGGCGGCATCGGTGCAGTGATCGGCCACGAAATGACGCACGCTTACGATGATCAGGGCAGCCGCTTCGGTGCCGACGGCAACTTCATCCCCGATCCGGGTTGGTGGACGCAGAAGGATCTGGCCGCGTTCAAGGCCCGCACCGGCAAGCTCGTGGCGCAGTTCGACGGCTACCGCACGCCAGCTGGCGACAAGGTCAAGGGCGACCTGACCCTGGGCGAGAACATCGCCGACCTGGGTGGCCTCAACACCGCCTACGACGCGATGAAGACCGCCACCGCCGGCAAGGACGACCCCAAGACCGACGGCATCACCCGCGACCAGCGCTTCTTCCTCAACTGGGCCACGGTGTGGCGTCGCAACTTCACCCCGGAAGAACTGCTAGTGCGCCTGAAAACCGACCCGCACGCGCCGGCCAACTTCCGCGCCATCGGTGCACCGTCGAACATGCCGGCATTCGCCGCTGCGTTCTCGTGCAAGGCGGGCGATGCGATGGTGCGTCAGGGCGACAAGCAGGTTGTGATCTGGTAACTGCGCAGTCGCTGTAGAACAACGGGCGGCGATCGAAAGATTGCCGCCCTTTTTTTGGGCACTCGCTTTTCCAGGCGCGCTCTCCGTCCATACAGCGACAGCCTGCACCAACGACTGAGGCAGACTCTCTTGGCACCGGCCAACGATGGCTCCACGCACCTGTCGACAGCTGCGTACCACGCCGTTGCATGTGGCGCGGATGCGTCTACGAAGCCATCGCGACGCGTGCCCCAATCGCGCACTGGCCTCAAGACCCGCACTACCGGCTGCGATGCGCCGCGATCTGCAATCCCGCCTGCATGCAAGCCTCAACAAAACTCAACGCATGCGCCCCTGTGGATGGGTCCGCTTATGCTCGGCGTTCATCCCAGCGACTGGCGCCCATGTCACCCACCAAGACCTCCATGCTTGCCCTTGCCCTGATGGGCGCCCTGACGGGCTGCCAACGCGGAGCGGATACCAGCAGCACGCAGGACAACACCGTCACGTCGGCTCCTGCAGCGACGCCAGCGGCGGCGAAACCTGGGTTCGATATCAGTGAACTGGATGCAGCCACCAGCGCATGCCAGAACCTGGACGATTTCGTCAATGGCCGTTGGAAAAAAGCCAATCCCATTCCGGCCGACCGTACCAGCTGGGGCGTCTCTGATGTGCTCGTGGAGAACAGCCTGACCACCCAACGCCAGATTGCCGAAGACGCAGCGAAACAGCCGGACAAGCAAGCCAATCCTGTCGCCCACAAGATCGGCGTGCTGTATGCCTCCGGCATGGATGAAGCGGCCATCGAAGCATCCGGCGACCAGCCGATCCGGCCACAGCTCGACGCAATTGCTGCACTGAGCTCAAGCAAGGACGTTGCCGACTACATCACCCGCCGTTTTGCCGAAGGCGATGCGCTGGTGTTCACTTTCGGCGCGCATGCCGACTTCAAATATGCCGACAGGCAAATCGGGTTCGCGCAAGAAGATGGACTCGGCCTGCCGACCAAGGAGTACTACACCGCGCCCGAATACGCGGCCATTCGCGAGGCCTATCTGGCCTATATCGCCAGGTCCTTCGAGCTCACCGGCAGCACCGCCGACGCTGCCAGGGCACAGGCAAGCGAGGTGCTCGCCCTCGAAACGCGGCTGGCTGCCGCCTCACTCACACGTGTCGAGGCGCGCGACCCCAAAAACCAGTATCACTTCGTCAGCACGGCAGAGGCCGACAAACTCACTCCGCACTTTTCATGGACCGGTTTCTTCGCTGCGCAAGGCATCCGCAGTGGTGCTGGCTTTTCCCTGTCGCAGCCGCGCTTCTTCGGTGAATTCGATCGCCAGCTGGCACACGCGCCGATCGCACAATGGCAGGCCTATCTACGCTTCCACACCATCGATGACGCTTCCAAGCAGCTCAGCAAGGCCTTCGTCGACAACAACTTCGCGTTCTACGGCAAGACCCTGTCAGGGCAGCCCGAGCAGCAGCCACGCTGGAAGCGCGTGTTGCGCGCGGTCAACGGCGCAATGGGCGAAGGGCTGGGGCAGCTCTACGTGGCCAAGGTGTTCACGCCTGAAGCCAAACAGCGTGCGAGCGACTTAGTGGACAACGTGCGTGTTGCGCTCAAGGCACGTATCGAAAACGTCGATTGGATGAGCCCGGAAACCAAAGCCAAGGCTATCGCCAAGTGGCAAACGTTCCTGCCAAAAATCGGCTATCCGGACACCTGGCGCGACTGGTCGGGGCTGGAGATCGTACCTGGCGCGTATTACCGCAACCTGCAGGCAGCAGCGAAGTTTAATTACCACTACGACATCGCCCAGATCGGCAGACCCACCGATCGCGCGCGCTGGTCGATGACGCCGCAGACCGTCAATGCGTATTACGACCCCAGCACCAATTCCATCAATTTCCCTGCAGGAATTCTGCAGCCGCCGTTCTTCGCTGCCACTGCAGACGATGCCTTGAACTACGGCGGCATCGGCGCGGTGATCGGGCATGAAGCCATGCACGGCTTCGACGACGAGGGAAGACAATTCGACGGCGCCGGCAACAACGTGGATTGGTGGACGCCGCAGGATCGCAACGCTTTCGAGCAACGCGCCGAGCGACTGGTCAAACAGTTCGATGCCTACACGCCGCTGCCCAGCCACCCCACGGTGCACGTCAATGGCAAGCTCAGCTTGGGCGAGAACATTGCCGACCTGGGCGGTCTCAACGTCGCCTACGATGCGTTGCAAGCAGATCTGCGCGCGCACCCGGAGCGCGCTGTCGCGATCGATGGCTACAGTCCGGATCAACGCTTTTTCCTGAGCTTCGCGCGCAGTTGGCGTGGGCACACACGCGAACAGCAGCAGCTGGTCTACCTGGCGAGCAACCCCCATGCGCCCGACAACCTGCGCGCCATTGCCCCGCCCTCGAACATGCCCTCCTTCGCCACCGCGTTTTTCTGCAAGGCCGGCGATGCGATGGTGCGGCCCGAGAAAGACCGCGTCGTGATCTGGTAGGCCGACGCGCCGGCGGCTGCAAGCGCTTTCAGCACGATGACACCAGGCACAGGCCCGCATGCGCGGGCCTGTCGCATTCATGCAAGCGGCCAGCACCGAGCACGAACCACAGCGTCCGCCCGCCTGCATGGCACGCAGCCTTGCTAAACTCCGGCGACTTTACTCTGGCCACCCTTCTTCTCGATGCCCACCATTCGTCCGCTTGCCCTCGCTCTTGGCTTCAGCCTGATCTCGCTGCTGTCCGCCCCCGACGCCGACGCCGCTCGCAAGAAGAAGGCCGCAGCGCCCAAGGCTCCAGCCGTCTCGGCGGCCTGCACCAATTTCTACGACTACGCCAACGCCAGCTGGCTCAAGGCCAACCCGGTGCCGCAGGCCGGCGCCGTCACTGCGCTGGGCCAGTTGTCCGAGCGCGCCCTGCAGCAGCAGCGCGAGTTGCTCGATGCATCGATGAATTCCCCGCAGGGCAACGTGCAGAAGTTGCTTGGCGATTTCTGGGCCAGCGGCCTGGACGAAGCAGCTGTCGAAAAGGACGGCTCCAACCCGATCGCCCCCCTGCTCTCGCGCATCGACGCGATCAAGAAGGCCAAGGATGTGCCCGCTTCCATCGCGGCGTTGCATCAGGTCGGTATTCCGGTCGGTTTCAACTTCGGCCCGGACGTGGACCTGAAAGCGCTGGACCGCCACATCGGCTACTTCATGCAGGGCGGCATGGGCCTGCCGGATCCGGCGTTCTACACCCGCACCGATGCCGACACCCAGGCGCTGATGGGCCGCTACCGCGCCTACGTCAAGCAGATCCTGGCGCTGACCGGCACCCCGGCCGACAAGCTCGACGCCGATGCCGCCTCCGTGCTGCAGATCGAAACCGCATTGGCGCGTAGCGCGCAGTCGGTGCAAGGCATCAACAACCCGTTCAACAATTACGCCCCGATCGCCACCAAGGAACTGACCAAGCAGTACAAGAACCTGCGTCTGGGCGACTTCCTGGAAGCGCAGGGCGTCAAGGACGATCTGGTGTCGATGGCCGACCCGGCCATGTTCAAGCAGCTCGACAGCATGATCGTCAGCATCAAGCCGGAACAGTGGAAGGCCTACCTGCGCTGGCGCGTGGGCGATGCCATGGCGCCGTACCTGTCCAAGAGCTTCCACGATGCCGAATACCAGTTCCGCGGCCGTCTGCTGCGTGGCGATGCGGTGCCGCCGCAGCGCTGGCAGCAGGTGCTGGACGCGATCAATATCGCCGCCGGCCCGATGCTCGGGCGCGAGTACGTGGCGCGCTACCTGAGCAACGACACCCGCCGTCAGGCCGAAGCCATCGCCGACCAGCTGCGCGACGCGCAGTTGGCCGCGCTGGAGCGCAGCGGCTGGGGCAACGGCGAAGTGATCGCCGAAGCCAAAGCCAAGCTGGCCGCAATGAAGATCGAAGTCGGCGCGCCGCGTCGCGACCTGGATTACACCGTGCAGCCGATGGGCCGCGGCAGCTTCGGCGGCAACATGCTGATCGCCTCGACCTGGCGTCACCGCGAAGAGATGAAGCGCATCGGCAAGGGCAACGCCGACCGTCGCTGGGACGTGCTGCCGCAGCAGCCGGCGGTGGCCTACGACATCGCGCAGAACCGCCTGATCGTCACTGCCGCGGTGTTGCAAGCGCCGGTGCTGACCACCGGCGGTACCCAGGCCGCGCGGTACGGCGCCTACGGTGCGCTGGTCGCGCACGAAATCACCCGTGCGATCGATGCCAAGGGCGCGCTGGTCGATGCCAAGGGCGAACTGCGCAACTGGTGGACGCCGGCCGAAAAGGCCAGTTGGACGATGCTGACCGACAAGGTCGCCACGCAGTTCTCGGCCTACCCGTACCCGGGCGTGCCCAATGCCAAGGTCAACGGTGCGCAGACCGCCGAAGAGAACCTGGCCGATCTGGCCGGCATCGAATTGGCCTGGCAGGCGTTCAACAAGGCACAGCCGGCAGCCACCGAGGCGGACAAGCAAGCCTTCTTCACTGCCTGGGCCGGGCTGTGGGCGCAGCAGTTGTCGCCCAACGAAGCGGTGCAGCGCGCAAGCGCCGACATCCGCGCACCGGGCCAGTGGCGCACCAACGGTCCGCTGTCGAACCTGCCGGAATTCGGTGCAGTGTTCAGCTGCAAGGCCGGCCAACCGATGCAGCGCGTGGATGCAGACCAGATCAAACTCTGGCGCTGATCCTCGCAAAGGTTAGGCAATAAAAAAGAGCGCGGATTCCGCGCTCTTTTTTTTGTTTGTGGCATTCGTTGGAAGGCGTGTCGTCCGTGATCCGTGCTGGCTTCTGCGTCTGCCATTCTTCTAGGAATGGCCTTGGCCGCGATGAGGTGTTCCCGATAATGCCCATCGCGGCCAAGACCGCTCCCGCTGATCACGCGGAACAACGCCGCATTGCCTGCCTCAACGCACCACGCGCAACGGCGGCTTGCGTCCCTTGCCACCACCCTTCTTTCCACCGCTGCCACCAAATGGCGACTGGCCACGCCAATAGCGGATCATCAGCCAGCCGAACAGCATGCCGCCCAGATGCGCGAAGTGGGCAACACCGGGCTGCCAGCCGGTTGCGCCGAGGAACAGTTCGATCGCACCGAACACGATCACGAATGTGCGCGCCTTCATCGGAATCGGCGGGAATAGCAGCATCACGCGCTGATTCGGGAACAGCATGCCGTAGGCCAGCAGCAAGCCAAACACACCGCCCGACGCGCCCACCACCGGCGCACCGCTTTGCGTGAACCAGGCCATCAACAGCTGACACACGCCGGCACCGGCCGCACAGACCAGGTAATAGGTCAGAAAGCGTTTCTGGCCCCAGGTCTGCTCCAGCGGCGCGCCGAACATGAAAAGCGCCAGCATGTTGAAGAACAGGTGGTTGAAGCCGCCATGCAGGAATGCGTAGGTCAGCAACTGCCAGGGCATGAAGCTGGCGCCCGGCGAGAACGCATCGAATCCGTTGGACAGCGGCCACAACATCAGCCACGACAACACGCTGTCCGATGGCAGCACGCCGGCACCCAGGTCGCCCACCGCCCACTGCAGCAGGAACAAGCCGATGTTGGCGATCAATAATGCTTTGGTGATGGGCGGCAGTTGAGGCATGGCGGCATCCTTCGGAGTGCTGCCGATGATAACGGCAAGCTTATGAAGGCCCCCATACGGCCGCATCCAGGCGCTGCGCGGCACTGGCACGGCGCACACGGCCCCGTTCCACCTGGACGCCTTCGGCGCGCAGGCGCTGGCATTGCTCGCGATAGCCCGCCGAGCCGTCGGGCAAGGCGATCCGGCCATCGCTGCGCAAGACGCGGTGCCAGGGCAGCTGCGGGTCATCGTGACCACTGAGCACGTGCGCCACCAGCCGCGCACGGCCCGGCAAGCCGGCGCGCCGAGCAACTTCCCCGTAACCGGCGACCTCGCCCACGGGAATCGCACGGATCACCTCAAGAATCCGCAGCCGCGCCTGCTCGCCAGACAGCGCCTGCTCCTTGGAGCCGGCGCGCGTAGCAAGGCTGGCAGATGGGCTCGGCGTGAGATGGCGAGATTGGAACATCGCACAAGCATGCCAGGTGATGGGTGTGCGTGTGCGCATCGAACCCTTCATGCGAAGGGAAAGTTGCAAGCCCTCTCCCATCGGGAGAAGGTAGCGCGCAGTGCCGGATGAGGGTGCGGCTACCATCCCATAGCGCAGTCTGGCATTGATCGCGGCATCGCCTGATGCACCGCCACGTGGCGACCAACCATCGATTCGCGACAGCGACGCCACCGTTCCTCAATGCATCAACACAATCTCTTCGGACGAAGTGGGATGAATCGCCACGGTCTCGTCGAAGTCGCGCTTGGTCGCGCCCATCTTCACCGCTACTGCAAAGCCTTGCAGCATTTCGTCTGCGCTCTCGCCCAGCAGATGCAGGCCGACCACACGCTCTGCTTCGCCCGCGCACACCAGCTTGAACAGACTGCGCTGCGGCGCATCGGCCAGCGCGTGTAGCATCGGGCGGAAGTTGCTGCGATAGACGCGCACCTCGCCGTTGTAACGCGCGCGCGCCTGTTCCTCGGTCAGCCCGACAGTGCCAAGCGGCGGGTGCGAAAACACCACACTTGGCACGCCTTCGTAGTCCATCCGCGCATCCGGTTGATTGCCGAACAGGCGGTCCATCAACTTGCGACCCGCAGCGATCGCCACTGGCGTCAGCCCGACCTTGCCGCCGACATCGCCGATCGCGTGAATATTCGGCACGTTGGTGGTCTGCCCGTCGTCCACTACCACTTCGCCCTTATCGCCGAGTACTACACCTACCGTGTCCAGGCCCAGCCCGGCGGTATTGGCGCGGCGGCCTGCCGCAAAGAACACCTTGTCGAAGACATCGTTGCCCTGCTCGCGCGGATGCACGGAATGACCACGCACGCGCAGCGCCCCCTGCGCATCGCGCTCCAGCGCCGTCGTGGTGAAACCGAAATGCAGCCGCACGCCCAGATGACGCAGGTTGTCGGCCAACTGCAAGGTCAGTTCCGCATCGAAGCGCTCCAGCAAGCGTTCGCCTTGTACGAACAGATGCACGCGACTCCCCAGGGCCTGCAGCAGCCCGGCGATTTCGACCGCGATATATCCCCCGCCGATGATCGCGACCTGCTCAGGCGCATGACAGAGATTGAAGAAATCGTCGGAGACTTCGCCATGTTCGGCACCCTCCACGTCCGGGCGCAGCGGGTGTGCACCGGTGGCGATCACGATGTGCTCGGCGGTCACCGGCACGCCGTCGCTGCCCATGATGGTGTGGCGGTCCTGCAACACACCGCGTTGCGGGATCAACACCACACCATCTTCATTGAGGCGGCGTCGATAGCTGGCGTGGATATTGGCGATATATCCCTGCCGATGCGTGACCAGCTCCTGCCAGGCCAGCGTCGGGCGCGACACCGCAAATCCCAATGCCCCTGCCAACTCGATCTTGCCGGCCAGATCGGCCGCCAGCCACATCGCCTTTTTCGGCACGCAGCCGAGGTTGACACAGGTGCCGCCCAAGTCGCCGGGTTCCATGATCGCAACGCGCACGCCATGTTTTGCTGCACGAAATCCTGCGGCAAGGCCGCCAGAGCCGCCGCCCAGAACCACCACGTCGTAGTCGTAACGCGCACTCATGCGAAACGCTCCGCCCGGTAAGGATGCGGGTCCAGCGCAGGTGCGCGGCCCGTGATCAGGTCTGCCATCAATTGTCCGCTTGCCGTGCTCATGCTGATGCCGAGCATGCCATGCCCGGCTGCGAGCCAGACGTGAGGATGGCCCGGCACTGCGCCCAATACCGGCAGGTCGTCCCAGGTCATCGGCCGCCATCCGTACCAGCGTTCGATCACGGCAGGACCGCACGGCGCATGCAGGTACTCGGCCGCCGCGCGCTCCAATGCTGCCAGGCGTGTGGCGTTGAGCTGCGTATTGCGCCCGGAAAATTCCATCGTGCTGCCGATGCGCAGGCGGTCGCGCCACGGCACCACGAACACCCAGCGGTCCTTCAACACTACCGGGCGACGCGGCATCAGCGGCGGCGCACTGTAGGTGATCGAATAGCCTTTGCCAGCCTGCACCGGCAAGCGCAGGCCAAGTTGCGCCGCCAACACCGGTGACCACGGCCCGGTCGCGATGACCACCTCGCGCGCATAGCGCTTGCCATGCTCGGTCTGCACGCAGGTTCCAGCTGCATCCGGCACGAGGGCCTGCACACGGCAGTGCGCATCGATCGCCACGCCATGCGCGCGCAGCACTCTCGCCAGCTCAGCGGTGTAACGCTCCGGGCGCAGATGCGCATCGCCAGGGAAATGGATCGCGCCGACAATACCATCGCAAAATGCGGGATCCTGGCGCACATAGTCCGCACCATCGATCACCTCTGCCCGGATGCCCCACTGCGCCAACAGTGCGCATTCTTCGCGATACTGCGCAAAGCGACGCGCGTCGCCGAACACATAATCCAGCCCGTCGCTGCGAAATTCGCAGTCCAGCGCATACCGTACCACCCACTCGTCGAAGCGCTGCCGCGCATCGTGCAGCAACGCCGCGCGCGCATACGCGCTGGACTGCCAATCCCCTGCATTGCAACGCTGTGCAAAGCGCAGCAGCCAGCGCCATAACCCGGGATCCAGACGTGGCGGGATATACAGCGGCGCATCCGGGGTGAACATCCATTTCACTGCCTGCGCAAGCATGCCGGGCGCCGCCAGCGGCGGTGCATGGCTCGGTGTGATGGTGCCGCAATTACCGTAAGAGGTCGCTGCACCGGGCGCACCGGCATCGAGCACACGTACTTGCCGACCCGCTTCGACAAGTGCCAGCGCGGTGGCCAGGCCAATCGCGCCCGCGCCAATCACCACCACATCATCGCGATCGGTGCGCATGCAGGCGCTACCCGGCGCGCTTGGCGTTGCGCCACATCGGCGGAATATGCAGATAGGTCACGCTGCGCCACAGCCATTCCATCGGCCCGAAGCGGAACCAATGCAGCCAGCACCGGCTCAGCAGCACCTGCAGCGCGAACACCACCAGCGCGAACGGCAATTGCCACACACGCGGCAGCTGCTCGAAATAACCCAGACCGTAGCTGTAGAAGATGCCGGTGCACACCAGCGATTGCAGCAGATAGTTGCTCAATGCCATCCGCCCCGCTGGCGCAACCCACGACAGGCGCGGTGCTAAACGCACCACCCATGCGGCATAGCCCAGGCACATCAATGGCCCGGCGATCAGCGACAGCGCGAAGGCACAGGACAGGCGCATGTCCAGCCGCGCCGGATCGATCCACGGTTCCACTGCATAACTTGTCAGCATCACACCCAGCCCGAGCGGCAACACGGCATAGCGCAGTGTTGCAAACAAGCGCGGGAAGCGCTCGGGCGCGGCGATCGCGCCGCTGCGTACGAACCAGCTACCGAGCAGGAACATGCCGAACATGGACGGGCCATTGATACTGAGGCCGGTCATGGCCTCCTGAAAGTCATGCCATCGCTGCACCGTTGCCTGCAGATAGGTGCCGCTGCCGAATGCGGCGCGCTGCGCCTGTACATTCGCCAGTGCCTGCTGCGCGGCATCGGCCATCGCCGCTTTCCACTGCACCGTCGCGGCAGGATCGGCCTGCGCCAGTTCGCTGGCCACGCCATACAGCAGGGTCAATCCAGGTGCGCACAGGTACACCAACGCGGCCAACCACGGCAGCGTGACCGTTGGCACGTTGCGCGCGCTCAGTAGCAGCAACGCCAGCAGCGCATAGGTCACCAGAATGTCGCCGGACCACACCAACAAGGTATGGGCAAGGCCGATTGCCAGCAGCGCCACGGTGCGACGTAGATACAGGCCGAAGAATGCGCGCCCGGCCTGCGCGGCGCGCTGCGCCATCACCGCAACGCCCATCCCGAACAACAACGAAAACAGCGTGTAGAACTTGCCTTGCACGAACACATAGACCAGCGCATCGGCAACACGGTCGGCACCATGCCAATGCGGATCGACGCCGGTCATGGCCAGATCAAGCGGCCCGACGAAGGCTTCCATGTTCATCAGCAGGATGCCCAGCAGCGCCACGCCGCGCAGGACGTCCAGCACGACGATGCGCTCGGTCGCAGCAATGGGAAACAAGGCGTTGCGGGATGTCATCACGGCTCAGGCAACCAGGTGCGGCGGCGCGCGCCGCAGAATGCAAACGGCCCGCCGGTGGGGCGAGCCGTCAGGAACAGCAATCACGCAAGCTCGGCGACACACCGATGTGGAGGGACGAGCAATGCGTGGATCTTATGCAACGTCGCAGCGCCCAACGCCTGACATACGACAGTTGGGCACCCGTGCGCTGTCGACCCAACTCGCGCGCAACCACATTCCTGCTCGATCTCAGTGGTGATGACCGCCGTCACCGTGCACATGGCCATGGTCGCGCTCTTCGGCGGTGGCTTCACGCACTTCGATGATTTCCACGTCGAAATGCAGGTCCTTGCCGGCCATGGGGTGATTGAGGTCCACATCGACCACGCTCATGCCGACCTTCTGCACGGTGACCGCACGCGGGCCGAAGTTGGTCTGCAGCACGACCTGGGTGCCGGGCACCAGCTTGGTGGCGCCGAAATGCTTCTTGGGCACGCGCTGACTCAGGCCTTCGCGGTATTCGCCATAGGCGTCGGCCGCCTTGACGTCCACGCCGAAGCTCTCGCCCGCTTGCTTGTCCATCATGGCCGCTTCCAGGCCCGGGATGATGTTGCCGTGGCCGATCATGATCGCCAACGGGTCACGCTCCTTGGAGCTCTCGATCGGCTCCTGGCCGATCTCGGAAACGGTGTAGTGGAAGCGGACGACGCTGTCTTTTTCGATCTTCATGCCTGGCTCTGAATGAGGCTGCCCGGTGGCAGACGGTGGAAGACGGCTTGTCGGCCGCCGGGTGCGCCGCCATCATGGCGACCTTTCGAACCGCTCATTATCCCGGCTCCATGCATATCACGCCAGTTTTCGCCGCCCGCCGCCGGCGCGTCGCGGCCAGCCTGTTGCTGGGCCTGCTGCTCTTGGGCGGTTGTTCGTCGCAAGCGCCGGTCCGGCGCCCAGCCACACCACCGCCGGCATCGCGCGTATGGCCGCAGGTCCCCCCGGCCGACCCGGCCGCTGCCAACAACATCTTGATGCGCGCGTTGGGGCTGGTGGGCACGCCGTACCGGTTCGGCGGCAATACGCCGGAGACCGGCTTCGACTGCAGCGGGCTGGTGACCTATGTTTACAAGGACGTGCTGGCCCTACCACGCACTTCGCGCGAGCTGGCCGCGATCCAGGGCCCACGCATCCCGCCCGAGCGACTTGCCACCGGCGATCTGGTGTTTTTCGGCTCCGGTGGCAGCGTGACCCACGTCGGCATTTATGTCGGTGAAGGCCGCTTCGTGCATGCTCCCACCACCGGTGGTACGGTCCGCTTGGATTTTCTTGATGGCGCCTACTGGCGCGACCATTATTCAGGTTCAAAGCGGGTTTTACACTGAAATGTGACGTGCATCACAAGTCACAAAACGGAAATTTAACTTTTTTTGAACGTAACGATTGTTTCACCAAGGCATCATCTCGCATCGACAGCAGAACTGTGATTCCCGCGTGACGAACGACGAACAGACCAAAACTGGCGCCGCACCGCTTCCGCCCCGGAAACCGCTCCGCCTGCTATGCGCCACCGCTCTCTGGCTTGCAGCACTTCCCGCGTTGGCTCAGACCGCTAACAGCACACCGCCCGCTCCGCAGACGACCACGCCAGACAGCGCCGTCGCCGCCGAGAAAGCCGCAACCCGTAGCCGCGCCGACGCCGCTGCTACCGCAACACTGGCCGCCCTGCTTCCGCACCTGGCCGCCAATGACGCTATTCCTCTGATGGACCGCTCGGCGATGTTCGCTGGCGACCTCAGCCGCCTGCTCGCCAATTATGATGTTTCGCAGAGCGCGGCCAATGCTGCCCAGAATGCCGTGGCCGATAGCCGCGTGCAGGTGATCCTGCAGCGCGCCATGGCGCTGCTCGGCACCCCGTACGTCTGGGGCGGCGAGTCCACCGAAGGATTCGACTGCAGCGGCCTGGTCGGCTACGTGTTCAAGACCGCGCTCGGCATCGACCTGCCGCGCGTCTCGCGCGACATCGCCCGCGATGAATCAGCCGAACTGATCAAGGACCCGAGCGCGCTGAAGGCTGGCGATCTGGTGTTCTTCGGCAAGCGCGGCCGTATCGACCATGTCGGCCTGGTGGTCGGCGACGGCAAGTTCCTGCACGCACCCAGCCGCGGCAAGGACGTGCGGGTGGACTCGCTGGCGAGTGGCTACTGGAGCGAGAAGTTCATCCAGGCGCGCCGGGTGCTGTAACGCCCGATTGCTTCGGCTCAGTCATGAAAGGCCGCGACGATCTCGCGGCCTTTTTGTTGCACGGGCTGGGCCGCTCCTTCATGCGCCCGCCGCGTGGCATGTACCAGCGCATACAGGCACACGTGCCAGGCAAACCAGCTGCAGGCTGCATCTGCCACATCGGCTGCCATCGGGCAGATGATGTCCCGGCGCGCACAATGCCGGTTATTGCGAGGTATCGGCCCTGTAATGCGCCATGGTGTCCTCGATCCCCTTGCTCAACTCCATCACCTTGAGCGCGTATTCGGCCAGGCGCTGATCTTCCGGCGTGTCGGGACGCCAGGACGGTACTTCCACCGGGGTGACGCCGTCCGGGTCCATCGCCACAAACACGATGATGCAATGGGTGCACAGGCGCGAATCGCCGCCCATCGGGCTGCGCGCGCGCACATCGATGGCGAAATGCATGCTGCTGCGCCCGGTGTAGACCAGCTTGGCCGACACCGCCACCAGATCGCCGATGCGTACCGGCGCCACAAAGCGGATGCCGCCCACCGCCACCGTCACGCAGTAATGCCCACTCCAGCCGCTGGCCGCGGCAAAGCCGACCTGGTCGATCCACTTCATCACCACGCCGCCATGCACCTTGCCGCCGAAGTTGACGTCGCTGGGCTCGGCCAGAAAACGAAATGTCAGATCACGCTGTTGGCCAATCACTGCACGCTCTGGTCAAGGGATGAGCCGAAAGTGTGCCATGCGCGCGCGTTGAAGGGATTCGCCCCGCGCACTCGGATGCGCCAACGCACAACGCACCCCTGCGCCTGCCTTGCAGGTCTCCCGCGCCCACAACATGTTGTTACGACGCCTCCACACAGCAAAAGTGCGCGCCGCAGGCCTTTGAGCGATCGCTTGCGCGCTCGGCACCGGCAAGCTCCTCATCGACCACCGGTTCCTGGACATGTGGCACCTCTGCCGCCAAGCGCGTGCACGCGTCATCGAAAGTCACCTACCCTCGGCATCCGGGCAAGGCTGCCGGCAGCAGGAGGCATCGCATCATGTCGGACCGAAGACGATTCACCATCGAGCATGCACGGCGGCATCTGGAACGCGACGGTTGGCCGCGCCTGCAGATGAGCGCCATCGTGTTGCTCACCGCGACAGGCGGGCTGCTGGCCTCGTTCCTGCTGCGCAATGCCGGCGTGGACGCGATGGTGGTGCGCTACCCGATGGCGACGCTGGTTGCCTATGGCCTGTTCCTGCTGCTGATGTGGGCATGGGTGCGATGGCGCAACGATGTGGATGGCGAGTTGGTGAGCGACTGCGTCGATCTCGGCAGCAGCGCGGCGCAAGACACCTCGGGATGGGCCGGCAACGGCGGCAACTCCAGCGGCGCAGGTCGTTCGGGCATGTGGAGCGCGCCATCCGGATCCGTCTCGGATGCTTCGGGCGACGGCGCACTCCCGGACTTCATCGATGGTGAGGTTGGTCTGCCGATCCTGGCGCTATTGGCAGTGCTGGCCGCGGCCGCAGTCGCCATCGTTGCTGCCGCTTGGGTGGTGTGGTCGGCGCCGGTATTGATGGCCGAGCTTCTGGTGGACGCGGCACTGGCAGGCGGGCTGTATCGCCGCATGCGCGGCGTGCAGGTGCAAGGCTGGTGGTGGTTATGCGTTCGCCACACGCTGTGGCCGCTGCTCGGCGTGCTGATGTTCTTCATCGTGGTCGGCGCAGTCGCCCAGCATACGGCGCCGCACGCAACGACATTGCTGGAAGCCGTGCAGGCGCGATGACGGCGCCGAGTTACTGCCCCTGGTTGTCCTGCTTGCGAAGACATAACCATGGGAAATGCGGTTGCCGCAGCTTGAGCATGCGGCGCATGCGCGCGCGCAGCTGGCGCGGATCGAACAGCCACTGCACTGCGAACGGGTCGAAGACGGCGTAGGTGTGCTGGTGATACTGCTCGGCCAATGCCGGCACGCCCAGGCCGGTGAAATAGCGCAGGCTGCGTGCAGCGCTTTGGTCGGCACGTTGCCGGTCTGGATACAGCGGGCTGTCGAGGATGTGCAACTCGCCACCGTCGCGCAGCTGCGCAAGCAGGTGGCGTACCAGGGCGGCAGGATGCGGAAAATACTGGATGCACGCCGGCACCACGATGACGTCGAAGACATCGTGCGGCAGCGCCACGGTCTGGATGTCGGCAGCGACGAAACTCAGGCGTTCCTCGTGGCCGAACACGCGTGCGGCTTGGGTGAGTTCGGTGCGATTGACGTCGATGCCGCAGACGTCGCGCTGCAGCGACTGCGCCAGCAAACGCGATAGCCAGCCATTGCCGCAACCGAGTTCAAGGATGGCGCCTGCGCTGCCACGCGCCTGCAGGTGCTGCATCAGTAATCTGCTGGACAGCGCGCGCACCTGCCATTCCAGGCTGGCACCGAGCTTGCCGCTGGGACGCGGCAGGCTGCGCACCTGCGCATCGGTGTAGAGCCGGCCTTCCTTGCGCCGGATCTCCAGGTAGTGCTGCTCGAACGGGTGGTCGTGCAAACCGCGCTGCACGAACACGCCATCGACGCTCTCTAACTCGGGCAGTTGCTGCAGCCGTTCGCGCAGCATGGGAAATCCGGCACGCATGCAACAGCCTCAGCGCAGTGGACTGGCACTGTCTGCAGGCGGATCTTCCAGCCCGACATTGGTCGACGCCGCGTCGTAGATGCTCTTGTCGAGCAAGCCGGTTTCCTTGGCCACCAGCACCGGCACCAGCATTTGCCCGGTGACGTTGGTCATGGTGCGCATCATGTCGAGGATGCGATCGATTGCATACAGATAGCCGATCACTTCCAGCGGCAGATTGGCCGCACTCAGCACCACCGTGGCCATGATCACCGCGGTTCCCGGCACACCGGCGGTGCCGAAGCTGCCCAGCACCGAGGCGATCAACACCACGAAGTATTGGTTGGCCGTCAATGGCACGCCGGTGTATTGGGCGATGAACACCGCGCACAGCGCCGGGTAGATCGCCCCACAACCGTCCATCTTGATGCTGGCGCCCAGCGGCACCGCAAACGCGGCGTAGTCCTTGCTGACCCCCAGATTGTGGGTGATCGAACGCATCGCCACCGGCATCGCGGCAAAGCTCGACGAACTGACGAAGGCCACCTGCATGCCAGGCGCCGCACCACGGAAGAACTTCCACGGATTGAGCCCGTGCGCCAGTAACAGGCTGCTGTAAACCACCAGGATATGCAGGGCGCAGGCCACATACAGCGCGAGCACGAAACTGCCGAACGGCAGCAGTTTCGAAAAACCGTAGCTGCCCACCAGGCCGGCAATCAGGCCGAAGGTGCCCAGCGGGGTCATCTCCAGCACGAAGCGCGTCACCTGGATCATGATGTCGCTCAGCTGCCCGGTGAGCTTGCGCGCCTCGGCCACCCGCTCGCCGAGCTTGACCATCGCAAAGCCGAGCAACGCGGCAAAGAAGATCACCGGCAGGATCGACCCGCGCCCGGCAGCCAGCACGGTTTCGCCGGCCGCATTGGTCTTGGTGCCGATGCCGGTCAATGCATAGAACGGGTTTGACGGCACCACGTCCAGCAACACTTTGATCGGGCTGGGCACATCGCGCGGCGTCCACGCCGAGTCCACGCTCAGGCTGAAATGCCCTGCGCCCGGCTGCATGATCGTGCCCACCGCAAGGCCGATGCCGACCGCCAGCGCGGCAGTGATCACGAACCACAGGAAGGTGCGGCCGCCGAGCGCGGCGACGGATTTTTGCCCGTGCAACGACGAGATCGCATTGATCACCGCAAAGAACACCAGCGGGATCGCGATCATCTTGATCAGGGTGACGTACAGGTCGCCGAGGGGGCCGAACCACACATCGGCCGCCGGGCCCATCAACGCCCCGGCAATCGCGCCGAGAACGAAGCCGGCCACCACGCGCTGCCAGAACGGAATGCGCAACCAGGCCGCAACCAGTTTCATGTCGTCGAATCATCCGGGGAGAGTGCATGCACCTTAGCGCAGGCCTGCTTTGCCCGCGAGACCACGACTGGAACAGCAGCGTGTCATCCGTGCGACGGACCCGGGCCGGCATAATGGCAGCTGATTCAGTCACGAGTTCGAACCCGATGCGTTACCGCCTGCCTATCCTCGCCGCCCTGACCACGCTGTGCGTCGCCGCCTGCGCCTCCACCGCCGGGAGCAGCGCCTCCGCACCTGCGTCGGTCCGCGTCGAGGTGCCGCCGGTGACGCATCCGGCCGGCGAGACCCCGCAGTGGTGGTACCGCTCCGGCGCCGCACGTGCGGCCGGCAATGGCGCCATGGCCGGCAAGGCGCGCAACGTCATCCTGTTCCTGGGCGACGGCATGAGCCTGACCACGGTGGCGGCCGCGCGCATCCTGGATGGCCAGCGCAAGGGCGGCCCCGGCGAGGAGAACCTGCTGTCCTGGGAGCAATTCCCCGCTACCGCCTTCAGCAAGACCTACAACACCGATTCGCAGACGCCGGATTCGGCCGGCACCATGACCGCGATCACCACTGGTGTGAAGTCGCACATGGGCGCGATCGGCGTCAGCAGCGGCAACCGCAGCGACTGCGCCGACAGCCTGGGCAAGGGCTTGTTGAGCTGGCTGCAGCTGGCCGACAGCGCCGGCATGGCCACCGGTGTGGTCACCACGACCCGCCTGACCCACGCCACCCCGGCGGCGACCTACGCGCATTCGCCGGACCGCAACTGGGAAAACGACACCGACCTGCCCGAGTCCGCGCGTACCGCCGGCTGCCAGGACATCGCCCAGCAGCTGTTGTCGACCGCGCGCTACGGCCGCGGCCCGCAGGTGGTGCTGGGCGGCGGCCGCAGCCAGTTCCAGACCGTGCAGGAGCGCGACCCCGAGTACGACGACAAGGTGGGCCTGCGCCTGGACGGCCGTGACCTGGTTGCCGAATGGAAACAGGCGCATCCGCAGGGCGCGTATGTCTGGAACGAGCAGCAACTGCAGGCCGCCACCAGCGCACCCGCGCTGCTGGGCCTGTTCGAGCCGGACCATATGCAGTTCGACCACGACCGCAACCGCTCCCCGCAGGGCGAGCCCAGCCTGACCGAAATGACCCGCACCGCGATCCAGTCGCTGTCGCGCGATCCCAACGGCTTCGTGCTGATGGTCGAAGGCGGCCGCATCGATCACGCCAACCACGCCGGCAATGCCTACCGCGCGCTCGATGAAACGGTGTCGCTGTCGGATGCGGTGCGCACCGCCGTGCAAACCGCACCGGCCGACACGTTGATCGTCGTCACCGCCGACCACTCGCATACGCTCAACTTCGTCGGCTACCCGGTGCGCGGCAATCCGATCCTGGGCAAGGTCCGCGGCACCGGCGGCGAAGAAGGCGACCGCAGCCAGCTGGCCACCGACCTGGCAGGCCAGCCCTACACCACCCTCAGCTACGCCAATGGCCCCGGCCACACCGGCGCGACCAATGCACAGCCGGCCGGACCGAAAAAGTACCCGCACGAACCCAGCAGCAGCGAGCCGGCCCACGGCCGGCCCGACCTCACCCATGTCGACACCGAAGCGCCCAGCTACATGCAGGAAGCGCTGGTACCGACCAAGTCCGAAAGCCACGGCGGCGAAGACGTCGGCATCTGGGCCACCGGCCCGGGCAGCGCGGCGTTCCGCGGCACGCTGGAAGAGAACGTGATCTACCACGTCATCGTCCAGGCCACCCCGCGTCTGCGCGAGCGCTTGTGCAAGGCCGGCACCTGCGATGCCGCCGGCGTGCCTGTCGAGTTGCCCAAGCCGACCACCTTCGAGACGGCGGTCAAACGCTGATGCGCAGGCGGCGCTGCGGCGATGGTAGACAAGCCGCCGCATGATGCGGTCGCCGCATCGCCGGTCAACCCACCTGGCTTGCGTTGCAGCAGCGATGGGCGGTGAGGCCTGGGACAGCCCGCAGCAGCGGGTTGAGTGCTTTGCGACGGGAATGGCCGCAGGGCATCGCTGCGGTGACCGCAGACAGCAACGCGATGTCCGAGTCGCGGAAGCTGCGCACCGGTGTTCGAACTGCATCGCGCAGGGAACGACGGGATTATCGATGACACACCAGCAACAAGCGTGGCAGGCAGGCCACCGTTCGGCAATCGCGCAGCGCGTGCAGCCGCCGCTCGCCCGCCGCGCAGTATGGGTCGCAGGATTGCGCCTGTGCTGACCGACACCCCGCTACTGCTGCCCGCCACCCCGCCCGGCCCAGTACTGCTGGCCTACAGCGGAGGGATGGATTCCAGCGTGCTGCTGCATTTGCTGGCGGCCATGCCGCGTTATCGCCAAGCAGGATTGCGCGCGCTGCATGTGCATCACGGGCTGCATGCCGATGCCGACGCCTGGGCCACGCATTGCCAACGCACCTGCGCTGCGCTGCAGGTACCGTTGCAGATCGTGCAGGTGCACGTCGAGCGCGATAGTGGCCTTGGTCTGGAAGCAGCAGCGCGCAACGCGCGCCACACCGCATGCGCGCGCGCACTTGCCGCTGGCGAGTGGCTGGCGCTGGCGCACCATCGCGACGATCAGGCCGAAACGTTCCTGCTGCGTGCGCTGCGCGCTTCCGGCCCGGAAGGGCTGGCGGCGATGCGCCCGCAGCGTCCGTTCGCCAACGGCACGCTGTGGCGCCCGCTGCTGGCGTACACCCGCACCGATCTGCTCGCCTATGCGCTCGCACAAGAGTTGCGCTGGATCGAAGATCCCAGCAACGCCAACCCACGCCACGACCGTAATTTCCTGCGCAGCCAGGTGTTGCCGTTGCTGCAGCAACGCTGGCCGCAAGCAGCCGATGCGCTGGCGCGTAGTGCGCAACTGAGCGCCGATGCCAGCGCATTATTGCTGCTGCAGGACATGGCGTTGTTGCCAAGCGTGCGTACCGCAAGCGGCGCGCTGGATCTGCACGCGTTGCGTGCGCAACCTAGCGAACGAAGGGCACGGCTATTACGCGCCTGGGTGAGCGCGGCGCACGCGCCGCCACTGCCTGCGCAAGGCGTGGCCGCACTGGAACGCGAAATCGACAATTCCGCCGCAGATCGGCAGGCGTGCTTCGCATGGCAGCAGGTAGAAGTCCGCCGTTGGCGCCAGTGCCTGTTTCTGCATTACCCCGTTGCGGCCTGGCCGTCGAACTGGCAAGCGTCGTGGGATGGCACAGCACCGCTGCAATTGCCCGATGGTGCACAGTTACGGTTGCATGGCGCGCCGGGTCTGCGTTTTGCGCAACCGCTGCTGGTGCGCGCGCGCCAGGGCGGCGAGCGCATCGTGTTGCCACGGCGCTCGCATTCGCATCGCCTCAAACATCTGCTGCAGGCGCTCGATCTACCGCCATGGGAACGCGAGCGCCTGCCGATCCTGTGGCAAGGCACGCAGGTGCTTGCCGCCGGCGATTGCATCATTTCCGGCAACTTGGACGCATGGTTGCAGGCGAACGCCGCATCGCTGCAATGGTGGGCAGCTGCCGATCCGAATTGACCCGCCTGCGCGCGCGCCGCACACTTTAGCGATGGCCAAGAAGTCCTTGAACGAAACGTCCCCGGTTGCCCGCTTCGAACAGTCGCTGGAAGAACTCGAGCAACTGGTGCAAAAGATGGAAGTCGGCGATCTGAGCCTGGAGCAATCGCTCACGGCCTATGAGCGCGGCATCGGGTTGTACCGCGATTGCCAGCAGGCGCTGGAACAGGCCGAACTGCGCGTGCGCCTGTTGACCGACCCTGCGCGCCCCGAGCTTGCCGAAGCCTTCGAACCGCCGTCGCTGGACGGCTGAGGTGAATTCGGCGCTGTTCGACCACTGGATCGCCCGCACCGAACGCAGCCTGGAGGCCGGCTTGCCGAGCGCCACATATGCGCCGCAGCGCCTGCATGCAGCGATGCGTCACGCGGTGCTGGGCGGTGGCAAGCGCATGCGGCCGCTGCTGGTCTATGCAAGCGGCGCATTGTTCGGTGCCGCCGAGGATCAGCTCGACACGCCCGCAGTGGCGGTGGAGCTGATTCACGCCTATTCGCTGGTGCATGACGACTTGCCGGCAATGGACGACGACGCGCTGCGACGCGGCCAGCCCACCGTGCATATCGCCTTCGATGAAGCCACCGCCGTTCTGGCCGGCGATGCCTTGCAGACGCGCGCTTTCGAATTATTGGCCACTGCATCGGCCAGCGCCGAACTGCGCGTGGGCTGGATGCAGAGCTTGGCCACCGCCGCGGGTGCGGCCGGCATGTGCGGCGGCCAGGCACTGGATATCGATGCGACTGGGCAACTGCAGTCGTTGCAGGACTTGCAACGTATGCATGCGCTCAAGACCGGCGCGTTGATTCGCGCGGCAGTGCGGATGGGCGCGCTCACCGGGGGCGCGGCGACGGCCGACCAGCAGCGCCTGGACGAATTTGCCGACGCGCTGGGCCTGGCCTTCCAGGTGCGCGACGACATTCTGGATGTGGAATCGAGCTCGGCGCAGTTGGGCAAGACCGCCGGCAAGGACGCAGCGCAATCCAAATCCACCTACCCCGCCCTGCTCGGGATGGACGGCGCCAAAGCGAAGCTGGCCGAGCTGGCCACGCGCATGCATGACGTGCTGCAACCCTATGGGCAACCAGGCGAGACATTGGCCAGCTTGGGCCGATTTGCGGTGGACCGCGCGCACTAGACGCAGCTGGCAACGCCTCTGCACATCGCAGTGAGGGGATGCGGCAGAGGCCGAATCGATCTTCGGCATCACCAGACGCCATGTCATGCGGTCGCATGGATGGCCATATATCCACCGTGCGTGACATAAAACGGACCCGCAGGACACGATTTGCGCACTCCGTGCGCCAGCGCACGGTCAGCCGCTGCAGTGCGATCTTCAAACCAGAGAACTTGATCACACATCGAAACTTTTCTTGCTTGCGTTTGTGTCAGTCACCAACACGCGCGAACCCGCAGCTCATGACGGAACACACATTTTTATGCTGAATTATCAACATCCATGCTATTTCAGCGCCACTCAGGGCCGTGCTACGAGCAAAAATATGCGCAATGAAACAACTTGTCGCGTCCGCTCGTCCTGCCTAGGTTTGGGGTGCCCGCATCCGCGGACATCCCCCGATCACACGGAGAGTCACTGGTGAAGAACGTTTTTCTCGCATCGTTTGCAGCAGGCACGCTGGCCGTTGTTGGCGTACTCGGATCGGCGCAGGCGCAGTCCGTGCGCGGCCCGGTTCCGTTGACCATCGAACTGTCGCCATTGGCCGACCAGGCTGGCCGCCATCAAGGCAAGATCGCCGTCACCGTTACCAATCACAGCAGCCAGACCGCACGCGTGCCGACCTATCAGCTGCCGCTGAAGTCGCTGGATAACGGCATTCTGGAAGTGAGCCGCGACGGCAAGCCGGTGGACTACACCGGGCGCCTGGTCAAGCGTGGCCTGCCCAAGGCGGCCGACTTCACCATCCTGCAGCCCGGCCAGAGTGTGAAGGGCGAGGTCGATCTGGCCGGCGCCTACGATCTGTCCACCAGCGGCAACTACACCATCCAGGTGCGCTCGGCGCTGCAGTACGCCTCCTTTTCCGACGGCAGCCTGATGAAGGCGGCCAACGGCGAGCCGGCGGTGGCCACCAGCACCCCGCTCACCGTGTGGCTGGACGGCGCACGCCGTGGCGTGCAGCGCCAGCTCGCGGTCGGCCCGACGGCCGTGGTCAACGGCATCAACTACCTCAACTGCAGCACCACCCGCACCAGCCAGGCCGGCAGTGCGGTCACTGCCGCGCGCAACTACTCGCAGAACGCGCGCAACTACCTCAACGCCGGCAGCACCGGCGCGCGCTACACCACCTGGTTTGGCACCTATAACGCCTCGCGCTACAGCCGGGTCAGCTCCAACTTCGTCAACATCGACAACGCGCTGGACCAGAACAATGGCCAGCTGACGATCAACTGCAGCTGCGAAGCGGATCTGGCGGATGCCTTCGCCTACGTCTATCCCAACCAGCCGTACGAGATCCATGTCTGCAACGCGTTCTGGAGTGCGTCGACCACTGGCACCGACTCCAAGGCCGGCACCCTGGTGCACGAGACCAGCCACTTCACCGTGGTGGCCGGCACGCAGGACCGCGTCTATGGTCAGTCCGGCGCGCGTAGCCTGGCGATCAGCAACCCGGCCCAGGCCATCACCAACGCCGACAGCCACGAGTACTTCGCCGAAAACACCCCGGCGCAGAACTGATCGCGTCATCGTCTGAAACGACAAAGGCCCGGCATCGCTGCCGGGCCTTTTGTTTCGCACCGCGCCGATTACTTGATCAGGCGCAGCGTGAACGGATAACGGTAGTGTTCGCCGTTGTTGGCCTTGACCGCGGCCAGGATGCAGAACACCAGACTGCCGATCCATACCAGGGTAGGCAGGAAGAACAGGATGCCGAACGACACCATGGTCAGGATCACCGCCACGATCATGGCCAGGACCACCGTGATCTGAAAATTCAATGCTTCCTTGGCCTGATCGGTGGCAAAGGGTTTGGACGGGCTGGCGTCCTTGCTGATGAGCCAGATCACCAGCGCGCCGACGAAGTAGGTCACCATGCCCAGCAGATGTGCGGCCAGCGCCAGGGTGCGCTCCTCCGACGGCGTGCTGGTGCCGACCGGCGGCGGTGGCGGTACGGCGTGCGATTCGAATTCGCTCATCATGTCTCCCCATGCATGGTTGTGGTGCGGCGGACTATAGCAACGATTCAGCCAGCCACCAGTGCGGAAAGGCACGGGCAGGCGGTCTTGCCGTGGCTGCAATGCGCAGCGCAATGGCGGACAGGATGCCCTCGATTACCGCGACGGGCGCTGCCTGCAACACGGAGATATCGGATTTACCGACGCCGCAAATCGCGCAGGTAGCGCTCGCAAGTAGCGCGTGCCTTCGCATGCCCCATATACGTTTGCGCATCGTTCGTCAGAGGCAGCGGGAGCGAATGCTGACACGCCTTCTTCGCCGCTACTTGCACGCACGTTGTGCGCAAGCGCCTGCTCGCGACGCTTGCACCCACCCGCACGCTGCCCGCTTGAAAACCGGCTACCTCGGTACCGCCGACGTCGCTCAGCTGTCGCCGGCCACCGTCATGCGGTTGATCAGCACCGAGCCGATCTTGACGTGCGAACGCGGGTCGACATCGCTGCCCACCGCTTCGATGCCGGCGAACATGTCGCGCAAATTTCCGGCGATGGTCAGGCCATCGACCGGGTAGGCGATCATGCCGTTCTCGATCCAGAAACCGCCGGCGCCGCGCGAATAATCGCCCGTGACGGGGTTGACGCCGTTGCCCATCAGTTCGGTGACCAGCAGGCCGCGCGACATGCCGGCAATCATCGATGCCAGATCGCCTGCGTTGGCAGTGACCTGCAGGTTATGCACGCCCCCCGCATTGGCGGTGGTCTGCAGACCCAGCTTGCGTGCCGAATAACTGCCCAGCACATAACGCTGCAGCACGCCGTCGGTGATCAATGCCGAGCGCCGCGTCGCCACGCCTTCGCCATCGAACGCCGCCGAGCGCAGACCGCGGCGCAGGTGCGGCAGCTCTTCGATGTTGAACCAGTCTGGAAACAGGGTGGTACCCACGCTGTCGAGCAGGAAGCTGGCGCGGCGATACAGCGCGCCGCCGGAGACCGCACCGAGTAAGTGACCGACCAGCGAGCGCGCCACTTCCGGCGCGAACAGCACCGGCAATTGGCCGGTGGGCAGCGAACGCGGCTGCAGGCGTGCCAGGGTGCGCTCGGCAGCATGACGGCCGATCGCATCCGGTGCTTCCAAGTCTTCGCGCGCCAGTGCGCTGCTGTACCAGCCATCGCGCTGCATACCGTCGCCCTGCCCGGCAATCAGCGCGCAGCTGATCGAATGGTGGGTGCCGCGCTCGCGGCCGATGAAACCGTGCGAATTGGCGTACACCGACAGGCTGAGCCCGGTGCTGGCCGAGGCGCCATCGGAATTGCTGATGCGCGCGTCGGCGTCGCGGCCGGCGGTTTCGCAGGCCAGCGCCAGATCCACGGCGGTATCGGCATCCAGTGCCCATGGGTGCCAGCTATCCAGTTCTGGGAATTCGCGCGCCATCAACTCCGGGTCGGCCAAGCCGCTGGCCACGTCGTCTTCGGTGAAACGGGCGATCGCGCAGGCCTGCGCCACGGTGGATTCCAGGCTGGAATCCTGCAGGTCGGCCGTGCTGGCACTGCCCTTGCGCTTGCCGAAGTAGACCGTGACCGCAATGCCGCGGTCGCGGGTGGATTCGACCGTCTCCACATCGCCCAGCCGCACATTGACGTCCAGACCACGCTCTTCGCTGCAGCTCACTTCGGCCTGGGTGGCGCCGGCCGCGCGCGCGCGCGCGAGCAGGCGCTGCGAGATGTCAGTGAGCGCGTCGAGGCGCTGCAGGCTGTCGTCGATGACACGGATTTCGGAGGAGAGTGCGTTCAATGCTTTATCCTTGGAAACGCGGATCCGTCCGCCAAGCCCGGCCATCCATGACCGGAGTGTTTGAATTCAGTGCGGAGTGTTCCGCCGACGCCCGGCCGTTCGAGGCCGGAGATGTTTATCAACCAAGTTTCGGGATGTAGTGGCAATGCGCGGACGCGATGAAGACACCGGTGAATTTCGCGGCGCCAGCCGTAGCCAGCAGCGGCGCGAAGCGCTTGAGATTTTCGACCTGGGCGAGAAGCTGGTCGCGCTGACCCCGGCGCAGCTGGCCAAGTTGCCGGTACCCGAATCGCTGATCCCGCATATCGAAGAGAGCAAGCGCATCACCTCGCATATCGCCCACAAGCGGCAACTGGCGTTTCTGGCCAAGCACATGCGCCGCGAGGACGAGCAGACCCTGGCAGCGATCCGCGATGCGCTGGACGCCAACAGCGACACGGCGCGCCGCGAAGTGGCGGCGATCCATCGGGTCGAGCGCTGGCGCGAACGCCTGCTCGCCGACGGCGACGTGGCGCTGGCCGAACTGCTGGAAGCCTACCCGGCGGCCGACCGCCAGCAACTGCGTCAACTGGTCCGCAACGCGATCCACGAACGCGCCAAAAACAAGCCTCCGCGTGCCTACCGCGAACTGTTCCAGGTGCTGCGCGAGCTGTCTCAAGAGTCGGGATCGGAGAGTGGGGATTCGGGATTGGAAGACGAATCGGCATCGGAAGGCGACGAATAGGGATCTGCCCGATCCATCGAACCCCGTAACGGCCATCGCGGCCATCCCGGCCGTTGCGATTCTCCAATCCCGATTCCCGAATCCCGGCATCTCAGGCCTGCGTTCCGCCGACCGTAATGCCGTCGATCAACAGCGACGGCTGGCCGACGCCGACCGGCACGCTCTGCCCGTCCTTGCCGCACACGCCCACGCCTTCATCCAACGCCAGGTCGTTACCGATCATGCGCACTTTCTGCATGGTCTCCGGGCCGTTGCCGATCAACGTAGCGCCCTTCACTGGCGCGGTAACCTTGCCGTCTTCGATCAGGTAGGCCTCGGTCGCCGAGAACACGTACTTGCCGCTGGTGATGTCGACCTGGCCGCCGCCGAAGTTCACCGCATAGATGCCCTTCTTCACTGAGCGGATCATCTCTTCCGGGTCGTGCTGACCGGCGCGCATGTAGGTGTTGGTCATGCGCGGCATGGTCAGGTGGGCAAACGATTCGCGGCGGCCATTACCGGTGGGCGCCACGCCCATCAGGCGCGCGTTGTGGGTGTCCTGCATGTAGCCCACCAGCACGCCGTCTTCGATCAGCGTGGTGCACTGGCTGGGCGTGCCTTCGTCGTCGATGTTGAGCGAGCCGCGACGGCCGTCCAGGGTGCCGTCATCGACGATGGTCACGCCCGGCGATGCCACGCGCTCGCCCATGCGGCCGGCGTAGACGCTGGTGCCCTTGCGATTGAAGTCGCCTTCCAGACCGTGGCCCACCGCCTCGTGCAACAGCACGCCGGGCCAGCCCGGGCCGAGCACCACCGGCATCACGCCGGCCGGTGCCGGGATCGCATCCAGATTCACCAGCGCCTGGCGCAGCGCTTCGCGCGCAAAACCTTCCGGGCGGCCGTCGGCAAACAGTTCGGCATAGCCGTAACGCCCGCCGCCGCCGGAATAACCGGATTCACGACGGCCGCCGTGTTCGACGATCACCTGCACGTTCAAACGCACCAGCGGGCGCACATCCGCTGCCAGCACGCCGTCACTGCGGGCGATCAATACCGTATCCACGCCGCCGGACAGACTCACCATCACCTGTTTGACGCGCGGGTCGGCAGCACGCAGAAACTGGTCGATCCGTCGCAACAGGTCGACCTTGGTGGCGCTGTCCATGTCGTCGATCGGGTCGGTGGCCGGATACAGCGCGCGGCCACTGCCGCGCACCAGCGAGCGCGTGGATTGCGCTCCACCTTCACGCGAGATCGCGCGCGCGGACTGCGCCGCTTCGAGCAGCGCATCGCGATGGATGTCGTCGGAATAGGCAAAGCCGGTTTTCTCGCCAGCGATCGCGCGCACACCGACGCCTTGTTCGATGGAATGCGCACCGTCCTTGACGATGCCGTCTTCCACGCTCCAGCTCTCGCGCCGCGAATGCTGAAAATACAGGTCGCCGAAGTCGATGCCCGGGCCCAGCAGGGCACCGAAGGTGCGGTCCAGATGGCCGGCATCCAGGCCGGAAGGAAGCAGCAGCCGGGTTTCGGCCAGAGTGAGAGCGTTATCGGTCATGTGGTCAGGATGGGGCCCGCGCGCCGGGGAGACAAGTCGTTCCGCTGAACATGCGCGCAGCTATCATCGCCAGCCAGCTCTTCGCCGATCGCCCGCGCATGAAGCTCATCGCCCACGTTCTGGACGGCCACACGCTGGACATCCGCCCTGCCCCGCATGAGCGCGCGTGGATGGACGCCACCGACCAACGCTACGCCTACCGCTGCCTGCCGCTGGCGATTGCCAATGCGCATGGCTGGGAACTGCTGTGCCAGTCCGGTTTCGAAGCCAGCTGGGACGGCAGCGACGCGCTGGCAGCGATCACCATCACGGCCGATGCAGACACGGTGGCACCGGCGATCAGCCACTTCGGCTATGGCGTGCTGACCTTCCATGTACCCTGCCTGTTCCGCACCGACACCGGTATCGACCTGTTCGTCACCGGACCCTTGAACCGACCCAAGGACGGCATCGGCGCGCTGAGCGGCATGGTGGAAACCGACTGGAGTCCGCACACCTTCACCATGAACTGGCGTTTCACCCGGCCCGGGCGGGTTCGCTTCGAGGCGGGCGAGCCGTTCTGTCACCTGTTCCCGCTACAGCGACAATTGATCGAGCAGGTGCAGCCGCAGTGGAAGCCGCTCTCCGAGGCGCCGCAACTGGCGCAGCAACATGCCGACTGGACCCACAGCCGCACGCGCTTTCTCGATGAATTGCCCGATGCGCACTCGGCGGCAGCGCGCGAAAAATGGCAGCGCGGCTACTTTCTTGGCGTGGCCGCACCGGGGCAGCCGCCAGCGCCGGGGCATCGTTCGCGCCTGCGTTTGCCAATGTTTACGCGTGCCGGCAGCGACGAAACCCCGGCCGACTGAGTGCGTCAGCGCAGCGTCGGATCTGCCTTGCCGGACTTACCCGATGGAGCGGCCGGTTTGCGCGGCGCCCGCTCGCGCGCCTCGCGCTCCACCACGTCCACCTGCGGATCTTTCCACGGCCCGGTGACGTGGTAGGTCTTGGCACCGATCGCACCCAGCGGCTTACCAAGCACCGCGTTGGCCGCCGCGCCGACTGCCGCACCCACCGGGCCACCGGCAACTGCGCCGACCACGGTCAGCAGGTTGCCGGCCTTGGGGTTCACGTCCACGGTTTGGTCGAAGGTCTGTGCACGCAGGTCGGTCTGACCGCGGATGGCGATGTCGGCAGCGGGGCCTTCGATGCGGATGGCATCGGTGCGCGCGAAGCCCTCACCGAAGCGCACTTCGCCGGCTAACTTGTTGAAGGCCAGGCCCTTGGAGAAGAAATCGCGGAAGTCGAACATCAACCGACGCGGCAGCTGCGCCACGCTGAGCAGGCCGAGTACGCGGCCGGCGCCTGGGTCCACTTCCAGCAACTGACCGTTGCGCACGTCCACCTTGAGGTTGCCGTCCAGCGAGCCGAGCGCAAAGCCAGTTGGCGAGCCTTCCCAGCCAGCATTGAGTTCCAGCGCTCCTTCGCCGCCACGCAGCTGGCCGCCCAGGGTGAGGTTCTGCAGCAGATTGCCCAGGTTGCGGCTGTCCACACGCGCTGACAGGCGCGTGCTGGCCGCGTCGCCCTTGCCGCGCCAGGCACCGGTGAGACCGATGTTCTGGTCGTCCGAGCGCAACTGCAACTGATCCACCTGCATGCCATCGGTGAGCCGGCTGCTGCGCAGGGTGGCCGCGCCGAAGGTCATCTTGCCGATCTGCAGATCGTCGATATCCAACGCCAGCGGCGGAATCGAGACCGGGTCGAATTCGGCCACGGCACGACGCGCAGGCTCCGGCAACGCGCCGGCCAGTGGGTCGCCAGGTTCGGGCGCGGCCGGCTCGGCAGGCGCCGCCACCGGCTGCCAGTGCACGGTCTTCAACGTGCCCTGCACGGTTGCACCATCGGCTGTGGGAACGGTGAGCTGGCCAGCCAGCGAGGGGCCATCCAGCGTCACCGCCACCGCATCGCGGGTGGGGTGCAGACGCAGGCGCGTTTGCGGGAATACCCCGCCGATCATCAGCAAGCGGTCCGCCTGCACGTCCACCTCCTGCAACGGCACCGCGTCTTTCTTGGGAATGGCAGGCTGGCCGGGCAGCGACGGCATGTCTGCATCGCTGCTGGTGCCGCGCGCCAGGCTGATCCAGTCGATCGCGTCCAGCGACGCGGCGCGACCAGTGACCACCAACCCGTTGGCCGGCGGCCGTTCGGTGACGGTGTCGGTGCCCATCACCACGCGCACGCCGGTCTGCTCGCCATGGCTGCTGGCCTTGAGCGCCACCAGCTTGCCGAACGCCACATCAATATCGCCATCGCCCACCGGCAGCGCCACCTTGACCTGGGTGTCCAGCAGCTGGCTGGCGGCCTTGTCCAGCGGCGCAGGAAGATCCAGCGTGGTGCCAACCAAGCTAGACCGGAGCGTCAGCATCGCATTTGCATCGGTTTGCCCCGGCGGCGGCAGCGGCACATCCACACCGACCTGCCAGGGTGCACTGCCGTGCACGTACGGACGCAGCCACTCCATCTGCGGTGCGCGGTCGAATAATTCCTTGGCATCCAGGGTGGCGCCAAGACGTGCTTCGAAGGCCTGCTTGGGGTCCTGCACCAACCCGCCGGCGCGCAACGACAAGTCGCCGCTGCGCCCCTCGTGCTGCACGCTCAGATGGTCGGCGGCAAAGCCGGTGTCTCGGTACTCGGCCTGCCCGCTGACCTGGTCGAAGGCCAGATCCCAGCGCGCATCGGCCAGCTTGGCACCCTGTAACGCCACCGTGCCCTGCAGATGGCCGCCAACGCCATGGGTGCGCAATGGACGCAGTAGATCGAAGGTCACGGCGGCCGGACCGGACACGGTGAGATTGCGCAAGGTGTCGCCATAGCGGCGCTCCAGCGGGCTCTTGCGCAGCATGCCCAGGAGCTGCGCTGCATCGGCCTGGGTGGAGGCGCGCACGTAAAGTTCAGAGGTGGCGAAACTGGGGATGCCCGCTTCCAGCTGCGCAATCGGGGTACCTGCAAGGTCGCCCTGCCCCTGCAGCGAGAAACCGTTGCCGATAAAACGCAGGTGCGCCTGGACCTGCTCCATCGCCGGCCAGTCCGGCTGGAAGCGGATCACGCCATCGCGAATCTGCCCGAATGCTTCGAAGCGCCCGTCGTTATTGTCGAACGGCCAATCGTCCAGATCGCCGCTGACCAGGCCAGTGCCGCCGGTGACGGTGCCGCCAGCCACGGCCATATCGAGCCAGTCGATGGCAGCCTCGCTCATCTTGGAGCGGATCCAGAACTTGCGCGCCACCGGCAGCGCCACATCGTCCAACTGGGCCGCCAGCTGCATGCGCGGGCGGCGGCCATCGCCCTGGAACCACAGCCCGCCGCGCACGTTGGCGCCGTAATCCTTGCCCTGCACACGCAGCGCCGGAGTGGCGACCTGCCAGCCGGCGCCTTCGCGCCAACCGACGATCTTGCCGGCCAGCTGAATCTCATGCACCACGCCAAAGCCGGTTGGCCAATCGAAGCGCAGCGTGGTGTCGGGCACGGGGTCCAGCTCCACGCCCTGCGCATCGCCATCGATGCTGCCGCGCAGGCCGCTGATGCCCGGCGCATTGCCCACCGGCAGAAACCCGAGTTCTTCGATCTGGCCCTGCGCCCGCATCGCGCCGCCCTGCTCGCCGGCGATCTGCAGGTCGGCCACGCGCAGCTGCGGTTTGGACAGGCTCAGCCAGCGTCGCAAGGCAGGCGACAACTGCTCGCTCAGCGCCGCCGCCGCGATCAAGCCCGAGACATCGACATGCTTGCCTACCACCGCATAGCGGCGCCCGCCGGCAATGCTCAGCCCGTCCAGATGCTGCAGATGCGTTGCCTGCCCCATGCGCAGCAGCGGGGCGTCGACCCGCCAGCCGCCACCGATGGTCTGCCAGCGCGCGCGCGCCTGCAGCCGCTCCCAGGTCAATGTGCGCCGCGCGGTCTCGTCCGGCAGCGCTTCCCCGGACAGGCGCAGTTGCTGCAGGTCGGCATCCACGCTCACCGCGGCGATCTTTCGTGCGCGCAGCTGTGCCCAAGCCTGCAGCCGCCCGCCACCGCCATCCACGCGCATGCCGCCGAACTGCAGCAGCGACGCCCACGCGGACAGGTCAGCCGGGTCGGCTTGCGCGTAAGCACGACCGTCGCCACTGTCGCGGTCGAATTCCAGCACCGCCGTCAGCGGCGCGCGCTTGAGATCGATCCAGCTACGGCTGCCCACCTTCACGCTGGAGCCGCTGACGCGCAGGCGTAGATCGATGCGCGGCAACGTGGTGTCCAGGCCGATCGATGGCGCGGCCACATGCAGGCGCGCTTCGGCCAGCTGGATCTCGCCGAGCCGGCGCAGCGCATCCAGCGGATCGGAGTCCCCGCCGCTGGGCATGCCCTGCACCGACCACGCACCGTCGTCGCCGCGCTCCAAGGTCAGCGCCAGGCCACGCAGGCGTATCTCGGTCAACGAATGACCCGGCAACAGCCCGGCGTACATCGCCAGCAGCACCTCGGCCTGGCCGACGCGCACCTCTCCGTGCGGGCCGATGCGCAACCCATCCAGCCGCAAGAGCGGACCGCGTCGCGTCCACTCGGTTTGCAGCCGATCGAACGCGATCGGCTGACCGGCACGCTGGCTCAGCCACTGCGCAATCTGCTGTGGGTGTTCCTCGGCCAACGGCAATGCCTGGCTCACCGCGCCCACCAGCAACGCGACCGCTACCAGCGCAAGCGCGCAGGCAGTGATCGCATAGCGGCGGAACAGGCGCAGACGGCGGCGCAGCGGGGTGGGCATTAACGGCGGGGAATGGTGAATAGGGAATAGGGAATCGCAGGAGCACAAACCGCGCCGCGCGCACGATCATCCATCCGCGCGCGCCGCCATTCTAAAGATGTCACCGGCACCCCGCAGAGCGCCTTTCGCTCCACCCCCATTCCCGATTCCCGACTCTCCATTCCCGCCTCATAGCAGCACCACATCGAACTGCTCCTGCAGATACTGGTCATCGGACTGGAAGCGGATGCTTTTGCCGAGGAACTCTTCCAGTTCGGCCACGGCTGCCGACTCTTCCTCGGTGATGCGCGCGACCACTTTCGACGACGCGATCACCAGCAACCGCGCGGCATCGAACTGGCGCACAGCGCGGGTGATCTCGCGGAAGATCTCGTAGGTCACCGTTTCCGCGGTCTTGATGGTGCCGCGCCCGCCGCATTGGCCGCAGGTTTCCGAGAGCTGGCGCTCCAGGCTTTCCACGGTGCGTTTGCGGGTCATCTCCACCAGGCCCAACGGCGAGAACTCGTACACGGTGGTCTTGGCGTGATCGCGTGCAAGCGCCTTCTCCAGCGTGCGCAGCACCTGGCGGCGATGCTCCGGGTCGTCCATGTCGATGAAGTCGATGATGATGATGCCGCCCAGATTGCGTAGCCGCAGTTGCCGCGCCACCGCCTGTGCAGCTTCCAGATTGGTGCGGAACACGGTTTCTTCGAGGTTGCGCTGACCGACGAACGAGCCGGTGTTGACATCGATGGTGGTCATTGCCTCGGTCTGGTCGATCACCAGATAGCCGCCCGATTTGAGCGGCACTTGCTTGTTCAACGCACGCCCGATCTCGTCCTCGACCCCGTACAGGTCGAAGATCGGCCGGTCGCCGGTGTACAGCTCCAGCCGCTCGGCCAGCACCGGCATGTACTTGGCCACGAAGGCCTGCAACTGCACGAAGGTCTCGTTGGAATCGACCTTCACCTTCTCCACGTCACGGCGGATCAGGTCGCGCACCGCACGCAGCGGCAAGCTCAGGTCTTCGTAGATGATGCTGCACGGCGGCGCTTCACGGCCGCGGCGCTCGACCACGGTCCAGACCCGCGAGAGATACGCGATGTCCTCGGCCAATGCCTCGGCCGGCTGGCCTTCGGCATTGGTGCGGATGATGTAGCCGAAGCCGCCATGCTGGGCCGAGACCTCGCTGACGATGGTCTTCAGGCGCAGGCGCTCGGCCTCGTCTTCGATGCGCGCCGACACCCCGACGACCTTGGACTGCGGCAGCAGCACCAGATAGCGCGACGGAATGCTGATCTGGGTGGTCAACCGCGCGCCCTTGGTGCCGATCGGGTCCTTGACCACCTGCACCACGATGTCCTGGCCGTCGCGCAGCAGCTCCACGATCGGCACCGAGGCCGGCGGCGGCGGCGGGATCGGGGTTTCTTCGGTGTCGACCACACTGGCCGGCACTGGCGCCAGGCGGATCACATCGTTGGCGTGCAGAAACGCAGCACGCTCCAGTCCGACTTCGACGAACGCGGCCTGCATGCCGGGCATCACCCGCTGCACCTTGCCCTTGTAAATATTGCCCACCACGCCCCGGCGCCAACCGCGCTCGATATGCAGCTCCTGCAGCATGCCGTTCTCGATCACCGCCACGCGGGTTTCGCGCGGGGTGACGTTGACCAAAATCTCTTCCGACATCAATGCGCTCCGAAGGCTGTGAGCAACTGCGAGGTGTGATAAAGCGGCAATCCCATCACGCCGGAATAGCTTCCGGACAGATGGCGGATGAAGCGTTCGGCGCGGCCCTGGATCGCGTATGCGCCGGCCTTGCCCATCGGCTCGCCACACGCGGCGTAGGCGGCGATCTGCGCAGCATCGAGCGTGTCGAAAGTGACCTCCGACACCACCAATGCCTGCGCCGGCGCGCGCTGTGCGCAGACTAGAACTACCGCCGTGAGCACCTGGTGGGTGCGCCCGGACAACGCGCGCAGCATCGCAATGGCGTCGTCCACATCGACCGGCTTGCCGAACACCCGCTCGCCCAGCACCACTTCGGTATCCGAGCCCAGCACGATGGCGTCGGGGTCGGCGGCCTGTACCAGCGCCAGCCCGGCGTGCGCCTTGTCAAGCGCGACGCGCTGCACGTAGTGTTCCGGCGGTTCATTGGCTGCGCGCAGCTCGGGCACATCCAGTTGCAATGCCTGGAACGGCACATCCAGGCGTTGCAGGAGTTCGTGTCGGCGCGGCGAACGGGAGGCGAGATAGAGCATCCGTCCAGCATACCTGTTGCCCGCACTCGCCCGCTCGCCTGGTGAACGCACGCACCGCTGCCGGAAGCCTTGTTGCGTTCGACTCACAGCATATTCATCGAAGTGCCAACACGCTCGCCACACAGACAAGGAGATCTCATGCGTACCCACCTCAAGCCGTTGTTGCTGGCCCTGTCCATCGCTGCCGGAACCGCCATGACCGCCCACGCCCAACCTGCGTCGAGCTACACCATTCCCAGCGACGGCACCCTGCTCAACGTGTCGGCCGAGGCCGAGGCCAAGCGCGTGCCGGACATCGCCACGCTGTCTGCCGGCGTCGTCACCCAGGCCACCGACGGCAATGCCGCCATGCGCCAGAACGCCGAACAGATGAGCAAGGTCATGGCCGCAGTGAAGGCGGCCGGCATCGCCGACAAGGATGTGCAGACCAGCGGCATCAATCTGAGCCCGCAATACACCTACAAGGAAAACGAAGCACCCAAGATCAACGGCTACCAGGCCAGCAACACCGTGAGTCTCAAGGTCCGCGACATCACCCGCCTGGGCAAGGTGCTCGACGCCCTGGTCGCGCAGGGCGCCAACGACATCAACGGCCCGAGCTTCTCGATCGACCAACCCGAACCGGTCTACGACGAAGCACGCGTTGCCGCACTGAAAAAAGCCCAGGCGCGCGCCGAAACCTATGCCAAATCGCTGGGCCTGAAGGTGCGCCGCATTGTCAGCATCTCCGAAGGCCGCAGCGGTGGCGTGGTTCGCCCGATGATGATGGCCGCCTCGATGCGCGCGAAGACAGCCGAAATGGACACCCCGGTGGCCCCGGGCGAGAGCACGCTGTCGATCAACCTGGATGTCACGTTCGAGCTGGGACGTTGATGAGCGGGAACTCAATCAGGACCGACGTATTGCGTTTGCAGTGCCCTCTTCGGAGGGCAGTGTCGGTGACGCGGCCAGTCGACTGGGCGCCGCTCTCCCGGCTACTGGACGTCACCGCGCGCTCTTGAACCTAAATCTGGTTACTTACAAGTACCCAGAGTCACACCAGTTCAGTCTGAATAGGCCTTTTTTGGTCTTTGTGCTAAAAAAAACATGAGATTCAGAGAAATCGTTCTTTAAGCGGGCGCAACCGCTCTCTAGCATCAGGTGTCAGCGCACTGTCATCTTCGTGACGGCGCCCATCTGGAGAGCGATAAAGATGACCAGCCACCCCGCGCGGCACCGCCGCCCGTTCTGCTCCACGTCGCCTGTGCGCTATGGCCGCATCAGCATGCTTGCGCTTGCGCTGAGCGGCGCCGTCGGCATGCTCGCCACCGGCACTGCGGCCGCGCAAAGCACCACGGCCGGCATCTACGGAAGCGCGCCGGCCAGTGCCGGTGCAACGGTCACCGCGCAGAGCGACAGCGGTTTTACGCGCACTGCAACGGTCGATGCCAACGGCCGTTACGCCATCGGCAACCTTCCGGTAGGGACGTACACCGTCACCCTGCAGCGCCAAGGCCAAGCCGCCGAGACGCGCAAAAACATCGCACTGCGCGTCGGCGCCGGCACCGATGTGTCCTTCGGCAGCAGCAATGCGTCCGACGACACTGCCACCCTGGGCACCATCACGGTCACCGGCAAGAACATCTCGCCGGTGGACGTCTCTGCGACTGCATCACGCACCGTGATCACGGCCGAGCAACTGCAGCGCTTGCCGCTGGCACGCTCGGGCGAAGCGATTGCGCTGTTGTCACCTGGCGCGGTACAGGGTAGCGGGTATTTTGCAAATGGAAATGCTATCTCGTTCGGCGGCGCCGGCGTCACCGAGAACGCCTACTACCTCAACGGCTATCTCAGCTCCAATCCGCTGAACAACATCGGCGGTGTCACCCTGCCTTATGGCGCCATCGACCAGCAGGAGACCTATACCGGCGGCTACAGCGCCCGCTACGGCCGCTCCGCCGGCGGTGTGCTCAGCCAGATCGGCAAGCGCGGCACCAACGAGTGGCACTTCGGCGGCCAGATGTTGTGGCGGCCGAAGAGCCTGTCCAGCGACTACAAGAATGTCTTCTACCCAGACACCGCCCCGCCAAGTGGCGACTATAGATATAGCGATCCAACGTTGCCCGGCACGTTGTACCGCAGCCGCAAGGACGACCAGGCCTGGAATACGGTCTACAGTGCCTATGCGGGTGGACCGCTGATCGAGGACAGACTCTTCATTTTCATTGCCGCCGAACAGGAACGCACTGAAGGCGTGTCGACCGCAAGCCGCGACAACCCGGTCATTGGCCGCAACAATTACCGCTATGACGAGCCGAAGGTCTACGCCAAGATCGACTGGAATATCAACGACAGCAACGTCCTTGAATTCACTGGCGTAAAAAACAATTACCGCGAGAGCGGCGTGTATAGCGCTTTCAACGGCTACGACGGCATTACCTCGAATGCAGACGATGCGTTTGCCGATACCGTGAAGGTCAACGACCGCTACTACATTGGCAAATACACCAGCTATATCACCGACGCACTGACATTCAGCGCGACCTACGGCAAGAGCCAGCAAAGCGACTATCGCAATAACCCGAGCACAAATCCGTATTTGTATTTCGCCAATCTGCAGGACCCCTCTGTGACCGGGGGCACCCAGATCCGTAATAATCAAACCTCGTCTCAGGGACGCGACGGCGAAAACCGTACGCACGGTCTGCGCCTGGACCTGGAATACGTGCTGGGCCAACACACGTTGGCCGCTGGCGTCGACAATATGTATTTCAGCGCCGACAATGAAGGCGTGGTCACGACCGGACCGGGTTATACCTGGACCTACGGGAACTCGTCGCGTCCGGATTTGCCGATCAGCGGTTCGCTGGGTGTCGGCCCGGCCGGCGGCGATGGCTATTACGTGAATCGAGGCGTGTTCAACACCTCCACCAGCATGTCGGTCCGGCAGAAGGCTTACTTCCTGGAAGACAAGTGGCAGGTCACCAACAACGTGTTGCTGACCCTGGGCGTGCGCAACGACAAGTTCACCAACTTCAACGACGCCGGCACGCCGTATGTGGAAAGCGGCAACCAGTGGGCGCCGCGTCTGGGCCTGAGCTGGGATGTCTTTGGCGATTCGTCGTTCAAGGTCTACGGCAATGCTGGCCGCTACTATCTTGCGCTCCCCAATAGCGTCGCCATTCGCGGCGCTTCACCGTCCACGTACACCAGCGAATACTTCAACTACACCGGCATCGACGCGCAAGGCAATCCCACCGGTCTGACGCCGATCGCGGTCGACCCAAGCGTGGGTTTCTCCTGCGGAGGCAATGTGGTCTCTTCCAATCAGGAATGCGGCCAGCCGACCGACTCGGCCAGCGTTGCCGCCCGAGATCTCAAGTCGATGTACCAGGATGAGTTCATGGTCGGCTTCGACAAGACGCTGGGCAGCGATTGGGTCACTGGCGCCAAGTTCACCTACCGCAACTTGGGCACCACCATCGACGATGTCTGCGATGCCGAGAAGATGCGCACCAAGCTGACCGCGATTGGCGTTGACCCCAGCACAGTCAATGTTCCCGGATGCGTGATCTTCAACCCGGGCGAAACCAATTCCTTCAGTCTGGCGAACCTCGATGGTTCCGGCCGCACCGCGCTTTCGATGTCGTCGGCCGATTGGGGATTCGACAAGAAGGCCAAGCGGAAGTACCTGGCACTGGATCTGTTCCTGCAGCATCCGTTCGACGGCAAGTGGGAAGGCCGCATCGATTACACCTTGTCGCGCAACTTCGGCAATACCGAGGGCCAGGTGAAGTCGGACATCGGTCAAACCGACGTGTCAAAGACCCAGGACTGGGATGCAGCTGCGCTGATGTGGTACTCCGGCGGCTACCTGGCCAACGATCGTCGCCACCAGATCAAGCTCTACGGGTCCTACCAGCTCGCACCGGAGTGGTTGATCGCGGGAAATATCCGCATTCTTTCTGGTACTCCGAAGTCGTGCCTGGGGTATGTCAGCACCAATGGCACCGACGAGTCTTCCGATGCTGGCGATCCGGTCGGTTATCGCTCGGCCTATCACATCTGCGACGGCCAACCGTCGCGGCCTGGCGACGCCGGTCGCATGCCATGGACCAAGATCGTCGACCTGGGCCTGACCTATCGCCCGGAATTTGCCGACAAAAAGCTGGCCTTCACCCTGCAAGGCTTCAACATCTTCAACGAACGCAAGCCGCTGCAAGTGGACTCCACTTGGGAAGACAGCCCGTACACCCTGTCCAACACGTACGGCATGGGTGTCTATTTCACCCAGCCGCGCTACGCCGTGTTGTCCGTGTCGTACGACTACTGACGCCTCTCCCGTCAGCGTCGTTTCCCCAGCCCTGCAAAGGGCTGGGCTTTTCTTGCATCCACGCCCAGCTTCGGCTGGGCGTTTTGTTTGCGCGGATGATTGCCACTGACGGACGCGTCTGGAAACTCGCGGGCGCACTGCATCGCCGAGCACGATGCGCATGACGCGTGCCGCGTTGACGGTGCGATGCAACCACGCAATCGCGTGTGACGCTTGTGCGGCCGCCATCGCTGCGGTAAACCTACGCTACCGGATGGTGATGTACGTCCGGGTCGCGCTGGTCCTTTCCGCAGTTCCGTTCTGGAGGTGGATGATGGTTCGCACGCAATCGCAGGTTTCTTCCCGTCCCCTTGGCATCGACACCTCACGCGTTCTGGCGATGAGCACCGCCGTGGCATTGCACCTATTGGCGGGCGGGTTGTTGTTGATTCCGCTCTCGCACCGGGCCATTCCCCAGCAGACCGCGCCAAAAGAGCGCTGGCTCATGCCGGTCAGCATCCCGACGCCGCCGCCACCGATCCTGTTTCCAGTCGAAGTCACGTTCACGCCGAAAACGCATTCACCGACCAAGACGCTGCCGGTGCCGGTACAGACCCCGGTGGTCAGTGAGGCGCCCGTTGTCGACAGCGCACCGCCTGCCGTTGCCGCAACGGTCTCCGACGTCGTTGCAGACAGCGCTCCGACGACCACTGCACCCAGCGGACCGATCGAAGCCGGTCAATTGCAGTATCTGAATTCGCCAGCGCCGAGCTATCCGGCGGCCGCACTGCGCGCAGGTCAGCAAGGCACGGTGCTGCTGCGCGTGTTGGTCGGCACCGATGGGCGCCCGACCGAAGTGAGTGTGCAGACCAGCAGCGGCCATCGCGTACTCGACCTGGCTGCACGTAGCCAGGTGCTGCGCAGCTGGCGCTTCCAGCCGGCGATGCAGAACGGTCAGGCTGTACAAGCCTATGGTCTGGTGCCGGTGAGCTTCGCGTTGAATTGAATGGCAACCCGATGCGGCGGCTTGCAACTGCAGCCGCCGCATCGATACGACCCTGCTCAGACGACCGACGACTGCCATCCAGCCACGACCAACGCGTGCGCTCGGGTTATCCGCAATAAGCAACATCGCCAAAGCGTCCGTTTGAATGACGCACCCGCCATCGATCGCCGGTAACCGCCCATCACGTTACGAAGCTGCGGCCACGCAGCAGCACGCATGCAACTTGGATCGGCGAACAAAACAACCGCGCAGCCATCGGACAGATGCGGCCAGTGGTCGGAATCGGCATGCGCTGCTTGAGCACTGCGGTTCTTCCGCGCCATCCCTACCGCCCCAGCGACTTTTCGCGACGTCTTGTTCGCTGCTCGGTTCGTCGTTGGTGACGGGAAGCGACGACCTTCGCTTGCTGCTGGATCTGGACCACCTGCGCGCGTTGCTATGCGCGGTGATACGGGTGATTTGCCAACATCGCCGCAGCGCGATACAGCTGCTCGGCGACGATCAGGCGTACCAGCATGTGCGGCAGGGTGAGCGGGCCGATCGACCAGCTTTCACTGGCGCTTTTCAGCACCTCTGCCGAGTGACCTTCGGGCCCGCCGATCAAAAACGCCAGGTCGCGCCCCTGTCCGCGCCAATGCTCCATGCGCTGGGCGAGCTGTTCGGAACTGAGCGGGCGCCCCGGCACATCGAGCGCCACCACGTAAGCATTTTTCGGAAGCGCGGCAAGCACGCGGCGGCCTTCATCGTCGGTCGCGCGCTGTGCGTCGCGGCCCTTGCCGCGCAGGCCGGGTTCGATCTCGACGAGTTCGAGCGGCATCCAGTGCGACAGACGTTTCTGGTATTCGGCAAACCCTTGTGCAACCCACGATGGCGCACGTTCGCCGGTGGCGATCAATCGGCATTTCATCCGCACATGATATCCGCGTCACCGCCCGGGCAGTCCGCGCCGATTTGTCACTACGTGTCATGGTGTGGTTACAGCTGGCACTTAGTGTCGCTCGAGAACCCAGCCACGCAGGAGTCGTTCGATGCCGATTTTCGATCCCGCCCGCCGCCAGGTCCTCAAGGGCAGTGCTGCCGTCATGGCCGCCGGCGCCCTTGGCAGCTTGAGCGCATTGCAGTCGCGCCAGGCCCAGGCCGCCACCTCGCCCTCCACGCGCCTTGCCCCGGTCCCGAGCCGGTACGGCCCACTCGCTCCGGTTGCCGACCAGAGCACCGGTCTGCCGCTGCTGCAGCTGCCACAAGGTTTCAGCTATCGCTCGTTCGGCTGGAGCGGCGATCGTATGGACGACGGCCAGCCCTGTCCCGACCGGCATGACGGCATGGCCGTGGTCGGCCTGCGCCGGCCCGACTGGCGTCCCGGGAGCGACCCGCTGCGCGGCCTGGAATATGTGCTGATCCGCAACCACGAACGCGGCGCGGGCAACCCGTTCCGCGCCCCGGCGATGTACGACACCGGCATCGTCAGCGGCACCCAGTCCGCCGGCGGCGGCACCACTACGCTGAGTTATGGCCGTCGCGGCTGGGGCAGCCTGGAGCCGAGCCTCGGCGGCACCCTGGTCAACTGCGCTGGCGGCCCCACGCCATGGGGCACCTGGCTGAGCTGCGAAGAGATCAAGACCAATGCGGTCTCCAGCACCGGCCGCAAGCATGGTTACGTGTTCGAGGTGGACCCGGACAGCCACCGCACCACCGGTCGCCCGCTGGTGGGCCTGGGGCGTTTCAGTCATGAGGCTGTGGCGATCGACCCGCGCACCGGCATCGTCTATCTCACCGAGGACGACCGCAACAAGGCCGGCCTGTACCGCTTCATTCCCAACGACCGCCGCGGCCGTCATGGCTCACTGGAAAACGGCGGCCGCCTGCAGGCCGCGCGCGTGCGTGGCCGCCGCAATGCCGACCTCACCGTGGCCGGCATCGGCCAGCAATTCCAACTGGAATGGGTGGATATCTCCGAGCCCGATCTGGACGGCATCGCCGCACCGGACGGCTTTGCCGATATCGGCGCCAACGACACCTTGAGCGGCCCGTTCGCGCAGGCCTGGGCCGATGGCGCGTTGCGCATGAGTCGCGGCGAAGGCATCTGGTACAGCTACGGCAAGCTGTTCATCGTCGACACCAGCACCGGCGTGGATGCGCAGGGCCGCCGCGGTTACGGCAATGGCGCGGTGTGGGTGCTGGACCTGTTTACCCAACGTCTGAGTGCGCTGTTCGTCAGCGGCAATCAGTTGGCGGCGCACAATCCAGACAACGTGACGGTGAGCGCGCGCGGCGGCGTGGTGTTGTGCGAAGACGGCGGCGAGAGCCCGGACCAATACGGCCCGGGCGCGCGTCTGCTCGGGCTGACCCGTAACGGCGAATCGTTCTACCTGGCCAAGAACAATGTGCAGCTGACCTCGCAGCAGATTGCCGATGCCGGCAAGACGATTGCCGAAGGCGATTACCGCGATACGGAGTTCTGCGGTGCGTGTTGGGACCCGTTGGCGCGCACCTTGTTCGTCAACATCCAGACGCCGGGTATTACGCTGGCGATTACCGGCCCGTGGGAGCGCGGACCGCTGTAACTGGAAGGCGGTGCGCTGCGCGCTGGTGATGCACATGTCCCGAACAGCGATTGCCAGGGAATGCACGAAGACGATCACTTGCGCAACGAACGACGCAGACAACAACGGCGCCCAAGGGCGCCGTTGTTGATCGTGCACGCACGCAGCGCAGATTCAGCGCAGTTCGTCGGACTCGTCTTCGTCGGACGGGCGCTGATCGCCCACCGTCCACAAGCGCTCCAGCGCATAGAACTCGCGCACGCGCGGCAGCATCACGTGCACCACCACGTCGCCCAGATCGACCAGCACCCATTCGGCTTCGCGCTCGCCTTCCACGCCCAGCGGCATCACGTCCAGACGCTTGGCGAACTTGACCACTTCGTCGGCGATCGATTTGACGTGGCGGGTCGAGGTACCCGACACCACCACCATGTAGTCACAGACACTGGACTTGCCGCGCACATCGATCTCGACCACGTCCTTGGCTTTCAGTTCTTCGACAGCCTCGCGCACGGTGGCCAACAGGGCCGGCACGGACGGCGGCGGGTTCGGAAGGGAGGTCTTGATGACTTGGGCTTGGCTGGTCAAAGCGGCAACTCGATGGAATTGGCGTGAATTATAGGCCGGTCCGGCCGGACGCGTGTTCAGCAAGCCGGGCGGGCGCTGCGGTACAGGCCTTCGCGCTGAATCATTGCGGCCACCGACGGCGGCACAAGGGCCTGCCATTGGCCGCCAGCCGCGATACGTGAACGCACTGCGCTAGCCGATTCGCCGCGCAAGGGCTGATGCAGCAGATAGAGGCGGCCGGCCGGCGCGCCGACCAGCTCGCCCGCACTGGAGACCCAGCGGCCCTGCACCACCGCGGCCAGCTGCGGTACGTCGGCCAACTCCAATGTGGTGCCCGGTCGGGCGGCAACCACGAAATGCGCTAGCCCAAACAACGCCTCCCACGCATGCCAATGGTGCAATCCGACAAAAGCATCGGCGCCGAGCAGCCAGGCGATCGGGGCGCTCGGGCCGAGTTCGGCACGCAGTTCGCGCAAGGTATCGACGGTGTAGGACGGCGCATCGCTCTGCGCGGCGCGGCGCAACTCGCGGGTATCCAGTTGCAGCCCTGGATAGTCGGCGAGCGCCAGTTGCAGCATCTGCGCACGCTGCGCGGCAGTGGCGCCGGGCGCAGGGCGATGCGGCGGGTCGGCCGCCGGCACTAGGTGCACGCGTGCACCCAGTTCGTCGCGCGCGGCGCAGGCGATGGCTAGATGGCCTACATGGATCGGGTCGAAGGTGCCGCCGTAGTAGAGATGGAGCCCGGCCGCGAGAAGCGGGACGCGGGAAGCGGTGCGGGACCGAGATGCGGGAGTCTGGATGCGGGAGTCGGACAGCAGCGGGGCTGAGGCGGCAGGCATGGCGCTGGTAGACGCTGGCATCGGAGTGGAGTTCGCGAGGAGTGCCGGCTGTGCGTTTTGGTCTGCGGTTGGGCTGGTTGGAGGCTCCCGCTCTCCGGCGCCGGCGCCCTGCTCAGCGGTCCCGGCCTTCCGCGCGGTCACGCCAACAATCTCACCGCACGGGCTTCGGCCACGGCTACCAGCAGGCGTTCCAGACCAACCCAGGCATCGCCGTCGGCGCGACCTTTGGCCATGCGATCGACCAGCCCGGCTTCGGCGACGAAGCGTTCCCAACGCCGCGGTTCGGGGTGACGTTGCAGCGCGCGCTTGAATGGCGCCTGCCGCGATTCCCACAGCCCCTGCGCCTTCATTTCGGCAGCGAGGTTGCCACCGTTGGCCTGCACCTTCGCCAGCGATGCAGTGCGCAGTAATTCTTTGATCAGGATCGGCATCAGCGCGGCGACCGCCTCACCTTCGGCGCGCAGGCCGGCGAGCATGCGGATCACCGCAGCCGGCTGTCCGGAAAACGTGGTTTCGGCCAACCGAAAGACGTCGTAACGCGCGGCGTCGGCCACCAACGATTCCATCGCCTCCAGATCCAGCGTCTTGCCGTCGGCCAGCAGGGCGAGCTTGTCGATTTCCTGCGCGGCGGCGAGCAGGTTGCCTTCGACCCGCTCGCTCAGGCGCTGCACGGCCGCGGCGTCGGCACGCAGGCCGTGCGCACGCAGGCGACGCTCGATCCAGTCGGACAGTTCATGCGGTTTGATCGCCCATGCCACGGCAATAGTGCCGATCCGGCCGACCGCCTCTGCCCACTTGCCCTGGTGCGCCTTGCTCCAGTCGTTGGCGGTGATCAGCAGCACCACGTCCGGCGGCGGGTTGGCGCAGAAGCGGGTGATGACCTCGGCGCCATCCTTACCGGGCTTGCCGCTGGGCAGGCGCACCTCGACCAGGCGGCGCGGGCTGAACAGGCTGGGCGCATTGAAGCTGGCGTCGAGCTGATTCCAGTCGAAATCGCGGCCGTCGGCATCGAAGACCTCGCGTTCGCCGATGCCTTCGGCGCGCGCGCGTGCACGCACCGCGTCGGCGGCCTCAAGCACACGCAAGGTCTCGGGGCCGGCGATCAGATAGACCGGCTGCAACGGCTGGTTGGACTGGCCGGCCAGCTGCTCGGGGCGAAGTTCCATAACCGAAAAAGCGGGAGCGGCTTAGTTGCCCGAGGTCGGCGCAGGCGGCAACGAGGCCGGTACGCTGGATTCGGGCGTCGTGGTGGGCTGTGCTGGGGCCGGCGGCAACGGCGCAGACGGGGTACTTTCCAGGCTTTCGCCACGCTTCAACCGTGCCCGCACCACGCTGTCGATACGACGCAGGATCGAGGCCGACATGTCTCTGCGCAGTTCGTCGGCAAGGATCTCGCGCTCGGTCGCGGTACCGGTGGCGTCCACCGGCGGCGACACGTAATCGCGCGACAGCTCGATCACCTGCTGCGGCACCAGCACCGAGCCATTGGCGGTGGTGACGGTGAAAATGGCCGCGTAGCGCAGACTGTATTCCTGGGCACGGCCCTGGCTATCGATGGCGATCGGCAGATCGCCCCAGCGCTCGGACAACACCTGCACCTGCGCGAAGCCGGTCTTGGCGTCTTCATCGGCCAGCGTGGCGCCGGAAGCCCTGAGACCACGCCGCAACAGCTTGGCCAGCTCGCTGTACTGCGTGGCCGACTGCACCTTCACTGCCGGCGTGTCGGGCGGCAACGCCAGCGAATTACGCAGATGGAAACCGCAGGCGGTGAGGCTCGAGACCAGCACGAGAGACGCGGCGAAGGCAGTAGGGAATCGAATCATGGGCACAGTCTGGATGAGCGCCCCGGCGGCGGCAACAGGCGGCTAGCCTGCCCGACACCGCGTGAACGGGGCTTGAGAGGGCGCCGCGAAACACCGCGGCTCCCCAGGAGTGAAAAACGCGTCGCCACGCGCCGGTGAAATAACGTGTAGGGAACCATCGCCAAAACCCCCCAGCGCGTCGCCACGCAGCGGTGAAATGAAACACCAAGCCCCCTCGCCTCTGTGTTGCTGCTCGCCAGCGCACTGCATCGCCAGGACATCGCAGCGACACACCCACGCATCGACCCGCCGGTGCGATGTCGCCGGCAACGCCGGCGGCAACGTCCTGATGCTTCGCCACGCGCCACCACCATCGATTGCGAAGAGGCGCGATAGCCACCCTATACCCGTGTCACCGCACCGATCCGGCGAATGGCCCGGACCGGCGGTGGCAACCCGCCGGATCAGCAACGCTTACCCCGCGACGATATTCACGATCTTGCCCGGCACGATGATGATCTTGCGCACGCTCAGGCCTTCAAGGAACTTGGCAGCGTTCGGCTCGGCCTGCGCCAGTGCTTCGATCTGTTCGCGGGTCGCATCGGCGGCAACGTCGATCGTGCCGCGTAATTTGCCGTTGATTTGCACCGCCAGCGTCAGCGCATCGCGCACCAACGCGCTGGCATCGGCCTGCGGAAACGCCACGTTTTCCAGCAGCGTCTCACCACGGCCCAGCACCTGCCACAACGCGTGGCTGGCGTGCGGGGTGATCGGGTTGAGCAGCAGCACCATCGCTTCCAGCGCTTCCTGGCGCACCGCACGGCCCTGGTTGCTGGCGTCGTCGAACTTGGCCAGCGCGTTGGACAATTCCATCACTGCGGCAATGGCGGTGTTGAAGCTGTGCCGGCGGCCGTAGTCGTCGCTGACCTTGCCGATGGTTTCGTGGGTCTTGCGGCGGATCGCCTTCTGCTCGGCGCTCAGCGCGGCGGCATCCAGTGCGGCGGCGACGCCCTCGCCCACGTGCTTGTGCACCTGCACCCACAGCCGGCGCATGAAGCGCGCCATGCCGTCGACGCCGGCCTCGTTCCATTCCAGCGACTGCTCCGGCGGCGCGGCAAACATCGAAAACAGCCGCACGGTATCGGCGCCGTACTTGGCCACCATCGACTGCGGGTCCACGCCGTTGTTCTTGGATTTGGACATCTTTTCGGTGCCGCCGATATGCACCGGCTGGCCGTCGGCGATCAGTACCGCGCCGGTGACGCGACCGCGTTCGTCGCGCTGGATCTCCACGTCGGCCGGGTTGATCCAGTCCTTGCCGCCGTTGTCCGCATCGCGATAGAAAGTGTCGGCGATCACCATGCCCTGAGTGAGCAGATTGGTCACTGGCTCGTCGCTATCCACCAGCCGCGCGTCGCGCATGAGCTTGTGATAGAAGCGGAAATACATCAGGTGCAGGATCGCGTGCTCGATGCCGCCCACGTACAGATCGGCCGGCATCCAGTAATTGGCACGGCGGTCGACCATGTCGCGTGCGTTCGGGCTGGTATAGCGCGCCACGTACCAGCTCGACTCCATGAAGGTATCGAAGGTGTCGGTTTCGCGCTCGGCCGGACCGCCGCAGTCCGGGCAGGTGGTCTGGCGCCAGGTCGGGTCCGTCTTGATCGGAGAACCGGTGCCGGCGAATTCCACGTTCTCCGGCAGCACCACCGGCAACTGGTCTTCCGGCACCGGCACCGCGCCGCACTTGGGGCAATAGATCACCGGAATCGGGCAGCCCCAATACCGCTGGCGGCTCACGCCCCAGTCGCGCAGGCGGTAATTGACCCGGCGCTGGCCCTGGCCCTTGCGCTCGAAGCGCTCGGCCAATGCTTCGAAGGCGCCACCGAAATCCAGCCCGTCGAACTCGGCCGAATTGATCAGTTCCAGCTCGCGGCTCTTGTCGGTGTACCAATCGCGCCACTGGGTGGCGTCCCAGGTCTGCTCTTCTTCGTTGCGCGGCTCGCGCAGCTTGACTACCTGCACGATGGGCAGGCCGTACTTGTTGGCGAATTCGAAATCGCGCTGGTCGTGCCCGGGAACAGCCATCACCGCACCGGTGCCGTAGCCCATCAGCACGAAGTTGGCCACCCACACCGGCACCTGCTCGCCGCTGATCGGGTGCACCGCGGTCAGGCCGGTGGCCATGCCGCGTTTTTCCTGGGTTTCCAGCTCGGCTTCGGACACGCCGCCGTGCTTGAGCGTTTCCAGCAGCGCGGCCAGTTCCGGATTGGATTTGGCCGCGTGCAGCGCCAGCGGATGCTCGGCGGCGATCGACACGAAGGTCACGCCCATCAGCGTGTCCGGGCGGGTGGTGAACACACGCAGCGGGTCCAGTGCGGCGCCATCGGTATCGCGCACGTCGAACTGGATTTCCAGCCCTTCCGAGCGGCCGATCCAGTTGCGCTGCATAGTCTTGACCGAGTCCGGCCAGCCGTCCAGCTGGTCCAGGCCGTCGAGCAATTCCTGCGCGTAATCGGTGATGCGCAGGAACCACTGCGGAATCTCGCGCTTTTCCACTACCGCGCCGGAGCGCCAGCCGCGGCCATCGATGACCTGCTCGTTGGCCAGCACGGTCTGGTCGATCGGGTCCCAGTTCACCACCGCGTTGCGGCGGTAGGCCAGGCCCTTGCGCATCAGCCGGGTGAACATGCGCTGCTCATGCACGTAATACTCCGGCGTGCAGGTGGCGAACTCGCGCGACCAATCGATGGCGTAGCCCAGCGACTTCAGCTGCGCGCGCATGTGCTCGATGTTGGCGTAGGTCCACTTGGCCGGCGCGGTCTTGTTCTTGATCGCCGCATTTTCCGCCGGCAATCCGAACGCGTCCCAGCCCATCGGCTGCAGCACGTTGTGGCCGGTCATGCGCTTGTAGCGGCTGACCACATCGGAAATGGTGTAGTTGCGCACATGGCCCATGTGCAGCGCACCGGACGGGTACGGCAGCATCGACAGGCAATAGAACTTGGGTTTCTCCGAGTTCTCGTCGACCTGGAAGGCGCGGGAGGCATCCCAAAACTGCTGGGCGGAGGTTTCGACCTGCTGCGGGTCGTAGACGTTCGGTTCGACGGTGGACATTGGGAGCGGATGCTCGGGCGGTGCAAAGCGGTACAGGGTACCGCAGTGCAGCAGGTGCACCAAACCGCTGTCTTAGACCATGGACCTTGCCGGCCACGCCCAGGCCGCCACCGCCAGCCAGCCCACCCAGGCCAGGAACGCCAGCCGTTGGGCAATGGCCTGGCGCAGCAGGCCCGGCGGGCCGAATGCCAGCACCGCCACCAGCAGCCCTGCCGCCAGGCTCAACCAGGCCAGCCTGCGGGTCGTGGCAGCGTTGAGCAGCGCGGCGGCAATCAACAACATGCCTGGCACGAACGCCACGGCCCACAACAACCAGGCGGTGGCATGGGCCTGGCTGGCGCGGCCGTCCAGATCGGTGGGGTCCAGCGGCAGCATGCCCATGCCGAGGAAGGCCAGGCCGGCCAGCACGATCAACTGCCCACCCACGCGCAGACTCCAGCTGGCCTTGGGCGGCATACGCGCCAGCAGGCTGATGCCGGTGGCCATGCCCAGCGCGCCCACCAGCACGAACGCCAGCAGATTGAAGCCCAGCGCATGCGGCACGCCTTGCGCCCCCAACAGCGCAACCGGGTGGCTGGCCTGCAGATAACCCGGCAGCGTGGCGCCGAACCCGGCGAGCGCCAGCACGAAGACCGTTGCGGCGATCAGGCCGATATAGCGCTGCGCGCTGTCAGTGGTTGGCATTGTCTTGCTCCAGCACGGGGCGCGATGCGCCGCCAGAACGCGGCATTGTCGTGCCGGGCGGGCGCGCCGTGAACCCCTGACATTGCCACGACCGTGCCGGAGACGGCCACGCTGCACGCCGAGATGCCTCACTGCGGCTAGGCTTGTGTCGGCCACGTTTGCCACCATTACCTCCCACTGTTGCCGCACTCACTTCTGGAAGCCCATGTCCGACAAGCCGCATGTATTCGATGCCACCACCGACACCTTCGAGACCGAGGTCCTGCAGAAATCGTTGACGACACCGGTACTGGTGGACTTTTGGGCCACCTGGTGCGGCCCCTGCAAGTCGCTGACGCCGATCCTGGAAAAGCTGGCAGGCGAGTACAACGGCGCCTTCGAGCTGGGCAAGGTCGATGTGGACAAGGAGCAGCAGATCGCCGCAGCGTTCCAGATCCGCTCGGTGCCGACGGTGTTCCTGGTCAAGGGCGGCGAGATCGTCGACGGCTTCCCTGGCGCGATGCCGGAAGGCCAGGTGCGCGAGTTCCTGACCCAGCACGGTGTGCTTCCGGCCGAGTCGCAGGTGGCCGAAGACGTGCCGCTGGCGCCGCTCGACCCGCAGGCGCAGGCCGCGGCGCTGCGTGAGGCGATCGCCGCCGAGCCGGACAAGGACGAACTCAAGCTGGACCTGGCATTGACGCTGCTCAAGACCGGCGATACCGCCGAAGCCGAACAGCTGATCGATGCCCTGCCCGCCAACCTGGCCACCGATGACCGCGCAGTGCGCGCCAAGGCCCGGCTGAGCTTTGCCAACGTGCTCAAGGACGCCCCGGACGCCGCCGCGTTGCAGGCTACCGTGGATGCCAATGGCGCCGACCTGCGCGCGCGTCACCTGCTCGGGGTGCGCCATCTGCTCGATGGCAACGACGAAGCCGCGCTGGAGCAGTTCCTGGAAATGCTGCGGCAGGACCGCGCGTTCGACGACAACCTGCCGCGTCGCAGCCTGATCGATGCCTTCCGGGTCATCGAGGACGAGGACCTGGTCGGCCGTTACCGTCGCAAGATGTCGGCCCTGCTGTTCTGAGTCGCCCGGCGGACGCGTGTCGCGCGCGTCCGCCACCACCATCGACAGGTTTCTGCGCGCAGCGCTCCTGCCCGCTCATCCATACGCATACGAATGGTATTCTCGGCGCGGTTTCGCCCTGGTCTCCGTATGCGCGCCTCTCTGTTCAAAGCCGGCCTCAACCTGTGGCCGCCATTCCTGTTCACCGGTATTCACGTCGTCGCGCTGGGAGACGACTATCGCCATGCGCGGGTCGAACTGCGGCTACGGCCGTGGAATCGCAATTACGTGGGCACGCACTTCGGCGGCAGCCTGTTCGCCATGACCGACCCCTTCTGGATGTTGCTGACGATGCACGCGCTGGGGCGCGACTACTACGTGTGGGACAAGGCAGGCAGCATCGACTTCGTCAAACCGGGCCGAGGGACGGTGAGTGCAGACTTCGCGCTCGACGATGCCGTCGTGGCGACCATGCGTGCCGCCACTGCTGGCGGGGAGAAATACCTGCATTGGTTCGAAAACACGGTATGCAACCGCGACGGCGACGTGGTCGCGCACGTCCGCAAGCAACTCTACGTCAAACGCAAGCCGGCACGTTGAGGGTTATGGCGGTTACGGCGGCGATCGCTGCAGCGCCATCTGATACGGCGATGCATGCATTGGCTGTACCCGCCGCTCACGTAACAGATGATCGGTGCCAGAGCAAAGAGACACCTACCAGCCCCCATGGACCAGGTGTCTATTGCCGCAGCAGGAATCGCGCAGCACCTTTGCTACGGGCGCAGCGGCAGCAGATGCGCCCGGCAGCCGAAAGCATGATGGCCGGTTGCAGGAGTTGTCGCGCAGGGCGCGCCGGCTTCGCATAAGACGACAGGTGGCAGTCGTTGGGAACCCGTTGCCCGGTAGCGACAAGCCTTGCATGCTGGCATGCGGATAACGCCGAGCTGACGCAAGCGCTACGGGCCTCAGCCTAGCTGCAACTCATAGCGCTTGCGTTCAGTTGTCGTCCTGATCATGCGCGCCCGCGTGTGGGCGACGCTCAAGATCTACCCTGTTGCCACTGCTGCAGCGCCTCCTTCTGACGCAAAGCCGCGCCAAGCGCGTGCAATTGCGCAGACAATTCTGCGATCACCGCGCGGCCTTCGCTTTCCCCCCCCACGGGGAGATCAGCCAGTCGACCAAGCGCATCGTCGATGGTCGCAATCGACACCGCTTGCGCAGCCACCTGTCCTCTTAACTGCTGCAACGCATTGCGCAATCGGTCGACATTCGGGCTGAGCGGCACAGGCACGCCTGTGCCTTCCTCCATGGCGCGCGCCACCTCGCCCTGGGCTGGTGGCGAAAGCAAGCCGAGCGCTGTGTCCAAGGGCTTGGCGAGCGTCTGCAAGGTGCGTGAAATCGTTCTATCCTGCTCGGCAGCCGCAATGGCGCGCTCCTGATCCAATCGCGTGGCCTGGGTGGTATTTGTGCCATTCTTGGCTTTCAGCGCATTCCAAACCACATCGTTGAAGAACATCTGCACTCCTTGCTGCAACACCCATGCTGGAGAATTGTCGGCCTCTCCGGGCAAGCTGCCGCCCCCATACCCTCCTCTCAGCGGGGAAGCGATCAGTCTGGTGGCACCCAACGATGCCATGTTGGCCAACACATTGCCGACCATATGGCGTCCCAGCACATCGCGCAGCGCCGTCGTTGCCGCGTTCGCCGTGCTGAACGCCTGTCTGGCTAGCGCCATCGCTTCCTGACCCGTCTGCAACAGATAGCTGGGAAAATGCACCGCATCGGACCACTTGGCAGGCGGTCGTGTCTTGTCCGGCAATGCAAGAGCGAACAGATTCAAGCGCTGATGGCCGCCGAGCAGATCGGGAACCGTCATCTGGCCAGTGCGCCCCATTGCCTTGCCGGTGTCCAGCAACGCCTTATGCAGAGCGCCTGCACCACCAACCGCCAACCCGGCCAGGCCAACTTCGGCAACCGCCGTACGGGTGGCGGGGGCCCCTGAGGTGCGCCGCGCGGCGTTAAAGCCGCCGCTGATGGTCGGCCTGAGCAGCATGGTGTCCAGCGCCGTATCATCCAGCACGGACTGATGCTGAGCGATTCCTGCCCGACGGTCATAGGCCTGTGCCGTGAGCTCGGCACGGGTCGGCGTACCGTTTTCTCCAGGACGCACGAAGCGCTTGCCTCCCTCAGGGGTGACGTTCAATAGGACCGGCGGCGGGTCTGGCACCAGGATCTTGGGATCGATCGCCTGGAAACGCGGCAGATTGGCGACGCGCGCACGCCTGTCCATCGATGGAATCAACAGCGTGTCGCAGGCATGCGATCCCATTCCCGAGATCACCCCAGCCAAGGTCGCCGTACTCAAGGGCTCGGAAGCGGGCGGGCGGCTGCTCTGGTAGGCAGTGGCCGCAGAAATGCCGAGCGGCGTCCGCAACGCGCCGACGAAAAACGATCTGAGACTTTCATAGGCAATGGGCAGCGACGCTTTCCTGCCGACCGCCTTCATATCCCCGGCAACTTCGTAGGCGGCGTCCGGACCGAACGCTTCAATACGCTCCTGCAAACGGGCATCGGCCCATTGCAAGTATTCCGCCTGCAATGCGAGCTGCTCGTCCGACGGCTCTGCAAACGGGCGATCCTTCAGACCTGTACGCAGTTGCGCCTTGAGGCGTTCGCAAGCGGCAACACAGCGCTCTACGTAAGACCCCTGCGTCGCCGAAGAAGAAGCCGCCTGCGGGTTGCCTGGATGCTGCCCAGCGCGATGCTGGCTCTCCGCGCGCTCAGATGCAGCGCGGGAGAATTCGCCCGCTTCCGGACGCCACTGCCTGGTCTTGGCGGGGGATAATTCGCCCGACGGCAGCGTGGTGGTCTTGCCTGCACGCGCGCGCAAGCGCGGGCTTGCTGCCGCCAGCCCCTTTAGCACGGTTGAACGAGGCGTCTGCGCCTCTGGCACGAACGGTTCGCTTGCGTGCGCTGCATCGGGATTTCCGGACGATCCACTTGGGATGGACGGTGGAGCGCTGTTCTGGCGTTCGAGCTTCATACAACAGCCTCCCTCGCGCTGCCCGCCTGCGTCACCAGCGCATCCAACACGACACGTGCGACGATCTGTCCCCGCTCAAGAGTGGCTGCCACGTCTTCGGGCGTCTGCGCGAGCAACAATGGGCAGATGCACAGCAGGCCCAGATTGGACATCGTCAGCCGCCATCCGTACTCGGTCAGCAGTTGCTCTTGCAGCGCAAGCAGTGTGACGACCTCGTCGCCACCGAGTTCGCGTGCAGCCAACGGCAGGATGACTTCCGGAAATCCCGACACGCCATCGTCCTGGGGCTGCGCATGCACGCGACACAGCATGCCCGCAGGCCCGAGAACGGTCTCGCCTTCACGCAGGCGCTGCACCAGTGCATCGGTCAGGCCCAGGCGAATACCAAGACCGGAAAAGAACGCAGTCAGCATTGAATCAACATTGATCTGATCGGATGTCATTTGAGATATCTCACAATAAAAGTGCGAACTTCATCGCGTGGCTCTGCCTAGGCAGTGTCACTGTCAGCGCCCAATCACCGGGAAAAAAGCGCGAATCACCGGCGCAACGCACGAAGCGCAAAAGCCTCACGCAAATCGTTCGATCCGCACGCTTGCCTGTTTACTCAAGTCAGCTATCAAGGCTGGGGTGGCCACAGATTGTTCGGCACCTCAGGCCACACCCGTCGCCAATGACCATCGCTTAGCGCGCAGTCCGCTGCGGCATTCCTGACGCGCAGTATCACTGGTATGCACCCACGACGACCTGCTCGCCATGGACGCGCATTTTGGAGATTGCTGACGACACAGAGACCGGCCGACTGCCGAACTCCAGTGCATTTAAAAAGACCGCCCTCTGTCACGCTCCACATTGATTGCGTACCAAGCGCCGTTTCGGAACCTGATTTGGTTCGCGTACGGCGATATAAAATCTGCTGTACAGACAGGGGGCACACGGGCCTGGTAGTTCAATTTTCGCGCAGTGCATTCACCACTTCGCCTCCACCAATACCGGCAGGCTCAGGATTGCACCAGGAACTTCGCCAAGGGAGGGAGGTTCCACGGCATCTGCGATGCAATCCCATGCGATGCGCACCAATCGTCTGGTACGCAAGCACGCTATCTGCCGTATACACGTCAGGAGATATGCCCGATGAAGTCATCCGCATCCGTCGATCCGGCCAGCCGCAGTGCGAGAACGCACTCGCATGAGATTCAGGAAACAGAGCTCGCCAGTGCCTCCACCTCTGCGGAGGTCGCACACCAATCCGCGCCCGACCCGGCACTCAGTGCACTTGGACGTGCGCCCGTCAGGCGCAGTGGCGCAACCACCTTAGGGGCGCTACTAGCCAGGCCCGAGCAGGACGCCCAGGCCATCGTCCCGCAACCGGTAACCTCATCCAATGCAACGAAGGCGACGCTGGCGCGGCTTCGTCAGCAGTTGGCCTCGGACAACGCACGCGCGATTGCACCGGACTTGGCGGCCGATCTAATCAGCAGGCTCAGGCCGATAAAATCGCCCGGCACCACGGGTGCGCAGGCACGCGCGGCCACGCATGCGGACCTGGTCAGCCGCATCAGCGAACACGATGTGATCGATTGGTACAAGGCGCAGGGGCTGAACGAAAACGACGTGGCCACCCTGCGGCGCACCGCGCTGCTCTCCGGCATGCCCAACCCGAGCGGCAGCTTCCTCACCAATGCCATGCAGTACATCGTCTCGCCGTGGATCAACTATGCGACACGCCAACCCTGGGCCGGCGCTGGGTTCGGCCTGGCTACCATGCTGGTCGCCGCACCTGTGAATGCCGGCCAACAATCGGCGGTTGTCAGCCTGTGCGAGTCGATTCGCGAACACGGCGCTCACGTCATCGTGCCGGACAAGAAGCAGATCAATGACAAGCACTGGCTCCCCGAACTGGCACACGCCCTCAAGGAAAAGATCGAAACGTTCGCCAAAGCCTGCGACATGTTTCGCGAGATTCAGAGTGATCCACATTCCCCAAGTGAGGCACGCGCGGCGGTAGCCGACGTCTTGCTGGCAGCAGAGAAGGAGCTGCACCAGGCCCAGCATGATTTCGTCATGACCCAGGGCGCGCACGATCGCCAGTGGCAGGGCAACCGCTGGCAGGCCATTCCACGCATTTTGCGTTCGCCGGTTGCCAGCACGCTGGGGCTGCTCAGCAAGACAGGCGCGATGCGTGCGCTGTCGCCGACGGCGCAGACAGTTGGCGCGATGTTGATGACGGCCGCGCAACATGTGGCCGCCGGCTTCGACGAGCAAGCCAAGCAGGAAGCCAACAACAAGCTCAACCTCTTGCACGCCGATGTACTGACCGACGCAGGCAAGCAGAAGCTGGCCAGCGGAGCGGCGGTCAGCGGAGAGGACATCAAGACCGACAAACTACGCAGCCTGATCCAGTCGCCCACGCAAGCCCTGGTCAAGCGCGTCACCGCCGGGGTAGCCGAGTTGGAGAAGCTGCTGGCGGATGCAGCGACAGCAGAGGATGCACAACAAGGCGCAATGACGGCAGACGACCGCGACATCGAGGCCGGCGACGCCAGCAAGGCAATGCAGGAACTGCGCTTGCTGCGCAACGACCTCGAGGCATTGCGTGAAGGCAGGCTCGACGAAATCGACCCGAACGGCACCGCATCCAAGCTGCTTATCGGTGCCGAAAAGTCCGTGCTGTCGCAACAGCTGTTCAACGATATCGCCAAGAAGTACAACTATCTCGAATTCACCGCGCAAACCGCACAGCGCATCGGCCAGATGTTCCATCTGGTCTTTTTGGGCAGCGCCGCATCTTCGGTGATCAGCAAACTCGTTTCGGCCTCCCAGGGCGGGACCCGAAACGTTCCGGTCGCGCAAAGCCTGGCGGTCTCGGCGATATCCGGGGGCATGGCCGCCGTTGGCGCCCTGAACCAGCACACCGCCATCACCATCAAGAACAACCGTCGCGAGGGAAGCACCGATATCGGGCTGCGGGAACAGGTAAGCCGCGGAATCATGGGCGCCATGCATGAAACGCTCTCCCAGCGCCGTGCAACCAGGGCCAGCAAGGCAATCAACGCCTTGTTGGATGGCAATGATGTTGAAGCGCTGCTAGCAGCGGCAAGAGCGTTGTCTGTGCAGGAGGCAAGCACCTCTTCCAGCCAGCCACAGGGTTCGCCATCGACATCCAGGGAGGCACGACCGCGCCGGGAACATGTTTCGGCCCCGAGTAGCCCGAACCGATCGAGGCTGGGACAGACCAACAACGAGATAACGCGGTCCAAGAGTGATCGGGACTTGGGGATGGAACTCCATGAGTTCGCCCGCATGGCCGGCAAACACTCCAAGGACTTGGTGTGAGGTGATCATCCGGCATGTTGCAGGGCGTTGCCTCCCTGCAACATGCCGCATGACGTGCCCCGAGCGGGACGAAGCCATTGATCAGCGAGCCCAAACCACACGCACTGCAGACATGCAGACAGCGTGGTCCCGACGCGGGCTGTGTTCCAAAGATGCCGAGATTGTGGGGTCGCCCGACTGTTCGTCGCAGCGCAGGTGCGCACCTTACCGCTGTGTGCGAAGGCCGTTCGACTGTCGGCTTCACCAAGCCTCGCAGTCGATGGATGCGACAGCCAATTCAGACCGGTCGGAGTGTCGCTCACGCTGTTTCGCTCGCCGGAACGATGTCGGAAGCGTGCGAAGCCCGCCGCACCGGACGCGGCCATGTCCGTTGCCGATATCGATGACGAGGGTGTGCTGCTTCCTCGGCGGCCGCGCTGGCGGGCGGATGCCGAAACGGACTCAGTGCCGGATCAGGGGCAGCATCAGGCGGAAGATGCACGTCGTTGCACCGTTCGCCTCGACGGTGGACGAAGCGATATCGCACCTATCTAAAGTCGGATCGCCGCAGGTCTGCCAAGGCATCGATCATCGGCAATCGCGCTGCTGGCGACCGCTGCCTGGATGCGCAGACACCGCACGCATGGCAGGCGGATGTGAGCGACATGTGTGCAAAGTGGGCCGCCGGCGGGCGACGCTCACGGCCTGCTCGCCGGGGCATGCGGAGTCTGGGGTTTGCCAACCCACATGGAATGCTTTCATGAAAGTGATCGACGTCATCGCTCTGGTGCTTCGTATTGGCGGTGGATTGAACTCAGGGCTGGTCGGCCTGTTCCAGTTCGATCTGGTGGCCGCGCTGTTCGGCAGGCAGGACGCGCTGATGTCGCGTGTACTTACACGCTGGTGGGCATCTTGGCGCTGTGGCAGCTGGTGCCGCTGTTCCGCAACAACCATGTTGTTGCCAAGCATCACACCAGCCCGCACATGCGCAACACCCCGTAAGCACCCGCTTACGGCAAGTCTTCGCATCTCGACATGACGCCGGCGCAAGTCGTCGGCGTCATGCTGTCCACCACGCATGCTTTGCGTCCAGGCGCGCGGTCGGCAAGAATCGCAGACACCTCCCTGCTGGTTGCCTTCATGCTCCTGCGCACTGTTGCTTCCGCCTGCCTGCTCGCTCTGCTGTTACCCGCAGCCGCCAACGCAGCCTACCGTAGCCCGCAACAGATCCTGGACAGCGCGCCGGCCAATGCGTGGCGCGTGCTCGACCCGGAGCGCACGCTCTACCTGGAACTGGATGCCGGGCGGGTGATCATCGAGCTAGCGCCGCAATTTGCACCAGAGCACGTCGGCAACATCCGCACGCTGGCGCATGAGCGCTTCTGGGATGGGCTGAGCATCTACCGCTCGCAGGACAACTTCGTGGTGCAGTTCGGCGACCCGGATGGCGAGACGCCGGCCAAAGCCAAATCGCTGGGCTCGGCCAAAACGCATCTGCCGGCCGAATTCGAACGCGCATCGCAGGGCCTGGACTTCCAGCGCCTGCCCGATAGTGACGGCTGGGCGCCGCAGGTGGGCTTTGTCGACGGCTTCCCGGTCGGCCGCGATACCGCCACCGGCAAGACCTGGCTGGCGCATTGCTACGGCACCCTGGGCGCGGGCCGCAACAATGACGAAGACAGCAGCATCGGTGCCGAATTGTATGTGGTCACCGGGCAATCGCCGCGGCAGCTGGATCGCAACATCACCGTGGTCGGCCGCGTGGTCAAGGGCATGGAATTGCTGAGCGTGATCCCGCGCGGCCCGGACCCGATGGGCTTCTACGAAGACACCGCGCAACGCTCGCCGATCCGCGCGATCCGCCTGGCCAGCGAAGTACCGGTACCCGAGCGCACCCCGTTGCAACTGCTGCGCACCGACAGCCAGACCTTCCGCGACGTGGTCGAAGCGCGCCGCAACCGCAAGGACGATTTCTACAAGCGCCCGGCCGGGCATATCGATCTATGCAATGTGCCGCTGCCGGTGCGCACCCCGCCGGCGGGCTGAATTGAAATCGGGGATTGGGGATTCGTAACAGCGCGCTGCGCATGGTTTAGCGCGGCCAACACGCAGAGCGGGCAGTCAACAGACAGGTGCTGTCGGCTACGCGGAACCGGAGTGTCCAGTGATCCACGCCCACCGAATACCGAGTGCCGGCCGCGCGTCCCTGGCGGCAAGCGCACTGGTTTTGTTAGCCGCCCTCAGCGCGCGCGCTGGCTGAAGGCGACACTGCCGAGAATCAACACGGCAGCCACTAGCATGGTCCAGGTCAGCGGCTCGCCCAGCAGCGACCACGCCAGCAGCGCGCCGAACACCGGCACCAGATAGGTCACCGTGGACGCACGCGCCGGGCCGATGCGCTGGATCAGCCGGTAATACATCAAAAACGCCAGCCCGGTGCACACCACACCCAGCGCGGTGGCGCAGGCCCACGCCACCGCCGGTACCGGCGTCGTCGGCCACTGCCACCAGGCCAACGGTGCAAGCAGCACTGCGCTGCAGCCCAGTGTGGATGCCGCCGATGCGGCGGGCGGCAAATCGCCCATGTGGCGCTTCACCAGGTTGTAGCCGATGCCGTACAGCAGCGAGGCGGTGGCGCCTGCCAAGGCCGCCGGGCCCACGCTCAGGCCGGCCGATTTGCCGGTCGCCAGCACCAGCACGCCGATAAAGCCCACCAGCAAGGCCAATGCACGACGCGTGCCGATACGTTCGCCGAAAAACAGAAATGCGATCAGGGCAGTGAACAACACCGTCATCGCATTGCAGATCGCCCCCACTGCCGCCGGCGCGTGTTGCGCGCCCCATGCGAACAGCAGGAACGGCAACGCCGAGTTGAGTACGCCGATCGCCGCCAACATCGGCCAGCGATGCAATGGGAAGCGATCGCGTGCCAGCCACAGGAATGGCAGCAACACCAACGCACCCAGCGCCAGGCGAATTTCCACCAGCACCACGGTGCCGAACTTCGGCGCGGCCACACGCATGAACAAGAACGAGCAGCCCCACACGATGCCAAGAAAACCAAGCTCAAGCGGCGTGCGCCATTCGCGTGTTGCAAGCGCAGGCTTCACCGACGATTGCGCGCTCAAGGCCGTTCTCCCGCACCGTGCTGTGCGGTGAAACGGCAGACCACAGCAGCGGGCAGGCAAAGGGACATGGCACGATCATCGCGACGGGATGATGCAGCATCGGCTGCTAACACGGGCGCGACAAGCGCGTAGTATCGGGGCGAGCCACAAATCTCACTCATGCCTCGATGAACCTGCGCCCTACCCTGTTACCTGCGCTGGGCGTGTTCGCCGCCGCTGCGCGCCACCAGAATTTCGCGCATGCCGCCGAAGAACTGCATCTCACCGCCAGCGCGGTCAGCCACCATGTGCGCAAGCTCGAAGCGCTATTGGGCGCGACCTTGTTTCAGCGGCTGCCGCGCGGGGTCAAGCTCACCGCCGAAGGCCGCCAGCTGGCCGATGCCGCCACTGCCGCGCTCGCCGACATTGCTGCAGTCGCCGGCAACCTGCACCCGCGCGAAGACGCCATCCCGCTGCGCGTGACCACGCTGCGCTCGCTGTCGTACTGCTGGCTGTTGCCACGGCTGCCGCGTTTTTGCCGCGCTTATCCGCACATCCGCATGGATCTGCAATCGGACGCGGCCTTTTCGCGTTTCGAAGAAGGCGGCCCGGACCTGGGCATTCGCTACGGACAGGGTGCGTGGCCTGGATTGACCTCGCATCACCTGATGGACGATGAATTATTCCCCGTGGCCTCGCCGTCGTTGCCGGAAGTGGCTGCACTGCGCACGCCGGCGCAGATCGCGCAATTGCCGCTGCTAACCGACATGTCTCCGCAGGGTTGGCGCGACTGGTTCCGCGCGGCCCAGGTGCGCGGCACCCACCTGCCGCCGATGCACACCTTCAACGACAGCACCGACGCAATGCGCGCTGCCGTGTACGGCCTGGGCGCGGTGCTGGCGCGCAAGCACATCGCGCAACCCTACCTGCAACGCTACGAACTGGTGCGCCTGCCTGGCCCCACGCTCAAGGCGCGTTATGCGTACTACATCGTGCACCCCAGCCACCGCGCGCTCAGTCCAGCGGCGGCGTTCTTCATCGACTGGCTCAAGCGCGAAGCACTGGACGAACGTACCCCGATGCCCGCCTTGCCGGCAGAGCTGCTAGCACTGCCGGCGGCCTGAGGCGGCGGGTTGGTGAATCACTGCGATCCTGCTTGCCGGGCGCTGCATGCCTGGATGACTTGAGCGCGGTACATGAGCCAGTGCTGCCGGACTGATCTGGCATGCCTGAGCTGCCGGCCGCCGACCGCAAAAACCTTCAGCACCCACCGGCTGCGACCTGCCCCGCTGGCAGCTCCCGCGCGCGCCAGACGCCTGGCATCCCCCATCACGGCAACGCTGGCGACAAGCGCCCGCCGCGCCCGACCACCGCCGGGCGGCGCTGCCCCGAAAAAACGCTTGACATCGGCAGCCATAAAATCAATTAATTAGCTAATTCGTTAATTACTTAATCCCTTATGTCCATCGACCGCATCTTCGAAGCCCTCGCCTCCCAGCCCCGCCGCAAGATGCTGGCGTGCCTGGCAGACCAGGAACTCACCGCCGGCCAGATCGGGCAGTTGTTCGAAATGAGCGCGCCGGCCATCTCGCGGCATCTGTCGGTGCTGGAAACCGCCGGGCTGGTATCCAGCGAGCGGCGCGGCCAGTTCGTGGTCTACCGGCTCACCCCGGACAACCTGGTCAACACGCTCAGCAGTTTTGCCTTTGAAGTCTGCCCGGCCTCGGCGCCGCTCAAGCGCAAGGCGCGTGCCTTGACCAAGAAGACCTCCTGACCCTCCTCCGGCCGCAAAGGACTCATGCCGATGTTCAACACACCCCAGCAACGCCCTGCCGACGCACAGGCAGGTTTTCCGTCAGTTCGTCTGGAGTCCTACAGCGGCGGTCTGCCGGTGGAGGTCACGCTGATCGCACAGCTGGGTGTGGGCGCAGGCAATCCGTTGATCGACCAGGCCTGCCGCCGCCAGCGCGCGCATCCCAGCTTTCACGATGCGCTGGACGAGCCATCGGCACGCCTGGCCGGCACCGACTTTGCGCACGGCGAATCGACCGCGCTGTTTTCGTTTGCGGTGGGCGCCAACGGCCACCCGTTCCATCGCCACGCCGGCCATCGCATGTTCACCGCCATCACCGGTAGCAGCGGCGCGCAACTGCGCTTCTGCACCGCCTCGATGGAGCAGATCGAACAGGATCCGCAGCACTTTCTGGCGGCGTTACGGCATATCGATCTGCCGGCCGATTGCCTATTCACCGTGCGCTTTGGCGGCGGCACCTGGCATCAGTTCGCACCGCTCAAAGCGCAAGCCGCACACCCGGCGTTTTTCGCACTGTCCTGCCACAGCGATGAGGCCGGCGGTGCGTTGAGCGATGCGGCGCGCGCACGCGTGCTGTCCGGCACCGCCGATATCGCCACGCTCACCGAAACGCTGCCCGAGGCGGTGATCGGGCTACTGGCCTCGGCGCAGGCGCGCGCGCTGCAGATCCCCACCGTGCGCCTGTCGCTGGCCGCATCGCCAGGCAGCAGCAGGTTTGCATGGTGCGGCCGGCTGCGCTCGCTCAGCGGCAGGCTGCGCCAGGCAGTGAGCCGGCTGCGTCGGCCGTTGGGATTTGTTGCGCTGGCACCGCAGCTGGCGCAGGTCAGCGTGCATGCCGAGCCCAAGCCCGGCTCGCTGCTGACCCGGCACCTGCAAGGCTTCGATCATCAGGACAGCGTGCGTCTGCGCCTGCAGCCGCATCAATTGCGTCAACGCGGTGCGCATACCTTGATGGCGTTGCTGCTGGAGGGGTTCACAGAGCGCGCGCCGCGCGGCGTGACCTGGTTGATGCGGCTGCGCAATGCGCTGGTGGCGCCGCTGCAGTTGCGGACCTCTCCGCTGGGCTGCCCGGTGTCTTCGTTGCTGTCGGCACAGCGCGACTGCCTGTTCGCAGGGCGATTCCCGGTACTTGCGCAGGACAACGCGCCACTGGATCGACGCGTGCAGGTGCTGCTGGGCGCCGACGACCGCCACCTGGTCTTCCGTAGCAGCGTGGGCGTGGACGTGCTGGAGGATGGCAGCGTGGAGCTCAGCCTGGAGACGCGGGTGGCCTGCCGCAATAGGTTTGGCCGCATGTACATGGCCCTGGTGGACGGCGTGCACCATCGCTACATCGCACCGGCGCTGCTGCGTACTGCTGCCCAGGCCCTGCTGGTGCCGGTGCTGGAGACCACCGCAGCACAGGCGACCGCGCGGCGCTCGTGAGCGGCAAGCGCACGCAGCCATCACCCGATCTTGCCTGACGGCTGCCTAGGCTTTGGGTCCCCAATCCAAGGAAGCTCTCCCATGCCGACTCTTCGCATGCGTATCACCGGCACCGACGACGACGCGCGCGCCATCGCCAACCTGTTGCAGAGCATCGACGGCATCGAGCACGTCGAAGAGGTGGACGACCTGATGCCGCATCTGGACGACGACGATTCCAGCTCGGCCGGCCTGTCCGACGACGAAGGTCCCGGCAGCCACGAGTTCGAAGTGGAAGCCGGCAACGAGGCGACCGCGCAGAAGGTGCGCGACGCCGTGCAGGAACTGGCATTGCAGCTGGATGTGTTTGTCGAATACGAATTCGACGAAGGCTGAGCCTGCGTTGGGCACGACTGCAGCATCAGCCGATGCCCGCAGTCGGCCTGCCCTCTTCCACGCCGGATCGCATGCATGCTGCGCCCTGCACGACGCGGCAAGCGCGGCTTTCAAGCGCGCACGCGGCCGGCAACGGCACATCGCTGGTGCGGCAATGCCGCCCAGCCGCATGCAGGTCAGGACGTCCTGCGTCGCCGCGCGCGCCAGCGCCACGCCTGCAACAGCAGCCAGCCGGCGATCGCCGCCATCAGCGCCACTGGCAGCAGTGCCGCGACCGCACGGATCACGAACGCCACGCTGGAAGAAAACACCTGCCCGAACTCGGCAGTGGCCTGCGCGATCTCGCTTCTGCCCTGTTCCCCGCCCGTACTGCGGAAGTTGAGCGTCAGTAACTGGGTACGGACACGGCGTTGCTGCTGCGCGGACTCCTGCTGATTCTGCTGCGCCTGGGCTTCGATCTCGGCCAGGCGCTTGGACAATGCAAGCAGATCGCTCACCGCCAGATCGCGGCGCTGCTGCAACTCCAGCAGACGCGCGTGCTCCTTTTGAAGACGTGCCTGCGCCAGGCCGGTATCGGCAATCTGCTGGGCCAGGTCCTCGGCGCGCGTGCTGCGTGCCGCGACCTCTCCATGCTGGCCGGCCAGTTGCACCAATGGCTCGATGCCATCGGGCACCGTGCGCACGCGAACGCTGCCGCTGGGCTCGCGTCCGCCATCCTGTTCCACCGCCAACAGCGCGCAGGTGCCGAACTGCGCGCTCTGGCACGCAGCGCGCACGGCCGCGATGCGCTGGCCGATCTGATCGGCAGGCAACTCGATCCGCACATCGTGTTCGTACGCCAGGGCATCACCTTGTGCGGCTGGCGGCGCTGGCGGCGCCGGGGCACCGCCATCTGCGGCCATCTCACCCTGAGGCCGCGCACACCCGCACAGGGCCCAGCCGAGCAGCAGCGCGATGCCGGGCCAGCGCATGCCGCGCCTCATAAGCTGGCTCCGTCGACCTGTTGCACGTTCAAGATGGCCAGATCCAGCGCGGGCAGGCAGCGTACGTTGACCGCCAAGCTGGCTTCGCCGGTCTTGGGATTGGCCCCCTCGCTGAAGGGCGCAATGCCGCACTGCGGGCAATGATGATGATCGATATGGTGGCGATTGAAGCGATAGGTGCCGACCGCGTCCGGGTCTGCCTGCAGGCGCAGCTGGGTACGCGTGCCGAACCAGAGCAGGCCACCACGACGGCGGCACAGCGAGCAGTTGCAGTCGTAGACCTCGGTGATCGGGGCATCGGTCTCCAGCTCGAAGGCGATGCGTGCGCAATGACAGCTACCGGCATACAACATGGTGTTCCTCCTTGGAATGCGCCACCTCGCTGTGGCGTGCAACAGGCATACGGTGGCGACACGACGGCGAGCCAGGCGCCAGCCAGGGCCCCTGCCGCAGACCGGCCGATTCAGCATGCCGGCCGCACCCGCTTGGCGCACGACGCACCGAGTCGACCGCCACTCTAAACCAATGGCGGATGCGGACAACCGCGCAGTTGCCTATGCTGGCCGATTGACTCCACCAGGATCCCTCATGCGTCAACGCCTGCTTGTGCTCGCCCTGCTCACTGGCCTCAGTGCCTGCCAGCAACAGCCCGAATCGCCGCGTGCCGATACAGCCGCGACACCCGCTCAGCAGGCCCAGACCCCGGATGCGCGCTTTGCTGCGTTGTCCAAACAGGCGCTGGACACCTGGATGCAGCTATCACCAGTCACCGCCACCCAGACCGGCGACCACCGCTTCGATGCGCAGATCGAAGACCTGAGCGCGAGCGGCCGCCAGCGCAGCCTGGATGCGGGCAAGACGCTGCTGGCCACACTGGATGCGATCGACGTGGCCAAGCTGTCGCGCGAGAACCAGGTGGATGCGGCGATTCTGCGCAATCAGCTGCAATCGGAGATCTGGAATGCTGAAGTTCTGCAAAGCTGGGCCTGGGACCCGCAGGTCTACAACGGCCTGGCCGGCAGCGCGTTGTACGGCCTGATGGCGCGCGAGTTCGCGCCGCTGCCCGAGCGGCTGGCGTCGGCCACCCAGCGCATGGAAAAGATCCCGAGCATCTTCGCCCAGGCGCGCGAGAACCTGGACCCGGCGCGGGTGCCGAAGATCCACGCCGAAACGGTGGCCAAGCAGAACAAAGGCATCCTGAGCATCGTCGATAGCTTCATCGCGCCCAATATCGGCCAGCTGGGCCCGATCGAAGCGGCGCGCGCGCAGGCGGCCATCGACAACCTGCGCAAGGCCGTGGCTGAGCAGCAAACCTGGCTGGACACCGTGCTGGTGCCCAATGCCAAGGGCGACTTCCGCATCGGCGCGGAAAAATACGATCAGAAGCTGAAATTCGCGCTGCTGTCGTCGCTGTCGCGTGCCGATATCAAACAGCGCGCCGAATCCGAACTCAAGCGCGTACGCGGCGAAATGTATGGCATCGCGCGCACGGTGCTCAAGGGCAAGCCCGGCGCTCCCACGTTGCCCGCCTCGCCCAACGACGACCAGCAGCAGGCCGCAATCGAAGCGGCATTGGAACTGGCCTATGCCGACAAGCCAGCGCGCGACAAGGTGGTCGACGCTGCCAAGGCAGCGCTGGCGCAATCGACCGAATTCGTGCGCCAGAAGGATTTGATGACGCTGCCGGATTCGCCGGTGGACATCATCCTGATGCCGGAATTCCAGCGTGGTGTGGCAGTGGCGTATTGCGATTCGCCCGGCCCGCTCGACAAGAATCTCAAAACCTTCTACGCGGTGTCGCCGATCCCCGACGACTGGAACGACAAGCAGGTGGATTCGTTCCTGCGCGAATACAACACCCGCATGATCCAGCTGCTCAGCATCCATGAGGGCACGCCGGGCCATTACCTGGAAGGCTGGCATTCGGCCAAGTTCCCCTCCACGCTGCGCGCGGTGCTGCGCTCGGGCATGTTCGCCGAAGGCTGGGCGGTGTACACAGAGCGCATGATGCAGGAACAGGGCTATCTGGATAACGACCCGCTGTTCCATCTGGTGCAGTTGAAGTTCTACCTGCGCACCATTGCCAATGCCATTCTCGACCAGGGCGTGCACGTGGACGGCTGGGATCGCGACAAGGCGATGCACCTGATGACCCACGACACCTTCCAGCAGGAAAGCGAAGCCTCCGGCAAGTGGGTGCGCGCGCAGCTGTCGTCAGCGCAGCTGCCAACCTACTTCGTCGGCGTGCAGGAACATCTGGACACGCGCAAGGCGGTGCAGGACAAGCTGGGCAAGGACTTCAACCTGAAGGCCTACCACGACAAGATGCTGTCCTATGGCGCGCCGCCGGTGCGCTTCGCGCGCGAGCTGATGCTGGACCAGCCGATCGAGTAATTGATCCGTCTCGCGCACGCGCAAGAGAATCTCCTGCGAAGCTCCTGCGGATTCGATCCATCCCCCTTCTCCCGCATGCGGGAGAAGGGGCCCCGTAGGGGCGGATGAGGGCGCAGGCCGAGCCCGATGCAGTCAACCGCAGAAGACTTCACTTCCCTCACCCCAACCCCTCTCCCGCACGCGGGAGAGGGGCTAGAGCTCGACGGTACTACGCCCGTCTGCGAACTCTCGTCCCTCGCATCGCGCGTTGAGCATTGAGCATTGAGCATTGAATATCGAGCATCCCCCCTCATCCATCCGCCGCAACAAACCCACCGGTCTGCCGCATCCATAGGCGTGCGTACAAGCCGCCATGTGCGATCAGTTCCGCATGCGTGCCTGTCTCGACGATGCGCCCGCCGTCCATCACCACCAATCGGTCCATCCGCGCGATGGTGGAAAGACGGTGCGCAATTGCGATCACGGTCTTGTTGCCCATCAACGCGTCCAGGCTGTCCTGGATGGCAGCCTCCACTTCCGAATCCAGCGCCGACGTTGCTTCGTCCAAAATCAGGATCGGCGCGTCTTTCAGCAGCACCCGCGCAATCGCGATGCGCTGGCGTTGACCGCCGGAGAGTTTGACCCCGCGCTCGCCCACATGCGCATCGAACCCGCTGCGGCCTTCGCCGTCGATCAACGTGTCGATGAAACTGTCGGCGCGCGCCTTGCGCACAGCGTCGAGAATCTGCGCCTGGCTGGCTTGCGGCCGGCCGTAGAGCACGTTGTCGCGGATCGAACGATGCAATAACGAGGTGTCCTGCGTCACCAGGCCGATCTGCCCGCGCAGGCTTTCCTGCGTGACTGTCGCGATGTCCTGCCCGTCGATCAGGATGCGGCCCTGCTCCAGGTCGTACAGCCGCAGCAACACGTTGACCAAGGTGGATTTGCCGGCGCCGGAGGGCCCGACCAGACCGATCTTCTCGCCGGCGCGCACCTGCAGATCCAGCCCCGCAATCACGCCGCCACGCTTGCCGTAGTGAAAGTGGATGTGCTCGAACTGCACCTGGCCCTGGGTTATCTGCAGCGGCACCGCATCCGGTGCGTCCTGCACCTGCACCGGTTGCGAGATGGTCTGCATGCCGTCCTGCACGGTGCCGATATCTTCAAAGATGCCGTTGACCGTCCACATGATCCAGCCAGACATGTTATGGATGCGGATCACCAGGCCGGTGGCCAAGGTGATCGCGCCCACGCTGATCTTCCCGCGGCTCCACAACCACAGCGCCAGCGCGCAGGTACCCACGATCAAAAGCCCGTTCGCCACCGCGATGGCGGTGTCCATTGCGGTGGTCACCCGGGTCTGACCGCGATGCTTCACCGCCAGCTCGTCGATGGCATCGCGCACATAGGTCTGCTCGCGGCCGGCATGGGCGAACAACTTGAGCGTGGAGATATTGGTGTAACCATCGACAATGCGACCGGTCGCCTTGGAGCGCGCATCCGATGCAATCCATGCGCGCGCCTTCATGCGCGGCACGAAGAACGCCATCAGTGCGACGTAGACCACCAGCCAGATCAGCAGCGGCGCCATCAGCCAGGGATCGGCCTGCGCGAACAACCACAGTGCGCTGCCGGTGTAGACCACGATGTACCAGAGCGCATCGACCATCTGCACGGCCGATTCGCGCAGCGAGGTGCCGGTCTGCATCACCCGGTTGGCGATGCGCCCGGCAAAATCGTTGTTGAAAAAGCCCAGGCTCTGCCGCACCACGTAGTTGTGCATCAGCCAGCGCGAACGGTTGCTCAGGCCTGGCACGATCGCCTGATTGACCAGCAGATTGTGCAGCCCGGTGAACAGCGGCCGCACCACCAGCGTGAACGCCGCCATCCAGAGCAACTCGCCTGCATGGCGGCGGAAGAAGTCCGGCCCCGGTTTGTCGGACAGCATGTCGACGATACGACCGAGGAAGTCGAACATCGCCACTTCCACCAGCGCCAGCAGCAGCCCGGCGATCAACGTGGCCAGCAGGATTGGCCACAACGGCCGCAGATAATGCAGATAAAAGCGCCACACGCTGCGTGGCGGCATCTCCCGCTCGATGGGCGGAAAAATATCGATCAGGGACTCGAACCAGCGGAACATTGCGCAAACTTCGGAAAAACCGGGGGCTCAGGCTAGCCGATCGGGCGTCAAGCCGCAGTGGCGCTGGTCGGCACGCGCTGCCCGAGCAGACTGCGCAACGCGTGACTGCCGCCGTGGCGCCCGAAAACCGGAGTTGTCAGCGCCGTCTCAGGTGTGCCGCACACGCCTCACTCGCGCACGCGCGCCAGCAAGCGGTTGACCTCTGCCACGTCGAAATGGGCGGGCTCGAAGCGCCCGCCCAAGGTCGCCAGCTCCTGCACATGCTGCGGGTGGTCCGGGTCGGCGATGATCTGCACCCACGTCCGATAATCGTCAATGCCGCCACTGCTCTCTGGCGGGCAGGCATTGGCACCGTCCACGCAGCGCGCCACACGCAGGCCGGCATTCGGCGGCAACAGCGCTTCCACCTGCAGGCGATGCTGCCAACCATGGCCGGTGCCGTAGAAATAATCGAAGCTTTCCAGTTCACCGACTGCGCTTTCCAGCGTGCCGCGGCCGGCATGCTTGAGCCGTGGACGCTCCGGCACATCCAGCCCGGATTCGCCATAACGCCCGCCGCCGAGGTCGAACTCGTACGGATGCGCACCATTCCAGCCCATCACCGGTTGCAACACGCGATGCAGCGTGGCCAGGCGCACCGCGCCCGACACCAGCAGGCGCCGCCAGATCAGCGGCGCACTACCGGTCAATGCCACATGCAGTTGATACACCGGTGCAGGTGCCTGCACCGGCTGCTGTGTGGCTTTCTTTTTTGCCTTGGTCATCGTGTCGTGTTTGCTGCTGTCTACCCCAAGTATGGCGTGCTGGGCCGACGAATGCAGGCGCAGTTAGGCAACGCGGGGCATGCGCAGACCGAATAGCAGGTCGTACAGGATCGGAATCAGGCCAAGCGTCACCAGCGTGCCCAACGCCAACCCACCGATCATGGTGATCGCCATCCCGGTCCACAGCGGGCCGGCAAACAGCATCAGCGGTACCAGGCCGACGATGCAGGTGAGCTTGGTCATGACGATCGGACGCAGACGTTTGACCGCGGCAGCAACCACCGCCTCGCGGCGTGGCAGGCCATCGGCAAGCTCGGCCTCGATGCGCTCCAGCAGCAACACCGCGTTGTTGACGATGATGCCGGCCAGTGCCAACAAGCCGAACGTCGCCATGAAGCCAAACGGGTAGCCGGTGAGCACCAGCGCCAGCGCCGCGCCGATCAACACGAACGGCACCGCCGACAGCACGATGAACAATTTGCGGAACGAATTGAACTGCCACACGAACAGCAACAGGATCGCGCCCAGCGCATGCGGCATGTAGTGCAGCAGGGCTTGATTGGCTTCGGCCGAATCCTCCAGCTCACCGCCGATCTCCACGCGGTAACCGGGCGGCAACTTGAGCGCAGCGATTGGTGTCGCCAGCCGTTCGACGATCTCGGTCGCGGTCAGTTGCGGATTGCGCGCAGTCACGGTGATGGCACGGCTGAGGTTGCGCCGCTGGATCGCCGACGGCTCGCTGTCGCGCAGCACCGTGGCGATCGCCGCAAGCGGCACCGGCGCGGCGCCGGCTTGCGGATACACCAGCGTATCGGCCGGATTGCTGTTGGCGGCGCGCTCCTGTGCGCTGCCGCGCACGACCACCGGCACATCGGCGCCATCGTCGCGGATCACCGTGGCATCCACACCGCTGTAGCGCGCCTGCAATGCTTGCGCGACGTCTTCGCTGCTCACACCCGCACGGCGCGCCTTGAGCTGGTCTACCTGCACCACATAGCGCGGAATGCGCGCTTGCCAATCGTCTTGCACATCCACCGTGCCCGGCACTGCCCGCAAGGCCTTGGCAATGGCAGCGGCGCTGCTGCGCAATACTGCTTCGTCCGGACCCATCACGCGATAGACCGCCATGCCGGCTTCGGTCGCACCGAGTGAAAAACGTTTGGGCTCGGCACGCAGCGCGGGGAAATGGCTGCGCACATGCGCGCGCACCCGTGCGATCACCGCATCGATGTCGGTGCCCGGCCGCACGCTGACCGTGAAGTACGCCTGGTTGGCGGCCGGAAGCGGCGGGTTCAGGCCTAGCACGATGCGCGGCCCGCCATCGGAGACATAACCGATGCTGTCCACCACCTCGGGGTTGGCGCGGCGGTCGCCCAGCCAGCGGCTGAGGTCGCTCACCGTACGCAGGGTGGCGCGTGCGTCGCTGCCTGCTTGCAAGGTCACCGGCATCTGGAACTGCAGGCGATCGGACTTGGGCAGGAAATCGTACGGAATCGATACCAGCACGGTGATCGCCACCGCCAGCATCGTCGCCATGGCACCGATGAACAGCGCCTTGTGCTGCAGCACACGTTCGATGACACGACGGTAGCCGCGATAGAACCGCGATTCCGCTGCGTCGCTGCTCTTGGTGGCATGCACCTTGGCGAAATACATGCACAGCAGCGGTGTCACCGTGATGCTCAGCAGCCACGACCCGAGCAGCGTCACGCCGAGCACGGTGGCCAGCGAGCGCAGATATTCGTTGGTGCTGGTCTGGCCGAAGAAGAATGGCGAGAACGCCAGCACGATGACCAATGAGGAGGTCAGCAAGGGGGTTGCCAAGGTCCGGCCCGCATCGATACAGGCCTGGCGGCGCTCCTCGCCGGCCACCAGACGGCGCTCGATGTCTTCGGCAATGACGATGCCGTTGTCCACCAACAAGCCCAGCGCAAGAATGATGGCGGCAATCGAGACCGTCTGCAGCTCCACGTTCAGCACGCGCATGACGATCAGCGAGGCGAAAATGGTCAGCGGCACAATCGCGCCGACGATCAAGCCGGTGCGCCACCCCAGGAACAGCATCACCACCGCCATGACGATGACAATGGTTTCGCCCATGACGTGATGCATCTTGCCCATCTCGCGCTCGACCACATCGGCCTGGAAGCTCACCACGTGCTGGGTGAAGCCGACAGGCAGCTGGCGTGCGGTGTCGTCGAGCTTGGCGCGCAGCGCCTTGCCGAAATCGGCGATATTGCTGCCAGGCTGCATCGACACCGAAACCACCACCGCCGGCTGGCCTTGGTAAACGGCCGCGCCTTGCGGCGGGTCGGCCGGCATGACCTGCACCTGCGCCAGCCCGCCCAGGGTGACTTCACGTGCGCCGCCGGCAGACGCGCCCGGCACACTCAGCAGAACGCCGCGCAACTGTTCGGGCGTGCGGATTTCGCCGGACGTGGCCACGGTCAGCGCCAATCCGGACACCGCCACCTGCCCACCGGAGCCCACTACATTCTGCGCGCGCAACTGCGCCATCACGCTGGACGGGGTCAGGCCGCTCGCCAACAGGCGTGCGCGATCAAACGACACGTACACGCGCTCGTCCTGCAGGCCGAACAACTTCACCTGCTCCACGCCGGGCAAGCTATACAGCTGCTCGCGCATGCGTCGCAGCGGGCCACGCATTTCGCTCATCGAAAAGCCTGGCGCGGTGACTGCAATGGAGGCCACCGATACGCGCCCGAAGTCGTCGTCGACGAACGGCCCAAGCGTACCGGCAGGCAATTGCGCACCGGCCTCTGCGGTCTTGGCGCGCACACGCTGCCAGAGCGCCGGCAGATCCTGCACATCGTCGTAGGCGGTCAGCTGCACGATCGCGCTGCCCGGGCGCACCGTGGTCACGATGCGCTTGATGCCGGCCAGCTCGCGCAACCGTTCTTCAACGGGGCGCGCCAGCAGGTTCTCCACCTGCTCGCTGGGCATGCCGGGAAAGGCCACCGACACCAGCGTATCGCGCACGGTCACCGATGGTTCTTCCTGCGATGGGAAGCCGAGAAACGCCACGATGCCGCCGATCAAAATCATCGCTGCTGCAAACAACGTCAGCCGGCTTGAACGCATCGCCATCTGTGTCAGCGTCATGGCGTGCGACCTCCGCTCAGCTGGGTCTGTGCCTGCAGTGGGGTCACCGGCTGGCCGCTGACCAGAAAGCCCACCCCGGCGCTGACCACCTGCTCACCGGCACGCAGCCCGCGCAGAATCTGGACGCGCTCGCCGACAATCGTCCCCAGATCGACTGCACGTTCGATCACGGCCCGCTTTGCCGGCTGGTACACGAACACGCTGGCACGTTGCCGATTGAGCCGCGGCACGACCGCCGACAACGGCACGCTCGGCGTGGAAGCAGCATGCGTTGGCAGTGTCAGCAGCACGCTGTCGCCGCTGCGCAGCGCCGGCGCTGCGGCGACCGGCTCGAGCAACGCCTGCACGGTCGCGGCATTGTCCAGACGAGTGGACAGGCTGCGCAGCCGTAGCGCGATCGGTGCGGCGACTGGATCGGCCAAGCGGGCATACACGGTTTGTCCGGGCACCAGGTCGGCACCGGCAGATGCCGGCAGCGTGGCGACCAGTTGCAGATGCCCCTGCCCTTCCACCTGCAGCACCGTCTGCCCCGCTGCCACATCGGCCTGCGGCTGTTGCAGGCGTGCAACCACGCTGCCATCGAAGGGCGCGCGCAACTGGCTCAGACGCGTGCCACGGCGTGCCATGGCCAGATCGGCGCTGGCCACCTGCAGCTGCGCGGCGGCCGCATCAGCCGCCGCGCGCGCGGCCGTCAAGGTCGCAGTGGAACTGGCACCGTCATCGAACATCGCCTGTTGCTGGCGCAATTGCAGTTGCCGTTCGCCCAACTGCGCCTGTGCCGCGCGCACGTTTGCGTCAGCCTGGTGTTCGCGCAGGTGCAGCGGTTCATTGTCCAGGCGCGCCAGCACTTGCCCGCCGGTCACCCGGTCGCCCACATCCACCAACACCGCAGAAAGACGGCCCGCCCCTTCGAACGCCAGTTCGGCGCGTTGTTCCTGGCGCACCAACGCCGGCACCTGCAGTGGGTTATCGCTGCCGGCGCCAAAGCGCTCCAGCTTCACCGCACGCGGCGTCTCGGTGGCGGGCGCATCCGGCCCGCTGCAGGCGGCCAGTCCCAGCAGCAACGTGCCGCACACCAGGCCGCGATACAACATCGTCATCATTCGATCCCCCGGTCTGTGCCGCTCAGCGGCTGTAGGTCAGTGCAAAGGTGCCGCCGACCACAGCCCGGCGTGCCACCAGCGGGCTGTGGTCGGCGTTGTCCAGGTAGCGCGTGCCGGTGACATCGAGCGTGGTGGCCCAGTGGTCGCCCACTGCATGCGTCCAGCTGCCTCCGACCGCGCCGGCGTAAACCCCGGATCCGGCATTGAACGCCTGCAAACGCGTACGCGCCGCTTGCGCGTCGGTGACGCCAAAGTAAGCCTGATTGAATCGGCGGTCGCCGCCATGCACGTCCAGATCCAAAGTGACGGTGTCGCTGGCGCGATGCAGCAGGGTGAACTCCACCCCGGCGCGATAGCGATTGCGACGCGCCGCATCCTTGAGCGCGAACTCCGCCTCCGCATTGACGTTCATGTAGGGCGTCACTTGCTGCATCACCAGCGTGCGTGCTGTCACCGACCCAGGCACATCCCCCATGCCGGCCAGCAGGCGCGAGCCCGGCCGCCAATCGCTATCGCGTTGCAGCCGGCCCAGGTCGTAATACAGCGATTGCGAGACATAGAAGCCAGACTTGCTCTGGAATTGCAGGCCAGCACCGCGCGCCGTATCGAAGAACAGCACGCCACGTTGCACCACCAGTACCGGATTGAATTGCACGCGAGCGCGCTCGGCGCCGGCATACTCTGGCGCAGCAACCACTGCGGCGCCGGCAGTGATTTCAGTCCGGTCTCCCAGCAGGCGCGAGCTCCCAGTCAGGTCGGTTTGTGCATGCGCGATGCACGGAATGGCGCTTATGCACGCAAGGACGCTGGCGCGGACGGCATGGTTGCCACGCAGACGATTGAAGGACGATACATTCATCGAAAATCTCCGGCAGAAATCAGGAAGAGATGGGCAGGTGCACGCCGTAGAACGCCTGGAACAGCGCGATACGGCCCAGCACGCGTTGACGTGCGGTGTCGAGGTAATCGAGTTCGGTTCGGGCGATACGCGTCCGCTCGGCCAGCAGCGCGCTGCGGTCTTCCAGACCGGCATCCACGCGCTCGCGCAAGCGCGCAAGACGCAGTTGCTCGCGTTCGACCTGCTCGCGCGAGCGCGGCTCGGCTTGCGACAAGGTGGCGTGGGCGTCGAGCGCATTGGCGACCTGGCGAAATGCAGACTCGATTGCCTGCTCGTAGGCGAGGACATCGGCGCGTTTGCGCACCTGCGCCAAATCAAGATTGGCGCGATTACGGCCGCCGTCGAACAACGGCAGATTCAGTTGCGGCATGAAGCTCCACAGCCCTTGGCCTGCGGAAAACAGGCCGCGCAATCCGTCGCTGGCGGTCCCCACGCTGGTGCTCAAAGTGATCGACGGAAAAAACGCCGCGCGGGCCGCGCCGATATCGGCATTGGCCGCGCGCAGCTCCAGCTCTGCTTGCTGGATATCTGGGCGTTGCAGCAACAGTGACGAATCGAGTGCACGCCATGCAGCCGCAGGCGTATCTGCGGCGATCAAACCCTGCAGATCGCCGGGCACGGGTGTGCTGTCGTAGCCGGCCAGCAACTGCAGCGCACGCACTGCCGCAGCGTGGTTATCGCTGCCCTGCAAGGCCGCCACATGGGCCTGATTGGCCTGACGGCGCTGCGCATCGCGCTCATCGCGCGCAATCAGTCCCACCTGATATTGCCGCTCGGCAATGGCCAGGAGCGCAGCGCTGTCGGCATCCAGCGCTTGCAGCTGTTGCAGCGCCTGCGCGGCCGTGCGCTCGGCGGTGTAGGCACGCAGCACCTCGGCAATCAGAGCGCCACGCGCTGCATCGCGGCCGTAGGTGCTGGCCAGGTAACGCTGCCGTGCGGCCTCTGACATCGCCTGCAGCTTGCCGAAAAAATCCACTTCGAAATTGCCGATTCCCGCATTGGCAATCACCAAATCCTGCTGGTAACGCGCATCCAGTGCCGGATTGTCGAAATGTTGCCGTAGCTGCTGTGCGCCGACAGCGATCGTGGGCAGACGCGACGCCTGGGCGATGCCGTACTGCGCGCGCGCCTGCTCTACTTGCAACGCAGCGCGGCGGAAATCGCCGTTGTGCGCCAACGCACGTTCAACCAGTGGCTGCAGGTCGCGGTCTGGGGCAAAGGCCTGCAGGAACGCGCGCTCCTGCGCGTTCAAAGTCACGGCCGTCGTCGCCTTGGCGTCGGACTGATCGGACGTGGATGCAGCCTGCGGGCCAGCGAACGTGGCCGGTACGCTCACCACAGGCCGCTGATAGGCCGGCGTCAGCGAGCAGCCAGCCGACAGCACTGCAGTGGCGGCAACCAGGCAAACGCAAGACCAACGGCACGGAATAATTTGTGGAATCATGATGTCGGAGCACAGAGCCAATCTCGACCGACATCCTCGACCTGCAGCGTCCAGGTTGTTTTCGGGAATTATCCAGATTTGATCGAGACGACAGGGCAGCACGCCATGACAGGCAAAAAGATTCTGCTGGTGGAAGACGATGCCGATAGCGCCAGCATTCTGGAGGCCTATCTACGCCGCGACGGCTTCGATGTGGCGGTGGCCGGCGACGGCGAACGCGCCATCCAGCTGCATCGGCAATGGGCACCGGATCTAGTGTTGCTGGACGTGATGCTGCCCAAGCTCAGCGGCATCGAAGTGCTGTCGGCGATCCGCCGCGCCAGCGATACGCCGGTGATCATGGTCACTGCCATTGGCGACGAACCGGAGAAGCTCGGCGCACTGCGCTACGGCGCCGACGATTATGTGGTCAAGCCGTACAGCCCCAAGGAAGTGATCGCGCGCGTGCATGCCGTACTGCGCCGGAGTGTGGCGGTGCGTGCGCCGGGCGAGCCCTTGCAGCACGGTCGGCTGAGCGTGGATCCGGCCGCTGTGGTCGCCAGCGTGCAAGCCGAGAACGGCGACAGCGTGGCGCTGGATCTAACACCGACCGAATTCAATCTGCTTGCGCTGCTGCTCAAGACCCCATTCAAGGCATTTACGCGCAGCGAATTGCTCGACGCCTGCCTGCCCGACAGCGATGCCTTGGAACGGGTGGTGGATTCGCACATCCACAACCTGCGCCGCAAACTGGAAGTGCATGGCATTACCGGCGTGCTGGTCACCGTGCGCGCGGTGGGATATCGCTTCCAGTGAGCCTGCTCGACCGCTTTCGTCGTTGGCGCCGGCAGGCCCCGCTGTGGCTCTGGGTGGGCCTGCGCATGAGCGCGCTGGCGGTGAGCACGGTGATGGTCATCGCCTTCGGCATGTGGTGCTATTTCAATATCCGCGACAACCTGATCCTGAGCCAGCTGCCGCCGGCCGCACGCGCCGAGATCGAGCAACTGCGCGAACAGCCCGATGCCAACGAGACCAGACTCTGGCAACTGTTTCAGCGCTATTACAATGTGAAGAATTTCCTGCCTGGACTGGCCAATCGCGATTGGTGGATGCTGATCGCGATGGTGACGATCTCCATCCCGGTCATCCTGCTGTGCGGGCTGTTCGCATCGCGGCCGCTGTCGCGGCAGTTTTTGCATGTGGTCAGCGCGGCGCGGCGGGTCAGCGATGGCGATTTCGGCGCACGCAGCCAGGTCGTCGTCGGCGCCCCCGGTGAACTGACCGCCTTGGCGACCGACTTCAATGCGATGAGCGCCAAGCTGCAGCAGTACGAACGCGAACTGCGCGAATCCAGCGCAATGCTCGCGCACGAACTGCGCACCCCGCTCAACGCGGCGATGGGTCGCGTGCAGGGCATGCTGGACGAGGTCTTCCCGCTCGAGCCTGAGCAGCTGCGGCTGGTGCATCGCCAGCTGGAGCAGATCAATCGCCTGATCGGCGACCTGCACTTGGTGTCGCTGGCGCGCGCCGGCCAACTGGTGCTGGAGCCGGAAAGCGTCGACCTGCACGAGCTGGTCGCCGAGCGCATCGAGTGGGCGGGGCCCGCGCTGCGCGAGGCGCAGATGACCATCCACTCCCCCACGCATCCCCCGCTCCGCTTGCGTGCCGACCGGCACCGGCTGGGCCAGGTGTTGTCGATCCTGATCGATAACGCGTTGCGCTACGCCGCAGCCGGCAAGCTGCTGGAGATCGAGGTGCGCCGCGACGGCTCCAGCGTGCAGCTCACTTTGGGCGACCGTGGCCCCGGCGTGGAGCCTGCGCAATTACCGCATCTGTTGGACCGTTTCTGGCGCGCCGACAGCTCACGCGCACGGCATTCCGGCGGCAGCGGCCTGGGGCTGGCGATCGCCTCGGCCATCTGCCAGGCGCACGATGGCCGCCTGGTCGTCAGCAATCGCCCCGGCGGTGGCCTGCTGGCCAGCGTGCAGTTGCCGCTGAGGCGTTGACGCGCCATCGAGCGCTTACACCGCTGCAGTTGCCTGCCACAACAGACAACTGCACGCCATCACCGCGATTGCAGGCTGGGCACTGCGTCGGTCACGTTGGCGTGGCGGCGCATGATCCAGTTGAACAAGGGCGTGGCCATCAGCGTGGACAGGATCGCCATCAGCACCAGCACCGAGAACAGGCCTTGTTCGATCACGCCGGCCTGCAACCCGATATTGATGATGATCAGCTCCATCAACCCGCGTGCATTCATCAGCGAGCCAATCGCCATCGCGTCGCGATTGTTCTCGCCCGTGGCACGTGCCGCTGCCCAACAGGCCACGCCCTTGCCGATGAACGATGCGGCCAGGATCGCCACACCGGCCAGCATGATCTGCGGCTGCAGCAACACACTGAGCTGGGTTTTCAAGCCCGAATAGGTGAAGAACATCGGCAGCAGCAACACCACAACGAATGGCTGGAGCATCTCGCGCAGCTTCTCGGTCAGTGCGCCCCTGGGCAGACAGACACCGAGCAGGAAACCACCGAATACCGCATGGATACCGATCGCATCCATTGCCCAGGCGCTGACGCAGAACAAGATCAGCACAACTGCCAACACACTGTTGCTCAGCGGCTGGCCGGGCACCACGTGATCGGCCAGCCGCTTGAGCAGATGCCGTCCAACGAAAATCATGAACACCGCATAGCCGATGCCGCCGCCGATGGCCAGGTAGGCACTGCCCCAGCTGCCGCCGAAGCTGGCCAGCACCACGGCCAAAATGCACCACGCAGCCGCATCGTCGAACGCACCAGCGGTCAACGCCAATGTCCCCAACGGGCTATTGGTCAGACCGCGCTCGTGGATGATGCGCGCCAGCATCGGGAAGGCAGTGATCGCAATCGCCGCGCCCAGGAACAGCGACGCTTCCATCAGCTTGGCCTTTTCCGAGAACAGACCTTCCACGTTGATCAGCCATGGGCACATGGCAAACGCCAACAGGAACGGCACTGTGATGCCCGCCAGCGACACGCTCATCGCGCTGCGATAGCGCGCGCGAAAATGATCGCTGCGGAAATCGGTACCGACCAGGAACATGTACAAGCCCACGCCGAACTGCGCGAACACGTACAGCAGGTCCATGGTCTGCTTGGGGAACAAGGCCACCTGCGCGGCTGGTGCCAACAAGCCGAACAACGAGGGCCCCAGCATCACGCCGGCAATCATTTCGCCCACCACTTGCGGTTGCCCGAGGCGCTTGGCCAGCATGCCGACCAGCCGGCACACCAGCAAGATCGCGGCAGCCTGCAAAAAGAAATACACCGACATCTGCGAAGTGGTCATGCGTGCAGCAACATCCGTGAAAAGTGCGCAGATCGTAACCGGACATGCCGCGCTTCGATAGCCTGCGACTGCAAGTGGCCATCTGAGCCCATCAGCGCGCTTGGGCCCGCCAGACGCAATCCGGCGGCTGCCGCGTTTGCCTGCATCACTTGCCCGCAGAGGCCTGGGTTGGCACCGGCGTCAGCACCAGATCCTGAAAATCGAAGCTGAAATCGGTCAGCGGCGAAATCGGCTCCATGCGCATTTCGCGCACCGCGCCATCCGGCGTGAGCGAAAAATTGACGAAGGCATCGGCATTCAAGGAGCGGTCGTCCCAGCGCACGATGAAGCTATCGTGCTGCCAATGCTCCAGCGTACCGACCAATTGGGCGGTCTTGGCAAACTGCAGGCGCAGCCGCTTGCCATCCTGGCGAATCACCACATCGCCGTACCAAGGGTCGCGATAGGTGGTCGCGTAACTGCGCAGCGGCAACGACGGCGTCGAGCGCGCCGCGCGAGCGTCCTGGTGCTTCTTCCAGCTGGCATCCGCCTCGCTATCGGCCTTCTCCACCAGTTTGGCATAAGCGCCGGTCCAATCGGTCGGCGGCACCTGCAAGAACGCATCCAGCACCTGGAAGGTCACTGCGTTGAACGCGGCGCCCACTTCCTGGTTGGTCAACACCACCACACCCAGTTTCTGATCCGGCAGCAGCGTCAGGCGCGACACCATGCCGGGCCAGCCGCCGGTGTGCCAAACCATGCGATGGCCGCGGTAATCGCTCAGGCTCCAGCCCTCGCCGTAACCGGCAAAGTTCGGCCGTGCCGCAGCAAGCTCGGGCACCTGCACCTCGCCGATCGGAATCGGCGTGATCATCGACCACATGTCGTGCTGACGCTTGGCGCTAAACAGCGGTTTGCCATCGGGCAGGCTTCCGCCGGCCAGTTGTACGTTCATCCACAGCGCCATGTCGTGCGCACTGGAATAGATACCGCCGGCACCGGAGTTGTTGGACCAGGTCAACGGCGCCACCGTGCGCAGCTCGGTGAAGTCGTACTTGGCATGCCCCACTGCAGCGTTATCGCCGGGCTGCAGATGGTCGGCGTTGAAGCGCGTACCACGCATGCCCACCGGGGCGAAGATGCGTTGCTGCAAAAACGCCGCGTAACTCTGCCCGGAGACCTGCTCGATCACCTTCTGAGCAACCGCGTACAGGATGTTGTCGTACGCATAGCGGTCGCGAAAACCGCCTTTCAATGGCACCTTGGCCAGGCGTTGCACGACTTCTTCGGTGGTGTAGCTGGTGGCGGGCCAGAACAAAAGGTCGCCCGCCCCCAGGCTCAGCCCGCTGCGGTGCGCCAGCAGATCACGGATGCGCATTTCGCCGCTCACATACGGGTCGGACATGCGAAACCACGGCAGATGGTCGATGACCCTGTCGTCGAGCGAAAGCTTGCCTTCGTCGGCCAGGATCGACAGCGATGCGGCAGTGAAGGCCTTGGTGTTGGATGCAATGGCAAACAACGTGTCGGCCTGCACCGGCGCGGGCTTGCCGGTTTCGCGCACGCCGTAGCCGCGCTCCAGCACCACCTGGCCGTCCTTGACGATAGCCACCGCAATACCGGGCACGTCGAACTGTTTGCGCACGCGTTCCATCTGCGCGTCGAACTGCTGCATGCCGGCGGGAAGTTCGGCCGCGTGCGTTGTCGTCACCAAGCTTGCCACCATCAGCACGCCCCCACTCAGCCATCGGTTCAAGGTCACTGCGTCGCCCTCAGGTTTTCGGTCAGATCGATGCGCCGGCGCTATCCAGCGACAACGGTTGCGGCGCCACCAGCACGCCGTTGGCATCGGCATACAGCCAATGGCCTGGAACGAAAGGCACGCCGGCAAAATTCACCGGCACATCCACATCGCCCAGATCGCGTCGCTCGGTGCGGCGCGGGCAGGCGGCCAGCGCCAGCACCCCCAACGGCAGCGTGGCAAGAATCTCCACATCGCGCACGCAGCCATGGATCAGCACGCCGGCCCAGCCGTTAGCCACCGCGTTGGCCGCGATCTGGTCGCCCAGCAGCGCATGCTTCAGCGAGCCCTGCCCGTCCACCACCAGCACCCGGCCATCGCCCGGCGTGGCAGCCAGCTCGCGCACCCGCGAGTTGTCTTCGAAACAACGCACCGTGACCATCGGCCCGGCGAATGCCGTGCGCCCGCCGAAATGGCGGAACAGCGGCTCGGCAATTGTCGCCTCGGGGTAGCGGTCACATAGATCAGGCGTGGTCCAGGTCATCGGGGAATCTCGCGCGGCAGAGCTGGCATGGTAGCCGGCTGCGGCAGCGCGCGGGTGATTGGTGAGGCCCCGCGTAGACACGCGGGCGGCGGCGGTGCGCGCATATAGGCAGCACTTCGCTCTGCCGTTTCAGGGTTGCCGCTGCAGCGGGTTTGCCATGCGTTGCTTGCTGCGTGCTCGCCGTCTTGACGCGCTTGTGCCGCAGCGTCCAGCGCGACGGCCCGGAGCGAGCACTGCGAGTGAGCAGGTCTGGCGCATCGATGCCGCGACGCGATTGCCGCCCACTGTGCTGTTGGCGTCTTGGCCAGATCGCCTCCAACAGGCTGTAATGCCCACGCGCCATGTCGGCGCTGTCGTCATGCGCCGTCGCACAACCACTGCAACGCCGCCACAACGATGCGCATGCAATCTCAGCCATTGCACCGCGTACCGGCACCCCATTGGCAACACCAGCGTCTCATTGCACCATCCGCGCCGCGGCTATCATCGGCCGACGCGCGTTGCATTTGCGGCAGAACCTGCAATGGCGCACGCCCCTGCCAGCGAGTATCCATGCAATGACCGATCTGTTCGCTTCCGCCCCACCCGCCCTCGACGGCATCCATATCGGCATCGGTGGATGGGTGTATGCGCCGTGGCGCGCGGGGATGTTCTACCCGGAAGGGCTGGTGCAGCGCCGCGAGCTGGAATACGCAAGCCGCCACGTCACCGCCATCGAGATCAACGGCACCTACTACGGCACGCAGAAGCCGGCCACCTACGCAAAGTGGCGCGATGAAGTGCCGCCGGGCTTCGTATTCTCGGCCAAGGCGCCGCGTCGCATCACACAGTCGCGCAAGCTGGCCGGCACCCAGGCGCAGGTGGAAGACTTCATCGGCGGCATTGTCGACCTCGGCGACACCCTGGGGCCACTGGTGTGGCAGTTCGAACAAGGGCATCGGCTGCAGGCCGACGACCTGGACGCGTTTCTGTCGTTGCTGCCCAAGCGTGCGGGCAGGCGTGCGCTACGCCATGTGCTGGAGATTCGCGATCACGATGCGGTGGACGCGTCGCTGCCGGCCTTGGTGCGTGGCCACGGCGTGGCCACGGTGTTCACCGATTCGCACGCGCATCCGTCTTTCGCCGATCTGTCTACCGATTTCGTCTACGCGCGCCTGATGCGCAGCCAGGCGCGCCTGCACGCGGGATATCCGGCGCCGGCATTGGCGCGCTGGGCTGAGCGCATCCAGGCCTGGCGGCGCGGCGAAGATCCGGCCGATCTACCGCATGTGGATGCAGCGATGGCGCCGGTAAGTCAGCCACGCGAGGTCTTCGTGTTTTTCATCAGCGCGGCCAAGGAGCGCAACCCTGCGGCAGCGATGGCGTTGTTGAAGGAGCTGTCGACGCGTTAGAGCAGCTGGCAAAACGATCGCGCAGGCGGCTCGACCGGTGTTCGATGCTCGATGCGGCATGTACCGCTCGCAGACGGCGGTTCTGAGTGCGCCGCCCACGCCCATCTGCGGCCTGCTCGCTACGTTGGCTTGGCCGCTCTCAGGCCGCGCATGAGGTGCAATCGGCGATGAGTGATGCAGCTGTGTTTGGGGTGTAGTGTCGATCGCTGAGGTGGCGTCATCGATCGCGGCGCGATGTGCCAAGTCGCTCGTTGAATCTCTTGCAGTGATGCGGGTTAGTCGATGGCTGGCAACCGGTCGCGCGATGACTGCTCGGCAGTCACGTTAGCCACCGCATTAAACCGCCTCTGCGCCCCGACGTCGCTTCCTTCGCAGCGCCGATCAACCCGTTTTCGGCGACAATGGCGCATGCCCACGACCGACCTGCGCAAGGCGCAACTGCAAATCCATTTCTGCGTGCTGCTTTGGGGCATCACCGCGATCCTTGGCAAACTGATCACGCTGCAGGCGTTGCCACTGGTGTGGTGGCGCATGCTGATCGTGGTCGTGGCGCTGGCCTTGTGGCCGCGCGTATGGCGCGGGCTACGCGGATTAACCGGGCGCGTGGTGCTGGGCTATTGCGGCATCGGCGCGCTGGTAGCCTTGCACTGGCTCACCTTTTACGGCGCGATCAAGCTGGCCAATGCATCGGTGGCGGCAACCTGTATCGCACTGGCGCCGGTGTTCACGGCGGTGATCGAGCCGTGGGTGACCAAACGCCCGTTCCGCCCGCGCGAACTGCTGTTCGGGCTGGCCGTGCTGCCCGGCGTGGCGCTCGTCGTTGGCGGTGTGCCGGATGGCATGCGGGCCGGCGTGGTGGTAGGCGCGATCTCGGCGGTGTTCGTCGGGTTATTCGGCTCGCTCAACAAACGCATGGTGGCGCATGCCGACCCGCTCACCGTCACCGCGCTGGAACTGGGCGCCGGCACGCTGACCTTGACCCTGCTTGCGCCGGCGATGCCGCTGCTGCTGCCGGCATTGCACGGCGATTTGCTGGTCGTGCCCAGCCTGCACGATGGCGTGCTGCTGCTGGCACTGTCACTGGCCTGCACGCTGCTGCCGTTTGCGCTGGCGCTGGTGGCGCTGCGCCATCTCAGCGCCTATTCGGTGCAGCTGGTGACCAATCTCGAACCGGTCTACGCCATCGTGCTGGCGATCGCGCTGCTGGGCGAACAACGCGAACTCACCCTGCAGTTCTACCTCGGCGTGGCGATCATTCTCGGCGCGGTATTCCTGCATCCGGTGCTGGAGCGTCGACGCAAGGTGGTGCATCCGGAATTGCTGGGCACGGCCGAAGCGAAGAACATCGTCGACTGAGGTGGAGGTGTACGCAGTGGTGCGACAGCGCACTTCACGCGCAACGACCGTCGTATCGAAAGCCGCGCTGCGACTGATGCTCTACCGCGCCGGGTGAGCGTTGCAGCGCTTGGCAGCGAGCGTCTTGCGCAGTTGTCAGGCCGGCGTCGTCAGCAGGCGCACGATATGCACAACACGCATAAACCTACTCCAGCGCCACCACCTGATCGCGCCCGCCACGCTTGGCTGCATACAAGGCCTGGTCGGCGCGCTTGATCACTGCCTCCACGCTCTCCTGCGGACGCAAGGCCGCCACGCCGATGCTCACCGTCACCGGCAGCGCGATCGTCATCGCGGCCACGCTCTGGCGCAGGTATTCGCATTGCACGCGCGCTTGCAGCAGATCCGCATTGGGGAGCAGCAGCACGAATTCTTCGCCGCCGTAGCGGGCGATGGTGCCGGCGCCGCCCACATGCGCGCGCAACAACGTGGAGAGTTCGCGCAGCACCACATCGCCCTGATCGTGCCCATGCACATCGTTGACGGTCTTGAAGTGGTCCACGTCCAGCAGCGCCACCGCCAACGGCTGGCCCATTGCGCGCGTCTGCTCGGTGGCCGACTGCAATGCCACCGCAAAGGCGCGCCGGTTCGGCAAGCCGGTCAGCGGATCGGTACGGGTCTGCTCGACCAGATCGGCATTCAAGGCATCCATCGCCGCGTAATAGCCGGCCATCTGCTGCTCGTACCAATCGCGCTCGTTCAATTGCTGACGCAGCTGTTTGCCGACCAACCGCAGGTCAAGCAAGTACGAGGCCTGCCGCGACAGCGCCTGCAGAGCCTCGCGCTGGTCCTTGCGCAGATGCGCCGGGGTCTGGTCGAACACGCACAGCGACCCCAGCGCCATGCCCTGGCTGCTCACCAGCGGCGCGCCGGCGTAGAAACGCACCCCGCCGCTGCCGACCACCATCGGGTTGTCGTGGAAGCGCGGGTCCAACAAGGTGTCGTCCACCATCAGCACTTCGTCCGGGCGCAGGATCGCGTGCGCACAGAACGAAATATCGCGCGGTGCCTCGCTGCGCGGTGCGCCATGCGCAGCCTTGAACCACTGACGGTCTTCGTCCACCAGCACCACGGCCGCCATCTGCGTCTCGCACAGCGTGGAGGCGATCATGGTCAGATCGTCGAACGCACTTTCTGCCGGCGAATCCAGCACGTCGTACTGGCGCAGCGCGGCCAGCCGCTCGGCCTCGTTGCTCGGCAATTCCGGTTTAATCACTGCCGCCCCCCCTGGCTGTTAGCGGGAGAAGTATGCCGGAGCCCAGCAACCCCAGCCATCGGGACGCACCCCACTCCACAGCGCCGCGGGTGCCGTCCTGGAGTGATCAATAAAGCTGAGCGCAAACGCCCAGTACAGCGTTGCAAAACGGGCGCGTCAGAACCGCACGACGAAGGAAGTCCGTGGCGATTGCGGACACAGGCTGCGCTGGCCCCGTGGCAGCGCAATCGGCGTGTCGGCGTGGCTTACCAGTCGGTGCGTTGCGGTAGCAGACCGCGCAACTCCGCATCGCTGAGGTTGCGCCACTGCCCTGGCTTGAGCGCGGCCAGCTTGATGTTGTCGATGCGCACCCGACGCAGTTGCGTGACCCGATAGCCAAACTCGGCCGCCATCAGGCGGATCTGCCGATTCAAGCCCTGCTCCAGCACGATGCGGAAGCCGAATTTGGCGATGCGCGCAGTACGGCACGGCAGCGTGGTCTCGTTGTGGATGCGCACCCCGCGCGCCATGCCACGCAGAAATTCGTCGGTGACCGGCTTGTTGACCGCCACCAGATATTCCTTCTGGTGGCGATTTTCCGCGCGCAGAATCTCGTTGACGATGTTGCCGTTGCTGGTCATCAGGATCAGCCCTTCTGACTCCTTGTCGAGCCGGCCGATCGGGAAAATGCGCTGCTCGTGGCCAACGAATTCGACGATATTGCCCTTGACCGAACTCTCGGTGGTACAGGTGATGCCCACCGGCTTGTTGAGCGCAATGTAGACATGCTTGCGTCCGCCGAGCTTCTTGGCCTCGCGCACGCGCAGCGGCTGGCCATCCACCAGCACGGTGTCTTCCTCGCCCACCACCGCACCGGTGCCGGCTGGCACGCCATTGACGGTCACCCGCCGTTCGCCGATCAAACGATCGGCTTCGCGGCGTGAGCAGAAGCCGGTTTCGGCGATGTATTTGTTGAGTCGAGTCGTCATCTGCCGATTATCGGCGATTTAGCGCGTGCCGTGCGCCATGCCAGTTGCCCAGACCAGCGATCGACAGCACGCGGACGCCAGGCGCGTACACGCAGCGCCCGTCCGATGCTGAGTGCAGCTGTATGACCGGCCACCCTTATCCAGACACGGCCACCAGCTGCGGCGTTTGCAGCAGCTCTTCCAGCGGGCATGGACGATGCAGGCTGAAGCCCTGCACCTGGCCCACACCGGCTTCGCGCAGCCCGGGAATGTCGGCCTCCGATTCCACACCTTCGGCAACCACTTCAATGCCCAGCGCCAGCCCGACCTGGGCGATCGAGTGCACCGCCGCACGATCCACCGCATCGTGCGCGTAGTTGCGGACGAAGCCGCAATCGATCTTCAGCACGTCTACAGTGAATTGCTTGAGATAGCCGAACGAGGCCATGCCGCTGCCGAAATCGTCCAACGCCACGTGGCAGCCACGCGCACGCACGCTCTGCACGAAACGCTGCGCATGCTCCAGGTCACCAATGACCGCGGTCTCGGTGATCTCCATGCATAGCTTCGGCACCAGCGTCGGATAGCGTTCGAACAAGGCACAGACGATATCGAGAAAATCCGGTTGCGCGATCGATTGCGCAGACAAATTGACATGGCACAGCTCAAGCATCGCCAGATGCATCGGGTTGGCCGACAACTGCGCGCACAACGATTCCAGCACATAGGTATCGACCATGCGCCCCAAGCCGTAACGCTCCACTGCCGGCAGGAATTCGCCCGGGCTCAGCACCCGTCCGTCGCTGGCGCGCATGCGCACCAGCACCTCGTACTGCAACCGCCCCGGGTCGCTCAACACCTGGATTTTCTGCGCGTACAACAGCAGGCGTTCTTCGGCGATCGCCAGTTGCACCGCACTGATCCAGCCACCGTCGTGGCGGCGCTGTGCCAGCGCCAGATCGTTTTCATTGAAGCAGCGAATGCGGTTGCGCCCTTCTTCCTTGGCCGCATGACAGGCCAGATCGGCGGCGGTCATCAAGGTATTGACGTCGCTGACGCCCTGACCAATCTCCACAACGCCAAAACTGCAACTCGGCGTCAGCGGTCGCCCGCCCTGATGGCTCCACGGTTGCCCGAGCACGCCGTGCATGCGTTCCAGTAAGGCGCGCGCCTGCAGCAAGTCGGTATTGGCCAACAGGATGGCGAATTCATCGCCGCCCAAACGTCCCAGCCAGTCGCCGGGACGCAACTGCATGGTGATCACATCGGCAAAGTGGCACAGGAACTTGTCGCCGACTGCATGCCCGAAGGTGTCGTTGACCAGCTTGAAATGATCCAGGTCGACAAAGCACAGCGCGTGACACATCTGCGGCGATCGCGGCAGTTCGATCAGGCGCTCCAGCCGGCGTTCGATTTCATGCCGATTGATCAGCCCCGTGAGCGCATCGTGGCTTGCATGGAAGGCCACTTCGTCGGCCAGCTCGTGCGCGTGCGACACATCTTCGATCACCGCCAGCACCAGCGTCGGCTCTTCGGGACCCGGCTCCACCAGCGAGGCGCTCCAGCGGCCCCACATCACCCCGCCGTCGGCACGCAAAAAACGCAACTCGCCGGACTGCAGCAGCTTGGGCCAATCCAGCATGCCGCGGCTGTCCAGCTTGATGTCTTCCGGATGCATCACATCGGCCAGCGTACAGGCCTGCAGCTCTTCCGGCCGGTAGAGCAGGACGTTGGCCATCGATGCGTTCGCATCGAGCACATTGCCGCGCAGATCGAACTTGACCATGCCCAGCGCCGCCTGCTGGAACGCGGTGCGGAAGCGGCCCTCGTGCGACAGCAGGTAATCGCGGATACGCCGCATTGCCAGCACGCAGGTGATCAGCACCAGCAGCAAGGTGGCCAGGCTGCAGGCCACCATCACATCGTGCAGCAGCCGCGCGCAGCGGGTCAGGTAGCCCAGGAATTCGGCCGCGTCGCGGCGCATGCGGCCGTCCAGCAGATGCAGCTCATCGCGCAGTGCCTGCAGCGCGCGCGGATCGGGCCGGGTGGCGGCCTGCACCGAGGCGGCACGGTCGGCCAAGGCGCTCAGTTGCAGGATGCCGCCATCGGTGCGCTTCCACAGCGCAATGGCATCGCCGAGATACGGAAACTGGCGCCCATAACGATACAGCCGCACCATTTGCGGCATGTCTTCACGGGCATTGCGGCCAGCGCCAAGACCGGCGTAGACCGCGCCCCAATCGATGACTGGTTGTTCGATCGCCACGCGCGCCGCACGGTCGCCCAGCGGCACTTCCAGCGCGCGGCATGCGGCCTGCAGATCGGCTGTATCGCCGCTGCCCAGGTAGCGCTCCATCCAGTACACCGATTCCTGCTGGGCATTGGACCAGTGGCTTTGGCCCACGATCCAGGCGGTGGCGCCGGATTGGATTTCGATCACCAACGCCGAGACCACCGCCATGCAAACGGCACTTCCGATCAAGAGCGTCAGAGGAAGCGTCAGCCAGCCACGCACCAGGTGCATGGTCTGTCCACCGCCCTTGCCGCGTGCTGCCTGCGCCATCGCCGTCTGTCCTTCGCCGCCCCAGTGCGACTCAGGCGCCCAGCGGGCGCCTGTAGGCAGTAACGGCCGCAACGGCTCAGTCTGTATGGCAATACCCGCTCGGCCTGATGCACCTCGGGTTAGCGGCGCTGACTAGGTCAGCCTGATCGCCGGCGCAGTGAAGCGCCGGAGCGCTTCAGTAGCTCGCTATGCGCATTTACGCATAGCAATACTAGGCAATCACACCGCCTGCGGGTGGCCCGGCAGGCGGTGTCGGCCATGCTTACTCGCCGCGCGGCTTGGGCGGGCCCTTACGGTGTGGTGCGCCCGCGCGGTCCATCGGACGGCCTGGGCCGTTCGGACGACCGGACGGCTTGCCGCCACGCGGGAAGCGCGGCTTGGACGGCGACGCGGCTGCCTCGCCCTCTTCCAGCTTGCGCATGTTCAGTTGCTGACCGGATACCCAGACCTTCTTCAGGTGGGTAAGCAGTTCGCGCGGCATGTCGGCCGGCAGATCCAGGATCGAATAATCGTCCTGGATATCGATACGGCCGATATAGCGGCTTTCCAGCCCGGCTTCATTGGCGATCGCACCGACGATGTTGGCCGGCTTGACGCCATGGCTGTGGCCCACTTCGATGCGGTAGCTCTCCATGCCGAACTCCGGCTCGCCGCGCGGGGCAACCGGATCGCGACGCGGACGCTCGCCACCGGCATCGTCGCCACGCGGCGGACGCGCAGCGCGCTCGCCGTCGGCACGCGGGCCACGCTCGAACTTGGGCTCGAAACGCGGACGGTCACCCCGATCATTGCGATCACCGCGGTCGGCACGCTCGCTGCGCTCGCGCGGTGCGAATTCCTCGCGCGCGCCACGCACCGGCGGGGTCAGCAGGAACGGCGCATCGCCTTGCAGCAACTTGGCCATGGCGGCGGCGATATCGATCGCCGGCACGTTGTTCTCGCTCTCGTAGCGCTGCAGCAGATCGCGATACATGTCGATCTGGCCAGCGGCCAGGGTCTCGGTGATGCGGGTCATGAAACGCGCCACGCGGGTGTCGTTGACCGCATCCACGCTCGGCAGCTGCATTTCTTCGATCGGCTGGCGGGTGGCGCGCTCGATCGAGCGCAGCATGCCCTTCTCGCGCGGGGTGACGAACAGGATCGCATCGCCATTGCGGCCGGCACGACCGGTACGGCCGATGCGGTGCACATAGCTTTCGGTGTCGTACGGGATGTCGTAATTGAGCACATGGCTGACGCGCTCCACGTCCAGACCGCGCGCGGCCACGTCGGTGGCGACCAGGATGTCGAGCTTGCCGTCCTTGAGCTGGGCAATGGTCTTCTCGCGGGCGGCCTGCTGCATGTCGCCGTTGATGGCGGCCGCGGCCATGCCGCGTGCCTGCAGCTTCTGCGCCAGCTCTTCGGTGGCCGCCTTGGTGCGCGCGAAGATGATCATGCCGTCGAACGGCTCGACCTCGAGAATGCGGGTCAGTGCGTCCAGCTTGTGCAGGCCGCTCACCCACCAGTAGCGCTGGCGGATATTGGCCGAGGTGGTGGTCTTGGCCGCGATGGTGACTTCGGCCGGATCCTTCAGATAGGTCTGCGCGATGCGGCGGATGGCCGGCGGCATGGTCGCCGAGAACAAGGCCACCTGGCGCTTTTCCGGCAGTTTCTTGAGCACGGCTTCGACATCGTCGATAAAGCCCATGCGCAGCATTTCGTCGGCTTCGTCCAGCACCAGCGTCTTGAGCTGGGAAAGATCCAGGGTGCCGCGATCCAGGTGATCGATCACCCGGCCCGGGGTACCGACCACCACATGCACGCCGCGCTTGAGCGCGCTCAGCTGCTGGGCGTAGGGCTGGCCGCCGTACACGGGCAGCACGCGGAAGCCGGGAATGGCTTCGGCATATTTCTGGAAGGCCTCGGCGACCTGGATGGCCAGCTCGCGGGTCGGTGCCAGCACCAGCGCCTGCGGCTTGAGCTGGTTCAGGTCGGCGTTGGACAGCACCGGCAGCGCGAACGCGGCAGTCTTGCCGGTACCGGTCTGCGCCTGGCCGAGGACGTCGCGGCCGGACAGCAGCGCGGGGATGGTGGCAGCCTGGATCGGCGACGGCGACTCGTAGCCGACAGCGGCAACGGCTTTCATCACAGCGTCCGAGAGGCCGAGGTCTGCAAACAGCAGCGGCGCGGAAGATTCTTGGGTCATGGGTAACTCCGGAGGCGCCGCACGGAGCCGGCAGGCGCAAAGCAGCATAGTGTGCCTGTTCAGCCCCCCTGATGTCGAAATGTTCGTGACAGTCCATTCAGGTTGTGAGGAATTGCGCGTTCGTGCGAATCATCCTGGCGTGCAAACCCGCTCACCCTCCGACTGCAGCCATGCCCCTGGACACAGACCTGCAAGCCCGCTTCAGCGCCCTGCTGCTGCAACACCGCGGCATCGTGCTGAAGGTAGCGGCCAGCTATTGCCACGACCGCGACGACCGCGACGAACTGGCGCAGGAAATCGCCACGCACCTGTGGCGGGCATTTCCCCGTTACGACCCGCGCCGGCGGTTTTCCACCTGGATGTACCGCATCGCCTTGAACGTGGCGATCAGCGACTTGCGCGGCCGCCGCCGCACGCCCGGCGAACCAATCGCGCTCGACGCGATGGTCGAGCGCATCGCCGATCCACTGGCCCACGACCCGATGCGCGAGCAGCAGGTCGCCGCGCTATACGCCTTCATCGCGCAACAACCGCCGCTGGAACGCGCCCTGTTGCTGCTCTATCTGGACGAGCACAGCTACCGCGAGATCGGCGAGGTACTCGGCATCAGCGAAACCAACGTCGCCACGAAACTCAGCCGCCTGAAAACCCGCATTCGCGCCGAACTTTGACCCACACCGATCCGCAACCGGAGCAAGACATGGAACTGGATGACATCGCCCTCGCCTGGCGGTCGCTGGAACAACGGCTGGACCAACAGAGCGCGCTCACCAGCCAGCTGCTGGGTGATATGCGCAGCCACGCAGCACGTGCGCAACTGCGCCCGTTGTGGCTGAGCCAATCGGCGCAATTGCTGTGCGCCATCGCACTGAGCGGCGTCATCGCCCACAGCTGGCTCCCGTTTGCCGATCAGGCGGCCGCCGTGATCGGCGGGGTGCTGCTGCACGTGTGGTGCGTTGCGCTGGCAGCCTCGGCGGTCCGTCAACTATGGCTGTTGTCACAACTGGATTTCGCCAGACCACTGCTACAGACGCAGCGCGCGCTTGCACAGTTGCGGGGCTGGCGCACACGCGTGGCGCCGTGGCTGGGCGTCGCGTTCTGGGTGCTGTGGGTTGCGGCGGCAGACGCGGCGTGGCGCGCCCTCACCGGCCTGTCTCTGTCGACCGCCTGGCTGCTGTGCAACGGGTTGGTCGGCGTGCTCGGCGGCCTCGGCACCTGGTTGGGCTATCGGCGGCTGCAGCGCAGCGGCCACCCCTGGCTGGAACGCCTCGACGCCGCGCATGCCGGCCGCAGCGTCGCCCGCACCGAAACCCTGCTCGAACAGATCGCGCGTTTCCAGCGCGAGTAGGCGGATAATCGCGGCCTTCCCGCGACCGAGCACACCATGCAACACCTGGAATTCGACCTGGACGGCGACTACATCGAACTCAACCAATTGCTCAAGCTGGCCGGCATTGCCGACAGCGGCGGCCAGGGCAAGGCGATTGTGGCCAGCGGCGCGGTCAGCGTCGACGGCGTGCAGGAGCTACGCAAGACCGCCAAGATCCGTCCTGGTCAGCTGGTGCAGCTGGACGATGTGGAAATTCGCGTGCTGGCACTGGACCCAGATGCCGAGTCCGACGCATGAAGGTGGTGGAGATCAGTCAACGCAACAACGCACCTTCGGCCAACGATCCAACGCACGACGTCTCTGTTTTTTCGATTGCCGTCGATTCGGACAAGCCGTTCTGGCTGGAGCAATCCATCCGCGGCGGCCATGCAGAGCGAGGCGGCTGCACCATGCTGGCCTTGCATGAACTGGACGCCTGGCCCGGCGACTGGCGTGCGGATGTGACCAAGGCCGGTTGCGCGTGGGTGATTCCGCTCCTGGAAGAAGCCCTGCGTACCAACGATACGCAGGCAGCAATCGACACGATCTTGGCGCGGGCGCAAGGGCCAGGTTGAGCCTCGCCCCTGCCGGCGATGCTGCCTCAGATGCCTAGCAGTGCGCGCACCAGTTTGACGATGCCCCAGAACGACACCACCCAGATGGCGCTACGCAGGTACGGGATCCCCGCGGCATACACCGGCACATAGGCCACGCGCGCCCACAGGTAGAGCTGCACGGCGAGTGCTGTTTCCGCACTGGTGCGCCCGGCCACGCTCACCGCCAGCACCGCTGCGGCAAAGATCGGAAAGGTTTCCAGATAGTTGCGGAACGCGCGGTCCAGCCGTGCGGCCACGCCGGTGAGCGGTTTGGCTTCCCCATCACGTGCGCTGGCATTCCACTTGGTGCCGCGTTGGGCGGTCATGCTGGCCGAGGCAGCCAGCAATTGCAGCAATCCGAGCACCATCGCCCAGCCCAGCATCTGCAGCTCGATCGTCAGTTGCATACGTTTCTCCCGGCCGATGGAAACATCACTTCACCGCCGTGCGCAGGCTGTAACCGGCCAGACGCCAGGTCTTGTCTTCGTCCAGACGGAACGACACCAGCTCGCGGACCGGCTGCTGCGCCTTGGCGAAGCGGGTCGGGAAGCTGACGTTGACATACAAGCCTTCGGGCACCTGCGCGCCGGGGCCGTACTTGACCCGCGTCACCGAGCCCTGCCCGCGCCCGACCACCGCACCCAGTCGCGCGCGTTCGGTACCGATCTGGCTGACGAAGACATCGCGCTTGACGGCGGTCTTGGCCACTTTGGACGCGCCATCCCACAAGGAAGCGACCTGATTGCCATCCACCATCTGCGTCACGCGCAGGGCCGCCTGGGTCATTTCGGTGTTCTGCTTGGTCAGCTGCGCTTGCTGCGCAGCGCTGAGTGCCGGCTGGCCCGCGGGCGCTGCAGGTGCCGACTGCGCCGCAGCCGGGCTAGCGGCGCGACTGGCGGCCTGCGGTTGTTGAGCGAACGCCAGCGCTGGAGCCAGTGCCAACGCGATAACCAGACGAGAACGAAGCATGGGACGAGGACCTTGTATGGATCGGGTGGAAAGGAGAAACACCGCACACCTTGCGTAGCGCAGTCTAGGGTGCGCCCCGCGCAACACAAGTCCCGAGTGCAGCGCAGTGCGGGATGGCGCGGAAGGCAAAACATGGCGAGCGGTGAGCAGGCGCGTATGAACATGTGCGCATCGACAGTGCAAGCGGCGACCATGGAACCGTGGCGACAGCGGTACGTACTGGAGGTAATCAGGTCTGGCAGCGGCGCGTCGTCCTTTGTGTGGAGTCGCCCATAGGCGGCGGACAGCAGCGTCAACTGGATGCGGACGCGCACTCGGCACTGTCGTGGACGTGCCACGCGCGACTCCCGGGCAACGCCACGCTGCCGTGGTCAACCACATAGCCACTTCATAATTGACCTTAAACCTCGCCACCGGGAGCCGGTGGCACGGCCGCCACGCCGCGCGGCCGCCACAGCCGCCAACTGACCCAGAAGGCCCGCGCAATCGCGGCAATCAGCGCCACCAGACTCAGCCAAGTCGCCGCTGTCGCCGGCCATTGTTCGTGCATGGCGGCAGCGGCCAGACGCAGCAACTCGGCCACACCGAAGCCGACCAACACCAACAGCGCCGACGGGAGATATGCCAGTAACACACCCTTGGTCTTGCCTCGCATACGCCCCCCGGCTCGGTTGTGATGCAGCGACGATAGGCAGCGCGCAGTGCGATACGCGTGAAGCCCGTCACTGCATTCAGCCTTCGGGGTGCGTCGCCGACTGCGGGCCGGCCTGGGCGGCATCCTGCGCTGGCGCGGCGTCTGGCTCGGTCGTTGGCGCACCAGCGCCTGCGGCACCATGCCGGGCCTCGCTGGTCTGCGCTTGACCGCTCTGCGTCTGGCCGTTCGCCGCCTCACCGGTCTGCGTCTCGACCGTCGGGCTGCCCGGTGGCAGGGCAGCCGCATCGGTTTCGGCCAGCGGGCTTTCTTCCGGGCAGGCCACATCCGGAAAGCCGAAACGCTGTTTCAACGCCAACCCGCAGGTATTGACCGCATCCAGGTCCGCCCCCTCGCCCTTGCACTTCTGATCGAAGGCCACCAGAAACGCGTCCTTGCGCCGCACGAAGGCATCGCCGCACTTGCGCATCTGGCGGATGCGTTCCAGATCGTCCTGCACAGCATTGGTGCCATCCAGCCCGTATTCGCGCAACTCCTCCATCGTCAGCAGGCGCAGGCTGCGGTTGGGCACGGTCATCATCAGATCGGCCACCGCCACTGCGACGCCGTTGCGCTCCAGATAATCCTTGACGTTGCCATAGACCTCGCGCAGCTCACGATTGAGCTCGGCGCGCGAAGTGGCCTTGGAGCTGATCCGCATCATGCGGTGAATGCCGACCTTGCCGGCGACCAGCCGGTTGTCGCCCGCTGCCAGCACGAACACACAGGCGCTATGGCAGATCGAGCCTTCGCGCACCCAGATGGTCCAGTTGGATTCGCCAATGGTGTCGCCGGCGCGGATCGCCGCCTCCACCTGCCCACCGCTCGAATCCAGATCCAGGATGCGATGCGGCAGCTGCCACTGCTCGGCCACCGAGGCAAGCCGCCACACTAGCGCCACAAATCCGGCGTTGATCTTGCCGACGTAACGCACCCGCACCAGCCCGGTCTCGCGACATGGCGCCAGCGCCGCTTCCACGCTGGCCCGGTCCAATGCCGGCAGCAGCGTGCCGTCGCCGGCCTCGCGGCTGTAATCGGTCGCGCAACTGATCCAGGCCTGGCCCAATTCCAGCGCCGCCTGTGGCCACCCCGCCTCTCCGGCCTGCGCACGCGGGCGCGGCGGCGGTATCGGGTCGGGCGTATCTACCGACACCATATGGTCGCCATCGCCCGCCTGCCCTGCACCATTCGGCTGCGCAACCGCTGCATCGGCAGAGGTCGCCGAACGATCGCAAGCAGCCAGCAGGAGCAAACAGGCAAGTGACAGACAAACCGATTTCAACATGATGCAGGGCACGGACCGCGACGGAGATCAATCGCAGTCTATGGCTGAATGGCCCGGTGGGTTGACCCAGCCATGAACGCGCTGGCCCGCCGCAACCCTGTCCGAAAACGGCCAGTCAGTACCGTGTGGAGCGCTTAGACTGGCGCCATGCAGACCGCAACGCCCGACCGAACCCAATGCGACCGCGCCCGCCTGGCGCGCGATGCACGCTTCGACGGGCTGTTTTTCACCGCCGTGCGCAGCACCGGCATCTATTGCCGTCCGGTGTGTCCGGCGCCGCCGCCGAAGCCGGCCAATGTCAGTTATTACCCCACGGCCGCGGCAGCCAGCGCGGCCGGCTACCGGCCGTGTCTGCGCTGCCGACCGGAGCTGTCGCCGCAGGCGCAGCAGCATCTGGGCGAAGAAAGTGTGCAGCGCGCACTGGCGATGATTGCCGACGGCGCGCTGCAGGAGCAGCCGGTGCAGACGCTGGCCGCTGCGGTGGGCTTGAGTGCGCGCCAACTGCAGCGGCAATTCGTGCAGCAGTTGGGTGCTACGCCGATCCAGGTGCACGGAACGCATCGTTTGCTGCTGGCCAAGCAGCTGCTGACCGAAACCGCCCTTCCGGTCACCGAGGTCGCACTCGCCGCCGGCTTCAACAGCTTGCGGCGGTTCAATGCTGCGTTTCTGGACGGCTGCGGCATGCCGCCGTCGGCACTGCGCACGCAGCGTAACGAGGTGCCGGGGGGCGCGCTGACTCTGCGGCTGGGTTATCGCCCGCCGCTGGATCTGCCGGCGATGCTGGCATTTTTGCAGCGCCGCGCGATTGCCGGGATCGAGCAGGTCGATGCGGACGGCTATCGTCGCGTGATCGGCCCGCCGGGCAAGGCCAGCGTGATCGAAGTCAGCGCGGCACCGCAGCGTGCGGAACTGCTGCTGCGCATCGGCGCCAGCGACCCGCGCCAGATTCCGCAGATCGTGCGGCGCGTGCGCCGGCTGTTCGATCTGGATGCGGACCTGCACGCCGTACACGCGACGCTTGCGCCCGAACCGCTGCTGGCCGAAGCAATCGCGCGTCGGCCAGGTCTGCGCGTGCCGGGGGGTTGGGACGGCTTCGAAGTGGCGGTGCGTGCGGTGCTGGGTCAACAGATCAGCGTGGCTGGCGCAGCGACACTGGCGGCGCGACTGGTCGACCGTCACGGCGGCCATCATGCCGACATGCCGCCCGGACTGGATCGCAGTTTTCCTACGCCCGAACAACTGGCCGAGGCGCCGCTGGAACAGATTGGGCTACCGCGTGCCCGTGCCGCGACGCTGCGTGCGCTGGCATCTGCCTGCGCGCAAGGTCAGCTGCATTTCGGTGCGGGGCAGCGCCTGCCCGACTTCATCACCGTCTGCACCGCGCTACCCGGGATCGGCCCGTGGACCGCGCATTACGTCGCCATGCGCGCGTTGTCGCATCCAGATGCGTTTCCGGCGGGCGATTTGATCCTACAGCAGGTGCTCGGCGCCCCCGAGCGTCTGAGCGAACGCGCGACCGATGCCCGTTCGCAGGCGTGGCGACCATGGCGCGCCTACGCCGTGCTGCACCTGTGGCATCTGGCCAACGACCGTAAGGACACCCGCGCATGAGCACACTGCACTACGACACCTTCCCCTCGCCGATCGGCGCGCTCAGCGTGGCCGCCGACGACAGCGGCGTACACCACATCCTGTTCGCGCAGAACCGCTACGACGCCGTCGGCCGCGCGCGCTGGCTGCACGCCCCCGATGCGCCGCTGGTGCGCGAAGCACGCGAACAACTGCTCGATTACCTGCATGGCGGGCGACGCAGTTTCGATCTGCCGCTGGCGCCGACCGGCACGCCGTTTCGGCTGACGGTCTGGCGCACGTTGGCGCAGATTCCGTTCGGGCAGACCTGGAGCTATGCGCAACTTGCGCAGGCGGTCGGCAAGCCGGCCGCGAGCCGCGCAGTGGGTGCCGCTAACGGGCGCAATCCGCTGCCGATCGTGCTGCCCTGCCATCGTGTGATCGGCGCCAATGGTGCGTTGACCGGCTTCGGCGGCGGGCTGCCGACCAAGCAGGCGTTGTTGCAGCTGGAAGGCTGGTCGCCGCGTCGCGCCGCGCGCGCCGACGATCTGTTCGCACCTGCATCCGCGCTACGCACTGGCTGACTTCGCGGCGTGATCGCTGCCACGTAAACTAACGCAATGATCGACCGACGTTTTGTAGTTGCCGTCGCGGCGTTTGCTCTGCTTGCGGCTTGTAGCAGCCAACCATCCTCGCGCAGCGCTCCCCGCGTGCCAGCTGCAGCGGCGAACACCGCATCCGCCAGCGCGCCGCATACCTTGTTGTTGATCTCCATCGACGGCCTGCGCGCCGACATGCTCGATCGCGGCATCACGCCTAACCTGTCGCAACTGGCACGCGCAGGCGTGCGTGCGCGCTGGATGACGCCATCGTATCCGTCGCTGACGTTTCCCAATCACTACACCGTGGTCACCGGGCTGCGCCCGGATCATAACGGCATCGTGCACAACAGCATGCGCGACCCGGCACTGGGGAGTTTCTGGTTGAGCAAACCCGATGCGGTGGGCGATGCGCGTTGGTGGGGCGGCGAACCGGTGTGGGTGGGCGTAGAAAAATCGGGCCAGCATGCGGCGACCTGGTCGTGGCCAGGAAGCGAGGCGGCGATCAAGGGCGTGCGCCCAGCGCAATGGCGCCATTACGAAGAAGGCGTGAGCCTGGACACGCGCGTGGACGCGGTGCGGAACTGGTTGAAAACCGACGCTGCCCAACGCAACCGCCTGGTCACGTTGTACTTCGAACACGTGGACGAAGCAGGCCACGACCATGGCCCGGGATCGCGCGAATACGCATCCGCCGTGCGCGCGGTGGATGCGGCCATCGGCAAGCTACTGGCAGGCATGCAGCGCGACGGTACCCGTGCGCGCACCAACATCGTCGTTGTCTCCGATCACGGCATGGCCGAGGTTGCGCCGGGACATGCGATCAGCGTGGAAGACATCGCGCCGCCGCAGATCGCCACGGCTGTCACCGACGGCCAGGTGATCGGTTTCGAGCCAATGCCCAGCCAGCAGGCCGCAGCCGAGGCCAGCTTGCTTGGCCCGCACACGCACTACGATTGCTGGCGCAAGACGGAACTGCCAGCACGTTGGCATTACGGCAGCCACCCACGGATTCCGCCGATCGTGTGCCAGATGCAGGAAGGCTGGGATGCGCTGTTTCCGGACAGGCTCGCCAAACGCGCGCAGCAAGACACGCGGGGCTCGCATGGCTTCGATCCGGGGTTGCCGTCGATGCGCGCAGTGTTCCTGGCGCAAGGTCCGGACCTGGCGCGGGGCAAGACACTGCCGGGCTTCGACAACGTGGATGTCTACGCGCTGATGACCCGGCTGCTGGGCATCCCGGCCGCGCCCAACGACGGCAATCCGGCGACCTTGCTGCCGGCCTTGCGCGTGCCGCTGGCAGCCAGACCGCAGTAGACGCGTCAGGCATCTGCGGTAGCGCTGACGAACTTGCAGGCCCGTGCAGCGTCAACGGCAATGTAGACGTAAGAAGACGCCACCCCATGGCGTCCCCAGGTACCAAATCCTGGCAACAGCACAGGAATGCGAGCCTTGAAGACACGGCGGCCGCCAGCCAGTGCGACAATAGCCAGATGTCTGGTTCCAATCCCCCGCCGCGTCGCTTGCGGCCACTGTTGTCCAGCGAAGGCTGGCGTCGTCGCGCTGCTCTGTGGGGCGGCGCAATTGCGGTGGCGCTGGTGGCGATCGTGTTCGCCAAGGCCAGCGACGCAGCCTTCCACCTGTTCCAGCGCATTACCGCACATTCGATCTGGTGGGCATTGCTGCTGACGCCGGGCATCTTTGCCCTGCTCGCCTGGCTCACCTCCGGTGCGCTGCGGCCAACGCGCGGCAGCGGCATCCCGCAAGTGATTGCCGCGCTGGAGCACCCCGACCCCGCGTTTCGCGACAGCAACCTCTCGTTGCGTGTCTCGGTTGGCAAGCTCGCGCTAACCACCTTGTCGCTGCTCGGTGGCGCATCGGTGGGGCGCGAAGGACCCACCGTGCATGTCGGTGCCAGCCTGATGCATGTGTTCGGGCGCTGGTTCGGTTTTCGCGACCCGCGCGAGCTTTCGCATTTTCTGCTCGCCGGTGGCGCTGCCGGCATTGCAGCGGCGTTCAATACGCCGCTCGCAGGCGTGGTATTTGCGATCGAAGAACTGAGCGGGCGCTTCGAGCACCGCTTCTCCGGCACCTTGCTCACCGCCGTGATCGTCGGTGGCGTGGTGTCGCTGGGCCTGCTGGGCAGCTACACCTATTTCGGCAAAGTGGCGGTGGCCTTGCCATTGGGTCAGGCGTGGCTGGCGATTGCGCTATGCGGCAGCGTGGCCGGATTGCTGGGCGGGGTATTTGCGCGGTTGGTGCTGGCTAGCGTCAGCGGTAAACCGCGTTGGTTAGGCGCGCTGCGCCAACGGCATCCGGTGCTGCTGGCTGCGTTGTGCGGCCTGGCCTTGGTCGGGCTTGCGGTGGTGTTCGGGCAAGGCGCCTTCGGCACCGGCTACGAGCAGGCGCGCAGCCTGGTGCAGGGCCACGCCGTCGTCGGCCACGAGTTCGGCATGATGAAGCTCATCGCCAATCTGGTGTCGTATTTGGCCGGCATCCCGGGCGGTCTTTTTTCACCGGCGCTGGCAGTGGGAGCCGGCATCGGCCACAACCTGTCGGTACTGATGCCCAGCGTGGACCCACGCACCTTCGTGCTGCTGGGCATGTGCGCCTATCTCACCGGCGTAACCCAGGCGCCGCTGACCTCGGCGGTCATCTCGCTGGAGCTCACCGACACCGGCCAGATGCTGCTGCCGATCCTGGCCACTGTGCTGATTGCGCGGGCGGTGTCCGGGCTGGTCTGCAAGACGCCGATCTACCGAGGCCTGGCCGAGCAGTTGCTGTCGCCACCTGGCGCCGTGGCGAAGCCGACGACTGCCACGCCGCCGCACTGATGATGGGTATGGCCGGCCCGCAGTGCTGAGCGTCATGCGCTGCGGAAGGGCCGATCCGATGCGGAGTTGTTCATTGATCGGCCGCGCGCACCAACGTTGGTCGCCCGGCTGCTGACAGCAACGCGATGCAAGCCGAGCTCTGCCCTTGCCAAGGCGGTTAGGAAAAAGCGGCCTTCCAGGCTATCTCCTTCCTGCCCAACATCTTGACCGTGCCGTCCAGGCAACATCGGGCCTAGACATAAAAAAACGCGGCGCAAGTGCCGCGTTTTGGTGTCGCCAAGCGGCTGGGATCAGCCGGCTTTGGCGACGGTCTTCTTGGCGACGGCCTTCTTGGCCGGGGCCTTGACCACGCCCTTCTTGGCAACCGGGGCAGCTGCACCCACGACAACCTTGCTCACCGCGTGCGAACGCGAATTGCCGTAGCTGGCGTTGTAGCGCTTGCCCTTGGCGGTTTTACGGTCACCCTTACCCATTTCGTCAACTCCTGAATGTGAATACAAATTCCCGTGCTGGCACGGGTCTGGCGAGGTTTCACCGGCGGCGCCCTCGCGCAAGGCCGACAAGCCTACCACGGCGGTCCCGGCCAGCGTAGCCGGGCAGCGCCGGCCGCCTCACGGAGCTATCTGACCGGGACGCAGTGCGCGCGGTGGCGAGCCGCCATCGGGTGGGCGTGGGCGCCGCCGAGCAATCTGAAGGTGCGAGTGGCAGATGTCCATTCCGCCCGCCTTCCGCGTCGGCCTGGCGGCCACGCAACCGCCTTGCTCCAGATTCCTAGTGCGCGCAGCTGGCGTCGTGGACATGGCCGTGCCCGTGATTCAGGCGCAGATTGACCAAGTGCGCGATGCCGACCAGGGCGCCGCCCAGCGTCATCACCACCGCATGCGGCACCACCGAATGATGCAGCGGGTCGTACAACAGGCCCACCCATAACAGCACCAGGCCCGGCAGCAGCAATGCCAGCGCGTGCAGCGCTTTGTGCCGGCGATACCCGAGCACCAGGCTGAAAAGGCCCAGCAGGGTCACGAACACCACGATGGCCAGTTCCACCCCATCGCCCAACCAGAACGACAGGCCCAGCGAAGGCGCCAGGGCCAGTACCAGCGGCAATACCGCGCAGTGCACGGCGCATAGCAGCGACCCGGTTGCGCCGAAGCGGTCGAGAAGATGACGAAGGGTCGGTAGGGGCATAAGGTCCAACAGGTGCTCGCGGCGATGTGGAATAATATAACATCTTACTGTTCCAGCCTGGCATCACTGCATCGCGCAGCGGTGCAGGTCATTGCCGCCGGCGCAGCAGGCAAGCTGCGCCTTACCACTGATACACGGTAAAAACTACAGAGTCCCGCCCACCATGCCTGCACGTTCCGCTCCCTCGTTCCGCCGCTCCACGCTTTCGCTGGCCCTGACCAGTCTGCTGACCCCCGCCCTGGCCATGGCCGAGGACGTACCTGTCATTGCCGACGCACAGACCCCGCCCAGCTCGGACACGCGCCACGATGCCAGCCGTTCCAGCGGCCGGCATATCAAGGATCTGGACAAGGTCGTGGTCACCGCCAGCCCGCTGCGCGATGCGGCCGGTGAATTGAGCCGCCCGGTGGAAGTGCTGGCCGGTGAACGTCTGGACGAGGTGCGCAGTTCGAGCCTGGGCGAAACCGTGGCAAGCCTGCCCGGCGTGCAGAGTTCCAACTTCGGCCCCGGCGTCGGCCGGCCGATCATCCGCGGCCTGGATGGTCCGCGCGTGGCAGTGTTGCGCGATGGCCTCTCTACACAAGACGTGTCCACCGTCAGCCAGGACCATTCCCCGGCGATCGAGCCGTTTCTGGCCAACCAGATCGAGGTGTTGAAAGGCCCGTCCACGCTGCTGTACGGCTCCGGTGCCATCGGCGGCGTGGTCAACGTGGTCGATGGGCGTATTGCAGAAACGCCGGTGGATGGCGTCAGCGGGCGTGCCGAAGTGCGCTTCGACGGCGGCGACAAGGACGGCAACACCGACATGTTCCGCGTCGATGCCGGCAACGGCAGCGGGCTGTCGATCCATGCCGATGGCGTGTATCGCAACCAGAACGACTACGACACGCCGCAGGGTCGTCAGCTCAACAGCTGGGTCGATTCCAAGGTGGGCTCGATCGGCGCGTCGCTGTCTGGCGACTGGGGTTTTGTCGGCCTGTCGGCATCGCGCTTCCGCGACAACTACGGCAACCCCGGCGAGCCAGGTGACCCGTCCATCGGCGAGCGCGGCGTCTCGCTGAAGCTGCAGCAGGACCGCTACGACCTCAAGGGCGGGCTGACCGATCCGTGGGGCGAAGGCAGCGCGCTGCGTTACAGCTTCGGCCACACCGATTACGCACACACCGAGTTCGAAGGCGAAGAAGTCGGCACGGTGTTCACCAAGCGCGCCAACGAAGGCCGCGTGGAAGCATCGTTCACCTTCGGCGGCGGTTGGCAGACCGCGTTCGGCCTGCAGGGCAGCGACACCACGTTCCAGGCGGTGGGCGAAGAATCCTTCGTGCCCAAGACCGATACGCGTTCGCTCGGCGCATTCGCCGTGGCGCGCAACAGCTGGGAACGCGTCACCGCCGAAATCGGCGCGCGCGTGGACAAGGTCAAGTACCAGACCGACATCGGCGTGGACCGCGATTTCAGCCCGACCAGCTTCTCGGCCAGCGGCGGTTTCCGTTTCAACGAGCAATGGCGCCTGACCGCCAACCTGGACCACGCCGAGCGCGCACCGGCCGAAGAAGAGCTGTTCGCCAACGGCCCGCATATCGCCACGCTCGCCTATGAGATCGGCGATGCGGATCTGAAGACCGAAAAGGCCAACCAGGCCGAGCTGGGGCTCAACTTCCAGAACGACTGGGTGGATGCCAAGGTGGCGGCGTACTACAACCGCTACAACGACTTTGTCTACATCGTCGACACCGGCAATCAATGGTTCAACGAAGAAGACAACGACTTCCTGCCGATTCGCCAGTGGACGCAGGCCGATGCGACCTTCCACGGCTTCGAAGGCGAGGCCACCTTCCATCTGGCCAACAACGACAACGGCGCGTGGGACCTGCGCGTCTTCGGCGATACCGTGCGCGCGCGTCTGAACGATGGCGGCAACCTGCCGCGTATCGCACCGGGACGTTTCGGCGCGCAGCTGCATTGGAATGCGGAGCAGTGGCGCGCCTCGCTCGGTGCCACCCGCACCATGAAGCAGGACAAGGTGGCAGTGAACGAAACACCGACCGCCGGCTATACCTTCGTCGATGCGCATCTGGCGTATCACGTGGATCGCGGCAGCACTGCCTGGGAAGTGTTCCTGGACGGCAACAACCTGACCAATCAGGACGCACGCGTGCACACCTCCTTCCTCAAGGATGACGTGATGCTTCCTGGCCGCAGCGCGTCGTTCGGCGTGCGCTTGTTCTTCTGACAGCGGACTCTCTCCTCCGCTGACTGGAAGCGAGGCCGCCTTCGGGCGGCCTTTTTATGCGCGTTGCGGACGCAGCAGCGTGCTGCATGCGGTCTGCAGCCGCATGCGTCGCCGTGTGCGTCAGCCCGGCGCACACGATGTGATCGCCGCCACACCGCAGGCAAACACGGCCGCACTGTTCACCTAGAAGTGCAGACCGCAACTGCTGCGTCGCACAACAGGCTGTGGTGCATCTAGGGTTAAAACTTCATTAGCACTGCGCTGACAGGGGGCGCAAGCGACGCGATAGCGCGGGCGCGCGCGTGCACTGGCTGCCGATGCATGCATACCACTGCATGGCTCGACAGCGTTCTTGCACTTGAGACAAGGAGCCTTGCGCATGCGTTTTTCATCACCCCGCTACACCCTCTCGCTCGCCGTCGCTGCCGTGCTGCTGGCACCGGACGGCCGCACGCAGACCGTCACGCCTGCAGCGGGCAATCAGGACGCCACCACGCTGGATGCCGTCATCGTCAGCGGTACCGCGCGCTTCAAGGGCCTGGCCAAGCGCGACGCCAGTTTTTCGATCACCACGGCCAGCCCGGAACAGATCCAACAAGCGGTCCCGCAGAGCACTGCCGACTTGCTCAAAATCGTGCCCGGGGTCTGGGCCGAGCCGAGCGGCGGCGGGACCGGCGCCAATATCTTCGTGCGCGGCATGCCTTCTGAAGGCGATGCGCCGTTCGTGACCATGCAACTGGATGGCTCACCGCTGTTCCCACCACCGACCTTGTCGTTCCTGGAAAATTCCACGCTGTTCCGCGTCGACGATACGGTCGAGCGCATGGAAGTGCTGCGCGGTGGCTCCAGTCCCATCTTCTCCAACGGCCAGCCCGGATTGACCGTCAATTTCATCCAGAAAAAAGGCCAGGACGAACCCGAAGGCAGTGTGCGCCTGACCGGTGGCAACAACGCATTGCGCCGCATCGATGTGTTCAACAGCGGGCCGATGGGCAATGGCTGGTACTACAGCGTGGGTGGATTCTTTCGCGACACCGATGGCGTGCGCGACCCGCAGTTCTCCGCCGACAAGGGCGGTCAATTCAGCGCCACCTTGAGCAAGCGCTGGGACCGCGGCGAGCTGTCGCTCTATGGGCGCCACACCGACGACAACAACGCGTTCTACACCCCGATTCCGTTGCTCTCGCGCAACGACGGCAACGATCTTTCCAGCTTCCCCGGCTTGAACGCGCAAACCGGCACCCTGCTCGGGCGCGATTTCCGCAACGTGGATCTGCTGGTCGGCCCGAATGGCCAGACGCTACGACGCGATCTGGCCGACGGGCGCGGCGTCAACATCGATGTGTTCGGCGGCGAATGGAACTGGGAGCGCAGCAGCTGGACCGTGGCCGACCGCTTCAACGTGATGAGCGGCAGCGCGCCGACCTACGCCCTGTTCACCGGCGATGCGCCGCAACGTCTAGGCGATTTCATTGCCGGTTACGGCAGCAGCGGTAATGCCAGTTACACCAACGGCGGCGGCGCGGTGGATACGAACCAGCAAGTGCTCGAAGCCGGTTGGTGGTCGGTGGACAAGCGCCTGAATTCATTCACCAACGACCTGCGTCTGAGTCGCGAGTTGTTTGCCGGCAACACGCTGACCGTCGGCGCGTATTACGCCAGGTATTCCTCTGCCGACACCTGGTACCTGGGCAACACCATGCTGCTCACCGCGCAAAACAACGCGCGCCGCATCGATGTGGCATTGGACGATGGCCGCCAGCCCACCCGCCAGGGCTTTACCAGCACCGCCTTCCTCAACCTGCGTGCCAAGTACAACGGCGAAAACATCGCCGCCTTCGTCGCCGACGAGTGGGAGCTGAGTCAGCGCCTGCGCCTGGACCTGGGCGCGCGCTACGAGCGCCAGAGCGTCACCGGCGATGTGCACGACACCGCCACCGTGGATCTGGATGGCCACCCGGCCACGCTGTACGACAACGCCACTTCGCTGGCACTGGCCACCACGCGGCGCATCGATCAAGACGATGAAGCGCTCTCGTGGACGGCCGGCTTGAACTTCACGCTCGATCAGAACAACAGCCTGTTTGCACGGGTCAACTCCGGAGTGAAGTTTCCCGGTTTCGACAACCTGCGCGATGGCCAGAACCGCGTGCAGGATGTGGATCAATACGAGCTGGGCTTGAAGTCCGGCACCAGCGCGTACGACCTGTATCTCACCGCGTTCTACAACACTTTCAGGAACTCGCCGTTCCAGGCATTTCTGGCCAATGGCCAGAATTTCACTGCGGTGGGCGATTCGCGCGCACGCGGGCTGGAAGTGGAAGGTGCGATCCGGCCGTTCGGCGGGTTTGAGCTGACTGGCACCGGGGTGTGGCTGGATGCGAAATACCGCAACTATCGCGAGTTCACCGGCAACCAGGTGATGCGCCAACCCAAGCGCCAGTTCCGCATCACGCCCAGCTATTACTGGATGCTGCCGTTCGGCGACCTCAAGGTGTTTGCCACCTATTCGTACATCGGCGAGCGCTTCGCGGATCTGGCCAACAGCCAGCGCCTGCCCTCGTACGACATGGTGGATATCGGCGCCAACCTACATGTGGGCGAACACTGGGAAGTGACCGCCAGCGGCAGCAACGTCACCGACACACTGGGGCTGACCGAAGGCAACGTGCGCGTGCCGGGTGCGGCCACCGGGGGCGTCTTCATGGGCCGGCCGATTGCCGGGCGGCAGTACCAGATGTCGGTGGCGTACCGCTGGTAGATCGGCGCAGCAAGGGTCCGCGCAGCAGCGGAGACTGCTGCGCGGCCCCTTGCGGACAGCGCGCACCGTTTCACCGCGTCGCGTCGCGGCGCCGGCGCATGTCCGGATTGGCGACCGCCATTGCAGAACGCTGCCTGGCAACGGCGCAGGCGCCTTCCCCATGCGCGGCATGCGATGGACATCGCCAGACGCCCAGGTTGAAAGCAGGACCACGTGCGAAGACGCGCGGCGCATCGTGATGGGTTATTTCAATCGATACGACCTGTCTTGCCGAATTTCGCAGAAAATTTTCGATAAAAAACTTAGCGTGCAAGACGCAACTGGTCAAACACGTCACCAATTGTGCGATGTATCACGCAGGCATCGTCGATCGCAGGCAGTGCAGGTCCGTGCGTTCCCGCTCTTTACTCTGACGGTTGCCGCGGTGCACACGCACCGCCAACATCGGCTGCGTCGACACGCTCAGGGAGCCGAGGCACGACCTGACCGCATTTACTCCATTCATGGAAATGTGCTTTTTTGCCGTCCCGGGATAAACGGACATGACGCCTGCTGCTCGCTCTTTCGCATTAATGAACTCTTTTCGCAGGCGCCCGCTCGCATCGTTGATCGGCGCATTGCTGATCGGCAGCGCGCCGCATTCGGTGCTGGCTGCAACACCGGCAGCCGCTGCTGCCACCCTTGCACACATCAACGCCACACACAGCGCCACCGCGAAAGCCACCGGCACCGATCCGTTGTTTCGCTACCAATGGCATCTGCTCAATCAAGGCCAGCCGGTGTTCGGCGACCAACGTCCACGGCCCGGCGTCGATCTGGATGGGGACATCCTGCACACGCTCGGCATCCGCGGCGCTGGAGTCAAGGTGGCGGTCATCGATGATGGGCTTGAGATTGCGCATGAGGATCTTGTCGACAACATCGTTGCCGGCGGCTCGCATAACCTTTTGAATGGCTCCAACGATCCGACGCCGCCTGCGGATGACATCGACACCGACCACGGCACCGCGGTCGCCGGCATCATCGCGGCACGTGGATGGAATGGATTGGGTGGACGCGGTATTGCACCAGAGGCAAATTTGGCTGGCTTCAACGCACTTTCCGTGAGCGATGGAAGCAAGCAGTACGTCGACATCCGTTACTCCTGGGGCGATGGTCCACAAGCCCGTGCGATGGACGTGTTGGTGGGCGCAGTCAATGCCGATGGGGTGCGCGCGAGTTACTCATCGTCCGGATCCGCAGTATGGGTGTCCGGGCTGTCTGGCGAGTATGGCTTTCAACGTCGCTTCGACCCGCATCCGGAGACATTCAAGGAGCTCTATGCACTGCTCGCCACGCAGGGCCCGCAGCGATTCTTCTCGCCGGCGATCGTCACGACCGATCTGAGCGGATGTGCTGCAGGCAACAATCGCGATCGCACGCGCGCGCCGCAGAATGCGCTGGATACCAGCCACTCGAAAATTGATGCATCGTGCAACTACAGCGCACGCATGAACGGCACCTCTGCCTCCGCACCAACGGTGGCAGGCGTCGCCGCGCTGATGCTCAGCGCCAACCCGCAACTGACGCTGCGCGACGTGGAATACATTCTGGCCACGACCGCAGTGCAGGTCGATCCCAATCAGGCCAAGGTGTTCTACAAGGACACCGTGATCGAGCCCGCCTGGATCACCAACGCGGCCGGCCAGCGTTTCAGCAACTGGTACGGCTTCGGCCTGGTGGATGCAGCCGCGGCGGTGGAGCGCGCCGTGCATTTCACTCCGCTGCCTGCAATGCAGGACACCGAGTGGACCGTCTATGACGGAAACAGCAGTACCATCGGTGGTATCGGGTCGCCAGCGCACTTGACGATCGACATCAAACAGTCCTTCAAGGTGGAAGGCGTACAGCTGTACTTCGCGGGGACGCACAAGAATCCTCGTAACCTGCGCGCAGGGCTGGTATCGCCCAGCGGCACCCGTAGCACCGTGATGACGCCGTTTTCCACGCTCGATCCGGGTGATGGCTTCGTGGTGTTCCTGACCTCCAGTAGTGCCTTCCTGGACGAACCGTCGGCCGGTCGCTGGACATTGGAGGTGGACGACATGCTCGCCGACAACGGCAAGGAACAACTGCAGGAATTCGAAATGCGCGTGGTGGGCCACTGACATGAAGACCTCTCTGATCACACTGCTGTGCGTCGTTGCCGTCAGCCTTTCCGCGCCCGCCTCGGCACAGGTGTTCGATCGCGCACGCCTGCATGCCGCCGCAACCGAGCAAACCGTTGTGGTGGGCCGTGCCAAGTTCCGGCTGATTCCAGGAGCAGCGGTGCGGCTGGCCGACGCCACGCGCAGCACTGCCGCCATGCAATCGCTAAGAAGCACACAGACCAGCGCGAACGCGCCCGTTGCCCGCGTCGATCACTACGCGATCTATCTCGACAGCACCAGCGCCGTGGACGCGGTTGCGCGCACCACGCGCAGCGAACCATCGGCGACCGTCGTTGCCGCGCTGGAAACGCGTAGCGGCCAGCCGGCATTGCTGGGTGCGTCGATCAAATTGTTCGATACCACTCCCGCCATCGCGCGTGCACTGGCCACGCGTACAGGCGGCAGGTTGCTCTATGCATCCGCCATCGACGGCAGCGCGATGATCGGCTACGCCTCGGCGATGACGGCATTGGACAATTGCCGACAGCTGCAAGGCAGCAACGGCGTGGGAGCGATCAAGCCGGAAGTGATCGTTCCGGCGGCACGACCGCTGTGACGCGACTGCGCTAGCACCTTGGCAGTCATGCTCGCCACGCTGCATTGGGTTGCAGCGCGGCAGGTTGGCGCAGCCCGCCTGACAGCGGCAGCGGGCTGCGCTCTGCAAACTGCCCGCGCCAATAGGGGTAATAGGGATACGGCGGTTCTACTGCACTGACCTGATCCAGGCGGGCGCGCTGGTCGTCGGTCAACGACCAGCCCACCGCACCCAGGTTTTCGCGCAGTTGCACGTCGTCGCGTGCGCCGATGAGCACCGTGCTGACGGTAGGCCGCTGCAACAGCCAGTTAATGGCGATCTGCGGTACGCTGCGGCCGGTCTCTGCGGCGATGGTGTCCAGTACATCGACAATGTCGAACAAACGCGCATCGTCGATTGCAGGGCCGGCCGCGGCGGTGGCATGCAGGCGGCTGTGTTGCGGCAACGGCTGGCCGCGCCGCAGCCTGCCGGTGAGTCTTCCCCAACCCAGTGGGCTCCACACCACCGCACCAATGCCCTGGTCGATGCCCAGCGGCATCAGTTCCCACTCGTAGTCGCGTCCGGCCAGCGAGTAATAGGTCTGGTTGGCGACGAAGCGGCTCCAGCCGTGCGCATCGGCCACCGCCTGCGATTTCATCAGCTGCCACCCGGCGTAATTGGAAGCGCCCAGATAGCGCACCTTGCCTGCGCGCACCAGGCCGTCGAGCGTGGACAGGGTTTCTTCCATCGGCGTCATTGCATCGAAGGCGTGCAGCTGCAGCAGATCGAGGTAGTCGGTGCGCAGGTGCCGCAACGATGCGTCCACCGCACGCAGCAGGCGGAAACGCGATGCTCCGGCATCGTTGGCCCCATCGCCCAGGCGCAGGCCGGTCTTGGTCGAGATGATCACCTGATCACGGCGGCCTTGTAGCGCTTGGCCGAGGATGTCTTCGGACGCGCCATCGGAATACACATCGGCGGTGTCGAACAGGTTGAGCCCTGCCTGCAGGCACACATCGATCATGCGCCGCGCCTGCGCCACATCGGTGTCGCCCCATGCGGAAAACAACGGCCCTTTACCGCCGAACGTACCGGCCCCCAAGCCGAGCACGGGCACCTTGAAACCGGAACGGCCAAGTAGACGGGTTTCCATCAAATGACTCCTTGCAGACTTGAATGAGGAATGCGCTGCGTTGTCGCTGACCACTCGCGCATCTGTATTGGCTGGTCGCGAAACCAGCGGTTATGCAGCACATCACGATCCGCTGGACGCGTACTGCGCCAACGCAGGCAATCGCCAGCGCAACGAACTCACCCCACCTGTGCGCATACCGATGGCGCAGGAGCGCAGCGGCGCTGCAGCTGCACGCTCCACAGTGCGAGCCCCAGGCCGATGGCAGTCAACAGCGCGGCCACCCACGGCGTTGCGACCAAGCCGGCCTGCGTGGCGAGCACCACACCGCCCAGCCATGCGCCTAGCGCATTGCCCAGATTGAAAGCGGCGATATTCAGGCTAGAGGCCAGGTTCTGGCCGGCGCCGCGCGCATGTTCCAGCACGCGCAACTGCAACGGCGCCACGGTGGCGAAGGCGGCCACGCCCAGTAGCCCGACACAGATCACCATCGCGGCCTTGCTGTGCAACGCAAACCCCAGCGCGCCCAGTACCACCACCAGCGCAGCCAGGCTGCCCAGCAACGCCGCAGTGGGACGACGGTCCGTCAGCCGCCCGCCGAGCAGATTGCCGACGATCATGCCCACGCCGAACACCAGCAGCACCGGCGACACCGCCGATTGCGCGAACCCGGTGATCTGCAGCAGCAGCGGCTGGATGTAGGTGAACACCGCGAACACGCCGGCGTAACCCACCACCGTGATCGCCAGGGCCAGCAGCACCTGCCCGCGCCGCAGCACTGCCACTTCCTGCCGCCACGACACCGGCGTGGCGGCACCGGCGGCCGCCGGCACCCACAAGGCGACCGCGGCAGTGGCCAGCACGCCGATCACGGCCACCGCCCAGAAGGTTGCGCGCCAGCCCAGTTGCAGGCCAAGCCAGGCCCCCGCCGGCACCCCGAGCAGCGTCGCTACGGTCAGCCCGGCGAACATCAGCGAGATTGCCGATGCACGGCGTTCGGCCGGCACCAGCGAGGTCGCCACCACAGCGCCTACGCCGAAAAACGTGCCGTGGGCCAGCGATGTCAGCACCCGCGCGACCATCAGGCTGGTGTAGTCCGGCGCCAGCGCGCAGGCCACGTTGCCGACGGTGAAGATCAGCATCAGCCCGACCAGCACGGCCTTGCGCGGCAGGCGTGCGCTGGCCAGGGTCAGCACCGGCGCACCGACGCACACGCCCAGCGCATAGCCGCTGATCAACAGGCCCGCCGCGCTGAGCGAGACGCCCAGATCGGTGGCCACCTGCTGCAGCAGCCCCATGATCACGAACTCGGTGGTGCCAATGCCGAAGGCACCAATGGTCAATGCCAGCAACGCTGGCGGAAAGCGCGACGAACGCGTGGAGATGAGGCTAGACATGGGAGGGGACCAGAAAAGACTGCGACCAGCCTGCGCTTGGCAGTTCTTCGTAAAAACCCCTGCTATCCTGATTCACTTTCAATCAATCATTGAGAATGGTGTGGACCGTCTTGGCGACATTGCCCTGTTCCTGCGTGTGCTCGACCTGGGCTCGATCACCGCGGCCGCGCGCAGCCTGGATCTGTCGATCGCGGTGGCCAGCCAGCGCCTCAAGCGCCTGGAACGCGAGTTGGGCGTGCGCCTGCTGCACCGGACCACGCGCCGCCTGCATCCCACTGCCGAAGGCCAACGGCTGGCCGAACGTGGCCGCGTGCTGGTGGAAGATCTGAACGCGCTGGCCGAGGACCTGCGCGAAAGCGCGCACGACGTCGGCGGTGTGCTGCGCATGACCATGTCCGCCTCATTCGGACGCCAATACGTGTCGCCGCTCCTGCCGGAATTCCAGGCGCGGCACCCGCGCCTGCGCATCAGCGCGCACCTGAGCGATGACCTGGTGGATCTCGTCAAACAAGGCTTCGATCTGGCAATCCGCATCGGTCCGCTGGATGACTCCGGGCTGGTGGCCCGGCGCATCGCTGACAACCGCCGCACCCTGGCGGCCTCGCCCGATTACCTGCAGCGTCACGGCACGCCGCGCACGCCGGACGAGCTCGCCCAGCACGCCGGCGTGCTGCTGATGGGCCGCGACGGCCGCCAAGATATGTGGACACTGCAAACGCCCCAAGGCGGGCTGGTGCGCGTGCGCATGCAGAGCCGCTTCGAGAGCAACTTCGGCGAACTGGTGCGCGACGCGGTGGTCGCCGGCCAGGGCATTGCAGTGCATTCGTATTGGCACATCGCCGAGGAATTGCGCAGCGGCCGTCTAGCCGAAGTGATGCGCGACTACCCGCCGCCGACCTCGCATATCAGCGCAGTGATGCCGGCGCGCCAGCTGCAACCGCCGCGTGTGCGTGCGTTTGTGGATTTCCTGCTGGAGCGGCTCGGCGAGCAGCCGCCGTGGGACGTGGCGGCGTAGCGCCCGCTTGCCGGGGCGCCTGCGCAAGCCGGCATTGGTGGTTGTCGTGAGGATGGCGCACTGGCCAAACGCGCGTGCCGACACTGCGACCTGGCGTACGGCGACGCCTGCGACAGGTCACGTGCCACCGGAGACGACGGCAGCGATAACGTGCAGGTTGCGTATCACGCGCAGACTGTATCCATTCGATGACAGTCCCCAGGCGCAACTCTTCGCTTGATGGGGCGCCCGGCTAACCCGTTGCATCAGCGATCTCACCGTTGCGGCACAGGATCACCAGGTGAGGCTCTCTGCTCATGCGCAACCGCACGGATAGTGCTTTTCGCAGATTAAGAGCGGCTAACAAAACGTAGCGAGCAGCCGTCAGGTGGGCGCGGACGGCGCGCAGGAACCGGAGTGTACGAGTGGTACATGCCGATTCCGAGCACCGGCCGCGCCCGCCTGGGGGCTGCGCAGTAGTTTTGTTAGTTTCTCTAACGCCCGCCGCGCAGCAGGCGCTTCTGCAAGCTCCGGCGCTGCGCATCGCTCAACAGATGCCCATGCGTGCGCAACAGCCCAAGGATCTGCAGATGCGCCTGCGCGGTGCGCTGATCCAGCTCTGCGGTGGCAGCGGCTTCCAACCGCTGCCACTCGGCGGGACTGGTCGGCATCGGGAAGCTGGAACGTTTTGCGGGCATGGCATGCCAAAGCTGCTGAGAAGACGGCGTCTATCATACGGCCGTCCCGTGAGCAGGCTCTTAGCGCCGGAGCTGCACGCGCTCAAGGCAAGCGGCGACTGCAGCCGCGCGTTTCCAGCGGACGCGACCCTACACGCTTCATGTCATGCCTTGCCGCCGACACCACCTGCACTCTTGTACGATCGGTGCTATCGCGGCTGGGCCGCATTGCGTCGTCGACGAGTTTTCGCATGTCTTCGCTGACCGAGTTGAGCACGCTACTGCTGCGTCATGCCCCTGGCGACGGCATGCATCCCACCCCGATTGCGGGGTTGCAAATCATGCGCAGCGCGTTGCCCACCGTGCCCATGCCGACCGTCTATACGCCCATGCTGTGCCTGGTGGCGCAGGGCCGTAAGCAAGCAATGCTGGGCGCGCAGGCGTACGTCTATCACCCGCAGATGTATCTGGTGGCGTCGGTGGATCTGCCCATCGTCGGCTCGGTGATCGAAGCCAGCAGCGCGCAGCCGTACCTGTGCTTCTGCCTGGACCTGGACACCGCGGTACTCAGCGAACTGGCGATCCATCATCCGGAATTGGTGGACACCCAGCGCGATGCGACATCGGCCGGGCTGCTGCTCAATCGCAGCACGCCGCAACTGCAGGACGCCGCGCTGCGGCTGGCGCGCCTGCTGGATGAGCCGCATGAAATCGCCGCGCTCGCCCCATTGATCGTGCGCGAACTGCTGTACCGCCTGATGGCCGACCCGGCCAACGCGGCGGTGCGCCAGATGGCGATCGCCGACAGCCGGCTCAATCAGATTTCCAAAGCCATCGTGTGGTTGCGCGAACACTACGCGCAGCGTTTCAGCATCGAGCAGATCGCCGATCTCTCGGCGATGAGCCGCTCCACCTTTCATGCGCATTTCAAGGCGGTGACCACGATGACGCCGCTGGAATACCGCTCACAGCTGCGTTTGCACGAAGCACGTCGCTTGATGGTGGCCGAGGCGCTCACCGCCGCCGACGCCGGCTTCCGCGTTGGCTACGAGAGCGCATCGCAATTCAGTCGCGATTACGCACGCATTCTTGGCATCCCGCCCGCACGCGATGCGCAACGGCTGCGTGCCAACGCGCAGGACGCCACCGAAGCGGCGTAATGCAGCCGGTGCATAGCGCTGGCACCGCAGCGAACCCAGCGGGCCGCCGCGGAGTCCGCCAACGCTGGGGCGGCCCTTTCACCGCATCAGCATCACCGCTTTCACTCGGCGGTGTATTGTGCCTCGCTTACCTGCTCCAGCCAGGTCACCGGCGTGCCGTCCTGCGACTCGGCAATGGCGATATGCGACATCGCCACGTTGGCGTTCGCGCCGTGCCAATGCTTGACGCCCGGCGGAATCCACACGATGTCGCCCGGGCGGATCTCCTGCGCCGGCTTGCCCCACTCCTGCACCCTCCCCGCACCGGCGGTGACGATGAGCGTCTGCCCCAAGGGATGGGTGTGCCAGGCGGTACGCGCGCCCGGCTCGAAGGTCACCGTGGCACCGCTTACCCGCGCCGGCGCGTCGGCCTGGAACGGTGCGTCGATGCGTACCTTGCCGGTGAAATACTCGGCCGACCCCACCGCCGATGCCGCACCGCCGGCGCGGCTCACCTTGATCGGCGTTGCAGGCTCACCTGGCGTAACGGTGGCCATCATTGATAGCGATAGTGCATTCGCGAACAGATGCATTGCAGTGCTCCTTGATTCGAGTCCCCGCACTGTAGCGCGCTTGCGCACCGCCATTACTCCCCGCCACGCATGCACGTGGACGCACCGTGCATCACGCGCGCGGCCTCGATCAGCCCGATGCAGCGGATGCAGCGGATGCAGCGGATGCAAAGGTATCGACGCCGAGGCATTCGGACACACCATATTTTCGCCGTAACCGGCCGCACTGGCACGGCACAGCTGCATCGATCTGCGTCGACCGCGCCACGGCCGCTTACTACTGTGGGATTGCAATCAGGACGGGCACGAACGGAAAGTGCACGTGAATGGGCATGCATGCGCAGGCGCAACACAGCTTTCGCAGGCACGCCTCATTGCACGCCTATCCGCTTAAAACCCGCTCGGCACCTCACGTTTGCGATCGTTCCCCGCCAGTGCTGCGTCCGGGCGATACGCACGCAGGAACAACGCCACCGCCCCGCTCACATACGCATCCAGCTGCACAGATTGCGCATCTGGCGCCTCGTCGCGCGTGGCAGCGGTGACCGGCGGCCCGGTCATCAATCCGAAGAAATGCACCGATGCGTCCGGCAGGTTGTCGATCACCAATGCGCCGCGCTGCACCTCGCGCGCCAGCAGCGTGCGCATCATGCTGTCGTAGCGTTCGAAGCCCAGCGTCCACATTTCATCGCGTATCTGGCGCGGCAACAGTGGCGGGCGTACCAGGCTATACGCGGCATCATCCCGCATGCTGCTGGCAAACACGCGCAGCACCGCATCCGCCACCGCAGCCAGGCGTTGCTCCAACGGCCCCTGCAACTCCAGCAAGGCAGTCCAGCGATTGGGTGAGGCATGCGCCAGCGCTTCCAGGGTGGTGCGGAACAGCACCTCCTTGGACGCAAAATGCGCATACACCGTGGCCTTGGACACCATCGCGCGCTCGGCGATGGTGTCCATGCTGGTCCTATCGAAGCCGTGCTGTTGAAACAGCGCGCGCGCCGCCGCCAGGATGGCACCACGTTTGTCGCGCGGGGCGCGCCTGTGTGCGACGGACGGCGCGTCGTCATCCACGCGGCGGCTCCGCTGCCGGGGTCGCAGCAGCCGTGGGCTCAGCCGTTTGCAGCCAGCCGCCACCCATGGCCTTGTAGAACGTCACCAGATTGGTCAAGCGCGACAGCTGGGTGTTGATCAAGGTTTGCTGCGCGCTATACAGCGAACGCTGCGCATCCAGCGCCTGCAGATAGCTATCGATGCCACGTTCGAAACGTGCCTGCGACAGCGTGTAGCTATCGGCAGTGGCCTCCACCAACGCCTGCTGGGCCTGCAACTGCCGGCCCAGCGTGTCGCGCTGCGCCAGCGCATCGGACACCTCGCCGAACGCGCTCTGGATCGACTTTTCATAGCGCGCCACGTCGATATCGCGGTTGGCCTTGGCCATGTCCAGATTGGCGCGGTTACGTCCGGCATTGAAGATTGGCAAGGTCAACGTGGGCACGAAGCTCCAGGCACGCGTGCCGGCATCGAACAGCTTGGACAGGCTGCTGCTGGACGAACCGGTGGATGCGGTGAGGCTGATACTGGGGAAGAACGCCGCGCGCGCCGCACCGATGTTGGCATTGGCCGCACGCAGGTTGCGCTCGGCCTCCAGAATGTCCGGGCGACGTTGCAGCAACTGCGACGGCAAGCCGGCCGGCACGCTGGCCAACACATTCCCCTCCACGCTCGCGTTGTCGGGCAATGCATGCGGCAGCACGTCCACCGGCAACTGCGTGCCAACCAGCAGCACCAGAGCGTTGCGATCCTGCGCCACCTGCGCGGTGTAGCGCTCGACATCCACGCGTGCGGTTTCCACCGTGGTCTGCGCCTGACGCAAGGTCAATTGCGAAGCCACGCCCAGTTCGAAGCTGCGCTGCTGCAGCCGATAACTGTCGCTCTGACTGGTCAAGGTGGACTGCGCCAGCTGCAGTAACTGCTGGTCCGCCGCCAATGTCAGATAGGCGGTGGCGACTTCTGCCACCAGACTGATGTGCGTACTGCGGCGTGCTTCAACAGTCGACAAGAACTGCTGCAGCGCCTGTTCCTTCAGGCTGCGCACGCGCCCGAACAGATCCAGCTCATAGGCACTGATGCCAATGTTGGCGCTGTAAGTACGAAACACCTGCGGTTGACCGGGAATCGCAAGCTCCGACGGTGTGCGCGAATTATTGGCGGTGCCGGTGCCATTGATCGCGGGCAGCAGCGCGGCGCGGTCCACCCGGTATTGCGCAAGTGCAACTTCGATATTGAGCGCGGCCACGCGCAGGTCGCGATTATTGTCCAACGCCAGCGCTATCACCTGCTGCAGCGCCGGGTCGGTGAAGACCTGGCGCCAGCCGATATCGGCGATGTATGGAGTTTCAGCAGTGCTACCGGCATCGGCAGCAGTGGCGGTGGCGGGTGCTGTCGACACATCGGTCCCGGCAAATTGCGTCGGCACCGGCGCATCGGGGCGCGTGTAGCGCGGCATCAGCGTGCAACCCGAGAGCACGCTGGCCACGGCAAGCGCGCAAAGTGTCATGCGAATCGAGGTCATGTCAGTGTCCTGTCGGCTGCGGTACGGGCGAAGCAGGCTGTGGACGGCGCTGGAACAGGCCGCAGACCAGCACGAAGAACAGCGGCACGAAGAAGATCGCCAGCACCGTGCCGGAGAGCATGCCGCCGATCACTGCCGTGCCCAATGCGTGCTGAGCGCCGGCGCCGGCACCGCTGGTCAACACCAGCGGCACCACGCCGAGGATGAAGGCCAACGAGGTCATCAGGATCGGCCGCAAGCGCATGCGCGCCGCTTCCAGTGCAGCAGCCACCAGGCTCTTGCCGCCCTCGTGCAATTCCCTCGCAAACTCCACGATCAGAATCGCGTTCTTCGATGCCAGACCAATGGTGGTGAGCAGGCCCACCTGGAAGTACACGTCATTCATTTTCCAGGTCAGCATCGCCGCCAGCAACGTGCCGAACACGCCCAACGGCACCACCAAGATCACCGAGAACGGGATTGCCCAGCTTTCGTACAAGGCGGCCAGACACAGGAATACGATCAGGATCGAGACGCTGTACAACAGCCCGGTCTGACCGGACGAGGCTTTTTCCTGCCGCGACAATCCGGTCCACTCGAAGCCAATCCCGGGCGGCAACTTGGCAGCTGCGGCTTCGACGATCTGCATCGCCTCGCCACTGGAGGCCGCACCTGGCAACGCCATGCCCAAGATTTCCACCGACGGCACGCTGTTGTAACGCTCCAGACGCGGTGACCCGGACTGCCAGCGTGCGGTGGCGAAGGCGTTGAACGGCACCATGGTGCCGGCGCTGTTGCGCACGAACCAGCGGTCGATGTCGCGCGGATTCATACGGTATGGCGCATCGGCCTGCAGCATCACCTTCTTGACGCGCCCCTTGTCGATGAAGTCGTTGACGTAGGTACTGCCCCACGCGCTGGAGAACGTGTTGTTGATGTCGGAGATCGACACGCCCATCGCCTGCGCTTTATGCGGGTCGATTTCCAGCTTGAACTCGGGGGTGTCTTCCTGCCCGTTCGGGCGCACCGCAACCAGCCGCTTGTCTTGCGACAGTTCGGCCAGCAGTTGATCGCGCGCCTGCATCAAGGCTGCATGACCCAGATTGGCACGGTCCTGCAACATCAGATCGAAGCCGGTGGCATTGCCCAACTCCGACACGGCCGGCGGTGCGAATGCGAATACCCGGGCATCGCGGATGCCGGCGAAAAATGCGCTCGCCTTGGCCGCCACCTCGGTGACGCTCTGCCCCTTGCCGGTACGCTCATCCCACGGGCGCAACTTGACGAATGCCAGGCCGGTATTCTGGCCGCTACCGGCGAAACTGAAACCCGTGACCGCAAAGATGCCGGCTACCGAGTCTTTCTGATCGACCATGAAGTGGTGCTCCACCTGCTTGAGCACATCGCTGGTGCGCGCATTCGTGGCGCCGGGCGGCAACTGCACCAGCACGAACAGCGTGCCCTGGTCCTCGTCCGGCAGGAAACCCACCGGCAGCTTCATGAAGCCGAACACCACCAACGCCAGCAACACCGCGTAGGCCAGCATGTAGCGCCAGCCCTTGCCCAGCATGTGCCGCACCACGCCCTGGTAGCCGGTGTTGCCGCGATCGAACAGGCGGTTGAACCAACCGAAGAACCCGGTGGTCGCCAGGCCCTGGCCCTTGTGCGCAGGCTTGAGCAAGGTGGCGCACAAGGCCGGAGTGAGGATCATCGCCACCAGCACCGACAAGGTCATTGCCGACACAATGGTGATCGAGAACTGCCGGTAAATCACACCGGTCGAACCGGAGAAGAACGCCATCGGCACGAACACCGCCGCCAGCACCAACGCCACGCCAATCAGCGCGCCAGAGATCTGGTCCATCGATTTACGCGTGGCTTCCTTGGGCGACAACTGTTCCTCGCCCATCACGCGTTCGACGTTTTCCACCACCACGATCGCATCGTCCACCAGCAAGCCGATCGCCAGCACCATCGCGAACATGGTCAAGGTATTAATGGTGAAACCAAAGGCCGCAAGCACACCGAACGTGCCCAGTAACACCACCGGCACCGCAATGGTCGGGATCAACGTGGCGCGGAAGTTCTGCAGGAACAGATACATCACCAAAAACACCAGCACCACTGCTTCCACCAGCGTGTGTACCACCTGCTCGATGGAGATGCGCACGAATGGTGTGGTGTCGTACGGCTTTTGCACCTTCATGCCGGGCGGGAAAAACTTCTCTTGTTCTTCCAGGCTTTTATCGATCGCGCGTACCGTGTCCAGCGCATTGGCACCGGTCGCCAGCTTGATCGCCAGACCGGCCGCCGGCTTGCCGTTGTAGCGGCCAACCGTGTTGTAGCTTTCGCTGCCGAGCTCCATCCGCGCCACATCGCGCAAGCGCACCTGCGAGCCATCGGCCTGCGTGCGCAACAGGATATTTTCGAACTCTTCAGCCGTTTTTAGCCGTGTCTGCGCGGTGATGGTGGCATTGAGCTGCTGGTTGGCCACCGCCGGCAAGGCACCCAACTGGCCGGCCGAAATCTGCGCGTTCTGCGCCTGGATCGCGGTGCGCACATCCACCGGGGTCAGGCTGAAGTTGTTCAACTTGTTCGGGTCCATCCATACCCGCATCGCGTATTGCGAACCGAACAGCGTGGTGTCGCCCACGCCTTCGACGCGGCTGATGGTTTCCTGCACGTTGGCCGCCACGTAATCGGACAGGTCCGAGTCACTCATGCTGCCGTCTTCCGACGTAAAGGCCAGCACGTTGAGGAAGTTGGTGGCCGACTTGGTCACCGTGACGCCTTGCTGCTGCACTTCTTGCGGCAACAACGGCGTGGCCAGCGACAACTTGTTCTGCACCTGCACCTGCGCGGTGTCCGGGTCGGTGCCGTTTTCGAAGGTCAGGGTAATGGTCACCGCACCGCTGGATTCGCTGGTGGAGGCCATGTAGCTGAGGTGATCCAGCCCCTTCATCTTCTGCTCGATGACCTGGGTGACCGTGTCTTCCAGCGTCTGCGCCGAAGCGCCCGGGTAGTTGGCGGTGATGGCGACGGCGGGCGGTGCGATGCTGGGGTATTGCGCAATCGGCAAGGTGGCGATGGACAGGATGCCGGCCAGCATCACGATGATGGCCAACACCCAGGCGAAGATCGGACGATCGATAAAGAAACGTGCCATGACGTGTGATCCCGCCTCAGTTGGCCGCACGCGGTGCGGTCGGGGCGGAAGGACCGGCAGGATTGCCGGCGGCGGGTGTGGCCTTGGGCTGCCATGGCACGGTCTTGACCACGATGCCAGCGCGCGCGCGACACGCCTTCGACCACCAATTGATCGCCGGGCGTCAGGCCGCTGCGCACCAGCCATTGGTCGCCCACCTCGCGGTCGGTGTCCAGCACGCGCAGCTGCAGCTTGTGGTCGGCACCGACGACAAACGCCGTGGGCTTGCCCGCACCGTTACGTGACACCGCCTGCTGCGGCACCAGCACGCCCTGCTCCTTGACGCCTTCTTGCAACACCGCGCGCACGTACATGCCCGGCAATAGCTCGGCGTTCGGGTTGGGGAAGACGGCGCGCAGGGTGATCGAGCCGGTGTTCTGGTCGACGGTGACGTCCGAGAACGCCAGGTGCCCTTGCAGCGGATAGGTGCTGCCGTCCTCCAGTCGCAGCGACACCTTGGCCGCGCCGTCGCCGGCCTGTTCCAGATCGCCGCGCGCCATCGCCTGCCGCAGGCGCAACACCGCACTGCTGGGCTGGGTGACGTCGATATAGATCGGGTCCAACTGCTGGATGGTAGTCAGCGCAGTGGCCTGGTTGGCGGTTACCAGCGCACCCGGCGTCACGCTGGAGCGGCCGATGCGGCCGGAGATCGGGGCGTCCAGCCGGGCGAACGCCAGGTTGATGCGTGCGGTTTCCACGCTGGCCTTGCCGGCCGCCACGTCGGCCTTGGCCTGGCCCAGCGCGGCATCGGTGTCGTCGCCTTCCTGTTGGCTGATTGCCTTGATCTGCGCCAGTTCCTTGTAGCGCTCGGCCTTGAGTTGCGCGGTGCGCAGGGTCGCCTCAGCCTTGGCCAGGGTGGCCTGCGCGCTGGCATTGCTGGCGCGGTACTGGGCCGGATCGATCTGGTAAAGGGTTTGCCCTGCCCTGACGTCGCCACCTTCGGTGAACTGACGCGATTGGATGATTCCCCCGACTTGCGGGCGAATTTCGGCGATCAGGTACGGAACGGTGCGCCCTGGCAATTCAGTGGTCAGCGTCACCGGTTGCTGCTTGACGGTCAGCACGCCCATTTCCGGGGTGCCTTCCTGTGGCGGCGGGCCTCCCGGCGGACTGCCGCAGGCGCTGAGCAGAGCGGTGGCGGCAACGGCAACAGCAAGCAACGACAGGCGAAACGAGGCATGAGAACGCACGGGCAGGTCTCCGACGGAGTGTGATGGATAATCTAAACGGTACGGTTTGGTATCCTAATAAGCGCACCTGTAGCCGTCAAGCATTTCTGCCCTGTCGGTATACTTATGAATTATTGGGAGAATCTGATGCGGGTCAGAACCGAAGAAAAGCGCGACGCCATCGTTCAGGCGGCTAGCGAGGTATTCCTTGAGCTGGGCTTTGAAGGCGCGTCCATGTCGCAGATCGCTGCCCGCGTGGGCGGCTCCAAGCGCACGCTCTATGGCTATTTTCCGTCGAAGGAAGAGCTGTTCGTCGCCGTTGCCAAGGACATGTCAGACCGTTATTTCGACCCGTTGCTGCATGCGCTCTCGCACCGCAGCGGCCCCCTCGATGAGACCTTGCAGCGCTTCGGCGAGGATGTGCTCACGTTCCTGTGCGCCCCGACCAACATCACCAGCTGGCAAACCATCATCGGTGTGTCCGGCAGATCGACGGTCGGCGCGCTGTACTTCAGCGCCGGCCAACAGGACGGTATCAAGCGCTTCGCTGACTACCTGCAGGCACAAGTGGACTGCGGCCTGCTCCACTGCGACGACACCCACCTTGCCGCCCACCAGTACGCAGCCTTGCTTGAATCCGAAACGCTGATGCCCTGCCTGTTTGGCGCACTCAAAGACCCCACGCCCGAGTTCCTGCGCGAAGCGACGCAGCGTGCGGTGCAGATGTTTATGGCGGCGTATGGCCGCAAGGCAGGGGACAGGGCGTGATACCGTTTGTGCCTGTGCTGCATCGCAGTGCGTGTCTACGCCAAGCAGTGCCGGACGCAGGCGCTAAGCAAGCAATCGGCGTGATGTCTAACGCTGCGTCGCCGCACCGCTGGCTTGAGTACCGCAGGGCGTCATCACTGCATTGCTGAACCACACAGTGGTGCGGCGCTCTGCAGGCAGATCAGTAAGGCATGCGATGCAGCGACTCAACAACGCTGCGACAACGCTTGAGCACGTTGCAATCGCACACGTGCTGCACCCGGGCATTGCGCCAGGAGCACGACGAAAAGGCCGCGCTCTGCGCGCGACCTCGTGGCTGATTACTCCGCCACCGCACACTTCGCACACAAGCCATGCACTTCCAGCGTCTGCGCCTGAGGCTGGAAGCCCAGCGCCTTGGCGCGGGCTTCCAGTTGCGACACGACGTCGCGGTCTTCCAGTTCCACCGCGCTATGGCAGCGGTCGCAGATCAGGAACGGCACCGAGTGCTGGGCGCTATTGGGGTGGTGGCAGGCAACGAAGGCGTTGACCGATTCGAGCTTGTGCACGAATCCATTGGCCATCAGGAAATCCAGTGCGCGGTACACCGTGGGCGGGGCATCGGCGCCGACGCCCTTGCCTTCGCGTACCCAGTCCAGCAATTCGTAGGCCTTGACCGGTTTGCCGGCGTCGGCGATCAGCCGCAGCACGTTGGCGCGGATGGGCGTCAGCCGCAGGCCGCGTTCGCTGCAGGCACGCTCTACCGCGCGCACGAAGCCGTTGGCGTCGTCGACGTGGTGATGCGGTGCGGTGCAGGCGGGGTCTTGTGCGTGGGTGTGCTTGGTCATACAGGCTCCGGCGTCAGGCCGCTCCAATCTTGATGAGTGCCGCATCGATGCGTTTCAAGGCACCCTCGCGTCCGGCCAGGTACACCGTTTGCGAAATGTCCGGGCTGACCTGCGTACCAGTGATGGCCACGCGTAGCGGCTGGGCGACCTTGCCCATGCCCAGTTCCAGGGCGGCAGCGGCATCGTGCAGGGCGGCCGAGACGCTCTCCACGCTCCACGCATCCACTGCCGCCAGCAGCTCGCGCGCCTTGCCCAGCGGCACCTCGGCCCCCAACTTGAGGTGCTTCATCACTGCCGCTTCGTCGTAGGTTTCCAGCGGCTGGTACCAGACCACGGCCTTTTCGGCCATTTCCTTCAAGGTGTGCACGCGCTCGCGCAATGCCACTACCACGTCGGCGGCAGCCGGACCGGCAGCGAGATCCACACCGAGCTTGGCGAGCTGATATTCCAGCTGCGGGGCGATGCTGGCCGGGTCGTCGGTCTTCAGATAATGCTGATTGACCCAGCCGAGCTTGGCCATGTCCAGGCGCGCGGCCTTGGAATTGACGTCCTTGACGTCGAACAGGCCCAGCAATTCCTGCGCTGTGAAGAGTTCCTGGTCGCCATGCGACCAGCCCAGGCGTGCCAGGTAATTGATCAACGCGTGCGGCAGATAGCCGGCGTCCTTGTACTGCATGACGTCGGCCGCGCCAGTGCGCTTGGACAGCTTGGCGCCCTGCTCGTCCAGGATCATCGGCATGTGCGCGAACTTGGGCACCGGTGCGCCCAGCGCTTCATAGATATTGATCTGGCGCGGGGTGTTGTTGATGTGGTCGTCGCCGCGGATCACCTCGGTGATGCCCATGTCCCAGTCGTCCACCACGACCGCGAAGTTGTAGGTGGGGAAGCCGTCCGGGCGGAAGATCACCATGTCGTCGAGCTCGCTGTTGGCGATCTCGATGCGGCCCTTGATCAGGTCGTCGAACACCACCGTGCCGCCGATGGGATTCTTGAAGCGAATGACGCGATTGGGGTCGTCGCGATACGGCAGGTTCTGCTCGCGGGCGGCGCCGTTGTAACGCGGCTTTTCCTGCTTGGCCATGGCGGCCTCGCGCATGGCGTCGAGCTCTTCGCGGGTTTCATAGGCGTAATACGCCTTGCCCTGCGCGAGCAGCTGCTCGGCGACTTCTTGATAGCGGGCTACGCGCTGGGTCTGGTAGATCGGACCTTCGTCGTAGCCCAGGCCCAGCCACTCCATCGCTTCCAGGATGGCGTCGATGGCCGCCTGGGTGCTCCGTTCGCGGTCGGTGTCTTCGATACGCAGCACGAACTGCCCGCCACGGTGGCGCGCCTCCAGCCAGCAGTAAAGGGCGGTACGGGCGCCGCCGATGTGCAGGTAACCAGTAGGGCTGGGGGCAAAACGGGTGCGGCAGGCCATGGAGCGCTCGACAAAACGGGAGTCCGCCGATTTTACCTTGCGCGGCAAGGCCCTGCCCGGTCCCTGGCTCAACGGTTGCGCAGCAGGTCGCCGTACACCACGCAATCGCCGGCGCTGCGGGCCGAACCGGGGGCGTCGTACAGCACCAGCCAGGTGGGGATCTTGCCGGCCAGTTGCTTGGGCAGGTTGCAGATGGCCTCGGCACGGTCGCTGTCCTTGCCGTGTGGCAGCACCGCAGATTCCAGCAGATCATGCTGGAAACGCACCGGCGCCTGGTTGGCGGCCAGCACGGTGCGCGCATCCGGCCATTTGAACAGGCGGATCTCGCCGTTCAACACCATTGTCGGCCCGGCCAGCAGGTACAGATCGTCGCCGGAATAATGCAGATCGCGAATTCCCAACCCGCCCAGTTGCAGGAAGTGTTTCCGCAACAGCGTGCCGTCCTCGTCCAGCGGTGCCAGGCGCAAGTGGTCGCCATGGGCTTCCACCTGGATCTCCAGCAGTGCGGACCAGCCGCGCAGCACCGGCCCGCGCAGGCCCAGCAATAAGCGCTGGCCATCGACCACGATGCCTTCGATATCGAAGCCGTTGTCCTTGCCTGGAATCTTCAGGAACGGGCCGAAATGCGGGTCGTCGGCCAGCAGATCGGTGAGCTGGTTGTGCTTGGCATCGCCCTTGAGGCGACGTGCCCGGCGGCCGTCGGCGGCTTCGCGTACCAGTTGCGGGGTGCCATCGTCCGCATATTCGATCGGCAGGCAGGCCAGCAGACGGCGGTTGCCGTCGAGCTTCAATTTCGTCAGGCGTTTGGCGTTTTCGGCGTCGTCGCGGCCAGGCTTGGCGTTCTTGCGCTTGCTGCCGTGCGAGCCGATGACCCATAGACATCCGTCCGACAGGCCCATGCCTTCCAGGTCGGCTTCCTCGCCGTCTTCACCCGGCAGGTCGAGCAGGTCAGCCAACGGGAAGCTCTGCCCTTGGCCGAAGCGCAGCGTCTCGCGCTGTACCGGATCGAGCTTGCGCAGCCGGTCGACCGCGCAGGCTTCGTCGCCGGCCACCCACAGCCAGTCGTCGGTGAAGGCGGCGCCGGATAGATTGCTGTGCACCAGCGCACCGGGCGCAAATTCGAGCCGGACGCTATGTGGAATCAGGGTTTTCTTGGCCATGGGAACTGTAGGCGATGGATCAACCGAACGCGGCCAGCTTGGCACGCGCGACATCGGCCGCCAACTGCCCCGGCCAATCGCGGTCATTGGCCACTTGCGCCTGCGCGCGGCTGGCCTCGAACGCAGCGAAGTCCAGCTCGGCCAGTGCCCATACCGTCTCGCCCTGGGTCTGCGCCAACACGCCATCGGCGGGAAAGCCGACATCCATCGGTGCAAACACCGCTGCCTCGCCGGTATTGATGTCCAACGCGGGGCTCCAGAGCGCTTGCCCTGCGGTGACCGATTGCGCGACAAACACGCGGTTTTCCAGCGCGCGCGCCAGGCAGCCGATGCGTACGCGCATGGCACCGGCCGCGGTGTCGGTGCAACTGGGCACGATCAACAAGCGCGCGCCGGCCTCGTATTGCGCACGCACCGGCAAAGGGAACTCGCTGTCGTAGCAGATCGCAATTGCCGCGCGGATGCCGTCGAGTTCGAACACCTTCAGTTCGTCGCCCGGCTCGATCAGCCCGGTGGCCTTTTCGAAGCCGGTGAGCTGCAACTTGTCCTGCCAGCCGTGCAGGCCCTCAGGCGTCAACCAGTCGCTGCGATTGCGGTAGCGACCTTGCCCCAGATCCAGCAGAAAGCTGCCGGCAATCAGATGCAGCTGATGTTCCTGCGCCAACCCGGCAAACAGCTCCAGCCATTGCCCACGCAGCGCCTGGATGGCCGCCAGCGATTCGGGCAGGCCGGCAGAAATAGGCGTGTCGAACGTCGCGCCCAGCTCCAGCGATAGATATTCGGGCAACACCACCACCCGCGCACCGGCAGCTGCGGCCTCGCCGATCAGGGCCGACTGGCGCGCAGCAAACGCGGCGAAATCGACGGGCTTGCCGATGGGGTATTTGGCGACAGCGATTTTCATCTGGTGGCCTTTGGGTTACTGGGTCGAGGTGGCGAAGGAATCAAACCGGCTAGCGAACGCATAGTGCAGTTGCCTTGCAAACTGCTCGCGCCGTTGTGTGAGTCGCTGTCAGGCGGTGGCCGCGCTCACTGCGGTAACGCACGTGTCCACACAGCCAAGCTGTGGTCGATCTCCCCATGTTGCAACTCTGCCCATTCCAGATGCACCCGCATGCCGGGCTGCGGGGCGTAGCCACGCTTGCGCCAGAACACGTCATTGGCGCGGTAATCGGCTGGCTTGCGCGGATCGTCGGGCGCGCGTTCCACCGAACAGAACGCCGCAAGTGCAAAGCGTCCCAGCGCGCGTGCGTGCGCTTCGCGCTGGTCGAAAAATGCGTGACCGATGCCCTGCCCGCGATAGGCCTGCAGCAATACCGATTCGCCGAAATAAAACACGCTGACCGGGTCGATGCCGGCAGCGCGAAACGGTGCATGGAAGGCGGCGCTATCGTCGAGCAAGGGCAACCCGGTGGATGCACCGATCACCGCATCGCCATCGCGTGCCAGCACGAAAACGCTCTCTGGCGATGCCGCATAGGCTGCAAGATACTCGCGTTCGTACCTGGCATCGCCTTCGTACAGATACGGCCACGCACGGAACACCGCGATGCGCAGCTGCGCCACCGCATCCAGATACGGCAGCACATCGGTGCCGCGCACCGTCTCCACACTCAAGGAGGAACCAGTCATGCCGGCCATGGTAAGCCAGCCTGGCGCGGCTGCAACGCCACCGGTCAACGCAGCCAACGACCATGGTTCCAAATGCCGGCCTCGGGCTGCTGCCATAACAACCATACCGCTGCTTCTTCGGTGCCCAGCAACACCCCGAGTAGCGCATCGGTGCTGCGTGCCCAGTAGCTGCCATTGCTCAGCCTCTGCCACGGCCCGTAGCTGCGCGTGCGTGTGCTGCCGGGCGACGTGTGGCGTTGCAGTGCTGCCTGCAAAAACACATGTCCGCCGGTGCGTAACTGCTGCGCGGTGCGTGCATGCATCTGCAGACCCACCACGCCGTGGCGCCCATCGCGATTCAGCGGCAAGGCCGACAGCGCCGAGCCTTCCCAGGATTGCGGCAGCGCTGCGGGAAGCAGCGCCACCGTATCGATACCGGCGGGCAGCAAACGCTGCGCCCGCCGGTGGAACTGTGCATGCGCCGTCATGCCGGCCTCAGCGCAGGCTATTGCCAAGCTCGTACCAATCGAGCTTGCGGGTCACCCACATGATGCTGGCCAGGATACCGAACAACAGCAACGAGCCCATCAGCAGCGCGTTGTCTTCGGAGATCAACAGGCTGTAGAGCACCGCATACAAGGCGGTGAGCATCACCGAAAAGCCCGCCGCACGGACCCAACTGCGCAAGACGCCCGAGAGATAAAAGAACTGCAAGCCGATACACGCCGCCGCGGAGATCAGATAGGCCTGCCAGAACGCGATGTGCTCGGAAAGGCTGAGCAGCAGCAGGAAGAAGATCGCCAATGCCAGGCCCACCAACAGGTACTGCAAGGGATGAATCGGCAAACGTTTGATCAACTCGAACAGCACAAACGCCACAAAGGTCAGCACCACAAACAGGATGCCGTATTTGCTGGCGCGATCGGCCTGGGTATACACGTCCACCGGATCAACCAGACGTACTTCCAGCGTATCCAGCGACGTATGGCTGGACTGCAACTGCGCCTGCGCACCGGTGGCCAACGACGACAGCGACCAACTCGCATCGAAGCCCTTCGGCCCGATGCTCGGTGCATTCGGCAGGAAGCGTCCGCCAAAGGACGGGTGCTGCCAGGTGGAGCGCAACGCAATCTCGTTGTTGTCGGCAATCGGCGCGATCGCCAGCCGGCGCGTGCCATCCAGCACGAACTGCATGTCTACCCTGTTGCCGTCCTGTAGCCGGCCTGCGACCGGGTCAGCCAGCGGGCCAAGTTTGGCGTGGATGCCCGCCGATCGATCAGCCAATGCACCCGCACCGCTTTCCAGTGCAAGCGCACGGCCATCCACCTGCAAACGCGGCGTGCCGACCAACCCACGCACGTCGGAAATACCGATCGCAAGATGTGGCTGACCATACACACGGGTCGGCTCGGCCGCGTAGTCGAAGGGATCGTATTCCGCGTGCAGGGTCGCTTTCCAGGAGTACACCTGCACCCGGTACAGGCCCACCTCTCTTACCGAGGGCACCATCTCGCCGCTGAGTTTCAGGCTGCGCGGTGTTTGCAGCAGCGTCCCTTCGCGCTTGCGCCAGACCTTGCGCTGGTTGCCCTGCTCGTCCGGCTCGGTGACCTGCACATCTTCGATATACGGCAGCACCCGCACAGGCGCGATGAATTGCTGCTCGCCGGCCTTGCTCTGCGCCACCCGCTCCACGGCCTCGTCGCGGTAGCGCGCTCGGTCCTGCACCGCGCCACGGATCAGCAATAACGGAATGAGCAACAGCAGGATCAGCCCGCCAATGGTGGCGAACCGCAATAACAGTTTCAGGGATTTCATCGGCCATCCTCATCTTGGGAGGTGACCAGGTTGCGACGCGCCGGTGTTGGGGGTTTGAGGCGAATTTGAAGCGAATGTGAAGTGGGCGACCCGGATGCCTGCCGGCCTGGACTGTGACGCAAGGAGGAAATGCAGGTGTCAGATTCCAAAAGTGCGCTACATGCCCAAACCAGACTTCCGTTCGATCGGCATCGCTTCGCATTGCCGCCGCACGCACCGTCGCCATGGGTAACGATGCACGGGCAGTTGCGCACTCCTGAACCGCCCCTTACTCGTTGATTACCGCTTTCCAGTTCCGCAGTTCTTCAATGACTTTTTTACCGCGTGCGCTGCATCAGCGCCATCGCGGCTGCATACCTGCTGGGCTGTGGTTTTAGAACTGCGCACAACTGCATTCCTCTTCGCCTGGAGTCTGCTCTGCATGAACACGCAACGTTCGCTTGCCCTTTGCCTGCTGGCCACCCTGAGCCTGACCACTGCCGCCGCACAGGCGGCAGTCCACGGAATGGGACTGAAACCGTCGTCATTGGTGCAGCCGGTCACCCCGTTGTTCGGTACAGAAAGCGTTAGCAAACCACTGCCTGCCAGTGTCGACCTGACTGCGTGGGCGATCACGCCGGGCGACCAGGGCCAAGTAGGATCATGTGCGTCATGGGCAACCGCGCATACCTTGACCGGTTGGTACGCCAACGCCAACAAACAGGCACAGACACGCTTTGCCCCGATGTATCTGTATAGCCAGGTCAACGACGGCGTCGATGAAGGCTCTACTCTGGAAGCGCCAATGGAGGTCGCGCTGGCGCAGGGTATCGACACCGAGCAGCATTATTCGTGGGGCAACTACGACTGGAAAGACCAACCCACCGCTGCCGACAAGGCCAACGCCACCAAGAACCCGACGCCGTATCGCAAGTACACCGTGTTGTATTCGTCGGGCAACGGGAATGGGGGACGCGCCTTGATCGAACAGATCAAGCTCGCCCTCGCCTCTTCCACGCCGGTGGCGATCGGCTTCTATGTGCGCCGGGGCTTTGACGACTTGACGCCCAAGAATCAGGTCGATTACGACATCAAGACGCCGATTCTGGGCGGGCATGCCGTCGTCGCGCTGGGCTACGACAGTCAAGGATTGATCGTGGAAAACAGCTGGGGCACCGAGTGGGGCAACAAGGGCTTCGGCAAACTGTCCTGGTCGGTGGTCGCCAAAGACGTCATCGTCGCCGACGTGGTGCATTAGACAGCGCGGCCACGCGCCGTGCGCTGCGATTGACGCGGGCGCGGCATGTGCTCTGGCGCATGCCGCAGCCTCGAACGCACGGCGGCCACCGGCGGTAGCCAACCGCTACAAGTGCCTGCCCGGCGACTCAGCCGATCGGCAGGCGCAACACCGCAATCGCACCGCCACCGTCGCGATTGCCCAGCGTCACGTCCCCGCCATGCAGGCGCGCAACCTCACGTACGAAGGGCAGACCAAGACCGGAACTGCGCTGGCCGGTCTGCGGGCGTGCCAGGGAATAGAAGCGCTCGAAGACGCGCTCGATCGCATAATCCGGCACGCCGCTGCCGCGGTCTTCGACCGCCAACTCCCAATGTTCATCGCGCAGCTGCGCATGCAGGCGCACACGCCTGTCCTGCGGCGAAAACCCGATGGCGTTTTCCAGCAGATTGACCAACGCTTGACGCAGCAAGAAGCCATCACCGAGTACCTGACCGCCTAACGTCGCAGCGCTTACATCGACCTCCAACATCACACCGGCCGCCGCTGCGCGCAGCGACACCGCGTCTGCTGCGGCCTGCAGCAGCCCACCAAGACCGATGCGTTCGCGCGTCTGCAACCAGCCATGCTGCTCCACTTCGGCCAGCGCCAGCAGCTTGTCGATGGTTTCGGTGAGCCGTTGCTCCTGCGCGCGGATACTGGCCACGAAATGCTGGCGATCGGCTTCCGGCAGTGGCTCGGTCAGCAGCTCCGATGCACCGCGAATCGCCGCCAGCGGGCTTTTCATTTCGTGCGTCAGCGACTGCACGTATTGCTCCACGTAAGCCTTGCCTTCCAGCTTGCGACGCATGGATTCCAGCGCCTGGCCCAGATCGCCGATTTCATCGCCACGCGGTTTGGGTGGCGGCACCGGGATGCCGGCGCTCACCGCCTGCGCATAGCGATTGAGCCTGCCGATGCCGCGCATCAACCACCAGGTCATCAAAATACCGATCAACGCAGAAATGCCGATCAGCCAGGCGCCGCGTTGCAGGATGTTGCGCTGGCTGGCTTCGATAAACGGGTCGATGCTGCGATTGGGCTGCGCCAGGGTCAGCACGCCGATCAGCGTCTTCGGGTCGGCCGGTGCGTAGATCGGCGCGGCCACGTGCATCACCGTTGCGGTGGGGTCGCCATCGATTTCCGGGCTGGAACGTGCGCCGTACTCGCCGCGCAAGGTGCGGTACACATCGTTCCAGCGCGAATTGTCGCGACCGACGTCGCGGCCCAACGAATCGAACACCACCACCCCGCGCGCATCGGTCACGGTGACGCGGTAATCCACATTGTTCTTGCGAAAGCGCCATACCCGCGCCTTGGGATCGCGCTGCTGCGCCCTGGCCACGTTGCGCGCGAAGCTCCCATCGGCAAGCGTGCCGGCAGCCAGTTCGCTGCTGGCGATTTCCGCCAGCACATTGGCCGCATCCACTAGGGTGGATTCCATTGCCTGGCGCACGCCTGGCTTGACCTCGTTGACGAACACGCGCATCACGAAAAACGCGGCCAGGCCCACGATCAGGAAGAACCCCAGAAACAGCTTGAGACCGAGCCGCATGTCAGTGCGTGGCCTCGCCCAGGTCGCCAAGCGCGGCTGACAACACGTCGCGAACAGTCGTTGGGCGGGGATGGGCAGCGCACTCAGAACCGCAGTGACGCGTGGTCCATGCCGATGCCGAGCACCGGCCGCGCCTGCCTGGCGGATGCGCCGTCGGTTTGTTCGCCGATCTCAACATGCCTACACCTCCAGCGCGTAACCAAGGCCACGGTGGGTGCGGATCGGATCGGCCGGTACGCCAGCCAGGCGCAACTTGCCGCGGAGCGTCTTGATGTGGGTGTCGACGGTGCGGTCGGCACTGTCGGCGCTGGCGTCCCAGCCGCGGTCCATCAGCTGCGCACGGCTCAGGATCGCGCCAGGACGCTGCAGCAATGCCGCCAGCAGCGCGTATTCGTAGCGGGTCAGCGGCAGCAACGTCTCGCCGTAGCGGATGCGGCTGCCGTCGCGGTCGATGGCAAATGCGCCGTGCGGCTGCCAGCCCGATTCGACCACCCCGCCCGCGTTGCGTCGGCGCAGGCGCGCGCGCACCCGCGCCACCAGTTCGCGTGGCGAAAACGGCTTGGCCATGTAGTCGTCGGCGCCTAATTCCAGCCCGAGCACGCGGTCGATTTCGTCGTTGCGCGCGGTCAGAAAAATCACCGGCACCTCGCTGAAATTGCGCAGCGTGCGGCAGACCTCGAAACCGTTGATGTCCGGCAGGCCCACATCGAGCACCACCACATCGGCCGGATCGGCGCGCAGCCGCGCCAGCGCATCGCGACCCAGCAGGCAGTGCTCGGGTGCATAGCCCTCGCTGCGCAGCGCGTAGAGCACAGTATCGGCAATGGCGGCTTCGTCTTCGACGACGAGCACGCGGGCAGGAGACTCGGACATGCCGCGCAGCATAACGGCATGCGGGCACCGCCTACAGGCCGAGGTGTTCCGCGAACGGCGCGCAACATCCCGATGCCGCCACAGTGCGTCTGCGTCGGCCCACCCTGCGACGAGCCGCAACAAACCCTGCCGCAGCCTCTACACTGCCGCGATGAACTATCGCCACGCCTTCCATGCCGGCAACCACGCCGACGTGCTCAAGCACATCGCCCTGCTTGCCCTGATCGACACCCTCAAGCGTAAGGACACCCCGTTCTTCGTGCTCGATACCCACGCCGGGCGCGGGCGCTACCAACTCGGTGGCGAAGAGAGCCGCAAGACCAACGAAGCCGATGCCGGCGTCATGCGGCTGATGGCCGAAGCGACCTTGCCAGAGGTGGTTGAGCGCTACCTGCGCGCGGTGCAGGCCGACAACCAGTCCGTCGCCCGCCCGGCTACGCCCGGCCAGAAGCCCACGCGCACCACGGCCGGCATTCAGCTCAATTACTACCCCGGCTCGCCGCTGCTGGCCGCGCAGGCGCTGCGCGAGCAGGACCGCATGGCATTCTGCGAACTGCAGCCGGACGAAGCCGACGCCCTTAAGGGCTTATTCGCCAGGGACAGCCGGGTGCGCGTGCATGCCGGCGACGGCTATGCCGCGATCCGCGCCTTCCTGCCGCCGCGGGCGGGCGAGACCAAGATCGGCCGCGGGCTGGTGCTGATCGACCCGCCGTACGAATCGCAGGACGCCGAGTACCAGCAGATCATCCACAGCGTGCGCGAGGCGCTGGCGCGCTGGCCGCAGGCGATCTGCATGGTGTGGTACCCGATCAAGCTGCGCCGCAGCCTGCAGCCCTTCATGCGCAAAGCCGCCACGCTGCCGGCCAAGTCGGTGCTGGTCGCCGAGTTGCAGGTGCGCCCGGATGACTCGCCACTGCGCCTGACCGGCAGCGGGCTGCTGATCGTCAATGCCCCTTGGCAGTTCGACCAGGTGCTGGCACCCGCGTTGCCGGTCCTCAAGCAGCATCTCGGCGAGCCCGGCGCCTCGACCCGGCTGGAGTGGCTGCGCCAGGACGGCTGAGTCGGTATACCCGCAGCACACCCGTCGCTGCGGGTGTGCTGCGGGTACGCAGGTGTTTCCGGTGCACCGGCGCAGTGCGTTGGGCCGCGCGCTTGGTTGCTGGCATGCCGTTGCTGCACGCCCCGTCAGCGCAGTGTTCACAACCGGGCGCTGCACTCAAGGCCGCGCGTGCGGAAGGCCACGCCTCGTTTCAAATGTCTGCCGGCCAGGCCGCGCGTTGGTGATTCCTCGGCCATGCTGCGCTGCCCCACGCTCACGACCGGCTCACGGCTCCGCTCGTTACAGTTGCGTGGGAAGCACTGCCATCTCCAGTCGGCCCCCGGCAGCACACCGGATTCATTCACGGTTGCGCGCCGGGCTGGTGCCAGAATCTTCCGATCTTTAAGGAACACCGGTCATGGCCATTCGCAATCGCATGCCTCCCTGGCATGAAAACTTCAGCCTGCCCAATGGCCGCATCCTTCTGCTCCGCCCGATCCGTCCCGAGGATGGTCCGCCGCTGCAGGGGGCTTTCAGCCTGTTGGGACCGGAGGAAATTCGCGCGCGCTTCGTGCGCTCCTCCGCCGAAATCACCCCGGAGATGGTGCAGCGCCTGACCCACCCCAACCCCAAGAGCGAGATCGTGCTGGTCGCCGCCGAGCAATTGCCACCGGGCGAAGCGCTGGTGGGTGCAGTCGCCCGCGCAGCGCTGGTGCCAGGCACCCGCCAGGCCGAATACACCATCCTGGTCAGCAGCTTCGTCGCCGGCCAGGGACTGGGGCGGCAGTTGATGCGCAAGTTGGTCAAATGGGCGCGGCGCAAATATCTGGATTGTCTGTTCGGCGATGTACTGCAGAGCAACCTGCCGATGCTGCAGCTGGCCGAGTCGCTGGGCTTCAAACCGCAGGCGCACCCGGATTCGCCGGAGCTGGTACGGATGGTGCTGGAGCTGGATGCCTGAGTTGCCGGGATGGGGAATTCGGGATGTGGGATTCCAAACAGCGGCTTGGCGCGTGGTTTGCTGCGTTCCCTGCCCGCTCGCCATTGCAGGACTCACTGTAAGTACGTCCTTCTAAGTGCAATGAGCCGCTCTCGTCTGGCAGACAGCCCACCCTATTAGCGCGGTGTCCTCACCGCTGCGGGACCGTTGGCGGCATGGATGCCGCCAACGCGCCCCCATGGACGGGTTCACGGCGTGTCCCGTGAGCGGCGAGAGCCGCGTAGTCGACACGCAGCGCGGCGTCTGACTTCCAGACTCCGCACGGGTTACGTCGATAGCCCCTTGTGCGCCCTGCCGCGCGCGCGCCCGGCGCCGCCGTTCACATCAGATGGACCGGCCACGGCAGGGGCTCTGATAAAATTATGGGCTGATGCCGTCGCCTACCTTCCCCTCCCCGCCGCTGCCCAAGTCTGGCCAGCTCCGCGCCTACTGGCGCGCTCCGTCCTCTCCGACTGCGCTGGCGTGGTCGATTGCGCGGGCAGCCGAGGCGCATGCCGGCCCGCTGCTGGTGATCGCACGCGATAACCAGAGCGCACACCAGATCGAAGCCGATCTGCATGCCTTGCTTGGCGAACATTCTGCGCTGCCGGTGGTGCCATTTCCGGATTGGGAAACCCTGCCCTACGACCAGTTCAGTCCGCACCCCGAAATCATCAGCCAACGCCTGGCCGCCCTGCACCGCCTGCCCGGCCTGACCCGCGGCGTGGTAATCGTGCCGGTGCAGACCTTGCTGCAGCAGCTGGCGCCACTGAGTTACATCGTCGGCGGCAGTTTCGATCTCACCGTCGGCCAACGGCTGGATCTGGATGCGGAAAAACGCCGCCTGGAAAGCGCTGGCTATCGCAATGTGCCGCAGGTGATGGACCCGGGCGATTTTGCCGTGCGCGGCGGCCTGCTCGATGTCTTCCCGATGGGCGCGGACACACCCTTGCGCGTCGAGTTGCTGGATGAGGATATCGACTCGATCCGCGTGTTCGACCCCGAATCGCAGCGCTCGCTCGACAAGGTGGACGCGGTCAAGATGCTGCCCGGCCGCGAAGTGCCGATGGACGATGCCAGCGTGGAGCGCGTGCTGGCCTGCCTGCGCGAACGCTTCGACGTGGATACCCGGCGCAGCGCGCTGTACCAGGATCTCAAATCCGGACTGGCGCCATCGGGCATCGAGTATTACCTGCCGATGTTCTTCAGCAAGACCGCCACCTTGTTCGATTATCTGGACAAGCGCGTGTTGCCGCTGGTCGCCATCGGCGTCTCCAACGCGGCAGACACGTTCTGGGCGCAGGCGCAGGACCGCTACGAGCAACGCCGCCACGATGTGGAGCGCCCGCTGCTGCCGCCGGACGCGTTGTACCAATCGCCAGACGCGCTGCGCGAGCGGCTCAACAAGATGGCGCGCATCGAAGTCTGGGCCAGCGACCATCCGCGCATCGACGAGGCCGCCGCCCTGGGCGACCAGCCGTTGCCGCCGCTGCCGGTGGCGGCAAAAGACGCCCCGGCCGGCCAGGCGTTGGCCGCGTTCCTGGGCCATTACCCCGGCCGCGTGCTGGTGGCCGCCGATACCGCCGGCCGGCGCGAAGCCTTGATGGAAGTGCTCGCCGCCGCGCAATTGAAGCCTGAGGTGGTCACCGACGTGCCCGCGTTCCTGGCGGGCAAGCTGCGCTTCGGCATTACGGTGGCGCCGCTCGAAGACGGCTTTGCGCTGGATCAACCGCAGATTGCGCTGCTCACCGAGCGCCAACTGTTCCCGGAGCGCGCCAATCAGCCGCGCCGCACGCGCCGGGTCGGACGCGAGCCGGAAGCGATCATCCGCGACCTGGGCGAGTTGTCCGAAGGCGCGCCGATCGTGCACGAAGACCACGGTGTGGGCCGCTACCGCGGCCTGATCGTGCTCGACGCCGGCGGCATGCCCGGCGAGTTCCTGGAAATCGAATACGCCAAGGGCGACCGGTTGTATGTGCCGGTGGCGCAGCTGCACCTGATCAGCCGTTACTCGGGCGCCTCGGCCGAAACTGCGCCGTTGCATTCGCTGGGCGGTGAGCAATGGACCAAGGCAAAACGCAAGGCGGCCGAGAAGGTCCGCGATGTCGCTGCCGAACTGCTGGAAATCCAGGCACGTCGACGCGCGCGTGCGGGCCTGGCGCTGCAAGTGGACCGGGCGATGTACGAACCGTTTGCGGCAGGGTTCCCGTTCGAAGAGACCGGTGACCAGCTCGCTGCGATCGATGCAACCCTGCGCGACCTGGGCAGCAGCCAACCAATGGACCGTGTGGTCTGCGGCGACGTCGGCTTCGGCAAAACCGAAGTGGCGGTGCGCGCAGCGTTCGCTGCCGCCAGCGCCGGCAAGCAGGTCGCGGTGCTGGTGCCCACCACGCTGCTGGCCGAACAGCATTACCGCAATTTCCGCGACCGTTTCGCCGATTACCCGATGAAGGTGGAAGTGCTGTCGCGCTTCAAGAGCACCAAGGAAATCAAGGCCGAACTGGAGAAGGTCGCCAGCGGCGATATCGACGTGATCATCGGCACGCATCGTCTGCTGCAGCCGGACGTGAAGTTCAAGGATCTCGGGCTGGTCGTCGTCGACGAAGAACAACGCTTCGGCGTGCGGCAGAAAGAAGCGCTCAAGGCGATGCGCGCCAACGTGCATCTGCTCACGCTCACCGCCACACCGATTCCGCGCACGCTCAATATGGCCATGGCCGGCCTGCGCGATCTGTCGATCATTGCCACCCCGCCGCCAAACCGCCTGGCGGTGCAGACCTTCATTACTGCCTGGGACAACACGCTGCTGCGCGAAGCCTTCCAGCGCGAACTCAGCCGCGGTGGTCAGCTGTATTTCCTGCATAACGATGTGGAAAGCATCGTGCGCATGCAGCGCGATCTTTCGGAACTGGTGCCGGAAGCGCGCATCGGCATTGCGCATGGGCAGATGCCCGAGCGCGAGCTGGAACGGGTGATGCTGGATTTCCAGAAGCAGCGCTTCAATGTGCTGCTGTCGACCACGATCATCGAATCGGGCATCGACATTCCCAACGCCAACACCATCATCATCAATCGTGCCGATCGATTTGGATTGGCGCAGTTGCATCAGTTGCGCGGCCGCGTCGGTCGCTCGCATCACCGCGCCTACGCGTACCTGGTGGTGCCGGACCGCCGTTCGATGACCTCCGATGCAGAAAAGCGCCTGGAGGCGATCGCTTCGATGGACGAGCTCGGCGCCGGCTTTACCTTGGCAACGCACGATCTGGAAATCCGCGGTGCCGGCGAATTGTTGGGCGAAGACCAGAGCGGGCAGATGGCCGAAGTCGGTTTCAGCCTCTATACCGAGCTACTTGAGCGCGCGGTGCGCAGCATCCGCCAGGGCAAGCTGCCCGACCTGGATGCCGGCGAAGAAGCGCGCGGCGCCGAGGTGGAGCTGCACGTGGCCTCGCTGATTCCCGAGGATTATCTGCCCGACGTGCATACGCGCCTGACGCTGTACAAACGCATTTCCAGCGCGCGCAATCCCGAGGCGCTGCGCGAATTGCAGGTGGAGATGATCGACCGCTTCGGCTTGCTGCCAGACCCGGTCAAGCACCTGTTCGCGATTGCCGAGCTCAAGCTGCAAGCGAACGCGTTGGGCGTGCGCAAGCTGGATCTGGGCGAAAACGGTGGGCGGCTGGTATTCGAAGCCAAGCCAGCGATCGATCCGATGACCATCATCCAGATGATCCAGAAGCAGCCGAAGATCTACACCATGGACGGCCCGGACAAACTGCGCATCAAGCTGCCGCTGCCCGAAGGTGCGGATCGCTTCAATGCCGCACGCGGTTTGCTGGCTGCGCTGGCACCAGGCTGAAGCGCAGCGCCGCGTTTGACGGCGTTGCAACAGACTCGACAACACCCCACGCCGTGCAGGCAAGCAAGCGCCACCCACTGCATGACGTGCGTGCGCGACATTTCCGATATCACGCCGACCTGCATCACCCGCAACGGGCTCGCACCCCTTGCCCTTGCTCGGTGCGCACCGCTCTACCGTGTTTGAGACACGCGTGTCTTGTCCCGGCACTGCCCCGGACAACCGCCTTATGAGCCTGCTTTCGACAAACCTGAGCAGTTAATTCAAAAACTGCTGAGGATTTCGCATTTCCGTCATTCGGCTGAATTTGCCCTAAATATTCCAGCCAGGCGCCGATACCTGCATAGACCGGCATGACTCTGCGTGCAGGGCAATCCCACGCAGTTCCATGCCACCGCGCCCTTCTCCCCGCGTCATCGCACCCACCGTGCGCCATCGCCCGAGGCACCAATGAACACTCCGTCTCCCGATCTGCCCGCGCCGTTGACGCTTGCCCTTGAGGGCGAGATGACCATTCGTCGCGCTGCCGAACTCAAGCCGCTGTTGCAGCCGGCGTTGGCGCATCCGGGCGGCGTGCATCTGGATCTGGCGGCGGTGAGCGAAATCGACACCACCGGCTTGCAGTTGTTACTGGCCACCAAGCAGGCGATCCAGGCCGATGGACGGCCGTTTTCGCTGACCGATTCCAGCCGTGCGGTGGTCGATGTGATCGAGCTGCTCGGCCTGCTCGAAGCGCTGTACCCGCATGCGGTTGCCGGTCTTGGCGAACACATTCACTAACGGACCGGTGACGCGCGCATGGACATGAACCAACTGATGCAAACCTTCCTGGCCGAGAGCCGGGATCTGCTCGAAGACATGGAACGCCATTTGCTCGAAGCCGAGCGTGGCGAATCCTCGCCAGATGCGGTCAATGCCATCTTCCGCGCCGCGCACACCATCAAGGGGTCCGGCGGCCTGTTCGACCTGCCGCAGCTGGTCGGTTTCACCCATGTGGTGGAAAGCGTGCTGGATCTGGTACGCGACGAAGCGCTGACCCTGAGCTCGGAACTGATCGGGCTGTTGCTGGTGTGCTGCGACCATATCCATGCCTTGGTGGAAACCGCCGCAGACCCGAGCCATGCCGACCCGGCCGCCTTGGCTGCTGAAGCCGAGCCGCTGCTGGCGCAATTGCAGACTTATTTGCAAAGCAGCACCTGCGGCGTCACCGCCGCCGCCATCCAGCACAGCACCCCTGAAAAACAGAGCGGTTACTGGCGCATCTCGCTCAAGCTCTTCGCCGATGCGCTGCGCTTCGGCAACTCCCCGCTCAAGTTGATCCGCAATCTGCGCGGCCTGGGCTCGGTGGAATCGATCGGTACCGACTACAGCCAGTTGCCGCGGTTTGAAGAACTCGACCCGGAAGCCAATTACCTCGGTTTCCAGATCCTGCTACGCAGCGACGCCGACCGCGCCGCGATCGAAGACGTATTCGAATTCGTTCGCGACGATTGCGACCTGGACATCGCCGCAGTGCCGGCACCGACCGATGCTGCCACGCTGCTGGTCAGCGAGCCGATGATTGCCGCAGCGCCGGCCGGCGCGCTTGCCGCCGTGCCCAACGCGGCAAATACCGCGTCGGCGCCGGCCCGCAATGCGCCTGACGCCGGCGGACGCAACAACGATGCGCGCTCGATCCGCGTGGATGCCGACAAGCTCGATCGCATGATCGATCTGGTCGGCGAACTCATCATCGCGGTCAGCAGCACCAATGCCAATGCGCAACGCACCGGCGATGCGCAATTGCTGGAATCGGCCTCGATCCTGGCCGGCCTGGTTGAAGACGTGCGCGAAAGCGCGTTGCAGCTGCGGATGGTCAAGATCGGCGGCACCTTCAGCCGCTTCCAGCGCGTGGTGCACGATGTGGCGCGTGAACTGGGCAAGGACATCGCCCTGGTGGTGGCCGGCGAAGACACCGAGCTGGACAAGTCGGTGGTGGAAAAGATCGGCGACCCACTGACCCATCTGGTGCGCAATGCGATGGATCACGGCATCGAGCCGGCAGACGTGCGCGTTGCGCGTGGCAAGCCCGCACGCGGCACCGTTGGGCTCAACGCGTATCACGACTCCGGCAGCATCGTTATCCAGATCACCGATGACGGCGGCGGTTTGAACCGCGACCGCATCCTGGCCAAGGCGCTCGAACGGGGCCTGATCGAACCCGGCCGCCAACTCAGCGACCGCGAAGTGTTCGCAATGATCTTCGAACCGGGTTTTTCCACCGCAGAAAAGGTCACCAACCTGTCCGGGCGCGGCGTCGGTATGGATGTGGTCAAGCGCAATATCACTGCGCTGCGCGGCACGGTCGAGATCGACAGCGCTGCCGGATTGGGCACCACCATCTCGGTACGCCTGCCGCTGACGCTGGCCATCATCAATGGCTTCCAGGTCGGCGTGGGCAAATCGGTTTTCGTGGTGCCGCTGGATGTGGTGGAAGAGTGCGTGGAGTTCACGCCCGACTACACCAACGACTACATCGACCTGCGCGGCAGCGTGTTGCCGTATGTCCGCCTGCGCGAGTTGTTCGCGCTGGGCGGCAAGACCCCGCCGCGCGAAAGCATCGTGGTGATCCGCCAGGGCGCGCAGCGCTTCGGCCTGGTGGTGGACACCTTGCTGGGCGAATGGCAGACGGTGATCAAGCCGCTGTCCAAGGTTTTCGCACAGGTCAAAGGCATCAGTGGGTCGAGCATCCTGGGCAGCGGCGATGTCGCGCTGATTCTGGATGTGCCCAGCCTGATTCAGCAATTGCACCCCAACCAGGACGCGTTGGCGGCCTGAGCGCTCGCACCACCGCTGCCGTACACATCGCGTCGTTTGTCGTTACCTGCCCCCTGGAAACCATCGCCATGTCACACCGTCTCCCTATCGCTACGCAGTTGTGGTTTACCGCCGCGCTTGCCGTCGCATTGCCCGTTGTCGTGGTCGCCGCCGGCGTTGCGCTGACGCTGTCGCACGCCGCCCTGCTGGGTACCAGCGTCATTGCTGCACTAATCAGCGGCGCCTTGCTGGTCTGGGCAATCCGCATCGCCAGTGCGTCGCTGGGGTTGGCCACCACCACGTTGGACGCGTTCTCGCGCGGCAACTTCGATGTCACCCTGCCGCAAGTGCGCGACGAGCAGGCCGGCGATGTCCTGCGCGGGCTGCGCAAGGTGCAGAGCGGCATCCGCCACGTCAACGAAGAAATCAATCGCGTCTCGCGCGAACACGATGCTGGCGATATCGATATACGCATCGACGTCGCCCGCTTCGATGGCGACTTCCGCACCATGGGCGAGGGCATCAACCGCATGGTCGCCAGCCATATCGCAGTGAAAAAACAGGCGATGGCCTGCGTGGCCGAGTTTGGCCGCGGCAATTTCTCTGCGGAACTCGAGCGCCTGCCGGGCAAAAAGGCATTCATCAACGAGGTGGTCGATCAGATCCGCGGCAACCTCACCGGCCTGGTCGCCGAGGTCAACCGCATGTCGGCCGAGCATGACGTCGGCGACATCGATGTGGTCATCGATACCCAGCGCTTCACCGGCGATTTCCGCCGCATGGCCGAAGGCATCAATGCGATGGTGGCCAGCCACATCGCGGTCAAGAAGCAGGCCATCGCCTGCGTGGCCGAGTTCGGCCGCGGCAACTTCACCGCGCAACTGCCGCAACTGCCGGGCAAGAAGCGCTTCATCAACGAGACCATCGATCAGGTGCGTGGCAACCTCACCGGCCTGATCGCCGAGATCAACCACATGTCGGCCGAACACGAAGCCGGCGATATCGACGTAATCATCGACAGCGCTCGCTTCGATGGCGACTTCCGCAGCATGGCGCTGGGCATCAACCAGATGGTCGGCGCGCACATCGCGGTGAAAAAACTGGCGATGGGCGTGGTGGCCGAATTCGGCCGCGGCAACTTCGATGCGCCGCTGGCGCAGCTGCCGGGCAAGAAGGCCTTCATCAACGACACCGTGGAACGGGCGCGCGGCAATCTGCGCAGTATTTCCGAAGTGATTCAGGTCATGGGTGCGATGGCCGATGGCGACCTCACCCACACTGTGGAAGGCCGTTACGAAGGCGCGTTCGCCGACATGCAGCGCTACGTCAACACCACCATGAGCCGGTTGACCGAAATCGTCGATGAGGTCAACCGCAACGCCGAAAATCTGGCCAGCGCGTCGGAACAAGTCAGTGCCACTGCACAGGCGCTTGCCCAGGCTGCCAGCGAACAGGCGGCCGGAGTGGAAGAAACCAGTGCATCGCTGGAGCAGATGACTGCCTCCATCGCACAGAACACCGAAAATGCACGTGTGACCGACAGCATGGCGGCCAAGGCGGCCAGCGAAGCGGCCGATGGCGGGGACACCGTCCGCGCCACCGTGACGGCAATGAAGGACATCGCCAAGAAGATCGGCATCATCGACGACATCGCGTACCAGACCAACTTGCTCGCACTCAATGCCGCCATCGAAGCGGCGCGCGCCGGCGAACACGGCAAGGGCTTTGCCGTGGTGGCCGCCGAAGTGCGCAAGCTGGCTGAGCGCAGCCAGATCGCCGCGCAGGAAATCGGCGAAGTGGCCGGCTCCAGCGTGGAGCTGGCCGAAAGCGCCGGCCGCGTGCTCGGCGAGATGGTGCCTTCGATCCGCCGCACCTCCGACCTGGTCCAGGAAATCGCCGCCGCTTCCGAAGAACAGACCGCTGGTGTCAGTCAGATCAATACCGCCGTGGGCCAGTTGAACCAGACCACGCAATCGGCTGCGGCCAATGCCGAAGAACTGGCTGCCACCTCGGAAGAAATGAGCGCACAGGCCGAACAGTTGCAGCAGCTCATGGGCTTCTTCCGGTTGGGTAATGGCGGGCGAGGCGCCGCATCGGGTAGCAGCAGGCCGGGGCCGCGTCGGATTGCAGCGCACGCGCCGGCCGCTGTGAGCAGCGCGCCGCCGCGACGCACCAACGTGCGCAAGATCAGCGCGGTGGCCGCGACTGCCGACGCGATCGACGAATCGCAATTCGCCAGCTTCTGAGGAGCCGACGATGCACGCGCACACCGCAGCCAACCACGAACTGCCGCCATCGACGGCACCGCAGCAATACCTCACGTTTTTGCTGGATGGGGAAATGTTCGGCCTGGGCATCCTGGGCATCAAGGAAATCATCGAGTACCGCGTCCCTACCGACGTACCGATGATGCCGCCCGCGCTACGCGGGGTGATCAATCTGCGTGGAGCGGTGGTGCCGGTGGTGGACCTGCAGCAGCGCTTCGGCCGCAATGCCAGCGCGATCACCAAGCGCAGCTGCATCGTGGTCGTGGAGATCGCGCACAGCGAAGTGCATCAGGTGCTCGGGCTGTTGGTGGATGCGGTCAGCGAAGTGCTGGAGATCGCACCATCGGACATCGTCGACACGCCCAGCTTCGGCGCCGGCATCGCGCGCGACTTCATCCATGCCATGGGCAAGATCGGCGAGCGCTTCGTGATCCTGCTCGATGCCGATGCCGTGCTGGGCAACGATGCGCTTGCCCAGCTCCCGGCCGCCGAACTGGCGGCCTGACCTAACGCATGCACATAAGGACTCTCATGCGCCCTGCCCTTCTCTCCTGCAACTGCAAGCTGGCCGGCCCGGTCCTGGTCGTGGACGACAGCGTGGTCCAGCGCGAACACGCCATGGCGCTGTGCCGTCAGCTCGGCGCCAGCGTGGTCGATGGTGCAGTCGACGGACACGCGGCGCTGGAGTGGCTGACGCGTGCCGATGCGCCTTCACTGTTGCTGGTGGATCTTGAAATGCCGGGCATGGACGGCGTACAGCTACTGGACGCGCTGGCGCGCGGAAAATACAGCGTGCCGGTAGTGGTGGTGTCGCAACGCGGCAGCGCCTTGATCGATGCAGTGATGCAACTCAGCCGCAGCGCCGGCGTACGCGTGCTCGGCGGCATCGAAAAACCGATGAACCTGCAGGACCTGGCCACCATCCTGGATTGCGAACCGGAGCCGACCGCCGCTGCACGCGTATTCGCGCCGGTGGCGATTTCGCCGCTGATGTCCAGCGGCGGCGCGGCGGCCTCGCGGCTGGATCGCGCCATGCGCCGCGGCGAAATCCGCGTGGCCTACCAACCCAAACTCGATCTGAAAGACGGCCGCCTGCGCGGTGTGGAAGCGCTCGCACGCTGGCGCCGCCCACAAGGCGACATGATCGGGCCGGATCGCTTCATTCCCCTGGCCGAACGCGAAGGCTTGATCCACGCATTGACCCAGCAGGTGATCGGCAAGGCGATCGCGCAATTGGTGGAGTGGCGCGCCGAAGGCTTCGCTCTGAGCCTGGCATTGAACCTCTCGCCCAGGCTGTTGGGCGAAGATCATTTCCTCGAAGAACTGTGCGCCAAGCTGAGCGATAACGGCCTAAGCCCGGCCGATCTGGTGCTGGAACTGACCGAAAGCGCCATCGTGGAACCGGCCAATGCCCTGAGCATGCTCGCGCGTTTGCGCCTGCATGGTTTTGGCCTGTCCATCGACGATTACGGCACCGGCTTCTCTTCACTGCAGCGCCTGGCCAGCATTCCCTTTACCGAACTCAAGCTGGATCGCAGCTTCGTGCATGCCGCGCATCGCAGCCGCAGCCAACGCACCGTGCTCGAGTCCACGCTGGAGCTGGCACATCGGCTGGAACTCACAGCCGTGGCTGAAGGCGTCGAAACGCCCGACGACTGGCGGCTGCTGCGTGAACTCGGCTGTGACCTGGCACAAGGCTATCTGATGGCATCGCCGATGCCCGGGCCGATGCTGTCGGAGTGGTGGCGCGAGCATGCCGTGCGCATCGCACGCCTGAGCGACAACACGCTGCCCAGCGACGCGGACGTGGCCTGAGCCGATGAGTACCGCAACCGCCATCACCGAACAGGAGTTCGGCCGCTTCCAGCGTTTCATCTTCGAAGCCGCCGGCATCAGCATTTCCTCCGGCAAGAAAGCCATGCTGTGCGGCCGCCTGGGCAAGCGTCTGCGCGAGCATCACTTCAGCACCTACACGCAGTACCTGCAACTGCTGGAAAGCCGCCAGGACCGCAACGAAATCCAGACCGCGATCGACCTGCTCACCACCAACGAAACCTACTTCTTCCGCGAACCCAAGCATTTCGAACTGCTGCGCAAGCTGGCCGGCGAACACCGTGGCGCACTGCCGTTCCGTTGCTGGAGCGCTGCCAGTTCCAGCGGCGAAGAGGCCTACAGCATGGCGATGGTGCTGGACGACACCTTGCAGGGCCGCCCGTTCGAAGTGCTGGGCAGCGACATCAGCACCCGCGTGCTGGCCAAGGCGCGCACCGGGCATTACGCACTGCAGCGCATTGATGGCATTCCGCAGGCGTATCTCAAACGCTATTGCTTGCGGGGCCAGGGTGAGTACGACGGTACCTTGCTGGTGGAGCGGCGCCTGCGCGACCGTGTGCGGTTCGTGCATGCCAATCTCAATACCGCATTGCCGGCACTGGGCAGCTTCGATGCAATTTTCCTGCGTAATGTGATGATTTATTTCAATGGCCAGACCAAGCGCGAAGTGATCCTGCGCGTGCTGTCCAACCTCAAATCGGGCGGGCATTTCTGCATCGGCCATTCGGAAAGCCTGAGCGAACTCGACATCGATCTGGTTCAGGTGGCACCTTCGATTTTCCGCAAGGCATGACCCAAGGATTCACCGTGTCGACAGCGTTCAACCGTCCCGCCGCCAGCCCGACTGCCAGCCCCAAGACCATCAAGGCCCTGGTGGTCGACGATTCGGCGGTGGTGCGCCAGGTACTGGTGAGCGTGCTCAACGACGCGGTCGACATCGAGGTGATCGCCACCGCCGCCGACCCATTGCTTGCGATCGAGAAGATGCGCAAGCAGTGGCCGGACGTGATCGTGCTGGACGTGGAAATGCCGCGCATGGACGGCATCACCTTCCTGCGCAAGATCATGAGCGAGCGCCCCACTCCGGTGGTGATCTGCTCCACGCTCACCGAAAAAGGCGCGCGCGTCACCATGGATGCGCTGGCCGCCGGCGCAGTGGCGGTGGTGACCAAACCCCGGATGGGGCTCAAGCAATTTCTCACCGACTCTGCCGACGAACTTGTGGCCACGGTGCGCAGCGCCGCGCGTGCCAACGTCAAGCGGCTGGCGGCGCGCGTGACTGCCGCGCCGCTCGAGGCCGAGGTCAAACACACCGCCGATGTCATCCTGCCAGCGCAGAGCGGGCGCGCGCTTGCGCAGACCACCGAACGCATCGTCGCGATCGGCACCTCCACCGGCGGCACCCAGGCGCTGGAAGAGGTCCTCACGGCCCTGCCGCGCGTCTGCCCCGGCATCGTGATCGTGCAGCACATGCCAGAGAAGTTCACCGCCGCCTTCGCTGCGCGTCTCAATGGCTTGTGCCAGATCGCAGTCAAGGAAGCGGCCAACAACGACCGTGTGATGCCGGGCCGCGCATTGATCGCACCCGGCGGCAAGCATCTGCTGCTACGCCGCAGCGGCGCGCAGTATTTCGTCGAAGTCCTGGAAGGCCCACCGGTCAACCGGCATCGCCCGTCGGTGGATGTGCTGTTTCGCTCGGCCGCGCGTGCGGCCGGCAGCAATGCGCTGGGCATCATCATGACCGGCATGGGCGACGACGGCGCCGCCGGCTTGCTGGAAATGCGCCAGGCCGGCGCACGCACGGTGGCGCAGGACGAGCAGACCAGCATCGTGTTCGGCATGCCAAAGGAAGCGATCAAGCGCGGCGGCGCAGACCGTATCCTGCCGCTAGGCGCGATGGCACGCGAGATCTTGACGCAGCTGCAGTAACGCGAGGCGGATGCCTGAGAGCGCGCATTCGCCGCACTCGCTGCGCGGCTGCGCAGTCATCTTGCTGGCTGCTCTACAGCTGCGAGTCCAGCGGCAACCAGCCCATCACTGTCGCTGCGCCGCGCCGCCACACGCTCGCGGCCGGCTCGCGCGACCACACCTCGGGCGGTTGTGCGGCATCGTCGTGCCAACGCAGCTTGCCCTGGTCCAGGCTCACGCGGTAACTCACTGGCGCACTGACCTTTTGGTTATACAGCCGCTCCAGTTCTGCTGTGACCACCCGGTCCTTGAACAGCAGGCCCATTTCGGTATTGAGGTTCATCGAACGTGGGTCGAGGTTGAACGAGCCGATGAAACCGCTGCTGTCGTCCACGACAAATGCCTTGGTGTGCAAGCTGGCACCGCTGGAACCGAACAGGCTGCCGTCCGGCTTGCCCATCGGCTTGAGCTCGTGCAGACGCACACCCTGCTGCAACAGCGGCACGCGATAGTGGGCATATCCGCTGTGCACCGCCACCACATCATTGGCCGCCAGCGAGTTGGTCAGGATGCTCACCCGCACATCGCGCTGACGTAGGTGACCGATCCAGCGCATGCCTTCGTCGCCCGGCACGAAGTACGGCGAAATCACCTTTAGCTCGTGCTGGGCGTGCGCCATTTCGCCGATCAACACCGGCGTCATCCAGTCGGACTGCGGCGGCGCACCCTCCGCTTTTTCCGGCGGGTCGGAGACGATGCGCGCCTGCGACACCCAATGCACCGGACGGTCGCCTTGCATCAGCTCGCGCACGCTGGGCGAACGCTGTAAGCGCTCCACATAGGGATGCGCGCGTGCAGATGCAATGCCGGCATCCAAGCTGCCACGCAAAGCCTCCAGCGCTTGCGGCCTTGCGGTGACCAGCGCCGATAACGGCAAGGCGTTGGGGCTGTTCCAGTAGGCGTCGAACACCTGCTCGGCCTGGCCCACCGCTGGTCCCATCAGCGCTGCATCCATGTCCATGAAGTTGGTGTCGCGCGCCGCATCGAAATATTCGTCGCCCACATTGCGCCCACCCACCACCGCAATGCGGCCATCGGCAATCCAGGCCTTGTTGTGCATGCGACGGTTGATGCTGAACATGCGCAGCACCATTTCCACACCGCGCATCAAAGTGCCTTCGCGCGCGCGTGTCGGGTTGAACAGGCGGATCTCGATCAACGGGTGACTGTCCAACGCCGCCAGCACCGAGTCGCTGCCGTGGATATTCATGTCGTCCAGCAGCAACCGTACGCGCACGCCGCGATCGGCCGCACGTAGCAATTCGTTGTGCAGCAAGTTGCCGGTGAAGTCGGCGTGCCAGATGTAGTACTGCAGATCCAGGCTGCGGCCGGCCGCACGCGCGGTGAGTGCGCGGACTGCGAACGCATCGACGTTGTCGGGCAGGATCACCATGCCGGTCTGATCGGCATGCGTCCGTTGCAACGGCGCCACGACCTGGTCGATTGGCGTCGCCACCGCGGTGGCAGGCAGCACATGACTGACCGGACCACGTTGGCGGTCGGCAAAGCGCCCATAGCCGTACAACGACAGCACGCTGGCCAGCACCCACAGGAACAGCGCAATGCCGAACCACTTGAGAAACTTCCGCTTCGTCACTGCCGGCTCCGCGATTCAGAGCGCGGCAGTGTAGAGCCCAGAGCTGCAGCCCCGCGTGCAGACGCTGCCGCAAGCGGGCGCGACAACGCGGTTCGAAAACAGCGCACTGGCTTGAAGCGTTCACCGCCATCACCACGCACATCGCCAGCGACAGGGCTGGCGTGCAGCGTTGTCAGCCAAGCCGCGCGAGACCTATGAAGTCACAGCCCTCGTGCGAAACGCATTGGCTTACCAGATGGTCACGCGCTCCTTGTCGCCGCGTACCATCGCATCGCCAGGCTTGCACTGGAAAGCCTGCGCAAACGCCGGCATGTTCGACGGCGCACCATTGGCGCGGAAATTTGCCGGTGCATGCGGATCGGTATTCAAGCGCACGCGTAACTCGCCATCGGTGAAATTGCGGCGCCACACGGTCGCCCAGTTCATGAAGAAGCGCTGATCCTGCGAGTAACCGTCGATGTCCTTGTTGGCAGCGGGCTGTGCCTGCAATGCCATCTGCAAGGCAGCGTAAGCAACGGTTAGTCCACCCAAGTCACCGATGTTTTCGCCCAGGGTCAGCTTGCCTTTGACGTGCACGCCTTTGATCGCTTCATAGCCGTCGAACTGCGCCACCAGCTGATCGGTGCGATCGGTGAACAGCTTGCGGTCCGCATCGGTCCACCACGTGTCGAAGTTGCCCTTGGCATCGAACTGGCTGCCGGAATCGTCGTAGCCGTGCATCATTTCATGCCCGATCACTGCACCGATGCCGCCATAGTTCAAGGCCGGATCGGCCTTGGGGTCGAAGAACGGTGGCTGCAGGATCGCCGCCGGGAACACGATCTCGTTGCGCGTGGCGTTGTAGTACGCATTCACCGTCTGCGGCGTCATGTGCCACTCGCGCTTGTCGACCGGCTTGCCGATCTTGTCCAGCATGTAGCGGTAGTTGAATGCCTGCGCAGCCTGCATATTGGCCAGGAATCCGTCGCCACGCGTCTCCAGGCCCGACCAATCGCGCCATTGGTCCGGGTAACCGATCTTGGGAGTGAAACTGGCCCATTTTTCCAGTGCGCGCTGTTTGGTTTCTGCGCTCATCCAGTCGAGCTGTTCCAGCCGCGCCTTGAGCGCCGCCGACAGGTTCTGCACCAGTTGCTGCATCTGCGCCTTGGATTCAGCCGGGAATGCAGATTGCACGTACAGCTGGCCCAGCGCCTCACCCATCGCCTCGTTGACTGCGTTCAAGGTGCGCTTCCAGCGCGGCAGCATGTCCTGTTGGCCGCGCAGGGTTTTGGCATAGAAATCGAAGTTGGCCTGCTCGAACGGCTTGGCCAGATACGGCGCTGCCTCGTCGATGCTGTGGAAACGCAGGTACGCCTTCCAGGTCTCCACCGGCGTGTCGGCAAGCATCGCATCGAGCTCGGCGAAGTAGCCCGGCTGGCTCAGCGAAAACGTGCCGGCCGGCACCTCGAGCGCCTTGAAGAACGCCTGCCAGTCGAAGTGCGGCGTCACTGCGTTGGCGCCGGCCACGTCAACCGGGTTGTAGCGCTTGGCCGGGTCGCGCAACTCGATACGCGAAAGCGAGGCGGCGGCCAGGCGGGTCTCGAACGCCATCACTGCCTTGGCCTGGGCTGCCGCCTGCGCCGCCGGAATGCCAGACAGCTCCAGCACCCGCGCGATATAGGCCACGTACTGCTCGCGGATCTTTGCCTGCGCCGGGTCGGTGTAATAACCCTTTTCGGGCAAGCCCAAACCACCCTGCCCTGCGTAGGCGATCATCTGCTCGGAATTTTTGTAATCGGCATTGGCGCCGAACGAAAACACCAAGCCCTGGCCTTGCGCATAGCTGTTGCGTAACCAGGCGGCGATGGCCGGCGCATCGGTCAGCGCATCGATCGCCCGTAATTGCGGCTGCAGCGGTGTGATGCCGGCTTTGTCGATCGCCGCTTCATCCGAGCCGGTGCGCCACAGGTCGGCAATCTTGGCATCCACCGACCCGGCCGACAGATTGCCGCGTGCCAGTTGTTCCACCAACGCGTGCTGGATAGTCAGCGAGCGCTCGGCCAGCACCTCGAAGCTTCCCCAGCTGGTGCGGTCGGACGGCACCGGATTGGCCTTGAGCCACTTGGCGTTGACGAATCCATTGAGGTCCTGGCACGCCGCGATCGCCGGATCCAGGTCGCCGCTGCCGAACGCCACGATCGGCGCATCGAGCTTGGACACATCCACCTTGGCCGGTACCGTCCGCGGTGCAGTGGGCGCCGCCTTGGCAGCGTCGTCGGAGGCGCCACACGCAGACAGAGCGACCACGATAGCCACCGCAAGCGACAGCGGGGCGAACTTGCTCAACTTCATTGAATTCTCCAGGGCATGACCGCGCATGCGCGGTCGAAAAAAGTCGACAGCCGGTCAGGCGCCGCTGAAGAAGAACAGCGCATCAAACGGCGCTCGCCTCTTCGTCAGTCACGCTGCAACCGGCAACACCAGAGCACTGCAGTGGCACCGCAACGCCCTGACGTCCGCTGCCGCACCTCATCGAAAGTGATTGCAACGACAGACTGCGTGCGCGTCTGTCACCGACGCCGCGACACGCTGCTTCCACCCAACACCTGCACACCGCCGCAGCGCGTGCCATCGCAGGCACTCAACGGCGCGCGTAAAACGGCGCCATCAACAGGTACATCGGATACGCCAACACCATCAGCACCAAGGCGGCCTCATGCCCGGATGTCGCATCAGCCAACGCTTCCATCTGTCGCACCGGTCCGACGAAGCCAAACCCCAGCAGCAGCACGCCCATCGCGCAAACCAGCAACGTCAGCGCCAGCCCGGCGCCGGAGATGTCGCCAGCGGCCAGGGCGACGAAGCCACTGCCGGCTGCAACCAGCATGCCCAGCGTCACCAGATACGCTCGACAGTAAACAGCCGTCATTTGCCGCGTTTTCCGTTTGCCGGACATCATGTCTCACCTGCACATCAGCGCGAGGCGCGCATCGCGCCCACGCACCGCTTCCATTCAACGCAGCACACGCCGAGTTATAGCCGCGTGCCACACCAAGAGAGGCGCTGCGCGCAAGGCACGCAGCGCCTCAACCACCAGCGGCGATTACTTGGCCTTGCCCTGGTTGGCCACCGCTTCGGCCGCGCGCTTGGCCGCTTCCGGGTCGCCCAGATAACGGAAGCTGCGCACCTGCAGGTTGTCGTCCAGCTCGAACAACAGCGGGATGCCGGTGGGGATGTTGAGCTCCAGAATCTGTTCGTTGGAGACGTCGTTGAGGTATTTGTACAGCGCACGCAGCGAATTGCCGTGCGCGGTCACCAATACGGTCTGCCCGGCCTTCAACTGCGGCGCAATCGCGTCGTGCCAATACGGCAACACGCGCACCAGCGTGGTCGCCAAGGACTCGGTGCCTGGCAACGCATTGCGATCGAGCGTGGCGTAGCGACGGTCGTGGCAGGGGTGGCCCGGATCGTTGACGTCCATTGCCGGCGGCGGGATGTCGTACGAACGGCGCCAGATCTTGACCTGCTCCTCGCCGTGCTTGGCCGCGGTCTCGGCCTTGTCCAAGCCTTGCAGGCCGCCGTAGTGGCGTTCGTTGAGGCGCCAGCTCTTGGACACCGGCAGCCAGTCCTGGTCGAGTTCCTTCAATGCGCCCTGCAGCGTGTGGATGGCGCGCTTGAGCACCGAGGTGTGGGCAACATCGAACTGCAGCCCTTCGTCCTTCATCAGCTTGCCGGCCGCCGTCGCTTCCTGGCGGCCCTGCTCGGTGAGTTCCACATCCACCCAGCCGGTGAAGCGGTTGTCCAGATTCCATTGGCTCTGGCCATGGCGCAGCAGTACGAGTTTGCGGGTCACTACGGTTCTCCGATTGGGGGCCGATCAGCCTGCGATTGTAGCGGCAGCGCGTGCATCGCAAGCGTGCACGAGATCGCCACGAGCAACGCGCGATGCTGTGGCCATGCACACCAACGACCCCGTGTTCGCCGGTTGGGACGGCAGCGTGATTCAGGCGCGACAGTTGCAACAGCAACTGGCACAGCGCGTGCTGCTGCACGATGAGGTGGGCGCAACGCCGCAGTTGCTTGCAGGCTTTGACGTCGGCTTCGAAGACGATGGCCAGACCACGCGCGCGGCCGCGGTGTTGCTGGATGCGCACACGCTGCTGCCACTGGAAACGCACGTGGCGCGCGTACCGACCTCGATGCCTTACGTGCCCGGCCTGCTCAGTTTTCGCGAATTACCGGCATTGCTGCAGGCATTAACCCTGCTTTCGCGCACACCGGACCTGGTCTTTATCGACGGTCAGGGCATCGCCCATCCGCGCAAGCTCGGCATCGCGGCGCACTTCGGCGTGGTGACCGGCCTGCCGTGCATCGGCATCGCCAAGCAACGCCTGGCCGGCAGCTTCGTCGAGCCTGGTCCGGAACGCGGCGACCACACGCCGATCCTGCTGGGCGGCACGCAGATCGGCTGGGCGCTGCGCAGTAAGCCGCGCTGCAATCCCTTGATCGTCTCGCCCGGCCATCGCATGTCGATGCAGGGCGCACTCGACTGGACCTTGCGTACGCTGCGCGCGTATCGCCTGCCCGAACCCACGCGTCTGGCCGACCGGCTGGCCTCGCGGCGTGGCGACATCGACGTGCCCACACAGGCGAGCCTGCTCTAGCGCCAGGCAGACGCCACAACACGCAGTACACGGCGCAGGTGTGCGCGCACGCCGCACACAGAACATTGCGTCGCGGCCAAACGCGCGCCCGCGCCGCCGCGCGCATGCCAAGCTCTGGCTCCCACTTCGTCGCGAGCCGCCGCCATGACCACTCTGATCGCGCCACGCGTCCACGACATCGGCGGACTGGAAGTGCGCCGTGCCGTTCCCACCCTGCAGGCGCGCAGCATCGGCCCGTTCGTGTTCGTCGACCACATGGGCCCGGCCGTGCTGGAGCCGGACCACGGCATCGATGTGCGCCCGCATCCGCATATCGGCCTGGCCACGGTGACCTTCCTGTGGGCGGGCGAGATCGGCCACCGCGATACGCTGGGCTCGGATCAGGTGATCCGCCCGGGCGACGTCAACTGGATGACCGCCGGCCGCGGCATCGCCCACTCCGAGCGCACGCCTGGCCCCGAGCGTGCACGCGAACATGCACTGCACGGCATGCAGACCTGGATCGCCCTGCCGCGCTCGGCCGAAGAAACCGCGCCAGCCTTCCATCACCACGCGGCGGCCAGCCTGCCGCAGCAGCGCCGCGACGGCGTGTGGCTGCGCGTGCTCGCCGGCCGCGCATACGGTGAGGAGTCGCCGGTGCAGGTGTTCAGCGGCACGCTCAATGTGGCGCTGGATCTGGCACCCGATGCCGAGCTCGATCTGGACACTGGGCACGCCGAGCGCGCCCTGTACATCCTCGAAGGCGAAGCGCAACTGGATGGTGCCGACCTGCCATCTCGCCACCTGATCATCCCCTCGCCCGGGGCCCGTGGCCGCTTGCGCGCCAAAACGCCGCTGAAGGCGATGCTGCTGGGCGGCGAGCCGCTGGATGGGCCGCGCCATCTGTGGTGGAACTTCGTCTCCAGCTCCAAGGAACGCATCGAGCAGGCCAAGGACGATTGGCAGGCTGGCCGCTTTGGCAGCATTCCCGGCGACGACAAAGAGTTCATTCCGTTGCCGGAAACGCCGGCCCCGAAAGCGGTTAATTACCCTTGAAACCGTGCGCGATGCGGGTTGACTGACATGCCCCGTCACCAGGTCTCGCAATGGAAGTGCCGCGCTGCGCATACGATGCCACGCACGTTTGCGACACCACTTGAGCCGATCGGCAAAACTGTGGTAGTGATTGCTGCATAGACGGAGCGCGTGACGTGGACGGCATGGCCTGAGCGGGGAGCTCGGGACACTGCAGCGGCACGAGATCGGCGCGCCCGCATCGTCATCCAATGCCGGGGAATCGTGTATGAAGTCTGCATCCCGCCTTGTCGGCCTGAGCTTGCTGCTGGCCGCTGCCACCGCCCACGCCCAGACCTCGCCGGTCTGCCCGCCGTTGCCGCCGGCCTCCGGCCTGCAGTGGAACGAGCTCGCCGGTGCCGATTACCTGGTCTGCAAGGCCATGACTGCCGATGGCAGGCAGGTGGTCGGGGTGATGCTGACCACCCGCGACCCGGCGATGGCGCTGGCACGCGATCGCCGCGCCGAAAAGGGCCAGATCCAGCAGGAAGATTTTTACTGGTACAAGCTCGATCTGGGTGGCCGCGAAGTGCCAGGCATGGAATCGCGCCGTGTCACCGTGGTCGAACTGGGCAAGAAGCGCTACGCGCAGTTGTGGATCGATGGCGCCAGCGCCGAAGAACTCGCTTCGATGCAATCCCTGGTGCAAAACATGGATCTGCAGCCAGCCAGTCTGGCACTGCAGCGCTGACGCAGCGCGTGTGGCAGCACTGCAGACTGTTGCTGTCACAGTCTTGCAGCGTGCCAGCTTGCCTGGCGCGCTGCAGACATCATCTGGCGATATGCGACCAGCTTGTCGCCGCGGATCGCCATGACGCGTTCGCATGCCTGCGTGTTACGCGACACGCCTGAGGCAACGACCAAACCGCTTGCACGTGCACCAAGCTCGCCGGCTGCGTCCAGCAGTTCAACGGTGTTGAGTCCGCTTGCCACCACGTGCGACGGCAACGCATTGGAGAACATTCACGGGCACGAACGTTGGAGCAGTCGCTTCCATCGGCACGTCCCCTGGAATCAGCATGGACCGATCGCCGGGTTCGAGTCCGATCTCGCATTCGCCCAATCCGACGACAACTGGCAAGCGCCTGTCAGCCGCCTTGAATCGCCGTGTCCCCATCGCCGCCAACCGCCTGCAATTGGCTCTCGATGCGCACCTGGCCGGTGAGCAGGCGATGGATCGGGCACTTATCGGCCACCTCCATCAACCGTGCACGTTGCTCATCGTCCAGCGCACCGTCGAGCACGATCTTGCGGGTGACCGCCGTGCCGGCAGCGCCGCGCTGCGTGTAATGCAGATGCACGTGCACCGCCGTCAGCGGCCACTGCCTGCGCGTGGCCACCATCGACACCGTGATGGCCGTACACGCACCGAGAGCGCCCAGCACCTGCGACTCGGGATCCGGCCCGGCGTCGGCACCACCGTTGGCCGGCTGCGTGTCGCCACTCCAGGTGTGCTGCCCATCGTGGATGCTGACCGTGTAAGGCACCGTGCCGGTACTGACGCTGACAGGCCGGTCACTCATTGCGAGCTCCCACTGTCGTGCAAGCGGGCCGGTTCAAAACCGGCCTTCCTGGAAATCGACGAACGCCTGCATCAGTTCCTGCTTGGTGTTCATCACGAACGGGCCATGCCGCACGACTGGTTCGTTGAGCGGGCGACCTGCGACCAAGATCAATTGCGCACCATCGGCACCGGCACGCAGGCGCAAACGCGCACCACCACCCAGCACCGCCAATTGCTGCGCCGGCAGCGCACGCGCGGCATCGCCCTCACCCACCGTCAGCGCGCCTTCGAAGGCATACGCGAACGCGTTATGCCCGTTGGGCAGCAGGTAATCCCACTCCACGTTCGGTTCCAACATGATGTCCAGATACACCGGGCTCGTTGCAGGTTGCACGATCGGCCCGACCACCTCGCCCACCGCACCGGCAATCACCTTGACCGACACGCCGGGCGACGGATGCGCCACCGGAATACGGTCGGGTGCGTACTCCTGATACTTGGGATCGGTCATCTTGTCGCGCGCCGGCAGGTTCACCCACAGCTGAAATCCGCGCATGCGCCCGGATTCCTGCTCCGGCATTTCCGAATGGATCAGGCCGCGGCCGGCAGTCATCCACTGCACGCTGCCCGGCGTCAGTAGGCCCTCGTTGCCGTGGTTGTCCTTGTGGCGCATCCGTCCGTCGAGCATGTAGGTCACGGTCTCGAAGCCGCGGTGCGGGTGGCTGGGGAAACCGGCCAGATAGTCTTCGGCCTTGTCGGTACCGAATTCATCCAGCATCAGAAACGGGTCCAGCTCCGGCAACTGCTGCGTACCGATGACGCGGGTCAGCTTGACGCCGGCCCCATCGGAGGTCGGCATACCGCGGATCGTGCGCAGCACGTGCGCCGCTGTGGTGGTCGTGGTGCTCATCGCGTGTCCCGGTGCTCTGTGGCGAAGCGCCAATGATGGGTGCGTGCGGCCCGGTGCCCAACCGCGACCACTGCAACCGATCGTTCCAAACGCCGCCAGCACGGCAGCGCCCCTAACCCATCCGTGGCCATAGCACCCTACGACCAAAGTTTTACCCACTCGCGCCCGGCTGGCATTGACCGCGGCCGGGCGTGGGTGGACCCTTGGGCGAATCGTTCCTGAGGGGCATGCATGAAAGGGTTCTCGAAGCTGGCCTGGGGCGCGTTGGCGCTACTGGCCGCGTTCTGTCTGGGTACCGTGGCGCTGCGGCGTGGCGAGCACATCAATGCGCTATGGATCGTGGTGGCGGCGGTGTCGATCTATCTGATCGCCTACCGGTTCTACAGCCTGTTCATCGCCGACAAGGTGATGCAGCTGGACGTCACCCGCGCCACCCCGGCGGTCGCCAACAACGACGGCCTGGATTACGTGCCCACCAACAAGCACGTGCTGTTCGGCCACCACTTCGCTGCCATTGCCGGCGCCGGACCGTTGGTTGGCCCGGTGCTCGCCGCGCAGATGGGCTACCTGCCCGGCCTGCTGTGGCTGGTGGTGGGCGTGGTGTTCGCCGGCGCGGTGCAGGACTTCGTGGTGCTGTTCCTGTCCAGCCGTCGCAACGGCCGCTCGCTGGGCGATCTGGTGCGCGAGGAAATGGGCCAGGTGCCCGGCACCATCGCCTTGTTCGGCGCCTTCCTGATCATGATCATCATCCTGGCGGTGCTGGCGATGGTGGTGGTCAAGGCGCTGGCGGAAAGCCCGTGGGGCATGTTCACCGTCATCGCCACGATGCCGATCGCGCTGCTGATGGGCGTGTACATGCGCTACATCCGCGTCGGCAAGATCGGCGAGATCTCGGTGGTGGGATTGATCCTGCTGCTGGGCGCGATCTGGCTGGGCGGCAAGGTGGCGGCGGACCCGACCTGGGGCCCGGCCTTCACCTTCACCGCCAAGCAGATCACCTGGATGCTGATCGGCTACGGCTTCGTCGCCTCGGTGCTGCCGGTGTGGCTGCTGCTGGCGCCGCGCGATTACCTGTCCACCTTCCTCAAGATCGGCACCATCCTGGCGCTGGCGATCGGCATCCTGGTGGTCATGCCCGATCTCAAGATGCCGGCACTGACCCAGTTCACCTCCACCGGCGACGGCCCGGTCTGGAAGGGCGGTATCTTCCCGTTCCTGTTCATCACCATCGCCTGCGGCGCGGTCTCCGGCTTCCATGCGCTGATCGCTTCCGGCACCACGCCCAAGCTGCTCGCCAATGAAGGCCACATGCGCTACATCGGCTACGGCGGCATGTTGATGGAATCGTTCGTGGCGGTGATGGCGCTGGTGGCCGCATCGATCATCGAGCCGGGCATCTATTTCGCCATGAACAGTCCCGCCTCGCTGGTCGGCACCGACACTGTCGCGGTAGCCGCCAAGATCAGTGAATGGGGCTTCTCGATCACACCGCAGGTGCTTGAGGCCACCGCACGCGATATCGGCGAGCACAGCATCCTGGCACGTGCCGGCGGTGCTCCCACGCTGGCCGTAGGCATCGCCCAGATCCTGCACCAGTTGCTGCCGGGCGAAGACACCATGGCGTTCTGGTATCACTTCGCCATCCTGTTCGAAGCACTGTTCATCCTGACCGCAGTGGATGCCGGCACGCGCGCCGGCCGCTTCATGCTGCAGGACCTGCTGGGCAACTTCATCCCGGCGTTGAAGAAGACCGAATCGTGGACCGCCAACATCATCGCCACCGCCGGTTGTGTAGCGCTGTGGGGCTATCTGCTCTACACCGGCGTGATCGATCCGTTCGGCGGCATCCAGACGTTGTGGCCGTTGTTCGGCATCTCCAACCAGATGCTGGCCGGCATCGCGTTGATGCTGGGCACAGTGGTGCTGTTCAAGATGAAGCGTGACCGCTACGCCTGGGTCACCATCGTGCCGGCGCTGTGGCTGTTGCTGTGCACCACCTACGCAGGGCTGATCAAGATCTTCGACAGCAACCCGGCGCAGGGCTTCCTGGCGCAGGCGCACAAGTTCCAGGCTGCCATCGCCAGCAACACCATCACCGCACCGGCCAAGACGGTGCCGCAGATGCAGCAGATCGTCACCAATGCCTACGTCAACACCGGGCTGACGGTGCTGTTTCTGTTCGTGGTGGCGTCGATCCTGATCTATTCGATCAAGACGATCATGGTGGCACGCCGCAACCCGCAGCGGACCGACCGCGAAACCCCATACGTGGCGCTGCAGCCACACCAGATGGCAGACCTGTAATGGGCACGCAACTCGTCCTGGCCAGTCAATATCAGGTGCACCGCCGCATCTGGCGGCGCCTGATCCAGACCGCGCGGCTGTGCTGCGGCATTCCCGACTACGACAACTACGTGCGCCACATGGTGGAAAAACATCCCGATAAGCCGGTGATGGATTACCCCACCTTCTTCCGCGAACGCCAGGACGCGCGTTATGGCGGCAAGAGCGGGTTTCGCTGTTGTTGACTGGTTGACTGGCGATCGACTGATCAAGAAGTGGAAACGCAACAGGGCGCGATGCGAATCGCGCCCTGTTGCGTTGTTCTGCGCGAAGGCAACTGGGCGGGCTAGGAGCGACTGATAAAAGCGTCTCTTGGCGCGGTTAGGCACTGCGATAGCGTGGGTGCAGAGCAGCTGACCTGGGGTTTTGCTGCGAGGCCCTTGCCCGCCCACCATCGCAGGACACGCCACAAGTACGTCCCCGTAGGCTCCGTGGCGGCATCCATGCCGCCAAGGGTCCCGAGACGGTGAGCGGGCAAGGACCAGTCAAGTTGGCCGGTGCGCATGATGCAAGCAGTGCATCGCGCGATCCATTAAACGAGTCACGTGTTAGCTCAGTTGATGTCCTGCCTCAGCGGCTATCTGCTGTCACGACCCAGCGATTCGGGGTAGCAACTCAATCGACGCGTGCAGTGATCCGTTCGTAGCAGTGAGCTGCTTTTAGCTAGCCGCCAGCCAACTGCCTAGTGCGGTGTCCTCACCGATTGCGGGACCGTTGGCGGCATGGATGCCGCCAACGGTCCCGAAGGATGGGTTCACGGCGTGTCGCGCAAGCGGTGAGGGCACCGCGCACTCAACTGGCCAGCCTTTGAACTTTGACTTGAAGTTTCCGATTTGACGCTTGCGTGGCATCAAAACCCAGCGACGACTCAAACCTCAATTCTCTTGCATCGCGTAGAGCGCGCAGACAGGCCGGTCGTAGAACCGCGGATCTGCGAAGCGGCGATGCGCTTGGCCGCATGGATGTCGCTAAGGAGCATCCATGGATGGGTTCAAAACGTCTCCCGCACGCGTGGACACCGCACACTCCACTCAGCAAGCGGTCGACTTAGCCGGCGCGCTTTTGCGCCAGCCGCGCAAACAGCGCAGGTAAATCACGCATATCGTCGAACACCTCAAGCACACCGATGCGGCGCAAGGTATCGCCATGTCCGGGTGGAATGTGGCTCGCACCGGTAAACCCCAGCACCTGCATGCCTGCCGCAACAGCCGCAGCCGCACCGGTGGGGCTGTCTTCGATGACCAGACAACGCTCCGGCGCCACCCCGGCTGTGCGTGCCGCCAGCAGATAGACGTCCGGTGCCGGCTTGGGCCGTTCCACCATGTCCGCGCTGAAAATACGCCCCGCCGCACGCGCGGTGAGCCCGACACGTTCCACCGAGGCAATCACATTGTGGCGCCGGCTATTGGAGGCCACCGCCAACGGCAGCGGAATCTGCTCCAGCGCCTCACGCACACCCCCGATCGGCTGCACCTGCGCCTGGATCAATGCCTCGCTGCGCCCCTGGATCTGCACCAGCAAAGTCTCTGGCAACTGCAGCGCAAAGCGCTCTTCCACCCGCCGCAACACCTCACGTGTGGTTTGCCCGAACGTGGTTTCCAGCAGATGTTCCAGCGGCTCGCTCGGCACGAAAGACGCGAGCGCCTCGCGCATGACCTGGTCGGCCAATATCTCGCTGTCGACAAGAACGCCATCACAGTCACTGATCAGTAATTCGTACGCCATTGCACCCATCTGCTCGCAAAGCACCATTATGCCGTCCGGGGTGTGACCGCTGGCTGTGGCGAGGGCCGCGGGTCGGCGAAGCGGGCCCATTCGCCTGCCCGCACCATGCATGCCACCAACACAGGCGGCCCCGAGCACACGCCCATCGTTGGGCATGCGAGGAACATCCATGTCACGCAATCTTACCGCACGCGATTTTTGCAGCTGCTAGCATCTGCTCCGCTGCAGCGGGACTTGCCGCAGCGTCATCAGGGATGCGATCAGGAGAAGGAGATTTCGATGCAACCGCGATTCCCCGCCCTGCTCGTTCTTGCGACCTCGTTTTTCGCGGTCTCATGCACCGCCTCGCCCGGTGCCAAGGAGCAAACCACCATGTCAGCTACGCTGCAGGACCACACCGTCGCCTTCCGCGACCCCGCCTTGACCGATATCGCCAAAGCCATTGCGCAGGGTGATGTTGCCCAGATCAAGGCACTCGCCCCCACCGTCGATCTCACCGCACACGGCGATCAAAACGTCACCTTGCTCGAGTGGGCGATCTGGAACGAACAACCGCGCGCATTGGGCGCATTGCTCGAGGCAGGCGCCAACCCCGCAGTGCCTGGCATGGACCAGGAAACGGTCGTGCACATGGCCGCCATGGCGCAGGACCCGGAGTATCTGCAGATCCTGTTGCAGCACAAGGCGCCGATCGATGTCGTCAGCGCGCGTGCGGGCTGGACGCCGCTGTTTCGCGCGGTGCAGAGCAAGCGCAATGCGCAGATCGACTTGTTGATCCAGGCCGGTGCAGACGTACAACGCGTCGACCACGCCGGCAACACCCTGCTGCACCTTGCGGCGCAAAGCGGCGCGGCCAGCCCGGCAGTGCTCACCTTGCTCGAGGCCGGTGTCGATCCTACCGTGCGTAATGCCCAGCAGAAGACCTTCCAGGCGTATTTCTTCACCACGCCGGATCGCCTGCTCAATGCCGCGGGCCAGCAGGTCAGGGCGGACGTGCGCGCGTGGTTGAGCGCCCACAATATCCCCGTGGAAAGCAGCCGCTAAGCGCGCTTTTCGCACGACGAACGCAAGGAGCCGCGCATGAGCCCGTCAGAATCCTCTTCTTCTTCCACCCCGTTTGCAGAATCGATGCGCGGGCAACAACCGCATCCGGAAGACCGTCAGCTTCCAGCGATGCTGCAAGACCTTTACGCCACAGCCGCGCAGCGACGCGAAGGCGGCGCCGAAACCTTCGCCGCCCTGCCTAACGGCTGGTCGCGCATGGACGACAGCGCGCTGCAGCAGGCAGGCATCGATCCGGCACTGCTGCACGATGCCAAAAGCGGCTTCGATGCAGCGTTCTATCGCAACGATCAAGGCCAGGTGGTGCTTGGTTTTTGCGGCACCGATGAAGGCAAGGACTGGAAGCACAACATCGGCCAGGGCCTGGGCTTTGACGATGCGCAGTACGCCTCGGCGATCCAGCTCGGCAGCCAGGCCAAACAGGCGTTCGGCGACCAGGTGGTGATCAGCGGGCATTCGCTGGGCGGGGGTCTGGCCGCGGCATCGGCGATGGTCAACGACATCCCTGCAGTGACCTACAACGCGGCAGGCGTCAACGACCGCACGCTGGAGCGCGAAGGTCTGGATGCATCGGCTGCCAAGGAGTACGCCAACAGCGAATTGATTCGCGGCTACCACGTCAAGAACGAGATTCTCACCCATCTGCAGGAAGACAGCATCCCGCTCAAATGGGCCATGCCCGATGCGGCCGGCCATCAGATCGAATTGCCCGAGCCGGACCCGTTGTCGTTTGGCCAGCGTCTGGTGCCGGGCATGATGCTCAAGCATCGGCTGGATCTGCATGGCATCGATTCGGTGATGAAGGCGCAAGACATGCAGGCGCAGGACCAGTCGCGTGGCGCCGCATTGCAGCCCGGCAGCCAGCTGTTCAACGATGCGGTGGTGCAGCTGGATGGGCAGCGCGACCGCCTGGGGCTGCGCGACGACACCGCGTTTCTCAACACCGCTGCCAGCGTGGCCGCACGTGCAGGCAACGACGGCTTGCAGCGCATCGATCACCTGGTGCCCAACCGCGATGGCAACAGCCTGATTGCGGTGCAGGGTCGCATCGACGACCCGGCCCATCTGCGCAGCCATGTGCAGACGGCAGCCGCGGCCAATGAGCCGGCGCAGACCAATGTCAGCCAGCTGCAACAGCACAATCAGCAGCACACCCAGCAGCCGGCACAACAGCAGGAAGAGCAGCGTCGCGTGATTCAGCAGTGAGCACAGTGGCCCGCAGAACATCGCGGGCCACTTTTAATCGATACGCGCGGCTGGCAAACCGCATCCGATGTCGTACGCGTGATCGCTGTCGGTCCGCACAATGAAGCGGATTGGTTGCCGTGCATATCTGCGAGCTTGAGCGCGGCGTGGCTGACGACACGTCATCCGCGGCCCTCAGACAAGCACGAACGCTACGAAGAAACGCGCAGTTAGAGCGTCGTAAATGCTGCAACGCCGAGCACCACATGGATCAGTGAGCAGCTGCGCAGCAGCGTCACCATGCGCTCAGCCGTTCGACTGGGCGTGGCCGAGTGCAGCGCCCGGTTTATCCCGCACCGGCCATCGCACGCAAGGTGATGCCGACCAGATACGCCAGATAGGTGCCGGTGGCGTAGCCCATCGTGCCCAGCAACACGCCGACCGGCGCTAGTGCCGGGTGAAACGCGGCGGCGACCACGGGCGCAGAAGCCGGGCCGCCGATATTGGATTGCGAGCCGATCGCAAAATAGAAAAACGGTACCCGCAGCAGCCGGCCAAGCGCCCACAGCACGCAGATATGCACGGCGATCCAGGTCAGGCCGAGCAGGAACAACCATGGCCGGTCCAGCAGCGCCAGCAAGTCCATCTGCATGCCGATGCAGGCGATCAGGAAATACAGCAGCAAGGTGCCGAGTTTGGAGGCGCCTGCGCCTTCCAGCGTGCGTGCGCGGGTGAAGCTCAGCAGCAGGCCCAGGCTGGTCGCCAGCACCACCACCCACACGAACGGCGTGTCCAGACTGAACTGGCTGGCCCAACTCAACTGCGCCTTGCACCACGCCGAGAGCGGGTTGGCCAGCGCATGCGCCAGGCCGACCCCGCCGAATGCCACTGCCACGATCACCATCAAGTCGGCCAGGCTGGGAATCCGCGCATATTCGGCCTGAAAGCGCGCCATGCACTCCTGCAAAGCATCCAGCGCTCGGGTGTCGGCACCGCTGCGCGCGTCGATGTTGCGCGCACGACCGGCGAGGAAGATCAGCACTGCCATCCACACATAGCCCACGCCAACATCGACCACCGCGAACTGCCCGAAGGTGGTTGCGTCGACGTCGAACACTTCGCGCATCGCCAGCATGTTGGCGCCGCCCCCGATCCAGCTGCCGGCAAGCGCCGCCATGCCCGCCCAGGTATCGCCAGCCACAGTGGCCGGATGCAGCCAGCGCATCACCCAGAACGCCACCACCGCGCCCAGCATGACGCTCACGGATGCGCCCAGATACATTGCCACCAGTTTGGGGCCGAGCCGCAGGATCGCGCGCAGATCGATGCTCAAGGTCAGCAGGATGAGTGCGGCCGGCAGCAGCACGTCGCGGGCGATCGGGTTGTACAGACGGGTGTTGGTACCGTCGATCAGTCCGACTGTGTTGTAGATGCCGGGGAGCAGGTAGCACAACAACAAGGCCGGCACGAAGGCGTAGAAACGTCGCCAGAGGCCCTGCTCGCGTGCGGAAGTCCAGAACACCGCACCCAGGGTGGCGGCGATCAGGCCGAAGACGACGATATCGTTTTGGATCAGCGCAGCACCGACGGCATTTACCACAAGCGGGCATCCAGAAAAGTAGCCGCCAACATGCGGACCGACCCAAGGGCGGCCGGTGCCACGAATCTAGCCGACCTGGACGTCTGCGCAAACCCGGTACTGCTGTCGATAGCCACAGCGTCGCCGTGACCTGCCCTCAGCAAGCGGCAGCGGGCCGCGCTCGCTTAGCCGTAACGTCGCACGACCCGATCGGCCCCGCCGGTGTTGACCACCACGCCGCTAGGCTGGCCAGTGGTCAAGCAGTGCAGCTTTGCCATCAATTCTGCGAAATCCAAGGCGCCCTGCTCGCGCAGGTAGCGCAGTGGCGACCACTGCGGGCGGGTCACCCACCAGCCGCCCTTTTCGGGGTGTATGCGTACGACATAACGTGACTCGTCCATCAGGCCTCCGGCCAGTGCGTGTAGCGATGCGGCCGCGGGAAGCTGCGGTGCAGGAATGGGAAATCCTTCTCCCGTCCGGTATGCCGGCGTGCCCTTACTCAAGGGGCCGCGGGAGAGTGGCCAAGGGCCCCGCGTCCGGCATAGCCAGGATGTTCTTTTAAGCATGTCAATGCCGTCGGGGGGACACTGGCATGATGGTAGGAAAATTCTTACGTGACACACATTACATCCAGCGCTACAGTCGATCAGGACCGGTGAACACCGTGTCGTCAGCAACCGTCGGACGAGCGTGGGCGGTGCGCAGTAAGGTGATCAGTCGCTCGTGAAGACTGCCTCTGGGGAGGGGTTGCATGTATCTGCTCAGGAAATTTCAGTTTCCGGTCAAGACCGCCATGGTTGTCGGCTACGTGTTGGTGATCAGGGAAGCGATCGTGTTGTGGTCCTAATTCCGCTGCCCGGTTGAATGTGCTGACCGAGCGTTTCGGTTGGCGGTATGCAAGGAATGGGCGACGCGCTTGGTCCGGTGCCATCGATCGGCACCGGTCACGCCTACGTGCGACCGTGCAGTTGCCGCGCCCATGGCGTCAGGACGCAGGCTGCCAAAGATCTAAGTGCATACCCGTCATTGCGTCTCAATCTGCATCTACCCAGCCGCGCTGCTGCGCGGCGGCGAGATCGGCCGGCGTGTCGATATCCAGCGCCAACGCCGGGGCGCTCACGCATCCCAGGCTCTCCATGTCCAGGCTGGCGAATAGGCCGCGCAGGCCGCTATCGCCCTGCAACGGAGCATCCGCCCACGCCGCATGCGTGACCACCGCGGGAATGCCGCGCACGCCGCTATAGCCGCTGGTCGCGCAACCGGAGATGGCGCGATCGGCCTCTTCCAGCAAGGTGCGCAAATGTGGAGCGTCCAGCGCAGGCTGATCGCAGCCCAGGATCAGGCTGCGTCGCAACCTCATGTCGTCCTGCACATGCCGACGTAGCGCGGCCAAACTGGAGCCCATGCCTTCGGACCAGTCGGCATGTCGCAGGAGTTCGACATCCAGATCCTGCAGCATCTCGCTCAACGCGTCGGCATCGGCACCCAGCACCACCACACAGCGGCGCGGCGCAGTCTGTAATGCCATGCGCGCGGCACGGCGCAACAACGGCTCGCCATCGCGCATCAGCAATTGCTTCGAACGGCCAAGCCGGCGCCCTGCCCCCGCACCCAGCACCAGTGCGGCGTGATCGCTGCTCATGCGCTGCACGCTATTGGCGTGGCGACAAGAGAGCGCTGTGCTGATCGCGAGCTGCCAGAGGCGTCACGCGTATGCGCACAGGCATTGCGTGGGCGATGGCCGGTGGCAAGAAACCGAACGCGAACGGCACGACGCCATACGTCGACGTGGCGATCAGGAACAAGGGGCATGGCGACGTGGTGCTTGATGGAAGACCGCTGCAGCCTAGAGCGCCGGCTGTGCGTGCAAGGTGACTGCACATTGCGTGCGCTGTTGATGCGTGCGCAACTTCATGCCGCTTGCGATGCAAACGACGGCGTGATGTAGAAGGCCACGCACGATCAGCTCGAAATCAGTCGCCTTTCATCAACGTCAGACTGCTGTGCGATCCGGTCACGGATCCACGCTAGGCGGGGGCACGGTAACTTACCGACTCGCTGCAACAGCCTCTATCTCTGCAACCGCCTGCGTGGCTTCGGCAATGATGCCAAGCGCGATGGTGTGCGGCGACGAGCGCCCCATCCGCCAGCCAGCGGGTAAGCGCAGACGCGCAAGCGCTGCATCATCGTATCCGAGCGCACGCAGCGCCTGTAAACGGCTTTCGCGTTTCTGCCGGCTGCCAAGGATGCCGATGCAGGCCACATTGGACGCCAGCCCGCGGCGCGCCACCTGCAGATCGATCTCGGCGTCGTGGGCCAGGCTATACAGTGCGGTGTCGCCGTCCAGCTGCAGATCCTGCAGTGCGTCGCCCGCTGCGCGTCGATCGTAGTGCTCGAGTGCCAGTCCGGACGGCGGCTCGGCCGGCCCATGCGGCCGCAATACGCGCACTTCCAAGCCCATCTGGCTGGCCAACGACACCACTACCAACAGCGCAGGGTCGGCGCCGACCAGCACCAGCCGCAATGGCGGGCGATGCGTGCGCAAGAATTCGTCCGCACGCGCGTCCTGCGCACTTGCCAGGTAACGCACCATGCCGGACGCACGATCCAACGCCAGATGAAATGCCCGCCGGTGCTGACGCGCGTTGCGCCAGCGAGCGAGGTGCTCGCCCAGATCCGGCACCGGCCACACCAGCACGCCAATGCGCCCACCGCAACTGAGCTGGATATCCAGCACCTCGCTGCCTTCGCCATAATCCAGCCAACGCGGCTGACCATCGCGCAGCGCTGCCATGGCCTCATGCGCCACCGCGGCTTCCACGCAACCGCCGGACACATAACCGACTATCCCGCCATCAGCGCTGATCGCCATCTCGCTGCCCAACGGACGCGGCGAGGAGCCTTGAACATCGATCAGGGTCGCCATCGCTACGCGCTGGCCGGCGCGATGCCACGCCGACAAGGTCGGCAGCAAGTCATCGTGCAGCGCGTAGCCCGGCCAAGCCGGCCACGCCGGCTCGGCCGTCAGCGCCTGCTTCACCGGGGCAACGACTGCGCTCACGCGCGCAGCATCTCGGGCAGATGCGGCAGCAGTTTGTCGAGGGTGACGGGGTAGTCGCGCACACGCACGCCGGTCGCGTTATAGACCGCATTGGCGATCGCGGCAGCCACACCGCAGATGCCCAACTCACCCACCCCCTTGGCCTTCATCGGCGACGCCAACGGGTCGCTTTCTTCCAGGAACACCACGTCCTGATGCGGGATGTCCGCGTGCACTGGCACTTCGTAGCCCGCCAGATCGTGGTTGACGAAAAAGCCCAGGCGTTTATCCACCGCAAGTTCTTCCATCAACGCAGCGCCAGCGCCCATCGTCATACCGCCGATGACCTGGCTGCGTGCGGATTTCGGGTTGAGAATGCGCCCTGCGGCGCACACCGCAAGCATGCGCCGGATGCGCACTTCGGCGGTGGCGACATCCACGCCCACCTCGACAAAGTGTGCGCCGAACGTAGAGAGCTGATGCGTCTTGCTCAGGTCACCGAATTCGATCTTGTCTTCCACCACCAAAGCGCCATTGGCGGCGGCATCGCCGAGCGCGATGCGCTTGCCGCCAGCACGCACATGGCCATCGGCAAATTCAGCGGTGGCCGGATCCAGGCCCAGTTGCTTGGCCACGGCGTCGCGCAGTTTGACGGCAGCGGCGTACACGCCTGCGGTGGAACTGTTTGCGCCCCACTGCCCGCCCGAGCCTGCCGACGCGGGGAAGCTGGAGTCGCCTAGCCGTACGTCTACCCAACTCAACGGTACGCCGAGCATTTCGGCAGCGGTCTGCGCAATGATGGTGTAAGAGCCGGTGCCGATGTCGGTCATGTCGGTCTCCACCACCACGCGCCCGCCCTGCTCCAGCCGCATGCGCGCGCCCGAGGTCATGACCGGCGCGTTGCGAAATGCCGTCGCCACGCCCATCCCGACCAACCAGCGACCATCGCGGGTGCTAGCTGGCTGGGCCTTGCGCTTGGACCATTCGAATCGCTTCGCACCATCTTCCAGACACTTGACCAGCTGACGCTGCGAAAAGGGGCGCTGCGGGTTTTCCGGGTCCACCTGGGTGTCGTTGACGATGCGGAATTTAACCGGGTCCATGTCGAGCTTTTCAGCCATCTCGTCCATGGCCACTTCCAACACCATCAAGCCAGGCGCTTCGCCCGGCGCGCGCATTGCGTTGCCTTCGGGCAGATCGAGCACTGCCAGGCGGGTCGTGATCAGGCGATTCGCACCCGCGTACAGCAGTTGAGTCTGTGCGGCGGCAATTTCCGGGCTACCGTCGGGCAGATCGCCTGACCAGCTTTCATGTGCAATCGCAGTGAGCTTGCCATCGCGTCCGGCGCCAAGGCGAATACGCTGCACGGTGGCCGGGCGATGGGTCGTGTTATTGGCGATCAGCGGACGTGGCAGCATCACCTTGACCGGACGGCCGACCTGACGCGCAGCTAGCGACGCCAGCACCGCGTCGGCACGCAGAAACAACTTGCCGCCGAAACCGCCACCGACGTACGGTGACATGATGCGCACGTTTTCGCGCGGGATGCCGAGCGTTCTGGCCAGATCGCCGGCACCCCAGTTGATCATCTGATTCGAAGTCCACACGCTGAGCTTGTCGCCTTCCCACACGGCGATCGAAGCGTGCGGCTCCATCATGGCGTGCGAATGATCCGGCGTGGTGTATTCGGCATCCAGCTGCACCGGCGCGGCAGCGAAAGCAGCGTCGAAGTTGCCAACGTTGCTATTGGGCGCGTCGTCCTTCTTGGTGACCTTGGCGCCAGCGCGTGCTTTTTCCAGATCGTAGGCGCCCACGTGGCGGCCATAATCGACCTTGATCAACTGGCCGGCGGCACGCGCCTGCTCAAACGTCTCAGCAACCACCACCGCAATGGCCTGGTGGTAATGGGCGATCTCCGGGCCGCCTAGCAGTTTGGCGGTGTTGAATTTACCCTTCTGCAACTTGCCAGCGTTTTGTGCGGTGACGATGCCGAGCACGCCGGGCGCATTGCGCGCAGCACTCAGGTCGATGCTGCGGATGGTGCCTTTGGCAATGCCCGCGCCCACGACGTGCCCATAGGCCGCACGGCCAGGCAGGTCGTGATGTTCGTACGCGTACGGCGCTTGCCCGGTGGTCTTGAGTGGCCCATCAATACGATCGACGGGCTTGCCGACGACCTTGAGCTGATCGATGGGATTGGTACCGGCGGGAGTGTCGAATTTCATATCAGGCCCTCGTGTCGGCCAGGATCGCGGTCAAGGTGCGCTCCACCAGCGGTACCTTGAATGCGTTGTGTTCGGTGGGCTGTGCGCCGTCGAGCAACACAGACGCAATGGCACGGGCGCCGTCCTTCGATTTAGCTTCAGCGGCTTCGCTACGCCACGGCTTGTGCGCAACGCCGCCGACTGCGAGTCGGGCGGTGCCATCGCGCTGCACCACCGCGGCAACCGACACCAATGCGAAGGCATACGATGCACGGTCGCGCACCTTGCGGTACACATGCGTGCCACCGATTGGCCTGGGCAAGGTCACTGCAGTGATCAACTCCCCCCGTTCCAGCACGGTTTCAAGATGCGGCGTCGTACCCGGCGCACGATAGAACTCGGACAGCGCCACTGCGCGCGTCTGGCCATCGGGGCGCACCGTTTCCACTACGGCATCGAGCAAGCGCAAGGCGATGGCCATATCGCTGGGATGGGTCGCGATGCACGATTCGCTGGCACCGATTACCGCCAGTTGGCGATTAAATCCGCCGATTGCCGCGCAGCCGCTGCCGGGCAGTCGCTTATTGCACGGTTGGTTGGTGTCATAGAAATACGGGCAGCGCGTACGCTGCAGCAAGTTGCCGGCGGTGGTGGCGCGGTTGCGCAATTGCCCCGAAGCACCGGCCAGCAAAGCGCGCGACAACACTGCGTAATCGCGGCGCACGCGTTTGTCGGCGGCAAGGCCGGTGTTGCGCACCAAAGCGCCGATCCGCAAGCCGCCGTCGGGCGTGGCATCGATGGTATCCAGGCTCAGGCCGTTGACGTCGATCAAGTGCGACGGTGTCTCGATCTGCAGCTTCATCAGATCCAGCAAATTGGTACCGCCTGCGATGAACTTGGCACCTGGCTGGCGCGCGGCCTTGGCTGCCGCATCGGTCGGCGAGGTAGCGCGCTCGTAGCTAAAGGCCTTCATGCGCGTCCTCCCGCAACGTCATTGATGGCGTCTACGATGTTGGAATACGCGCCGCAGCGGCAGATGTTGCCGCTCATGCGCTCCTGCAGTTCGGGCGTGGTGAGCTTGGCCTTGCCGGTGAGATCTTCGGTAACGTGGCTGGGAATGCCGCGCTTTACTTCATCCAGCACGGCCACTGCCGAGCAGATCTGGCCAGGCGTGCAGTAACCGCATTGGTAGCCATCATGTTTGACGAACGCTGCCTGCATGGGATGCAGTTTGTCCGGCGTGCCCAGCCCTTCGATGGTGGTGACCTTGGCACCCTCATGCATCACCGCCAGCGACAGGCACGCGTTCATGCGCTGCCCATCGACGATGACCGTACAGGCGCCGCACTGGCCGTGATCGCAGCCCTTTTTGGTACCGGTGAGATGCAGATGTTCGCGCAGCGCATCCAGCAAGGTGGTGCGGTTATCCAGGGTCAGCGTTACCGGCTTGCCATTGACTTCAAAGGCCACTTGGCCGAATGCATTGGCCGGCTCCGCTGCCTGCTTCTGCGACACGGCGGCGGCGGCTGCGGCGGTGGCCATGGATTGGGTTGCGGCAACGCTGGCTGCGGATGCCGTGCCCGCGATCAGTACCTCGCGACGGGTCATCTTGATGTCTCTCATGGCTGGCATCTCCAACAGTGCTGGCTTTTACAGTTCTTAATCAATGTGCAACGCCGCCGGTCGAAAGCGTGTGAGTGCGCGAGTGATTGCAGGTGTGAAGCAGCGGCATTGCCTGATCCAACGCTCGCTTCGCCTGTCGTGGCTCTGGCCACCGCATTCGCCCATAAAAGACGCTTGTCTCGCGTAAGACGCATGCAGGCGTCGACGAAGTCGGAGCGGACGGGTTAGGCAGCGCTCTGCGGCCGATGGATCGTTGCGCGCTGCAGCAGGTATTTCTGCCGCTGCTCTTGGAGATCGACGGTGCGAGCGATGGGCGTCGATCGCGCTCGCCAACAATCGCTATACGTGCAGCACTGCTTGCAACCACTGAAACAGTGAACGCATGCGCAGGCAGTGCCCTGCACCGCCGGCGCGCATCGCAGCAGGATGAGTCAGAACTCCAACGCGATCTTGCCGAGGTGACCACCGGATTTCTGCAACTCGAATGCCTCGCCGATCTCTTCCAGCGCGTAGCTGCGGTCGATGACCGGCCTCAGCGGTAAGCCCTCCAGCGCGCGCACGAGGTCCTGCTGATGCTTGCGGCTACCAACGACCAATCCCTGCAGGCGTTGCTGGCGTCCCATCATTTCGGCGGTCGGCACATCTCCGGCTGCGCCGGTCAGCACGCCGATCAAGGCGATATGCCCACCCACGCGCGCCGCACGGATCGATTGCGTCAGCGTGCCCGGCCCGCCGACCTCGACCACGTGGTCCACGCCACGCCCGTCGGTGATGTCCAGCACCTGCGCCGACCATTCGGGATGCTGCCGATAATTGATGAGGTGGTCGGCGCCGAGCGCACGCACCTTTTCCAACTTCTCGTCGGACGAGGACGTCGCGATCACACGCGCACCCATCGCTTTGGCGAATTGCAGCGCAAAAATCGACACGCCACCGGTCCCCAGGACCAGCACGCTGTCACCGGCCTTGAGTCCCCCATTGACCACTAGCGCGCGCCACGCCGTAACGCCGGCGGTGGTTAGCGTGGACGCCTCGGCATGGCTGTAACCGCGGGGCGCATGGGTGAATGCGTGCGCATCGGCAACTACCGCAGCGCGTGCATAGCCGTCGACGCCGTCGCCAGGCGTGGTGGCAAAACCGGCATGCAACGGCTCGCCATCCAGCCACTGCGGGAAAAAGGTGGAAACCACATGATCGCCCACTGCGAATTCGTCGACCGCTGGCCCTACCGCTTCCACCACGCCAGCGCCATCCGACATCGGAATACGCCCGTCTTCGGTCGGCATCCGGCCGAGCACGACGCCTAGATCATGAAAATTGAGCGAGCTGGCATGCAAACGCACGCGGATCTGACCGCGTGCAGGCTGCCCTGGATCGGGCAATGTCACCGACTGTAGCGACGCAATTGCGGCGGGATGGCGAAGGCGAATGGCTTGCATGGAGTATTCCTGACCGTGATTCAACGCACCAGGTATCATGCGCGCCGTTACGCAAATGCAGTCGAGCCAGCTCCACCATCTTGGCGATGTTTTCCCGCGCACGTGCAGCGAACACGCATGCAACCGCTTGCGTACCGCAACACGCAAGCGGGCTGTTGCATGCAGCGTGAGGCGTCAATCACAGATCTGCCATTGCGCGTATTTAGGCACTTAGCCGCGTGTGCGGGCACGCGTAGGCTGGCACGGCGATTGCATCGCCATGGTGTCCAGACAGGTAGCCACAGTGACGTCAACAATCAAGCGGCGGCGGCAACGTGCACAGCGCATCGCGCTGCATTTCGTGCTGACTGCGTCCTGGATGTTGCTGCTGGGTTCGGAATACTGGTCCATCCATGAAGAGCGCGCGACCGCGCTGCGCAGCGCCCAGGCGCAATCGCTGAATCTGGCCAACTCGCTGGCGCAGCATGCCAGCGACACCCTGTCCATTGCCGACGCGGTGCTGTCCGGGCTGGTGTCGCGGGTTGAGCACGATCAGGCCTCCAGCGCCGCGCGTTCGGCGATGCATGAGTTTCTGGTGCACGAAGCGCGCCGCTCGGATCGGCTGCATGGCATCTTCATTTATGCAGCGGACGGCAGCTGGGTGAGCTCGTCGCTGGACAGCACGCCCAGGACACACAACAACGCCGATCGCGCCTATTTCAAATACCACCGCGACCATCGCGACGCCATGTCGCTGGTCGGCCCGCCCGTGCAAAGTCGCTCGGACGGCTCCTGGGTGATCACGTTGAGCCGCCGCCTCAATACCCCCAGTGGCGAGTTCGCCGGCGTCGTGCTGGTCACCCTGCAGCTGAAGTATTTCCAGAACTACTACAGCACCTTCGAAGTCGGACCGCACGGCACCATCGGCATGACCAACGACGATGGCATCGTGATCGTGCGCAGGCCCGACAAACAGGGCGTGATCGGCACATCGATCGCGGGCACGTCGATCTACATGACCTTACGCGCACGCAAGCACGGCACCGCCGCCTATCGCTCGCCGATCGACGGCGTGGAGCGCATCTCCAGCTTCGCGCCGGCGCGGCCGTATCCGCTCACCGTACTGACGGGCGTCTCGGTCGACGATGCGTTGGCGAACTGGCGGGAAACGGCGCGTCAGCGCATCGGCGTGGCCGCGCTTGGCTGTGCGCTGTTGCTGGGCGTAGGGATTTGGCTGGATCTGCAACTGCGCCGCATGCATCGCAACGAAGCCAAGCTGAGTAGCGAAGCCTGGATGGACCCATTGACCGGTATTGCCAACCGGCGCGCCTTCGACCACTGGCTCTCGCACGCGCTGCAAGAAGCGGTTCGCCTGCAGGCGCCGTTGTCGGTGCTGATGATCGACGTCGACCACTTCAAGCTCTACAACGACACCTATGGCCACGTGACCGGCGACGCCTGCCTGCGCGTGATCGCCGGCGCGATTGCGGCCTGCTCGCGACGCAGCGAAGACGTGGCCGCGCGCTACGGCGGCGAAGAGTTCGGCATGATCTTGCCGCACACCGATGCTGCCGGCGCGCTGCGCTTGGCCGACGCAGTGCGCAATGCAGTTGCCGAGCTCGGCCTGATGCATCTGTCCAGCCCCACCAGCGCGCATGTCACCGTCAGTATCGGCGTAGCTACCTTCAAACCGGGCGAAGCGCCCCTGAGCCCCAACGCCATCCTGCACGATGCCGATTCGGCGCTGTATCGCGCCAAGCAGAAGGGACGGAATCGGACCTCGGCGTAAGGCCTTCAGGCGGTCCGGCGGCTTGGCGCAAAGATCATGCTGCTGTTGCGACCTGGACGTTGCGAGTTTGGGCAACGCCTACACAGCCCACGCACTGCGTCCCTTGCGCGGACGGCGGCTATGGGCGCTGCAAGCACGGCGCGCGCCATCAGACCAAGCACTGCCCCCGCCACGCTCGTGTCGCCGCTCTGACGACATCGGACGACATCGGACGACATGTGCGCATAGCACCCATCACGCGGGAAGCCCGCGCAATGCGGGCTTTCATTGGGTGGCATATCGACGAAGCAATCCTCAGAACGGTTGTGCACATCTAACGGACGCCCGAGTACGTGGCCTGGAACACCTAAATGACTTGACCCCGAGGATTGCGTGAATCGCCGACGGCTGCGATGTCGACCGAATCCAGGAAATCGGTCAACACGGCTGATGGAAGCCCGGTCCCTTTCGGGAACTGCGCCCAGAGTCCCGGTTGCCGCCACGCCGGCGGTCACCTACCCCCTGGGTGCAGCAGTGGATCCACGCAACATCAAGCTGAAATCCAGCGTCTGCTGAAGCGGCACGTCCACCCTTTCGATGATGGCGAGCAGCAGGCTGACCGCGCGCACACCGATCTCCCGCATGGGTTGCCGGATGGTCGTCAATGGCGGCGTGAGGTAACTCGACGACGCCAGGTCGTCGAAGCCGACAATGGACAGCTCATCCGGCACGCGGACGCCCAGGTCCCGGCAGGCGGCCAGGGCGCCCAACGCCATCTGATCACTGAAGCAGAAGATCGCGGTCGGCGCGGGCGTACGGGCCAATAGCGCCAGCGCAGCCGCATGGCCGGATTCGACCGAGAAATTGCCCGGCACGACGGTCAGGCTGCGCAGGCGGCGGCGCGCCTTGGCGGAGGCCCGCGCCCCTTCCAGGCGTTGCTGGTGCAGCGGATTGTCGGGCGGGCCGCCCACCACGGCGACCCGCTCGTGCCCCAGTCCGTAAAGATGTTCCATCATGGCGCGCGCGGCGGCCGCGTTGTCGATGTGGACGCTGGGGATGCCCAGCGCCGGGTCGAACTCGCAGCCGTTGACCACCGGCGCGGCGGCGCCTAGCTGCTTGACGATCTCACGCGCCGTCGGCGGGAGGCCATGCCCCAGCACGATCAGGCCGTCTGCCTCGTTACGTCGGAGCATCTGCGCGTAGCGCTCCTCGCGATCGGGCTGGTGCTGGGTATCACCCAGCAGGACGGCGTAGCCGACGGCCTGCGCCGCGTCCTCCGCGCCCTGCAGGATCTGGGCGAAGAAGGGATTGGCGATGTCCGGCACGGTGACCAGGAGCTTGCCGCTGCGCTGGGTCTTGAGCGTCCTGGCCACCGTGTTGGGGACATAGCCCAGCGCGGCGGCGGCCTGCTCGATGCGCGCGCGCGTGGCCGGCAAGACCTTGTCCGGCCGGGAAAGCGCCCGCGACACCGTGCCGGCGGTGACGCCGACGTGCTTTGCGATGTCGTAGATGGTTGTCGCCATGACCTCGGTTCTTGTTTCTGCTGTGCAGTGCACAACGGGTCTTGCGGGTGGCCCATGCTAGGATGATTCAATCGATTGCATGAGGGCGAAACACGTTGAAGACGCTCAAGGGTCCGGCGCTGTTCCTGGCACAGTTCATCGCCGACGCACCTCCCTTCAATCGCTTGGACACGCTGGCCCGATGGGCCGCGGGTCTCGGCTATTCTGGCCTACAAGTACCGACCAGCGCGCCCCACCTGTTCGATCTGGCCCAGGCTGCGCAGAGCCAGGCGTACTGCGACGACGTCGCCGGCATGCTGGCCGGGCACGGCCTGCAGGTCACCGAGTTGTCGACCCACTTGCAGGGGCAGCTGGTTGCCGTCCACCCCGCCTACGACCAGCTGTTCGACGGATTCGCACCGCCAGACAAGCGCGGTGATCCTGCCGCCCGCCAGGCCTGGGCGGTCGAACAACTGCTGTTGGCCGCCGAGGCCAGCCAGCGCCTGGGGCTGACGGCGCATGCCACGTTCTCCGGCGCGCTGGCCTGGCCCTACTTCTACCCCTGGCCGCAACGCCCGCCCGGGCTGGTGGAAGAAGCCTTCGCCGAACTCGGTCGCCGCTGGCGCCCCATTCTGGATACCTTCGACGCTTGCGGCGTGGACCTGTGCTTCGAGATCCACCCAGGCGAGGACCTGCACGATGGCGCGACCTTCGAGCGCTTCCTCGATGTCGTGGACCAGCATCCACGCGCCAAGATCCTGTACGACCCCAGCCACCTGCTGCTGCAGCAGATGGACTACCTGGGCTTCATCGACCGGTATCACGCGCGCATCGGCATCTTCCATGTCAAGGACGCGGAGTATCGCGCCAGTGCGCGCAGCGGCGTCTACGGCGGCTACCAGGACTGGATCGATCGTCCGGGGCGGTTCCGTTCGCTCGGCGACGGCCAGATCGACTTCAAGGCGATCTTCTCGAAGTTCGCGCAGTACGATTTCCCGGGCTGGGCGGTGCTGGAGTGGGAGTGCTGCCTGAAGCATCCGGAAGACGGCGCACGAGAGGGTGCCGCGTTTATCCGCGAGCACATCATCCGCGTGACCGAACGTGCCTTCGACGACTTTGCCGACAGCGGCGCCGATCCGGAATCGCTGCGCCGCATGCTGGGGACATAGAAGCCTGGGAGGGCAAGCCATGAAGCACACCATGTCGCGCTTGGGCGCGATGATGTTTCTGCAGTTCTTCATCTGGGGAGCATGGTTCGTGACCCTGGGCACGTACCTGGTGCAGGGGCCCCTGCAGGCCAGCGCGAGCCAGGTGGCGACGGCCTTCCTGAGCCAGTCCATCGGCGCCATCGTGGCGCCATTCCTGGTCGGCCTGATCGCGGACCGCTACTTCGCGGCGCAGCGCATCCTCGCGGTGCTGCACCTCGCCGGCGCGGTGCTCATGTGGCTGGCGTCCACGGCGACGAGCTTCGGCATGTTCTCCGCCTGCGTCATGGTGTACATGCTGCTGTTCATGCCGACGCTGGCACTGGCCAACAGCGTGGCGATGCGGCACATGCAAGCGCCTGAAAAACAGTTCCCGCCCGTGCGGGTGGCCGGCAGCGTCGGCTGGATCGTGGCGGGCGTACTGATCGGCTGGCTGGGCTGGGAACAGGCGCACCGGCTCGAACTGACGTTCCGGATGGCGGCGCTGGCATCGCTGGCGCTGGGCCTGTATGCCTTGACCCTGCCGCACACGCCGCCGCTGGCGCAACAGCGCGACGCCGGGCTGGGACAGATGCTGGGACTGGACGCGCTGCGGCTGCTCAAGTCGCGTTCCTATCTGGTGTTCTTCCTGGCCTCCATCGCCATCTGCATCCCGCTGGCGTTCTACTACAACTTCACCAACCCGTATCTCAACGATCTGGGCGTGCGTGGGGCGGCCGGCCTGCAGTCGCTGGGCCAGGTGTCCGAAGTGCTGCTGATGCTGGCCATGCCGTTCCTGTTCGTGCGGCTGGGGGTCAAGACGATGCTGGCGCTGGGCATGGCGGCGTGGGTGCTGCGCTATGTGATGTTCGCCTTTGGCGATGCGGGCAGCGGTTTTTCCCTGCTGGTGATCGGCATCGTGCTGCATGGCATCTGCTACGACTTCTTCTTCGTCACCGGCCAGATCTACACCGATGCACATGCCGGCCCCGCCGCGCGCAGCAGCGCGCAGGGGTTCATCACCCTGGCCACCTACGGCGTGGGGATGTTGATCGGCACGTTCCTGTCCGGCGCGGTAGTGGAGCACTACACCACCGCGGCGGGCCCGGACTGGCAGCAGATCTGGCTGTTCCCGGCAGGCGTGGCGCTGGTCGTGCTGGTCGCCTTCCTGTTGCTGTTTCGCGACCGGCCGGTCGTCGCGACCATTCCCTCCACACGCTGAGAACCCCACCCGATGCGCAAGCTTGGAATCGCCATCGTCGGCACGGGCATGATCGGCGCCGTGCATCGTCGCGCGGCGCTGCTGGCCGGTGCGCAGGTCCGCGGCATCGCTGCCTCCTCCCCGCAACGCGCACGCGACGTGGCGCAGTCCTGGAATGTGCCGCGCGCCTATCGCGACATCGAGGAGGTGGTCGCCGATCCGCAGGTGCAGGTCGTGCACGTCTGCACGCCCAACCATCTGCACCGCGCCATGACGCAGGCGGCGCTGCACGCCGGCAAGCACGTGATCTGCGAGAAACCCCTGGCCACGACATTGCAGGACGCCCAGGCAGTGGCGGCACTGGCCACCTCGACCGGGCTGGTCGCCACGGTTCCCTTCGTCTACCGCTATCACCCGGTGGTCCGCGAGGCGCGCGCACGCATCGCGCAGGGCGAGCTGGGGCCGCTGCGCCTGATCCACGGCAGCTATCTGCAGGACTGGCTGCTGGACCCCGCCAGCAACAACTGGCGTGTGGACCCGGCACTGGGCGGCGCCTCGCGCGTGTTCGCCGACATCGGCTCGCATTGGTGCGACCTGGTGGAATGGGTCGGCGGCGAGCGTTTCGTCGAGGTCAGCGCGGCCTTCGCGACCGTGATCGCCGAGCGCGGCGCACTCACCGGGCAGAGCTTCAGCACGCCGACGGCGGGCGGCGCGCTGCAGGCGGTCGCGAGCGAGGACGTGGCCGCGGCGATGTTCAGAACCGGCGCGGGCACGCTGGCGTCATTGACGGTCAGCCAGGTCTCGGCGGGACGCCGCAATCGCCTCTGGTTCGAGATCGATGGCGCCAGGGCCAGCGTGGCGTTCGACCAGGAGAACGCCGAACGGCTGTGGATCGGCCGTCCCGACCAGCGCGAGGAGGTCTTCGTGCGCGGGCCGGGTGCCGGCAGTGCCGAACAACGCCGGCTGTCGGTATTGCCGGCCGGGCACGCGCAAGGCTACGGCGATTGCTTCGAGGCGTTCGTCGCCGACACTTATCGCGCCATCGAAGGCGAGCGGCCGGACGGCCTGCCCACTTTCGAAGACGGGGTGCGCTCGGCACTGATCGTCGATCGCGTCATCACATCGGCCAGGTCGCGCGCCTGGACGGCCATCGGTTGAATCTCGGGAGGACTTCTTGATGCATACAGCTATACGCAAGACCGCGACCCTCGTACTGCTGCTCCTCGTCGCCCTGCCCGCTTTCGCACGCGACGCCGCCGGCCCGCAAACACCCATCGCGGTGCAGATGTACTCGCTGCGCAACGCCGGCTCGCTCGACCAACAGCTGAAGATCGTCCACGACGCGGGCGTGGGCGCGGTGGAAACGGTCGGCACGCAGAACGTCAGCGCCGTAGAACTCAAGCGGCTACTGGACAAGTATTCGATCAAGGCAATCTCGTCGCACGTGCAACTGGCGGATCTGCGCAAGGACCTGGACGGCGCGGTCGCCTTCAACCGATCGATCGGCAACACCACGCTGGTAGTGCCTTACCTGGATCAGAAGGATCGGCCGACCGATGCCGCGGGCTGGACCGCATTGGGTAAGGAACTGGGCCAACTCTCGAAGCGGGTGCGGGCCAAGGGCATGCGCCTGGCATACCACAACCACGACTTCGAACTGGTCGACTTCAATGGCAAGACCGGCCTGGAACTGCTGTTCGCGGCGGCCGGCCCCGATCTCGAGACCGAGCTGGACCTGGCCTGGGTTGCGCGCGCAGGCGACGACCCGGCGGTGATGCTGGGCAAGTTCAAGGGCCGCATGTTCGCGGTACACGCCAAGGACAATGCCCCGAAAGGCCAGGCCAAGGACGAGGGCGGCTTCGCCGCCGTGGGCCGCGGCGTGCTGGACTGGAACGCGATCCTGCCTGCCGCAGCGGCGGCCGACGTGCGCTGGTACATCATCGAGCACGACCAGCCGCGCGATCCGGCCAGGGTCATCCAGACCGGTGCCGACTACCTGCGTGCACACCTGCCCGTCAGCCTGCCCGCCGGCACGCAGCGCTAGCACGCAAAGGAGCCCTGCTTGAAAACGATCCTGACAATGGCCGCGGCGCTGCTGGGAGCGACGCTTGCGACCACGGCGTGGTCCAAGGACGACCCGACGGCCGGCGCGCAGCTCTACGCAACGCACTGCACGGCCTGCCACGGCGCCAATCGCGCGGGCGTCCCACCCACGTTCCCCGCACTCACCGACGTGGGCAAGCGGCTGCCGCCGGCGCAGATCAAGGAGAAGATCCGCAACGGTGGCGGCTTGATGCCGTCCTTTGCGCAGTTGTCGCAGCAGGAGATCGACGATATCGCCAGCTTCCTGGCGCAATAAGAGCAACGAACAAAACGACTGCGCTCACCGCCAGGCGGGCGCGGCCGGTGCTCGGTGCGGCATGTACCACCGTACATTGCGGTCCCTCCGCGCCGCCCACGCCCACCTGACGACTGCTCGCTACGTTTCGTTCGTTAGCCGCTCTCAGCTACCCGCGCCCACTGCGTGCCGGCGCTACAGCTCGCGCACCCAGATGTTGCGGTAGCTGACTTTGGAATCGTGCTCCTGCAGCAGGATCGGCGTGCACGCATGCGGCGAGTACGACGGTGCGCCGATGTACTCGGTCTTGCCCGCCACGACGGTGTCGTTCTGCACCAGCACGCCGTTGTGCAGGACGGTGATGCGCGCGGGCGACGCGAGCCCGCCGCCCTGCGAGAAGCGCGGCGCCTTCCAGATGATGTCGTAGGCCTGCCACTGACCCGGCGCACGCGAGGCGTTCACCAGCGGAATGGCCTGCTTGTAGATCGCGCCGGCCTGGCCGTTGGCATAGGTCGGGTTGTTGTAGCTATCGAGCACCTGCAGCTCATACAGCTCCTGCAGGAAGATGCCGCTGTTGCCACGCTGCTGGCCGTCGAAACCCTGGGTCGCAGTCGGCGTGCGCCACTCGACATGCAGCTGGATGTCGCAGAAGCGCTGCTTGGTTCGGATGCCCTTGCTGCCCGGCACCACGGTCAATGCGCCGTCGGCGACGCTCCAGGGCACCCGTCCGCCCTGCTCCGACTCCCACGCCGAGAGATCCTTGCCATCGAACAGCACGATCGCATCGGAGGGCGCGCGGCCCGCAGGCGTGGCCACGATCGCGGGCACCGGCGTCCACACCTCCGTCTGGGCCGGATCGCGCGCGCCCGCGTGATCGGCCTGTGCGAACGCGGGTATCGCGGCCAGCAGGCAGGCTGCCAGCAGGAAGGATCGGGGCATGTGAGTCTCCGGGAAATGGCGCATGGGCGATGCGTTCCGGTCCATCAATTGGTCCCCCAGGCCGGCGTGCCCGGCACATAGGCCAGGTCGCCGTCGTAGCGACCCGGCACGGCGACGTATCGCAGCACCTCGGTCGCACCAACCTTCGAGGTGAAGAAGCTGAAGATGGTCAATTGCTTGATCATCGTGAAGGCATGCGGCATCGCGGCCAGCGCTTTGGGAGTGCCCGTCTCGGTCACCCTGACCAGATGCTTGCGGGCTTCCGCGTCCAGCACGCGCAACAACTCGGTGCGCGCCTGCGGCGTCAGCGACACGAACCGGCCGCCGGCGCGTTTGTCGATGTCAGCCAGGCCGGCGCGGAACGTGGCCTGCTCGCGGGAGGTGTAGCAATCGGTGACCAATCGCGCCATGAACTGGCCCGCGCCGGCGTCCTTCGCTCCCGGGGTCTTGGTCCGCGGCAGGATGGTCTCGGCGATCTCGTCGAGCAAGCCGACCTCGGCAGCGGAGAAGATCGGTTTCGTCCCCGCGGCCGGCGTCTGCCCCTGCACGAGCGCGGGCAGGCCGACCATGGCCGCGCCCGTGGCGGCGACGATCATCTTCAGCAGTTCGCGGCGTTCCATCACAGGTTCCCCGCTTTCAGTTCGCGCACCGCATGGTCCGCTGCCCGCGCCGTCAGCGCCATGTAGGTCAGCGAGGGATTGACGCAGGCGCTGGAGGTCATGCACGCGCCGTCGGTCACGTAGACGTTTGCCGCGTCCCACACCTGGTTGTGCTGGTTCAGTACAGAATTCTTGCGGTCGCGCCCCATGCGGGCGGTGCCCATCTCGTGAATGCCCTTGCCCGGCGCGTAGTCGTCGTCGTGCATCTGCACGTCCTTGACCCCGGCCGCCTCGAACATCTCGGCGGCATCGGCGGCCATGTCCTTGCGCATAGCCTTTTCGTTCGCGCGCAACGCGACATCCATCGCCAGCACCGGCAACCCCCATTTGTCCTTGCGCTGCGGATCCAGGCGAATCGTATTGTCGTGGTGAGGCAGCATTTCGCCGAATCCGGTCATGCCGATGCGCCAGTCGCCCGGCAGGGTCAGCGCGTCCTTCAGGTCGGCACCGATGTTCAGTTCGGCGATCTCGCGCGACCAGCCAGTGCGGCTGGCGCCGCCCTGGTAGCCGAACCCGCGCAGGTAGCCGCGCCTGTCCGCAGCGACATTACGGAACCGCGGAATGTAGAAGCCGCAGGGACGACGGCCGAAGTAGTACTTGTCCTCAAAGCCCTCGACCCGGCCGGAGGCGCCCGCGCCGAAATGATGGTCCATCACGTTGTGCCCCAGCTCGCCGGACGAAGACCCCAGCCCGCCTTCCCAGACATCGGTGGCCGAGTTCATCAGCAGCCAGCTCGAGTTGAACGAAGACGCATTGAGGAAAATGACCTTGGCCGTGTACTGATAGGTCTGTCCGCTCTCGGCATCGATGATCTCCACGCCGCGCGCACGCTTGCGGTCCTTGTCGTAGAGCACTTCCTTGACGATCGAGAAGGGCCGCAAGGTCAGGTTGCCCGTCTTCATCGCCGCCGGCAGCGTCGCCGACTGGGTCGAGAAGTAGGCGCCGAAAGGACAGCCCAGGATGCACTTGTTGCGATACTGGCAGTTGACGCGGCCCTGCTCGACCATGGGCTGGGTGATATTGGCGGTACGCGAGTGGATCAGGTGCCTGGTCCCGCCAAAGGCCTTCTTGATCCGCGCGGCCACGTCCTTCTCGACGATGTTCAACGGGATCGGCGGCAGGAACTCGCCGTCGGGCAACACGTCCAGGCCCTCGCGCGTGCCGGCGATGCCGGCGAACCTCTCCACGTAGTCGTACCAGGGCGCGATGTCGGCGTAACGGATCGGCCAATCGGTGGCGATGCCGTCCTTGAGGTTGGCCTGGAAATCCAGGTCCGACAGGCGATAGCTCTGCCGTCCCCACATCAGCGATCGGCCGCCCACGTGATAGCCGCGGAACCAGTCGAATCGCTTGATCTCGGTGTAGGGCGATTCTTTTTCGTTGGCCCACATGCCCTGCAGGTTTTCGACCAGGCCGTAGTCGCGCTTCAACACCAGATAGTCGGCCTTCATCGCCTGGGTCGGCTGGTTGTGGTGCGGGAAATCCCACCCTTCCTTCATCGCGTTGACATAGTCCTTGACGTGCTCGATGTTGCGCCCGCGTTCCAGCATCAGGACCTTGAGGCCTTTCTCGGTCAGCTCCTTCGCCGCCCAACCGCCACTGATTCCCGAGCCAACGACGATGGCGTCGTAGTGATTGTCTGCCATGGGTTCTACTTCACCTCGGTGGATAGCGTTTCAGACGTCGCAGAGGCGGATCGCCTCGCGCAGCGAGCCGACGGGATCGGGCGCGGAAGGAATGAATTCCTGCGCCAGATAGCCGTCGAAACCGGTATCGCGGATCGCGCGACAGATGGCGGGATAGTGCAGTTCCTGATCGTCTCCGATCTCGTGCCGGCCAGGCACGCCTGCGGTGTGGTAATGCTTGAAGCACGCGTGATGCTTGCCGATGGTGGCGATGATGTCGCCCTCCATGATCTGCATGTGGTAGATGTCGTACAGCAGGCCGAAATGGTCCGAGCCGATCCGTCGGCACAGTTCCACGCCCCATGCCGAGTGGTCGCACAGGTAGTCCGGGTGATCGACCTTGGAGTTCAGCAGTTCCATCACCAACACCACGCCGCGCTTCTCGGCATGGCCGAGGATGCGCTTGAGTCCGGCTTCGGCGTGGGCCATGCCTTGCTGGGGATCCATCCCGTTGCGGTTGCCGGAAAAACAGATGAGGTTGCGATAGCCGGCATCGGCGACCAGGTCGATGTGCCGCGTGTAGCGCTCGACCAGCTGGTCGTGGAACTGAGTTCCGGCGAAGCCCTTGTCCAGCCCCATCTCCGCGCCGTTGCACATCGCGCTGTAGACGCCGTTGGCCTTCAGCGTGGGCCAATCCGCAGGGCCGACCAGATCGATGGCGGCGAACCCGAGACCCTTCACCGTCTGGCAAAGCTGGGCGATCGACTGCTGCGGAAACGTCCAGCGAGCCACGGAATGCTTCAGGTTGCCCTTGCGCGGCGCGGCAGCAGCAACGGCAGACGCAGGCAACATGCCCACGACGCCGAGGCCAACGCTCCCGGCAACGGCAACGCGCAGCGCATCTCGCCGCGTGAACCCCACGGCCGGCGACGGCCCGCTCGATTGGATAGACATCCGTTTTCCGGCCTCCCAACCGGTATCAAATGCTAGGCATTCGCCGCAATTCAATCGATTGCACCATAAAGTAGGGAATTGCTTTTTTGCAAGCCGCAGTGCACGAAATTCCTGCTGCAGGGCAAAACCCCTGTCGCGCCTGTCGCTGCAGGACGGTGATGGAATGTCGGGCGTCGCAGAAGGTGGACAGCGAGACAATCCCAGCCCATCCCGGCCATGTCGATCGGGATCTTGTGTCAGCAGCTCCGCACGCAAACAGGCAACGTGTTAACGCCTACCATCGCGCTAGCGCCCGGTTTCTCCTGCGGTCGTCCCAGCCTATCTCAGAGGATCCAGCCACGCGTTCCCGACTCGCTTTCGGCGAACCTGGCATGGAGCGACAGTTCGTCCTGCCACGCATGCGCGGAAGCACATTGATGCCGCAGCCTGAGCGGCTCCGGGTTCGCGCACTGCAACTGTCTTGAGCGATTCGGCACGAGGCGGGACGACCCGATCTTGCAGTGCCGGTAGTCGACTGAATCAGGTAAACCTACCCGTCAGCGTCTTTGAGCGTCGGCTGTGGTGGTCGGACTTGCCAATGCACTTCTCCCACCCCGGCCAATCGGACGTGCCGTAGTCTTCCGGCCCACCCAAGTGATCGAATTCCTGTGCGCGCAGGTGCTCGCGCTCGTCGCTTGGCAACACGGACCAGCAACCGATCAGCGCCGAGGCGTAGTCCAGAAACCACATGCGCATTAGCCATTGGTACCGGAAAGGTCGTCACCACCGTGCGTCACCGAAAGTGCGCCGGCCTAAAACATTGCGGTGCCGACCTGGATCGCGAGCGGAATGCATCTTCACTCCCTGAGGCACTCAGGCGCGCACCGACATCTCTATTCCACCGATCCGATTTCTTCACGCTGACCGCAATAAGGGCATCCACGCCCAGCAACGCAGATAAAAAAGGCCCTTGGCAAATGCGCCAAAAGCCTCTGTTTACATATCTAAAAAGGTATCCTCTAGAACGGAATATCGTCGTCGGCAAAGTCGTCCATCGGCGGTGCCGACTGCTGCTGGGCCGGCTGCTGACGACGCGGCGCATAGTCCTGACCACCGCCACCGCCACCGCCGCCGTATCCACCGCCACCCTGCCCGCCACCGCCGCCTTGCTGACGCGGGGCCTGTGCGCGCTGTGGGCGATCGCCGCCCATGCCGCCACCGCCGCCGCCTTCACCACGGCCGCCGAGCATCTGCATCTCGTTGGCCACGATATCGGTGCTGTACTTTTCCACGCCGTCCTGACCGGTGTACTTGTCGTAGCGCAGTTCGCCTTCGACATACACCTGCGAGCCCTTGCGCAGGTACTCGCCGGCGATTTCGCCCAGCTTTCCGAAGAACACCACGCGATGCCACTCGGTGCGCTCCTGGTTATTGCCTTCGCGGTCCTTGCGCATGCTGGTGGTGGCCAGGCTGACGCGGGTGATCGCCATGCCGGCCTGGGTGTACTTGGTGTCGGGATCGTTGCCGAGGTTGCCGACGAGGATGACTTTGTTGATGCCGCGGGCCATAGGTGCTTCCGAAATGATGCGCTGGCGCCGGGGCACACAGCGATGAATGTTTGTGCGGCAATGTTACCGCACCTGCCCCTCGGCGGTCCTGGCAGGTTGCCGCGCGCGGGGGCCGGGCAAGCGCCCTGCCAAAGGTCGGAAATCCAGCACGGACAGGCCTTTACTGGTTAGACCCGACTGCGCGGGGCGGCAAATGTGAAGACACCGGTTGCGCCCGGCGGGACGGATCCGGCCCGGGCACCTATAATCGATGCACATCACGAACTGCTGCGCATGACCATCGCCGAAGACCTCCCCACCGTCCTGGGCCTGCCCCAGATCCAGTCCCTCGCCGCGCCCGACATGGCTGCGGTCGACGCGCTGATCCGCCGCCGCCTGGCCTCGGACGTCGTGCTGATCAACCAGATCGCCGATCACATCATCTCCGCCGGTGGCAAACGCCTGCGTCCGATGCTGGTGATGCTGGCCGGCCATGCCGCTGGCGGCTCCGGCCCGGAGCATCACCAGTTGGCGGCGATCATCGAGTTCATCCACACCTCCACGCTGTTGCACGACGACGTGGTGGACGAATCGGATCTGCGCCGCGGGCGCAGCACCGCCAACGCGCTATGGGGCAATGCGCCCAGCGTGCTGGTCGGCGACTTTCTGTACTCGCGCAGCTTCCAGTTGATGGTTGAGCTGGATCGCATGGAAGTGATGCAGATCCTGGCAGACACCACCAACCGCATCGCCGAAGGCGAGGTATTGCAACTGCTGCACGTGCATAACCCCGACACCGACGAAGCCGCCTACCTGCGCGTGATCGAGCGCAAGACCGCCGTGCTGTTCGCCGCCGGCACCCGTCTGGGTGCATTGGCCTCGGGCGCGGATGCCGATGTGCAGCAACGGCTTTACGACTACGGCATGCAGCTGGGCTTCGCGTTCCAGATCGCCGACGACGTGCTCGATTACGCAGCCGAAGCCGCGGATCTGGGCAAGAACCTGGGCGACGACCTGGCCGAAGGCAAGGCCACGCTGCCGTTGATCCACGCGATGGCACATTCGGATTCGACCACCCGCGAGCGCCTGCGACAGATCGTCGAACAAGGCGATGCGGCGGCGATGCCGGAAGTATTGGCCGCCATCCACGCCACCGGCGGACTGGACTACAGCCGCCGGCGCGCCGCCGAATACGCTGCCGCTGCCGAACAAGCCCTGGACACCGTGCCGCACAGCCCTGCAGTGGCGGCGCTGCGCGGCCTGGCGCGCTATGCGGTCGAACGCACGCACTGATCCGGAGCGCTGGGCGCTCCGGACGGAATGGGGATTGGGAATTCGCAAAAGCAGCTTCGCTCATGCTTTTACGCATCCTGACATTCGATGGCCGCACCACTGGTCCGTGCACATCGCTGAGCACGGACTCAGTGGGTTGATTGGTTGAAGGACGGGACCGCGCTCTTGCCAGTGCCGAACCCCGAATCACCAATGCCGGTTATTGACCAAATCGCTCATCGAAAAAGTCGCCCAGCATGCGGTACGCACGCTTGGCCGCGCGCGGGTTGTACAGGCAACCGGGCGGGCTGTTGGCATCGGCTTCGGCAAAGCAATGCACCGCGCCGCTGAAATTGACGAACTGCCAGTCGGCGCCTGCAGCATTCATTTCGGTTTCGAAGGCGGCGATGTCCGCCTTGCTCACGCTCTTGTCGTCGGCGCCGTTGAGCACCAGCAGCGGCGTTTTGGCCGCGCCGGCAGCGGCCGGGCTAGGTGTGGCGATACCGCCGTGCAGGCTGACCACACCGGCCAGCTGCGCGCCTGAGCGCACCAGCTCCAGCACCGTGGTGCCGCCGAAGCAGAACCCCACCGCACCGATACGTGATGCATCCAGCGGCGCCTTGCCGGCCTGCGCCTTGAGCACATCCACCGCTTTCAGCGCGCGTGCGCGCAGCTCCGGCGGATCCTTCTTCAGGGCGCCGGCGAACTGCCCGGCCTCGCTGTCGTTGGCTGGACGCTTGCCCTTGCCATACACGTCGGCCACCAGCACCACGTAATCGTCGCCGGCCAGCTGCTTGGCCTTGGTCACCGCCGAGTCGTTGACGCCGCGCCAGTTGGGCACCATCACCAGTCCCGGGCGCTTGGCATCGCCGGCATCGTCGTACACCAGCACGCCGCTATAGGTGTCCTTGCCGATCGTCCATTCCAGCGGCTTGGCCTGCATCGCCGCACCTGCGGGGAAGGCCAGCGAGGCCAGGACACCGATCAATCCAACGCCACGCCATATCTGTTGCTTGTCCATGTGCTTGCTCCCAGGATGGTGGGGCGAGTGTAGGCGCTGCTGCCGTGCAGGAGAGGTCATCATCGCCACTTCCGGCAACTGCGCCGCAGTTGGTTGGTCGACGCGTACCGGGCACATCTCCGGTTGCTGAGCGTGCCGGTTTCACTTCGAGCGTATCGACGCAGCGGCGTTGGAGTTGAAGCAGCCAACACGACCTCGCTCGCACGTTTAGGTGAACGTGGACAGCGCAAAGCAACTGCAGCGAGCAGTACTCGCCGACTCCGAGCACCGACGCCGCACTTCTGGCGGTGAGCGAAGTCGGTTTGTCAGTTGCCTGAGTGCAGGCCTAAGCCGGGGATCGCGCTGATCGCCGCCGGATCGAACCCTGCCAGCTGCGCAAAGTGCCGGCCGCGTGCAACGTAGTCGCTGTAGGCGCCGAAACTGGGTGCCCCCGGCGAGAGCAGCACCACACCACCGTGCTCGCCCAGCGCATCGCGCGCCAGCTGCATGGCGTGTTCCAGATCGTTGGCGGCATGCAAACCGAAGCGCCCCGCCTCGGCCAGCGGCGCCAGTAGCGCATGGATGCGCGGGCCATTGGCGCCCATGGTGACGATTTCCAGCGGCGCCTGCTGCGCCATGTGCTGGGCAAAATCCTGCCAATCCAACCCGCGGTCATGTCCACCCACCAACAATGCGACACGCCGCTGGGAGAAGCACGCCAGCGCGGCCAGCGAGGCATGCGGCGTGGTGCTGATGGAGTCGTTGACGTAATGGATGCCGTCCACGCTGCCGAGCAACTGCAGCCGGTTCGGCAACGGACGAAAGCTCAAGGCCGCCGGCGCCAGCGCTGCCGCATCCAGGCCAAGCGCTTCCACTGCCGCGAGCACCGCGCAAAGATTGCGACGGTTGTGCTCGCCCGGCAGCGGCACCTCGGCGGTATCGAAAATGGCTTGTTCGCCGCGATAGACCACATCGCCACGCAAGTGCCAGCCCTCGGGATGGTTGAACCACAGCACCTGGCTGTCGGGCAGCTGCAAACTGGCAAGAAGCGGATCGGCAGCGTTGAGCAAGGCGAGCCGCGGCCGGCCTTCGGTTACCAGCGACAGCTTGTCGCGCACATAGCGCGCCTCATCGCCGTGCCAGTCCAGATGCTCGGGAAATAGATTCAGCACCAGCGCCAGCTCGGGGCGCGCGCCGCTGCGTCCGACATCACCGGTTTGATAGCTGGACAACTCGATTGCCCAATACGCCGGTGGCGGCTGCGGTGCCAGCACTTCCAGCAAGGGCTGACCGATATTGCCGACCAATGCGGTGCGATGCCCGGCCGCGCGCAGCACATGCGCCAGCAGTGCCGTGGTGGTGCTCTTGCCCTTGGTGCCGGTAATGCAGATGACACCGGGCACACTGCCGTCCGGCTGCGCGTGTTCGGCAAACCACAGCGCGGTGCCGCCAATGAATTGCGTGCCCTGCGCGGCGGCGGCCAGTGCCTCGGCGCGATACGGGCTGATGCCGGGCGACTTCACCACGATCTCAAACCGCCCCAACGCCTGCGCGCTGGCATCGGGTTCCACGTGCAAGGCTGCGTCTGCAAGCGATTCGAGTTCGCGCGCCTCTTCAGCGTTGCAGAACACTGTCAGCGATTGGGTGGGCAGCTGCGCGCGCAGGACGCGATACGCCGCGCGTCCTTCGCGTCCCCAGCCCCACAACGCAACCGCCTTGCCTTCAAGCTGCGAAATTCGCACGCACGCGCTCCCACAGCGTCGACGGAATCCGGTGCTCGCCATCGATGGCCATGAGCGCCTCGACCTGCAGGTCATTCGGGTCGAGCTGCGGCTGGATATCGCGGATGAAGCGCTTCACCAATGCGTCCTCCTTCCATTCGGCGCGGTTGGCCAGCACTGCCATTGCCGCGCGCGATTCGCGGCCTTCGCCCACGCATTCGAACGGCTTGTGATCCTGGAATTCCAGCAGCGCATCGTAGCCGCCTGCCTGCGTCGCATCGTCGAGCAGATTGCGCCCGAAGATGTTGACCAGCCGTGTCTTGGGCATGAAGGGTGCCAGCGCCAGAAACACGAAATGACACTTTGGGCACACGCCGCACCAGCGATGCACCGGGCGCTCGCCCATGATGTGGAAGTTGCGATTACAGCTGGAAAAATGCGCGTCGTAGTGATCGGTCTTGGCGAATTGCCGTGCCACGGCCAATTCGGACAGCGGCCGCAGCAACGAGTAATAACGCAGATCCGCCGCTACATGCCGTTGCACGTAATCGCCGAACGCTTGCTCGAATGCCCAGCCCTTGGACCACTGGTGATTGACCTCGCCGGTGCCAGGAATCTGGCTGCCATAACTGGCCGAACGTTCGTTGGAGAACACCACCTGGTCCACGCCGTTAAGCAGCGCTGCCAGCACCAGAATGGCCGAGTTCACCGCGGTGACCGGGATATGGCCGTTCCAGGCGCCCTGGCGATTGAGCTCGAACAATTCCGGCGCCAGCACGCGGCCGATGTTGAGCACCGGCAGACCGGTGCGCTCGGCGCAGGCACGGATCAGTTGCGAGCCACCGATCCAGCTGACGGTCTGCTCCACGCCGGCCTGGCGCAGGGCCTCGATACTGACCAAGGAATCCTTGCCACCACCGATTGCCACCAGCGCATGCTCGCGCAGCCCCAAAGCCGGCGCAGCGGCAAAGGACTGCCCAGCTACCGGAAAGCGGATCTTGCCGTGCAGATTCAAGCCATTGCGGTACGCAAATTCGCCCAGGCCGTGCAGGTACACGCTTTCCACCAATGCGGCAGTCTCGGCATCGATGCTGTAACTATCGATGGCGATGTTCGGCGGCACCGCTGCCTTGAAATAACTCACGCCTGCGATCAGATGCAGCAGCTGCAACGCCTGCTGCACGGCGGTGGCATTCGCGCCGCCCAGCGCAAACGGTGCACCCGGCACCGCAACGGTCTCGACCAGTTCCGGCCCTTGATCGACAGCATACACCAGCGTCGCCACGCCGGTCTGCGCGTCGAGTGCGCAACGCACGAAACGGAAGGTGGAAATCTGGTGTTTGTCGAAAGCGCTCATGGACTACCTGCAGGAACACGTACGCGACGCAGATAACGCCGGCACAGGACATATTCAATCATGGAAAACGGCACCGCCGCCCACAGCAGTGGCAGGCAACCGATCACGAACAACAGCAGCATCACGTCCGAGCGAATCACCTTCGCATCGCCGGTGACTGCCAACGCGACCAGCAGATACAGCAGCAAGGCCGGCAAATAACCAAGCGCACTCAACACCACCGTACACAAGGCCATGCCACCGGCACGCTGCGCTGACGCGCGTCCGGCGCGCCGACGCTGCCAGAACGCTGCGCTCCATGCGCCGATGCCGGCAGCAACCAACGCGGGCAGCACCCACTTCAGGCTGTCGGTCCACGGCATCGGTTGCCCGGCGATGTCGATGGCGGTGGAGAACACCATCGCCACGCCACCGGCCAGCGTGCTGAGTAAAACGAACTCAGCCAGCGGGCGCATCGATCACCTCTTCGCGCGGCAACTCGCGTTGGTTGTAGGTACTGGCCATCGAATAGCCGTACGCGCCGGTATCGGCCACCAGCACCACATCGCCCGGCGCGGTGGCCGCAGGCAGGCTGCGGCGCTTGCCGAACACATCCGACGATTCACAGATCGGCCCAACGATATCGAACGTGCCATCGGCCGGCGCGTCGAGCTGGCTGAGATTTTCGATGTCGTGCCAGGCGTCGTACAACGCTGGGCGAATCAACGTGTTCATGCCCGCATCCAGGCCCACACGCTGTACGCCATCCTTTTCGATCACCTGGGTGACGCTGGCCAGCAGCACGCCGGCTTCGGCCACCAGATAGCGACCCGGCTCGATCGCCAGGCGGTAGCCCGGATGCACGGCCTTGACCTCGGCCAGGCCCTTGGCCCACACATCCAGATCGAACGGCTCGTCTTCGGCGCTGTACGGAATCGGCAAGCCGCCACCGATATCGATGGTCTCCACTGTGCCGATGCGGCGCGCAAAGCCAGCCAGTTCGTCGTACATCATCCGCCAATGCTCGCCAGTCTCCACGCCACTGCCCAGGTGCGCATGCACGCCGGTGATGGTGACCTCCAACGTGCGCGCCACTTCAACGAACTCATCCACGCGCGTAGACGACAGCCCGAACTTGGAAGCCTTGCCACCGGTGTTGACCTTCTCGTGATGGCCGTCGCCGTGCCCCAGGTCGATACGCAGCCACACGTTGCGGCCGCGGAATACCTCCGGCCAGCGCCGCAACGCTTCGACGTTGTCCACGGTGACGGTCACACCGAGCGCGAATCCGGCTTCGTACTCGGCCTTCGGCGCGAAACTCGGGGTGAACAACACGCGCCGCGGCGACAGCTCCGGCAAGGTATCGAACACGCGGCGCAATTCACCATGCGAGACGCATTCCAGCCCGAAGCCAGCCTGCTCCAGCGCCATCAAAATGGCCGGATGCGCGTTGGCCTTGATCGCGTAATAACGCTGATCCACAGCGGCAATCTGCGCCAGCGCATGCGCACGCGCACGCACGGTGGGCAGGTGGTACGCGTAGCGCGGCGTACCGGCCTTGGACAGCGACAATAGATGCGCGCGCTCGGCATGCCACCACGGCGTGGGTCGCGGACGCACCGAGCCGATGATCTCGCGCCAGCGCGGGCCGAATACATCGCCTTCGCTGACTGGCATCGCACCGCTGTCGATCAGTTCCGCGTGCAAGATCGGCAGCAAGCCGTCTGCATCGGATTCGTCGATGACGAAGGTCAGGTTCAAGTCGTTGGACGACTGCGAAATCATGTGCACGCGTTCCTGCCCGAACGTGGCCCACACGTCGGAGAGCTTGTGCAGCAGCGAGCGCATGCCGCGCCCGACCAAGGTGATGGCTGCGCACGGAACAATGATCTTGACCTTGCAGATCTGCGACAGATCCGCCGACAACGCCGCCAGCACATCGGTGTTGACCAGATTTTCCGAAGGATCCAGCGACACGGTGACGTTGGTCTCGGCCGAGCCGATCAAATCCACCGACAGCCCATGCTTCTTGAACAGTGTGAACACGTCTGCCAGGAAGCCGACCTGCTGCCACATGCCGATGCCTTCCATGGACACCAGCACGATGCCGTTGCGGCGGCTGATCGCCTTGACGCCCAACACCGGCTCGGCATTGCCGTCGATGCTGGTGCCCGGCAGATCGGGGCGCTCGGTATCCAGGATCGCCATCGGCACGCCGGAATCGCGGCACGGTTTGATCGACCGCGGATGCAGCACCTTGGCGCCGGTGGTGGCGATCTCCTGCGCTTCGTAATAGTCCAGCCGGGTCAGCAGGCGCGCGTCCGGCACTTCTTTCGGGTTGGCGCTGAACATGCCGGGCACGTCGGTCCAGATTTCCACCCGGCTGGCGCCGAGCAACGCGCCGAAGTACGCCGCCGAGGTGTCCGAACCGCCGCGGCCCAGAATCGCGGTGCCGCCGTCGGCGTGCCGCGAAATGAAGCCCTGGGTGATCAACAAGCGCGTGGGCTGCGTAGCGAAACGCGCGCGCCAATCAGCGTCGGACTGCCATTGGCACGACACCGACAAGCGCCTGGACCATTCGCTCTGATTGGGCTGCGGCGGCAACGCCGACAACCACTGGCGCGCATCCAGCCAGCCCATGTCCAGGCCGCTGGCATGCAGATACGCCGCACCGATGGTGGACGACAGCAACTCGCCCTGCCCCAACACCTCGGCCTGCCAATCCAGCGTGCGCGCTGCAGCGCGCACGTCGCCAAGCAACGCGTGCAGTGCGGCCAGCCGCTCGCCCAGCACCGCATCGGCGTCCAGCTCGAGCTCGGCCAAAAACTCACGATGGCGTTGTTCCAGTGCTGCCACGCGCTGTGCGCTGTCGGCAGCGCCATCGGCAATGGCGGTGAGCTCGTTGGTCACGCCCGACAATGCGGACACCACCACCAGCACGCGACCGCCGGTTTCGCTCGCCCGTTTGCTCGCCAGTTTTCCAATCGTGTCCCAGCGATGACGACGCGACACCGAGGTGCCGCCGAACTTGAGGACGATCCAACGATCGGTAGAGTGGGGAGCTGACATTGAGATAGGTGTTTAGGATGGGAGAAAGATGCCCGGTACGCCGAGCGGAACTTCCGATTCTACTGCCAATGCCGCTCGCATGACCCCGCGTGCGATCACAGCGCGCGGGTCGCCACGTCCACTGCCGCGTCGGTTTGCACTGCAACCATCGGCGCCCCCTCTTTCGACGAGATTTAGCCGCCATGAGCAAGCACCGTTATCTGCAACTGGATGTTTTCGCCGGCCAGGCCGGCAGCGGCAACCCGCTGGGCGTGGTCTTCCAGGCAGAGACGTTGGCGTCCGAGCAGATGCAGCAGATTGCCGCGTGGCTGAACCTGTCGGAGACGGTCTTCTTCCTGCCGGTCAGCGTGCCCGATGCCGATTACCACATCCGCATCTTCACTCCACGCGCCGAGCTGCCGTTTGCCGGACATCCCAGCGTCGGCGCGGCGTGGGCAGCGGTGACCCACGGCGTGACCGCCTACAAACCCGACGGCCAGCTTCGCCAGCAATGCGCGGCCGGCGTGCTGCCGGTAGAGGTGTTCGACCGGCACGGCGCCTTGATTGGTGCGGCTACGCGCGCCGCGCGCACGCGCCATCGACACAGGTGATACATACGCCGACGCATTGCATGCGGCCTGCGCCGAACTGCGCGTGGGTCTACAGCCGGCTGCGCTCTGGAACAACGGCCCGAACTGGTGGTTGCTGGAATTGGCCGACGCGCAGGCGGTACGGCAGGCAACCCCGGACCTTGCCGCCATTGCCCGCCTGACCCAGGCCAGCGCCGCCACCGGGCTGGCGATCTACGCGCCCCTGCACGACGGCCAAGCAGACCTCGTGGTTCGCGCCTTCTGCCCCGGCGATGGCATTCCCGAAGACCCTGTCACTGGCAGCGCCAATGCCTGCATTGCCGCCCGCCTGCATGGCGAAGGCCGCCTGCCCGGGACGCAATCGCGCTATGTCGCCAGTCAGGGCCGCGAGGTCGGCCGCGATGGCCGCGTCCATATCGAGGTGGACGAGCATGGCGAAGTTTGGATCGGCGGAACGACGCTGCAGGTGATCGATGGCCGCATCGATTGGTAAGCTGTCGCGCCCTTCCTGCAGATCGACGCCCATGACCACTCGCCGCTTCCTGCAACTGGATGTGTTTTCCGCCCGCCCCGGCAGCGGCAATCCGTTGGCCGTGGTGCTGGATGCCCAGGGTCTGGACGATGCGGCGATGCAGGCCATCGCGCGCTGGACCAAACTGCCGGAAACCACCTTCGTGTTCCCGTCCGAAAACGCGCACGGCAGCTACCGGCTGCGTATGTTTTCGCCGCAAAAAGAGGTGCCGTTTGCCGGCCATCCCAGTGTGGGCACCGCCCATGCCGTACTTGAAGCTGGCTTGGCTGCACCGGTCGATGGCGTGTTGGTGCAGGATGGCATCGCCGGTCAGTTACCGCTGCGTGTGGAGCAGCGCAACGGTCACCGCAGCATCGCAATCCGCACGCCGCGCGCGCGCGTTGCCGAGCAGGTGCACGCCGACGACACGCGCCTGCGCGATGCGTTGCATGGTTGGCCGTTGGGCACGTTGCCGCCTGCGCTGATGGACGGCGGCCGCACGTGGTGGGTGGTGGAACTGGGCAGCGAAGCCACGCTGCGCGGCATGCAACCGGACTGGGACGCGATCGCTGCATTGGCCGAATCCACCGGCAGCATGGGGGTATTTGCCTATGCCCGCGCCGCCGTACCGGGCGCTTACGATCTGGCGGTGCGCGCCTTCGTCGGCAATGGTCGGCGCTTCGAAGATGCGGCATCGGGCGCGGCCAATGCGGTGCTCGCCGCATGGCTGGACAGCCGTCACGCGTTGCCCGGCACCGATCGCCGCTATGTGGTGAGCCAGGGCCGCGAAATTGGCTTCGACGCCCTGCTGGAACTGCATATCGATGCCGACGGCGACGTATGGTCGGGCGGCCAGGTCCAGACGGTGATTCGCGGCACGCTGGATTGGGCGTAGAGCGGGTAACAAGATTGCCGCGCGGGATTCAAGACAGAGCCACACATTGCCTACCAGTGCTGCTCGATGACCGGTCATGACCGGTGCGCCAATGGTCAGACGCGTGCGGTGCAGCACAGTGCATCGCTTCGATCAAAGCCTCTAGGCGCTACCACAGCGCACCACTGCAGCCGCAATCATTGCCTCAAAAACAAGAACGCTGCGGTTGCCCGCAGCGTTCTTGTTCAACCCGATGCCGCAATCAACTAGCGGTACCAGTGCCTCAGCAATTGATCAGTCAGGGCGCACGTCGACGCGCACCCGGATGCGGTCGCCCGGGTTGTAATCGCTATGCGTGTGATACGTCCGGCCAGCGTATTCGTAGGTCACGTCATAGCCATCCACGCGGTCGCGTTCGCGGCGGTACGACACCGGTTCGCAGACCCTGACGTTTCCCTGGTAAGTCCGGTTGTTGGCTTCATAGATAGAACGGCCCGCTGCGACACCCGCCATGGTGCCCACGGCGGTACCCACCAGACGACCGTTACCGCCGCCGACCTGGCTGCCCAGCACTGCGCCCGCGATACCGCCGATGACACTGGCGACACCGCGATTGGACACACCGGACTGGCCGTAGCCGCCGTCGCGGTAGTAGCCGCCGTTGCTGGTGTAGTAACCGTCGGCAGGACGGTCGTAGCAACGTTCGCTGGTGCGTTCGTTGTACGAATCGGCAACGATGATCGGATCCACGCGCACGACGCGCGCATATTCGTAACGACCATCCTCGTAGCCGCTGCGGCCGTAATTGCTGTAGCCGCTGTCATAGCGCTGTGCCGTGGCGTTACCCGCCACGACCAGACCCATCACCAGAGCACCAAGCACGAGAGTTTTCATTGCGGCAGCTTCATAGGGAGGACACGCTGCCGATGCTCGGCCTGTGCCAGTGAAACCGCCCTGAACCAAACCGGTCTCAAAAAGCCCTATTCAGGTTGCCGCCAGCTGCGCGCGCCGTGCGCGTGTACCGGCGCGTTGCAGCGGTGTCGGCCTCAGCTGGAAAACTCGGTTTCCAGGCTGATCGGCACAGCGCTCAGCGCCTTGGACACCGGGCAATTTTTCTTGGCGGCATCGGCCAACTCACGGAACGTGGCTTCGTCGATGCCCGGCACGACGGCCTTGAGCGTAAGACGGATCTGCGACAACTGCGGGCCGCCTTCCATCGACAAATCCACATCGGCGCGCGTATCCAACGAGGTCGGCGGAAAACCAGCCTCAGTCAACTGCGCAGACAACGCCATGGTGAAACAGCCGGCATGCGCGGCGGCGATGAGCTCTTCCGGATTGGTGCCCTTCTCATCGCCGAAGCGGCTGCTGAAGGCATAACGGGTGTCGTCCATCAAGCCGCTCTGCGGCGTGCTGAGCTTACCCTTGCCAGTCTTGAGGTCGCCTTCCCAGTGAGCGGTGGCGTAACGTGAAATACCCATTGCGATCTCCTGCGCTGAAAGAAGCCGTCACGATAGGTGAGTGGGTGTTAGCCGGTGGTGCTGGAATCGGCAATGGGGAATGAGGAATCGCAAGAGCAGATCGCCAGGTGCATCCGACAGCCTGCGACTACTGGTTCGCACTGACTGAGTTGCGCAACAAACGCGACCGCGCAGCGGACCAAGGTACGCGTTCGGCAAGAAGCTGCTGTCTCTTCGCAATCAACGCTTCATAGATCAAAGGCGACCGCGCGTTGGGTGCGCGGTCGCGTTGCCGCTTTTGGAGCGGCTAACACCCCTAATGCCCAGCCGCTTTTAGCCCAGCAAGGTTTCCAGCACCGCCATGCGCACGGCGACGCCGTTGGCGACCTGCCGCAACACGCAAGATTGCGCGCCATCGGCCACTTCATCGGTGATTTCCACACCGCGGTTGATCGGGCCCGGGTGCAGCACTGCGGCATCGCGGCCGGCGCGCGCAAGACGCTCGCGGGTCAGACCATATTCGGTGTGATATTGCTCCAGGGACGGCACCAGGCCTTCTTCCATGCGCTCGCGCTGCAGGCGCAGCATCATCAGCGCATCGGCGCCCTCGAGCATGGCATCGAAATCCTGGCCGACCACGCAGCCGTCGAGCATGCCGTCATCGGGCAGCAGGCTCGCCGGGCCGCAGACGCGGATTTCGCCGGCGCCCAGCGTGCGCAGGGCATGCAGGTCCGAGCGCGCTACGCGCGAGTGTTTGACGTCGCCGACGATGACGACCTTGAGCTTGGAAAAATCGGTGCCTTTGGCCTGGCGCAGGGTGAGCATGTCGAGCAGGCCCTGGGTGGGATGCGCGCTACGCCCGTCGCCCGCATTGATCAAGGCGGTGCCCTCGCCCGCGGCCGCGGCCAGCGCTTCCACCGCGCCGTCGTCGGGGTGGCGCACCACGAAGCCGCGCACGCCCATCGCTTCGAGATTCTTCAGCGTGTCGCGCGCGGTTTCGCCCTTGCGGGTGGATGAGGTGGAGGCATCGAAATTGAGTACGTCCGCGCCCAGTCGCTGCGCCGCCAGATGGAAGGAACTGCGCGTGCGCGTAGAGGGTTCGAAGAACAGCGTGCACACCGCGGTGCCCGCCAGCACGCTGCGCTTGCCCACGCGCCCCACCGCCGCGTCGCGGATCTGGCCGGCGCGGTCAAGCAATTGCAGGAGCGTGGTACGCGGCAGTCCTTCCAGGGTGAGCAGATGGCGCAGGCGTCCGTCCGAATCGAGTTGCATGGTGGTCATCGCAGGTCGGGAGTGTCAGGGAAGAAGAGTGGCTTGGTCGGGCGCGGCCAACCAGCGTTCGACGATCACCGCAGCGGCCATCGCGTCGAGCGCTTCGGCATCGCGGCGGCGTTTACGCCCATGGGCGCGCTCGCGCGCGAAACGCTGCGCAGCCTCTACCGAGCTGGAGCGCTCATCGATCAGGACGACCGGCAGCGCGTAGCGCTCGCGCAGTTGGCGGGCGAAGGCGTGCGCACGCTTGCGTGCTGGTTGGTCTTTGTCGTCCAGCGTCAGCGGGTCGCCGACCACTAGGCCGCCGGGGCGCCATTCCTTGTGCACACGGTCTAGCGCAACCCAGTCGGGGCCGCTGGCATGCACATGGATGACGGCCACCGCACGCGCGCCGGCACCGAGCGCGGTGCCGACAGCGACGCCGATCCGGCGCGACCCCACATCGAAGCCCAGCACCGCGCCATCGGGGCGGATCGCGCCCGCCTCAGGCATGCCCGGAATAATCCGTGAGCCGGAACAAGTCCACGCCGATACGCCCGGCAGCGGTCTGCCAGCGATCTTCCAGCGCGGTGGCGAACAGCACATTGGCGTCCGACGGCGCGGTGAGCCAGCTGTTTTCGCCCAGTTCGAATTCCAGCTGGCCTGCACCCCAACCGGCACAGCCCAGCGCTACCAGCGTATTGCGCGGGCCGTTGCCGGCCGCCATGGCCTCGAGAATGTCGCGCGAGGTGGTCAGGAACACGCCCTGCCCCACTTCCAGGCTGGAATCCCATTCGCGCGCATCGTCATGGATGACAAAGCCGCGCTCTGGGTGCACCGGCCCGCCGCTGAGCACGATCTGCTCGCGCAACGGCTCATCGTCGGTCTCGATGCCCATCTGCGACAGGACTTCGCCCAAGGTGTATTCGGAGGGCCGGTTGACCAGCACGCCCATGGCGCCGTTCTCGTCGTGCTGACAGATCAGCGCGACGCTGCGCGAAAAGGTGGGATCGGACAGCGCGGGAAGCGCAATCAGCAGTTGGTTGGCCAGAGGCGTAGGCAAAACAGACATGGCCGCATTCTAGCCGTTCGCTCTGCCGCGCGCAGAGTCAATGCCATACTCGGCGTGACACGCCATGGAACGACGATGCCGCCGACATCAGGAACCACATCCCCGCCCCTTGATGCACCACTGCCCCGCAAGACCCGCGCCTTCATCGTGCTGGTCGCGCTGTTACAGGGCGGTCTGCTGTATCTGGCGGCCTTGGGCCAGCAACATGGCGTGTGGCCCTTTACCGAACTGGGCGCGCGAATCTGCTGGTACACGCTGGTCATGACAATTCCCGGCATCGCGCTGCTGAGCGCGCAGGATCTGCGCAATTGGCGACTGTGGCAGCACGTGGCCGCGAGTACGCTGGTGTTCACGGCCTTGGGCAGTTGGGCTGCATGGACGGCCACAGGCGCGCCGGACCTGAATCTGCCCCCGGTTCTTTGGTCGTTCGGTTTTACCGTGGCGGTCGGATGGTTCGTCGCCCTGCCCTGGCTACAGCATCGTCAACTGCGTGGCCATTGGCGCGCAGGCTACCGCGACCTGTTCGAACATGCCTGGCAGAACGCGTTGACCCTGGCGCTGGCGCTGCTGTTCGTCTGCGTGTGCTGGATGGTGCTGGGGCTGTGGGCCAGCCTGTTCGCGCTTGTCAAGATTCAGGTCTTTCGCGATCTGTTCCGCGAACAGGCCTTTATCTACCTGGCGACCGGCGTCATTACCGGGCTAGGCGTCCTGATCGGGCGTACCCAGCATCGTGCGGTGCAGGTGATGCGCCAGATCCTGTTTTCCCTATGTACCGGGCTGCTACCGCTGTTGGCGGGCATTGCGCTGCTGTTTCTGCTGGTGCTGCCGTTCACCGGCCTGCAGGCGCTATGGCAAACCCGCTCGGCAGCAGCGATCCTGATGAGCTGGGTGTTCGGGCTGGTGCTGTTCACCAATGCCGTGTACCAGGATGGCAGCGTGCCGCCCCCGTATCCACGCTGGCTGCGGCGACTGGTCGAAGCCGGCTTGCTCAGTCTTCCGTTGCATGCGGCGCTGGCGGGTCATGCGGTAATCCTGCGCATTGCGCAACATGGCTGGACCGGCCAACGCCTCTGCGCTGCGCTGCTGGCCATGCTGGCGCTGGCGTACGCCATGGCCTACGCGTTCGCGGTGCTGCGGCCACGTGCCGATCGTTGGCTGCCGCATTTGGCCAACGGCAACGTCGTGCTGTCCTGGGTGGTGATCGCCCTGGCGGTGCTGGTCAACAGCCCGCTGCTGGACCCCTATCGGATCACGGTGAACAGCCAGATACACCGCGTGGCCAACGCCGCGTCCGACGCCGCAGACCAGAATCTGGCGTTTTTGCGTTTCGACAACGGTAGGCGCGGATATCAGGCCGTGCAGTCGCTGCGCGAGAACCCCGCCTTTACTGGCAGCACTGCGCGCAAGTTGAAGCTGGAGCAGCTATTGGCACGTACCAGTCGCTGGAGCAGCACTGAACCCGTAGAAGATCACCAGGACAGACAGCTGACCGACCTGACCCAAATCCGCCAGCATGTGACCGTGGCTGCCGGCCAGGCAGCGCCGCCGGAGGACTGGTGGCAGTACCTGGTGAGGTCCCAGATGCTCGCCGGGTCTTGCACGCAGGGCAACAGCAATTGCGTGGTCAGCAGCAACGATCTCGATGGCGACGGCCAGCTCGATGTGCTGCTGTGCAGTCTCGATGGCGAATACGCAGTCGCCTGCGAGCTGCAGACACGCAACCGAGATGGGTGGTATCAGGCCGGCACGGCACAGCTTTACTCCCTCGACGGCGAGGCCATGAGCGAAGTGAGCCAAGCACTGCGCAACGGTCAGATCCAAACGCGGCCCAATCGCTGGCCAGATCTGGCACTACCGGGAGACCGACGTATCCACATCAGACCCAGCGAAGAAGGTCTCCGGCCGGAGACTCGACCATGAGTGGCTATTGCACCACCGCCCCGGGCCATCCGATCCATGGCCACTACCACGATCACGAATACGGCTTTCCACAGCGCGACGAGCGCGAACTGTTCGAGCGACTGGTGCTGGAAATCAACCAGGCTGGACTGAGCTGGGAAACCATCCTGCGCAAGCGCGTCAATTTCCAGCAGGCCTATGACGGCTTCGATGTGGACACCGTCGCAGCGTACGGCGACGCCGACATCGCCAGATTGATGGGCGATGCCGGCATCATCCGCAATCGCCTCAAGGTGCTGGCGGCAATCCACAACGCACAAGTCATCCAGCGCTTGCGCGCCACGTACGGCAGCTTCGCGCAGTGGCTGGACGCTCACCATCCGCTCGACAAACCGGCCTGGATCAAGCTGTTCAAGAAGACCTTCCGTTTCACCGGCGGCGAAATCACCGGCGAGTTCCTGATGAGCCTGGGCTATCTGCCCGGCGCACATCACGCCGACTGCCCGGTGTTTTCGCGCATCCAGGCACTGGCGCCGCCGTGGATGCAGGCGCAACAACCCGCGAAAACGCGTACGCTCCAGCGCGGCTAGACACCTCTTGCACGTCACACGCGAAATGCACGCGACATGGCGATTGGCATCGGTATTTCCGGCTGGCGTTACCGGCGCTGGCGCGGCACGTTTTATCCGGCCGGTCTGGCCCAGCGGCGCGAGCCCGAGTACGCCGCAGGCTGCTTTCCCCGTGTGGAAATCAATGGCTCGTTTTATTCGCTGTGGCGTCCGGAAAGCGTCCAGCGCTGGCATGACAAAACGCCGGACGCGTTCATATTCTCTGTCAAAGGCCGGCGCCTCATCACCCATATGAAGCGCCTGGGTGATTGCGAACAGGCGCTGGCCAGCTTCTTCGCCTGCGTGATGCGCACTGCTACTTCGACAACGACATGCAGGTACATGCGCCGTGCGATGCGCGCGGGTTCATGCAACGGCTGAAGTTGCCTACCGATTACCCGCCGCGAAGGCTCTTAGAACAGCGAACAAAACGACTGCGCCCCCCAGGCGCACGCGGGCGATGCCCGCAGCGGCATGCACCACTCGCATGCTCAGGTTCCTGCGCGGCATCCACGCCCACCTGACGACGACCCGCTACCTGTTGCCAACGGTTCTTGGACGCGCCACGCGAGTGATCGTCGGCAGACGTTACAGGCCCATATAACGATGCGGGCGGTGATTGAACATCAGTACCAGACTCAGCATCAACGCGCCGATGGCCGAATACAGCACCTTGTCCGGCGTCAACACGAAAAAAGCGACCGCCATCAGCATCGCGTCGAAACTCATCTGCACCTTGCCGGCGCTCCAGCCGCGCTCGCGCTGCAGATACACCGCCAGGATGCCGATGCCGCCCAGGCTGCCGCGGTGACGAATGAAGAACAGGATGCCCAGCCCCGCCAGCGCACCGCCAACGATCGCCGAAAACAGCGTCTCGACGTGCGCGTACTCGGCCCAGCGCGGCAGCAGGTCGGTGAGCGCCCCGCAGGCACCCACCGCCACAAAGGTCTTCAAGGTGAATTCCCAGCCCATGCGGCGCACGCTCAGCCAGTAGAACGGCAGATTGACCAGCACGAACACCAGGCCGAAATTCCAGTGCAGCGCGTAGTGCAGCAGGAAGGCCACGCCCGCCATGCCGCCGATCATCAGCCCGCCCTTGGCAAAGATGGCCAGACCAAGCGATGCGACCAGGGTCGCTAACACCATGCCTTGCACATCCTCTGCAACCGAATGATGGAAGGCATCGTCGTCGGCGGCAGTACCAGCCGAATCCGGCGGCGGCGTTAACGGGCCGGATGTCACCACGGCGCCGTCGTCGGGCAACGGCTCTTGCTCCGGACGGAGATCGGAATCGGGAAGGCTCACGGATGGGGAACTGCAGTGGGGTGCGGATATTAGATACTATCGGCTGGCGCGGTTACATCTGAAACCGCAGCGCGCCGATGCGCAGCCCAGCCAGGCTTCAGTCAGCGGCCGCGCTGCGCCGTCTCAGCGACGCAGCCAGCATTTAGCTCGATGGCGGAGTCGATCGCGCCAGTGGGTGGCCGACTCCGCGTTGCACCGGCAGCCCCGGTCCCATAGCACGCAGGATTGGTTCTTTGCCTAGGCGCGCCCAGGCGTGCTTGCCGACGCTCTTATCGAACCTCGGAAATTTCCACACCATCCAGGCCCTGCGCCAAGGTTTTGGCATCGCCGCCTTGCGACAGTTTGATGCGCAGGCGCACCTCGTTCTGCGAGTCGGCGTAACGCAGCGCGTCTTCGTAGCTGATTTCGCCGGCCTGGTAGAGCTCGAACAGGCTTTGATCGAAGGTGCGCATGCCCAGGTTGGTGGACTCCTTCATGATCTCCTTGAGCTTGTGGATCTCGCCGTCGCGGATGTAGTCCTGCACCAGCGGCGTGCCCAACATGATTTCCATCGCCACGCGGCGGCTACGGCCATCCGGCGTCGGAATCAGCTGCTGCGCCACCACGCCCTTGAGATTGAGCGACAGATCCATCAACAGCTGGTTACGACGATCTTCGGGGAAGAAGTTGATGATGCGGTCCATCGCTTGGTTGGCGTTGTTGGCGTGCAGCGTGCACAACACCAAGTGGCCGGTTTCAGCGAAGGCAATCGCGTGGTCCATGCCCTCGCGGGTACGCACCTCGCCGATCATGATCACGTCCGGCGCCTGGCGCAGGGTGTTTTTCAGCGCATTTTCCCAGCTGTCGGTATCGATGCCGACTTCGCGCTGGGTGATGATGCAGCCCTCGTGCTTGTGCACGAATTCGATCGGATCTTCGATGGTGATGATGTGGCCAGTGGAATTCTGGTTGCGGTAACCGATCATCGCTGCCAGCGAGGTCGACTTACCGGTACCGGTGGCGCCAACGAAGATGATGATGCCGCGCTTGGTCATCGCCAGCGTCTTGATCACCGGCGGCAGGCTCAGCTCGTCCACGGTGGGGATGCGCGTTTCGATCCGGCGCAGCACCATGCCCACCTGATTGCGCTGGTAAAAACAGCTCACACGAAAACGTCCGACTCCGGACACGCCGATGGCGAAGTTGCACTCGTGGGTCTTTTCGAATTCCTCGCGCTGCGAGGGCGTCATCACGTTCAACACCAGATCGCGGCTCTGCTGCGCAGTCAGCGGGCTCTGGGTGATCGGGCTGATCTTGCCATTGACCTTGATCGCCGGCGGCATCCCCGAGGTGATGAACAGGTCCGACGCCTTCTGATGCGCCATCAGCTTGAGGAAGGAGGTGAAATCGATGGTGCTCATGGCGTGCTCCTTCGGAGCCGGAAATGGGGAATCGAGAATCGGGAATTGGGGAAGCCGGGCAATGGAATCGCTAACGGGAACGCGCTCTTGCGATTCCCCATTCCCGACTCCCTATTCCCGAATCACTCAAATATCCGCTTGTCCTTGGCGTATTCACGGGCCTGGTTGCGCGTGATCAGGCTGCGCTTGACCAGATCCTGCAGATGCTGGTCCAGCGTCTGCATGCCGTATTGCTGGCCGGTCTGGATCGACGAATACATCTGCGCCACCTTGTCCTCGCGGATCAGGTTGCGGATCGCCGGAGTGCCGACCATGATTTCCCAGGCTGCGGTACGTCCGCCGCCCACTTTCTTGAGCAATGCCTGCGAAATCACCGCGCGCAGGGATTCGGACAACATCGAGCGCACCATCGGCTTTTCGCCGGCCGGGAACACGTCGATGATGCGGTCGATGGTCTTGGCCGCCGAGCTGGTGTGCAGGGTGCCGAACACCAAGTGGCCGGTTTCCGCAGCGGTGAGCGCCAGGCGGATGGTTTCCAGGTCGCGCAACTCGCCGACCAGGATGATGTCCGGGTCTTCGCGCAAGGCCGAGCGCAGCGCTTCGTTGAAGCCGTGCGTATCGCGGTGCACTTCGCGCTGGTTGATCAGGCACTTCTGCGAGGTGTGCACGAATTCGATCGGGTCCTCGACGGTGAGGATGTGGCCGTATTCGTTCTTGTTGATGTAGTCGATCATGCCGGCCAGCGTGGTCGACTTGCCGGAACCGGTCGGGCCGGTCACCAGGATCAGGCCCTGCGGCTGGTCGATCAACTGGCGGAAGATCGGCGGGCAGCCCAGGTCTTCCAGCGTCAGCACTTCGGAGGGAATGGTGCGGAACACCGCACCGGCGCCACGGTTCTGGTTGAACGCATTGACGCGGAAGCGCGCCAGCGAGGGAATCTCGAACGAGAAGTCGACCTCGAGGAATTCTTCGTAATCGCGCCGCTGCTTGTCCGACATGATGTCGTACACCAGCGCATGCACCTGTTTATGGTCCAACGCCGGAATATTGATGCGACGGACATCGCCATCGACACGGATCATCGGCGGCAGCCCTGCAGACAGGTGCAGGTCCGATGCCTTGTTCTTGACAGAAAACGCCAATAGTTCAGCGATATCCATGCGCTGCTTTTCCCCTAGGCTGCGATTGGAAGGTACTCCCCGGCGGGCAGTATAGCGTTCTGGCTGCTGGCGGGAAGCGGCCTGGGCCCGTTTCAGGCCGGCTGCGGCGAGCCTGGCTGAAACGGTTGCTTTGCGCCTGGCACAGGCGTGGCGCTCGACAGGGCGTGCCGGTCTGCGTTGCCGCAGGTCCGCGTCGAATCGGCGGCGCTGGTCGGAATGGGGTTTTCCGCCAGCCGCGCGTCCAGCACGACTTATATGTCAGCGCGGGGCCGGCGCATCAGTGCAGGCGCCCGGCACGCCGCTAACTGGAAGGAAGCGTCGGCGGGCGGCACTATAGCCCTCCCGTCCCTCTCCGGAATGCCACGTGCCAGCCTCGTCGCTGCAGCAGATTCTCGACGCCATCCACGCCGCCGCAGCCGCACATGCACGTACCGACGTGCGGCTGCTGGCGGTGTCCAAGACCAAGCCGGCGGAGGCTGTTGCCGCGCTGGCCGCGCAGGGCCAGCACGCCTTCGGCGAAAACTACGTTCAGGAAGCCGACGCCAAGATCGCCGAATTGCGTGCGCTGGGGCTGGAATGGCATTTGATCGGCCACCTGCAATCCAATAAGGCCGAATTGGCCAGCCAGTGCTTCGATTGGGTGCAGACGGTCGACCGCGCCAAATTGATTCCGCTGCTGGCACGCCACCGCCCGGACGACCGCGCGCCGTTGAATGTGCTGATCCAGGTCAACATCGACGACGAGCACAGCAAGCACGGGTGCGCGCCAGAGGCGATCGACAGCCTGGCCGAGGCGATCGTACTGCAGCCGCGCTTGCAGCTACGCGGGCTCATGGCGATCCCTGCCCCGTTTCCCGATCAGGCACGACGCCAGGCCGCGTTTACGCGTATGCAGGCGCTGTTCGAGCAACTCAAGGCCGGTTACCGGCAGGTGGACACCTTGTCGATGGGCATGAGCTCGGATTTCGCCGACGCGATCGCGGCCGGCGCCACCATGGTGCGCGTGGGCACGGCCTTGTTCGGCGCGCGCGATCAGGCGCCGGCTGCCTCCGCCTGATCGCATCTGGCCCATCCACATCGATCTCTTATTGAAGGTGCTGCAATGACCACGCCTGTCGCGTCCACGTCTTCTTCCTCGTCTTCCGGCGCCGCGCTCATCGCCTTCGTCGGCGGTGGCAACATGGCGCGCAGCCTGATTGCCGGGCTGATCCGGCAAGGTATGCCCGCTGCCAGCATCCGTGTGGCCGAACCGGTGGCCGAGTTGCGCGAGGCGTTGGCGCGCGACTTCGGCGTGCAGGTCGTTGAAGATGCACGCACCGCAGTCGACGCTGCGGCGACCTGGGTCTTGGCGGTCAAGCCGCAGGTCTTGCCAACCGTCTGTGCGCAGCTGGCTGATCTAGCGCAGGCACAACAACCGCTACTGGTCTCCATCGCTGCTGGTATCACCGCCACGCAGTTGCAGCGCTGGTCGGGCGGCGATATCGCAGTAGTTCGCGCCATGCCCAACACGCCCGCCCTGCTCGGTGCCGGCGTCACCGGGCTGTATGCCAACGCACGCGTCTCCGACGCGCAACGCCGGCAGGCAACCCGGCTGCTGGATAGCGCCGGGGTCACCGTGTGGATCGACGACGAAGCACAGATGGATGCGGTGACCGCGGTCTCCGGCAGCGGACCGGCCTATGTCTTTCTGCTGGCCGAAGCAATGGAAGCTGCCGCGCAAGCGCAGGGGCTGCCCGCCGAAACCGCGCGCACCCTGGTGCTGCAAACGCTGCTCGGCGCCGCACGCATGCTCACCGAATCGGGCGAAGCACCGGATGTCCTGCGCCGCCGCGTGACCTCGCCCAATGGCACCACGCATGCCGCTATCGAGACATTCCAGGCCGGCGGCTTCGAAGCGCTTACCGTCAAAGCAATTGCCGCAGCTACCGAACGCGGCCGCAGTTTGTCGGCTGCCAATGATTAAGTGAGGCGCCGCAAGACCTGCATGTGCCTCACCGCGCGCCTGATCGGCATGGCGCGCACTGCAAGACGAAACGATACGACGACCTGGCACCGCCACCGCACCAGCGCACAAGGTCGATACAGGGCAATAGATGTAGAAACGCTGCATGGCGCCGGAAACCCCTACATTTCTGGTGGTGGAGTGCACGCCGGCGCTTGCAATCGATGTCAGTCGCTTCGCCGGTGTACGCCCTCTTACCCGCAGCGCTAAACGGCCGTCCGCATCGGCGGTTCGCACCATCACCATGCATGTGCGTTATGGCCTTTCCTCGCGCAAACGATCTGCTGCTGTGCGTCAGACACGCAGCGAACTCGCGCAGGGCGCGGTCAAAGCGATGCGTTTTGTGCGCTTTTTCTCCCGCTGGTGAACGAATCCCCGTCGAAAGACGCTTTTTTCGTGTTGTTTCATCGTTTGCCTATTGGCGGCGCGCAGTACTTGCCCTACATTTCGCGTTGCCGACTGGGTCGGCAGACCCATCACCACCAACGAATACGGAACACATCACTCATGGCAAAAACCGCCGCTAAGAAGGCTGCCCCCAAAAAGGCAGTGAAAAAGGTCGCCGCGACCAAGACCGCAAAGCCGGCCAAGGCAGCCGCTGCCAAGTCCGCTGCGCCCAAGCCGATCAAGGAAGCACTGAGCAAGACCGGCCTGGTCGCGCACATTGCCGAAACCACCCAGCTGGCTCCGAAGGACGTGCGCGCCGTGCTGGCGTCGCTGGAAGCCACCGCACATGCCTCGCTGAGCAAGAAGGGCGCCGGCACTTTCACCATCCCGGGCATGCTCAAGCTGACCACCGTGCACGTGCCGGCCAAGCCGAAGCGTAAGGGCATCAACCCGTTCACCAAGGAAGAGCAGATCTTCGCCGCCAAGCCGGCGACCACCAAGCTCAAGTCCCGCATGATGAAGAGGTTGAAGGACGCCGCGCTCTAATCGAGCTCGCATCCGGTGTCATGAAGACGGCCTGCGGGCCGTCTTTTTTTTTGGTCGCTGCGCCGTGTGCAGCACACACCGCTCATCGACACTGCCCTACCCTGCATGCTGGTTCGCCATCTGCAGGTGCCTGTGACCGGTCCGTCGAACACCGCGCCATCGTCACCACGCCCAGCCGCCACACGCAGCCCCGCGCGTCGGCTGCGCAGCGTCGTGGTCACGGTTGCGCTGCTGTGCGCTCTGGCGGTGGCCGCGCGCTGGGCCTGGCAGCTGCCGATCGCCCATCAGCTCCGTACCCGTTGGGAGCTGTCGCAGATGCCGCCGCCTGCGCAGTTGCATCTCCCGGTGCAAGGCGTGCGTGCGCGACAGATTGCCAACACCTTTGGCGCACCCCGTGGCCGCGACCGTACCCATGCAGGCGTGGATATCTTCGCGCCACGCGGTACACCCGTGGTGGCGGCAACCCGCGGCGTGGTCAGCGCCATCCGCGACCAGGGCCTGGGCGGAAAACAGGTCTGGATCCTGGGTCCGGCGATGGAACGGCATTACTACGCGCACCTGGATGATTGGGCTGCCGGCCTTGCAGTAGGCGATGTGGTCGAGCCCGGCACACCGCTCGGCATCGTCGGCACCACTGGCAACGCGCGCGGCACGCCGCCGCACCTGCATTATGGTGTCTATGGACGCAACGGTGCGTACGATCCACTGCCGCTCCTGCGCAAACCGGCACCACAGCCGGCAAATTGAATACGCTGGAACACTGCGTCATGGCCCGCGCTATCGAGACGGCTGCGTCCTACGCCTATGGTGAGCACAGCCCAGAACGACGCGACCCATATGTCCCGCAAACGCTATCGCATCACGGTCACGCCGATCGAAAACGACGGCCGCCCTTGTGACGACCGCTGCACCATCGAATTCGAACAGCGCTCGCGCGCCGATTGGATGCGGTTGCTCGAAGAGCTACACCTGCGCCGCGACCTGAGCAGCGATGAATGCGCGGCACTGACCGTGGGTTCGCAATTGCTGGAAAACCTGGCGGCCCGTCCACGCGCGCAGCCCAGCGATGCACTGGACGCGCTGCGTCCCAGGCTGCAGCTGCTGTTGGAACGCCTGCAGCGCGTTCAGCCCGCCACCGGCGCCTGAAGACCGCATCGCCGCGTAACCGCTACACTGCGCGCCTCGGGGAAGGGGACGTGCCATGCGCTGGTTGGGAATGATCGTTGTCGCAGCCGCATTCTCTGGTTGCAGCTGTCATCGCAGCGCGGATCCGCAAGCAAACGACGCGTCGGCGACGCAAGCTGCGAGCACAGCGCACCCGGTCAAAGACGGCAATGCCGGCGACGCACCGGGGTCACCGACGCCTGCGACTGATCCCAACGATGCCATCGCGCTAGCCAACTACGCCCAAGCAAGCGCGACAGTCCAGCGCTACCTCGGCGCGTTGCCCGGAGCGGCGCGCGCAGACGCCGATGCGCTATGGACCGGTGGTCACCCCTCGCCGGTACCTGACGACGCTGCCTTGCGTGCCATCGGCGATATCCAGTCGATGCGCGTCAACAACGACCCACCCATTGCGCTGGATCAGGCGCAGCCGCCACAGCGCATCGAAGTGCGGGTGCAATTGATCGTGCGTACCACCACCGGCACGCAGCGCCTGGTTGGCGCATACCGGTTGCAACCCCGCGCCGGCAGCGATAGCTGGGAAATCTATTCGGCCACGCTGCAACCGGTGCTGCGCTAACCCGTGGTTCACCGGCGCCGACTAATGTGATGTCACCTGTTGCCGGAGTCACCCGATGAAACTGCGCTCGCTCGCCGGATCCATGCTCGCCCTCGCCTTGGCAATGCCCGTGACCAGCGCCTGGGCGGCGCCGCAGATCCAGGGAAAACAGATCAGCGTGCAGGCCAGCGACCTGCAGCAGTATCTGGGCGGTCGCTTTCCGCAGACGCACGACACGCTCGGCGGCCTGATCGCAATGACGGTCAGCAACCCGGCGCTGTCGCTGCCGCCGGGCGACCGGCTCAAGATGGCATTCGATCTTGCCGTCGCAACCGCGGGCGGCGCTCCTGCCCCGGTCGGCAATGTCACCTTGACCAGCGCACTGCGCTACGACGTGGCCAAGCAAGGCTTCTATCTCGACCAACCCAGCATTGACGACTTCCGTCCCGCTCATGCTGGGGCAAAGCTCGACCACAGAACCCGCCAGCTGCTCAATACCTGGCTAGCCGATTACGCGCGCAAGGAGCCGATCTACCGGATCGATCCGGCAATTGCTTCGGTCATGGGGGCAGTGCAGGTGGAATCGGTCGGTATCCAGAACGGGCGGGTTGCCGTCAACTTCAATCAGAACATCGAGCAAATGGTGCCGGCGGCCGCGCTGTCTGGGAAGTAAGTCCGCTTCGTTTCCAGCGTCTATGGCGACTGCTGCACAAGACTGCACGGCGAAAATCCCGGCGCAGCAGCGCCGGGATTTTTTGTGTCGACCCCGCGCTCGTGACTTACGCAGGCTTATGCCGACAAGGCCGTTGCCACGGCAGCGGCGAACGCAGGAATGTCATCCGGCTTGCGGCTGGTGATCAGATGACCATCGACCACCACTTCGGCATCGCGCCAGCGCGCGCCGGCATTGATCAGATCCGTCTTGACCGACGGCCACGAGGTGACAGCGCGGTCGCGGACCAAGGCGCTTTCGAGCAACAACCACGGCCCATGGCAGATCGCAGCCACCGGCTTTTGCGCGGCCGAAAATGCGCGAATGAACGCGATGGCCTGGCCGTCGGTGCGCAGCGTATCGGGATTGAGCACGCCGCCGGGCAATACGAGCGCGTCATAGGCCTCGGCTTCGGTCTGGCCTAGCTGCCGGTCAACGGCAACCGTCTCGCCCCAGTCCGTGTGCTTCCAGGCGCGGATCGTCGCGCTATCGCCTGGTGCAATCACCTCGACTTTGGCGCCCCAGGATTCCAACAGGCGCTTCGGTTCGGTCAGTTCGGATTGCTCGAAGCCGTCGGTGGCCAGTACGGCGACGGTCTTGCCGGAGAGCGAATAAGACATGTGAGGCTCCTCGTAAAAGAAGCCAAACCCTAGGAAGCGCACCGTTGCGCATCCGTGAACCGATGTGTGCGTGGCGTCAGTACGCCACGTGCTTTTGCACGCTCAGCGCTTGGGCTGCAGCATCGTCCCGGTGCAATTGTTCGAACCGCAACGGCATTCCCAGATCTTCTTCAGGCGCGGCGTATGACGCTCGGCGAGAGTGATGCCGTAGTTATAGGTAAGCTCTTCGCCGGGCTTGATGTCGCGCTTGGCCTCGATGAAGATCTTGTCCTTGCGACGGTCGTCGCCCTCGGCCTCTTCGATCACCGCTTCGCAATTGGGATCGCAGCTGTGGTTGATCCAGCGCGCGACATTGCCTTCGTAGTTGGCATCCAGCACGTAATCGTCGCTGAGCGTAAACAGAAAGGTATGCCCGCTCTCCACGTCGCCGGTGTCGTCCGCATCCACTTCGGCATGCGTGCGCAGGCGCCCCTTGTATTGAATGATGCGCTCGCCCTTACGGAGCGGGGCGAGGGCGAACATGCCATTGCCGTGGATACGTGACTTGCGGGCGGCAACTTTGCGCGACATGTAAGGGTCCGGTGATGGGGCCGCTCATTGTGACCGCAGCGCGCCGATGCGCCAAGCACGAGCGCACCACCTGCCGCAACGGGCTACGCTTGCCGGCGGCTGAACCACGCCATTGGCCCTGCCTTGCTGGAAAGAGTACAATTTCGGTCCGCTTTCGGATTCGCCTGCCCCATGTTGCGCGTCACCAAACTCACCGACTACGCCACCGTCGTGCTGACCGTCCTGGCGGCACGCTGCGATCAGGTGCTCAGCGCAAGCGAGTTGGCCGAACAGGCCGGCCTGGAAGCGCCGACCGTCAGCAAGATTCTCAAGCCGCTGTCGCAAGCAGGCCTGGTTGAAGGGCTGCGCGGCGTGCACGGCGGCTACAGGCTTGCACGCGCCGCCAGCGACATCACGCTGGTGGAGATCGTCGAAGCAATGGAAGGCCCGTTGGCGATCACCGAATGCAGCCAGGACCACAGCCAGTGCGGCATCGCGCAGCGCTGCGGCGTGCGCTCGAACTGGCGCCTGATCAACGACGTGGTCGGCGACGCCTTGCGTCGCGTCACGCTTGCGCAGATGTTGCAGCCCCTCTCTCTCCCTGGCGACACCCGTCGGCGCTCCATCGCCGCACGCGTCGCGACCACCTGACCTGTAGGCAGCCCAATGGCCACCGAACTTGCTCCTCCGCAAAACGCCGAGATCCTCGAACGGCTGGGTCGACGTTACGACGCCGGCTTCATCACCGAGATCGAATCCGACTCGCTCCCGCCCGGTCTGGACGAAGACGTCATCCGTGCGCTGTCGGCCAAGAAAGACGAGCCGCAATGGATGACCGACTGGCGTCTTGAGGCTTATCGTCATTGGCTGAAGATGCCGATGCCGGAGTGGGCGAAGCTGCAGATCTCGCCGATCGACTTCCAGGCGCTGAGCTATTACTCCGCGCCCAAGGGCCCGAAGTACGCCTCGCTGGACGAGGTACCCAAAGAATTGCTGGACACCTACGACAAGCTCGGCGTGCCGCTGCACGAACGCGCCAAGCTGGCCGGTGTGGCCGTGGATGCAGTGTTCGATTCGGTCTCGGTCGGTACCACGTTCCGTAAGGAGCTGGCCGAAAAAGGCGTGATCTTCTGCTCGATGTCCGAGGCCATCAAAGAGCACCCGGAGATCGTCAAGCAATATCTGGGCAGCGTGGTGCCGGTGGGCGACAACTACTTCGCCGCGCTCAACTCGGCGGTGTTCTCCGACGGCAGCTTCGTGTTCATTCCCAAGGGCGTGCGTTGCCCGATGGAACTGAGCACCTACTTCCGCATCAATGCCGGCCACACCGGCCAGTTCGAACGCACCTTGATCGTGTGCGAAGACAGGGCTTACGTGTCGTATCTGGAAGGCTGCACGGCGCCGATGCGCGACGAAAACCAGCTGCATGCGGCGGTGGTCGAGCTGGTGACGTTGGAAGATGCAGAAATCAAGTATTCGACCGTGCAGAACTGGTACCCCGGCGATGAAGAAGGCCGCGGCGGCATCTACAACTTCGTCACCAAGCGTGCCGAATGCCGTGGCGCACGCAGCAAGGTGACCTGGACCCAGGTCGAAACCGGCTCTGCGATCACCTGGAAGTATCCCTCGTGCGTGCTGATTGGCGACGACTCGGTGGGCGAATTCCATTCGGTGGCGCTGACCCACCATCGTCAGCAGGCCGATACCGGCACCAAGATGATCCACATCGGCAAGCGCACCAAGAGCAAGATCGTCAGCAAGGGCATCAGCGCCGGGCGTGGTCAGAACACCTATCGCGGCCTGGTCAAGGTGGATCGCAATGCGGACGGCGCACGCAATTACACGCAGTGCGATTCGCTGTTGATCGGCAAGCAGTGTGGCGCGCACACCTTCCCCTATATCGAGGTGAAGAACCCGGGCGCCACCGTCGAGCACGAAGCCACCACCTCCAAGATCAGCGACGACCAGCTGTTCTATTGCCGCGCGCGCGGCATCAGCCAGGAAGATGCGGTGTCGTTGATCGTCGATGGCTTCTGCAAGCAGGTGTTCCGCGAACTGCCGATGGAGTTCGCCGTGGAAGCCAAGAAGCTGCTGGAAGTTTCCTTGGAAGGCAGCGTCGGCTGACGCTGCCTGCAGGGATTCGGCATTGGAGATTGGAGATTCGCAACGTCCCGCTCCCTGCCATCCTGGCTCTTCTGCTGTTACCAATCCCAAATTTCGAATAACCAATCCCATGCTTACGATCAACAACCTCCACGCCAGCATCGCCGGCAAAGACATCCTCAAAGGCCTGTCGCTGGACATCCAGCCCGGCCAGGTCCACGCCATCATGGGCCCCAACGGCGCGGGTAAATCCACGCTGGGCAATGTGCTGGCAGGTCGCGATGGCTATGAAGTCAGCGCGGGCACCGTGCAATTCGAAGGCAAGGATCTGCTCGACCTGCCGCCCGAAGAACGCGCCGCTGCCGGCCTGTTCTTGGCCTTCCAGTACCCGGTGGAAATCCCCGGCGTCAACAACACCTATTTCCTGCGTGCTGCACTGAATGCGCAGCGCAAGGCGCGTGGCGAAGACGAACTGGATTCGATGCAGTTCCTCAAGCTGGTGCGCCAGAAGCTGGCCGTGCTGCACCTGAAGGACGAGCTGCTGCATCGCGGCGTCAACGAAGGCTTCTCCGGCGGCGAAAAGAAGCGCAACGAGATCTTCCAGCTGGCCGTGCTCGAGCCCAAGCTCGCCATCCTGGACGAGACCGATTCCGGCCTGGATATCGATGCGCTCAAGAGCGTGGCTGACGGCGTCAACGCGCTGCGTTCGCCGGAGCGTTCGTTCCTGGTCATCACCCACTATCAGCGCCTGCTCGACTACATCACCCCGGACGTGGTGCATGTGCTGTCCGAAGGACGCATCGTGCAGAGCGGCGGCCCGGAACTGGCGCTGGAGCTGGAAAAGCACGGTTACCACTTCTTGAAGGACCGCGTGGTGCCTGAGGTTGCCGCCTGATGAGCGCCCTGCTCGATTCCCTGGCACGCGGCTTCTGCGGCGACGATGCGCGCCGTGCCGAGCTCGATGCCGCCCTGCAGACCGGCCTGCCCGGCCCGCGCGCCGAAGCATGGAAATACACCTCGTTGCGGCAGCTGGAACGTCGCAGCTTCCAGCCCGCTCCGCTGGTGCCAACACTCGTGGATGCCGCCGCGCTGGACGACATCCCGTCGCCGCGTTTGGTCTTCGTCAATGGTCGCCCGTCCGAGGCGCTCAGCGATCTATCCACCTTGCAGGATGGCGTGCAGTTGGACACCTTGGCGGCGTCGTTGGCGGCGAGCGGCGAGGCGCAGCAGCTACTGGGCCGCCGTTTCGACGGCAGCGACGAAATCTTTGCGCGCTTGAATGCAGCGCTTGCCGACGAAGGCGTGCTGGTGCGTGTGCGCGACGGCGCGCAGATCGAGCTGCCGCTTCACCTGGTGTTCGTCAGCGTGGCCGGTGAGCACGATCTGTCCTGGCATCACCGCCACTTGATCGAATTGCGTGCCGGCGCTGCGTTGCAGGTGGTCGAGCATCATCTGCATGTGGGCGACGCCGCACATCTGGAAAACAGCGTGATGCATGTGCACCTGGCGCAGGACGCGTCGCTCTCGCATGCGCGCATGCAGGCCAACAGCGCGCATGCCACCTCGCTGCTGCGGACCGACGCGGTCCTTGCGCGCAACGCGCGCTACCAGCGTGTGGACCTGGAGCTGGGTGCAGGCCTGTCGCGGCACGAGCTCAATGTGCGCCTTGAGGGCAGCAATGCGCAGCTCACCGCCAATGGCGTGCTGCTCGGCAATGGCCGCCGGCATGTCGATACGCGCCTGGACATCGAGCACATTGCGCGCGACACCGCTTGCGAACTGGTGTGGCGCGGCGTGGGCGCGGACCGCAGCCGCGTTGTGTTCCATGGCGGCATCCGCATCCGCGCAGGTGCCGACGGCACCGATGCGCGGCTGTCCAACAAGAATCTGCTGCTGTCGTCCAATGCCGAAATCGACACCCAGCCAGTGCTGGTGATCGATGCCGACGAAGTGCAGGCCGCCCATGGTGCCACTGTGGGTCAGCTCGACGACAATGCGTTGTTCTACCTGCGTTCGCGTGGGTTGCCGCAAGAACAGGCGCAGCGCCTGCTCAGTGCGGCGTTCTGTCACGAACCCTTGCGCGTCCTCCCGGCCGCGTTGAGCGCCGTGCTGGCAGTGCAGCTGGACCGTGCGTTGAACTGGGCAGGCGTGGCATGAATATGCTCGCCGTCCCGCATAGCGCGGCGCCCGATTGGGACCGCGTGCGCCTGGATTTCCCGCTGTTGATGCGGCAGGTACATGGCAAGCCGCTGATCTATTTCGACAATGCCAACACCGGCCAGAAGCCGCTGCAGGTGATTGCGGCCACCGACGAGTTCTATCGCCGCCAGAACGCCAACGTCAGCCGTGCCGTGCATGCGCTCGGCAGCGAAGCGACCGATGCGTTCGAAGGCGCGCGCAGCAAGCTCGCACGTTTTCTCAACGTCCGCGCCGATGAGTTAGTGCTGTGCAGCGGCACCACCTTCGCAATCAATCTGGTGGCGTATTCGTGGGCATTGCCGCGATTGGGCGCGGGCGATGTGATCCTGATCTCACGCATGGAGCACCACGCCAACATCGTGCCATGGCAGCTGGTGGCCCAACGCACTGGCGCCACCATCCGCGTGGCCGAAATCACGCCCGATGGCGCGCTGGATCTGGATGCGCTGCGCAAGGCGATGACGCCAGACGTCAAACTGCTGGCAATCACCCACGTGTCCAACGTACTGGGCACGGTCAACCCGGTCCGCGAGATCTGCCGCGAGGCGCGCAAGCGCGGCATCGTCACCGTGGTGGACGGCTCGCAGGCGGCACCGCATCGGCGCATCGATGTGGCCAGCATCGGCTGCGATTTCTATGCCATCACCGGCCACAAGATGTGCGGGCCTACCGGCACCGGCGCGCTGTGGGCACGTCGCGAACATCTGCAGGCGATGCCGCCATTTTTGGGCGGCGGCGAGATGATCAAGGAAGTCAGCTTCGAAAACACCGTCTTCAACGACGCGCCGCACAAGTTCGAAGCCGGCACGCCGAATATTGCGGGCTTTATCGGCCTGGGTGCGGCAGTGGATTACCTGGAGTCGGTCGGGCTGGCACACGTGGAAGCGCGCGAAGCCGAGTTGCTCGCCCACTTCACCGAGGAGCTGCAGCGCATCGATGGCCTGCGCATCTTCGGCACAACGCCCGACAAAGCTGCAGTCGTATCGTTCCTGATCGAGGGGGCGCACTCGCACGATCTGGCCACCCTGCTCGACCTGGAAGGCGTCGCAGTGCGTTCCGGCCAACACTGCGCACATCCATTGCTGCAGTACTACGGCGTCGCCGCCACCTGCCGCGCCTCGCTGGCGTTCTACAACACGCACGACGAGATCGAGCGCTTCGTTGCCGCGTTGGTGAAGGTGCATCGACTCCTGGGCTGATTGGAATCGGCAATCGGGAATGGAGAATTGAAACAGCGGTTGTCCCGAACGCCGGTAACGTTCGATGCGTGGAACTGGGTTCGTTGAGCAGCGCGACGCTTTTCCCCCGTCCCCATTCCCGATTAAACTGCCCACATGCAGACCACCACTTTCCGCGCCGCCACCGTCGATGACATCGACGCTCTTGTCCGACTGGTGACCTCGGCCTATCGCGGCGACAGCAGCCGCGTAGGCTGGACCACCGAGGCGAATATTCTCGATGGCGCGCGTATCGACCCTGCCGTGCTGCGCGAAGATATCTTGCGCGAGCGCAGCCTGGTGCTGCTGGTCGAGCAGGATGGGCGCCTGCAGGCCTGCGCGCATATCGCCGATGATCATGGCGCCGGGTATTTCGGCATGTTTGCGGTCGATCCATCGTTGCAGGGCAGCGGGCTCGGCAAGACGCTATTGGCCGAGGCAGAGCGCATTGCGCACAGCCAATGGCAGCTACCGGTGATGCGCATGACCGTGATCAATGTGCGCAACGAACTCATCGCCTTCTACGAACGCCGCGGGTATCGCCGCACCGGCATCGTCAAGCCCTTCCCGTATGGCGACGAGCGCTTCGGCATTCCGCTGCGCCAAGATCTGCATTTCGAAGTGCTGGAAAAACAGTTGAACCGGCCGAGCCCGTGAGCGACACCTGGACCTTCGTCTGCGCCAGCGATGCACTGCTGCCCGGCGAAATTAAGACCGTCTGGGACGAGGTCACCGACACGCCGATTGTGGTGTTCAACCTCGACGGCGCGCTGTATGCGCTGGAAGACCGCTGCAGCCACGAAGACTACGAATTGTCGCCCGGCACCTTCGACCCGGTTGCAGGGACCATCGAGTGCCAGTTGCATAGCGCACGCTTCGATATCCGCGATGGTCGCCCGTTGTGCGCGCCTGCCTACACCGCTGTGCCCAAGTTCCCGGTCAAGCGCGAACACGACGGCATCTGGACGCGAGACGACCGCTAGGCGCGCTCTCAAGCCCTGTTGCTGCAAGGTAGAGGTCGCCATAGCGCAACGGACTGCCACGCCCATTAATACATATTGCAAAGAAGAATGATTTGCATTTAAGATCGCAACCCTTAAGGCCCTCTTAACAACTGGCCTGCCCGCGATCTCATGCACCTAACCCTGCTCGACACCTGCCTCGTTCATTCGCCCTGCCTGTGCCTGGCCGCACAGCGCTTCGGCATGCCTGGCCCATGTGGCTGTCGGCAAGGCGCTTCAAGTTAGCAGGCGCAGCGTCCACGCATCCCATCCCGCATCCGCCGAGCCATCGCCAGGCAGGAGCCTCGCACCTCTTTGAGACCTTCCATGACTCCTCGCATTTCCCCGCTCGCCTCGGCCGTCGTGCTGACGCTGTCCGCCCCCGCTTTCGCCCAACCTGACGATGCGCCGGCGCCTCCGGGAGCGGTAGATCTGGATGCGATCCGGGTGCAGCAGGAACGTGCGCAGAAGCCGTCCTCGCCCAAGTACACCGAAGCGCTGCGCGACACGCCGCAGACCATCACCGTGGTCACCAAGCAGACCATGGACCAGCAGAATCTGCTGTCGCTGCGCGATGTGCTCAGCACCCTGCCCGGCATCACCTTCGGTGCGGGCGAAGGCGGCGGCGGCTATGGCGACAGCATCAACCTGCGCGGCTTCACCGCCAGCAGCGACATCACCACCGACGGCGTGCGCGACAGCGCGCAGTACAGCCGCAGCGACACCTTCAACCTCGAATCGGTCGAGCTGATCAACGGTGCCAACTCGGCCATGTCCGGCGCCGGCTCGGTGGGCGGCAACATCAATCTGGTGACCAAGACCGCGGGCCAGGGCAACTTCGCCAACGTCATGATCGGTGGCGGCAGCGACCGCTACGGCCGCCTCACTGCCGACAGCAATTACGATTTCGAAAACGGCACCGCCGTACGTTTGAACGCGATGGGCCACACCCAGGACGTGCCGGGCCGCGATGAGGAATTTCGTCACCGTTGGGGCGTTGCGCCATCGGTGGCCTTCGGCCTGGGCTCGGACACACGCTTCACGCTGAGCTATCTGCACCAGCACGACAACAACCTCCCGCAGTACGGCGTGCCGTTCGCGCTCAGCCCATTCAACGATGGCCCGTTGCCAGGCGTGGACCACGAAACCTATTACGGCTATCGCAATGTGGCGCGTCAGGAAATCGACGTGGACATGCTCACCGGCGTGCTGGAAATGGACTTCGACGACAACGTCAAATTGCGCAGCCTGGCAAGGCTGCAGCGCGTGGACCAGAGCACCACGGCCACTGCACCGGAAGGTACCTGGTGCCTGCCCAACAACACCAACGCCTACACAGGCCGCGCTTGCGTGGGCCAGCCCCCGTCCACCTGGAATCCCAACAGCGGGCCGCGTGGCCTGGTGCGCGATACCGAAAACCTCATCGCGCATAGCCAGACAGATCTAACCGCCACCCTGCATACCGGCGCGATCGAGCATCGCCTGGTCGCAGGCGTCGCCTTCAGCAAGGAAGACTTCGAGCTGGATAGCGGTTCGATCTTCCGCAACGCCGATGGCTCCACCACCGGCATCACCTATCCGCTGCAGACCTTCGACAACCCATACAACATCTGGACCGGCCCGCAGAATTATTTCCGCACCGGACACAGCAAGGGCAGCCTGACCAATCAGGCGGTGTATCTGTTCGACACGCTGCAGTTCAACGAGCAATGGATGCTCAACCTGGGCGGCCGTTACGAACACAACGAGGGCGACACCACTACCTACACCGTCAACGCCACCGGCGGCATCACCGGCGTGAGCGCGGGCTTCCCGGCAAGCAGCAAGGAGGACTTGTTCTCCTACCGCGCCGGCCTGGTGTTCAAGCCGGTCGACAACGCCAGCCTGTATCTGTCCTACGCAAACGCGAAGACGCCATCCAAGGCCTCGGTCAACGGCTCGTGCACGCCGATCGCCACCGCCACGGCCGGTGCCAACTGCAATGTCGCGCCGGAAAATGCGGTCAATATCGAACTGGGCGGCAAGTGGGACGTGCTGAACGAGCGTCTGGCACTGACGGCGGCGGTGTTCCGCAACGAGCGGGAAAACTACAAGGTCAACAGCGGCGATCCGCTGATTCCCGAGCAGGTGCTCGACGGCAAGGCCCGTGTGGACGGCATCGCGCTGGGCGCGGCCGGCTATCTGACCGAGCGCTGGTCGATCTTCGCCAACTACACCTTCCTCGATAGCGAAGTGCTGCAGAGCGTGTCCAACCGCACCGCCAGCCTCACCGGCGACCCCGTCGCCGGACGCGAACTGGTGCAGACCCCGCGTAACGCCGGCAATCTCTGGACCACCTACCAGCTCAACCAGTGGACCTTCGGCTACGGCGTCAACTACCAGGGCAGCTTCTATCCGAACAACACCTCCACCGCGGTCTACCGCAAGACCGACGCGTACTGGGTGCACCGTGCGATGGTCGGCCTGCGCGTCAACGAGTGGCTCAGCCTGCAGTTGAACGTCAACAACCTGTTCGACAAGGTGTACTACACCAGCATCCGCAACAACCTCACCGTCAACGCCGCAGGCACCGTCACTGCCGGCAGCGGCTGGGCGCTACCGGGCGATGGCCGCTCGGCGGTGTTGAACGCCACTTTCAGTTTCTGACTTCTTGCACGTCGTCCGCATGGCGCGGGCGGCGTGGAGACAACCGCATGTTGCTGCCCATTCCCGATGTTCTCAGCCCCGCGCAGCTCAGCGAGTTGCGCGCACGTCTGGATGCAGCCGACTGGGCGGATGGGCGCATTACCGCCGGCCACCAATCGGCACAGGCCAAGGACAATGCGCAGCTGCCCGAAGACAGCGCCATCGCGCGCGAGGCCGGCGCCCTGGTGTTGGAGGCGCTCTCGCGTAACAGCACGTTCTTCTCGGCGGTACTGCCGCGCAGGATTTACCCGCCGCTGTTCAATCGCTACAGCGGCGGGCAGTCGTTCGGCTATCACGTGGACAACGCGGTGCGGTACGACCGCAGTCGTGGCGGCGCGGACCCGGTGCGTACCGATGTCTCGGCGACGCTGTTTCTCAGCGACCCGGACAGCTACGACGGTGGCGAGCTGGTGATCGAAGACACCTACGGCACACAGTCGGTCAAGCTGCCGGCCGGGCATCTGGTGATCTACCCGGGCACCAGCCTGCACCGGGTCATGCCGGTGACCCGCGGCGCGCGCGTGGCGTGTTTTTTCTGGGCGCAAAGCATGCTGCGCGACGCTGCGCAGCGCCGCCTGTTGTTCGAACTGGATGTCTCGATCCGCCGCCTCACCCAGGACACGCCCGGCCATCCCTCATTGATCCAGCTCACCGGCGTGTATCACAACCTGTTGCGGCAATGGGCCGATGTCTGAGACGGCGCTGGACTTTGCGCAGCTGACCGCGTTGCTGCGCACGCAGCCGGAACAGGCACGCGCGCTTTTGCACAAAGCCGCTGCGCGGCAGGACGTGGGCGCACAGCTCCTGCTCGCGCAGATGTATGCGGAAGGACGCGGCATTCCCGCCGATCCGGCCATGGCAATGCTGTGGTACGAAGTGGCCGCCAATGCCGGACATCCGGAAGCGATGAATCGACTAGGCCGCTGCCACGAACTGGGCTTTGGCACCGATACCAACGAAGTGCTGGCCGCGTTGTGGTATCGCCGCGCTGCCGAACATGGGCTGGATTGGGGCATGTACAACCTGGCGCACCTATACGCCTCCGGGCGCGGCATGGCGCAGGACCACGTGCAGGCCTTGGCGCTGTATCGCCGCGCGGCCGAACGCGGACATGCCAAGTCGATGAATTTCCTGGCACGCTATCTCGACCAGGGCCTGGCCTGCGATGCCGATCCGTTAGCCGCACGCCCGTGGTATCAGCGTTCTGCCGAAGCGGGCGATTTCCGCGGCCAGGCCGGCTACGCCACGTTGCTCGCCGACAGCGGCGAGCTTGATGACGCCGAACAGTGGATGCGCCGCGCCATCGCAGGTGGTCACGCCGGCTTTCTGCACCAGCTCACGCCGCTGCTGGCAGGCACGCGCCATCCACGCCTGCATGCATTGCTGCACGAAGTGGCTGCACGGCAGTTGCAACTGCCGCCCTGCATCCCTGCAGACGTGGCCTGAGCGCAGCATGTCGACGTCAACCGACACCACGCTCGCCACCGTGCAGCAACGCCGCGGCTTCTGGCTGCGCCTGCTGCATCAATGGCACTGGATCAGCTCGGCGCTGTGCCTGATCGGCATGCTGCTGTTTACGGTCACCGGGCTGACGTTGAATCATGCCGCGCGCATCGAGGCCAGCCCATCGACCGAACAACGCACGCTGACGCTGCCGCCAACGCTGCTGCAGACGCTAGGCAAGCGGCAGGACGGTAACGCACCACTGCCGCCGCGCGTGGCGCAATGGGTGGGGCGCGAGCTCGATATCAGCATCGGCACGCGCAACGGCGAATGGTCGGCCGACGAGGTATATGTCGCGCTGCCACGCCCTGGCGGCGATGCATGGCTGAGTCTGGATCGCACAACGGGTGCGGTCGAATACGAGCGCACATCGCGTGGGTGGATCGCCTATCTCAACGATCTGCATAAAGGCCGCAACGCCGGGCCGGCCTGGGGCTGGTTCATCGACATGTTCGCCATCGCCTGCCTGGTGTTCTGCATCACCGGCCTGTTTCTGCTGCATCTGCATGCGCGTCAGCGCAGCATGACCTGGCCGCTGGTCGGCCTGGGCCTGCTGATTCCGCTGCTGATTGCCTTGCTGCTGATCCACTGACCTTCTACCGGAGACGATCATGCGCGCCACCCTGACCATCGCTCTGAGCGGCCTGCTCGCCATGCCGGCATATGCGGCCACGCTCGACATCAACGTGGAGATTCCCAAGCTCAACGTCGCCGAGTATCACCGCCCGTATGTGGCGATCTGGCTGGAAGGCGCGGACCAGAAAGTCGCCGCCAATCTGGCCGTCTGGTACCAATCCAAGGACACCGCCGAAGGCCATGGCACCAAGTGGCTGCCGGATCTGCACCAGTGGTGGCGCAAAAGCGGCCGCACCCTGACCGTGCCGGTCGATGGCGTGACCGGCCCCACCCGTCCGGCCGGCGCGCACGCGCTGTCGTTCTCCGACACCAAAGGCGCATTGAAGTCGCTGCCTGCAGGCCAATACACGCTGGTGGTGGAAGCTGCACGCGAAGTCGGCGGCCGTGAACTGGTCAAGGTGCCTTTCACCTGGCCGGCGACGTCCGCGCAGACAGCAAAGGCCAGCGGCAGCAGCGAGCTCGGTGCCGTCAGTCTGGTTGCAAAGCCCTGACTGCCGCATTGCCATTCGTAGCGATCTCTCCACTAACGTCGCTTCTACTTTTGTCACGCACGCCTTGCGCGTTGCGCCACCGCCTGCAGTTCAAACCACAAGTTTTCCACGCAGCCACGCAGCGTTGCAGTCTCGCGCCGATCAGACACGTGACCCATCGTTGTCATCGTCTTCCAAGGAGTTGTCATGAAACGTTCGCTCGTCCTGGTCGCCCTGCTTGCCGCACTGCCGCTCAACGCACTTGCCCACAAGGCCTGGTTGCTGCCGTCGCAGACCGTCCTTGCCGGCGAAGCGCCGTGGATTACGGTCGATGCCGCCGTCTCCAACGACCTGTTCTACTTCAACCACGTGCCGCTGCGCTTGGAGAACCTGAGCATCACTGCACCCGATGGCAGCGCGCTCAAGCCGGAGAATCCAGCCACCGGCAAATACCGCAGCGTGTTCGACCTGCAGCTCACCCAGCCGGGCACCTACAAGCTCGCCATCGTCAACGCCGGCCTGTTCGCCAGCTGGAAAGAAGACGGCAAACCCAAGCGCTGGCGCGGCAACGAAACCAGCTTCGCCACCGAAGTGCCGAAAAACGCCAAGCAACTGCAGGTGTCCCAATCGCTCAACCGGGTGGAAACCTTCGTCACCCGCGGCGCACCCACGACAACCGTGTTCAAGCCCAGCGGCAAGGGCATCGAGTTGATTCCGGTCACGCACCCCAATGATCTGGTCGCGGGCGAAGCGGCACAGTTCACTCTGCAGCTGGACGGTACACCGACCGCCGGGCTGGAGATCGAAATCGTGCGCGGTGGCACCCGTTATCGGGATGCGCAGAACGAGATCAAACTGAAAACCGATGCAACGGGCGGCTTCAGCGTGACCTGGCCGCAGGCCGGGATGTACTGGCTGGAAGTTACCAGCGAAGACACCAAGACCTCGTTACCGCAGGCCAAGCAACGACGCCTGGGCTATGTCGCCACGCTGGAAGTGCTGCCGCAATAAGAGCTGCGAAAAAACTGCTGCGCCCATCGCCAGACGGGTGCCGACAGTGCTCGGTGCGGCAGGAACCACTCGTACGCGGCGGTTCCTGTGCGCCATGCACACCCGCCCGGCGGCCGCCCGCTACTTTTAAGCCACGTTAAGCTGCCAGACGCGGCAGCAAACGCACGTTTGCTGCATCCTGCCGCTTTCCGCACCCACCTGATCACCCCATGCCCTCAGCGCCTTCCGCCGACCACGATATCGCCACCCTGGGCGGCCGCAGCATGGGGACCACCTGGAGCGTGAAACTGGTGGTGCCGCGCGGACGCGACCTGCATCCGCTGCATGCATGCATCCAGGACGCCCTGGATCGCGTGGTGGCGCAAATGAGCACCTGGGAAGCGGCGTCCGACATCAGCCGCTACAACCGCGCGCCGGCCGGTAGTTGGCACACCTTGCCGGACGACTTCCATGCGGTGCTGAGTGCCGCACTGGAAATCGCACAAGCCAGCAACGGCGCCTTCGATCCCACCATCGGCCCGATGGTCGAGTTGTGGGGCTTTGGCGCCTCTGGCGGCCGACAACGCGTTCCCTCGCGCGAGCAGATCGCGCTGACCAACTTGCGGTGCGGCTGGCAGCGCCTGGATCTGGACGGCATGCGCGTGCTGCAGCCTGGCGCAGTGGCGCTGGATCTTTCCGGAATTGCCAAGGGATTCGGTGTGGATAGCGTGCACCGTGCGCTGGTGCACGCCGACATCGCCAGCGCATTGATCGAAGTCGGCGGCGAATTGTTCGGATACGGCCGCAAGCCCGATGGCAGCGCATGGCGTGTGCTGGTCGAATCCGCACCCGACGAAGATGCCGGTGCAGCATTGCCGGCACGCGTTCTCGCGCTGGATGGCCTGGCAGTGGCCACTTCGGGCGATCGCTGGCACCGCTTCGACGCCGATGGCATCCGCTATGCGCACACGTTCGATCCGCGCACAGGTGCACCGGTGCCGCACGCGCCTGCCGCCGTCACCGTGCTTGCGCGCGAGGCGATGCACGCCGATGCCTGGGCCACGGCAATGACCGTGCTCGGCGTCGATGCCGGACTCGACTATGCACGCACTGCGCAACTTGCGGTGCGCTTCCTCTCGCGCAGCAACGGCGCGCTCCACGAATCGATGAGCCCGGCGTTCGAACAGCACCTGGCCGCGTCATGCGACTAGCGGTACCACGCGCCTGGCTCGGCAACGGGCTGGTCTTGCTTGCATTGGCTGCGCTGCTCGCATGGTTCGGCAGCCTGCATCAAGGCGCATGGTGGAGCCCGCCGACACTGCATCGCTGGCACTTGGCTGCACTCGCCATTGCGGTGTACGCCGCACTGTGCCTGATCGTCGCGTGGTGCTCGCGCACGCGCGTCACCGCGCAACGCGGCGACGCCAGCGGCATATTGATTGCCTGGGCAAGCCAGACCGGATTCGCGCGCGAACTGGCCGAGCGCAGCGCCGCTGCACTGCAATCGGCAGGCGTGGGCGCATGCGCACTACCGCTGGACGCAGTAGATGCCAGCCAACTCGCGCGCGCGCCGCGGCTGCTGTGCATCGTCAGCACCACAGGCGAGGGCGATGCACCGGACCACATGCAGGCAGCCGAGCGCGGCTGGCTTGCGGGCGACAGCCAGGACCTGGCCGCGGTGCGCTACGCCGTGCTTGCGCTTGGCGACCAGCGTTACGCGCAATTCTGTGCGTTCGGCCGCCGCCTCGACAATCGTCTGCGGGCGCGCGGCGCAACAGCGTTATTCCGGCGCATCGAGGTCGACAACGCCGACCCACGTGCGCTGCAACAGTGGCAGCGAAAACTGACGGAACTGGCACCCGCACTGGCAAAGCAGCAGGATTGGAGCGTACCGACCTATGCGGCCTGGCAGCTACGCGAGCGTGTCCACGTCAATCCCGGCAGTGCCGGCGCGCCGATCTATCGGCTGCGACTGACGCCTTGCGATGGCAAATTACCACCGTGGAAAGCAGGCGACATTGCCGAGATCGCGCCACAACATCCACCCGCTGCGGTGGACGCCTGGTTGCAGCACCATCAGCACGACGGCGCGCAGCGTATCGACAGGCGCACGTTGCGCGAATGGCTCAGCGGCGCGCAGCTTCCTTTGGATTTGGCTGTAGATCTGGATGCGGCTGTAGCCGCAAGCAACGCAAATGAAGATGCACATGCGACTGCGATTACCGCTACGGATATCACTTCAAATATCGACACCGCATCACCACTGGACACAGCAACGCTGGTGCGAAACCTGGTTGCCCTACCTCATCGCGACTACTCGATCGCCTCCATTCCCGACGAAGGTCAGGTCGAATTGCTGGTACGCCAACACCGCCATAGCGAGGGCAAGCTGGGCTTGGCCAGTGGCTGGCTGTGCGTGCACGCACCGATCGGCGCACCGATCGCGTTGCGCCTGCGCAGCAACCCAGGCTTTCACCCACCGGCAGCGGATCAACCCATGCTGCTGATCGGCAACGGCACCGGCATGGCCGGACTGCGCGCGCATCTGCGCGCACGCATCACCGTCGGCGCGCGGCGTAACTGGCTGGTGTTCGGCGAACGTAACGCTGCGTACGATGCGCTGTACGCAGACGAACTACAGCACTGGCAACAGACCGGCTGGCTCGAACGTCTGGACCGCGTGTATTCGCGCGATCAGGATCAACCTGCACGCTATGTGCAACACGCACTGAGCGCAGCCGCCGATGACGTGCGCTTGTGGGTCGAACAAGGTGCCTGCCTCTACATCTGCGGCAGCCTGCGCAGCATGGCGCCGGAGGTAGACCACGCGCTAGACAATATCCTGGGTGCGTCCGGCAGACAGCAACTGCTACACGACGGCCGCTACCGACGCGATGTGTACTGATCCGCAGCACACCGCCGCCAGACCTTTCACACCAATAGTCGGCCAAACGCGCGTCGACGCTCCTAAAACAGCACGGTCTACACACCGCGGGCAGACGTACACCCACGATGTCCGGACGTCACACAAGCGGTACGGGCTTGCCGCCGCTGCGGATCTGCCACAGGCAAGACTTAGTTAGCGGTGTTCGCCAGGTTCAATATTCCGGCAGCGGACTCACCCGAATCGCCAACAATTCGCCACCGCCGTCGAGCACGTAGCGGGTGCGCGTCGCTGCGCTCAGCCACGCGGTATCGCCAGCCGCTAACGGCGGCAAACCACTGTCGCGCCCGAAGCTCGCCTGGCCGGCAAGCAAGTGGATCGCCCAGGCGCTACCCGGGTCTGCAAAAAACAACATGGTGCCGACCAACGGACGATGCAGAAGTTCGGCCTGCAGCAAGTCGCGCCGCCACATCAGATTGAAATCCTGGGTCGGCCCATCGCGCAGCACCGCATGCACCGCCTCCTCGCCGGCGAATCGCACGCGTCGATATGGCGGCAATAAATCCACGCAATGCCCGCTGTCGGCAGGGTTTGCAACAAGACGCTCAGCACTACGCAATGCTCCACTGACGCCAGCATGCTCGACAGCACTCTCCGCGCCAAGAGCATTTGAATCGCCACCCTTCCCGGCACCTGCAGCGGTTTCGGTTTCGGTTTCGTCGGCGCTGACATGAGCGCTAGAACTCGCACTGGGATCGGGATCGACATGAGAATCGCGATTGCCGAATCTCAGACGCATGCCATTGCCCCGCAGCAGCACCAGCTCACGATCGATGCCTGGGAAGGCGGAGAACGCAGCATCCTGCTCGATCTCGGCAATCGACAGCCGCAACGCCCATTGCTCTGCATCACCCAGACGCAGGATTTCGCGCGTCCAACCCAATTGGTTACGCCACCGCTCGCGGCGGTACTCGGTGGCCGGAATTACCCGGCTGCTCAGGTCTGTCAGTTGCATCGGCGCATTGTGCCTGAGGTCCCACGGCCGGCGATCACGCTCTTTGTTGCTGGGCGACCGGCCTGCATCAGCAAAGTCATCGCGTAGCGAGACAGATCTTAGACGGCAAAAACGCGTAACCCATAAACGACAGCGACGTCGCCGGGCGGAAGCGGCGAGTACCCAGTACGGCATGATCCATTCGAATATTGAGGCTCTGTGGCGATATCCACGTCCGCCTGGCACTGTTTGTCAGGTGTAGCAGACCGTCCAAACACATGGTCGCTGCGCGACCTCAAGGCTGCTCAATACCCAAACGAAAAACGCCCGGCTGCACATCCAAGTGCAACACCGGGCGATTCCACGTCCTTGTCGGCTTCCAGCCATCCCCCCGGACGTCCTGTCCAGTTAGGTTGCGGCCACGCATCCTCGCGTCGAACCGTATCTCGGATCCTTTCCCCTTAACGCCGTCCCACCGGTTTCACCGCCGCCCCCTTGGCAGCATTCTTGGCGGGAGCCATCGTGGCTCCAACTTCGATCAGGTCACGATTCCGTTCGACCGTCTTGAGTCCGATGCCCTTGACCAGTGCCAGTTCCTCGGCACTTTTAAAGGGACCGTTTGCCTGACGGTGCTCAACGATTGCCTCGGCTTTTGATCGCCCGACATTCATCAGCACCTTGTCCAATTCCTCAGCAGACGCGGTGTTGATATCGACCTTGTCGAGTGCATACGCATTCGAGGACAACAGCAACGCCAGCAGCAGGGACTTCAGGACTACGGTAAATGACTTCATTGCAACGCTCCTTGTGGCTTGGGTGATGGTCCTAGCCAGCATTCCTGCCGGCGGAGCCAGTGTCCCGCGCCACATGCAGCAATCCTATCGCCAGCGAACTTTTCACACAGCAGGTGAACTGCGCGCTGCCTTGTAGGGAAATACCTACCCCCTAGTGCAGGCGTAGAATGATTGATTACGTCACGCATTCGGAGCCTTCATGGACAGCGCCAAGATCGACCAGTTCATCAGCGACACCTGGGACCGCGAGATCGTCCCGCAACTGGTCGATTACATCCGTATTCCCAACAAGTCGCCGATGTTCGATGCCGATTGGGTGGCCCATGGCTACATGGAGCAGGCGGTCGTGTTGATGGAGACCTGGGCGCGCGCGCAGGCCATCGACGGCATGCAGGTTGAGGTGGTGCGCCTGGACGGCCGCACGCCGCTGATCTTCATCGAGATTCCGGCGACCGGCCCCGCGTCGGGCGACGACACCGTGCTGCTCTACGGTCACCTGGACAAACAGCCGGAGATGACGGGCTGGGATGCCGACCTCGGCCCTTGGGAGCCGGTGTTGCGCGACGACAAGTTGTACGGGCGTGGTGGTGCGGACGACGGCTACGCCATCTTCGGGTCGCTGGCAGCCATTCTCGCGCTGCGCACCCAGGGCCTGCCGCATGCGCGCTGCGTGGTGCTGATCGAGGCCTGCGAAGAATCCGGCAGCTACGACCTGCCGGCCTATGTGGACCATCTGGCCGAGCGCATCGGCAAGCCGTCGCTGGTGGTGTGCCTGGACTCGGGCTGCGGCAATTACGAGCAGCTGTGGTGCACGACTTCGCTGCGCGGGCTGACCGGTGGCAACCTGATGGTCAAGGTGCTGGAAGAAGGCGTGCACTCGGGCGATGCTTCCGGCGTGGTGCCGTCCAGCTTCCGCCTGCTGCGCCAGCTCCTGTCGCGTATTGAAGACGAAACCACCGGACGCATCCTACTCGACGGCCTGCATGTGGAGGTGCCCGCCGAACGGCTGACGCAGGCAAAGGCCGCTGCAGCCACGCTAGATACCGCGATCTTCGACAAGTTCCCGATGGTCGATGGCCTGGTGCCGATGCATGAGGACCTCACCGAGCTGGTGTTGAACCGCACCTGGCGCCCGGCGCTGTCGATCACCGGTGCCGACGGGATGCCGCCACTGGCGTCGGCAGGCAACGTGCTCCGCCCGCAGACCGCGGTAAAACTGTCATTGCGGTTACCGCCGACGGCTGACGGCAAGGCCTGCGGCGAGTTGCTCAAGCACGCATTGCTACGCAACCCGCCCAACGGGGCACAGGTCACGCTGGAGCTGGAAAAGGCCTCCTCCGGCTGGAATGCGCCGGCAATGGCACCGTGGCTGGAAAAGGCCATCGACGACGCCAGCCAGGCCTTTTTCGACAAGCCGGCGATGTACATGGGCGAAGGCGGCTCGATCCCGTTCATGGGCATGTTGGGCGAGAAGTTCCCCGGCGCGCAGTTCATGATTACCGGTGTGCTTGGCCCACATTCCAACGCGCATGGCCCCAACGAGTTCCTGCACATCCCGATGGGCAAGCGCGTGACCGCCTGCGTGTCGAAGGTGATCGCCGATCATCACGCGGCCTGCCTGCGTGGCGAAACCAGCGGCTCGCCGGTGGCTGCCGATAGCGGCACCCGTCATGGCGGGCATGGCTGCTGTTGAGTTGACGGTTTCATCGATGCGTGCCGCTGGCGCGCATCGATGAACGAGATGTTGGCCTGCGTGGTGAGTGCGGGGGCGTAGATGGTGTGGCTGGCTGGTTTGAATCGCTGGTTTTGGCGCCAAGCTCGCTGGCGCGACCAGGCGGCCCAGCTTCACGCATTGCCTGGCAGCGCGCCCTTCCCCCAACCCCTCTCCCGATGGGGGATGAGCCAGGAATTGCTTGTCCGAAAGAGCGCTTGGTGGTGATTGGTCTGGCTCAGCACTGGTGTTTTTGCATGCACCTCACCGGCAACGGTTTCCCGAAGAGGTTTCTTTGATTGAAAGACGACCTACCTGCAGGGAAGCCGATCTCCCCAGCAAATAACTTGCCCGAAGCCAGGAGCGCGCGGCAGCCGGAGCCGATGACCACGTTTTTCTGAAGGCAATGCATCGGCGTCGTCACTCCGGCTCTCGCTGCGCTAGGCAGCGACATCCGAAATGCTAGTCTGCCGATCCCGTCCACCTCCGGTGCTGCAATGAATCATCTATTTGGTAGCGACAGCTGGCTCTACATTCTGCTGGTCGGCTTTGTGGTCGGGCTGCTGGCGCGTTTCATTACGCCGGGTACGCAACGCCTGGGCTGTCTGCTGACGATCGTGCTGGGCATTGCCGGTGCCGTGGTCGCCAGCTGGTTTGGCCGCTACATGGGGTGGTACCGCGCGGGCGAGCCGGCCGGCTTCCTCGGTGCGTTGCTCGGAGCGATTGCGATCCTGGCGTTGTTGCGGTTATTCAGCGGCAGCAAGCGCTGAGCGCTTCACTGCGCGTCTGCTCTGTTTACCCCTCACTTCATTACGCCCACTCGATCCATGACGTCACTTCATCCGGATACTGCGCGCGACGCGCTTCGCTTGCACTGGGCACACCAAGCGCTCGACGATCCACAGGCCTCGCTGCAGCGCGCATCGGTCGATGCGGGGTATCGCAGTTACTGGCGCACGCAAGGACGCGGTGTGGATCGCATCTTGATGGACGCGCCGCCACAGCTGGAAAACGTTGCGCCGTGGCTACGCATGCATGCGCTGTTAAGCGCACATGGCGTGCGCGTGCCGCATGTGCTTGCCCAGGACCTGGAAAACGGTTTTTTGCTCCTGGAGGACCTGGGCGTGCCAACGCTGGCACAGGTCCTCACTGACGCCAACGCCGACGACTTGCTGGATGGCGCGATCAGCCAACTGCTGTTGCTGCAACAAATTCCACCACCTGCCGAGAGCGGCGTGTTTGGCGAAGCGCTATTGCAGCGCGATGCCGGTTTGTTCGAAGAATGGTTTTTAGGCCGCCACCTGGGCGTACAGCTGGCGTGCGCCCATGCCGAGCAGTTGCAGTTGGTGCAGCGCCGTTTGATGGACAACGCGCTGGCGCAGCCGCGCGTGTTCACCCATCGCGATTTCATGCCGCGCAATCTGATGCCGGTGCCCGACGGCCCGGCGGTGCTGGATTTTCAGGATTGCGTCATCGGCCCGATCGCCTACGACCCGATCAGCCTGTTCAAGGACACCTCGGTGAGTTGGCCGATCGCTCGGGTAGACGGATGGCTGCAGCACTATCACGCACGTGCATCGGCGGCCGGATTGCCGGTGCCGCCGCTGGCGCAGTTCCTGCGCGATGCAGACTGGATGGGCGTGCAGCGCCATCTTAAAAACCTGGGCATCTTCTCGCGCCTGAGTCATCGCGATGGCAAGCATTGGTATCTGGATAACGTGCCGCGTTTCATCACGTATCTGGACGAGGTACTGCCCCGCTACGCCGAGCTGGCGCCGTTGATCGGTTTGCTGGATGAGGTGATCAAGCCCGCGCTTGCTGCGCGTGCGCAGCAGGCGGCGACATGAAGGCGCTGATCTTTGCCGCAGGATTCGGCGAGCGCATGCGCCCGCTGACCGAGCACGCGCCCAAGCCGCTACTGTCGGTCGGTGGCACGCCGTTGATCGTGTGGCATCTGCGCAAGTTGGCGGCGCTGGGCGTGGAGGAGGTGGTGATCAACACCTCGTGGCTGGCAGAGCAGTTCCCGCAGGTATTGGGCGACGGTAGAGCGTTCGGTCTTCGCCTGACTTATTCGTATGAAGGTGCGATGCCACTGGAAACCGGCGGCGGCATGTTGCATGCGCTGCCTCTGCTGGACGATGCGCCATTTCTGTTGGTCAACGGCGATATCTGGACCGATTTCGATTTCGCCCGTCTGTCGCATGCCCCCGAAGGGCTGGCGCAACTGGTGTTGGTGGATCAGCCCAGCTACGCAGCGCGCGCAGACTTTGCGCTGGATACGGATGGCAAGGTGCGCGCAGATCTGCCAGCGACGCTCACCTACTCCGGCATCGGCATGTATCGACCGGCGCTGCTGCGCGATTGGCAATCGGTCATTGGTCAGTTGCCAGAACAGACCGGCACGGCGCCGCGGTTTGCGCTGGCGCCGATCCTGCGCGCGCAGATGGCGGCAGGCTTGATCGATGGCATCCACCATCCTGGACGCTGGACCGATGTCGGCACGCCGCAGCGGCTGGCGGAACTGGATGCTCAGTTGCTGCGCAACGGCGGTTGATCGCCACCTCACTGCTGCAACGCTCGCAATCAAGCGCATCACCAAAGAAATCTTCGGGCGCCGGCTCGATGGTTACAACGTGTTTGCCGCATGCGCCTGGTCGACGGGTGACATGCTGTCGGAACTGGCAATGACGTCAGCTGGATCGAAAACAGCTGATCAGACCGCACCTTATCGGCCGGCCGCGCCACGTGCACGGCGCGTAACCACGTCCACCGACAAACTCAACTAGCCCTTGCAGCGAACGTGCATCGTCAAGTGCGCGGTGCCCTCACCTCGCCAGACAGTCGTCTGGTTGTCGTATTGAAGAACGAGTCCACCGCCTCGCTCGTTTGCTGCTGCTTGTTTGAAAACTCTGCGCGCTCACCATCTCAGCTGGTCATTGCCCGCCCACCGTCGCGGGAGCTTACAGACACGTCCTTGCAGCGCGTCCTGGAATGGTGTCGGACAAAGTCCCTGCAACCGAGCCGCAGATCAACAGCGCGACGACCCGCGATCCTCAAGCACACGCCGCAGAAACGGCACCGTGATGCGGCGTTTTGCGGCCAATGATTCGCGATCCAGGCGATCCAACACAGCCACCAGCCCTGCCAGTTCGCGTTCGCTATGGGTCAGCAGCCAGTCGATTGCTGCCTCGTCCAATGCCAGTCCGCGACGCTGCGCGCGGTCGCGCAGCACTGCTGCGCGTGCGGCATCGTCGAGTACCGGCAAGCCGATCCGGATACATTGCGACAGCCGCGAGCGCAGGTCCGGCAACACCAACGCCAACCCGTCGGGCATTTGACGCGCGGTGTACAACAGCGTGATGCCGGCCGCGCGTGCGCGGTTGTGGAAATCGAACAAGGCCACTTCGTCATCGCGCCGGCCGGCGATGCTTTCCACGCCATCCAACGCGACCAAGCCGCGGCCCTCCAGCGCTTCGAGTGCATCGCGCAAGCGGCCGGCGGCCGCCTGCAGCGGCAGATACGCCGGCGTACACCCGGCCTGCTCGGCAGCGGCGCACAGCGACAGCGCCAGATGGGTCTTACCAGTCCCGGCGGGGCCGGAAAGATACAGCCAATCGCTTACCTGCCCGGCGGCCAGCGCCTGCAATTGCGCAAGCAGGCCATCGGGCGCGGCGATGTAACTGTCGAAACGCTGATCGGGTGGCGCGCGCAACGCCAGCGGCAACTGCGGAACACTCACAACCGATCCGCGTCCTTGCCAGGGTCGACAATCACGCTGCGCTCGGTCGTGGACTGCAGCACGATGCCGGCGCGCTCGCCCGCATAGAGATCGCTGCGCGTGTACTGCTCATGCGCGTAGCGCAGCAGCACGTTGGCTACCGCTGCCACCGGCAACGCCAGCAACATGCCGAGAAAGCCGAACAACTGGCCGCCTGCCATCACCGCAAAGATCACCGCAACTGGGTGCAAACCGATCTTGTCGCCAACGATGCGCGGGGTGAGCACGTAGCTTTCCAGCAACTGGCCGACGGTGAACACCACGCCCACGCCGATCAACAGTTTCAGATCCAGCCCCTGCGCCTGCACGATCGCCGCCAGCAGTGCCAGCACGATGCCGGTGGTCGCGCCCAGGTACGGGATAAAGCTGATGAGGCCGGCGATGATGCCGATCAACAAGCCCAGGTTGAGCCCGATGATCGAAAGGCCAGTGGCGTAGATCGCGCCCAGCGCCAGCATCACCAGGAACTGGCCGCGGATGAAGCCGCCGAGCACGTCATTGGATTCCAGCGCCAGCCGGCTCACCGTAGCGATGTAGGCACGTGGGATGACCGCCGCCACGCGCTCGACCAGACGGTCCCAGTCGCGCAGGAAATAGAACGCCAAAATCGGCAGCAGCGCCAGGTTGATCACCCAGGTCACCATCGCAAAGCCCGAGCGCGACACGTAACCGAAGAGGGTCTTGGCGGCGCCACCGGCCTGTTCCCAGTGGCTGCGGATCCAGTCGATCAAGCGCTCCGGATCCAGCCAGCCCATCAACTGCATGCCGGTCTTGGCTTCCAGCCACGGGATGGCGGTACTGATCGCCCAGGCGCGCATCTGCGGCAAGGCGTCGATCAGGGTCATGATCTGCCGTTCGATCATCGGCACCAGAATCATCAGCGCCAGCACGAACAACAGCAACGCCAGCACGAACACCAGCGACACCGCCATGTTGCGCGAGCGGCCTGCGCGTTCGATGCGGTCCACCAGCGGGTCGCCCAGCCAGGCCAGCAGCAGCGCGAGCACGAACGGCGTCAGGATCGGCGCCAGCAGCGAGACCACCCACAACACACCGACAATCACCGCCGCCCATTTGAGGCGGCGCAGGAACTGGGCAATTTCGGCTTCGGGAGTCAAAGTCATTTCAGGCGGTACTCGGCGTGCTCGTTTTCAAGAATGATCGGGCCTTCGGTCGGTACCGAGACCGAGACCAGCGGGCTGTTGTCGCCGAGCATACGGTTGAGGCCGGAAATGCCCGTGAGCAGTTCCAGATCCAGTTCCATGCGGTCGCCATTGGCGCTGACCGGGCGGATGCTGCGTACTACCGACACGCCCTGCAGGGCGGCCGACACGCGCAAGTAATCGTCGGCGCTGCTGATACCGGTGATCACCACGCGGTAGACACCGGGCACACCCGAATCCACCCGTTTGGCGTAGCGCTTGACCAGCGCGTCGGCAGCGCCGTCGGCACCAGCGGCCATCGCGCGGCGTGCATCGCCGTCGCTGCTGGTCCAGCTGGACAGGACATTGCCGTTGTCCACGAACACCCAGTCGGCCGTCCAGCCGGCGGCGTTGCGGTAGAGCTTGCCGATCAACTGCATCGGCGGGCTGTATTTGGCCGAAGCGCGCGACACCGCGGCGGTGTCCTTGCGCCAGATCGCGCCAGCCAAGGCCTGCTCGGCAGCTGCGCCGCTCGGCAGACCGAGCCGGTAGCCGCGTTCGATGGCACGGTCGAGCACGCTACGCGCTGCGTTGGCCTGGGCTACACCGACCAAACGCGGGCCGCTGCCGTCATCGATGGCCAGCCAGAGCACCGGCTTGGGCCGCGGCAGCGGCCACACCGGCAAGCCGAGGGCAGCGATCAAGCCATCCACATCGGACTGGCGAAAACGCGCGACCAGGGTGGTGCGAAAGGTGGGCGCGCCCGTCCGCGAGGTCCCCTGATCCTGGCGGTAGTCGTAGTGTTCGACGTAGTTGGGCGCATTGCGCAGCGCCTGCGGCACGCCGGGGCGGCCCATCACGCCGCGGTCGCCGGAGACCTTGCCCAGCACCGCGCCCAGCGCGCGCGCCAGTGCGCCGGGGCGATCGGATTCGCTCTGGCTGTTGACCGGCACTTCGGCGTCATAGGCACTTTGCGCCTTGGCAACGTCGCCTTCGGTGCGCAGATCTGCCTGCGCAAAGGCCGGAGCGACGGGCATGGCGACCACGAGGGCGAGAAAGAAAGCGAGACTGCGGCGCATCGACGGTTCCATGACTTAAGCGTATCCGGGTGAATTGTTGCCCGAATGGGACGCCAGCGCCAACGTGGCTGCTAAAATCGCCGCCTTTACTGCCGAGCCACCCCTGCCCGTGACCAGCCAAACGCCTTCCAGCCCCTCGCCCATGACCTACCGCGACGCGGGTGTCGACATCGACGCCGGCAATGCATTGGTCGAACGCATCAAGCCGTTGGTCAAGCGCAGCTTCCGGCCGGAGGTGATGGGTGGCCTGGGTGGATTCGGCGCGCTGTTCGACCTGTCGGGCAAGTACAAGGAACCGGTGCTGGTGTCCGGCACCGACGGCGTGGGCACCAAGCTCAAGCTGGCCCAGCAGCTCGGTCGGCACGACACGATCGGTATCGATCTGGTCGGCATGTGCGTCAACGACGTACTGGTGCAAGGCGCCGAGCCGTTGTTCTTTCTGGACTATTTCGCCACCGGCAAGCTCGACGTGGACACCGCTGCGGCGGTGGTCGGCGGCATCGCACGCGGCTGTGAGCTGTCCGGTTGCGCGCTGATCGGCGGCGAAACCGCCGAAATGCCCGACATGTACCCGCCGGGCGAGTACGACCTGGCCGGCTTCACCGTCGGCGCAGTGGAAAAATCGCAGTTATTGGATGGCGCGCAGGTACGCGACGGTGACGTGTTGATCGGCATCGCCTCGTCGGGCCCGCACTCCAACGGCTATTCACTGATCCGCAAGATCTACGAGCGTGCCGGCGCACCGGCCGACCATGTGCTGGACGATGGCACCACGTTGATCGACGCGCTGATGGCGCCGACCGCGCTGTACGTCAAACCGGTGCTGGCGCTGCTGAAGTCGCACGGCGAAGCGATCCACGCCATGGCGCACATCACCGGCGGTGGCCTGACCGAAAACATCATCCGCGTGATTCCCGACGGCCTGGGCCTGGACATCGATGCCAAGGCCTGGACCTTGCCGCCGGTGTTTGCCTGGCTGCAGCGCGAAGGCGCGGTGGCCGACGCCGAAATGTGGCGCACCTTCAACTGCGGGATCGGCTTTGTGCTGATTGCCTCGCCCGAGCAGGCAGCCACGCTGGAGCAGGCGCTGGACGCGCAGTCGCTGGCGCATTGGCGCATTGGTCAGGTGGTGCCGACACACGGTGACGAGCGCGTGCGCATCGGCTGAGCGAGGAATCTGCATGGACGCGTCCCCACTCCCACCGCCGGCGTTGGCGTCGGCCAACGCCGATGACCTGCAGCATCTCAAACTGCTGTCGACCTTCCATTACGTGCTGGCTGGTATCACTGCCCTGTTTTCGTTGTTCCCGTTGATCCACCTGGCCATGGGCATTGCGATCATCACTGGGCACCTGCCGATGGACACTGCCAATCCGGACGCGCCGCCGATGGATCCGCGCTGGGTCGGCTGGCTCTTCGTGATATTTTCGACAGGCTTCATCTGTTGCGGCCTGGCCTTGGCCGGTTTCATGGCCTACGCCGGACGCTGCATCGCGCAGCGCAAACGGCATTTGCTGTGCCTGATCGTGGCCGGCATTTCCTGTTCTTTCATGCCATTTGGCACCGTGCTTGGCGTGTTCACGCTGGTGACGCTGCTGCGTCCGCAGGTCAAGGCTCTGTTCGGCGTCGGTAACGCGGTTGTTTGAGACCTCTGTGAGCAGACTGTTCAATGCACGCACCTGACGCCCGCCTGCGCCTGGCCGTGCTGGCCTCCGGCCGCGGCAGTAATCTGCAGGCCATTGTCGATGCGATCGCCAGTAGGCGCCTGCATGCCGACGTGGTCGGGGTGTTTTCCGATCGCCCGCAGGCGCCAGCGTTGCAGAAGGTCGCGCAGGCGCGGCGCTGGAGCGCCAGCCCGCGCGATTTCTCCGACCGCGCGGCGTTCGATGCCGCACTCGGCGATGCGATCGCTGCGACGCAGCCGGACTGGGTGATCTGCGCCGGCTATATGCGCATTCTGGGCGAGCCGCTGGTGCGTCGCTTCGCCGGGCGCATGCTCAACATCCATCCGTCGCTCCTACCCAAATACCGCGGCCTGCATACGCACGCACGCGCCCTGGAGGCCGGCGATGCAGAGCATGGCGCCAGTGTGCATCTGGTGGTGCCGGAGCTAGATGCGGGGACGGTGATCGCGCAGGCGCGCGTCCCGGTGCTGCCCGGCGACAGCGCCGAGCAACTGGCCGCGCGGGTGCTGGCCCGTGAGCACCCGCTGCTGCTGGCCACGCTGGAGCTGCTCGCCAGTGGCCGCGTCGCGGTGCAGGGCGATGCCGTGCATATCGACGGTCAGTGCCTGTTTACGCCACTACGACTAGAGTCCGCAGACATCGCGTTCGCCTGAATGCGGATACGTTCCCCTCATCCCGTCTCGGACATCCTTGCGGCCCCCGTGCCCGCTACCAGCGCATGAACGTCATCCCGATCGCCGCCGCGCTGTTGACCGTCGCCCTCCTCACCCAGGCTGGCACTGGCCGTGCGCAACAAGCGCCCACCGCGCCCGCACCAGCGACGCCTGCCCCGGTTGCGGCCCCTGCCGCTGCGCCGGCATCGTCAGCGGCCCTGCCCGCGAGCACCTGGACACCGCCGCCGCTGGAGCCGTTCGTGGCGACCTACCAGGCGTTTTACCGTGGCAAGGAGGCCGGCGATGCCACCATGCAGGTCAGCCACGGCGAAGGTGGCCAGTGGCGCATCGACATGTCGGTGCGTGGCCGTAAGGGCTTCGCCAGCATCCTGGGCCTGAACCTGGAACAGAGCACCGTGTTCCGCGTCGATGGCGACACGTATGTGCCGCTGAGCCAGAGCACGGTGCGCAAGGCGATGTTCTTCGGCAAGAAGGTCACCGGCGTCTACAACTGGCAAGCGGGCACTGCGCAGTGGAACGGCGATCTGAAGGAAGATCGGCAGCAGCCGATTCCGTTGCAGCACGGCGACCAAAGCGCGCTGTCGCTCAACCTGTCGCTGATGCGCGATGCGCAGCCCGGGCGCAACCTGAGCTATCGCTATGTCGATGTGGGCAAGGTGCGCAAATACGACTACCGCGCGGCCGATGCCACCGAAGTCGTGCAGGTGGGCGATCTGAGCTACGACGCCCTGCGCGTGTACCGCGTCAACAGCGGCGACAACGAAACCATCCTCTGGATTGCGAACGGAGTCCCGACTCCGGTGCGCATCCTGCAACGTGACAAAGGTGAGGATCAGATCGATCTACGCCTGGTCGAATACCAAGGAGCCTAAGCGATGAAAATCTTCTCCCGCACCAGCGCCGTGATCGCCGCTACCGCATTGGCGATGGCCAGCCTACCCGCCTTCGCCATGCAGCCATTCCAGGCCGACTACTCGGCCAACTACATGGGCATGCAGGCCAATGGCACCATGACCCTGGCCGCTGCCGGCGCGAATAAGTGGCGCTACACGCTCACCATCCAGAACCAGCTGGCCAACCTGACCCAGAGCACGGTGTTCGAAGAGGCCAACGGCCAACTGCGCCCGGTGAGCAGCAACGACACCTCGTCGATGATGGTCAAGCGCCGTAACGTCACCGCCGATTACGATTGGAAGACCAATCAGGCAACCTGGGGCGGCGACATCAAGCCAGACCGCCGCGGCCCGGTGAAACTGCAGCCCGGCGACATGGATGCGCTGCTGATCAATCTGGCGATCACGCGCGATCTTGCCGCCGGCAAGCCGCTCAACTACCGCATGGTGGACGAAGGCCGCATCAAGCCGATGAGCTACAAGGTGGTCGGCAAGGAAACCATCACCGTCAACGGCAAGCAGGAGCAGGCCACCAAGGTGTCGCGCGTGGACGGCGACAAGGAATTGATTGCGTGGGTGGTCAAGGATCTGCCGGTGCCGGCGCGCCTGCTGCAGAAAGAAAAGGGCCAGGACGCGCTGGATCTGACCATCAAGGGCCTGCGCTAAGCGAGATGGGCCTGCCATTGCAGGCGCGTTCCTACCAGAGCATGGGACCCGCTCGGCAGGCACCCTGCCTCCGACAGCGATGAAAAGCCCGGCTGCAAGCCGGGCTTTTCCATTCCGATCGGCGTGCAGCGGAATCTCCGCAGCACGCAGAGGAACTCCTCAGGGCTTGCCGGCGTTCTTGTCATCGCCACTGCTGAACACCGTGCGGCAATCCACGCGAATCTGCTGATCGTTCTTGCGCCAATAAAACAGATCGCAATGGCGCTTGCCTTCGACGGTCTTCTTCACTGCCACTGCATAGAACGATTGCGCGATTTCGTCGCGGCTGGCGGTACCGTCGCCGTTCCAGTCCATGTCCTTGAACTCGACGCCCTGGGTAATGGCCATGCCCACGCTCCAGGCGTAGGCCAGCCACGCCAGGATCAGCACGATCACGCCCAGCAGGATCTTGCGCCGGGTGGTGAAACGGCCGCGCAGGATCATGCGGTGCGCCGGATGGTCGCGCCCAGCGCCCCCAGCTTCTCCTCGATGTTTTCGTAGCCACGGTCCAGGTGGTAGATGCGATCGATGGTGGTGTCGCCGTCGGCCACCAGCCCGGCCAGGATCAACGAGGCCGAGGCCCGCAGATCGGTCGCCATCACCGGCGCGCCGCTGAGACGCTCGGCGCCGCGCACGATGGCGGTATGACCTTCGACCTGGATATCCGCACCCAGACGCAACAGCTCGTTGACGTGCATGAAGCGGTTTTCGAAGATCGTTTCGTTGATCACGCCCACGCCGTCGGCCACGCAGTTCAGCGCCATGAATTGCGCCTGCATGTCGGTGGGAAACGCCGGGTACGGCGCGGTGGTCAGGTTGACCGCGCGCGGACGCTTGCCTTGCATGTCCAGGGTGACGCTGTCGGCGGTAGTGGTAATGGTGGCGCCGGCCTCGGTGAGCTTGTCCAGCACCGCGTCCAGGGTGTCCGGACGCGCACGGCGCACGGTGACGCTGCCGCCGGTCATCGCCGCGGCGACCAGGAAGGTGCCTGTCTCGATGCGATCCGGCAGCACCGCATGGTGCCCGCCGCCCAGGCGCTCCACGCCCTGCACCACGATGCGCGGCGTGCCGGCGCCCTCGATTTGCGCGCCGAGTGCGATCAGGCAGTCGGCCAGGTCGGTGACTTCCGGCTCCATCGCCGCGTTTTCCAGCACCGTGGTGCCTTCGGCCAGCACGGCGGCCATCAGCACGTTCTCGGTACCGGTGACGCTGACCATGTCGAACACGTAACGGCCGCCCTTCAGACGCCCGTTGCTGGTGGCCTTGATGTAGCCGTTTTCCACGCTGATCTCCGCACCCAGCGCCTGCAGGCCCTTGATGTGCTGGTCCACCGGGCGCGAGCCGATCGCGCAGCCGCCGGGCAGCGACACCTCGGCGGTGCCGTAGCGCGCCAGCAGCGGGCCGAGCACCAGGATCGAAGCGCGCATGGTCTTGACCAGCTCATAGGGCGCGACCTGGTGGGTCACCGAGCGCGGGTCGACCAGGATGGAGCGGCCCTTGGCCAAGGTGCCCTCGTCGATGGTGACCTCGGCGCCCAGCTCGCTGAGCAATTTCACCGTGGTGATCACGTCGTGCAGATGCGGGACGTTGCTGATTTCCACCGGCGCGTCGGCCAGCAGGGTCGCGCACAGGATCGGCAGCACTGCGTTCTTGGCGCCGGAAATATTGACTTCGCCGTGCAGCGCTTGGCCGCCGGTCACTACGATTTTTGCCATGGGAATCTAAGAAATCCGAAAATGAAAGGTGTGTCGGGGGATGAGATGAGAGCGTTTCGGCTTGGGTGGGAAGGACGTGGCACACGACGGACAGATCAAACGGCACCGGCCAGGGCGTGGAACGCGCTGGCGCCAGTGACCGGATGCTCGTGGACTGCGAGCGCGGGCCGCCAATGAGTCAGAGTGCGTGCGAATTCCAGCCCTGGTCCAGCCCGCCTGACAGCAAGCGCAGACGACGCGCTCAACCTTCCTCAGGCGTCAGCGTCTTCAGCTGCAGCGCGTGGATCGCCCCGCCCATCAGCTCGCCCAGGGTCGCATAGACCATGCGGTGCCGCGCCAGCGGTGCCTTGCCGACGAATGCAGGGCTGACCACGGTGGCCTCGAAGTGCACGCCGTCGTCGCCGTGCACGTCGACGCGGGCTTCGGGCAAGCCGGATTCGATGAGTTTACGGATGGTTTCGGCGTCCACGGGGCGTTTCCTCATAAAATGAGCGCACATTCTACTCTTCACCCGAGTTCCCGCATGGCTGTCTCGCACCTGCCTTCCGCCACCGTCAGCGATGCAAGCCTGGTCGCCAGCGGCCAGCGCGTGCTGGAGATCGAGCGCGAGGCGCTCGCCAGCGTGGGCGCCCGCATCGGCAGCGACTTCGCGGCCGCCTGCCACCTGGTGCTGGCCTCGCGCGGGCGGGTGGTCGCCACCGGCATGGGCAAGTCCGGCCATGTGGCGCGCAAGATTGCCGCCACCCTCGCCTCGACCGGCACCCCGGCATTCTTCGTGCACCCGGGCGAAGCCGGACATGGCGACCTGGGCATGATCACCGAGGCCGACATCGTGCTGGCGCTGTCCTACTCCGGGGAATCGGACGAAGTGCGCATGCTGCTGCCGGTGCTCAAGCGCCAGGGCAATCCGATCATCGCGATGACCGGCCGCGCCAGCTCCACCTTGGCGCAAGCCGCCGACGTACACCTGGACGTCAGCGTGTCGGCCGAAGCCTGTCCGCTGCATCTGGCGCCCACCTCCAGCACCACCGCCTCGCTGGCGATGGGCGATGCGCTCGCGGTCGCCCTGCTGGATGCTCGCGGCTTCACCGCCGACGACTTCGCCCGCTCGCACCCGGCCGGCAGCCTGGGCCGGCGCCTGCTGCTGCATATCACCGATGTCATGCATGCCGGCGACGACCTGCCCCGTGTGCGCGAAGACGCCAGCCTGAGCGAGGCGTTGATGGAAATGAGCCGCAAGCGGCTGGGCATGACCGCGGTGGTGGATGCCGACGACCGCCTGATCGGCCTGTTCACCGACGGCGACCTGCGCCGCGCACTGGACAGCGATATCGACGTGCGCAGCGCCTGCATCGCGCAGGTGATGACACGCAACCCACGCACCATCGGCGCCGACCAGCTGGCCGCCGAGGCCGCGCGGCTGATGGAGGACTACAAGATCAACGGCCTGATCGTGGTCGATGCGCAGCAGCGCGCGGTGGGCGCATTGAACATTCACGACCTGTTGCGCGCCAAGGTGGTTTAACAGGTTCAGTTTTCAACCGCCGGACCCCGCTCTTACCGATTCGTGCCGATGCCCTATTCTCCTTTGCAGCACCTTCCCGCGGAGCTGATCGAACGCGCAGCGCGTATCCGCCTGGCTTGCTTCGACGTCGACGGCACCCTGACCGACGGTCGCCTGTACTACGACCACGCCGGTAATGAGAGCAAGGCCTTCAACGTGCTCGACGGCCAGGGTCTCAAGCAGCTCGACCAGGCCGGCATCCATGTCGCGCTGATCACCGCGCGCGCCAGTCTGTCGGCGGAAAAGCGTGGCCAGGATCTGGGCCTGCACGTGCAGATCGGGGTGAAGAACAAGCGCATGGCAGTGCTGGCACTGTGCCAGGAGCACGGCCTGTCGCTGGACCAGGTGCTGTTCATGGGCGATGACCTGCCCGACCTGCCCGCCCTGCTCGCGGTCGGCCTGCCGGTGGCGCCTGCCAACGCACATCCGTGGATCGCCGAGCGTGTGCAATGGCATACCCGCGCCCGTGGCGGTGAAGGTGCCGCGCGCGAAGTCTGCGATGTGGTGCTGGCCGCGCAAGGCCAGGTCGAGCGCATCATCGAAGGGTTTTCGGCATGACTTGGAACTGGCGCACCACCCTGGGCGTGGCGCTGTTCGCCGCCGCCGTGATTTCCGGCTGGTCGGCATGGAAGCAACGCGCGCGCCCGACCGCCGCGGCCGTGCAGGAGTCCGGTGCGGACTACATCCTGCGCGACTTCGAGCTGATCGCCCTGGACAAGCAGAGCGGCAAGGAGTCGATGACGCTGCGCGCGCCGGAAATGCACCGCAATCGTGCCGACCAGACCGCAGACATCACCACGCCGGTGTTCCTGATGCCCGACAACGCCAATCTGCCGTGGACCCTGCGTTCCAAGACGGGGTGGGTCAACCCGGACGGCACCCAACTGCGCTTGCGCGGCGATGTCGAGGGCGACAGCCCAACCGGCGGCGCAACCCCGCCGACCACGTTCCGCACCCAAAGCATGGACGTGTTCCCGCAACAGAACATCGCCAAGACCGACGCGCCGGTGACCATGACCCGCCCGGGTATCATGCAGAGCGGCGTCGGCTTTGAAGCCGACCTCAAATCACGCCAGTACAAGCTCCTTTCTCAGGTCAAGACACGCTATGAACCGAATGCTGCCCGCTAACCTGGCGTTTGCCGCACTGCTGCTGCCTGCGCTGGCGATGGCCAAGACCAGCGATCGCAACCAGCCGATGGCGATCGACTCCAATGCCAACGATTGCAACATGCTCGATGACAGCGGCAAGTGCCGTTTCAGCGGCAATGTGGTGATCACTCAGGGCACGCTGGAAATCCACGCCGACACCGCCGATATCTTCCAGAAGAACGGCCAGACCGATCGCGTGGTGCTCAACGGCAAGCAGGCCACGCTCAAGCAGGAGATGGACGACGGCGCCATGATGCACGGCCAGGCCGACAACATCGAATACAAGGTCGCCGACGAGATCATCATCCTGACCGGCAATTACAAGGTCGATTCGCCCAAGGGCACCAACGCCGGCCAGCGCATGGTCTACAACACCAAGACGGGCAACATGCAGAGCGGCGGCGATGGCAGCCGCGTGCGCACCATCATCCAGCCCAAGAACGCAGCGCCTGCGGCGGCGACGCCTGCTCCGGCACCTGCCGCCAAGCCCGCCGCGCCAAGCCGCAGGGGAAGAAGTAATGCTGGTCGCCACCGGTCTGCGCAAGAAGTACAAGCAACGCGAAGTGGTCAAGGAATTCGGCCTCACGCTCGAGGCCGGCGAAGTGGTCGGCCTGCTCGGCCCCAACGGCGCCGGCAAGACCACCTGCTTCTACATGATCGTGGGCCTGGTCGAAGCCGATGCCGGCCGTATCGAACTGGACGGCCGCGACCTCACCGCCGAGCCGATGTACGCACGCGCCAAGCTCGGCGTGGGGTATCTGCCGCAGGAGCCGTCGATCTTCCGCAAGCTCACCGTGGCCGACAACATCCGCCTGGTGCTGGAACTGCGCGAGGAACTGGACAACGCCGGCCGCGAGAAGGAACTGGTCTCGCTGCTCGAAGAACTGCAGATCACCCATGTGGCCGACCAGCTCGGTGCCAGCCTCTCCGGCGGCGAGCGGCGCCGCTGCGAGATCGCGCGTGCGCTGGCGGCCAAGCCGCGCATGATGCTGCTGGACGAACCCTTCGCCGGCGTGGACCCGATTTCGGTCGGCGAGATCCAACGCATCATCATCCACCTCAAGGAGCGCGGCATCGGCGTGTTGATCACCGATCACAACGTACGCGAGACCTTGGGAATCTGCGACCGCGCGTATATCCTCGCCGAGGGGGGCGTGCTGGCGCAGGGGGCACCAGACACGTTGCTAGCCAATCCCGACGTCCGTCGCGTGTATCTGGGGGAAACTTTCCGCCTTTGAGCGCGTCGCCGCGCCCACGATTTTTCCAGTCAGTGCCCGCATGAAAGCCCGGCTTCAGACATCGCTAGGACAGCAGTTGGTCATGACGCCGCAACTGCGTCAGGCCATCAAGCTATTGCAGATGTCCACCACGGAGCTGGAAGTGGAAATTGCCGAAGCAGTGGAAACCAATCCACTGCTGGAATGGGCCGACGAAGCCGCGCATGCGGCCAGCGACACGGCGGTGGAATCCTCGCCGTCAGCGTCCACCGAAGAGCCCCAGCGCGAAGAAGCCGCGCCTGCCGAGCGCGACGACGACTGGTCGCAGGACGAACTGCAGTGGACCGGCTCGGGCAGCGGCGGCAGTTTCGACGACGACGAGTCCGGCGATGCCGCCGAGCGCGTCGCCGAATCCGAAACACTCGCCGATCATCTGTTGTGGCAACTGCATCTGTCGCCACTGTCGCCACGCGACCGCCAGATCGGCGCGATGCTGATCGACGCGTTGGACGAAGACGGCTACCTGCGCGAACCACTGTCGGCCATTCTCGAAACCCTCGCGCTGGGCGCGGTGGTGGACGAAGCCGACGTGCTCACCGTCTTACACCAGATCCAGCGCTTCGACCCGGTCGGCGTGGGGGCGCGCACACTGGGTGAATGCCTGGCGCTGCAACTGGCCGTGCTCGACCCGGCCACTCCGGGCCGCGAGCTGGCATTGCAGATCGTCGCCGGCCCGCTGGAACGGCTGCCGCGTAGCGGCGTGGCCGGCCTGGCCCACGAGCTCAAGCGCTCCACTGCCGATGTCGAACAGGCGGTGCAATTGGTGCGCTCGCTGGACCCGCGCCCGGGCAAGCAGATCGGCGACCTGTCGCAGGACACCTACGTGGTGCCGGACTGCGTGATCTGGCGCCAGCGCGGTGTCTGGCGGGCCTCGCTGGCCGGCCGTTCGCAGCCCAAGGTCACCATCCACCGCGGCTACGAGAACCTGATCCGCAGTTGCGGCGAGTCCGACGCCGGCTACCTGCGCGGCCAGCTGCAGGAGGCGCGCTGGCTGCTCAAGAGCCTGGAGGCGCGCGGCGAGACCCTGCTACGGGTGGTGCGCTGCCTGCTGCAACATCAGGCCGGGTTCCTGGAATTCGGTGCGCAGGCGCTGCGCCCGCTGACCCTGCGCGAGATCGCCGGCGAGCTCGGCCTGCACGAATCCACCATTTCCCGCGCCATCTCCCGCAAATACGTGCGCACCCCGCGCGGCACCATCGCGCTGCGTTCGTTCTTCGCCTCCGGCATCGACACCGACAGCGGCGGCGAGGCCTCCAGCACGGCCATTCAGGCCATGATCCGGCGCCTGATCGATGCGGAAAACCCGCGCAAACCCTTGTCTGACGCCAAGCTGGCAGATCTGCTGAAAACATCCGGCGTACCAGTGGCGCGGCGCACCGTTGCGAAGTATCGTGAGGCCATGAACATTTCCGCCTCCCACGAACGCGTACGCATCGCCTGACGTTGCAACCACCGCAACGCCGGCCTGCGCCGGGTGAGTCGGATCACCGGAACGGTTCATTGGCCCACCGACCAATGGAGGTATCCGATGCGTATCGAGACGTATGGCCACCAGCTTGAAGTGACCCCCGCCCTGCGGGAATACGTGGCAAGCAAGCTACAGCGACTGCAGCGCCATTTCGACCAGCACTGCGAAGTTCGAACGCAGTTGGCCGTTCGCAAGCCGGACCACCACGTGGTCGCCACCGTCAACCTTCCCGGTCGCACCCTGCACGCAGATGCCAGCGGCTCCACCATGTATGCGGCGATCGACCTGCTGGTCGACAAGCTCGACCGCCTGGTGCTCAAGCACAAAGAAAAGAAATGTAACCACCACGCCCGCGAGGTGCGCGACAATCCCGCATGACGCTTCCCGCTTGATGCCCTCATGCCTTTAACCGATCTGATGGCGGCCGTGCGCACCGTGGTGTCGCCGGCCGCCGATCGCGACACCGTCCTCCACACCGCCGCCGATCTGCTGTCCTGCCGTCAGGCCGGCGCCGACGAGCTCTACGCCAACCTGTGCGAGCGCGAGGCCCTGGGCAGTACCGCCATCGGTCACGGCATCGCCATTCCGCATGGGCGCTGCCCCAACCTCACCGAGCCACGCGGCGCCTTGCTGCGACTGGATACGCCGGTAGCGTTCGGCGGCGACGAGCCAGTGGACCTGGTCTTCGCCATGGCTGTACCGGCGCACTACACCCACCAGCACCTGATGCTGCTATCGGAGCTGGCCGAACGGTTCTCCGATGCCGACTTCCGTCAGCGGCTGCGCGCCGCACCCAACGCCGATGCCCTGATGGCCTTGCTCACCGACGTGCCACCACCGCAGGCGAGCGCGGCATGAATACCAGCATCACCGCACGCGAACTGTTCGACCAACAGCGCGACAAGCTGGCGCTGCGCTGGATCGCCGGTCAAAAGGGCGAGCACCGTGAGATCCAGGCCGGCAGCAACAATGCGCGGCGCCCGTCGCTGGCTGGCTATCTCAATGTGATCTATCCCAACAAGGTGCAGATCCTGGGCACCGAAGAACTGGCCTGGCTGGACTCGCTGGACGCGCGCCAGCGCTGGGAAACCATCGAAAAGATCATCCAGGTCCAACCGCTGGCGCTGGCGATCAGCAAGAACCAGTCGTGCCCGGAAGACCTGCGCGCGGCGGCGGACGAATCCAATACGCCGCTGTGGATCTCGCCAAAGCGCGGCCACGAACTGCTCAACCACCTCTCCTACCATCTGGCGCGCACGCTGGCGCCGCGGGTCACGCTGCATGGCGTGTTCATGGAGATCTATTCGATCGGCGTGCTGATTACCGGCGAAGCCGGCTCGGGCAAGAGCGAACTGGCGCTGGAACTCCTCAGCCGCGGGCACCGGCTGGTGGCTGACGATGCGCCCGAATTCACCCAGATTGCGCCCGATGTGCTCGACGGCACCTGCCCCGAACTGTTGCAGGATCTGCTGGAAGTCCGCGGGCTGGGCGTGTTGAACGTGCGCGACATGTTCGGCGACACCGCGGTGAAGAAAAACAAATACCTGCGCCTGATCGTGCATCTGACCCGGCCGATGACCGAACCTACGCCATCGGGCTACGAGCGTCTGACCGGCGATTCCGGCAGCCGCCATGTGCTGGATCTGGACGTCCCGCTGATCACGCTGCCGGTGATGCCCGGCCGCAACCTGGCGGTGCTGACCGAGGCGGCAACCCGCCTGCACATCCTGCGCACCAAGGGCATCGACCCGGCAGCGATGTTCATCGCCCGCCATAGCAACCTGCTGGAGCGACGCACGCCATGAGTATCGCGCCCTCCACGCTGATGATCGTGAGCGGGCTGTCCGGCTCGGGCAAATCGGTCGCGCTGAAGACCTTCGAAGATCTGGATTACTACTGCTCGGACAATCTGCCGGTCGAGCTGCTGCCGGACTTCGTCAAAAGCCGCCTGCGTGGCAACCCCATCGGCGACCAGCGCCTGGCGGTGGGCATCGACGTGCGCAGCCGCAGCGACCTGACCCAGCTGGCGCAGTGGCGCCAGGCCGCGCAGGAATATGGCATCGAAGCGCGGCTGTTGTTTTTCGATGCCAGCGACGAGGCATTGATCAAGCGCTACGCCGACACCCGCCGCCGCCATCCGCTGAGCCATCTGGGCTTGGCGCTGCCGGAAGCGATCACCCGCGAGCGTCAGTTGACCGAGCCCCTGCGCGCGCAGGCCGATGCCATCATCGACACCAGCACGCTCAACGTGCACCAGTTGCGTCGCCGCGTGGTCACCGAATTCGCGCTGGGCAGCAACGACCGGCTGTCGCTGTTGTTCGAATCGTTCGCCTACAAGCGCGGCGTCCCGGCCGAGGCCGACTTCGTCTTCGATGCGCGCGTGCTGCCCAATCCGCACTGGGACCCGGAACTGCGCCCGCTCACCGGCCGCGATGCCGGCGTGCGCGACTATCTGGACAACGAAGCCGACGTGCAGCGCTACAGCGCGCAGATCGTGGATCTGCTCGATACCTGGCTACCGCGGCTGCGCAATGACACCCGCAGCTACGTGACCATTGCCTTCGGTTGTACCGGCGGCAAGCACCGCTCGGTCTACATGGCCGAACGCATGGCCCGGCACGCACGCGACCAAGGCTGGCCGGAAGTGGCGACGTTTCACCGCGAGCAGGACTGAAGCGGGGATTCGGCAGTTGGGAGTTGGGATTGGGGATTCGTTGCAGCGGCACCCTGCGACCTGCGCGTACTGCACCTAGGTTTAGGAGGCACTCTCGCAACGCCTTTTTAAGTCGCGATTGGTTGCGAATGGCTTGCCTATGATGGGTGCAGCGAAAGGCGACAACGCTGCAGTCGACGCGCCTGAGTCACTGGCGCCCTGAGCCACTTGGCGTTTTTGTTCGATACGCTACGCAGCGCTGCACGACACACGCGGTGGTGGCATTCCGCACTGCAGGACCACACGGCCCTGTCCGTCACCGCGGGAACGGCAGCGTTCGCTTGCGATCTGGGCCGCACCGCTGACGCTGCGCACGTCACGGATCCGCATAACAGTGCAGCAAGACCGAAGCACCGCAGGTGGAGCCGCGTGTCTGCGGCGGCCCTAAACGGCTATTCAGTTCGCGACGCATCTGTGCCCGCAGACGCTATCGCGCAGTCATGCTGACCTGTTAACGTTTCGGCATGGCCTGTGGCATTCTCCTCATTACTCATCCCGGCATCGGCGCCGCGTTATTGAACGTGGCGACGGGGCTGTTGCGGCAGTTGCCGCTGAAGACCGAAGCATTCGATGTGCCGTTCGATGCAGACCTGGACGCCTTGCTGCCCCAGGCGTCTTCAGCGATGCGTCGGGTCGACAGCGGCGACGGCGTGTTGGTCATGACCGACCTGTACGGCGCCAGCCCCAGCAATCTCGCCAGCCGGTTGGCAAAGCTCGGCACGCCGGTTCGCCGGGTGTCCGCACTGAGCCTGCCCATGCTGCTGCGCGTGATGAACTACCCCGAACAAGGATTGCAAGAGCTGCCCGCCACTGCGGCGGCCGGTACTCGCAATGGAGCGATCATCGACGATGCTTGAACGCGAACTCATAGTTTCCAACCGACTCGGACTGCATGCGCGGGCGACCGCCAAGCTGGTGCAGACGCTGTCGTCCTATCGCAGCAACGCCACCCTGGCAGCCAAGGGCCGCGAGGTGAATGCCAAGAGCATCATGGGCGTAATGTTGCTGGCCGCAGGCCAAGGCACCAGCGTGGTGGTGCGGCTGGACGGCGAAGACGAAGCGCAGGCCTTGCAGGCCCTGGTGGACCTGTTCGAACGTCGCTTCGACGAGGACAGCTGAGCATGCGCGGCGTCGGTGCCGTTGCGACCGACACGGCGCCGCTGCGCCAGGTAGACGCATGAGCCTGCGGTTACGCGGACATGGCGCTGCGCGCGGCAATGCCCTTGGCCGCGCGCGCGTGCGCCAGAGCCACACGCTGGAAGTGGCCGAACAACGCGTGCCCGCCCATCAGGTGGAGACGCAGCTGGAGCGCTTGCATGCAGCGATCGAGTCGGCGCGCGGCGAAATGCAGCAGCTACGCGATCGCCTCCACGGCGCACTGGCGCGCGAGGTCGGCGAATTTCTCGAGCTGCATGCCTTGCTGCTCGACGACCCGGAGCTGCTGCAGGGCCTTGATGAGCTGATCCGCACCCACCGCTACAGCGCCGACTACGCCTTGCGCGTGCAGCGCGATCGCCTGGCGGCGGTGTTCGACGGGATGGAGGATGCGTACCTCAAGAGCCGCATGGACGATCTGGATCATGTGATCGGTCGCATCCATGCGTTTTTGCACAAGCGCGCGCCCGACTTGAAGGGCGTGGCTGGCGAGATCCTGGTGTGCGACAACGTGGCGCCGTCGGAGCTGGCGCAGCTGCAGGCGCAAGGGGTAGTCGGCATCGTCACCACGGCCGGCAGCGCGCTGTCGCATAGCGCGATTCTGGCGCGCAGCCTGCACCTGCCGTTGGTGGTCGGTGTGAGCGATGCGGTGCAGCGCATCGAAGATGGCGATGTGCTGATCGTCGATGCTGGCTCGGGTCAAGTGATCGTCGACCCCAAGCCCGAGCATCTGCGCGACTACCGCGAGCGCCTGCGCGCGCTGGCCAAGGAACAGCGCGAGCTGGGGCGACTGCGCTCCAAGCCCACGCGCACGCGCGACAACGTCGACATCACCCTGCTGGCCAATGCCGAATCACTGGAAGACGTGGCAAAAGCGCATGCGCTCGGCGCCAGAGGCCTGGGCTTGTATCGCACCGAATTCCTGTTCCTGCAGCGCAACGAACTGCCGGACGAAGACGAACAGTTCCACACCTACCGCGACACCGTGCTGGGCATGAGTGGCCGCCCGGTCACCATCCGCACGCTGGACCTGGGCGCCGACAAGGCCGACCGCACCGGCTTGACGCTTAGCGATGAGGACAACCCGGCGCTGGGCCTGCGCGGGGTGCGGCTGTCGCTGGCGCGGCCGGCGGTGGCACAGACGCAGTTGCGCGCGATCCTGCGTGCGTCCGGCTACGGGCCGGTGCGCATCCTGGTGCCGATGGTCAGCGGCCGCGAAGAAATCCTGCTGCTGCGCAAGCAATTGAAGAAGCTCACCGCGCAGCTGCGCGAGGAAGGCCACGAGATCGCCGAGCACATCCCGCTCGGCGCGATGATCGAAGTACCAGCCGCAGCATTGGCGCTGGATTGCTTCATCGACGATATCGATTTCCTGTCGATCGGCACCAACGATCTGGTGCAGTACCTGCTGGCGGTGGATCGCAACAACGAGGCACTGGGCGAACTGTATTCGCCATTGCATCCGGCGGTACTGCGCTTGATCGCGCAGGTGATCGCCACCGGGCGCACTTACGGCAAGCCGGTGGCAGTGTGCGGCGAGATCGCTGGCGACCCGCGCTTCGTGCCGATGCTGCTGGCGTTAGGGCTCACCGAATTCAGCCTGCATCCGGCGACCTTGCTGGAAGTGCGCCGCGCGGTGCGCGACATCCATCTGGGCGAGTTGCGCGTGCACGGCGAAAAATTGCTGCGCGCCCGTGATCGCAAGGGCATCGAAAAGTGGTTGGCGGGCCATGCGCAGGGGCTGCTGCGGTAATCGCTGCAAGTGCACGTCCCTGGTAAGCAGCGTGACTGGTGCTTCAAAGCCGCATATTTCTTCTTCGATAAGCGCTTCGACGATGCCGCCTACGACGCCAGTCGCCAACTACTCCGTACACGTGTGAGCAGTCCTCGCCGCCTAGATGCGGCCATCGCGCACGCACTGCGCAAGCGCGCTGCAGCGACACTGTATGTTTCGTCACTATGTGCAAGCGATAATGCCGTGCTGACCCAGCACCGCGTCTTCCACTGACGACGCGTCCACTCTTCCGGGGAGCCGTATGGCCGAAGCCGTCCGCCACGACAGAACCGCGCGCCAGCTACGCTTGCTGTCCGACGCGCTGGATAGCGGACGCCTGGGGCCGGTACGCCGGTTGGTCAATACGCTGGCGCCGGCGGAGATCGGCAACCTGCTCGAATCGCTGCCGCCAGGCAAGCGCGAAGTGGTATGGGGGCTGGTCGATCCAGAAGACGACGGCGAAGTGCTGCTGCACGTCGGCGACGAAGTGCGCGAAAGCCTGCTGGCCGACATGGACCCGGACGAGATCGTGGCTGCGGTCGAAGACCTGGACATCGACGATCTTGCCAACCTGGTCGAAGACCTGCCCGACACCGTCATCGACGAAGTGCTCAAGTCGATGGACCGCGAAAACCGCGAGCGGCTCGAGCAGGTGCTGTCGTATCCGGAAGACACCGCCGGGCGTCTGATGAACCCGGACGTGGTCACCGTGCGCGCCGACGTCAACGTGGATGTGGTGCTGCGCTATCTGCGCCTGCGTGGCGAGCTCCCCGACCACACCGATCACCTGTACGTGGTGAGCCGGCGCCATCAATACCTGGGCCGCGTGCCGCTGGCTGCGCTGGTCACCCATGAAGACAGCACCCCGGTCAACCGGCTGATCGACGACGAGCAGCCGGCGATCGATGTCGGCGACGGGTCCGACGAAGTGGCGCGGCGCTTCTCCGACCACGACTGGATCTCGGCGCCGGTGGTGGACGACAACAACATCCTGCTCGGCCGCATCACCATCGACGACGTGGTCGACATCATCCGCGAGCAGGCCGAACACCAGGCCATGAGCGCGGCCGGTCTGGACGAAGACGAAGACATGTTCAGCCCGGCGCGGCGCGCGTTCCGGCGCCGCCTGATCTGGCTGAGCATCAACCTGTGCACCGCGTTTCTGGCGTCCAGCGTGGTCAGCAGGTTCGAAGGCACCATCGAAAAACTGGTGGCGCTGGCGGCGCTGATGCCGATCGTGGCCGGCATGGGCGGCAATGCCGGCACCCAGGTGTTGGCACTGATGGTGCGCGGCCTGGCGTTGGGCCAGATCGGCTCGTCCAACGTGATGACCTTGCTCAAGAAGGAGCTCACTGTCGCCCTGATCAACGGGTTGTGCCTGGGCATCGGGCTTGGCTTGATCGTGCTGGTGTGGTTGCGGCAGCCGATGCTGTCGCTGGTGATCGGCACCGCGTTGACGGTGAACATGCTCACCGCCGCTTTCGGCGGGGTGCTGGTGCCGGTGACATTGAAACGGTTGGGCTTCGATCCGGCATTGGCCGGTGGCGTGATCCTGACCACCTTGACCGACGTGATGGGCTTCCTGAGCTTTCTTGGCCTGGCCACGTTGATACTGCTGCCCTAACCTGCAGCGCTTGCGATTGCGGTGAGCGCACGTGCAGTGCATGCGATGACGACAAGCAGATGAATATTCGACAAGAATCGCCGCGACGTGACGGGCCATCGCACCGGCATGCGGTAATACTGCACCCATGTGATCAGTCGGGAGAGCTGCGTGATTCGTCGTTGTCTTGTTGCCATTATCCTTGCGCTACTGGTGGCTGGGTGTTCCAGCATGGCTGAGCGCCACCACGACGAACGCCGCGGTCACTTCGTCACCCGCACGCTGAAACTGGAAGGACGTCTGTACCGCTATCAAGTGTTCGTGCCGGCGTCCAAGGTGCCGCAGCCGCGCCCAATCGTGCTGTTCCTGCACGGCTCGGGCGAGCGCGGCGATAACGGACGCGACCAGGCCGAAGTCGGCGTGGGCCCTTATCTGAGCGAACACACCGCCGACTTCCCCGCACTTGTGGTGCTGCCGCAGGTACCCGACGACGAAGAATGGCTGGGCGTCAATGCGCGCATGGCGATCGCCACGCTGGACGCGGCCAGCGCCGAATTCAGCGCCGACCCGCAGCGCACCTACCTCACCGGCATTTCAATGGGCGGCTATGGCGCCTGGGAAGTCGGACTGATGCAGCCGCAGCGCTTTGCGGCAATCGTGCCGATCTGCGGCGCGCTCAAGGCACCGCGCGATGAGCGCCGCACCTTGTACGTCAGCCTGGTGGCGAAGGAAGCGGACCCGTACACCGCGGCAGTGACGCAACTCAAGCACGTGCCGATCTGGATGTTCCATGGTGCCAAGGACGATTCGGTACCGCCGCACGACGACCGCGCGCTGTATCGCGCCGCGAAGGGCGTCGGCGCCAATGTGCGTTACAGCGAATACCCGGAAGGCAATCACAACGCCTGGGACGCGACTTACGCGGACCCGGCGATGTGGAACTGGATGTTCAAGCAGCGCTTGCGCTGACAATGCGCAGCGTCGCGCTGGCGCTGCGCCCGCGCGATGGCATGCCCCCGCCAGCGCGTTTCAGTGGTGATAGCGATTGTCTGCGGTGACCTTGCCGCGGAACACGCGGTACGACCACACCGTGTAGCCCAGGATCAGCGGCAGCAAGGCGACCAAACCGACCATCGCAAACAGCTGCGACGACGGCGGCGCGGCGGCTTGCCAGATGGTGTAGACCGGCGGCACCAGAGACGGCCACATGCCCAGCACCAGCCCCAGGAAGCCCAATACGAACAGGCCCATCGCCAGCAGGAATGGCAGCGCATCCGAGCGCGCCGCGTCGGTCGCACGCCACAGCGCGAACCCCACAATGGCAACCAAGAGCGGCACCGGCATCAGCCAAAGATAGTGCGCGCCACTGAACCAGCGCTCCATCACGTGCGATTGCAACGATGGCAGCCAGGCGCTGACCAGGCCGATGAAGATCAGCACGCTGATGGTCAACGGCCGGCTGAGCTGCCGTGCCAGTTGCTGCACATGGCCTTCGGTCTTGAGGATCAACCAGGTACTGCCGAGCAGCGCATAGCCGAACACCAATGCAGCGCCGGTCAACATCGCGAACGGGCTGAACCAACCCCAGATGCCGCCGACATAGCGGTCGTTCTCGATCGGCAAGCCCTGCACCAAGGCACCCAGGATCACGCCCTGCGCGAAGGTGGCCAGGATCGAACCGGCGGCAAACGCATTACTCCACAAGCGCCGCGAGCGATGCGCCTTGAAGCGGAATTCGAACGCCACGCCACGGAACACCAACGCCATGACCATCAACAGCACCGGCAGATACAGCGCCGACAGGATCACCGCATACGCCTTGGGAAAGGCAGCCAGCAGCCCTGCCCCGCCCAGCACCAGCCAGGTTTCGTTGCCGTCCCAGATCGGCGCGGCGGTGTTCATCATCAAATCCAGCTGCGCTTCGTCCTTGCGAAACGGCGCCAGGATACCGATGCCCAGGACAAAGCCGTCCAGCACCACGTACATCAGCACCCCGAAGCCGATCACCGCAAACCACGCCACCGGCAGTACCGTCGTCATGTCCATCATGCTGCTCCGTCAATCGATGCATCGGCCGCCGAGAGCGGACGTGCAGGTGTGTGTTCGCCGTGGTCCAGGTGCGGCGCGTCGGCATGCGGGGTCGGCCCTTGCTTGCCGATCTTGACCAGGTACCAGATGCCCCAGCCGAATACGAACGCATAGCCGGCCACATACACCGCCAGCGAGATCGCGGTCATCAGCGCAGACTGCGGGCCCACCGCATCGGCGGTGCGCAACAAGCCATAGACCACATAGGGCTGTCGGCCGATTTCGGTGACGAACCAGCCGGAAATCAGCGCAATGAAGCCACTCGGCAACATCCAGCGCCAGGTTGCCAGCAACCAGCGCCACTGCACCAGCGTGCCGCGCCACAACGCGAATGCAGACACCCAGGCCACCAGCAGCATCAACGAACCAATCCCCACCATGATGCGGAAGGCGAAGAACACCGGCGTCACCGGCGGGCGCTCGCTTGCCGGCACCGAGGTCAGCGGCGCAATGCTGCCGTCCAGACGGTGGGTCAGGATCAGGCTGCCCAGGCGCGGAATCGCCACCTCGTAATCGTTGCGCTCGGCCTGTGCATTGGGCAGCGCAAACACCACCAGCGGGAAGCCCTCGCCCGGCGGTTCGCCATGCCAGTGCGCTTCCATCGCGGCGATCTTCATCGGCTGATGCTTGAGCGTGTTCAAGCCGTGCATGTCGCCGACAAAGATCTGCAGCGGCACCGTGATCGCGGCGAACACCACCGCCAGCTTGAGCATGCGCAGCCCGGCGTCGCGATGCACACCACGATGCAGATACCACGCGCCCACTGCGCCGACCACAAAGCAGGTGGTGATGAACGAGCCCAGCGCCATGTGCGCAAGCCGGTAGGGGAACGAGGGGTTGAAAATGATCTTCAGCCAGTCGACCGGATGCACGATGCCGCCGATCACCTCGAAGCCTGCCGGCGTCTGCAACCAGCTATTGGACGAGAGAATCCAGAACGTGGAGAACAGCGTGCCCAACGCCACCATGCAGGTGGCAAAGAAATGCAGGCGCTCAGAAATCCGCCCCCAGCCAAACATCATCACACCCAGGAAACTGGCTTCCAGAAAGAACGCGGTGAGCACCTCATAGCTCAGCAGCGGTCCGATCACGCCACCGGCAATCCGGCTCAATTCCGGCCAGTTGGCACCGAACTGGAAGGCCATCACGATGCCGCTGACCACGCCCATGCCAAACGAGACCGCGAAGATCTTCTGCCAGAAAAAATAGAGCTCGCGCCAGACCGGCAGACGCGTGCGCAGCCAGCGCCATTCCAGAAACGCCAACAGGCTGGAGAGCCCGATGGTGAATGCCGGAAACAGCACGTGGAACGCGATAACGAACCCGAACTGTATCCGCGATAACAGCAGTGCGTCCATGGAGAACCCTCCAGGAAAAAGTGATCGTCGGCATGCGAGCTGCAGGCCGATCGCCGGAATGCACTGCATCGGCCGATCGCGAGCCAGCTGCTGCGCTACGTGATCATGATAGGGACGGTCGGGCCCGTTCCCGATGCGACACGGCGTCGCATCTGCGGCAAATTGCCGCTCTTGTAAAGCAACGCGCAGCAGCACTCTTCTTGTCATGCTGTACGCCTTGCACCGAACGCGGTGACGCAGACGCAGCCACTGCAGCGTGCCAGGTCCTGTCAATCACCCCGGTGCACGATGGAAGACCCACCACGCATTCCCTTGCAGAGGCAGGTCGCCGGAACGCTACGGCCGCACCCGCTCCCAGGTCCGCAGAAAATTGCCGCTATACACATCGACGATGCGTTGCGTGGGCCAGCCGGCATCCATCATCGCTTGCGTGAGCTTGGGGAGATCCGCACCGCTGCGCATGCCGGTCGGCAAGCTGGAAATGCCGCCATCGAAATCGCTGCCGAAACTCAGGTGTTTCCACGGATCGTCGACGATCCCCATGTCGGCAATCTGTCGGGCGAACGCTTCGTAATAGCCCACAACAAACGCGAGGTCGGCATCCATGTTCGGCGTGCCATCGGCCAGATAGGAATGCTGCAAAAAGTACGGCGCCAGAATGACGCTGATGCAGCCACCGGTCTGAACGATGGCACGGATCGCCGCATCGTCGAGCGCCCGGTCGAGGTGACGCGATGGCCGCGTTTCCACCCCACGGGTGACGCTGCGCGATGCGCCATGCGAGACGAAGGCCGGCACGTTGCGACGGACGCAGATCTCGCAGGCGTCAAGTATCCCCTGGCTCGAGGTATGCGAAAGATCCACCAGAAGTCCGACATCGATGCAGCGCTCCACCACCTGCCGACCAAACTCCGAAAGCCCCGCGCCCTTCCTCTGGCGCCACGGATTGAGCGACGCATAGCCGGCCTGGGAGATGTCGGTATGGCTGAAATGGTTGAGCGTCAGATAGGCGGCGCCGGCGTTGGCGGCGATGTCCAGACGCGTCAGCCGCAGTGCCTGACTGCGGGCCCCGCGTGGTCCAAGCATATGCGCGCCCTCCAACGACAGGATGGCGCAGCAAAGCCCCTCGGCCCGAATCGCGCGCAGCTCGGCGGCACTGCGTGCCAGCTGCATCCGACCTTCGCTTGCCGCCACCATCTCCTCGACATAGCGCTGATGCTCCACCCAGTTTTTCCAGGGGTCCAGAAAAGGCGCGCTGACGAGGTTTTCCCAAAGTGCGTGGGCGCTGAAACAGGCGCCCCCATAGCCACCCGCGAGAAAGTCCGGGCCGCTCACGTGGTACATCAGCGGTTGATTGCGACCTCTCGGCGAGGTCTTGGACATGAGCCAGATGATCGGAGAACGTCGATGCGCTTTCCAATCACCCTTCCAGAAATCGAAGCCACCCAATCGCGACAGATACAGGGAATCCAGATGCGTATCGACCGGACAAGCCAGCGCATGCACTGCTTCCAGTGTGAGAGTGTCAGGCAGGGTCGCCAGGTGTTCAGATGCCACTGTATGCATGGGCCAACCCCAGTAATGCCTTCTAAAGAAGTAACTCAAAAAGCGCTGTCCCTCGTCGAATATCGTACCGATATTCCTCAAGCGCCTTGATGGGTCGAGCAGCTGGACCCGAATCAGAATAACCGAACTGGACCGCCAGATCCCGAAGGCCATCGCTCAGACGGCGATGGAAACGCAAGACTGCTGACGTATTTCTCGTTTCGCTGTGGAAACGTGTCTGTGCAGCCTATGTCCGCTATTGGACGACCCGTCGCGATGTGGCGAAGGCCAGCCTGGCCTGTCCGCTTCTGACGACAGTACGGGTGCCCATGCCGAGCCGATGCCGAACACCGAATGCCGCGACGACAGCCCGCTGCGCTCCGCCCATGCTTGCAGCTTCGTTGGCAGCCGCCTCCAGCCAGGCGGATTACCAGTGCGCGCGTCTCGATATAGACGCGCTGCTATGACGCCGTGATCCATCACCATGCCTGAATCGGGATACTTCAACACCGCAACCAACCACGGCACGTTTCCCGGTTGCTTATTGGTTCTCGGTGCTACGCGCGCATGTGGCGACTGACACGTCGGTCATCGCACACAACGCGCCAACGCACCGTCACGGACAGCCATCCGTTACATCTGCGCACGCAAGCGTCGCGCAACTTCGCTGACCACGGCGATGACTGCGGTCAGAGCGACCATCGACAGGAATTGCGCACGCGTGTCGGCCGAATAGGCCAATAACCCGAAGATCACCGCCAGGATCGCCAGCGCCAGCACTGTCAGAAACGGATAGCCGCGCATGCGGAACGGCAACGCGATACCGGCGCGATCGGCACGGGCGCGCAAGATCAGTTGCGACACCAGTGAGATCGTCCACACCAGCAGGCAGGTGGCGCCAACGATGTTGAGCAGCATCGGCAACACCTTGTTCGGATACAGCAACTCCAGCGCTGCAGCAGCGAAGCCGAACAACACACTGGCGATCACCGCCACCAGCGGCACCTGCTCGCCACTGGTCTTGGCCAGCACACGCGGCGCTTCGCCGCGCTGTGCCAGCGAGAAGATCATCCGCGAGGCGCCATAGAGATTGGCATTGAGCGCCGACAGCAGCGCCACCACCGCCACCAGGGTGATCGCCGTGGCGGCACCGGGAATGCGTGCCACTTCCAGCACGGCAGCGAACGGCGAGCTGAGCGCAGAGCTGGTCCACGGTACGACCGCCACGATCACGCTGATCGAACCGATATAGAACACAAGGATGCGCCAGGCCACGGTGCGGATGGTGCGCGCCAGGCTGCGCCCCGGGTCGGCAGTTTCCGCTGCGGCCACCGCCACGATCTCGGTGCCGCCGAAAGCGAACACCACCACCAGCAACGCCGAGCCAATACCGGCCAGACCCTTGGGCGCAAAGCCGCCGTTCTGGGTGAAATTGGACAGGCCGGGTGAGGCCACCCCCGGCAACCAGCCAGCCAGCAGGGCCACGCCGATCAGCAGGAACACCACGATCGCCAGGACCTTGAGAATGGCGAACCAGAATTCGAACTCGCCGAAGTTGCGCACACCCAACAGGTTGATCGCAGTGAACGTGGCCATGAACAGCAACGCGAGCAGCGGCACCGGCAACGCCGGCCAGACCGTGGCCAGCAGCCCAGCCGCACCGACTGCTTCGGCCGCGATCACCACCACGATCTGCAGCCACCACAGCCAGCCCACCGTCGCCCCAGCGGTCGGACCCATCGCATCGGCCGCGTATACCGAGAACGCGCCACTGGTCGGCTTGGCGGCAGCCATTTCGCCGAGCGCGTTCATCACGATGATCACCAAGCCACCGGCGATCAGGTAGGACACCAGCGCGGCCGGCCCGGCCGCATGGATGCCCACGCCCGAACCCAGAAACAGCCCGGCGCCGATCGCCGTGCCCAGGCCCATCATCATCAATTGCCGCGGCTTCAGCGCATGGCGCAGTGCAGGCGCGGCGGATGCAGCGGTCTCAGCAATGGGGTCGGTCGGAAGCGGCATGGACAGGCTTGAATGAATGGAATCGCGACACGATACCGCGTCGCGGCGCCTGCCGCGCCTCTTGACGCCAGCCCGGGGAAGGAGTGGATACGCCAGACGTTCGCACCCTGCCCGCGGGCTTGCGGCAGGCGGCATGGCGACTTGCCGGCACGCGCTGCCGCCGGCCTGACGGCGCAGCGCTGGCGAGCGCCTCTGTCGTCATCAAGACACGGCGTAAACACACATCCCCGGACAGGCCGGGGATGTGTTGATGCTGCCACGCACTGCCGATCACTCGGCCAGATTTTTCCCCGCACCCGCTGTGGCGATGACCTTGGCCTTGACCTGTGCCGCTGGCGTGACGGTGTAGATGTAGCCCAACGATTCCGGGAACACCTTGGAGCTGACCCAGTTGGTGGCATTGGCGTAGGGCTTGCTGCCGTCCGGCGTGGTCCAGGTAATGCCACTGCCGACGTAATTGTTGATCAGGTCCCAATCGCCGATCTTGCTGCTATCGCGCGAGGTCACCGGATTTTTGATGTTCTCGAAGTAGTTCGACTCGATCTTCGCCACACCACCCATGCGCACGTTGATACCGGAGGTAAAGATGTTGTTGAAGTAGTTGTTGTAGATGTGGCTCAGGCCGAATCGTTGCAGCGGCAGGCGCGAATCCACGTTCTCGTAGCGGTTATGGTGATAGGTGGTGCGCGCCGCGTCGTTCTTGGTGTCGCTGTCGCTGAAACCGTTCAACGACACCTTTTGGTAGTCGTGCACATAGTTGTAGGACACGGTGACATGGTTGACGCCCTTCTTCATGTCGATGCCGCCGTCGAAGGAGGCATCGCCTGCACCGGAGCACTTGGTGAGCGAAGCGAAGATGGTGTTGTGATCGACCCAGATCTTGGACGGCTCGCCACTGGAGTTACCTTCCAGCGAAATCGAATCGGCATCTTCGCCGCCCTGCAGCAAACCGATGGTCATGTTCTGGATGATCACGTTGTGCGCGTTGCCGACCACACGCACGCCGAAGTTTGCCGCCGAGCCATTGGCACCCTTGATGGTGACATCGCTCTTGTTCTTGATCTGCACGGTCTTGGCCGGCAGCTTCCATTGCGTGCAGACGTCCTTGATGGTGCTGAAGTCGAACTGGCCCGTGTAGTTGAGTACCAGCCCACCGCTGCCGGAATAACTGTCGATGGCGGCCTGCATCGCTTCGAACGTTGCCACGTTGACTGGTGTCTTGTTGCCGCCGCCGGTGGTGGCCGCACCGTACCCGACCGGGCCGGCAATCGCGCCCGCAGCGCAAGCGGACAGTGCAAGCGCGAGTGCGCCCTGTAGCGTCTTGATGATCATGCAGCCTCTCCCAAAGAAGTCGACAAGCGATGCAGGCCGTCTGCGCAGTGGCGACGACAACCGCAAAGCGATGCGTGGGGGGCTGCATTCTTCGCGCGACTCAAAACATAAAACAATTATCCATCACTGAAACTTAGACGCGCCGCGGTGTTCTCTTTGCGAGACATGCAAAAGAGACAGTAACGGACAGCCGGGACAGGACATGCCAATGCCATTGGTTCGGTATGTGTTGATCAAAGGGGGGGATGTGCATGTGCATGCAGACCTCGATGCTGCACATCCGTTCAAGCGCGCACCTGGCGATAGAGCAATCGTACCCGTGCCGTGATGTTCCGCATGCTGATCGCCACTGCAGGCATGCAGCATCTGTGCAGGCGCAGCGACCGCAGCGAGTGCAACACGTTATGCGGGTACGCGATACACCATGTGCAATCGACAGCGGCGTGTGGAAACCTGCTGTCCAGCTGTCGCTGCAAGGTCACTTGCGGCGCTGGCGCAGCGCCTCAGAACGCTCATGCGGCGGGACTTCCGTGAGCGCATGGTTACTTCCAGCGCGCGGAAGTGCGCTGGGGCGCTCGCACAGCGAAGCGCACGACGAGCAGCTTGCCGGTGGCACGTGTCGATGCTCGAAACTTTATTGGCTCACATGCGAATAACGCGTACAGCGCGACGTATGTACTGCAAGAAACGCATGTACACGTGACGTCACGAGATGCTCTATCGGCTTCGCGGATCGATGCTGTCCACCCAAAGCGACGTCAACGCTGCAGACACGAATACGCAAAGCGGTATTTCGACTTGCCAGCTATAGCCGCACCCGCACCCGGCTCACTCAGACAGCGCGATTGGCCAGCGCCGACGAGCGCTGCATCTGACCACCGGGCCAGGGCGTCTGATCGTCCAGGAAGTTGCCGACCAGGCGCATGCATGCCGCGCGTTCTTCCACGTGCGGCATATGGCTGGAGTTGGCGAACACCTGCCAGCGCGCATCCGGAATCAGCCGCGCATACGGCTCGACGGTTTCCGGCGTGGCTTCGTCGTACTTGCCCGAGAGCACCAGCGTGGGTGCAGTGATGCGATGCAGGCGTTCGATGATGCTCCAGTTGCGCAAGCTACCCACCACATGGAATTCGGTCGGGCCATTCATGGCGTGATACACGGTCGGGTCGGCATCAATGGCGGCAAAGGTGCGCACCACTTCGGCAGGCCACGGTAGGAGGCGACACACGTGCTGTGCGTAAAACACCTGGCTGGCGGCGCGGTAGGCCGGATGGTCCAGCGTACCGGCGGCTTCGTGCTCATCCAGCGCAGCCTGGATGTCATCGGGTAAACGCGCACGCAGACGTAATGCAGCAGCCCGCCACAAGCCCATCGACGCGGGCGAATTGGCGATCACCAGCGCACGCAGGCCGGCTGGACGGCGCACGGCGTGCTCGGCCGCCAGCATTCCGCCCCAGGATTGGCCCAGCAAGGCGTACTGCGACAGACCCAGATGCGTAATCAGCGCCTGCAGTTCGTCCAGAAACAACCCCACCGTCCAGAAGCCAGGGTCGGCATTGGGCAGATGGGTGGACTTCCCATTGCCGAGCTGGTCGTAGTGGATGACCGCTCGGCCGCTGGCAGCCAGGTCCTTGAAGCTGTCCACATAGTCGTGGGTGCACCCGGGGCCACCGTGCAACACCAGTAGCGGGCAGGCATCCGCGCACAGATCGCCGGTGATGCGGTACCAGGTGCGGTAGCCGCGGAATTCGACGTAACCTTCGGTGCACTGCATGACCTGTCGCCTGCCTACGGCAATGATGTGCCCCGAGCCTAGCGAGCAGGCCGACTGGCGTTAACTGGCAAATCTCACAGGTTTGACTGCGCTCGGATGCACGGTTGGTGCTGGCCGCTAGCCGGTTCGCTCGGACGCGTTGTGTTGCTGATTGCGGCGGATATCGCGCGACCCAGCATCGCTTCTAATCGAATTGCTCGCTTCGAATCAACACATCTATCGCGTCTGCCACCAACGCTGCACTCAGATCGTCCGAAGCGGCGGGATGAACGCTTGCCAACAGATGGGGTGGCGCCAAGGAAGCCACATCACGCGTGTCCTCCGCCAGTTCAGAACCCGCTACGCACCACACATGGCCACTGCGCGGACATGCTTAGATAATACTTATAGCTCCAGCAACCGATAGTGCATACCACGCACCACCGCTTCTACGCGGTTACGTGCGCCCAATTTGCGGGCAGCCGAATTCAGATGCAGGTTCACCGTGGCCGTGGAGCGATTGAGCGCCGCGGCGATGCGTTTGGAGGTCAGGCCTTTGGCCGAATACTGCAGGCACTCGCGCTCGCGACGGGTCAATGCGATGTGGTGGCAGCGGCGTTCCTGCGGGTCCAGCAGTTCCTGCGCACGCGCCTGGAAGGCGTGTGCCAGCAGCAAGAAGGGCAATAACTGCGATTCGGCCAAACGCGGCGCTTCTGCACCCACGGCGTCGATCGCCCCGCTGAAGGTGGCGAACGCGCCACCGGGCAGATGCAGCGGCACGGTGACACCGGTACCCATGCCGCTATCGCACAGATAGCGCGTGACTTGCCGGTGCTGGCCACCTACGTATTCCACACCCGCACAATCACCGTCGGCGCGGTACGACCAGACGAACGGCGTGGTGCGACGCGTTGCACGCTGCTGAACAGGGTCATGTTGGTAGTACCCGTGCTCGCACCACACATGCTGCATATCGCGCGGCGCATTGCGCTGGATGAACACCGTTGGCGTGATCAGTGCGCCCTCCATGCTCAACGGCACCGGTGCGTAGTCGTAGACCAACGACTGGAAACCGAGCGCACAGACATCGCGAAACACCCGATCCAGGCAGCTATTGAGCGTCTGCACCGCCTGCAGATCGCGGGCCAGGCTGGCTAGAATTTCGAACATGGTGAATCCTCGGGACCGGTGGTTGCCTACAAGCGACATCCAGCATGGAAAACCTAGCATTTTTGCCAGTGGATGGGCTTGTCGGCCACATTATCGTCACAATGCCGGTCACACGGCTGCAGCGCAGAGCGGGCGTTCAGGTCCCTTCAGCGTCCGCGCAGCGCGCCGGCATTCCCTTCCGCGGACACCTGCATGACCGACACACCACGCCGCGACGATGCGGCCACGCTGGAACGCTTCGGCTACGCACAAGAGCTCAAGCGGCAGCTCATGCTCAAGGATCTGTTGATCTACGGCCTGGTGTCCATGGTGCCGACGGCGCCGTTCTCGATCTTCGGCGGCGTCTTCGACATCAGCGCCGGAATGGTGCCACTGACCTATCTGCTGGGCTTCGTGGCGATGCTGTTCACCGCGCTGAGTTACCAACAGATGTCGCAGGCATTTCCAGTGGCTGGCTCGGTGTATGCCTATGTCGGGCGCGGGCTGAGCAGCGGCATGGGCTTTCTTGCCGGTTGGGCGATTCTGCTCGACTATCTGCTGGTGCCGACCCTGCTGTATGTGGTCGGCGCCAACGCGATGTACAACGTGTTGCCGGCAGTGCCACAGCCGGCGTGGATCGCGTTCTTCGTCGTGCTCAACACGGTGGTGAACCTACGCGGCATCGAAACCACCGCACGTGCCAATCGCTTTTTTCTGCTTGGGCAGTTGGTGGTTCTGGCAGTGTTCGTGGTGCTGGCGGCATTGGCGATCCAGCGCGGCGTCAATGGCGCGCACTGGAGCTGGCGCCCCATCTATAACCCGCAAGCGTTTTCCCCACACGTGATCTTCAGCGCATTGTCGGTGGCGGTGGTGTCGTTCCTCGGCTTCGATGCGATCTCCACCTTGTCGGAGGAGGCGCGCGGCGGCAACCGTGTGGTGGGGCGTGCCACCTTGCTCGCGTTGCTGATCGTGGCAGGCTTGTTCATCTTGCAAACCTGGCTGGCGGCCTTGCTGCAACCCACCCTGCAGCGCTACCCCAGCGCGCAAGCATCCAACGATGCGTTCTTCGAGATCGGGCGATTGATCGCCGGGCCATGGCTGCAGATCGTCATTGCACTCACGGTCGCCATCAGCGCGGCAATCGCCAATTCGCTGGTGGCACAAGCGGCAACATCGCGCCTGTTGTTTGCCATGGCGCGCGACCGCCAGTTGCCGGCCTTTCTGCGCTACATCCACCCGCGTACCGGCGTGCCACAGCGTGCGATCTTGCTGGTAGCGGGTCTAAGCATCGTGCTGGGCGAAGCCTTCGTCGGCCAGATTGCCCTGCTGTCGTCGCTATGCAACGTCGGCGCACTGACTGCCTTCGTGTTGCTGCATCTCGCAGTGCTGTGGCACTTCCGCGCCCAGGGCCGGCGCGTACTGCATGGCCTTGCCCCATTGATCGGCATCGTCATCCTGGCCTATGTGTTACTCAATGCCGACACGCACGCGCAACTGGGGGGGGCTGCGTGGATGGTGGTGGGACTGACGGTACTGGCGTTCCTGAAAGTCAGTGGCCGGTCCACCGAATTCCGCGCCAGCGACGCGCTGGAATAGCCTCAACAGCAGCACCGTCTGTTGTGCCGCTTACTCCTGGCCCACCAGTGCTGCGGTGTGCGACGGGTCAATCTCGTGCTGGGCAACCTCAAACACGTCATCAACGTGGTGCATCATGCCATCAGTGCAAATACGCAGGGCTTGACTTGCAGGAATGGACGATCGCTCACCGTCGATCCGTTTTCACGAGGTGCTGCCACGACTTGCCACGGGCATGTTGCAGTCCAAGCAGTGCCTGGCGCCCGTTTGACATGCAGCGAGCGATCTTCATGGCCAGGAGTCAGGATCAATCAAAACTTTAGAAAATCTCTCTTGGCCTAGAAAATTCATTCGAAATTTATTGCCGGCTCTCTAATCCGGCCGGCTAGTGGCCGGCGGCTCGCGGTACGGCAGCAACGAAGTGAACAGTTGCCTGCGGGAAAGACGCCGGTCTTCGGATGTGCGTTGCGGCACTTGCATGGGAGAAAAGATGCGCTGCAGATCGGCCGGCTCGATCTTGGACAGGAAATAAGGGCGCCACAACGTCAATTCGTGATTGTCCGCCAGGTTGACAGTGCTCGCCGGGCCGTCCGTCACGGTGATGAACTGAGCGAAGCGATCACCGCTGGTGCTGCCGGCGCGCTCGTCAGCAGGCCCGGCGTGATCCCAGTGCGGGTGATGCATGAAAAAGGGCACCGACTGGATCGGATCTAGAGCGCGCGTAAACTGGCGCAGCGTGAATCGCAGTTCGCTGTCGTTCGATCTTAAGCTTTGCATATAGTGTCTGTCGGCGCCCGCTGGCCCGAGGCGCGGCGGATTGAATGAATAAATGCTGATCTTGCCCGGGGCTCCGGCCGCGCGCAGAAAGTGCGTGATGTCGAAGCCGGCGACCGTCGCCGCTGCTGCGCCCAGACTGTGCCCCGTCAACGACATCGACAACGCCTTGCCGCTCTCCCGCGCGCGATTCGTGTAGCGTTTCAGCACGTCCTTCATGACGGTTCCGTCGGCGCGCGGCAACTGAGCTTCGGACTGCCACCATTCCTGCCAGCCTGCTCCAACCTTGCCCAAGGTCGGAAGGCGCTCGTCAAACACGTTGACGTGTACTTGTGCGATCTGGCTTTTCATGTCGCATAACAGATCGTCCGTCGCATCCAGGCATGTCCCGGAAAAACCCAGCACCAGCACAATCACATCGTCGGTCTCTCGCTCCCATAGTTTCAACCGCCGCGTGGACATCAGCACATTCAGATGCAACCCATCGATGTCAGCCACCGTCGCGGGATCGCCTTTGTAGGATTCGCCTGCGCATGCGCGCATGCTTTCGAGTACAGTGCGGCAGCGCATTTCCCATTGCGGATTCCGTCCGTGTGGCTGCGCCGATGCACGATCCACTTGGGCAATCGCGCTGACGAGATCGCATGCCTGGGTATCTACCTGCGGCAGACGCATGCCAGATGACCGCGAGGCATTTGCCGTGATTGACTGTGTCACGTTACGTCCGCGTTTGACCGGCGCAGCACTGAGACCGGGAAACGCACTGGCGCTGTCGCGCGCGTGCCAGGGGAAAGCAGTCGCGGAGGCAGGCACGTAGTTATCGCCGTCGCGCGATTGCGCATGCGGCAGACTTGGAAAAGAAGTTGAAGTGGATCGCATGCGACATGTTCCAAGTGAGTGCGCAGAGATTCTGTTTATATCCCCGCCTGGCAAGCAGCCAGAGATGTCGTCCACCGCCGTGAAAACGAACGAAGGGTTCACTGGCTCCACCATCGCTGTGCACCCCTCCAGGCCGGTGTGAGGTCTCCCGAGGCCCTAGGAGCGCTGATCGCTACCACGACTATCACGTGGATTGAACACACCAAGCTGCCACTGCACAGCTGGATGCTGGACTTGCACCTGCTGACTAGAACCAACATGGCCGCCCTGGGAGCCAACGCACCGTCCGGGGCCGACGACATGACGGCCCAGTGGATGGCAGACTCGTGCGGGCACTGTATTGATAATGACCTTTCATGCCCGAACGAGATTTTCAGCACATATTGAGTTCCAGACTTTCGCTACTCTCGTTCAGCGCTAACGCTAGCGCCCGCTTGTTGCAGCCCCCGCTGCAGCCTGCCGATCCCTGACGAGAAGGACTACCCATGAATCGCAAGAACGCGATGTATCTGGCGCTGTTTTCCGCTATTTCCGGCACCGCAGCGGCAACGCCGCCCACCGAGATGGATGCAGCGCCGGTGACCGCCGCGCCGCAGGCGGCCAAGCTTGGTGCGGCAACGTTGCAGTCGGCAAGTTTACGGGGCGGCATCCTGCCCACACGCGTGGTGCAACTCGCCGCGCCCACCAGCACCGAGATGAGCCCTGTGCGTGAGCGCCGCATTGCGCAGGTCAAGCATGGGCAGCCGTTGCAGATCGGTTTCTCACGGGCAGTGACGCAGCCGTCGGTGAATCTGTCCAAGCTCGATTGGCAGATGGCCGCCGATGGTTCGCGCGTCGCCAGCTTGAAAGTCAGCTCCGCACAGGCCGCATCGCTGCGTGCATCACTGGTTTTGCGTGGCGCTGGCGCAAGGCCTGGGGACCCATCCAAGGTGACGCTGCGCTTTGCCGGTAACGACGGTCGCGTGTTCGAGCAATCCGGCGCCAGCTTTACGACCAGCGGCAACGACATCGGTTGGTCGCCGACGGTGAGTGGCGAGTATCTACTGGTCGAACTGTCGCTGCCGGCCGGCCTGTATCCGGAGAACTTCAGCCTCAGCATTCCGCAGCTATCGCATCTGGACATCAGCCCCACCGCCAGCCCGCGCGACATGATGACCATTGCCATCGGCGAGAGCGATTCCTGCGAGAACGACATCGTCTGCCGCGCCAATCCCACGACCGGCTTTAGCAGCGCCGCAAAGGCGGTGGCGCGCATGGTGTTCACCACCAGCCAAGGCTCTTTCCTGTGCACCGGCACGCTGCTCAACAACAGCAATTCGCCCAAGCGCAATCTGTTCTGGACCGCAGCGCATTGCATCAGCACGCAGACCGTAGCCAACACCCTGCAAACGTACTGGTTCTACGATGCGGCCAGCTGCAACGGCAGCGCGGCCAGTTCGCAGGCAACCACGTTGACGGGTGGCGCGTTCCTGCGGCACGCCAACACCACGCGCGACACTGCGTTGCTGGAGCTGAAAACTGCCCCACCAAGCGGCGCGTTCTATGCCGCCTGGAATAGCGGGGCGATCGGCGCCACCGGCACTTCCATTGTCGGCATCCATCACCCAGCGGGCGACGTCAAGAAGTATTCGCTGGGATCAGTGACTGCATTGAGCGGCTCCATCGATGGCAAGAGCCCGCTCTATCGCGTGGTCTGGAACGACGGCGTGACCGAAGGCGGCTCATCTGGCTCCGGCCTTTTCACCGTCGCCAGCGATGGCGCCTACCAGCTGCGCGGCGGCCTGTACGGTGGCTCTTCGTACTGCACCGCACAGACGGCTCCGGATTACTACTCGCGCTTCTCGGACGTGTATTCCACCATTTCCACCTACTTCGGCCAGTAAGCGGCCAAGCGGCGTGGCAGGCGATGTCGCGCCTGCCACGCTTGATCGCGCTTCGCTCGGCACCGCGATTGCCGGGCGAAGCGCTTTTTGCTTGGCGATCGGTGCTTGCATGATGGATGCAATGCCCCGTTCGCACCTGCGTTGCTGGATGCCTACACCGTGTTACCACGTGCTCACGGCAACGCCGTGACGCGCTCGCGTGAGGGTTGGCTCCATCGCTAGTTTTCTGCAGCCTCGCGCACCAAGCCAGCGGGCGCGCTGTTGCCCTCACCATGCCTATACAGACTCCAGTTCTGGCGGCCGGGCAGCGCCTGGTTGGGCTCGACTGCACTACAGCCTTGAAGATGCAACAACTGTCACACGCAAGCCGCAATGCTCTTCTTGCGACCACCCCATGGTGCGCCGGGCATTCCCACTAGTCGGATCGAGGCCACCGCTGCCCGAGTTCCACATCATCGGGGCGAGGTTCGCCGTTGAATTCGCCCCGCTCCACCCTGTGCAAACCTGGGCGGTACGGGGCGCGATGCTGCAGACTTGTTGGGTCTCCTTCCACCAATCGCCGCTCATGGTTCGTATACGTACCGCACTGCTCGTCATCATCCTTGCTGCCATGGCGCTGCAGACCACCGCCCTGGCAGCTGGCAAGCAGGCCGATCGCGAGGACATCAAAGCCTATGCGCTGCAGCGCTGCCTGGACAACAACTACACGCGTAGCGGCAAGTACGCGCCCGACCAGTTGCGCGACCGCTCGTATCTGCTCACCACCTATGCGATGGATAACGCCAAGGCCGGCGCTACCGATCGCCTGCATCGTTTCGTCGACGCCAGTACGGCGGGCTTCGACAAGAGCGAGGTTCCGATGAAGGACCAAGCGCGTCGCGGCCCGTTCAACCGCATCTTCGCGCAATGCATGGCGTTCTATCGTTCGCCGGCGTTGAATCAATTCATTGCACGCGAATTCTGAGCTTGGCGACATGAGCAGCGAAAAAATAGCGCCTGGACTGCTGTCTCCAATCGCTGCCAGCGACGCCTGCCGTACTGGGGATACAGCAAGCAGAATTGCATCGGCACTCAGCACACCCACATCGACAGGAGCCGCAATGACCGCATTCCAGCCATCCCGTTCCCGTCGCGCGCTGCTGCGCACTGCGTTAGCTGCCGGTGCGCTGACGGCGGTTGGGCAGCTCGGCGCCACGCGATCGCCTACGCGACAAGGGCTGTCGCAGACCGACCCCGGGCTACCAGCATCATTTCCGGCCAAGGGCAGCGTCCTGGTGCTGCTGGGCACCAAGGGTGGCCCGACGCCTTCGCCCTTGCGGGCCGCGGCCGCCAATGCGTTGGTGATCGACGGGCAGCCGTATCTCATCGATTGCGGCAACGGGGTGGCGCAGCAACTGGCCAAGGCCGGCATCCGCCTGCCAATGCTGCGCGATATCTTCCTGACCCATCACCACTCAGACCACAACGCCGATCTGCTCAACGTGGTGTGGCTGGCCTGGGCCAGCGGCCTGCAGACGCCCGTGCATCTGTATGGGCCACCCGGCATCGCCAAGATGGTGGATGCCTTCGTCGAGATGAATGCCATTGACATCGACGCGCGCATCCGTGAGGAAGGCCGCACGCCGTTCAAAGCACTCATTCATGTGCACGAGTTCGACCAGCCTGGCACTGTGCTGAAAACCGATCAGGTCACCGTGACCGCCACCCTGGTGGACCATTACACGCTCAAGCCGGCGTTTGCGTACCGGTTCGACGCGCGTGACCGCAGCGTGGTGTTCTCCGGCGATACGCGCTACCTGCCCGCGTTGGCCGAGTTCGCGAAGAACACCGACATCCTGGTGCATGAGGTGATGTATCTACCGGCACTGCAGAAGATGCTCCAGACCAACGACAACGCGCCCACGTTGCTGGACCATTTGCTCAAGAGCCATTCCACCAGCGAAGAGGTCGGCAAAATTGCGGCTGCGGCCAAGGCGAAGATGCTCGTGCTCAATCACTTCGTCCCTGGTGGCGATGCGTCCATCACCGATGCGATGTGGAGCGAAGGGGCGCGGAAGCATTACGCCGGCCCGATCGTGGTGGGCAAGGATTTGATGCGGCTGTAGCGCAGGTACGCACAGCACCCGCTCCCAACTGTCGCCAGGAGGCCGGCGCTAGACGGGCACCGGGCTGCGCATCCCCCACACCTGTGCGCCCGCCTTGCAATAGCGCTCGATAAAGGCCTGTTGCGACGGCATCTGCTGCACGGCGTGCTGGATCGGCTGGGCGATACCATCGAGCAGACGGCGCAGGTCGTGGTCGGAGAACGCGCGCGTCAGCGGGTGGTGTTGCTCGGGCGCAATGCCCTGCCCCATCAGCACGTGAGTCCAGGAATCGACACGGAACAATTCATCCGCGCCTTGCCACGCATGTGCGCGTTCGCGCCAGGCACGCAGGCGCAACGCGAGCGATTCGGGCAGTTCCATCTGCCGGCATTGCTGCCATAGCGGTTCATCGCGCTGAGTGGCGTGGTAGTGCAAAGTGACGAAGTCGCGCACGTGCTCCATTTCAGCACGGCTGACGTCGTTGAACAGCTGCACCTGCGACGGCGCGATGCCTTCGGCCGGAAACAGCGCCAACAGCCGCACCACCGCAGAGATGGTGAGGTGGATGCTGGTGGATTCCAGCGGCTCGATAAAGCCGCTGGCCAGACCGAGCGAGACCACATTCTTGTTCCAGGCCTTGAGCCGGCGGCCGGTGCGGAACGGCACCATCCAGGGGTCCTTGACGGCAGGCGCGGCGACATCGCGCAGCAGCTTGGCGTGCGCTTGGTCATCGGACAGATGCTTGCTCGAAAACACCAGGCCGTTACCGACGCGATGCTGCAACGGAATATGCCAACGCCAGCCGGCTTCGTGCGCGATGGCGCGGGTATACGGCACCGGCGGGCCGACGGCTTCGGTTTGCACCGCCACCGCGCGGTCGCATGGCAACCAATGGCTCCAGTCTTCGTAGCCGGTGTGCAGCGTCTGCTCGATCAGCAGACCGCGAAAGCCGCTGCAGTCGATGAACAAATCGCCTTCGATCACTTGCCCGTCTTCCAGCACCAGGCTGGCGACGTCGCCACTGTGCGGCTGCACGGTCACCTGCTGAATCTTGCCTTCCATACGCTTGACGCCACAGGCCTCGCTGCGCGTACGCAGAAACTTGGCGTAGAGCGCTGCATCCAGGTGATAGGCGTAATTGACCGCAGGCTCGCCATGCAGCGCAAAACGGTCCACGCGCGAGGCCACGGTTTCCAGGCAGTAATCTCCAAAGCTGCCCGGCATGCCGCGGCGTTGACTTTCCAGCCACAGATGATGGAACGCGCACACCAGGGTACTCTGCCCCGTGATGCCGAACGGATGGATGTAGCGCTCGCCCTGACGCCGCCAGTGCTCGAACGAGATCGACAGCTTGAAGGTGCCGGCCACCGCACGTAGAAATTCCTGCTCGTCGATCTGCAGAAACCGGTGGAAGGTCCGGATGGGTGGCACGGTGGATTCGCCCACACCCACAGTGCCGATCTGCTCCGACTCGACCAGGGTGATGTCCAGCAAATCGCGGAATTGATGCGAGAGCGCACAGGCAGCGATCCAGCCGGCCGTTCCACCACCGGCGATCACCACCTTGCGAATCTGAGCCTGAGTCACTGCGCGTTCCTGTCAGATGGGTTGAGAGCGGTGTTGCACATCAGCGGTTCAACTTGCCGATCAGCATGGCGCGCAACTGTCGTGCCAGCGTTGGATCGATCGGGCCCAGCGCATGTTGCGCCGATTCGGGCAGGTGTTCGCCGGCACGTTCGGCCGGGCCGAACACGTAGTAATCGAACAGCGCGCGCCACGCCTGCTTCTCTGCGGCGGGGCGGTCGCGGATGGCCCACAGCGCGTGGTAAAGCGCCGGCATCCCTGCAGGCAGTTGTGCCGGCGCGCTGCTCCACCAGTAATTGATCAGTACGTTGAACGGGTGCAGCGACTCGACGTGATGCCACCACATGCTAGGGATGAACAACGCATCGCCCGGTTCCAGCACCACGCTGCGTGCGTGTGGCAATGCATCGGCAAAACGCGCGAAGCGCTGCAGATCCGGGCGGGCGAAATCGACCATGCTCACTACCTGTCCGCCAGGCGTGGGATCGAGCGGGCCTGGGTAGAGATTGGCCACCTGCTCCGGCGGAAACAGCGTAAAGCGCCGTCGCCCCACTGCGCAGCAGGCAAGATTATCCAGCGCATCGTAGTGACACGAGGCGATCACACGGTTGCCGATCCAGATGCTGGGCTGTACAAGGCTGCCGTTGGCAGCGACATCCAGGTCGTTGTCTGCACGTAACCCAGGGAGGTTGGCATCCACCGGCAGCGAGGCCAGATAGTAGGTGGGCGGCTGCACATCATCGCGGTGTGCAGCGATGGCATCCAGCAGCGTGCTCAGGCTACCGCGCTGCACCTCGAAGTTGAGCGCGCTGCAATCGTCGCGATAGAACGGGCGGCTGCCGATATCCGGGCTGCCATAGGAATACGGCAAGGGGCGCCCGGTATCGCGCGCGCGCAACAGCGCCATGGCGTCCTCGGCGCTGCGCAGCCCGGCTTGCACCAGCGACCAATTGCGCGCGATGCCACGCAGCACCACCGGCTCGGCGGCGTCGCAAAGTTCGGCGAGCGGCAATGCGTCCGGGCCGCAATCGCTACGCTCGGCGATGGCGGTGCTTGTGGCGGTAGATGGATCGGCGGCACGTGCAGCCATGCGCTCAGGCCTACGCGGCCGCGGCGTCGCTGGGCGACTGCTGTAGGCGGCGCTGCTTCTCGGCCATCAGCCGGCGCACATTGTGCAGCGATGCCAACATCAGGAAGGCACCTTCCAGATAGCCGGCCTGATGCAATTGATGCAGTGCTTGTGCATCCAGTGCCGCAAGCCGTTCGCGGTCGATGGCGAACAACCCCTGCAACTGCGTGGCGTGGCTGGCATCCAGCGCGACGTCCAGGCGCACCGGCTGGATCAAGCCCAGCGCGTCGAAGGCAGCCGCCATCGCTTGCCCTGCATCCACGCCCTCGCGGATACCGCGCAGCACACCAATGATTTGCTCCAGATATGGGCTGTGCCCGCCTTGCGGCAGGAACACCGCCTCGCCCTCGCTGCGGCTGACGCGCGGATGCTCAAGGTCCACATGGATCACCGGCTCCTGCACCAGGGTGCCGTCGATGTTCTGCTCCTGAAAACCGATCAAGAACGGCCCCTTGGCAACGATGCCGGGCAGATAGCTGGCATTCCAGCGCCCGTCCTGCAGAAACAGGTTCTCGTCCTGTGCAAAGCCAAGTAGCGCCACGGCCTGGTAACCACTCCCGGCCGGATCCTGCCGGAAGAACAGCGGGTACTCGCGCTGCAGCTCGGCGTATTCGGTGACGAAAGCCGGCACCACGCCGACCGCATCGCCGAATTCCGCACCAAAGCGCAGGATCACGCGCAAGTCGTGATGCGCCACGTTGTTGAGCACTGCGTATCGCGTCATCTAGAACTCCAGCAGCCGTCCGTCGCGCAGGGCTGCAGTCATGAAGGGATTCGGTCGCACGCATTCCCCGCGCGCATGGCGGTACTGAGCATTGCCAAAAATGTGTGCGCCGGCAAGCCGCAGGGCAGCAATGCGCTGCGTCACTGCGAACGCAAGCGTGCAGGTCGTGGGTGCGCACGGCGAGGGTGCCTGCACAGGCACAGACAGAAGACCGTGCCACCCCTACACGGCTGCGTATCGCAAGCGAGCAGCGGCGCCGCAACCGGTTGCGGCCGCCATCACACGATGGCGGCCGCAGCGGCTACAGCTTAAAACGCCTCGGCGTGACGACTCAGAACGCGTACCGCACGCCTAGCGTGTAACGCGGCTGCTGGTCGATCAGGCGGATGATCTGCTTCTCCGAGCGGCCATGCCAGCGCACGTCTTCACCGGTCAGGTTGATCGCCTCAAAGCCCACTGACAGCTGCTTGTTGAATGCGTAGCTGACGCTGAGGTCGAACTGCTGATAGGGCTCAACGTAGTACGGGTTGCGGTTGGCATTGTCCTGGTTGGCCGCGATCAGGTATTCGTCACGCCAGTTCCAGGCCAGGCGCGCGCTCCAGCCATATTTTTCGTACATCAGCATGACGTTGGCGGTGTCGCTCAGGCCGAGCAGCGCGAACTGATCGCGGTCGATCACGGTGTTATCGAACGCCACATCCCCTTCCACGATGGTGTAGTTGGCGTAGATGCCGAAACCGGTGCTACCGAAGAAGTACTGGCCACCCAGTTCCCAGCCGTGGATGTTGGCCTTGTTCTGGTTAATTGGCCGGGACACGTCGAACTGATACAGGGGGTCGGAGGCATTGCCGGCGATATCGTAGGCGTTCTCCAGCGCCAGGCTCTGCGCCGAACTGCCGTTATAGGCGTTCAGCCCGCCGGTAGCAGCCGCATTGCGCAGCAGGGCCATTGCCGCGAACAGCGAGGTGTCGTTGGCCGAACATGCACCCGCGACATCGTTGCCGGCTGCGCCCACCTGCGCGGCACAGGCACCACTTTGCAGGAACGCCAGTGCAGCCTGGGCATCCGGCCCCGAGGTGGGATCGGTCAGTCCGTACAGCGATTCACGCGTGACGGTATTGCCGATGAAATTGCTCACGCGCTTGTTCCAGAACGTCGCTGACACATAGCTGGCGTCAGCGAAATACCACTCCAGCGCCAGATCGAGATTGTCCGATTCCAACGGATCGAGTGTGGGCGTCTGCGAGTCGCCACCTGCGCGGTTGGACGGGTTGATCAGGATCGAGCCGTTAGGGGTATTGGGCGTGGGGCCTGCGATGAGATTGTTATACGGCGCGCGCGCAATGGTCTGACCGAACGAGGCACGACCTTTCAGCTGATCGGTGAAATCGATGCTGAAGTCCATGTTGGGAAGGATGTAGTTGTAGCTGGTCTTCTCGCTGAAAGGCTGCTGGTCGGTGGAACGGATCAACTGGAAATCGTTGTTGGAGAGCCACAGCAGCGCGGTAGGCGTGGCCACCTGCGAGGTGGATTCCACGTCGGTGCGCTCATAGCGCAGACCCAGACGCGTATTGGTGGTCATCCCGGCGATGGCACCGGCAATTTCCAGTTGCACGTAGGCCGCGCGGGTCTTTTCTTCCACCCGGTTGTCGGCGGTGTATTGCGGGTTGTAGCGCGTGGTCGCGCCGTACTGGCTTCCGCCCCACAGGGCCAGTTGATCGGCATCGCCGCGCCATGCACTGGACGCCGCGCCGCTGGGGTTGAAATCCTTGAACATGCCGGTGATGCTCACCGGCTGCAGCAGTGCGACCATTCCCGGCTCGTTGCCCGCATTGGCCACGCCCCAATCGCCCAGCGGCGAGTTGGTCTCGCTGACACGGCGTTGCATGGTGGTGTTGGTCGAGCTCACGCCAAACTGGAAGCGCCCGTCGTCGAAGTCGAACTTGCCGTCCAGGCGTCCTTCCTTGGTTTCGGTCACCTGCTTCTGATAGAAAATGCGCAGCACCTGCGAGCCGAGCTCGGCAGGTGTGAAAGCGGGATTGACCACGCCATTGGTGTTTGCCAGCGAATCGGCTGCGGTGGGATACCAGGTGCGTGCGCCGATCGGCAGAGAATTGTTGAACCACAGTTCCTGTCCCCATTGGCCGCCGCAGTACGGTCCATTGGTGCAGTTGTTGGTGCCGGCGAAGCTGAAGTAGGTCGCGCTGCCGCCCGTCGTCGGGTCATTGGGCAGGCTTTGGGTCTTCGAATTGTGCGCATCGAAGCTCAGCTGGAAGCGATCGCTCACTTGCCAATCCGCATTGAAGCCCAGCGAGCCGAGTTTGTACTTCTGCTCGTTGCGCTGTTGCTCCATGCCGAAGTCCTTGGCGCCGTTGGGCACATCGCGCAGATAGACCGGCGTGGCCACGGCCTGGCCGGTATCGAAGGTCAGATCGGTAAAGCTGTTGGCGCGCTGCAGCCAGATGCCCTGCTCGCCGCGCTCTTCGCGAATTTCGTTGGCCGAGTAGGTGTAATCGAGGGTCAGGGTCAAGCTATCGGTAGGCGCGAACTGCATCACCGCCTGGCCGTTCATGCGTTCGCGTTGGAAATCGGCGAATGCGTAGCGCAGATCGTTGGGCATGCCGTACAGCTGGCCGATCGCCGGTGCATTGGTCACCACCGCGTCCGGGCGCAGCGCCGGGTCGGTGCCGGTCCAGCGCTGGATATTCCAGGTGTTTTCGGTGGCCTGCACCGAACCGCCGTGGCGCTTCTGGTAGCTGGCGCTCAAGCCGATACCAAAGGTCTTGTCCGGGTTGGTATAGCTGAAGATGCCCGACACTTCCGGGGTGAGCGAATCGCCGAAGGGTTCGGACCGGTCCGACACCATCTTGGCGCCGGCATTGGCCACCACGCCATCGTGATTGAACGGCTTGTCGGTCTGGATGTTGATCGTCGCACCGATGCCGCCGCTGGGCGCTGTCGCGCGGCTGGTTTTGAACACCTCGATGCCGGTGATGGCTTCGGAAGCGAGCTGGGCGAAGTTGAACGCGCGCGTGCCGACATCCACACCACCGATCGGTGTCTGGCCGGGCGCACCGAACGCATCGGCGCCGGGAATCAGACGACCATTGAGGGTGACGGTGTTGAACTGCGGCCCGAAGCCGCGTGCGGTGACCTGCGCACCTTCGCCATCGCGGCGCTCGATGGAAATACCGGTGATGCGCTGTAGCGATTCGGCCAGATTGGTGTCCGGAAACTTGCCGATGTCCTCGGCGCTGATCGCATCCACCACGCCGGCGGCATCGCGCTTGATGCCCATCGATTGGTTGAGGCTGTTGCGGATACCGGTCACGTTGACGGCATCCAGGGTGGTCGCAGAATCGCTGCTGGACTGCGGCGCTGGCGCAGGCGGCGGAGCGACATCCTGCGCAAACGCGGGATTGATGACCAACAGGCCGCCAACGAAGGTGAACATGGCCTTCGACTTGAAGCTGTTCAACGTACGACGCATCGATGTGTCCTCGGGAGTGGAGTCCAAACGCCAACGGCCGATATCGCGAAATGCGATACGGCGGAATCAGGGCCACCGGCAAATGAGCCATGGCGACCGCTACTGCACCTACTGGAGCCACCAATCGAACGCGGATGCAGCTGCCACGCGGGCGCAGCGGGCGCTCGGATCGGACGTGCGCTATTGGCACGCCTCCCGCTACGCCGCACCACATCACCACTCGACAACCGCTCTCTACGTTGTTTCAGCTGCCCTTCGCTCTATCCCCTAGCGCGCAAGCCGCCGATCGCCCCTTCGATCGTTGACCTGCGATATGCATGCGCTTCTACCCGGCACAGCAATGACAACGCTCTGCCCTTGCTGCGTTTGTGACGGGTGCTGTGCACGGTGTGTCAGCCAGTGATAGCGCTAACATGCCGCGCAGACTAGTCAGGGCACAAAGCGCTTGTCACCGTGCGTTGCAGCATAGTGATGGCTGTGCATCGTTACAGCCGATACGGCAGTCGCTTGAGCCCGCATGCAGTTGTCAACGCTGGCGGGGCTGTAAGCGTTATCAAGGCATTACGCAAAAACCGGCCAGCCGCATGGCGAAATTTGCACAATGAAATTGTCGGGATGGGTCTTGATAGGGTGATTGCGCAAACCCACGAACGGCAGCCCCATCGCGCGGCTTGATTGCGATTGCCAGGCTCGGCAATGCACCTACGCAGCAGCAAGGTGCATGTGCCATGCCGCTTGCACGTTTGCGAACGTGTCAGTGCAGCAGCAGGGATCTCGCACGCACGAAGACGGCGCAATCTGCGCAATCGATTGCGCCGTCATTGGAGCGGCAAATAAAAAGTCGTCAGTCGTCGACGGGCGGACAGCGACAGTGCGCAGGAGCCTCAGCGGATGAGTGCTTCCTAGTGATGCGAGGCAGCGGCTGCGCTCGTCTGGCGGTAAACGCAGGCGTTTTCCATCTGCCCTCTTCGTCGTCACCGCAGTGGGCCGCTGATGCGACCGCGCCTGCGGCCGCGTCAGCGTGCATGCCCTGTCGTCACGCTCAGCCGGTCACGTCCACGCGCGCATCGCTGCGGTCGGCGTCTGGTAGCGCATGGTCCGGATCCAGCGTCACGTGCAGCACTTTCTGCGTGGTCGGTAGGTTGACCGTGGGCGTGGCGGTCTGCAGCCAGGTTTCCACCGGCACGCGCCGGTCCAGATGGCTGCCATCGGCCAGATCCGCACGCAAGGTCACCGGCATCACCAGCTTTTGCCGGCTGCGCAGCGTGACTTGCACGCCCTTGGACGGGTCGTGGTCGACGTAATGCGCTTCGCTGATGCCCATGTCCAGCTGCCAATTGTTGAGATACCAGCCGCGCCACCACCAGGACAGATCTTCGCCACTTTCGCTTTCCATCAGCCGGAAGAAATCCGACGGCGTGGGATGCTTGTAAGCCCAGGTGGCGATGTATTTGCGAAACGCAGGATCGAAGCGCGCCGGCCCCAGAATCTGCTCGCGCAACAGCACAAGTCCCAAGGCGCCCTTGAAGTAGGTCAGCGAATGGCGATAGGTCTCGCTGGTGGAATCGGCGTTGTCCATCAGCGTCGGTGCATGGGTATCGGCCAGCAGCGGCAGGATTTCGTCGACCGGGTTGCCGCCTTTCGGTGCGTATTCCGAATCGCGCTTGGGCGCGTATTCGCCTTTGTTGAACGCATCCGATGCATACACGTCGATAAAGGTGTTGAAACCTTCATCCATGAAGGCATGCCGGCGCTCGTTGGAGCCCACGATCATCGGGAACCAGGTGTGGCCGATTTCGTGCGCGGTGATCCAGAACAAGTCCTTGCCGCCGTCTTCGAAACCGTCGAAAACGATGCCCGGATATTCCATGCCGGCGCCATAGCCGCCCAGATTGATCGCTGCCGGCCACGGATACGGGTACCACTGCGAAAAATGTTCGATCGCGCCTTTGACGTATTCGGTGGACCGGTTCCACTTGTCTGCACCCACGCCTTCCACCGGGTAGACCGACATCGCCAGCGACTGCTTGCCGCCCGGCAACTTGATGCGCGCCGCGTCCCACACAAACGCCGGCGATGCGGCGAAAGCGACATCACGGGTATGGTCCATGTGGAAGCGCCAGGTCTGCGTGCCCTTGCCCGCCGGCTTGCCCGCACGTGCAGTCACTTCGTCAGGCGTGCGGATCAGCACCGTGCGGTCGCTGTGGCGCGCCTGCTCCAGGCGTTGCTGCTCGGTGCGGCTGAGCACGTCCTGCGGGTTGGTCAGCGCGCCCGAGCCAGCGACCAGAAAGCCCTGCGGCACCGTGACGGCATAGTCGAAATTGCCGTATTCCAGATAGAACTCCGATCCCAGATACGGTTGCGTGTCCCAGCCGCGCAGATCGTCGTACACCGCCATGCGCGGGTACCACTGCGCAATCTCGTAGATCTCGCCTTGCTTGCTGGCACTGACCGCAGTGCGGCCACCCCACGTGCCGGGAATCGTGTAGCGGTAACGGATATGCAGGGTGAGCGCCTTGCCCTGCCCGGCCAGCGGTTGCGGCAGATCCACCCGCATCCGCGTGTCGTCGACAACGAAATGCGCTGGCTGGCGGCGCCCACCTTGATCGATCTCGACACTGGCGATCTGCATGCCCTCGGTGAACTCTTTGCGCTTGAGCGGCCGGCTGGCAGCAGCGCGCGCATCGGCACGGTAGATGTTCTGGTCCAGCTGCAGCCACAGCACGTCCAGCGTGTCGGGGCTGTGGTTGGTGTAGGTGATGGCGGCTTCGCCGCTGAGCGTGTGCGTCGTCGGGTCGATACTGGCGCGAAGGTCGTAATCGGCGCGGTTCTGCCAGTACAGCGGACCGGGCACGCCACTGCCGCTGCGGTAGGCAGTGGGCGCGTCGGGCAGCTGCAGCGGGGCGAACAAGGCCAGCGGATCGAAGCTGCTGGCCGAGCCGGATGCATTAATGACAGCCGCGGCAGACGCCTGCGCGGACAGACAGGCCAGAGACAGGGTGACGGCGAGCGAGCGGCGCATGAAGGGGAACATACCGGATCCTGCGACATGGGGAACGCCCATGCTACGGGCGAATCCACCCGCGATGGCACTGCCATTGGTCCCGGTCGGCCTCGGCACCGGTGCTGCGCTTGACGGCAGCTGCGACGCCCCGCAGGACACGCCCTGGCCGGTCAGACATCGCTTCTTGCCAACGTCGGCACTGCCCGTATCGCTCCGCGCACATCACCCCGGCGCGAAGCGACACTGGGGAGGCGCATTGTCGCTTCGCTCCTGACGACATCCCCCAGCAACATCGATCTCGGTGACGCCGGACTGCATGCTATTAATTACGCTCATACCGTTTTAGCGAAGTTCTGATGACCGAAAAAAGTGCAACGACCAAGCCGACCGACGCTGCCGCGTCCCGGCCCCATTCCACGCGCAACTACGGCTGGAAACCCGATCTGCCCGACCACCGTGACCTGTCCTACGCCACGCCGCAGGCTCAATCGTCCCTGCCGCCGCACGTGGACCTGCGTGCGACCTGCTCGGCGGTCGAAGACCAGGGCCATCTGGGTAGTTGCACGGCCAACGCGCTGGTCGGAGCGCTCGAGTTCCTCGAACGCAAGGACGGCGTGCCCCTGACCGACCTGAGCCGGCTGTTCGTCTATTACAACGAACGTGCCCTCAACGGCACCGTCGCGCAGGATTCCGGTAGCGAGCTGCGCATCGGCATCAAGACGCTTGCCCACCAGGGCGTCTGCGCCGAGGCCCTGTGGCCGTACGACATCAGCCTCTTCACCAAGCGGCCCAAGCCGGAGGCCTACACCCAGGCCAAGCACCACTGCATCACCGCCTATATGCGCCTGCGCACGCTCGGCGACATGCAGGCCTGCCTGGCCGACGGCTATCCGTTCGTCTTCGGTTTCAGCGTCTACGAATCCTTCGAATCGGACGAGGTCGCCAAGACCGGCGTGGTGGAGCTTCCCGAGCCACACGAGAAGTTGCTCGGCGGCCACGCGGTTCTGGCCGTGGGCTATGACAACGCCTCGCAACGGATGATCGTACGCAACTCCTGGGGCACCAAGTGGGGCCAGCAGGGCTACTTCACGATGCCCTACGCCTACGTGACCGACCGCGACCTCTCGGACGATCTGTGGACCATCCGCCGCGGCGCCGGACTCTAGACGTGTGATGCCGCACCTCATGCTCTACAGCGTGAGGTGTCTATCGAGGCGCGCAGGCTTGGTGTCCGCCAAGCCTGCGCCCTACAGCCCTCCCGCATACCGCTGACGGCCAACGCGTCTGGCCTGCGGATGCGCCACACGCGGCAGGCGTCATTGCATCGGGGTGTTCCCGTCTGGGGGCCATCGCCACCATCGCGGCACTGCCACCGACGAACAGCCTGCGTTCTTGCTGGGTCAATCCGGCGATCCTGCGGTGGCGACTGCAGTCGCTGTCTTTGGCAACCGATTGGCAACCGAAGCGCCCTTACTGCGGGTCGCCCGAGCCTGCCCGGGTTGAACAACCCGATGAGAGACCGCAGTCAGCCTGCGCCGCGGCGTGGCCACGCGCCGACGCTGCCATCGGCCAGCACGTCGTCCGGATTGCTCAGCCGGCAGCGGCGCAGCGACAGACAGCCGCAACCGATGCAGTCGGTGAGCTGGTCGCGCAAGGCCTGCAGTTCGTTGATCCGCGCATCCAATTGGTACCGCCAGCGCGCCGACATGCGCGCCCATTCCGCACGCGTGGGCGTACCTTGCTCAGGCAATACAGAGAAGGCATCGAGCACCTGCTGCAACGGCACACCGAGCCGCTGCGCCACGCGAATCACCGCAATCCGCCGCAGCACATCGCGTCCATAACGGCGCTGGTTGCCGGCGGTGCGCAGGCTACTGATCAAGCCTTTGCGCTCGTAAAAGTGCAGCGCCGACACCGCCACGCCACTGCGCTTGGCCACCTCGCCCACGGACAACTCACGCTGCATTGCCTTGACCTCAACCTAGGTTGAGGCAGGATGCTGCGCGGCCATCACCGGTGCAAGCGCCTGTGTCATGGCTCTACACACTTTTTCCCTGGATGTTCGATGCCCATCGAAACGCAGCCCACCTCCATCCTGGCCCCGCCTTACCGCGCGGCAACGCTGGGCATGGTGGCACTGGTGTCGCTCAACGCCTTCGAGTCGCTGGCAGTTGCTGCCGCGATGCCGACGGTGGCGCGCGAATTGAACGGACTGCCGCTGTATGCGTTGGCATTCGGCGGCACCCTGGCTACCAGCGTGGTCGGTATGACCGCAGCCGGGCGCTGGAGCGACCGTCGCGGCCCCGGCGGTGCATTGGCTGCCGGCTTGCTGTGCTTTGTGATCGGCCTGCTGGTTGCCGGCCTGGCACCGAGCATGCCGTTGCTCATCGTCGGGCGTTTGCTGCAGGGGCTGGGTGCCGGCGCGTATTCGGTGGCGTTGTACGTCATCGTCGGACGGCTGTACCCGGAAGGTCTGCGCCCTCGCGTATTTGCCGCGTTTTCGGCCGGCTGGGTGGTGCCCTCGTTGATCGGGCCAGGCATCAGTGGATGGATCGTGCAACATGCGGGTTGGCGCTGGGTGTTCCTCTCGGTGCCGCTGCTGGCGATTCCAGCTGGATTGCTACTGTGGCCGGCGCTGCGCGGGCGGATCTGGACAAGCGAGGTTTCCGACGCGGCAACTGCATCCTTGGGCTGGGCCGTTGGCGCGGCGCTGGGCGTGCTTGGGGTGTATCTGGGCGGGCAACTGCACGGCATGCTGGTGCCGGCCGCGATGCTGCCGGCGCTGCTGCTCGCGGTGTATTGCGCCTGGCATCTGCTGCCGGTCGGCACGTTGCGGCTTGCGCGCGGGTTGCCCAGCGTGATCGCGCTACGTGGCACTGCTGCCGCTGCATTCTTCGGCTTTGAGGCCTTTTTACCGCTATTGCTGTCGCGCGAACGCGGGCTCTCGCCGCTGCTGGCAGGTGTGGCGCTGAGTGTGGGCGCATTGGGCTGGTTCAGTGGCTCGTGGTACCAGGGCCAAAGCCGTGCCGGTTGGTCGCGCCCCCGCCTGCTCAAGATCGGGGCGCTGCTGATGACGCTAGGGATGGCGATCAGTGCAGGCGCGGTGTGGCCAGCGATTCCTGTGTGGTCGGCAATCGCCGGCTGGGCACTGACCGGCCTGGGCATGGGCCTGCTGTATCCCAGCCTGTCGGTGGTGACGCTGTCGCTGTCGCCACCAGCACAGCAAGGCACCAACAGTTCTGCTTTGCAATTGAGCGAAGCCATTGCGGTGGCGGCCATGCTGGCACTGGCCGGCGCAGTGTTCGCCGCGCTGCTGACATCGGCAACCACCGCCGCCTACCTGAGCGTGTTCGCGTTGGCGTGGCTGCTGGCGGTGGCAAGCTTTTTCTTGGCGCGACGCATTTAATCGCTGCGGCGGCGAGCGCGGGCATCGAAGTGACGCAGTACGGAGGGTGCTGATATAGCTTGGTCGGTCGATTGCATCAGGCCAATGGCGTACTTGGCGCGTACGCTCGGCACGAATGATGCGACCTCCACGCTCACTAGCTAGTCCAGACATCGCGCACGACTCGCCTAAATGCCGCAGCGATGCCTGCGCCGAGCACTTTGCCGATCCTGCCGGATCGCGTTGATCACTAACGAAAAAGGCCCCCTGCAACCGATTGGTCATTTTTTCGCCACCCATCTTGACAGCGTTGCAGGCCGGGACCTGCGCGCACTTGTCCACAGCCTTGTGCAACGTCCATCCACAGGGGGTGTGGAAAAGATGCGTCGCCTTGCATGCGCCGCAGGCCTTGCGCGCCGCTGGCGACTGCGTCACGTGCGACAGGCAGATCCATCGCGACGGCCTAGTGGCTGCCGCCAACACGCTGGGCGTCATCCCTGACGCTGTATCCAGATTGACGCAGAGACGCTTGGGTCCCGCGCGTACATCGCCACTTCGCAGCGGCGATGTACGCGCAACTGCGCATCAATCGGTGATGACGTGCGGCACGAAGCGCGAGGTGTCGCGAGTGATCGGGCCATCGTCGTCGCGCATGCCCAATCCGGCGGGACGATCAGCGACAACCCAGCTCCCCACCAGCGCATGGCGCCCGTCAAACACCGGCAGCGGATGATGCGCTTGCAGGATGGCCGCCCCATCCACATATGGGCCATCGGTGTGTGCGGCCTCGCCTTGCGCAGTGACCAGCGCGATGTTGGCCCCCTCGCGCGACAGCAGCGGCTTGCGGACCCAGCCTGCAGTCGGTGCTTCACCGGCTTGCGCAAAGCGGGCGGGCAGCAGATTCGGGTGGCCCTGATGGCGGTCCCACAGCAGCGGCAGGATGCCTTTATTGCTCAATACCGATTTCCAGGCTGGCTCGATCAGGCGTACCCGGTCGGCGATCAATGCCGGCCCGAAGCGTTCTTCCATCATGAATTCCAGCGGATACAGCTTGAATAGCGTGTGGATCACCCGATCCTGCTCATCGGTGAACCAACCCTCCGCACTCAGGCCGATGTCTTCGATGGCGACTTCTTCGGTGCTGATGCCCACCTGATGCGCACAGTCGCGCAGGTAACGCACGGTGGCGCGATCTTCCAGCGAGTCGCGCACTGCTGCAAAATGCATCTGCGCGCCGATCGCGCCATCCACCGCCAGCGCGCCCAACGTTTCGCACAGCAGATCCTGGATCAGGTTGTACTGATCGGTGCCCTTGGGCAGCGCACCGCTGGCGATCTGCTGTTCCAGCCACAACCACTGGAAATATGCCGACTCGTAGAGCGAGGTCGGGGTGTCGTAATTGAGTTCGTACAACTTGGCCGGGCCGTCGCCCGAATACGCCAGGTCCATGCGGCCATACAGATGCGGGTCGCGCTCTTTCCACGAGTTGGCGATCCAGTCCCAGTAGAACGGCGGAATGGCCAGCTGCGTCATCAACGCTTCCGAGCCCACCACCTCGTCCACCAGCTGCATCGCCATGTCGTGCAACTCTTGCGTAGGCGCTTCGATGTCGTCTTCGATCTGCCGCAGCGAAAACGCGTAGTACGCGCTTTCATCCCAATACGGCTCGCCGTCGATGGTGTGGAAGTGAAAACCCAGCGATTCGGCCTGCGTGCGCCAGTCCGGGCGTTCGGGGATCAGGATGCGTTGCATGTCAGCCGCCGAAGCCCGAGCTGCGCCCGCCGCTGCCGAATGAACTACGGGCCGCTGCGCTGGAACCGAAGCCCGAACGCGACACGGTGATGGCACGCGTGGGCATGTCGATACTGCCGCTGCGACCGCGCACCGTACCGATGCGACTGCTGGCCAGATCGCCATTGGGCTTGTAGTAACCGCCACTGCGATAGTCGCGATACAGCGGGATCGAGCCGCCATAACGGTAGCCGCCGCCGCTCATATTGCCCAACGCATAGCCCAGCAAGAACCCGCCCATCGGCGGGATCCAGCTCTGCTGCCCTTGCGGATTGGTGATCGCCGTGCAGCTGCCGAACTGCGCATCGCACTCGTAGCGCGTGGTGAAGCGCGGCGCGGCCTGCTGATGCTTGGCCACCGCCTCGTCGTAGGCCTTGAGGCATTGCTGGATGTCGGTTTGTTCCTTCTTGATCTGGTAACAGTCCGAGGCCGACTGCAGCACCACACCGGTCTCCGGCTCCGAGCCGCAGCCAGTGACGAAGGCGGCCGGCAGCGCGGCCATCAAGGTGAGTTTGAGATTGCGTGATCGCTTCATGCCTGCGCTCCGTTACGGCGTGATCGCCGCGGCGTTGATCAACCCGACCGCGATCGACACGCCGGCCGAAAAAATACCGGCAGCGGTGACGTTGTCGGTGATCTGCCGCGAGATGCGCCCGGCCACCAGATTGGCCAGCAGATACGCCACCACCTGGATACCGCAGGCCACCAGGCCCCAGATCAGCGCGTCGACCAGGCTCACCGAATGGGTAATGGCCGAATGCAGCGGCAGCGCCACACCGATCAAATTGCCGGCCAGCGCGGTGGCCGCGGCCATATTGCCCTGCCGCAGCAAGGTGAAATCCTTGTGCGGGGTGACCAGGGTCACCAGCACCACCGAGACGATCAACACACCCAGGCCGGTACCGAAATAGGAAAGAAACGCGAGAAAACTCTGCAGATTGATCGGATTCATGACAGGACCAAGGTGGGTGGAAGACAAGCGCGCGCGCTCAGGTGATATCCAGATCGGCGACGGTGACATCGATACCGACCGCATAGGTGACGCAGAATTCGTTGGGGCCGGAATCCTCACCGGTCACCAGCAGAAATTCTTCGCGCTGCAGCTCTGGCACGTCTCGGCTGTAGAGCATCGCGTAATGGGTCAGATCGCCATCGCGGCGCGGCGGCTGGTAGCGGTACAACACTTCGTCGTAGGCGATCGGCGGAATCCGCGACGCGTCATCGGTGGATTGCGTGGCGCGCTGCCACTGCTTGCCCGCGTACTCGATCTGCGCCGCACCAAGGTGCGGATGCTGCATCACAAACTCCTGAAACGCCTGCTTGCTGGGCGGATTCACCGTCTCGCAATAGACGAACGCCTTCATCGCTTCCAGATCGCCGCCCACGGTGGTGACCTGCAAAAACGCATCGTCGTCCAGGTAGAACCGATGCAGCGCATAACCATCGCCCAGATTGACGTGGCCGTAGCACGGAATGCCCTGATGCCCGCCCGGCAACTCGGCGGTCATGGCCTCGGGCGCCATGCGGTACAGGGTGGTATCAATTTCCACCTGGCCACCGACACGCAGCCCCAGCGGCAGCGTGTGACCAATCGCGCCACTACCGGAAGTGGGCAGCGGCGGCGGTTGCGGTTGACCGAACAATTTGCTGAAAAAACTCATCGTCATACACCTTGTGGCGATGTGGAAATGGGGGACGCCTCGCTGCGCATGGCCTGCCAGGCGATGGCGTGGGCCGGCACGCGCTGCTCAGCCAGGTAATACAGCATGGCACCGGCGGCGACAGCGGTGCGTGCTGGCGGGTTCAAGCGTAATGCGCCATCAGGTGCGCGCAGACCCAGCAGCAATGCGCCGCGCTGGCTGAAATCGGCCGCAAGTCGGCTGTAATCCAGTGGTTGGACATTCGCGGGGATAGCAAGACTGAACTGGGTGGGGCCATCGTCTACCGATAGCAGCTCGGCGGTGATCGCCGCGCTGCCCGGATCCTGCGACGCACGCGCCAGGATCTCGGCGGTCATCGGGCGCGTGCATTCGATGGCCGGATAATGGCAATTGACCAGTCGCGCCGCGCTGGCCGAATCGAAGTGCGCCACGACATGCGCGGCCGGCGCATGCGCCATCAACGCGAACACCGCCGCCAGGGTCTGGTCGTCGGAGGGCGGGTTGACGATCACCCGCGCCGCGCCGGCAATGCCGGCACGCAGGTACACCTCGGTATGCGTGTACGACTCGGCGGCGATGAAGCGCATGTGGTCGGGCATCGGATTTTCCGCCACGCCCTCGGCGATCAGCACCACGCCTTCGTCATCGGTGGCGGTGTCGGACAGCAGCAATTCCAGCAGGCGCGTGGAGGCGGCTCCCTGCCAGCCGATCAGAATGTTGTGCCCGCGCAGGTCTGCATAGGCCATCTTGCCCATGTGGTGGCGCCTCCAGAAAGTGATGAGCACGCCGCTGGTCTTGGCCAGCACCGTGGCGAACAACGCCACCGCGCCCGGCATCAACACGAACGCGGCGATATAACGCCCGGCCACCGAACCCGGCGACAGGTCGCCGTAGCCGATGGTGGTGGCAGTGGTCATGTAGTAGTACGGAAATGCGTCCAGGCCGACGAGCTTGTGCTCGCCGGCCCACAGCAGCAGCAACCAGCTCAGCCCCATGTGCGCCAGCAGTGCCAGCGCCACCACGCCCCAGCTGACGCGGCGCACGTGGCGCCGCACTACCCGGAACAGCCGTCCAACGATGATCATGGCGCATCCTGTGCCGTGCGATGGATCAGCTGTCGCTGCGCGGAACCTGCTGCACGTCGCGCACCTGGCCGATCAGCGGCGCGCTGCCGCTGGTGCTCTCGTGACCCAGCTGCGCGGCCGGCTTCTTGAAGCGTGCCAGCACCGCAGCGGCGTTGGATTCGCCTTCCATCAGGCCAGCCGCAGCCAGACGCCGATTGAGATCGCCATCGCCGGTGGACGATTCGAGTTCTTCGGCCGATTCGATGCGTGCCGAGGTTTCGGCCTGACGCGCCTTGATGCGCTCCAGCGATTCCAGCGCCGAGCCCATCTTGCTGCTGGCGCCGGAATGGCGCGCGGCAATGGCCGCCTGTGCCTTCTGCACCGCGTCGGTGGCCTTGACCGTATCGATCTGCTGACGCATGCCGCGCAGCTGGTTTTCGGTCTTCTGGATAGTGGCCTTGAGCGTTACCACCGACTGGTCCAGCGCGGTCTTGGATGTCTTGTCGCCGGCATCCTCGCTTTCCAGCGCAGCCAGCTTGGCTGCCACATCGTGCGCCAACGCTTCATCGTTCTTGGCCAGCGCACCTTCGATGTAGCGCGTGTATTCGGCCATCTTGCCGGCGCGCGCGTCGATCTTCTGCTGGGCCAACTTGCTCTGCGCCATCAGCTTGGTGAGCTCTTCGCGCGAGCGCGTGAGCTGGGCGCCGGCATCGCGCATTTCCTGGTCCAGGATGCGCAGCGCATTGGCGTCGACCGCCTTCTGGCCGGTTTCGTGTGCGGTACCACGCAGCAACGTGATCAGCTTGGAAAAAATACTCATGACAACACGCCTTTAGGAAAAGAACGGCTTGAGAGATTCGGCGGCTTCCAACGTATTGGCCGCCAGGGTCTGGATTTCTTCGTCGATCTGGTCGAGCGTCGACGATGCCGACAGTTCGCCGAAGACCACGTAGCGGTCCTCGCCGTCGACCTGGACCAAGCCCAGATTGGACAGGGGGTTGAGCGGATTCAGGCGCAGGCAGGCGTCGTTGAAGGCGGCGCGGTCGTTGACGTGCTCGGCATGGGCCAGCAGCGTGGAGACAAAAACCTGTGAGCCGGAAGCGGCAACCTGGATCTGCATGTCGCCGTGGTCGGCCAGGGTGAGATTGATGGCCGGCTCCAGGCCGTCGATCAGTTCGACATGGATTGGGTGGCCACGGTAGCGCTCGGCCAGCAAGCCGTGCAATTCGACAGTGGTGTACTGCGTCATACGATGTCCTGTCCTTTGGTCATGCGGCGGTGGTGATGCAGCAAGAGTCCTGCAACGACCGGACATACTACAGACTGCCGATGACCCTCAGAAAGGGCCGAAGCTCAGCTAGCCGGGCGCGCGGCAGGTGAGGCAAACCGCTCGTTCAGCTGGCTCGCAGCCCGATGCCGGGCTGCGGACTCACGGATACAGCATCCGCTTGCTCCAATGGCTGGCCGCGTCGGCCTCGTAGCGCCAGCGCTCGTGCAGGCGGAACTTGGCGCCGTACCAGAACTCGAACGCCTGCGGCACCACCCGGAACCCGCCCCAGCCATCCGGACGCGGCACCTCGCGGCCCTCGAAGGTCGCCTCGACCTTGGCAAGGGCCGTGTCGAACTCTTCGCGCGAACCCAGCGTCTGCGACTGCAGCGAGGCCCACGCGCCGATCTGGCTCATGCGCGGGCGCGAGGCGAAGTACGCATCGGATTCGTCCGCGCTCACCAGTTGCACGCCGCCTTCGATACGCACCTGGATGCCGGCCTCACGCAGGCTGCGCCACAGGAACAGCAGCGCCGCTTGCGGGTGGGTCTGCAGGTCGCGGCCCTTTGCGCTGTCCAGATGGGTGTAGAACACGAACCCGCGCGCGTCGAAAGCCTTGAGCAACACGGTGCGCGCGCTCGGCCGACCATCGACGTTGGCGGTGGCCATGGTCATCGCGCTGGCCTCGAGTTCGGCGCTGTTCTGCGCCTCGGCATACAGTGCGGCGAAGGTGGCAAGAGCTTCTGCGTACAGATCGGTCATGACGGTGCGTGGCAGCCAGATGGATGCCTATTGTGGGCGCATCGCCCGCGCTTCGCCTATGTACCGCGATCGAATCGCCGGACCGTGACCCGATGCGTCTGGCCGAAGCGGGGAATTGATCCGCACCATCGGCCCGGCCCGATGGTGCGAATGCTACGATCCCTGCGCATGAACCCCGCACCCAATCTCGTGATGGTCGGCCCGATGGGCGCCGGAAAAAGCTGCATCGGCCGTCGCCTGGCCGAGCGCTTCGGGCTGGAGTTCGTCGATGTGGACCAGGCCATCGTCGAACAGGTGGGCAGCAGCATCCCGGCAATCTTCGAGCAGCATGGCGAAGCCAGGTTCCGGCAGCATGAGGCGGAGACCTTGCAGGCGCTGCTGGAACAGGACAACAAACTGATTTCCACCGGTGGCGGCGCGGTGCTGGATCCGCACACCCGCCAGCGCATCTGCGCACGTGGGTTTGTGGTGTATCTGCATGTCAGCGTGCCGGCGCAGCTGACGCGACTGGCGCGCGACCGCAATCGTCCGCTGTTGCAACGCGCCGACCGCGAGCAGGTGCTGCATGCGATGGCCGCGCACCGCACGCCGCTGTACCAGCAGGTCGCCGACCTCAGCCTGGAAACCGATCATCTTTCCCCCGCCGAGGCGACCGCGCAGTTGGTGCTGCGCCTGGCCGCGCGATGGCGCATGTCGAGTCCCCCCGCATGACACTTCCCCGTTCCTCGCGCAGCGTCGATGTCGACGGTGCGCAGCCTTACACCATCACCATCGCGCCCGGCCTATTAGCCGACGGCGCGCGCCTGGCCAGCCATGTGCGCGGTCGCCACGCCCTGCTGCTCAGCGACTCGCAGGTGGCCCCGCATTACGCGGCAGGCGTACGCGCCGCGCTGTTGAACGCGCGAGCGGACCTGCAGATTGGCGAACTGGTCATCGCCGCTGGCGAAGCCTCCAAGACGCTGGATACCTTTGGCTCTGCGATCACCGCGCTGGCCGAACTGGGCGCCACCCGCGACGCCTGCGTGTTCGCGCTGGGCGGCGGTGTGGTCGGCGACCTGGCTGGCTTTGCGGCGGCGTGCTGGATGCGCGGCGTGGACTGCGTGCAACTGCCCACCAGCCTGCTGGCGATGGTGGATTCCTCGGTCGGCGGCAAGACCGCGGTGGACATCCCGCAGGGCAAGAACCTGGTCGGCGCGTTCCATCCGCCGCGCGCGGTGATCGCCGACACCGACACCTTGCGCACCCTGCCCGCGCGCGAACTGCGCGCCGGCCTGGCCGAGGTGATCAAGTACGGCGCCATCCGCGACCCGCTGTTCTTCCAGTGGCTGCAAGCCGAGCGCCGTGCGCTGCTGGACAGCGATCCGGCCGCGCTGGCGCAGGCCATCGCCCGCAGCTGCGAGCACAAGGCCGAAATCGTGGCGCGCGACCCGTTGGAAAAAGGTGAGCGCGCCCTGCTCAACCTGGGTCACACCTTCGGCCACGCCATCGAAACCGAACAAGGCTACGGCGCGCCCGGCAACGACAACCTCAACCATGGCGAAGCCGTCGCAGTCGGCATGGTGCTGGCGGCGCGCCTGTCGGCCGCACTGGGCATGAGCGATGCGCAGGACACCGAGGCCTTGCGCGCCCTGCTGCACGACTTCGACCTGCCCACCGAGATCCCGCCAGGTCTGACCCCGGAGGCCCTGCTCGCACGCATGCGGCTGGACAAGAAAAACATCGCCGGCCGCCTGCGCCTGGTGCTGTGGCGTGGTATCGGCAAGGCCGAGGTTGTGCCGGAGGTGGAAGAAGCGGCGGTGCTGAAGATCCTGGCGGGCTAAGCGCCCAGCGCCGGCGCCTGCGTCACACGGCGCCCATTGGGTTGGGTGTGACCGGTGGCCATCCGCAGCCAGCGGCTGGGTGTAACGCTGGATCGCCGGCCGCCTGCCGATCCGCCTCACGGCGGGGCGCTGCCGGCGCGCCGTCCCTGAGGCTGCGCCCCCCGTTCGCTTCATCGCCCAAGCACCTCGACCTTGGTTCGACGAAGTGTCCCAGACGCGATCGAACATCCCGAAACACGCAGAGCCGTGCCTTGCGCTATCTGCGGAACCCACCTGCATCCCTGTCCCAACCCAACTTCCCACTCTCCTATCCCCCAATCCCCAATCCCCCGCCCCACCAGCCTTCAGCAGCGGCCGGCTACAATCGGCCGCATGCGCATCCTTCTACAGCACGATCCCGGTGGTAACGCGCCGCTCCGCTATGTCCAGCTGACCTTGCAACCGGACCTGTTCGGTGGCTGGGAATTGCTGCGCGAAACCGGCGAGATCGGTGGACGCACGCAACTGCGACGCGACCAATACCTGCAACAGGATGAAGCGGACCGCGCCTTCGACAAGGCGCGCGACACCCAACTCAAACGCGGTTTCCAACTCATCACCGGCGGCGCCGACGCGCCGCGCTGAGGACACACCTTCCCATGCTCAAGAACGATCGCCTGCTGCGCGCCCTCAACCGTCAGCCCGTGGACCGCACCCCTGTGTGGTTGATGCGCCAGGCCGGCCGCTATCTGCCGGAATACCGCGCCACGCGCGCGCGCGCCGGCAGCTTCCTGGGCATGGCCAAAAACCCGGACATCGCCTGCGAAGTGACCTTGCAGCCGCTGCAGCGTTTTCCGCTGGATGCGGCGATCCTGTTCTCCGACATCCTCACCATCCCCGATGCCATGGGCCTGGAGCTGTATTTCGTCGAAGGCGAAGGCCCCAAGTTCCGCCACCCGGTGCGCGACGCTGCTGCAATCCACCGTCTAGGCGTGCCGGACATGGAAACCGAGCTGCGCTACGTGATGGACGCCGTGCGCGTGATCCGCCGCGAACTCGACGGTTCCGTGCCATTGATCGGTTTCTCCGGCAGCCCGTGGACGCTGGCCTGTTACATGATCGAAGGCGGCGGCAGCAAGGAATACGCACGCATCAAGGCGATGGCCTTCAACGCACCAGAGTTGCTGCATCACCTGCTCAACACCGTCACCGACGCGGTGATCGCCTATCTGGCCGCACAGCGCGCCGCCGGTGCGCAGGCCCTGCAGGTGTTCGACACCTGGGGCGGCGTGCTCTCGCCGGCGATGTACCGCGAATTCTCGCTGCCCTACCTCACCCGCATCGCGCGCGAGCTGGAGCGCGGCGACGGCGCCGAGCGCACCCCGCTGGTGTTGTTCGGCAAGGGCAACGGCGCCTACGTGGCCGATCTGGCCGCCAGCGGCGCCGAAGCGGTGGGCGTGGACTGGACCATTTCGCTGGCCGACGCCGCGCAACGCGCAGGCGGCCGCGTCGCCCTGCAGGGCAACCTGGACCCGGCCACACTGTACGGCTCGCCCGAAGCGATCCGCACCGAAGTCGGCAAGACCCTGGACAGCTATGCGCAAGGCAATGGCGGCTCGCGCGAAGGCCATGTCTTCAACCTCGGCCACGGCATGTCGCCGGATATGAATCCGGAGCATGTCGGTGTGCTGGTGGACGCAGTGCAGAGTTTGAGCAAGCGGTAATGCCAAGACACGGTCGACAGCGCAGCGCCGCTGGCGACCGTGTCTTGGCGTGCGCGGACTAGATGCGCAGAAGGATCGTGTCCGGTAGAAGCTGCATCGGGCAGGCGGTTGCATGACCGCCGGAGATGCGTGGCACTGACACGTCGACCGAGATATGCCCCGCCTTCCCGCACTTACGCCCGGACTCTCCAGCAAGAGCGAGGCCTACCGCAAGGCCATCATCAATCGTGCGAAAAAACAGCCGCGCCAGACGCGGCTTTCCTGCATTCTTTGGTTAACTTTCCAATTCCGCAGCAGGAATGTGGGCAGGCCGCACGCCGCCTTACCGACGCCCAAACGCAACGCAAGGCGCACGTTGCTTCATCACCCGCACTAAGCCAGACAAACTCAAACCATTGCTGAGGTGCAGATGACCGGCACCGCACAACATGGATTTTGGCCGTGGCAAGCGCATGCCTGCGCAACGACGCGCGTGTCGGATGGTCTGCAGCCCGCGTGCCGCGCCGGCTTATTCCCGGACGCGCGCGCAAGCAGATATCTCAGGGCCGCGTTCGTGTTGCAACTTACCCGGCTCCAACCAGCTTGCTCCGGCAATCAAGCGGGCTCGCATGCAGGGCCTCACATGCAACAGATCAGCAATGCGCTGGCAGCCCTATCTCGCAACCCACCGACAAGGCATTAGCTACCGACGACGCTACTGCAGCGAATCGTGAAGCGAACGCAAGCGCCATGACTCAGCTCAGGCAATAGGTATCGCGTGTCTTGCATCACTTTTGTGTAACCCGCGTCGCGACTCCCCGACACATTCCCCGCACGCCGTTGCAAAACGCGTCATTGCGTCGCCTACCGCTCTAAAGCGAATCGGACTTCACGTCGATAAGCCCGACATTGCCATCGTTTGAACCAATTTTTCCAGGCGAGGGCGATCTACTGTTTCTCCACGGTGATGCGATGCCAGCACGGCACATCTCACAGGTCGGCAGGCTGCCAACCCTCGACACCGTCACGTTTGTTCCGGCGCTTCAAACATCCGCAAACCAGGGAGAAAAGCATGGCCTTTCCAACTGCCGTCAACGACCAGATCACCGACTCCGTCACACAAGCCAATACCAAAGTGCTGGGCGATGCCCCGGCAATTGCGATGGGCAATCTGTACCAGGCGACCGCACAAGCGCTAGCCAATGCCGCCCATAACGCGACCAATGCGCAGCAGCAGAGTTATGTCACCGCGCAGTCGGCCACCACGATGGGCGTGGCCACCCTGTACTCCATCGATACCGCCACCACTGGGGTAGCAACCAAGCAGATTCTGAGCACTGGCGTGAAGGGCCTGGGCTAAGTCAATCGTGATTTCTGGCACATAAGGAGCAAGCAATGGCATTTCCAACCGCAGTCAATAATCAGATCACCGATTCCGTTACTCAGGTAAATACCAAGGTCCTGGGCGATGCACCGGCAATTGCAATGGGCAATCTGTATCAGGCAACCGCACAAGCGTTGGCCAATGCTGCTCATAACGCAACCAATGCGCAGCAGCAGAGCTATGTCACTGCGCAGTCGGCCACCACGATGGGCGTGGCAACCCTGTACTCCATCGACACCGCCACCACCGGCGTCGTTACCAAGCAGATCCTGAGCGTTTAACGGCTCGGCTGACGCCAAGGACACCCGCGCATGGCATTTCCCACCGCCGTCAACGACCAGATCACCGATTCGGTTACCCAGGCCAACCTGCAAGTGCTGGGAAGCTCCCCTGCTGCAGCCATGGGCAATCTGTACCAGGCCACCGCACAGGCGCTGGCAAACGCAGCCCACAACGCAACACTCGCGCAACAACAGATGTATGTCACCGCACAGGCAGCGACCACGATGGGCGTTTCGCTGCTGTATTCGCTCGATACCGGCGCCACGGGTGCCGCCACCAAGAAGATTCTCGGCTAACTGCTAACGCTGCAGCGTCTTCATTCCTTCACTACCTCTAGGAGCTATCACCATGGCCTTTCCGACTGCCGTCAACAGCCAGATCACCGACTCCGTTTCCCAGGTCAACACCAAGGTCCTCGGCGATGCGCCGGCGATTGCAATGGGCAACCTGTTCGTTGCCACCAGCCAGGCGCTGTCCAACGCCGCCCACAATGCCACCAACAATCAGCAGCAGTCCTACGTGACGATGCAGGCATCGACGACCCAGGGCGTTTCCACCCTGTATTCGATCGATACCGCGTCCGATGGCGTCGCCACCAGGGAAATCCTGAGCGCCGGGCTCCGGTAATCTGCCACCAGGCGCCGCTGCCACAGCACGAGCGGCGCCTGGTTCGATGCACGAAACCCTTGCAACTCCCACGCAGTTCATTGGCCGAATCGAGAAAGGACGCCTCATGCTGCAACTACGTCATATCACCACGTCCAACACCCTGGACGTCTTCGTCAGACTGATCAGGGGCCGCACCATCGTGGCGACATTTGCGCCGCACCAAAAGGCAGTGATGAACGTCGAGTTCGACGGCATCCTGCCCTTGATTCCCGGAGCGCAGCCGCTGGTCTATCGCCATCAGCTAGACAGCAAGATCGACGTACCGCACGGCAATATTGCGTTTCTGGAATGCATGCCCAATGGCGTGGCGTTGCAGTACGCAGGCAAACACGAGCCACAGAACACCGTGCTGTTCTCGGCTTCGGCTGGCGTTGAACAGCGCAGGCCGTCGTTGGTCTAAAAGCCGACGCTAGTGCGCCGTCATGGAGCCAAGCGCGTCCACCGCAAGCGTCGCCAGCCTGATCGGTACTGCCGCAACGGGTGCGGCGATGGCCATCGGGCAAGCGCCGGCCTTCGCGATGGGAGCCACCTACCTGGCGTTGGCGGACTCCATCGCGTTGGCGATGGGAAACGCCGTTGCCAGCCAACAACGCGGACAGGTTCTCGCCGATGCCGCACTCACCAACATCCTTGCCCTCATCATCCAGAAGGGAGCGACTTCGTCATGATCGACGACAGTAGCGTGAACAGCCAGATCGTCGACGCGGTGAGCAGCATCGTGACGCTGACCACCGGTCAGGCGCCTGCACAGGCGCTCGGCATGCTCGATGCCGTGATGCTTGAGACGCTGGGCATGGCGATGCACAACGCCGTCAACCGGCAGCAAGGCGCGGGCATGATCAATGCAGCAGCGATCACCGCAGCCTGCGCCAAGATGATCTCAGCACCGTTCCCGGTTGCGCCGCCGTTGCCGCCCCCATCCCCCGGGCCAGCGCCGACAGTTGCGCCGTTACCTGGCCCGCCCTCCGTACCGCCTCCGCCAGCCGCGGTGATTGCCGCCGCAGCGGCAGAAGCCAAGGTGGCCGTCGACGTACTGAAAACCCAAGCACAAGGCGCTTCAGCGGATGCGGCGGCCGCAACCGCCGACCTCATGGACGTGCATGCGCTGAGCGTACCGCCACCGCTGCCTGCCACTCCCCCCGCCTCCGGCGCCGGCCCCGATCATGCTGCCTCTCCTGCTGCTCCTGTTGCTGCACTCGCGCCTTCCTCCACAACTCCAACTGCTGGCGCACCCCCTGTTGTTCCTGCACCTGCACCTGCTGCTCCTGCTGCACCTGCATCTGCATCTATCCCTGCACCTGCACCTGCGCCGCCTACTCAGTCATAGGCCGCTGGCAGAAGTGACGTCATCCACCCCTACCACCAGGCCTCATTGAAAGGCGGCCGATCATTCTATGGGAACCAAGATGGAACCGACAAAGGTCAATGCGCAGGTCATCGATGTCATCAACCAGGTGCAGCTGGCGACCATGAGTCCGCAGGTCGTGCTGACCAGTGGCGCCGGCAAAGCCTACCAATCCGTGGCGCAGTCCACCGCCATCGCGGTGCAGGACGCGACCGATGCGTTACGCAATGTGTCCACGATCGCAACCACGGCCGTTGGCGTTGCGATGGCGCAGTACCTGGCCACCGGCGATGACAAGTACGTCATTGCACTGACGCAGGCGCAGGCGCTGATGCAGGGCGCCACCGACGACTTTGCCAGGATCGGCTCGGCGGCCGGGCTGGTGCTGAAGAACTTCCCCGCTGGCTGAACTCACAAGGAGTCATGCAATGTCCGTTTCGATCGCAGGCCGCCTGATCTCGATGCCAACGATGCTCTCGACGCTGGGCAGGCACTGCCTGGCCTTCATCGATGGAGGCACGCAGTGGCTGGCCTGGGCGATCCAGTCGCCCGGTGTGCGTTATGACTTTCCCGACGAGAGCAGCTTGCTCGACGACGTGCAGCAAGGCTTGCACGGCTCGCGCCTGGCCTTGTTGCCGCAGTTGGAGCTGAAGGTCAGCCCGGTCAAGCTGATGACTCTGAGCCCGACCGACCTGGGCACGTTGGCGCAGGCAGAAGCCGGCGATACCGGGTCGGTGGTCAAGGCGCAGCTGCAGCGCATCTTCCGCGACAACGCCCTGTTCACGGCAAGCGATCTGGCCGCGGGCCGCAGCCTGCTGATGCAGTTGAAGGTCGATGGCGCTGCAGTGTTCCAGTCGCTGGACCTGGAAGAAAGCCTGGCGCTACGCCAACTGGCGGCCGACGCGCCGCCGGCCAACGTGATGCCGGCACTGCAACAGGAAGCGGCGGCCTTCGCCATCGAGCAGGCGCGAACGCCGCTGGAATTCTGCGACTACTACCGCTTCTATCTGGCTTGCACGGCCACCATCGCAGTTGCAGAAGAGCGCGCGCACGCGGCGGCCTCGGCATTGCAGACGCTGTTGCCGCTGCTGTTCACCACCCTGGATTGCCCGCAAGTCCAGGGTCTGCCGTCGCCCAATGAAGTCGAACGCAGCGTTGCAGAGTGGTTGGCACGCGGTCGCCAGATCGGCTTCGCACGGCTATCGCTGGCGGCACAGCAGATCGTTCAACACACCCGCTACCACGGCGACGGCGATGCGGCAAGCGACGCGATTGGTCTCTACCTGCAGTCTGCGCAAGCGTTTCTTGCTGCAAACCGGCCCAGCCGTGGCGTGCTGGGCCAGGATGGCAACAGCTGCGTGTTCACCATGCAGAACGACTCTCTAGCGGGGCTGCTGCAGGTCAACGGCGGCGTCATTTCGCTCCGCGATTTCGGTGCCGCAGCCGTACACGTACCCACCAGCACTGCGCAAGTTGCAGACACGGAGGACTGGGAGTGAACGCATCGAGTTCGTTTGCCGCAGCCACCGACCACGCCCCGCTTGCGATAAGCCCCGCCGACGCGGCTCGCGACGCAGTGCACGCCGGACGCGCAGCCGCACTGGCTGCCGCACGCCAGGGGATGACGCAAGCCGAACACGCACTTGGCGAAATGCTGCGCGCTCTCGCAGCGCAGCGCCCGACCGATATCCCACCGCTCACGGTCCCGATCCAGCCACCGCACACCGACGCGGTTGCCCCGCCCCATCCCGCTTCCACTTCAGGAGACATCCGCATGTCCGACAATACCCAACCCACGCCTCCGGCACAGACCGCCGCCTCTGCGGCGCAATCGCCCGCGTTGTCGCAGGCCGAGGCCGCACTCAAGGCGGCGCAAGCCCAGGTCGACCAGGCCATGGCCGCGGCCGACATGGCCGTGCAGGCGGCCATGCAGGCCGCAAACGCCGCGATCGCCTCAGCTGGCTATGGCCGGGAAGTCGATAGCGCAGCGCAGGCCTTGCAGCAGGCCGACCAGGCCGCTGCCGCTGCGGTCGCCGCCGCGCAACAGGCCGAGCAGGCGATGAGCGCCGGCACACCCGACTTGCCGCCGCCGGAAGCGTCGCGCCCATCGACGCCAGACCGGAGCTGATGGCATGCCACAGGTCTATGCGGCGGTGACGGACGGAGCCGGCAACTATCTGATTGCACGCAAACGCAATTTCAACAAGTGGTGGGCGCGGTACGCGGCGCTTGTCCTGGCGATGGAAGCACTTACGCTGGTGTGCAAGGTCAACGCCAATCCCGTTCCGGATTGGACCAATGTCCATGCGCATCTGAGTAGTGCCTACCGGGCAGCGAGCGACGTCTTGCGCGACGGTACCCCCGCTTTTCCCGACGCGGCAAACGCACTCGATGTTGCAAGGAACGCATGCCTCACTACGCACGACGGAAAGCTGATTGCAGACAACGTGTTATTTGCCGTCAGAAACCTCATTGACGTAACGACTGCACGCCGACCAGCCGTTGCGCTTGCTCCGAACATCAGAACCGATACCGACACGCTTGCATCCAGCATCCCCGCTTCCGTCGGCAATCCCTTGCAGTGGAATGCGCCACGTGCGCAGGCAGAGGCGATCGCACGCAACATCGCCAGTTGGGCCGATAGCCAGCGACCGACCATCGTCAATCAAGCAGGTCAGTGGGCATTGCCTGGTGGCGGCATCCACGACGGCGAATCTCCCGAGGCGGCTGCGCGGCGCGAGTTTGCCGAGGAAACCGGCTTTTCGCTCGACGATGTAAGTGACTTCCCGTGCGATCCACCGGTTGACTTGACCGACACGCATGGTGAGTTGTTTCACCTGATGTGTTTCCAGACCACGCGCGATCTGGGTTCCATCGTGACATCCATCAACCAGGCCACCGCCGCAGGCGCAAGCGGCAGTCGGCCACGCGGAAGTGGGATCTGCGATTGGGAAATCGCGTCTATGCGATGTGTCAATAAATCGAAACTGACCGACTATCTGGGTATCCCCCAAACCCTGTCGGCACCTGCCCTCTGGGAAGGGGCATGCATCACCGCAGGCATCGCCTATCCGCCAGCACGCGGCTCGGCGCACTTGATTCGCAGCAGCAGTGGCTGGGAGGCCTACCCACGCCACGCCATCGATTGGTACGCGCAGATCGCATTGCATCTGCAAGCCATTGTCTGACTGCTCGCTTCACCCTCCTTTTCCAGACGCGGGAGTTTCATCATGACGTTCCACATCGGCTTCGATACCGCCCGCTTTCCAGGACTGCCCGCGCTCGCCTGGTTGAAGGCGAATACCGCCCTGGCATGGTGCGGCTATTACCTTGCGCCGGCACCTAGCCATGCCGATACAGATTGGATGGGATGGCGGCCAACACTGGTCGCCAATGGGTGGGGGCTGGCGCCGGTCTACCTGGGCCAGCAGACCACCGGGCCGGGCTCGCACACCGTGACTGCAGCACAGGGCAGCCTAGACGGCGCAAACGCAGCCGCCCTGGCCAATCGAGAGGGCTTTCCCTTTGGTGCGGTGGTCTATCTGGACTGGGAAGACGGCGGCCACCCCAGTCCCGACGGAGTCGCCTACATCCGCGCTTGGATCGCCGCACTGGTCGCTGCCGGCTATGCGCCGGGCCTGTATTGCTCGCACGTGCTGGCCGCCAGCCTAGTTGCCGCACTCGCGCCGGGGCCAGCGCTGCAGATCTGGGCCTGGCGCGTTGCAAATGCCAACACCCACACCTACGCCGGCGACATCCAGACGTTGACCGCATCCGACCCGGCCGGCAGCGGTTATGCGCAAGCTGCACTCTGGCAGTGCGAGCAAGACGCGGTGCTGTCGCTACCAGGAACGCCCTGTGACGGTTTGCAGATCGATCTCAATTATTCCGACGCTGCAGATCCAAGCGCTCCCTGAGCAAACGCACTCTCCACCCGTTGCGAGCCGAGGCCACGCCATGAAGGAATCTCCCGAACAAGAACAACTGCGCCGTGCGATCAGCGGCGAGTTGACCAAACGGATCAACGACGCGGCGCGCTGTCCCAACGTGCGCTCTGCGGTGATCCAGGCATTGGGCACCATCCAGGATCGGATCGCGGGTCTATGCATCGCGGTGCGCGAGCGATTCATGTTGCGTGACGACCAGCTGCTGGCACGCTTTTACATCAAAGGAGGCAATGCATTCACAGCATGCATCGACCTATTGCAAGGGCAGGACCAGCACCTATTCGACTCGGGAAGCTCGGATTGGGACACGCAGGTCGCGATCGACCCGTGGCTTCCCACATCCGTGCAGGATGCACTGCATGCGGAAATTGAAGACATCGTCGTCGATGAGATGCGGAAGGTCGGCGTCCTCATCGCCTTTGAACTCAGTCTGCTGACGGCCCTCGAATCTCCGCTGTCAGAACAGCTTTACCCAATCCCACGTGCGCAATGGAGTCCGAACGCAGTCGACGTGCGGTGCTTGGTCACCTGTGACGCGCCCCAGACATTACGCCGGGTCTTCGAGCGTGACCGCACCGGCCTTTCCGCTTATACCGGGGTAGAGATCGCCAAGATCGGCGAGCGCGATACACCATCCCCGCCAGGCATCGTGCTGAACGACGGAATCAAGCCATTCGTGCTCTATCGCCTGGGTTACACCTGGCACGCCACCCTCATGGAAACCTATGCCGACCGGATTGTTTCGGAACCGGCAAGTCCACGCGGCATACTCATGGAATTGATCGACGTGAGCCTGCCGCGTCGCGACACGATCGAAGCGATCGCGATCTGGTCGGAGATGGAAAACGCCCATCTCACCATCGCCACTGCTGGCGGCACGCAGGAGCGCTGGCAATTGCCGCTCCCGGACCTGGATTATCATCTACGCGAAAATCTGCTGATGTTGTGCGAGATCGCCAGCGACCCGCTCGCATTGGGCGCACACAAGGAGGCCAAGCGACGCGAACGTGTGGCCGCCATCCACGCCTGGTACGCGTCCAGAGCGCAACTGCCGCATTTTCAAGACGTACTCGATGCAATGGCGGGCAGACACGTCGGGCAAGCTGGCGACGACGCCACCGCGCTGGTAAACGCGTTAATGGCGTCGGTGCGTGCACGCACGTTGGGAGCCGCACCGGACTACGTCAACGGGCAACCCACCGATGCAACGCGCACGCGCATCCTTGCCGCACGCTATGGCACCGGCACCCTGCTCACGCTGCTGTCGGCGTCCTTCACCGCGCCGGTCGTGCTTTCGGCAGCTTTCAGCGACGATCTCCAGTTGATGAGCATCCTCGCCCAGAGCCCTTATCTGGCAATTGACCGACTGCGTTTTTCCGGCGTGGACATGGCGGCGGTGGCACGGGTGACCCATAAACAGCTACGAGGGCTGGACATTGCCGCATTCGAGCAAGCCGTCGGACGCTGGCTCGGCGAGGACGTCAACATCCTGGACCAACCACACAACACACCGAGGGTGGGAGGCATCAGCTACGAGTGCACGCTGGTGGTGTTCGTCAACAACAAGAAACCGCCGTTCGCAAAAACGGCCGTCGCGTTTTTGACTCTCACCACCGCCACTGAGGCGCAGGCACCCTTCTATTCAAGCCCGTCCGATCGCGCCAATACATATGCAGCGCTCCCAGACATTGACGGTCAGCGCAAGGCAGCTGCTGCGCTGATTGGAGAGTTCGTGCTGCGTGATCTGCTGTCCAAGCAGCACGAAACCATCAAGACATTGCTACCTAACGCCTAGACCGGTGACGCCCCGCCTCGTGCGCCGGCATTACGGAACTGACGCGGGCTCACCCCCACCAGCCGCCGGAAGCTCTTTTCGAAATGACTCAGGTCGCCAAAGCCGACCTTCAGTGCCACTTCGGTGATGCGCAGCTTGCGTTGCCGATGCAGCAGTTCCTTGGCTTTTTCGATGCGTAGCTGCTGCAGCATCGGTTTGAACGGGGTGCCAAGTTCGTCGCGGAACAGGAAGCCTAAGTGCGACTGGCTGACGTGCGCCTGCCGGGCCAGCTCGCCCAGGGTCAGCGGCTCGGCGTAGTGTTCGCCCAGATGCACCAGGGCGCGCCGCAGTGCGTCGTGCAGGCTGGTGAGGCGTTGACCGGGGCGATGCGGAAGGCCGTCGATCCAGTCGACAGGCGTCTCTGGCAGCGTGGGCTCGGCCGAAAGATCGTCCTGTGGCGGCATCGTGGAGTGCACATCGCGCTGCGCGTCTTGCTCCCGCCCTTCCACCAAGCGCGGGACGTGACGTTGGATGTCGGCGCTGCTTATCGGCCTGCCGCCAGTCATGGCCGCCAGGCGCAGCATCACCCGTTCCAGCTCCTGGAGGTTTTCGGGCCATGGATAGTGGATCAAGGCGTCCATCAGCGGTTCGGTGATCAGCTGGAGGGGATCCAGGCCATGGCGATCCAGAACGCGCTCGACATGAAAGCCGATGTCTGCCCGCCGGTTTCGCAAGGGAGCAAGCACGATGGCCAGGACATCCAGTTGCGACAACAACGCACGAGAAAAGCGCTGCGCACGCACGCGGCGCGACAGATTGGCGGTCGTGGAGGCGATCACGCGGCACGCGGCCTCGTCACCCGAGGTGGGCCATGGCCCGTATCCGCATGAAAGATACCCGGCCAATTGACGTTGCAGGGTGTCGTCAAGCTCATCAATACCCTGCAGGAACAAGGTTCCTCCCGCGGCGCGCTCGAACCACTCTGCCGGCGCACCGGCAGGATGGATGCAGTCGACCACGACGAACGGCCACTGTCGCCAAGGTGATGTCGCATGCAACAAGAAGGCCACTGCCTGCTTCTCGGTACCGAACTCGCCGTGCACGATGACTGGCAAGCGACTGTCTGCGGCCTGCTCGACGAACGCATCGATCATCCAGACTTCTTCGGAAATGCCTGTAATCAGCAGTGATCGAGCGAACCGATCTTCCGCCAACGCCCGTGCGGCATCGCGCTTGATCAGGTAGGCACAACATTTTGCAATCTGCTGACATAGCGTCATCGCTTGTGTGGTCATACCGCCGTGCGCCAGCGTCACTGTCAATCTGCCGAGAACCTGCTGCGCATGTTGGACGGGAAAGCACCGGGTCAAGCTTCCCTGCATGTTCGCAACGTCAGAAGCCGACCGATTGCTGTCCTTCTCCTCGACAAACGCACATGCCGCGCCGTTCAAGATGTCGCTCTGCGATAGCGCTGCAGCGATCTTGGCGAGCGTTGTGGTTAAGGGATCGCGCGCGAGAAAGGCGCGCTGTAATACATTGAACACCTGCTTTTCCATGGAATGTCCGACCTGATAATTGGCGCGCTCTGAAGGCGGCCATACCCAAGTCGCGCCATCCCTGACCAGACCGTCGGCAAAGCTCCAAGAGATGAAGTGCGCTTGGTTATCTCAGCGGTCTCCCCGCCTCCTGCCCGATCCATCCAGCGCACGCAAGGTGAGCACTCGCTCGCCTTGCCTAGACCGGTTGGAGACACGAGAGATTCGCCAGCGAATCAATCAGTTGTTGCAAGCCAAGCCGGGCATTAGCACGCCCCCGGATCTTCGTCCCGACGATTCATGCCGCGCGGCTGGCCTGACAATCAATTAGGTGCGGCGTGTCTCATTCGTTGCCGGTGCATCGCTGTGACGGACGAATGCAATGGGACCGTACGCGTTGCGACTTTCTGCACAATGCGGCGGGGATAATGTGCTGTCCTCACGTTGGCGATACCCATGTCTCAGCCTGCCCCCGCCTTGCGCGCCTACGACGCCATCAAGCCGCTGCTGTGGCTGGTGTCGCTGGCCATCTTCATGCAGATGCTGGATGCCACCATCGTCAATACGGCGTTGCCGTCGATGGCACGCAGCCTGCACGAAAGTCCGCTGCAGATGCAGTCGGTGGTCTTCAGTTATGCGCTGGCAGTGGCGATGTTTATCCCCGCCTCGGGTTGGATTGCAGATCGCTTCGGCACGCGGCGCACCTTCCTTGCTGCGATCATCGTGTTCACCTTGGGTTCGCTGCTGTGCGCAGCCGCACAACACTTGCCGCAGCTGGTGGCTGCACGCGTGGTGCAAGGCATCGGCGGCGCGATGCTGCTGCCGGTCGGACGACTGGCGGTGCTCAAGACGGTGGCACGCGCAGACTTCCTGCGTGCGATGAGCTTCATCGCGATCCCCGCTCTGATCGGCCCACTGATCGGCCCGACCTTGGGCGGCTGGTTGGTCGAAGTCGCCTCGTGGCACTGGGTGTTCTTGATCAATCTGCCGATCGGGGTGATCGGGTTTATTGCCGCGCTCAAGATCATGCCGGATCACTATGGCGATGCACGCAAGCGCTTCGACTTGGTTGGCTACCTGATGCTGGCGTTCGGCATGGTGGCATTGTCGCTGGCCCTGGATGGCATCTCCGAACTCGGCCTGCGCCATGCGTTTGTGATGCTGCTGGCGATCGGCGGACTTGCCGCACTGGCCGGCTACTGGCTGCATGCCGGCGACACCACCAATGCGCTGTTTCCGCTGGCGCTGTTCAAGGTGGCGAGCTACCGCATCGGTATTCTGGGCAACCTGTTCGCACGTGTGGGCAGCGGCTCGATGCCGTTTCTGATCCCGTTGCTATTGCAGGTGGGCCTGGGCATGAGCCCGATGAATGCGGGGCTGATGATGGTGCCAGTGGCGTTGGCCGGCATGGCCTCCAAACGCGCGGCGGTCAAACTGGTGGGACGCTTCGGCTATCGACGCGTGCTGATGCTCAACACCGTCTTGGTGGGCATGGCAATGGCCAGCTTTGCGTTGATCGATATCGGCCAGCCGCTGTGGCTGCGCCTGGTGCAATTGGCCTGCTTCGGCGCGGTGAATTCGCTGCAATTTACCGTCATGAACACCGTGACCCTGCGCGACCTGGGCCACGACCACGCCAGCCCCGGCAACAGCTTGCTATCGATGGTGATGATGCTGTCCACCGGTTTCGGCGCAGCAGCAGCCGGTAGCTTGCTGGCCGCTTTCAACACGCATCTGGGCGACACGCATGGAGCCACCGCAGCGCTGCATGCCACCTTCCTGTGCGTCGGCGGTATCACCTTGTCGTCGACGTTGATCTTCTGGCAGCTGGCCGAGACGCGGCCGCATCCCAAGGAAGTCGAAGCGGTTGCCGAGTAGCGGCAGCGCAATGTCACGCATCCGTGGCGGCTAGAGACCGTCGCGTGGGCCTGCACGCCGCAACGCCTCGGCGATGGTGTCGGCCAATATGTCGCCGGTGAGCGGCTTGCGCAGGAAGCTGTCGAAGCCGGCCTCCTGTGCGTTCGGCTCGGCGGCTTCATCGGAGCGTGCGGTCACGGCGATCAATGGCATCTCGTAGCCGAATACGCGCAGTTGCCGCGCCAGCGCGAACCCATCCAGCCCGGGCAAATCCAGATCCAGCAACGCCAGATCGAAGGTGTTGTCGGCCGCCTCGGTCAACGCCGCCAGGCCGTGCGGTGCATGCACGACCGAATGCCCCTGCGCACGCAGCAAGCCGATAATGACCTCCGCGATCGTCGCGTCGTCTTCCACCAGCAGGATGCGCTGCGGTTCGACCGCGTTGCCAACATGCGTCACTTCGCCGCCCAGCGTTGCATTGGACGCCACCCAGCGCAGGGGCAGATCCACCACAAAGCGCGTCCCCGCACCGAGTCGGCTGATCACCTCGATCTGCCCGCCCATTGCCATCGCCAGCTCCTGGCAGATCGCCAAGCCCAGACCACTGCCACCATAGCGTGAAGTCGTCCTCGCACCATCGCCCTGCTCGAAGCGCTGAAACAGGCGCGCTTTCTGTTCGGCGTTAATGCCAGGACCCGTGTCAGCCACTTCAAAGCGCAGGCCTTGATAGGAACCGAGCGTGGTCAACTTCAAACCGACCACGCCACGCTCGGTGAATTTGATCGCGTTATTGAGCAGATTGAGCAGAATCTGCCGGATGCGGGTGGAATCGCCACTGGCGGTGATGTCGCCGAGCAAACCGATTTCCAGGTTGAAACGCAGGCCGCGCTCTTGCGCCAACGGTGCCATCAGCGCTTCCACTTCGGCCACGAGTTGACGCACCGAAAATGGCTCGAAATCCAGTTCCAGCCGTCCGGATTCGATGCGGGCCAGGTCCAACGCATCGTTGACCAGCCGCAGCAGATGCGCACCCGCGCGACGGATCGATTCGGTATAGCTACGCTGCGTTGCATCCTGCGATGTCTTGAGCAGCAATTCGCTCATACCTAAAACGCCAGTCATCGGCGTGCGCACTTCGTGGCCGAGCGTTGCGAGAAAACGGGTCTTGGCCAAAGAGGCTTGCTCGGCCAGTTCCTGTTTGTGCACCGCCAGCTGCCAGGCGTTCAAGCGACGCAGTCGACGGCGGTACAACAAGGTGGCCGCAGCAATCAGGCACATGGTCAGCAAAGCGAGCAAACTCAAACCCCACGGCGACAGCCACCATGGCGGCAACACCTGAAAACGTAATGCCTGGCTCGCAGACCAAATGCCATCGGCAGTGCGCCCCTGCACTTCCAGCGTGTAATGCCCTGAAGGCAGACGCGAGAACAGGCGCTCGCCAGTGGAGCCCACATCGATCCAGTCCGGGTCGTAGCCGCTCAAACGGAAGCGGTAGCTCGTGGATTCGGGATTGGTGAACGTGGGCATCCGCGCAACGATATGCAGGTCGCGGTCGCCGTCCTGCACTTGCAGTGGTGCCTTGCCGGTGACATCCAGTTCGCGCTCACCGCGTCGCAGGCTGACGCGTTCGATCAGCAACCGCGGTCGACGTGAATTCGGGCGCATCGTGGCTGGATCGAACACCACGATGCCATCGGACGTGCCGCCCAGGATCTGCCCGGTGTTCGCCTGCACTAAAGTCGCCACCTGCAGAGGCGAGGTGGGAAGACCATCGTGTACGTCATACACCCGCACCAGCTTGCTGCCGGGATCGACCCGAATCAGGCCACGATGACTGGAGACCCAGGCCACGCCGCCGGCATCGACCACCAGGCCGGTCGGCGAGACCTTCGGAAACTCCTGGTCCTTCCCCACCGTATCCAGCAGCGTGAGCTGCCTGCCGTCCCAGAGATAGCGCTGTAGTTTTCCTGCCAACCCAACCCAGACAACGCCCCCCTCGCCCTGGCGAAACACATAGGTCGGCAGGGACGGCACGCCACGCACCGCAACGAACTGGTCGGCATGCGGGTCCCATCGCCACAGTCCGGCATTGTTGCTCAGCCAGATTTGTCCATCCGGCCCGGTCCGCATATCCAGGACGGTCAGCGCTTTCAGCCCGTGGCTTGCATAGTCGATCGTTCTGAGCAGTTGGCCCTCGCTGCTCCAGAGTTGCACCCCGTGCGTCAGCAATGCGACCCAGATGCGTCCTTGCGCATCCTCGGCCATCCTGCCCGGCCTGCCCGCAATCTCGGGGTCGGCTGCGGGATCGTGCATGTGCTTGAGCAGCGGCCAGCGCTTGACCTCGCGTGTCCGCGGATCGTACCGAACCAGCGTGCCCTGTACACCGATCCAGACCTTCCCCAGTGTGCTTTCAATGACGGTGTCGGGAACGCGTTCTGGATCAATCGGGGCCAGATGTCGCTCGATGCGGCCGGTGACCGGATCGAAGTGCTCAAGCGCACCGCGTGTACCGACCAGCCAGATCCCGCCCGTGCGCGAAGGGGCTGTCGCAACGACCGAGGGATTGGCGAGGGACTGCGGGTCATCCGCGCGGTGCGAGAACAGGGCGAAGGTGTCCCAACGCGGAGGCAGATGCCACAGCCCGCCCTCCAGACTCGCGAACCACAGCCCTCCTTCGCGGTCCTCGTAAGCGGTAATCCAGTTCCGGTTGACCAGGCCGTGCGCCGAAAAACTGTAGACCGGCACGCGTTCGACGGCGCCGCCACCGGCTCTCATCCCAAGGCCGGTATCGGTATCCAGCCAATAGCGCCCAACGCGATCGCGCAGCAGCACGCCTTTGACCTGCGGCGTGGCCGTGACGCTGTGCCAGGGACGAGGCGTGGACGGCCCGACAGTATTGAACTGGACTGTATTGCCATCAAAATCGGCAACCCATAGCACCTTGCCGTCGGACTCCTTGTACAACCTGTTGACTGCCTGGGACGGGCCCGGCAACGGCACGCGCTCCAAGCGTCGACCATCCCAGTGCACGAGCCCGCCCCAGGTGCCGATCCACAGTGCGCCGTCGGGCGCAACCTCAAGACCCACCACATTGTCGGACGGCAAGCTCGCCAGATCTCCGGCCTTGGCAGAAAAGTGCTGCATCCGTCCATCGGAGCGGTAACGATAGAGGCCTTGCTTGGCAGTGCCGATCCAGATATCGCCGTCCGGCGTCTGTGCCAATGACCACAAGGTCGCGTCGCGTAGTTCCGGGAAATGTGGATCCTCCAGGCGTTTGAACGTGCGCGTGTTCGCTTCCAGATAGCCAACGCCGCCATCCTCAAAGCCCATCCACACCCGATCGTGGGCATCGACACAGATGGTCCAGACGACATTGCTGGTCAGGCCATCTTCCATCCGCCAGATGCGGTATTTGCGGCCGTCGAACCTGGCCAACCCATCATCACTGGCAAGCCACAGATACCCCTGTTTGTCTTCGGCCAATTGATTGATCGTATCGGACGGCAGTCCGTCAGCAATCGTCAGCTGAATGGGGACAGGTGTTGCGGGCGTCCGCGCCTGCACTGGAAGCACTGCCAGACACAGGCACACCCAGAACACAGCGAGCAGCCAATGGGGCAAGCGGGATAGAAGGCGCACCGGATCAACTTCACAACAAGTCGGCGCATAGTGCGGGCCACAGGCGGTGCGGGCAAGCCCGTCTCTGTGCGTGCCGCTGCGTCTGCGCTCGGCCCCAGGAAGTTTGCGGTCGCGTCATCGGCAAGCCCGCGCCATCCCGCAATGGTGGCGCGCAGCGGACCCAACAGTGCATTTCCCTCAGATGACCTTCTGGCCTCTCGAAATAATCGCGACCTTGCATCGCGGCTCGACACCCCGTCGCCGGAAGAACGCATCGCATGCCGCCCAATTAGCGCCAGCTTCGATGACAGGGCATCCGCACAGCGTGTTATCGCTTGCTGCGTAACGCCTCGGCGATGGTGTCGGCCAACATGTCGCCGGTGAGCGGCTTGCGCAGGAAGCTGTCGAAGCCGGCTTCCTGTGCGTTCGGCTCGGCGGCTTCATCGGAGCGTGCGGTCACGGCGATCAATGGCATCTGGTAGCCGAAAGCGCGCAGTTGCCGTGCCAAGGCGAAACCATCCACAGGAGTGGTTGGTACTGCCGCGTAGGCAAACACGGGCACCGCTGTGATCAATAGAACCAACCACAGTGCAACAAGGTTGTGACCGAAAGCGGGACCAAGGCGTAGGCGTGACATAAACATTTCACTGCAGGTCGCCGCATAGTGCGGGTCGCGCCGTGCGTGAGCAAGCACGCCTTGCCTCACTCGAATACGCCTGATGCAGCGCCATCAGCGACTACCGCTCGTGCATTTGCCGCACCGCGCGCAGCCGCAATAGCTTCCACCAGCAAATCGGCGGTCACCGGCTTGCGCAGGAATCCGTCGAAGCCGGCTTCCTGCGCCTGGGTTTCGGCGGCGCTGTCGGCGCGTGCGGTGACTGCCAGCAGCGGGAAGCAGTGACCGAGCTGGCGTAGTTGCGATGCAAGGGCGAAACCGTCCAACCCAGGAAGATCCAGATCCAGTAGCGCGACGTCGAAACCGCCATCCACCGCCTCCGACAATGCCGCCAGCCCATGCGCGGCATGCACCACGCGATGGCCTCGATTGATCAACAGGCCACTGATTACCTCGGCCACGGTCGGGTCGTCTTCCACCAGCAAGATGCGCAATGGCTCGCCTGCAAGCGCCTGCACCTGAGCGGTGGCGATACGCGTGCCGGAACGATCGATCGGCAACGGCAAATCGACGGTGAACTGAGTGCCGACCCCCAGCCGGCTACGCACGCGGATTCGGCCTTTCATCGCCACGGTGAGTTCCTGACAGATCGCCAGTCCCAATCCACTGCCGCCATAACGCAAACGGGTGCGCGCGCCCTCGCCTTGCTCGAAGCGCTGGAACAAACGCTTCTGCTGTTCCGGACCGATGCCGGGGCCGGCATCGCGCACCTTGAAGCGCAAGGTGTCGCCGTACTGGCCGAGGGTCAGCGACACTTCTCCGCGCTCGGCAAACTTGATCGCATTGCCCAGCAGGTTGATCAGGATCTGACGTACGCGCGTGGCATCGCCCACCACGACCAGCTGCGTGGACAACCGATTGCGATACTGAAAACGCAAGCCGCGCGCTTCGGCGATGGGATGCATGAAATCGGCAAGTTCCTGAGTGAGCTGCGCGGGGTCGAAGGGCTGCTGCACCAGCTCCAATTTGCCTGCTTCGATGCGCGCCAGATCCAGTGCATCGTTGACCAACCGCAGCAGATGCGTGCCGGCATTACGGATCGCATCGACATGGCTGCGCTGCTTGGCATTCAACGGCGTGGCCAGCAGCAGCTCGCTCATGCCAAGCACGCCGGTCATGGGTGTACGCACTTCGTGGCCGAGCGTTGCCAGGAAATGCGATTTGGCGATTGACGCCTGCTCGGCAAGCTGTTGTCGTTGCTGGGCCAGCACCCACTCCTGTTGACGTCGCGCGCGTTTTCTCCTGGCCCTCATGACCACGCACAGCAGCAGCATGCACAGCACTGCCGCCGCCAGCCGCGCGGCCTTGCTCAACCACCACGGCGGCCGTACTTGCACTTGCAGCGCTGGTGCGGCGACCCAGTCGCCATCGCCGGCACGCGCCTGCACGTCGATGCGGTAATCGCCCGGCGGCAACCGCGAGATCACGCGCTCGCCGCTGGCGCCCTGCTCCACCCAGCCCTCGTCGTAGCCAGTCACACGATAGCGATAATGCGCAGAGGCGGGATCGACGAACGACAACAGCCGCGCACTGATGCGCAGATCGCGATCGCGCGCCTGCAGGATCACTGGCCCGTTATGCGCCATCGTCTGCGGACGCTCCGCATCGTTACGCCGCACCTGCACCGACTCGATCACTAGACGCGCCAACGGCGCCGGTGCATACGGACGCGATGGATCGAATAAGACAATGCCGCTGGTCGTCAGCGCCAGCACCTGGCCATTGGGACCAATGGCCGGAGGACGCATCGAGAACTCACTATCCGGCAGACCGTCGCGCGGACCGAAGCGGCGTACCTGCGGCTGGCCGCGCTTGTAAACGAACAGGCCACGCGAGGTTGTGGCCCATACCGTGTCAGCGGCGCCTAATGCCAGGCCACGTATCTCGGTCGATGGCAGACCGTGCTCGTGTCCAATCCGCTCCAGCAGGCGCGCCTGTTGTCCGTCCCAACCATAGCGCTCCAACGCACCGGAACGCCCAACCCAGAACTCGCGTGGCGAAACAAAGGCCAGCGCATAGACTTCTGAAGTGGCGTCCTTGATCACAGCGCGAAAGCGTTCGCCCTGCCAGACCCACAAGCCATCACCGGCTGCGACCCAGACGGTGCCATCCGGCCGCACTGTCAATTGCTGCACCATGCCGCCGACTTCGCTCAGATCGGTACCGAAGCGGAACGTGGCCAGCAGTCGTCCATCCGCCGCAAGTCGCTGCACGCCACCTTCCACGATCGAAATCCAGAACTCGCCATGGATGCCGGGCGTCATCAGCTCCACCCGATGCGTGGCGGAAGTGCCAATCTGCATCGCAAGCTTGCGTTTCTTCCCAGTCGCCGGGGTATACCGCGTAACGCCATCGCGCAGCGCGATCCACAGACTACCGTTCCCGGCCGGCAGCACCGACTGCACGGTGCCGCCCCCCAATGCATCGCTGTGCAGTACCGGTACCAGCTCGCCGTCATTGCCCAGCCGGTACACCCCTTCGCCGGTCGTTACCAGGAAGCTGTCACCGTCTGCGGCGGCGTTGACCAGGTACAAACTCTCCAGCGGCTTGCCTTGGCTTTCGAGAAGGGTGGAGAACCGCCGCCAATCCGGCGGGAGATACGCGACGCCTTGCGAAATCAGCCCGAGCCATAGCCCGCCCTGGCGGTCCTGCATCACATCGAGCACGCCGCTATGTGCGGTGAGAAAGCCGCTGCCACGATCGCCTTCCATAACGCGCAGCGTGGCTTCTCCTGGCGCCACCCGAAAGAACCCATCGGCGGCACCAATCCAGTAACCGCCGTGCACATCGTGCACCACGGTGGCGGCACGTACGACATCGGCCCCCGCCCAAGGGGCACGCTCCAGCTCACCAGCCGGTGTCACCCTGTACAACCCCTCGCTGGTCCCGACCCACAACGTACCGTCGGCATCCTTGCTCAGCTTGAAAACAGACGTACTCAGTCGGTCTGGCGCGATGCGCACGAAGCGCTCGCCGTCGCGCATCACCAACCCGTTATCGGTGCCGATCCACAGCCGGCCGCGCGCATCGGTCACCATGCTCATGATGGTGTTGCTGGGCAGTCCATCAGCCGCATCCAGGGTGGCACGGAACGCCGTCACCCGGCCGCTTTCTTCGCGCCGGCAAAGTCCGGCATGACTGGTTCCTATCCAGATCGCACCTTGTGCCTGCGCCAGCGCCCAGACTTGTCCATCGCACGCTGCGCCGACGTTGGGGAATGTCGTAAATGCAGCGCGCGAGGTCTCCAGCATGCTCAGTGGCGAGCCGTTGACGCCAACCCACACCCGATCGCGATCATCGACAAACAGCGTTTCCACTTCGTTGCCCGGAATCGAACTGGCGACATGCGGGTCGTGCTGCCATACCTGCAGCCCGATGCCGTCGTAGCGTGCCAGGCCATCGCTGGTCGCCGCCCAGATATAGCCTTGCCGGTCCTGCGCCAGTGCCAGCACCATGCGCGAGGGCAGGCCCTCGGCCGCACCGAACCGGCGCATGCGCGGGGTCTCGATCTGATTCACCGCCGCCGCATCCAGGCCGATCGACAGCAGTAGCACGGCCAGCACCGACAACAGCACGGTCTTCATCGTCATCCTTGTCCCCATCGCCGCGTGTGCACCCACGCGCGCCCTTGTTGGGACTGCACTGTACCCGGTACACAGCACTCATTGGCTGCAGACGGTGGCTGGCAGCGTGGTGGTGGATCTAGTGCTGGTGGCAGCCAGCCCAGCGCGCGACCACCCTCTTGGCCTGACCATGCCGCAGGTGCCTGCGCGCGCGTGACACTGGTTGGGTTGGGGTCTCCGCCCGTTTTCCGTCTGCACCGCCGGACAGACAGTGCCAACGCATCGCGCCTGGTGCGCACCTGGATCGCCTTCCACGCCGACCTAAGCGCCGCCGGCCTCACTGCCGCTCTCTCCCTTATCGACGTCGGCAAGCACCCGCGCCAACGCCTGCGCGAGCAGGTCGCCGGTGACCGGCTTGCGCAAAAATCCATGACAGCCTGCGGCCATCGCCTGCGGTTCGGCATCGGCATCGGCACGCGCGGTCACGGCCACAATCGGGAAGCGCACGCCGCGCGCGCGTAGCTGCGCCACCAGTGCTACGCCGTCGAGACCGGGCAGATCCAGGTCGCACAACCCTGCATCGAAACTGCGCGTACTGACCTCGGCCAGCGCTGCGAGACCATGCAATACATGGGTGACGTGATGCCCCCGCGTTTGCAGCAGGCCAACGATCACCTGCGCCACGGTCGCATCGTCTTCCACCAGCAGCAACTGCAACGGCGCCTGCGCGTGCAGAGGCGGTGTGCGCACTGCAGACGGCGTGACAGCGGGTAACGTGGACACCCAGCGCAGCGGCAGCTCAACCACGAAACACGCGCCCTGCCCCAACTCACTGCTGACCGTCACTGAGCCGCCCATGGCCGCCGCAAGTTCGCGGCAGATCGCCAGCCCGAGGCCACTGCCGCCGTGCCGCGCAAGCGTGAGCGCGCCTTCGGCCTGCTCGAAACGCTGGAATAGCCGCCCGCGCTGCTCGGCGCTCATGCCCGGCCCGGTGTCGCACACTTCCACGCGGATGCCCTGCTGCGTGTGCTGCGGCAGCGCCGTCATGTGCAGGTGGACGCTCCCGCGCTCGGTGAACTTGACTGCGTTGAACAGCAGATTCAACAGGATCTGCTGTACGCGACTGGCATCGCCATGCAAGGCAGGCGGCAATGCATCGTCAAGCTCGCAGTGGAAGGCCAGCTGCTTCTGCTCGGCACTCGGGCGCACCAGTTCCGCCACTTGCCCAACTAACTGACGCAGGTCGAAATCGCGGTAATCCAGTGGCAGCTTGCCTGCTTCGATCCGGGCCAAATCCAGCGCATCGTTGACTAGACGCAGCAGGTGCTTACCGGCCAGCTGGATCGCGCTCGCATAACCTTGCTGGCGCCCATCCAGTGGGGTCTGCAGCAGCAGCTCGCTCATGCCCAATACGCCGGTCATTGGCGTGCGCACCTCGTGGCCCAACGTTGCTAGAAAGCGCGTCTTGGCCAGCGACGCCTGCTCGGCCAACTCGCGTTTGTGTTGCGCCAGCTGCCATTGCGCGCGCAGACGAATACGCCGGCGATAGGCCGCAGCCAGCAAGGCGCTCAACAGCAATCCCGACAAACAGATCAACGCGATACCGATATCGCTACGCCACCATGGCGGCCTGACCGAAAACTGCAGCGAACGCACCTGCGAGCGATTGCCCAGCGGATCGATGCCCTGCAGCGCGAGCTCATAGTTGCCAGCAGGCAGGCTGGCGAATTCGCGGATGCCCGAGTTGCCTGTTGTTTGCCAGTCCGTGTCGAAGCCTTTCAGGAAGCTGCGATACCGATTGGAGAGCGGGTCGCTGTACGACAACAAGCGGCTGACGACCTGCAGCTGACGGTCCTCCGGGCCCAGCTGGAACGGGCGATCCATTGGCAGGGCGATACGTGCGCCATTGCGCAGCACGCTGACATGTTCCAGCTGCAACGCTGGGACAAACGGCGCAACGTCCGGCATTGCGGTATCCAGCAGTACGGTAGAGCCATCGCTGGTTGCGCCGATCAAGGTATCGCCGGACATCAACAGGCAATGCTGGATGAACTCCTGACTGGTCAAGCCATCGCGCGTGCCGATATTGCGGACCCGCGCAGGATGCACCGAGGGGTCAATCCGCCACAGCCCGCGCAAACTGGAAATCCAGACACGGCCATGCGGGTCGATCTGCATGGCAGAGGCATCGAACCCGCTCAGCCCATCCGCCTCGCCCACCTGACGGACCCGCGTCCAGCGATCTGCAACCTTTTGCCATTGCTCTGCACCGGAAGCCCGATAGACCCAGACCGTCTCCGCAGACGGGCTGGCAAATGCCTGGATTTGCGCTCCTTCCATCCCTGCCACCGGCACGAAATTGTGCGAGGCGTCGTCCCACGCGAACATGCCGCCCTCGCCGGCTACCCATACGCGTCCGTCGGGGCCTTGCGCCAGCTGTTGGATGTCGATCGCGCGCAGGCCATGCAGGTCTTGCTGGGTGATCCGCTGCAAGACCTTGCCGCTGCGCAGATCGCGCTGCTGCACCATATCGATGAAGGCCATCCAGACAGTGTCGCCATGCTCGCTGATCCATTCGGGTGCCGACAACGCCGACGTTGGCTCAGGCCCATCGGACGGCCAATGAATGAACTCACCGGTGCGCAGATCCATCCGCGACAGGCCAAAACTCAAATTCCCCAGCCACACGCGTTGCAGACGATCTTCCAGCGCCGACACCAACTCCATCCCTTTGAGCTGCGGCGACTGCAGGCCTGTCTGGAACGAATCGCCGGTACTCGGATCCACGCGCAACAGACGCCCCTGCGCATCGACCTGCCATAACCCACCGGAGCGCTGGGCGGCCGCCAGGTTGCAGTAGATCGCATCGCCCGTTGGCACCGCGGGCTTGAGCACGGCACTGCGTTTCCAGTCGGCTGGCAGATATCCCAGCCCGGTGCCATGCATGGGCACCCACAGCCCGCCATCGGCTGCCCCCAGCAAACCGATCACGTTGCGGCGCGACAATGGCCCCTCGCCGCTCAAGGCGGGCACCGGTGGACGTTCGCCGCGTGTACGCCACAGACCGCGTCCGCTGCCCAGCCAGAATTCGCCATCCGGCGCAGCCACTGCCCCCCAAAATTCATTCCCGTTGCCGAACATCGTTGACCAGGCAAGCGGCTGCCAGAGACCGTCTGCCCGCAGCACATGCAATCCAGATTCGCTTCCCAGCCATAAACGGTCGCCGGTCCACTGCAGGCCGAAGACGGCCGACTGCCGGTTCGGTTCGTCCGGGATGTATTGGCGACGCAGTCGATTGCCGTCGTAATAGGCCAGGCCATTGCTGGTACCGATCCACAGGCGGTGCCGATCATCCACTGCCAGGTTCATGACCATGGCCTGATCCAGTGCGCCCTCAAGCTCGCCCAGATTCACCGACGACATCCGTCCACTGGCATCGATGCGCACAAGCGCACCGGTGGTGGTGCCGGCCCAGATAGCGCCATCGAATGTGGCGATGCTGAAGATCTCGCCGTTCTTCAGCAATGGATAGTCGATAGCGCGATAGTGACGAAAGCCGCTGCGGCCGGCGTCCAAGACACTCAACGTCTTGCCGCACCCCACCCAGACCCGGTCCTGCGCATCGATATGCAATGCCTGCACTGCGTTGCAAGGCAACGATGCAGGGTTGGCCGGATCGTGGCGCCAGGTCCTGAATCCTGCGCCGTCGTAACGCACCAGACCGTCGAGTGCTCCAAGCCACAGGTAGCCGGCACGGTCCTGGCTGATGGCAACCACCATCGTCGAAGGCAATCCTTCGCTGGGTCCGACGATCCGAAAGCGCGGCACTTCCGGAATCTTTGCCGCGCATGGCGATATCACCAACAGCAAAGCCAGCACCACGATGAGTAAGCGCATGTGGGAGTCCCTTCCACGTCCAGCCAGCATGCTCGCAACGGATCGTTGCGAGCGCAAGCCAAGCGCGCATTGCCGGGATGTGTCTAGAATTCGCCCATGACGACCCTCGCCCGCCTATTGCTCTTGCCCGCCCTGGCCTTGACCAGCCTGGTCGCTACCGCCGCACCGGTCCGCTACGCGCTGGACCCGGTCCACACCCGGGTCCTATTCGCGGTGGAACATGCCGGCTTTTCCAAGGCATTGGGCACTGTTTCCGGAAGTAGCGGCACGCTGGTCTTCGACCCGGACGACTGGGCCGCTTCCCGGCTGGATGTCACCGTGCCGCTGCACCGCGCCGACCTGGGCGATGCCAAGTGGAACCAGGCCACCCTGGCACGTAACCTACTCGACGCCGAGCGCTTTCCCGACGCGCATTTCGTCTCCACGCGCGTGGAGGCCAGCGGCGAAAACCACGCCAAGGTCACCGGCAATCTCACCCTGCACGGTGTCACCCGCCCGGTCACCCTGGACGTCACCCTCAACGCGCTCAGGCGCCATCCGCTGCCGCCGTTCCGTCGCACCGCCGGTTTCTCCGCCACCGCCACGCTGAGCCGTGCGGAGTTCGGGATCGATGCATGGAAATCGATGATCGGCGACAGTGTGGAATTGCGCATCGAAGCCGAAGCCGTGCGCGAAGGCCGCGCCGACGACGAGACGCCCGAGCCTCAAGCAGCGCCGACGGCGCCGGACACCGCAGCCAGCAAGGAATCGGGAACATGAGCCTGAAGAACATCGAACGCTGGGGCGGTGTCAGCCAGACCCTGCACTGGTTGATCGCACTACTGATCCTGGTCCTGGGGATCGTCGGTCTGACCATGGGCGAGCTGCCCAAGACGCCGAAATACTTCTGGGTGTACACCGCGCACAAGTCAGTTGGGTTGACCGTCCTGGCCTTGGTGATCGTGCGCCTGGGCTGGCGCATTTACGCAGGCGCACCGCCGCCGGTAGCCGGCACGCCGCGCTGGCAGGAGCGCATCGCCGGGCTCACTCATTGGCTGCTGTACGCCATGATCTTCGCCATGCCGCTGTCGGGCTGGTTATACGACTCCACCAGCGGCCTGCGGCCGTTCCGCTGGTTCGGCCTGTTCAATGTGCCCAAGCTCAGCCCGCCGGACGAACAATTGCGCGCCACCGCGCACTTCATCCACGAGTGGGGCTTCTGGTTGCTGATTGCCGTGGTGCTGGCGCATGCCGGCGCTGCGTTCTACCACCACCTGTTCCAGCGTGATGCCACCCTAGCGCGGATGGTGCCGCGCGGCTGGCTCTCCCCCAAACCATAAGGATTTCCCATGTCGTCCAAGTTGTTCGTTTCTCCGATGCTGGTCGCGGCCTCGCTGGTTGCCACGTTCGCCGCCGCGCCGGTGCGCGCCGCCGATTACGTGCAGGCGCCGGGCTCTAGCCTGGTGTTCGCCAGCAAATACGACGGCGAAGTGTTCACCGGCAAGTTCCCCGGCTTCGACACCACGCTGAGTTTCGATCCGGCCAACCTTGCCGGCGCCAAGCTCGACGTGCGCATTCCGCTGGCCAGCGCGGTCAGTGGCAACAACGACCGCGATTCCACCCTGCAGGGCCCGGATTTCTTCAACGTCGCCAAGTTCGCCACTGCGCGCTACCGCGCCGACAAGTTCCGTGCCCTGGGTGGTAACCAGTACGCCGCCGATGGCACCCTGGAACTGCGCGGGGTCAGCAAGCCGGTCACGCTGACCTTCACCTGGACACCTGGCGCGCAGCCGGTGCTGGCGGGCAAGGCCGTGGTCAAGCGGCTGGACTTCGGTGTAGGCGGCGGCGACTGGGCCGATACCAAGACCATTCCCAACGAAACCGCGATCAGCACCAAGGTCGTGTTGAAGGCGAAGTAACGCCACAGGCCGCAACCGGACGCAGCCACTGCGCGGCGGACTACCTCGTCGGGTCCGCCGCTTTTTTATGCCCGCAGCTCGAGTGACACCGCGGAACAGCCAACCGTGGTCATGTCGGGGGCGCCACCGATGCGCCGCCCGGACCGTTGACCCACTGCACTACCACGCGGTTAGGGCGCTTGCATCGCCGCAATGGCCTCTCAGCGACTTACGTCATCCAGCCACACGCTTACCCGCGCGCTGTCGAAGGGCCACTCCAGCTCGCGCCCGCCGACATCCCGCAGCACCGGCACGCGCGCGCCGTAAACGGCCTCAAGCGCCGCATCGTGGTCAATGAACACGCTATCGAAATCGCCGGCACGCGCCTGCGCCAGCACTTCCACGGCCTGGTCGCAGAGGTGGCAATCGTCGCGCTGGTACAGGGTCAGGGCCATCGAACAGGTCTCATGCTGCGCTGCAGCCGTGCCGCAATCGCCGAACGACTAGAATAGCGGCCTTTACGCTCACCTCTCCGGCACGCATGGCTGTCAGTACGTTCGACCTGTTCAAGATCGGTATCGGTCCGAGTTCCTCCCACACCGTGGGGCCGATGCGCGCCGCCGAGCGCTTCGTGCATCGCTGGCTGCTCGACGCCGGGCGCCTGCAGGACGTGGTGCGTATCCGCGCCGAAGTGTTCGGCTCGCTCGCTCTAACCGGCCGGGGCCATGGCACCGACAAGGCGGTGCTGCTTGGGCTGGAAGGCCACCGCCCGAACTTGATCGACCCGGACATCATCCCGGCCACGCTGGAGCGCATTCGTACCAGCAAGCGCATCAGCTTGATGGGCCAGCACGAAATCAGCTTCGACGAAAAGCGCGACCTGCCGATGAACAAGCGGCAGAAGCTGCCGTACCACACCAACGGCATGCGCTTTACCGCATACGACGCCGACGAAGCGGTGATCGCCACACGCGATTATTACTCGGTGGGCGGCGGCTTCGTGGTCAACCAGGACGACGCTGCCGACGATCGCATTGTCGCCGACGAAACGCCGCTGCCCTACCCGTTCCTCAGTGGCGACGAACTGCTGGCGCAGTGCGCGCGCAGCGGTCTGAGCATTGCCGCGCTGATGTTCGAAAACGAAAAGAGCTGGCGCAGCGAAGACGAGATCCATACGGGCCTGCGCGAGTTATGGAATGCAATGCAGTCCTGCGTGGAGCGCGGTATCCGCCAGGAAGGCACGCTGCCCGGCGGCCTGAATGTTTCGCGGCGCGCACCGGCGCTGTACCGAGAACTGTCATCCAAGCCGGAAGCGGCCATGCGCGACCCATTGACCACCCTGGATTGGGTCAACCTGTATGCACTGGCGGTCAACGAAGAAAATGCAGCCGGTGGCCGCGTGGTCACCGCGCCGACCAATGGCGCGGCCGGCATCATCCCGGCGGTGCTGCATTATTTCGATCGTTTCTGTGCGGGTGCCTCCGAGCAACGCATCTTCGATTTCCTGCTCACCGCTGCGGCCATCGGCATCCTCTACAAGGAAAATGCCTCCATTTCCGGTGCCGAGGTCGGCTGCCAGGGCGAAGTGGGCGTGGCCTGTTCGATGGCCGCCGGCGGCCTGGTTGCCGCGCTTGGCGGCAATCCTGGGCAAATCGAAAACGCCGCGGAAATCGGTATGGAACACAATCTGGGCCTGACCTGCGACCCGATCGGCGGGCTGGTGCAGATCCCATGCATCGAACGCAACGCCATGGGCGCGGTCAAGGCGATCAACGCCAGCCGCATGGCCATGCGCGGCGACGGCAAGCATAAGGTCTCGCTGGACAAGGTCATCAAGACCATGCGCGACACCGGCCGCGACATGCAGGACAAGTACAAGGAAACCAGCCGCGGCGGCCTGGCGGTGAACGTCATCGAGTGCTGAGTCTGCCGGTAGCATGATGCGATCAGAACGCAATGCCGTTCCCGCAGAAATCACCCGCCCTCTCCTGCCTGCGGGAGAAGGTGCCCGAAGGGCGGATGAGGGCACGTCAGCCCGCCGCACCCCCTCGCGCGGCACCGCCCGGATCCACGCCTCCACCACGGTGCGCCAGGTAGCCTTCCGGCACGGATCCCGGATGGAGAACACGATGCGACATCTCGCCTGTGCACTCGCACTGACCCTGGCCTGCGGCCCGCTGATGGCTCAGCAAGCCAGCTACGGCCCGCGTCTTGAAGGCTTCGATTACCCCTACCCGGTCAAGACATACGCGTTCACCTCGCAGCAGCAGCCGCTGGAGATGGCGTACCTGGATGTCGCAGCCACCGGCAAGCCGAACGGACGCACCGCCGTGCTGCTGCATGGCAAGAATTTCTGCGCGGCCACCTGGGAATCCAGCATCGCGGCCCTGAGCAAGGCCGGCTACCGCGTGATCGCGCCGGACCAGGTAGGATTCTGCAAATCCAGCAAACCAGCGGCCTATCAGTTTTCGTTCGCACAGCTGGCCGACAACACCCACGCATTGCTGAAAACACTAGGAATCGACCGCGCAGTGGTCGTCGGCCACTCGATGGGCGGCATGCTCGCGATCCGCTACGCACTGATGTACCCGCAGGCCACCGAACACCTCGCCTTGGTGGACCCGATCGGCCTGGAAGACTGGAAGGCCGAAGGCATTCCGTGGCGCAGCGTCGACGCCTGGTACGACAACGAGCTGAAGACCAGCTTCGAGCGGATCAAGAAATATCAGATGGACGTGTATTACGCCGGACAGTGGAAGCCCGAGTTCGAACGCTGGGCGCGCATGCAGGCCGGCATGTCGCTGGGCAACGGCAAGCAGGCGGTGGCCTGGAATCAGGCGCTGACTTACGACATGGTGTTCAACCAACCAGTGGTGTACGAACTGCCCAAGCTCACAGTGCCAACCACGCTGTTCATCGGCCTCAAGGACCGCACCGCGATCGGCAAGGACACCGCACCGCCGGACGTCAAGGCGCGTGTCGGCGACTACCCCGAGCTGGGCAAGCGCGCGGCGGCGGCGATTCCGAGCGCAACGCTGGTCGAATTCGCCGACCTCGGACATTCCCCGCAGGTGCAGGACCCCAAGCGTTTCAATGCGTCCTTGCTGAAGGCGATTGCGCGATAACAGCGTGCCATGGATTTGAACGTGGCATACAGTTGAAGCGTCACCGCGAGTGCATGGGCCGCAACCTCACCACAGGAGGGTTGCGCTCGCCACTGCTGTGCTTGGCCGCAGTGACGTCACGCGCCAAGCAACAGCGCACAGATCGGTCGCCCGTCCAAGCGGCGAGCGCGGCCGCCTGAAAGACGCAACCGCTCACCCTTCAGCGCATTACCCAGCCACGATCCGCAACACGTCATCCAGTAGCGCCGCCGCAGTCACTTCGGCACCGGCGCCCGGCCCCTGGATCAACAGCGGCTGCGCGCGATATCGGTCGCTGCTGATCGCGACCCGATTGTCGGTACCGGCACCGCCGGCCAAGGGATGATCGAGCGCTAACTCGCGCAAGCCCACGCTCGCCCCATGTGCATCCACACGTCCAACGAACCGCAGGCAACGTCCTGCCGCGCGCGCCTGTTGCCAGCGTGCACCCACCACTGCATCCAGCGCGCCCAACTGCGCATCCAACGCTGCAAGCGGCAGCTTGGCGATGGCGGCCGGCACTAGCGATTCCACATGCACATGCTCGGCTTCCAGTTGCCAACCCGCGACGCGCGCCAGGATCAGCAACTTGCGCCGCACGTCCTCGCCGGAGAGATCGATGCGCGGATCCGGCTCGGTATAGCCGGCCGCCATCGCTTCGCGCACGCAGGCAGAAAATACGCCACTGCCGTCGTAGCGATGAAACAGCCACGCCAACGACCCAGACAATACGCCTTCGATCGAATGGATGTGGTCGCCGCCGGCGACCAACGCACGCACGCTGCTCAACACCGGCAACCCGGCGCCCACGGTGGCGCTATCCCCATAATGCGCACCGCTGGCATGACGCGCAGCATGCAGCGCCTGCGCACGCGACAACGCGGTGCCCTGGCCCAGTTTGTTGGCGGTGACCACATGCACACCGCGCAGCAACCACTCGACATGCCAATCGGCGACGACATCGCTGGCGGTGGCGTCTACCAACACATCGCCGGCACGCAGCGCAGTGGTTTCAGCCCATGACTGCAAGACCGCCTGCCCGCGCGGCGCGGCATTGGCTTGTTGCAGCGCCTGCTCGGCACTCACGCCGCAATCCTGCGCAATGCGCGAATTGGCCAGCCAATCGAAGCGCGGCAAACGCAGTTGGCGTTGCTGCAACGCGGTGTAGCGGGTCACGAAAGCGCGCCCCACGGTGCCAGTCCCAAGCAAGGCCAGTCGCGGGGTGGGCGTCACCGCAGCGACCGCAGCGCGGCGCGCAACAGGCAGCACAGTGCTCACGCGTCGACCTGTTTACGGTTGGTGGCGGTCAGGGTGGCTTCTGCACGGGCCAGACCGGCACGCAGATCGATCAGCAGATCTTCGGCCGATTCGATCCCGATCGACAACCGCAGCAAGCCGTCGGAAATTCCGGCAGCCGCGCGCGCTTCGGCAGTCATCGCTGCATGCGTCATCGAAGCCGGATGCGCGATCAGGCTTTCCACGCCGCCCAGCGATTCGGCCAGCGTGAAGTAGCGCAGGCCATCGACGAACGCACGCACTGCCGCCTCGCCGCCTTCCAGCTCGAAACTCATCATCGCGCCGAAGCCCTTCTGCTGACGCGCCGCCAAGGCATGGCCCGGATGCGTCGCCAGCCCGGGGAAATACACCTGATTGACTGCCGCGTGCCCGTCCAGCAGCGCAGCGATCGCGTCGGCATTTTCCTGATGCACGCGCAGGCGCGCGTCCAGCGTGCGCAAACCGCGCAAGGTCAGGAAGGCATCGAACGGCGAGCCGGTCAGGCCCAACGCGTTGGCCCACCACACCAGTTGCTGATGCAGCTGCGCATCGCGCGCCACCACCGCACCGCCCACCACATCGCTATGGCCGTTGATGTACTTGGTGGTGGAATGCAGCACCAGATCGGCACCGAAATCCAAGGGCTTCTGCAGCGCAGGTGACAGGAAGGTGTTGTCCACTACTGTCAATGCGCCGACCTTCTTCGCCGCTTCGATGACGAAGCGCAGATCGGTGATGCGTAGCAGCGGGTTGGACGGGGTTTCGATCAGCACCAGCTTGGGCGACTGCGCCAACGCATCGGCTAGAGAACGCGGGTCGGTGAGGTCGGCGGTGATCAGCGCAAAGTGGCCCTTCTTGGCCAGCGCATTGAACAGGCGCCAGCTGCCGCCGTACGCATCGTGCGGCACCACCAGCGTATCGCCGGGCTGCAACACCGCATTGAGCACCAGATTGATCGCGCCCATGCCGGTGGAGGTGATCACGCCACCGGCGCCGCCTTCCAGTTCGGCCAGCGCTTCGCCAAGCAGATCGCGGGTCGGGTTGCCGCTGCGGGTGTAGTCATACTGGCGCTTGTTGCCGAAGCCATCGAACGAAAAATTCGACGACAGCACGATGGGCGGAGTGACTGCACCGTAAGCGGTGTCGCGGTCGATACCGGCACGCACGGCGGCAGTGGCAGCAGTACAGGGGGCGGCGGTGGGGTCACGAAAGCTCATGCGGTTTCTCCGGTGCTGCGAAGGGCGGTAGTGAGGATTGCGTCGATGCGATCGTTTTCTTTGAGGAAGGCGTCGTGGCCATATGGCGAGCGCAACACGCGCAGGCTGCCGCGCCGGCCCAGACCTTCGACCAGGCTGACCATGTCAGCCAGCGGCACCAGGCGGTCGCCTTCCACCGCCACCACGACGGTGGGCACGCGCACTTGCGCGGGGTCGATGCGATGCAGGTCGATGGATTCGGACAGACGCAGATATGCATTCACTGGCGTACGCGCCACGTACTGCACACCGGCAGCGTCCAGATAGTCCTCGGCGGCCACCCGCACGCGGCCATTGATGACTTCCGGCGGTGCATCGAAGCGCTCGCTGAATTCTTCCGGCGTGCGGTAGCTGAGCATGGCGAACTGACGTGCCAGCGCCAGGCCGTGCTGTTCCGCGCATTGCAGCTGGCCCAGCGCCACCGCACGGCGCTGCAAGGCACGCCAGGCCGCGGCATACGGGTGCGCACGATGCGCACCACTTACCGCAACCAAGGTGCCGACGCGGGCCGCATGGCGGATGGCGAACTGCAATCCAACCAGCGCGCCGTAGGAATAACCGACAAAACCGTGCAAACGCCCGATACCCAACGCGTCCAGCAACGCAGCGATCGCATCGGCCTGATCAGCGGTATCGATCGGCGCGTCCAGATTGCCGTCTGCACCGAGAAAATCGAATGCCAGCAGACGCCGCGCGGCAGGATCCAGCGCGCGGCCGCTGCCGACCAGCCCATCCACCCAGCCCTTCTCGGGAAACAGCGCGCTCGCGGCCAAATGGCGGTGCGCAGAGATGCCGCCGGCCACGAACACCACCGGCGCATGGGCCGCGCCGATCAGTTCATAGCGCAGCCGCAGCTCGCGCATGCCGGCATGGCGCATCGGCAGGGCAATGACGAGTTCGCCGCGCACGGCAGTGATGTTGTGGTCGCTGGTGGCGGAGATGTCAACGAAATCGTTGGTAGACGGCGATGCTGTATTCACGAGGCTCATGGCGGTATCCGGGGTGGATCGGCCATCGAGCTTCGCGGAGCTCGCGTTCGAGGTGCACAAGGCACGATTCGAACCATCTTTCGGCGGACGCGAAGGTCCCCGCAGGATTTGGCACCAAACGCGGACGCTTGCGCGCTCCGCTGGCTGCCCCGGCATCAAAGGGCCTGTCCCTCCGCCGGTCTCGATGGTGAGGCTAAGATGCCAGCAGATTTTTGCGATGTCAATCTCTTCATGCGGATGGAAAGATATATTTTCATCCGATACCACTCTGGCCTGTGATGGGCCGCATACTTGCGCCCCTTCTGCTTGAGTCGATGGCGTGCCTCACCTCGTATCTCGCACTGCCCTGCCGGTCTTTATCACAGCACTGGTTTCGGTACTGGCCTGCGCGCGCCCGGCGCACGCACAGCAGCGTTGGCATTGGCCCGGCGCTGCGGCAACGCCCTCACCGCAGTCACTGGCCCCACAATCTGCTCCGGCCGCCATCGGCACTGGCGCTGCGCTGCAACTGGAATGGCAGGCCCCGGTCTACCTGGCCTGGGTCACCAATCCACTGGCCGGGCCCGCGCAGCTGCGCCTGAGCGCACCAGCCAGCGAGGATTACCGCGCCGTGCCGCAATTGCCGCTGACGCTTGCGTTGGCCGCACACGAGCGCCGCCTGGTGACCCGGCTGTATCCGGCCAGTAACCAGCGCACCCTGGGCGGGCTCGGGCTCACGCTCGACGTGGTGCCGGGCGATCCGCGGGCTACCCCGCAGCCGGCGCCCTATCAGCTGCCATTCCGCGGCGTGCCGGTGCAGGTCGCGCAGGGCTTTGGCGGACACTTCAGCCATGCCGATCCGCCCAACTGGTACGCGGTGGACTTCGCCATGCCGCAGGGAACGCCGGTCCTGGCAGCGCGCGACGGCGTGGTCATGCAGGTGCAGCGCGATGTCGTCGACAACAACCCGAACGACCCCGCAGCCGGCGGCGGTAACTTCGTGCGCGTGCTGCACGCCGACGGCAGCATGGCCATTTATGCCCACCTGGCGCCCGACGGCGTGGCCGTGCGCCCGAACCAGGCGGTGCGTACCGGCGAGCGGCTTGGCGCATCCGGCAATACCGGCTTCAGCACCGCGCCGCACCTGCATTTCGCGATCCAGCGCAATGCCGACATGCGGCTGGTCTCGGTCCCGTTCCGCATGCTCGGCCCGCAGGGCGAACTGCAGTTTCCCTCGCCAGCCCCCTGAGGCTGGCCCCGGCCACGGCCGACCGCCGAAATCGAGGGCGCCAACCTTACTCCAAAGGCGTGCCGCAGCGAAGCCGTTATAATCATCAGCTTCCTCAGTTTCCGCAGGCGTCCGACCGGGCGCGCACCGCCCATGTCCGATGTCTCCAACGAAGCCGCGCGCCGCCGCACCTTCGCCATCATTTCCCACCCCGATGCCGGCAAGACCACGCTGACCGAAAAGCTGTTGCTGTTCGGGGGCGCGATCCAGATGGCAGGATCGGTGAAGGGACGCAAGGCCGCACGTCATGCCACCTCGGACTGGATGGCGCTGGAAAAAGAGCGCGGCATCTCGGTGACCTCGTCGGTGATGCAGTTCCCGTACGAGGGCAAGATCGTCAACCTGCTCGACACGCCGGGCCACGCCGACTTCGGCGAGGATACCTATCGCGTGCTCACCGCGGTGGACTCGGCGCTGATGGTCATCGACGTGGCCAAGGGCGTGGAAGAACGCACCATCAAGCTGATGGAAGTCTGCCGCCTGCGCGACACCCCCATCATGACCTTCATCAACAAGCTCGATCGCGAGGGCAAGAACCCGATCGATCTGCTGGATGAAGTGGAAACCGTGCTCGGCATCCAGTGCGCACCGGTCACCTGGCCGATCGGCATGGGCCAGCGTCTCAAGGGCGTCGTGCACCTGATCTCCGGCGAAGTGCACCTGTACGAACAGGGGCGCAATTTCACCCGTCAGGATTCGACCATCTTCCCGTCGCTGGATGCGCCCGGCCTGGTCGAAAAGATCGGCGAGCAGATGCTGGCCGAGTTGCGCGACGAACTGGAGCTGGTGCAAGGCGCGAGCAATCCGTTCGATCTGGCCGCATATCGCGCCGGCCAGCAGACCCCGGTGTTCTTCGGTTCGGGCGTCAACAATTTCGGCGTGCAGCCGCTGCTGGACTTCTTCATCGAACACGCACCGCCGCCGCAAACGCGCGAAACCACTGGCCGTCGCGTAGAGCCCACCGAATCCAAACTGAGCGGCTTCGTGTTCAAGATCCAGGCCAACATGGACCCGCAGCACCGCGACCGTGTGGCGTTCATGCGCGTGTGCTCAGGCAAGTTCACCGCCGGCATGAAGACGCTGCATGTGCGCAGCGGCAAGGACGTCAAACTGGCCAACGCACTGACCTTCATGGCCTCCGATCGCGAGATCGCCGCCGAAGCCTGGCCGGGCGATGTCATCGGCATCCACAACCACGGCACCATTTCCATCGGCGACACCTTCACCGAAGGCGAATCGCTGTCGTTCACCGGCATTCCCAACTTCGCACCAGAACTGTTCCGCCGCGCGCGTCTACGCGACCCGCTCAAGCTCAAGCAATTGCAGAAAGGCCTGGCGCAGCTATCCGAAGAAGGCGCCACCCAGTTCTTCCGCCCGTTGATGAGCAACGATCTGATCCTGGGCGCGGTGGGCGTGCTGCAGTTCGACGTCGTCGCGTATCGGCTCAAGGACGAATACGGCGTGGATGCGATCTTCGAGCCGGTGAGCGTCACCACGGCGCGCTGGGTCCACTGCGACAACGCCAAGAAGCTGGAAGAGTTTCGCGAGAAAAATGCCGGCAATCTGGGCATCGACGCGGCCGGCCAACTGGTCTATCTGGCACCCACCCGGGTCAACCTGCAGTTGGCCCAGGAACGCGCGCCGGATGTGCGCTTCTCGGCTACCCGCGAACACGCGCATGCCAAGGCACTCGACTGACCTGCGCGTGACCTGCAGCAAGCGTGCGCCACGGCTGGCGATGCGAATTGCTCGCAAGTACGGTACCTTTTTGGCATGAACGCAGACGCCTCCCCCTCGACCGACCTGCGCGACGAAATTGCCAGTGCCGTGACGCATGGCCTGGGCGCCATTGCCGCATTGGCCGGTGGTTCGGTGCTGATCACCCTGGCCGCGATCTATGGCGATGGCTGGCAATTGGCGACCGCCATCGTGTTCAGTGCCACGCTGGTGTTGCTCTACGTCGCCTCCACCCTGTTTCACGCCATTGCGCATCCGGGCACCAAGGCACGCCTGCAGGTGCTCGATCACTGCGCGATCTACCTGCTGATCGCCGGCACGTATACCCCGTTTACGTTGATCAATCTGCGCGGCCCGTGGGGTTGGGGACTGTTCGCTGCCATCTGGACGATCGCCGCCGCCGGGGTGATCTTCAAGCTGTTTTTTACCGGCCGTTTTCGCTTGCTGTCGACCATACTGTATCTGGCCATGGGCTGGCTGATCATCGTGGCGATCCAGCCGTTGCTGCGCTCCGTCGATACCTGGTCGCTGTGCTGGCTGTTGGCCGGCGGGCTCTTTTACACGCTGGGCACGTATTTCTATCAACGCGACAATCAGCGTTACTTCCACGCCATCTGGCACCTGTTCGTACTCGCCGGTAGCGCTTGCCACTTCGTTGCGGTGATCGCGCAGGTGATGTGAGCTATGACCTTCGGCGCGTTCGCGCGCCGTGCACGAGCCATCGCCAACCATTGCGCACGTGACCAACGTGCCCTCCGCTACCTCTTCGCCCTCCCGCACCTCGCGCCGCCAACGCGGGTGGATCGGTCTCGGCATTGTTGCTGTGCTGTTGGCGATCTTCTTGCTGCTGTTCGACTGGAACTGGTTGCGCGGGCCGGTCGAACGCGTGGTCAGTGCGAAGACCGGGCGCGAATTTCATCTCGGTCATCTGGATGTCGATCTGGGTCGTATCACCACGGTACGCGGCGAGCGATTGCGTCTGGGCAATGCATCGTGGTCCAAGCGCGGCGCGATGGCCGAACTGAACGCAGCCGAGATCGATGTCGAACTCTGGCCACTGCTGCGCGGCAAGCTGCAGTTGCCGGAAATCCGGCTGGAGCACCCCACGCTATTGCTGGAAGCCGGCAACGATAGCCATCCGGGCAACTGGGTCTTCGACCAGACGGAGGGCGACGGCAGCATGCCGCGCCTGGGACGCCTACTGGTGAACAACGGCCGCCTGCAATTTATCGACGACGCCAGCCGCTCGGATGTGGATGTCGCCATTCACAGCCTGGCACCGCCCAGCAGTGACCAACGCGCCGCCCCGATCGGCATCGATGGCAAAGGCCGCTGGAAAGACTATCCGTTCTCGCTCAAGGGCAATACCGCCTCACCGCTGGAATTGAGCCAAAGCGAGCATCCCTTCCGCATCGATCTGCGCGGCAGTGCCGGCACCACGCGGACGCATGTGCGCGGCACGTTGACCAACCCGTTCCAGTTCAGGGTATTCGACCTGCAGATGGCGCTCAGCGGCCAGGACATGGAAGACCTGTACCCGCTGATCGGCGTCGCGATGCCATCCACTCCACCCTACACGCTGGACGGCCGCTTGCGCCGCGATGGCGATGTCTGGCACTACGAAACGTTCACCGGCACTGCCGGCGATAGCGATCTTTCTGGCACGGCAGAAATCGACCTGCGTAACAAGCGCCCCTTCCTGCGCGCGGACCTGGCCTCCAAACGGCTGGATTTCGACGACTTGGCCGGCTTCGTCGGTGCACCGCCCAAGACCGGAACAAATGAATCAGCAAACGCCGAGCAGAAAAAACGGGCCGCGCAGCTTGCCGCCAGCGCCCGTGTTCTGCCAACCACGCCCTATGACTTGTCCAAGTTGCGCGCAATGGATGCCCAGGTGCGTTGGCGCGCGCAGCGCATCAATGCGCCGTCCTGGCCATTGGACGACATGGATGCGTCGCTTACCTTGAAGGACGGCCTGCTGCAACTGGACCCGCTGAATTTTGGCGTGGCCGGTGGGGACATCCGCTCGACCATCCGCATGGATGCACGCAACCCCGTCATCGTCACGCAGCTGAAAGCAGGCATTCGCGGCATCCGGCTGGACCGGCTGTTTCCAGATGCCACGCTCGCCAAGCAGGCCTCAGGCGCAATCGGCGGCGAGCTGGATCTGCATGGCCGCGGCAATTCGATCGCCGCGATGCTCGGCAGCGCGGACGGCTCGATCGGCGTCGGCATGGGCCGCGGTCATGTCGGCAACCTGATCATGGAACTGGCCGGCCTGGACATCGCCGAATCGCTGAAATACCTGTTCACCGCCGACCGGCAGATTCCGGTGCGTTGCATGTTCGGCGATTTCGCCGTCAAGGACGGCCTCATGCAATCGCGTGCCCTGGCCTTCGACAGCACCGACACCATCATCATCGGCGAGGGCAACATCAGCCTGAAGGACGAAACACTGGATCTGCTGCTGCGCCCGCGCCCGAAGGACCGCAGCATCCTCAGCCTGCGCTCGCCGCTGCGTGTGGGCGGAACCTTCAAGGACCCGTCGTTTCATCCCGACTACAAGGCGCTCGGCCTGCGTGGCGCAATCGCGATCGGCCTGGGCATGATCGCCCCGCCCGCCGCCCTGCTGGCCACCTTCGAACCGGGACCGGGCAAGGACAGCAACTGCGGCGGCAAGTACGCCAAGTAACTGCCGGCGCCGGCCTCAGCTGGCGATATAGCGCTGCAGTTGATCGATGTCGCGCTGCTGCGTTTCGATCACGGCCTTGACCAGGTCGCCAATCGAAATCACGCCCTGCACGCGGCCGTTTTCGACCACCGGCAGATGCCGAAAGCGCCCATCGGTCATCAGTTGCATGCAGCGCTCCACGGTGTCCGACGGCGACACCGTGACCACCTCGGCGCTCATGATCTCCGCGACGCTGGTGGTCGAAGATGAGCGATCGCGCAGCACCACTTTGCGCGCGTAGTCGCGTTCGGAGACGATCCCGATCAGGCGCGGCCCATCCATCACCAACACCGCGCCAATCGCCTTCTCGGCCATCAAGCGAATCGCCTCGATCACTGCGGCATCGGCCGCAACTGCAAAAACCTCAACCTGTTTGGTCCCCAACAGCTGTCGTACGGTCTGCATGGCCCGCTCCGCGCATTGTCTGGTCGCTCCAGCCTACTCCCACCGCGCCGCGGTGGGTATCGACCAGATACAACGGGCGCTGCTTGGCCTCGTCGTATAACCGGCCCAGGTATTCGCCAATCAGCCCTAAGGCAATCAGCTGGATGCCGCCCAGAAACAGGATCACCGACATCATGGTCGGCCAACCCGCCACCGGGTCGCCCACCAGTGCGGCCTTGATGACCACCCAGCCGCCGAACAGAAACGCAAGCAACGCAGTGAGCAGGCCCAGATAAGTCGCCGCCCGCAGCGGCACCGTCGAAAAACTGGTGATGCCGTCGAGTGCGAAATTCCACAGCCGCCATACTGTGAACTTGCTGCTCCCGGATAGACGCGGCGCACGCCGATACGGCAGCGCCACCTGACGAAATCCGACCCAGCCAAACAGCCCCTTCATGAAGCGGTGACGCTCGCGCAGCTGTTGCAGGGCCTCCACCACGCGCGGCGACAGCAAGCGGAAATCGCCGGTATCGGCAGGAATCGGAGTCCGCGACAAGCGCCGGATCACACGATAAAACGCATGCGCGGCGCTACGCTTGAGCCAACTCTCGCCCTCGCGAAACAGCCGCGTGCCGAAGATGTTGTCGTAGCCGCTACGCCACAGCGCAACGAATTCCGGAATCAATTCAGGCGGGTCCTGGCCATCAGCATCCAGCAATACCACCGCACCCGGCAGCACATGATCCAGCCCCGCAGAAATCGCTAACTCCTTGCCGAAATTGCGCGACAGCCGCACCGCACTTACGTTGGCATCGGCTTCGGTGAGCGCATGCAACACGTCCCAGGTGCCATCGGTACTGCCGTCGTCGACATACAGCACATGCGTCTGCAACCCATGCAATTGTGCCAATACTGCGCACAGGCGCGGATGCAGCAGAGGAATGCTGGTTTCTTCGTTGAAAGCCGCGATGACCACGGTCAGGCGCTCAGGAGCGACCGGCGGTTGGACAGTATCGATCGTGATCACCCTCATGGTGCCTGCAGATAGGCAGGGCCACCCAACTGGCGCGCCTGCCGCTGGATCCATGCGGCACGCTGCTGCACGAATGCACCGGGACGGCGCGCATCGTAACGCCGTGGCGATGGCAATACCGCTGCCAGGCGCGCTGATTCGGTCGGCGACAAACCTGCCGCATCCTTGCCCCAGAACTGCTGGGCAGCCGCTTGCGCGCCGTACACGCCGTCGCCGAATTCGGCCACGTTGAGATACATCTCCAAGATACGGTGTTTGGGCCAGAACAGCTCGATCAAGACCGTGTACCAGGCTTCCAGGCCCTTGCGCACCCAACTGCGGCCCTGCCACAGGAATACATTCTTGGCGACCTGCTGACTGATGGTGCTGGCGCCACGCACGCGCCCGCCACGGGCATTGTGATCGCGCGCTTTCTCGATCGCCTGTAGATCGAAGCCGTGGTGCATCGGGAACTGCTGATCCTCCGCAGCGACCACCGAAATCGGCAGGCTGGCGGCGATTTTGTCGTAATCACGCCATTGCTGATGCAGCGAAAAGCTCCAGTCGCCCTCCCCGCAGGCTTCCAGATAACGCCCCACCATCATGCTGCTGATCGGTGGATCGACCACCCGCAAGACCAGCACCTGCAGCACGCTCGCGACGGCAAACAACAGCGGTGCCGCCAAGACCCAGCGCAGCCAGCGCCTGCGCCGCGGTGGCGCCACTTGCTTGTCATCCCATGCATCCGTCCCCATTGTTCGCTACGACCTTTCAATCCCGATGCCTGCCGCATTATCCGGCAACACGCGTCCCTTACGTCCGATGTTTCCATGACCGATCACGATCAGCTTTCCCGTTTCCTGCTGCCCACCGCCGGCGTGCGCGGCGTCCATGTGCGCCTGACCAAGGCCTGGCACGACATCCAGGGCGCCGCCGAGTACCCGCCCGCCGCTCGCCAACTGCTTGGCGAAGCGGCCGTGGCCGCGGCACTGTTCACCGGCCACACCAAAGTCGATGGACGTCTGTCGGTACAACTGCGCGGTAACGACACCTTGCGCACCCTGTTTGCCGAATGCACCGCCGCCGGCACCTTGCGCGGCATCGTGCAGCTGGCTGAAGGCGTCGATGCCCCGACCGATCTGCGTGAGCTGGGCGAAGCCGCGCTGCTGGCGATCACCATCGAAAACCCCGGCCTGGACCCGCGCGAGCCGCAGCGCTACCAGAGCCTGGTCGGCATGCAGGCAGCGGACCTGGCCGAAGCCTTCGAAAGCTATTTCCAGCAGTCCGAACAGCTGCCGACGCGCCTGTTGCTGGCCGCCGGCCCGGATCAGGCTGCCGGCCTGTTGTTGCAGAAGCTCCCCGGCGACGAGGGCGATAACGATGGCTGGACCCGGATCGGCGCCCTGTTCGATACCCTGGGTGCACCGGAGCTGCTCTCGGTCGCCAGCCAAGATCTGCTGCACCGCCTGTTCCACGAAGAAGAGCCGCAGTTGCTCGGCAGCAAGCCGCTCAGCTTCGGTTGCTCCTGCTCGCGTGAGCGGGTCGCCTCGATGCTGCAATCGCTGGGCGAGGAAGAGGCGCGCGCGGCCGCCGAGGCGACTGGTGACGTCGAGGTGCGCTGCGAATTCTGTGGCCGTGAGTATCACTTTCCGTTGACCGCACTGGACGTACTTTTCAGCGCAGCACAACCCTCGCAGGAAGCGCCGGAAAGGTTGCAATAGAGAGGATGAGGGTTGCGTTTCGGGGGAAGGCGACCACTTGTTAAATAATCATAAACACCCTAGCATCCTCCTTGCCCGCTCTCGGGAACTTAACAACTGCCCCTGGGTCTGACCTCTGGTATGCGATACCTACCGCGCCTCCCGCTAGCTTTGATGGTTGCCCTCGCGGTGGCCACAGGCGTGCACGCGCAGTCGGCGCAGCAGCAGTTGCACGAAAGCACGATCCTGCCGGTGTGGAACAAGGGCAGCGGCAAGGTGGAAGCCTTTCTATACCTGGAGCCGACCGGCGAGCAGAAAGCCGGTGCGCGCTGGCATTTCGGTCGCAACTCGCTCGATGCCGCGTTTGGCTTGACCTCCGGCGACTCGCTCGGCCTGCTCTGCAACAGCAGCCGCGGCACCAACATCAGCGGTCTTGCCAGCCATTGCCTGCTTGCAGGCATCGGCGATGACGAAGAAGACAGCGCGGCTGCATCGCGGCGTCTCTCCGGCACGCTGGGCTTCAATCGCGGCAGTGGTCGCGTTGGCGTTACGGCCGGCACCGGTCGCGACACCCTGCCCGCCTGGCTGATCGGCGCCGGTAAGGCTCCACTGACGCGTGTCGAGCAAAACGACCTCACCGTCTTCGGGCAGAAGAACATCGGCCGCGAGGGCTTCGTCTCGATCGGCGGCACTTACGCACGTGCGCGCCTGGTACCGCTGGCCGACGTATCACCCGCCATCGCTGACCAATGGGACAGCAAGACCCTGAGCGTTGGCGGTGGCTACGGCGCCTTCAGCGCCAACGTCATCGGCCGCGTCGTCGACGTTCCCGGCCAGCCCGAGAAGTGGGAAGGTCTGGGCCTGGGCCTGACCTGGCGCACTCCCTGGAGCGGCCAGCTCACCGTCGGCGCCGAGAACGTCATTTCCCGCGGCAAGAACCCGTTCGCACCGAGCAACGAGAGCAACAGCGACGGGACCGTTCCGTATGTCAGATACGAGCAAGACCTGTAACCCACTGATTCCAGAGCATTTCACGAGACGCCATCGGCCTGCAGCCGGTGGCGTTTTTCGTTGCCGATCACGCGTCCGGCCGCCACTTTCACAACCTCCTTCTTTTTCGTTAACGGGACTTTAATTTCTCTCGCAACGCATATACCATCGGTTCACCCTGACGTTTTGGATCCGCTTTTTTCGGAACCCCCGACAGGCAAAACAACCCTTGGCAGTACCCAAGATCACTTGGAGAGAGAGCTAATGAATTGCAAGTCCAACAAGCTGCGCGATGCCGTTGTCCTCGCGCTCGTCGTGGGCGTGGGCGGTACCGGCACCGCCATCGCCCAGGAAGCTGGCACCACCAACCTCGACAAGATCGAAGTGACGGGTTCGCGCATTAAGCGCGCCGACGTCGAAACATCGCAGCCGGTCTTTAGCATGAGCCGTCAGCAGATCGAGTCGCAGGGCTTGACCTCGATCGGCGATGTGATCCAAAACATCGCAACCAATGGTTCTGCCCTTAACACTAACGTCAACAACGGTGGCAACGGCGAAACCCGCGTCAACCTGCGTAACCTCGGCTCCAACCGCACCCTGGTGCTGGTCAATGGTCGCCGCTGGGTTGGTGGTACCGGTCTGGGCGGTGCAGTCGACCTGAACACGATTCCGACTGCTGCCGTCGAGCGCATCGAAGTCCTGAAGGACGGGGCCTCCACCATTTATGGTTCAGATGCCATCGCCGGCGTCGTCAACATCATCCTGCGCCAGAACTTCGATGGCGCGGAAGCGAACGCCTACTTTGGTCAGTACGACAAGGGTGATGGCAGCCGCGAATCTTACGACTTCACGATCGGCTCGACCGGCGACCGCTGGCACGCCACCCTGGGCGTGGGTTACGTCAAGGAAGAGCCGGTCTGGGCAGGCAATCGCGAGATCTCCGCCGTCCCGGTTTTTGGTGCTGTGCCCCGTACCGGCAACAGCACGACCATTCCGGGTGGACGCTTCGGTATCTTCGGTTCCACCGGCACCGATTCGACCACAGGCGCACCGACGTTTGGCGCAACCCGCTTTAATGGCACGCCCGGCTTCTCGATCACCAACGATGGCGGCACCACATCGCGTAGCTACACCGCGGCCGATAGCTACAACTTCGCCCCCGCCAACTACTTGGTGACGCCGCAGGAGCGTAAGTCGGTATTCGCTGATGCTGGCTTGTCGATCACCGACAATGTCCGTTTCAAGACGACTGTCACTTACAACGAACGCGAGTCGACGCAGGTGCTTGCACCGATGCCGATCGTTCTCGGTCGTTCGGCGCCCGGCACCAACGGTGCTGACATCGTCATTTCAGCTGCAAACATTTACAACAACACCGGCCGCGATATCGACTACATCCAGTATCGCGCTGAGGAAACCGGCGGCCGTATTTTTACCCAGAACGTGAAAACGTTCGGCTTCAACGGTGCATTCGAAGGTGACTTCGAAGTTGGTCAGCGCTTCTTCAGTTGGGAAGCAGGCATGTTCTACGGCAAGAACGACCAGACCGAGCGCACCACCGGTCTGTTCAACATTTCGGCGCTGCGTAACGCGCTCGGTCCGTCGTTCGTCGACGCTTCCGGCACGGCGCGCTGCGGCACTGCTGCAAGCACCATTGATGGCTGCGTTCCGATGGACATGCTCCACGGGCCCGGGTCGCTCACTCCGGAAATGCTGCGTTACGCAGGCTTCAATGCCCATGACCTTTATGGCTATGAGCAAAAGACCTATTACGGCAACGTCGGTGGCGAACTCTTCGATATGCAGGGAGGCGCGTTCGCTTTCTCGTTGGGTGTCGAGCACCGCGAAGAGTCCGGTTTCGACGATCCGGATGCGCTGATCAATTCCGGCGATACCACCGGCAACGCACGCACCGCCACCAATGGTGGTTACAAGCTTGACGAAGCCTATCTGGAATTGGCCGTGCCGCTTCTCGCCGATCTGCCCGGCGCTCAGCTGCTGGACTTCAGCCTGGCTACCCGTTACTCGGACTACAGCAACTTCGGCGATACTACTAACAGCAAGTTCGGTTTCCGCTGGAAGCCGATCACTGACTTGATGATCCGCGGTAACTGGTCGCAAGGCTTCCGTGCACCTTCGATCAGCGAATTGTTCCAGGGCGTCAGCGATACGTTCGAAGACGTCCGCGACCCTTGCGCAGGCTCGTACGATACTGGCGCCGTGAATACCTCGCGTCCTGGCTCTTGCGGCTCGGTTCCGGCCTACGCACAAGCAAACCCACAGGTCCGTACTGCGACGGGTGGAAACCAGCGTTTGAAGCCTGAAACGTCCACCTCCAAGACGTTGGGCTTTGTTTTCAGCCCGGGTTGGGTGACTGGCCTGGATGTTTCGCTCGATTGGTGGAACATTCAGATCGAAGATGCGATCGATACTCAGACCGTGCAAGAAACGCTCAACAGCTGCTACTTGGCTGGCGTAGCGAACTCCTGCTCTCTCATCCAGCGTGAAGCCACCGGCGAAATTTCAAACCTGCTGGCGGTACCGAACAACATCGCCAGAATCGAAGCAGAAGGCTACGACCTGACGCTTGGTTACCGCCTGCCCGATACGGCCTGGGGCAATTTCAGTTTCGTGTGGGATTCGACCTACCTCAGCAAGTTCGTGGTTGAGAAGCCGCTTCAGGATCCGGAAACGCGCGTTGGCCTGTATCGGGGCGGCTCGGCTCAGGATAATAACTGGCGCATCCGCTCCAACCTGATGGCCAATTGGGAATTGGGCGACATCGGTAGCTCCGTGGCAATGCGTTACTACAGCTCTCAGGTCGAGAACTGCACCGGCGCCAACGTCAGCAACCCGGTCAATATTGGCTTGCTTTGCTCGGATCCGAATCGTGTCACCAGCGCAGGTGCAGCACCTCGCAACCACATCCCGAGCGTTACCTATACCGATATCAGTGCGTACTGGAAGGCACCGTGGAATGCGCGTGTAACGGTCGGCGTCAACAACGCGTTCGATCGGGATCCGCCGCAATCTGCTACGGCTTTCGCAAATAGCTTCGATCCGCAGTACGAAATTCCGGGTCGTTTCTACTACATGCGCTACACCCAGAAGTTCTGATAAGCAGTTTGGAAAAGCAGTAACCAAAAGGCCGCGATTCGAAAGAATCGCGGCCTTTTCGTTAGCCCTCATTCTCCTAAAACACCCCGTCGGATGCTACGCACGCCGAATTACTCACCCCGGAATCAACGTCTGGATCACATGCTCAACATACGCCTCGAAGTCTTCGCGGGCCTGCTTGGGCTGTTGCAGTTGCAGTGAAAGCTGCAGAAAGCCGACGTAGGCGGCGTACGCCAGGCGCGCGCGGTGCTGGGCGTCGGTGCGGGACAGGCCCGCCTGCCGGAAGGAGGCGATGAGGTAATCGAGGCGGCGTTGCGAGACGCGGTCGATGACCGGGCGTACGGCCGGGTGGTCGAGTGCCTTGAGCAGTTCACTGTAGATGACGTGCGGTTTGACCTCGTGCGCAACCAGCTGGAACAGCGCGCGCAAGCGAGCGCTAGGGTCGGGGACGTCTTCCAGGCTGCCGAACACTTCCTTTTGTTCGAAGATTTCCCAACGCTCGAGAGCGGCCTGCAGCAAGGCATCGCGCGAGGGGAAGTGCCAGTAAAAACTGCCCTTGGTAACGCCAAGTCGGCGCGCCAGCGGCTCCACGGCGACCGCGCCCACGCCTTGTTCGGCGATCAGGTCAAGCGCGGCCTGTGCCCAGTCGTCCGCACTGAGGCGGTTGCCGCGACCAGAGCTGGCGCGGGGTGTGGTGAGGCTGGAGTCGATGGTGTCGTTCATAGCGCGATTTAACCATACGCTTGAGTCAGTTGCAGTATGCATCACGCAATTGACATACAAGCGCCATGATTCAATAGCTTAACCGTCCATACGATTGAGTATTGACAGGCACCGACGTGCATCCATACCATTAAGTATGGTTATCTCACCTTCTAGCCTCGCCTCCACTGCGTCAGTGTCCAGCGTCAACGCTGGTGATGCAGTGCTCGCCGTGTCGCTGCAGGGTGCCGAACACGCACCGACGGTGTTGTTCGCGCATGGCTTTGGACAGACCCGCCATGCATGGCAAAGCACTGCCGCGACGTTGGCTCAGAGAGGCTACCGGACGCTGTCATACGACGCGCGCGGGCATGGCGATTCGAGCGTCAATGCAGTGGACCTGCCCTACTCGGCAACGCAGTTCACCGACGATCTGATCGTGCTGGCCGGCGAACAGCCCGAACCGCCGGTGCTGGTCGCCGCATCGATGGGCGGCTTGTTCGGGTTGTTGGCAGAAGCGCGTTGGCCTGGGTTGTTTCGCGCGATCGTGCTGGTCGACATCACGCCCCGTTGGGATACCACAGGTGTGGAGCGCATCCTGCGCTTCATGACCGCGCATCCGGACGGTTTCGCATCGCTGGATGCGGCCGCTGATGTGATCGGTGTGTATCTGCCGCACCGCCCGCGCAAAACGGCAGGGCAATTGCAGGCATTGCTACGACAGCGTGCTGATGGGCGTTGGCACTGGCACTGGGATCCGCGCTTGGTCGACGAGCTGGCCGGCCAGGATGCGCAGCTGCAGCAGCACGCGTTGCTGCATGCGGCGGCACAGGTGCGTTGCCCAATGCTCCTGATCAGCGGCGGACGCAGCGACTTGGTCACGCCGGCCAACATCGCCGAATTTCTCTCCATCGCGCCGCATGCGCAGCACGTGCATCTGCCAGATGCCACGCACATGCTGGCCGGCGACGACAACACCACCTTTACCGCCACCGTGTTGCATTATCTGGACGCACTGCCCTCGGTTGGCACCATTGCAGCGTCCAACATCACCGAGCATGTCACTGGAGCAAGACCATGAGCATCGTTGCACCGTTCCTCCTCGTCATCCTGGCGGCGGGCATCGCTGCCTATCACCGCATGCGCCTTGCCACCTGGGTTGCGATCAGCGCCTGCGTGCTGGTGGCGTGCTGGCTGCTGAATGCGAACCTCGTCGCCACCATCGTCGCCGCGGCGCTGGTGGTGCTGGTTTCCGCTCCGGTGCTGTTGCCGTTCCTGCGCAAGCCGTTGCTGACCACGCCCCTGATGGCGTTCTTCCGCAAGGTGCTGCCGCCGCTGTCGCAGACCGAGCGCATCGCGCTGGAAACCGGCTCGGTCGGCTTCGAGGGCGAGCTGTTCACCGGCGACCCGGATTGGCAGAAGCTGCTCAACTATCCCAAGCCGCAGTTGACCGCCGAGGAGCAGGCCTTCCTGGACGGGCCGGTGGAAGAGCTGTGCAAGATGGTCAACGACTGGGAAATCACCCACGTCCACGCCGACCTGCCGCCGGAGCTGTGGGACTTCATCAAGAAGAACAAGTTCTTCGGCATGATCATTCCCAAGCAGTACGGGGGCCTGGGGTTCAGCGCGCTGGCGCACCACAAGGTGATCCAGAAACTGTCCTCGATTTCCAGCGTGGTCAGTTCCACCGTCGGTGTGCCGAACTCGCTCGGACCGGGTGAGCTGCTGCTGCATTACGGCACCCCGGAACAGAAAGACTATTACCTGCCGCGTCTGGCAATCGGTGCCGAAGTGCCGTGCTTCGGCCTGACCGGCCCGTTCGCCGGCTCCGATGCGACCTCGATCCCGGACTACGGCATCGTCTGCAAGGGCGAGTGGAACGGCGCCAACGTGCTCGGCGTCAAGCTCACCTTCGACAAGCGTTACATCACCCTGGCACCGGTGGCGTCGTTGATCGGCCTGGCGTTCCGCGCCTACGACCCGGACGGCCTGATCGGCGACAAGAAGGACATCGGCATCACCCTGGCGTTGCTGCCGCGCGAAACCCCCGGCGTTGAAATCGGCCGTCGCCACTTCCCCTTGAACTCGCCGTTCCAGAACGGCCCGATCCATGGCGAAGAAGTGTTCATCCCGCTGAGCCAGTTGATCGGCGGCGTGGAAATGGTGGGCAAGGGCTGGAACATGCTCAACGAGTGTCTGGCGGTGGGTCGTTCGATCACTCTGCCTTCCACCGCCAGCGGTGGCGGCAAGTATGCGGCGGTGGTGACCGGTGCGTATGCGCGCATCCGCAAGCAGTTCGGGCTGTCGGTCGGTCGCTTCGAGGGCGTGGAAGAAGCGCTGGCGCGCATCGGCGGCAAGGCGTATGCGATCAGTGCGCTGGCGCAGGCCACTGCCGCAGCGGTCGACCGTGGCGACGTGCCATCGGTGCCGTCGGCGATTGCCAAGTACCACTGCACCACCATGGGCCGCGAAGTGGTCAGCGACATGATGGACGTGATCGGCGGCAAGGGCATCATCCTGGGGCCGCGCAACTTCGCCGGCCGCGCCTGGCAGGCCGCGCCGATCGGCGTGACCGTGGAAGGCGCCAACATCATGACCCGCAGCCTGCTGATCTTCGGCCAGGGCGCGATCTTGTGCCATCCGTGGGTGATGAAGGAAATGCAGGCGGCGCAGGATCCGGATACGCGCCGCGGTCTGGAAGAGTTCGACCAGAGCCTGTTCGGGCATATCCGCTTCGGCATTTCCAACGCCGTGCGTTCGTTCTGGTTCGGCCTGACCGGTGCGCGCATCGGCGCAGCGCCGGGCGATGCATACACGCGTCGCTTCTTCCGCAAGCTGGATCGCTACTCGGCCAACCTGGCATTGATGGCTGATGTGTCGATGCTGATGCTGGGCGGCAAGTTGAAGTTCAAGGAATCGTTGTCCGGTCGCCTGGGCGATGTGCTGAGCCATATCTACATGGCCAGCGCGATGCTCAAGCGCTACCACGACGAAGGCGCCCCGGCCACCGACCAGCCGCTGCTGGCCTGGGCGTTCCACGACAGCGTGCACAAGATCGAAACCGCGCTGTCGGCAGCGCTGCGCAACTTCCCGATCCGCCCGGTGGGCTGGCTGATGTGGGTGCTGATCTTCCCGCTGGGCCGTCGCGCCGAAGCGCCCGGCGATCGCCTGGGCCATCGCGTGGCATCGATCCTGATGGCGCCCAACGAAGCGCGCGACCGCCTGGCTCAGGGCGTCTTTCTGACCCCGTGCGCCAACAACCCGGGCGGGCGTATCGCCAGCTATCTGACCAAAGCGGTGATGGCCGAGCCGGTGGAGCGCAAGTTCCTCAAGGCGCTCAAGACCAAGGGCATCGAAGCACTGGATTTCCCGGCGCAGCTGGACGAAGCCGTGGCCGAAGGCGTGCTCACCCTGGACGAGCGCAAGCTGCTGGAAGAGCTGCGCGAGATCATGATGGACACCATCACCGTAGACGACTTCGATCCGCATGAGTTGCGTGCAGCCAGCTTCTACGACAAGCCGCAGGCACAGCAGCCACGCGAAGCCGCGTAAGCCTTGCGCCAAGTTCACAGCAGTGACGACGGCGAGCTTCGGCTCGCCGTCGTTGTTTGTGGAGACGGGTACTGATGCTGGCGCGATCTGCAGCGTCAGCAGACTAGGGTCACGGCAGAAAGAATCGCCCTCCTCGACCCCTTGTCGGACAAGTGCGCAGTGCGGTCAAACGCGTGCCTGCGTTACTCACGCCGTCCGCTGAGAATCGCTAGCTTGCGATGGGGCCAAGAGTGACGCTTCATCGCGGGCGAGCCCGCTCCTACGAGCAAGCAGACACCCTGGCGCAGGTGCGTCAGCGCGGCAGCCACACCAGCGCAAGTGCGATCAATGCCGGCAGTGCCTGCACGAAGAAGATGCGGCGATTGACGCTGTAGGCGCCATAGCAACCTGCTACCACCACGCAGCCCAGGAAGAAGCTCAGCACATCGGCGCGCGCGGCAAGTGCACCCCAGAACAGGCCAGCGGCCAGGAAGCCGTTGTAGAGCCCCTGGTTGGCTGCCAGCACGCGGGTGGCCTGCGCTTTCTCGAGGCTGTTACGGAAGGTCTTCAAGCCCAGCGGATGGGTCCACAGCGCCATTTCCAGCACCAGGATGTAAACGTGCAGCAGTGCGACGCACAGGCCGGCAATGATGGCGAACAGGGACATGGCAGACCGCCTTGGCAAATGGTGCCGCCAGCATAGCTGCGATTGCATGCGTGCTGTTCGGCACGCCTGCACGATTGGCGTGCGCTCAGCGCGACCAGCTCGAGAGGCAGGTCATGTGCGTGGCCGATGCCAGGCGACAACGCGGCATCTCGGACACGCATCTTCCCTGTATGACATGCACCTGTTCAGGGCAGCTGGCAGGGCGCCGTTACCACCACGCTACGCGGGTAGCGTCCATGTTCCGACAAACGCCTGCCGCCGGTTGCCATGGCCGCGCTCATTCGGAAACACGTTTCCCCGTCCCCACATCGCGCTCGGCAGGTAGCTTGCGTGCTTCGCGCAACAGGCCGAACGCGCCAACCGTCATGCCGGTCGCCACGAGCAGCCCGATGCCGAACACCGCGCTGGAACCGAACGCAGACACCAGCTTGTGGACCCAGACAAAGGTGAGATCGCCACCGCGATAGACCACCGTGTCGATCGCCGCACCGGCCTTGTAGCGCCACTCGCGATCCACCCGCGTGTATAGCGTCTCGCGTGCGGGCTTTGCAAGTGCGAATTCGCTGGAGCGGGTAATCACCTGCACGATCGCAATCATCATCGGCAATGGCGACGCCGCCAAAACCGCATAGCCCAGCATGATCGCCACACCCGGGATCACCAACGCCGGCGCGATGCCGAAGCGCGATAGCAGCGCACGCGTCACCAGCAATTGCAGTACCAGCGCCAGTGCATTGATCGCCAGGTCGATGCTGGAGTAATAGGCGGTGGCCGCCGCTGCGTCTGTGTAAAGCCGCCGCACCAGCGCTGCCTGCTCGTTGTAGAGCAAGGTGCCGACGCCCACGCCGAACAACACCATGAAGGCCAGCCAGCGCAACAGCGGCTCGCGCATGATGAGTTTCAGGCCTCCGAGCACATCGCCGCCCATCGGCACTTCGCCGGAGCTCAACTGGCGCTCCTGTTCGTGCGCAACCGCCCACAGCCGCAAACGCAGTACGCAGACCACGCACACGGCCAAGAATCCGGCCGACACCAACATCAGATGTGCAATGCCGATGCGTTCAACCAGTGTGCGGGTGAGGATCGGCCCGAGAAACGCGCCCAAGGTGCCGGCCGCACCGATATACCCGTAATAGCGACGCGCTTGGGCATTGCTGAAGACGTCGGCCATGAAGCTCCAGAACACCGCCACCGCAAACAAGTTGAAGACGGTCACCCACAAGAAAAACGCCATGCCGCGGCCCGGCACACCCGTGTCGAACAATACGTAGAACAGCAGCAGGGTCGCGATGAAAAAGCCATACACCGTCGGCAGGAACACCCGCCGCGGATAGCGGCTGACCAGCGCGCCGTAAACCGGCTGCAGCAGCACCATGATCAGGAAAGCACAGGTAAACAGCACCTGCAGCGTGAAGTCCTTGAGCGGCATGCCGTGCGCGGAGAAGAACGCAATCATGCCGGTCGGGAAGATGGCTTCCACATCGGCCGAGGCGCTCATCGCTTCGCGCACCGGGCGCAACACGTAGTAACCGCTGAGCAGGCAGAAAAAATAGAGAAACGACCACGCCAAGGGCGGCGAGCTTCGCAGCGCCGCGCTGAAACGGCCAGCCGCAGATTGCGGCGTCGAGGAATGAGTCATCGTGTAACGGCCGCCCGCACAAGCGGGCCCGACGGCAAGGACATGGCAGCGGCAGCACCCGCGAAACAAGCGCGCAAGTTAGCCGATGCGGCGCAGCACCACCAGCGCGCAAGCCCAGCACGTTGCGAGCCAGATGCACCCTGCCCAGGCACGCCGCTTGCACCGTGAACAGCAGCAACGGAAAGCGATGCCGCGCCCCCGTCGAATGCTCGATTTCTGAACTTGAAATCATCAATAGGATCAATATGATGCCCATTCATCTTCCGGCAGTTTGTGCTATTGCAAAGCGCGGCGCTAGAATCGCCGGAGGCAGTGGAACAGGCGGGACAACCATGACAGAAATGCGCACGCGCCGACGGTTCCGACCGTTGGCCATCGGGCTGTTCGGGGCGTTATTGCCTCTGGCCCTCTCTTCCACCGCGCAGACACCCGCGCCTACCGCCGCTGCGCTGCAGCCGGCCACCGTTGCGCAGTCGCCCACCGCACCGTTGCCCTATCGCACCTCGCTGCCGGCCAACCACGTGTTGGCACCTGCTGCCGGCTTCGACGTGGCGGCATTTGAATCGATGGCCGACCAGTTGACCTATGGCAACCGCGTGCCCGGCATGGCGATGGCCATCGTGCAGGGCGGCAAGGTGCTCAGCGCGCGCGGCTATGGCGTCACCGACGTCAATCATCCGCAGCCGGTCGATGGCCACACCGTGTTTCGGTTGGCTTCGCTGTCCAAAGCCTTCGCCGGCACCATGGCCGGCCTGCTGGTCAACGATGGCGTGCTGCGCTGGGACAGCAAGGTAGTCGACTACGTGCCGGGCTTCCAGCTCAGCGATAGCACCGCGACCCGCCAGCTCACCGTTGCCGAAGTGCTCAGCCATCGCGTCGGCCTTACTCGTAATGCCTACGACCGCGATATCGAATCCAACGTCGACTACTACTCGCTCAGCCACAAGCTGGCGGCCGCGCCGCTGCGCTGCACACCGGGCGATTGCTACGCGTATCAGAACGTGGCCTTCAGCCTGGTGGGCGATGTGGTATTCGCCGCATCGGGCAGTTTCTACGAGCAATCGGTGGAACGCCGCATTTTCAAGCCGCTGGGCATGAACGATGCCAGCATGGGTCTGGCCGGCATCCAGGCCAGTCCGCACTGGGCACGCCCACACGTGCGCAGCCGCAATGGCTGGGTGTCGCTGACGCCCAAGCCCACTTACTACCGTCTGGCCCCCGCTGCGGGCGTGAACGCCAGCGCCAGCGATATGGCGCAGTGGCTGCTCGCACACACCGGTCATCGCACCGACGTGCTACCTGCGCCGCTGCTGGCAACGCTGCACGCGCCGTTGATCTCCACGCCGGGCGAAATGCGTTCCGGCTGGCGCCACGAGCGCGTGGATGCAGCGAGCTACGCGCTGGGCTGGCGTGTGTTCGATTACGCTGGCCATCAAGTGGTGTTCCATGCTGGTGCGGTGCAGGGCTACCGCGGCCTGGTTGCGCTGCTGCCAGAACGCGATCTGGGAATTGCGATCCTCTGGAACGGCGAAAGTGGTCTGCCCTCGGGCATGCTGCCGACCATCCTGGACCGCGCACTCGGCCTGCCGGCGAAGCGTTGGTTGGACATCGATGTGGACGGCGACTTCGGCAGCGAGAACATGCTGGCAGAGAAGCCCGACCCGGCTGGCAAGGGCGCGTCTTCCGGCAAGTCGGTGGCATCACCGCGCTGAGTGGAAGTGCTGCACTGACGTCGCGTCGGTGACTGCAGGCAGAGGCGGCTTCGGCCGCCTTTGTTGTTTCTGCATGTCCCGATGCGCGGCGGTCGGCTCGCGGAAGGCATACCTGCTGGGCGCGGGAGCGCAAGCCTGTGGATGATCAACACGTTCGGGCTCTTTGGACGCCGCAAGCAACCCGTTGCCAGGAGTCCTACGATTGAGCGGACCTGTTCGACACGCCAAAGTAGAAACTCTAACCGTCAGCGCTAAGGTCTCTCAGCCTGGTCCGCCGCACGGCCTCTATCCTCCGACCTGATGCAGTGCCGGCCCTCCATCAAAGCGGGCCTGCACCGAGCGATCGCGCTTTGCATCGCGCCGTCTTCTCGCATCGTGCCGCCCCGCCCCGCCCCGCCAAGGCATCGGCAAAACTGTCGGAATTTGGTCGGCAGGGTCAAACGATCGCGCGGCAGCATCCACGCTGCCGGTCGGCATGCCACTGGCGACACAGTGCCGAGAACGTGGAACGAGCGACGTCGCTCAGATGGCGGAACCTGCGCCACCTGCCGGCTAGCAACGCCACGCGCCGCGCTGACCACGCCAGTGCCAGGCACATAAAAAAGCTCCCTCCCCGCTGGGCGTCGGGGAGAGAGCTCGATGTTTACGGCGATCGGGTGTTACAAGATTCAGATCAGCGGTGCCGGGGTTGCGGGCAGCGCGACCGGAGCGGCCTTCTTCTTGCGAACGGCCGGCTTCTTCTTGGCGACCTTCTTTACGACCGGCTTCTTGGCAGCGGTCTTCTTGGTGGCGGACTTCTTGGTCGCCTTCTTCGCGACTGCCTTTTTGGCGGTCTTCTTGACGGCTTTCTTGGCGGTCTTCTTCACTGCCTTCTTGGCGGCAGTCTTCTTGGTCGCCTTCTTTGCGGTCTTCTTCACTGCCTTCTTGGCGGCAGCCTTCTTGGTTGCCTTCTTTGCAGTCTTCTTCACTGCCTTCTTGGCGGTTGCCTTCTTTGCAGTCTTCTTGACGGCCTTCTTGGCAGCAGTCTTCTTCACTGCCTTCTTAGCGGTTGCCTTTTTGGCGACCTTCTTGACGGCCTTCTTGGCGGCAGTCTTTTTCACTGCCTTTTTGGCGGTGGGTTTCTTTTTCGCAGCTTTTGCAGTGGCCATGTAATTGGCTCCTCGTCAGTGAACTATGGAGTTGAAACGCCCAGTTGAACCAAACCCGACGACGGCATGCCGTTGTCGGGAACCGTCCGCAGGTAATGCGCGACGGAACGGATACAGAAACACCCGCATCGAGCGGCGACACGGGTGCGTAGTCGGAACGACAACTGCTTTCTTGGAGAGAAGCGGACCCGACTCCACCGTGGTTGGCGCTTCGGTGGACATCCGGAACAAGCTTGTCGGCGCGATGTCGATTTTGCTCACTCTCTTCAGCAGCAATGTCTGCTGGGCGAAACCTAATCACGCTTTTTTTTACTGTCAACACTCTTTTGCATTTTTTTTTTAGCCAAGCATCGCCGCGTGCCGCATCCCAGGCAGCGAAACACCGTGCACGCCGGCGTACGCACCCGACCTAGAAGCCTGTTCGCCCAACAGTGTTTTCAAAAAAGCACTTCTTTTCCGCTGTTTTTTTTCAGCAGCGCACTTTTGCAATCGCTTGAGCGCTTCAACGGCACGGTAGCGAAGCCGGTGCGGAGGCACTGCTTGCCGCCTGTCCGCCAGCTGAAAATTTTTTTCCCACCGGTCGCACTTCCGACGTCGCATGAGCAGAAATGCGCAAACTTATTGCGTGCTTAGATCGCCATGCATGCGTCCGCGCGCACCGACTGCGGCATGCATCGCATGCATCGTCGGAGGATCGCGACGGCCAACACCGCGGAAAATTTTTCATCGAGTGCACCCCAGACCCTCACGAACGACTCACGTCAGAAATCCGGCGCGTGTGCAGATGGGCGAGCACTGGATGCAAGTTCGAGCGTTGCCGCCGACTCGCGCACCGCGTCGACTTGCGACCAGCCGCATCGCCGTCGACAGACCAACCGAGGCGCCCTTATCTCAGACCGCACTGCCGGCGCGCGTGGCATTGCCGCGCCGAGATCGCGCGTCGCTGGCGACAGCGCGCCAAAAAAAATGGCCGCTCTGAGAGCGGCCATCGGATGCTGGCGGCAACGAAACCAGATCAGTGCTCGTCGTCTTCCAGCAGCTCGGCGTAGTCGTCCGGGTCCAGCAGGTCGTTGAGCTGCTCCTTGTCGTCGATCTCGACGACGAAGATCCAGCCTTCGCCATAGGCGTCTTCGTTGATGGTTTCCGGCTTGTCGCTCAACGCGCTGTTGACCTCGACGACGGTGCCGCTGACCGGGCTGTAGACGTCGGAGGCAGCCTTGACCGACTCCACCACCGCAGCGCCGTTGCCGACCTGCACGGTGTCGCCGACACCCGGCAGTTCGACGTAAACCAGGTCACCCAGCAAGCCCTGCGCGTGGTCGGAAATACCGACGGTCACGCGGCCGTTGCTTTCGACGCGGGCCCACTCGTGGGATTTGAGGAACTTGAGGTCGCCTGGGATCTCGCTCATGGGTGTGCTCCGGGAAAGATGAGGGTTGGGGATAGGTGGCTAGTTTAGACCGCGCGACAAGACAGGTGCACGCGGGTGTGGTGGGGTGATGCGGACGCGGAAGCAGCATCGTGCGCGGAATGGACGGCGCCGCACAATTCAGTCGCCGAGTACGCCGGGCTGCGCCTGACCATCGCGCACGAACGGAAACTTCACCGCGCGCAACGGTACCTGCTTGCCACGGATGTCCACGCGCAGCTGCGCGATGCTGCCGGCCGGTACGCGCGCGAAGGCGATCGCCTTGCCGAGCGTCGGCGAGAATGTGCCCGACAGAATCTCGCCTTCGCCACTGGCGGTGAGCACGGTCTGGCCATGCCGCAGCACGCCCTTCTCGTCCATGACGACACCGATCAGCTGACGCGGTGCACCCTGCGCCTTTTGCGACTCGAGCACACTGCGACCGATGAAGTCGCGACCTTCGTCCAGGGCAATCGTCCAGGCCAGCGCGGCCTCGTACGGGGTGACGGCATCGTCCATGTCCTGGCCGTAAAGATTCATGCCCGCTTCCAGGCGCAAGGTGTCGCGTGCGCCCAGACCTGCCGGCTTGACGCCCTGCGCGAGCAATGCATTCCAGAACGCGACGGCGGCGTCCTGCGGCAATACGATTTCGAAACCGTCTTCGCCGGTGTAGCCGGTGCGCGCAACAAACAGGTCGATGCCGTCACGCGAACGCGTCTGCAGCGCGGCGAAACGGCCGAGCTTGCTCGCCGCTGCGGTATGGGCCGGCTCCAGCAGGTCGATGACCTTGGCGCGTGCGTTGGGGCCTTGCACGGCGATCATCGCGAAGTCGCTGCGCTCTTCCACGCGCACGTCGAAGCGGGCGGCCTGCTCGCCGATCCACTGCAGATCCTTTTCGCGGGTGGCGGCGTTGACCACCAATCGGAAGAAGTCGTCGCTCATGTAATAGACGATGAGGTCGTCGATCACCCCGCCCTGCGGATTGAGCATGCAGGTGTACAGCGCTTTGCCGGAGACCTTGAGCTTGTCCACGGAGTTGGCGAGCAGGTAGCGCAGGAACTCGCGCACGCGCGCCCCCTGCAGGTCGACCACGGTCATGTGGCTGACGTCGAACATGCCGGCGTCGCGCCGCACCTGGTGGTGCTCATCCAGCTGCGAGCCGTAGTGGATCGGCATGTCCCAACCGCCGAAGTCGACCATCTTGGCGCCGAGCGCACGATGGGTGTCGTTGAGGATGGTCTTCTGGGTCATGAGCGCCGGTCCAAGGAAAGACGCCCATTATCGCCGTCCTGCCGCGCTTGGGGGAACGGCGTGCGCGCAGCAGCGCGGTTGCGCTGATTCGAGGACATCGACGCAGCGCGCTGCTACGCCGCGCTGCAACAATGCGTACCTGGGCAGCGCAGCGCGCGCCCTGCCTGCGCCCATCAACTGGCCGGCTGCACCAGCAAGGTCATGCCATCGACACCGACGATGCGCACCGGCGTGCCGGCCGGCAGATCCGGACCTGCGACCACCCAGAACGCATCATCGACCTTGGCGCGCCCGCGACCACCGTGGATGGCCTGATCGAGCAGCACGCGACGGCCGATCAGCTGCTCAGCGCGTCGATTGAGCAACGGGCGATCGCTCTGGCGGCCCGTGCCGCGAAACCAGGTGCGATACACCTGCACCGAAACGAAGCTGAGCACCACGAAGGCCACGATCTGCACCAGCAACGCGATGTCCGGCAACACCAGCACCAACACGCACACCGCTGCGGCAGCGATCCCCATCCACAACAGGAAGGCACCCGGCACCAAGGTCTCGGCCGCAATCAGCAACAGCGCCAGCACTGCCCAGACCGCCAGATCCCAGCGCATGGCTCAGCCTCCTGCGCGCGGTGGTATCGGCGGCACGCGCACGGCAGGTGCGTCGGGCTTGCCGATCGCTTCCTTGGCCAACTCGGCGATACCGGCGATCGAGCCGATGATGCCACTGGACTCCATCGGCATCAGCACGAACTTCTGGTTGGGCGCGGTGGCCAGCGCCTTGAACGCTTCCACATACTTCTGTGCGACGAAATAATTGATTGCCTGCACGCTTCCGTTGGCGATCGCATCGGACACCACCTGGGTGGCGCGTGCCTCGGCCTCGGCCAGACGTTCGCGCGCTTCGGCATCGCGAAAGGCGGCTTCCTTGCGGCCTTCGGCCTCAAGCACGGCGGCCTGCTTCTCGCCATCGGCGCGCAGGATTTCCGATTGACGCGAACCTTCCGCTTCGAGGATCTGCGCACGCTTTTCGCGCTCGGCCTTCATCTGCCGCGCCATCGAGTCGATCAGGTCGCGTGGCGGCTGGATGTCGCGAATCTCGATGCGGGTGACCTTGATGCCCCACGGGTTGGTGGCCTGATCGACCACGCTGAGCAACTGCGCATTGATGGTTTCGCGCTGGCTGAGCGATTCGTCCAGATCCATCGAACCGATCACGGTGCGAATATTGGTCTGCACCAGCGCAATCGAAGCTATTTCCAGATTGGACACTTCATACGCGGCATTGGCGGCATCCAGCACCTGGAAGAACACCACCCCGTCCACGCGCACCACCGCGTTGTCCTTGGTGATCACGTCCTGGCTGGGCACATCCAGCACCTGTTCCATCATGTTGATCTTGCGGCCCACGCCGTAGACCACCGGCACCAGAAAGTACAGCCCTGGGCTCATGGTGTGGGTGTAGCGGCCGAAGCGCTCTACCGTCCACTGGTAGCCTTGCGGCACCATGCGGACGGTCTTGAACAAGACAATGACGCCTGCAACCAGCACGACGATGGCGAGAAATGACGTCGGAAACTTATGCAGCCCCTAGCGCGTAGTGGATCTATCCTTGCCGGAGTATGCCTCAGCGCTCGCGGTGCTATTGCCAGCCACCTGCATGACAGGCGCAGTTGCTGCCAGCGGCGGCTGTGGCAACACCGGCAACGTGCGCGCGTTTGCGCGAGTGCAGTCAGGCGCTACGTGGTGCGAACATGATGATCGCCATGCCGAACAGGCAACAGGCGGCGCCGAACAGATCCCAGCGTGTCGGCGTCACGCGATCCACCCACCACAACCACAGCAGCGCGCTGGCGATATAGACGCCGCCATAGGCCGCATACACGCGACCGCTCGCTTCTGGATGCAAGCTCAACAACCACACGAAGATGGCAAGGCTCAGCGCGGTGGGCAGAAGCAGCCACACGCTGCCACCTTTGCGCAGCCATAGATAAGGAAGGTAGCAACCGACCAGCTCGGCGAGCGCCGTGGCGGCGAACAGCAGCAGCGTGGCCGGCGCGATGTTCATGCTCGACGTGGCGTGTCGCAGTCCGAGCTGTCGAGGCCGGATTGCTTCCCGTCTGCGCTGTGGGCAGCTTGCCCGACAACTACCGGGTTACTGGAGCCAGGGTTGTGCACGGAAGGTGCGACGGGAACCGGCGTGTGCGAGGCCGGTGCATCGCTCGCGGAACCGGCGATGGCCGGACTGTCGCTAGCCGGCATAGCGCTACTGCGCTCGCCACGCTTGACCTGTTGCCACAATGCTTCCTGCTCGCTCAGCGACAACGCGTTCAACGCGGTGCCGGCCGCATGTGCCTGCGCTTCCATCGCACGGAAGCGACGTTCGAATTTGAGGTTGGCGTGCCGCAGCGCGGCGCCAACATCGACCTTGGCATGCCGGGCCAGATTGGCGCAGACGAACAACACATCGCCCAGTTCGTCTTCCAGCCGGGCCTGGTTGTCGGCCACCGGGCCACGTGCGAATTCCACACGCAGTTCTTCGATTTCTTCCTGCAGTTTTTTCAGCACCGGCATCGGGCCGGGCCAATCGAAACCGACTCGTGCCGCACGCGACTGCAGTTTGGTGGAGCGCTGCCATTCGGGCAGTCCGCGTGCGATGCCGGCGAGTGCGCAGTCGTCCTGGTTGCCGGCAGCGCGACGTTCTTCGCGCTTGATCTGCTCCCAGTTGGCGCTCACCGCCTGTGCATCGGGCGCCTGTTGCGCAGCGAACACATGCGGGTGGCGACGCACCAGTTTGTCGCTGAGCGTGGCGACTACGTCGGCGAAGCCGAACGCCCCCTGCTCGGCCGCCATTTGCGAATGAAAGACCACCTGCAGCAACAGGTCGCCCAACTCGTCGCGCAAGCCAGCCAAGTCGTTGCGGTCGATCGCATCGGCCACTTCGTAGGCTTCTTCGATGGTGTACGGCGCGATGCTGGCAAAGGTCTGCTGCACATCCCAGGGGCAGCCGTGTTCGCGATCGCGCAGGCGCCACATCAACTGCAGCAGTTGCTGAATGTCGCCGGTGGGCGGGGTCTGAGACATCGTGTGTTCCTGGAACCTTTAAGAATGCGTGCTCTAGCGGCGGCATGTCGCACGCGACGTAGACGGCCATCGCACACTGCAACAGCGCGCTACCGCGTGCGGGTACGCAGTGTACCTTTCAGTTCGTCAGGACCTTGCCCAGCCACGCCGTCGCGACGGCGGCGCGCCGTTCGCGCACGCCGCTCACGCCAGCCAATCGCGCCAGGGCAGATTGGGATCGCCGAGTGCGATGAAGTCGCCGTTGAGCAAGGTGTCGCGGCGGTTGTAGCGGAACGGTTTGCCGCTGGCGCCGGCCAGCAACATGCCACCGGCGGCATGCAGCACGCACTGGCCGGCGGCGGTGTCCCACTCGGAGGTGGGGCCGAAGCGTGGATACACGTCCAGGCTGCCTTCGGCGATGCGGCAGAATTTCAAGGACGAACCTTGCGCAACCACGTCGATCTCGCCCATGCGCTCCAGCGCGGCGGCGGTGCGCGCGTCGCGGTGCGAGCGGCTGGCAGCGACCCGCAACGGCGTGGCCGCAGGGGTGCGCGTGTGCAGCATCTCGTCGCGGTCGCCATCGCGGCGGAATGCGTTCTCGCCGCGCGCGGCATACCACACCCGCCCGTCGACCGGTGCCTGCACCACCCCGAGCACCGGCGCACCCATATGGATGAGTGCGATGTTGACGCTGAACTCGCCATTGCGCTTGACGAACTCGCGGGTGCCATCGAGCGGATCGACCAGCCAGTAGCTGGTCCAGTACTGGCGTTCTTCCCAGGCCACGTGCGCGGATTCTTCCGAGAGCACCGGGACATCCGGCGTGACCCGGCGCAGGCCTTCGACGATGACGCGGTTGGCAGCCAGGTCGGCCTGGGTCAGCGGGCTGGCGTCGTCCTTGATCTCCACCGCGAAGTCCTGCGCGTAGACCTCCATGATTGCGGCGCCGGCATCGCGCGCGATGGCGATCACGGTTTCGCGCAGTTCCATCGGGATGCGGATCATGGGTTGCGCTCCAGCCACTCGCGCGCAATGAACAGGGCGGCCAGCGAGCGGCCTTCGGAGAAATCTTCGCGCAGCATCAATTCGTCCAGGCGTGCGATCGGCCACGGCACCACGTCCATCTCTTCCGGCTCGTCGCCGACCAGGCGCTCGGGGTAGAGGTCGCGTGCCAGCACCAACCAGGATTGGTGACTCATATAAGTAGGAGCGAGCGTCATCGCGCGCAGCACCTGGACCTGGCGCGCGCCGTAGCCGGCTTCTTCCTTGAGCTCGCGGTCGGCGGCTTGCTCGGGCGTTTCGCCGGCATCGATGCGGCCCTTGACCAGACCCAACTCGTAGCGATGTACGCCGGCGGCATATTCGCGCACCAGCAGCACAGTGTGCGCATCGAGCATCGGCACCACCACCACGGCCCCGTGGCCCTGGCTGAGTTGACGTTCGTAGATGCGGCGCTGCCCGTTGGAAAATTCCAGATCCAGCTGCTGACGACGGAACGGCCCGTCGCCCAGATCGGTGATCTTGTGGATGGTCGGCAGGCGCGAGCTCATGCGTCGCACGCAGCCGCAAAGCGGGCCGATAGAATAGGCAGATGCATCGACATGTCCATGAACCCGAAATCCTAGCAGACCCTGCAGCCGCACAAACTGCCGAACATTGGCGGCAACGCGATCTTGCTGTGTTGTGGCACCCCTGCACGCAGATGCGTGAGCACCCGCACACACTGCCGCTGGTGCCAATCGCGCGCGGCGAAGGCGCGTGGCTGGTTGGTCACGACGGCCGCCGCTATCTGGATGCGGTCAGCAGTTGGTGGACCAACCTGTTTGGCCATACCGAACCACGCATCGGCGCAGCCATCGCGCGCCAGGCCGGCGAACTGGAGCAGGTGATGCTGGCCGGCTTCACGCATACGCCAGCCGTGCAACTGGCCGAGCAGCTCCTCGCAATCGCGCCACGCCAGGCCGGGCGCGCGCCGTTGTCCAAGGTGTTCTATGCCGACAACGGATCGGCCGGCGTGGAAGTGGCGCTGAAGATGGCCTTCCACTACTTCCACAATCGTGGCGAACACCGGCGCACACGCTTCGTTGCGCTGGAGAACGGTTACCACGGCGAAACCATCGGCGCGCTGTCGGTTGGCGATATTCCGCTATACCGGCGCGTGTATGCGCCGCTTTTGCTGGAGTCGATGTTCGCACCCTCGCCCGATGCGTATCTGGCCGCGCCCGGACAGAGCGCCGAAGACTACGCACTGCAGGCGGCCGATGCGCTGCAGGCGTTGTTCGAACGATCGCCGGGCGAAATCTGCGCACTGATTCTGGAGCCGCGTGTGCAGTGTGCGGGCGGCATGCGCATGTACCACCCGGCGTATCTGCGGCGCGCACGCGAGCTATGTGATGCCCATGGCGCGTTCTTGATCGCCGACGAAATCGCCGTCGGCTTCGGCCGCACCGGCACCCTGTTCGCCTGCGAACAGGCCGGCGTAATGCCCGATCTGCTGTGCCTGTCGAAGGGCCTGACCGGTGGCTTCCTGCCGCTGTCGGCGGTATTGGCCACGCAGCAGTTATACGACGCCTTTCTGGACGATTCGCGCGAGCGTGCGTTCCTGCATTCGCACAGCTACACCGGCAATCCGCTGGCATGTGCGGCGGCGCTGGCGACGTTGAAGATCTTCGCTGACGACGACGTGGTTGCGCGTAACCAACCCATCGCCACGCGCATGAGTGAGCTCGCTGCGCAGATCGGCGAACACCCGGCCGTGGCGGACGTGCGCCAGGCAGGCATGATCGTGGCATTCGAGCTGACCCAGGGCGGCGACAAGCGCACGCCGTTTGCGCCTGCCGCACGCGTCGGCCTGAAGGCGTATCGGGCGGCGCTAGAGAAAGGTGTGGTACTGCGCCCGCTCGGCGACGTGCTGTACTGGATGCCGCCGTATTGCGTGGACGAGGCGCAACTTGCGTTGTTGGCCGATACCACCCGCCACGCCATCGCCGAGGCCGTTGCATGCGCCTGACCCGCTCGCATGTCGCGTTGCCGCTGCACTGCGACCAGGAAGTGGCGCTACCCGAAGAATCGGCCAACCATCTGCTGCGGGTACTGCGGCTGCGCGAGGGCGATGCCTGCATCCTGTTCAACGGCGACGGCAGCGATTACCACGCGCGCATCACTGTGGCGGGCAAGCGCGACGCACGTGCGCTAGTCGAGCGCGTAGAGCCGCTCTCCAACGAATCGCCGCTGCGGATCACCTTGATGCAAGGCATCGCACGCGGCGAGAAGATGGATCTGATCCTGCAGAAAGCCACCGAATTGGGCGTTGCAGCGATCGTGCCGGTGATTGCCGAGCGCACCGAGGTGAAGCTCGATGCGACGCGCACGGAAAAGCGCATTGCCCATTGGCGCAGCGTGGTGGTGTCGGCCTGCGAGCAGTCTGGCCGTGCCCGCATTCCCACTGTCGCCGCACCGCTCGGCCTGCAAGAGGCAGCGCAGGCCAGCGATACGCATGCGCTACGGCTGACCCTGGACCCGCAGGGCGAGCATCGCCTGGGCACGCTGGCATCGAGCGTCCAGCAACACATCGTCGTGGCGATCGGGCCGGAAGGTGGGTGGTCGCCACGCGATCGCGCCCTGCTTGCCGATGCGGGCTTTACTGGCCTGCAATTGGGGCCGCGCATCCTGCGCACGGAAACCGCCGGCCTCGCAGCCATCGCGGCGCTGCAGTCGCGATTCGGGGATCTGTAAGGAAATCGCGATTGATGGGGCACAGATCGTTGTGGTGCAGGGCGAGCCAGACGCTAAGCGGTCATCCCTGACGAGCGGCACGACACGCAGGAGCGCTCCTAGCGGCGATGTAGCACTCTTGGTAGAGCCTCATCGCGCCCCAGGGCGCTCCTACGAAATGAGCGCGATCCGGGCGTCAGCGGCCGCGCTGCAGAAACCAGCTGGCTGCACCAATGACGCCGAGCTGGCCGTGCTCGACGATGCTCACCGGCACCTGTTCCAGCGCCGGACGCAACGCCCCCTTGTCGAGCAGGCGTGCGACGAAATCGCTGTCGGCAATAAAGCTGGCGATCTGCGGCAGGAAGCCGCCAGCCAGATAGACGCCGCTGCGCACACCGTACAGCAGCATCAGGTCGCCGACCACGCTCCCCATGAACCCGCAGAATGCCTGCAAGGCGTCGTGCGCCAGTGCATCGTTGCCGGCCAATGCGGCGGCAGTGACATCGGCTGGGCTGGCGTGCACCGCGGTGTCGCCCCGCAAGGCGGCCAGCGCGGTATACAAATTCAACAGGCCCGGGCCGGACAACAGCGTCTCGGTACCCACATGGGTACGGGTGCGCCGCAGTTCCTGCAGCAGGGCCACTTCCAGATCGCTGGCAGGTGCCAGTGCCGCGTGGCCGGCTTCGGTCGGCAGCACCACCGGATGGGCGCCGTTGGGTATCCACAGCGCCGCGCCCAGCCCGGTCCCCGGACCAAGCACCAACGCCGGGCCCGCGGCACCTCGCGCGGGGCCGGACAACTGCATGACCTGATTGCCGATCATGTAGTTGGCCGCATAGGCGACTGCTTCGAAATCATTGACCAGATGCAAGGCTTGCATGCCCAGCTGGCAGCGAATCTGCTCGGGCGCCAGTACCCAGGGCAAATTGGCGGTGATCACACTGCCGTCTTCCAATGCGTAGCCGGCGCTGGCGATCACGCCGCGGCGCACCGGCGCGCACCCGACCTCGGCGAAGAATGCGGCCATGATCTCGGCAAGGCCCGGATACTCGGCGCAGCGGTACTTGCGATAGTCCAGCACAGTGACCGGCCTGCCTGCGTCATTGCTTTCGCATACCAGCGCCAGGCGCACGTGCGTCCCGCCCACATCGGCGGCAACGAAGGTTTCGGGGCGCGGAAAGGCCACCGCTTCCATTGGACTGCTTGCGCTCACGCATTCTCCTGATCTGTGGCGGCTGGCGTCGTCACCCGTTGTCCGACGAACGGCAAACGGGGTAGACAACGTTGTCAGCAATTGTCCTGTAACGCAACTGTGGCAAGCGCGATTTGGCCGGAATGGGGCGCCACGCAGAATTCGGCAAAAATCCGCATGAATAACAGCGATTTCCGCACAACTTCAGAGCGAACAGGTGCTTCTGCCGTGTTTACGATAGGACGCGCCGATGGTAGCAGTCGCGCTCGCAAAGAGCATTGCGCAGACCTTGCAGCCAGAACGAAGCGCGCCCCCTGTAAATGCTGCATTGCAGCGCAATCGCAGCCACATCAGAGATCTGTGACGATCTGTTGACAACGCTGTCAGCGCTACGCGAGACTCGAGTCAAATCGGGGTTCTGGCAGGAGGGGCCATGGACTGTTCGGTACTCAAGAACGGGCATTCCCTCGTCCGGCATTCCAGATTTGTGAGTTGTGCGTCGCCAGACGTATCCACTCACTGATGTGCGTTTAGCTCCACTGCTTCACCACACGGGGGACACCTCCTTAACCAAGCGAATCGCATGCACCTGCTTCGGGAGAAGCGTGCCAGCGGAATCATCGCGATCGGTCAGGGCGTGTTGTTTTGCCGGCCACGCCGAGCGCGTGACGTCCTCTATCAAGGCGACGCGCTCACAGCACTAACCAATGAGGTTTAGCCATGCACAGCCGCACCACGACGTTAGCACTCTGTATCACCGCCGCTCTGTACTGCTCCGGCTCTGCAATGGCTGCCGGACAAGAACAACAAGCCCCGGCCAGCGCGCCATCGGCCACCACCGAGCTGGATACCATCACCGTCACCGGCTACCGCGCGTCGCTGGAGAAGAGCCAGGCGGTCAAGCGCTCGTCCAACTCCATCGTCGATGCGATCAGCGCCGAAGACATCGGCAAGTTCCCGGATACCAATGCGGCCGAATCGCTGGCGCATCTGCCGGGCATCAGCGTGGACCGTCAGTTCGGCGAAGGCGAAAAGGTCAGCATCAACGGCACCGACCCGGCATTGAACCGCGTCCTGCTCAATGGCCAGACCATCGCCTCGGGCGACTGGGGTGGCAACCCGACCGACACCAGCGGCCGTACCTTCAACTACACGCTGCTGTCGCCGGAAATCATCGGCCTGATGGAGGTCTACAAGACCCCCGAAGCGCGCATCGACGAAGGCTCGATCGGCGGCACCGTGATCGTGCACACCCGCAAGCCCCTGGACCTGCCCAAGAACACCATCCGCGGCTCGGTTGGCTACAACTACAACGACCGCTCGGAAGAAGGCAATCCGCGCGGCTCGGCGCTGTGGAGCTGGAAGAACGACGACGAAACCTTCGGCGCGTTGATTTCCGCCACGCACGACAAGCAGGACCTGGCGCGCGCCGGTATCGAATACTTCGGCTACACCACCGGTGCCAACATTCCGCCCACCGCCACCATCACCGGCGACGGCAGCAATGTAGCCACCGCACGCGTGCCGGCCGGTATCAGCAGCGCCTTCTTCCAGCAGACCCGCGAGCGCAGCGGCCTGCAGGGTGCATTGCAGTGGAAGCCCGATGAGCAGAACGAGTTCAACCTCACCGGCGTCTATATCAAGGGCAAGTACAACAACTTCAGCCAGGCGCGTTATGTGTGCCCGGCATGTAACGATGACCGCCAGAAGATCACCCAGGCAAATGTGCAGAACGGCGTGGTGACTTCAGCCACGGTATCGGACAACACCCGCGGCGGCGTCAACGATCAGCCATACGCGCAGTTGGATGCGAACTATCGCGAAAGTACCGTGACCACCAAGAGCCTGAACCTGCGTCACGACTGGTCGGGTGAAAAGTGGGTGTTCACCACACAGGTCGGCGACACCCAGGCAACGGGCGGCAAGAATCCCGAATACCTGATGAAGTTCCTGATGACCGATGGCGGCTATAACTACGCCTTCGATGGCTCGCACACCGCAGTGAACTACGATAACGGTGGCGCTTCCAATTGGGCGCTGCCGGGCAATACCGCAGGACTGCCGGCAGGTTCGACGGCAGATGGCGTGATGCAGGCCGGCGGCATCTACTACCAGAAGAGCAAGGACGAAGAAAAATACTTCCAATGGGACGCTGCTCGTGATCTGACCTGGGGCCCTTTCACAAAGCTGCAGTTCGGCTACAAGTACATCAACCACAACAACGGCGTGGACGCGCGTGGCAACCGCATCAACACCACCGACCCGATCTCGCTGACCCAGTTCAACCCCGGAAGCACGCCGAGCAGCCTGTATGACGGCCTGGGCGCCAGCGGCGATCTGACGACGTGGCCAACAGCCGATCTAGGTGCTGTGCGTCGTTATCTCCTCTCGCAGCCACAAGGTCCCTACAACACCGATTTCGGTGGCTCGTTCGACGTTAAAGAGATTACCCAGAACGCCTACACGCAGTTGAACTTCGAGTCAGGCCAGTGGCGCGGTAACGTCGGCGTGCGCCTGCTCGATACGACCGACAAGTCCGAGTATTGGCAAAGCCCCGACAATGGTCAGAGCTACTCTCGCGTTGCCGAGACGCATGAGTACCGCAAGGCGTTGCCGAGCTTCAACATCGCCTACGACGTGACCGACGACGCTGTGCTGCGTTTCTCGGCCGCCAAGGTCTTGGCGCGTCCGCGCTATGCCGATCTCGCGGGATCGTTCACCGTCAACAGCGGCAACGGCAATTTGACTGCCAGCGGCGGCAATCCAGACCTGAAACCGTACGAGTCCACCAACTATGATCTGGCGGCCGAATGGTATTTCGCACCGTCGAGCATGTTGTCTGGCGAGGTGTTCTATCGCGACATCAGCTCGTACATCGTCAGCACCACCGTGGCTGAGCAACGTCCGGCAACTAGCTTGAACCCAGCTGGTCTTTATCAGGTAACTACGCCCACCAACGCTTCCGATGCCAAGGTCAAGGGTGCGTCGATCAACTACCAGCAGACCTTCGGCCTCGGCTTCGGATTGCAGGCGAACTACACGTTTGCCAAATCCGATGCGAGCTCCGGCTTGAACCTGCCCTACCTGTCGCGCGATACCTACAACGTGATCCCGTATTGGGAACACGGCGACTGGACGGTGCGCGTGAACTACAGCTACCGCTCCAAGTACTTCACCCAGATCGGACGCCTGGGATCGGAAGACTTCGCAGACAGCTACAAGCAGCTGGATTTGACCGCCTCGTACCAGATCACCGACTACATGGGCCTCACCTTCGGCGCCACCAATCTGCTGGATTCCACCTACCGCTTGTACAGCGGAACCAGGGACACCCCGACGGCGTTCTACAAGAACGGTCGTGGCTACCAGGCCCAGCTGAACTTCAAGTTCTGATGTAGTACCGGCGCGCCACCGACCCTCCACGGTGGCGCGCTTTTTTTTGACCTGCCCGCTGTAAACAGCGGCAGGTCGTCGTTGCACCAAGGAGTGGTACTGGCCACGCCCCTTCGCAGCCGAGGGAGCATGGCCAGGTCCGCTTTTGCCATCCACGCGCGGCCGCAACATGACCGATGCGTTTCGCTTACAGGAGTGCAGTTCCCATGACGACCGATAGCCGCCAGTTCGCGGCTCCATCCCGCCGCCACGCCGGAGCTGCACCCAGGAGTCGAATGCTTGCGTTCGCTCTACTGCTCGCGCTGCCGGCGCTCCAGGTCAATGCGGCGCAATCGCCGACCGCCCCGACGGCCACCACGCTGAGCCCAGAAGCGATCGATCAGCAGTGGCTCGATGCCACCGCCGCCTACGCGCCCGAACGCGAGCGTCTGGTGCGCGAAGCCGAAGCCGGCGCACGCAAGGGCCCGTTCCGCCCCGACTGGGCGGCGCTGAAGGCCTATCAATCGCCGGCGTGGTACGACAACGCCAAGTTCGGCATCTTCATCCATTGGGGCGTGTTCTCGGTGCCGGCATTCGGCAGCGAGTGGTATTCGCGCAACATGTATCTGCAAGGCTCCAAGGAATTTACCCATCACGTGGCCACCTACGGGCCGCAGGCGAGCTCCGGCTACAAGGATCTGATTCCCAAGTTCACCGCGCCCAAGTTCGATCCCAATGGTTGGGCCAAGCTGTTCCGCGCCTCCGGCGCGCGCTATGTGGTGCCGGTGGCCGAGCACCACGACGGCTTCGCGCTGTACGACTCCAAGTTGTCCGACTGGACCGCGATGAAGATGGGTCCCAAGCGCGACCTGTTGGGCGAGTTGTCCAAGGCGATTCGCGCGCAGGGACTGCACTTCGGCTTGTCATCGCATCGCGCGGAACACAACTGGTTCTTCGACGGCGGGCGCACGTTCGATTCGGACGTCAACGACCCGCGCTATGCCGCGCTTTACGGCCCGGCGCAAGTGCGTTTGCCGGGCAAGGACGATGCTGATGTGGCCAACGACTGGACGCCGGTATCGCAGGCCTGGCTGGACGATTGGTTGGCCCGCACTACCGAATTGATCGACACCTATCAGCCGGACCTGATCTATTTCGATTGGTGGATCGCGCACCCCACTTTCCGTCGCAGCCTGCCGACGATGCTGGCGTATTACTACAACCAGGGCGCGGCGCGCACCGAAGCCGATCGCGGCGTGGTGGTGAACTACAAGCTCGGCGCATTTCCCGAAGGTGCCGGCACGCTGGATATCGAGCGCGGTCAGCTCACCGGCATCCATCCCACCCATTGGCAGACCGACACCTCGGTGAGCAATGCCTCGTGGGGTTACATCGAAAACGACACCTACAAGTCGCCGACCTTCATCATCCACATGCTGGCCGACGTGGTGGCCAAGAACGGCAACCTGATGCTCAACATCGGCCCGCGCGCGGATGGCTCGATTCCGGATACCGAGCGCGGCATCCTGCTTTCGATCGGGTGTTGGCTCAAGACCAACGGCAGCGCGATCTACGACAGCAAGCCCTGGCGCGTGTATGGCGAAGGCCCCACTGAAGTGGTGGGCGGCACCTTCCAGGACGTCAAGACCAAGCCGTACACAGCCGAAGATTTCCGCTTCACCACCCGCGATGGCGCGCTGTATGCGATCGAACTCGGTTGGCCGAGTCATGGCGAAGCAGTGATCCGCTCGCTCAACGCCGCCGATGGCGTGCGCGCTGTGACCCTGCTGGCCAACGGCAAGAAGATCCCATTCGAGCAACGCGCCGATGGCCTGCATCTGCGGTTGCCGGTCAAGCCAGTTGGCGAGAGCGCCTACGTCTTCCGCATCGACCTTTCCTCCCCCACTCCCTGACGGATATTGTCTTTCATGAGTAAGCGATTGACCTGGATGTTGCTTGCGCTGGCATTTGCCTGCGCCCCGGCCTTGGCCAAGAACCCCACTGCGTTGTTCTATCTGATGAACACGCAGAAATCGACCAACTCGTTCATCGCCAACCTCGACAAGATCGATGTGGTGGTGCCCACCTGGTACGGCGTGGATCAGAACGGCCTGGTCAACGGCACCCCCAACCTGTATCTGTATGACATCGCCAAACAGCACAAGTTGCGGGTGATGCCGATCCTGTCGATGACGACCGGTCGCGAAGGCTTCCACAAGCTGATGCACGACGAAGCCGCCAAGAAGCGCATGATCGAATCGCTGCTGACCCATGGCAAACAGCACAAGTACTACGGTTTCCAGTTCGATTTTGAAAACATCGCCTGGACCGACCGCGACGCCTACACGTTGATGGTCAAGCAGACCGCCGACGCGCTGCATAAAGCCGGTTTCAAGATGTCGGTCGCCGTGGTGCCGAATGCACCGGGCTATGCCGAAGGCGGTCAGTTCTCCAAGTGGATGTGGGAATACTGGCGCGGCGCATATGACCTCAAGGCGCTGGGCCAGGCGGTGGATCTGGTCAGCCTGATGACCTATGACCAGCACACGCGCTGGACCACGCCAGGCCCGGTCGATGGCATGGTGTGGATGAAGAAGCACCTGGATTACGCCATCACCCAGGTGCCCAAGGACAAGCTGTCGCTGGGAATCGCCACCTACGGCTACCGCTGGTACACCGGCAATCCGGTCAAGGAAGACGGCACCGAGGCGTCGAATATTTCGGCAACCTACATCGATGCCGACGAATCCTTCCCGCTGGCGATCGAACAGAACGCCACCGTGCAGTGGGATCCGGTCGAGCAGGAATCGTGGTTCTACTTCTACCGCGACGACATGCGTGAGTGGGTGTTCCGCCCGGACGCACGCAGCTTCAAGGCACGTTACGAACTGACCAAGCAGTACGGGCTGGAAGGTTTCAGCTGCTGGGTGCTGGGCGCCGAAGACCCGAAGGTGTGGGACGAACTGCCGACTGCGCAGCGCTAAGCGCAGTCAGCAACACGACTGCGCACGCACTGGCCGGGCGCGGCCGGCGTTCGGAATCGGGGTGTCTCACGCGTACATTCCGCTTCTAAGCGTGCCATCCATGCCCAGCGGGCAACTGCTCGCTACGTTTTGGTCGCCGCTCTAAGCGAGATGACGCAACGCTGCACCTACTTACGGGAGCGGCTAGCAGTGGAATCGGGCTGCATGTACTGCACCCCCGCTCCTGTGCTATCCGCGCCCGTTTTGCAGTGACCGATGACGTTGTATTGGCCGCTCTACCACGCAGTCGCTACGCTGCGCACCGGGACGCTAGCGTGCGCCAGGCCCTGCGCCTTACGACACGGCTTTGCTACTGTGCGTGGCTGCCGTGTACCGCCGCCACATCGGGATGTGATTGCATGATGTCGAACTCCGCACCCACCACACGCCTGACAGCAGTCGCGCCGTTATCCTCGCGCCTGCTTGCGCTCGTGTTCGCAGCAGCGTCGCTGGGCGGCTGCGGCCAACGTGCGCCAGGTACTTCGCCGGCCGTTGCAACGGCCGGCGCACCTGGCGCTGCAACAGCAGTCAGCGCGAGTGCACCGTTACCGCTGATTCCTGCAGCAGTCGAGGTCAAGCGCGGTAGCGGCAGCTTCTCGGTGGGCACCGGTACGGTGATCTCGATCGTGCCTGGCGATGCCGATGCGCGTCGCAGTGCCGAACATCTAGCCGATCTGCTGCAACGCACACGCGGGCTGCGGTTGGAAGTGCGCGCCGAAACCAGCGCATCGCCGGGCAGCATCCGCCTGGAACGCAGCGCGCAGGCACCCGTGGCGCACAAGGAAGGCTACAGCCTGGATGTCGATGCCAAAGGCGTGCGCATTGCCGCGCGCGATGGTGCCGGCTTGCTGTACGGCGCGATCAGCGCCTGGCAATTGATGACACCGGATGCGCGCAAGGGCCAGATCCAGCTGCCGTCGGTGAAGATCCGCGACTGGCCGCGTTTCAACTGGCGCGGCCAGCATCTGGATGTGGCCCGTCATTTTCATGATGTCGACACGGTCAAGCATGTGCTCGACACGATGGCCCTGCACAAGCTCAACGTGCTGCATTGGCATCTCACCGACGACCAGGGCTGGCGTATCGAGATCAAGCGCTATCCCAAACTCACCGAGGTGGGCGCCTGGCGCACTCCGCCCGGTGGCGGCCAGCACGGCACGCCGCAGCGGTATGGCGGTTTCTACACGCAGGAACAGATCAGCGAGATCGTCGCGTATGCGGCACGCCTGCACATCACCGTGCTGCCCGAACTGGACATGCCCGGGCATGCGCAGGCGGCGGTTGCCGCTTATCCGGAAGATGTGGGCGTTCCCGGCGTGCGCACCCAGGTAGGCGTTAACTGGGGCGTCAACCCGTACCTGTTCAACACCAGCGAACGCAGCCTGACCTTCATCACCAATGTGCTGGATGAAGTGCTGACGTTGTTCCCGTCGACCTACATCCACATCGGCGGCGATGAAGCAGTCAAGGATCAATGGGAAGCCTCGCCGGCAGTACGCGCGCAGATGCGCAAGCTCGGGATCAAGGATGCCCATGCCATGCAGGGCTGGTTCAACGAACAGCTTGCGGCCTACCTCACCAAGCACGGCCGGCGCATGATCGGCTGGGATGAAATTCTGGAAGGCGGCGTACCGGCGAGTGCATCGGTCATGTCATGGCGCGGCGTCGAAGGCGCAGTGACTGCAGCCAAGCAAGGCCACGATGTGGTGCTTGCGCCCGGCGACTGGCTGTATCTGGACAATCTGCAGACCAGCCGCAGCGACGAACCGAACGGTCGCCTGACGGTGTTGCCGTTGTCCAAGGTCTACGCATTCGACCCGGTGCCGGCCGAGCTCAGCGCCGAACAGGCCAGGCACGTGCTGGGCGCGCAAGGCGCGTTGTGGTCCGAATACATTCCCTCGCGCTGGCATGTGGATCACGCGCTGTTCCCGCGTCTGTCTGCAGTGGCGGAAGTGACCTGGTCGCCACCGGCAGCACGCAACTGGAACAGCTTCTTGGCGCGCATGCCGGCACAGCTGCAGCGCTACAAGGCGCTGGGCATCGACTACAGCGACGGCGCATTTGCCGCCGATATCGCCCTGGAAAACGGCCCCAGTGCGGTGCTCGCCGGCGGCCCGGCCACGGTGGCACTCAGCACCCAGGCCGGTGCGGGCACGCTGCACTACACCATCGATGGCAGCGAGCCCACGCCGGCATCGCCGCGCTACAACGCACCGTTTACGATTCAATTGCCGACCACGGTCAAGGCCACGGCGTTCGATGCCAACGGCACGCCACTGGCAGCCACGCGTCGCCGTATATTTGATCGCGCCGGCTTGTTACGGGTGGATACGCAAGGGTTGCAGCACTGCGTCGAAACCGGCGCGCTCGGGTTGCGTCTGCCGCTACTGCCGGAGATGACCGCTGCCGACACGCCGGTGTACAACGTCGACCTGTTCCATGCCTGTCGCATGTATCCGCAGGCGCGCCTGGACGGTATCGGCGCAATCCGCATCGAAGCCGCACGCCTGCCCAACAACTTTGGGCTGGCGCATGAGCAGTCCAAGGTCGTGCAGTACCCGGCCAACACGCGCGGCGGTGAACTGGAAGTGCGTCTGGGCTGCGATGGCGACGTGATCGCCAGCGTGCAGCTGCCGCGCAGCGACATCCTGGGCGAGCAATTCACGCTGGAAACCGCACTGCCTGCACGCACCGGCGTCCACGATCTATGCCTGCGCTTCACCGCGCCGATCCGCGGCCCGCTGTATGCCATCGGCGCCGTTCAACTGATTGAAACCACCGCGCAGGCGCCCCCCGCCGCCACGCGCTGAGCCATCCTAGGAGAGTTACGTATGCCCCTGTCCCGTCATCGTTTTGTTCCCGGCCCCGCCCGTCTCGGACTTGCCCTGGCCTTCGCCATCTCGCAGGCCTGGGCGGCACCGCCTACGGCAGTGAACCTGGACAGCGGCTGGCAGGTGCGGCTGGTGCCGGGCCAGGAGCAGGCCAAGACGTATCCGAAAGCGGCCGCATGGCTGCCGGCGCAGGTGCCGGGCGCGGTGCAGACCGATCTGATCGCCGCCAAGATCGTGCCCGACCCGTTCTATCGCGACAACGAAGGCAAGATCCAGTGGGCCGGCCTGAGCGATTGGCAGTACCAGACCCACTTCAACGTGGATGCCGCCACGCTCAACCGCGCGCATGTCGAGTTGGTGTTTGACGGCCTGGATACCTTTGCCGAGGTCACCCTCAACGGCAAGAAACTGCTCAGCGCCGACAACATGTTCCGGCAGTGGCGCGTGGATGCGAAGTCCTTGCTCAAGCGCGGCGACAACGTGCTGGAGGTCAAGCTCTACTCGCCGATCAAGAAGATCCAGCCATGGCTTGCCAAGCAGCCATATGCGCTGCCGGGCGCCTATGACTCGGCCTTCGGCGACGAACCCGAGGCACGGCACAGCTCCACCTATGTGCGCAAGGCGCCATACAACTTCGGCTGGGACTGGGGCCCGCGCATGGTCAATGCCGGCATCTGGAAGGATGTGCGCCTGGAAGCGTGGGACGCCGTGCGTGTGGACGGGCTGCATATCGCTCAGCAACGTGTGGATGCACAGAGTGCGCAAGTGCAGGCGCAATTGGAACTGCAGGCCGGCCGCAGCGGGCCGCTGCAGGTGACGTTGGATGTGCTGGGCCCGGATGGGCGAAAGGTCGGCCAGTTCACCCAGGACGCGGTGGTCGATCCCGGCCAGAACCGCATCGACCTGGCCGTGCGCATCGCCAATCCCAAGCGCTGGTTTCCGGCCGGTTATGGCGCGCAGGACCGCTACACATTCGTGGCCAGCGTGCGCGACGCCGATGGCGACAGCCAGCAGATCAAGCGTGTCACCGGCCTGCGTTCGGTGGAACTGCGCCGCGAAAAAGACAAGTTCGGCAAGAGCATGGAGATCGTGATCAACGGCATCCCGATCTTCGCCAAGGGAGCCAATCTCATCCCGCTGGATGCCTTCCCCGCACGCGTGACGCACGACCGCATGCGCAGCACCTTGCAGGATGCGCGCGATGCCAACATGAACATGCTGCGCATGTGGGGCGGCGGCCATTACCAGGACGACTATTTCTACGACGTGGCCGACGAGCTGGGCATCATGATCTGGCAGGACTTCATGTTCGGTGGCGCGGTGCCGCCGTACGACGTGGAGTTCCGCGAGAACACCCGGCAGGAAGCGATCGAGCAGGTCAAGCGGCTGCGCGACCACCCCAGTATTGTCCTGTGGTGCGGCAACAACGAAGTGCAGACCGGCTGGGAAAACTGGGGCGACCGGGTCAAGTTCAAGCAGTCCGTGGACCCGGAAGAACGCGCCCGCATCGAACGCGGCATGACCACCTTGTTCGGCACCGTGTTCCGCGAAGTGGTGGCCCAGTACGACAGCGACGTGCCGTACTGGGCCACCTCGCCCGGTACCGACTTCGATGGCGCCGCCGACCAGACCAACGATGGCGACATGCACTACTGGAAGGTCTGGGGCGGCCCCGCGCTGCCGGTGACCGAATACCTCAACGTCACCCCGCGTTTCATGTCCGAGTACGGGCTGCAGTCGTTCCCGGACATGCGCACCGTACGTGCATTCGCCGAGCCCGGCGACATGGATCCGGAATCGCCGGTGATGCGCGTGCATCAGAAGTTCGACAAGGGCAACGGCAACAAGCGGCTGATGCTGTACATCCGCCGCGAGTTTGGCGAGCCCAAGGACTTCGAAAGCTTCGTCTACCTGAGCCAGCTGATGCAGGCCGAGGGCATCAACATCGCAGCCTCGCATCTGCGCGCCTCGCGTCCGCAATCGATGGGCTCGCTGTACTGGCAGCTCAACGATGTGTGGCCGGGTGCGTCGTGGTCCAGCGTGGACTACTACGGCCGCTGGAAGGCGCTGCATTACCACGCACGCCGCTTCTATGCGCCGGAGCTGATTGCCGCATTGCGTAACGACAAGGGCCAGACCGCGGTCTCGCTGGTGTCCGACCGCACCACGCCGCTGGCGGCCCGCTGGCGCATGCGGGTGATGGACATGGGCGGCAAGTTGCTGAGCAAGCGCGAGGAAAAGGCCACCGTCAAACCGCTCAGCAGCCTGCAGGTGGGCAACTTCAGCGACAAGCAACTGCTGGGCCGTGCCGATCCGAAACGCAGCTACGCGGTGTTCGAGTTGTTCGATGGCGAGAAGCTGCTCTCGCGCGAGGTGGTGTTCTTCGCGCCGGCCAAGCAGCTGGCGTTGCCGGCCGCCAAGATCGATAGCCGGTGGCGCGCCGATGGCGATGGCTACGCGCTCACACTGACCAGCAACACGCTGGCACGCGAGGTGTGGCTATCGTTCGGCGATGTGGATGCCACGCTGTCTGACAACGCCTTCGACCTGCTACCGGGTGAGCCGCTGACCGTGCATGTGAGCAGCAAGGTGGCGCTGGCGCAGTTGCAATCCACGCTGCAGGTGCGCGATCTGGCCGCCACGCTGGCTGGTGCGCCGCCGGAGCCGCAGGAGGCAGCGGCTGCGAAATGAAGAGCAGGACGGCCCCTCATCCGCCCTTCGGGCACCTTCTCCCGCGGAGCGGGAGAAGGATTCGATGTTCCCGCCAAGAACGCCCTTCTTCGGCAGTGAGTATTCTTCTCCCGCCGGCGGGAGAAGGTGCCCCGCAGGGGCGGAGGAGGGCCCGTCACAGCACCAGCACCATGCAATGGCGCGCATGACACCGCCACGCCAATCCTCCACCTCGCAGCAGCCACTGCGGCACTACCAGAACAATCCCTAGCGGCCTTGGCCGCTGCCCAGGAGTGAATCCATGTCGTCCGTGTTTGTATCGCGCCTTGCCATGGCAGCAGGCCTTAGCCTGACGCTGCCGTGCCTCGCCCTTGCCGCCCCCGCCGAACGAGGCGGATCGCCCGAACAGCGGGCCGCCGCCCTGGTGGCGCAAATGAGCCGCGAAGAAAAAGTGGCGCAGGCCATGAACGATGCGCCGGCGATTCCGCGCCTGGGCATCCCCGCCTATGAGTGGTGGAGCGAAGGCCTGCACGGCATCGCGCGCAACGGCTACGCCACGGTGTTTCCGCAGTCGATTGGCCTGGCGGCCAGCTGGAATACCGGCCTGATGCAGCAAGTGGGCACGGTGGTGTCCACCGAAGCGCGCGCCAAGTTCAACCAGGCTGGTGGTCCGGGCAAGGACCATAAGCGCTACGCCGGTCTCACCATCTGGTCGCCCAACATCAACATCTTCCGCGACCCGCGCTGGGGCCGTGGCATGGAAACCTACGGCGAAGATCCGTTTCTCACCGGGCAAATGGCGGTGGGCTTCATCCGCGGCCTGCAGGGCGAAGATCTCAATCATCCACGCACAATCGCCACGCCCAAGCACATCGCGGTGCACAGCGGCCCCGAGCCGGGCCGGCATGGCTTCGATGTGGATGTGTCGCCGCACGATGTGGAAGCGACCTATACGCCGGCCTTCCGTGCCGCCATCGTCGAAGGACAGGCCGGCTCGGTGATGTGTGCGTACAACTCGCTGCATGGCACGCCGGCGTGTGCAGCCGACTGGCTGCTCAACGGCCGTGTGCGTGGCGACTGGGGCTTCAAGGGCTTTGTGGTGTCCGACTGCGATGCGGTGGACGACATGACCCAGTTCCATTATTTCCGCCCCGACAACGCCGGTTCCTCGGCCGCAGCGCTCAAAGCCGGGCACGATCTCAATTGCGGGCATGCCTATCGCGAACTCGGCACGGCGATCGAGCGCGGCGAAGTGGACGAAGCCTTGCTGGACCAATCGCTGGTGCGCCTGTTTGCCGCGCGCTATCGCCTGGGCGAGCTGGAAGCACCGCGCAAGGATCCGTACGCACGGCTCGGCGCGAAGGACGTAGACACCGCGGCGCACCGTGCGCTGGCCTTGCAGGCGGCTGCCGAGTCGATCGTGCTGCTGAAGAACGATGCCAACACGTTGCCGCTCAACGCCGGCACGCGGCTGGCGGTGATCGGCCCGAACGCTGACGCGCTGGCCGCGTTGGAAGCCAACTACCAAGGCACATCCTCCGCGCCGGTGACGCCGCTACTGGGTCTGCGCCAGCGCTTCGGTGCGCAACAGGTCAGTTATGCGCAAGGCGCGCCCCTGGCCGCTGGCGTGCCGGGCATGATTCCGGAAACGGCGTTGCGCAGCGATGGCAAGCCCGGGCTGCGTGGCGAATATTTCGACAACGTCGACATGAGCGGTGCTGCGCGCGTGGTGCGGCAGGACCGCGCAGTGAGCTTCAATTGGGATCAGGTCGCTCCGGCAAAGGGTGTCCCTGCCGACCGTTATGCGGTGCGCTGGAGCGGCGAATTGCTGCCGCCGAGCGCTGGCGAGTACACCCTGGCGGTGCGCGTGGCGCGTTGCTTCGATTGCACCGGGCACGATCCGGTGCGCCTGTATATCGACGACAAGCTGGTGGTTGCCGGCAACGCCGAAGACAAACACGTGCCGGCCGGCATGCACAACGCCGACGGCCGCAGCGTGGAAACCGTGCTGCATTTCGACGATACCCGGCCGCGCAAGATTCGCCTGGAAATGGAGCACCGCGGCCAGGACCAGGGCGTGCGTCTGGAATGGCTGGCTCCTGCGGGAGCGCAACTGGCCGAAGCCGAGCAAGCCGTCGCGCAGGCAGACGCCGTGGTCGCCTTCGTCGGTCTATCGCCGGATGTGGAAGGCGAAGAGTTGCGTATCGATGTGCCGGGCTTCGACGGCGGCGACCGCAACGACATCGCCCTGCCCGCCCCGCAGCAAGCGCTGCTCGAGCGCGCCAAGGCCTCGGGCAAACCGCTGGTGGTGGTGCTGATGAGCGGCAGCGCGGTGGCGTTGAACTGGGCCAAGACGCATGCCGATGCGATCGTGGCCGCGTGGTACCCGGGCCAGTCCGGCGGCACCGCGATCGCGCGCATGCTGGCCGGCGACGACAATCCCGGCGGTCGCCTGCCGGTGACGTTCTATCGCTCCACCAAGGATCTGCCGGCCTACGTCAGTTACGACATGAAGGGCCGCACCTACCGCTACTTCAAGGGTGAGCCGCTGTTTCCCTTCGGCTATGGCCTGAGCTACACCCGCTTTGCCTACGACGCGCCGCAGCTGTCCAGCACCATGGTGCAGGCCGGCAGCACATTGCAGGTGACCACCACGGTGCGCAACACCGGCGCGCGGGCTGGCGACGAAGTGGCGCAGGTGTATCTGCAATACCCGGATCGCCCGCAATCGCCACTGCGCAGCCTGGTCGGTTTTCAGCGCGTGCGTCTTGCAGCGGGCGAGCAACGCACGTTGACCTTCAGCCTGGATGCGCGCGCCCTGAGCGATGTGGATCGCAGCGGGCAGCGCGCGGTGGAAGCTGGCCACTACACGCTGTTTGTCGGCGGCGGGCAGCCGGGCACAGGCGCAGCGGGCAATGCAGCGACGTTCTCGATCCAGGGGCGCTCGCCATTGCCCAAGTAATGCGTGTTACTGCAGGACACGCAACAGGCGTCGGCTGTCTCAGCCGGCGCCTGTTGCGTTGACGCGTAGCGATTGTTGCGCCGCATCGCAGATCATTGCCATGCACACGCTGCAACGCTGCATTCGTCGTCAATGCGCAGCCAACACGACGATCTGAGCACACACTTCACACCTGCTTGACAGTCGCAACAACGCGGTCTATCACTACCTGCAGCCGACGACACCCGTCATCGGCATCGTCGGCAACTGATCGACAGCAACAGCGTTTCCACGCAACACGCGCACCGGGAGATGGTTGTATGCAGCATCGTCGTATCGACCAGCGCTTACGTGTTGCCGCCCTCGCGTTGCCTCGCCATGCGCCCATGCGCGCGCTCGTTGCGCCGGTGCGGCCGGCATGACCAAACACTACAAATTGAGCGCCATGCGATCGCGCTCCAAGTGCATCGCCGGCTATTCCCCGCCCTGCCACTGACGCCTGCAACAGCTGTCCCAGCTGGCAGACGCGCGACATCCATCCCATGCGGCGACACACACATGCCTTGACGGCGTGCTGCGTCACGCCATGCGTGTGCATCGTCGTGCAGACCGTCTGCCCAAGAGCAAAGGCATCGGAGGGCGTTGCCATCGGCAACGTTGCCCAGCATCTGGCGAGGTGGCACATGGAAAAGCGTGAGCGTTCGAGTGGCAAGCAGTGGATCGTGGCAATCCTGACCGTCACCGGCATGGCATCGGCAGCGGCCGCCATGGCCGGCACGGTGGAAGGCGATCTCAAGGAAGGCAGCAGCGGCAAACCGGCAGCGAATGCGAAGGTGCGTATTGCCGGTACTGCCTACAACGCAGTGGCCGATGCGCGCGGGCACTTTGTCATCCGTGACGTGCCTGCAGGGCAATACGCATTGAACCTGGACTACCCCGGCTTCAGCGCAGCGGAAACCAGCATCCAGGTCGGCGAGACCGGTACCGCATCCGTGGCGATTGCGCTGGAAGAGGTCAAGCAAATGAAGGCGGTCAGCGTGGTGAGCAACCGCTACGACGCCAGCGACCTGAAGATCAATGCCGCCAACACGGTCGACGTACTGTCGGCCAACGATCTGCAACGCACCGCCGTGCACAACGTGGCCGAAGCGCTGGGCCTGATCGCCGGCATCAACATCACCAGCACCGGCTCGGGCTACTTTGGCGGCATCGACGGTGCGGCGCGTGGCGAAGGCATGTTTGCCTCGGTGCGCGGGCTGCCCTCCGAATACAACGTCAACATGATCGACGGCGTCACCGTGGCGCAAGGCATGCCGTACAGCCGCAGCGTGCAACTGAGCCTGTTGCCGCCCACGGGCCTGCAGACCATCGTCGCCAACAAGACCTCCACTGCCGACATGGACGGCGATGCGATCGGCGGCACCTTGGATTTCCGCACCCCCACCGCCTACGACTTCAAGGACACCACCAGCGGCAGCGTCACCGGCAGCGGGCGGGTGGAAAGCCGTGCGCGCGATTACGGCGGCGACGGACTAGGCGGTGGATTTGGCGGCGAATTCCAGCACAAGTTCGGCGATGCGCAGCAGTTCGGCGTGTATGCCAGCGCGTACTACGACTACCGCACCACCACCAACAGCGAAGTGGCTGCGGCCACCAGCGCGCTCAACGATGGCTCGTGGGAATACTTGAACACCGACGCCAACGGCGGCAATGCAGCCGGCTTCGATCCGCAACACAACCTCACCAGCACTGGCATGAATGTGGGAATTGCTGCCGGCTGGGAGCGCCGCTACGGCGGCAATGCATCGTTCGATTGGCACGTGGATGACAGTCTGTCGCTGTACGCGCGCATGACCTACGCCTATGCCAAGACCGATCAGGGCACCACCTTCGTGCAGCTGCTGCCGCAGGATGTGAGCTACCTGCCGACCAGCACACCTGGCGTGTCTACACCCAACATCGGCCGCATCGCCTCGCGCTTCTGGTACGAAACCAATCCGGAAGTTGCCGACCTGGCGACCTTCCAGCTCGGTGCGAAAAAGACCGTGGGCGGCTGGACGTTCATGCCCAACGTGTTCTACAGCTTCGGTAACAACGACCGCCCCGACCATGTTGAAATCGACGGGCGCGAAGACAAGTTCACCCAGGACAACTACGCCTACTCCGGCAACACGCTGGTGCGCTACGGCGGCAGCGCATTCCCCTACCCGCAGCTCACACCTGCGCTGCTGGCGCAGGTCAACGACATCCCCTCGCTATTTGCCAGCAGCTACGGCGAGCAAACGAAGATTTTCTCCGGGCAGAAGCGTGGCGGCGCCCGCTTCGATACCCGTTACGACTTTGCTGACGGTGCGCTGCGCTCGGTGCAGTTCGGCGTGAAGTACAACAAGAGCAGACGCCTCTATACCAATCGCGACTGGTACACCGGCGGCGTGGACGGCACCACCACACTGGGCGAGTTGGGCATCTTCACTGGCACCTATGGGTCGATCTTTCCCGGCAAATACCCCTGGAACACCCCGCGCGTGAGCGAAGCGGCAGTGGCCGGCGTGATCGCGCAGCACCTCACCGACGACGATCTGGACACCTGCGGCAGCGCGTTCTACGTCAACAACTTCAACTGCAACACCATGCGCGGCACCGAGGCGGTGAGTGCAGCGTACGCCACCGCCACCTTTACCGTCGGCAATCTGGACATCGTGCCGGGCGTGCGCTTCGAGCACACCGGCATCGACAACACCTTCTGGGTCACGCCGGTAGATGCCGATGGCAACCAGACCGTGGGCTACTTCGACCACAACCACACCTCCTACAACGAGCCCTTGCCCAGCGTGTTCCTGACCTGGCGGCCGGATCTGCGCACTGCGTACCGCGCCTCGCTATGGACCAGCTACACACGGCCTGCATTCGTGCAGTTGGGCGGTGGCAGCCAGATCGACATCTCCAATGGCGTCACCACCATCACCCAGGGCAACCCGGATCTGAAGCCGATCGAATCCACCAACCTGGATCTGTCCGGCGAATGGTCGACCGAACGCGGCGGTTTTTTCTCGCTGGCCGGCTTCTACAAGCAGCTGCGTAACTACATCTACGACGCTGGCTCCGGGCAGGCCAACGGCACCACCACCGGCAGCGGTACCGTGCTGTATCACATGCCCACCAATGGCGGCGATGGCACGATCTACGGCGTGGAAATCAGCGCTCGGCAAAAATTCCAGGACCTGCCCGCCCCGTTCGACGGCCTGGGCGTGAGCGCCAACGCCACCCGCCAACATGCACGCGCCGATCTGGGCCTGGACGGCTTCGACAACGAACATATGCAATCGGCGCCGGCAGCCATGGCCAATCTGGAGGTGTTCTACGAACACGACGGGTTCTCGTTGAACCTGAGCTACCACTTCAGCAGTTCGTATCTGCTGGGCTACGACTTCCTGCACGAAGGCGCGCCGTGGAACGACCTGTGGGCACGCCCCACACGGCGCGTGGATCTGCACACCGGCTACCGCTTCGACAATGGTGTGAGCATGGATCTGTCGATCTCCAACCTGACCAAGGAATACAGCTACTGGGCGCATGTGGGCCGCCGCAACCTGGCGATCTCCGACATCGTCGATGCGGGTAGCACTGCGCTGTTCACGGTCAAGTACGCGTTCTAGCAGTGGGCCGCACCGCGCTGTGCCACGTGCTTGGCGACGCTTCGTGGCGTGGCGCGCTGCGGGACGGCGCAGCAGTTCTTCCCTGGCTGGAGAGACGATGAAACGCAGGAGCCTGTGCATGTTCGGCCTGTTCGCACCGCTCGGTCTGGCGGCCGCGCCGGCGGTGCGGTCGTCGCTGCGTGCGCCGTTGCCGGATGGCCGCCCGCATGCGTTTGGGTTCGAACGCGGACAGCTCGTCCTGGACCAGCAGCCGTGGCAGCTGCGCAGTGGCGAGATGCATCCGCTGCGCATCGCCCGTGCGGATTGGCAGCAGCGCATCCGTATGGCGAAGGCGATGGGCTTGAACACCATTGCGCTGTACCTGATGTGGAATGCCTACGAGCGTGAGCCGGGGCAGTTCGATTTTGCGACCGGCGAGCGTGACTTTGTCGCCTTCATCAAACTCTGCCAGCAGGAAGGCATGTGGGTGTATCTGCGCCCCGGCCCTTACGTGTGCGCGGAATGGACACTGGGCGGATTGCCGCCGTATCTGCTGCGCGAACCAGGCATGCGGCTGCGCGACGCGAGCGATGCGCGTTACATGGCCGCGGTGCAGCGCTATATCGCCGCCGTGGCGCCGCGCATCGCGCCGCTGATGGTCGATGCCGGCGGGCCGGTGCTGATGCTGCAGATCGAGAACGAATACAGCATGTACGGCAGCGACGTGGGCTATCTGCAAACGCTGGCGGCGTTATGGCGTGCGCATGGCATCAACGGCCCGTTTTCGCTCGCAGAAGGCATGAAGGATCTGCGCCGACGCAAAGCCTATCTGCCCGGTGCGGCGCTGGGTCTGGATGGTGCAGAGCTGCCCGACTTGCAGGAGGCAAAGACCATCGCAGGCGATGCTCCGGTGTGGGTCGCCGAAGGCTATCCAGGCTGGTTGACGCATTGGGGCGATGCCGATGTGGCACGCCGCGACTACGCACCGATGCTGCAGCAACTGATGGCGGCTGGCTACTCGTTCAATCTGTACGTGGTGCATGGCGGCAGCAATTTCGGGCTGAGCGCTGGCGCCAATGCCGAAGACGACGGTTCGCAATTCCAGCCGGTGCTCACCAGCTACGACTACAACGCACCGATCGACGAAGGTGACCGCGCCACGCCGGCCTACATGGCACTGCGCACCCTCATTGCCCAACACGATAGCGGCCCGCTGCCAGCGATTCCGGCGGCGCCGGCGCGCGCCCGCTTCGATGCGGTGATTGCACAGCCCGTTGCGTCGCTGTGGGACAACCTGGGCGACCAGCCAGTGCACACCGATCGGCCTACCGACAACCAGACCTTGCTCACGCAGAATCTGGGGCTGGCGATTTACCGGCGCCGCATTGCCGCCGGCACGCAACTGGATCTTGGCCGGGTGCACGACTACGCCGCAGTGCACCTGGATGGCTGCGAGATCGGTCACGTCTCGCGCATGCGGCACGCGCGTCTCAACAGTGCCGCGCAACTCGCCCTGCCGAATGCCGCTGCCAAGGAACGCCTACTCGACGTGCTGGTCGACAGCTTCGGCCACATCAATTTCGGTCCGGCACTCGGCGATGCCAAGGGCTTGCTCGGCCCGGTGCAACTGGATGGCCGTGAGCTGCGCGGCTGGCAGGTGCACGGCGTCGCACTGGATGGCGACAGCGCGCCCACACTGCGCCCAATGCAGGAACCAGCCACGCGTCCCGGCCTGTTCTTCGCCGCCGATATCGCACTGCAAACGGTCGGCGACGTGTACCTTGACATGCGCCAGTGGCGCAAAGGCTATCTGTGGGTCAACGGGCGTTTGTTGGGCCGCTACTGGAACATCGGGCCGCAGCAGTGTCTGTTCTGCCCTGGCGCATGGTTGCGCAAAGGCAACAACGCGGTGTTGGTGCTGGACCTGCATCAACTGCAAGCCACCGCAATCCACTCCGCCGACAACTTACGCGCTGCACATGGCGCGACCGCTGCAGCAAGCAACACGCATGTGGCGTACAGCGCATGCTGAGCCCCTCGGTGGTGCTGCCATCGTCCACCGCAGCTGCCGCCGCGCCGCCGCGCACGCTGGGTTTCTGGAGCGCGCTGTCGGCCAATCTGCTCAACATGATCGGCATCGGCCCGTTCATCACCATCCCATTGGCGCTATCGGCGTTGGCCGGGCCATCGGTCTTGATCGGCTGGGTGGCCGGCGCGTTCTTGTGCTTGTGCGATGGGCTGGTGTGGGCCGAACTCGGCGCTGCGATTCCGCGCTCGGGCGGGCCGTACCACTACCTGCGCCAAGCGTACGGCCGCGAGCGCTGGGGGCGCCTGTTCGGGTTTTTGTACCTGTGGCAAACGCTGCTGACCGCACCGCTGTCGGTGGGCTCGGCGGCGGTGGGCTGCGTGCAATATCTGGCGTTCTTGCTGCCCGGCCTGGGCCATGCCCAGCTCACCGCCATGGCAATGGCGTTGTGTGCCTTCAACACGCTGCTGCTGTATCGCAAGGTGCGCTCGGTGCAACTGCTGTCGCTGCTGGTCAGTGCGGTGGTAATCGGTGCCTGCGTGTGGATCATCGGCAGCGGCGTGCTGCATTTCGATATGGGCATTGCGGCGGACTTCATGCGTGCGCGCCCGGCCTCATCGCATGGGTTCTGGCTGGGCTTCGGCGCGGTCGCATTGATCGCGGTGTACGACTACGGCGGCTACAACAACGTGTGCATGCTGGGTGGCGAGATCCGCAAGCCACGCCGCAACATTCCACGTGCCGTGCTGGTCTCGATTCCGATCGTGGCGCTGCTGTATCTGGGCCTCAACGTCACCTTGCTCGGCGTGCTGCCCTGGCAGCAGGCGGCGCACTCCAAGGCGGTCATGGCCGACTTCATGCAGACCATTTACGGGCCCGCCGGCGGCACCTTGGCGGTGGCGTTGATCGTGCTGGCGAGCTGGGGTTCGGCGCTGGTGGTGTTGCTGGGGTATTCGCGGGTGCCGTATGCGGCCGCCGCGGCCGGGCAATTCTTCGGCGTGTTTGCACGGCTGCATCCGCGTGGCGGCTTTCCTACCGTGTCGCTGCTATTCGTCGGTGCAACGTCGGTGCTGGCCTGCCTGCTGTCGCTGGATGATCTGATCGCCACCTTGATGATCATCCAGATCCTGTTCCAGTTTCTGGCGCAATGCCTGGCAGTGGTGCTGTTGCGACGCAAGCGGCGACGCCGTGCGTTTTCGATGCCGCTCTACCCCTGGCCGCTGTTGATCAGCGTAGCCGGCTGGCTCTACCTGCTTGCCACCAGCCCCGGCCACCGCGTACTGGCTGCGGTACTGGCGCTGTGCGTGGGCAGTGCGTTGTATTTGATCCAGGCACGGAGGGAGCGCGCATGGCCGTTCCAGCTGCAATGAGCACCAAGCACCTCATGGTGGTTGGTGAGGTCTATCTCGACCATATCTTCAGCGGCTTCGAGCGTTGGCCGGCCCCCGGCGAAGAAGCGCTTGCGCGCCATTACAGGCGCGAACTCGGCGGCGGCACACTCATCACCGCCTGTGCGCTCGCACGGCTGGGCTGTCGCGTGCGCGTGCTCGGTGCGATCGGTGCGCAGGACCGTGAGGTGTTCGCGCAGCGCCTGAGCGCGTTTGGTGTGTCCGCCGATGGCCTGATCGACTCGCCGGCCGGCACCGGCGTCACCACCAGCGTATCGCTACAGGACGACCGATCGTTCTTCACGTATCACGGCGCCAATGCCGATCTGAGTGCGCTCCTACTACGCGATGACTCCATCACTGCGATGTCTGCGGCCACCCACGTGCACTTCGCCTTGCCGCTGTCTGCTGCGGTGGCGCGGACCCTCCTGCCGCTGCTGGCGCGTGCCGGCTGCAGCACCTCGCTGGATGTCGGCTTCAGCCCGGTATGGCTAACCGATACCGCCAATCACGCCACCTGCCGCGCGGTGACCTGGTTTTTGCCTAACCAGAAGGAAGCCGCGCTGATGGGCTGCGGCGATGACGCAGACGCCTGCTTGGCATGGGCCCGCGCGCTCGGCCTGCGCCAGACGGTGATCAAGCGCGGCGCTGCCGGCGCGATGGTCATCGATGCCGACGGCGCGCGCCGGGTCGCCGCACCCATCGTGCCGGTGCGCGACACCACCGGCGCTGGCGATGCGTTCGATGCCGGCTTTATTGCCGCCCAACGACGCGGCCTGTCGCTGGACGAGAGCGCACAACACGGCTGCCATGCGGGCGCGGCCTGCTGCAGCGCGCTCGGCGCGCTCGACGGCCTGTTTCTTTTATCCCCCCACACACGAGGACATTTCATGAGCAGTTCTGTCGACAATCGCAAGCTCACCCTGATCGGCGGCGGCGGCGTACGCACGCCGTTGGTGGTGTACGGCGTCAACGAAGCCGCCGAAGCGCTGGGCGCGCGCGAGATCGTGCTGTACGACCCGGACCAGGAGCGGTTGGCGCTGATGGTGGCGATGGGCCGCGCCATCGTGGCCGAGGCCGGCGGTGCGTTGCAGGTGCATGCGGCGCCCTCACTGGAAGCGGCGATCGAAGGCGCGCATTTCGTGCTCAACAGCATCCGCGTCGGCGGCATTGCGCAGCGTGCCTCCGACGAGCACACCATCATTGCCCACGGCTATTCCGGCCAGGAAACCACCGGCCCCGGCGGTGTCGCCAAGGCGCTGCGCACGGTCCCGGTGGCGATCGAACAGGCGCGCATGATCGAACGCCTGAGCCCGGACGCCTGGCTGGTGAGCTTCACCAACCCCGCCGGCCTGATCACCCAGGCCATCAGCGCGCATACCCGCGCGCGCGTGGTCGGTATTTGCGATACGCCGGTGGAGCTATTCCACAACATCGCGCGCGCACTCGGCGAGCCAGCCGCCGATGTGGAATGCGAATACGTCGGGCTCAATCATCTGGGCTGGATCCGCGGCGTGCGCCTGCGTGGCGAAGACATCCTCGACCGCGTGCTTGCCGACGACGCCATCCTGCGCCAGCTGTACCTGGCGCCGTTGTTCGACTTTGACATGCTGCGGGCGCTGCGGCTGATCCCCACCGAATACCTGTATTTCTTCTACGAGCGTCGTCGCGCCCTGGAGAACCAGCGCGCCAGCGGCGCGAGCCGTGGGGGCGAGATCGAGCGGCTCAACCGCACGCTCATCGGCGACCTTCGCAGCCGCCTGGATGCCGGCGACACCACCGGCGCGGTGCAAACCTACGCCGCCTACCTGGCGCAGCGCTCCGGCTCGTACATGAAGCTGGAAGCCGAGGCCGGTTCGGCGTTCGCGCCCGACCTGGCACCACAGCCCGACCCGTTCCGCGCCAGCACCGGCTATCACCGCATCGCAGTGGATGTGATGAGCGCGCTGACCGGTGCCCGCCCCGCCCGGCATGTGGTCAACGTGCGCAACCAGGGCGCGATGGCCGAGCTAGCCGACGACGACATCGTGGAAATTGCCGCAGACATCGACCGCGACCGCATCGTGCCGATCCCGGCCGCGCCGCTGCCAAGCGCCGTGCAGGGGCTGGTGCGCACGGTCAAGGCCTACGAGCACGCAGCCATCGACGCGGCCCTCAGCGGCAGCCACCTGGACGCCTGCAAGGCCATGCTGATCCATCCGGCGATCGGCGAATGGAGCCCGGCGCGGCGGCTGCTCGACGAATTGTTCGGCCATGCGCACGACGATGGCCACTGCGCGGGGCCAGCACAGTGGCGGGGGCATGCGGTGGGCTGATGTCGGGGCAGTGCCATTGCCGCCGCGCTGGAGTGACAGGGGCACGCTGGCTCTAGCGCGGTTCGAGGCCGATGGCGCCAATGACACGGTGTGTAGCGCAATCGCAAGGCATACGGCGCCGGATTGTGCGAACGCACTATGCACATTCGGCGCACACGTTGTATGGTCATCGGGAATTGGTCATGCATAGGTCTCATCAGTAGCCAGCGAGTGACGCGGCGGCTGGAGCGGCGTTTGTGGTGCAGGCCTGTTGCCGAACCCAAGGAGTTCCAGGTCATGCACACCCGCCGCGACATCCTTCAGCTGCTGGGCGCCAGTGCCGGCGCCGGCCTGCTCGCCGGTGCCCTGCCCGCTTTTGCGGCCGCGCCCGCCGCCAGCCCATCCAGCGCGGCCGGCGCCTTCGTCAGCAAGCGCCCGCCCAAGGCGCAGCGCCGCTTTGTCAGCAAAGCGGTCGAGCAACAGATCGCGCAGATCAGATCGCGCATCGCCGACCCCGAACTGGCCTGGCTGTTCGAGAACTGCTACCCAAACACGCTCGACACCACCGTGGAAACCGGCACCCGCAACGGTAAACCGGACACCTTCGTCATCACCGGCGACATCCACGCGATGTGGCTGCGCGATTCGTCCGCACAGGTGCACCCGTACGTCCCGCTGGCCAGGCACGACCCCGCGTTGCGCCGCATGTTCCATGGCCTGATCCAGCGCCAGGCCGCGTGCATCCGACTCGACCCGTATGCCAACGCCTTCCTGCCCGATGGCCAAACCCAGCGCCTGAAGTGGTCGCTCAACGACGTCACCGAAATGAAGCCCGGCGTGGGCGAGCGCAAGTGGGAAGTGGATTCGCTGTGCTACCCCATCCGCATCGCGCACGAATACTGGCGCGCCACCGGCGATGCCGCACCGTTCGACGACGATTGGCGCACGGCGATGCACCTGGTGGTCAAGACCTTCCGCGAGCAGCAGCGGATGGACAACCGTGGCCCGTACGTGTTCCAGCGGCCCTCGCCGCTGGCCACCGAAACGCTGGTGCTGGAAGGCTACGGCCAGCCGACCAAACCCAACGGCATGATCCACTCGATGTTCCGCCCCTCCGACGATGCCTGCGTCTTCCCGTTATTCGTGCCGGCCAATTTGTTTGCGGTCGCCTCGCTACGTCAGCTGGCCGCGATGAGCACGGCCTTGCATCGCGACGCCGCCTTCACCGCCGAATGCACGGCGCTGGCCGATGAAGTGGAAACCGCCACACGTCAGTTCGGCCAGCAGCGCGATGCCGACGGACAGGCCTATTGGGCGTTCGAAGTGGACGGCTTCGGCAACCAGTTGTTTATCGACGACGCCAACGCGCCCGGCCTGCTCAGCCTGGCCTATCTGGGCTGCTGCGAGCGCAGCGACCCGGTGTTCCTGCGCACGCGCCAGCTGGCCTGGAGCGAGCGCAACCCGTATTTTTCGCGCGGCACAGCGGCCGAAGGCGTGGGCAGCCCGCATAGCGGCATGGGCACGATCTGGCCGATGTCGATCATTCAATACGCACTGGTCAGCGACGACGACGCCCAACTGCGCCAATGCCTGCAGTGGTTGAAAACCACGCATGCCGGCACCGGTTTCATGCACGAAGCCTTCGACAAGGACAACCCACGCACCTTCACCCGCGACTGGTTCGCCTGGGCCAATACCTTGTTCGGCGAACTGATCATCGACCTGCATCACCGTAAACCCCAGCTGCTGCGTAGCGCCTGAACACCGCGCGCAGCGCTTGATTGCTCTGAGAAACGCCTGATTCCTTCCTTCTCCCGCGTGCGGGAGAAGGTGCCCGCAGGGCGGATGAGGGCACTACGCATCGGCCCACGTTTTCCGAGACCACACACATGGCAACACGACGCGGTTTTCTCCAAGGCGCCATCGCCGCAGCACTGTTCGGCGGCGTCGGCCTGCCCGACCTGGCGCGCGCGCGCGCCGGCAATTACGCACTTCCGGCCGATGCACGCACCCACGCCGATCTCACCCGACATGTGGATGTGTTCATCGGTACCGGCGGCCATGGCCACACCTTCCCCGGAGCCACGCTGCCGTTCGGCATGGTGCAGCTCAGCCCGGACACCTACAACGCGGTGTGGGATTCGTGCTCGGGATACCACGAGTCCGACGGCTCGATCATGGGCTTTTCGCACACGCATCTGTCCGGCACCGGCATCGGCGACATGCTGGACTTCCTGCTGGTGCCCGCCACCGGCGAGGTCAAACTGGTCCCAGGCCCGCTCGACAACCCGGATGCCGGCTACCGCTCGCGCTACGACCATGCCGACGAAGCTGCATCGCCCGGTTACTACCGCGTGCGCCTCAAGGACAGCGGCGTGCACGCCGAACTCACCGCCACCGCACGCGCAGGCCTGCACCGCTATCACTTCCCCAAGGGTAAACCGGCGCACGTACTGCTGGATCTCTGCCACGGCATGCAGGACAAACCGGGCATTCCCACCCGCGTCAGCGACGCGCAGTTGCGTGTGGTCGACGAACGCACGCTCACCGGCGGACGCCGCGTGTATCAATGGGCGCAAGGGCGTTACATCTATTTCGCCATGCGCCTGTCGCGCCCCTTCAAACACGTGCAGTTGTACAACCAAGACCAACCGCTGGCCGCTGGCACGCGCAGCATCGACGGGACCCACCTCAAGGCCGCGCTGCATTACCCGGATGCCTCCGACGCCCCGCTGTTGATCAAGGTCGGTATCTCGGCCGTCAGCGCCGACAACGCGCTGGCCAACCTCGACGCCGAATTGCCGGACTTCGACTTCGCGCGCGTGCATGCACAGGCCGTCGCCGCCTGGGAAAAAGAACTGGCCCGCGTGCGCATCGACAGCGATGACGATGCGCAACGGCGCATCTTCTACACCGGTCTGTATCACAGCCTGCTGGCGCCCACGCTGTTCTCCGACGTGGATGGCCGCTATCGCGGCATGGATTTGAAGATCCACACCGCGCCCAGCGGCTATCACAACTACAGCACCTACTCGCTGTGGGACACCTACCGCGCATTGCATCCCTTGCTGACGTTGGTGCAACCCGAGCGTGTGCCGGATCTGGTGCAATGTCTGGTGCGCGGCGCCAACGAATGCCCGGACGGCGTGGGCATCTGGCCGCTGCAGGGCGTGGAGACCGGCTGCATGATCGGCTACCACTCGGCCGTGGTCCTGGCCGAGGCGCACGCCAAGGGCTTCACCGGCATCGACTACAAAGCCGCGTGGCCGGCCTATCGCAAACGTGCGATGGACGACACCACGCATGGCCTGGGCGAGTACCGCAAGCTCGGTTACATCCCCGCCGACAAGGTGGACGAGGCGGTCAGCCGCACGCTCGAATACGCCTACGACGATTGGGCCTGCGCACATCTGGCGCAAGCCGCAGGCGCCAGCGCCGATGCGCGCGCATTGCGCGAACGCTCGCGCAACTACCGCAACGTGTTCAATCGCGACAGCGGCTTCGTGCAGGCGCGGCTTGCCGACGGCAGCTGGGCCAAACCCTTCGATCCGCGCGGTATGGGGCACATCGCCAAGTGGCGCGATTTCACCGAATCCAACGCCTGGCAGGCCACCTTCCTCAACCAGCATGATCTGTATGGGTACATGGACTTGTACGGTGGCCGCGACGGTTTCGTCGCCAAGTTGGACGAGCTGTTTTCCACCAGCTCCGAACTGCCCGCCGATGCACCGCCGGATATCGACGGCATGGTCGGTCAGTACGCGCACGGCAACGAGCCCAGCCACCATGTGGCGTATCTGTTCGCTTACGCCGGCCAGCCCTACAAGACCCAGTCGATGGTGCGCCGCCTGCTGCGCGCGCAATATCACGACGCACGTAACGGCCTGTCCGGCAACGAAGACTGCGGGCAGATGAGCGCGTGGTTCGTGCTCAGTGCACTGGGTTTGTATGCGGTCGACCCGGTCAGCGGCAACTACATCGTGGGCAGCCCGCTGTTCAAGCGAGCCACCCTGGATGTGGGCAACGGCCGCACGCTGCGCATCGTCGCCAACAACAACAGTGCGCAAAACGTTTACGTACAGTCGCTGAAGTGGAACGGTACACCGACCAACCGCGCCTGGCTGCGTCATGCCGATCTTGCCGCAGGCGGCACGCTGGAGTTCGAGATGGGCGCCAAGCCCAATCCGGCGTTCGGCGCGAACAAGCAGGACCTGCCACCGTCGTTCGCCTAGCCAACGCATAGCCGAGGCAATCCGGCCCCGCGCAAGCACGAACCTTGCGCCGCCGGCAGACGGGCCTTGCCACTCCGTCTCACGCACGCAGTTCTTGCTCACTCCCCTTCTCCCGCAAGCGGGGGAAGGGGCCCGAAGGGTGGATGAGGGAACACATCAACGCCGATCCAGCCAAAGCCTCATCCGCCGCCATCACCCGTCATTCGTTACCGCCGAGAATCGTCAATGCTGCGCACGACCCTTGCACCGCTCGTCCTGGCCCTTGCGTTCGCACTTCCTGTCGCCGCTGTAGCCGCAGACACCGACCGCTGGCCGAGCGTCGGCACGCAGGGCACGCAATTCGTGCGCGATGGCAAGCCCTATCAACTGCTTTCCGGCGCCATCCATTTCCAGCGCATTCCGCGCGCTTACTGGAAAGACCGCCTGCGAAAAGCACATGCGCTGGGCTTGAACACGGTAGAAACCTATGTGTTCTGGAACCTGGTCGAACCGCAACAAGGCCAGTTCGATTTTTCCGGTAACAACGATGTGGCCGCGTTCGTGCGCGAAGCCGCCGCGCAAGGGCTCAACGTGATCCTGCGGCCAGGCCCTTACGCCTGCGCAGAGTGGGAAGCCGGCGGGTATCCGGCCTGGTTGTTCGGCAAGGACAACATCCGCGTGCGCAGCCGCGACCCGCGCTTTCTCGCCGCCAGCCAGGCGTATCTGGATGCGGTGGCAAAACAGGTGCAGCCGCTGCTCAACCACAACGGCGGGCCCATCATCGCCGTGCAGGTGGAGAACGAATACGGCTCCTACGCCGACGACCATGCCTACATGGCCGACAACCGGGCCATGTACGTCAAGGCCGGTTTCGACAAGGCCTTGCTGTTCACCTCCGATGGCGCCGACATGCTCGCCAACGGCACCTTGCCCGACACCCTGGCGGTGGTGAATTTCGCCCCCGGCGAAGCCAAGAGCGCATTCGACAAACTGATCACGTTCCGCCCCGAGCAACCACGTATGGTCGGCGAATACTGGGCCGGCTGGTTCGACCATTGGGGCAAGCCGCATGCCGCCACCGATGCCAAACAACAGGCCGAAGAGTTCGAGTGGATCCTGCGCCAGGGCTACTCCGCCAATCTCTACATGTTCATCGGCGGCACCAGTTTCGGCTTCATGAATGGCGCCAATTTCCAGAACACTCCCAGCGACCACTACGCACCGCAAACCACCAGCTACGATTACGACGCCATCCTTGACGAAGCCGGCCGCCCCACCCCGAAGTTCGCGTTGATGCGCGATGCCATCGCCCGCGTCACCGGCGTGCAGCCGCCTGCATTACCGGCACCGATCGCGACCACCACGCTGCCAGACACCCCGTTGCGCGAATCGGCCTCGCTCTGGAACAACCTTCCCGCGCCGATCGCCATCGATACCCCGCAGCCGATGGAACAGTTCGGCCAGGATTACGGCTATATCCTCTACCGCACTACCGTCACCGGCCCGCGCAAGGGCCCGCTGTATCTGGGCGACGTGCGCGATGTGGCGCGGGTGTACGTGGATCAAAAACCGGTCGGCAGCGTTGAACGGCGTTTGCAGCAGGTGTCCCTCGATGTGGATATTCCTGCAGGTCAGCACACCCTGGATGTCTTGGTCGAAAACAGCGGCCGCATCAACTACGGCCCGCGCATGGCCGACGGCCGAGCCGGCTTGGTCGACCCGGTATTGCTGGACAACCAGCGACTCACCGGCTGGCAGGCCTTCCCGCTGCCGATGCGCACGCCCTACAGCATCCGCGGCTGGACCCGCAAGGCCGTGCAGGGCCCGGCTTTCCATCGCGGCACCCTGCGCATCGGCACGCCGACCGACACCTACCTGGACATGCGCGCCTTCGGCAAAGGCTTTGCCTGGGCCAACGGCGTCAACCTCGGCCGCCACTGGAACATCGGCCCGCAGACCGCGCTGTATTTCCCCGCGCCGTTCCAGCGCAAGGGCGAGAACACCGTGGTGGTGTTCGACCTGGACGATGTCGCCACCCCGAGCGTGCGCGGCCTGAAGCAGCAGGTGTGGCTCAAGCCGAAGGAGTGAGTCTCACAAGGCGGCTGCTGCAGACTGGTGCTCGCTCGCACAGCCGCCATCAGGTCGTGGACGCAGGGGCTGCGGCCGCAGCGTGTTCGCGGATGCGTGCTGCCTGGACCTCGGTCGCCAGCAGCGTGCCGCGCATATGGGTCGTGTGCTGCCGGGCCTGTTTCATACAGAACCGGGCGAAACCTGCAATGCCTTCTTGCGGCACGATCGCATTCGAGGTCAGCAACCGGATCAGGCGCTGCTGCAAACCGGGCATCCTGGCGGCTGCGCGCGCCTGGCTTCGCGCATCGGGGGCTGCCAGCTCCTCCGCGGCCATCTCCAATTCCTGGAGCATCAGGCTGACGGCTCGCCGCTGGGTGTCGTCGCGCGTGCGCGCTTGGTGCAATTGCGTCAGCAGACGTTCCGGCGCCAGATCGGCCATCGCCACCGGCGTTTCGACATGAGCACCCTGATCATCAGGCACCTCGGGCTGCGGAAGGTCCGCCTGCGCGCTGAGCTTGGCGTCGAGATACTTCTTCTGCAGTTCTAGGCAGCATTGCATGTAGGCGATCTGCGACTTCACCGAGCCGGGCGTTTGCAGCCACTGCGCAAGCGCGGTTTCGGTCAGCACCGCGCTGTGCTTGGCATGACTGCGCATCGCCTTGCCTCGAGCCTCCTGCGGCTTACCGGTCAGTACCGCGCGCCCATAGTTCGCTGCCGCGCGCAGGGCTGCATTGACGCGCCGACTCAACGGCGCCGCATGTGCCGCTCGACCCGCCCCCTTGCTCTGATCTGTCGAGCGCGGCTTGGCCGGATGTGATTTCTGCAGGTCGTCGGCACCGCTCTGCAGAAACGCGTCCAACGCCTTTTCCTGCCCGTCGATGCAGGCGTAAAGCGCGCTCCGCAACTCGAAACCATGTTGGGGAACAGCGTTATCTGCTTCTCTTGCGCTCGACCTGTCGGCAGTCGCAGCGGCCAGTCCCGGCATTGCCGGTTGAGTATCGCGTGCGGCACAGACGCCTTGGCGATGCTTCGGCTCCAGGTCGGGATCAGCTTCAACAACGATATCGTCTTCACTGCTGCCCGCTGCGTCCTCCGCCACTGGCGTCAGTGCAACGTCCACCGCTGTTGGCTGCAAACGGTCGGCGGGGTCGGGCGCTTCCTGGGCTGCGGCACTCTCCGCTTCGCGTGCAGGCAATAGATCCGCCACCGCCAGTAGCGCGCGATCGACGCCGGGCATGTCCTCGGTCTCGTACCTGCGATAGCGCTTCTGCTTGCCGTGCGCCAACAGGAACTGATGGCTGCCGACCCCCATCGTGGCCGCACCGAGCAGACCTGCGCCGATGATCAGGCCGGTGCCCACCGGTGCAGCCACCGTGGCACCGGCAACGACGGCCGCGCTGACGCCGACTTTGGTCAACGTACTGGCGGTGTAGGTGATTCCACCCACAACGAAGCGCTTGTTCCACTGGTTGAAACTCTGCGAGAAGCGGTCGTACTTGCTCAACTTGGTGCTCACAAAGTGCTGGTAGCGCTGTGCGCCAGGACTGAGTTCGCTAGCTTCGAGGTCTTGCAGGAAGCGCTCGACCCTGCCGACATCCACGGCAACACGCGTCCTTTCCCGACGCGACTGGTGCAGGAAGGTGCCCCCCAATGCGGTGGCCGCCACGCTTGCCAACGGCGCGAGCACGAAGGTGCCGGCGATGCCCGCCGCAGAAGCCGCACCTGCGGCAGCGACGCTGTGGCCGACCAGGCCCGCCGCATTTGCGCTCTTGCTGGCGATTGCCAGTCCGCCCTGGATGCCGAATTCGCTCGCTGCCTTGCTGAAGATCACCCCGGCCGAGGCCATGGAGGTCGCAGCAATGGCACCGTCCCGCGCATTTCGCCGCTGCAGGTAGGCGTTGGTCTCGATCGCCTCGCTCAGTGCATGCGCGTGCGCATTTGCAGCGTCTGCCGACGCTCCCGTGTCCAATGCAGGGTGTAATGCCGCTCGCTCCGAACGCAAGCGGCGTTCCCGCTGCCGCAAGTGCGTGCGCTGCTCGGCAACTTCACGGGTTTCCTTGTACGCGGCATAGATCGCAAGACTCGACAGCGGCAGCATCGCGCCACTGATGCCCAGGCTCATCGCCAGATCGAATGCGCCTGCCGGCGCGCCTTCCTCGGCAAGGGCGTGCAGGATGCCTTCCTTCGCTGAATGCCCAACCGCTTGCGGATCCGCCGGATGCCCAACGCCGGCGTGCGGCGCCTGCTGCCCCTCCGGCGTCGGCGCATGCGGCGCATGCGCCTGGTGCGGCTGTACGGGATGGTCGGTCTGCGGTGGGTGTGGCGGGTGGCCATCCGGTGCCGCTGCGTGGTCGGCCGGTGGATGCGCTGACTCCCCGGCATCGGCGGAGTGCTCGGGTTCGCCGCGGCGGGGAATATCGTTGATCAACTCGGCCGTTTTGTCCGCGGTTCCGTGCAAGGGGTCGGCCACGTATTTGGCGACCACCAAGACGTCATAGGCCGTCTCCGCCTCGTTGACTCGGGCGTTGGCATCCCGGTGGTGCGATCGTCGCTCGCTCACATCGCGTCTTGTGCGTTTCGGGAGTGGCCGCGGCAGCGGCTGCAGCACGTTCAACCCCAGTGGCCAACCCCGTCCATCTTGCAGCGGTTCCGCTGCGGGCGGCGTTTCAACGGCGGCAGAATCGCGTGTGACAAGACGCTGCGCAGTGGAACGCTGGACACGCATGAGCAAACTCCAACAGGTGCAAAGCGGCGATGGTGCGCCTGTCATCTGCGTCCGATCTTGCTGCGACGAATACGCGATTCCGTAAACGAACTCGCCGACCCGGCCACGCGTGGTGCGATTTAGCCCAGATAAAGCCGGCCGTTGGGTACCTCCATGCCAGATCGGCAAGATGCAAGACGCCGCATGGATGGCCCAGCGGAGCTGGCACTGCGCCACGAAGCGCAAGCACTGCGATCCGGCCCTTGAACCGCTGCGTTGTTGCAAGACGCCCCATCACCTTCGGCCCCTATTGCCGCAATCCAAAATAACCGCCGGAGCAGATGTCTACCGCTGGCGCTTTAGACCTGGCCGCAGCCGCCGTTATCAGAACGTCCGGTGCTGCTGCACCGCCCGCATACCGCCGAGGTATCGGACGGCACAGATTCCAGGCAATATCACCGGCTGACTCCGTTACGGATGCGCTTGCTTGCAACGTAGACGGCTTGATTGCAGGTTCCAGGAGCGTTGCATGTCGTCGTCTACCGTTGCACAAGAGTCCGTCCCCGCAGGGCCGGAGCACACCCAACACGCCTTTGCAGAGCACATCCACAGCAAGCCCATGGGCAGTGCCGAGGCCGCACACCTGATGACGTTCCTGTGCCAGACCGAAGCGGCCAAAAAGCCACAGACGCTGCTGCCGCCGCAAGCGCGCGACGACAACGCCGCCTGAGCGAAGCGTTAGCGTTAGCGTTAGCGTTAGCGCTAGCGCGCGTGGCGACAGCCGTGACGCTGTCGCCACAGGCGGTTACTTCGCAGTGTCGAACGACTTGAGCACGGTGAGCAGACTATTCAGATTGTCTGCGGCACCGCCTTGCACAACGTTCTCGACATCTGCCGCGCAAGTGCGCGTATCCACACCGTAGGTCTGCATCACGCCCTGATTGGTGGACGCCTGTGCCAAGGTGTTTTGCTGCTGTGCAGAGAGCGCATTCTGGAACAGGCTGCCGCCCGAATGGGCCACGCTCTGGTAAATCGAACTCATCGCAAACGCTGGCGCTTGGCCAATGCCCTTGACGTTGGTCTGGGTGACGGCATCGGTGATCTGCGGATCGACTATGGTTGGGAAAGCCATCAATGCACTCCTGAGTGAACGGATGCACGCGGTCTGCGTGGTGCCGGCCAATCGGCGCTAACACCTCATCGCGGTTGTTTCCCGCTGCGCCGCGCCGACAGCCACCACACCACCGCCCCTGTGCCATCCCGATAGCGGCGGGCGTGCGCGTCACTCGCTCCTCGCGTTGCCACGCTTCGGTGCGCGTCGCGGCATCAGTGTGATCGTGCACGCGGGTGCAATGCTGCTGAGCAATCTGCTGCAGTGAAGGCCTTCCCTAGGCAGCGCGCTTGGCGATGGCCGTGCGCGCCAGTCATCGGGGTCAGGCTGGTGCAGGCCGGCCCGTACAACCGGGAAGCAAGCAGCCGCACCGCCTTGCGTCGGGCAATGCAGTTCGACCACGCCGCCTCGACGGACAGGACACGTGGTATTTAATAGATAATGAACAGGTCTTTTTACCGCCCGCACAGGACTGGACCACGATGCTTCCGCCACGCCTGCTGAGCCACCTCGTTGCAAGCCTTGTTGCGAGCCTGGGTGCGTTCGCTGCACAGGCGCAATCGCCTGAATTACCGGTCTCGCCGATCGTGCTCAGCGAGTTCATCGCCGACCCGGCCCCGACACCTCAAGCACACGCGTCAACGCTGCTGGAAACGCGCGACGGTCACCTGCTGGCCGCCTGGTTCGGCGGCGCGCACGAGGGTGCGGCCGATGTCGGTATCTGGCTGAGTCAGCGCGGCTCACAACAGTGGCAGATACCGCGTCGCATCGCCGATGGCGCACATGCGGGAGCCGATGGCGCTGCGGTGCCGGCATGGAATCCGGTGTTGTTTCAGTCAGCCACCGGGCCGGTGCAGCTGTACTACAAGCTCGGACCCAATCCGCGCCAATGGTGGGGGCTACGCATCGTCTCCACGGATGATGGCGCGCACTGGTCGCCACCGCAGCGCTTGCCCGACGGCATCCTCGGGCCGATCAAGAACAAACCGGTGCAGTTACCCAACGGCCGCATCCTGGCGCCAAGCAGCAGCGAAGACCGCGGCTGGCGCGCGCACCTGGAATGGAGCGACGACGACGGCGCGCACTGGCAGCGCGGCATGCCGTTCAACGATGCAAACGTGATCGGCGCGATCCAGCCCAGCCTGCTGCTGTATCCGGATGGACGCCTGCAGGCGCTCGGCCGCAGCCAGCAGAACAAACTCTTCAGCACGTTCTCCAGCGACGGCGGCCTGCATTGGCAGCCGATGCGATTGCTGGATGTAGAAAACCCCAACTCCGGCACCGACGCAGTGACGCTGCGCGATGGCCGCGCCCTGCTTGTCTACAACCCCGGCATCGCCGGCAAGCAGTGGTGGGATGGTCGCGGTACGCTTGCGGTGGCGCTATCGACCGATGGCATGCACTGGCAGCGTGTACTCACCCTGGAAAACAGTGAAAAAGACGAGTTTTCCTATCCGGCGGTGATCCAGACCCGCGACGGCCTGGTACACATCAGCTACACCTGGAAGCGCCGACGAATCAAGCATGTGGTGCTCGATCCCAGTCGGTTCGACGCGTGCAGTCCCTGCCAGACGCCCGCCCCCGCAACGCTGTCTGAGCGCTGCACAACGGCATGCAGCCACGCTGCCAATCCTTCGTCATGATGACGATGGCTTCGCCCCTCGGGATTCGCCAGTCGCGTTGCATGCCGATCATCGTCATTGAGCGACAGCCAAGAAGAGGAACGCGATGCGACGCGTCGATCAATCGCGCCTGCCGAACACACCTGTAGGACAGCCGGAGCAGAATGCGTCCAGTGCAGATGCGCCCGCGCGCACTGTCCCACCTGCACACCCCGTACCCGAGCGCCCTACCGGCATGCTCGGCGGCCTGACCAGATATGTGCCTGGTGACCGGTCTGGGCGTCCGCCAGCAACGCCTGCCGCTGCCGAGACCTCTCGCCGACCAACCACATCCGCTCGGCCTCTTGCCTACGACGGACCCGGCAGCGCCGCGCGGATGGACGAGGCGGCTGGAAATGCTTTGCAGACGCCGCAATTGCCACAGCTCAGCGACATAGAGCGCTCTCGCTTTCACTCAGTCACCACCGATTCGCAGGCCTTGCTGCCGGTTCGCCCCCGCGTGCCATCGACCGTGGGCGCTTCACCATTACGGCGCTCCATAGCGCCTGGCCCGTACCGCGACGTCCTGTCGCAATGGCGACGACACTACAGAGCAAATCGCAATCGCTGGCACAGCGCGTGGCGCCAGGCCAACAGCAACAACCCGGAGGTCGAGACACGAACAGACCGGGCGCTGAAAGCAACAGCCGACATGCTGGAGGACGCAACGCTACCGGAGCGGGTAGCGCTGGAGCTGCGCTCAGTTCCCCTTCCGCGATTTCCCGACCAGGCATTCCGTCTGTCTCATCTGCAGCACATGACGATCGACGCGGCGGGGTTGATGGAGCTCCCGGACACCATGCAGCAATTTGCGGGCCTGGAAACACTGACGCTTGCGCGCAATCCGCTTCGCTCGCTCCCCGCATCCATCGCAAGCCTCGGTCGATTACGCGAGCTCTCCATCCTCGCCTGCCCGGAATTGACGGAACTTCCCGAACACCTGGCGAGCACCAATGCATCCGGCGAGCACGAGGGCTTGGTCAACCTGCGGAGGCTGCAGTTGGTGCAGACCGGGATCACATCGCTTCCGGCTTCCATCACCAGACTGCAAAATCTGAAAACCCTACAGATACGCAACTCCCCGCTGTCCGCCCTTGGCCCGGCCATCCATCGACTGCCGAAGCTGGAGGAGCTTGATTTGCAGGGCTGCACAGCGCTGCGCAACTATCCGCCGATTTTCGGCGGCAGTGCGCCATTGAAGCGACTGAATCTGAAAGACTGCAGCAACCTGCTCACGCTGCCGCTGGACATTGACCGCCTGACGCAGCTCGAAGAACTCGATCTGCGAGGCTGCGTCAATCTCTCCAGACTGCCCTCGTTGATCGCCCGATTACCTGCCAGTTGCATCATCCTGGTGCCGCCGCATCTACAAGCGCAACTGGACCAACATCGTCCGCTTGCGCGCCCCGCCGAACCAGAGCGAACTGGCCCGACCGCTCCAGGTCTCTCGCCCCCTGTTCCCGGCAATCGAGCCAGGGCATCCTCTTCGGCGACCACCACCGAACTGCTTCGTACGGTTGCGCTCGAACTGAACAAGGTTGTGCTCGAACGCATCGAAGACACCGCACAGACCATGCTGAGCACTGTCATTGATGAGGAAAGAAATCCCTTTCTGGAAGGTGCACCCTCCTATCTTCCAGAAAAGCGCCCGCCCGACACTCCAACCACCTTCGGCCAGATTCCGGTATTGCAGAAAATGCTGGAAGAAAGCAGGGATCGCCATTTCCTGGAACGGGTGGGCGACATGGCAGGCCCACCCCCCAGAGTCGAAGGCCGGAGCGAGGAAGCCCTCAGCCGCCACTACACGAACTTCAGCAACTGGAAGGCGCAGAAGAGCGCGCACCTGGGCATCGTCGATCATCTGGGGCAGTTCGTTTATCACCAAGGAAGCCAGCTCGACGCAGCGACGCTGGCAAAGGCAGTCCAGATGTGGAAGACCCGGGAGCTGATCGTCAACGCATACCCGCAAGACCGCGCACGCTTTCCCGCTTTCACGCTGCACATTCCCGAGCAAGTCAGCGATGACTCTGATGACGAACAGCAAGCAAGCTCGGAACCTTCACGCCTTCAGTAGATGGCAAACGCGCCATGCGCAGCGGCCAGCCGAGCATCGCCGTGATCGTGCTTTAGCAAGTCAGGCAGCGCCTACGCTGGCCGAACGACCTATTGCGCACGTTTCACGCTTGCTGCAACGCGTCCACCATCCGTTGTACCCGCACGATATCGGTCCGCTGGTGGTCTCCGCCCAGATCGCGGATATACGGGTGCGGCGAAAGCACCTGGGCGGCGATCATGCCGCGCGCCGAGGCATGAAATTCGTGGGCGCCGGTGTGCTGCCGGACGGTGCGGATGTTGTGCTCGGAAAGCCCGGCACCGGGCATGATGCCGATGCGCCCGCCTGCCTGCCGCACCAACGCGGCGATGATGTCGACTCCCTCCAGCGCACTCGCACGTGCGCCCGAGGTCAGCACCCGCTCACAGCCCAGCGCGATTGCATCTTCCAGCACCAGTGACGGGTCGGCGCTGACATCGATCGCCCGGTGAAACGTCACCCCCAACGACCCCGCTGCTTCGATCAACACACGCATCGTCGGCAGATCGACCTGCCCATGCCGGTCCAGCGCGCCCAGCACTACTCCATTGCAGCCAAGCCGCACGCACTGCTCCACATCGCGGCGCATCACCTCGACTTCGGCAGCGTCGAACACGAAGTCGCCCACGCGTGGACGAATCAGCACATAGAGCGGAATCCGCAGACGCTCGCGCACCACTGCCAATGTGCCGAACGACGGCGTCAGTCCGCCGCCATCCAGCCCGCCACACAGCTCCACGCGCATCGCACCGCCTGCTTGCGCGGCCAACGCCGAGGCCACCGAATCGGCGGCCACTTCCAACCCCAATGCGGTCATGCTGCCGGCTCGCTGGTGTAATGGCTCTCACCAGGCACCAACAGATCCTGCCGCTGCGCGTCGCACACCGCGTAACTGAAGCCCTTCTGGATCGCGAACGCCCCCACTTCGCCGCGCTTGTTCATCGCCAGGAACCCGACCTGCAATGTGCGCGTCAGCTCTGGCTTGCGACGGATCAGCCGCATCACCACCTCTCGGCACGCATCGGCCGGCGACTTGCCATGCCGCATCATTTCCACCACCGCAAAACTACCGACATTCCGGATCACTTCTTCGCCCACACCGGTCGAGGTTGCGCCGCCTACTTCGTTATCTACGTACAAGCCCGCCCCGATGATCGGGCTGTCGCCCACGCGACCGTGCATTTTCCACGCCATGCCGCTGGTGGTGCAGGCACCGGACAGATTGCCGTGCGTATCCAGCGCCAGCATGCCGATGGTGTCGTGATTGTCCTTACCACCAGGCAACTTGGCATCGCGCCAGGCCCGGTTTTCGACGTTGGCTTCCGGCGAATATTTGGAGGTCTTCAACCACTGCTTCCAGGCCGCTTCCGAGCTTGGGGTCAGCAGCTTGGTCTTCGGAAAGCCCTGCTCAAATGCAAACTGCCGCGCGCCATCGCCGACCAACATCACGTGCGGCGTCTTGTCCATCACCGCGCGCGCCACCGAAATGGCATGCACCACATCTTCCAGCGCTGCCACCGCACCGCAATTGCCCAGGTGATCCATGATGCAGGCGTCCAGCGTCACCCGCCCGTCGCGGTCCGGATAACCGCCCAGGCCAACAGTGGGATTGGTCGGGTCCGCTTCCGGTACGCGCACACCTGCTTCCACGGCATCGAGCGCGATACCACCGCTGCTGAGAATCTTCCACGCCTCCTGATTGGCGGCAATACCGAAGTCCCAGGTGGAAATCACCCGCGCCGCACCCCGCGGCAGCGCCGTCTGCCGCACGCCCGGCGTGGCGCCCACCGCGGCTTGCGCACGTGCGCCCCAGCCGGCCAGGCCGGAGGCGATCGCGCCCAGCGTGGCGCTCTTGAGAAAGTGACGACGTTGAATCATGTGGGCAACTCCATGATGGAAACGAGTGAACGCGCAATGCGGCACCAGCCTTCCATCATGCGGCAGCGTCGCGTGCGGATAAACCTTCTTGCGGCGTTGTCGCGTGCGGATCCGTGCACAACCGTCGCTTGGCTGGGCCAATCCTGTCCCGGCCGCTGTGTGTCCGATGCATGGATCGAGCTGGCGGCAGCCAACCAAAAGCACCATGCGCAGCCGCGCTGGATCAGGGAATGAGGCAGCCACGGCCGTCCTCTTCGTCGCATCCTCTCCGGCGCTACGCCCCACCCTTCTCCCGGTGGGAGAAGGGACTGCAGGCGAGACGGTTTGGAGCGAGAGATCGGCGGCATTGCCGCAGCCACGCATGGTCGGGAAAAAATTTCCTTCCGGTTTAACCCCATTCGCTGCGCTGGCCCGTTTCACTGACAGAGGCGCAGTGCACGGCGACCTCGGGCTGTTCGGTTGTTCATCCATCCCATCTTCGCCACGCAAAGGATTTCCCATGTCCCATCGCAGCCTCATTGCGCTCGCCTTGTTGCTGAGCGCCTGCTCGCACGAACCCACTGCATCGCCCGACGAGCCGTCACGCACCGAATCCGCGCCACAACCCGCGCAAGCGCAGCAACCTGACCAGACCACCCAGCTCCCGGAAATCAAGCCGCAGGCTCAGCGCGCAGTCCCTGCCCCCGCGCATACATTGGAGCCGCCATCGGCGCCTAGCCCACCGCCGCCGCCCATCGAGGCGATGCCAGCGCCGATCAGCGCCGATAGCCTGTCACGTCAGGCACCAGCGGCCATGTTGATAGGGCGTCGCCCGGTGCTCGATAACCGGATGCCGATGCCACCGGTGATCCCCGCACCCGCCGAAGACCGGGAGCGCTACCAGCACATCGACGACAACGCCATCGTGCAGGCCGCGCAGCACCCCATCTCGACCTTCAGCATCGATGTCGACACCGGTAGCTACAGCAATGTGCGGCGCTTCCTCAGCGCAGGCAGCCTGCCGCCGGTGGATGCGGTGCGCGTAGAAGAATTGATCAACTACTTCCGCTACGACGACCCGGCGCCCACCAATGGCCAACCGTTCGCCGTGCGCACCGAACTGGCGACCACGCCCTGGAATCACGACAGCCTGCTGCTGCGCGTGGGCATCGCCGGCCGCGACATCGCCACCGCCGACCTGCCGCCCGCCAACCTGGTCTTTCTGGTTGACGTCTCCGGCTCGATGGACGCGCCGGACAAGCTGCCGCTGCTGCAGTCCTCGCTCAAACTGCTGGTGCGTCAGCTGCGCAAACAAGATCGCATCACCCTGGTGACCTACGCCGGCAACACCGCGATCGTGCTGCCCCCCACGCCGGGCGATCAGCAGGGGCGTATCGTCGAAGCGATCGACGCCTTGCAATCGGGCGGGTCCACCGCTGGCGCCAGCGGGATCGAGCTCGCCTACAAAGCGGCGCAGCAAGGGTATCTACGTGGCGGCATCAACCGCATCCTGCTCGCCACCGATGGCGACTTCAATGTCGGCGTCACCAACTTCGATCAACTCAAGGGCATGGTGGCCGAAAAGCGCCGCTCCGGCGTCGCACTGTCCACCCTCGGTTTCGGCACTGGCAACTACAACGACACGCTGATGGAGCAATTGGCCGATGCCGGCGACGGCGCGTACGCCTACATCGATACGCCGCTGGAAGCACGCAAGGTGCTCACGCACGAGCTGGGCGCAACGCTTGCCACCATTGCGCGTGACGTCAAGATCCAGGTGGAATTCAATCCGCAGACCGTCAAGGAATACCGCCTGATCGGCTACGAAAACCGCGCGCTGCGCGACGAGGACTTCAATAACGATCAGGTCGATGCAGGCGACATCGGCGCCGGTCATACCGTCACCGCCTTGTACGAAATCACCCCCGTCAACGGCAACGCATCGGTCGACCCGCTGCGCTATGCAAGCGCTGCACAGCGTCAGCAGGCACGCCCCCTCTCCGGCGAGCTGGCGCACGTCAAACTGCGCTACAAACTGCCCGATGCACAGCGCAGCCAGCTGCTGGATACCGTGGTCCGCAGCAGTCAACGTAAGGCACTGAATGCCACCAGCGATGCCTTCCGTTTTTCTGCTGCGGTGGCCGGTTTCGGGCAGCGTCTGCGTGGCGGCAACCAGCTGCGGGGCTGGGATTATCCGCAGGTGCGTGCCCTGGCCGCCAACAGCCTGGGCGACGACCGCTTCGGCTATCGCGCCGACTTCCTGCAGCTGGTGCAGCAGGCCGACGCACTGAGCACCCGGCCGCTCGCCAATACCGACTGATGCGCGCGGCGCTTGCCTATACTGAGCGCATGCACCCTGCCGATCTTGCGCATCTTCCCGACGAGGAGCTCATGCTCCTCGTCGCCAATGGCTTTGTCGAACAACCGGCAACCGAGCTATTCAAGCGGCATAACCGCGCCTTGTTCAACTTCCTGGCCTGGTTGTGCGAAGGCAATCTGAGCGAGGCCGAAGACCTTGCGCAGAAAACCTGGGTCAAGCTGATGACCCGCTGCAGCGACTATCGCCCCGGGCAAGCCGCTTTCACCAGCTTCCTGTTCCAGATCGGCCGCAATGCCTGGCTCGACACCCGCCGCAGCGCGTATCACACCACCTCGGTGGCGCTGGACGATGCGCATCTGCAACTGCCCGATGATGATTTGAGCGCCGAACAACTGGCCATGCTCGGCCAACAACAACATCGCGTGCGTGCCGCACTGATGGCGCTGCCGGATGCGCAGCGCGAAGTGGTGGTGTTGCGCTTCTTCGCCGAGCTCGGTATCGAAGAGATCGCGCATGTGATCGGCGAAGGCTTTGAAACGGTCAAGAGCCGGCTGCGCTACGCCTTCGCAAAGTTGCGCATGAGCCTGGAGGCCGCGCCGTGAGCACGCCCTTCGATCGTTTTATCGCCGGCCGCGATGGCCTTGCTGCACTGCTGCGCGCGCTGCCGCGACATACCCCGCCAACGTCGATGGACGCCTGGTTTGCGCACGCAGCGCAGCACGCCGACGCCGAACGCAACGCAGCGAACGCAATGCCCGACACGCTGCAGTTCGAAACACCCGCCACGATGCCCGGCATGTTCGCTGCCGCGGCCGCGCAAGCCGAACACGCCCAAGCGGCACAACGCGCGGCAGTGCAGGCACGTCTTGCGCAGGGCGACACTGCCGACCACACCCTGGGCGCGCCAGTGAGCGAGGCAGCACGCAGCTGGATTGCGCAACAGACGCGTAGCGCTACCGATGAGATGCCGGTGGTCTCTGGTGCAGCGGACATGGCAGAGAGTTCTGACGTTGAATCGGTGTCTGGATCTCCAGCTGCACCGCCGTCTGTTGGCACGTCTACAGCGGTGCCGCTCTTGTCGCACACAGGTGCTGATGGGTCTTCGAATCAGGATTCGAGTTCGAGTCCGGGTTCTGCTGCTTCAACTTCGCCATCGGGTTCAAAGCCGGCATCGGTATCGTCAACGGCATCCGCTGGACCCGCCACATCCACCAGCAACGCAGCGCCCGCCCGACGTAGTGTCCGACGTCGGCGCTGGATGCCGCCCCTGGCGCTCGCTGCTTCGGTCACGCTGGTCGTTGGCGTCGGCCTGCAATGGCAGGCCGGTCGACCCGTGCCGGATGCACCCACACCGGCTGCCACTGTCCCTGCGACGGCCGAATCAGAAACGATCTCCGTTCACCGCGCTGCGGAAGACGGAGCAGATCGCGCCTCAGAAGGCAGCTTGCATGGTCCCGCATTACCTGCACCGGCACCCGCCGACGAACCCGCTTCCGCAGCGCAGGTGGCGGGACGGCCAGCATCGCCACTACCGGAACTAGCGCCAGCTGCCATGCCGGCCCCGGCCAGCGCGCCACTGCCTGCACGTGTGGTGCGGCCGCCTGCCTCCACGCCACCAGCCGAGATGATGCCTGCCCTGCCGGCAATGGTGTCGGAGCCGGCGCAAGACGATGCGCAACCACAGATGGCACCGCCGCCCCCACCTGCACCCATCGCCGCGAGCAATGACGACGTGCAGGCAACTGGCGCGTTGGAAGCGCGTACGGACAGCAGCGCCCCACCCCCATTACCACCCAAGCGTGCACCAGCGCCGACGCCGGTGCCGTCACTAGAGCAGTCGGTGCGCCTCGAGCGCTCGGCAGTCAACCCGACTGCGACGAGCGAAATTCCGATATCACGTGCCGCGCCGCTTGCTGCGCCAACGGGTGCACCGGTCCTGCGACGGGAGCGGCAGCTCGGCAAACCGCAGCCTGAAGCGTCTCGTGCAAGCTCGTCGCCGCAAGCGGCTGGCAACACGGCGAAACAACAGGCGCCGACGCCGCGCGATGAAGACACGCGCGGCGAGATACACCGCACTGCATCGTTGAAGCTCTCCACACCGCCACGCGAGTGGCTGATGGGCTACGCGGCGTCTGGGGTCACACAGCCACCGGACACGATCCGGATCATGGCTGCCACGCCGGATGCAGCGGTGGTGCAGACCTGGGTGGCGCGGTTGCGCGATCAACTCGAACAACGCGGCTGGCCAACGCAGATCGAGCTTGCGCAAGACAGCAATCTAGCCGCCGATGAATTACGGCTCAAGCTCTCCGGCGCTGCGCCCTAAGCCGGCCCACCATCCACCGTGCCTTCGCCAGGGGTATCGTCCTCGCGCAACCGACTGGTCAGCACATGGTCACGCCAGTGGCCGTTCAACTGCAGATAACGCCGAGCATGGCCTTCGATCTGGAAGCCAAGCCGCTGCAGCACACGCGCACTGCGCAGATTTTCCGGCACGTATTGCGCCATCACCCGATGCAGGCCAAGCGGGCCGAAGGCAAATGCAATTCCTTGCGTGGCTGCCCAGTGGATCAAGCCACGCCCCTGCTGCGCTGCGTCCAGGCCGTAGCCCATGTGGCAGGCCTGGAATGCACCGCGCTGGATCTGGGTGAACCCGGTGGTGCCGATCACCTGCTCGCCCTGCAGCAACACCAATTGCAATTCACGCTCGCCAGGCACTGCGCTGCGGTATGCGATACACAGGCGGCGCCAACCGTCGGCGGTGTAGAATGCAGGCGGCCGCAGCGGCATGGCATCAGCCAGGTGTGCGCGGTTACGCGTGTGGTAGTCGGCCATTGCAGCCGGGTCGACAATGGCTAGATCGCATAGCACCACGCCGTCGGCGTGCCGGACCGGCGCAAATACCGCAAGACTCATGGCCGCCGCGCTCTCAACATGCCCGCCTCGCACATGCGCATCGTCTCGCTGCAACGTGCATCGGCCTGATGCATAGAGATCACGCTCCGCAAGCCATCCCCGAAACGCAGTGCCTCATCCGGTGCGTGAGCTAGAGCACTCGCCTGCAACCAACCCCGTCATCACCGATCAAGCAATGCAACGCGCATCTGCTGCACTGTGCGACTGCGCTCGCCTGTCGGCGAGCACCGTGGGTGCACCAACCGCGTTCAGGCAGCAGCGGCCGCAAACACCTGACTGACTTGCGCTTCGATGGCGTCCAGGTTCGGCAACAGGGCGCTTTGCTCGCCCAGCAGCACGCGCATGTGTACGCCATCGGGCAGCGCATCTTCGGACGCGTCGGCGAGCAGGCCATCGCGCGGCACCGAGATCAGCTGCGGGAACGAAGCGGTGAGCAAGGCGAAATACGGCAGCGCCGGATTGCCGCCCAACGCCTTCAACACGATCACCTTGTTGTTGACTGCAGTGGGCTCTTCGCCCATGCCGCTGAGGCGTGCGAACGACAGCAGCGGCACTTTCCAGCCGTACCAGTCGATACGCCCGACCACCCAGCGCGGCATGTCGGGTAGCGGTTCGACCGCCACACGCGACATCACCTCGGCCACCGTCGCGTTCGGCAGCAGCACACGCTCGCTGCCGGCCTGGATCAGGACGCCGCGGATTTCGTCGTTATTGGCGTAGCTCATCGCGTGATTCCGATTCGAAAGGGAGCGCCCGGCTTATGCCGGCCAACGCTGTGCCAGCGCCTGCGCCAACTGCGCGGGATCGCCGGTCAGAATGCCTTGCCGCGCCAGACGCGCTGCAGCGGCGGGGTCGTAACAGCCGTCGGTGGATTGCCCTGCCAACCAGGCACCCTGCTCGGCCAATGCCAGCGACGCTTCCACCAGCGCCTCGTTGGCACCGCTGAGCATCAGCACCGCACTGTCGGCCGGCGGCAGCGCAGCGATCAGGCCAGCCGGATCGGCCGGCGCCACGAGCGCCAGCGCGCCGGCGTGCTGTTGCACACCGACCTCGTCGGAGAGCACATACACCTTGCCCGGTGCGACCACCTGCCCTGCCTCACCCAATTCGACCGGCAGCGCAGACACGCGCCCCATCTGCCGTACCAGGTTGCCGTACTGGCCGCCATCCAGGGTCATGCGTACCAGCACGGCGCGCGGAAATTCCGGCGGCAATGCGGCCAGCAGACGGCGGATCGCATCCGGCCCACCGATGCCGGCCATCACCAGCACTGCGCCGGTGACGCTGCCGCTGTGCTCCAGATCCACCAGCGACAATCCGCCGGTCGACAGCGCAGACACATCCGCTTCGGCGCGCGGGCGCACCACCACGGTCACTTCGTCCACCAGGCCCCAGGTGCTGGAATCGCCCAGGGTCAGACCCGGCTTTTCCGCAGTCGCTGGCGCAGCGTCCTGCGTGGATGCACGCGCAAACAAGGCATCGCTGGGCACGCTTTCGAACGCATGCGCGGCGGCTTCCAGGTGCTGATCCAACTGCAGGTCCGAATGTTGCCGCGAGGCAAGCGCCAAACCCGGCTCCGGCTGCAGCGACGGTTCGCTTTCGGTACCCGGCGGCAACACATCGGCGTGGCCGTGCAGTTTTGCAGCCAGATGGCGCACCCAACGCTGCGCTTCCCAGCCTTCGCGCCGCACGCTCAGCTCGGCCTCGTCGAAGATCACCGTGACGCCAGGCATGTTGAAAGCCGGCTCCAACGCTTCGAGCGCGTCTTCGATCGACGGTTCGAGTGAGACCAGTATCGCCACCGGCTCTGCGTCGCGGAGCATCTGCACATCGACCGCCGATGGCTCGTCTTCCAGCACCACCTGCGCACCGGCCAGGCCGAGTGCTTCGCGCAGGCGCTCACGCGCCTGACCGGGACGACCCAGCAAAGCAACTGGAGTTCCCATTGCGCCATTAGTCTCGGACACGGGCGATCCCCAGCAGGTCATACACGTTTCGCATCAGATCCAACTCTTGGTAAGGCTTGCCCAGGTAACGCTGCACGCCGATCTCGAAGGCACGCTGGCGATGCTTCTCGCCACTGCGCGAGGTGATCATCACGATCGGCACCGCCTTGAAGCGTGGGTCGGCACGCATCGCGGTCGCCAGTTCGTAGCCGTCCATGCGCGGCATTTCGATATCCAGCAGCATCAGGTCGGGCACGCGCTCTTCGAGCAGTTCCAGGGCCTCGACACCATCGCGTGCAGTGGAGACGTCAAGGTTGTGGCGTTCCAGCACGCGGCTGGTGACCTTACGCATGGTCAGCGAATCGTCGACCACCATCACCAGCGGCACCTGACGCTGCGCTTCGGTCAGCGTTTCCAGCGTCGGACGCGCCGGCTGGCTGAGGTAACGACGCACCAGCGGAGCGACGTCCAGAATCACCACCACGCGGCCATCGCCGGTAATGGTGGCGCCATAGATACCCGGCACCGAGGCGATCTGCAGGCCCACCGGCTTGACCACGATTTCGCGGTTGCCCAGCACCTGATCGATCGCCACTGCTGCGCGCAGGTCGCCCGCACGCACCAGCAACAACGGCACCTGTGCCTGGCCATCGGCACGCGCGGCGGGCTGGCCAACCAGCGAACCGAGGTCGTGCAGCACGTACTCTTCGCCGGCGTAGTGATATCCACCCTCGCCCGACTCGTAACGGGTACGCGAGATGCGGCCGATACCGCTGACCGAACCCACCGGCACCGCGAACATGGTGTCGCCGATGCGGACGAACACCGCCTGGGTGACCGCAAGCGTCTGCGGCAAACGCAGGGTAAAGGTGACCCCCTGGCCGCGCACCGAGTGGATATCCACCGAACCGCCGAGCTGACGCACTTCGTTGCGCACCACGTCCATGCCCACGCCACGGCCGGCCAGCTGGCTGACCTGCTCGGAGGTGCTGAAACCGGAGGCGAAGATCAGGCCATCCAATTCGGCATCGTTGAGCTCCTGGCCGGGCTCGATCAGGCCGCGCTGCTCGCCGCGACGACGGATCGCCTCGCGGTCCAGCCCGGCGCCATCGTCGGCCACTTCCAGCACGATTTCCGAACCTTCGCGGCGCAGACGGATCGCGATGGTGCCTTCTTCCGGCTTGCCGGCGTCGCGTCGTTGCTCGGGTGTTTCCAGCCCGTGCGCCACCGAGTTACGCAGCATGTGTTCCAACGGCGCGACCATGCGATCGAGCACATTGCGATCGAGTTCGCCCTGGGTGCCTTCCAGCAGCAGATGGACTTGCTTGCCGGTGTCGCTGGCGGCCTGACGCACCACACGACGCAGACGCGGCACCAAGCCATCGAACGGCACCATGCGCGCGCGCATCAGGCCGTCCTGCAGTTCGGAGCTGACGCGCGACTGCTGTTGCAGCAAGCCGTCGTACTGCCGCGACAGATCTTCCAGCACGCCCTGCAAACCGCCCAAGTCGGCCGCCGATTCGTTCAGCGCGCGGCTGAGCTGCTGCAGGGTGGAGAAGCGGTCCAGTTCCAGCGGATCGAAGGTGCGATCGCCCTGGTCCTGTTCGCGTTGATACCGCGCCACGATCTGCGCTTCGGTTTCCAGATCCAGACGTCGCAACTGGTCGCGCAGACGGGCGTTGGTGCGATCCAACTCGCCCATGGCGCCGCGGAACGCACCCAACTGCTGCTCCAGGCGCGAGCGGTAGATCGCCACTTCGCCGGCATGGTTGACCAGACGGTCGAGCAAGTCGGCGCGCACGCGCACCTGCTCCTGCTGCACGCGCGGCAGGAAGTCTTCTTCGGCCTGGCCTTCCATCGGAATCGGTGCGGACAGCGGTGCCGGCTCCACCGACGCCTTGGCGATCGCGCGGACATCGGCGTCGCTGGGCGGGGCGGCATTGCGGCCACGGGTACGGGTTTCGAAGGCTTCCACCAGATCGGTCGGCATCGCCACGGCGCGGTGCATGCCGGTGCGGGTCAACAACTGGTGCAGGCGGTCGAAGCCGCGCTCGAACAGACGCACGTCGTCGCGATCGATGTCGGTACGGTTGGCCGCCACGGCTTCGAGCAGCGATTCGATCGCGTGACCGAGGTCACCGATGGCGTTGATGCCGGCCATGCGCGCACCGCCCTTGAGCGTGTGCAGATCGCGCTGCAGTCCGTTGAGGACATCGCGGTCTTCCGGCACTTCGCGCATGCGGGCGATCAGACCATCGCAATGGTCCAACAGGTCGCGGCCTTCTTCGACAAAGATGTCGACCAGCTCGCCATCGAGTTGATCGAAGTTGAGCGGGCCGGTATCGAATGCCGCACCGGCGTCGTTGCTTGCCGTCTCGGCAGGCGCGGCCTCTTCCACCGGTGCGCTGAAGGCTGCAACGGTGGTGGTGTCTTCCGGCTCGACGGCACTGTGGTCGGCTGCGTCGGGCCCGCTGGCGGCTGCGCGATCATCTGCAGAGTCGTCGGTGTGCTCGCTGGCTTGGGTGTGTTCTGCGTGCTCGGCCACGGCAATCGCATCGACTGCTGCGTGCTCATCGGCGTGCGCAGCGTCATCGGACGTGACGGCCTGCGCGTCGTGCAGTTCCGGGGCGGTGTCGGACTGCGGATCGCCCGCTTCTTCGACCTGATCGGCTGCATGCGCCATTTCGAATGCCTGCAGCGATTCGACGGTGTGATCGGGCATGGCGTCGGCGTCGGCCTGCTCTGCTTCGGCGTGCTCTGCTCCGGCATGTTCCGCTTCTGCATGCTCAGGATCGGAGTTAGGCGCCTGGGAATGCCCAGCCTCGGCACGCTCGTGTTCCGTCGCATGTTCGGCTTCGCCTGCATGCTCGTCGGCATGCGCGTCGGTCTGCAGCTGCGCGGTGGATGCGACGTGCTGGTCCGATGGCACCTGCTCGCCTGCATGCTGCTGCGCGTCCGAATCCAACTGCTGATCCGGCGACGCGTGCGCTTCCATGTCTGCGTGCTCGCCCAGCTGCGCGGCCTCTTCGGCGTGCTGCTGGTCGCCCGGATACGACTCTCCCGCATGCATGCGTGCGGCGTCGCTGTGCGGCGTCGCCTCGTCTGCTGGCTGTTCGCCGGAGTGTTCGTGCGCGCCCACGTGTTCGTGGCCAACCTGATCGGCGACGTGGCCATCCCGATCGGTCGGCGCGCTGTCCAGCGCTGCGGTTTCCGGCGTCCAGTCGTCCGCGCTCGTTGCATTGACGTCTTCAGCCAACGCAGTGTCTGCGTGCACCGACTCCAGTGCTTCGATGCTCTCGACCGCGTCGTCGGTGCTTGCTGCAACCTGATCGTCGTGTGTCGGCGCGTGATGCGCATGCGTGTCCGTGGCCTGCTCGGCATCGGCTGCAGCCAGCGTTTGCGCATCGCCCAAGGCGGCTTCTGCGTCGGCCAGCTCGTCTACCGCAACGGTGTCGGCATGCGTGCTGGTCGCGTCGGCGTCGTGCTCGCTGGAAACGACATCAGCAGCTGCCTCAGCCGGCACCTGTGCAGCGTGCTCGCCCGGCGCATGATCGTGCGATGTGGCCTGCGCATGTTGCAGCTCGGTCGCATCCCAGGCATCGGCTTCGACCAGCGGCTCGTCGGCAGGCGTGTCCTGCGATGCGGTCTGGTCTGCGTGTTCGTGCTGCGCGGCATCGCCATGCAGTACATCGGCAAGCTGCTCAGCGTCGGCAGCCGGGGCCAGGGCGTCGTCGCTCGCTGTGTACGCAGTTTCGGCAGACGCGTCGACGTATTCATGCGAGGCAACGCCACTGGCATCGTCGACTGCGTGCGGTGCAGGCGCGTCCAATGCGAGTGCCGAATCGTGCTCGGCTTCTGCCTCGGCCAACGCGTCCACTGCAATCGGTGCGTCGTCCGACAGCGGCTGTACGTCTTCGGTATCTTGCGTCGGTGCGGGCGCGTCGGACGGCAGCGCGCTGGCATCGAGGTATTGCGACAGATCCTGCGCACCGGTCAGTTCGACCGAGGCATCGCTGCCGTCTACCGTATCGCTCGGTGCATCGACATCCTCCAGCTCGTCCAGGAATACCTGCGGCGGCCACTGCGCTTCCGGCAAGGTGTCCACCAGCGCGCGCAAGCGCTCGGTCAACGGGGCGAACGACGGAATCAACGGCGCATCGGCGCGTAGCGCAGTCACCGTGGTGGCAATCGCGGCAGCGGTGGCGGCAATGGCATCCAGACCGTCGGCCGACGGCGTGACCGAGGCGGCCAGCAAACGCTTGACGTAGCTTTCGGCCGGCGTGGTCACCAAGGTGATTTCCGGCACATCGGTCATCGCGAATGCGCCACTCATCGTGTGCACGGCGCGCAACAGCTCTTCGGTCGCCAACTGCGGCTCGGCCTGGCTGGTCTGCAGCCACCCGTTCACCGTATCCAGATGCGTGGCGACCTCCGCTTCGAGGATCTCGCGCAGCACGCTGTCCACCGAGGCCGGCGTTCCACCGCTGGCGACAACCACGCCTGCTGCTGCCGGAATCGCGACGGCGTCAGCCACCGGCACCGCGGCTGCGGGCACGTAGTAGACCTCTTCGCCGGCAGCAACGCGCTCGGCAATGGCCTGAATTTCCGGTAGATCGGCGTGGATGCGCCCCTGGTTGCGAAGCGCGGCGTTGAACTGCGGCAGCACGTCGTAGGCCAATTCGACCATCGCCATCACCGCCGGGCTGGCCGGTCGCGAATTATCGAGCACGCGGTTGAGCATGCTCTCGATCTTCCAGCTGAACTCGCCCAGCACGCTGGCACCGACCAAGCGCCCACTGCCCTTGAGGGTGTGGAAGACGCGGCGGATCGGGCGCAGGTGTTCCGGGTTGTTGGGTGCGGCGCGCCACACCGGCAACAGCTGACCCAGGTTGACCAGTTCTTCGTCGAATTCTTCCAGGAAGACGTCACGGATATCGTCGTCGATATCGCTGTCGCCGAAGCCGCCGAAAATGCCGGCGTCGGCAGCGGGCGCGGCCTGAAGATTTGCGCTGGACACGGGTTCGGCCGGTGCCTGCGCGGTGTCAGCGTCGGCTGTGGCTGTCGGCGCCTGCGGGTGCTGCACATCGAACTGCGCGGCCGCTGCGTCGAGCTGGGCCAGGAACGCGGTGGATGCGTCGTCCAGTTCGAACTCGCTGACCACCGCCTGTTGCACGCGCGGGGCGGCGGGCTCGGCTGTTGCTTCGGACGGAACCTCGTGCGGCTCTTGCGCGGGTTCGACGAATGGGTCGTCCAGTTCCTGCGGCGGAAGCGGCGGCGGCGAGAACGCATCTTCGATGCTGGTCTGCGCGCGCCGCGTTGCATTCTCGGCAATGAAATCCAACGGCGCGTCGGTCTGCTCGGCATCACCAGGCAGCGCGATCTGCTCAATCTGCAGCGGCGCTTCCTCGGCAACCATCGGCTCGGCCGCGTGCTCCTGCTCCAGCGCGCTCAAATCCACGGTGTAGCTGACCTGCGCGGGCTCGTTGCCATCCTGCTCGGCCGACACCGGGTCGAACGCAGAGGTGGCGACCGGCGCGACCTGCGCGGTGGTTTCCATCTGCCAGTCGCCGGGCGCTTGCGCGCCGTCGTCGGACAGATCCAGCGGCGCCACGGTGAACGGCACATGCGACTGGCCGGACACGGTTTCTTCAGCGGCCACCGGGTCGAACGAGAACACCGTATCGGTCGCGGCAGCGCCAGTGTCGTGCACCACGCTGGCAGCGAACGGCGTTTCGACCACGGTGTCGTTGGCCCATTCCAGCGACGGCGCGGGCGCGGCGCCGTTGGCGGCCTGCGGCGGGGCGGCGACCGGCTGCAGTTCGGCCACGCTGCCTGGCTGGTCGGCACCGATCGGCAAATCGGACGGCTCGCCCGACGGCAGCGGCCAATAACGCAGTGTTTCCAGGCTGTTACGGGTGATGTCCAGAATCTCTTCGCGGCCGGGACGGCGCTCGCGCAGGGCTTCCAGGTAGTACTCCAGGCTGGCCATCGCATCGGCCAGGGTGTCCAGCTGACGGCCGCTGGGCACGCGCTGCTTGCCGATCAATTCCAGATCGACGTAACGACGCACGCCTTCCAGGTAATCGGCCGCCTGCGGCAACTCGAGAATGCGCAACGCACCGCCGACTTCGCCGAGCAGGTGTGGCACATCGGCCAGACGGGCGTGGTCCCAGTTGGTTTCGATGAAGGCGACGAAATGCTCGCGCGCCGCGCCGAAGTTGGCGATCGCTTCCTGCGCCAGCACATCGACGGTGCGGCGCACTTCCGAGGAGTTGGCACTGTTACTGACTTCGGTGCCATCGCCCGGGTCGGCGCCAAGGCTGGCCACCTGATCGTCCAGCGAGGCATCCACATACAACAGCGCGCCTGCGATATCCAACAGCACGCTCTCATCCATCTGGGTTTGGCCATCGACCACGCGCGCCAACGCATCGCGCTGCTGCACGACGACACTGCGCGCCACGCCCAGGCCCATCATGCCCAGGGTGTCGGCCACGCTGCCCAGATCCTTGACCTGGGTCTGCAGCTCGGCGATGTCGCCACCGGTACGCAGATGCAGGTCCAGCGCGTCCTTGACGCGCAGCAATTCTTCCTTGACCGCATTGCCGACGGTGTCGAGCAATTCGCGATTGCGCCCGCTCAAGCTACCGCGCGCGTGATCCAGCTCGGCCTCGGTGGCAACACCGGCCTGCGGGTCGAACGCGAACAGCACGCTCTCGTTGAGACCCGGTTGGCCACGGGTGGCGCGGATCTCATTGAGCAGCGGCAACAACACGATCGGGATGTCGCGGTGACCGTTCTGCAAGCGCTCCAGATAATCGGGCAGCAGCACGGTGCCGCGCATCAGCATGGCGCAGGCTTCGTCGCGGTCGGCGACCTCGCCCAACTGCACGGCCTGGGCCAGCAGCTCGAGCTCTTCGGCAACCATGGCCGGCGCATACAACTCGACCATGCGCAGCGTGCCCTGCACCTGATGCAGGTAGCCGGCGCAGAACCGCATCCGACTGGTGTCAGACGGTTCTTCGGCAAAGTATTCGATCTCGTTGCGCGCCTGGCGCAACGTCTCGTCCAGCTCTGGCTTGACCCAGCCCAGCGCGGCGTGACTCATCGCATCGCGAAGCGCACTCATTGCAGCCCCCTGACGACGACCGACTTGCCGCTAGCGCAGCAACCGGTCACTTCCTGCATCGACGTAACGCTACTACGCGCCATCTGCTGATCCTTTCCCGTTCCGCGTCGTGGTCACGCCGGCAGCTTGAAGTCGGCGACCGAACGGCGCAGATCGGCAGCGAGCTGAGCCAGGTTGCCGATCGATTCGGCCGTCTGCTCCGCACCCTGCGATGTCTGGCTGGTGATCTGACGGATCACGCCCATGGTCTGTGTGATATCCGTCGCCGCGGCCGACTGCTGGTGCGCAGCGATGGAGATGTTCTTAATCAGGTTGTTCAAGGCGTTGGACACGCGCTCGATTTCGGTCAGCGCGGTGCCGGCGTCTTCGGCCAGGCGCGCACCGGACACCACTTCGGAGGTGGTCTGCTCCATCGAGCTGACCGCTTCGTTGGTATCGGCCTGAATGGTCTGCACCAGACCTTCGATGCGTCGGGTCGCACTGGAGGTGCGTTCTGCGAGGCGCTGCACTTCGTCGGCCACCACAGCGAAACCGCGACCGGCTTCGCCGGCCGATGCCGCCTGCACTGCGGCGTTGAGCGCCAGGATGTTGGTCTGCTCGGAAATGTCGTTGATCAGTTCCACGATCGAGCCGATCTCCTGCGAGGATTCGCCCAGCCGCTTGATGCGCTTGGAGGTTTCCTGGATCTGGTCGCGAATCTGGTCCATGCCCTGAATCGTCTCGCGCACCACGCCGGCACCTTCGGCGGCGATGACCACCGAGCGCTGCGCCACTTCGGCCGACTCGGTGGAGTTGCGCGACACCTGTTCGATGCTGGCAGCGATTTCGCTGATGCGCTCGGACGCGGTGGTGATCTGGTTGGCCTGCTGGCCGGCCGCTTCGGCCAACTGCATTGCGGTGGCCTGGGTTTCCTGGGTCGACACGGCCACCTTGGCCGAGGTGTCGTTGATGGTCGTCACCAGGTGGCGCAGTTCGTCCACGGCGTAGTTGATGGCGTCCGCGATGGCGCCGGTCATGTCCTCGGTCACCGAGGCCTTCACGGTCAGGTCGCCCTCACCGAGCGAGCTGATTTCGTCCAGCAACCGCATGATCGCCTGCTGGTTGCGGCTGTTGAATTCCACCTGCGACTGGTAGCGCACGTCCTGCTCGCGGGTGCGCACGCGCACCGAGCTCCACACGAAGCCGATGATGGCCAACAGCGCGAACATGCCGGAAATCACCCCCAGCCAGAAGTTCGGGAACAGCCGCGTGTCGCGCACCGAACCGAATGCGGAGAAAGCATCGAACAAGGCCTTGCTGGCATCGAGCATCGTGCCCGAGCCATCGCTCAGCGCATCGGCGGACGACTGCGCGGCGAACAGGTTGCGCGAACTGGCCAGGATGGCGTCGATGTCCTTCTTCATCGTCGTCCACTGCGCCTGCGACTGCTCCAGCGCCGACAGCGCGGCAGGATTGCGCACCGCAACGATGTCCAGCTCCTGATTGCCGGCGCGCAGCCCTTCCAGCATCTGGGTGAACACCACCGAGTCGCGCGCCAGCGCATCGCCGGCCGCCGATGCATTGGCCTCGCCGGCACGGATTTCGGTCACCCGGCGCGCCATGGTGCCGGCGACCACGACCTGCTGCAGCGTGTTGTAGATCTGCGCGGCGGGCGCGCCGCTGACCGTCATCGCGCGCACCACTTCGTTCAACTGCGCCTGCAACTGCGGGACGTTGTTGGAGAAGCGGTCGGCGTTGCCGGCCAGGCCGAGCACCGCCGGTTCGCTGGCAATGACCTGCTCGGCGTTCTTGCTCAGCGGCACCCAGACCGACTTGAGCCGGGCCATGGCGCCGGACACCGAGGCTTCCTTGCCGTAGCGGCCATCCAGTTCATTGACCGTGCTGTCGATGCGGCCCTTGGTTTCCTTGAAGGCCTCGAAGGCCTTGGGATTGCCGGAAATCGCTTCGCGGCCCTGATTGGCCAGCTGCTGCGAGAGCACCTGCAGATCGGCCGCGCCGGTACCGGCACCTGCCAGGCGACTGCCCTGCCAGGTGGCGACGCCGGTGTTGGCGCCGAACACGATCATCGACAACACCAGCAGGCCAAGCCAGAAGCTGGTGCTGACGCTGCCGAGCTTGTTGGTCTTGCGGGTGTCCGGGGCAGTACTCATGGTTCGACCTCGATCTGTATGACGTGGCGGGGTCGCGGCTTAGGCCGCGGCCTGCCGGAATTCAGGAGTGCGCGACAGCAACGCCAGGGAAAACACACCCCAGTCCTGCGTCTCGTTGCGGAAGGCACGGTCGATGAAGTGGGCGTAGCGGCCTTGCGCCAACTCGCCGGGTTCCACCGCCTGGACCTGCTCGAAGCTGCGTTGGCCGTACAGCTCATCGATGGTCAGCGCGACGTCGCCGCCGCTCTGACGCATGATCAGCACACGCTGGCCTTCCTGCAGCACCGTGCGACGGCCCTCCAGGAACTGCTTCAGATCGATCACCGGGAATAGATTGCCGCGCAGGTTGCCCACGCCCAGCAGCCAGGGCTGTGCGCCCGGCACCGGGGTGACCGGCGGCATCGGCACGATTTCCGCCACTTCGCGGAAGTCCGAGACCAATCGCCGGGTACCGACGCGATAACCCACGCCGCGCCAGATATCTGCCGAGAACTGGCGTTCCGGCAGCGGCGTGGCGTGCGCAAGACTACGACGCTCGTAGTCCTCGAGAATGTCGAATGGAGAGCGCATCAACGCACCAGTTGTCTGATGCGCGCGATCAGATCGTCTTCGCGCGGCGGCTTGACGATGTAGTCGCTGGCACCTTGTCGCAAACCCCAGGCCCTGTCGGTTTCCATGCCCTTGGTGCTGACCAGCAGCACGGGGATGTCCTTGGTGGCCTGGTCGCGTGCGAGTGCACGCGTTGCCTGGAAGCCGCTCATACCGGGCAACACCACATCCATCAACACAAGATCGGGCGCCTGGCTGCGAACCAGCTCAAGCCCCTCTTCTGCGTTATCGGTGGCGACGACCGTATGGCCTGCTTTTTCCAGCCATTGACTGAAGACTGCCCTGTCGGTGGGCGAGTCCTCGATCAATATAATTCGAGCCATGTTGCCTTTCCCCCTGGTCAGGCGTGGACGTACGTGCGGATCGCGCTCAGTAGTTCTTCACGGGTGAACGGCTTGGTCAGATATTGCTCGGAACCGACGATGCGGCCGCGGGCCTTGTCGAACAGGCCATCCTTGGACGACAACATGATCACCGGCGTCGATTTGAAGAGCTGGTTGCCCTTGATCAACGCGCACGTCTGGTACCCATCCAGGCGCGGCATCATGATGTCGACAAAAATGATCTGAGGTTGCTGGTCCGCAATTTTGGCCAGTGCCTCGAAACCATCCGTTGCTGTCACTACTTCACAACCTTCTCGCTTCAGCAGCGTTTCGGCGGTGCGGCGAATGGTCTTCGAATCATCGATGACCATCACCTTCAGTCCTGCGAGTTCCCCACCCGCAGCAATGTTTTCACTCATGCAAATATCCCCGGGCGCGCGACGCTTCATCCCTTCCGACGTCGCTACGAAACTGCATGTATATCCCAAGACCCGCATCGACTGTCAAGGGCGCATTGCCGGGGGCCCGCCAGGCGGACGTTCCGACCACGTCTGGGTGCGTGCCGGCCGGCAAGTCGCGCACTGCAACCCGCCGGGCGCGCCATCGCCCATCGCTTGAAGTTACCATCGGCAGCTTGTTCGAAAGGTTTAGCCCCATGTCGCTCGACGTCGTTGTGGTGATGGATCCCATCGCCTCCATCAAGATCGCCAAAGACACCACGTTTGCCATGTTGCTGGAGGCCCAGCGCCGTGGTCACCGTCTGCATTACGTGCGCCCCGGCGGGCTCAGCCTGCGCGAAGGCCGCGCGGTGGCGCAGGTCGCGCCACTGAGCGTGCGCGAGGACAAGACCAGCTGGTTCACGCTGGGCGCCTTCGCCGAGCTGGAATTTGGGACCGGCCAGGTGGTGCTGATGCGCAAGGACCCGCCGGTGGATGCCGAGTTCGTCTACGACACCCAGGTGCTGAGCGTGGCGCAGCGCGCCGGCGCACAGATCGTCAACGACCCGCAGGGCCTGCGCGATTACAACGAGAAACTGGCCGCGCTGCTGTTTCCGCAGTGCTGCCCGCCGACCCTGGTCAGCCGCGATGCCGCCGCGCTCAAAGCGTTCGTGCTGGAGCATGGCCAGGCGGTGCTCAAGCCGCTGGACGGCATGGGCGGGCGCTCGATCTTCCGTAGCGGCACCGGCGACCCCAACCTCAACGTGATCCTGGAAACGCTGACCGACGGCAACCGCAAACTGACCCTGGCGCAGCGCTTCATCCCCGACATCACTGCCGGCGACAAGCGCATCCTGCTGGTGGACGGCGTGCCGGTGGATTACTGCCTGGCGCGCATTCCGCAGGGCGACGAATTCCGCGGCAACCTGGCCGCCGGCGGGCGCGGCGAAGGTCGGCCATTGTCCGAACGCGACCGCTGGATCGCCGCGCAGGTGGGTCCGGAAATGCGCCGTCGCGGCATGCGCTTCGTGGGTCTGGATGTGATCGGCGACTACCTGACCGAGGTCAACGTCACCAGCCCCACCTGCGTGCGCGAGCTGGATGCGCAGTTCGGCCTGAACATCGCCGGGCTGCTGTTCGACGCGATCGAGGCCGGCGCTGCGCAATGAGCACGGCCGCGGCACTGCCGGCACCCATGGACGACGGTCGCCGGCTGATGATGACGCTGGTGATCTCGCTGCTGCTGCACGGCATCCTGATCCTGGGCGTGGTGTTTGCGGTCAGCGAGGACGCGCCACTGGTGCCGACGCTGGACGTGATCTTCAGCCAGACCAGCACGCCGCTGACGCCCAAGCAGGCCGATTTCCTGGCCCAGGCCAACCAGCAGGGCGGCGGCAATCACGACACCGCGCAACGCCCGCGCGACAGCCAGCCGGGCGTGGTGCCGCAGGACCGCACCGGGCTGGCGCCACAGGCGCAACGCGCCACCAGCGTGAATGTGCCGGAGCCGACCCAAACCCGCGTGGTGACCAGCCGGCGTGGCGAACAGGCCGTGCCGACGCCGCAACCGAATCCGCAGACCGACCCACTCACGCCCGCCGATGCGCAACGCGTGCAGCGCGATGCCGAAATGGCCCGGCTCGCGGCGGAAGTGCATCTGCGCTCTGAGCAGTACGCCAAACGCCCGAACCGCAAGTTCGTCTCTGCCAGTACCCGCGAATATGCATACGCGAACTATCTGCGCGCCTGGGTGGACCGTGCCGAGCGCGTGGGCAATCTGAATTATCCGGACGACGCCCGCCGCCGCCGGCTGGGCGGCAAGGTCGTCATCAGCGTGGGCGTGCGCCGCGACGGCAGCGTGGAGAGCAGCCGCGTCCTGGTCTCCAGCGGGGTTCCGGTGCTCGACGATGCTGCCTTACGCGTGGTGCAACTGGCGCAGCCGTTCCCGCCATTGCCCAAGACCAAGGACGATGTGGACATCCTGCAGGTCACGCGCACCTGGTTGTTCCTGCCCGGCGGCGAGCTGCACGACGATCGCTGAGCCGTCGCGCGTCCCGACAGGGACGCGTCTTCCTGCGGCAGCGGACTGCGTTGGCCAGTGCGTTGCGCGCGGCCTTTATGCGGCCTGCGCGGCTGCGTACAGCCGATCGGCCAGCTCGACGATCGCATGTGCATCCTGCACGCGCGCGCGCCAGGCGGCGGGAATCCCGTCGATACCATGGAATGCACCGGCCAGCTGACCGCAGATGGCCGCGGTGGTGTCGGCATCGTCGCCCAGGTTGGCCGCACGCAGCACCGCATCGGCGAACGTGTCGGTGGTGGCGAAGCACCAAAGCGCCGCCGACAGCGCATCGACCACATAGCCGGTGCCGCGGATCCGGGCGGCGGGAACTGCCGCATGGTCGCGCACCGACAACGCACGCAGCGCCGGTGTCGACAGCCCTTCGCAGCGGGTCTGCAACACCTGCTGGCGCTGGCCACCGAGCAATGCGGCACGCAACTGGAAGGCGAACAGCCGGCAGGCATCCAGCGCTTCGTCGGCGGCATGCGTGGTGCGCGAGCTGTCGGCGGCGCGCTCGCCCAGCTCGGCGGGGCGATGCGCGTAATACATCGCCACCGGCGCCAGCCGCATCAGCGAGCCATTGCCGGCCGAGCGTGGATCGGTGCTGCCGCTGAAGGCCGGGCCGCCATCCAGATAGCGCTCCAGTGCCTGCCGCACGGTCGCGCCGATATCGAAGCAGCTGCCGGTGCTGCTGAGATACCCGTGCTGGTACCAGTTGCAATAGCGGCTCATCTGGTCGGCGGCGTCGAAGCCCTGCCGATACAGCAGGCTGTGCGCCAGGCACAGGGCCATCGAGGTGTCGTCGGTCCACTGCCCGGCGCGCAGCGCGAACGGGCCGCCGCCGCGCATGTCGTCGATCGGCGTGAAGCTGTCCGGCGTGCAGAATTCGAGCGTGGTGCCGAGCGCATCACCCACCGCCAGGCCCAGCAGGCAGCCGCGGAAACGCGCGCGCTGGGCAGCGTCGGTCATGACGTTGCGCCGGCCGCCTTTGCGGCGCGGGCGGCCTGTTGCTCGACCAGGGTGAGCGCAACGTTGTCGCGCAGATACGCTGGCTCCACCCGCTCCGGCGCCACGCCTTCGCCGCGCAGCAGTGCCGGCACCGCGAGCGTGAGCAGATCGGACGCACGAGGCAGCGCGGCGGCATCGACACTGCTCAGGCGTGTCGCAAAGCGCTGTTGCAGCAGCGCATCGGCAGCGGCCAGACCGGTGCCGACGCCGGCCATCAGCGCCGCTGTGTCGGGCAGCACAAGTGCCTCCGGTGCGCAGACCACTTCCGGCGCCAGTTCCAGCACCGTGTCGCCACTGCGGGCGAAGATACCTGCATATACCTCGCCCATGCGCGCATCGATGCAGGCCAGCACATGGCTCGCCTCGGCAGGCGCGCGCAAGGCCAGCACCTGCAGCGTGGAAACGGCCAGCACCGGCACATCCAGCGCCAAGGCGATTCCCTGCGCGATGCCGATCGCCAGACGCACGCCGGTGAACGCGCCAGGGCCACGGCCGACCGCAATCGCATCGAGCTGGCGGCGCGTAATCCCTGCGTCGGCCAGCAGTTGTTCGGCCCACGGCAGTGCCAGTTCGGCGTGGCGGCGCGGCGCCAGTTCGAAGCGCTCGATCACGCGACCGTCGACATGCAAGGCGACGGAACAGGCTTCGGTGGAGGTCTCGAATGCGAGGACGTTCATGGCAGGACCGCAGTCAGAAGGAAGAAGATCGGTCGTCGCCGACCGGCAACGCAAGCACGCCATTGTCTCCCACCGCCTCTGCAACGCCAAAAAACGCCTGCACATCGGCAATGGCATGCGTGCGCGCAAATGGCGGCAGCGATTTCATGAAGGTGCGGCCGTAGCTTTTGTTGACCAGCCGCGGGTCGCACAGCACCAGCACGCCACGGTCGGTTTCGCTGCGGATCAGTCGGCCCACGCCCTGCTTTAGCGCGATCACCGCCTGCGGCAACTGCTCGTCGCGGAACGGGTTGCCACCCTCGCGGCGGATCGCATCCAGGCGTGCTTCGAACACCGGGTCGTCGGGTGCGGCAAACGGCAACTTGTCGATCACCACCACGCTCAAGGCATCGCCAACCACGTCGACGCCCTCGCGGAAACTGGCCGAGCCCAGCAGCACGCCGTTGCCGGACTCGCGGAAGCGCTGCAGCAAGGTCGCGCGCGGCGCCTCCCCCTGCACGAACAACGGCCACGGCGCGCCGCGCAAGGCGTCGGCGGCTTCGCGCAGCGCTCGGTGCGAGGCGAACAACAAAAACGCACGGCCATTGGAGGCTTCCAGCACCGGCGTCAGCGCGCCAATCAACGCAGTACCGAACCCGCGTGCGGCCGGATCGGGCAGGTTCGGCGGCAGGTAGCACAAGGCCTGACGCGCCCAGTCGAACGGACTGGGTTGCAGCAACGTCGCCGGGTCGCTCAACCCCAGCCGCTGTGCGATGTGATCGAACTCGCCGCCCACCGCCAAAGTGGCCGAGGTGAACACCCAGGCCGCATGGGATTTCTCGCGGTGTTCGCGCAATGGGCCAGACACATCCAGCGGCGTGCGCTGGCAGCGGAAGCCGCGCGGGCTGAGCTCGTACCACAGCACGTCGTTGTCGACCGTCTCTTCTGGCGGATCTTGCGCGAAATCGGCCACCGGCAGATCTTCGCCCAACCAGCGCGACAGGCGATTCAACGCCTCTTGCGCACGCGCGGTGCAGCCATCGAAACCGGGCGAGGCCTCACGCAACGGCAGCAGGGATTCGCCCAACCGCGCCAGTGACGACAGCACGGCGTCGAACCCTTCGCGCACCTGCGGCTTGGCCAATGCACGCCATTGCGTGCCACGCGGCGGCAGCCCTTCCATGCCGGCGCGCAGGCTGCGCAAGGCGTCGTCCAGGGCCAGGATCGGCGCCTGCAGGCTGGCTTGCGCGCCGGCAACCAGGCGCGCTTCGACCATGCAATCGCGCGCCAGCTCTTGCCACGGCCGCATGCCGAAACTTTCGCCGAAGAAATTGGCCGCCAGCTCCGGCAATTGATGCGCCTCGTCGATGACGAAGGCCTGCGCGCCCGGCAGGATTTCGCCGAAGCCTTCCTGCTTGAGCGCCAGATCGGCCAGCAGCAGATGGTGATTGACCACCACCAGATCGGCCGCCTGCGCACGCTGGCGCGCCTGCACCACGAAGCATTCGCCATAGAACGGGCATTCGGTGCCCAGGCAGTTGTCGACGGTGGAGGTCACCATCGGCAGCAGCGGCGAGTCGTCCGGCAAGGCTTCGAGTTCGGCCATGTCGCCGAACTGGGTGCGCCCGCTCCAGGCCACGATGCGCTGGAACTGCGAGACCTGTTCGGGCGTGGCAAAACGCGGCTCGCCGCGCGCCTGCTGGGTGCGGTACTTGCACAGATAGTTGGCGCGTCCCTTCAACAACGCGCTGCGCAGCCCAACGCCCAGCGCGGCGCGCACGCGCGGCAGATCGCGATGGAACAGCTGATCCTGCAGCGCGCGCGTGCCGGTAGAGACGATCGTCTTGAGCCCGGACAGCAGCGCCGGCACCAGATAGGCGTAGGTCTTGCCGGTACCGGTGCCGGCCTCTGCCAACAACACGTCGCGCTGCTCGAATGCCTCGGCAATCGCCCCAGTCAGGCGCAACTGCGCAGCACGCGGCGCGAAGGCGTCGAGCTGACGCGCAAGCGCCCCGCCCTCGCTGAGCGCTTCGATACTGGCAGTGGCAAGTTGGGACATGAGACCGAACGGAAAGCGGACAGGAAGCGCGACAGCCTAGCGCGTGCGCGGTGATGCAGGCCTGGGTGTGCGTGACCGAGTGCGGCCAGGCGCAGGCATGCTGCCTGCACGTCGTGCCCGACGCCCGCGTCACGCCAGACGCGATGCCGTCAGTCAGCAGTCCGCGGATTGCTGACATCCGGCGCGCACCGCCGGATGTCCGGTCTCAGTACCGCTTCACGCCCGGCACCGTGCAGCCGGCGATCTGCGCCCTGGCCGAGGCGGCGTTTTCCTTCTCGCCCCGCGCCAGCCGCGACTGCTCGATCGTGGCCCAGTGGCGACGGCACAGCGGGCCGGTCTTGGAGCCAAGCTCGATCGCCTGCTTGGCGAAGCGCTCGGCCGCCGGCCAGTCGGCCTGCAACACGGACACTTCAGCGCGTTCCTGCAGAATCGCCGGGTCGCCCGACACCAGGCCCAGCGCCTGATCCAACGCCGCAGCGGCGCCGGCCAGATCGCCAGCCTGGCGCTTGCTCTTGGCGGTGTCGCGTAGATCGTCGACCTGCGGGTCGCGCAGCGGCTGCACCGACAGCTCGGTGTCGTCCACGCCGGCTTCGCGTTCGATCAACAACAGGCGCTGGGTCGGGGTGGTCGGATCCACCGGCGGCGGCGGCGGTGCGGGCGGTGCGCTGACGCAGGCGCCCAGTGCGGCCAAGACGCCGATCAGGGCGAGCAAACGGTGCAGTCGGTTCATGGGGTGACTCCAATCAATGCGCTGGTGGGGCCGTGGCAGGCGCCGGGGCAGGTTGTTCGGGCTTCTTTTCCAGACCGAAGAAACGGCGCCAGCCACCGCCGCTGGATTGTTCGGCAGGTGCGGCCGCTTCGCCGGGCGCAGCTTCGATCGATGGTGCATTGCCTGCACACGGAGCGTAGGCCGGCGTGAAGCCGACGACGAACGGGAACTGGCGCGCACCCGGGCAACCGGGGTCGGTCACGCCGGTACCGCTGGCGTCCACCCACTGCCAATCCAGCCCCTTGCCGCTAACCTTCAACGGCGCACTCGGCAGGCGAGCGAAGATGCTCGACCACACCCGCATCGCGCCGGTGGCGCCATACAGACCGGTCTCGGCGTTCTGGTCGTTGCCCATCCAGATCACCGCCAGATGGTCGCCGGTGTAGCCGGCATACCAGCTGTCGCGACCGTCGTTGGAGGTACCGGTCTTGCCGGCCGACGACAGGCGACCCAAGCCATCGCCCAGCAGCTGGCGCGCGGTACCGCCGCTGACCACCTGCTGCAAGCCGATGCTGATGAGGTTGGCGGCCACCGAATCGCCTTCCTGCGCCGGAGCCGGAGTCTTGTCGTAGCGTTTGAGCAGCTTGCCTTGCGGGTCGAGCACACCGCGCACCGCATGCAGTGGCTGGATCTCGCCGCCGGCTGCCAGGAATTGATACAGCTGCGCCATGCCATACGGGCTCTGGTCGGTGGTGCCCAGGATCAGCGCGGGATTGGGCTCGGCCTTGATGCCGGCCAACACCTGGATCAACTGTGCGATGCGGTCTGCGCCGACCTGCATGCCCACCCGCACCGTGGCCTGATTGTAGGAATGCGCCAGCGCATCGATCAGACGCACTGTGCCGTGGCTGCGGTTGTCGGAATTGCCAGGCGACCAGGTCTTGCCGCGGCTGAGCTGCACGGTGACCGGCGAGTCGTCGACCCAACTGGACAACGCCCAGCGGTCCGGCGAGGCCAGCGCCAGCATGTAAACGAATGGCTTGAGCAACGAGCCCACCTGCCGCTGCGCTTCCACCGCGCGATTGAAGCCTGGCTTGGCGACATCACGGCTTCCGACCACGGCCAGCACATCGCCGTTATGCACGTCGGTGAGCACCAGCCCGGCCTGTAGCGGCGGGCGCTTCTTATTGTCCAGCCGCTTGATGGTGCCGGTCACGGCCCCTTCGGCATAGGCCTGCGCAGACGGCGACATACCCGTGAGCACGCTCATACCGGCGCCCTGCAGCACGCCTTCCGGGTAATCGTGCGCCAGCTGGCGCCGCACCAGGTCCACATACGCCGGGAAACGATTGGCTGCGACCAGGCCCGGTTCGGTGGGCACGCCCAACGGCGCAGCCAGCGCACGTTTGTATTCGGCGTCGTTGATCAGGTTGCTTTCGTGCAGCTTGCCGAGCACGAAATTGCGCCGGTCCAGCGCGCGTTCCGGGTTGCGCCGCGGGTCGTAGTACGACGGCCCCTTGACCAAACCGATCAACAAGGCGATCTGCTCGGTGGTCATCGAATTGAGTTCGCGACCGAACCACAGCTCCGCGCCAGAGGACACACCGTGGATCGCCTGCCCGCCGCGCTGGCCCAGATACACCTGGTTGAGATAGGCCTCCAGGATGGTGCGCTTGTCGTAACGCGCCTCCATGATCACCGCGTACAGAATCTCGTTGAACTTGCGCGTGAAGGTCTGTTCCTTGCCGATGCCGAGCAGGCCACTGCGGGCCAGCTGCTGGGTCAGCGTACTGGCGCCCTGACGGACCTGCCCGCCGGAGCGCACCATGATCCAGGCCGCGCGCACCATGCCGCTCAGATCGATGCCGTGATGGCTGTTGAAGTCGCGGTCCTCCACTGCCTGCAGGCCGGTGACCAGCAGCTCGGGCACTTCTTCCATGCGTACCAGGCGGCGCTCTTCCTGCTTCTGCCCGTACAGCGTGGCAATGCGCGCCGGGTCCAGACGTGCGCTTTTGAGCGTCTTGCGGTCGCCGGCGTCGCGCAGCGTGGCCACGCGCCCGCCCGCCAGGCTGACGTCGATACGGCGCGCCGGCACACGCCCATCCACATCGATATAGCCGCGGCTGGCGATGGTGAAGCGGCTGCCGTCCTGCTGATAGGTGCCAGGCAGCTTCGCCTGACCGTCGTCCCGGTACGACGCCGCATCCAGCTCGGTCTTCAGCGTGGCCGCATCCAGCGCGGTGCCGGGCACCAGCACCAACGGACGGCCGTACACGCGGGTCGGGATCTGCCAACGCAGCTCGCCAAAGCGCTGAGTGACCTGCTTGTTCAGATACACCGTATAGGGAATCAGGAAACCGAGCGCCAGCGCGAACGCGGCAAACCCCCAGACGATAAGTCTGCGTTGCCAGCGGGAGCCTTGCTCGTTGGTGTCGTCCTCGAAATCGTCGGGAGCGTCGTTGTCGTGGCGTCGGGGCACAGGAATGCGAGAATGTAGAGTCCAGCGAGTCTAGCGCAGCGCTGTCATGGCTGTGACCCACCGGGCCCGTCGACCGTTAAGAGCGGCTAACAAAACGGCCGATGTCGCTTCGCTGGGCGCGACATGTTCTCGGTCAGCAGCTGGCACGGCTCGTACACTGCACTGGCAGACGCACCGATTGCCTCGATCCGCGCTCTGCTCGCCACGTTTCCTGCCATACCACGCTGGAGTTCCAACGCAATGTCGATGTCTTTGGCCGATGCGCGCTATCTGTTCAATCGCGTCCTTGGCCTGATCCACCGCAGCGTGGCGAGCATGCGCACGCGCGGTTGGCGCGCCACCTGGCAACGTATTCGCGTACACACGCAGGCGCCGCCGGTCGCCCTGGGCACGCCGCTGTGGCTGCCGCAGGCCGCCCCGTTCGCGGCGTTCGCGCTGCCGCACAGCGCGAGCCCGCGGGTAACGGTGGTGATTCCGGTCTACAACCACATTGCGCACACCTTGGCCTGTCTGCGTGCGCTGGCGGCGCATCCGCCGTTGGTGAGCGTGGAAATCATCGTCGTGGACGACGGCAGCAGCGACGCCACCGCTGAACAATTGCCGCACATTGCGGGTCTGCACTATCACGTGCGTGCGAGCAACGGCGGTTTCATTGCTGCCTGCAATGACGGCATCGCGCTAGCGCGTGGCGATTTCGTCGTGCTGCTCAACAACGACACCATTCCACAGCCCGACTGGCTGGATCGGTTGATCGACACCTTTGCCCGGCAACCGGCAGCCGGCCTGGTCGGCGCGCAGCTGGTGTATCCGGACGGGCGGCTGCAAGAGTCCGGCGGCGTGGTGTTCGGCGATGGCAGCGCCTGGAGTTACGGCCGCTTCGAATCGGCCGACGACCCGCGTTATGCATATGTGCGCGCGATGGACTACTGCTCGGGCGCGGCCATCGCGCTGCCACGCATGCTGTTGCAGACGCTGGGCGGGCTGGATCGGCGCTATATGCCGGCGTACTACGAAGACACCGACCTGGCGTTTGCAGTCCGCGCAGCGGGTTACCAGGTACTGGTGCAGCCGGCCAGCGTTGTCGTGCACGACGAGGGCACCAGCAACGGCACCGATACGCGTACCGGGGTGAAGGCCTATCAGGTGCGCAATCAAGGCGTCTTCGCCGAAAAATGGCAGCAGCCGCTGAAAACACAATTGCCGGTCGGCACCGTGCCCGGGCCTGCACTGCTGCACCGCAGCCAGCGCCAGGTATTGATCCTGGACGAGTGCGTGCCGCAGCCGGACCGCGATTCCGGCTCGCTGCGGCAGTTCAACCTGATCCGCCTGTTGCGCGAAGAAGGCGCGCATGTCGTCTTCGTGCCGACCCGCCGCGAACACGCCGGGCGCCACACGCAAACATTGCAGCAGCTCGGCGTCGAAGTCTGGTATGCACCGTTTCTCGATGGCATCGGCAGCTGGCTGCGTACGCATGGTGCGCGGTTTGCGGTGGTACTACTGGTACGCCACCACGTGGCACATGCCTGCCTGCCGTTGCTCAAGCAATACGCGCCACAGGCGCGCACCTTGTTCGATACCGTCGACCTGCATTACCTGCGCGAACGTCGCGGTGCCGAGTTGACCGGCGATGCCAATCTGCTGCGTAGCGCAGAACGCACCCGCCTGCGCGAGCTCGAGATTATGGCCGCCACTGATGTCACCTTGCTGGTGTCGGCCGCAGAACAGGCGCAACTACGCGCAGATGCGCCACACATTCGGACGGCCCTGCTCTCGAACCTGCATGAAGTCGCCGGCAGCGGCCATAGCTTCGCGCAACGCCGCGACCTGGTTTTCGTCGGCGGCTTTCGTCATCCGCCGAATGTGGATGCGGTGCAGTGGTTCATCAGCGCCATCTTTCCGCAGGTCCGTGCGCAGCTGCCCGATGTGGTGTTTCACTGCATCGGTGCCGACCTGCCCGATGCCTTGAAATTGTTGGCAGACCGATGCCCCGGCGTGCAGCTGCATGGTCACGTCCCGGATCTGGTTCCATTCATGGACAGCGCACGCATCGCGGTGGCACCGCTGCGGTTTGGCGCAGGCGTCAAAGGCAAGATCAATCTGAGCATGGCGCACGGCCAGCCGGTGGTCGGCACCACCTGCGCGGTGGAAGGCATGCACCTGCGCGACGGCGAGGATGTGTGCGTGGCCGACGATGCGGACGCGTTCGCCGTTGCGATCGTGCGGCTGTATCAGGACGCGGCGCTGTGGCAGCGTCTGGCCGACAACGGCTTGCGTAACGTGGCCGAGCATTTCTCGCTGGATGCAGCGCGCGGCGCGGTGCGTGCGTTGTTTATTGCCGAGTGAACAGGCGGTTGTGTGCTGGCGCATGGGCCGTTTGCGCCGCAATACACGGCGTGATGGGTCATTGATCCGCCTGCGACGCATCGCAAGGCGTCGCAGGTGTCCTCATCCGTTCCTTCCGGGCACCTTCTCCCGATAGAAACAGGATTGCGTGCAGCAGATTGCCCTGCGCTCCTGTTATGGGCTGCCCCAGCATCTTGCGTGCGCCTGGAGCGCGTTCTTAGCATCTGGGATGCAAACAACGGGTTTTAGAGCTCGGGGTTTGAACTGCACGTTCGGCAGACTCTAACGTTGCCGACACTGCCAGCACCCACTCAACGCTGCTCGGCGACAGCCTTGACCCGTCGCGTGAATTCGGCCAGTTCCGGCAGTTCGGGATCCAGCTGGTGCGCCTCGTCCTGCGCACGACGGGCAAATGCTGCGTCCTCCTGGCCCAGCCGTTCGCTTCCGACGGCAATCCAGCGTTGTGCAAGGCGGCGACGCGCGCCGGCCAGGGCGTCGGCACTGGGTGTCAGTGCCTGCCAAGCATCGAGACATCCACGCGCGGCACGCAGGCGGTTATTGCGCAGTTCGTCCTCGAAACAACGCTGACTGGCCGGCACCACGCGCGCAGCGGCCTGCAGCACGCGCGGATCGCGCGGTGCCAGCGCCTGCGCGGCGCGCACCGCGTCATAGGCGCTGGCACCAGGTGGGGTCATCCAGTGTTGCTGCGTTTCGGCATCGGCAACGCGCTGCAGCAATGCCCGCAGACGGCGCTCGCGCGTGCCGCGCGACAGGCCCGCGGTTCGGCCGCGCTGGGCATCGCGCGCGCGCGCAATCGCCTGCTCGGCCTGCACAATCGATGTAGCGCCCGGCACCAGCAGCTGCGCCTGACGCAACGATTGCAGCGCATCGTCAAAGCGGAAATCCGCCGCTTGCCGGATGGCCTGTGCGGCGTACTCGTCCGTCACCTGATCGAGCCCCAGCTTGGCGATTGCATCGTCCGGCTCGGCCGCCAGGACTGCATTGAAATCGCGCGCAGCCGGAGCCAGGCGGCCACGGCGCAGCAAGGCCTGCGCACGTTGGCGGCGCTGTTCCAGCACGCGGTGGTACTGGCCTTCAGTCAGCGGCATGTCGACATGCCCGGCGTCGTAACGCTTGGCGGCGGCCAGCAACGCCGACGCCTCACCGAGCGCATTGCGCACCAATGCGTGGCGCGCCTGCGCCAACAGATCGGTCAAGGCGTCTTCGCGACCTTCCAGGGCGTCGGTGCGATCCGGGGCCAGGGCCAGGATGCGCTGGTACAGCGGCAACGCGCTGTCGGGCGGACCGTCCAGGCGACCTTGCTGCTGGGCCACCGCCGCCTGCGCCAACAAGGCATCCAGCCCGACACGCCGCGCCTGCAGCGCGCGCAGCCGCGCAGCCACCGGGGCGATCTGCGCCTGCGGCGCTTCCAGGGCGGTTGCCAGTGCCAGCGCGCGTTGCGTTGCGGCGACATCGCCGGCCGCGACCGCAGCACGTGCCTGTACCACTGCAGCAGCGCCGGTCCGCGCCAGCCCGGCACGGGCTTCCCCACGGTCGCTATCCAATGCAAGCGCGGCGGCGAACAGTTCGCGCGCACCGCTGCCATTGGCAACGCTGAGCTGGCCGCGCGCCAACGCCGCATCGCCCCGCTGCAGCAATTGCTGGATGCGCGTGTCCGGCCACAGCAGATCGGCCAGCGGCTTGCGCAGCATTACCACGGTCAGCAACAGACAGGTGCACAGCGCCAGCACCACGCGCCAGAGCACACGACTGCGCAGCGGCGCCCAGAGACGGGGCGATCTGGCCCAGCGCGGGAGCAGAGACATGCGGTGGCGTCCATCCTTGGCGCGACCTGACGGGGACGCGTTCACCGCCTTATGGTAGCGGTGTGGGTTGCGAAGACGATGTGGGCTCTTCGGGAATCGTCAGGCACCCACAGCCCACGTCCCTTGTGTGCGGTTTGTTGCCAATCGATGGGCGCCAGCAAGATGTTCGGCGCACTCAGCCCAGCCGCCGCACCTCGCTCACGCCGGGCAGCGCGTCCAACTTGCCAAGCAGGCCGGACAGTTGATCGTAATCGCTCACCTTCAAGCGCAAGCGCAGCTGCGCCCTGCCCGTGTCGCGCACGTTGTCGCTATTGATTTCCAGCACGTGCGCGTCTTCCTGGGCAATCAGATTGGTGATGTCCTTGAGCAACCAGCGGCGGTCCACGGCGCGCACCTGCACATCCACCTCGTAGCCGCTGCCGGCCTTGCCCCATTCCACCGGCAACACGCGTTGCGGGTGGGCGACGGTCAAGCGCGCCAATGCCGCGCAATCGGTGCGATGCACGGTGATGCCGCGCCCGCGGGTGAGGTAGCCGGCAATCGGCTCGCCCGCCACCGGTTGGCAACACCGCGCCAGCTGCACCAGCAGGTTGCCCACGCCCTCCACGGTGAATTTGGATTTACCCAGCCCATCGCGACGCGCAGTCGGCCGCGGGGGCGCCGGCACCGCCGGCTGCGAGGCGGCACGTTCGGCTTCCAGCAACGCGCGGCTGACCTGGTTCGGGCCGGTATCGCCCAGTGCCACCTGGATATACAAATCGTCGATGGTGTCGGCGTGGAATTTGCGTGTGGCCACGCTCAGATCCGCATGCTGCAGGCCCAGGCGCTTGAGCTCGCGATCGAGCAGGTCCTTGCCCGCCTGCACGTTGCGTGCGCGGTCGAGCTTGTGGAACCAGGCACGCACCTTGTCGCGCGAACGCCCACTGGCCAGGAAGCCGTTGGACGCCAGCAGCCAGTCGCGACGCGGGTCGGCTTCCTTGGCGGTCATGATCTCCACCCGGTCGCCGCTGCGCAGCCGGTAGGTCAGCGGGACGATGCGGTCGTTGACGCGCGCGCCGCGGCAGCGATGCCCCACCATGGTGTGCACGTGATAGGCAAAATCCAGCGGCGTGGCGCCTTGCGGCAGATCGATCACCTCGCCCTTGGGGGTCAGCGCATACACGCGGTCTTCGATCAACTCGGCATCCAGCGCGCCAGCCAGTTCGCCGTGCTCGCCTTCCTGTACCTGCTCCAGCAGCTGGCGCATCCACAGAATCTTGCGGTCGAAGGCCTTTTCGCCGCCCTTGCCGCCTTCCTTGTATTTCCAGTGCGCAGCCACGCCCAGTTCGGCCTGGGCGTGCATCTCATGGGTACGGATCTGGATTTCGATCGTGCGCCCTTCCGGGCCGACCACCGCCGTATGCAGCGAGCGATAGTCGTTGGCCTTGGGCCGGGCGATGTAATCGTCGAACTCGCTCGGCACCGGTGCCCACAGCGAATGCACTGCGCCCAGCGCGGCGTAGCATGCCGCCACATCGTCGACCATGACCCGCACCGCGCGGATGTCGTACAGCTGATCGAACGACAGCCGCTTCTTCTGCATCTTTCGCCAGATGCTGTAGATGTGTTTGGGCCGCCCGCTCACGTCTGCGCGCAGGCCCTGCTGGGCGAGCGCCGCCGACAAGGTGCGCTTGACCGCTTCCAGATAGCGCTCACGCGCCACGCGGGTTTCGTCCACTTCGCGGGCGATGCGGCGGTAGGTGTCCGGCTCCAGATGTCGGAACGCCAGATCTTCCAGCTCCCACTTCACCTGCCAGATGCCCAACCGGTTGGCCAGCGGCGCATGAATGTCGCGCGTGAGCTGCGCCAGCGCGCGGCGCTGTTCTTCACTCAGACGGTCGGCCACACGCATGCGCGACAGCTGCCGTGCCAGCAGGATCGGCACCACGCGCAGGTCGTGGATGATGGAGAGCAGCAATCGCCGCAACCCTTCGCTGTTGCGTCCAGCCTCGCGCCCGGCGTGCAGCGCCCAGACCTGGTCGGCCGCATCCAGGCCATCCAACAATCCTTCCACTGCCACCCGCCGCTCCGCCGGTTGCCACGGCAGGTCGGCAACCGCGCCGCGCAAGGCGGGCAGATCGAACAGCAACGTTGCGATCAACGTGGCCTCGTCGGCTGCCAACAGCGCCAGTGCGTCCAGGGTGTCGCCGAGCAAGGCCCACGGCACGCTATCGGTCTGCGCGGGCGGCAGCTCCTGCCAGGCCCGCGCCAACGCCTCGCGAAATGCCGGCGCAATCGAGGCCACGGCGGGACGCTGCAGCAAGGCCTGCAGGCGATCGAATGAGGAACTGGTCACAACAGTGGACACGGCGGCGGGCAACAACGGATGGCTGACGACTACGGTAACGTGCGCGTCACCTTCTCCACAACGCGTGTTAGTTGTGCGATCGGTGTACAGGACGACGGTCGTGCTTATGCCAGGTTCACCCGCCAACGTCTTGATTCATAACCGCTCGGCCCGGAAAACGGAATCACGCCGCAAACGAAAATCGGCACCGGCGCACCTTTTTACATGCCCTTTACAACTGCGCCAAACCGCCTGCCTATGCTCGAGCCACGTCTCTCGTTGCATCCAGCAACCGAGAACGTTTTCCCAACTGCGAGGTAGCCGAATGAAGACCTGGAAGAAGCCTGTCGTTCGTGAAGTCAACTGTGGCGCCGAAATCAACTGCTACGTCTCCGGCGAGTTTTGATCCTGCACCTTCCACGCTCACTTTGCCGCCTTTCGTTTGATGCATGAACGGCAGTTGCCGGCAGATTAGGTAACGGTTCTCCATGCGCATCATTGTGTTGGGATCGGCGGCCGGCGGTGGGCACCCGCAGTGGAACTGCCATACACCCGCGAGTCTGCGGGCGTGGCAGCAAGCAGACGGTGCCCAACGTCGTACACAGGCCAGCATCGCGGTCAGCGCCGACGGCGAGCGCTGGGTGCTGATCAACGCCTCCCCCGATTTCCGCCAACAAATTCTCGCAACGCCTGCGTTGTGGCCGCAGCAGGGATTGCGGCATTCGCCGATCGAGGCGGTGGTACTCACCAGCGGTGAGATCGACCACATTGCCGGCTTGCTCTCGATGCGTGAAAGCCAGCCGTTTTCGCTGCATGCCAGCAGCCGCGTGCTTGACCTGCTCGCGCAAAACCCGATCTTCGACGCCATCAACCCGCAACACGTGAGCCGGCAGCCGTTCACGCTGGAGACGCCGCTGACACTGTGCGGGCTGCAGCTGACCCCATTCTCGGTGCCCGGCAAGGTGCCGTTGTTCATGGAATCGCGCAGCGGCGGCGATCTGGCTGGCTCCAATGAAGAAACACTCGGACTCACCATCGACAATGGCCGGCACCGCGTGCATTACATTCCCGGCTGCGCTGCGATGACCGATGCCTTGCGCGCGCGCCTGCAAGGCGCCGAGCTGGTGTTCTTCGATGGCACGCTGTGGCGCGACGACGAAATGGTGCAGCTAGGCATCAGCCAGAAGACCGGCCAACGCATGGGCCACATGAGTATCGACGGCCCTGACGGCACTATCGCCGCGTTCGCGCCGTTGCACGTGGCGCGCAAAATCTTCATCCATCTCAACACTACCAATCCCGTGCTCAACACCCAGTCGCCCGAGTTCGCCAGCGCGCGTGCCAGCGGTTGGGAAGTTGCCCACGACGGCCTGGAGATCGCCCTGTGACCGCTCTGCTCAGCCCCGATCAACTGGAAGCGGATCTGCGTGCGATCGGCGCACGCCTGTATCACGACCAGCATCCGTTCCATGCGCTGTTGCACCACGGCAAGCTCGATCGCGGGCAGGTGCAGGCCTGGGCCTTGAATCGCTTCGAATATCAACGCTGCATTCCGCTGAAGGACGCCGCGATCCTGGCGCGCATGGAAGACCCGGCGCTGCGGCGGATCTGGCGCCAGCGCATCCTCGATCACGATGGCAATAGCGCCACCGATGGCGGTATCGCCCGCTGGCTGCACCTCACCGACGCACTGGGTCTGGACCGCACGCTGGTGGAGTCCGGGCGCGCGCTGCTGCCCGGTACGCGCTTTGCGGTGCAGGCGTATCTGCAGTTTGTGCGCGAAAAGAGCCTGCTCGAAGCGATCGCTTCGTCGCTGACGGAGTTGTTTGCGCCCAACATCATTGGCCAACGTGTCGCCGGCATGCTCAAGCACTACGACTTCGTCTCGTCCGAGGCGTTGGCTTACTTCGAACATCGCCTCACCGAGGCACCCCGCGATTCGGATTTTGCGCTGGACTACGTCAAGCAGCATGCCGATACGGTCGAAAAGCAGGCGCTGGTCAAAGCCGCCCTGCACTTCAAGTGCTCGGTGCTGTGGGCCCAGCTGGATGCATTGCATGTGGCCTACGTCACGCCGGGCATCGTGTGGCCGGACGCATTCGTGCCGGACCGCGACGCCAGCCGGGTCGCTGCGTGAGCAGCATGACCCGCGATAGCCAGCCGGCCCTGCGTGCAGGCGTGCGCCTGCAGCACGACCGCGCACGCGACCAGTGGGTACTGCTCGCACCCGAGCGCGTTGTCGAACTGGACGACATCGCATTGGTGGTCGCGCAACGCTACGACGGCATGCGCTCACTGGCGCAGATTGCCCAGGAGCTGGCTGCAGAATTCGATGCGGACGCGGCGGATATCGAAGCCGACGTGATCGAACTCACCGACACTTTGCTTCAGAAACGCTTGCTGCGGCTATGAGCGCCGCGCCGCCACCGCTGTCGGTATTGCTGGAACTGACCCACCGCTGCCCGTTGGCGTGCCCGTATTGCTCCAACCCAATCGCGCTGGCCGCGCTACGTGAGGAAATGGACACCGCCGGCTGGCGCTCACTGTTGGAGCAGGCCGCCGAGATGGGTGTGCTGCAAGCGCATTTTTCCGGTGGCGAACCGATGCTGCGCAAAGACCTGCCCGACTTGGTGGCGCACGCGCGCGCATTGGGGCTGTACAGCAATCTGATCACCTCCGGTGTCGCTGGCGGCGAGCCGATGCTGGACCAACTGCAGGCGGCCGGGCTGGAACATGTGCAGTTGAGCGTGCAGGACGTGGATCCAGCCGGGGCCGATCGCATCGCTGGTTACCGCAATAGCTTGTCGAAGAAGCGCGACTTCGCCGCTGCCGTACGCGCGCGCCGCCTGCCGCTGACGATCAACGCAGTGCTGCACCGTCATAACGCCGAGCGCGTGCCGGGCATGATCGCGCTGGCGCTGGAATGGCAAGCCGAGCGCATCGAAGTGGCACACACCCAGTACTACGGCTGGGGCCTGCGCAATCGGGCCGCACTCATGCCCAGCCGCGCGCAATTGATGGCCACCATCGACGCGGTGGAAACCGCGCGTCGCGAGCTCGGCGACCGCCTGGCAATCGATTTCGTCACTCCCGACTACTACGCGCGCCAGCCCAAGCCCTGCATGGGTGGCTGGGGCCAGCGCTTCGTCAATATTTCCCCGCGTGGTGATGTGCTGCCGTGCCATGCCGCCGAAACCATCGAGGGCATGCGTTTCGACAACCTGCGCGAGCACTCGCTGGCCGATATCTGGAACAACGGCGAGGCGTTCGTGCGCTTCCGCGGCACCGCGTGGATGCCGCAGGTGTGCCAGGGCTGCCCCAAGCGCGAGATCGACTGGGGCGGCTGCCGCTGCCAGGCGCTGGCGCTCAGCGGCGATGCCGCCACGCTGGACCCGGTGTGCGAACGTTCGCCCGCACATGCACAGGTGCGCGCGACTGCCGAGCGTGAGTCGGCATCGACAGCACCGGCGTTCATCTACCGCCGCCCCGAACGCCCGGCCCCGGCCACCGCCGACACGCTGGAGTAAGCCGCATCGGCCCGCACCAACAGCGTCTACACTAGCCCTCTCTTCATGACCCGGATGGCTTCCATGTCGCGCCCACGCCGCATTCCCTTGCTGGTCTGCCTGACCCTGGCGTTGCATGCCGCCCCCGCCCTGGCGCAACGCGCGGTGCAAGGCGATCTGCAGTCGCAGATGAGTACCGAACAATTCAAGGCCGCCGGCCTGGACAAGCTCAATGCCAGCGAACTGGCTGCGCTCAATGACTGGCTGCAGGGCAAGGTCGCCAAGGAGGCCGCGGTGGTGGTCGAACAGGCCAAGGAAGCCGGTCGCCAGGAAGTGATCGTCAAGAACCGCGGTTTCTTCGACTTCGGCAGCAAGGAGCCGATCGAGAGCACGTTGGTTGGCGAATTCAGAGGCTTTTCGAAGGGGCGTGTCTACACCTTGGCGAACGGCCAAAAGTGGGAACAGACCGATGCGGCCAGCCTGTCCGGCGTGCGCAAGGACGCACCCAAGGTCAAGATCAAGCCGGGTCTGGTTGGCGTGTGGTATCTGCAGATCGAGGGCTACAACACGCCGGCCAAGGTGCGGCGGATCAAGTAAGCCCACTCGCTAACATCGCGCGGCTGCCGATGGCGGTCGCCGTGCCTGGATTCGGCACGCGCGACACGCATCCGACCACCACGCGTTGCGTCCGCGCCATGCAACTGCAGCCGCGCATTTTTCGCTTACTGCAACGCAGTGCACGCGCAGGGCGGCGTTGATCCCGGCAGCCGAGCCGCAAAGGTGGCCGCGTACGCGCCACGCTCGGCCCAGCTGAAGCAGCAGCGCCCCCTATCATCGCGCTCAGCATCAGCGAAACGCATCCCATGCGCGGCAGCGATAGCTGCCGTGCTCGGTGGCGATAGGTACCACGCGTACACTCGTGCGCACACTGCGCCCACCGCACTTAGCTGACGCGACTGCTGGCCACGCCTTTGCCGCGCGATTGCCCGCAGACACGCTGGCAGACGCACGACATCCGGAGAATATGCATGCGCTCGATGACCCGTTTCAGCGCCGCCTTGCTGACGTCCCTGATGCTTTTGGCAGGCGTCGCGCCCGCTGCTTCAGCCGTTTCTACTGCAACACCGGTGGAGCGCTGCGCGAGCGCATCCGAGGTTGGCTTCGACCAGGCGTTGGTCTGTTACCGCGATGCCATCGAACAACAACCGCTGATCTACACGCATGTTGCCACCAGCAGCATTGCCGATGTCGAGCGGCGCGATTACCTGCTGACCTCGCAAGACTGGTCACCCGAAGGACTGGTCACGCCGGCACGTTGGCAGCACGACGTGGCGATCTACGTGCCGAAAGAGGCACTACCCACACGCGCAGTGTTGATCTCGACCAACGGCACGCGTCATCCGCTGGCTGGCAGTGCAGCGCAGCCGTCCAGCGAATTGCCGCCTGAGGCATTGGCGGCCTTGGCGCGACGCACCCGCACCGTGGTGATCGCGCTCAGCGATCTCCCCAACCAGGCGCTGAGCTACCGGGGCGATGCCACTCCACGTCGCGAAGACGACAGCGTGGCCTACAGCTGGTCGTTGTTCCTGAAAGCGCCGCAGCAGCGCAAGACCATGCCACTACACGTGCCGATGGCAGCCGCGATTGCACGCACCATGAGCCTGGCCGAACGCGAATTGGTCCCGTTGCGCATCCATCGCTTCGTTCTTGCCGGCGCTTCCAAACGCGGTTGGGCAAGCTGGCACGCCACCATCGCCGACCAGCGCGTGGACGCGGTGGTGCCGTTCGTGATCGACATCCTCAACATGCCGGCAGTCCTGGAGCATATGTCCCGTACATATGGCGGCAACTGGCCGATTGCCTTCAACGCCTACGCCAAGCAGGGCATCACCTCGCAACTGCAGACCCCGGCTTTCGCGCAACTGGTGCAGCTGCAGGACCCGCTGAGCTATTTGCACACGCCGTACCGCAAGCGGCTGGCAGTGCCCAAGTACATCGTCAATGCCGGCGGCGACGATTTCTTCCTGCCGGACAATACCCAGTTCTTCTACAACGCGCTGCCGGGCAGCAAGGCGCTACGCGTACTGCCCAATCGTGCGCACAACATCCGCGCCTCCATCGTGGACACCTTGGCGCCGTTTATCACGCGCATGCAGCAGCAGCGCCCGTTACCGCAGGTGAGCGATAGCTTGCGTACGGGTAAGGCGCCGCAGATCCGCTTCCGCTCTTCCGAGCGGCCAACGCAAATGCAGCTGTGGAGCGCAACGAATCCGCAGGCGCGCGACTTCCGCTATGCCTGCGGCATTCGCTACAGTGCCACCCCCATTGCGCTCGCCGGCGGCAGCAACGTCTCGGTGCCAGTGCAGGTTCCTGAGGCCGGCTGGAGCGCGTACTTCGTCGAAGCCACCTATGCGGATGGATTCGTGGCCACCAGCCAGACCTATGTGCTCGGCAAGCAGCACTACCCCACGCAGGCGCCGCCCACTGACAACGCGGCCTGCAGCACGTTGCCTGGTGTGACCAGCGTTACTGCTGTGCGCTGAAGCAATCGTTGAAAAAGTGGCGGGTCGCAATAGCCGATTGAAGCATGTGGCGGTCCTCTGGGCGCGCCGCGCTACCGAGCCCGCGTGGCATCAGACCACGCTGCCACGGCGAACGTATTGTCCGCTTTGCGCAACGAAGTCCGCACAGACAAAGCCAGACCGCACATTTTTTGCACTTGAGTACGCCAGCAAGATCGATCCAACCCGACTGAGCAATTGACATCGTTGTCACCAACTTCTACACAGGCCCCTACGCGCTGACGGCATCGACCGATCAGACGGACCAAAGGACTGAATGTGGCTGCGATTTCGCGTTCCGCTGACGCCTCTGCTTCGCCCGCTGTCCCCGTCGCCACCCACTTCATCGCTGCCGATGTCGGCGGCACGCATGTGCGTCTTGGTCACATGGTGCAGGCCAGCGACGCAGCCATCGAGCTGTCGCGTTACCGCACCTACCGCTGCGCCGAACACGCCAGTCTGGAAGCCATCTTCGCGGACTTTCTGCAACAACGGCGGGGTGTCGATGCGGTGGTGATCGCCAGTGCCGGCGTGGCGCTGGACGATGGCAGCTTCATCAGCAACAACCTGCCGTGGACGATCTCGCCCAGCCGCATCGGCGCCGCACTGGCGGTGCGCAAGGTGCACCTGGTCAACGATTTCGAAGCAGTCGCCTACGCGGCACCACAAATGGAACAACGCGCCGTGTTGGAACTGAGCGGACCGACGCCGCGCCACGCATCTGCAACACCACATTGACGTGTCGTAAGCGATCCACCACGCGCTCCACTACCCCGAGCGCGAGGCTGCAAGACCCGCATCCGGCGAGCAGCAGCCCGCCGTGCATCCCTGTGCGTGATGAGGAGAGACATCATGAAATACAGCATGACCCTGCTGTCCAGCGCCATTGCAATGGCGCTGGCATTCGCTGCGCAAGCCCAGGACAGCGCTGCTACGCAAGCCACCGACCTGGACGCCGTCCAGGTGGTCGGCATCCGTGCCAGCCTGGAGAAATCGCTCGACACCAAACGCAACAACACCGGTATTTCCGAAGCGATTACCGCCGAGGACATCGGCAAATTTCCAAGCACCAATGTCGCCGAAGCGCTCTCGCAGATTCCCGGTGTCACCCTGGACAGACGTTTCGGGCAAGGCGAGCGGGTGAGTATCGACGGCACCGACCCCAGTCTCAATCTGTCGTTCCTGGATGGGCACCCGGTCGCGCAGGCGATCTGGTTGTACGGCGAACAGCCCAGCCGCGGTTTCGATTACACCTTGCTGGCCCCGCAGATCCTGGGCCGTGCGGAAATCCTCAAATCCTCCGAAGCACGACTTACCGAGGGCAGCCTGGGCGGCACGGTGCTGATGCATACGCGGCAGCCGCTGGATCTGAAGGTCAACGAAGTGGCCGCCTCCATCGAGCGACCAGGCCAGCCAGGGCAAACCAAACGCGGCACTGCTGTATAGCTGGAAGAACGCAGCCGGGACCTTCGGCATCGCAGTGTCGGCGCAGCATTACGAAGAACGCGTGGACCGCCGCGGCATGGAAGTCTTTGGCTATGCGCCGGCCAGCACCTTCGCCAATGCCGCAGATGGCGTGCCTGCCGATGCGGATGTGCCGAACTCCATCAACGCTGCCTGGTTCCAGCAGGATCGCCAGCGCGATAGTGCCGTGGTCAACCTGCAGCTCAAGCCCAGCGAGGCGCTGGAGTTCAAGCTGAGCGGCCTCTACATCAACGAAAACTTCGACAACTACAACCAGTCGATGTACAGCTTTCTCACTTGGAATCCCGGCACGGTGGCGGCAGTGGACCAACTTGGCGGCGTCCGTAACGGGGTGGTCACCAGTGGCCACTCCAACGCCAATGCCATCCCGCTCGGCGGCACGGTGATCTACGACAACAACGTGCGCCAATCGGAAGTGACCACCAAAGGACTGGACCTGCGCGGCGCCTTCCGCAGCGAAGGCTGGGGCTTGAACGGACAGGTGGGCCGGAGCAAGTCCGAGAACAACGATCTCTCGCAATACTTCATTGAGCCGTTCTACAACTCGAACTCAATGTCTATGGCGGCGTCACCCCCGGCACGCTTGCCGATGTCGGCACCATCGGGCTGACCGATCTACAGGACTTCTACCCCGATCACGGCCGGCATGTGCAGGCTGGCCGCAACAATGTGTTGAACTGGATCCGCAACAGCCCGATCGACTACAACGCACCCGATCCGGCCAGCTATCTCAACAACAGCGGGGCGCTTGCGCAGACCAACAACGCGGCGTACGCGCAGCTGAATTTCTCCGGCGGCGGCCTGCGCGGCAATCTGGGCGTGCGCTATGTGGACTCCAAGACCGAAGGCAGCGGCTTCGTCTACAGCGGTACGCCCTCGCTCGCCAACGCCGACAGCCTGTGGCAGACCCGCACCCGCAAAGAAGGCTTCCTGCTGCCTTCGCTGACGCTATCGTACGAGACCAGCGACGACTGGGTATTCCGCTTCGCTGCGGCCAAGGTCATCGCCTGGGCGCCGTACAACCAGATGGTCAACAACACCTTTCTCAACGACACCACGTTGACCGGCAGCGGCGGCAATGCAGGGTTATCGCCTTACGAATCCTGGAACTTCAATCTCTCTGCCGAGTATTACTTCGCGCAGCAAGCCGTGGTGGCGTGGTCTGTTTTCTACAAGAAGATCGACAACTACATCGACACCAGCGCCAGCGTGGAGCGCCAGTACAACGCACTGCGCGACACCGCACCGCAAAGCTGGGCGCAGCTGGTGGGCAGCAATGGCTGTACGGCCGACGGCTACTGCGACTACAGCATCCAGCGGCCGCGCAATGCCGGCGATGGCAAGGTCAAAGGTTTCAACATCTCCTTCCAGCAACCGTTCGGCGACAGCGGCTTCGGCCTGACTGCCAACTACACCTATGCCGCTGGCGAAAACAACACCGGCGATGCCCTGCCCTATCAATCACGCAACAGCCTTGCCTTCAGCCCGTACTACGAAAAAGGCCCGCTCAATGCGCGGCTGACCTACAACTGGCGCGACAGCTATCTGGCCGGCGGTTACGTGGCCGGTGCAGCACCGGCAAGTGTGGATGACTACGCCGAACTCGGCGCCAGCGTCGGCTATGCGTTCAGCCCCAACTGGTCGTTGCAGGTCGACGCGCAGAACCTGTTGGACGAGCAATACCTGCAGTATCTGGGCGACAAGGACCATCTGGCCGGCCGCTACAAGAGTGGACGTCGGTACATGGCCAGCCTGCACGTCAAGTTCTAGCGCAACTGGCAACACGCCTGCGCTCACCCTCGGGCGGGCGCAGCCGGTGCTCGGAATCGGATACGTCCTACTGGCATACGCCGGTTATGGCGCGCCGTCCGCGCCCGCCTGACGACTGCTCGCTACGGCGTGTTAACGACTGGTAGGCTTGAAGACGGACGCCGCGCGCGTTGTGAAAAAAGCACGCGGCGTCCTTCAGTTGCCTGCCTCACACGAAGGTTCAACTGCGCAAGGCAGCGACGCGTTGCGACAGCTTCTTCGCCGATACGCCGGATTTGGCACCCAGCTCCTGCGCAAACACCGACACGCGCAGTTCTTCCAGATCCCAGCGCAACCCCTGCCATTCTTCGCGATTTTGCAAACCGCGCGCGGCGGCCTCTTCCACCGCGTCCACGAACGGTTTGAGCTCAAGCATGCGCGACTGGTCGCGCGCAGGATCGCGCTTTGCACGCTCGGTCCGCAGGATCATCGCCTTGAGGTAGCGCGGATAATTGGCCAATGCTTCAGCCGGCGTATCGCGCAGGAAGCCGGCATGCACCAGTGCGCGCAATTGCTGCTCCATGTCGTCCAGATTGCCGCGTGCCCAGCCCATCAACGGCGCCTCCAGCAAGGGCTTGAGTTCGGCCACCGCGCCCAGAATGCTTTCGGCCAGCTTCAACCGTTCCATCGCTTCGCCAAACAGTCGCTTGATCGCATCGTCGCGGCGCTGCGCAAACGCGCCGGGGTCGCGAATGGCGCCCAGGCCATCGGCCAGCACGGCGTTGAGCGCGGCATCGACCAGATCGCCACGCAGACGCTCCTGCGATTCGATCGCCGCATACAACAGCCCGGTCTTGGGCGACACCGGCAATTGCTTGCGTGCCTGTTTGATCTTGTCGGCCAACGCGATTTCCAGCAACCGACGCACACCACGCGGATGTGCGCGCGCAGCCTCGTTGCGGTCGGCAAAGATGCGCAGCGCGGCGTTATCGCCTTGATCCACCAGCGCCGGGTACGCCGGCACACCGGCCTCGCCCGCCACCTGCTCGGGAATCGGCGTTGCCGGAAAATCGCGCAGACCTTCGGCGGCCAGCGCGCGACCGGCACGTGCGGCGAATGCCTGGCCGGCACGTTCGCCGAAGCGCGCGCGCAGCCCGTCCAGATCGCGCGACTCGGCCAGCACCTTGGCGTCGTCATCGCGCAGACGCAGGTTCATCAGCAGATGCGTGTCCAGCGATTGTTCGTCGAAATCCAGCGCCGATACCTGCACGCCAGTGGCCTTGGATAGAAAACGCGCCAGCTCGCCGCGGAGATCGTCGGCCGACGGCAGGCTGTAGGCCTCGTAGAACGCACGCCCGAAATCCGGCGCCGGCACGAAATTGCGCCGCTGCGCCTTGGGCAGGCTGCGAATCAACGCAGACGCCTTGTCGGCAACGAAGCCCGGCGCCAGCCACGACAGGCGCGCTGGATCCAGCGCATTGAGCAAGTGCAACGGCACATCCAGGGTCACGCCGTCGTCGATGGCCCCCGGCTCGAAGCGGTAATGCAACGGCAGGCGCGCATCGCCAAGCGGGAAATACTTCGGAAAGCGATCGGCTTCGCTGCCTTCGCCCGGCAGCAGATCGTTCAACGACCAATGCAGGCTGCGGCGTTTGTCCGGCGGCAAGGTCTTCCACCATGCATCCAGCCCACTGGCTGAATGCAGTTCAGCCGGAATGCGATCCAGATACCAGCGTGCCTGCCAGCCTTCATCGGCAACGATGCCGGCGCGACGCAACTTGGCCTCTTCTTCGCGTGCTTGATCGAGCACTTTGAGGTTATCGGCCACGAATGCGGCACGCGTGTTGATTTCGCCCGTTACCAGACCTTGGCGCACGAACAGATCGTGCGCCGCGGCTGGGTCGATCTTGCCGAAATGCACTGGCTTTTTCGGCGCCAGCACCAGCCCGAACAGGCTGATCTGTTCCGACGCGACCACCTGCCCCTGCGCACGCGACCAATGCGCATCGAAGTGCTTGCGCGCCAGCAAATGCCCCAGCTCGGCGATGGCCCAATCCGGCTCGATTGCCGCGTTGGTCATGCCCCAGACTTTTTGCGTGTCCAGTAGCGTGGCAGCCAGAATCCACGGCGGCGGCTTGCGTGCCAATGCAGATCCGGGGAACGGCACGAACCGGCGTTGCCGCGCCGCCAAGAAGTCGCCCTTTTCGGTGCGATGCCCGATCTGCGTCGGCAGGCCCGCCAGCAGCGCGCGATGCAGCGATTGATACGCCGCCGCACGTTCGCGCTCGCTGGTACGTGCAGACACTTCCGCAGCCTCAGCCTGCTTGTTCGTCGCCGCAGGCGCGCGTTGCGCAGGCGCTGCGCTGGGATCCGGCTTGCCTTCGCGTGCTAGTCGCGCGGCGCGATGCAGCTGGCCGCGCGTGGGCCGGTTGGCGTTATGGCCGTCCTCGCGGGCAGGCGCGCTGGCACCGGCCAGCAGCGGCGCCAGCATCACGTTGGCCGGCTCTTCGCTCCAACCGAGTTCTTCGCACAGCAGCCGCAGCTGCCGATGCAACTCGCGCCACTCGCGCATGCGCAAAAAGCCGAGGAAATGCCGGTTGCACCAGTCGCGCAGTTTGGATTGGGTAAGATCTTCATGCACCTGCCGGTACGCATCCCACAAGCGCAGGATACCGACGAATTCAGAGCGCGCATCGGCAAACAGCGCATGCGCCGTGTCGGCCGCTTCGCGCGCTTCGGGCGGACGCTCGCGCGGGTCCTGGATACCCAGGAACGAGGCGATGATGATCATCTCGCGCAGGCAGCCATGCTGTTGCGCGGCCACCAGCATGCGGGCCAGCTTGACGTCCACCGGCAGGCGCGCCATCTGGCGACCGATCGCGGTCAGACGGCGCTGCGCATCGATCGCGCCCAGCTCCAGCAGCTGTTGCCAGCCATCGGCCACCGCGCGTTCGTCGGGCGCCTCCAGAAACGGGAAGTCCTCGATTCGCCCCAGCCCCAGTTGCAGCATGCGCAGGATCACGCCAGACAACGAGGAACGTCGGATTTCCGGGTCGGTAAACGCCGGGCGCGCGGCAAAGTCCGCTTCGGCATACAGCCGGTAGCAAATGCCCTCGGCAATACGCCCGCAACGGCCCATGCGCTGATTGGCGCTGGCTTGCGAGATCGGCTCGATATGCAGGCGGTCCAGCTTCTGGCGCGGGCTATAGCGCTTGACGCGGGCAAGCCCAGGATCCACCACATAGCGAATGCGCGGCACCGTCAACGAGGTTTCGGCCACGTTGGTGGCCAGCACCAGGCGTCGGCGCGGGCCGGGATTGAACACGCGATCCTGATCGGCCGCCGACAGCCGCGCATACAGCGGCACCACTTCGGTTTCGCGGTATTTGCGCCGTTCCAGTGATTGGTGCGCATCGCGAATCTCGCGCTCGCCCGGCAGAAACATCAGCACATCGCCACGCGGATCGATGCGGGTGATCTCGTCGATGGCCGCCACGATCGCATCGTTCACGCTGCGCTCGCCGTCTCGGCCGCTGCTGTGCTCGCCCTCGCCGCTGTCGCCCACATCGCCTTCGAGCGGGCGGTAGCGCACCTCGACCGGGAAGGTGCGGCCTTCCACGTTGATCACCGGCGCATCGTCGAAATGCTGTGCGAAGCGCTCGGTATCGATGGTGGCCGAAGTGACGATCAGCTTGAGATCGGAGCGCTTGTGCAGCAACTGCTTGAGATAGCCGAGCAGGAAATCGATGTTGAGGCTGCGCTCGTGCGCCTCGTCCACGATGATGGTGTCGTAAGACGACAACCACCGGTCGCTGGCAATTTCCGCCAGCAGGATGCCGTCGGTCATGAACTTGATGCGCGACTGCTCGCTGACACGGTCAGTGAAGCGCACCTGGAAGCCCACCGTGGTACCCAACGGCGTCTTCAGTTCCTCGGCCACGCGCGCAGCCACCGCACGCGCGGCGATCCGGCGCGGCTGGGTGCAACCGATCATGCCCGCGGCCCCGCGCCCTGCCGCCAGACACAGCTTGGGCAGCTGGGTGGTCTTGCCCGAGCCGGTTTCGCCGGCAATGACCACCACCTGATGGTCGCGGATCAGCGCGATGATGCGCTCGGCCTCGCGCGCAATCGGCAACTGGTTGTCCAGCGTGATGGCCGGCTGCTGCGCGGCACGCGCCTGCCGCTGCGCCTGCGACGCGGCCAGCGCCTGCTCGAACGCATCGCGCACCTGCAGGTTGCCCGGCTTGCCCTGCCAGCGCGACCATAGCCCCAGCAAGCGGCCACGGTCGCGGCTCATCGCGCCATCCACGGCGCGGCGGCGCTCACGCAAGGTAGTGGCAAGATCGGAGTCGATAGCGCTCATTGATGGAGAAATGTGAAAGATTGAATGACGTTTGATCCTTTAGCCTGTCTATTGTGACGCCATATCTGTTCCCTCAGACATCCACTTCCTCAGAAGGGCCATTCCATGTCCAAGAAAAAGAACGCCAACAAGCCCGTCGTCGTCAACGATGCCCTGCCGGTCGCTGCTGCGTCGGCGCCGCATATCGATATCGGGATCAAGGACGCCGATCGCAAGCAGATCTCCGACGGTCTGGCCCACTACATGGCTGACGCCTTCACCTTGTACCTGAAGACGCACAACTTCCATTGGAACGTCACCGGGTCGATGTTCAACTCGCTGCACACCATGTTCGAAACCCAGTACACCGAGCAGTGGGCGGCGCTGGACGAAGTGGCCGAGCGCATCCGCGCCCTGGGCTACAACGCACCTGGTTCGTACCGCGAATTCGTCGCATTGACCTCGATTGCGGAAGAACCGGGCCTGAGCGACAGCGCCGACTGGCGTGAAATGGTGCGCCAGCTGGTCAGCGGCAACGAAGCGGTCTGCCGCACCGCACGCAAGGTGCTGGGCACTGCCGACGACGCCGGCGACGACCCGACCGTGGACCTGCTGACCCAGCGCCTGCAGACCCATGAGAAGTACGCCTGGATGCTGCGTTCGCTGCTGCAGTAAACCCTTGGGCTTCGCCCCTCGGGTGTGCCCAAGGTTTCGCAGTTGCGAAACCTTGGGCCCCTGCTCTACTGCCCGCCACACCCCCCGCCTTCGGCGTGCCCCCTGACTCAGGGGTTGCGGCCATCTCCGCTTCGCGGACATGTCCCCCAACGTTTGCTGTGCAAACGTCGGGCCCCGCTACGCACCCCCACACCCCCCGCCTTCGGCGTGCCCCCTGACTCAGGGGGCTGTTGGAGTGCTGTCGGTTGTTGAGTCCCTCTCCCGCCGGGGCGAGAAGGCACGGTTTGCGCGCCACTGGCGCGCGTGCCTTGGAGCGCCCGCGTCGCAAACGCGGGCCGGGGCGCGGAGCAGGGTCGAGGTGAGGGTGCGGTGCGAAGCTCCAGTGCCCCCAACGCGCGGCCAGAAGCCATGTACTGCGCCGCACGCTCCATCCCGGTCACACCTCATTGCGCATTCGCCCGCCACGTCCGCCACATCGCGGCAATCTCCGACCCGCTATCGGGCAACGCTGCCGGCATGACACCGACCAGGGCTTGATCCGCACGGTATCCTAGGCGGATGTCTTCCCCCGCCCACGAACTGCTCAGCCGCGTCTTTGGCTACGACGACTTCCGCGGCCCGCAACAGGCCATCGTCGAACACGTCGCTGCAGGCAACGACGCCCTGGTACTGATGCCCACCGGCGGCGGCAAATCGCTGTGCTACCAGGTGCCGGCGCTGTTGCGCGATGGCATCGGCATCGTGGTTTCGCCGTTGATCGCATTGATGCAGGACCAGGTCGAGGCCCTGCGCCAGCTCGGCGTGCGCGCTGAATTTCTTAATTCCACGCTGGATGCAGAAAACGCCCAACGCGTCGAACGCGCCTTGTTGTCAGGCGATCTGGACCTGCTGTACGTCGCGCCAGAACGGCTGCTGACCCAACGCTTCCTCTCGTTGCTGGAACGCAGCCGCATTGCGCTGTTCGCCATCGACGAAGCGCATTGCGTCTCGCAATGGGGCCATGATTTCCGCCCGGAGTATCGCCAGCTCACCGTGCTGCACGAGCGCTGGCCGCACATCCCGCGCATGGCGCTGACCGCCACCGCGGATCCGCCGACCCAGCGCGAAATCGCCGAACGCCTGGATCTGGTGGACGCGCGCCATTTCGTCAGCTCCTTCGATCGCCCCAACATCCGCTACACCGTGGTGCAGAAGGACAACGCGCGCAAACAGCTGCAGGAATTCCTGGGCCGTTATCGCGGCTGCGCCGGCATTGTGTATGCGATGTCGCGACGCAAGGTCGAAGAGACCGCGCAGCAGCTGTGCGCGCAGGGTTTCAATGCGCTGCCCTATCACGCTGGCCTGCCCGCCGAGGTGCGTGCAGAAAATCAGCGCCGCTTCCTGCGCGAAGACGGCATCATCATGGCCGCCACGATCGCCTTCGGCATGGGCATCGACAAGCCGGACGTGCGCTTCGTTGCGCATGTGGATCTGCCCAAGTCGCTGGAGGGCTACTACCAGGAAACCGGCCGCGCCGGCCGCGACGGCGACCCTGCCGAAGCCTGGCTTTGTTACGGTTTGGGCGATGTGGTGCTGCTCAAGCAAATGATCGAACAAGGCGAAGCCGCCGAGGAGCGCAAGCGCCTGGAGCGCGCCAAGCTCGATCATCTGCTGGGCTACTGCGAATCCATGCAATGCCGCCGCCAGGTGCTGCTGGCCGGTTTCGGCGAGACCTATCCCAAACCCTGCGGCAACTGCGATAACTGCCTGACGCCAGCGGCTGCCTGGGACGCCACGGTGGCCTCACAGAAAGCGCTCAGTTGCGTCTACCGCAGCGGCCAGCGGTTCGGCGTGGGCCATCTGATCGATATCCTGCGTGGCAGCGAGAACGAGCGCATCAAACAGCTGGGGCACGATCGGCTCAGCACTTACGGCATCGGCCGCGACCTGGACGAACGCACGTGGCGCGGGGTGTTTCGCCAACTGGTGGCCGCCAGCCTGCTGGAAGTGGACAGCGAGGGTCACGGCGGCCTGCGCCTGACCGATGCCAGCCGCCAGGTGCTCAAGGGCGAGCGCCAGGTCATGATGCGGCGCGAAAACCCGGCCGCCGGACGCGACCGCAGCGCGCAGCGCACCGGGCTGCCGGTGCAGGCGCAGGACCTGGTGTTGTTCAACGCCTTGCGCGGCCTGCGCGCAGAACTGGCCAAGGAACAGAACGTGCCGGCCTTTGTGATCTTCCACGACAGCACATTGCGCAACATCGCCGAACAACGGCCCACGAGCATCGACGCACTGTCACGGGTGGGCGGCATCGGCAGCGGCAAGCTGGCCCGCTACGGCGCGCAGCTGATCGAGATCGTCCGCGAACAGGGCTGATGCGGCAGCGCGTGTCAACCCAACGCCGCCGACGGCACAAAAATCCGCAGGATCGACAGCGCGCATTCAATCAGCCGTTGCTAGTTTCACACAGCGAGCTGGCACGCGCTGCCAACCCCTCTTCGTAGAGTCCAACCGATGAAACGTAGCCTGCTTGTCCTGGTCACCCTGTTCGCCACCGGCAGCGTCGCCGCCGGAAGCGCGTTGGCCCAAGCCAGCGATGGCAACGCCGGAACTGCGACACCACGCTCCTTGGACCTGAGCATTCCACAAGCCCCGGTGCAGCTCCGCTCCGACCCGGAATACAGCACCGACCCGCCGGGTACCTTTTACGGCGACAAGAGCGGTCCCAAGCCGGCGCTGGCACGGCCAAGCGCTGCATCGATCGCTGCCGAGCGCGCCGAGCAATGCCAGGGCAAGCTGCACGGCGCGGTGGAAACCGGGCTGGGCTATTCCAGCCGCGGCGGCAATAGCAACTGGCAGGCAGTCAATCTGAATTCCTGCAAGACTTATTACGACGACGACGGCAAGGCGCATCAGATCGGCGTCAGCATCAGTGTCGGGCGCGGTGAAGGCTCACTCTTTGGTCCACGTTACGCACCCGGCGGCTATGGCCCGGGCCCATTCGGCTGGTAACCATACGGCTCCGTCTGCGTTGACGGAGGGTTCACTGCCGCATCGCTGAGAATGTGGCCTGCCTTACGAGACCTGCTCATGCCACAGAACAAGGAACGGCCGGTTGTATTCGTTGTCGAAGACGGGGACGGCACCCGACAACTCAGCTGCCTTGTGCTGGAGAGTTACGGTTTTACCTGCCGCAGCGCCGGCTCGGTCGAAGAAGCGTTGAACTTGATCGAAAGCGATCCGCGCGTCGACGTGCTGTTTTCCGATATCCATTTCCCCGGCGGCTTGACCGGTGTGGATCTGGCGATCAAGACGGCGCATGCGCCGTACAACCTGCCAGTGCTGCTGACCTCCGGCCTGGCCGTCGAATACGTGGAAGAGATCCTGCCCGACGGCGTGGCCTTCTTGGAAAAGCCCTACACCCCCGAGCAGCTGCTGAGCGCGATCCGCAGCGTGATGGCCAAGCACCGCGTGCTGGCGACTCCGGCCGCATAACACTGGCGGCCGCGACTGGACGGCAGCCCGCAATCCCGGTATGAAATGGCAGCCGTCGCGCGATGCGCCGGCAACGGGGATTGATCACGCACGGTTGTACCGGGCACGCGGCGCAACGCCCGCCTGGCGCCGCCGTGTCTTACGCCAGGGGAACACATGAAACATCTGGTGACCGCAGCCATTGCCATGGCTGCGTTGAGCGGTTGCGCCACGGTCATGAATGACGCCACCCAGCCGATTCGCGTCGACACCAAGACGGCCGACGGGCAACTCATTGCAGGCGCCGACTGCTCTATCAGCAACGATAAAGGCCGTGTTGCGCTGAAGTCCGGCCAGACCGCACAGGTACACCGTTCCGCGCACGATCTGGATGTGACCTGCGTGCTGCCCGGCCAACGCGATGCCGCAGGCCGTTCCATCTCGCGCGCCAACATGGGCATCTGGGGCAACATCCTGATCGGCGGGGCGATCGGGGCCATCGTCGATCACACCAAAGGCACCGGCTACACCTACCCGAGCTGGATCCAACTGGTGTTCGGGCAGACGCTGAGCTTCGACCGCCATCGCGAAGACCGTGGCCAGCCGCTGCAGGGCGAGAATGCGCCAGGTGTCGTCGTTGCGGCACACGCCGCTTCCGGTAGCGGCGCGCAAAACGCCGCGGTCACGCTGCCGCTGGCAAACGAACCGGCCGTCGCCATGCAGACAGGCGTTGCAGCAGCGCCTGTCGGTGCCGTCAGCAAGCCCATGCCCGCAGGGCCGTCCATGTCAACTGAGCCGGCGGCAATCCGCGCCCAGAGCATCAGCAGCGGCTTGCAATGCGGCACCGTGCAGGCGACCAGCGCTTCGCGCTTCAGTGCGGTCTGCAGCAGTGGCAACACGGTGCAGATCGATTGCTCCGGCTTCCGCTGCACCTCCACATTTCAGTGAGGTGTGCTGGCTGCACTGAGCACAGGCAGCAGTCACCCGCACGGATGTGCCACGGCTGTCGGGGACACCCCGACGGCCTGTCGGCGCGCCCCTGATTTACGTGACGAACATCTCATTTAAACTCTAATCACCGGACACGAGGCCTGTTGGGCCGCTCAACTCGTGGGGCGCTGAGCACGCCCTTGCCGGCACATCGATGGGATCGGAATGCGACTGGCTGGTACGGCGCCTTTTCTTCTGATGCGCGCGCGTGCGATTGCGTGCAGTGGTCTTGCTTGCGTCCTGCTGCAAGTAGCCGCCTTTCAGACGTCGCGGCGATCGCACATCACCACCTTGCGCACATCGCCTCCTTGGTGATCCATCCGGGCAGCATGTGCATGTGCCTGCATTCAAACCGCAAGCGCTTGCTTAACCGCAATCTCCCACGCGGTTGTTCTTATTGTTGAATCACACTGCAGACGCACGCGCCCGCACTGCAAGGCAGCTCGTCCATGCCTGTAGTGATCATGTCAGCTTCCGGGCTACATAGGCAGATGCTGGAAAAACAGCAGGTTTGCGTCGTCAACGCTGGGTGATACGCGGCCCTTCACTGCAGCACGTCACGCATTTCACGCGATCAAGCAGGCTGCTCGCTAGGCTGACGTCAGTGCAGCGCTGTGCTGCGCAAGACTGTCAGGAGTTTCTTATGGGCGACAATTCGTTTCTATCACCGGCCTTCATCATTCTGGTCGTCGGTGTGATTGCCGTTGTGCTGTTTCTGGTCACGCGCGCCAAAAAGAAGCGCAACACGAAATAACCTACGCATGCAGTGACGGCCGCGACTGATTGCACTTGCGACACAGTCACCGCGTCATTGCAGATCAGTCAGGCGTCGGTCGACTTCAGTCGGCCTTTGCTTGATCAAGCGCTCCGCTACGTCCTTATCGAACGCATGGGCACGCAGTGCTCGGTCCGAAGCACTCGCCCACGCGTCTGTGCGAGCGAAGAGCGCGGCACTGCAACGTTCCCTTTGCTCAGATCGCTTTTGCGCTCGGCACGCATCTGCGCACCACATATCACGACAAATGCGCCTTAGCCGCACACAGTCGTGCTGCAATCAGAACCGCTCACCCGTCGGCAGGTAGCGCCATTCACCGATCGCCAATTTGCCCAGCGACACCCTGCCCACGCGCAGGCGGCGAATGCTCACAACCTCCAGACCCACTTCGCCGCACATGAAGCGCAGTTGGCCCGGCTGCACGTTCTTGATCGCAAACCGAAGGCGGTCTTCGTTCTGCCAGCTCACCTTGCACGGCGACAGGCTGCGCTGCTGATAGATAAGGCCGTGTGCCAATCGCGCCATACCGTATGGCCGCAATTCGCCATGTACTTCGACCAGGAATTCCTGCTCGATGGAGCTGGCATCGTCGCTCAGCCGGCGTAGCACGCGGCCGTCCTGGCTCAGGATCAGCAGGCCGCTGGCGGCGTCCTCCAGCGGCAGCGGCGCATGCAACCGCAGAAAGTGCCGCTTCAGCACACGTGTGTCGAATTGATCCAACGCGCTGCGCGTTGTTGGCGCGGCCAGTGCTAGCGCTGCCTCAGCGGAGACTCCGGCCGGCTTGTGTAGCAGCAGGGTGGCAGGCTCGGCCGGTGCTAGCACCGCGTCTTCGGCCAAGGTGACCCGGGCCGCGGTTGCCAGTGCCTGCGGTTCTTCGACCACCACCCCGTCCACGCTCACCCAGCCGCCCTCGATGTATTGCTGGGCCTCGCCACGCGAGCGGCCGAACGCGGCAGCCACGCATTTATCGAGACGGATCGGATCGGACATCGGGCGAGCTCAGCATCAGGGGAGCGCAGTGTACGTGTTGGCTCAATGACTGCGGGAATCGATGATCAATGCGGCAATGGAGTGCCTACCGATGCGCCGCAAACCCGGCCATACACAGGCCGACACTGGCTGTAGCAGCGTATCGACGCATGCGGTGCGCGGCCTGGCATCAGCAAATGCTTCTGTGCCGCGCAACAAAGTGGGAAACTTAACGCCCACCTAGGAGATCGCAGATGTTCATCAAGTTCGGGACCGCACGGGTCCGCCTCAACCATATCTCCGTCATCAGCGATCCGTTCAACGCAGGCGAAAGCTTCGGGTCCTACTGCCACTCGGTTCGGGTCGGGCTGATCTCCGGCGAAGAAATCATTGCGCGCTTCAACAGCGAGAGCGGCGCTGAGCAACTGCATGCCGACATGCTCGCCGCGCTGGAAGCCTGAGCCTACGGTCACAGCCATCGCGTCGCGCCACCTGCGTACGCGATGGTTCCAGTTGCGGCGAACGCTGCGTGCCAGCACGCGTGCTGCAACGCCACAACACTCGATGCGCATCACGCGTCTCGTTCGCTAGTACTTTCGCATCGCCCATGCACCGCTGAGTCAGCAGCGATTGGCGCCCGTTATCTGCCGACGAACGCGACCAACCATTGCGCCCCAACGGTGCCTTGCGCACATCGCTCGGGCATCGCTACGTCGATAAAATGTCGGAAAATCGTGACGTCGATTACATGCCTCAATGCAACAACCTCCTGAAGAATGCGCACGTTGCAGCGCGCATGTCAGGACCCGGGACGTCACCGTTAGGAAACTTCCGATATGTAATGAATCGGCCGTAAGTATTTCCGCTTGACGGCCTTTAGCTCGGCAAACTCCGGCCGCTAGCTGGGCAAGACACTTGAGTCGATGCACCCCGCATCCACCAGGCTGCTCAGTTGCACTACCGGGACGCGGTCATGAATGACTTTCTGCAACGCCTCAATGTCGGCCGCCGCCTCGGAATGGCGTTCGGCATTCTGATCCTGCTGTCGGGCCTGCTGGTGGCTACCGGCCTGATCACCATGTCCAATGCCCGCTACGAACTGGACACCATCGTCAACAACGACATGGAAAGGATCCGGCTGTCTTCCGAAATGCTCGACGCCAACACCAATGTGGCGATCGGCTTGCGCGACGTGGTGATGGTTTCCGGCGATGCGGCCAACCGCGTTGCACTTGCCATGATCGAACAGAGCCGCACGCGTTATCACCAGGCCCATGACGCACTGGCGGCGATGCCGAGCAGCGACTTGGAAAAAGCCGCACTGAAGCTGGTCCAGGAAAAGCGCGACATCTCGGTCAAATTCAATAACCAGATTCTGGACGACGGCATGCGCGACCAGAATCAGCAAGCGCAGGCGTTGTTGCAAGGCGCTGCCGCGACGGCGATGAACGAACAACAAGCTGCCATCCGCGCGAACGCCGCACTGGAACGTCGGCTCAGCAAAGAAGCGTATTCCGCCGCAGTCGCCTCCATGCACCGCGGCAAAATCATTCTGGCGAGCGGCGGCATTGCTGCGCTGGTGATCAGTGCGTTGCTTGCGTGGCTGATTACGCGCAGCCTGACCACGCCGCTGCGCCAGGCCACACGCACTGCTGAAGCCATTGCGGCAGGCAATCTGCATAACGATGTGCACACCGTCGCAACAGATGAAACCGGCCGTCTCTTGCAGGCCATGGATAAGATGCAACTGCAGCTGCGTAACCTCATCGCGGCGCAGACCGACATGGCCAAACATCACGACAACGGCCAGATCAGCTTCCGGATCGATACCTCCGCATTTCCGGGCGACTACGGCCGCATGGCCAACGACACCAACCTGTTGGTCGACGCACACGTGGCGGTACAGAACGACCTGGCGCGCATCATGGGGCGCTATGCCATTGGCGAACTTTCCGAAGATATGCAACCCTTGCCAGGCGAAAAAGCCGTCTTCAGCAACACCATGTCGCAGGTCAAGCTCAACCTGTCGGCGATGAATCACGAAATCAAGCATCTTGCGCAGGCAGCGGCCAACGGGGATTTCAGTGCGCGTGGTGATGTCGAACGCTTCCAGTTCGACTTCCGCATCATGGTCGAGAGCCTCAACCATCTGATGTCCACCGCGGACGGCAACCTGCAATCGCTGTCGGCATTGCTGCAATCGATCGCAGCGGGCGACCTCACCGCACGCATGAGTGGCGAGTTCCGCGGCGTGTTCGCACAGATGCGCGACGATGCCAATGCAACCGCAAGCCAGCTGGCGCAGATCGTCGGCAACATCCAGCAGTCGGCGGTGTCGATCAACGCAGCTGCCAGCGAGATTGCCGCCGGCAACCAGGATCTGTCACAACGCACCGAGCAGCAAGCAGCCAATCTGGAAGAAACTGCTGCCTCGATGGAAGAGCTGACCTCTACCGTCAAGCAGAATGCCGAGAGCGCACGTCAAGCCAACCAGCTGGCGATCGGCGCCGCACGCGTGGCCTCGCAAGGCGGCGATGTGGTGGGTAAGGTCGTGCAAACGATGAGCGGTATCGAAGCCTCGTCCAAGAAGATCGCCGACATCATCAGCGTCATCGACGGCATTGCCTTCCAGACCAACATCCTTGCGCTGAACGCCGCGGTGGAAGCGGCCCGCGCAGGCGAACAAGGCCGTGGCTTCGCGGTTGTTGCTTCGGAAGTGCGCACCCTGGCGCAGCGTTCTTCCGGCGCCGCGAAGGAGATTAAAGACCTGATCGACGATTCCGTCCAACGCGTGGCCGAAGGCTCGGCACTGGTGCACAGCGCTGGCAAGACCATGGGCGATGTGGTGGCCAGCGTGCAACGCGTCACCGACATCATGAGTGAGATATCCGCGGCATCGCAGGAGCAATCTGCCGGCATCGAACAGGTCAATCAGACCATCACCCACATGGACGAGGCCACGCAGCAGAATGCAGCGCTGGTGGAAGAAGCCACCGCTGCCGCACGCGCGATGGAAGAGCAAGCCGTGCAACTCACCGACGCGGTGGCCATCTTCAAGATCGATGCACGACAGGTACGCCGGGAAGACACGCGCGCAGCAGCACCGGTGGCGCATCTGCTGAACAAGGTGCGCAGCGCCTGAGCAATGGCGCGGCGTGCTGGCTGCTCTAAAAGTACAGCTGGCGCGTGCGTACTGGTGTGGCTACCGGCCGCAGTCGCAGCGCGCGGATCGATGTTTGGCGCCAAACGCCTTCTCCAGAACGCGCTTGGCTGCTTCAGCTATGCCGTATACATTCCCGGAAAGTAGCGCTCCATCAGCGACTGGGGAAACAGCGGCGGCGTAAAGCCGTAACGCGCATAGAGCGCGTGCGCATCGCTGGTGGCAAGGCTGAACCGGCGCAGCCCCTGTAGCTTGGGGTGTGCCATGACAGCGTCCATCAGCACCTTGCTATAGCCCCTGCCCTGGTGCTCAGGCAACACGAACACATCGCCCAGATACGCGAAGGTTGCGTAATCGGACACCACCCGCGCGAACGCCACCTGTTCGCTGCCGATGAAACCACCAAAACAAAGTGAGTTGTCGATCGAACGCTGCACCAGCGGCAATCCAATTGTCTTTGGCCCAGCTGGTGTGCTGCGACAAGTAACGGTGGATCAGCGGCACGTGGAGCTCGGACGTTTCGGTGGTGATACGCAAGGGCGGCATGACAGCGCTCCAGGCAATGGCCGATCAGGCTAGGGTAGCGTGCGATGGCAACAGCAACAGCACACAGAGCAGCAGCATGAACACTGCGATCAGTCCGTCCAGCACCCGCCACGCACGCGGGTGCCGGAAGACCGGCTGCAACAAGCGCGCGCCGTAACCCAGGCTGCAGAACCAGATCACGCTGGCCAGACACGCGCCCAGTGCAAATGTCCAGCGCAGTGCGCCCGGGTAATGCGTTGAAAGGCTGCCGAGCAAGACCATCGTGTCCAGATAGACGTGCGGATTGAGGAAGGTAAACGCCAGGCCGGTGAGCATGGCGCGTTGCCACTGTTCCTCGCCCTGTTCCGCGGGCGCCATTGCAGCATCTCCACGCCAGGCACGACCTGCGGCCATCCACCCATATACCGCCAGAAACGCGGCGCCCGCGTAACGCAGCAGCTGCAGCAGGCCAGACCATTGCTGCACCAGCACGCCGATTCCGGCAACACCGAGCAGTATCAGCGCGATATCCCCAAGTACGCAGATCGTCACCACCAGCCCCACGTGCTGACGCTTGAGCCCTTGTCGCAGCACGAACGCATTCTGCGCGCCGATCGCGACGATGAGGCCGGCACCAGCGAGAAAGCCGGCCAGTATTGCTTGAACGATCATGCTGCTGTCTCCGAGCTAGGCATGCATCGTCTGACATGGCCAAACATTAGGAAAACTAAATAATCTGTATGCTGTTTAGATCTTCTAATGTGCGAGACGGCATGGATCTTCTACATCCGCAACTGGCCGCATTCGCAGCCGTCCTGGACGAAGGCAGCTTCGACGCCGCAGCTCAGCGCCTGGCGGTGACGCCCTCGGCCATCTCGCAGCGCATCAAGGCGCTCGAAGATCGGCTGGGGCAGGTACTGGTCATGCGCAAAACGCCTTGCCGGCCAACGCCGGCCGGCGAACGGCTGTTGCGCCGGCTCAAACCCATGCAGGTACTCCAAGCCGAAGCGATTGCCGACTTTCTGCCTGGCGATGGCGTCGCCGGCCATCCACGCACCCTCGCCATCGCGGTCAATGACGACTCGCTACAAACCTGGTTCCTGCAGGCGCTGTCGTCGCTGCACCAGACGCACGGCTTCCTGTTCGATGTACAGATGGACGACCAGGATCACACCCTGGAATTACTGCGTACTGGCAGCGTGCTGGGAGCGGTCACCTCCGAGCGCACGCCATTGCAGGGCTGCAATGTCCATGCGTTGGGCGTGATGCGGTACCACGCAGTCGCATCGGCAGCGTTCGTCGCTGCGCACTTCAAGGGTGGCTTTACGGCCGCCGCGCTGGGCCAAGCGCCGATGCTGGTGTTCAATCGCAAGGACACCTTGCAGGCGCGCTTCGTCAAGCGCATCACGCGCACCCGGCTGGCCCCGCCCACGCATTACCTGCCCACCTCCACCGGCTTTGTCGAAGCCGCTGCACGCGGGCTGGGCTGGTGCCTGGCACCCGAAGCGATGGTGATACCGGCGGTCCGCAACAAGCAGGTCGTCATCATCGACCCCACCCGCTGGCTCGATGTTCCGCTGTACTGGCAGTACGCCGCTGTGCGCTCGAACGCCTTGCAGCAACTCAGCCAGTCACTACGCGAAGCTGCTACCACCAGCCTGCGTGGCAGCAGATAACCAGGGCACCCACCAGGATCATCGCCTGCCCATCGCCCGCCTGCCAGCACCTGCGACACGCCGACTGTGCCGGCGCCAATCGTCCGCTGGCTACAGCTGACACGTTAGCCGCGTGCTCGGTGCGTAGGTAATGCGCAGGAGGCGATTCCAAACGCGCCATCCGCGCCCATCTCATGGCAGCGGTGCTACGAACGCGTCACCCGCGACCAATGTCATCCAACTGCGGCAAGACTTGCCAAGGATCAATCGGCACGACGCTGCTGCAACAGCGATAGCGCGTGTTTCAGATCGCGCAAATGGAAAGGCTTCTGCAGCCCATGCCGATGCCGGTACTTTTCAGGAATCCCGCCCTGCGCGTAGCCGGTCACGAAGATGTAAGGCACGCCGCGCGCGTCCAGCTCTTCTGCAATCGGAAACGACAAGGTGCCGCCCAGGTTGATGTCCAGCAGCGCCAGATCGAGATTGCCTGCCTGCACTGCCTGCAGCGCGGCGTCCACGTCGGCGACGGTTTCCGCAACCTCATAGCCCAACTCCGCCAGGCAATCCTCCAGCAGCATCGCCACCAACGACTCGTCCTCGACCAGGAGCACTCGCATGGTCATGGATGTGCCTCGGCTAGCTCGGGCGGCAACGGAATGGACACGCGGAAGCACACGCCAGCCGGGTCGAAGGACAGATCGACCTCACCCTTGAGGTCGTGCTTCAAACCACGCTCCAGAAGACGCGTACCGAACCCCCTGCGCGTGGGCAGCTGCACGGGCGGCCCACCCGCCTCCTGCCAGACGAGCTCAAGCAGCTCCTGCTCGCCGCGTGTACTGCGCTCCCACGACACCAGCACGTTCCCAGCCGGCGACGACAACGCGCCATGCTTGAGCGCATTGGTGCACAGTTCGTGCAGCGCCATCGACAGCGCCAGTGCGCGCCGCGGATCCAGCCGACACGAGCCGCCCCGCAGGGTGAAACGCTGACTCTCGCTGGATTCGTAAAGCGCGGCCGCGTCGCGGGTCAGCTCCAGCATGTCGGCGCTGACCCAGTTCTCGCGCGTGAGCGTGTCGTGTGCTCGTGATAGCGCCAGCAGGCGCGCATCGAGCTTTTCCTGTGCGTCGGCAAGACTGGCGGCGTTGGTGAACGACTGCCGTGCCAAGGATTGCACCATCACCAGCGAATTCTTGACCCGATGGTTGAGTTCGTTGATCAACAATTGCAGATGCTGTTCGTGCTGCTTGTGCTCGGTGATGTCGCGCGTAGCGCCGGCGATCGCTTCGACCTTGCCGTCTGGCCCGAACACCGGAGTGAAGATGTAGTCGTAGACACGCAGGCCGTTGATCGTATGCGGGAATGGCACTTCCCCGCGCAACGGCTGGCGCGTTGCGATCACCCGCTCGATTTCTTCATCGTGCATGGCCGCATGCCAGGGCTCGTAGCCCAATTCCAGGCAGGTTTTGCCACAGGCGTCTTCCCAGCACATGCCCCACATCGTCAACAACGCCTGGTTGGCGTAGACGAAGCGATGCTGGATGTCGAATACGTACAAAAGATCCGGTGTTGCCTGTAGCAAGGCCTCATAAATGCGCGACTTCGCTGCGTCTTCCTGATGCTCGGCCATTGCGTCATGGTCCTGAAATTGACGCGAACGATAAATGGACGCACGTGAACGCCCGATCATGCGCATCTGACGTGCCAATGGAGCGTAACGCGCGCGCCGCTGCCCGGGAAAAACGGGCAGCAACCGAACCGATAGCGCAGGTACATTCCAATCGTCCGTGCCTCCGCCGTCCGAACCTTCACTCCCCAACTCCGGACCACTGATCGACCGCCTGGTCGCCCCGCACCGCCGTCCCTGATAGCCTTCGGCCCTATTCCGCAGTGATTGCCGATTCGTCATGAAAAAAGCCGTTGTTCTGTTGTCCGGTGGCATGGATTCCGCCGCCGTCATTGCACTTGCGCAGGAGCAGGGCTTTGCCGTCCATGCGCTGAGCGTGCGCTATGGCCAGCGCCACACCTCGGAACTGGATGCCGCCGCGCGCGTTGCCGCCGCGCAGGGCGTCAGTGCGCACAAGGTGGTCGACGTGGACCTGCGCAGCATCGGCGGCTCGGCACTGACCGACGACATCGACGTCCCCGACGCCGGTGGCGACGGCATCCCGGTCACGTATGTGCCCGCACGCAACACCATCATGCTGTCGCTGGCGCTCGGTTGGGCCGAGGTCGTCGGGGCAAATGACCTGTTTTGCGGGGTCAATGCGGTGGACTACTCGGGCTACCCCGATTGCCGCCCCGAGTTCGTCCGTGCCTTCGAAGTGTTGGCCAATCTGGCCACCAAGGCAGGCGTGGAAGGCGCAGGGCTGCGCGTCCACGCACCGCTGCAGTTCCTCAGCAAAGCCGACATCGTCCGTGAAGGCGTGCGCCTGGGCGTGGACTTCGGCCTCACCGTCTCTTGCTACCGTGCCGACCCCAAAGGACGAGCCTGCGGCCACTGCGACGCATGCCGCCTGCGCGCTGCCGGCTTCGCCGATGCCGGCATCCCCGACCCCACCCGCTACGCCATTTTATCTTGATGCCCGCGTAGGGTAGAATGCGCACCCCGACGCAATGTCGGGTCAGTGGGCCGTTAGCTCAGTCGGTAGAGCAGAAGACTTTTAATCTTTTGGTCGATGGTTCGAATCCATCACGGCCCACCATATCCAGCAAAGCTTTCAGCGACTTTCATCGCTCCGCAAGAAGGCGTCGACGCCGCAATAGCGCAATATTCTGTCGACCGTGCAAGGGTGCGGGCGCAGGTTTACCGTCAGCTGCCGCATCATCATCGTGTTGGCCTCCAGATCTTTGTCGCTTTGTGGATCGACCGCTGTCTGAGCAGCCACACACTGCCTAGATCTGTTTGTGCGCGTGAGGCACTAGGCCCATACGCTGCGCTGCGCGCTTGATTCTCAGCGCCCAGGCTCATCATTCCAAAGCAGCTTGTGCAGCTGCATCTGGAAGCGCACCGGCAGGCGGTCGTCGACGATCCAATCGGCGAGCTGTCGCGGGCTGACTTCACTCTTGCTGGGCGAAAACCACACCGTGCAGCGGCGATGCAGCGCGTGCGCTGCCACGATCTCGCGCGACCATTCGTAATCGGCACGGCTACAGATCACGAACTTGATCTGGTCGCGCGCGGTCAGCAGCGGCAGGTTTTCCCAGCGGTTGCGCGCTTCTTCGCCGGATGCGGGGGTCTTGATGTCGACCACGCGCGAAACGCGTGGATCGACGGCAGACACGTCCAGCGCACCGGAGGTCTCCAGCGACACGTCGTAACCGGCATCGCAGAGTTTCTGCAGCAAGACCAGACAGCGCTTCTGCGCCAACGGCTCCCCGCCAGTCACGCAGACATGGCGCACGCCATGACTGGCGACTTCGTAGACGATGGCGTCGATGTCATGCCACTCACCACCATGGAAGGCGTAAGCGGTATCGCAATACAGGCAGCGCAACGGACAGCCGGTCAGGCGCACGAACACCGTCGGCCAGCCAGCAGCCTCGGCTTCGCCTTGCAAGGACAAAAAGATTTCGGTGATCTTCAATCGCGGCAAGGGCGACTGAATGATCTCGCTAGGGACGGCGGCGGCGTTCATGGGCAAAGTATGCGCCGTGCCGACATGCACCGACGCGCGGGCTCAGCGCAGTTGCTGGCCGAGACGGATGGACTGCAGGCGTTCCTGCGCGACGCGTGACGCATCGGAGCCGGGATACTGCGAGGCGACCTGCTGCAAGGTCTGCTGCGCTTCGTTGTTCTTGCCTTCGCCGTACTGCGACAGGCCGAGCTTCAACAGGCCGCCAGCGGCCTTGTCATGCGTGGGATAACGGCTGACGAGATCGCGGAACTGCGCCTCGGCAAGCTGGAAATTGCGGGTGGCGTAATAACTCTCGCCCAGCCAATACAAGGCATTGGGGGTGTAGACGCCATTGGGATAGAGCTCCAGAAAGCTCAGAAACAGCTGCGAGGCATCGTCGTACTTGCCGTTCTTCAACGCATCGAAGGCGACGTTGTAGGCAGTACGTTCGTCATTGCTGACAGCCAGGGTGCCTGGGTCGCCATGGACGGTGGGCGGCTTCTCGGAAGTTGCCGCCGCTGCAGGCCGCGCGGCAGGTGCCGGGGTCGGGGTGACGCTGCCGGTCGCTGGGGGCAATGGCGGAGTCGCACCACCTGCACCTTCCAACCGATTCAGACGTCCGTCCAGGTCCAGATATTGATCCTTGGACTGCTGCTTGAGTTGCTCGTTGTCATGCTGCAGCTGTTCGACGGTCGCCCGCAACGCCTGCAGGTCCGAACGCGCCTGCTGCAGCTGATTGAGGAGATCGTTATTGACCTGACTATTGGCCTGCTGCTGCTCGAGCACGGCCACACGATCAGCGAGACTGGCTCGCTGCGCGTATGCCGGCGCGGCGACCACAAGGGCCGCCGCGACGAACAGGGATGTCACTCGAAAGCGCATCGCTTCTTACTGAGCCGTGTACACGATTTCGACGCGACGGTTCTGCGACCAGCAGCTTTCGTTCGACTCGGTGCAGACCGGACGCTCTTCGCCGTAGCTGACAACGGTCAGCTGGCTGGCCGAACCACCGGCAGCCTGCAGCGACGACGACACGGCATTGCCGCGACGCTCGCCCAGACCCATGTTGTACTCACGCGAACCGCGCTCGTCAGCATTGCCCTGCAGGGTGATGCGCGAGGAAGGACGGTCGCGCAGGTACTTGGCGTGGCAAGCCATGATGGCCTGGAATTCCGGCTTCAGGGAGTCCTGATCCAGATCGAAGTAGACAACGCGCTGACGCAGGCAGGCATCGGTATCCAGGTCGCCCGGGCCGTACAGGCCAGAGGTGGACGGGCCGGTGGGAACCGAGGAACCCGCGGTGGTATCAGTTGCAGGAGGCGGAGTTTCCTTCACCTTCTTCGAGCAACCAGCCAGCACGGCGACGGACAGCAGGGAGACAAGCAAGACGCGGGTGGACTTGTTCATGGGGTACCTATGGAGGCTCTGGGCCAATGAGTGGTTTAACGCAGCGAAATATTAACATTAATGCGCGGTTCGGTAAGGCCCCCATGCGGGTTCTCTCACATCGCCGTCGGCCAGCACCAAACGCTGGCGAACCCGAGCGTCGGAAGAGACGGCGTACAGCACGCCGCGGCCACCTTCGCGTGCCGCATACAACACCATGCTGGCGTTAGGCGCAAAGCTCGGGGATTCGTCCAGCGAACCCGGTGACAGCGTGCTCCAGCTGGGCGAACCGAGGCTGCGGTCCATCATCGCGATGCGGTAGGTGTTGCCACTGCCCTGTGCCACGGCAATCTTCTTGCCGTCGAACGAGACGCTGGCAGTGGCGTTGTAATTGCCCTGGAAGGTGACGCGATTGGCGCTGCCGCCGCTGGCTGCCACCTGGTAGATCTGCGGACGACCGCCGCGATCAGAGGTGAAATAGATGCTGCCGCCATCCGGCGCCCAGGTCGGCTCGGTGTCGATGCCGAAGTGATTGGTGAGCTGGGTCAGCTGTTTGCTGCCCAGGTCCATCACGTAAATTTCCGGATTGCCACTACGCGACAGCGCCAGCGCCAGGCGACGGCCATCCGGCGAGAAAGACGGTGCGCCGTTGATGCCGCGGAAGCTGGAAACCAGTTCGCGTGCGCCGGTGGCGATGTCCTGCAGGTAGATCGACGAGTTGCCGCGCTCAAAGCTTACATAGGCCAGCTTCTTGCCATCCGGGCTCCAGTTCGGCGACAGCAACGGTTCGGCCGAACGCACGATGGTCTGCGGGTTGTAGCCATCCGAATCGGCAACCATCAGCGCGTAACGCATGGCGCCGCCCTTGCCGCTGGCGGTCACGTAGGCAATGCGGGTCCAGAACGCGCCGCGCACGCCGGTAATCTTTTCGTAGATGGCATCAGCCATCTGGTGCGAGACATCGCGCATTGCGTTAGCACGCGCGGTCATCGCCAGGCCCAGCATGCGCTCGCCCTTTGCGACATCGAACAACTCGTACTCCACGCGGTAGGCGCCCTCGCCAGCGTCCATGACGCGGCCGACCACGATGTAGTTCTGCTTGAGAGTGCGCCAAGTCTGGAACTGCACCTCGGTGCCACGGGTCGGCTTTTCGACGATCTGCGCGGCAGGCAGCGTGCGGAACTGGCCGGAACGGTCCAGGTCTGCGCCGACCACGGCAGACACATCGGTCTGCGGCGCGGTACCGGAGCCTTGATACGGCATAGGAATAACAGCGATCGGCGTGGCCGAAGCGCTACCGCCGACGATATCGATGGTGAGGCCTTGCTGCTGGGCGAGCGCGCTCAGCGGCAACAACAGGGCGGTCAAGGCAGCTAGCCAACGCAGCGGTTTCTTCATGGACGGCTCGGATCGGGCAGGAAAAGTGTGCAAGGGATAGCAATCAACGAGTGAACATACGCGCAATCGTGAATGAGTTGGCGTGAAAATGGAGCGAGCGATCGTGTAGCAACATGGGCAGCCCCCTTGAACAATCGCCCTGGCGTGGCCGCTCGCCCGCTGCCTTTTGGGGTGGCAGCGCGCACCGGGACCAGCAACGCTTCCACCGCATCAGGCTGTGGCGCCGATGGCAGCCGCAACCCGATGACGATCATTACTGATCCTGCGCGGTGAATACGAAGGTCAGATTGCGCTGGAACACCGATTCAAACCCACGGTATGGCAATGGCTGGGCACTCAACACGGCCGCCTCGATCGAACGCTGACCGGCCTCGTCGTAGGGGCAGCCCGGCGCGACCTTGGCCTCCATCACGCTGCCGCCCGGCAACTGACGGATGTTGATCGTGCACTTCTGGCCCGGCGGCACCGACGGTGGGCGCACCCACTGCGCCAACACCTTCTGCTGGATCGCCGCCGCGTACTTGGCCGACAGATCGGTGCTGGTACCACCCTGCCCTGCGGTCGGCTGCGCGCTGGTCGCGGCCGCCGCAGAGGCCTGTTGCGCACGTGCGGCAGCAACCTGGCGCAGCTTTTGCTCGGCCAGCGCCATTTCCTTATCGGCTTGCGCGCGCTGACGACGGATGTCGGCGATCTTCTTCTGGCGTTCGGCGTCTTCGGCCGCCTGCTGCGCGGCCGCCTGCTTCTTCTTGGCGTCGGCTTCTTCCTGCTGCTTGGCCAGGCGCAACTTCTGCTCGGCCTCTTCCTGGCGTTTGCGCTCGGTCAGATCGATCTGCTCCTGACGGCGCTTGGCTTCCTGTTCCTGCTTGGCCTTTTCGGCGGAAATGGCCAATGCGTCGACCTGATCTTGGTCGACCTTGTCGGGCTGAGCGACACGCTCCTGTGCCTGCGCCTGCTGTGGCGTGGGCGCATCCTGCGGACGCGTCTCGGGAATCGGCTGCGGCGGTGGCACGCTGTCTTCCGGCGCGGGTTCGGGCAATGGCGCCGGCGGTGGCGGCGTTTCGACCGGCGTGGCCTTCAATGCCTGGCGTGCAACCCGCGCATCAGCGGCGGACACGTCCAGCGACGCCTCCATGCTGGGGTCGCCGGCGGCCGGTTCGACCGAGCGTTCAGGCGACCACAGCCAGCCGGCGATAAACACCAGCGCGACCAGCACGTGCACGACCAATGCCAGGACGACCGGTCGAAACCAGCCGTCATCGCGCGTCGTCTGCGTAGGGAGTGCGTCAGCGTGCATCGCTGCCTGCAGTGCCGCCGGAGTCGGAAATCAGGCCCACCTTCTCGACCTTGGCCTGCTTGAGCACATCGATGGCGTCCATGATCTTCTGGTACGACGCGGCGCGATCGCCTGCGACCACCACACGCGCATCCTTGTCTTGCGCCACGATGGCAGCCAGCTGCGCCTGCAGCGCGGCCACGTCCATCGCCTGCGGCTTGCCCTTGGGCAGTTGCAGGGCCAATTTGCCATCGGCGGCGACCACCACCACGACCGGGTCCTGCTTGCTCTCCAGCGCCTTGGCGCGCGAGCTGGGCAGACTGACGTCGGTGCTCAGGGTCAGCAATGGTGCGGTCACCATGAAGATGATCAGCAGCACCAGCATCACGTCGATATACGGCACGACGTTGATGTCGGATTTGAGCTTGCGCTTCTTACGGCGGGAAATACCGGAGATCATCGCGAAACGTTCCTAATTAGTCCTCGGCGCCGGCTGGCAGCGTGGTCGCACGGTGTCCGGGGAGGGAGCACCTGCACGTGGCGCTGCGCACCGACGCGACTGGCTCTCCCGACCACGTCCCGCGTAACGCGAGCGGGTGCGTGCCGGGAGCGCGCATCACTCGTCCGCGCCAGCCTGGCGCTGCAGGATGGAGCTGAACTCGTCGGCGAAGGTCTCGTAGCGCACCGACAGCCGTTCCACGCGGGTGGTAAAGCGGTTGTAGGCCCACACGGCGGGAATCGCCACGAACAGGCCGATGGCGGTGGCGAACAGCGCTTCGGAAATACCCGGTGCGACCGCAGCGATACCGGCCTGCTCGCCGCTGCTGACCATGTCGTGCATGGTCACCATGATGCCGAACACGGTGCCGACCAGGCCGACGTACGGCGCGGTGGAACCGATGTTGGCCAGCAGTTCGAGATTGCGCTCAAGCTGATCGACTTCGCGGGTGAAGGCGGTCCGCATGGCACGCTGCGCGCCTTCCAGCTGCACGCGTGCATCCAGACGACGACGGTCACGCAGACGTGAGAACTCGCGGAAGCCGCTTTCGAACATCGACTCCAGACCGCCGACGGTCCGGTTGCGGTCGGTTGCCGAGGCGTACAGCTTGGCCAGATCCGCACCGGACCAGAAGCGGTTTTCGAACTCGTCCGCCTCGCGATTGGCCTGCTTGAATGCACGCGCCTTGCGAAAAATGATCACCCAGCTGATGAACGAGCCGATCAGCAGCAGCAGCACGATGATCTTGACCGGGATACTGGCGCGCAGGATCAGGTCTACATAGTTGATGCTGCTGTTGTGCGCCACGCTGGCGGTCTGCGCCGCAGCAGCGGCGACGTCCTGCGGTAGTGCTTCCACTACCGTGTCCTGCAGGGCCAGGAGCAATGCAATCGACATCCGTTCGTTCCTCAGTAATCGGATTCTGTGGTTTCTGAAGCTTTCAACACGTCATACAGCGCATCGTCCATGCCACGCGGGCGGAAGTCGCTGGCATCCAGTGCGGCAATGCGCACCTCGGCGGTCAGCAGCACTTCGCCTTCGCGACGGACCGATTGCGCGAACAGCAGGCTGGCCCGTCTGCATCGCAGCAGCACCGCCGACACTGACAGCGCGTCGTCGAGCCGGGCCGGCTTGAGGAAATCCAATTGCATCGAGCGGACCGCAAACACCAGACCGTGGTCCTGGCGCATGCGCTCCTGCCCGTAACCGAGCGCGCGCATCCACTCCGTGCGCGCACGCTCCATGAAGGCGACGTAGCGCGCGTGGTAGACCACCCCGCCGGCGTCGGTATCTTCCCAGTAGACGCGTGTCGGCCAACTGAATATGGACGGGGAATCGGATGGGAATCGGGAATCGGTGGTCATGGGCAGCCGTTTCTGGTCGAGATGACCCACGTGGGCAGGCAAACAGCCATCAAAACAGGTCTCCCGGTTCGCCGATGCCCGGGGCGCGGTCGCGCGGCGGCTTCAGGCCCAGATGTAGATAGGCCTTGGTCGTGACCATGCGGCCGCGCGCGGTGCGGATCAGAAAGCCCTGCTGGATCAGATAGGGCTCGATCACGTCTTCCAGCGTACCGCGCTCCTCCGACAGCGAGGCAGCCAGCGATTCCACGCCGACCGGGCCGCCGTCGAAATGTTCGACGATGGTGCGCAACATGCGACGGTCGAGCTCGTCAAACCCTTCCGGGTCGACCTTGAGCATTTGCATGGCCGCCTGCGCCACCGGCAAATCGATATGCCCGGCCGCTTTGACCTGTGCGTAGTCGCGCACGCGCCGCAACAGCCGGTTGGCGATACGCGGGGTACCGCGTGCGCGGCGTGCGATTTCCGCGGCACCTTCGGGCGTGCAGTCGATGCCCAGGATCGCCGCCGAGCGGATCACGATGCGGGTGAGCTCTGCGGGCGAATAGAACTCCAGCCGCTGCACGATGCCGAAGCGGTCGCGCAGTGGCGCGGTCAGCAAGCCGGCACGCGTGGTGGCGCCGATCAGGGTGAACGGCGGCAGATCGATCTTGATCGACCGCGCGGCCGGGCCGTCGCCGATCATGATGTCGATCTGGAAATCTTCCATCGCCGGATACAACACTTCTTCCACCACCGGCGAGAGGCGATGGATTTCGTCGATGAACAACACATCGTGCGGCTGCAGGTTGGTCAGCAGCGCGGCCAGATCGCCGGCCTTTTCGATCACCGGGCCGGAGGTAACGCGCAGGCTCACGCCCAACTCGTTGGCGATCACGTGGCTGAGTGTGGTCTTGCCCAAGCCGGGCGGGCCGAAGATCAATACATGATCCATCGCCTCGCCGCGCGCCTTGGCCGCCTGGATGTAGATCGCCATCTGCTCGCGCACCGGCTGTTGGCCGAGATAATCGGCCAAGCGCTTGGGGCGAATGCTCGCATCGGCGGCATCGTCTTCGCGGGTGGAGCTGCTGGCGATGATGCGCTGTTCGGTCATCCCGCCATCTTCGCATGCCGCGCGCGGGCGGCGCAGCATCTAGCAATCAAGATCGGCCTGCCGCAGCACGCTGAAGAACGCGTCGAAGCTCGGCGCGCGCCAGGTCGGGACCAGTCCCTCCCAGCGATCGAAATACACGATCAGGCGACGGTCGTCGCCACCGGCGGCCAGACCGGCAAATGCGTCATCGCGGCAGTCCTCACGCGCGCGCACCTGGGCGAAGGAAAACAATTCCGCACTGCCAAGCAGGCGTGCACGCGGGATCAGCCATTCGGCCTTGAGCCAGTTGCCCGGTTCCTCAAGCGACTGACCACGGGCCATCTGCACCGCGCCGCCGTCATGGCGCGCATACAGGCTGCGCAGCCACGCCGGCAGACGCACCTCGAGCCGCGCTTGCGCGGCGGCGATGGCGGCCTCGCTCGCCGGTACGCGCCCGAGATTCAGCGCTTCGTCCCAGAACGTTTCCAGCGTCGGTGCGCGGCCGTAGACCATCCATCTGAGCGCGGCCACGTTCAGATCTCCACTTGCGCGCCCAGTTCGACCAGGCGATTACCGGGGATGCGGAAGAAGCCGGTGGCCGGGGCGGCATTGCGATGCATCAGCGCGAACAGCTTGTCGCGCCAGATCGGCATGCCGCGATTGGCGCTGGCCACAATGGTTTCGCGGCTGGCGAAATAGGTGGTGTCCATCGGATCGAAATAGATCCCACCCTGGTCGCAGGAGCGCATGAGTGCCAGTGGCACGTCCGGGGTCTCCATGAAACCGAAACGCACATGCACGCGGTAGAACTCGTCGCCAATCGCGTCGATCTGCAGCCGTTTGCCGGCGGCCGCGTACGGCACCTGCAGGGTCTCGACGGTCAGGAACACGTTGCGCTCGTGCAGCACCTTGTTGTGCTTGAGGTTGTGCATCAGCGCATGCGGCACCACCATCGGGTCGGCGGTGAGAAACACTGCCGTACCGGGCACACGCACGGGCGGCGCCAGCATCAGCCCTGGCAGGAAGGTATCGAGCTTGATGCCGTCCTTGCGAATCTCGTCGTGCAACAGCTTGCGGCCGCGGCGCCAGGTACGCATCAGCGTGAACAGGATCAGGCCCAGCAGCAGAGGGAACCAGGCGCCGTCCAGGAATTTGATGATGTTGGCGTAGAAGAACGCGCAGTCCACTGCCAGGAACACCAGCGCGAACAGCCACAGCAGCGGCGTCGGCACGCGCGGATTGGCACGCGCATAGATGACCATCAACACGGTGGTGATCAGCATGGTCCCGGTCACCGAGACGCCGTAAGCGGTCGCCAGCGAGGCCGAGTCACCGAAACCGATCACCGCCACCGCCACCAGCGCCAGCAGGCACCAATTCACCGCTGGCACGTAGATCTGGCCGATGGTGGAGTGCGAGGTGTGGCGAATGTGCATGCGCGGGATGTAACCCAGCTGCATGGCCTGGCTGGCCACCGAATAGGCGCCGGTAATCAGCGCCTGCGAGGCGATCACCGTGGCCGCGGTAGCCAGCACAATCATCGGGTACAGGGCCCACTCGGGCACTGCTTCGTAAAACGGATTGCTGACCGCAGCGGGATCGCGCAGCACCAGTGCGCCCTGCCCCAGGTAGGTCAGGGTCAGCATCGGCAACACCACGAACTGCCAGGAACGACGGATCGCCTTGGCGCCGAAGTGGCCCATGTCCGCGTATAGCGCCTCGCCGCCGGTCACTGCCAGCACCACCGCGCCGAGCACGAACACCGCATGCCAGTTGTGTTCGGCGAAGAAACGCACACCCCACCACGGGTTCAGCGCATGCAGTACTTCTGGTGCGCGCGCCATGTTGTAGACGCCGATCGCGCCCAACGCGAAGAACCAGACCAGGGTGATCGGCCCGAACGCCTTGCCCACACGCTCGGTGCCGTAGCGCTGGGCCAGGAACAGCATGCTCAGCACCACCAGGGTGATCGGCACGACGAACGGTTCGAGCTTGGGCGCGGCCACCTCCAGGCCTTCCACCGCCGACAGCACCGAGATGGCCGGGGTGATGACGCCGTCGCCGAAGAACAGCGAGGCACCGAAGATGCCGAGGATGCCGACCACATACATCGAGCGCGAACCGCCAGGCAGCGTGCGTTGCGCCAGCGCGGTGAGCGCCATGATGCCGCCCTCGCCGTCGTTATCGGCGCGCATGATCACGGTGACGTATTTGAGCGTGACCACCAGCATCAGCGCCCAGAACACCAGCGACAGGATGCCCAGCACGGTGTCGTGGTCCGGGGTCAACCCGTAGTGCGGCGAAAACGCCTCCTTCAGGGTGTACAGCGGGCTGGTACCGATATCGCCGAAGACGACGCCGATTGCGCCGATGACCAAGGCGGTTTGGCTGTTGGCGGGCGCGTGACCGGCGCCGGCTGCTGGTGTAGGGGTGTGGGACATTAGGTGAGCAGTTTTCGCCAGACAGCGTGAAGAAGATGAGGGACACAGCGCCTGCCAACGGCATCTGCGATAACGGCGCAGGCTACCAACGTACGGGCGGGCCACGGGCAAGGATGCGCAGTGTACGAGCCGCCCCAGCCGATTCCGAGTGCCGGCCGCGCCCGCTTGGCGGCGGTACAGTGATGTGGGGCTGCGCTCAACGCAGCGCGGCTTGCAGCGCCTTGCGAATGACGGTGGCCACTTCGTCGCCTTCTGCCCCGGCCTCGCGCGCCATGCGGGCGGCTTCGGCCGGCTTGTAGCCCAGCTGCTGCAAGGCCACGGTGGCTTCGGAGATAGCGTCCGGCCCCAGCTGACCGGTGATCGGCGCGCCGCTGCTGAAGTCGGCCGCGCGGTCGCGCAACTCCACCACCATGCGCTCGGCAGTCTTCTTGCCGATGCCAGGGATGCGGGTCAACGCGGTGATGTCGCCGCTGGTGATCAGGCGGGCGAATTCGTCCACGGTCACGCCAGAGAGCACCGCCAGCGCGATTTTGGCGCCGATGCCGGTGACCTTCTGCACGTCGCGGAACAGCCGTCGCTCGCCTTCGCGCAGAAAGCCGTACAGCGACACGCTGTCTTCCTTTTGCGCGTAATGGGTAAACAGGATCACGTCGCGACCGACATCGGGCAGGTCGTAGAAGGTGCTCATCGGCGCCTCCAGCTCATACCCCACCCCGCCCACGTCGATCACCAGCCACGGCGGCTGCTTGTAGGCCAGCAGCCCGCGCAGGCGGCCGATCATTGGGCACCGCCTTGGCGATGCCGGGATTGGGGAATCGGGAATGGGGAATGGCAACAGCGCGCGCTGCTGTGGACTCTGCGTCTGCAATTCCCGATTCCCGACTCCCGATTCCCGATTCTCATTTCTTGCGGCTCCAGGCCTGTTGGGTATTGACGCCCAAGCGTTGCGCAGTCGCGCGCACGTGGGCGTGAGTGATGGCGACCGCTAATGCGTCGGCGGCGTCGGGCTGCAGCTTGCCTTTCAAGTTAAGCATGATGCCGACCATGTGCTGCACCTGCACCTTGTCCGCGCCGCCTTTGCCGACCAGCGCCAGCTTGACCTCGGTGGCCGCGTACTCGTGCACCGGCAGATCGCGCATGACGACCGCGCAGATTGCCGCGCCGCGCGCGTGGCCGAGCTTGAGCGCCGAAGCGGCACTCTTGCCCATGAACACTTTTTCGATCGCCACCTCATCCGGCCGGTAGGTCTCGATCAGCTCGCCCAGCCCGTGCAGCAGGCGCTTGAGCCGCTGCGAGAAATCGCCCTCGCCCAGCAGCAGCAGCGGCGCGTGGTGCACATGCCGACTGCGACCGCCCTCGTCGATGTCGATGATGCCGATGCCGGTGCGCTGCGAACCGGGATCGATGCCCAGGATGCGGGTCATCGAGCGGCCGGGAATGGGGAGTTGGGAATCGGGAATGGGGAGAGCTGCCTCCTGGCTTGCCCGGAGACACTGGGCGGTGCCAGATGCGGCTTGTTCAATTCCCGATTCTCCATTCCCGATTCCCGGCGCTTACGCGCCGAGCGCCGCTTGATCGACGTTCGAATAGACGTCCTGGACATCGTCCAGGTCTTCGAGCATGTCGAGCAGCTTGCGGACCTGCACGGCGGTGTCGCCGTCGACGGCGATGTCGTTTTCCGCGCGGAAGGTGATCTCGGCGTGGGCCGGCTCCAGGCCGGCGGCGGCCAGCGCGTCCCTGACCTGGGCGAAGGCGTCCGGGGCGGTGAGCACGTCGATGGCGCCGTCTTCCGGATATACCACCACGTCGTCGGCACCGGCTTCGATGGCCGCGTCGGTGAGGGTGTCCTCATCGCTACCGGCGGCAAAGCTGAGCACGCCCAGGCGCTTGAACATGAAAGCCACCGAGCCCTCGGTGCCCATGTTGCCGCCGCATTTGCTGAAGGCATGGCGCACGTCGGCCACGGTACGCACACGGTTGTCGGTCAGGCAGTCCACGATCACCGCCACGCCGCCGGGCGCGTAGCCCTCGTAGCGGACTTCTTCGTATTCCACGCCTTCCAGCTCGCCGGTGGACTTCTTGATGGCGCGTTCGATCACGTCCTTGGACATGTTCGCCGACAGGCCCTTGTCCATGGCCGTGCGCAGGCGCGGGTTGTTGGACGGATCGCCACCGCCAGCGCGCGCGGCAACGCTGATCTCGCGGATGATCTTGGTGAACATCTTGCCGCGTTTGGCGTCGGAGGCGTTCTTGCGGCCTTCGATCGAGGGGCCTCTACCCATGGGTGGTTCCAGACTGGCTTGGATGACAGGGCGCGGATTTTACCTGATTGCCTGCCCTCACCGGGGCTACAACATCCGCCAGCGCATGTTCACGAACGAAAGCGGCCGGTGCGCAGGAAGGCCAGCGCCTGGGCGGCGGCCTCGGGCGAGCGCAACAGGCCGCTGTGGCTGGCCTGCACCACGCAGTGGTCGCGCAGCCCGGACAAACGGGTTTCGGCCAACGCGACCGTGCCGTCCGAGCCCTCGGCCAGCGGCGCCAGCCAGCGACCGACGCCGCGCGGCACGCACCCGGCCACCTGACCGATCTCGGCCGGCCCGTCCCAGCGCGCAACCCCTTGCTGCAGCAGGGCGGCACTGCGGCCCATCGCCCAGACGCCGCCGCGCCGCGCCAGCCCGCGCGCGGCGGCGCTGCCGCACAGGGGCGAGCCCAGGCAGACCACGCGACGCACCGGCAGGTCGGGGGCCTCGCACAAGGCCTGCAAGGCCATCAGCCCACCCAGGCTGTGGCAGACCAGCAATTGCGCGCGGCTGGTGCGCAGGCGTTCGATCAAGCGCGGCAAGGCCTGCGCCGGCCCGCCGAGCACGCTGGCATAGCCGAACAGCGCGGGCGCCAGCCCAGCGGCGCGCATCCGCCGCGCGAGCGGGAACAGCCAGTGCGCGGTATTCCAGATGCCGTGCACCAGCAACACGTCGGCGGTGGCGGCGACCGCGTGCTTGCGCGGACTGCGCCGGGGAATGACCGGGATGGCGGACGATGGGCTGGACAAAGGCGTAGTTACCGGGATGGGAGGCGGACGTCAGGCGCGTGTCTGAGGCGCGCACGCGCTGCCGGGAACATGGCTGGTGCCGATAGCGCGCATGCGCTGCGCCGATCTTGCGGCAAGCGCCGCATTACTTCGTGCGGGCGCCGGGCTCAGTCGACCGCAACGATCGGCTTGCGGCGCAGGATGAACTCGCGGTCGACGATCTTGCCGACCGGAAAGTCGTATTCGCCGACCTTTTCGAAGCCGTAGCGGGCGTAGAAGCGCTGCGCGCCGAAATTCTCCGACCACACACCGATCCACAGGGTGCGTGGGCCGTCGCGTTCGAGCCATTCCAGTGTGGTTTCGAACAGACGGCTGCCCCAGCCGCTGCTCTGGTAGTCCTTCAACAGATACAGGCGCTTGAGTTCTCCATCGCCGGGGCGGACCTCATCGTGCGGCAGGCCGCACGGGCCGGCAGCGGCGTGGCCGACCAGCAGGTTGTCCAGCTCCAGCAACCAGATCGCGTAGTCCGGATGCGCCAGCACGATGCGCGCGAGCTCTACGGCATAGGTCTCTTCCAGAAAACCATGCAGATCTTCTTGCGGATACAGATGCCCGAAGGTTTCGGTAAAGGTCTGTGCGGCCAGAAGCGACAGCGCTTCGGCATCGTCCGGCGTGGCGCGGCGAATGTGGGTCATGCGGGCCCCTCTGGCAAGTCGACGGGGCAGCTTCTCGCATGCGGCGGCGCTGCTGCAAGTGGGAATCGGAAATCGGAAATCGGAAATCGGAAATCATGTTGGCTATCGCGCACTGATGCGCATGCCCAACTGCGGGTCTGAGCACCAGGAGGCCCCAGCACCCTGTGCGCCGGCGTATTGCTCGCGCAAAGAAAGCGGACTGCATCGCATGTTGGCGCCTGCGCACAGTTCCTGCACAACCGCCAAGGTTCCAGGAAAGCGTAATGCGTGATTGACTGGGGGACGCACCTGCTGTGCGCCACGCTGCCCATGCAGCCTTCGATCCGGGCGTTGAGCGCAGCGCAGAGTAGCTAAGCAACGCCTTTCCCAAAATGTTGCTCGCTGCGCATAAACAACACGGCCACGCGCTGGGCGTGGCCGTGTTCGAAGGCAGGTCAGACCTGCTTGGGGCGCACCTGCACGTGCACTTCGGCCAGTTGGTCTGCGGCGATCGGCGACGGCGCGTCGGTCATCAGGTCCTGCGCACCGGTGGTCTTGGGGAAGGGGATCACGTCGCGGATGGACTCGGTGCCGGCCATCAGCGCGGCGATGCGGTCGATGCCGAAGGCGATACCGCCGTGCGGCGGTGCGCCGTAGTTGAGCGCATCCAGCAGGAAGCCGAACTTGGCACGCGCCTCTTCTGCGCCGATGCCGAGCAGCTCGAACACCGCGCTCTGCATGTCCGGGCGGTGGATACGGATCGAGCCGCCGCCGATTTCATTGCCGTTGAGCACCATGTCGTAACCGCGCGAGACCGCCGTGCGGGCGTTGGCGCGCAGGTCGGCGATGTCGTCCACCGCCGGCGCAGTAAAGGGGTGATGCAGAGCGACGTAACGCTGCGCTTCGTCGTCCCACTCGAACATCGGGAAGTCGGTGACCCACAGCGGCGCCCAGCCATCGGCGATCAGCTTGAAGTCCTTGCCGGCCTTCAACCGCAGCGCGCCCATGAAGTCGGACACCTTGGTGTAGCCGCCGGCACCGAAGAACACGATGTCGCCGTTGCCGGCACCCACGTGCTTGAGCAGCGCGGCAAAGGCCTCTTCGGAGAAGAACTTGGCGATCGGCGAGCTGACTTCGCCGGTCTCCGACAGCTTGATGTAGGCCAGGCCCTTGGCGCCGTACTTGGCGGCATGCGCGGCGTACTCGTCGATCTGCTTGCGCGACAAGCTGGCGCCACCGGGGATGCGCAGCGCCGCCACGCGGCCGTCGGCATCGTTGGCAGCGGCGGTGAACACCGGGAATTCGCTGGACTTGACCAGCTCGGCCACGTCGACCAGTTCCAGCGCGATGCGCAGGTCCGGCTTGTCCGAGCCGTAGCGACGCATCGCCTCGGCCCAGGTCATGCGCGGGAATTGCGCGGCCAGCTCGACATCCACCACTTCGGCGAAGATGGCGCGGATCATGTCTTCGACGAAATCCTGCACGTCGCGCTCGCGCACGAAGGCAAATTCCATGTCGAGCTGGGTGAATTCCAGCTGGCGGTCGGCGCGCAGCGCTTCGTCGCGGAAGCAGCGCGCGATCTGGTAGTAGCGGTCGAAGCCGGCCACCATCAGGATCTGCTTGAACAGCTGCGGGCTCTGCGGCAAGGCGTAGAACTCGCCCGGATGCATGCGCGCCGGCACCAGGAAGTCGCGTGCGCCTTCCGGGGTGGCCTTGGTCAGGATCGGGGTTTCGATGTCCTGGAAATCGCGTGCGTCCAGGTGCCGGCGCAGCGCCTGCACCAGCTTGATGCGGGTGCGCTGCATGCGCTGCATTTCCGGGCGACGCAGGTCCAGATAGCGGTACTTCAGGCGGGTTTCTTCGCCCGGATTTTCGTGCGCATGGAACGGCAGTGGCGCAGCCTTGTTGAGAATGCTGATGCGGGTGGCGATCACTTCGACCTTGCCGGTGCGCAGCTTGTCGTTGACCGCATGGCGCGCGCGCACCACACCTTCGACCTGCAACACGTCCTCGTAGCCCAGGCTGGCGGCCACCTTGAACAGCTCTGCGCTGGCGTCGTCGCCGGCCACCGGTTCCACCGTCACCTGCACGATGCCTTCGTGGTCGCGCAGGTCGATGAAGCACACCCCGCCCAGGTTACGGGCCACGTCGGTCCAGCCGGCGAGAGTGACGGTTTGGCCGATCAAGGTCTCGTCGACCAGGCCGCAGAAGTGGGTACGCATCGAAAGCTCCGCTGAAAACCCGACACAGGACAGCGCCGGAAAGCCGGATATTCTGGGGCCGGCGGGCGGCAGGAGCAAATGCGCAGGCGCTCACCGGCGCTTAAGTCAGCGCCCGGCTGAATAGGCGCCACGCCCCTTCTGCACCAAGGACGACACGATGCTGCGCACTGCCCTGCTGCTCTCCGGCTTCGGCCTGATCACCCTGACCGGCGCGCTTGCCGGCGCCACCGCCAGCGCGCAGGAACGCGGCTGGGACGGCCCCAGCATCACCTGCTCCAGCAACGACAACCGCCGCCGCGAGTGCGATACCCCATTCCGCGGCCGCGCCGTGCTGGTGGAAAACATCTCCGGCACACGCTGTATCGAAGGCCGTAACTGGGGCAGCGATCGCGGCCGGATCTGGGTGGACAATGGCTGTCGCGGTCGCTTTGTCGAAGGCCGCAACGGCGGCTGGGGCGGCGGCAATGGCCCAGGTGGTGGCTTCGGCGGGGTCACTGGGACGGTACGCTGCGAAAGCAATGACCAGCGCCAGAAAATCTGCGACACCAGCTGGCGCCGCGCCATGTTGGTGCGCCAGCTTTCCAACACGCCCTGCGTGGAAGGCCGCAACTGGCGCCAGGAAGGTGGCCGGATCTGGGTGGACGACGGTTGCCGGGGCGAATTTGCACAGGCCCGCAGTGGCGGTGGCTGGGATCGCGGCGACGGCGGCCGCGACGATCGCCCGCGCGGCGACTATTCGGTGACCTGCAGCAGCGACGACCGCCGCCTGCGAACCTGCGATTGGGACGTGCGCGCCGGCCGCCCGGTGCTGACCCGCCAGTTGTCGGACACCCGTTGCGAGGAAGGCCGCACCTGGGGATTCGACCCGCGCCGCTCCGCGGTCTGGGTCAACGATGGCTGCCGCGCACGGTTCGACGCGCGCTGAGCATTGCCGACGCGGGCGCGCCGATCAGCGTATGACCGGCACGCCTGCAGACACTGTCACACCACGCCGGATGCCGGCTTTGCGGCCGGTGCGGCAGGCGCCGCTGCGGGCTTGCTGTCGCTGGCCGCCGCCGGCTTGGCATCGCCGCCGGCGCTGCTGCTCTCGGTCAGGTTCTTCTTCCTTTCGCCTGCCGACTTGAAATCGGTCTCGTACCAGCCGCTGCCGGACAGGCGGAACGATGGCGCGGTGACCTGACGCTTGATGGTGGCCGCGGCGCAGGCCGGGCAGGTCTGCGGATCGGGGTCGGCCATCTTCTGCAGGCGGTCGAATGCGTGGCCGCAGGTGGTGCACTGGAACGCGTAGATGGGCATGACAAATCCGCTGAAGACGATGCAAGGGCGCAGATTCTAGACGGATGCGGGCGTGTCGGCGCAATGATCCAATCGCACCGACACAGGGCCGGACAGGCGGAAAGTGCTCGGCAGTTGCCGACCCACTGCCGATTCGCGCGCGGTGCGTCCGGCCTCTTGCGATGCTGGGGCGTCTGGCGTGCTGGCCACTGGCGGCCGCATGGACACGACGAGCGAATGCGCTGCGTCGACGAAGACGCTTCGGCCAGCGCGTCAATTGCGGTCTAGAAGGCCTCTTCATCTGAAGGCCTCCTCATCTCATACAGCGCGGCTTTTGCAGGCGTCTTGAACCTGCACTTCCGGCGACGCTCCTTCACCAGCGCAGAGCTGGGACTCGGATCGAAGCAGATCTACGTCCACGCCAACACATGGCGATGTTGCGCGGCCCCGCTCCACAACCGACCTGCTCATTGAGCATTCCATGATCGCGTTATGCGAGTCCCATCGATCGAGTCGCACCAGCGCGGCTGTTACACTCGAACACGTGATCGACGCGCCTTTCCCCCCACGAAGGCCGCATCCATGGTGCGGCTGACCGCCTTATTGCTAGGCGTTGCCCTGCTGCTCACCGGTAGCGGCTTGCTTGGCACGCTGCTCGCTGTGCGCGGCGATCAGGCTGGCTTCGATGCGCGTGCATTGGGCTTGATCATGTCCGGCTACTTCGCCGGATTCTTTCTCGGCACCTTCTTCGCGCCGCCGCTGATTCGCCGCATCGGGCACATCCGCGCATTTGCGTTTTATGCGGCGCTGGCAGCCATTGCGGTGTTGCTGCATCCGATCTGGTTGAACGCCTGGGGTTGGGGCGTGCTGCGCCTGGTGACCGGCGCGGCGCTGGTCGGTTTGTACACGGTGATCGAAAGCTGGCTCAACGCAGAGCCGGATGCGCGCCGGCGCAGCCGGGTGTTTTCGGTGTACATGGCGATCAATCTGTCGGCGCTAGCGCTGGGGCAGCTCCTGCTCACCATCGGCGATGCAGGCGCACCGGCGATGTTTACGTTGACGGCGATCCTGTTCTGTGCAGCGGTCATGCCGGTGATGACCACGCGACTGATCCCGCCCGAGGTGCCGCATGTATCGCGGCTGCGGCTGGTCACGTTGTATGCCTTGGCGCCGGTGGCGACGATTGGCGCCGGCCTTTCCGGCCTGGCGATGGGTGCGTTCTGGGGCTTGTTGCCGGTGTACGCCAACCGGATCGGCCTGGATTCGGACGGCGTTGCGATGTTCATGCTCACCGCCATCGTGGGCGGTGCGGTGCTGCAGTGGCCGATCGGACGCATCAGCGATGGGCATGACCGCCGCATCGGCCTGGTGACGGTGAGTGTACTGGCGGCCGGCATCGCCATCGCTGCGGCACTGCCGATGGTGCAAACGCAGACGACCATGCTGTTCGTGTTGTTTTTCGTCTATGGCGGGCTAGCGTTTTCGCTGTATCCGTTTGCCGTGGCGCACATGCTCGATTACCTGCCGCGCGAAGAGCTGCTTTCCGGCTGCAGCAGTCTGTTGCTGGTGCATGGCGTGGGCGCGGCGATCGGCCCGGCGTTGGCCGGGGGCGCAATGCAGAAGTTCGGCCCGGCCGCGTTACCGGTGTACTTCGCGGTGATGTTGCTGGCACTAGCGGGATTCACGCTGTCGCGGCTGCTGCGCTTTAGCCGCCGTCGCACCCATCCGATCGCCTTCCGCCCGATGTTGCGCACCACGCCGTCGGCGCTGGAATTGATGCCGGAAACCCAGCAGACCGAAGCGCCACCGCACACCAAGTAACGCCGACAACGCTTGTTCGCGCTGAAAAGCGATTGAATGCACTTGGCACGTCGGTTGCACTATTACAAATTAAGGGTGATCTGCCACTTGGCTGCAGGGCGCTTGCCGCTCCATCGCGGCACACGCTGCACGTACGTCCATGTCAGCCCCTTGGCAGCGTCCATGCCGCCATCGAGCTCCCATGGACGGGTTCACGGCGTGTCCCGCACGCGGTGCGGGCATCGCGCGCTCGACCGACTCAGTTTTTATCCTGAGCCGCTGACGACATCCCAACGGCGCCGAACAATGCGTCGCTCTAGCGATCAGGGTGCGCACCTCCGGCGAGTGATCGCAGCCCCACTTCTAACGTCGTCATCATCACGCAACGCACGCACGGCAGTCTTCCCAGATCCCCTTCCCCGCTGTGGATTGCAATGGATTCGATGTTCTCCTTGCGCGTGCGCCACCCAGCCACGCTCGCGTTCCTGCTCGTCCCGCTCACCGTGCCCGCTTACGCTCAGCAGGCTCCGGACGGCGCAACGTCCGACCCGGCCGCGGCCGCACCGGCCAGCGCTGGCGAACAAGTGTCGACGCTGGATCAGGTGCAAGTGGTCGGCCAGGCGATGACCTATTCCAAGACCACCGTCAGCAAGGAAATGCTGGATCGCCAATTCGTGCTGGGCAGTGTCAATGACGCCCTGAACGAACTGCCCGGCGTGGTGGTGACCGAAGCCGATGCCTTCGGTTCGTCCGACTGGGGCACGCAGATCAGCATGCGCGGCTTCGTCAGCAATCGCGATACGCAGCAGATCGGCACCACTGTCGACGGCGTGCCCAACGGCGGCTCGGCCTACGGCGGCGGCTCCAAGGCCAATCGCTTTATCGACATGCCGGATCTGGAAACGGTGGAAGTGAGTCAGGGCACCGCCGACATCGCCTCGCGCTCCAACGAAGCATTGGGCGGCACCTTGAATTACCTCACCGGCGAACCGCTGGAAACGCAGCGCGTGCGCGTGATCGGCGGTATCGGCGACAATCAGGCGCGCAAGTACTATGCGCGCTACGACACCGGCCTGCTCGGCGGCAACACGCGTGCCTGGATCAGTGGTTCCTCGGCACGTAACGAGGACTGGATCGACGGCAGCGGCCACACCAGTCGCGATCACCTCGCCGGCAAGTTCGTCAGCGTTTTGAATACATGGACGCTCAGTGGCTACGCCTCTTACGACGATGCCGACGAATCCGAATACACCAGCGTGACCCCGGAGCAGTTCGCACGCGACCCCGAGCACGACCTGTTGACCGGCACGCTCACCGGCATTCCGTATCTGGACCAGAACTACCGTTCCGGCTCGCGTGCACTACGCAAGAACACGTTCGGCTATCTGCGCGGCGCGTTCGATGGCGGCAGCGGCTTCAAGACCACACTCACCGGCTATGCGCACCGCATGCAGGGGCGCGGCGACTGGATTCCGCCGTATCTTGTGGACGTCACCAACGATGGCGCCGGCGCACCTGAATCCGAGGCTGGTGGCGGCAACACCGTGTATGGCGGCAGCGACCTGGGCAAGCTGTATTACCTCACCCCCGGCGGCGCAGCTGCGACCATGCTGGCCGGTTGCGCCGGCAGCGACGCGGTGCCGGCCGAATCCAATCCCGCTTGCTATCCCGCAGGTTCGGTGCCGGTGCAGTCGTATCGCCATAGTCATTACGACAATCACCGTGCCGGTGCGATGGCCGATGTGGAATGGCGCGCCGATCTCGGCGCGATCGACAACACCATGCGCGCCGGTGCCTGGCTGGAGCGCTACGACCGCAGCGTCACCCGCGACTGGCATCGCCTGCTCAATGTCGGCACCAATATCAGCTTCGATCATCAGCCGTACTGGGTGCAGTTCAAGGACAACTACCAGACCGATGAGCAGATGTATTACGTGGAAGACGTGATGCGCTATGGCGCGTTCGCCTGGCGCGTGGGCGTGAAGCAATTCTTCGTCGATCAGACCCGCGACCGCCGCATCGGTGATGCGCAGCACGCCGAATCAGAGTCGCATTCCGATCCGTTACTGTCGGCCGGCCTGACCTGGACCACACCGGTGCAAGGCCTGGAAGCCTTTGCCGGTTACTCACAGAATTTCGCCGCGATCCCGTCCGGCGTGCTGGGCGAAACCGACCCGGTCGCACTCAGCCGGGTGAAGCCGGAGACCGCCGACAACATCGAACTTGGCCTGCGTGTCAGCCGCTGGCCGTTGACCGGCAGTGTCACGCTCTACGACATCCGCTTCGACAACCGTATCGTGTATGTGCCGGCCAACTTCGTCACCGGGATCGACTACCTGGGCGAAACCGATGGCGTCTACGAAAACTTCGGTGGCGTGCATGCACGCGGCGTCGAAGCAGCGTTGGGCTACGGCTGGGATAACGGCTGGCGCATCAATGGTGCCTACACCTACAACAAGGCCGATTACCTCGGCAGTGGCGATGCCGCGCGCGATACCGCATTGGAAATCACCCCCGGTGCGCAGGTGATCGGCCAACCGCGCAATACGCTGGTGGTGTCGGCCGACTGGCGCGGCCAGGCATGGCGCTTCGGTGTCTCCGGACGCTACCTGGGCAAGCGCTATCTGGACGCGTCCAACCGTGCCGCGCTCGATGGCGTGACCACCTTCGATGCCAATCTGGGTGTGGAACTCTCGCAGCTGAGCTCGCAACTCAAAGGTCTGCAGTTGGCGCTCAACGTCAGCAACCTCACCGACAAGCGCTATCTGGAAGGCGTGGACGGCAGCGACAGCGCCTTTATCGCAGCGCCGCGCACCGTGGGCCTGACCCTGACGCTGGATCTGTAACGGCGAGCTGCCATGCTATGCGATGCCCGTACCATGCACCGGTGCGGGCAGTCCTTCCGATGCGATGAGCCCACATGATCGACTTGCCCCGACGCCGCTTGCTGCAAGCCGGCCTCACCAGCGGCGCGGCCTGCTTGTTGCCCAGCATCGCGCGCGCCGCGGCCATTGCGCCAGATCGTCGCAGCGGCACGCTGGAGGACCTGCAACACGTGGTGATCCTGATGCAGGAAAACCGCGCGTTCGATCATTACTTCGGCGCCCTGCCCGGCGTGCGGGGGTTCGGCGACCGCTTTCCGATTCCGGCGCCGCCATTGCCGGGCGCACCAGCGCGCACGGTGTGGCTGCAACCCAGCGAGGACGGCCGCCAATGGCTGACACCGTTCGCGTTGGACACGGCTGCGCAGTTTGGTTTCATGCGTGTCAAAGGCACCCCGCATAGCTGGCCGGATGCACAGCAGGCCTGGGACCATGGCCGGCTCGGGCAGTGGGCCGCAGCCAAACACAATCATGCGCTGGGCTATTACGCACGCGCAGACATCCCGTTTCAGTACGCGCTCGCCGAGGCGTTTACCGTGTGCGATGCGTACCACGCTGCGATCCAGACCGGCACCAATTCCAACCGTGTGTTCCTGTGGACCGGCGGTAACGATCCGCAGGCGCGCGCAGGCGGCCCGGTGATTGGCAATTCGCACGACAACTTTCCGCAACTGGGCGGGTTTGCCGAACCGTATCGCTGGGGCACCTACGTCGAAGCGCTGCAGCACGCCGGTGTGTCCTGGCAGATCTATCAGGACATGGCTGACAACTTCACCGACAACCCGCTAGCGGGATTTGCACCGTTTCGACAGGCCTACAGTGGCACGCCCGGACATGATCCGCAGTTACGCGCGCGTGGTGTGAGCACGCGCGGTGTCGCACAGCTGCGCGAGGACGTGCTGGGCGGGCGCCTGCCCGCGGTGAGTTACCTCATTGCCGATGCGGCCGGCAGCGAGCACCCGGATCCATCCAGCCCCGCACAGGGGGCGGCCTACACTGCGCGCGTGCTGGACGCACTCACTGCCGATCCGGCGGTGTGGAGCCGCACCGCCTTGCTGGTGATGTTCGATGAAAACGACGGCTTCTTCGACCATATGCCGCCGCCCGCACCACCGTCGCCGGATGCACGCGCGTTCGGCGGGTTTGCCGGCGCATCGACGATCGCCACCGACGACGACTACCATCGCAACGCGGCACCAGGCGAGCAGAAAGTGGATCTGCCCGAATTACGCGGGCGACCCTACGGGCTCGGCCCGCGCGTGCCGATGTACGTGATCTCGCCATGGAGCCGCGGCGGCTGGGTGGATTCGCAGGTGTACGACCACACCTCGGTGCTGCGCCTGCTGGAACGCCGCTTCGGCGTGCCAGCGCCGGAGATCACACCGTGGCGGCGTGCGGTGTGTGGCGATCTGACCAATGCCTTCGATTTCCGCAATGCCGATGCACGCCCGTTTGCCGCCGCGCTTCCCGATGTCAGCGCAACCGCAGCGCGCGCGGCAGCCCTGCGCGAACACGCCCTGCCGCCGTTGCCGGCCACGTTGCAGCCGCCCGAGCAACCGTTCGGCGTGCGCCGCTCGCGTGCGCTGCCCTATCGCCCCAGCGTGGAGCTAGCCCATCTGCCCGCGCGTGGCGAGGTGAAGCTGCACATGAGCAACGCAGGCGCCGCGGTAGTGCTGCATGTCTACGATCGCTTCGATCTTGCCGCAATTCCGCGCCGCTACACGGTGGGGAACGGCGCCGCAGTGGAAGGAACCTGGACCACCTACGACGGGCGCTACGATCTGTGGCTGCTCGGTCCCAACGGCTTCCATCGCCATTACCGCGGCGACCTTGATGCCGCGCCGCCGCTGGCCGAGATCACGCAGGACGCAGACGATGCGCAGGCGCTGTGCCTGACATTACGCAATCCCGGCAACCGCCCACTGCATGTCGCGCTGGAGCCTGGCGCCTACACGCAAGCGCAACCGCACCAGCACGTCACCGTCGCGGGCGGGGAGGAGTACCGTGTGCGCTGGAGCGCTACATCGACCGGCGGCTGGTACGACCTGTGGCTGGTCCAGGACGGGGCGCGCCAGCGCCTGGCCGGACGCGTGGAAACCGGCAAGCCCGGGATCAGCGACCCAGCGCTCGGCGGCCCGGCACGGCTGTATCAGGACGATCCGCCCCCCATCGACGGCCCAGGACCTGCGTAAGACGAACGGGATTGGGGAGTGGAGATTCGGCAAGGACCGGACCGGCGTGCGCCGTCATCAGCTCGCACCGCCATGGCGCCGCGCCGTGCGTCTCGGCGTCGACGGTGGCCTTGTTCAGCGCGGGCGGCAACACGCTCTGCTGCCGCGGTCACGCACCGTGCCCAGCGACAGCGGCCGCCCGGCAAGGACGATCATTGATACGCAAACCCTGACGGCCCCTGGCCCACGCGCACACCGCGTCGCCGGCCAAGCCGCCGGCTTGGACTACCGATGTAGCCAGTACCGGCAGTCGCCGATCGTCTGCGGCTGCGCGCCCGCGGAATAACGCTGCACGATCGCGGCGTGCCACTGCGCCCGTTGCGGCGTGCTGCCCACCTTGTTGGGGCAATCGACCATCGCCGCCAGCGGCAGCCCGCCCAACGCAATGTCGGTGCTGGCCAGCGACTGCAACGCCTGATCGGACGCCCAGTCGGCAATCATCACCGCGCGGCGGCCGGACCGATAGGGCAGTTCGGAAGACCAGTCATCGCCGAAGGCCACCACCACGCCCTGCTCGGGGGTCGCGGCACGGATCTGCTCGGCGATCTGCGAGATCGACGTCGGCGCACGTGCTTCCTTCATGTTCTTCAGCGAACTCACCAGGCCAGAGCCCATTGACAGCAGGCACAGGAACACCGCCAATGCCACGCCGCGGCCGGGTTTACCGATCGCCTGGCCACGCTCCACCACGTCCCACAGCACCAGGCCGACGATCGACGTGGCGAATACCACCTGCGCGAACTGGTAATAGGGATGCACCACCTGCAGATTGGTGAAGGCCAGCATCGGCGCCAGATAGGCGAGCAACAGCAAGACCACCGCCGCACGGATCTGGCGGATCGACAAACCGGCGATGAGAATGATCAGGAACACCCAGTTCGAACCGACCGGTCCGGCGAAGCGTTTCTTGAAGATGGTTCCCCACCAGATGGCCGGATCCAGGCGCTGCTGCAGGGTGCCGTAATTGAAGCCCGACAGGCTATCGGACGTGACCTGTTGGCCCAATAGCGACTGTGCCTTCAAGGCATCGGCATGCTGCAGCCAGAGCAGCAATGCCACCAGCGCCGCCGCGGCTGCCAGTGCGCCCCAGGCCAACAGCTTCCAGTGCCCGGCCAACCACTGTGGACGCCAGCCGTGCTCGCGCAACGCCACCCAGGCCAGGGCCAGTACGGTAAAGACAGCAAACCCGAAGAAGGTGGTGATCTTGATCAGGGCTGCCAGTACCGCGGCAGCAACGGCGACCCCGCCATGCCAGGCCCGCGGCTGCACGTACAGCCGTGCCATCGCCCAGACAAACACCAGAGCGCAGAACACCGCGGTGGATTCCATCATCACCGAGCGCCCCCACAACTGGGCCAACGGCGACACGGCGAACGCACCGGCAATGCACAGCGCCAGCACGCGGTCGGGGCGCAGTACCAGGGTGATGCGATACGTCATCCAGATGCAGCCCACATGGAACAGGGTGGACAGCAAGCGGCCACTATTGTCGGCACTCATGCCTGTGACTTTGGACAGCAACGCAGCCAACCACTGGAACAGCGGCAGCTCGAACGGGATCGACCACGGCGCGCCGAGCACCGGCGTGAGATAGGACAGGAAAGGCCCGCCGCGCAGCATCCAGTCGATCGACAGTGCGGTCTGCGTCTGCCGGAAACCGGATGCATCAATAGGCGGCATCGACCAGCTGAAGACCAGCATGACCAGCAGCGCGATGGCCGAATAGCACAGCAGAATCCGGGCCGGTAGCAGGCCACGGTCGGGGTGCAGTTGCTGGTTCACGCGTGGCGCTCCTGTAGGCGCCGGCCATCAGGCGCAAGGCGGCCGGGCGCGCAGTGTCGGTTCTGCGGGCAACGAGCGCAAGCCGTCGCTGGCACCAGAATCTGTCAGGAACTCACCGCATCTGCCGGTCCAGTAGCGGCGCCACACCTGCGATCGCCGTAGCGCTCGCGATGATCGACTTGTCGTGCCCATCAGCAGCACTGACCCATCCATGCAGAACGCCGATCGTGTGCAGCCAGGTTTCCACCAACTGCGGCCACTGCGCGATCGGCAGCCCCTTGGCGCGCAGACCGAAGGCATGGCCACCCTCGGCGTAGACATGCATTTCCACCGGCACGTCGGCGCGGTTGAGCGCGGCGTAGTACGCCAGCACCTGCGAAACGCCGTCCACGTGATCATCCTGCGCCTGCAGCAGGAAGGTCGGCGGGGTATCGGCGACGACACGAATGTCCGGACGCAGGTCCAGACGGGTGGGATCGCGGGTGTCGTCATCCTCGTCCTCGTGCGCCCATAAATGGCCCGGATACACGGCGATGGCGAAATCCGGGCGACAGCTCACGCGATCGGCGGCATCCACCAGCGGATAGGTCCACTCGGCGAAATGCGTGCTGGCCGCGGCCACCAGGTGGCCACCGGCAGAAAAGCCGAGCACACCGATCTTGTGCGGGTCCACGGCCAACTGGCTGGCCTGCGCGCGTACCAGCCCTAGCGCACGCTGGGCGTCCTGCAGGGCCGTTTGCACTTTCGAGTGAGCGGCGGCCGTTGCGCCAGGTCGGCCCCGAGTTCGGTACGCGGTATTCCAGCAGTACGCAGGTGAAACCGCGTGCGGTCAGCCAGTCGCAGATCTCCGTCCCTTCCAGATCCATGGCCAGGACTTGATAGCCACCACCGGGGAACACCAGCACCGCCGCACCGGTGGTGTGACCCTTGGGCGCATAGACCGTCATCGTCGGGCGGCTGACATCGCTGACCTTGGTCCATGGAAAGCGCCCCTCGCCGGTGCCCACCGATTCGGGCTTCGGGTGACGCTCCGCATCAGGCACCGCGCGCGGCCACAGGGGTATCTCGACCTGACCAGGCGCTGGTTGCCAAGCACGCGCTGGTGCGAGTCCATGCACAAGCAGCAGCGCAACTGCCATACACCAATGACACGGCCTGATCTGCACGGTCGAACCTCAAAGAGTCGAAAGGAAACAGGAGGCACGTCGTGGACTCATGCGTGGATGAAACGTGCGAGGTACCGGGCCGTTGCACTCAACCGGCGATGCTCTCGCGCACCGCCACCGCCACCGCTTTCAACGCCGCATCGCGTGCTGCGTCGTCGACCTTGGCGCCGTTCAAGTACGTGCTCAGCAACAGGGGCGCCCTGCCCTCCGGCGGCCAGATGATGGCGATATCGTTGCGGGTATCGGTGCCGTTGCTGCCGGTCTTGTCACCAATCTTCCAGTCGGGCGTGAGCCCCGCACGCAGGCAATCGTCGCCGGTGCGGTTGTCGATCATCCAGTCGGTCAGTTGCTTGCGCGAGGCCGGCTGCAGCGCATCGCCAAGCAGCAGCGTGCGCAGCGTGGCGGCCATCGCCGCAGGGGTGGTGGTATCACGCGGATCGCCGGCAGCGAACCGGTTCATCTGCGGCTCGTAGCGGTCGCTGCGGGTCTGGGCATCGCCAATGCCGCGCAGGAAGGCGGTCAGTCCGGCGGGGCCGCCGACCAGCGGGAACAACACATTGGCGGCCGGGTTGTCGCTATAGGTCATCGTGGCCCGGCACAGCTCGCCGACACTCAGCGAACCGCCGACATGACGCTCGGTCACCGGGGCATGCTCCAGCATGTCGGAGGCACGGATCTTGACCCGTTGCGCCAGCGTCAGCTGGCCCTGATCCACCCGCTGCAGCACTGCGGCAGCCAATACAAATTTGAAGGTGCTGCACATTGGAAAGCGTTCGTCTTCGCGTTGCCCGACGCGCTTGCCGGTGGCAGTGTCGAGCAGGCCGATCCCCAAGCGGCCACCGGTGCCACGTTCGATCTCCGCCCAGCGTGCCCGCAGCAAATCGCCCGTTGGCTCGTGCAATTTCGCCACCGGAGAGAGTGCCCACGCGGATTGGGACGCCGCAAGGAACACACTCGCACCGGTCACTGACAGGAACTGCCGTCGGTTCAACATGGGGCCACCTCATTTTGAGAGCCCGCAGTATCGGTGCGCGCGGAGTGACTCACCATTGCGATGTTTCGATCCCAGGCATGAATTGAACTAATCTCTGCGCATGCCCCGGCCCCGTCTCCCACTCAATGCCCTGCGCGCTTTCGAAGCCGCTGCACGCCACCAGAATCTGACCCGCGCGGCGGACGAGCTGTGCGTGAGCCAAGCTGCGCTGAGTCACCAGATCAAGGCATTGGAGCAGCAGTTGGGCACCAGCTTGTTCCATCGCCTGCCGCGCGGTGTCGCGCTGACCGACGAAGGCGCCGCGCTGGCACCGGTGCTCGGCGAGGCGTTCGACCGCATCGCCGCCACCCTGGAGCGCTTTGCCGATGGCCGTTACCGTGAGGTGCTCAGCGTGGGCGTAGTGGGCACCTTCGCCACCGGCTGGCTGTTGCCACGGCTGGCGGCGTTCCACGCGGCGCATGCGGATATCGAGCTGCGTCTGTCTACCCACAACAACCGCGTCGATCTGGCTGGCGAAGGCCTGGATCTGGCAATTCGCTTCGGCGATGGCGATTGGCAGGGCCAAGTTGCCGAAGCCGTGATGGAAGCGCCCTTTGCGCCGGTGTGCGCGCCGGCAATGGCGCGCGGCTTGCGCGCACCCGACGATCTGGCGCGGGTGCCGTTACTGCGCTCATATCGTCTAGATGAGTGGCCGCAGTGGTTTCGCACTGCGCATGCAACTGAGGTGCCCGCACGCGGCACGATGTTCGATTCGTCGCTGACCCTGGCCAGCGCAGCGGCAGCCGGCGCCGGCGTAGCGTTGTTACCGCTGCCGATGTTTCGCCAGGACCTGGATGCCGGCCGCCTGGTCTGCCCGTTCCCGATCACCATCGACGCCGGGCGCTATTGGCTAACGCGACTGCGCTCGCGGCCGGAAAGCGACGCCGGGCGACGGCTGCGCGATTGGCTGCTGGCCGAACAGCACGTCGGCCGCTGAGCAGCGCCGGCGCACTGCCGCGCTTAGAACGCTTTGGGTGTCTTTCCCACCCGCAAGGCCAGCTGACGAAACGCCTCGTACTGGGCCTTGTCGGCGAACCAGTGCGGGCAGAACAGCTCGAACAGGCGGTCGTTGTGATGCAGCAACAGCACGCGGTCGTTTTCGCGGACGCGAATGTAATCGGACCAGGGGCGGCGGAAATGCCCGTCCGCCCAGGTGACTTCCAGCCCGTTCTCGTCCCACGCATAGGTGTAGATATGCCGTAGCGAGGCCTGCTGCGCATGCAGGCGCTTGATCCGCCGCGGCAGGCCCCACACGTGCAACAGCGCCAAGCCGATCACCCCCCGCCACCGCCGCCGATCAGCACCGGGCCGATGACCTCGCGCGCGCCGCTCAGTTTCAGCAGCCCTGCCCCGATCAGCAGCAGCACTGCCAGAAACACGATCAAACGATTGGAAGAATGACGCGCATGCAATCGCTGTGCGGCCAGATGGTCTTCCAGGCTGATGGCGGCGGTGATCATGGGCAACCTCCTTGTTTGGCTCCAGGCGCAGCGTAACCCAGGCGCTTTTGTCGTGGCGAACGACACTTGGCGCAGTCGGCAGGCAAGGACGAACCGTGCGCAGCAACCGCAATGTTGCAGTGGTACCTGCCGCACCGAGTAACGGCCACGGCCACCCGACGGCTGCGCAGTCGTGTGGTTGGCCGCTCTTACGCGCCGTCGATCAACTCCATCCACGCTGCCTCTGCATCGGCCAGCTGCTGCGCGGTTGCTTCGCGGTCACGCCCAAGCACGGCCATCTTCTCGCTGTCGGCATAATTGCCGGGGTTGGCCAGCTCGCGATCCAGCGCGGCAAGCGCCGCTTCCAGTTCGCCGACGCGCTGTTCGGCGCTGGCCAGCTTGTGCGGGTTGACGGCTTTCTTCGGCGGCAGCGGTTTGGTCGGCGGCGGTGGGGTTGGCGCCACTTCGGCCATCTTCTGCTTGGTGCCCTGCGCGGCCGGGCGGCTACGCAACCAGGCGGCGTATTCGTCCAGGTCGCCGGCGAACGGCTCGACCACGCCATCGGCCACGCGCCAGAAACTGTCGCAGACCAGGCCGATCAAGTGGCGATCGTGCGAGACCATCACGATGGCCCCTTCGAAATCGCTCAACGCTTCGGCCAGCGCTTCGCGCATTTCCAAGTCCAAGTGGTTGGTCGGTTCGTCGAGCAGCAACACGTTCGGCTGCTGCCAGGCGATCAACGCCAGCGCCAGACGTGCGCGCTCGCCGCCGGAGAATCCATCCACCACCTCGAACGCGCGATCTCCGGCAAAGTTCCACTTCCCCAAGAAGTCGCGAAACGCCTGATTGGAGCCATCCGGCGACAGGTCGCGGAAGTGGTCCATCGGTGATTGGCCTTCGTGCAGCGATTCCACCGTGTGCTGGGCGAAGTAACCGATGCGTAAATCCGGATGCGCGCTGCGCTCGCCGGCCAATGGTGCCAGCTCGCCTACCAGCGTCTTGACCAGCGTGGTCTTACCCGCGCCGTTGGGACCGAGCAGGCCGATGCGGTCGCCGGCTTCCAGGCCGAAGCCGACGTCGTGCAGGATGACGGTCGCCGCGCTCCCCCCATCCGCCCTCCGGGCATCGTCCCCCGCTTGCGGGGGAAGGCTAGCGGGATAGCCCGCTTGCAGATGATTGAGCCGGATCAACGAAAACGGCAGGCGATTGGGCTGCGCGAACTGGATGCGGAATTCGCGCTCGGCGCGCACGGCTTCGGTGCCGGCCATCTTGGCCAGGCGCTTCATGCGGCTCTGCGCCTGGGTGGCCTTGCTGGCCTGTGCCTTGAAGCGGTCGATGAAGCTCTGCAGATGCGCGCGCTCGGCCTGTTCCTTGTCGTGCGCAATCTGCTGCTGCCGCAGGTGCTCGATGCGCTGGCGTTCGAAATCGGTGTAGCCGCCGACATACAGTTTGGCGGTGCCGCCATGCAGATGCAGGGTGTGGGTGGCGACGTTGTCAAGAAATTCGCGGTCGTGCGAAATAAGCAGCAGCGTGCCCGGGTACTTGAGCAACCACTGCTCCAGCCACAGCACCGCATCCATGTCCAAGTGGTTGGTCGGCTCGTCGAGCAGCAACAGATCGCTGGGCATCATCAGCGCGCGCGCCAGGTTCAGCCGCACACGCCAGCCACCGGAGAACGAAGACACTGCGCGGTGGTGCGTATCGGCCGGGAAACCCAGGCCATGCAGCAGCTTGCCAGCGCGCGCTTCGGCGTCGTAGGCGCCGAGTTCGGCCATCTTCTGGTGCGCGTTGGCGACCGCTTCCCAGTCTTCGCGCGCGGTGGCGTCCGCTTCTTCCTGCAGCACCGCAGACACCTCGATATCGCCGCCGAGCACGAATGACAGCGCCGGATCGGGCAAGGACGGGGTCTCCTGCGACACGCTGGCGGTGCGCACCTTGCCGGGCAGATCGACATCGCCCTTGTCGGCCTCCAGCTCGCCCTTCACCGCAGCGAACAGGCTCGACTTGCCGGTGCCGTTACGGCCCACCACACCGACGCGGTAGCCGGCATGCATGGTCAGGTCGACGTTGGAGAGCAGCAGACGCTCGCCGCGTCGCATGGAGAAGTTGCGCAGGGAAATCATTGATGGACAGTCCGATAGAACGAAAAGGAATGAGCAGATGAGCAGCATTCCTGCGACGCCATTCTAGCGTTAACGAATAATTAGCGCCTTCAGCTTGGCCGCCACAGGCTTCGCCGTCCCGCGACCGCCGCCTGCCAAGCCTTGCCTAGTCCTGCCTGGACCCACGTTTTCTGGAGTTGTCATGAATACCCCCCTTTCCGCGCTTGCGACCGCAGTGGTCGCTGCACTGCTTGCCTCCCCCGCCCTCGCCCAGACCGACGCGCCAGCGACCGCCCCGGCCAACACGCTGGATACCGTCATCGTCACCGGCACCCGCGTATCCGACCGCACGGTGGCCGAATCACAGTCGCCGATCGACATCATCAGCGCCGAGTCGCTGCAGGCCACCGGCACCCCGGAGCTGGCCACCGCGCTGGCACGCGCACTGCCGTCGCTGAACTTCCCGCGCCCGGCATTGAGCGACGGCACCAGCGCGATCCGCCCCGCACAGCTGCGTGGCCTGTCGCCGGATCAGGTGCTGGTACTGGTCAACGGCAAGCGCCGCCACACCTCCTCGCTGCTCAACCTCAACGGCACAATTGGTCGGGGCTCGGCTGCGGTGGATCTGAACACCATCCCGGTCGCCGCGATCGCCCGGGTGGAAGTGCTGCGCGACGGCGCGTCCGCGCAGTACGGCTCGGACGCCATCGCCGGTGTGGTCAACATCGTGCTCAAGGGCGCAGAAAAGGGTGGCAGCCTGCAAGCCGGGTTCGGCCAGTATTCGGCTGGCGACGGCAACAACTACGAGCTCTCCGGCGACACCGGGGTGGCCTACGGCGGCGACCGCGGCTGGCTGCATGTGGCCGCCCAGCTCAATCAGCAAGATCCCACCGACCGTGCGCGCGGCTATGCCGGCGCGCCCAGCGTCTCGCAGCCGGCCGTGGGCCAGAAGGCATTCAAGATCGGCGACCCGGAGGTCAATGCGCAGGCGGCCTCGCTCAATACCGAATACCAGTTCAGCGACGGCATCACCGGCTACGCGTTCGCCACCGCGAGTAACCGCGACATCACCTCGTTCGCGTTCTTCCGCGCCCCGGGCAGTACCACGCAGAATATCCTGTCGATCTACCCGCAGGGCTTTTTGCCGGAGATCCAGAGCTACGCCAAGGATCGATCGCTGGTCGCCGGCGTGCGCGGCTCCACCGCCAGCGGCTGGGACTGGGATGCCAGCTACAACTACGGCGACAACCGGATCGATTTCCACACCCGCAACACGCTCAACGTCAGCCTGGGCCCGACCTCGCCGACGTCGTTCTACGACGGCGCGCTGGAGACCACGCAGAACATCGTCAACCTGGACGTCAAGCGCGGCTTCGACTGGGGCTTGGCGTATCCGGTCACGGTGGCCTTCGGCGCGGAATACCGCAATGAAAAGTGGAACCAGTCGCCGGGCGAAGTGGGCTCGTATTTCCAGAGCGGCACGCTGGCTGGTGGCGCGCAGGGGTTCGGCGGCTTCGCCCCCAGTGTGTCCGGCCAGTACTCGCGTGACAGCTACGCGCTGTATGCAGATCTGGAAGCCGACTTCACAGACAAGTTTTCTGCCGGTCTGGCCGGGCGTTACGAGGACTACAGCGATTTCGGCAGCCAGGCTTCGGGCAAGCTGTCCGCGCGCTATGCGTTCACCGACAAGATCGCGGTGCGCGGCACGGTGGCCTCGGGCTTCCGCGCGCCGTCGTTGGCCCAGCAATATTTCCAGTCCACCAGCACCACCTTCCTGGCCGGCAATCCGAACCCGTTCGAGATTCGCACCTTCCCCGCCGACAGCACCGTGGCGCGTGCACTCGGCGCCGAGCCGCTGGATGCAGAAACCTCGCTGTCGTACAGCTTGGGCTTGGTATTGCAGCCGACCGATGCGCTCTACCTCACCGTGGATGCGTACCAGATCGATGTGGACGACCGCATCGTGCTGTCATCCAACCTCACCGGCACCGGCGTGCGTAACCTGCTGGAATCCCAGGGCATCTTCGGCATCAACGGCGGGCGTTACTTCACCAATGCGGTGGACACGCGCACGCGCGGCGTGGACGTGGTGGGCAGCTACCGCTGGCAGCTTGCCGCCAGCAGCGTGGACCTGACTGCCGGCTACAACTATTCGGAAACCGAAGTGCGCAGCGTCGCCGCCAATCCGGCTGCATTGTCGGCCAACGGACTGAGCCTGGAACGCATCGACCGCACCGAACGTGGCCGCATCGAAGAAGGCTTCCCGCGCGACAAGTTCCTGATCAACGGCAGCTGGAATCTGCAGCACTGGACGTTGGCTCTGGGTGGGACGCGCTATGGCAAGTTCAGCACCCGCCCGGCCGATGCGAGCAACGACCAGACCTTCGGCGCCAAGTGGGTGGTGGATGCCTCGGCCAGCTACAAGCTGGACCGCTGGACGCTGACGCTGGGTGCAGACAATGTGCTGGACGAATACCCGGACGAAAACAACTTCGCCAACTCCACCAGCGGGCAATTTCCATACAGCAATCTGTCGCCGTTCGGCTTCAATGGTGCGTATGTGTACGGGCGCATCAACTACCGCTGGTAAACGCTGCGCTTGAGCAGAGGATGTCGTCCTTGTGATCGTGCGTCGGGCAACGCGATTGGCCATCTCGCGATCAGCATGAGACATCCGCAGCATTCGCCGTGATCGGGGATGCACCGTCACTGCACATGCATGGCATGTCGCAATGCATCTTCAACATCGATGTTCGACCACACGCCCCGGCCAGTCCGGGGCGTGCGCGTATTGGCCCGCGTTGCCTACAGCCTTCAGAGCGGCAAACGACACAACTGCCCAGCCACCAGGCGGACGCGGCCGGTGCTCGGTGCGGCAAGAACCACGCGTACACCGTGGTTCTTGTGCGCCGTCCGCACGCACCCGACGACTGCGCGCGAGGTTTTGGTCGCCGCGCTTACGCACCGCATCGCTGCGAAGTGAAGAACTGAGGTCAGCCCCGGTGGTATCAACAGCGCTCCTGTCATTGCCGGAGCACGCACCATGGAAACATCGCAGCTGTCGCGCGGACGCTTGATCGACCATCTGCATCTGGTGGTACAGGACCTGCCGGCCAGCCGACGCTTCTACAAAGCCGTACTGGACGTTCTTGGCATTCCGCTGGGCGGTGAGGGCGAGGGCTTCTTCTGGGCCGACGAACTGTTTGTCTCCGACCGCAACACGGTGGCGCAAGGTGTACTGACCGGCCGCCATCATCTGGCATTTCAAGCACGCGATGTGGCGATGGTGCATGCCGTTCATCAGGCTGCGCTCGCCCATGGTGGTCGCGACAATGGGGCCCCCGGCCTGCGGCCGTATCACCCGCACTACTACGCTGCGTTCGTGCTCGATCCGGACGGCAACAATATCGAAGCGGTCTTCCATGGTGTTGCGCAACGCAGTGCAGATGCGGTGCAGATCACGTTCTGATGCAGAAGTTTCATAACTAGTATTGATGTCCAACATGGTGCAAGCCAGCCCTTGCGCTATCGGGTCTGGTGCAAGCAACGCATCACTTTGGTGCGCGATGACAACGTTGCCACCAGCACACCTGCGATGACAGTTGCTTGCGCAACGTAACCAAAATTTGACATGTGATTACACGTGGTTAATGGTTGAGAACGCAACGCAGCTGCCGCGATGAACGCGGCCTGGGAGGGCGCCCCTGCGCTGCATCCGTTCCCCACTCGGAGTTGTCACCGCATGAATTGCAAGACCAGTCCACTCGCAGTTGCCGTTGTTCTTGCACTGTCGTTTTCCGCTTCCACCGCCTCTGCACAGTCGCAGGCGCCGACCCAGAAAACACTGGACACCCTGATCGTGACCGGCACGCGCGTGGCCGATCGCACGGTCGCCGAATCGGCATCGCCGATCGACATCATCTCGCCACAGGCGCTGGAATCGACCGGCACCACCGAATTGGCGACCGCGCTCTCACGCGCGATTCCCTCGCTCAATTTCCCGCGCCCGGCCATCTCCGACGGCTCGGACGCCGTGCGTCCGGCACAGCTACGCGGCCTGTCGCCCGATCAGGTACTGGTACTGGTCAACGGCAAGCGCTATCACAGCACCGCGCTGATCAACCTCAACGACACCCAGGGCCGTGGTTCGTCGCCGGCCGATCTCAACACCATTCCGATCGCGGCGGTGGAGCGCATCGAAGTGCTGCGCGATGGTGCATCCGCGCAATACGGCTCGGATGCGATTGCCGGCGTGATCAACATCGTGCTCAAGGGCAGCGGCGAAGGCGGCAGCATCAATGGCCGCTACGGCAAGTACAGCGCTGGCGACGGCGAGCAATATCAGTTGTCCGGCGATGCCGGCTTCAGCTTCGCCGGCACCGGCAAGGTGCATCTGGCTGCACAGGCCGGGCACTCGGATCAGACCAACCGCGCCTTGCCCTACCAGGGCCGTGTGGAGCAGCGTTACGGCGATCCGGAGATCGACCAGGGCGCGATCTCGTTCAACGGCGAATACAGCCCCACCGATTACCTCACCTTCTATTCGTTCGGCATGGTCAGCCGGCGCGAGGTGTTGTCCAACGGCTATTTCCGTTTTGCCGGTGATAACCGCAACCGCCCGGAGATTTATCCGGACGGCTTCCTGCCGCAGATCTACAACGTCAGCAAGGACGTCTCGTGGGTGGGTGGTTTGAAGACCTCCACCGAAGGCGGCTTGAACATCGATCTGAGCTACAACTACGGCCAGAACAATCTCACCTTCGATGTGCGCAACAGTTTGAATAACAGCCTGGGCGTGACCAGTCCGACCGACTTCCATGCCGGTACGCTGGAAGTGACCCAGAACGTGCTCAATGCCGATTTCACCAAGACGCTGGATTGGGGACTGGCGTATCCGGTCACGCTGGCTTTCGGTGCCGAATGGCGCGGCGAGAAGTTCAATGAGTCGCCGGGCGATGCGGCATCGTCGGCCAACGGTGGCATTCCCTCCGCCAACGGATCGTTGATTCCCGGCGCGCAGGTGTTTCCGGGCTTCAAGCTCTCCGATTCCGGTTACTACAACCGCAACAGCCATTCGGCCTACGTCGATCTGGAAGCGGATCTGACCGAGAAGTTCTCCGCCGGTCTGGCCGGGCGCTACGAGAAGTACAGCGACTTCGGCGACACCGCCACCGGCAAGCTGTCGCTGCGCTACGCGTTCACCGACAAGATCGCGCTGCGTGCCACCGCCTCCACCGGTTTCCGCGCGCCGTCGCTGCAGCAGCAGAACTTCCAGTCGATCGCCACCCAGTTCCTCAACGTGGCCCAGCCCAATGGCACCGTGACCGCGACTCCCTTCGAGATCGGCACCTTCCGCACCGATAACCCGGCCGCAATCGCGCTGGGCGCCGAGCCGCTCAAGGCCGAAGAGTCCAAGAATTACGGCTTGGGCGTGGTGTTGCAGCCGGTGGAAAACCTGTACATCACCGTCGACGCCTACCGCATCGATATCGACGACCGCATTGTGCTGTCGGAGAACCTCACCTCGACGGCGGCACGTAACTATCTACAGGCCAACGGCTTCCCGGGCATCGGCGGCGGGCGTTACTTCACCAATGCGGTGGACACCAAGACGCAGGGCGTGGATGCAGTCGGCACCTATCGCTGGAATCTGGAGGGTGGCAGCGCCGAGCTCACCTCCGGCTACAACTACAACAAGACCGAAGTGGAACGCATCGCCGACAACCCGGCCGCGCTGATGGCGATCGACCCGACTGCGGTACGCATCGGCCGTGCCGAACTCGGTCGTATCACCGAAGGCACGCCACGCGACAAATTCTTCCTGGGCGGCACCTGGTCGCCGGGCAACTGGTCGTTCACCGGGACCGCAACGCGCTGGGGCGAGTTCAGCACCTTCGGCACCAACGCTGGTAGCGACCAGACCTACGCGGCCAAGTGGACGCTGGATCTGTCCGCCTCCTACAAGCTGGGCGCGTGGAACTTCACCGTTGGTGGCGACAACGTGCTCAACGAATATCCGGACCGCCAGCAAGCGGGTTTGGGTACGCGGACCTACCTGCCCTACAGCAGCGCCTCGCCGTTCGGTTTCAACGGTGCGCTGGTCTATGCAAACGTGAATTACAAGTGGTAACTCCCAAGCGCTGGTCGGCAACGACCGGCGCTTGAGTCGCGCGGCACTGCACGTTTGACGTGTCGCCGACAGTCACCGTCCCTGGTCACCCTCGCATACGGAAGGGTGACCAGGTCAGACGCTTCGCTGCACGCTACACCGCTTCAGCAAGGATGCGCACAGCAAAGTGCGCAAGGCGCCACACCGCGCGTTGCCGATTGCTGCGATCTTCGCCCGCACTGCTCTCCGCACGCCGGAAGCATGCGGCGCGCAGGCATGACCGATTACACGTACGCAGTTGCATTCCCCCCGGCACCACGGCACTTCGTCGCTACGTCCATCATCCCCTTTGAGCCTTCATTCCCATGCACACCTCCAACGCACTCTCGCTGGCGATTTCAGTCGCACTCACCGTCTGTTCTTTCGCTGCCAGTGCGCAGTCGCAATCGACACAGCCTGAGAAAACCCTGGATACCCTGATCGTTACCGGTACACGTGTGAGCGACCGTACCGTGGCCGAATCCGAATCGCCGATCGACATCATCTCCGAGGAGTCGTTGCAGGCCACCGGCGCCACCGACGTTGCCACTGCGCTCGGTAAGTTGTTACCGTCGCTGAACTTCCCACGCCCGGCCATCGCCGACGGCAACGACGCCGCCCGTCCCGCCACGCTGCGCGGGCTGTCGCCAGACAACGTGCTGGTGCTGGTCGACGGCAAGCGTTACCACACCTCCTCGCTGGTGAATTACAACCCCTATGTCGGTCGCGGTTCGGCACCGGCCGACCTCAACTCGCTGCCGATGTCGGCGATCGCCCGCATCGAAGTGCTGCGCGATGGTGCATCGGCGCAATACGGCTCCGATGCGATTGCCGGTGTGGTCAACATCGTGCTCAAGCACGGCGCTGGTACCGGCAGCAACAGCATCTCGGTCAATGGCGGCATCATGGACAAGGGCGACGGCGCGCAGAATGGCATCGACGGCTCGATCGGTCTGCCGTTCGGTACCACCAGCGGCGATACCGCGCCTGGCTGGGTGCGGCTGTCCTGGAATTACCAGAATTCGATGGACACCAATCGCAGCGAGAACACCAACCGCGCCACCACGCTTGCCGGCGCAGCCAATCCCAGTGGCGTACCCTACCAGCGTCATGGCGATCCGGATGCGAGGTTCTACCAAGGCCTGGCCGCGTTCGGCTACGACTTCACACCCAACGTCCAACTGTATGGCCATCTGAGCGTCAGCCGCCGCGAAGTCACCTCCAACGGCTACTACCGTGCCTACGACAACAGCGACCGCAATGTGCAGGCGGTGTATCCCAACGGCTTCCTGCCGCAGATCTACAACCCGATCAATGACCGCTCGGCGGTGCTCGGCGTCAAGGGCACCACTGCAAGCGACTGGCATTGGGACGTGTCGGCCACCTACGGCAAGAACGACATGACCTTCAACATCCTCAACAGCATCAACAGCAATCTGTACTGGAGCACTGGCAACTCGCCGACGAACTTCAATTCCGGCGGCTTCGAAACCGAGCAAGGCACGCTCAACGCCGACTTCAGCAAGTCCTTCGATTGGGGCCTGGCGTATCCGGTCAATCTGGCCTTCGGCGCCGAGCACCGCCAGGACCGCTACGAGATCGTCGCCGGCTCGCCGGCCTCGTATTTCTTCGATCCCAACACCATCAACCCGGAGACCGGAAGCCCGTACCCCGGCGGTGCACAGGTGTTCTCCGGCCTGGAGCCCTCGGTGGCCGGCAAGTTCGGCCGCCACAGCAACGCGGCCTACGCAGCGCTGGAAGCGGATCTGACCGACAAGCTGTCCGGCGGCATCGCCGGGCGTTACGAGAACTACAGCGATGCCGGTTCCACCCGCTCGGGCAAGCTGTCGGCGCGCTATGCCTTCACCGATACGTTTTCCATGCGTGCAACGGTCTCCAACGGGTTTCGTGCGCCGTCGCTGGCGCAGCAGAACTACGCCTCGGTGGTGACCTTGCCGCAAGACGGCCAGTTGATCCAGGTCGGCACCTACCGCACCTCCGACCCGATCGCCGTGCAGTTGGGCGCCCGTCCACTGAGTCCGGAAAAGTCCACCAACTACGGAATTGGCAGCGTCTGGCAGCCGATCGTCAACTTCACCTCGACCCTGGACGTGTACCAGATCCGCATCTGGGACCAGATCTTGTATTCGGACCAGATCCAGCTCGCACAGCCGATCGGTCAGGTCGGCGCCGTGCAATTCTTCGTCAACGGCGCCACCAGCCGCACCCGCGGCGTCGACTGGGTCAACAGCTATCTGGCCGATCTGGGCGCTGGCGGCAGCCTCAACCTGAGCGCCAGCGCCAACTACAACAAGACCAAGATCCTGGAGCTGTCCAATCCGAACTTCGGACGCGCCAGCCAGGGCTTGTTGACCGAGTCCACGCCGCGCACCAAGTACATGCTGGCAGCGGACTGGACCTTGGGCGGCTTCTCGCTCAACGGCAATGCCACCCGCTATGGCGCGATCAAGCGCATTGCGGACCCGGCCGACGGCAGCCAGGACCAGACCTATTCGGCACGCTGGATCCTCAATCTGGCCGCCAACTACACCTGGCAGGCGCTGACCTTCACCGTGGGTGCCGACAATGTCACCAACCAGTATCCGACCAAGGCGCAGTTGACCACCGGGTATGACGACCGTGCCAGCGGTCTGCAGTATTCCTCGTTGTCGCCGTTCGGCTTCAACGGTCGCTACTGGTACGGCCGCGTGACCTATCGCTTCTGAGGAGTTCGCAACCTTGGAAGGCGATGCGCGGCATGCATCACCACCGCACGATAGGCTTTAACCTTTCCAGACATCTGCGTTCATCGCGGTTGCGCTCAACGCAGACAGCAACAGGCATCACCGATCCTCGGTGATGCCTGTTTTGTTTTGGGCCTGCATGCCGTTGCGCGTGCACCGACTGCTGCGGGCGGCGCGGTGCAGGCCATTCGACCAGCGCAACGCCACCAGGACGCTAGCAAGGCACACGAGTTCGTGCAGACGCGTTGGTAGGGATTGGATCGTTGCCGAAACTGCAGCGTTACGACGTCGCGGAAAAACATGGCCTGACCCATCGTGCCTCGCCAACATGCGTGGCAGGCGCGGCCTGTCGAAGAACGCAGCATCGTCAACTGCTGGTGGAGCCGCACTGTAAGACGCCGTCACGCACACCTTCTGCGCAGACGCAAAGCGGCATCGGCATCGGCATCGGCAAACGCGATACTCGGCATGTTCTTTACGATGCACTGCAGGAGCTGTTGCACAGCACTCACGCTGCTCAAATGCCCGGCACTTCAAGCACGCCGGTCGACACCGCAGACGCACGCCACACCCGGCACACATCCACGTTCCTGCGCGCGCATGCGCCGCATGTCGCATCGCGTTAATCATGCGCTGTGTACTATGGGCGTCCGGCCAACCGGACCTGTTGTGCGGTCCTGTTCCCCTCGCCGGACACCAGCCATCACCACGCAATGCCCGCAGGCGATGCCCGGCGCAGTGCCGTTGGCTGGGTCGACCTCGACGCTCTCCCGGACACTCTCACAACGGATTGGAATGCATCACGACACCAGCCTCATCGACATCATCGCCGTCGGCCTCGCGGTCGCCTTCATCCTTGGCACGCTCGCGCAGAAGGTGAAGCTCTCGCCGCTGGTCGGCTATCTGCTGGCCGGCGTGTGCGTGGGGCCGTTTACGCCAGGCTTCGTGGCCGACCAAACGATCGCCAACCAGCTGTCCGAGCTGGGCGTGATGTTGCTGATGTTCGGGGTGGGCCTGCATTTCTCGCTCGACGATTTGATGGAAGTGAAGTGGATCGCGGTGCCCGGTGCACTGGCGCAGATCGTGGTGGCCACCCTGCTCGGCTGGGCGCTGGCGTGGAGCATGGGCTGGTCGCTGATTCACGGGTTGGTGTTCGGCCTGGCGCTGTCGGTGGCCAGTACCGTGGTGCTGTTGCGCGCCCTGGAAGAGCGCCGTTTGCTGGACACCCAGCGTGGCCGCATCGCAGTGGGCTGGCTGATCGTCGAAGACCTGGTGATGGTGCTGGCGTTGGTGTTGTTGCCGGCACTGGCGGATGTGCTCGGTACCGGCACGCCAGCGACAGCGCACGACGCGCAATCGCCGTCGCTGCTGGCCGCGCTCGGTGTGACCTTGCTCAAGATGGTGGCGTTTGTCGCGGCGATGCTGGTCATCGGCCGACGCGTGATTCCGTGGTCGCTGGAAAAAGTGGCGGCCACCGGCTCGCGCGAACTATTCACCCTGGCCGTGCTCGGCATCGCGCTGGGCGTGGCATTCGTCTCGGCCACGTTGTTTGGGGTGTCCTTCGCGCTGGGCGCCTTCTTCGCCGGTATGCTGCTCAAGGAATCGGAACTCAGCCACAAGGCCGCCAGCGATTCGCTGCCGCTGCGCGACGCGTTCGCGGTGCTGTTCTTCGTCTCGGTCGGCATGTTGTTCGACCCGATGATTCTTGTCGCGCACCCGTGGCAGGTGCTGGCGACCTTCCTGACCATCACCGTGGGCAAGTCGCTGGCGGCGTTCCTGATCGTGCGCGCGTTCGGCCACCCCACCGGCACCGCGCTGACCATCTCCACCAGCCTGGCGCAGATCGGCGAGTTCTCTTTCATCCTGGCCGGGTTGGGCGTGCAGTTGGCGATCCTGCCCGAGACCGGGCGCGATCTGATCCTTGCCGGCGCGCTGCTGTCGATCGTGGCCAACCCGTTCCTGTTCTCGTGGCTGGACCGCTGGCAGGCCAAGCAGGCCCAGGACGCCCCTGCCGCCGTAGAGCCGGAACTGCCCCCCGGCCCGCCGCTGCCGGCGGACGGGCACGCGATCGTGATCGGCTACGGCCGCGTGGGCAGTTCGCTGGCGCAGTTACTGCGCAGCCGCGGCGTGCCGGTGTTGGTGATCGATGACAACGGCGACCACGTGGCCAAGGCGCATGCCGCCGGTATTCCCGGCATCCGAGGTAGCGCCGCGGCCGACCGCGTACTGGCGGAGGCGCGCCCGGAGCACGCCAAGATCGCGATCCTGGCCATTCCGCAGCCGCTGGAAGCCGGCGAAGCGCTGGCCAAGCTGCGCGCGATCAATCCCTCTCTGACGTTGCTGGCACGTGCGCACAGCGACGCAGAAGTGAAGCATCTGCTCGACCATGGTGCCGACGGCGCGGTGTTGGCCGAACGCGAACTGGCCTACTCGTTGGCCGAGATGGTGATGTCCACCCCGCCGTACCGCGCGTTGAACGTGCCGGCGTCGTGACAGTTGCTCGCCCCACGGCTCAGCGCCAATACGGACGCACATGGCGCAATGAGTTCATTGTGAATTCGCTTCAGCGGATGACATCGCCACGAGGCCGTCATTAGGACACACGACAGTTGCTATCAACATCAGCGTGGCTTGACCGGTCGATACTGACGACGATCGCCGTAAGCAGCGCCCTTGGTGTCCACGTTCGCGCATAAGCGCTCGCCGCAGAGCATGACGTCGGCGCCGTTGTAGGCGCGCAGCAACTCGGCCCGCAACTGATTGTCACGTATCTCCTGACGATACTGGGTCAACAACCACCCACCGCCGCCGAACAACAGCAGTAGGCCTCCCAGGACAACCGCGGCGCCCTTCCACAGCAGCAGGCGCTGCCCGCGCTCGATGCGCTTAAGCTGATCGGACAATGATTGCGCGCCTTCGCCGATCAAGCTGCCAGCCTGCTGCAGCCTTTTCTCGAAGCCGGTTACGGGCTGGTCAATTCCCTGCTGGATGCTTCGAACCAATGTGTCAGGCACACGCTGCAACATCTGTTCGGCCGAACGGCTCGCCACAACGGGGAGCGATTGAGTAACCTGCTCAAGCTGCTGGATGAGGCGCTGCTGTTGTTTTTCCAGTTCATTGCATCGACGCTCGAACTGTTCCATAAGCGCAGCAGCGTTGCTGACCAGTGTTATCACTTCTTGCGCATTCATCGTGCTTCCTGCTGTGCTAAAAGTGAAGACTAGAGGCTACGCGCCCCGACACGCATGGTTTCCTGCTGTTGTAGATCGGCCTGCCGCCGCTGCGCATGCATCGTTTGTTGGGCTGCTTGCTGTTCCTGCTGGTTCACCACTTCGATTGCGTCGGCGCGCAACGCGCGGCCGGACGGCTCATTGGCCAGTGTCTGTGTCATCTGACGGAACTGATCACGATCACCGCTTTTTGCGGCAGCGAGCATGCGGTCCAAAAAAGCACCAGGATCGTCATGCAGCGTAGGCGCGCTGCTCCTGTGGGTCGACGCTATCGCGGGCGCGCCCTGCACATCTCCCTTGAGCGGCACCTGCCACGCCTGTGGTACGTGGCTACGCTCTCGGTCGTGCTGGAATTGCTGCATCTGCTGTCGCCAGGTCGGTGTATCCATCTCCCGACGCCCTGTTCCCGGCTCCAACGTGCCGCGAAGATGATCGACACCATCACGTGCCATCCCAGGGATTCCGCGCGAATACACCGTCAAGCCGGAACGTAGCGTCTCTATGTCGCCGCGATACTTCTCGATCATCGGCGCGTACTGCCGAGCGAGCTGCTGTGTTGAAGGGTCTTCCAATACGGAGGTATCCGCTTTGCCGGCCCCATCGACTGGCAGGAAGTTATGCATGCGATGCGATTCACCCAACCTGACAGCCGCCGAAAGCGGATCACGCGCGTCCAACGCACTGCGGTCGTTGGCGTAGTCCGCGGCCCTTAGGACAGCAATTTCCTGCGGTGTGGCATAGACCTTGACTTGGCCGTAATGACGGCTTGCGGCGCTGACTGCATCGCCGGCCATGACGTGATTGATCACATCGCTGCCGCCTTCCGGTATCCGCCGATCCAGACTGACCGCGCCGTATGCGTCGAAGGTCTGCCCCTTAAGGCCGAAGTGATGCGCGGTAACTTGTGCCAAATTGCCACCAAGCGAGTGGCCTGCAACCGTCACATCGGGCATTGGTAGGCCGGTACTGAGATGCTTCTGCTCTGCATATTTCAAGGCTTTCTGTGTAAGCGCGATGGCGTCTGATATCTGCGCATTGTGGCGAGTCGCGACCATCCCACCGTCGGCCAGTGCACCGTCCAGTAACGGCTGGCGATCGAACTCGCTTCCTCGGTGGACAACCACTATTTCCCTGGTATCGGCTCTTTCGTAGATGACGCCTTGGTAGCCTGACGGCTTGTCCACGTATTGCAAACGTCGGACAGGTAGACCGCCGATATTTACAACAGCGCTTCGCTCTCCGGTATCTTCAGGTTTGTCGTAGCCATCGCGGGTCAGTGCGGCATACTGCTGGCTAGTGAGACTCATGGGACCGCCCTTTCCGCCTTGAGATTTACACGAAATAAGTTACTTCGATTTGGCTCTGCGTATTTGTCAGCAGACTCTTCGCCAAAATCGACATAGTCTTCCAACTTACTCCTGGGATACCCACCTGACCAAAAAAATGTTGTTTTTTGCTTAATTTCATCAAAGTATTTTTTTTCTAGACTAGGCGCGAAAGCTGTTTCCGCCCTGACACCTGTCGCCTTCAGGGAAACACCGAAACCTCCAAATTCCCAGTGGCAGACTCCATTGCCGTAGTAGTCAGCATCGACCATGCCATCCATATAAATCATCGCCGTGAAAACCGTATTATTGATCTTCTTAAAAGCAACAGGTATCGCGTGTTCTTTTGGCTTTGTAGACATCCCCAATGAAGCATCGAACGGCGCGCACTGATCACGATTCTTCATGTCGTAGAACGCTTTAGCTGACACAGCCCCGAACGGCCCCGGCGCATTCTCAATCGTCATCGTGATCCGATAGGCTTGCGTCGGATGCGGGTTCTTCCTATAGATGGGGTCGTCGCCGTCGTCGCGCGCCTGCGCGTCCCTGGATTGCATCGTGGTCTCCTTTGCTCCGCACGCGCACAGCGAAGTCGCCAGGGAGAGGTATAACAACGCGGCTGAAGTGCGGTACATAGTGGTTGGCCGATAAACGCCTTGTTTGCTCAAGGCTACGGCGTTTCCTGGGCAGCAACAACATTGGGTTCGGCGTAAGACAAGTGCTCTTGAACAATTCCAAAGTGCGCGGCAAGGCTCCGGGCGTGTGGGATGACTGTCTACAGGCTCCAAGCTAACCCAGCGGAATCACGCCGCAGGGTCACCCCAAAAGACCGCCAGACACACTTGATAATCATTCCCATTAAGCGCAGAATGAGCGCCCATTTCCCTGGCGGCCTCTTCCATGGCGGTTGCAGTCGGCATCCTCAATGCATTGCCAAGCGTGCAGCTGTGCGAGCTGCTGGGCCGCATTGGCTATGGATTCGTGGTGCTCGACCTGGAGCACGTGCTGCGCGCGCCGGACGCGCTGGAACACGCGATCCGCGCCTGTGAGCTGTCTGCCTGCGAGGCGTGGGTGCGGGTGCCGGAGGTGGACGACAAGCTGATTGGCCGGGTGCTGGATGCCGGCGCACGCGGCATCGTGGTGCCGCGTGCCGAATCGGCGCAGCAGATCGCGCGCGCCGTCGCCGCGGCGCGCTTCCCGCCGCTCGGTCGGCGCGGGATCACCGGTGGCCGCGTCACCGGCTTCGGCAGCGTCGATCTGCCCAGCTACATCGCCCGGGCCAATCGCGACATCCGCATCGTGCCAATGATCGAAAGCGCTGCCGGCGTTGCTGCACTCCCCGAGATTCTCGCTGTGCCTGGCGTGGCTCTGGTGATGGAAGGTGCGCTGGACCTGGCGTTGGACCTCGGCCTGGGCCCGCAGCCCACCCATGCGCAGGTGTGGGAGTCGCTGCTGCAACTGCACGCGCACTGCCGCGCCGCCGATGTGCCGTTCTGCCCCAATCCACGCACCGATGCGCAACGCGCGCACTGGCTGCAACAACCGGATCTGCGCTGGCTGCTGGCCGGCGAAGACCGGGCACTGATTCAACGCGCATTGCGTGGCCATCTGGCCAGTGTTGCCGTCCCTCCTTCACCACCCGCCTGCAGGAGCACGCCGTAGATGTCGACGTTCCGTTTCCACGCCCTAGCCATCGCCGTCGCAGCGATCACGCTGACCCTGCCGCAGCTGGCGTGCGCAACCGACACGTCGGCGACCGATGCCGTTGATGCCCCCGATGGCGGCACGCCGATCCGTGCGCTGGACACAATCCAGGTGCAAGGCAGCCTGCTCGGACGCTCCAAACCCGACGATGTGCAGCGTTATGCCGGCAGCCGCCAGGTCATTGATCGCGAGCAGTTGCGCAATGGCGGCAACCGTTCGCTGGACGATGCGTTGCAACGCGTGCCCGGCATCAAGATCTTCGACGAAACCGGCACCGGCGCGTTGCCGCAGATCATGCTGCGCGGCCTGTACGAAAGCCGCAGCGGCCGCGTGCAGGTGCTGGAAGACGGCATTCCGCTGGCGTTGGCGCCATATGGGCAAACCAGCCTGTCGTTGTTTCCTGTCGGGCTGAATCAGATCGACCGCATCGACATCGTGCGCGGCGGCGCGGCCGTGCAGTACGGTCCGAACAACGTGGGCGGGGTGATCAACCTGGTGAGCAAGGAGATCCCCAGCGAGTGGAGCACCACGCTCGCGCACAAGGTGACCGCCGGCGGCCAGGGCCAGTTCCTGCAGGACAGTGCGCTCAGCAGCGGCGGATACCTCACCGACAATGTCGGAATGCAGGTCGATGCCAATCGCACGTATGGCGAGTATTGGCGCGCCCATAGCGATACCGACATCAGCAATCTGCGCGTGCGTGCCGAGTGGTGGCTGGACGACACCACGTTGCTCAAGGCCAGCGTGCAACGCTATCTGGTCGACATGGATCTGGCCGGCGCGCTCAGTCCGGATGATTACCGGCGCGACCCGCGCCAGTCCACGCGTCCGCTGGATAGCTTCAATGGCCGTAACACGCGTGCGTCGCTGAGCTATGAGCAGTTGCTGGGCGACTGGGGCCCGATGCAGGACGTGCGGCTGGATTGGACCAACTTCAGTGCACACAGCAGTCGTAATTTCATCGTCGGCATGCGTCAGGCCTCCACCGAAACCTGGCGCTCGGACCTGGCGCCGCAACTGCGTCAGACCGCACCACGCGACTTCCGCGTGGTCGGGAGTGAGCCGCGTTTGAGCTGGACCATGGGCGATGCCGGCCGAGTGCGGCAGCAGTGGACCGCAGGTGTGCGCGCAGTGCGCGAGGACATCGATTTTCTGGTCGGCAATCTGCGTCTGCGCGACGGGCTGTTCACCACCGTGCGCGACTGGCAGTTCGAAGACCGCGCGTTGGCCGCATACGTCAGCAACGCCATCACCCTGCCCGACGACCGCGTGACGATTACACCGGGCCTGCGTTACGAGCGCCTGAATTCGCGCTATTTCAACCGCGCCACCGGCGTCAGCACGCTCAACCAGACCCGCGATGTCTTGCCGGGGCTGACGCTGGGCTTCCAGGCCAACGAACAGTGGTTCTTCTACGCCGACGGGCAGCGCTCCATGCGCGCGCCGCAGGTTACCCAGATCATTTTCGGCAACAACCTGGATGCCGAACTGGCATGGAATTACGAAGCCGGCACGCGCTATCAGCCCAATGCGCGCACACGTATCCAATTGGGCGGATACCTCATCGATTTCGATCAGCAGATTCAGCTGGACAACACCACGCGCGTGTTCCGCAATCTCGGCAAGACCCGCCACCAGGGTGCCGAGCTGGAACTCCAATGGAGCCCGGAGCAACTGCGTGCGCTCACCCTCAACGCCAGCTATGCGTATCTGGATGCAAGCCAGGAATCGGGCGCATTTCGCGGCTTCCGCGTGCCCTACACCTCGCGCAACCAGATCACGCTGGGCGGCACCTACGCGCTCGGTCACACCACTGTCGCGCTTTCCGGCTATTACTTCAGCAAGGCCTTCAGCGACGCAGCAAACACCGTGCAAGAGAATGCCATCGCCTCGGTGGGCCAGTTACCGGCCTACATGGTGTGGAACACGCAGGTGAGCCATACCCTGTTCGAACGCGATGGACAAAAATTCAGTGCATCGTTGGCGATCAATAATCTGTTCGACCGGCACTATTGGTTCCGCGGCGTTGATACCAGCCCGTGGGGGCGTCAAGCCGCACCGCCACGCACCGTCACCGCCGGGCTGGAATACACGTTCTGAGTCTGCATCAGCGAGTAAACGCTGCACACGACCAACGCATAGGCGCGTTGGTCGCGCCTGGGAGCAACGGCGGTTGCGCTGGCGACCGTCACACACAACACGGCGTGCATGAAGCACGCATCATTGCCGCAGCACGCGGCATGCGATCAACGTATCGCAGGCCACCCAACGCCACCATGGCGCCAGGCAGCCCGTTTCAGTACCGGTTTTCCACCGTCCTGTTGAACGAGAGCTGCCATGACTGCGACATCCGCTGCACCGTTGGTGATCCTCACCCATGTCTGCCATCCCGCCATCACCGAAGGTTTTCTGCCGGCCGCGCACGCGCTGGGTCTGCCGGTGTGGTTGCTGACCGACCACCGGCTCGATCACCTGACCTATTTCCGCGAGCACCCCATGCATGCACCGCAGCGGGTGATCGAATGCGATGTATTCAACCCACTCGGGGTGCTGGACGTGCTGCACGATGCCGACATCGCGCCGCGCGGCCTGTTCAGCAATAGCGACCATCTGCAGACCAGCACTGCGCTGGTGGCTGCAGCGCTCGGCCTGCCGGGCAAGGACTGGCAGGTGTGTTACGCCGCAAAGAACAAAGCGGCGATGCGCCAACGCTTGCGTGCGCATGGCCTACCCTGCCCGTGGTTCTGCACGCTGGCGCCGGGCGTCGCGTTGCCGGCGCAGATGCCATGGCCGGTGGTGGCCAAACCGCGGGAAGGCGTCGCGAGTCTGGATGTGCGCCACTGCGCCGATGCTGCGCAATTGCAGGCCTATCTGGACGATGTATGGCAGCGTCACCCGCAGCGCACCGTGTTGCTGGAAAGCATGCTGGAGGGCGCGCTGTTTACGCTGGAAACCCTCGGCGACGGCAACAGCCTGCAGGCCATCGGCGGCTTCAAGGTGCGCTTGTCGCCGCCGCCCCACTTCGTCGAATGCGAAGCGCAATGGGATGCCGATGTGGACACGCCGGTGATCGCGCAGGCACTCCAACAACTGCACGCCTTCGGTGTCGGTTTTGGGCTATGCCATAGCGAATTCATTCTCACCAGCGACGGTCCGGTGCTGGTGGAGATCAATTACCGCAGCATCGGCGACCGCCGCGAATTCCTGCTCGACGAACTATTTTCCAGACAATGGTTCACCGCGGCGCTGGCACCACACCTGGGACTGCCGTTGCCGGCACTGCGCAGCACGCGTGCGCATGCATTGTTGCGTTACTACGTGGCCGAGCATGACGGTGAATTAATCACCGCCAGCGAAGACCGTCGCCATCAAGACGTGCACAGCGACGTGCAGTACCGGCGCATGCGCGCACCGGGCGAGCGCATTCGCCTGAGCCATTCCAACAAGGATTACCTGGGCGTGCTGAGCGCACTGTCCAGCGATGCGCAGGCGCTGCAACAGGCCGTAGTGCAGGCCGAAGCCGGTCTGCAATGGCACATCGACCCCGCGGGACTGCGCGCATGAGCAGCGCGGCAGACCAACGCTACATCGCCACCCGTATCATCGATGCCTGCCTGCGCGAAGACCTGCGCGGGATTGTCAGCCGCGGCAGTGGCGCAACGCCGGACGGTAGCGTGCTGGCGGCCTGGACCGATCCCAGCCCGGTAGAAGGCTGGTGGCGCATCGCACACTTGCCCGGCGGCACGGTGTGGCTGCCGATCCATCGTCAGGGTGTGCTGCAGGACATCAGCGCCCGCGGCGACAGCTGGATTGTGCAGAACGCCGACGACATGCATGTCGAACGTGGCGCGCAGGCGTGGCTGCAACGCATGAGCGCCGAACTCGATGCCGAAACGCAACAGCTGCATCGGGCCTACGCAGAAGAAGCCGACTGCGCTGCGTCGCATCGCGGGCTTGCGCAGCAGGCCTACCACGCCCAGGCACAGGCATTACGCAATGCGCTGCAGCACCCCGATGCCGCCGAGCGCGCATACCGCTGCGACCAGCTGGCCAGCTACCGCGACCATCCGTTCTACCCCACTGCACGCGCCAAAGCCGGGCTGGATGCAGCCGAACTGCGCCACTACGCTCCGGAATTTGCGCCAACCTTTGCGCTGCGGTGGCTGGCGATTCCGCAAGCACTGGCGCAGTGCACCAGCACCCCGCCGGCCGAGCTTTGGCCGGACTTCGCAAGCCTGGGCCTGTCGCCCGAGCTGGCTGCCACGCACATCGCCTGGCCGGTACATCCATTGGTGTGGGAGCGATTGGAGCAGGCAGGCTTCGCGTTGCCTGAAGGTGTACTGCGAGCACCGCAGCCCTGGCTGGAGGTGCGCCCGACGCTGTCGGTGCGCACGCTGGTGCCTCTGCAACATCCGCACCTCCATCTCAAGCTCCCCATCCCGATGCGCACGCTCGGCGCCCTCAACCTGCGTCTGATCAAGCCCTCCACGCTCTACGACGGCCACTGGCTGGAGCGCGCATTGCGACGCATCGATGCGCTTGATCCTGCGCTGCAAGGCCGTTGTGTGTTCGTCGACGAATCGCACGGCGGACATGTCGGGCAAACCCGGCATCTGGCCTATCTCATACGGCGTTACCCGGCACATGACGATGCCACGCTGGTGCCGGTGGCTGCACTGTGTGCGCTGATGCCAGATGGCCGCCCGATGGCGATCCATCTGGCCGAGCGTTTTGCGCATGGCGATGTACTGCATTGGTGGCGCGATTACACCGAACTCATGCTTGCCGTGCATCTGCGCCTGTGGCTGCGTTACGGCATCGCGCTGGAAGCCAATCAGCAGAACAGCGTGCTGGTCTATGCCGATGGCCAAGCCACGCGCCTGTTGATGAAGGACAACGACGCTGCGCGGATTGCGATGCCGCAATTGCGTGCAGCGTTGCCGGACGTGGATGCATTGGGCCCGCTGCAGGATGGGCGAATTGCGGTGGACGATGCACAGGCATTGGCACAGATGTTCTGCACCATCGTGCTGCAGCTGGACCTGCAGGCAGTGCTGGAGGGCCTGGCCGAATGGCAGCCCGCGCTGCGCGCACCGCTATATGCGCAGCTGCTGTCGCAGTTCGCTGCGACGCTGGCGCAACTGGAGGGCCACGGTATCGATACCGATCCCGCGCGCCGCCTGTTGGCCGCGCCAAGGCTGCCGGTGAAGTACCTGCTCAGTGCCGGCAGCCTGCTCAGCAAGCAACTCACCGGCGCCGCCGACATCAACAAGTTCTACGGCGATAGCGCGCCCAATCCATTCGGAGATGCGTTCGTTGATACGCAACAACTGCCGCGCAAGCAAGCGGGCGCGCAGCGATGAGGCGCATTCTGGGCCCGGTGTTGGCTGCGCACTATCTCGCGGCATTCACTGCATTGGGCATGCCGCTGTTTCTGCCACAGGTCCTGGCCGAACTTGCGCCAGCGGCCGCGATTGGCTGGAGCGGCGTGCTGTATGTGCTGCCCACGCTCTGCACCGCGTTGACAGCGAGCACCTGGGGGCACTTGGCAGACCGCTATGGACGCAAGCGCTCGTTGCTGCGCGCGCAACTCGGGCTGGCGCTAGGCTTTGCGATTGCCGGCTTCGCGCCGTCGCTGACCTGGCTGGTGATCGGCCTGATCGTGCAAGGCACCTGCGGCGGCTCGCTGGCGGCGGCCAATGCGTATCTGGCCAGCCAGCCGCAGGCCGGCCCGTTGGCGCGTGCGCTGGACTGGACCCAGTATTCGGCGCGCCTGGCCATGGTGAGCGCGCCTGCGTTGCTGGGCCTTGCCCTGGCGTTGGGCCCGGCGCAATCGCTGTATCGCGCACTGGCGCTGCTGCCGTTGATTGCGTTTGCGTTGACCTGGCGACTGCCGGCCGATCAGCCTGCTGCGCGAGCACAACCTGCCGGCAAACCTTCGACGGCTTCGACGCATGCAGCCTCATCGTCCGCATCACCTCGAACGATCACAGCGCCGCTTTGGCCTGCCTTGCTACTCGCGCAGTTTTTGTTCTGCTTTGCGATGGTGGTGACATTCCCGTATTTCATCCCGTACGCCCTCGCGCGCGGCGCCGGCCACGATGCGCTCGCCGGTCTGCTCTACAGCCTGCCGCACCTGGTCTATCTGGTGGTGCTGCCCTGGTGGCGACGCGGCGATGGCCAGGCATGGCTGGTGCCAGGCCTGGCGTTGTTCGCCGCAGCCTGCGTGTGGCAGGCGCTGTTGCACGATGCGGTCGCGTTGGCGGCCGCGCGGCTGTTGTTTGGCTTCGGCATGTTGTTCGGGCTGCGTGGGCTCAACCGCAGCTTGGCAGCCGTTGCCAGCGCGAACGGCGCCGGGCGCTTGTTCGGTCGCTTCGATGCATGCGGCAAATGGGCTGGTGTATTGGCCGGTGCCGCTGCCGGTGCCTTGGCGCAGGCGTCCGGCCCCGCAACCCCTTTCCTGGCTGCCGCACTGGCTGCGGCCGCTGCTGCGCTCACCGTTCTGGTGCGCTTCCCTTCGAGGAGAACTGCCGATGTCGCCGCACACGATGCATGATCCCTGGTCCGACAGCATGGCCGACGCGCACGCCTGCAGCTGCTGGTTGAACTGCTACCTGCGCGAGTTTGCGATTCCGCAGCGCGCAGTGGACTTCAACTATCGCGGGCTGGATCGCCCCGGCCTGCGCGTCGCCGAACACCGCTGGCTGCGCATCGACCTGGGCCAGACCGGTGCACTGTGCGTACGCATTGCTTACGCCGATCGCCTGGGCCGCTGCCGCTTCACCTCCACGCCGTTTCTCAAGAGCGCCGGCAAGCCGTGGCATAGCCTGGATGCGGATGCCTTGGCGCGCTGCCTGTTGCAGACATTGGGAAGCACGCAGACAGTCAACCCGGAACTGCTTGCGCAAAGTGGCAACAGCGTGGCAGTCACCGCTGCGTTATTGCGGCAGGCGCAAGCCACCGCCGCCACTGGCGAGGCGATGATTGACGCCGAACAATCGATGCTCTGGGGGCACGCATTGCACCCGACGCCGAAGAGCCGCGAAGGCGTGGATCTGGATCAGGTGCTGGCCTGCGCGCCGGAAGCACGTGCATCGTTCCAGCTGTTTTGGTTCCGCATCCACCCGCGCCTCTTGCGCACGCATGGGCGCGATGTGCGTGCGAGCCTGAAGCAGCTAAGCGGCAGCGACGATCTCTACCCCTGCCATCCCTGGGAAGCGGAGCGTCTGCTTGACGACCCATTGCTGCGCACCTTGCAGGCGCGCGGCCTGATCACGCCGGTCGGCCCGTTAGGCGATGCAGTGCGGCCGACCTCGTCGGTACGCACGCTGTATCACCCGGAGCTGGAGTATTTCCTCAAGTGTTCGGTGCATGTGCGGCTCACCAACTGCGTGCGCAAGAACGCCTGGTACGAGCTGGAAAGCGCAGTTGCGCTCACCGAGCTGTTGGCGCCGAGCTGGCGTGCTTTGGCGGCCCAGGTGCCGGGCTTCGATGTGATGCTGGAGCCGGCGGCCACCTCGCTGGAGGTCGCGCAGGTCGACCCCGCATTGCACGATGCCGATCCGCTAGCGGCGCGCGTCTTGTCGGAGGGCTTCGGCATTCTGTATCGACAAACCATTCCTGCCGTGCAACGTGCCCGTTGGCAACCGCAGGTGGCTGCGGCCTTGTTCACCTGCGATGCGCAGGGCAATAGCGTGTGCGCCGCACGCGTGCAAGCGCTGAGCAATGCACGCGCGGATCGCCACGCAGCCACAGTGCGATGGTTCCGCGCCTATGCCGATCTACTGCTGGATGGCGTGTGGAGTGCACTGTTCCAGCATGGCATCGCGCTGGAACCGCATCTGCAGAATACGGTGATCGGGTTCGCCGACGGCTGGCCGACCCGCGTGTGGATCCGCGACCTGGAAGGCACCAAGCTGCTCGCCCATCACTGGCCGGCTGCATGCCTGCATGGCGTGAGTGAGCGCGCTCGGCAATCGCTGTACTACACCCCCGAACAAGGCTGGAACCGGGTTGCGTATTGCGCACTGGTCAACAACCTGGCCGAAGCAATCTTTCACCTCACCGAAGGTGATGCCGCACTGGAGGCATGGCTATGGCAATGCGTCGGCGAGATTGCCGCACGTTGGCAGCAACGCCATGGCGCGCAAGCCGCGCTGCAGGGTCTGATCGACGGCGCACCACTGCCCGGCAAGAACAATCTGGGCACGCGCTTGTGGCAGCGCGCGGACCGCCAATCCGACTACACCGCGCTGCCCAATCCCATTCCTCGCGTCACGACGGCGCGGCAGGTGGCGGCATGAGTCTACGCATCGACACCGCTGCGGCACTTGCGGCCTTGCCGCAAGTGCGCGAACGCTGCGATGGGCCGATCTGCGCGTACGTCTACGACCTGCCGGCATTGGACGCACACGCGGCCTGGATGCGTGCGCAGCTGCCCCCGCAGTGTGAGTTGTTCTATGCCGCCAAGGCCAATGCAGAGCCGCCGATCCTGCGCACGCTGGCAACGCATGTGGATGGCTTCGAAGCTGCATCCGGTGGCGAACTGGCCTGGCTACACGCACAGCAACCACAGGCACCGTTGTTGTTCGGTGGTCCAGGCAAACTTGATACCGAGCTCGCCCAGGCGGTCGACCTGCCCGACTGCACCGTGCATGTGGAAAGCCTGAGAGAACTCGAGCGCCTGGCGGCAATCGCATCGCAGGCCGGTCGCTGCGTGCCGGTATTTCTGCGCATGAATATTGCCGTTCCCGGTGCGCAGAGCACGCGTTTGATGATGGGCGGGCATCCCTCGCCGTTCGGTCTGGATCCGAGCGATCTGGATGCAGCAATGCATCGGCTGCGGGCAAGCCCATCGCTACGCCTGGAAGGCTTCCACTTTCATTTGATGTCGCATCAGCGCGATGCTGCCGCACAACTGCATCTGGTTGATGCGTACCTGCGCACCGTGCAGCAATGGCGCCACACCTATGCACTGGGCCCACTGCGGGTGAATGCCGGCGGTGGATTCGGTGTGGACTATCTGGCGCCAGAGTCATCGTTCGACTGGGCCGGCTTCTGCGCCGGGCTGCCTGCCTTGCTGCGCGAACATGGCACTGACCTGCGCCTGCGCCTGGAACCGGGCCGTTACGTCAGCGCAAGCTGCGGCTGGTACCTGATGGAAGTGCTCGATCTCAAACGCAGTCACGGCGCCTGGTTTGCGATTGCCCGCGGCGGCACTCATCACTTCCGTACCCCGGCCGCGCAGGCGCACGATCACCCAATCCGCGTGTTGCGTGGTGCGCGGGCGCCTGTGCTGCGCGACACGTCAGTGACCTTGGTCGGCCAGTTATGCACGCCCAAGGATGTGCTGGCACGCGATCAGCATGTCACCGCACTGGCACCTGGCGACTGCCTGGCCTTCCCTTTGGCCGGCGCGTATGCCTGGAATATTTCGCACCAGCAATTTCTGATGCATCCGGCACCGCAGATGGTGTTTTTGCCGGCGACCACGTAAGAGCGACTGGTGAGACGCAGCGCGCCGTCGTCAGCTGGGTACGGACGGCGCGCGGGAACCGCAGCGTACGCGTGGTCCACGTCGATTCCGGGTGCCGGTCGCGCCCGCCTGGCGGCTGCGCAGTCGTTTGCTGGCTGCGCTACGTCGGTGATGCGGGCTTGCCAGATAACTGCACCGGCACCCGGATGTCTGCACGCAACTTGGCTTCGGCGACGGTTTCCGGGTCGTCGAGATAGAGGTAATGCAGCGGAGCCTCGCGCAGTGCGTAACCGCTGTCCGGTAGCCAATGTGCAAGCAATTGGTCGAGCGCGTCTTCCAGCCCTGCGTATGTCCCAACATGACGTAGCACCGCGTGCATCCCACCGGTGAGCTGGCGCAGCTGCATGAGCGATGGCGGCGCCACTTCAACATCGAACGCCATGCCGCATTCGAACAGGTGTTGCTGCGCCGGTACATCGCGGTGCTCGCTTAGCGGCAGGTCGATCAGCGCCTGCATGTGTTCACTCACTCCGCTGCGCTCCGCCCAGGCGGCGATGCGGCCGAAGCCACGATCCAGATCCTCGAACGCGCCGCGCTGACGTAGCACCACCATTTCCAGGGGATCGAGCACTTGCACCAGCACCTGCAATGGCGCGTTGTGCGGATGCGCCGACAGCGCTGGACCGGCCACTTGTGCGCGCGCAGCTGCGGTGCGTTACGCAGGCTGGACGGGCTTGCCTGAAGCACCATCCGAAACGCGCGTGCCAGCGCCTGCGGGGTTTGATAGCCGACCGCCAATGCCACCTCGGTCACCGAGCGGCCCTGCTCACCCGGCAGATGCAGCGCATAACTCAGGCGCAACCGCGCAATGGTCGCGCCCAGCGTTTCGCCTGCCAGTGCGCGGTACACGCGATGAAAATGCGGCGGCGATTGATGCGCCAGCGCGGCGAGCGTGGCCAGGTCCGGCAGCGGTTCACCGGCACGGATGCTGGCCTATAAGTGGGCTACGACGCGCTCGACCGCACGCTGCCGATGGAAGATGACCGATGCTGCTGGCACGGGCGATTCCTCTGGAAGGCAGTGAGCATCGCGCAGATTGGCAGCAGGCCCGGTCCCGATCTTGCGCATCTGGGCACTCTGGCTGGCGGCTTGCGCATGTCGGCGTCCAATGGCTGGCACGAGGTCGCAAGGTGTCGGGCCAACGTGGACAGCGCACTGGCTCCGGATCGCAACATCGCTCCCCGCCGACACGCAGCCGCCGCAGTCGCCCGGCCACGTCACAATCGCCTTGTACGCAACCTTCAGCTCGCTTGCAGCGCCAACGCCACCAGCACCGCAGTCTCGCCCACTTCCACCAACGCGCCGCAGGTATCGCCAGTCATGCCGCCCAGACGCTGCAGGCAGGCACGACGCCACAGCACGAACACCACGCCAGCAACCGCGCAGGCGAGCATCCCGCGCGCGAATCCAACGGCGAACACGCAACCAATGCCGAGCAGCAACGACAACAGCAAGCCGGCGCGCGAACCGCCGACCAAGCCACTGCCCAGCCCACCGGCACGCACATAGGGCGTGGTCAGGAACGCGGCCACCAACGCCGTGCGCGCCAGCAGTGGAGCCAGCCACACGGCGCCGGGCGCCGTTGGCAACAGCGTGGCCAGCGCCGCGCACTTGAGCAGCAGCGCCAGCACCACCGCAGCCACCGCCATCGGGCCGCTGGTGGGGTCCTTCATGATGGCCAGCGTGCGTGTGCGATCGCCCATGCCGCCGACCCAGGCATCGGTCGTGTCTGCCAGGCCGTCGATGTGCAAGGCGCCTGTGAGCCAGACCCAGCTGCTCAGCAGCACCGCAGCCCCCAGCAGCGGCGCCACCTCGCGCAGGCACCCCGCCAATGCACTCAGCACTGCGCCGATCAGCAGGCCGACCAGCGGATACCACAGCAGCGAGCGCGCCTGCGCGCCCGGCTGCGCGAACACCCGGCCGGGCACCGGAATGCGGGTCAGAAAGCCAACCGCGGCGAGCAAGCCGTCGATCATCCGGCGCTGGACGCCACGGAGGCTGCCGCCAGGTTCGCTGCGGCTGGCGGCCAGGCCAGCGGATGCAGCGAGGCATGTGGCACAGCAAGCTCGGTCATGCTGGCGAAGGAACGCCCTTGGACCATGCAGCGCAGCGCGCGGATGGCGCCGCCGTGGGTGACTACCAGCACCCGTTGCCCCGGATAGCCCGCCACGATGTGGTCGAGTGCCGCAGACAGGCGTGTGCAGAAATCTGCGAACGGTTCGGCTTGCGGCGGCGGATGGCGCACCGGGTCGGCCCAGAAGCGGCCGAGCGCTGCGCCTTCGTCGCGGTCGATGTCGGCGACCGGCACGCCCTGCCAGCGGCCGAAGTGGTATTCGCGCAGGCGCGGATCCAGCTGCAGCGGGATGGCACGCGCCTGCGCCAGCTCGGTCGCGAATAACGCGCAGCGCTGTAGCGTGGACGCCACGACTGCGTCCCACACGCCATCGGCAGTCGCCGTACGTAATTGCTGCCAGCCCAGTTCGGTGAGTGGGTCGTCGAGCTGACCCCGATAGCTGCGTTGCCCGGTATCGCCATGCCGCATCAAGGTGATCTGCGCACTCATGCGTCCGACACTCCGGCTTCGGCGAAGGTCGCCATGCCGTTATGCAACGCGCAAGCGCTGCGCAGCAACGGAATCGCCACCGCGGCTCCGCTGGCCTCGCCCAGCCGCATGTCCAGTTGCAGCAGGGGCTCTGCATCCAGTGCGCGAAGCAGTGCCGCATGCCCACGTTCCTGCGAGCGATGCCCGAACAACAACCACTCGCGCACACCGGGATTCAGGCGGGTGGCCACCAGCGCAGCGGCGGCGGTGATGAAGCCATCCACCAACACCGGAATACCCGCCTGCGCGGCGGCGATATACGCGCCGACCAATGCAGCGATTTCGAAGCCGCCGAGCCGGCGTAGTCGCTCCAGCGGGGTGGACGCATCGGCATGCAAGGCCAGCGCACGCGTGATCACGGTGGTCTTGTGCGCGATGCCTTCGGCATCCAGGCCAGTGCCCGCGCCAGCCAGCGCCTGCGGAAGCTGCGAGAGCAATGCGCACCCCAGTGTTGCAGCGGAGGTGGTGTTGCCAATGCCCATTTCGCCACCGACAAACAGCTGCGTGTCGCAACTCTTGGCCTGCGCAATGCTGTCGGCACCGGCGGCGAGCGCATCGCGCAATTGCGTCGCCGTCATCGCGGGCTGCTCGCAGATATTGGCGGTGGACGGCGCAATCCAGGCACGCCGCACCCGCGGCAACTCGCCAGGATCGTTGACCACGCCTAGATTCACCACTTCCAGCCGCGCACCCAGCTCGCGCGCCAGGACCGCAATGGCTGCGCCGCCGCGCGCGAAATTGCGCACCATCTCGCCAGTCACCGCCTGCGGAAAGGCCGACACGCCTTCGGCAGCGACACCGTGGTCGGCGGCATATACCGCAATCCAGACCCGCTGCATGCCAGGGTGTTCTGTGCGTTGCCAGGCTGCCAGCTGCACCGCCAGGTGTTCCAACCGGCCCAATGCACCTGGCGGTTTGGTCAGTTGTTCCTGCCGCGCCAACGCAGCAGAACGCATGCGCGCGTCCGGCACGGCGCAGGCACCAAAGATCCAATCGCTACTCATCTGTTCGCTACTCATCTGTGCTCTCCCTTCAACACCATCGGCAATCCTGCCACCACAAACACCACGCGATCGCACTGTAGCGCCAATGCCTGGTGCAGCCAGCCGGCTTCATCGACAAAACGCCGCGTGAGTTCGCCCAACGGGACAACGCCCTGCCCGACTTCGTTGCTGACCAGCACAATCTGCCCCGGCAACCGCGGCAGCGTTGCCAGCAGCGCATCGCGCTCGCGCGCGAACACGTCCGCATCCGGGTGGCCGAGCAGATTGCTCACCCACAAGGTCAGGCAATCCACCAGCACGCAGCGATCCGGCGCGGCGTGTGCCCGCAAGCTAGCCGCCAGCGCGATGGGCTCTTCCACGCATTGCCACTGCGGCGGGCGTTGGTTGCGGTGATGGGCAATGCGCCGATGCATTTCATCGTCGAAGGCTTGCGCGGTGGCCAGATACGTCACTGCAAGCCCGCAGGTTCGAGCGATGCGCTCGGCCAGTGCGCTCTTGCCCGAACGAGCGCCGCCCAGAATCAGGTGCTGCATGCCGGTTCCTTGCTGACCAGTCGTTTCAGTGCAACGGTATCCAGATGCGCATGCACGGCATCGGCCAGACGATCAAGGCTGGCTTCACGCAGCGCACCAAGATCCAGTGGCGCGGCCTGCGCCAGACCGGCCCACGCCAGCAATGCGGCCAATGCCTGCGGGTGGTCGAACACACCGTGCAGATAGGTGCCGAGCACCTGACCATCGTCGGAGATGGCGCCATCGGTACGCCCATCGTGCAGCTGCAGCAACGGTCGTGCCAGCGCGGCACCGCTGCTGATGCCGCAATGAATTTCATAGCCGCTGACGCTTGCATCGCCCAACAGCAATTGACCATGCATGCGTTGCAATTGCTTGTGCGGGTGCAGCGTGGTTTGCAGCGTCAGCCAGCCAAGGCCGGCGCTGCTGCCAGCGAAGCCTTCGATGCCATCCGGATCGTGGATGTGGGTACCCAGCATCTGCAGACCGCCGCAGATGCCAAGCAGTTTCCCTCCATAGCGCAGGTGACGGGCGATGGCGGTATCCCACCCGTGCGTGCGCAGCCACTGCAGATCGTGCCGGGTGGATTTACTGCCCGGCAGCACGATCAAATCGCAGGGCGGTGGTGTCTGCCCAGGACCGATCCATTGTACGTCCACCTGCGGGTGCGCCAGCAACGCATCGAGGTCGGTGTGGTTGCTGATGCGCGGCAACACCGGCACCACCACGCGCAACTGCGACTGCGGTTTCGGCGGCGCGTTGCGCGGCAGCGCATCTTCGGCATCCAGTTGCAAGCCATGCAGATACGGCAACACGCCGAGCACCGGCTTTCCCGTTTCGCGCTCCAGCCACTCCAGCCCAGGCTGCAGCAGCGCCAGATCGCCGCGAAACCGATTGATCACAAAACCGGCAACGCGTGCGCGTTCGCTGGCCGAGAGCAACGCCAGCGTGCCGACCAGATGGGCGAATACACCGCCGCGGTCGATGTCGGCGACCAGAATGACGGCGCAATCCACCGCTTCGGCATAGCCCATATTGGCAATGTCGTTGGCGCGCAGATTGATCTCGGCCGGGCTGCCGGCACCTTCCACCAGCACGACATCGAAGCGATTGACCAAGCGTGCGTGCGAGGCCAATACGGCCTTGAACGCAATCGTCTTGTAGGCGTGATAGTCCACCGCATCCAGCGTAGCGACCGGATGCCCGTGCACGATGACCTGTGCGCCGGTGTCGCTATTGGGCTTGAGCAACACCGGGTTGAAATCGGTCTGCGGCTCCAGCCCGCACGCCTGTGCCTGTAATGCCTGCGCACGGCCAATCTCGCCGCCGTCTACCGTCACTGCCGAATTCAACGCCATGTTCTGCGGCTTGAATGGCGCTACCGCAATGCCCTGGCGATATAGCCAACGGCACAGCGCGGCCACCAGCGTGCTCTTGCCCGCATCGGAGGTGCAGCCCTGTACCATCACGCGCGCACTCATGTCAGCACCTGCCGCAGTGCCGCATCCAGACGCGACTCGTCTGCGGCATCCCGCGGAAGACCGAAGCGCACACTGGATGGTGCGTCGAACAGCCTGGTCAAAATGCCGCGCTGCGCCAGCGCTGCGTGCACAGCAGCGGCATCGTCGCGTTGGCACCACTGAAAGAACGCGGTACCTGCGGTGGGTACGATCGAATGCGCATGCAATACCTGTCCAAGTCGCTGCGATGCCGCATGCAAGCGCGCACGTGCCCGCAACTGCCACGGCGTATCGGCCAACGCCTGCTGCACGACCCATCGTGCGGGGCCGCTCAGCGTCCATGGCCCCAACCGTTCACGCAGTGCATCCAGCAAGGTGTGATGTGCGCAGACAAAGCCCGCACGTGCACCGGCCATACCGAAGAATTTGCCCACCGAGCGCAGCACCACCAGACCAGGCCGCTGTGTGTCCGCACACACGCTGTGTTGTGGCGTCGCATCCATGAAGGCTTCGTCGATCACCAGCCACCCGCCACGTGATGCAAGACATGCATGCAGCTGCAGCAGCGTCTCGGGATCAAAGCTGTCGGCGCAGGGATTATTCGGATGGATCAGCACGATCACATCCAACGTCTCACCGGCTTGCAACAGCTGTGTCGCACACATCGGTACTACCTGATGCCCGGCACGTTGCCACGCCTGCGCGTGCTCGGCATAGCCGGGCATGAGCACACCGACGCGGCCGGATGCGCGCAGCAACGGCAAGGTCTGAATCGCCGCCTGCGAGCCGGCCACCGGCAATACCTGCGGCGCACCGTAATACGCGGCCGCGCACTCGGCCAGGCCATCGTCGTCTTCCGGCAAGCGCTGCCACAGATGCTCCGGGATCGTAGGCACCGGCCACGCGAACGGGCTTACGCCAGTAGAAAGGTCCAGCCATTGCGCGAGCGGAATCTTGTAGGTCCGCGCAGCGCGGCGCAGACGTCCGCCGTGTTCAAGCATCGCGTGCTCCAGGGAGTAACGCCGCGTTACCTGCGCAATCGTGAAAAGCGATCGGCTGCATCCTGGTCAGCGGCCAGACCATTGGTGCGCGGATCATCGCATCGCCAGCGCGGTTGCCAGCGTGCCCAGCAGCAGCCATAACGCGACACCGGCCCGCACAAGTCGCAAAGCGCGTTGCACGCTGTTGGCGGTTGCTGAGGCGCCCTCGCCCAGCGGCGGACGTGCCTGCCAATGTCCGTGATACGGCGCCGGTCCACCCAGCTGCACGTGCAGTGCACCCGCACCTGCCGCCATCACCGGACCGGCGTTCGGACTCTTCCAGCCGCGCCCTTGGCGCCGGGCGCAGCGTATGGCCGCGCGCGTGCGACCGAGCACTGCATAGGTCACCGCCGTCAGCCGTGCCGGCAGCCAGTTCAATGCGTCATCGATGCGCGCCGCAGCCCAGCCGAAGTTGGCGTAGCGTGGCGTGCGATAGCCCCATATCGCATCCAGCGTATTGGACAGCCGGTATAACACCGCTCCCGGTGCGCCAAGCAATACGCCCCAGAACAGCGCGGCGAACACCGCATCGCTGCCGTTTTCCAACACCGACTCGGTCGCTGCGGCAGCCACTTGGGTTGCGTCCAATACAGCCGTATCGCGGCTGACGATGCGGCCAACCGCAGCGCGCGCCGCAGGCAGATCAGCAACCTGCAGGGCAGCGATCACGGGGTGCGCGTGTTCGCCCAGGCTGCGCAACCCCAGCGCCAGATACAGCGTGATTGCAGCAAACCCAGCCGCCGTCCAAGGCGAGAAGCGCCACAGTCCCCATTGCAGCGCTGCGGCCACAACGGTCAACGGCAACACGCTCACGCACCACGCCAGAATACCGGCGCTGCGACGGTCGCGGTACAGGCGCGCTTCGATGCGCTGCACCCAGTTGCCGAACAACACCAGCGGATGCGCGTGCCGCGGCTCGCCAAGCAACAGGTCCAGCAGCACGGCAACGGTGGCAATCACCAGCAACATGGCGTGCAGTCCTGACTTCATGCCGGCAGACATGCCGGTGACGCTGCAACGCGTTGCACGCGCCTGACCACGGCTACAGCTCGATACCGAGCTGCGCCTTGATACCGGCGTTGAACGCGTGCTTGATCAGGCGCATTTCGGTGACGGTGTCGGCGGCCTCGATCAATCCGGGCGGCGCGCCGCGCCCGGTGATCACGACATGCTGACCCGCAGGCCGCGCGGCCACGCAGGCAAGCACCTCATCCAGCGCGATGTAGTCTTTCACCAGCGCTATGTTGAGTTCGTCCAGCAACACGAAGTCGTAACGCGCATCGGCCAGCATGCTGCGGGCAACTTGCCAAGCCGCCTGTGCGGCAGCGATGTCGAGCGCACGGTCCTGGGTCTCCCAGGTGAAGCCTTCGCCCATCACGTGATAGTCGAGCAGATCGGGAAAACGGCGGAAAAACGCCTCTTCGCCAGTCGAAAACGTGCCCTTGATGAATTGCACCACGCCGCAGTACAGGCCATGCCCAAGTGAGCGCGCCAGCATGCCGAAGCCGGACGAACTCTTGCCCTTGCCATTGCCGGTATTGACCAGCAGCACACCGCGGTCGATCACTGCGCGGGCGATGCGCCGGTCGACCAGTTCCTTCTTGCGCTGCGCACGTTCGCGGTAATGCGCGTCATCGTGTTCGGGGGTGCTCATGCGCGTACTCCACTGGGTGAACGTGTGCCGGCGGCGCGTCGTGCGGCCAGCAGCGCGAAGGCCAGGCCGACGTAACCGGCCAAAGCGCCAAGCGCGCGCGGGTAGTCCGTCGGCACCCGCGCAATAAATTCGGCCAGCGTGGCATGCGGGTAACGACCGGACAGAAAATAGAAACCGCCTTTGGAGAGTAGATAAGCGGCGCTGCCGCTGATCAGCAACGCCAACAGCGGCCCGGCGACCGTACGCCGTGCTTGGCGCTGTACCTGCAGCAGCGCAGACAGCCGTCCGCCACACCACAATACGGCGTAGGCCAGCGCCAAGGCCCAGTACGCCGACGACATGCACCAGTCGCTGCTGCTGCCCGAGGCTAGGCCGATCAGATCCAGCAGCGCTGCAATCCCGAACAGCAGCGGCAACATCCACAGCGGGCGCAGCAGCGCACCGGCCAGAAAAAATACTGCCCATGAGGCGCTGGGCAAGGCGTCCACGCTCACAAAGTGCTCGCCACGCGTGCAGACCATCAAGGCTGCAAGTGCGATGCCGCAGGTCCGGGCCGCTTCACCGTGCAACGGCAACACAGCGACGCGCGATGCCATGATCACGACACTTCCAGAGGCGCGGAGAACTGCGTTACGGCGCGCGCATTGCGCCAGCGCAGCACGCACCATGCGGCTGCCAGCACCACCGCCAAATACAGTGCTGTCGTGCGCACGAACAGCGGCCCCCATTGCCAGGCGCGCTGCAGATACTGTGCCCAGTGCGGGTCGGTGTAGCGTCCGCCCCACCAGTAGAACGCACCATTGGAGATCAAGAAAGACAGCACCGCGGCCAAGGTTCCCAGACCCCAGGCGATGCTCAGCGACGCAACCTCGGGCCGCACACGTGCGTGATACGCGCGCCCGGCATACCAGAGCACGCCATAGGCCGCCGGTAATGCAGCGTAAGCCGCGGTGATGCAGAAGTCGCTGACGCCAGCCAGGCTGACGGCGGCCCAATCGATCGCCACCGACACCCCCAACAACGCGACAAGGTAGCCGTGCCGCCGCAGCGCCAAACCTCCGAGAAAGAACACGGCCATGGACGCGTCCGGCAGGTGCAGCCAGTCGCTCGTGTGATGAAAGCGGGTCGCGGTCATCACCAGCATCGAAGCGATGAACAACAGGCCTTTGGACGAGCGGGACAACGACGGCATCGATGGTCTCCTTCGGGTTTTCGGTCGCTAACCAGACGACGCAACAGACATCAGGCAAACCACCGGCCCGTGCAAACCGTAGCGATCCTTGCATCTAGCGGCAAGCTTCAACTGCGCGGTCTAACCTGCGCGCCACCGGTGTCGTCGGCACGCTTAGAGGCCTAACGAACCAGAGCGAGCAGTCGCCGGGTGGGTGCGGACGGCGCGCAGGAACCGAAGTGTACGCGTGGCACATGCCGATTCCGGGCACCGGCCACGCCCGTCTGGTGACTGCGCAGCCGTTTTATTAGCTGCTCTTATTGCGCAGGCTGGTAGCGCAAGGTCAGCAGATAATTTCGGCCCGGCTGCGCGTACCAGCGTGCAGTTTCGTATTGGCGGTCGAACACATTGTTGGCGGCGAGTTGCACCTTCCAGTCCGCGTTCACTGCATAACTCACGCGCAAATCCAGCAAGCCGTAGCCGGCCAGGCGCTCGGTATTGGCCAGATCGTCGTAGCGCGCGCCCGACCCGAACAGGCTTGCGCCGACACCGAACGGACCGCTGCTGCGGTCCGCGTCGATACGCCCGCTCTGGCGCGCACGCCGTGGCAACCAGTTGCCGTGATTGACGTCGCCATCGGCTTGCGGCGCAAGCCAGGTCAACGTACTGCGCAGGGTCCAGCCGGCCAGCTCGGTGTCATAGCCGGCTTCCATCCCGCGGATACGCGCCCGATCGATATTGTTCGGCTGCCCGAACGGATGCGTCGCATCCACCAACGCGGCGTCGTAGGTGATCAGGTCGTCGATGCGGGTCTGGAACGCGCTGAGCGTCCAGGCGCCCCAGTCATAACGACCGCGTAAGCCAAGCTCGGCGCTCTTGGAGGTTTCCGGCCCCAGCAGCGGGTTGCCGTAATCCGGGTAGTACAGCTCGTTGAAGGTAGGCGCCTTGAACGCGGTGCCGTAGCTGGCAGTCAGGCGAAGATGCTCGGCGAAATCCCAGCCCCACAGCAGACTGCCGGTGGTCTTGCCGCCGAACTGGCTGTTGTCGTTGCGGCGCAGGCTGGCCTGCAGCGATTGGGTGCCGAGCGTCTGCTGCCACTGCGCAAATGCGGCGCGATCGATACGGCTGTCGGCGTCGTAGGTGTCGCTGCTGGCGATGGCGTCGCGCTGCCAATCGAAGCCGACCGTGAGCAGGCCGGGGCCAGTCTCGAGGTCGGCCTGCAACGCGCCTTGCTTGCGGCGGGTGTCGTAGGTCGACAGGTATGCCCCTTCGTAATACGCGTCGCTCAGATCGGCGCTGCTGCCCAGGCTGGCGGTGAGCTTCAGTGCATCGGTCGGTGCGTAACGCACGCGGCCACCAATGGCCTGCTGCACGCCCTTGCTCAGATTGCCGCCGAATGCCGAGCCGTCGTATTCGTTGCGGCTTTGCGCGCGCAACGCATGCACATCGACATCCCATTGCCGATTGAAACGCCAGCCGCCCTGCGCACTCAACGAATCGTTGCGATAGCCGTCGCGGTCCGGGTCGTAGGCGCTTGAGCTGGTATCCAGATACGCGTTGATGCCGTCGGTTTCGTCGTGCACGGCATTCACCGAATACCAACCGCCCGCTTCGCTCAGATCGCCTTGGCTGCGCCCGGCCAAGCCTGCGCCGTAGCGGCGCGCGTTGTCACTGCCGGCCGCCACGCTCAGGGTCGGCACGAAACGGCCTTGTGGACGCCGGGTAAAGATCTGGATCACACCGCCCAGTGCTTCGGAGCCGTACAGGCTGGAAAACGGGCCGCGCACGATTTCGATACGTTCGATCTGTTCGATCGGCAGATCCTGCAGCGCCGCGCCGCCGGCGGTGGCCGAGCCGATGCGCACGCCATCGATCAGCACCACCACTTGGTCGGCTTCGGTGCCGCGCAGGAACAGCGAGGTCGCCTTGCCGGGTCCACCGTTGTTGGCCAGCGACACGCCTGCTTCGCCGCGCAACAGATCCTGCAACGAAGTGACCTGGCGACGCTCGATCTGCGCGCGATCGATGACCGTGACCGGTGCCAGCGTCTGGTCCTGGGTCTGGGCAGTGCGCGAGGCAGTGACCACGACTTCGTCCAGATCGATGGCGGCCTCGGCCTGGGCCAGATTGGCCAGGCACAGCGACACCCCCACGACGAGCATGGCGCGATGCGGTAAAACGGAAGAAAGGGACATCACCTGCTGCTCCTGGAACCGCGCCAACCCACGCGTGGGCAATGGGGCGGCAAGCAGCAACGGGCCAGGCGTCCGGCGCGCAAGCGCCAGACGCACAAGGCCACGCCCACCGCGTGCCGCGTCAATCCCTCCGGCCGGTCTCCGGGCTCGCGAGTGGAAGCTGACGCTTCCGATGCCGCGCCTTCCCATGCCCATGCACAGTGGCGTATTGCGGCATCTGACCTCGCCCACCGTTGCGGGGGCAGCTCCGGAATTGCAGCTCGCCAAGGCGACCCGCGCACCGGATTCCCGTTTAAACCACCGGCAAGCCGGCAGTCACCTCAGGGGCACGCATGGTAGCAGGAGAGCATGAAGGTATTGGCAGAAACATGGAGTATGGCTGACGTATATTACTACAAGAAAAAATAGCGGCTCCCCCTTAAGATCGAATGCCAAAGAACACTGATAATCTACTGATCAACTGAAGGATTGCCTTCGTAGGTCGCCCGTATCACACATTGATAAATACCGAGCGGCATGAGGTCCATCTGGGCACGCCGGGCATCTATGTTGGCGAGATCCTCAACGGGCTCCTGCAGCACTAGCTCACCATCTTCGTTCCGTACAAACTGCGTGCCATAGCGCTGACGCTTACCCTGGGCCAAATGAACGCGATCTAAAAGCATTGCCAAGTCAGCCTTTTTTACACTAGTGGTGGATGAACTTGCTATCAGCACATCCAAAACAGTTTGCTGAAAAGCAGGATCACTGTCAGCGTGCTGCACCAGTAGCCAAAAATCCTGAATGCCCTGCTGGCCGACGCTCTCGGCAGTTGGAAAGCCGTAGCGTGCAAATTTATCCTTGAGCCACCTCAGGTTGTCAGCATCCACTTCAGAAAGCTTTCGAAGTTGTTCCGGGCTGGGCATCTGACCGCCGAGCAAAGGAGCTCGTACACGCTGATCGTTATCCACACGTCGCGACAACTCGGCACTCGCTTTGCTTAAAACCGGTTTCTTTCGTGAGTCACCGCTAGTATTCATATCCTTTTCCCCGCGCGGATGCTTAGCCGCCCATGTAGACAAGCCAGGACAAGACTTGAATAGCGCATCATCCTCTTCGCCAGCAAACAACTGTGGCGAAACCATAAATCCGAATATAAATATTACCGCGACCCCATATTTCATTTCAATTAACCTTGATAATTTCTTAATAAATGATAATTTTAGAAATAACTCGCAAATTCTTTAAATGAACGTGACGAATCGATCATTATCTCTGCCTTGGGGGCGAGCACTCTGCCATTGACGGTAATCTTCACTTTCCATGAAAGCCGCATCAGTCACCACATCAGATGACCCAAGCGGGTAACTTGGAGATCCATGAGCTAGCATCGAAGCAAAAGCATCTAAAAGATGCAGCTCGGGGACAAAATCCTCAACAAAAAGGAACTGCCCCCCAGGATTGACCTCCAGGAAGATTACGCGGCCCTGCCGGTCAACAGCGAAGTCGAGGCAGCCGTAGCGCAAGTTGAGCACGCTCATTAACTGCCGGATACTAGCTTCGGTAGAGGAATCCAAAATCATCACGGACATCGCCAGATCACTGTTACCGTATTCCTGTCTCCAATCAAGAAATGCTCCGCCAGTGCGTGATTCAATCTTTGCCGAGAAAATTCGGTCACCGATTACCGTGACCCGAATCTCATAGGCTTTGTCCAACAACTCTTGATAAATCGCGGGACATATCTCAATGGAGCGTCTATTTATTAAAGAAATGTCATTGATCACACTTGGTGCGACAGTTCTAATTTGACCGGTAGCTGTATGTCCCCAGTAGTGAGGAAGAAAGTGCTTTACCAGTATTCGCTCATACCGTAACGCAAAAGAAGAAACCTGTTGAAAATCATTGGATATGAGCGTATCTGGCACCGTGAGCCCACATAATCTTGCAGTTTCGAGCTGCAGAAGTTTCGATGATGCATTTCGCGAGGAAGACCCACCAACTACATAATGCGACCGCTGTTCTATACTCAGGCCCAAAGCCTCGTGAACACTTGATAACTCATTCTTCAAGAACGCGATGCCTTCAGGATTCGCATCACGAATAGAGCGATAAGGCGAGCGTCGACGGAACCAAGCCGAAGCAAAAGCGTCGCAGCACTGCTCCCCGAGGAATAGCGAAGAAGACGCCCCATCTAATCCATAAGTGGCATGTCCAGACTGCTCTTCCGCAAAACCGTCCCATAGAATCACGTCGCGACCGCGAGCTTCAAGCGCCCATTTAACTGCTGTGGCATGATAGTCATAGGCAGAAGTTAAAATTATTAATGGCTTGTCCATTAGCACGTCCATTCGAGATTTTATTGAAACCGAAGACATGTGATGTTCCGTGCATTCCATGCAACCGGTTTTTCTAGCCAGCTCTAGAATAGCCTACCAAAATCACACACAAAAACGTGCCTGGCAATAACTGCCAAGCACGTCCTAGCTAGACTACCATTCTACGTCGTAATGGACTTCGGCATCCCAATTTCCGTTTGAACCACTCACTTTTCCACCAGCGGTCTGCTTGGCGGCACCACCGCCAACCATTTCCATTTCTGACTCCGAAAGTTCCCGAGCCAACTCCAGACCAAGCGGACTTACCATCTCATTAAGTTCCATTTTCTGAGCTCCGATTACTAGTTACAATCAAGCACCTGCTTCCTTACATGAGCTGATTGGGCGCCGGAAATTTTTCCGGCAACTAAAACGCGTCCATGCAATAATAATTAAGCGACTTGTGAAGAATTCCGAAATGATTCACCCATATCAAATATCCGATCCGCACTTTCAATGGTCTCTTTGCGGTGAGCAATAATGATGCGAGTTGCCTTCATCCTCCCAACTGCAATGTTAATCTTACCCTCTCGATCGACATCTAAGTGGCTGGTAGCCTCATCCAGCAAGAGTATTCGCGGCTTGCGATACATCGCCCTCGCGAAAATCACTCGCTGTTTCTGTCCTCCAGAAAGGGAGGATCCCATGTCACCCACCAGCGACTCATACCCCATTGGCATTGCAACAACATCACTATGTATCTCGGCCATTATAGCTGCATCAATAATCCTTTCCATGGAAGCATTCATGTCACCGAAGGCAATATTTTCGGCAATTGAGCCGCCGAATAGCTGATCTTCTTGCATGACTGCAGCTATCACTTCGTCACGGTATCTTGTCATACCTATGCGTTCAATATTGACGCCATCAATTTCCACGCTTCCCTGTGTCGGCTTAAGCAAGCCTAAGATGATCTTGGCAAGCGTCGACTTCCCACACCCTGATGGGCCTGTAATTGCTAACGACTCGCCCGCCTTGATTTTTAGATCGAGATTGCGAAAAATCCAAGGCTCACTATCTGAATATCTGAAACCCAGATTTCGAATAACGACACTAGGCTCTTCACTCAAGTCATGAAAGCTTGCAAAACCTTCTTGCTCCGGCGGTGCCAAAGCTATATCACCGATACGCTGCATATGTAGTCGCAACATCCTTAGATCTATAACTTTGTCTATCACGCCACCGACCTTATGCGTCAGCTGATCTGCAAAAGCAAGAAAAGCGATCAGCATTCCTGCGGTGAACCCCCCTTTTAAGACCATGTGGGCACCGATAGTAATTATCGCTACACGTTGGATTCCGAATACGCCCTGATTAATAGCAGTGAAGGCTAAGCCTATACGCTGACTGCGCATTGATCTAAGCACTGTCTCCTGGGTTAGGTTAGTCAGTCGAAGAACACGATCGGCCTGACGATTGGCAAGCTTAATCGCCTGCACCCCCCTCACAGACTCCATTAATTCGCTTTGCTGACGAGCCCCATAGATAAGTTGCTCCTCGTTGTTCCGCCAAAGATATTTATACATAATTAATCGCAGAACCGCATAGAGCCCTGCACCGGCCACAACCACCAGGGTGAGGTACATGTCGTAACTCATTAGCACTAAAAGGGCCAAGAACCCTACAATTCCGTCAAGCAGAGCCTCTACGAAGCTTCCTGTCAACGTCTGCTGGATCTGGTTCAACGAAGTAAACCTCGACACCATATCTCCGATATGACGCCTTTCAAAAAAATCTAGTGGTAGACGCATGAGATGACTGAAAAGGTTAGTCGTCCACTTGGCCGATAATGCTGCACCCACCCAGCTTATGACCCACCCACGCACAAAAATCAATCCGGACTGCGCTAGCACGACTACCAAGAACGCAGAGCAGATTATTAGCAGAAAATTGCGATCCGCTGATATCAGTGCTCGGTCGACCACCCATTGCATTTGGAAAGGCAATAGTAAACTAAGAGTTTCGATCCCAATGGAAAGACCTAGGATTTGCAAGAATACCTTACCTAATCCTCGTACACGTCCGGTCAACGTCCGGAGGCGGACATGCTCCACATCTTTAATGGGCTCGAAATTAGCTGAAGGGGTTAGCTCCAACGCAACTCCAGTAAAGTGCCTGCCAACCTCCTGCAACGGAAGTATCCTAGCTCCGTTAGCGGGATCGAGAATGCGGGCGCCTCGCCGATCGACGCGTTCAAGCACCACAAAGTGGTTTAAGTCCCAGTGTAGAACACAAGGCATCTCAAGGCGAGGTATGTAGTCCATCTCGGCACGCAGAGCTCTTGCATCAAACCCGAGGTTCCTACCCGTAGCGATCAATTGCGCTAAACTTGTTCCTTTAAGTGAAGATCCATAACGGCGCCGCAACGAGTTGAGGTCTACCTCATGACCGTGATGGCGAGCGATCATCGTAAGGCACGCCAGTCCGCACTCGGCGGCTTCTGATTGAAGCACAGGCTCCAGACGCGGGCCAACACTAGACTGTGACGAAATAATGCGCTCTTTCACATTTGGCTTGCCAGCCCCCTTCATTGGAAGCTCCACTTTAAATCCTGGATTGGTTCAAAGAGCCATTCTAATAACCGCCTCTCTCGCAGCATGATGCTGGCCTCCACTACCATCCCCGGGAGAAATAATTGGTTATCAACACCCTGACCAATGGAGCGCCTATTCAGCGACACCTTAACCTGATATTGGGGTTCATCAAATTGTTTACCCGTCAACCGCCGCAGGTCATCCGGCGAAAGCGCACTGTGCGATATCTCGCATACCACCCCTCGCGCTTGTCCGAAATCTTGATAAGGAAAAGCCTGAAGCCGCAACAACACGGAGCTACCAAGGCGAATGAAACCTATTCTTCGGCTCGAAACGAACAACTGTGCCTGCATTTCCGAATTTGCAGGCATTTCAGTAATAATAGGCTGCCCGCCTTGGACAGTTTGTCCCTCTTCGATCATCAACGCAGAAATAAAACCATCTCGTGGAGCACGAATTACGTAGGCACGCCGAGCTTCGTTTTGCACTAGCGTCTGCTCAATTCCTGCGAGCTTGCTCCGGATTGCATTGCGCTTTGTTGCAACATTCGAAGGTAGCTGCACTAATTCGCTGCGAATTTCTTCAAGCTGCTGCCTAGTGACCAAATCCTGTGCACCAAGTGCGCTAAGCTGGGTTTGCTGTTCGAGCAGAGCTCCTCTTTGTTGGATTAGTTGTACGGTGGAAATGTAACCCGTTCCCTTTAGGGGTTCCATTTTTTCCAGCAACTGTTGATTGATCTCGGCATATTGCCTTCTAAGGATGGCCTGCCTTTCCATGTGCCGCAGCTGGCTAGTGAGCGATCCGATTTTTCCCTCAAGAAGCTGTTGCTGAGTTTCAAACGCTTTTTCGTTTGCTTCTAGGTCACTACGCAATCGATCTTTCTCATCGCGAAGCTGAGTACTAACCGAAGCATAGGTACCGCCCATGGATGCACTATTTAGTTCGCCTGATATTTTGGCAACAATTTGCCCCTCCTTGACGGACTCCCCCTGTCTTACATGCAAAGAAACGACCTCTCCGGCCTCTGTAGAGGTAAGCGTGAGCAACCCTCGTGAGGGAACCAACCTCCCTGCAGCGGTTACATGCTGTGTATAGCGCCCAAAGAAAATGACGAGAACAACGGTTGATACGGCCAAACAGCCCAACAACGCTGCTATCCACCCAGCACGCGGCGCCACTAAAACAGCCGAGGAAACCCAGTCCTCTTGTCGAGCCTCGTATACCTCACGCCTAAAGAGCGACTTCCCTGTCACCTTGTCTAACTCCTAATGAGTCACTACGTCAGCGAGCTAGTTAGTAGCCGCCAAACTTAGATGTCGATCACGCTACTCTCACGCCATCTATATCACCCAAAAAAAACAAAATCAACCCCAAAGAACCATTCACCACAGACTTGAGCGGCCACTAAACTTCGAGCGTTGAAATTTCAATTTCATACAAGCCATGCCTTTGAAGACACAACTGGCTCATAAGGATTTGTGTCAGCCTCCCGTAAAATTGATCCAGCTACAACTGGAGGTCTCCTGCACACTAGCCATCAAGGAGACCAACAATGAGCAAGAGCAAGTTCACCGAGAACCAGATCGCCGCCACGCTGAAGTAGGTCGAGGGCGGTCGCCAGGTCAAGGATGTCTGTCGTGAGCTGAGTATTTCCGATGCGACGTACTACGTCTGGAAGTCCAGGTACGGCGGCATGGAGGCCGCTGACGTGCAACGCCTGCGCAACCTGGAGACTGAGCACAACAAGCTCAAACGCATGTACGCCGAGCTCGCGATGGAAAACCATGCATTGAAGGATGTCATCGCAAAAAAACTGTAGACCCGGCGCATAAGCGCCCGCTGCTTGCCTGGCTCATGGAGCAGCATGGCTGGAGCGAGCGCCGGGCTTGTGCGGTGGTTGGCGTGGTTCGCTCGACAGCATGTTATCGGCGCCGTCCCGACCGGGATGAGGAGGTCATTGTGCTGTTGTCCGAGTTGGTCGAGCGTTTTCCCGAACGTGGATTTGGAAAGCTATCCAGATCATCCGCCGTCGCGGACATGCGTGGAATCACAAAAGGGTCTGGCGCGTATATTGCTCGATGAAACTCAATCAACGTCGCCGCAGCAGGCGCCGAGTACCGACGCGCCATCCACAGCCGCTGGCAGGCGGTGATCGACCCAATGCTGATGGTCGATCGATTTCATGTCCGATGCGCTATGGGGTGGTCGACGGTTCCGCACGTTCAATGTCATCGACGATTTCAGTCGGGAAGCGTTGGCCATCGAAGTCGACCTCAACCTCCCGGCTGCCCGCGTCATCCGCACGTTGGAACGTATCGCAGCCTGGCGTGGCTATCCGAACAAGCTGCGTTTGGACAATGGCCCGGAATTTGTTGCATTGACCTTGGCCGAGTGGGCTGAGCGCAAGGGTATCGCGTTGGATTTCATCGAGCCGGGGCGTCCGATGCAAAACGGTTTCATCGAACGCTTCAACAGCAGCTACCGGCGCGGCGTATTGGACATGCACATCTTCCGCACGCTGAGCGAGGTCCGCGAACAGACCGAACAGTGACTCGCCGATTACAACAAACAGATACCGCACGACAGCCTGGGCGGGCTAACGCCCGTCGAGTTCCGTGATCAACATCAACCGCAGACCTCTAGTTTTAGCTGGCATTGAATTGCGGGCAGTCGACAAAGTACACGTCCGCCGCGTTGAAAGGTCGCTGGGTAGCGCTCGTCATTAGCAGACGGTTCAGCACGTATAACTGAGTACCACATTTCATGCGAGTGCCGACCATAGCCGGTCCGGAGCGCGCGATTGCAGACGAGCGGTAATGAGCTTATGCCCCCGCGTTGTGAACGCAACGATGCGCCGCATGCACAATCCACATCGTGCGAACGGGAACTGCCTTCGCAATGCCCGTTGGTTACCTTTCAACTTTGGCTATCGATGCGGCACACAAGTACCGCCAAACATCAGCCTTTGCCGAACGCCAGCCGCCCGCTATCTGCACGCACGCGTACGGTATCACCGCTGATGTAGTGCCCTGAGAGAATATGCTGGGCCAGCGGGTTTTCCACCTGCGACTGGATCGCGCGCTTGAGTGGGCGTGCGCCGTACACCGGGTCGAAGCCGACATTGCCCAACAATTCCAGCGCGGCATCGTCCAGGTCCAGCTTGAGACCACGCTCGGCCAGGCGTTTTTCCAGGCCTTGCAACTGGATGCGCGCAATCGATTTGATCTGCGCCTTGTCCAGCGGATGGAACACCACGATGTCGTCCAACCGGTTGATGAACTCCGGGCGGAAATGCGCCTGCACCACGCCCATCACCGCCGCCTTCATCTGCGTGTAGGCCTCCGCACTGCCATCGCCGGACAGTTCCTGGATCTGGTGCGACCCCAGATTGGAGGTCATCACGATGACGGTGTTGCGGAAGTCCACGGTGCGGCCCTGACCATCGGTGAGACGGCCATCGTCGAGCACCTGCAGCAGAATGTTGAACACATCGGCATGCGCCTTTTCCACCTCGTCCAGCAGGATCAACGAATACGGGCGACGACGCACTGCCTCGGTCAGATAGCCGCCTTCTTCATAGCCCACGTAGCCCGGAGGCGCGCCGATCAGGCGCGACACCGAATGCTTCTCCATGAACTCGCTCATGTCGATACGGATCATCGCCTCGGTGCTGTCGAACAGGAAGTCCGCCAGCGCCTTGCACAACTCGGTCTTGCCCACGCCGGTCGGGCCCAGGAACAGGAACGAGCCGCTCGGGCGATTGGGATCGGCCAGGCCCGCACGCGAGCGACGCACTGCGTCGGAGACGACCTTGATCGCCTCGTTCTGGCCGATCACGCGCTGATGCAGCTCCTCTTCCATGCGCAGTAGCTTGTCGCGTTCGCCCTCGAGCATCTTGTTGACCGGAATGCCGGTCCAGCGCGACACCACCTCGGCGATTTCCTCGGCCGTCACGCGGTCCTGTACCAGCTTGAAGTCGTGGTGTTCGACCTCGTTGGCCAGCAGCATCTGCTTTTCCAGCTGCGGCAGCACGCCGTACTGGATCTCGCTCATCTTGGCGTAGTCCTGACGGCGCTGTGCCGCTTCCAGTTCCAGCTTGGCATGCTCGATCTGCTCCTTGATCTTGGTGGTGCCCTGCAGGGCAGCCTTCTCGGATTTCCACAACTCGTTGAGGTCGTAGAACTCACGCTCGAGCTTATCGATATCGCTCTCCAGATCGGCCAGGCGCTGGCGCGAGGCCTCGTCCTTTTCCTTCTTCAGCATTTCGCGCTGGATCTTGAGCTGGATCAGGCGGCGCTCCAGTCGGTCGAGTTCTTCCGGCTTGGAGTCGATCTCCATGCGAATGCGCGAGGCGGCTTCGTCCATCAGGTCGATCGCCTTGTCCGGCAGCTGGCGGTCGGTGATGTAGCGGTTGGAGAGCGTGGCAGCCGCGACGATCGCCGGATCCGTGATCTCCACGCCGTGATGCACCGCGTAACGCTCTTTCAACCCACGCAGGATCGCGATGGTGTCTTCCACCGTCGGCTCGCCCACGAACACCTTCTGGAAACGCCGCTCCAGTGCCGCATCCTTCTCGATGTACTTGCGGTATTCGTCCAGCGTGGTGGCACCGATGCAATGCAGCTCGCCACGCGCCAGCGCCGGCTTGAGCATGTTGCCGGCGTCCATCGCGCCATCGGCCTTGCCGGCGCCGACCATGGTGTGCAGCTCATCGATGAACAGGATGATCTGGCCTTCGTTCTTCGAAAGGTCGCTGAGCACCGCCTTCAGGCGCTCTTCGAATTCACCGCGGAACTTGGCGCCGGCAATCAGCGCGCCCATGTCCAGCGACAGCACGCGCTTGCCGCGCAGGCCCTCGGGCACTTCGCCATTGATGATGCGCTGAGCCAAGCCCTCGACAATGGCGGTCTTGCCCACGCCGGGCTCGCCGATCAGCACCGGGTTGTTCTTGGTGCGGCGCTGCAGGACCTGGATGGTGCGGCGGATTTCTTCGTCGCGACCAATCACCGGATCGAGCTTGCCGCTTTCGGCACGCGCGGTCAGGTCGATGGTGTATTTCTCCAGTGCCTGGCGCTGCTCTTCGGCATTTTCCGATTGCACGGTTTCGCCACCACGCAGCTTGTCGATGGCCGCCTCGATCTTCTTCTTGTCGCCACCGGCCGCGCGCAACGCCACGCCCAGCGGGCTGGCATCGTCAGCGGCGGCCAGCACGAACCATTCGCTGGCGATGAACGCGTCACCATGTTGCTGGGCGAGCTTGTCGGTCTGGTTGAGCAGCCGGTTGAGGTCGTTGCCGATCGACAGATTGCCTTCCTGCCCGGAGACCTTGGGCAGCGTGTCAAGCGCTTCGCCCAGCCGCTCGCGTAGCAGCGGCACGTTGACGCCGGCCTGGGACAACAGCGGGCGCGTACTGCCACCGCTCTGATCCAGCAGCGCGGCCAGTACGTGCACCGGCTCGATGATGTTGTGGTCGCGGCCCACGGCCAGCGACTGCGCGTCGGCCAGTGCCTGCTGGAACCGCGAGGTGAGCTTGTCCATCCGCATGGGAAATCCTCTTAACTGGTGGCCGGCAATAGCGGCGATACCGTGCAGATGCGGTTGCTTAGCGGCGTTTCAAGGTTCGCCGCTACGGGAAATCGGCAGCTGATAGGCTCCTGCCGCCCCAGGCGAGCTTGGCAAAGGCGTTTCGCGCAGGCGGTCTTCTGTTGCAACTGCGCGGTCCGTGCTGCAGCTTCTTAGCGAGTGGCAGCTACAAGGAGGGCGGCCCAGGCTCCGCGCACGGCGCCAGACGGTCCGATACGACCGCGGCACTGCGTGGACCGTCGTCCAGCGTGCCGGAATTCACGCGCAGTGGCCTGCGAGGCATTACCTGACTCCGGCACTTGCGCCACCGTTGGCCGGCGCGACAGCACCTACTTCTGGATTGCACGCTGCGCAGACCCTCGCCAGTGGCGATAATGCGCGCATGGATGCAACCAAGCCCTGGCACCTCTACCTGTTGCTGTGTCGCAGCGGCAGCTATTACGCCGGAATCACCAACGATCTGGAGCGACGCTTCCAGGCGCATCTGCGTGGCACCGGTGCACGTTACACGCGCGCCAATCCGCCCGTTCAGGTACTCGCCAGTCGCACCTACCCGGACCGCGCCAGCGCATCACGTGCGGAGTGCGCACTCAAGCGCCAGCCACGTGCGCGCAAGCTTGCCTGGTTGCAGGCGCAGCCCGACGCTGCCGAGTCACACTCTGCTGACGCATCGATCACGCATATCTAGCCATCGTTTTTCTACCCTGCAGCGCCCTCGATGACAGAGCCGCGCATGCACTATCAGCTCTATTACTGGACCGGCCTGCAAGGCCGTGGCGAGTTCGTGCGACTTGCCCTGGAGGATGCCGGCGCGGCCTATACCGATATGGCCCGCACCCACGGCGACGAGGTCATGACTGAGTTTCTGGAAGGCCAGCACGCGGGTGCACGACCGTTCGCACCGCCGTTTCTCAAGGCCGGCGACGTCGTGGTGGCGCAGGTCGCGGCAATCCTGCACTTCATCGGGCCGCAACTACAGCTCGTGCCCGATTCGGTCCCGCAGCGCCTGCAGGCTCTGCAACTGCAGATGACGATCGCCGATCTTGTCGCCGAGGTGCATGACACGCACCACCCGATTGCGACCGGCCTGTATTACGAAGACCAACGAGCCGAAGCGGCCAAGCGTGCAAAAGACCTGCGCGACAGCCGCCTGCCCAAATTTATGGGTTATTTCGAGCGGGTGTTGCAGCAGGCCGGTGGCATGCATGTGCTCGGCACGCACGCGTATGTGGATCTGTCGCTGTTTCAGTTGATCAGCGGGCTGGAATACATGTTCCCAAAGCGCATGGCGACACTTGCGCATCACGTGCCCGGCCTGAAGGCGCTGCAGCAACGCGTGGCAACGCGGCCGCGGATTGCCGCGTACCTCGCTTCGGATAGACGCGTGGCTTTCAACACGAATGGCATCTTCCGCCATTACCCGGAGTTGGATGCGGCATAGGCGCAAACGCAGCGCTGTTGCGTGATGGAGTGCAGCAGGGTTGGCGATTAGAGCGATATGTCGCTCGATCGCGTTATCGACCACCCACTGGCAGGCGAGTGGACGTAACCAGGTATGCCCCAGCGCTGCGTGCACATGCGACCTTGCCTGTGTCAAGACCTGCAAGGCCGCATCACATGCGGCCTTTATCCTTGCGTGATGAAAACGCAAGCGACCTCAGGGCCCTTGCAGCAGCGTGGTGCGAATCCGCTGCAACTGTGCCTTCACTGCAGCAGCTTGCGTTGGCCCCAGCCGCAGCAGCGCCTTCTGCCCTACCGACAACGCCTCCAGCGAGGCATCCGTAAAGCGGTATCGGCCACGTTCGTCACGTTGTAGCTCGATCGGCTGCTTCGGCTCAGGCGTGCGCAACAGGTGATCGATCACATCGATGACGCGGTCGTTGAAGTAACGATCCGGCGCACCCAGATCCGCATATGCCTGTTGGAATAACGGATAAAAGCGCACATAGCTGCGCGCCATGCTTTGCGCATCCACACTGGTAAATGCAGCCACGTAAGGCGCGTAGCGCGCCGCATTGGTCTGATCGATCACCTGGCGGTCGCCTGCGCTGGAGACCTGCAACTCGCCGGGCACCGGCTGCAGCACCAGGGCACGGCGGCTGATACTGGGCTGAGTGAGATTATCGATCATCACTACCACGCGTTCGATCAGGTGCTTGCGCAACACGATCGACAAGGCAGCGTCGTCCTTTACCAGCGCGAGCAGCGCTTGCCACGCGGCATCATCGCTTTGCGCCAATGCAGGAATCGCAGCATCGGCAGCATCGGCCGACGCTGCCGGCACCGGATGCCGTGGTTCGCTGCTCGCCGGTGCGGGTTGCGGGCTTACCGCCGCGGCTACCGCATTGGCGGTACGTGTGATCGGTGCGGGCAAGGTGGCCTCGGTGCCGGGCGGGCCGCCAAACAGCCACCAAGCGGCGCCGGCGATCACTGGGACCGCGAGCAACCATGGCCAGAGCGAAGATTTGCTTTGCATCGTGGAACTCCTGACATCGACAACATCCAAGGTACGACCGTGGGATGTCGCGGTGGTTCCATCGATTTTCGGCAGCGGCCCGTTTAACTGGGAAAGTCGGGGGCGCGATGCTCTTCCCGCATCCGGGACACCGCACCAGCCGGTCGCTGGCTGTTTTGTTGAAGGCCATGCGCATCCACCATCCAGCCACGTTCCTGCCCGGCCACCGTCGCGGAACGTGACGCAACATGGATGCCGCGCAGGAGCACAAAAAGACGGTCTTGCAGCGCGTCTGGCGATGGGGGCTGGCAAAGCCCCCTGCAGCAAACCTGCAGCGCCTTGCCTCTGCAATCGCCCCGGTTAGCCCGCGAAATCCAACCGCGCATTCACCCAGGCCGCAACGATGGCGGCTGCAACCTGATCGGCCTGCTTTGCCGGCATGCGCTTTTCGCGCACCAGCCAGGCGGCGGTATCTGCGCGCACCTTGGGCAACAGCGCGCGCACGGCTTTGCGCTCGGCTGCCGGCCAGTCGCTGTCCTCGGCGGACCACGCAGCAATCGCCTGATCCGGATCGTTGCCGTAGCGCTTGCGCAGGTCCGGCTGCAGATAGAGTAACGGCGACACTGCTGCGCGCAGCGCAATGATTCGCCACTCGGCGTAGCTGGCGTAGCGGATGGTGCCGGCATCCTTGCCCAAGGCTTCGAGCAACCCGGAGAAGCCGTCATCCAACTGCTTCCAGCTGGGCAGTGCGAACAGGCCACCAGGCGGCTCGCAGATCGGTGCGAAACTGTCGCGTGTCGAACCATACAAAGGCCCGAACGCATCGTAGGCCGGCTCGCCCACCGCGGCGAAGACGAAGCAATGCACGTATGGGCGCTGCGTACTGTCGTCGCGTTCGATCCACATGCGCAACAGCGTCAGCACGCGCTCTTGCTGTTGCATCGCGGGCGTCCCCTCCACATCGTCGAGCAAGGAGGCTGCAAATGTGTCCGTCTTGCGCAGCGCACTGCGCGCGCTGTCGAAACGCGACGTCGCCAATACCGCGTCCACGCCTGCGGCAGGCACGAATTGATGCAGATACGCCAACCACGCCGATGCCAGCGGCGCGTCGTAGCCCTGCAACTGGCGCGCTGCGTCCGCAGGCGCTTTCGGGACGCCGGCGATGATGCGGTCCAGCGTTTGCTGCTGGCCATTGAGCGCCTTGCTTAGTGCGTCGACCCTCGCCTTCAGGCTGCGCTGCAGGCAGTCATCCATCTTGGCGTCCTGCGCGCAGGCATTGCGCTGGCGCAGCCAAGCGCGCTGCTGATCGCGCACCGCAGCAACCGAGGTGCGCGGCGTGGTCTCCAGCACGCCGCGGTACGCCTCATCCAGCTGATCGTCGAGGTTGCCGAGCGCAGGCACTGCACACAGCCGCTTTTCCGCCGGCGTGCCCGCCTGCTTGCAATCGAATGAGGCCGACCATGCCGCGCCGGCGCTGAGCAACAACGCGCTACCCACAAGGCACTGCGCAATGCGCGAACGATAGGTCACTGCACTGCCTGCTTGCGTGCCGGCAGTAGCGACAAGAGCAGCAAGGTCGCCGCCAGCGCAACGTAGGCGCCGACGAACTGCCAGCTGATCACGCGCGCCAGGCCTTGCAGCGACCACGGCAAATAGATGCCGCCGCGCGGATCCACCGAATGGATCAATCCGAACAAGGTCAGCCCTGCAGCCACCAGCAAGAACACCGCGCCCCGTCGCAGACGTCCGTCGATCATCGCCGCCACCGTGGCGATCCACAGCATCGCGGTGATGATGAAGCCGTTGCCCAGCGCGAAGATCACCGCCAGCTCCGGCAGCCCGTGACCATCGACCTTGGTGGTCAGCGCCACCAGCTGATCCGGTGCGATCCAGCCCGGCGCCTTGATGGTCAGCAGGTACGCCACCGAGGGCAGAAAGCCCAGCACCATCGCACCGGCGTGCTGTTTGGGCGTGGCCTGGAACGCCTGCGTGGTGATGTCGATGGAGACGTACACAATGATCGGCGCCAACACTGCCAGCGGCAGCCATTGCACCAGCCCGCTGATCACCCCGAGCATGCCGCCGATACCGATGAACAACCCGGTCAGCAGCGTGTAACCGGAGCGCGCGCCCATGTGTTTGTACGCAGGCTGGCCGATATAGGGCGTGGTCTGCGCCACACCGCCGCATACGCCGGCCACCAGCGTGGCCAAGGCTTCCACCAGCAGGATGTCGCGGGTGCGGTAATCGTCGCCGGCCGCGCGCGCGCTTTCGCTGACGTTGATGCCGCCCACCACCATCAATAAGCCGAATGGCAGCAGCAACGGCAGGTACGCCACCGTGGCCGGCAGGCCGTCAATGAAGCCGAGATTCGGCAACGGCAGTACGATCTGCGGCGGATTCCACACCGGCACGGTAAAACCTGGCGCACCCAATCCCGCCAGGCCGAGCCCGTAATACAGCGCGGTGCCGATCAAAAATGCCACCAACACGCCAGGCAATTGGGTCGGCAGGCGGCCCTTGGCCAGCAGCACATACAGCAGCAAGCCCAGGGTGACGAAACCGGCGACCGGCGAACGCAGCGTTTCCAGTAGCGGCAACAAGCCCATCAGCACCAGCGCGATGCCGGCGATGGAACCGAGTAAGGCCGCACGAGGTAGTGCACGCGTCACTGCTTCGCCCACGAACGACAGCACCAGCTTGAGCAGGCCCATCACCACCAATGCGGCCATGCCGAGTTTCCAGGTGGCGATGGCGGCGGCTTGTGGGTCCAGCCCCTGCGCCTTGAAACCGGCGAATGCCGGACCGAGCACCAGCAGCGCCATGCCGATGCTGGTGGGCGCATCCAGGCCTAGCGGCATGGCGGTGACATCGTCGCGCCCGGTGCGTGCGGCCAGCCGCCGCGCCATCAAGGTGTACAGCAGGTTGCCCACCAGCACGCCGAATGCGGTGCCCGGGAACATGCGCCCGAAGACCACTTCGGCCGGGAACTGGAAGATGCCAACCAAGGCCATCGCGATGAAGCCGAGGATGGACAGATTGTCGACCACCAGGCCGAAGAAGCCATTGAGATCGCCAGCGACGAACCAGCGCGGCGGAGCCGCAGGACGCGAAGAAGGAGCCGACATGAGAACCAGGAAGCGTGGGGGTCGGCCGATGGTAGCTGCTGCACCGCAGGGGCGACAGCAATTGGATGGATCAGTGCGTCTTCGGCACTGGCCTTACATCGCGCGCGTCCAGTCGATCGCTGTCGGCAGCGTGAAGTGGATATCGTCACGAATCATTTCCCCCGCGTTTCCGCGCAGGGACGTATCGCGCGCCGCAGATGCTCACCGCGGCAGCCCCGCAGCCCGTGGTTTCGCGCCATCAGCCTGAAGCCTGCTGGCGGGACTGCGTGTTGTCGCGCACCATGTCGACGAACGCGCGCAAGGGCGCGGTCATCAGCCGGCTGGAGAAGTACAGCCGTGGGCCTTCGAACTGCGGCCACCAGTCGCGCAGTACCGGCATCAACGCGCCCGACTGCAGAAACGGATCGAGCCAGTTTTCGAAAGTTGCCACGACGCCACGGCCGCTGCACGCCAGGGCGATCGCTGCGGCCGCCGCATCCACGCCGATGATCAAGCGGCCCGGCGGATCGATCCTCAGCGTTTCATCGCCGCGCTCGAATTCCCATTCCACCAACGCCCCACTGGAAAAACGCAACCGGATGCACTCGTGTTCGATGAGGGTATGCGGCGCCAACGGCGTCCCCTTGTGCGCCAAATAGTGCGGCGCTGCTGCGTAGGCCAATCGTTGCGACGGCAATCCGATCGGCACGGCGATCATGTCCCGGGCCAGATACTCGCCGTAACGGATGCCCGCATCGCAGCCGGCGGCGGTGATATCCACAAGCCGGTCTTCGACCACGATTTCGACGCGCACATGCGGATGCAGCGTCAGGAAGCGGTCGATCAGCGGCGGCAGCATGTCGACCATGACCGCGCCGGTCACGTTCAACCGCAGCAGACCGCGCACCTGGTGTCGTGCATCGGCCACATCCTGCAGCGCGGCCCTGGCTTCGGTAAGAAGCGGGGACACCCGCTCGGCCAACCTGCGTCCTGCCTCGGTAGGCATCACGCTGCGCGTGGTGCGGATCAGCAGCGGCGCCCCGAGCTGTGCTTCGAGCTGGGCGATCTTGTCGCTGACGGTGGAGGGCGACAGCCCGAGCCGTCGGGCCGCCGTGCGGAATCCCCCGCCCTCCAGCACCGCCAGGAAGATGGCCAGGTCATCCAGCCGCAGCGCATCCACATTGTTCGCCATGGCGAACAGGCTATTCGCTTCCAGGTCGATTATCAAAGGCCGCCGCACAGCCCTATCGTCGTTGCGACAGACGGTGCGGGTGATGGGCATTGCGCCCTCGGCTCCGCGCATCCCTTCTCAACACAGCAGACAGGCATCAACCATGACAACCGGCATCTTGGGGATTCACCACGTGGGTATCGTCGTCCAGGACCTGGAGGCCAGCGCACGCTGGTATGCAGATCAGCTCGGCTTCCGACGCCTGCACGCCTTCGGTTTCCCGGGTGCCAAGGTCGTGTTCGTCGGGCTGGACAACCTGCGGCTCGAGCTCATCCAGACCGAAGGCGCCATGCCGATGGCGGCCGAACGCGCCGAGCGCCAGAGCAACATCAGGCTCGGCGGCATCAACCACCTCGCCATCGCGGTGGACGATCTGGACCGGACCATCGACCGTTTGCAGGCCAACGGCGTGGAGATCGCAGCGCCGCCCAGCGCCGTCCCGAACAGTGGCGGCGACCGCTTCGCCTTCATTCGCGACAACGAACGCATGCTGATCGAACTGTTTCAATCCGCAGCTTGATCGTACCCGGCGTAAGGCAATCATCGCCCCCGCAGCGCGCGCCTGCGGCGGCATGCAGCAGGGCGCACTAAGTTAAGTCAGGTCTTGACCGGACACACCAGCCCACTCAGAACGACACCTCCACCGCCTGCCGCGACCACAGCACCGATTGGTGACCGGTGGCCTGCTTCCACGCCAGCCGGATCGCTTCGATGTCGTTACGCCGTTGCGGGGTGTCTTCGTGCAGGATCACCAGCACCTTGGTTCCCAGCCGGTTCGGTTCCTTGGCGCCGCGGAACAACCATTGGCCGTAGGCGTCGAACACGGTCAGGCCATCCGGAAAGCGCGGGGTCACTTCCTTGTCCAGAAATGCGCGCCACTGGGTCTCATCAATGGTGCGGGTCTGCGGGCGGTCGGCCGGGCCGGTTTCTTCGCCCACGCCAAAATACAGCTCGCTGCGCACCCAACCGCGCGCCGCTGCTGGCCGCGCCGCGTCGCCCTGGAGGCTGGCGGTGGTTGAGCTCGGCGTGCCGCCGGGGGTGGTGGCGCAGGCGGACAGCGCCAACGTGGCGGCAAGCAGGCAGGACGGCAGCAACTTCATCGACTTCTCCACAACGGGTCTGGGGGCGGAACAGGGCTTTGGGGCAGGCTCATGCAAGGCCGATATGAGCTCATGCCACTGTGCGCGCACTGTGCCATCTCGCGCCGCCCTGAACAACGCGATAATATCTTTCCATCCGGATGAATGTGGACATCCGAACCCCTTTGCGCCCCAGCCCGGCCGGATGCCGAGCGCGCGGCGCGTGTCGTTCGCAAGTTGCAGGAGAACAGCATGACCCGCCCCACCCTTTCGGTTATCGGCCTGGCCATCGCCGCCGTGCTCAGCGCCAACGCGCAGGCCCAGCAGGCCGATGCCGGCGCCACCACGCTGGACACCGTGATTGTCACCGGCACCCGTGCCAGCGACCGCACCGTGCTGGAATCGACCGTGCCGGTGGACGTGCTCACCGCCGAAGACATCCGCAAGGCCGGCGTGGTCAATGGCGAACTTGGCAGTGCGCTGCAGGCGCTGCTGCCCTCGTTCAATTTCCCGCGCCAGTCCAACTCCGGCGGCGCCGACCATATCCGTGCTGCACAGTTGCGCGGGCTTTCGCCCGATCAAGTGCTGGTGCTGGTCAACGGCAAGCGCCGGCATACCTCGGCACTGGTCAATACCGACAGCAAGATCGGCAAGGGCACCACGCCGGTGGATTTCAATTCCATCCCGATCAACGCGATCAAGCGCATCGAAGTGCTGCGCGACGGTGCCGGCGCGCAATACGGCTCGGATGCGATTGCCGGTGTCATCAACGTGATCCTGGACGACAACCCGGAGCGCGGCGAGCTGGAAGCCAGCTTCGGCGCTTACAACACCGATGTAGAGCCGATCGATCGCCGCGTCACCGATGGCCAGACCAGCTATGCCAGCGCCAAGGTCGGCACGCTGCTGGGCGACGACGGCGGCTTCTTCAAGGTCGGCCTGGAACTGAAGAATCGTGAGGCCACCAACCGTGCCGGCTTCGACCAGATTCCGCCGTTCGAAGAACAGACCCCGGCCAATCTGGCACTAAAGGGCCAGCGCAATTACGTGCTCGGCGATGGGGCCACCAAGGGCCTGAATGCCTGGCTCAACACCAAGGTTCCCTTCAGCGCCAGCGGCGAGTTCTATGCGTTCGGTACCTACAACCAGCGCGATACCGAAGGCGCCAATTATTTCCGTTACCCGGACAGCAGCGCCAACTGGCGCGAGATCTACCCCAACGGCTACCGCCCGATTTCCGAAGGCGAGAATCGCGATCTGCAACTCGTGGCCGGCGCGCGCGGGCAATGGGGTGACTGGGATTACGACGCCAGCGTCAACTACGGCCGTAACGACTTCACCTACCGGCTGCGCAACTCGCTCAATGCCTCGTTGGGGCCCACCAGCACCACGCGCTTCAAGACCGGCGATTTCGCCTTCGCGCAGACCGTGGGCAACGTCGACCTGACCCGCGTCTTCGATGCCGCCGGTGCCACCCATACCTTCGGTACCGGTGCCGAGTTCCGCCGTGAGCAGTACCGCACCCATGCCGGCGACCCGGCAAGCTACGCGGCTGGCCCGTTCACCGATCGTCCCACCGGCTCGCAGGCCGGCGGCGGGCTCACCCCGCAGGACGAAGCCGACCTGTCCCGTAACGTGGCCAGCGCCTACGCCAATGTGTCCAGCCAGTTCGGCGACAAGTTCTCCACCGATCTGGCTGGCCGCTACGAGCATTACCAGGATTTCGGCAGCCAATGGACCGGCAAGCTGGCCGCACGTTATGCGTTCGATCCGGCCTTTGCGCTGCGTGGCGCCATCTCCAACAACGTGCGTGCGCCCTCGCTCAGCCAGATCGGTTACGAAGCCACCTCCACCGGTTATGACGCCGCCGGCCGCCTGACCCAGGGGCGCTTGCTGTCGGTCAACAACCCCATCGCGCGCGGCCTCGGCGCCACGGATCTCAAGCCGGAAAAGTCGGTCAACTACAGCCTGGGCTTCACCAGCAAGCTGGGCGATCACTTCGACCTGTCGCTGGACTTTTTCCAGATCGATATCGACGACCGCATCGCGCTGTCCGAAAACATCACCGGCGATGCGTTGACCAGCTTCGTGCAGCAGAACTACGGCGTCACCGGCGTACAGAGCGCCAGCTACTTCCTCAACGCTGCCGACACCCGCACCCGCGGCGCCGAGTTGGTCGCCAACTGGCGCCAGTACGCCTTCGGCGGCGATCTGTTGCTGACCGGCACCTACAGCTACGCCAAGACCGAACTGGAAAACATCATCGCCACCCCGGCGCAGGTGCTGGCATTGAACCCGGAGTACGTGCTGTTCGGCGTGGAAGAAAGCAACACGCTCACCGATGCCGCACCGCGCACGCGCGCCGCGCTTGCTGCCAACTGGAGCAACGAGCACTGGAACCTGCAAACGCGCGTGAACCGCTATGGCAGTGCTACCCGCGTGTTCGATTTCGGTGGCGGCTTCGTCCCACGCCAGACCTACGGCGCCGAATGGCAACTGGATCTGGAAGCCGAGTATCACCTGGGCACGCAGTGGACGCTGGCGATCGGCGGCCAGAACATTCTCGACAACTACTCGGACCGCTCCATCGACGACATCGCCTACTTCGGCAACCTGCCGTACGACGTGCTCTCGCCGATCGGTAGCAACGGCGCGTATTGGTACGGGCGGGTGCGCTACTCGTTCTGATACGGGATTGGAGAGTCGGGAGTCGGGATTGGCAAACGCAGCGCTGCTTGCGACTGCCCAATCCCGACTCCTCAGCCCCGCCGTTCCGTAACCTGAATCTCACACCCCATTGCGCACACTAGCGCAATGGCAGACGCGCATTCCCCCCTCTCGTCGCCGCCATTGCTGGACAATGCCTGCGCATTGTTTCTGGACGTGGATGGCACCCTTATCGACTTTGCCGACAGCCCCGAGGCAGTGCGGTTACTGCCCGAGGTGCGCGAGGCCATCGGCCTGCTGAGCGAGCGCCTCAACGGCGCCGTCGCACTGGTCAGCGGCCGGCCACTGGTCCAATTGGATGCCCTGTTCGCCCCGTTGCTGCTGCCGGCCGCCGGCCTGCACGGGCATGAACTGCGCAGCGATGTCGCTGCACGCGCAGCCATGCCGCAAGACACCTCCGAGTGGCTGCATGGCCTGCATCAACGTGCTACAGCGCTCACGCACCAACATCCGGGTGTGCTGGTCGAAGACAAAGGCGTCAGCGTGGCGCTGCACTGGCGCGCGCGGCCGCAGGCCGGCGCCGAGGTGCTCGCGTTCGCGCAGCAGGAAATCGCGCAACTCTCCGGCTACCGCCTGCAGCCCGGCGATCATGTAATCGAATTTGTTCCCGAGGGCAGCAATAAGGGCCTGGCGGTCGAACACCTGATGCAGCACAGCGTTTTTGCGGGACGCACGCCGGTGTTCGTGGGCGACGATCTCACCGACGAATTCGGCTTCGACGCCGCCAATCGGCTCGGCGGCTGGAGCGTGCTGGTGGGCGATCGCGCACAGACCAGCGCGCGCTTTCGCGTCGATGGCACCGCCAATGTCCACGCGTGGTTACAGCACAACGCACGCCGCCGCTAACCACCGCGCAACTTCTCTCACTTCAACAGGATCGTTTGTACTCCATGACCGAGCCAAACCTGGATCTGGGCGTCATCGGCAACTGTAGTTTTGGTGCATTGGTCGATCGGCAGGCTCGTGTGGTGTGGAGTTGCCTGCCGGCATTTGACGGCGATCCGGCCTTTTGCACGCTGCTCTCGCCCAAGACCGAAGGCGGCGACTTCGCCGTGGAACTGGAAGACTTCGTCGGCAGCGAGCAGCACTACCTGCCGAATACTGCCGTGCTGCGTACCGTGTTGCGCGACAGTAACGGCGGCGAAGTCGAAGTCATCGATTTTGCGCCACGCTGGCGCAACAACGGGCGCTTCTATCGGCCAGTGAGCATCATTCGCCAGATACGTCCGCTGAGCGGCAATCCGCGCATCATCGTGCGCGCCCGCCCGCTGGCCGACTGGGGTGGCCGCACGCCGGACACCACGTGGGGCAGCAATCATATTCGCTGGGTGTTGCCGGAATTCACCCTGCGCCTGACCACCGATGTGCCGGTGCGCTTCGTGCGCGATGGTTTGCCATTCGTGCTCAGCCACCCGGTCAATCTGGTGCTGGGTGTGGACGAATCGCTGACCCGTTCGCTCACCGGCTATGTGCAGGAAGCGCAGGAGCGCACCGAAGAATACTGGCGCGAATGGGTGCGTTATCTCTCCATTCCGCTGGACTGGCAGGAGGCAGTGATTCGCAGTGCGATCACGCTGAAGTTGTGCCAGTACGAAGACAGCGGCGCCATCATCGCGGCGATGACCACCTCGATCCCGGAAGCGCCCAATACCCCGCGCAACTGGGATTACCGCTATTGCTGGCTGCGCGATGCCGCCTTCGTGGTGCGTGCGCTCAACCGGCTTGGCGCCACCCGCACGATGGAGCAGTTCATCGGTTATATCTTCAACATCGCCACCGCCGACGGCACCATGCAGCCGCTGTACGGCATCGGTTTCGAATCGCAATTGGAAGAACACGAAGTCGCCACGATGGATGGCTACCGCGGCATGGGCCCGGTACGCCGCGGCAACCTCGCGTGGATCCAGCAGCAGCACGATGTCTATGGCAGCGTGGTGCTGGCGTCCACACAGCTGTTCTTCGACCTGCGCCTGAAGGATCAGGGCGATGCAGATACCTTCCGCCGCCTCGAGCCGCTAGGTGAGCGCGCCTATGCATTGCATAACGTGCCCGACGCTGGCCTGTGGGAATTCCGCGGCCGCGCCGAAGTGCATACCTATACCGCCGCAATGTGCTGGGCAGCATGCGATCGCTTGTCCAAGATCGCCGACAGGCTGGCGTTGCCCGAACGCATCACCTACTGGCGCGAGCGCGCAGACAGCATCCGCGAGCGCGTGTTGGACGAGGCCTGGAGCGACGAACACGGCCATTTCACCGATACGCTCGGTGGCCATCGGCTGGATGCATCGTTGTTGCTGTTGGCTGACATCGGCATCGTGGCCAACGACGACAGCCGCTTCGTTCGTACGGTTGAAGCGGTCGGTCGCGTGCTCAAGCATGGCGATGCGCTGTACCGCTACATTGCACCGGATGACTTCGGTGAGCCGGAAACCAGCTTCACCATTTGCACCTTCTGGTACATCGATGCGCTGGCGGCGATCGGGCGCAAGGACGAGGCGCGTGAATTGTTCGAGCGCATCCTTTCGCGCCGCAATCACCTCGGCTTGCTGTCGGAAGACCTATCGTTCGAAGACGGCGAAGCCTGGGGCAATTTCCCTCAGACCTATTCGCATGTTGGCTTGATCATTGCAGCGATGCGCTTGTCGCGGAGCTGGCAGGAGGCGTCATGAGTCGTTTGGTAGTGGTATCCAACCGTGTTGCAGTGCCCGGCGAAAATCGCGCTGGCGGCCTGGCCGTTGGCCTGTTGGCTGCGCTGAAAGAGCGCGGTGGCGTGTGGTTCGGCTGGAGCGGCAAGACGGTGCGCGGCGACAGCGGCGGCATGCACGAACAGACCGAAGGCGACATCACCTTCGTCACCATGGACCTCAACAAGCGCGACATCGACTCCTACTACAACGGCTTTGCCAACCGCACGTTGTGGCCGTTGCTGCACTTTCGCCTGGATCTGGTCGATTACGACCGCGCCACCCGCGAAGGCTATATGCGCGTCAATCGGCTATTTGCCGAAAAACTGGCGCCGCTATTGAAAGACAGCGACACCTTGTGGATCCACGATTACCACATGATTCCGCTCGGCGCGATGCTGCGTGAACTGGGGGTGGGCTGCAAGATGGGCTTCTTCCTGCATGTGCCGATGCCGTCGGCCGATCTCGTGCAGGCGATGCCCGATCACGCGCGGTTGTTCAGTACGTTCTATGCGTACGACCTGGTCGGCTTCCAGACCCAGCGCGATGCCGAACGTTTCAAGGCGTATGTACGCCTGTTCGGTGGCGGCCGCATTCTGGAAGGCGATCTGGTCGAAGGCCCGGGTGGACGGCGCTTCACGGCTTCGTCGTTCCCGATCGGTATCGACACCGACCTGATTGCCAATCAGGCAAAGGCGTCTGTCAGCAAGCAGGCGGTACGCGATCTGCGCGAGAGTCTGCGCGGGCGGCAGCTGGCCATCGGTGTGGATCGTCTGGATTATTCCAAGGGCCTGCCGGAACGCTTCCAGGGCTTCGAGCGCTATCTGGAGCGGTACCCGGATCAATCCGGCAGCCTGACCTATCTGCAGATCGCACCGGTCTCGCGCGGCGATGTCACCGAATACCGGCAATTGCGCAGCCAGCTCGAACAGATCGCCGGCCATATCAATGGTGGGCATGCGGGGCCGGACTGGACGCCGTTGCGCTACGTCAACCAGAACTTCAGCCACGCAACGTTGACCGGTTTCTATCGCGCTGCATCGGTAGGCCTGGTGACACCGCTGCGCGATGGCATGAACCTGGTCGCCAAGGAATTCGTCGCCGCGCAGGACCCTGAAAATCCGGGTGTGCTGGTGCTTTCATTGCTGGCCGGCGCGGCCGACGAAATGAAGGAGGCGCTGCTGGTCAATCCGCATGATCTGGACGGCGTGGCCGACGCGATTGCGACAGCAGCGAGCATGCCGCTGGCAAGCCGCATCGAACGCTGGCACGCAATGATGGATCACTTGCGCAAGAACAACATCAACCATTGGCGCCAGCGCTATCTAGAAGCGCTTTCCGAGGTCTAGACATCACCCTTCTTCCACCGGGACATTGTCCCCCTTGATGCGGGAGAAGGTGCGCGAAGGGTGGAGGCGGGTGCGGCCGCCAGTGACCGATGACGCTGTGCGCTTTCCGCAACAAAGCGCATCCTGACGCCGACGCAGCAAGCGCTTGCCAAGTCCGATAGAAACGACCGTGCCTGCAAAGGTAGGAAAACGTCGGACGTCGACAGTGTTCAGTTGCAGTCGACACGGCAGTCGCTGGGCAACACCGCCTGCGCTGTTACGCCCTGCCCTACAGTCGCGGGCGTGATCAATAGCAGCGAATGTCCAACCCAGGTCTATCAACACACCTGGCAGCAGATGGTGCCAAGTGCTCGAAATCTGCATGTTTTGGCTGTGCCAGACATGCAGGCTGGAACGCTGGTTCCTATTCCGTCACGGACAAAGGGCGCTCAGGGGTCTAAAATATTCACATGATTAGCGCTGAGGACCCTGGGAGGGGCTGCGCGTTCATAGCGTTCGATGTTCGTATTTAGATTGCGGCCGCGTCTTCGCCGCCTGCGATCTGTCTCCCTCCACGACTCGCCACCGCTCGCCGGTGCCTGAGTCCTTCCTGACATCTCAAAATGACTGATCAATCCTCAAAACGTCGGCTAGGCACCTGGTTGCTGGTGGCCTATGCAGTGGTGATCGCCGTGCTCGGTGCGGTGCTCGCCTACGAAGGTGGCCGCCTGGTAGCCGTCGGTGGCTCCTGGTATTACCTGATCGCGGGTATCGCCCTGTTCCTGGCGGGCGTCTTGCTCGCGCTGGGCAAGCGTGCCGGTCTGTGGCTGTTTGGCGCGACCTTGGCCGGTACCATTGCCTGGGCGCTATGGGAAGTGGGCCTGGATGGCTGGGGTCTGGTACCGCGCCTGGCGATGATGTCGGTGCTCGGTCTGCTGTTGCTGCCGTTCTGGGGCGTGGCGCGTCGGCGCATGTCGCCGCTACCCGGTGCCGGCTATGCGCTGGTGACCGGCGTGCTGCCGATCCTGGGTGCCGCGCTGATCCTGTGGCCGCTGCTGATGCCGCGCAATGTCGAACTGGCCGATGCCTCCAAGCTGCCGGCGGACAGCGCGACAGCCTTCAGCCGCGGCACCGTGCCCAGCCCCGACGGCAACGTCGCGGCCAATCACGACGCCAGCAACTGGACCGCCTATGCCGGCTCCAACCTGTCCAACCACTACACGCCCGGTGCGCAGATCACCCCGGACAACGTGAAGAACCTCAAGGTGGCCTGGGAATTCCATACCGGCGACCTGAAGCCGGCCGGCTCTAAGCTGGGCTACGCCTTCCAGAACACCCCGCTCAAGATCGGCGACCTGCTCTACATCTGCACCCCCACCCAGAAGGTGATTGCGGTGGAAGCGGCCAACGGCAAGGAGCGCTGGCGCTTCGATCCGCAGACCAACCCCAAGGCGATGGCTGGCGTTGCTGCCACCACCTGCCGTGGTGTGTCGTATTACCAGGCGCCCGAGGGCACCGCCGAGTGCCCGACCCGGATCTTCTGGCCGATGGTCGATGGCCGCCTCGGCGCGCTGGACGCGCAGACCGGCAAGCTCTGCACCAGCTTCGGCAACAACGGCTATGTCGATCTGAATGCCGGTACCGGCAACACCAAGCCGGGCTTCGTCGGCCCGACCTCGCCGCCGGTGGTGATGCGCGGGGTGGTGATCCAGCCGACCGGCCAGGTCCGCGATGGTCAGGAAGGCGATGCGCCGTCGGGCGTGGTGCGTGGCTTCGACGCGCTCACCGGCCAGCTGCGCTGGGCCTGGGACCTTGGCAACCCGGCGATCACCGCCGAGCCGCCGGCCGGCCAGACCTACACCCGTTCGACCCCGAACGTCTGGTCGCTGATGTCCGCCGACGATGAGCTCGGCCTGGTCTACCTGCCCACCGGCAACGCCTCCGGCGACTTCTTCGGCAAGGGCCGCACCCCGCAGGACGAGGAATACACCGCCTCGCTGGTTGCGGTGGATGCCGCCACCGGCAAGGAGCGCTGGCACTTCCGTACCGTCAACCACGATCTGTGGGATTATGACATCGGTCCGCAGCCGAACCTGGTCGATTGGCCGATTGCTGGCGGCGGTACGCGTCCTGCGGTGATCCAGGCCACCAAGTCCGGCCAGGTGTTCGTGCTGGACCGCGCCACCGGTGCCCCGCTCATGCCGGTCAGGCAGATCGCCGTGCCGCAGGGCACCGATCACGGCGACTGGACCGCGGCCACTCAGCCGATTTCGCCAGGCATGCCCAACACCGTGGGCGCGCCGAGCCGTGAGTACGAGACCATCATCGAATCCGATGCCTGGGGCATGACCCCGTTCGACCAGTTGGCCTGCCGCATCCAGTTCAAGCAGCTGCGTTACGAAGGCATGTTCACCCCACCGACCTTGCAGGGCTCGTTAGCCTTCACCGGCAACCACGGCGGCATCAACTGGGGCGGCGTGTCGGTGGATCTGCAGCGCGGCATCATGGTCATGAACAGCAATCGCCTGCCCTACACCTTGCAGGTCTATACCCGCGAGAAAATGAACGAGCTGGGCGTGGTCTCGGTGTTCGACGGCAAGAGCAAGACGCCCGGCTATATGGCACAGAAGGGCCTGGCCTATGGCGCGCGCAAGGAACCGTGGATGTCGCCGCTCAACACGCCGTGCGTGGCACCGCCGTGGGGCTACATCGCCGGTGTGGACCTGCGCACGCAGCAGGTGCTGTGGCGCCGTCCGCTGGGCACCGGTTACGACCAGGGTCCGATGGGCATCCCGTCCAAGACCAAGTTCGAGATCGGCACGCCCAACAACAGCGGCTCGCTGGCCACCGCCGGCGGCGTGACCTTCATCGGCGCGACCCTGGACGACTTCATGCGCGGCTTCGACACCCGCACCGGCAAGCAGGTCTGGGAGACCCGTGTCCCCGCCGGCCCCCAGGCAGCGCCGATGAGCTACACCATCAACGGCAAGCAGTACATCGTGGCTGCCGTCGGTGGACACGACCGCATGGAAACCAAGTCGGGCGACAGCGTCATCGCCTGGGCTCTGCCGGACGATGCGCAGGCCGCGCCTGCCAAGTAATGGCGGCGCTCGACGTGTCGTGCAGCCAGGAGGTGTGCTGGTCCGCAGAACCGCATGCCGTCAGCACTGCGTCGGCCACCGCGCATCATCCGCCTAGCGGCGGTCTGACCCTCGGCTAGCGCGCCGTCGGCCCTGCGCTGACGGATGCACTCGATAAAACCGGTCGTCGCGAGACGGCCGGTTTTTTGTGGGTGAATCTCACGATGCGATTGAACAGGTGGTGCGAAGCAAATGCTCCCGCACAGGCGTCTAAGGCGCGGCCACCGCACTGTCGCTGACTGGTCTGAGCGTCGGACCTCGCTGCGCTACGCAGCCATCCAGCCGGCGATTCCATGCAGCGGAGTGGGCGTCCGACAGCATCGCGCGCGTCGTCGATAACCGAGCCATCACCACCCTTGAAGGGGCGCGTCCGCGACAGACGGCACGTCGCCCGAGCTGCCGGGTGTTCGCCGTAAGGGTCTATTTTTCACTCAGAATTTACAATCAAATTGGCGTTTCAGGCGCCTGATCACGTCCAGTGTACATACACGGCCTCACCGAAATCGCTTCCATATCAATGACATCAAGGTTTTTCGGGACCTGAGTGTCACATTCGGACGAACGGCGCCTTCACACCTTCATTATTCGGGCTCAGCCGCCGATACCACACTGCAGCCCACGGACTGCCGGATACCGCTCCCTATATCAGACCCCTCAGTCGGACTCAGCCTATGGTGCCCCCACGCGATGCCGCCCTCGTTGCCCAACCGCCTGCCGGTCGACACGTTGCGCGCACCACCTGGACTGCATGGCTGCCTGCCGCTGCACACATCGGGCTGCTGGCTTTGCTCACCTGGTACGCCGCCACGCTGTTGCCCGGCGGCTTTCTGAGCGGGCTAGGACGCTTGCTGCCCGCCCTGCTGGTGCTGGGCGCGGCAAGCGCCGGCCTCTGGTGGTGGGCGCGCCGGCGTCACGCTGCGCAGCTGCAGCAAGCCGTGCGCACGGCGGTGGCAATCGGCGAAGGGCGCTCCCAGCGTCTGGACCTGCGCAACGCCTCCGGCGAACTCGCACCGCTGCTGCATGCGCTGCAGGATGCCCAGGACAAGCTCGCCATCCGTATCGATGTGATGGAACAAGGCCTGCGCCATGGCCAGTTCGTGATCAAGGCGCTCGACGATCTGGACACCATGATCCGCATCGCAGACGACGATGGCCAGGTGTTGTTCGCCAACCGCAAGCTGCTCGCCATGCTCAAGCTGATCGAGCCGGATGTGCAGAGCTTCCGTCCCACCTTCCACGCCGAAGGCTTCGTCGGCGGCAGCATCGGCGACATCTATCCGGACAGCCAGGCTGCGATCGATCGCATGCGCGCATTGAACGCCTCAAAAGCCGTGCGTGCGCCGTTCTTTGGCCGCCAGATCGACTTCGTCTACAGCCCGATCATTGCCGCCGATGGCAGCAAACTTGGCACCATCGCGCAGTGGATGGACGTCACCGCGCAGGTCAACGCGGAGCAGGCGCTGATCCAGATCATCGACGACGCCGCCGCCGGCGATTTCAGCCATCGCATGCAGATCGATGGCATGGATGGCGTGCTGTCAACCCTGGCGCAAGGCATCAACCGCATCTACGACTCGGTGGAAATTCATCTGAGCGCGTTGGCCCGCGTGATCGCTGCGCTGGCCGAAGGTGACCTCACCCAGCGCGTGGACGGCGATGCGCATGGCATCTTCGCGCGTCTGCGCGACGACACCAACCAGACCGTCACCCGCCTGACCGAAATCATCGGCGGCATCCAGAGCGCATCGGACACCATTGGCCAGGCCGCAGTGGAAATCGCCGCCGGCAACACGGACCTGTCCGAACGCACCGAGCAGCAGGCGGCCAACCTGGAAGAAACCGCAAGCTCGATGGAAGAGCTCACCTCCACCGTGAAGCAAAACGCCGAGAACGCACTGCAAGCCAATCGCCTGGTCGTAGGTACCGGCGAAGTGGCGCAGAGTGGCGGCCAGGTGATGGACGACGTGGTCGCCACCATGGGCCAGATCAGCACTGCCTCGCGCAAGATCGGCGAGATCATCGGCGTCATCGACAGCATCGCGTTCCAGACCAATATCCTGGCGCTCAACGCTGCGGTAGAAGCCGCACGTGCCGGCGAACAGGGCCGCGGTTTTGCCGTGGTGGCATCGGAAGTGCGTGCGTTGGCAAGGCGCTCGGCCGATGCGGCCAAGGAAATCAAGACGCTGATCGCCGATTCCACCGACAAGGTGGAGCTGGGTTCGGGCCTGGTGCACCGCGCCGGCGCGACCATGCGCGAGATCGTCGGCTCGGTCAAACACGTCACCGACATCATGAGCGAGATCACCTCGGCCAGTGCCGAGCAATCCAGCGGCATCGAGCAGGTCAACCGCACGGTCGCGCAGCTGGACGAAGTGACCCAACGCAATGCCGCGCTGGTGGAAGAAGCCACCGCCGCCGCGCGCAGCCTGGAAGAACAGGCCGTGCAACTGGCCGATGCAGTGTCGATCTTCCGCCTGCAGCCTGCGCACAGCGGCAACCCGAATGGCGTGCGCGCACGTTTCAAAAGCGCGGCGGCATAAGACGCCAGCACAGCGCATCGCACATCACCGTGGGAGCGCCCTCGGGCGCGAGGAAGCATTGCCGGTAAGGCCGCCTGCGCACAGATGCGCTCCTACGCGGAGATGGCTTGCCGGCAGTGAGGGTCAATCCAGAAACCGCGTGCGCTGCTCGGGTGTGGGCAGCATGCAGTGCTCGGTCCGGCCGAACCAGCGATAGCGGTTGCGTGCGATCAGGCGGTAACCGATATCGCGCAGGCCGCGTGGCACCACGCGCAACACGGTGACCACGCGCCACAAGCCACCCAATCCCGCCAGCACGCGCACGATGGCATCGCTGTCGGTCCATGCTCCGGTATCGTCCACCAGCAGAAACGACAACGGATCATCGGGATCCAGCCCATGCTGCAGCAGCAGCGTGCGCCCGGCTTGCCCCTGCATCGCGGCAAAGCGATAACGCCTGCGCCGATCGTGGCGCAGCAGGAACTTGACCCAGCCATTGCACAGCAGGCACACGCCATCGAACACGATGGTGGCCGGCGCACTGCGCATATCAACCTGCGGCGATTGAACCTGGCTCAAGCCAACCCTCGTAGCGAATGAACGGCCCCACCAGCGGCAGGTGCACGTCGACGAAAAATCCATAGCGGCCGGTGTCGGCATGTTCCCGGCAACGCACCTGCTCGAACCAGCGCGCGGGTAGCGGAATCACGCCGAACGCCCACACGCGCGTGGCCTGCCAGTACAACGCGTCGGCATCGGCACGTAGCGCGAATTCGAAACGTACCGCCCCCAGGTGCTCGCGCAGTGCGCCGCCCTGCCGCCATAACCGCGAATACATCGGCAACCCAGCAAACCGCCGATGCCAACGCTCGCCGTGCGCGTCGACCAGAAATTCCACCTCGACATCCACCTCGCCACTGCGCGGCAACCGGCTCAACAGCGCCAGCAACGGTACCAAGGCGTGGCGGCCGCGCTGGATCTGCGCCGTTCCTACAAAGGTCTGCCGCTGCTGCACCGAATGCAGCGCACGCACCGGCGCAGGCAGCTGCGCAAACGCAGCCTGGCCCACTACCTGCGCAAACAACGGCGTGCTCAGGGCGTGATCCAGGCCAGCGTAGCCATGCGTCCGCTGCGACGATCGCGGCGATGCGAAAAGAAGCGTTGCGGATCGGAAATGGTGCACAGCCCGCCGCCATGGATCGCATTGGCTGGCACGCCGGCACGCAGCAGGCGCTGGCGCGCCAGCGCATACAGATCCACCCGCCAATGCCCCGGCCGCGTGGCGCTGAAGGCGGCCTGCGCTTGTGCATCGTCGGCGACGAAGGCGTCGAACACGTCCTGACCGATTTCATACGCCTGCGGTCCGGCTGCCGGCCCCAGCCATGCGATCAGCCGCGACGCAGGCGTGCGCATGGCGGCCACGCTGCGCTCCAGCATGCCATCGGCCAACCCGCGCCAGCCGGCATGCGCGGCGGCCACTTCGCTGCCGTCGGCGGCAGCGAACACGACCGGCAGGCAATCGGCGGTGAGGATCGCCAGCACCACGCCAGGCACCGACGTCACTGCAGCATCGGCCACCGGTTCGCGCGCGCCGGGTGGCTGATTCGCTGCGCCACCCGTTGGCCCGGGCGCAGCCGGTGGTGGGTCTACCCGCACCACGTCCACACCGTGCACCTGTCGCAGCCAGTGCGGCACGCTCGGCAACGCCAGCGCCTGGACCAGCTGTGCCCGATTGCGCTCCACCTGCTCGGGCGTATCGCCATCGGCACTGTTGCGATTGCCGAGGTTGAGCGTGTCGAACGGCGCCAGCGAGCCGCCCAGCCCATGCCGCAGCGTGGTCAGCGCGCGGATACGCGGCGGCGCTGGCCAGTCCGCCGGCAGGATGAAGGGCGCGGGCACGGCCACCTCAGCGGCGTGCCATCTCGGCTGCGCGTGCGCTGTCCTCGCGCAGCGCGGTCATCAGGCGCTGCAGATCGGCCGGCACCGGCGCGCTGGCGCGGACCGGTTCGCCGCTGACCGGATGCAGGAATTCCAGGGTTTCGGCATGTAGCGCCTGGCGCTTGAAGGTACGCAGTTCGTGCACCAGCTCGTCGGTGGCACCCTTGGGCAGCTTGAGCGCGCCGCCGTACAGCGGGTCGCCGACGATCGGTGATTTCAGGTGCGCCATGTGCACGCGGATCTGATGGGTGCGCCCGGTTTCCAGCCGGCACTCCAGCGCGGTGTGCGCGCGGAAGCGCTCGCGCAGGCGGTAATGGGTCACCGCATCGCGGCCGTCGTCGCGTACCGCCATCTTCAGGCGGTCGCGCGGGTGACGGTCGATCGGCGCATTGGCGGTGCCGCCGGAGACCAGCGCACCGACCACGACCGCCAGATACTGGCGATGCACGTCACGCGCAGACAGCTGCTCCACCAACGCGGTCTGCGCCTGCACGGTACGCGCCACCACCATTACGCCACTGGTGTCCTTGTCCAGGCGGTGCACTACACCAGCGCGCGGCACCGCCGCCAGCGCCGGGTCCCGGAACAGCAGCGCGTTGACCAGGGTGCCATCCGGATTGCCGGCGCCCGGATGCACCACCAGGCCGGCCGGCTTGTCGATCACCAGCACCTGCTCGTCTTCGTACAGCACGCTCAGCGGGATGTCCTGCGGCGCGGCGTGGGTCTGGGTTTCCAGCACCACCTGCACCTGCACGCTTTCGCCGCCGCGCAAGGTGTCGCGTGGGCGCGCCATGGCGCCATCCAGCAGCGCGTCGCCGGACTTGATCCACTCCGACAGCCGCGAGCGCGAGAATTCGGGGAACAGCTCGGCCAGCACCGCATCGAACCGGCGTCCGGCGGCGTTATCGGGCACGATCGCCTGGCGGATGGACGGGTCGAGGGGGGCGGCAGATGGGTCGGACATGGACACGGGCACTCAGGCAAAAGCGGGAATTTGGGGGTCCGGGCGGCAAGAGTCAGTCGCCGGACAGGCCACTAGGCTATCATCGCGCTCTCGTTTTCCTGATGCGTCCTGCCCAGACCCATGATCCGACGGTCCACGTTTTCCGCGCCTGCGCGCCTGATTGCCCTCATGCTGGTCATGGCGTTCGTCGTCACCGGCTGCCACCGCGGTGCCAAGGACAAGAATCCCGACGAGGGCATGCCGGTCGAGCAGCTCTACGGCAAGGCCCACAATTTGATGGAGAAGGGTAACTGGTCTGGCGCCGAAGCCAGCTTCAAGCGCCTGATCGCCCAGTACCCGTACGGCCCGTACACCGAGCAGGCGATGATCGAAAGCGCCTACGCCCAGTACAAGGCCGGCAAGCACGACGACACCGTGTCCAGCGTCGACCGCTTCATCCGGACCTACCCGACCCACCGCAACATCTCGTATCTGTACTACCTGCGCGGGCTGGCCAACAGCAACCGCGACACGGTGTTCTTGCGTCGCGTGTGGTCGCTGGACCCGAGCCGTCGCGACCTGTCGTCGCCGCAGCAGGCCTATAACGACTTCAATACCGTCACCGACCGCTACCCGAACAGCCGCTACGCGGCCGACGCGCGCAAGCGGATGATCGAGCTGCGCGACGTGTTTGCCCAGCACGAGCTGGACAACGCGCTGTACTACCTGCGGCGCGATGCCTGGGTGTCTGCTGCCGGCCGCGCCAACTACCTGCTGGAAACCTATCCGCAGAGCGCCTATCAATATGACGCCGTTGCGGTGCTGGCCGAGGCCTACACGCACCTGGGCAACAAGACCCTGGCGGCCGACGCACGCCGCGTGCTGGAGCTCAACGACCCGCAGCACCCATGGCTGACCGGCAACTGGCCGAAGTACCCTTGGGCCATCCGCAAGCTCAACCCGTTTGCCGGCGAGAAGTCTGCCGCCACCGGTCAGCGCAATGCGCAGATGAACCGCGACTGAGATCTTCGATCGTCGCATGAGTGCAGCAAGGGGCCGGAAGGCCCCTTGTTTTGCACAGTTCCTGCCGGTGTGATGCAGGCCACAGCCACGCGCGCCAGCCACCAGCTCACCGGTGGCCGCATCGAACTGCCGTACTGGACAGCCTCCATGAAACCCGATGAGCTGCATCCACGATCTGGAGAGCGAACTTGATGCGTTGATCGTCGCGCTACGCACCTAGCTCAAGCTGCGAATGCGCGCCGCTAACCGGGCCAATGCTTCATCGTCTGCACGGCGGTGATCGTGAGAAGAAATATAGCCTTCGTATCTCGGAAAGTATTTGTCGACATTCGATTTGATGGACCTCCACGCACCTGCGGTTCCGTGCATCGGAAAGAGTTTGACGTGCGCGTGATTGATCCCAAAGCCTTCCATAATGCACCCCGTACGCCCCACATCATCAAAGGCTTTGTCCAGGCGCAGAGCGACTGTCTTTGCCGCGATCATCAGATCCGAGAGGACGGCATCTTGAAGCTCGAATATGTAGCTCGGACGATGCTCTTTAGTGATCACCACGCTAAAACCGGGAGTATTAGGAAAAATAGAAAGAAAGGCTAAATGCTTTTCATCCTCCCAGATTTTATGGGCGGGCAGTTTGCCACTGACGATTGAACAAAAAATACAATCTTCCATACCGGTGAAATCTCATTGCTGGTTTGCGAACTGTACCGGACGGCCCTAATGCGTGGCGCTTGGCGCAAGACTTCGCGTCTTCGGCATGTATGGCCTCGCGCATGCCTTCCACCGGTTCGCCCGCGTTCGGCAGGCCGGGCCTGCCGAACCTCATCGGCGCCCAACCCCAGCGTGGAACCAGGCAGACAGCGGCGCCGCATTGCCGCGCGCGCCGCAAGCGGGGCCTCATTGGCCGCGATACCCATTGGTGATCGGGTAACGCCGCTCGCGACCGAACGCGCGCCGCGACACCTTCGGCCCGGGCGCGGCCTGATGGCGCTTCCATTCGTTGATTCGCACCAACCGCAGCACATGTTCGACGGTGTCGGCCGCATAACCGGCGGCGACGATCTCATCGCGCGACTGCTCCTGGTCGACATAGCGGTACAGGATGCCGTCGAGCACATCGTAGGGCGGCAGCGAATCCTGGTCGGTCTGGTTGTCGCGCAACTCGGCCGATGGCGGACGCGAGATCACCGCTGGCGGAATGACCGGCGCACCGCCGACGGTGTTGCGCCATTTCGCCAGGCCGAACACTTCGGTCTTGTACAGATCCTTCAGCGGCGCGTAGCCACCGCACATATCGCCGTAAATGGTGGCGTAGCCCACCGCGTACTCGCTCTTGTTGCCGGTGGTCAGCAGTAGCCCGCCGAACTTGTTGGACAGCGCCATCAGGATCACACCACGGCTGCGCGACTGCAGATTTTCTTCGGTGATATCCGGCTGGGTGCCCTCGAACATCGGGCCCAACGCGGCGAGCAAGCCTTCGAAGGCCGGCTCGATCGCGATGGTTTCCAGCTTCACGCCCATCGCACGGCATTGCTCCTCGGCCAGATCGTTGGACAGACCGGCGGTGTAGCGCGACGGCAGCCGCACGGCGGTGACGTTATCGCCGCCCAGCGCATCGACCGCCATCGCCAGTACCAGCGCCGAATCGATACCGCCGGACAGCCCCAGCCACACCTTGCTGAAGCCGTTCTTGCGGCAGTAATCCTGCAGGCCACGCACCACCGCGCGCCAGGCCAGCGCGTCCATGCTCTCGTCGCCATCGTCCACCCAGGCCACCGGGGTGAAGCGGCGCTCGCCGGCGGCGTAGTCCACCACCAGCCATTGATCGACAAAGGCGGCGGCGGCCGGATGCACGGTGCCATCGCCATCGGCCACCACCGAGGCGCCATCGAACACCAGCGCGTCCTGCCCGCCGACCACGTTGAGATAGGCAATGGCCGCTCCGCTCTCGCGCGTGCGTTCGGCCAGCAACGCATCGCGTTGTGCGTGCTTGCCGCGCTCGTACGGCGAGGCGTTGGGCACCAGCACCAATTCGGCGCCGGCCTTGACGGTGTTGGCCAGCGGCTCGGCAAACCAGAGGTCTTCGCAGATCACCACGCCCACCTGCACGCCCTTGACCGTGACGACGCAGTTGTCGCCATCCGGATCTACGTCGAAATAGCGGCGCTCGTCGAACACCGCGTAGTTGGGCAATTCGCGTTTGCGGTAAGTTGCCTCGATCCGCCCGTCGCGCAGCACGCTGGCGGCGTTGTAGACCACGCTGCCGGCGCTTTGCGGCCAGCCGACTACTGCAACGATGCCGCACGTGGCAGCCGCAATCCGTGCCAACGCCTGCTCGCAATGGGCCAGAAAGCCGGGCCGCAACAGCAGATCTTCCGGCGGGTAGCCGCTGATCGCCAGTTCGGGAAACAGCACGATGTCGGCATCGAACTCGTCGCGCGCTGCGGCGATGTACTCGATGATGCGATCGGTGTTCTGCGTCACGGCACCGACCGGGAAGTCGAACTGGGCCATGGCGATGCGGAGGGTCTGGGACATATCGGCAGCCTTTTGCAGATTCCTACCGAACGCCGGAAGGAGGAAGAGAGAAGCAGGCAACGCAGAGCCGTTGCGCAATCGCGTCGCAGACAGCGTCGGTGCGCACCAGCACCTCATTATTCCAGAAGCGCAGCAGCTGGAAGCCCTTGCGGTCCAGGAAGGCCTCGCGCGCGGCATCGGAGGGCGCATCCAGATGTTGGCTGCCGTCTAGTTCCACGATCAGCGCGCGTTCCAGGCAGGCGAAATCGGCGACATATGGGCCCACCGGACACTGCCTGCGGAACTTGAATCCCAACAGACGCCGATCACGCAGGCGGTACCAAAGCACACGCTCGGCGGCGGTCATCTCGCGCCGCAAGGTTTTTGCAAAGCGGATTTTTTCACCGGTGCGCATCGGGAGCTCCCAGGTCTGGAGAGCTCACAGCTTGGTGTGGAGCGCCGCTGCTCACTATCGGCTGCGGCTGTTGGGGATGTAAGGAAAGCTGCCCTCACCCCCGCCCCTCTCCCGCAAGCGGGAGAGGGAAAATCCAAGGCAAACGGCAGCCGGTGGATCGGTCTGCGTCTGACCTAACGCTCCTTCTCCTTCTCCTTCTCCTTCTCCTTCTCCTTCTGCTTCTGCCGCTGCTGCACAGTTGTAACTCCTACCGCCACAACACTCACACCTGCGCTTGCCCCTCCCTTCTCCCGCCTGCGGGAGAAGGTGCCCGAAGGGCGGATGAGGGCAAGCTCCCAAGCACCAACAAAAAGGCCGCCCGAAGGCGGCCTTTCTGACGCTCACACGCTTGCGCGTGGGGCGTGCTTACTTCACCAGCGCAGCAATCGCCGCCCCCAGATCGCCCGGCGAACGGACGGTCTTGACGCCAGCGGCTTCCATCGCCGCGAACTTGCCTTCGGCCGTGCCCTTGCCGCCCGATGCGATGGCACCGGCGTGGCCCATGCGCTTGCCGGCCGGAGCCGACGCACCGGCGATGAAGCCGACCACCGGCTTCTTGACGAACTGCTTGATGTACTCGGCACCGGCTTCCTCGGCGTCGCCACCGATTTCGCCGACCATGATGATGCCTTCGGTCTGCGGGTCTTCGTTGAACAGCTTGAGGCAGTCGACGAAGTTCAGGCCGTTGATCGGGTCGCCACCGATCCCGATGCAGGTGCTCTGGCCCAGGCCCACTTCGGTGGTCTGCTTGACCGCTTCATAGGTCAGGGTGCCCGAACGCGACACGATGCCGATCTTGCCCGGCTTGTGGATGTGGCCCGGCATGATGCCGATCTTGCACTCGCCCGGAGTGATCACGCCGGGGCAGTTCGGCCCGATCAGCACGGTGTCCGGATGCGAACGGGTCAGCACGTTCTTGACGCGCAGCATGTCCAGCACCGGGATGCCCTCGGTAATGCAGACGATGACCTTGATGCCGGCCGCAGCCGCTTCCAGGATCGCGTCGGCCGCATACGGCGGCGGCACGTAGATCACCGAGGCATCGGCGCCGGTGCTCTGCACGGCGTCGGCCACGGTGTTGAACACCGGCAGGTCGATATGCGTGGTGCCGCCCTTGCCGGGGGTCACGCCGCCGACGACCTGGGTGCCGTACTCGATCATCTGAGTGGCGTGGAAGGTGCCCTGCTGGCCGGTGAAGCCCTGCACGATCACCTTGGTGTTCTTGTTAATCAAAACGGACATGGATAGTTCCTTCGGTGTCGTGGATCAGGCGGCGTTCTTGACAGCTTCAACGACTTTCTTGGCGCCGTCGTTGATGTTGTCGGCCGGGATGATGGCCATGCCGCTGTCGCGCAGCAGCTGCTTGCCTTCTTCCACGTTGGTGCCTTCCAGGCGCACCACGACCGGAACCTTGACGCCCACTTCCTTGACCGCGGCGATGATGCCTTCGGCAATCATGTCGCAGCGGACGATGCCGCCGAAGATGTTGACGAAGATGCCTTCGACCTTGTCCGAGGACAGGATCAGCTTGAACGCTTCGATGACGCGCTGCTTGTTGGCACCGCCGCCCACGTCCAGGAAGTTCGCCGGCTCGCCGCCGTTGAGCTTGATGACGTCCATGGTAGCCATGGCCAGACCGGCACCGTTGACCATGCAACCGATGTTGCCGTCCATGGTGACGTAGTTGATGTCCAGCTCCGAGGCGGTGACTTCGGTCTCGTCTTCCTGCGTCTTGTCGCGCATGGCGATCAACTGCTTCTGACGGAACGCGGCGTTGTCGTCGCTGTCGAACTTGCCGTCCAGCGCGTACAGGTTGCCGTCGTCCAGGATCGCCAGCGGGTTGATTTCAACCAGCGCCAGATCCTTTTCGTTGAACAGCTTGTACAGGTTCACCATGATGCTGGCGAACTGGCCGGCCTGCTTGGCGGTCAGGCCGAGCTTGAAGCCGAAATCGCGGCCGTGGTAGCCCTGCACGCCTTCGACGAAATCGACGTTGAGCGCGTGGATCAGTTCCGGCGTTTCGGCCGCAACCTGCTCGATCTCCACGCCACCCTCGCTCGAGGCGATGTAGGTGATGGTCTTGGTGCCGCGGTCGACCAGGATCGACAGGTACAGCTCCTTGACGATCTCGCCGGCGGTGGTCACCAGCACCAGATTGATCGGCAGCTCGACGCCGGCGGTCTGGTAGGTGGACATCTTGGTGCCGAGCATCTTGGCCGCTGCGGCCTTCACGTCGTCGGTGGTCTTGCAGAACTTGACGCCGCCAGCCTTACCGCGGCCGCCCGCGTGGATCTGCGCTTTCACCATCCAGGGCCCCTTGCCCAGGGAATTGGCGACTTCAACCGCTTCGTCCGGGGTCGCCGCGACCTTGCCGGCCGGAACGGGGATGCCGTACTCGGCAAGCAGCTGTTTTGACTGGTATTCGTGGAAATTCATGCGTCACCGTGGGAAAAGGAAACGACCGCTGCGTGCAACGCAGACCGCCGGGGCGGCACGTCATGGGACGCGAACGGGCCGCCTATTGTGGCCGACCACGCCGTGCGGCGCAAAATTCGCCGGGATCGGCGGCCTGATCGGAGCGCTTGCGCGCGGACCGGCTCTGTGTACAAGCGCTGCGCAGACCGCGCACCTGCCTATACTCGCGACTCGCTCCAGCGGGAAATCGGCTTGGCATCCATCGCATCGCTCATCGCCCGGATCCAGTCCGCGCCGCAGCGCGAGCTGTACTTTTTTTCGTTGTACCGGGTGCTGGTCGCCGGCCTGATCGCCGCACTGGTGTTCAGCCCCTTGTCCGATGCCATCCCCGAACCGCGCTACCCGCACCTGGCCGCCAGCGTGGCGATCGGCTACCTGTGCCTGGCGATCCCGCTGCTGTTCTGGGGCCGCAGCGAACGCCGCCTCACTGCGACCGTGTTATGCGCGGTGGTGGCCGACATCCTGGCCGCAACCCTGGCCACGCATGCGCTGCCAGGGGCCAGCGCCGGCATTGCGATGATGCTGCTGTTCAACGTGGCGGCCGCCTCGATCCTGCTACGGCTGCGCTACGGCATGAGCATCGCCGTGCTCGCCAGCGCGGCCATCCTGCTGGAATACCTGTGGACCCTGCTCGAGGGCGGCGGCACCACCCGCCCGGTCGCGGAGCTTGCGATGTTTGCCACCAGCTACGTCGCAGTGGCCTTCATCTGCGAGCAGATCGCCTCGCGCGCGCGCCGCAACCAGGTCTTGGCCGAAGAGCGCGGTGCGCAGGTCGCCAATCTGTATGAGATCAACGAGCTGATCATCCGGCGCATGCGCACCGGTGTCCTGGTGGTGGATGCGCATAACCGCATCTCGCTGGCCAACGAGGCGGCACTGGCCCTGCTTGGCGATGGCGACCCACGCAATGCGCCGGCCGACCTATCGCTGGTGACGCTCACCCCGGAACTGGCCCGCCGGCTACAGCGCTGGCGTAGTGGCTGGCGCCAGGAAGAAGCCCCGCTGCAACTCGGCGCCGACCGCCCGGAAGTGCAGCCGCGCTTCGTGCGCCTGCTCGCCGACAGCGACCTGGTGCTGGTGTTTCTGGACGACGCCACGGTGGTGTCGCGTCGCGCCGAATCGCTGACGTTGTCGGCGATGGGGCGCTTTTCGGCCAGCCTGGCGCACGAGATTCGCAACCCGCTGGCCGCAATCAGCTACGCCTCGCAGTTGCTGGAGGAGTCGCCGGACATCGGCGATGCCGACCGTCGCCTGCTGCAGATCATTCATCAGCAATGTCAGCGCACCAACGGCATCGTCGAAAGCGTGCTCGCACTGGCGCGCCGGGAACGCGCCACCCCTGACAACCTGGATCTGGCCGTATTCGTGCGGCGCTTCGTGGTCGAGTACCGGCAGACCTTGTCCATGGAGACCGACATCCTGGAGGCCAGCATCCAGGGCAGCTCGGTGCATGCCCTGGTCGACCCCAAGCATCTGCACCAGATCCTCACCGCGCTGGTCCACAACGCACTCAAGTACGGTCGGGTGATGGATGAACCGGCACGGGTCAAGTTGCGCGTCGAACGCCTTGAGCGCATGGCGGTGATCGATGTCGTGGACCGCGGCCCCGGCATCCCCGAAGCCGTCGCCGCGCAGCTGTTCCGCCCGTTCTATACCACCTCCGAACACGGCACTGGCCTGGGCTTGTACATCGCCCAGGAACTCTGCCGCGCCAACCAGGCACAACTGGAGTACGTCTCGATCCCCGGCGGCGGCGCGTGTTTCCGGATTTCGTTGCAGGGGCCAAACGGATTACTTCGGAAGTGAGTGCTCGGCTGTCGGCTGGGTGGGATATCTGATGTGGTGATATCGAGTCGATCGCGCAGGTTGTCCGATACCAGAAAATCGCAGTCACCGACGATGCCAATGCCCCGCAGCAACAGGCTGTCAGGTCGCGCGGGCGTGGGCGGATGAGGCTCTCGTCAGCAGATCCGTTCGAAAACGCTGCCCTTGGACACGCCCCCTTCGCCGACTGGCATCTGCTCGTCGCAAACGCTCAAAAAACCACATGGATGCCCCTGCGCTGCAGGGGAATCGTTGAGCCGCGACCCGGTCGACAATTGTCGACCATCATCACGCTGGGCTATCGTGCGTCCCATGAACGAACCCAAAAGCGCCCTGGTTGTCGATGACGAGCGTGATATCCGCGAGTTGCTTGTTCTCACCCTGGGCCGCATGGGGCTGCGCATCAGCACCGCCGCCAATCTGGCCGAAGCCCGCGAATTGCTGGCGAACAATCCCTACGATCTGTGCCTGACCGACATGCGCTTGCCTGACGGCAATGGCATCGAACTGGTCACCGAAATCGCCAGACAGTACCCGCAGACCCCGGTGGCGATGATCACCGCGTTCGGCAGCATGGACCTGGCAGTGGAAGCGCTGAAAGCCGGCGCCTTCGATTTCGTCAGCAAGCCGGTCGACATCGGCGTGCTGCGCGGCCTGGTCAAGCACGCACTGGAATTGAACAACCGCGACCGCCCCGCTCCGCCCGCGCCACCACCGGAACAGGCCAGCCGCCTGCTCGGCGACTCCAGCGCCATGGAAAGCCTGCGCGCCACCATCGGCAAGGTCGCGCGCAGCCAGGCGCCGGTTTACATCGTCGGTGAATCGGGCGTGGGCAAGGAGCTGGTCGCACGCACTATCCACGAGCAAGGCGCACGTGCCGCCGGCCCGTTCGTGCCGGTCAACTGCGGCGCCATTCCCGCCGAGCTGATGGAAAGCGAATTCTTCGGCCACAAGAAAGGCAGCTTCACCGGCGCGCATGCCGACAAGCCCGGGCTATTCCAGGCCGCCCACGGCGGTACGTTGTTCCTGGACGAAGTGGCCGAATTGCCGTTGCAGATGCAGGTCAAGCTGCTGCGCGCCATCCAGGAAAAGTCGGTGCGCCCGGTTGGCGCCTCCAGCGAATCGCTGGTGGATGTGCGCATTCTCTCGGCCACCCACAAGGACCTGGGCGACCTGGTCTCCGACGGCCGCTTTCGGCATGACCTGTACTACCGCATCAACGTGATCGAACTGCGCGTGCCACCGCTGCGCGAACGCGGCGGCGACTTGCCGCAACTGGCCGCTGCCATCATCGCGCGCCTGGCGCACGGTCACGGCCGCCCCATTCCACTGCTGACCCAATCCGCGCTAGACGCACTGAATCACTACGGCTTCCCCGGCAACGTGCGCGAACTGGAAAACATCCTCGAACGCGCCCTTGCCCTGGCCGAAGACGACCAGATCAGCGCCACCGACCTGCGCCTGCCTGCCCACGGCGGGCACCGCCTCGCCGCCACGCCCGGCAGCGCCGCCGTCGAACCGCGCGAAGCCGTGGTCGACATCGACCCCGCCTCGGCCGCCCTACCCTCCTACATCGAGCAACTGGAACGCGCCGCGATCCAGAAGGCGCTGGAAGAAAACCGCTGGAACAAGACCAAGACCGCCGCGCAGCTGGGCATCACGTTTCGGGCGCTGCGTTACAAGCTCAAGAAGTTGGGGATGGAGTAGGGAGGCCGGGATTGGGGATTGGGATTGGGATTTGGGTTGGGATTGGGGGAGTCGGGAGTCGGGAATCGGGAATCGGGAATCGGGAATCGGGAATCGGGAAGGCGTTACAGCTTCGATTGCTCCCGTGGGGCCAAAGCCAAGTCGATATCAGCGCACGCACGGCTCGCCATCGATTCTCCAATCCCCGATTCGACTCCCCGCCGCCCAGCCTTTTCAAGTCCCGCAAGAAACTGCCCGAGGGCGGCTCAAGGCACCAACATCCCGCAACACACAGCACGCTACATGCCCTTCTCCCGCCCGCGGGAGAAGGTGCCCGAAGGGCAGATGAGGGCGCTCAGTCCTTGGTCACCCGATGGATCTCGGCCAGGCTGGTCACCCCATGCGCGGCCCTCATCAAGGCCGACTGGCGCAAACCGCGGATACCGAGGCAAATCAGCAGAGCACCTGCCTGCAACACAACGTCGACAAAGCTCCCTTCTCCCGCCTGCGGGAGAAGGTGCCCGAAGGGCGGATGAGGGCGCTCAGTCCTTGGTCACCCGATTGATCTCGGCCAGGCTGGTCACCCCATGCGCGGCCTTCATCAAGGCCGACTGGCGCAAACCGCGGATACCGAGGCAAATCAGCAGAACATCTGCCTGCAACACAACGCCGACAAAACTCCCTTCTCCCGCCCGCGGGAGAAGGTGCCCGAAGGGCGGATGAGGGCGCTCAGTCCTTGGTCACCCGATTGATCTCGGCCAGGCTGGTCACCCCATGCGCGGCCTTCATCAAGGCCGACTGGCGCAGATCACGGATGCCGATACTTTGCGCGGCCTCGGCGATCTGCATCGCATTGCCGCCTTCCAGCACGATCGCGCCGATCTCGTCGGTCATCGGCATCACCTGATAGATACCGGTACGGCCCTTGTAGCCTTCGGTGCACTCGTCGCAACCGACCGCCTCGTACAGTTCGATACCGGCAGCGATCTGCGCCGGCGTGAAGCCTTCGGCCAGCAACGCATGCTCGGGCAAGGTCGACTTACGCTTGCAGTTGTTGCACAACCGACGCGCCAGACGCTGCGCGATCACCAGGGTCACCGACGAAGTGATGTTGTACGGCGCAATGCCCATGTTCATCAAGCGCGCGATGGTCTGCGGTGCATCGTTGGTGTGCAGCGTCGATAGCACCATGTGGCCGGTCTGCGCCGCCTTGATCGCAATCTCGGCAGTCTCCAGGTCGCGGATTTCGCCGACCATGATGATGTCCGGGTCCTGGCGCAGGAACGAGCGCAAGGCCGCGGCAAACGTCATGCCGCGCTTGTTGTTCTGCTGGACCTGATTGACGCCGGGCAGGCGGATTTCCACCGGATCCTCGGCGGTGGAGATGTTGCGCGTCTCGTCGTTGAGGATGCCCAAGGCCGTATACAGCGACACCGTCTTGCCGGAACCGGTCGGCCCGGTCACCAGCACCATGCCGTAGGGCTTGTGGATCGCATCCAGGAACAGCTTCTGCTGGTCCGCCTCGTAGCCCAGCTTCTCGATGCCCAGCTTGGCTGCGCTGCCGTCCAGAATACGCAGCACCACCTTCTCGCCGAACAGGGTCGGCAAGGTGCTCACGCGGAAGTCGATCTGCTTGGTCTTGGACAGGTTGAGCTTGATGCGCCCGTCCTGCGGCACCCGCTTCTCGGCGATATCCAGCTGCGACATCACCTTCAGGCGGGCGGCGATGCGCTGGCTCAGCTTGACCGGCGCCTTGGCCACATTCTTCAGCAGGCCATCGATCCGCAAGCGCACCCGGTAATCGTCTTCATAGGGCTCGAAATGGATGTCGGAGGCTCCACGCCGGATCGCATCCACCAGCACCTTGTTGACGAACTTCACCACCGGCGTGTCGTCGCCTTTGGCATCGACCCCGGAATCCCCGCCGGCGCCCATGTCCTCGTCCCCGGTGGAGACGTCCAGCTCCCCCATTTCGTCGTCGTCGTCCCCCATTGACGAGCCAAACGAAGCGTTATTGGCCTGCCACTGCTCCAAGGTGCGACGAATCTGGTCCTCGTCCACCAGGATAGCCTCGACCACCAGGTTCGTATGGAACTTGATATCGTCCAGCGCCCGGGTCTGGGTCGGGTTGCTCACCCCCACGAACAACCGGTTGCCGCGCTTGAACAGCGGCAGCACCTGGTACTTCTGGAGCAACTCCTCGCTGACCAGCTTGACCGCGTTCTGGCTAGCGTCGAATACAGACACATCCATCAGCGGCATGCCGAATTCCAAGGCATTGGCCGCCGCCAGCTGCGACGCCGACACCAGCTTCTTCTCGGCAAACCACTGCGGCAGCGGCACCTTGGCAGCGGCCGCCTGTTCCATTGCCGTCCGCGCAGCGGCTTCCTCCAGGGCGCCATCCTGCACAAGGCGACGAGCGATGCCGGTGATGCCAACGAGGTTGGTGGTAGCTACTGAATTCATCGTTTGATTCCCGCTGATATCCCCATCCCCCCGATCATCGGGACGATGCCCCATATTTATACTCGGTCAACATTCTCAGATCAGTATTGACCTCGACTGATCGCCCGACCCGCTCTTCCACCACATCAACGCCCACCAGATCGGCCGCGGTGACCTTCCGCACAGCGGCCACATCAGACGCATTGGCCGGATCAAAGACCGGCCGGCCATGCATCCGAGTCGCGTAAATGGCTTCGCTACCAGCGCGAAGCGTATCGCGGAAGTCGCGCCGTGACATGATGACACTGTTGCCAAACAGATAGGCCTGCGGAAACTCCGAAACTGCCGTCTTGAGGACCTCTGGAGACCCGGTGGCATTCACCAACGCTACGCCTGAATCGGACAGATGGGCGTCAACCAGGCGAAAGAACTCCTGAGAGAGAAGCATCGTCACACCAGAACGCCAGTGGAAGGTACTGTTTACCACGACCGCATCGTAGCGCGCGCCCCCTTGTGCCCTCAACCAGCGACGACCGTCGTCGATATGGATGTGGACACGCGGATCCTGCAGGATCGGTGCGACCTGTGGGTGACCGGCGATCAACTCGAGATAGCCCGGATGGATCTCGACAACGTCCACGCGCTCCACAGTCGGGAATGATGCAATCACACGCGTCCAGCTGCCGCCGCTAAGACCGATCACGAGCACACGCTTGGGATTCGGCACAGCCGCCATGGCTGCATAGACACGATCGATCTTGTTGCTGTTCAATCGCAGATCGACGTTGATGCGCCCGTCGTACACGTTGCCGCCAAATACGATGTCTCCCTGTGGGTCGGCGATCGTATGGATGATTCCTTCCTTGCGCTCAAGCAGCCAGTTGGCCTGAGTCCCTCCCGTCGCCATCACGATGCGGCTGGCAAGCGCCGGCAATGCAGGCTGGAGTACAAGTGCCGCAATCGCGACCACCACTGCAGGCACCGCCAATAGGCGAAGGCCGGCCAGCCACATCCCTGCCACCGCGGTGACAGTCGCGACACCAACAAAAAGCTGCTCCATCGCCATCACGTCCATCAGCCAGAGCGTGACGATCAGTGGACCGAGGGTACATCCGGCCACATTGGCGAAGTAGACCTTGGAGAACGACCCCCCTTTCCATGCCACTGCATCATTGCTGCCCAGATGGTGCACCACCGGGAACAATGCGCTCTTCAGCGCAGCGGTTGCGATCACCAGTGGCAGCATTGCCACAGTCACGGGAAGAAAACCGATCCCCCAAGAAAACAGGAAAGGGGCGGCGATATCGACCAGCGCGGACAGCAACAGCACGAGCGACGCGCGACGCCTGATGTCCAAGACCCGGCCAACGCACAGACGACGCCCTAGCTGAGCTCCTACCGCGATACCCAGAAGATACAACGCAAGGATCATCGCGAATGTCTCCGGCAGACCACCGGTCGCGAATCCCGCAAGCCGCACCCACAGCACCTCCTGCACCAGACTCGCCGCGCCCACAAGGAAAGCAACACCCCGCGGCATCCATTTCAAGCTCATGCCGCCGCCCTCCGTACCAGAAACCATCCGCCGAGGGCGACCGTTGCATTGATGGCTGCCGCCAGCCAGGTGACCTGCCGCAAGTCCATGAAATGAAACAGATAAAGACCGGTCCCGATGGCCCCCGATGCCGCGCCCATCGTATTGGCAAGATAAAGCGAACCTGTCGCCTCACCTACGTTGCGGACAACACGGTCCAGCAGGATCACCAGGATCGGCAAGGTCATCCCCATCAAGGTTGTCGGCACGATCAACGCAAACAGTGCACCGAACACGACGACCCCATGCCCAAGCCCACCAGCATGCATCATGACCAGATCGATTACAGCGACGCTACATACGCCATAACACGCAATGCCAAGCTCCACTGCGAGGAACCATCGCAGTGGATTTGTGGCACGGTCCGCGGCCCAGCCCCCGATCAGCGCCCCGAGCCCAAGCCCTAGCATGAATACCGAGACGATGACCGCGACAGACAGCGTGTCCGCTCCCAGACCCGAAAAAAGGACACGCTGCCAGCTCACCTGGTAGATCAATGCCGCTGCACCGGAGAGGAAAAACAACACGCCCAAGGATGAAATCCACCCCGTTTTCCCGGACACATTCGTTGATGAACCGTTCAACACGGACTCCTGTTCAGTGACAGCGGGGAACATTGAGCGGCAGCGACGCGATATCGCGCGGAATACCAGGCTCTGCTGAGGAAAAATCGTGCGATTGCCGATAGCCGGGCACATCGATACCCGCCAATCGGGTCGCGGTGTCGAAGACCATGGAAGTGGACAACATCTTTCCTGCATTCGCACGAAGATTCCGGACGGCCTCCGGCGCGCGCTTGAGGTAGGCCTCAGATCCCCACCACACCGCAGCGACATGATGGGTCGCTGGTGACGATTGGCCGTGCCCGCTTTCGGCGCGACAGTCATCGAACAGCGCCTCGCCGTGATCGGCGACATAGAACATCCAGGATGCAGCATCAAGTTTGCCGAGCTGACCGATCAGGCCATCAAGGAAGCGATCGGTGGCGCGGATCGAGTTGTCGTATCCATTGACCAGGTACTGCTTGTGATCCGGGTCATACAACCTGGCATCGCCGTGTTCCGGCTTGTCCGGCAGGAAGACCGCATCCTCGGGGCGGTACCGGTCCCGATAGCGGAAGTGACTGCCCATCGTATGGATCACCAGGAACAGATCGCGCTGGTCGGCGGCAAGGAGACGCCTGACGTGCGGCAGCAGATCCTCGTCGCGGACGCCTGCGTGGCGATAGTCGACCGGGCTGACAAAGCGCACCTCATCGGCATCCTTGGCCAGAACCGTAATAGGCGAATCATGGAACCCCATCGGCGCCTGATTGGAGAGCCACACCGTGTGATAGCCGGCTTCGCGGGCCGCCTGCAACAACGAGCGCTCACCGAAGGTAGCTTCGACCGAACCCGGCGGCTTGCGGCTCAGAATCACGGGCACCGACAGCCGGGTGAAGGTGGCCCGCGAGTAGAACCTCGTAAAGCTGATCAGGTCACTGCGACTCGAAAGCCGAGGCGTACTGTCACGACTGTAGCCGTTCAGCGCCCAATGATCGGCTCGACCTGTCTCGCCGATCACCAGCACATGCACACGCCGTGGCCAGCCCCACACCGCCAAGCGGCTGGCTCCGAACCGAAAGCTTTCAAGGCCGGCATCAGCAGCAACCAGTTCTCGACGCTGCCGGAAATACTCCCAGATGACCAACGGCATCCCCGTCGGGTATCCCCGCCGCAAGGCCTCCATGCGTTCCAAGGATGGCTGATCGAAAGCAGCACCCACCGGCGTCTCGTGCAAGCCTTCGAATGCAGCGACAATTGCCAGCAGCGCCGCACATACGCCACCGCCGAATAATGCAAGCCGCCTGCCCGGCCATCGCAGAAGTTGCGGCGGCCATAGCATCAGCCCTCCCCAGATCACAACAATCAGTCCCCAGCCAGACAGAAGGCGTACAGGCGCTGAGCGCAGCAACGGCAAAGCTTCGCCACTGGTGGTCTCGGAGACCAACGCAAGCGCGTTGACGTCCACCATTCCCCCGAAGCGCAGCAGCATCTCCACCTGCAGAATTGCGCCGGCACTGATGAGCGCCAACCAAGTGCAGGTCACGCGCGGCAGCCTCCGCAGGGGCGAGACCGAAACAACCAGGCCCGCCAACGCATACAACGCAGATATCCCGACGTCATCGCCCCCGTTCACGATCAACATGACAACGGGGGTCAAACTGACCGACACGAAAAAAGCCGCCCCTATTAGTGCCCGTTTGCCCCGCAACACGATATGCCCCCAGAAAAAAAGAGCCCCGCGTCGCGGGGCCTCTACAAGCTAATCGTCTGAAACTATCAGGTGCCCGAGTTACGGCACTCCGCCGGCAGGTACTTGACGTTGATGGCGGAAGAGCAGGTCCACTTCAGCTGGCCACCACCGACATCAACCGGGGTCAGCAGGAGGGTACCGGTTGCGTTCGGCACGGTGGAGGTTACAGCGACTTGGCCCGTGCCACTGGCGATAGTGACACCGCTGACATACTTCGTGGCACCCGGGAATGAGTAGCCCGAATTTGCCGCAGTAACCTGAGCGAGGCCGCCGAGCGACGATGAAGTCTCCGTTACCGCAAGCTTGGCAGGCGCCGACATCGTCAGCGCTTCACTGAGCTTGGCGCGAGTGGTGTAGTCCTGATAAGCCGGCAGCGCGATGGCGGCCAGGATGGCGATGATCGCGACCACGATCATCAGTTCGATAAGTGTAAAGCCTTGCTGCTTCTTCATGGATGCATCCCCTAGAGGTTGTGAGTTTATCGAAATCTCCGGCCCGGGCACTTGGTGCACCCGAGCAGGGCGTGTGTGCAAATCGGTACATGCAGATTACGTGCCAATCAGCAGTCCCCGTTCGCTTCTTTTCCCCGGGGGGCAATGATGCCAGGCATTTCGGCAAATGAAAGCTGCTCTGCCTTCAAGTGCGACCGGGATGACCATGTGACGCGCAAGGTCAGATTCCGACTAGGAGTGGGCACTTCTCAAGACGCCGCAGGTCCATCGATCGATATGATGCCCTTGCCTAGCAAACACGCTACCATCACTGCGTATTCCGGCCTGGGGATGGCTGGATTTGGGGAGCCCAACATGTCAGTCGCGCGTAGCGCCATCAAGAAGCAACCGGTCGACCGGAACACCAGCATGCTGCAGACCTTCATTTGGGAAGGGGCTGACAAGCGTGGCGTGAAGATGAAAGGAGAACAGACAGCCCGCAACGCAAATATGTTGCGAGCAGAGCTGCGCCGTCAGGGCATCGTGCCCAGCATGGTGAAGCAAAAGCCGAAGCCTCTGTTCGGAGCGGCGGGGAAGAAAATTACCCCCAAAGACATTGCGTTCTTTAGCCGCCAGATGGCGACGATGATGAAGTCGGGCGTGCCCATCGTCAGTTCGTTGGAGATCATCGGCGAGGGACACAAGAACCCGCGCATGAAGAAGATGGTGGGCCAAGTCAGGACTGACATTGAGGGCGGATCGTCGCTCTATGAGTCAATCAGCAAACATCCGGTCCAATTTGACGAACTCTACCGCAATCTTGTTCGCGCGGGCGAAGGCGCTGGCGTATTGGAGACAGTCCTCGAAACGGTCGCCACCTACAAAGAAAACATTGAAGCCCTCAAGGGCAAGATCAAAAAGGCGATGTTCTACCCTGCCATGGTGGTTGCGGTGGCAATCATCGTGAGTGCGATTTTGCTCATCTTCGTGGTGCCTCAGTTCGAAGAAGTATTCAAGGGCTTCGGTGCCGAACTACCGGCATTCACTCAGCTCCTCGTCAACGCATCGCGCTTCATGGTCAGCTATTGGTGGTTGATGCTGGTGGTGACAGTTGGATCTGTCGTTGGCTTCATCTTTGCCTACAAACGTTCTCCACGGATGCAGCATGGACTCGATCGATTGATCCTCAAGGTGCCCGTAATCGGGCAGATCATGCACAACAGTGCGATTGCACGCTTTGCACGGACCACTGCAGTGACATTCAAGGCAGGCGTTCCTCTAGTGGAGGCACTTGGGATCGTAGCTGGCGCTACTGGCAATAAGCTTTATGAGGAGGCTGTTTTCCGGATGCGGGACGATGTGTCTGTGGGTTACCCGGTCAACATGGCGATGAAACAGGTGAACCTATTTCCTCACATGGTTATTCAAATGACTGCGATTGGCGAAGAAGCCGGCGCGCTTGATGCAATGCTCTTCAAAGTGGCTGAATACTTTGAGGAGGAGGTCAACAATGCCGTGGATGCACTCAGCAGCCTGCTCGAGCCACTGATCATGGTGTTCATCGGCACCATCGTCGGCGGCATGGTCATCGGCATGTATCTTCCGATCTTCAAACTCGGCGCAGTGGTTGGATAAGACGTAATGGCATTTCTCGACCAGCATCCCGGTCTCGGCTTTCCCGCCGCGGCCGGACTGGGACTGCTGATCGGCAGCTTCCTGAACGTGGTAATCCTGCGCTTGCCCAAGCGCATGGAGTGGCAGTGGCGGCGCGATGCGCGCGAGATCCTGGAGCTGCCGGAGTTGTACGAGCCGCCACCGCCGGGGATCGTGGTGGAGCCCTCGCATGACCCGGTCACCGGCGACAAGCTCAAGTGGTGGGAGAACATCCCGCTCTTCAGCTGGCTGATGCTGCGCGGCAAGTCGCGCTACAGCGGCAAACCGATTTCCATTCAGTACCCCTTGGTGGAAGTACTGACCTCGATCCTGTGCGTGGCAAGCGTCTGGCGCTTCGGCTTCGGCTGGCAGGGCTTCGGCGCGATCGTGCTGAGCTGCTTCCTGGTGGCGATGTCGGGCATCGACCTGCGCCACAAGCTGCTGCCAGACCAGCTGACTTTGCCGCTGATGTGGCTGGGCCTGGTCGGCTCGATGGACAACCTCTATATGCCGGCCAAGCCTGCCCTGTTGGGTGCGGCGGTCGGCTATGTCTCGCTGTGGACGGTGTGGTGGCTGTTCAAGCAGCTCACCGGCAAGGAAGGCATGGGCCACGGCGACTTCAAGCTGCTGGCCGCGCTCGGTGCCTGGTGTGGGTTGAAAGGCATCCTGCCGATCATCCTGATCTCCTCGCTGGTCGGCGCCATCCTGGGCTCGGCCTGGCTGGTGGCCAAGGGCCGCGACCGCGCCACCCCGATTCCGTTCGGCCCCTATCTGGCCATCGCCGGCTGGGTGGTGTTCTTCTGGGGCAACGACCTGGTGGACGGCTACCTGCACTTCGCAGGCCTGCGTTGACCGGGGCACGGCGATGAGCGACTTCATCGTCGGCCTCACTGGCGGCATCGCCTCCGGCAAGAGCGCCCTCGCCGCCGAGTTCGAGAAGCTGGGTGTGCCCGTAGTCGATGCGGATCTCGTCGCCCGGCAAGTGGTGGCGCCGGGGCCAGTTCTCGACGCCATCGTCGCGCAGTTCGGGGCCGAGGTTTTGCTCACCGACGGAACGCTGGACCGCCAGACCCTGCGCCAGCGCGTCTTTGCAGATACCGCACAACGACGAGTGCTCGAAGCCATCACCCACCCAGCCATCCGCAGCGAACTGCAGCGCGCAGCGCTGGCGGCACCGGCTCCGTACACTATTGTCGCCATCCCCTTACTCGCCGAGGTGGGCGGGCGGGCGGGCTATCCCTGGCTCGATCGCATCCTCGTCGTCGACGTGCCGGTCGCGTTGCAACACCAACGCCTGATGCAGCGCGACGCAGCGACGGCCGAGCTGGCCGACCGCATGATTGCTGCGCAAGCGACGCGCGAGCAGCGGCTGGCCATCGCCGACGATGTGGTCCGTAACGACGGCGTGCCGGAGCAGTTGACGCAGGCGGCACACAGATTGGACGCGGACTATCGGGCACGGTCCGACCGTTAGGCCATCGCGCATCGGCAGTCGCTTATGCACTAGGAATAATAGGTAGATCGCTCATCCGCTCAGACGGAGTTGCAGCGTCTGCTGCAGAGCGCCGAGGGTGCACTGAGGCGATCAAAGAAGCAGCGCAATGCTCGCCAGTAGCGGTCATGCTTTTACGATAAGCTGCTGCCCGCGCAGGCGCGATCACGATGACCTGCAGACATTCTCCAAGGAGTTGGACGCGATGCAGGACATGCAGATATGCGCCCCGGGACACGGGAGCAAGTGGTTCGGAATGCTGTTCGCCATCGCGGTGACGTGTGTTTCCGTCATTCCCACGATACAGATCGCTTATGCATATGACTCAGCCGTTTGCAATGCAGGAACGCGCTTATGCGATCAGGGCCAGGCATATCTCAATGCGATAAAGGAAGGAAACGAAGCAATCTGCATTGGCGAAGGAACATTAGCCGCTGTAAATACCCATGCCAGCTTAGTTCTCGACCTAGCTCATGATCAGCGCTACCAAGCAGTCGTTCAATGCTATAGAGCGTTTGATAACTACACCAGCGAATCTCGCTTAGGCGAGAGCTTTTACCCAGTAAAATGCAGTGCCAGGCCGACATTCACCCCCGCAGCCGGCAGTACTGGCAAAGTCTGCCAGGAGGGCTGCGAATACACGGTAAGCAACAATGGCGGACAGCCGATCGCTACGCCAAACGGTGCAGTCTGCTCGTCACCACCACCGCTTGATCCTGGCAAGAACAATGGCTGTTGCGACGGGACGACAGGCCCCACCACGGCCGGCAACCCGGCTAACGTGTTTACAGGGACCAAGCTCGAAACGACGGCCGACTACCGTGCGCCGGCAGGGCATCTGGAATTCGTCCGTTATTACAGCGGTGCCGTCGGCCTGCAACCCACCAGTGCGCTCGGCAACACCTGGCGCCATAGCTACACCCGGACCATCACCGTCACCGATGCATCGACGCTGATCCTGACGCGCCCCAACGGTAACTTCTACAGGTTCAAGAAATCTGCCAATGGCACCTGGACACCGGACTGGGATGTACGCGAAACGCTGTCCGAAGTGCAAGACAATGGGACGCTGACAGGATGGAAGGTGACTGCCATCGACGACAGCAAAGAGCAGTTCGATCTGGACGGCAAGCTGACCGGCATCAGTTACACCGATGGCGAGCAACTCGCCCTGACTTACGCAGGCGGCCAGTTGCAATCTGTGACGGATACACGTGGCCGTCGCCTGCTCTTTTCCTACCAGGCAGGCAGGATCGCACAAGTTGGACTCCCCGATGGAATGGTGCTGGTCTATGGCTACGACCCCCAGGCGCGATTGAGGTCGGTGACCTTGCAGACAGCTGCAAGAGTGGTGGTGTCGGCTATCGCCGGGTATGACTATGATGATGCGCGCTTTCCGGACGCACTGACCACCCACCGCGATGAGCAGGGCCAGGTGTATGCCTCGTGGACCTACGATGCGCAGCAACGCGTCGTCCGCAGCGTGCACGGCGATCCGACCGGCAAGATCGACGAGGCCACGATTGCTTACGCGGGGAACACGTCCACTGTCTCCAATGCGCTTGGCAATGCGGTAACGCGGACTGGCATCTCAAAACTTGGCCAGGCCAAGGTCACCGCCGTCCAGGGGTTGTGCCCCGAATGCACGGTTGGGGCGTTTCAATCGCGCAGCTACGACGGCAACGGCTATCCCGACCAGGAAGTCGATTTTACAGGTGTGGCAACCGATTGGAGGTACAACAACCGTGGTCTGTTGGCCAGTAAGATCGAAGCGGCCAACAGCAGTAGCGGCCAGAAGCGCACGCTGCAAACGGACTGGCACCCCAGCTTCCGTGGTCCCACCGACCGGCGCACTTACGATGCCAATGATGTCCTGGTAGCAAGGACGACCTGGACCTACAACACCAGGGGGCAGGCACTAACCGTGTCGCAGACGGATCCAAGCGGAGGTCCCACCCGCATCACCACCCAGCGCTACTGCGAAGACAGCGATGCCACCGCCGGCAGTTGTCCCTTGCCCGGCTTGCTGCTGGCCAGCGATGGCGCACGCACGGATATCGCCGACAGCACCAGCTATGCCTATTACACTGCCGACGATGCCAGTTGCACGGCATCGCCGAGTACCTGTCCGCATCGCAAAGGCGACTTGTGGAAAGTCACCAACGCCCTCGGCCGCGTCACCGAATACCTCGCCTACGACGGCGCCGGCCGCCCGCTGTCCATCAAGGACGCCAACGGCATCGTCACTGACTACAGCTATCACCCGCGCGGCTGGCTGACCGCTACGAAAGTGCGCGGTGCCGATGCACCCAGCGAGACCGATGACCGCATCACCCGCATCGACTACTGGCCCACCGGTCTGGTCAAGCAGGTCACCCAGCCCGATGGCGCGTTCACCGCCTTCCGCTACGATGCGGCGCATCGGCTGACCGATATCACCGATAACGCGGGCAATACCGTCCATTACACGCTGGATAACGCCGGCAATCGCGTCAAGGAAGACACCAAGGACGCGGCCGGCACGTTGAAGCGCACGCTCTCGCGTGTCTACAACCAGCTGGGCCAACTCAAGACGCAGGCTACTGCGGCCAGCGACCCCACCGACTTCGAGTACGACGCCAACGGCAACGCCACCAAGGTGACCGATGCACTGGCAACCGCGACGCAGAGCGAGTACGACCCGCTCAATCGCCTGTCGCGCACGCTGCAGGATGTGGCCGGCATCAAGGCCGACACCACCTTCGACTACGACGCGCTGGACAACCTCACCAAGGTCACCGACCCCAAGGGCCTGGATACCAAATACGAGTACAACGGCTTCGGCGATCTGGTGAAGCTCACCAGCCCGGACACCGGCGTCACCAGCTACACCTACGACAGCGCCGGCAACCGTGCCACCCAGACCGACGCGCGCGGCAATACCACCGCCTACGGCTACGACGCGCTCAATCGCCTGACCAAGGTCACCTACCCCACCACCAGCCTCAACGTCACCTACACCTACGACGTGACGCAGACGGCCTGCGCAAGCGGGGAGACCTTCTCCATCGGTCGCCTGACCAAGATGCAGGACGGCGGCGCCATCACCCAGTACTGCTACAACCGCTTCGGCGACCTCGTGCGCAAGGTGCAGACCAGCAACGGCAAAGCGCTGGTGCTGCGTTACGACTACACCGTCGGTGGCCAGTTGCGGCGTATGACGTATCCCGATGGGGCGGTGGTCGATTACGTGCGCAACGCGCAAGGCCAGACCACTGAGGTCGGCGTGACCCCGGCCGGTGGCAGCCGGCAAGTGCTGCTGGGCAACGCCAGCTACTACCCGTTCGGCCCCGCCGCCGGCTGGACCTACGGCAACGGCCGCACCCTCGCCCGTCGTTACGATCTGGACTACCGCCCGCAGGCCATCCAGGACACCCGCCCGGGCGGGCTGGAGGTGGGCTTCGGCTTCGACCCGGTTGGCAACCTCACCGCGCTGACGCCCGCTGGTAATTCCACGCCGGAGATCGGCCTGGGCTACGACGCGCTGGGCCGCCTGACCGGACTCAAGGACGGCCGTACCGGCACCCTGATCGACGGCTACAGCTACGACGCTACCGGCAACCGCCTCAGCGCCAAGGTCGGCACGGCCACGCAGGCCTACACCTACCCGACCGACAGCCACCGCCTCAGCGCAGTGGCAGGCGTCGCCCGCAGTTACGATGCCGCCGGCAACACCACCGCCATCGGCGGCACCGCGCTCCAGTACACCTACGACACCACCGGCCGCATGACCCAGGCCCGCCGCGCCGGCGCGGTAACCATGAACTACCGCTACAACGGCCGTGGCGAGCAGGTGCGCCGCTTCCTCGGCACCACCAACACCTACACGCTCTATGACAAAGCCGGCCATTGGCTGGGCGACTACGACAGCAACGGTGCGCCCAAGCAGCAGGCGATCTGGCTGGACGAGCTGCCGGTGGGCCTACTAGCCAACGCAAGCAAACTGCACTACATCGAACCCGATCACCTGGGCAGCCCACGCGTAGTAATCGATCCCACCCGCGATGTGGCGGTGTGGACATGGAGCTTGAAGGGCGAAGCCTTCGGCAACACCGCGCCGAATCAGGATCCGGATGGGGATGGTGTGGCGCTGGTGTTGGATATGCGGTTTCCGGGGCAGCGGTTTGATGCGGCGAGTGGGTTGAATCAAAACTACTTCCGGGATTATGAGGCGGCTACCGGGCGGTATGTGCAGAGTGATCCGATTGGATTCGAAGGTGGAATCAGCACTTATGGTTATACATTAGGCAATCCGCTTTCGCTTATTGACCCTCTAGGATTGACACCTAATCCAGCGTGCGCCGCTGGCTGGATTGCAGCATGCTCTGCTGTCGGCGGTGGAGTGGGATACTGGGGCGGTGGTGTTTTGGGGGGTGTGGCTGGCTCCGAAGTTCCAATAGCAGGAAATGTAGCTGGATTTGTGGCGGGGTCACAATTAGGCGGAATGGGGGGAGCCTCGGCAGGCGGGATACTGGGTGGATTAACAACTGGCATAGCTTGTCCAGATGAAAAACCATGCCCTCCCTGCAAAACAGTAAATGGCCTCACCGTACCAGTTGGAACGATTGGATATAGACATGATTTGGTTCCGCCATCGAAGCCTCACCACCCTTATCCAGGCGACCATTACAATCTCTACCGTGCAAACCAAAATCCTAACAACTGCCAATGTTTCTGGGTCAATATTGGGGCCAGCGATGCCTCTAACGGCTTACCGCCTCCCGCTGGCTCAATTCCCATAGCTGACTTTTTGAATTAGGTGATGCCATGAATTATGAAAGCGGCGAGATTATTCTTCTAGGTGATTTTGTTTCGCTTGGATCTGATCTGCGTGGAACTGTAGTGGCAATCATCGACCAAGCAGATTATGCGAGGGGATACAGTGAGTGTGACTGGTCATACCTTGGCAAAGGAGTATTGGTGCTTACAGAGGATGCTGGTTTAATTCATGAGCAATCCAACCTAAATTTATCACTCATTCGAAGAGGAAGGATTGTGGACCTATGACCCTCATCAGTGCGTGCGTAACGCGCAGGGCCAAACTACCGAGGTCGGCGTGACCCCGGCAGGCGGCAGCCGGCAGGTGCTGCTGGGCAATGCCAGCTACTACCCGTTCGGTCCGGCCGCCGGCTGGACTTACGGCAATGACCGCACCCTAGCCCGCCGCTACGATCTGGACTACCGCCCGCAGGCGATCCAGTACACCCGCCCGGGCCGGTTGGACGTGGGCTTCGGCTTCGACCCGGTTGGCAACCTCACCGCGCTGACGCCCGCCGGCAATAGGACGCCGGAGATCGGACTGGGCTACGACGCCCTCGGCCGCCTGACTGGCCTCAAGGACGGCAGCACCGGCACGCTGATCGACGGCTACAGCTACGACGCTACCGGCAACCGCCTCAGCGCCAAGGTCGGCACAGCCACGCAGGCCTATACCTACCCCACAGACAGCCACCGCCTCAGTTCCGTGGCCGGCGTGGCCCGCAGTTACGATGCCACCGGCAACACCACCGCCATCGGCGGCACCGCGCGCCAGTACACCTACGACACCACCGGCCGCATGACCCAGGCCCGCCGCGCCGGCGCGGTGACCATGAACTACCTCTACAACGGCCGTGGCGAGCAGGTGCGCCGCTTCCTCGGCACCACCAACACCTACACGCTCTACGATGAAGCCGGCCACTGGCTGGGCGACTACGACAGCAACGGCGCGCCCAAGCAGCAAGCGATCTGGCTGGACGACCTGCCGGTCGGCCTGCTGGCCAACGCCAACTCGCTGCACTACATCGAACCCGATCACCTGGGCAGCCCACGCGTAGTGATCGACCCCAACCGCGATGTGGCGGTGTGGACGTGGAGCTTGAAGGGCGAAGCCTTCGGCAACACCGCCCCGAATCAGGATCCTGATGGGGATGGTGTGGCGGTGGTGTTGGATATGCGCTTCCCGGGGCAGCAGCACGATGCTGCGAGTGGACTGAATCAAAATGGCAACAGGGAATACGAGGCATCCACGGGGCGATATTCGAAATCTGATCCGATTGGCCTGCGTGGCGGTATCGGCACATACAGATATGCCTTCAACAATCCGTTGATGTGGATAGATCCTGATGGCTTGCAGGCAACAATGATTTCACAGGGTCCAGGGATGACCGGCCCTGTGGGTGTCTACAACCCATATGGACCTAACAACCCAAACGATGCAAGCACCCAATTACCTCAAGGCGGTTCAATTAATTTACCCCAGATACCAGAAATTACAGGAGACAGCGTACTTGAGTCGCTATACAAAATGTCGCCTTTAAGCGCCATCAGTCAGTTAGAACAAGCCATCAGTAATAGCATCAATACTTGCGATGATGATGATCGTTGTGAGCGAGAATGGCGTGAGGCGCGCCGAGTGTGTCGTCAGCTAATCTTTGAGCAGATGCAGCAAGCTGCCGGACGCAGAAAAAAAAGAAGCGTGACCGGTGTCACAGGCGGATTCACTGATATCGAGCAATGTGCTCGCGGTCTAGTTAGTCAACAATGCGGTGGAAACAAGGTGCAGAGATGAAAAAAATTCCAGAAACCGAGGGTGATCTTGAGGAACTTCTGCAAACTGCGGAAAAATTCAAGAGTATTGGTAATTTTCAGTCCGCGCTTGAAGTTTGCCAAAAACTTTTGAATGAGCCAGCAACCAACTTAGCAGGATTGCGTGCCCGGGCTGACATATATTCCGAAATGCGCGAAAAAGAACTGGAACTTGCTGATCGCGAATCTCTTGCCAATCTTGGCTCAGAGGAACCGGGCGATCACTATGAGTTGGGCATTGGCTTATGGCGCTCAGGCCGATTCCCTGAAGCAGCAACGGCTTTTTCGGAAGCAATAAGCCTTGGAAATAAAGAGAATTTTGATTACTACACAAACTCATCTCGCATGCATCTAGTAGCAACCCTACTTAAACTAAAGAGATACGATGAAGCATCAAGAGAGTGTTTATTAATACCTGACAATTACTCTTCCTACCTACCTAGCGGAATGATGACAAAAGAGCAGCTAATGGAAATCCTAACGTAGCCAATCAATTTAATTTCATTAGACCATTTTCCGTCACCAAACATCCGACCCACCTACCAAGCAGGCAAAATATGACTTTGGACTTCGGCCGGATCTATACCATTCTTAAAATCAAGCCAAGCTACGACACCCTCGGCCGCCTCACCGGCCTCAAGGACGGCAGCACCGGCACGCTGATCGACGGCTACAGCTACGACGCTACCGGCAACCGCCTCAGCGCCAAGGTCGGCACGGCCACGCAGGCCTACACCTACCCGACCGACAGCCATCGTCTCAGTGCCGTGGCCGGCGTCGCCCGCAGTTACGATGCCGCCGGCAACACCACCGCCGTCGGCGGCACCGCGCGCCAGTACACCTACGACACCACCGGCCGCATGACCCAGGCCCGCCGCGCCGGTGCGGTGACCATGAACTACCGCTACAACGGCCGTGGCGAACAGGTGCGCCGCTTCCTCGGCACCACCAACACCTACACGCTCTACGATGAAGCCGGCCACTGGCTGGGCGACTACGACAACAACGGCGCGCCCAAGCAGCAGGCGATCTGGCTGGACGATCTACCGGTCGGCCTGCTGGCCAACGCCAACACGCTGCACTACATCGAACCCGACCACCTGGGCAGCCCACGCGTGGTGATCGACCCCACCCGCGATGTGGCAGTGTGGACATGGAGCTTGAAAGGCGAAGCCTTCGGCAACACCGCGCCTGATCAGGATCCCGATGGGGATGGCGCGGCGCTGGTGTTGGATATGCGGTTTCCGGGGCAGCGGTTTGATGCGGCGAGTGGATTTAATCAAAACTACTTCCGGGACTACGACGCAGCTACTGGGCGGTATGGACAGAGTGATCCGATTGGTCTCAATGGGGGAATTAACACCTACGCATACGCGTTAAATAGTTCATTTTTATACACAGATATCTATGGGAAATCTGTTACATGCTCGAATACATCATGTCAAGGCGAAAGTAATTCAGTAGCTGAGCTTGTGATCGACTATGGAACTGTCGGTGCCATTTACTTAAGCCAACTCCTCAGAAATTCAGCTGGTGCAGTCCCTAGAAGAGATATGACTCGCCTAGAAGAGCGGCACTACGACAGAACGTGCGTCAATGAAGAAGATCCCTGTAAGGAATTAAAAAGAGCAACACAGCAAGCACTAGCAGATGCGCTCATAAAGATGAATGATATGCTCAGGGACAAGGGAGGGATGTTTGGAACGTCTAAATGGGACACACATGCGGCCGGCCTGCAAGGAAGGCTCGACAATATTGCAGCAATGATTTCTTTGGGTCAGAAGCTTGGCTGCGATATGAGTGCAGAAATAACAATATTTGCAAATTTATCTATGCCGAGGATGCCAAGGTGAAAGTTAGAGTTGACTTTTCTCTCCAGACAAGTAACGGAATTTCAATAGGCCATATGGAGGGAACCTTAGAATTTCCATTGGCCCCTGAGCTTGGCGATACAATTAATTTAATGTTCTCAGGAGAAGGGATTAACATACCTAAAGGCCATGAAAATGGTGGAATCCTGAAAGTAACTGAAAGAATAATAACCCCGAATAAGAACGAAGATTACTTGAGCATAATGCTGGATGACATGATCATTACAGATGATATTCAGGCAGATTTAATAATAAATTATTTAAGTACCAGCTTTAAATTTAATGCAAACCTGTATTAGGGGAAATTTAGTAAGCAAGCTGCAGACTGGCAACGCTCAGCTGGGACAACGCCAGTTGCTCCCCGTTCGGCCGGTCATCCAGCTAACCTACGGCAATGGCCGCACCCTCGCCCGTCGTTACGATCTGGACTACCGCCCGCAGGCCATCCAGGACACCCGCCCGGGCGGGCTGGAGGTGGGCTTCGGCTTCGACCCGGTTGGCAACCTCACCGCGCTGACGCCCGCCGGCAATAGGACGCCGGAGATCGGACTGGGCTACGACACTCTCGGCCGCCTGACCGGCCTCAAGGACGGCGGCACCGGCACCCTGATCGATGGCTACAGCTACGATGCCACCGGCAACCGCCTCAGCGCCAAGGTCGGCACGGCCACGCAGGCCTACGCCTACCCGGCCGACAGCCATCGTCTCAGTGCCGTGGCCGGCGTGGCCCGCAGTTACGATGCCGCCGGCAACACCACCGCCATCGGCGGCACCGCGCGCCAGTACACCTACGACACCACCGGCCGTATGACCCAGGCCCGCCGCACCGGCGCGGTGACCATGAACTACCGCTACAACGGCCGTGGCGAGCAGGTGCGCCGCTTCCTCGGCACCACCAACACCTACACGCTCTACGATGAAGCCGGCCACTGGCTGGGCGACTACGACAGCAACGGCGCGCCCAAGCAGCAAGCGATCTGGCTGGACGACCTGCCGGTCGGCCTGCTGGCCAACGCCAACTCGCTGCACTACATCGAACCCGATCACCTGGGCAGCCCACGCGTAGTGATCGACCCCAACCGCGATGTGGCGGTGTGGACGTGGAGCTTGAAGGGCGAAGCCTTCGGCAACACCGCGCCGAATCAGGATCCGGATGGCGATGGTGCGCCGCTGGTGTTGGATATGCGGTTCCCGGGGCAGCGGTTCGATGCGGCGAGTGGGTTGAATCAGAACTACTTCCGGGACTATGAAGCGGCTACGGGCAGGTATGGGCAGAGTGATCTCATTGGATTGAAAGGCGGGACAAGCACATATAGCTACGTGGCGGCCAATCCGATCAATTCTCTGGATCGGAACGGCTTGCTGGGAACCCCAGGACCTGGCTATAGATTCGAAAATCACAAGGAGCTTGCCCGGGCCGAGGCGATTGCAAAGCTGCAAAGGTGCAATGTAGAAGATTGCGACCCGGGCAACCCTTACAAAATAACCGAGTCGCAGAAGGCGGAGGTAATCTCCAAAGTGATGTTCGCCACCATCTATCGTGACAACTCTGTCGGAACCTGCGGTTATGCAAATCCCAATTTGGACCCAAATGCTATCGGCATCGGCAATGCCATCTTCTCAGGAGCAGGATGCTGCTCAATGGCCTCGGTCATCGCCCATGAAGCTGTGCACTTGGTACTTGGCAGCCCACTTTCGCTTAGCCTTCAGCAAAACTACGAGGGCGTCGCTAGATACTTGCAGCAAAAATGCTTTGGCTGCGGATCTGCCTTTGAATAATATTTTCAAATACCTACTTATCTTTTTTACGGGCAGCATATCCATGCTAACAACGGCGTGTGGGCAAGGTGACATCGAACCGCCCACGCAGATTAGCGTGGGCGGCGATTATGGCGATCTTGGAAAATTCCATAATTGCCAGGCCATTGCCAGAAGACAACTCTCCAAAATTGAGAAGTGTGAAATTAACTTACTCAAGAAAGAGTGCACCCCTTCTGCCGATTGTCTGATCACCTGCCAATCCAGTCCGGATGGACATAAGGCAGGCGGAGGTTGCTACCACCTCTGCTTTAGTACTATAACTGGCCACAACTGGAGCGAAAGACCTAAAACTGATTTCAGCAGCTGCAATGCCCAGTCAAAATGAAATAAAGGATAGTACGGAGAACAGAAAAATCCATATCCATATCCGGCCACACTGTTCGCGGTTGCGCGCAGTGAGCTGAACTTGAGAACCTTCAGAAGCTCTTTTGCGGATAAACATCGCAACGGATCGCACGATCACGATATTTGCCCTGACCGCTGGTACGACAAAGCTTACTTTTCATCTGATCCTACTACACTCATTTTGAGCAGTTGACATCCCAAGCAACCAGTAGCAATCCCTGCCTCAAGGAGCGTAGAAACTCCTCTTATAGCGGCACCCACCTCCATCTAACTGGTGGGTTTTTTGTGCCTGTTCGCAGGCGCAAACCGACGCGATGCCTGCGTAGGGAGGACGACCAATACAACACTCCTTCGGGAGAAATACGCCCGCCGACTATGCACGGTTTCTAACCTCCCGACATCCCGTCGCCGGCCGGCGACGGTGCCTTTTCTTGGCAGGAAGCGTTGTCATGACAGATGCATCGGTATTGCAGATTGGTGAGTGTCGTCGCTCCGTGGTGCTGGCGGAGGTGAGACGATGAGCCGGACGCAGTCTCCAACCGCCAAGCGGTCCAAATTAAATGCCAAGCCCGGCTCTACCACCAAGCGGGCAGCCACGCCGATAAAGGACACGCAGCCCATGCGGCTGTTGCCGTCACCCACATTCGATGTGGACAACCACGCCTTTGACCGTCGCCACAGGCCTCGCGCGGACGATCTGCCGCCGCGGCCACCGCGCAAGGCGCGCACACCCATGCGCTGCACGGTGGGTTATGCGTTCTACGAGGCCGAACCCGGCCGGCCGCACACCCAGCGCATCCCGAGCGTGCGCTTGCGCGGGCTGTGGCTGGAGCAGTTGGGGTTTGCGGTTGGGTGCAAGCTGCAGATCACTGCGCGTGCGGGCGAGTTGGTGGTGACGGTGGTAGAGCGTTGAAAGGCGTTTTGGGTGCGGTTATTGTTTGGAGGCACTGCCGTGGGGAGGACGATACGTGTAAAGCCCTCGCGCCCGGGTGCGCTCCTACGGGAGTGCGGGTGGTGGTCAGCGATGGAACGCCAGTGTTGCGATGACGCCGCGCTGCTGGCCTGGGCGCACGCTAACGCGCCAGCCGTATAGGTCGCATAGCCGGCTGACGATCGACAGGCCGATGCCGCCGCCTTGCGAGTGGCCGGCGTGGGTGCCGCGGTAACCGCGCTGGAACAGTTTGGCCGCGTCCTCTTCGCTCAGGCCGGGGCCGGAGTCGATGACTTCCACGCAGTCGCCGCGCACGCGTACGCGCACCTGGCCGTCCTGGGTGTACTTGACCGCATTGCCGATCAGGTTGCCCAGCGCCACCGACAAGGCGGATTCGGGCGCGTCGATGACCAGGTCGCGCTCGCCTTCCAACAGCAGTTCCAGCGGTTTGCCACCGAGCTGGGCGCGGTGCGAGTCGATGAGTTGCTCGGCCACCTTGGCCACATTGCTGCTGCCCTGCCCGCGCTCGTTACGCGAGAGCAGCAGCAACGAGCCGATCAAATCGCTGCACTGCTGTTCGGCGCGCTGGATGCGTTGCAGCCGCTGCAGGACTTTTTCGTCCAGGTTGGGTTTGGTGAGCAGCAACTCGGTGGCGCCGCGAATGACCGCCAGCGGCGTGCGCAGTTCATGGCTGACGTCGGCGTTGAATTCGCGGTCGCGCTGTACCACTTCGGTCAGACGCGCCGAGTAGTCGTCCAGCGCTTCGGCGAGCTGGCCAACTTCGTCGTCCGGGAAATGTGCGGCCAGCGGCTTGGGTTGACTGGTGCCGCCGCGATACGCGCGCAGGCGTGCGGCCAGATCGGAGACGGGGCGCATCACCTTGGATGCCGACCACCAGCCGATCAGCAGCGAAAACCCGCTGAACACCAGCACCGACAAGATGAGGGTGCGCTTGAGCTGGATTTCGCCCTTCAGCGCCTGGGTCATGTCATAGGCGAGAAAGAACCATTCGCTGGGTGTCTTGCGCACCGCCAGTTTGTAGGAATACGTATTGCCGCTCTCATCTACGCCGGTGATGGTGTGGATGCCGTCTGGCAGCTGATACCACTCCGGTTGTTCGCGGCGCAGCGCCTCGAACTTGTCGCTTTTGACCACGCGCCCGCGCATCTGCTGTAACGGCAGATCGGGGTTGCGCATCGGGTCGGAGTAGAAACGCTGCGCGAAGGCGTCGATGTTGCGGTTCATCACATCTTCGACCAACTGGTTTTCCACGCGTGAGCGCGCCCAGTTGGTGGCGAAGGCGAACAAGGTCGTCAGGCAGAAACCCAACAACACGAACGACAAGATGATGCGACTGCGCAGGCGCCGCCGATAGCGACCGCGCGTGCGCACCGGCCGCGCATCGCTAGTGCTGTCAGGCATCGGGCGAGGCGATGCGATAGCCGATGCCGTGACGGGTCTGGATCATCGGCACATCGAACGGCTTGTCGACCACTGCGCGCAGGCCGTGGATATGCACGCGCAACGAATCGGAGTCGGGCAGCTCTTCGCCCCACACGCGGGTTTCCAGTTCCTGGCGCGTCACCACCGCTGGCGAGGCTTCCATCAGTGCCTGCAGGATCTTCAGTGCGGTCGGGTTGAGCTGCAGCAGCTTGCCGCGACGGCGCACTTCCAGCGTATCCAGGTTGTATTCCAGATCGCCGGTTTCCAGCACGCGGGTATGCACGCCCTTGCCACGACGCGACAGTGCGTTGAGGCGCACTTCCACTTCCTGCAGCGCGAACGGCTTGATCAGGTAGTCGTCGGCACCGGAGTCGAAGCCGGCCAGCTTGTTGTCCAGCGAGTCGCGCGCGGTCAGCATCAGCACCGGCGTCTGCTTGCGCGCTTCGTTGCGCAGCTTGCGGCAGACCTCGATGCCGTCCATGCCGGGCAGGTTGAGATCGAGCACGATGGCGTCGAACTCGTGGACCACCGCCAAATGCAGGCCGGTGACGCCATCGGCGGCGAAATCCACCGTGTGGCCACGGTCTTCAAGATAGTCGCCCAGATTGGCGGCGATATCGCTGTTGTCTTCAATTACTAGAATTCGCACTGGAACCTCATTGGTTAAGCTGTTTTTAGCGCTGGCGCCGAGAAATTTCGTTTCGACTCACAATGGTCTGATGGCGCCGCTAGGCAGCCGTCATGTCCTGCTTCGTCGTCATCTGCAAACCGAGTGCACGCTTGCGCCAGCACATACGCCGGCGATCTTCGCGTGCCTTGGTCAAAATTCGGGTGACAAGCTCCTGATCGTTGCGGACGGCTGCCAGTTGCTCTGGCGGCAGTGCGTGAATATCTGACCGCGTCTGGCATGCTGCTTCGCTTCGATCACGCGCCACACTCAGCTTAACGCGCTCATCCTGACTGATCTCGGAGTCCTTCTCGCCCTGCGCAAGATCGGTACGGACCTGCGTTGCCTGTGACTTGAACGGATTGTCCATCACCAGCATGTCCGCCATGGCGTGACCACTCGCTAGGCCCGTCGCGAGCAGCAGCCCCGCCACACTCCACCGCCTTGCCATGCGACGCCTCCTTGTGTGCCCGACCGATTTAACATTGGCGAATGTAGACGCGAACCTCAACAGCAGCAAGCCGTCCATAAAAAGGCCCAAGTGCGACACCGCACTTGGGCCAAAAGTTCATCCCGATCACCGTCACTGCCGAGAGCGGAGCTACGGTCGGGAGAGGCTAGCGAGGCGACAATTAGATTTTCGTTAATTTTTTGGTAAAACTGTTTAGTCAGCCGATCGGCGGACGGACTGCTCCAGGTGCTGGACGATTGCACCGGCCACGTCCACGCCGCACACGCCCTCCACGCCTTCCAGGCCGGGGGTGGAGTTGACCTCCAACACCAGCGGGCCGCGTTTGGAACGGATCAGGTCCACCCCCGCCACCGCCAAGCCCAGTGCGCGTGCCGAGCGCACCGCCACCTCTCGCTCCAGTTCGGTGGCCTCGGCCACGACCGCTGTGCCGCCCAGATGCAGATTGGAACGGAAATCGCCTTCGGCCGCCTGACGGCGCATCGCCGCGACCACGCGGTCGCCGACCACGAAGCAGCGCAGGTCGGCGCCCTCGGCTTCGCCGATGAATTCCTGCACGATGAAATTGGCGTACAACCCGCGCAGCGCTTCGACCACCCCGCGTGAGGCGCTGGCCTTTTCGGTCAGGATCACCCCGGCGCCTTGCGCACCTTCGTTCAACTTCACCACATGCGGCGGCGGGCCGAGCATGGAAAGCAGGTCCTGGGTGTCGTCGGGGTTATCGCCGAACACGGTGACCGGCATGTCGATGCCCTGCGCGGCCAGCAACTGATGCGCGCGCAATTTGTCGCGCGCGCGCAGGATGGCGTCCGACGGGTTAGGCGTGTAGGTGCCCATGAATTCGAGCTGGCGCAACACGGCGGTGCCGTAGCGGGTGACCGAGGCACCGATACGCGGAATCACCGCGTCGAAGCCGGTGATCGGCTTGCCCTTGTAGTGCAGGCTGAAGCCGTCGGCGGCGATGCGCATGTAGCAACGCAACGGGTCGAGAATGCGCACAGTGTGACCACGCTTGCGTCCGGCTTCGATGAGCCGTCGGGTCGAATACAGTTTGCTGTTGCGGGAAAGGATGGCGATTTTCATCGCGGCGGGCACACGGCGCGGCTTGGACATGGGCAGAGTCTGATGACGAAGTGACCCAAGTCCGCGCAGTGCCCCATTACGTGTGCACGGCAGCCTCGCCTTGCACACCGCATCGGCCGACCGCAACGGATCCCGAGAACGGAAGAACGACGGTACCGCGACAAGCCGAGACACGCAGTCGCTGCACGAACTCGGCCGGAGCGATGCTAGCAGGGCGCCTGCGCGAGGCTCAAGCTGCACATGCGCGCATGTGCGTAAAGCGCGACATGCGCACGCCCGCGATCGCACTGCATCGGATACCGGCGACACGGGACCTGCGCTTGGCCGCTACGCGGCGCGTCGGCATTTGCCGGCAGGCCAGCGTGGCAGTGCGTCAATCGCGCCATCCCGCCGGCCCGCCCTCACGCCACACCCCTGTTGCCGTAACGCGTTTTGCACAGCTGGAAACGCGATGCTTGAGACCCCTCAATGCCGGCATGCCGGCGCATCCGAGACTCTCCATGCGACGTCCAGCAAGCGCGGCTTATGCCAACCCCTCCCGTATCCGTCAGGGGCGGCCGTTCCCTCGCGGCGCCGTCTTCGACGGCAAGGGCACCAACTTCGCGTTGTTTTCCGCGCATGCCACCCGTGTAGAGCTGTGCCTGTTCGACGAACAGGGCAACGAAACGCGCGTCGACCTTCCCGAATACACCAACGAGATCTGGCACGGCTATTTGCCCGATGCCAAGCCGGGGCAGCGCTATGGTTACCGTGTGCATGGCCCCTATGCGCCAACCGAAGGTCACCGCTTCAATCACAACAAGCTGCTGCTGGATCCGTATGCACGCGAGCTCGAAGGCGATCTGATCTGGGCAGATGAGCTCTATGGCTACACCGTCGGCCATCCGGATGGTGACCTGAGCTTCGACGAGCGCGATAGCGCGCCATTCATGCCCAAGTGCGTCGTGGTCGAAGACACCTACGATTGGGGCGACGATGCGCGCCTGCTCAAGCCGTGGAACGAAACGGTCATCTACGAAACCCATGTGCGCGGCTACACGATGCGTCACCCGCAGGTGCCCGACGCCGTGCGCGGCACCTTCGCAGGTCTTGCCCAACCGCAGGTACTGCAGTACATCAAGGCGCTGGGCATCACTGCCGTCGAGCTCTTGCCGGTACACGCGTATCTGGATGACCAGCATCTGCTGGACAAGGGGCTGCGCAATTACTGGGGCTACAACAGCATCGGCTTTTTTGCGCTGAAGTCGCGTTACCTCTCCAGCGGCCACCGCGACGAGTTCCGCGACATGGTCAAGGCCATGCACAAGCAGGGTCTGGAAGTGATTCTGGACGTGGTCTACAACCATACCGCCGAAGGCAGCGAGTTGGGGCCAACCCTGTCGTTCAAGGGCATCGACAATGCCAGTTATTACCGGCTTGCCGAAGACAAGCGCTACTACATCAACGACACCGGCACGGGCAACACGCTCAATCTGAGCAACTCGCGGGTGATCCAGTTCGTCAACGATTCGCTGCGCTATTGGGCCGGCGAAATGCACGTGGACGGTTTCCGCTTCGACCTGGCCACCATCCTGGGGCGCGAGCCGAGCGGTTTCGACCAGCGCGGCGGTTTTCTGGACGCCTGCAATCAGGACCCTCTGCTGTCGGAAGTCAAACTCATCGCCGAACCCTGGGATTGCGGCCCGGGCGGCTACCAGGTGGGTCATTTCCCGCCGGGCTGGTCGGAGTGGAACGACAAGTTCCGCGACAACGCGCGCGAGTTCTGGAAGGGCGAGGATGGCAAGCTGGCCGAGTTCGCGACCCGTTTCACCGGCTCGGCCGATCTGTTCGATCGCCGCGGCCGCCGCCCTTGGGCCTCGGTCAACTTCATCACCGCGCATGACGGGTTCACTCTGCGCGATCTGGTGAGCTACAACGAAAAGCACAATAGCGACAACGGCGAAGACAACCGCGACGGCTCTTCGAACGATGGGTCCTGCAATTACGGCGAAGAAGGCGACACCGACAATGCCGACATCCTGCAGATTCGCGAGCGGCAAATGAAGAATCTGCTTGCAACGCTACTGCTGTCGCAAGGCACGCCGATGATGCTCAGCGGCGACGAGCGTGCACAGTCCCAGGGCGGCAACAACAACACCTATTGCCAGGACAACGAAATCACCTGGCTGGATTGGGAAAACGACCCGACCGACGGCCGGCTCACCCAATTCGTCAAGGCATTGACCGCGCTGCGCAAGCGCTACCCGATTCTGTCGCGTGGCCGCTTCCTCAATGGGCAATACAACGAAGAAGCGGGCCTGCGCGATCTCACCTGGCTCAATCCCGGCGGCACCGAGATGGAGGATGCGCATTGGACCGATGCCGGCGCGCGCTCGGTTGGCTTAGTGCTCGAAGGCAAGGCGCAGACCTCCGGCGTCAAGGAACTGGCCAACGACGACACGTTGCTGATCGTCATCAATGCGTATCACGAAGGCGTGACCTTTACCCTGCCCTCCTCGGATGAGCCGCTGCACTGGAAGCTGGTGCTTTCGACAGATGAAGCGCTGGAAGTGGACATGATGCCGGCCGGTGCCAGCCAATTCCTGGCACCGCCACGCAGCGTGTCGGTCTTCGAGTGCAAGAGCGATCAATAGGGTTCTCTACGCAACACGCAAACGATGAACGACGCTTGCTGCCTGCCGGTATTCGGTGGGCAGCGAGCGTTTTCGTTTTGGCCGTCGAAATGACAGACCTGTCTTGCGTGCGTTTCACGATGATGCCGGTGGCAACACCCTCGTGAAGGGGTGGCGCCACTTTTACATTGGACAAGTTATCGCTGACTGCCCGGATAGGGCAGTGAAAGTTGCAGGCATCCATGCTCCGAAGATTCACTCAGAAACACGACCAATGCCTTGTTCATCACGGCACAGATCGTCAGCATTGCTTGAAAATTCGGCATTGAATGCGACATCGATTCCCGATAAAGCGCTAAAAACCCGGCTGACCGGCAGGCCAGAACCACTCGCCAATGCCTTTCGATGCACAAAAGCCCATTCAGGCACTGGTGCGTCAACCATTCGCCAATGCATCGAAGGCGCAAAGCAACGCATTGCCCGATTACGGTGCCTTCAAAAAACTGATCGAACGATCAACCCGGATACAGCGGAAAGCGCTTGTCCGGATGATTGGCTTTCCATTCTTTGTAAGAGCTGGTGCCTTCCCAGGCCTTAAACGCCTTCGGCGTACGGCCACGACCAGACCAGGTCTCGCCGGAATGCGGAATCCAGTATTTGGCAACGACTTCGCCAGTGGAGGACAACGGCCCTTTGGTCTTGCCGGTCATCGCCAGCGAGGCAATCTGGGATTTCTGTTTGGCATTGAAACGGTTGCCGAACTGGGTAAGCACCTCGATCACTTGGTCGAAGGCTTCCAGCGTCTGGGCGTATTTGAGCTGCGCTTCTTCCTGCTCAAGCTTGCGCAGCTCTTCCAGCAGTTGGGCCCGAGCGGCGGCGGAGGGTGAAGCGGGCGGATCCTGGCGCATTGGCAAAACATACGGTATGGGCGGGTCAGCGAGTATTGCCCCTAGGCCGCCCAGCGTAAAGCGCCCGGGCCCGTGCGGGCCTGCTGGCGCTCAGCGATGGCGCAGCAGCGCTTGCTCACGGGCCATGGTCAAGACCGGGCCGATCCGCCCGGCGCGGATCAGTTCGCTGCAGTGCTTGCCGACGAACTCCACTCGCGGCGCGCGAAACCACTGCACCACCCGCTCCAGCTCGCCGGCATTGATGGACCAAGCGTGGTAGACCGCCTCGCCCAGCTCTTCCACCCCAATCAGCCCGAGTTCGCGGATTTGCTCGGGATCGAGCGCGAACATATCCAACACCTTATTCGCATTGTCCGGCGTGACCTCGTCGACACTCGTCTGCTTGGCGAGCCCGGCGCTGTAGGCGATCAATGCCTTCCGCGCAGACTCGGCACGGCGCATCCCTTTTATCAGCGCGCCGACAAGTTGGGAATGCGTGGTCATGCCTGCACTATGCGGCGGCGCTAGAGCCGGCTCAATCGGGATCTCCCTGACGCTACGCAAGGAAATTCAGAACCTTGGGATGCTGGCAAGCCACGGGACACCGCCATGCCCTCACCGTTGTGCCGGTCTCCATCCAGCAGCAGTTGCGTCAGTCACCGAGCAAAAGAAGCGCTCGCCCTTCTGTGGTGAGACGCGCGTCTTCGCGTAATCGCGCTGGCCCGGCACGTGGAAGATCTTGTTGCCGTTGCTGGAAATATTGCCCTTGATCCTGCAATTGCCCGGCGCCGCCGGTACAGTTTCGCGTGCTGTTGCTGCGCGTGCCTTCTTGTCGCGGCGATAGTCTGCCGGCATCTGAAACGCGCCTTGCCAGATGTTGCGCCGCTGCTGCTGCGCGATGCGCTCGTCTGCACTGAATGCCGTGGCGTATTGACGATAAGCGACCGCCCAGCCGGATCGCACCATCCAGGCATTGACGGACTGCCCCTGCACGAAGCATTCGGCCACCGTGCGGCCATAACGATCGGTATCTTTCGGCTGGCAGCGCACCGTTTTGTCCAGCAGATAGCCGTCCAATGCCCCTGCAGCGCGGCGGCCGCACGGCCAGGCGCTGCCATCGTGTGCGGTGCACTGTTGCGCGCTCTCCGGCGCATCGATTCCCCACAGGCGGATGCGCTGTCGTGCAACGGTGATGGTGTCACCATCGGTCACCGCCGCACGACCGACCAGCTCCGTTGCATCGGCAGGTAAAGCAACAACCACCAGCACCGACAACACCCAACATTTCAACAACCTCAACAGCTACTTCCTTTCTGAATCAGCAGACCGCGCTCCGCGTGTCTTGCCTTGTTGCCACTGCAGCCGGTCGGCCTGGTCAAGCGTTCCATCGAACCTGACATCTGCGCCGGCAGCCACTGCCAGCGCGGGGGCCGGCACTGTAAGCCAATCCACCCGCGATGCCTATCTTTTTCGCCTCGCCCTTTGCGCATGCTTCAGGCGTCCTCCATGCGCAAAAACAGGCAAGCGACGCATTGGATGACGTGCATGCAGATGTGCGCCTCCTACAGCTGCGGATGGCGCGCGACGATTCGCTGGAAGGTATTTAGCCGAAGCAATGACCAGACTGGTGCCGGGCACAGACTTCTTCGGCATGCAGCTTCATTGGTCGCTGAGCAGAGACGCAGAATGTGCAGCGCACTGCGCTGCCAACAGCGAATGCGCGATGACAGGTGCCGATCCGCTACGACTTTTTTCAAACGCAATCGCGGAGCGGCCAATCACCTGATCGCCGGTTGCATGCAACAAAGAATGAGCTACTGAGGGAGTCGCTTGGCACTGGCGCTTGCCAGACATGGAGCGGGCGATGGGAATCGAACCCACGTCAGTAGCTTGGGAAGCTACAGCTCTACCATTGAGCTACGCCCGCATGGCGCCGACAGAGTTTATGCGGGTGCGGGTGTCTGGCGCAATGTGCGCAGAGAGGACGAGGGCCGGTTGCCCGGCCCTCGTGTCTTGCTTGCTAGCTGTGGCTTACCGCGCGCGTCAGAAGTTGCCGCTGAAGTTCACGAACAAGGTGGCATCACGTGCGCTGCGCTGGGCCGTGGTGGTGCTCAGGCCGACGTTGCTCTGCAAGCCCCACAGGCCGGTACGCGCACCCAACACCACGGTGGCGTAGTTGCGATCGAAGTTCTGGCCCGGAACGGTGTACATGCCCACTTCCGGCATCGACTGCAACCAGGCGCTGGCTTCGCCGCCCTCCTTGAACTCGTGGTCGTAGGTCGCCTGCAGGTACGGCTTGACCATGGCGCCGTCCAGACGCACCTGGAAGCCAACGCGGCCGACCAGCGAGTCGACGTCCTGGTTGGCATAGCCCAGCGCGGTGGAGGTGTCGTTGCTCTCGGTGTAGCCGTCGAGCTTGATCTTCTGCCAGGTCAGGCCGGCCACCGGGCCGTACTTGACGTTGCCTTCGCCCAGCGAATAGCCGGCGTTGACCGCGGCAGTGAGGTTGCTGCCGTCCGGCGAGCCGCTATGCACGCGGGTGGCTGGCCCAAGCTGCACTTCGCGGTCGACGTCGTAGCTCAACCAGCTGTAGCTGACCTGCGCGTTGACCCACACCGGGCCGGTGTACCAACCGAAGAAGCCGCCCAGCGTCGTGTCGTCCTGCTTGAAGCTGCCGTTGCGGTTGCCGAAGTCGGCGTCCATGCGACCGAAACCGGCAAAGCCACCGAACACCATGTCGCCAGCAGTCCAATCGACACCGAACAGGCCGGCCGGCGCCATGCCGTCGTACAGGTCGGCGTGGTCGTAACGCTGCATGTCGCCACGCACGCTCCCCCACCAACGCATGCCATCGGCGTCCGGCTTGCCGTCCAGATGCCAGGCCACCTGGTCGGCGCGCGCGCGGCCCACGGCCTGTGCGGAATGGGTCAGCACCTGCTGCAGACGCGGCGCTTCCAGCAGCGAGATGGCGTACTCGCCCAGGATCTGGTGCACGGCCGTGGTCGGGTGGATACCGTCAGCGAAGACATAGGTGTTCTGCGCATTGGCGGCGACCAGGCTGGTCGGATTACAGGCCGGCAGCGGCACGGCCGGGTTGCAGGCGGTGCTGGTGACATTGCTGAAACCGTAGGTGCCTGGGTTGGCGACGATTTCCTGCAGCATGTGGAAGGTGTCGACGGGAATCACGCGCAGGCCGGCCGACTGCAGGCCGTTGAACAAGGCGGTGTTGTAGGCGGTGGCCGCGGCGGTGCCCTGCGCCATTCCCACAGTGCCGCCAGCGCGGAAGCGCGGGGTGAGGCCGACGTCCGGAATGGTCGGCACCATGACGTAACGCGCGCCGGCGTTCTGCAGGGTGGCCACGGCACCGACCTGGGCGGTCACCGCGCTGCCGATGATGGCCTGCGCCTGTGCCGGAGCGAGGGACGCGGCGAGCAGGTCATTGGCGCCGCCCCACACGGTGTACAGCGCGTTGGGGTTGGCGCGGCCGCCGTTGGCGGTGAGGTAGGTGTTGATCTGGCTGGTCACCGACGGCGCAGCGCCGAGCGCGCTGACCGAGCTGGCCTGGATGCGCGCGCCGCCGGCAGCGTAGTTGTCGCCGGTCTGGCCATTGCCGTTGGGCGCGGCATTGGTACCGAAATGGTCGCCGACGTATTCGGCCCACACCCAACCCGGGTTGGTGGTGAACTTGCCGGTGACTGCGCGCGAGGCGGCCGGCAGCAGCGGATTGTAGTAGCCGCTGTCGGTGAGGCTGTCACCGAAGAACACGGTCTGGTCGAAGGCCGATTCGGCCATGGCCGGGGTGGCCGCGATAGCGATGGCCATGGCCATCAGGGAACGGATCGGGCGAAGTGTTGAAGCCATCGGAATGCCTATTTGAAGTGGGTGGGACCGGACCGGCATGCATACGTACGCTGGCGAATGGCACATGGTTTCACCCTCGCCGCCCGCGCTCACGCTGCACTGCCGCATAACGCAAAAACGCGCGCCGGAGCGGCACGCGATGCAACAATGATGCCATGAACATTCAACTCAACGGCACCCCGCGCTCGCTTCCCGACAACTTGCTGCTGGCCGCCCTGCTGGAGCAGGAGGGCTTAGCACAGCGCCGCGTCGCGGTAGAGGTCAATGGCGAAATCGTGCCGCGCGGACGGCATGCAGAACACCTGTTGCGCGAGGGCGACGTCGTGGAAATCGTGCAGGCGCTGGGCGGCGGTTGATGCGCCGCCCAGGCCGGCGCATCTGCGCCCGATCGGTGATAATTGCCGCATGACAAATCCCGCCCCCTCTGATGCGCTGGTTATCGCCGGCAAACGCTACCGTTCGCGCCTGCTCACTGGCACCGGCAAGTTCAAGGATCTGCACGAAACCCGCCTGGCCACCGAAGCCGCCGCGGCCGAAATCGTGACCGTTGCCATTCGCCGGGTGAACATCGGCCAGGACCCCCACGCGCCCAGCCTGCTCGATGTGCTGCCGCCGGATCGCTATACGCTGCTGCCCAACACTGCTGGGTGCTACACCGCTGAAGACGCGGTACGCACCTGTCGGTTGGCGCGCGAACTGCTGGACGGCCACAACCTCACCAAGCTGGAAGTGCTCGGCGACGAGAGGACGCTGTACCCGGATGTGGTGCAGACGCTCAAGGCCGCCGAACAACTGGTCGCCGATGGATTTGAGGTGATGGTCTACACCTCCGACGATCCGATTCTGGCCAAGCGCCTGGAAGAGATCGGCTGCGTGGCGGTAATGCCGCTGGCCGCGCCGATCGGCTCGGGGTTGGGCATCCAGAACAAGTACAACCTGCTGGAAATCATCGAAAACGCCAAAGTGCCGATCATTGTCGACGCTGGCGTGGGCACGGCATCGGACGCGGCGATCGCGATGGAGCTGGGCTGCGATGGAGTGCTGATGAACACCGCCATTGCAGGTGCGCGCGATCCGATCCTGATGGCCAGCGCGATGCGCAAGGCGATCGAGGCTGGGCGCGAGGCGTTTCTGGCCGGGAGGATTCCGCGCAAGCGCTATGCCTCGGCATCCAGCCCGGTGGATGGTGTGATTGGATGAGTGGATGTGCGCAGGCCGCCGCTGATCCGCTGTCTTCCATCCGTGGGCCAGTGGGTTGTGCGTTACGTGGTCTGCAACCTCGCGTGGCGACCGTCCTATCACCCCAAGCCCCGCTCCTCTCCCCGGCCCGGCCCGCGTCTCGGGGGCTCCTAAGGCACGCGCGCCCATGGCGCGCAAGCTGCGCCTCCTCACCATGGCGTGAGAGGGGATGTTTGTTATCCGATGTGACGGACTTTCATGACTGATCCTTTCACCAGTGACGGCGCCAAGATGCCGCCTAAGCCCTTCACCATCGAAGAGGGCCGCCGGCAGGTGCGCAGCTTCGTGCTGCGCCAGGGCCGCTTCACGCCGGCGCAGCAACGTGCATTCGATGAGCTGTGGCCGCGTTTTGGGCTGGATTACCTTGGTACGCCGCGCGATCTGGCTGCCACCTTCGGACGTGATGCGCACAAGGTGCTGGAGATCGGCTTCGGCAATGGCGCAGCGTTGCGTTTTGCCGCGCAGCAGGATCCACGCCGTGATTACATCGGCATCGAGGTGCATGCGCCCGGCGTGGGCCGTCTGCTCAACGCGCTGGATGAGGACGGCAGCACGCACGTGCGCCTGTACCACCACGATGCGGTGGAAGTACTCGAACACGAGATCGCCGACGGTGCGCTGGACGAAGTGCGCATCTATTTCCCGGATCCCTGGCACAAGAAGCGGCACAACAAGCGCCGCCTGATCCAGCCGGCGTTTGCGCAGTTGCTGGTGCGCAAGCTGCGCGACGGCGGCCGCCTGCATGCCGCTACCGACTGGGCCGATTACGCCGAACAGATGTGGGACGTGCTCGATGCCACACCCGGCCTGATCAACCGCGCCGGCCCGCGCGGCCATGTCGAACGCCCTGCCTGGCGCCCACAGACCCACTTCGAAACGCGCGGCCAGAAACTCGGCCACGGCGTGTGGGATCTGGTGTATGACCGGGATGCGGGAGTGGGAATTGGGGATTCGTAACAGCGATTGCCCGCATACTCGACGCCGCAGTCGCCTGACCAATCCCCACTCCCGAATCACGAATCCCGGCCACTCATGGACACCGCGCTGACGCTGACCAACGATATGAAGCTCGTCCTCGGGCTGGTCGGTTTCACGATGGCGATGTTCCTGTTCGAGCGCATCCGCGCCGATGTGGTGGCCTTGATCGTGCTGGTGGTGCTGGGCGTTACCGGGCTGGTGGCGCCGGAAGAATTGTTCGGCGGCTTTTCCGGTAACGCGGTGATGAGCATCATCGCCACCACCATCCTGGGCGCGGGGCTGGAGCGCACCGGCGCATTGAATCGCCTGGCGACCTGGTTGCTGCGGCGCTCGCACGGCAGCGAGCAGCGCCTGATGATGATGACGCTGGCCATCTCCGGTTTGAATTCGTCCTTCATGCAGAACCCATCGGTCATGGCGTTGTACCTGCCGGTGGCCTCACGGCTGGCGGCGCGTACCGGGCTCACCCTGCAGCGCATGTTGTTGCCCATCGCCGCGGCCATCGTGATGGGCGGCGCGCTCACCATGGTGGGCAATTCGCCGCTGATCCTGCTCAACGACCTGCTGGTGTCGGCCAACAACAACCTGCCCTCGGGCATGGCCAGCATCGAGCCGTTGACGATGTTCGCGCCATTGCCGATCGGCGTGGCCTTGCTGATCGCCGCACTGCTGTACTTCCGCTTCTACGGCGATCGCAAGCTGATCGAAGAGGAAAGCCTGATCAACGAAGGCGTCACGCCATCGCGTACCGAAAGCTATTTCGCCAAGACCTACGGCATCGACGGCGATGTGTTCGAGCTCACCGTGACCGCCGAGAGCCCGCTGGTCGGCATGACCCTGGGCGAAGCCGAAGCCTTGCACGATGCGCCGCTACTGCTTGCGCTCAAGACCGGCAACGACACCCGTCTGGCGCCGCCGGCCGATATGCGCATCTGGGTCGGCAGCGTGCTCGGTGCGATGGGGCCGCGCCAGGAGGTGGCCGATTTTGCGCAAAACCAGTTCCTGCGCATGTCCTCGCGGCTGCGCAATCTGGGCGACTTGTTCAACCCCAGCCTGGCCGGTATTTCCGAAGCATTGATTCCGCCGAACTCGCGGTTGATCGGCAAGAGCGCCGGCGAATTGCGCCTGCGCAAACAGGCCGGCATCAGCCTGCTGGCGATCAACCGCGACAAGCAGGTGATCCGCGAAGACGTGCGCAGCGTGCCGTTGCGCGCCGGCGACATGCTGGTCTTCCACAGCATCTGGCAGGACCTGGCGCAGGCGGCGGAAAGCCGCGATTTCGTGCCGGTGACCGACTTTCCCAAGGGCGAGCAGCGCCCGCACAAGTTTAAGATCGCGATGGCGATCTTCGCCTTCACCATCCTGATCGCGCTGACCTCGCGTCTGCCGGTGGCACTGACGCTGATGACCGGTGTGGCCTGCATGCTGGTCAGCGGCGTGTTGCGCATGGACGAGGCCTACGCATCGATCAACTGGAAAACCATCTTCATGATGGCCGGGTTGATCCCGTTGGGCTGGGCGATGGACAGCAGCGGCACTGCGGCCTGGGTGGCGGGCCATACCATCGACCGCCTGCCCGAAGGCATTCCGGTATGGGCGCTGGAAATCAGCCTGGCGCTGCTGACCACCGCGTTTTCGCTGGTGATCAGCCATGTCGGCGCCACCATCGTGATGGTGCCGATTGCGGTCAACCTGGCGCTGGCAGCAAACGGCAATCCCACCGCATTCGCGCTGATCGTGGCGCTGTCGGCGTCCAACAATCTGATGACCGCGTCCAACCCGGTGATCTCGATGGTGGCCGGCCCGGCCAACTACCAACCGCGCGAACTGTGGCGCGTGGGCGCGCCGTTGTCGCTGATCTACATCGTGGTGATGGTGTCGATGATCAACCTGATGTTCTGGTGGGCCGCGCGCTGACGCAGCATTGCGCTCTAGAGCGGCGCAACACGCAGAGCGAGCAGCAGTTTTCCTAGCTCCGCTCAGGCGTTACCCCATGAGCACCTGTTCGTCCTCAACCCGTACCGGCACCGCAAACAGCGATTGACCGCGGCACGGGCCGCTGACGCATTCGCCACCGCTCAATTCGAATGCCGCGCCGTGCGCGGCGCAGACCAATTGCCCTTCCTTGGTCTTGAGGAACTGCCCCGGCGCCCAGTCCAACCGACGCCCAGCATGCGGGCAGATGTTCAACCAGGCACGGACCTGCGTGCCTTGGCGATACAGCACCAGCGATTCGGCACCGCTGTCCAATAGCGCTTCGACTTCCAAAAACCCTGCATCGGGAATCTGCGTCAACGCGGCAAGCGTGGTGGGCGATGGCGAGGACATGCAGGGGACCGGGCAACGATGGCCCTGGATTGTGGCATGCGCACCTGGGCAGCACTGCAGGCCTAGGCCGGCAGCTGCCGGCTGAGAGGCAACAACAGCAGCCCAGACGACCGGCCACAATTGCCGCACGAGCGCCTTCCATCCATTCCATGTGATCGTTTTGGCAAATCGCAGCAACAATTAACGAACTTTTCACTCAATGACACGAAACCGCAACGATACTGCGCGCTCGTTTCCTGCCCGGCAGCCCACCGCCATGCCCGCTCGCATCTTCCAATTCGGCAACCTCCACCACCTGTTTGCGCCGCGCAAGCCGCGTCACCCGTTGGTGCGCGTTGCCGCCGGCTTGGCTGGTCTGGTCATCCTTGCGGTGCTGATCTTCTTCAGCGTGTTCGTTGGCGCGGCAATGATCCTGGGCGGCATCGCCTGGAAGTTGTTGAGCAAGTCGAACCGCCGGACGTCGCAGCAGACGCGCGTGGTCGACGCCGAGTACCACGTGGTACGCAAGCCCGCGTTGCCGTTGTCGCACTGACACCTCGCTGGCGGTATCGCTGCGCCGCAAGCTGGTCTGCGCAGCGGGTGTCCGGATGGCGCATGCCCGTGTCGAAGAAGATTCCTTCCAGCGAGCCACGTCTGACGTGCTGCGCGTTCGCAGTCCCGCGTTGCTGGGCATGCGGTGCGCTGATGGCCGTGCGCGCAAGCGCTTGTTCCATCGATCAGCAGTGCACGACACGGTTCAACACTTCTCATCGCCACCGCATCGGGCGTGATCGAACGCCAGCAGCGTGTCGCTCTGCTGTTTCGGATTCGTCGGCGTCTCGCTGTATGCGCCACCACTGAAGCGCCAATAATGTGGCTGCCGGCCGCTTCGCAAGCTCTGCCATCGCAGCCGTGTCATGCACTGGGCGCATGCGCAACGGTTCCGTCGTACACAAGCAAACCGCTAGACTCATGCGCCTGTGTTCTTGAGGATGCGCGCATGACCCATGATGTGATTCCCGCCGCCGATGTTCCGCGCATTCCCGTGGTGGGCGGTGGCAGTTTTCCGGTGCACCGCATCTACTGCGTGGGGCGCAACTTTGCCGACCATGCGCGCGAGATGGGCGCCACCGCACCAGCCACCAAGGCCGAACGCGGTCAGCCGACCTTTTTCATGAAGCCTGCCGATGCGATCGTGGTTGGCCATGGCGACCGGATTCCCTACCCGCCCGGCACCAAGGACCTGCACCACGAAGTGGAGCTGGTGGTGGCGCTGGGCAGCGATGCGCCGGCCGGCGAGTTGCCGGTGGAACAGGCCGAGCGCCTGATCTACGGTTACGGCGTGGGGCTGGATCTGACCCGTCGTGATCTGCAGGCCGCTGCCAAGGCCAAGGGTCTGCCGTGGGATATCGCCAAAGGCTTTGATCACTCCGCACCGATCAGCGAGCTTGTGCATGCCGGCGAAGTCGGCGCGCTGGAGGCCTTGAATCTGTCGCTGGAAGTCAATGGGCAGGTGCGTCAACAGTCGTTGCTGGATCAGATGATCTGGAACGTGCCGGAGATCCTGCACGAGCTGTCCAAACTCTATGCACTGCGCGCAGGCGATCTGATTTTCATGGGAACGCCGGCCGGCGTCGGTCCATTGCTGCCGGGCGACCAGTTCAGTGCGCGCCTGGAAAACGTCGCCGAGCGTCACGGCATCATCGCGGGCTGACATCGGCCCGGCTACGATCGGGCTGCGGCAGTGGGTCCGCGACCGCAGTTGGAGTGCACTATGGGAATGGTCAGCGAGTTCAAACAATTCGCGATGCGCGGCAATGTCATCGACCTGGCCGTCGGTGTCGTCATCGGTGCGGCGTTCGGCAAGATCGTCACTGCGCTGGTGGAAAAAATCATCATGCCGCCGATCGGCTGGGCCATCGGCAATGTGGATTTCTCGCGTCTGGCGTGGGTGCTCAAGCCGGCCGGCGTCGATGCCACGGGCAAGGAAATTCCGGCGGTTGCCATCGGCTATGGCGATTTCATCAACACGGTCGTGCAGTTCGTGATCATCGCCTTCGCGATCTTTCTGGTGGTCAAGTTGATCAACCGCGTCACCAATCGCAAGCCGGACGCGCCGAAGGGCCCGAGCGAAGAAGTGCTGTTGCTGCGCGAGATTCGCGACGCGCTCAAGAACGACACGCTCAAGCCGCCTGCCGCGCTGTAAGCGGACACAACCAACTGGAGCATCCTGTCGCGCAACCTCGCGCAGAAGGATGACCTTTCGCACGCAGACGGGGGACTTCGCGCTGATAAGCTCGGGGTTCCCTTGTCGTTGGAGCCGCCCTGCATGCGTCGCCTCGCTGTTGCCATCTCTGCCCTACTCGCCTGCTCGTCCGCGCTCGCTGCACCGACCAGCATCCCCGACAGCGCATTGCGCACCGCGGCGCAGTTGCGCGAGCAAGCGCTGGCCGATAACACCGGCTTTGCGGTGGTCCAATCGTTGACCACCGAAGTGGGCCCGCGCATTGCCGGTGGCGAAGCAGATCCGCGTGCGGTGGCCTGGGCCAAGGCGAAATTCACTTCGTTGGGATTCGACAAGGTGTGGACCGAGCCGGTGACCTTTCCGAAATGGGAGCGTCGCAGCGAACGTGCTGCCGTGCTCGGTGCGCATGCGCAACCACTGACCATCACCGCACTGGGCGGCAGCCCCGGCGGCACCGTCGAAGGCGAGGTGGTGCGTTTCGAGAATCTGGCTGCGCTGCAGGCTGCGCCGGCTGGCGCGCTGGCCGGCAAGATCGCGTTCGTCGACTACCAGATGGTCAAGGCGCGCGACGGCAGGGATTACGGCAATGGCGGCGCGGTGCGCAGCAAGGGGCCGTCGGAAGCAATACGCAAGGGCGCAATTGGATTTGTCATGCGCTCGGCCGGCACCGACTCGCACCGCGTGCCGCATACCGGGATCACCCGTTTCGACGAGGGGCTGACGCCGGTGCCCGCCGCAGCGCTGTCAGTGCCCGATGCCAACCAACTGGCACGACTCACCGCCCTGGGCAGCACGCGCGTGCGTCTGGCGCTGGATTGCGGCTGGGACGGCACGGCCACCTCGTATAACGTGATTGGTGAAATCACCGGGCGCAGCAAGCCCAAGCAAGTGGTGGTGATCGGTGGACATCTGGATTCATGGGATCTGGGCACCGGCGCGATCGACGACGGCGCCGGCGTGGCGATCACCATGGCCGCTGGCCACCTGATCGGCCAACTCAAGCAGGCCCCCAAGCGCACCATCCGCGTGGTGGCCTTCGCCAACGAGGAGCAAGGTCTGTACGGCGGCAAGGCGTATGCCGCCGCGCACGGCAAGGATGCCAACGACATGGCACTGCATCAGATCGGTGCGGAAAGCGACTTCGGCGCCGGGCGCATCTACGCGTTCAACACCGGCGCGGCCGCACCGGACGACTCGCGTGCAGCAACCAAGCAGATTGCCGAGGTGCTTGCACCACTGGGTATCGCGTATGAACCCAGCAAGGGCGGCCCCGGTCCAGATGTCGGACCGATTTCCGCCAAGGGTGGCGCCTGGGCGTGGCTGGCGCAGGATGGCACCGACTACTTCGACCTGCACCACACCGCCGACGACACGCTGGACAAGATCGACCCGAAGGCGCTCGCGCAGAACGTGGCCGCCTACACTGTGTTCGCGTATCTCGCCGCAGAAGCCGATGGTGATTTCGGCAGCCGCGCGAAGAGCATGCAACCGCCGAGCGAGTAAGCGGCAGTAAAGACGTGTCGCGTGAGTCGGGTGCTGGATGCAGGCAGTGCCTTACCGATCTTCAAGCGCCAGTACATGCAAGAATCGCAGTAGACCTTGCGTGCTGATTGGCTAGATTGCCTAGATTGACTTGTTCGTCTGGCATGTGGCACTTGCTTTCAAGCCACTGCCACTCGCCACACGTCACGCCAGGTGGGCACGAATCACGCACTCGGCAGCGGCGCGTTCACGTTGTGCGCGGTGGTGAGGCATGGCCGTCGCTGGCACTGCGTCACGTGATCGATCGGTTGCTGTTGGTCCTCGCCTCAAACCTCGAATCTGTCGCGTGCATTCGCTTCTACCCCAGGATGAGCACACACAATGGTGGCCAAGCGGCAACGCAGTGCGAACAATGCGGCGACGTTGCTGGATGTTGCCAAACACGCCGGCGTCTCGCCGATGACCGCTTCGCGCGTGATCAACCGCCACCCGCATGTGGGCGAAGCGATGCGCGCGCGCGTGGAAGCGTCGGTGCAGGCATTGGGCTACCGGCCCAATCTCGCCGGCCGCTCGTTACGTACCAGTAGTTTGCTGCGTATCGGCGTGTTGTACAGCAACCCAAGTGCGGCGTATCTCAATCAATTCATGCTCGGCTTGCTCGAGCAGAGCAGCCTCACCGGCAGTCAGGTCATGGTGGAAAAGTGCAGAGCCATCCGCAGCCAGCGTGCCGCCACCGAGCGCCTGCTCGCTGCCGGCGTCGATGGCGTGATCCTGCCGCCGCCGTTATGCGATTCGCGCCAGACCATCGCCGAACTCGATGCGCGTGGCATCCCCGTGGTGGCGGTGGCCGGCGGCGCACCGATGGTGCAAATCAGCTCGGTGCGGATCGACGACTACCAGGCCGCGCGCGCCATCGTCGACCACCTGATCGAACTCGGACATCGTCGCATCGCATTGATCAAGGGCGACCCCAAACACACCCCGAGCGCACTGCGCGCCAACGGCTATCTCGACAGCTTGCAGGCTGCCGGCTTACCGGTAGCAGATGAATTGATCGCCGAGGGTTTGTTCACCTATCGCTCCGGACTGCTCGCCACCCGCAGCCTGTTGGCGCAGCCGCAACCAGCAACTGCGATCTTCTGTAGCAACGACGACATGGCGGCCGCAGCGGTCGCGGTCGCACATGGATTGGGCTTGCGCGTGCCCGAAGATGTCTCCATCGCCGGCTTCGACGATACGCCGGTGGCCACCACCATCTGGCCCGAACTCACCACCGTGCATCAACCCGTCACCGCGATGGGCCGCGCCGCCGTCTCGCTGTTGGCCGATGCGATCCGTCAACGCCGTAAGGGCGGCACCGCACCTAGCGTGCATCAGGTGATGAAGTACACGCTGGTCAAGCGTGGCTCAACGGCCGGGCCGCCGAAGGCATAGCGCAACGGGGCGCAGTTGCGACACGAGCGATTCGCTATTGGCGCACGACATCGACCTGTGCAACGCCGAGAAGGCCCGTCAACGGAACCACCGCCTTGCGTTGCTTGGGGTCAGCGGTCAAGCCCTGGCTGCGCAGCGCATCCAGCAGGCACTCGGCTAGTGGCATCACCATGTGGCGCCCCCAACAGCGCTCGGACGCATGCCCGAACGGCAGATAGCCGGGGTGATTGTCCGGATCGAGGTGATTCCAACGTTCTGGCCAAAACGCCTCCGGCGCCTCCCACAGCGCTGGATCGCGATGACTCAGCAATGGCAGCACCAGCACATCGTCGTGGCTGCCAATGCGGCCATCGAGCGGCGGATATTCCGGCGATGCGTTACGCAGGATGTTCCATGATGGCGGCAGCAACCGCAGCGATTCGTAGACGAGATGACGGCTGGGCACCGCCGGGTCGAAGGGCGATCCCAGCCATAGCGCATTGGCCACCAGTGTCGAAATGGTGAAGCACACCGGCGCTGCCGTGCGTCGGTACAGACCCATCGCGTAGCGGCGCTCGTCGTAGCTGCCGGCTGCTGCGGTCAACGTGGCAAGGGCCGAGGCGTTGTGCTGCAGCTTGAACGGCAGTGCGGCACCGGCAGCGATGACAGCCCAGGTCAACTTCGGCGTCAGCTCCAGAATGCGATCCATCAACAGACGCAATCGCAGCGGGTCGCCAGACAACAACAGCTCACGTAGGTACACATGACCCACGTGCGGCCATGGCCCGGATAAATCCAGTTGCGCCGATACAGGACGCTTCAACGCTTCGCGAACATCGCGCCCGATCGCCTGCATCAGTTTGGAAGCATCGGTGCGTGGGATTGAACGCCCATGCAGCGGCTTGAAGGTGGGCCGCTCCACTTCGGTCGCCGCGCGCGCGGCGAGCAATCGGTGCGCCAACATCGGGCCTGCCACGCCCACGGTATCTGCATCAAGCCGGAACACCTCCTTGCCGACGTACTCACCCAACAGCGCCTGCAAGCGCGGTGCGAATACCGTCGCCCTAGCAAACGCGTCGGCGCTGGATGCAGCCATGCATTGCTCCTACCCGGTAATGCCCGCGTCCGGCGAATGCAACGCCTCGCGCGGGCAAGGTGCTCCCAACATCACATCACCACGAAGGCCGCAATCACGTGGCGCAGCCGCCAATGGCACTACCGAAACGCTTTTCGAATAGTTCTTAGTACCAGATATACCAGGCGTAGGATTTGAGACTCTTTCGGGAGGCCAGCATGTGCTTGATCGAAAAAAGTATCTTCATGAGCGACATCCTGCTGCAAGGAGGGATTGCCCTTTCGGGGGATTTTTACAGATCAACGATCAACGGCTACTTGGATGCGAGCCGAAATGGTTGCGCTCGCTTGTCAGACCCTACGCCACGCCGACAAACCATACAACGGCAGAAACTTGCGCGTGCGCACAGATCCATCGACGGCCCAACGCACATCGGCTCCGCATCGTTTTAGGACGAAAAATTTCGCGAGCGCATCTGCGAAAACGGCGGTCGAACGACACCACTCCGTCTACAGCAGGTCGAGCAGGACACGCACGGCAATGCAACTGCCGGCATGAGCGCGCAGACACCGGCGCCATCACGCAAAAAAACACCGCATCGCTTCCCGACGATGCGGCCGAATGGGAGGGTGTTCGACGTCACCGCCGAACGTACTGCAGCGCCGTATCAAACGACGACGGGAAGAATGTGCAACGACCGCTTGGAGAGGCACGACAGAACAGCAGATGCAACATGGCGCGGAGGAGGCTGCGCCGTGTCGCACATCGATGCATTGCATCAGCGCATCACATCAGAAACGCAAACGCAGGCCAGCGTAGTAACGGCGCTCGAAGATGTTCTGATCGAAGTAGTGATTGGTCCACTGCGCGTAACGGCGTTCGCTTTCGCCGGTCAGGTTGGTGGCCTGGGCGTACACGGTCAGGTGATCGTTGACGTCATAGCTCAACGAAGCATCCAGATAGCCGACGTCATCGTTCCAAATCGCCAGCGCATCGCCCCATGCGGAGCTGTTGACCTGACTGAAGCGCTTGCTGCGCCAGTTATAGGCCACGCGCGCCTGCAGTTTGTCCTTCTGATACCACAGCACCGCGTTGGCCTGATGCTTGGAGTTGTCGCCGATCGGCAGCGTATTGCCATCGATATCGGCGTTGTCGGTATCGGCATCGGAGAAGGTGTAGTTGATGTTGGTGCCGAAGCCGCTCAACCAGCCCGGGAGGAAATCGAAGGCCTGCTGGTAGCCGATTTCGAAACCTTTGATCTTGCCGCCACCGCCATTGACGATGCGCTCGACCGGGCCGCCCGCGCGCACGACGCCGTCAGCATCGGGCAACGGCTCGATGTTGGTGACGGTCGTCGGGAACGACTTCACGTCGATCAGGAACGCACCGACGCTGATCAAAGAGGCATCGGCGAAATACCATTCCCACGAGGCGTTGTAGTTGGTAGCGCGATACGGGTCCAGATCCGGATTGCCCGAACGGCCGTTGAGGAACAACACCGCATCCGATGGCAGCGACGGGTTGCGCGGCGGCGTGCCGTTGACCGCATAGAAGCTCACCAGACCACGGCCCAGATCGGGCAGATCCTGACGCGCAACCGCTTTGTTATAGGCAAAGCGCAGCTTCTGCGCGTCGGTGATGTCCAGCGACAGATTGGCGCTGGGCAGCACATCGGTGTACTGGCGATTGAGGCGGTTGGTACCGATTGCCGGGCTGACGCCATTCCATTCGACATTGCCGATGTAGACGTTGCCGCTGCTCAAGTACTGGTCGATCGCTAGCTTGGTCTGCACGATGCGTGCACCGATGTTGGCCGTCCACGGCACGCGCGTGCCGGTGCCGCCTTCCAGGTTAGCCATGAAATAGGCCGAGCTGGTTTTTTCGGTGACTTGGTAGGAATCGGCCGCCTGCTGATATGCCACGTTGCCCGGATACAGGCCATTGAGATAGGCGACCGGGTCTTTCATTGCCTGCGGGTTGATCGCAGGCAGGCCCTGACTACCGAGGCCAGTGACTTTGAGCGGGTCGAAATCGTTGAAATACGCCCAATAGCCGGGAATTGAATTGAACGGCAGCAAGCGCGCTTCGGACACACCGCTGCAGGTATCCACGATCAGCGGATCTTTGTAGTAGTACAGCGAACGGTTCGGCTCGGCGCAGCTGGACGACACCGGCGACAGATAACGATAGGTATCCAGCTTGAAATCGCGCTCGCCATAGCGCACGCCGAACTGGAAGCCACGCACCACGCCCTCGTCGAACTCGAAGGTGCCGTCGGCACGGAACGCGTCCATCTTGGCCTCGATCTTGTTGCCCTGCGCCCAGGTGGACATCAACTGCCAGTTGTCTGGATTGGACACATCGGTGTCGAAGTTGACCGCCGGATAGGTGCCGCGGAAATCCACCGACGCATCCACAGTGGGCAGACCATTGACGTTAGCCCACTGGGTCACGCCGCCGGCACGCGGGATCTGGTCGCCGCGCGTCACCGCCGCATCGGCACGCGCCTCGTCGTAAGTGCGCTGCGCATCGCCATGCACCCAACGGAACCAAGCGCGGAACGGGCCACCATCGTCGTAGCGCAATTCCAGATTGGTATTGAGCGCATCCGAATCGGCCACCCCTGCCATCGAATGCGCCTGAAAGCGGTTGTAACGAAATTTGCCGTACTCCAGCACGCCGTTGGAATCGACCACCGATCCCGGCTGCAACTGATTGGTCGCCCAACCGGTGTGTAGCTGCGCGGCGACCGAGGTGTCGTGGTCTTCGAGCTTGGTGTAAGCCGCGTCTGCTAAAACCGTCCAGGCATCGTTGATGTTGAACTGGAACGAGCCGTTGACGCCGGTGCGCTGGCGATCGGTGCTGCGGTTATCCAGTTCGGTGGCGACCCAATTGTAGAAATAGTCGCGCGGCAGGTTACTCGGGTCGGTGTTGCTACCGATGCGTCCATCGCCGTTGAAATCGAAACCGACGTTCTGTTCGGTGGATTTCTGCGCGCCGTTGGAATACACGCTGGGGTGCTTGTTTTCCAGCGTGGCATCCGAATACGACACTGCCAGCAACGCGCCCCAACGCGCGGTGCGGAAGCTGGCCAACCCCGAATACAATTCGTTGGCTTTCTGCACGCGATCGCCGTACGACCCTTCGGCCTGACCGCTGAAGGTCCACCCTTCCGGTAAATCGAACGGGCGCCGCGTCTTCAACGAGACGGTGCCGCTGATGCCGCCATCCAGATCGGCGGCAGTAGGCGACTTGATGACGTCCACGCCACTGAACAACGTCGGCGGAATGTCCACGAAATCCGGCTGCGCGCGGCCAATGTTCGGCTGACCATATTGATCGCCGCCGCCGGCACTCAGATACAACTCACCATTCATCGTGGTCTGCACCTGCGGCATGCCGCGGATATTGAGCTGCGAACCCTCGCCGGCCGAGCGCCGGATCTGCACACCAGGCACGCGCTGCAGAGAATCGGTGATGGTGACGTCGGGCAATTTGCCGATGTCTTCGGCAGAGATCGAATCGATGATCTGCGCTGCGCTGCGTTTGTTTTCGATGGCCTCGGCCTGCGCACCGCGTACGCCCTTGACCATCACCTTGTCCAGCTCGGTGACGCCTGGAGTGGTGGCAGTGTCCTGTGCGCTCGCGCCGCCGGCGAGCAGCGTGAGCGCAGCCGCGAGTGCGGTAGCCAACGGGGTATGGCGGGTGTTCGAAGACAGCTTGTTCATGGTCCCCTCCCAGGGATGACAAATCCGCGACCGTTTCGACTGGCATTACCGGCACGGCAATGCGGTATTGGCTGACGCACCAGGCGGTGCGTCAGTGCGAGCACCGTGCACGGCACGGCGCGGCAACAAGCAGGCGTTGCTACGGAGGCCCGTTGGCGACGCCTGTCGATGGTTCGGCATTCCAGCCACGCAATTGCAGCGTGGCGTTGCGCAAGGTGGCGGCGGACGGGCCGCGAATTTCCACCACGCGCTCCTCCCCTGGCACCAGGCTCAGATAGTTGTCGCTGTAGTAGGTGGGCAGGATGCGTTGGCCTTGCGCGTCCACCAAGGTCAGCTTGGTGTTGAGGGCCACCTGCTGCGACGGGTTGCGCACCGTCGCGCGCAGCACCGCCTCATCGCCCTCCTGCAGTTGCGTGATCAACTGCAGCGGCACCGTCACGAGTGCGTCCAGCCCACGCATCGCCGCTGCATCGCGCGCCACCCAATAGAAGTTGCGCGAACGCACTACCGCGTCACGATCGAGCAACTGCAGCCGCACAAAGCCAAGCCCCTTGGTGTCCTTCAGCAACGGGGCCAGTTGCAGCACCGGCGCCGACACTGCCACTGCTGCGGCATCCAGCGCCTGTTCGCGCTGTTGCAACAGCTTGCCGTCGTTGGCATACACCTCCGCACGCACGCGCAGCCCGTGCACCGGCGCGGCGGCGTTATTGATCACGACCACCTCGTGCCCCGGCAGATTCATCTGCACATGCAGCGTCTCGGCTGCATTACGCACGCCGTAATACGCGGCGTGGGTGTCGTAATCGTGGCTGTAGATCTGCCACATGTTGCTAGGCCACGCCGGGTGGCTCATCCACAGCAGGCGCCCGCTGTTCTTGCTCCACAGCTGCGCGTTGAAGCCCTCGAAGATGGCGCGATGGGTTTCGTAATTGAGCAGCTGCGCCTTGCGCTCGAAATCGTCCAGGCTGGTCGGTGCGCCCAGCTTGTCGCTGAGTGTGCGCATGAAACTGTTGGTATCGCCGTTACCGGACTGGTGCCAGTCGTGATACGCCCAGGCGTCACTGATCGGCCATTGATCGCCAACCGCCGGCACCGAGGCCTTGAACGACTCCAGCGTGGAGAACGACGGCGTGCCTACTTCCACCGAGAAACCCTGCGCCAGTATGTTGAAGTACGCCACCGGCTCGCGGTAGTTGTACGGCCCACTGCCTTGCAGATTGATCTCGTTGGAACTGCCGGTGTACCAGCGTGTGCCGTCGAGTTCGGCGATCAGCTTGTCTAGGCCCTCGTTGAGAATGGGTGCTGGCACGCCTTCGTTGCGGCCGAACCACAACACGATGGACGGATGATTGCGGAAGCGCTTGATCACTTCGGCCGCGTTGTCCAGGAACAGCGCAGCGTCGGCCGGCTCCATGTTGTAGTTCTGCGTGGACTGCCAGAAATCGTTGAGCACCAACATGCCGTATTCGTCGGCCAGCTCGAAGAAGCTGGCTTCGGTGTTCTGTCCAACCCAGTTGCGCACCACATTGAAGTGCGCGTGGCGTTGCAGGCGGAAGTAGGGCTCCAGCCGCTCGCGCGAAACGCGCTTGCGCCAATCGTCCATGCCCCAGTTGCCGCCCTTCACCGCAATGCGTACGCCATTGATGCGGAGAACCAGATGCGGGGCCAGCGTGGAATCGTCCAGCTGTTGCACTGCCGGCGAGGTCAGCGCACCGGGATACAGCGATTGCGCATTGCCACCGGGTACCGGCCGGATCGCTGCATGGCGTACGTCGACGATGCGTTCGCCACGCTGGCGTGCCTGATTGAGATCGACGAGCACGCGGCGCAGTGCGCCATCGTCGTCGAACAGCGACAATTCGTAGGTCACCTCGCGAATGCCGAAGCGCAGCTGCTGCGCATCCGAACACGCGCCTGCCACATCGACACCGACCTGCAGCGTGTACAGCGCAGGCTCCCCATAGCCATTGGGCCACCACAGCCGCGGATTGGTGATCCGAAGTTGCGGCGTGTCGACCGCTGTGAACTTCAGCGTACTGCCACCGGCAGCCACCGTGACCTGGCGCTGGATAGTCACATCCCCGAAGGACAGCTGCACGCTGCCCTGCACTGCGGCGGACGTGTCGTTGCGCAGCGGCACAGTGATTTCGAGCTCGGCAGTTTTATGATCCGTTGCCAGCTGCGCGGTCAGTACCTGGGTGTCACCGAGTGCGAGCGGGCCACTGGCATGCAGTTGCACGTCTTGCCACAGACCGGCGTTGCGGTCGCGTACGGCGGGAATCCAATCCCAACCCTCGCTGGCGATGAAGGTCGGCCCATCCAGGGCCTGCATGCCGCCATTTTCGCCAACGCCTGCAGTCATCGATTGTTCGTGCGCAATGCCGGGATGCGGCGGCGGCGACACCCGCACCGCAATCGTGTTACGACCAGGCTTGAGCTGTTTGCTGACATCGAAACGACCGCGCGCGAACGCACCGCGCGTGCGCCCGACTTCCACGCCGTTGACCCAGATCTCGCCGGCATAGTTGATGCCATTGAACAGCAGTTCCAATCGCTTGCCTTGCGCGGCGGCAGGAACATCGAAACTGCTGCGGTACCACCAATCCTGCCGGCTCAACGATTCGGGAATGGACATATTGTTGAGGCCGATATCCGGATCCGGATACACCCCACGATCGACCAACGTCGTGAGCACTGTGCCTGGCACGGTAGCCTCGCGCCATGTGGCCTTGCCGGCGGCATAATCGCTGCGCGACAGCGTGGCGCCGGTGGCCTGACCGAGCCCCGGTGCCGCAGCCAGTTGCCATGCACCCACACGCCAGGATGTGGCGTCCAGCGCTTGCAGCGCAGGCGCCTCCGGCACCGGTTTGGCAATCGGCGTAGCGAACGCTGCGGTACTGCGCGGCAGCGTTGCAGCAGGCTGCGGCTCGAGCTGGCCGGCCATCTGTTTGACTTGTAAGCGCCAGCCTGGCGATGCATCTTCGAAGCGATGCAGTTCCGGATCTGGCGCCCTTGCGGCCAGCCGAGCAATGGCATCCGCATCCAGCGCGCCAGCCTGCGCAGTAAAGCCTGCAATGTCGCCGCCGAAGTGTTGCGTGTAGGTCGCTGGATGCTGGCGTGGGCCGAACACCAACGTCGGCGCAACGGCTGTCTGCTGCACACGACCGCTTGCAACCTTGCGGCCGTTGGCATACAGCGTCAGACGTTCGCCCTGTGCCACTGCGGCCACTTGCGTCCAGGTCTGCGCGCGCAAGGCTTGTGTACTGCGCAGCACGTTGTCGGTGCCCTGCGCAAAGCCGAGTTTGCCGCCATCAATCGTGAAGTAGCGGCCGGCGCCCTGCGGATCGCCGACGCCAGCAATCAATGCGGGGCCCATGGTCGAACGTGATGGGCGTACCCATCCGGAGACGCTCCAGTCCGCATTTGCAGACAAGAACGGCGTCTCGGCGGCGAGCTTCTTGGTCAACGCAACGCCGCCCGCAAGCACACGCACGTCGTATGGACCGGGCGGGGCATTGGCAGGCGCAGCCTCCACTGCAGTCCAGCCCATGCAAACGCACAACAACCACAGCGCTCCACAGCGGAACGCCCTGCGAACCATCAGCATTAGAGGCCTCTCCCAAGCTCTACTGCTACACAACGGTGCACATCGCGTCGATGCAATCGGCAAACCGTCTTGCAGACGTTTTGCGTGCTGACCTCCGTGATGCCGCCCGTGGCTGCCGCCCCTGTTTCAGCGGCCATGGTGCGAGGTAACGTTATCCCAGCTGGATATCGACAACAACCTTTCTACGTGAGGGTGGGTAATCCCAGGAGGAGGGAATCATGCGAAACCTGATCCAGTCCGCATTACCTGCGGCATGCGCGTTGCTGTGTTTGATCGCTGCACCCGCTGCAGCGCAGGACTTGCGCGTGCAATCACCCGATGCACGCACACAAGTAGAATTCACCCTCCGCGCAGGCGGTGTGCCCAGCTATCGCGTGCTGTATCGCAACACACTCGTGCTCGACCACGCACCACTGGGACTGGATCTTGGCCGGGGTAACAAGCTCGGCCATGACATGACGCTACAAAGCAGTACGACCGAACTGCACGACAGCCGCTTTACCTTGACGGTTGGAAAGACACGACAGGTACGCGACCACTATCGAGAACTGCGCGTGCAGCTGACCGATGCGAAACAGCGCAAGCTCGGCATCGAATTACGTGCGTATGACGATGGCGTCGCGCTGCGTTACGTGCTTCCGGATGCAGGGCAGGTTCGCATTCGCGACGAACTCACCGGCTTCGCATTCCCGCACGATTACCGCTGCTGGACCTTGAATCTTGGTCGCTTCGGAACCAGTCACGAGGGCGAATACGATGCGATCGCCGCATCCAAATTGCGTGCTCATCATCTGCTCGAGTTACCGCTGGTGTGCCAGACCGATGCCAATGGCACCACGCTTGCGCTCGGCGAGGCGAATCTGCGCGATTACGCCGGGCTTTATCTCAGCGGTCGTTCGGATGGCAGGCTGGGCGTAGCGGCAAAACTGTCGCCGCGCCTGGACGACCCCACAGTGGCGGTCAGCATCGATGCCAAGGGTCGCGATTTTGCCACGCCATGGCGAGTGATCATGCTGGCCGACAGCCCGGCACGCCTGATCGAATCCAACCTGATTTCCGCACTCAATCCGCCGCCCGCCTTCGATGCGAGTTGGGTGCGCGCGGGTAAATCGGCGTGGGATTGGTGGTCGGGCAGTCTGGCCAGCGGTGTGGAGAACCCGGGCATGAATACCACCACCATCCAGCGCTACATCGATCATGCGCAGCAGTTGAAGTTGCAATACATGCTGATCGACGACGGCTGGTATTACGGCAGCACCGGCGATGGCCAGTACAACGCCGATGCGGATATTCGCCGGCCTGTCGCGCAGCTCGATCTGCCTGGCTTGGTGAACTACGCACGCAAGCGCGATGTCGGGCTGTGGCTGTGGGCGCACTGGCGCGCGCTCGATGCGCACATGGACGAAGCGCTCACCTGGTACCAGCAACTCGGCATCAAGGGCATCAAGGTCGATTTCATGGACCGTGACGATCAGCAGATGGTGGACTTCTATCACCGTCTGCTGAGCAAGGCCGCCGAGCACAAGTTGCTGGTAGATCTGCACGGTGCGTATCACCCGACCGGGCTGACCCGCACCTATCCGAACTACCTCACCCAAGAAGGCGTGCTCGGCGCCGAGTACAACAAGTGGAGCGCGCGCATCACCGCTACCCACAATCTCACCCTGCCGTTTACGCGCATGCTGCTCGGGCCGATGGATTACACGCCCGGTGGCTTCCGCAATGTCCGCCCGTCCGACTTCAAACCACAGCACTTCGGGCCGCAGGTGATGACCACGCGCGCGCAGCAGCTGGCGATGTACGTCGTCTACGAGAGTCCGTTCGCGGTGGTTGCCGACAGTCCCGAGCAATACGAAAACGTGCCTGCCGCGCAGTTCCTGCGCGACGTGCCTGCAAGCTGGGACGAGACGCGTGCATTGGATGGCGCCATCGGTGAACACATTGCGCTGGCGCGGCGTAGCGGCAAGGACTGGTATGTGGGTGTGATGACCAACGAGCAGGCGCGCACGATGGAGGTACCGTTGTCGTTTCTAGGCAATGGTCACTGGACGGCCACCATCTACGCCGATGGCCAGACACCAACGGAGGTGCGCATCGACACCCGCACAGTCACCCGCAACGACACCTTGCAGCTGAACTTGACGGCCAATGGCGGCGCGGCCATCAGACTGCAAAAGAAGTAAGCGCCGACGCGCTGCGCTGACGTGGCCAGACGCAACTTGCGCAATCGCTTTGCCGGACGCGCGGGTTTGCATGCGATTCGATTCGGTGTCAAACGTGCGCACCGCAGCGGTGCGCACGTCTTGCAGCATCGCTGACGTTATGGCAAGTCCACTGCCGCACACACCGCCGGACGCGCGTCCTTGATGGGTTGCACGCCACGCGCATCGAACTGCAACCCTGCATGCGTCGGTGCGAACGCCGGCCAGGCAGGCAATCCCTTGGCATTCGGATTGCCATGCTGTACGAACGCCGCCCAGTAGCGCTGCAGTGACACCGGCGGCTGGCCGATCGACAGGTTCTTGAACAGGAACGGCAACTCGGCGCTGTGCGTCACCTGCCCGCCGGGCACGGCGGTATCGAACACGTAGTGCCACACCGGCACACCCAACGCAGCCTGGCGTTGCGCCACGGTCACCGCCGGGCAACGGAAGGTCAGATCGGTGGACAACTGCATGGACGCATTGCCTTGCCGCGCGGCGCGCTGCACGATGGCGGCGCGATGCGCTTGCAGGACCGCATCGGCGTGATCGGGATAGTCGCGGCGCACGCGCTTCTCTGCCCCTTCCTCACCGCCGTAGCGCAATTCCTGTACCACATAGCCGATCAATAGCGGCACCTTGGCCTGGGCGCCGGCAGCCAGCATCTCGGCCGGTGCGCGGGGCAGCACGCGCCCATCGACCACCGCCTGCAGCCAGATGTAGCCATCGTCGTCCAGCGCCGGCACGTCAACGCCCTGCGCGGCCTTGAGCAGTTGCTCGGCCGGCAACGCGCGCAGTTGCGCCAAGCGCGTGGCCGAATCGTCGATACCTGCACGCTTGGCGATACTGACACCCAGTGCACGATTGTCTTCCAGGCTGCGTGCCGGCAACCCAAACCCGGCGGTACCGCTCTGTTCGATGGCTGCCGAAAACAGGCCGCGTGCGCGCGGACTAAGCATCAGCAGACCCACGTCCTGGCCCCCAGCCGATTGCCCTGCGATGGTCACCCGCGCAGGGTCGCCACCGAACTGCGCGATGTTGTCGTGCACCCACTGCAGGGCAGCGATTTGATCGAGCAAGGCGACATTGCCGGCGGCTTCGTTGTCGCCATCACTCAGCTCTGGCAACGACAGGAAGCCCAACGCGCCCAGCCGATATTGCAGCGTCACCACCAGCATGTCCTGCGCCACCAAGTTGGTGGGCAGATGCCCATCGGCACTGCCCGCCACATTCGCACCGCCGTGGATCCACACGAACACCGGCAGCGGCTTGGCCGGATGCAGCTTGGGCGTCTGCACTTCGACGTACAGGCAATCCTCGGTACCGCGCTTGGCCATGGCGTTGTTCCAGCCCAGCGCCGGCTGCACGCACGGCGTGGCGGCCTGGGTGGCATCGCGCACCTGCGTCCATGGCGACATCGGCTGCGGCGGGCGCCAGCGCAGCGCGCCCAACGGCGGCATGGCAAACGGGATCGCGCGGAAGACCGCACTGCCGTCATCCTGCCATTGGCCGCGCACCGCGCCATGATCGGTGCGCACCTCGGGAGGTGCGGCAGGCGTTACGGCAAACGCGCTAGCGCTGAACAGACAACTGCTCGCAAGCAGCAACGCAGAAAGAGGCAACATCAGCGTTCTCCGGTCAGGACGCGCGCGTGCCAGGCGGCCTGGAAGACCGCAGTCGCCGAGGCGACGTTGAGACTTTCCACCTTGCCGCTGCCGCGGATCGACAACTGCAGATCGCAGTCGCGCGCGAATGCGCGGTCCATGCCTTCGCTCTCCGCACCCATCACGTACACCAGGCGCTGCGGCAATGCCGCGGCGAAGACATCCTGGCCGCCGTCGACCAGCGTAGCCGCAATCGCGAAACCGGCCTGACGCAAGTGCGCCATCGCGGTTACGGTCTCGGGCAGTTGCACCAGCGGCACCGCTTCGGCGCCACCTTCGGCCACGCGTGCCGCCGCGCCGGACAGGCCCAGCGTGGAGCCGGCCGGCAACAACAGACCGGAAACACCGAAGTGCGCCGACGAGCGCAACATCGCACCGAAGTTATGTGGGTTGCCCACCCCATCCAGCCATAGCGCCAGCACCGGGCCCTGCGGCAATGCGGCCAGCCACTCCTGCAGCGGTTGCGGGGTGACGCGCAGCACCTCGGCCACCACGCCTTCATGGTGCGCACTGGCGGCGAGCCTGCTCAGATCGGCCTCTTCCACCACGCGATAGCCGATGCGCTGTGTCACGCACCAGGCCAGCAGCGCCTTGAACTGTGGAATGCGCGCCTCGCTCAGATAGAGCTTGCGCAGCGCCTCCGGGCGCGCCTTGAACACGGCCTGCACGGCGTTGATGCCGTACAGCCGCACCTCGCGCGCATTGCTGCTCGCCGCAGCGGCAGGCGGTGGCGCAGTGGCAGGGGTGTGCTGCGCCGGCGCGCGGGGCGCGGAGCTACGTGGCGCAGGCGTACGCGGCGCAGCGCGGCCCCACGGGTTGTGCGAGGCGCCGGAGCCGCCGTCGCGTGGCGGCCGTCCGCCGCGCCCATCATGTTCTGTCATCGTCGTATCCAGTCGTTCGTGTCGCTTGCAGTGCGGAGAGGCTGCTGTCCGGCCTTTCCGCCACTAAGGCTTGGTCATGCTGCAGCACCGGCTGGGCCGCTGCCGCAGGCGCAGTGCCGACGATGGTAAGCCACTGGCGCGATGGGCCGTATACGGCGGCCGGGCCGAGGCAGGTTGAACGTCTTGCCGGCCTGCGGGCGACGACGTTGAGACGATGGAACGCGAGCAGGATCAGCGCGCCTGCTGTGGCGGCTTCCCCTCCTGATTGCAATCATGCGCGTGCACTGACGGAGCGCAAGACACGCAAACGGGCATTCAAGCCGTAGCAGCAGGCGGGTTCACGCGTGCAAACACACGCAGATCGTGCAGCCCATCCGGCTTCATGAGCGCGCAGCGGCTGAGACCTTCTTCGACAAAGCCATTACGCAGCAACACTTTGGCCGATGCAGGATTGGTATCGAGCACGGTGGCCTGCACACGAAACAGCGGTAGCGTCTGCATCGCCCAGGCGACATACGTGCGCACGATGCGTGTCATCCAGCCGTGGCTCCAGTACGCACGACCGATCCAATAGCCCAATTCGGCAGAAAAGCGTCGCTCGCCCTGCCCTGGGCGCACTGCAACCGTGCCGCAGGCCTGGCCCGCGATCTCGATAGCCAGGACCGGATGCTGCAGATCAACCACGCGCCCGGCCAGGAAGGCCTCGCCGTCGGCACGCGTGTACGGATGAGGGAATCGCTCGCTCAATCCGCGCGGCACCAGCGGGTCGTTGGCATGTCGCAACAAGGCATCCAGGTCGTCCTGGCGCCAGCGGCGCAGCACGAAACCTTCTCCGTGCAGCATCAGCGATTCGTCCATTACGTGGGTCCTGGCATGCGCAGTATCGACAGCGCCGATACTGCGCATGCCGGCCGCGCGCTGCAACTCAGCGCTTGGCGGTTTGTGCCTGCTTCAGCGCAGCGCACAGGCGGATGGTTTCGCCGGTCTGGGCCAGGCCGCGGTCGGCGCCGCTGAGCTTGGCCAGGCGCGGCTTGAAGAACGCATCCAGGCGGTCGGCTTCTTCCACACTGCAGCCCCCGAACGCACCCAGCGACGGCAAGCCGCCACCGTCGAACGAGCCGCTGCGTTGCACGATGCGGTCGAAGTTGGCGGTGAACCAGGCCCACATCGAATCGTGCGAGCTCTCGTCGCTGTGCCCGCGCGTCAGCAGGCTCTTCATTTCGCCTACCTTGATCGCATCGGTCAACGCGAAATCACGCACCTGCTTCAGCAGTGCCGGATCCTGCACCGTGCCAAGTGCAGCGATCATCGCGTTGCGCTGAGCCGGGTCGGCATGCGTGCGCAGTGCATCGATCAACGCCTGCACTGCCGGTGCGCCGCGTTCCTGCACGGTCACTGCGAGCGCGGTACCCAGCAGGTCCGGGTTCGCGGCGGAGAAATTCAGCGCGCCATTGCCGCCAGCTAGCGCTGCATCGCCTTGCGCGAGCAGTGCCTTGCGTACCTCTGCGTTGTGCAGACGCAATGCGAACAATCCTGCCAGCGCTGTCCGCAGCGCAGTGTCGTCGATCGACTCGGTGTCACGCCGTGTGTACCCCAGCGCACGCAAACGCGGCAGATACGCCTGTTCGGCAGCCTTGCGCAATGGGCTGCGCTGCGCCTCGGTGGTGGCCTGGTAGCGCCAGATCCACACGAAACGATCCACCAGCGCGGTCGACACATCGGCCGATTTCGACGGTGCCAGCTGCGTGATCGCCGCAAGCACGGCCGCGTTGTCGGCATCGCCGTGACGGTACGCCGCATTGATCGCATCGGCGTAGGCGAGCTGTTCGTTATCGTCCAATTGGCCGACCTGTTTGCCCAGCGCAGCAAACTGCTTTTTGGGCAGCGAGAAGCGGTAATAGCCAGCGCCACGCGCGTTCGGGAACACCCAAGTGTTCTTGCCGGCGCCTTCCAGCACGATGCTGCCGCTGCCGTCCTCGAGTAACTGGCAGGCAGTACCGACCTGGTTCTTGCCCTTGCCATACTTCACGCACACCGGCACGCCCCATTGCTGTGCGGTGGAGCCGGTGGACCCCAGCGGCAGATAGCGCTGCTGCTGCAGTTTGACCACCGTCTTGCCGCTTTCGCGGCCAACCTCGGTCTGCAGATACGGCACGCCTGGCTGGTTGAGAAAGCTGCGGAATGCGGCCTTGAAATCGTCGCCCTTGCCTGCGGCGTCGGCGATCGCATCGACCAGATCGTCGGCGGTGGCGTTGCCGAACGTGTGCTTGGCGATATAGGTACGCATGCCCTGGCGGAACACGTCTTCGCCGACGAAGGCTTCGAACATCGCCAACACCGCTGCGCCCTTCTGGTAGGTGATGCCGTCGAACGCGGTTTCGATATCGCCATTGCCGGTGATCGGCTGGCGAATCTTGCGCGCGCTCACCAGGCTGTCGTTCTCCATCGCATGCTGCGCGCCGGCGATACGGTCCAGATTGGCGTTGTATTCCGGATGCAGCTGCATGGTGATCTTCTGCTGCATCCAGGTCGCGAATGCTTCGTTGAGCCACAGATCGTCCCACCACGCCATGGTGACGGTGTCGCCGGTCCACTGGTGCGCCAATTCGTGCGCGTTGGTGTTGAAAGAACGCTGCAGGTTCTCGGCCGGCGAATCTTTATCCAGCAACAGCAGCCAATCGCGGAAGGTCACAAACCCCGGATTTTCCATCGCGCCGGCGCTGAAGTCCGGTGCGGCGACCAGATCGAGCTTGTCGAACGGGTAACCGAAGGCGTAGTAGTCCTCCAGCGCGGCGATGATGGCCGGGGTCTGATCCAGTGCTGGCGTGATGCGCGGGCCCTGACCCTTGGCGGCAATGCCGCGCAACGGCGTGGCGTTGGAGCGCTGCGGTGTCGCTGGCATCGGCGCCACATCCACCACATCCCACGGTCCGGCGGCATAAGCCACCAAGTAGGTCGGCAACGGCACCGTCGGGGCGAAGGTCACCGTCTTCCAGCCCTTGCCGGCCGGCTTGGTCGAGGTCGCGATCGTATTGGCTAGCGCCTGGTCGTCGCTGGGCACGGTCAGGCTGATGTCGAACGGCGTCTTGAACGCCGGCTCGTCGAAGCCCGGGAACGCGTAACGCGCACTGATCGGCTCCATCTGCGTCATCGCATATGCCTTGCCCTGGTATTTCACCTGGTACAGGCCCTGCAGTTGTTGGTTGAGCGGCGCGCTGTAAGTGATGTCCACGGTAAGCGTCTGCGGCGTGAGCGTGCGGCCGAAATCCAGCCGCGCCACGCCGGTTTGCGCATCGGCTTCCACGTAGCGTGCAGTCAGCGCCTTGCCCTTGCCGGGCTTGACCGTGACCTTGCTGACCTGCAATTCCTTGCCATGCAGCCAAAGATGGTCGGACGCCTGCTTGAGCTGCACGCGGATGGTGGTGCGGCCACTGAATTGGGTTTGCTCCGGGTCGATCTTGAGCGCGAGGCTGTAGCGCTGCGGCACCGCCCAGGTCGGCAGACGCCCATTGGGAACCGGCTCACCGGACGACTGCGCCAGCGCATTGCCGCAGCACAACGCGAGCAGGGAAGGAACAAGCAGGCAGGCAAGACGACGCATTGGCATTTCCGGTCGAAGTAACCGCCGAAGTCGATCACAGCCGGGCATGGCTGTCATGTGACCTTAGTCATTGCGTGGTCTGTCGGGTGCAAAATACATCAGCGAAAAACCGGCAGCGACAGAAGCGCAGGATCTCAAGATTTGAAGCCGGACCATTCAGATGGCATCCCACTTTTTTTGATGTGCAAAGCGCGCGGCATCGGTGAGAATGTTGCGATATGCGCCACCTGGTTGCTGGAATCACTGCCGAAATCACCTGCAGCATCGCGCATCCTCCAGTGCATGTTGTAGGCACCGGCAGCCAGCAGCGCGCGGAGAGTGAAGGCGAAATCCACGCTTGCCCTGGCGGTACATCGGCCGGCAGGCCCACCTCGGCTGGCGACCAACCCCGGGCATCGCCGACCAGCGCGACGCGAATGCCCTGGCCCTGACGCCAGGTCACATTGCCGGTTCAGGCTTCTGAGGTTCAGGTAGCTTCTGAGCAGGCTGCGGTTGCTGATTCCGGCTCTGGCTCAACTGGAATTGAAGCCGCAAACGGACAGGTGTTTGCTTTATGCCATCAGAGGCGCGCCAGTTCCTTGGAGCATTCGTAACGCTGATTGTGCAGGACAGGTTCTGAGGGTCACCGATGCTGTGCTCGCGGCACAACTCTAGCTCGGGTGTATCTACCTCGGCCTGCCTGAGCAGGGCGATGACCCTGCTGTCGGTAAAGCTAGATTTTTTCATGGAACATCCTCAGGTCATCACGAGAAAATTCCACTTCTGACACCTACTACTTGGCAGGGGGATTACCGTACCGACGCCCCCAATTTTGCGTAGCACCCCAGTTGGGAGTCCAATTCTCTACCCCGAGAAGATTGGACACGAAGAAGCGTTTTACCGAAGAGCAGATCATCAGTTTCCTGCGCGACGCCGAGGCGGACATAGCGATCAAGGACTTATACCGGAGGCATGATCGCGACGGCTTATGCACAGCGTCTGGCAAACACCGATACCTTCGCAAACTTCGACCCCATGGGGGCAGCCAGAAGAGGCTAGCTCACGTCACGCAGTAGGGCATGGAGCAGCTACGCAGGAGAGCTACATCATGACTCGAGCACTGCAGGTTATTTTGACTTTAGATCAGCGGGCCTTCTAAACCTGAGTTATTTTTATTCTTAGCAAACCTGGCGCAGCTATCCAAAGCGACGCGATCCGCTGTGTTTAGGGCCCAATCGGCTGGAAAAAAGTGCATACATCTTGAGTCGGGCGCTCTCTAACCTATGACGGGCCCTGAGGGGAGTGGACGAGGGCACTACAAGCCCCGACACCGCTCACGCATGCCCTCCCACCGAAGGCGTTTGCGCTTCCAGGGTTTCCAGCTGGCGTGCCAGCGCTTCGGGCGACTTGGTAAACGGCGCGATCAGGCTGTAGAACGCCGGCACCACGTACAGCGACAACAACGTGGACAGCGACACGCCGAAGATCACCACCACGCCGATGGTGGCGCGGCTGGCCGAGCCAGGCCCGCCGGCCACCACCAGCGGAATCGCGCCGACCACCGTGGCAATCGAGGTCATCAGGATCGGGCGCAAACGCACCGAGGCCGATTCCACGATGGCCGCATGCACGCTGCGGCCTTCGTCGCGTAACTGGTTGGCGAATTCCACGATCAGGATGCCGTTCTTGGCTGCCAGACCCACCAGCATCACGATGCCGATCTGACTGAACAGGTTGAGCGTACCGCCGGTCAACCACAACCCCACCAGCGCGCCCAACACCGCCAACGGCACCGTGAGCATGATCACCAACGGGTGCGCGAAGCTTTCGAACTGCGCGGCCAGCACCAGATACACCACCAGCAGCGCCATGCCGAAGGTCAGCAACACCGCACTGCCGGATTGCTGGTACTCGCGCGATTCGCCCTTCCAGTCCACCTGCGCATATTCGGGGAGTTCTTCCTGCGCCGCCTGCTGCGCCCAGGCGATGGCATCGCCAAGCGGATAGCCCGGCGCCAGTCCGGCCGTGATCGTAATTGCGCGCAGGCGATTGAAGCGGTTCAAGGTGCCGGCTTCGGCCACTTCGCTCAAGGTCACCAAATTGGAGAGCGGGATCAGTTCGCCACGGTTGGAACGCACGCGAATGGCGGTGAGGTCTTCCGGCGACATGCGGCCTTCGCGCCCGGCCTGCAGCATTACGTCGTATTCCTCGCCGTTGTCGACGAAGGTGGTGACGCGACGCGAGCCCATCAATGCTTCCAGCGCGCCGCCAATGGCGGTGACCGGCACGCCGAGATCGGCCGCGCGCAAGCGGTCGATATTGACGCGCATCTGCGGCCGGGTTTCCTTGTAATCCGAGTCGGGCCCGACCAGGCCGGGGTTGGCTTCCATGCGCTGGAGGATGCGATCGCGCCACTGCGCGATTTCCGCATAATCCGGCCCGCCCAGCACCAGCTGGAACGGTTGCCCACGGCTACGCACCAGCCCGCCGCTCACCTGCGTGCGTGCGCGCACGCCGCTGAGCACGTTGAGTTTCTGCTGCACCTCATCGGCCACTTCGGTGGTGGGGCGGCTGCGTTTTTGCCAGTCCTGCAAGAACACGCTGACGCGACCGGTATGCATTTCCTCGCTGCTGCCAAAGCCACCGGGCACGCGCGGGTTGGCACGCACGATAGGTTTGTCCGGGCCCACGTAGGGGCGCAGGATGTCTTCCACCTGATGCATCTGCCCCACGGTGTAATCGAAGCCGGCACCTTCCGGGCCATCGATCATGATCTGGAAATTGCCGCGGTCTTCGGCCGGCGCCAGCTCGGAGGGAATACGGCCCATCAGCCAGGCGCTGGCGCCCAAGGCCAGCAGCATGAGCAACGCGAAGATCCAGGTGCGGTGCACGTGACGCTCCAGCGAGCGCCCGTATGCACCGGACACCGCCTGCATACGCCTATCGAACCATTGGTGAAAGCGGTTGGGTCTGGCCTGCCCGTGCGAGCGCAGCAGCTTGGACGACATCATCGGCGTCAGCGTCAGCGCCACGAAGGCCGAGATTGCCACCGCTGCGGCCAGTGCCACCACCAACTCGCGGAACAGCCGCCCGGTATTGCCTTCCAGAAAACCAACCGGCAGAAACACCGCAACCAGCACCGCAGTCGTCGCAATCACCGCAAACGCCACCTGCCCGGTACCACGCTTGGCGGCCACCAGCGGCGGCTCGCCCAGATCGATGCGGCGCTGGATGTTTTCCACCACCACAATGGCGTCGTCCACCACCAAACCGATACATAGCACCAACGCCAGCAAGGTGAGCAGGTTGATCGAGAAATCGAACGCGTACAGCGCGATGAAAGAGGCGATCAGGCACACCGGCACCGTCACGGCGGGGATCAATGCGGCGCGTGCGCTGCCCAGAAACACCCAGATCACCACCAGTACCAGCACCACCGCTTCCACCAGCGTGTGATACACGCGCTCCACCGCTGCATCGATGAAAGTGGTGGTGTCGAAGGCGACGAAGATATTGGTGCCCTGCGGCAGCGACTTCTGCACTTCTGCGGCTTGCGCGCGTGCTTCGCGCGCCACGTCCAGCGCGTTGGCGGTGGAGTTACGCACGATGCCCAGGCCCACATTGGGCACGCCGTTACTCTGGAAATACGCGCGCCGCTCGGCCGAGGTCAGCTCGACCCTGGCCACATCGCCCAGCCGCACCACATAACCACCCTCGCCCTTGTTCAACGGCAGCTTGGCGAAGTCTTCGGGCTTGAGATAACTGCGTTCCACGCGCAGGGTGAAATCGCGCTGCGCCGATTCGATGCTGCCGGCGGGCAGCTCCACGTTTTCGTTCTGCAGCGCCGCTTCCACATCGGCGACCGTGAGTTCGCGTGCAGCCAGTTGATCACGGTCCAGCCAGATCCGCATCGCATAGCGCTGGCGTCCGCCGATACGTACCTGCGCCACGCCGTCCAGGCTGGAAAAACGATCCACCACGTAGCGCTCGGCGTAGTCGGACAGCTGCAGCGTGTCCATCGTGCTGGAGCTCATGTTGAGCCACAGGATGGGGTCGGCATCGGCTTCGACCTTGGAAATCTCCGGCGGACGCGCCTGGTCGGGCATGCGGTCGGACACGCGGCTGACCGCGTCACGCACGTCGTTGGCGGCTGCTTCCATATCGCGCGACTGCACAAACTCGATACTGATATCGGAGGAACCATTGCGGCTGCGCGCTTCGATGGTGGAGATACCCTCGATGCCGGCCAATGCGTCTTCCAGTACCTGGGTGATGCGGCTTTCCACAACGGCTGCCGAGGCGCCGGTGTATTCCACATCCACCGACACGATGGGCGGATCGATCGCCGGCAACTCGCGCAGGGTGAGGCGGGTGAACGACATCACCCCCAGCACGATCAGCAACAGACTCATCACCACCGCCATCACCGGGCGGGTGATCGACAGGTCGGAGAGTTTCATCGTGCTGCCGCCTGCGGGCGAGCCGACGCGGGCGGGGCCTGATCCACGATCTTCAAGCCCACACGCAGCTTGCCCGTGCCATCCACCACGATACGCTCGCCGGCTTTGACGCCTTCAAGAATTTCCACCTTGCCATCGCGCCGCTCGCCCAGGCGCACATCGGCGCGCTCGACGGTGCTGTCGGGCTTGACCCGGAAGACAAACGATTCGCGACCCACCTGCACCACCGCAATTTCCGGGATCACCACCGCCTGCCGCGCCGGCTGGAACAGCCGCACATCCAGCAGCATGCCCGGACGCAGCCGGCGATCGTCGTTGGGGAAATCCGCGCGCACCGTCACCGAGCGCGTGGTCTCGTCGATCCGCGAATCGATGGTCGCCACTTCACCCTCGAACTGCGCGCCCGGATATGCCGCCGCGCTACCGCTCACGGCATTACCGAGTTGCACTAGGCCGAACTGCGATTCCGGCACCTGGAAATCCACGTACATGCGCGCCACATCGTCCAGCGTGGCGATCACGGTGCTGGAGGTGATCAACGAGCCGGGGCTGATCTGGCGGATGCCGAGCACGCCCGCGAACGGCGCGCGCACCTCGCGGTCGGTGATTTCCGCGCGCATCTGCTGCACGCGCGCCTGCGCGGCATCGCGCAAAGCGCGCTGCGTATCCACGGTGGATTTGGCCACCAGCTGCTGGCCAACCAGACTCAACTGGCGGCGATACAGCTGGTCGGTTTCTTCAAAGGTGGCCTGTGCGGCCGTCAATGCCGCCTGCTGCGAATTGCCGCGCAGACGCAACAGCAATTGCCCGGACTTGACCTCGTCGCCGCTGTCGAAATACACCTGCTCCACCACATCGCTGACCGCGGCGGTGAGCGCCACCGATTCGCGCGCACGCACCGTGGCGATCGACTGCACCGTCGAGTTCCAGGGTTGGGTGGCCACCGCCTGCACAGAGACCGGAATGGGTTTGGCAGCGGCTGGCGTGCTGGCCTGACGGCTACAACCGGCCAGGACAGCGGCCAACAAGAGCGCGGCGCAGACGCGCGCGCTGGGCAGAACAAGCATCAGAACATCCTGGCGGGGTACGTCGAAAGTTTACCGACCTAGCCGCCATGAATTGACAGAAAGGGCGCGCTTTGCACCATGACCAAAGACCCTTGCTGTCCTTGGCATGATGCGCTGGTCAGCGCGACCATGACCTTGCTGCACCTGCGCCACACGGGCGCAGCCGGTACGCAGCGGCTGCATGTATGGGTTCATACTTCGCCGTTCTGCACACTGACCACGCGCGCCTGACGACCGCCTGCCCTGTCGTGTCAGCCGCTCCTAGCGTTCCAGCCCCAGATACTTCAGCACATGGCGCGCCAGCGCCTCTACATTCTCACCATCGGCGTGAAGATGGATCTCCGGCGTTTCAGGCGCCTCGTACGGCGAGTCGATCCCGGTGAAATTGGGAATCTGCCCGGCACGCGCCTTGCGGTACAGCCCCTTGACGTCGCGCGCCTCGGCAACCGCCAGCGGCACGTCCACAAACACTTCGACGAACTCGCCCTGGTCGAAACGCTCGCGCGCCAGTTGCCGCTCGGCACGGAACGGCGAGATGAAGCTCACCAGCACGATCAGGCCGGCATCGGCCATCAAGCGAGCCACTTCCGCCACGCGGCGGATGTTTTCAACGCGATCTTCGTCGGTGAAGCCCAGATCGCGGTTGAGGCCGTGGCGCACGTTGTCGCCGTCCAGGATGAAGGTGTGATAGCCCAGGGCGTGCAGCCGTTTGTCGACCAGATTGGCGACAGTGGACTTGCCTGCACCCGACAGGCCGGTAAACCACAACACGCGCGGCGTCTGGCCCTTGATGCGGGCACGTGCGCTGCGATCCACATCCAGATGCTGCCAGTGCACGTTGCCGGCGCGGCGCAAAGCGAATTCCAGCGTTCCGGCGGCCACCGTGGCATTGCTCTGTCGGTCGATCAGGATGAAACCGCCGAGCACGCGGTTGCGCGCATACGGCGAGAACGCGATGGGCTCGTCCAGGGCCAGATTGCAGTAGCCCACTTCGTTGAGCTCCAGCCGTTTGGCGGCCAGCCGCTCCTGCGTGTTCACATCGACCTTGTGCTTGATCTCGCTGATGCTGACGGTGACCGTACGGGTGCCGATCTTGAGCCAGTAGGGGCGCCCGGGCAGCAGCGCGGCATCGTCCATCCACAGCAGATGCGCAGCGAACTGGTCGGCCACTGCGGGCGGGTCGTCGATGGCGGCAATGATGTCGCCACGGCTGATATCGATCTCATCGCGCAAGGTCAGCGTCACCGCCTGTCCAGCGCGTGCGCTGTCCACCTCGCCATTGGCATCGAGCACGCTTGCTACCTGCGTGCGGCGCCCGGATGGCACCGCCACTACCGCATCGCCCACACGCACTCGGCCGGCGGCAATCGTGCCTGCATAGCCACGGAACTGCGCGTTGGGACGGTTGACCCACTGCACCGGCAGACGCAGGCCGCTCCCGGCCTCCGGCGGTTCGAGCTGCACGGTGTTCAGGTGCTGCAGAAGATGCGGGCCGCTGTACCACGGCATGCGCGTCGACGCGGCGGACAGATTTTCGCCCTCCAATGCCGATAACGGAATGCATTGCACATCGGCGATGCCTAACTGCGCGGCAAGTGTTTTGTAGGCTTCTGCAATCGCGGTGAATACCTGCGCGTCGTAGCCCACCAGATCCATCTTGTTGACCGCCAGCACCACGTGGCCGATGCCCAGCAGGGACACGATATAGCTGTGCCGGCGCGTCTGCGCGAGCAAGCCCTTGCGCGCATCCACCAGCACCACCGCCACATCGGCAGTGGACGCGCCGGTGGCCATATTGCGCGTGTATTGCTCGTGGCCCGGGCAATCGGCCACGATGAACTTGCGTTGGTCGGTATCGAAATAGCGGTACGCCACATCGATGGTGATGCCCTGCTCGCGTTCGGCCGCCAGCCCATCCATCAGCAACGCGTAATCGATGCCCTCGCCCTGCGTGCCATGCCGGCGGCTATCGCTTTCCAGCGCCGCCAGCTGATCGTCGAACAAGCGCTTGCTGTCGTACAACAACCGCCCGATCAGCGTGCTCTTGCCATCGTCCACGCTGCCGCAGGTGATGAAGCGCAGCAGCGGCTTGGCTTCGTGTTGCCGGAGGTAGGCGTCGATGGTGCTGGGCATCGGGAGCGGGGAATCGGGAATCGCAGCGGCGGCCTGCTCCCTCTTCGTGTTCGCGGTGACGTGCTGTTCCGATTCCCCATTCCCGATTCCCGAATCACTGCCCATCAAAAATACCCCTCAAGCTTTTTCTGTTCCATCGATGCGCCCGGCGCATGATCGATCATGCGGCCCTGCCGCTCGGAACTGGTGCTGACCAGCATTTCGGCGATGACCGCTTCCAGGGTGTCGGCGGTGGAGTCGATCGCGCCGGTCAGCGGGTAACAGCCCAACGTGCGGAAGCGCACCGAGCGCAGCTGCGGGGTTTCGCCCGGCTGCAGCGGCAGGCGCTCGTCGTCGACCATGATCCAGGCGCCATCGCGCTCCACTACCGGGCGTGGAGCGGCGAAATACAGCGGCACCACCGGAATCTTTTCGCGGTAGATGTATAGCCAGATATCCAGCTCGGTCCAGTTGGAGAGCGGGAACACGCGCACGCTTTCGCCGGGCTTGGTGCGCGCGTTATAGAGGTTCCACAGCTCTGGGCGCTGGTTCTTCGGGTCCCAGCGATGGCGCGCGTTGCGGAACGAAAACACCCGCTCCTTGGCGCGCGATTTTTCTTCGTCGCGCCGTGCCCCGCCGATCGCCGCATCGAAGGCACCGTGTTCCAGCGCCTGCTTCAGGCCCTGGGTCTTCATGATGTCGGTATGCACCACAGCGCCGTGGCTGATCGGGCCGATGTCCTGCGCGATGCCATCGGGATTGATGTGCACGCGCAGATCCACGCCGGTCTCGGCCGCGCGGCGGTCGCGGAAGGCGATCATCTGGCGGAACTTCCAGCGCGTGTCCACGTGCAGCAGCGGGATCGGCGGCCGCGACGGCGCAAATGCCTTGAGCAACAGGTGCAGCAGCACCGAGCTGTCCTTGCCCACCGAATACAGCATCACAGGGGCCCGGAACTCGGCGGCGACCTCGCGCAGGATGTGGATGCTTTCGGCTTCGAGCCGGTCGAGATGGGACAACGGCGGTAGGGTCATCGAGATGTCGGGTGCATCGGCGGGCAGACCAGCCGATGGTAGGGCAAGGCGCTGCAGTGTGTGCCGCCCTGATGACTGCACGAAATAAGCGGCCGGCATAACGCGATAACGGCTGCTCCTTTCTGGTGGCCGCAACGCTTCCCTAACATCGTCTCTCTCATCAAAGCCCCGGATTCGAATGACCGCCGCCAGTTCCGCGCTACCGCCCAGCCCCTTGCCCGACGAGCGCAAGGCGCTGCTGGACCGGTTGGTCGACGGCCTGGACACCGCAGCGCTGTGGTGGCTGTCCGGCTACGCCGCCGGGTTGGCACAGGGCCAGCCGCCGCGCTCGCTGGCAGTGTTGCCCGGCGGACAAGCACAAGTACACGCAATCGCCCAGGACGCCCAGCGCCTGACCGTGGTCTATGGCAGCCAGACCGGCAATGCCCGCCGCGAGGCCGAGCACTTGGCCGCCGAGGCCGAGTCCGCCGGCCTGAGCGTGCGCCTGCTGCGCGCCGACGCCTACCCCACCCGTGAGCTGGCCAGCGAGCGGCTGTTGTATGTGGTGATCAGCACCCAGGGCGAAGGCGACCCGCCGGACGATGCCATCGGCCTGGTCGAATTCCTGACCAGCCGTCGCGCGCCCAAGCTGCCCGAGCTCAAGTACGCAGTGCTGGGCCTGGGCGATTCCAGTTACGCCGACTTCTGCGGCATCGCGCGGCGTATCGACGAGCGTCTGGCCGAACTCGGCGGCAGCCGCGTGCAGCCGCGTGGCGAGGCCGATCTGGACATCGACAGCATCGCCGCGCCGTGGCGCGCGCAAGCGCTCAAACATGCCCGCGAGCAGATCAAAAGCAGCCTGCACTCGGCCACAGTCACACCGCTGCGCAGCAACCCGGCCACGCCGGTGTGGTCGCATCAGCAGCCGTTCGCTGCGGAGTTGCTATCCACTCAGATCATCAGCGGTCGCGACTTCAAGGGGCCGGGCTTTCGTGTCTATGCCGTGCCCGACAAGCGCGTGCGGCATCTGGAATTTTCGCTGCAAGGCAGCGGCCTGAGCTACGAGCCGGGCGACGCGCTGGGCATCCGCCATCGCAATCCGCCCGCGTTGGTGGATGCGGTGCTGCAGACATTGCAGCTGGACGGCGATGCTGCCGTCACCGTCGGCGAGGAGACGCTGGCGTTGACTGCATGGCTCGCCACCCAGCGCGAACTGACCAAGCTGTCGCGGCCGTTTCTCACCGCCCACGCCGAGCGCGCAGGTGCACAGGAACTGCAAGCGCTGCTTGCCCCCACCCAGACTGCCGGCCTGGCGTCGCTGTTAGCCGATCATCAAGTGATCGACGTGCTGCGCCGCTGGCCGGCGGATTGGGACCACGCCGGCCTGCTTGCGGCGCTGCGCCCGCTCACCCCGCGGCTGTACTCCATTGCCTCCAGCCGCAAGCGCGTCGGCGATGAAGTACATCTGACCGTGGACGAAGTCACCTATCAGGCGCACGGGCATGCGCACCTGGGGTCGGCCAGCGGTTTTCTGGCAGCGCTTGCCGAAGGCGACACCGCCCCGGTCTATATCGAACCGAACGAGCGCTTTCGCGTGCCGGCCGATTCCGATCGCGACATCCTGATGATCGGCCCGGGCACCGGCGTGGCACCGTTCCGCGGCTTCGTGCAGGAGCGCGCGGAAACCGGCGCCACCGGCCGCAACTGGCTCTTCTTCGGCGCCCAGCATTTCAATACCGATTTCCTGTACCAGGCCGAGTGGCAGCTGGCCCTGCAACGCGGCGAGTTGCATGCGCTGGAAGTGGCGTTCTCGCGCGATCAGGCCGAAAAGCTCTACGTGCAACACCGCCTACGCGCACGCGGCGCCGAAGTCTATGCCTGGCTGCAAGGCGGCGCGCATGTGTATGTGTGCGGCGCCACCGGCATGGGCAAGGATGTGCACGCCGCGCTGCTCGACATCGTTGCCACCCACGGCGTCCTGGAAGCGGAGGCAGCCAGCGCGTACCTCACGCAACTGCAGGTGGAGGGGCGGTATGCGCGGGATGTCTATTAGTGCCGGGAATCGGGAATGGGGAATCGGGAATTGGTACAGCCCTCACCTGACCTTTCCAGGCAGACCAAGCCGCTTTTCACGATTCCCTATTTCCCACTCCCGATTCCCATGAGCCACTCCGTCGAAGACATCAAATCCGAAAGCCGCCGCCTGCGTGGGTCGCTGGAACAGAGTCTGGCCGATGCGCTGACCGGCGCATTGCGTGAGGACGATCAGACGCTGATCAAGTACCACGGCAGCTACCAGCAGGACGATCGCGATATTCGCGATGAACGTCGGCGGCAGAAGCTGGAGCCGGCGTATCAGTTCATGATCCGCACGCGCACGCCGGGTGGTGTGATTACGCCCACACAGTGGCTGGCGCTGGATGGCATCGCCACGCGGTACGCCAATCATTCGCTGCGCATCACCACGCGCCAGGCGTTCCAGTTCCATGGCGTGATCAAGCGCGAGCTCAAGGCGACCATGCAGGCGATCAACGCCACCTTGATCGATACGCTGGCGGCTTGCGGCGATGTCAATCGCAACGTGCAGGTCGCCGCCAATCCGCTGCTGTCGCAGGCGCATGCCACGCTGTATGCCGATGCCGCGCGGGTGTCCGAGCATCTATTGCCCAACACACGTGCCTATTACGAGATCTGGCTGGACGAAGAGCGCGTGTCCGGCTCCGGCAACGAAGAAGAGCCGATCTACGGCGACCGTTATCTGCCGCGCAAGTTCAAGATCGGTTTCGCCGCGCCGCCGCTCAACGATGTAGACGTGTTCGCCAACGACCTGGGCTTCATCGCGATCCTGCGCGATGGGCAGTTGCTGGGCTACAACGTCAGCATCGGCGGCGGCATGGGCGCCTCGCACGGCGATGCCGAGACCTGGCCGCGCGTGGCCAACGTCATCGGTTTTGTCACCCGCGATCAGTTGCTCGATATCGCCACTGCCGTGGTCACCACCCAGCGCGACTTCGGCAACCGTGCAGTGCGCAAGCGCGCGCGTTTCAAGTACACCATCGACGATCATGGTCTGGACACCATCGTGGCCGAGATCGCACGCCGTGCAGGCTTCGCACTGCAGCCGGCGCAGCCATTTGCATTCGAACACAACGGCGACCGCTATGGCTGGGTCGAAGGCGAAGATGGGTTATGGCACCTGACCCTGTCGCTGCCGGCCGGCCGCATTGCCGATACCGAAACGGCAGCGCATCTGAGTGGACTGCGTGCGATCGCGCAGTTGAACGTCGGCCAGTTCCGCATGACGCCCAACCAGAACCTGGTGATCGCCGGCGTGTTGGCCAGCGAGCGCGCACACGTTGACGCGCTGGTTGCGCAATACGGCTTGGATGCCGGCAACCAGGCCGCCACCGCCCTGGCGCGCGGCGCGATGGCCTGCGTGGCATTACCCACCTGCGGCCTGGCGATGGCCGAGGCCGAACGCTACCTGCCCGATTTCACCGCCGCGTTACAGCCGTTGCTGCAGCAACACGGCCTGGCCGAAACGCCAATCGTGCTGCGTTTATCCGGCTGCCCGAATGGCTGCTCGCGCCCGTATCTGGCCGAGATCGCGCTAGTGGGCAAGGCGCCCGGGCGCTACAACCTGATGCTGGGTGGCGACCGCCGCGGCCAGCGGCTCAACACGCTATACCGCGAAAACATCACCGAGCCAGAAATCCTGGCCGCACTGGAACCGCTGCTGGCGCGCTATGCCGCCGAACGCGACCACGTCAATGATGAAGGCTTCGGCGATTTCCTGCACCGCGCTGACTTGATCGCATTGCCGCCCTACCCCACGCACCGTCGCCTCGACCTGGAATTGCTCGCATGACCGCGCTCCCTGCTGCATCGATCACCTCTTCCGCGTTTGACGATCTGGACGCGCTCAATGCGCAGCTGGAAGGCCTGCGTGCCGACCAACGCGTGGCCTGGGCGCTGCAGCATGGCCCGCAGGAAGCGGCGCTGTCGTCCAGCTTCGGCGCGCAATCGGCCGTCACGCTGCATCTGCTCAGCCAGCAGCGCCCGGACATTCCGGTGATCCTGGTCGACACCGGCTACCTGTTCCCGGAAACCTATCGCTTTGCCGATGCCTTGACCGAGCGACTCAAGCTCAACCTCAAGGTGTATCGCCCGCTGGTCAGCCGCGCCTGGATGGAAGCGCGCCACGGCCGCTTGTGGGAACAAGGCATGGTCGGCATCGATCAATACAACAACCTGCGCAAGGTCGAACCGATGCGCCGCGCACTGGACGAACTCAACATAGGCACCTGGTTCACCGGCCTGCGTCGCAGCCAATCCAGCGGCCGCGCGCAGACGCCCATCGTGCAAAAGCGCGGCGAGCGCTACAAAATCAGCCCCATCGCCGACTGGAACGATCGCGACGTGTGGCAGTACCTGCAAGCACACGATCTGCCGTATCACCCGCTTTGGGAACAAGGCTATGTTTCCATCGGTGATTTCCATACCACGCGGCGCTGGGAACCCGGCATGCGTGAAGAAGACACGCGCTTCTTCGGCCTGAAGCGCGAGTGCGGTATCCACGAGGATATCTAGCTACAGCAGCCCATTGCGATGTGCGCTGTATTGCGTGCGCACTTACCAGCATGTGCGGCGCTTGCTTGGGCATGCAGCATCCAATAACGATGGCAACGTGCTGCGATCAGCGCCTCAGCACAGGCGTGCGCCCATCACCCTGCTGCGGCATGCGCTTGCGCATGCTGGATCCAGTAACGATCGACTCCCCACATCAGCACTAACGACAGACCGACCAGCGGGAAGACCAGCCCGCACAGCGCCAGCAGCACCATCAAGCCACGTAGCGTGCGCGGATCGGCCGGCAACGGCGGCACGCCCAGCCCTGCGCTGGGGCGGCGCTTCCACCACATCACCGCCGCACTGACGCACAACAGCACGATCGCCACGCAGGCGAACAACAGGATAAACTGGTTGGCAGTGCCGTACTGCTGCCCCAGGTGCACGTTGATGCCCCACTCCAGCAGCTTGGCCAGCGGCCCATAGTCGCGGTAGCGCATGTCCAGCAGCACCGCACCGCTGTATTGATCCAAATGGATCACGCGCTGCCGCTGCAGATCGGCCGGATACACCGACGCGGTATAGACCCCAGTCGTCCCCCGCGGTGGTGCCACGCTATACCCAGGCAGGATGCCACGTGCATCGAAGCGCGCAATCGCCGCATCCAGGCCGATCGCTCCACGCCCCGGCCCAGCGAAGCCGCCAGCATCGCCATGGGCAGCATGCGCGCGCTCTGCCGAGTACGCGTATTGGGCTGACTGCTCTGAACGGGCTACGTGCGCTGAGTGCCCCAACTGAGCTAGGTTCTCTGCGGGTTCTGCATGCGCTGCGTGTCCCGTGAGCACTGTGTGCTCGGAGTGCTCGTTGCCTACCTGCAGTCCACTGGCGTGCTTGCCATGCAACCGCTCATCCAACCCGCCAGCCCCTCGTGTAGGCACCACAGACTCCGGCAAGCGCGCTTGCCGCAACGACCACGCCGGCGCACCACTGTCGGCCAACCGCTGTTGCGACATCGGCTGCTGCACGCGCAGCCCGGCGGGATAGCCAAAATCATGCCCATTGGCCCAGCGATTGACCTGCGCCCCCCAGAGCCATGACCACGGCATGCCGGTCAGCGCCAGGAAGAGCAGGATCGCGCCAACCCCGGCACCAGTCACCGCATGCAGGTCGCGCCAGAACAGCCGCTGCGTCGGCTTGCCACGCACACCGACCACACCGCCACGTCGCCCGCGCGGCCACCACAGATACATACCAGTGAGCACCAGCACGATCGCCCATCCGCCCGCCATTTCAATCAGGCCACGCGCATATGGCCCGACCAACGCAAGGCTGTGCAGCCGGCGGATCGTCCAGCTCAGCGTGCCGTGCTCCGGCAAGGCGCCCAACACACGTGCACGGTATGGATCGACATAGACCACCTGCCGCACGCCGTGTGCATCCACCAATCCCACCTCAGCACTGGCATCGGCACGTTTGGGCGTGGTGTAGACAAACAAGCTGCCGCCGTAGCGCTCTCGTGCAGCGGCAACCAACTGCTGTGCGGGTATGCGCGTATCGCCTACCGGCACCACCTTCAACGCATGGTGCACGCTGCGATCGATTGCGTCCTGATACAAAAACGCAGCCCCGGTCACCGCCAGCCAGATGATGAAAGGCAGCACCAGCAATCCGGCATAGAAATGCCAGCGCCACACCGCGCGATAGAAGCGCCAACGACTCCCTTGGCGCGCCTGGTCTACGCCACTGTGGTCAGTCATTGCCTGCATCAGAAACTCCAATCCCACGACAGCGACAACGCACGTCCGTCGCCAGGCGAGTAGCCGGAGGTGCCGCTGTCGTACCAGGCGTACACGTACGCACGATCGGTGACATTGCGCAGCTGCAAGCTGAGTGCGTTGCGCGCATCCACGTTCCAGCGCGCGCCCAGATTGAGCAAGGCATAGCCACCGGTGCGGCCCAGCGTGTTGGTGCGCTCCAGGTAATAATTGCCTTGCGCGTTGCTCCACGCGCTCAACTGCACAGCCGAACTGGCCTGCCACTCCAGCCCGGCGGTCGCCAGCCAGTGCGGCACGTTTTCGATCTCCTTGCCGCGCGTGGCCGGTGCGCTCGGATCGGGCGTAGCGATCGTGGCCTCCTGCCGCGAATACGACACCCATGCACGCCAATGCTCAGCCGGCTGCAGGTTGAGCTGCGCATCCCAGCCGCGCCGTAGCGTGCGGCCGACATTGGCCACATCGCCAATACCCACCACGCCATTCACGCCAAAAATGGTCGCCACCTCACCGGATGCGCGTTGCTCCCAATACGCCAGGCGCCCATCCACCAGGGTCGACGGTGCGAACTTGAAGCCGGTCTCCCAGCCGTCATTGATCGATGGCCCCAGATTGCCCAGTTGGCGACGGTAGGCACCATCGCCGCTGCCGATCTGGAAGGTCCGTCCCCAGTTCGCATACACGCTGCTCTGCTCGCCCACGCGGTAGCTCGCACTGAACTTGGGTTGCTTGATGGTGCCGTAGTCATAGGTTGGCGCAACGATGCCGGCCAGCACATCGTGCAACTGCCCATCGACGCGATCGATGCGATACCCCGGCACCAGCTGCAAGCGCGCAAACGGCGTCAGCACCGCCTGCACATACGCGCCACGTGTGCGCAGGTCGTAATCCCAATCGCGCAACTGCGCGCCGCGAACGCGGGCCACGGTGCGATACCGCTGCGACTGATTTTCCTGCCACTGCGCATCCACCCCGGCTTCGAGATTGGCATTCAGTGCACCCCAGTCCGGCTGCCAGTTGCTCCGCAGCAGCAGCCCGCGATGGGTTTCGTCGGTATCACGTTCCTGTTGCAGGCCGGCCGCAGAAAACCGCACCCAGCGCTGATTGCGGTAGTCGTTCTGGTAGGCCTTGGCGCTCCATTGCGCCCGCTCACCGAGCTCACCGTCCGCATGCAACGCAGTCTGACGCAGACGACGCTCGCTTCGGTCGTTCTGCGCATAGTCCGGCGAGCGACGCGGCGCCGCACGCTCGGTGGCGGCGTCCAGATAGCCAGCTTCCAATGCATGGTTGTCGTAATACCGCGTGGTGAGCCCGGCGCGGAATGCACCGTCCGGGTCGGTGTAAAACCATTTGCCCGCCACGCTGCGTTTACGCGCATCGGCATGATCGCGATAGCCATCCGAGTCGCGCCAGGCCAGCACATAGTTCTGGCTCCACGCGCCCTGCTCGAACCCTTTGCTGAGTTGCACCTCGCGCGCATCGAAGCTGCCGGCCGTCACGCTCAAACGGCCATCGTTGCCGCCGGTACGGGTCAGCACGTCGACACTGCCGGCAATGGCGTTCAAGCCATAACGCGCGTCGTTGGTGCCGCGCACGATCTCGATCACGCTGATGTCCTGCGGAAACACCGCATCCAGGTACGGCATGGCGCCCGCATTGTCGTTGCTGGGAATGCCGTCGATCAGCAGTTTCACCGCATTGATGCGCCCTTCGCCATTGAAGCCCCGGAACGAAAACCGCCCTGCATCGGTGCCCATGCGGAACTGGGTGACCTGCACCCCGGGCGCGTGCATCAGCAGCTCCCAGCTGTAGTCCACATGTTGATCGTGCAGCAGCTCGCCGCCGATCACATCCACCGAGCTCAACACGCGCGCCGTACTCGGACTGCGCTGCGCGTGTTCGCTCACCTGCACCTTGCCCAGCGTCAGTGCCGCGTCCTGTGCCTGCACATTGCATGCAGGCCCCCACATCAGCGCCAACGACGGCGCATACCACATCGTCTTCAACAACCGTAGACGCATGACCAACCCTTCGCCGTGGCAGCACGGCCGCACAGCCGTGCGCCACCACCACCGTGGCGCGCATCGGCATCACTCGAATGAGAAGCGAGTCGTCCGCGAGGCCCTGCAGCGACGCCGACACCTCAGGCGCGTACCAGGCACAACTGCATGGACGCCCGCACAGGGGCAACCTACGCGGGCGACGGTGGTCCACGTGCGCCGAGCGCGGCCCATCGAAAGACCGAGCCTGCGCTTGCCTGGGTGTGCGCTGGAGCCCGCATTGGCTGCAGCTGCAGCAGGCACAGCAATGCCACAATGAGCAATGGCAGCAACCGTGCAGCCAAAACGCAGTAGTCGCAGGCCTCGCCATGTGTCGCTGCGTCGTGGCTGCCTGAGTGCTGCATCGCCAGTGCGGCGCCGGGGTGCGCAGGCGCAGCAATGCCTGGCGGCTGGGGTCGATGATCGGCATGCAGCGAGCTCTCTGCCGACACGGCCGGGGCGCTCATGCACATCGGCTCGGTCGACTGCGTCTGGCTCCAGCGGCTGATCAGCGGAGCGACCAGCATCAGCACCACCGCCACACAGGCAAGCAAAGGCAATAACCGATGGCGACGGAACGAACACAGCATGCCGCGAAGTGTAAGCCGCCAATTGACCCAGTGCGATGGGCGTGGCCAATGCGCGACCGGATGTCGCACCCGGCCAGGTCCGCTGCATCTGACGACCTCGCCTGAGCATGCGCGGGCAGCCAGCGCGCCCGCATCCGACGTGGACCTCGCCGCAGCCGAGCTGCCCCCATCACTCGGCCCTCACCTGCTAGCAGTCTCCAGGCCAGCAGTCGCATTTCCCCCCATCTTCGTGACCGTAGACACATGCGGGGCCTTGGCATGCCCTATGCTTAGGGCCTACCACCCTTTATCTGCGCGCATGAGTACCGTCCTGTCCGATCTCGCGGCCGAACCGCTTCCTTGCGCACCCAAGCCTCCCAGCGAAGCGCTGCGTCTCCAGGCGCTGCGCAGCTACGCCATTCTCGACACCCCGCGCGAAGCGGCGTTTGAAGACATTACCCGGCTCGCCTCGATCATCTGCCAGACGCCGATCGCGCTGATCAGCCTGGTCGATGCCGACCGCCAGTGGTTCAAGAGCGAACTCGGGATGGGCGAGCGCGAGACTCCGCTGTTCAAATCGATGTGCGCGCACGCGTTGCTCGACAGTGACGTGCTGGTGGTCCCCGACACGCGCGAAGACATCCGCTTCTCACGCAACCCGCTGGTCACCGGCGAAGCGCCGCTGCACTTCTATGCGGGCGCCTTATTGAAGACGCCTGACGGTCTGCCGCTGGGAACGGTCTGCGTCCTCGACCGGAAACCGCGTCAGCTCACCGATGAACAGGTGGAAGCCCTGCGCGCACTGGCACGCCAAACCATGGCGCACCTGGAATTGCGCCGGGCCTTGGCGGTCGCCGAAGAATCCGATCGGTATCGCAGCCGCCTGATGGCCATCGCCGGTCATGACTTAAAGACTCCGCTGCGGACTGCCGCCTATGCCATCGACAAGATGCGCCGGCATGCCAACGTCGATTCCATCCCCACCCTGGTGACCGCGCGCGATGCGATCAGCCTGGTCGGCCGTAGCCTGGACGAATTGGCCACGCTGGCGGCCTCGAGCAAGGCTGCCATGCCGGACCTGCAATCGCTGCAGCTGGAAGACGTGCTGCACTCGGTGCTGGGCGTGTGGCGGCAGCCAGCCATCGACAAGTGCCTGGCGCTGCGCCATGTGCCCACCTCGCTACGCGTGCGCAGCCACCCCACCTTGCTGACCACCTTGATCGGCAACCTGGTCGGCAATGCCATCAAGTACACCGAACGCGGTCGCGTGCTGGTCGGCACCCGCCGTCGCCCAGGGTTTGCGGTGGTGGAAATCATCGACAGCGGCATCGGCTTGAATCTGGAGCAACCCGAGCAGGTGTTCCAGGCGTTCCGCCAGGCCGACCCGCACAGCGAGGGCCTGGGCATCGGGCTATGGATCGTGCATCGCACTGCCGAGACGCTGGGATGCGAAGTGGACGTGCGCCCACGCCCGCAAGGAGGCACCTGTTTTTCGGTGTGTATTCCCTTGGCTTGAAAGTCTGTGGCTCACAGTCGGCAATCTGCGGCTATAGCCTGGGGTGGCAACGTTCAGGGCGTCGGTCTGCAGCCGGACCCAAACGAGGCTGCCAGTGCAATTCCCGCCGAGCGGACGTTGCAGCAGCGCACACCACATACGACGCGAGGTCGCGTGCAGGCGGCGACTGCGGCGACCCGGCAAGCTCGCCGCAGATGTAGAGGACTCCCGCGATCGCTCTGCGCGCGCACCGCCTGCATTGCACACGGCACGTCTTTACCGTTTCCCATCTCCCACAAGAGGTGTCGCCGGGCGGAGCAAACTCAAAAAAAAGCGGATCCGGGCTCCCGACCCGGATCCGCCACCAAGCACGCCAGGTCTCTCCCCAGGGACCCGGGTGCGCCAGCCGCTCTGTGCACAGCCTCGTGCAACAGTGATGCGGCAGCGCTAGCAACCCTTCGACGACACCGCGAAACACACCGGCAATGCGATCAACCGCATCGCAGGCTCTGCGCCGTCCACCCCTAGACGTTCGAGAGTGTCGCGTCATGGCTGCTATAAGGGTTTTCGACAAGGCAACGCGCAACTTGATGCGCGACGCCGACGCCAACTGCGTAGCCCTGACACGGGTAGGGGAAATCACCGACAGCGCGCGCGACGCATCTGCCCAGCACGAGCGCATCGCATTGATTCCGCGGGATTTTTTTTTGCACCGTTGCGCTGCAGCGCAGCAAGCGTGAAGAGCGAACACGACCGGAACTGCCCTAAAGCGCCGCTACAGTCGCCATGCGAACGCGGCCGCAAAAGCACGACGAGCAAGTTCAACGCCCTGTTTTTCTGCAACCACCAACACGCTGGTGTGCGGACAAGCCGCGTTTCATCGCATCACCACCATCAGCACGTACAACGTGCCTCAACCGCTGCAGAGCAGCGAACTCACCGATTGCGCAACCGCCGGAGCACGCAGCCAGTGCGCGCGATCCGCAGGTACCACGCGTCCACTTCAGTTCTATGCGCCGTCCGCACCCGCTGACGACCGCCCGCTACGGCGTGTGGTCGCTCGCATCGCAACTTCAGAACTCGGACGTATCTGCATCCTGGCGTGCAAACCACTCCGCCGAGTGCACATCCTCGGCGGCAACTTCCAGTGCCTTGCGCAGCATCTCCAGCGGAATCTGCACGCGCGTGTCGCCAACCTGCAACGCCACCCATAACGCTTCGTCGCGTGGGTCGGCCAGCACCGTCAGCATCTCGTGCTCGCGGCCCTCGATACTGGCCGAGAGTTGTAGCGACAAGCCGCCGTCCGGCTCGGACGACCACAGTCTGCTCAGTGCGGGACGCAGCGGTTCAGTCATCGCAGGCCACTCAGCTGGTGATGGTCTGGGTCAGCGATTCCCAGGTCGGCGGCAATGGCCAGTTCGGCGCCTGATTGCCGTCCAGAACGCGGCGCAGGTCGCGCTTGTCGATTTGCGGCGCGAGTACATGCACCAAATCCAGGGCGTAATCGCGCAGCACGCGGTCGCGTGGCAGCACTGCCCAGGCGATGCACTCGGCAATCGGCGCAGGCGCTGGCCAGGCGCGTAGATCTTCGTCGAAGGCATTGACCGCCATCTCCGCCACCAAGCCCACGCCGAGCCCGGCGCGCACGTACGTTTTGATCAGGTCTGCGTCCAGCGCGGTCAACGCGATGCTCGGCTCCAGCCCCACCTGCGCAAATGCACGCTGCAGCGAGGAGCCTGGTCGCGTGGAGGATTCGTAGCTGATCAGCGGGTGCTCGGACAGCGCTTGCATATCCGGCGCCGTGCGCGGGTTATCCAGCGCATGCCCACGCGGCACCACCACCAACCGCCGCCAGCGGTACAGCGGCACTGCAATGCCGGCACTCGGCTCGCCACCGGCGGTGCTGACCACGGCAATATCCGCATCGCCCTGGCTGAGCAGATCCAGCGCCGCGCTTTCGGCAGCCTGCTGCAAATGCACGCTGACCTGCGGGTAGGCGTTCTTGATCTGCGCCACTGCCGGCGGCAGCACGAAGCGCGCCTGGGTGTGGGTCGTGGTCAGGGTCAGCTGACCCTGGCTTTCGCGGCGCTGGTTGGCCGCATAGGTGCGGATATTGTTGGCCTCCGACAACACCGCGCGCGCGCGCTCGATCACTTCCACACCGGCCGGCGTTACCGCATCCAGGCTGCGCCCCTTGCGCACGAACAACAGAAAGCCCAGTTCGTCCTCCAGCTGCTTGAGCTGCTTGGACAGGCCGGGCTGGGTCGCGTGCACGCGCGCGGCGGCCAGCGTGATGTTCAGCTCGGCATCGGCGATGGCCACCAGATAGCGAAGTTGGGTCAGCGTCATGGCTTATATCCAAAAAAGCGCGAGGCGCTACAAGGACTTCGACTTTAGAGGAGTTCTACGGGCCAGCTTATAACCGAACGCTATTTCTAGGATGTATGAAGTCATTTCCGACGGCTATAAGCCGGCGTTACGGTCTGGCCCTCCCTCCTTGATGCTGTCGATCCGTGACTTCTGCGTTCCCGCTGCTTGCCGACCTGCGTGGCCGTGCCGTCCTGGTGGTCGGCGGTGGTGCCGATGCCGAACGCGCCACCGCCCACCTGCTGCAGGCCGGTGCGCTGCCGCTGGTTGGCGCGCCCGACCTCACCGGGCAGTTGCGGCGCTGGGCGCAAGCCGGGCAACTGCGCTGGCTGGAAGGGCAGTTCGACCCGGCATGGCTGGCGCTGCCCGAACAACCGGTATGGCTCGCCATCGCTGCCAGCGAATCGGCAACGCTCAACGACGCCCTGCGCCATGCGGCGAACGCACACCGATTGCTGACCCACGACGCGGCGCCTGCCGCTTCCACAGCGGCTCCTGCGCGCCCCCCCGCGCCGTGCCGCGCAATCGGCATACTGGCCCCTGGCAGCGTCAGCCTGGTCGGCGCCGGCCCCGGCGACCCCGGCCTGCTCACCCGGCACGCGCTGCGTGCACTGCGTCAGGCCGAGGTGGTGCTGCACGACCGCCTGGTCAGCCCGCAGATCCTGCGCCTGGCACGGCACGGCGCGTGTCTGATCGAGGTGGGCAAGTCAGCGCAAGGCCGTAGCACCCGGCAGGAACAGATCCATGCGCTGATGCTGGAACACGCCCGCGCCGGCCGCCGCGTCGTGCGGCTGAAGGGCGGCGATTCGTTCGTCTTCGGCCGCGGCGGCGAAGAGCTGGAGTTCCTGCGCGAGCACGGCATCGGCTTCCAGGTGATTCCCGGCATCACCGCCGCCATCGCCTGCGCCGCCTATGCCGGCATCCCGCTCACCCACCGCGACCACGCGCAATCGCTGCGGCTGATCACTGCGCACTGCAAGGACTCGCTGGACACGTTGGACTGGCACGCGCTCGGTCAGGAGCGCCAGACGCTGGCCTTCTACATGGGTGTGGCCGGCCTGGACGCCATCCAGCAACGGCTGCTGCAGGCCGGGCGCGCTGCGTCCACCCCGTTTGCACTGGTCGAAAACGGCTCGCGCCCGCAGCAACGTGTGATCACCGGCACGCTCGCCAGCCTGGCCGCCACCGCCCGGCAGCATGCCGTGGCCGCACCGACATTGCTGATCCTGGGCGAGGTCGCGGCGCTGGCGCAGACGCTGCATTGGTTCGGCAGCGCGCCGCTGAGCGCACCGCCACTGCCGCACTCACCTCTCGCAATGCCCAACACGCCCACACTCGCCCACGCAGCCTGATCCCGACGGAGACCCCATGGCCCTGTACGACAACATCCTCGACACCATCGGCCGTACCCCGGTGGTCAAACTCCAACGCCTCGCCCCGGACAACGTGACCTTGTACGTCAAGGTGGAATCGTTCAATCCCGGCGGCTCGGTCAAGGACCGGCTGGCGCTGGCGATCATCCTCGACGCCGAACAGCGCGGCCTGCTCAAGCCCGGCGACACCATTGTCGAAGCCACCTCCGGCAACACCGGCGTGGCATTGGCCATGGTGGCCGCAGCGCGCGGCTACAAGTTCGTCGCCACCATGGTGGAAACCTTCTCCATCGAACGCCGCAAGTTGATGCGTGCCTATGGCGCCAAGGTCATCCTGACCCCGGCTGCCGAGCGCGGCAGCGGCATGGTGCGCAAAGCCAAGGAACTGGCCGAACAGCACGGCTGGTTCCTGGCCAGCCAGTTCGCCAATCCGGCCAACCCGGCCTACCACCGCAACACCACCGCCGCCGAGATCCTGCGCGATTTCGCAGGCCACCGGCTGGACCACTTCGTCACCGGCTGGGGCACCGGCGGCACGCTGACCGGCGTGGGCGAAGTACTGCGCGTTGCCCGCCCGGAAGTGCGCATCACCGCCTCAGAGCCGGCTGGCGCCGCCTTGCTGCAAGGCCAGGACTGGAAGCCGCACAAGATCCAGGGCTGGACCCCCGACTTCGTGCCCGAGGTGCTCAACCGCGATGTCGCCCATGAAGTGCTGAGCGTGGAAGACACCGACGCCATCACCGTCGCGCGCCGTCTGGCTGCCGAAGAGGGCATCTTCACTGGCATTTCCGGCGGCGCCACCGTCGCCACCGCGCTGCGCGTGGCAGAAGGCGCGGCGCCTGGCGCCGTGATCCTGGCGATGTTGCCCGACACTGGCGAACGCTACTTCTCCACGCCCCTGTTTGCCGACATCAACGAAGGCTCCGACGACGACTGGTTGGCCGGGCTGCCCTGACCGGGCGCAGTGGGCGACGATACGAAGCCGCGCAATGCGCGGCTTTTTTCGGACCAGGTAGCACGGGCGCTTGCGCCGAAGAGCAACGCGCAAGGCGTGCAGCTCGGTAGCTTCGCTGGTGGTCGCTATGGCGAACGAGCTTGCAGCGTTACCGAAGCGCACGCCTCTAAGGACCTGCTCTGTGCGCGGCGCGACACCGCCCGCCGTTTTTCCAGCTTCCAGAACGCCCGCACTCCCGTCCATGTCAAGGAAACGTTAGGATAACGGCCGCAATGTAGGGAGAGATGTGTGAGCAACCGGCCGTATGGACACAGCGACACCCGCGCCTCGCGGGCGCCGTGGCTGGTGAAGATGACCTCCCCGGTCCACTTTGCGCTGGCACTGGGTCTGGGCGCGTGGTTGCAGGACGCCCTGGCGCTGCCGATTCCCGCTCCCACGCTGCTTGCATGGATCGAACTGGCTGGCGGCGGCATTGCTTGTCTCGGCCTGACACTCGCGGTGAGCTGCTTCATCCTGTTTGCACGTCGGCGTACCACCATCATGCCGAGTGGCCATCCCTCGCGTCTGGTGCTGGAGGGCCCGTATCGCTTCACCCGCAACCCGATGTACCTGGCGTTGGTGCTGAGCTACATCGGCCTATGCCTGCAGCTTGGGCTGCTCTGGGCAGTCGCGCTGGTGCCGCTGCCATGGCTCGCACTGCAGCTCTATGTCATCCCGTTTGAAGAGGCGCGTTTGCGCGCCGAGTTCGGCCGTCACTACAGCGACTATTGCGCGCGCGTGCGCCGCTGGTTGTAACGCGTGACACGCACAACCTGTGCGCGGCAATTGATGCAGCCAATCGCTCAGGAGAGGTATTGGATGGCGTTGAACGGCGCAAATTCCAGTCCGCGCGACAGTCGCAGCGGATGAGATGAATGGCCGATAGCGTGTGGATTCCGCAGCGTGCCCCCCATCACGCGCCCATCATGCAATTCGCATAATTATCTCACTATGAGAATCGAAGTCTGGCAAGGCGATATCACCGAACTCGACGTTGACGTCATCGTCAACGCCGCCAACGAATCACTCCTGGGCGGAGGCGGCGTCGATGGTGCCATCCACCGTGCTGCTGGCCCACGTCTGCTGGAAGCCTGTGAAGCATTGCCGCAAGTGCGTCCGGGCGTGCGTTGCCCCACCGGCGAAATCCGCATCACCGACGGTTTTAATCTGAAGGCACGGCATGTGTTTCATACCGTCGGTCCGGTGTGGCGCGACGGCAAGCACAACGAACCGGAACAGTTGGCCAACTGCTACTGGCAATCGCTGAAGCTGGCCGAGCAGATGATGCTGCACTCGATCGCGTTCCCGGCGATCAGCTGCGGCATTTACGGCTATCCGCTGCATCAGGCAGCCCGCATCGCCGTGACCGAAACACGCGACTGGCAGCGCTCGCACAAAGTGCCCAAGCACATCGTGCTGGTGGCCTACAACGAGGCGACCTACAAGGCCTATCAGCAAGCATTGGCGACGCAGGAAACTGCAGCGGCCTGACCTTGGCTGACGTCGGTGGAATGTCGCATCGACCAAGTGGATCGAAGCAGCTGATTGAAGCAAAGGGCGCCGCAAGGCGCCCTTTGCTTTGGCATGGGCATCCTGATGAACGTCTGGATGCCACACACAAAAACGCCGGCATCTGTGCCGGCGTTTTCGTTTTATCGATGCAAGGGCCTTGCAGCCGTCATCAATCGATCAACCCTTCCACTTACCCAATGCGGCCAGGCCATTTTCCTTGGCGCGCTCGTAAATGATCTGCTGGGCCTTGGCGAAGTTGCCGGTCATGTCCTTGGCCCACAGCTTCAGTGCGGCCTGCTGCATGGCGCGGCCGTAGGAGAAGCTCAGCGGCCACGGCAGATTGCCGAGCTGGTGCATTTCGTTGAGGTGCGCAGTGGATTGCTCGTCGGTCTGACCACCGGACAGGAACACGATGCCCGGCAGGATCGCCGGCACGGTCGACTTCAGGCACATCACGGTGGACTCGGCCACCTCTTCGATACTGGCTTGCTCTTCGCAGCTCTTGCCGGAGATGACCATCGAGGCCTTCAAGATGGTGCCTTCGAGCACGACGTTCTGCTCATACAGTGCACCGAACAGCGAACGCAGCGTGGCTTCGGTGACTTCGTAGCAGGTTTCGATGTCGTGGCTACCGTCCATGATCACTTCCGGCTCGACCATCGGCACCAGGCCCTGCTCCTGGCACAGCGCGGCGTAACGCGCCAGCGCATGCGAGTTGGCCTCGATGCAGGTGCCGGACGGAATGTCTTCGCCGATGTTGATGACCGCACGCCACTTGGCGAAACGCGCACCCAGCGTGTAGTACTCCTCCAGACGCGCACGCAGGCCGTCCAGGCCTTCGGTGACCAGCTCGCCCGGCATGCCAGCCAGCGGCTGCGCGCCCTTGTCGACCTTGATGCCCGGGATGATGCCGTGGGCGGTCATGTACTCGGCGAACGGCACGCCATCCTTGGTCTTCTGACGGATGGTCTCGTCGAACAGGATGGCGCCGGAGATGTAGTCGCTCAGCTTGGGCGTGGTCAGCAGCAGTTCGCGGTAGGCGCGGCGATTTTCTTCGATGTTCTCGATGCCGACGCTGGCAAAACGCTTGGCGATCGTGCTGGTCGATTCGTCGATGGCGATGATGCCCTTGCCCGGGGCGACCATGGCCTGGGCGGTTTCGGCAAGCTGTTCGATGCTCATGTAGTTCCTGTGGCAGCTGCGGGGGAGACCGAAAGTATAGCGACGAAAGTCGTACACATTCCTTCACGGAATGCCTGCAACCGATTACACGTGATGTGCATGACAGGATGTGGGGTGGTGCTCGCATGGCGTGCGATGGATTCGGGAATCGGGAATCGGGAATCGGGAATCGGTAGAGCTGCGCATGATGCGCGGCTGGTTGCTTGCGGTGCCGTGATGTATCGCGGCAATGGCGTGCGGTGGCGCAATTGACACAGAGCCATACGTGAGTGGGTTGGGGTTTGAGGGTGGTGGCCGCTTGGCTGCTGCGCCTGTCGCGTAGAGCTGCGTCTGCCGCATGCGGACAGCGTGGACAGGCTTCTTGTGGCACACATAGCGCGCCATATCGGCGCCGTTGCGGCAGCGCGGTGGCGATGTTGCGCGCGCTGGGCATTTGCCGGATCGGGCCGTTGACCAACACTCCGGTCGCGGCTGAGCGCTTGCCCCTCGCCCGCCATCGCCACACAGCACAACGGCGACCCTTGGGCCGCCGTTGCGTGATACGTCTTTCTCCGACTCAGGTCATGTGCCGGATGCCGTCACCAGGTGTTACAGCTCGCCCAGACCGGTGGCGCGGCCGTCTTCGCCCACTTCCAGCAGACGCAGCGTGTTGGTGGCGCCGTGCGTTTCCATGTGCTCGCCGCTGGTGAAGACCACGCGGTCGCCCGGGCCCATACGCTCGTTCTCTACCAGTAGACGGATCGCCGCACGTGCGGCTTCGCGCGGGGTCAGACCGCGGCTGTCGAAATTGATCGGGAACACGCCGCGCATCATCGCCATCTGGCGACGCGCGCCATCGTGACGGGTGAAGGCGTAGATCGGCATGTTGGAGCGAAAGCGCGACAGGAAGCGCGGCGTGCCGCCCGATTCGGTCAAGGCCACCACGCCGCCCAGACCGATGTGCTCGGACAGGAACATGGTCGCCATGGCGATGGCCTGATCGGCGCGCTGCAGATTGCGTTGCGCCGCTTCGAAGTCGGTATCGAATTCGAACTGGTGCTCGGCGCCCAGGCAGATGCGCGCCATCGCTTCCACCGCACGCACCGGATAGGCACCGGCAGCGGTTTCGGCCGAGAGCATCACCGCATCGGTACCGTCGATGACCGCGTTGGCCACGTCCAGCACTTCGGCGCGGGTCGGGATTGGGCTTTCCACCATCGACTGCAGCATCTGGGTGGCGGTGATCACCACCTTGTTCTGCGCCAGCGACTCGCGGATGATCTTCTTCTGCAGGCCCGGCAATTCGGCGTCGCCGATTTCCACGCCCAGGTCGCCACGCGCCACCATCACCACATCGGAGGCTTCGACGATCTCGACCAGGTTTTCGATCGCTTCGGTACGCTCGATCTTGGACACCAGCTGCGCATGGCAGCCATGCTGCTGGGCGATCTGACGCGCGTCGTGCATGTCCTGCGCGTTGCGACAGAACGACACCGCAATGAAGTCCACGCCGATCTTGGCAACGATGCCGATCAGCTCCTTGTCGCGCTCGGTCAGCGCGCCCAGCGACAAGCCGCCGCCCTGCTTGTTGAGGCCCTTGCGGTCGGACAACACGCCATCGTTGAGGACGGTAGTGACGATACGCGCGCCCTGCACGTCGGTGACCTGCAGCTGCACCAAGCCATCGTCCAGCAGCAGCACGTCGCCAGCAGTCACGTCCTGCGGCAGGCCCAGGTAGCTCACGCCGACCTGGTGCTGGTCGCCGGCCGGCGCATTGGCATCGGCCACCAGGTCGAAGCGATCGCCCATGGTCAGCTTGATCTTGCCTTCGGCAAAACGCTCGATACGGATCTTCGGGCCCGGCAAGTCGGCCAGGATGCCGACTTCGGCACCGACGCGCGCGGCGGCGGCACGCACTTCGGCAGCGCGCTTGGCCTGCCCGGACGGGTCGCCATGGCTGAAGTTGAGGCGCACCACGTTGACGCCCGCCTTGAACAGCGTATCCAGCACACCGGGCGCATCCGTTGCCGGTCCGAGGGTGGCGAGGATTTTGGTGCGGCGTTGACGTTCTTTCATGATGGCCTCCCTGTAAAAGCCGCGAAACTTAACACACACGTCACGCACCGAGGATGGCATTGCGGCATAGCCTTCCTCCGTTTCCGGCATGTCTTACAGACAGTGCGGGACAGTACGTACGCCTACGCCTGCGCTGCCATGAGCAACGCAGGCGGTCGCCACCCTAACCCGGCAGCGGTGAAGAGTGTTCTGCGCGATGCGAACCGCGGTTGCAGCGCATCGACCAAGCGAACGCAACGGCCGGCGCACACTATTCATTACTGAAGCAACGCCGCCAGTTCAGCCGGCGTGCGTGCCAGCGCACCGGCACCGGCGGCACGCAATTCGACCTCCTCGCCGAAGCCCCACAACACGCCGATGCTATGGAGACCGTGGTGATTGGCGCCATCGATATCCATGCGCCGGTCGCCGATCATCACGCAGCCAGTTTTCTCGATCTGCAGACGGCGCAGCGCTTCGGCAATGAGGTCCGGCTTGAAGCGACGTTCGCCGTCTTCGCTGGCACCGATCACTTCCTCGAAGCACGCGCCGAAGGGCAGATGCTCGACGATGCGCCGCGCATAACGTTCATTCTTGGACGTGACCACCGCCAGACGATGACCGGCGCGCTGCAAGCCTGTGACAACCTCACCAATGCCGTCGAACACACTGAGTTCGGTCCAACCCACCGCGTCGTAACGTGCGCGGTAGAGACCAAGCGCACGCTGCACCACCTCTGGATCGTTCGGAAAACATACGGTGAAGCTGTCGCGCAAGGGCGGGCCGATCCAGGCGCGCAAGGTCTGCGCAGAGGGCCGCGGCTGCCCGAGTTCGTCGAAGGCATGCACGATGCTGGCAACCATGCCCGGTTCCGAATCCACCAGCGTGCCGTCCAGATCGAAAAACAGCGTGGCTGCACTCACTGACCGCGGGCCTCGAGTGCGGCCACTGCCGGCAAGGTCTTGCCTTCCAGAAACTCCAGGAACGCACCGCCGCCAGTGGAAATGTAGGTGACGTCCTTGGCGATACCGTACTTGTCCACTGCGGCCAAGGTGTCGCCACCACCGGCAATCGAGAACGCCTTGGAGCTGGCGATCGCACGTGCCAGCGTTTCGGTGCCGTGGCTGAAGGACTCGAATTCGAACACGCCGACCGGCCCGTTCCACACCACGGTGCCGGCGCTGGCGATCAGCGCTGCGTAGCGCTGCGCGGTTTGCGGACCGATATCCAGGATCAGGTCATCGGCATCGACCGCATCCAACGACTTCACGCTGGCCTCGGCATCGGGCAGGAACTGCTTGGCAACGACCACATCGGTGGGCAGCGGAATCTCTGCGCCACGCGCCTTGGCGTCGGCAACGATCTGGTTGGCGGTCGGGATCAAGTCCGGCTCGTTCAACGACTTGCCCACGTGGTGTCCGGCTGCAGCGATGAAGGTATTGGCGATGCCGCCGCCGACGATCAGCTGGTCGACCTTGTTGACCAGGTTGGACAGCAACTCCAGCTTGGTGGAGACCTTGCTGCCGGCCACGATCGCCAGCAGTGGCTTGGCCGGGTTGTCCAGCGCCTTGGCCAGTGCGTCGAGTTCGGCCATCAACAGCGGGCCACCCGCTGCGACTGGCGCGAAACGGATCACGCCATGCGTGGAGGCCTGCGCGCGGTGCGCGGTGCCGAAGGCATCCATCACGAACACATCGCACAATGCGGCGTATTTGCGCGCCAGCGTCTCGTCGTCCTTGCCTTCACCGACATTCATGCGGCAATTTTCCAGCAACACCACCTGGCCCGGTGCGACCTCCACGCCGTCGACCCAGTCGCGGACCAGCGGCACGTCCACGCCCAGCAACGCAGCCAGACGCGTGGCCACCGGCGCCAGCGAATCTTCTTCGGTCCAACTACCTTCCTTGGGGCGGCCCAGGTGCGAGGTGACCATGACGGCCGCGCCCTTCTCCAGTGCCAGCTTGATGGTGGGCACCGAGGCGGTGATGCGCTGCTCGGAGGTGATCTGGCCGTTGTCGATCGGCACGTTGAGATCCTGGCGGATCAACACGCGCTTGCCGGAGAGATCGAGGTCGGTCATGCGGACAATGGACATGGGCTCAGCTCGTTCGGTCTAGGGAGGGGGATGGGGAATTGGTCATGCAGAAGACGCAGCATGCGTGCCGTGGCAAGCGTCTGAGCGCTGGGCCGTAACGGCCAATGGTTGCGATGGCAGCTGGCGGTGGTCAGCCATTGCGATGTCGTTGCGCGGTGATACGGGTCGCGTAGTTCGCGGATGGCTCACCACGCGTGAGGCCGCCAATCCGGTTGGCAACGCGGGGGACGCTTGGTCGAACACGACGGGCACTACGGCTGCCTGGGTCACGAGGGACATCTATTGTCGGACCTTCGCGCCGCAGCGGCAAACCGCCGCGCGACGCGGGTGCGCTTAGCCGTTGCGATTGGCCGATGCACTGCGCAGCAGACTCACCGCAAACCCACCGACCAGCAAGGCACCACCGACCAACAGGCCCCACAGCAGCCAACGCTTCCAGTCGCGCGGCGTGGCGGCCGGTTGCAGCGCGGCCTTGCCCGCCAGCGGCTGTGCCTGCGCAGCGACGTTGGCCTGCGCCGGTTGCCACTGCGCGCCGCGTTCGCGCCGCAGTGCCTGCAGCATCGAGGCCAGCGGTGCGTCGCCGCGTCGCGCACGCGCACTGCCGGCGACCAGCGCATACGGCGGCTGGCCCTGGGCGAGAAACATCAGCCGCTCGGGCTGATACCCCACGCGCAAGCTCGGCACCGCGGTGCTGCGCCCTTGCGCAGCGACCAGCCGCCATTGGCGATCGCGCACCGGGGCAGACAGCAGTTGCGGCGGCGACGCGGCGGCCGCCCCCTTGCCCAGCCGATACGCCAACCAGGGGCCGGCACGCTGTACCCATGGCGCATCATCGGCATCACGACTTGCCACGATCCACTCGACGGCCTCGGCCTGACTGCCACCGACATCGAGCTGAGTGATCGGAAAGCGTCCCGGCAAGGCATACACCACCGCTGCATCTTTCGCGGTGCCTGGCAATTCAAGCCACTGCAGCGGTGCGGGTGCGGTGATGCCCTCCAGCTCCGCCTCGACCACGCGCAACGCGGGCAGCTGGCCCGACATCTGCACCAGGCGCAGATAACGCGCGCCCTCATCGAGTGCGATCCGGCGCTGCTGCAATCGCTGCGTCTGATTGTCCAGCGCCATCACCGTGGCGTCTGAAGCAAGCACGCGCCAGTCGCGCAGATCGTCGCTGCCTTCCACGCGCAACTGAGCCTGCACCGGCATGTCGCCGTCCCAATCCAGCAGCAGGGCACGCGGGCGATCGCGCAATGCGCTGGCATCGATCAACCAGCTCCCACCGTTGCCTGCAGCGGCGGCAGCCCCGGTCGCAACGCGGCCTTCGAGACGACGTACCGCACCGCTGGCATCGCGCTCGGCGATCAGTTGCAGATCGCCGTTGGCCGGCGCCGCACCGGCCGGCAGCGCAAAGAGGGGCAGGCGCTGCCGGCGCGCCGCAGCCGCCGGTGCTGCATCCGCCGGCAACCAGGCGGCGGGCAGCTCTTCGCCACGCGCATCGATCACCGTGACATCGCGCAGCGCCGCGTCGTGCGCGGTGCGATACACCGCCGCGTTCAAGGTCAACTGATAGATGCCGGCATCCGAGCCAGTCACCTGCAGCGGCCACTGCTGGCGGTAGTCCTGCCGCACATCAGCGGCATGCGCCAGCATCGGCACCATCACCAGTAGCGCCCATCGCATCGATTTCATGCCTGCTCCTTTTCGACGCCGCCGTCTTCGACAGCAGTCGCTTCTGTCGCCAGCGGGCGCGGCGGTGCCGGCGCCAGGTAGCCCACTACGGTGCACAACAGACCATAGGCCATGAACGAGCCGATGCCGAGCAAGTTGCCCAGATGCTGGCGGTCGACCAACACCAGCTTCGCCAGCACCAGACCCATGAGCAACGCGCCGCCCAGCCACAACCCACGCTGCCCGCGACGCGAGCCGATCACCCAGCCCAGCACGCCCAGCACGCTCCACACGATGGTGAGGCTGGTCTGCGACAAGGTGGCACCGATCAACGCAGAATCCCACGGCACGCCGCCCCAGTGATGCACGCTGTGCAAGGTGCTGCCGGTGATCAATGCCCAGCCGAGCACACCAAGCGCGGTCACGCGCCAACGCTGCAGCAATGCCGGCGCCGGTACCAACCAGGCCCAGCGCGCGAGCAAGGCCAGCACCGCCAATTGCGTCAGCTCGGCCGGATTCAGCAGCGGCAACCACGGCAACGGCGCCGCGCTCACCGGGTCCAGCAACACCAATAGCCAGCCGATGCCCAGCACCGCGAACACGCAACTCAGCAACGCGTTGCGCGCAGGATCGAAGCTGGCGCCCTGCGGCCATGCCAGCCAGGGCCAACGCAATAATCCCAGGGTCGCCACGACCAGCCAAGGCGCCGCCAGCAAGGCACAACGCCAGCCATTCGCCAGCAAGAACGCATCGGCCAACCAGGCTGCACCCAACGCGACCACCAGTGGCCACAGCAGCCACCAGATGAACTGCGCCGCCATCGCGCCAGCGCCTTGCTGCGTACGCAGACACCACAGCGCACGTGCGCCCGCCACCGCAAACACACCCCACGCCAGCGCGCCCCAATGCGCGAACGGCTGGGTATGCGCTTGGCCCTGCCACAGTGCCAATGGCGCTGCCAGCACCAGACCCCACATCACCGTCCACACCAACGCCGTTGCGGGACGACGGCGATGCACTTCTGCCGCCAGCCACAGGCTGAGTGCGACAAAGCCCAGCAGCAGATCTGGTTCGCTGCGCAGATCGGCAAAGCGCAGGATCTCGTGCACACCGCAGAACGTCCACCAGCCCAGCCCCCACAGATACGCCACCAGCGCACGCCGTGGATGCCCTGCATCGCGCAGGAACCAGGTGCTCGCCCAGCCAGCAAGCGCGATCAGCAAAGTGCTCATGCAGGTCGCGTTGGCTACCGCTACCGCGTCGTAGCGCCAGGCATCCACACCGAAGGCGACACCTACCGCCGCGAGCAACTGCAGCGCCACGCCGCTGATCTGCGGGATCCGCCGTTGCTGGCGTAAGCCCAGCCACAACAGGCCGACGCCTTCCAGCGCGAACACGCTCGCAGTGGCACGTGCCGACAATGCCAGCGGAATCGCCAGGGTGGCGAAGCCGACCGCCAGCATCGCGTGCGCCTGGCCCAGCAAGCGCGTGGGAGCCCGGCGCAACAACCAGCTTGCCAGGCCGGCATACACCGCGGCCACCGCCACCGCGCACAACGCGAGCGGCAGCCGATCGCCCTCAAGCAAGCGTGCCTGCAACGCGAAGGCCACCAGCGGTGTCCCGAACAACAGGCTGCCATCGATGACCTTGCCTGCACTGCCGTCGCCGCGGCGCGCATGCACTACCGGGATCGCCACGTACATGGCGAAGAACAGCAACAGGAACGGCTCGGTGGTGGCGAATTTTGCCGGGTTGTATTGCAGCGCGCCCCACACAATGCCGATGCCGAAAGTGAACGCAAACCCCAGCAGGTTCAGCACGCGCCACGGACGGCGCCACGCAATCGCCACGATGCCGGCGTTGAGTATCGCGTAATAGGTAAACAGCCCGACATGATTGCCGCTGCCGGTGGACAACCAGATCGGCGCGAGGAAGCCGGCCAGCACGCCCAGCACCGCCAGCGTGCGCGAATCCTGCAACACGGCCAACACGCACATGCCCGCGATCAGCACCACGCTGATGCCCAGCGCAGGTCCAGCATCCAGCAACGCGTACAACTTGAAGGCCGCGAACACCGTCAACAGCAAGCCGCCAATGGCGCCGCCCTGCAATGCCAACGCAAAGCCTGGCCGCTGCTCGCGTTGCTTCCAACCAAACACCAGGCCGACCAATGCGAGAACGCTGATGCCGGCCAAGCGCAGCTCGATCGGCATCCGCATCCAGCCCTGGTCGCTGGCGTACTTCAGCAGCGATGCCCCCCCTGCCAACAGGACCAGCATGCCGACCTTGACCGGTACATTGCCCTCGGTGAACCAACGCTTCAATGCGCTGGCTGCACGCACGATGCCGCCGGGCTCGGACGGAATCTGAGGTCGTTGCGGTGGCTGCGGCTGTGTAGGTTGCGGTTGCGCCGGCTGAGAGTGCTGGCTGGGAACTTCCGACATCGCGGTTCCATCGCGCGCCATCGCAGCTGCAGGGGTCTGCGCAGGCAACGGTGGCGGCACCACGGACACATCGACCGCGTTCTGCTCCGCAGCAGCAGCCACCTTCCAGCTGCCGCCACGTTGAGCTGCGCCAGACGTGCCGGACGCTGGCACATTGCCGACCGCACGGGAACCTGGCCCGGCGTCGAGATCGGACACCACCTCGGGCTGCTCCCACGTCCTGCCCTGCGCGTACACTGGCGCATCCGCGCGCTCCGCAGTGCCGGTCTGCCACTGCGCAAGCCGTTGCTCCAGCGACGCCACCCGCCGCCGCAACCCGGCAATCCACACCAGCGCCACCACTACACCGACCGGCACGGCAATCAGTACCAGGGCCGCCAACACGATTATCGTTTCCAACGCACCAACCCCGAGCCGGCGTCCAGCCGAATGCGCGAACCATACAGCTTCGGGCCGCGACTGGGCAGCCGACCTCTCGATCAGACGGTTGGTTGAAGAGTCGACAAGCAGCAGCCGCACGCGTGATTACGCGCGCCCTAGAGATGAAAACGCCCGGAGAACCGGGCGTTTTGACTAGTTATTCGCGGTAGCCGCTGTCGTTCTTGTTATGGATGATCCAGATCAGGTTGCCGCCGGTATCCATCGACTTGCCGGCAAACACCAGACGGCCCTGGCCTTTATAGGCCATCTCATAACGGTAGCGATCGCCACCAAAGAAGAACGGGATAAATGCCTTGCCGGTCACGTAAGAACCTTGATCGTTCGGCTGACCAATCAGATCGGTCACCTGCTTCATCGGCATACCGATCTGGAGCTGGGTGAACTTGCTGCCAGGCGCCGGCTTACCGGTGATCTCGCCCTCGTAATCATTGATCCCCTTGACTGTCTCGCCGTAGCCCGCCTCGACATCGGACGACTTGATCACCTCACCATCGGCATTCATCCAGGCCGGCGTACCGGTCTGCTTTTTTGCAGCCCAACTGTTCGACGGAGCCGATACCGCAATCACCACACCGAGCGCCAATACGCCCGCCAGAAATTTATTCATTAGTTTTGCTCTCTCGATCCATGGAGTTCCCCGATCCCTCGTACACGACACGGGAACGACCGCCGTGCCCGCAAATTAGCGCACGTAAGCCTCTCAAAGTCCACTTCTCTTAGCGACGACGAAGCAGCGACACATGCACACATCACATTCCGACAGAAACAAAACGAAAGACCCCGGCAGGTCGGGGCCTCTACTCACCGCCTAAGCGCGAAGTTTAATTGGCGACAACCCGCACCATTTCCAGGCATTTGTTGGAATAGCCGCACTCGTTGTCGTATCAGGACACCAGCCTGACAAAGCTCGCGAAGGTACCGGTAACCACCAAAGCAGAACGGAATGAAGGCCTTTCCAGTCGCTTCGGCGCCTTCTGCCAACAACATTGGTCCACCGTTGCGCGCCATTTTACGCATCGACTACCGCTCACATCGACCGCGCACAAGTCAACAGCAGAACAGATACCCGAGCACACGTTCTGCAAAGATTGGCCCACGCAACTATCTTTCTTGAATACTTGAACCAGTTCTGCCTATCCATGGCATGCAACACCTGAGTGGGGACGTCAGCTGACCGAAAGCACGTCAGCACATGTGTCGCAATGGACATCCAAGCCCGACCAAGACGGCGGCACCTCATCGAATGCTTGCCGGCATCGTGCCAGCACGGTAGAAACCGCGCTGGCGCGATGCGACCACTCTACGCGCACATCGTGGATTTGGCATCGGGGTTTAGGTACAAGGAGGTAACCGCAATGCTTACACGGCGCCACGCCCCTTTTTTGACTGCAATGTGTGCCGTATCCGTACTCGGCTTCGTTCCCGTGGCTTCAGCGGGCATGTTCCGTAGTCCGGAAGAAGTCGCACGCAGTTGGCTTGGCCACGACGCAAGCGAACTGATGATGCAATGGCCTGTGGATAGAGGCTTGTATTGGTACATGCGGAAATAAAAAAGCGCCGAAAGGCGCTTTTTTATGTTTAACAACACATCGTTTACTTGGCGACAACGCGCACCATTTCCAGGCACTTGTTGGAATAGCCCCACTCGTTGTCGTACCAGGACACCAGCTTGACGAAGGTGGAATCCAGCGCGATGCCGGCGTCGGCGTCGAACACCGAGGTGCAGGTCTCGCCGCGGAAATCGGTGGCCACGACCTTGTCTTCGGTGTAGCCCAGGATGCCCTTCAGCGCACCTTCGCTCTGTGCCTTCACTTCGGCGCAGATCTCGGCGTAGGTGGCCGGCTTTTCCAGTTCAACCGTCAAGTCGACCACCGACACGTCCGAGGTGGGTACGCGGAAGCTCATGCCGGTGAGCTTCTTGTTGAGCTCGGGAATCACCACGCCCACGGCCTTGGCTGCGCCGGTGGAGGACGGGATGATGTTTTCCAGGATGCCGCGGCCGCCGCGCCAATCCTTGTTGGACGGGCCGTCCACGGTCTTCTGCGTTGCAGTGGCCGCGTGCACGGTGGTCATCAGGCCGCGCTTGATACCCCACTTGTCGTTGATCACCTTGGCCAACGGCGCCAGGCAGTTGGTGGTGCACGAGGCGTTGGAGACGATCGCCTCGCCATTGTAGGTCTTGTCGTTGACGCCGTAGACGAACATCGGCGTGTCGTCCTTGGACGGTGCCGACAGGATGACCTTCTTGGCGCCCGCGTCGAGATGCTTCTGCGCGGTTTCCTTGGTCAGGAACAGGCCGGTGGACTCGATCACCACCTCGGCGCCGACGGCATCCCACTTGAGGTTGGCCGGGTCGCGTTCCTGGGTCAGGCGGATCTTCTTGCCATTGACGATCAGCGTGTTGCCGTCGACCGACACATCGGCCTTGAAGCGGCCATGCACCGAGTCGTACTGCAGCATGTAGGCCAGGTAGTCGGGCTCGAGCAGGTCATTGATGGCCACGATCTCGATGTCATTGGCGAAGTTCTGCACCGCAGAGCGCAGCACGTTGCGGCCGATGCGACCGAATCCGTTGATGCCAACCTTGATTGCCATGTTCACTAGCTCCTGCAGCCGCGACAGCGCGGCGGATGGAAAGGGGCTGTCATTCTAGCAGCGTCACTTGTCCGCAGCCGTGTGTGCGGGCGGTGGGATTGGGGATTGGTTAGCCAGTGGCGGGGACAGGCGCTCCAAGCGCCACGCGTCGTGAGGAACCGCCCCCGCAGTTGCGCCCAGTCGATCGGAGTGAGCAAGCAGAGCCGGCCCATGCTCCCGTCACGGCATCGGTTGCCGATCGATGGTCGATGGCCTCGGGTCAGCTGCATGCATCGCCAACGCAAGATGCCACGCAAGACCACGATAGTTCATTAATTTCAATTACTTAGATATAGGCTAATGCGCTGAAAAGCGTATCCATGCACCCCGCACAGTAGGATTTCCGCACTGCGGGGATATCGCTACTGCCCCTGCCCGTTGAGACCCCCACCCGTCACATGGGGGGCCTCTGCTTGGCATGACGCGCGCGCACGTGGCTGATCGTCAATCATCACGGCTCGGCGGTACACAACGTGGATACGCACACGGCAGTTGCGTGGGGCCAGGTGAGTGCAGCTCGCGCGGACAATCGCTTCGCTATCGACGCCAACGCGCACGTTCTTTCTCCTCCCCGCCGCCACTGATGCCTGCGCATCACGCGATGCTGCAGATGCAATGCGTCACTGCAGCCAGCCGCTCGCCGCGCACGCTGCCGTCGGCGTGGCTTGCAGCAAGTCACCGCACGACCGGCCGCCAGAGCGCGCGGCCGAATTGATCAGGATCAAGGCAGCGACAACGCCGAGCCGCAAGACTTCCTGCATCCATTGCACCCAACAAGAAATCCTATGCGTCTGCGCGCTCCTCTTCTGCTCGCTGGCCTCGCCGCCGCGTTCGTCAGCCTCCCCGCACTGGCGCAATCCAAAGGCGACTGGACCGTTGCCGTCGGCGCCCATCAGGTCGCTCCCAAGTCCGACAACGGTCGCCTGGCCGGTGGCAGGCTCAAGGCGGAAGTGGGCAAGGACATCAAACCCACGTTCACGACGGAATATTTCATCACCGACGACCTGGGCGTCGAAGTGCTGTCGGCGCTGCCGTTCGAGCACGACATCGCGATCCGCGGCCTGGGCCGGGTTGGCAGCACCAAGCAGCTGCCGCCGGTGATCTCGTTGCAGTACCACTTCAACGGCCAAGGCAAGCTCTCGCCATTCGTTGGCGTCGGCATCAACCACACGCGTTTCTTCAGCACCGACACCCGCCACGCGCTGGCCGGCAACGATTTAGAGCTGGGCGATTCCTGGGGCGTGGCACTGCATGCCGGCATGGACTACACGCTAGGCGAGCGCGGCGCACTCCGCGTCAACCTGCGCTGGATCGATATCGAGAGCGAAGCGCGCCTGGATGGCAACCGCATTGGCACAGTCAACATCGACCCGCTGGTCTACGGCGTGGCCTACGTGCACCGGTTCTGATCCCCTGCGGCGTGGGCGGCGCATCTCTGGCACACTTGCTGCCCAGGGACGTGCATCCACCGCCGGAGTTGCGGACAGGTCGGTCACGTCGACCGTCTGTTCGACTTACCGGGGATTCCATGAACACGCTGACTCGCACCGCCCTCGCCATCGCACTGGCCGCCTCGGCCGCACCCGCCTTCGCCCAGTCGGCCGGCCATTGGACGACCGGTTACGGCGCCGGCTATGTCTCGCCCAAGTCCAACAGCGGCACCTTCGGCGGTGCGCAGGCCGACATCAAGGGCGCGCCGACGCTGTCGTTCACCTACGAATACTTCCTGCGCAACAACCTGGGACTCGAAGTGCATGCGGCAGTGGCGGGCAAGCACGAGCTCGAACTGCAGGGCGTCGGCAAGGTGGGCAGCTATTGGTCGGTACCGCCGAGCGTGCTGTTGCAGTACCACATCAACGGCTATGGCACGGTCTCGCCGTTCGTGGGCGTGGGCATCAACTACACCACGTTCCTGGGCGAAGACACCGAGCCGACATTTGGCAACGGCGATCTGCGTTTCAGCGATTCGGTCGGCGCCACCGCGCATGTCGGCGTGGACTTCATCTTCAACGAGCGCAGCGGCCTGCGCGTGGATGCGCGCTGGACCGATTCGCGCAGCAACGTCGATTTCAACGGTGCGCGGCTGGGCAAGGCGCGGATCGACCCACTGACCTATGGCGTGTCGTACCTGGTGTATTACTAAGAGCGGCTAACAAAACGACTGCGCAACCGCCAGACGGCGCCGCCGGCGCTCGGTGCGGTATATACCGCTCGTACATTGCGGTCCTGAGCGCGGCGTCCACGCCCGCCCAACGGACTGGGCGCCGGGTATTGTTCGCCTGTCTACGCAGTGCCGGCGCCATGCTGAGGCGTGGCTGTCGCAGGTCCGAAACAGCCATCAAACCGTCCCGGACCGATGCGTACAATCGCGGAATGAAAACTTTCTTCCTCCCCGCATTCGCTATTGCGACGGCACTGGCCGCCGCGATCCACCCCACCACCGCGTTGGCCTGGGGTCCGCAAGGCCACCGCCTGGTGGCGCGCATCGCCGAAACCGAACTGAGCCCGCAGGCACGTGCGCAGGTGGCGCAATTGCTGGCCGGCGAGCCAGACCCCACGCTGCACGGTGTGGCCTCCTGGGCCGATGAGTTGCGCGAGCACGACCCCGACCTGGGCAAGCGCTCCGGGCCGTGGCACTACGTCAATCTGGGCGAACACGACTGCACGTATTCGCCGCCGCGCGACTGCCCGGACGGCAACTGCGTGATTGCCGCGCTCGACCAGCAAACCGCCCTGCTCGCAGATCGCAAACAACCACTGGACGTGCGCCGCCAAGCCTTGAAGTTCGTGGTGCATTTTGTCGGCGACATCCATCAGCCGATGCACGCCGGCTACGCGCACGACAAGGGCGGCAACGACTTCCAACTGCAGATCGATGGCAAGGGCAGCAACCTGCATTCCCTGTGGGACAGCGGCATGCTCAACGACAGCCATCTGAGCGACGGTGCCTACCTGCAACGTCTGCTTGCCCTGCCAGCGGCTGCCGCGGCGTCTCCAGCACTGCCACCGCCGGCTGCGGCATGGGCCCAGGCCTCGTGCAAGATCGCCATCACGCCGGGTGTGTACCCGAGCGCACACGTGTTGCCCCCTACGTATATCGCCACCTACCGCCCGATCGCAGAAACGCAGTTGCGCATCGCCGGTGACCGGCTCGCTGCCATCCTCAACGCAGCGCTGGCCAGCCCCTGACGTGGAGACGCCGATGCAACCACAGGTGCTTGCGTTCTTTCATGCCGACAGCAACACCTTCACCTATGTGGTCGCCGATGCGGCCACCGGCGCGGCGGCAGTGATCGACCCAACCCTGGACTACGCGGCCGATACCGGCGTCATCGGCACCCACGCGGCGCAAGCCATCCTCGCGGCCATCGCACAGCAGGGATGGCAGCTGCAGTGGCTGTTGGAAACCCATGCGCATGCCGATCACCTGTCTGCTGCGCAGTGGCTGAAACAGCACTGGCCGCAGGCGCGTGTTGGCATCGGCGAAGGCATTCGCCAGGTGCAGCAGACCCTCGCACCCCGGTACGCGTTGCCGGAGGACTTTCGTGCAGATGGTTCGCAGTTCGATCATCTGTTTGCCGATGACGAGCGCTTCATGCTGGGAGATATCCAAGCACGCGTCATCGCAGTGCCCGGCCACACCAGCGACAGCATTGCGTATCTGATCGGCGATGCGCTGTTTCCTGGCGATTCGTTGTTCATGCCGGATGCGGGCACGGCGCGTTGCGATTTCCCCGGCGGCGATGCGCGCAAGTTGTTTGCGTCGATCCAGCGCCTGTACGCGCTGCCGGACAGCACCCGCGTTTTCGTTTGCCACGACTACGGCCCGGGCGGGCGGGCGGTGGCACATCAGACCAGCATTGGCGAACAGCGGCGCAGCAATATCCACGTGCGCGACGGCGTGGATGTCGAGACCTTCGTGGCGCAGCGGCAGGCGCGCGACGCCAGCTTGCCCGAGCCCAAGTTGATCCGTCCGGCGTTGCAAACCAATCTTCAAGCCGGCCGCTGCAACGGAGTGGTTCTGTAGCGGGGGTACAGCCTCGCCACGCGGTGCGCATCGCGTAGCCGCTATGATCAGAGCCCACCTGGTGAGGAGCTTCCCATGCGCACGATCGGTTTCTGGCAGCGCGCGGTGTGCGTGCTGATGCTGGCACTCCCCATGCTGGCGAGTGCGCAGACCGCACCAGTCACGGTGTTTGCGGCCGCCAGCTTGAAAGAATCGATGGATGAAGCCGCGGTCGCATACGAGAAGGCAACTGACACGCCCGTGCGGGTGTCGTATGCGGCGAGTTCTGCGCTGGCACGCCAGATCGAACAAGGCGCGCCGGCGGACGTGTTTTTTTCGGCCGACCTGGAGTGGATGGACTATCTGCAGCAGCGTGGCCTGGTGCTGCCCGCGCAGCGGCACAACCTGCTCGGCAACACGCTGGTATTGGTCGCACCGGCGAACAGCACACTCCACGTGAACCTGCGCACGCCTGGCGCCATTGCCAAAGCACTTGGCGAGAACGGGCGCCTGGCCGTTGGCCAGACCGCCAGCGTGCCGGCCGGCAAATACGCCGCCGCTGCGTTGCGCAAGCTCGGCCAGTGGGACAGCGTCAGCAACCGCCTTGCCGAATCGGAAAGCGTGCGCGCAGCGCTGATGCTGGTCTCGCGCGGCGAAGCGCCGCTGGGCATCGCGTATGGCTCAGACGCACGCGCCGATGCCAAGGTGCGCGTGGTCGCCACCTTCCCCGACGACAGCCATGACGCCATCGTGTATCCGGTTGCGGCATTGAAGAACAGCCGCAACCCCGCCACTGCCGCATTCGTGACCTGGCTGGGAAGCACGCCGGCCAAGGCGATCTTTGCGCGCCGTGGTTTTTCGTTGAAGGATTGAGGCACACCGCTTGTCGATGTTCACCACGGAAGAGCTGACCGCGATCGGCCTGAGTCTCAAGGTCGCCATCGTCGCGGCGCTTGCCAGCCTGCCGCCGGGCATTGCCTGCGGCTGGCTGCTGGCGCGGCGGCGCTTTCCGGGCAAAGCCTTGCTGGATGCGCTACTGCACCTGCCATTGGTGATGCCGCCGGTGGTCACCGGCTATGCGCTATTGGTGGTGCTGGGCACGCAGGGGCCGGTGGGCAGCTGGTTGCTGGAACACTTCGGCATCCAGTTCGCGTTCCGTTGGACCGGCGCGGCGCTCGCGTGCGCGGTGATGGGATTCCCGCTGATGGTGCGCGCGATTCGTCTGTCCATCGAAGCCACTGATCGGCGCCTGGAGGCTGCCGCCGCCACGCTAGGCGCAGGGCCGTGGCGGGTATTTTTCAGCATCACCTTGCCGCTGGCCTGGCCGGGTCTGGTCGCCGGGGTGGTGCTCGCGTTCGCCAAGGCATTGGGTGAGTTCGGCGCAACGATCACCTTCGTGTCGAACATCCCTGGCGAAACGCAGACCTTGTCGTCGGCCATTTACGGGCTGATGCAGGTACCGGGTATGGAATCGGGCATCTGGCGACTGGCCGGCGTGGCGCTGGCGATTTCGCTGGCAGCGCTGCTGCTATCCGAATGGCTGGTACGCCGGCCGCATCCGCGCGAGGAGGATTGATGCTGGATATCGATCTGCACCTACAACGCGGCACATTCGACCGCCACATCCGCATCCACGACGATGCGCGCGTGGTCGCACTGGTGGGTCCGTCCGGCGCGGGCAAGACCACCGTGCTCAATGCGATTGCCGGCTTGGTGCACCCGCATGCCGGGCATATTCGTATCGATGGGCGCTGCCTGTACGACGCCGGGCAAGGCATCGACCTTCCCACGCACAAACGTCGGATCGGTTACGTGTTCCAGGATGCGCGACTGTTTCCGCATCTGGATGTGCGCCGCAACCTGCGCTACGGCCGGCATGCGCGCGGCACGGCGCCATTCGGCTTCGACGATGTGGTGGCCTTGCTCGGTATCGCGCCGCTGTTGCAACGCCGGCCACGCAACCTGTCTGGTGGTGAGGCGCAGCGCGTGGCGATTGGCCGCGCCCTGCTGGCGCAACCGGCGATCCTGCTGTTCGACGAACCGCTGTCGGCGCTGGATCAGGCACGCCGCGAAGAATTGATCCCGTACCTGCAGCGCGTACGCGACGAGATTCGCCTGCCGATGCTCTACGTCAGCCACAACCCCGATGAAGTACAGCGCATTGCCGACAGCGTGCATGTGCTGGATTGAAGGTGATGTAAGCGCGGGTATGGCGTTTGCGGTGACTGCATTGTCATCCGGGCATCGATGCAAGCGGTGACGCCTGTGTCCGTCTCGTCAATCACTCAGTTCACTGCCCGACTTTGCAGTGGCACGCGCTAAGCGTGAGCTGGCTGGCCTCAAGTCGCCACCTTCAAACACACCTTCACGGCACGCCGCGCAACGGCTGCTACAGCGATCGTGCGACCTTCCCGGTCCGCACACTCACCTTGCCTTGCCGCACCTCGAAGGTAAACGCGAACGACAGCGTCACCGGTACCGGCTCGATCCGCGCAGCGTCGGTGCAGTCATCCGGCGCGGCCGGTTGCGCAACACCTGGTGCATAGGTGCACAGCGCGGCTGGGACGAACTGCCATCGCTGCGCGGTGGTGCGCACCGCTTGCATCAGATCGGCGTTGTCCGGCAGTAGTCCCGCGGCGCATTCGTCGCGGTCGGACATCGGGTCGACGCGCTGCACCGTGCCCTCCGCGCTCAGGATGAGATGGGCGCAGACGGTGGTCGGCGCCAAGGTCTGCCGCGGCGAATCGGCGGGCAGTACCGGCGCTTCGCTGTGCAGCGCCCGCGGCATGCGAAAGCGCTGCGTTGGCGCCAGCGTGTAGGACGCGATGCCTGCAGTGCCAGCGCCATCCGGCTGCGAGGGCAGCATGCGTTGATCCACGGAATCCTCGCGTTGGCTACGCTCCTGCTCCACGACCTGATGGGTGGCACAGCTGCTCACAGCCAGCGCCAGTGCGACGCTGCAGACCAGACGGCCGCTCATCGCGACGTGCCCCGTGGCGCGCATTCCGCAGAGACACAGCTGGCAACGCGCTCGGACTGTGTGGCAGTCCGTTGCATTCCAGCCGCGTCGGTATCGGCATCCATATCTGCAGGTGCCGGCGCCACATCCGGTGGATCCAATTCAAACCTTACCGGCACGCGCACCTCGGACGCGACCGCCTTGCCATTCTCCAGCGCAGGTGTGAAGCGCCAGTGGCGTGCTGTGTCGAGCACGCTCTGATCGAACACGCCAGCAGGGGTGCTGCGTACTATCGCGATGTGCTCGGGTGTTCCAGTTGGGCTCACCGCGATCTGCAGTTCGACAAATCCCGCCAGGCCAGCAGCGACCGCGTCAGGCGGATACTTGGGCGGCTGCATGGTGTGGACGTCCAGCGCATTGCCAGGGACCTGCCTGCCCTGCAGCTGCGCAGGCTGGAAAGCCCAACAGGCGCCGCTGACCATCACCGCCAATACAACCACCAGACGCAGGTTCCACCGCGCGCGCGGCACGTCCACCGCAGGCCCCAACAAGGCAGCCACGCGTTGGGTGAGTGCATGCGGCGCGTTCCAATGGCAGTTGGTCGGCATCCAGGCTGCCCCGCACTGGGTCTTGAGCATTGCGGTGGCATAGCTGCGGCGCTTGCCCGGGTAGCGCGTCAGTACGTCCGCGTCGCACGCCAGTTCCTGATCCAGCCGGAACGCGCGCCATGCCAGATGCATCAACGGATTACACCAGCCGATGCACAGCAACAGTGCGGCCAGCAGATTGGCATACAGATCGCCACGGCGCAGATGCAGGCGCTCGTGCGCCAGGATCAAGCTGCGCTCTGCGGCGGTGTAGCGCGTGTCGAAGTCCATCGGCAGCACGATGCGCGGGCGCCAGATACCCAGCGACACCGGCAACCCCACATCGTGCGTTGCCGCCCATACTCCGCCGTCGAGCACATGCAATACGCCCAGGCTACGCACGAATCGCCGTTGGCGCCACCAAAGCGCCACGGCCATCGAAACTGCACCGCTTAACCAGATAGCGAGCAGCTGTCCGGACCATGCGTGTTCGCTCCCTTGCAGGGTGAGCGGCATCGCGACCAATGCCGGCATCTTTGGCAATGCTGTCGCTATCGGCGGCCGCGGCATGCAAGCTGCCAACACTGCGAGCGGCACAGCGGCCCAGAGCGCATACGCCGCTGTTGCGCCCAGCCAGGCACGCAGTGCGCGACGCAGCACCAGACAAATCAGTAACGCGACACTGCTATACAGCGTGACACGCAACAGCAATGGCAGGTCAAGGTGCATCGTCCAACTCCTTGAGCAGGCGCTTCAATTCGGCAATGTCCGATGCGCTGAGTTTCCCGCGTTCGCTGAAGTGCGCCACCAGTGGCGCAACCCGCCCGCCGAACAGCCGCTGCAGCAATCCTTCGCTCTGCTGCTGCACCCATTGCTCGCGCGCCAGCAGCGGCGCGTAGTGATATTTGCGGCCGTGTTTTTCTGCCGCAACGGCGCATTTGGTGAGCAGCCGGTTGAGCAAGGTCTTGATGGTGGGCTCGGCCCAGCCGGTGTGCGCCAACGCGGCAATCACCTCTTCTGCCGTGCGCGGTGCGCCATCCCAGAGCACCTGCATCACCACTGCTTCGGCTTCACTGATCGACATGCGATTACACCCGTAATTTTTATCGATTACGCGCGTAAACGGATTCGATGTCAAGCGCAGTTCGTCGGTATGATGCCGCCCTCGCCGACGGATCGTCTGTCAGCTGATCGGGTTGCCGGCAAATTGCACGCTGACGCGCAAGCCACCCAACGTGGGCGACGCATCCAGCTGCACGCGCGCAGCATGTGCCACGACGATATCGTGCACGATCGATAAACCCAGCCCACTGCCCTCCACACCGGTGCCCAGTTCGCGATGGAAACGATGGAACACGCGTGCGCGCGCCGCTTCCGGGATGCCGGGACCGGAATCTTCCACCACCAGGGTCGGCAGCGGTATGTGCTGCGTGCTGACCCGGATGCGGCCACCCGCCGGTGTGTAGCGCACGGCATTCTCCAGCAGGTTGCGCAGCAGCAACGACAACGCGGTTTCATCGGCGATGACCATCACCGGCTGCAGTGCCAGCTCCACGGTCTGCTGGCGCTGCGCCGCCAGCGCCAGCACATCTTCGGACTCGCTGCGTACCAGAGTGTCCAGGCTCACGCTGCGCTGTGGCAGCGCAGCCACCGCTTCGACCCTGCTCAGGGCCAGCAGCTGGGCGATCATGCGTTCGATGCGGAGCACGTTGGCATCGAGTTGCTGCTGCGACTCATCGCGTTCCTCTGCATTGGCAGCAAGGCGCAGGTTGGCCGCATGCACTTTGAGTGCCGCGATCGGTGTCCGCAGCTCATGCGCAGCATCGGCGATGAAGCGACGTTCCCGTTCCAGGCCATCCTGTACACGGTCCATCAATCCGTTGACCGCGCGCACCAGGCCGTGCACCTCGCGTGGCATATGCTGCGGCTGCAGCGGCTGCAAGCGCTTGGGGTCGCGCTCGCCGATCTCGTCGGAGACACGTACCAGCGAGCGCATTGCCCAGTTCACCACGGCCCAGATCAGCAGCCCCATCAATGGCAACGCCATCAGCAGTGGCAACAAGGTTCCCAGCGCGATGTCTTCGGCAAGCTCCTCACGAATATCGGCGCGTTCGGCCGATTGGAACCAGCGCCCGCCCGGCGAGCGCAGGGTGAACGTGCGCCACTGGCCATCGGCACGTTGTACGTCTGCATAGCCGGCACGCAGCGGTGCCAGTGGTTGCGCCGGTGCGCTGTCAGAACGCAAGAGCAGCGCACCGGCGGCGTTGCGCACCTGGAATGCCAGTTTGGTTTCGTAGGCATGGCCGTCGTTGAACGCCAATGCTTCGCCCACGCCTTGCGCTTGCCCATGCCATCCGCGGATCACGATCGGCTCGCCTGCTCGCAGATCGTCCAGGGGTTGATCCACCAACGAAAGCAGCACGCGTGCCGATTGCACGAGGCGTGCATCGAACATCTCGCCGGCCTCCTGCAGTCCCGCCCGATAGCTGAAACCGGCAGCGGCCAGCATCAGCAACGACAACAGGCCCAGCAAGGCCAGCAACAACACACGCCGAATCGAGTTCATTGCGGTGCCTGTGGCGGAGCCGCGGCCGCCTGTGCGGCCTGTTCGTCCAGCGCGTAACCAATGCCGCGAACGGTGCGGATCACGGCTGCCGACAGTTTGCGACGCAACTGGTGCACATGCACGTCCACCGCATTGCTGGCGACATCCTCGTCCCACCCATAGAGATGTTGCTGGATGCGTTCGCGACCGATCGGCCGGCCACGCTGCTCCATCAGCAGCCACAACAGTGCGAATTCACGACGGGTCAGATCCAGATCGCGGCCATGCCAGCGCACCGACATGCCGGCCGGATCCAACCGTAGCGCACCGGCCTGCAGTGCCGGCTGCGCGCGCCCGGCGGAGCGGCGCAACAAGGCCCGCGTGCGCGCCAACAGTTCGGTGGTGTCGAAGGGCTTGCCCAGATAATCGTCTGCACCGACATCCAGGCCAAGCGCGCGGTCGGCTGCACGCTCACGTGCGCTGAGTACCAGAATCGGCGTGTCCACTGCACGCGCACGTGCGGTGCGAATGACCTCGATGCCATCCATGCGCGGCAATCCCAAATCCAAGATGACCAGATCCATGGTCTGCTCCTGTAGCGCCATCAACGCACTGACGCCGTCATGCACCCAGTCCACTGCATAGGCGGCGCGCCGCAATGCGGTGCGGATGCCCTCGCCCAGTGAGAGATCGTCTTCAACCAGCAGAATGCGCATGCGAGCCAGTCTGTAAGTCTGCTCACTGCTTGGCAAGCTGCGCCCGCACATCTGCCAGCTTGGCGGCAATTTCCTTGCGTCGGCCGGCGTCGGCAACTTGCCGGCCCTGACGTGGTGCTGCGGCAGCGGCCTTTTCGAACGCTTTTGCTGCCCCAGCCCAGTCCTTCTGGTCGCGCAGGAAGTCACCGACGAAGTAATTGCTGTCCAGTCCGTCAGGGTCGATCGCCAAGCCCTGATAGAGCAACGTGCGCGCCTTGGCATCGTCGCCAAAGCCGATTGGCCAACCTGGCACCTGGTAATACAACGCCCCCAGGCTGGTGTAGGCCGCGCCCTCGAGCGCGCGCGGTACGCGCTTGATCGCTTCTTCGAAATCGTTGCGCGCACGTTTGACCTGCGCCAACGCCCCCAGGCCACCTTTTTCTCCAGCCAGACTCGAGCGCACGATGCCGTCCCAGATCAACGCATCTGCATCGTCAGGCAAGGCATGGCATACCTGATCGGACTGCTGTGCAAGTGCTTCCAATGCGACAACCCGCTGCGGTTTTGGCAGTTGATAGGTAATCACCGCCCAGCGGTCCTGCAGCTGCGCCACCTGCGGCGACAGACCGGCCGCCCACCCGGTGCCGGCGATCATGCACAATCCCAGCGCACTGAAGATGCGCAACTTACGGCAACTACGGTTCATGCGAAAACTCCTGTGTGGCGGCGGTGCCGCTGGGCCGCGCATGGCGACGGATGAGGTGAAGCTGTTTGCGCAAGGCGCAGTCCACCAGTTCGGGCAGTAGTCCGTTGAGCCTGGCAAACAGCTTTTCCGGCCACCCCAACTGACGCCGTGCATCGCCGCGCACGATGGATTGCAAGAGCGCTGCGGCCACGTCCTCGGCACGATCTACCGCTGTCCCCAGCTCCGCATGGAGCGCATCCACCGCCGCAGGATTGAACGCAGTGGCCGTGGCACGCGGCGATAGATACTGAAAACGCACGCTGCCACCGGCATGCTCGCGCGCCAGTGCTTCGAACAGACCACGCAGACCGAACTTGCTGGCGCTGTAGCCGGCAAACCCGGCAAAACCGATGCTGCCGAAGGTGGAACCGACCGCCACCATCGCTGCATCCGGCTGGCGCGCGAAGGCCGGCAACAGCGCCTGCACCAGCAGCATCGGCACGGTGAGATTCAGATGCACCAATGCGGCCAGATCCGTCGGGTCTTGGTCCTGCAGCAATCCGAAGTGGCTTTGTGCATGCGCAAGCACCAGCACCGACGGTGCCGGGCGCATCTCATGCGTACGTGCCAGCAACACGGCACGGCCTGATTCGCTGGCCAGATCCGCCACCACCGGCACCACGCGCCCAGCCGAATGCGCGGCAGCCAGCCGCCGTAAGGTCTCCTCTGTCCGTCCCACTGCAACGATGGTTGCACCTGCCTCGACCAGGCCGGCACAGAGTGCGCTGCCGATGCCACCCGTGGCGCCGGTCAGGATGATGCACTTGCCGTGGAGATCCATTACGCCGCCTCCGCCAGACGCGCGCCTTCACTGCGCAGGGTGCGAAACAGATCGCCGTACAGCACATAGAAACGCTTGGCCGCATGCACCACTGCCTGCTGGTCGAGTGGGTCATCGAGCCGGTTCATCAGCTTCTCGAAGAACCCGGCATGCTCGATATCCAGATCGCCATGCGACAACAGATAGATGAAGGCATTGCGTGGCAATTCCAGCGACTGCGCAATGCTGTTGGCCGCACGCGTGGCCAACGCCACGCTGGTGCCTTCCAGCACCAGCACCATGCCGAAGAAGCCGACGGGGTTGCCGCGCTGGATGGTGTCGTAGGCGTAGCTGACCAACAACTCGGTGGCAAGCGACGGGCCGGCGAGCACGGTCGCTTCGCGCGCCTGCCCGCACGCCACCAGATCGTCCAGGATCCATTCCTGGTGCCCCATCTCCTCCTCGATGTATTCACCGATGGCCTCGCGCAGCCATTCCAGCCGCGCCGGCAGGCGTGCACCGCAGGCCATCAGCAACGGCACGGTATGCCGCACGTGGTGATAGGCCTGGCCGAGAAATGCAACGTAGTCGGCGCGGGCGATGTTGCCGGCCAGTGCCGCCTGGATGATCGGCACCTGGGTCATGCGCTCGCGTTCGGCCTGGGTCTGTGCCAGCAGGGATGCATAAAACGTCATGGAAAAATTCCTTGAGAGACGACGGTAGGCGGCGACCGATAACTGCGATCGACGGCAGATTGATAGCGCGCGAGGATCGCGTCGCGGCGGGGCCGCCCGTTGGCCGTGAGCAGGCCTTCGCGTGCGCTGAAAGGTGCATCGGCCCGGACGAAGCGCGCCACGCGTGCGTAGTCGGGTAAGCCGGCATTGACCTCGGCGAGCGCCTTGGCGAGCGCGGCGTCATCGCTGTCGGGCCGGCGCGGCCATAGCACCGCGACGTTGTCGGCCTGTGCCTCGCCCCACACCACCGCCTGTGCAAGCAGCGGATGCTGCAGCAACTCGCTTTCTACCCATTCGGGCGAGACGTTGCGGCCGAACGCGGTGATGAAGACATGTTTGCGACGCCCGGTGATATGCACGAAACCGTCTTGATCCACATGCCCCAGATCGCCGGTGCGCACCGGCCCTGGCGGTGGCGCGTCCTCACCCAGATACCCAAGTGCCTGCACGCCATCGACTTGAATTTCGCCATCGACGATCTGCACCTGCGCGTGCGCCAAGGGTTGGCCGACACTGCCGGCACGCGCTGCGCCCGGCCGGTTGAGACAGACCACCGAGCCGCATTCGGTCAGACCGTAGCCTTCGAACACCGGCAGCCCCGACGCCGCTGCACGCGCGAGCAAACTCGGGCCGATGTGCCCGCCACCGACGGCGATATAGCGCAACGATGCCGGCAGAGCCACGCCTTGTTCGGCAGCACTGACCAGGGCGAGCAGCAACTGCGGCACCAGGATGACGCTCTCGGGTTGATAGTGGTGCAGGCAGCGCAGCAGCGTAGGCACATCCAGCCCGCTGGCGCCGGTGTAACCGATCTGCGCCAGCGACGGCAATGCCACCTGCGCACCGGACAACAAGGTCGCGTAAAGCCCGGCCACGTTCTCCAGCAAGGTGGACAACGGCATCAGGCAAAGATGCCGACGCGGTGCGATAGCAGCCGAGGCATCCACCAGCGACGCCGCCACCGTGAGCAAGCTGTCGGCCGACAGGCACACGCCCTTGGGGCGACCGGTGGTGCCGGAGGTGTAGGTGATGCAGGCAGTGGGATCCGGCAGTGCGGGCGGCTCGACGACCGCACTCACCCGCCAAAAGCGCAGCGCATCCTGCTGCAGCGCTGGGAGCGGACCGCTGGTGCCGGGCGGCGCGGCGGCGGCGGCATCGGTCACCACACATTGCGCGCCACTGGAGGTCAGCGCGTGCAGTCCCTGGGCATCGGAGAAGAACGTCGGTAATGGCACGTGCACGGCGTCGATCAGACGTAGCGCCAGGTCCAGGATCAACCAGTCCGGACCGTTGTCCAGCCGACTGGCCACTCGCGTCAGGCCCGCGGTCTGCAGGCGTGCTGCCGACCGCGCGACCGCGTCGGCCAAGGTCTGCGCGTCCAGGCTGCCGGTGGCGCTCAGCACCCGCGGTGCAGGCCCGTGCGGCTCAGCGAGCAATTGGGCAAATCGTGTGCTCATGCGCCCACTCCCATCAGGTACGGCAGCGTTTCGATGCCCGGGCGTGCGGCCTGGGTACGCAGCGCCTGCCGCTCCAGCAAAAATGCATGTCCGGCGGCGACGTCTCCGCAGACCACCTGCGGTTGGGTGGCGTAATAGCTGCCCCAGTCGGTGTCATCGTCGCGAAGGCGTGACTGCACGGCAGGCGCCAGCACCACCGTCCCTAGCTGTAGCCGATCGAAAGTATTGCGCAGGCCACGAGTCGCGGCGAACAACACCCAGCGCACGCCGGCGTTGTGCAGCGCGTGGGTCATTTGCGGAATCAGTGCGCGTGCACTGCCGGAACTGATCGCCGCAAAGTTACCCACCTCGGCAAGCCCGGAGCGCGCCACCGGCGCAGCCATGCGGGCAGCCAGCGCCGACTCGGCAGGTTCGTCGAGATACTGCTCTACGAACAAGCTACCAGCACTGCCGAGCCGCATCCCCACTGCCGCCATCAGTGCGCAGTCCGCATCGCGGTAAACCAGCAGCTGCGGCAGAAAGCTGCGCAACTGCGCGCCGTAGCGCCGCAGATAGACCGCAGCGATAAAGCGTTCCGCCTCCTGGCGCTGTGCGTGCCCAACCTCGATCAGGCTGGCACTGGCAAATGCAGGGCGGGAGTACAACCGGGAAGGCGCGGTGAGGATCATGCAGCGCATGCTGGGCTGGTTCGATTAAGTGACCATGAGCCGTGTGTTACCGAGTTGTAATTTCTGCAGTAGCAATTCGTTGCGCGGTGTCAGGCCTGGCCTGACAGCTGTCGGTGCATGCACGACAACGCTTTCGGCTACGCTCTCGCGCATGAGCACACATGTCACTGAGTTGAGCACCGCGGTTTCGCACATCCTGCAATGTATCGACGGCCCGCTGCGCGTCGGCGCACCGCTGGGCATCGGCAAGCCGCACCGGCTGTTGAACGCGCTGTATGCGCAACTCAAGGACATGCCGTCGCGGCCACTGGCCCTTTACACGGCGTTATCGCTCAACCCGCCCAAGCCGGGTGCCGGACTCGAAGCACGCTTTGCCGCACCGTTCATCGCCCGCCATTTCGGTGACGATTTTCCGCGCCTTGCGTATGTCGACGCCATGCTGCACGACGCCCTGCCCGCGCATGTGCAAGTGGAAGAGTTCTACATGCAGTCCGGCGGGCTATTGCATTCCACCCAGGCCCAGGCCGACTACACGAGTCTGAACTACACGCACGCCGCCGCAGCGGTGGCGCAACGTGCGCCCAATCTGATCGTGCAAAAAGTGGCGCGCGAACCCGGCGGCACGCGGCTGTCGTTATCGTGCAACAACGACATCACCCACGACACGCTGGATGCGGTGCAGGCGCTCGGCTTGCCGCGGCCGATGCTGGTGGCGGAAGTGGATCCTCAACTGCCGTGGCTGGGTGGGACCGCAGCAGTGGATGCCGCGTTCTTCGATCTCATCATCGATCTACCGGGCCCCTCACCACACCTGTTCGGTTTGCCGCGACAGCCGGTGAATAGTATCGACTACGCCATCGGCCTGTATGCCAGCACGCTGGTGCGCGATGGCGGCACCTTGCAGATCGGCATCGGCACGCTCGCCGACGCGCTGAGCCATGCGTTGGTGCTGCGACATACCGATAACGCGACCTATCGCCGCGTGCTGCATGCACTGGATCCGGCACTGGAACGCCACCCGGCCGTGCAGGCCAGCGGCGGCCTGGAGCCGTTCGCCATCGGCTTGTACGGCTGCAGCGAAATGCTCAACGAAGGCTTCAAGCAACTGGTGGATAGCGGAGTGATCCGTCGCAAGGTGCACGACGATCTGCCACTGATGCAGCGCATCGCCGATGGCAGCGCCGACGCAGCCGACTACGCACGCCTGGCGGACGAGGGCGAATTTCTGCACGGCGCGTTCTACCTCGGCTCGCCTGCGTTTTATCAATGGCTGCGCGATCTGGATGCGCCGACACGCGCGGCGATCGGCATGCGTCGCATCAGCGAGATCAATCAGCTCTACGATGGCAACGAAGCGTTGGGCCGGTTGAAGCGCAAGGATGCACGCTTCTTCAACTCCTGCATGATGGCGACAGCGCTGGGTGCAGCGGTATCCGATGGACTGGAGGATGGCCCCATCGTGTCCGGCGTTGGCGGGCAATACAACTTCGTGGCGATGGCACATGCGTTGCCGCAGGCACGTAGCACCTTGATGCTGCGCGCCACCCGCGAGGCGGGCGCAAACACGGCCAGCAACGTGCGCTGGAACTACGGCCACACCACTATTGCGCGCCACCTGCGCGATCTGTACATCACCGAATACGGTATCGCCGACCTGCGCCACAAGACCGATCAGGACTGCGTGCTGGAAATGGCCGCCATCTGCGATGTCCGCTTCCAGCACGACCTGCTTGCCCAGGCCAAACAATCGCGCAAGCTACGCACAGCGCCGGTATTGCCGGTACGTGCGCAACGCAACACACCACAGGCACTCGAACAGGCGCTGGCGCCATTTCGGCGCGACGGCAGCCTGCCCGATTACCCGCTCGGCAGTGATTTCACCGAGATAGAGCAGCGTCTGCTGCCCGCATTGGGCTGGCTCAAACGCGCAACCTCCAGCACTGGCGGAAAAATCGCCACTGTGTGTCATGCACTGCTCGCACGCGAGGCATCGGACGCCACCGATGTGGCCTGCCTGCAACGCATGGCACTCGATGCGCCAAACAGCCTGGGCGATCGCCTGCAGGCGCGGCTCCTGACCCATGCGCTGCGACAGACCGCAGTTTCATAAAAAGTGTCGCGATTTGCAAACGACACCAACACACAGCGGCAAGGCCTGACGCATCACGGACACACAGCGGAAAGATATGCGTCAAACTGGGCCGCGATGATGGCAACCTCATCGCTTTCTGGCTGTGCTGCATGCCTCTTTTTCACGCGTTTACTGCTGTTACGTCAGGTGTCAATCGCAAAACGAAGTTGATGCGTGCAAAGCGAAGAAATACCCCGCGCACCGCCATTTTTACCTTGTTATTGCTGAGCAGTCTTGTTGCGCAGGCTGCGCCGCGCCTCACCGATCTGCAGTACATCGGTAGCCACAACAGCTACCACGCTGGCTTTGCGCCCAGCGAAGCGGCATTGCTGAAGCAACTCAACCCAGCACTGTTTGCCGCGCTGGATTACCGCCATCCCGCATTGACCCAGCAACTCGACGATGGCGTCCGCCAACTCGAACTGGACGTCTTCGCCGATGCACAGGGCGGGCGTTACGCGCACCCGGCCATCGTTGCGCAGATCGCCAAGGCCGGTCTGCCGGCCGCACCTGCGAGCGCGCCCATTGGGGTGATGGACAGACCCGGCTTCAAGGTCATGCATGTGCAGGATCTGGACCAGCACAGCAACTGCCAACCGTTGATTGCCTGCCTGCAGGAAATCCGCACCTGGTCGAAGCAGCACCCGGACCATGTACCGATCTTCATCCTGCTCGAAACCAAGCAGTCGCCAATCCAGTTGGCGTTTCCCACCGTGCAACCCGAACCGTTCGATGCGAAGGCGATGGACGCGCTGGATGCCGAATTACGTTCGGTATTCCAACCCGGTGAATACATCAGCCCCGATCAAGTGCGTGGCAGCGCGCGCACGCTCAATGCTGGCGTGCTCGCGCATGGCTGGCCGTCGTTGGCCCAGGCGCGCGGCAAGGTGGTGTTTCTGCTCGACCAACGTGTTGCCGGCGCCAGCTACCTGCCCGGCCACCCATCGCTGCGCGGCCGCGTGTGCTTTACCAATGCAGTGCCTGGCGAAGACGATGCCGCCTTCATCGAACGCAACGACGGACCTGCCGATGAAATCAAGAAGCTGGTCAAGGCCGGCTATCTGGTGCGTACGCGTACCGATGCCGACTTGAAAGAAGCGCAGCACAACGACACGTCCCGGCGCGACGCCATGCTGGCCAGCGGCGCGCAATTGCTCAGCACCGACTTCCCGCCCAACGAGCCGGCCGACAACGGCTACGTGGTGCGCTTCGATGGCGATGCGGTTGCACATTGCAATCCGCAACGTCCGGGCGTGCGTTGCGACAACGTGGACCTGCATCACTGAGCGCAGCACCACGCGCGCTAGCGCAAGCCACCCCACGCATCAGACCCATCGCAATGGAAGGCGTCGGCGGTCTATGCCCGTTGACCGGGTTCGGTCCTCCCTTTCCCATCACGCGAGCCCCCAGCATGCAGTTTCCCCGCCCCTTCCACCGTTTGAGCTGCGCCATTGCAGTGGTGCTTTCCGCACCCTCGTTTGCGTGCGCTGCCGAGATGACCACCACCACGCTGGACTCGGTCAACGTGCAAGCCACGCAGGCCGCGGCGCCGGGCTCGCTCAACGAACAGCGTCTGTCCAATAGCGTCAACAGCGTGATGAGCAAGCAGCAAATCGATGCCATCCCCTCCGGCGGCATTGCCGATGTGGTGGCGCATATGCCGGGGCTGTCGTCCTACAGCGACATGCATCTTGGCCAGGCCACCACCGGCGAGAACGCTTACGTCAGCATCCGCGGCATGGACGCCAGCTATAACGCATACACGCTCAACGGGTTCGGCATGCCGGAAACCGACTCGTCGACGCGCGCGATCTCCTTGAACATGCTGGCGCCGTTCGGCATCCAGTCGGTGCAGGTGTCCAAGTCGCCCACACCCGACATGCCCGGTGACGCCATCGGCGGTGCGATCGATATGCGCACGCCCAACGCGTTCGATTTCGACCAGGAGTTTTATGCCAAGAGCACCGCGCAAGGCCAGCTCAACGCGCTGGCCTCGCATCTGGGCGGCAAGGACACCGGCGGCACGTTCCAGCAGGAGATCGCCTGGAAATTCGGCAGCGACCATGCCTTTGGCCTGTACGCATCGGCCTATTACGGCAAGAACAACAACATGGCGCAGGCACCGGCGCCCAACAGCAAATACATTCCGGCCGACCCCGCACTGGCCAACGCAACCGATCTACGCGCTGTCGGCCCGCTGATCAGCACGCGCTACAAATACAGCCTGTACACCAGCCAGATCGAACGCTATGGCGGCAACCTCTCGCTCGATTGGCAAGGCGACAACAGTGCGCTCTATGCACGCGCCATCTACGGCAGCTATGGCGTCACCGGGCAACAGGATCAATCCAGCGCACGCCTGGAAAGCTATCGCAACCAACCCACGGCGGTGCGCGGCGGCTACTTCAATACCCACGACATCGACGAGAAACTGGCGACTTTGCAGCTTGGCGGCCAGACCACGCTGGACCGTCTGCGATTGAACTACGGGGCTTCGGTCGGGCGTGGCACGCGTAGCCGGCCGGATTATGTCTCGGCCAGTCTGTATGGCTATACCCCAGGCAGCTTCGCCTTCGACCTCAGCGACCCGACCTACCCCAGCATCGGCCCCAGCTCGGCGGCGTTGAAGGACTTCTTCTACAACCTGGATTCGTCGCTGCTGTGGAAAGTGCAAGGCCACGATGCCGGCAGTCACGACAATCGCGTCAACGCGCACACCGATATCACCTACCAGGTCGATGGCGATGTGCTGGACAGCGTCAAGGTCGGCCTGTCTGCCGATCACTCCGACCGCGCTGCGTACGACCACCCGTTCTTCCACAAGGACGGCAACTTCGTGACCAACGGACCATATTTTGGCGGCTCCAATTACGCGTTCCCCACTGCTGGCGGCCCCCCGCTGAGCGCCATCCCCGGCCGCCTCACCTCCAACGCCTTCGATGGGCACTACGCAGGTCCGTTCAAACTGTTGGACCGCAACTGGATGCGCGCGCAAGCCTTGCCCTACAAATACGTCGACGACCCCAACGGCGCAGGCATCTACACCGCCAACGATTACAACGCCAACACCACCTCCAGCACCGAAGCGATCTATTCTGGCTACGCGATGGCCGCGCTGCACATGGGCCAGGTCAGCATCCTGCCCGGCGTGCGCTACGAGTTGACCCGCTACGCGGCCGATTCCTGGCAGTCCAGCGGCGACGGCACCAGCGGCGGTTTCGTCGGCACCGGCAGCACCTATGGGCAAGTCCTGCCCGGTATCAGCATCAACTATCGGCCCGACGATCTCACCGTCTACCGCGCCTCGCTGCGCCGCAGTTTCAGCCGTCCGGCCTTTGGCCTGATTTCCGGCGAGACGGTGTACTCCATCGACGACACCCAGCGCGTAGTGGGCATTTCCAAACCCAATCCCGATCTGCAGCCTAGCAAGGCCGACAACGCCGATCTGTCGGCCGAGTTCTACGACCACAACGGCGGCGTGCTCAGCGCCTCGACCTACTACAAGCGCATTACCGGCTTCATCTACACCTCGCAATCGGCGACCAGCAACGACAACACACTCGGCGGCCTGGTGCCGACCGGCACCACCTTCGAGAACGGCGTGCCGGTGACCATGCCGCAAAACGGCGGCACCGCCACGCTGTACGGGCTGGAGCTGGCCGGCAGCAAGCGCCTGCAGGACTTGCCGGGCATCTGGAGCAACCTTGGCGTCACCGCCAACCTCACCTTGCAGCGCAGCGAAGCGGACAGCAAACGGGCCGACCAACCGGAAAAAACCTGGTTGCCGCGTGCGCCGGAGCATATCTACAACCTGGATCTGTTCTACGACGATGCGCACCTGCGCGCCGACCTGAGCTACAACTACACCGGCCTGCAATTGCTGGGGCTGACCACCGACCGGCTCAATTACTATCTGCAGCCGGTCAAGTCGCTGGATTTCAACGCCACCTATCACCTGCCGCACCACGTCGACGTGGGCGTATCGGCCAAGAACCTGCTCAACGCCGCCACGTTCTACGAAACCCAGGGCAAGTCCGATCGCTACATGGCCTACGATCCCGGCGCCGATGGCGCCTACGTGCAGACCGGGCGGGTGTACCTGCTGACAGTGGGCTATACCTACTGACCACCAGGCCAGTGCGGTAGGCGGTCAGGTGGGTGCTCGCGCACGTGGGCGCACAGGTCATCGGTCGATTGTCTGCGCATGACGCAGGCGATCGGCCTCCGATCCATGGTGCAAGGTCTCGCAAGCGAACCTGCACGACACCCCCGTGCAACGCGGCGGTGTCGTGCAGACAGCCGCGTAGCCCGGAAACGCATCGCCCTCATCGACCAAGGACCGCAGCGCCATCGCGCCTCAGTCAGTCCGGGTGCAGCCATTTCACGCAGCAAACGCAGGCCGCTGCGGCACTGTGCGTGCTTGCCTCTTTGCGGATCTACACATGCCCCCTCGCTCTTACGCTCGCATCTGTTTGCTCGCCCTGTCGTTGAGCGCTTCGTTGTCTGCGCTGGCACAGGCACAGCAACCTGCGCCTGCTGCCGCATCTGCGCCGACCGCAACGCCGGCCGCAAAAGCCGTCGCCACCGGCCCACGCTCGGATCTGCATGCGCAGGTGCTGCTGGACCGCGCGCATTTCTCCCCGGGCCAGATCGATGGCGAACGTGGCTCGAATCAGAAGCGCGCGGTCTCCGGATTCCAGGCCGCACACAACATCAAGGTGACCGGCGAACTGGACGACGCCACCTGGCAGGCATTGCAGGCCGACAGCACACCGGCGCTGGTGCACTACACGCTCACCGATGCCGACGTTGCCGGCCCGTTCCAGGCGATTCCCAAGGGCCCGGCCGAACAGGCCAAGCTGCATTCGCTCGGCTACGTCTCGGTGGATGAATCCCTGGGCGAGCGCTTCCATGCCGACCCGGCGCTGCTGCGCCAACTCAACCCCGGCGTGGACATGAGCAAGGCCGGCAACGCGATCCAGGTTCCCAACATCGACGGCGTCACCCCGCTGGCCAAGCCTGCCAAGCTGGTCGTGGACAAATCCGACTCGACGCTGCGCCTGTTCGATGCCGACGGCAAGGTCTATGCGCAGTTTCCGGTGTCATCGGGCAGCAAGCACGATCCACTGCCGATCGGCCGCTGGAAGATCCTGGGCATCTCGCGCGACCCGGTGTTCAAGTACAACCCCAAGCTGTTCTGGGACGCGAAAAAGGGCGATCAAAAGGCGACGTTGCCGTCTGGCCCGAACAACCCGGTTGGCCGCGTGTGGATCGACCTGTCCAAACCGCATTACGGCCTGCACGGTACGCCGGAGCCCGGCCATGTCGGCAAGACCGAATCGCACGGTTGCGTGCGTCTGACCAATTGGGACGTGGTCAATCTGGCCAGCGTGGTCGGCCCGTCGGTACCGGTGGTGATGCAGGAGTAAGCATGAAACTGCTGATGACCTTTTTGGTGGGCGCCGTCCTGGGTGCAGCCGGTTATTGGTGGCTGGAACGCACTGCGCCGGAAGCAAAAGTGGAGCAGCCGTCCAGTACTTCAGCAATGGCGGCAGACAGCAATGCCGCAGGTGCCGCACCGTCGGCAGCGCCTGCTCCGACACCACCGGTTGCCGCAGCGCCAGTAACCCACGCGGCGCCAACCAACACGCCGGTGGCGTCGACACCAGCGCCAACTGCTGATGGCGCGGCACCAGGCAGCGCCCTGTTGATTCCGGTGCAGGGTATCGGTGCCAACCAGTTGCAGGACACCTTCACCGATGCGCGCAGCGAAGGCCGCGTGCACGATGCCATCGACATTCTTGCCCCAACCGGCACACCGGTTGTGGCAGTTGCCGACGGCACGGTGGAAAAGCTCTTCACCAGCGACCGCGGCGGCCTGACCGTGTATCAGTTCGAGCCTGGCGGTACGTACTGCTATTACTACGCGCATCTGCAACGCTACGCCGATGGCCTGGCCGAAAAACAATCCATCAAACGTGGCCAGGTCATCGGCTACGTCGGCAGCACCGGCAACGCCGATCCGGCCGCACCGCATCTGCACTTCGAGATCCATCGTCTGGGTCCGGAAAAGCAGTGGTGGAAGGGCGAGGCGTTGAACCCCTATCCCGTCCTGCATGGCGATCAGCCCCTGCAGTGAGGCGACGCCGCAACCTGCGGCATGCGTAGCAACGCACTGTCATCGTGCCCACGATCGAGCGGTGACCTGCAGGCGGCGATGCCTTACAGCCGCATCGCCGTACTGCCTGACAGATCAGATCAGATCAGATCAACATCCCACCCGATACCTCGATACGCTGCGCATTGATCCAACCGGTGCCCGGCGCGAGCAACGCCGCCACGACCGGTCCGATATCGTCCGGCAGCCCGGGGCGGCCCAATGCGGTGACCGAGGACACCATCGCGTTGACCTGCGCGTTGTCGCGGACGCTGCCGCCATTGAAGTCGGTTTCGATGGCGCCCGGCGCCAGCGTATTGGCACGGATGCCGCGTGCGCCCAGTTCCTTGGCCAGATAGCGGGTGAACACTTCCACCCCGCCCTTCATCATCGCGTAGGCCGACGAGCCAGGCAGCGCAAAACGTGCAAGACCGCTGGACACGTTGAGGATGCGTCCGCCATCGGCGATCAGCGGCAGCAGCGCCTGGGTCAGAAAGTACGGCCCCTTGAGATGGATATCGACCAGCGCATCGAACTGCGCGGGCGTGGTGTCGGCAATGGCCGCATGCAATCCGGTACCGGCGTTGTTGACCAGCGCATCGAACTGCGAACGCCCCCAATCGGCCAGCACGTCCCTCAGCTGCGCGACGAATGCGGGGAAGGTATCGGCCTGCGCCACATCCAGCGGCAACGCATGCGCGCGACGGCCCAGCGCCTGGATCTCGGCCACCACGGCGGCGGCTTCGCCGGCCTGGCTGCGGTAGGTCAGCACGAGATCGTTGCCTTCGGCAGCGAGCGCAAGCGCGGCATTGCGGCCCAGGCCACGACTACCGCCGGTGATCAAGGTGATGGGTGTGGTGGTGGTCGACATCGGCACGCTCCATAAGTGGGTGTGGTCCAGCCTATTGCGCTTGCCGCGCTGCATAAATCGGCTCACGCTGATTGCACCGTTCAAGATAATCGACCAATCGATGGACACCACGGAGTCGTTGCGCGCCTTCCTGCGCGTTGCCGAGCTGGGCAGTTTCACCCGCGCCGCCGAGACGCTCGGCTTGCCCAAGGCCAGCGTCTCCACCGCCGTGCAGCGGCTCGAGGCGTCGCTCGGCACCCAGCTCCTGCATCGCACCACACGGCGTGTACAACTCACCGGCGACGGCGCGGCGTTCTATCAGCGCAGCCGCGACCTGCTCGACGACATGGACGAGTTGCACGCGATGTTTCAGCGCGAGCATGGGCAGCTGCGCGGTCGCCTGCGCGTGGACATGTCCGCCGGCATCGCGCGCAACTTCGTGATCCCCGCCTTACCCGCATTTCTGGCACGACACCCACAGCTGGAAGTGGAAATCAGCGGCACCGACCGCCGCGTGGATGTGGTGCGTGAGGGATTCGACTGCGTGCTGCGCGTGGGCACGCTGGAAGACACCAGCCTGGTCGCACGCCCGCTGGGCGCGTTTGGCATCGTCAGCTGCGCCAGCGCCGATTATCTTGCCCGCCGCGGCATGCCGACGCGCCTGGACGATCTGGTGCAGCACGATCTGGTGCATTACGTACCGACGCTCGGGCAACGCTCGCCCGGCTTCGAATATCGCGACGGGCAGAGCTATCAGGTGTTGCCGATGCACGGCCCGGTGACGGTAAACAATGGCGATGCGTACCTGGCGGCCGCGTTGGCCGGGCTAGGCATCATCCAGGCGCCGGCCAGCCCGTTACGCCCGCATCTGGACAGCGGTGCCCTGATCGAAGTGCTGGCCGAGCTGGCACCCGAGCCGATGCCGGTCACGTTGCTCTATGCGCAACGCCGCCATCTGCCGCAGCGCGTACGCGCCTTCATGGACTGGGTGGCAGAAGTGATGGCGCCGCAGTTGCAGCCGTTACTGCCTTGAGCGGGCGTGCCGCGTTTCGGTCGAAGGATCGAATGCGCCTGAGTGTCGCAACGCGCTCACGGACTTCATGACAGCGGCCACGAACAGCGGCGTCGCACGCCGTGCGGCATTGCCTGGACGCTGCCGCACGCAGCTGCGCACTGCATGACAGATCGACAGACACACAAAAAACACAGGCACCCTTGCAGGTGCCTGTGTCACTTCGGCAGGATCGAACGTCACACCAGCTGACGTCGCCCTCGCTCAGAACGCGTAGTTGAAGGTCAGCATGCCGTTGCGCGAGGCGCCCCATGCGCCATAGCCACCGTTGAACTGCGCGTAGTAGCGCTTGTCGAGCAGGTTGTCGACATTGAGCTGCACCGAGAACTGCGGCGAAAGACGGTAGCGTGCGAAAGCACTGACCAAGGCGTAGGCACTCTGCTGGAACGTGCCGTATACCGGGTCCACGTAGTACGAACGGTTCTGCCAGTTGACACCGCCACCCACGGTCAAGTCGCTCCACGCCCCCTGCGGGGTGTAGCTGTTGAACAGCTTGATGGTGGTGCGCGGCAGATGCGTATTGATCGACGTGCCGCTGTCATCGCGGGCGGTGTAGTGCGAGGCACCGAAGGTCGCATTCCAGCCAGCGGTCACACGGCCGGAAAGCTCGAAATCGAAGCCTTCGCTGACCACGCCGTTGGCTGCTTGGTACGCCGACTCGCTGCTGCCCGGCACAAAGCCGCCGGTGGCCACGCCCAGGTTGTCCTGCTCGATGCGGAACAGCGCCAGCGAGGCATTGAGCTGGTCGTCGAACCACGCTGCCTTGACGCCGGCTTCGTAGCCCTTGCCGCTCAGCGGGTCGAGGTAGCCGCCATTGGCATCGCGCAAGGTCTGCGGATTGAAGATTTCGGTGTAGCTGACGTAGGTCGACCACACGTCGTTGATGTCATAGACCAGACCGGCGTACGGCGTGACTTCGGTCTGGCTATCGGAGAACGGGACAAGCCCCTGCGCCGCATCGACGTTGCGGCCATCGATCTGCCAATCGGTATAACGCGCGCCTACCAGCAGCGTCAGCGGATCGGCCAGCGAGAAGCGTGCGGCCACGTAGGCGGCCTTCTGCTTGATGGTGCCGTCGCTCTGCACCGTGCGCGGGCTCCAGTTGGGCTCCGGGTAGGCGCCGTTCCAGCCGAGGTAGCTGTCCAGCGGCGCCGGGAAATCGAAGGTCCCGTTGTTGACGTACTCGCGGCGGTTGTAGCTGGCGCCGGCCACCAGTTGATGCTCGCGGCCGAACAACTGGAACGGGCCTTCGGCGTAGACATCGGCGCCATCGGCCTTGCGCTCGGTCAGGTAGTTGCCCGAATACGGCACCACGCCAGCGCCAGTGGTGCGGTCGAAACCGAAGATCGTGTAGTACGGATAGAACAGGTGATTGGACGCTTCGGTCTTCTCATGGCTCACGTTGGCCTTAAGGGTCCAACCGTTGTCGAAACTCTGTTGCAGACTGGCGAAGGTACGCTGCAGACGCGTGTCCCAGAACGTCCAATCGGCCGCCGGATTGAACGAACGGTCGTAGTTGGTACGCGTGCCATCGCTGTAGAACAGCGGGAAGCCGCCCCAGGTGACGTCGTCCGATTCCTTCTTCTGGTATTCGTAACCCACGCTCAGCAAGGTGCTGTCGGTCAGGTCGGCATCGATGATCGCCGAGCCGATCTTCTTGCGCAGGTTGTAGCGGTCCATGTCCGATTCGCCGTCCTGATACACGCCGACCGCGCGCGCGCGCACGGTGCCTTCAGGGCTCAGCGGCACGGTGACATCGGCCACGCTGCGGGTCTTGTTGAAGTCGCCACCGCCCACCGACACGGTGCCGGTGAAGTCGCGGCTCACCGCATGCTTGCGCACCAGGTTGATCGAGGCCGACGGGTTGCCCGAGCCGGTCAACAGGCCGGTGGCGCCGCGCACCACTTCCACGCGGTCGTACAGCGCCACGTCCAGCGCCGAGTCGCCATAACTCCAGGCCTGCTCCATGTACGCCGGAATGCCATCGAACTGATAGTTGTCGATGTAGAAACCGCGCGCGTAGAACTCCAGCCGCTCGCTGTCGCTCTGCGCCACCGAGATGCCGGAGACGTTGTTGAGCACATCGGTGATGCTCTGCAGGTTCTGGTCGTCCATGCGCTCGCGCGTGACCACGCTGACCGACTGCGGGATCTCGCGCAGCGACAGGTTCATGCGCGTACCGGCCGTGGTCTTTTCCACCGTATAGCCCTTGACCTGCTCGCCCTGCACGTTCAGCCGGTCCAGGGTGGTGACTTCGGCTTCGCCGCCCGGGGTTTCGGCCATGGCCTGGCCTGCCGACACCGTGCACAGCGCGGCGAACACCGCATGCGATAGCGCGCGCGGGCGCAGCCCAATGGGAAGAAGACGCATTACGGTAGGACGGTTCATCACAGCTCCGGCGCAGACAGTCGAGGGCAAGCCGCCACGCGGAGGCGGCGGTCAACAGGGGGAAGGACGTGCCACGAAACCGCGGCAGCGCACCATTTTAATGGGAATGATTCACATTTTAAATAGGCAACCAGCAGGAAGCCCTCCAAGCGAGCGCCACAGCGTTGGTGGACGCCTCTCCCACCACTGGCCTTTCCAAGACGTCTTGGTGCACATCGCCGTATCACGCACCTGCAAACCGACCACATCCGCGTTGCGCGGCCCCACCGTCACGATGGCCCCGACCCGCAGTGCGTAGCACTGCATGCATTGAGCACAGGACGCCAGTTCAGCGGCAACAAAAAACGCCGGCATTTGCCGGCGTTTTTCTTATCAACAGCGCTGTCTCTTTACAGCGCCTTGGCCGCCTGCACCACGTGCTCGGCGGTGATCTTGAAGTACGCGTACAGCTGATCGGCCGGGGCCGACGCACCGAAGGTATCCATACCGACCACATCGCCATCCAGGCCGACGTACTTGCGCCAGAAGCCGGTCACGCCCGCTTCCACCGCCACGCGCTTGCGTACCGCGTTCGGCAACACCGACTCGCGATACGCCGCGTCCTGGCGATCGAACACGTCGGTGGACGGCATCGACACCACGCGCGTCTTCAGCCCGGCCGCATCCAGCGTCTGCTTGGCTTCCACCGCAAGACCCACTTCCGAACCGGTGGCGATCAGGATCACGTCCGGCGTGCCGCCTTCGGCCTCGGCCAGCACGTAGCCACCACGTTCGATCAGCTTGAGCTGCTCGGCGCTGCGCGGCTGGTGCTGCAGGTTCTGGCGGCTGAACACCAGGCAGCTCGGGCCGTCCTTGCGGGTGATGGCGGCCTTCCAGCTCACCGCCGATTCCACCGCATCGCCCGGGCGCCACACATCGTTGTTGGGGATGTAGCGCAGCGAGGCCAGGTGCTCCACCGGCTGATGGGTCGGGCCGTCCTCGCCCAGACCGATCGAGTCGTGGGTGTACACGTGGATGGCATGGGCCGGATTCAACGCGCTCATGCGCACGCCGTTGCGCGCGTAGTCGCTGAACACCAGGAAGGTGGCATCGAATGGAATGAAGCCGCCATGCAGCGCCAGGCCATTGGCGATGGCGGTCATGCCGAACTCGCGCACGCCGTAGTAGACGTAGTTGGCATCCGGGTCGTCGGTGGCCACCGACTTGCTGGCCTTCCACAAGGTCAGGTTGGAATGCGCCAGATCGGCCGAACCGCCGATCAACTCGGGCAGCAGCGGCGCGAACGCTTCGATCGCCAGCTGCGAGGCCTTGCGCGAGGCGATGGTCTGGCCGTCTTCCTGCGCCTTGGCGATGTAGGCATCGGCCTGGGCGATGAAGTCGGCCGGCAGCTCGGCGTGCGAGCGACGGGTCAGTTCGTCGGCTTCACTGGCGTACTGCTTGCCATACTTGTCGAACAGCTGCTCCCACTCGGCCTGACGCAGCGTGCCGGTGCCACCTGCGCGCCAGCCGGCGTAGATCTCTTCGGGAATTTCGAACGGGCCGTACGGCCACTCCAGCGCCTTGCGGGCGCCTTCCAGTTCTTCCTTGCCCAGCGGCGCGCCGTGCGAGGATTCCTTGCCGGCCTTGGTGGGTGCACCGAAGCCGATCTTGGTGCGGCAGCAGATCAGGGTCGGCTTGTCGCTGTTTTCCAGCGCCGCTTCAATCGCCGCCTTGATCTTGTCGGCGTCATGCCCGTCGACATCGCGGATCACGTGCCAGCCATAGGCCTCGAAACGCGCCGGGGTGTCGTCGCTGAACCAGCCGGCGGTGTTGCCGTCGATGGAGATCTGGTTGTTGTCCCAGAACGCCACCAGCTTGCCCAGGCCCCAGGTCCCGGCCAGCGAGGCGGCTTCGTGCGAAATGCCTTCCATCAGGCAGCCATCGCCCATGAACACCCAGGTGCGGTGGTCGACGATTTCCAGCTCAGGCCGGTTGTAGCGCTGCGCCAGCAACTTTTCGGCCAGTGCGAAGCCCACGGCGTTGGCAAAGCCCTGCCCCAGCGGGCCGGTGGTGGTCTCCACGCCCGGAGTTTCGCTGCGCTCGGGGTGGCCGGCGGTCTTGCTGTGCAACTGACGGAACTGCTTGAGCTGCTCGATCGGCAGGTCGTAGCCGGACAGGTGCAGCAGCGCGTACTGCAGCATCGAGCCGTGGCCGTTGGACAGCACGAACCGGTCGCGGTTGAACCACTGCGGGTTGTTCGGGTTGTGCCGGAAATAATCGTTCCACAGCACTTCGGCGATATCGGCCATGCCCATGGGCATGCCGGGATGGCCGGACTTGGCGGCTTCGACCGCATCTGCGGCGAGAAAACGGATGGCGTTGGCCAGCTGGCGGCGGGTGGGCTGGGTCATGGGCGTCTATGGAAGCGGAAGGGGACACCGCTGGAAGCGGAGCCGCTTATTCTCCCACACAGCGCGTTACGTGCATCGCGAGTCGGGAATGGAGAATCGGATGCAGTGTTGCCGATGGGTCGATGCGATTACCCGCGCGCCCAACCACCGCACCGGTGTGGCAAGGCTTACCCTCACACTAAACGCCCGCAACAGCCTGCTTTAACGATTCCCGATTCCCTATTCCTCGCCCTTGGCCACCAACGTCGTCAGCGCCAGATCCCCTGTCACGTTCAGCGCCGTACGGCACATGTCCAGGAAGTGATTGACGCCCAGGATCATGCCGATGCCGACCGGGTTGACTCCGACCATCGCGCAGATCAGCGCCACCACCGGCAGCGAGCCGGACGGCACGCCGGCGGTACCAATTCCGCCCAGGATGCAGACCAGCATCACCATGAATTGCTGGCCCAGGCTCAGATCCACATTGAAGAACTGCGCCAGGAAGATCACCGTCACGCCTTCGAAGAGCGCCGTGCCGTTCTGGTTGGCGGTGGCACCCACGGTCAGCACAAAACGCGACACCCTCGGCGGCAGACCCATCTCGTCGGCCACGCGCAAGGCGGTGGGCAGGGTCGCGTTGCTGGAGGCGGTCGAGAACGCCATCACCGTCGCTTCCTGGGTCTGGCGGAAGAAGCCCAGCGGCGAGCGCCCGGCGAATTTCACCGCCAGCCCGTAACTCACCACCATGTGCAGGCCCAGCGCCAGCACTACCACACCCACGTATGCACCCAGGCGGATCAGCAGATCGAAGCCGAACAACGCCGCCAGGTTGAACATGAAGCAGGCCACCGCATACGGCGCCAGGCGGATCACCAGCCCGATCAAGGTCATCGAAATTTCGAAGATGCCCTCGATGCCGCGCCGCAGCGTGGCGACTTTTTCATCGGCGGTCAGCACCATGCCCACACCGAACATCACCGCAAAAAACATCAGCGACAAGATCGCGCCATTACTGGAGGCTGCCGCAATCACGTTGCTGGGCACGATCGACAACAGCATGTCCATGCCCTGCGGCTGGGTGCCGGAGCTGGAAATGATTTCGCGCGTCCGCTCGGCGTTTTCCTGGATCAGCTGATTGGCCAGTTGCGGGTCCACGCCCGCACCGGGCTTGAGCACGTTGACCAGCACCAGCCCCAGCAGCACCGCCACACCGGACAGCACCACGGTATAGCCCAAAGTGCGCCACCCCACCCGCCCGAGCGCGCGGATGTCGCCCATCTCAGAGATGCCCATGACCAGCGCCGAAAACAGCAACGGCACGATCAGCATGAAGATCAGATTGAGGAAAATCTGCGAAAACGGCGTGGTGACGTATTTGGTCACCAGACGCACCCAATCGGCGTCGCTGCCGGCCAGGTAGTAGACAGCCAGACCCAACAACAGGCCAACGGCGAAGCCAATGCCCATCTTCCAATGCAGGGGCAGGCCCGGGCGGCGCGTGGCTGGGGATGCTGTCATCTGGTCGAGCCTTGGTGGACACAAAGACCGGAGCTTAACAAACGCCATCGATGCGGCCACCTACCCGGGGTGCCCCTGGGCACCTGCTGCGGGTAAGCGTTCCTATTGATGTTGGGTGATGCAGGCGTTGGAGCGGGCAATCGACCTGACTGTTCGGCACCTCACGAGACAACGGGAATCTCGTAGCGGCGCGTCTATGTCGTCAGATGCCTCAAGTCGAAAGCCTGGTGTGTCGGGTGAGAGATGCCCTCGCCGCCCATGTAAGCCCCTTGGCGGCATGGATGCCGCCAAGGGGCTTACATGGGCGGATTTGCAGCGAGTCCTGCGATGGTGGGCGGGCAAGGGCGCTGCAGAAAGCCCCAGCGCAATGCTCCTTCCTCTGCGCCACACCATTGGCAGATCACGCGCATTCCAACACAACGCGTTATCAGCGCTGCAAGGCAGTGTCACCCTCCCAAAGCGCGTCAAAGCGGCCAATGAAAACGTAGCCGGCAGCTGCCATGCGAGTGCAGATTGCTCCCAAAAAATCGAAGTACCGTTCGTTGCAGACCATGCGTCACACCGGCTGGAGCCACGCGAGAGCTGCACAGCAATGTCTCGGTCGCTCCAAGCCGCCGTCAATCAAGGCGCAGGCGGATACAACGGCGCCAGCACCTCCGGCTCGGCCGCGCTCGCATGCCGCCAACGCGGCCCCTTGGCAAATGCCTCGCGCAAGGCGGTGCGCGCGCCGGTCACATCGCCATCGCCGCCCCAGCGCGCGCGTTGCATGCGCGCCACAGCTGCACGCTGCGCGGGGTCTGCCAACGCTGCCAATACTGCGTCGATATCGGCAACGCCGGCCATGCCGCAGAGCACCGCCGCCACATCATCCATGCCGCCGGTATCGAGCGCACGGCGCAACTCAGCCACGCCGTGGGTCGCGCGTCTGCCAGCAACGGGCACAGCGCTGCCATTACCGTCATTGCCGCTTGATCTACCGCTCGAAGTACCACGCCGACGCATCAACGCCCACACCAGCGTGAGGACCCACAAAAACGCAAACCCGATCGCGGCCGCGATCCAGCCCCATGCGGGGGGCGCAGACGATGGCGGTTGCAGGGCGAGCGTGCGATCCATCGTCGGCGCCGATTGATCGGGCACCGGGTTCACGGCTGGTGACGGCACAGGTGTCGCAAACGCGCCGCTGCCCGCCGCGATATCCAGCGTCAGATCGGGCAGCGACGCAGTCTTGGCTGCGCCTGCGGCCACATCCCACCATGCCACCTGCAACCCGGGAACCACCAACGGACCGGCGCGGTTAGGCACGATCGAATAGCGTCGGGTCAATCGCAGCTGCGGCGAGCCGTCCACGAAGCGTTCCTCAAACTGCGGAGGCTCGGCGAAGACCTGCGCGTCGGGCACGCTGGGCGTCGGCAATTCGGGAAACTGCGCCTGGGTGGCACCGCGCGCACTGGCTTCCACGACCAATTGCGCCGCCTCACCGGCGGTCGCCCGCTGTGGCGTGGTCGTGTAGCGCAACTGCAGGCTGCGCAACGGCAGCCACGGCTGCGGCGCGTTGGCCGGTTGCGCACGCACCTGCAGTGGAATGCTGGCACTGCGCGCACTCAGCTCACCGTTGCCGCGCCCGAAGTAATCGTCGAAAAACCCGCCCACCGAACGCCCGTTGAAGCGCGCCGGCGGCAGCAGCAGACGGCCGCTGCGCTCGGGCACCAGCAGATAGCGCCGCTCCACCACATTGTAATGGCGTCCATTGAGCACCTTGACCGAGCTGATGTCATCGCCGACGCGCTGCATCGATGCACCATCGGGAGCTTCAAGATCCAGTTCGCCCGATGCCAGTTGGTTGGCGAAGTACAACCGCACCACCACGCCCACGCTTTGCTGCACGTAGGGCTGCGGGTCGTCCACCCGGGTTTCGACGAAGGCCTCTTCATTGCCCTGCACCGCACTCGGCGCGCCGGCAGCACTGCCGGAACTGCTGGCGGCACTGTTCGCCGACCCAACCACCAGCAAGCGCAGCGGCTCGGTGCGCTCGTGGCCTACGCGGATCGCCGGTACGATCAGTTTCCCACTCTTGCGCGGGGTCAGCACCACACCGAACAAGGCGCGCACCGTCACCGAACCATTGGTCACCTGCATCTGCTGATTCGCGCTCTTGGCACCCAGCGAGAAATCGCTGCGCAGTGGCGTGTAATCCGGGTCGACGCCGCGTTGATCGGTTTCGATATTCAACATCGCCACGCCGCCGACATTGACGCTGTCGCGATCCAGCCACGCGCGCGTCACCGCACCCGCCGGCGCGCACGCCAACAGTGCAACGCTGGCCAGCATGCCGATCGCCTCGCGACGCAAGTGGTGTCTGCCGATCATCGTCCGTCCCGTTGCCTGCGTTCGTATTCCAGCCTGAATTTGGTGCGCAGCAGGCTGCCCGGATCGTCCGGCACGCGCCGCAGCCACGCATCCACCGCTTGACGTTGCCCGCGTTGCTCCGGTGTCTCGCTCGCGGCCGCGGCCTCCTGCTTGCCGCTTGCATCCGCCTGCTTGTCGCCCGCCTGCGCCATGGCCTGCTGCATCTTGCGACGCTGTGCCTCATCGGCCTGCTGCTGTGCCTTGGCATCGGCAGACTGCGGCGGCGTGTCCTGTTTGCGTTGCTCGCCCTGCCCGTTTTTGGACTGCGCCTCTTGCGACTTGCCGTCCTGAGGCGGCGCATCAGAGGGCTGGTTCTTACCGTTCTGCTGGTTCTGCCCACCCTGGCCGGATTTCGCGTCCTGCTGATTCTGGCCCGACTGCTGTTGCCCTTTCCCATCCTGACCAGATTGTTTCTGATCCTTGGACTGGCCTTTGCCGTCCTGGCCTTTGCCATCGGTGTTGTTCTGCTGCTGACGCTTACGCGCCGCATCGACCGCCGCGCGATTGGCGATGGCATCCTGCTGCTTCGGATGTTGCTTGAGCGCGCGATCGTAGGCTGCGATCGCGGCGTCGTACTGGCCCTGCCGTGCCAGCGCGTTGCCGAGGTTGTACAGCCCCTCATCGGTTGGCACCGCTTCAAAGGCCTTCTGTGCCGCTGCAAAATCACCTTTGCGATACGCCTGCACGCCGGCATCCAGACGTTGTTGCTGCACCTGATCGGCACGCTGCCACAAGGTGCCATCGGCCGCGTGCGCGGACTGCGCCAGCGGCAGCACGCAGACCATCGCCAGCACTGCCACCACTGCGCGGCGACGGAACGCCAGCAGGGCCAGCAGCATCACCGGCAGCACCAACCAATAGCCTTCGTCGAGCCAGGTTTTGCCGCCATCGGATTCGGCAGTTTCCTCGGCCAACGGCTGTTGCGACGGATCCAGCACGCCCAAGGCGCGCAGATCCGCATCGTCCGGCGCGATGCGTGCATACCGTCCACCGCCCTGCCCGGCCAGGTCGCGCAGACTGCCTTCGTCGAGCTTGGCCTGCGCAATCTCGCCGCTGGCCAGGCGATACGCTGCGCCGCGCTCGCCGCCAACGCCCAGCGCAGAGACGGTGAAGCCGCGCGAACGCGCCGTGCGCGCGGCACTTTCGGCAGAACCATCCGCACTATCGCTGACGAGCAGGATTGCGCCCTGCCTGAAGCCAGCTTGCTGCAACAACTGAGCGGCCGCATCGATGCCCCGGTCCGCACGCTTGCCGTCCACCGGCATCACCGACGGCGAGAGCGCATCCAGAAACAAGGCCACATTGGCGCTGTCTTCGGTCAGCGGCGCAACCGTGAAGCTCTCGCCCGCATAGACCAACAATGCGACCTCGCCACCGGCCCGTTTACGCAGCAGCGTCGCCAGTTTCGCGCGCGCCTGCAGCAGACGCGATGGCGGCAGGTCGGTTGCGTTGGCACTGGACGATAGATCCAGCACCACCACCAGCGGCATGCTGGATTGATACACCGGGCGCTCGATCTGGCGCCAACTCGGCCCACTCATCGCTACCACGGCCAACGCATACGTCAGTGCGGCAAGCACGAACCCCAACCATCCGCGCCGACCGCCGGAGACCAATAATTTCGACAGCAAATGCGCATCCACGCTTTGCCGCCAGACGTCGGCATCGCGGCAACGCCAGTGCCACAGCGCCGCCGCCGGCACGATCGCCAGTAGCGCCCACATCAGCATCGGACGCATGAGATGTAACGCCTGCAGCGATCCGGCCAGTTCGTTCAGCGCGTTCATCGCCACCTCCGCGGCAGCACATAGGCCACCAGCGCAATGACGATGGCCGCGCCCAATGGCCAGTAGTAGCGCTCCACGCGCGGCTGCACCGAAGGCCCGAGCCCCTTGACCGGTTCCAGCCGATCCAACTCGGCATAGATGCCGGCGAGTTCTTCAGTGTCGCGGGCGCGGAAGAAACGTCCTCCGGTCTGCTGCGCAATCTTGCGCAACCCGTCTTCGTCGATATCGTCGTTGCCGCCGGCCGGAATCGGCACGCCGAACAAGGAGTAGCTGCCACTGCCCCCGAACGCGATGGTGTGTACGCGCACGCCTTCGGCCTTGGCCAGTTCCGCGGCTTTCAAGGGATTCAGCACGCCGGCGTTGTTGACGCCATCGGTGAGCAATACCACCACGCGCTGGCTCTGCTTCTGTTCGCGCAGGCGTTTGACCGACAACGCGATCGCATCCCCAATCGCGGTTTCGCGCCCGGCCAAACCCACGACGCTATCGCTCAATTGATCGCGCACGGAGGTCAGATCCGCGGTCAATGGTGTCAGCGCATACGCACGTTGGCCGAACACCAGCAAGCCGACGCGGTCGCCGTCGCGCCGATCCAGAAAGTCCGACAGCACGGCTTTGGCGGCAGTGAGTCGGTCCACCACCTTGCCGCCGAGCACCATGTCCGGCTCGCTCATGCTCCCCGAAAGATCCACCGCCAACATCATCTGGCGCGCCTCGCGCGGTGGCTGAATCACTTCGCCCAGCTGCTGCGGACGCGCCAGCGCGGCACACAACAAAAACCAACCCAGCCACGCCAGCCAACGCGGCATTCGCAACGACGGCGCGCTTTTCGCCTGCGCTACCGCCTGCAACTGCTCCGCATACGGCACGCGTAGCGCAGTCGCATCGGTGCGACGTTGCGGCCAGAACCACATCAGCAACGGCAATGGCATCAACCACCATGCCCACGGCCAGGCACAGTGCGCCAACGCATCCTGCCACTGCGACCACTGCAACCAGTTCATCGCCGGCCCCGCATCAGCGTCACAAAGCGCTGCCGCGCCAGCGCTTCTATCGCAGGCAGATCGCTCACCGCGGGCGCACGCTGGAAGCCGCCTTCCAACACGGCCCGACCGGGGCCGTGTGAAAACGTGTGGTCCTTGCTCTTGCGACCATCCAGAAACTGCAACCACGCATCGCCCTGCAAGCGATCGGCCTGCGGATCGACCCTGCGCGCCGCGCGCCGCAACAGCACCGACACAGCCGCCAGACGCTGTGCGGGCGTGGTGGCGCGCTGTAATTCCGCATTGAAGGCAGCCAGCCAGCGGCGCTGCCGTTGACGACCGCGCCACCACCAGACCCAGGCGCCGCCGAGTACCAGCACGATGACCGCGATCACCAACCACCAGCCAGGCGCCAGCGGCCACCACGATGGCGGCGGCGGCAGATGGACATCACGCAGCGGCAGCGCTTGCGGCGACATCGTCAGCGACTCCGCACGGCAGCGCTGCCGCCCAACCAGGCATCGCTGGCGTCGTCGGTGGACAGTCGATGCAGGCGCACGCCGCGTGCCTGCAAGAGCGCGCTCAACTGATCCAGTGGCGCGACAAATTCAGCATGCCAGCGTGCTCGCCCGGCCTGCGTGGAGAGATCGATGGCGATGCGCTCGCCACGCACGTCGAAGGTGAGTGCACGTGCCGGTGGTGCAAGCTCCAGCGGATCGACCAGCACGATCACCACCACCTCGTGATGCAAGGCCAGCCCCGACCAACGCGTGGCAGAAATAGCACCGGCACTGCGCGCATCGGCCAGTACGGTCAGGCGCGCGCCGGGGCGCAACAGGCGCGCAGCATGATCCAGCGCGACATCCAGCCCCGCATCGCCGGACGGCGGCTGCGCATACCAACGCGCCAATGCATCCAGCACAGGCAATACGCCTCGCTGCCCGGAACCCGGCGCAACTGGCGCCTCGCTGGCGGTGCCGCGCAATGCTGCGATTCGGTCGCCCTGGCGCTGCGCCAACCATGCTGCGACGGCGCCAGCACGTGCGGCCTGCACTGATTTGTAACGCACGCGCGTACCGAAGAAGAGTGCGGGCGAGGTATCGGCCACGATCAGATTCAAGCGCTCGCGCTCGGCCTGAAATAACTTGGTGTGCGCTCGCCCGGTTCGCGCGGTGACGCGCCAATCGATATGCCGCGCGTCATCGCCGGCCACGTACTCACGCGACTCGGCGTACTCCATACCGCGCCCGCGCGTGGCGGCAGGCACCGGCCCCACCACCCCATGCCGGCCGCGTCCCTGTTGACCGCGATGAACTGCAGTGCCGCGCAGCGCAATCAATTCCGCGAGCGTTGGACGCAGCCCGTCGCCAGCGACAGGCGATGGGGCGGTTGCAGGGAACGAGAACGGCATCGAAGACATCGGTGTCTGGCGAGAGGGCGGCATACCTCAGCGACGCTGCCCGATCAGGGCAGCGGAATCTTTTCGAGCAATGCGGCAACCAGACGATCGCCATCCCAGCCTTCGGCTGTGGCCTCGTAGCTGGGCAGCACGCGGTGCCGCAGCACATCCGGCGCAATGGCGCGGATATCGTCCGGCGTGACGTAGTCGCGCCCGGCCAGCCAGGCACGCGCACGCGCGCAGCGCTCCAGCGCAATCGAACCACGCGGGCTGGCGCCCCACGCGATCCGCCGCGCCAGTGCAGGGTCGTAACGCTGCGCATCGCGCGAGGCCAGCACAATTTCGATCAGATAGCGTTCCAACTGGGGCGCCAGATGCACATCCAGCACCACGCGGCGCGCGGCGAAGACATCTTCCAACGGAATCTTGTCGGGCACGGTCTCGTGCTTTTCCAGCGTATCGCGGGCCGCCTCACGTGCCAGCCGGAGGATCTCCGCCTCGGCGTCGGCCTGCGGATAACCGATGCGTACATGCATCAGGAAGCGATCCAGTTGCGCTTCGGGCAGTGGGAACGTGCCCTCCTGCTCGATCGGGTTCTGCGTCGCCATCACCAGAAACAGCTGCGGCAGCGCGTAGGTGTGCCGGCCGACCGTGACCTGCCGCTCGCCCATCGCTTCCAGCAAGGCGGACTGCACCTTGGCCGGTGCGCGGTTGATTTCGTCGGCCAGCAAAATCGGGTGGAAGATCGGCCCGGGCATGAACTCGAACCGGCTATCTTGCGGGCGCCAGATCTCAGTACCGGTCAGATCGGCCGGCAGCAGGTCCGGGGTGAACTGCACCCGCGCAAAGTCCGCCTCCAGCCGCGAGGCCAGCGCACGGATCGCAGTGGTCTTGGCCAAGCCAGGCGCACCCTCGACCAGCAGATGACCATCGGCCAGCAAGACGATCAGCAGCCGTTCGACCAGCGCTGACTGACCAACGATGCGCTGTGCCAGCGACTCACGCAGCAAGGTGAATTGACGATGCAGCCGGTCCTCGGCGGGCGCGGCAACGGCTTCGGGGGGTAGCAGCGGCGGTGCGTTCATAGGCTCAGTGTGACCGATTCGAACGCGATTGGTTCACCGCGGGCCGGCGCGCTGTTCAGTTAATGATGCAATTCTATGGAATGGCTCTTTTGACGACACGCACCACGCAAACGCTCCCACATGCCACGCTTCGGAATTATTCTGCGGGGAGCCCGCAAGCTCCCCCATGTTTACCAGAAACCACTCATACCACCTGCCACCATTTATCAGGGGCAAGCCTGGCTAACCTTCGCAGAACAAGATAATCCACCCCCATTCGCTGAATACTGTCCGCCGCAAGCAAGCTCCACAGTTCCTGCGCCACTGGTTGGAATCGACTGACCTGGCTTCAACTGCCCAGTATATCCCGGAGCCTGAATCCCGCAGGTCGTTCCAGTTACACTGCCTGAAGCCTGAGTGCACTGAACGATTGCTGCAGACTTTATGGGCGCCAATCCACGTGAAGAGCTGCCGTTTCTGGCAGAGGCTAAAATAGTCTGCTCCGGCGAACATGTTGTGTCATCGATTTTTGCTATGCATGTCAACCCTCCACCGGCAGCCGCGTAGGATCCATTGCAGTTGAGAACGACAAGTCCTGGCCCTGTCGTGCCTATCGACTCACCTTGCGATACGAGGCCATTCCATCCCGGCGCCTGTATATCACAGCTTGTGCCAGCTTCTCCTCCACCTGTTGCCTGGATGCAGGTAATCAATGACACTTTTGCAGTGGATGCAGTGCCCTGGGTGCTTTGTCCATTGCGCGCGGTTGCCGTAATAGTACTACTCGAAGCAATGGCTGCATTGAAGAAAAAAAGACCGAAAATCATAACTCCAAGAGAACAGACATCCGATTTATTGTTCACGGTTCATTCCTGTTTGATGATCTGTTAGTTTTGCGCACTCACTGACATAAAAAATACATTTTTTATTGCCGACTATTCAGGCCCAACTGGATTTTTGCCAACATTTTTATTCCCGATTCAGCCAATCCTTACGGAGTAGCGCTCGCTACGCGCAGTACCTTCGGCGTCACGAACACCAGCAATTCGGCTTTTTCCTTGCTGCGTCCGCGCTTTTTGAACAAATTACCCAGGAACGGGATGTCGCCCAGGAACGGCACCTTGGAGACGCTCTCGCGATCGGTGAATTCGTAGACACCACCGATCACCACGGTTTCACCATCTCCGACCAGCACGGCGGTATTGATCTCCCGGCGATTAATCTCCGGCACCGTTCCATACAATGGCAAATCGATGAGCCGTGCAACCTCGTCCTTCTTGACATTCATGTTAAGAAAGACCCGATTGTCATTGGTGATGGTTGGCGTCACCTTGAGCTCAAGCAGCACTTCCTTGAACTGTACGTTGGCCTGCGAACCGCCGCCCGCACCACCGCCGCTGATGGTCACATAGCCGATCTCCCGGCCTTGCTTGATCACGCCCTCGCGCTGATTCGCGGTAACGATGCGGGGGTTCGATACGACTTCGCCACGTCCCTCTTGCTGCATCGCCGACAACTCGATATCTAGATTGAAATTGGAACCCAGCAAGGTGTAGGCGAGGCCGCCAGGCGTGTTGGTGGTGAATCCACCGCCTGCGCCGAGATTGACATTCAGTCCGGACGGGAACAGATGCGCAGGCAGCGTGGTACTGGTGCCTCCATTGGCGATCTCGTTGGCCCTCTGCGCAGAAGTGTTCAAATAGTTGGTGTTGCTCTCGAGCGAACCACTGAGAATGCCACGACCTGTCGCGCCGGTGATGCCAAAGCGGGCGCCCAAATCACGCGCGAACGTATCGGTCGCAATGACGATCCGGCTCTCGATCAGCACCTGATCCACCGGGCGATCGATATGTGAGATCAGTTCGCGCATCTGCGCGACCTTCTTCGGAATGTCGCTGATCATCAAGGTATTCGTGCGCTCGTCGGCAACCAAACGGCCGCGCGGCGACAGGAAGCCATTGTCCTGCTGCCCGGCACCACCTTGTCCACCCTGACCACCGCCACTACCACCACCGCCGCCAATCCCCTTCGCCTCGGTCAGCGCCTTAAAAATGACTGCCGCATTGTGGTAATTGATCTGCACATAATCGGTGATCAAGTCCTCACGGTTCTCGATCGCGATGCGGGCGTCTTCCTTGTCCTGCTCGAACTTGGCCAGTTCCGGCTGCGGGGCGACCCACACCACGCCGCCATCGCGGCGCTTGTCCAGGCCCTTGGCCCGCAACACGATGTCCAGCGCCTGGTCCCACGGCACGTTCATCAGGCGCAATGTGACATTGCCCTGCACGGTGTCGGAGGCGACGATGTTGAGGTTGGACTCCTCGGCGATCAACTGCAGCACGGTGCGCACCGGCACGTCCTGGAAGTTGAACGTCACCGGGCGGCCGCTGTAGCCGCGCGCGGCGATCTGCGCGGCAGCCTGCGTGACTGCTGCCGGGCTCACACCGCCAACCGCCGGCTGGCCCTTGCGCGGGGTGATTTCCACCACGTATTCGTTGCCGGTCTGGTAGGCCAGCGAATCGAAGGCGCCCTTGGTCGACAACACCAGCTGCGAACCGGAACCCGACGGCTTCACTTCCACGCGCTGCACCGGCGTTGCAAAGTCGGTGACGTTGAGCGGGCGTTGCAGCTCGGCAGGCAGCCTGGCGTTGCTGATGTCCACCAGCACGCTGTCGCCCTGCGTCCGCAGATCCGGGCTCGCGCCCTGGCCGTCGAACTGCAGGATCAGACGGCCAGTGCCGTCTTCGCCGCGTTTGAAATCGATTTTGGAGACCGCCAGGCTCGCCGGAGCGACCTTGGCCGGATCGTGCGCGGGCTGAGTCAGCGCCGCCGCGGCGAATGCGCTGCCACTCGCCAGAGCCAGCGCGAATCCCAACGCGCAGGCCTGGAAGATCGCGTGGCGTCGTACCGGACGCAGCAGCTGGGCATTGGAAAACGTCATCGTGCTATCCCCTATCACTTTATTGATCATCCAATGCGAGTGCGGCCGGCCGTTCAAGCCATCCACCCGCACCGTCCGGCACAAGTTCAATCAGCTCGATGCGGTCTTCATAGACCCCGGTCACCCGGCCATCGCTCTGTCCCAGATACACACCCGGCCGCACCCGGTAGGTCACCTTGTCAGGTGCCATCACCAATGCGATCAGGCCCGACCCGCCGCCAATGGTCCCCACCATGTCGAGGGCGTCGAGCGGAAAGGCTTCCAGCGGTTCCTTGCGCCGATTCGGATCCGGACGCGTGCCGTTGCCACCTTCCGCGCTGACCCAGGCATCGCTGAACGGGTCGCGCATCGCCTGCGCTGCATATTCGAATGTCTCGAACTGCTGCATCACCGGCAATGGTTCCAGCGGCGGCGCAGGACGCGCGCGCACCTCGGCAACCCAGGCTTCCAGATTCGGCGCGTCGCCCGGTGTGCTGGTCACACCGCGCGTGCACGCCGGCAGTACTGCAATTAGCGCCACGCAGGACAGGATCTTGAGCAGTTTCATGGTCATTGGCCGCCCTTCTTCGCAGCATTAGCCGCCGCCTTCTCCTGCTCGGCCATTTCCTCATCGTCCAGATAACGATAGGTCTTGACCGTGCCGGACAGCTCCAGCGCGCCGCGCGGGCCGATACCGGCCTTGGGATCCTTGGGCTTGAGGTTGATGTCGTGCATGGTCAGGATCACCACGCGCGGCAGCGATGCCACACCGCTGACGAAGGCACCGAACTGGTGGTAGCTGCCCACCATGCGCAGAGCGATCGGCTTTTCGGCGTAGAACTCCTTCGGCGATTCCGGACCAGGCTGGAACAGCTCGTTGGACAGGCCGCTGGACAACGCGGTCTGCGAGATGTCGATGATCAGATCCGGCATTTCGGTCTTGCTGGGCAGCTGACGCAGCATCTGCTGCAGCACCTGCTCCATCTGCGCGAGCTGCTGCTTGAGCGGCTCCAGATTCACCGCGCGCCCCTGCTGGGTCTCGAACTCGGTGCGCAGCTGGGATTCGGTGCCTTCCAGGCCTTCGAGTTCATCGCGCTTGCTGCTGATCAACAGGAACCAGGCCAGCACCATGATGAACAAGCCGACCACCACGCAGAACACGATACGTGCCTGCTGCGGCCAACCGCCGATGTTGTTGAAATCCAGATCGCTGAGCTTGAATGATTTCTTACTCATGACGCCGCCCCCTCCTGCGGCCGATTGGCTGGCGCCGGTGCTGCCTGCGTCGGTGCAGGAGCAGCGGCCGGCGGCGTCGCGGGCGCGGGCGCCGCTGCCGGAGCAGCAGGCGTCGCACCGGCAGGCGCTGCACCTGGTGCTGCGGTGCCCGGCGCGGCCGGATCCACTGCGCCCGGCGCGATGCCGTTCTTGTCAGCCTCGTTCGGATTGGCCAGCTTGACCTTGAGCGTGAACACATACGGCAGCGTTTTGGTATCCATCGACGATGCGGCAGGTTGCCCGGCCTTGTCCTGGCTCTTGGCCTCGATGATCGACAGGTCCGGATTGGTCATCCAGCCCGAGCTTTCCAGGTTGCGCATGTACGCACTGACGCGCGCGTTGGATTGCGAGCGACCTTCCAGCGTGAGGATGTCGCCATCCTGCTTGATGTTGGTCAGCGCCACGCCATCGGGAATGGTGCGCACCAGCGAATCGAACAGGTGCACCATCTGCGAACGGTTGGCCTGCAGTTCCTCGATCACCTTCTTGCGGGCAAGCAGGCGGTCCTTCTTCTTATCGAGTTCCTTGATCTCTTCGTTCTGCGCCTTGACCTTGTCGATCTCGGCGGTCAGGAACGCATTGCGCTCGGTCTGGCCGCTGATCTGCGCGTCGTAATAGAACCAGATCAATGCAGACAACAGCACCCCGCCCAATGCAGCGAAGCCGAGCATCGAATAGAACTCACGCTCGCGCGCCTTCCGGCGCTCTGCGCGCCAGGGCAATAGATTGATTCTTGCCATCAGTCAAAGCTCCTCAGGGCCAGGCCGGTGGCGATCATCAATGCAGGCGCATCCAGCGCCAGCGCGTGGGCCTGGACCTTCGGACCCAGCGTCATCTGGGCAAGCGGGTTGGCCACCACGGTGGTCACGCCCAGCTGCTCTTCCACCATCTCCGGCAGGCGCGACAGCGCCGCGCAACCGCCGGCCAGCACGATGCAGTCGACGCGATTGAATTCGCTGCCCGCATAGAAGAACTGCAGCAACCGGCTGATCTGCTGCACCGTCGCCTCCTTGAACGGCTCCAGCACCTCGACCTCATAGCTTTCCGGCAAACCGCCCTGGCGCTTGGCAAGGCCGGCTTCTTCGTAGGTGAGACCGTAACGACGCATCACTTCATCGGTGAGCTGCTTGCCGCCGAAGACCTGTTCGCGGCTATACAGACTGCGACCGGAGCGCAGCACGCTCAACGTGGTCATGGTGGCGCCGATATCCACCAGCGCCACGACTGCGTCGGCAGCCACCGGCAATTCGCTGGCAACCAGGGCGAAGGCGTTTTCGACCGCAAAGGCCTCCACATCCATCACCTTGGCGGTCAGACCGCCGAGTTCCAGCGCGGACTGGCGCAGCTCCACATTCTCCGAACGCGACGCGGCCAGCAGCACCTGGACCATGTCCGGGCTGTTCGGCATCGGGCCCAGCACCTCGAAATCGAGATTCACTTCCTCGATTGGGTACGGAATGTAATTGGTGGCTTCCAGTTCGACCTGGGCCTCCATGTCGCTATCGTCCAGATCGGCCGGCATCGGGATCAACTTGGTGATCACCGCCGACCCGGCCACAGCAGCTGCCGCGTTCTTGGCCTTGCTGCCGGAACGGTTGATGGCACGGCGAATGGCTTCGCCCACCGCCTCCACTTCGACGATGTTCTTTTCGACCACCGCGTTCGGCGGTAATGGTTCCACCGCGTAGTGTTCCACGCGAAAACGGTTCCCGCTGCGCGATAGCTGCAAGAGCTTCACGGCAGTAGAACTAATGTCGACACCAATCAGTGGCGACTGACTCTTGGGTAAAAGCCCCACGGTAACTCCCCTGCCGACGGGCACTTGGACGCATGTCTGCGCCCTCGTATTAATAATCAAATTTTAACAGTTGACAAGCCCTTCACGCGCTAGGCAATGACCCGGCGACGTGACCCCAGTGCCTGTCTTCTGCGATCCCCAGAGTTCGGCCCCAGCCAAACTCGGCGTCATCTATACTCTGTGACCAAGAAATCTGCAATCGGAATCTCTCTTACATGCCCCGTATTCGCCGTTGGCTGGGCTGGATCCTGGCCACGATCGTCGTGCTCGCACTGCTTGGCGCTATTGCTGCCGGCGGCCTGTATTACGCCATTTCCTCGAAGTTGCCGGACGTGCAGTCGCTCAAGCAGGTCGAGCTGCAGGAGCCGATGTACGTCTACTCCAGCGACGGCCGCCTGATGGCCGTCTATGGCGAGACCCGGCGCTACCCCATCCAGATGAAGGACGTGCCGCTGCGCCTGAAGCAGGCCTTCCTGGCAACCGAGGATGCCCGCTTCTACGAGCACGGGGGCGTGGACTACAAGGGCATCGCCCGCGCGGTGTGGCTGCTGGCCAGTACCGACGCCAAGCGGGTGCCGGGCGGCTCGACCATCACCCAGCAGGTGGCGCGGCAGTTCTTCCTCAGTTCCGAATACAGCTACACCCGCAAGCTTGCCGAGATCCTGCTGGCACGCAAGATCGAGAGTGAACTGAGCAAGGACGAGATCTTCGAGCTGTATCTCAACAAGAGCTTCTTCGGCAACCGCGCCTACGGCGTCGGTGCCGCCGCCGAGTACTACTACGGCAAGAAGATGAGCGAATTGAGCCTGGACGAGATGGCCTCGCTGGCCGGCATCCCCAAGTTCCCATCCAGCGGCAACCCGATCAGCAACCCTGAGCGTGCGCAGGAACGTCGCGACTACTACGTCCTGCAGCGCATGGCCGACCTGGGTTTTGTCAGTCAGGCCGAAGCCGATGCCGCCAAGGCGGTGCCGATGCATGCCAAGCCGCACGAGCCGCCGGTGGAGGTGTACGCCCCTTACGTGGCAGAACTGGTGCGCCAGGAAATGATCGCCAAGTACGGCGGCGATGTGCTCAACAAGGGCTATCACGTCACCACGACCATCGATTCGACCCTGCAGACCGGTTCGGATGTAGCGATCGCCGATGGCTTGCGCGTTTACGATCATCGCCATGGCTGGCACGGCGTAGAGCAGCACTTCGATGTGGCCGCCGATGCGGAGGCGCCAGCACTGGCCAAGCACCTCGCGGGTGCGTTCACCCAAGGCGGCCTGCGCGCGGTGATCGTGGCGCGCACCAATCCCGATGGCGGGGTCACGGTCGTGCAGAGCGACAAGACCGAACTGACCCTGCCGGCTAGCGCTAGCAGCTGGACCGGCAAAACCCCGGCCAAGCTGCTGACCCGTGGCGACCTCACCCGCATCCGCGCTGGCGAAAAAGAGGGCGAATGGATCATCGACCAGTTGCCGCGCGGGCAGGCCGCGCTGGTCTCGCTGGATGCCAATAGCGGCGCCCTGCGCGCACTGGTTGGCGGTTTCAGCTTTGCCGGCAACAAGTTCAATCGTGCCACCCAGGCACGCCGCCAGCCGGGCTCGAGCTTCAAGCCGTTCGTGTATGCGGCCGCATTCGAGAAGGGCTTCAACCCTGCCTCGATCGTGCTCGATGCGCCGGTGGTGTTCCGCGACCGCCGCGGCAAGACCTGGTCGCCGCAGAACGATGGCGGCGGTTTCCGTGGCCCGATGCGCTTGCGCGAAGCGCTGGTGCAATCGCGCAACCTGGTGTCGGTACGCCTTTTGGACGCGATCGGCGTCGATTTTGCACGCAAATACATCAGCCAGTTCGGTTTCCAGGAAGCCGAGCTGCCGCCCAACCTGTCGATGTCGCTGGGCACCGCGTCGCTGACGCCGCTATCGGTGGCACGCGGCTACGCGGTGTTCGCCAATGGTGGATCGCGCGTGGACACCTGGATCGTGGATGAGGTGAAAGACCGCGACGGCAACGTGGTGTTCAAGGAAGTGCCTGCGGTGGCCTGCCGCACCTGTGCGTTGCAGGGCGGTACGGCCGCGCCGGTGAGCCAGGTAGTGGACGGGTTCAACTTCGGCGCCCAGGCGCCAGCCACGCCGCCTGCGGCTCCGGCAACCGAGGCGGCGCCGACGCCGGCACAAACCGCACCGGCGGCAATCGCCGAAACCAAGATCGCGCCACGCGCCATCGATGCGCGCACCGCTTACCAGCTGGTGTCGATGATGCGCGACGTGGTTCAGCGCGGCACCGGCACCGCGGCCAAGGTACTGGGGCGCGAAGACGTGGGCGGCAAGACCGGCTCCACCAACGATCACCGCGACGCCTGGTTCTCGGGCTTCGGCGGCCCCTACGTCACCACCGTGTGGGTGGGGCGCGACGACTTCCGCTCGCTCGGCTATCGCGAGTACGGCGGCAAAGCGGCGCTGCCGATCTGGATCGACTACATGCGCGTCGCACTCAAGGACAAGCCGATCGCCGCCAATGACCCGCCCGAGGGCATGACCCAGGCCACCATCAATGGCGCGGTCGAATGGGTGAAGAACGAAGATCTGGACCGCCTGCAGGATTACGACTATGGCCTGCAGGAACAACAGGACGAGAAGGCGTTCGATATTTTCTGACGACACGGGTTCGGGAATCTGGATTGGGGAATCGTGACAGCGCAGCTGTTCGGTTCCCCCATTTTTTGGTTACCGATTGAAAAGGGGCTGGCCGTTGCCAACTTCGCCGATGGCGGGCCGAACTGGAGAGCCGGCTGCATGTCTGCCGATACGGGGGGCAGCCGCCGCATTCCCGGCATTGGTCGTGCAGGCCCACTGCACGTCGCTAGCGCGCACACACCCTGGAGCATCGGCCGCTTACCGCTACGCGATCGCATCGTTGCAATGGCATGACGCATTCGCCATGTCTTCATGCAGCTGTTGTAGAGTCCAGATCAGGTTCATTAGGGGAGCCTGGTCATGCATCACGCACGCGCGCACGCCGATACACGAACCCGGGAACGTCGCCACCGTTTGGCGCACGAAGCCGCACGCTTGATGGCTGAAGGCGGCATCCGCGATTTCCATCAAGCCAAGCTCAAGGCCGCCAGCCGGCTCGGCATTCACGACGACGCCTCACTGCCGCGCAATCGCGAGATCGAAGATGCGTTGCGCCAATACCAGCGCTTGTTCGCCGGACCCGCCCACGGCGCGCGCCTGCGCCAACGCCGCGAAGCCGCGCTGCGGGCGCTGGAGTTTCTCAGCGCCTTCCAGCCGCGACTGACCGGCCCGGTGCTAGACGGTACCGCCGATGCCAACGCGCCGGTGCACTTACAGTTGCACAGCGACGATGCCGATGCGGTGCAGCGGTTTCTGGAAGAACACCGCATTCCGGCCGAATCGCGTACACGCCGGTTGCGCCTGGATCGCGAGCGCAACGGCGAGTTTCCGGTGTGGCTGTTCAGCGCCGAGGATCTCACCTTCGATCTCACCGTGCTGCCCTACGACGCGTTGCGCCAAGCGCCGCTGTCGCAGCTGGACGAGAAGCCGATGCCGCGCGCATCGGCGGCGCAGGTGCGACAGTTGCTGACCGACGAGGACAGCCCGGATGGCTCGCCACTGCTGCGCTGAGTGGCGATCATTGCGGCGCCTCCAAAGATTCCTGGCCGGCATCGCAATGCCGCTCCAGATCGTTCGTTTGATCTGAGCGCAAGCGCGACGGCGCCATGCCTTCGCGCTAAGCACCACCGCCGACAGCCGCGGCCGCATCGCGCTTACAGCGGCTAATGGAACCTAGCGAGCAGTCGTCAGGTGGGCGTGGACGGCGCACAGGCAACCCTAGTATCGCGACCGGCACATGCCGATTCGAGCACCGGCCACGCCGGCCTGGCGGCTGCGCAACAGCTTTGTGGGCCGCTCTTAGCTTGCAGATCGCCTGTTCTCAGTCACCCCAAATGCAAACGCCCCGCACTGCGGGGCGTTCATTCAAGCATCTGCCAGCTGGCGCTTAGCGCTGTCCGGCGTCTTTGTAATCGCGCTTGTCGTAGCCGGTGTAGATCTGACGCGGACGGCCGATCTTCATTTCCGGGTCGACCTGCTGTTCCAGCCAATGCGACACCCAGCCTGCGGTGCGCGCGATGGCGAACATCACGGTGAACATTTCCACCGGAATATTCAGCGCCTTGTAGATCAGGCCCGAGTAGAAGTCCACGTTCGGGTACAGCTTGCGCTGCACGAAATAGTCGTCCTTCAACGCGGCTTCTTCCAGCTTCAGCGCAACTTCCAGCAACGGGTCGTTGACGCCCAGCTCGCCCAGCACCTTGTGGGTCATCTCGCGGATGATCTTGGCGCGCGGGTCGAAGTTCTTGTAGACGCGGTGACCGAAGCCCATCAGACGGAACGAGGAGTTCTTGTCCTTGGCCTTGGCCACGGCCGACTCGACGTTATCGGCAGTGCCGATCTCTTCGAGCATCTTCAGCACCGCTTCGTTGGCGCCGCCATGTGCCGGGCCCCACAGCGCGGTGATACCGGCAGCAACCGACGCATACGGGTTGGCACCGGTCGAACCGACCAGACGCACGGTCGAGGTCGAGGCGTTCTGCTCGTGATCGGCGTGCAGGATGAACAGCAGATCCAGTGCCTTGGCGACAACCGGGTTGATCTCCAGTGGCTCGCTCGGCACTTCGAACATCATGTGCAGGAAGCGGTCGACGTAGTTCAGGTTGTTGCGCGGGTAGCGGATCGGCCAGCCGATCGAATACCGGTACGCAGCAGCAGCCAGGGTCGGCACCTTGGCGATCAGACGGATGGCGGCCTGGCGGCGCTGCTCCGGATCGTTGAGGTCCAGGGTGTCGTGGTAGAACGCCGATAGCGAGGCGACCGAACCGGCCAGCATGGCCATCGGGTGAGCGTCATGGCGGAAGCCACCGAGGAAGTTCTTCAGCGACTCGTGCATCATCGTGTGATGCGTCACTTCGTGGTCGAACTTCTTGAATTCGTCCGCCGTCGGCAGTTCGCCGTTCATCAGCAGGTACGAGACTTCGAGGAAGCTGGACTTCTCGGCCAACTGTTCGATCGGGTAGCCGCGATACAGCAACACGCCATTGTCGCCATCGATGTAGGTGATGGCCGACTTGCAGCTGGCGGTGGCGGTGAAGCCCGAGTCGTAAGTAAACAGACCGGTTTCTTTGGTCAGCTTTGAGATATCGACGCAATCATTGCCAAGCGTGGGCTTGAGAACCGGCAGAACGACCGACTTGTCGCCGGCGTTGAGCGTGACCTGATCAAGATCGGACACTGTGTACGCTCCTTCAGTGGAAGGCGCCTGATCCCACATGGGCAGGCACGTGATGGAAGTCCAAGGCATCGCCTCGGATCACACCATTATCGCACAGCAGCATTTTGGCCGTCGCTTGGACAGAAGTCGTAGATGTGTAACACAGGGGCCTATAGGTGAAGCATCTGGCGCCCAAAAAACAACGGCCGCGCAATGCGCGGCCGTTGTCGGTACAGCCCGTCCTGCGAGTTCAGCGCGCGTAGCGCTTCTGGAACTTGTCGATACGGCCGCCGGTGTCGATCACCTTGTGCTTGCCGGTGTAGTGCGGGTGCGAGGCGGATGAGATTTCCACCTTGATGACCGGATACTCCTGGCCATCTTCCCACTTCACGGTCTCTTTCGAGCTCATCGTGGAACGGGTCAGGATCTTGAAATCGGACGTCACGTCGTGAAAGACGACGTCTTTGTAGTTGGGATGCACGTTATCTTTCATGGACTTGGCGCCGAGCTGCCTGGATAAGCCGGGTATTATAGCTCCGCCAGGACAGCCGGCGCAAGATCGCCTCAGTGCGCCGCCAAGGCCGCCCCAACCAGGCCGTAAAACTGCTGGATGTCATAGGCCAGCAGCAAGTTGGCGTTGTCGGGCGCCCCTCCCCGCCGGTTCCAGTCCACCAGGGTCATCCCGCGGGCATGCGTGCCGGACAGTTCGATGTGGACCGGGCGCTGTTCCAGCCGCTGCGCGCCTTCCGGGTGCAGGGCAAAAGCCATCGCCAGCGCGTCGGCGGCATACCAGTACTCACCGCGGCTATCTTCGGACCACAGACGGGTCTTGCGCGAGATTTCTTCGTAGAACCGGGCGCGGGCGGCACCGGCAGCCAGCCACTGTTCCACGTCCCGGTGCAGCAGACCGTGCGCGATGGTGGCTTCCCAATCGGCGACGTCGAACTGCGGGAATCCGCGGAACACGATATGTGCCGCTTCCGGGTCGAAGCCGATGTTGAATTCGGCCGCGGCGGTGATATTGCCGTGCCCGGTCAACGCGCCGCCCATTACCACCAGCCGACAGACGCGCTGCGGCAGGGTCGGATCCAGGGTCAGCGCAAGGGCAAGATTGGTCAGCGGACCAAGCGCAACCAGCAGCAGCTTGCCGGCATGTTCGTGCGACAGCCGCAGAATGGCCAACGCGGCATGTTCGGCCTCGGCAGCGCGCTTGGCCGGTGCCAGACCGACATCGCCGAAGCCGTCGAGGCCATGCACGTGCGCCGCGTCCACCGACGGGTGCAACAGCGGCTGCGGGCAGCCGGCGTACACCGGTACATCCGCGCGGCCGGCGATCTCGCAGACCTTCAAGGCGTTGCGCACGGTGTGCTCCAGGCCCACGTTACCGGCAGCGATGGTCAGGCCGACCACCTCATGGCGGGCGTCGTTGAAGGCCATCAGCAGCGCCAGCGCGTCATCCACGCCCGGGTCGGTGTCGATCAGCAGCGGTATCTTGTCAGTCATGAGATTCGGGAGTGGGCATTCGGGATTCGTTGCAGCATCTTCGCAAGGATCGGACGGTCACGCGAACATCTAGGATGCACAGGACGCAGCGGCCTTTGCTTTTACGATTCCCTAATCCCGATTCCCGGTCGCTCAAGCGGCCGCATACCGCACCGCGCCGCCGATCCAACGCGCGACGACGCGGTCAGCAATCTCCGGCGCTTCATCCAGCAGCCGCTCGGCCAGCACCTGCACGCGCGGCAGCAGCCCGGCGTCACGGGCCAAATCGGCAATGCGGAAACTGGCCAGACCGGTTTGCCGGGTGCCCAACAATTCGCCCGGGCCACGCAATTCCAGATCCTTTTCCGCGATCACGAAGCCGTCGTTGGTCTGACGCATGGTCTCCAGGCGCTGACGCGCCATCATCGACAACGGCGCTTGGTACAGCAGCACGCAACTGGACGCGGCCGCGCCGCGCCCGACCCGGCCGCGCAACTGGTGCAACTGCGCCAGACCCAGGCGCTCGGCGTTTTCGATGATCATCAGCGAGGCGTTGGGCACGTCCACGCCGACTTCGATCACGGTGGTGGCGACCAGCAGATCGCTGCGGCCTTGCTTGAAATCCAGCATGGCCTTCTGCTTTTCGGCTGGTTTCATGCGGCCATGCACTAGCGCCACACGTACGCCCGGCAATTGCGCAGACAAGGCTTCGAAGGTGACTTCGGCCGCCTGCGCCTCGATGCGTGGCGGACCGCTTTGCTGACCTTGCGCGCCCTTCTCGGGCTCTTCGCTTTCTTCGATCAGCGTGCACACCCAATACGCCTGACGCCCTTCCGCGCAAGCGGCGCGGATACGCTCGACCAACTCAGGGCGGCGCTCTGCACTCAATACGATCGTCTGCACTGGCGTGCGACCGGGTGGCAGTTCGTCGATGGCCGAGACATCCAGATCCGCGTACGTCGACATCGCCAACGTGCGCGGGATGGGCGTAGCCGTCATCACCAGCTGGTGCGGCACGCTGCCGGCCCCAGCGCCCTTGTCGCGCAAGGCAAGCCGTTGATGCACACCGAAGCGGTGTTGCTCATCGATGATGGCCAAGGCCAGATCGTGGAAGACCACCGCCTCCTGCATCAACGCATGCGTGCCGACCACCACCTGCGCCTGGCCGGAGGCGACTTCGGCCATCGCCGCAGCACGCGCTTTACCGGTGACCTTGCCGGCCAGCCAGACGATGCGGATGCCCAAGGGCTCCAGCCAACCGCGCAGGTTGGTGAGGTGCTGCTCGGCCAGCAATTCGGTGGGTGCGGCGAGTGCGACCTGCTTGCCCTGCTCCACCGCCAGCATTGCCGCCAGTGCCGCAACCACGGTCTTGCCGCTACCGACATCGCCTTGCACCAGCCGCAGCATCGGCGAGGGTTGCGCAAGGTCGTGCGCGATCTGCTCGAACACCCGCTGCTGCGCGCCGGTGAGCTGAAACGGCAGGGCGCAGCGCAATTGCTGCACCAACGTGCCGTTGCCGGGCAGGCTGGGCGCGTGGAAGCGCTGCAATGCGATACGTTGCCGGCGCAGGCTGAGTTGATGCGCCAGCAGCTCTTCGATCGCCAGGCGCTGCTGGGCCGGATGTCCTCCGGCAAGCAGTTGCTGCGGATCGGTACCAACTGGCGGGCGATGCATGGTCAGCAATGCCGCGCGCAACGATGGCAGTTGCTCGTCCTGCAGCCAATACGGCGGCAGCAATTCCAGCGCGGCGTCGGGTGGTAGACGTTCCAGCGCCTGGCCGATGAGCTTGCGCAAGGTCGCCGGGCCGACGCCTTCGAGTACCGGATAGACCGGATCCAGGCTGTCGCCCAACCCGGCGTCTTCATCCGGCGCGAGCACACGGTAACTGGGGTGCACGATCTCCCAGCCATGCTGGCCGGGCTTGGGTGTGCCGAACACGCGCACACGCGTGCCGACGGCGAACTGCGCCACCTGCGCGGCGCGAAAATGAAAGAAGCGCAGCACCAGCGTGCCCTGCGACACGTCCGACACTGCCACGCGCAGCACCGGTCGAAAGCGAAAGCCACGCTCTACCGCCTCTACGCGCCCTTCGATCTGCGCCGGCACGCCGCTTTGCAGCTGCGCGATGGTGGTCAAACGCGTGCGGTCTTCGTAACGCAGCGGCAGGTGCAGCCACAGGTCCTGCACGCTCAGGATGCCGCGCGCGGCGAACTTGTCGGCCACTTTCGGACCGACCCCGGGCAGGCTGGACAGCGGGGCCTGACCGGCGACGGCCAGGCTCGGCGTGGCGACGCGCGCGCGTGGCACGGCGGGTCGGATCAGTCGCGCTGGATCACTCGAGCACCATCACCGCATCCACTTCGAAACCGGCGCCCTTCGGCAGGCCGGAGACTTCGATGGTGGAACGGGCCGGGAAGGGGGCCTGGAAATACTCTTGCATCACCGCATTGACGGCGGCGAACTGACCCAGATCGGTCAAGTACAGACCCAGACGGACGATCTTGTCGAGCGAGCCACCGGCGGCCTCGGCCACCGCCTTGAGGTTATCGAACGCGCGGCGCGCCTGCGCACCGATATCGCCCGGTACGATCTCGCCGGTGGCCGGATCCAGCGGGATCTGGCCGGAGAAATACACCGTGTTGCCGGCGCGCACTGCCTGCGAGTAAGGGCCGATGGCGGCAGGCGCCTGGTCGGTATGGATGATCTGGGACATGGCGACTCCGTCAACACTGAAAACGAACGCGCATTGTATCGGCGCCTGCCATTGCCGGGCGAATGGGGGCGTGAGCGGTGACGGCGCGCAGGCGTTGGCCGCTGGCGTAGCGGCGTGTTGCCCGGTGGGCTGGGCATCTTGCAATGGGCTGGTGTCTGCTTGCTCTCGCCCGCGCGCGCGATGGCGTTGGTGAGGCTGTGCGTGTGCGCCGCTGAAGGCTGCGCGACGGAGCACGAGGCTGCGCACGTGCCCTCATCCGCCCCTACAGGGCAACTTCTCCCGGGGGGAGAAGGGAACGGCGCGCTCCTCTTCTACTGGAAGCTAGCCCCCTGTTCTGCTGGAAACGCTGACCCCTCTCCTGCGGGAAGAGGGGTTGGTGAGGGTCCGGGCGAAGCCACGCCAGGTGCGTTGCGCTGTGGTGCGGCAGCGCTGCGGCGCCGCGATGCTCCGGGGGTGCGACCTGTGGCGCACGGTCGTCACGACGCGCGGGGGCAGTCACGACACCGAGAGACGTGCAGCCCCGCATCGTTCCTACCGACTCGGAAACATCGCCCCCTGCGCGGCGGCGCAACAGTCGCCCTGAGCGCTGCGCCACCTAGCACTGCGGAAAACCGGCAGGGCTAGGTGATCGGCGCCGGATTGAACAAGGCCAGATCGTTGTGCAGGCGGTGTTGCTCGGTCCAGGTGCGCTGGCCGCTGGCCACGTCCAGATAGCGCCGGAACAACTCCCAGCCCAATTGCTCCAGCGTCTTGGCGCCGGTCGCCACGCCGCCGGCATCGATGTCCATCAGGTCGGACCAGCGCTGCGCCAATTCGCTGCGGGTAGCCACCTTGATCACCGGCACCATGCCCAGGCCGTAGGGCGTTCCACGCCCGGTGGTGAATACGTGCAGGTTCATGCCCGCCGCAACCTGCAAGGTGCCGCAGACGAAATCGCTGGCCGGGGTGGCGCAATACTGCAGCCCGCGCCCCTTGACCCGCTCGCCGGGCGGCACCACGCCGTTGATCGCCGAGGAGCCGGACTTGGCGATCGAGCCCATCGCCTTCTCCACGATGTTGGCCAGCCCGCCTTTCTTGTTGCCCGGGGTGGTGTTGGCGCTGCGGTCGGCCTGACCGCGCGCCAGGTAAGCGTCGTACCAGGCCATTTCGCGTACCAGTGCCTTGGCGACATCGGCATTGGCCGCGCGCGGCACCAGCAGGTGGATGCCATCGCGCACTTCGGTGTTTTCCGAAAACATCACCGTGGCACCGGCGCGTACCAGCAGGTCGGCGGCCACGCCCAGGCCCGGGTTGGCGGTGACGCCGGAAAACGCATCGCTGCCGCCGCATTGCATGCCTACCACCAGCTCGCTGGCCGGCACGGTTTCGCGCCGACGCAGGTCCAGATGGCGCAGGCGTTCTTCGGCCATGGCCATGATCGAACCGACCATGTCGGCAAAGCCCAGGCTGGCTTCCTGCAGACGGTAGACGCCGCTGTCGTCGGCGCTGGCATCGTCCGGCAGCAGGCGCTCGGGCGCGAGTTTCTCGCAGCCCAGGCCCACGATCAGCGCCTGCCCGCCGAAGTTGGGGCTGCGCCCGATATTGCGCAGCGTGCGGATGGGGATGATGGCCTCCGGCGCGGTGATCGCCACGCCGCAACCGTAGACGTGATTGATCGCCACCACATCGTCGACATTGGGATACTTGGGCAGCAGCTCGGTGCGGATGCGCTCCACCGCGTGGCCGAGCACGCCCACCACGCACTGCACGCTGGTCATGATGCCCAGGATGTTGCGCGTGCCGACACTGCCATCACGGTTGCGATAGCCCTGGAAGGTGTAGCCATCCAAGGGCGCGGGTACGGGTGCCGGCTGCAGCGACAGATCCAGCGCGGCCAGATCGGGCGCTTCGGGCATCGCCAGCAATTGCTCGCTCACCCAGGCCCCGCGTGCGATGTCGGCATTGGCGGTGCCGATCACCGCGCCCAGGCGGATCACCGGCGCGCCGGCGGCCAGGTCGCGTAGCGCCATCTTGTGGCCCTGCGGAATGTGTTCGATGGCGGTGAGCCCATCCGGGAAGGTGGCCCCGGCCGGCGCGCCGTCATCGTTGACGACGATGGCGACGTTGTCGCGCGCATGGGCGCGGATGCTGAGCCAACAGGTGGGGTGCTGGGTTGCGGACATCGTGGGGCTACCTTGCAGGCGTGGGGTGGAGTGCACTACCGGTCGGGGCTGTCGAACTGACGGCGGTACTGCAGGATCAAGCGGTTTTCATCGACATTGCGCTGGTAATTTGAGCGGAAGGTGCCGTTGAACCAGATGACGCTCAAGTGCTTGAAGCGCTCGCTCTGGAATTGATAGGTGGTCAAGACATCGCGGGCCCACTCGCGGCCTTCGCCGGCATCGGTGGCCGGCTGCGCATGGTCGCCGCTGATGTAGCGCGCCATGACGCTGAGACCGGGGATGCCGATGCTCTTGCCATCGATGCTGTAACGCAGCTGCCAGCTGCGCTCGCCACGTTCGAGAAAGTCGTTGATGAAGGTCCAGTTGAAGACATTGCCGTCGGTGCCGCCCGGCCAGGGCATGGCGCTGGGGCCGGACAGGCGTTGATAGCCGGCGCCGAATTCGTGCCCGCCCGTGCGCCAGGACAGCATGCTGCTGAACATGCGGTTGTCGATCGGCCCGGCACGCGACTGGCCGATGTCATCGGTACGGAAATACCGCAGATCCACACGCAGCTGGTCCTTGCCGAAGGTGTGCGTCTGGATCAGGTTATAGAGCTGCTGCCGGTAGATGTCTTCCATCACCGCGCCCTGATAGCGCAGTTGCGTGCCGGGCACGACGCTGTAGGTTGCCGAGAGCAGATTCAACGCATCCGAATCCGGCGTGCCCAGAAAACGGCGATTCTTGTTGGTCAAGGTGATGGGCACGCGCGAATCGCCATCGCGATACCAGGCGCTGGTGAAGCGCGCGAGCAGCAGATCGAGCTTGGGCACGTCCTTGGATTCCAGCATCACGCCCTGGAATGTTTCCGGCATGATGCGGGTGATGCTGGCGCGCACCAGCGGCTCGTTGGGAATGAAGCTGCCCCACTTCACTTCGGTTTGCGAGGCGCGCAGTTTGAGCGTGGGTGCCACCCGCATCAGCGCATGTCGCGCAGTACCGTCGTCGTTGCTGGGCAGCAGGCCGGTGCCGCCTTCGGCGCGCACGCCATCGAGCTTGAAATCGCCGATCCCCAGCAGATCCAGGCCGGCGCCGACCGGCCCGCGGGTATAGCCGCTACGGGCATCGACCACGAACCCCTGCGCCCACTCGGCACGCTTGCCCTGCCCGTCGCCGCTGCGGAAATCGCGGTTGTAATAGAAGTTGAGTGCGGTGACTTCGGCCGTCGCGCCATTCCAGAACCCCTCATCGGGTTGTTGCGCACGCGCACGCCCGGCCGCGCCGACCGCCAGCAGCGCGGCGCCGCTGATTGCCATCATGCTTTTCATTGCTCGGTTCTCCACCTGCGGTGAACTGGCGGCCATGCGCTGCGGCCGGCGCTCCGGCAGCAGGCATGAGGGCGCTTCAGCGCACCAGGCAGGGCCGCTTGTTGTCGAAGGTCCAGTTGGGGATCAGCGCCTGCATGGCGGCAGCATCGTCGCGCGCGCCCAGGCTCAGGCTTTGGTAGGTGCGATGCGCGGCCTCCAGCGCATCCATGTCCAGCTCCACACCCAGGCCCGGCTTTGCCGGCACCTGGATCTGGCCGCCGACGATCTGCAAGGGGTCGTGGGTCAGGCGTTGGCCGTCCTGCCAGATCCAGTGCGTGTCGATCGCGGTCACCCGCCCAGGCGCTGCGGCTGCGACATGGGTGAACATCGCCAGCGAAATATCGAAATGGTTATTGGAATGCGAGCCCCAGGTCAGACCCCAGTCGCGGCACAGTTGCGCCACGCGTACCGAGCCCTGCAACGTCCAGAAATGCGGGTCGGCCAGCGGGATATCCACCGACTGCAACTGGATGGCGTGGCCCATCTGCCGCCAGTCGGTGGCGATCATGTTGGTGGCGGTCGGCAAGCCGGTGGCGCGACGGAATTCGGCCATGATCTCGCGCCCGGAATACCCATCCTGCGCACCGCACGGATCTTCGGCATAGGCCATCACGCCGTGCATGTCGCGGCACAGGGCGATGGCCTGATCCAGCGACCACGCGCCATTGGGGTCGAGGGTGATGCGCGCCTGCGGAAACCGCGCGTGCAACGCGACAATGGCCTCGATCTCGTCTTCGCCGCGCAGCACGCCGCCCTTGAGCTTGAAATCGCGGAAGCCGTATTTTTCGTAGGCCGCTTCGGCCAGGCGCACCACCGATGCCGGCGTCAAGGCTTCCTGGTCGCGCAAAGCCTCCCAGTCATCGCGGGCACCGCTGCCGTCGCGATAATCGAATGCGGTCTTGCGCCGGTCGCCGATGAAAAACAGATAGCCCAGCACATCCACGGCGTCGCGTTGCTGGCCTTCGCCGAGCAAGGCGGCGACCGGTTGATCGAGGAATTGCCCGAGCAGATCCAGCAACGCCGATTCGATGGCCGTCACCGCATGGATGGTGATACGCAGATCGAAGGTCTGCAGGCCACGGCCGGCGCTGTCGCGGTCGGCAAAAGCAGTGCGCACCTGATTGAGGACGCGCTGATACTCGGCGATGGAGCGGTCGCGAATGAGCGGCGCAGCCTCCTGCAGCAAGCCGGCGATGGCCGCGCCGCCAGGCACTTCGCCCACGCCGGTGCGTCCGGACGAATCGCGCAGCACCAGCACATTGCGGGTGAAGTACGGCGCGTGCGCGCCACTGAGGTTGAGCAGCATGCTGTCCTGCCCGGCGACAGGCACCACGCGGATGTCGGTGATGCGCGGCGTGGCGCCGATGCTTGCAGGTGCGGTGTGGATAGTCATCGAAAGTCTCCCAGGACGGTCACAGCGGTGCGGGTGCGGGTGCGGGTGCGGGTGCGGGCACGGGCATGGACGGGCCGCCGGGCGGCGCCTTGAGTTCCACGCGCTTGATTTCGCCGACCACCACCAGATAGGACACCACCGCCAGCAAGGCATTGAGCCCGACGAAGACCAGCGCCCACTCGAAGGTGCCGGTGGTGGAGACGATGTAGCCGATGACGATCGGCGTGGTGATGCCGGCGATATTGCCGAAGGTATTGAACAGGCCACCGGACAGGCCGGCGATTTCCTTGGGCGAGGTGTCGGCCACCACCGCCCAGCCGAGTGCGCCGATGCCCTTGCCGAAGAAGGCCAGCGCCATCAGCCCGACCACCATCCATTCGGCCTGCACGTAGTTGCAGCCGATCATCGTCACCGACATCAACATGCCGACAACGATCGGCGTCTTGCGCGCGACGGTGAGCGAGTAGCCCCGCCGCACCATGCGGTCGGACACATAGCCACCCAGCACGCCGCCGATGAAACCGCACACCGCCGGCAACGACGCCACGAAGCCCGCCTCCAGGATCGACATGCCGCGCTCCTTGACCAGGTACACCGGAAACCAGGTCAGGAAGAAATACGTCAGCGTGGTGATGCAGTACTGGCCGATGTACACGCCCAGCAACATGCGGTTGCACAACAACTGCTTGGCGTAATGCCATTGCGTGCCCTTGGGCTGGCGGCCGGGCGTGTTGCCCTGCTCCATGTCCACCAGCGCGCCGTTGCGCTGGATGTAGTCCAGCTCCTGCGCGCTCAGGCGGGGATGTTCGCGCGGGGCATAGATGGTCTTGCGCCACACCAGCGCCAGCAACACGCCCGCCGCGCCCATCACCAGAAACACATGCTCCCAGCCCCAGGCGTGCACCAGCCAGCCCATCAACGGCGCGAACGCCACCGTGGCGAAGTACTGCGCGGAATTGAAGATCGACGCAGCCAGGCCGCGCTCTGCAGTGGGAAACCAGGCCGCCACGATGCGGCTATTGCCCGGGAACGAGGGCGCTTCGGCAATGCCGACCAGAAAGCGCAGCACGAACAGCATGGTGACCGCCCAGGTCACCGGCACCCAGTCGATAAAGCCCTGCAGCGCGGTGAACAAGGACCAGATCAGCAGCGACAGGCCGTATACGCGCCGCGAGCCAAAGCGATCGAGCAACCAGCCGCCGGGAATCTGCCCGGCCACATACGCCCAACCGAACGCAGAAAAAATGAAGCCCATCTGCAACGCGTCGATGCCCAGCGCATCCTGGACCGCGGAACCGGCGATGGACAAGGTGGCGCGATCGGCATAGTTGATCGTGGTGACCACGAACAGCATCAGCAAGATCAGGTAGCGCCTGCGCGGAACCGTCGTTGAACCGACCGTTTTTGAATCGATAGCCATCATCGTTCCTCACCTATGACGATGGAAGCGCACTGCGCTTCGGTACTCCACGTTGCGCCTGCAGATGGCGTACCGGACCCTCCTCCGGCACGCCTCAGGCATCGTTGCTGCGGCAGCTGTCAGTCGTGTCCCAGCGCGCCATCGACGCGTCGCCATAGCCCGAGCGGGTTGTCGTGCGCGACGGCGGCAGGCAACAGCGCCGCCGGCAGATCCTGGTAGCAGACCGGGCGCAGGAAGCGATCGATTGCCAGCGTGCCGACCGAGGTGCTGCGGCTGTCGGAGGTGGCCGGGAACGGGCCGCCGTGCACCATCGCGTGGCAGACCTCCACGCCGGTGGGCCAGTCGTTGACCAGGATGCGTCCGGCCTTGCGCTCCAGCACCGGCAGCAAGGCGGCGGCCAGTTCGGTATCGCCCGCCTCCATGTGCAAGGTGGCGGTGAGCTGGCCGTCCAGGTGCTCGCTCAGCGCACGTAGCTGTTCGATGTCCCTGCAACGCACCAGCAGCGACGAGGCGCCGAAGACTTCGGCCTGCAGCGCTTCATCGGCCAGGAAGGCATCGGCGTCGGTGCCGAACAACGCCGCCGGGCAGCGCCCGGCGTCCGCCGCAGCGCCGCGTGCCAGTGTGCTGACCTGCGGGTGCGCGGCCAGACGCTGGACGCCTTGCGCGTAAGCCTGGCCAATGCCTGCGGTGAGCATCGCTGCCGGCGACACGGCCTGCAGCGTTTGCGTTGCGGAGGCGACAAATGCATCCAGCGCCGGCGCATCGATCGCCAGCAGCAAGCCGGGATTGGTGCAGAACTGCCCGCTGCCCAGGGTCAGCGAGCCGACGAACGCTTTGCCCAGATCCGATGCGCGCGTCTGCAGCGCCTGCGGCAACAGATACACCGGATTGGTCGCGCTCATCTCCGCATACACCGGAATCGGCTCGCGGCGTGCGGCGGCAATCTTGACCAGCGCCATGCCGCCGGCCCGCGAGCCGGTGAAACCCACCGCCTTGATGCGCGCGTCGGCGACCAGTCGTGCACCGATCTCGATGCCGGCGTCGAACAGCAGCGAGAACACGCCCTCGGGCAGACCGCATTGCACCACCGCCGCCTGGATCGCACGGCCCACCAATTCCGAAGTCCCCGGATGCGCGCTGTGCGCCTTGACCACCACCGGGCAGCCGGCCGCCAGTGCCGAGGCGGTATCGCCACCGGCCACCGAGAATGCCAGCGGGAAATTACTGGCACCGAACACCGCCACCGGCCCCAGCGCGATATGCCGCTGCCGCAGATCCGCACGCGGCAATGGCGTGCGTTGCGGCAGCGCCGGGTCGATCCGCGCCTGCAGCCAGCTTCCTTCGCGCACCACGGTGGCGAACAGGCGCAGCTGCCCCACCGTGCGCCCCCGCTCGCCTTCCAGGCGCGGGCGCGGCAGGCCGCTTTCGTGCATGGCGCGTTCGATCAAGGCATCGCCCAGCGCCAGGATCTGCTCGGCGATGGTTTCCAGGAAGACTGCGCGCGCGTCCAGCGTCGTTTCGCGGTAACGATCGAACGCCGCCTGCGCCAACGCACAGGCCTGTTCCAGATCCTGTGCGCTCACCGAGCCGAATGCCGGCTGCAATGCCGCACCGCTGGCCGCATCCACCGCATGAAATTGCTCCCCCGCGCCGCGCACGTCGCGCTGCCCGATCAGCGATTGGCCCGTGATGCTGTGCATCAGCGGCGTCCTCCGATCAGTTGCTTGAGCTGGGCGAATTCGTCCTCGTTGAGGTCGGCCAGCGGCGTGCGGACCGGACCGGCCGGGCGGCCGACCGCGCGCATGCCGGCCTTGACGATCGACACCGCATAACCGGCGCGGCGATTGCGCAGCACGGTGTACGGCAACACGAAGTCATTGAGCTCGTGGTAGATGGTGACGTGGTCGCGCGCACGCACCGCTGCATAAAACGCCAGCGCCCACTCGGGCAGGAAATTGAAGATGGCCGACGAATACGTGGTCACGCCCATTTCCAGATACGGCAGCGCGAAGGTTTCGGCGGTGGGCAGTCCGCCCACGTACAGCAATCGGTCGCCAAGGCGTGCGTAGATGCGGGTCATGCGATCCACATCGCCGATGCCGTCCTTGTAGCCCACCAGGTTGGGGCAACGCTCGGCCACCCGCGCCAGCGTCACGTCGTCGAGCTTGGCGTTGGCGCGGCCGTAGACGATCACGCCCAGCCTGGTCGCCTTGCAGACGCGCTCGACATGGTCGGCCACGCCATCGGCATCGCACTCGGTGAGGTACGGCGGAAACAGCAGGATGCCGTCGGCATCGTTGCGCTCGGCGGCCTGCGCCATCTCCATGGCGATCGCGGTGCCGTAACCGGCCGGTGCGATGACCGGCATGCGGCCGGCGGTCTGGGTCACCGCTGCTCGCACGGCGCGATTCACTTCATCCAGCGTCAGCGAAAACAGTTCGCCGGTGCCGCCGGCGGCAAACAGCCCGGCGGCCGGGTGCGAAGACAGCCAGTCCAGATTGCTGCGGTAGGCGGGTTCGTCGAAGGCCAGGTCGGCATCGAAATGGGTCACCGGAAACGACAACAGCCCGGCGCCCAGCGCTTGGGCCATTTCGGACGGGGTGTATCTGCTGCTCATCGGACAAACGCTCCTGGGCGGGGGATGCGGTTGATCCTAGAAACGCAGATCGTTGCCGGTCCAAATCAAAGGACGTATTGTTTGATACACAAATTGAATCAATTACATCATCAATCGACGTAGTGCGCCGCAAATGGCTGCTTTGCAACGCTTTTTCGACGCTGCGTAATTATGGCCGGTTGCGCCCGCCAACGTGGTTGTTGGCAGGGCACAGCCTATTCATTGGCGCTGGCGGCGAAGCGATGTTGCGGGTGCAGCATCCAATTCACCTGTTTTGCCATGCGAGGCGCATCCACCATGTTCGATCTGCAGCAGCTGCGTTGCTTTGTCGCCGTCGCCGACGAACTGCATTTCCGTCGCGCAGCCGAGCGCCTGAACATGACCCAGCCGCCGCTCAGCCGGCAGATCCAGTTGCTGGAGCACAGCGTCGGCACCGCGCTGCTGGAGCGCAACAGCCGGCATGTGCGACTGACCCAGGCCGGGCGCAGTTTGCTTGCCGAAGCGCGCGCGATCCTGCGCATGGCCGAAAACGCCGGCCTGCGCGCACGCCGGATCGGCACCGGCGATGCCGGCAACGTGTCGGTGGGTTTCACCGCCGGTGCCAGTTACCGCTTCCTGCCCGAGGCCATCGCGCGGTGGCGCAGGCAAGCGCCGGATGTGGATCTGCAACTCAAGGAGATGGTCAGCCTGGCGCAACTGGACGCACTGGATGCAGGCCGGCTGGATATCGGACTGTTGCGCCCGCCGATCCAACGCCAGGGCCTGCATAGCCGCTGCGTGGCACGCGAACCGCTGATCGCCGCGCTGCCGGAAGACGCGCCGCTGGCGCACCGCGACAGCCTGCGTCTGCAGGATTTCCACGGCCAGCCGCTGGTCAATTACGCACCGGACGAGGCGCGTTACTTCTACGATCTGCTGGCGCAATTGTTCGGTGCGCGCGGCATCGCGCCGCGCTCGGTGCAGTACGTCAGCCAGATCCATTCGGTGCTGGCGCTGGTACGCGGCGGCATGGGCATGGCGCTGGTGCCCGAAGGCGCCAGCGGCCTGCGTTACGCCGGCATCGTGTACCTGCCGCTGCGCGAGGACACCCCGGCCACGCCGGTGGAGCTGCACCTGGTGTGGAAACAGGATAACGACAACCCTGCGCTGCGCCGTTTGATCGCCTGAGCCGGGCAAGCCGCGTGCACTGTCACAGACGCACGGCGGCGCAGCCAATGTCCAACGCCAGGACCGGATTCAAAGCAACTGGCAACACGACTGTGCGCACCGCCCGGCGGGTGCGGCCGGTGCCCGGTGCGGCATGGACCACGCGTACACGCCGGCTTTGAGCGCGACGCCTACAGCCACCTGAGACTGCTCGCTACGGTTTGTTCGCCGCTTCTACTGCCGCCCCACGCTCTGCACCACATGCAGGCGCCGCAGCCGGCGCATCACTTCGGCCAGGTGGCGGCGGTCGCGGACCTGGATGTTGAAGCGCAGCACCGCCGCGTTGAAATCGCGGTCCAGGTAATCCACGCGCTCGATATTGGACTGGCTCTGCGCAATCGCCGCAGCCAGCTGGGCCAGCACGCCGGTGCGGTTTTCCACTTCGACCACAAGCGCGGTGTCGTAGTCGCCAGTCACATTGGAGTCCCAATCGATCGGCACCCAACGCTCGGGCGACTTGCGCAGCTCGGCCAGGTTCGGGCAATCCAGGCGATGCACCACGATGCCCTTGCCGGCGGTGTGGTAGCCCATGATCTCGTCGCCGGGAATCGGCTGACAACAATTGGCGAAGCTGATCACGCCGCGTTCGCTGCCGTCGATCAGGATCTTTTCGTGCGAATGCTTGGACAGGCCGCCCCCACGCAATTCCGCGTAAGCCATCAGCGCCTGCGCGGCCTGATTGGGCATCCAGTTGCCGAGCGCCACATCGGCCAGCAACGCTTCCAAACGTGGATAGCGGTGCTCGTTGAGGAAAGCGTCCAGGCGGCCCTTGGGCAGCCGTTCCAGCGAGGAGTCCATTGCTTCCAGCGCGCGGTCCAGCATGCGATGACCCAGTTGCACCGCATCTTCGTGCTCGAGCTGCTTGAGTTGGTGACGGATCGCCGTGCGCGCCTTGCTGCTGACCACAAATTCCAGCCACTGCGGCTTGGGCGTGGCCGAGCGTGCGGTGATGATTTCCACCGCCTGACCGCTGACCAGCTTGGTGCGCAAGGGCACAAGTTTCTTGTCAACCCGCGAGGCCACGGCGCGGTTGCCCACATCGGTATGCACCGCGTAGGCGAAATCCAGCGCAGTGGAATTGCGCGGCAGCGCCAGGATCTTGCCCTTGGGCGTGAACAGATAGACCTCGTCCGGGAACAGGTCGACTTTGACGTTGTCCAGGAATTCCAGCGACGAACCGGCGGCGCGCTGCGAATCGATCAGATCCACGATCCAGTCGTGCGCGCGGCTCTGCGCACTATTGGGGGAGGCCGAGCCGACCTTGTAGGTCCAGTGCGCAGCCACCCCGCGTTCGGCGATCAGGTCCATCTCTTCGGTGCGGATCTGCACTTCGATCGGCGAGCCGTACGGTCCGAACAGCACGGTGTGCAAGGACTGGTAGCCGTTGGCCTTGGGGATCGCGATGAAATCGCGGAAGCGCCCGTCCAGCGGCTTGAAGCTGGCATGCACCGCACCGAGCGCGTGATAGCAATCGGCCACCGTGCGCACCACCAGGCGGAAGCCGAACACATCCATCACCTGGTCGAAGGATTTGTTCTCTTCGTGCATCTTGGAATAGATGCTCCAGGGCGTCTTGATGCGGCTGACCAGCCGATGCTCCAGCCCTTCCTTGGCCAGCCGCTGCGACAGTTGCACTTCCACCTGCGCCATCGATTCGCGCCGCACCACCGGCTGGCTGCGGATATGTTTTTCGATGATGGCGTGGCGCCACGGATACAAGGCGCGGAAGCCCAGATTCTGCAGCTCGGACTTGATCAGGCTCATGCCCAGGCGCTGCGCGATGGGTGCGTAGATTTCCAGCGTCTCGCGGGCGATGCGGCCACGCGCTTCGGTGCTCTGCGCGCCGAGCGTGCGCATGTTATGCAGGCGATCGGCCAGTTTGATCATGATCACGCGCAGATCGCGCGACATCGCCAGCAGCATCTTGCGGAAGCTTTCGGCCGCCGCTTCCTGGCGGTCGCGGAACTTGAGCTTGTCCAGCTTGGTGACGCCATCGACCAGTTCGGCCACCGCTTCGCCGAACTCGGACGCCAGTTCTTCGCGCGTCAGCGGCGTGTCTTCGATGGTGTCGTGCAGGATCGCGGCGATCAGCGATTCCATGTCCAGGCCCAACTCGGCCAGCACGCCGGCCACCGCCACCGGGTGGGTGATGTAGGGCTCGCCCGACTTGCGGGTCTGGCCGGCATGCGCAGTGGCACCGACTTCCCAGGCACGGCGCAGGATCGGCAGCTGCTCCTTGGGAAGGTAGCTGGCAGCGCGCTCGAGGTGCAGGACGTAGTCGGGGATGGCCGGGTCGGAAGACGGGGACGTCGCCACGGTCGCCTGGGCAGTGGGGCCTGGGTTCATGCGCGAAGACTATGCCAGTGGCCGGTTTGCGGCAACGCGGCATGCACTGCGGACAGGTTGGCTGGCTGCGATCGGCCGCTGCGTCGCCGCCCCGCGCCAGCCGTAGCGGCCCCGGACGCGCGGCCTGCAATTCTGCCCAGCCAAGCGGCATTTGCCCGACTGCTACACTCGGACCCGCGCCACTCCAGGGACTCCACCCATGCTTGCTCCCCCCGACCTGCTGATCTTCGATTGCGACGGCGTGCTGGTCGACAGCGAGCCGTTGGCGTGCGCGGTCCTGGCCCAGGCACTGCAGCAACACGGCGTGGACATCGACATCGACGGGGTCCAGCAGCACTTCCTCGGGCGCAGCCTGGGCAGCGTGCGTGCGCATGTGCAGACGCTGGAGCGCACACTGCCGGACACCTTCGAGCGCGACCTCAATGCCGCGTTGCTGGCACGCTTTGCCACTGAGCTGCAGCCGATGGCGGGCGTGGCCGCGCTGCTGGACGCACTGCAGATACCGCGCTGCGTCGCCTCGTCCAGCCATCTGGAACGGGTGCGCCTGTGCTTGCAGGTCACCGGCCTGGCCGGTCATTTTGGCGCGCACATCTACACCGCCGAGCAGGTCGCCCGCGGCAAACCTGCGCCGGATCTGTTCCTGCTCGCCGCCGCACGCATGCAGGTCGAGCCAGCGTCCTGCCTGGTGATCGAAGACAGCCCCAGCGGCGTGCTGGCCGCCTGTGCGGCCGGGATGCAGGTCTGGGGATTCACCGGCGGCGGCCATCACCGCGCAACCGCGGCCGCCGCCGTGTCGCTCGCTGCCGCAGGCGCATCGCAGGTGTTCGCAGACATGCCGGCCGTCGCCGCAGCGCTGGGTGCCATCGGAACCCAGCGCCGGGGCACTACGTTAGGCTGAGACTTCCACGCAGACAGATGTGACGATGGCAAACCCCGATAACGACACCAGCCGACTCGATGCCGCAGCCAGGGCGGGCTGGCTGTACTACATCGCCGGCAACACCCAGGACGAGATCGCACGCAAGCTCAAGGTCTCGCGCGCAACAGCGCAGCGCCTGGTGTCGTTGTGCCTGAGCCAGCGGTTGATCACCTTCCGGCTGGAACATCCGATCGCCGCCTGCATGGATCTGGCCGCGCAGCTGCAGGACCGTTTCGGCATGCGCTATTGCGAGGTCGCGCCCACCGACCCGGCCGACCCGCACCTGGTCACCGGTGTCGCCGAACGTGCCGCGGCGCTGCTGGAATCCACCCTGCGCAGCGACACCCCGAGCATCATCGGCATCGGCACCGGCCGTGCCATGCGCGCGGCAGTGGAGCGCATCCCCGCGATGCAGACGCGGAATCATCAGCTGGTTTCGCTGGTCGGCAACATTTCCCCGGATGGCTCGGCCAGTCCGTTCGATGCAGTGGCCCGCCTGGCCGACCTGACCGGCGCGCAGCACTACCCGATGCCGCTGCCGGTGTTTCTGTCCTCGCAGGAAGAGCGCGAAACGCTGCTGGGAATCGAGGCGGTGCGCAGGGTCCGTGCGATCGCCGCAAAGGCCGATCTGCGCTTGGTCGGTGTCGGTCAGCTCGATCAGACCGCGCCCCTGCATGTGGATGGCTTCATCAGCCGCACCGAACTGCTGGACCTGATCCGGCTGGGCGCAGTGGGCGAAGTGATCGGCTGGGCGCTCACCGCAACCGGCGACATTATCGATGCAGGCACCAACCTGCGTTTGACCAGCGTGCCGCATCCGGTGCCGGCGACCAGCCTGTCGATCGGCGTGGCCGTGGGCAACGCCAAGGTGGGCCCGATCAAGGCCGCGCTGAAGGGCCGCATCCTCAATGGCCTGATCACCGACGAGTACACCGCCAAGGCCTTGCTCGCCAGCTGAGCGGCGCAATCGCAGCGGGGCTGGATGGCAGTTCATTGCTGAAATTTGCCGGCATGCACGGGCACGTTGGCGTGCGCGGCGATGCTGCGCTGCACGATCGAAAGTGCTTTACAGCGCGGCAAGGCCGTGGGCATATGCGCATCACACGGGCATTTACTCAACCAACCTCACGCTGAGGCATCGGTATGAACACTTCGATCAAGACCCTGATCGGCGCGGCACTGAGCGCCACACTGGCGGCATGCGGCGGCGGCACGCACGACGGCGGCGCGGCGTCCAAGCCAGACACCCTGGTGATCGCCACGGTCAACAACGGCGACATGATCCGCATGCAGAAGCTCACCTCGGATTTCACCGCCACCCATCCGCAGATCAAGCTTGAGTGGGTCACGCTGGAAGAGAACGTGCTGCGCCAGCGCGTCACCACCGACATCGCCACCAAGGGCGGCCAGTTCGATGTACTGACCATCGGCACCTACGAGGTACCGATCTGGGCCGAGCGCGGCTGGCTCAAGCCGCTGACGTTCGATGCGGACTATCAGGTGGACGATCTGATCCCGCAGATCCGCGACGCGGTCAGTCACAAGGGACAGGTGTATGCCGCGCCGTTCTACGCCGAAGGCTCGATGCTGATGTACCGCACCGACCTGCTGCAAAAGGCCGGCCTGAGCATGCCGGTGCAGCCCTCGTGGAGCTTCGTGGCCGACGCCGCCCGCAAGATGACCGACAAGCAGGCCGGCATCTACGGCATCTGTCTGCGCGGCAAGGCCGGCTGGGGCGAGAACATGGCCTTGATCAGCGCGATGGGCAATGCCTTCGGTGCGCGCTGGTTCGACGAACAATGGAAACCGCAGTTCGACCAGCCGGAATGGAAGGCCGCACTGCAGACCTATGTGGATGTCATGAAGCAGGCCGGCCCGCCGGGTGCCGCATCCAACGGCTTCAACGAGAACCTTGCGCTGTTCACCGCAGGCAAGTGCGCGATGTGGGTCGATGCCACGGTGGCCGCATCGTTCATCAGCAATCCCGGCGAATCCAAGGTCTCGGACAAGGTCGGTTTTGCTGCGGCGCCGGACGCGGGCAAGGGCAAGACCACCGGCTGGCTGTGGGCCTGGAATCTGGCCATCCCGGCCAGCTCGAACAAGGCCGACAAGGCGCAGGCATTCATCGCCTGGGCCACCAGCAAGGACTACACCGAGCTGGTGGCCGGCAAGGAAGGCTGGGGCAATGTTCCGCCGGGGACGCGCCAGTCGCTGTACACCACTGCCGACTACCTCAAGGCCGCCCCCTTCGCCAAGCAGACCCTGGCTGCCATCCAGGGCGCCGACACGCATCACCCCACGGTCAAGCCGGTACCCTATGTCGGCGTGCAGTACGCGGCCATTCCCGAGTTCCAGTCGATCGGCACCACCGTGGGCCAGCAGTTTTCCGCTGCGCTCACCGGCTCGATCAGCGTCGATGACGCGTTGAAGAACGCGCAGGCCGCCACCGAGCGCGAGATGCAGCGGGCCGGTTACCCCAAACGCTAAGCCGCTGCGATGGGCCGGGCGCCCCGCCCGGCCGCCCCCTTGCCACAGATATGTTCCGGCGTCACGGCGCCGCACCTTCCCACGAGGCAATCGATGAAGATCAGGCACACCACACCTGCGCTGACGATGCTGCTCGCCGGTATGGCCTGCACCCAGGCCAGCGCCCAGGCATTCGATCCGGACAAGCATATCGGCGGCGACTGGGGCGGCCTGCGCAGCCGGCTGGCCGATGACGGCATCCAGTTCAAATTGGCGCACTTCAGCCAGACCGCGCACAACACCTCCGGCGGGCTGCGCGAACGCACTGCCTATGCCGATCAATTCTTTTTGGGCGGCTACTTCGATCTGCAACGGCTGTGGGGCTGGTCCGGCGCCGATTTCAAGCTGGAGATCACCAATCGCAACGGCGAGTTGATCAACAACACCGCAGGCATCCCCACGCTCCTGCAATCGCAGCAGATCTTCGGACGCGGCGATGTCACACGCCTGACCCAGTTCTCGCTGACCCAGCGCCTGTTCGAGGACAGGCTGACACTGAAGGGCGGCCGCCTGTATCCCAGCGCCGACTTCTTCGCGCTGAATTGCAACTACCAGCACCTGACCTTCTGCAGCGGCGGCTCGTCCAACTACATCAGCAACAACTGGTATGGCGACCCGCTCAGCGCCTGGGGCGGCGTGGTCACTTTCAGCCCGGACAAACGCTGGTTTTTCCGCGTGGGCGGCTACGATGCCAACCCGCAGAACCGATCCACCGACCAAGGCCTCAAGCTCGGCACCTCCGGCGACGACCACGGTACCCTGCTGGTGGCCGAAGTGGAGTACAAGCCCGACTACGGCAACGGGATCGATGGCGACTACCGGATCGGCACGACCCGCAACAGCAACGATCAACCGCGCGTCTACACCCGCTCGGGCGTGCCGACCAGCCTCGGCACCGATCCGGCCGCGCTGCAGGACACCGACCGCGCGTTCTACGCCAACGTTGAACAACAGGTCACCAGCAATGGCGCCGGGGGCGGCTTGCGGCTGTTCGCCAGCATCATCGACGCCGACGACCAGGTCAGCACGGTGGGTCAGGTGCTGGCCGTCGGCGGGTTCTGGAAAGGACTGTCCGCCGCGCGCCCCAACGACCGCGTCGGCGTGGCGATCGGCCGCAATGCACTCAGCGATCGCCTGCGTGCGGCGCAGACCCGCTACAACCAGCGCCTGCCCGCGGGCGCGGCGGCCATCGGCGTGCAGCGCTACGAATATCCCATCGAGCTCAATTACAACATTGCCGTCAGCCGCGGGATCGAAGTGATGCCCAGCGTGCAGTACATCCGTCATCCGGGCGGACTGGATGGCGACAACGCCACCATCCTCGGCCTGCAGGTCAGCCTGAACTTCTGACGCCCGACCCGGCCGTGCGTTCGACGCCCGCCCCTGCGTCGACGCAGCGGTCCGCTGCCATGCATCGCAGGCGCGCTGCCTACCTTCATCCTGGACCTTGCCGATGGCCACGCATCAAACGCAAAAACTCGCACGGTTCCTGATCGCGCCGTCGATCGTGCTGCTGCTGGCCTGGATGATCGTGCCGCTGGCGATGACGGTGTGGTTTTCCACGTTGAACTACAACCTGCTCACGCCGGAAAAGACTTTCGTCGGGCTGGGCAACTACCGCTACTTCCTGGGCAACCCGGCCTTCATGTCATCGCTGGGCAATACCTTGTCGCTGGTCGGGTCGGTGCTGGCGATCACTGCGGTGTTCGGGGTGCTGATCGCGCTGCTGCTGGACCAGGTGTTCGTGGGCCGCCGCATCGTGCGCTTGATGCTGATCGCGCCGTTCTTCGTGATGCCGACGGTGAGCGCGCTGATCTGGAAGAACCTGCTGATGCATCCGGTGTCCGGGCTGCTGGCGTGGCTTTGGCAGAGCGTGGGGCTGACCCCGATCGACTGGTTCACCCAGTACCCGATGTTCTCCATCATCGTCATCGTGGCCTGGCAATGGTTGCCGTTTGCGGTGCTGATCCTGCTGACCGCGTTGCAGTCACTGGATGAAGAACAGCAGGAAGCGGCGCTGATGGACGGCGCCGGAGCGTTGGACCGCTTCTTCCATCTGACCCTGCCACATCTGGCGCGCCCGCTGACCATCGTGGTGCTGATCGAAACCATCTTCCTGCTCACCGTATTCGTGGAGATCTACGTCACCACCGGCGGCGGGCCCGGCCTGCAGACCACCAATCTGGCCTACCTGATCTATTCGCAGGCGCTGCTGCAATACGACGTCGGCGCCGCGTCGGCAGGCGGATTGATCGCCGTGGTGCTGGCCAATATCGCAGCCATCTTCCTGGTGCGCATCGTCGGCAAGAACCTGGAGACCTGAGATGGCCCGTCGCACTCCCACGCTGCAGATCCTCCTCACCACGGTCGCCGCATGGGCGGTCGGCGGCGTGATCTTCTTCCCCATCCTGTGGATGCTGCTGACCAGCTTCAAGACCGAGGTCGATGCGTTTTCCAGCCCGCCCAGCTTCGTATTCTTCCATTGGACACTGGAAAACTATGTCGCCGTGCAGGGACGCAGCGACTACTTCGCGCATGCCTGGAATTCGGTGGCGGTGTCGCTGGGCTCGACCCTGATCGCGCTGGCCATCGCCATCCCTGCCGCGTGGTCGATGGCGTTCTCGCCCACCAAGCGCACGCGCGGCATCCTGTTGTGGATGTTGTCCACCAAGATGCTGCCGCCGGTGGGCGTCCTGGTGCCGATCTATCTGCTCTACCGCGATTCCGGGTTATTGGATACGCAGCTGGGCCTGATCATCGTGCTGTGCCTGAGCAACCTGCCGATCATGGTCTGGATGCTGTTCAACTACTTCAAGGACATCCCCAAGGACATCCTGGAAGCGGCGCGCATGGATGGCGCCACCATCGGCAAGGAGATCCTCTACATCCTGGCGCCGATGGCCGTTCCCGGCATCGCGTCTTCGCTGCTGCTCAACGTGATCCTGGCCTGGAACGAGGCGTTCTGGTCGTTGAACCTGTCCTCGTCGCAGGCCTCGCCGTTGACTGCGTTCATCGCCTCGTACTCCAGCCCGGAAGGCCTGTTCTGGGCCAAGTTGTCGGCCGCCTCGACCATGGCCATCGCGCCGATCCTGGTGCTGGGCTGGTTCTGCCAGAAGCAGCTCGTGCGCGGGCTCACCTTCGGCGCGGTGAAGTAGCTCACTCAACTTTGATAGGTGGTTCATGGGACGCATCACGCTGCAAGGTGTCAGCAAATCCTTCGACGACACACAGGTCATCCACGGCGCGGATCTGGAGATCGAGGATGGCAAGTTCGTGGTCTTCGTCGGTCCGTCCGGCTGCGGCAAGACCACGTTATTGCGCTTGATCGCCGGGCTGGAAGACGTCAGCGGCGGGCGCATCCTCATCGACGGCCAGGACGTCACCGCACTGGCGCCGGCCAAGCGTGGCTTGTCGATGGTGTTCCAGTCGTATGCGCTGTATCCGCACATGAGCGTGCGCAAGAACATCGCCTTCGGCCTGAAGATGGCGCGCGTGCCCGGCGCCGAGATCGAGCGGCGCGTGGCGCAGGCCGCCAGCGTGCTCAATCTCAGCGATTATCTCGACCGCAAGCCCGGGCAGTTGTCCGGCGGCCAGCGCCAGCGCGTGGCGATCGGCCGGGCCATCGTGCGCGAGCCCAAGGGGTTTTTGTTCGACGAGCCGCTGTCCAATCTGGATGCCGCCCTGCGCGTGCAGATGCGGCTGGAAGTCACCCGCCTGCAGAAGCAACTCAAGACCACCGCGGTGTATGTCACCCACGACCAGGTCGAAGCGATGACCATGGCCGACCAGATCGTGGTGCTGCAGGCCGGACGTATCGAACAGGTGGGCACGCCGCTGGAGTTGTACGAACGCCCTGCCAACGTGTTCGTGGCCGGTTTCATCGGCTCGCCACGCATGAATCTGCTGCAGGGCGAGGCAGCCGCGCGCCACGGCGCAGCCACGCTCGGGGTACGCCCGGAACATATCGACGTGCAGCGCGGCAGCTCCGCACCCGGCACCGGCGATGCCTGGCAGGGCAGCGTGATCCAGGCCGAGCACCTGGGCAGCGACACCTTCGTGTACGTGGAGATCCCCGGCGTGGGCACGGTCGATGCGCGCTGCACCGGCGATCTGCGTGTGCACGTCGGCGAGACGGTGACCCTGATCCCCGACCCGGAGCATCTGCACCGCTTCGACGCGCAGCAACAGGCCATGCGCTGAGCGCACCACTTCCTCGTTGTTCCTCCCCCGTTCTCGCCACTCCCCCACGATCAAGACCAGCAGGAGATATGCCGATGTATCTGGACAAGTTCAAACTCGATGGCCGTGTGGCGGTCGTCACTGGCGGCGGCCGCGCGATCGGTCTGGCCATTTGCCAGGCGCTGGCCGAAGCCGGTGCCAAGGTGGTCATCGCCGATCACGATGGCGATGTGGCCGAGCAAGGCCTGGCCACGCTGCGCAGCAAGGGACTGGATGCGCAGGTCGTGCAGATGGACGTCACCGATTCGGCACGCGTCACCAGCGTGGCCGATGCGTTGAACTCCCAGTTCGGCAAGGTCGACATCCTGGTCAACAACGCCGGCATCGCCCGTAGCCAGACCCCGGCCGAAACGGTCACCGACGAGCACTGGCTCAACGTCATCGACGTCAATCTCAACGGCACGTTCTGGTGCTGCCGCGCGTTCGGCAAGCACATGCTGGACAGCGGCGATGGCGTGATCGTCAATGTCGGCTCGATGTCCGGCTTCATCGTCAACAAACCGCAGGCGCAGGCCTACTACAACGCTTCCAAGGCCGCGGTGCATCACCTGACCAAATCGCTGGCCGCCGAGTGGGGCGCGCGCGGTGTGCGCGTCAATGCAGTCGCGCCGACCTACATCGCCACGCCACTCAATGCCTTCGTCAAGGAAGATCCGGCGATGTACGACGCCTGGATCGGCGGTACGCCGATGGGGCGGCTGGGCGAAGTGGAAGAAATCGCCTCGGTGGCGCTGTTCCTGGCCTCCCCTGCCGCCAGCCTGATGACCGGCAGTATCGTGCTGGCCGACGGCGGCTATACCTGCTGGTAAATCATGCAAGCGACCAACGAGGCGATCTACATCGGCGTGGACGTGGGCACCGGCAGCGCCCGCGCCGGGCTGTTCGACGCGCACGGACAGTTGCTCGGCACCGCGCGCCACGCCATCCAGACCTGGTACCTGCCCGGCGAGATGGTCGAGCAATCCTCGGCAGACATCTGGCAGGCCTGCGTGCAGGCGATCCGCGCCGCGCTGGCGCAAGCAGGCGTGGACGCCGCGCGGGTGGCCGGCATCGGCTTCGATGCCACCTGCTCGCTGGTGGCGGTGGCCGCCGACGGCGGGCCGGTGTGCATCAGTCCCAGCGGCCAGGCCGAGCGCGATGTGATCGTGTGGATGGACCACCGCGCCATCGCCCAGGCCGCGTCCATCAATGCCACCGACGAGCCGGTGCTGCGCTACGTCGGCGGGCAGATTTCTCCGGAGATGCAGACTCCCAAGCTGCTGTGGCTCAAGCAGCACCTGCCGGACAGCTACGCGCGCGCGGCGCACTTCTTCGACCTGGCCGATTGGCTGAGCTGGCGCGCCACCGGCAGCACCGCGCGTTCGCTGTGCACGGTGACCTGCAAGTGGACCTACGTGCAGCACGACGGAGGCTGGAGCCGGCGTTACTTCGAACGCATCGGCCTGGCCGACCTGCTGGACGATGCGGCCGCGCGGATCGGCAGCACCGTGGTGCCGCCGGGCACGGCACTGGGCCGGGGGCTGACAGCGCGCGCTGCCGGCGAGCTGGGCCTGCGTGCGGGCACCGCAGTGGGCGCGGCGTTGATCGATGCCCACGCCGGTGCCATCGGCACGCTCGCCAGCCCGTCTGCAGATGGCCAGCCGATGCCGCTCACCGCACGCTTGGCCTATATCTTCGGCACTTCGGCCTGCGTGCTGGCCAGCACCCAGACGCCATGCTTCACGCCCGGCGTGTGGGGGCCTTACGGCTCCGCACTGGTCCCGGGGCTGTGGCTCAACGAAGGTGGCCAATCCGCCGCCGGCATCGCAATCGACACCCTGGTGCGCTCCCATCCGGGCTATGCCGACGCCAACGCGCAGGCGACCGCTGCAGGCCGCGATGTACTGCAGTGGCTGGAAGAGCGCGTGCTGGCACGCGTTGGCAGTGCATCCCAGGCCGCCGTGCTGGCGCGCGGGCTGCACGTGCTGCCGGAGTATCTGGGCAACCGCTCTCCCGATGCCGACCCCAACGCCCGCGCGATGATCGCCGGGCTGACCATCGACCACGACCTGCAAGGTCTGGAAGCGCTGTACGTGGCCGGCATCTGCGGCCTGGGTTACGGGCTGGCCGACATCATCGATGCGCTGCGCGCGCAGGCAGTGACGTTCGACAGCGTGATCATGAGCGGCGGCGCCAGCCACAGCCGCCTGGTCCGCCAGTTGATGGCCGATGCCTGCGGCGTACCGGTGCAGGTCGCGGCCACCGCCGAACCGGTGCTGCTGGGCAGCGCGATGCTGGCCGCCGTGGCCAGCGGCGGTTTTGCCGATCTGCCGGCAGCGATGTCGGCGATGAGCGGCCTGGGCGCGAGCACCGCAGCGACGCCGGAAGACATCGCACGCTTGCATGCCGCAAAGCGGCGCGGGTACCAGGCCATGCAGGCGCTGGACCGGCAGCTGCGCCACACGATGGAAGACATCGGCGCACGATGACTGCCGACGCCTGCGGCGCGCGAGCGGCAAGCACGGGCGTGGTTGGCGTCGGTCTGACGACCAGCGCGCGGATCGGTTAGCTGCGCTGCATCGAGGTCGATAAAAACGGCCAGGGCACCGTCGCGGGCAGCGGTCGGATGCAGCACGCGGCGCGCAGCATGCACCCCACACGGCGGCGCAGCGCGAGCTACGGAGGCGTCCCACCCTGTCGCAGTCATCCCGTCGCTCGCGCCATCCCTCAAAACGCAGACAGCCCGCACAAGGCGGGCTGTCCGGAGATCGTTGGCCACCGCAGCGGCCGGGACGATCAGTCGTCGTTCTTGGACATGTCTTCGTCGGCCACCACTTCAGCGGCGGCCCATTCCAGCGCTTCGCGCTCGGCACGCTCGCGTTCGGCCTTCTCGACTTCATCGATCAGCGCGTTGTCGATCCGGCGGGCGGCGATCTCGCGCAGCGCCATCACGGTGGGCTTGTCGCTGGCGTCTGCGTTTTCGATCAACGGCTGCACGCCGTTGGCGAGCTGACGGGCGCGCTTGGAGGCCATCATGACCAGCTCGAAACGGTTGTTCACGACTTCCAGGCAATCTTCTACGGTAATGCGGGCCATGCGGGCTCCCGGCGACCAGCAACGGCCGCGCATCGAATGAGGGAAAGGGGGGCGGAGTGTACGCCTGCGCGGCTGGGCGGGCAACCGGCGGTCATTCAGTTCGCTTTGGAATCAGTCACTTGGAGCAGATCGATCAAGCCGCAGCACTGCCCTGGTGCGCAGAACGGGCCCCCACGCCTGGCCCGGCCGCCGGCCTGTCAGCTGCGGCGGCGCGCTGGCCGAGCATCGATTTCCAGCTGCAGCGTCGTCGCTACGCTGGCATCGCCGATCGCCGCTCCGGCCCTGGCGCACCAGCAACTCAGTCCAGCAACGCCTGGATCAGGCCGGCATGCCGCTGCTGCTGCGCCTGCCGACGCAGCCGGCTGGCGGTGAAGATGGCGCACATCTCCGAGACCGCGGTGTCGAAGGTCTCGTTGATGATGACGTAATCGAACTCTTCGAAATGCAGCATCTCTTCGCGCGCGGCAGCCAGGCGCTGCGCCATCACGTCCTCGCTGTCCTGGCCGCGCTTGCGCATGCGCTCGTCCAGCGCCTGGCGCGACGGCGGCAGGATGAACACGCTCACCGCATCGGGCACCTTCTGGCGGACCTGGCGCGCACCCTGCCAATCGATCTCCAGCAGCACGTCGTGACCGGCCGCCAGCTGCGGCTCCACCGACTGCCGCGCCGTGCCCTTCCAGTCGCCATGCACCAGCGCGTATTCGAAGAAGTCGCCCGCCTCGATCATGCCCTGGAACTCGTCGGCCGACACGAAATGGTAGTGCTCGGCATGCCGCTCGCCCGGCCGTGGCGCGCGCGAGGTGAACGAGATCGACAAGGCGATCTTCGGGTCGCGCGCCAGGGTGGCGTTGACGATGCTGCTCTTGCCGGCGCCCGAGGGGGCCGCAACGATATAGAGGGTGCCGCGCATAGATCAGGGATTCGTGATTGGGGAGTCGGGATTCGCGAACGGGCTGCGGACCGGTACCACCGGGGTCGACATGCTACCGGGATTGGACCCAGCCCGCAGATAGAGGGGCGTGCAGTTGCCCCATCCCGAATCCCGAATCCCCAAATCCCGGTTATTCGATGTTCTGCACCTGCTCGCGGATCTGGTCGATCAGCACCTTCAGATCCACCGCGGCATTGGACGTGCGGCTGTCCACCGACTTGGAACCCAGGGTATTGGCTTCGCGGTTGAATTCCTGCAGCAGGAAGTCCAGGCGACGGCCGACTGGCTCGCGCTGCTTGAGCACGCGGCGGATTTCGGCGATGTGGCTGGACAGGCGGTCCAGTTCCTCGTCCACATCGAGCTTCTGCAACCACAGCACCAGTTCCTGCTCGGCGCGGCCAGCGTCCACCGGATGCGGCAGATCGGCCAGGCGTGCAGCCAGCTTGGCGCGCTGCCCCTCGCGGATCACCGGAATCAAGATGCGCACCTCGGCGGCGATGCGTTCGATCGCGTCCACACGTTCGCTGATCGCCTCGGCCAGCTTGCCACCTTCGCGCTCGCGCGCAACCACAAAACTGTCGACCACTTCATCGAGCAAGGCCATCGCCTGTGCCTGCAGCGCAGGCGCATCCACGTCCTGCACCTGCAGGACGCCCGGCAGCTGCAGCAGATCGGTGAAGCCCACCTGCAACTTGGGAAACAGCCCGTCCAGCCGCGTGGCCAGCGCACCCAGTTCCTGCAGCAGCGATTCGTTGACCGCCAGCGTCTGCGCGTTGTCCGGCGCGCGCAGGCGCAACGTCAGGTCCAGCTTGCCGCGGCTGTTCTTGGCTGCCACGCGTTCGCGCAGCAACGGTTCCAGCGCACGCAGTTCTTCGGGCAGGCGCACGCCCACTTCCAGAAAGCGGTGGTTGACCGAGCGCAGCTCGCAACCCAGCGTGCCCCAGGGCGTGATGCGTTCGCCGCCGGCAAACGCGGTCATGCTTCGGATCATCGTCAATCCCGTACCGTCAAAGCGCGAATGGTACCCTAGCCGCCCACACCGGCCGGCTGCTGCCCGCCGTGCATTGGCGCCAAGACCCACCTCCCGACTTCCGGACTCATCGCATGACCTTTTCCCGTCCCAGCGGCCGCACGGCCGATCAGCTGCGCCCGGTGCGCATCGAACGCTCCTTCACCCGCCATGCCGAAGGCTCGGTGCTGGTGAGCTTCGGCGACACCCGCGTGCTGTGCACCGCCAGCGTGGAAAACCGCGTCCCGAACTTCCTGCGCGGCAAGGGCGAAGGCTGGGTGACCGCCGAATACGGCATGTTGCCGCGCTCCACCCACACCCGTTCCGACCGCGAAGCCGCACGTGGCAAGCAGGGCGGGCGGACGCTGGAAATCCAGCGCCTGATCGGCCGCGCATTGCGCGCCTGCGTGGACCGCACTGCGCTGGGCGAGCGCACCATCACCCTGGACTGCGACGTGCTGCAGGCCGACGGCGGCACCCGCACCGCGGCGATCACCGGCGCCTACGTGGCGCTGGCCGATGCGGTGAACCTGCTGCTCAAGCGCGGCGACATCAAGAAGCACCCGCTGATCGGCGCGGTGGCCGCGGTGTCGGTGGGCATCTATCGCGGCGAGCCGGTGCTGGACCTGGATTACCCCGAAGACAGCGACTGCGACACCGACATGAATGTGGTGATGAACGATGGCGGCGGTTTCATCGAGCTGCAGGGCACTGCCGAAGGCCACGCGTTCCGTCGCGACGAACTCAATGCGCTGCTCGCCCTGGCCGAAAAGGGCATGGGCGAACTGTTCGCCCTGCAACGCGCTGCGCTGGCCGGATGAGCCGTCGTATCGCCCTGACCACCTTGCTGGTTGCCGATTACGATGCGGCCATTGCCTGGTACACCGGCGCGCTGGGTTTCCATGTGTTGCAGGATCGCCAACTCGATGACGGCAAGCGCTGGGTGGTGATCGGCCCTGGCAGTGCGCAGGACGCCGGCTTGCTGCTCGCGCAGCCGGCCGACGCCGCGCAACGCGCTCGCATCGGCGATCAGACCGGAGGGCGAGTGGATCATTTCCTCTACACCGACGACTTCTGGCGCGACCATGCGGCCATGCAGGCCTTCGGCGTGGAATTTCTGGAAACCCCGCGCAAAGAGCCGTACGGCACGGTCGTGGTGTTTCGCGATCTGTACGGCACCAAGTGGGATCTGCTGGAGCCCAAGCAATGAAACAACTGGTCCTGGCCAGCGGCAACGCCGGCAAGCTGGAAGAACTGCGCGCCATGCTGGCCGACCTGCCGCTGCGCATCGTCGCGCAAGGCGACCTCGGCGTGGAAGATGTGCCGGAAACCGGCCTGACCTTCGTCGAAAACGCCTTGATCAAGGCGCGCCATGCCAGCGCAGTGACGGGGTTGCCGGCGCTGGCCGATGACTCCGGGTTGATTGTGGACGCATTGGATGGCGCACCCGGCTTGTACAGCGCGCGCTATGCCGGTAGCCCGACCAATGCGCTGGCCAACAATGCCAAGTTGCTCGATGCCATGCGCGATGTGCCGGCCGATCGCCGCAGCGCGCGGTTTTATGCGGTGATCGTCTTGCTACGGCATCCGGAAGATCCGCAACCACTGATCGCCGAAGGCAGCTGGGAAGGCGTGATCACCACGCAGCCGCGCGGCGATGGCGGCTTCGGCTACAACCCGGTGTTTCTGGATCCGGTGTATGGCCTGACCGCTGCGGAAATGGACACTGGGTTGAAGAACCGCCTAAGCCATCGTGCGGTGGCGCTGGCCACGTTGCAGCACAAGCTGCATGCGTTGTCGCTGTGAAGTACGCCTAGCGCAATGCCCCAGCTGATTCCGCCGCCGCTGTCGCTCTACGTGCACCTGCCCTGGTGCGTGCGCAAATGCCCGTACTGCGATTTCAATTCGCACGCGGCCAAGGGCGTGCTGCCGTTCGAGGAGTACGTGGACGCACTGATCCGCGACCTGGATGCGGATCTGCCGCTGGTGTGGGGCCGCGTGGTGCACTCGGTGTTCTTCGGCGGCGGCACGCCCAGCCTGTTTCCGCCCGAAGCGATCGACCGCTTTTTGCAAGCTGCCTCGGCGCGACTGCGCTTTGCGCCGAATCCTGAAATCACCCTGGAAACCAATCCGGGTACCGCCGAGCACGGCCGTTTCGAGCACTACCGCGCTGCGGGCGTGAACCGTCTGAGCTTCGGCGTGCAGACCTTCGACGACGTGGCGCTGCAACGGCTTGGCCGTATTCACGACAGCGCTGAAGCCGAACGTGCAATCAAACTGGCACAAGACGCCGGCTACGATAATTTCAATATCGACCTGATGTATGCGTTGCCCGAGCAGACGTTGATGCAAGCCGAGCACGATCTGGAACGTGCCTTTGCGCTGCAGCCCACACACCTGTCGCATTACCAGCTCACGCTGGAGCCGAACACGGTGTTCTTCGCGCGGCCGCCCAAGGGTATTCCCGACGACGATGCCGCCTGGGATATCCAGGAACACTGCCAGCGCCTGCTGGCCGACGCCGGCTACGCGCAATACGAAGTGAGTGCGTACGCAAAGCCGGGGCGGCAGTGCGCGCACAACCTCAACTACTGGCGTTTCGGCGACTACCTGGGGATCGGTGCAGGTGCGCACGGCAAGATCAGCTCCGGTGCCGAAGAGCACGTGCTGCGGCGCTGGAAGCACAAACATCCGCAGACTTATCTGGCCAGTGCGGGTACCGCCGCGTCCATCGGCGGCGACGACATCGTGCCGCGCGAACGGCTGCCATTCGAATACATGCTCAATCTGCTGCGCCTGCATGAAGGCTTCCGGCTGAGCGATTTCGAAACCCTTACTGGCCTCGCGGCCTCCGTCATCGAGGTACCGCTGGCGCGCGCGCTGGCACAGGGCTGGATGACCCGGCAGGATGGGCGCGTGGTGCCGACCGAGTTGGGACGTCGGTTTACCAATGATGTGGTCGCGTTGTTCCTGGGCTGAGTCGCCGCAACCCTTTGGTCGATCGGCTGCATGCGCGCAGCGCATGCCCGCACCTGCACCGCGTGGCATCGTGCGAACCGGCTGCGCTGGGCGCCCATGCCGCGCAGCCTGTGGAAAAACATGCTACATAGCTCACGCTTCGAACCGAGTCCGCCTCCCCCGGATGTCCACGCCCGTGTCTTCCCTGCCCACCGCACTCAGCGGCCCGATTGCCGATGCGCCAGTGTCCGCGCGCGGCCGGCGCCTGCTTGGCATGCTGCACGCGCATTGCGTGCAGGCGTTGAACGGACCACTGCGACTGACCGTCGTCGAGCTGGAACGCGAATTGCTGTATCAGGCCGAGCACGCGCGCAACAGCCAGATCCAGGCCGAAACCTATGCACAGACGCGCGGCCTGCGCGACCATATCGACCGCTTTCCACAGGCGTTTGTGCAGGAGCTGGCGAAGGCGCTGGCCGGCTTGCGCGAACGTCCGGTGCTGGCGCCGCTGATCGATGTCCCAGCGCAACCGCAGATGCTGACACTGGTCGAATACACCGATATCGATCGCGACATCGTGCTGAGCGAAATCGCACGTCGCGAGACATCGCGGCGCGCCGGTGCACTGCTCTTGCTAGCGCAGCGTCTGGCAGTGATCGGTGCGGTGCCCGAATTCGAGCTGGAAGACTTACCGCTTGGCCCGTACGCGCTATGCCGCATTCTGCGTCAGTGCGGGGAAACGCTCGGGCTGAGCCTGGATGGACAGCTGACGCTGTACAAGGTATTCGAGCGCCAGGTGATGGACCGTCTGGGCGATCTGTTCGAAAGCGCTAACAGCCTGCTGGACCAGGAAGGCATCCTGCCGGGGCTGATCTATCACCCGTATCTGGTCAAGCCCACGCAGGTACAGACGCGGCGTACGCCGCCGACATCGGCGCAGGGCTCGAAAGACGCCGCGGCAACGAGCAATGATGCTGCAGCCTCGCGCCTGCCGCGCCCGGCCACTGGCTGGGCAGGCCAAGCTGCGCCAACGGCCTGGCAGAGCGCCTTGCTGGATCACGCTGCTGCGTCACCAGCGCCTGCGATGGCGGCACCTGCGCAGGCGCTGTCGCCGGCGCTCAACGATGCAGTGCAGGCCCTGGGCGGCTTGATGGCGTCGGCACGGCAATCGCAGGCAGCTGTCCATGCAGGTCACGCAGGCGCAGCCGCGCCCGCCAGCACCGCGATGCCGCCCTCCTCCACGTTGCTCGCAGCAGCGACCCACACATCGCAGCGCGCCGCCGCCGCTGCCGTGCCCAAGGCCGCGCTCGGCGATGCGCTTGCCAGCCTGCAAGGTGCGCTCGCCAGACAGGCCGCAGCGACACACCAAGCGTCGGGCATCGATGCAGTGCAGCGTCAGGTGCTGGAGCTGCTGCGTAGCCAGCACGGTCCAGATGCCGTGCTGGCGCGGCAGGACAACGACACCTTCGACCTGCTTGGCCTGCTCTACGCGCAGATGCAGCGCGAGGTGCGCGAGCAGACGCCGGCACAGGCATTGCTGGCAAAGTTGCAGGTACCGGTCGCCCGCGCCGCATTGGCCGACGCGCATTTTTTCGTGCGCGACCAGCACCCTGTGCGTGAATTGCTCAACACCGTGGCTGAATCCGGCGCCGTGTGGCTGGGCGAGGACGATATCGACCCGCAACTGCTGCACAAGCTGGGCAGCGCGGTCGACAAGATCGTCAACGACTATCAGGGCGACGAGGCCGTTTTCGCCGCTGCCAACGACGACATCCAGACGCATCTGCGCGCACTCGCGCGCAAGGCAGAAGTGACCGAGCGGCGGCATGTGGATGCTGCGCGTGGCAAAGAGCGTCTGGCATCGGCCAAGCAGCAGGCCGAAGCGCGCATCGAGCAACTGTGCGAACAAAGCGCGCCACCGCGCTTCGTGCAATCGCTGCTGCGCCAGGCCTGGTCGGATGTGCTCACGCTGACCTTGCTGCGCCAGGGCGAGCAGTCGCCCGAATGGAAAGAGCGCCAGGCGCTGACCGCGCGCATTGCCGAAGTCACCTGCCGCAGCAAGGGCCAGCCCACCGACATCGCACTCGGCACCGATGTGGAAACCGCGCTGCTGCAGGTGGGGTATCACCACGATGAAGCGGCGGCGATCGCGCGGCGCTTGTCCACGCCCGGCGGCGAAGACGAAGTGACCTCGCGCACCGAGCTTGCCGCCAAACTCAAGGCGCGTACCCGGCTCGGCGACCAGGGCGACAGCGCGCCGCGCAAGCCGGCGGCGACGCCGCGCACGCCGGCCGAAGAGGAATGCTACGCGCAGCTGCGCAGCTTGCCGTTCGGGACCTGGTTCGAATTCGTGATCAACCAGCAGGGCGATCTGCGCCGGCAACGCCTGTCCTGGTACAGCCCGATGACCGGCAACGCACTGTTCGTGAATCAGCGCGGGCAGAAGGTTGGCGAGCACTCGCTGGATAGCCTGGCGCGGCTGATGGCCGGTGGGCAGGCACGTCTGCTGGTGGAAGAAAAATCGCGTCTGATCGATCGCGCCTGGCATGCCACCGTGCGCACGCTGCGCAGCCTGGCCGGCCAGTCGCCTGTTACCGAGGCCCAGCCATGATCCAGGACACCCGCCGCGCACCGCGCCGCCAGCCGACCGACCTGCTGCCGGTCATCGACACGCTGACCGAGGCGCAGATCGGCCGGGTCGGCAACCTGTCCGAAACCGGCATGCTGTTGTTGGGGTCGGTTCCGCTGCACGACGACGCCTTGTATCAGTTGCGCTTCACGCTGCCCGAGCGGGTTGGCCGCGCCACCGAGATCGATGTCGGCGTGCATCTGCTGTGGTCCGAAGCCGCGCACGCGCCCGGGCAGTCCTGGGCCGGCGTGCGCTTCCTGACCATGTCCGAGCCGCACCGGCAGCGCCTGCGCGCCTGGATCGCCGAAGAGCATCTGGCTGGCTAATGCGGCTTGCACCACGACCGCCCCCAGCCGGGCGCGGCAGGGGTAGACGCCACATCTAACCGGGCGTCCGGACGCTCCTCGCGCCGTCGCGCCATCTGACGATTGCACGTTGGTTGTAGCAGCCACTCCACGACAGCAGCGTTGCAAGGATTGCGGCAAAATTGTGCATTGCCTTTGCATTGCCGATCGAGCCCCGCATGACCCAGCCCTCCTTGAGCAGCCTGTATTCCGACCACCTGCGTACGCTCACCGCGCGCGCCGACGAAGCGCTGCAGCGCGGCGGCTTCGAGCATCTGGTGGTTCCCAGCGGCAGCACGCATTACCAGCTGTTCGACGACCGCGATTACCCTTACGCGGTCAATCCGCAATTCAAAGCCTGGGTGCCGCTGACGCGGGTGCCCAACAGTTGGCTGGTCTACACGCCGGGCAAGCGCCCGACGGTGATTTTCTATCAGCCGTTCGACTACTGGCATGTCGTGCCCGCCGCACCCAGCGGCTGGTGGGTGGAACACTGCGACATCCACATCATCCGCACCCCGGACCAAGCGCTGGCCCTGCTGCCCAAACAAGCTGAGCGCTGTGCGATTCTGGGCGAAGCGCAAAGCACGCTCGGTGCGTATGTGCCGAACAACCCGCAGCCGGTGCTCGATTACCTGGAATACCAGCGCGCGTTCAAGACGCCGTACGAGCTGGCATTGCTGCGCATCGCCCAGCAACTGGCGGTGCGCGGCCATCGCGCTGCAGAAGCGGCGTTCCGCGCCGGCCAGAGCGAATTCGGCATCCACATGGCATATTGCGCGGCGGTGGGCCAGGACGCCAATGAGTTGCCGTACGGCAACATCATTGCGCTCAACGAACACGGCGCGGTACTGCACTACACCGAATTGGGCCAACAGCCGCCGCAACCGCTGCGCAGCTTTCTGATCGACGCCGGCGCCTCCGCATACGGCTACGCCAGCGACATCACCCGCACCTACGCCGCCGACCCCGGGAGCGACTTCCAGGCACTGATCGACGCGGTGGATGCTGCGCAACTGCGCATGGGCCAGAACGTACGTGCCGGTGTGGACTACAAGCAGCTGCATCTCGACGCGCATCTGGCGTTGATGGGCATCCTCAAGGAGTTCGGCGTCCTGACCGTCTCGCCGGAGGCAGCAGTGACCACCGGCGTCAGCGCTGCGTTCTTCCCGCATGGCCTGGGCCATCTGATCGGCTTGCAGGTGCACGACGTGGCTGGTTTTGCCGCCAGCGACCGCGGCGGCCGCATCGAGCGCCCGACCGGCCACCCGTATCTGCGCCTGACCCGCGTGCTGGAGCCCGGCATGGTGGTCACGATCGAGCCCGGCGTGTACTTCATCGACATGTTGCTGGACGAAGTGAAGAAGAACGGCCACGCCGCCAGCGTCAACTGGCAGCGCGTGGAAGCGTTCAAGCCCTACGGCGGCATCCGCATCGAAGATGAAGTGGTGTGCACCGAGGGAAGCGCAGAAAATCTGACTCGCCCGGTCTTCGCCGCCGCATGAGGACACGGCGCACCTGACAACATCACGGCGCACCGTGCCTGGACGGAACGGTTAAACCCGGCACCGACATGCATCGCGCCTCCACTGAGGTCCGCCGCGCCTTCCACCACCCGGTAACGCACCGCGACGTTTCAGCACTACCACACACGGAACATTGCCATGAACGATCCACGCCAGACCTCGCACCCGGACCACACGATGTATCAGCAGATCGAACGCGGCGTGCATGCGATCGATGCGGCGCACGGCCGCGCGCCAGATCAGACCAGCGCCCGCCTCACTGCAGCGTTGTTGCCGCTGGCCAAGGAGGGCGGGCTGTCGCGCGTGGATCACGTGCTGATGAGCGAAGCGAACCATCGCGGCGTGCACGGCGGCGAAAACGTGTTCGTGGTGCAAGGCGATCCCGCCAACCCGGCACATCTGCGCGCGCACATGAAAACCGAACAGGCGCTCGGCACGCCGGAAGAACAATCGTTCGAGCGCGCGCGGCGACTTGCCGGGCCGAGCGAGCAGGTGCAGCAGCCCGAACGCGCGCAGACACCGCAGCTGGGTCAATAAACGCAGCGAACAACCCGGCGGGGCAGTTATTACTCGGAATCGGCGGGAACCCCGCGTTCAGCGCAGCGACTGCGTTGCGCCATGCCTGCCGCACGGCTGCGCCCTGCGTGGTATCAGCCGCTTCGCATCACTTGCTTGCCGGGCGGCTACGCGCCGCCAGCCATCTCCGCTTCGATCTCGTCGGCACTGCGCGCCAATGCGTCGGTCAATACCCGGTGGCCATCGGCAGTGATGAGCACATTGTCTTCGGTACGGATGCCGATGCCGCGCCACTTGGCCTCTACCGAGGTGTCGTCGGCAGACACGTACAGCCCCGGTTCGATGGTGAACACCATGCCGGGCTCGAGCAGCCGTGAGTCGCCGGCCAGCCGGTAGTCGCCCACATCGTGCACATCCAGGCCCAGCCAATGGCCGGTCTTGTGCCGATAAAATCGCTTGTACTGCCCATCTGCGATGTTGCGCTCGAGTTTGCCCTTGAGCAGGCTCAGTCGCAGTAGCCCTTCGGTCAAGATTTCCACGGCGGCCAGATGCCCCGCTTCGTACGCAACGCCGGGGTATGCCTGCGCAAGCGCCGCCGCCTGCGCAGCACCGACCAGATCGTGCAGCGCACGCTGCGCCGGCGTAAAGCGGCCGTTGACCGGAAAGGTGCGGGTGATATCGGCCGCATAGCCGCGGTATTCGGCACCGGCATCGATCAGCACCAGCTCGCCATCGCGACTGCGCGCGTTGTTGGCGCGGTAATGCAGCACGCAGGCATTGCTACCGGTGCCGACGATGCTGCCGTACGCCGGCCACGCATCGGCAGCGCGGAATTCGCGCTCGACCTCAGCCTGCAATTCGTACTCATGCACCCCCGGCCGCGCCAGCCGCATCGCCGCGCGGTGCGCACGCACACTGATGTCGGCGGCCTGCTGCATCAACGCGATCTCATCGCGCGACTTGAACAGACGCTGTTCGTGCAACAGGTGCCCGAGCTCGAGAAATTCGTGCGGCGGTTGTGCACCATGGCGCACCTGCTCGCGCACACGCTTGAGCCAGCCGATCAACTTGAGATCGAAATCGACATCGCGCCCGAAGTGGTAGTACACGCGGCTGCGCCCTTCCAGCAGGCCGGGCAGGATGTCGTCGACATCGTCGATGGGGTACGCATCGTCCATGCCGTAGCGCTCCACCGCACCTTCCTGGCCCTCGCGCGGGCCATCCCAGGCTTCGCGCTCGGCATCGCGCTCGCGGCAGAACAGAATCGCTTCGCCATGCTTGCGGCCGGGCACCAGCACCAGCACCGCTTCGGGCTCCGGAAACCCGCTCAGATACCAGAAATCCGAATCCTGCCGGTACGGATAATGCGTGTCGTGGCTGCGCACGCGCTCAGGCGCGGCCGGTAAAATCAGGATGGCCTGCTCGCCGGCCATCTGCATGAGCTGCTTGCGGCGGCGCGCGTACTCGGCTGTGCCGATCCCGGTGAGCTTCTTCATGGCGGACCGATCAGTTCAGACGTTGGCGGAAACGCGGCCCCATCACGCAGTCGCCATGCAGCAACAGCACCGCCACGCGCACGAATTCTTCGATTTCGGCCAATGCGGTGTCGTCCTCGTCGGCCGCGTCGAAGTCGTCGCTGGAAGCCTGCGCCAGACGCGCCAGGTCCTGCAGCGCTTCCTCGCCTTCTTCGCTCAGCGCCGGGCGCTGCTGCGCGGCCAGACCAAATCCACCTAGGAAGGCGCGGCACCAGTCGAACAACGCATCGGTACGCGCTGGCAACGGGGCGCCGTCTTCGACCAACAGCAGCTCAAAGGCGAAATCGCGGTCTTCCAGTTGCGCCACGGTGGCCTGCCGCAGCTGGTCCAGCGCCCCGCCCTGTTTGGGTGCGCCCTGGCCGGTGTCGGCCAAAATGCGTGCCAGCCAGTCGGCGCTGTCGGCGCCGCCGCCGGAGAGCCACCCGCACAGCCCGCCATGCAACTCCGCCGCAGAGGACGCCAGCGCGAGCTGACGGCTTTCGTTTTGCACAGCGGTTACGTCGGGCAGATCCATCGGGTCATCCAGGCTGAAGAGCGATAAGGTGCCGACGCAGGGCCGGCGATATGACTTCCCAGTGTATCAAGGCGGCCAGCATGGGCCGCGATCTGCGCGTTCCATGCAGGGTTCCACGCGTGCGATGCCGGCCTGTCTGGATTCTGCGCCAGACCTTGCAGGGCTTGGGCTAGCCCAGCGATCGGGACGTGCGCGGGACGCTTGACCACCGCGCGCGCACGCACCTATCGTGAGCGCATGGACAACGCTGCCGCCCTCGCTCAGATCCGCGCACTCGCCGCCCGCGTGGAGGCCTTGGTGGAGCGTACCCAACGGCTCACCGACGAAAACCGTAGCCTGCGTCATCAACAGGAGCAGCTCATCGGCGAGCGCTCGCAACTGTTGACCAAGAACGAGCAGGCGCGCTCGCGTGTGGAAGCGATGATCGCCCGCTTGAAGTCACTGGAGCAGCACACGTGAGCAACAACGAACCGGTCAGCGTGCGTATTCTGGATCGTGAATACACGGTCGGCGTGACTGCGGACGAACGCGAGAGTCTTACAGCAGCCGCGCGGCTGCTGGATCTACGCATGCGTGAGATCCGCGGCAGCAATCGCATGGCGGCGGTGGACCGTGTCGCAGTGCTGGCTGCGCTCAATCTGGCGCATGAGTTGCAGCAACTGCGCGAACAGCAGGCGCTCTACGATCGTGAATTGGCCAATACGCTGGACACCTTGAATCGCCGACTGGATAGCGTTGCCGACACACCACGCTGAGCGGAATTCGCACTGCCATCGCAAATATGAATCCTCAAGCCCGCCGGCCGACGAATGGGCTAGCCATCGCGGCGCAGAGGTCTATAATTCGCCTGCGTTCTCTGCTGTAAACGACAGCGTGCAAAACATTCGCCTTGTCCCTTAATTACGACCACGGGGGCGCGACGGAGCTGGGTGTGCAAGTCCGCCTCGTAGCGGGAAGCCCGATGGCCTCACAACGTCCCCACTTGAACCCCGGGTTCAAGGTCGTTTCGCCCGCATCGTCATGGCGGAGAATGCAAATCTGAAACGGCGCCTTCGGGCGTCGTTTCTTTTTGCGCGTCCGAACGACTGACCTGCGGTCGTTGATGCGGCACTGCGGCTCTTGTTGCGTTCGCGCCCCTGTTGCTGCGTCGAAGGCGTTGCCGCTGCATCGCTGATGCGTGAGCGCTGCAGACGACAGGTGCCAGCAGTGCGCACCACCAGTCGCTCTGCGCAGACCCACAGCCGCGTCTGCGAGCGGCATTGCACGCCACGCTAGGCATGCGCGTGTGCGCCATCGACAATGCAGCACCGATTGCGCCGCGAGACACTGATGACCGAGGACCGAGATGCATTGCGTCTGCACTTGCGCGCACACCGACGCAGCGTGCCGGCAACACAGCGCTTAGCCGCAGCCGATGCGTTGGCCGAGCGGTTGCTGGCTCTGCCATTCGCACCGCACAGCGGTGCCGTGGCGGGTTACTGGGCGATGGATGGCGAAATTGCGCTGCATCGCTGGCAGCTGACCTTGCCGGACGGGGTGCGCTATTGCTTGCCGGTGCTGGATGGGCGCGTACTGCGCTTTGCGCCGTGGCGGCCTGGCCAGCCGTTGGTGAGTAATCGCTACGGCATTCCCGAGCCTGATGTGGACCGCGCCGACATGCTGGCACCAGAAGAGATGGCGCTGGTGATTACCCCCTTGACCGGTTTCGATGCGGCGTGCCGCCGGCTGGGCATGGGAGGCGGCTGGTATGATCGCAGCTTCGCGTTCCGGCATCGCCAGGCGCCGCCGCCCTGGCTGGTCGGCGTCGGCTTCGCTGCGCAGCAGGTGCCCGCCCTGCCCACTGAAGCGTGGGATGTGGCGGTCGACGCCATCTGCACCGAACACGCCACCTTCCTGAAAGACGACACCGTTTCCGAATGACTGCCCGCAAGCGCTATTGGTTGATGAAGTCCGAGCCGGACACGTTCTCCATCGATGATCTGGAACGCGTCGGCACCGAGCCGTGGAACGGCGTGCGCAACTACCAGGCGCGCAACTTCATGCGCGCTGGCATGCACGTTGGCGATGGCGTGTTCTTCTACCATTCCAACTGCAAGGTGCCCGGCATCGTCGGTATCGCCAAGGTGGCAAGCGCGGCGTATCCGGACGACACCCAGTTCGATCCGAAGTCCGATTACTACGACCCCAAGTCCAGCCGCGAAGATCCGCGCTGGATGCTGGTGGACGTGGCATTCGAGCGCAAACTCACGCGTACGATTTCGCTGGATGAAATCAAGCAACAGGCCGATGCGCTGGGCGAAGGCTTCCCGCTGATCGCGCGCGGCAACCGCCTGTCGATCCTGCCGGTGACTGCCGCGCAGTGGAAGCTATTGCTGGCGATGGAATCGCAATGATGGGGAATTCGGCAGTGGGAAGTCGCCCATTGCCGTCCCGCGTGACCTGCTCTTACCAACCCCCAATCACTCATCCCGAGCTCTTACCCATGTCCGAAGCAAAACGCCTGGCCGCCGAAAAGGCCATCGATTACGTGCAAGACGGCATGATCGTCGGGGTCGGTACCGGCTCGACGGTGGCCTACTTCATCGACGCGCTGGGCCGCATCGGCCATCGCATCAAGGGCGCAGTGTCCAGCTCCGAGCAGAGCACCACGCGCCTGCGCCAGCACGGCATCGAGGTACTGGATCTCAACCACACCGGCAACCTGTCGCTGTACGTGGACGGCGCCGACGAGTGCGACCCGAACCGCTGCCTGATCAAGGGCGGCGGCGCAGCGCTGACACGCGAGAAGATCATCGCCGAAGCCAGCGAGCGCTTCATCTGCATCGTCGACCCGAGCAAGCAGGTACCGGTGCTGGGAAAATTTCCGCTGCCGGTGGAAGTGATTCCGATGGCGCGCAGCCTGGTCGCCCGGCAGATCCTGGCGCTGACCGGCGGTCAGCCGGTGTGGCGCGACGGCGTGGTGACCGATAACGGCAATGTGGTGCTGGACGTGCACAACCTGCAGATCACCGACCCGGTGGCGCTGGAGCGCAACTTGAACCAGATTCCCGGCGTGGTTTGCGTGGGTCTGTTCGCACGGCGCCCGGCCGATGTCGTGATCGTCGGTGGCGAACCGCCGCGGGTGATCTGAACGATCGTGCGCAAGCGCGCGCACGCGCAGTTGTGACCTACATTGCGAAGCGATGGCAGCCGGATACAGCTCGCTCGCAATGAACTACCAACGCACCGCAGCAGCTTGACGCACGCGGGCGCTTGGCAGATCGTGCGGCATCCCTGTCCGCTGGTATGCCGCATGCGTTGTCTTCGTTTTCTCGCCCTTGCGTTCTTGACCCTGCTCGGCGGCTGCGCCAGCAGCGGCGACAGCTGGGTGGAACTTGCGGGCACGCGTTACAAGGTAGAGCTGGCGCAGAACAATGCTGATCGCGCCCAGGGACTGATGTTCCGCGATGCCATGGACGAAGACCGCGGCATGCTGTTCATCCACGACCGCCAGGAGCCGATGGCGTACTGGATGAAGAACACCAAGATCGCGCTGGATATCCTGTATTTCGATGAGCAGCGCCGGCTTGTCTCGCAGCAGCGCGATGTGCCGCCGTGTTCGGCCGGCGACGCCTGCCCGCCCTACCCCAGCAGGCAGCCGGCGCGGTATGTGCTGGAGCTCAACGCCGGCCAGGCCGCCAAACTCGGCCTGAAGGACGGTGCCACGCTGACCTTCAGCCCGGACATCCCGACGCTGAAATAAACGCTGCGATCCGGCCCTCTGACCATCTGGCGAGCGCGTTGCCTGCCTGCCGGCAGATACCGGCGCGCTACCTGCCGAAGCGGTAACCGCGCCCGTTGACGGAGCCCTCCACGGCATGACGTCTTCACGCGGCGCGCGTCCCTGTCAGGAAGTACCGGACTTGAACCCTGCGCCGCTTGCCGACACTCTTGGCAGCATGGTCGACATGCTCCCACTTCCCCATTGGACCGCGCTCGCCAGCCTGGACGACGATGCGGTGCCGTTGATGTCCACCGCGCTGCTGATCGCGCGCGACGAGTATCCGCAGCTGGATGCCGAGCTATACGACACGCTGGTGCAGAGCCACGTCGAGCATCTGCGCCGCGAGGTGGACGCGATCGATCTGTGGCCGCTGAAGATGGCGGCAGTGAATCGCTATCTGTTCGACGAGTTGGGCTACTCGGGCAATCACGACGAGTACTACGATCCGCGCAACAGCTATCTCAACCAGGTGTTCGAGCGCCGGCTGGGCAATCCGATCTCGCTGGCGATGGTGCAGATCGAAGTCGCCCGCCGGCTGGGCATCCCATTGGCGGGGGTCTCGTTTCCCGGGCATTTCCTGGTGCGCCTGCCGGTGGACGACGGCGTGCTGGTGATGGACCCGTTCAACGGCGGCCGTCCACTCGGCGTGGATGAGCTGCGCGAACGTGCCCGCCCGCATCTGGGGGGTGAAATTCCCGACGACCGCGCGCTGGCGCAGATTCTGGACCCGGCACCGCACCGTGCGATCTTGATCCGCATCCTGCGCAACCTGCACGGCGTCTATGCCGACGCCGAGCACTGGGACCGCGCCGCCCGCAGCGCCGACCGCATCCTGAAACTGGTGCCCGACCAACCCGAAGCGCTGCGCGACCGCGGCATGGCCTATCTGCACCTGGGCCACCGCAATGGCGCCCGCCACGATCTGTCGCGCTACCTGGTGCTCAACCCCAGTGCGCAGGACGCTGCCAATTTGCACGAGCACTTGGTGGAATTGAACAGCCAGCGCGCGCGGGCGCACTGACTGCTGCTACCTAGAACACGCAACATCACCTAATGAGGTTTACCCTGGGGAGACCTGGGCACCTGATAAGACGTTATGTACTCGCCGTTCGAGCCATATATGACGACAATATTATAATTTGCGTCACTGTAGACTATTTGCGCACTGCAAGGGCAACTTGCCTGTGCTGTCATCATCCCATTTGGCTGCACCGTAGAGCTCTGCGCGCTTGTTCCGATGGGAAGCTGGGATTCTGCGCCCGGCACTAGAGATAGCACCGCCAATAAATCGTTGTTAAGGGCGTTGATCTGAACGAATTTGAGCCCAGCCTTTTCAAAAACGTACACCCTGAATAATGGTGAAAGACTAAGATTCGCCTTACCCGCCGGCAAACGCTCCCCCATTCCTTGAATTAGGGACTGTTGACCGGCCGCAGAACCAATTGCCTCGAATGAAACCACAAAACATAAAATCAAAATCGTTGTCCGAAGTGATAATTTCAACATAAAAATTCCTTTTATTATTGAAGAAATTCTGGACTTATTCGCCAAAGACGACGAAATTCAGGCAGCCATCATTGGCTACCCATCGAGGCTACGCCTTTTAAATTCCGCTTGCAATTCTATGGACAGGACCCTCAGTCGATTAGACCCGACCTATTACCTCTTAGAAATAAGATAAATAATATCTTTAAACAGCATCCCGTCAGTCGACCTCCACCATCTCGAAATCTTCCTTGGTGACGCCACAATCTGGGCAGGTCCAGGTGTCGGGGACGTCCTGCCAGGCGGTGCCAGGGGCGATGCCTTCCTCGGGGATGCCGTCGGCCTCGTGGTAGAGAAACCCGCAGACGACGCACATCCAGGTGCGGTAGGTGGTCGTGGATGTCTCGCTCATCGGATAATCGCGGTCGTGCAACGGTGGGGCTACATTGTCCCACCCCATCCACCGCTTTCGGAAGCGCTGCCATGCCCAACCGCCTGAACGTCCGCGGTGTGTACCTGATCACCCCGGACGAGCCCAACACACAGCGCTTGCTTCTGCGCACGACGCCCTTGCTGGCGTCGATCGCCTGGTTGCAATACCGCAACAAGCAAGCGGACGCGGCGCTGCGACTGCGTCAGGCCAGCGCCTTGCGCGAGGCGTGCGCGGCGTACGGCGTGCCGTTGATCATCAACGACGATGCGCAGTTGGCAGCGCAGGTCGGTGCACAAGGCGTGCATCTGGGCGAAGACGACGGCGAGGTGACGGCAGCGCGCGCGCTGCTGGGCGAGCAGGCCATCATCGGGGTGTCGTGCTACGACGAGATCGAACGTGCGCGCGCAGCCGCCGCAGCGGGCGCCAGCTATGTGGCCTTCGGTGCGTTTTTCCCGACCACCACCAAGCAGACCACCCGTCGCGCGACGCCGACGTTGCTGCAGCAGGCCGCCGCCCTCAACCTGCCGCGCGTGGCGATCGGTGGCATCGCGCCCGCGCAGGTACCTGCGCTGTTGACTGCGGGTGCCGACTTGATAGCGGTGGTCAGTGGCGTGTATGCGGCGCCGGATCCGGTTGCAGCCTTGCAGGCGTATCGCGCAGGGTTTGGGTCTTAGAGCGGCTAACACACGTAGCGAGCAGCCGTCAGGTGGGCGCGGACGGCGCGCAGGAACCGGAGTGTACGCGTGGTACATGCCGATTCCGAGCACCGGCCGCGCCCGCCTGGGGGCTGCACAGTAGTTTTGTTAGCTGCTCTCAGTACGGAAGGCGTTTTGGCTTACAGGCTCAAGCTATTTGTCCAAGTCTTGTAATGCGCTTCAAGCTAGTGAGTTTTTATTTCACCGCATCTGTTGATTACAAAAAGCCGGGTGCATCGAGTGTGCGGTGCCTTCGCCGCTCGCGGGACACGCCGTGAACCCGTCCATGGGGGCTCGATGGCGGCATCCATGCCGCCAACGGTCCTGCAATCGGCGAGGACACCGCACCAGACAGTTGGTCGGTCCTCTGGTGAACGCTTGCGTGTTGCTCGGCCTTCGTAGCGAAAAGTCATCAGCCCTTCTCCTCTTACGAACAACGCACGTCGAGCAGTGCCTGCAACTTGCACACCGACCATCTCCATTGGTCCTTGCCCGCCCACCGTCGCGGGACCCTTGGCGGCATGGATGCCGCCGCGGAGCTTACAAGGACTTACTTGCAGCGTGTCCTGCGAGGGTGGGCGGGCAAGGGCCCTGCAGTAAACGCGAAGATATCGAGTGCGCGATGTCCTCACCAGACAGTTGGCCAATCGTCTTGGGAACACATCCGTGATGCAGTGCAATGCGCTCAGCCAAGTCATCGCTCAGGCAGCGTGTTCTCGCTCATCAGAACGATGTCGATTTGAGCGCCATCCCCCAAAACAAAACAGCGACGCGTGTCATCACGCGCCGCTGCCGGGACTGCGGTTATCGAATGACGCGATTAGAAATCGTAGCTCAGCGTCACCCGGCCCGAGCGTGGCGCCTGATAGGCGACGACCTGATCCCATAGCGGGTTGGTGGTGTTGTCAGGCAACTGCGAGAACGGGTAGATGTTGGTCGCGGTCTGCTCGTTGGTGATATTGAAGACGTCCAAGCGCAACGCCAGCTTGCCGCCGGCAAAGGCCGGCTTGTAGGTCACGCCCATATCCAACTGCGCGATCCAGCCCAGGCGCCCCTGCGAACCCGGAGGCGATGCCACGCCGGTGCCGGTTTCCGGGTTGTAGCAGTAGTGATAGGGACCGCCGGTAATTGCACTGCCGCCGTAGCCGGCCGGATCGCGGCCGCTGTATTCGGTCCCGTAGTAGTTGCCCAGGCAGTTATGCGGAGCGCCGGAAATCAGGCTGAAATTGGCCGATGCGCCCCATTGCGGGGTGAACTGGTAGAACCCGAACAGCTTGAGCTGATGCCGATGATCGTTGGATTGATCGCCGTTGAAGTGCTCCATCAACGCAGGGTGGTCCCAGCTCTGTGTGGTCGAGACCGACGCCTGGCCCTGATAGCTGCCGAGTGCGCCGCCGGTACGCCACAGATCCGAACGCACCTGGCCTTCGGTGGTGCCGTAGCTATGCGACCAGACGTAGTTGACCTTGGCGTACCACGTGCCGTCGAACGGACGTTCAAGATTGAATTCCACTGCCGAATAATTGCGCTTGAACTTCGGGAAACCGGCCGCTTCGCGGCTCACCGATACTTCGTGGAACTGGCCATCGGTGCCGATCACGCCCCACGTATTGGTCTGGCCCGGATTGATCAACGATGCGCCCGCCACCTTGGAAAAATCGATGGTTACCCCTTGCGCTGCCGCTGCATCGATCAACGCGGTATTGGAGACATCGTAGTTCTGGTCGTCGATGCCGGCATTGAGGCGGCGATGCGTGCCGCGCACGCCCAGCACCCAGCCGCTATCGAGTTGCTTGGTAAAACCGAGGATGAGTTCATCCTGATTTTCGCCTTCGATGTCCTTGGCCACCGCCGTGCGCACATCGGCGATGCGACCGAAGCGCGAGTTGGCCGACACCGCCGAGCCCAACTGCTGCGCCAAAACTGGCGTGCCATCGGCATTGATGCCGCTGTAGGTGAAGTAGGTATCGGTGGTGGTAGCCGGGGTGAACAGGCTCACCGCCGACAGCGGCAGACCCAGGTAGTAACGGCCCAGGTTACCGAACACCTTCAGGCTGGAATCGCCATTGACGTCCCAACTGAAACCCAAGCGCGGCGCCCAGGCGTTATCGATTTCGATGTAGGGATCACCGAACGGGGTGTAGTTGGTGAACTCGTCCTTGCGCAGACCCAGGCTCAGCAGCACGTTGTCGGTGACCTGCCACTTGTCTTCGATGTAATAGGCGCGTTGCTTGGCCTCGTACGAATACAGGCTGGTGTTGATGTTGCGCACTACGTAGTAACCGCTCGCCCCATTGACCGGATCCACCAGGCCCGGGCTCGGCGCACCGACGCCGCCGGCTTCGTTGGCTGACTGGCTCACCAGCCCGCCGGTGGCCAGCCCGTATGGATCATTGGTCTGGCCGTAGGTCCAGGCAAAGCCGGGGCCAGAGAGGATCGAGCCGACATCGATACCTTCGGACTTCTGGTTATCGATACCAACGTTGAGCGTGTGGTGGCCGATGCGCCATTCCAAGTTCAGGCGCTGGTTGTCTTTTTTGTATTCGCGGTCGGGCGAGCTGACCGAGGTGACCAACTGATTGCCGATGCGCGGTGTGCCGCCGGTATAGGCAGGATTCTGTAGCGCGGCGCTATTGATCACCGGGCCGCCGGCCGCGTCGTAGTTGAACGGCGTCAGTTCGTCCGGCGTTCTCATTTTGCCGTATAGCGCGGTCACGGTGAGGTTGTCGCTCAGATACCCTGTGTACTTGCCGGTGAACAGCGTCGGCCCGGTTTTCCAGGTGGATTCATCGGTGAAATACGCACCACGCTGACGCGCAAGATAGTCGTAGCGATAGATCGAGCCGTTGGTTTCGGCGACGTCGCTGGCACCGGTCACCTCGATCAAGTGGTTGTCGGTGATGTTCCAATCGACCTTGGCATACCAGCGCTTCTGCTTGTAGTCGTAGTCGGTGAGGCCGCCGGTGCGGCCGTTGTCGGTGTCGCGATTGGTGCCCACGCGTACGCCGTCAGAGTTCACCTGCTCGGCGGCCAGGAAGAAGAACAGCTTGTCCTGGATGATCGGCCCGCCGACATAGGCGCTGTAGGTGGTCTGACTGGCTTCGGCCTCGCTGGCCGGCTGATACAAGCCATTGGCCGCACGCGCGTAGCGGTAGGCGGCGTTGTTGATGGTGCTGCCCTGGCTGTCCGGACGCCAATAGATGTCGCGCTGATTGGCCTTGAGACCGTTCGGCTCCCAGATCACTGCGGCACCAAACTTCCACTCGTTGGTGCCGCGCTTGCCGATCTGGTTGATCACACCGCCGTTGGCGCGGCCGTACTGCGCGCCGTAGCCGCCAGTGAAGATTTCCTGCTGGTCGATGGCGCCGTACGGCAGGGTCAGGCCACCCAGGTTATTGCTGATGGTGGTGGTGTTGAAGCCGTTGAGGTAATACGCGTTTTCGCTGGCCGCCGAGCCGCCGAAGCTGGGCAGCGAGCCGCCAAGCGGGCCGTTGTCGAAGCCGCCGCTGTTGACCACCACGCCCGGTGCCAGCAACGCGATCGCTTCGGCGGTGCGGCCCAGCGGCAGTTGCTGCAACTGTTCGGCGGTGACCACGGTGCGCGTATCCACGCTGCTCACGTCGATCGTGGTCAGGCTGGCGGCGCTGACGGTGACGCTGTCCAGGGTCTGCACGCCGCTCCCCGCGTCTTTGGCAGCGAACGAGACGTCGGTGTTGGCCCCCACCGTAATGGCGACGTTCTCTCGGGTTTCCACCACTGCGCCATCGCGCTTGACCGTCACCTTGTAAGTGCCCAGCGGCAGATTGCCGGCGGTGTAGCGCCCCCGCGCATCCACCGGCACTTCGCGACTCAGGCCGCTGTTGTTTTCCACCAGCACGCTCGTGCCACTGCCCTGCCCTACGCTGCCGACGATGCTGCCGGTGGTGGACTGTGCGTGGACGCTGCCCATGGCCATAACCAATGCCAACGCCAAGACACGCTTCTGGATACTACGGTTCATGCGCTCTCCCAAGTGTTGAACTGTCGGCAAGGCGACAGATGAACGGTGCCAGTGGCTACCGGAATCACACTTTCTGAACATCTGCAGGTGAGCGCCAATGACTGCACGCCATCAGCTCATTCCCAAACTGTCGATCCCGTCGCGTTCGATCATAGGCAGCCGAGTTCCCCTACCCGCCCGTTCCGACGGGTAGGTGGGCTTCCTGCGGGTAGGCGCGCGAGGCCGCAGGCGTGACAATGGCGAACGCGATGCCCGCTGCCGGGTGTCGATGCCCCTAATCGGTATTTCTCAAGGATCTGCGCGCATGAATCACACCCGCTCCCACGCCCTGTTCGCCCAGGCGCAGACCCTGTTGCCCGGGGGTGTCAATTCCCCCGTGCGGGCGTTCAAGTCGGTCGGCGGCGAGCCGTTCTTCGTGGCGCGCGCCGATGGCCCCTACCTGTTCGATGTCGACGACAACCGCTACATCGACTACGTGGGCTCGTGGGGCCCGATGATCGCCGGGCATAACCACCCGGCCGTGCGCGAAGCGGTGGAGCGGGCGATCGGCAACGGATTATCGTTCGGTGCGCCGTGCGCCGCCGAAGTGACCATGGCCCAGACCATTACCCGGCTGGTGCCCTCTTGCGAGATGGTGCGCATGGTCAACTCCGGCACCGAGGCCACGCTGTCGGCGGTGCGCCTGGCGCGTGGCGCCACCGGGCGCAATCGCATCATCAAATTCGAAGGCTGCTATCACGGCCACGGCGACTCGTTTTTGGTCAAGGCCGGCAGCGGCATGCTGACCCTGGGCGTGCCGACCTCGCCTGGCGTGCCCGCAGGCCTGAGCGAGCTGACCGCCACGCTCAGCTTCAACGATTTCGAAGGTGCCACCGCCCTGTTCGACGAGATTGGCGCGGAGGTAGCAGCGGTGATCATCGAGCCGGTGGTGGGCAACGCCAACTGCATTCCGCCGCTGGCCGGCTATCTGCAGCATCTGCGCACGCTGTGCACGCGGCACGGCGCGTTGTTGATCTTCGACGAAGTGATGACCGGGTTCCGCGTCGCGCTCGGCGGTGCGCAGGCGCATTACGGCGTGACCCCGGACCTGAGCACCTTCGGCAAGATCATCGGCGGCGGCATGCCGGTGGGTGCGTACGGCGGCCGCCGCGAGCTGATGGAGCAGATCGCTCCGGCCGGGCCGATCTACCAGGCCGGCACCTTGTCGGGCAACCCGGTAGCCATGGCTGCCGGCCTGGCGATGCTGGAATTGGTGCAGGAACCGGGCTTCCATGCGCGCCTGAGCGAAGCCACCAGCATGCTGTGCGAAGGGCTGGAAGATGCCGCGCGCGCAGCCGGCATCGCCGTCACCACCAATCAGGTCGGCGGCATGTTCGGGCTGTTCTTCACCGACAAGATCGTGGAGAGCTACGCACAGGCCACGGCGTGCGACATCACCAGCTTCAATCGCTTCTTCCACGCAATGCTGCAGCGGGGCGTGTATCTGGCGCCCTCGGCGTACGAGGCCGGCTTCATGTCCGGCGCGCACGATGCGGCCGTGATCGAGGCCACGCTGGCGGCCGCGCGCGAAGCGTTTGCAGAAGTGGCGCGCTGAGGGGTGGGAATGGGGAATCGGTGAGCAGTGAGCGCGGGGCTTTGCGGGTTTGCGGCGCGGCGTGATCGTGCCGCACTTGCAGTTGCTCAGGACGTTGACGATGTACGTGTCACCGGACTTGCAGGTGAGCCTGACTGTGCGGGTCGCCCGTTTCGTTCGCGGCAGCAGCAACGGCAAGGCGGTACGCGTTACGAGAAGTCCGTGACCGCGTGCTCCTGACGCTGTGTAGTGTCCTCTGAATGCGCACCACTGGAGCCAGGCGACCTCTAGCGTTGCTTGACCGTGCGCACAGGCTGGCGCATCCGTCACCCTGAACGCGTCAACTCGGCGCAAAACGCTTTGCTTTTGTCGCGTGGCTGTCATACATTTCTGAATGGTGCTCATGGACGGGCATGGGTGGGGACCCTCGAAGCAGCCGCTGCACTGTCGTCGCCAAGTCCGGTGATCGCGCTGCATTGCCGCTGGTTCACCACGATCTGTAGCGTGTCGAGCCGGCACGCTGCCGACGCTTGATACGGTCGCCTTCGCCTCATGCTCAAGCCTGTTGCGCTGCTCACGCCGCGCCCGTCACCGTCGCGCGACCATGTCATTCCCGATTGGCTGCTTGCCGGCAAGCTTGAGCCACCGCTGCCGCGCACCGATGCCGTCGTGCGTGGCGTGCTGCTGGCTGCACTGGATGAAGCGCGGGCGCGCCCACTGACGCTCTTGCTCGCCCCACCCGGGTTCGGCAAGACCACACTGCTGGCGCAGTGGCATGCGCAACGGAGCGCACGCGAGCCGGGTGCGGTGGCATGGCTGTCGCTGGACGAAGAAGATGCCGATGCCGCGCGTTTTCTCGGCCATCTTGCACTGGCGCTACAAAGCGCAGGCGCCGACCACACGCTGTGCGCCGCAGTCCTGCATAACCGCGACCAGGATCCGCGCGAAGCGGCGGCGCTGTTGATCCGCGCCCTGCGCACCGCGCCGCGCCGCATCAGCGTGATTCTCGACGACTACGACCGGCTCGGCAGCAGCCACGTCGATGAATTGGTGCTGCGCTTGATCGAGCACAGCGGTGGGCGTTTGCATCTCGTGCTCGCCACCCGCCGCGTGCCCAACCTGCCGTTGGCACGGCTGGATCTGCAAGCCCAGCTCAGCCGCATCGGCAGCACGCAACTGGCGCTTGACGCTGTTGAAGCACAGGCGCTGCTCGGCCCGCACGTGCCAGCACCGGTGGTGGACGAATTGCGCCGCTACACCGAAGGCTGGCCGGTGGCGCTGCAACTCGCGCGGCTGTGGCTGGAAGGCGACGTCCAACGGCAGCAGGAGGTTGCGGCACGTTTCTCCGGGCGCAGCGCGCAGATTGCGGCATATCTGGCCGAACAGGTGGTCAACGATCTGGACGCGGACACCCGCGACCTGCTGCTGCGCACCAGCCCGCTGGAACGCATTAACGCCGCGCTCGCCGATGCCGTGCGCCAGCGCGAGGACAGCGGCCGCTTGCTGGCACGGCTGGAGCATTTCCACGGCTTGCTGGTGCCGCTGGATGGCGAGCGCGAATGGTTCCGCTATCACCCGCTGTTTGCCGACTTCCTGCAGCAACTGCTCGACCGCGAACATCCCGGACACAGCGTGCAGTTGCATCAGCGCGCGGCGCGCTGGTTCGGCGACCATCAGTATCTGACCGAGGCGGTGCGGCATGCCTCGCGCGGCGGCTGCGGTGATCTTGCCGCCAGCTACATCGCACGCGCCGGCACCTGGCAACTGCTGTTGACCCACGGCACGCATGAAGTGCGTGCGCTGCTGCGCCATTTCGACCACCGCACCATCCGCGACACGCCTGCGTTGAATCTCACCCAGGCGCACCTGCACGTGAAGCTTGGCGAGTTCAGTCACGCACGGCTGTTGCTGGAGCGCTTCCGCGATTTTCCCGCTGCGCTACGCGAGCCGCTGCAGCGCGATTACACCGTGATGGTAGCGCTGCTGCGCGACCGTCTGGACGAAATCTGCGGCAATCCGCATGGTCTGACCCAGATTGCTGCCCAGGCCGGCGCACTGGATGAAGACGACCATCTCGGCCGCGGCATGTTGCTATGCATCTGCGCAAGCACCGCGATCGCGCAAAGCGCCTTCGCAGTTGCCGAGCGCTACGCACTCAACGCGCGCGACGCGATGCAGCGCGGCGGCAGCGATCTGGGCGCAAGCCAGGCAGCGCTGTCGCTGGGCCAGAGCCTGTTCTATCGCGGCCGGCTCAGCGATGCGGAAGCCTGCTACCAGCAGGCGCTGAGCTGGTGTGCACGTACGCCGCAACTGGATCGCGTGCTGGAAGCCGCCGCGCAATGCTTGCTTGCGCAATTGCATTACGAACGCGGCCACCACGACGCCGCCGCCGATCTGTTGCATCCCGCACTGGAATTGCTGGAACAACACGATGGCGGTATGGACGTGCTGGCCGCCGGATACGGCACCGCGTTGGGGTTGGAACGCGTGCGCGACCACAGCGGACGCAGCGCATTGCTGTTGCTGGAGCATATCGAGCAGATTGCGCACGGACGCAAGCTGGCGCGTTTGTCGGAACTGGCTACCGCATGGCGGTTGATGCTGTTGCTTGAACATCCGGGCAACGCCGCCATCGATGTGCTGATCGCACGTACCGGCGGCGAATCCGGCCTGGCGCACACCTTGCGCTCGCCACACCGCTGGCACGATCGCGCTGCGATGGGATTCGCGCTGGCACGCTGGCATCGCCTGGCCGGACGCAGCAGCGCGGCGCTCACTATCCTGGGACAGCTAGAGCAGGCCTGCCTGGCCAACGACAATGCCTGGCATCTGGCACGTACCCGTGCGCGGATTGCGCTGGTACTGCAGCAACGCGGCGAGCTGGTTGCCGCCCTGCCGCATCTGTACAGCGCGCTGGACCATGTCGCACTCACGCAAAGCTGGCAGGCCATTGTGGAATTGGGCTTGCCGGCCAAAGCGATGCTACGTTCGCTACGCCAACACGACCCGCTCACCGTTGGCGGCACCACGCGCGCCTTGACCATCCAGGCCTTGCTGGAACGCCTCAGCGGCGATGACGACCCAGCCGGCGACATTTTCAGCGAGCGCGAACTGGAAGTGCTGGCGCAACTGGCGCGCGGCTACTCCAACAAGCAGATCGCACGCTGCCTGCATCTGTCGGAAAACACGGTCAAATTCCATCTGAAAAACCTGTACCGCAAGCTCGACGCACGCAGCCGCGAACGCGCGCTGGCGCAGGCATTGCAGCGCGGATTGTTACGTGCAAGCGACCCGCATGCAGCTCAGGGCACGCTACCTGACTGATCAGCAGCCAGATGCATCGCCACATTCAACGCAGCGCTGCACGTGCGGTGGCCAGACTTGAAGCGGCTAACAACACCTCGCGAGCAACCGTCAGGTGGGCGTGGACGGCGCGCTCAGAACCGTAAAGTCCGCGTGATACACGCCGATTCCGTGCACCGGCCGCGCCCGCCTGGCGGTGAGCGCAGTCGTTATGCTGGCTGCTCTTCATAGGGCTGGCCGACGAGCACGCATCACCCGAAACTCAGCGTGCCCTTCATCATCGCCCAGTGCCCGGGGAACGAGCAGAAGAAGGTGTAGTCGGCACCCTTGTTCAGCTTGCTGGTGGGAAAGCTCACCGTGGTGCTGTCACCGCCACCGATCACCTTGGTGTGCGCAATCACCCGCGCGTCGGCCTTGGGAAGATAACTGTCGGCGATGGTCGAGCGTACGCCGGCGTTGGCCACCGCCTGGAAATCGGCAGACTTGGTCAATACCCAGTTGTGCCCCATCACCGTGGCAGCCATCTTGCCGGAATGCTTGAGCGTGAGCTCCACCTGCGTGCAATCGGGCGCGAGCTTGATCGCGCTCTGGTCGAACTTCATCTGATCGTTGCCGGTGATGGTCACCGCGCACGTCCGTGCCCATGCCGAAGGCGCCATCAGCGCCAGCGCACACACGGCAATTGTGGAAAACAGCTTCAAGAGAACACTCCTGCGTTAGGAAATTGCAGCACGTCGCACGCGGCGCGCCGCTGCAACAGCGAGGTGGTGAGAGGTGCTGATAGTGCCAGAGTAACGCGCGATCGCAATCAACAGTGCATCACGTGCGAGCCCACTGCAGTGCACTTGCATATTGACCAAGGATGCGAAGAGGTTTGCTGACTGCACGCAAGCCTTCCAACGCACGCCAACCTCACGCGTAACGGAAAAACGCATCCATCGGATCTTCCGCAACCGAAGCAATGGCAGGAACCGGCAGCGGGCCACGTTTGCCTGCGATCACCTGCACGAACGCCTGCTTGAAGCGCGCCATCTCCGCTTCCGTACCCACGGTGATGCGCGACCAGGTTGGCCACACCGGCCAGCTACGGCCGATGAACACGCCGTGGGTGGCCATATCGTCCCTGAAGCCAGTCGCCGGCCGCTGCACATCGACCATGAAGCAGTTGCTCTCCGATGCGGTGCAGGCATAACCCTGCTTGCCGAGAAAGTCCATCACGTCCTTACGGATTGCAGCCGTGCGTGCGCGCCGCTGCGGCACCAGCACCGGATCGCGCAGGCTAGCCAGCCCTGCGGCGGCGGCGGTGACCGGCAAGCTGTTGACGCTGTAGAACTTCAACTTGGCCAATAAGTCCGGGCGCGCCGCCGCATAACCCAGACGGATACCGGCCATACCATAGAGTTTGGAGAACGTGCGCAACACCACCACGTCTTCGCCGGCGGCGACCATGTCGACCATGCTGCGCATGCTTTGCGCAAAGTGGATATACGCCTCATCCACCACCAACACGCTGCCTTTGGGCTTGTGCGCCAAGGCGTAGTCCAGATCCTTGCGTGCGGTGACCGAGCCCGTAGGATTGTTGGGGTTGCAGATATAGATCACGCCCGCGTTGGCATCGGCGGCGCACATCGCCTGCACATCGTGCGAAAAGTCCCTGCGCAACGGCACTTTGATCAAACGTGCGCCATTGCGGGTTGCAGCACGCCAGCCGGATTCGTAGGTGGGATCGGCGGTGACCAACGCAGCGCTGGGCGAAGTGAATGCCAGCATCGTGTAGTCGAGCGGCTCGGTAGATCCGGCATACGCCATCAGGTGATCGATCGGCAGTTTGAGTTCGGCAGCCAACGTGGTCATCAATTCCATCTGCACCTCGCGCAGGTAACGCCCGCCTTGCGGTGCAATCTGCGCGATGGCTTTCACTGCGGCAGCAGACGGTCCATCCGGAAATTCATTGGAGTCGATCATCACCGGTGCCAATGCCGTTGCCGTTGCCGTTGCCGTTGCCGGTGTCGGCGCGATGGCAGCCGAGCGTTCGACGGCGCTGGCCAGCAATGGCAAGCTGCCTGCACCGGCGGCGCCGGCAAACAGTGCGGAGTCGCGCAGAAAGGTGCGGCGCGAAAGAGCAGTTTTCATGACAACCTCCAGCAGGATGACGACGCGGATCAGGGACGCACAGCGACAACTTCGATCTCGACCCGGTATAGCGGGTTACCCAATGCAGCGATCTGGAACGCCGAGCGCGCCGGCAGGTTGGGTTGCTCCTTGGTACCGAAGAACTGGCGATACCCTTCCATGAAACCGTTGAAATCCATCTTGCCGCCCATTGCCGGATCACCCACCAGGAACACCTGCATCTTCACTACATCGCCCATGCCCAACCCAAGCGTGGCCAGCTGCTGCTTGATCTGGTTCAACACGCTCACCGTTTGCGCCTTGGTGTCGCCATAGGCAGCAGCGGAATCTTTCGGTGCGCTGGTATCGATCACCGCTGGCACCTTGCCGCTAACATACACCGTGGCCTTGCCGGCGGGAATTTCCACAGCGGCGGCAATGGGAAAGTCGCTATTGGGAATCTTGTGGCGGATCACCTCGGCGGCCTGCGCGGCGCCGAGACTGGCAGAGCACAGCACTGCAGCGGTGAGAACGGTCGTCATGGAACGGAGCATGGCAATTCCTTGTGTGAGAAAAATCAGTGGCGTAGCGATGTGACATCGTCGATGGTGACGCGCTCGGCATAGTCGTTACCGAAGTGAGTCCTCACGTAGCTCACCACTTCGGCAACCTGGCGGTCGTCGAGCATGTCGCCGAAACCCGGCATGCCCGCGTGGCCGTCGAGTACCATCATGGTCACGTATGGGCCGGCTGCCAGTTTTGGGTTGCCGGCAAGCGCAGGATAGTCGCCAGCGCCTTGCGCGCCACGTCCGGACGGCATATGGCAGCCCTGGCAGATCGCTTGATATACATCCTGACCGGAGGCTTTGGCGAACCCCTGCTGCGGAAACAGCTGAGTGGCATCGGAGCTTTGCGCCTGCGCATCGTGCACGCCGGGCGGCAGCAACAACGCAAGGATGGCCAGCGCAACGGTGGCGCCGCACACTCGTGGCAACAGACTCATGCGCGTGCTCCTCCGGCAATGACCTTGCGATGCAGGCGGCCGACGACATCGTGCGCCGACAGAATCGCGCCCTCCTGCCAGGCCGGGATGTAGGACACGTGCTCACCAGCCAGTGCCAGCCGCCCATCGATCTGGCACAGCGGGGTGTAGTGCTCAGCGCGCGCCTGTTCGCTCCACATGCCGAAGCAACCATGCGTAAACGGCACGCGGTGCCAGCCGACTGCGATGCCGTTTTCGAATTCGCGCGGATACTGCGGATGCAACTGCGTGCCGTATTCCACCGCCTTGCGCACGCGCTGCTCCGGCGGCATCGCGGTGAACTGGTACGCATCCAGTCCCCACACATAGGCGCCGAGCAGCACGCCTTTGCCGGAGCTGTGGTAGTTGGTGCTGGGGTAACTGATCAAGGTAATCGGCAGGTCGGTATAGCTGATGCCACCATAGATCGCTTCGTCTTCTTCCCAAAACCGGCGTTTGAATTGCAGGCCCACTTTCACCGACGCCGCATACGGTACCTTGCCGATCGCCGTGATCATCGCATCGCTGGCGGTGACTGGAATGCGGCTGAGCACCGACAGTGGAATCGTGCAGATGCACCAGTCGGCACTGGCGATACGTTCTTCGCCGCCGCGCGCAGCGTCCTGCCAGGACACGCGCACGCCGCTGCCGTCCTGATCGACCTTGGTGACCTTGGCGTTATAGATGATGGCATCCCCAAGTTGACGTGCGAACGCCTTGCCGATCTGGTCCATGCCCCCCACCGGCTGGAACATGGTGGTCTGCATCTCATAGTTATTGCCGGCTGCCAACGTGGTCCAGAGGCGTGAGCGCAACACGTCCTGCACGCTGAAAGGATCGGAGAATTCCGGCTTGCCCGACAGCCCACCACCGGGGTAACGCGCGAAGCCACGCCGCTCGCTGCTGTCCTTGCCTTTGACATAGCCGAACTTCTGATCGAGCGCGCCCCAGGTGCGCAGGGATTCGAGCAGCACCTCCTGATCTTCGCGACTGACCGTCTTGTCCAGAGCGTGTTGCTGCGTGCACTTGGCCAGCAACTCGGACACATGGCCCTTGTAATCGGCATCGATGGCACGGAAGCGCTGCGGCTTGCCGCCGAAGCCTTTTTCGCTATGCAGTAGCGCGTTGTAATTCACCTGATTGAAGGCTTCCAGCGCCACGCCGAACTGCTTGCAGTAACTCAGCACTGCCTTGTGGTGGTGCGGAATGCGCCAGGGCCCCGGATTCAGATACAAGCCGTCGTCGAACTGGCAATGCTGCGTGGCACCGCCCAACTCGGTGTAGCGGTCGCCGCCGCGCAGGGTCCAGTTGCGCCCGCCGGGGCGGTCGTTGTATTCGAGCAGCTGCACGCGGTAACCGGCCTTGCGCAACTCGAAGGCGGCGCTCATGCCGGCCAGCCCGGCACCGAGGATCAAGACCGACGCCCCCTTGGGGTCGCCATCCAGTTGCAGTGGGCCTTTGAAGTTGGATTCGGCGGCCATGCCCAGGCTGCTCATCGCCTGATACATCATTGCGCCGCCGGCGGTCATGCCGATGCGCGCCAGCAATTGCCGCCGCGTCATCGCTCCCGTGTGATTGCCTTGCATCAACGCACTTCCCCTGCATGTCATGGACGAAACGCACGCGGCCGGCAGGTTTGCCGGTCGCGGCTGCACCTCAAAATTTGTAGGCCAGGCTGGCGAACAACTGGCGCGGTGCGATCAACTGGTACGAACCGGAGCTTTCGTTGGGAAACACCGCGCCGATCGCATCGTCCTTGTCGAAGAGGTTGTAGACCGACAACTGCAGCCGGCCACCGGCGAGAAACCCACTATTGTCGCCCTGGTAACCAAGGCTGCCGTTGACGATGAAGGTGGCATCCACCTGATCGGTATTGAGCGTGTCGCCATAGCGCGTGCCGGTGTATTTGGCATCCAGGTTGGCGAAGAAATGCTCGCCTTCCCAACCGCCGTTGGCGCTGACCATCACCTTCGGCGCATCCGGCACCTCGTTGCCCTTCACCTGCACCAGGTTGCCGCTCACCGGGCCGAAGTAGTTGTCCTGGAATTCGGATGTATTCCAGGTCAACGATGCGCCCAGCCGCCAGCCCGGTGCTGGTTTCCACATGCCGGAGATTTCCGCACCGTAGGTCTGCACGTCGCAGACATTGGCGTAGACGGTGGGCGCAACCACCAACGGGTCCGGGTCGGTGAGCGCGATGATGCGGTTTTCGTAATCGATCTTGTAGGCGGCGATATAACCGCTCCACTGCGTGGATTCGGCGCGGATGCCGATATCGATGTTGGTGGATGCTTCCGGCGCGATATCCGGGTTGAATGCACCCGAGGTCAGCGCCAACCGCGGTGCCGAGCTGAAGTTTTCCGCGTAGTTTGCAAATACCTGCACGCCGTCGGCAAGCTGGAAGCTGGCGCCGACCTGCGGCTGGAACCAATCGCTGTTCTTGATCGTGACATCGCGGCGCATACCGACATTGAAGTCATCGAGATTGGCAATTCCGTTGTAGTCGCGTTTGACATCCAGCCCCTTGGCACCGAACTCCATCGTCAACCGATCGTCCAGCAGGCGCAGCGTGTCCTTGATGTAGAGCTGCTTCACTTCGGTGGAGAAGTGATTGTCGTAATAGATGACGATCGGCAGTGAGTCCTTGAGTAGCGCGCCGGTGGCCGGATCCAGGTTGTACAGCGGGCGCACCTGGTCGAAGTCATAGTTTTCGTACCACGCACCGATTTCGAGTTTGTTGTGCTCGGTCTCCCACGACACTGCCGTCGTTAGGCCATAGCGATCGCCCCCCATGATTTCTTCGCGCCGCGTCATCGCACCGACGTGGGTGACATTGCCGTTGGCATCGACGATCTGCAGGTCGTTGATGGCGATGTCGGTGCGCCCCGGGGTGCCGGCGATGGCAGCGTTGTACAAGCCGGTCGCCGTGCTCGGCGGGGTTCCGCCGACGCCGTACCCGTGCTTGTTTTCGTAGTAGCCGGTGACGGTGAAGCCGATCGCATCGTTGAACAGAAAATCGCCGTGCAGGCTGAGCAAGGAGTCGCGCCGCCCGTTCTGCCATTCGCTGTAATGCTCGGCATCCACTTCCGGGTTGCCGGTGATGCGTTCATGGATATCCCACGCCACCGAGCCGTCGGAGTTGTACGACTGCACGTCGTAGTCCTTGCGATTGTTGTAGATCCAGCCCAGCGTCAGGCTGCCCGCCTCCCAGGCCTGGCGAATCTTGGCTTCGAAGTGATCGCTTTTTTGCGTGGCCGGCTCCATGTCCCACACCCCGCCTTGCGTACGCGAGGCGGAGAGATACGCGCTGGGGCCGCCGTCCCACCAATCGGGTGTATCCAGGCGCACGAAGCTGCGTACCAGATCCTCCGAACCGATGGTCTGGGTGAGATTGCCGCTCCAGCTGTCGCCGCCCTTCGGTGGCAGGCTGGTGTAACGGATCGCGCCACCGAGTGCGTGATAGGAGGGCTGGGTCACATCACCCGAACCGGCCGACACGATGACATCGAGCAGGTTCTCGCTGGAGACATAACGCGTAATCGGGCCGCCTTCGCGGGTGTCGAAGGTTTCGATCGGAATGCCGTCCAGCGTCACGCCGATCTGGTTGGCGGAAAAACCGCGGATCGTCATCGAATCGCCGAACTCGTACAGCCCGAATGGGTCGGTGGTCTGCACGTTCACACCGGGCAGGCTGGCCAACAACTGCTGCGGCGCCACCCCGGGCACTTGCGCCTGGATCTCGTCAACCGAGATAGACGCGGTAGTGCGCGTGGACCCGGTGCCCACCACGCTGACCGCATCCAGCGTGCGTGCTTCCTGCGCCAAGGCAGGCAAGCTCTGTGCGCCGGCCAGCAACAAGGTCACCGACGCCAGCGTGTGGCGCGAGCGGGTGGTGGTGAGGATGGTGGCGACCGAGGCCGCCAATCGATCGGTGTTCAGGCACTTTCGCATGCAATCAACCCCTGAAGACGTGTGGCGTGCTGAGTGACCGGGCGCTCCCCGAGACCGGCTGACACCGCGGATGCGGCGTGCATTGACCATAACCAGCGCAGTTGCTCCGCAACGACGGCGCGGAGGGTGGGGTCGGTGCAGGTGGGTAGGTCCCTACCGAGTTCAAAACTCTGAATAGCTATTTCTGCCACCTACCTGTGCGGTGTTGGCAGTGCAGGTCGCGCGCTTGCCATGTCGCGCCGATTCGACAACGCTGCAGCGTCACCACACGAACACGCATATGTCGCCTAAACCTCCGTCGCTGCTGTTGCTCGATTTCGACGGCGTGCTCGCGCACTACGCGCGGCCACGGCGCATGGCCGCCCTTGCGGCGGCGGCGGGCTGCTCACCGCAGCGCGTGCATGAGGTGTTGTTCGCGCAAGGTCTGGAGCGCACCTACGATGCCGGTGAGATCGACACGCAAGCGTATCTGGCGCAGTTGAGCGAAGCGCTGGGGCACCCGATCGACCGCGCCACCTGGATCGCGGCACGCGTTGGCGCCTGCCGCGCCGACCCGTCGGTGGTGGCGCAGGTGCTGGCAGTCTCGGCAACCACGGCTGTGGCGGTGCTCACCAACAACGGCCCGCTGATGATGGACGCGATCGAGCGGATCGTGCCGTCGTTGTTTCCGTTGTTGCAGGACCGCGTGCTCTGCAGCGGCGCACTCGGCGGCCGCAAACCCAATGTGCAGGTATATCAGCGCGCGCTTGCGCAACTCGGGCAACGCGCCGAGTACACGCTGTTTGTCGACGACCTGTTCGTCAACGTGCGCGGCGCGCGCGCGGCCGGTCTGCACGCCGACACCGTGCGCGACGCACGTGCACTGCGGCGGGTGCTGAAGCGCTACGGACTTGCATGAAACAAACCCCTCTCCCGGCGGGGCGAGAGGGCACGGCATGCACGCCGCCGGCATGCGTACCCCGGAGCGCCCGCGTCGCAGGCGTGGAACGGGGCTGGGGGTGAGCGTACTGCGGCAGATAGTCATCCCACCCAGGCAGTCAAAAGTCCGCGCGCACTGCGGCAACGCGCGCCACACGCCACACATCCTGCAACACCCTCCAGCCGGCTCGGCGCCGGCGAAAAAGTGCGCCAGCACCTCCGGACATCACGGCTGCGCGATGTACTCGGCAATCGCCAAACGCAACCGCGCCAGACCATCAGCCAGTTCGGCATCGGTCAGATTGAGTGCCGGCACAAAGCGCAGCACATCCGGTCCGGCCTGCAGCAGCAGCAAGCCATGCTTGGCTGCCAGATCGAGGATCGCACCCGCCTGCCTGGCATGTGCCGGCGCAAGCACCGCGCCCAGCATCAGGCCACGCCCACGAATCTGTGCAAACAGGCCGAACTCGGCATCGAGCGCTTCCAGGCCAGCACGCAACGCCGCCGACTGCCGCTCCACGTTGTCGGCTATCTGCGGCGAGGCCAGCTTGCGCAGCGCCACGCGCGCCACTGCTGCGGCCAATGGATTGCCACCGAAGGTGGTGCCGTGCGCGCCGAACTGCATGGTTTCGGCCACCTTGGGGCCGGCCAGCATCGCGCCGATCGGGAAACCGCCACCCAGTGCCTTGGCCAGTGTCACGATGTCCGGCGTCACCTGCTCCTGCCAGTGCGCGAACAGCGTGCCGGTACGGCCCATGCCACATTGAATTTCGTCCAGTACCAACAGCGCATCGTGCTGATCGCATAGCGCGCGCGCACGGCTCAAAAAGCCCGGCGCCGCCGGCATCACACCGCCCTCGCCCTGGATTGGCTCCACCATCACTGCGGCCACATCGCCGCTGGCCATCGCCGCTTCCAGCGCCGCGACGTCGTTGAAATCCACGTAGCGAAATCCGCCCGGCAGCGGCTCATAGCCTTCCTGATACTTGGGCTGCGCGGTCGCAGTCACCGACGCCAGCGTGCGGCCATGAAAACTGCCGCGAAACGTGACAATGACGCGCTTGTCGGCCGGCCGACCCTGGCTGCTGGCCCACTTGCGCACCAGCTTGATCGCCGCCTCATTGGCCTCGGTGCCGGAATTGCACAGGAACACCTTGTGCGCGAAACGCGAGGCAGTCACCAGTTCTTCGGCCAGTTTCAGCGGCGGTGCGCTGAAAAACACGTTACTGGTATGCCACAGCTTGCCAGCCTGCTCGGTGAGCGCAGCCATCAAATCCGGATCGTTATGGCCGAGCCCGCTGACCGCGATGCCCGACGATAGATCCAGATACTCACGCCCCTGGTCGTCCCATACGCGGCTGCCCTGGCCACGCTCCAACACGACCTGGCGCGGGCGATACACCGGCAGGTAGTAGTGCGCGAGGGACAGGGGCGAATCGGCAGCGGTGCTCATGAGGATGGGTCGCAGAAGCGGAGGGAGAACCGGCATTCTCGCGCATTCGCCGGCCTGCGGCACAATGCGCGCATGCGTCCTTTCTCAGATCCGCAACTCACTCCCGCCACCGACGATGGCTGGCGCCGGCAGTGGTTCGACCTCATCTATCGCCACGACACCCGTCCCTCGCGCACTACGACCTGATGCTGGTGGTCGCGATCCTGGCGAGCGTGGTGGTGATCATGATCGACAGCGTACCGCGCATTCATTCGCATGCCGCGGGCTGGCTGGTGCCGCTGGAATGGGCGTTCACGGTGATCTTCACCATCGAGTACGCGCTGCGTCTGGCGGTGGTGCGGCGCCCGCTGCAGTACGCGCTCAGTGTATGGGGCGTGATCGATCTGCTGTCGATCCTGCAGCTATCTCTCCTTCTTCGTGTCCGGCGCGCAGACGCTGCTGGTGGTGCGCGTGCTGCGCATCCTGCGGCTGTTCCGCATCCTCAAACTCACCCGCTACATCGAAGAGAGCGGACAACTGCTGGACGCGCTCTGGCGTAGCCGGCGCAGGGTGCTGGTGTTTCTGTTCACCGTCCTCACCATCACCGTGATCGCCGGCGCCACGATGTACATCATCGAAGGCCCGCAACACGGCTTCACCAGCATCCCGACCAGCATGTACTGGGCCATCGTCACCATGGCCACGGTGGGCTTGGGCGATGTGGTGCCGCAAACCACGCTGGGCCGCTTCGTGACCTCGGCCTTGATTCTGATCGGCTACAGCATCATCGCCGTGCCCACCGGCATCTACACGGCAGAGCCGGCCAGCTCATTGCGCGAGGGCGGCCACAGCGGCAAACGCGATATACGCAACTGCGTCCGCTGCCGGCTGGAGGGCCACGCAGCCGACGCACGCTATTGCCGGCAATGCGCCGAGCCGCTGCCGGAGGTTTCCAATGGCTGATGCGGAGTTGCGGACTTCGACGAGGAAAAGATGACGTCGCAGCTGCAGGCGGCCATGGCCCTTGCGCGAGGCGGCATCTAGCAGAGCTATTGCCGGCACCGACTGCGCGCCCCTGCACATTCTCGCGTAGCGCGCGAAAGCGATCGCAGTGCAGATGGTCTGTGACTCGGCTGCGGGGCGCTGACAGGCGTGTCGATGGTCGATGCGCGGCCATGGTTCGCAGAGCGACGGCATCAGCAACGCAATCAGCAATTCAACTGTATTTGCACACCGCAACGATGCGTACAAGGCATCAATGCGACATGCGGTTGCTCATGTCAATCAGATCGTTGTAGCTGGCAAGCACCGCCTGACGGGTTCCACCCGGCGGCATCGAGCCGCTTTCCAACAACATGTGCTCGCTCTTGCTCAGCGGGGTCTTGCTGCGAATACGTTCGACAAGACGTCCTGCGTCACGCGCAAGCTTGTCTGCAGCACGCTCCATGTGGCCCCACATTGCATCGCCCTGGCCGGCCTTGGCTTTCTGCGCGTCTTCCAGAATGCGCTGGTAGTCGGCCAATTGCGCTTGCGCTGCGGCAAGATCCGGCGTGTCGCTGTCGAGCACCTTCACCAGCTGCTTGCCCTCGCCGATGATGTTCAGGTGATACCACGCTGCGCTGCGACCCTGCGCTTTTTCGATCGCATCGATCTGTGCCTGGCGCCGCGTGTCTTCGTTGTGTTCCAACGCCGCGTTCATCGCTTCGCCGGCCTCGAAGAAAGCGGCATAGGCTTGCATCAGTGGTGCGTGCAGTGCGCGCATGCCCTTGGCGTCGTCGCGCAGATAATCCTCGCGGCTGTAGTAGCGCACCGCCTCCCCGATACGCTCATTGAGCATGGTGAAGCGTTCCTGATACGTCTTGGCGACCGGGTCGAGCTCGGCGTTGACCGGTTGCTGTGCCAACGCGGCGGTCATCGGCGCACCGCATGCCTCGACCCGATGCGACAGCACCGTGGCCGGCGCACGAATCCCGCGTTCCTTGCCGGTGGGTCCGGCCTGAGGGTCCTGCATCCAACCGATATAGGTCTGGTAACTCTCATGTATCGGCTGTTCGACACCATTGAAACAGGCGATGTAGGCATTGATCTTGTCGGCGCTTTCCATCGCGGCGGCAGGCGCGTGTTTCTGGCAGCCGGCAAGCAGTGCGGCAAGCGCGATTGCCGCAGTCAGCGGCGCATAACGAAGGCGATGAGTCATGTGGCTTTCCATGGAGAATGTCTGGGGCATGGCCTGCGAATTCACCGCAGACGCGACCATCAAGCGTGCGAGCAGAGGCTCACCTTTGCGTATCGGGTGTCGTTGTCGTCCGGCGCGTGTCATCACAGGCCAGCCTGCGGCTGATTGGGCGCAAGACGTTGAGGGTCACGTCGAAACCTCCTTGTTGGAACCGTTTTCAGCGCGCACGGTAGCAGACAGGGCTGTGAACTCTTCGTGCGTGCCACAGCGTGCCTGCGACGACGACTTGCGGCGACATCGTGCGCAACGCCGCATGCGGCACCCATGCTGGCCGCCGTGCACCTGCGCTGCAAGCATCCAGCCGCCAGCTTGTTGGTCGTCAGTCCAGAAACAGATCCGGCAACAACGCACGCGACGGATCCACCGCATAACCGCTCAGGTCGGTGATGCCGGCCTGGGCGAGCACCTCGTCGTCGATCAGGAATTGTCCGTGAAATCCGGCCGCTGAACGCGTTAGCACCGCATGCGCGGCGTCGGCCATGATGTCCGGCCGGCGGCAGGACGCTGCGTCCACGCCAGGCAGCATGTTGATCGCATCGGTGGCGATCACGGTGCGCGGCCACAACGCATTGATGGCCACGCCTTGCGGACCGAATTCTGCTGCCAGCCCCAGCGTGACCAGGCTCATGCCCATCTTGGCGAGCGTGTAGCCGGTGTGCGCGCCCCACCACGCCGGGTTCAACGACGGCGGCGGCGCCAGACTGAGGATATGCGGATTGGTCGCCTGCAGCAGATGTGGCAGACACGCCTGCGCGCACAGAAAACTGCCGCGCGCGTTGACCTGCTGCATCAGATCGAAGCGCTTCATCGGCGTGTCCAGCGCACCGCGCAACCAGATCGCACTGGCGTTGTTGACCAGGATATCGATCCCGCCGAATGCATCGACCGTCGCCGCCACCGCCGCGCGCACCTGATCTTCTTCGCGGATATCGCACTTGAGTGCCAGCGCCTGCCCACCGGCCGCAATCACCGCCGCAGCCGCGCTATGGATGGTGCCTGGCAATTTGGGATTGGCCACCGCCGACTTGGCCGCAATGGCCACATTCGCCCCATCGCGCGCCGCCCGCAACGCAATCGCCAAGCCAATCCCGCGCGAGGCACCGGTGATGAACAAGGTTTTGCCGGATAGGGTCATGGGAATGGGGAATGGGAAAAGCTTATCGCCTTGAACGTTCCGCAACCGACGAACAAACAGCTTTCGCGATGCGCTCTCCCGATTCCCAGCCCCTCAGGGCTTCGGTCCCTGCCCTTCGTTGTCTTCCCAGTGCAGCACGCGGCGGGTCACGAAGCGGTAGACCGGTTTGCCGGTGGCGAACCATAGCTCGCGTACCCAGGAGGTGCGTTTGAGCACGCGGCGTTCCACCGGGGTGAGTGCGGCCGGGCAGTACATGCGCTTGTGCTTGAGCAGGTGCCGCAGATCTTCGCGGGCAAGCAGACGCATCCAGCGCGCGCGCGGGTGACCACGCACTGCCAGCTGGAAGTCGATCACTGCCGGGCTGCCGTCGTCCTGTACCAGCCAGTTGGCTTCCTTGGCCAGATCGTTGTGCGCCACGCCGCGACGATGCAACTGCTGCAACAGCCGGCGTGCCTGCCTGAAATACGCCAGGTCGCCGCGCGGCGGGCGTTGGTACATCGCAGCGCCGGCTAGATAACTGCGGTCCAGATGGCGCCCGTCCCACTGCAGCAAACGTGGGGTGTGCGGCAGGCCATCCAGCTGCCGCAGCGCCAGCGCTTCGCGACGTGCCAGCCACCAGGCCACGCCGCGCAACAGCCACGGCGCCACGCTCAGGTCGCGCCGCACGAACACGTGCTCGCCATCGCGGATCAACAAAATGCGTCCGAACGTATCGGACTTCAGCGGCAGATTGCCGGTGGGCTCGTGACTCATCCCCCATTGTAGGCGGGCGGCCGGCATCGCCATACCGCCATTGATGTGCACGCCGATGCCATCGGCGCGCGCGGCCGCCTGGTTGCAACCGCAGGTGAAGCCAACCGCCCGATGTGAGCGTGGCGCAAGTCAGTCGTCGCCATGCCCACCTATAATTCGGGAATGAACTCATGGATCGACGCCACGCTGGAGTGGATCGGACACCACCCCACCTTGGCTGGCGTGGTGATCTTTGCCATCGCATTCTGTGATGCGGTGATCGTGCTCGGCGCCATCGTGCCCGCGCTGCCGTTGCTGTTCGCCATCGGCGTGCTGATCGGGCTCGGCCAGATCAACGGGCCGTATGCGGTGGTCTGCGCCACCCTGGGCGCGTTCGTCGGCGATGCGCTGAGTTTCTGGGTGGGCCATCGTTGGGGTCACCAGTTGCACACGTATTGGCCGTTCCGCCGCTATCCCCAGTTGCTGGAACGCGGCGAGCTGCTGTTCCGACGCAATGCCTTCAAGAGCATCCTGATCGCGCGCTACGTCGGCGCGGTGCGGCCGTTCGTGCCGGCCATCGCCGGCATGTCGCACATGCCGTTCAAGCGTTACCTGGTCGCCAGTGGCCTGGCCTGCGTGTCGTGGGCGTTGTTGTTCCTGGTGCCGGGCTGGGTGCTGGGCACCGCCTACGATGCAGTCGCCGCGGTGGCCGGGCGGCTATTCGTCGTGGTTGCATTGCTGGCGGCCGTGATCGGGCTTGCCTGGGCGGTGGTGCTGTATTCGTACCGCTGGTCGGCAGGCCATCTGGATGCCCTGCTGGCGCGGCTGCTGGAGTGGTCGCATCGGCATCCGGTGCTGGGCAATTGGTCGGTCAGCGTATTCGATCCGCGCCGTCGCGAATCGGTGCCGCTGGCCATGATGGCCTTGATGCTGTTGCTGCTCGGCTGGGGCTGGTTCGTGCTGCTGATGGTGGTGTTGGCGCATGGCGAGCCGCTGCGCGTGGACCTGGCGGTACACGACCTGATGCTGGCGCTGCGCAACCCATTGGCCGACTACCCGATGGTTGCCCTGGCCTCGTTGGGGGACTGGCAAGTGCTGTTGCCGGCCATTGCCGCCGCGATGGGCTACCTGGCCTGGCGCCGTCGCTGGATGGCCGTGGCCCATTGGGTCATCGCGCTGGCATTCGGCCTTGCGCTGACTCAACTCCTCGGCGCCACCGTGCAGGTGGTGCGCCCGCCTGCAGCCAGTAGCGGCTTCGGGTTTCCGTCCGTGGCGGTCACCATGGCCACCATTGGCTTCGGCTTTTTCGCGCTGCTCATCGCGCGCGAGTTGCCCGGCCGCCGCCGCGTGTGGCCGTACCTGGTCAGCGGCGCCATCGTGTCGCTGATCGGTTTCGCGCGCCTGTACCTGGGCGCGCATTGGCTCAGCGATGTGGTCGGCGGCATGTTGTTCGGCATCTTCTGGCTGCTTGTGCTGGGCATCGCCTATCGCCGCCGCGCGACGCGCGCGTTCTGGGTCAAGCCGGTGTCGTGGATCTTCTACGGCGTGTTCGTCAGTTGCGCGATCTTCTTTGCGCCACGCAATCTCGACACCAAGCTGGCCAAGTTCGAACCGCCGCCACCGCTGTTGATGGAGTTGCCGGCAAACGCCTGGTGGGAAGGCCAATGGCGCCTGCTGCCGGCACGCCGCAACGAATTCGACGACGATCAGCGTTGGCCGCTGGACGTGCAGCTGGCCGGTCCGCTCGCCCCGCTGCAGCGCCAGCTAGAAGCGCGCGGCTGGCGGGCTCAGCCGCAGGCTGGCTGGGAACAAGCGCTGCATCTGCTCGATGTCAGCGGCCGCCCGGACGAAGTACCGATTCTGCCAGCCACGCTGGACACCCAGGTCGAAGCGCTATTGATGGTGCGCCACGCTGCACCCGGCCATGTGCATGTGCTGCGTCTGTGGCCGGCGGCCGCACGCCTGCAACCGAATGCACAACCGCTATGGGTCGGCAGCACCCAGACCTTGCGCTACAGCCGCCACTTCAGCCTGATCGGCTTGTGGTACCCGTTGCGCGGCGTCGATCCAGCATTGAGCGCATTGCGCGACGCACTCGGCCCGCTGCCGCATCGCATGCAGCAGCGTCGTCGCTCGCAGGTGCCGGTGATCCTGATCGACACCACCTCGGGCAGTGCGGTGTGTGGCGAGAACAAAGACAACGTTGCACCGCGGGCAGAAACCACTGTGTCCAATCCTGCTGGATCGGGGCCGCCACAACAGCGTCGTTGATTGATCTTGCAGCAATAGCAAGCGGGGCACGATCGCGCAGTACTGTAGAGAGGGCTGACAGCAATGCCAGTTGAACGCTGTAGCGATCGCGGTAGCGTGCTGGCGCCGTCTGGATACACCCGCATTTTTTGGGTGAAAGCTTAGCTCTTCGAGTGCGCGGTGCCCTCGCCGCTCGCGGGGCACGCGCTGAACCCGTCCCTGGAAGCTCGATGGCGCGATCCATGCCGCCAACGGTCCCGCGATCGGCCAGGACATCGCACCCGACAGTTGGCTGGTGGCGCGAGAGAGCAGCTCTTCATGCGGAGAGGATTGGACTTCCTGCTTGGGCGCTACCAACGGGCCACCCCTTGTCACATCGCCAGCGAACGTCGCCTGTCGCCTGCACTGACACACCGACCATCTCGACGGGTGCTTGCCCGCCCACAAGGACCCGGCACACCAGCCGCTCTACCACCATTCGAACCGTTCAATCGTCTCGCAAGGCGACCGGGCTATGGCGCTTCAACGCCGTTCGAATGTGCGCAGGCTGCGTTGGTCGAGCGTGCAATGCCTCACCACAACACGCCATCCACCGGCTGCATCGGCTCCGGCGCCGGGTCGCCGATGGCTTGCAACGCATCGATTTCCACTGTGCGACACATCGTGTCGAGCGGCAGGTCGTGGATGGTGTTGGCGAATGGGTCGACCAGCTCGTCGCCGATCTTGAGCACCGCCAGAAACATCAAGCCGGCCACGGTCGAACCGACCGGCGTGGCGTATTGCAGCGTCTCCACCAACCCGATCGGCAGCAGCACACAGAACAGCCGCGTAAACAGGTTCGGATAGAAGCGGTATTGGTACGGCAGCGGGGTATTTTTCAGACGCTCCATACCGCCCTGTGCGTTGGCGATATCCACCAGGATACGCTCCACGCTAGCCTGCTGGATGCTGTCGATCCAGCCTTCGCGCCGCGCCTGCTCCACGCTGCGACCGGTGATGTCGAGCAAGCCGTTGGCCACGTTGGTGCGGGTGCTCACCGCGACCACTTCATCGGCATCCAGACGCGACTGCAGTGCTGTGGCAACGGGCAACCGACGCAACTGGCAGCGCAATACGTTGACGTAAGCGATCTGACGCAGCGCAATTGTGCGCCCCACCGCTGCGGCGTCCGGCGTGGACAGAATGCTCATGCTCAGACGCACCAGATTGCGCGATGCGTTGATCATCTGCCCCCACAGCACGCGCCCTTCCCACCAACGTTGATAGGTCGAATTGGCCCGAAAACCCAGGAATAACGCCAGCGCCGAACCGAAGATGGTCAGCGGCAACGCCGGCGCACGGAACGGCAACACGTAGTAGATGATCGTGATCAACACATCCCACACGAACAACACAGACAGGGTCCGCCAGACCTGACTGACTACATCCGACACACGCGGTTTGACATCGATGATCAAGGCTCACTCCGTGGATCGAGAGCGAGTGCGGCCATTGCGCGCATCCAGAGCGTGGATGTCATCGGCAGCGCACTCAAGCGCGGTGAGTGTGCCGTTGCAGCAGTGCAAGTGCGGTGATGGGGCGGTCAGCGTCTGTACGTCAGCGTCTCACGGCATCCACGCAAGCAATTGATCCAACCGCTGATGCGGGTCGTCCTGCTGCAACAGCGACAGACGCTGCTGTTCGGTGAGCGGCAACAGCTCGGCCAACCGCCAGCCCACCCAGGCGGCTTGGTCCAGCAAGCCCGGCCCCACCGAGGCGAATTCGCCACCCACCTGTTCGAGCATACGCTCGAGCACCGTGGCCAGCAGGCCATGTTCGGGGCGCAATTCGTCGTCGCTGTCAGGCTCGCACCAGCTCACCTCGCCCACCACCAAGCCGTTGTCGCGGATGCGCGAGCGCTGCACATGGAAGCGACGCGTACCGCGCAAGCGCAGCACCAGCACACCGTCGGCACCGACATCGAAATCCTCGATACGCACTTCGGTGCCGAAGGCAGCCGGCGTGGCCGGCGCACCGACCTCGGTGCCGTCCAGAATCAGGCAGACCCCGAAGCTCGTGCCATTGCGGCCGCTCTCGCGCACCAGATCCAGATAGCGGCGCTCGAACACACGCAACCCCATCGCCGCGCCCGGCAACAACACGCTGTGCAAGGGAAACAACGGCAAGGCGCCGGTCTCGGCGGCGGACATGAGCGGCACCATCAGGACAGCTGCGCCAGGAAGCGACGCGGCGCGCCATCGAAACCGCCATTGGACATGAACACCACATGGTCGCCGGGCTGCGCGATCTCACCCAGCGTCTGCAGCAATGCATCCACGTTCTGTACCACGCGCGCCTCACCTCGGACCTGCGCAATGATCGGTGCGGCGTCCCAGGCCAGTTCCGGCCGATGCAGAAACACCACTGCGCCAGCATCGTGCAGCGACGGCGCCAACGCCTGCGCATGCGCGCCCAGTCGCATCGAATTGCTGCGCGGCTCCATCGCCACCACCACGCGCGCTGCACCGACCTTCGCACGCAAGCCCTGCAACGTCGTCGCGATGGCGGTGGGATGGTGTGCAAAGTCGTCGTACACGGTGATCCCACGCGCGCTACCAATGACTTCCAGCCGTCGCTTGACGCTCTGGAAGTGCACCAACGCTGGCATCACCGTCGCCGGATCGACGCCAACCGCATGTACCGCCGCCAACGCCGCCAACCCATTCAGTACGTTGTGTCGCCCAACCAGCGGCCACTGCACATGGCCAATCTCCATACCACGGTGCAGCACCGCAAACGCGCTGCCATCGGCCGCGATCAAACGCGCGCTCCAGTCCAGCGACGCATCGAAACCGAAGCGCTCCACCGGCGTCCAGCAGCCCATCGCCAGCACTTCGGCCAGGTGCGCGTCTTCGCCATTGACGATCAGCCGCCCGCGCGCCGGCACTGTGCGCACCAGATGATGGAACTGGCGCTGGATCGCTGCCACGTCCGGGAAGATATCGGCGTGGTCGTATTCCAGGTTATTGAGAATCGCCACCAGTGGCCGGTAATGCACAAACTTACTGCGCTTGTCGAAAAACGCAGTGTCGTACTCGTCGGCTTCCACCACGAATTCACGCCCCTGTCCCAGCCGCGCCGACACGCCGAAATCTTCGGCCACGCCACCGATCAGAAACCCCGGCGCACGCCCAGCGGCCTCCAACAGGTAGCTCAGGATCGTGGTGGTGGTGGTCTTGCCGTGGGTGCCTGCCACCGCCAGCGTGTCGCGGCCAGGCAGTACCTGCTCTGCCAACCATTGCGCACCCGAGGTGTAGCGGCGGCCGGCATCCAGCACCGCCTCCACTGCCGGATTGCCGCGCGACAAGGCGTTGCCGACGACGACATCGGTCGCGTCCGGCGAAATATTGGACGGCGCATAGCCCTGCGCCAGCGCAATGCCCAGCGTTTCCAGCTGGGTGGACATCGGCGGATAGATGGCTTGGTCGCTGCCTTCCACCTGCCAGCCCAGCTCACGCGCCAGGGCGGCCACACCGCCCATGAAAGTTCCGGCGATGCCGAGAATGTGGAGTTTGGTCATGCCGCCCATTGTCGCCGATCACCGGAGTTACGGGACATTCCAATCCAACGCAAGCCCAGGTGTCGGGGAATTCCTACCATACTGTCGGGAATTTCCCGATATGCGAACTGCGTCACATCCATCACCATGCTGAACGCCAGTCGCAGCATCCCTTTGGTCCTACTCCCCAAGAGGCCAAATCCCCAGGGAGCTCATGCTGTTGGGGCTCTGAGCAAGCCTACTGCTGGCGTTATTCTGCCCCGGACGTCTTGTACGTCCGGGGTTTTTCTTTTGGGCGATGCCGACGAGAACGCAGCGCGGCCAGACGTGGCGACTGCCAACGACCGGGCCTTGCGCCCGGTCCCTGCCGACTCAGCGGCCGAGCGCCTTGCGGATGCGCTCCAGCACCTCGTCCAGCGAACCCACGCCATCCACCCGCGCCAACTTGCCGCGCTGCTCGTAGAAGCCGATCACCGGTGCGGTGGAATCGGTATAGACCTGCAGACGCTTGCGCACCGATTCCGGGTTATCGTCTTCGCGGCCTTCGGCCTTGGCGCGCCCGGCGATGCGCTCGACCAGCAATTCGCTGGCCACATCCAATTGCACCACCGCATCCAGCGGCTGACCGATCTTGCTGAGCAGCGCATCCAGCGCATTGGCCTGTGCCACATTGCGCGGATAGCCATCGAGGATGAACCCCTTGGCGACATCGGCTTGGCCCAGGCGCGCCTCAAGCATGCCGAGCAGGATATCGTCGGACACCAAATCACCGCGTGCCATCACTTCCTTGGCCTTCAGACCCAGCGGCGAGCCGGCGGCCACTTCGGCGCGTAACAGGTCGCCGGTAGAAATATGCGGGATATCAAACGTGTCTTTGAGACGTGTCGCCTGGGTGCCCTTGCCCGAACCGGGCGGTCCCAATAGAACCAATCGCATCAGTGGACTCCACTTTCGAATAAAAACGCGTTGCGGTTGGCGGCGTTAGACTCAAGCCTTCGCCAGCGCTGACCGTATGGTCGTGCAGCTTACCGCATCCGGGGAATGTCCCGGCACTGTCCCCCTGCGCCATGTCCCCATGTGAGGAGCCCGTCCCCTTATGACTATTGGCAACTTGTTGTATGCCCAATCCGGCGGCGTTACCGCCGTCATCAACGCCACCGCCGCCGGCGTCATCACCGAAGCGCGTGCGCGCAAGATCAAGGTCCTGGCTGCCCGCAACGGCATCCTGGGCGCGCTGCGCGAGGAGCTGATCGACACCTCCAAAGAATCCGCCGCAGCCATTGCCGCATTGGCGCAGACGCCCGGCGGCGCATTTGGCTCGTGCCGCTACAAGCTCAAGTCGCTGGAACAGGACAGCGCCAAATATGAGCGCCTGCTCGATGTGCTGCGTGCACACGATGTGCGCTGGTTTCTCTACAACGGCGGCAACGATTCGGCCGATACTGCCTGGAAAGTGTCGCAGCTGGCCAAGGCCTACGGGTACCCGCTGCACTGCATCGGTGTGCCCAAGACAATCGACAACGACCTGGCCGTGACCGACACCTGCCCCGGCTTCGGCTCGGCGGCCAAATACACCGCGGTGTCGGTGCGCGAGGCGGCACTGGATGTCGCCGCCATGGCCGACACCTCCACCAAGGTGTTCATCTACGAGGCGATGGGCCGTCACGCCGGTTGGCTGGCCGCCGCCGCAGGCCTGGCTGGGCAAGGACCGGACGAGGCACCGCAGATCATCCTGCTGCCCGAGCGCGCCTACGACCAGGCCGCGTTCCTGGCCAAGGTCAAGCACGTGGTAGAAAAGGTGGGCTGGTGCGTGGTGGTCGCCAGCGAAGGCATCCAGGACGCACACGGCAGCTTCGTCGCCGATGCCGGCGGTGCGGCCGACTCGTTCGGCCACGCACAGCTCGGCGGCGTCGCCGCGTTCCTGGCCGCACAGGTCAAGCAGGAACTCGGCTACAAGGTGCACTGGACGCTGCCAGACTACCTGCAACGCTCCGCACGTCACCTCGCATCAAAGACCGATTGGGAACAGGCCCAGGCCGTCGGCAAGGCCGCCGTGCAATACGCCCTCAAGGGCATGAACGCGGTGATCCCGGTGATCGAACGCGTCAGCGACGCCCCCTATCGCTGGAAGATCGTGCCCGCCCCGCTGCACAAGGTGGCCAATCACGAAAAGAAGATGCCACCCAGCTTCCTGCGCAAGGACGGCTTCGGCATCACCGAGCGTGCCCGCCGCTATTTCGCCCCATTGATCAAGGGCGAAGCCCCGCTGACCTACGGCAACGATGGGTTACCGAAGTATGTGACGTTGAAGAACGTGGCGGTGGCGAAAAAATTGCCGGCGTGGGAGGGGTGACCCGAAACGACCGTCTCCAGCCAGAGAGCAGCTGCCACAGCAAAGGCTCGCCTGCTCAGGCATGTAACCGGCGCAGCTGCTGAAAGCATGCTGGGCCGGCACCCAAGACCATCGTCAAGCTGCGGGCGACTTCGGTGGGCACCCGGCCGCCCGTTGACATCACCGTAGAGATGCCACGCAGGCAAATGCCGCGACTGACTGTAGGAATTTTCCTACAGATACCAGATAGACCAAGACAGGCCTGCATCTCGGCGGCAGTGCCGGCCGGCGCGGCCCTGTTGGCTTGGTAGAAATTTGGTTAAGTGTGTGCCACAGTTCGCTCCAAACCTGCCTCATCGCGCATAAGGATCATGGCTTCAGCAGGCAACCCTCTCCCAACGCCCCAAGGCGGCATTCTCTGTCGCGGGGTGCCTGTGTGCTGAAGAAACGGCCTCACTCATTCACCACGAGCGCATGACGTATAAGTTGGGCAAGTCTGCCAACGCGTATCTGCCTCCATTCCTGATTTCTGTTGTCGCTATTACCGCCATCATCCATCTGCACTGAAAAGATCGACGAGACTCGCCATGACCGCACGTTCCCGCCGCCTCCGCCATCCGATTTCCCGCCTCGCCGCCGGCCTGCTGCTAAGCATCGGGCTGTGTGCAGGATCTGCCAACGCGCAGGTGGTGGTCACCAACCCTACGGGGATGGCAAAGGATCTCAAGGAATATGCGGAACAGGCCAAGCGCTGGACCGAGACGATCAAGCAGTATGAACAGCAGCTGCAGCATTATCAGCAGCAGCTCATTAAGTTGCAGCGCCTGCAGTTCAATGAGCCCCAACTGGAAAATAACTTCGTCCTGCGCGATACGTATTACGGAATGGACGCCTATTGCCCCGGAGCTTCCGGCATTGGGGGCGTTATAGAAAAAATGGTACCGATTTCATTGGGTTCGCTAACTGGCAACAATTTGCGAGAAAAGCAAACAGAAGTTTGCAAGCAAATTGTGATAGCACAAAACTCGCAGTACAACGAAGCGATTTTGATGATACAGCGCCTGATGGAACGCGCCAGAGACTTCGAACGTGTGCAACGCCAGCGCGATGGGGGCGGTGACAAGCAGGGTGCGCTCGCAGCAAACGACAACGAAGTTCAGCGTTATGCAGCACGCAATGCGATGGAACTGAGCCACTGGGAAGCCAGGATGAAGGCCTATGACATCTACATCGCAGGCCTCAAGGATGACCAGAGCCTGCTAGCCAAGCGCGCGCTCGATGGCGACAAGAACAACCTTTTTGGGCAGGTCATCCAAGCAGCCGCATTGAAGATTGCGCTGTCTAAGTAAATGGATTAGCAGGCAACCACAGCCTCACTACGGTACACAGGCAGACAGCAATGGACGTTATTTTTCAGGGCGGGATGAACTGGTTGCAGCCCTTGGCGGACGCCAATCTCGGCGACTTCGTCTTCTTCAAGTTGGTCAATGACTACTTCAACAGTGAAATCCAGGAATTCGGCATGGATCTGATGGGGCGGGCCATGCGCTGGGTCAGCGCCATCGCGTTGACCGTCACCACGCTCTGGATCCTGATCCTGGGCTACCGCATCGCCACCGGGCAATCGCGCGAGAGCGCCATGGCCACCATGATCAAGGCCGGCAAGGTCGCCCTCATCATCAGCTTTGCCTCGGCCCTGGGCGCCAATGGCGCCATGCTGCACCAAAGCATGACCCAGAACCTGGACAAGGAGATCCACACCCTGTTCACCGGCAAGGAAGGCACCGCTGCCGATGCCATCGACGAGAACCTGGCCTACACCCAGATCGCGCTGGCCACGCTGGATGCGGTGCGAGTGGAGTCCACCGAGCCGGAAATGCTGGAAAAGAAAGGCCGGGCCGTCATGCTGGCCGGCTTCGGCACCGCCAGCCCACCGATGGCGGCCGGGGCAATGCTGCTGCTGTTCAAGTTCACCATGGCCTTCCTGATCGGCATCGGGCCGATCTTCATCCTGGCGCTGATCTTCGACCAGACCAAGGATCTGTTCAAAAAGTGGTTGTTCTACATCATCGGCACGCTGTTCTCGATGGCCATGCTGTCGGTGGTCACGTCCATGGTGCTCAAGTTCACCGCCAAGGTGGCCGCCGCCTACTGGGCGGTCAAGTTCATTCCCTTCGGCAATGCCGAAGGCCTCTCCAGCCAGGCCCTGCAGCAAGGCGGTATCGGCCTGATCATGACCATGCTCATCGTCACCGTCCCCACCATCGCCGCAGCCCTGTGGCAGGGCAATATGGGCACGTTCATGGCCTACTCGGCGTTTGGGACTGCAGCCAGCCCCGGACCACAGGGGCAGCCAGCTGGGTCGTATATGCCGCAGCATAGACAAAACAATCAGACATCAGTTGAAGGCGGACAGAGCAACACTATCCAAGCAGCAACTAAGTCTATAGCACGGTCGGAACAGCCCGAAGCCGCTGCAGTTGGCTCAAGAGGACTTGCTGCGCAGAATACCCGTGACCAAGGTTAAGTTCCCAACGTGGTCAGGAGATAATTTTAAATGACTTATTTGACCAGATTTAGCTTGCTTGGCATCGCGCTATTTACACTCGGAATTCCCGAGACTAATGCGGAGCAAGGATGCCCGCCAGGTCAATTCCCGATAGGCGGACAGGGAGCCGCTGCCTGCGCGCCAATCCCTCAAGGAGATTCGGTGCAGAAGCAACCGAGACCGATCGGAAAGTGGATTAATACCTGGGGGGCAATTGCAAGCGACGGCGGCGATAATCTAGGTGTCTCAGTAGGCGAAAGGGGGAAAAAAAGTGCTCAAGATGCCGCCCTGTTAAAGTGTAAAGAACAAAGCAATCAAGAGTGCAAAATTGAGTTCACCTATTACAATCAATGCGCCGCAATTGTAGAGCCTTACCGTGATGAAAAGGCCATTCCAGGCGTCATGGCATACGCGGGGGCTCCAACTGAAGAAATGGCTAATACTAACGCACTATCTTTCTGCGAAAAGAATAACCCAGCCGCAAAATGCAGATCCATCTATACCGAATGTACGAAGCCCATATTTAAAAAATACTAACTTACTAGAAAATCACGACATACCTTCAATCAAAGGCATCCATTAAAATCGTAAAATTTTTACTGTTTTTTTTATGTACTTTTCTGTTCCTTAGTAAGCAGCTCAGCCTAATGCAGACGGCCACTACGAAGTGGCCCCTACTACACAACGACCCCTTCACTTTGCACGCTTGGGGTGATGACTGATGACTACCTCCCTATCGATCTAGCCACCGATACCTTTGCGGCTTTCAACCCGTACCGCTTCAACGTGGCGTCGGTTGACATGTCTCCCCGCGCTTGCTCCACCGCCCATCGCCATGGTAACCCGCAGAGTTCAACAAGCGGACCGTGCAGTAGTTTGCATTTACTACAGCCGTGGTATGCAGCTTAAAGAATCGCGGGTCTTTCAGCAGCTAGCACCATGATAGATTACCTATTGACTGAACTACTTGCTATCAGTTGTCTTGGTTATCGAACTGATGCATCGCGGCGGCAGAGTGGATCGCTAGGGAGCAAGCTTCGCATCCTACGCCGCGTCCCTTCACTACGAAGTGCACGCCAACAACAGAAGCTAGGCCATGATATTCAAGACTGTCAGCTGCTTCATTTTCCTCTTTCCTTTCTTACTTGCAGGATGCCAGCCCATGACTGCCCCATCCTCAAAATCCGACGCGACGACCAGCGATCCGGTCTACCAGAAGAACCCGCATCCGACGCAGGCGTACCGGATAACGATGACCATCAAGGATGCGCCGGGGCCGTTTGAGTGGATCTCAGGCACGGCCTTCTACCAGATGACCAACCACAAGCAATGCACTCCAATCGAGCCCATTGCCGGGGTGTGGAGCAAGCCTGATGAAGATGGCATCCCCATCCACTTTGAGAAGCGCGATTCATCCACATACGTCGCGACGATCTACGCCGATGGTATGGTTGATGCGGACTACTATGCCAAGGGAGTCTGCCGATGGGAACTCACTAGCATAGATGTTTCGTTAAAGGCTACCGGGAGACACGAAGAAACCAGGTTTCAGCCAGGTCTATACAAAGATAAATTATTGAGCGGCATTCCGGCTGCGACCTATTTCTGGTCAGGTGGGTATCCCGAAGATGAGATGAGCAACTACCCCGACTCAGGCCACTCAGACCCAAGTCAATTCAAGGAAGATTTGCGCAAGCAGTTGTTCAAAGTGACGTTGATAGCCAGAAAGGACGCACCATGACTCTGACCGCACAACAATATGCTGCGCTGGCAAGCGATGTTTATAAAAATCCAAATGAAACGGGCGAAAATAGTCGAACGGCAAATATCGGCGGCGCTCCCTATAAGCGGCTCGAATATGTTGATACTCCATCCGGCTATCAAGGCATCATCTATCAGCGAATAGATACAGGCGAAATTGTCGTCGCCCATCGCGGCACCGAATTTGATCGTCAACCCAAACAAGATGGCGCCTACGCAGATGGTGGTATGGTTGCAGCTCGTCACAATAACCAAGCTGCCGATGCAATTGAACTCACCCGGCATGCAATGGAGATAGCTGAGCGGCGAGGCAAGCGTGACGGGCATACACCGGCAGTCACTGTCACCGGCCACTCCCTCGGCGGCAACCTGGCCCAGGTCACCGCCCACCACTTCGGCCTCAAGGGCGAAACCTTCAACGCCTACGGCGCGGTCAGCCTGGACCGGCGCATTCCCGAAGGCGGCACCGATGTCATCAATCACGTGATGGCCGGCGATGCGGTCAGTGCTGCCAGCAAGCACTACGGCCAAGTGAAGCTCTATGCCGCGCCACAGGAGATCGCTTTGCTGGAACAGGCCGGTTACGACAATACCCGCAGCATGCTGGATGCGCGTAATCCTCTTGTGGCCATTCCGCTCGGCGACTCGCACCGCATCCACAATTTCCTGCCGGTGGATGGTAATGGCAAGCCGGATCGCTCAGTACTGGAAGACCCCAAAGCGCAGCAGTTGGCCCAGCAATATGCACCGATGATCGACAAGTATCGCGACGATGTTGAGTCGATGCGACTTGGCGCCACTCTCGGTGCACGTAGCATGCAGGCGATGACCCTGGCCGATGGCATTGATTACATGCGCGGCACTCTGGCACCAGGCGCCGGACATACGGAGATAGCAGCGGCGCGCTGGCAGGAGGTGCAAGAGCGGATGCAAACCCAGCACGCACCGACGTATGTCCCGCCAGGTTGGAAGATGCCGTTAGGCGGAGCGCCTGAGCGCTGCGTTGAGCCCACGCCCGCATCGATACCCAACGATCCTCTTTACCAGGCCATCCACAGCAAGCTCCCCGCAGGCACTTCGCCGGCAGAGGCCATGTACGTCACCGTCGAAGCCAAACGCGCTGGCATCGTGGACGTTAACCAGCTGCGCAGTGTGACCTTACAAGACGGCAATGCGTGGATCGTCGGCAACACGCCGGGCTTCCGCGCCAAGGTGGACCTGTCGGCTGACGTGCCGCCGCTGCAAGAGAGCCAGCAACACTCGCGTGCACTGGACGCGCAGCGGTCGCAGGCGGACATGACTCAGCAATCGCCTGCACGTGTAATGTAAGGCCATGATCGAGCGGGTAGCACCCATGACTGCCCCAATGCCGACTGTCACGGCAGCCCGGTGTGCGCCGCGTGCGACACACCGGTTGCAGCCCTTGGCGGATGCCAATCTCGGCGACTTCGTCTTCTTCAAGTTGGTCAATGACTACTTCAACAGTGAAATCCAGGAATTCGGCATGGATCTGATGGGGCGCGCCATGCGCTGGGTCAGCGCCATCGCGTTGACCGTCACCACGCTCTGGATCCTGATCCTGGGCTACCGCATCGCCACCGGGCAATCGCGCGAGAGCGCCATGGCCACCATGATCAAGGCCGGCAAGGTCGCCCTCATCATCAGCTTTGCCTCGGCCCTGGGCGCCAATGGCGCCATGCTGCACCAAAGCATGACCCAGAACCTGGACAAGGAGATCCACACCCTGTTCACCGGCAAGGAAGGCACCGCTGCTGATGCCATCGACGAGAACCTGGCCTACACCCAGATCGCGCTGGCCGCGCTGGATGCGGTGCGAGTGGAGTCCACCGAGCCGGAAATGCTGGAAAAGAAGGGCCGGGCCGTCATGCTGGCCGGCTTCGGCACCGCCAGCCCACCGATGGCGGCCGGGGCAATGCTGCTGCTGTTCAAGTTCACCATGGCCTTCCTGATCGGCATCGGGCCGATCTTCATCCTGGCGCTGATCTTCGACCAGACCAAGGATCTGTTCAAAAAGTGGTTGTTCTACATCATCGGCACGCTGTTCTCGATGGCCATGCTGTCGGTGGTCACGTCCATGGTGCTCAAGTTCACCGCCAAGGTGGCCGCCGCCTACTGGGCGGTCAAGTTCATTCCCTTCGGCAATGCCGAAGGCCTCTCCAGCCAGGCCCTGCAGCAAGGCGGTATCGGCCTGATCATGACCATGCTCATCGTCACCGTCCCCACCATCGCCGCAGCCCTGTGGCAGGGCAATATGGGCACGTTCATGGCCTACTCGGCGTTTGGGACTGCAGCCAGCCCCGGACCACAGGGGCAGCCGGCTGGGTCGTATGTGCCGCAGCAGATAGCTCGGGGTGATCAACAGCAAATAAGTAGGGGCGAGAATTCTGCGAATCAAACAGCGAGAATCACAGGCGAGATACCAACTCAAGCATCAACTCCGATCGGCTCACGCGGACAAGCGGCGCGAGGTAGCGATCAGAGTATTTAGTTGATTTTCCATACATTTTATTTATCGACATAGGTAAACACAGCCATGAGGATTCCCCTCCTATTAGTACTCCTAACTTTGCTTATCCCGATATCTGCCTGGGCGCAAGGTTGCCCAGTGGGGCAATATCAAATCGGTGGGCAAGGGGCTGTGGCTTGTGCACCTATTCCGCAAGGAAACGAAATCCAGCAGGAGCCACGTCCCAGCGGGAAATGGATAAAAACCTGGGGCGCAATCGCCAATGATAGCAATAATAATTTCGGTGTATCTACCGGAAAAATCAAGAAAGCAGATGCCGAGAAAGTTGCATTAGACAAATGCAAACAAACAAGCCGAAGAGAAGCAAATTGCCGTGTGGTTTACGTTTACGAAAATCGCTGCGCAGCAATCTCTGAGCCTGCGCAGACGGGATCTCCTACACAGACCGGGAATATACTAACTAGCTACTCTGCTGGCCCTTCGATAGAGTCTGCAAGTAAAGCCGCAATTTCAGACTGCATAAAAGAAAACTCAGTGAATGAATGCAAAGTGATATATCAGAACTGCTCAGAGCCAATATTCAAAGCTTACTGATGACTGAACTTTAACAAAGGTTACGCAGCCAAGACAAACAGACCACGGAATTAAGACAACTGCGCCACACTACCTTCAAGGACAACAGGCACGACTGCGCTGATGCTGCTACTGGCAGTTATCGCTGCACCCATCCCGCTGGCGATGCATCTTATAATGCAAGTTTATGAGATCGGATTGGTAGCAGCCTCCTACTGATTGCCCTCGTATTGCACAGCGTTAATATAAACCGTAGCACTCGCCGGCTCTACAATTCCATTGCTGCCGCTAAGTGGTCTGTCCTTTGTATAATGGCAGCATGAACGCTTATCTGAAAATAAAGATTGTTGGCTATCTTTTCTTGATACTTTTAGTGGGGTGCAAGCCCATGGACGTTACTCCCGAAAGGCACGAGACCAGCAACACTGCTGCCGAAGGCGATCAGGTCTACAGCAAGAATTCAAATCCGACGCAGGCGTACCGGATCACTATGATAATCGAGGATGCGCCGGGGACGTTCGAGCGGGTATCAGGGACAGCCTACTACCAAATGACCAATCACAAGCAATGCACGCCAATTGAGCCCATTGCCGGTGTATGGAACAAGCCTGACGAAGATGGCATTCCCATACACTTTGAGAAGCGTGATGCATCCACCTACGTTGGGACGATCTATGCCGATGGCATGGTTGATGCTGACTATTACAAAAAAGGGGTATGCAAATTTGAGTTAGATGGAATCGGCATCTCTCTTCGAGCGACAGGCAAGAAACAGGAAACACGGTTTCAGCCTGCGCTCTTCAAATCACAGATACACGACGCAAGACCGGTAAAGTTCTACTTTTGGAAAGGCGGTTATCCGCGAAGTGAGATGGATAACTACCCAGACACCGGCGAATATAGCGCGGACAAATACTCAGAACCCAACAGGAGCAACTTATTTCAGATAACGCTAAAGTCTGAAAAGGTGTCCAAATGAGCCTGACACATCAGCAGTACGCACTGCTTGCAAGCGATGCGTATAAAAACCCTAACGAGACGGGCCCCGATAGTAAGCCAGTGAATCTTGGCGACTTCCTAGTTAGGCGCCTTGAATATATGGATCGCCCATCAGGTTATCAGGGTGTTATCTATGAGAGGATAGACACAGGCGAGATTATCGCAGCCCATCGCGGCACAGAGACCGAGCGACAGTTAAAAGAAGATGGCGTGTATACCGACGGCGGCATGGTTGCAACACGTCACAACAACCAGATCGCTGATGCGATCGACTTGACCCGTCATGCGTTGATGTATGCAGAGCAAAAACATCTCAAGACTGGCCAACCAGCCCCTCAAGTCACCGTTACCGGTCACTCGCTTGGCGGCGATCTGGCCCAAGTTACCGCGCATTACTACGGCCTAAAGGGCGAGACCTTTAACGCCTATGGCGCGGTCAGCCTTGATCGGCGTATCTCCGAAGGCGGCACCGATGTCATCAATCACGTAATGGCTGGCGATGCGGTCAGCGCTGCCAGTAGGCATTACGGCCAGGTCAGGATCTACGCCGCGCCACAGGAAATCACCGCCCTTCAGAAGGCTGGTTATGCCAACGACCGCAGTGTGCTGGATGACCGCAACCCGCTTGTCGCTGTGGAGTTGGGCGATTCGCATCGCATGCATAACTTTCTGCCCGTTGACGGCAATGGCAAACCAGATCGCTCGGTACTGGAAAATCCCAAGTCGCAACAGCTGGCGCAGCAGTACGCACCAATGATCGACAAGTATCGCGACGATGTGGCGCTGCTGCGCGGCGGCCTGACCCTGGCATCACGGCACATGCAGTCCATGAACGTGGCAGATGGCATTAATCATCTGCGCGGCCCCCTCGCACCCGGTGCCGGCGCGGCGGAGATGGCTGCCGAGCGCTGGAAGGAAATGCAACAGCGCATGGAGCGCGAAGACACGCCAGTCTATGTTCCCCCTGGCTGGAAGCTGCCCTTGGGCAATACCCCCGAGCGCTGTGTAGATCCGGGCGCGGCGGCCATATCCAATGATCCGAACCAAGATCGATCTGACGGCGGAAGTACCGCCCGTGCAGGAAAGCTTGCGCCAGTCACAGGCGCTAGACAGCCAGCGATCGCAGGAGATGGCCCAGCCCTCGCCTGCGCGTGTAATGTAAGGCCATGCTCGAACGGATCGCACGATGACTGCCACGATGCTGACTGCCATTGCAGCCCCATGTGCGCTGTGTGCGACAAACCGGTTGCAGCCACTGACGGACGCCAATCTCGGCGACTTCGCCCGTCTGGCGAGCGCGCAACCGTGTCGTCAGCGCCATCTACTAACTTTTAGCGGCGGAGGAAAGTAGCAAGCATCTGCCTGGATACAGATGACGAGCGGTAACTCAGTTATGCAAGTGGCATATGCAACTCACGAACCCCGGCCCCATCCGTCTGCCTGCTGTGAAACGGGCTTGCTCGCCGCTCTTACTGACACGCCTTACCTTCTACCGTCATCTGCGCAGCGAACATCGGCACCTGCGGAATCTTGCCGGCAGCGGCCTGTTGCTTGGCATCTTCCAGGTAAATGCGCGACTGGCCTTGCCCGTCGAGCTGCGGCTTGGCATCCACCGGCTTGCGCCAAACGCGTACGACGGCTTGCTGTGCCGGGCAGGCTGCGCTCGGTACGCGGATCACATCATTGAAGATCCATCCCGAGGCGACGCTCGGCGTAGCCTTTGCGAAATCGACGAAGCGTGCGCGCGGCTGGCAGGTGGGGCTGCTGCGTACCACCGACAATGTGTATGGCTGTGCGGCATTGCCGGTGAACACACCTTCCAGACGCGCACAGGCTTCCGGAATCTGCCGCAAGGTGTGCACTGCACCAACCGCTTGTGCGGAGCCGGGCGCACGCTGCTTGAGCTCAGGCGTGGGATCTGCCGCAAACGCTTGGCTGGTCAGCAACAGCGTTGCAAGCATTGCGGCGTATTTTTGCGCAGCATGGTGAGACATGGAGACTCCTGGTCGGCCGGATCACGTTGGCCGCAGGCTGTCATGCCGCAACTGAACGACGCGCCAAAGCCGCAGCGCTGGTAGCCATGCAAGCTGCGGCGCATACTCGGTCGCGATCCGGCCACCTGAACATTCGCGACGCGCATTACGGCCCACGCGGCCGTCGAGTCCGTATTTGTCAGTCCACTCGTTGTGTGCATCGCCCTTGGTTCGTCCTGACCGGACGACATCCATTCTCTTGGGAGGGGTCATGCTGGAACACTACGGGTTGTGGCTTGCGCTGGGTTGTGCGGTTTTGGCAATCGTCTATGGAATCGTGTCGGCGCGCTGGGTGGTTGCGCAGCCGAGCGGCAATGCACGCATGCAGGAGATCGCCGCCGCGATCCAGGAAGGCGCGCGTGCCTACCTCAACCGGCAATACCTCACCATTTCGATTGCCGGCGCGGTGCTGTTCGTGTTGGTTGGGCTGTTCCTGAGTTGGTACACCGCGATCGGGTTTGCGCTTGGCGCGGTGTTATCGGGGTTGGCCGGCTATATCGGCATGAACGTGTCGGTGCGCGCCAATGTCCGTACCGCTGAAGCGGCGCGGCATGGCATCGGCCGCGCGATGGATGTCGCGTTCCGGGGCGGCGCCATCACCGGCATGCTGGTGGTCGGCCTCGGGCTACTCGGCGTGGCCGGCTACTTTGCGGCGCTGCAAGCGATGGGGCTGCCGCTGGAGCAAAACCTGCACGCATTGGTCGGCTTGGCGTTCGGGTCGTCATTGATCTCGATCTTCGCGCGCCTGGGCGGCGGCATTTTCACCAAAGGCGCGGATGTGGGCGCCGATCTTGTCGGCAAGGTCGAAGCCGGCATTCCCGAAGACGATCCGCGCAACCCTGCAGTGATCGCCGACAACGTCGGTGACAACGTCGGTGACTGCGCAGGCATGGCCGCAGATCTGTTCGAAACCTATGCAGTCACCGTGATCGCCACGATGCTGCTCGGCAGCCTGACCCTGACCGAGACCGGGCCACATGCGGTGCTGTATCCGTTGGTGCTGGGCGGCGTGTCGATTATCGCCTCGATCGTGGGTGCGGCCTTCGTCAAGGTCAAAGCCGGCGGCTCGATCATGGGCGCGCTCTATAAAGGCGTGATCGTGTCGGGCGTGCTGGCGGCCTTGGCTTACTGGCCCATCACCCAGTCGCTGATGCGCGACAACACCCACGGTGCAACGGCGTTGTATGCCTGCGCACTGATCGGCCTGGTGCTCACCGGCCTGATCGTGTGGATCACCGAGTACTACACCGGCACCCAATACGCGCCGGTGCAGCATGTCGCCTCTGCCAGCACGACCGGACACGGCACCAACATCATCGCCGGCCTGGGCATCTCGATGAAGTCCACGGCGCTGCCGGTGATCGCAGTATGCGCAGCGATCTGGGGCGCGTTCCACTTCGGTGGACTGTACGGCATCGCGATCGCTGCAACGGCAATGCTGTCGATGGCCGGCATGATCGTGGCGCTGGACGCCTATGGCCCGATCACCGACAACGCCGGCGGCATCGCCGAAATGGCCGAGCTGCCACCGGAGGTGCGCGCGATCACCGACCCGCTGGATGCGGTGGGCAATACCACCAAGGCAGTGACCAAGGGCTATGCGATCGGCTCGGCGGCGCTGGCCGCGCTGGTGCTGTTTGCCGACTACACCCACAACCTGCAGGCGGCCCATCCCGCTGAGGTCTTCGCCTTCGATCTGTCCGACCACACGGTGATCATCGGGCTGCTGATCGGCGGACTGATTCCCTACCTATTCGGTGCGATGGCGATGGAAGCGGTGGGCCGCGCAGCCGGCGCGGTGGTCGAAGAGGTCCGCCGTCAGTTCCGCGAGATCCCCGGCATCATGGCCGGCACGGCCAAGCCGCAGTACGACCGCGCCGTCGACATGCTGACCCGCTCGGCGATCCGCGAAATGATCGTGCCTTCGTTGTTGCCGGTGGTGGTCCCCATCGTGGTCGGGCTACTGCTTGGGCCACGTGCGCTGGGTGGCCTGCTGATCGGGACAATTGTCACCGGCCTGTTCCTGGCGATTTCGATGACCACCGGTGGCGGCGCCTGGGACAACGCCAAGAAATACATCGAAGACGGTCACTTCGGCGGCAAGGGCAGCGAGGCGCACAAGGCCGCAATCACTGGCGACACGGTCGGCGACCCGTACAAGGACACCGCGGGGCCGGCGATCAACCCATTGATCAAGATCATCAATATCGTGGCCTTATTGCTCGTGCCACTGCTGTAACGGTGCAGTGGCCGCAGGTCGTAAGACCTGCGGCCATGATGACGGGAAGCACTAGACCAACGAGGTGAGTTGCAGCAGATCGCAGCCCGTCATTGCCGTCAATGGCGACGCTACCGCCTGGGGACGACGCCAGTTAGAGCGCCACCAGGCCGCCTCGGCAGCTGCACTGCCCAGCTCAGGATCGCCAGAACGCCCGCTGCTGCAGTGGTGACGCCCATCTTTGATGCGACGGTAGCGTGCCTCGCAGAAGAGGCCCGCCAGCCCTGGCAAGGCCTCCGGCTTCGGCCATCGATCACAGGCAGCCGATCAAGCCGTCGTAGATCGGCGGCGCGCCACCCGGCAGTGGCTCGAACAGCGGATTGGTGACCGCAAGCGTGCGATACATCTCGTCCAGGCGGGTGCCGTCCTTCAATGGCGCCGTGCAGCGCCAGACACGGCTGTCCGAGCGGAGGTAGCCAGTGCGGGGGTCGACGCTGACCTCGCTGGCACCGAAGGTCCAGATGCAGCTACGCACCACTCCGGTGATGCGATGCACGGAGCACCGGAAGCGCAGCGGCTGGTAGTCGCTGAATTCGCCAGCACAAAAGGTATCGCCGCAGATATTGTCGAAATCGCGATCCAGTCGCTGCTCCAGATCGATGAACGTCTCCCAGCCTTCGCCATTGGCAGGCCAATCCACGGCATCCACGAAGTTGGGCGCAGGCGTGGCCGCAGCGGCAATCTGGGCGGTAAGGGACAGCAGCAAAACGAGGAGCAAACGCGCGAGCCTGGACATGGCACTTCCTATGCGAGGGATGAGCCGACAGCGTGCCCCGCCAGCCGGGCCGCAACGATCGGGGAGCCGCCCGCGATGAACGTGGGCTATGCCGCACGCAGCGGTCAGGAGATTGCCCATTCAGTGTCGCTGCAGCGCAACAGCCGAACGCGTAGAATCGCGCTCCACACACTGCTGACGCCTCGGAGCTAACCGCATGGGCCTTGAACTGGTCACCTCTGGCAAGAATCTGCCGGAAGAAATCAACGTCGTCATCGAGATCCCAAAGGATTCCGAGCCGGTCAAGTACGAAGTGGACAAGGCCAGCGGGGCGATCTTCGTCGACCGCATCCTGTCGACCCCGATGCGTTACCCCTGCAACTACGGCTACGTGCCCAACACCCTGTGCGGCGATGGCGATCCGGCCGATGTGCTGGTGGTCCTGCCGCTGCCGCTGGTCCCGGGTTCGGTGGTGCGCTGCCGTCCGGTCGGCGTGCTGCGCATGAGCGACGAGGCAGGCAGCGACGAAAAGATCCTGGCCGTGCCGATCGAGAAGATTTTCTCCGGCTACGCGCATATCGAAGACATCAACCAGGTGTCCAGCCACTGGATGGAGCGCATCGGCCACTTCTTCGAACACTACAAGGACCTGGAGAAGGGCAAGTGGGTCAAGCTCGATGGTTGGGGCGGCGCGGCTGAGGCCAAGCGCATCCTGGTGGAGTCGGTGGAACGCTACAATTCCGACGCACCCTGATCTATCGATCGTGATGCTGCCCTGCATGTACGGGGCGACCGGGATCACGCTTCTGGCGTGATCCCGGTGACCGCAGTCGGCAGATTGAGTACAGTGCCGAAAGCGTTTGGCCGGTGTCTGTCATCGGTGACTTCTGGGGAAGTGTCTTGCGTATTCTGTTTGTTGGGGACGAAGCCAGTCTTCCGTCCGACCTTGTCGACTATGTTGCCGATCTCGGCGACCAGTGGCAGGCGCAACAGGTGGCCGATGGCAATTCGGCGATCGAAGCTGCCGCGCTGTCGCCATTCGACGCCGTCATCGTTGCGCCGGTATTGCCGGACCTGACTGCCGCCACCTTGCTGGGGCAGATCCGCACGCTGCGCCCGGACACCATTCGTATTGCGCTGATCGATGCGCAGGATGGCCAGCGCACGCCGCCGGCCCGCATCATCGGCGTGGCGCATCGCTTCTTGCCGATGCCGCTGGCACCGGAAGTGCTGCTCGAAGCCGTCACCAGCCTGGAAGAGCTGCGCGACCTGCTCAGCAATCCACGCCTGCGCGCGGCCATCGGACGCATCGAGAAACTTCCCTCGCCACCGCACCTGTATCTGAGCCTGATGCACGCTCTGGAAGAAGACGATGGCGCCGATGCGGCCGACATCGCCAAACTCATCTCCGGCGACCCGGCGATCGCGGCCAAGGTGCTGCAGTTGTGCAATTCGGCGTTCTTTTCCGGCGGACGCAGCATCACCGACCTGCGCACGGCGGTCACCCGCCTGGGCGTGGCGACGCTGCGCGACCTGGTACTGGCCAGCGAAGTATTTTCGGTGCAGACGCTCACCCCGGCCGAGCGCAACGCGATGCAGCGCCGCGCCCTGCTCTCCTCGCGTCTTGCGGCCAAGGTATTGCCGCCGACCAGCGCCGAACTCGGCTCGACTGCCGCATTGCTGGCCGATATTGGCCTGTTGCTGCCCGGCGTGCGCGACGAGCGCGAACCGCCGGCCGAAGGCGGCGACGAACGCCTGGGCCACACCGAAGCCGGCGCCTACCTGCTCGGCCTGTGGGGCCTGCCGATGCCGATCATCGAAGCGGTGGCCTTCCACCGCCATCCGCAGCGTTCCAGCTTGCGTAGCTTCTGGGTCACCGGCGCAGTGCATGTGGCCACGGCACTGGCCAGCGGCGAAAGCGTGGACGAAGAGTATCTGAGCAAGGTCGGCGTCATCGCCCGCCTGCCGAGTTGGCGCGAACAGGCCGACACGTTGCTGGGGCTTGCTGAGGCGTGAGTTTCGGCACCGGTTGCAAATAATAAAACGATAAAAGGCGCGACATGTTCGCGCCTTTTTCGTTGGCGCTGCCGATAGCGCGGAGCGGTGCAGCATCCGTTGCAGCGTGCAGCTTTTGCAGGACTTCCCGGACGAGGGATGCACCCCTCCGAGTGGCGATGCAAAGGTCGACTCAACGCCGGCGAACGACACAGCGCATAAGCGTTCTGTTCGGCGCATCGCGGCTCCAGGAATAAAGGGCATAAAAAAAGCGGGCCTTTCGGCCCGCTTTTCGTTACGTCGCTTCGATGATCAGAAGCGCTGGTTGTACTGCACGAACAGGAAGCGGTCGTAGTCGAGCATCGGATCGATCGCAGCGGTGCTGCTGTTGGTGATCGAATAGGTGATCGGCGGCTGCTTGTTCCAGATGTTGCGGGCACCAACCGTCACGCTGCCATCCCACGGAGCCTGCCAAGTGACCGAGACGTCCTGATAGGAAATCGAGCCCTTCTTGTTGGAACCGGTGCCGCCACCCCAACCCGGGTTAGGCGTCTGGTAGTTCGGGTCGTTGCACTCGATGCCTGCCGATGCGTCCCAGCAGTAATCGCGGAAGCCGCCGTAGTAACGCAGATCCCAGTTAGCCGACAGCGAACCGAGCGACCAGTCCAGACCCAAGGTGGCACGCACGCGCGGGAAGTTCCAGTAGCCCGCCGAGTTCGCCCAATCCGCATCCGACTGCGCCTGCGACTTGTAGGTCGCCAGGTAGTTGGTGTCCAGGTTGAACGCGAACTTGCCGTAGGCGGTTTCCGGCATGCGGTAACGCACGCCGAAGTTGTAGCCTTCGGTTTCCAGACGACCCAGGTTGACGTTGCCGCGGCTCAGCGTGGTGACTTGACCGGTAATCGGGTCACGGCCGTAATCGGCGCAGTAGGTGGCCAGGCTGTTGAGGTAGCAGTTGTTCAACACATCATTGGCCGACAGCGCGGTGATGATGTTGGAGATCGAAATGCGGTACCAGTCCAGCGAGAAGTCCAGGCCCTGCACCCAATGCGGGCTATACACCATGCCGACTGTACGGGTGATGCTGCGTTCTGGCTCAAGTTCGGCATTACCAACACCGGCATTGAACGGGGAGTTGCCCTGCACGTCGCGCTTGGTGACGGGGTTGTTCGCGGTGTCGGTCTGACGGAAGTTGCTCGCCAGACCCTCGGCGGAACAACGCGCTGCCACACCGGCATTGCCCAGAGAACCGAAGGTGGCATCGCACGGATCAGTGAAGGCATCGAAGCTCTGCGAGCCACCACCGAAGGTGTCATCCAAGGTGGGCGCACGGAAACCCGTGCCGTAGGTGCCACGCACCAGCAAGTCGTCGATCGGCTTCCAGGTGAAGCTGAACTTGCTATTGGTGGTGTCGCCGAAGCGGCTGTAGTTGCTGTAGCGCGCAGCGACGTCGAACGAGAGTTCCTTGGCGCCCGGCAGGTCCTTCAGCACCGGAATCAGCAACTCCAGGTAGGCTTCATTGGTCTGGTAACGACCTTCGGTAGGCTGCGCGGCCAGGTCAGTGGTGTAACCAGCGCTGGACAGCTGATCCGGGTAGTCGTAACCGCTGATCTCGCGATGTTCGACACCTGCTGCAAAGCCCAGCTCACCGGCCGGCAGGTCGAACAGTCCACCGGTGACGTTGGCGGTCCACTGCTTGCTCAGGCTCTGCTGCGTGGCCTGACCCAGCGAGTTGATGTACTGCAGCGCGTTCGGCGTAGACGCCGACGGGCCACCCAGGATGTTGAACGGTGTGCACTGGCCCAACGCATTGCTGGTGCCCAGCGGCAGCGGGCTGGCCGCGGTACCGCACTGCACCTGACCCTGTGCATTGAGGAACGACGGACCCAGTGCCTTCTGCAGCGCCAGCAAGTTGATGTTGCCGCGCGAAACCTGCGTCACATCGTACTTGTTGTAGTTGAAGCCCACGTCCCAGTTCCAGCCGTGGCTGCCGACGTCGAACACGCCTTCCAGAGCCGCATCGAAGTGGGTGGACTTGACGTTGCTTTCGGTGGTGCGCGGCAGTTCAACCGTACGGCGGAACCAGCTGGTGATGTCCTGGCCGACCGGGTTGTAGTAGCTGCTGCCACTGATCGCAACCGGAAACTGCGGCTGCGAACGCGCGTTGAGCGGGTAACCGGCAATCTGGCGATTGGAGTCGCGCTCGGAATACATCGCCGTCGACTTGAAGGTGATGCTATCGGTGATGTTGTAGCTGCCGGTCGTGAAGATCGACTTATTCTTGCTCGACTGCTGCAACATCATCTGATCGATAGAGTTGTAGTAGTCGTCGGTGGTGATGTCGTTGTGGTAGTTGGCCAGATTGCGCGAATCTGCACCCACGCCCTTACCGTCGAACGAACCGGTGTGGTTGAGGACGTAGGTTTCGCCGCCGGAGGTGAAACGACCCCACGGGCCGGTTGCGCTCAAGCCGTCTTCAATGTGGTTCGGACCAGACGAGTAACGCGTCAGCGGGCGAGCCTTGGCCCACACCGGGTCTTCGCTGGTGTAGTTGACACCGAACACCAGCGACGCGCGGTCGGTGGTGGTGCCGGCGGTGAAGGAGTACTGCTCCTTGGAGCCGTCGCCGCGACCGTTCTGGCCGAAGTACGCCGAAGCTTCTGCACCGTCATAGTTCTTACGCAGGATGATGTTGACCACACCGGCCACGGCGTCGGAGCCGTAGATTGCCGAGGCGCCGTCTTTCAGCACTTCGATGCGCTCGATCAGCGAGCTTGGAATGGTGGACATATCGCTCAGGCCAGCCAGGCTGCTGGTCCAACGCTTGCCGTTCACCAGCACCAGAGTACGGTTCTCGCCCAGGTTGTACAGGTTGACGTACTGGCCGCCCTGTTCCGGATTCGAGGTCAGCACGGCAGCCTTGCTATAGGTCTGGGTGCCGGCAATCGACAGGTTCTGGAGAATGTCACCAACGCTGACCAAGCCCGACTTCTGAATGTCCTGCTGGGTCACGGTGAATACCGGCTGTGCGGTTTCAACGTCGACCGAACGGATGCGCGAGCCGGTGATTTCAATGCGATCCAGCGTCGTGGTCGACGGGGCGGACTGCTCTTGTGCATTGGCGGCGAAAGCCGGCGTCAACGCGATCGCAATACCGGCGGGCAACAGGCCCAGCCGCACTGCGGAGGTGCGAAGGTTCATCAATCTCTCCAGGGTTCGTTAGTGGCGCGTTAAGCGCCCCTGTGCAAATTACGATTGCGTGAACGCCGTCGCTTTGCGCGTCACGCTCCCTGGCTTTGCCGAATCTGGCGGATTTGCTGTTTGGTCGCGGTAGTGCGATGCGGAGACACCGAAGCGCGCACGAAACGCACGCGCAAAGCTGCAGCAATTGTCGAAGCCGCTTGCGGCTGCTACCTCGCCGATCATCATCGAGGTATCGCGCAACAAGTCCGATGCACGTTCCAGACGCAAGCGTGCGGATAGCGCCTGCGGACTTTCTTCATACAAGCTCTGAAACGTCTTGGAAACGTACCAACTTGAAAAGTTGGTCAGCTGCGCGAGTTCGCTGATGCGCACTACACGATCGCTGTTGCCTTCCAGGTACAGCCGCGCACGTTGCATGCGGCCGAACACCTGACGCCGACGGCTGCGCGAGCGGCCCGGGCAACGCTGCTCTTGTTCGGTGAAGTCGCGCTGCATCGCCGCCAGATGCAGCAGCAGCGGGCGGGCGGATGCACTGCCGCTCAGTGCTGCAGCGTTACGCCACAGCCGCAGTGCAATACGCAGATCGCTGCGCGACAACTGGGCCCGGCCCGGATACAGCGTGGCATCGGTCAGCTCGGCGAGTGATTGCAGGCTATCGTTGTCCAGGCTGACGCCGACACACAGCGCGCTGCGGTCTGCCTGCACGGTGGGATGGGAGTCTTTATCGAAGGCAATCCAGTCGCCAGCACGCAAACGAAACCGTCCCTCCTTGGACTCCACCCACGCGCGCCCACGCAGCTGCACCCACAACGTAAACGTTGCTGCGTTGGTGCGGATGCTGCCGAGCCGAGAGACCGCCAGACAGGTGGTCGATGTCGACTCGCTGGCACTCTCCAACGCGAGCGCAAGTCCGCGATCTGCAGTGATGACCTGTTGCATGTTGGCAGCCCCCTATACAAAAGAGGGCGTAGTGTTTTGCCGACTCTGGCGTCAGTCAGGAAGTTCTGACGAAACTGTGCCGAAATTGCCACGAAGCCTTTCCGAAGAATTTACGAGGCGATTTTTCTCAATACGGACAACAGGTTAGCCAAGACACCGATGGACGCAACGGAACGCTGCGGCAGCGGCATATAGGCAATCGAACTACCATCTTCTTCTGCCAGCGCCACATAGAGCGCACCATCGTGCTGGTCCAGGCTGAAACCGTTGATCGTGGTGAACTTGACCGCATCCAGACACTGACCGCGACCGCCGCGTAGCTCGCCGTCATAGGTGGCGCAGGTATCGGTCGAAGACAGATAATGCAGCTGGCCATGCATCCCCACCGCCCAACTGCGATAGCGCCAGCGCGAGGGCTGCTTCGGATCGATGGCTTGCAAGGTATCGGGGGCAAGCGACGGAGCGATCTGCCAGACACCTCCACCGCTGAGACGGGTCAGCAACACCTGTCCGCTGACGCGGTCTAGTCGTAACTGCGAAACGTCCTGCAGCGTTGCCAGCGCACGCCACGGGCTGCTGCGCCGGTCGTACAGCGTTGCGAAGGTATGCCCGTCGTTGGCGGCAGCAAGTACCAGCAACTGGTCGGGATCAGGAAGGTGAATCGCCTGCAACGGGCGCGGTTGCGGCACCGGCAGTCGCACGACCTTGCCGGTACCTGGGGTCACTTCGAATAGCGCCGCATGCCCGGCCGCATCGCTGCCGCTGACCAGCACGCGTTGCGAATCGGCCGACCAGTCGGCGGCCTGACGTGAATCCGGGCGCAGCCCTTCGATCAGGCGCACCGAGCTGGGCTTGCTGACATCGCCCCACCATAGCCCGTACGTACCGGAGCGGTTGGAGGCAAAGATCAACTGACGCCCGTCCGGCGCGATCATGGGCTGATCGTCGCGCCCGCTGGAAGGAAACAGGCGGCGTCGAATGTAGCCGCCATTCATTGTGTTGCGAATGACTTGATACAAGCCGAATTGCGGTTTGCGTTGCACGAACACCAGATGGCCATGCGCCACATCCGGTGCCTGCGCATCATCCACGCCTAGGTCGTGCAAGCTGCGGTCGGGCAGATCGAGCCGATACAGCCGCGCCTCGCTGTCCACGCGACGCCCGAAGATCAAACCGCTGCCGTCGGGCAGCCAGCTCCAGCCACGGATATCGGCGTTGTCGTGGGTGAGCCGTTCGGCAGCGCCGCCTTCGGCCGGAATCCGCCACAGATCGCCAAGCTGCGGATTACGTAGGAAGACGATCCAATGCCCATCAGGCGAAGAGTGCGGCGCGTAATCGAAATCACCGGCTTGCGCGGGATAGTTCAGCGTCTGCCACTGCCCGGTTTCCAGATCCAGACGCCGCATGCGTGCTGCGCCGTACGTGCCGGTCATGCTGCCGAACACCAGCGCGCGCCCATCCGGCGACCAGCTGAAACTCAGCATGTCCGCACCGTCGCACCGCACCACTTCGCGCGCCGCTGCAGGCCCGGTGGCGGCGGCGATCATGACCCGGCAGCTCCCATCTTGGGACTGCCTGGAAAACGCGATCTCGCGACCATCCGGCGACCACGCCGGCAAACGATCGGAGACGCCCGGCGCTGGCGTCTCCAGCACCCGCGGATAGGCATTGTCGGTGGTTTTGACCAGGATCGAGGTGCCGGCACGATCGCTGGTCAATGAGGCGTACGCCACCATCGCGCCATCCGGCGACAGGCTCGGCGTGAGATCGAATCCACCGCCTGCGGTGATAACCTGATACGGCCGTTCAGGGCTGCCCAACACGGCAGACGCTTGCGCAACCTCAGGTGCCGGAACCCGCAGCCACATGGTTTGTACCGCAAGGCCCAGCACGACCAGCAACGCCACGCTGGCAACTGCCAGCGCCATCCAACGCCGCCGCCGTGACACGGCCGGCCTCGCAGCGACCGGGACGACAGGCTGCGCAGACGCGGCGTGGATGTGTTGCGCAGCAGCGCCGGACTGGCCGGATACGGATACGGATACAGCCCCATCGTCCGTTTGCGCCGGCTCGGGCGAGTGCACACCAGGTGCCTCAAGCGGCAGCGTTGTCGATCCCGTCGTTGCATGCGCTTCCCACGCAACCGCCGCCATCAGGCGATACCCGGTCTTGGCGATGGTCTCGATATGCTCCGAACGCTGCCCGCCGTGACTGGCAAACGCCTTGCGCAGCTGCGTGACCGCCTGGGTCACCACATCGTTGGTCGGCAAGGTATCGGGCCAGACCTCGGCAAGCAGTTGCTCGCGCGTGACCACCTGGCCCGGCTGTCGCGCCAGTGTCAGCAACACCGCCAGGGATTTGGGTGCCAGACGTAGCGGTCCCTTTGCGCCCGGCGCGTGCACCTCGCGCGAGGCAACGTCGACCACGCACTGACCGACACGCAGCCGGTCCGATGGCATTGCAGTTACGGGAGGAACACTCATCGGCAAAGAACACGCATTGGCATGCAAAGGACCGCAAAGAGCGCATCGCACAATGCGCGAAACGCCAAATTCAGCAAAGGACCACGACTGACTGTGTCATGCATCCGATTGGTGCAAATTTTACGCTATGCCTCGTTGCTTCCTATGACAGGCGGCAGCGTCAGGCTCTCTCTCTCTCGCCGACGAATTCAAATAATTACGATGTCTCCTTCGCGCCTTCTGGCGCGATTTTTTTATCTGCGATTCAGCTAAACCCGTGGAAACCCTTATCCGCTGTAATCGCTTGCAATCCAATCGCACGGCGGCACTTGCGCACCGCGATGCGACCTGCTTCACACCAAACTGAATTTTTCCTAAGCGGACGCTGCGTGGCGTTCATGAAACGACTGGATGTAACGCATCACGTGGGGCGGTACACCTGCGCGCCCTGTGCCAGAAACTGCGCCGATTTCTCTTGCATCCCTGTCGATAGCGCTTGCTCGTCGCCCATACCGTGCTCGGCTGCGTAATCGCGTACGTCCTGGGTGATCTTCATCGAACAGAAGTGCGGCCCGCACATCGAACAAAAGTGCGCCAGTTTGTGGGCGTCCTTGGGCAGCGTCTCATCGTGGAACTCCTTGGCCTTTTCCGGATCCAGGCCGAGATGGAACTGGTCGTCCCAACGGAACTCGAAACGCGCCTTGCTCAGGGCGTTGTCACGCACCTGAGCACCCGGATGCCCCTTGGCGAGGTCGGCCGCATGCGCAGCGATCTTGTAAGCCATGATGCCGTCGCGCACGTCCTGCCGATTGGGCAGTCCCAGGTGCTCTTTCGGAGTGACGTAGCAGAGCATGGCCGTGCCGAACCAGCCGATCATCGCCGCGCCGATCGCGCTGGTGATGTGGTCGTAGCCCGGCGCAATGTCTGTGGTCAGCGGCCCCAGGGTGTAGAACGGCGCCTCGCCGCATTCGCGCAGCTGCTTGTCCATGTTCTCCTTGATCAATTGCATCGGCACATGGCCGGGGCCTTCGATCATGGTCTGCACATCGTGCTTCCAGGCCAGTTTGGTCAGCTCGCCCAGCGTCTCCAGTTCACCGAATTGTGCGGCGTCGTTGGCATCGGCAATGCAGCCGGGGCGTAACCCATCGCCCAACGAGAACGCCACGTCGTAGGCCTTCATGATCTGGCAAATGTCTTCGAAGTGGGTGTAGAGAAAATTCTCCTTGTGATGCGCCAGGCACCACTTGGCCATGATCGAACCGCCGCGCGACACGATGCCGGTGACGCGCTTTGCGGTCAGCGGCACGTAGCGCAGCAACACACCGGCGTGGATGGTGAAGTAATCCACGCCTTGCTCGGCCTGTTCGATCAAGGTGTCGCGGAAGATTTCCCAGGTGAGTTCTTCGGCGCGCCCATCGACCTTTTCCAACGCCTGATAGATCGGCACCGTACCGATCGGCACCGGCGAGTTGCGGATGATCCACTCGCGCGTTTCATGGATGTGCTTGCCAGTGGACAGATCCATCACCGTGTCGCCGCCCCAGCGGATCGACCACACCAGCTTCTCGACTTCTTCGGCAATGCCCGAGGACACGGCGCTGTTGCCAATGTTGGCGTTGATCTTGGTCAGGAAATTGCGGCCGATGATCATCGGCTCGCTTTCGGGGTGATTGATGTTGTTGGGCAGGATCGCGCGCCCTCGCGCGATCTCCTCGCGCACGAATTCCGGCGTGATGCGCTGCTGGATCGAGGCGCCGAATGCCTCGCCCGGATGCTGCTTGCGCAAGCTCGCATCGGTCACCGCCTCCAGGCGCTGATTTTCCCGGATCGCCACGTACTCCATTTCCGGAGTGATGATGCCGCGGCGCGCGTAGTGCATCTGGGTGACGTTGGCGCCCTCGCGCGCGACCCGCGGCAAGCTCCGCCCCGGAAAGCGCACGGCATCCAGGCGCGCATCGTGCTCGCGGCCGCGCCCGAAGCTGGAACTCAATCCGTCGAGCGCCACCGTGTCGCCACGCTCGGCAATCCACTGCGCGCGCAGCGGCGCCAGGCCGGCGGCCAGATCGATGGCCGCCTGTGGATCGGTATACGGCCCGGAGGTGTCGTAGACACTCAGTGGCGGATTCTCTTCGCCACCGAACAAGGTGGGAGTGCGCGTTAACGCGATCTCGCGCATCGGCACTTGCAAATCCGCGCGCGAGCCTTGCACGAAGATCTTGCGTGAGCCGGGAATCGGCTGGGTGACAGCCTCGGACAACGACTGGGCTTGTTGCAGCAAAACGGTGGGCGCGGCATTCATGGCGTTCGTCCTAATGGCTGGCGCTGCGAGGAAGTCGCAGTGCGGACGAAGCGGCGGCGCTCGATACGGATCGCTCGTGCACGCACGAACCATCGCATCTGACGAAGCTTCCCTACGCCGGTATCAGCCGGATCAGGTTCGAAGGGACTATCTCAACCGCAGCACGCTGCGGTACCCCCACTTCGGTGGCGATTAAACCACATCGTAGGTTGCACGGCGAAAACTAATGTCGCGGGCTCTTGGCGACGCGCACGGCACTGAGTACGTGAGTGAGCCATACCGCCTTAACGCGGCGCCCGCACATGCCTGGTGTTGACGGCCGCAGGGGGCGCTTTCGACAGCGACATATGTCCGCGCAGGCCATCTCACGCCTTGGCAGCACACGCCCAGCGTCGACCAGGCACTGCATCGCGCGCCCTTGCGTGCAGCGCAATAAGGCACCGATGGATGCGTGGGCTTGAACAACGTGTTCGACCACGACCCGCCGGTCGCGCTCAGCGCCTCGGCAACTCCTTCGATTCGGCCTATGCCATCCCGGGCGCTATCGCTACCTGCAGTAGACCCAGCGCTGTTGAACATGCTCTTTGGAGCAGCTGTTGTCACAACGCCCTCTTTCGGGAGGTCGTTGCCTCTGTGACAGCGCTAACACGCAATCGATCGTTTGGCACACGGCAAGGCGATGGCGGCATGCCCGGACATGTCCACGGCATAGCGCACCGCTAGCCTGCAATCACTACAACAAGAAACTGCTCTCTCCCTGCCGCCGATCTTCGGCGGCTTTTTTTTCTTGCCAGCGGCACGCCCGCTTAGCTATCGTTCATCGAACCAGGGGGAAGGGCGATCGACGATGCAGCGGATGCAATGGCTGGCGTGTGTGGCGGGGCTGTGCGTGGTGCAGTGGGCGGGAATCGCAGTGGCTGGGGCGGCTCCTCCAATCGAAGCCTTCGTCGAGTCCGGGCCGATCTCCTCGCCCTCGATGTCTCCGGACGGAAAACACCTCGCGGTCAGTGCCGATCTCGGCGAGGGCAGTCACGCGCTGGTGGTGTACCGCATCGCCGACATGCAATACACCACGATTCTGCGTTTGCCGCGTTACGAACTTCCCGTGCAGATCGCCTGGGTCAGCGACAGGCGCCTGGTCATCGGAAAGGGCCGCAAACTCGGGTCGCTGGAAGAACCGATGCCGATGGGCGAAGTGATCGCCACCGATCTGGATGGCAGCAATCAGCGCTACGTCTACGGTTATCAACAGAGCACGCGCAATGCGGGCCTGGAGCGCGGATTCGGGTACATCCAGGGAATTCCGAGCACGCGTAATGGGCATTTCTACATGCGGCGGTTGTCGCTGGATTCGCGGCATTCGATGCTCTACGACGTCGATACGACCAACAGTACCCATCGCCTCATGGCCGATATCGATGTGCCGGATCTACGCTTCGTCCTGGACCAGGACGGCGTTGCGCAATACGCCTACGGCACCGACGAGCACGATCAATCGCTGCTGTTTCGGCGCAAGGGCAATGGATGGTCGCCCATGACCGAGGTGCAGTCGAATTGGCGGCCGATTGGTTTTGCGCGGCAGGCCGGGCGTGTCTACGGGGGGTATAGCGAGTCTGATGGCCCCGATGCGTTGGTCGCCACCGACCCGGACGGCCAACAGCGCAAGGTCCTCGCGTCGGACCCGTTCTACAGCGTGGACGATCTGCAATGGGGTGTGGCGCCGAAGACACCGTTCGCGGCCCGGCTGGGGCCGGGGCGCCCGGCCTTACGCTACTTCGACGGCGAGAGCCCGGAAGCGAAACTCCATCAGGAATTGAGCACGTTGCTGAGCGGCCAGTATGTCGACTTCGTCAATTTCACCGATGACGGCAACGGGCTGTTGTTGAAGGCCTACAGCGATCGCGACCCAGGCGCCTGGTACGTGTACGACCGCCGGGCCAATACGTTGAAGCGCGTCATCAAGGCACGCGAGGCACTTCGCGCGGAGCAGATGAACGAACGCCGCATGGTGACGTTCCAGGCACGCGATGGGTTGACCCTGGACGCCGTCCTGACCGTGCCGCAAGGCGCGCCTGACAATGCGCCACTGCCGATGATCCTGCTTCCGCACGGCGGGCCGCATTCCGAAGGCGATGGCTGGTCCTTCGACACCGATGCGCAATTCCTGGCCAGCCGCGGCTATCTGGTGCTGCAGGTCAATTTCCGCGGTGGACGCGGACGCGGCAATCGCTTCGAGCGCGCCGGGTATCGCCAATGGGGCGAACGCATCCAGGACGATCTTGTCGACGGCGTGCGCTGGGCCATCGACAAAGGCCTGGCGGACAAACACCGCATCTGCAGCTACGGCGCCAGCTTCGGCGCGTATGCCGCAATGATGGTGCAGGTCAAGGCACCGGAGTTGTTTCGCTGTTCGGTGGGGGTCGCCGGTATTTACGACCTGCAGATGATGTACACCAAGGGCGACATCAATCAGAGCGATTACGGCGTGAATTATCTCGAACGCGTCATTGGTCGCGACACCGCCGACCTCGCTGCACATTCTCCAGTCTCGCTGGCCAACCGCATCAAGGCACCTGTGCTGCTGGTCCACGGCGAAGAAGACGAGCGCGCGCCGTTTGCACAGGCCAAGAGCCTGCGCGCAGCCCTCATCCGTGGCGGCAATGCACCGGAGTGGATGTCCGTGCCCAAGGAAGGCCACGGGTTTTACAAGGAGGCCAACCAGATCGCGTTCTATCGCACGCTGGAGCAGTTCCTTGCCCACCAGCTCGGTCCAGGCGCCACGCCTGCAACCGCAGCACGCGCTGCAACGCCGTAGGCCGCGTCACTCCAGCGTATAGCCCACCCGCAAGCCACCCCAGTGCTTGCGGCCGACGAAGATCGGCGTGGAGAGGTCGAACATGATCTGGCCGGTATCGCGGCGGTAGACCTGCAAGCGGTACGGGTCGGTGTGCGCGCCCACGCTGCGGCCAACACGATCAGTGAACTTGCGCTTGGTGCGGTTGCCGACCAGATCGCGCTTGGCATCGCCGGTCAGTGGTTGGGTGAAGCGCAGATTATGGGTGGGCACATAGCCATCGGGATTGGCGCAGATGGCGAAAACGATCCACGGGTGCGCGTCCAGCAGCGGCTCTTGCAACGCGGGCAGTAACTGGTCGCAGAGCGCATCGAAGTCGGTGCTGAACTTGGGCGGCTCCACGCCGGCGATCGGCGTATAGGTCCGCGCGAACAACCCCGCTTCGTCGATCTGCCCGCGCGCAATGGCTTGTGCCAAGGCGGTTCCGATCTTGCCGGCGGTGGCAACAGCCAGCTCCTTGACCCGCGCGTGCCTGGGCACTTGCAGCGGGTCCGGCGGCAAGCGGAACAAGCCCACGCAATCGCGCAGGGTTTCGGTGCCGCGCTCCAGTGCTTCGCTGCGTTCGGCCACGTGTGCGGCGTGCTGCAGATTGCTGCGGCCCAACGCCACCACGCCATCCACCGCACGCTCGATCCCGCGAATCTCGCCATCCTGCGCCTGGATGCGCCCGGCCACCGTGGTCATCGCGCTGCTAGCCTGCCCGAGCACGCGGGTGATGCCATCAAGCACCGCCTCGGTACCACGTGCAGACGCCGCGCCCTCGCCCACTGCGGCGCTGGTTTCGGCCAGGATCGCGCGGACGTCGCGTGCCGCGGCGGCGGCGCGTTCAGCCAGACGCCGGATCTCGGTGGCGACCACTGCAAAGCCACGCCCGGCATCGCCGGCGTGCGCCGCTTCGATGCTGGCGTTGATCGACAGGATGTTGGTCTGGAACGCCACCGAATCGATGACCTCGATGACTTCGCCCGCGCGTGCCGCGCGGCGTTCCACTTCGTGCATGGCCTGGCCTAGCGCATGCGCCGCAGCGACGCCTTGCCGTGCGCTGTCATCGGCGCTGGCGGCCAACGCAATGACCTGCGCCAACTCGGCGTTGACGTCCTGCAGGCTCGACGACAGCCGTTCCACCGCGGTGCGTGCACCGTCCAGTGCTTCGGTCTGCGCTTGCGACTGACGCACCATCTCGTCGTTTTCGGCCACCAGCGGCGGTACTTCGGCAGCGATCTGCACCGACAAGGCCACTGCCTGGCGGATGGCCTCGGCCAGATTGCCGAAACCCGCCTGCAGCCGGCGGCCCATCTCGGTTTCCGCCAGCCCCGGCGGCAACGCGAGTTCGAGTTCGCAGCCGGCCAACGCCTGCGCGGTGCGTTCGAGCACCGTACGGTCTTCGTGTTCGGCCTGCAGGCGCGCGACCAGTGGCTGCAGCAGAGGCGAGATCGGTACCGGCCGGCTGCCGTCGGCCAGACGCGTGGCCTCGCGCAGCAGGACCGCGGTTTCCACATGTGGCAGCGACAGCATCCAGCCGCCGTGCTCGCGGTCGCGCACATAACGCACGCGCCGCGCCGGGTCCTCGCCCGGGGCAGCCCAGACGCCGTCTTCGCCAACCAGATCGGCCGCACTCAATCCCCACACCACCGAGGCCGGTGCCCCCTGCAACTCGGCGGCAGTTTTGCCCAGCACATCCAGACCGGCCCGGTTGCAGGCCACCAGACAGGCCTCTGCAGACAGCCGCAGCAAGGCAACCGGCGCATCAGGGAGCACGGCCGTCTGGGTCTGCGACGGCGGGTCGGGCTGTTGCATCGAATTCATGAGGGCTCCTGCTCCATCATTGATTAGCGGCGGGCTGCGCTGGGAATTGAACAGCGCCCGCCTCCGTGCCAGTGCGCTCAGTATCCGGCCGCCTGGCCATCCTTGCGGCTTTCCGAAGCACCGTAATACACGCCGCTGGCCGGGTCGCGCGCAATCGCTTGGTAACCGCCATACGGGCCGTCCGCAAAGATCACCCGGTGGCCTTTGCGCATCAGCGCGCGGATGGTGTCGTAGGAGAAGCCGGTTTCCAGATTGACCTCGCCGCCATCACTCATCGCGGTGGCCTGGCCGGTCGGCTCGGTGGAGCCTTCATGCTGGATGCGCGGCGCGTCGCCGGCTTCCTGCAGATTCATATGGAAGTCCACCAGGTTCATCACGATCTGCACGTGCCCCTGCGGCTGCATCGCTCCGCCCATCACCCCGAAGCTCAGCCACGGCTTGCCGTCCTTGGTAACGAAGGCCGGGATGATGGTCTGGAACGGCCGCTTGCCCGGCGCGTAGCCGTTGGGATGATCCTTCTTCAACACGAACATCTCGCCGCGGTCCTGCAGGATGAAGCCCAGCCCCGGCGGCGCCATGCCGCTGCCCATGCCGCGATAGTTGGACTGGATCAACGAGACCATCATGCCGTCGGCATCGGCCACGGTCATGTAGATGGTGTCGCCCTCTTCGAGTTGCTTGGGCGTGCCCGGTTGTACTTCCTTCAAGGCCTTGTCCATCGAGATCAGCGACCGCCGCTGGGCGGCATACTCCTTGGACACCAGCCTGGCCAGCGGCGCGGGCTGGAATGCCGGGTCGGCGTAGAAACGCGCACGATCGGCGAACGCCAGCTTCTTGGCTTCGGTAAACAAATGCACATGCTCGGCCGAGCCGAAGGGAATCCTGGAGAAATCGTATCCCTCCAGAATATTGAGCATCTGCAGCGCCGCGATGCCCTGGCTGTTGGGCGGCAGCTCCCATACGTCATAGCCTCTGTAGTTGGTGGACACCGGTTCCACCCACTCGCCCGTATGGCTGGCCATATCCTCGTAGCTGAGGTAACCACCATTGGCCTTGAAGTACGCGCCGATGGTGCGCGCGATGTCGCCCTTGTAGAGCGCATCGCGGCCGCCATCGGCGATCTGCTGCAGCGTGTTGGCCAGGTTCGGGTTCTTCCACAGCTCGCCTTTGCGCGGGGCGTGGCCGTCGATGGTGAATTGCTCCTTGAAACCGGGATATTGCGACAGGCGCGGCACCGAGCGATCCCAGTAATAGGCAATGGTTTCGGCCACCGGATGGCCTTCGCGGGCGTAGCGAATCGCCGGCGCCAGATTCTGCGCCATCGGCTTGCGCCCGAAGCGCTCATGCAACGCGAACCAGCCGTCCACTGCGCCTGGCACCGACACCGGCAGCGGGCCGGTTGGCGGAATGTCCTTCAAGCCGCGACGCTGGAACTCGGCCAGCGTCAGCGACCTGGGCGAGCGGCCCGAGCCGTTGTAACCATAGAGCTTGTGGGTCTTGGGGTCCCAGACGATCGCAAACAGATCCCCGCCGACGCCATTACCGGTTGGCTCCATCAGGCCCAGCGCGGCATTGGCGGCAATCGCCGCATCCACCGCCGAGCCGCCGTCCTTCATCACATCCAACGCGATCTGGCTCGCCAGCGGTTGCGAGGTGGCGGCCATCGCATGCGGCGCGATCACTTCCGAGCGGGTGGCAAACGGCTGCCCGGTGACGCGGTCGGCAGCGCCGAGGGGCGGCGCAAGCAGCGCCAGAGCGGACACCAACAACACAGGTACGCGACGCATCACAGATGGCACCCATGACACTAAGAATGAGGTGCCAACCATACCAGCGGGCCACGCCGTGCCGTGCGGGCGGCGCCTGGACGCGTGCCTGATGCCGCGCAGATGGTGACCGCCGTCAGCGATGATTGCACCGAACCCATCCTGTTTCAGCGGTAACCATGCTGCTGCAATGAGGCTTTGCACGCATGTCTGGACATCGATGCGGCGGTTTCATGCGCAAGGGTTGACACCCTGGCTGCTGCGATGGTTATCTCAAGCCATGTCGCACCGCCACACCACCTCGAATGCCCCGATGTCCGCGCCCTCCGGCGCGTTGGCTGCGCCGCTTCTCGTGCTCGTACTTATTACCTCGCCAACCGGTGCGGGACGGGACTTCGTGTAGGCAACAGACACACAAGGCTTCGATCAGACCCCGCACCGGCAACGGCGCGGGGTTTCGCGTTTCAGGGATCACCAAAAGTTTCGAATGACATGAACGACATCACTGCCATTTCCGCCAAACGACCCAGCAATGCCCAGCCAGTCGCGGCTGCCTGTGGTTGCCTGCGCCGTGCCATCGTTCGTCCCCGCTTTGCTCAGCCGGCCAGTGCCTGCACTGCCGGCTGATCCGTTTATTCACCGCCCATCTCCACTGCCAACCCGCAAGGACATTCCATGAGCAACGACACCCAACCGAAAATCGCAATCATCGGCTACGGCAGCCAGGGCCGCGCGCATGCGCTGAACCTGCGCGATTCCGGCTTCGACGTCACTGTCGGCCTGCGTCCCGGTGGCCCGACCGAATCCAAGGCGCAGGCCGATGGCTTCACCGTCGTGGCGCCGTCCGAGGCGGTCAAGAGCGCGGATCTGGTCGCCATCCTGACCCCGGACATGGTGCAGAAGAAGCTCTACGAGGAGGTCATCGCGCCGAACATGAAGCAGGGTGCCTGCCTGTTGTTCGCGCATGGCTTGAACGTGCATTTCGACATGATCACCCCACGCGCCGATCTGGACGTGGTGCTGGTTGCACCGAAGGGCCCGGGCGCGCTGGTGCGTCGCGAGTATGAAATCGGCCGCGGCGTGCCGTGCATCTACGCGGTCTACCAGGACACCAGCGGCAAGGCCGAGCAATTCGCACTGACCTACGCCGGCGGCCTGGGCGGCGCGCGCGCCAACATCATCAAGACCACATTCAAGGAAGAGACCGAAACCGATCTGTTCGGCGAGCAGGCCGTGCTGTGCGGCGGTGCATCCTCGCTGGTGCAGGCCGGTTTCGAAGTGCTGGTGGAAGCCGGCTACCAGCCGGAAATCGCGTATTACGAAGTGCTGCACGAATTGAAGTTGATCGTGGACCTGTTTTACGAAGGCGGCATCACCCGCATGCTGGAATTCGTTTCCGAAACCGCGCAATACGGTGATTATGTCAGCGGCCCGCGTGTGATCGACGCCAGCACCAAGGCGCGCATGAAGGACGTGCTGACCGATATCCAGAACGGCACCTTCACCAAGAACTGGGTGGCCGAGTACGACGCCGGCCTGCCAAACTACACCAAGTTCAAGCAGGCCGATCTGGAACACCCGATCGAGGAAGTGGGCAAGAAGTTGCGCGCCAAGATGGTGTGGCTCAACGGCGAACAGCAGGCCGCCGCCACACCTGCGAATCAACAAGCGGCGTAATACCGCCGCACCCCCACCGCTAACACCGAAGGTCCGCAACGCATGAACACCTCCGCACACAGCACGCCCCGCAACGGCGCGCGCTGGCTGACGCAGGCCCTGGAAGCCGAGGGCGTGGAAACGCTGTTTGGTTATCCGGGCGGCACCATCATGCCGTTCTACGACGCCCTGGTGGATTCCAGGCTCAAGCACATCCTCGTCCGTCACGAACAGGGCGCCGCGCTCGCCGCCAACGGCTACGCCCGTGCCAGTGGCAAGGTGGGCGTGTGCGTGGCCACTTCCGGCCCGGGCGCATCCAATCTGGTTACCGGCATTGCCGACGCAATGCTCGATTCGGTGCCGATGGTGTGCCTGACCGGCCAGGTCGCCACGCCGTTGCTGGGCACCGATGCGTTCCAGGAGCTGGACGTGTTCGGCATGACCATGCCGATCGTCAAGCACAGCTTTCTGGCGCGGCGAGTGGAGGATCTTCCGGGCATGGTGCGCGAAGCGTTCCGCATTGCGCGCGAAGGACGTCCCGGGCCGGTGCTGATCGACCTGCCCAAGGACGTGCAACTGGCCAATGCCTCGCATCTGCCAGCGCATGTGCCGGCAGCGGTGTTGCCGCCGCCGGCGCCGGCGGACGCGAAATTGGCCGAAGCACTGGCGGCCATCGCCAGCGCCGAGCGCCCGGTGGTGTACGGCGGCGGCGGCATCGCGTTGGCCGATGCGGTGGAGGCGTTTCGGCGCTTTGTCGAAGCCACCGGCATCCCGACCGCGCTGACCTTGCGCGGCTTGGGAGCGTTGCCGCCTGCGCATCCGGATTACCTGGGCATGCTGGGCATGCACGGCACGCGTGCGGCCAATATGGCGATCCAGGAATGCGATCTGTTGGTCGTTGTCGGTGCGCGTTTCGACGACCGTGCCACCGGCAAGCTGAGCGAGTTCGCCCCGTTTGCGCGCGTCATCCATCTGGATGCTGACGCCTATGAAATCTCCAAGCTGCGCACCGCAGATATCGCGGTGCCCGGCGATGTGGCAGCAAGCCTGAAAGCCTTGAGTGCGGCGCGTGGCAACTGCCAGGCCTGGCGTACGCGCTGCTTTGCGAACCGCGAAAAATTCGGCGCGCGTTACGACGCGCCCGGTACCGATATCTACGCACCGGCGCTATTGAAGCGCCTGAGCGAAGTGGCCCCTGCCGACACCATCATCGCTTGCGATGTGGGTCAGCATCAGATGTGGGTGGCCCAGCATTGCCGCTTCAACGATCCGCGCAATCACCTGACCAGCGGCGCGCTCGGCACCATGGGCTTCGGCCTGCCGGCGGCGATGGGCGCGCAGTTCGCCTGCCCCGATCGCACCGTGGTGCTGGTCTCCGGCGATGGCAGTTTCATGATGAATGTGCAGGAGCTGGTGACGATTGCGCGCTGCAAGCTGCCGGTGAAGATCGTGCTGCTGGATAACAGCTCGCTCGGCATGGTGCGGCAGTGGCAGGAGCTGTTCTTTGCCGAGCGTTACAGCGAAATCGACTTGTCCGACAACCCGGATTTCGCGGCGTTGGCGCAGGTCTTCGGCATCCCGGCCAAGCGCATCATCGCGCGCGGCGATGTGGACGCGGCGCTGGCCGAACTGCTGGCGCAGCCCGGTCCCGGCCTGCTGCATGTCGCCATTGATGCGCGCGCCAATGTGTGGCCGCTGGTACCGCCCAACAACGCCAACAGCACCATGCTGGACAGCAATCCCGCACATGCGGCCAAGGAGACATCGCATGCGTTACCGGCTTGATCTGGTGCTGACGCCGGCAGAAGGCACGCTGGTGCGGGTGATCGGCATGACCGAGCGCCGCGGCTTCCGCCCATGCGCGATCCAGGGTGCGGCAGTCCCAGACGATGCCGGCCGCTGGCATCTGCAGCTTGATGTGGACAGCAACCGTCCACCGGAAACGCTGCGCCTGCAGCTGGAAAAGGTCTACGACTGCGAATCGGTGATGATCACCGCGCTGGAATCGGTCGAGGCCGCGGCATGAACATGCAGACCTCGCGCGACGATCACACTGCCGTTCGGAGGTGTCTTCTTCCAGATCGGCCGCGCGCGTGCCGCAATGCCTGATTCCGGCCGCTCTTCCGCCTCCCCACAGGAGCCAGAGGTAAGCGACGTGGCCGTCAGCGTGGCCGACGTACTGGCGGCACAGGCCCGCCTGCGCAAGTACCTGTCGCCCACGCCGCTGCATTACGCCGAACGCTTCGGTGTATGGTTGAAGCTGGAGAATTTGCAGCGCACCGGCTCCTACAAAGTGCGCGGCGCATTGAATGCATTGCTGGCCGGCCTGGAGCGCGGCGATGAGCGCCCGGTGATCTGCGCCTCCGCCGGCAATCATGCGCAAGGCGTGGCGTGGTCGGCGTACAGGCTGGGCGTCCAGGCCATCACGGTGATGCCGTACGGCGCGCCGCAGACCAAGATCGCCGGTGTCGCGCATTGGGGCGCCACCGTGCGCCAGCATGGCAACAGCTACGACGAGGCATTCGCGTTTGCGCGCGAGCTGGCCGACCAGAACGGCTATCGCTTTCTGTCGGCCTTCGACGACCCGGATGTGATTGCCGGCCAGGGCACGGTCGGCATCGAGCTGGCGGCGCATGCGCCGGACGTGGTGATCGTGCCGATCGGCGGCGGCGGATTGGCCTCAGGCGTGGCGCTGGCATTGAAGTCGCAAGGCGTGCGTGTGGTCGGGGCGCAAGTGGAAGGCGTCGATTCGATGGCACGCGCCGTGCGCGGCGATCTGCGCGAAATCACCCCGGTTGCGACGCTGGCAGATGGCGTCAAGGTCAAGATCCCCGGCTTCCTTACACGCCGCCTTTGCTCGAGCCTGCTCGACGATGTGGTGATCGTGCGCGAAGCTGAATTGCGCGAAACGTTGGTGCGCCTGGCGCTGGAAGAACACGTCATCGCCGAAGGCGCCGGTGCGCTGGCCCTGGCCGCCGGCCGCCGCGTCTCCGGCAAACGCAAATGTGCAGTGGTCTCTGGCGGTAATATCGACGCAACCGTGCTGGCCACACTCTTGTCTGAAGTGCGGCCGCGTCCGCCACGCAAGCCGCGCCGTCGCAATACCGAGCGACTTCGCAACGAACGCAGCGCCAAGCCACCACCCGATACACCCGTTCTTTCCCGCCCATCCGCAGTCGCTTCAACGCCTGTCACCGCCATCGCCGCAGAGGAGTCTTCCTGGTGAACACGACCGTATCCAACCAGACCCCGCATATCCGAATTTTCGACACCACCCTGCGCGACGGCGAGCAATCACCCGGCTGCAGCATGACGCCCCAGCAAAAGCTGGTCATGGCGCGCGCGCTGGATGAACTCGGCGTGGATATCATCGAGACCGGGTTTCCGGCCAGTTCGCATTCGGACCGCGAAGCGGTGGCGATGATGGGCCGCGAGTTGCGCCGCCCCACCCTGGCCGTGCTGTCGCGCTGCTTGCAGGCCGATATCGAAACCTCGGCAAAGGCGCTGGAAGCTGCGGCCAACCCGCGCCTGCATGTGTTCCTGTCCACCAGCCCGCTGCACCGCGAACACAAGCTGCGCATGAGCCGCGAGCAGGTGCTGGAATCGGTGCACCGGCATGTCGCGCTGGCGCGCGGCTACATCGACGACGTGGAATTTTCTGCCGAAGATGCAACCCGCACCGAAGAAGATTTCCTGGCCGAGGTCACCCGCGTGGCGATCGCCGCCGGTGCTACCACCATCAATCTGCCCGACACCGTGGGCTTCACCACGCCCGAAGAAATCCGCGGCATGTTTTCGCGCCTGATCGCCAGCGTGGAAGGTGCCGACAAGGTGATCTTCAGCGCGCATTGCCACAACGATCTGGGCCTGGCGGTGGCCAACTCGCTGGCCGCCATCGAAGGCGGTGCGCGTCAGGTGGAATGCACCATCAACGGCATCGGTGAGCGCGCGGGCAATTGCGCGCTGGAAGAAATCACCATGGCGCTGAAGGTGCGCGGTGCGTTCTACAACATCGATTCGGCGATCAATACGCCGCGTATCGTGTCCACCTCGCAGTTGCTGCAGCGCCTGGTCGGCATGCCGGTACAGCGCAACAAGGCCGTGGTCGGCGGCAACGCGTTCGCGCACGAATCGGGCATCCATCAGCACGGCATGCTGCGCCATCGCGGCACCTACGAAATCATGCGCCCGGAAGATGTGGGCTGGGAATCGTCGCAGATGGTGCTGGGCCGTCACAGCGGCCGCGCTGCCGTCGAGCAGCGTCTGCGCGCGCTGGGGTATCTGCTGGAAGAGGAAGAGGTCAAGCTGGTGTTCGAGCAGTTCAAGGCATTGTGCGAGAAGCAGCGCGTCGTGACCGATGCCGATCTGCAGGCATTGATGCAGGACGCTACCGTGCAGGAGGGCTATCGCCTGGCATCGATGACCATCAGCGATGTGGGCAGCCGCGCCAATGCGCTTGTGGAGTTGTCCGATCCGGAAGGTCACCGTGTGGCTGAAACCGCACAGGGCAACGGGCCGGTGGATGCGCTATTCGGTGCATTGGCCTCGGCCACTGGCGTGAAGTTGGAGCTGGACAGCTATCAGGTGCACAGCGTGGGCATCGGCGCAGACGCCCGCGGCGAAGCCAGCCTGAGCGTGCGCCACGACGGCGTGGAATACGAAGGCACCGGCACCAGCAAGGACATCATCGAAGCCAGTGCGCTCGCATGGCTCGACGTGGCCAATCGTCTGTTGCGTCAGCGCGAGCGTGGCGTCATCGCCGGCAAGACCGCTGCGGTGGCATAGCACGCGTTCGTTGCTAGACGATTGATGTCTGACGGCCGGCAGAGTGATCTGCTGGCCGTTTTGGTTTTGATCTTCAATCCATCCCTGCCCTGCTGTGCTGACCGCTAGACGTGGCGCGTTGGCCGCAAGCGACAGCCACCGCTATCGAAAGGGGCCAATAAGGCGAGCAGCACCATGAAAAACAGCGCTGGCTGACGCGCTGAGCGTCACGATTGAGAGCATTGCTTTCAATGCAGCAGCCGCACTGAGGAAAGCGTGGTGCCGTCTCGGGGGCCGGGACCGTTGGCAGCATGGATGCCGCCATCGAGCCTCCGAGGATGGATTACGGCGTGTCCCGGCTCAGGATGCGGCACCGCGCCTCGACCGATCTCTCGGGCAATCACCGCCGGCCCGGAGCTGTTTAATCGCAGGCAGTGCTAGCCACACTCCGGTCGTTTCAACCAACACACTGCCTAGAGCGTGTTATGCACTTTGAGATGAGATGCGTTGGCCGCCGGCGGTGCGGAGCGGGTGCTGCGTGGCGCCGGCTTGGCTGGCGCCAAGGCCAGCCGCGCGGCGCCCGCTCCGTGCCGCTGGCGGCCAACCCTCCGGGAAGCGCCCTGTGGTGCGCCGATACCGCTTTGAGCGCCTTGTCTCGACGCGCCACAGGACGCTTCGCACTCACCTCAAAGTACATAACATGCTCTAACTCAAGCACCACCAAACGAACGCGGCCATCGTCGTCGAACGATAGCCGCCGGCATCTCCATCATCAAAACGACGAACGCAGACCCTAAAGCGCAGCCACCACCGCATCGCCCATCGCCACGGTGCCGACCTTGCTGGTGCCTTCCGACCAGATGTCAGCGGTGCGCAGACCCTGGTCGAGCACCTTGCCGACCGCACGCTCAATCGCATCCGCTGCATCGGCCTGTGCAAAGGTGTAGCGCAGCATCATCGCCACCGACAGGATCGTCGCCAGCGGGTTGGCGATGCCCTTGCCGGCAATGTCCGGCGCCGAACCGTGGCATGGCTCGTACATACCCTTGCTGTTGGCATCCAGCGAAGCGGAGGGCAGCATACCGATCGAGCCCGTGAGCATGGATGCTTGGTCGGAGAGGATGTCGCCGAACATGTTGTCGGTCACGATCACGTCGAACTGCTTGGGCGCGCGCACCAACTGCATCGCCGCGTTGTCCACGTACATATGCGACAGCGCGATATCCGGGTAGTCATTGGCCACTTCTTCGACCACTGCACGCCACAACTGACTCGATGCCAACACGTTGGCCTTGTCGACCGAACACAACTTCTTGCCGCGCAAACGCGCCATCTCGAAGCCGGCTTTGGCGATGCGGCGGATCTCGCTCTCGCTGTACGGCAAGGTGTCGTAAGCCTGGCGCTCACCGTTTTCCAGCGTGCGGTTACCACGCGGCTGCCCGAAGTAAATGCCGCCAGTGAGCTCGCGCAGGATCAGCAGATCCAGCCCGGACACCACCTCCGGCTTCAGCGTGGACGCATCTGCAAGCTGCGGATACAGCAGTGCCGGGCGCAGGTTGGCGAACAAACCCAGCTGCGAACGGATCTTGAGCAGACCACGCTCCGGGCGTAGCGCCGGGTCGATGGTGTCCCACTGCGGGCCACCTACTGCGCCCAGCAGCACCGCATCGGCAGCACGCGCACGCTCCAGTGTTTCATCGGCCAACGGGCTGCCATATTTATCGTAGGCCGCGCCGCCCAGCTCGTCGTACACCAGCTCGAAACCCAGGCCGTGCTGCGTGTCAACGCGCTTTAGCACCTTGACGGCTTCGGCCATGATCTCCGGCCCGATGCCATCGCCGGGAAGAATCAGAATCTGCTTGCTCATGCCATCCTCGTGAGTGACGCCGCAGCGTCTTTGAAATCAATGATCCGCCAGACCAGCACGGACCTCGGCGAACTCGGCACCGTGTGCATGCACATCGCTGTGCAGATAGGCACGGGCCTGCGGTCCAAACTGCGCAACAACGTGTTCGCTCAGGGCCGACGGATCAGTGGTTTTGGCGACCGCATTCACTGCAGCGCGCCAAACAACCACGGTTGGCGCGCGCGGTGGCCCTGCTCGAAATGACTGATCGCATCGGCGTCCTGCAAGGTGAGGCCGATATCGTCCAGCCCGTTGAGCAGGCAGTGTTTGCGGAAGGCATCGATGTCGAAGCTGTACTCCACGCCATCGGGGCGGCGCACGCGTTGCGCGGCCAGATCCACGGTGAGCTGGTAGCCCTCGGTCGCCAGGCATTGTTCGAACAACGCATCGACTTCTGCTTCGGCCAGCACGATCGGCAGCAGGCCGTTCTTGAAACTGTTGTTGTAGAAAATATCGGCAAAGCTCGGCGCGATCACGGTGCGAAAGCCATATTCGTCCAGCGCCCACGGCGCATGCTCGCGCGAAGAACCGCAGCCGAAGTTCTCGCGCGCCAGCAACACGCTGGCACCCTGATAACGGGGGAAATTGAGCACGAATTCCGGATTCAGCGGGCGCGTGCTGTTGTCGCGACCAGGCTCACCGATATCCAGATAGCGCCACTCGTCGAACAGATTCGGCCCGAAGCCGGTGCGCTTGATCGATTTGAGGAATTGCTTGGGAATGATCTGGTCGGTATCGACGTTGGCGCGATCCAGCGGCGCGACCAGTCCGGTGTGTTGGGTGAAAGGGGTCATTGGAATGCCGGGAATGGGGAATGGGGAATGGGGAATAAGCAAAGCAGGGAGCGGGACTTGGCGATTCCCTATTCCCGATTCTCGATTCCCTGCAGGCCACGCACATCGACAAAATGCCCACTCACCGCCGCCGCAGCGGCCATCGCCGGGCTAACCAAGTGCGTGCGGCCACCGGCGCCCTGGCGGCCTTCGAAGTTGCGGTTGGAGGTCGAAGCGCAATGTTCACCGCTCCCCAGCTTGTCCGGATTCATCGCCAGACACATCGAGCAGCCCGGCTCGCGCCATTCAAAACCGGCGTCCAAGAACACTTTGTCCAGGCCTTCAGCCTCTGCCTGCGCCTTGACCAAGCCTGAGCCGGGTACCACCAGCGCCTGCTTGATGGTGGAAGCGACCTTGCGGCCCTTGGCCACTGCGGCGGCGGCGCGCAGGTCTTCGATACGCGAGTTGGTGCACGAGCCAATGAACACGCGATCCAGGCGGATATCCGTGATCGGCTGGTTGGCCCGCAAACCCATGTATTTCAGCGCGCGCTCGATCGAATCGCGCTTGGTTGGGTCCTGCTCGGTGGCCGGGTCCGGTACGTACTGATCGATCGCCAGCACCATTTCGGGGGAGGTGCCCCAGCTGACCTGCGGTTTGATGTCTTCGGCGCGCAGTTCCACCACGGTGTCGAAGTGTGCGTCCGGGTCGGACACCAGCGTGCTCCACAGCGCGACTGCCGCATCCCAGTCGGCGCCCTTGGGCGCGAACGGGCGACCTTTGACGTAGGCAATCGTCTTGTCGTCCACCGCCACCATGCCCACGCGCGCACCGGCTTCGATGGACATGTTGCAAATGGTCATGCGGCCTTCCATCGACAGCGCGCGGATCGCGCTGCCGGCAAATTCCAGCGCATGCCCGTTGCCGCCGGCGGTGCCGATCTTGCCGATCACCGCCAGCACGATGTCCTTGGCAGTCACCCCGAACGGCAGCGTGCCTTCAACGCGCACCTGCATGTTCTTCATCTTCTTTGTAATCAGGCACTGGGTCGCCAGCACATGTTCAACCTCGGAGGTGCCGATGCCATGCGCCAGTGCGCCCAATGCGCCATGCGTGGAGGTGTGCGAATCGCCGCAGACCACGGTCATGCCGGGCAAGGTGGCGCCCTTCTCCGGGCCGACCACATGCACGATGCCCTGGCTCACATCGTTCATCTTGAACTCGAGGATGCCGAATTCGTCGCAGTTCTCGTCCAGCGTCTGCACCTGCAGGCGCGACACCTCGTCGGAAATCGACTCCAGCCCACCCTGGCGCTCGGCGCGCGTGGTCGGCACGTTGTGATCGGGCGTTGCGATATTGGCGTCGATGCGCCACGGCTTGCGCCCGGCCAGGCGCAGTCCTTCGAAGGCTTGCGGCGAAGTCACTTCGTGCAGAATGTGGCGGTCGATATAGATCAGCGACGAACCATCGTCACGGCGTGTGACCTCATGCAGTTCCCACAGCTTGTCGTACAGGGTCTTGGCAGTCATCGCGGCAATCCGAATGGCGGATGGTGGGTGCGCCCACCTGGCTGAGGTCGATGCTAGGAGCTTGCCTTGGATTACGCAAATTCATATTGTTTATTCAAGAAATGAATTTTAGGAATAACAATGGACCTGGCGAGCCTCAATGCATTCGTGGCGATCGCCGAAAGCGGCAGCTTCTCCGCGGCCGGTGAGGCCTTGCACCTGACCCAGCCGGCAGTGAGCAAACGCATTGCCCTGCTGGAGGCGCAACTGTCGGCGCGCCTGTTCGACCGCCTAGGCCGGCAAGTGGTGCTGACCGAAGCCGGCCAGGCACTGTTGCCGCGCGCGCAACGCATCCTGGCCGAGCTGCAGGACACCCGCCGCGTGCTCGAGCATCTGGGCGCGGCGGTTGGCGGTCGTTTGAGTCTGGCCACCAGCCACCATGTGGGTCTGCACCGCCTGCCCGTCTTGTTGCGCGGTTTCGCGACACAACATCCGCAGGCGGCGCTGGATATCCAGTTCCTGGATTCGGAATTGGCGTACGCGGCGGTGCTGCGCGGCGAGGTGGAACTGGCGGTGACCACTCTGGCGCCCGACACGCGCACACCACTGCGCGCGCAGCCGATCTGGCATGACCGCTTGCAGTTCGTGGTTGCGCCAGATCACCCGTTGGCAGCACTGTCCGAGGTGTCGCTGGACGATGTGGTTGCACACCCGGCAGTCTTGCCGGATCCGGGCACCTTCACCCATCGCATCGTCGCCAACCTATTTGCCGAACGCGGTCTGGCGCCGAGTTTGCGCATGACCACCAATTATCTGGAAACGATCAAGATGTTGGTGTCGGTGGGCCTGGCGTGGAGCGTCTTGCCGGAGCGCATGATCGACCATCAGATCATGGCGCTGCCACTGGCCGATGTGGCGTTATCGCGTGAGCTGGGTTGCGTCACGCATGGCGGGCGCACCTTGTCGCGTGCTGCGCAGGCATTTGTCGCGTTGTTGCGAGCGCAGGCGGATCACGCGCAGGGGGCGCGAGGTGTGCAGCGTGTCGCACATGGCGGCGACCGATGACCTCGGGCCCGCGCTCGGCACGCTCCGCAATCGCGCACCATCCTAGGGCCCGATCAAGCGATCCCGGCCCTGTCGCTTGGCTTCATACAGACGACCATCGGCCAACGCCAGCAATTCGCGTCGGCTCGGCGCTTCGTCGCTCATCGCCATGCCCATGCTGGCGGTACAACGCACGGGCGTGCCTTGCGCATCAACCTCGATGTCGGCCAGTCGCTGCCGCATCCGCTCGAACAGCGCGCGCGCCTGTGCCGCATCCAGCCCGGTTGCCGCCAGCAGGAATTCTTCGCCACCGTGCCGCGCGGCGAAGCAGTGCGCCTGATCCTGCTCGCTCAACGCCTGGCCGATGGCCGACAGCACCGCATCGCCAACCTCGTGACCGTAGTTGTCGTTGATGCGCTTGAAGTGGTCGATATCCATCAACGCTAGCGCCAGTGCAGCGCCACCTGCATGCGCATCATCGAACCATTGCTGCAGCACGCGCTCGGCTTCGCGTCGGTTCGGCAAGGTGGTCAGCACGTCGTGGCTGGCGCGGTATTCCAGCTGGCGCATCAACGCTTCGCGTTCCTGGCTGGCCTGCTGCAGCGCCAGGTTCTTGTCGCTCAGTTCGCGCGTACGCCGGTCGATGACGGTATTGAGCTGGCGCTGACGCCGGCGATAACTGGCGGTCCGCCACAGATACAACCCGTAGACCACGCTGGCCAGGCCAAGGATGCCCAGGCCGATCACTTCGCGCTGGCGCCACCACGGCGGCGCCAGCGCGATGACCAGGCTGGCTTCGCCCAACAAATCGCTTTGCCGCCAATCCACCGGCAGCGACATCGCCTGCACGCGGAAGTGGAAGCGACCCGGCGGCAGATTGGTGTAGACCGCTTCGCTGGTGCTGTCAGCATCCACCCAATCCGGATCGAAGCCTTCCAGTCGGTAGCGATACCGCACCTTGTCCGGGCCACGGAAATTCAGCCCGGCATAGCCAATTGCAAGACGCCGGGTCTGTGCACCGAACCGATGCGCGCCACTCAGCGGTTGCGCCATGCCATCGACCAGCAGGCGCTCGAAGACGATCGGCACGCGATGGCCTTGCAAGGCACCCACCCGTGTCGGGTCAATCACGCCCAGGCCTGCAGCGGTGGGAAACAGCAACTGCCCGGACTGGGTCAACCAACCAGCAGGTGCGCTGCTGCCGTTGCCCTGGTTGCTCGGCATACCGTCGCTGCGGTCGACCACTTCCACGCTCAGTTGTTCGCGCGTGCCCGCGTCGATCTGGTCGAAGTTCTTGCGTGCGATGCGGAACACGCCGTGGTTGCTCGACAACCAAAAATAGCCGCGGCCGTCGTCGATCACCCGAAACACCTTGTCGCGTGGCAGCCCGAACCGGTGGTCGTAGACATGGAAGCTGTCACCGCGCAGACGCAGCAAGCCGCGATCGCTGGCAATCCACACATCGCCGGCGGCATCGCGCAGGAAGTCGAATGCGTTCTGGCCGGGAAAATCCTGCTCGCCAAGCCAGGCGCGCGTGCTGCCGTCCGGCGACAGCGCGGTCATGCCACGATCGGTGCCGATCCACACGATGCCCTGCGCATCGCGGTATAACCCATGCACCGAGCCGTCCGGCACACCGTCGGCGGCGGTGTAGCGGCGCGCCTTGCCATTGCGCCAGCGCACCAGCCCGGCCGTGGTGCCGATCCACAGGTCCTCGCCATCCGGCAGCACCGCACGCACCGACCTCGACGGCAGGCCATCGGCCGCGCCAATGCGCACCAGCACGTGGCCTTGCGCGTCCAGACGTACCACGCCCTGGCTGTAGGTGCCGGCCCACACGCCGCCATCGCCGGCATCGGCCAGCGCCAGCACCGACTGCTCAAGCACGCGCCCACCGTCGCTGGGCGACAACGACACGCGACTGATGGTGCCGTCGCGCCAACGATCCAGGCCAACGGCATTGCCCACCCACACGGTGCCGTTGCCGGTCTGCAGCACACAGCGCACGTAGTCCGAACTCAGGCCTTCGTCGTGGGTGACGCCGTGTGCAGCGCCTTCGGCAACCCGGAACAGCCCGTGCGTGCTGCCGACCCAGATCAGGCCTTCGGCGTCTTCCAGCAGCGCCGGGCTGGCGACGCCGGAAATGGCGATCTGCTCGTCCGGGTCGTCCGGGCCGCTGTGCACCACCAGCATTCCCGAAGACAGACTCATCCACAGGTGCCCGCGGCGGTCGAGCAACACTGAATCGACGCGCTGGCCCTGGCGGAAACGCTGCAGGCCGCCGCCACGGCTCCACCACCACACGCCATCGTCGCCGGCGACCAACAGGCCGCCCTGACGGTCGCTGGCCAGCCGCCGCACCGGCGCGTCGCGCATCCCGTGCACCCTGCCCCAGGCCGCAGCCTGGCCATCATCGCGCGGCAGACGATACAGGCCGACCTCGGTACCAACCCACAGGTCGCCGCCCTCGTCGGCGGACAACGCCGTGATCCGCGCACGCGGCAACCCGGCCTGGCGACCGATATCGACCACCCGCCCATCGCCCTCGATGCGGTACAGCGTCTGCGGCGTGCCCACCCAGAGCGCGCCATCAGCGCGCCGCAGCAAGGCGCTCACCGCCAGATGCCGCGCCGAGGCGCCGCCCAGCTGCTGCCAGTGGCCGTCCTGATAGTGGTAGACGCCGTTGAACGCGGTACCGAACAGCATGCCGCCGGTGCTGTCGCGTGCCACCAGGAACACTCCGCCCAGCTCGACGCCGGGAGTGTTCTGGCGGTCGTACACGGTGAAGTCGCGCCCATTGAAGCGCGCCACGCCTTCCCAGGTGCCCAGCCAGATCAGCCCGTCTTCGCCCTGGGCCACGGCGTGCACCAGGTTGTGCGGCAGGCCATCGTCCATGGTCCAGCGCGTGACCGTGTGGTACGCCGTGCGCTTGAGTGCCTGCGCGCCGGCTGGCCAGGCGCCGAGCACTGCGCAGCACGCCAGCAGCCACGACAACGCGCGCCCGATCCGCCGCACGCACGTGCTGCGAACGCAGCTTGTATGCGCATGCGGACCACCCCTTCCCACGCTCCCCGTCCCCTCGTCCGTATTCGCTGGAGATACCTGCCGGTATGCACTGGCAGGTCTGCCGCAAATCTATCACCGGGGTTTTTCCGCTGCCTTCGGTGGATCCCTGACAACTGCCGGGAGCTCCATGACACCGGGAGCCAGACAGACGGAATCGTTAACGTAGCGCGTCGACGCCGAGTATAAATATAGAACCCGATGGTCTAGTATTGACGGCATGTCCAGCTCGCCCCCCCTCAACTCCAAAGCCAAGAGCAACGGCCCCGGCCGTCCCAAGGACCTTGGAAAGCGTGCCGCCATCCTGGGTGCCGCCCGCACCATGTTCATGGAACAGGGCTATGCAGGGGTCAGCATGGATGGGATCGCCGCGCAGGCGGGCGTCTCCAAATTGACCGTGTACAGCCACTTCGGCGACAAGGAGAGCCTGTTTTCCGAGGCGATCCGCGCGCAATGCCAGCACATGATGCCGGACGACCTGTTCGACCATGCCCCCAAGGGCGCAGTGCGCGACCAGCTCACCGAGATCGCCCATGCGTTCTTTGCCATGGTCAGCACGGAGTCGGCTATCTCCACCCACCGCATGATGATGGCGCCCGGTACCGGCGACGTGCATATCCGCGAGATGTTCTGGGATGCGGGCCCCAAGCGCACGCAGCGGGCGCTGGCGGATTTCCTGTCCGCGCAGGTAGCCGACGGCCAGTTGGAGATTCCGGACGTCGCGCGCGCCGCGTCGCAATTCTTCTGCCTGCTCAAGGGCGAGCTGTACGCCTTGATGATGTGCGGCCTGCACGGCCAGCCCACCCGCGCGCAGGTGGATGCGCACATCGACACCAGCGTGGACTTCTTTTTGAGGGCATATGCGCCGCGCTGAGGGCCACCGGCCTTTGGTGGCGATGACTTCCGGCACTGCGCCGGATGGCAGCGCACGGCGATGCTAGATGCGCCAGGTGCCTCGCGCACCGGTAAAATGTTTGCCCCACCGCGTTGGATAACCGCACCATGACGATCGATTTCACCCAGGCCCGCGAAAAGATGGTCGAGCAGCAGATCCGGCCGTGGGACGTGCTGGACCTGCGCGTACTCGACGTGCTGGCGCGCCTGCCGCGCGAAGCCTTTGTGCCGGAGGCATACAAGACGCTGGCCTATGTCGACGTGGAAATTCCGCTGTCGGCCGGTCACAAGATGATGAAGCCGGTCGTCGAAGGCCGCATGTTGCAGGCGCTGGATCTGCAGCCGGGCGAAGACGTGCTGGAAGTGGGCACTGGCAGCGGCTTCGCCACCGCCTGCCTGGCCGCGCTCGCGCGTGAAGTCGTCAGCCTGGAGATCGACCCGGCACTGGCCGCCGCCGCGCGCGCCAATCTGGACCGTACCGGCCTGGGCAGCAATGTCCGTATCGAAACCGCCGACGTGTTCGGCTGGCAGAGCGAGCGTCGCTTCGATGCCATCTGCGTGACCGGCGCGGTCGATACGCTGCCCGTGCAGTGGCTGCAGTGGTTGCGCCCGAACGGCCGGCTGTTCGTCGTGCGCGGTCACGAACCAGTGATGGAAGCGGTGCTGGTCCGTGGCGACGTCAACGCCCCGCGCATCGAGTCGTTATTCGAAACCGACCTCGCCTATCTCCAGGGCGCCGCACCGACGCCCCGATTCCAATTCTGATTCCCAAGGAAGCTTCCCCGATGATCCGCCGATCCCTCGTCCTGGCCCTGGCTGCCGCCCTGTCTCCCATGGCTGCGCACGCCACCGACCTGCTGCAGGTCTACGAAATGGCCCGCAACGGCGATCCGCAGCTGGCCGTGGCCGAGTCCACGCGTCTGGTGAATCGGGAAGGCCAGGTACAGGCGCGTGCGGCCTTGCTGCCGCAGCTGGACGGCAGCGCCGGCTACACCCAGTCACATCGTGAGCTGGAGGGCGTCGGACGCTCCACGACCAAACAGCGCCAGTACGCAATTCAGGGCAGCCAGACCATTTTCAATTGGGCGCAGTTCTCCAACCTGCGTGCGCAGCGCGAAGTGGCCAAGGCTGCAGATTTCACCCTGGCATCGGCCAACAACGATCTGATCACCCGTACCTCGGCGGCGTATTTCCAGGTGCTGGTGGGTATCGAGTCGCTGGCGGCAGCCGAGACCAACGAAGCGGCAGCAAAGAAACAGTTCGACTACGCCGACAAGCGTCTGGAAGTGGGCCTGGCGCCGATTACCGACGTGCACGAAGCCCGCGCTCAGTACGACCAGGCGCGCGCCGACACCATCAATGCCCGCAACACGTTGAAGGATTACTACCAGGCACTGACCGAGCTCACCGGCCAGCCCGTGGTCGGCTTGCGCGCACTGCCGGAAGAGTTCCGCCCGGAAGTACCGGCCGCCTACAGCAATGTCGATCAGTTGGTCGCCACCGCCATTGCCGATAACCCCGCGTTGAAGGCGCAGCAGTTGCAGGTCAGTGCCGCCGAGGCGCAGGTCAGTGCCGCGCGTGCTGGCCATTTGCCCACTCTGAGCCTGGGTGCCAATGTCGGCCGCAGCAACAGCTGGGGTGGTCAGGGAACGGTCGATGAGGCGGCAGGTAACTTCACCACCGCAGGCCGCAACATCGATACCGATTCCATCGGCATCACGCTATCGATTCCGATCTTCGCGGGCGGTGCAACCCAGTCGGCCGTGCGTCAGGCACTGTCGCAGCGCGACATCCAGCAGGACACCTACGAGCAGCAGAAGCGCGCGCTGGATCGCAACACGCGCAACGCCTACCAGACTGTCGTTGCCGGCATCAGTGAAGTGGAAGCCCGCCGTCTGGCGGTGGTGTCGGCGCAAGCCGCCTACGACGCCTCGCAAGTGGGTCTGGAAGTGGGTACGCGTACCGTACTGGACGTGGTGCAGAACCAGCGCACGCTGTTCCAGGCGCAGCTGAACTACGCGCAGTCGCGTTACAACTTCCTGCAAAACCGTCTGCTGCTGGGCCAGGCGATCGGCAAGCTCGACATCACCGACTTGCAGGATGTGAATCGCCTGCTGTCGCAGGATGCCGAGTCCAAGCTGCAGGGCAGTGGTTCACTGCAGTAAGACCAGCTGGATGCACATAAAAAAGGCGGGCCCAGGCCCGCTTTTTTGTGCGCGGTGAGGTCGCATGCGCGTCTTTTGTGGCGGCTGCTGCAGGGACGTTCGTGCGGCGACAGCGGCCGCTACGACGTTGGCTGCCAGATAAAGGCGATGCAACCAAGCTCGCAGCAGTCACCGGCGCACACTCTCACTGCTAGTGCAATGACCGCTGCAATCTGGCGACAAGCATCAGCGAGATCGCAATGCGGTCAGCAATGCACTGACCACGACCACCTCACGCCGCAGCGCCCTCGCTGGCCACCGATGGCAGATCCGGGGCGATCTGTACCAGCGTGCGGGCCACTGCGCCCTTGCCGTTGGCGACCAGTGCCAGGCCTGCGGTGGCCATCGCCTCGCGCTGGGCAGGGTCGCCGAGCAGGCGCGCAAGATCGTGATACACGCTATCGGCATCTTCGCAGATGGTCACCGCATCGGCCTCGCGCATGCGCCGCGAAATCTCCGAGAAATTGTGCAGATGCGGGCCGGTGACTGCCGGCGTGCCGACCGCCGCCGGTTCGAGCAGATTGTGCCCGCCGATCGGCTGCAGACTGCCGCCGACGAAGGCCACCTGCGCGCACGCATAGAAGCTCATCAGCTCGCCCAGGGTATCGATGACGAAGACCTTGTCGCTTGCCTGTGGCCATTGCTGCGCCTTGCGTGTGGCAACGCGCCAACCGCGCTCGCGTGCCAATGCCTCGACCTTGGTAAAGCGCTCGGGATGGCGCGGTGCCCACAACAGCAGCAACTCCGGAAATTGCAGCAGCAAACGTGCGTGGATGTCGGCAACGACGGCTTCTTCGCCTTCGTGCGTGCTGGCGGCGATCCACACTGGGCGCGTGGCCGGCACGTGCATGCGGAATTGCGCAACCAGTGCCTGCAATTGCGCCGGCGCGGCGATATCGAATTTGAGATTGCCCAGCGCGATCACCTGATCTGGACGGGCGCCCAGCGTGATGAACCGCTCGGCATCGTCCTGCGACTGCGCAGCCACGCAGGTGACGGTTTGCAGCGCGCGACTGATCAACGGTGCCAGCAGCCGATAGCCACGCAGCGAACGCGCCGACAGCCGCGCGTTGAGGATGTACACCGGAATCTGGCGGTCGCGACAACCGAACAGCATGTTCGGCCATAGCTCGGTTTCCAGGATCAATGCCAGACGCGGGCGGAAGTGTTCGAGAAACCGCCCCACGCTGCCCGGCACGTCGTACGGCAGATACACATGGTCCACCGCATCGCCCCACACCGCGCGCACCCGCTCGGAACCGGTCGGGGTGATGGTCGTGATGACCCAGCGGATATCCGGGCGCTGCGCACGTAGCGCATTGACCAGCGGCGCGGCCGCATTGACCTCGCCCACCGACACCGCATGCACCCACACCCGCGGACGCCCGCAAGCGTGCGTGTAGGACGCGTAACGCTCGTTCCAGCGATTGAAGTATTCGCGCACACGGAAACCGCGCCACACCAGGTGGTACACCGTGACCGGCAGCAACAGGTAGAGCAGCGCCGAGTACAGCCCGCGCAACAGCCATTCGATCGGGTCTTTCCGCATCGGTGCAGGATACGGGAGCCTCCGCGCGTGCGCATGTGCACGCTGCCCGCTGGGCGCAATCCCTTAGAATTGGCGCATGTCCGAGTCCGCCAACGTCGCCGTCCGCCCCTCCCTGCGCAACCCCAAGCACTGGCCGATGTATCTGGGCCTGGCAGTAATGGTGGCGGCCGGGCGCCTGCCGTGGACCCTGCAGCGTGCAATAGGCCGCGGCGTGGGTTGGATTGCGATGCGCCTGGCCGGCACGCGTCGGCGCGCGGCCGAGGTCAACCTCACACTGTGCTTCCCCGAGCAGGACGACGCGTGGCGAGCACGGCTATTGCGCGACAGCTTCGACGCACTGGGTGTGGGCCTGTTCGAGTTCGCGCGTGCCTGGTGGGGCAGCATCGATGCGATTCGCCCAGGCGTGCAGATCGAAGGACTGGAGCATCTACAGCAGTTGCAGGAACAACAGCGCGGCGTACTGCTGGTGTCTGGCCACTTCATGACACTGGAAATGTGCGGGCGGCTGTTGTGCGACCACGTGCCATTGGCCGGCATGTACCGTAGGCATCGCAACCCGGTGTTCGAGTGGGCGGTCAAGCGTGGACGCTTGCGCTATGCCACGCACATGTTCGCCAACGAGGATCTGCGCGCCACCATCAAGCACCTCAAGCGCGGCGGTTTCCTGTGGTACGCGCCGGATCAGGACATGCGCGGCAAGGACACCGTGTTCGTGCCCTTCTTCGGGCACCCGGCCTCCACCATCACCGCTACCCACCAATTGGCGCGGCTGACCGGCTGCGCGGTGGTGCCGTACTTCCATCGGCGCGAAGGTGGCCGCTACATCCTCAAGATCGCACCGCCGCTGGCAGACATCCCCTCCGACGATGTGATCGCCGATACCACGCAGGTCAATGCGGCGATCGAGGACATGGTGCGCGAGGCGCCGGACCAGTACCTGTGGATCCATCGCCGCTTCAAGCGCCAGCCGGGCGGGCGCAGCGAATTCTATCGCTGATGTCGGCGGGTCTCACGCATGCGCTCTATGCAGCAGCGCAAGGATGTGAGGCGAATCAGCCCATCGGCGGCTGATCTGCGTCGTCGTTGAGCAAGGCGCCGGCATACAGCCCGGCCAACATCAGGCTCAGTGCGCCCCAGAAGCTGGAATAGAACGCCAGATGCGTGTTGAGCGGAAAGACCGTGGCCACCAGCGCGATCATCGCCGGCCGCGCCTGCTCGCGCGCGGCCACACTCGAATAGCGCCACGCGCGCCACGCCTGCGCCGCGCCGGCCAGCCACAGCAGCAAGCCGATCACACCGGTCTCGGCCAGGATTTCCAGCACGATCTGATGCGCGTGGAAGGCCGGGCCATCGCCCCAGGCCGACGCCTGTGCAGGCGCCGGATTGCAGGCCGGATACGCCTGTCGAAATTCGCGCACGCCCACGCCGTTGAGCGGATGCGCGCGGATCATGCACAACGCCGCACCCCAGATCTGGGCACGCCCGGACAAGGCCTGATCCACGCCTTGTTGGCCATTACCGAATGCCAGCGTCGTGCGCTGGATGCGCTCGCGCGCCTGCGGCGCCACCGCCACCACCGCAACGGCCAACAGCGCGCCGGCCACTGCCACGGCCAGCAAGCGACGCCCGCCCAGCAGCTGCCAACCCGACAGCAGCACGATCACGCCATAGGTCATCCACGACGCGCGCGAGCCTGCCAAGACCAACACGATGCCGACCGCCGCCGCACCGACCGCCCAGGTCCAGGCATGACGCCGCCCCAACGCCAGCAACAAAAACGGCGACAGGCTAGCCAGGGTCTGCCCGAATTTCAGATTGCAGGGGCCCAGTACGCCACTCAGCCGATCCACCAGCGCCAGCTCCTGGGCCGTACACATGCCATGGCCGCTGATCAGCTGTTTGATCTGATCGAGCCCGAAGAACAACGGGCTGCTGCCGAACGCCGCCTGCAGCAGCGCATCCAGTGTCCACACCGCGCCGATCACCGCCAGCCCGGTAAAGGTGCGACGGCGACGCTGCGCATTCGCAACCGCGATCGCGCACAGCCACATGAAAGGTAGATAGCGCAGATCGCTGGCCGACTTGCGCAGCGCGCGACCGGCATCCATCGCATCGAACGCGGACACTATCTGCGGCAGCCAGTACGCCAGAAACAACACGCTTGTCAGCGCCCAGGCCGCACCGCTGAGCAGGCGCGTGCCGCCCCGAAAGCGCGTGTGCAGCAAGCGGTACGCCGCGAGCAACGCACCGAGCGATAACACCGTTTCCGCCAAGCCGGGCATAGGCCATAGCGCCACGAACAGAACTACCCACAGCGGCGCCCAGCGGCCGGCATCGGGGGTCAACACCGGCGCCTGCGGGAGGGTCTCAGCGGCGGAGTTCGTCATAGACCTTCAAGGTGCCCATCTGCATGGCCTGCAACGTGTAGGGGAGGACGGCCGGCGCTGTCGGCGCGTGCTGCAGCAAATGCAGCGCCTGTGTACGCAAGGCTTGGGCATCGAAGGCGGCAACCGCGCCACTGGGTTGCAATTCGGCGAGCAATTCGCCGACACCGCCGTGCGCCCAGCCGAGCACCGGGCGGCCGACCGACAGCGCCTCCACCACGGTACGGCCGAAAGCTTCCGGCTTGCGCGAGAGTTGCAGCACCAGGTCGCTGGCGGCATACGCTTCGGCGATACGGGCAGTGGGCTCGGTGAAGGCGACTGCGTCGGCCACCCCCAATCTCGCGGCCTCGGCTTCCAGCTCGCGCACATAGGCCTCGCGCCCCGGCTCGCGCGCGCCGGGCAACCACAAGAACGCCGGCACGCCGGCAGCACGGACATCGGCGAGCAGCTGCAGACCGTCGGCGTGCCCCTTCAGGCGTGTACCGCGCCCCGGCAGCAACAGCAGCGAGGCATCGGCAGGCAGGCCAGGCAGCAGGGTCTGCGCCCATGCGCGTGCATGGCGGTCCGGCCGCAGCCGGCGCGGGAACTGTGCAATATCCACCCCGCGCGGAATGGTGCGCAGGCGCGCGGGATCGGTCTGCGGGTAGTGCGTGCATACGTAATCGCGCACCGTCTGCGACACGCAAATCACCCGCTCGCCGTAGGTCATCACCGCGCTGTAGCGGCTGGGCGAATTGAGCCCGTGCACGGTGGTGACCAGGCGCGGCCGCGTCGCCTCGGGCATCCCGCGCAGCGCGTACCACCCCAGCCAGGCCGGCAGCCGCGACCGTGCGTGCACGATGTCGGCCCCGAGTTCGGCGAACAAGCGGCGCAAACCAACCACATGCCGCAGCGTCAGCAGCGACTTGCGACCGATATCCAGGGTGAGATGTTCGCCACCCACATCCAGCAGCGGCTGCACCAGGCGGCCGCCGGCCGACACAACCACGGCGCGATGACCGGCGCGCACCAGGGCGGCAGCGATTTCCAACGTGGAGCGCTCGACGCCGCCGGACTGCAGCGCCGGCAGCAGTTGCACCACGGTCAGGCGGTGCATCCGGCCAGGATCAGTCGGCGAGAACGAACAGCGCGCCGCAATACGGGCACTTGGCTTCGCAGTTGGGTTCGTCTTCGATCGGCAGGTACACCCGCGGATGCGAGTTCCACAGCGCCATCTGCGGCGTCGGGCAACTCAGCGGCAGGTCGCCGCGGTGCACGGTGTAACGCGTTTGCGCATTGGCGGGCGCGGTGGCGGTCTGGCTCATGGCGTACATCGCAAGCGGTGGGGAACGGCCAGTATTCTAGCAGCGCTGGCCGTTGCAAGAGCGGCTGCGGCGCCGATCGGTGCCGCAGCACGCCGCTTGGCGCCTCACTCGTTCCGCTTGCCGAAGTTCGGCTTGATCGGATCGGCACGCATGCCGGCGGACTCCACTCGCCTGGCGGGATCGCAGCGCGAATCGTGCTGGCTGCGCGCACCCGTTGCGCCAGCCGGCGCCACCGGGCCATCGTCGTTGCCCACCAGGCAATCGGCAGGCGGGGAAGATGCGCCCGCCGCATCCCAGTCGTTATTGGCGCAGCCCGACAACAGCAAGGTAGTCGCCACCGCCGCGCTCCAGACATCGGTCATCCTGTTCATCATGCGTTCTCCCGTTCAACCACGTGGACCAACCCGGCTTCTGAACACCTGTACGAGAGCCGGTCAGCGAACATTGCCGATACATCACACAGGAACCATGTCCGCCTGCGCTGCCTGTGGCCGGAATTCTTGCACAATGCGCCCTTGCTCAAGCACGATCACGCGGTCGGCACTGGCGATGGTCTCCGGACGATGCGCCACGATCACCTTGGTCAACTTCAGTTGCCTTACCGCCGCGTTAACCAGTCGCTCGCGCATCACGTCGAGGTGGCTGGTCGCTTCATCCAGAACCAGCAACCTGGGTTGACGGTACAGCGCACGCGCCAGGATGATCCGCTGCTTCTGGCCACCAGACAGCGAGCTGCCCATGTCGCCGATCAATCCGTGGTACCCCATCGGCATCGCGGCGATATCTTCATGGACCGCCGCCAGCCGCGCTGCCGCCTCGATCCGCGCAAGGTCGAAGTCCTGGTCGAAGAAGCCGATGTTGTCGGCGATGCTTCCGGCGAACAACTGGTCGTCCTGCATCACTGCACCCACCATCGCCCGCACAGTGCGCGGGCCGATCTTGTGTAGGTCATGACCGCCGATGCGGATGACGCCTTCGGTTGGCTGGAGCAGGCCAAGCAACAGCTTCAACAACGTGGTCTTGCCGCAGCCGGACGAGCCGATGATCGCCACCGATTCACCGGCCTGAATGCTGAAACTACAGTCCCTGAGTACCCAGGGCTCGCCCTCCGCATACCGGAACGACAGCCCTTCCACTTCGATGCGCGGCTCGGCCGGTGGCAGCGCCTCCGGCAGCGCGTGATCGTGTTCAGGCGGCGTCAGCACGATGTCGGCCAGCCGTTCGCCATGCAGGCGTAGCATGCGGAATTCGATCCACTTGTCGATCAGCCCGCTCACACGCATGGCAAACTGATCCTTGTAGGCCAGGTAGGCAACCAACATGCCCACCGAGAACACGTTATCCAGCGTCAGTGTGGCCCCGATCCAGATCACTGCGATGCGTTCGAGGCCAAAGACCAATTGACTGATCGTGTTGAACCCCAGCCCCATCCGCGCCAACCTCACATCCTGATTGACGGTGTCGTTGAGCAGATTCTCATAGGTAGAACGACGCTGCGATTGTTCGCCGGCTATTTTCAGACTCTGCATGCCGCGCAACGATTCCAGCAGATGCGTCTGCTGCCTGGCGGCAGCCACCAGTTGCTGCTCGGTGCGGTCGCGCACCGGACGATACGCAAGCGCTCGAATGGCCAGATACAGCGTGACCGCCAGTAGGGTTACCAAGGCCAGCTTCCAGCTGTAGACCAGCATCAGTCCCAGCGTGACGCCTGCCATCAGCCCATCGATGATGGACTCGACGAAACTGGTGGTCAGCGTGCGCTGGATCGTCTGCACCGACGCCATCCGCGAGGTGATATCGCCCAAATGGCGTTTTTCGAAAAAGTCCAGCGGCAGCTTCATCAGATGGGCGAACACGTTCCCCATCCACTGCAGCCCCAGCCGGGAAGACAGATACACCACCGACCACCCGCGGAGCAGACCGATGCCGATCTGCAGCAGCAACGCCAGACCAAAGCCCAGGCCGACGACGACCAGCAGATCGCGGTCGGCCGACACCAGTACCTGATCCACCACCCACTGCATGTAGAACGGCGCCAGGATCACGAAGACCTGCAACGCAGCAGACAACAGCAGTATCTGCGAGAGCGCGCCCCACAGTCCGCGGATCGGGCCGGTGAGCTGGCGGGCAGAAAGGGAACGCGCGGCCTTTTCTGGTTTGAACTCCGCAGTCGGCGTGAGCTCCAGCGCAACACCGGTGAAGTATCTCGATACTTCATCAAGCGACAAGATCCGCTCGCCGATGGCAGGGTCGAGAATCGTCACCTTGACCTTACCGACTTTTGCCAGGACGACGAAGTGATTGAGATCCCAATGCAGGATGCACGGCAGTTGGAGCTGGCTCAGCTGTTCCATGTCCAACCGCAGTGGGCGGGTCGCAAAGCCGAGTTGCTGGGCGATAGTGATCAGGTGACTGAGTCTGGCGCCCTTGAGCGATAACGGAAATCGGCGGCGCAATTCCGCCAATCCCACCTGCATCCCGTGCACGGACAGCAGCATAGCCAACGCAGCCAACCCGCATTCAGCAGCTTCAGACTGGTGAATGATCGACTTCATTCAATTACCATCATGAGATAATCACACTAGGCGCTACCAAAAAACGTAGCGAGCGGTCGTCAGCCGCTCTAATTCCAATATTTATATATACACCATGTCGATAACGCAAATGACCAGTGGATACCCCCTGAGAAATATTCAAAGAATGATTACCGTAACCCGGATTTTCCGCGACGAAAGGCAAGAGCAAAGGCGAGACTTATTCCGATCATGGTCACTCCAAATACCTTGAAGAAAATTGAATCGAAATCACCTGTCAATCGCAAAAATCCAACACCCATCATAAGAAGACAAACACCAGTTAATAGATTATTGAATTTGACCGCAAACGGCGCAGACTTCACGCTTTTCTCGACCTCAGTGAAATCAACCCGAACCAGACGTTGAGTGAACATTTTCACAGAGAATATCGCCATAAAAATTGCGAATGCCATGAACGCTGAGTGCCCCCCTCCATTGATCAGTGCGTAGGCACTCACAATGGCACATACAACGTTTGCTGCCAGGATGATTGGCAGCGTAGACATGTATCGATGGTACTCAGGCATCATTGCCTCGCCGTGATATGCCAGCAGGAAACCCGGCACTACTGCGCTTGAACCGTTACTTTTAACCAAGAACATAAATTAACCCCTTGTAATCGTGGCCTGACATGCAGCCAAGCCACAAAAAATCGAACCTACTTAGTTTGCTGCCTTATAGGCGTAGTAGGCTGCCGCGACCCCTGACGCGCCTGCAATAAGACCAAGGACCGGCGAAAGTGGACTGGGAATGGCCGCTGCGCCGGCATAAGCTGAAGCAACTCCCGCATATACCGCCGACGTCTGCCCGTCACTCATGGCGCCGCTTACAGCATCGATTTCCATCATTGTCATTTCACGCATGATAAATTCCTTTTGATTAAATCTATATTAAGTGCGCAAACCTTGCGCTGCAGGACCGGAATACGCCGGGAATCATTTCACTTCCGATCATGTCCCAAGCAACTTACTTTGCAGGGCGTAGAGCGGTTCGAATACCCATTCGATCAGACTTCTGCGCTCCCCGATGATGTCGGCTTGCAACAGCATTCCCGGCTTGAGCATTTCGGGCTTGCCGTATGCCATGACGCTTTGCCGTTTCAGGGCAACGGTTACACGGTAATACGGCTCCCCCTGCTGGGCATTGCCGATCAACGCCCCCAATTCGCTCGGACTCAGGGCGCTGCGGCTGATCCGGCTCAACTGCCCTTGCTGGAGGCCAAATTTCTCATAAGGAAACGCCTGATAGCGCAGCAACACCGTATCCCCTGGAGCGATGAAGCCAATGGCTCGGCTGGGTACCAGTAGCTCGGCTTCCATGCGTCCATCGCCCGGCACCACGCTCATTAGCGGTTGCCCGAGCTGGATCGCTTGCCCCGGCTTTGCCATCTGGGTCGCAACCACTCCTGCCACCGGCGTGGTCACCACCAATGCGCCATTGACCTGGGTTTGCACCTGCTCCTGCTCCACGGTTGCCGCATCCCGTCGATAGTCGGCCCGCACGCCATCGCGCTGCCCCGGCAGGACCTGCAGCTGCTGTTCGATCTGCGCCGCGTTGCGGCGCATTTCCGTTGCCTGACGCTGCAAGGCCTGCATCTGGCCGGTGTACTCCAGCGCGCTGGATTCCTGCTGCTTGATCTGCAGGGCGCTTACGTATCTGTCGTCCTGCAATTGGCGCCAACGTTGCAAAACCTCATTGGCAAGCAGCACCTGGCTGCGGCGGGTGGAGATCTCGGAATTTACCTGAACCAACTCCTGGCGCACATTAACCAGTTGTGCGCGCAGCCCTTGTTCTTGCGCATCGAGCTGTTGCAACTGCGCCTGCTCTGATGATTTCAACCCTTCGCCGCGCTGACGCAACTGATGTTGCAGCGCTTGCTCCGTATCTCCACTCCCCAGGGTTGCACGCGGGACAGTCACCACGGCAAGGAGCTGCCCGACTTTCACGCGCTGTCCTTCGCTGACGTCGAGCCGGGTCACCACGCCCGTAGCAGGCGCCATGACGGTAGCAAGGCCCCTGGTCGGCACCAGCTGCCCGGTGACGATGGAACGGTGGGCATAGGTCCCGATGCAAAGGAACGTCATCGCGGACACCGCAACGAATACGGCAGCCGCCCCAAGCACCCAGCTGCGTAGCGGCTGGGCCAGGGAGATCCCGCCAAGCCAACCGGCGCGGCGCGCTTGCAAAACTTCTGCGCGGAACAAGGGCTGATTCATCGAGCGGCATCGCAGCTGGAACCAGAATGCAGCGTGTCCCTGCCCCACAACGCCACCGCCAGGTAGACGCGCAGGCCTACGCATCCAGCAAAGAACAGGAACAGGTGTCGCGACAGTTCGAACCCAGACTGGATGCAAGGCGAAAACGCGCAACCGATCACCGCTGCGATCATCACTTGCCGACTTGGTTTATTACCTCTCGGCCCGGCAATGCCGACGATCATCTGCCATTCCGCAGGCGCGCCGATCAATATCCGCATCAAAAAATAAAGCAAGCCACAGTCCTCGGGCTGACCGGACGAGATTCCCGCTTCGACCGCGCCGAAGGTTCCCGTCCTGCGCTTCAATTAGGGGCCTGAGCCTGCCGAAGCTCAAGCGCAATGGTGTGCCAGAACCGACAGCCGCTCGGGGCCATGTCGGACCGACACGACATGCAGCGCCGGCCAGCGCCCGCTCCTGCCAAGAGCTAGGCCAGCCCCTATATTGCGGCTGATGAAGCGGCAGGGTCTGCGCGGCGTCATACGGGGCAAGACGCCGCGCACGACGGTAAGTGGCCCGAAGGCGCCGTGCCAGCTCGATCATGTGAAACGAAAATTCAAGGCCGACCGGCCTAATGCGCTGTAGGTCAGCGAATTCACCTACGTCTCGATGTGACAGGGATGGGTCTATCTCACCTTCGTCATTGAGCCACCCCTAATAACTCGGACACCTGAAAGCGAGGACAATCCTCGCACGGAGGTGTTCGATGCAGAAGCGGCAGCGGTTCACGGCGGAGTTCAAGCGGGAAGCAGTGCGGTTACTCAAGGCGGGAGATCGGCCAGCGGCCGTGATCGCGCGGGAGTTAGGCATCCCGCGCAACCGTCTCTACAAGTGGGCTACGGATCTCGATGCGAAGGGCGCTGGCGCCTTTGGCGGCAGTGGCCGGCCCAAGGCCAACCCGGATGAACTGGCCAAGCTGCAGCGCGAGAACGAGCGGCTGCGCCAAGAGAACGAGATCCTAAAAAAAGCGGCGGCGTACTTTGCGCGGGAGCTACCGTGAAGTACGCCTGGATCCGAGACCAGCGAGGTTACCGGGTGCGCTGGCTCTGCCATGCGCTGGGCGTATCGCCCAGCGGCTACTACGCGTGGTGCGCTCGCCGTCCGGGGCCGCGCGCACAGGAGAATGCCCGGCTATTGCAGCGGATCGAGCAGTTGCACGCACACACCCGCGAGGCGTATGGCAGCGAGCGCCTCTGGCGCGCGTTGCGTCAGCAAGGTGAGACCTGCGGCCGGCATCGGGTGCGGCGCCTGCGGCGGGTACATGCGATCCGCACCAAACGGCGGCAACGCTACCTGCGCACGCGCAGCACCTATCAGCGTGTGGCGGTGGCGCCTAACCGGCTGGCATGGCCGTTCGTCAGTCCGGGGCCAGATCGGGTGTGGGTGGCGGACATCACCTTCGTGCCGACCCGGATGGGCTGGTTGTACTTGGCGGCGGTGCTGGACATGCACAGCCGGCAGATCGCGGGCTGGGCGATGGGTGAGCGGGCCGACCAGGCGTTGGCCAGCGCTGCACTGGCCATGGCCCTGCACCGCCGGCGGCCAGCGCAGGGCGCAATCCACCATAGCGACCAGGGCACGCAATACACCAGCGGTGCATATCAGCGGCAATTGCAGGAAGCCGGGCTAGTCGCGAGCATGAGTCGCAAGGGCATGCCTTACGACAATGCAGTGATGGAAAGCTTCTTCAGCTCGCTCAAGCAGGAACTGACGCACCACGAGCGCTTCGCCAGTCTCGACGAAGCGCGCGGGAAGGTGTTCGAGTACATCGAAGCGTTCTACAACCGGCAGCGGTTGCACAGTGCGCTGGGCTACCGCTCGCCGGCCGAGTTCGAAAAGATGGTTGTTGTTCCCTAATTAACCTGTCCGAGAAATCGGGGGTAGCTCACATCGACCTCTTCGCCCGTCGCATCGTGGGCTGGAAGGCGTCGTCCTCGCTGCAGACCGACTTCGTGTTGGACGCGCTCGAACAGGCGCTCTAGGTAAGAAGGCCGGCCGGCCCGAGTTGCTTGATCCATCACAGCAACCGAGGCGTTCATTACGTGTCGATCCGCTAAACAGAATGGCTCGCTGAGGCCGGCCTGGAGCCGCCTACCGCCAACGTGGGCAACTCCTACGACAACGCGCTGGCCGAGATCATCAACGGTCTCTACAAGGCCATCGCAAGTGGTCTTGGCGCACGCGCCAGGACTTCGAGCGGGCCACGCTCTCCTGGGTCGACTGGTTCAACAACCGCCGATTGCTGGAGCCGATCGGCAATATCCCACTGACCGAGGCTTAGGCCCACTACCATTCGCACTCCCCTGAGTCCGTCATGTCGGCATGACTCAAACCAACGGGCCTCCTGAAAAACTGGGGCGGTTCAGAGCTCGACATCCAGTCGTAACGGACGAGCAGAGAATCCCAACTTTTGCGCAATACGAATGATCTGTCTCATTCTCAAAAAATTTCAGCGAAACTGAGAAACGGTGCCTCCGCTTCGTCAGAGGCATTCTCATTCCATTCTCGGAGACGACCATGGCAATCGCAGCCAAGCCACATTCAATGGTTCCAGATTGGACGATTGCTCGCATAAGTCAAGGCATCCCTGGAAGTTGAAGCCGATGCATATCTTGGTCAATATCAATTTTCAATCCGAATACCAGAAAACCCGCAATGCTACCCAATAGCAACCCGGCTGCATGCACGAACCAACTTGACCTGGGATCCAGCAACGAGGAAACCACCAGTGTCGCGCATGCGAAGTAGGCGATCATCCATCCCAGTGCAGAAGGAAATATCTTTCGATGGCGAATAGTCAAACCGATGAACCAGCCATACAGTGCGAACACCCCGCCGGACATTCCCAAAAAAGCATCCGAAGACACCCAGTGCGGGAGAAATCCCAGGATGAACGACGGCAACAGAACGCCAGAAAGGAAAACCAGCCAGATGGCATATGCTCGACCAATTGCGAAGCACAAACCAGCTATCACCATCAGCAAGGACACGTTGGAGATCCAATGGACCAGTCCTGCATGCAGAAATGGCCCTGACAGATAGCGCCATGGTTCGTCGTGCGCACGTTCGAAAACCAGGCCATACTGATTGATCAAGCTGAGAATATCGCCAGAACCTGCCTGTAAAGCAAACTGCGCTCCCCCTATCGCAAGCATCAGGAGTGCAATGGCGACCAATTGCCGATTGGGCTGCAAATAACACCAGGCGCAAAATCGCGAATATTCACAAATATTCACGCGCCGACGAAATATCACAGCCCATTGGAAAGCGACAAATAAAGCAAGCAAGACGATTGCTCCACCAGCCTTGGCGAAGAAAGCGTCTTGCATCACCACACTGGCCGTAAAAAATCCTGTCGCCATGCACACCATCAGCAAGAGCAATAGAAGATACTGCCGCAAGGCTCTCTGTTGGAGTCGCTCTGAAAGCGACTTGATGCAGATGGGAGGAAGCATGCGAGCATCACCAGGCACCGAGACCAATACTGGATCAAACGGATGCCAACGTAGCGTCGCGCGTCGTACCGCAGATTCACTGTCAAGCTGCCTACCGAAAGGAGGACGCCATACAGACCAACTACCTGATGCGGGAGGAAAGCTTTTGTCGGAATTCCAGTACATGCCACTCCACGTTACGATGAGAACTGTCGCCTAGCGGTCAGCGAGGCGACAGTTTAAAAAAAAGTTACTGCTGATAGTGCCCAACGATCAGCATCGCACCACCCACCAGCAGGCCAAAGGCTCCAGTCACCGGGCCACCAGCAAAGCCGATGCCAATGACAGCAATACCACCGGTTGTAAAGTCGCTCATGCCGCCGTCGACCTGCTCAATTTCAGCTTCCTCTAGTTCATGCATTACCGTCTCCTTTCTCTTCTGACACAGTGCCCCGTGCCTCGGGTTTCGGGCTGACCCCAAAAATTTTACCAATTAAAAAATTAACTTAATATAGTAAACGAATGACTCAAAAAGTTCGAACCCAGACTGGATGCAAGGCGAAAACGCGCAACCGATCACCGCTGCGATCATCACTTGCCGACTTGGTTTATTACCTCTCGGCCCGGCAATGCCGACGATCATCTGCCATTCCGCAGGCGCGCCGATCAATATCCGCATCAAAAATAAAGCAAGCCACAGTCCTCGGGCTGACCGGACGAGATTCCCGCTTCGACCGCGCCGAAGGTTCCCGTCCTGCGCTTCAATTAGGGGCCTGAGCCCGCCGAAGCTCAAGCGCAATGGTGTGCCAGAACCGACAGCCGCTCGGGGCCATGTCGGACCGACACGACATGCAGCGCCGGCCAGCGCCCGCTCCTGCCAAGAGCTAGGCCAGCCCCTACATCTGCATGCCAGCACACCGCGCTGATGCGACATCGGCAATCGACCCACCAGGCCAGATCTGCACGGTACCGCTGGCCGTCTGGCGATGCAGATCGCATGAAAACCACCCTGCATGCCAGCCCGACGGTTTATGTCATTCCAGGTAGGCCGACGCGCTTTCCAGTAGCGCGATCACCGTCGCCAGGAACGACACCGGAACGTGCCGGGAAAGTTGCAGCATGCGCGACTCCAGGCGGCGCCGCGAATCGGGCACCACTGTGCACTGCCAGTCTGGGCGAGACCTCGCCGACTGCGAGCCACTCGAAGCCGACCTGCAACTCCTGGCTCAGCGCGCGCAGATTGTCGACGCTTGGAACAAAGCCGCCTTCGCGCTCCCAGTGCGCGATCGTGGCGCGATGTACTCCCAACTTGTTCGCCAGCGCTCCTTGCGAAATGCCCAGCGCCCTGCGTGCCGATTTGATGCGTCCCGCAATCACAGCATGATCCACCTGACGACCCTCCGGTTGAGAGCTTCCATACGCATCGGCTTCCACCCATGCGCCCAGTTGGATTCTGCGCAAACTGCGAACTCTGTCAATCGTTGCGGCGATGGCGCTGGACCGCGGTGACGGATCATCTCCAGCCTGTACCGTCGTTTTCCTCGCCACGGCGCCACGCAAACCGACGTTCGATTGATTAACCAAATCGAAAATAGAAGAAATATTTTCTACTACTAACGCATAGCGAAGGTATGCTTCGCTTCCGGTTCGGCAGCGCTGCTGTGCTGTCTGGCTCGGGTTTGCACGACAATGCTGGCAGGGTAGGCCACCACCGAGCTGGCGAATGGCTAGTCGCGCTTCCAGCCGGATGGACGCGCGACCCGCTCGCGCCAACAGGAGATATCGCTACATGACGTTGCCCGCTGTCCTGCTACGCCCGCGTGGTTTAGCGCTGATGATCGTGTATGCGCTGACCGGCGCCGCTTCGCAGCCGCTGAGCGCGGCGACCGGGTTTTCAAGCGGATTCGACGATGGTCAGCCTCGGCCCGTGAGCGCGGCAGTGGGTAATGTGCGAATCGCCATCGGCACCGGCCCTGCTGTGCCATATGCGGCCAAGCCCAACGCTGGTTACAGCGGTGCGCATGCACTGCGCTACGACAGTGGTGGTGCAGGCGGGCGGCGGACGTTGTTTACCAGCGATCTCTTGATCGGTGCCGATACGACGGTGTCGTGGTTAGTGTTGCCGGAAAGTTTGGGCAGCGATCATGTGGCCTCGACCTATGTATCGCTGGATCTCGTGTTCGACGATGGCACTCGGCTATCGAGCACCGCAGCACGCGATCAGCACGGCGTTGCGCTGGGTGCAAAAGCGCAAGGCGATTCGAAGACGCTGTACCCGCAGCAGTGGGCGCGCAAGCAAGTGCGGCTGGGCGAGGTGGCCGGGCTGCGCGGGCGCCGCGTGCGTGCGATCGAGCTGGAAGTGACGCCGCCGGCCGGCGCCAGCGCGGCCGGTTGGATCGACGATATCGCCATTGCCGAGGTGCCGCCGACAACGCCGGGGCGGCCATCAGATTGGGTGTTGACCACGCGCGGCACGCAATCCAATGGCACGTTTTCGCGCGGCAATAATTTTCCTGCGACGGCGCTGCCGCATGGCTTCAACTTCTGGACGCCGGTGACCGATGCGGGAACGCTGACCTGGCTGTACCGCTGGAACGAACACAACGGTGCTGACAATCGCCCGCGCCTGCAGGCGCTATCGCTGAGTCACCAACCCAGTCCGTGGATGGGTGATCGGCAGACGTTTCAGGTGATGCCTTCGCTTACTGCCGGCGTGCCGGAAGCCGATCGCAGCAAGCGGGCGCTGGGGTTTTCGCATGACGACGAGCAGGCCCGCCCCTATCGCTATGCCGTGCAGCTGGACAACGGCATTCATGCCGAAATCGCACCGACCGATCACGCGGCGCTGTTTCGCTTTCGCTTCCCGGCGCGGGGCGATGCCAATCTGCTGTTCGACAACGTGGATGCGCGCGGCGGGCTGCAACTGGATGCGGCAACCCAGACACTCTCCGGTTACACCGATGTGCGCAGTGGTCTGTCGACGGGTGCGACGCGCATGTACATCTATGCCAGCTTCGATGCGCCCTGGCACAGCAGCGGCCTGCTCGACACTGGCCGCCCGACCGGTTGGATCAAGTTCGATGCTGGCAGCGCGCGACAGGTGCAGATGCGCATCGCCACCTCGCTGATGTCGGTGGATCAGGCCAAGCACAATCTGGAACTGGAGATTGCAGCAGACGCGGATTTCGAGCAGGTCGCCGCGCGCGCGCAGGATGCCTGGGATGCATTACTGGGGCGCTTCGAGGTGCCCGATGCCACTGCCGATCAGAAAACCACGCTGTATTCCAACCTGTACCGGCTGTACCTGTATCCGAACTCAGCGCATGAAAACGTGGGCACTGCGAGTGCGCCGGATTGGCGCTACGCCAGCCAGAACAGCTGGTCGGACGACAATATCGACGGCAGCGCGGTGCGCAGCTTCGCACCGATCCGCGATGGCCGGGTGTACGTCAACAACGGGCTGTGGGATACCTTTCGTACGGCGTGGCCGGCGTATGCACTCTTCGCGCCCGACGATGCCGGCACCTTGGTGCAGGGGTTTATAGAGCAATCGCGGGCGGGCGGATGGATTGCGCGCTGGTCATCGCCTGGTTATGCAGACCTGATGGTGGGCACCAGCTCCGATGTGGCGTTTGCCGATGCATGGCGAAAAGGCGTGCAAGGCTTCGACCCCGCCGAGGCCTACGCCGCTGCGCTGAAAAACGCCACGGTCGTTGCATCGGACCGGCATGTCGGGCGCAAGGGTATGGCGCGCTCGACCTTCCGCGGCTACACCGATACCGATACGCACGAAGGCATGTCGTGGTCGATGGAAGGTGCGCTCAACGACTTCGGCATCGCCAATATGGCTGAGGCGTTATCCCGCCAGACGACCACCGCGGCAGCGCGCGAGCGGTATGCGACCGAGGCGCTGTATTTTCGCCACCGCGCGGCGGGGTATGCGGTACTGTTCGATCCGGCGATCGGCTTCTTCCAGGGTCGCAAACCCGATGGGACATGGCGCGTGGATGCGGCACAGTACGATCCACGCGTGTGGGGCAACGATTACACCGAATCCAGCGGGTGGACGTTTGCGTTCACTGCGCCGCACGATGGCGAAGGTCTTGCTGCGCTCTATGGTGGCCGCGCCGCATTGGCCGCAAAACTGGACACGTTTTTCGCCACGCCCGAGACTGCCCAAGCGCAGTTTGCAGGCTCGTATGGCAACACGATTCACGAGATGACCGAAGCGCGCGATGTGCGCATGGGGATGTACGCGCATAGCAATCAGACTGCGCACCATATTCCGTGGATGTATTTGTATGCCGGGCAACCGTGGGAAACACAGCGCATTACCCGCGAGATCCTGGCCCGCCTGTTCCTGGGTAGCGAGATCGGCCAGGGTTACGCTGGCGACGAAGACAATGGCGAGATGTCGGCGTGGTATCTGTTCGCCGCGCTGGGGCTGTATCCGCTGCGCATGGGCGCGCCGGAGTACGTGATCGGCTCTCCATCGTTCAAGCAGGCGCGCGTGCGCCTGCCTGGCGGCGGCACGCTGACCGTCAATGCGCCACAGAATTCGCCGCAGAATGTGTATGTGCAATCGCTCAGGCTCAATGGCACACCGTGGCGCAAGACCTGGTTGCCGCATGCGGCGATTGCCGAGGGTGCGACGCTGGACTTCGACATGGGGCCCACGCCCTCGCGCTGGGGCAGCGGAGCGGACGATGTGCCGCCGTCGTTGACCGCGCCGGGGAAACCCCCTACCCGGTTGGCCGATCTGCTTGGGACGGATGCGCGCGTTGCGCTGGACGATGGTGGCGATGCAGCAGCATTGCATGACGACGATGCGGGGACGGTGGTGGCGGTGTCGCGTGCGTCCACCATCACGTTGAGTGGACTCCAGAACGGCACACCGACGCTGTATACCTTGACCAGTGGCACTGCGGCAATTGGCGCTAGTGCATGGACACTGGAAGCACGCACTGCGGGCGGTGCGTGGAAGATCGTCGATCAACGCAGCGACGAGCGGTTTCAGTGGCCGCTGCAGACGCGTCCATTCCGGATAAAAACCCCTGGTGCGTATGCGGAGTATCGGCTGCGACTGAAGATGCCGGCGCGTGCGGAACTGGCAGAAATCGAGTTACTGAGCGATGTGCCGCAGACGCGATGAAGCCGGGCAGTTTTAGTGCGTTTGGTTTTCGCTGACATCTGATCGGCAAGCATTGTTGCTTGCGTTGAATCCGTGCTTTCGGCTTCAGCTTTTTATGCCAGCGCTGATTCGAGACCGGGGCTGGGCCCGGTAATCCCCCCACAGGTTAGCTGACGCCAGAAGTGGAATTTTCTCGTACCCTTTTCTGATGAGGTTCCATGAAGACATCCCGTTTCACCGACAGCCAGATCATCGCCGTCCTCAAACAGGCCGAGGCCGGCACGTCAGTGCCGGAGTTGTGCCGAGAGCACGGCATCAGCTCGGCAACGTTCTATGAGTGGCGCAGCAAGTTCGGCGGCATGGATGCGTCGCTGATGTCCCAGCTCAAGGAGCTGCAGGACGAGAACCGGCGCCTGAAGAAGATGTACGCCGAATCGCAAATGGCTGCCGAAGTACTTCGTGAGGCGATGGCAAAAAAATGGTGAGGCCATCTCAACGCCGGGAGATGGCCCGATGGGCGGTGGCGAACAAGGCGATGAGCATCCGGCATGCCTGCCAGGCGTTTGAGGTCAGCCAGACCTGCTACCGCTATCAAGCCAAGGCCAGCGAGGAGAACGTCCAGATTGCCGATTGGCTTGTCCGGTTGACCACGACCTATCGTGATTGGGGGTTCGGCCTATGCTTTCTGCACCTGCGCAACGTGAAGGGCTTCGGCTGGAACCACAAGCGGGTGTACCGCATCTACCGGGAGCTGGAGTTGAACCTGCGGATCAAGCCGAAGAAACGGCTGGTACGTGAGCGTCCAGAGCCGTTGTCGGTACCGGAGACGATCAACCAGGTCTGGTCGATGGACTTCATGCACGACCAGTTAGCCGATGGTCGCAGCTTCCGGTTATTTAACGTGCTCGACGACTTCAATCGCGAGGGTCTGGGCATTGAGGTCGACCTGTCGCTGCCATCGGCCCGGGTGATCCGCTCGTTGGATCAGATCATCGACTGGCGCGGCAAGCCAAACGCCATTCGCTGCGACAACGGCCCGGAGTACATCAGCGGCGCGCTGCTAGCTTGGGCACAGCAGCGCGGCATTCGGATCGAGCACATCCAGCCGGGCAAACCGCAGCAAAATGCCTACGTCGAACGTTACAACCGCACCGTCCGCTACGCTTGGCTGGCCACAACGTTGTTCGACACCATCGAGCAGGTTCAGGACAAGGCCACGCGCTGGCTATGGACGTATAACCATGAGCGCCCCAACATGGCGCTCGGCGGTATCACCCCAGCAATGAAATTGGCGATGGCCGCGTAGCTCCACTTTTGGCGAACGCTAAAAGCGGGGGATTACCTTATCGGCTGCAGCTTTTTCCGCGTCGCGCTGTCTGCGGATCTGCGCATCCACCGCCGCGATGGCGGTCATGTTCATCACCCGGCGCGAGGTGGCGCTGGTGGTGAGGATATGCACCGGCTTGGAGATGCCCATCAGGATCGGACCGATCGCCACGCCGTCGGTGAACACGCGCACCAGGCTATAGGCCCGGTATGTTGGTAGGCCGCCACTTACGTGACGCTGCGCCTGCTTGTCCATACAGATGATAGTTACCTCGACGACCTGCCCGGCTGCGTTGGTGGTCGCCACCGGGCTGCCCAGCGCGTCGTTGTGTTGGTAGGTCACCGTTTCCGCGCCGCCCGACGCAGGGCGCGCCCGCGTTGCCACGACGCTACCCGCCAAATAGAGGTAATCGGTGTCGATGCGTCGGCCTGGCTATACAGCTGGTAATTGCAGGCCCCCGAGCCGCAGGCGATGACACGCCTGCCGTACCCGTCGTAGGCATACCATTGCTTGCCGACCACCGAACGCAGTTGGTTGCCCAGCGTGAAGCTGTACGCCTGGCCGTTCTTGTTGGTCAGGTTGCCCTGCGCGTCGTAACCCAGGCCCACCACGCTCGCGCCGGTCGTTGTCTCCGTCAGGTTGGTCAGGCGGTTGGCGCTGTCGTAGTAATAGTCGTAGCTCGTCGTTCCTGTCGCATGCGTGCGCAGGTTGTCCTGTCCGTCATAGCTGTAACGGTGCGCGCCGGCGCCGCCGAAGCTGGGCGAACGTTTGCTCTGGCGATTACGATAACGAGATCCTTTGGCTCCTCACAGGGAGAGAGTGCCGCTCGCTTTTTGGTGTCTTTCCAGCCGACGAAAGATCTTGATCTGCTTGCCAAGATCCAGATCGTCGCGCAGCTCCAGCAGCTTCATCTTCGCCTTCGGCGATTTGGAGCGGATCAAGGCAATCAGCAAGGGAGCGCGATCCAGCCCAAGACTCTTTTCGTCCAACAACCGGATCACATCGTCCAGCACCGTATCGTCCGCTGCGCCGCTCAAGGCAAGCGCTGCCACGTAACGGATTTCCGGCGCAAGGCTGAGGGTGTTCTTCTCGAAGATTTCTACGAGCTGATCCCAGTACTTGCGTGCATGGGGCGTTGCCAGCCTCCGTAGGATTACCTCCCGTACTCGTTTTGGGTAATCAAATGACACATGTTCGAGCAATACAGGAACGGCCCTCGGATCAAATTCACCGTTTCCGCCCAACTCCTCAATGGAATTGACGTTAACACCTGCCCTTCTTAAGGCGGCGACGACAGGAGCGGAATTTTTTACATATTCCTCTATCGCTTTCTGATGAGCCAGTTCTTTAGCGCGACTCAGCGCCAAATACTCTTCGTCCTTATTCAGTTCAGCCATCAACTCTGCAGCTGTTTTTCTGTCCTTCATTGAATATCCCTCAACATTATTTCCTTAGACTTAACTGCATCCTCAAGCGGCTCTGAAAGTTTTGCGCCCGGCCTCACATAGAGATGAAAATCAAGGCCATTACGCTTTAGAAAAACTGACATAGTCTCGTAACTGCCTGGTGTAGCTCAAGGATTGTGTATTTTTGACCTCACTAATTGTCCCGAGCGTCCAATTTATACCATCAGGCATCCTTAGCCTTCCATTTAAGACGAAGAATTCCTTACCTCCAATGTCATACGCAGCACGCACCGCGTCCTCGCCCATCCTACCAAGCCTGACAGCCATCAAACCGCCACCCGCCAACTTGAATCCGGCCCCTTCCGGCATATCGAGCAACGGGTACCAGACATCATGCGCGATCGCACCGAAATCGGTGATGCTGCCATCGCCAGTGACCCAGTTCCTGTCAGTGAAAGCGGAGATGAATCCATTCGTCGAACTAGCGGACTGGGCACTTCCCGTCGCCCCGCCTTGCGTCCTGGAACCCGAATTTCCGATATACGCACAGATATTCGACCCGGTAGGCTTTTCGCAACGCCCATCCGGATCGGTGAACCTGTAGGGATTGCTGGCCGCATACCAATGGCGATCCAGAGTTCGTACTAGACGCATGTCGCCATCCGAGAACGGGCGTTCTTCGCGCCGCCAGCGAAGCCGTAGAAGCGACAGGCACACTAGACAACTGGACGCCAGTCACTATATAAGCAGCCTATCTATCAGGCTTTCGAGGGCAACCCCTTCCTTGGTCGGCTCATAATTCTCGTCAAAACCAATGCGCTGGAGAAGATCAGAGCACGCATCTCTCATCTCGTTGTACTGCGATTCCGTCCCTATAAGAAGGGATTTATCAACAAGAAGCCTCTCAGCAATTGCCATTGTCTCAGGATGAGACAGAAGCAAGTCACTAACGAACGCTGTTATTTCAATGGTCATCTCTGCTTCTCAAGCAACTTTTCGGCTGTCCTCGTCGATGTAGGATACACCGTGACAATCTTCCCCGTTTCAGGATTAACTACCACTGTAACTTGCGACCCCACCACTTTCTGACTCTGGCGTCCCAATGCATCGACTTTTGCTTCAGCCACTTTCAATGGATTCTTGATAGCATCTAAAATCTGACCAGGCTTAACTCCTCGATTGATTGCCTGATCAACCGCGTGCGCGGTCATACCTTTAATAGATAGCTTTGCGGCACCTTCTGCAACTGCCTCGCCTGCTTTTAAGACAGCCCCGCCTTTCCCCAAGGTCGCAACCTCAAGAATGGCCATTGCGCCGTTGCCTTTCCCTGCAGCAGCGCCCTTGTCAGCAACTTGACTCAGCCCTTCCGCCCCAAAGAAATTCCAGGTCGTCCCTGCAAATGCCCAACCATAGGTTGAAGCATTATCGCCACGCGATGCCGCAGCCATCGCATTTTCATCGATCATCTCGCCGACACTTTGACGACCATCTGGATCGGAGAAACGATACGGATTATTGTTTGCGTACCAGTAACGATTGAAGTTCTGGCCGGGCTTTTCATACGCCGTCACCGGATCGATGGACAAGAACCGAGGAATCGCCGGATCGTAGTAGCGCTGCTGCATATAGATCAGCCCGGTCCCGCCATCCATCGGATGGCCGGTGTAGCCGATGCCGTCCACCGTCTTGCCGATCGCCGCGCCGTAGGGTTCGTACTGGGTGCGCTCGACCACCTGCCCGGCCGCGTTGGTCGTCGCCACCGGGCTGCCCAGGGCGTCGGTGTGCTGGTAGGTCACCGTGCCGTTGCTGCGCGTGGCCAGCAGACTGCCGGCCAGGTAGACGTACTCCATGGTGCCTTGTCCGCGCCGTTCTTCGTATAGCAGCTGCCCGGACTTATTGTAGAACGCCTTCAACCGGCTACCTGACGCATCCAGCGCATTGGTCCGCAGGCCTTGCGCGTCGTAGCGGTAGGTTTCCTTGCCTTGCACTTCGCGCAGGCGGTTGCCGTAGTCGAACGTGTACGCCTGCGCATTCTTCTGCCGCAGATTGCCCTGGGCGTCGTAGCTCAGCCCCACGATGGTCGCGCCGGCATCGTCCACCACATTGGTCAGCCGTTGATTGGCGTCGTACCAGTAGTTGTGCTGGCGCACAGCACAGGGCCGGTCGCGAGGGCCAGCAGCAAGCCGACCCAGCCGCTTGTCCACCGGGTCATCTGCGGCTTGCGCGTGGGCAATGCATCGATGCTCATCGCGCCAGCCCTCCGCGATCGATCTCCGTGGGTTTGCCGAACGCGTCCCTGAGTATGTTGGTGGAGACGCTCTCGGATTGTAGAAAATCTCGATGTAGTCGCACGCTTGAGCCCGTTCGGTATCCTTTGCTGGATAGGTCCGTCGTCTGATCCGCTCGCGCTTGAGCAAGCCAAATAAGCTCTCCTCCGGCGCATTGTCGTGGCAGTTGCCGCGCCGACTCATGCTGCACACCGGTGGGCGATTCACTATGCCGCAACGTTAACCGCATAACCTGAAAAAAACCTGTGGATCATTACAACAACACCTACTTAGGTTCCGACTCCGCCAGTTCCGGATGGACCAAAATCCACTGACGATAGTTACTGAAAAACAGCCGACGAGCAGCCAAAAAGAACTTTTCCATCCGACCGATGAGGAAGAAGGTGAAGCCAGAATCATGCCCCTCGTTCTCTGAGTACTTTCCCGCAGTGACTTCCCATATGTCGTGAACCCAGTAATAAGACGCAAACCATCCTGCACCAACACCAACTACGGAGTGCGCTGCCATTCTCTTTTCCAGCAGTTCTTTTGCCTTATGCGAGGCATTAGCAGCATTGACCGCTATGACAAAGAAAGTGGTATGGAACCCACCTGTAAGCCGACCCATTTCCGGGGATTTCACAAACACCCCTTCTATCATAATTTGATATGCGTTCATGCAGATGTGTACTTATCTCTTCTTATCCAACTCTTCAGATAGACGTTTTGAGTCAAGCCGACCCTCCACTCGGAAGTAGCCCTGGAAACCACCGTCTTGCCCCATCTTGACCCCCGGCATTGGCACCCCAGTCGCATCACTTATAGCGCCCATAGCATTGTTCCAACGCGATACATCTGATTGCTCGGCGGGTCTTGGGGCAGGGTCAGGCATGTATTCCGCAGCTTCAGCGACTTGATCTAGGGCACCTGCCGCCGCAATCGTGGCGACACTTAACTTACCCCAGAACGTATGGCCTAGCTTTCCCTCGACCTGATAATGAGGCAACCCTTTGCTTCCATCTTCCAATTCATGAGCCGCATGCTTTAACTGACCATCTCTGCCACCATGGGCTGCTGTTTCAATCTGGCTTGCCACCTGTCTTCTGTCCGCCACGACGTTTTGCTCCGCGCGTCTGGCGAGGACAGCCTGTTCTTGCGTAATCCGACCTAACTTACGCATGCCGTCAGCAGTGAGCTTGACAAGCCAAGCCACCTTCCCTTCGTTTCCGTCTGGATCGACGAACTTGTATGGGTTATTGCGTGCGTAGCAGTAACGACAAAAGTTCGTTATCGGCTTATCGTAAGCAGTAACTGGATCAACGCTTAGCATCATACCCAGTTGCGGGTCATAGAACCGCTGCTGCATATAGATCAGCCCGGTCCCGCCATCCATCGCATGGCCGGTGTAGCCGATGCCGTCCACCGTCTTGCCGATCGCCGTGCCGTAGGGTTCGTACTGGGTGCGCTCGACCACCTGCCCGGCTGCGTTGGTCGTCGCCACCGGGCTGCCCAGCGCGTCGGTGTGCTGGTAGGTCACCGTTTCCGCGCCGCCCACCGCAGGGCGCGCCCGCGTTGCCACGACGCTGCTCGCCAGATAGAGATCCTTTGGCTCCTCACAGGGAGAGAGTGCCGCTCGCTTTTTGGTGTCTTTCCAGCCGACGAAAGATCTTGATCTGCTTGCCAAGATCCGGATCGTCGCGCAGCTCCAGCAGCTTCATCTTCGCCTTCGGCGATTTGGAGCGGATCAAGGCGATCAGCAAGGGAGCGCGATCCAGCCCAAGACTCTTTTCGTCCAACAACCGGATCACATCGTCCAGCACCGTATCGTCCGCTGCGCCGCTCAAGGCAAGCGCTGCCACGTAACGGATTTCCGGCGCAAGGCTGAGGGTGTTCTTCTCGAAGATTTCTACGAGCTGATCCCAGTACTTGCGTGCATGGGGCGTTGCCAGCCTCCGTAGGATTACCTCCCGTACTCGTTTTGGGTAATCAAATGACACATGTTCGAGCAATACAGGAACGGCCCTCGGATCAAATTCACCGTTTCCGCCCAACTCCTCAATGGAATTGACGTTAACACCTGCCCTTCTTAAGGCGGCGACGACAGGAGCGGAATTTTTTACATATTCCTCTATCGTCTTCTGACGAGCCTCCTCCTTGGCCGCCCTCATTGCAAGATAATCGTCCCATTTACCCTCAGCTTTAAGCTGCGCGTGATGCTCCTGAAGAGTCATCCAGCCGGATTTATCTTTTTTCACGGAATATCCTTTATCACAATATCGCCTGCCGCTTCCGCTTGACGAAGTGGGGCTGAAATTTTCGCACCCGGCCTCACATAGAGATAAAAATCAAGGCCATTCGCTTTAGAAAAACTGACATAGTCTCGTAACTGCCTGGTGTAGCTCAAGGATTGTGTATTTTTGACCTCACTAATTGTCCCGAGCGTCCAATTTATACCATCAGGCATCCTTAGCCTTCCATTTAAGACGAAGAATTCCTTACCTCCAATGTCATACGCAGCACGCACCGCGTCCTCGCCCATCCTACCAAGCCTGACAGCCATCAAACCGCCACCCGCCAGCTTGAAGCCAGCCCCTTCCGGCATATCGAGCAACGGGTACCAGACATCATGCGCGATCGCACCGAAATCGGTAAGGCTTCCGTCACCTGTGAGCCAGTTCCGGTCGGTGAAGGCAGAGACGAACCCGTTATTGGATGAGGTAGCCGCGAAGCCAGCACTGGCAGATCGTTTCTCCCCAGCAGCGCCGCCCTGGGGCGTGGAGCCCGAGTATCCGCCGCTTGCGCAGATGTTCGAGCCAGTGGGCTTTTCGCAGCGCCCATCCGGATCGGTAAACCGATAGGGATTGTTAGCCGCATACCAGTAACGATTGACGTTGGCACCGCTGGTGGTGTCAACGGTCATCGGATCGACCGACAGGAACCGTGGAATCGCCGGGTCGTAATACCGCTGCTGCATATAGATCAGCCCGGTCCCGCCATCCATCGCATGGCCGGTGTAGCCGATGCCGTCCACCGTCTTGCCGATCGCCGCGCCGTAGGGTTCGTACTGAGTGCGCTCGACCACCTGCCCGGCTGCGTTGGTCGTCGCCACCGGGCTGCCCAATGCGTCGGTGTGCTGGTAGGTCACCGTTTCCGCGCCGCCCGCCGCAGGGCGCGCCCGCGTCGCCACGACGCTGCCCGCCAGATAGAGGTAATCGGTGTCGATGCTCTTCCTGGCATCCTGGGTATAGAGCAACGCGCCCGCCTGGCTATACAACTGGTAGGTGCAAGGCCCCGAGCCGCAGGCGATGACACGCCTGCCGTACCCGTCGTAGGCATACCATTGCTTGCCGACCACCGAACGCAGTTGGTTGCCCAGCGTGAAGCTGTATGCTTGGCCGTTCTTGTTGGTCAGGTTGCCCTGCGCGTCGTAACCCAGGCCCACCACGCTCGCGCCGGTCGTTGTCTCCGTCAGGTTGGTCAGGCGGTTGGCGCTGTCGTAGTAATAGTCGTAGCTCGTCGTTCCCGTCGCATGCGTGCGCAGGTTGTCCTGTCCGTCATAGCTGTAACGATGCACGCCGTTGCCGCCGAAGCTGGGCGAGGCCGCCACTTTCAGCCGGTTGCGTGCGTCGTACTCCAACGTCCGGCTGTACGTATCGCCTTGGGTCTGATCCAGAATCGCGGTGACATTGTCGTTGGGATCATAGCTGTATTGATATTGCTGTACCCCCGAATCGGACACCACTGCTGGCAGCTGGCGCACGTTCATGGACATGCTGTGGACGACACCGTTGCCGTAAGTGAATTGAGCAACCGCTCCGTTGGGGTGGTACCTGATCCCGTAGGCAAAGCTGCCAACCTGAGTCGGCTGACCAAGCGCATTGGGCGCATAGTCCACCAACAGGCTGCTCGGATACAGCAGGCGTGCCAACGCGCCATTGGCGTCGTAGGCGTAGCCGACCATTAGACTGGTCCATCCGTCGGTTCCTTCGCCGGTCAGCAAACGCCGTTTGTTGTAGCTATAGGTGTTGACTACCACCTTGCCGCCACCATCGGTCGTGTTGGTCTCGATCCGCGCTGGCAAACCATCGGGGGTATATTTCCAGCGCTGATCTCCATTCTTGTCGGGGAAAGAGAGCCAGGACAATCGATTGCGTACATCGTAGTTGCGCAGGACCACACGCCCCGATGCCAATGCCTCCTCACGGTTGCAATTGTGCAGCTCAGGAAGCGAGAGGCCTCCGGCCGTCCAACCGATATTCCCAGCAGTATCGTAATCGACCACCGTGGCACCGGTCTCCGGCTCGATGGTCTTGCACAGGCGCTCGTATTCGTCGTACACGTAGCGACGCGCGACCGATGCGGGGGCGGGAACCTTGAAGATGCCGGAATTGGCGAGCAGATTGTTCCCCCCGCCAACCGGCGAGATGCCATGGATATAGATCGCCTGATTGGCATAGCGCTGGCGTGCTGCGGCATCCAGCGGAATCGAGAAGCGATAGGCACTGCCCTGTGCGCGACATGCGCCGGCAATTGCTGCATCGCTGGCTTGATTGGCGGTCACGGCAGTGAAGAACGTGCCGCTGCCCGCCGGGCCGCCGAGGTAGACATGGACGTCTACCGACGTATTACGGCCGGTCGAGCATGCCCAGCCACCGATGCTGTACGGCCCACCTTGCGCGGCCGCAACCCCGTCGATGTTGCCGGTAATGACCGACTGCTCGACGGTGACCGACAGTGGCGCCGATGTGGTTTGCTTGCCGTTGTTGTCGGTCGCGCGCGCGGTGATGCTGTGGCCTCCCGCTGGCGCCCCTGTCCATGACAGGTAGTAGGGAGAAATGGTGCTGCTGCCGATGGCGTTGCCATCGGCGAAATAGTCGACCTGTACCACGTTGCCATCGCTATCGGAGGCGTTGGCTTCCAGACCCACAATTGCTGGTGCAAAGAAGGGCCCGCCGATTGCATCGTACAGGCTGATGCTGGGCGGCTTGTCGCCCGCAGCGACGACGCTGACTGCACGCGTCGGCGTGGTCGCCGAACCGCCATGATCGCTGGTCGCGCGTGCGGAAAAGTTGTATGTGCCCGGTTGCAATCCATTGACGACGAACGAGATGCTCTCCTTGTAGCCAACTTGCGCTATCGCGGCACCACCTTGATAGAGCGTGATGGAGGAGACGTTGACTCCATCGTCGATGGTGCCGGCGGAGGCGCTGACCACCACGCTAGCCGGCGCGGTCAGCACGGTATTGGCCGCGGGGGCGCCAAGCTGTACCCAGACGTATGGGTTGACTTTCTGCGCATACGCGACCGTGGACAGCAGCGTCCAGCCGCATAATATAAGTAAACGACGCAACATTCGGCTTGCCTTCGATGTTAGCCAATGCCTGCCGCCAGGCCCGTCAGAGCCCAGCGGTGCCAAGTTCCCTTCGATCGCACTTCTCGGTTAACGGTCCGGCCCGGAGCGCAGCAGCTCCAACGGCTTGCCGAAGATGTCACGGGTGATAACAGTCGAAACGCCTTCCGGCTCGTCGATCGTCACAGGCAGCGCGTCGCTGGGCTGATCGAAGACCTGGAAGCGTTCGGCGGTCGTGTTGCCGCGCGGATCGGTGGTCAGGCGCTGAAAGCCGGCCAGATACGCCATGGTGGTGGCGAGCACGCCGCCTTCGGCGTCGCGTTCCACCCGCGTGGCACGCCCCAGCATGTCGTACTGAGTGCGTGTTCCCGGTACGGATTGGGAGTAGTCGGTAATCCCCCGTTGCGGGTAGGACTGAAAGACCAAACGCCCGGCGCGGTCATAACGCTTGATCACCTGCATCGACGTCGCGGCTCGATTTGCTTGATCGAACGTTTCTTCCACTACCGGACGCCACAGCGCGTCGAGATAGTGGATGACCTGCTTGTTCCCTTGTGTCGTGGTAACGCGCCAGTGTCCGGGTGCAAGCCCCAATTCCGAACTGGCGACGATTCGGAAATCCGATATGAGGGGATTCCATGCGGTTTCATCGCTGGCGGGATAGCTCAATCGCGTCAAGCGCCCCATCGCATCGTAACCGTAGGTGGACGCGTAGCCGTTGGCATCGGTCGTGGACTCGATCCAGCCCATGTCGTTGATCGCGGCGGACACGACGTTACCATCCGCATAACGGATCGACTCGGGAATCCCGCGTTTCCATGAGGACACGGTGGTCGTATTGCCCCCCGCATCGGCGGCGCTCGCCACCAAGCCATTGGCAGAATAGGACAGCGTTTGTTGCAGCTTGCCGAACGCATATTGCCGGACTGGCAGCGCGGTGGTGTCGTCGTAGTCGGTGCTGACAACGACTTTTCCGGTTTCCGAATTGACCTGACGCAGGATCTGCCCCATCGTCCAGAGCGCGGGCTGATCGTAATATGTCAACACGTCTTGACGGCTGAAACCCAGACTGCTCCATCGCGTCGTCGTCAGCGGCCTTGCCATCGCATCAAACACGTTCACGCTGCGATTGAACGTAACGCCGTCAAGCGACACACTCTTTGCGCTTTCCGGACGCAAGTACTCCGAGGAGAATCCATCGCCTCTTTCCTGTTGGGTGTTTCCGATCCTGGTGGCGAACTGCTGACCCTCGAAAGGCCATAGGTAGGTGAAGGTATCGACTTGCTGGATGGAGGTGGGTCCCGACCCTTTCTACACCTTTAGCAGTTTGCCTTCGTTGTAGCGATAGCTATTGCCAAAGGTGTAGCGCACCCAGATTCCTTCCGGCTCGCTGACTTGGGTTATTTGGCTGCCTGAACAGCTCTCCGACTTGCAGATCACTGCGCCACACTCGCCGCTGGTGCAAGTGGGACCGGTACCGGAGGCGAACGAGGCCGTTCCGCCGTACGCATAATTCCATTCCGCCGCATCGATACCCGGACCGGATAGACGTTTCTGGGTGAGGGCAAAGCCGTCGTAAGTCATCGCATAACGCGCGATGTCGTCGTTGGGATCGTTGTTGCGTGCTGTGTAGTTGTTGCACACACGTGGCACATTCGAACGTCCCCGTGCTACGACGCTGACAGTGAACTCACCGATTGCACCGGAAGGATGAGTGATCGTCCCTTTTGCGTTGGGCGGACTGACGACAAATCCCGGATAGCCGCAGGTACGGACGATATCTCCAGGCGAGACTGCCTGCTCATAAAAAATGGCCGCCGACGCCAATCCTGACAGATCGAATGCCCAGTGGCTGCCATCAGGCAAGTCGACCGCGCTCAGATGTCCTGCGGTAGCCGACGGATAGCTGTAATGGTATGTCCACGACTGGGTGCCGTTGCGGATCTGCGAGATATGTCCACGCTCGTTGTAACTCAACGCGATAGCACGACCATCGCTGCTGGAAACGGAGGCCAGCGTGGCAGGCGCATTGGCGGCATTGGTATAAGTGTAGTTGACCCAATTGCCGAAGCGGTCTTCGACCCTGGTGGCGTAAAGCACCGCCTGGCGCCTCCCCAGCGTTTTTACGCTGCCATCGGGATCGGGACGCTCCAAGATCGGCTCCATATACTGCGCCTGCCAGTCGAACCAATACTTCACACCATCTGGGGTGATCGCCAGGAAGCCCTCGCCAGAGGCATTCTTCTGCTGGGGGATACACGAAAAATAGGTGAAATCCGGCGCCAGCCAGGTGTAGGGACCGCCGCTGCCAGGCTTGGGCAAATTACCATTGCTGGCGACGAGCATATCTTGGCGCCCGCGTCCGGGAATGATGACTTGGTTGCCGTGCCAATACTCGCTGGCGAGGAACAAACCGCCACTGCCGGAAGACCCGACCATCGGCGGTTGGCCATTGCCATTGTGGGTGCAGGCACTCGCCCAGCCCGTCGTGCTGGCAAAGACCCCGGAAAGGCGCGGAACCTCCAGATCCCAGTCTGCGAACGGAAGGTCGTTGATCGCGTAGCCCTGACGGTTGCCGACCGTCAAACTACGGCCGACATTCAAATTCAGCGCATTGCCCGGCACCTCGATATCGACCGAGGAAAAACTCAGCGCTCCGCTATAAAGATCCACCTGATCGCCGAACAGCGTCGGCCCAAGCACGGTCAGGGCCTGTCGGTTGTGTATCAGCTTGTCGTACTCTTCCCAAGGCGCCTTGCCATTCGACTGTGCGCCGGCCAATCCTGAGAAGAAAATTCCCCACATCACTACAAGCCGTTTCCAGCTCAAAGGCATTTCGGGTCTCCATTGGCATCCCTGTCTGGCCCGAATCATCCAGGCACGCCGCCACAGGCGTCAAGAAATAATTTAAATTATAATAAGTAATATAAAAAATGGAATTTCATCGTAACTAACCTTGCCCGCCATCGCTCCAGCCGATCTTGCAAAGGAGGTTGCCGTGCGAGGTGATGCAGCCTCTTCCGATGAAAACTAGCAAGGTGCCGCGTTCAGCATCGGCGCAACCTCCGCAGGCGGGCTTGTTGCTGATAGAGCTCACTGCGCGCGAGGACAACGCATCGGCGCATTCTTTCAGCTTAAGAGCGTTTGACAAAACTACCATGCAGCCGCCAGGCGGGCGCGGCTGGTGCTCGGAATCCTCATGTGCCACGCGTACACTCCGGTTCCTGCGCGCCGTCCACATCCATCTGACAACTGCTCGCTACGTTTCGTTAGCCACCCTAAGCTGCATATCCCTGCTATAGCGCGCAGCAGCGTGTCGAGCCCAACAGCGAACTGCTCGTTACCGCAATGAAGAAGGTCACGAGAATATTGTTCGATGAGGTTCTTATGCCGCAGGGGCTGCCGTGGTTCGCTTCAGTTATCGGGGTGCTTCAACCATCCGCGAACGGGCATGCCGGGAGATGATGCAAATCGATTTGCTATCGCTCTGCACCCAACTTGTGTGCAGAGCGACCAAGGGCCCGAGTGCGAGAAACCAACGGCCGCAGCGGGCAAATCTGCCGAATTGCTCGTCCTACAACTGCTTGCGGATCTGCGCATCCACCGCCGCGATGGCGGTCATGTTCATCACCCGGCGCGAGGTGGCGCTGGTGGTGAGGATATGCACCGGCTTGGAGATGCCCATCAGGATCGGACCGATCGCCACGCCGTCGGTGAACACGCGCACCAGGTTGTAGGCGATGTTGGCCGCTTCCAGATTCGGCAGCACGAACAGGTTGGCGCGGCCCTTGAGCGTGCTGTTGGGCATGATCTGCTTGCGCAGCGCTTCGTCCCAGGCGGTGTCGCCCTGCATTTCGCCGTCGATGTTGAGCTCGGGCTTGCGCTTGAGCAGCGCTTCGCGCACCTGGCGCATCTTCAGCGCGTCGCGCGAGTCGTGGCTACCGAAGTTGGAGTGCGACAGCAACGCGATGTTGGGCTCGATGCCGAACAGCTTGAGACGGTACGCGGCCTGCAGCGTGGCTTCGACCACCTGCTCGACGGTGGGGTCTTCCTGCACGTGCGTGTCCAGGAAGAAGAACACACCGAGCTGGTTGATCACACCCGTCATCGCCGAGGTGGAGCTCACCCGCGGTTCCAGCGGAATCACGCTGCGCGCATAGCCCAGCTTTTTGTGGAAGCGGCCGACCACGCCGGACAGCATCGCGTCGGCTTCGCCGCGCGCCACCATGACCGCGGCGATCAGGGTCGGACGCGAGCGCATCAGTTCCTTGGCCGCAGTGACGGTCACGCCGCGACGCTCGGTCAGCGCGTGGTAGTACTGCCAGTAATCGTTGAAGCGGGGGTCGTCGAGAATATTGGTGATCTCGAAGTCCACCCCGGCGGTCAGGCGCAGCCCCATGCGTTCGATACGCGCTTCGATCACGTCCGGGCGGCCGATCAGGATCGGGAACGCCAGGCCTTCGTCGACCACGCTCTGCACTGCGCGCAGCACCACTTCTTCTTCGCCTTCGGCATACACCACGCGCTGTTTGTCGGCACGCGCGCGGTCGTAGACCGGCTTCATCATCAGGCTGGTGCGGTAGACGAACTGACCGAGCTTGTCGCGATAGGCCTCCATGTCGGTGATCGGGCGCGTGGCCACGCCCGAGTCCATCGCCGCCTGCGCAACGGCAGACGACAGTTCCACCAGCAGGCGCGGGTCGAGCGGACGCGGAATCAGGTATTCCGGACCGAAGCTCGGGGTCTCGCCGCCGTAGGCCGCACCCAGGTCGGAGGCCTCACGCCGCGCCATCGCCGCGATGGCCTTGACACAGGCAATCTTCATCTCCTCGTTGATGCCGGTGGCGCCCACATCCAGCGCGCCGCGGAACAGGTAAGGGAAGCACAGCACGTTGTTGATCTGGTTCGGGTAGTCCGAACGGCCGGTGCCAATGATGCAATCCGGGCGCACCGCCTTGGCCGCTTCCGGGGTGATCTCCGGGTTGGGATTGGCCAGCGCGAAGATCACCGGCTGGCGCGCCATGCTGGCGACCATCTCCGGCTTGAGGATGCCGGCGGCCGACAGGCCCAGGAAGATATCGGCGCCTTCAACGATCTCGGCGAGGGTGCGCTTGTCGGTATCGCGTGCGTAGCGCTGCTTGTCCGGATCCAGGTCGGTGCGGCCGGTGTGGATCACACCATCGCGGTCCAGCGCCAGGATGTTCTCCGGCTTCAGGCCCAGCGAAACCAGCATGTTGACGCAGGAAATGCCCGCCGCGCCCATGCCGGTGGTGGCCAGCTTGACCTCTTCGATCTTCTTGCCGGTGACCACCAGCGCATTGAGCACGGCCGCGCCAACAATGATCGCAGTGCCGTGCTGGTCGTCATGGAACACCGGGATGTTCATGCGCTCGCGCAGCTTGCGCTCGACGATGAAGCACTCCGGCGCCTTGATGTCTTCCAGGTTGATGCCGCCGAAGGTCGGCTCCAGGCTGGCGATGATGTCGACCAGCTTGTCCGGGTCGTTCTCGTTGATCTCGATATCGAACACGTCGATGCCGGCGAACTTCTGGAATAGCACGCCCTTGCCTTCCATCACCGGCTTGGAGGCCAGCGGGCCGATATTGCCCAGGCCCAACACGGCGGTGCCGTTGGTGATGACCGCCACCAGATTGCCGCGCGCGGTGAGCTCGCTGGCCTGGGTGGGTTCTTCGACGATCGCCTCGCAGGCGAAGGCCACGCCTGGCGAATACGCCAGCGACAGATCGCGCTGGGTCAGCATCGGCTTGGTCGCGGTGACCTTGATCTTGCCGGCCGGCTGCTGGCGGTGGTAGTCGAGGGCGGCCTGTTTGAAGTCGTCGGTGGACATCGGCTGTGTGTGTCTCGAAGGCGCAGGAGAACTGAATTCTACCCTCCTGCCTGAACAAGGGCCTGTCGCGCAGCTGTCAGCGCGGCAGGGAGATCGCATGCTGCGGCGCGGCGGGCGGCGCAGCCGAGGTGCAGGCCAAAGCAGAACGGCCCTGTCTCCCGCCGGCAATACCGACGGAAGACAGGGCCGTAGGAAGCATCAACGCAGGGTGGCAGGCGCCACGCCGGGTTCGCCGACAGGAGCCAGCAGCGGCGGTTCTCCGCCGTCCAGGACGAGCTTGAGGCGGTCGCGGTCCAAGGCGTTTTCCCAACGCGAGACCACCACAGTGGCCACCGCATTGCCGATGAAGTTGGTCAACGAACGACATTCGCTCATGAAACGGTCCACGCCCAGGATCAGCGCCATGCCGGCTACCGGCACCTCAGGCACCACCGCCAGCGTGGCGGCCAGGGTAATGAAGCCGGCACCGGTGACGCCGGCTGCGCCCTTGGAGCTGAGCATCGCCACTGCCAGCAGTGCGATCTGATGGCCCAGGGTCAGCTCGGTATTGGTCGCCTGGGCGATGAACAGCGCCGCCAGCGTCATATAGATGTTGGTGCCGTCCAGATTGAACGAGTACCCGGTCGGCACCACCAGGCCCACCACCGACTTCTCGCAACCGGCTTTTTCCATCTTCTCCATCAGCGACGGCAACGCCGACTCCGACGAGGACGTGCCCAGCACCAGCAGCAGTTCGGCCTTCAGATAGCGAATCAGCTTGAGCACCGAAAACCCGCACAGCCGACACACCACCCCCAGAATCACCAGCACGAACAACAAGGAGGTTAGGTAAAACGACCCCACCAACCAGGCCAGATTGACCAGCGACTCGACGCCGTACTTGCCGATGGTGAAGGCGATCGCGCCGAACGCACCGATCGGCGCGGCACGCATCAGAATGTGCACCAGCTTGAACACCGGGGCGATCAGCGCTTCCAGCAGGTTCAACACCGGCTTGCCGCGCTCGCCCACCAACGCCAGCGACACACCGAACAGCACCGCCACAAACAGCACCTGCAGGATGTTCGGCCCGGTCAGCTTGCCGTTGACGACCTGATCGCCGGTGAAGGCGCCGATCAGCGAGTTGGGGATGATGTCCATCAGGAAGCCGACCAGGGTCAGGTCGTGCGACTTCTCGACATAGCTCTTGACCGCGCTCTGGTCCAGATCGGCCGGGTTGATGTTCATGCCGGCGCCGGGTTGCACCACATGGGCGACGACCAGACCGACCACCAGGGCCAAGGTGGAGAAGAACAGGAAGTAGGCCATCGCCTTGCCGAACACCCGGCCCACCGTCTTGAGGTGGGTCATGCCGGCGATGCCGGTGACGATGGTCAGAAAGATCACCGGGGCGATGATCATCTTCACCAGCTTGATGAAGGCGTCGCCCAGCGGCTTGAGGCTTTCGGCGAAGGCGGGCTCGAAATGGCCCAGCAGGGCACCCAGAACGATCGCCACCACCACCTGAAAATACAGCTGGCGATAGAAGGGGACGGATGCCGGCAGGGGACCGGTAGGCTTGCTGATGTGCATGACACCACTCCGAGGGACGAGAGGGGGTGCCTGAGCAGGTACCCGTTGCGCGCATTCTGGCCATACGTCACAGCCCTGGCCGATAGCCCATTGGTACTACTCCATGTCCAGCGGCTGAACGTCAGCTTACACTTCAGCCGCGCCGCCGCCGGCCGTTAATTCCGTTTAACGCAGACACCCCCGTTTCTGTGCTGCCGTCGCCCGGACCCTGCGCGCTTGCTGAAGACATTCATTGCGACCGCCATGGCAGGACGCCCGGCCCCTCTTCATTGCCCAAGACCATACCTATGCGCCTCAATCTACTTGTCCTCGCGGTGGCTGCCGCCATCGTCCCCGCCGCTGCCAATGCAGCCACCTCGATCGAAAACTGGCCGACCAAGTACACCTTCGGTGATGGCACCGAGCTGGGTCTGACCGGCAACTACGCCTACGACGACAACAACTTCTCCGGCGACGACCGCCTGGAAGACCGCACCGACTTCCGCCGCAAGGAATTCGGCGCCACCATCAAGAAGAAGGGCGTTTACGACGCCATGGTCTATTACGATTTCGAATCCAAGCTGTGGCTGGACGTGTTCTACCGGTTCGAGACCAAGGCCCTGTTTGGCCAGGATTACGGCCGCGTGCGCCTGGGCTACATCAAGGTGCCGGTGGGCCTGGAAGCGGTGCAGAGCTCCCGAGCCGGCAGCTTCATGGAACTGGGTCTGCCGAGCCAGGCAGTGTTCGAGGGCCGGCGTACCGGCGTGGAATGGACGCTGGAGCGCCAGCAATACCTGCTGCAGGCCGGCGCATACGGCGGCAAGGACCTGCAGGGCGACAACCCGGGCACCACCCAGGCCGTGCATGCGGTGTGGACTCCGTTCAAGAGCGAAGGCGACGTGCTGCACCTGGGCTTTGCCGGCGCAATCGAAAACCCGCGTGGCTACACCGACGGCCGCGGCGTGTCCTTCAGCCCGCGCGTGCGTCTACGGGCGCGCCCGGAAGCGGGCCTGACCGACGTGCGGCTGATCGACACCGGCACCATCCTCGATGTGGACCACGTGATCCGTACCGGCCTGGAAGGGGTCTGGATCCACGGCCCGTTCTCGCTGCAGAGCGAAGCGCTGCGTGCCGAAGTGGCGCGCAACGCGAACCAGCCGCACTTCATCGCCCAGGGCCAGTACATCTACGGCACCTGGTCGCTGACCGGCGAGTCGCGCAGCTATGCGGGCGGCGTGCCGGGCAACATCAAGCCAACGCACGACTACGGCGCGGTCGAGCTGACTGCCCGCTACAGCCACCTGAACCTGGAAGACAACAACGTCCATGGCGGCCGTCAGCACGACACCACCATCGGCGCCAACTGGTACCTCACCAGCCACTTCAAGTTCCAGGCCAACTACAGCTGGGTGGATTCCTCGCGCAACGGCGTACATGAAACCCCGCACGTGATGGAACTGCGTGCGCAGGTGCAGTTCTAAGCAACACTGAGGCTCTGCAGCACGCCGGCGATTCGCTCCGGCGCGCTCTGTAGCGATTCGCAACAGGCTTTTGCCACGGCCGCATCCATCACGGGTGCGGCCGTTGTCGTTTTGGGCGCTGGTCCAGCCTGCGATGAGAGCGAACAACAAAACGTCGCGAGCAGCCGTCAGGCGGGCGTGGACCGTGCCCTCAGAACCGCAGTGCCAAAGTGGCACATGCCGTACCGAGCACCAGCCGCGCCCAGCTGGCGATGCGCACAGGTGTTTTGTTAGCCGCTCTCAGTGATGGCTGCGCGATCCGCCGGCACACCGCCATACTTGCAGCCATGTACGCTTCGCAACGCCGCCGTCTGCTGCTCACCCTGTCCATCGTGCTGGGCGGCATGGTGGTGGCCATGGTCGCGGCCGGGCGCTTCGTCGAACAAAGCGCGCTGCACGATGAAAGCGCCACTGTGCGCCGCCAGCTGCGCCTGTACGCGCAGGCGCTGCAGCAGCGCATCGACCGCTATCGCACGTTGCCGCAGATTCTGGCGTTGGACCCGGAGCTACGTGCCGCCGTGTCAGGCCCACTGTCGCCGGCCCAGGTGGATGCGCTCAATCGCAAGCTCGAACGCGCCAACAACGTCACCCAATCGTCCACGCTGACCGTGATCAACCGCGATGGCGTGGCGCTGGCGGCCAGCAACTGGCGGGCGCCGCGCAACAACGTTGGCGTGGATTACGCCTTCCGGCCGTATTACCAGCAGGCGCTGGCCACCGGCAGCGGCAGCTTCTACGGCATCGGCATGACCACCAGCGAGCCAGGCTATTTCCTGTCGCAGGCCATTGTCGACGGTGCCGGCCAGGTGCAGGGCGTGGTGGTGATCAAGATTGCGCTGGCTGCGCTGGAACGCGAGTGGCTGCAGACCCCGGATATCGTGCTGGCATCGGACGCACACGATGTGGTGTTTCTGGCCAGCCGGCCGGAATGGCGCTACCGCATGCTGGCCCCGCTCAGCGACCGCGATCGCCGCGAACTGCAGAGCACCCGCCAGTACGCCGATCAGGAGTTGCTGCCGCTCCGGCGCCGGCTGATCGAGCAGACCGGCTACGGCGGTGTGCTGGCCGACATCCGCGACCCGCCGCTCGGCGCGCAGGTGCTGTGGCAGACCCTGGAAGTGCCCGCAAGCGGCTGGCGCCTGCACCTGCTGCACGACACCCGCGCCAGCGCCGCTGCCGGCCGCGCCGCGGCGATTGCCGCCGCCGGCGCATGGCTGGCGCTGGCCTTGCTGTGGTTGTTCGTGCAGCAACGGCGGCGGCTGTCGGCGTTGCGCCAGCGTAGCCGGCACGAACTGGAAACCCTGTTGCAGCAACACGCCGAAGAACTGCGCACCGCGCAGGACGGCGTGGTCACCGCCGCCCAGCAGGCCAATGCCGGCCTGAGTCGCAGCCTGGAACATCTGCCGCAAGGCGTGGTGGTGATCGACGAGGCGCTCAACCTGGTGGCGTGGAATTCGCGCTATGTAGAACTGTTCCGTTTCCCGCAGGAGCTGCTGAAGATCGGCCGCCCGATCGAAGACCTGTTCCGCTTCAATGCACGCCGCGGCTTGCTGGGGCCAGGACCGATCGAAGCGGCGATCGAGCGGCGCCTGAATCACTTGCGCAGCGGCAAACCGCATATGCGCGAGAGCGAAAAAGAAGACGGCACGGTGCTGGAAATCCGCGGCAATCCGCTGCCCGATGGCGGCTTTGTCACCAGTTACGCCGACATCACCAGCTACAAGAACGCCGCACGCGAACTGCGCTCGCTGGCCGACGCGCTGGAACACCGCGTGGCCGAACGTACCCGCGATCTGGCGGCGGCCAAGCGCGAGGCCGAAAGCGCCAATCGCTACAAAACCCGCTTCGTCGCCTCGGCGGTGCACGACCTGCTGCAGCCGCTTAACGCTGCGCGCATGTTCGTCTCGGTGTTGCGTGGGCAAGTGCGCGAGGCTGGCAGCGCGCGCGTGGTCGACAACATCGACGGAGCGCTGGCGGCGCAGGACGCCATCCTCAACAGTTTGCTCGACATCTCGCGCCTGGAAGCCGGCAGCCTGAAGACCCAGGTGCGCGACTTTGCGCTGGCACCCTTGCTGGACACCTTGGCGCGCGAATTCGGCATCCTGGCCGAAGACCGCGGGCTGGTGCTGGAATCGGTACCCACCTCGGCGGTGGTGTTGAGCGATGAAAACCTGCTGCGCCGCATCCTGCAGAACTTTCTCTCCAACGCCATCCGCTACACGCCGCGCGGACGCGTGCTGATCGGCTGCCGTCGCCGCGGCGGCTGGCTGCGCATCGAGGTGCACGACCAGGGTCCCGGCATTCCAGATGCCTTGCAGCACGAAATTTTCGAAGAATTCCGCCGCCTGGATGACGGTGTGGCCAACGACCGCGGTGCGGGACTGGGACTGGCCATCGTCGAGCGCATCGGCCGTCTGCTCGGCCATCGCATCGGGCTACGTTCCACCCTGGGCAGTGGCAGCGTGTTTTCGGTGACCGTGCCGCTGGGCGAACGCGCTGCAATCGCACGCCACCTGCCAGCGCCCGCCACGACGGCAGAACACGGCAACGACCCCATCCTGCATGGCTGCCGCGTGTGGTGCGTGGACGATGAGCCACTGGTGTGCGAGGCCACCCGCACCCTGCTGGAACGCTGGGAATGCCGAGTGGATTTTGCCGGCGGCCCGGATGAGGCATTGAACGCTGCCAATGCAGATGAGGTGCCGGAATTGCTGCTGCTGGATGTGCGCATGGGCGCGCATTACGGTCCCATGCTGCTGCCGCAACTGGTACAGCGCTGGCAACGCGAACCGCGCGTGATCCTGGTCACCGCAGAACCCGACCCCGCCCTGCGCGAGCATGCACTGGACCTGGGCTGGGGCTTTCTGTCCAAACCGGTACGCCCGCCTGCCCTGCGTGCGCTGGTGACGCAGATGCTGATGCGGCGCGGATAGGCGCGGCGGCCCGCGCTACATGCCTGGCCGCACTTCAACGACACCGGCAGCGCATGCACCGATCAGGGGTGATCGGCGTATCGTCAAAACGATGGAGCGCCTGCGGCAATAGCGTAGACCGATCCATCGCCATCCCTGGCAGAAACTCCAGCTGCAGCCGGCACCTGCGCCGTGCCCGCGGTAGCAAGGCGACTGAGCGCTAGCACTGCTTTCGCATCGACTGATGTTCAAACCACATCAGTCGATGCGAAAGCAGCAATTATCAACATCGACCATCTCGACCAGAATCGGCTGCCTCAGATGTCATACGTACGTGCATACCTATCGTGGAGGGCGATTGATGCAGACTTCCCGCATTGAGGCAAAACAGCAGTCGAAACTTGGGATGGTGCTGAGGGTGACCTCGGGCAACTTCCTCGAGCAGTTCGACTTTTTCCTATTCGGTTTCTACGCAACGCAGATCGCCGCAGCGTTCTTCCCGGCGAGCAACGAATTCGCTTCGTTGATGATGACGTTCGCCGTGTTTGGTGCGGGCTTTTTGATGCGGCCGTTGGGTGCGGTGATCCTGGGCGCCTACATCGACGATGTCGGACGTCGCAAAGGCTTGATCGTCACCTTGGCGATCATGGCCAGCGGTACCGTCCTGATCGTGCTGGTGCCAGGCTACGCCAGCATTGGTTTGTGGGCCCCGGCACTGGTGCTGCTCGGTCGCTTGTTGCAAGGATTCTCGGCCGGTGCCGAAATGGGCGGCGTGTCGGTGTATCTGGCTGAGATGGCGACACCGGGTCGGCGCGGCTTCTATGCCAGTTGGCAATCGGCCAGCCAGCAGCTTGCCATCGTCGCTGCGGCTGCAATCGGGTTTGCGCTCAATCAGCTCATGGCCCCGCAGGATCTGGCGCAATGGGGCTGGCGGATTCCCTTCGCCATCGGTTGCGTCATCATCCCTTTCATCTTCTTGCTGCGGCGAAGCCTGGAAGAGACTGCGGAGTTTGCGCAGCGCAGGCAGCCGGTCACGATGAAGCAGGTGATGCGTGGGCTGGCGAACAATGCCAGCATCGTGATCGCCGGCGGCTTGATGGTCGCGCTGACGACGACCGCGTTCTATCTGATCACCGTGTACGCACCGACGTTTGGCAAGAGCGTGCTCAAACTCAGCACGGGTGATGCGTTGATCGTGACACTGCTGGTGGGCGTGTCCAATTTCATTTGGCTCCCCATCGGCGGCACGCTCAGCGACCGCTTCGGTCGCAAGCCGCTGCTGGTGACCATGTCGGTGGTGTGCATCCTGACTGCCTACCCGGTGCTCGCGTTCCTTGCCGCCGCACCGAGCTTTGCGCATATGTTGCAGGCGCTGCTGTGGCTGTCCTTCCTCTATGGCATCTACAACGGCGCCATGATTCCCGCACTCACCGAACTCATGCCGGCACATGTGCGAGTGGCAGGCTTCTCGCTCGCCTACAGCCTGGCCACCGCAGTCTTTGGCGGGTTTACGCCGGTGATGTCCACCTGGCTGATCCATGTCACTGGCGACAAGGCAGCGCCTGGTTACTGGCTGATCTTCGCGTCGGTGTGCGCGCTGGTGGCAACCTTGTTTTTATATCGCCGCCAAGGCAACACAGCGACGGCGACCGGCCTGGATGCTGCTGCGGGAGCCACGAAATGATACGGACCATGTGGAAAAAAATACTGGCTGCGATTGTTGCAACGGCGCTGTTGCCGACAGCGGCAAGCGCGCAGGACTTGACCGTGATGACCTCCGGGGGTTTCACGGCCGCCTTTGAACGCCTGGCCCCGCAATACACCAAGCAGACCGGGGTGAAGGTCACCACGCTGCTCGGTCCTTCAATGGGCGAGACGCCACAAGCGATTCCCAACCGGCTCGCCCACGGGGAGCATGCCGATGTGGTGATCATGGTCGGTAGCGCGCTGCAGAAGCTGATCGACACAGGCCTGGTAGACCCGGCATCGCGGGTGGAACTGGCCGACTCCAGAATCGGCATGGTGGTGCGCAGCGGTGCACCCAAACCGAAGATCGACAACGTCGACCACTTCAAACAGACGTTGCTGCACGCCGATTCGGTGGCCTACTCCGACAGCGCCAGCGGCGTCTACATCGAGACCACGCTGTTCAAGCAGTTGCATATCGAAGGCCCGATGATGGCCAAGAGCAAGAAGATCCCGCGCATCCCGGTGGGCACGGTGGTAGCCGATGGCAGCTATCAGCTCGGCTTTCAGCAGGTGGCCGAACTGCTTCCGGTGGCAGGGGTGGATTTTGTCGGCAAGATTCCCGAACCGCTGCAGTCGATCACGCGCTATGCGGCGGGTGTTCCGGTCAACGCGGAGCATCCGGAGGCGGCCAAGCGCCTGCTTGCGTACCTGCAGTCGGGTGATGCGCAGGCAGTTGCGCGAGTGACTGGTCTAGACGCGGTCTCACCCTGAGCGTGCGGGCATCCGTCGCACCAGTTCCGCCAGTTCCAGCGCGGTAGGTGTCAGCGTACGTCCGCGACGTTTGAGGATTCCCACGTTGCGCGACACCTCTGGCTCGACCAGCGGCACCGTCGCCAGCACCGGATGCGGGCCGGCCGGCATTGCGATCGACGGCACGGCGGCAATGCCGACGCCGGCCTCCACCAATCCCAGCAACGTGGTGACATGCCGGGTCTCGCAGATGCTCGGCTTGTCCGGCGTGAATGCAGACAGCGCCCGATCCAGCACCAGACGATTGCCCGATGTCTTGTCGAGCGTGATGTAGTCGTAACCGTACGCTTCCTGCCAGCTAACCTGTGCGCGCCCGGACAAGGGATGGTCTTGGCGACAGGCAATCACATAGCGCTCTTGCAGCAACGGTTCGAACTCGACCTCCGGCGCCAAGTTGCCACTGAAGCTGACGCCGAAATCCGCTTCGCCGGAGGCCACTGCCGCACTGACGTGACTGGCACTGCCATCGAACAGCCTGATGCGGATTCTCGGAAACAGCTGATGCAGCCCGTGGATCGCCTGCGGCATGAAGTAGTACGCCGCCGATGGCACACAGGCTACAGTCACAGTGCCCATCCTGCTGGAGCCTGAATCGCCGATGCTCATCAGCGCCATATCCAGATCGTCGAGCATGCGCTCGACCTGGGGCATGAACGCCTGGCCGACGGTGGTGAGCGAGACCTTGCGCGTGGTGCGCTCGAACAGCTTGACGTTCAACGCCGACTCGAGCTTGTCGATCCTGCGACTCAGCGCCGGCTGCGTGATGCGAATACGTTCGGCAGCGCGGCGAAAGCTGCCGTTCTCGGCAACCGCACGGAATGCCTGCAGATCGTTGAGGTCGAATTTGATGGTCACGATGCCGCAGTTTCAGTGGTCGATGGCGGTCGCAATAGCATAGACCCTTGCCTGCTGCGCTGCGTGTGGCGCTGAGAGTGTCATTGCATGCGGGTGTCCTGCGTGCGTGTGAATTGGCAAGCGCCGCCACTGACATCGAACGCGACGCAGCGCCATACCCTGCAAGGCACTGCCTTGTGCGATGGCGCTGCATCGACCATTCGGACGATCAGGCAAGGATGCCGGATAACCAGGCTCACGCTCCCTTCCCGCGCCGCGGCACAGTGGCTGGCAACACGCACCACGCCACTGACGGGAGATCTCACGCATGCATCAGCCACGCTCACTGGACCACTACCGCCTGCTCGGCCGCTCCGGCCTGCGCGTCTGCCCACTGGCGCTGGGCACCATGACCTTCGGTGAAGCATGGGGCTGGGGCGCCGATGCGGGCGAAGCCCAGCGCATCTTCGATGCCTACGCCGATCGCGGCGGCAATTTCATCGACACTGCAGTGAACTACACCAACGGCGGCTCCGAACGCATCCTCGGCGAGTTGATCAAAGACCGTCGCGAACGCTTCGTGCTGGCCACCAAATTCACCATGGCGCGCGATGCGGACAATATCAATTCCGGCGGCAATCATCGCCTGAACCTGATCCGCTCGGTGGAAACCAGCCTGCGCCAGCTCGCCACCGACCGGATCGATCTGCTGTATTTGCACGCCTGGGATTTCACCACCGCACCGGACGAAGTGATGCGTGGGCTGGAGCATCTGGTGCAATCGGGCAAGGTGCTTTACCTGGGCATCTGCAATACGCCGGCCTGGCGCGTGGCGCAATTGCAGACCCTGGCCGATCTGCGCGGCTGGTCGCCGCTGGTGGCGCTGCAGATCGAGTACAGCCTGGTCGAGCGCAGCGTCGAACATGAGCTGCTGCCGATGGCGCGCGAACTCGGCCTGGGTGTATTGCCGTGGTCGCCGCTGGGTGGCGGCATCCTCACTGGCAAGTACAGCCGCGCCGATCTCTCCGACGACAATGCGGCGGAGGTGTCGAGCAGCCGCAAGGGCGTGATCGCCTCGACCGGGCATCTCACTGCGCGCTCGCTGGAGATTGCCGAGGTGGTCGGAGCGGTCGCCGATGAACTGGGCGCGTCGCGCTCGCAGGTGGCGCTGGCCTGGACCCTGCGCAACCCGGCCGTGGTTTCGCCGGTGATGGGCGCACGCACGTTGCAACAGGCCGAAGACAACTTCGGTGCGCTGGAGATCGTGCTCAACGACGACCAGATCGCGCGCCTGGATGCCGTCAGCGCAGTGCCGCCGATTTTCCCAGAACGCTTCATGGGCAGGCCGATGGCGCAGCAGTTGATCTACGGCACCCATCGCGTGCAGCTGCGCACCTGATTCCCTCGGAGCGCTCATGACCAGACTCTCAGCCATCGCGGCGGCAGCGCTGCTTGTCGCCGCATCGTTCACAGGCAACGCCGGCGCCACATCGAAAGACACTGCATCCACAGACACCTGTGCAGAGCAACCGGTGCCCGCCTGCAACAAGCGTATTGTCGAAGCGGCGTTTGGGCAGTGGCAGGCCGGCGGCAGCGGCATCTTCGAGACACTGCTGTCGCCCGACGTGGTGTGGACCATCGAAGGCTCCGGCCCGAGCGCCGGCACCTTGCGTGGTCGCCACGCGTTGGTCGACACCGCGGTGCGGCCGCTGACCGAGCGCCTGGCCGCGCCACTGCGGCCAGTGCAGCAACGCGTTTGGGCCGATGGCGAGCACGTCATCGTGCAGTGGGAAGGCGCCGCCACGCTGCGCGATGGCGGCAGCTATCGCAATCGCTACGCATGGATCATGCGGATGCGCGATGGCAAGGCGGTCGAGGTCAATGCGTTCCTCGACCTGCCCGCCTACGACGCCGTGCTGCAGCGTGGCTACCGCCAAATGCAACGCAGGGCCAGCCCATGAGCGACATGCCGATGAAAGCCGCCGTTGCGGTGGCGCTTGGCGCAGGCTCGGCGCTCGCCTGTCCGGCCGTGGCAGCTGCGCAGCCCTCCAGCGCTCCTAGCACCGTATCGACACAGCAACCAGGACATCCCATGCACGCGCATCCCTATCTCGGCATGTGGGTCACCGGCGACGGACGGATTCGGCAGGAACTACTGCCGAACGGCCGCTACGACGAAGCCCGCGGCACACGCCAAAGCGCCTACCAAGGCCGTTACGCGATCACCGGCAATCACATCGCGTACTGGGACGACACAGGATTCACCGCCGATGGACGCTTCGTCAACGACGACGAGCTGCATCACGGCGGCATGGTGTTCTATCGGCAGCCGCCGGCGTAGAGCGACTAAGAGCGGCTAACAAAATGTAGCGAGCAGTAGTCAGGTGGGCGGGGACGGCGCGCTCAGAACCGCAGTGTACGAGCGGTCCATGCCGATTCCGAGCACCGGCCGCGCCCGCCTGGCGATGCGCGCAGCCGTTTTGTTGGCTGCTCTAAAAAATACTGCTCGCCAGGATTGATAGCCGCTCTTAATGCGCGGCCTACTACCTGCATCCGTTGTGTGTGGTGCGGGCTGCAGGCCGCAATGCACAGCAACCAATAGCTCCAACCCTGGATCAACCCTCGCCTTCCGGCTCCAGCGCCTTGACCAATACCGCAGCCTGGGTGCGGCTGTAGCAGTCGAGCTTTTTCAGGATTGCGGTCACGTGCACCTTGACGGTGTTCTCGGCCAGGCCCAGTTCGTGTGCGATCTGCTTGTTGAGCAGGCCATCGGCCAGGCTCAGCAACACACGGAACTGTTGCGGCGTGAGCTGAGCGAGTTTGGAGGCCAGTTGCGCATCCGCCTCGGAGCGCTCGGCGGTCATTGGCGGGAACCAGGTACCACCCTCCAGGACACTCGCCACTGCGGTGCCGATCGATTCGGCCGGAGTGGATTTGGGAATGAAACCGGCCGCACCAAACTGCTGCGCACGCCGGATCACCCGCGGATGATCGTTGGAGGAGATCACCACCACCGGGATGTCCGGGTGCTCGCCACGCACATGCAACAGCGCCGAAAAACCGCGAGCGCCCGGCATGGCCAGATCCAGCAACACCAACTCTGCCTGCGGGTGCGAACGCAACATCGCGCTCAAGGTGGCGGCGCTGGAAGCCTCCACCACATTGGCGTGCGGCAAGGTCTGCTGCAGCACATGGATCACGGCAGCGCGAAACAGCGGGTGGTCGTCGGCGACGAGAATGGTGAGATCGGCCATGCGCCAAGTCTGGCACATGGCCGCCGCCGATGCCTTGCCCTAGCGTGTTATGCACTTTGAGATGAGATGCGTTGGCCGTCAGCGGTGCGGAGCGGGTGCTGCATGGCACCGGCTTGGCTGGCGCCAAGGCAAGCCGCGCAGCGCGCGCTCCGTGCCGCTGACGGCCAACCCTCAGGGAAGCGCCCTGTGGCGCGCCGATACCGCGTTGCGCGCCTTGCCCAGGCGGCCAGCCTGGGCCGCAGCGCACGCCTTGTCTCGACGCGCCACAGGACGCTTCGCACTCACCTCAAAGTACATAACACGCTCTAACGCGGCGGCTGCGTGCTCGCACGCCAGGCATCCAGAAACTGGCGGCGTTTGAGTTTGTCCAGATACACCAGCAGACCGGGGCCGAGCGGGATCGGGCGGAACGGTGGTTGCGCCGAACCGCCGCGGCCACCGGCCGCCTGCAGGATCGGCATCAGCCGCGCCTCACGCGAAAGCACCTGCTGGCCGCGCGGCGAGAGCAGATAGTCGAGAAATCTGCGCGCCTCCAGCGCATGCGGCGCAGTCTTGGGGATCACCGCGGTGCGTAGCGCCACCAACGTGTAGTCCTGCGGCTGCACGATGCCCAGCGGCGCGCCGGCATCGATGCGGGCCTGCGCGTAGGAGCCGAGCACGTTGTAGGCCAGCAGCAACTCCCCACGGCTGACGCGGTCGAGCAAGGTGCCGGTGCGCTCTTCCAACGCAACCCGGTTGGCCCCCAACGCAGCCAGCAACGCACCGGCGATGCTGCCCACCTGCCCGTCCTGGGTGGCGAACAGATACCCCACGCCGCTGCGTTCGACATCGTAGGTGCCCACCTTGCCACGCAGCGGTGCATCGGGCGCGCGCAACAACGCCAGCAATTGCCGGCGCGTGTGCGGCACGCGGGCGGCATCCAGCTTGCGGGTGTTGTAGACGATGGCAACCGGTTCGTAGCTGATGCCGAAGACTTCATGGCGCCATTGCGCCCATGCCGGCAATGCTTCGGTCTGTGCGGACCGATGCGCCAGCGCGTGGCCATCGTTCACCAGCTTGGTCTGCAGATCCATGCTGGCGCTGATCAGCATGTCTGCCTTGATCGCATTCCGGGCAGGGTGCACGTAGTGATCGTAGATATCCCAGGCAATGACGTCTTCGTAGATCACCTCGGTACCGGGATGCAGACGTTGGTAGTCCTGAATGACTGCACCGAAGACTTCCAGATCGGTGGAGCCCTGCACGCGCAACTGCACACGTACGGGGCCCTGTGCAGGGAAGCGACGCACCTCGCCGGGCTCTGCGCAGGCGATGCCATGGATTAGAAGCAATACCAGCATCCAGATCAGACGCATCACGCAGTTCCTCCGGGAAAATGCAGCGACGCGATCAAGCCGCCGCCAATACGGTTGGCCAGATCGATCCGCCCGCCATGCGCTTCCACCACGCGCTTGACGATGGCCAGGCCCAGCCCGGCGCCGCCGGCCGGCGCATCCGGCCCACGGACGAAACGCTCGAAGACGCGCTCGGCTTCGGCAGCCGGAATGCCTGGGCCGTGATCGGCGATGGTCAGCACGTGATGGTTGCCGTCGCTGGTGAGCGCCACTTGCAGCGGTGCACAGACGCCATATTTGCAAGCATTGTCGATCAGGTTTTTCAGCGCCTCGCGCAATAGCAAGGCATCGCCACGCAGCAGCGCCGGCTGCGGGTCGATCGCCAGTTGCACGCGCGGCGCGCCCTCGTTGCGCGGCAGCGCTTCGTACAGGGCCTGATGCAACACTTCGGCCAGGTCCACGGTGGCAAAGCGCTGCAGGTTGGAGCGATGGATCACGCTGGCATCGCTGAGCAATTGGTTGAGCAGCCGGCTCATGTGGCTAGCATTGCGCTCGATCGCCACCAGGCTGCGTTGCATCTCGCGCGGGTCGTCGTCGTCCATCGCCAGCTGCGCCTGCGCACGCAAGGCCGCCAAGGGCGTGCGCATCTGGTGCGCGGCCTCGGCCATGAACGCGCGCAGGGTTTCATTGCTGGTCGATAGCCGCGCCATGAAACGGTTGAGGGCAGTCACCATCAACTGCATTTCTTGCGGTGCCGGCACATTGAGCGGTTTGAGGTCGGAGGGTTCGCGCCGCGACAGATCGCCTTCGATGCGCTGCAACGGCCGCAACGCGCGGTACACACCCAACCACACCAGTCCCAGTGCCAGCAGCGACAGCACCCCGATCGCGACCAAGGCGTTGAGCACCACATCGCGCGCCACGGCATCGCGTGCGCGCCGGGTCTGGCCCACCTGCACGCGTACCTCACCCTGCTCCGACGCCGACGCCACCCGATGCATCACCACCGCAAAGCGCACCGGTTCGCCGCTGTACTGCGCATCGAACAACAGCGGCCGCTCGTCGCGCGGCGAGCGCGGCGGCAGCGGCAGCGTGTCCTCGCCGGTGATGGTGCGGCCCTGCGCGTCGAACACGCGATAGAAGACGCGGTCTTCCGGCGCCATGCCGAGCAGATCGAGCGCCGCGTATGGCAAATCCACCTGCCAATCGCCGCCGACCAACGCCACGCTGTCGATGATCGACAAGGCCGAGGACACCAGCAGATGATCGTAGGAGCGATTGGCAGCGCGCTCGCCGTAGTCGCGCGCGGCAAAGAACAGCACCACCGCACCCAGCAGCGACAGGCTGCCTAGATACAGCAGCAAGGTGCGCCGGATCGACGGTGCCACCGTCAGCGGCTCAGCCATCGGTGCCTGGCTCCACCGGTGCATGTGGGTCGGCTTGTTCGAGTTTGTAGCCGGCGCCACGCACGGTCACGATGCGCAACGGTGCCGCGGCCAGTTTGCGTCGCAGCCGCCCGACATACAGCTCGATCGCATTGGGGCCGGCATCGTCGTCGAAGCCGAACAAGCCGTTGCCGATCTCGTCCTTGCCGACCACTTGCCCGAGGCGACCGATCAGGATTTCGAACAGGCGATATTCGCGATTGGGTAGCTCGATCGGCACGCCGTCCAGCATCAGCGTGTGCGCGGCGTTGTCGAACACGAAGCCGCCGATCTGCACCACCTCGCTGGCCTGGCCGCGATTACGCCGCAGCAACACGCGGCAACGCGCCTCGAACTCGCGAAAGTCGAACGGCTTGCCCAGGTAGTCGTCCGCACCGACATCCAGCGCCTGCACGCGGTCTTCGATGCCATCGCGTGCGGTCAACATCAACACCGGCGTGGTGTCGCCCCGCTCGCGCATGCCGGCCAACACCCGCAACCCATCGAGCTTGGGCAACCCGATATCCAGTACCACCAGATCAAAGCTTTGATACCGCAACACACTCGCCGCCGCCAACCCATCGGCCTGCCAATCCACCGCATGCCCGCTACGGCGCATGCGCCGCACGATGGCATCGGCAAGATCGGCGTTGTCTTCGACTAGGAGCAGGCGCATGGAGGTGGGAATCGTGAATGGGGAATGGGGAATCGCAACGGCGTTGGGCCGCGGCCGGAAGGTAACAGGCCTCACGAACAAAAGCTTCTCCGCCACGGCAATTGCGCTGCCGCGATCCCGCTGTTGCGATTCCCTACTCCCGATTCTCCATTCCCGCGTGCTGACAGGTCCATGACAGCTTCCCGGGAATAGGCTGCTGCCAACGCGCCGCGGCGGTTGTGCGGTGCATCGCTAACGTGATTCACACATGTCCCTGGGAGGGTCTGTGAGCAAAGACACTTTGCGTCTGCGTGCCTTCAGCGCCTGCGCGGCGATCTGCCTGGCACCAACGGCATATGCAGCCGATGAAGCCGGCCCGGTCACTGCCGAAATCGGCGGGCGTGTGCATTGGGACTTCACCGTATTCGGCAATGACGACCGCGGTGCGCCCGAACGCAACGACACCCAGTTCCGCCGCGTGTGGCTGGATGTGTCCGGCAAGTTCTACGGGTTCAATTACAAGGCCGAGGCAGATTTCGCCGGCCTGCAGTACGAAGCCGGTAGCCGCGGCATCCTGGCACGCGATGTCTATATCGCCAAGAAATTTTCGGCCGGTACGCTGACCGTTGGCCAGTTCAAGCAGTACTTCTCGCTGGACGATCGCACCGGCTCCAACTACGGCCCGTTCCTGGAACGCGGCTACGCTTCGACCACGCTGGCGCCGATCTACCGCAAAGCCATTTCGTGGCAGGCCAATCGCCCGGATGCGACCTGGTCCACGTCGGCCTACAGCCTGGAAAGCATCGACAATTCGTCGACCAAGGGCGGTGCGCTCGGTACGCGTCTGACCTATGCACCGGACATGGGCGAGGCGCGCTTGCGTCACCTAGGTCTGTCGCTGGCGCACGAGCGCTATTCGCATCCCGGTAGTGGTGGCGCGGCATCGCTGCTGATCCGCCCGCGTCCGGAAAACGATCTGGCCGACAACAGCCGCATCACCCTGGCGCGCTTTGCCGATGGCCGCGATACCGATTTCGACAAATGGTCGCTGGAATATGCCGAAGTGCTCGGCCCATGGTCGTGGCAGAGCGAATTCAGTGGCGGCCTGCTCGACGACGGCGCGCAGCATGCCAAGGTGCTGGCCAGCTACGGGTTGGTCAGCTGGTTCGTCACCGGCGAATCGCGCGGTTACGACCGCAAGACCGGCCGCTTCAGCCGCATTGCCACGCCCAACCGCCCCTCCGGTGCGTTCGAGCTGGCACTGCGCTACGACTACATGCGTGGCGACCAGCATCTGGATGGGCAACCGGACTTCATCAATGCCAGCACGCAGTCGTGGACGCTGGGCGGCAACTGGTATTTCAAACCTAACCTGCGCGTGATGCTCAACCTGATCGACAGCCACAACCGAAATCGTCTCTCCGACGCAGTGGTCGATCACACGCGGGCGGTCACCGGCCGCTTTCAATACGATTTCTGATGCGCAGCTGCATCGCACCGGTCGTCAGAAACATCGATCTGCGCACAGCGGCAGCGCGCACCGGTGCAATCACGTGCAACGCGTTGCCTGCGCCAAGTAGCGTGTGTGCAGTAGCAACCGCACGCCTGCCTGGTCATCGCTGCACACCCTGTGTTGCGATGCGCTCCACTCTCCCCTGCTGTACGCCTCAAAGGATTCGCCCGCATGCTGACCGCGCTCGGTTTCGGAATGGTGATCACCTTCATGTACTTGATCATGAGCAAGCGGCTGTCGCCGCTGGTGGCTCTGATCACGGTACCGATCGTGTTCGCGTTGCTGGGCGGCTTCGGCACCGGTATCAACGAGATGATGCTTGAGGGCATCAAGAAAATCGCGCCCACCGGCGTGATGCTGATGTTCGCCATCCTGTATTTCGGGGTCATGATCGATGCCGGGCTGTTCGACCCATTGGTCGGCCGCATCCTGCGTCTGGTCAAGGGCGACCCGCTCAAGATCGTGATGGGCACGGCGATCCTGGCGCTGCTGATCTCGCTCGACGGCGACGGCTCCACCACGTACATGATCACCGTCTCTGCGATGTTGCCGCTGTACCGGCGCCTGGGCATGAACGCGCTCAATCTGACCTGCGTGACCATCCTGTCCAGCGGCGTGATGAACCTGACTCCGTGGGGCGGCCCGACCGCCCGCGCCGCGACCGCGCTGCATGTGGATCCTGCCGATGTGTTCGTGCCGTTGGTGCCGGCCATGGTGTTGGCAATCGCCGGCATCCTCACGCTGGCCTGGTATCTGGGCATGCGCGAACGGCGCCGCCTGGGCGTGGTGCGCCTGCCGGCCGACGGCAACTGGCTGGACACCAGCATCCCCGAAGACAACGACGCCCTGCCGCGCGTGGAAGACACCGAGGACATGAAGCGGCCGAAGTTGCTGTGGGTGAATCTGCTGTTGACGTTGGCCTTGATGGGCGCGCTGGTGAAGGGCGTGCTGCCGATGCCGGTGTTGTTCATGATCGGCTTCGCGCTGGCACTGATGATCAATTACCCGAATCTGGCCGAGCAGCGCCGCCGCTTGGTCAATCACGCCGGCAACGTGTTGTCGGTGGTATCGCTGATTTTCGCCGCGGGTATCTTCACCGGCATCTTGTCCAACACCGGCATGGTCGAAGCGATGTCGCGCAGTTTTCTGGCTGTCATTCCCGACAGCTGGGGCCCCTATCTGGCGGTGATCACGGCGATCGTCAGCATGCCGTTTACGTTCTTCATGTCCAACGACGCATTCTATTTCGGCGTGCTGCCGATCCTGTCCGAAGCCGCAGGCCACTACGGCATCACCCCGGTGGAAATGGCCCGCGCTTCGCTCGCCGGCCAGCCGGTGCACCTGCTCAGCCCCTTGGTGCCATCGACCTATCTGCTGGTCGGTTTGGCCAAGGTCGACTTCGCCGACCATCAACGCTTCACACTCAAGTGGGCGGTGCTGATTTCGATGTTGATGCTGGCCGGCGGATTGTTGTTTGGCTTGTTTCCGTTGGCGCGCTGACAGCTTCCGGGATCTGGCATTCGGGATTGGAGATTCGCAAAAGCCAATACCGATGCCCGCTGTTGCAAATCCCGTTATCCCCAATCCCGAATCCCCAACTCCGAAGGAGTTACACCCAATGACTCTCCGCATCGCATACGTCACCAGTGGCATGGGCAGTGTCGGCACCGCGATCTGCCAGAAGCTGGCGCGCAGCGGGCATACCGTGGTTGCCGGTTGCGGGCCCAATTCGCCGCGCAAGGCGGCGTGGTTGCGCGAGCAGCGCGAGCTGGGCTTCGATTTCGTGGCCTCCGAAGGCAATGCTGCCGATTGGGAGTCCACCGTCGCCGCGTTCGCCAAGGTCAAGGCCGAAGTCGGCGAGATCGATGTGCTGGTGAACAATGCCGGCGGCAGCCGCGACACCTTGTTTCGGCAGATGACACGCGACGATTGGAATGCGGTGATCGCCAGCAACCTGCATTCGTTGTTCAACATCACCAAGCAGGTGGTCGATGGCATGACATCACGCGGCTGGGGACGCATCGTCAACATCGGCTCGGTCAGCGCGCACAAGGGCCAGATCGGGCAGATCAATTTCGCCACTGCCAAGGCGGCGATGCACGGCTTTAGTCGCGCGTTGGCGCAAGAGGTCGCCTCGCGCGGGGTCACCGTCAACACCATCTCGCCGGGCTATATCGCCAGCGCCTCGATCAGCAGCTTTCCCCCGGATGTGCTCGATCGCCTGGCCACCTCGGTGCCGGTGCGCCGGCTCGGCAAACCCATCGAAGTTGCCGGCCTGTGTGCCTGGCTTGCGTCTGATGAGGCTGCCTATGTCACCGGAGCCGATTACGCGGTCAATGGCGGGCTCTACATGGGCTGAGCTGCCAGCACGGCTGCGCAATTGCTGCCATGCAGTGACGTCATGTGCCATGCATGCCACGTCACGCGCGCATCAACGCGTGCCGGACTTGCGCAGCCGGCCTGCCTGCCGACCCAGGGCGCGCATCAAACCGCAGCACCCGCGCGCAGCTGCGCGGCGGCGCAGCGCAGCTGCGCGCAAGCGGCCGCCACCGCGCGAACAACCCGCCTCTAGTGCGAACTGATTACACTCTGGCTTTTCCGCAGCGCGCTGCCATGGCCAAACCTTCAGAACGCACCACGCTCACTACCCGCCCGCAGATGGCCGATATCGCGCGCATGGCCGGTGTTTCCGAATCCACCGTGTCGCGTGCCCTGGCAGGCAGCCCGGTCGTGGCAGAGCGCACGCGTGCCTACATCAAGCAGATTGCTGCCGATGCCGGCTACCAGGTCGACCCGGTGGCACGCAGCCTGCGCGCCAAGCGCTCCAACACGGTGAGCGTGGCGGTACCGATGATGCATGCGCTGGATCAGCCGCTCTCGGACCCATTCCTGATGACCATGCTGGCGCTACTGGCAGAAGAACTCACCGGGCGCGGCTACAGCATGCTGCTCTCCAAACTGGACCGACATCAGGACGGCTGGGTAGAACAACTTGCGCGCGGCAGCCGCTCCGACGGCGTCATCGTGCTCGGGCAAAGTTCCGAACATGCCGCGCTGGATGCGGCCGCACGCGACGGCCTGCCGATGGCGGTGTGGGGCAGCCGGATCGATGGGCAGTCGTACATCAGCGTGGGCAGCGACAATTTCCAGGGCGGCGTGCTCGCGACTGAACATCTCATCGCCAGCGGCCGCCAGCGCATCGCCTTCCTGGGCGATGACCAGTTGCCCGAGGTGGCGCCGCGGTTTGCCGGCTACCGCCACGCGCTGGAACGGCACGGGCTGGAATTCGATACGCGGCTGCACGCGCGCAGCCATTTCGTCAGCGAAGATGCTTACCGCCTCACCCGCGCGATGCTCAAGAAGGCCGATCCGCCCGATGGCTTGTTCGCTGCCTCGGACGTGATCGCCGTTGGCGCGATCCGCGCACTGGTCGAGGCCGGCCACCGCGTACCGCAGGACATCTCGCTGGTGGGCTTCGACGATATCCCGCTGGCTGCCTACAGCCAGCCGCCATTGACCACCGTGCAGCAAGATCTGGGTCTGGCCGCGCGGCTCCTGGTGGACCGCCTGCTGGCGCTGATTGCCGGCGAGACGGTGCAATCGGTTCAGATGCCGGTGAAGCTGGTGGTGCGCGAGTCGGCGTGAAGCGGGGAATCGGGAATCGGGAATCGGGAATCGGGAATCGGGAATCGTAAGAGCGTGCGTGATGGCGAGCTGAGCGCAATTGCTCGCAACTAAGCGTTGTCGCTACAGCACTCGACGGCACCTGGTTCGCAGCAACGCATGCGTGGTGACTAGGCCACCACTGCCTTCAGCCTACGCAAGCGCACGCATAGCATCGCCACTGCGGCTGCCAGCATCAGCGCGCCGGCCAGGCGGATCACGTTGCGCGGGTCGCCGTGCAGCAGGCGTTCGTAATACAGCGGCAAGGTGACGATCTGGATCAGCATCGGCAACACAATGAACAGGTTGAACAAGCCCATGTACACACCAGTGCGCTCGGGCGGGATACTGTCGGCCAGCATCAGGTAGGGATTACCCATCATGCTGGCCCAGGCCAGGCCGATGCCGGTCATCGGCAGCAACATCAGCCAGCGGTTCTCGATCCCCGGCAGCAGCCACATGCCGATGCCGGCGGCGACCAGGCAGGCCGCATGCGTGTACTTGGGGCCGAAGCGACGCACCACCGGTACCATCGCAAATGCCGCCAGAAACGCAACGAAATTGTAGAAACCTCCGATCTGCCCATTGACCAGGCCGGCCTCGCGGAAGCCATGCGAGGTGGCATCGGTGGTGCCGAACAACGTGGTCGACAGCGACAGCACGATGTACTGCCAATAGCAAAAGATCCCGTACCACTGGAACAGCATCACCGGCGCCAACTGGCGCATGGTCGGTGGCATCTGGCGCAACGCGCTGCCGATTTCGCGCACGGTTGCTCCCAGGCCAGCGCCGGCCTGGCGCATGCGTGCGATCTCCGCTGGCGGGATCGCCGGCTCGCGCACACTGCGCGCCGTGAGCAGAATCGATGCAGCGGAAAAACCCGCGCCGATCACGAACGCGGCGATGGTGACGTAGGGAATATGGTGCGCGTTGGCGGCGTCCTGATTCATGCCCATCCATACCAGCAGCGGTGGTGTGAGGTAGGCCAACGTCTGCGCCAAGCCCGTAAACGCGCTTTGGGTGAGATAGCCAAGCGGCCGCTGCGGCGGTGCCAGCACGTCGCTCACCAGCGCACGGTAAGGCTCCATGGCCACGTTGTTGGCTGCATCCAGCATCCACAGCAGGCACACCGCCATCCACAGCGCGGTACTGAACGGCATCGCCAGCAGGCACAGGCTGCATACCAGCGCGCCCAGCACCATGTACGGCATGCGCCGGCCCCAACGCGTGACCGAGCGGTCGCTCCAGGCTCCCACGAACGGCTGCAGCACCAGGCCGGTGATCGGCCCGGCCAGCCACAGGTACGGCAGGTTGGCGTGGTCGGCGCCCAGATAGTTGTAGATCGGGCTCATGTTGCTCTGCTGCAGCCCAAAGCTGTACTGCACGCCGAAAAATCCGGCATTGAGCGCCAGGATGCGCGCGAAAGAGAGCGGAGAAACGGTCGACGACATGCAGAGCCCTGGGCATCGGTGCGGCTCCCAGTGGCCGCAGCGCACTGTACCCTGCCGTCATTGCAATCGATTGTAACGCTGCGCCGCAACACATCGCCGCACTTTAAATCTCTGCCTTATTCGCTCGGTCCGCATGCTGCACTGCAAGATTGCAATCGATTGTAGTGCAGCGTATTACTGCGCTCGCACTGCAGGCCACACGGCCACTCCCTGGGAGGGGACGATGCAGGCGTCGGCACACCACCATCCGTGAGAGAGAGAGAATCGCAATGTCCACCTTGCACACCCTGCGCCTGCATGCCCTGGCCTGTGCGGTCGTTTCCTGCCTGTGCGCGCCTGCCGCGCTGGCCCAGGACACCGCCGCTGCTGCACGGGCTGCCGACAGCGCCGCGGTCAACCTGGATTCGGTGTTCGTCACCGGTACCTCCACCGCCACCACCAAACTGAAATCCAGCGTCTCGGTCAGCACCGTCGGCGCCGAGGCGATCGAACAATCGGCGCCACGCAGTACCGCAGAAATCTTCCGCAACATTCCCGGCATTCGCTCCGAATCCAGCGGTGGCGAAGGCAATGCCAACATCGCCGTGCGCGGCTTGCCGGTGGCTTCCGGTGGCGCCAAGTTCCTGCAGCTGCAGGAAGACGGCCTGCCGGTCATGGAGTTCGGCGATATCGCCTTCGGCAACTCCGACATTTTCCTGCGCTCGGATTTCACCCTGGACCGCATCGAAGCCATCCGCGGCGGTTCGGCGTCCACCTTCACCAGCAATGCGCCCGGCGGCATCATCAACTTCATCAGCAAGACCGGTGACACTGCAGGCGGCAGCGTCGGCGTGAGCCGCGGTCTGGACTACGACAGCACCCGCATCGATTTCGATTACGGCGCACCGTTCGCCGAGCAGTGGCAGTTCAATATCGGCGGCTTCTTTCGCCAGGGCGACGGCATTCGCGACGCCGGCTACGGCACCGATAAGGGCGGCCAGCTCAAGGCTAACTTGACCCGACTGTTCGACAATGGGTATGTCCGCCTTTACGGCAAGTACCTCAACGACCGCGCCGCCGGCTACCTGCCAGTGCCAACCTCGGTGCGCGGCAGCGACGGCTCCCCCGACCTGGGCCGCCTGCCCGGTTTCGATCCAGGCCGCGACACCTTGTACAGCCCGAATTTCCGCAGCGACATCGGCCTGGACGGCAACAACGGGCCACGCAGCACCAACCTCAGCGATGGCATGCATCCTATCTCGCGCACGCTGGGCGCCGAAGCCTGGTTCGACCTGGGCAATGGCTGGAACCTGAGCGATAAATTCCGCATCGCCGACAACAGTGGCCGCTTCGTCAGCCCCTTCCCTGTTGAAGTCAGCGATGCTGCGACGTTGGCGGCCGCCATTGGTGGCAGCGGTGCGCAACTGATCCAGGCGACCGGCCCGCAGGTTGGCCAGGCCTACTCCGGATTGGCCGTGCGCACGCACTTGTTCAACGTGGCGATCAACGACCTGGGCAACGTGGTCAACGACCTGAGCGTCTCGCGCGAATTCGGTGGCGATGGCCGCACGTTGAATCTGCGCATGGGCTATTACACCTCGCGCCAGACCATCGGCATGGACTGGACCTGGGATTCGTACGTGCAGAGCCTGGGCCGCAACTCCCGCCTGCTCAATGTCGTCGACGCCAACGGCGTGTCGCTGTCGCGTGGCGGCCTGTACGCCTACGGCACGCCGTTCTGGGGCGACTGCTGCGTCACCCGCAGCTACGACGTGCGTTACGACGTCAACGCTCCCTATGTTGCGTTGACGTTCGACAGCGGCAAGTTCAGCGTCGACGGCAGCCTGCGTTACGACATGGGCGATGCGCGCGGCAGCTACAACGGCACTGCCATCGCGCAGAACCTGGACGTCAACGGCGATGGTGTGATCCAGCCGGTGGAGCAACGCGTGGCCACCGTCGACACCGCCAACTCGCGCCCGGTGAACTACGACTGGAACTACTTGTCGTACTCGCTGGGCGGCAATTACTTGATCAACGACGACCTGGGTGCCTTTGCACGCATCAGCCGCGGCGCACGCGCCAACGCAGACCGATTGTTGTTCGGCGTGGTCCGCGACGATGGGTCGGTGTCTTCCGATGAAGGCGTCAACGTGGTGCGCCAGGCCGAAGCCGGCCTGAAGTGGCGCCGCGACGGGCTGAGCCTGTTCGCCACCGCGTTCTCTGCACGCACCCAGGAACAAAACTTCGAAATCACCAGCCAGCGTTTCTTCAACCGCAGCTACCAAGCGCATGGTGTGGAGCTGGAAGCCAGCTACCGCTACCAAGGTTTCACCGTCAACGGTGGCCTGACCTGGACCGATGCAGAAATCGCGCGGGACCAGATCACCCCGGAAAACACCGGCAATGTGCCGCGTCGGCAGGCCGATGTGGTGTGGCAGCTCACGCCCAGCTATCGCGGCGATCACTACCAGTTTGGCGTGAACCTGATCGGCACCACCGATGCCTACACGCAGGATTCCAATCAGTTGAAGATGCCCGGCTATACGCAGGTCAACCTGTTCGGCGACTATCGGGTGACCGATGCACTCACTGTCGCACTCAACGTCAACAACCTATTCAACACCTTTGGCCTGACCGAAGCCGAAGAAGCGACCATTCCGGCCAATGGCATCATCCGCGCGCGTTCGATTGCCGGCCGCACCACCAGCATCAGCCTGCGTTACGACTTCTAAGGACCCCGCGCCGGGTCCTGCCCGGCGGCTTCCAATGAGCACCTCCCCGATCGATTCCACTGCACTGCGCGCGGCCTTCGCCGCGCCGCTGGATCCGCAACGCGCCGCCATTCTGATGGCGCGCTACGACCAGCACGCGCCACGTTTACTGGTTGCCTTGCAGACGCTGTATGGCCAGCGTACCGACTATGCGACGTGGTTGACGCAGTGGCTGGGCGCGCTGGGCGATCTTGCCCGGCAACGCCCGCAAGCGTTGCAAACGCTCGACAGCACACGACACGCCGGCTGGTTCGGTGCGCAGCACATGCTCGGCTACAGTGCTTACGCAGACCGCTTTGCCGGCACGCTGCAAGGCGTGGCCGAGCGCGTGCCGTATCTGCAAGAACTAGGGGTGCGTTACCTGCATCTGCTGCCCTTCCTGCGTGCGCGGGCCGGCGACAATGATGGCGGCTTTGCGGTGAGCGATTACGGCCAAGTGGAGCCCACGCTGGGCACCAACGACGATCTGGTCGCACTCACCAGCCGCCTGCGCGAGGCTGACATCAGCCTGTGCGCCGACTTCGTACTCAACCACACCGCCGACGACCATGCCTGGGCACAGGCGGCGCGTGCCGGCGATGCACGCTATCTCGATTACTACCATCACTTTGCCGACCGCACCCTGCCCGACCAGTACGAACGTAGCTTGGGGCAGGTGTTTCCGCACACTGCGCCCGGCAACTTCACCCGGGTGGACGATACCGGGCAGTGGATGTGGACCACGTTCTATCCGTATCAATGGGATTTGAACTGGAGCAATCCTGCCGTCTTCGGCGACATGGCGCTGGCGATGTTGCGGCTGGCCAATCTGGGCGTGGAAGCATTCCGCCTGGATTCCACTGCCTATCTGTGGAAGCGCACCGGCACCGATTGCATGAACCAGCCCGAGGCGCACACCTTGCTGGTGGCGTTGCGCGCGGTCACCGATATCATCGCGCCGGCGGTGGTCATGAAGGCCGAGGCGATCGTGCCAATGACGCAACTGCCGCCGTATTTCGGCAACGGCGCGGACCAAGGCCATGAATGCCATCTGGCGTACCACAGCACGTTGATGGCGGCCGGATGGTCGGCACTGGCATTGCAACGCGGCGATATCCTGCACAACGTCATTGCGCACAGCCCGCCGTTGCCGCGTGATTGTGCATGGCTGAGTTACGTGCGTTGCCACGACGATATCGGCTGGAATGTGCTGCAGCACGAAGCCTCGGGCAGTGCGGCGCAACCGCCGTTTTCGCTGCGCCATGTGGCACGTTTCTATGCCAATGACGTGCCGGGCAGCTACGCGCGCGGCGAGAGTTTCCAGAGCAGCGGCGACGGCGTGCATGGCACCAACGGCATGGCAGCGGCACTGGCAGGCATCCAGGCCGCGCAGGAGGCAGGCGATGCTGCGGCGTTGGCGGTTGCGGTGAATCGGCTGGTGCTGCTGTATGCCATCGCGCTTGCCATGCCAGGTGTGCCGCTGATCTACATGGGCGACGAATTGGCGATGGTCAATGACCCCGGCTACCGCGACGATCCCCATCGCCAGCATGAAGGCCGTTGGTTGCATCGGCCGGCGATGGATTGGCAGCTTGCCGCGCAACGGCACGATGCACAGAGCCTGAGCGGCACGGTGTACCGCCGTTTGCGTGGGTTGATCCAGCAGCGTGCCGCGTTAGCCGCGTTGGCTGCAGACCAGGCACTGGGCAGCGTCGCGCTGGATGATCCCCGCCTGTTCGCGTTGACGCGTGGCGACCGCTTTGTTGCAGTGCATAACTTCAGCGATCAGTCGCTTGAAGTGGAGCTTGCGGCGATCGGTGATGGATGGACGCTGTTGGCGATCGACGATGATACGGATAACGCGGCATCGCGTGATGGCGTATCGCTTGTGCTTCCGGCTTACGGCGTGCGTTGGTTGCAGCGCGGTGCCTAATGCGTGCACCTGGTGCTGGGTGGCGGTCATTTGCGGCGGTGTCTGGTAAGAGCGGCTAACAAAACGTAGCGAGCAGCCGTCAGGTGGGCGCGGACGGCGCGCAGGAACCGGAGCGTACGAGTGGTACATGCCGATTCCGAGCACCGGCCGCGCCCGCCTGGCGGCTGCGCAGTAGTTTTGTTAGCTGCTCTAAATCGCACCCTCACCCCAATCACCGCTCTGCATCCCAGCGCGCGCGCCAGTGGCGTGCGTGCCGGGCTTGGCTCCCTCATGGAAGGAGCGTTTGCAGGATCAGTAACCCTGCAAGATCAGTGCTTCGCCAATTCGAGCAAGGTTTCTGCGGCCTTCTCCGACGAAGCCGGGTTCTGGCCCGTGACCAGGGTGCCGTCGGTGACCACGTGCACGCCCCAGTCCGCGCCCTTTTCGTACTTGCCGCCGAGTTCGGTCAGCACGTCTTCGACCAGGAACGGCACGATCTTGGTCAGGCCCACGCCCTCTTCTTCGCCATTGGTGAAGCCGGTGACGCGGCGGCCACTGACCAGCGGCTTGCCGTCGCTGCCCTTGACCCGACGCAGCGCGCCCGGTGCATGGCAAACCAGGCCGTGCGGCTTGTTGGCCTTGGCGAATGCTTCGATCAGCGCGATGGAATCCGCATCTTCGGCCAGATCCCACAGCGGGCCGTGACCGCCCGGGTAGAACAGCACATCGAAATCGCCAGCGTTGATGTCGGCCAGGCGGTGCGTGCTTCCCAGCGCCTTCTGCGCGTCCGGGTCCTGCTTGAAGCGCTTGGTGGCGTCGGTCTGCGCGTCGGGTTCGTCACTCTTAGGGTCCAGCGGCGGCTGGCCACCCTTGGGCGAGACCAGGGTGATGTCCGCACCCGCATCCTTGAACACATAATACGGCGCAGCGAATTCTTCCAGCCAGAAGCCGGTCTTCTTACCCGTATCGCCGAGCTGGTCGTGGGAAGTCAGCACCATTAGAATTTTCATCGCGTTGCCTCGTGTCGTGGCCCGATTGGGCAAGGCGGCCAGTGTGCAATTCAGCCCGTTGCAGCCTCGTGTAGAGCACGTGGCGAGCACCTAATTTATTCATAAATGAAGTAGTTTCGTCGCGATGCGGTGAAGCTGCGCGCCGCGGCTTGCCTCACACATTCATTGCCGGCGGCTGCAGTTGGTCCATGCGGATGCGGTTGGCGAACAACGAGAACGCCAGCATGCCGGCCAGCCCGCTGACGCGGCTCACCCACGGCGGTAGCCAGCGTGGGGCGACCAGGACGCCGCTGTCGAACAACGGTGCAAAGCGCGCCACATCGCCAAGCGCCATCTTGCCTGCGAACAGGTAGCGGCAGAGCTGCAGTTGGTCGCGCTGCAATGAGTGGCGGAAGAAGGTGTGCACCGCCACCAGGCCACGCAGATACACGGTGTCCTTGGTGAAGGCGCCGCCCCCACTGGTCGGCACGCCGCGGAATACGCGCTGCGCCGATGAAAAACTTTCTGCAGCGCTCTGCCCGCCTGCGGTGAAATAGCGGAAGACCTCGATGAAATCCGCACCCGAGCGCGCCATCGCAATCGCTTCGATGCGCAGGCTGATGCGCTTCATGCGTTCGATATCGATGCTGCCGGTGATCTGCTCGGCGAATGTGGCCAAGCCCTCCTGCGTGGCGGTCGTGCGCGGCGAGGAAATGCCCAGGCTAGGCAGATGTACCTGCGCGCGCCCGTTGAGCGCAGTCAGCGAATGCACCAGCGCTTCGTGATGGAACAGTTGCGCGCGGTCGTAATCGCTGAACGTCGCACCGGTGCGCAAGCGGATACGGTGCGCGCCGGCAGCCGCCTTGGCGAGCAGATCCGGGTCGAGCACGACGGTGATCACGCGTCCTTCGAAGAACGCATCCAGGTCGTTCTGCAACTGCATGCGCAATGCCGTCGCCGACACAGGCACCTGCTCTTCCGGCGCCATCAGCTCGCGATCCAGTTCCTGCGCGATCTGGATGAAATGCCGTGCTGCTTCGCGCGTGCTCGGCCCATTGCCCGGCATCGGATCGTCGGGCACGCCGAACAACTGCGCCGAGTAATCGCTGACCGCGCGGGTGCCCAACGATTCCAGCAAACCGGCCGCAAGACTCCAGCTATGCGCCGAATCGATCAGGTACGCGCCCAGCGGATGATGCGGATCGGCGTCCTTGGCGATGGCGGCCAGTTCGCGCCGGGTGTCGCCGAACTCCAGCGTTGGGTAATCGACCTGCGGCAATTCCGGCTGCCCGCGCGCCACACTCTGCAGAAACGGCTCTTGTAGCGAGCGCGGCCAGCTCGCCAGGGCGAGCAGGCGCACACCGCGCACTGCCTTGACCAGGCGCGCATCCAGCGCCGCGTGGTGGACGATGTCCGGCGGCCCCTTGCGCGCTGGCATCAGCGCCGGCCGGGACGATCGACGCTGGCCGGCCGCTTGCCCGAGCCCTTGCCACGGGCGTTCTGGGCGACGCGGATGGCGAGCTTTTCGGCCGCAGCGGTCACTTCCACGCGCAGCTTCATGTAATTGGCCACCCGCTCCGGATCCAGCTCGCCGGCCTCGATTGCTGCCCGCACCGCACAGCCGGGCTCGGCGATATGTGCGCAATCGTTGAAGCGGCACTGTGCCGCCAGGGCCTCCACGTCAGAAAAACCGCCTTCGGCCAGATCTTCCTCACCGGTGGGCTTGAGCTCGCGCATGCCGGGCGTATCGATCAGGCAGGCGCCGGAGGGCAACGGAATCAGCGCTCGGTGGGTGGTGGTATGCCGGCCGCGCGAATCGTTCTCGCGTACCGCATTGGTCTTCATCTTCTGCGTGCCGAGCAAGGTGTTGGTCAGCGTCGACTTGCCGGCACCGGACGAGCCCACCAGCACCGCGGTACGGCCATCGCCCAGCCACGGCCGCAACGCCGCCACGCTGTCCGGATCCTTGGCATTGACGGCTAGCAGCGGGATGTTCTGCGCTTCCAGTTCTTCCAACACTGCCAACGCATCCTCGGCGTATTCGGTCTGATCGGCCTTGGTCAGCACCACCACTGGCTCGGCACCGCCACCGCCCACCAGCAGCAGATAGCGCTCGATGCGACGCGGATTGAAGTCCGCATCCAGCCCGCACACGATGAACACCGTATCGATATTGGCCGCGATCACCTGCTGGTGGTAATGCTCGCCGGCCGCCCCGCGCTTGATCGAGGTGCGCCGCGGCAGCAGCGCCACGATGCGCTTGCCCTCCATCAGCACCCAATCGCCCACCGCGGCCCGTTCATGACTCGGGAACCGCGGCCGCTGCCATTCCGGCAACGACTCGGCCTTGAGACTGGCCTCCGGCGTATCGGCCACCACATAGCCGGTGCGATGCTGCTCCACCACCCGCGCCGGCATCGCCTGCGGATGCGCGGCGAAGACCGCCTGCCAGGCCGCCTCTTCGGGCGGCCCGGGCCAGGGCCAGCCGATGGATTGGAGGGTGGGGTAATCGGGGGGAATGTCGCTCATGGGGCGATTCTAGCTGGCTGGGGCGCAGCGGCTTGTGCAATCCGGTCCTGCCGCGCGGCTCACGCGCCCCTCTTGACATCGTTGCCGATGCAAGCATGTCCGCCTGTCATATTTCCGATACCATGCCAAGTCTCACGCCTACCACCGGCCCGTCGCATGTCCACTGCCCCGCAAAAGCCGCTCGCGATTCGTGAGCGTCTGTCCGAAGTCCGCTACGAAATCCGGGGCGAGCTGGCGCGACGAGCGCGGGAGTTGGAGGCGCAGGGCCGCAAGCTGATCAAGCTCAATATCGGCAACCCGGGTGCATTCGGGTTCCGCGCACCGGAGCATCTGCAGCGCGCCATCGCCGACGACATGGGCCGCACCGATCCCTACACCCATCAGCAGGGCCTGCCGGAAGCGCGCGAAGCGGTCGCCAAGGCGTATTCGCGGCGTCAGCACCCGGATGCGCATCCAGACCGCATCTTCATCGGCAACGGCGTCAGCGAGCTGATCGACCTGTCGCTGCGTGCGCTGCTCAACCCCGGCGACGAAGTGCTGGTGCCCTCGCCCGACTACCCGCTGTGGTCGGCGGCGACCATTCTCAACGACGGCCGCCCGGTGTATTACCGCTGCGCGCCGGAAAACGGCTTTCAGCCGGACCCGGTGGAGATCGAGACGCTGGTGTCCTCGCGCACCCGCGCCATCGTGCTGATCAATCCGAACAACCCCAGCGGCGCCAGTTATTCGCGCGAGCTGCTGGAGCGCATCGTGGCGATCGCCACCAAGCACAATCTGCTGCTGATGGTCGATGAGATCTACGACCAGGTGCTCTACGACGCCGCCGCCTTCGTGCCGGTGGCACCCCTGGCAGGTGCGCACCCGTGCATCACCTTCAGCGGCCTGAGCAAGGTGCATCGCGCCTGCGGTTGGCGGGTGGGCTGGGCACTGCTGTCGGGCGATCAGGCACGCATCAACGACCTGCGCAACGCGATGGACCTGCTCGGCGCGCTGCGCCTGTGCGCCAACGTGCCGGGCCAGTACGCCATCGATGCGGCGGTGAACGGGCCGGACACCATTTCGGCGTTGTGCGCTCCCGGTGGTCGTTTGTATGAAACCCGCCGCGCGGTGATCGAGGCCTGCGCGGCCAGCGAGCATCTGTCGCTGGTGGCACCGGCCGGTGCGCTGTACGCGTTCCCGGCGGTGGTGGGTGCGGCGGCGCGCAACTTCGACGATCACGCGTTCGCACTCGACCTGATGAATGAAGAAGGCGTGCTGGTCGTCCCAGGCTCCAGTTTCAACGTGCCGTATCGCCATCACTTCCGCGTGACCTTGATGCCCGAAGCCAGCGTCATGCGCGATGTGTTCGCCCGCATCGACCGCGCATTGGCACGCCGCGCCGAAGCGGTCACCAAGGTGGTTCCGCTCAAGTCGCGCAGCGTGGCGTGATGGCGGCGCTTGGCAGGCCGCTGCGCTATCTGGCGCTCGGCGATTCGTACACCATCGGTGAAGGCGTCGCGCCCGCCCAGCGCTGGCCGATGCAATTGGCGGATGGGTTGCGTGGTTACGGCTGGAACGTGGCGCCACCGCAGATCATCGCCACCACCGGCTGGACCACCGACGAGTTGCAGGCGGGTATCGACGCCGCGGCACCGCAAGGCCCGTTCGAATTGGTGAGCCTGCTGATCGGCGTCAACAACCAATACCGCGGGCGCGCGTTGGATGAGTACCGCCAGCAATTCGATGCGCTGCTGCTGCGTGCAATGACCTTTGCGCAAGGCCATCCCGCACGCGTGTTCGTGCTGTCGATTCCCGATTGGGGTCTGACTCCGTTTGCGCGTGCACAAGGCGGCGATGCCGCGCTGATCGGCGCACAGATCGATGCCTTCAACGCGATCGCTGCCGACCGTTGCAGCGCGCACGGCGTGCGCTTTGTCGACATCACGGCCACCAGCCGCGATGCCGGCGATGCGGCGGACATGCTGGTGGACGACGGCCTGCACCCCTCCGGCGAGATGTATGCGCGTTGGACAGCATTGGCGTTGCCGGCGGCGCGTGACGCGCTGGGCGCTGTGGGATCCCTGGACACGACTGTCTAAATCCCAGCACTGTTTGGCGCACATCTGCGTTGTGCCTTTGCATACGAATCTCTGACCCTGCATCTGCGGCACAACGTTCGTCGGTACACGCGCCACAGCACCACCTCACCGCGTGCAATTTCGGAAAAGACCGCCCCTTCGAATACGGCTACGCCGCTCAAAAACATGACTCGGCCCTACCGCAATCAGCCCGACAGGCCCTAAGCTAGCCGCGCGACACGCCTGATTGCCAAGGAACGACATTGCACAGCACTGCCACCCAACCGATGAGCCGCGCGCAGGCATTGAAGATTGCAAGCGCGTTTCTGCCGCCGCATCCGCTGGGTAACCGCTACGACTACTACTACACGCAGGCCAAGCTGCGCACCGACCCGCTGTACCCGGGTGTGCTGGCCGAGCTGCGCAAGACCACCGCGCCGGTGCTGGATCTGGGCTGCGGGCTGGGCCTGCTTGCCCATGCGCTGCGCGCCGATGGTCAGGCGCTGGCGTATCACGGTGTGGATGTGGATGCGTCCAAGATCCGTCGCGCGCAGCACATCGCGCAGCGGTCCAACCTGGGCAACACCAAGTTCGAAGTGGTCGATCTGAGTGTGGCGTGGCCGCAGCATCAGGGCAGCGTCACTATTCTGGATGTGCTGCAGTATCTGCAGTCGGACATGCAGGCCAGTCTGTTACGCAGCGTGGCGCAGATGCTCACGCCCGGTGCGAAGCTGGTGATCCGCAGCGCGCTGGGCGATGCCAGCAGCCGCGGCCGTACCAGCCGCGTCACCGACGTGCTGGCGCATCTGAGCGGCTGGATGCAGCGCATGCCGCGCAGCTATCCCACCCGTGACAGTCTGCAAGCGCATCTGGAGGCGGCCGGTCTGCGCGCCACGTTCGCGCCGCTGTATGGCAACACGCCGTTCAACAATTGGCTGATCGTGGCCGAGCCGCGCTGAGCAATGCGCTACGAACGACGGCTACCCGTAGCGAGCACTCGTCGATTAGAGATGGCAGGGGCGAAGGAATTGCCGTGTACAGGCGGTACATGCAGCCCCAACACTGATTGCGCCCGCCTTGCAGCGAGCACGGCTGTTGTCCTGGTCGCGCTTAATCCGGCCGCCGCCCCACCAATCCGCGCGCCTGCATCGCCTCCAGCACGCCGCGCAGGATGGTGAGGTTATGGCCGTGCGCAGCACCTTCGTGCAGCAGCACGATGGCGCCGGGCTGCAGGTCGCGCACGATGCGCGCGATGGTGGTCCCCGGCTCGCAATGCACGCCGTCGAAACCGCGCGCGCTCCAGGCCACGCGAGTCAGCCCGTGGGCACGCAGTGGCGAGGCGACGAAGGGGTTCGTCATGCCCACCACCGAGCGGTACAGCCGTGGCGCCTGGCCGGTGATGCAGGCCAGCACGCGCTGCGCCTGACCGATTTCCTGCGCCATGCGGCGCGGCCCCAGCGCCCAGAACCACGCCTGCGGATGGGTATGACTGTGGTTGCCGATGCCGTGCCCGCGGCGCACGATCGCGCGCACCAGTTCCGGCCGCTGCTCGGCACGCGCGCCGACCACGAAGAAGGTGGCCTTGGCATCATAAGCGTCCAACAGGTCGAGGATGGCCGGAGTGTCGTCGGACGGGCCATCATCGATGGTCAGCCATACATGCGGCACGCGGCCGGGTAGCCGTGCCAGCACCGGCGCATACAGGCGCGCGCGCGGCAGGAACACCGGCACCACGAACAGCGCATGCGACAGCAGCAGCGCCGGCAGCCCCCAGCCCCAGCCCAGATGCCACCACAGCACCGCCACCGCAGCCTGCGAGAGAGCGAACAAGCCCACCCAGCGGTAGGGGTGGGAGGGGATGCGATACAGCGTTTCCGGCGTGGTCATGCCGCATGATGCCATGCGGCGTAGAATGCCCGGTCTCCACGCTCTCACCGAAGTGCTGCCATGTCCCTCGATCCCGCCCTGCGTTCCCGTATCGATACGCTGCTGCAATCCAGCCGCGTGGTGCTCTTCATGAAAGGCCAGCCCGGCATGCCGCAGTGCGGTTTTTCGGCCAAGGCAGTCGGCGTGCTGGACGGGCTGGGCATCGACTATGCCCACGTCAACGTACTGGCCGACCAGGAGATCCGCGAGGGCATCAAGGCCTATGGCGACTGGCCGACCATTCCGCAGCTGTACGTGGACGGCGAGCTGATCGGCGGCAGCGACATCATCCTGCAGATGGCCGACAGCGGCGAGCTGAGCAGCATGCTCGGCCTGCAGGCGCCGGATCGCAGCCCGCCCAAGATCACCATCACCCCGGCTGCGGTGGAGATGCTCAAGGGCGCGCTGGCCGATGCGCCGGATGCGTCGTTGACGCTGGCCATCGATGCCAATTTCCAGCCCAATTTCCAGTTGGCGCCAACCAATCCGAACGCCATTGCCGCCGAATCCAATGGCCTGCGCGTGCAGTTCGACCTGGCCAGCGCACGCCGCGCCGACGGCATCACCATCGACTGGGTGGACGACATCCGCGGTCGCGGCCTGGCCATCGACAACCCCAATGCGCCCAAGCCGGTGCAGGAGCTGTCGGTGCGCGATGCCGACGATCGCCTCAAGGCCGGCGGCCTGACCCTGGTGGACGTGCGCCCGGCCGACGAGCGTGCGCTGGCCACCGTGGCCGCACCGTTCCGCACCCTGGATGCGCACGAGCGTGCCGCGATCGAACAGCTGCCCAAGGACACCCCGCTGGCATTCCTGTGTCACCGCGGCGGTCGCAGCCTGCAGGCGGCCGAACATTTCCGCAGCCTGGGCTTTACCAATGTCTACAACGTCACCGGCGGCATCGATGCCTGGTCGGACGAAGTAGACAATGGTGTGGCGAAGTACTGAGCAACACTGGGCGGTCGCTGCAGGGTCGCGGTTGCCGCGCACGCGTCATCTCGCACATGTAGAGTGCGGCGCTCGCGTGACCCGTGCGACCACGACTTGCACAGATGCAAGCTGCTTGGCACACCGCAGACCGAAACGGGCGCTCCTTGGAGCGTCCGTTTTTTCATGGATCAACCTGCACAAGGACATCGCTGCAATGCACACCCGCTTGCGCTCTCTCGCCCTGGCCGCACTGCTGCCATTGGCCGCCTACGCAGCCGAACCGTCGCGCGCCGTGCTGCTGGTCCAGACCTACGACAAGCAGCCGACCGACGCTCCGCTGGAATACATCCCGGTATGGCTCGGCAAGAGCGTGGCGAAGGAATCGACCCTGCCCAATGCGCTGCTGAGCCAGCCGCTGCAGATCTTCAATGCAGGCGTTTCCGCCGGCAACCTGCGGCTTGCGGCGCTAACGGTGGACGACAACAGCATGTGCGGCGGCACTGCGAAGCTGCGCATCAAGGGCAACCCCACGTTGGCCGATTCGCCATTGCTGTCGACGGTGGACGTAAACCCCGGCAAGCGCTTTGCCGGCCGGGCGGCGACTGCCAGCGAACAGGCCGAGCTTTTCCGCCAAGCGGGCGAGACCGCGCAACTGCACAAGAGCGTCAAGCCGGCAGCACTGACGCAGGCGCTGGCAGCGTTCAATGCCGATCGCGCTCAGGACCTGGCGGCGCTGCAGATCGTCACCGATACGCAGCAACCGCAGCGGCGCGTGGCCGTGCTGACCTCCAATCATCCGATCAAGACCGGCAATCCGGACAACCCCACCGGCGTGCTCGTCGTGCTTGCGATCTTCGAACATGACGGCAGCCGCTGGCAGTTCCGCAAGGGGCACGCTGCGAGCGGCTGCGACGATTGCGAAGACCTGCCGCTGCGCACGCATCTGTTGCAGTTCGGCGATATCGACGGCAACGGCACGCTCGATTTCGTGCTGTCGGAAAGCGGCTACGAAAGTTACGGGTTCTATTTACTGCTCGGCGAAGGCCCCACCTGGCGTTCGGAAGCGTTGCCGGGCGGCTGCTGATCGGTTCTTTAGTGCATGCGCGATCGCTGTTGCGGCATTGCGCGTGGCACGCATCCACCCACTGCAAGGCCGACGCTAGTTCGGCGCTAGTTCGGCGCTAGCGCCGTCGTTGCAGACGCCGCACGGCAAACCGCAACCGCCGGCATGCAACTAACCGACGCCGGTCTTCAACCGGCAAACCCGCCTTCGTCCAGAAACTGCTGTTCTTCTGCCGTGGCATCACGTCCCAACACCGCATTGCGGTGTGGAAACCGGCCAAAGCGCTGAATGATGCGCTGATGCTCCAGCGCCGAGTGGGTGCTCTCGGCGTCGCCCAGCGCAGTGATCAGCTGCACCGCACGCGCCTGCTCATCGGCGTCTTCGGCATGCCCGAAGGGCAGATAGAAAAACAGGCGTAATTGCGCCGTCACCTGTTGATCGAAGCCGCTGGCGAGCGCCTGCTTGGCATGCTGCAATGCCAGCCCGTCGGTGGCGTAGGCATGGGCGCTACCGCGAAAGGCATTGCGCGGAAATTGATCGAGCAGGATCAGCAGCGCCAGCGCATCTTCGGCACGCGCCATCCAATGCGCATAGTCGCCCCGCGCAGCAGCAAAATGCTGCTCGCTGAAGTGCTGACGAAAATTGGCATCGAATGCATCGTTGTGCGTGAACCAGCGGGCCGAACCGGCCAGCTCCCAGAAAGCCAGCACTACATCGGCCTGCTTATTGCGCTCTGTTTTGGCAATCATCGACGTTCCCCCTGAGGAATACGGCACAGCATGCACGCTTGCATGTGATGAAGCAGCCGCAACCGCACCTTCAGCACTTGGCAAGCATGGCGCTGGCGGCTAGGTTTGCGGCCTACGCGTTCGTTTCACCGGGGGAAATCCATGCGTTCCATCCTGTTCGCCGCGCTGGGCGCGGCGGTGCTGTGCGGGCCTGCGTCTGCGGCACCGCGCTTCGTGCAAGACCCCTACCCCAGCACCTACCGTGCGCTTGCGTCCGGTCCGGTGCTGATCCAGCATGCCACGGTGCTGACCGGCACCGGCGAGCGGCTGGACGATGCCGACGTGCTGCTGCGCGACGGCAAGGTGGCCGCTGTCGGCAAGGCGCTCGAGGTGCCCGCGGATGTGCGCCGCATCGACGGCACCGGCAAGTGGGTGACGCCCGGCATCATCGATGTGCACTCGCATCTGGGCGTCTACCCCAGCCCGGGCGTCAGCGCGCACAGCGACGGCAACGAAATGACCGCACCGGTCACGCCCAACGTGTGGGCCGAGCATTCGATCTGGCCACAGGACCCTGGCTTCGGCACCGCGCTGGCCGGTGGCATCACCTCGCTGCAGATTCTGCCGGGCTCGGCCAATCTGATCGGCGGGCGCGGCGTCACGCTCAAGAACGTGGCGTCCACCACCTACCAGGGGATGAAATTTCCCGGCGCGCCGTGGGGCCTGAAGATGGCCTGCGGCGAGAACCCCAAACGCGTGTATGGCCAGAAAGGTGGCCCCGGCACGCGCATGGGCAACGTGGCCGGCTACCGCGCCGCGTTCATCGATGCGGCCGAGTATCTGCAGAAGAACGCACCGAAAAAGAAGACCGCACAGAAGCGTCATTGGTGGAGCAGCGGCGGCGACAACGACAGCGGCGGCGATGCCGGCGGCAAGCGTGATCTCAAGCTCGACACCTTGGCCGGCGCCATCAACGGCGATATCCGCGTGCACATCCACTGCTACCGCGCCGATGAAATGGCGACCATGCTGGATCTCTCAAAGGAATTTGGCTTCCACATCGCGGCCTTCCATCACGGGGTGGAGGCCTACAAGCTGGCCGACCGCCTGGCGCAGGAAAACGTCTGCGGCGCGCTCTGGGCCGATTGGTGGGGCTTCAAGATGGAAGCCTTCGACGGTATCCAGGAAAACATCGCACTGGTCGATCGCCCGGCCAACAGCTGCGCCATCGTGCATTCGGATTCGGAAGAAGGCATCCAGCGGCTCAACCAGGAGGCCGCCAAGGTGATCGCCAACGCGCGTCGCAGCGGCATGGAGATTCCGCCCGAGCGTGCCATCCGCTGGCTCACCAGCAACGCCGCCAAGGCGCTCGGCATCGAGCAGCAGACCGGTGCCTTGGAGCCGGGCAAGATGGGCGATGTGGTGATGTGGAACGGCAACCCTTTCAGCTCGTATGCGTTGGCCGACCAGGTGTACATCGACGGCGCACAGGTCTACGACCGGCACAACCGCGCACTGCAGCCAGTATCGGACTTCATGCTTGGCCAGGAGATGGCACGATGAGCCGCGCAACCGGTGTGCGCCCGCGTCTGCACGCGATCGCTGCCTTGCTCATGGCCACGCTTGCATTGCCGGCCTTCGGCCAGCAGGTCTTGATACGCGGCGCTACCGTGCATACCGCCACCGCGCAGGGCACGCTGCAGAACACCGACGTGCTGGTGCAGGGCGGCGTGATCCGCGCCATCGGCCGCAACTTGACGGCGCCTAGCGATGGCCGTGTGGTCGAGGCGAAAGGCCGCCCACTGACACCGGCCTTGTTCGGCGGCATCACCGAGATCGGCATCGAAGAAGTGTCCGGCGAAGAGAGCACGGTGGACAGCGGCGTCAAGCTGGCCGACCAACCGATGCGCCCGGAATTCGACGTCACCCTGGCCTACAACCCCGATTCGGTACTGGTGCCGGTGGCGCGTGTGGAAGGCATTGGCTTCACCGCGCTCGGCGCCACCACCAGCGGCGCCTTCATTGCCGGCCAGGGCGGCATCGTGCGGCTGGACGGCAGCCCAGATCCGCTGGGCCCACATGCGCTGTTTCTCCGTCTTGGTGCAGCGGCGTCCGGTCTCACCGGCAGTTCGCGTGCGGCGCAATGGATGTTGCTCGATCAACTTGTTGCCGAAGCGCGCGGACGCATCCCGGCCGATTCGCCACATGCATTGCTGACCCCGGTCGGGCGCGGCGTACTGGCAAAATATCTGGCCGGCCAGGGGCGCATCGTGGTGCAGGTGGAACGCGCGGCCGACATCCGCCAGTTATTGCGCTGGGCGCAGCGCGAGAAGGTGCGCATTGCCATTGCCGGCGGCGCCGAAGCATGGAAGCTCGCGCCACAACTGGCGCAGGCCAAGGTCCCGGTGCTGGTCGACGCGCTGGCGGATCTGCCATCGACCTTCGACCAGATCGGCGCAACGCTGGAAAACGCCGCACGTCTGCGCGCTGCCGGTGTGGAGGTCAGCTTTACCCAAAACGGCGATGCCTCGCACAACGCACGCAAGCTGCGCCAGCTGGCCGGCAATGCGGTCGCCAATGGCCTACCGTGGGAATCCGGCCTGGCCGGTCTGACCCGTGTGCCAGCGGAAATCTTCGGCGTTGGCGATCGCATCGGCAGCATTGCGGTAGGCAAGCAGGCCGACCTGGTGCTGTGGGAGGGCGACCCGCTGGATGTTGCCCATTACGCCGAGCAGGTCTGGATGGGCGGCCGTGACATGCCGATGCGCTCGCGCCAGAGCGAGCTGCGCGACCGCTACATGCAGCAGGCCGGCCCGCTGCCGCGCGCCTATCTGAAGTAAGCGCGTGCGGCGCGCCCCATGCACGCCGCACCCGTCAGCATCGCGTTTCATCATTGATCTACCGGCACACCGCTTCACGGCTCCGCTCCCGTTTCAGCGGAATGCGCTCGCCAAGGATTGTTCATGCGCCTGCCACCTCCCCCGCTGTCGTCACTGGTCGCGTTACTGCTGTTGCTGCCGCTGTCGACCACTGCCCAATCGGGATGGATCAACCGGCAGGGCGAGGCGATTCCGGATTCGCCCAGCCGTAAGATGGTCCAGGGATTCGGCGCCAGCCTGCTGCTGACCTCGGATGCGGACTGGGCGGCAAAGTGGAATGCGCCCAGCGACACCACACCGCACTTCAACGAGGTGGATCATGTCAGCACCGGCGATGCGCTGTTTCTGCTGATCTTTATCTCTCATCCGGGCCTGGATGCGCAGCAGCGCGCCGATGTGGTGTGCAGCATCCGGGTCATCGACCCCACCGGACACGCCGAGCAGAACGCGGTTGATGCGCCGTGCCTGCAAGGACCAATCGGCGGTGATCCGCGCAATGTCTTCCTTGCACACGTCAGCATGACCGTGCGCACCGAGGCGAGCGAGCTGCCGGGCCGTTGGCAGGTGCAGGTCACGCTCACCGACCGCGAGCGCAGCGTCCGTCTTCCGCTCAGTACGACCTATACGCAAGGCCGCCAACGCACGCGTGCAAAAGCGCGATGAGCCGTCTTTCGATGCGTGTCCGCGCGCTCTACCTGCTGATCGCCAGCACCGTGTTGGCCATCGAAGTGGCGATCGGCGCCGGCGAGCTCGGCGGGCCGTGGGTGCGCGGCAGCCTGGGCGATGTGCTGGCGGTGATCCTGGTCTACTGCGGGCTGCGTGGCATGCTCGCGCTCGCGCCACGGCGGGCCTGCGTGCAAGCGGCGGCCACCGGGTGCCTGATCGAAGCCTTGCAGGCGATCCACCTGGCCGACCGCCTGGGGCTGCGGCCTGGCAGCGCTGCTTACATCGCGCTCGGCAATACCGCCACCCTGCACGATCTGCTGATGTACCTGATCGGCGGTAGTCTGGCGTACACGGGTGATGTGCTGTCATGGCGTGCTACCGCGTCTGGCGGGCGGCGTTCGCTGCAGTGATGTAGTCCACTAGGCCTATCGCATGGTTTCGGTTTCGTTCCTTGAAGTGCTCGGCAACCTTGGCGTCTCGCACTGGCACATGTCACGTGCCCACATTGCCGCTGCACGACCGTGAGTTCGCTATTCCAAGGTGGCGGCTTGCGTTCGATTGATCGCGAGGTGTTGCGTCAAGCACCCGCCAATCTTCAGCGCGGGATGGAAGCGGTGGGCGGGCGTCTGATTCTCACCACCGACGCGTTGCTGTTCCAGCCACACGCATTCAATGTGCAAACACCATCGTTGAGCGTGCCTTTTCGGCAGATCGTGGCGGTGCAGCCCTGCTGGACGCGCCTATTCGGCCTGCTGCCGATCGCGCCGACATCGTTGGCGGTGCGGTTGAGCGACGGAAACGAACATCGCTTCATGATCGGCAAGCGCGAACAATGGATGGCCGACATCGCCTCGGCACGGGACAGGTTGCGCTGAGCCCTGCAATGATGTCGTCCTGTCATAGAGCAGCCAACGAAGTGACCACGTTCATCGCCAGCTGGCAGCCGCTGGCGATCTGCGGCATGTGCCACTCGTGCACCGCGTTGGCTCGACGCCGCCCACGTCTACCTGACAAATGCGTTCTATGGTCTGCTAGCGTCGCTGGTGCATGCGCTCTTCCTGCCAATCGCAACTACCCACTGCACCGACCGGTCAGCGATGCCCGCATTCGGCCAACCACTCCCGTCTTGATTGCTGGAATTTCGAACAGTGCGCACATTCTCTGTCTCCGGCGCTCGCCTAGCATCGCGCGCCTGCATCGCACCGCTGTCCTGCGTCCGCAAGGTCACCACCATGCCCCGTCATCACCTGCACACCTTCGCCTACGCGCTGTTGCTCTATGCCGGCGTCAACGCACCTGCATTGGCCGACTTCGGGTTCACCCGCAGCGGCGATCGCGTAATTGTCGACAGCGGTGCCGAGCTGGTGTTTTCGGTCAATGCACACAATGGCGATATCGTGTCGATGTGCTATCGCAATAACGAATTGCAGACCACCGAACCGAAGGGCTCGCACATCGCTTCGGGGCTGGGCAGCGCCAGCGTGGACGCACGCATCGTGGGCGACACGATCGTCGTGTCCGCCAAGGCCGGCGATTTGATCCAGTACTACATCGTGCGCAAGGGCCGCAACGCGATCTACATGGCCACGTATGCGCCAACCTTGCTACCGGTGGGCGAATTGCGCTTCGTCGCCCGCTTGAATGTGCCCAGGTTGCCGAATGCGCAGCAAGAACCCGATTCCAATGTCGGCACGGCGATCGAAGGCGACGATGTATTTCTGTTGCCAGATGGACGCACCAGTTCCAAATTCTATTCCGCACGCCGGATGATGGACGACCAGGTGCATGGCGTCGGCGGCTCAGGCGTTGCAGTGTTCATGCTAATGGGCAACCGTGAGCGCAGTGCGGGCGGCCCCTTCTTCAAGGATATCGCCACGCAAAAGACCCGTGTGACACATGAACTCTACAACTACATGTATTCCGATCACACCCAGACCGACGCATTTCGTGGTGGCCTGCATGGTGTGTATGGGCTGCTGTTCACCGATGGCAGCGCACCGTCCAACAGCCAGCTCAACACCGAGTTTGTCGATGGCGCGCTGGGTCTGGCCGGCTATTTGCCGGCAAACGGGCGCGGCGCAGTCAGTGGGCACGTCAGTGGCGTGTTACCCGGCCAGCCAGCAGTCATCGGTCTGCGCAACGCGCAGGCGCAATATTGGGGCACCGCCGACGGCAACGGCGATTATCAGGTGGCAGGTGTGCGCCCGGGCAGCTATCGCATGACGCTCTACCAGAACGAACTGGAAGTAGCACAGCGCGACATTGACGTGTTTGCCAACGCCACTGCGCAAGCCACACTGCAAGCGGTCGCCTTACCAGGCATCCTGAAGTGGCAGATCGGCATTCCCGATGGCACGCCGGCTGGGTTCAGATACGCGGACCTGTTACCGCATGCACACCCTTCCGATGCGCGCATGCGCTGGTCTCCGGTGACCTACACCGTCGGGTCGAGCAGTCTGAGCAGCTTTCCGGCGGTACAGTGGCGCGGCATCAACACACCGAGCCGGATCGACTTCACCCTGGCCGCCAACGAGGTACGCGGCTATCGCCTGCGCATCTTCGTGCCGTTGGCCCAGGGCAGTGCACGCCCGCAGATCAGCGTGAATGCACGCTGGAGCGGACCGGCGCCTGCTGCCCCCACGCAACCGAAGACACGCGGCATCACGCGGGGCACGACGCGCGGCAACAACACCCTGTACGAAGTGGACATCCCCGCCTCTGCATTGCAGGCCGGCAGCAACCGCATCGAGATCGGCATTGCCTCCGGCTCCCCGGACAACGGCTACCTCAGCCCGGCAATCGTGTTTGACAGCATCCAACTGGTGGCGTTGTAGCAGCGACCGACAGTACGGCCACGCCATAGCCAGTACGCGCCATGCACCGCGCTCGATGACGCGCGATGCATGGCACTTGGCTGCATCAAGAAAATGACACGAGATTCGCACGTCTTCCCGCGATGCAGACACGCACGTTAGCGCGCACCCGGCACCGGACGCGCGCCAACTGCGCGCCATCGCAGCCGACGACGCGATCATCGCCGCACTTAGTTGGCCGCAATCGACCCGGTCAGCGACACCGTGCCCATCCCACCGGTGACTTCGAAGCCGGCCTCCACTACCTGCAGATACAAACTGCTGTTGTAGCGGCCATCGCCGCCGCGCAACGCCTGCAACTTGGTCAAGAACGCTTTGACGTCCACGTTGACATTGCCCTTGGCCGGCAGCGCATTGCTGTTGCCCGCAGTACCATGCGAAATGAAGGTATATACGTAATAGCCAGCAGCCAAGTTATTGCCCTCCCACAAATCGTAGGTCACGCCGCCTGAGGTAATCGCGTTGGCGGTAGTCAGGGTGCCGACCGGATACGAATTGTTGGCGCCCCAGATCATCACTTCCAGTTGCGGGTTGCCCTTGCTGGCGTCCGTGCGAAAGAACAGGTCGTAGGCGAAATCGCCGGTCTGCCCGCTGCCCTTGGTGGTGAACGCCAACGTCCCGCTCAGGCTGTTGATCTTGGACACCTGATGCGGAAAGTAGCTATCGGGGGCCGGGTTCATCGTGTAGTGCCAACCGCGGCAGATGGCCGGATAGCCGTACAAGTTACCGCTAGGCAGGTTGTAGGAGATGGTCAGGCTTGGCGTGCTGCCGCTGCCGAAGGTGGCCTGGATGTTGTTATTGGCGTCGTTGAAATTGTTGTTGTATGCGTACTGCGTGCCATAGACCTTGGTCTGGCCGGTGTAGGCACTGGCGCTGGTCGCGACCAGCAGCAAGGCCAGCGCAGCAGCGCGCGGCAACCGACCACAATGGGCAAACAGCGGCGAGTGGGAACGGCGATGCATGTGCATGGATGTACTCCGAAAATGGATGGACCAACCACGCCCACCTGAATCGGCATGACACCGAGCAGGGGGCGAACGACCCTCGCGCATCCGGCAAGACGACACCTGTGCGTCGCCTACCGAATGTCTGCGCACTGACGGGGCGCAGACGCGGTCATCCATGCAGACCGGTCACCATGGCCTCATCCGATGTGCGATGCCACGCTACAGGCGACACACATATGGCCACTTCGTTGTCGTGTGCACAGCGAGCTGCGCAGAGATTGGCTATCGAACAGCAACGGGCAGCGCGCAGGCTGCGGCAGGCCCATCCCTGACAAAACGTACGCGGGCCGACCGGTAATGGCGGCCGGCTCAACACAGCAGCGGTTGCGGTTACTTCGCATCCAGGGTTGCGCTGACCTTGGCCCACCCATTGCCGCGCACCACCTCAAAGCCCGCTAAGGTGACGGTCAGCTCGGGCGTACTGTCGATGCCGAAAGTGCCCTGGACGATGTTGTTTGCATCGTTGGAATTGTTCACCCACGCATCGTGGTTGCCAACATTTTTATGCGGGCCGGCGAGCGCCGCGGGGGCGAGTGCTACCAGACCGAAAGCCAGCGTCGCGGTCCACCAGCGCGCTGCGCGCCGCCGCGTGACCGGCGTCGGCGTCCGGGCGCCGGTGTGAGGAAGGGAGCTGGATGGGCGGTTATGCATGTTGACGCTCCGTGTGATGCAGCACGCCGGCACTGTGCAGCGCCGTCGAGATCCGCCGTACGGCGATCGGGATTGGACCCTAGCAGTGGCGTCGCCAGGGGAGCTATACCGATTCCGGTAGCCCTACCCCGCCAAGCACGATAGCGGGCGCCACCTTGCACTTGGAACGTGCGCTGGCTATCAGTTAGCGACCTGGACAGGCGCGCGGCGCCACATATCGCATCACGACAAGGGCGTACCGGGGTAACGAATGGTGCACAGCCACATGTGCATCGACCACGTCCTGGCATGCCGACGCGGCGTCAGTTGCCCGTGCACTGGCTATCCCGGTGCAGTGACTTGGTGGCGCGGACACCCACGTGCGCCAGCCCGGGAGCCATCCACGCGATACACGCTGCTAACCAACCTCCACGTCAGACCTACGCGGCAGGCCCGTTTTGCGATAGCGTTCGAACGACAAACAACGCAACAGCCGGAGGGGGCGACGATGCGTATCGGAATCGTGGTGGACAGTGCGTGCGATCTGCCGCAGGACTTCATCCAACGCAACAACGTGATCGTGCTGCCGATCAGCGTCCGCATCGGCGAAGCCGTGCTGGCCGATCATCGCGATGAAGAAGCTACGCTGAGCTTTCTGCAGGCGCATGTGGCCGAACGTGGACACGAGGCGGAAACCACCCCGTTTTCGGTCAACCAGATCCGCGATCTGTTCCTGCAACAACTGGTCATCGACTACGACCACGTGTTCTGCCTGACCATCTCCAAGCTGCGCAGCCAGATCTACGACAACGCCATGCAGGCCAGCTTCGCGATCCTCAACGACTACAAGCCGATCCGACAGGCTGCCGGCCATACCTCGCCGTTCGCGTTGCGCGTGATCGACACGCTCAACCTGTTCGCCGGCCAGGGCATCACCGCCGTGGAAGCGGTGCGCCTGCGCGACCAGGGTCAGAGCGTGGCGGCGATCCGCACGCGGCTGGAGCAGCTGGCCGAGTACACCTATGGCTACATGATCCCGCGCGATCTGTATTACCTGCGGGCGCGCGCACGCACCAAGGGCGATCGCAGCGTGGGCCTGATCGGCGCGGCGCTGGGCAGCGCACTGGATATCAAGCCGGTGCTGCGCGCGTATCGCGGCGTCACCGAACCGGTGGCCAAGCTCAAGGGCTTCGAGCCGTCGGCCGAGAAACTGTTCGGCTTCACCGTGCGCAAGCTCCGCGAGGGCCTGATGACACCCACCGTATGCGTAGGCTATGGCGGCGAGCTGGCCGAGCTGCATGCCCTGCCCGGCTATGCCGCGTTGCAGGCCGCCTGCCAGAGCCATGGCGTGGAACTGTTTGAAAGCGTGATGAGCCTGACCGGCATGGTCAACGTGGGCAAGGGCGCGCTGGCCGTGGCCTTCGCTGCCGAACCGCATGGTTTTTCTGCCTGAAGCAAGCGCTTGACGGTACACGGCCTTCGACGGTGTTCTCACCCCGCCTCGGCTAGTGTGCTGCCGTCATTCAACGGAGTGTGTCCATGCCTGTCAGCTACTCGATCAGCCTGCCCGACCCCAAGCTCGCCCGCGGCAGCGCGCCATCGGTGAGCTTCACCGCCAACGGCGCCGAGGCGTTTGCCGAACAGTTGCAGGCCGCACTGCGTGATCCGGCCTGGTTCGATCGCTGGCGCCAGCTCCAGGCCGACCCGGACGAGGTGGACCCCGCACTGGGCATCACCGATCCGTCGGCCACCGTCACCGGCAAGCAAGACGACCTGCGCGTCGACCTGGTCGCCACCACCAGCATCCCCGGCGACCTGTTCAAACAGCGCATGCAGGCCCTGGCCGGCCATCACTGGGAAATGCGCGACGTGCGTTGACGGTGTGCGCCGCCATGCTGCATGCGTGGTGGCGCGCGGTCATGCCCGCGCCAATGCGCGGCGTGGCCAGCGCCATTTGAGGTTCACCGCCAGCGTGCCGAGCACGATCAGCGTCAGGCCCAGCCATTGCACAGGCACCAGCGCGTGGCCATACAGCAGATAATCCAGCAGCAGCGTGACCAGCGGGTACACGAAGGCCAGCACCGCGATCGTGGCCACAGGCAGATGCCGGTACGCCGAATAGAACAGCACGTACACGATTCCGCTGTGGATCACGCCCAGGCCCACCAGCCACACCCAATGCATGCCCGGATGCAGCGCGGCACTGCTCGAAAATCCGGCCAGCAACACCGTCCCGACCCAGCACTGCACCGTGACCACCGCCAACGGCCGCTCGCGACTGATGCGTCGCGACATCAGCAAGGAAGCGCCGCATAGCAGGGCCGCCAGCAGGGTCAGCGCAATCCCGAGCAGATAGCCGCGGTCGGCCGCCTGCCACAGTCGCGCCGGATCGGCCGAACACGCCACGCCCACGAACGCCAGCAGCGTCCAGCCCAGATCGGCGCGCCGCGTGCGCTCGCCCTGCAGCAACGCCGCCAGGATCAGCATCACGAACGGAAACACGTGATACACCATCGTCGCCACGCCGATCGACGAGCGCGCCATGCCGGCGAACAAGGCCACCCAGTTCAACACCAGCAGCACACCGCTGATCGCCGCATCGCGCACTAACGCACACTCGCGCCACAGCCCGCGCAACTGCCCGCCGATCACACCGCATACGGTGAGAAACGACGCACCGAACAGGCAGCGATAGAACACCGCCGTTACCGGATCCTGCCCGCTCCCGTGCACGAAGACGCCAACCGACCCGATCAACACTTCGGCAACCAGCAACTGCCAGAGCGCACGGCGCGATGCGCCTGCCGGTACAAGGCCAGCGGGAAGCGCCGCGCTCATGCAACGCTCCGGTTGCACGCGGCCTGCCTGTCGCACCGCCAATGCATGTGATTGCCCGATGCGGCCGCGTCGCGACGCTGCACGCGCGATCGCGCAGCGCAGACGCAGTGACGATGCGCACCAGCCAGAACAACAGCGGCGATATCGACAATAGGCACGATCGACCTCACAGGCAGGACAGAGGCCCGACGCATGCATCGGGCGCGTTCAGTCTGCAGTGCCATGCGCGACCATGACAGATTCAGATACCCTGTAAATCGACCAGTACAGATGGAGCCGGACGCATGTTGCTGTACGAGGCATTGGCGACGCAGTTGCGGCAGCGGATCGAGGCCGGCGCCCTGCGCGCGGGCGAGCGATTGCCGTCGATCCGGCAGCTGGCTGCGACCCATGGCGTCAGTGTGGCCACCGCCGTGCAGGCCTGCCTGCAGCTTGAGCGCGAAGGACGGGTGCAGGCGCGTCCACGCTCGGGCTACTTCGTCCGCACCATCGCCGCGACCGCACCGGTCGCGGCCAGAGCACCGCGGCAACGCAAACCGGGCATGATCGACAACCCCGCGCTGCAGCGCGTGCTCGATACCGTCGCCCGTACCGACCTGGTGCCACTGCATACGGCCACGCCGGCCCCTGCATTACTGCCCGGCACGCAGCTGGCCGCAGCCTTGGCGCGGCAGTTGCGTCGACACCGCACTGCCGCACTGGACTATGCCCCGCCCCAGGGCAACGCCGCATTACGCCGGCAGATAACGCAGCGTTACGCACATTGCGCCACCAGCGTGGTTGCGGAAGAAGTGGTGATCACCGCCGGCGCGATAGAAGCCATCAGCCTGGCACTGCGCACGGTGACCACGCCGGGCGATGTGGTGCTGGTGGAGACCCCCACCTACCACGGCATCCTGCAAGCCGTTGCCGCCTTGCGACTCAAGGTGCTGGAAGTGCCCAACCGGACCGGCGCGGGGATCGATGTCGCCCGTCTGGATGCACTGCTGCAACGCACGCCTGCGCGCGCAGCGGTGCTGGTGCCCAACTTCAACAATCCCAATGGCAGCCTCACCCCCGACAGCGCCAAGCGCGCACTGCTCGACAGCTGCGCCCGACATGGCACGGTGGTGATCGAAGACGATATCTACCGCGAACTGGATTGGTCGGGTCAGCATCCACACCCGCTGCGGCATTTCGACACGCACAACAACGTGATCACCTGCGGCTCGTTTTCAAAGATTGTGGCGCCCGGGCTGCGCGTTGGCTGGCTGCTCGGCGGCGACTGGACCGACGCACTGGTACGCGCCAAGTATTTTTCCACCGTTGGCAGCGCCAGCCTGCCGCAACTGGCATTGGCCGATTATCTCGCGCAACACGATCTGGAACGGCATCTGCGCAAGCTACGCCGCACCCTGGCCGACAACGGCCAGCGCCTGCGCGATGCGATCGTGCGGCATTGGCCGCAGGGCACACGCGTCGGCGACCCGGCGGGCGGCTTATCGCTGTGGCTGCAGTTGCCCGATGGTGGAAGTGGCCAGGCCCTGTTCGAAGCCGCGTTGGCCCAAGGCATCGGCACCTCGCCGGGTCATCTGTACTCCAGCCGTGGCGACCACGCAGATCATCTCCGCCTGAGCTGCGGCCAGCCATGGAACGAAACGCTGGAACGCGCGATGCGTCGGTTGGCGAAGCTTGCGACGCAGGTGGTGCGTTAGCTTGGTCGTTGGCGTCAACGTTCGATTTGTCGTTGTCGTTGTCGTTGTCGTTGTCGTTTGCCGTCGACTTCAACTTCAACTTCAAAAAAACGAGATCGCCGCACCTACGTGACGCGAACGTTCAGATGCACGGTGGCGAGCCCCCCTCCCTGCGGGGCGAGAAGGCACTGCTTGCGCGCCACTGGCGCGCGTGCCTTGGAGCGCCCGCGCCGCTAGCGCGGGCCGGGGCGCGGAGCGGGGGTTGGGGTGAGGGTACGGTGCGAAGCACTCGCATGTTCCAACTGCACGAGGCTTCACCCACCCCCTCATCCGCCCCAGCAGAGCACCTTCTCGCCAGGAGAGAAGGGCAATCGCGTCTACATCAGCGCAGCCCTGGCATCCCACTGCCGCCGATCAACTCCGCGAATCAACAGCCACAAACAAAACGTCGTCTCGCCGACCAGAACCGGCAACAGAATGCCGGGATTGATCAGCTTGGCAAATGCAGGCGCCAGCAGTTCGGCGAACGAGGCCACCAGATAACTGAGCCCAGCCAACACCATCAATCCGCCAACGAACCTGGGCAGATAGCGCGATCGCCAGATCAGCGCGCCACTGACCAGGCAGGCAGCGCCGAAAAACAGCAGCGCGATATTGAAGCCAATCTCATGTCCCAGCAACGCCAGCGCGGCCAGCGAGAAGCCATGCGCAGGATCGGCCGCCGACGTGCTGCCGGAAGCCAACGGCAGCACCATCAACTGAAATAACTTGCTGACGGCCTCCACCGCAAGCGATGCGCTATTCAACAACACGAACAACAGCGCCAAGCCTCTCCCCGCAGGCCGCAGCAACATGTATTCGATCCACAACTGCGCCACTGCGATCAGCGGCACCACCAGATTCGCAGCCAGCCCCAGCGTCCAGAGCTGCGCATGCTGCACGATGGCGTGGAGCGTGGCCTGGGCATCGCCAGGCACTACCAATGCGTTCGCTACATAGCCCTCTGCCAGACCACCCAGGACGATGACGGCGAGATAGAGCGCACCAGCGACGCGCGCATAGAACTGCGGGCGAGCTTGAATGTCGTACGCCATGGAGTGTCCAGTGGTTGGGGGGGGGCGAAGCGAGAAAGCAGTCAACGCCAGCGGTCGCCGGGCATGCGAATGAACGTCGAGACGACGTGCCCCCACGGAATCAGGACCGGAAAGACCACCACCAGCAGGCAGGCAGGCCGATAGCGTGGACCAGGTACCGACATCCATCCGGTCGTGCAGCAACCGGGGCGCGGCGACGACGCCGAGCCAGATCGATTTCCATGCAATTTCAAACAGCAGCAGCGGCAGCATTTTCAGCGGATAGCGAAGGCCAAGCAATGCCAGCAGCCCCATCGCTCCCAGCATGCACTGCACCACGCCCTCCATCAGTTCCCAGCTGCCGTGGCGCAGCACGATACCCGGCCAGACCTGTACACCCAGGCCGACCACGAGCAGCAGATAGCCGGCGCGCAAGCCATACAACCGCCAGAGCGGCACGCCGCTCGCAGTCCGCCCCGACGCGGTAGAAACTGCAGCACCGCTGGCGTCAGTCTCGGTCGCGATCATTCGACGTCCTTGAGAATTCTTTCGATACCGTCGAGGCGGATACGCATATCGTTCAAGGCAACCTGCGTTTTCTCGGCCAGCTCACGGTAGGCCTGGTTGTGATCCAGCTGCGCTTTGGCCTGCCTGATCGCAGCAAGATAGCGCATGCCGAAAACCAGCAGGATCGTGCCCAGCGGCAGGCAGATGGTCAAAAGATACAGATGCTCCGACAAGGCCGTCTCCTATTTTTCCGTCTTGTCGGTCAGCGATGTCGCTGCGTCCGCAATGACCGAAGGTGAAAGTTCCAAGCGAAAGGCGCTGACCTGGAAGTAGTTGAGCGCTTTTCCGTCATGCGACACCTCGGGCTGGCTGGTCACCAGACCTGCGGCCTGGAGCTTGTTCAAATGCAGATGCAGGAGCGGACGGCTGATCCCCAGTTCTCGTGCCAGGCTGCTGATGTAGTTGCGGCCACCGGTTTGCAGTGCCGCAATAATCCTCAGTCGGTGCGGATTATCGAGCGCCGAAAGAATCTCCAGCAGTCGATCCCCTGTCGTTGCCCCACCACTTTTCATGCGTCAGAAATATCTGACAGGTGCAGACATGTCAAGCGTTGCGGGAGGCTTTTTGCATGAGCGCGATGCTGGAGTGCGGAGTCGTTACCGGCGGCATGGGTAAGCGACCGGCGTTGTCTGTCCGCACTGGTTGCTTGACTGATGCACACGCTGTGCAAAGCACTGCATCACGCTGCCGCAGGCGCGAGCCGGGGGCGCCATGGACACGCCGCATGCATGAAGTACGCACGAGCTGCGGTGCGGGCAAGTGCTATCGCGCATGGCGGCGTTATGCACGGAGGCTTTATGTGAATCTGTTTCCAGCTGTAAGCCAATTGCAGTGACGCCAGAGATAGGCCTCTCACGCCATACAAGCGCCAGCCGCCGGCCGGACGTTGGACGGATGAGGCGAAAAGCTTGTGCTGCACCTGGCACGCTAGCGACGGCACTGCACTGACCGTAAATAGCGCTGCAAAAAAACAGCGATCTTGCCGCTACTGCCTGTTGCAACTGTCATACCCCAACCCCTCTCCGCTCGGGGAAGGGGTTGGGGTGAGGGTACGGGGCGAAGCCTACGTACACTCAAACTCCACCAGGCTTCGCTCGTACCCTCATCCGCCCCTGCGGGGCACCTCTCCCGAGGGGAGAAGGGACAACGATCCGCTACGCGCCCAACCACACAATCAACCACGCAATGCCGCAGCATGATGCGCGATGTGCTCACTAATGAAACTGGAGATGAAGTAATAGCTATGGTCGTACCCGGGCTGCATCCGCACGGTCACCGGGTACGCCGCCGCCTTGGCAGCGTCTTCGAATAGTCCGGTTTTCAGCTGGTTTTCCAGAAATTCGTCCGCATCACCCTGATCGATCAACAACGGCAAACGCTCCTGCGCGTGCGCGATCAATGCGGTGGCATCATACGCCTTCCAGCTGTCGCGATCGTCGCCCAGATACTGTCCGAACGCCTTCTCTCCCCACGGCACCTGGCTGGGTGCCACGATCGGCGAGAACGCCGATACGCTGCGGTAACGGCCCGGGTTTTTCAACGCAATGGTCAAGGCGCCATGCCCGCCCATCGAGTGGCCGCTGATCGCGCGCGCGCCGGTGGTGGCAAAGTGCGCTTCGATCAACGCTGGTAATTCGTTCACCACGTAATCGTACATGCGGTAATGCGCTGCCCACGGCGCCTGCGTGGCATCGACGTAGAAACCCGCGCCCTTGCCGATGTCGTAGCCGTCTGCATCCGCCACATCGTCGCCACGCGGGCTGGTGTCGGGCGCGACCAGGATCACGCCATGCTCGGCGGCGTAGCGCTGCGCCCCTGCCTTGCTGATGAAGTTCTGCTCGGTGCAGGTCAAACCGCTCAGCCAGTACAGCACCGGCAAGGGGCCGTCAGCCGCCTGGGGAGGCAGATATACGCCCACCTGCATGCTGCACTTCAAGGTCTGCGACTGATGCCGATACACATCCTGCCAACCGCCAAAACAGGCGCGGTGTTCGATACGTTCCATGACGATTCCTTACGAAGAGAAAACCCTGCAGCCGGATCGCCGGCCGCAGGGCTAGACCATCAATGCAACAGACCCTTCTTGCGCGCCACATGTGCGGACAGGGCATCCATCAACGCCGGCGACAGGCAGTCGTAAGGCGACAACCCCAAGTCGGTCAGGCGCGCGCGTACCCCATCCATCTGCTCCGGCGGCGTGCCGGTTTCGATGATGGATGACACGAACGCGGCAAAACCGGGGGCCGACCAGCCCTGTTGCTTCGACAATTCGGTGTGCACGAAATCCAGGCCGTAGAACGCGTGGTCCTTGTTCTCGATCCGGCCATACAGATGCACGCCGCATCCGGTGCACGCATGGCGCTGGATCGTCGCGCTTTCATCGACGACCTTCAGCTTTTCTTCGTGTGCGGTGACCTTGACCTTGTCGCGCGGGACCACCGCCACCACGGAGAACTTCGCGCCGTCGGGTTTCCAGCATTTACTGCAACCGCAGGCGTGGTTATGCGCGGTCTGCGCAGAGACCTCGACAGTCACCTTGTTACTGGCACAGTGGCATTCAAGCGTGCCGCCTTGAAAACCGTCTGCGCCGCCTCGCGCAACACCACCATCTACCGAAGGATGAATCGACACAGTAGTCATTACGTCCCTCCCGGAGTCTCGGGTACTACGTGCGCGGAAGCGGCCGCGCGCCGATCCTGGCCGTACGGTCAGAAATGAATCACGGTACGGATCGACTTGCCTTCGTGCATCAGGTGGAAGGCTTCGTTGATCTCTTCCAGCGGCATGGTGTGAGTGATGAACGGATCCAGGTCGATCTCGCCCTTCATCGATTGCTCCACCATGCCCGGCAATTGGGTACGTCCCTTGACACCACCGAAGGCCGAGCCGCGCCACACGCGCCCGGTCACCAGCTGGAAGGGACGGGTGCTGATTTCCTGGCCTGCGCCGGCCACGCCGATGATGACGCTCTCGCCCCACCCCTTGTGGCAGCACTCCAGCGCCGAACGCATCACGTTGACGTTGCCGATGCACTCGAAGCTGAAGTCCACGCCGCCATCGGTCAACTCGACGATGACCTCCTGGATCGGCTTGTCGTAGTCCTTCGGATTGATGCAATCGGTGGCGCCCATGCTGCGTGCCAGATCGAACTTGCCCGGGTTGGTATCGATCGCCAGGATGCGCCCGGCCTTGGCCTGCACCGCGCCCTGAATCACCGCAAGACCGATGCCGCCCAGGCCGAATACGGCCACGCTTTCGCCGGGCTTGACCTTGGCGGTGTTGTGCACCGCACCGATGCCGGTGGTGACGCCGCACCCGAGCAGGCACACCTTCTCCAGCGGCGCTTCCGGGTTCACCACTGCCAGCGAGATTTCCGGCACCACGGTGTATTCGCTGAAGGTGCTGCAGCCCATGTAGTGATAGATCGGCTCGCCGTTATAGGAGAAGCGCGTGGTGCCGTCGGGCATCAGCCCCTTGCCCTGGGTGGCACGCACCGCCTGGCAGAGGTTGGTCTTGCCGGACAGACAGAATTTGCATTTGCGGCATTCGGCCGTGTACAGCGGGATGACGTGGTCGCCCACCTTGACGCTGGTCACGCCTTGGCCGACCTGTTCGACGATGCCGCCGCCTTCGTGCCCGAGCACCGACGGGAAGATGCCTTCCGGGTCGTCGCCAGACAGCGTGAAAGCATCGGTATGGCACACGCCAGTGTGCGTGATGCGGATCAGCACTTCGCCGGCTTTCGGCGGTGCGACGTCGATTTCGACGATTTCCAGCGGCTTGCCGGGTCCGAATGCGACTGCTGCACGGGATTTCATGGGATGACGCTCCTGACGATGAAGTTCGAGGACGGGCACGGCAAGCACCGGCCCGGTGAGGGGTTTATTTGAGATAGGACCGGACCAGGCCGAGCAGATCCTGCACCCGCTCGGCGCGTTGCGCATCGGATGCGGCGGCGTGTCCGAAATCTTCGCGGATATGCGCTTCGAGCACCTGCGACATCAGCCCATTCACGGCACCCCGGATCGCGGCGATCTGCTGCAAGACAGGCGCGCAGTCTGCACCCGCCTGCAGCGCCCGCTCAAGCGCAGCGCATTGCCCGCGCAACCGGCGCACGCGTGCTAGCGCTCGCTTTTTCTCGTGCGGCGAATGCGGCATGGCGACTCCGGCAGAATACTGGGGGGCAGTATATGGATTGCTTTCGAAAAAGCTATGGCTGGCCGCCTGTTGGCTGTCTCTCTGGCGAGTGCGGTCACCATCATTCGTTGGTAGCGGGGCGCTGTAGTCACTGCGCGCTGATGGAACAGGCCCAGACAGGCCACCTGTTAACCGCAGTGCAGCACCTGCATTGCGCAGAAATGCCCGACGCGTCGCACACCGCATGCGCGCAAGGGATGGACCCAACCGATGCCTGCGAGCAGTTGCCACCGCAACCTGACCCTTGCCGGTTGTCCGCACCGTTGCTGGCCGCTGACGTGGCTTATCCGCATCAGCGCGTTGGCGTTGGCGGTGGCGGTGGATGACGCATCTGCGCACCGCATGCCGATGGCAGACGCGGGCTGTGGCGCATTTTTCAGGGGAGATTGGCGGCTTCCTTTGCTGCAGATTTGCCGCCGCGCGCCGCGTGTCGGCGTGTATCGGCGCTTGCCGGCATCCGCAGCGCTGATGCAACTTGCGTGGAATACCGTCTTCGGCTGACGCGGTGGAATCTGCAGCAGATCCGACCGTGGCAGCGCGAATGCTGACGCCGTCAGTTTTCGACAGTGGCCGGCGCCACGATAGCCACAGGATCTACGGCATGCTCCGGCAGCGACGCCAGCACCGCATGGCGAAAGCGCGCAGCGAATGCTGCGTGGTTGGCCTGGTAGAACGCGCGTGCGTTGGCCGACAACTGATCCAGCTGCGCCTGCGGCAATGCCAGGGCGGTTTCCACTGCTTGCGCGATGCCTGCCGCGTCGACGTAGTAATACGATGCCAGACGGCGCTGACGCACCTCGGCCACGGGAATTAGGACACCGTGTTCGGGCTTGATCAGCTCGTTCATCGGCTCGCCGTCGGTCGCCAGGGTCACCGCGCCAACGCTCAGCGCTTCCATCAGGTAATGACCGAACCCTTCGGCCTCGGAGGGGCACAGATGGAACAGGTGCGCATTTTGCATGCGGCGCAGTTCGGCATCGTCCAGGTATCCCACGCGGTGGTCGATATTGGGTGCCACCACCGGCTTGCCGGCGGTGCGCGGGTTCTGCACCACCGTCAGCAGCGGCCACTCTGGATGCCGCTGCCAGGTCTCCAGCAGTACGCGCGTGCCCTTGGCGGTACTGCGCCCGGCCAGGTGAAAGAAGGCACGCTGACGGAACACGCGCGCGTCGTACCGATCCGGACTGGTGAAACCGATGAAACGGGTGGCGCACCCGAGGCTGCGGAAGATCCGCTCGGCATGATGGGTCTTGCACAGCACCGCATCGAAGCGCGGCAGCAGCGGCAGCCACTTGGGCAGCAACCATTCCGGGTTGGGCACCAGCAGGTTGATCTGCCCTAGCGACAGGCAGCGCTTGTACACGCGTTCGGAAAAGATCTGTAGCGGCACCCGCCCGAACAGCGCACGGCTAGCCCACAGGCGCGCCTCGCGGCCGGTGTCGTGCAGGCGCTGACTGGTGAATCCCACTTCCTGCACCGGCACGCCGCCGGCGCGCAGTGTTTCGGCCATCAGCACCATGTCGCGGGTCAGGCCCACGCCGTTGTCGCGGCTGATCACCCGCATCATCGGAAATGCCTTGTCATGCGCGCACGCACCCGTAGAGCGGCATAGTGTCGATGCCGTGGCTTCCTGCGCGATGTCCCGTTCTGTCATGGTGCGTTACACGTGTGCCAATGGTTGACAAATTGGATCATTATGATGCGTGCTCCCAGCCTTGCAATTGCGAGCACCATGTATCTGGCAGCCACCACCTCGCGCGGGCCAACCTCCGCGCCACAGACGATGACCTCCATGGACCTGCAACAACCCTGCGTTCTCGTGGTTGATGACGACCCGGACCTGCGCAAGCTGATCGGCGAATTTCTGAGCGCGCACGGCTACCAGGTGGATATGGCCGAAAACGTGGCGGAGATGCGCACCGCCATGGCGCAGCGCCGCCCGGACCTCATCGTACTCGACGTGATGATGCCGGGAGAAGACGGGCTGAGCGCAGCGCGCGCCCTGGCCAGCGAGCGCGGTTCACCGGCGGTCATCATGCTCAGCGCGCTGGGCAACGACACCGACCGCATTATCGGCCTGGAAGTCGGCGCCGACGATTACCTGGCCAAGCCCTGCAATCCGCGCGAATTGCTGGCCCGTGTGCGCGCCCTGCTGCGGCGCAGCCAGGCCAGTAACGAGCAGGCCGACCAGCGCGGCAATGTCTACGAATTTGCCGGCTGGCGGCTGGACGTGGTGCGCCGCGACCTGCGCGACCCCACCGGTATCTTCATCAATCTGTCCGACGGCGAATTCGCGCTGCTGCGTACCTTCGTCGAGCACCCGCAGCGCGTGCTCAGCCGCGACCAGCTGCTGGACTACGCCCGCGGCCGCGACACCGACGTCTACGACCGCGCCATCGACAGCCAGATCAGCCGCCTGCGGCGCAAGATCAATGAGCGCGTCCATACCGAGTTGATTCGCACCGTACGCAACGAGGGCTACATGCTGTTGCCGGGCGTCTCGCGCTTGTGAGCAAACCGGCACGTCGCGGACTGTCGATCTTTGCGCGGACCTTTGTGTTGTTGGCGGTGGCCCTGCTCACCGCCCAGGCGGTGGGCATCGCCCTGCTGGTGATGCGCACCCCCGTCTATGAGCCGCCGGTGCATCCACCGGAAGTGGTGGCGCTGTTATCCACCCGCATGCCGGCCGGCACCCAGACCCTGAAAGTGCATGAATCGGCGCAGGCTCCCATGCCGCCGACAGGCCAGATGCGCGATCCATTCGCCGAAATGCTGCTTGCCCATTGGCTGGATGTGCCCGACGCGCAGGTGCGGTTTTATCGCAACACCAACGATCGCCAAGCACCGCAGCCGGGCATGCTCCCGCCCCAGCGGTGGTCCACCCAGGAGCGCGTCGCCGATGCCGATGGCGTGGCCGACGACCGCCCTGACGGGCAACGTCTGCCGCCCTTTGCGGACGACTGGCTGCGCGACGGCCAGCCCGGTGCACTGCCCGGCAATCCGCTACGTGCGGACGAGATGCCGGGCGCCTGGGAAAGCGAGCGCCTGACCCCCGGCGTCCCGCTACTGGACGGCTTCACCGCCGCCCTGCAACAGCCCGACGGCCGTTGGCGCACGGTGGAATCGCCGCGTCGCCGCCTCTCGGGCGAGTTCAAGACCCATGTGGTGCTGCTGTTCCTGGCCGGCCTGCTGGCCAACGTGCCGCTGGCGTGGTGGTTTTCGCGGGCGCTGTCGGCACCGATCAAGCGCTTTGCCGAAGCCGCCGACCGCCTGGGCCGTCACCCCGATGCCGCCGCGCTGCAACGCAGTGGCCCGCCGGAAATCGTGCGCGCAGCCGATTCGTTCAACGCGATGCAGGCGCGCCTGAACCGCCTGATCAACGAACGCACCCACATGGTGGCGGCGATCGCACACGACCTACGCACACCGCTGGCGCGGCTGTCGTTTCGCCTGGATGGCCTGCAGCCCCCGCTGCGCGACAAGGCGCTGGCCGATATCGACGAAATGAAGGCGATGATTTCCGCAGCGCTGGACTTCATCCAGAACGATCGTCATCGCGGCGAACGCGCACCGCTGGATCTGCGCTTGCTCGTGGAGAGCGTGGTCGACAACGCCACCGATATCGGCGCCGACGCCGAGCTGCTGCCCGGCCCGGAAATCACCCTGGACGGCGACCCGCTGGCATTGCGCCGCGCAGTGATGAATCTACTCGAAAACGCCTTGAAATACGGCAAGCGCGCCCGCCTGCAGTTGCAGCGCGATGGCGAAGACGGCGTGTTGTGGATCGACGACGACGGCCCCGGCATCGATCCCACCCAACGCGAACAGCTGTTGCTGCCGTTCGTGCGTGGCGAGTCCTCGCGCAATCGCGACACTGGTGGCATCGGGCTGGGGTTGTCAGTGGCGCACAGCATCGTGCTGGCGCACGGCGGCGACTTACGGCTGGATAATCGCGCTCGCGGCGGATTACGGGTGACCGTACGACTGCCCTGCATGCCGGAGCGACGCTGATATTGGGTTGGAGGACGGTTTGTCGCGCCGCGCGGCCGGAGCCGCGCTGAGCCAAGAACGGCTGTTCCCGCCATGGCCCGCATGTCAGGCTGCATCAGCTAACGCAAATGCAGCAGCATCGGTGCCAAATCGCTGAGGACCCACGTGTGCCAGCGCCAACGCGCGCCGGCCATTACCAACGCATGCTCAGTAAGCAAACTCGCGGAACACACGGTCGATATCGCCGTTCCATGCGCCGTGGTACAGCGCCAGCTTGCGTTCGGCCGCGGTGACGCCGCTTTCGGCAATCTCGGCAATCACATCCAGAAAGCCGGTTTCGTCCTGCCCGTCGCGGTTCAGGCGTGCGCGGCGACGCAAGCCTTCGCGGGCAATGTTGACTGCTTCCACCGCCAGATCGCGCACCGTGCCATTGCGGAACGGCAAGCCTAAAGCGTGCTTGGGCACACCGTCGCGCAGCGCGTGCCGCTCGGTCGGACTGAAATCCTTGACCAGATCCCAGGCCGCATCCAGCGCGGTGTTGTCGTACAGCAAGCCCACCCAGAATGCCGACAATGCACACAGGCGATCCCACGGGCCTGCATCGGCGCCGCGCATTTCCAGATACTTCTTCAAGCGCACTTCCGGGAATGCGGTGGTCATGTGGTCCGACCAATCGCGCAGCGTCGGCAACGCGCCCGGCAGCGCCGGCAGCTTGCCCTGCATGAAGGCGCGGAAGCTCTGCCCGCTGGCGTCGTGATAGACGCCATCGCGGTAGGAAAAATACATCGGCACATCGAGCAGGTAATCAACGTAGCGCTCGTAGCCGAAGCCGTCTTCGAACACGAAATCCAGCATGCCGGTGCGATCGGCGTCGGTGTCGGTCCAGATGTGCGAGCGATAGCTCAGGTAGCCGTTTGGCTTGCCTTCGGTGAACGGCGAATCGGCGAACAACGCGGTGGCGATCGGCTGCAGCGCCAGCGAGACACGGAACTTCTTCACCATGTCCGCTTCGGTGGCGTAATCCAGATTGACCTGTACCGTGCAGGTGCGCGTCATCATGTCCAGGCCGAGCGAGCCGACCTTGGGCATGTAGTTCTTCATGATCTGGTAACGGCCCTTGGGCATCCATGGCATCTGGTCGCGCCGCCACTTGGGCTGGAAGCCCATGCCCAGGAACCCCAGCTGCAACTCGCCGGCCACCTGCGCCACTTCGTCCAGATGGGTGCCGGTTTCCACGCAGGTGTGGTGCAGGGTTTCCACCGCCGCACCCGACAGTTCCAGCTGGCCGGCCGGCTCCAGCGTCACCGAGGCGCCATCGCGCAGCAGCGCGATGGTATGGCCGTTTTCCTGCACCGGTTCCCAGCCGAAACGGGTCAACCCGGTCAGCAAGGCCTGGATGCCGCGCTCACCTTCGAACGCCGGCGCGCGCAGGTCGTCGAGCTGGAAGCCGAACTTTTCGTGCTCGGTCCCGATCCGCCAGTCCGCACTGGGCTTCTCGCCGGAGGCAAGGACCTGGACCAGTTCCGCGCGTTCGGTGATCGGCGTTTCGGCAACGTGGCTGGGACTCGACAAGGGCAGGCTCGCAAACGTGAAGGGGTGGGACGATGTGGGGATACTCCCCTGCCACCGCAAGGCCCGCACTATACCCGCCCGACGCGAAAGGATTGGCCACACCCACGGGGCATGAGATTTCCACCAATGCATGCCCGCCATCGATCGCAGCAATGGCGTGACCTGGATCAACCTGACCAAGCTGAGCGTTCTGCAGCGCCGGCATTGTCCGGCACAATCCGATCATCACGGCAAGCGTTGTAATGCTCGCCCTACGCGATGCTCAGGCCGCGCATCGCTCCGGATGCGACCCACCGATCACTTCCGCTGGGAACGCAAATGGCAGACCGACGTCTGCCGCGATGACGACGCGCTGGGCATCCACACGTGCCTGACAATCGTGTTGCACGGCATCATTCGGCCGCGGTGGTTTCCACATCCAGACCAAGCCAACCGCCGACGATGCCGCGCAATTCGTCCACGCCCTGGCGCGATTCGCCGGAGTAGGTCTGCACGGTCACGCTGTCGCCGAAGCGCGAGGTCACTTCCTTCTTGACCTTCTGCAGGGTCTGCATCTGCTGGCCACGGCCGAGCTTGTCGGCCTTGGTCAGCAAGCCGTGCGCGGGCAGGCCGCGTTCGGCCGCATAGCCGAGCATCTGCAGATCGTAATCCTTTAGCGGATGGCGGATGTCCATCACTACCACCAGGCCGCGCAGCGCCTCGCGGGTGCGGAAATAGCGGTCGATGAAGGCCTGCCAGTGCGCCTGCAGGTCCTGCGGCACCTTGGCGTAGCCGTAGCCGGGCAGATCCACCAGATAGCGCTCGGGCTGGATCTGGAAGAACACCAGCTGTTGGGTGCGGCCAGGGGTCTTGGAGACGCGGGCAAGCGAATTCTGGCGGGTCAGCGCATTGAGTGCGCTGGATTTTCCGGCGTTGGAGCGGCCGGCGAAGGCCACCTCGTAGCCGCCATCGTCGGGCAATTGCCGGGCGTTGTGGGCGGACAGGTGGTAGCGGGCTTGTTCGATAAGGAGCGACATCCCGCTAGGATCGCACGTTCGGGCCCGACGGTTTTGCTGCACTGTTCGTTGACCCTGGCGCAAAGGCGTGTCGATAATCGAAGCACGCCTGCCACTGCCAGTACCCAACGCGCGCGGGCCGGGTCCATACGGAGCTTTAGCTGATGCGCCATGCTCGTGTGCTAGTCCTCGCCGCCCTCGCCGTGCCGGTCATTGCGGCCGTGGCGTTTGCGCAATCGGCGGTCACGCCGATCCCCGATCCGCCGCCGGTGCGCGTTGCGCCGCTGGAGGTGGACCTGGCCAAGACCACCTGGGGCGATGCCAAGGCCGGCCAGACCAAAGCCGCCGCATGTGCGGCCTGCCATGGCCCGGACGGCAATCCCGCCGTGGCGATGTACCCGCGTATCGCTGGGCAAACCGAGCGCTACGTTGCGCATCAGGTGGCATTGATTGCCAGCGGCGAGCGCAATACCGGCATGTCGGCGGTGATGGTGCCGTTCGTCAAGGACCTCACTGCGCAGGACATGCGCGACCTGGGCGCCTACTTCGCTACCCAGAAGGCTTCCGCTGGTGTCGCCGACGATGCGGCGATTGCCGAGGGTCCCTACCAGGGCATGAAGTTCTACGAGGTCGGCGAGAAGCTCTACCGCGGTGGCGACATCGCGCGCGGCGTGCCGGCCTGCATGGCCTGCCATGGGCCGTCCGGCGGCGGCAATCCGGGCCCGGCCTATCCACGCCTGGGCGGGCAACACGCCGACTACGTGGCACGTCGCTTGAAGGAATACCAGGCCGGCACCACCCAGGAGCGCAATCCGGCGCTGTTCAATATCATGGCGCAGGTAGCGCACCCGCTGACCGAGCAGGAGATCCAGGCGCTGGCCAGCTATCTGCAAGGCCTGCATGATCGTGCCGACGATGCTGCAGCGGCGCAGCCGCCTGCAGGAGCGCCTGCACGCTCGTAAGCCGACACCTGCCGTTGCCACACCGCTTCACGACGCCGGTCCCGTGACCGGCGTCGTCATTTCCCGCTCTCCCCTCGCCCCCACGGAGCCCGCATGAAATTGCTTTCCCGTCTGCCCCTGCTGATGTTGTTCCTATTGCCGCTGGTGGCCTGTGCCGCCGACAAGAAAGCCGCCCCAGTCGAAGGCGAGGACTACACCCTGATCGACGGCGGCCAACCGTACGCGCCGCTGGCCGGCAAGGTCGAAGTGACCGAAGTCTTCGGCTACACCTGCCCGCACTGCGCGCATTTCGAGCCAGTGCTGGAGGCCTGGGTGGCCAAGCAGCCCTCGTATGTGCGCTTCACCCCGGTGCCAGCCGCCTTCGGCGGCTTCTGGGACGCGTTTGCGCGTGCCTACTTCGCCGCCGACATCCTGGGCGTGGCCAAGCGCAGCCACCGTGCCATGTTCGACGCCATCCATGAAAAGCAGACCGTGCCGACCCAGAACGTGGCGCCGGAAGAACTGGCCGCGTTCTACGCCAATTACGGAATCCCGCAGCAGCGCTTCATCGAGACCTACAAGAGTGAGGCGGTGGATGCCAAGCTCAAGGCCGCACGCGAGTTCGCGCTGCGCAGCAAGATCCCCGGCACGCCGGCCATCATCGTCAACGGCCGCTACCTGATCGGCGCGCGCAATTACCCGGACATGCTGCGCGTGGCCGACTACCTGATCGCCCGCGAGCACGCGGCGCCAGGCAAGCGCTGAACCGCATAACCGCCAGCGACGGCCGCGCGTGGCATCATGCGCCCCGCGGCCGTCCGGCCCTTTTCTCGCCCCACGCTGGAGATCCAATCCGATGAAGACCCGCTTCGCCCTGACGCTGATGGCGCTGTTGCCGATCCTGGTCGCCTGCAAGGCGCAGGACGGCTCGTCCGACACCGCACCTGCCGCCACCACCCCAGCGGCCGAAACGGCGCCTCCGCCTGCCGCCGCTACGCCGGCCGCAGACCCCGCCGCCCCGCCCGCAGTCGGCGAAAGCGCAACCACGCCGCCACCTGCCGCGCCCAGCGCTGCCCCGCGCGCGCCCAATGGCCCGGAGCCGGTCGCCGGCACCGATTATCTGGACATCGACGGTGGCCAGCCCTATCAGCAGGCCGCCGGCAAGATCGAAGTAGCCGAAGTGTTCGGCTATGTCTGCCCAGCCTGTAACGCGTTCCAGCCGCTGATCGGGCCGTGGAAGGCCGGTTTGCCGTCGGACGTGCATTTTGTCTACGTGCCGGCGATGTTCGGTGGCCCGTGGGATGACTACGGCCGCGCCTTCTATGCCGCTGAAACGCTGGGCGTGCAGGAAAAGACCCACGAAGCCTTGTACAAGGCCATCCACGTCGACCAGACCCTCAAAGGCGAGCGCGGCAAGGATTCGGCGCAGGACATCGCTGCGTTCTACGCCAAGTACGGCGTGGACCAGAAGACCTTCATCGACACCATGAGCAGCTTCGGCGTCTCGGCCAAGACCAACCGCGCCAAGCAGTTCGCCACTCGCAGCAAGATCACCGGCACGCCGTCGCTGATCATCAACGGCAAGTACCTGGTCAAGGGCCAGAGTTTCCCGGACATGCTGCGTATCGCCGATCACCTGATCGCGCGCGAACGCGCCACGCTGGCCAAGTGAGTCGAGCGAACGCAACATCGTGAACGCTTCTGAATCGCGCACCCTACGGGTGCTGACCGCCAATATCCAGGCCGGCTCCAGCACCCGCCGCTACAGCGACTATGTAACGCGAAGCTGGTCACATGCGTTGCCGCTGGGCAGCAAGCGCACCAGCCTGGACAGCATCGCCAAGCTGGTCGGCGAACGCGACATCGTCGGCTTGCAGGAGGCAGACCCCGGCAGCCTGCGCTCGGGCTTCACCAACCAGACCCACTATCTGGCCGAACGCGCCGGTTTCGATTACTGGAGTCACCAACCCAATCGCCGCATGGGTGGGGTGGCTTCCAGTGCGAACGGTCTGCTGAGCAAGCTGGAGCCGGTGGAAGTGCAGGACCACGCCCTGCCCGGCCGCATCGGCGGGCGCGGCATCCTGCTGGCCAAATTCGGCGAAGGCCGCGATGGCCTGGCCGTGGCGGTGGCGCATCTGTCGCTGGGCGCCAATTCACGCATGGCGCAGCTGGCCTTCATCGCCGAACTATTGTCCGACCATCCCAACGCGATGCTGATGGGCGATTTCAATTGCATGGCCGATCGACCGGAAATGCAGTCGCTGTATCGCCATACCCGTCTGCAACCGCCAAGCTGCGAAGTACACACCTTTCCCAGCTGGCGTCCGGACCGGGCGATCGACCACATTCTGGTCAGCGATAGCCTGGTAATCGAACATACCGAAGCGATTCCTGCTGCGTTCTCAGATCATCTTGCGGTTGGGATGGATATCCGCGTGCCACGGCAATTGCTGAGTTAAATAACCAGAAAAATCACGACGGGTTCGCACCGGCGAACTCGACCGCTGACGTCCCCTCGACACCGCCTGTGCGATAACACAGGCGGTTTTTCGTTGGGAGCACAGCACGTGATACGCATTGTATGAATGCGTCGCCATGAGTGCGACAGCGCCACACACCTTGCCGGTACGCACCCTGCGCCCGGTGTTCGTGCTCGCTGCCACTGTCGTTTGCACGTTTGCCTTGCTGGTGTCGTTATTTCCGCTCGAATCAGGACGTGTCCTGCTGGATGCGCAAACCTGGGCGTCGCGCAATGTCGGCTGGTACTACCTGCTGGCGATGACGTTGTATCTGGTGTTCGTGCTTGCCACAGCCTTGTCCAGCCACGGCAACATCAAGCTCGGCGCTGATCACGACGAACCGGAATTCAGCTACCTTTCCTGGGCCGGCATGCTGTTCGCCGCCGGCATCAGCATCACGCTGTTCTTCTTTTGCGTTTCCGAACCACTGACGCATTATCTGCAGCCGCCGCAGGGCGGTACCGGCAATGGCGAGGCGTCCGCGCGTCAGGCGATGCAGGTGCTGTTTCTGCATTGGGGCCTGCATGGTTGGGGCGTGTTCGCGCTGGCGGCAATGGCCTTGGCGTATTTCGCTTTCCGCCACAACCTGCCACTGGCGTTGCGTTCGGCGTTGTATCCGCTGATCGGCAAACGCATCAACGGGCCGATCGGCTACACCGTGGATGCGCTGGGCATCGTGGCCACCGTGTTCGGCATCGGTGCGGACATGGGCTTTGGCGTGCTGCATCTCAATGCCGGACTGAGCACCTTGTTCGATGTGCCGCATACACACTGGGTGCAGGTCGCACTGATCGTGGCGATGATGGGCGCCGCCATTGTGGTGGCGGTGTCCGGCGTTGAAAAAGGCGTGCGCTGGATGTCGGACATCAACATGCTGCTGGCGATTGCGCTGTTGTTGTTCATGCTGTTCGCCGGTCCCACGCAGTACCTGCTCAACGCGCTGATGCAGAACCTGGGCGACTATCTGGGCAGCGTGGTCAACAAAAGTTTCGACGTCTACGCCTATGGCGGCCGTGCCGATTGGCTGGGCAACTGGACGGTGTTCTATTGGGCCTGGTGGATCGGCTGGGCGCCGTTCGTCGGTCTATTCATTGCACGCATCTCGCGCGGTCGTACCATTCGCGAATTCGTATTGGGCGTGTTGCTGATCCCGCTCGGCTTCACGCTGGCGTGGCTGTCGATCTTCGGCAACAGCGCGCTGGATCAAGTACTGCATTACGGCCAGGGCGCGCTGGCGCAGCAGGCCATCGATGCGCCGCAGACGGTGCTGTATTCGTTGCTGCAAAGCTATCCGTGGAGCCGCGCGGTGATCACGATCACTGTGGCGATCAGCTTCGTGTTCTTCGTGACTTCCGCCGATTCGGGCACGGTGGTGTTGTCCACACTGTCCTCGCATGGCGGCCAACCGCACGACGACGGCCCGCGCTGGCTGCGCGTGTTCTGGGGCGTACTCACTGCCGTGGTCACTGCAGGCTTGTTGCTCGCCGGCAGTATGGACGCGCTGAAATCGGCGGTGGTGCTGGCCTCGCTGCCATTCTCTGCAGTGCTGTTGCTGATGGCCTGGGGCCTGTCGCGCGCACTCAGCGAAGAATCGCAGCGCAAACGCGCGCAGCTCTACAGCCCCAGCCCGTTGATCGGGCAATCGCGCCATCACGGCGGCTGGCGTCAGCGCTTAGGCCAGGCAATGCATTTCCCGGCACGCGATGAGGTGTATCGCTTCATGCACGACCAGGTGCGCCCGGCCATCGAAGCAGTCACCACGCAGTTGCAAGAGGAAGGCTGGAAGGTCAGCAGCCGTATCGACGACGGCGACATGGAAATCAGCGTCGAGCACGGCGAACAGCAGGGCTTCCGCTATCAGATCGTGATGCGCGGCTATCTCACCCCATCGTTTGCCGCGCAGCGCTTCCGCAACCAGCGCTATTACCGCGCCGAGGTGTACCTGTACGAAGGCAGCCAGGACTACGACTTGGTCGGCTACAGCCGCGAACAGATCATCAACGACATCATCGATCAATACGAGCGTCACCTGCAGTTTCTGCACCTCACCCGCTGAGGTGCGTCGCTGCGGCGACCGTCCACAGGAGGTTTGTCATGCCACGTTTCCCCGACCAGCTGCTCTACATCGGCGGCCGTTATGTTCCCGCCCGCGGCGGCCACACCTTTGAAGTGGTCAACCCCGCCACCGGCGAAGTGCTGGCCAACGTGCACAACGCCGGCGCCGACGACCTGGATGCGGCCGTCGATAACGCAAAGACGGGCCAGCAGCAGTGGGCAGCGCTGACCAAAGTAGAGCGTTCGCGCATTTTGTTGCGTGCAGTGGCCTTGCTGCGCGAGCGCAATGATGCGTTGGCCGAGCTGGAAACGCTCAATACCGGCAAGCCGCTGAGCGAAACACGCAGCGTCGACGTCGTCACCGGCGCCGATGTATTGGAGTATTACGCTGGCGTTGCGCAGGCGCTGCAGGGCGTGCAGGTACCGCTGCGCGAAGGCAGTTTCTTCTACACACGCCACGAGCCACTGGGCGTTGTAGGTGCGATCGGCGCGTGGAATTACCCCATCCAGATTGCATTGTGGAAAGCCGCGCCCGCCCTGGCCGCCGGTAACGCGATGATCTTCAAGCCCAGCGAAGTCACCCCGCTTACCGCGCTGAAATTAGCCGAAATATTTACCGAAGCCGGCCTGCCGGATGGCGTGTTCAACGTATTGCCAGGCGATGGCGCCAGCGTGGGTACCGCGCTGACCGAGCATCCGCAGATCGAAAAGATCAGCTTCACTGGCGGCACCGCCACCGGACGCAAAGTGATGGCCAGCGCATCGAGTTCATCGCTGAAGGACGTGACCATGGAGTTGGGCGGCAAGTCGCCGTTGATCGTCTGCGCCGATGCCGACCTGGATCTGGCCGCGGACATCGCGATGATGGCCAACTTCTACAGCTCCGGGCAGGTGTGCACCAACGGCACCCGCGTGTTCGTGCCGCGCGCATTGCGCAACGCATTCGAAGCGCGCCTGCTGGCACGCGTGCAGCGCATCCACATTGGCGATCCGCTTGATGAGCGCACCACCTTTGGCCCGTTAGTCAGCGCCGCGCATATGCAGTGCGTACTGGACCATATCGAACAGGGCAAGGCCGAAGGCGCGCGCCTGCTGTGCGGCGGCGAGCGGCTGGGCGATGGTGCGCTGGCGCAGGGCTACTACGTGGCGCCAACCATCTTCAGCGACTGTACCGATGTAATGACCATCGTGCGCGAAGAAATCTTCGGACCGGTCTTGAGCCTGCTCACCTATGACGATGAAGACGAAGCGGTCACGCGCGCCAATGCCACCACGTATGGGCTAGCTGCAGGCGTGGTCACGCCGGATCTGGCGCGCGCGCATCGGCTGATCCATCGGCTGGAGGCTGGCATCTGCTGGATCAACACCTGGGGCGAGTCGCCGGCACCGATGCCAGTGGGCGGCTACAAGCAATCGGGCGTGGGCCGCGAGAACGGTCTGGCGACCCTGCAAGCCTACACACGCACCAAATCGATCCAGGTTGAACTGGAACGTTACGCGTCGGTGTTCTGACGGCGGCTCGGCTAGCCGGCACAGGCAAGCGCCGGAGGTGCACCACGACAGCGGCAAACAGATGGACGCCGCCCTCACGTGACTGGGCGCACTCCTCCGCCTCTGCCAAGCGCCTCGATCGCCATCGCACCTTCCTCGCATCAGGAGTACACCATGCAACGCGAATACGACTACATCATCATCGGCGCTGGCTCGGCAGGGAATGTGCTGGCCGCACGGCTCACCGAAGACCCCGGCGTCACTGTGCTGTTGCTCGAAGCCGGCGGGCCGGATTACCGGCTGGATTTCCGCACGCAGATGCCGGCTGCGCTGGCGTTCCCGCTGCAGGGGCGTCGCTACAACTGGGCCTACGAAACCGAGCCGGAACCGCATATGGATAACCGGCGCATGGAGTGCGGACGTGGCAAAGGCCTGGGCGGCTCATCGCTGATCAATGGCATGTGCTACATCCGCGGCAATGCACTGGACTTCGACCATTGGGCCAAGCGGCCTGGCCTGGAGGACTGGAGCTACCGCGATGTCCTGCCGTACTTCCGCAAGGCAGAGACGCGTGACATCGGCGCCAACGACTATCACGGCGGCGATGGCCCGGTAAGCGTGGCGACACCGAAAAACGACAACAACGTGTTGTTCCATGCCATGGTCGATGCCGGCGTGCAGGCCGGCTACCCGCGCACCGACGATCTCAACGGCTATCAGCAGGAAGGCTTCGGACCGATGGACCGTACGGTGACACCGCGCGGGCGCCGCGCAAGCACCGCGCGCGGTTACCTGGACATGGCCAAGCCGCGCGATGGGCTGCATATCGTCACCCATGCCACCACCGACCGCATTCTGTTTGCAGGCAAGCGCGCCATCGGCGTGCATTACCTGGTGGGCAACAGTAGCGAAGGGATCGATGCGCAGGCACGCAGAGAAGTGCTGGTGTGCGCGGGTGCGATCGCCTCGCCGCAGCTGCTGCAACGCTCCGGCGTGGGTGCGCCCGATCTGTTGCGCGCACTCGACGTGCAACTGGTACACGACCTGCCCGGCGTCGGCCAGAACCTGCAGGATCATCTGGAGGTCTACATCCAATACGCGTGCACCAAGCCGGTGTCCTTGTATCCGGCATTGCAGTGGTGGAACCAACCGGCGATTGGCGCGCAATGGCTGTTCGCCGGCACCGGCACCGGTGCCAGCAATCAGTTCGAAGCCGGTGGTTTCATCCGCACGCGCGAGGAATTCGACTGGCCCAACATCCAGTACCACTTCCTCCCCGTCGCCATCAATTACAACGGCAGCAACGCGGTAAAGGAGCACGGCTTTCAAGCGCATGTCGGCTCGATGCGCACACCCAGCCGCGGGCGTGTACGCGCCAAGTCGCGCGACCCGCGCCAGCATCCGTCGATCCTGTTCAACTACCAATCCACCGACCAGGACTGGCAGGAATTTCGCGATGCCATCCGCATCACCCGCGAAATCATTGCGCAACCGGCCCTAGACGCTTATCGCGGCCGCGAGATCAGCCCCAGCGCGGACTGCAAGACCGATGCGGAGCTGGACGCGTTCGTGCGCGCTCGCGCAGAGACCGCCTACCACCCCTCCTGCTCCTGCGCGATGGGCACCGACGACATGGCGGTGGTGGACGGTCAGGGCCGCGTGCACGGCATGGAGGGGCTGCGGGTGATCGACGCCTCGATCATGCCGCGCATCATCACCGGCAACCTCAACGCCACCACCATCATGATTGCCGAGAAAATCGCCGACCGCATGCGCGGCCGCACCCCGTTGCCGCGCAGCACCGCCGATTACTACATCGCTGGCGATGCACCTGTGCGCGGGTGATGTCTTCGGTGTGCTGAGATGCTGCGATGCTGAGGCCAGGTTGTCCCTGAACACTCACGGGCAGCATGCTCGCCGATAGCGCGAGAGCAAGGGCCCTGCAAGCAACTGCCTAACGGCACGGCGCACAGCCACGACCGCCACGACCGCCACGAGCACAGATTGGCTAGTACGCGAAACGCACAACGCCCGCATCACTGCGGGCGTTGTACGGCTCTGTGCGGCACTGCGATTGAAACGCTGCAACGAGCCGGCAGTTACAGCTTGCCTGCGCCGGCTTTCGCCCTGACGTCTGCAGCGACCTTGTCCACAGAGAGCAAGTTGTAGGTGTAAGGCGGCGTCCACCCGATATTGCTATTCCACGAGCACGACAGCGCCTTGCCATTGAGCAGCGAGCCCTGATCGCGATACACGCTGCCGCCGTAGTCGGCGGCAATCTTGTCGCAGCTGCTCACACCGCTGATCTCGAACACATTGCGCTCGGAGAAGATCTTCGATTCCTTGCCGACCCCATGCGCGTAGGAGAACGGATACACGCTATTGCTGGTGCTACCGACGTGGTAGTTGTTGTACATATGCACCTGACCGAAGCGCACACGTGGGGCGCGCGCGGAAATGTTTTCGAACAAGGTGTTGTGGATGGTGACTTTGAGCTTGCCGCTGTCGATGCTGGACGCACTATCGCTGGAGCCGATCAGGTTGTTCTTCTCGTGCGACTTGAAGACCGAATACGAGACAGTGACGAAGTTGGCGCCCTTCTTGATGTCCATCGCGCCATCGTGGTGCTGTTTGGGGCGCCCATTTTCGGTTCCGTTCTGATCGTCGGTACGGCGACCATCGGTAAAGGTGACATGGTCCACCCACACGTTACTGGCACCTTCCACGGTCAGGCCGTCGTACTCTGAATTCCAGTTGCCGGTACTGCCATCATTCGGGTCCCAGACCGGTTCCGGATCCCATGGATTTTCGATGGTGATATTGCGGATGATGACATCGTTGGCCTTGACATAAAAATAGCCTTCGCGGATTTCTGCATTGCTGGTGATGCCGATCATCGTGGTCTTGGTCGGCACGTCCAGACGCGCACGCGTCTTCATGTCAGAGGTCTTGGTGTAAGGCTTGCCTTCGCTGATATCGATGATGCCGCTGACCTTGATGATGCGCCCGTTGCTCCCCACGCTGGCGCTCAATGCAGCTTTCAACTCGGCGGCAGTCTTGACGGTGTAGATGTTGGCGGCCGCGGCTTTGGAGCCGCCCTTGGTTCCGCCGTTCTGCGTCGCCCAACCAGTAGTTGCAACGTCCAGCGCGGCATCGGCATAAGCAACGCCGGCGAGCAGGAACGACCCGACAAACAGCGACGCAGCGGCCGCTGTCGAAAATTTCGACTTCATCTTGGTGTCTCCCTCGAATGGTTTCGATGCTCCGCGCGGCGGCGCACCCCCGGTCTAGCAGAAGCGGAACGTACTATTCAGACATGGAATATTCGACTCCGCGAAACCGATACTAGGAGCATTGAAAATCCTTGTATCTAGCCTGTTTGCGGATGTGCTCGCGTAATCACGCAAACGCTTGCGAGACACATCAGAAGAGACAAAACGCTGCGATCAAGACACGCAGAGACATGACGAGGACACTGCAACGCAGCAAGATTCTTATCGCAACCTGGTGAAATACCATTCGAGAATACGTACTACCATTCAAATGCCTGCATTTTCCGAGACGCTAATCGCTGCCACGTATTGCCGCGCCGCGGCATTTAGGGCAAAACGCTATGCGATTCATGATCAGAGAAACTCAAAAATCGCCCATTCGGATACGGCGGAACATTTGCCACCTCGGAGACGGACGTGTCGCGCCAGGTCTTGCGCAAGCGACAAACAGATTTACTGGAGTATTGCCAGTACGACACCCAACCGCGTTGGGATCGATTGCAGATGCGCAGTATCGTTTTGACACCGCGCGTTCTCATGCGAATGCTGCAACCTCGCCATCAATCGATCCCCGCCACTGTTCGCTACGGAACTCACCGCGCTCGTCGGTAGAGCAAAAAAACGCCTCACCAGGCAAGCATGGCGCACCGAACGCCCCAGGCGCAGGTGGGGAATGCGACCACTCGGCGCAAGCATCGGATCAGTCGGCGGAAGTGGCCCAACGCTCATCCAGTGCAGTATCTCTTCGTCAGCGCACCGCAATGGCGTCTATTGGGTCGGCATCGCATCACGGGTGATCGCATCACGGGGGAGGGCGCGGGGCAGAGCATCTCGGCTGTGCGGCCGCGCTCCACCAATACCTGCGTTGCATGCCATTGCGGACCGCGCTGACTTATCGCCAGAGCCCTCTAGGCTGATAGCAGCTCTGCAACAGCGGGCGCGGCGGTTACATCGGCGTCGCGCACTAGTTAGCCGCGCCAGACAAGTAAGCTGATCGTACAGACGCCAGCCAACACGGGCGCCAGCATTCACTACCAGTCATCCACAACAATCATCATCGGCAGCCAGCGAACCAAGCGCTCGTATCGCGGCAACAGCAACCAGGCGCATCCTCAACGACTAATGCGCGCGCTCAGGAGAATCCTTCGAAGAACAACTCGATCGCCATCACCAACGCATCTTCGCGCCCGGTGTGGGAGGGGTAGTAGCGCGGGCGCCGGCCGATTTCGTTGAAGCCTTCGGAGTGATACAGCGCAATCGCGGATGGATTGGACGGGCGCACTTCCAGAAACGCGCGCCGCGCGCCGCGATCGCAGGCGCCCTTGATCAGCGCGCGTAGCAACACGCGACCGTGGCCTTGCGATTGCGCTTCCGGTGCGATGCAAACGTTGAGCACGTGTGCCTCGTCGGCGGCGATGCTGATCACGCCATAGCCGATGACCCGGCCGCCCTGCTCCATCACCCAGCCGGGATAGCCGGCCTGCAGACAGTCGCGAAAGATGTTGCGCGTCCACGGAAACGGATAGGCGCGGAGCTCGATCTCCATCACCACATCCATGTCGCTCTCGCGCATTGCGCGCAACGAGGTGGGTTGCGGCGCGTTCAATGCGCTCACGCAGGGTCCCGACGCCGCCGCAGCGCGCGCAGCTGTGGCCACAGCGCACGCTTGGCACTCGGATTGCCGCGCAGCTCTGCCAGCGGCCAGGACGCCATCAAGGCCTGTGTCGCAGGGTCGCCCGGATTGCAGCCGGACGCGCGCAACAAGGCCATCTGCAGACGATCCGGCATGCCGACACGGCTACGTCGTTGCGGCGCCGATGCTGGCGCGGTGCGGGGCACATCTGGTGCTTCGGCTGGTGCAGCCGGCGCGCTGCGCCGCGCGGAGGGCGCACTCACCGTTGCAGACTGCGGCACACGCTCCACGCGCGCCGGTGCGGCCGTCTCTGTGCGCTCGGCAACGTCGACAGGTGCAGGCAACGCATCGACCGCATCGCGATCCAGATACACGGTGTGCCCCAACGCCTGCAGATACGACACCTGCAGATCGGACCACATCGGCTCGGACGCCGCGTCGCTCACGAGAAGGCGCTCATGGCAGCTCGGGCACGCGCCGCCAACGTCGCCACAGCCACATCAGCGGTCCGGACAAGGCGTACAGCACGCCGATCACCAGCAACGAGCGCGCCAGATCGATCACCAACAGCGCGATCACCACCGTGGCGATTGCCAGCGCCAGGAACGGCACGCGGTCGGCACGCGGCCCACGCGCACCACCCTTGAAGCTCCAGAAGCGGATCCGGCTGACCATCAGCAACGCCGACACCACGGTGACCGCCAGCGCCACATAGCGCAGCTGCTCGCCATCGAACCCCAGGCTGTCGTCGGCGAAGGCCCAAACGAACGACATCATCAACCCAGCCGCCGCCGGGCTGGCCAAGCCGATGAACCAGCGTTTGTCGACCACCCCGACCTGGGTATTGAAGCGCGCCAGCCGCAGCGCCGCGCAGGCCGCATACAGAAACGCAGCAGACCAACCCACCCGGCCCATCACGTTGCTGTCGTATTTCAGCGCCGACAGCGACCAGTGATACATCACCAGCGCCGGGGCCATGCCGAAGCTCACCAGATCGGCCAACGAATCGTACTGCACGCCGAATTCGCTACTCGTATTGGTCAGGCGCGCAACCCGGCCATCCAGCCCGTCCATCACCGCAGCCACGAACACCGCCATGGCAGCCTGGACGAACTGCCCATTGGCGGCGGCGATGATGGCGTAAAAACCGGAAAACAGCCCGGCGGTGGTGAACAGGTTCGGCAACAGGTAAATCGTGCGCGAGCGCGGGGGCGGTCTCATCTCATCCATCCGCCAAGTGTAGGGCCTGAGGTCCATCCGGCGGTAGCGCGCTTGCTGGTTCAGCCCCCTGCGCGCCCGATCACTTGCCAGCGCCGGCCGTGGATGCTGCAATCACGGCGGGAATCATCCAGGGGAATCCATATGCAACTGTCGTGCGGGCTTTGCGCCCTGTTGATGCTGGTCAGTGCCGCCGCCGGCGCGACCGAGCTATATAAGTGGAAGGACGCCAAGGGCGTGACCCACTACACCGAGACCCCGCCACCGACCGGCCAGCGCTATGAAGCGCGCCGCATCGATGCGCGCAGCGGCACCGCCGCGACTTCCACGGCAGACGCCGCCACGCCCGAATCGCCCGACTGCGCCAGCGCACGCCGGAATTTGGAGCTGCTTAACAGCAAGGGCGAAGTCACGATGGGCGCAGGCGCCGACGGCAAGCCCGCCGCACCGCTGGATGCGGAGGCCCGTATCGCCCAGCGGAACCTTTCCGAGGCCGCCGTTAAGGCCTATTGCAAGCCGACCGCCCCAGGTAACCCGGCTACCTGAGCTGCCCTCGCCGCCAGTCAGCGATCGCCGCCGCAGCGCGGCGTCGCCGGTGCGAAGCAATCCGGCGATGACCGGCAGGGGGCGAGACTGGCAAACTAGCGGCTTTCCGCCCAAGCGAAGCCCGATGCGTCTTTCCCAGTTCCACCTGCACACCACCAAGGAAACCCCGGCCGACGCCGAGCTGGTCAGCCACCGTCTGATGCTGCGCGCGGGCATGATCCGCAAGCTGGCCTCCGGGCTATACACCTGGTCGCCGCTGGGCCTGCGCGTGCTGCGCAAGGTCGAAGCCATCGTGCGCGAGGAAATGAACCGCGCCGGCGCCGTGGAAGTGCTGTTCCCCACCATCCAGCCGCGCGAGCTGTGGGACGCCACCGGCCGTTGGGAAAAGTTCGGCGGGCAGTTGCTCAAGATCAAGGACCGCAAGGAGCAGGAGTTCTGCTACAGCCCCACCGCCGAAGAGGCGGCTGCCGAATTCGCGCGCCAGGAAATCAACAGCTACAAGCAGCTGCCGCTGAATTTCTATCAGATCCAGACCAAATTCCGCGATGAAATCCGCCCGCGCTTCGGCGTGATGCGCGCGCGCGAATTCCTGATGAAGGACGCGTATTCGTTCCATCTCACCGATGCCGACATGGCGCGCGAATACGACAACATGCGCGCCGCCTACACCCGCATCTTTACCCGCCTGGGACTGGATTTCCGCGCCGTGCAGGCCGATTCCGGCGCCATCGGCGGCGATGCCTCACAGGAATTCCATGTCATCGCCGACTCCGGCGAAGACTCGCTGGCGTTCTCCACCGGCTCCGATTACGCCGCCAACGTGGAAGCCGCCAGCGCCGCCCTGCCTGCGCCGCGCGCCCCTGCAAGCGAAGCGATGCAGCAGGTGGCAACGCCCACCCAGAAAACCTGTGAGGACGTTGCCCAGTTGCTCGGCATCGCGCTGCAGCGCACGGTCAAGTCGGTGGCGGTGATGACGCAGGCCGGCTTCGTGCTGGTGCTGGTGCGTGGCGACCACGCGGTCAACGAGATCAAGCTAGCCAAGGTGCCCGGGCTGGCCGGCTACCGCCTGGCCAATGAAACCGAAATCCGCGAGCACCTCGGCTGCGAGCCGGGCTTCCTGGGACCGGTGAACACCGCGCGCCCGGTGCGCGTGGTGGCCGACCGCGATGTTGCGGCACTGGCCGATTTTGTGATCGGTGCGAATGTGTCCGGCGCGCATCTGGTCGGCGTCAACTGGGGCCGCGACCTGCCCGAACCGGAGACCGTGGCCGATGTACGCAACGTGGTCGAAGGCGAGCGCGCAGCCGATGGCGGCGAACTGCGCCTGGCCCGCGGCATCGAGGTGGGGCATGTGTTCCAGCTTGGCAGCCAGTACGCGCAGGCGCTGCAAGCCACCGTCATCGACGAAGGCGGCAAGGCGGCGGTGATGAAGATGGGCTGCTATGGCATCGGCATTTCGCGCATCGTGGCGGCGGCGATCGAACAAAACCATGACGAGGCCGGCATCATCTGGCCCGCGCCGATGGCGCCGTGGCAGGTGGTGGTCTGCGTGATCAATCCCAAGCAGGACCCGCAGGTGCTCGCTGCCGCCCAGGCCCTGCTGGACGAATTGATGACTGCCGGCCTGGATGCGGCCCTGGACGACCGCGGACTGCGCCCGGGCGCGATGTTCGCCGATATGGAACTGCTAGGCATTCCGCATCGGGTTGTGGTCTCGGAACGGGGATTGGCGGCCGGCACATTTGAATATCGCGCCCGTACCGCCGATGCAGCAGAAAACCTGGATAAAGCCGGATTATTCTCCCGCCTGGGGCATTGATCAAACACCAGTACCGGCTTCAAATGGATGAACACAAAGCGTCGAATCATTTCGGCGCATTTGTCACATCGGTTTTCTGACATTATGATGGTCACTGGTGCCATGGACCGGCATTCTTTCTCTCTCATTTCCCGGAGCAGTTGATGTCGATCGATCTTAGTGGCCTGTCGGCCAAGCAGTTGAGCGCCCTGATCAAAAATGCAAAGAAGCAGCAGACCGTGGTTGCCAAGCGCGCGCCGATCGCCAAGGTCCGTGCTCAACTGGCCCGCGCTGCAAAAGCTCAGGGTTATTCCATTGAAGAATTGTTTGGCGCTTCCGCCAGTGCTGGCCCGGGCCGTCCGGCTGGTGCCGGCAAGCCGGGTCCGCGTGCCGGTCGCAAGCTGGGCAAGGTGCCACCGAAATATCGCAACCCCGCCAACACCCAGGAAACCTGGACCGGCCGCGGCAAGCAGCCGCGCTGGCTGGCAGAGTTGACCGCCGCTGGCAAGAAAGTCGAAGACTTTCTGATCAGCAAGGTTGGCGGTGCGAAGAAGGCTGCAGCAAAGAAGGCTTCGCCGCGTAAGGCAGTCACCAAGCGCGCCACCAAGAAGTCCAAGGCCGCGTGATTCAAACCAATAAGAACGCCGGCAGTGCCGGCGTTTTTATTGTGCGCTGTTTTCCCCGCTCATAAATTCTTGCGGGCCGGAATCAGCAGATTGCCGAACAGCAATCCGGCCATCAATGCCATCACGATATTGGTCACCGCCAATAGCGCAGCTTGTCCCACGCTGACATCCTGTTGTTGCACCAGGGTCAAAAATCCACGCAAGCTGACACTCCCTGGAACCAGCATGATGATGCCGGGCAAGCGGATCAGTGCACCGGGTTTGTGGACCACTCGCCCGAAAAGATTTCCCGCAGCGGTCAATGTCATCGCCGAGGCAAATACCCCGGCAGGGCCGCCCCAGGCATGCCCCGCATAACGCGCAATGACATACCCGAACATGGCCGCCGCCATGATCCATAAATAATCGCGTCGATTGGCTTTGAACAACACCGCAAACGCATAAGCGGCCACCACTAACGACGCCCATTCCACCCAGCCGGCCTGCGGCCGCAACGCGGCCACCTGGGGATGCAGCCCAACCAGCTGGGTTAGCGTCACGGCGATGACCGCACCCACGGTCAGCTTGAGCACCGTGGTGACCGCACCGGCCAGGCGCGCTGTGCCGGACACCCAGTGCTGGCTGGCCAGCTCGTTGAATGCATTGGTCAATGACATCCCTGGCAGCAACACCACCAGCGAGGCGATGATCACCGTATTGAGGTTCAGCGGCCCCAACAACGAGGCCACCAGCGCCGCCACCACCCCGGCCAGCAAGCCGGCCAGCGCTTCGCCGGCTTCCTTGGTGGCAGCGCGTTTGTCGGTGTACTGGGTGAGCAGGCCGATCGACATGCCAATCGCCCCCGCCGTGGCGATATCCAGCCATGGCAGCTTCCACAGCCCGGCGACACCCGCTGCGGCCAGCCCGAACGCCAGCACCTGCATGGTCTTGCCGCGCCGGTCCACTTCGCGGTCCAGGCGGCGCAATGCGGTGTGGCCCTGCGCGATGCTCATGCGCCCGTTGGCCACGCTGTCGGCCACGTAGTCGGCCACGCTGAGCTTGTACAGATCGTTCTCGCCCGGGGCCAGGCGAATCACCCGGGTGATGTCGCTGGAGCCGATCGCCTTGGTCGGGTCGCTGAAGCTCAGGATGATGCCGGTGGGGTTGGACCAGGGCTCGCAATCCAGACCCAGCTTCTGTGACAGCCCGACCACCGCCGCCTCCAGCCGCTGCGCAGTGGTTCCATAAGAATGCAGGCGACCGGCAATTTCGGACACGAAGGCGACGCGCTGGGCGTAGGTTGCGCTGGCGGACGGGAGGACAACGGTGGCAGCGGACATGCGTGGCAGGTCGGATCGGAGAAACGCCGTGTCCGGCGAGGCCGTCAGTGTATGCCGCAGCGCGCGTGGCCGGCGTTCTCATTGATGGCCGCAGGCACACCACTGCTGCCGCGCCCCCATCCGTCGCTCACACCGGCCCTGTATGCTGGCGCCACGGACAGGCCACCCATGATCAAACCGCAACCTCCACGCATCGAACAAGACTCGCAGGATCAGGCACAGCTCCGCCTCGCTGGCAGTTGGGTCCTGGCGACCGCTCTGCCCCAGGCAGAATTGCTGCAGGCCGTGCCCGACGGGGTGCGCCGTATCGACGCACGCGGCATCGGACAACTGGATTCGGCCGGCGTGCTGCAGCTGCTGCGCTTCGCCAGCCGCATGGGCCTGAACGAAGACGCGATCGATTTCCGCGATGAGCACCAGGCGCTGGTGTGCACCATCGAGGAACTCAACGACGAACGCCCCAAGCCCAAACGCGACTACGGCTTCGTCGCCGCACTGGACCGTCTGGGCCGCACTACCCACGGCGTCGGCCAGGGCATTCTGGAGCTGAACAGCTTTCTGGGCGAGAACCTGGTCAAGATCGCGCGGCTGATCCACGAGCCGCGGCGCTTCCGCCTGACCTCCACCGTGCACCACATGGAGCAGGTGGGCCTGGATGCGGTGCCGCTGGTGGTGCTGCTGTCGTATCTGGTCGGCGCGGTGATCGCGTTCCTGGGCTCGACCATCCTGCGCGACTTCGGCGCGGAGATTTACGTGGTGGAACTGGTGTCCATCGCTTTCCTGCGCGAGTTCGCGGTGCTGCTGACCGCCATCGTCCTGGCCGGGCGCACCGCCAGCGCGTTTACCGCGCAGATCGGTGCGATGAAGTCGCGCGAGGAAGTGGACGCCATCCGCACCCTGGGCCTGGATCCGATCGATCTGCTGGTGATTCCGCGCCTGCTCGCGCTGATCTTCACCCTGCCGCTGCTGACCTTCATCGCGATGATCGCCGGTCTGGCCGGTGGCGTCACCGTTGGCGCGTTCGATCTGGATATTCCGCCGCAGATGTATCTGGCGCGCATGCACGACACCATCCAGTTGCGGCACTTCCTGGTCGGGCTATCGAAAGCGCCGCTGTTTGCACTGGTGATCGGCCTGATCGGCTGTCTGGAAGGGCTGAAGGTCAGCGGCACCGCGCAATCGGTTGGCGAGCGCACGACCTCCTCGGTGGTGCAGACGATTTCCTTGGTCATCATCCTCGACGCGATTGCGGCGCTGTGGTTCATGAAGATGGGGTGGTGATGAGGCCGGGATTCGACATGCGGGATTCGGGATTCGTGCAAGGCACAAGCGCAGCTGGCGCCCTGACATTTGGGAGAGCTGTGCTGTGATCAATCCCCAATCCCCACTCCCCACTCCCGTCACAGAGATCGACGACGATCAGTTGGCGATTTCCGTGCGCGGGCTCACCAACCGTTTCGGTAGCCAGACCGTGCACGAAGACCTCGATCTGGACGTACGCCGCGGCGAGATTCTCGGTGTGGTCGGCGGTTCGGGCACCGGCAAATCGGTGTTGATGCGCAGCATCCTGGGCCTGCGCGAGCCGGACGCCGGCAGCATCCATGTGCTGGGCGCGGATGCGCGCTCGGGCCGGTTCGCCGACCGCCAGCACATCACCCGCAATACCGGCGTGCTGTTCCAGGACGGCGCGCTGTTTTCGTCGATGACCGTGGGCGAAAACGTGCAGGTGCCGTTGAAGGAACACCACAGCGAGTTCCCGGAGCGCTGGTATTTCGAGCTGGCGCTGCTGAAGATCAAGCTGGCCGGCCTGCCCGCCGATGCGCTGGACAAGCTGCCGTCGCAACTGTCCGGCGGCATGCGCAAGCGTGCCGGACTGGCGCGGGCGCTGGCGCTGGATCCGCCGCTGCTGTTCCTGGACGAACCCACCGCCGGGCTGGACCCGATCGGCGCGGCCGCCTTCGACCGCCTGATCCGCACGTTGCAGCAAGCCCTGGGCCTGACCGTGTTCCTGATCACCCACGACCTGGATACGCTGTACGCCATCTGCGACCGCATCGCGGTGCTGGCCGATCGCAAGGTGATCGCCAACGCGCCGCTGGCCGAGGTCGAGCAGATCGATCACCCCTGGATCCAGGAATATTTCCACGGTCCGCGCGCCCGCGCCGCGCGCGCGGCCAAGACCGACTCCACCGAGACCGCCTGAGCATGGAAACCAAAGCCAATTACGTCCTGATCGGCGCCTTCACCATCGTGGCCGGCCTGGCCCTGCTGCTGTTCGGGCTGTGGGCCGCCAAGTACTCCTCCGACCGTACCTGGCAGCAATACCGTGTGGTGTTCCGCGAGGCGGTGACCGGCCTGTCGGTCGGCAGCCCGGTGCAATACAACGGCATCGCGGTGGGCTCGATCACCGAGCTGACCCTGGCGCCGAACGACCCGCGCCAAGTGGTGGCGCATGTGCGGGTCAATTCGACCACGCCGATCAAGAGCGACACCCGCGCCAAGCTGGCCATCACCAGCCTGACCGGCCCGTCGATCATCCAGCTCTCCGGCGGCACGCCCGAAGCGCCGGCGCTGACCACCATCGACAAAAGCGACGCGCCGATCATCCAGACCACCCCGTCGGCGCTGCAGAACATCACCGACACCGCCAACCGCATCGTCGAGCGCATGGACCAGATGCTCTCGGACAAGAACGTGGCCAGCATTTCGGCCACCTTGCAGAACCTGGAAAAGATCAGCGGCGGCATTGCCGATCGCGACGACGGCATGCAGGCGCTGATCGTCAGCGCACGCGATGCCGCGCGCAATCTGGACACCACCCTGACCACCACCAACGGCACCATCAAGCGGCTGGATCAGAACCTGGTGCAACAGCTGCCAGGCATTCTGGAAAAGCTCGACGCCACCCTGGTCAAGCTGGACTCGGCCGCCGGCAACGCCGACAACATCCTTGGCGAGAACCGTGCCGCCATCAACAGCTTCGCCAACGACGGGCTGGGCCAGCTCGGCCCGACACTGACCGAATTGCGCGGTCTGATCCGCGATCTGCGCCGGGTCAGCGACAAACTGGACAACAACCCTGCGCGCTACCTGCTCGGCCGCGACGCACCCAAGGAGTTCGAACCGAAATGACTGCCATGCGCTTGTTGCGTCCCTTGCTGTGCGTCTCGTTGCTGGCACTGGGTGGCTGCTCGGTCCTGACCGGCGGCGACAAGAAGCCGGCCACGATCTATTCGCCCACCGTGCGAGTGACGCCGAATCCGGCGTGGCCACAGGTAACCTGGCAGTTGGTGGTGGCCAAGCCCAGCGCCGCACGCATCATCGACAGCCCGCGCATCAATGTGCGCCCGACCCCTGGCGAACTGCAGGTCTATCAAGGCGCCGGCTGGGCGCAGCCAGCCACCGACATGCTGGAAGACAGCGTGGTGCGCGCCTTTGAAGACTCCGGCAAGATCGCCGCGGTGGCCCATATCGGTACCGGCATCCGCTCGGACTACAAGCTGGCGATCGACCTGCGCCGCTTCGAATCCGATTACGCCGGCCAGTCGCTGCCTTCGGCCACGATCGAGCTCAACGCCAAACTGCTGCATTCGGCCGATCAACGCGTGGTCGCCTCGCGCACCTTCCTGGTCGCACGCCCGTCCAGCGGCACCGACACGGCTGCAGTGGCAGCGGCATTCGAACAAGCGATGACGCAGGTCACCACCGAGCTGGTCGGCTGGACCTTGGTCACCGGCCAGCAGGATAGCCAGACCCTGGCGCACACACCGTAGGGCCACCAAGCCGTGTGCCGCCTGGAGCAAGCGCCTCCACTCACAGCTGGCAGCCGATAACGGATTGCGGATGGCAGAAAACAGACAACAGACAACGTAGCTGACAGCACAGCCGCACCGCGCATGCACTGTCCTTCTCCCGCGCGCGGGAGAAGGTGGCGCGCAGCGCCGGATGAGGGCCAACGCGCCCCGACCCACCCGGCGCGTCTGGCGACGTGCAACGCACGCTCGACCTCAGCAGCACCGGCACAGCGGCCGCATACGCAGCCCCCACCCAACTGCCGCAGCTAACGCCCCACACCTGCCGCAATCTGTCGAAAAGTCAAATTGATCCGCTCCCCCACCGGGCGCGCAGTGCGCGGCAACGCATGTTTGTAGTGCTGCTGGGTCTCCCCGGCCATCAGCAATAGATCGCCGTGACCGAGTTCCAGCGTCTGCTTCAACGCCGCATCGTTGCGATGCCTGAAGGCGAACCGCCGCGCCGCGCCCAGGCTCAGCGATGCGATCATCGGCTGCGCGCCCAGCTCCGGCTCATCGTCGCTATGCCAGCCCATCGCATCGGCTCCGCTGCGGTAGCGATTGACCAGCACGCTGTTGAACGGGCAGCCGGATTCATCCTGCAGACGCGCGCGTACTGGCTGCAGCACCTCCAGCCACGGCTGCGGCGCAAATTGCGTGCCCGAGTAGCGATAGCTGGCGTCCGGATCGCCGATCCAGCTGCTCAGACGCGGCGAATCCACCACCCGCCCAAACATGCGGATGCGATGCACCTCCCACTGCACCTGGTCCAGCAGGGCCTGCATCAGCGCATCGGCGTCCGCGGCCTGTAACCAGCCGCGACACCAATGGATCCGAGCGTGCGGCAGCCCAACGCGTATTTTCATGCGCAAACGCTAGCACGCGCGCGTCGGGGCGCACCGGCAGCGGCGGATGAATCGAGCCGATTTGCCGCCATCACATGCAATCCCGGAAAATACGCACCAGCCATCGAGCCAACGGGAGCGGAGCAATGTCGGAAGCGGGAGTGGGCGCACACGCGTCAGAGGCGGTCGAGCGTGACGTCATGGAATACGACGTCGTCACCGTCGGTGCCGGTCCGGCCGGGCTGTCGTTCGCGATCCGGCTCAAGCAGCTCGATCCGAGCATTAGCGTCTGCGTGATCGAAAAATCCAGCACCATCGGCGCACATATTCTGTCCGGCGCGGTGATCGAACCCGGCCCGCTGGATGCATTGCTGCCAGGCTGGCGCAACAACCCGCCACCGATTTGCGTCGCGGCTACCGACGACGAGTTCTGGTTCCTCGGCAAGGACAGCGCGCGCAAGTTTCCAGTGGTGCCGCCGGGTATGCGTAACCATGGCAACTTCATCGTCAGCCTGGGTGCGATGTGCGCCTGGCTGGCGCCGCAGGCAGAAGCGCTGGGCGTCGAAATCTACCCCGGCTTCGCCGCCGCCGAAACGCTGCACGACGACAGCGGCCAGGTGGTGGGCGTGCGTATCGGCGACATGGGCATTGCAAAAGACGGCGCGCACAAGCCCGGTTACACCGCCGGCATCGACATTCGCGCCAAGGTCACCGTGCTTGCCGAAGGCGCACGTGGTCACCTGACCAAGCGTTTGCTGAAGCGCTTCGACCTCACCGCCGACAGCGACCCGCAAGGTTATTCGATCGGCATCAAGGAGCTCTGGCAGGTGCCCGAAGGCCGTGTCACGCCCGGCAAGATCGTGCACACCATCGGCTGGCCAGCCGACAACCGCACCTACGGCGGCAGCTTTGTGTATCACCTGGACAACAACCAGATCGCGCTTGGTTACGTGAGCGGGCTGGACTACAGCGACCCGGCATATCAGCCGTGGGAAGCCTTCCAGCAATGGAAGAACCACCCGATGATCAAGCCGCTGCTGGAAGGCGGCGCCATTCTGTCGGCCGGCGCGCGCGCACTGGTCAGCGGCGGCTGGCAATCGCTGCCGAAAGTGGACATGCCCGGTGCCCTGCTGATCGGCGACACCGCCGGCCTGCTCAACGTGCCCAAGATCAAGGGCACACACCAGGCCATTCGCAGCGGCATGCTGGCTGCCGAACACCTGGTGCAATCGCAGCTGGCGCCGCAAGGCTTCGATGCAAAATTGCGCGCCTCTGAGGTAATGGCCGAGCTGAAGGAAGTCCGCAACATCAAGCCCGGGTTCAAGAAAGGCCTGTGGTTTGGCCTGCTCAACGCGGCCTGGGAAACCGCGCTCAAGGGCGCCTCGCCGTGGACGCTGAAGAACAAACCCGACTGGTCGGCGCTGCACAAGCTCGGCGAGTACGAGCAACCCAAGCGCGACTACGTCACCCGCGACCTCGCACCGCGCGATCGCCTGCAAGCGGTGTATTTCGCCGCCACCGAGCACGACGAAGACCAACCGGTGCATCTGAAGGTGCTGGACACCGACGTGTGCACCACCCGCTGCGTGGAGGAATACGACAACCCCTGCACGCGCTTCTGCCCGGCCAACGTCTACGAAATGGTCGCAGACACCGCCAGCCCCTCCGGCAAACGCCTGCAGATCAACGCCGCCAACTGCGTGCATTGCAAGACCTGCGACATCAAGGACCCGTACGAAATCATCACCTGGGTCACACCGGAGGGTGGTTCGGGCCCGAACTACCAGAATCTGTGAGTGCGCCCGGTGGCCCGATGCAGTCGCGCCTGCGCACATATGTCTTTGAACTGCTGCGTGCAGGATTCCGTGCGATACCGCTGAGTGACGCAACGCGCGACCGCTGGCGCGGCTGGTTTCTGGATAGACATGCAGGCTGGGTGCCGGAACCCGCGCGCGGCCGCGTACGCCATGGCAGTTCGCGACGGCCGGCAGCTCGCAGCGACGAAGCGGCGATTGGCTATGTCCCCTACAGCACTGCCACCTTGCCTGAAACGCTTCCTGCGAAGCTGATCGCGTTTTACCTGCCGCAATTTCATCCGATTCCTGAAAACGATGCGTGGTGGGGCAAGGGCTTCACCGAATGGCGCAATGTCAGCCGGGCGCTCCCGCAGTTCGAGGGCCATCAACAGCCCAGATTACCGGCGGATCTGGGCTTCTACGACCTTCGCAATCCCCATGTCATGCGCGAGCAAGCACGCCTTGCACAAGAGTACGGTCTGGGCGCTTTTTGTTTTTATTTCTATTGGTTCGCCGGCAAGACCTTGCTGGAAATGCCGATCACCCGGTGGCATGAAGATGCCACGATCACTCTGCCGTTCTGTCTCTGCTGGGCCAATGAAAAGTGGGCACGCCGCTGGGATGGCCGTGGCGACGATATCCTGATCGATCAGGCGCACGACGCGGACGACGATCTGGCCTTTATCGCGCATGTCGCGACTTACATGCGCAATCCCAAGTACCTGCGCGTCGAGGGGCGCCCGGTGCTGTTGGTGTATCGACCCCATTTGCTGCCCGAGCCCGCACAGACGGCCGATCGCTGGCGTGATTGGTGTCGCGATCACGGAATCGGCGAGATTCACCTTGCGTATGTGCAGGGTTTCGAACGTCCCGATCCCCGTGACATCGGATTTGATGCTGCCGTCGAATTTCCGCCGAACATGAGCACACCACCTTCGTTGGCTGCCCGACAGCGCTTGATCAATCCAGAATTCAATGGCGATGTACTCGACTGGCGTGAGCTTGCCCGCGACATGCAACAGCGACCGCTGCGCGAGTACACCTTGTACCCCGGCGTAAACCCTGGCTGGGACAACGAACCGCGGCGCTCGGGAAAGGGGCGCATCTATCTGCATGCTTCCCCGCGCCGTTATCGCGACTGGCTCATGCTTACCGTGCGGAATCGTCTGAAGAGTACGACGCCTGCGCACCGCATGGTGTTCATCAACGCATGGAACGAGTGGGCCGAGGGCGCTGTACTCGAACCCGATACTCGCCTTGGATACGCATGGTTGGACGCGACACGGCAAGCGCTGTTACACACCGCGGAAGTCGTCACCCGATCTACTCAACACGATGTCTGCGTGGTCTTGCACGCCTGGTACCTCGATGTGCTGGACGAAGCGCTAGACGCAATTGCGCACTGTGGACTATCGCCACGGCTTGTCGTCACCACCGATATCACGATGGTGCCGCAGGTTCGCCAACGCTTGCAGCAACGCGGCTTGCAGGCGCAGGTGGAAGGCTTCGAGAATCGTGGCCGCGATATTCTTCCGTTCCTGCGGGTTGCCAACCGATTGCTCGACGAAGGCGTGCAGGTGGTCTTGAAACTGCATACAAAAAAATCGACCCATCGCGAGGACGGAGACACGTGGCGGCGCGAAATGCTCTCTGCATTGCTCGCGCCACAGCACGTCGATGCAATCGTGCGTGTATTCGCCCAGGATCCGCTACTCGGCCTTGTAGCGCCCGCGCACCATTTGTTACCGGTCACCGACTTTATCGGCGGCAATGCCGATGCGCTCGATTACCTCGCTGTCCGCACAGGCACGGATGCAATAAACGCGCACAGCATGTTCGCGTCCGGCAGCATGTTCTGGGTCAAGCTGGAAGCGCTGCGGCCGTTGTTGGATGCGCACTTGCATCCGAGTGAATTTGAAAACGAGCAGGGTCAGATCGATGGCACGTTGGCTCATGCGATCGAGCGCTTCCTGGCTGTTGCGGTCGCCCACTCCGGACATCATGTCGAAACGATCGAACACCTGTTGGGAATACCTCAACCTGCAAGAGCCGAGCCTTACCGCTATGCACGCAAGGCGCCCTGAGGCGCCGTGCGTGTCGCTAGCTGCCCATGAGCGAGTCGCTGCCTAGATCGCGCCCTTCGGTTAGGTCGCGAATTCAACGCCGGTCTTCTGGCGCAACTCCTCCAACGCCACACCCTCTGCTGCCTCCACCAACACCAACCCATCTGCAGTGACATCGAACACGGCGAGATCGGTAATGATGCGATCCACCACACCGACACCGGTCAACGGCAGGTCGCATTCGCGCAGGATCTTGTGGCTGCCGTCTTTGGCGACGTGCTCCATCAACACCACCACGCGCTTGACGCCGGCCACCAGATCCATCGCGCCGCCCATGCCCTTGACCATCTTGCCGGGCACCATCCAGTTGGCCAGGTCGCCGCGCTCGGTGACCTGCATCGCACCGAGAATCGCCAGGTCGATGTGGCCGCCACGGATCATCGCGAACGAATCGTGGCTACCGAAATAACTGGCACCGGCGCGCGCGGTCACGGTCTGTTTGCCTGCGTTGATCAGGTCTGCGTCCACGTCCTCTTCGGTAGGAAACGGGCCGATGCCAAGCAGACCGTTCTCCGACTGCAGCCAGACATCCACACCATCGGGGATATGGTTGGCTACCAGCGTCGGCAAGCCGATACCCAGGTTCACATAAGCGCCATCGGTCAGCTCGCGTGCCGCACGTGCGGCCATCTGGTCTCTGGTCCAGGCCATTACTGCTGCCCTCCGCGCACGGTGCGCTGTTCGATGCGTTTTTCCGGCGTAGCGTTGAGGACCAGGCGGTCCACGTAAATACCGGGGAGATGCACCTGATCCGGGTCGATAACGCCCAGCTCCACGATTTCCTCGACCTCAGCGATGCACACGCGCCCGGCCATGGCGCAGGCCGGATTGAAATTGCGCGCGGTCTTGCGGAACACCAGGTTGCCCGCGGTATCGGCGCGCCATGCCTTGACCAGCGCCACATCGGCATGCAGCGCGGTTTCCAGCACGTAGTGCTTGCCGTCGAATTCGCGCGTTTGCTTGCCCTCGGCCACGATCGTGCCGTAGCCGGTGGCAGTGTAAAACGCAGGAATTCCCGCCCCGCCCGCACGCAAACGCTCGGCCAGGGTGCCTTGCGGATTGAACTCCAGCTCAAGTTCGCCCGCCAGGTATTGGCGTTCGAATTCCTTGTTTTCGCCCACGTAGGACGAAATCATCTTGCGGATCTGCCGGGTGGCCAATAATTGACCAAGCCCGAAACCGTCGACGCCAGCATTGTTCGAAATCACGGTCAACCCGCCGATCCCACTGTCGCGCACGGCTGCAATCAATGCCTCCGGAATGCCACACAACCCGAAGCCGCCCACCGCCAGGGTCTGACCATCGGCCAACACCCCCTCCAGCGCTGCCTTGGCATCGGCATAGCGTTTACCGCTTGCCGCACCGCTCACTTCATTGCGCATCACCGCCCTCACCCGCTGATGTGAAGCGCCCATTCTAGCCGCTGACTGTTCCCTGTCCCCGGTCGCAATTCCGCCACACCCAAGACACGGCGCAGCCGCTAAACTCGGGTGTCCCCCACTTCAGGATTTGCCCATGACGCTACCCGCCTTCAAGGCCTATGACATTCGCGGCCGCGTGCCGGATGAACTCAACGAGGACTTGGCCCGCCGCATCGGTGTGGCGCTGGCGGCGCAGCTGGATCAGGGGCCCGTGGTCCTGGGTCACGATGTGCGCCTGGCGAGCCCGGCGTTGCAGGAAGCACTTTCGGCCGGCCTGCGCGCCAGCGGCCGTGACGTGATCGATATCGGCCTGTGCGGCACCGAGGAGGTCTATTTCCAGACCGATTACCTCAAGGCCGCTGGCGGCGTGATGGTCACCGCCAGCCACAACCCGATGGACTACAACGGCATGAAGCTGGTCCGCGAGCAAGCGCGGCCGATCAGCTCGGACACCGGCCTGTTCGCCATCCGCGACACGGTCGCGGCCGATACCGCTGCGCCGGGCGAGCCCACGGCCAGTGAACAGAGCCGCACCGACAAGACCGCGTACCTGGAGCACCTGCTCAGCTACGTGGACCGCAGTACGCTCAAGCCGCTCAAGCTGGTGGTCAATGCCGGCAACGGCGGCGCCGGCCTGATCGTCGATCTGCTCGCGCCGCATCTGCCGTTCGAGTTCGTGCGCGTCTTCCATGAACCCGATGGCAACTTCCCCAACGGCATCCCCAACCCGCTGCTGCCGGAAAACCGCGAGGCCACCGCCAAGGCGGTCAAGGACAACGGCGCCGATTTCGGCATCGCGTGGGACGGCGACTTCGATCGTTGCTTCTTCTTCGATCACACCGGTCGCTTCATCGAAGGCTATTACCTGGTCGGCCTTCTGGCACAGGCCATCCTTGCCAAGCAACCGGGCGGCAAGGTCGTGCACGACCCGCGCCTGACCTGGAATACGGTCGAGCAGGTTGAAGAAGCCGGCGGCATTCCGGTGCTGTGCAAGAGCGGCCACGCCTTCATCAAGGAAAAAATGCGTAGCGAAAATGCCGTCTATGGCGGCGAAATGAGCGCGCACCACTATTTCCGTGAGTTCGCCTACGCCGACTCCGGCATGATTCCGTGGCTGCTGATCGCAGAGCTGGTGTCGCAGTCGGGCCGTTCGCTGGCCGATCTGGTCGAAGCGCGCATGCAGAAATTCCCCTGCAGCGGCGAGATCAACTTCAAGGTGGCCGATGCCAAGGCATCAGTTGCACGCGTAATGGAGCATTACGGGTCGCTGTCGCCGGAGCTCGACTACACCGACGGCATCAGCGCCGATTTTGGCGAATGGCGTTTCAACCTGCGCAGCTCCAACACAGAGCCGCTGCTGCGCCTGAACGTGGAAACGCGCGGCGATGCCGCACTGCTGGAAACGCGTACGCAGGAAATTTCCAAGCTGCTGCGCGGCTGATTGACCCCTCTCCCACCTTAGACGCACTTTGGAGTTTCCCCCGCCCATGAGCGACGTCCTACCCATTATTTTGTCTGGCGGCTCCGGCACGCGCCTATGGCCGCTGTCGCGCGAGTCCTATCCGAAGCAGTTCCTGCCGCTGGTCGGCGACAAGAGCATGCTGCAGTCCACCTGGCTGCGCGCAGCTCCGGTCGCAGGTCACGCCCCCATCGTGGTCGCCAATGAAGAGCACCGCTTCATGGCGGCCGAGCAGTTGCAACAGTTGGGCGTGAAGCCATCGGCCATCCTGTTGGAACCGAAGGGACGCAACACGGCGCCGGCGATTGCGGTTGCCGCACTTGAAGCGACCCGCGACGGTGCCGATCCGCTATTGCTGGTGCTGCCTTCCGATCACGTCATCCAGAATGAGGCTGCATTCCAGACGGCAGTGACGCTGGCAGCCACTGCTGCCGAGCAGGGCAAGCTGGTCACCTTCGGTATCAAGCCGACTGCACCGGAAACCGGTTATGGCTACATCAAGGCCGGTGCCGGCACTGGTGTGAGCGCGGTCGAGCGCTTCGTCGAGAAGCCCGATCTGGCGACCGCACAAAGCTATCTGGCAAGCGGCGAGTATTACTGGAACAGCGGCATGTTCCTGTTCCGTGCGTCGCGTTATCTGGAAGAACTGCGCAAGTTCCATCCAGCCATCGCCGATGCGTGCCAGAAGGCGTGGAAAGGCGGCAAGCGCGACGCCGACTTCACCCGTCTGGACAAGGACGCCTTCGCCGCCAGCCCGTCGGATTCGATCGACTATGCAGTGATGGAAAAGACCGCCGACGCGGTTGTGGTGCCATTGGATGCCGGTTGGAACGATGTCGGTTCGTGGTCCTCGCTGTTGGACGTCTCCAAGCAGGATGCGCAAGGCAACGCGCACCATGGCGATGTGATCCAAATCGATTGCCAGAACACCTATGCGTACGGTTCACGCCTGATCGCCATGGTCGGGCTGGAGGATGTGGTGGTCGTCGAGACGCCGGATGCCGTGCTGGTCGGTCACCGCGACCGCATCCAGGAGGTCAAGGACGTTGTAAGCCAGATCAAGACGGCCGGCCGCTCCGAGGCCACCTGGCACCGCAAGGTCTATCGTCCATGGGGCGCTTACGACTCCATCGACATGGGCCAGCGCCACCAGGTCAAGCGCATCACCGTCAAACCCGGTGCGGTGCTCAGCTTGCAGATGCATCACCACCGCGCCGAGCATTGGATCGTGGTGAGTGGCACTGCCGAAGTGACGCGTGGCGAAGAAGTGCTGCTGCTGACCGAAAACCAGAGTACCTACATCCCGCTGGGCGTCACCCATCGCCTGCGCAACCCGGGCAAGCTGCCGCTGGAATTGATCGAAGTGCAGTCCGGTAGCTATCTGGGCGAAGACGATATCGTACGTTTCGAAGATACCTACGGGCGGGCGTGATGGGTTGCTCGTAAAAAGGTGAGCCGCATAAGCAAACAGCCGGGAACTCCCGGCTGTTTGCGTTTCGCAGATCAGGCGACAGCGACGAATGCTGTCGTCATCTACATCCCATCGAACTATTTCTTCGCCGCAGACAACTCGGCAATCACACGCTGCAAGCCAACGCGCCACTCAGGCAACGCGATACCGAAATCACGCTGCAATTTGTCGATGGACAACCGGGAATACGCCGGACGCTTCGCTGGTGTCGGATAATCCGCAGTGGTGATCGGCACCACACGTGGCGCACGCTCCAGCAGACCGGCACTGACCGCCTCTTCGAAGATCGCCTCGGCAAATCCATGCCAGCTGGTCTGGCCAGCCGCGGTGAGATGCCAGGTACCCGATGTCTCGGGCGTGCGCTGACGCAGCAGCTGTGCAGTGACATCGGCGATCAATGCCGCCGGCGTCGGTGTTCCGATCTGATCGGCCACCACACGCAGCTCGTCGCGCTCCGCCCCCACCCGCAACATCGTGCGCAAGAAGTTCGCGCCATGCGAGGCGTACACCCAGGCAGTACGCAGGATCAGATGCTGCGCGCCGGAAGTACGGATGGCCTGCTCGCCGGCAAGCTTGGTTTCCCCGTACACGCCGAGCGGCGAGGTCTGTGCGTCCTCGCGATATGGCGCTGCGCCCTGCCCGTCGAAGACATAATCGGTGGAGTAATGCACGAGCGGTACGCGATTGGATGCGCACCATGCCGCGATAACGCCGGGCGCCGTCGCGTTGGCACGTGTCGCGCTGTCCCGATCCTGCTCGGCACGGTCCACCGCCGTGTAAGCGGCGGCATTGACCACACACGATGGCGTGATCCGATCCAGCAAAGCGGTCAGCGTCTCCGGCGCATCGAAGTCTGCTGTTTCGCACGCGCTGCCGTCAGGCAATTGGCCACTACGCGTGGTGGCCAGTACTGCGCCATCGACGTCCAGCGCACGCAGCAATTCCGTACCCACCTGCCCAGTTGCACCTAGAACCAGCGTCGTCACGGTGCATACACCGGCAAGCGTTCGGCTGGCACATCGCTCAGGAACGGCGCAGCGGAGTCCTTTGCAGAGAGCAACGGATCGCTGATCGGCCAATCGATGCCAATCCCCGCATCATCCCAGCGCACGCCGGCATCGGCCTCCTTCACATACACGTCGGTGCAAAGGTAACTGAACACTGCTCGCTCTGACAGCACCGCGAAGCCGTGCGCAAACCCTTCCGGTATCCAGAACTGCTTCTTGTTTTCTGCGCTCAGCACCACCGCTGCCCACTGCCCGAAGTTGGGCGAGCCATGGCGGACATCGACCGCCACATCGTAGACCTCACCCTCAAGCACGCTGACCAGCTTGCCCTGAGGACGCGGCCACTGGTAATGCAGACCACGCAAGACACCTTTGGCCGACGTGGAGACATTGCTTTGCACGAACTGCGTCGGCAGACCATGTTGCCCGAAGCGCTCGGCATTCCACGTTTCAAAGAAGTACCCGCGTTCATCGCCGAACACTGCCGGCTCGATGACGACACAACCTGGTAAACGCGTTTCGACGATTTTCAAGGTACAACTCCTCGCACAGCCAATTCGTGCAAATATTTACCATAGTCATTTTTCAGCAACGGAGCGGCCAGACGCTCCAGTTGCTCAGCATCGATCCAGCCCTGACCAAATGCGATTTCTTCGGGGCAGCACACCTGCAGGCCCTGACGCATCTGGATGGTCTCGATGAAATTGGCCGCTTCGTGCAGCGACTGGTGCGTCCCGGTATCCAGCCATGCATACCCGCGCCCCAGGGGCTCAAGATGCAAATCGCCTGCATCGAGGTAGCAGCGATTGAGATCGGTAATCTCAAGCTCGCCGCGCGGCGAGGGTTTCAAGGCGGCCGCATAATCGCTGGCTTTTCCATCGTAGAAATACAGACCGGTAACCGCATAGTTGGAGCGCGGCCTCTCAGGCTTTTCGGCGATATCGATGACTTTGCCTTGCTGATCGAATTCGGCCACGCCATAGCGCTCAGGATCGTTGACCCAATAGCCGAAAACGGTTGCACCCTGCTCGCGCGCATCGGCGCGGCGTAGCGTCTCGGTCAAACCGTGACCATGAAAAATATTGTCGCCCAACACCAGGCAACTCGGCTTGCCATCGACAAAGTCGCGACCGATCAAATACGCCTGCGCCAACCCGTCCGGGCTGGGCTGCACGGCGTATTGAATGTTAATCCCCCACTGAGAGCCGTCACCCAACAAGGATTGAAACAGCGCCTGCTCATGCGGCGTATTGATGATCAAAATATCGCGAATACCTGCAAGCATCAGCACGCTCAGCGGGTAATAGATCATCGGCTTGTCGTACACCGGCAGCAGCTGCTTACTCACGCCCTTGGTGATCGGATACAGGCGTGTGCCGGAGCCACCGGCCAAAATAATGCCTTTACGTTGTGTCATGAGATAGTTCCTTGTGAGGCCCGCACATGACCGCGCGGGCTCTTGCGGGGCGCGTTACGCCGAGGCGCCGATCCGTTCCAACCGGTAACTGCCATCCAGCACGCCCTGCACCCACGTCTGGTTGGTCAGATACCACTGCACCGTCTGCGCGATGCCTTGTTCAAAGGTGTAGGCAGGCTCCCAGCCCAGTTCGTTCTTCAACTTCGAGGCGTCGATCGCGTAACGGCGATCGTGACCTGGTCGATCCGTCACATAGGTGATCTGGCTCGCACGCGGCTTGCCATCGTCGCGCGGGCGATGCTGATCCAGCAGTGCGCAGATCGCCTGCACGACTTCAATATTTTGACGTTCTGAATTGCCGCCGACATTGTAGGTCTCGCCGACCTTCCCCTTCGCCAGCACGGTACGAATCGCCTCGCAATGGTCGCTGACGAACAGCCAGTCGCGCACTTGCTTGCCGTCGCCGTAGACCGGCAGCGGCTCGCCTGCCAGCGCTTTGGCGATCACTAGCGGAATGAGCTTTTCGGGGAAGTGATACGGGCCGTAATTGTTCGAACAATTGGTTGTCAGCACCGGCAGCCCGTAGGTGTGGTGAAACGCACGCACCAGATGATCCGAAGCCGCCTTGGATGCCGAATAGGGCGAGTTCGGCGCGTATGGCGTGGTTTCGGTGAACTTGCCAGTCTCGCCCAACGTGCCATACACCTCGTCGGTGGACACATGCAGGAAACGAAAAGCATCGCTACGTGCAGCAGGCAGCGCTTTCCAATAATCGCGCACTGCTTCGAGCAAGGCCAAAGTCCCGACAACGTTGGTTTGAATGAACGCGCCCGGGCCCTCGATCGACCGATCTACATGGCTTTCGGCCGCAAAGTTCAGCACCGCCTCTGGCTGATATTTCTGCAGCAGACTGGCGACCAACGCGCCGTCGCCAATATCGCCCTTGACGAAGACGTGGTCCGGATTGCCCTCCAGGGATGCCAACGTGTTCAGATTTCCTGCATAGGTCAGCGCATCGAGATTGACCACGCGGATCCCACGAGCCACTGCCTCAAGAACAAAGTTGCCACCAATGAAGCCGGCACCGCCGGTTACTAGCCAAGTTGCCACTGCTGATCTCCTGGTCGCGCGCGCCGCGCTGCGTTTTCAAACCGCACAGGATATACGGTAGAGCCCTACCGAAGCTAAGCATTGTCAATCAAGACGGCCAGGTGCTGTACCGCAGCATCCATACGCCATCGCATGGTTCGCCGGGCCCGGTTAGAATGGCCGCACTCCCGAGCCTGCCGCCGCGGCCGGGCCTTCCCGCAATAGCTGAAGGATCTCGTACACGATGAAAATCCTCGTCGCCTACAAGCGCGTGGTGGACTACAACGTCCGCATTCAGGTCAAGCCGGATGGCTCCGGCGTGGTGACCGACGGTGTCAAGCTGTCGCCCAATCCGTTCGACGAAATCGCCCTGGAAGAAGCATTGCGCCTGCGCGATGCCGGTGTCGCCACCGAGGTGGTGGTCGCCACCCTGGCGCCGGCCGATGCCGCCGCGCACCTGCGCAACGGCTTGGCCATGGGCGCCAATCGCGCGATCCATGTGGTGACCGATACGGCTGTTCAGCCACTGACTGCTGCACGTGCGCTGCTCACGTTGGTCGAAAAGGAACAGCCGGATCTGGTCATCCTTGGCAAGCAGGCGATCGACGACGACGCCAACCAGACCGGCCAAATGCTCGCCACACTGTGGGGCCGCCCGCAGGCGACCTTCGCAGGCAAGCTCGTCGTTGCCGATGGCAAGGCCACCGTGACGCGCGAGGTCGATGCCGGCCTGGAAACGCTGGAAGTGGACCTGCCGGCGGTGATCACCACCGATCTGCGCCTGAACGAGCCGCGTTTCATCAAGCTGCCGGACATCATGAAGGCCAAGAGCAAGCCGCTGGAGACCCTGGTCTTCGCCGATCTGGGTGTCGACGCGCATGACAGCCTGACCACCACCCACTATGCGGCGCCATCCAAGCGCAGCCGTGGCGTGATGGTCAAGGACGCCGCCGAACTGGTGGCCGCACTCAAGCAGAAGGGGTTGCTGTAATGGCCAAGATTCTCGTTATCGCTGAACACCTCAATGGCCAGCTCAACGCCGCCACTGCCAAGACGCTGAGCGCTGCGCTGGCAATCTCGGCCGACTCCATTGATGTGGTTGTGCTGGCAGCCGACCCGGCCGCGGTCGCGGCGCAAGCCGCGCAGCTGGCGGGCGTCGCCCATGTACTGACCGTGGCCAATGCCGCCAACGCGCATGCCATTGCGCAGGTGCTGGGGCCGCAGATCGCCCAGCTCGCCGGCCAGGGCTACACGCACGTGTTCGGCCCCTCGACCACGTTCGGCAAGGACCTGATGCCGGTCGTGGCCGCGCTGCTGGGCGTCAACCAGGTCTCCGACCTGATGGCGGTCGAAGATGCCTACACCTTCAAGCGCCCGATCTACGCCGGCAACGCGATCATCACGGTGAAAGCGCCGGCCGACCAGGTCGTGGTCGCGACCGTGCGCAGCGCCTCCTGGCCGGAAGCGGCAGCCGGCGGCAGCGCAGCGATCGAGTCCGTCGCTGTGGATGCCGTGCTGCCGACCCACACCCGGTTCATTGGGCTGGCCGCAGGCAGCTCCGACCGTCCAGACCTGCAGAGCGCCAAGCGCGTGGTCTCCGGCGGCCGCGGCGTCGGCTCGGCCGAGAACTTCCAGCACATCTACAGCCTGGCCGACAAACTCGGCGCCGCCGTGGGCGCTTCGCGCGCCGCGGTGGACGCCGGCTACGTGCCGAACGAACTGCAGGTCGGCCAGACCGGCAAGATCATTGCCCCCGAGCTGTACGTGGCGATCGGCATCAGCGGGGCGATCCAGCATCTGACCGGCATCAAGGACGCCGGCACGATCGTGGCGATCAACAAGGACCCGGAGTCGCCGATCTTTGAGATCGCCGATATCGGCTTGGTCGGGGATTTGTTTGCGCTGCTGCCGGAGCTGGAGGCCGCGCTGGGCTGAGGTCTATCCGCTGCAATGGACTCATCTTCGCCCCCTGTCATCAACGGTGCCGCAAAATTGCGGCATCGCCTGGATTATCTGGCCGCCTTTGTTGTCCTGCTCTGCGCCAGCTACGTCGCCGTATTGGTCTGGGTGGACCACAGGAACGGAACGTTTTCGCGGCTGACTGACGTCTGGCACCTGATGCTGCTTGCAATCGCGCCAGTCTCGCTGACGTACCTGGTTCGGTACTGGCGCTGGCAATGGCTGCTCCGTCGCAAGGGACACCGCGTCCCAGTGGGACTTGGCCTGGCTGGCTATTTGGCAGGTTTCGCACTGACCGCTACGCCAGGCAAGGCAGGCGAACTGATGCGGATCCGCTACTTCGCGCGGATGGGCATTCCGGCCGAGCGCACATTGGGTGTCTTCGTCTTCGAGCGCGCATCCGACCTGCTGGTCATCCTGTCGCTGTCTTTGCTGGCCGCGTCGGTATTCCCGACCTTGGGTGCACTGGCCGCGATAGTGCTGGGATTTGTCTGTGTACTGTACGGTGCGGCCGCTTGGCCAGCCCTGTTGGACAACTTGGCAGGTGTGACCGCGCGCCTTCCCGGCCGCTGGCTGCGACGCCTCGCTCACTTTTGCCTTGCAGCTGCCTTGGAACTGCGTAGCTGCCTGGATCTGCCAGCATTCGGGCAAAGCATGCTTGCCGGATTCATCGCCTGGGGACTGACTTCGGCAGTTTTCGTGAGTCTTTGCGTCGGCATGGGCTTGCCCCTGGATCCTATTGTCGCGCTCGGTATTTACCCGCTTGCGATGCTGATCGGCGCGCTGTCGTTCGTCCCAGGTGGTGTTGGCACGACCGAATTGGCGATTGTATTGATGCTCGATCGGCTCGGAATTTCTACTGCAGACGCCATTGCAGTCGCTGTCGCGGCGCGTCTGGTGACGCTTTGGTACGCAATTCTCGTGGGCGCAGTGTCCATGCTTGCCGCAGAATTCGTCATTCGCAAGAGAGCGCGGTGATCGGCAGGTATAATCGGCGCCCCGCAATGGATCGCCAGGCCGTCGATGTCCGCCCGTACCAGCAGCTCCACCCGTCCGGTTGTTTCGGGACGCGCCTTGTGCGTGGATCTGGATGGCACGCTTTTGAATTCGGACATTCTCTACGAGTCGGTGCTGGCGTTGCTGGCGCGAAACCCGCTGTACTTGCTCTTGCTGCCGCTATGGCTGTTGCGTGGTAAGGCCGCGCTAAAGCGGGAGCTTGCGTCCCGCGTCGTCCTGCCTGCAGAGACCCTGCCCTACAACCACCAGGTGCTAGAGCTGTTGCGCACCACGACCCAACGCCCGCGCGTGCTCTGCACAGCGTCCGATGCGCTCCTGGTGCAGCCTATTGCAGAGCACCTAGGCCTCTTCGAGCAGGTCATTGCCAGTGATGGCAAGCGCAATCTGTCTGGCCGCAACAAGGCAGACGTGCTGGTCGAAGTGTTTGGTCAGGGCAACTTCGATTACGCGGGCAACGGCAGCGTGGATTTGCACGTATGGGACAAGGCAGGTGGTGCCTGGGTCGTCAACAACGGCGCCGCCCTGGCCAAGGCAGCTGCACACCGAACGACCGTGCATGCGCATTGGCCTGCCCCGCCGCGCGCCCGTGCATGGCTGAAAGCGTTGCGCCTGCATCAATGGCTGAAGAATCTGTTGGTATTCGTTCCGCTGCTGACCGCGCACCGTTTCCTTGATCTGGAATCGGTCATGCAATCCGCGATCGCGCTGGTCGCGTTCGGGCTATGCGCCTCTGGCGTCTATGTGCTCAATGATCTACTGGACTTGACGCCTGACCGTCAGCATCCACGCAAACGCAAGCGCCCGTTCGCGGCAGGTCGGCTTCCTCTTCTGCAGGGTCTGCTGGTCGCCCCCGCGCTGACCATCGCCGGGCTCCTGCTGTCGCTGGCATGCAACCTTGAATTCACCCTGGTATTGCTTGCCTACTACATCATGACCTTGGCGTATTCGCTGCGCCTGAAGCGCATCGTGATGATCGACGTGGTGCTGCTTGCAGCGCTCTACACCGTCCGCATCATCGGCGGGGCCGTGGCGATCGGCATCGAGCTATCGTTCTGGCTGTTGGCGTTTTCGATGTTCATGTTCCTGTCGTTGGCGTTGCTCAAGCGCTACACGGAACTGCATGCCATGTTGAACAGCGGCAAGACCAGGGCCAGTGGCCGCGCCTATTCGGTAGAGGATCTCTCGCTGCTGCAATCCATGGGCGCAGCGGCCGGCTACATCGCGGTGATGGTGATGGCGCTGTACATCAACAGTCCCGAGAGCGTGGAGCTGTACCGCAATCCCAAACTGCTCTGGCTGGTATGCCCGGTGTTGCTGTATTGGGTGAGCCGGGTCTGGATCATTGCTCATCGCGGAGAGATGCATGATGACCCGATCGTGTTCGCTGCCACCGATCGCGTTAGCCAGATCGTTGTGGTGCTGTGCGGGTTATTCGCCCTGAGCGCCATCTGATGGCGGCGGGGCAATCCTGGGGGCGGTATCCCCGCGCGCAGCAGACGCTGCTACCGATCAACGATCGTGCGGCGAATCTGCCCGCATTCGACGGCCTTGCGCTGCCGCGTGGTAACGGACGCAGTTATGGCGATAGTTGTCTGAACCCGGATGGCGCACTGCTGTGCGCACGCGGGCTCGATCGATTCATTGCCTTTGATCCCAGCAATGGCGTCCTTCGCTGCGAGGCGGGGGTCACCCTTGCCGAGATCATCGAGCTGGTGTTGCCGCAAGGCTGGTTTCTACCGGTGACGCCCGGCACGCGCTACGTCACCGTTGCCGGTGCGATTGCCAACGACGTGCATGGCAAAAACCACCATCGCACCGGCAATTTTGGCCACCATGTGCGCGCATTCGAGCTGCTGCGTAGCGACGGCGAGCGCAGACTGTGCACTCCGGATGACGCCGATGGCTGGTTCGCAGCCACCGTGGGAGGACTTGGGCTAACCGGCCTGATCACCTGGGCTGAAATTCAGCTGCGTCGTGTCGGCAGCTCCACGCTGGAAACAGAAAACATACGCTTCGGCTCGCTCGATGAGTTCTTTGCGTTGTCGGCGGTGTCGGCCAAAAGCCACGAGTACAGTGTGGCGTGGATCGATTGTCTGGCAAGCGGCAGGGCGCGCGGACGCGGGCACTTTACCCGCGCAGATCACTGCACCGGGCTTGCGCAAGAGCGACCGAAACCGCCAGGCACAGGTTTATCCATGCCTGTCACTCCGCCGATTTCGTTGGTGAACACGTTCTCCCTGCGGCCTTTCAACGCGCTTTACTACTGGCGCCAGCCGGCGCCGCGCAAACGCTTCGTCAGCCACCTCTTACCGTTTTTTTACCCGCTGGACGGCATCCGCGACTGGAACCGCATGTACGGCCCCTCCGGCTTTCTGCAGTATCAATGTGTCTTGCCACCCGCAATGGCGCGGGATGGAGTGGACGCGCTGCTTGCAGAGATCGCGCGCAGCGGCAGCGGCTCGTTCTTGGCTGTGTTGAAAGAATTCGGCGACACGCCTTCCATCGGCATGTTGTCTTTTCCAAGGCCGGGGACGACCTTGGCCTTGGACTTTCCCAACACCGGTCCTGATGTCTTCCGCCTGATTGAGCGACTCGACCGCATCGTCGACGAAGCGGGCGGCGCTCTGTACCCTGCCAAGGACGCACGTATGGCAGCACAGTCGTTTCAGCGCGCCTATGGTCGCTGGCGCGAGTTCGGCAGCTATCTCGATCCACGTTTTTCTTCCGGCTTCTGGCGCCGGGTCACGGAGTAGACATGCAACGCGTCCTTATCATCGGGGCCACCTCGGCCATCGCCGAAGCAACCGCTCGACGCTACGCCGCACGCGGTGCGGCCATCCATCTGCTCGGCCGCCAGGCCGCGCGCCTGCAAACAATTGCGGCCGACCTCACGACCCGCGGCGCGCGAAGCAGCATCGGCGTGCTGGATGTCAACGATAGTGCACATCATGGCGACATCCTGGATGCGGCCTGGGCTGCATTGGGAGGTGTCGATATCGTGTTGATCGCACATGGCACGCTGCCGGATCAGGCTGCATGCGATGCCTCGGTCGACCTGTCGCTGCGCGAGTTCGCCACCAACGGCACCTCCACGATTGCGCTGTGCGCAGCGATTGTGCCGCGACTGACGTCGGGCGCCACGCTGGCGGTCATTTCTTCTGTGGCGGGAGACCGCGGCCGAGCCAGCAACTACCTCTATGGCAGCGCCAAGGCGGCTGTCACTGCTTACCTGAGCGGTTTGGGCCAGCGGCTGCGCCCGGACGGCATCAACGTGCTCACGATCAAGCCGGGCTTCGTGGACACCCCCATGACCGCGGCGTTCAAGAAGGGCGCACTGTGGGCGAAGCCGGACCAGATCGCCAAGGGCATCGTGCACGCCGTGGATCGCCGCCGCGCCGTCGTCTATCTGCCCGGCTTCTGGTGGGCGATCATGTTCGTGATCAAATCCATTCCCGAATTCGTTTTTCGCAGGATCAAGCTCTGACATGATCGGCAGGCACGCTATTACGGTCTTAAGCACCAATGCTACTGGCCTTATTGATCACAGCGTTGTCTCCCCCCGCACTATCGGGAACCTCCCCCTTTACATCCTGAAGGGCCTGCTGCTCGCTTTTCTGTTGTTCGTGAACGGATGCAGTGCCTATAAAGACCCGGTTTTGGACACCAACGGCGGGTGTGCTCCAACAAGCTCTCCTTTCCTGCCGCCTGACCCAGCGGTTGATGGCCGAATTACATATTGCGAGGGCGGTGACGGCTGGACCGGCACGATTGAATCCCAGCCCTATCCGCCAGGCACGCGAAACGTCGAAGTCATGCTGACCGGCTACCCAAATACCCCGGGCGTGACCATCAGTGCGGTTGCCAATGCAGGAAACGCAACATTCACCCTGCTCCCTCCCCAGCCACGAGAGCGCTGGCAACGCGTAATGCTAGAGATCCCGCCCCTTGTTTCGCAGACCGGATTTCGGATCCGTATTGAAGATCGATCCGTTGACCATTTTGGCTGGGCGGGAATTGGCGCTTCAAATGTTGGCCCTGCCAAGGCCTTTGCAAACGGTTTGCTGCCCATGTTGGCGGCCGTGCTGTTGGGCAACACGTGGCTGATCGCAGTGTGCTTGTGCTTTTCTGGAGTTGGTCACCCTCGCGATCGGCTGCTCCAAGGCCTGCTTGCCGGCAGCTGCGCCTGGCTGCTGATCTTCATTGGCTAAGTCGCATCGCCCCAGTTGGGTGGTGTGATGGCGTCATTGTTTCTGATCTTGCCTTTCCCTGCTGCGCTGCTGCTCGGTTGGCGACGCCACACGCTGCTAAATGAGCTTGCCGGCATGCAAAAGGCACTGTTGCCTGTGCTCATGTTCGCAGGTCTGACGCTCTGGGTCGGTCTGTTCCCGTTCCACTGGGACGGGCAGCCCAATGGCGACCCTGCCATTCGGTGGTCTCACCTGTCGACAGATGCCTGGCTCCCGTTGCTCTTTGGCGACATGCTGGCACGCGGCAAAATCGACGTACCGATGGTAGGCGATTGGCTCAGTAGTGACCGCCCTCCCCTCCAGGTAGGGCTGTATCTCATGCTGTACAAGGTATTGCCCGAAACGCGTGCACTGGTTTACCAAGGCATATCGACTTGGGCACAGGCATTGGTGTTGCTACCCTTGGCTTCGCTGCTCGCTCGTCTAGTGAACACCAGGGCTCAGGCAATTGCGTTGCTCGTGCTCTGCCTTTCCGCATCGATGCTCATAAATACGCTTTTCGTCTGGCCCAAGCTTTTTGCGGCAGCCTTTTCCCTGATCTACTATCTAATGCTTTTCCCGGGCGAACATATGCCCAGGCGATGGGGCCAAGCAGGCATCGCAGCAGCGATGGCACTGCTTGCCCATGGCGGCGCATTGTTTTTCCTGGTAGGCGCCTCCCTCGTGCACCTGGCTTTTTACCGCCGCCAGAGCGTGGCCATGTTGGTGCGGGCCGGCTCAATTGCCATCGTCCTCTATCTTCCCTGGATTGCGTATCAACGACTCGTTGACCCACCAGGAGACCGCCTGCTCAAATGGCATTTCGCCGGCAAAATCCCTGTCAGTGATGAAAGCGCAATGCATGCCATCGCCAGCGCCTACTCACAACTGACACCTGCCGCATGGATTTCTGCCCGAATGCAGAATTTTTCCGCGATCCTCAAGGGGGCACTATCAAGCCCCTACGAATCAATGCGGACCATCGCACAGCAAGACCCAGCAATAGCGTCGCGCTTCATCGATGACGACTTCTTCTATACATTCCATTCGATGTGGTTTTCTACGCCATTATTGCTACTGCCCTGCTTGGCGCTTATTTACTTGCGTTCCCGACGTAGCAGATATGCCGATCCCGCATTCAAAGACATGCTGCAAATGGCAGCGACAATCATCCTTACCATCTTCATCTGGGTCACGGCGCTATTTGAAGGCGGGTCGACGACAATCCACACAGGCGCTTATGGATGCACGTTGCTACTGCAACTTGTCGTCTTAGCTGCTGCATGGCGCAGCAGCGCCTATCTTTTTTATCCGATCTGCGCCGCCAACGTCGTGGTCGCGCTTTTCATTTATATATTGGACAGACATTTCGTACCTGACCTGCAAGCACTTTATCTGTTGGGAACCCTATTTTTCTGCGGCGGCTTGCTATTCGCATCACTTGCCTCTACGAGGGAGCGCAGTAATAGCCGATCGATAGACCTGCCAACATGATCCTTTCACAAGGGCTATCCGGGACACCTATTGATCCCGCTGCAAAAACCCCATCAACGACGAGTCGAATGCCATGCCAGGTGTCCGTTATAAAGCTGCATCCTCGACAAGCAAAAATTGCCGATGCATGCTGCCGCCAATAAATACTACGGCAGGCGATGATTGCTCAGTCGACAACTCGATCGCATCATGACGCCAGCATGGCACGTTTAGCGATACCGAAGCGTCACCCAAGACATTGCCAGCGCGCATCTCATTCCATCCGTTTTCGAGTCCATCCATGGCACAGAAGAATGACAAAATCATCCTGACAGGCGCCGCAGGCCTAGTAGGGCAGAACCTAATCGTCGAGATGAAGCAACAGGGCTATACCCAGCTGGTCGCAATCGACAAGCATGCGCATAACTTGGGCATCATGCAAAGCCTACATCCAGACGTTAAGACTATCCATGCAGATCTTGCCGAGCCAGGCGAGTGGGCTGAAGCCTTCCGGGACGCGCGGCTGGTAGTCCAGCTACACGCACAGATCACAGGCAAGAGCACCGATCAGTTCGTTCGCAACAACCAGACGGCCACGGCACACGTATTGGCCGCCTGCAAGGCGGCCGCAGTACCTTATATGGTGCACATCAGCTCATCGGTGGTGAACTCGGTTGCCAACGATGACTACACCAACACAAAGCGCGCCCAGGAAGAGATGGTGGTGACCAGTGGCCAGCATCATTGCGTGCTGCGCCCGACGCTGATGTTCGGCTGGTTCGATCCCAAGCATCTAGGCTGGCTGTCTCGGTTTATGGAGCGCACGCCCGTGTTCCCGATTCCCGGCGATGGCCGCTTCATGCGCCAGCCGTTGTACGAGCGTGACTTCTGTCGCTGCATCGCCAAGTGCATCGAAACCGAACCGGAAGGCACCTACGACATCGTCGGCGACACCCGTGTGGATTACGTCGATATCATCCGCACCATCAAGCGGGTCAAGAATCTCCGCACCATCATCGTGCACGTCCCAATCGGCTTCTTTGCATTCCTTCTGCGCACCTACTCACTGTTCACAAGCAAGCCTCCTTTCACAGCAGACCAGCTCAAGGCACTGAGCGCGGGAGACGACTTCAAGGGGATCGACACCGAAGCAGTGTTCGGTGTGCGTCAGACATCGTTCGAAGACGCCATTCGTGAAAGCTATACCGACCCGCGCTATAGCCACATCGTGTTGCAGCGCTGACCAGACAGAATATAGACGGAAACACATCAATGAGCACATTCGCCATCATCGGAAGCGGCCCCATGGGCCTCATGGCAGCGCTGGAGCTACTCAAGCAGGGCCACCAGGTCGACGTGTATGAACGCGACGACCGTATAGGCGGCATGTCGGCCGACTTCGATTTCGATGGCCTGCGCATCGAGCGTTATTACCACTTCATATGCAAGACCGACTACCCGCTGTTTTCTCTGCTCGATGAGATGCAGCTGTCGGACCGTCTGCACTGGACGGATACCAAGATGGGGTATTTTTACCAAGGCAAACTGCACAAATGGGGCACACCCTTTGCGTTGCTCGGCTTCCCGCATTTGGGGCTGGTGGACAAGGTACGTTATGCGCTGCACGTTATGCATACCAAGGGCATCAAGGACTGGGCGGCCTTGGACAAGGAGAACGCGCGCGACTGGATCACCCGCTGGATCGGCCCCAAGGCCTACAAGGTAATGTGGGAGAAGGCCTTCGCACTGAAGTTCTTCGAGTACCAAAACGACTTGTCAGCATCCTGGATCGGCACGCGCATCAAGCGTGTGGCGCTGTCGCGGCGCAATCTTTTGAATGAAAGCATGGGTTACTTGGAGGGGGGGTCAGCGGTGCTGCTCGACCGGATGGCGACAGAGGTCCGTCGCCTGGGCGGCAACATCCTACTGAGCCAGCCGATTGAGGAGGTCACGTCCAAGGACGGCAAGGTAACAGGCATCCTCACGCCGGAAACGCACAAGGCTTATACCAATGTGATTTCTACCGCACCTATCCAGTACGTACCCAAGCTGGTCCCCGGTCTGCCTAGGGACTATGCCGACAAGATTGCCGTCATCGACAACATCCCGGTAGCTTGCGTGATCCTGAAATTGTCGCACCCGGTCAGCGAAAACTTCTGGATGAACATCAGCGATGAGCGTATCGACATCCCTGGCCTGATCGAATACAGCAACCTCAACCCCGGCAGGGGTCCGGGGGAGCACATCGTGTATGCGCCTTACTACATGCCCAAGACCCATCCCAAGTGGCAATGGACCAACCAGCAACTCATCGACGAGGTGATCAGCTACTTGCCGATGATCAATCCAGTATTCAAGCCGGAATGGATCCGGGCAACCCATTGCCACCGGTATGAGTACGCCCAGACAATCTGTCCGCCAGGCTTCCAAGACATGCTGCCGTCGATGCAGTCTCCTCTTGCGGGATTCTTCATGGCGGACACAGCCTACTACTATCCGGAAGACCGCTCGATCAATGAAAGCATCGCCGTAGGCCAGACGTTGGCCCGCTTGGCAGCCCAGGGTGCTGCCGGCAAGTGAAGGCTACCATTCCGTCTCGTCAGTTCATCCTGTTTCTGTTTGCAGGCGGTCTTGCCGCGGCGGTCAACTTCGGGTCGCGCATCGCTCTTAGCCACTGGATGGACTATGTGCCTTCGATCATCATTGCCTACCTGTTGGGTATGATGTCGGCATTCATGCTCAACAAGCTGTTCGTTTTCAGCGAAGCTCGCAATCGTCTCCACCATCAGGTCATGTGGTTCATCTTGATCAATCTGGTGGCTGTGGTGCAGACGATCGTCATCAGTCTCCTGCTTGCGCGATGGCTGCTGCCTGCCATCGGTGTGGATTTCCACAATGAGACCATCGCCCACAGCATCGGCGTCGTCGTGCCGGTGATCACCAGTTACCTCGGGCATAAGCGATTTTCGTTCAAAACCTGAACCGCGTTCGCACACCGGCGGGCATTCCTGACAAAGCTCGCAGGCCGGCATTCCACGCGGTGGCTGAGCAGGCATCACGCAATGCAGGGCGGTCGCTTCGTATCCTGTGGTCGACGGCGGGCGTTGAAGTTACCGGAGCGCGGCATGTCACATCGATCGTCACTTTGAGCAGGGGAAACTTCCGGTGAACCAAAACAGTTCCGACAATCGATTTACTGACTCGAAACCGCTGCCACCGCTGTCCGAGCGGAGCCTGGGCCACTGGCGGGGCCTGCTTTCTGCGTGGTGGCTGCTTGGTGGCCTGGTTATTCTGCTCAGCACGATTTTCGGCGTCGCGCAGCACTTTTCGTCCACGATCTATATGGACGAGTGGGACGGAATGATTGGGTTCTGGCAGAAGCTCGGTAATGGAGACACGAGCGCATGGTGGGCACAGCACAATGAACATCGGATCGTGTTGACCCGCGCCCTGTTCTGGCTGGACCTGCACTTTTTCAAAGGGCAGGGCTATCTGCTGATTCCGGCAAATGTGATTTTGCACCTGGCCATCGCTGCCGTTTTCATCGTTGCATATATTCGCTTTGCCACGCAGCGCCATTCACTTGCCGTCGTCGTCGGCGTAGTGCTTACCGGACGTTTTCTATGGATGCAGGACGATAACCTGACATGGGGTTTCCAGAGTCAGTTCATCGCTGTCTACCTTTTTGCCATCGCCTCATTCCTTGCATACAGCCGATCCACTCGGGAAGGACCCCTGACACCTCAGGTGCTTGGTCTGGTGCTGGCATTTACCTCAATGCTCAGCATGAGCAATGGCCTGATCGCGTTTCCCGTTCTGGTAGTCATGTCCGTCATGCTGCGGTTGACATGGAAGCACAGCCTCGTTGCGATTGCGGCCATGGGCGTTGCATGGGCGCTGTATTTTCATGGTTACCGAAGCCCCCCTTATCATGCATCTCCAGTGGACGGCATCCTGCACCATCCGATCGACGTCATCCATTACGCGCTGAATTTTCTGGGTTCCCCAGCGGCATTTCTCGGCGCTGGCCTGCATGCGCCACTGATCGTCGGCATGCTACTGCTGATGACAGTGACGACCATAGGTGTTTTGCTGGTGCGGCGTGGCGAGCTCAACAGCTACCGCTTATACATCGGAGCCACCTTCGCGTTCGCGGCGGCAGCCGCCCTGTTGGCAGGCAGTGGCCGATACAACCTGGGCCTCGACACCGCGTTCACCAGCCGCTATACCACACCTGCGTTGATCGCCTGGCTGAGTGCGTTTCTGCTGTTTGCGGACGTTGCCAGCAAGACGCGCTTCTGGACTGTCGTCGCGGTACTTGGCGTACTGGTACTGCCCGCGGGTTTATGGAGCCAGCGCATCATGATGACCATGCCGCCGCAGCCGTTCTACCGTGATGTTGCAGTGCTGGGCGTCAAGATGGGGATCCGGGATGGCAGTTATATCGACTGGATGTACCCGCGCAACGGTCAGGATATCGTCGTATCACTGATGAATTATGCCGACAAGGAAGGATTGACTGTCTACGGCAAGGATTGGGTTCGAAACATCGGAACGCTTGAATTCTCGCGCGATCGGCTGGACGCCACCGCATGCAAAGGCTCACTGGATGATGCCAAGCATATCGATGGCGCCTGGTTGCTCAACGGTTGGGCATTGGCCGAAGGAGACCGGAAGGCAAAGCTTATCGTGCTCACCGGCCAGGATGACGCCACTGTGGGCTATGGCGTGCTCGGTGAGGTACGCCCCGACGTTGCCAAGGCCGTGGCAGGCGCCTCCGGCACGACCGGCTGGCGTGGCTATGTGATCTCCGCCAACGGCCAGGTGAGCGCATGGCTCTATACGCGAGGGCGGTTCTGTCCCCTGGCTTCGAATATCGATTTCAGGCCCTGAATTACCCTGACAAGCCCAGCGCCTTCGCCTGTCCATCGCGCCTGACCTGATTGCAGGCTGCCACCTGATCTAGCGCCCCACTCCCAAAGGCCGAAGATAAAGACGATGTCCTTGTAAAAGCGCAGGTATTCGGACACGGCGATGCACATTGCGTCCGACCATGAACGGTCGGCGCAGGAAAACCCGCATCTGATTGGCAAATAAGTTCCCCCAAAATGAGACACAGAACGACCGCATCTTGCCCTGATTCGAGTCAGCGTAGTGCGGTCGCGATGTCCATCTATTTCCTGATGTCACGTTTTTGGCCACACACAATGATCGCCCTGAAGAGCGATCTGGCATAAGTTTCCCAAGGGAAGCCGGTTGTTTTGGCGCGCTCTAAATCAGTATCACTCCGATACCAGGGAGCGCAGTTTCCGTGCTATCCGTTGTGCAAGGTCTGCATGCTTGCGGACAGTGAAGTAACCCTGCGGCAACACGCTGGGATCGTCGACGAATGTGACCGATTCAGCCAAGGGCCCGATCTCCCGTTCCACGAACGCCGGCGGCATCGCTGCCCAACCATAGTTAGATGCCTGTAGCACGTCTGCATTCCCCGCGACGGCTGCATACACATGCTCACCTGCGGCATAACGGCGGCGAGCTTCCGCAGGATCGGCAAACATCCTTGCGTAGTCCTCCTCGTACTGGTTGCGTCCGCTCCCTTTGAGCGAACACGCTTGGCAGAGCTCGAGGAAATGATCCGTGGTGGTTGTCATCACCAGCGTACCGCCCGGCCTGAGCACCCGCATCAATTCGGACAACCAGAACGTAGCGGATGCAGCGGACAAGTGCGAGAACACGGAAAAGGCGTACACGACGTCGAAGTAGCTATCGTTGTAAGGCAATCGTGCGTTTGGGCCGATCTGGCTCAGATTGCCCCTCACCCCGGTGGAACGGGCAACCTCGAGAATGGCGTCGTCGACGTCAACCCCGTGCAGGTTGGGTGCACCCACGTCATTAAGGAAAAACCGGATGATGCGTCCCCAACCAACGCCGAAATCGAGCACACGTGAGCTGCGTTGCAAAGGATAACTGCCGGATTTCACGATTTTGTAGAACGTGAATGCTTCTGCCAAGGCGACTTCGTTGGATTTGCCAACGAACACCTCCTGCTGATAGACAGACGGAAAACCGGGCAACCCGAGCGAGGAGTCATTGATTGAACGGAGAAGACGCTCATACCACTGCTGATCATCCATTACCATGCTCCGTTGATCGAACCAGTTAGGAAGGCAGGACGAAAATCCCCTGATTTTCGTAACTCTCGTGTCGTAAAGCAGCGCTTGGCGAACGCGTGGTAGCTGCGAAAAAACCTGCCTGCTCCACCCAAAGCACAAACAAGCGCTCAATCACATGCGCCAGCGTAGCATCCCGCTGCCCCGCTTCCGGGTCAAACTCGCTTAATCCGATGCTTCGCGCCCGAAGTGCACTCAGCGCGGCGGGACGGAACCAGAACATCGTACCTGCGAAAAAACCAAGACGGATCCGCTTTTCTTCGATGCCGGTCTCGGCTGCAAGAACACGCAGGCGCTCCTCGTTGCCCCCCCAAAATCTTGCGTTGCTGAGGTAAGCCGACTCTGGACCGACGATGCCGCATGCCGGATGATCATCAAAAGCGCGAAGCACTCTCAGAACGTCGAACGACGATCCCAGCAACGCCTTCATCAGATCATCGCGCCACTGTCCGCCGCCATCGTGGTAGACACTCTTCTTCGAATGTATCTTGCATACCGCGTCGTAGCGATCGAGCAGCCCTGTGTTGAGCAGGCTGATGAATGGCCCAACATCGCGTCCAATATTAGGATGGATGAATACGGATGCCCGGATCTTGTGCTCCTGAAAGTAACGAACCGCAATTCGCCGGTCGGAAATCGACTTCACAGACACGAAGACATCGTAATCGACGATCACGTTACGCATATAGGCGCAAATCGAATCGATCAGATCGATATGAAATAGATGCAGGACGATCGCAAAACGAGAGCTTAGACTTTCTGCATCTATTGCTCCCACACCGTAACGTTCCAGCTCATCCGAAGCGGGAGAATCGTCTCCAGTAACGATCGGCATGATGTTCTTACGTGTCTGGCGCATCCGCGCGACTTCACGCTCTATCATCGCCCGCGCATCCGCATCGGGAATGACGCTTGCCAACTCCACATCGAGCACGCCGTTCGGATCTTCGCGAAGCACTTCGCTCTTGATAAAACCAAACCGGCGATACAGCTCGTCCCAGTGGTAATGAGCGGGATTGGCCTGGAGCACTCCCTGTTTGCTCGGCGCTGCGATCAGAGCGTTGACACCTTCGCGCAGCCGCTTGCGCTTTATTCTGGCCGCCGCCACCCGCTTTGCGGTTGCGTCAGGGCGATACGCAACTCCGATCTTCGCACCGTGACTGAGCAGCCATTGGGTCAGGCCGACTTCATAGGAAAGGATGATTTCCCACTTATCGTCCAGTACGCGGACATTTCTCCAGAAACGATCGAAATAATGAGTGAAGAAAGCACTCTTGCGAAACACAAGGAAATAGGACTGGAGATGGCGACTGACCTGCAACGACTCGGTCATTCCCCAAACATCGCATTCGACGTCGCGCATCTGTGCGAACGCCTTGCCGATGCCACCTTGATCGATTGTGACCACGCTGTCATTGGCGATGATCAGCTCATCGTAGGAGTACAACGCCTCGACGGCAAAGATGCCTGTACGAAACGAGTAGAAATCATAACCGACATTTTCACGCACGATCACCGTGATCCGCTGATCCAGACCCATCGCCTGTTCGTATGCCAGCCGTGTCGATACCAAGACAATCCGCTCGGCGTGCAGCAACAACTCATCGAGCAGGCGCCGAGTGAACTCTGTAAGCAGGCCTTCCGCATCGAAGTGGGCGACGACCGCAACCCGACGCGCGGCAGTCATCGGTTCCATACCTGGTAAACCTGGACGGCGAACTCACGAAATCGCGGAAAGGGCCGCAATACCCTTCCGATCAGGGAACGCACCCGGGAGGGTTTAATGAGCGGAGTTTCCAGGGGCTTGGCACGGCGCAGCTCTGCGGAGAGCAGAACTACTTCGTTGACGAGACGGTCGCGGTCATCCAACAACTCCGTCGTACGTTCGCCACCTAGTGCGCGAAGCAGCGTACCGTCTTTGAGGAGATCGTCAAGATCGGGACGTCCTCCTGTCACGGCCGCATGCGTTGCTTCAAGATAGGCCAGGCCATGCTTCAGATCGGGCTCTAGATGGCAGCCCTCCCCCCACTCGTTCCACGCATTGATGAAGATTAGTTGATCTTCGGGTGCATTGTTGACACGCGTATAGTCCACCAGCCGACCAAGCCAGTACTGATAGATCGATGGCGATGAATTCAACAGAATATGGGAGGTGTGCTGACGCCTTGCGGTGTTGTCCCACGAAGGTACGATTCCGCGGTACCAGCGAAAATCGGGCTTGTCGCGACTGATCGACTGCGCGACGACCTTCCGGTAGTCGGCCATGCCGCCCCGGAAGTCCGGGTTGATCATATCGACATGATGGGTCACCCGGTTTTCGGAACCGAGGAAGGTGTGAGGTGGAAATTCGACGGCAGCATCGAAACCCCAGTCGCGAGGGTCGACGATCCCGTAGAACTGCACAGCGACCAGGTGGATCTCGCCGATGCCGTGCTGCCGTGCGACATCGCGCCAGCGCTCGGCGGTCTGTTTCGAATCGGGGAATAGGTCTGCACGGTAGACGAGCAACATTGGCTTACCGTCCACCCGGATCGCCCGGCGGTCGCTCAGCAGCGGGAGGATGTCCTCGAGAAACCGACGATCTTCATCCTCGCCATGCTTCTGCTCCAACAGCACGTCCTTCTCCATGCCGTCCCAGGTCCGCGTCCAGTTCTCATTCGCCCAGCAGATACAGAAGGGAAAATCGATGTCGCTCTTCAGGTAGTTATCGATCGGCAGCTCGAGAATACGGCGCCCATCGAACCAGTAGTAGTAGAAGCAGAATCCGTGGAGACCATACAGCTTGGCGAGCTCGGCCTGCGCTCGCATGTTGTCGACAAGGCGAAGATCGTAGAAACCAAGTTCACGAGGAACGTGCGGCTGATAATGGCCAACGAAGTTCGGCCGCCCCTTGGCTACATTGGTCCACTCAGTGAAGCCGGGCCCCCACCACTCTGAGTTTTCAGCCACTGGATGGTATTGCGGCAGGTAAAAGGCAATTGGCTTTACAGTCGACATTGTTATCCCAAAAATTCGGATAGATCCCGGTTAGCGGGACACTTTTCAGGCTGGAAGCAGAAAACATCCCGCTACAGACTGATTGATCGTACATGACCAGGGAATTCCCCTGGCCTAGTATCGTTGTCAGCAAGCAACGAGACCGAGGTGAAAAGCACTCTCAGCAGCTAATCAGCGACGCCACCAACGCTGCTGAAGAAGCACTTTATCCAGTTTCTGCTCACTACTCTCCAAACGCGGCAGCACCAAGGCTTTCATCTCGTTCATCGCTTGCGCCCGCTCTTCTGCAATTGTTCGCTGCAGCTCTGCAGACGCTAACGAATTCTGTGTGAACTGCTCAATCTGCTGTTCCAATTGCTGGGCATGCAGAGACTGTTGCTGGGACTGCTGCTCCAACTGCTGAACCTGCTGCTCAAGTTGCAGGACACGCTGCTGACGCATTTGCTCCTGCTGGGTCAGGGCTACAACCTGACCACGCGCATCTGCGAGACCCGCATAGACGCGTTCAATCTCCTCCATGTTCTTGACATTGCGACCAAGCACGTCGAACACCCGATTGATCAGAGCAAATCCGCCGGCCGCAGCGGCGTCCGCCAACTCCAGCAATGCGGAGTTGCGCTCACTGCCCACCAACAGGACACCCAAACCATGTGTATGGGTGAACTCAAATGCCGGATATTGCTGACTGATTTCAGCCCAGTACTTCCAGACACCAAAACCACGCTCACGCACACAGGTATCATGAAATAGTACGACGGCGCGACTGGTCAGCTTTGGAAGCCATGTTTCAAAATCTTCACGGACCGCTTCATAGGTGTGCAAGCCATCGATGTGCAGCAAGTCGATGGAATCATCGGCGAAGTACTCTAGCGCTTCGCTGAAGCGCATCCGCAGCATTTCGGAGATACCGGGATAATTACGCTGCTGATAGCCACGCAATTGGTTATAGATATCGTCGCCGTAGAAGCCGGCGTGTTCGTCCCCTTCCCAGCTATCAACTGCGAACACACGGGACGTCAGCTCCTGCTCATCGACCGCTTGGCAGAAGGCGAGGAAGGATGCACCGGTGTGCGTGCCCAGCTCCACGATAGACTGTGGACGGAGTTGCTGCACAAGCCAGGACGCGAACGGGACATGCCCCAGCCATGCACTGAAGGGGACCGACCGCGGAGCGATCAACATGCTGGGAGATAATGGAAAGTCGATCATGAAACGGTCTGGTTGGCGAAAGGAGAAGAAGTGGAATCATCGCCGGCAGATGCAGCGGCGATAAAAGCACCGAGATCGTCGGCGCACAGAAGGGACTCGAATGCACGGATTTTCTCAATTGGCCACTGCCACCAACGGATCTCCAACAATCGTGCGATGACCTGCTCGTCAAAGCGCATGCGTACAACGCGCGCGGGATTGCCAGCGACAATGGCATAAGGCGGCACGTCCTTGCTGACGACGGCACCAGCACCGACGCATACACCATCGCCCACGGTGACGCCGGAAACCACAATGGCGCCATGCCCGATCCAGACGTCGTTACCTATGACCGTCGGGCCCTTTGTATGCGGATGTCCATCTTGGCCGGCACCCGGGGAATTCAGTGCGATCCGTAGGGGGTAAGTGGTAACCCAATCCAGGCGATGTTCGCCACCACCGAAGATGAGCACACCATCAGCGATCGAACAAAATGCGCCTATATCGATGCGCTCACCCTCGCTCCATACTTTGAATTGCGGATTCCCGTAGGTGAAGCGCCCGACGGAAATCCGCGGATCGTCCGTTACCAGTGGCGGAATGAATCCGCCGCGCTCCGTTATCGACGGTTGAGCGGATTCGTCGTTCATGACGTGGCACCTGTCCGCTTCATGGTCACCTCATCGAACGGGATTCCCACCAGCCCATAACGCAATCGGGGCGAGGCAACACGAATCAACACTGCGTCATGCAGCCAGGCATGCTGGGTATTGGCGTACGGATCACCATCGGCGATGGAGACCGTCATGGAGTATTCGCCATTGGGCAGGAGCGGCAGGGTAAAGCGGAAAGACGCCTCCAAACCGGTGTCAGCCTCTACCTGCATGGGCGGCTGCACATAGGTATAGGTGTGTTCGCCGAACAACGACTGGCCAAGCCGGTCCTTGACGAAAAAGCCGATCAGCGGACTCTGCAGCGGCTGGTGCGCGGTGGCCCGAACCTTCAACACGACGTCCTCGCCACCTGCAAAGGAAGTGAAGGCCTCGCCCTGATCGTTGCAGAGCGTCACCGAATCGATACTGGCAACGCCAGACTGCCATCCACCCGAGTTGGCCACGTTGTCGAACAGCTCGACCTTCAAGTCCTTTTCAATGCGCACCGGAGACGGTGCCTTCGACTCGCCTTTCCCCGCCTGGCGCGACTGTAGTTTGACTGTATCGCCGTATACTTCCTGGGAGCAGTATTCGATGTACGCATTGCAGGTCTCCTGCGCCGTACCATGCATCCGCATTTCACCACGATCCAGCCAGACGGCACTCTGGCAGAAATTCAGCACCGAAGATGTGTCATGACTGACGAACAGGAGCGTGCCGTTTTCGCGGAACTTGCGCAGGAAGCGCATGCATTTCTGTACGAAGATCGCATCACCCACTGCCAATGCTTCATCGATCACCAGAATGTCCGCATCGACATGAGCAATCACGGCAAATGCCAGTCGCACATACATGCCACTGGAATATGTTTTGACCGGTTGCTCTAAAAAATCCCCGATGTCAGCGAATGCCACGATATCGTCGTACTTGCTATCGATCTGCTCCCGCGACAAGCCGAGAATCGAAGCGCTCATGTATACGTTCTCGCGCCCCGTGAATTCAGGGTTGAAGCCAGCGCCCAACTCCAACAGCGCAGCGACACGGCCACGCACGGCGACCTCGCCAGTGGTCGGTTGCAACGTGCCGCAAATGATCTGCAGCAAGGTGGATTTACCCGAGCCATTGCGCCCGATGATACCCACCGTGTCGCCACGGCGTACTTCGAAGTTAACGCCTTTCAGCGCCCAAAACTCCCGATAGTGCGTATGACCAGGCTTGCCCAAAAAACGGGACAGACGCGGCAGGATTGCCTGTTTGAGCCGATCCTGCGGTTGCGAGTAGACCTGGTAGCACTTGGTGACATCCGACACGCGGATCGCCAAATCTGCCTGGCTCTGGGCTGATTGCTTAGATGACATCGGCGAATCCTCGGCGCAGCTTTTGAAAGCACAAATAGCCAAGCCAGGCCAAGAACGCAGCAAAGACTATGTATTTGAACAATCCGACGAAGTCAGGTGCGATACCCCATATCAGGACATTCCGCGTCTGTTCGATGATGAAGGTGAGGGGATTGAGGTAGATCCATCTACGTAGCCCTTCGGGCAATGACGTCACAGGATAGAAGACCGGCGCCAGAAACAGCAGGATCGTGGTCAGAATGCCCGTCATCTGTCCGATATCGCGAACGAATACACCGAGTGCTGACAGCATCCATGCCAATCCCATGGTCAGCATCACCAGCGGAAACAGTACCAGCGGAAGGTATATCACCGTCACCGGCAACGTCCCGCGAATCAACAATTGTGCAAGCAGCAGTACCGCTAACGAGACCAACGCATGGAACAGCGCGGCTCCCATTGCCACCCAAGGAAGCGTCTCCAACGGAAAAACGACCCGCTTGACATAGCTTGCATTGCCGACAATCAGAGTGGGGGCACGGTTTACGCATTCGGCAAAAATGCCATGTACTAAAATGCCAGCGAATAAAATGATGGCAAAATCGCTTTTGTGTGCCGTATCCACACCCCAGCGCGCGTTGAACACAACCGAAAATACGAAAGTGTAGACGGCAAGCATCAGGAGCGGATTGAAAAACGACCAAGCCAGACCCATCAGCGAGCCACGATAGCGGCTAATGACTTCACGCTTGGCCAATTGGTAGATGAGCACGCGATTGCTGACAAAACTGCGCACCATCGCCAAGGGAGAACCCGAGGCGACGATGGAAGACGAAAGCATCTGATTCATGCGGCCACTCCGGAGAGTGCCGCGGCCAGATCCGCCCGCAGATCCCCCACATCCTCAACCCCCACGCTCAACCGCACCAGCGCATCGCTGATACCGAGCTGGTCGCGGCGGGCCACGGGAATGGAGGCGTGCGTCATGACGGCGGGATGGTTCACCAGGCTTTCCACACCGCCGAGCGATTCGGCCAGGGTGAACAGCTCGGTCTTTTCGCAGAAACGCTTGGCTGCCTCAAACCCGCCCTTGAGCACGATCGAGACGATGCCGCCGAAGCCGGACATCTGGCTTTTCGCAAGCGCATGCTGCGGGTGCGAGGCAAGGCCCGGGTAAATGACCTTTTCAATCGCAGGGTGGGTTTCCAGCCACTGCGCCAGCGCCAGGGCGTTCTCGCAGTGCGCGCGCATGCGCAGCGGCAAGGTCTTCAATCCGCGTAGCGCGAGGAAGCTGTCAAACGGGCCTTGTACGCCGCCGATGGAGTTCTGCAGGAACGCCATTTGTTCGGCAAGCTCGGCGTTGTCGCCAACCACCGCGATGCCGCCGACCATGTCCGAGTGGCCGTTGAGGTACTTGGTGGCCGAATGCACGACGATGTCCGCACCAAGGTCGAGCGGGCGCTGCAGCATCGGCGAGGCGAAGGTGTTGTCGACCACGATCAGCAGGCCGTGCTTGCGGGCGATGGCGGCAATTGCCGCGATGTCGACCAGCTTGAGCATCGGGTTGGTCGGGGTTTCGATCCACACCATCTTGGTGCCGGGGCGGATCGCGGCCTCAAACGCAGCCGGGTCGGTCAGGTCGACGAAGCTGAAATCCAAACCGGCGGTGCGACGGCGCACACGCTCGAACAGGCGGAAGGTGCCGCCGTACAAGTCGTCCATCGCCACCACGTGGCTGCCGGCATCCAGTAACTCCATCACCGTGGAGGTGGCGGCCATGCCCGAGGCGAACGCGAATGCGCGCGTGCCGCCTTCCAGCGCGGCAACGCAGCGCTCGTAGGCGAAGCGCGTGGGATTGTGGGTGCGCGAATACTCGAAGCCCTGGTGCTCGCCGGGGCTGGACTGCGCGTAGGTGGACGTCGCGTAGATCGGCGGCATCACCGCGCCGGTGCTCGGATCTGGCGACTGCCCTCCATGGATCGCCAGCGTTGCGAGCGACAGCGCGCGCTCGCCGTCATGGCTATGAGTGGTGCGGTTGGACATGGAGGTTCCCGAAAAAGTGGGCGATTGTAACAAGCGGGTCTGAATGGCCCGTGCCGCGCGTCTCATCCGAGCGCGCGGCGGTGCGGGGTCACTGCACGCGGCGGCGCAGGTAGTTGAGCAGGTCGATACGGGTGATCAGGCCGAGAAACTGGCTGCCGTCCATGACGATGGCGACCTGGCCGCGGTCGAACACGGGCAGCAGCGCTTCGATCGGCGATGCGACGTCCAGGCGATCCAGCTTGCTGACCATGGCAGTGGAAATCGGGTCGCGAAAGCGCGCCTCGTCGCCATACACATGCAGCAGCACGTCGCTCTCGTCAACGATGCCGACCAATTCGCCATCGTCGATCACCGGCAGCTGCGACACGTCATACAGCTTCATGCGCTGATAGGCGGTGGTCAGCAGGTCCTTCGGGCCCACCACCACGGTATCGCGCTTGTTGTACGGGCGCAGGATCAGGTCGCGCAGGTCGCCGTGTTGCGGGCGTTCCAGGAAGCCGTTGTCCAGCATCCAGTAGTCGTTGTACATCTTCGACAGGTACTTGTTGCCGGTATCGCAGACGAACACCAGCACGCGCTTGGGCGTGGTCTGCTCGCGGCAATACTTCAGCGCCGCAGCCAGCAGCGTGCCGGTGGACGAGCCACCGAGGATGCCCTCTTTGGCCAGCAGCTCGCGTGCAGTGTGGAAGCTCTCCGCATCGCTGATGGAATAGGCCTTCTTGACGCGCGAGAAGTCGGAGATGTCCGGCAAAAAGTCTTCGCCGATGCCTTCGACCAGCCAGCTGCCGGACTTTTCGCTGACTGTCCCCTCTTCGATGTACTGGGTCAGGATCGAGCCGACCGGGTCGGCCAGCACCAGCTCCGTATGCGGCGAGGCACTGGCGAAGGCGCGCGACAGGCCGGTCATGGTGCCGGAGCTGCCGCAACCGAACACGATGGCGTCCAGTTGGCCGTCCATCTGCGCCAGGATCTCCGGACCGGTGCCGAATTCGTGCGCAGCCGGGTTGTCCGGGTTGCCGAACTGGTTGATGAAGTAGGCTCCCGGCGTCTCGGCAGCGATCTTGGCGGCCAGGTCCTGGTAGTACTCCGGGTGGCCCTTGGCCACGTCCGAGCGGGTCAACACCACGTTGGCACCCATGGCCTTGAGATTGAAGATCTTCTCGCGGCTCATCTTGTCCGGCACCACCAGGATCAACTGGTAGCCCTTCTGCTGCGCGACCAGGGCCAGGCCCAGGCCGGTGTTGCCGGCAGTCCCCTCCACCAGGGTGGCGCCAGGCTTGAGATCGCCGCGCTGTTCGGCCGCTTCGATCATCGACAGACCGATGCGGTCCTTGATCGATCCGCCAGGATTATTCGCCTCCAGCTTGAGGAACAGCTCGCAGACGCCGGTGTCCAGGCGCTGGGCCTTGACGATCGGCGTGTTGCCAATCAGTTCGAGTACGGAGGAATGAATCGCCATCGGGATATCGTCGCTGCGCCACGCGGGCTAGACCGGTCATTATCCGACGAACGGCCGGGGAATGCTCATTCAGCCTTGAAACGAGTGCGCCAGCCGATGAACGAACAGGCTCAACCGCGACGCAAACCCGCCCTTGGCCAGGAACGCAGCGCTGCAAACAAAGACGCGGACGGTGGCAAGCCGACGAGGAGGCCGCCACCGCCCGCGACGGTGAACTTGTTCTAACGGTGGGGAAGGAATCAGTGCGTGAGCTGGTCGTACATGCGGGTGAGCTTTTCTTTGGCCTGCAACTTCTCTCGCTTCATCTGGCCCAAGGTCACGTCGTCGATCGGGAGCACCCCGAGTTCGGCATCCATGCACTTCTTGTTCAATAGCTTGTGGCGTTGGTAGAGCTGCTTGAACTGGGGATCGGACTTCATCAATGCGTCGATTTCGGTCTGCGGTTGCCCTTCGAACATGGCGTTACCTCCTTCACTGAAACAAGAACGCCCCGGCCAACGAAGGCGCGGGGCGGAGCTTGGGAATGGAAGACCAACGCGTTGCAAAGGCCGACACACGGGCGGAACCACCAACAACCACTCCACCCTCTTGCATCGTTGCGTGCCTCTGCATCACTGGCCCGGCCCTCCGTATCTTCCCGGACGGCGGAGTTGCTGCCCGGAGGTACGACCCTACGCCGGTCGCGGAGGGGGTTCAAGACCGAAACCGCTGCATCCGCCGTTCCCTGCCTCAATCAGTGACCGCGGTTCAACCAGGCGTCATACCCGGGTTAAAAGGCCTTAACTTCCAATCACTTGCAACGAATGCCGTCAGGGCGCGACAACGACCTCGGCCGCGCGCGTCTTGCTGGCCGCGCCTTTGGTGCCGGTGACCTGCAGCCGCGCAGCCGCCACGCCGCCTGCCACCAAGGCGTCGCGCAGCGCTTCGGCACGCTTCTTGGCGATGGCTGCGTCGGTGTCAAACCCGACGATGCTGACCCGGCCCTTCTTGCCGATATTCAGATATTCGGCCAACGCCTTGGCCTGCCCTGCGGCATCGCCGGACAACGCCGCCTTGCCACCGAAGGCGCCACTGCCCAGGGAGAACACTTCGCCCCGGTTATCCACCTTGGACGCCGGCAGCTTGGCGCCAGCCACTAGCTCGGCTTCTTCATGGGCAAGTTGAAGGGCTTTTTGCTGAGCGGCATTGAGCTTGGCAGTCTGCTTGCCGGCCACGCTGGTCAACGCCAACTCGGCATCCTGGCGGGCGAGCGCTTCCTGTTCGGCGGACTGACGTGCCTGCTCGGCCGCCTCGGCCTGGATCTGCGCCTGCACGCGCAGGCGTTCGGCCTCCTGGCGCGCCCGTGCGGCGTCGCGGCGGCTGGCCTCGATCAGCAGATCGTTGCGCGTGCCGTCCAGGCGGTCCAGCTCGCGCCGCGCCAGCGCAGTGCGGGCGGTGAGCTCGGCGATCTCGACCCGGCGGTCGGCAAGAAACACCAGTTCGTCGCGGTCGCGCCGCTTGGCTTCGGCCAGCGCGGCCACGGTCTGCTGGGCCTGCAAGCGCTCGTAGCGGGCCAGGTCGCTGGTCTGCGGGTCGTTCTGCAGCGCCGCCAGGCGCCGATTGAGCGCGTCGGCCTGCGGGTCGTCCTTGGCCGCCATCGCCAGCGATGGCAGCGTGGCCAGGCTCAGCACACCGATATACAGGAAGGGGCGCAGTTTCATCGGCCGCTCTCCCCGGTGTTGAGGGTGTTCTGCAACTGCGCCACTTCCTTTTTGCGCTGTTCCAGTTGGGCGGTGACCACCGCCTCTTCGCTGCGTGCCTTGGCCAGGTCGGCATCGGCGGCGGCGCGCAGGGCGATCTGCGGCACCTGCTTGCGCTGGCGCTTGTCCAGTTGCGCCTGCTGGGCCTGCATCAGTTCCTGGCGTGCCAGGTTGACCAGATCCGGGGCGTATTGGTCGGCATCGGCCTGGGTGGCGCGTTGCACCGCCTGTTCGGCGGCGGTGAGCTCCGGTGCCACCTGAGCGGCGGCCGGAGAGGAAAGAACCATGAAACAGGCGATGCCATACAGGGATCGCCGCAAGTATGCGAAGCTAGCCGTCATTAGGGGAGCCGTAGCGAGAAGTCTCGAGCACGGCCATTGTCGGAAGCCTGCGGCGGACTTGCAACGAGACGCTGCTGTTTGTTGGGGAACCATTGCGCATGGATATCGGCTACTTCCTGAAGCTGATGACCGAAAAGAATGCCTCGGACATGTTCTTGACCACCGGCGCGCCGGTGTACATCAAGATCGAAGGCAAGCTCTATCCGCTCGGCAATACGGGGCTGCCGCCGGGGATGGTCAAGAAAATCGCTTACTCATTGATGGACGAAGGCCAGGTGCCGCAGTTCGAGCGCGAGCTCGAGCTCAACATGGCCATCGCCCTGCCCGACGCCGGCCGCTTCCGCGTGAACGTGTTCAAGCAGCGCGGCGAGGTGGGCATGGTGATCCGCGCCATCCGCAGCCGGATCCCCAGCATCGAAGAGCTCAACCTGCCGCAGGTGCTCAAGGACGTCATCATGACCCCGCGCGGGCTGGTGCTGGTGGTCGGTTCGACCGGCTCGGGCAAGTCGACCTCGCTGGCCTCGATGATCGACCACCGCAACAGCACCACCACCGGTCACATCCTCACCATCGAGGACCCGATCGAATATCTGCACAAGCACAAGATGTCGATCGTGAACCAGCGCGAGGTGGGCCTGGACACGCATGCCTTCCAGAGCGCGCTGAAGAACGCGATGCGCGAGGCGCCGGACGTGATCCTGATCGGCGAGATCCTGGATGCAGAGACGATGGAGGCGGCGATCGCCTTCGCCGAGACCGGTCACCTGTGCCTGGCCACGTTGCACTCCAACAACGCCGACCAGACCATCGAGCGCATCCTCAATTTCTTCCCCGAGAGCGCGCACAAGAACGTGCTGATGAACCTGGCGCTGAACCTGCGCGCCGTGGTGTCGCTGCGCCTGGTCAAGGGTGTGGACGGACGCCGCCGGCCGGCGACCGAAGTGCTGCTCAACACGCCAATGATCCGCGACCTGCTGCGGCGCGGCCAGGTGCACGAGGTCAAGGCGGCGATGGAAGAATCGCTGGAAGAAGGCATGCAGACCTTCGACCAATGTCTGTTCCGGATGGTCAAATCAGGGGAAATCGAGCAGGAAGAAGCGCTGCGCGCTGCCGACTCGCGCGATGGCCTGGCGCTGAAGTTCCGCCTCTCCGAAGGCGGCTCCGGCGAGCACGACCCGTATGCGGATTACGAAGTGGCCTCGGCGCCGAAGATCAGTCACGGGTTCATTTGATCGGTCGGGTCGCCAGAAACGATAGGCGGCCGCACGGATCAGCCCTGGCTGTCGGCGCTGCGTGTTCCCAGCCTGTTGCCGCTTGCACAAGCTCCCTCATCCGGCCCTTCGGGCACCTTCTCCCGCGTGCGGGAGAAGGAGGATTGATGGCCTCCCGCTTGCGGGAGAAGGCAGATCGGCGGCCGTGCAATGCTTCTGGAACGCCGGCTACGAGCCCTTCAAACTTGCATTGCGACGTCGGCCAGGCATCGCGACATCCGCCCGATCGGATGAGTGGTTGATTGCCCTTCTCCCGCACCATGGGAGAAGCTGCCCAAAGGGCGGATGGGTGGCTGCCTTTCTCCCATACCACGCCAGAAGGTGCCCGAAGGTTGATTGCCCTTCTCCCGTACCACGGGAGAAGGTGCCCGAAGGGCGGATGAGGGCTGCAGCGTGTTTACCCTCACGCCACCGCATCGACCTGCATCTCGGGCCGTGCCGCATCGAAGGCCGGTAACGCCAGGCAGGCCTGCTCGATGCGTCGCAGGGTGGGATACAGCGTTAGATCCACCCCGAACCGATGCGCGTTGTAGAGCTGCGGGATCAGCACGCAATCGGCCAAGCCCGGCGTGTCGCCATGACAGAACGTGCCGGTGTGCGGATCGCTGGCCAATCGGGATTCCAGCGCCGCAAAGCCCTGCCGCATCCAATGCTGCGTCCAGTCCTGGCGTTGCGCGGCATCCACCTGCCAGGTGCGTTCAAGAAACTGGGTGACGCGCAGATTGTTGAGCGGATGCACATCGCAGGCGATGACCTGGGCCAGCGCGCGCACGCGGGCGCGGTCGGCCGCAGCTGCCGGCAATAGCCGCGCGCTGTCTGCAAAGGCCTCCTCCAGATACTCCAGAATCGCCAGCGACTGCGGAATCACCACCGCACCGTGGCGCAGCGTCGGCACCAACTGCTGCGGATTGAGCTGCGCATAGGTCGCAGCATGCTGCTCGCCGCCGTCGCGCACCAGATGCACCGGATGGGTGACATAGGCCAGCGACTTCAGCTGAAGCCCGATGCGCACGCGATACGCTGCGCTCGAACGCCAGTACGAAAACAACTCCAGCGCCGCGCTCATGCGCGCCCGCCGGTGACCGCGCCCGCCGGCAGGACGCTACGCGTCATGGCAAGGGCTGCCGTTCGACGCGCTGTTCGATCGCGCCGAAGACGCTGGCGCCGCCGGCATCGCACATCTCGATCCGCACCACATCGCCGAACGCCATGAACGGCGTGCTCGGCTTGCCATCGCGCAAGGTTTCGACCACACGCTGTTCGGCGAAGCACGACGCGCCCAGCGTGGTGTCTTCGTTGGCGATGGTACCGGACCCGACGATCGTGCCGGCCGACAACGGGCGGGTCTTGGCGGCATGGGCGATCAGCTGGGCGAAATCGAACTGCATGTCGTTGCCCGCTTCCGGCGCACCGAACCAGGCACCGTTGACATGGGTCACCAGCGGCAGATGGACCTTGCTGTCGCGCCAGGCATCGCCCAGCTCGTCGGGGGTGACGAACACCGGCGACAGCGCCGAGCGCGGCTTGGACTGCACAAACCCAAACCCCTTGGCCAGCTCGGCCGGAATCAGGTTGCGCAGCGAGACATCGTTGACCAGGCCGATCAGCTGGATATGCGTGGCCGCCTCTTCGGACGAGGCACCCATCGGCACGTCATCGGTGATGACCACGATTTCCGCTTCCAGATCGATGCCGTACTCCTCGCTGATCACCTTGATGGCATCGCGCGGGCCGTAGAAGCCGGCGCTGGTGGCCTGGTACATCAGCGGGTCGGTGTAAAAGCTCTCCGGCACCTCGGCATTGCGCGCGCGGCGCACGCGCTCGACATGCGGCAGGTAGGCGCTGCCATCGACGAACTCGTATGCGCGCGGCAGCGGGGCGGCCAAGGCCTGCATATCCAGGTCGAAGACCCCGTCGGCACTGCCGTCGTTGAGCGAGGCGGACAAGGCGTTCAAGCGCGGCGCCACATTGCTCCAGTCTTCCAGCGCGCGCTGCAGTGTCGGCGCGATGCCAGTGGCGCGCACGGCGGTGCGCAGGTCGCGCGCGACCACGATCAGGCTGCCGTCGCGGCCGCCTTCCTTCAAGGAACCTAGCTTCATGACCATCCTGTGCTGTGGCTGATCGGTCGATTGTACGGCCTGTCGCAACAGTAGTTGCACCTGAAACAACTGACCGTGACCACAACCGCGGTGACGGGATTTTGTGCAGCGCGCCAAACGCGAGTACACTTGCCGGGTCTGCATGCGGCCGTCCGTTTCCCTTAGGGACAGCCGGCGAGGCCAGGATCGATCGATCCGCTCGCCCGCCCCACCCGACGCCTTTCGTGGTGCCGACAAACCCATCGCTCTTTGATCGGGTTGATCCACCATCTCGCAGCGCGGTTCACGGGAACGCTCCGAGCCTCACTTGCTTTTGCATCTGCAATGCGTTTGCGCTCCGGGCTTGGCTTGGTGGCGACGCTTTACTTGGAGCTTCCTGATGTCTTTTGAATCCCTGGGCCTGGCGCCCTTCCTGCTGCGCGCGTTGGCCGAGCAGGGCTACGAAACCCCCACTGCGATCCAGCAGCAGGCGATCCCGCTGGTGCTGGCCGGTCATGACCTGCTGGCCGGCGCGCAGACCGGTACCGGCAAGACCGCCGCGTTCGGCCTGCCGCTGCTGCAGCACCTGGGCACCAGCCCGCAGCCGGTCAACGGCCCGCGCAAGCCGCGCGCGCTGATCCTGACCCCGACCCGCGAGCTCGCCACCCAGGTGCACGACAGCCTGCGCGGCTACAGCAAGTACCTGCGCATTCCCAGTGCCGTGATCTACGGCGGCGTCGGCATGGGCAACCAGCTCGATGCGCTGCGTCGTGGCGTGGACCTGCTGATCGCCTGCCCGGGCCGGCTGATCGACCATATCGAGCGTCGCAGCGTGGACCTGTCCGGCATCGAAGTGCTGATCCTGGACGAAGCCGACCGCATGCTCGACATGGGCTTTCTGCCGTCGATCAAGCGCATCCTGACCAAGCTGCCGCGCCAGGACCGTCAGACCCTGCTGTTCTCGGCCACCTTCGAAGAGAACATCAAGCAGCTGGCGCTGGAATTCATGCGCAACCCGATGCAGATCCAGGTCACCCCGAGCAACACCGTGGCCGAGAGCATCACCCACCGTGTTCACCCGGTCGACGGCGCGCGCAAGCGCGATCTGCTGCTGCACCTGCTGGCGCAGGACAGCCGCGAGCAGACCCTGGTGTTCGCGCGCACCAAGCACGGCAGCGACAAGCTGGCGCTGTTCCTGGAGAAGTCCGGCATCAAGACCGCGGCGATCCACGGCAACAAGAGCCAGGGCCAGCGCATGCGCGCGTTGAGCGACTTCAAGGCCGGCCGCGTGACCGTGCTGGTGGCCACCGATATCGCCGCGCGCGGCATCGACATCGACCAGTTGCCCAAGGTCATCAACTACGACCTGCCGATGGTGGCCGAGGACTACGTGCACCGCATCGGCCGCACCGGCCGTAACGGTTCCACCGGCGAGGCGATCTCGCTGGTGGCGCAGGACGAAGCCAAGCTGCTGCGCCAGATCGTGCGCATGCTGGGCCGCGACGTGGAAATCCGCGACGTGCCGGGCTACGAGCCGCAGACCCCGATCCGTTGGGGCAATAGCGCACCGGGCCGCGCCGAGCAGCCGGGTGGCGATCGCGCACCGCGCAAGAGCCACGCCCGTCGTCCGCATGGCGATGCACCGCGTCAGGCGCATGCGCATGCCGGTCCGAAGAAGCCAGGTGGCCAGCGCAGCAGCGGGCCGCGTCAGGCCAATGCGGGCGCGGGTGCAGGCCGGCGCGACGGCCGTGGCGGTGCAGGCCGTCCGGCCAACCGCGGCGCCTGATAGACACCGTCTGCTGAGCACAAGGGCCGCCATGCGGCCCTTGTTGCATCGGGCACGCCCGGTCCGGACCGGCCGGCGCCTACCCTTCCCTTTCGTTACCGCTTGCCGATCACCGTCATGGATATTTTCAAAGTCTTTACGCTCGAAGCCGCGCATCGGCTTCCCAATGTGCCGCCCGGCCACAAGTGCGCCCGGCTGCATGGGCATTCGTTCCGGGTCGAGCTGCATGTCAGCGGCGAACCGGATGCCGACACCGGCTGGATCATGGATTTCGGCGACATCAAGGCCGCCTTCCAGCCGATCTACGACCGCCTGGACCACCACTACCTCAATGACATCGAGGGGCTGGAAAACCCGACCAGCGAGCGGCTGGCGATCTGGATCTGGCAGCAGCTCAAGCCGGCGCTGCCGCAGTTGAGCGAAATCGTGGTGCATGAAACCTGCACCTCCGGGTGTCGCTATCGCGGTTGATCGGTAGCGCAATCCTGTGACCTGAAGCCGCCGGCCAGGCGGCTTTTGTCATTTGAGTAGCCGGCTAACCTGTTGATGAAAAAGCACTTCTGCAGCCGTTTTGAAAATCTTCAGAAAACGCGTTGCATCGCAGCAAGAACGGCGTATGCTGCGACGCAACAAACGGTCACGGCTTTCCCCAAGGGGTTCGCAATGTCGGCGCAGTTCGAAAACGGCTTTACCCGTCAGTTCGCCTCTGCCGCAGCACGTGCCAATCAGCTGGCATTGGACACGCTGGAGCAGAACGTCAACGCAACCACCACGTTCTTCGGTGAGTTTGCGCAGGCACGCGACCTGGGCGCCTACCAGACGCTCTGGCCGAAAGGCCTGCAACTGGCCCGCGACAACCTGGAACGTCTGGCGTCGGTCAATCAGGAAGTGGTCGGGCTGGGCTTGAAGATGTCCAACGCGCTTGGGCAATTCACCAAGCAGCAGTTCGAAAACGGCAGCGATCAGGCCGGCGCAGCAAGCAAGACCCGGCGCAAGTAACCGCCAATAAAATTCAGCGTCTTTGCATGGGCCCCTCCCCCCATGCAATCCGGCCCGACAGATCCCTCCCTCTGTCGGGCTTTTTTATTGCCTGCGCGCTGCGCGCAGTGACAGCTAGCGCGGCAGCTGCAGCCCCTGTGCCTGGGCAGCTGCGTCGGCGCCCGGTCGCCACGGGATCCGTCCCCAGCACGGCATTGCCAGCCGCTGGCGCAGCATGGAGATGTTCTCTTCGACACGCTCCATCTGCGGATCGACTTCATTGGCGATCCAGCCGATGCATTGCAGTCCATCGGCAGCAATGGCAGCAGCGGTGAGGCGGGCATGGTTGATGCAACCCAGCCGCACGCCGACCACCAGCACAACCGGCAGCTGCAATGCACGCACCAGATCGGCTTGATCCAATGTCGCGCTCAGCGGCGCGGCCCAACCGCCGACACCTTCCACCACGACCACCTCGGCCTGCGCGCGCAATTGCGCGAAGGCCTGCGCGATCGGCTCCAGCGACAGCGTCACGCCGACGTCAGCTGCGGCCAGTTCCGGTGCCAGCGGCGCGGGCAAGGCGTAGGGATTGAGCGTGGCGTACGCTGGCTGCGGATTGCTGGCCGCCTGCAGGGCTAGCGCGTCTTCGTTGCGCCAGCCCTGCGGCGTGTGCTCGCAGCCGCTGGCCACCGGCTTCATGCCCACCGCGGTGCGCCCATGTGCGCGCAACGCGTGCAGCAGCGCGGTACTGCCCATGGTCTTGCCGATGCCGGTATCGGTGCCGGTGACATAAAAAGCCGGGTGCTGCATACGCCTGGTCCTGCGGCCGCGCCGCCATTGCCGTGGGGCGCGCAGCATAACGCGCGCATCGGACATGCGGTTGAGGTCGGTTACTCCTCACTTGTCTGCGGGATGTGCTGCCCATCAGCAGGCTTGCTGGGTGAGGACGCGTCGACACCCGCCGTCATGGCCAGGGATATCCAAGCGCTACAGCGGAGGTGCCGTGCTGCGCCTGACGAGGTCTGCGCGTCGTGTTGCCGGCAGGCCGATGCGGTCCGCGGATGGCAGGGCGTTGCGCGTGTTCCGCACCGTCGCAACCACGCTGCAAACAGCCGCTGCTAAACTTCGTCGATGTTCGCAACCTCTTCGCTGACCGGCAGCAAGCCGGAACAATACGCCCAGCTCACCGCCCAGGCCCAGGCACTGGTGCACGGCGAGCCGGACCGGATCGCCAATGCCGCCAATCTGGCCGCACTGATCTTCAATTCGCTGCCGTCGCTCAACTGGGCCGGCTTCTATTTCTACGATGGCCGCGAGCTGGTGGTGGGGCCTTTCCAGGGTCTACCGGCGTGCGTGCGCATTCCACTGGACAAGGGTGTGTGCGGCGCGGCTGCCAGCACCCGGCAAAGCCAGCGTATTGGCGACGTGGACGCGTTTCCCGGGCATATCGCCTGCGATTCGGCATCGCGCTCGGAACTGGTGATTCCGCTGGTCAAGGGCGATGCGTTGATCGGCGTGCTGGATCTGGACAGTCCGGAGCTGAATCGCTTCGACGCGGACGATCAGCGCGGCCTGGAAGCGCTCGCGCAAGTCTTCGTCGGCGCGCTGGCGTGACCACCGAGCGGATGCGCAACATCGGCCCGAAGAGCGCGGCGTGGCTGCGCCAGGTCGGGCTGCGCACGCAACAGGACCTGCAAGCGGTGGGTGCGGTGGGCGCGTTCGTCAAGGTGCGGCGCGCGGGCTTCAAGCCCAGCCTCAATCTGCTGTATTCGCTGGAAGGCGCGTTGGCCGATTGTCATTGGCAGGATGTGCCGGAAGCACGACGTCATGCATTGCTGGCCGAATACGAAGCCGCTAGCGCACTTCTGCCTGTGCGAGGCCGCGCCGTCGGCGGACCGGTGGAAACCGTGCACTACGCGCGCGCCGACAACGACGATACGCACGGCGATGCAGACGCCGCGTCTGACGCCGATGACGCTGCGGATACAGACCAAGCACGGGACGATTAATGTAGCTGTCGCCGCTCAGTGATCGGTTGATCGATGCAGTCCGATTTTGTACGGCTGCATGCACGCGCTAATGCATGCAGCATTGCTTCGCAATCGCGTAGCCGGTTTAGAGGCTGAAGCCCGATCGTGCCTGATCACATCAACACGTTGGCTGTGCGTGGCTTATCGCGGTGAAGTCTGCGAGCCGCTGCGTGGAGCAGGCGCGTATTGAATCGTTATCCGATCAGTGCCAACGCCTGCGCTTGCGCCTGATGCGGTGACGTATGCAGACGTCACATCGATCATACGCATGGCGTGATCATCGATTACTGCAACGCAAGCAGCTCACGCATGTCGTCGACGATGGCCACCGCACCGGAGCTTTGCACATCGAAACCGCGCAAATAGCCGTAGCGCACCATCGCCAGCGGCATGTTCGCAGCGTTTGCGGCCGCGGCATCGGTGGCCGAATCGCCGACCATCAGGCATTGCTGCGGGCTGCGCTGGAAGTGTTTGGCAAGCTGCAGCAGCGGCGCCGGGTCGGGCTTGCGCTGCGGCAAGGAATCACCGCCAAGCACACTGCTGAAGTGTGCGGCGATGCCCAGATGTTCCAGCAGCGGCGCGATAAAACGCGCGGGTTTGTTGGTGCATAACGCCAGCGTGGCGCCGGCATCGCGCAAGCCCGTCAGCGCTTCGGCAACGCCGGGATATAACTGCGGATTGTGCAGCAGGCTCGCCTCGTAATGGCGCATCATCACCGGCATTGCCGCATCGGCGTCGCGCGTACTGCCGGCTTCGCGCAATGCGGTGGCCAGCAACACATGCACGCCTTCGCCGATCCAGCGACGGATCGTGGCTTCGCCGAACTGCTGCAGCCCCAGCTCCTGCAAGGTGCCGTTGAGCGCCTCGGCGATATTGGGCGCGCTGTCCACGAGCGTGCCGTCCAGATCGAAGATCACCAGCGAATACGGAAACATTCGGACGGCCTCGTGTGCGGGGGAGTGGCAGTGTACGCAGCGCAGGATTCAGCGTGTGTCACCGCGAGCGCTGTGGATTGCTCGCTGAATAAGTTGATGCGGTCAGCGACACATGCTGCCCGCAATGCACGGTGGATCGCAGTCACTGCGCCTGTGGCATGTCGCCGAACAACTGCCCCTGCACCGCGCCTTCTTCGACATCGCTGAAACCACTCAGGCCTACACCGACCAGGCGATAGCGCGTCTGCGCAGGCAGCTCCACGCGGCGGGTCAGTGACAGCGCGATCTGTGCCAGCGCCTCCTGCGAGGCAGGCGGCTGCTCGGGCGTATAGGAGCGCGTCAGGATACGGAAGTTGGAGGTCTTCAATTTCAGCACCACGGTGCGCCCGATGCGCTCGGTGCGGCGCGTGGCGAGCCAGGTTTTTTCCGCTAGCCGCAGGATGTGCGGATCCAGTGCATCAAGCGCGAGATCTTCGCTGAAGGTGTCTTCCGAGGAGACCGATTGCACTTCCTGGTCCGGCTCGACCGGACGCTCGTCGATGCCACGCGCGCGGCGATACAGGCTCTGCCCGAAACTGCCGAAATGCGCCTGCAGTTCTTCCAATGGGCGCTGACGCAGATCGGCCACGGTGACGATGCCCAGTGCTGCCAGCTTGCCCTCCATCACCTTGCCCACGCCGGGGATGCGATTGACCTTGAGCGGAAGCAAAAATGCATCGATGCGACTGGGTGCGATCACGAACTGGCCATCGGGCTTGCGCCAATCGGACGCGATTTTGGCCAGGAACTTATTCGGCGCAATGCCGGCCGATGCGGTGAGCTGGGTTTCTTCGCGGATCTGCGTGCGGATCAACTGCGCGATCTCGGTGGCCAGCTGCATGCCGGTTTTGGCTTGCGTGACATCCAGATAGGCCTCGTCCAGCGACAGCGGCTCCACCAGATCCGTATGCCGGTGGAAGATCTCGCGCACTTGCCGCGATACCGCCTTGTAGCGCGCAAAGTCCGGCGGCACGAAGATCGCATCCGGGCACAGACGCTCGGCGCGCACGGCTGGCATCGCCGAGCGAATGCCGAACGTGCGCGCTTCGTAGGAGGCAGCGCACACCACCGAGCGCGCACCGCGCCAGGCCACCACCACCGGCTTGCCGCGCAGGCTGGGGTCGTCACGTTGCTCCACGGACGCGTAAAACGCATCCATGTCCACGTGCACGATCTTGCGCATCAAGCAGGTTTCTCTGTCGCAGGCCTGTACCCATGATAAGCCAGCGCTGTCTCACACCTTGAGTCGATATGGACCACGACCCGGTCAAAAACGAGCGCGACCGCGCATCGAATGCCAACGAGTACGCATTGATTACACCAACGGCACAGCCGGCCACGCACGCCCACCGCCAACCCGTCGCCGCTGGCCCGAGCGCTGCGGTTTCGCCTACAGCACGACGCACCGCACTGCGCAATGGGCTGAAAACAGCACGCATGCGTACGGATAAAACGTTTGATTGAACCGCGCGATCTCATGCACCCTTCCCGGCCTCGCCTTTCGCTCCTTGCAGGAAACGTTCGTCATGACTCGTCAAAGCACGTACTCGCGCGACCAATTGCTGGCCAGCGCGCGTGGGGAACTGTTTGCACCCGATAGCGGCCGCTTGCCCAATGATCCGATGCTGATGTTCGACCGCATCACCGAGATCAGCGACACCGGCGGCGCACATGGCAAGGGCGTGATTCGTGCCGAACTGGATATTCGCCCGGACTTGTGGTTCTTCGGCTGCCACTTCATCGGCGACCCGGTGATGCCAGGCTGCCTGGGCCTGGATGCAATGTGGCAGCTCACCGGCTTTTTCCTCACCTGGATCGGCGCGCCGGGCCGTGGTCGCGCGCTGGGCTGCGGCGAGGTCAAGTTCACTGGCCAGGTGCTGCCCAGCGCCAAGCTGGTGAGCTACGAAATCGATGTCAGCCGCGTGATCAACCGCAAGCTGGTGATGGCGCAGACCGATGCACGCATGCTGGTGGATGGGCGCGAGATCTACGTCGCCAAGGATCTGCGTGTGGGCATGTTTACCTCAACGGAGAACTTCTGATGCGTCGCGTCGTCATCACCGGAATGGGCATCAACTCGTGCCTGGGCAACGATCTGGATACCGTCTCCAGCGCACTGCGCGAGAGCCGCTCCGGCATCACCGCGCTCCCGGATCACGCCGAGGCAGGGCTGCGTAGCCAAGTGGGCGGTGCGGTAGCGCTGGATCTGGACAGCCTGATCGACCGTAAGCTCAAGCGCTTCATGGGCGACGCCTCGGCTTACGCCTATTTGGCCATGCGCGATGCGATCGCCGATGCCGGACTGGATGCCGAGCACGTCAGCGGCCTGCGCACCGGTGTGATTGCCGGCTCCGGCGGCGGTTCCAGCCAGTGGCAGGTGGAAACTGCTGATCTGCTGCGCAACCGGGGCGTGCGCAAGGTGGGCCCGTACATGGTGCCGCGCACGATGTGTTCGGCGGTGTCCGCATCGCTGGCAACTGCGTTCAAGATCCGCGGCCTGAGCTACTCGCTATCGGCTGCGTGCGCGACCTCGGCGCATTGCATCGGCGCGGCCGCGGATCTGATCCGGCACGGCGCGCAGGATGTGATGTTCGCCGGCGGCGGCGAAGAACTGCACTGGACGATGAGCGTGATGTTCGATGCGATGGGTGCGCTGTCCACCGGCTTCAACGATCGCCCCGCCGTGGCCTCGCGCCCCTACGATGCGCAGCGCGACGGCTTCGTCATCGGCAGCGGCGGCGGCATGCTGGTGCTGGAAGACTACGACCACGCCATCGCACGCGGCGCACGCATCCATGCCGAACTGCTCGGCTATGGCGTGACGTCCGACGGTGCAGACATGGTCGCACCCAGCGGCGAAGGTGCCGTGCGCTGCATGCACATGGCCATGCAGGGGCTGGATCGCCCGATCGATTACCTCAACACGCATGGCACCTCCACACCATTGGGCGATGTCACCGAACTGGGCGCGGTGCGCGAAGTGTTCGGCGACACCGTACCGCCGCTGTCCTCGACCAAGGGGCTGTCCGGGCATTCGCTGGGCGCGGCCAGCGTGCACGAGGCGATCTATAGCCTGCTGATGCTGCGCGATGGCTTCATGGCCGGATCGGCGCATATCGAAGAACTCGATCCACGCGCCGAAGGTTTCCCGATCCTGCGGCAAACCCAGGAAGCGATCTTGCACACGGTGATGTCCAACAGCTTCGGCTTTGGCGGCACCAACGGCACGCTGGTGTTCGGCCGGGTCTGAAAAAAAGCGGCCTGCCTAGGGCCATCGGACCGAGGCAGGCCGTCGCGACGACGCTGGCCATGCTCCGCGTCGCTTTTGTATATCCGCTGAAACCGCTACTTCAGACCACTGACTCAAACCGCAGGGTCGGACCGCTGGGGCTGGGCTGGCACGGCCTCCACAGAGGCGTCGTCGCGTGGGGCCGCCGTCCACGCCGAACCGAGCGCGGCGAAAGCACCAACGCCCCAGGCCACCGACGATGCGGTACCCAGGTTGACCGCCTTGAGCGGCGCATTCTGCTGCGATGCCACGGTTGCGGCGGCCGCCAGCCCGGCGGCGGCCATATTCGCCGCACCACTGACGCCCTGCAGCACCCGGCTGGGCAATGCGCGTCCGGCATCGTTGGCGGCGCGCAGCAGGTTGGCGCCGCCGTTCACCGCCCAGGCCGCCGCCGACGCATAGGCCACACTGGTGTTGTCGCTGCCGGTCAGCGACGGTGCCACCGCACTCAGAACACCTGCAGCAGCACCTACTGCGTTAGCCCCGGATACCAGGGCATTGGCGGGCACGTTGCCAAGTTGGTTGATCGCCGCGCCGCCTGCCCACAGCGCACCGCTGAGAGTACCGGTGAGTCCGGCTGTCCGCGGCGCCGCAGACAGCCGCGAGGCGGCCATCGACAGCCCCGACGCCGCGGCGTCCATCACCGGGCCACCGTAGGCACCCAGCTGCTGCAGCCTTCCCGGCGCTGCTGCATGCGCGGGCTGCGCTGGCGCGTCACCGTCTGCAGGTGGCCTGGGTGAAGGTCGGGAAGGTGCCCGCGTCAGCGAAGACAGCCTGGCCTCGCCGGAGGGCGCTATGGTTGGTGCTGCGATCGATGCCGGCCCCGAAGTGCCGGCTTCCAGGTCGATGAGGCGACCTGCAGGGGAAACCACAGAAGACACTGTGTTGATTGCCATGTGCCACCTCGTTGCATTTGGGTGCTGCAAAGGCTATCCGGACCAGCGATAAACGCGCCGCAAACCCGTGGCCGCGCTGCGTAAACTCTGCGATACGCCACCCAAGCCGGCGTGGCCGGTTGCGCATGCGTTCATCGAAGACGCGCCGGCGACCGGCGCGCCATACCGCTGTCTCAGCCGGCCATGCCACTGTGGCGCAACAACGCATCGATACTTGGCGCGCGCCCACGGAAAGCACGGAAATTGTCAGACGCGCTGCGGCTGCCGCCGCGCGACAACACCTCATGGCGGAAACGTGCGCCAGTGTCGGCTACCTGCTCCGGCGCCTCTTCGAACGCAGCATAGGCGTCGGCGCTAAGCACTTCGGCCCATTTGTAGCTGTAATAGCCGGCTGCGTAGCCGCCCGCGAAGATGTGGCTGAACTGATGCGGGAAGCGATTCCACGCCGGCGGCCGATTGACCGCGACTTCGTCACGTACGCGCTCGATCAGCTGCAGCACGCTATCCTGCGCCGGGTCAAAACTACTGTGCAGCTGCATATCGAACAAGGCGAATTCCAGCTGGCGCACAGTGAACATGCCGCTCTGGAAATTGCGTGCCGCTAGCAAACGATCGAACAGGTTGCGCGGCAGCGGTTCGCCGGTCTGCACATGCGCGGTCATCGCCTGCACGCGTTCCCATTCCCAGCAGAAATTCTCCATGAACTGGCTGGGCAGCTCCACCGCATCCCATTCCACGCCATTGATGCCGGCCACACCCAGCTCACCGATACGCGTCAGCAACTGATGCAGGCCGTGGCCCATTTCATGGAACAGCGTGATGACTTCGCCATGGCGGAAGGTGGCCGGCGCGTCACCGCTGCCACGGCCGAAGTTGCACACCAGATACACCAGCGGCGTCTGCACGCCGTTGGCAGTTTCGCGACGATTGCGGCAGTCGTCCATCCACGCACCACCGCGCTTGCCTTCGCGCGCGTAAAGGTCCAGATAGAACTGCCCAACCAGGGCGCCTTGCGCATCTTCCAACCGGTAAAACCGCACATCCGGGTGCCAGACCGGCGCGCTGTCGGGTTTGACGGTGAGCCCGTACAGGCTGCGGATCACATCGAACACGCCGGCCAGCACCTTCGGCTCGGTGAAGTACTGCTTCACTTCCTGCTCGGAGAAGCTGTAACGCGCCTGCTTGAGCTTTTCCGATGCGTACGCCAGGTCCCAGGCCTGCAGTTCGTGCAGACCGAGTTCGTCGCGCGCAAAGGCCTCCAGCTCGGCACGGTCACGCTGCGCATGCGGCTTGGCACGCACGGCCAGATCACGCAGGAACCCCATCACTTCATCGGGGTTTTGCGCCATCTTGGTGGCGACCGAATAGTCGGCGTAACTTGCAAATCCAAGCAGTTGCGCCAGCTCCCCGCGCAGGGCGAGAATGCGATCGATATTGGCGCTGTTGTCCAGCGCGGCAGCGCCGAATTCGGACGCGCGCTCGGCGTTGGCGCGATACAGCAACGCGCGCAGTTCGCGGCTGTCGGCATCGCTTTGCACCGGCAGATAACACGGCATCTGCAAGGTGAACTTCCAGCCCGGCACGCCGTCCTTTTCTGCCGCGGCGCGTGCAGCGGCGACCACTTCAGCCGGCAGGCCTGAGAGCTGCGCCTGGTCTTCGGTCACGTAAGACCATGCATCGGTGGCGTCGAGCACGTTCTGCGAAAACTTGGCCGCCAATGCCGACAGTTCTTCCTGGATTTGCGCAAACCGCGCCTTGGCGTCGTCATCGAGCTCGGCACCGCCCAGGCGGAAATCGCGCAGCGCGTTTTCCAGCACCTTGCGACGCGCTTCATCGACGTGTGCGGCTTCCGGCGATTGCGCTAGCGCCTTGTATTGCGCATACAGCGCCAGATTCTGGCCCAGCGCGCTGCCGAAGCGGCTCACCTTGGGCAGCGCGCCATTGTAGGCCTCGCGCAGCTCGGGCGTGTTGACCACCGCCTGTAGATGTCCCACCTGCCCCCATGCACGCCACAGCCGCTCGGTGGCATCGTCCAGCGGCGTCACGAAACTGTCCCAGCGCACCGGGCTGACCTGCTCGGCCGCCTTCACCGCCGCCTCGGCCTCGGCGAGCAATTGGTCGATCGCCGGGCCCACGTGTTCGGGGCGGATCGCATCGAAGGACGGCAGTCCGGACAGATCGAGCAGCGGGTTGGTCATGGGGCGCTCCGGCGGTGGACAGGATCAGGAATGACAAAGATGTCTGGTGGAAGGTGCCGAGGCTCGGCGCGTCAACACGCTTGTGATATGGCGATCATTGCAGCGCAGCACAAGGCAGCTGCGGCAATGCGCCGCCGTTGACCGCGCCGGCAACGGCCGCATCGCTGTCGGTGACATCGATCGCCCGCTCCGCGTACCAGGCCGGGTTGTAGTAGCTGTGTGCGTAACGCTCGCCGGCATCGCACAGGATGGTGACGATGGAGCCCTGCCGGCCTTCTTCGCGCATCCGCTGCGCGGCGTGCAGCACGCCGATGAAGTTGGTGCCGGTGGAGCCGCCCACGCGACGGCCAAGGGTGGCGCTGACGTGGCGCATCGCCGCCAGGCTCAAGGCGTCGGGCACCTTGAGCATTTCATCCACACAGCTGGGAATGAAGCTCGATTCCACCCGCGGCCGGCCGATGCCTTCGATGCGCGAGCCGCCGGTGATCGCCAGCTCCTTGGGGCATTGCCCGTCCACCGCGCGGCAATAGCCGTCGAAGAACACCGACACTTCCGGGTCCACGCACAGGATGCGGGTGTGATGCCGGCGATAGCGCACATAGCGCCCCAATGTGGCGCTGGTGCCGCCGGTGCCGGGGCTGCAGACAATCCAGTCGGGAATCGGGTGCGGCTCCTCGGCGAGTTGCTTGAAGATCGATTCGGCAATGTTGTTGTTGGCGCGCCAGTCGGTGGCACGCTCGGCGTAAGTGAATTGGTCCATGAAGTGCCCGCCGGTCTCGTGTGCAAGCTGGTGCGAGGCGCTGTCCAGATCGCAGGCGCGCTCGACCAGATGGCAGCGGCCGCCCTGGAATTCGATCGCGGCGATCTTCTCCGGCGAGGTCGAGGCCGGCATCACCGCAATGAAGGGCACACCCAGCAAGCGCGCGAAATAGGCCTCGGAAATGGCGGTGGAGCCGCTGGACGCCTCGATCACCGGGCGCCCGGCACGCAGCCAGCCATTGGTGAGCGCGTACAGAAATAGCGAGCGCGCCAGACGGTGCTTGAGACTGCCGGTCGGGTGGCTGGACTCGTCCTTGAAGTACAGGTCGATGCCCGGATAACCCGGCAGGTTCATCGGAATCAGATGGGTGTCGGCCGAACGATTGAAATCGGCTTCGATCTTCTGGATGGCGGCGGCCACCCACTGGCGCTGCGACATGGCAGGACTTGGCTGCGAAAGTGGCCTCAATTCTACCGCTGTCGCCCGCTCGCCCACGCAGCCAGGTCATCGGGCGGACAGCTGGGGGCCGATGCTATGCTCACCGCACCTGTCCGCTGCCCCGAGCGCTCGTGCTGCATCGCCTGCTCCGCCTGCTGCTGTGCCTGTGCCTGGTTGCCAATACGGCCACCGGCGCCTGGGCGTCGGTAGGCATGGCGATGCCCGCTATTGGGATGGTAAATGCGGCAGCAAACCTGCACGCGGCAATGCCGGCAGCCATTGCGTGCCATGACGCCACGCCGCCGCCCGCCACAGCGCAGTTGCACGACAAGGCCACGCACGCGCACGCACGGGACTGCTGCAAGCTGGGCAGCTGCGATTGCCTGCAGCACTGCAGCCTCGCCTTGTTGGCCTTGCCTGCGGTACCTGCGGGCCAGCCCGGCCACCTGGCGTTACCGGCCACCTTGGCCGAAGGGCGCAGCAGCCCGCTGCCCGAGCAACCGGTGCGACCTCCTATCGCCTGAGCGCTGACGGCCTTGCCTTGGCCGTCATCGGCCCCGCGCGTGCATTGCGCGGGTTTTCTCAGCTGTGCGATGCGTCCGTCTTGCCGATGGAGCGCGCCGGAGATGTCATGTCTTTCGATTCCCCGTTTTCCAGTACCTCATCCAGCAACGGCCTGAGCCGGCGCCGCTTCGTGCAAGGCCTGGCCCTGGGCGGTGTTGCTGCTGCGGGCGGCCTGTGGGGCCGCGATGCGCGCGCAGCGACGCCGGCAAGTACGCCGGTGCTGCGCGGTAGCAGCCAGTCGCTGCAGATCGGCCGCATGCCGGTCAACTTCACCGGACGCGCCCGTCCCGCGATCACCGTCAACCAGAGCCTTCCGGCGCCCACCCTGCGCTGGCGCGAGGGCGACACGGTGAGCGTACGCGTGCGCAACGCGCTGACCGACCAGCCCACCTCGGTGCACTGGCACGGCCTGCTGCTGCCGGCCAACATGGATGGCGTGCCCGGCATGAGCTTCGATGGCATCGCGCCGGGCCAGGAGTATCACTACCGCTTTGCGCTGCGCCAGTCCGGCACCTACTGGTACCACAGCCACTCGATGTTCCAGGAGCAGGCCGGGCTGTATGGCGCGATCGTGATCGACCCGCTGACACCGCCGCCGTATCGCCACGATCGCGAGCATGTGGTGCTGTTGTCTGACTGGACCGACCTCGACCCGGCCGCGCTGTTCCGCCGGCTCAAACAGATGCCCAGCCACGACAACTACGCGCAGCGCACCATCGGCGATTTTCTACGCGATGCGCGCGAAGACGGCCTGCGCGCCACGCTGGCCGACCGCGGCATGTGGGGCCGCATGCGCATGACGCCCACCGACCTGTCCGACGTCAACGCCACTACCTACACCTACCTGCTCAACGGCGTGGCACCGGCAGGCAACTGGACCGGATTGTTCAAGCCAGGCGAAAAGGTGTTGCTGCGTTTCATCAACGGCTCGTCGATGACCTACTTCGACATCCGCATCCCCGGCGTGCGCATGACTGTGGTGGCTGCCGATGGGCAATACGTGCATCCTGTCAGCGTGGACGAACTACGCATCGCCGCGGCCGAGACCTTCGACGTGATCGTCGAACCGCTCGGCCAGGATGCGTTTACGCTATTCGCGCAGGACATGGGCCGCACCGGATTCGCCTGCGGCACGCTGGCAGTGCAGCACGGATTGCAGGCGCCGATTCCTGCGCTGGATCCACGCGCCATTCTGACCATGCAAGACATGGGGCATGGCGATGCAATGGGACATGGCGAACACGCGACGCATGACAGCGCTACAGCGCAAAGCGACCTGCATACGGCACACACGATGGCAATGCCGATGCCGGAAATGCAGTCGCATGGCCATGCCAGCGATGAGGCCAAGCGCAAGACACTGCATCATCCAGCCAGCGAAGATGGCAACCCGTTGATCGACATGCGCAGCAATGCCACAGCGCCACGCCTGGACGACCCCGGTGTGGGCTTGCGCGACAACGGCCGCCGTGTGCTGTGCTACGCCGACCTGCACAGCGTGTTCGACGACCCGGATGGGCGCGAACCCGGCCGCGACATCGAGCTGCATCTGACCGGGCATATGGAGAAATTTTCCTGGTCGTTCGATGGCATCGCCTTCGCCTCGGCCGACCCACTGCGGCTGCACTACGGCGAACGCCTGCGCATCGTGCTGGTCAACGACACCATGATGCAGCACCCCATCCATCTGCATGGCATGTGGAGCGATCTGGAAGATGCCGACGGCAACTTCCAGGTGCGCAAGCACACCATCGACATGCCGCCCGGCACCCGCCGCACCTACCGCGTGCGCGCCGACGCGCTCGGTCGCTGGGCGTATCACTGCCATCTGCTGTACCACATGGAAGCAGGCATGATGCGCGAAGTGCGGGTGGAAGCATGAGCCGCTTTCGCACCCAGGCCTGGTTGGTGGCCGCGTTCTTGGCGAGTGCATCTGCGGGTGCGCAAGAGCATCAGCACGATGCGATGGAGCACTCACCACAGGACATGCAGGACCATGCGATGCAGATGACTGATGGCGCGCAGAAGACGCCTGCCTCATCTCAGGCCGCACACATGGACCACGCCCACATGTCGCACGCTGCCACGGAGACTGGAACCACGGACCAGGAAGCGATGAAGCACGGATCCATGGACGATGCAGCCATGAGCCACCAGGCGATGGATCACTCGAAGATGGGCCACACGCAGCCCACCAATGCCGCGCAAATTCCTGCATCGCCCACCAACACCACAATCACCGGCAGCCTTGCCGATACACACAGTACCGCACTCCCACGCACTCCTATCCCGACACCCACTGCGGAAGAAATCGCCGCCGCATTCGTCCCATTGCAAGCGCATACGATGCACTCGGCAGGCATCAACCACTATGTCCTGCTCGATCGAATGGAAACTTCCAAAACCGAACGCGGTAGCGGCCAGGCATGGGAATCACGCGCATGGATCGGCGGCGACATCAATCGGCTATGGCTGCGCAGCGAAGGTGAGCGGCACGACGGACGCACCGACCCCGCCGCGCTGGAAGCCTTCTACGGCCATGCCATCTCGCCGTGGTGGGATCTGCTCGTCGGCGCACGTCAGGACATCGGCGCAGGCGACCATCGCAGCTGGGCGGCCTTCGGCGTGCAGGGACTGGCCCCCTACAAGTTCGAAACCGAAGCCACGTTGTCTGTGGGCAACGGCAGCCGCGCAGCACTGCGACTGGAAGGCGAATACGAGGTGCTGCTGACCAACCGGCTGATCCTGCAACCGCGCGTGGAAGCCGACATCGCGCTCACCGACGACAACCGCCGCGGGATGAGTAGCGGCCTGAAAGAAGCCGAACTTGGCCTACGCTTGCGCTACGAAATCACTCGCCGTTTCGCGCCATACATCGGTTGGGTGCATCGCCGCCGCTTCGGCGATAGCGCAGTACGTGCGGCGATGGCGGATGCACCCGCACGCGACAGCCACTTCGTTGTCGGTGTCCGCGTGTGGTTTTGAGGCAATGGCATCGTGCAGGCCGCTGCATTCGGCACCGTCATTACCGCTAATGCAGCAGAAACTTGACCAGTGGCCATGACACGCCAACCACCCCGCCCTCGCTAACATCAACACCCTCGCAGCACGCTGCGCCCTTATTCAAACCAGGAGACCGCCATGTCTTTGAACGATCTACAACACGTGCCAGGCGCCACCGCCGCGCCCGCCGACACGCACGGCTTCGTGTTCAACCACACCATGCTGCGTGTCAAGGATGCCAAGCAGTCGCTGGATTTCTACACACGCGTGCTGGGCTTCCGCCTGCTCGACGCACGCGATTTTGCCGACGCAAAATTCAGCCTGTATTTTCTCGCGCTGCTGCCGGAAGGCACCGCCATTCCCGATGACGACGCGCAGCGTCGCCTGTGGATGGCTGGCATCCCCGGCGTGCTTGAACTCACCCACAACCACGGCACCGAAACCCAGGACGGCCCGGTCTACCACGACGGCAACAACGACCCGCGCGGCTTCGGCCATATCTGTGTTTCAGTACCGGACATCCATGCCGCCTGCGCGCGCTTCGACAGCCTCAACGTGCCCTACCAGAAACGCCTGGAAGACGGCCGCATGAAGCACCTAGCCTTCATCAAGGATCCGGATGGTTACTGGGTAGAGATCATTTCCAATACGCCATTGGCGTAAGTGCTCGGCTCATCCGGCAAGCTGGCGCATGACCGGGGATGGAGATGGAAACCAGCGGATGCGGAGGCGAACGGCCACGCATCCGCTGCCCGAAAGCCCCACGTCGCCAAAGCGCGCGGGCACCGCCATAGCCGGCGCAACGACTGGACACACCGCCGGGCTGGAGTAGACTTTCGCCGCCCTCCGCAATGGATGCACCCCAATGCTCGTCAGGAAGATTTCACTGGTCCTTGCGCTAGCAACCATCGCCGCCTGCAAGCCGGCGACACCGGATACCACACCTCCGCAGACTGCCGCAGCCGCGGCCAGCACCACCCCCCCCCCTTCAGACAAGGATGCATCTCCCATGCAGGACGCAACCCAGGGATCGACCCAGCAATTGCAGCCGCCGCGGCCCGACAGCGTGCTGTATTTCATCAGCAACGTAGACGGCGATGGCGCCACCTCCTACGAAGTCGCCAATGGCAGCTGGATCAATTATTGGTACGGCTTTCAGTTCGAACTTGGCGGTACGCGTTATTACACCGGCTTTGCGTGGGAAACGCCCGAGCGCTTTGGCGCAGAAAGCGAAAACCACTATCCCGCGCCTGGCACCAAGGTGACGTTGGCCCATGCCACCTTCGTGACCAGCGAGCCGGGGAGCAAGACCCCTTGGAAGCTGCTTGGCGCAGAGCCCTACATCGGCGAATTCGGCGGCATGGAACAAGGCAACACCGTCGACACGAAACGCAAGCCGCAGACCTTTGTCACCGACGACGGCCGGCTGGTCCTGGCCGTGCCGACGTGGAGCCTGCAGTCGGGCGTCCGCATCCTTTCCTACGACACGCTCGTGTTCAACCCGAAGGACACCGATAACGTCAACGACAAGCATTGGACTTATATCGGCAATGTGCCAGCGGGGCAGGATAACAGTGCAAATTGTGGCGAGGATGCGCCTGGGAAGATTGCCTGCGTCAAGAACAGCAGCACGCTCGCGTTCGTTAAGCAGCCCGGCCTGCCTGCGCTGCGGGTGAGCGTTTCTGCAGATCCCCCGACGAGCGGGGGTGACGCGACGCTTGAATACCGCTACGATGCGGCCCACAAATCGTATTTGCCGACCCCTTAATACAGGACCAAAGGAATTGGTTCGGGCGGCGTACCGCTGCAGCCGCGTGGCTGCAGCACTCAATCAAGGACCTTGAGCGATGCCAACGAATTACTCACGAGCCCAAGTGCTCGACATCATCGAACGCGAAGCGGCCGAGCGGAATATTCCGCGTGACGACTTCCTGCGTTTTGCCCATGTAGAAACTGGCGGCGCCTTCGACGAGTTGGCCAGCCGCGGAGCCGGTGGCGCAAAGGGGCTATTTCAGTTCACTCCTCCGACCGCCGCGCAATACGGCATTGCTGGACGCGAGTTGGACGCCGTGGTCAACACCGATGCAGCCGCGCGGCTGTATCTGGACAACCGGACGAGTCTGGTTAATCGGCACGAACGTGATGGGCGGCCGTATCTTTCGGGGAAGCCCGAGCCCGACGGCCTGGACATGTACCTGGCCCACCAGCAGGGCGCCGGTGGCTACCGCTCTCTTCAGACGGCGATCGCCACGGGGACGTTTGGTCTCGAAAGCACACGCGCCAACATCCTCAACAATGTCGGCGAGAAAGAGCTGAAGTCGTTGACCGGTGTCGATTCGGCGACGTTCCGGCGCATGTCCGACAAGGACATGGCACAGACGTTCGTGCAGTACTGGGATACGAAGATGGACCGTATCCGTATTCCTGAAAAAGGCATCGAGCCCATTTCGGCCACGCAGCAGACACCGACGCAGTCTGCGCCGTCGCAGTCCGCGCCAGCCCAGCCGGAGAAAGCTGCAGCGCACGGTATCGCGCTCCACGCAGCCTATGACCTCACCAACAAGTACGACCACGTCAAATACGGTCTGGGCGCAAAAGATCCGGACAAGGGCAGGGTCGATTGTTCTGGCTGGGTGGTCGAGATGCAGAACGCGACCATGGATGAAATCAACAAGGGCGCCGGCAAGGCTGTCTTTACCAAGGACGAAAAGTTCAGCCCTGGTTTCGACAGTGCCTCGGAGCTGCTGCGCAAGGCCGAGCAGCGCTCTGGTGTCCTGATCCAAGGCAAAGACGTCACTGCCCAGACCCTCAAAGAGGGCATGATCATTGGCGAGGACAATGGCCCCCAGAGTTGGGACAAGGGGCGCTACAAGGGCATCGACCACATCACCATGGTGGTGCGCGACCCCAAGGATGGCCAGCTCAAGATCAGCCAATCGCGTGGCGGTGAGGGTGTCGACCTCAGCTCGCTGGATGCCTACCTTGAGCGCAAACACGCCAAGGGCGTCAAGCTCTACGCCAGCGACCCGCTATCTGAGGCGCGCGAGCTGCTGCAGGAGCGCAGCCAGAACAAGCAGCAATCTCACGCAGCGACCGAGCACAAGCACAGCCAGGCACATGCCGCCGCTGATGCGCCGAGTGTCCTGCGCGAAAATGCACGTGGCGCAGAAGTACGCACATTGCAGCAGACGCTGCAGCAACTGGGTTACAAGGACGCGGGCGGCAACGAACTCAAGCCCGACGGCGCCTATGGCCAGCGCACGAGTGACGCGGTCAAGGCGTTCCAGCGTGCGCATGGGCTGCAGGACGACGGCGTGGTTGGCCGCGACACGCTTGCTGCGCTGAAGCAGGCGGAAAAAACGCCTCTGCTCTCCGAGAAAACCAACCCAGACCACCCGCTCTTCAATCAAGCCGTCAGTAAGCTCGAACAGCTGGGCCCGAATGCCTTCGCCAACCGGCAGCAGTTGGTGAATGCTGCTGGCCACATGACCTTCGAAGCAAAGGTCAGCGGCTTGCAGCGCATCGACATGGTGGCGCCAAGCAAGGATGGCAATGGACTGTTTGGCGTACAGGGTCAGCTCAACGACCCGGCGCATCAGCGGATCTACACCGACAAGGCAACCGCTGCGGAACGTCCGCTGGAGCAAAGCAGCAATGCCGTGCGCCAGGAAGCGCAAACGCAAACGCAGGTTCAAGATCAGCATGAGCAGCAACGCAACCAGGCGCGCAGCGTCGGTTGATCTTCATGCAATGGAAACACAGAAGGGGCACCGATCGATGGATCGGTGCCCCTTCTGGTTTAAGCCCGCATGACTCGATTTTCTCGAATCACATCAGGCGACGGATATCCGGCGCCTACAGATCTGACCCGTCAATTGGACGCCGCAACAGCCTCTCTGTCAGGGAACCATTGCGGCAACCGCTCTGCGAATTTCGCTGCACATTCGTTGCTGTAGGCTTGTGCAGCCTCTTTGACCAACGCGTAATCGTTGGCTTCCCATTCTTCTAGCGAGGCGGTGCGCGGTGTCGGCGCACAGTCCAGACTGATCGGGCTCGCCTTGCGCTTCAGGAAGCCGCTGCGCTCACCACCAATCGTCACCGCATAGCGCAGCTCATAAGGCGATTTGGTATCGGCCAGGCTCTGATAAACGAGCAGCCAGTCAGACATCAGTACCTGCAACGGGAACGGGTCCGCGGGCAGTGCGGCCGGATGTCCGGTGAAGTAGGTCTTCAAATGCGCGTTGACTGCATCGCGCTGCAATTGATAGCCAGGATTCCCCAGGCCTTCCATTTTTTCGCCTTTCAGCTGATCTTTTCCGAAAGCCGATACTGCAACGCCACGCGCAAACAGGCTGGTCGCGATTTGCAAGCCTACCGCCACCCCGGTGTGACCGCGGCGCACGACACGCAGCATTTCGTCACCGTTAGGCAGACCGTTCGAGCCCACACGCATGCTGGAATGCAGCGGGAGCTGTAAGGCCCAATCCGCCGATGGCGCAACGACCGCGCCTGCATCGGACTGCAGACTTGGCTGCTCGCCTGTTGCAGCGACTGACACAGTACCTGCAACTGCAGCAGCGGCATAGGCCGTTGCTGTCGAAAAATCACCAGCCGCAAACGCTGGCACCACCGCAGTGGCCTCGGTCACGCGCGCAGGCGTACAGAACGTGCCAGCCGCGCGCATCTGCGCTTCATGGAAGCTTATGCCGTTGACCTGGTGCACCACGGCATCCTTGCCGTACTGCTCCACCAGCTTGCCGATCAATGCATCGGACGGCGATTGCTGTGCGCAGACCTTGGCGGCTGCGATGCGCGACCAGGCGAATTGCAGCGCAGGATCCCAGCCCATCGCATCTTCGCCCACGAATCCGTGGTCGTAGTGATACGCGTAGATGGCAGGGTCGATCTCCTGCAACGTCATTCCGCCCTGACCGGCATAGCCCAGCGGCACGTCTTGCGCAACGGCAAGCCCAGGCAGCGCCAATAGCGCCGCCGCGATACACGTCTTCATGAATCCCTGTCCCTATGGATCAGTGCGACGCGCTGCATGTCCCCCATGCAGCGCGACCGATGCACCAACGCTTGCACGCGCTGGCCCCAACATGCAGGGTTCTGATTGACGGGTAATGGCACAACGCACCCGGCGGATCGACCTGCAGGGATAGTGTGCCCACACAGGGCAGCCATCGCAGTCGGGGCGGTCCCGACGCATGTGGGGACCGCCCCTCAGATGCTCACTGCTCAGGCATGCAAAATTCCACCCGCGCTCGGTTGCCAATCGCGCGGGGTGCGCAGTGCGGCGAGGGTGCGCACCAGTTCGCGATAGCTCTCGGCCAGTTGCGCGAACAGACCTGCATCGCTGCAGCGGGTATCGGCCACTTCGGAGTACGCGCCTCTGCCCAGGTCGATGAAGTAATCCACACTGAGCCGACGGCGTTGCGCCACGCCTGGGAACAAGCCTGCAATCAGCAAACAGCCGTCGCCCACATCGCGCAACGCGTCGGCACGCACGCTACCGATCTGGTCTTGCGCATGCAGCCATGCCAGCGCCTGCGTCCGCGAAAGCAGATGCGCATCGCGCTGGAAGCGCAGCAGCACGAACACCAGATAGTGCTCGCGCGATTCGTCCAGCGGACGCGCAGTCCGCTGCCCTGCCTCGCGCACCAACGCCTGCCACAATTCCGCCGGCGCCCCCTGTTTGAAAGACTCGTGCATACGTCCTCCTGCGTGGTGTGGACCCTCGCAAGGAGCTTATGCATAACTTGGGCCACTGCGTTGGCAGAGGCTGTGGTGGAGCGCTAAGCGGTCCAACGTCTGCGACCGGAAGGCCGGACGAATCTCCACTGCCAACCGTCTTGAATGGCCGCACACATCCGCCCACACCACATGGCGAGCGGCTCCAAGGCGGGCGCGTACGGCAGACAACAGCCAGAGTGGAAGGCGTGGTGCATGAGCATTCCGCCACCGCCCGCCCGACGACGCAGCAGGGTTTTGGGCTGCTGTTACTCCACCGTCACCGACTTGGCCAGGTTACGCGGCTTGTCCACATCGGTGCCGCGTGCCAGGGCCGTGTGGTAGGCCAGCAACTGCACCGGAATGGTGTGGATCACCGGCGACAGCGCGCCGGCATGGCGTGGAGTGCGGATGACATGCACGCCTTCGGAGTCGCTGAAGTGGCTGTCCTGGTCGGCAAACACGAACAGCTCGCCGCCGCGGGCGCGCACTTCCTGCATGTTGGATTTGACCTTCTCCAGCAGTCGATCGTTCGGTGCGATCACCACCACCGGCATCGCCGCATCCACCAGCGCCAGCGGGCCATGCTTCAACTCGCCGGCCGGATACGCTTCGGCGTGGATATAGGAGATTTCCTTGAGCTTGAGCGCGCCTTCCAGCGCGATCGGGTAATGCAGGCCGCGGCCGAGGAACAGGGCATTTTCCTTCGGCGAAAAACGCTCCGCCCAGGCCATGATCTGTGGTTCAAGATTCAAGGCGTGCTGCACGCTGCCGGGTAGAAAACGCAGCTGCTCCAGATACTCCGCTTCTTCGGCGTCGCTGATGCGGCCCTGCAATTTGCCCAGCACCATGGTGAGCTGGAACAACACCGCCAGCTGGGTGGTGAATGCCTTGGTCGATGCCACGCCGATCTCGGCGCCGGCACGCGTGTAGCAGACCAGTTCGCTGGCGCGCGGGATTGCGCTCTCCGGCACGTTGCAGATCGACAGCGTGTGCAGATGCCCGAGCGATTTGGCGTATTTCAGCGCTTCCATCGTGTCCAGCGTTTCGCCGGACTGCGAGATGGTGACGATCAGGTGCTTGGGATTTGCATACGCGGTGCGGTAGCGGTACTCGCTGGCAATCTCCACGCTGCACGGCAGCCCGGCAATGGCTTCGATCCAGTAACGCGCGGTCATGCCGGCGTAGTAGCTGGTACCGCAGGCCAGGATCTGCACACCTTCGATATCGCGCAATACCGTTTCTGCGTTGGCACCGAACAGCGATGCAGGAAAGCCCTTGGCATCGATGGCAGCTTCGATGGTGTCGGCCAGTGCACGCGGCTGCTCGTGGATTTCCTTCTGCATGAAATGCCGGAACGGCCCCAGCTCCAGCGAGGCCAGCGACACGTCCGACAAATGCAGCGGGCGCTCGATCGGCGCATCGTTGCTGTCGAAGATGCGCACGCCATCGCGGCGCAGTTCGGCGGTGTCGCCTTCTTCAAGGAAGATCACCTGGCGCGTGGCCTGCACGATGGCCGACACGTCGGAGGCGACGAAGTTCTCGCCCTCGCCCACCCCGATAAGCAACGGACAGCCCATGCGTGCGCAGACGAAGCGTTCCGGTTCGGCTTGGCTCATCACTGCCAGCGCGTAGGCACCAGTGAGTTCCTTGACGGTGCGCTGCAGCGCGGTCAGCAGGTCGCTGGCGCTGCCCAGATGATGATGGATGAGATGCGCGATGACCTCGGTGTCGGTCTGCGACTCGAAGGTGTAGCCGAGCGCGCGCAATTTTTCGCGCTGCTCTTCGTGGTTTTCGATGATGCCGTTATGCACCAGGGCCACGCCAGCGCTGATGTGCGGATGCGCGTTGGCTTCGGTCACGCCACCATGGGTGGCCCAGCGCGTGTGGCCGATGCCCAGGGTGGCGCCGAACTGCTCGGCTTGCGCGGCCTGCGCCATCTCGGCCACCCGCCCGGTGCGACGCACCCGGCGTACCTGCGCGCCGTCGAGCACTGCAATGCCGGAAGAATCGTAGCCGCGGTATTCCAGGCGCTTGAGTCCCTCGATCAGGACCGGGACCACATCGCGCCCGGCGATCGCTCCGACAATGCCGCACATAGGACAGCTCTCAGAAAAGAAGTCGGACATTTTAGCGTGTCCGCTCTTGTCCGCTGCATGACCCTGCCCGGACAGCGTGTCCGCCACCGGTGTCCGCGGACACTGCGGACACCCGCCGCATTGACCCGAATACCTTTGATATCAGCCACTTGGAAGTTGGCACGCAGCCTGCTTCGTCAGCATGACGCCACCGAGCACGCCGACCATGATTCGTGACACGTCTGCCCAGGACCAGGTTCTTCGTACACCCGCCGGCAAGCCGCGGTGGCGTCGTTGGCTGTGGCCCGGCGTCGCCACCGTAGCGGTGCTGGCCGCTATCGGTTGGGCGATCAGTGCCTGGAGCGCCGGCAGCCGCTCCTTCGATGCCAGCCGGGTGCGGATCGCCACGGTGAGCCAGGGCGACCTGGTACGCGACATCGCCGCCGACGGCCGCGTCATCGCCGCCAACAGCCCGGTGCTGTACGCCATCTCGGCCGGCACGGTGACGCTGAGCGTGGTGGCCGGCGACGTGGTCAAGCAGGGTCAGGAGCTGGCGCGCATCGACAGCCCGGAGCTACGCAGCAAGCTGGCCCAGGAGCAGGCCACGCTGGCCGGCCTGGAAGCCGAATCCAGCCGCGCCGCCCTGGATGCCACCCTGGCGCGTGCCAACGCCAGCAAGCTCACCGACCAGGCCAAGATCGACAAGCAGGCCGCCGCACGCGACCTGGAACGCTACCAGCGCGGTTATGACGGTGGCGCCGTGCCGCAAGTGGAGTTGGCCAAAGCGCAGGACACCTTGAAGAAGACCGACATCGACCTGCAGCACGCCCAGCGCGATGCCTCACTGAAAAGCCAGGGCGCGGATCTGGATTCGCGCAACAAGCGCCTGCTGGCGGATCGCCAACGCGCCGTAGTGGCCGAGGTGCAGCGCCAGGTAGACGCGCTCACGCTGCTGTCGCCGTTCGATGGCCAGGTCGGCCAAGTACAAGCGGTGCAGCACACACAAGTGGCCGCTAACGCGCCGATCCTGGGCGTGGTGGATCTGTCCAAGTTCGAAGTGGAGATCAAGGTGCCGGAAAGCTTCGCGCGCGATCTGGCGATCGGCATGCCCGCGCAGCTCACCAGCGGCAGTGGCGAGCCGTTTCCGGGCGCCATCTCGGCGGTTTCGCCGGAAGTGGTCAATGGCGAAGTCACCGCACGTATCCGCTTCACCGACAAGCAGCCGCCCGGCCTGCGCCAGAGCCAGCGCATGAGCGCACGCGTGGTGATGGACACACGCCGCAACGTGCTCAAGGTCGAACGCGGCCCGTTCGTCGAACAATCCGGCGGCAGCTACGCCTACGTGATGGACGGCAACACCGCCGTGCGCCGCCCCGTGCGCATGGGCGTCAGCAGCCTGGGCGAGGTGCAGGTGCTGTCCGGGCTGCAGGTCGGCGACCGCGTGGTGGTGTCCGGTGCAGACAACTTTGGCGATGCACCGCGCGTCACCGTTCACTAATTCTCTTTCGCACACACCTCTTTAAGCAAAGGAATCGGCAATGCTCAAGATGCAATCGGTCTCCAAGGTCTTCTGCACCGAACAGGTGGAAACGCACGCGCTGCGCTCGCTGGACCTGCATGTGCGCGAGGGCGAATTCGTCGCGGTCACCGGCCCCTCCGGCTCGGGCAAGACCACCTTCCTCAACCTGGCCGGGCTGCTGGAGACCTTCACCAGCGGGCAATACCTTCTGGACGGCGAAGATGTCAGCCATCTGTCCGACGACGCGCGTTCGCGCCTGCGCAATCAGAAGATCGGCTTCATCTTCCAGGGCTTCAATCTGATTCCCGATCTCAACCTGTTCGACAACGTGGATGTGCCGCTGCGCTATCGCGGCATGGCCGCGGCCGAGCGCAAACAGCGCATCGAAGAGGCACTGACCAAGGTTGGCCTGGGCTCGCGCCTGAAGCACTACCCCACCGAGCTATCCGGCGGCCAGCAACAGCGCGCGGCGATCGCGCGTGCGCTGGCCGGTAGCCCGCGCCTGCTGCTGGCCGATGAGCCGACCGGCAACCTGGACTCGCAGATGGCGCGCGGGGTGATGGAACTGCTGGAAGAAATCAACGCGCAAGGTTCGACCATCGTCATGGTCACCCACGATCCGGAACTGGCCGCGCGCGCGCAGCGCAACGTGCACATCGTCGATGGCCAGGCCACCGACCTGCAGCGCGAACCGGTGCTGGGGCACGCCGCGATCGGCGCCAACCCCAACGTCGCGCGCTGAGCGAACGCAACCGGCCCGGCGCTGCGCGCCATCGCCATCCCACCCATCGTCGCTACCTGCAGCGCCCGACCCGGAGCCACCTCATGTTCGGCTATTACTTCCGCCTCGCCTTGCGCAGCTTCCGCCGCAACAAGGTCCTCACCGCGCTGATGGTGCTGGCCATCGCGCTTGGCATCGGCGCCAGCATGACCACGCTGACCGTGTTCTACGTGCTCTCCGGCGATCCGATCCCGCAGAAGAGCGACCGGCTGTTCTACGTGCAGGTCGATGCGCAGCCGAAGGCCGGCTTCCAGCCCGGCGAGGAGCCGGACTTCCAGAACACGCGCTACGACGCCGAAACGCTGCTGCGCGAGAAACGCGCCAAGCGGCAGGCGATCATGACCGGCGGGTCGGCGGCGATCGAGCCGCTCAGGAGCGGGCTGAAACCGTTCAAGTCGGAAGTACGGCTTACCTCAGCGGATTTCTTCCCGATGTTCGACACGCCGTTCCTGTACGGCCACGGCTGGACCGGTACGGAAGACGAACGCCACGAGCGGGTGGCGGTCATCAGCAAGAAGCTCAACGAGAAGCTGTACGACGGCGCCAACAGCGTCGGCCGCGAACTGCGCATCGACCAGAACACGTTCCGCATCGTCGGCGTGCTGGACACCTGGGCCCCCAATCCGCGCTTCTACGACATCACCAACACTTACGGTTCGGACGAACAGGCCTACCTGCCGTTCTCAGTCGCGATGGACCTGAAGATAGACCGCAACGGCAACATGAACTGCTTCGGCGACAGCAACGGCGATCAGACCTCGCTCAATGCGCCTTGCACCTGGATGCAGTACTGGGCGGAATTGGAGAGCCCGGCGCAGGCCGCCGATTACAAGGCCTACCTAGAGAACTACTCCAACCAGCAGCGCGCCGCCGGCCGCTTCCAGCGTCCGAACAACGTGCGCCTGCGCAACGTGATGCAGTGGCTGGACCACAACGAAGTGGTGCCGGGCGACGTGCGCCTGCAGCTGTGGCTGGCGATGGGTTTTCTTTTGGTATGCCTGCTCAATACCGTCGGTCTGCTGCTGGCCAAGTTCCTGCGCCGCAGCGGCGAGATTGGCGTGCGCCGCGCGCTGGGCGCCTCGCGCCGTGCGATCTTCGCGCAGTGTCTGGTCGAAGCCGGCACCATCGGCCTGGCCGGCGGCATCGCCGGCCTCGGCCTGGCCGTGCTCGGCCTGTGGGCCGTGCGCCAGCAGCCCTCCAGCTACGCCAAGCTCGCCCATCTGGACCCTACGATGCTGGCACTGACCTTCGCCCTGGCCCTGGCCGCCAGTCTGCTGGCCGGCCTGCTGCCGGCCTGGCGCGCGATCCAGGTGGCGCCGGCGCTGCAGCTCAAATCGTCCTGATCATCGCCCCCGCCGCACGGCGGCGGGCAGACCGCCAACGAAGGTCCCTCACAAGGTTATCGCCATGGACATCCGCCCCATCCTTTCCACCCTGCGCCGGCACAAGACCGCCGCCGCGCTGATCGTGCTCGAGATCGCGCTGGCCTGCGCGATCGTCTGCAATGCGCTGTTCCTGATCGGCAACCGCATCGAGACCCTGCACCGGCCCAGCGGCATCGCCGAGTCGGAACTGGTGACGGTCTCGCTCGGCGGCATCGGCCGGCAGGTCAATGCGGCCGCGCGCACCCGCGAGGATCTGGCCGCGTTGCGCGCCGTGCCGGGCGTGCGCAACGCGACCGTGCTCAACCAGGTGCCGTTCGTGCACTACTCCTCGAACACCGGCCTGTCGCTGACCCCGGACCAGGAGCGGCCCACCCTCAACGGGGCGCAGTACATGGCCGAGGAAGGCACGCTGCAGACCCTGGGGCTGCAGTTGGTGGGCGGGCGCGACTTCACGCCCGACGAATACCTCGATCTGGAAATCGCGAAAACCGACAGGGACGCGCAGAAAAAAGGGACCGCCATCATTCTCAATCGCGCCACCGCGGAGAAGATGTTCCCCGGGCAGAATGCCCTCGGCAAGACCCTCTATATCGGACAGATCCCGGTGCGCGTGGTTGGCATCGTCGACACGCTGGCGCGGCCGGCCGCGACCAGCGGCCTGGCCGAGATCGACTACGCGATGCTGCTGCCGCTGCGCCTGAACTACACCAAGGGCCTGTACGTGCTGCGCGTCACCGACCCGGCGCGGCGCCAGGAAGTGCTCACCGCGGCGACCGCGGCGCTGATGAAGGTGGACAGCAGCCGCCTGGTGCTGAAACAGCAGACCTATGCCGAGATCCGCGACGAATACTTCCAGAGTGACCGCGCGATGGTCTGGCTGCTCGGTGCGGTGTGCATCGCGCTGCTGATCGTGACCGCGCTGGGCATCGTCGGCCTGGCCAGCTTCTGGGTACAACAACGCACCAAACAAATTGGTATCCGCCGTGCACTGGGTGCCACACGCGGCCAGATCCTGCGCTATTTCCAGATCGAGAATTTCCTGCTTGCCTCGATCGGGATCGTGCTCGGCATGTTGCTGGCGTACTCGATCAATGTTTGGTTGATGGCCCGTTACGAACTACCACGCTTGCCGCTGATCTACCTCCCGATCGGTGCGCTGCTGCTGTGGGCACTGGGCCAGATTGCGGTGTACTGGCCGGCACGCCGCGCCGCGCTGGTGCCACCGGCGGTGGCGACGCGGAGCGCGTGAGAGTTAAGGGCTGGGTACGGCCGGCGCCTATGTGGCATGTGCGCATGGATGCGCACAGCGCTTGAGCCTGCGGCTTTGCGGCGTGCTGTACCGGCCAAGCGATCCAGACTGGCCGGGATCCGAGCCGGATGGCTGACGCCTGTCCGACATCCGGCCACGCGCGCAGTTCCGCCATGCAACGAATGCTGTTCTGATAGACCTACCTTCGCGCCCTCTCGAGCAATGCGATGCCGCAAATCCTGATCATCGACGACAACACGGCCGTTGCCACCGCGTTGGAAGTGCTGTTTTCGTTGCACGACATCGAGGCGCGGCACGCGCATTCACCGCAGGCCGGGTTGGCATTGCTGGATGAGCAGGCGTTCGATCTGGTGATCCAGGACATGAACTTCACCGCCGATACCACCTCCGGCGAAGAAGGCGAGGCGCTGTTTACCCAACTCCGTCGGCGTCACCCGGACCTGCCAGTGATTCTGCTCACCGCGTGGACCCATCTGGGCAGCGCGGTGGGCCTGGTCAAGGCCGGCGCGGCCGATTACATCGCCAAACCCTGGGACGACACCAAGCTGCTGACCACGGTCAATAACCTGCTGGAACTGTCCGAAGCACGCCGCGAACTGGAACGTCGTCGCGAACGCGAGCGGCGCGGCCGCGAGCAACTGACCCAACGCTACGATCTGCGCGGTGCGGTGTTCGCCGATCCAGCGAGCGAGCGAGCAATCGCCCTCGCCTGCCAGGTCGCGCGCTCAGACTTGCCGGTGCTGATTACCGGCCCCAACGGCAGTGGCAAGGAAAAGATTGCCGAGATCATTCAGGCCAACTCGGCATCCAAACACGGGCCGTTCATTGCACTCAATTGCGGTGCATTACCAGGCGAATTGATCGAAGCCGAATTATTCGGCGCAGAAGCCGGGGCCTACACCGGCGCCAACAAGGCGCGCGAAGGCAAGTTCGAAGCGGCCGATGGCGGCACGCTGTTTCTCGACGAGATCGGCAACCTGCCGCTGGCAGGGCAAATGAAGTTGTTGCGCGTGCTGGAAACCGGGCGCTACGAGCGGCTGGGCTCCAACCGCGAGCGCCACGCCAAGGTGCGCGTGATCAGCGCCACCAATGCCGATCTGTCGGCGATGATCCGGGATGGCAGTTTCCGCGAGGATCTGTACTACCGACTCAACACGGTGGAAATTGCGCTACCCGCATTGGCCGAGCGCCCCGGCGACATCGGCCCGCTGGCCGACCACTTCCTCGCCGGCGGAAAGCCGCTCTCCACGCAGGCGCGCGATGCATTGCAACGGCATGCCTGGCCTGGCAACGTGCGCGAACTGCGCAATGTGCTGCAACGCGCCGCCTTGCTCGCACAGGGTGCGCGCATCGAAGCGAGCGATCTGAATCTGCCACGTGCCGCTGCGCCACGGCAGGCAACGCCCGCGGCAGGCGAGCCGGATCGCGCGCGTATCGAACAGGCGCTGGCGCGCGCACAAGGCGTGATCGCACAAGCCGCCACCGAGTTGGGGTTGAGCCGCCAGGCGCTGTATCGGCGCATGGACCGCTACGGCATCACCTCGGAATGAGCCTGCGTATGTGGAACCGCTCCTTCACGTTTTCGCTATTTCTACGCTTGCTTCCAGTGCTCGCCTTGGCGGCCGCCTTGCCGTGGTTCATGGCGTACTGGCTGGACCGCGGCTGGCAAGTAGCGGCGATTTCGGTCGTCGTGCTGCTGGCAGCGATGTGGTTTAGCCTCACCCGCGCCACCGCGCCGATGCGCTCGCTATTTCGTGCGCTGGCCGGCACCACCAGCAGCTATCGCGATGGGGAGTACAACTTCGGCGTGTACTGGCGCGGTAATGATGAGCTGGCGCAACTGGTGCATGCGCATGCCGAACTTGGCGATGTGTTGCGTGCACAGCGAAGCCATCTGGTACAACGCGAGTTGATGCTCGACACCATGCTGCAGAACACCCCCGTGGCGATGCTGCTGGTGGTGGCCGGCGGCGATGGCCTACGCCGCATCGGGTTTTCCAACAACGCCGCGCGCAAGCTGTTGCATGACGGACGCAAGCTCGAAGGCCAGCATCTGGACGACGTGCTCGAACGCATGCCAGGCGAACTGCGCGATGCGCTGGCGCGCGGCGGCGACTGCCTGTTCGCGGTGCGCGAGGACGGTGATGACGAGGACGACGAGCAGATCTATCACCTGTCGCGGCGCAGCTTCCACCTCAATGGCCGCAGCCACGAGTTACTGCTGATCCGCACCCTGACCACCGAGTTGCGACGGCAGGAAGTGCAGACCTGGAAAAAGGTCATCCGCGTGATCAGCCACGAATTGAACAACTCGCTCGCACCGATCGCCTCGCTGGCGCATTCCGGCGCCGAGCTGCTGCGCCGCGAGCGCACCGATCGCCTGGGCACGGTCTTCGAAACCATCGAAGAGCGCGCGCGTCATCTGGAAGGCTTTATTCGCGGCTACGCGCGCTTTGCCAAGTTGCCGCAGCCGCAGTTGCAGACCATCGAATGGGCGCCGTTTCTCGAACGGCTGCGACAGCAGATCCCGTTCCAGTTGCAGGGCGAGATCAGCAGTGTCAGCAGCCGCATCGATGCAGCGCAGATCGAACAGGCCATGCTCAATCTGCTCAAGAACGCACACGAGGCCTGCAGCGAAGCGCAGCCGCCCAATAGCGAGGTTGCGGTGTGCGTGACACGCTTACCGCAGTGGCTGCGCATCGAAGTGCTCGACCGCGGCAATGGCATGAACGAAGCGGTGCTGCACAACGCACTGATGCCGTTCTATTCGACCAAACGCAACGGAACCGGGCTGGGGCTTGCGCTCACCCGCGAGATCGCCGAAGCGCATGGCGGGCGTATTTCGCTGCACAACCGCGAGCAAGGCGGCCTGTGCGTAACCTTGTTGCTGCCGTCGGCATCGGCTGCGTAGTCAGACACTTTCAACACGCCTCGTCCGCCGCAGCTCACTGATCGCTCGCCAGACCCGGCAAGGCCACCCCGACGCGCGGACACCGAGTGTAGGAGCGCGCACACTCGCCCTGCCGCCACGGCGCCGTCAATCGGATTTCAGCGTGCCGCGCTCTGCAATGCGCGGTAGTTTCAGCGCGCCACACGCATCGTCTGCGCCGGTGGTCCTGGTCGCATCGATGGCGCGGTAATACCCGATGCCCACGGTATTGCCAACGAACTCGCCGCCCTGCGAGGGGCACTCTCCACCGGCCTTGAACCAGTCCGAAAACGCCGCGTACTTGCCGGCCCTGAGGAAGTGGTTGCCGCCGACATAGGTCCGGTCGGACGCATCGCGCGTCCGCACTGCATCGCCGTTGACGTCGACGAATGTATTGCCTTCGATTCGGTTACCGGACGAGTGCCGCGCCAGATACAGCGCATGGATGAAGCCGGAGGTGTCGGTGTCGTTTTCGATCGACACAAAGCGATTGTGTTCGATGCGGTTGTCGCGCGACTGCTGCAGCCGGATCGCCGCAAACGAGTACGCCGCCTCGGTGCTACGGCCGTAACGTCCACCGATCCGCTCGAACTGCATGTTGCGGATCGTGTTGTCGCTATTGCCGTCCTCAGCCGCCTTGCTGCTGCCAAGATCCAGCGCCATCCAGTAGTTGCTGACCTTCAATCCCTCGAAGGTCAGCCGCGTCGGCGCATTGCGACCACCTTTCAAGGCGAACCAGGTTGCGCCACCGCGTCCATCGAAGACCGGCGGGCTGGCAGCACCAGCAGCGGCAATGAAGCGGATCGGCGCGCCGTTGGCAAAGGTCCATTGCACCGACTGTTGAAGATAGGTACCCGGGGCGATCACCACCTCCACGTCCCCCGCTGGTCGTCGTTCGACCAGGCGTCGCTGCGCGGCGTCGAGACTGCGCAATGCCGTCGAAGGCGCGGTGCCTGCCGCCGCATCGTTGCCATCGGGCGCCAGATACAGCCGATAACTGGCCGCCGCAGCAACGCCTGGCTGCAACATCGGCACGCCAAGGAGGAGGATCAACACCATATGTGGTCGTCGCTGCATCGTGCACCTTCAGTCGTTAACCGCTACACGGCCAACCATCGCCGTGCAGCGCGGCTGCGCTGCGTCACCCATCCGCATCGCGACACCGCTCCATGTTACTTCTTGGTCGGCCGCTCCCAGCCTTCGATCACCGTCTGCCGCGCACGCGTCACGCTGAGCTGCCCTGCCGGTGCATCGCGCGTGATCACCGACCCGGCACCGATGGTGGAGTTGGCGCCAATCTCGATCGGCGCCACCAACGCGCTGTTGGAGCCGACAAACGCGCCATCGCCGATGGTGGTTTGCGACTTGTTCACCCCGTCGTAGTTGCAGGTGATGGTGCCGGCACCGATGTTGACCTTGCTGCCGATCACCGCATCGCCCAGGTAGGTCAGATGATTGGCCTTGCTGCCGACGCCCATGGTGACCTTCTTGGTCTCCACGAAATTGCCGATGTGCACACCATCGGCCAACACGGTGCCGGGGCGCAGGCGCGCGAACGGGCCGATCTGCACCGCGCCTTCGGTGACCACGCCGTCCAGATCACTGTGCGCACGCACCTGCGTGCCGGCACCCAGCGTCACGTCGCACAGGCGCACGAACGGGCCGATCACCACGTCGTCGCCCAGCGTCACATTGCCTTCCAGGATCACATCGATATCCAGCTGCACATCGCGGCCTACCTGCACGCTGCCACGCTGCTCCACACGCGCCGGATCGGCCATCCGCACGCCCTGCAGACAAAGCGCTCGTGCAGCGCGCAACTGCCAGGCGCGTTCGAGCTGGGCCAGCTGCCACGGGTCGTTGGCACCTTCCACATCCTGCGGGTCGGCCACATGCACCATGTCGGCCGGCGTGAAATCGGCGGCGGCGCTGGCGAACACATCGGTGAGATAGAACTCGCCCTGCGCATTGTCGTTGGACAAGCCACCCAACCAGCGGCGCAGTGCGGTGGATTCGGCGGTGAGGATGCCGGTATTGATGGTGCGGATGCGGCGCTGTTCGTCGTTGGCATCCTTCTGCTCGACGATGGCGGCCACCTTGCCTTCCGCATCGCGCAGGATGCGCCCATAGCCGGTTGGATTGGCCAGTTCGGCCACCAGCACCGCCATGCGACCCGGTGCATGCAGCAACTGCAACAGGCTGTCGCTGCGGATCAGCGGCACATCGCCGTACAACACCAGCACCGTCGCCGCGTCGGGAATCGCAGGCATCGCCTGCTGCACTGCATGTCCGGTGCCCAGCTGTTCGCGCTGCTCGGCCCACTGCAGATCGCTTTGATCGGCGAAGGCTGCCTGCACCTGATCGCCGCCGTGCCCGTACACGATATGGATCGCCGCCGGCTGCAGCTGCCGCGCGGTGGCGATCACATGCGCCAGCATCGGCTGGCCCGCCAGCGGCTGCAGTACTTTGGGCAGGGACGAGCGCATGCGCTTGCCCTCGCCCGCGGCCAGTATCACAACGTGCAGGGGCAGAGTCATCAAGACATTCCAGACATATAGATGGCTAAATTCTAGTCGCTGCACCCCGTCGCGTCGTTGTCCGGATGCGGTGTTCGTCCGCGATGACAGCGTTTGCGCCTCACTGCCGCTAGGATGGGCGCCCTTTCTTTGCTCCGACACGCATGAGTCTGTTCCGCCAAGGCCGCCAGTTCATGATGATTGGCGCCCTGCAGCTGGCTGTGGATTGCGGCATCTTCATCGCCGCCACCGCCGCAGGCATGCCTGCGGTGCCGGCCAATTTGTTGGGACGCATCGGCGGCGCCATGCTCGGTTTTTGGCTCAATGGCCGCTACACCTTTGCCCAGCAGGGCGATGCGCGGCTGGGTTGGCAACGCTTCCGCCGCTTCGCGCTGATGTGGCTGGCACTGACCGTGATCAGCACCTGGCTGCTCTCGACCACGGTCGATCTGCTCGGGTTACGTCAGGCCTGGCTGGCAAAACCGCTGGTCGAAGGCGGCCTGGCGATCGTGTCGTTCTTCCTGAACCGACACGTGGTGTATCGCTGATCCAAGCATGCGCAGGCCGTGAGCGATTGTTCGCTCGTGTGGCACATGAAGCAGAATTGGGGCACCGCTTGCGCGCAGACATCCCGCAGCGGAGTAACTGCATCTTCTCACGTGCTGATCGATGGGACGTACGTCTTTGTCAGCTCTGATGCGGCATCCATGCCGCGTGAGGTCCCGTACCGGCAGGCGGGCAAGGACCAGTCGCGTTGGCCGGTGTGCATGGCTTTCAATAAAGCAATGCGCAAACTTCTAGTGCGGTGTCCTCGCCGATTGCAGGGCCATTGGCGGCATGCATGCCGCCATCGAGCTCCCATGGACGGCTTCACCGCGTGTCCCGCGAGCGGTGGAGCACCGCGCTTTGGACACACGCAGCGTTCGACCTGGGCGTCTGACTGCATCCACCAAGATGCGGCCGACAAAATCACTGCACTCACCACCAGGCGAGCGCTCATCGGTTTTGTCGGCCGCTCTAAACCGCATGACAGCGAGCGGTTCAGCATAGACCCATTCCACCGCGCCAATCAGTGGCAAAAATCGCCCAGTCCGCGCACCAGTGCGGCGTGATGCAGCGCATCCAGCTGCCACTGCTCGGCGTAATGCGATGCCGCACGCGCCGTGCTGGCCGGGCAGTCGGGCGCGCTACGCGCTGATGCCACATCGGCCAACGCATCGAGCAGTTCGCCCTGCAGTTGATCCAGGCGTGCACGCAGCGCGGTGAGATCCGGACGTGCGGTGTTCGGTGCACGTCCGCGCTCGTGCCAACGGTTCAATAGCGCGTACTGTACCGACTTGTTGGCTTCAATTTGCGCGCCAAAGAAACGCGCCGCGTCGTCGGCATCCAGCCCATGCGCGGGCGCCTGGTCGCGCACGCTTTGCAACACCGCCGCCTCGCGCGCCTGATCCAGCACCGGCTTGCCGCTGTCCCACTTGCTCAGCGCCACCGCATCGCCAATGGCATTGCGCTGCACGATGCGGTCCATCAACAGATCCAGCGGCGGCTGGCTGCGCGCCGGCAGTGCGCACCCCAGCAGTCCGGCGGCCAACAGGCCGGTCACTATGTAAGCGCGAATGCCATCGATCGAGCGGGCCATACCATGTTCCTTAACGTAGCTGGATAACGTTGCCATGCACCACTGCCGGGCAGCGGTGCGCCAAGACAGGCAGTGTGCCTGCCGCGCACCACGACCGATTCGCGGACCCGCAGGCGGATCTCCAAAAACGAAAACGCCGACACGAGGGAGGGTCGGCGTTTCGAAAGTCTTCTCTGCAGATGACCTTGCAGCGGGTTGCAGTGCACGCCTCCCCATCGGGTCGGCACGCAGACACTTAGTGCTTGAGGTTGCGACGCAAGCGCTCCAGCGCCTGCAATTGCACCGTCGCTTCAGCCAGCCGACGCTGCGCCTCGGCCACGTCCACCGTGCTACCCCGGTTGGCAAGCAGCCGCTCGGCCTCTTCCTTGACCTTGCGCACGGCTGCTTCGTCGATGTCCTGTGCACGCACTGCGGTGTCGACCAGGATGGTCACCACCTGCGGCTGCACTTCCAGGATGCCGCCGGAAATAGCGAAATCCAGATGTTCGCCATTGGCGGTGGTCACCACCACCTTGCCCGGCTTCAGGCGTGTGATCAGCGGCGCGTGCTTGGGTGCAATACCCAGCTCGCCCAACTCGCCGGTGGCCACGACCAGGGTCGCCTCACCGTGGAAGATTTCCTTCTCGGCGCTGACGATGTCGCAACGGATAGTGCTCATGGTGCCTCACTTAAGTGAGGCGGGGATCGGGGATCGGGATTCGGGAATGGGAAGAGCGGCTGGCTGCGCACGCTTCCTGGTTCCCGCACTCCGACTCGCCTACAACCCGCCTTTACGATTCCCGATTCCCGATTCCAGCCGCACAGCGGCTGGGATCCATCAGGCCTTGGCGCTCATCTTGTTGGCTTTCTCGACCGCTTCTTCGATGCTGCCGACCATGTAGAACGCCTGCTCCGGCAGGTGGTCGTATTCGCCGTCGCAGATCGCCTTGAAGCCGCGGATGGTGTCCTTGAGCGACACATACTTGCCCGGCGAGCCGGTGAATACTTCGGCCACGTGGAAGGGCTGGCTGAAGAAGCGCTCGATCTTGCGTGCGCGCGATACCGACTGCTTGTCTTCTTCGCTCAACTCGTCCATGCCCAGGATCGCGATGATGTCCTTCAGTTCCTTGTACTTCTGCAAGGTCTGCTGGACGCGCTGGGCAGTGTCGTAATGCTCGTGACCAATTACCAGCGGGTCCATCTGGCGGCTGGTGGAGTCCAGCGGATCCACCGCCGGGTAAATACCCAGCGAGGCGATGTTACGGCTCAGCGTGACGGTCGAATCCAAGTGAGCGAAGGTGGTTGCCGGCGACGGGTCGGTCAGGTCGTCCGCAGGCACGTACACGGCCTGGATCGAGGTGATCGAACCGCTCTTGGTCGAGGTGATGCGCTCCTGCAGCACGCCCATTTCCTCGGCCAGGGTCGGCTGGTAACCCACCGCCGACGGCATACGGCCAAGCAGCGCGGACACTTCGGTACCGGCCAGCGTGTAGCGATAGATGTTGTCCACGAACAACAGCACATCCTTGCCCTTGCCGTTCTCGTCCTTCTCGTCGCGGAAATACTCGGCCATGGTCAGGCCGGTCAGCGCAACGCGCAGACGGTTGCCCGGCGGCTCGTTCATCTGGCCGTACACCATCGCGACCTTGTCCAGCACGTTGGAGTCTTTCATCTCGTGGTAGAAGTCGTTGCCCTCACGGGTACGCTCGCCCACGCCAGCGAACACGGACAAGCCGCTATGCGCCTTGGCGATGTTGTTGATCAGTTCCATCATGTTGACGGTCTTGCCGACGCCGGCGCCGCCGAACAGGCCGACCTTGCCGCCCTTGGCGAACGGGCACATCAGGTCGATGACCTTGATGCCGGTTTCCAGCAGCTCGGTGCTGGAGGACTGGTCTTCATACGACGGCGCAGCGCGGTGGATTTCCCAATGGTCCGACGCCTGCACGTCGCCGGCTTCGTCGATCGGACGACCCAGCACGTCCATGATGCGGCCCAGCGTTCCGGCACCGACCGGCACCGAAATGGCGCGCTCGGTGTTGGTGGCCAGCAGGTTGCGCTTCAGGCCGTCGGTGGAGCCGAGCGCAATCGTGCGCACCACGCCATCGCCGAGCTGCTGCTGCACTTCCAGGGTGATTTCGGTGCCTTCGACCTTCAACGCGTGATAGACCTTCGGCACTTCATTGCGCTGGAATTCGACGTCGACGACCGCGCCGATGATCTGAACGATCTTGCCCTGACTCATTTGGATAACTCCACTAATGTCTGTTCGATTCTTGTGTCGGGAATAGGGAAACGGGAGTCGGGAATGGGAAGATCAAGTGCTGCTGCTTCGACCATTCCCGATTCTCCATTCCCTATTCCCGGCTATACGGCGGCCGCGCCGCTGACGATTTCCGAAATTTCCTGGGTGATCGCCGCCTGACGCGCCTTGTTGTAGACCAGTTGCAAGGTGCCGATCATCTTGTTGGCGTTGTCGCTGGCGGCCTTCATCGCCACCATGCGCGCGGCATGTTCGGAGGCCACGTTTTCCAGCACGGCCTGGTACACCAGCGACTCGATGTAACGCGTCATCACGTGCTCCAGCACGGTGGCGGCATCGGGTTCGTACAGGTAGTCCCAATCGTGGTGCGCCACCTTGTGCTCGGCCGCCGGCAGCGGCAGCAGCTGATCGAAGCTGGCCTTCTGCGTCATCGTGTTCACGAAACGGTTGTAGACCAGATACACGCGGTCGACCTTGCCCTCGATGAAGGCATCGATCATCACCTTGATCACGCCGATCAGCTGCTCGACCTGCGGGCTGTCGCCCAGGTGGGTCACGCTGCCGACCATGTTGACCTTGATGCGACGGAAGAACGCCGACGCCTTCTGGCCGATGGTCACCACATCGATCTCGGCGCCCTTGTCCTGCCAGGGGCGTACTTCGCCCAGCATCTTGCGGAACAGGTTGTTGTTCAGACCGCCGGCCAGGCCGCGGTCGGAAGAGATCACGATGTAACCGACCCGCTTGACCTGCTCACGCTCGATCAGGAACGGATGCTGGAAATCGGTGCTGGCCTGCGCCAGATGGCCGATCACCTGCTTCATCGCCTGCGCATACGGACGCGAGGTCTTCATGCGCTCTTGCGCCTTGCGGATCTTGGAGGCCGAGACCATTTCGAGCGCGCGCGTCACCTTGCGGGTGTTCTGCACGCTCTTGATCTTGGTTTTGATTTCGCGTCCGCCTGCCATACTCGCTCGCTTCGCTTGCTTAGTGGGAATGGGGAATCGTGAGTCGGGAATTGGCACAGCCAACCCCGCTTTGACGATTCCCTATTCTCTATTCCCGATTCCCGCAGCTGGAGTTACCAGCTGCCCGTGGTCTTGAACTCTTCGATGCCCTTCTTGAAGCCGGCTTCGATGTCGTTGTCCCAGCCGCCGGTGCTGTTGATCTTGGAGACCAGCTCGCCCTGGGTATTGGCGAAGTGCGCGTGCAGGCCTTCTTCGAACCCCAGCAGCTTGTTGACCGGCACATCGTCGAGGTAACCCTCGTTGACGGCGTAGATCGACAGCGCCTGGTTGGCGATGGACATCGGCGCGTACTGCTTCTGCTTCATCAGTTCGGTGACGCGCTGACCGCGCTCGAGCTGCTTGCGGGTGGCTTCGTCCAGGTCCGAGGCGAACTGCGCGAACGCCGCCAGCTCACGGTACTGCGCCAGCGAGATACGGATGCCGCCGGACAGCTTCTTGATGATCTTGGTCTGGGCCGCACCACCGACGCGCGACACCGAGATACCGGCGTTCACGGCTGGACGGATGCCGGCGTTGAACAGGTCGGTTTCCAGGAAGATCTGGCCGTCGGTGATCGAGATCACATTGGTCGGCACGAACGCGGACACGTCGCCGGCCTGCGTTTCGATGATCGGCAGCGCGGTCAGCGAACCGGTCTTGCCGGTCACCGCACCGTTGGTGAACTTCTCCACGTACTCCTCGGACACGCGCGCAGCGCGCTCGAGCAGGCGGGAGTGCAGATAGAACACGTCGCCCGGATAGGCTTCGCGGCCCGGCGGGCGCTTGAGCAGCAGCGAGATCTGGCGGTAGGCCACGGCCTGCTTGGACAGATCGTCGTACACGATCAGCGCGTCTTCGCCGCGGTCCATGAAGTACTCGCCCATCGTGCAGCCGGCATACGGGCTGATGTACTGCATCGCGGCCGATTCGGACGCGGTCGCAGCCACCACCACGGTATGCGCCAGCGCGCCGTTCTCTTCGAGCTTGCGCACGATGTTGGCAACGGTCGAGGCCTTCTGGCCGATCGCCACGTACACGCACTTGATGCCGGTGCCCTTCTGGTTGATCACCGCATCGATCGCCAGCGCGGTCTTGCCGGTCTGGCGGTCACCGATGACCAGCTCGCGCTGGCCGCGGCCGATCGGGATCATCGCATCGACCGACTTGTAACCGGTCTGCACCGGCTGGTCGACCGACTTGCGCCAGATCACGCCGGGCGCAACGCGCTCCACCGGTGCGGTCTGGGTGGCGCCCAGCGGGCCCTTGCCGTCGATCGGCTCGCCCAACGCATTGACCACGCGACCGAGCAGTTCCGGACCGACCGGCACTTCCAGGATGCGGCCGGTGGTCTTGGCCACGTCGCCTTCGCGCAGGTTTTCGTAATCGCCCAGCACCACGGCGCCGACCGAATCGCGCTCCAGGTTCAAAGCAAGCGCGAAGGTGTTGTTCGGCAGTTCGATCATTTCGCCCTGCATCACGTCGGCCAGGCCGAAGATGCGCACGATGCCGTCGGACACGCTGGTCACGGAGCCTTCGTTGCGCGACTCTGCGGACAGCTTGACCGCCTCGATGCGGGTCTTGATCAGGTCGCTGATTTCGGAGGGGTTGAGCGTGGTTGCCATCGTTCAGTCCTAGGTGCCGGCCGCGGGGGCCATGCGTTTATGTGAATTCAGTGGGCGAGCGAGCTTTGCAGACGCGCAAGCTTGCCCTTCAGCGAGCCGTCGATGACCACGTCGCCGGTGTCGATCACCGCGCCGCCGATCAGCGACGCATCGACTGCGGTGGTGATGTCCACTTCGCGGCCGAAGCGCTTCTTCAGCGCAGCAGCGATCGTGTCGAGTTCGGTCTGGCTCATTGCCGCGGCCGACGTCACCGTCGCCTTGACGACGTGTTCGGCATCGGCACGCAGTTGTTCGTACAAGCCTGCCACTTCCGGCAGCAGCGACAGCCGCTGCGCATCGGCTAGCACGCCGAGGAAACGCAGATAGTCCTCGCCCGCCTGCGGCGGCGCCAACAGCGTCACTGCCTGTTCCTGGCCCAGGGCCGGGTTGAGCAGCAATGCCGCCACGCGCGGGTCGCCGGCCACCTGCGCCGAAAACGCCAGCGCATCGGACCAGGGCGCGAAGTTGCCGCCCTCACGCGCGATCGCAAACGCGGCACGGCCGTAGGGACGGGCAAGGGTGAGGGCCTGACTCATCGCTTAAATCTCCGCCGCCAGCTCGTCGAGCAGCGCCTTGTGGGCGTTGGCATCGATTTCGCGTTTGAGCAGCTTTTCTGCACCGCTGACAGCCAGCACCGAGACCTGCTTGCGCAGCTCCTCGCGTGCACGCGTGGCGGATGCATCGATTTCAGTCTGCGCCAGATCCTTCTGACGGTTGGCTTCGGCAATTGCCTCGTGCTTGGCCGCTTCGATGATCTGGTTGGCGCGCGCATGGGCCTGATCGATGATCTCGTTGGCCTTGGTGCGTGCATCCTTCAGTGCTTCGTTGACCTTTTCCTGCGCCTGCGCCAGATCCTTCTGACTGCGATCGGCCGCAGCCAGACCTTCAGCGATCTTTTGCTGACGCTCTTCGATCGCCTGCAGCAGCGGCGGCCAGATCTTGGTCGCGACGATCCAGATCAGACCGGCGAAGGCCAGCGCCTGGGCAAAGATGGTAAGGGTGATATCCATGGGTCGCTCAATCGCTGTTTAGGGGTGAAAGCGCCACCGCATGGGCGACGCTTTCCGACCTTCATCCGCGGACGCAACCGCACGCGGTTGCCTCCACATCCTGCTACCGCTGGATCAGCCGGCAGCCTGCGACAGACGCTCGATGAACACCTGGGCCAGCGGGTTGGCGAAGGCGAACAGCAGGCCGACGGCGACGCTGATGATGAACGCGGCGTCGATCAGGCCGGCGGTGATGAACATGCGGACCTGCAGCACCGGGATCAGTTCCGGCTGGCGCGCAGCCGATTCCAGAAACTTGCCAGCCATGATGGCCAGACCGAGGCCGGCACCCAGCGCGGCCAAGCCGATCATGATGCCGACGGCGAGGACGGTGGAGCTCTGGACTTGAGCGAGGTTGGTCAGGACGGCGAGGTACATGGTGATCTCCGAACGAAAGTTTCTAAGGGTGATGGATGAAGCGGAATGAAGCAGATGAAGGGTGACGCAAACTCAGTGGCTGTCTTCGGCCAGGCTCAGATACACGATCGACAGCATCATGAAAATGAAGGCCTGCAGCGGAATCACCAGCAGGTGGAACAGCATCCAGCCTAGGCCGAATACGCCGCCAGCGACCATGCCGGCGATGCCCGCACCGCCCAGCACCCAGATCAGCAGGAAGACGATCTCGCCGCCGAACATGTTGCCGAACAGTCGCATCGCCAACGAAATCGGCTTGCTCAGCCACTCGACGATGTTCAAAAGCAGGTTGAACGGCATCATCCACTTGCCGAACGGCGCCGTCAGGAATTCCTTGGTCATGCCGCCCACGCCCTTGGAGCGCAGCGAGAACACGATCATCAGGAAGAACACGCTGATCGACATGCCCAAGGTGGCATTGACGTCGGCGGTGGGCACCGGCTTCCAGGCGTGGATGCCGGCCCAGCCCAGCGGGATGGCGATGAAATCGGCCGGGATCATCTTGATGAGGTTCATCAACAGGATCCAGAAGAAGATGGTGATCGCGATCGGCGTCACCAGCTTGCTGCTGCCGTGATAGGTGTCCTTGGCCTGGCGATCGACGAATTCCAGGCAGATTTCCACAAATGCCTGCCACTTGCCCGGCACGCCGGCGGTGGCATTGCGCGTGGCCGTCCAGAACGCGAAGACCATCACCAGACCCATCAACACCGCCATGACCAGGGTATCGACGTGGATGGTCCAAAACGTGCCGCCACCCTCACGAACCGGATAGATCAGGTTCTGCAAGTGATGCTGGATATAGGAGGTAGGTGTTGCTGCCTCGCCCGCCATGTGTCCGGAGCCCTTTAAGTTCGAATCAACGCCTGGCCAGAGCCAGAACCTGAAAAATCAGCCCGATGGCGATACCCGCCAACAAAGCCAGAGGAGGCAGCCGCCACAGGCCGAAGCCGAGCGCCAGCGCCACGAAAACCAACACCCACTTCAGCACCATCGCCAGGATCAGCCGCACCATGGCGATGCCCGCTGCCTGGATCCCGCCACCTAGCGCGGTACGTGCCGCAACCCAACCGCCCAGCACCGTCGCACATCCGGTCAATGCCAGACCTGCAGAGTAACGGGGACCGACCAACAGCAACCCCAGACTGGTTATAGCTACGGCGGCAAGCGGATATACCGCAGCGCGCAGCATCAACCGCCGACCCGCGTCAACGGAGTTCAGCACTACGGTTACCTTACGTGTGAATGGGTGGGAAGCGCAGTTGCGCCTCGTCGAGCCGCGAAAGTATAGCAATGGGACAAATTGCGAGACAACCGGCAGAGGTCATCACTTGCTGCGATGCACCACGTGGCGGCCGTCGCAGCGGATGGGAACTTTGCCACAAACCGGCGGTCAGAACTTGCGAGGCCTGCACATCCTCGTCGAAAGGTAACGCCGCAGGCCGCGTCTGGGAGCCCTGGGAGACCGGGGCTCCTGCTTTTGTACGCATTTTGTCGCACATGACACTTTCCCATCGGCGGTCCAATCCGCTGCAGCGCACGCTCGTTTGGATCCCTGCGGCGCCGCGATGGCGGCCACCTTGCGGCATGGCGCTGCACTGGTTGCGCAATGGGCAGCGGCGACCGTACCTGAAGGTATGCACTACGCCACACTTTTCACGTGTCGTTTTCAGCGCCGAACTTGCCGTCGCCGGTGTGCGGCGCCCATGCCTATTGGACATGCGGACCGTTTTGTCCGATTGCTATCTCCGCCTTCACAGCTGTGCGACAGGTCCTTCACCTCTGGAAGACGTCACCTTATCGATAGTGCGCGCCACAGGCCCAACGGCCTGACCATTCCAAGAATTCGGAGCTCCCATGAAACACCTCCTCGCACTGGCGATCCCGTGCGTTCTGGCCGTCGCCTACGTCGCGCCCGCACACGCTGAAGATACCGATGACCGCTTCCAGATTCGCCTCGGTGCGATGAATGTGGACAACGACAACACCATCCGCGGCAACACGCTGCTGGCGGGCAACAACGTGTCGGTCAACGAAGATTTCAAGCTGGGCGGCAAGGAATGGGAGCCGCGCGTGGATGGCGTGTTCCGCATCAGCACCCGTCAGCGTCTGATCTTCGACTACTTCAAGTACGACAAGGATCGCCGTGAGACCCTGACCCAGGATCTGAGCGCCGGCGGTGTGACCGTGCCGAGCGGCAGCTTCATCAAGGGCGAGCTGAAATATCAGGTTGCGACCTTCGTGTACGACTACTCGGTGGTCGATTCGCCGGAATTCAGTCTGGGCCTGCAGATCGGTGCCGAGTACGCCAAGGTCGAAGCCAATGCGTATGCCGACCTGGGTAGCGCGTTCACTGGCAACGTCGTGGACGAAAGCGAAGACGGCGTTGCGCCGGTCGTCGGCATCCGCTTCACCGCGCGTCCGAGCGAACACTGGCTGTTCAACGTGCAGGGCCAGTACCTCAACACCAGCTGGGGCGACTTCGGCGACTACGAAGGCGATCTGAGCCGCGCCAATGCAATTGCCGAATACCGCTTCACCAAGAACTTCGGCATCTTTGCCGGCTACGACTGGTTCAAGCTGGACGTCGACAAGAGCGGCAGCGACGGCCTGATCGGCCTGAAGCAGGAGTTCAAGGGCCCGGTGGCAGGCGTAACGTTCGCGTTCTGATCCGCCCCACTCTTGCACACGAAAGGCCCGCTTTTTGCGGGCCTTTTTGCGTTCTGTCAGCGTTGCCATGAAAGACCGTTACGGTGCGGGAAACCGCCGCGCGGCAACGCAAATGGAATCGGCAAGCGGCATCTCCCGACGGCAGCGCGCCTTTCATCGACGTAGCCTGGATCCTCGATCGGCTCGGGCACCCAATGGCCCTGCTGCGGGACCAGCTCGATGCACTGGCGCTGCGGCTTGCCGCTGCCGACCACCACGCGTTCGGTCAACACCCCCACGAAGCGCGTAGGGATCGCGCCGCGTGCAACGTGCGGTACCAGCGTGCCCACCACCTGTTCCTGGGGAATGCAGGGTCGGCGTCGGCATGCTGCACCAGCGGCCACGCGCCAGCGACATCATCGCGACCAACCTGCGCCGCGCCCGGCAGGCCCTTGTGCTCGGCCACGATGCGACGCATCTGCGGCAGATGCGTCGCATCCACGGCAGCCATCTTGGTCATGCCCGCCGGCGACCAATCGCCAGTGGTCGCCCGTCGGTCGACGCGTTTCATCTCCAGCAGACCTGGACGCAGCGCAGGATCGGTCGGCGACGCAATCTCGGATGCGCGCGCTGCCTCGGCACGCGTCCTGGCCTGCCGCTGCGCACGGTCGAAGGTTTCGGCACCCGGGCATTCGGCCAACGCGGCAGCCAGTGAGGGATCGTCCGGTTCTTGCGCGCGGGCGATAGACACCACGGCGACCCTGCACAGCAGCAACATTTGCAACATTCCGTGGCGCATGACAGCTCTCTCCATGTGATCGGCTGCAATCCATCGCCGTACTGTGCAGCCCCGCCCAAACGGCAACGCCCCGCGCAAGGCGGGGCGTTGTCAGCAGCGCAGCGGGAAGCGCTTATTTCTTCTTCGGCATGTACAAGTCGGTGATGGTGCCGTCGTAGACCTCGGCGGCCATGCCGACCGATTCGCTCAGGGTCGGATGGGCGTGGATGGTGTGGCCGATGTCTTCGGCCTCGGCGCCCATCTCGATCGCCAGGCCGATCTCGGCCAGCAAGTCGCCGGCATGCACGCCGACGATGGCACCACCGATCACGCGGTGGGTCTCTTCGTCGAAGATCAGCTTGGTGAAGCCTTCGGTGCGGCCGATGCCGATCGCGCGGCCACTGGCGGCCCACGGGAATTTGGCCACGCCGACCTTCAGGCCCTTGGCCTTGGCCTCGGTCTCGGTGACGCCGACCCAGGCGATTTCCGGGTTGGTGTAGGCGACCGACGGAATCACCCGCGCCACCCATTCCTTCTTCTCGCCGGCCGCCACTTCAGCGGCCAGCTTGCCTTCGTGGGTGGCCTTGTGCGCCAGCATCGGGTTACCGACGATGTCGCCGATGGCGAAGATATGCGGCACGTTGGTGCGCATCTGCCGATCGACCGGAATGAAGCCGCGGTCGGTGATGGCCACGCCTGCCTTCTCCGCGCCGATCTTCTTGCCGCTGGGGGTGCGGCCCACGGCGACCAGCACGCGATCGTACACGGTGGCCTGCAGGCCGGGCTTTTCGCCCTCCACGGCCGCTTCGAAGGACACGGTGATGCCGGCCTTGTCGGCCTTGACGTCGGTGGCCTTGGTCTTGAGATGGACGTCCACGCCCTGCTTCTTCAGACGGTCGGCCAGCGGCTTGACCAGGTCCTTGTCGGCGCCTGGCATCAGCTGGTCCATGAACTCGACCACGGTGACCTTGCTGCCGAGCGCGCTGTATACCGTGGCCATTTCCAGGCCGATGATGCCGCCGCCGACCACCAGCAGGGTCTTGGGAATGTCGTGCAGCTCCAGCGCGTCGGTGGAATCCATCACGCGCTTGTCGTCCCACGGGAAGTTGGGCAGCTTCACCGCCTGCGAACCGGCCGCGATGATGCAATGTTCGAAGCGCAGCAGCTGGGTCTTGCCGTCGTCGCCGACGATTTCCAGTTCATTGGGCGAGACGAAGCTGGCCACACCGGTCACGGTGCGCACCTTGCGCTGCTTGGCCATGCTGGCCAGGCCGCCGGTGAGCTTGCCGACCACTTTTTCCTTGTACTCGCGCAGCTTGTCCAGGGTGATCTTGGGCTGACCGAAGTCCACGCCGAAGTCGCCCGCATGGGCCACTTCATCGATCACCGCGGCGGCATGCAGCAGCGCCTTGGACGGAATGCAGCCGACGTTGAGGCAGACCCCGCCCAGACTGGCGTAGCGCTCGATCAGCACCGTCTCCAGGCCCAGGTCAGCCGCACGGAAGGCGGCGGTGTAGCCACCGGGGCCGGCGCCGAGCACCACCATCTTGCATTCGATGTCGGCCGGCTTGCCGCTAGCCAGTGCGGGCTTGGGCGGCGCCGGTTCGGCCGGCGCGCGATGCGACGGCGTCACCGGCGGCTTGCTGCCCGGTGCGGCGGCAGGCGCTGCAGCGGCCGGGGCAGCCTTGGTCTCGACCTTGGCCGACGCAGCGGCTTCGCCTTCGGTTTCGAGCAACAGCACCAGCGCACCTTCGGAGAGGGTGTCGCCGACCTTGATCTTGAGTTCCTTGACCACACCGGCGGCCGAGGACGGCACTTCCAGCGTGGCCTTGTCCGACTCCAGCGTTACCAGGCCCTGATCCTTGACCACGCTGTCGCCGACGGCGACCAGCACTTCGATGACGGGGACATCGCTGTAATCGCCGATGTCGGGAACCTTGATTTCAATGACCGCCATTTGCTTCTCCTGTAGCTCAACCGGCCGTGCCGGCAAGCGTCTGCTGGAGTTCATCCAGCGACGATTCGATTTGGGTCCAGCGCTTGTCGCGCTTCTTTTCCTTGCCTTCGCTGGCTTCGATCAACAGTGCGGCCTGTTTCAACAGCAACTCGCCGGCGCCGCAGCTCGGGCGAGCACCGCTGTAGCGCACGCCATCGACCTGGAACGAGAGCACTTCGCCCTCGCTCACCGGCGCAGTGCGTCCGTTCGGTGCGAGCTGGGTCAGCGTGTTGGTCCAGTTGCTGACCAAGCGCTTGGCCAGGGCCGCCGGAATCGGGATCTCGACCGTTTCCGGGGTCTGCTCGGTGCGGAACTGCACGCTGCCGCGGTCGGTCTGGCTGACCCAGCTGTAGACGCGCTCGTCGGCGCGGCTGTGCCGCAGCGTCCAGTCAGCGCCGTCCTTGCCCGGCACCAGCGACACTGCACTCTCCACACCATGTGTGGGCAGCGTCAGCAACGACAAGGCCGGTTTGCTGCCGCCATCCAACAGCGTGGTGACAGCAGTCCCGTAGTTGCCCACGGCCGGCGGCCAGCCGCGCCCGAGCGTGCTCTCGCATTCGCGTGCGGCCGCGTTTGTCCACGGCAGCACGCCGAGCACGGCGATGGTCAGCAGCGCAGCCCTCACAGCAGGACGCGACGCATGTCGGCCAGCACCTGACTGAGGTAGGTCGTGAAGCGGGCCGCCAGCGCGCCGTCGATGACGCGGTGGTCGTAGCTCAGCGACAACGGCAGCATCAGCTTCGGCGCGAACTCCTTGCCGTTCCAGACCGGCTGCATCGCCGACTTGGACACGCCCAGGATCGCCACTTCCGGCGCATTGATGATCGGCGTGAACGCCGTACCGCCAATGCCGCCGAGCGAGCTGATCGAGAAGCAGCCGCCGCTCATGTCGGCTGGGCCCAGCTTGCCATCGCGCGCCTTCTTGGCCAGCTCGCCGCTTTCCTGCGCGATCTGCAGCACGCCCTTCTTGTCGACGTCGCGGATCACCGGCACGACCAGGCCGTTCGGTGTATCGGCCGCGAAGCCAATGTTGATGTACTTCTTCAGCGTGAGGTTTTCACCGGCCGCATCCAGCGAGGCGTTGAACTCGGGGAATTTCTTCAGCGCCGCGGCACTGGCCTTGACCAGGAAGGCGAGCATGGTGAGCTTGATGCCGGCCTTCTCGTTTTCCTTGTTGAGGGCCACGCGCAGGGCTTCCAGGTCGGTGATGTCGGCCTGTTCGAACTGGGTGACGTGTGGAATCATCGCCCAGTTGCGCGCCAGGTTGGCACCGGAAATCTTCTTGATGCGCGACAGCGGCTGGGTCTCGGTCTCGCCGAACTTGCTGAAGTCCACCTTCGGCCAGGCCAGCAGGTTCAGGCCATTGCCGCTGCCGGCCGGCGCAGCGCCGGCTGCGGCAGGTGCGCCGCCACTGAGTGCGGCCTTCACAAAGCGCTGCACGTCTTCGCGGGTGATGCGGCCGCCCTTTTCACTGCCCTTGAGCTGGTTCAGGTCCACGCCCAGTTCGCGTGCGAACACGCGCACCACCGGGCTGGCGTACGGCACCTTGGAGGGAAGCACGCTATCGGCATCGAAGGTCACCGGCGGGCTGCTCGGGTTGCCAGCCGATGGCTGACCAGCCTGTGCTACCTGCGTGCCGGTGCCGGAACGGCCGCCCTGCACCTGCGCGATTTCGCGCTGGGCCAGCTTGTCCGGCTCGGCCGACACCGCAACCGGCTCGACCTTGCCTGCCGTCTCGGCAGTGTCGGTGGTGGGCTTGGCGGGCGACTGCGCTGCACCCGCGCCGCCATCGCTGGCTGCAATGATCGCCACGACATTGCCCTGCGACAACGTATCGCCGACCTTGACCTTGAGCTCCTTGACCACGCCGGCAGCCGAGGACGGCACTTCCATCGTGGCCTTGTCCGATTCCAGCGTGACCAGGCTCTGGTCCTTGGCGACGGTATCGCCGACGGCAACCAGCACTTCGATCACCGGAATGTCGGTGTAATCGCCGATATCGGGCACGCGTGCTTCGATCAGGCCGCCACCGGAAGATGCCGCAGGCGCAGCAGCTTCAGCCCTGGCGGCAGGTGCCGGAGCAGCGGCGGGAGCCGCCTTGGCCGGTGGGGCGGGCGCCGCGGCAGCTGCGGGCTTGGCGGCATCGGCGCCTGCATCGGCGACTTCGATCAACGCCACCAGCGCACCCTGCGAGAGCGAATCGCCGACCTTGACCTTGATCTCCTTGACCACGCCGGACACCGACGAGGGCACTTCCATGGTGGCCTTGTCCGATTCCAGCGTGACCAGGCTCTGGTCCTTGCTGACCGTATCGCCGACAGACACCAGCACCTCGATTACCGGGACGTCGCTGTAGTCACCGATATCGGGGACAAGTGCTTCCTTGATTTCGGCCATACGGGGAACTCCGGCAACAGAATGGGGAAACCCCTATTGTGGCCGGCTGCGGGCCGCAGCGCCAACCATTGCCGTGCAAAAAATCCCACGCCCGGCGGGATGCAGCGTCCCCATGCGTGCGTGCACCGATCATTTCGCCGCGCGTGGATCGACCCGCAACAGTTGCAGTGGCTCGCCTGACGGCAAACGATACGCCAGCGCATTGTCGAGTCCATCGAGTGCTTCCAGGCGTTCGCACAACTGCTGGGCGCGCGGCCGCAATGCGCGCGCCTGTGGCTCGACCAGGCGCTCGATGCGCGCTTCCACGCCATCGAGCGAACGCAGCTGCACGTCATTTCCGGTCATTGCGGACTGCACCGCGCCGGCCACCACATCGCCGATCAGCTGCGGCAGCAACTCGGCCACCAGCGCGCCGATGTCGTCGTCGATATCGACCAGGGTCAGCTGGCTCTTGCTGAGACCCTGCTTCAAGCGTACGTCGATCTTCTCGCGCACTTTTCTCAACTGCGCGCGCGTGGCTTCCGGGCTGCGACTGAAGCCAGCTGCCACCTCGCCCACTGCGGTGACTGCGATATCGGCCGCTTCGCGCCCGACTGCCTGCGCCAAGGGGACAACATCGCGGGTCTGGCGCTCGAACTGGATCAGCCGGGTGCGATCGTCGGCACTCAGTTCCACCCAGCGGTCGTCGACGAACAAGGCTCCCTGGCGCATGACCAACCGCTGCGGCGTGCCTGATTCGCGGATCAGGATCAGGCTGCGTGGGTTGAGCGTGAGCTCGTAATCGCTGCTGACCTCGCAGCGCATGTCGTCTGCACTGGCTGCGCTTATGGCGCCCAGCAGGCCGGCTGCCATGGTGATTGCGGGCTTGATCGTCATGTCGCCACTCCGTTGTGCGCTGGCTGCAGCATGCCTGCTGGTGTGGCCCGCAGGCCTGTGCCGGACGCAGGCATGACTTCTGGCCCGTGGCCCCGATGCACGCAGCGCGCGCGTCGGTAGCTGTGCCAGCGGCGTGCATCCGCAATCAGAACGAGGTGTTGCGACAGTCGCAACATTCAACGCACGGCGCTCGCCTTCCACACTGACCCCACTTCATCTCACCTCAGTCAGCGCACCGCATCTGGCAGCGGTTGCCAGGCTGTTGCCAGACGCGGCAGCGACCAGGCGGCATTGGCGGGGCTGGTGGACGGCAAGGCGACGACTGGCAGCGCGCGCAGCTCCGCCGATAGCAGCGGCTGCACATGCCGGCGCCACGCCTGCGCTGCCGCAGTGCCATTGCAGGCCACCATGCGTAGCTGCGGCAGCGTGGGCAGCAGCGCGGGCAGTGGATTGACCACGATGCTCGCCGCCACGATGGCCGTATCCAGACTGCCGCGCCGCTCGCACTGGCCGATGACATCCCACAAACCCACACGATGGTCGATCACCGCTTGCAAGCGCGATGCGTAGCTTGCAGCTGTCTCAATGCCCAATAAGGCATGCATCAACGGCCAGAAACGATTGCGCGGGTGTGCGTAGTAACGCGCGGCTTCTAACGATGCGACACCGGGCATCGAGCCAAGCAGCAATACCCTGCAATCGCTGCGAATGTGCGCTGGCAGGCCTTGGCTGACGTGTTTTTTCGTCACAGCCATCGCATCTGCGTGAATGTCTTTTTCAGGTTGCATGACGTAACGGCGGCCTTCTCGGGGGACTTCCTGAACAAACGAAATTTTAGCGAGCCACAGGTGGGCGTGGATTCAGATTTTTAGGAATAGTTTTGGCGCGGCCCACTCCACGGGCCTAACAACAAGACGAGGAGACCCTCATGCGTTCCATTTCCATCCTGAGCCTGGCTGCTGTATCTGCACTTGCGATTGCACCGTCCGCGTTCGCGCAGGACACCACCTATACCGGCGACACCTCCTCGACTTCCTCCAGCACGATGTCCACCAGCGGCGACACCGCCTCGGGTAAGCATTGGGCCGTGGTCGGCGGCGTGGCGCTGCTGAACCCGAAGAACAATCCGGCTCCGGGCCTGGACGTCGATGGCGGCCCGGCACCGACGCTGAGCGCCAGCTACTACATCAACGACAACTGGGCCGTTGAACTGTGGGGCGCTGCCGACAAGTTCAACCACCGCGTCACCGCCGACGGCGTGGGCAAGGTTGGCACCGTCGAGCAGCAGCCGATCGCCATCAGCGGCCAGTACCACTTCGGCGAAGCCGACAACCAGTTCCGTCCGTTCGTGGGCGTGGGCTACTACGAGTCGAACTTCAGCAACGAGAAGATCGATGCGGCGTCGACCACCGGCGATCACGTGGGCCTGAGCACCGCTAAGGGTGTCATCGGCACCGTTGGTGTGGACATGAACATCAACTCCACCTGGTTCGCACGCGCCGACGCCCGCTACATGCGTTCGCGTCCGGAACTGCGCGTAGGCGGCCAGGGCACCGGCAGCGAGCTGGAACTGGATCCGTGGACCGTTGGCTTCGGCATCGGCGCGCGCTTCTAAGCAGACCTATTGACTAAGCACCTCCACCAAACAGGCCCGTAAGGGCCTGTTTTTTTGATCAAAACCTCAGTTTAAAGGGAATTTAACGTTTAGGATTTCGCTGAAGGGGGGATAGATCGCGTAGAAATCAGCACGACTTCTTGAATTAAATATGGAGATACCATGAGCATAAGATGCCATGTAGCCGCCGCGATATTTCTTCTCTCGCTCGTTTCCTTTGGAACTCAGGCTCAGACAACTGTCCCTACCACAGGACTTGGAACCTGCATTGACTTCATAACTTCCCAGTCAACGACACTTACTGGACAGATAAACAGCAGCCCTAATTTTACGATCGCTTACGGCTCGGCCAGCTATACGGACATGCCAAATAAAGTTGTGTATATCCGAAATTATAGCTGCGAGAGTCAAGATATGCCGGGCATGTATTTTACAGTCTCAGCCCTAGCCCATGAGTTTGGCCATGTGAAATTCAACTATTCGTTTGCCAAAACGACTCGACAAGCATATATAGATGAAGCATGCAAGATGGAAGGACTTGCCGTAACAAATAACATAGTTGCAAGGAATGAAATATGGAGTTCCACTCAAAATAGCATAGACATTAACCTTGCAGCATCAAATCCCGATCAGCTTTTCGGGATTTACTATGCTGGAGGACCCAATGTTGCCTCAAACGTTGGAAAATCTTTCTGCGCGAATAACGTAACCTCAACCACAGGACAGAACTATAACGTATATTACGGAGAGCAGTATGACAAACTTCCTTAACAGATCATCATATTTCCGCCTTGCAATAACGCTGCTTGCTGCCCTGATTGCACCTTCAGTATATGCAACTAAAATTTCAGCAGCGACAGCAGCGGATGCTGCCCGCACGTTTGAACTAGCCGAAGAAATTTCGAGAAATCTCAAAAAATCACCCTCTGAATTTATTAATTCATGGCCTGGAGCCAGAATTTCGACGCCCAATCTGAAAAACGAAGGAACGTATAACGTTAGCGGAGGAATATTAAAAATAGGCGATCATCTGACTGCCAAGAACTCTTCCATATCAATATCAGCAGATAAAAAAAATATCGCGTCAGTCTTACTGAGCCTGGAAGGCTCCTGCGTCTCTCGTCAGGACTTCAAGAGTCGATATCCGAATTATCTGATTTCAAATATTCCGAGAGGACAGAGTAGTTCAGAGGCATTGACTTTGGCCGTTGTTAAAAATCAGGAGAAAATGGAGTTCTCGTTCCCAGAAACCTCTCCAGATTGCCTAAGTGCCATTCGCATAGCGCCAGCAGACGCACAGATGCTTAAAGCCGCGGAAGCATTTAATTAATAAGGCATACTTGAAATTGTTACTGCCAGCGCCGAGAGGGCTGGCAGTAACAGGATCACCGCCAATACACGCTACCGCGCAGACGTGCGCTGCGCCAGCGCCACCACAGCAAGGTGGCATAAGCGAGCGCATAACCGAGCAAGACACCGGCCGCGCCGAGCAGACTGGCATGACTGAGCCATCCCTCGGTCGGCCAGGCAGCGCCTTGCCAGGCGCTGCGCCAGCCCTGCACCAACCCGGCGATCACCCGCACGACCACCAGCACGGTCAAGGCCAGCACCAGCCACAGATTGGGCCGGTAAAACAGGCCTTGCGTGGTGCGCTCGAAGCGGGTCAGACGTAGAGCCAACATCCCCAACGCCAACCCGCAGGTCCACCCGAATGCGGCGTGGCTGATCGCGCCGGGCCAGAATGCCGCCGCGATCAGGCTGAAGATCACAAACAGCACGCTGGAAATGCCGGCCGACGCCAGGTTGATCATCAGCAACCAGCCGCGCGCCTGACGACGCGCAGCGCCCATGCGAAACCGCTGCAGCAGCGACAACGGGAACACCAGCGCGAACACGGCCAGGGCAATGATCACGGCCAGCGGAATGGCAAGCAGCAAAGGCATCGGAAGACTGCCGGAGAAAGATGGCCGATGACGCTACTACGCGGGCACGCAGCGGCGTGTGTTCGGGGCTAGCGATGCCGAACTCCGGTGCCGCGACCGCGCTCGCCCGACTGTGATCGAGGCGGCTTGATGCGCGCGGTCAAGGACAACACGCAAATCATCGGCAACGTGGGCGCAGCGCTGTCGATCTGGACGCTGTTGAGCAGGAACGCTACACCCTCGTAGCAAGCGGTCGTCAGACGGACCTCGCCGGCGCGCAGGAGGCAGTGGACGCGTGATCCATGCCGCACCGAGTACCGGCCGCGGCCAGCTGGCGGAGGGCGCAGTCAGTTCAGAAGTTACGCTTAAAACGCCGGCAGCACCGCGCCCTTGTACTTCTGCTCGATAAAGGCCTTCACTTCCGGGCTGGTCAAGGCCTTGGCGAGTTTTTGCACGCGCGGGTCGTCCTTGTTGTCGGCGCGAGCCACCAGGAAGTTGACGTATGGCGAGTCCTTGCTTTCGATCGCCAGTGCGTCGCGGGTGGGATTGAGCCCGGCGTCGAGTGCGTAATTGGTGTTGATCAGCGCCAGATCGACCTGATCCAGCACGCGCGGCAGCATGGCCGAATCCAGCTCGCGGAATTTGAGCTGCTTGGGGTTTTCGACGATGTCGCGCTGGCTGGACAGCGCGTTGCTCGGGTCCTTGAGTTTGATCACCCCGGCCTTGTCGAGCAGGATCAGCGCGCGGCTGTTGTTGCTGGGGTCGTTGGGGATCACCACGTCGGCGCCGGTCGGCAGATCGGTCAGGGCCTTGAAGCGGCGCGAGTACGCCCCGAACGGTTCGATATGCACGCCGACCACGGTCACCAGCTGACTTTTGCGGTCGCGGTTGTAGGCGTCCAGATAGGGTTCGGTCTGGAAGTAATTGACGTCGATCTGCTTCTGCACGACCTGGTCGTTGGGCTGCACGTAGTCGTTGAACACGCGCACATCGAGCTTGACGCCCTGCTTGGCCAGCAGCGGTTCGACCACTTCCAGGATTTCGGCATGCGGCACCGCCGTGGCGGCCACGGTCAGGGTGTCGCCACCGCCGCCGCCATTGCCGCCGCAGGACGCCAACGCAAGCGTGGCCGCAGCAAGAAGGGAACGAAACGCAAATGTGCTCATGAAAGGGTCCGTGGGAGGAGGAATGCGGACGGGCCGCAGGCGTTAAACCTAGCAGACCGCAGGTGCAGCGGCGATGTGGCAGTCCGCACCGGCCGTGCAGGCAAGACAAACGTCGGGGAGATGCCAGCGTATCCGGCTGCAGCTCACCGCAGCGATGGCCGCCGATGCGGCATGCACTGCGGCCACCGGTTGCATCCGCGGCGGCGCGTCTGACTCAACGGCGGCTGTAGCGGGCCACCAGGCGGTCGCCCAGCATCTGCAGCACCTGCACCAACACCAGCAAGGCGATGACGGTGATCAGCGCCACGTCCGAATGCGAGCGCAGGTAGCCCTCGCGGTAGGCCACATCGCCCAGGCCGCCGGAGCCGATGGCACCGCCCATCGCGGTAAAGCCGATCAGCGCGATGGTGGTCACGGTGGCGCCGGCGATCAGGCCGGGGCGCGCTTCCGGCAACAGCACCCGCAGCACCAGCTGGCGGGTGGTGGCGCCCATCGCCTGGCTAGCCTCGATGATCCCGCGGTCGACTTCGCGCAGCGCGGTTTCCACCAAGCGCGCATAGAACGGTGCGGCACCGACCACCAGCGGCAGGATCGCGCCACGCACACCGAGCGAGGTCCCCATCAGCGCCAGGGTGAGCGGAATCATCGCGATCATCAGGATGATGAAGGGCACCGAGCGCAGCAGGTTGATCAGTGCCGCGAGCACGCCGTATAGCACCGGGCGGCGGCGCAACTGTGGGGCCCCGCACAGGAACAGCGCAACGCCCAGCGGCAGGCCGATCAGCAGCGTCAACGGCAGCGCGCCGGCCAGCATCAGCAAGGTGTCCAGGGTCGCCTGCCCGATATCGCCCCACTTGGCGGCATCGAGATTACGGAAGAAACCGCCAGCGGCAGCAACGATCGGGGTCATACGCGCAGATCCTCCACCTGCACGCCGGCGGCGACGAAACCGGCGCGTGCCGCGTTCTTATCGCCGCCGGTCAGGGCGACGATGAGCTGGCCATACGGAGTGTCCTTGATGCGATCCACCCGCCCGGACAGGATGTTGTAGTCCACCCCGGTCTCGCGGGCGATGCGGCCCAGCACCGGCTCGTAGGTGCCGCTGCCCAGGAAGGTCAGCCGCACGATGCGCCCGCCGACCGCCGCGAAATCGCGGTGCAACTCGGCTTCGTCCACGTGCTCGGCTTCGGACACGAAGCGCCGCGTGGTGGCATGTTTGGGATGCAGAAACACCTCGGTGACCGGGCCGGTTTCCACCAGTTTGCCGGCGTCCAGCACCGCCACGCGGTCGCAGACGCGGCGGATCACGTCCATTTCGTGGGTGATCAGCACGATGGTCAGGCCCAGCTCGCGGTTGATCTGCGCCAGCAGCTGCAGCACCGAGGCGGTGGTCTGCGGGTCCAGTGCGCTGGTGGCCTCGTCGCACAGCAGGATCTGCGGCCGGGTGGCCAGCGCACGCGCAATGCCCACGCGCTGCTTCTGGCCGCCGGACAGCTGCGCCGGATACTTGTTGGCGTGCTCCTGCAGCCCGACCCGGGCCAGCAGCTCGGCCACCCGCGCATCGATCTCGGCGCGTGCAGTGCCGGCCAGTTCCAGCGGAAAGGCCACGTTGCCGGCCACGGTGCGCGAAGACAGCAGGTTGAAGTGCTGGAAGATCATGCCGATGCGCCGGCGCAGACCACGCAGGCCCTGGCTGTCCAGCGCGGTGACATCCTCCTCGCCGATCAGCAGGCGGCCACCGCTGGGCTCTTCCAGCCGGTTGATCAGCCGGATCAGCGTGGATTTGCCGGCACCGGAATGGCCGATGATGCCGAATACCTCACCGGGGCCGACCCGCAGATCGAGCGGGTGCAGCGCCACGATCTGGCGACCATCAACGGAATAGGACTTGTGCAGGCGCTGAAACTGGATCACCGCGCGTGGCCGATTGGGGGGTCGTGAAGCCTAACAGTCAATGTTTGGGGCCGTCATTCCATTAGGTTCTAAGAGTAGGTATTCGGGAGTGTGGATTCGGGATTCGCAACGGCGCAGGCGCTGGGACCGTTTCGCATCCCGAATGTCCCGTCTCCCCCGCTGGTACAGGGTAAACCCGGGATTTGTCGGAGCGAGCGCGCTCGGTTGTAACGAATCCCCACTGCCGCCCCCCGCTCACGGCCGCTCGAGCGGCAGCGGGCGATCTGCCTTGCGAATCCGCTCCCGGCGCAGCAAATACAGCCCGCTGGCGACGATGATGCCGGCGCCGGTCCAGGTCCAGCCGTCGGGCAGGGTCTGCCACAGCAGCCAGTCCCAGCCGATCACCCAGACCAGCCCGGTGTATTCCAGCGGGGCGATCATCGAGGCCTCGCCGCGCATGAAGGCCTGGGTCAGCGCGACCTGGCCCAGCGCGCCGGCCAGGCCCATGCCGGCGATCAACCCGCCGTGCCCGGCCTGCAGCGGCACCCAGCCGGGGATGGCCAGCAGCCCGGCGCCGATCGCCATGAACAGCAGAAACCACACCACCATCGCCTGCGGAGTATCGGTGCGGGTGAGCAGGCTCACGGTGATCGCCGCGACCGCATAGGCCGTGGCTGCCAGCAACACCATCAGCCCCGGCAAAGAGATCAGCCCGTCCACGCCCGGACGCAGCACCACGATCACCCCGACCAGGCCAATGCCAATCGCGGTCCAGCGGCGCGGGCCGACGTGCTCGCCCAGCAGCGGCACCGACAGCGCGGCCACCAACAGCGGCGCCACGAAATACAGCGTGTACGCGGTGGACAACGGCATGCGCTTCAAACCGTAGACGAAGCAGCCGATCATCGCCATGCCCAGCGCCCCGCGCAGCAGATGCAGGCCCCAGCGCACCGGCACGATCGCGCGCGGCCCGGCGGTGGCGAACACCCACACCAGCACGAACGGCAACGAGGCGGCGCCGCGCAACAAGGTGACCTGCAACGGCGGGTAATGCGCCGAGAGCAGCTTCATTGCCGCATCCATCAGCGAGAAGCAGGCCACGGCGGCCACCATCCAGACGATGGCGGGAAGCGGAGAGCGTGAGGTGGGCATGGGTGCATTATCGCCGCGGCGCTGGCACGCCCGCCAAGGCCCGGATGACGGCCGGCGCGGCACGATGCCCTAGAATGGCGGCTGTTTTCCAATAGCAGGAGCTTTGCATGCCTTCCTTCGACGTCGTGTCCGAAGTCGACAAGCACGAACTGACCAATGCGGTGGATCAGGCCAACCGCGAGCTGGATACGCGTTTCGACTTCAAGGGAGTCGAGGCCAAGTTCGAACTGGAAGACGGCAAGGTGATCAACCAGTCCGCTCCCAGCGATTTTCAGGTCAAGCAGATGACCGACATCCTGCGCACGCGGTTGCTGGCACGGGGTATCGATGTGCGCTGCCTGGAGTTTGGCGATATGGAAACCAACCTGGCCGGCGCGCGGCAGAAAGTGACCGTCAAGCAAGGCATCGAGCAGAAGCAGGCCAAGCAGCTGGTCGCCAAGTTGAAGGAAGCCAAGCTCAAGGTCGAAGCGCAGATCAATGGCGACAAGCTGCGTATCACCGGCAAGAAGCGCGACGACCTGCAGGATGCGATCGCGCTGCTGAAAAAGGCAGATTTCGAGCTGCCGCTGCAGTTCGACAACTTCCGCGACTGAGTGCGGTTGGGTGATTGCAACAATCAGGCCGGCGCCGTCCATACGTGCAGTGCAGCGGGATGAGCCGGGTTGGCGCATGCGGCTTGCATGGCGCATGCGTGGCGGTTGCAACCGTCACGTCACCGCGCTGGCATAGCAGGCGATCGTGCGCGGCCCATTTGCCAGCCTGTTGCAACGCCTGCGCATCCACAGGCCGACGAACGCATCGGGCGATCGTGTGAGCAACAGCCTCGCCCATGCGCAACCACGTATTGAAGTCGGTTCGACGCTGCACACCATGGCTGGGCTTGACCCGGTGGCGGCAGCGGCCTTCGCCGATGCCTTCGTGGTCGAGATCGAGCATGCCATCGACACCTGCACGCTCGGCGATGCTGGCACGCCCCAGGCGCAGGCCTTGCAGCAGATCCATTCGTTGAAGAACACCATTTCGCTGACTGGCTCGCAGCAACTGCTGACAGCCTGCGACCAATTGCGCGATGCCGCCAGCCACGACACGCTGGGCGACACGCTTGCGCAGCGCTTCACTGCGGTGGCGAACGCTGCTGGTCTACTGGTCAAGCATTACCGTCGTTCCCTGCCCTCCGACAACGCGGACCCTCATGCGTAGCACTTCCAACCGCGCAGCGCCCGGCCTGATCCTCGCCGCCAGGCAGTTGCGCAACGACAGACTGGTGCGGCTGTTCGAGTCGTTCCTGGAATACCGCGCCTGCGTCGGCCGCGTGATCGTGCAGACCATCGTGACCGCGTGGTGCCTGGGCTGGCTGTACGGACCGCAACCGGTGCTCGTCACCGACGCACACCACGTCTTTCCCACCGCGGTGAGTCTGTGGGTGCTATCGGTGGTGTGGATGCTGCTCGTGCGCCGCCGGATCATTCCGCCCAGCGAATGGCTGGATGCGATGGGCTTTGCGATGAACTTGCTATTCATCGGCATCCAGACCTATCTGGCCTTCATCCTGCTGATGTCGTTGAACGCATTCTTGCCGTTCATCACCATCGCTGCGGTGGCGCGCTATGGGCAGCGCGCGATATTTCCGGTGTTGCTCACCACCTTCGTGCTGATGCTGTCGACGGCGCCGACAGGCTATTGGCTATCGCGGCCGGCGTATTTCGTCTATGCCGTGGCGCTCATCATCGTGCTGCCGTTGCTGGTGGCGCGCATCGTGCTTGCGATGCAGGAAGTGGCGCTGCAGGCGCTGGCCTCGCGCGATGCGCAAAGCCGGTTCATCAGCACCATGAGTCACGAATTACGCACGCCGTTGAATGCGGTGATCAACTGTGCGCAGTTGATCGACACCGAGCAGATGCCGCCGCAACAACGCGAACTGCTGCAGGCAGTGACGGTGAATGCGAGCGCACTGCGTCATCGCGTCAACGAAGTGCTGGATGTGGCCAGCATCGATGGCGGACGCCTGCAGCTGCATAGCAAGCCCTTAAACCTGCTGGACGTGGTCACCACGGTAAAGGCAGTGTGCGCGACCGCAGCCTCCAGCAAAGGCGTCACCCTCAACGTGCGTGTGGATAGCCCGCAAGCGCCGCATGTGATGGGCGACGAGGGTCGCATCGAACAGGTGATCAGCAATCTGGTGATCAACGCAATCAAGTTCACCCCGGCCGGTGGCACGGTGGAGCTGCTGATCGATGCGACACAGGTGCAGGAGGGTTGGAGCATCGAGGTGACCGTCACCGACACCGGCATCGGCGTGCCCGACGACCAAAAGGCCTATATCTTTACCCCGTTCACCCAACTCAGCACTGGCTTCAGTCGCGTCGAAGGCGGCGTGGGCCTGGGGCTGTACATCGCGCTGTCGGTGTCCGATGCGATGGGCGGCAGTCTGACGGTGAGCGACAACCCCGCCGGCGGCAGTATCTTCCGCTGGATCTTCGAGCTGCCCGGCGCCGCAGCCGGCAGCAACACGCTCGCGCTGCGCGATGCACTGGCGCAGCACGCGCAACATGTTCCTTCCCTGCATTGCCTGGTATTTGAGGACATGGATACCAATCGCCTGGTGATCGGCAATCTGTTGACCCGCGCCGGGCATCGCGTGAGCTTTCATGTCGATGGCGCCGATGCGGTGCAGCGCATCCACGAGGCAGCGCCGGACATGGTGTTTCTGGATCTGCACATGCCCGGCACGTCCGGCTGGGATGCGCTGCGCGAAGCGCGCGATGCGATGTCGGCGCTGCCGCCGATCATCGTGCTGACCGCCGACACACGCACCGATTCGATGCGCGAAGCCAGCGCGGCCGGTGTGGCCGGCTATCTGCCCAAACCCATCAACGCGCACGAACTGCTGGCATTGCTCGCCCAGCACGCCAGCCATGCACGCCCCTGAGCTCAAACCCGGCAATGCCGCGCGCTGCCACTGGCAGCATGCGGCCGATATCCGCACGCCGCTGGCGCTGCTATACCTGCACGGCTTCAGTGCCAGCCCGGACGAAGCAGGGGCGCTACCTGAGCAAATGGCCGATGCGCTAGCTGCCAATGCCTACGTGCATCGCTGGCCGGGGCACGGACTCAGCACCCCCGATGCCATGCAGGGGCTCACCGCGGCGGTGCTGCACACCTCGGCGCTGGAGGCACTGGCCCAGGCACACCGCATGGGCGAACGGGTTGCGATTGTTGGTTCGTCGATGGGCGCCACGCTGGGTTTGTGGCTGGCCGCGCAGCGTCCGGACGCGATTGCCGCAGTGGTCGCGTGGTCGCCCGGTATCCAGCCCGCCGACTCGGCATTGCTCGACCAGGTCTGTGCCGCGCAGGCGCCGCTGACGGACCCGCGCCCACGCACGCCTGCCGCGCGCGCGTTCTGGTCGGAGACCATCCACCCGGATGGATTTCGTGCATTGCGCAGCTTATTTCGGATGGTTGCCACCGACCCACCCTGGCCACGCGTGCGCTGCCCGGTGTTGCTGGGCTATTACCGCGCCGCTGATGGCCGCGAAGACGCGACCGCCTCGGTGCCGGCGATGCTGGAGATGTTTGCGGCGCTGGGCACTACGCCCACACACAAGCAAGCGCTCGCCTTCGACAGTGGCGCGCATGCGATCGGATCGCCGCACAAGACGCCGCTGGCAGATGCCGTTGCGCAGGCATCCGTCGTGTTTTTGCAGGCGCAGCTCGGCGCTGCGCCGCACACCGACAATGCTTGAGCACAACGCAGTGCGCGACGGTCGCCGCAGGCGCGAACCGCCGTGCGTGCGTCTCGGCGAGCACGCGCCGCTAGCGCTTGCCGCTGCAACCCGCAACCACGCTCGGGGCTCGCTGCATAGCGATCGCATACACTGGCGCACCATCCCCGCTGCCGCCACGATGACCACCACGCCTGCCACACCCGATCCAATCGCCGCCACCCGCAAATGGATCGAACGCGCGGTGATCGGATTGAATCTATGCCCGTTCGCCAAGGCGGTGTACGTCAAGGATCAGGTGCGGCTGGTGCTCAGCGATGCCAGCACGCCCGACGCCTTGCTGGAACAACTGGCCGAGGAACTGGTGCTGCTGCGCGACACGCCGGCCGAACAGATCGACACCACGCTGATCGTGCACCCGGACGTCCTCACTGACTTCCTGGACTACAACGACTTCCTCGACAACGCCGATGCAGCGGTGGAAGCACTGGATCTGCAAGGTGTCTTGCAAGTGGCCAGCTTCCATCCGGATTACCAGTTCGCAGGTGCCGCGCTGGACGATGTGGCCAACTTCACCAACCGCTCGCCCTTCCCCACCCTGCACCTGTTGCGCGAAGACAGCGTAGAGCGGGCGGTAGCCGCGTTTCCGGACCCGGACGTGATCGTCGAACGCAATATCCAAACGCTCGAACGCCTGGGCCGCGATGGCTGGGAGCGCGTGTTGAACGGCGCCGAGCACTGAGCGCTGTGCCTGCCGCGCGTTGCTGCGGACGACAACAACTCATCGCCCACCTGCGCTCGGCAGGGAGTCGGCGCAACGCGCAGCGGGAAGTCATCAGCTGCGTGGGGACCACGTGCCCAATATCGAAGTCGTTGAGTGATCCATGCCACACCGGGCACGCTGCGCACGCCAGGCACTGAGCAATCGTGTGATCGGCGGCCATTGATTGGGCGCAGAGCAGCACTTGGCGATGCAACGGCCGTGTGCGACGCCTGTTGCTTGGCATTGCGAAGACGAAAACGCAATCCATCCAATCCAACGTGGATAACACCATCGAAGGGCCCACCCCCATGTGCGCTGAGCGTACGCGCGGTCTTGCTGCGACGACGACAGCCTGCACGCTACAGTGCGGCCACCTTCACCGATGTGCAGCATGCCATGGCCCTGACTCCCGCAATTTCCGCATGGAACCCGTCTCCGCTGCAGGACCGCGTGGTGGTGGTCACCGGTGGCGCGCAAGGCATCGGCCGCGGCATTGCGCAGGCGGTGCTGGGCGCCGGCGGCAGCGTGGTGATCGGCGATCTGGATGCCGACGCCGGCAAGGCCTGTCTGCAGGAATGGGCACTGCCACGTCGCAGTGCGTTCGTGCGCTGCGACGCCGCGCGTGAAGCGCAGGCCACGCGCCTGATCGCCATGGCGCTCAAGCGGTTCGGCCGCATCGACGGCTTGGTCAACAATGCCGGCGTGCCGGATCCGCATATCGCAGCACTGCCGCAACTGGACTGGGATGAGTGGAACCGCCGCCTTTCCAGCCTGCACGGCGCCTTCCTGTGCAGCAAGCATGCGCTGCCTGCGCTGACACAGGCGCCCGGTGGCGGTGCGATCGTCAACATCGCCTCCACCCGCGCCTGGCAATCGGAGCCGCATAGCGAAGCCTATGCTGCAGCCAAAGGCGGCTTGATGGCGTTTACGCATGCACTGGCACTGAGCGAAGGCCCGCAAGTGCGCGTCAACAGCATCAGCCCCGGCTGGATCAGCACCGATGCATGGCGCGCGCCGCAGCGTCGGCGTGTGCCCAAGTTGTCGCGTCGCGATCATGCGCAGCATCCCGCCGGACGCGTCGGCACGCCGGAAGATATCGCGCAGCTGGCGATCTATCTACTCGCACCTCAGCTGTCCGGTTTCGTTACCGGGCAAGATTTCATCGTCGACGGTGGTATGTCGCGCAAGATGCAGTACGTCTGAGTGCGGACTGGATTGTCGATGCATGATGCACGTGCACGATGCTGCAAACACGTATGCGTGCCATGCAGCAACGTCGTTGTCAGCGCGAGCGCTACCCTGCGCACGTGTCGCGCGGGGGTGAGCGGGTTTTCAGATGATGCCCTGCAACGCGCGCGCCTTGACGCAGAAAACCGTTGATTGCTGTCACCCGCGTAAATAGCGCTGGTCGATCGCGCGCGTTGGATGTTGCATTAGCGCCTGCGTGGCCAGAAGTTGGCTCGTGCTGTAAGCCCCGCCCGAGTGCTCCACCCGAGCGCATCAACCCGACAAGCGCGCTTCCAGCAAGCGGTGCGCATCGCTTAGCGAAGGCAGGATGCGATGGCCGAGCGCGCGTACGGCGGCATCGGGTTCGAGCAGGTCCGGAATCTGGATCGGTGTCATGCCGGCCGCCAATGCCGCGCGCACGCCGGTGGGCGAGTCTTCCAGCACCAGGCAGCACGCAGGGTCTACCGCCAGCGTGCGTGCGGCCAGCAGATAGATATCCGGCGCAGGTTTGGGATGGACCACATCGCTGGCCGTACACACTGCATCGAAGCGCCACAGCAGATCGGCCGCTTCCAGCTTGCGCAGCGCCAACGGACGCTGGGTGGAGGTGGCCACCGCGCGCGGCATGCCCTGCAGGGCCAGGTACTCCAGCAGCGCAATGATGCCGGGGCGGTGCGGGATGCCGCGTTCGACCACAGCGCCATAGAGCTGTTGCGCGTGCGTCAGCATGGTGCCGGCAGCGGCGTCGCCGATGCGTTCGCCCAGCAACAGCCGGCAGGCCACATCGCCGGTGCCCACCATGCGCAACCAGAACTCCGGCTCGATCTGCAGACCCAGCTCGGCGGCGGCCTGGGCCAGGCAGGCGGTGATGGCGCGCTCGCTGTCGAGCATCAGACCATCCATGTCGAAGATCACCGCCTGCGGGCGGAACGGCAGCGCTGCGATCTGTGTCATGCGACAGCGCCGCGACCGAACAACACCTCAAGATCACGCGCTTCCAGCGCACGCCATTGCCCGGACGGCAATCCATCCAGCGACAACCCGCCAATGCGGCTGCGATGCAGGGCCACCACGTGATTGCCGGCGGCAGCAAACATGCGTCGCACCTGGTGATAGCGGCCTTCGTGCAAGGTCAGCCGCGCTTCGCGTGGGCCAAGCACCTCCAATTCGGCCGGCAACAACGGCTTGGTTTCGCCTTCCAACAGCAAGGCGCCACTGGAAAACAACGCGGCTTCGTCGCCACGCAGGTCTTGGGCCAGGGTGATGTCGTACACCTTGTCGAGGGCGGATTTGGGCGAAATGATCCGGTGCAGCAGCGCGCCGTCGTCGGTCATCAACAGCATGCCGCTGGTTTCGCGATCCAGCCGACCCACCGGCGCCAGCACCGGCGCACGCGCGCGGAAGCGTGGCGGCAGCAGCTCGTAGATCAGCCGGCCGGTGTCCTTGGTCGAGCAGGTGTAGCCGCTAGGCTTGTGCAGCAATAGGCTGAAACCCGGTGGCGGGTCGAGCGGTTCGCCATCGATACGGATGGCGTCGTGCTCCACCTGGTCGTCGGCATACAGCACCTCGCCCTGCGCATCGGTGACCGCCCCCTGACGGAATAGCTGGGTCACCTGCTTACGGCTGCCATAACCGAGATTGGCGATGTGTTTAACCAGCTTCATGCGCGCGCTCCGCGGCCGCGGATCGCCGAGATCAGTTTGAAACCATCGCGCTCGGCAGCCACGCGCACCTGTCCGAAACTGTCGTTGAGCACTTGTTCGTAGGGCAGATGCCGATTGGCCACCAACAACAGTTGCCCACCTGGGCGCAGCGCCTGTGCAGCCACTGCAATGAAGCGCTGCCCGATATCCGGGCGGTCGGCACGCGACGGCGTGTGGAACGGCGGATTGCTGACGATGAAATCGTATTGGGCCACCAGCCCGGCGGTGACATCGCGCCAGTGGTAGTGCAGCTGCGCCGGATGCGCGATGTCCTGCAGATTATGCCGCGCCAGCGTCAGCGCGCGCGCCTCGGCTTCGTACAGATCCAGTGCGGTGACCTTGGGGCACCGCGCCAGCACTTCGGCCGATAGATAACCGAAGCCCGCGCCCAGATCGGCGCCATGGCCAGCCAGCGTGGTAGGCAGATGCTCGACCAGCAGCGCCGAGGCCGGGTCGATGCGATCCCAGGCGAAAACGCCGGGTCGGCTGACGAAGCGGCCGTCAAGGATCTTGCGTGGCGCATCCAGCGCGGCCCAGCGCGCCTGCAGCGCGGCATCGGTGTCGGCCGGCAGCGGTGCGCTCCAGTAGGTGCGGCAGTGGTGCTTGGTCAGGCTACCGGCCAGCCCGGTGAGCTGGCGCAGGTCGGCTTCGCCGGAGCGGGCGCCCTCGTTATTGGACTGACAGGCCACCACGCGGCCACCGGGCGCAGTCAGCGCCACTGCACGTGCAAACAGCGCGCGCGCTTCTTCGCGCTGCCGCGGCGGCAGCACCAGCACCAGTGCATAGCGCGTGCTGTCGGCCTCGATCTCGCTTTCGTCGCGCACGTTCCAGCCGTTGCGCTCCAGCGCTTCGGCAAACGGGCGGAAGCTCTGCTCGCAGATCAGCGTCTGGGCCACCGCCTGCTCGCGCAGCGGAAACCCGTCGCGTGCGCGCAGGAACAACACCGGCCCTTCCGGCCACGGCAGCGCACCTTGGGCGAAGGGCAGGAACAGGGCTTGAAGCGGGGCATCGCGCGGGCCAGCCATCGGATCATCGGGTCGGGAACAGGCTGCCATTGTAAGGGAGCAATAGCATCGGGCCGCCCGCAGCCACGCTGACTGACCGGCACAGAGAGGCTTACGTGGCATCCAGAGATTCCATTCGGTTGCTAAGCGCGAAACGATAATGCGATGAAAATCACGCAAATTGATCTCATTTACACGCCCCGCCGAATGGCTTACTAACATGTCATCCTAATGACCACGGAGTAATGTTGACAACGCCAGAGCATAAGGCCCACACTTTAGCTCGTAACACCCAGCGCTATAACCAAAAAAGGAATTTTTATATGAAAAATATAATATATTGTGGAATATTTTTTATGGCGCTATTTTTGGCGACGTCCGCGCATAGTCATAATTATCGTACCGCGACGGCGCCGTCCAGCTCGATGATCACCACGCAGAAGATTGTATATCGTGCCGGATCTAACGAATCACAATCCATCGTCTCATGGATCAAACAGCACTCACCAAAGTATCCGCCACTGCTAGCTATAAGTAGCTTAAGTGTCTCTCGCAGCAAAATCTCTAACGGATTGGTGAGTATTCAGTCGGGGCCTGATGGTCCACCAGTCCCTTTGCCTGCCAGTGGGATCCCTGGTGAGAAGATCACTATCCGCAATGAATTTCCCGGGGGGGCATTCGAACAATGGGATTATGAATGGGCGGGCCAATCTGGCGGATCATGGCAACTAACGGGCTATCAATTCAGTGCACCGACAAGTAAAGGCGACAACGACAACCCGAGGCAACCGTTTTAGATTTTCTTCTGCAATATGTTTTGGAAGCCCCTCTCACTTGCTTGGTGAGAGGGGCTTCCAAAACATATTGCAGTCGTCAGACGAGCCTGCTCGCTGAACTGCAGCATCGGCGTTTCGCCGAACGATGCAGAACATCTGGCAACGGTGCGTTTTGCCCCTCTGGTCAATCTCATTGATGCACTTTTGCGGCCATCAAGGACTGCCCATCACCGGTTCGCCACGACACGTGTCGAACCGAATAAGTCTGGCAAGTATGCAATGTGTCCGCCTGAGACTATTAAGTGGAAACATGTAACGCTTTGATGCGATCGCAACACTTAAGCGCCTAGTCTGCAATCTTGCACATACCGGAGAAGCAAGATGCGCGCCCTCTTCATAGGTGGAGTCGTCGACAACAGCGAAATGGACCTAGACGACATGCCTCCGCCCATGCACTACCCTTCAAACACAGGCACAGGCCGGCCCCGCTACCGCCTTCATCAGATCGGCGAACGTGCCGACGGCAGCGTGGCTTACGCCATCTACGGCGCGCCAGAACTGGCCGATGAGGAAATACAACGCGTCGCCGAGGAACGCGACTATGCGCGTCGCTTCAGCGCCTCGCCGGAGGCGCCGCGCTAAAAGGTCTGTTTCACCTAGCCATTTCAACAGATGACCGATGTTCGATCAACGCGCCTTCGGGGTTACCCGCCAGATCACATTGCCCACATCGTCGGCTACCAGCAGCGCGCCGCTAGTGTCGGACGCCACGCCGACCGGCCGACCCTGTGCATTGCCTTCGGCATCCAGGAATCCGTCCAGCACCGTGATCGGCGTACCGCTAGGCTTGCCGTTGGCAAACGGGACAAACAGCACCTTGTAGCCACTGGGCGGGTCGCGATTCCAGGAGCCATGCTGGCCGATGAAGGCGCCCTGGCGAAAGCGCTCAGGCAGCAAGGTGCCGTTGGCGAAGGCCAGGCCCAGCGACGCGGTATGCGGGCCGAGCGCGTAGTCGGGCTTGATCGCCTTGGCCACCAGCTCGGCATTCTGCGGTTCGACGCGCTCGTCCACGTGCTGACCGTAGTAGCTATACGGCCAGCCGTAGAAGCCGCCGTCGCGCACCGAGGTCAGGTAATCCGGCACCAGATCGCTGCCGATCTCGTCGCGCTCGTTGACCACCACCCACAGCGATCTGCTCTGCGGCTCCCACGCGGTGCCGACCGGGTTACGCAAGCCGCTGGCGAACACGCGGCTGTTGCCGGTGGCCGGGTCGATCTCCAGAATCGCTGCACGATTCAACTCGGCTTCCATGCCATTTTCGGCGACGTTGCTGTTAGAGCCGACGCCCACGTACAACTTGCTGCCGTCCGGGCTGGCCAGCAGCGACTTGGTCCAGTGGTGGTTGATGCCGCCAGGCAGATTGGCCACGAAGGTCGGCTTGGCGGTGATGTGTGTGTCGCCAGGCTTGTACGGAAAACTCACCAGCGCATCGGCGTTGGCGACATAGAAACGGTCGCCAATCAGCGCCATGCCGAACGGCGAAAACAGACCACTGACGAACTGCGTACGCACCTCCGCGACACCGTCGCCATCGGCATCGCGCAGCAACGTGATGCGATTGGCGCTGGCCACCGCCGCGCCGGCCTTTTGCATCATCGCGCCCTGCACTTTCTTGCGCAGTCCACCGCCCGTGTCGGCATCTTCGGGCTTGGCCGGCTCGGCAGTTTCGGCCACCAACACATCGCCATTGGGCAGCACATAGATCCAACGCGGATGATCCAGGTCGCGCGCAAACGCAGCAACCTGCAGATCATCGGCAGCGATAGGCTTGGCATTGGCTGCCCAGCGTTTGACCGGCGCTATCTTGACCGTGGGAATCAGCCGCTTCACCGGCTCGGGCAATTGCGGATTCGGCCCCGTCCCCTGTTCGATGGCCAATGTAGCGGTATCGCCACATGCAGCAAGAACGACGACCGCCATCAACGACAGCGGCCAGCGAGCAAACTTCAACGGGGGTGCATTCATTGCGGCGGAATCCTGAACGGCTGCGGCAGCTGAGCATCATGCCGCCAACGCGACGGTGAGAAGTAAACACATCGTCAACACGTCGCCTTCACGGCATGACGTGCGGATCAGCGCCAAGCGGTATCGGGTGCACCGCGACGATCCGGTCCATCCAGATCCAGTGCGGCTCTTGCGAGGCATCCAGCTGATCCAGGCGCAGTTGTCCGTTGACGCCTTCATTGTCGTGTTCGTCGAGGTAGGTCTGCAGACTCGGACGCACAGCTACCGTGCCGCTGATCACGCTGCCGTCGTCGAGTTCGATCCGCACGCGTTCCTGGCCATCCAGCAGGGACACCCAATGTTCGAGCGTGGCGATCTGGACCTGTTCGGAATACACATGCGGGGCATATTTTGACATTGCGCTATCTCCACCAATAGAGCGCATCACGCTAGGCCAGCCGACGTGAAAGAGGCAGAAAACGCGTTAACTGCTGGCGACTGCATTCTGCATCGCGTTCGCACTGTGCCTGCGTCGGCAGGTGGTCTTCATCGTCGCAGACAGATCGGAGCGGCGGTGGAGACGACAGATCCATAAAAAACCGGCCGTTGCGAAGCGGCCGGCTGTTTTCGTTGCGAACGTAGCGGCGGCCGTGACGCTGCAGCACGCCTGATCCGGACGACCTGCTGCAAGCATCCGACGGTGTCGCTGTCCCCCACGTCCTATGCGCGGCAATCACGCCGCGCGCGGGTTACTCCACCGCTTGGCGCGCAGCACGCACGGCGGTGACCAGTTGCGCCACGCTATACGGCTTGGCCAGATGTTCTTGAAACCCGGACGCCAGCGCGCGTTTGCGGTCGTCTTCGCGCGCCAGCGCCGTCACTGCTACGGCCGGTAGCGCGGTGGCGTCCAATCCAAGGTTGTCGCGCACGGTGCGAATCAACCCGTAGCCGTCCATGCCCGGCATGCCGATATCGGTCAGCATCAGGTCGAAGCGGGCGTGGCCGCGATGATCGATCAAGGCCAATGCATCGGTGGCGCTGCCAGCGGTGACCACCTCGGCGCCCTGCTCTTCGAGCAAGCGCCGCAGATAATCGAGCATGTCCGGTTGGTCTTCCACTGCCAGCAGGCGCAGGCCGTTCAAGGCGCGCGCTTCGACGATCTGTTCGGACATCAGGCGACGCCGCAATTCGCGACGCGGCCGCTTGGCTTGATCGGGAATATGTTCCGGCAGGCGCACGGTAAAGGTGGCGCCCTTGCCGCGACCGCCACTGGTCGCACCGACCTGGCCGCCATGCATTTCCACCAGCTGTTGCACGATCGCCAAGCCAAGGCCCAGGCCACCATGCTGGCGCGTGGTGGTGCCATCGGCCTGACGGAAGCGGCCAAACAGATGCGGCAGGAATTCAGCTGCAATGCCGTCGCCGGAGTCGCAGACCGACACCACTAGATGCCCCTCATCGCGCTCGATACTGACGTCGATACGGCCATGCGCCGGGGTGAACTTGATCGCGTTGGAAAGCAGATTCCACAACACCTGCTGCAGGCGTGTGGCATCGCCAAGCACCAGACATGGCGTGGACGGCACGTGCAGTTCCAGTATCTGGTCCTTGCCTTCGGCGGCCAGTTCCTGGGTGTTCAAGGCTTCGCGCACCTGCTCGGCCAGATCCAGCGATTCGACTTCCAGCTGCACCTTGCCCAGCAACATGCTGCTGAGATCGAGCATGTCGGAAATCAGCCGCTTCTGCGCGCGTGCGCTGCTGGCAATGACCGACAAGCCCTTGTAATTGGGTTGACCTTCTTCCACCCGCTGCAGCAGCAACTCGCTCCAGCCCAGGATGGTGGTCAGCGGTGTGCGTAGTTCGTGCGAGAGCGTGGCCAGGAACTCATCCTTGAGCCGCGCCATGCTTTCGGCTTCGTTGCGTGCGCTGCGCTCGGATTCGAGCAATTGCTCGCGGGCAAGCTCGATCTCGCGCTGCTCGGTCACGTCCGGGCTGCTGCCGGCCAGGCCGATGAAGCGGCCATCGGCCGAGTAGCGCGGTGTAGCGGTCATCTCGATCCAGCGCCACTGCCCATCATGGCGGCGTGCGCGCACCAGCGCGCGCAGGCCGCGTTGTTCTTGCAGCGATGCCGCCAGCTCGAACTGGAACGTGGGCAGGTCGTCCGGATGCAGCAATTCGCTCCACGCCGACACCGTGCCGCTGGAAATATCCAGGCCGAAGAATTCGCCATACGCGCTGTTGACGAAGCGCACCACGCCCTGCGCGTCCAGCACCCACACCGGCATCGGCAGTCCATCGGCCAGCGCACTGAAACGTGCCTCGCTTTCAGCCAGCTCGCGTTCGACGCGTTTGCGCTCAGTGATGTCCATGAACAGCACCGCCACCCGCCCCTGCTCCGGTTGCCCGACCCGGAACGCATCCACCGAATACCAGCGCTTGAGCGCCTTGGCCTGCATTTCGAAATGGATGCGGTTGCCCGTGCGCGCGACGTGGCCATAGCGATCGAACCACTCCTGCTCGTGCTCAGGGAGCAGGTCGCGGATGGAAACGTTCAGCGCGTTGGTGGACAGACCGGTGTAGCGCTCAAAGGCGCCATTGGTGGTGCGGATCAGATAATCCACCGCCTGCCCACCATCGAACACCATGTCGATGACGCAGAAACCAGCATCGATGTTGTGGAAGATTTCGTGATACATCGCCGGGTCCAGAAACGGCTCGGCAATGGCGGCCGGCAGTGCGGCAGCCAGCGAAGGGCTGGGAGTAGGAGTGCTCAAATCGGAAACCACGGATGCTGCCGGAGCGGATGACGGACAAATGAAACCATGCCCGATGTCGTCAGCGGGTGCACGACAGGCGTCCTGAGTTCACGCTTTGATTGCCAATTTCCACGCTCACCACAAGGTGGTAGCAGCGAATCCGATGCAGGTTGCCAGCACCACAATCCCGGCGATCACGCCGCGAAACACCCATTCCCCCTCACGCCGCAGTTGTTCGTCCATCCAGCGCTGCGCTTGCTCGCGCCACGCGGTGGAGCGTGCGTAATCCGAATCCAGCAGCAACAGCCGGACCCGCGACACCCCCATCTGGGCGCATTCGTCGCGGCAGCGCTGGCTGAAGCCGTCTTCGCCGCTGGCGATCTGCACGTCCATCGGCAATTGCAGTTCGAGTTCATGCCTGGACATAACGGGGGCGCTCCTGATCAAGCTCATGTTCCAGCGCCATGCGCGCCAGCTGGGTGTAGTTAGCACGTGGACCCTGTCCACGGCCGGTGAGCATCCCCTGGTAGTCCAGGTCCTGCCAGACCCGGCCGGTCCACTCAACACAATCTTCGGCAATGACCAGCATCAGCGAATAGCGATACTCCAGGCCATTGGCAGCGGTGTAGGTATAGACCGGCGGAAACTGCACCGCCACATCTACCTGCCGCGCCAGCCCAGCCAGATGCTCGCGCAGCGCAGCGCGTGAATCGGCACCCGGCTCCAGGTGCAGCGCACGGGTTGCCAGATCCAGGTCGACCTCGCTCTGCAGGGCAACGAAGGCGGCCGCACCGGATGCGGGGTTATGCCCGTGCTGTTTGGCCCAGTCGATGAATTGCAGACGCACGTCCGACGGCATGTGTGCCGGCGCCGAAGACGCTGATTTTGTGCGAAAAGAATGCGTGTCCATGCCGTCGATCTTCCGGGCTGTGCCGTGAAGCGCGGGCGCAGGTGCAGTGAACCCGCCGTCATGGCTCACTGTGGGCGGATTAACCGCGCGGCAACGTGGTCGCGTGCCCAGGCGTGCGGCGCGTTGCAGGCGCTCGGACGCACCCCCACACTGCCGGAATGCCCGGTACGTCATGTACCTTCCGTTTGGAGGCTTTCAATGAAACTTTCCAATCTTTCCGGCGCCGGCCTGCTGCTGGCTGGCTTGCTCGCGGCGACCGGTGTGCAGGCCCGGGTACGCAACGTCACCGACGCCGACGCGCCGCGCGCACTGAGCAGCAATGGCAAGGTGGACGTGCGCTGGACCGACCCGGCGCAGTTCTCCGAAGTGCGCTTCAGCGGCAACCGATGGGAGGCGCAGCGCGGCGACTGGGTGACCCAGCTGGCAACCCACTTTCAGCAGAGCGCAGCGCGCCAGCTGCCCGATGGCCAGCACCTCAGCGTCACCATTACCGATATCCGCCGCGCCGGCCAGTACGAGCCCTGGCACGGGCCGCGCCTGCAGGACGTACGTGTGGTCAAGGACATTTACCCGCCGCGCATGAGCTTCACCTACACGCTCACTGACGCCGACGGCCGGGTGATCGATCAGGGCGAACGCAAGCTGGTGGACTCGGCCTTCCTGATGAGCGGCCCGCGGCTCACCGACAGCGACCCGCTGCGCTTCGAGAAGGCGATGATCGACGACTGGGTGCGCAAGCAGTTCCGCGGCGATCGTCGTACGGCTGGGGTGTGAGCTGCCGCTTGAGCCCCTCTCCCGTCGGGGCGAGAAGGCACGGTTTGCGCGCCACTGGCGTGTGTGCCTTGGAGCGCCCGCGTCGCAAACGCGGGCTGGGGCGCGGGGCGGGGGGTGGTGGCAACGCTTTCGGGTCGTTCAAGCTGCATGTAGCCTCGCGCGCCCCCTCATCCGGCGCTGCGCGCCACCTTCTCCCGCCGGGCGGGAGAAGAACAAGCAGTCGAGCTTCCGCTCAAGCCCCTCTCCCGTCGGGGGCTCCAAGGCACGGTTTGCGCGCCACTGGCGCGTGTGCATTGGAGTGCCCGCGTCGCAAACGCGGGCTTGGGCGCGGGGCGGGGGTGGTGGCAAAGCTTTCGGGTCGTTCAAACTGCTGCAGATCGTTCAAACTGCTGCAAATTCGCCCACATACACCCGCGGCACCCGCTTGAGTCCGCACAGCAACTGATATGCGCTGACATTGCATTGCGCGGCCAGCGGGCTGACTTGCGGGGCATCGCCCCACAGTTGTACCGGCGTGCCGATGTCGGCCTGCGGGTGATCGGTGAGGTCCACGGTGAGCATGTCCATCGAGACGCGACCGATCAGCGGGCAGACCTGGCCATCCACCAGCACCGGGGTGCCATTCGGCGCGAACTGCGGGTAGCCGTCGGCATAGCCCATCGCCACCACGCCCACGCGCGTCGGTCGTTCGGCGACAAAGCGGGCGCCATACCCCACCGGCTCGCCGATCGGCAGGTCGCGGACCGAAATGATGCGCGAGCGCAGCGTCATCACCGGGCGCAATTGCGCAGTGTTCTCGGTGTCCTGCACGAACGGGTTGGCGCCGTACACCATTAGCCCCGGGCGCGACCAGTCGTTGCGCAGCGCTGGCCAGCCGAGCAGGCCAGGCGAATTGCGCAGGCTGGTTTCCGCGCGCATGCCGCCGGCGGTCAGCGCAAAGGCCACGGCCTGTTCATCGGTGCGGCTGCAGTCCAATTCGTCGGCACGCGCCAGATGGGTCATCAGCACCAGCGAGGCGATCTGCGGCAACCCGCGCAGGCGCAACCATGCGGCGCGGAAATCTTCTGGCGACAGGCCCAGCCGATGCATGCCGCTGTCCATCTTCAACCACACCCGCAACGGCCGCGGGCTCTGGAATTGGGCCAGCGCGCGCACCTGCTGCGGTGTGGCTGCCACCGTCCACAGATCGTGTTCGGCGATCAGGCGTAATTCGTCGTGTTCGAAGAAACCTTCCAGCAGCAGGATCGGCGCGCGGATGCCGGCCTGGCGCAGTTCCAGCGCCTCTTCGATGCAGGCCACCGCAAAGCCGTCCGCCTCTGGTTCCAAGGCCTGCGCACAGCGCACCGCGCCGTGCCCATAGGCGTCGGCCTTGACCACCGCCAGCGCCTTGCTGCCGCCCAGCCGCTTGGCCAGGCGGTAGTTGTGGCGCAACGCCTCCAGATCGATCGACGCTTGCGCAGGACGCACTACGCGGCCTCCCGCTGCGGACGCGCACCGCGTGGCGACAGGTACCGGAACACGTCCAGCCCGTCGGTATCGATCTCGGGCGTGCGGCCTTGCATCAGGTCGGCCAGGTAGCGTCCGGAGCCGCAGGCCATGGTCCAGCCCAGCGTGCCGTGGCCGGTGTTGAGGAACAGGTTGGAATACGGCGTAGCGCCGACGACCGGCGTGCCATCCGGGGTGGCCGGACGCAGGCCGGTCCAGAACTCGGCCTGGGCCAGATCACCGCCGCCTGGGAACAGGTCGTTGACCACCATTTCCAGGGTGGCGCGACGACGCGGATTCAACGACATGTCGAAGCCGGCCACCTCGGCCATGCCGCCGACGCGGATGCGGTCGTCGAAACGGGTGAGCGCGATCTTGTAACTCTCGTCCAGCACCGTGGAGGTCGGCGCGCGCTGCGCATCGACGATCGGGATGGTGAGCGAGTAGCCCTTGAGCGGGTAGACCGGCAGATGCAGGCCGAGCGAGAGCAGCAGGTCGGCTGAATAACTGCCCAGCGCCAGCACGTAGCGGTCGGCGGTCTCGATGCGGCCATCGATCTGCACGCCGGTGACCTGGCCGCCAGCATGCTCCAGCCGCTCGATCTGTTGCCCGTAGCGGAACCTGACGCCCGCCTGCGCGGCCAGTTCGGCCAGACGCTGAGTGAACAGCCGGCAGTCGCCGGTCTGGTCTTCGGGCAGACGCAGCGCGCCGGCCATCTGCGCGCCGCCGCCAGCCAAGCCGGGCTCGAATTGCGCAATCTGCGCCGGGCTCAGCAGCTCGTACGGCACGCCGTATTGGGCCAGCACGTCGATATCCTGCGCCGCCGCATCGAGCTGCTGCTGGGTGCGGAACAGCTGCGTGGTGCCGAGCTGGCGGCCTTCGAATTCGATACCGGTCTCGGCACGCAATGCATTGAGGCAATCGCGGCTGTAGTCGGACATGCGCACCATGCGCGCCTTGTTCACCGCATAGCGCTCGGCGGTGCAGTTGCGCAGCATCTGGCTCAGCCACGCCAGCTGACGCAGGTCGCGGGTGGGGCGGATCGACAGCGGTGCATGCTGCTCGAACAGCCACTTCACCGCCTTGCCGGGCACTCCGGGCGCGGCCCAGGGGGAGGTATAGCCGAACGACAGCTGGCCGGCGTTGGCGTAGCTGGTCTCCAGCGCGGCGGCCGGCTGGCGGTCGACCACGGTCACTTCGCAACCGGCCTGCGCCAGGTACCACGCACTGGTCACGCCGATGACGCCGCTGCCGAGAATGAGCACACGCATGTCGTTCTCCTGAAAAGGGCATTCCCCCACAACCACGCGCTGATGGGGATGGTTAGACGCAGTATATTGCGAGCCAGGCAGTGCCATTTCTGGAATCGACGGGCTTTTGCAGTGAAACTTCCTGCCAAACCTTGCCGAGACAAACCCCATGACCACCCGCCCCCGCGAGCTGGACAAGATCGACCGCAAGATTCTGCGCATCCTGCAGCAGGAGGGGCGGATTTCGTTTACCGAACTGGGCGAGCGGGTCGGCCTGTCGACCACCCCCTGCACCGAGCGTGTGCGCCGGCTGGAGCGCGATGGCGCCATCACCGGCTACTACGCGCGGCTGGACCCGCACTATCTCAAAGCCAGCCTGCTGGTCTTCGTCGAGATCAGCCTGGCGTACAAATCGGGCGACATCTTCGAAGAATTCCGCCGCGCCGCGCTGAAGCTGCCCAACGTGCTGGAGTGCCATCTGGTCTCCGGCGATTTCGACTACCTGCTCAAGGCACGCATCAGCGAGATGGCCTCGTACCGCAAGTTGCTCGGCAGCACCTTGCTGACCATGCCGCATGTGCGCGAATCCAAGAGCTACATCGTGATGGAAGAGGTCAAGGAGACACTGGCGTTGCCGATCGCCGACTGAAGCGGGGATTGGGGACAACAGACCGCAGCGCCGCGATCAGCGCACCAGGCGCATGCCATCGCCCGCCGGTACCGCGTCGTAGTAGCGGCCGGTTTTGGTATCCAGCACCCGATTGGCGCCGGCCGGCTGCATGCCCTGCAGCAAGCGGCCATTACGGTCGTAAACCATCGGCTTCGTCGGCGCCACCTGGCTGCCGGCAGGCGCGACAGGAGTCTGTGCCGGCCCGCGCGTCGGAATGGTCGGCGCGACCGGGCGCTGACCAAGCTGCGAGGGCACGGGTGCGGCGGAAGGCGCCGGCTGCAGCGCGCGCGGCGGCGTCACCGTAGGCTGCACTGGTGTCGGTGTGGTGATGGGCTGCAAGGCCGTAGCTGAGCGCGTGGTGGTGGCCGACTGCGCCGCTGCCGCTCCGGCCATCGTCAGCAGCACGCACAGCAGGATGCGACGGGTTGATGGATGGATCGCCATGACAGGCACCATGCGTGTTCGAGGGTACTTCGTCGATGGAGGCGCGGATGTGCCGGGGCAATGCGCGCGACCGGCCGGGGGATGAACGCTTTCGCCAAGTCGTTGCGATGCGAAGAACGTCACCACGCATTGCCAGGGCGCACGCCAGCAGTTTTATGCATACAGCGATGCCACCTCCGCAGCACCATGGTGATCGCCCTCACCGGTTGAACCACCCCGACAATGCCCACATCACTGGAGCAGGCGCCGGCACCCCGCTGGCGAGCGCATGCGAGAGCCTCATGAGCCAGTTCGATCTGACCCCTCCCTCCCCCGCCCAACGCGATACCTTGATCGCCGGGCTCAGCGATGAGGAACAGCGCGTGCTGCTGCACCATGGCACCGAGGCGCCGTTCTGCGGGGTGTTCCTGGACAACAAGCTGGACGGTGTCTACACCTGCCGGTTGTGCGGCCTGCCGCTGTTCCGGTCCAGCGCCAAATTCGAATCCGGGACCGGTTGGCCGAGCTTCTTCGCGCCTTACGACCCCGCGCACGTGCGCGAGATCCGCGATACCAGCTACGGCATGATCCGCACCGAAATCGTCTGCGCACGCTGCGACAGCCATCTGGGCCATGTGTTCCCGGACGGCCCGCCGCCGACCGGCGAGCGCCACTGCTTGAACTCGGTCTCGCTGGGCTTCACCGAAAACGGCCAGGCATTGCCCAACCCGCTGCACCGCGACGGCGCCGAGACACAGCCGGCCTGATGGCGTCGTCTGCCCGCCAGGCAACGGCCATGGCGGTGCCTGGGAGGTGGTGAAGAACGCCTCCTGCGCTTTGCGCGACAGGCGAGGCAGGGCTCGTAACGCGCAGTGCTCGATATTCCAACCATCGCCAGCACGGCGGCGGTCCCATCCAGGCAGGAGTACGCAGATGCACACGTCCTCATCCCTGAATGCTCACCGGCCTGCTGGCCACCGCCCTCGCCGGCTGCAACGCAGGCAGCCCGCCGCCGGCAGCAGAGGCGGCCAAACCCGCAGACACCCAGCCAGCCACCGCCAGGCGCACCGACAGCCGCCCGCCTGCCGTGGGCACGGACGCCAGCGTGACCGGCCCGCTGCCCCGGACCGGTAAGACGCCTGCCCATGCCGCGCCTGCTGCCGCCCCGGCACTTCCGGCGCACGTGATGGCCTGGCGTTGCGGCCAGCGCCTGATCACCACACGATTCGACTCGGCCACCGATGCCTTACAGCTGACGCTCGACGACCGCAGGCTGATGCTGCTCAGTGCCCAGGCGGCATCCGGGGCACGTTTTGCCGATGCGCGGGGCAACCAGTTCTGGGAACATGCGGGCGAAGCGACGCTATCGCTGGCGGGGAGCGAGGCGATCAAATGCGTGCATGAGGCTGCCACGACAATCGGCTAAGTGTTCAGTTACAGGGCACCTCTTCACGCCGCACGCTTCAAGAATCGGCCGCGCAAGCCGAAACCATTAGCAACCCCAGTTTGCTTTTGGCTGCGCCATGCTCATCATCATCGGCTTCATCGTCGTCATCGTCAGTGTCCTCGGCGGCTATGTGCTGTCGCACGGAAAGCTGGGCGCGTTGTGGCAGCCGTACGAGCTGATGATCATCGGTGGCGCGGCATTGGGCGCGTTCCTGGTCAGCACCCCGGGCAAGATCGTCAAGGAAACGTTCAGCGGCATCATGGGGGTGTTCAAGGGCCCGCAGTACAAGTCCGACGACTACAAGGACACCCTGAGCCTGATCTACGAGCTGTTGAACAAGGCCCGCCGCGACGGCTTCATGGCGCTGGAAGACCATGTCGAAAAGCCGCAGGACAGCACCATCTTCGGCAACTACCCCAAGGTGGTGGCCGACCATCACCTGCTGGATTTCATCACCGACTGCCTGCGCCTGATGATCGGCAGCAACATCGAGCCGCACGAGTTGGAACCGCTGCTCGAACTGGAACTGGAAAAACACCATCACGAAGCCCTGGCGCCGTCGCATGCGCTGAGCAAGGTGTCCGATGGCCTGCCTGGCTTCGGCATCGTGGCGGCGGTGCTCGGTATCGTGATCACCATGGGCTCGATCGGCGGCCCGATCGAAGAGATTGGCCACCACGTCGGCGCCGCACTGGTGGGCACCTTCCTCGGCATCCTGCTGGCGTATGGCTTCGTGGCGCCGTTGTCGGCGGCGATGGAAGCGCGTGCCGAGCAGGACGGGCGCATCTACGAAGCAGTCAAGACCGCGCTGTTGGCCTGCCTGCGTGGCTACAACCCGAAAATCGCGCTCGAATTCGCCCGCAAGACCCTGCCCTCCAATGTGCGTCCGAGCTTCGGCGATTTCGAAACGCACCTGAAGACGATCAAGTAGGGCTGCGGTCATGCCCGAGGCCAAATCCACCGTCATCATCCGACGGGTCAAGAAGGTGCAAGGCGGCGGCCATCATGGCGGCGCCTGGAAGGTGGCGTTCGCCGACTTCGTGACCGCGATGATGGCGTTCTTCCTGGTGCTGTGGCTGATGGCGGCCACCACCAAGGAACAGCGCGCGGCGATCTCAGAATACTTCCGCAACCCGAGCCCGCTGTCGGGTAAATCGCCCGCGCCCTCGCCTGGCATGAACGGCCCTGGCGGTGCCAGCACCTCGATGATCAAGCTCGGCGGCACCGCCGACATGGCCAAGGGGCAGAAGGACGAAATCGGCCGCAAGCGCGACAACGCTGCGGACACCAACGAAGACAGCCGCAGCAAGGACAAAAAGCGCCTGGAAGCGCTGATGCAGGACCTGAAAGAGGCCATCGACAAGAGCCAGGCGCTGGAGCCGTTCAAGGACCAGCTGCTATTGGATCTCACGCCGGATGGCCTGCGCATCCAGATCGTGGACAAGCAGAATCGCCCGATGTTCGACATCGGCCGCGACCAGCTCAAGCCGTACACGGTCGCGATCCTGCACGAGCTGTCCAACTTCATTAATCAAGTGCCCAACCACATCAGCATCACCGGCCACACCGACATCACTGCCTACAGCAGCGATGCCGGCTACACCAACTGGGAACTCAGCGCCGACCGTGCCAATGCCGCCCGCCGCGCGCTGGTGGGCGGCGGCATGTCCGATGCGAAGGTCACGCGCGTGGTGGGGCTGTCGTCGTCGGTGCTGTTCGACAAGACCGACCCGCAGAACCCGATCAACCGCCGCATCAGCATCGTGGTGATGACCCAGGACGCCGAAAACGCAGCCCTGGCCGGTGCGGGGCAAGGCGTGGCGCTGGGCAAATCGGTGCACGATGCCGACACCCAGGTGCCGGATCTGAGCGGCGCTGCAGCCACTGGCACGGCCACCGTGGGGACGCCGGTCAAGCAGGCAACACCCACAGCGGCCGTGCCAGTCGCCGCCGCCGCGACTCCGGCATCGGCATCTGCCGCACCTACCGCTGCCCGTCCGGCAGGACCGCGTCTGTCTTCCAGCGCGCAGGTGGCGTCTGCCACGGCGCTCGCCAAAGCTGCCGAAGCGGCGGTGGAGAAGCAGTAATTCGGGGGAGGGCTTGGATGTGCAGGCGGCGAGTTGCCATTTCCCGGGCAAACGCAGCGGGGACATGGCCCATTGCCGTTTCGGCCCAGGCCCGCCGGTGGCGACGCTTGGGTCGGTGCCCGTGAAGACGGTGCGCCCCTGCCGGCCCTGTCTCGTCCAGGCGCCAATTCCCGCGACGCATCGCATCGTGCGGCGCACGTTCTAGAATGGCCGGCCATTCCTAGCGTCGAGAACACCGTGTCCCGCAATTCCAAGGCCAAGCGCGACAAGCGCAAGAAGCAGCAGCCCAAGCGCCCCTTCGCCCGCCTGGGCCAGGCGCCCCAGGTCACCAACCATGCCGTGCTGCAGGACGCCGACGGTCGCGTCGTGGCCGCGATCGGTCTGCAGGGTGGCAGCGAGTGGATGCTGTCGATCGGCGGCCAGACCATGGGCAGCGCCGACAACCCGGTGCCGATGCTGGCCATGCTCAAGCACCTGGCCAACCTGCAGGAAGCCGAAGGCAAGACCATCTCGCTGGAATATTCGACCCAGCTGCAGCAGATGATCGACGACCTGGCCGCCGACGAAGGCCAGACCGCCGAGGAATACCTGACCAAGCTGGTGTCCGAGTTCCAAAACGCCGATGCGGATGAAGACGGCGACGCAGAAGACGCTGCTGACGATGCCGGCACCGACGCCGTTGCTGACGACGCTACGGCCGAAGACGACACTGCCGGCACCGATGACAGTGCGGCCGACGCTGAAGCGAGCGACGATGCCGAGGGCGACAGCGCCGGCAAGAAGCCGAAGAAGTCCAAGAAGGCCTGACCCGGCTGATGGCCGTCTACGTCGACGATGCGGTGCACCTGTGGCGCGATCAGCGCTGGGCGCACCTGCTGGGCGATACGCTGGACGAGCTACATGCCATGGCGGCGCGGCTGGGCATTCCCCGCCGCGCCTTCCAGAACAAACTCAGTGGGGCGCACTACGATGTGCCCGCTCCGCTGCGCCTTGAGGCGATTGCCCTCGGCGCCATCGCCATTTCCCGCCATACCGACCGCGCCTTGCTCAAGGCGTTGATCGCCAATGCGCGAGCGCAAGCGCGCGGCGAGCACGCATAAGCGGCGCTTGCGACGCTGACAGGCGGCATCCCGTCACACGCGTCGGTCGAACTGCCGGCACGCCAATCTCTCGCGTCGCAATATAAAGACATACATTGCATGCCGCGCGCGCGTGTGGTGTTGTACGACACCGTCGGCCCGTCACCATTGCACGTGGCTTGGGAGAGGTGTCTTGTCCATCCGTGCTTTTTCCACCGATGCTGTCTCTCTGTTGTCCGTCGCCGTTCTGGAAGACGACGCGCTGTTGCGCGAGGACATCCTCATCCCTGGGTTGCGCGAGTTCGGCTTTCGCGTCAGCGGCGCCGGGACCGCTGGCGAACTGTATCGGCTGATGCTGCAACAGGCCTTCGATCTGGTGGTGCTCGATCTCGGCCTTCCCGACGAAAGCGGACTGAGTGTGGTGACGCACCTGCGCTCGTTGTTCGCCGGGCTTGGCATCGTCGTGCTGACCGGCAATCGCGGTCGCAACGACCACGTACGCGCCTTGCACGGCGGTGCCGACGCCTTCCTGCGCAAACCGGCCGATCCGGAAATCCTCGCACTGACCTTGCGCAACCTGGCACAGCGTCTGCGCACGGCCAACATCAGCGTCACCGCGCCCAGGCAAGCCTGGCGACTGCAATCAGACGGCTGGTGCCTGTTGGCGCCGGACGGCACGGTGATGGTGCTGACCTCCCTGGAGCGGTGTCTGATGCGCTGCCTGGATGCGCAGCGCGGCCAGGCGATCGAGCGCGAGACCTTGGTATCGGCATTGGAAGCCACCGCCGGCGACTTCGACCTGCACCGGCTGGAAATGCTGATCCATCGTCTGCGGCGCAAGGCCGCACGCATCGCCAGCGATCAGACACCGGCACTGCCGCTGCTGTCCTCGCGCGGCATGGGCTACCTGCTGGCCGACTGAGGCGGCGCTGCCGCCAGCGGCAATTGCAGGCACAGACACGCCCCGCCTTGCGGCCCATTGCTCGCCGTCACCTGGCCACCGGCCGCGGCGATGATGCCTTGCACCACCGACAGGCCCAGCCCGGTGCCTTTGCCGACCGGCTTGGTGGTGTAGAACGGCTCAAGGATGCGCGCCAGCAGATGCGGTGCAATGCCCGGACCGGTATCGCAGAAGCGCAAGCACACCGTGGCCTCGCGCAACTCGCCCTCGATGCGGAACACGCCCTGCCCTTCCATTGCATCGCGTGCGTTGGCGGCAATGTTGAGCAGCACCAATTCGAGATCATCGCGATCCATCAGGACCCACAGCGGCGGCCCGGCGGCGAGGCACTCCAGCCGGATCTCGTGCCCGAATAACTGCCGCAATGTGGGTTCGGCATCGCGCAGTGCGACGCGGGCATCGAACAGGGTCGGCAGGCCGGGCTCGGCGCGGCCGAAGTTGAGGATGCGCCGGCTGACAGTCAACGCACGCCGCGAGGCGGTCTCGATGTTTTCCAGCGTCTTGAGCAGTGGCGCTTCGCCGTAGCCCTCCAGCGCATCGCGCCGTCGCGCATAGCCGATGATCACGTTGATCAGGTTATCGAAATCGTGCGCGACGCCAGCTGCCAGACGCCCGAGCGCCTCCATTTTCTGGGTGTGGATCAGCTGCTCCTGCACGCGTTCGCGTTCGGCCATTTCCTGCAGCAGACGGCGATTGAGCTGCTCCAGTTCGCATCGGCGTTGCTCTGATTCAAGCAGGCTGTCGCGCAATGCGGCGATGGTGCGATCCAGGATCAGGGTGATCAGCAGATAGGCGCCGACGGTCACCAGGCCTAAGCCGATGTTGCCGCGCACCGAGCGCCAGGGCACCGGCCAGATCACCTGTGCGAGCATGCCCAGCAACGCAGCGGCCGCCAGCAACAGGAACACCCGCCAGAGTGCGCGACTGCCCAGCACCATGCCGGCGAGCACCAGCGCCAGCAAGGGCATGGGGTTGGTCAGCAGGTCGTAAATGTCCACCCGCACATAGGTGACCAACACGCCGATCAACGTCGCGGCCACGTAGGTCCGCACCGCTCCTGCAGTGTCGCCGCGCCGCACGCGCCACACCCCCATCGCCGCGCCTGCCGCAGTGAGCACGCTACCCACCAGGGCACACAACAGGTCCGTGTGGCTCAGCAAGCGCGCCGCGCCAGCCACGTAGAGAAACAGGCCGATGTCGCCGGCGGTATAGAGCACGATCGCCGCCAGCAGCACTTGCAGGAACGCCGCATGCCGCTGGTCGCTGGCACTGGCAGACGTCGGTGGCTGCAAACAGCGCAAAACGTGGATGAATTTCACAGAACTGGCAACCGGCGACCTCGATAACTTCGGATGCTCACATCGGTGGTGAGTGGATGCAATCGTCGTTTGGTGACAGCCCCCAGGTAGCGTGACAAATTTTTGACGCACTTCGCGCACGCCGACAGAACTCCGCATCGACAGGGGATGCCTTGGAGTTTGGTCTGCGCCAGTCGCTCCGCCCACCACGTCCTGGGGACACCGATGAGCCTTCTGCCTGACCATGTACCGGGCCAGCACCGCGCCCGCCTCGCCCCTTCCCGCCCCGCTGATAGCACTGCCTGCATCGCACCACCACCGCGGCGGTCGCTCACGCGCGCCATCGTCACCGTCCTGTTTCTGGCCAGTCGTCTCGCGACTGCACACGCCGCCACCCCGGCGCCAGAGGCGACAAGCCCGAACGGCCAGGCAAGCACCACCGACAACACGGTGCAGGACGACTCTACGGCGCCAGCAGACACGGCCGACGATATCGGCAAGCATCTACAGATCGTCGGTGGCAGCGAACCGTCCGAAGACGTCGGCGCGTTCGCCGGCGAGCCTTATGCGGTGGCCATCGGCGAGGCCAGCAATGCGCTCGGCGAAGGCGGCATTGCACTGGGTGCCGGTGCCACGGTGACGGCCAAGAACGCCATCGCCACCGGCTATGCAGCTTCAGCGAGCGGCGAATCGGCCATCGCCATCGGCGGCACGACCGAGGTGTTCGACTACAACGAGGCTGGCGAGATCATCGGCAGTCACCAGGATTCCACCGAGGCCAGCGGGTTCGGCGCGGTGGCGCTGGGTGGCGGCGCCAAGGCCACCGCGGCGCTGGCCACTGCAGTGGGCAGCGGCAGCGAAGCGCGCAACGTGCAAAGCACGGCGCTGGGCTACCGCGCCCGCGCGTTCGAAGACGGCGCGACTGCTGTTGGCGGCTTGGCGGTGGCCTCGGGCTATCTGTCCACTGCCAACGGCTACTTCGCACGTGCCACCGCCGCCAGTAGCGTGGCGATCGGCAACACGTCCCTGGCCAGCGGGGTCGACAGCGTTGCCATCGGCGGCGTCAGCACTGCCGCAGCGGCAGCCGGCAACAGCAGTGGCATCACTGCGGCCACCGGCGTCGGTTCGATCGCCCTGGGCGCAGGTGCGGAAACGCAATCCAACTACGCGATCGCCATCGGCTACAACGCCAACGTGTTCCCCAATCTGCCGGGCAACACCGATTCCGTGGCGATCGGCCATAGCGCCGGTTCGTTCGCCCCCAACACGGTCTCGTTGGGCGCCTATGCCTTGGCATCGGACCAGGACGGGATCGCCGTGGGTCACAACAGCTGGGCCTTGACCGCCAACAGCGTGGTCCTGGGCTCGGGCGCCGTCAGCTCCTGGTACAACCCCAACAGCACCGCGCTGGGTGCAGCCACCCGCACAGACGGCGTCGATGCCACCTCGATCGGCTATGGCGCCAAGGTCGGCAACTGGGTGGACGATGCCTGGAATCGCGCTCCGGTCAGCGCGGTGGCGCTGGGCGCCTTCTCGCACGCAACCCGCAGCTACAGCGTGGCGGTGGGCGATGTGGCATCCGGGCTGACACGGCAGATCACCAGCGTAGCGGCCGGCACCGAAGCCACCGATGCGGTCAACAAGGGCCAGCTCGATGCATTGGCGGCCGATGTGCAGTCCACCAGCGGCATGTTGCAGGCCAACGGCGAGGGCACTGCCAGCGCGATCGGCGAACGCAGCACGGCGGCCGGTGCCGGCGCTTCGGCCAGCGGAGCGCGCAGCGTGGCGGTGGCGGCAGGCAGTCGTGCCAGCGCCACCGGCGCCAGCGCACTGGGCGTGGACAGCAGCGCCAGCGGCGTGAACAGCACGGCGATGGGGCGGCAGACCAAGGCCACCGGCGAGAACGCGCTGTCGCTGGGCTACAACAGCTTCGTGCGCCAGAGCGGCGTCAACGGCGTGGCCTTGGGTGCCAATGCCGGTGCCAGCGGAGCCGATTCGGTGGCGCTGGGTTCGGGGTCGCGTACCTACGAGGCCAATACGGTCTCAGTGGGCAGCGGCAACGGTCGTGGTGGTCCGGCGACGCGGCGCATCGTCAATTTGGGCGCCGGCGCGATCGCCGACGGCAGTAGCGAGGCAATCACCGGCGGACAGTTGTTCCAGTCGCTGAGCAATGCCGCCAGTTTCCTGGGCGGTGGCGCGGCCATCGGCGCACAAGGCGTATTCGTTGCGCCGAGCTACGTGATCCAGGGTGCCAGCTACACCAATGTCGGTGCCGCACTGACCGCGCTGGACAGCAAGGTCAGCGCGCTGGATGGACGCATGGGTGGCACGCCGCTGTTGCGGACAGCCGCGTTGCGCAGTGCCGGCATGCCGGCAGTGATGACAGCGGCAACCTCTGCGGTTGCAACGACCGAACGTAGCAATGGCGGGCCGCAAGGCACGCCGACGCCGACGCCGGCGGCCGCCAGCGCCGGCACGGCGGCAAGCACGTCCACGGCGATGGGCTCCGCGGCGGTGGCCAACGATGTCACCGGCACGGCGATCGGTGGCAGCGCCTACGCGCACGGCCCCAACGACACCGCGATCGGCAGCAATGCGCGCGTCAACGCCGATGGCAGCACGGCGGTCGGCGCCAACACGCAGATCGCCGCGGTGGCGACCAATGCGGTGGCGATGGGCGAGGGCGCGCAGGTCACCGCTGCTTCCGGCACTGCGATCGGCCAGGGCGCACGTGCCACTGCACAAGGTGCCGTCGCATTGGGTCAGGGGTCGGTTGCCGACCGCGCCAACACGGTCTCGGTGGGCAGCGCCGGCGCCGAGCGGCAGATCATCAACGTAGCCGCCGGCCGTTCCGATACCGACGCGGCCAACGTCGCCCAGGTCTCTTCGGGCGACGCACGTACGTTGAGTTCGGCCAATAGTTATACCGACAGCCGCGTCTCGGCCCTGAGCGACAGTTTCAGCCAGCTGCACGACGACAGCATGCGCCGCTTCCAGAACATGGATCGCCGCATCGACCGCCTCGGCGCGATGAGCGCGGCGATGCTCAACATGGCCAGCAATGCGGCCGGCACGCAGAGCGAACGTGGACGCATCTCCGTCGGAGCAGGCTTCCAGAGCAGCGAGCGTGCGCTGTCGATCGGCTATGCCCGCAAGATCGGCGAGCGCGGCTCCTTCAGCCTGGGTGGCGCCTTCAGCGGCAGCGACTCCTCCGCCGGTCTGGGCTTCGGTGTGGACTTGTGAGCCTGTCCGCACGCACCGCCATCCCCTTTCTTCTTGGAATTGCGCCCATGAACACTGCCTCTCCACCGCTCCGGACGCTGTTGCTGAGCGCCCTGCTCGCCACCGCCCCCTTTCAGCTGCATGCAGCCAACGATCTGCTGGAACAACGTGGCCTGGTCGACAGCCCGGCGCCTGCCGGCTCCCCCGCGGCCGGCCGCCTCATCGTCAAGTACAAACCGACCATCGGCTCCAACGCGCTGCGCGAGTCCATCCTGTCGTCGGCCGCACGCCGCGCCAACGTGCTGCCGCTCAGCAGTAACGCCGCCCGTAGCGCGCCGATGGCCGCGCGCGTCCTGCGCACCACCGGCACCGGCGCCAGCGTGCTGCGCCTGACCGGCCACCTGACTGCTGCCGAGCAGACCAAGCTACTGACCGAACTGCGTGCCGATCCGGCCGTCGAATACGCGCAATTCGATCGGATGATGCAGCCGGTACTCGACCGGGTCGGGTCGGCCGCACTGCCGGCACAGACGCGTGCAACGGCGCAGGCCACCGATCCGGCAGTGCCCAACGACAAGCTCTACACCCAGTATCAATGGCATATGCAGGACAGCACGGGCGGGATCCGCGCGCCCAAGGCCTGGGAGACCTCCACCGGCAGCGGCGTGGTGGTGGCCGTGATCGATACCGGCATCCTGCCCGACCATCCGGATCTGAAAAACAACGACCACGTCCTGCAGGGCTACGACTTCATCACCAATGCCATCGTGTCCCGTCGCGCCACCGACGATCGGGTGCCCGGCGCGCTCGACTATGGCGATTGGATAGCCGACGACAACCCCTGTGCGCAAAGTGCGCGCGATAGCTCCTGGCACGGCACCCACACGGCCGGCACGATCGGCGAACTGACCAACAACGGCATTGGCGGCGTTGGCGCCGCACACGACGCCCAGATCCTGCCGATCCGCGTGCTCGGCCAATGCGGCGGCATGAACTCGGATATCGCCGATGCGATCGTGTGGGCCTCGGGCGGACACGTCGATGGCGTGCCGGACAATACCCATCCAGCCGAAGTGATCAGCCTGAGCCTGGGGGGCCCGGGCAGTTGCGACAGCAACACGCAGCAAGCGATCAATACGGCCGTCGCCAACGGCACCACGGTCGTGGTGGCCGCCGGCAATGATTCCCTCGATGCGGCGCAATCCAGCCCGGCCAGCTGCAGCAACGTGATCACCGTGGGTGCAACCCGCATCACAGGTGGCATTGCGTACTACTCCAACTTCGGATCAGTCGTCGACGTGGCGGGACCAGGTGGTGGCGAGAAGGAGGACACGGGCAACGGCGGTTGGGACGGACTGGTGTTGTCGACCGCTTATAGCGGCAAGACCACGCCGACGTCGGGCGAGTACAACTATCGCGGCTATGCCGGAACCTCGATGGCCACGCCGCACGTCGCGGCCGTGGCTGCATTGGTGCAAAGCGCGTTGGCGAGCGCTGGCAAGACACCGCTGAGCCCATCGCAACTGCAGGCGGTCTTGAAGCAGACCGCGCGCGCGTTTCCGGTGCCACCGCCGGCAGCGACCCCGATTGGCAGCGGCATCGTCGATGCAACGGCAGCGATGGACTATGTCCGCACCAGTTGCAGCGGCAGCAGTTGCAAGCCGGTGACCACCGCACTGAGCAACCGCACGCCGCTCACCGCGCAAACTGCCGGCGTCGACGAGGAGCGTCTGTATAGCTTCACCGCCACCGCGGGGACGCCGTTGAACGTGCTCTCCTACGGCGGCGGCGGCAATGTCGCCCTGTACGTGAAGTTCGGCGCCGAGCCCACCACCAGCAGCTACGACCTGCGTTCGGTCCGTGCCGGCAATGCGCAGACCGTGCGACTGCCGTCGCCACAGGCCGGCACCTACTTCATCAAGCTGGTCGGCGGAGACGGTGGTTTCAGCAATGTGTCCTTGATGGCCCGGCAGTGATCTAGCCGGCATCGCTCCAGCACGGCGGGCGTGGAGCAGATCGCGCCATGCCTGCCGTTCGGCAACGTTGTTCTCATCCGAAACCGAGGATTTCGCTATGCAGAAGCGTTCTGGATTTCATCGCGTGCCGTTGCATCTGGCCGGCCTCGCCGTTCTTGCCGGTGTCGCCGCACCGGCCATTGCCGCACCATCGGCCGCGCCGGCCACGCTTCAGACGGCCGCCCCGCTCGCCCATGTGCCTGCGCAGTTGCGCAGCGCGCGCAAACTCGGTGCGCTGGCACCCAGCACCGCGATCAGCCTGGTGATGACCGTACCGTTGAAGGACGGCGCAGGCGCCTAAGACGATGCAATGCATGTTTCGCATCCAGGCGATGCGCTCTATGGCCACTATCTGACACCGGCGCAATTCACCGCCCGCTTCGGTGCGCGCGAGGACGACGTCGCCGCGATCAAGGCCTTTGCGCAGGCGCATGGCATCCAGGTCAGCAGTGTCGGCGGCGCGGGCTCGCTGATTACCTTGAAGGCACCGGCGGCCACGTTCGCACAGCATCTGGGCGTGGCGTTCAATCGCTACCAACGCAGCGATGGCAAGACGTTCTTTTCGGCTGATCGACAGCCGCAATTACCCAGCGCACTGGCCGGTCATGTCGGCGGCATCGTCGGCCTGCACGACGCCGTCCGCTTCGCACCCCTGGCCATCCGCGCACCCACCAATCCGGCGGCACGCGCCGCGATTGCCAACGACGGCGCCCGCCGCGGCCGGCCGGACGCCACCCAGGCTACCGGCCACGGCCCCAACGGCGCCCTGAGCCCGCAAGACTTGCGCCGTGCCTATGCCATTCCCGAGCAGCTAGGCCCAGGCAAGCTGGAAACGCTGGCGCTGTTCGAGCAAGGCGGCTTCCTGTCCAGCGACATCGCCGCCTACGTCAAACAGTTTGGCTTACCGAACGTGCCGGTGAAGGTACGCAACGTCAACGGCTATGCCGGCGCAGTCAACAGTTCCGGCGTGGCCGGTGAGGCGGCGCTGGACATCGACATGGCGATCGCCGTGAACCCGCAATTGCGCCAGATCCAGGTCTACGAGGAAGGCGACGATCCGTTCCCGGTCGCGCTGCTGGCCTCGTTAGGTGCCATGGCCGACGACAACACTGCGCAGACGGTCAGCATCTCCTATGGGATCGACGAGGAATTCATGGGCGACGCTGCGCTGGCCGCAGAAGGCCAGGTGCTGACGCAGATGGTGGCGCAAGGCCAGGGGGTGTATGTCAGTTCGGGCGATCAGGGCGCCTATGGGCGCAGCGGCAGCGGCCTGCATGTCGAAGATCCCGGTAGCCAGCCGCTGGTGACCTCGGTCGGCGGCACGACCTTGTTTACCGAGCGTACCGGCGGCTACGGGGGCGAAGAGGCCTGGAACCTGCTTGGCGCGGGCCTCGGCGCCACCGGGGGCGGCATCAGCAGCTACTGGCCGCTACCGGACTATCAGCTGATCGCCGGCACCGATGGCAAGCCGGTCTCGATCGCTGCAGCGAACCAGGGCTCGTCCGCGCGCCGCAACGTGCCCGACGTCGCCGCCGTGGCCAGCCCCACGACGCCGGTGGCGGTCTATTCGGAGTTGGACGGCGGTTGGATCACCGTGGGCGGCACCAGCGTCTCGGCACCGATCTGGGCCAGCTTCATGTCCATCGCCGATCAGGCGCACCAGGCCGTCGGACTGGGCCGGATCGGCTTCGCCAATCCGTTCCTGTATGAGGATCTCCAGGGCACGGCGTCCTTGGGCACCAACGACGTGCTCGATGGCAGCAATGGCAATGCCAACCTGTTCGGCGGCGTGGCGGGCTTCAATGCCGGCCAGGGCTACGACAATGTCACCGGCCTGGGCTCGATGCTGCCGTCCTCGCTGCTGCTCGATTCCCTGCTGGAGGTTCATGACGGCAGCACGCCCCCACCGAATCAAGCGCGCGGCGTGCACGCCAGCACGACGGCCACGACCAGCACGGTGCAATGGACCGCCACCAACACGGCAACCGGCTATGCGATCGTCGCCCAGGACAACGCCACCGGTGCGTACACCTCCTATGCGGTGTCGCGCGGCACGCGCTACACGCTCGGCGGACTCAAGCCAAACACGTTCTACACGATGTACGTGGTCGCCTTGAACAAGGGTGGGGCCACCGTGGGCTCGCCAGCGATCGTGAAGACGGCCAAGAGCTGACGGACGCAGCAAACGCCGCCCTGGCCATGGCCCGGGCGGCAGTCGTACCCAAGTGACTTAGAACGGATCGCTGCCCGGGCGCAGATCCGCGCCCAGGATCGCTGCCAGCCGCTGCATGTCCTCATCGTTGCGGCTCAGCGCCATCCAGCCGGCACGGTCGTCGCTGCCGGTATCCCAGCACCACAGGGTGTAGCCGTATTCGCGCAGGCGGTCGTAGGCCACCGTCAGCAGCGCGGCGGTATCGTTGGCGGCCAGGAAGTCGTCGTCGTCGATGTCACCGCCCCAGTCGATCCGCAAGTTCCAACGCGCGGCCAATTCGTCGATCGCACTGATCAGCGTTTCGCTGTCGCTGCCATCCACATAGAACCCCGAGCTCCAGTCGATCGCATCCTTCAGCGCCCATAACCACGCATCGCCGTCGGTCTCGCCGGCGCTCTCGCGATAGGCATCGAACTGGCGCAACGCGGTTTCTTCGTCGCCCGGATTGATCAGCAGCAACAAGTTCCAGACCAGTCCCTGATGGGTGTCCGGATCGTCGTCGTTGTCGGCGCTCAGGTCATCGGGTTCATCGTAGTCGGCGCTGTTGTCGGGCATCACGGTCTCACGTCCAGGGATTGCAAGGCGGAAGTGTGAGGCCTGATGGCGCGCAAGCAAACCGGTTGACGCACGCAACTGCGTCGCCGGGGCTGGTCTTCACGACGCAGGCCCGTATCCTGTGGGGCCGAAGACGGCTCTCCCGGCCGCCATGACGCCTTTCCCATGAGCGATACCCCTCCCGATCACCTAGCCATCGACGCGCGCAGCCCGTTTCACAATGCCGATGCCCTCAACCGCGGCGTCGGCGTGCGCTTCAACGGTGTCGAACGCGACAACGTGGAGGAATACTCGGTGAGCGAAGGCTGGATCAAGGTGCAGGTCGGCAAGGCGCGCGACCGTCGCGGCAACCCGATGACGATGAAGATCAAGGGCGAAGTGGCGGCCTATTACCTGGACACCAAAAACGACACGCAACCAGCCGTCGAGTAACCGCACGACGCAGACACCACCGCGCCGCACATTCGCACCAGCGCAGCCACTGCGCCGATGCCATCCAGCGCCGTCGATCGCGGCGCTGGTCAGCACGCCGCGCGACAACGCACGCTTCCGGCGGTACCGGAATCGGCGCGACTCAGGCCTTGAGCCGGTAGCCGCTGCGGAAGATCGCCGCCACTACGCCCAGGCACACCAGCAGGAACAAGAACGTCATGCCGGTGCTCACCGCGATATGCACGTCGGCCTTGCCATAGAAACTCCAGCGGAACCCGCTGATCAGATACACCACCGGGTTGAACAGCGTGACCTTCTGCCACAACGGCGGCAACATGTTGATCGAGTAAAAACTACCGCCCAGGAAGGTCAGCGGCGTCACCACCATCAGCGGGATCACCTGCAATTTTTCGAAGCCGTCGGCCCAGATGCCGATGATGAAACCGAACAGGCTGAAGGTCAGCGCGGTGAGCACCAGGAAGCCCAGCATCCAGACCGGGTGCGCGATCTCGTACGGCACGAACAGCCGCGCGGTGAGCAGGATCAGCAATCCCAGCATCACCGACTTGGTCGCCGCCGCGCCTACGTAGCCGATCACGATCTCCCACCACGCCACCGGCGCGGACAGTACCTCGTAAATGGTGCCCGCCCAGCGCGGCATGTAAATGCCGAACGACGCGTTGGAGATGCTCTCGTTGAGCAAGGACAACATCACCAGACCGGGAATGATGAAAGCGCCATAGCTGATGCCGTCGATATCGCCCATGCGCGAACCGATCGCCGCACCGAACACCACGAAGTACAGCGAAGTCGACAACACCGGCGAGGCGATCGATTGGGTCAAGGTGCGGAACGCACGCGCCATTTCGAACCGGTAGATCGCCGCAATCGCATGCACGTTCATGCGCGCACCTCCTGTTGACGTGCGCCATGCACCAGGTTGACGAAGATCTCTTCCAGCGAACTCTCGCTGGAATGCAGGTCCTTGAAATCGATGCCCTGCTCGTTGAGCCGGCGCAGCAACGCACCGATGCCGGTCTGCTCGGCCTGGGTGTCGAAGGTGTAGATCACACTATTGCCATCGGCAGCCAACTCCAGCGGCAGATCGGCCAGCGCGGCGGGCAGCGCCTGCAACGGCGCCTGCAGGCTCAGCGTGAGCTGCTTCTTGCCGAGCTTGCGCATCAGCGTGTGCTTGTCTTCCACCAGCACCAGTTCGCCACGGTTGATCACACCGACGCGGTCGGCCATGTCTTCGGCTTCCTCGATGTAATGGGTGGTCAAAATGATGGTGGTGCCCTGTTCGCGCAGCCGCCGCACCATCTGCCACATGTCGTGTCGCAGCTCCACGTCCACACCGGCAGTGGGCTCGTCCAGAAACAGAATACGCGGCTCGTGGGCGAGCGCCTTGGCGATCAGCACGCGCCGCTTCATACCGCCGGACAGCGTGGAAATCTTGTTGTGGCGCTTGTCCCACAGCGAGAGCTCGCGCAGCACCGTTTCCAGATACGCCGCATTGGCCGGCTTGCCGAACAGGCCGCGACTGAAACGCACCGTGGCCCACACCGTTTCGAACGCGTCGGTAGCCAGTTCCTGCGGCACCAGGCCGATGCTGGCACGCGCGGCGCGGTAGTCGCGCACGATGTCGTGCCCGTCGGCCAACACCGTACCGGTGCTGGGGTTGATCAAGCCGCAAACGATGCTGATCAAGGTGGTCTTGCCGGCGCCGTTGGGGCCGAGCAACGCGAAGATCTCGCCGCGCTGGATTTCAAGATCCACCTGTTTGAGCGCCTGGAAACCGCCGGCGTAGGTCTTGCTCAAGCCCTGGATGGAAACGATCGAAGTCATGGGTCTGATACGAAAGACGATAAGCGCCACAGGGTAGGCGGTGCGCCGTGACGATGGGAGTGGGTAAGATGGGATGGTGTCTCCCGATACCCGCCGCGGATGTGGGCGAGCCAATACGCAGGTCAGCGGAAATGCGCCTGCGCATGATGGGCGTCACGACGAAAACGCCGTCGCGCGCAAGCGCGCTCGGACACCCTCACGCACCAAGCATGCGGTTGCGGTGACGATTCCCCAGTCCCGAATCCCGAGTCCCACGCGCCTGGGCGCGCTCACGCACGCTTGCGCGACTCGATCAGATCCAGATTGCGCACCAGCCGCCGCGACAGCTCGTCGGAAATTTCGCGGCGCCGCGCCAGCTTGAACAACTCGTTGCGCTCGGCCACCAATGCCGCATGCCGGAACTGCCGCAGCGCCTTTTCGTAGGCAACCGCCTCTTCCGGATCGGTCTCGGCCATGTCCACCGCGCCGAGCTTGCGCTGATAGCGCTGACTGACCTGGTTGGCTGCTGCGTTGTAGCGCTCGGCATGTTTGCTGCCATCGACCAGCCGCTGCCGCAGTTTTTCCACTGCATCCAGCGCTGCCTGCGAAGCAGATTTCACTGCCAGGTCTTCCTTGAGCTGCTCGTCTTCTTCTTCCGGCAATTCCAACCCGCGCAACAGGCGCGGCAACGCGATGCTGGCCACCAGCAACGACACCAGAATGACCGAGGCAGCCAGGAAGATCGCCAATTGACGGGCCGGGAATGGCGAGCCGTCCTCCAGCATCAAGGGCAGCGTGAGCACGCCTGCCAGGGTGATCGCACCGCGCACGCCGGCCAGCGACACCGCCACCACGATCCGCCACGGCGGGCTGACATGCGCCTCGCCGCGTCGCTGCGCCTTGAAGATATTCCAGCGCAGCGACAGGAACACCCACACGAAGCGCAACGCCATCAAGCTGGCACTGATGGTCGCCACATACACCGCCAGCCACCACGGATTGAGGTGACCTGCCTCCTGCACGCTGCGCACGGCGCCGTCCAGGATGCCCGGCAACTGCTCGCCCAGCAGCACGAAGATGATGCCGTTGAAGGTGAACTGCACCGTGTCCCACACCGCCGAACGCTGCAGGCGCATATTGCCCGGCGCATTACCGGCCATTTCCACGTAACTCATGGTGATGCCGGCGGCCACCGCGGCCAGGATGCCCGAGGCATGGAAGGCTTCAGCCAGCAGATACGCAGCGAATGGAGTGAGCAGGTTGACCAGGATCGCCGAACCGGGCTCCTCGCCGAAATGCCGCCAGATCCAGGCCTGGATGCGGCTCAACCCGAAGGTCGTCGCCACGCCCAAGGCCAGACCGGCCAGCGCCACCCACAGGAAGGTCAGCGAAGCGGCCGCGACCGAGAACGTGCCGGTCAACACTGCCGCCACCGCGAACTGGAAACAGACCAGGCCGGAGGCGTCATTGAGCAGCGACTCGCCTTCCAGAATGTGCATCAGGCGCTTGGGGATCGACACCTTGGAGGCGATCGACGACACCGCCACCGGGTCGGTCGGCGAAATGATCGCCGCCAGCGCGAACGCCACTGCCAGCGGCATCGCCGGAATCAGCCAATGAATGAAAAAGCCGGCGCCGACGACAGTGAAGATCACCAGCCCCAACGCCAGCTCCAGAATCGCCGCCTTGTCGCGGAACAGGCCTTGCTTGGGAATGCGCCAGCCATCCAGGAACAGCAGCGGCGGCAGGAACAACAGGAAGAACAGCTCCGGCTCCAGTTCGTGCCCCGCATCGAACACGCCGGAGACCACCGCGCCTAGCGCGATCTGGACCAGCGGCAGCGGCAGCGAGAACGGCAGGATGCGGATGAGATAACCGCTGGCCGCGACCGCCAGCAACATGGCGAGGACGACATCGATCGAATGCATAAAAACCCGGGAAGAAGAGACGGCAACACGTGCGGCATCGTCTTGCGACGCACAACAACGCACCGACGGGAACATACCGGTTTGCAACCGGTGATGAAACCACCGCACCACCTGGGCCTGGGCGCGGTCCTGTGCGGTGACCGCCGCAGCGGTGTGGTGGGGTAGCGCTGTGGCGGGTGTCTGTCGATCAGACACTATGGCTGCCGGATGGACTGGCCGAGACGAAGAGGCGGCCGTGCTTCGTCAATATGGATTGCCCACAGCACGAGCAACCGCAGCACCATCGTAGCGATGCAACAGGCCCGCAATGCGCATGCGGGCGGCGGGCAGGCGATGGATCCATCGCCAAGGCCAGCAGTCACTCGATCGCGCGGACCTCACCTGCCGTCGAGAGCAGCCGGCACTGTGATCGCTCGCGCTGTCGGACATGCCGGCGGCATGCTAGCGCAGATCTGCCGAACGCAGATCAGCTGTGGTGAACGTGCTTGTTCGCGTGCGGCTTCGATTGCCGGACGCCCCCGACCGGGACCAGGAAGCTCGCTTCATGCAGTTTCAGCCTGGAATCGTAGTGCCTCACTGTCACCTTAACCGCCTTGACCTTCTTCTTGAAGGCGTAAGGCCATTGCGCGCCCACCATCTCCTGCCCGGGCTTCTGACCGTCAGCGTCTTCGACGAGCTTGATGCGCACCGGGTAATTGCCTGCGCCGCCGTTGTCCGCATCGTTGGCGTCGAACACCTCGATATGCGCTTTCGAAAACGCCAGTGTCGACGGGCCGCCGTCCTTGAAGTTGGCGCTATCGTCGAATCCGATGTTCTTGTAGCTGTAGCTCAGCACGATCACTTGCGTGGGCACCCAGGAGCCGCCGCCATGGTTGGGAATGTTCACCCTGGCTACGCGCGCGGAATCAACGGTGAATTCCCACTCCCCCGGGACAATCCACTTCTGCCCTGGTCGATAGATGTCACGCGCAGGGACAGCAGCGGCCGCTGCTAACGCGTGCGTTGGCGTGATGGCCGATGCCTGTGCACTACCGGATGCCTGTGCACTACCGGATGCCTGTGCACTACCGGATGCCTGTGCACTACCGAATGACGCCAGCGTGCCTGCCACCAACACTGTCGGCAGTACCAATCGATTGAACTCACTCTTTTTGGACTTCATGTTCTACAGCCTTGAGAACTGGTGATCACGCAATGGTATGGACAATAACGGCACTGGCCGGCGTCGCTTCTGCCAATGGCGAACATTCGTGCCGCTTTGGGCGGTCGTGACACTGGCGACGACGACGCTGGGCCTGATAACGGTCTGATCGCGCATCGCCTGCAGTGCAGTGCAGTCGCACCGTCGCGTTTTCAACACGATCGCTCGGCCTGCACCGAGGTCGCTGATCGAACAGACTCAACCATGGGCGAGGCGACAACGGAGATGCGGTGCCGTGGCGGCGCAGCATCTTCATGTAAAAACTGCGTGATGCATCCGCGCTGCAGTTGGCCGCGTATCCAGATCCACGATTGCCATCCGGGTAATCGCTCACCCAAAGGATCGATGCCTCATGAAGACTTCATTCCAGTCGCTTGCCGTTGCTACCGCCATTGCCCTGACCAGCGCCATCTCCCCCGCCTACGCTGCGTCCAATCCGATGGTTGGCGGCGCGCCGATGCTGGTGACCAAGGACATTGTGGACAACGCGGTCAACTCCAAGGACCACACCACGCTGGTGGCTGCCGTCAAAGCCGCCGGCCTGGTCGACACGCTGAAGGGCCCGGGCCCGTTCACGGTGTTCGCACCGACCAATGCGGCCTTCTCGGCGCTGCCGGCCGGCACTGTCGATACCTTGTTGAAGCCCGAATCCAAGGCGACGCTGACCAAGGTGCTGACCTATCACGTGGTACCGGGCAAGGTGGATGCCGCCTCGCTGATCGCCAAGATCAAGGCCGGCGGCGGTAGCGCCACGCTGACCACCGTGCAGGGCGAACCGCTTACCGCAAAGCTCAATGGCAAGAAGGTCACCATTACCGACGTCAAGGGCAATACCGCCACTGTCACCATTGCCGATGTCATGCAGCGCAATGGCGTGATCCACGTGGTGGACAAGGTGTTGATGCCGTAATTGCCTTCACCCGCACTGCGATGCGTCGTTGCTGACGCGTGCATGCGCCATCGGCGGAATGCGGCTTTTCCGCCAATGGCGCAGGGGTTTTTATGCAGGAGCGTGATCGCATCGGCAAGCGCTAGCTGGAGCGGTTGGCAATCCGTCGCACAACCGTCGTGCAACCGTAGACGGTGTTCGACATCGACATAGAAGACGTCTCATCCATGCCGATGTCGGTCGCCTATGACGCAACGCCTGACAACTGCCCGGCATGTCCCGTTCGCTACTGCTGATCGGCGCATGCATGTAATGGATCTGCCGTGCATCCGCTAGCACGCAGGTGCATGCAAGACGTCGTTCAACCATGCTGCGCGTTGCTGGAGTCAGTCTCAGCAACCGTCACCCAACCGCGAAGCGGCGGTGAGGGAGTCACCGGCGTGCCGGTGGCTCCGCTTGGTGTCCTGATTCTCCGACACCGTGCGCGTGCCCTTGCACGCGTATTTTTTTGCCCGTCTCGCACGTTACCGTTCTCTGTCCAGAGATCGTTCCAGCGCCTGCGGCGGGTCCAGCAACTGACGCAGATCTTCGACAAATCCGCGATAGCCTTCTTCGCGCGCATCCGTCGATGGCTGCCGCAACACCCAGGATGGATGCACGGTGGTCAAGACCGGCGTCCCATCGTCCAGGCGCTGCCACTGCCCGCGTTCCTGCATCAATCGGAAGCTGCTTCCCAGCACCGCCTGTGCCGCAGTCGCACCCAGGCAGACGATCTGCGCTGGACGCAATTGCGCCCGTTCGGCCTGCAACCACCCGCTGCATGCCTGCACGTGCGCACGCTCCGGATTGCGGTGCAACCGCCGTTTACCGCGTTGTTCGAAACGGAAATGCTTGACCGCATTGGTGACGTAGAACTTCTCGCGATCGACACCCAGCTCACCCAGCGCCATGTTGAACAGGCGCCCTGCCGGCCCGACAAACGGGCGGCCGCTCAAATCCTCTTCATCGCCCGGCTGTTCGCCGATCACCATCACCGATGCATCGTCGGGCCCTTCGCCGAATACCGTCTGCGTCGCCGGTTGCCACAGTTCGCAGCGCCGGCACTCCCGTGCAGCGCTGCGTAACTGCGCCAGGCTTTGGGTTGCCACGTCCGGCAGTGGCGCAGGCGTCGCCGGCACGCGGCGCCGTACCGGCTCAGGCACGCGCTCGGCCATCTCGCGCACGCGCACGCCGGCTTCGCGGATCAGTTCCGGCAGCAATGCGGCTTCGGGCAGGTTCTTCCAATATTTCTGCGGCATTTCCTGCCGCATCATGGTCGGGTTGAGCCGCGCCGGATTGAAGATATGGGCGTAATAGGTGCGCCACAGTGCTTCCTGCGCATCGTCGGCCGGTACCTGCGTGCGCACCGCTCCTTCGCCGAAGCTCAACGCCTCGCCATCCCAGCGCACGCTGCGGTACGGGGTCAAGATCGCCCAGCGCATGCCGGCGAAACGACGCGCGAAAAACGGGGCCACCCGGTCCACAATCCAGTGCTCGGGCTCGAACCAGGCAACGAAGTCCTCCTCTTCACCAGGCAAGCGGCGGAAGCGCACGAAGGCCTTCATCTTGTGCGTATCGCGCTGCACTGCCTTCTGCCATTGCCGTAGCCGGTGCACATCCACATCGGTGGCGCGTTCCAGCAATGCCTTCTCGCCGGCGGCAACGCGCCACAACAACCGGTACAGCACGGCATGACGCTGCGCATCGCGGTGACACAGCACCGATGCCGCCAACTGCATGAACTCTGCCGAGACGCGCGGTGGCGGCACCAGGGCCGGCAGCTCCAGCAGCCCTTGCCCCATTAACAGCCCGCCCTGCGCACCACCGTTCCAGGCCACATCATCCGGCTCGACCTGCGCGCACCACCCCGCTCGTGCCAACGCACGCCACGCGTCAAAACTCCACGGTGGTTCCACCTCAGCACTGAACATCGTTGACCTATCTGGTGTGGGTTCCGCCGCACGCTTGCGATGCGCACGGCCGCGCACGGCCGTTTGCCAGCCTGCACGTTAGCTGGGCAGGAAGGATTGGAAGCTCGTTGAATGGGATTGGGGAGTGGGAATTTGCAAAAGCTTGTACCGTTCGTGTCAGGACTGACGTTGATCAACACCGCTGCGGGGGCCGTAGCCTCACCCGCCCTTCGGGCCCCTTCTCCCGATGAAGGGGCAATGTTCCGAGGCGAGAAGGATGCAACAGCGCTGCTTTCAAGCTAAGAAGGAGCAGGCACCGGCGCATGGGTGCGCACAATCAGTCGAACAGGCTCGCCTGCCTAGGCGCTGGCGCCAACTGCGCACGCAACCTGACCGGGTCGTCCAGCCGTTGCCGCGGATGGTGATCGAGCACACTCACGAACGGGAGCAGTTTTTTCATCGGTACGCGCAGCCGCGCCAGATCGCCGATGCGCAACCGCGCATGCCGTCGCGACAGCAATAAACGCTCCACGTTGTGCGTGCCCAGGCCCGGCACCCGCAGCAGCATCTCGCGTGGCGCCGCATTCAAATCCACCGGGAATCGCTCCGGGTTGCGCAATGCCCAAGCCAGCTTGGGATCCACGTCCAGATCGAGCATGCCACTGGATTGCGCCGGCGCAATTTCTTCCACGCTGAACGCGTAGAAGCGCAATAACCAGTCGGCCTGATACAACCGGTGCTCGCGTTGTAGCGGCGGTGCCTGCAGCGGCAATTTGGATGAGGCATCCGGGATCGGGCTGAAGGCCGAGTAGTACACCCGGCGCATGCGGTAATTGCCGTAGAGATTGTGGCTGGTATCCAGAATGCTGCGGTCGTTGGCATCGTCGGCGCCGACGATCATCTGCGTGCTCTGCCCGGCCGGTGCAAAGCGCGGCGGCTTGGCACGGCGCACCGTTTCGGCCTTGCGTTCGAGCTGATTTTCTTCGATACGCCAACGCAGCTCGCCCATTGCCGAGCGGATGCCGCCCACGCTTTTTTCCGGTGCCAGCAGCGTCAGGCCCTGCTCGGTGGGCAACTCTACGTTGATGCTCAGGCGATCGGCGTAACGCCCGGCTGCGGCCAGCAATTCCGGCGTCGCATCGGGAATGGTCTTCAGATGGATATAGCCGGCGAAATGGTGCACCTCGCGCAACTGCCGCGCCACTTCCACCAGTTGCTCCATGGTGTAGTCGGAGTTGCGGATGATGCCGCTGGACAGGAACAGGCCTTCGATGTAATTGCGCTTGTAGAAGTCCAGCGTGAGCGTGACCACTTCTTCCGGCGTGAAGCGCGCACGGCGCACGTTGCTGGACACGCGGTTGACGCAATACGCGCAATCGAACACGCAGAAATTGGTGAGCAGGATCTTCAACAGCGATACGCAGCGGCCATCGGGCGTGTACGAGTGGCAGATGCCCATGCCCTCGGTGCTACCGATCCCGCCGGTGCCCAGCGAATGACGCTTGTTGGCGCCGCTGGAGGCACAGGAGGCGTCGTATTTGGCCGCATCGGCCAGCACTGCGAGTTTGTCGAGGATTTTCACGCAAGCAGCATGTCGTGAAGGCGTCTCAGCCTATGAGACTGCACGGCACCTCATCGTGAATGCTTCAGAGCGCTGCGCTGCCGGCTCTTGTCGGCAGCATGCCTTTTGGCTGCGCTGCCGGCGCTTGTCGGCAGCATGCCTCGCTACGGCCGGTGTGCCGTAGGTACCAAGCCGTATCGCCATGGATCTTGCCTGGTGTAGCCACCGCACCACAGCGGCTTGCAGCGGCAGTAACTGGCCACATGCCATGGCTTGCAGGCGGCTGGGCAGTGCCTCGGGATTGCGGGGCCGGCATGCCGCCTGCACCGTCGATGACAGCGACGGTGCAGGCGTGCTGCGCCTGCCGGGGCTCAGGCGGCGGCCGGGCCCGCAAGCGCGCGATCATTACCGGGATCGCCGTCGAACCGGTAGATATCCATCGCCAGAAATCCCGCGTCGATGCCGGCATCGATGCGCCGTGCGCCGAGCCGGTCGGCGCCGGCGGCGCCCATCGCCACGTACAGCGGCAACAGGTGCTCGTCGGTGGGATGCGCCCGTGCCGCATGCGGTGCCTGCCGGCGATAGTCCAGCAACGCGGCGATGTCGTCCTCCACCAGTTTGCGCTCGGTCCACTCGATGAAGGGCCGCACATACGGCGCCTCGCGCTCGGCGCTGTAGCCATGGCGGAAGTCGTGCAGGTTATGGGTGATGCTGCCCGAGCCGATTACCAGCACCCCGTCCTCGCGCAGCGGCGCCAGCGCGCGGCCGACCGCAAACTGGTGCGCCGGGCCAAGCTCGGGCTGGATCGACACCGACACCACCGGAATGTCGGCGGCCGGATACAGCAGGCGCAGCGGCACCCACACGCCATGATCGAAACCGCGCTGCGGGTCCAGCTGCGGATGCAGGCCGGCCTGTTCCAGCCGGCGCAGGATCTGCTGCGCCAGCGCCGGTTCGCCGGGCGCGGGATATTCCAGCTCGTACAGCGGCGCCGGAAAGCCGCCGAAGTCATGGATGGTGGGCGGCCGCGCCGCGCCGCTGACCAGCGGGCGACGGCCCAGCCAGTGCGCGGACGCAACGACGATCGCGCGCGGCCGTGGCAATGCTCGCCGCAAGTCGGCCAGCCGCTCGCCGACCTGCCCTGGCTGCAGCGCAGTCATCGGCGATCCGTGCGAGATGTACAGGGAAGGCAAACGGGTCATGGCGTACTCCTCGGAAGAACGACAGGCAGCCTCAACGCGCCGGCTTCAGCGCCCACGCGCCTTCGCCGAGCAGGGCTTGCACGATCAGCAACACCGCCCACAGCGCCGGGTATTCCCAGCCGCCGCCCGGGTTGGAGAAACCGAACCCGTTGGCACCATGCACCGTCACAATCGTGCCCAGCAGCAGCGGCACGCCCAGCAGCGCGACCCAGCGCGCATAGATGCCCAGCAACAAGGACACGCCGAGGCCCAGTTCCAGCGTCATGCTGACATACGCCAATGCAGCGGGCAGGCCGAGCGACTGGAAATACCCCACAGTGCCGGCTGGCGTGAAGACCACTAGTTTGGTCAAACCATGCACCAGAAACAGCACGCCCAGGCTGATGCGCAGCACGGCCGTGCCGGAGGCGGCGGTGCGTGGAGTTGCGAAGGCAGTGGTCATGGGATGGACTCCGTTGAGGACCACCACAGCCTATTCCTTAAAAAAATCTGATAAATACGCGCACTTCAGATAATTTATTTCACTAAATGAAATAATCGGAGTTGTCATGGATACCCTCGATGCGATGCGCGTGTTCACTGCCGTGGCCGAGCGCAGTGGTTTCAGCGCCGCCGCCGATGCATTGGACCGCTCCACCGCCAGCGTCACCCGTCAGGTTGCTGCGCTCGAACAGCGGCTCGGCACCCGTCTGCTCAACCGCACCACCCGCCGGGTCAGCCTGACCAGTGCCGGCAGTGCGTACTACCAGCGCTGCCTGCAACTGCTCGCCGATCTGGACGACCTGGAAGCCACCATTGGCGCGCAGGCGTTGGAGCCGGCCGGCGTGCTGCGGGTGAATGCGCCGGTGAGTTATGGCATTGAGCGTCTGGGCGCGTTGCTGCCGGGATTTCGCGCGCGCTACCCGCAGGTGGAGCTGGACCTGTCGCTGTCCGACCGCCTGGTCGACATGGTCGAAGAAGGCTTCGATGTCGCCCTTCGTATCACTCGCCAACCGGCGCCGATGCTGATCGCACGGCAGTTGGGCAAGGTACGGATACTGCCGTGTGCATCGCCGGCCTATCTGGCGCGTGTGGGCACGCCACAGCACCCATCCGATCTGGCCGGCCACGAATGCTTGCTCTACCACTACTCGCCCAGCGGCGATGAGGTGCGCTTTCATGGCCCCGAAGGCGCTATCGATGTGCGCCTACACGGCGGCCTGCGCGCCAACAACGGGCATGTGCTGAACGCTGCCGCGCTGGCAGGACAGGGCATCGTGATGCAGCCGGATTTCCTGGCCGAACCGCATCTCGCCGCCGGGCGCCTGGTGCGCATTCTTCCCGAATACACCCTTGGTGAAATCGGCATCTTTGCGGTCTACACCAGTCGCAGCCACCTGGCGCCGAAGGTGCGCAGCTTCATCGATTACCTGATCGAGTGCATGGCCGAGCCCGGACCCGGTTGAGCGCTGCGGGCGATGCCAAAAACACCTCGCGCATCTGCACGTGCATGCAATCAAAGTCGCTCGTCGGCAAGCAGTCTATGCAGGCCGAGGCCGAGGCCGAGTGACGCAGACGCAGAGATTACAATCGCTGGCGCATGACGTGACGCAGGCAGGCGCACCCCGGCCACACGCACCACCTCGGCAGGCGCATCACCGTTCACACGCCCGAGGAAACAACCGCGGCAACAGTTCGTCCCGTGCGTGGTCATTCTGCTGTCGTGATCGGTATGCGCACAATCCGCTTCCTCGTTCACCAGGAGTGTCCATGAGCAAGATCGCCATTGTGTATTTCAGCGGCTACGGCCACACCGCCAAGCAGGCCGAAGCCGTGCATGCAGGGGCCGCCAGTGTCGGCGAGGCCACGCTGTACCGCATCGACCAGGACGGCAACCTGCCCGACGACGCCTGGGAGGCGATCGGTGCCGCCGACGCCATCATCTACGGCAGCCCCACCTACATGGGCGGCCCGGCCTGGCAGTTCAAGAAGTTTGCCGATGCCAGCTCCAAGCCGTGGTTTGCGCAGGCATGGCAGGACAAGGTCGCTGCCGGTTTCACCAACTCGGCCTCGGCAAACGGCGACAAGGCCACCACCATCCAGTATCTGTGGACCCTGTCGCAGCAGCATGGCCAGATCTGGGTGGGCACCGGGCTGCCGCCAGCAAACACCAAGGCACACGGGCCGCAGGACGTGAACTGGACGGGCGGTTGGGGCGGCGCGCTGGCGATTTCGCCGTCGGACGCATCGCCGGACGAAGCACCGCGCAGCGGCGATCTGGAAACGGCCAAGCTGTTCGGCAAGCGCGTTGCCGAATTCGCCGCCAAGCTCAAGGGCTGATCGCACGTCACAACAGCCCGCGCAGCTCGGCAGCGTTGCCTGCCGAGCTGCGCGGGCTGTGCGTTAGCGTGTGGGCCACATCGCGCTAACGCCTTGCGCGCCATTGTTGCCCGACCTTTTGCTGCACGGAGTCCCCCACCATGCAAACCCGCACGCTTGGCCGTTCCGGCCCCACCGTCTCGGCGCTCGGCCTTGGCTGCATGGGCATGAGCGCGTTCTATGGCGACCGCAGCGACGAGGCCGCTTCGATCGCGGTGATCCACCGCGCGCTCGACCGTGGCATCAGCCTGCTCGACACCGCCGACATGTACGGCCCGCACACCAATGAAGTGCTGGTCGGCAAGGCGATTGCCTCGCGCCGCCATGAAGTGTTCTTGGCCACCAAATTCGGCATCAAGCTCGACCCCAACGATCCGTCCGTGCGTGGCATTGATGGCAGCCCGGCGTATGTGCAGTCCGCCTGCGAGGCCAGTCTGCGTCGGCTGGGCGTTGAACATATCGACCTGTATTACCAACACCGCGTCGACCCCAACGTGCCGATCGAAGACACCGTAGGCGCGATGGCGCGCCTGGTCGAACAGGGCAAGGTGCGCTTTCTCGGTTTGTCGGAAGCGGCCGCAGCCACCATTCGCCGCGCGCATGCGGTGCATCCCATCACCGCGGTGCAGACCGAATATTCACTGTGGTCGCGCGAGCCGGAAGATAACGGCGTGTTCGCCACGGTGCGCGAACTCGGCATCGGGTTCGTGCCGTACTCGCCGCTCGGCCGCGGATTTTTGACCGGTGCGTTTTCGTCGCCAGACGATTTCGATGCCGACGATTACCGCCGCCACTCGCCGCGTTTTCAGGGTGACAACTTCACCCGCAACCTGCAGCTGGTGGAGCAAGTCAAGGCGATCGCTGCCGACAAGGGCATCACGCCCGGACAATTGGCGCTGGCCTGGGTGTTGGCGCAGGGCCAGGACTTGATCCCCATTCCGGGCACCAAGCGGCTGGCCTATCTGGAAGAAAACATCGCGGCGCTGGATGCGGCACTGATGCCGGACGAGCTGGCACGTCTTGATGCGATCTTCCCGGCGCAGGCCGCGGCCGGCACGCGCTATCCGGAAGCGATGATGGGTGCGGTCAACCGCTGAGCCGCGCTGGTCGTCACCGCAGTGGCCGCAGCGATCGTTGCGACACTGCGTTGACGTTGGCGTTGGCGTTGGTGAGCTTGCTACCTACCAATGCCGCCATCCAAGACATCACGCGCGATGAAGTGGCATGTGCCTGCGCCGCAGTGCTCGCTTGATCCCGAGTGGATCGTATTGACCGTTCCCGCTCACATCATCGCGTCGCTGCACCTTGCAGACTGGGCACAGCCCACACGAACCACGCCCATGCTGTCCTTCGTGATTCCCGCCCATGACGAGGCCGCCCTGATCGGCGACACGCTGCAGTGCCTGCATGCTTGCGCGCAAGCGATGCAGCTGGACTATGAGGTGATTGTGGTGGCCGATGCCTGCGAAGACGCCACTGCGGCCATCGCACGCAGCCATGGCGCGCAGGTACTGGAGGTGCAGCTGCGCCACATCGCCGCGACGCGTAACGCCGGCGCGCAGGCCGCACAAGGCGACCGCTTGTTATTTCTGGATGCCGACACCCTGATCAATCCGCAAGTTGTTGGCGCCGCATTGGCTGCACTGGATGCCGGCGCGGTGGGCGGCGGTGCGCACGTGCATTTGCAGGGCAAGCGCGTGTGGTCCGAGCGCATGGCGCAGGCGTTTTTTGGCTGGTTTTTTCGTGTGTCCGGCATTGCGCCCGGGTGCTTTCTGTTCTGCACGCGGATGGCATTCGTCAGCGCGGGTGGCTTCGACACGCGTTACTACGCCGGCGAAGATGTGGCCCTGAGTCGGGCGCTGGCGCGCTGCGGACGCTTTGTAATCTTGCGCCAGACCGTGCACACCTCCGACCGCAAATTGCGCAGCTTTTCCAAGCGCGAACACCTCGGCCTGCTGCTGCGATTTCTGTGGCATGGACGACGCATGCTGCAGACCCGCGATGCACTCGGCTTCTGGTATCAACGCCGGCGCTGAACCGAGCGTGTCCGCACTACCACGATCCGCAGCGTCGCCTGCCCGCGAACCGGCACGTGGCACCGCAGGCCACTTACACTGTGCTTTCTGTTCCGGTTATACGAGTTGCGCCGCATGGCATTTTTGCATCGCCCCGTCCTGATCGCTGCCATGTCTGCCGCGCTGCTGACCACCGCAGCGTGCCACCGCGATGGCGCGACCCCGGCCGCGAGCACGCACCCAGCGCCACCTCCTAGTCAGCCCAAGCTCGGCGATTTCGGCTTCGATGTGGCCGGCATGGACCGCAGCGTGGCGCCGGGCGACGACTTTTTCTCGTACGCCAGCGGCAACTGGGTCAAGACCACGCAGATTCCGGAAGACCGCTCCAGCTTCAACAGCTTCGTCTCCATCGCCATCGAGACCGAGCGGCATAGCCGCGACATCATCGAAGGCGCTGCCGCCAACGACCGCGTCACCGGGGAAGACAAGCAGATCGGCGACTACTACGCCGCTTACATGGATGAAGCCAGCATCGAGGCCAAGGGCGTGCGCCCGGTGCAACCGGAACTGGATGCGATCGCCCAGCTCGACGACAAGCAGGCGCTAGCGCGCACCTTGGGCGGCCAGCTGCGCGCCGATGTGGATTTGCTCAACTCCACCAATTTCTATACCGACCGACTGTTCGGCCTGTGGGTGTCGCAGGACCTGCATCATCCAGGTCGCTACGTGCCCTATCTGGTGCAAGGCGGCCTGGGCATGCCCGAGCGCAGTTTCTACCTGGACGGTGGGCGCATGGCACAGCTGCGCGAGGCCTACCGCGCGCACATTGTCACGCTGCTGGAGCTGGCCGGCATCAGCGATGCGCCCGCGAAGGCCGAGCGCATCCTGGAACTGGAAGTCGCCATGGCGCGCGTGCACGCCACGCCTGAGCAGACCAACAATGTGCAGGCCGGCGCAAATGCCTGGAAACAGGCCGATTTCGCGCACAATGCTCCCGGCCTGGACTGGGCGCTGTTCTTCGACGCCGCCGGTCTGAACGCACAGCAGGATTTCATCGTGTGGCAGCCGCGCGCAGTGAGCGGATTGTCGGCGCTGGTGCAGTCCGAGCCGCTGCAGACCTGGAAAGATTATCTGAGCTTCCGCGCGCTGGATCGCGCCTCGCCGTATCTGTCCAAGGCCTTCGCCGACGAGCGCTTCGCGTTTTACGGCACGACGTTGGAAGGCACCCCGCAGCAGCGCCAGCGCTGGAAACGCGGCATCGACGCGACCAACGCCGCATTGGGCGAAGCGGTCGGCAAGCGCTACGTGCAGAAGTACGTGAGCGCGCAGACCAAGACGCGCGCCGAAGAGATGGTCAAGAACATCGTCATCGCGTTCGGCAAGCGCATCGATGCACTGGAGTGGATGAGTGCCGAGACCAAGCAGCACGCCAAAGCGAAAATCGCCGGCTTGACGGTGGCGGTTGGCTACCCGGACAACTGGCGAGACTACAGCGGGCTGGACGTGCGCCGCGACGATGCGCTGGGCAATGTGGAACGTGCCCAATTGTTCGAGTACCGCCGCAATCTGGCCAAGCTGGGTAAGGCAGTCGATCACCGCGAGTGGTACATGCTGCCGCAGGAAGTCAACGCGCTGAATGTGCCACTGGAAAACCGCCTGATCTTCCCGGCGGCAATCCTGCAACCGCCGTTCTTCGACCCAGCCGCCGACGATGCGGTGAACTATGGCGCGATCGGTGCGGTGATCGGGCACGAGATCAGTCATAGCTTCGACAACATGGGCGCGCTGTTCGATGAACACGGCGAACTGCACAACTGGTGGACGCCGCAAGACCTGAAGAAGTTCGAGAGCGCCGGCAACGCGCTGGCCGCGCAGTTCAGTGCCTACAAACCGTTTGACGATCTGTCGGTCAACGGCAAGCTGACACTGGGTGAAAACATCGCCGACGTCGCGGGCCTGGCCACGGCATACGATGCCTACCAATTGTCGCTGCAGGGTAAGCAACCGCAGACCATCGACGGTTTCAGCCCGGATCAGCGCTTTTTCCTCGGTTTTGCGCAGGCCTGGCGCAGCAAATATCGCGACGCGGCACTGCGCAATATCGTGCTCACCGACGTGCACGCACCCGGCCGCTTGCGCGCGCAAACCGTACGCAATCTGGATGCGTGGTATCCCGCCTTCGATGTGACGCAGGGCCAGCGGCTGTATCTGGCGCCGGAGCAGCGGGTCAAGATTTGGTAGGTGTTGTCGGTGCTGGTGACTGCAACGCAGTTTCTCCACGCAATGGTCGAGCTAGCGCTGAATGCCAATTACCCATACTGGGAAGTCCACTCACCCCAGTAGACAACTTGGGGAGAATACGATGCCGCTGCACGCTCGTATACATCATGGGTGTCTGCGATCAAAATGCGGCCACCGGGCGCATCTCATGCGGCTTGCCACTGCGCAACACCCTGTCACTTCGCCCCACCGGCATTACGCTCTGCCAGGCCACTCCAGCAACATCGCCGGCGGTAATTCCATGCGCCTGCACGCGCGCGCAGACAGCCCGTCGCGCAAGGCCGTGCGGAACAGCGGCGACATGCTGCGTAGCAGACGTGCCGATGCGCGCGCCTGCGCGCGTTGCGTGGTGGTGCGGCCGAGCATGTCGCTAGCCCAACTTGGCAACAAGGCCGTGCCGGCACCGAGAAATACGCCCCGCGACAGGCCTGCCGCGGGCACCGGTAGCTGGATACTGGTGAGGATGTCCAGCACTTCGCGCGAGCGCGCGTCCATGCGTAACTCTCCAAGGACCGATGCAAAATACGCATCCACCTGCGCCTCGCTGGCAGGCACGTCGGCTGCACCTAGCGCTTCGGCAACGCGTCGCGCTTCGTCGTAATAGCGGTCGGCGATGGCAGTGGGCACATCACGGCAATAGCGCCGGCATCCCTGCAAAAACCCATAGGCTTCGGTGACATGCACCCAGGTGAGCAACTGCGGGTCGTTGGCGTCGTAGGGCACGCCGTCAGCAGTGTGGCCGCGGATATGCGAGTGGATCTTGCGCACGCGGACGATCAGCTGTTCGGCCTCCGCACGTGGGGCGTAGGTGGTGCCGGCGACGAAGTTGGTTGTGCGCCGCAGCCGCCCGATCAGGTCGGTGCGGAAGTTGGAATGGTCGTACACCCCGGCCAGCGCACGCGGATGCAACAACTGCAACATCAATGCGCACAAACCGCCGGACAGCATGCCTGGAAATTCAGAGTGGATGCGCCAGGTGATGCTATCGGGCCCGAAGATGCCCGGATCGCCCAGCGGCTGATCGTATTCAATGGTGCTCTGCCCACGCGGAAAGGCGCCGAGCACCCAACGGTGGATCTGTTTGGCGACGGGGGCGGTGAGCGTACGCAGGACGGCTGACATGCTGCGATGATACGCATGTCATCTGCAACGCCAGATCAGCGCATTGCCGACCAGGCACCTGCTCGTGCGTCAGCGATGGCGACTGCCATCTGGGGACGGTCGTGGTGAGGCCGTGGGAATGCGGGGCGGTGGCTTGGCATCTGCATGGTGCAGCGATCGGCCAGTCACTCATCAATGCCCCCCTTTCTACGAGCCGGCTCGGCGTTGCACAAATGCCCTGCGTCATCGCTTTCAACATGCCAAACAAGACGGCTTCCCCACCCTATCGCACGTGGCGATTGCCGCAGCATCAGGTGTGCAGTGCAGCAAGATCGGAGATGGAGCGCAGGCAGGCCTCGGCGACAGTGCGCTAAATCCGCCTGAATTCAGCAATTTGTGCGCGCATGCGCAGAATGGCGTGGCCACGGCTTCGCCTGAGGCATTGCCATGCACAGCGAAAGTGCTAGAACTAAGACCGTCCGACAACGCCCTGCATCGCCAGCACGTTACGGACGCTCCAGGGCACCGGCCGCGGCCAGTGCAGCAAGTCGTTCGTACCAGCCATCCGTCAGGAGCTTGTCATGATCGCTTTGTTCCAGGGTTTAGGCCTGCTATTGCAGGACAACGCACTCCATCGGCGCTCCTTCGACGAACAGGTCGTCTACTGGCGCGACAAGACCGATGCCCAGCTCGACGAAGAGCTCGATCTGCTCAAGGTGGCCAAGAAACAGTGGGTGATCGCCTCGATCATCGGCTGGCAGGCCATTTCGCTGGTGTTGCTGGGCGTGATCACCCACCAGCTGTGGCAGAACGACTACCACCTCACCTTCAGCCGCGTGGTGATCATTTTCACCTCGTGGGCGTCCATCCTGTTCGTGATGTGGTACATCGCCGACCTGTTCGACCACAGCGCCGGTTTCGAACGGTGGTTGCGCGCCTTCAACAGCCGCGCGCGGGTGACGCCGGATGCCGACTCGGTCGAGTGCGTTGCCGACGCGCTGGAGATGACGCGCCGCTACCCGGAAGTGCTGCGCTACAAGCAGGAGGTGACCTCCAAGCGCGAGTTGCGCCATGAAGACATCGTCAACATGCGCGAAATGGGGCGCTTGCGCCGCTACACCGAATTGTTGCGCGACCTCGATCGCTTCGATGGCGCACCACGGCTGGTGGTTAATTCCTGACAAGCGCCAGCGGTGGATGCGGTGAAGCGCTGACCCAGCCACATCCACCTGCAGCGATGATTCCGCTGGATACAAAACGGCCGGTGCCCAATGCACCGGCCGTTTTGTTTTATTCCCAGCCGCTACTGCCCGCCGGTTTACGGTAGTGATCGCCGGCTAGCAGCGCACCCGAACGCGCAATCAGCTACGCCTGCGCAACCGCCTTCTCCACCGACGGGGTACGCCAACCGCTACGCACGCCCCAGATGTAGAACACCACGCCTACTGCGGCGACAACAGCCAGATCGGTGCCGTAGCTGAGATAGCCGTGGCCGCCGAAGTCGCTGCTGCCGGCCCAGGACAGCAGCGCGATCGTCGGCAGGTAGCAGATCATCCAGGCCGCGCCCTTGAGGTTGCGGCCAAGGTCCGGCCAGCCCTGCTTGGCCTGGTAGTAGCAGTACACCGGCAGCGCCACGACCATCAGCAGGATGATCTCGCCGGTCAGCGGCCAGCGCGCCCAGTACAGCAGCTCGGTGGCCATCACGAAGGCCACGCCGGCCAGTACCGGCAGCGCGGCGATGCGCAGCGGGCGGTGCAGTTCCGGGGCGTGGCGGCGTAGCGCCATCGCGCTGATCGGGCCGGTGAGGTAGGAAATGATGGTGGCCACCGAGATCACCGCCGCCAGCGTGCCCCAGCCGCGGAAGAAGAACAGGAACACGAACGACACCGCCAGGTTGAAGAACATGGCCATGCGCGGCACGCCCCAGACCGGGTGCAGTTTGCCCAGCGCAGCCGGCATGGTGCCGTTCTTTTCCATGCCGTAGACCATGCGCGCGGTGGTCGCGGTATAGGTGATGCCGGTGCCGCTGGGGCTGACGAACGCATCGATGTAGAGCAGCATCGCCAGCCAGTGCAGGTTGACGATGATGGCCAGCTCGGCGAACGGCGAGCGGAAATCGATGCCGTGCCAGCCAGCCTTGGCCAGCAGGTCCGGCGGTACCGCGCCGATATAGGCCACCTGCAGGATCACGTAGACCACCGTGGCCAGCGCGATCGAGCCCAGCACCGCGAACGGAATGCTGCGGCCCGGGTTGCGTGCTTCGCCGGCCAGGTTCACCGGGCTCTGGAAGCCGTTGAAGCTGAAGACGATGCCGGCGGTAGCCACCGCGGTAAGCACCGCGGCCAGGTCGATTACGTGCGCATCGCCGTGGATGCCGACGCTGAAGTTTTCGCTATGGAAGCCGCTGGCGATCAGGGCCACGCCGGTCGCCGCCGGCACCACCAGCTTGAACACGGTGATCAGGGTATTGGAGCGCGCGAACAGCTTGACGCTCCAGAAATTGAGGAAGAAATACACCAGCACCAGCATCGCCGAAATCAGCAGGCCGGGTACCGACAACTCCCCCGCCCCGCCGGGTGCCTGCACATACAGGCCCTGCGCCCAGGCCCATGGCCAGGAGGCCATGTACTGCACCGAGGCCTCGGCCTCGACCGGGATCACCGACACGATTGCGATCCAGTTGGCCCAGCCGGCGATGAAGCCCACCAGCGAGCCGTGCGAGTAATGGCTGTAGCGCACCATGCCGCCGGACTCGGGGAACATCGCTCCCAGTTCCGCATAGGACAGCGCGATGGTGGTGATGATCGCCGCACCGAGAATCCAGGCCCAGATCGCGCCGGGGCCGGCCAGGCCGGCAGCGCGCCAGGCACCGAACAGCCAGCCGGAACCGATGATCGAGCCCAGGCCGGTGAGCATGAGGGCGAAGGGGCCAACGTCGCGGCGTAGCGAGTGTTCGGACATGAGAAGCCTGGCAGTGAGGGCGCCGTGAACCGGCAACAAGCCTGTAATGATCGCAGAAGCGACCGCTTGTCGTCAGTGCGTATTCAGGCTTACTGGAGTCGTTGCCCTTCGTGTCCCGCTGATCCTGTGCCGCGCGGCCCGCCCGCACACGTCAGCCGATGGCGCTCAGCCGTCGCAATCGGCACGTGGTGCCGCGGTGGCCACGCAGGTGTGCGCCTGGCCGGAGACGCCGCGTAATTCGCGCATCTGCCCCGGCGCCAGTGCAAAGCTGTCCAGAGTCTTGCGGGCGCAGGCCGGCGCGCTGGCGGTGCTGCCGGCGCTGCGGGTCGCGCACTGTTCTTCGTAGATCAGGTAATAGCAGTGGCCGGAATTGCTGGCCAGGCAATGCACGTTGGTCGTAGTCGCCGTGGTCAGCGTCTTGCTGAAGATCACATCGCGGCCATCGCTGGTGGCACGGGTGATCGAGGTGGTGCCATTGCGTTCATGGCAGCCGGCCAGGGCGAGCAGGCAGTACACCAGGGAGGCGATCAGGCGCATGGAGGAAGTCCTTTCATTGATGCGAACGGGGGAAATCGGAATGGCCGGCACCACAACTGCGAGACGTCAGACGGATGCGGACGCTGTGCGGGAACGGATGGACCACTCACGCTTGCACTTCGGGTTGAGCGTGCCGTCCGCACCTGCCTGACGACCGCCCGCAACGTGTTGCTCACCGCAGCTACATGCCGCGGAACAGGCTCATGAACGGCTGGCTGACAGTCAGCGTTTCGCTGCGGCCGCGCAGCGCCAGCCGGCCCTTGCCGGTGTCGTCGCGTACCACCGAAGCGACCGCCTTCATGTTGACGATGGTGGAGCGGTGGATCTGCTTGAACACCTGCGGATCCAGCACATCCAGCAATTCGCGCAGCGGCGTGCGCAACACCGCTTCGCCGGCGGCGGTCATCACCGTGGTGTATTTCTGATCGGCCTGGAAATACGCCACCTCTTCCAGCGCGATCAAGCGTGTCTCGCGGCCGCTGCTGGCGGTGAGCCAGGCTAGCGGCGGTGCAGCGTTCGTGGCGGCCGGGCGTGCCGACAGACGCTGCAGCAAGGTCTCCAACAGCGCGCCATCCGGCTGACCGGCAGCGGCGCGTTGTTGCACGCGCTGCCAGGCGGCCTGCAGGCGCTCGCGGCTGATGGGCTTGAGCAGGTAGTCCACCGCACCGTGTTCGAACGCGTCGATGGCGTACTGATCGTAGGCGGTGACGAAGACCACCTGCGTGCGCGGGCTGACCTCGCGCATCGCGCGTGCCACTTCGATGCCGGTAAGGCCGGGCATGCGGATATCCAGAAACACCACATCCGGTTGCTGGGTGGCGATGGTTTCCAGCGCGCTGGCACCGTCTTCGCATTCACCCACCACCTGCAGCTGCGGACACACCTCGGCCAGCAGCGCGAGCAAGGACTGCCGCAGCAACGCTTCGTCTTCGGCAACCACCGCACGCAGCGCGCTCATGCCTGCACCTGCGGAGCGTGCGCGGCCGCAGTGGACACCGGCGGCGGTGAGGGCGCGGCAACCAGCTGCGCAGGCAGCGGCAGACTGATCGTGGCAGCCACCCCGCTGGGGAAATTGGACACGATGGCAAAGCTCGCCTTGTCGGCATAGATCAACTTCAGCCGCTCGCGCAGGTTCTTCAGGCCGATGCCGGTGCCCTGGCTGTGCGTGTTGAAGCCCTGGCCATCGTCGGCCACGGTGAGCGTGGCATGGTCGTCATGGCGACGCGCCAGAATCCACACGGTACCGCCGCCGGGCTTGGCTTCCAGCCCGTGTTTGATCGCGTTTTCCACCAGCGTCTGCAACATCATCGACGGCAGCGGCAGCGCGCGCAGTTCGTAGGGCACTTCGACCTGCAAGGCCAGCCGCGTGCCCATGCGAATACGCAGGATCTCCAGGTACGCCTGGGTGCGTTCGAGTTCTTCGCCCAGGGTGGCGATGGCGCCGTCGGCGCTGGGCAGCGAGCTGCGCAGGTACTGGATCAGATGGCCGATCATGATGTCGGCGCGCGGCGGGTCGGTGCGCGCCAGCACCTGCGCACTGGCCAGCGTGTTGTAGAGAAAGTGCGGTTCGACCTGCGCATGCAGCAGATTCAGGCGCGCCACGGCCAGTTCCTTTTCCATCACCGATTGCTCGGCGGCGGCCTGTTCGTCACGACGCTGCTCACCGACCCGGCGCACCACCGCACGATTGATCGCCTCGGCGTTTTCGTAATTGCTGCCTTCGTCCACCGCAAACAGGTCCACCCACGCGCCGGCGTCGGGCTCGCACAGCACCGTGACGCTACTGGTGCCCTGCCCCGGCGTGATCGTGGTCAAAATCTGGTTGTGGGTGATGGCAAAGCGCGCGAACAGATTCCAGCGCGACGGCTGGCGTCCTTCATACGGGTCGATGCGGCGCACCTTGGCACGGATCAGCAGGCTACCCGGCGCACACTCGATATCCTGTACGCGTGGCAGCGCACGCACCGCCTCTTCCATGACCGCGAAGCTGGCCTGCACATCCAGCGGCACTTCGATCTGACGACGCTGACGGGTGGACAAGGTGGTGTGATCCAGCCGATCGGCGATCAGGCGCACCCGCCGCACATGAGTGATCGAACTCATCAATGCCAGCGTCAGCAAGACCATGCAGGCCAGCGCAAAGACCGGGCCGACCGAGCCGAACAACTGCGCCCACATGATGCCGGCCACCACCAACGCGGCGGCCCAGGCGAACACGATACGCACGATCAGGAAGACGCTGGCGGACACGGATGGCAGCTCGTTGGGATGGGACGCGGCGAGCATAGCCGGCGCGCGCCACGACGGAAGCCCGTGGCGACGAATGGCCGCCAGCGCGGGATCAAGCGCCAGGATTGCGGCGCGAAACCTTGGCGCTGCGGCGCAGGCAGTGGTCGATGCGCGCGCTATGCTGGGCACCTGCAGGCGCTGCGCATGTCGCGTCCGGCGGCCGGCAGCGGCGGATCGCACGGAGTGATATGGCAACAGCGCGCGGTTACGCAGGCATGGCTCGCCGCAGCGTGGCGATCACCTCAACCCATCACAGCACGTCAGGGAGTTGCATGCACCGTCGTCATTTTCTACGCAGCGCCGGTGTTGCGCTGGCGACCGCCTCCACCGCGAGCTGGGCAGCAACCGACAAGGCGCTGGCCATTCCGCCCACCGCACTGCCGGTGACGCTGCCGGGTAGTTCGCCTGCACCGTTCGCGGATATGCCGCCATTGGCACCGATGCGCGCCTCGGTCGATCGCATCATCGCCATCAACGGTTGCACGCGCCCGTTCCGTGCGCAGGGGCCGCGGATCGAAGCCGAGCGCATCGGCCGCAAGACGGTGGTGCACAACTACGGGCATGGCGGCAGCGGGTGGTCGCTCTCCTGGGGCGCGGCCGAACAGGCGCTGCGGCTGGTGCGAGCGGCCGACCCCGCCGCGCGCGAGTTGGCGGTGATCGGCTGTGGCGCGATCGGCCTGACCACTGCCCTGGTGGCGCAGCGCTCCGGATTGCGCGTGCGCATCTATGCGCACGAGCGGCTTCCGGACGTGCGCTCGTTCTATGCCACCGGCGTGTGGTCGCCGGATTCGCGCGTCTGCACCAGCGAATACGCCACTGCCGATTTCAAGACGCGTTGGGAAGAGATGGCGCGCACGTCGTTTCGTCGTTATCAGACCTTACTGGGTCTGCCCGGCGAGCCGATTGAATGGCGCGATGGCTACGTGCTCTCGGACGTGCCGTTCGATCAACCTGTCGTCTCTACCGAAGCGCATGAACCGAACTATCCGTCGCTGGAACGCGACCTGATCGATGATCTCGGCCCGGACTCGCAACCGGTGGCGGCCGGCAGCCATCCGTTTCCGGTGCCGTTCGTGCGCCGCTACAGCCAGCTCACCTTCAACCTTAGCGCCTACGCACGCTTGTTGATGGAGGATTTTCTGCAGGCAGGCGGCGAGCTCTACACGCGGGAGTTCGAGCACCCGCGCCAGTTCAGCGACCTGCACGAGAAGATTCTGATCAACGCCACCGGTTACGGTGCGCGCGCCTTGTTGGGCGATGAGAGCGTGATCCCGGTGCGCGGGCAGACAGCGCGCCTGGTCCCGCAACCGGAAGTCACCTATGGGCTGGTCTGGCGCGGCCACAATCTCAACGTGGTGCCGCGGCGCGACGGCCTGCTGGTGCAAGCGCAAGGCGCGCACGACTTCAATAACGCAGACGGTACGCCTGATCGCGCAGCATCGGAAGCGGCGGTGCGCGAGCTTGCGAAGCTGTTCGCAACAGGCTGAGCGGTGCGCACGCATTGATGGACTGCGTGCGGAGTGCACCAAGGTGTGTGCGCCTGCTGGGATATGCAGTGGCGTCTGCCAGACGCCGTCGCTTCGGAGGGTCATGCCAAGCCGACCACTGCGCTTGCGCTGGTCGTCTGACTATCGATAGACGCCAAGAGCAGCTACAACACCTGATAAGCACTCTGCAGGTATGCATGTACGGCGCATGCGAATCGCAGTGCATGCGTCATACATGCTGCACTGGGCGCCCGCCGCGCTCGCCTGGCGGTGTGTGCAGTTGTTCTGTCAGCGCTCTAAATGCCGTTCCGCATCGCAGCGCTAATGGTCTTCAAGCGACGCCTGCAATGCACTGGCTAGCGCGGCATCGCCGCTGACCAGTTCGTCCCAGCGCAAGGTCACGCCTTTGCGCTTGCCTTTCTCAACCAACTTCAAACCTTGCGGATCGATGATCAAGGTATATGCCTGATCGCCGAGCTGCAGTTCGCGACGTAATGGTTTGTCCAGCGGCGTCATCGCGCGTCTCGCAGAAAGTTCGATCACTGTTGTAACCCATCGGCGTTGCCCACGCGCGGCCGATCCGTCTCTCGGCGAGACCGCATCCGTGGTAACGCCGCTGCGCATTCCTGCGGCCCAGCGCAGGCGACCGCGATGCGCCCCGCCCACGCAGCAATCACTGCCAGTCAACGCGGGCGCTGCCTGGCACCTGCGTGAGCGATGCGTGTACGCAGGGCGTTATGGCACAGGTCGTTCTCGCATCGGGATCACCCTGCCTACCGATCGCGCTAACACTCGCAGGATTAGCTTGGCGATTACGCGGTAACGGCCGGGCGCAAGCGCGCCATCCCACAGCGGAGATCGCGCGCCGGAAAGCAATCGTGCTCGCGTCTTATCGAACGCGAACAACCAGAACGCTTTACCGCTCAGCGGTGACCGCCATGTTCAACCTTTGACCAACACGCAGGAATCACCCATGGCGATCAAGACTGTCGAAGAACTCTTCATCCATGAGCTGTCAGATATCTACAGCGCCGAAAAACAACTGACTAAGTCGTTGCCGCGCCTGGCACGTGCGGCGACCGAACCGAAATTGAAAAGCGCGTTCGAAACCCATCTGGAAGAAACCCTGGGCCAGATCGAACGCATCGACCAGGTGGTCGAAGTGCTGGGTATCAAGCTCAAGCGCATCAAGTGCGCGGCAATGGAAGGCCTGGTCGAAGAAAGCCGCGAGGTGATCGAAGACATCGAAGCCGGCCCGGTCCGCGATGCCGCGCTGATCGGCGGGGCGCAGAAGGTGGAGCATTACGAAATCGCCTCTTACGGCACCATCGCAGCGATGGCCAGGCAACTCGGCTATGCCGATGCGCTGCCGCTGCTGCTGGCAACACTTGAAGAAGAAAAAGCCACCGATGAAAAACTGACCCTGCTGGCAGAGCAAGGCGGCAATCAGAAAGCGGCCAAGGCCAGCAAGGCCGCCTGACCCACTGCGCAGCACCTACCGCCCAGCACAGGCCCGCAGCCCATGCGGGCCTCCTTTTTTAAGCCAACGCTTCCACGTGTCTGCACGCCGCAAGGCGTTGTAGTTGCAGGGGCGCCAGCCAAGGAACACTTCATGTTCATGCATAACAAGCGTTTGATGTACACGGTGCGCGTTGCCGCGCCCAATCCGGAGCTGGCCACGCTGATGCTGGAGCAGTTCGGCGGGCCGCAAGGCGAGCTTGCCGCTGCGATGCGCTACTTCACCCAGGCGCTGGGCGAGAGCGATCCTGGTCGCAAGGACCTGTTGTTCGATATCGCCACCGAAGAACTCAGCCATCTGGAAATCATCGGTTCGATCATCGCCATGCTCAATCAGGGGCCGAAGGCAGTGCTGTCCGAGGGCATGGAAGAGGCCATGGACATGCGCAGCATGACCCAGAACAGTACCAGCCACACCCAGCAGATCCTGTACGGTGGCGGGCCGGCACTGGTGAACTCGGCCGGCACGCCGTGGACGGCCGCGTATGTGGATTCGATCGGCTGTCCGACCGCCGACATGCGCTCCAACATCGCCGCCGAGGCCCGCGCCAAGCTGGTCTACGAGCGCTTGATCACCGTCACCAGCGACCCCGGCATCGTCGATGCCCTGCGCTTTCTGATGACACGCGAAGTGGCGCATCAGAAGTCGTTCGAAAAGGCGCTGTATGCGATCGAGCCGAACTTCCCCCCGGGCAAGTTGCCGGGCGATCCGCGTTTCACCGATATCTACTACAACATGTCCCAAGGCGAGGGCGACATGGTCGGCCCATGGAATTCCGGCGAGCAGTGGGAGATGGTGGCCGACCGCGACGAACAGGCCTGCGTGGATGGCGGCGACGGCACCGCATCGGTGGCGCTGGATGCAACCCAGGCCAGGGCGGTGGCAGCCATGTCGCAACGGCTGCTGTCCAACCCAGAGTTGGACCGCGTCACCGGTGCGGATCTGGGCGCGGGCCCGGGTGCCGGTTCGACGACCGGCGACATTCAGCGCTGAATCCGGTGGGCGCCACGGCGCCCACCTTCGGTCAGCCAGCGGCGCGACACCGCAAGTCGTCCGCTGCGCCAACGGCTGGACCCGGCACCGGCATCCAGCGTTATCGATCCACGGTCTCCCGCGGCGGCGCATCGTCCGGCGCCTGACGTCCCTGCGCCTGCGCACGCTCCTGCTCGCCCAACTGGTTGAGCAAGGCTGTGGCCGATTGATGCGCCGTGCGTAGCGTCTCCATCGGTTTGGAGGTGTCGCCACGCAAGGCATACAGCGCAAAGCCCATCACGTTGAGACGGTTACGCAGCTCATGCAGCAGCTCGCGCTGCCGCCCCTGCGATGCAGCATCGTTCACGACGCGTCCTTGTCGCTCAGTCGGTTGTGCAGCGTACGCACGCTGATGCCCAGTTCGCGCGCCGCCGCCTTCTTGTTGAAGCGCGTGCGTGCCAATGCCGATTCGATCATGGCATCTTCGGCCTGACGCATGGTCCAGCCGGCAGGAATCAGCAAGCCGTCTTCGTCGGCCTGCGGCACGGTCTGCTCCACATCCGGCGCACTCAACAGATCGCCGTCGGAACGCAGATACAGATAGTGGATAAACGAGCGCAGCTCGCGCACGTTGCCCGGCCAGGCGTGGTACGCCAGATAGCGCAACAGCGACTTGGTCGGCAATTTACGTTTGCCGTACTTGACGTTGAGCTCGTCGATCACGCGCAGCCCCAACAGGCGCGCATCGCCACGGCGCTCGCGCAGCGGCGGCACCTGGATCGGATATTCGTTGAGACGGTAGAACAGGTCTTCGCGTAGCACCGCCTGCTCGCGCTGCACATGCTGATGCGTCGCTGCCACGATGCGCGCGTCCAGTGCAATCTCTTCGTTGCCGCCCACGCGCATGAAACTGCGCGATTCGATCGCCCGCAGCAGATACACCTGCAGCCGCTTGGGCATCTCGCCGATTTCGTCCAGGAACAACGTGCCGCCTGCGGCCTGCTCCAGGAACCCGGCGTGCCGACGGTCGGCGCCGGTGAAGCTGCCGCGCTCGTGGCCGAACAACTGGCTGGCCAGCAACTCCTCCGGAATGGCGCCGCAGTTGACCGGCACGAAGCGGCCGCTACGACCGGACACGCGGTGGATGGCGCGCGCGACCAGATCCTTGCCGGTACCGGTTTCGCCGGTCACCAGCACATTCAAATCGGTCGGCGCGACACGCACGATGTCCTTGCGTAGCATCGCGATGCTGTCGCTGTTGCCGACAATGCCCAGGTTGCCTTGTTGCGCTTCGCGCAACCCGCCAAGCACACGCTCCAGACGTTCCGGGGCGAATGGCTTGGTCAAGAATTCGCTCACCCCGAACTGCTTTGCACGGCCCTGGGTTTCGCGAGCGTAATCGCCCGACACCACGACGATCTGTGGGGTGTGATCCGGGTCGAGCCTTTCTATCAGATCGAAACCGCTGCCGTCTGGCAGGCCAACATCCACCACCAACAGGTCGGGAAAGTTGCTGTCCAGCCAGCGGCTGGCTTCGCCAAGGGTGTGGATGCCCTTGGCATGGAAGCCGCTATCGGTGGCGAGTTCAACCACCTGATCGCAGAACTCCACGTCGTCGTCGATGATGGCGCAGGAAAGACGGTCCATGAGCGCTTCTGTCCGAAATGACTAATAGATGGTCAGTTGAGAATTGTGACGGCCGCAGGAAATACGCTGGCACACCACATCGGAAATTGCATGCTGCTGTCACGGTGTGTGAATGGTGCAGCGCTCTCCCCCAAGTCGAGCCCGCCGTGATGACTGTGGGCGAAGTACGCATGGAAGCGCTCGATTGCGCTAGTGCCAAGCGTCATGGTCGTGACTGGTTGCCGTCTCGACAATGCCGAAACGCCAAGGAGTGCAAGGTTTGCAGCGGCAACCAAACCAGTCCGAAGGCAGGGGCCGCGCTGGTCGAGCGCGGGTTCAGCTCGCTTGCGTGTGTGCATTGGTGCCAGGATATCAGCCGGGGCCGCCATAAGCCGACGCCACCGTGATACCGCATGAACCCGTCAGAAAACCGTGTTGGGCCCGCTGGGTTATCCACAGCCTGCTGCGTGCAACGCGCGCCCACTTGACTGACGCAGAAGCGATCAAGGCGGCACACGACGCCCTATGCCTGATCCCGGACTCGATGAATGCCGTCCTCGCCGATTGGCTGGTGCCGCGCTGCCTGCGCCATTGATGCGGAGCGTGATGCGACTCGCGGTTATATTTGCTTGATTAGCGCATCGCACTCGTAAACTGCCTGTTGTGCCTAACGCGCCGGCGCCGTTACGCACGGTGCGCTCGGTCACTCTTTTTTGCGCATGATGCGCGCAGGCTCGGCGCCATCCGCTGCAAGCGGCGCAATGCGGTGGCTTACATTCTCCGCCAAGCGCGCCTGCTCGCGCACGCTACCGTTGCCAGTTGCGCGCGTCGTCGCCCGGCTGGCGCCCCCTTGTGCTGGCACGCTCGCACACCGCCCGGCGTTAGGAGAGACCTGTGGAAGCGCTGCTGCTGTCCCGTATCCAGTTCGCCTTCGTCATTTCCTTCCATGTGCTGTTTCCCGCTTTCACCATTGGTCTGGCGAATCTGCTGGGCTTTCTGGAATGGCGCTGGCTGCGCACGCACGAGGAAGCATGGAAGCGACTGTATTTTTTCTGGTTGCGGATCTTTGCGGTGTCGTTCGGGATGGGCGTGGTGAGCGGCATCGTGATGGCGTTCCAGTTCGGCGCCAACTGGCCCGAGCTGAGCCGCATTGCCGGCAGTGTGATCGGCCCGCTGCTGAGCTACGAGGTGCTTACTGCGTTCTTCCTGGAGGCCAGCTTCCTGGGCGTGATGCTGTTCGGCTGGGGCCGCGTCTCGGAGCGTCTCCATTTTTTCGCGACCTGCATGGTGGCGATCGGCACGCTGGTGTCTACCTTCTGGATCCTGTCGTCCAACAGCTGGCTGCACACCCCGCGCGGCTACGCGCTGGTCAACGGCATCGTGCAGCCGGTCAGCTGGATGCAGATCATCTTCAACCCGTCGTTTCCGTATCGACTGGTGCACATGGCGCTGGGTTCGTTCATCACCACCTGCTTCGTGGTTGGCGGCGTCGGCGCTTATTACGTGCGCAAGGGACTGCATGTGGATGCAGGCGCGCGCATGTTGCGCTTGTCTGTGGCATTCGCCGCCATCGTGCTGCCGATCCAGGTCATGGTGGGCGACCAGCACGGACTCAATACGCTGGAACATCAGCCGCTCAAGGTAGCCGCGATGGAGGCGCACTGGCATAGCGAAGGCAATGGTGCCGGGGTGCCGTTGGTGGTGTTTGCGCTGCCCAACGCCAAGGCCGAGCGCAACGATTACGAGGTGGCCATCCCGCGACTGGGAAGCCTGATCCTGACCCATAGCGCAGACGGCGACATCGCGCCACTGACCTCGGTGCCGCGCGATCAACGGCCGCCGGTGGCGCCGGTGTTCTTTGCCTTCCGCATCATGGTGGGTCTGGGCATGGCGATGTTGGTGCTGGCCTGGATCTCGGCCCTTGCGTGGTGGCGCGGACGCTTGCATGCCAAGGCGCTGATCCTGGCCTGGAACCTCATGTTGCCCGCCGGATTCATGGCGTTGGTGGCTGGCTGGTTTGTCACCGAGATCGGGCGCCAGCCATGGGTGGTGTACGGCCTGCTGCGCACTGCCGATGCAGTGGGCCCGCAGGCGCCTGTGACGGTGGCGGTGTCGCTGCTGGTGTACGTCTTGGGCTATGCCTTCGTGTTCGGCTTCGGCATCTTTTATCTGACCAAGCTGGTGCGCGTCGGGCCGCAAGCAAGCCGCGACGGTCCGGATGTGGCAGGTGGCGAGCACACGCCGGCACGCCCGCTGTCTGCGGCAGACACGTCACTGGAACAGGAGAACACGCCATGGAAATGAGTTACTGGCTGCCGGTGGTGTGGTTCGGCGTGATTGGCTTCGGCGTGCTGATGTACGTGGTGCTGGACGGCTTCGTGCTCGGCCTGGGCATGCTGGCACCGTTCGCGCGTGACGAGCAGGAAGTGGATCTGATGATGAACACGGCCGCACCGATCTGGGACGGCAACGAGACCTGGCTGGTGCTTGGCGGTGCTGGTCTGTTCGCCGCATTTCCCACCGCGTATGCGGTGATCTTGTCCGGCCTGTATCTACCGGTGCTGCTGATGGTGATGGCACTGGTCTTCCGTGGCGTGGCGTTCGAGTTCCGCTTCAAGGCGCAGCGCTCGCGTCGGCTGTGGACGTTGTCGTTTATTGCCGGTTCGATCCTGACCGCTTTCGCACACGGCATCATCCTGGGCGCGCTGGTGGAAGGCATGCCGCTGGAGAACGGGCGCTATACCGGTGGCGTGTTCGGCTGGTTCAGCCCGTTCACCATCCTCACCGGTGCCGCGCTGGTGTTTGGTTATGCGCTGCTCGGTAGCACCTGGCTGATTCTCAAGACCGAAGGCCGCACACACACGTTGGCGAGGCAACTGACCAAACCGCTGGTAGGTGTGGTGGTGACGTTCGTGGTGTTGGTCAGCGCGTGGTTGCCGTTCCTGAGCTCGCATGTGATGGCGCGCTGGTTCGAACACGGCAACTTTTGGTGGCTCTCGCCAATTCCGCTGATCACCGCAGGCGTCGCGCTCGCACTGTGGCGCAGCAGCGACAGCTCGCGCAGCGATGCCTCGCCATTCCTGCTCACCCTGGCGATCTTCGTGCTGGGCTTTATCGGCCTGGTGCTGGGGATGTGGCCTTACCTGGTGCCGCCGAGCTACACCATCTGGCAGGCAGCATCGCCACCGTCGTCGCAAATCTTCCCGATGGTGGGCCTGGTGATCCTGCTACCACTGGTGCTCGGCTATACCGTGTGGTCGTACCGTGTGTTCCGCGGCAAGATCGCCGCCGACGTCGGTTATCACCATCACCACTGAGATGGTGCGGGACTGAGACACGTGCAAGATGCAATACGCTGGCGCGCACACGCAGAGATGCGGGCGCTGGCGATGCTGCTGATGTGCGTCAGCGTTTTTCCGAGCCATCCGGTCGCTCATAGTCGTGCTCGGGGTCGGCCTTGTTTACGTCACGGTCTTCGTCGGGCATGTCATGCGCTTTCCATTCGGCATCCTCATTGCGACGCTCCTGCGGCGTGAACGGCTTTTTCTGATCATCCGCCGGACCCCACGGCTTCTTCGGTTCGCTACCCACGCTCTTCTCCTGACTGTTCGTTGTGATCCAACGCTAGGCGAGCAGGCATTGCACCGTGGTGAACGCAGCCACGTGGCGGCGTGAAGTGCGTGCTTGCTGATGTGGTGTTTACATGAAGGCAGATGCCCTGCTACGGGCGTCTGGCGACCGCGCTGCAGGTATGATTGCCGCTCTACCCGCCAGTCTGCGAATGCGGCGCCTCTACCGGTTTCGACTGTGGAGAGTCTTTTTGCCGTAACCAGATGGTCAACACCACCAGCGAAAACACCGCCAGGAATTCGCTCTGCCAGTTCTGCATGGATTCGAACCAGAACGAAGCGCTGGTGAAATGCGCAAAAATCGTGATCGGCGGCAACCCTTTCTGCGCATCTTCCAGCACCTCCAGCCGCCAACTCCCGACCAGGTGCAGCACAAAGCTCATCAGGAATAGCGCACCAAACGCGATCGCCAGCGAGTGGTCGTACAGGCGTCGCCACAATCCACCGACGCGCACCGGCCAGGGCGTGGTTCCGGGTTTGATCTCGGAGGTTGCGTCTGCAGGATCGAGCGGACGCGATTCGGCGGAGCCCACCTGACGCAACTTCACGGTGAGCAACACGTACATGCCCATCTGCAAAAATTCGCTCTCCCAGTTCTCGAACAGTGCAGACATGAAATGCGGGCTGTGCAGATACGCACAGAGCAACAGCGTTGGCTGACCCTGTTCGCGTAACTCATCGTTGTACGCGTGCAGCCCCGCGTAGATTTGGCACCCAATAAAGAACACGGTCAGCCCAAGCAGACACAACGACAGCCCATTCCGACGCAAGAACATGGATGATCTCCTGACAATGCGCGCAGTATCGAGCGTCGTCGGCAAAAACGCATGAAGTTTACGTGCATCCACCTTGTACCGCTCGCACCCACATCCTCGATGAGATGGATGCAGCGGGCATGCCGCGATATGGCACACACGCGACGCCGACATCGCTTAGCCCGGATGTTTACGTTTGCGTGACCACACTGATGTTCATCAACGATCCTACCGTCAGGAGACAACAATGCCTGTACCCAACTATCCACGCCCGCCATTCAAGCCGCAGCAACAAAGCTTTCCCGGCCGCACCAAAAGAATGGAACCGCGCCCGGATCATGGTGAGGATAGCTATGTGGGCCACGGCCAGTTGAAGGGCAAGCGCGCATTGATCACGGGCGGCGACAGCGGCATTGGCGCCGCGGTTGCCATTGCCTATGCACGGGAAGGCGCCGATGTGGCAATTGCCTATTTACCTGACGAGCAAGAAGATGCAGCGCAGATTGGCGCATTGATCGAAAAGGCCGGCGTCAAGGCACTGTTGGTGGGCTGCGACATCAGCGATCCCGGTCAGGCAGCAACCTTGATCGACAAGGTCAATAGCACACTGGGCGGACTGGATATTTTGGTCAATAACGCCGGTTACCAGAAGTATTTCGAAAGTTTCGACGACATCACCCTGGACGAGTGGCGCAAAACGTTCGACACCAACGTGCATGCGGCCTTCAACCTGGTGCGCTTGTCGGTGCCATTGATGACAGACGGCGGATCCATTATCAACACCGCCTCGGTGCAGTCGAAGAAGCCCACTCCGAATATCCTGCCCTACGCCGCAACCAAGGGCGCGCTGGCCAACCTCACCATCGGCCTGGCAGGCGTGTTGGCGGAGAAGAACATCCGCGTCAATGCGGTGCTGCCTGGTCCGATCTGGACACCTTTCATCCCCTCCGGCATGGATGAAGAGTCGGTTGAGAACTTCGGCTCGCAAACGCCGATGGGGCGCCCTGGTCAGCCAGTTGAACTGGCATCGGCTTACGTCATGCTGGCAGCCGATACGGCTAGTTACACCTCGGGCACCTTGCTGACGATCTCTGGTGGCGCGGTGACGCTGTAACGCCGCCGCACTGTTACCAGGCCCGTGTCGCTTCTGGAGCGATGCGGGCTTTTTGCTTCGCGCGTCTAACCTTTGACGATCACGAGCATGGTTGGTGCCGCCTTCTCTTGCTTACATAGCAGTACAAGCGCAGTTGCGTGTCGGGTGAGCAAGCAGACGCAACATGCTGTGCTCGACGTCTGTGAAGAACAGCTCCACCGTGTAATTTCGCCAGGTTTTCACCCAAAAACAGGCAACGTTCGCTGCCTGTCTTGGTTCTCGCGTACATCACTCAACACGGTTGTCGTTCATCATGCAACGTAGTGGTCACGTTGCCGAATCTGCGCAGCGCGTACGGGTAGCGCGTTTATAGCAGGCTGCGCCATCGTTCAGATCTCCGACATGACGCGCGATCAGTGCGGCTGGCCTTGCTTGGCGCGCAGCGCCCTGGCGTGTTCCAGATGCTCGGCAATGGTTTCGCGTGCGCGCTGCAACTCCTTGCCCAGGTCGCTGGAGCCCGGCTCGCTGCTCAGCTGCGTGTCGAGCAAGGCCAAGGCCTGCTGGTGGCTTTCCACGCTGGACTGCAGATACTGCGATGCGAACTGCTGCCCGTGCAGATCTTGCAGACGTTTGCGCGCATCCTCTGCGCCTGCGGCGGCGGCGGGAGCAAGCGTGCCATTACGGTCCGGAGCAAAACGGCTAAGGTCGGTCAGCGCGGCACCATGGGCCTCATCCATCTTGCGCGCGAACGCAAGCACCTCTCCTTCCACTCCCTTCACCACCGCCAGCTGCGCGAGCGTGCGCTCGTTCTCATTGAACACGGCTAGCGCACCCAGCGCGTGCTTGCGGTCGCGCGAGTCGTCCACGCTGTCGCGCAACGGATCGCCGTGCGGTGGCGTTGCACCGACCACCGCTACTGCATGTTGCTGCCGGCCCTGTGCATCGCTTGCCAGGCCCTGACGACGCTGCCAAGCCTTGTACGCGACGTAGCCCACTGCGCCTGCAGTCACCATCTTGAAAATTCCCATTGCTGTCTCCTGTTGATCGCGCGCTTTCCTCGCGCTTGGTCGGTGATTGTCGAGTTCGCATGGTTTGCGCCAGCTAAATGCCCGCGTTCCCAGCACGTCGAATGAGCCTGCGAGCGCGGGAGTTATCCAGACGTGACCTGCGCATCAACGGGGCGTCGGTGAGCGAGCGCGTGCACACCGCGCCCACGTGCCGTGCTGACAGGCTTAACGCGATCGCACAAACACTAAAGGTCGTTGCCGCGTCCTCACGTCTACAGGAGACAATAGATATGCTTGCCCTCAATTACCACGGCGCACACGATGTGCGCGTCGAAACCGTACCCGATCCATTATTGGTCGAACGCGACGACCTGATCCTGCGCGTTACCGCCACCGCCATTTGCGGTTCGGATTTGCATCTGTACCGCGGCAAGATTCCCGACCTGCGTCCCGGTGACATCCTTGGCCACGAATTCATGGGCATCGTCGAAGAGGTTGGCCCGGATGTCACGGCAGTCAAACCCGGCGACCGCGTGGTCATTCCATTCGTAGTCGCCTGCGGGCGCTGTTTCCATTGCGTTCTGCAGGAATTTTCGGCCTGCGAAACCACCAATACCGGCAAGGGTGCTGCGCTCAATCACAAGGACATGCGCCCGCCTGCGGCGCTGTTTGGTTTCAGCCATTTGTACGGTGGTTTATCCGGTGGCCAAGCCGAGTATGTGCGCGTGCCCAAGGCCAATGTCGGCCCACTGGTGATACCGGATGCCTTGCACGACGAGCAGGTGCTGTTCTTGTCCGACATCCTGCCGACTGGCTACCAGGCGGTGATCGATGCCGGCGTCAAACAGGGTTCTACCGTTGCCATCTTCGGCGCAGGCCCGGTCGGCCTGATGGCCGCAGCGTGTTGCCGCATGCTGGGGGCCGAACGTATCTTCATGGTCGACCGACACGCGTATCGGCTCGACTTCGCATCCAAGACCTATGGCGTGATTCCGATCAACTTCGACGACATCGACGATCCGGCCGATGTGATCGTCTCGCAAACCGATGGCCGCGGCGTGGACGCCAGCATTGAGGCAGTCGGCTTCGAAGCCGAAGGCAGCGCAATCGAAACAGCGCTCACCAATTTGAAGCTGGAAGGCAGCAGCGGCGTTGCGATCCGGCAATGCATTGCCGCGACCCGTCGCTGCGGTGTGGTGAGCGTGCCGGGCGTGTATGCCGGTTTCATCCACGCCTTCATGTTTGGCGATGCGTTCGACAAGGGCCTGAGCTTCAAGATGGGCCAGACGCATGTGCAAAAGCATATGCCGCATCTACTGGAATGCATCGGCAATGGTCAGCTCAAGCCGAGCTCGATTATTTCGCACCGCATGCCGCTGGCTGACGCAGCGCGTGGCTACGAACTATTCGAAAAGAAACAGGACGATTGCCGCAAGGTCGTGCTCACGCCGTAAGCGCAGCGATGTTGCAGATGCAGACGGCGCGGTCATCGAGTGCGCCGTCTGCGTTTCTGTTCTGTGCTGCGGTTGCGCGCTGCCGAACAGGCTCAATCCAGCGCTTTGGCCGGCACGAAGGGCGATACAGGATCACTGGCCGGGAAGGTTTCTTCCACCGCTTCGTCTTGCAGCGCGTCTTGCTTTTTCCTGTCGTGCTGCGCCTGATCGTGACCGGTGGCTTGATCGTGCGTGGTTGGAATCCGGTCGGATGTACGCATTGCGCTTTCCTGATAAGTGATGCGGATGTCCACGCTACGGCGCGCCGTGTTGGCACAGGTGAAAGCGTCTTCGCGCATCAACGACAAAGGCAACGTGATGCACCACACGCACTGCAACCGCTGCGGCGAGGCATTACCGCCGGATGCGGCACAGCCAGGCGGCCATCTCGGACAAACGCCGCAGCGTTGCTGGCCTGTGCTTCCACACGGACGGCCACCTGCAGGTATGTTGCTTGCCGCAGGCAGCAATGGCCTGGAAATTCCGGCTCCCAACAGCGCGGACCATCCAGTTGCCCAGCACACCTGCTGCTGCGCGGCGTCGGTTCACACCCTGACGCGTCCAGGGTGTATGGTGCATAGGCGGCCGGAACCGGTGTCGCCCTCATTCTATCTGGCCTTTTCCATCGACAATCTCTGCGAACGCTGCGACGCCGTCTGTTGCCGGCTCACCGTCATGGTCGATCCATCCGACCGCATTCCACAGCATCTCACCAGCGTGACGCCACAGGGCTGGCACGTGATGGCGCGCGACGAGGAAGGCTGGTGCGTGGCCATCGACGCTGCGCGCATGTGTTGCTCGATCTACGAGACGCGGCCGGCGATCTGTCGGCGTTTCGTCATGTCCGGCCCGTATTGCCGCGACGTGCGTGCCACCTACGACGACCAACGCCGCCGGGGCATTCCCTTGACGCTGTACAACGCATGAGGATTCGCGATGAATAATTCCCGCCGCCAGTCGATGACCGTCAGTAACCAGCCAGGCAAGCCGCGCTTGTCGGAACAGCGTTTAGCCGCCGATCTGGCAGCGTTTCAGCAATCCGGTGGCGCAATCGAACGATTAGGCGATACACCGCTGCGTCGCGAAAAAAAGCGCGACGCGCCAGACTCTGCGCCGGCAGCTGCAATCAAACCGGCCGTCGAAGCCGACGCCAAGTAAGCAGCGCAGGGGTAGCAGGCGTGCTGCGCCGGTCGCTTCAGCTGCACCATCTGCAGCACAAAACCGGCTGGGCGACTGCAGGGATCGCAGCGCCCATGCAGCGCCAAGATCAATTGGTCGAATGCCTGCCTTACAGGGACGTTGGCGATTGGCCATCTGCCCCGTATTGCCGCTGCATTCAGATCGATACGGCGCATCACGTGCTGCGTCACCGGGTGCATCTCGGCCACGTAGTCGCATCCCGCCGCGATCGCAGAGCAGATCCGAGAGGCACGGCGATCACCACAACAACGCGACGACGGCAGCTGCTGATCTGCGTCACCCTGCAGGCACCTGCACGAGCACGCCACTACCGCAGCAGCCAGAACTCAAACGTCATGCTTCGGTGTAGGCGCAGCCATCTCGCGAAGGAATCGACGGTGACAGCAGCTCTGCGCGCTTGATCGCGCCAAGCCGTTGCGCCAGAGAGGCCATTTCGTTGGCCAGTGCGATCATGTTGCCGCCGGCCTGCGCCGCGATGCCCATGATGCGTTGATATGCGTCCCAGAAGTCCGGCCCATTGCCATAGGCATCGTGGAACCCTTGCAGCTCCAAGACCAGCAGATCGGACAGTTGTATGTCGGAGCGGTCCATTGTGTTACCTCATTGGGATTTCCCGGACCGCAGCTTATACCCGTTCACCTTACAAAACCGGGTCAGCCAGACGGCGGCGCATCTGAACCTGAATTGGTTACGGAGCTCACAGGCGCTTGCCGCGGCGCCTTGCGGTTGGGGCTGCTTATACCACCGCCTGTGCGGGCCGGCTGAGTGTCGCGCAGGCGGCGAGCCGGCCGCCACATGTCCGCTCGCCGCCCCACACCAGCTCGGCTGAATGCCACCACAGATGGACCCTGCGGTTTGTCGGCAGCTGCCGCACACCAGGCCGAGCTGTGCGCATTCCCGTGTAAAATGCCCGGTTTTGAACGGAAGAATGGCGAAAGTTTCTCCACGGGCGCCCTTGTCGGGCCCGGCGTTCATTCGCCTGCTTGCTCGCCTCAGCGATGGGCACATCGCCCAATCCAACCACGTGCTGGCCGACAGGCTGAGCCAGTGGATCGATTGGACACGGGCGGTTGCTGTGTCCAAGGCGCTAGACGGCAAGCTCCCCGACACCGACGACCTGCCCGAACTGCGCCCGCTCGATGCGCAGGCTTGCGCACGCGTGCGCAACGGGCTGGCCACCAGCAGCGTGGCCGAGTTGGACGCGCTGGTTGTGCGCGTGCGTGCTGAGACCCGCAATGCCGTAGGCGCAGATGCACCCGCCGCTTCGCCCGACTACGCGCCGTTCCGCCAGCATTACCTGGCCATGCAACGCGCCATGCGCACCGCCACCGGCGATTTGCGCGGGCGCCTGCGTGATCTGCTTGCAGTGGCCTCCACTGACATGGCTCGGCTGGCCGAAGTGGACGCGGTGATGGAGCTGACCCTGAGCCCGCGCGAGCAGAACTTGTTGAACACCGTGCCGAGCCTGCTCGGCGCACATTTCGAACGCTTGCGCGATGCGGCGCAGGCGCACAACCCGCCAGCCGATGACGATGCCGCCCCACGCGCGGTGTCCGATGGCTGGCTGGATGTCTTTCGCAAAGACATGCAGAGCGTGTTGCTCGCCGAACTGGATGTTCGTTTTCACCCGATCGAAGGCCTGCTTGCAGCGCTTCGTACCCGCTAACTGGGACGTCATGTTCAGAACTCTCGTACACGTGTGTGTGTTTCTCGTCGGCCTGTTGGCTGTTTGCTGGGTCGGCATCGGTTATCTCGGCTCCAACCCGCTCGGCGCCTGCGTCGTGGCGGTGATCGGCGCTTGTTATGTGGCCGGCGCGCTGGAGCTGTATCGCTACCGCCAGGCCACTGCGACGCTGGAAGCGGCAGTCGACGGACTGATCACTGCACCTTCGGCACTAAGCGAATGGCTGCAGGCGGTTCACCCGAGCCTGCGCAATGCCGTGCGCCTGCGCATCAAGGGCGAGCGCGTCGCGTTGCCGGCACCGGCGCTGACGCCGTATCTGGTCGGCTTGCTGGTGTTGCTCGGCATGCTCGGAACGCTGCTCGGCATGATGGCCACGCTCAAGGGTACCGGTTTTGCATTGCAGAGCGCCACCGACCTGCAGGCCATCCGCGGCTCGCTCGCCGCACCGGTGGAAGGCCTGGCATTTGCATTCGGCACCTCGATTGCCGGCGTGGCGACATCGGCCATGCTGGGTCTGCTGTCGGCACTGTGCCGGCGCGAGCGCCTGCAGGCGGTGCAGCGGCTGGATCTGAAAATCGCCTCCGAGCTGCATCCGCATTCGGATGCGCATCAACGTGGCGAAGCGTTCAAGCTGCAGCAGCAGCAAAGCGCCTTGATGCCGGCCTTGATCGACCGGCTGCAGGCGCTGATGCACGACATCGAGCAGCACAGCATTGCTGCCGAAGAACGCCTGGCCGCACAGCAGGCGGACTTTCACGCAAAAAGCGAAGCGGCGTATGCGCGGCTGGCCACCGCACTGGAGCAATCGCTTCAGGCCGGTGTCGCCGAAAGCGCACGTGCCGTCGGTGCGGCGTTGCAGCCGGCGATGGAAGCCACCATGACCAGCATCGCGCGCGACACCGCCGCATTGCAGGCGCACGTCACCCTAGCCGTACAGCAACAGTTGGACAGCATCACCCACGGCTTCCAGACCAGCGCCAGCACTGCAGCCGAGCACTGGAGCATGGCACTGGCTGCGCAGGAGCGCACCCAGCAGACCCACAACGTGCAGCTGCAGACCACGCTGGAACAGATTGCCGGGCACAGTGTTGCCTTGCAGGAGGGCGTGGGCAGCGCCGTGCAACAGCAGTTGCACGGGGTGAGTGCAGCCATCGAGCAGAGCGCACGCACGGCCGCCGAACACTGGCAGGTGGCGTTGGCCGCGCAGGAACGCACGCAGCACACATTGACCGAGCAGTTGCAGAGCATGCTGGAACAGATCGACCAGCGCAGCGTTGCCGTGCAGGACAGCGTCACCCAGGCCGTGCAGCAGCAATTGAGCGCACTCAACGATGGCGTTGCCCGCAGCACCGCGGCCACTGCCGACACCTGGGCCGCCGTGCTTGCCGAACAGCAACGCGCCACCGAAGCGCTCAGTACACAACTGCACGCCACCCTCGAGCAACTGGCGCAGCAAACCAGTGCATTGCACGACAGCGTGCAGCAGGCCGTGCAGCAGCAGCTGGACGGGTTGAGCAGCGGCTTCGAAACCAGCACCGCCACTGCAGCGGCAACCTGGACGACCGCGGTGACCGAACAGCAGCGCGCCAATCACGCGCTCACCCAGGACTTGCAAAACACGCTCACGCAATTCGCCAGCACCTTCGAGGCACGTTCCACCGCGTTGGTGGATGCGGTCTCACAGCGCATGGAACAATCCAGCAGCGACACCGCCAGCGCGTGGAGCGATGCACTGGCCCAGCAACAACAGGCCAGCGCGACGTTGTCCAGCCAACACCACAGCGCACTGGCCGCGGCCACCGCCAGCTTCGACGCGCATGCGGCGGCCCTGGTCGGCACCTTGCAGCAATCGCACACCGACCTGCAGACGGCCTTGGAAACCCGTGACACCGAGCGCCTGGCGTTGTGGAGCGAGCGCTTCGGCGCGATGAGCACCGCCTTGACCACACAGTGGGAACAGACCGGCGAGCGCGTCGCCCAGCAACAGCAAGCCATCTGCGACACCCTGGCCCGCACCGCCAGCGAGCTGTCGACGCAGGCGCAGGCACAGGCCAGCGCGACGATCACCGAAGTGTCGCGCCTGATGCAGATCGCCTCCGAAGCGCCGAAAGCCGCAGCCGACGTCGTCGCCGAGCTACGCCAAAGCCTGTCCGAAAGCATGGTGCGCGACGCCGCCATGTTGGAAGAACGCAGCAAGCTGCTTGCGACCTTGGACACCTTGCTCAACGCGGTCAATCACGCCTCGACCGAGCAACGCGAAGCGGTGGATGCATTGGTCACCACCTCGGCCGACCTACTGCAGCGCGTGGGCAACCAGCTCACCGAGCAGATCGGCAGCGAAACCGGCAAGCTCGGCGCGGTGGCCGCACATGTCAGCGGCAGTGCGGTGGAAGTCGCCAGCCTGGGCGAAGCCTTCGGCATGGCGGTGCAGCTCTTCAGTGGCACCACCAGCGAGCTCAACGAGCGGCTACAGCATGTCGCCACTGCATTGGATGCGTCGCTGGCACGCAGCGACGAGCAGCTTGCCTATTACGTTGCGCAGGCGCGCGAAGTGGTCGACCTCAGCATGCTGTCGCAGAAGCAAATCATCGAAGAACTGCGCCAGCTCGATCGCGGACGTAGCGAGACCGGCGAAGCAGAAACAGCATGAGCGACGAGATCGAAAACGACGGCGAGCTGGGCACCCCCATCTGGGCAGCGTTCGGCGACCTGATGTCGGTTTTGCTTGGCGCGTTCATGCTGATCCTGGTCGGCGTGATCGGTGTGCAGTTGCAGCTGTCTAGCCGCCTGGACGAAGCCGTCAAACAACGTCAGGCCGAAGCGCAACGTCGCCAGACGCTGGAACAGGCACTGGCCGCACCGCTGGCCGCCGGCCGCGTGACCCTGGTCGATGGCCGTATCGGCATTCGCGGCAATGTGCTGTTCGCGTTCAACTCCGATGAACTGCAGCCCGAAGGACGCGAGGTGTTGAAGTCGCTCGCCGCGCCATTGGCGCAATACCTGCGCGCGCGCGAAGAGATCCTGATGGTCAGCGGCTTTACCGACGACCGCCCGGTGCTGGGCGGCAACCGTCGCTACGCCGACAACTGGGAATTGTCCGCGCAACGCGCGCTCACGGTGACGCGTGCCTTGATCGCCGAAGGCGTACCCGCATCATCTGTGTTTGCGGCCGCATTCGGCTCGCAGCAACCGGTAGATTCCAACGCCGACGAAGCCCGCCGCGCAAAGAACCGACGCGTGGAGATCGCACCGATCGCGCGTCCGTCATCGTCGCGCAAAGGGGCATCGACTCGGCCCGCAGCAACCGCTGCACCGCGATGAGCAAATCAGCACTCTCCGCACGCACCCAACTGGAGCGCTGGCGCAGCCAGGGCGCCGATCAGCTGGATCCGGTGCGATTCCATCTGATGGAATCCTTGGCAGCGCGTGCCGATGCGCAGGCCGATGCAGTGCGAGAGGTGCTGGAGCACAAGCTCGGCGCGTTAGTCGATGGTTATGCGGCAGCACTGCAGCAGACAACGCCTCGCCGTGCCGGCAGGGGTGCGGCGGCGGCGCCAACGCCAGCGTCGTCGCAGGCCAGCGCATTGGGTGCACTCACCGCGCAGATGGCCGGGCATGCGGCATTGATGGAAGTGGACAGCCGCAAGACCGCCAGCGCAGATGCCATGCTGTTTCCGGAGCTGCCGGCACTGGACGATTTCCGCCGCACCTGGACCACCGTGCGCACCGCCAGCCAGGTGCGACAGTCGCTGCAGGATGCCCCCAAGGATGCCGGCCCACTCAATTCCAGCGTACTGGTGCACCGCTGCATCACGCTGATGCGTGAGTGTTCGCCCGGCTATTTGCAGCATTTCCTGGGCTATGTCGACGCGTTGTCGTGGCTGGAGCAGCTGCATACCGGCGGCGCGTTGGCCAACCAAGAGGCCGTGCCGGTGACCTCTGGCAAGAAACGCAACAAAAGCCCCTCGAAGCGACGCGGTTAGAACGGCACACTGCATATCGGGCATACGCGCAAGGCAGCCTGTTTTCAAAGCTGCATCTCGGCACAGGGCTTGGCTGGACACCAGCGTGTTGAGCATGACCTTGCTTGCGCGTCTGTGCTGCGGCAACGTCTGCTGCGTTTGAATCAATGTGCAATTGCAATTGCTATCGCAACTGCAACTGCGATTACGCACGGACGCAGGGACGCACGGACGCACGGACGCACGGACGAGTTCATGGAACCAGCGAACGGCGCGCAGCGATAACCTTGAGTGCCGCACGCCCTCGGCCCGAGCATCGTTGCCATCACTACCGCCTGCATCCCCCGCAGTGGCTCAGGTGTCGATCGCCGGTTCTGCTTGCGCTGGAACCTCAATCAGAACCGCAAATGCGCACCCACCGTCCAACTCCGCGGCGCTCCGGGATACACCCACTGCTCGCTGTACGAAAATGCAGCGTAGCGGCGGTCGGTGAGGTTCTCGACCTTGGCATACAGGCGTAGCCGGTCGCTCACATCGTAATGGCCGACCACGCGCCACACGGTGTATGCCGGCAACACAAAATCGGTATTGCTATCCACCGAGCCTAGTCGTTCGCCGGTGTGCGACACGCCCAGCCCTATCGCCGCGCTACGCTTGCCCGTCAATGGCTGCTCGTAGTTCAAGAATGCGTTACCGCTGAAACGCGGCACATTCGGAAATCGCCGCCCCTCGGCCAGTCCGGTGCCGGCGGCAGCCGCGCTGCTGCGCGTGACGTGTGAATCGGTGTAAGCCAGGCCCACCGATGCGGCCAGATGCGGGGTTAATCGCCCGAGCAGATCCAGCTCCACGCCTTGGCTGCGCATTTCGCCCACCGGAAGCGAAAAACTGGTGTCGGCCGGGTCCAGGCTCAACACGTTTTTCTTATCGATGCGGAACGCGGCCAGCGTGGCTTCCAGGCCATCGCCGGGCTGCACGTATTTCAAGCCTGTCTCCAGCGAGCGGCTCTTTTCCGGTGCAAAGCTTTGCCCGTTGGCGCCGACACCGCTGTTGGGGCGAAAGCCCGCTGCCGCACTCGCATACAGCGAAAGCGCATCGTCGACATGGAAAGTCAGACCTGCACGCGGGCTCACCACGCCGTCGGATGCGCGCTGGGTCGTGCCGCGCAAGCGATTGTCCAGGTCTTGCTGGTAGTGGTCGTAGCGCAGGCCGAGCAAGGCTTTCCAGCGCGCGCCCAGATCGATCTGATCCTGCGCGTATACGCCCCACACCTGTTGGCGCTCATCGGTATCGGTGATGGTGGCCAGCCGCCCCGGCTGTGCCACGCCGTAACGCGGCGCCAGCACGTCGATGCTGTATGGCGTGGCCGCAGAACGGGCGCGTTGCTGAAAGCGGCTGTCGTCGAAACGGTTGCCGTCGATGCCGAACAACACGTTATGCGTGACCCTACCCGCCTGCAGGCTGCCAAGCAGTTCTGCACGCGCGGCGATATCGCGGCCCTGGTAATCACGATACCGGCGTTCGCGGCGCAAGGTGCGCTGGTCGGCTTGCAGCGTCCAGGGTTCGGTGGAAAACCCGTGCATGCCGCTATCGCGGTAGGTCGCCCCACCCTGCAACGACCATGTCTGATTCAAACCATGCACCACGAACAGCTGGTGTCCGGTGGAATGCAGGTCGATATCGCCATCGCGCGGCTCGCCCAGAAAACGCGACGCCGGCAGCCGGTTGGCATCGCCGTCGATGGCAGTCACGCCACGATCGAACGGCGCATGGATCCGCACGGCTTCCAGTTCATACGACACCGTGGTCTCGGGTGTCGGCATCCACAACAGCGACGGCGCCAGCAAGGTGTTATCGCTGTCGACGGTGTCGCGAAAGCTGTGCTGATCCTTGTGCATCACGTTCAAGCGGTACGCGAGGCTCTCGCTCAGTGGGCCGGTGCTGTCGACCGCGGCGCGATAATTGTCGAAGCGGCCCGCCGACACATCCACGCTGTTCTGCGCTTGAAACAGCGGCTTTTTGGTGATGATGTTGACCGCCCCACCCGGCTCGCCACGGCCGTACAAGGCCGACGCCGGCCCCTTGATGACTTCGATGCTCTGCGTGTTGGCCGCATCCCGCAGGCCGTTGTAACCGCGGCTGGCATTGAAGCCGTTGACCATATAGTCCGAACTGAAGTTCGGGTCTCCGGTGAAGCCGCGCATCGAATAGCTGTCCCACAGCCCACCCAGGTTGTTGGCCTTGGTGATGCCGCTGGCCAGTTCCAGTGCACCGGCCAGATCGGTAACGCCGGCATCGTCCAGCAAGGTCCGATCAAGCACACGCGCACTGATCGGCAAATCACGCAGCGGCGCATCGGTCTTGGTAGCACCGGTAATGCTCAGTGCGCGGTACGGCGTGTACAGGCTGCGCACCTGCACCGCGTCCAGATCGGGCGCCTGCAACTCGGCGGCCTGCCCGCAGGCAATGCTGCAGGCGCAGGCCAGTAGGCTGAGCAGGGGCGGCGTGTGCCGCATGCGGCGGCGCGAGAACACGGGCATCGGGCAAACTCCTGAAAGACCTGGGCGCAGCACGCCTGGATCGCAAGTGAAAAGAAGCGAGAGGTAAAGCGCGGCTATCGCTATGAAGCAGGATCGGCGGTTGCATCGAAACGTGGCGCACGCTCGAAGTCGTCGCGCGTAAACGGGCGGTCGCGGAACAGATAGCCATAGTAAAACGTGCGCAGCACCCGGTGATACGCGCGAACGCGGTCCTGATACGCCAGCTGCGCCTGCAGATCGGTGTCGGCCAGGCGCGTCAGCGCGGCCTGCAGCGCAACCGGCGGCAGCACGCTGGCCACGCGCTGCGCCAGCGCTTGGCGACGCTGCAGACCATGGCGATACGCTGCCACCTGCGGCGCCACCTGCTGGTCGCCATTTTCATGGAATGCGAAGTACCACTTGTAGTGGAATGCCGCGGTCAACGGCGCCGAATCGGCCCATTGCCGATTGCGCGCATAGAACGCCTGCATGGTGTCCTGGCGCGGGATATCCCAGGCATGGTTGACCGCCTCGCGCTGCAGCCGCGCAATCTCGATGCCCTGATTGACTGGCACCGCCTGATTGATCGCCACATGCGCCAGCGCAGGAGCCACCAACGCCAGCACCACCCAGCAGGTGGCCAATGCGGTTGCATGCGCCGCAGGCCGCCACTGGATGCGCCCCACCAGCACCGACAACACTACCCAGAACAGCAGATAGCCTGCGCCCAGCGCCAGCACTGCCAGAAGCTGCAGCAACGGCACCGCATTGAGCGTGGCGAAAATGACGAACGGCACGCTCAAGCACAACAGTACCGCTGCGGCACGAACCACCACACGCCGCACCAGCAGCGCGGCGCCTGCGCCCGGCAGTGCGGCGAGCATGCGCGCCCGGCCTGCGTCTCGCTCGCCCGAACGCAGATCGAACAGCAATGCGATCACGAACAGGGGTAGCAGGAACACCAGCACGAACGCATAGTCGAAACGGCCGGCCAGGGCGAGCTCGGGGTTGTAGCTGTCGCCATCATGGATCTGCGCTTCCAGCCCCAACGCGCGCACGCGCAAAATGTAGGGCGAAACATCGCGCATGCCCACCGCTGCAAACGCTAACGGCGATGGCGTGTCCCAGGTGGGGTAAAAGCTGTAATAGGCCGCGCTGCCGGCATCGTTGGAACGCGCGACATAGTCTTCCACCGCTGCGCTGTCTTCGCGCTGTAGCGCCGCAATCTTCGCGATATTGTCGCGTTGCGCCGCAATCACGCGCTGGCCGGACAACAGGCTGCAGATGGTCAGCACGGCAAGCAACAACAGGCCGGCAAGCGCCGCACGTGCGCGCAGCAGCAACAGCAGTTCGTATTTCCACAGCACCATCAGCGCGCGACTCCCACACGTCGCCCGGCTGCGACCAGCATGCAGAACGCAACAAGCAACCAGGCGCCGATCAGGCCAAGCGCCGCGCTTGCCGTGCCGATCACCTCGGTGGTGGACGCGGGCTGGAAGGCGAACACTGGAATCTCGTGCCAATGCTCGGACGAAATGCGCTTACGGCGGTCGGCACCGGCATCCTGCGCGGTGTCGTCTGCCATACTCACTGCATCGGCCTGCAACTGATTGAGTTGTTGCACCAGCGTGTAACGATACTGCTCAGCCTGCGCCAGGAACCGCAGATGCGCGCGCAGATCGGTTTCTGCCAGCGTCATCGACACCTCGCGCAGCGCCACCGTCGGGCTAAGCAACGCAAATGCGCGTACCAGCAGATTCTGCTGCTGCTGGATGGATGCATCGCGGCCTGCATAGCGCTCGAACAGGCTTGCGGTCAGCCGCTCGCCTTCCAGCGCCAGCAAGCCCTTGTAGTTCACCGGCAGGTCTTCCACGCGCTGCACGCCGTAATGGGCCAACGTCTGCTGCTTGAATTGCGCAAAGTGCGGGTCGTCCGGGTTGTGACTGTCGCCGAGCGTGCGCAGGTCGCGCTGAATCGCCACATCGGTTGCCAATCGAGTCGGCAGCCGGTAGGCGGCACTGGCCACGTCCGGTGCGACGCGCGGCACCAGCAAGGCCAGCCACACCCACACCGCCAGCGACACCAGCAGCGCATCGCGGCCGCGTCGGCACAACATCGATATCGCAAGCACCAACGCACACCACACCAGCAGATACACGCTATAGGCCAGCACCAGCAGCGCGACCAGCACTGCCTGGCCCGGCAACATCGCGATAGGTGCCAGGCCGACCAAGGCCGGCAGCAGGCAGGCGCCAGCCACAGCCGCCAGCGCAAGATATTTGCCGCCAAGCAATTGCCGGCGCGTGGCGCCCTGCAGCAACAGCGCGCGCAAGGTACCGGTTTCCTGCTCGCGCGCGACTGCGCCATAGCCGAGAAACACCAGCATCAACGGCGCCAGTACCTGCAACACAAAAGCAGGCGTCAACTGCCCGAAGCGCACCAGCAACGAGCTCTGACGCACATCGCCGAAGTTGGCGGTGTTCTGGCGATGGCCTTCCAGAAACATACTGTTGCCGGTGAACGCATCCACGCCCGAATCGAATGCGGCCAGCGCAGGCAACGGGCGGTAGATGAAATGGCCGTAATGCACCACGCGGTGCGGATGCCGGTCCGGCTGCGCTTCGAATGCCTGCTGTGCGGCGTGTTGCTGACGCACACGGAAATCGGCAACTTCGCGTTGATGGTGCGCAGCGGTCAACGCCGCCACCAGGGTGAGCAACATCAACAACACTACACCGATGGCAGCGGAGCGGTTGCGCGCCATGAAGCGCAATTCTTCGCGCGCGACCAACAACACGGGACTCATGCGGACAGCCTCATGCAGCATGATCCTGCGGGCGTGCGAAACGCGCATGCAGGGTGCGCACATCGAAGCCGCTATCGCCAGCACCGATGTCGTCGACAATCCGGCCGTTTTCGAGAAAGCCGATACGGTCGGCCACATCCACCGCGCCGAGCAGATCGTGCGTGACCATCAACACCGCACCGCCGCGTTCACGCACGCTGCTCAGCAGGCGATTGAAGTCGGCGATGGCACGCGGGTCCAGCCCGGAGGTGGGCTCATCCAGCAGCAGCACCGGCACCTCGCGCAGCGTGGCCACGGCAATCGCCACTTTTTGCCGCATGCCTTTGGAGAACCGTGCCAGCCGCTGCGCCCAGGCATCGCGCTGCAGACCAGCGGCCGCGAATGCCTCGCCGATGGCCGCCTGGCTGCGGCGCTGGCCGGCCAAGGCGAGCAGATAGTCGGCATTTTCCAGCGCGCTCAGATGCTCGTAGAGCGCCACGTTTTCCGGTAAATAAGCCAGCCGTGCACGCGCCGTGCCGGGGTCGGCGACTGGGTCCACGCCGTCCACCCGCAAGCTGCCGGAAGTGGGTTTGACGAAGCCCAACAACGTGGACAGCGTGGACGACTTGCCAGCGCCATTGCCGCCCAGCAAGGCATAGACGGTGCCGGGCGCGACGTCGAGGTTTAACCCCTGCAGCACAGCGCGGTCACGGTAGGCGACGTGCAAGTCGGAGATTGAAATCGCGGGGGTCATCGGAGAACTGGCAGGCACGACTGAGAAATGAGATGCAAATGATACGTTATCACATTGCGCAAAGGCCAGACTTGGCAAAGTGCCCGTTGCCGCCGGCCCGGACGCCACTGGGATGGCGCTGCTTGTGCCTCCTGCAGGCGAGCAGCCAGCGCCTAGCAACAGACACGCCCAGCCGGGCGTCATGCGCATCAATGCGGCACGCCGACACCAGCAACCAACTGCGATCCCCACGCGAGACACTCACGCCCCACATGCCTTCCAATATGCGCAGCCTACTCCCGCACGACGCTCTCCACGCATTCGACCCGCACGCCCTCGCCAGCACCAATGCATGCAACACATCGCGCGCTACTCGACGCGCCGCCATCCTGCTTGCCGTAACGGTATTGGCCGCCACACACCTCAACGCCCAGCCCATCGATACCCGCGCGCCTTTGCCACCGGTACGCGCGTGGCAGGGTGCGAGCGAGGCCTTGATCGTGTCGCCAGACGATCCGTGGATCACACCGGTGGAGCGCAGCGATTTCGTCAGCACGCCCAGCTACGACGAAACGCGTGCGTGGCTGCAACGTCTGGTTGACGCTTCGCCGCTGCTGACGCTGGAGGTGTTCGGCAAGACCAGTGAAGGACGCGACCTATTGTTGGTGCGCGCGCACAAGGGCACGCCCGGCAAACCCGTCGTGCTGGCGCAGGCCGGCATCCACGGCGGCGAGATCGATGGCAAAGATGCCGGCCTGATGTTGCTGCGCGGTATTGCACAACGCGGCAAAGACGATCTGCTGGACGAGGTAGATTTCGTGTTCGTGCCCATCCTCAACAGCGACGGCCACGAACAACGCGACCCGCTGATCGGCGCCGCATTGGGTGGCCCGCAACACATGGGCTGGAACACCACCACGCGCGGCATCAACCTCAATCGCGACTACCTCAACCTGGAAACGCCGGAAACGCCGGAAACGCGCGCGATCGTCAAGCTGCTGCACACGCTCGACCCGGCGCTCTATGTCGACCTGCATGTCAGCGGCGGGCTCGATCACCAGTACGACATCACCTTTACCTTCGCCGGCTGGGGCACCTACGCGCGCTCCCGCGCCACTAGCAGCGCTTCACCCCGGCCATCAACGCCGCACTGCGCCGCCAGGGCCATGAGCCTGCGATCTACCCCAGCCTGATCGACGAAAATGGGCCGCGCTCGGGCTTGCGCTATTCGCCGGAAGGCCCACGTTATTCCACTGGCTACGGCGACTTTGCCGGCATTCCCACCGTGCTGGTGGAAAATCATCGCTTGAAGTCGTACCGGCAGCGCGTGCTCGGCGATTACGTCCTGCTCGAGGAAGCGCTGCGCTTGGTTGGTCGCGATGCAAGGAAAATCGCTGCAGCCAAGCGTGTAGATCGCGCCGCACGTCCGCAGGAATTGATGGTGGCGTGGGAACGCCTACCGCAGCCGATCGACCATATCCGGTTCAAAGGCGTGAGTTATACCCGCGCCCGGTCGCCAGTCTCCGGCCGGCCGGAATTGCGCTGGGAAGGCCGCGATGAAACCTGGACGATGCCGGTGATCGGCTACCGGCAAACGCAGGCGGTGCAGTACCCGGTGGCGTGGTGGATTCCGCCCGGCAACGACGACGTGCTCGCCTTGCTCGATGCGCATGGCATCCACTACGAACGCCTGCAGCAGCCGACCCAGCGTACGGTCCAGCAGATTCGCATCATCAAGGCAGACAGCAACCAGATCCCGCAGACCCACGATGCGGAGGAAGTCTTTCCTGCCGGCAGCATCCGCGTGCCTGCCGATCAACCGATGCGCATGTTGGCCGCGGCCTTGTTGGAACCGCGCAGCAGCGATTCGCTACTGGCCAGCGGACGTTTCCGCCATGCCGTTAGCCCCGACAGCGGGCTGTATGCCACCGAGCTGGTCCAGTTCAGCGAACGCGTGTTGCGCAGCGATGCCGCATTACGTAGCGCATTTGAGCAAAAACTCGCCAACGATGCTGCATTCCGCGCCGATGGCGATGCGCGCCTGCAGTGGATCTATGCACGCTCGCCCTACGCGGCAATCACTGGTTGGCGGTATCCGGTGCGGCGCGAAACGGTGCAATAGCGCCACGCACATGCGCGGCGCTAGCGTGGCGCGCGCGGTATCAAGGGCGCATGCTCGGCCATCAGCGCGATGACCCAATCGATAAACACACGCAGCTTGGCGCTGACGTGGCGGTTGGACGGAAAGGCAATCGACAACGGCATGGCTTCCAGCCACCAGTCCTGAAAGATCGGCACAAGCTCACCACTGGCAACATGCGCGTTGGCCATATACACCGGCAGCCACAGCACCCCCATGCCGGCCAGACCGGCGGCGAGATACGCATTGCCATCGTCGGCGGCCACCACATGGTGCCCGTGTACGCGTACCGCTTCGTCGCCGCGTTGCATCACATACGGCACGGTCTTGCCGCTGCCCCAGCGCATAAAGCCGACGCAGCGATGCTGGGTATTTTCCAGCTCCGCCGGGTGCGTCGGGATACCTAGCCGCTGCAGGTAAGCGGGTGCTGCATACACGCCTGCCTGCAAGTCGCCCACATGGCGCGCGATCAGCGATTGATCGGTGATGGTGCCGCCGCGTATCACGCAATCCACGTTTTCGCCGATCAGATCCACGCGTCGGTCGCTCACGCCCATGTCCAGCTGGATATCCGGATATCGTGCATGAAAAGCCGGCATTGCCGGCATCAGGATCAGCCGCGCCAACGGGCTGGGCACATCCACGCGCAAGCGCCCGCGTGGCAACGTCGCTGCAGCAGACAGACTGGTTTCGGCATCATCCATGTCCGCAAGCAAACGCAGCACGCGCTCGTAATACGCCGCGCCATCGGCAGTGACCTGTACCCGGCGCGTAGTGCGGTTGAGCAATGTCACCCGTAGGCGTGCCTCCAGTTGCTGCACCAACTGGGTCACGCTGGCGCGGCTCATGTGCAGGTGTTCGGCAGCCTTGGTGAAGCTGCCGGTCTCGACCACGCGTGCAAACGCCTGCATTGCATCAAATCGATCCACCACTACTCCCATTCCCCAGATTGTTTGGATTCTACAAACAGTGTTGGTCGATGCTGCCGATTTATCGCCGCCGCGCACGCGCCTAACGTGGACCTGCGTTCTGATGCACTTCGATGGAGAGTCCCATGGCCACACGCGACGTTGTTTTCCCGCAAGGGCGCCACGCCCTGTACGAGCGCCACCATTACTCGCCAGCGGTACGCGCCGATGGCCTGCTGTTCGTTGCCGGCCAGGTCGGCAGCCGCGAAGACGGCTCGCCCGAGCCCGAGCTGGATGCAGAGATCGCCCGCGCCTTCGTCAATCTGGATGCTGTTCTCGCTGCAGCCGGGTGCACCTCGCAGGATGTCGTCGACGTCACCTTGTTGATGGTCAACCCCGACGTGGTGTTCGAGGCAATGTGGGGCAAGTGGGTCAGCTACTGGGGCCCGGCCCCTTACCCCACCGTCACCGCGGTCGGCGTGACCTGGCTGGCCGGTTTCCAGTTCGAGATCAAGGTGGTGGTCAAGCTGCCGGCGACGGCTGCATAACGCCTTCAATTGCACGCGCGGCATCAATCGCGCTCCGCCCCGCCCTGCAGCAGATCTGCGCCTTAATGAAGGAACCAGTGCGTACAGGCTTATGCCTCGCAGTTGATCGGCCACGCCTGGCTTGCCAGCGCGTGGCGTTCGCTGTATCCACGCCGCGCGAAGTGCACACAGCAGCGTGCCTGGTCTCGAAACCATCGAAAGATCGCCAAGAGCATCAGCATCATCAAGGGCATCGCCTCCAGGCCGGACGCTGAGCGCGCTGCCACACGCCAAAACAAAACGCTGGGCGGCTGCAGGCTCCTCCGGTCTGCGTCACCAACAAGCAACATTTGTATGCGATAGCTGTAGCGCTCGTCACCTAGCGAGCCCTCTGTTCTCCCCTTAGCGCGCGTTCGCTGCAACGTCGCTGTGCCCGTGCACAGCCGGCGGTGGTCTCGTGCGTCCAAATGATTTCAAGGAGATTCACTCCCATGCGCTTCAGGACCGTCTTCGTCGTTCTGCTTCTCACCGCTTTCAGCGCCGCAGCACAGGCGCAGGTCGTCACCCTCAACAAGGGCGGGTATACGCTGACGTACGACTGCACCAACCGCACCGCACTGCGTTACGAATACGTACTGCAGGCCGATACGGGCTCGGCTGCGCGCCCGTCCAGCTTCAACCTGGATACCGAATTGCCCAGCGGCTGCGCCGGGCAGACCTCCACGGCGTCGTATGCCAGCGTGCGTTCCGGCTACGACCGCGGCCATCTGGTGACGTCCAACCACATGGACTACAACGCGACCTATATCCGCCGCGCCAACCTCATGAGCAACATCGTGCCGCAGGTATCCAGCTTCAATCAGGGCATCTGGGTGCGCGCGGAAAACGTGGCCGAATGCTACCGCGATATCGCCAGCGTGCAGGTCTACGGCGGCGTGATCTACAGCGACACCAGCAATGATTACTTTCTCTCCAGCCACGGCATTCGCACGCCGGATTTCTTCTGGAAGACCATCATCACCGCCAACCCGGGCGGCGGCACGCGCGCCATCAGCTGGCTGATTCCCAACAGCGCCAACCTGAGTTCGCTGGACAGCTACATCGTCAGCATCGACGAACTCGAAGACCTCTATGGCGCCAGCGCCATCGGCATCAGCGCACCGGCCGCCGTGAAGGCGATGCTACCGTCCACCACCTGGCCGCAGCCGAGCAATTGCGACCTGAGTTGATCGGGTGCCATACACGAGGACGCATACACGTACGGCCCGGGCTCTCCGGGCCTTCGTTTATTCGACACTTGCCTGCGAAGCGGTTGGCTCCAGCACGGCAAACCACTCGGCGTACGGCGTGTTCTTGACCAGATGCCGATTGAAGTCCTCGGCGCCATCGCTCCACCACACCGGTCCGCGCTCGCCCAATGCGACCTTGGCTGCGTCGACCGCGCGGCGCGCGTCCACCAGGCGCTGCATAGCGTCATCGTGCCTGGCGGCCTTGACCGCGCGCCGTGCATCCATGAGAGCGCTCACTAACGTGGCGCGTGCCTCTTCGCTCATCTGCGGGTTGCTGGTGCGCCACAGCCGCCTACGCACGATCAGATAGCGGCCGTCTGGCGTCGTGATGGGTGTAGTCGAAACCGTCATCGCACACTCAAGGTGCTGCGCGATGTTGTCGCATCGCACTGATGCGCACGGTGCTCACTGCGCACGTTCGAAGCGAGGGCGGGAAACACCATCCGCGTCCACGTGCTCGACGAACATCGCATACGGGCGCACCCACAAACCCATGTCGCTATCCAGCGGCCGATAGAGCACCAGCGGCTCCAGCGTTTCGCTGCTGCGCACCACGCCAAGGACTTCATAGCGGCCGCCTTTGAAGTGACGGTAATGGCCCAGTGCAATGACAGGTAATGGCGGCAAGGTGTCCATGGCATTCAACGCGATCGGGGGCCTGGAGTTTAAAACGCCAGGCACTGTGGGCAAGTGATCTTCGTTGATGCCGCATGCTGACAGCGGTGATGCCTGGCGGGCACAGCCATCGCATTCATTAGCCAGCCGCGCCCGTTGTGCCGCTCGGCGCTTGCAGTGGACAGTGCAAGCCTGCGTCCAATCCAACCACGACCATGTCGCCAAATAGCGCGACATGTCTGGCCTGCTTCATCAAGGCTCGCACACATCACGGGGCCGAAGCAGAACAACGCTCAGGCATCCTTTTCGTCATCGTCGTCTTCATCCAGCTCATCCTCGATGCGGTCGTCGTCATCGATTTCGCTCTCCTGCGCAGGTTCGTCCTCAGCGAGATCCTCATTCTTGCCAGGCGCCTTGACGCCGTTGGGTGGAGTCGGATCGTCAATACCCCGATTGCCGTTTTGGTTGTTGCGCATGGTCAGCTCCCGCGGCAGAAGACCGCCTCACCACCCTCCTCCCGGCCATGTGAGGCGAACGTGTGCCGCACGCGGCAGATGCAGCGGCCGTCGCAGGATCTGAACCATTCGCACTTGAGACCGGATCCACCCTCGTCGGCCTGCATCCGCACCTTGCCTTGCCCCGTAAACAGCAGAACGCCTAACAAGGAAACACCATGCCGAGCTTGATCTGCGCTCTGGAAGACCTGCTCGCCTCCTGGAAAGCCGAGGCCCGCGCCTTCGACGCCTGCGACATGCCGGCCTCCGCGCTGGCCTTCCGCGACTGCCATCGCCGCCTGTCTGCGTTGCTGGATGACCATGTATGCCAGGCAGCCTCGCCGACAGCCGAGCTGGCTGGGCTCGAGCAGCAGGGCTCAGTGACCGAGCTGCAGCCGTGCGCCATCGCGCCGATGGGTTCCTAGGCTTTCGATCAGCGTGTCGCTGGCCTGATTCACGCCAGCCACCTCGACCTCGGCGCCGTGCGCGCGCAGCTTGAGCACCACCCGATCCAGCGCTGCCACCGCACTGATGTCCCAGAAGTGCGCGTGGGTCAGATCGATCAGCACCTTCGGCGGCGTACCGAGGAAATCGAAGCTGGCGACGAACTGCCCGGCCGATGCGAAGAACACCTGGCCGCGCACCGCATACACGCGCACCCGTCGTCGCCATCGCTGGCCTGCACCTGTAGCATGCGCCCGACCTTGCGCGCGAAGAACAGTGCCGACAGCAGGACTCCGGCCAACACACCACGAGCCAGATCGTGCGTCCAGACCGTGACCACAACAGTGCCAAGCATCACCACCGACGAACTCCCGGGGTGCGTGCGAAGATCGCGTAGCGACCCCCAGTTGAAGGTGCCGATGCTGACCATGATCATCACCGCCACCAATGCCGCCATCGGAATCTGACGTACCCAGGCCGCGCCATACACCACCATCAACAGCAGGACGACGCCGGCCACCAGGCATGACAGGCGCCCGCGTCCGCCCGAGCGCACATTGATCACCGACTGCCCGATCATCGCGCAGCCAGCCATGCCACCGAAGCAACCTGACACCATGTTCGCCAAGCCTTGACCGGCGCATTCGCGGTTAGGCTGCGACGGGGTATCGGTCAGGTCTTCGACAATCTGCGCAGTCATCAACGACTCCAGCAAACCAACGACCGCCAGCGTCGTCGACACCGGCAGCAGGATGCGCACGCTGTCCCACGTCAATGGCACGTCCGGAAGCAAAAACACCGGCAGGCTGTCGGGCAAATGGCCCATATCGCCCACGTTTCGGATATCGAGGTGCAGGTACGCGCACACCGCCGTCAGCACCACAATCGCGACCAGCGGCGAAGGAATCGCCGTGGTGAAGCGCGGCAGCAGATAGATGATGGCCAATGCCGCTGCACACACCGCATAGACCGGCCATGGCATGCCGACCAACTCCGGCAGCTGTGCCAGGAAGATCAGAATCGCCAATGCATTGACGAAGCCGGTGATCACTGAGCGCGAGACAAAGCGCATCAATGCGCCCAGACGCAATGCCGCCGCAATCAGCTGCAGCATGCCCGCCAGGACGGTCGCCGCCAGCAGATAATGCACCCCGTGGTCCTTGACCAAGTCCACCATCAACAACGCCATTGCACCGGTGGCGGCAGAAATCATGCCTGGACGGCCACCAGCGATCGAGGTCACCACTGCGATACAGAACGCCGCGTAGAGCCCGACCTTGGGATCGACGCCGGCAATGATCGAAAAAGCGATGGCTTCAGGAATCAGCGCAAGCGCGACGACGATGCCGGCGAGCACATCGCCACGCACGTTGCCGAGCCATTGCTGGCGCAACGGGAAACTTCTGGACATTGAACTACCTCCGTGCGCCGGCAAACACACGGCGCAAGACATGCACGTCAAACACCTGGACCTTCGCAGAAACTGCGAGCGCGTGATGCCTTGGGTCAGGGTGGTGTCATGTGTTGAAGGAGATCGTTTTTGACGAGTGGCGATACTAACGCGCTCAGGCCGAACCGAACAACCCGGGGGCGCACGCTTGCACATCGCATCGAACATCAAAAAAGGGGGCAACGATGCGCACGCGTGAACGCAGCTGTTGCTGGCAACGAACGTGTTAGTCGTCGCTGACCACACGCTCGCCCATCAGTTCGCGCTCGCGCTTTTCCAGTTCTTCGGCGTAGCGCTTGCGTACGAATCCCTCCGACAGCACGCCCAGTACCTTGCGGTCGCTGTCGATCACCGCCAACTCATCGGCCTGGGTCGCATCGAAGACCTTCATGATCGCCACGATGTCGGTGTTGGCCAGCAGCGCCGCATCGCGGTGCTTTGCGTAGTCGCCGACCGGTGCGTCCAGTTGCACATTGTCGGCGTACAGCACGGCCAACGGCACCACGCCGGCATAGTGCCCGGCTGCATCTTCCAGCACCACGCGCTGGGTGGAGCCCAACGGGAACCGTCGCCGGAATTCGCCCACGCTGATGTCGTGCGCAGTGTGGTTGGCATCCTTGCGCATCATCTTGCCAGCCGACAGATTGCGCACCCAGCCCACATCGCGCGCACTGCGGATGTTTTCGCCGCGCAGATGCAGCCGCCAGGTCGAGAACGAATAACCGAACACCTGCCGCACCACGGTATTGGCCACCAGCACCGCCACCATCACCGCGCTGGCCAGCACGAAATCGTGCGTGCCTTCCAGGATCAACATGGCCATGGTCATCGGCGCGCCGACAATGGCCGCCGCCAGTGCCGCCATGCCCACCAGCGATGCACTGGTGGTATCGACCACCGCAGTGCCCAGCAACAAGTTCAGGCCCACCGCGAACAGGCTGCCCACCAGCGAGCCCATGAACAACGACGCGAAGAACAGGCCACCGCGGAAGCCGAAACCCAGCGAAATTCCCGACGCAATGCACTTGAGCACCAACAGGATGGCGAGCACCTGCAAGGTACTGCTGCTGGTCAGATCCAAATGCAACGCGCCATGCCCCGACGACAGCACTTGCGGCGAATACATCGCCAACGGAATCAGCAATAGCCCACCGATGACCGGGCGCCCCCACAGCGGCAGATTGATGCGTCCCACACCGCGTTCGATCCCGGCGACCAGACGCATCACCGCAATGCCGATCAGCGCGCACAGCAAACCCAGCGCGATGTAGACCGCATAGTCGCGCGGCTGCAATTGGTAGGCCACCGCAGCGGGTAACGAGTACGGCGCCGCACCCAGGGCGTTGGCCATGAACGCGCCGGCCAATGCGGCAGCCGCCACCGGTGCCAGTGCCGATGGCGTGTAGGCGCCGATGACGATCTCGAACGCATAGAACGCACCGGCCAGCGGCGCACCGAAGGCGCCGGCAATCGCACCGGCCGCGCCGGCGCCCACCAGCGTGCGCATGTCCGCACGCCGCACCCGCAATACGCGCCCCAGCTGCGAGCCGGCACCCGACCCCATCTGCGTGTAGGTTGCCTCCAGCCCCACCGAGGCGCCGAAGCCGTTGGACAACAAGGTCTGCACCGCGACGATCAGGTTGTCGCGCATCGACATGCGCCCGCCATGCAACGCATTGGCTTCCACCGCATCCACCAGCGGCCGCTTGCGCCGCCGCGCCATCAGCGTCACCAGACCGACCAGCAATCCACCCAGCGGCAACACCAGCAACTGCGTGGCCGTCATCGAGGTGGCCGTGCTGAGCCGCTGCTCTGGTGCAAGCGCGTACAGCCAGCTCTGCAGGCTGTGCGCGATGCCGGCCTGCAGCACCATCAACCCAGCCGCGATCAGCCCCACCAGCGCAGCCAGGGCAATGAACCAGAGATCGTTGGCGCGCAGCTGCCTGCGCAAGCCGTCCAGTGGCCGGCGCAGTTGCGCAGCCAGGGCGTGCGCTGCCGGCAGGGTTTGGGAAGGTAGCTGCATGGGACCAGTGATTGCGGGATCAGCACACCGGCAGAGCCGGCATCTCTATGGTGCCTAGTGTGCATGAGCGCCGCTGACCTGAGGCAATCTGGCGCGGTGATAGAAGATAGCCGCGCCGCATGCGTGATTGCAGGGCCGTGCATACACGCCAGAATCGTTACCGGCACGCGGCGCACAGTCATCAGACCCTGCGCATGCGATTGTTGGGCCACTCGAACAGGGATGCACGATGCTCTACCTGCTGCTGGGCTTGAGTGTCATCGAAGGCATTTTGCTGATCACCTGGAACCGCCCCTCCTTCAGCTGGGGGCTGCCGGTGTTTACGCGGCGCATTGCGGTGACCCGCGACGCGCTGGCCTGTTTTTCGCTGGCGCAGGTGGAAAATGCGGTCGAGCAATCGTGCTGGCCGGACCTGCGGTTCCATCGCCAGTCCGAGAACGTCTATGCATTCCGCGAAACATTCCTGTTCGTCGGCGGTGTCTCTCCGATGATCATGCGCGGGCGCATCGTGATCGACCGTCGGCAACGCGAGATCATCATGACCGGTTTCTGCAACTGGACCGTGGTAGCGATGGTCGTTGGGTTTTTGGTTCCGGCAGCCGCCATCAGGCCGGGGGCGACGCTCATGTTCGCGGGATGTCTCGGGCTGTCCTATCTGCTCCAACGCAGCCGTTTCATCAGTGTCGAAATAGCGGTGCGCTTGCTCCTGCAGACCAACACCACCTCGCTGATCCCGCGCTGGCCTGATGCGTCCAGGCGCGCATCGGCGGACTGACAGCTGCCGGCCGCCATACGTTGCTGTGCGTCAATCCACCGCGCACAGCGGTGTTTCGTTTGGCCGCAAGGTCAGCACGCGCACGCCGGTCCGCGTCACCGCCACCGTGTGCTCGAACTGGGCCGACAACTTGCCATCGCGCGTGTGCACCGGCCACTGATCCGGCTGCGAACGGATCGCCGCACGGCCCTGGTTGATCATCGGCTCGATGGTAAACACCATGCCTTCCTGCAGTTGCAACCCTGTGCCTGCGTGCCCGTCATGCAGAATTTGCGGATCTTCATGCATTTCACGGCCGATGCCGTGCCCGCAATAGTCCTTGACCACGCTGTAGCCGTGCGCACGCGCATGCCGCGCAATGGCATGGCCGATATCGCCTAACCGCGCGCCCGGGCGCACCGCTGCAATGCCTTTCCACATCGCCTGGTACGCGGTCTGCACCAGCCGACGCGTCGGGTAGGCCACCTCGCCCACCAGATACGTCGTGCTGGAATCGGCAATAAAGCCATTCTTTTCCAGCGTGATATCCAGATTGACGATCTGTCCGCTGCGCAGCACATCGTCCGCCGACGGCACACTGTGGCAAACCACGTCGTCGATCGAGGCATTGAGCACGAATTCGAAGCCGTATTGCCCCTTGCTCGCGGGCCGTGCGGCGAGCGTATCGACAATCATGCGCTCGACAAGATCATTGAGCTCCAGCGTGCTGCGGCCTTCCAGCGGCAAGCGATCCAGCGCATCGAATACCTGCGCCAGCAGCTGACCAGACACCGCCATCAGCGCGATCTCGTCGGGCGACTTGATTACGCTCGGCTTGGTTTCAAGGCCTGCGGCCGCACGCCCGCCGCGCGCAATTGTTCGGCCACGATCTGCTGAAACGAGATGTCCGGATGCATCTCGCACAGCATGCCGACCTTGATCCAGAAATTGGCCTGCGCATTGATCGAGCGGCTACTCACCGTGCACGCACGGCGCAGTTGGTCGTGCAGGTCGTCGTCGATATTGACGATGCCCATCGTGGCTCCTGGCTTGTTGCCGAATATACACATCGTATACGAATCGTATATTGGACGACAAGCCAGCCGCTAGCACGCGCAGGCGGTGCAGCTGGGTGGCGGCGCTCCGGCCACACACTGCGCGCGGGCAGATTGGTCGATGTGCGCTGTGCCGGATGTTTCAGGCTTGCAGCCGTCAGTGCATCAATCCTTGCAACATCGCCACGACATCGCCCGCATCCACGAACGGCGCCGTGGCGCTCTGCAAAACGCCTACCCAGAACTTGGCATTACCTGATCCGGGTCGTGAACCACTGATGGCGGCATCGCACGTGGTGGTGCTGGCGCATTGATGTCCCACTGACGCGATCTAATGCATATGCTGGTCATGCGATTCGGCATCGGGCGCCGATGCGCCCATCGGACGAACGTCGAAATGCACCTCGACGCGCGGCGCATGCTCGAACACCAGCGTGGCCACCACCGGCTTGCCTTGTTCGAATGGCGCAGCCGGTGCGATGAACATCAAATGCGTCCCGCCGGTCCCAAGCACCACGTCCTTACCCGGCGGCAAGACCAGCCCCTGCTCGAGACGGCGCATTTTCATGACGCCAGCATCCATCGTCATCTCATGGATTTCGACCTGTGCACTGGCCGGCGATTCCACCGCCACCAGGCGATCCGGCGTTGCCGCCTGATTCCGCAAGGTGAGGTAGCCGCCCGCCACCGGCGCGCCCGGCGGCGTTGCGCGCGACCACGCCCCGCTCGCCACCACCACAGGGGCAGCAGCCGGCGCCGTGGTCGCAGCAGATGCCGCAGCAGCCGGCGCCGTGGCCTCGGGCGCAGGCGTGCGCTCACAAGCCACCATCGACAAGGCAGACAACGCACTCACCAGCAGCAGATGCAATTTCATTTCGTTCTCCTTGGGTCGAGCCGTGCGGGCGCCATGGCGCCGTGCATAGCGGTCATCGACGTTGATCATAGGGAAGCCGGCAACGCGCTCTTGCGTCAGTTAGAGCACTTGCCGGATATCATGCACAACCGAATCCACCGTCTGCTCGTGTGCCAGGCCCACGCGCAGCTGTCCATCGCGGTCGAAGAGAAAACTGCGCGTGGAGTGATCGATGGTGTACGTCGGCCCCATCGGCACCTTTGCATAGCTCACTTTTAAATTCCCCGCCGCCACCCGGATATCTCCTTCGCTACCGGTCAAGCCGATAAAGTCCGGATCGAATGCCTTCACGTAGGTCCTGAGCACGTTGGGTGTATCGCGTTGCGGGTCAAGCGTCGCGAACGCGAATTGCACCTTGGCTGCATCCGCCCCCAGCTTGCGCTTGACCTGCGCCGCACGCGCCAGTGTTGTCGGGCACACATCCGGGCAATGGGTGAAACCGAAGAACAGCACCAAGGCCTTGCCACGGAAACTGCGCAACGGCCGCGGCGCGCCTTCGGTGTCGTAGAGGTAAAAATCCGTTCCGCGCGCCATCGGGCTGAGGTCTGCGCCATCGGGACCGAACCCGCTGCCCCATTGCCCACACCCCGCCAGGATGCAGACCAGGCACCCCAGCATCACCTGCGACAGTCGTCGCTTCCACACAGATCGCAGCGTTTGCATCCTGATTCCCATCCTTCCGCGCGGAGCGGCCTTGCGCATGCCGTTCACCGCCGATCCTGCAGTTGTAAGCCAACTGCCTGATCGCAGCTGTCCAGGTTCGATGCGTCATTGCTCGAAACGGATCGACACCGGTGTTGCGGTTCGCCAGCAGCAAGCCAGCGCATCTGCGCGGGGGTCATCAGCGCCAGTGTCGGCACCAGCGTGACAAGGGCAAGGCAAGGCATCGCCGCCGCGCGGGGCGGCAAGGCAAAGTACGTCATCTACACGCTCCAGAACATCTCACGTCACACCCGCTGACGGATGCGGCTCCACACACGATGTTTCAGGCCAATCACGGCGGACCGCGTGGCGCGTGTGCCCACCAGCGTGCCGCGATGGGAGATGCAATGGCAAGACGCGCGACCGCAAGCCGGCACCGACTCAGCGCCCACAGCAGGCAGGCCAGCAGCAGCCAAGGCAGCAGCCGGGCGGCGAGCAGGCAGTAATCGCAGGCGACCGCATGACCACCATCGGCATGACGCAGATCCTGCTTGTCGCCCAGCCATCGCTCGGCTGTAGCGGTCAGCACGTCTGCCGAGCGCTGCGCGGCGTGTGCCTTGCCACCCACGGCATCGAGGGCCTCGCCAGCTTGCCAGGGCTGGCTATGGCAAAGCGGCCCGTCCAGAACGCTAGCGGCGTTCTCGAGCGTGCGGCTTACCAACGGCGCGACCAGCAACAGTAGCAGCGCCAGGCAAGCCAGGCGCTGCATCATGCTGAACAAGGGCGAGGAACGTAAACGCACACGGCAAAGTGTAATGAAAAAACGCCACGCCACCTGCGACCCTTCGTCGCAGCCTGACACCCGGGTTCGTACTCTGCAGCGCGCTGCATGCACCGCGCACCGCATCCGGCCCAACTGCTCACTGCGCGGCAATCGGCCTGCGCCACTGGCACCCATCGCCACATGCGCGCCGCTGTCTCACTGACGCTGCAGATACGCCTGTGTAGATCGCACCGCCGCATGGCCGAACTGAAACGCCGTCATCATCGTCGTCTGCACATGGGCCGCCGGCACCTTGCTGCCGTCGAAATCCAGGTCCGTCGTGGCGCAGGCATCGTGCAGCACCGTCACCGTATCGCCCAGGCCGGCGGCAGCGCGCACGCAGGCAGGCATCCACGCACATGCGGCTCATCGCGCCGACAACCGCCATGCCCGCGACACTGTGCTGCTGCAGCTGCTGCGCAAGCGGCGTCTCGCGAAAGGCATTGACGTGCTGCTTGGCGATGACCACTGCGCCCTCCTGTGGCGCGACCGCATCATGGATCTGCGCGCCTTGCGAGTGCTGGCCATGCTGTATTCCCACGCGCATCCTGATCTGCCGCAGGTCCTCATCGCCTGCGAAGCCACGGGCTTTGACGACGTCTTGCCAGGCAGCGATGCGCAGAGCGTGGTGCTGGGCCGGCTGCATGTCTGCATGTCTGCATGCGAGAGGACCCGGAAGTTGATGTCCTCACTTGGCTGCGCAAGCAAGCGCACGGCGACAGAGCCGCACAAGGACCATCGCATCCGCAATCGCTTATCCAGAAGACGCCAACTACACGATCAGTGAAGAAGAAGACCGTTCTCGATAGTTTCCCGAGGCCGCAAAAAAAGCACTTGGACGCGCGTCCAAGTGCCTACCTTCTATTGGGGCCCACCATCAACCACATAAGCACAGAATAACTTCGATAAAACAATGGCTTCGCAATTTGAAGAAGCAGAGTTACCGCCAAATCTACCGCCTTCTTGGCCAGGCTTTTGCAGGCTGGGCGTCGCGCATCGTCACCTTCAGTTGCATAGGGCTCTAGCAGTGCAGAAGATGCTCTCGCCACAACTTCGAAAGGCTTGCTATGCCTCAGCTGCACAGAGACAACCACTACGTCCCACAGCTGTATCTCAAGCAGTGGGCCGTCGATGAGCAAATTTGCACGCACAGCTTGCTCGTCGCGCACGACAACGTCCGTCCGTGGAAATCACACTCCCCCAAGTCGATCGCATTCCACCAACATCTCTACACAAGCGTCGTGAACGGGCAACAGAGCGATGAACTAGAACGATGGCTTGACAGCGAGTTTGAAGCGCCCGCAGAAGACCCAATATCGCGGGCGACCAGAGACTGTCGCCTTAGTCCCGATGACTGGCACAAGCTCGTACGCTTTGCGCTTGCCCAGGACGTTAGAACTCCTGCATGGTTGCGCAAATCCGTGAAGCGGCAAAATGAGCTACTCCCGAACCTGTTGGACAATGTTGTAAAGACAGCAGCAGAAAAACTTATAAACGGCGAAATTTCAGATAGATCAGAAGAGAAAAGCGAAAATAGCCGCATTCCGCTAAGGGTCTCGGTTGAGCCGTCAGACGACCAAGAATACGGAGTACTGCGCGCAGAGACGCTGATAGGGAGGTCTTTGTGGCACTGGGCGATTCGCCAAACGCTCACAAACACCATAGCAAAGGTCCCTATGAATGGCTGGACCATCCGCAAGCCTGCACACGGCTACACCTGGCCAACTTCGGATAATCCACTAATCAGGCTCAATTACCGAGACGAACTTGATTACAACTTTGGCGGAGGATGGAAGGTACCAAATGGTGATGTATTGCTTCCTCTTTCACCTACTCACCTGCTTCATAGATGCGGAGGCGTGCGGCCTCCTGCTCGAGGGCATCGGCTTGATGTCGATACGACCGAGAAGATCATCCGCATCATCGTTGAGCATGCTGATCGTTATGTATTCGCGCAGCAAGAATTCAGAATCGAACGCACCCGCAAGAGGATCGTCGATGGGAAGATTTTGAAGGAAGAGCAGGCTACATGGAAGAACTGGCACTCAGAACAGGCGCAGGCAGAGGTTGGCTATGACCGAGATGAAAAGCCGTCTTGACCCAAGCCCCGTGAGCCCTCCCTGAGCGCGCGCAATCGTCGCCCCGCCACGCCTGCACGCTTCGGATGGTGCTTTTGCTGCACCACCTGCAATGCACGCAGACGCAACCGCAGCAACGCTATGGGTGGCACTCCAGGGGTGACGATATCCCTGCGGATCCCTGCACCCGCTAGGCGTGCGGAACGCTAGACCCAGCCAGCAAATGGATGCCAGGTTGGCGGCAGACCTAAGAACCGCCGTCCAAGCGCGTTCAATAAGAAAAACTCTCTCTACTTACTGAGTTTGACCAACGCTATGGATGGCGGATCAGTATCACCATTTCGGTAACGCTTGCTCAAACCCAACCAGACGGGCTGAGCTGTAGTGAGATGCCCTGCTGCCTTGTGAAGTGGGCCATCTCCAACGGCCGGCACCTTCTTGTCGCCTGAGCCGTATCTCCGACATGCAGCTTTAGCTGGTAACAGAGGTAACGCCGTAACCGGCAGGCCGAATTCCTTTGATATCAAAGATCTACGCTCGCGACCTTCGTCCCGGCCGCCTGGTAACAAGCCGTAACATGGGTAACGGCGTTTCAGGAGCGGAGGTCTTCCTAGCGCATGCTCAGCCACCTGCCTTACAGGCATGCCGCCCATTGCCATAGAATCCCTCAGACCAAAGGAATCAGCCGCGATCTGCGGCGCACCCGTCCACGATGGAAATCACCATGAACGATGAGGCAGCAATCCCCGTCACCGTCGCGAACGACTCCCACCTTGGGGAATTCTTTGTCCTCCGGCCAAGCTTCCGGGGCAATGGTCAGAGCGCTGGGTTGAAGATCGCCAACGAAGAACTGCTTCTGCCCCCTGGCATGAACACCATGGATCCACCCAATGGTGATCCAAAGCAGTATCCGGTGAGGCCACACCTAGTGCAGGTGCCGGGACAGCAAGAGATGCCGCGTGATTTCGAGAAGCTGGCGGGCATCTGGATCGTTTCGGAAGCATTAAAGCAGGTGTTCGACGCCGTCGATACGGAAGGCTTCGCCTTTGCGGCTTGCGACTTCACCCTTGCCGACGGCACGCAGGGTCCTCAGTACTACCTCTGCAGCGTGACGCGTTGGCTTGATGCGCTTGATGAGAGTGAATCGCGGGTCCAGATCGAGATCGAACACGATTACGAGACCGGAGAAGACCTCAACTTCTATAGCGTATCCGGCGGTGCAAGCCTTGTATTCAAACGGGAAGTCGTTGGTAACGCTCACATCTTCCGTCAGTCACGCCTAGGAACCGAGGCCATTTGTGATCGCGTTCTGTTCGATGCATTGAGCGCAGCCCAACTAAGCGGCCCTTCACTGCGAGACGCCGCAGACCTGTGACGCGCCAAACCCTCGATACGGATTTCTGAGCGGGAGTTGCACCGATGGCTGACACACCGGCTTTCCAAGGGCACCATGTCATTGAGCAAGCGGCTTTCAGTGAAAGCCGCTTGCTGCGGTCGCTTTCAAGAAGCGGCCTGTTCGAGCTGCATGGTCCACGCAACATCCTCAATCTTCCTGCGGACCAAGCACTGGCCGCGAGGATGGGTTTGTCGCCTCACCCCGGTGGACCGCTTGGGGCGTACTCAGAGGAACTTGCGAATCGGCTTGAAAGATTGGAACTGTCCCCCGACGGACAAGCAACGCTGCGCGGCGATCAAGCCGCAGCACAGCGCATCGCGGCTAGAGTCAATGGCCTGACCGACACACTCAAGGTGGGCCTGGTCAATGGCGACCTTGTAAGCAACACACCGCAGGGCATGACCCCACAGCAGGCAAACGCAAAGATCCGTGCTTTTCATGGCGATCTCGCGGCTTACCAACAAAGTCATGCTGGGCAGATTGCCGATGTGGGAAAGATGGCCGCAGCAGAGGCGCGCTGGGCCGGCGTGACGCGGTCTGAAGGCAATGTCCAACTAGCGTTGGACGCGATCGATCAGCCAGGAACATCCACCCTCAGTGATGGATGGGGCGGCCGCCAATCTCTCGGCACAGCGATTGCCGAAGCAAACCAAGCCGGTCGCCTGCCAATCACCGAACCGGTAGAAGCGCGCCTACGCCTTGCCTTTGCCCAGGAGATGCCCCCGGTTATCGCACGGCCATCAGCTGGGCCGCGGCTCTTCCAGGCGCTCCAGGCGAAGGCGGCATCGTGGCGGGCGAGGGGCTTGCAGCGGAGGCTGCCGGAGCACGGGGGCTTTCTGGTGCTCGTGTCGCGGGTGCGGCCGGCGTAGCGCTCATGGCCTACGACTTCGCCGTGACCGGCCACCGCGTCGTGCAGCTAAGTACGCAAGGCAATGACACCGGCGCCGCGTCGGCAGCCACGCATTTCGTCGGCCGCAATGCAGGCGGCATCGCAGGCGGCTTCTTGCTTGGTGCAGGCTACGGTGCCGTCACAGGGTCGTGGACGGGGCCTGGGGCGCTGGCTACTGGCTTGGTCGGCGGCGTGGCGGGCGCCTACCTTGGCGAACGTTGGGCCGAGAAGCAGGACATCAACCGGATCTACACACAGCCAGACCGCAGCGGCAACGAGTGGACGCGCAACCCGGAAGATCCCCAAGGCACCTGGTCACGCAAGGTGAGCGCACCGATGCCAAACGGCGGTTTTCAGGAAACGCGGCTGGTTGCTGCTGGCCGTCTTGCCGACGAGCTGAATTACCGCGCGGCCAACGACTCGTACTCACTCGGGCTGGCAAATCCACCAAAGCCGCAGGATCCATACCGCCTGGATGCCAAGGCCGAAACGCATCCACCGCGTGAGCCATTCGAAACTGGCCGCGACTATGTGCGCGATGCGCAGACGGGCGGGTGGCAGCTTGAAATCAGGGAAAACATTGACGGCAAGATACCAATCACGCGTAACGCGCCGGTCAGTGCGGAGCGTGCGAGTGGCTTGGAGCAGCAGTCGCAGACGATCATTGCGCAGAACGCCGCTAACACGCCGGAAGCAACAGCGGCCCGCTACCAGATCGCCTACAACCAGTTCGGCTGGAATGAGTTCGCCAATCGCGAACCGGTGCCCCAGGCCATCACGAACGCGCGCACGCAACCGCAGCCCTTACAGGCTTCTGACGGCCACTCCTATACTCGCGCCGCCAGCGGCGAATGGACCACGCCCGGCACGCTCTATGGCAGCAATCCGGCCACCGGCAACACGCGCGAGGAATTGAACCGCACGTGGCAAAGCCAACAGGCCGGACTTCAAGATCTTGCGTCGATGGCGGAGGTCGCCCGCAGCAATCCCACGCCGACGCAGAGCGACTTGCATAGCCAGGTGGCCGGAATGTACGCCCGCGCCGGCATTACGCGCACCGACGCGCAGATCGATGCCGCCACGGCGGCGGTTGCACAAGACCATGCACGCGATACGGGCAAGCAGATGCCCTTCTTCCTGCAGCTGCAGAAAGATGGCTCAATCGCCACGGTGGTCGGCCAGAACGACGACCGCATGGAGATCAGGGCGACCACGACGGCAGCAGAGATATCGCAAGCAGAACGGCAGCAAGCCATGCCTGCCAACGTCACCTCGCCCGGTCCCCCTGCGCAATCGCCCCAGACGCAACAGCCCGCAGCACCGCAAGCGCCCGTGCCGAGCGCACCGTCGACGCAGACAGCGCCGGGACGTGCATCTGCGCTGGATGACGACCACGTGCAAGGGCGTGTAGCGTCCAAGGGCACGACCACAGCACAGGTCAGCGTGCCGGGAATGCAGATGGGTGCGGGTTCTGTTGCATCGCAAGACCGTCGGGAAGACGAGCAGCCATCAGTGAATCATCAGAGCGCCGCCGGTCCGAAGCCACAAGATGCTGCATTGGTGGAGCAGCTACGCTCTTCCATCGCAAGGCTAGATGAAAGCGCCAACAAACCGTGGGATGAGCGCAGCGATCGCATGGTTGCGAGCGCCTACAAAATAGCCGTGGAGGCGGGATTCAAGCCCGGCGACAAGGTCGATGTCGCACTGAACGTACCGACCGACAAGCTTCCAGGCGGGGTGACGATGTTCGTGATGCGCTCAGGCCCAGGAGCGTCCCCGGATCCGTATGCCAACCGCGCACACATGCCGACCAGCGAGGCACTGGCAGCGGCTCCCGAACAACAGTATCTGGCGGCTAACCAGGCACGCGACACGCAGGAACAAGCGCGATTGCAGGAGCTCGTGCAAGCACGCGATCACAGCCAAGATGACCCTAGTAAGAGCGGCCCAAGAATGGCATGACTAGCTCAGGCCGCACGGTCTTCCTGACCGAATTTGAATATTCAAGGAACCGCAACAGGGCATTCATGGTTGGATCCTGATCCAAAGGCATCACCAAGCCATGGCCTTGGAGAGGCAAAGGATCTTTTTCTTCATGATCCGAGCAATCCAATTAACTGACGATTTCGGGGCATCAATGGGCATCGCGAAGAGAGAATGGATGGAAGCAGAAGAAAGGGGGTGGGTCGAGGTTGAGAAGATTGTGTGCGGTCAATGCATCAATGACCCCGATGTTTGGAGGCAGTGCTGTTCTACAGCAGCTCCCGGCACCTGCAGCTATTGCGAAAAAGATGCCTACTTGGTCGTTCCGGTAGGATGCCTGCAAGAGACGCTGTATAGAATCATACAAACTTACTATGCTGAGCCTGCGAACGCAGGCACACCCCACAGTGATGGGGCGTGGATCGTAGATACCGTTGATACGGACGAAGTGCTCGCACAGCTTGGCTTCTACCCCACAGATGATCTACGAGACGACATCGTTGGCGCCGACCGAATTGGCGACTGGGTCGAAGCGGCCAACGGACACTGGGCGGACATTCAAGAAGACGAGATACTGCTCCATTCTTGGTCTAATTTTACAAGAACGATCAAGCATCAGACGCGCTTTAACTTTCAGCGAGTTACCGAGGATATCGACCCGCAAGAAGTTCACGTTACTGAGATGCTTGATGTGGTCGGAGAGGAATTGCGACCACTTATTAGAGTACTCAATAGCGGAACAATTCTTTATCGTGCCAGGCACCTCAAACAATCTGAGGCCAAGATGATGGATGGGTCAATGATGGGACCACCACCGAAGAATTTGGCAACGGCAGGAAGGATGAATCCAGCAGGGATACCTTACTTTTACGCTGCATTCGATAGAACAACTGCTGTCGCTGAAATAGGCCCACCTCCTGCCGAGTATTTAGCTTCGGCATGTGCCTTTGAGGTCAAGCGCTCATTGAACGTTGTAGATCTCAATGCACTGCCTGAGCCCCCATCGATACTCGCTATAGATCAAAAATTGGAACGTACAAAAGCGCTATTTTTGATAGAGTTCGTGAAATCCATCACTAAACCTGTTGAGAAGGACGGGCGAGAGCACATCGACTATGTGCCATCTCAAGTGGTATGCGAATTCTTGGCACAGGCCTTCCTGTTGAATGATGGATCTACTCTCGATGGAATAATTTATCCTAGCGCTGCCAATCCTAGCGGGACCAATCTTCTAGTATTTCCGTCAGGCCACTGGTCTGATCCAAACCGATTCAAAGGACTTGATTTTTTAGGTCCTGCAGGCTAAATCACATCTCAACATCTAAATACACACCCTGATTCATGGATCGAATGTAGACTCTATTTATGCGTGAAAAAATGCTTTTCCACGGTAATTTCTACCAATAGTTCAAACACGGATATCACTGTGGCGAAGAAGTCAGATGCGAAGCGAAAGGCGAAATTGAAGGAGCGCCGCAAACAGGCAGAAGCGGCTCAGTCAAAGACCTTCGCTGCACCTAGCGAGGTTGGGGAATGGTTTGCGGCTCACGATGCCGAGCCCAACATAATGGCTGAGCTCGTTACTGAAGATGGAGCGCTTTTCGCTTACGTAGAAGGCGATGGAAATGAATGGACTTTGATTGTCGAGGACAACCCAGTTTCAGGCACTAGCGATGAGATTGTTGCGCTTGGCATGCTTTTAAACGTCGCAGTAGATGGATTGGCGACTGGCAACACAAGCAGGTTGCATTTCTCGCAATGGCTCGCCCAAGAGATTGATGAGCGATGCGAGGCGGCGGGCATCGATTGGAGCAGCTTCGCACGCTCGCTTCTACCGCCTGAAAAGCGTTTGCTACTACTTCCCCCTGTGCAGGCCATCTAATTGACTGGCCCGCCCATGACGACGCCCCTCCGCCCTGAGTAGCGATCGGGTTTATTGGGGATGGGTCATCACACGGATATAGGATGCTAACCAGAAGCGCTACAGATAGTCCGCGCCACTTCAACGCGGCTACGCCCGCGAGTCAGATGAAAGTCTCAAAAAGAGAATTTATCTTAATAGATATAAAGACAATAATTAATAACCTTGCCACCCCGGACCACGGGCGCCTTGATTAGGATGCAGCATTTCTTTACGCAAGTAAAAATGCATGCACTCATCCTTCAATAAGAAAATGTTGACGCTGTGGATGAAGCGCAACTAGCCTAATGTCGGCGGAAGCTAGTCTATGAGCGCGAGCCTGGGTACACCAAAAACCACTCAAAAAACCATTAGGGAAATAAGGAAACTTAATGAACAGATCACTTGGATGTGCAGCTTTATTACTCATCGCCCTCTCCTTTAAAGCCAGCGCAGATGACACTGTCACTGTTTGTAACGCATGCGCCGACCAAGCTATGAGATTCAGGGCGCGTGACTTGGGCAATGGACATCACTATTTTTGGGACTTCACCACCCGCCGGCTGACGCACTACCTCACACAGGGACAAACTATCCCGCCCGCCAGTTTCAAGGCAGACAGAGCCGCCTCGGACAGAGGGTCAATTCAGCTAATACCGTTGACATCTGACGAAATGCAACTTTTTAGCTACGGGCTGGATCTTTTCGATTCAACCGGAACCACTCGAATAACTAACACTTTCCAAACCGGCTACACCATTCCTGCGAACGCAGCGCAAGCGAAATTCGTGATGGCTGCTGCTACGACCACCAAGCCACAGCATTTGACATGGTAAACACGCCAGTTTATCAGAAATCGGTTATTGACTTGGTTTTCAATATAAATAACTTAGGGCCTTTTTACTGGCTACAGGATAGAGCACGCGTAGCCCTGGCCACCTTCACTAATTTTGCGTCAATAACCCTCATAAAAACCCCCTTTACATTATCCAATACGATTCAGTTTCCTGATGGATCCTCTTTTATGGTAAGCTGGGATTACCAGACCAGGCAATACAGGTACGTGAAGGGATTTGCCACTGATGCCGCGGGCAACTTGATACCTGAGACAACTAATGACGCGGGCGGGGGCGCTACCGGAAAGATCAACTATGTGTACCCAAACACCGCAAAGGGGATGGCGGCAGGTGGAGAAATGGTTGATCACTTAACTGGCCTAAACGTGGGCTGGACCACACCGCCAGGCGTTCCAGTCAACAATGGATTTATAATCGCATGTGCATCTAATCCCTCCGGCGTTCGATGCACAATTGAGACCCTTACACGATGAATACAATTCCTATTGGCAATATACCCTTATTTCGATCACTCCTGTTTTTGATATTTTCCACAGTTATAGCGTGGATTGGATGGCAATCAACCGACCAGGTCGATTGGCAGAAATTCGCGGCATATGCCTGCATGGTCATCACGTATGCCGCATGCGTACTTTTTTATCTAAAATCTTTGGATAAGCTAAAGCCTTTCGTAAACTATAGCTACGCCAAGTTTTTATTGTTTATGAGCCTGCTAGCATTAGGCAGCGGACTCACTGCGCTGCTGCTGCGCTTTTTAATGTAAGACCTTAAAGATGTAGCGCCCCACAGCCGCGCACATCGCGGCCGCCACCATGATTAATGTGTGACTAGTGGGCCGTAATGGCCCCACTCTTTCTGAATAATTTGACTTACTTAAAAGGCATTCAGAACGCCGGTTGCCTGGCGACCAATGGATTTAAGCCTGAGGCTTAAATCGGCGAAGAGCAGGCTTGCTGCATTCCTCTATCAGCTGTCGGTGCCAGTAAGCCATCTCCCGCAGAGCTACGTGCTCGCCAGCGCAAGTTACTTTAGGGGCCAGCCGATGCATCCGGCAAACATCCGCTGCCACAGCTTTGCCGTCGAAGTGCGCAGCTTATGTGAATTGCATCCTCGCACATAAGTTCCTGCGGCATGACTCCTATGTCTGCGAGAACCCCATGTGTGGCGCGACGTATACAGGCCATTCGGAGTTGACCGGTATTGCCAGCCCCAGCGGCGCGCCCACCTCACACAGCGAGCTCCCACCCACACCGGCATATCAGCGCGCCCAAGCGCTGCAGGCCTACCGCGAGTCGCTCGGCGACCGTTAGCTGGATCTGCTCCCCGTCGGCGGCGAGCCGTTCTTCCCTCACCTCTGAGGCACCCCTAATGCAAAAGACCCTTGATTGGGCGGCATTGCCGCCCACGGCGAAGCTTTGCCTGGACGTTGCGCGCGTCCACGGCGGCCTGGTGAAGACCGAGCACGGTTACATCGGCCGCACTGCGCCTCCACTGACAGCGCAGCGCTTCGGTGCGGTCGTGGTAGCCACCCTCATGCGCGAAGGACTTGTAACGTCTGACAGCGCCAATGAGAGCCTTGTCGTGCTGACCGATGCCGCCACCGCGTTGTTCCATTTCCAACGCACAAACACCGAGGTCGGTTCGTGAGGAATGCCAACAGCTGGTTCACCGCACAGGAGCCGCGATTCGTCGATGCGGCCAGCAATGTGTCGCAGCGCGTCGCGCCGCACAAGCACGAAGAGGTACGCCTGCTCGCTGCCGCCGTTGACGCACACCGCCGTGCCGGCGGCGCTTATGTCGTGATCGACAACGCCCCATCTGCGCACGCGCCTCGGCGCTGGCTCCGCGCCTAAGGAAGTTCGATGCAAGAGGATCTGCGACAACAGGTGCTGTCCCGACTAGAGCGGGATTACGGACTCAAGCACCGGAGCGGCACCAAGTACATGCGCGGTGGCAAATGCCCGTCATGCAGCAAGAAAGAGCTCTATACCAACCACCTCAAGCCATGGGTGGTGAAGTGCGGCCGGCAATCCAAGTGCGGGCGCGAACTGCACGTCAAAGATCTGTACGACGACCTGTTCGACGACTGGTCCAAGCGCTTCCAGCCAACGGCTGCGGCTCCCAACGCTGCGGCCGATGCCTACCTGCAGTTCTCGCGTGGTTTCGACCTGGCTCCGCCGAAAGGCCTCTACACCCACAAGACAGCCATTACGATCGCAAGATCAGCACCGATACCGCGACGGTGCGCTTTGCGCTGGTCAGGCCCCATGGCTAAGTCATCTCTGGATAGTGCCTGGCGGCGATTCATCACGCTCGCGATGACCGAAGGGATCATCACGAAGCAGGAGCGCTTTTCTCTGCATGGCCTCAAGCATCGCGGCGTTACCGACACAGTTGGCAACCGGGGCGACAAACAAGATGCTACAGGGCACGTAACACCCGCAACGACAGGTCGCTATGACCATGCACTGCCAGCGGTAAAGCCGCCAAAGCGCAGCTAATTTTCCCGGCAATTTTCCCGGCAGCCTCAAATCAGGGCGCTTGGCACAAGCTAAGCCTTGATTTTATGGTGGGCCCAGAAGGATTCGAACCTTCAACCAAAGGATTATGAGTCCTCTGCTCTAACCGTTGAGCTATAGGCCCGTGTGTGCGGCGGCGAGATGGCAAGCCTGTCGGGCCGTGCAGCGGACGCGAAAGTTTACCCGTCTGTGCGTGCCCCTGTCTGCTAGGTCGCGTGTACCTGCAGCGATCCAGGTATCTATAGCCTTGAGATCAGGTAGCGGCGGCTACAACGAAAAAGCCCAGCAGCGGCTGGGCTTTGCGCATCACATTTCAGAGTTCCGTTGCGCCACCGTTGTACAGATATCTCCAACGGACTGACGCACCCGAGCAGATTGCGGCACGGTGTGGGAGCTTGGTGTTGCCGAGGCTGGCTTGGTTGGCAGTGGATCGCAGCATGGCGATCAGTACGCTGGGGCGGCGAGCGCGATGATCGGGATAACGCGCGGGGTGGCGCTGGCAAACGCGCTATCCAGAAGCAACCGGCAGAACTTCCTGCTCCCAAAATCACCAATCCCGAATTCCTGCCTCTCACGCATCCATCGTCTCGAACTGACCGTCGATCAACTGCCGACCCGCACGAAACCCGTGCGCGATGGCCTCCTTGTACGTCGCATGGCCTGGCCCGTTAACGGCGATGCGCGGCTGGCGCTTGCCGCCAAGTGCGTACACATCTACCCACAGCGTCCACTTGGCATCCGGGGAAGCCTGCTCGACGCGTACGCGTATCTCGTGCTCGCGATACGTGGTTGTTTCGAAGCGGCTTTGCCTACTCATAAGACGATTCCGTTTCCGTTCGTCCGTCACGTTAGAAGTCGCGGTCAAAACGCGACGTGAGGGTTACGGAAACATCTGTTTAATGTTGCATGGCCGTGTGGCTTCGTCGCCATTGCGTGAACGCCTCAGCGCCCGCGTCACCGGTGCGCGGTGCATCGCATGTCGCCGCAGCCTAAAGGACGAGCACAGGCAACTGCCGCGCCCACAACGCAACAGCCCCGCATGAGCGGGGCTGCTGGGTAATCACTGCACGGACAAGACCGAGGTGTCAGTCGATATCCAGGAACGAGCGCAGCTGTTCCGAACGGCTCGGGTGACGCAGCTTGCGCAACGCCTTGGCCTCTATCTGACGGATCCGCTCACGCGTGACGTCGAACTGCTTGCCCACTTCTTCCAGCGTGTGATCGGTATTCATGTCGATACCGAAGCGCATCCGTAGCACCTTGGCCTCGCGCGGGGTCAGCCCTGCCAACACGTCCCGCACCGTCTCGGAGAGATTGATGTTGGTGGTGTTGTCGATCGGGGACTCCACATTGGTGTCCTCGATGAAGTCGCCCAGATGCGAATCCTCGTCGTCGCCGATCGGGGTTTCCATCGAGATCGGCTCCTTGGCGATCTTCATCACCTTGCGGATCTTGTCCTCGGGCATGTCCATTTCCTTGGCCAGCTCCTCCGGCGTGGCCTCGCGGCCGAACTGCTGGAGCATCTGGCGGGAAATGCGGTTCAACTTGTTGATCGTTTCGATCATGTGCACCGGAATACGGATGGTGCGCGCCTGATCGGCGATCGAACGGGTGATGGCCTGACGGATCCACCACGTTGCATACGTCGAGAACTTGTAACCGCGACGGTATTCGAACTTGTCCACGGCCTTCATCAGGCCGATGTTGCCTTCCTGGATCAGGTCAAGGAACTGCAGGCCGCGGTTGGTGTACTTCTTGGCGATGGAGATGACCAGGCGCAGGTTGGCCTCGACCATTTCCTTCTTGGCCTTGCGCGCCTTGGCTTCGCCATAGGCCATCGCACGGCTGATTTCTTTGATCTCGCCCAGGGTCAGGTAGCTGGTCTTCTCCATCTCGATCGAGCCCTGCTGCTCGGAGACGATCTGGTCCTTGACGTCGCGCAGTGCCGACGACCACTTCTGCTTGCGCTTGAGTGCGTCTTCCACCCATTCCAGGTTGGTCTGGTTGCCTTCCCAGGAGCGGATGAAATCCTTGCGCGGCATGCGTGCCACGGTGGTGGCAAGGTGCAGCACCTTGCGCTCGTGATCCTTGATGCCATTGACCACGCCACGCAGCTGGGTGACCAGTGCGTCGGTCAGCGGCAGCGGCAGCTTGAGCGTGGTGAAGATGGCGGCCATGTCCTCGCGCGCCTTGACCACCAGCTTGTGCTCGGCGCCGTTCTTGGCATAGATCTTCTTGAACTTGGCGTATTCGTTGGCCAGGTTCTCCATGCGCGTGGCCACTTCCACCGGGTCCGGACCGGTCGGGCCGGCCTCTTCCTCGGCAGCGTCGTCATCGCCGTCTTCGTCGTCGTCTTCATCGACCGCGTCTTCGTCGACGGCGACCGGGCCGGCGGCGGCCAGCGCAGCAGCGGCGGCGTCGGCTTCTTCGATCAGGTCGTTGAAGCCGACCACGATCTCGGCCAGACGCTTCTTGCCTTCCTTGTGCGCTTCGTAATCGGCCAGCAGCATTTCGGTCGACAGCGGGAACACGCCCAGCGCTGCCTGGACCTGGCTCAGGCCTTCTTCGATACGCTTGGCGATGGCGATTTCGCCTTCGCGGGTCAGCAACTCGACCGTGCCCATTTCGCGCATGTACATGCGCACCGGGTCGGTGGTGCGGCCACCTTCGGTGTCGAGCGCGGTCAGCGCGGCGGCAGCTTCTTCGGCTGCGGTGTCGTCAACCTCGCGGTTGCCGGTGTTGCCATCATTGAGCAACAGGGTTTCAGCATCGGGCGCAACTTCATGGACATCGATGCCCATGCCGTTGATCATGCTGATGATGTCTTCGATCTGCTCCGGGTCGACCAGGTCGTCGGGCAGATGGTCATTGACTTCGGCGTAGGTCAGATAGCCCTGTTCCAGGCCCTTGCTGATCAGTAGCTTGATGTCGGATTGCTGGGCAGGACGTTCGTTGGCCATGAGTGCTCGCGCCACCGGCTTTGAGATTGGAAAGAGAACCTAGCATTATACCAGCGTGAAGCCCGGTCTGCCGGAATCAAGACAGGACCGCTGGTGGACGTGGTGTTTCTAGGGTCTCAGAAGGAAGGTCACCGGGCCATCGTTGACCAGGTCGACAACCATATGGGCACCGAAGCGCCCGGTTTCCACCCCGCCGCGATGCTTTTGCCGGCAGATCGCCACCAATTGATTGAACGCCCGTTCAGCCTCCAGCGGCGGCGCGGCGGTACTGAAGCCCGGCCGGTTGCCGGAGCTGGTGTCGGCCGCGAGCGTGAACTGGCTCACCAGCAACAGTCCGCCGCCGGTATCGGTGAGTGAGCGATTCATCTTGCCGGCGTCGTCGCCGAAGACGCGGTAGCTGAGCAGGCGCTCGGCCAGGCGCCGGATCTGCGCGTCGCTGTCGCCGGGCTCCACGCCGATCAGGGCCAGCAGGCCGGGACCGATCTGCCCGACGATCTGGGCATCGACCGTGACGCTGGCGCGGGTGACGCGCTGGATCAGTGCAAGCATGGGCATGGACGGGCAGCAAACTGTGTCGCGCAGCATGCCTAGCGCTGTTCGCACTGTCACGCGCGGGCCTTCGCCGGCTGCGCTGTTTAGAATTGTGCGGATGAAATCCGATGTCCGCGCCAGACTGCTCTATGCCACCGCCGCCACCGTGGGCCGCCTGCCGTGGTCGGTGCTCAAGCGCATGGCCGATGCGCTGGCCTGGAGCTGGCGCAAGCTCAATGCGCGCGAAGCCCGGGTGGCGCGCCGCAATCTGGAACTGGCGTATCCGGAACTGAGTGCCAAGCAGCGCGCACAGTTGCACGCACATATTCTGCAATCGACTGCGCGGCAAATACTGGAGGTCCTGCGCACCTGGACCCGCCCGCCGGCCGAAAATCTCGCGCGCCTGCAACGCAATGGGCAAGAGCTCTACGACGCGGCACTGGCGTCCGGGCGTGGGGTGATCGTGGCGGCGCCGCACTTCGGCAACTGGGAGCTGCTCAACCAGTGGCTGTCCGAACGCGGGCCCATCGCGATTGTCTACCGGCCGCCCGAGTCGGAGGCGGTGGACGGTTTCCTGCAGCTGGCGCGCGGCGGCGACAACGTGCGCCAGGTGCGTGCCGAAGGCCCTGCAGTGCGGCAGTTGTTCAAGGTGCTCAAGGACGGCGGCGCGGTTGGCATCCTGCCCGACCAGCAACCGAAGATGGGCGATGGCGTGTTCGCACCGTTCTTCGGCATCCCGGCCTTGACCATGACCCTGGTCAATCGGCTGGCCGAGCGCACCGGCGCCACCGTGCTGTACGGCTGGTGCGAACGCGCCGGGGACGACCTGCAGTTCGCGCTGCATGTGCAACCGGCCGACCCGGCGGTGGCCGACCCCGACCCGGTACGTGCCGCCAGCGCGCTCAACGCCGGCATCGAACAGATCGCCCGGCGCGACCCGGCGCAGTATCAGTGGACCTACAAGCGCTACACGCTGCGCCCGCCCGGCAGCAGCGAGCCCAACCCGTACGCCACCGAGCGGCATCCGCATTGATCGCCGCACCGCGCAACCTGATCGAGCGCGGCAACCGGGTTGGGTGCATCAGTCGTCGTGCGGGTCTGCGGGCGTGGCCAGAATGCGTTGGTAGAACGCCAGGTCCAGCCAGCGCCCGAACTTGAAACCAGCTTCACGCACGGTGCCGGCATGGGTGAAGCCGAACTGTTCGTGCAAGGCGATGCTGGCCTGATTGCTGGCATCGATGCCGCCCACCAGCACGTGCACGCCGCGCGCTAGCGCCGCTGCGATCAAGGCTTGCAGCAGCAGGCGCCCCAGGCCTTTACCGCGATGGTCGCGGTGCACGTAGATCGAATGCTCGACGCTGTACTTGAACGCCGGCCAGGCGCGAAAGGTGCCATAGCTGGCGAAGCCCATCAGAGTGCCGTCGGCGTCCTCCACGCCAATCACCGGAAAGCCGCCCGCCTGCTTGATGGCGAACCAACCGACCATGCTTTCCGGTGGCCGTGGGCGATAGTCGTACAGCGCCGTGGAATTGGCGATGGCTTCGTTGAAGATGTCCAGAATGGCGCCAGCGTGGCGCGCGTGGCTGCAATCGACAATATGCATGGGGCCCGACGACCGTGGAGGTGGCCCGATTAGAAAGCATTGCCAGGCGCTGAACAACGCAGGACGTAGGCAACCAATCGGCGCATGGCGCGCCACTCAACCGGCAGCGGCTGGATGCAGCGTTCTACCCGGTCGTGGCGACTGCCTGTTGCCAGGCGCGCGACAATGGGCAGACGCGATCACATAGTGACCGCAGCGGCGTCCGCCTTGAAGCGGCCGTGGCAATCCCCATTTGGAGTCGTGCATGAGCAGCCTCGTCCCCTCCCCCAGCGCACAGGCCTTCGGCGATCCGGCGGCGATTCGCTGTGAGCGCGCCGCTTCCGAGTTGCGCGCCGGGCGCCCGGTACTGCTGACGGCGGCGGATGGGCAAGCGCGGGCGGTGCTGGCAGTGGACAGCAGCACGGCGAAGTCGTACGCCGCGTTCGCCCGCGCCGCACAGGGCCGCCACTATCTGTTCGTGACGCCCACCCGCGCCAAGGTGCTGGGCTTGAGCGCGCCACAGGGTGCACGCGTGGGCTTGATCGATCACAGCTACGACCGGCTCGCCGCGCTGGCCTACCTGCGCGACACCCCGGTGCCCACCCAATGGACGGCCGGCGATGCGCTGGATGCCGGCGGCGTGGAGATCGCGCGGCTTGGCTTGCTGCTGCCGGCATTGCTGGCGGTGGAACTGCGCGGTGTGCACGACCATGCCGCGTTCGCCGGCTGCCAGTCCTTGGCGCTGGACGATTTGAGCCGCGGCTGCGCCACATCCGCGGCCGCCGGCTACGAATTGGTGACCCGCACCCCGGTCCCGTTGCGCGGCCTGGGCATGAGCGAATTTGTGGTGTTTCGTGGCGGCGTGGCGCAGCGCGACCAGGTGGCAATCGTGGTCGGCCAGCCGGACCTGACGAGTGCCGTGCCGGTGCGTGTGCATTCGTCGTGCCTGACCGGCGACCTGTTCGGCTCGCTCAAATGCGATTGCGGCGACCAGCTGCGACACGGCCTGGCCAAGCTGAAAGAACTCGGCGGCGGCGTGCTGCTGTACCTGGATCAGGAAGGACGCGGTACCGGCATCGCCGCCAAGATGCGCGCCTACGGCTATCAGCATGCTGGCCTGGACACGATTGATGCCGACGCGCAGCTGGGCTTCGGCCCGGACGAGCGCCGTTACGGCAGTGCGGTGGCGATGCTGCGCGGGCTGGGCATTAGCCGGATCCGGCTGTTGACCAACAACCCGGCCAAGGCCGAGCGCCTGCGCGCGGCCGGCATCGCGGTCGAAGATCGCATCGCCATTACCGGCGACATCACCGCTGAAAACGAGCAGTACCTGCGCACCAAGGCCGCACGCGCCGGACATGCGCTGGATGTGGATGCATTGATCCTGGCTGCGCAGTAGCGCGCCCGGCGCCGGATGCGCCTGCACTCGGCGGCCGGCTATGCTTGCGAACCGCTTCTGCAGGCTAGCCTCGTGCACGACGCTCCACCGCCGCACCCCGACGTCATCGTCCAGCCTGCTCCGGCAGCAGCGCCAGCCGTGAACCACAGCCAATGGCAGTCGCTGCCGCGTCGCGGTGCCTATGTGGCCGCAGCCAACGGCGCGCTCGGCGGCGGATGTGCGGGCCTGATCGCAGGCGGCGTCACGGCTGTCTGGCTGCACGCCTGGCATCAGTGGCCGGCGGTGCTGGGCGTAACCGCGGTCATCGCCCTGCTGGGTGCGTGGTTTGCGGTCAAACGACACCGGCTGACGCACTGGAAACTCGATCAGCATGGTCTGGCGCTACAGCGCGGCCATCTGTGGCAAAGCGATACACGCGTTCCGATCTCGCGCGTGCAGCACGTGGACCTCCGCCGCGGGCCGATCGAACGCGCTACTGGCCTGACCACGCTGGTGGTACATACCGCCGGCAGCCGCCTCAATGCCGTGGCGCTGTCGGGGCTGGATCAGGACGATGCCGAACGCCTGCGTGATCGCTTGGCCCGCCAGCTCGATCACGACGACGACGCGCTATGAGCGCCATCGAACACCCCGATAACGACGAACAGCGTCTGCATCCGTTGTCGTGGGTGTTCGTCTTGCTGCAGCAGATCCGGCAGTTCCTGATTCCGCTGGCTGCACTGATCCTGTTCGGCAGCCGCGACGGCAGTAGCGATTTTGCCGACCAGATCACCACCGGCGTGGTGATTGCGGTGCTGGTGGCGATTTCGGTGCTGCGTTACTTCACCTACCGCTACCGGATCGGCAGCGATGGCGTGGCGATTCGCAGTGGTCTGCTGGAACGCAGCCGGCGCGATATCCCCTTTGCGCGCATCCATAACGTGGTGGTGCATCAATCGCTGCTGCACCGCCTGGCTGGCGTGGCCGAGGTCCGCCTGGAATCGGCCGGCGGGCACAAGCCGGAAGCGGAGATGCGCGTGCTGCGTTTGGATCAGGCACTGGCGCTGGAAGATCTGATCCGCCGCCGCGCGACGGACGCGGATGTCCCGGCACCGCACATCGAAGAAGACAGCGGCAGCTTGTTGCGCCTGCCGATGGCCGAGGTGATCCGGCTGGGGCTGATCTCAAATCGCGGCATGGTGGTGGTGGCCGCCAGCTTCGGCGTGATCTACCAGATGATTCCGCGCCGCACGGTGTCCAACTTCGTCGAGCACAATGGCGAGCTAGCCTATCGCTATGTCAGCCAGACTCATCCCGGCGTCGCGGTCACGGCAACGCTGGTGACGATCGCCACGCTTGCCGTGCTTGTGGCGATGCGCGCGCTGTCGGTGGCCCTGGCGGTGACGCAGTACCACGGTTTCCATCTGAGCGAATCCGAGCGCCGCCTCACCGTGGAGCGCGGGCTGCTGACGCGGATTCGCAGCAGCGTGGCATTGCGGCGGATCCAGTCGTGGACGTTGTACGAAGGACTGCTGCACCGCCTGTTCGGTCGTCGCCAGTTGCGGGTGGATACCGCAGTGGCCGGCAGAGGCGATAACGAAGGCAGCGCACTGAAGGAGCTCGCCCCCATTGCCGACCCGCAGCATTGCGATGCTTTGCTGCAACGCCTGCTGCCGGGTATCGCATGGCCGCCGGCGCAGTGGCAGTCGATCGCCACGCATTGCTGGTGGCGATTGAGTCTGCCCACAGCGCTGATGCTCCTGCCCCTGGTGGCGGCCCTGGCGTGGCAGTTCGGCAGCCAGGCCTTGTGGTTGCTGACGTGGCTGCCGTGGAGCGCGTTCAAGGCGCAGCGCCAGGTGCAGCGCATGGCCTACGCAGTGGATGCGCGTTTCGTCGCAGTGCGCGGTGGCTGGTGGAAGCGCTGGTGGCGGCTGGCCGAGCTGGACAAGCTGCAGGCGTTGCAACTGCAACGCTCGCCGCTGGATCGGCTTTCCGGCACTGCCACGCTATGGCTGGATACGGCCGGCGCCAGTGCAACCGGCCCGGCATTGCGGCTGCGTTTCCTGCCGTTTGCCCAAGCGCAGGCATTGCAGGCGCAACTCGCTGCCGCATTGGCGCGGCGCAAGTTGCGCTGGTGATCAACGCTCGCGATCAGTGGTTGCACTGATCAACATCGGCGATCAGCCGTGCTGTTGAGCGGCTTCGGCAACGCGCGTTACTGCACTTTTCGATGACAACGACCAGGTCCGGCAAGGCGTCGCCGATCGTCATCCCCGCGCTCGTGACCGCTGATCATGCTCAGCGTTGCGCCGGTCCCCAGTAGCCCAGCTCACGACGGATCTGCAGCCCGCGCCACACCGCGCCCAGCGGTTTGCGCCGCAGTTTGCCAAGCTTGCCGGCAAGAAAGTCCTCGGTGGCTGCAATCACGCGCTCGGAGGAACGCCCGTCGCGGTACGGATGGATCGCATCGGCGTAGCTGGCAAGTGCGCTGCGCAATGCTGCATCCGGGGCCAGCGCGCGCGCCAGCTGTTGCGGCAACTGCTCGGCCTGTTGGAAGTCGAGCATGTGCGGCTGCGGCACGCGGTTGCGAAAGGTCACCACCGGTTTGTGCTGCACCACGAACTCGGACACGATCGAGGATGTATCCGAGACCAGCACGTCGGCCGCACGCTGCGCCGCCATGACTTCTTCGGGCTCGATGAAGCGTGCGTTGGCACCAGCCAGTGCGCGATAGCGCTCGAACAACGCCGGAGCGCACTTCGGGTGCAAGGTCAGCAGCCAGTAGTGCGCGCCGCGCGCGATGTCGGCAGCGATCTGGTCATAGAGCGCAGGCGCTGCGCTCAGCCGCTCGGTGAAGGTGGAACCGAACAGGATTACCGGGCGGCCAGCGGCTGGCGCGCGCAAGGCGGCGCTGTGTCCACCATCGTCGCGAAAGACCGGATCGAGCTTGGGCCAGCCCGTTTCCACCACCGCAAAATGGCCCTCGCGCTGAGCCAGCGCGCGGAACGGCGCTGTGGTGGCCGGGCCTTGCGTGCAATACAGATCGAACAGGCCGCGCACGCGGAAATGGCCGCGGTTGTCCTCGCGCTTTTGCACATTGAAGCCGTGGAACAGCTGCACTTTCGCGCCCGACACAAACGGCGGCACCCAGTTGGCCGCGCTAAATACCGCGCGCGGACGCAAGGCGAGCGCCTCGCGCAGGCCAACCTCGCGCACGCCCGGCAGCGCCAGTCCGCGCGCGCCGCCTTCGAACCAGGCCGACACCGCGTGCCCGGAGGCCTGTAATGCCTGCGCCAATGGCGCCAGAATAGGCAACGCGTAACGCTCCGTTGCGAACAGCAGGTAATCGGCCATCACATGTCCTCTTCGACCGCACCCGACGAACGGCCTCGCATTTCGGCCTGCATTATCGCGTTCAATGAGGCCGATCGCCTACGCGACTGTCTGACCTCACTGACGTTCTGCGACGAGATCGTGGTGGTGGACTCCGGTTCCACCGACGCCACTGCGGACATCGCCAGCGCGCACGGCGCGCGCGTGCTGCAACGCGCCTTCGATGGCTACCGCAGCCAGAAGGCATTCTGCGTGGCACAGGCCAGCCATGACTGGGTGTTGTGTCTGGACGCCGACGAACGCGTCAGCGATGACCTGCGCGCCTCGATCATCGCTGCGCGCGATGCCGGTTTCGCCACTGCGGCCGGCTATCGCTTTGCACGTTTATCGGACTACTTTGGCCGCTTCCTGCGCCACGGCAATGCATATCCGGACCGGGTGCTGCGCTTGTTCGACCGTCGCCGTGGCGGCTGGCGCGGCAAGCGCGAGATCCACGAGGCGGCCAGCGTGGATGGCGCCGTAACGACACTGGCGGGCGATCTGATCCATTACCCGTACCGCTCCCTGATGCAGCAACTCGCCAAGACCCAGCGCTACGCGCAGATGATGGCCGAACACGAACACGCACGCGGCAAGCGCGCGACCTGGAGCAAGCTGGTGTTGGCGCCGGCCTGGCGCTTCTGGCGTGGTTATCTGCTGCGCGGCGGCTTTCGCGATGGCTGGCATGGGCTGATCTACGCCTATGTGCGCGCCAATTACGTGCGCCAGAAGACCATCATGCTGTGGCTGCTGCAGCACCACCAGCCGGTGCAGGACCCGCCACGCGCGCCGGATCAGCGCAGCGAATAAGTTCGGATGGAAACGTCGAGAGCTGCCTTAAAGCGACTCCGAAGGGCGCGGACGCTGCCTAGAGGCCGGCATATCCGAGTGACACACGCCGATTCCAGCAACGACTGCACCCATTTTTGATTGTGCGCATGTATTGGATCGGCCACTCAAAGCACATGCCATTGGCGCATGCGCCACATGCAGCCATTGGCGCATCCGCCGCTACCGAGTGCTCGCCACACCCGGCTCGGACTGTTGCGCCTGCCGCGCCGCCAGACCCGCCAGACCCGTCAACACGCCGACCATGGCCGTGTAGAAGCTCGCCGCCACTTGGTGGGCGAACATCGATTGCGTCAGCCCGCACAACGCATAACTGACCACGAGCATCACTCCGGCCGCAGCCGGGCCACGGAACTGCTTCTGCCCACTGCGCCGATGCAGCCGCACGAACATCCACAGCGGCACGCCATATACGGCAATCAGCAGCAACAGGCCAGGCACGCCCTGGGTGGCACTCCATTCGGCCAGATCGTTGTGCGCGTGCCCCAGCTGGCAGCGGTACAACGACGGGTCGGCGGCACAGGCCGGCAGGTCGTGCATCGCATCGTCGAAACGTCCAACGCCCACACCGGTCAGCGGATGCGCCTTCACGGTGTCCCAAGCCACATGCAGGCGTTCGATGCGGGCACCGGCCGACGAATCGGTGTCGCCTACTTCGTAACGTTGCAGGTCGCTCTGCAATTCGCCCAGGCGCATCTGGTCGGTCAGGGCCGGCACGCTGAGCGCAATACCCACCGCTAGCACCGCGCCGCCGATAAAGGTCAGCAAGCGCGCGCGTGCGCTATGCCATGGCGCCCCCCAGATCAGCACGCCCAGCGTCGCCAGCAACGCCAACAACACCCCGCGGCTTCCGCTCAGCACGATCACCACCACGGTAGCAACCGCAGCGCCCAGCAGCCAACGCACATTGCCGTCCGGGCGGGAGAACACCGCCACCACCAGCAACATCAGCACGATGTCGGCAAACACAATTGCGTTGGTGAAGCCTTCGGCGCGGTCGGCGCCGTTCATCACCTGCAGCAGCGCGATCAGCATGGCCGCGAACACGCCGACCAAGGCGCCACGCCACAGCCAGATCTGGCGCGGCTGCAATGCATACGCCCACAGCGCCGCCCATGGCAGCACCAGGAAGCGCGAGCGGTTGCCCACATCGCGCAGCCCGTGTTCGAACAAGCCGATCGACAGCAGCGACATTGCAATCACCGCCACCGTCAGCCAGCCCACCACGCGCAACGACCAGTCGCGCGCCGCAATGCCCTCACGCAGGTGACGCCAACCGACCAGCGAACCCAGCAGCAGGCACAGGCCGAACGGCAGCAGCCCGCTCGGCATGCTCACTACCAGCGCAGTCAATGCGAAGGCGCCCAGCTCGGCAATGCGCACGCCCGCCCGCGAGGTCGTCGGGGCAGAGGGCGACAGCGAAGCAGGTTGGGGGTGCAAGGAATTCATCTAAAGATCGGTGGGAAAAGGGAGGCACCGCAGTGGCCGGGCTTCGGCAACGCCGACCAAGCTAACGATGCGACGCATGAATCCCTGCTAGACAGCCACTGGCAACGGCATGGTTTCCACGCCGATGGCGCCTGGTTATGTGCGCGTGCTTGCAGGTCCGCTGGCTCATTCGGTGTCCAGGTTTCCCTGTTCCTTTGCTTCCACCGCGCGCTCGCTGGAGCTAGCCACGCACTGGCCATGCACCGCGTCGGCCGGCACCAGCCACCAGCGCCGGCGGTTGGCCACGCCCACCAACTGGCTGCGACTGCGATCCACGCAGGCCAGCAGTGCGGTCTCTTGCGCCAATAGCCAGCGCCGGCCAGGTTGCTCGGCTTGCCAGGCCACGCCGCGCTGCAATTGGGTTTCCCATGGCACCTTGAAGCCAAAGGTCTGCGCCGGGCGGTCGGCCATCAGCAGGTTCTGCTCCTTCCATGCCACCAGGCCGAGTTGCGCATCCGGGCCGATGCGGCGCCCGGCCTCGCGCATCACCGCGCCAGCCGAACTGGAATCGTTGAAGATCGGGTAGCAGACCAGCCCGAACGCCACCCACCACGCACCCAGCAGCGAAACCAGCGCAAACGCGGAGCGACGCACGTGCATCAGCAACAGGCTGGCGATGCCCCAGGTGCCTACCGCAAGCAGCAGCCAGCCCAGCGGATCGGTGGCTTCGCTGCCCACCCCGCGGCTGTCCATGATCTTCTGCTCGAAGCCCGGATGGCCGATCAGCATCGCAGCGCCACCCGCACTGAACACCACGGCCAGCAACAGCCCGAACGCGAACAGCAGCCGCTGCACGCCAGCCCGGCGCAGCAGGCCTGGCACCAGCGGCGCCAGCGCCAGGCAGAACATCGGCAGCGCCGGCAGGATGTACACATCCCGCTTGCCGCTGGGAATGGTGAAGAACACCAGCACCAGCAGCCACCAGGCGAGCGGCAACAGATAGCGCGGATCGTGCCGCTTGAGCCGGCGTCGCCACGCGGGGATCGCCCACGGCAACAGCAGGATGGTTGGCAGCCACATCGTGGCCATGCTTTGCAGGTGGTACCAGACCGGCTGCGCATGATCCCAGGAGCTGGCATAGCGCTTGGCGGTCTGACGCAGCAGGATGTCGTTGAGATACACGCGGTATTCGGGCTGGCCGGCGGTCAGCGCGGTCACCATCATCGGCACAAACCACAACAGGATCGCCGCAAAGAAACACAGCGGCCCCAACCAGAAGCGCCGGTCGCGCACATGCACGCCCACGCCCGGCCAGCCACGTGCTGCAGCAATCCCGGCCGGGATGAGCATCAGCAGCGCGATGATGCCCACGCCCTTGGTGATCACACCCAAGCCGGCGGCGAACCAGCCCAGCGTCCACCAGCGCCAGGCCGGGCCCATCAGCAGATGGCGCAGCAGTCCGTAATTGGCCAGGGTGATCCAGAACACCACCAGCGGATCGATCTGCGCCTTCTTGGCCTGAAAGGTGAAATGGAGCGTAAACAGCAGCATCCAGGCCGCGTAAACGCCGACGCGGCGGGTCCACAGCCGCCGGCCCAGATCGTAAACGCAGGCCAGCGTGCCCAGCGCGGCCAGCAACGACGGCAGCAGGAACGCAACCCGCCAGTTGCCCAGCAGCGTATAGAACAGCGCCTGCAGCCACATCAGCATCGGCGGCTTGTCCGAATACAGCTCGTTGCCGCGATGCGGGAACAACCAATCGCCGCTCAGCACCATCTGCTTGGCCACCAGCGCGAAGCGCGGCTCGTCCGCCGGCCACGGGTCACGCAACCCCAGGCCGGCACCGATCACCAGCACGGCGGTAATGGCCAGCAACCAGACATCGGTGGAAGCGCGATTTTTGAGCATGTCGGGCGGCAGTCGGACGCAGAGGGTGGAGCGCTGAACGTCGCGCGTGGTCAGGAGGCTTTTAGCAAAAGCGCGTAGAAAAATCCGTCGCAGTGCTGCTCGCCTGGAAACCGCTGACGTCCGGGGCCGGCCGCATGCCCGAACTGCGCACCCAAGGGCTGCGCCTGTGCGTCGACGGTGCGTTGCAGGAATGCGTCGACCTGGGTTTGGTTCTCGCGCGCCAACAGCGAGCAGGTGGTGTACAGCAACTGCCCGCCCGGACGCAGCGTGCGCCAGGTCGCATCCAGCAACCGCGCCTGCAGCGCACACAGTGCATCGATATCGTCGGCCCGCCGGTGCAGCAGCACATCCGGTTGACGGCGCACCACGCCGGTAGCCGAACAGGGCGCGTCCAGCAGCACCGCATCGAACGGCTGGCCGTCCCACCATGCACCCGTATCGGCAGCGTCGGCCGCATGCAAGGCGACCGTGGCGTTTGGCACCGTGCGCCGCAAGGTCTGCTGCACGCGCTCCAGGCGGCGCGCATCCACATCCAACGCGGTGAGCTGCAACCCGGGCTGACGCTCCAGCAGATGCGCGGCCTTGCCGCCGGGTGCGGCGCAGGCATCGAGCACGCGTGCCGACGGCGCCAGCATCAGCGCATCGGCTACCTGCTGCGCAGCGCCGTCCTGCACCGAAACATCGCCTTCGGCAAAGCCTGGCAACTGGCTCACCGGGACTGCGCTGTCCAGGCGCACCGCATCCGGCAATACCGCGTCGGGCTGCGCGGCGATGCCCAATTCGGCCAACCGTGCGACGTAGGCCGCTGGGTCAATCCGCGCGTGCTGCACACGCAGCCACATCGGCGCCATCTGCGCACTCGCGGTAAAAATGCCTTCGGCACGATCGCCCCAGTCGGCGCGCAACTGCTTGCGCAGCCACGACGGCCAGCCGGCGTCATCTGATACCGCCGGAAATCCTTCGCGCTGGGCACGCCGCAGGATTGCGTTAACCATGCCGGCCTGACGCGGCCGCCCCAGCGCGCGGCACGCATCTACCGTGGCCGACAACGCGGCGTGTGCGGGCAGTTGCAGCACATCGAGCTGAGCGAAACCAACCATCAGCAGCGCCTTGAGTTCGGCATCGCGTGGCGGCAACGGACGTTCCAGCCATTGCCGCAGCGCGACGTCATACGCCGGGCGGCGGCGAATGACCGCAAAGCAGATCGCCTCCACCAGTGCGCGGTCGCGCGGATCACCGATACCGGGCAGGGTCGCGGCCAGTTCGGCCTTCAACGAGCGCCCCTGATCGAACACCGCGGTCAGCACGTGTGCGGCTGCCAGGCGCGAGGCGACGCCGGCGGTCGCGGTGTCGGCCGACATCAGCGCAGCGCCGGCAAGTCGCGCCGCGCGTTGAGGTAATCGGCGGCGGTGATCGCCTTGCCACCCTCGCGCTGGAGCACCCGCACCCGCAGCGCCCCCTGACCGCAGGCGATATCGATACCCTGTTTGCTGGCGGCCAGCAGGGTGCCGGGCGGCTGCTGATGCGCCAACTCCAACGCCACTGCGCCATGCAGCCGCACGCGCTCACCCGCCAGGATCGCCTCGGCGACCGGCCACGGGTTGAACGCACGCACGCGCCGCGCCAGTTCCTGCGCCGGCTGCGCCCAATCCAGCCGCGCCTGCGCCTTGTCCAGCTTGTGCGCGTAGGTCACGCCTTCGTCCGGCTGCGGTTGCGGCACCGGGCGAATGCCGGCGCGCAACAGACCCAGGCCGTCGGACAACACCTGCGCGCCCAACGCGGCCAGACGGTCGTGCAGCTGGCCGCCGGTTTCCTGCTCGCCAATATCGATCCGCTGCGACAGCAGCACCGGTCCGGTATCCAACCCGGCTTCCATCTGCATCAGGCACACCCCTGTTTCGGTATCGCCGGCTTCGATCGCGCGCTGGATCGGCGCAGCGCCGCGCCAGCGCGGCAGCAGCGAGGCATGCACGTTCCAGCAACCATGGGTTGGCGCGGCCAGCACCGCCTTGGGCAGGATCAATCCGTAGGCCACCACCACCATCAGGTCCGCATTGAGCGAACGCAGCGTGGCTAGCGCTTCGGGCGAACGCAGCGTCTGCGGCTGGAAGAGCGGAATGCCGCGCGCAATCGCCTCGATCTTGACCGGCGAGGGCGTCAACCCACGGCCGCGCCCGGCGGGCCGATCCGGCTGGGTGTAGACCGCCACCACCTCATGCCGCTGCGCGGCAGCGCGCAACGAAGCGACAGCAAAATCCGGCGTACCGGCAAAAATGATTCTCATAGGGCTGGGAGTCGGGATTCGGGAGTGGGGAGTCGCAACGACGGGTGTGCTGGCCGGGGCGAGAGCGGCGTGGAGCTGAAAGGTGGAAGCAGATTTGTGCGGGATTCGGAAATTTGGCGCCAGAACCGGCGTTGCCCGTCATCAACGAGCGCAATTGAAAGGCGCAAGTCCCAGCAGGCAATTGGATGCCTGCGACGGCAATGCCTTATCCAATGCCGAATCCCGACCTTCAAGACCATCCGTCTGCAGACTGGCCGGCATCGCGATGCGCCGGCAAAGCCCATGCGCCAGATCGCAGCAGACCGCGCATTCGAAGAGTCGACTCCAGCGCAGTCAAAGCACTGCAAACATCCGCTTTTGCCAATCCCAATTCCCGAATCCCCACCACCAGCCCTCAAGCCACGTGCTTGCGCTGTTTGGCCAGCTTCTTGCGCACCATTTCGCGCTTGAGCGGCGAGAGATAATCCACGAACAGCTTGCCGTCCAGGTGATCCATCTCGTGCTGGATACAAACGGCCAGCAGGCCAGCGGTGTGCAGTTCCTGCGCCTGACCCTGGCGGTCGAGATAGCGCACCGTAATCGCATCGGCGCGGCTGACATCGGCATAGATGCCCGGCACCGACAGGCAGCCTTCCTGATACAGCTGCTCGCCCTGCTTGCTCACAATCTCCGGGTTGACGAACACCTGCGGCAGATTCTTCTCGTCACTGACGTCGATCACCATGAAACGCTTGTGCACGTCCACCTGACTGGCAGCCAGGCCGATGCCCGGCGCCTCGTACATGGTCTGGAACATGTCATCCAGCAGCGCCTGGAACGCCGGGCTGGTGAGCTCGGCAGCATCGACCGGCACGGCCTTGGTACGCAGCCGCGGGTCGGGAAACTCGAGAATTGGGAGCAATGCCATGGGGTTACCCGTCTGGAAACACCGGCGCGGCGCCGGCAAGACGGTGTCATTCTAGCGCAATGCTTGCGTGGCGCCCCTGGTTCTGGACTATAGTGCGCGGACCTGTTGGGGAATCAGGCAAGAAGGTACTCAATGTTAATCCGACTTCGTACGGTCGTCGCTGCGGCGATGTTGACCGTCGCGACCTACGCTGCCGCGCAAGCGGTGGGCGAGCATCCAGACACCTATGTGGTCCGCAAGGGCGATACCCTGTGGGACATCGCTGGGCGTTTCCTGCAAAAACCATGGCTGTGGCCGGAAATCTGGCAAGCCAATCCGCAAATCCAGAATCCGCACCTGATCTATCCGGGTGACGTGATCAGCCTGGCCTACCTGGACCGTGTCGGCAAAGGCACGATCCAGCCCGGCCCGCGCCAGGAAGCGCCGATCAATGCCATTCCATTGGCAGACGTCGAGCCGTTCCTGAAGAACCTGCGGGTGGTCGACGACTTCGACCAACTGCCCTATGTGGTGGGTCTGGAAGGCGGGCGTTCGCGCGCCACCACGGGCCAGCTCGCCTATGTGGTCGGGCTGGAAAACGCACAGCCGGGTCAACGCTTTGCGGTGGTGCGCCCGACCGTGAAGTTCAGCCTGCCCAAGCACAACGAAGACCTGGATATGGCGGGCAACATCACCGCCGGCTCCGGCAACATCTGGAAGAGCTTCATCGCGCCGAGCACGCGCCGTGAGTTCCTCGGCTATGAGCTGGCGCAGGTCAACATTGGCACCATCACCCGCAGCGCGGCAGGCGGCAACTCCAAGGCAGCGACCTTGCTGTTGCAGGACAGCGGCCGCGAAGTGCGGGCCGGCGATCGCATCGTCGCGGTCGAAGCGCAGCCGTACGACCTGCAGTTCATTCCGCATCCGCCGTCGGAACAGGCGCTGCAGACCGAATTGCGTGTGCTGGCCATCTCCGACGCCTTCACCGTCGGCGGCAGCCGCGATGTGATCGCCATCTCCGGCGGCGCCCGCGAAGGCATCAACAACGGCACGGTGTTCTCGATCTGGCGCAAGGGCCGCACGGTCAGCGACCGCGTCAAGCACTCGCGCTTCTCGCGGACCGACGACGATTTCAGCGGCCCGGCCGGTTCCACCGTGGGCCTGCCCGACGAATACGCCTCGCATGCGATGGTGTTCCGCACCTTCGACAAGGTCAGCTATGCGCTGGTGATGGAAAGCGTCAAGCCGACCGGCCTGGGTTATTTCGTCAAGCATCCTGACGCGCAGTAAGCGAAAGTTCCGATGCATCAACGCGACGGCGCCCGAGGGCGCCGTCGTCGTTTGCGGCCTAGCCTGGATGCATGGCCCTGACCGCTCCCGACGTGCGCGCATTCCTGATCCTGCTGCTGGCAGGCGGCCGCAGCTCACCGCGGCGAAAACTGCTGAGCTCGTTCGGATCAGCGACCGAGATGCTGGCAGCCGGACCTGAGGCGTGGCGCTTCGCCGGTTGCGATGCGTTGCAATCTGCGCTGCTGCAAACTCCTGACCCGCATGCGCTGGACGCAGCGCTGCGCTGGTGCGAGCAACCCGGGCACCACCTGATCGGCTGGCACGATCCGGATTACCCGGTCTTGTTGCGCCATATCGCCAACCCGCCAATGGCGTTGTTCGTGGACGGCGACCCCAATGCGCTCTGGCATCCGGGCGTGGCGGTGGTCGGCAGCCGCTCGGCCACTGCCGGCGGCCGCGACCACACCCGCGCATTCGCCTCCAGCCTGGCCAGTGCAGGGCTGAGCATCGTCAGTGGCATGGCCGCAGGTGTGGACGCGATCGCGCACGAAGCCGCACTGGCCCAGCGCGATGGCATCACCGTGGCAGTGGTCGGCACCGGCACCGATGTGGCCTATCCCGAGCGGCACCAGGGTTTGCGCGATCGCATCGCCGAACCAGGCGGCGCGGTGGTCAGCGAGTACCTACCGGGCACCGCCCCGGTCGCGGCGCACTTTCCGGCCCGCAACCGCATCATCGCCGGGTTGGCATTGGGGACGCTGGTGGTCGAAGCGGCAATGCGCTCGGGCGCACTGATTACAGCGCGACTGGCGGCCGAAGCAGGCCGCGAGGTGTTCGCCCTACCCGGCTCCTTGCACAATCCGCTCGCACGCGGCTGCCATCACCTGATACGGCAGGGCGCCACGCTGGCGCAGGAGCCCGCACAGGTCATTGAGGGATTGGGCCAGCTGTCGGGCGAATTGGCCAGCGCCTTGCGCGAGCGCCTGGCCGCCCCCACTGAGGTGCCCAGGAAGACAACGACCAGCGCTGGCGCCGGTCCTGCCCGCTCCGATCCTGACTACCAGCGCTTGTGGCAAGCGCTGGGCCACGACCCAACCCCTATGGATTCATTGGTGCAGCGCACCGGATTGACGGCCGCCGCGCTGTCATCCATGCTGCTCATCATGGAACTCGAGGGAGACGTGGTCACCGAGCACGGTCGCTATACCCGCAATCCTTAGTTTCTTCACCTCCACAGCGTCGCGCGACGCAGGCCGAGGGCAATGAAAGAGAGCATTCTCGATGTACTGCTGTACCTGTTTGAACATTATTTCAGCGAAGACGCGGACCTGGTCCGTGACCGTGACTCGCTTCAAAATGGCCTGATCCAGGCAGGTTTCAGTCCCGCGGAAATCAGCAAAGCCTTCGACTGGCTGGACGCGCTTTCCGAGCAGCGGCCCAGCGTTGCGCGCCCGCATGTCGATGGACCGGTGCGGATCTATCACGGGCCGGAGCTGGACAAACTCGATGTGGACTGCCGCGGATTTCTGCTGTTCCTCGAGCAACACCGCATTCTCGACGCCGACCAGCGCGAGTTGGTCCTGGACCGCGCCATGGCGCTGGACCAGGACGAACTGGATCTGGACGACCTCAAGTGGGTGGTGCTGATGGTGTTGTTCAACCAGCCCGGCGCCGAAGCGGCCTACGCCTGGATGGAAACCCAGATGTTCCTGGACGAGCCTGAACCCGTACACTGAGCGTTGAAGCCGCCACGGATGTGCGTGCAAGGGGACGGGGATGCGCAGTTGGTATTACGCCGATGGCCACCGCCATCGGCACGGTCCGGTGGCCGACGACACGTTGCGGGGTCTGTATCGCGATCGCGCGATCGCCCTGGATACGTTGGTCTGGCGGGAAGGCCTGGACCACTGGTTGCCACTGTCTGCCTGCGCCGACACGCTTGGCCCACCCGTTTCCACTGATGTGCGTGCAGCCGCGGTTCCGCCGCCGTTGCCGCCTGCTGCGGCGCACACTCCGCTTACTCCTTCGTCCGTAGGTCCAGCGCACCCGCGCGGCAACCGCCCTGGCTGGCCGCTGGTTGCGGTGCTCGGCGCGGTGGTCGGGGTCTTTGTGCTGGTGGGCGTGATCGGCATCCTCGCCGCGATCGCGTTTCCGGCTTACAACGATTATCTGGGCCGCGCCAAGCTGGCCGAGGTGATGAGTGAGTTGACGCCATTAAAGCCGCAGATCGCCGAATTTCTCGCGAGCGAGGGCCGCTGCCCGGTCAATGGCGACCCCGGCTTCAAGCCGCCCGAGCAGTATGCGAGCGAGCGGTTGAGCAGCGTGCGCATCGGCCGTTTCGAGAGCAGCAAATGCGGTATCGAAGCCGTGATCCATGCGCCCAAGTCGGCCAGAATCGATGGCAAGGCGCTGTGGCTGGAGCTGGATGCAGATGCCGGCAGCTGGCATTGCAGTTCCGAAATCGACGACACCCAACTTCCACCCAATTGCCGCGGCTGACCGCCAGCTGCATGCCGATCGCTACACGTTAAGGGGACAACATGACGCAGTGGTATTACGCCGACGCACAGCGGCAGCGCCAGGGGCCGGTGGACACGGACACGCTTTGCGCGCGCCTGGCGCAAGGCATCATCGACCGTTCCAGCCTGGTCTGGCGCGAAGGTCTGGTGCAATGGGTGGCGCTGCACGACATCGAGGCCGAACTGGGCCTGGACAGCGCCGTGTCGGCGACAGCAGAGGCCAGCGGGCCGACACCTGCGGACGCGCCGAGCGAGGCGCCATTGTCGGCTGGGCATTCCGGCGACAGCGTCCCAGCCACAGCATCGCCAGCTGCGACCTCACAGCCACACGACCATGCTGCTGAGACATCGCCGTGGCAGCCGGCAGTTGCTGGCGGCGGCATCACTGCCAGTGCCAGTGATGCCGCGGCGACTGACCGTGCCAACCACCACCCAGCCGTCGACTCCCCGCTGCACCCGCCAGGCGACCAGGGCTCAGCATCGGATTCGTCGGCGTGGTCCACCGCGCCGACAGACACGGCGACCACGCCGCTGACGTCAGGTCCGGCCCTTAGCACACCCCCGGACGCGACATCGGCACCGGGATCCCCCCGGGCAGCAGCGACCGCGTCGCTTCCAAGCGCCTGGGACGCTCCCGTCCTCGCCGCGCCCGCGGCAGGCGTCGCGCTGCACGATGCGCCGGTGGTCTACGCCGGCCTGTGGCGGCGCGTGGCCGCCAGCATTCTCGATAGTCTGATCACCACCTTTGCGGTGTATCTGATCGTGATCCCGCTGGTGCTCGTGATCGCGCTGGCGACCACACACGGCGATTCGGGTTCGGCGCTGGATGACGGAAGTGCGCTCGGCATCGCGATCGTGGTGATGTCTTACGGCATCGGCCTGGCCATCCCGACGCTGTATTTCGCCTGGATGCAGTCCAGCCGGCACCAGGCCAGCCTGGGCAAGCTCGCCTGTGGCATCAAGCTGGTGCGCGCCGACAGCAATGGCGGCCGGGTCGGATTCTGGCGCAATGTGCTGCGCTATCTGGCCTACATGCTGATCAGCGTGCTCACCCTGGGTATCGGCGTGATCGTGGCCGCCTTCATGGCCGGCATGACCGAGCGCAAGCAGGCTCCGCACGACAAGGTCTGCGACACCCTGGTCGTGGACCGTTGGGCCTTCACCGAATATCCGGAACGGCAATCCAGGGGCCTGGATACCGTCTCCATCGTGGTTCTAGCCATTTACGGAGTGATCTTGGTGCTGTCGGTGGTGGTCGTGGCCTTCATGCTGGCGGCGATCGGAATGAGCCAGAGCTAACAGTTCGCGGCGCTGGCCGCTTGACACGGCGGCGTCCGCCGTGATCTTTCTAATAAGAGAACTGAACGCCCGGGAGCATTTCCCGGGCGTTAACGTGTGGGAAACGGCCGATCTGCTTCCCTCGACCGGCCAATTAGGCCACGCTACCCGCCCCCCGGGCTCCGCCCCAAGAAGTTGCCACCATGCCCAAGCACCTGCTCATCGTCGAATCGCCCGCCAAGGCCAAGACGATCAATAAATACCTCGGCAAGGACTTCACCGTCCTGGCCTCGTATGGGCACGTGCGCGACCTGGTCCCCAAGGAAGGCGCGGTCGATCCGGACAACGGCTTTGCGATGCGTTACGACCTGATCGAGAAGAACGAGAAGCATGTCGAAGCCATCGCCCGTGCCGCCAAGAGCGCCGACGACATCTTTCTGGCGACCGACCCGGACCGCGAGGGCGAGGCGATCAGCTGGCACATCGCCGAGATCCTGAAAGAGCGCGGCCTGCTCAAGGACAAGCCGATGCAGCGGGTGGTGTTCACCGAAATCACACCGCGCGCGATCAAGGAAGCCATGCTCAAGCCGCGCGCGATCGCCTCCGACCTGGTGGATGCGCAACAGGCGCGCCGCGCGCTCGATTATCTGGTCGGCTTCAACCTGTCGCCGGTGTTGTGGCGCAAGGTGCAGCGCGGCTTGTCCGCCGGCCGTGTGCAGTCGCCGGCGTTGCGCATGATCGTTGAGCGCGAAGAAGAGATCGAAGCCTTCATCGCACGCGAATACTGGTCCATCGATGCGCATTGCCGGCATCCGTCGCAAGCGTTCAATGCGCGTCTGATCAAGCTGGACGGGCAGAAGTTCGAGCAGTTCACCGTCACCGACGGCGACACTGCTGAGGCCGCGCGGCTGCGCATCCAGCAGGCCGCCCAAGGCGTGCTGCATGTCACCGACGTGGCCAGCAAGGAGCGCAAGCGTCGCCCTGCCCCGCCGTTCACCACCTCCACGCTGCAGCAGGAAGCCTCGCGCAAGCTCGGCTTCACCACCCGCAAGACCATGCAGGTGGCGCAGAAGCTGTACGAAGGCGTGGCGCTGGGCGACGAAGGCTCGGTCGGCTTGATCAGCTATATGCGTACCGACTCGGTGAACCTGTCGCAGGACGCGCTGTCGGAAATCCGCGATGTGATCGCGCGCGATTTCGGCACCGCCTCGTTGCCGGACCAGCCCAACGCCTACACCACCAAATCCAAGAACGCGCAGGAAGCGCACGAAGCGGTGCGCCCGACCTCCGCGTTGCGCACGCCTGCGCAGGTGGCGCGCTTCTTGTCCGACGACGAGCGCCGCCTGTACGAATTGATCTGGCGCCGCGCCGTGGCCTGCCAGATGATTCCGGCCACGCTCAATACCGTCAGCGTGGATCTCTCGGCGGGCAGCGAGCACGTGTTCCGCGCCAGCGGTACCACCGTGGTGGTACCGGGCTTTCTGGCGGTCTATGAGGAAGGCAAGGACACCAAGAGCAGCGAGGACGAGGACGAAGGCCGCAAACTGCCGCTGATGAAGGCCGGCGACAACATCCCGCTGGACCGCATCGTCACCGACCAGCACTTCACCCAGCCGCCGCCGCGCTTCACCGAAGCGGCGCTGGTCAAGGCGCTGGAGGAATACGGCATCGGCCGTCCCTCCACCTATGCCTCGATCATCCAGACCCTGCAGTTCCGCAAGTACGTGGAAATGGAAGGCCGCAGCTTCCGCCCCACCGACGTGGGCCGTGCGGTGTCCAAGTTCCTGTCCGGGCATTTCACCCGCTACGTGGACTACGACTTCACCGCCAATCTGGAAGACGATCTGGATGCGGTCTCGCGCGGCGAAGCCGAGTGGATTCCGTTGATGGAGAAGTTCTGGGGCCCGTTCAAGGAATTGGTCGAAGACAAAAAAGACTCCTTGGACAAGACCGATGCCGGCAGCGTACGCGTGCTCGGCACCGACCCGGTCAGCGGCAAGGAAGTCAGCGCGCGCATCGGCCGCTTCGGCCCGATGGTGCAGATCGGCACCGTGGAAGACGAGGACAAGCCCACGTTCGCCTCGTTGCGCCCGGGCCAGAGCATCTATTCGATCTCCATCGAAGACGCGTTGGAACTGTTCAAGATGCCGCGCGCACTGGGCCAGGACAAAGACCAGGACGTCAGCGTCGGCATCGGCCGCTTCGGCCCGTTCGCGCGCCGTGGCAGCGTGTATGCGTCGCTGAAGAAAGAAGACGACCCGTACACCATCGACCTGGCGCGTGCGGTGTTCCTGATCGAAGAGAAGGAAGAGATTGCGCGCAACCGGGTGATCAAGGACTTCGAAGGCAGCGACATCCAGGTGCTCAATGGCCGCTTCGGTCCGTACATCAGCGACGGCAAGCTCAATGGCAAGATCCCCAAGGATCGCGAGCCGGCGTCGTTGACGTTCGAAGAAGTGCAGCAGCTGCTGGCCGATACCGGCAAGCCGGTGCGCAAGGGTTTTGGCGCCAAGAAGGCCACGCTGAAGAAGAACACGGTCAAGGATTCCTCGCCGAAGAAGCCTGCAGTCAAGAAGACCGCGACCAAGACGGCGGCCAGCAAGACCGCTGCAAAGAAAGCGCCGGCCAAGAAGGCGGCTGCCAAGAAAGCAGTAAAGCGCGTGGTCAAGAAGACCGTGAGCAAGACGGCAGGCTGAGAGGCGCAGCATGACCCACACGCTCCCCCTGGATAACGCTGTCGCCACCCTGAGCCAGGGCGGCGTGATCGCCTACCCCACCGAAGCGGTGTGGGGTCTGGGCTGTGATCCGCGCCAAGAAGCGGCCGTGCTGCGACTGCTGGAGATCAAGCGGCGCCCGGTCGACAAGGGCGTGATCGTGGTGGCGTCGAGCGTGGAGGTGCTGCGCGACTGGGTCGACATCGACGCGCTGGAGCCGGCACGCCGGCAGGACGTGCTGGCCAGCTGGCCCGGCCCGCATACCTGGATCTTGCCGGTCACCGCACGGGCGCCGCGCTGGGTCACCGGCGAGCATGACGGACTGGCGGTACGCATCAGCGCACATCCTGTCGTGGCAGCGCTGTGCGCGGCCTGGGGGGCGCCACTGGTGTCGACCAGCGCCAACCTGGCCGGCGAGCCGCCAGCGCGCAGCCGCGCTGCGCTGGATCCTGCCTTGCTGGCAACGATTGATGGCGTGATGGACGGCGAGGTGGGTGCGCTGGCGCAGCCAACCCAGATCCGCGACGCGCGCAGTGGCCAGATCCTGCGCGACTGAGTGCAACTGAGGAACGACGGCGCAGCCAAGCGCTGCGTGTGGTCCTGTTCGGTGCAGCATGTCGCTCGCACATCCCGGTCGTCGTGCAGTCATCCCCGCCCGACGACGGCCTGCCGTTACGGCAGCGGTCCTACGCCAAATGGCGCCTTATCGCCTCTATCCCGTACACCATTCAGCCATGCCACTTTGCGGCAGCCGCACAGGCGCGCACACTGCGGCCATGCGTACCGTCCTGACTCTTCTGCTGCTGGCCGCGGCGCTGCCTGCGTCGGCCGCCACCTCTGCGAGCAAACCCGACCCGAATGTGCGGGTCTATCGCTGCGTGAGCAGCACCGGCACGGTCGCCCTGCAGGATGCGCCGTGTAGCAGCGGTCGCCAGCAGGTGCTGGACATGCAGCGCCCACAAGACCCACCCCCGCGTCCGGCACGTGCGGAGCCACCGGCACCGGTCGCCGCAGCGCCCGCGCACGAGGTCCGCATTGTCACCGTGCAACCGCCGCAGCCGATGTACGAGTGCACCACGGAAGACGGCAACCGCTACACAAGCGACAGCCCGGAAGGCAATCCGCGCTGGGTGCCGACCTGGGGGCCGGCCTATGTGGGCAATGCCATTGCCCCCTCGGTGAGCGGCGGCGGTATCCAGCGCCCACCGATTTCGGTGCGCCCGCGCCCGGCAATATCGGTGCAGGGCGGCTCTGGACGAGGAAGCATCCGCGGCAGCGCAAGCTTCGGCGCAGACACTTACCAGGGGGACTATCAGGGTGGTTACAACGGCGGCGGCTACGGCGGCACGGTGATCGTGCCGTACGGCAATGTGCAGATCCGCGACGAATGCCATGCCCTGCCTGCACAGGAAGTCTGCGCGCGCCTGGCCGACCGCCGCTGGGAGCTGATCCGCCGCTATAACAGCGCGCTGCAGAGCGAGCGCGAGGATCTCAGCCGTGAACAGCGCGGTATCGAAGCGCGCCAGCAACGCGATTGTGGCGGCGCATGAGGCGCCGTCTGCTGTTGGGCATGATGGCGTTGAGCATGACCGCGATGGGTTCGCTAGCCGACGCACAGGACGTGACGATCTACCGCTGTACCGATCCCACCGGCGCGCTGACGGTGCAGAACATGCCGTGCCCGAAAGGCATGCAACAACAGAAAAAACTGATGACCGCACCGGCGGCGGTGCCATTCGCGCCGGGCGGAGCAACCGCATCGCCGGTACGCGCGAGCCCAGCGGCGCAACCACGGGCTGCTGCGCCAGCCGCTGCATCGGCGCCAGTTGCAGCAACCACGCCCGCCGCACCACCCGCACCGGCGGTGACCTCCACCTCGACGCTGCCGCCCCCACCGCTGTTTGAGTGCACCACGCACGACAACGGGCGTTACTTCACTGAAGATCGCGAGCCAGCCACGCGCTGCCTGCCGATGCAGACCACCAACCTCGCAGGCGGCCCGGCGACCGGTGGCGGTAGCGCGTGTGAAGTGGTCACAGACCGCTGCGCGCCGGTACCGGACCAGAGCCTGTGCGAGGCGTGGCGCAAACGCGCCGAGCAGGCCGAATCCACCTGGCGCTTCTCCGACGAAGCGCAATCGGCCGAACGCAAACAGCGCTTTGATCAGATGCGCCGGGTACTCGACGAAAGTCGCTGCGCCAATCCGGCCGCAACGCCCTAAGCACATCTCTGCTGTGATTGAGGCAGCGGGCGCTGGACCAATGGCGAGCAATCGCCAGCGTTACTCCGCCAGACGCGCGCCGTACCAGCATGTGCAAGAACAGGCCGCTCGACTCTCCTGCGCCTTCGATCATCGCGTCGCCGGTGGTTTGTTGCCCGCGCTAAAACCCGTAGCGCAAGAATCCGCCATCCACCGCGATGCATTCGCCGGTGATGTAACTGGCAGCGGGCAGGCACAGAAACCCCACCGCGGCGGCAACTTCTTCCGGTTCGCCGATGCGACGCATCGGGGTGCGCTCGATCACTTGCTCGTAGTAATCCGGATCCGACAACGGCCCGGAGGTGCGGCGTGTGCGGATGTACCACGGCGCCACCGCGTTGACGCGGATGCCGTCTTCGGCCCACTCCACCGCCAGGTTGCGCGTCATCTGCTGCAACGCCGCCTTGGTCATGCCGTACGGCGCGCCGCTACGCACATGCGTGATGCCCGAGACGCTGCCGACATTGACGATGGCCGACGCAGCATGTTGCGTCAGCAACGGGTGCGCATAACGCGATAATTCAAATGCCGAAAACACATTGGTTTCGAAGATGCCGCGCCACTCGTCCTCGGTGTAATCGATGGTGGCGCGGGTGACGTTGCCACCGGCATTGTTGATCAACAGATGCAAGCCATCGGCATGGTCTTCCACCCAATCCAGGATCGCGCGGCGCTCTTCATCGTCGGAGACATCGGCGGCCAGCCCATGCAGTTCGCGCTCGGGAAATTCCTCGGCAAGTTCATCGCGCGCCTGCGCCAGGGCGTCGGCATCGCGCGCCACCATCAGCAGATCGGCGCCGAAGCCGAGCAGTTCGCGTGCAATGGCAAGGCCAATCCCGGCGCTGGCGCCGGTGATGAGGGCGGTCTGTCCATCCAGCCGCCAACGGTGCATTGTCACGTGGGTGATCCTCTTCAATCCGCAGGAAAACGGCCGCTGCTGCGCAGTTGACGCGCAGAGCTGGCCTGAGCGTTAGGATACCGCCACCCCGAGCGAGGTCACGACGATGAAGATGCATTGCATGCTTGCAGCCAGCCTGGCGTTGTCGCTGAGCGCCTGTCAGCGGCCGCAGCCCGCGCCCACCGAACAGAAGCCCGACCCGCAGGCCACCGCTCTGCGCGACCACATTCAGGCACCGCTGAACAAGGCGCACGCGGTGCAGGCTGCGACCGATCAGGCGGCCGAAGATCAGCGCAAGGCGATCGACGCAGCCACGCAGTAGCAGACCGTCAGCAATCAGGTGACCTCGTGCCCTGATGTGAGCGCCGGACGATTGAATCGAGCATTCTGCCGTCTGCTTGCTTCGTTCGGCCGTCGCACGCTGCAGCATCCGCCTGCAAAACAACAACGCCGGCACATGGCCGGCGTCGTCGATGCATCAGGTACTGCTTAAACGCGCTCGGTCAGAATCCGCAGAAGCAATACGCCAGCGATTTAACCGGCGTACCGCCTGCCTTGCCGTCGTGCACGGCGCTTTCGACAAAGCGCAGCTGCGTGTCCACTTCCGGCAACGAGCGGGCCACCAATGCGCGCGCCATGCCCGAGTCGCTCAGCATCCAGGCACCCATGCGGCTGCCGGCAAACCCGCTCATGAACTGCGAGAACGGCGTGGCAGGCTTTTCCACGTAACGCACGCGGAACTTGCCGCGGCTCAGCTTGGCGCGGTCGGCCGCATCGGCCACCGCTTCCTGCATGCCGCCGAACGCGTCCACCAACCCACGCTCCTTGGCCTGTGCGCCACTCCACACACGACCACGCGCAACCTTGTCGATCGCGTCCACTGACTGGCGACGCGCCTGTGCCACCTTGCCGGTGAAGTCGGCGTAGCCCTTGTTGATCACCGCCTGGATGACCTGGCCGGCGGCCGGATCCAGCGGACGGGTGATGTCGAACGCACCGGCGAACCGCGTGGTGCCTACACCATCGGTGTGCACGCCGATCTTGTCCAGCGCGCGGGTCAGATTCGGCACCATGCCGAAAATGCCGATGGAACCGCTGATGGTCGACGGGTCGGCATAGATGCGATCGGCATTCATGCTGATCCAGTAACCGCCGGAAGCCGCCAGATCGCCCATCGACACGACGACCGGCTTACCGGCCTGCTTGAGGGCGACCACTTCGCGGCGGATCTGCTCGGAGGCGAACACTTCGCCGCCGGGCGAATCCACCCGCAGCACCACCGCCTTCACTTTCTCGTCGTCACGCGCCTGGCGCAGCAGCACCGCAGTGGACTCGCCACCGATGCGTCCTGCCGGCTGTTCACCGCCGCTGATTTCCCCGGTCGCCACCACCACGGCCACCTGCGGGCGGCTGTCCATCGGCGAACCCTGTGCCTGCAACTGGCTCAGATAGTCGTTGAAACCGATATTACGGAAACCGCTGTCGGCATCGCTGTCGGCCACGCCGCGCTTGACCAGCAATGCATCGACTTCTTCGCGGGTTTTGAGCCCGTCCACCAACTTCTGCTGCAGCGCGAACTTGGCAAGGTCGCCACCGGCCGCAGCCACACCTTCGGGCAGCGTGTCGATACCGGCGGTCAGCTGCGCCGGGCTCAGCTTGCGCGCGGTGCCAACGTCAGCCAGATAGCGCTGCCACACGTCGTTCATCCAGAACAGGTCAGCTTCCTTGGCATCGGCCGAGGCCGCGTCGAGGATGTACGGCTCGGCCGCGGACTTGTACTCGCCCACGCGGAACAGATGCACGTCCACGCCGAGCTTGTCCTGCAGGCCTTCGCGAAAATACTGGCGATAACGGCCAAGACCTTCCAGCAGCACGCTGCCCATCGGATCCAGATACACCTCGTTGGCCTGCGCGGCGAGCAGATACTGGCCCTGGCTCATGCTCTCGCTGAAGGCCACGATCTGCTTGCCGGAGGCACGCAACTTCTGCAGCGCAGCGGCCACCTCGCGCTGGGAGGCGAAACCGGACGGCTGGAACTTGTCCAGATTCAACAACACGCGCTCGATCTTGCGATCCTTGCCGGCCGCCTCGATCACCCGCACAAGATCGCGCAGCTGCACTTCTTCGGCGCTCTTGTCGCCCACTGCCTTGGCCAGCGACCGGCTCACCGGGTCGGCGCTGAACTGCTCGACCAGCGTGCCTTCCGGGTTGATCACCAAGGTGGTGCGCTCAGCCAGCGGCTTGGTGCCGTCGCCACGCGCAAGCGCCACCACGAACAACAGCAGCAGCAAAAACAGGAAACCGAAGAACACCAGGTTGAAAATGAGGCGCCGGGTGAAATTCATCACATCCCACAGGCCGACGAAGAAACTGGCGATGGGACTGCGACGCACGGGGTGGTTCATGGAAAACTCCGTCGAAAGACGCTGCATACAGATCGATGGTGCCCAGCATACCGGCTGCGCAGCGCGCGCGGCATGCGCTGAAAGTCAGGGTATCGCGGTGGCGGTCAGCCGGCGGCTGGTCTGGCGGAAGCGCAGCCCCATCAGGATCGATGCCACCGTCAGGCCCAGGATCAGGCCGACCCACATGCCCTTCGGTCCCCAGCCCAGCCCCAGGCCGAGCCCGGCGCCGATCGGCATGCCCACGCCCCAGTACGAAAACATCGCCAGGAACATCGGCACGCGGGTGTCCTTGAGCCCGCGCAGCGCGCCGGCAGAGAGCACCTGGATGCCATCGGGAAACTGGAACGTGGCGGCAAACAGCAGCAATACCGAAGCCAGCGCGGCCACGGCCACGTCGTCGGTATAGACGCCGACAATGGCATCGTGGCCCACCAGCAATGCGCTGGCCGATAGCGCCTGGGTGCCCAGCACGATGGCATAGCCGGCCCATGCTGCACGCCGCATACCCAGCGGGTCGCCGCGTCCCACCGCATGGCCAACGCGCACGGTGGTGGCCTCGGCCACGCCCATCGGGATCATGAAGCACAGTTGCGCGACATTGATGGCAATCTGGTGCGCGGCCGCTTCGGTGGAGCCCAGCCGGCCGATCAACAACGCGGTGACGATGAACAACCCACCTTCCATCAACACGGTGATGCCGATCGGCAAGCCGGTGCGCAGCAACTCGCCAATGGCGCGCCAGCGCGGGCCCTCCAGGTGGGTGAACAATTGCAGATGCGCAAAGCGCTGCGCGCGCCACAGGTACAGCGCAAAGACGCTCGCCTGCACCCACAAGGTGATGGCCGAGGCCATGCCCAGCCCTTCGGCACCGTGCTCGGCAAAGCCGAACTTGCCATAGGTCAGCGCATAGCCAAGCGGTGCCAGTACCAGCAAACCGCCAAAGCCCAGCAGCATGGTCGGCAACGTCCAGTGCATGCCCTCGCTGAGGTAGCGCATGCAGAAGTAAAACGTCAGCGCCGGCACTCCCCAGCGCACCGCATGCAGAAAATCGGTAGCGCCGGGCACGATGTCCGGCGCAATCCCGAACGTGGGCAGTAGCGGCGGCACCACGCTCAGAAACGTGAACATCAATGCACTCAGTCCTAGCGACAGCCATAGCGCCTGCCGGAACAGCGGCCCGATCTCGCGCTCGCGGCCGGCGCCCATCAGCTGGGAAACCGAGGCGGTCAATGAGATCAATGTGCCGATCGGCACCAGCATCGGCAACCACAACAACGAGGTGCCGATGGTCACCGCTGCCAGCGTGGCGGTGCCGTGGTGGCCAGCGATGACGTTGTCGACAAAACCGATCAGGCCGGTGGAGACGTGGCCGAGCACCAGCGGCAACGCAAGCAGGCCGGTGGTGCGCACTTCCGAGGCGAAGCCTGGCGTCGCGGACGGGGGTGCAGAAGAAGCAGACATGAAAACCAATCGCTGCGCGGACTACGGCCGTGCCGGGAGGCGCTGGCACCGGGTCGCGTGGGCTGGCTATCTTACGCCTACTTTCCGACTGCGGCCTTGTCGTGCACGCGGGCAGAGCCTGACGCGCGCCCGAGCGCGTGCGGGCAGAAAACGCGAAGGCGGCGGCCACCGGGCCAGCGCGGGATACGGTTGCACGCGTGCGCCATCGTTCTGGCATCTGGAGGGGCGCATCTTCCGCACCGTGCGCGAGTTGCTGGTGCCCGGAGGCCTGGCGCTGCGTTTTCTGAGCGCCCAACGCGTGCGTTACGTCGCGCCGGTGCGGCGATTCCTGGTGCTGAGCCGATTGAGGTTTTTCATCGCGCGCATCGCCGTGATACCTCCGATGCAGACAGCGATATCGCCGCGGCGCCCGCTACCCGCCAGACCGCAGTGCCCAAGGATGTCGTACATGCAGGCGCGCCGACGCAGGTCGAAGCGCTACGCAGGCAATTGGTCGACCCGCTGATGCAGACGCGCACGGTGGTGCCGACCGGCATCGCACGCGACAGCGTGGACGCCGGGATTGCACGCACCAATGCCCATTACCGTGCCCAAGCACATCGGCCTGGGCGCGGTGTATCTCGCGTTCGCGACGGTTGCCGCCGCGCTGTTGATGGTGGCGCGCCTGGCGCGTCTTTGATGCGGGCAAATTCGGATGCGTCTGGGCGCCAACACCCACGTTGCAGCGCGACGCATGGATGCTGGGGGCGTGCACATGGTGCGCAGTATGTGGCTGCGCTATCTGACACCAACAGCCGTTTGAACCAATACCGCGCGCAATTGGAAACATTGCGCGTACGCCGACAGCGCCGACATCGTGCCGCTGCCGATCAACGCGCCAGTTGCCGCTTCAACCACGCGCTGCGCGTGGCAGGCGCTTCGGCCAGGAAGGCATCGCGTAAACCGTCGCGCTCTTGGGGCGGGGTGCGCTGTGCCAGCACCGCCAGTTGCTCCAACTGACCGGCATCCAGGCTGCGCAGCGCGGCCAGCATGGCGTCGCGCTGCGCGGGCGGCACGTAGCCGATCAGCGGCTGCAATTGCGCATAGAACGCACCCACCTGCGAGCCCAGGCGCCAGCCGTCGCGATGCAGGCGATCCATCGCGCCGAACTGCGTGCGCAACGCACGTTGCTGATCCTCAGGCAAAGCCTGCAGGCGCTCGCGCGCCTGACGCAGCACCACGCGATCGGTGGCAGTCAGTCCCTTCCAGGCTGCGTAGCGGGCACGCAACTCGGCCTGATGCGCGGGCGTCATCGCCTCCCAGCGCGCGCGTTGCTGCGCAGCGCTCGGGGGTGTACTCGGCGCTGCGGCAACCGCCGTGGATGCGGACGGCGCAGCGGCGGATTCTTCCAGCGGTGTCGGCAAGGTTTGGGCGCCGGCAACGCCGGCAATCGCGCAGAGCAACAGGCTGCACCAGTTAGTTGGTTTCATCATCGACCGTCTCCAGAGGGGCGGAAGACTGCTCGGCCGCGGTGGCATGCGCGCTGGATTCATCGACCGGCACCGGGTGGCCGGCGGCATACCAGGCATAGAAGTCCGCAGAGCGGGCCAGCTCCAGATCTGGGTCGGCCAGCATCGTCTGGTCGCGCGGGTCCAGGCTCGGCTTGGCCACTGCATCCGGCAGGTCGGCCGCGGGTAGTTCTTCCACCAGGACCGGCGCCGCGTCGGTCACATGCAGCACGCCGGCAGGTGCCTGCGAGACGGGTTCGGGCGGTAGCGCCGGCCGGCGGTGGGTCCACCACCAGCCCAGCACGGCCAGCAACAGGGCCAAGGCCAGCACGCCCAACGCCATGCCTGCGTGGCGACGCTCGAGCTGCGGCCACTGCCATTGCCGCCTGGGGCGCGTGCGTGCAGCGGCCGGACGCTGCGGCGCCGGTGCTGAGGCGGCAGGCACGGCCGTCTGCAGCGACATCCCGGCCAGGGCCGAATCGCGTAGCCGGCTGAGCCGGGTCAACTGGGCCGGGGTCAGGTCGCGCAGTTCCACTTGCGCTGCCTCGGCCAGGGCCCGCCATGCCTGTGCATCCGGGTTGCCGGCAGCATCGCGCGGGCAGGCACGGGCCAGCGACTGCCGGTAGTCCGCCGCCTCGACACCCTGCACTTCGCTGGCGGCGTCCTCTTCCAGCCCGGCCACGATCCGCAGCAGCAGGGCCAGGCGATCAGCGGTCTGCATTCGGCCCAACGCGGTGAATGGGGGCAGCCAGGTGCCCGGCATCGGTTCGCGTCGCAGCGGTGGCGCGGTGGCCAGCAAGCTCCAGAAGCGCATTGGCCAGCCAGCCATCGGCCGGCCTGCCGCCTGGCTGCTAAAGGCGCGCAGGGCCGCTGCAAGGGCGCGCTCGGCGGCGGCCACGTCGCCGCATTGCAACTGTGCGAGCACCAGACCCCGGCGTTCAACACCGCGCAAGAAGGCAGATAGCGCGGCAGGGGTCACGGGGGCGTCGGGGACTACGGTCATGAGAACTCCAGCATCGGCCGGCATGATACCGACGCGATTGGCCCCCGCCGATGGCTTGACAGATCGGCCCGGCCGCGCTTCGCCTTCACACAACCCGAGCCGGTCGCTGCCGTGGGTTGTGCACAGCGGCAGATATGCCGATACGCAGGCGTCTGTCAACTGTTGTTTTTTCTTTATTGCAATCGTGTTTCACGCCTAAGTAATTGAAAATTATGAACTTATGGATGTTGGCTAAAAAATGTCCAAGAGGTTGCAGAGGCTAGTGAATCCATCGTCACAGCGTGGAGCACAAGACTAATTCACAGCCTTATCCACAGGCGGTGTGGATAAACCTGTTTCCTTAACCCTCACATAGGTTTACGTCGGATTTATCACTTCCGTCACAGAAACGTGTCCGCCGGGCCGGCGCCGATTTGACCAGGTTTGGGTCGGCTGCCCGCCTCTGGACAGGGTCGGTAGACTGGTCGGATGTCTTCGACCGTCGCCATCTTGCGCGTCGCCTTGCCGGTGCCGCTGCCCCAGTTATTCGACTATCTGCCCCCGGCCGATGCGCCGCTGACCGACCCGGGGCGGGTTGGCTGCCGGGTGCGGGTGCCGTTTGGGCCGCGCGAGTTGGTCGGGGTGGTGGTGGAGATCGGCCAGCCGTCCGCGGCCGACGGCCTGCGCCCGGCACTGGCCTGGTGCGACCAGACGCCGCTGCTGGTCGATGAAATGGCGCGCTCGCTGCAGTGGCTGGCGCGCTACACCCACGCCCCGCTCGGCGAGGCCCAGGCCAGCGCCCTGCCCGGCCCCCTGCGTCGCGGCGAGCCGCTGGCCGACACCCACGCCTGGGCCTGGCAGCTGACCGAAGCCGGCCGCAGCGGTGCCGCCAGCCTGCGCGCTGGCAGCCGCCCTGCCCTGCTGGCCGCTCTTCTACTCACCGGTGCCGTGGGCGAAGAGCAACTGGACCCGCTGCTGCCGCAGTGGCGCGAGGCCGCACGCAGTCTGGCCAAGCGCGGCCATGCCGAGCGCGTAGCGGTGCCGGCCCACAGCATCCCGCCCCGCCCCGGCAGCGGCCCGCAGCTCAACGACGAACAACAGGCCGCCGCCGCCGCGATCCGCGCGCAGAGCGGTTTTGCCACCTATCTGCTCGATGGCGTCACCGGCAGCGGCAAAACTGAGGTCTATCTGCAGGCGATCGCCGATTGCCTGGCCGCCGGCAAGCAGGCGCTGGTGCTAGTACCGGAGATCGGCCTGACCCCGCAGACATTAGGCCGCTTCCGCGCGCGCCTGGGCGTGCCGGTGCACGCGCTGCATTCGGGGCTGTCCGACGGCGAACGGGCGCGGGTGTGGGCGGCGGCCTGGCGTGGCGAAGCCAAGCTGATCGTCGGCACGCGTTCGGCCGTGTTCACCCCGCTGCCCAACGCCGGCCTGATCGTGATCGACGAGGAACACGACGGCAGTTACAAGCAGCAGGACGGCATCCGCTATCACGCCCGCGACTTTGCCCTGGTACGCGGCAAGGCGCTGGATGTGCCGGTGATCCTGGGCAGCGCCACGCCGTCGCTGGAAAGCCTGCACAATGCCTACTCCGGCCGCTATCAGCATCTGCGCCTGTCGCAGCGCGCCGGCGAGGCGCGCCCGCCGCGTGTGCGCGTGCTCGATGTGCGCAAGCGGCCGCTCAAGGACGGCCTGTCGCCGGAGGTGCTGGCAGGTATCGGCGCGACCCTGGAGCGCGGCGAACAGGTCCTGGTGTTCAAGAACCGCCGCGGCTATGCGCCCGTGCTGCTCTGCCACGACTGCGGATGGACTGCGGCCTGCCAGCGCTGCAGCACGCCGCTGCACCAGACCCCGATGACCGTGCATGCCGGCGGCCGGCGCCTGCAGTGCCATCACTGCGGTGCGCGCCAGCAGGCCCCGCTGGCCTGCCCGGCCTGCGCCAGCCTGGCCTTGCAGCCGCAGGGCATCGGCACCGAGCGGCTGGAAGAACGCCTGACCGAGGCGTTTCCCGACGTCCCGGTCGTGCGCATCGACCGCAGCACCACCCAGCGCCGAGACGCATTGGAAACCCAGCTCGCCCGGCTCGGCACCGAAGCCGGCATCCTGGTCGGCACGCAGATTCTGGCCAAAGGCCACGATCTGCCACGGCTGACCATGGTGGTGGTGGTCGGTATCGACGAAGGGCTGTTCTCGGCCGACTTCCGCGCCGCAGAAAAGCTCTCCCAGCAGTTGATCCAGGTGGCAGGACGCGCCGGGCGTGCCGATCGCCTGGGCGAGGTCTGGCTGCAGACCCATCACCCCGAACACCCCTTGCTGCAGACCCTGGTCAACGGCGGCTACCACGCCTTTGCCGATGCCGAACTGCAGCAGCGCGAAGCGGCCGGATTTCCGCCGTTCGCGCACCTGGCCTTGTTCCGTGCCGAAGCCAAGGATGTGGCGGCGGCCAATCAGTTCCTGCTGGCGGTGCGTGGTTTGACCAGCGCCGACGCCAGTCCGCAATCGCCGGCATTGGCCGCAGTGGAATGCTACGGCCCGATGCCGGCACCGATGCCGCGCCGCGCCGGTTTCCAGCGCACCCAGCTATTGTTGTCGGCACAACAACGCTCGGCATTGCATCGCCTGCTCGATACGCAACTGCCGGCGATCTATGCGCTACCGCAAGCCCGCCGCGTGCGCTGGTCGCTGGACGTGGACCCGATCGATTTGTATTAGCGCACGGCGTATTGACTACCGTGCGCTGTCGCCACGCGCACGTGTGCGGTGTGCTCACGTGTTGTAGGCGCACGCTTGCCTGCGATGCAGCGTTACCGCGTTAGCTGCAATGCCTTCGCGCACGAATGCGCTCCTACCGGCGACTGCTCAGCACGTTTTGTTTGCCGGTTCAGGTCAATGCCGTCATCACTGCGCGCTGGTACGCCGGCCGCGCGCGCAAGCGTTCGTACCATGCGTGCAGATGCGGCAATTGGGGACGCTCGATCGGCATTTCGAACCACGCGTAGATAAAGCTCCCCAGTGGAATATCGCCCATCGCGAACTGCTCGCCGGATAAATACGGCTGCTGCGCCAGTGCCGCATCCGCGCGTGCGAGCAACTCGCCCGACCGGGTCAGCGCCGCAGCGATGCGTGCGTGATCGCGCTCGGCCTTCGGGGTGCGCAGCACGCCCCAAAACAGATCGCGAAACACGCCTGCGAAGGTGGAGGTGGTCCAGTCCATCCAGCGATCACCCAGCGCACGCTCGGCCGGCGAGTGCGCATACAGCGCCGGCGCGTACTGCGCGGCCAGATAGCGCACGATCGCATTGGATTCCCACAGCACCAGCGCGCCATCCTGCAACGTCGGCACCACGCCATTCGGATTCAATGCGCGATACGCAGGCGTGTCGTTGCCACCGAACGCGCCACCCACTTCGATCGAGGTATGGGCCACCTCGGCTTCTTCGGCGCACCACACCACCTTGCGCACATTGCTGGAATTCCGCCGACCCCAGATCGTGATGGCAGGCATCGCTGCGGTGGGCACATGTGCGTTCTGCGTCATGCTCAGCTCTCTGCTGCAGGTTTGGCTGGCACGCGCGCCGGACGCTTGGCAGCCGTTGCCGGTTGCGCCTTCGCAGCGGCGGGCTGCACTGGCGTGGCGCGCCCACCCTTGGGCGTGTCGCGCACCCACAATGCCTGTTCGTCTTGCTTGATTTCGAACAAGCCGATCGCGCGCACCAGATCGCTGAGCTTGCGATAGCCGTAGTTGCGTGGATCGAACGAGGCCTGGTTGGCGACCTGTTTCCCGACTGCACTCAGCAGTGCCCAGCCATCGTCTTCGCAGGCACTGACGATCGCGTTGCGCAGCATCTGCACCAGGCGCGTATCGCTGCGTAATGCGGTGGCGTCCTTGCGGCCAGCGGCGGTCTCGCTGGCAGCAGCATCCTGTTCGCCGAGCGCTTCGACGTAGGTGAACTTGGAGCACGCATTGACGAACGGCGCCGGTGTTTTCTTCTCACCGAAGCCATACACCTTCATGCCGTCGGTCAGCAGCCGCATGACCAACGGCGTGAAATCGGCATCGCTGGAGACGATTGCGAATCCATCCAGATTGCGCGCGTACAACAGGTCCATCGCATCGATCACCATTGCCATGTCCGAGGCATTTTTGCCGGAACTGTAGGCAAATTGCTGGATTGGCCGGATCGCGTAATCGTGCAACGCTGCTTCCCAGCCTTTCAGGTGCGGGCTCTTCCAGTTGCCGTAAGCACGGCGCACGTTGGCCGCGCCGTAGCGCGCCACTTCGGCCAGCACCACGTCGATCTTGCCGGCAGGCGCGTTGTCGGCGTCGATCAGCAGCGCGATGCGTTTGTCGGGATTGTCGATCATGCTCATTGCTCCAGTGATTCAGCAGATTCGGTCTTGATATCGGTCTGGCCGTCGGCGTCTGTCTCCATGTCGCTTTCGTCGGCGTCGACGTCCGCCTCTGCCGGCAAGGTGTACTCGGTGCCATCGCGCAGCGTGAGCACACCCGTGCTCAGGATCTCGCGTTCTGCGCCGTCACTGATCCAAGTGGCATGCACGCGCCCGGTGCCGCGATCGCCTTCCACATCGAATACAAACTCGTCACTACCCGGTGTCAGACTGGTGCGATAGAGATCCACCCGCATGTCGCGGATCTGCCCGATATGTTCCTGCACCACGGCATCGGCCTGCAGCGCGCTACGTGCCTGATCGGCAAACAACGACCAGCCGATCGCCATCAGCCAGATGAGTGCGCCGAGCACCAGCATCCCGAACAGCACCACACAGGTCACCACGCCGATCAGCCCGATCGCAACGCCACTGAGTGACTTTTTGGCGGCAGGCGCTGATGAAGCCAGCGGCGGCGCAGCGGGCGGCACAGACGACAGTGGCAGCAACGGGGGCGGTAGCGACGACATGCGGTAACCGGAAGCGGGAGATGCGACATGATGCCGCAGCAGGGCCGCGCTGACGCGGCGTGTTCATTGCCGATGCGGCATGCTGTCGAGCCCGCGTGGCAATCCATCGGACCTTACGATGACCTCTCCCCCCTCCCAAGCTCCGCTGCATCTTGTTGTGGTTGGTGGCGGTTTCGCCGGCTTATGGGCGACCCGTGCGCTCGATGACCCCAACATCCGCATCACCCTGATCGACCGTCAGAATCATCATCTGTTCCAGCCGCTGCTGTATCAGGTCGCCACCGCCGGCCTGTCAGCGCCGGACATTGCCGCACCGCTGCGGCACATCCTGCGCGAGCAACGTAACGTCGAAGTGCTGCTGGGCGATGTGGCCGAAATCGTTCCAACCCGTCGTCAAGTGCTGCTCGCCGATGGCAAGACGCTCGGCTACGACATGCTGCTGCTGGCCACCGGCGCCACCCATGCCTACTTCGGCAACGACCAGTGGGCCGAGCATGCGCCCGGCCTGAAAACCCTCTACGACGCGCTGGTCCTGCGCCGCAAGCTGCTGCTGGCCTTCGAGCGCGCCGAGGCCGAATCCGACCCCGCCGCCCGCGCGGCCTGGCTGAGCTTTGCAGTGGTCGGCGGCGGCCCCACCGGGGTCGAGCTCGCCGGCACCCTGGCCGAGATCGCCCGCCACACGCTCAAGAACGAATTCCGTCATATCGACCCGCGCCAGGCGCGCGTGCGCCTGGTCGAAGCCGGCCCGCGCGTACTGCCGTCGTTCCCGCACGATCTCACCGACAAGGCGCGCAAGCAGCTGGAGCGACTGGGCGTGGAAGTGCACACCGGCACGCCGGTGACGCATATCGATGCACTGGGCTACCAGCTTGGCGACACGTTCGTGCCGGCGCGCACCGTGGTATGGGCCGCCGGCGTGGCGGCCTCACCGCTGGCGCGCACGCTGGGCGTGCCGCTGGATCGCGCCGGCCGCGTGCTGGTGGAGCCGGACCTGAGCGTGCCCGGCCACCCGGAGATCTTCGTCGGCGGCGATCTGGCGTCGGTGCTGCAGGACGGTCGCCCGGTGCCGGGCGTGGCGCCGGCGGCCAAGCAAATGGGCAAGCACATCGCCAAGGCGATCCGCGCACGTCAACGCGGCCAGACTGCGGCCGCGTTCCGCTATCAGGACTTCGGCAACCTGGCGACCATCGGCCGCATGGCCGCCATCGTGCATGTCGGCAAACTCAAGCTCTCCGGCATCGTCGCCTGGTGGTTCTGGCTGGCCGCACACGTCTACTTCCTGATCGGCTTCCGCAACCGTTTCGTAGTGCTGGTGAACTGGGCGATGGCGTACTGGAGCTATCAGCGCGCCGCCCGCATCATCTTCGGTGGCGCCACCGACGACCCGCCGCCCAGCAGCAAGGACGGGTGACAGCGGCGCAGGCCGTGCGCGATGCTGTGCGGCCTGATTCGACGACCTGATCGTGGCAACTGTCCTGTTCCTGCTGGATCTGCTCGGCACCTTCGTGTTTGCCCTGAGCGGCGCGACTGTGGCAGTGCGCAACCGCCTGGATCTGTTCGGCGTGCTGGTGCTGTCGTGCGCGGCGGCGGTGTCCGGCGGCATCGTGCGCGATGTGCTGATCGGCGCCACCCCACCGGCCGCGCTGGTGCATCCACAGTATCTGCTGGTCGCCTGCCTGGCCGGCGTTGCCGGGTTCTATTGGCACGCAGCGGTGGAGCGTCTGCGCAACCCGGTGCAGATCTTCGACGCGGCCGGGCTGGCGCTGTTTGCGGTTTACGGCACCAGCAAGGCGCTGGACTATCACCTCAGTCCACTCAGCGCGACGCTGCTGGGCATGCTCAGCGGTATCGGCGGCGGTATCGCGCGCGACCTGCTGGTGGCACGCACGCCAGTGGTGTTGCAGGCCGAACTGTATGCGGTGGCCGCGCTTGCCGGCGGCGGCCTGGTGGCCATCGGCCATGTGCTCGGCGTGCCGCAAGCCTGGTCGCTGGCGACCGGCGCCGGTGTGTGTTTCGGCCTGCGCTTCATGGCCATCCGCTATGGCTGGCATTTGCCGGTGGCGCGCCTGCCCGAATAGCCGCCGTCGGCCAAAGCGACGATCCCGGCCGCATGCTTCGGACAGTTCGTCAGCGTCTAGAAGGACCTGAATCCTACACGCCTGCAACGCAAACGGCCCGGAGAACCGGGCCGTTTTTTGCACCATGTCGCGCTTGGTGCAACCGATCAGGCGACGAACAGCGCCTTCATCTTCTTCAGCGCGTTCGCTTCGATCTGGCGGATACGCTCGGCCGACACACCGTACTCATCGGCCAGCTCCTGCAGCGTTACCTTCGAATCCGAATCCAGCCAGCGACGCTTGACGATGTCGCGCGAACGCGTATCCAGACCGGCCATCCCTTCGCGCAGCAACTGCAGCTGGTTGTCTTCGCTGTCGTGACGCTCGTAGGCCTGCGACGGATCTTCCTCGTTGGCCACCAGGTAGCTGACCGGCGACGGCGGGCCGTGATCGTCGTCTTCGTCCGACGACGCATCGAAACCGATATCGCGACCGGACAGACGCGATTCCATCTCCATCACTTCACGCTCGGAGACGTTCAAGTCCTTGGCGACCGCAGTCACTTCCGACGCATTGAGCCAGCCCAGGCGGGTCTTTGACTTGCGCAGGTTGAAGAACAGCTTGCGCTGCGCCTTGGTCGTGGCGACCTTGACGATGCGCCAGTTCTTCAGAATGAACTCGTGCATTTCGGCACGGATCCAGTGCACTGCGAAGCTGACCAGGCGCACGCCCATCTCAGGGTCGAAGCGCTTGACCGCCTTCATCAGGCCGATATTGCCTTCCTGGATCAGGTCGCCCAGCGGCAGGCCGTAGCCGTTGTAGCCGCGGGCCACATGCACCACGAAGCGCAGGTGGGAATGGACCAATTCACGCGCTGCGTCCAGGTCCAGCTCGTCGCGGAAGCGGCGGGCCAGATCCTGTTCCTCATCGACCGACAGCACCGGAATCTGGTGCACGGCACCGATGTAGGCGTCCAGCGAACCGAGCGCACTGGGAATCGGGAGATTGTTTGCCACAAGGGCAGTCGAGGTAGTCTGGTTCATAGGCACCATCTTAGCAGTCGAGCTATTGGACTGCCGGGTATAGAAAGAGTTCCCAGAATTCTATTTATAGAACGTTAGAGCTTTTGAAGACATTGGTGTTCTACAGCCCGGCATTCAAAATTCGATCCTTACATTACCACCAGCCCCGCTGTAAACCGTGACAATTTGGTTGCGAAACGGGCTGCCGGCAGCGCTGTTCAGGCACTGGCGAGGGTGGTCTGCAGCGCACTGCGCGGCGGCAGCGACCAGTCGATTGGGCTGATCCCGCGTCGCTGCAAATGCGCGTTGGTCTTGGAGAAATGCTGGCAGCCCAGGAAGCCGCGGTGCGCCGACAACGGCGAGGGATGCGGCGCCTTGAACACGCGGTGGCGCGCCTGGTCGATGACCTTGCCCTTGGACTGCGCGTAACTGCCCCAGAGCAGGAACACCAGCCCTTCGCGCTCGCGGTTGAGGGTGTCCACCACATGATCAGTGAAGCCTTCCCAGCCCTTGTTCTGATGCGCGCCAGCGCGGCCCTGCTCCACCGTCAGCACGGCATTGAGCAGCAGCACACCCTGGCGCGCCCAGGGCATCAGGTAGCCGTGATCCGGCCGCGCGATACCCAGATCGTCCTGGATCTCTTTATAGATGTTGAGCAGCGACGGCGGCACCGGCACGCCGGGCAGCACCGAAAAGCACAGCCCATGCGCCTGGCCTTCGCCGTGATACGGATCCTGGCCCAGAATCACCACCTTGACCTGCTCGAACGGGGTGGCGTCGAAAGCGGCGAAGATCTGCGGGCCGGGCGGAAACACTCGCGCGCCGGCCGCCTTGCGTTGGCGCAGGAAGGCGGACAACTCCTGCATCTCCGGGCGTAGCAGCCAGTCGCCCACCTTTGCCTTCCACGACGGTTCCAGCTGGATACGTGCTTCCACTTCAGTCATAGCGTGACAGCCTGATCCTCCAAGCGCGCCAAGCGCAGCTGGAACAACACCTTGGTCACCAGCAGGCGCTCTTCGATCGGTTTTTGCACCAGATCATTGGCACCGGCGCGCAGCAATTCGGACTGATTCCGCGGGTTGGTATCGCCGGTCATCACCAACACCGGCAGGCGCCGCTTGCCATAGGCGAAATCGATGCGGATACGCTCGACCACGTCGCGGCCGTTGAGCTCGCCTTTCAGGGTGACGTCGGTCAGCACCACATCGATGCGGCGCTCGGTGCGGCCCAGCGATTCGGCGGTGAGCAGCGCGAAGGCATCCTCGGCGGTGAGCACATGCACCACCTTCAGGCTCTGCCGCTCGAGCATGCGCTTGGTCGCCTCGGCCACCACGCGGCTGTCTTCGATGTAGAGCACGGTTGCACCCACCACCGGCTCGGGCTGCACGTAGCCGCGGATGAATGTGGCCAGGGCTTCATGCCCCAACGCCTTGTCGAAATAATCGGTGACGTACTCGGTGAAGCGGCGCTCCACCAGATGCTGCTGCGCATCGCCGGACACCACGATCACCGGCACATACGCCTGCCCGGCAGTCTCGCGCACGCTGCGCGCCAGGGTCAGGCCGTCGCCATCGGGCAGCGACAGCGAGGTGGTCACCAGATCCACTGCGCCGGCCTCCAGTGCCTCACGCGCTTCGGCAATGCTGGAACAGCCGATCACCTGCACGTTGGGCAGGTCGCGCTTGAGCACGTCGGCAATCAGCTTGCGCACCAGCTTGGAGCCATCGACCACCATCACGCGCGGCGCGTCGCTGATCAGGTGTTTGAGATCTGGTGGATGCATGGCAGGTCTCAGGTCTCGGTGGGACGGGTCTGGCGAAGGAAATGGCCGGTCACCAGCCAGGCACCCAACCATCCCAGCACGAGTGTGCCGACCAGCACCATCGCAGAATGCAACAAATCCAGCCCGTGCAGGGTAAAAGAACTGGCGTAACTGTCGGCCAATGTCGCCAGCGGCGCACGCAACGCCAGGCCCGAGGCGGCAATCAGAGCGAGCGCAACGGCGCCGGCACCGAGCCCATACCACGCCCCCAGATACAGGAACGGGCGACGGATAAAGCCATCGCTGGCACCGAGCAACTGCAGTACGCCAATTTCTTCGCGCCGCGACTGGATGTCCAGGCGCACGGTGTTCCCAACCACCAACACCGCACCGATGCCAAGCAAGGCCGACAGCACCTGCACCAGGCGCTCGCCGAAGTGCAACCAGCCATCCAGGCGCTTACGCCACAGCGCATCGTGCTGCACCTGATCGGTCTGCGGCAGCGCCTGCAGGGCACCGGCCAGTTGCGCGTCGTCGGCCGCATCGGCGGGGGTGACGATGAGCAAGGTGGGCAGCGGGTTATCGCCCAGCGCATCGGCGGCCTCATCGAGCTTGGCGCTCTCGCGCAGCTCGGCCAAACCCTGCTCGGGCGTGCGCAAGGTGACCTTGGCGACGTCCGGGCGCGCACGCAGCTCGCCGGCTAGCGCCTGCGCCGCATCGGCGGCCACCTCGACCTTGAGAAACAGATTGATTTCGCGCGACTGCTGCACGCTGCCGGCCAGCAGTTTGACGTTGTCCAGCGCGATCGATAGCCCCAACGGCAACGCCAGCGCCAAGGCCATCACCACGATGGTCAACAAGGTCGCCCACGGCTTGCGCATCGCACGGCCCAGGCTGAAGGCGATGCTGTGCAGATGGTGGTCGATCCATACGCCCAATCGCGACGGCGCGACGGTTTCGGTATTGGTGGGCTTGCTCATTCGGCCAGGTCCTGCGGCGAGATGTCGTCGACCAGGCGGCCGTGATCCAGAATCAGCACGCGTTTGCGCATCTGCTTTAGCAGGGCGAGGTCGTGGCTGACCACCAGCACGCTGGTGCCGCGCGCAGGAAGTTCGGCAAACAACTGCATGATTTCTGCGGCCAGTGCCGGATCGAGGTTACCAGTGGGCTCATCGGCCACCAGCAGGCGCGGCTCGCCGACGATGGCACGCGCGATGCCCACCCGCTGTTGCTCGCCCGCAGACAACTGCGACGGCAGGGCTTTCTCGCGATGGGCCAGACCGATACGTTCCAGTGCCGAGCGCACGCGCTTGCCGATCTCGGCGCGCCGAGTGCCGCGCAGGATCAACGGCAACGCCACGTTCTCGGCGATGCTGCGGTCGTTGAGCAGGCGGTGGTCCTGATAGACCGCACCCACCTGGCGCCGATGCAACGGAATCTGCCGGCCACGCACCTTGAGCAGGTTGCGTTCGCCCAGCAGCACCGCTCCCTGACTCGGGCGTTCGCTGAGGTGGATCAGTTTCAGCAAGGTACTTTTGCCGGCGCCGGAGTGGCCGGTCACGAACAGCATCTCGCCATCGGCCACTTCGAAGCTGACATCGGTCAGCGCCTGGTGGCCACCGGCGTAGTGCTTGCTGACGTTGTCGAAACGCAGAACGGTCATTCAGCGATTATGCCGGAGCGCCAGTGCTTGCGTCGCATCGCCGATGCGCGGCGATGCGATCAGTGCCGCAAACGGTCAGTTGCCGGAGACCAGCGAACGCAGTCGGCGGCCGATCCGGCTCAACAGCGACGGGCTGCCCGACGGTTTGGTCGCGGCACGCACCGGCTTGGCGACCACCTGGGTGGGCTTGCGCGGCGCGGCAGGCGCGGCAACCGGCGTGGAGGCCACTGCCGGCTCGGCACCTTCGACCGGACGACCGTTGCGGCGACGCCGACGCTTGCGTGGTGCGCGCTCGGCATCGGCCACGATGGTGGAAGGTGCCTGGGCCGCTGCTGCCGCAACCACCGGATGTTCGGTCGGCGCCGCAGTTGCAGGCGCTTGCCCTTCCACCCGCGGCTTACGGCGCGGACGCGGCTTGCCATCGGCACCGGCGCTGCCGCCATCGCGACGACCGCCGCCACTGCCGCTGCGCGACCCGCCGGGGCCACTGCGCCCGCCACCACGACGCTGTTCTTCGGCAGCACGCTGCTCGCGCGCTTCGCGGAAGATCGTGCCCACGCTGTCGCCAGCGTCGTCGTCGGCCTCTTCGCCTTCCACCGGCACGCGTGCTGCACGCGGCAACGGCGTCAACAGCTCGGAGGTCACCGGCTCGACCGGGATCTTCTGCTCGATATAGGCCTCGATGTCCGGCAGGCTCATCGCATAACGCTCGCAAGCGAAGCTGATCGCATCACCTTCCTCGCCCAGACGCGCGGTGCGGCCGATGCGGTGCACGTAGTCTTCGGCGTCGAACGGCAAATCGTAGTTGTAGACGTACTTGACGCCGTCGATGTGCAGACCGCGCGCGGCCACATCGGTGGCAACCAGGATTTCGAGCTGGCCCTTCTGGAAGCGATTGAGCAGCGACTCGCGCTTCTTCTGCGGCACGTCGCCCGACAGCACGCCGACCCGGTAGCCATGGCGCTCCAGGGTGCGCGCCACGCGCTCGACGAACGCCTTGGTGTTGACGAATACCATCGTGCGCGCGCCTTCGCTGCGCGACAGCAGGCCCAGCAGCAGCGTCTGCTTCTCTTCGTCGGACGGGAAGTAGATGCGCTGGCGCACGCGCGCGGCGGTGATGGTCTCGGTTTCGACCACGAGCTTTTCCGGCTCGTTCATGTGCTCGTAGGCCAGCTCCAGCACGCGGTGGCTGAGCGTGGCCGAGAACAGCAGCGTCTGGCGGGTACCGCGCTCGGGCATGCGCCGTAGCAGGAAGCGGATGTCCTTGATGAAGCCCAGGTCGAACATGCGGTCGGCTTCGTCCAGCACGCAGATCTCGCAGGCATGCAGCGACACCACCTTGTGCTGCTTGACGTAGTCGATCAGCCGGCCCGGGGTGGCGATGATCACGTCCACACCGTGCTGCAGCAGTTCGCGCTGCTTGTCGTAGTCCACGCCGCCGTAGACCAGCGCAAAGCGCAGGCCCAGGTCGGCGCCGAACTTCACTGCGTCCTTGTGGATCTGGATCGCCAACTCGCGGGTCGGGGCCAGGATCAGCGCGCGCGGGTCTTCCGGCTTGCGGTCGGCCAGGGCTGGGCGATTCAGCAGGCGATTCATCACCGCCACCAGGAAGGCCAGGGTCTTGCCGGTGCCGGTCTGGGCCTGGCCGGCGACATCGCCGCCCGGCAGCGCGACCGGCAAGGTCAGCGCCTGGATCGGGGTACAGCGGGTAAACCCTGCGCTCTCCAGCCCGGCGACCAACGCCGGATGCAGGTCGAACGAGGAAAAAGTCAAATCGGTTAGCGGTTTGTCGCTCATTATTCCGTCTTCGTGAGGCGCCCTGGGCAGCCCGGGCGCGGCTTGCATCGATGCCGACAGCGTCGCAAACTGCGGCTCTTGTGGCGGACAGCGCGGCTTCAGGACCAACACTTGATTGAGTCGCGCAATGCCCCAGTTTAACGCAATGTAGCGGCCTGCCCGTTCGGGTGGGCCGTTTTGGTTTCCAGGAGACCCAACGTGAGCGATAAGGTTCAACATGTCGGCGATGCCGACTTCGATACAGCGGTACTGCAATCCGGCGAACCGGTTCTGGTGGATTTCTGGGCCGAGTGGTGTGGCCCGTGCAAGATGATCGCACCGGTGCTGGACGATCTGGCCGACACCTACCAGGGCCGCCTGAAGGTCGCCAAGGTCAATGTGGACCAGAACCGCGCGCTGGCCATCAAGTACCACGTGCGCTCGATCCCGATGCTGTTGCTGTTCAAGGACGGGCAGGTGCAGGCAAGCCAGATCGGGGCGGTCGGCAAGGGCCAGTTGACCCAGATGATCGACAAGACCCTGGGCGGCGCGGCCGCCTGAGCAGACGGGCGTCCAGCGATGGGCGCCCGATGATGCGCCGGCAGTTAAATCCTGCGCCGGAAGACGCTTGCGCGGTCACGCGCCGCGGTGATAGTGTCAGTCGGTCCGGCACACGTTCGTGCGCCGCCGTACCCCTCTAGAAACTCTTCTAGACTCCCATCTACCAATAGTTCGCCCCCTAGCTGGGCGCTCGCACCTTAGCGAGGAATCACGCACTTGTCCGATCATCCTTCCTCCGATACTGGGAGCAGCGTTGACGCTCCCGTCGAGAAGCGCGTGCGCAAGCCGCGCGTGAGCAAGACCGCCGTCATCAATGAAGACGGCGGCGCACAGCAGCCCAATCTGCCCTTGCCCGCCAGCCCCGCACCCGAAGCACCTCGTGCCCCGCAGGCACCGTCGCGCACTGCCGATCCGGCACCAGCGCAGACGTCCAGCGATGGCGCACACGCCAGTCAGGCCCCCAGCGCCAACCACGGCGGCGACACCCACGGCGAGTCCCGCGAGGGCGGCCAGTCGCAGCAGCAGCGCTTCAACCAGGCGCAGCAACAGCAGAACCAGAATCAGGCCCAGAGCCAGGGACAAGGCCAGCAGCAGGGTCAAGCCCAGGCACAAGGCCAGAACCAGAACGCCGGCCAGAATCAGCAAGGCCAGGGCGGTCAAGGTCAGGGGCAAAACCAGCAAGGCCAGAACCAGCAGGGCAATCGCCGCGACCGGTTCCGCAACCGCCGCGACCGCGGCCCGCGTGACCGCTTCGGTAACGAAGGCGGCGGCATGCCATCGTCCGATGGCAGCAACGAACCGTTTATCGCACGCCCGCATCCGGCCGTGCCGGAAGGCTTCCCGGTCTACTCGCTGAGCGATCTCAAGCGGATGCCGGCGCAGAAGCTGCTGGATATCGCCGACCAGCTCAACATCCAGGAAGGCGTGGCGCGCGCGCGCAAGCAGGACGTCATCTTCGCCCTGCTCAAGGTGCTCACCCGTCATGGCGAAGGCGTTGCCGCCGATGGCGTGCTGGAAATCCTGCCGGACGGCTTCGGCTTCCTGCGTGCCGCAGAAGCCAGCTATCTGGCCGGCCCGGACGACACCTATATCTCGCCCAGCCAGATCCGCCGCTTCAACCTGCGGACCGGCGATCACCTGTCCGGCCGCATCCGCTTCCCGAAGGACGGCGAACGCTATTTCGCGCTGTCGATCGTGGACACCATCAACGGCGAGCCGCTGGAAGCCAGCAAGAACAAGGTGCTGTTCGAGAACCTGACCCCGCTGTTCCCGCGTCGCCGGTTCCGTCTGGAACGTGGCGATGGGTCCACCGAGGACATCACCGGCCGCATCCTGGATCTGATGGCGCCGCAGGGTAAGGGTCAGCGCGCACTGATCGTCTCTCCGCCCAAGGCCGGTAAGACGATGATGATGCAGCAGGTGGCCACGGCCATCACCACCAATCATCCCGAAGTGCACATGATCGTGCTGCTGATCGACGAGCGCCCGGAAGAGGTGACCGAAATGCAGCGCACCGTGCGCGGCGAGGTCATCTCCTCCACGTTCGACGAGCCGGCTGCGCGCCATGTGCAGGTCGCCGAGATGGTGATCGAACGGGCCAAGCGCCTGGTCGAGCACAAGAAGGACGTGGTGATCCTGCTCGACTCGATCACCCGCCTGGCACGTGCCTACAACAACGTGGTGCCCAGCTCCGGCAAGGTGCTTACCGGTGGTGTGGACGCCAACGCGCTGCACCGTCCGAAGCGCTTCTTCGGCGCGGCACGTAACGTGGAGGAAGGCGGCTCGCTGACCATCATCGCCACCGCGCTGGTCGAGACCGGCAGCAAGATGGACGAGGTGATCTACGAAGAGTTCAAGGGCACCGGCAACAGCGAAGTGCATTTGAACCGTCGCATCACCGAAAAGCGCGTTTATCCTGCGATCGACATCAACCGCTCGGGCACGCGTCGCGAAGATCTGTTGATCGAGCCGGAGCTGCTGCAGAAGATCTGGATCCTGCGCAAGCTGCTGCACCCGATGGACGAAATCGCGGCAATGGAATTCCTGCTGGACAAGATGAAGACCACCAAGTCCAACGACGAGTTCTTCAGTTCGATGAAGCGCTGATTTCGGTCGGCTTTATCGGTACGAAAAAGCCCCGCATTGCGGGGCTTTTTTGTGGGCGGCTTTTGCGTCAGGCAATGCGCTTGGTTGCCCGCGTTTGATCGCACTATTGCGGTCGTTGCGGATCGACTGCGCTGTGGGTGCTCGTTGTGCAGGTGACCATCGGATTGTTGATTCCCTGCCGGACCGGATGCGCGATACGCGCCATCACGATCCGACTCCGCCGGTAGAGTCCTGGGTGAACCTTTAGCTTTCCTGCAGCGGCGTGATCAGGCGCACGCCTTCGCCGCGTACGGAAAACAATCCTGAGCCCGGCAGTGCGTCCGGGCTGTCGGTGGCTGCAGTCGTCTCGTCCTGCGCTCGCCAGGACGCGCTTTGGCGCGGGCCCGGCAGATACGACTGCCATTTTTTCTGCTTGGCATCCAGGTCCTTCTCGGACGCGGCGATGTCGAATGTCACCGGCACGCGCATCTCCCAGAACGGCGCATTGCGCTCGGGCCCGGCCGTGGGCGGGGTAAACGTCCAGCTGCGCGCCTTGGCCATCGAGGCATCGGCAAATTCCTTGCGCCAGCGCGCACGCTTGGACTCGGGGACCAGTGCGGTGAGGTTGACCTGTTCGGCAACCACATCCTCCACCTTGCCGTCGCGTCCGATCTTGAGCAGCAGATAGACCACGCCGGTCGCCCCGCCCCTGAAGGCATTGACCGGATACGGCGGCGGCGCCATGTCCTTGGCCTGTGCGCCATCCCCTTGCTCGGCCTGACCGCCGAAATGCGCGCTGCGGATCGACACCTGGTACTGATTGTCGTCGGCAGGCTTGGCGACCAGCAACAAGCTCATCGGCAGCCGCGCCGGCAAGGCATTGCCGTCGTCCTTGACCGGATCGAACCTCCACGCCGCCACCGAATGCTTGATCCGCTCGCGAACAGCGACAGGCAAACGCTCCTCGTCGGCGAGCGCCACCGCCGTCACGGTGCCGTCTGGCGTCAGCGTCAACGCGCCGGTGACATTCATGCTCGCTTCGATCTGCAGACGCGCAGCGTCCGGCTTGGCGTGCGCAACGCCCATCGCTGCCAGCGAGAAGAGGATGCCCAGACCTACACGTTGCTTCCACTGCATTGCCGTACTCCATTGGTTGATCGCACGTTTTACCAGCCTGCCGCTGCAAACGGAACGGTCTAGGCAAGCCGGCGCGATTCTGCGTAGGGCGGCGTGTCCGGATAATCGTCCTCGCGCAGCCTTGCCTGCAGGTCGCGCCACCACTGCGGGTCGAACAGTTCCGGGTGGATGTGCTTGACCGCTTCCAGTTGCGAGGACGGCAGCCCCATGAACAATGCGAAGCGCTCGGGGAAGACGTCGCGTGGGCCGACATGGAACCAGGGTTCGGCGGCCATCTGTTCTTCGTAGGTGGTGGGCGTGGGCCAGTCGCGAAAGGTGCACTCGGTGATCAGGCACAGCTCGTCGTAGTCGTAGAACACCGCACGCTGATGACGGGTGATACCGAAGTTCTTCAGCAGCATGTCGCCGGGAAAGATGTTGTTGCGCGCCATGTCCTTGATGGCCTGGCCATAGTCCAGCGCGGCCGCATGCGCGGCCTCGGGCAGTTGTTCGCGCAGGTACAAGTTGAGCGGACGCAGGCGCCGTTGCACGTAGCACAGCGCAATCAAGACATCCTCGCCATCCTCGCTCAGGCTCATCGCGCAGCTGGTCTGCAGTTCCTGCAGCAGCGCCGGCGAAAAGCGCGATTTGGGAAAGCGCAGGAAACGATACGGCTGCGCGTCGAGCAGCCGGCCGATGCGATCCAGCTGGAACACCAGTTCGTACTTGCCCTCCACCTGCGCGCGGCTCATGGTCTTGGGATAGGCGAAACGGTCGCGAATGAGCTTGAACACCAGCGGATAGCTGGGCAGCGTAAACACCACCATGACCATGCCGGGCGTGCCATCGGCGTGCACCAGCTGCTCAGACGGCTGTGCCTGGAAATGGCTGAAAAACGTGCGATAGCGTTCGGTCTTGCCCTGCTTGGCGCGGCCCAGCATGGTGTACAGCTCATCGACCGGCTTGTGGGTCAGCAGGCTGCGCAGGAATACCACCGCATCGCCCACCGTCGAGAGGTCGGCTTGAAAATAACTGCGCGAATTGCTGAACAGTTGGGCGACATCGCTGCGCTTGGTCAACACCGCTTCGGCGCGCAAGCCGGCATCGTCGTTGATCAATGCGATGACGCACGGCGAAAACCGGTGCTCGCCGAACACGCGCCCGACCAGATAGGCGCGACGTTCGCGATAGAACACCGTCTCCAGCAATTCGACGCTGCGCACCGGGTGTTCGCCCCAATGCGCAAGATCGTCGAGTAGACGTACCGCAATGGCCGCCGCGCAGCGGGTGCGGTGCGCATACGGCACCGCGAATACGTAATCGCCCAGCACGCGTACCAGCATGTCGGTCAGCCAACCTGGCGACACGGCGTAGGTATGCCGCGCCACCGGCACGGTGATGGCGTCGGTGGGTTCGATATCCAGCGCGATGAATTCGATATCGGCATCCACGCCGTGGGTGCCGAAGTAACGCCGCGTCAGCGTGTTGTAGAAGGTCTTGTACAACTCCTGATCGATCAACCCGGCCAGCAACGCAGCGTAATGACTGCGTGCGCGCATCCACAACGCGCGATCGTGCGCCTGCCCCAGCAGCACGGCGCGCAGGCGCAGCATGCATTCGCTGATGTACTGATCGTAGAGCGCGATACGTGCGACGGCATCATCGCGCGCGCCGCTCCAGTCGCGCATTTCGAAGCGCTGCTTGGCGCGTGCGGTGATCTCGGAAAACCGCGCGTGGTAATCCTCGAACGCTTCGTACACGGCGTGGGCGATCGCCAGCGCGCGGCGTTCGGATTGGGGCGGTAACGGCAGCTGGTTCATGGCGGCAGTGTCCTTGCGCGCTTGCGGCGACGCGTGGTGGGCGGCAGCACGGTAGACGGCGCGGCCATCCCCTGCTGCGCGTGCTCGGCATGTTCGCGCGCCTGCGCCGTGAGCCACTGGCGAAACGCAAGAAAGCCGGTGTGCGTGGCCGAACGCTGCGGGTATACCAGGTAATGCGACCAAGTGGTCTTGAGCCGTTGCGCAGACAGCGCCACCAGCTGACCGGATGCCAGCAACAGGCGCGCGCGCGTCACCCGCCCCATCGCAACCCCGACGCCATCCAGCGCGGCACGGTGATGGGACTCGGACTCGTCGAGCACCGCGGCATACCGTCGCGGCGGCTCGCCTCCGAAGGTCGCGAACCAGCGCAGCCAGTCGCCATCCGGGTCGCCCAGCAGCGGCCATCGCTGCAGCGGCTGCGCATCGATGCCGCCCATGCGTGCGATCAGCGCCGGGCTCGCCATCGGCACCAGCCATTCGTCGAACAACGGTTCGGCGATCACCCCCGGCCACTGTCCGGCACCGATGCGCATGGCCGCATCCACCTGCGGCTGGCGCTCGAAGTCCACCAATCGCTCGCTGGAAAACAGATTGATCTCGATGGTGGGATGGGCTGCCAGAAAATCGCTCAGGCGCGGCACCAGCCACGCCGAGGCCATCGACGGTGTAATGCTCAGTGTGAGCGTGTCTTCGCGGCGCGCAGCGAACGGCTGGAACGCCTCGGAAATCGCATCCAGATGCGGCGCGATGCGGTCGAGCAATTGCTGCCCCTGCGGCGTGGCGCTGACGCCGCGCGCATGCCGCTGCAACAACCGATAGCCCAGGCGCTGTTCGAGTGCACGCACCTGATGGCTGAGCGCGCTGACGGTCAGATGCATCGACGCGGCAGCGCGCGACAGATTGCCCAGACGCACCGCACTGACGAAGCCCTGCAATGCGTGGAGCGGCGGACGCGACATGGCTCACCCTTGAATAAAATTCAACATAGACTTGCAAAACCCTCGCTTTTGCAGGGCCAAGCCTGCGCCTACCGTGGCTTCCACTCAAGTGGGAGCAGGATCATGCGCATCTTTACCGAGTTACTGTTCCAGCATGGACACATTGCCGACGCGGCGCTTGCACGGCAGCTGGCCGAGCCCGAGATCGCGGCGGATGTGGCGACGGACGCTACGCCCGAACCGGCCGAAACTGCGCAAAGCAGGCCGGAAGCGAGCAAGGCTGCGCCTCGACGGCGCGCCGAGAAACGCATGGCGCGGCGTGCGCGCCACTTGGTGCGGGCGATGACCGCACTGTCGCCCTTTCGCTGAAACGACAAGGCCCGCCTGTTGGCGAGGCGGGCCCTGACGAGCGTACCGACTGAACGCACCGGCACGCGGTGCGCGGGATCAGGCCTTCAGCATGGCCAGCACATCATTAAAGGTCTTGCTCGGGCGCATCGCTTCGCTGACCTTGGCCAGATCAGGATGGTAGTAGCCACCGATCTCCACCGGCTTGCCCTGTGCACCGTTGAGCTCGGCCACGATCGTGGTTTCGTTCTCGGTCAGCGCCTTGGCCAGCGGTGCGAACTTGGCCTGTAATGCGGCGTCTTCGGTCTGCGCGGCCAGGGCCTGCGCCCAGTACATCGCCAGATAGAAATGGCTGCCGCGGTTGTCGAGTTCACCGACCTTGCGTGCCGGCGACTTGTTGTTGTCCAGGAACTGGCCATTGGCCACATCCAGCGCCTTGGCCAGCACCGTGGCCGACGGGTTGTTATAGCGGTTGCCCAGATGCTCCAGCGACGCGGCCAGGGCCAGGAATTCGCCGAGCGAATCCCAGCGCAGGCAGTTCTCTTCGACGAACTGCTGCACGTGCTTGGGCGCCGAACCGCCGGCACCGGTCTCGAACAGGCCGCCGCCGGCCATCAGCGGCACGATGGAGAGCATCTTGGCGCTGGTGCCCAGCTCCATGATCGGGAACAGGTCGGTGAGGTAATCGCGCAGTACGTTGCCGGTGACCGAGATGGTGTCCTGGCCCTTGCGGATGCGCTCCAGCGAGAAGGTGGTGGCCTCCACCGGCGGCAGGATGCGGATATCCAGACCGTTGGTGTCGTGATCCTTCAGATACTGCTCGACCTTGGCAATCACCTGCGCATCGTGCGCGCGTGCCTTGTCCAGCCAGAACACCGCCGGGGTGTCGCTCAGACGTGCGCGCTCGACCGCCAGCTTCACCCAGTCCTGGATCGGCGCGTCCTTGACCTGGCACATGCGCCACAGATCACCGGCTTCCACCGCGTGCTCGAACACCATCTTGCCGTTGGCATCGGTGACCTTGACGGTACCGGCCGCCGACAGCTGGAAGGTCTTGTCGTGCGAGCCGTATTCCTCGGCTTTCTGCGCCATCAAGCCCACGTTGGGCACCGAGCCCATGGTGGACGGATCGAACGCGCCATGCGCCTTGCAGTCATCGATCACCGCCTGATACACGTCGGCGTAGCAGCGGTCCGGAATCACTGCCTTGGTGTCCTGCAACTTGCCGGCGGCATTCCACATCTGGCCGGAGTCGCGGATCATCGCCGGCATGGAGGCGTCGACGATCACGTCGCTAGGCACATGCAGGTTGGTGATGCCCTTGTCCGAATTGACCATCGCCAGACCAGGACGCTGCGCGTATTCGGCCTGGATATCGGCCTTGATCTGCGCCTGCTGCGCTTCCGGCAGCGTGCCGATGCGGGCGTACAGATCGCCGATACCGTTGTTGGGATCGAAGCCGACCGACTTGAGCACATCGGCATGCCTGCTCAGCGTGTCCTTGTAGAACTCACCGACGACGACGCCGAACAGCACCGGGTCGGAGACCTTCATCATGGTGGCTTTCAGATGCACCGAGAACAGCACGTCGCGGGCCTTGGCATCGGCAATCTGCGCGTCGATGAAGCTGGCCAGCGCGCGCTTGCTCAACACGGCGGCATCGACGATTTCGCCGGCTTTGACCGCGACCTTGTCTTTCAGCACGGTGCTGCTGCCGTCGGCACCGACGAATTCGATCTTCAGCGTGCCGGCATCGGCCAGGGTGGTGGACTGCTCGCTCCCGAAGAAATCGCCAGACTCCATGTGCGACACGTGCGACTTGGAATCGCCACTCCACTTGCCCATGCGATGCGGGTGCTTGCGTGCGTAATTCTTCACCGACAGCGGTGCGCGGCGATCGGAATTGCCCTCGCGCAGCACCGGGTTCACCGCGCTGCCCTTGACCTTGTCGTAGCGCGCCTTGACGTCTTTTTCGGTTGCATCCTTGGGCTCGTCCGGATATGCCGGCAGCGCATAACCCTGGCCTTGCAACTCCTTGATCGCAGCCTTGAGCTGGGGCACCGAGGCGCTGATGTTGGGCAGCTTGATGATGTTGGCTTCTGGCGTGGTAGCCAGCTCACCGAGTTCGCCCAGATCGTCGGCAATCTTCTGCTCCTCGCTCAGATACTCGGGAAACAGCGAAAGGATGCGCCCAGCCAACGAGATATCGCGCGTTTCGACCACGATGCCGGCGGTATCGGTGTAGGCATCGATGATCGGCAGCAGCGACTGCGTGGCCAGGTAGGGTGCTTCGTCGGTGAGCGTGTAGAGGATCTTCGGTGTCTTCGACATGAGGTGCGATGGCTCTTGTGGTCGGGAGGAGCGCCGGCATTCACGGACGATGGCAGTGGTGCGCGCGACAGGGGTCGTTGATGGCACACCAGTTGGCCAGCACGTTGGATGCGGCGATGGATCAGCACGGCATTGTCGCGTCTGAGCCGCGCCCGGGTAAAGCGACCACAGGCGGATGCTTCGTCACGTCACACGCCCCATCGACATGGATGCAGCTGTAACGAATACGGGACACAGCAAGAAGGGCGCAGCCTGATGGTCGCGCCCCTCCTGGATGGCTCGATGAACTATCGCGCTACTTCCTGACGGCAGTGAGGTTGCACATGGCCAAGATCGACCGTCGTCACTGCGTCACGCAAACTTACTTGACCGTGATGGTCTGCGGGTTGCCTGCGGGCTTGCCGTCCACCATCACCTGCGCGGTGTAGGTGCCGGCCGGCCAACCATCTGGCTTGCTGAAGCTGAGGTTGGTGGTATCAGCGCCGGTCGTGTTCAACGTGGCGTTCTGCTCGCCTGCCACTTGACCATCCTGATAGGTCAGCTTGGCCGACACGGCAACATTGCTGGCACTGCCATCGGTCTTGACCGACACGATGATGGTGTCCTTGGTGCCAACGTTGGACGATGGAGTGACCGTTTTATCAGCTGCGGCCTTCGTGCCGACGACCACGCTGGAAACCGTCACCGCGCCACCCATTGCAGCGCCGCCATCGGTGCTGGCTGCGCCAGTCGTGCTGCTCTGCCCCGCCTGATCGCTGGCCGGCGGTGTGGCTGCCGGGCCGGGCATTGCTTCGGTGGGGGCGCCGGAGGTTGGGTCCTTGGACACGCTGTCATCGGTCTTCTTGCTGCAACCGGACAATGCCAGGACGCCGGCCAACGCGATAACGAGGCTGCTGGAAACGCACTTAGTGGACATGAATAAGTTCTCCGATAACGAAACACCCGCACTTGGTGTTTGGATGTTTTGTGGGTTTAGACAATGGGTAATCGGCAAGCACTAGCTCTTAGAAACCAGCTGCTTTCATGAGTTGGCAGGAAGACGCAGGACCTGGCCCGGAAAAATTTTGTCCGGATCTTTCAGCGTTTCGCGGTTGGCTTCGAAAATACGTGGCCATAGATTGCCGTCGCCCAGGTGGCGTTTGGCAATACTGGACAGGCTATCGCCGGCCTGGACGGTGACCGATTCTTCGACGAGCTTGGCAGTGCTTTCTACACTGGTACGCACGTTGGAAAAATCCGGTGCAGGCGTGACATCGGCGGTACTGTCGACCGAAGAGGTGACGTTGGAAAAATCTGCTTTCTTGTCGACACTCATTGCTGCAACCCCTGTGCATCGCGGTAGCAGCAGGGTGCGCGGGGTGCCGTTAAGCGTGGATCGCGCCGCCGTGAAGCCGGCGCGATCCCGTATGCGTAGGCTTACTGACGCAGGTCGCGAAAAATCGACAGCGACCTCGGAACGCTCGGCGAGCTGCGCAGCGGATTAATGTCCAGGCCGCCACGACGTGTATAGCGTGCTTCTACTACCAACCACTCCGGTGCGCACCGCGTCAGTACGTCGTTGAAAATACGCTCGACGCATTGCTCGTGAAATTCGGCGTGGTCACGAAAACTCACCAGATAGCGCAACAGCCCTTCGCGGTCGATCGGTGCGCCGCGGTAACGCAGCGTGACGCTGGCCCAATCCGGCTGACCGGTGACCGGGCAATTGGATTTGAGCAAGGCCGAGGTCAGCACTTCTTCCACCACTGGCTGCGCCTGTGCGGAAAGGTACGCGGCATTCGGTGGGCCGTAATCGTCGATGCTGACGTCGAGTGCGTCGATCGATTCGCCCTCACCCACCGCGTCGATCGGCGGCAGGCCGAACTCCACCGCCACATCGGCACCGGCACGCGTCGACAGATCGGTGGCGATGCGCGTACGCACCGCTTCGGCGCTGTTGAAGCGGGTAGCGTTGAGCGAATTGAGATACAGCTTGAGCGATTTGGATTCGATCAGCGACGGCGAGTCGCATGGCACATGCAGGGTGGCCGTCGCCACGCAGGGCTTGCCTTGCGCATCGAGCCAGCTCAGCTCGTAGGCGTGCCAGCGATCGTGCCCGATGAAGGGCAAGGCGCCGGTCAGGCCAATCGCCTCGCGCCCGGCCCAGCGCGGAATCGGAAACAACAGCGACGGGTCGTAGCCGCTGGGATAGGCAACCTCACGACCGAGGGTGGACTCTTCTGGAGTATTCATCGCGCCATCTTAGGCGGAGCGGGCTGGCCGTGAGGTGTATAGCGGACGCTGGAGCGAGCTGGCAACAGAAGCAGCGGGCCGTCAAGCGACCCGCCGCCCCACACGATCACCAACGCTCAGCGGAACCCGCGCAACTGCACACGATTCCCGATTCCCGATTCCCGATTCCCGATTCAGCCAGCCTCGCCCTGATGCAGGTAATCCAGCGACACCTGCAACAGGGCGCGCAAGCCCACATCGAGCGACGACTCGTCCAACAGGAACTGCGGCGAGTGATTGCTGGGCGCGGTGGCCGGGTCGATGCCCTTGGCGGTGGAGCCGACGAAGAAGAACATCGACGGCACCTGCTGGGCGTAGAACGAAAAGTCTTCGGCGCCCATCTGCAACGGCGGCTCGTAGACATTGTCGGCGCCCACCACGGCCTGCAGGCTGGGGAGCATCTTGGCAGTCAGTGACGGGTCGTTGACGGTGGCGGGGTTGCCTGGCTGATCCGGCACCTGCGCCTCGACCTTGGCCCCATGCGCAGCAGCGGTGTGTTCGGCCACATTCTTGAGATCGGCAAAGATCTGCTGGCGCATGCCCTCGTCGAAGGTGCGAATGGTGCCGACCATTTCTACATCGTCGGGGATGATGTTGTAGCGGATGCCGCCCTTGATCGCGCCGAAGCTCAGCACGGCCGGCTGCTTGGACAGGTTGGCGCGGCGGCTGATCACTGTTTGCGCGGCGCCGATCATGTCGGCGCTGGCCACGATCGGGTCGATGCCGTTCCACGGTGCCGAGCCATGGGTCTGTCGACCGATCATCTTGATTGCGAAGCGGTCCGACGCCGCCATCAGTGGCCCCCCGCGCACGGCGATCTTGCCGGCCTGCACGCTGGAGAACACATGCAGGCCGAATACCGCCTGCGGCTTGAAGTCGACGAACAGGCCCTCTTTCAGCATCAGCGAGGCGCCACCCTCTTCATTACCGGGCGCGCCTTCTTCGGAGGGCTGGAAGATGAGCATCACCTCGCCCGGTAACTGATCGCGCATACCGACCAGCGCCTCGGCCACGCCGAGCAGGATGGCGGTGTGGGCGTCGTGGCCGCAGGCGTGCATCACACCGACCTGCTCGCCGCGGTACTCGGCGGTGACCTTGGAGGCGAACGGCAGCCCGGTCTGCTCCTTCACCGGCAGCGCGTCCATGTCCGCACGCAGGGCGATCTTCGGCCCCGGCTTGCCGCCCTTGATGATGGCCACCACGCCGTGATGGGCGATACCGGTGCGCGGTTTGAGGCCGAGTTTGCGCAGCTGCGCGGCCACGGCGGCGGCGGTGCGCTCCTCGCGGTTAGAGAGCTCGGGGTGCTGGTGGAAGTCGCGGCGCCATTGCACCACCTTGGCCTGCAGCGGGGCAGCGGCGGCCTGAACTTCGGGCCGTTGCGCGGTCTGCGCGGCGGCGAGCGTGGGCAGGGCGAGCAGCAGCGCGCTGGTCAGCAGGCGGGAGGGGCGCATCGGCAATCCTCTGAAGATGGTTGCCTAATGTAGTTCAGGCGCATGCTGGATGGGCTGCAGTGGGCCCCGATTCAGCTAGGCGGTCAACCGTGGCAGGCATGGTGCGTTGCTTCCGGGGTGCAACTGTGACCATTGCTGTCGTTTCGCCGGCCGAGCCGTTACTTCAGTAACGCTCAATTGGTGTGACGCAACGATATGCTTCGCACAGCCGCCCCACGGTCGCACCCAAGCGCCCGGCCCGCCCCTCAGGAGTTGTCGCATGTCGCGTTTTTGGAAGATCACACTGCTGGTTGTAGCGGTGCTCGTCGTGGTGTTCGTCGCAATGCGGATGATGGGTGAGAGCCACCACGGCAAGCGTGCAGGCGCACAGGACGGCAACGACCCCGAAAACAGCGGTCCGGTGCCGGTCACAGTGGTGGCGGCCACCACGCAGGATGTGCCGGTCTATGCCAGCGCGCTGGGTACGGTCACCGCGCTCAATACAGTTACGGTCAGCCCGCAGGTCGGCGGCCAGCTCATGAGCCTGAATTTCAAGGAAGGCCAGGAAGTGAAGAAGGGCGATCTGCTGGCGCAGATCGATCCACGCACGCTGCAGGCCAGCTACGACCAGGCGTTGGCGGCCAAGCGCCAGAACCAGGCGCTGTTGGCAACCTCGCGGGTCAACTATCAGCGCTCCAACGACCCTGCCTACAAGCAGTACGTCTCGCGCACAGACCTGGATACTCAACGCAATCAGGTTGCCCAGTACGAGGCCGCGGTCTCTGCCAACGATGCGCAGATGCGCTCGGCGCAGGTGCAGTTGCAGTTCACCCGCATCACCGCACCCATCGACGGCATCGCCGGCATCCGCGGCGTGGACGTGGGCAACATCGTCAGCAGCACCTCCACCATCGTCACACTGACCCAGATCCGCCCGATCTACGTGTCCTTCAACCTGCCCGAGCGTGAGTTGCAGGCCGTGCGCGCCGGCCAGGCGGCGACGCCACTGTCCGTGGCAGCACTGGACCGCGGCGATGCGCATGTGATCAGCGGCGACGGCAAGCTGGATGTGATCGACAACCGCATTTCCGCCGACAGCGGCACCTTCGGCGCGCGCGCGATCTTCGGCAATACCGACAACGCGCTGTGGCCGGGTCAGTTCGTCAACGTACGCCTGCAGCTGCGCACCATCGCCGGCGGCACCGTGGTGCCGACCCAGTCGGTACAGCGCGGCCCGGACGGCGATTACGTCTATGTGGTGGGCAGTGACAACACCGCACAGATGCGCACCGTGGTGCAGGGCGTGGAGGTGGACGACAGCCATGTGCAGGTGACCAAGGGCCTCAATCCCGGCGAGCGCGTGGTGACCGAAGGCCAGTTCCGCCTGAAGCCGGGCAGCAAGGTCAGCGCGCTCAAACCAGGCCAGACGCCGCCGGAGCCGACCGAGGCCGAACTCAAGGCTGCGCACGACAAACAGGGCCGTGCGGGTGGCACCGGCGGCCGTCGTGGCGGCGGTCCACGCTAATCCTCGACCACCGGCGACGGACCTTCCGTCGCCGATGTGCGTCGGCGCTGCATGCGCCGGCTTCGCTTGACGTCTTCAGCAAGGACACCCCCGTGGGCTTTTCGACCATCTTCATCCGCCGCCCGATCGCCACTTCGTTGTTGATGGCCGGCGTCCTGCTGTTAGGCATTCTCGGTTACCGTCAACTGCCGGTCTCTGCATTGCCGGAAATCGACGCCCCCAGCTTGGTCGTCACCACCCAGTACCCCGGTGCCAATGCGACCACCATGGCCTCATTGGTGACCACGCCGCTGGAGCGCCAGTTCGGGCAGATCTCCGGCCTGCAGATGATGACCTCCGATTCGTCGGCGGGCCTGTCCACCATCATTCTGCAGTTCTCGATGGAGCGCGATATCGATATCGCCTCGCAGGATGTGCAGGCGGCGATCCGCCAGGCCACCCTGCCCTCCTCGCTGCCGTACCAGCCGGTCTATAACCGGGTCAACCCGGCCGACGCGGCGATTCTCACGCTCAAGCTCACCTCCGATTCGCTACCGCTGCGCGAGGTCAACCGCTACGCGGATGCGATTCTGGCCCAGCGTCTGTCGCAGGTACCGGGTGTGGGCCTGGTCTCGATCGCCGGCAACGTCCGCCCTGCGGTGCGCATCCAGGTCAATCCGGCACAGCTGTCCAACATGGGCCTGACCATGGAGTCGCTGCGCAGCGCGCTGACCCAGACCAACGTCAGCGCGCCGAAGGGATCGCTCAACGGCAAGACCCAGTCCTACAGCATCGGCACCAACGACCAGCTCACCGATGCGGCGCAGTACCGCGACACCATCATCAGCTACAAGGATGGCCGCCCGGTGCGGCTGGCGGATGTGGCCAACGTGGTCGATGGCGTGGAAAACGACCAGCTTGCCGCCTGGGCCGACGGCAAGCAGGCGGTACTGCTGGAGATCCGCCGCCAGCCGGGCGCCAACATCGTGCAGACGGTGGAGCAGATCCGCAGCATCCTGCCGCAGTTGCAGTCGGTGTTGCCGGCCGATGTGCATCTGGAGGTGTTCTCCGACCGCACCGAAACCATCCGCGCCTCGGTGCACGAAGTGAAGTTCACCCTGGTGCTGACCATTGCGCTGGTGGTGGCGGTGATCTTCGTGTTCCTGCGCCGGCTATGGGCCACCATCATTCCCTCGGTGGCGGTGCCGCTGTCGCTGGCCGGCACCTTCGCGGTGATGGCATTTGCGGGCATGTCGCTGGACAACCTGTCGCTGATGGCGCTGGTGGTGGCCACCGGGTTCGTGGTCGACGATGCGATCGTGATGATCGAAAACATCGTGCGCTACATCGAGCAGGGCAAGAGCGGGCCGGAAGCGGCCGAGATCGGCGCCAAGCAGATCGGTTTCACCGTGTTGTCGCTGACCGTGTCGCTGGTGGCGGTGTTCCTGCCGCTGCTGCTGATGCCCGGCGTGACCGGGCGACTCTTTCACGAGTTTGCGTGGGTGCTGTCGATTGCGGTGGTGATCTCGATGCTGGTGTCGCTGACGCTGACGCCGATGATGTGCGCCTACCTGCTCAAGCCCGATGCCTTGCCCGAAGGCGAAGACGCGCACGAGCGCGCAACCGCCACCGGCAAGCGCAATCTGTGGACGCGCACCGTGGGCACTTACGAGCGCAGCCTGGACTGGGTGCTTGCCCATCAACCGCTGACCCTGGCGGTGGCGATCGGCGCGGTAGCGTTGACGGTGGTGCTGTATGTGGTCATCCCCAAGGGTTTGCTGCCCGAGCAGGACACCGGCCTGATCACCGGCGTGGTACAGGCCGACCAGAACGTGGCGTTCCCGCAGATGGAGCAGCGCACCCAGGCGGTTGCTGCCGCCTTGCGGAAAGACCCGGCGGTGACCGGCGTGGCGGCCTTCATCGGCGCCGGCACCATGAACCCCACCCTCAACCAGGGCCAGCTGTCGATCGTGCTGAAGACGCGCGGTGACCGCGATGGTCTGGATGAGGTACTGCCGCGCCTGCAGAAAGCCGTGGCCGGCATTCCGGGCGTGGCCTTGTTCCTCAAGCCGGTCCAGGACGTCACCCTGGACACGCGTGTGGCCGCGACCGAATACCAGTACTCGATCTCGGACGTGGACAGCAGCGAGCTGGCGACCTGGGCCGGGCGCATGACCGAGGCGATGCGCCAACTGCCCGAGCTGGCGGATGTGGACAACAACCTGGCCAACCAGGGGCGTGCGCTGGAATTGAACATCGACCGCGACAAGGCCAGCATGCTCGGCGTGCCGATGCAGACCATCGACGACACGCTGTACGACTCGTTCGGCCAGCGCCAGATCTCCACCATCTTCACCGAGCTCAATCAGTACCGCGTGGTGCTGGAAGTGGCGCCGGAATTCCGCAGCAGCACGGCATTGATGAACCAGCTGGCCGTGGCCAGCAACGGCAGCGGCGCGCTGACCGGCACCAACGCCACCAGCTTCGGCCAGGTGACCTCGTCCAACTCGTCCACGGCCACCGGTGTGGGCGCGCAGAACACCGGCATCGTGGTCGGCGCCGGCAGCATCATTCCGCTGGCCGCTTTGGCCGAAGCCAAGGTCACCAACACACCGTTGGTGGTGAGCCACCAGCAGCAGCTGCCCGCAGTCACGATCTCGTTCAATCTGGCGCCAGGCCATTCGCTGTCGCAGGCCGTGGCGGCGATCGAAAAAGCGCGCGAAGAGCTCAAGATCCCGACCCAGGTGCATGCGCAGTTCGTCGGCAAGGCCGCCGAATTCACCGGCAGCCAGACCGACATCGTGTGGCTGCTGCTGGCCTCGATCGTGGTGATCTACATCGTGCTGGGCGTGTTGTACGAAAGCTACATCCACCCGTTGACGATCATCTCCACGCTGCCGCCAGCCGGTGTCGGTGCGTTGCTGGCCTTGATGATGTGCGGGCTCAGCCTGTCGGTGGACGGCATCGTCGGCATCGTGCTGCTGATCGGCATCGTCAAGAAAAACGCCATCATGATGATCGACTTCGCCATCGACGCACGCCGCGAAGGGGCGAACGCGCACGATGCGATCCGGCGCGCCTGCCTGCTGCGCTTCCGTCCGATCATGATGACCACCGCTGCGGCCATGCTGGGCGCCTTGCCGCTGGCCCTGGGCACTGGCATCGGCTCGGAACTGCGCCGCCCGCTCGGCATCGCCATTGTCGGCGGCCTGCTGCTCTCGCAGTTGGTGACGCTGTACACCACCCCGGTGATCTATCTGTACATGGAACGCGGCGGCGAACGGCTGCGTGCCTGGCGTGCGCAGCGGGCGGCGCGCCGTGACGGCGTCACTGCGGCATCCGCATCGGAGCGCTCGGCATGACCACCGATGGCGTCATCGCCGATCGGTCTGCCTGCCTGCGGCATCGCCTTCCCGCACGCGCGTATGGCGGCTGCGCTGGCTATTGCCTTTCCCGATTCCCGAATCCCGATTCACGATTCCCGGCAGTCACCTCATGAACATCTCCGCGCCCTTCATCAAGCGCCCGATCGGCACCTCGTTGCTGGCGATCGGTTTGTTCGTGATTGGATTGATGTGCTACCTGCGGCTGGGCGTGGCGTCGTTGCCGAACATCCAGATTCCGATCATCTTCGTGCACGCCACCCAATCCGGTGCCGACGCCAGCACCATGGCCTCCACGGTCACCGCACCGCTGGAACGTCACCTGGGCCAATTGCCCGGGATCGACCGCATGCGCTCGTCCAGTTCGGAGAGCAGCAGCCTGGTCGTGCTGGTGTTCCAGAGCAGTCGCAATATCGATTCGGCCGCGCAGGACATCCAGACCGCGATCAATGCATCGCAGTCGGACCTGCCCTCCGGACTCAGTACGCCGATGTACTCCAAGGCCAACCCGAACGACGACCCGGTGATCGCCATCGCGTTGACCTCGGACACGCAATCGGCCGATGAACTCTACAACGTGGCCGACTCGCTGCTTGCACAGCGGCTACGCCAGATCACCGGCATCAGCTCGGTGGACATCGCCGGTGCCTCCACGCCTGCGGTGCGCGTAGATGTGGACCTGCGCGCGCTCAACGCGCTAGGCCTGACCCCGGACAATCTGCGCAATGCGGTGCGCGCAGCCAATGTCACCTCGCCGACCGGATTCCTGTCCGACGGCAACACCACCATGGCCATCATCGCCAACGATTCGGTGTCCAAGGCCGCCGATTTTGCGCAGCTGGCGATCGCCACGCAGTCCAACGGACGCATCGTCCGGCTGGGCGATGTGGCCACCGTCTACGACGGTCAGCAGGATGCCTATCAAGCCGCCTGGTTCAACGGCAAACCGGCGGTGGTGATGTATGCCTTTACCCGCGCCGGCGCCAATATCGTCGAAACCGTGGACCAGGTGAAGGCGCAGATTCCCGAGCTGCGCAGCTACCTACAACCCGGCACCACGCTCACGCCCTACTTCGACCGCACCCCCACCATCCGCGCCTCGCTGCACGAGGTGCAGGCCACGCTGATGATCAGTCTGGTGATGGTGATCCTGACCATGGCGCTGTTCCTGCGCCGCCTGGCGCCGACGCTGATCGCGGCGATCACCGTGCCGCTGTCGCTGGCTGGCTCGGCGCTGGTGATGTACGTGCTCGGCTTCACCTTGAACAACCTCAGCCTGCTGGCGTTGGTGATCGCCATTGGCTTCGTGGTCGACGATGCGATCGTCGTGATCGAAAACGTCATGCGCCATCTCGACGAAGGCATGTCGCGCATGGAAGCGGCGTTAACCGGTGCGCGCGAGATCGGCTTTACCATCGTCTCCATCACGGCCTCGCTGGTGGCAGTGTTTATCCCGATGCTGTTCGCCAGCGGCATGGTCGGTGCGTTCTTCCGCGAGTTCACCGTGACCTTGGTGGCGGCGATCGTGTTCTCGATGCTGGTGTCGCTGACCTTGACGCCTGCGCTATGCAGCCGCTTCCTGTCGGCGCACAGCGAGCTGGAAAAACCGAGCCGTTTCGGCGCCTGGCTGGACCGCATGCACGAGCGCATGTTGCGTGTGTACACGGTGGCGCTGGATTTCTCGCTACGCCACGCGCTGCTGCTGTCGTTGACGCCGTTGTTGCTGATCGCCGCCACCATCTTTCTGGGTAGTGCGGTCAAAAAGGGCTCGTTTCCCGCACAGGACACCGGCCTGATCTGGGGCCGCGCCAATTCCAGCGCCACGGTGTCGTTCGCCGACATGGTCAGCCGCCAGCGCCGCATCACCGACATGCTGATGGCCGATCCGGCGGTGAAAACCGTCGGCGCACGCCTGGGCTCCGGCCGTCAGGGCTCCAGCGCATCGTTCAATATCCAGCTGAAAAAGCGCGATGAAGGCCGTCGTGACACCACCGCGGACGTGGTTGCACGTCTGAGCGCCAAGGCCGACCGTTACCCGGATCTTGACCTGCGCCTGCGTGCGATCCAGGACCTGCCCAGCGACGGCGGCGGCGGCACCAGCCAGGGCGCCCAATACCGCGTCTCGCTGCAGGGCAACGACCTGGCGCAATTGCAGGAATGGCTGCCCAAACTGCAGGCGGCGTTGAAAAAGAACCCACGCCTGCGCGATGTCGGCACCGATGTGGATACCTCGGGCCTGCGCCAGAACATCGTGATCGACCGCGCCAAGGCCGCGCGTCTGGGCATTACGGTCGGCGCCATCGATGGCGCGCTGTATGGCGCGTTCGGCCAGCGCTCCATTTCCACCATCTATTCCGATCTCAATCAGTACAGCGTGGTGGTCAATGCCCTGCCGTCGCAGACGGCCACGCCCAAGGCGCTGGACCAGATCTTCGTGCCCAACCGTGCAGGGCAAATGGTGCCGATCACCGCCGTCGCCACTCAGGTCCCGGGCCTGGCGCCGCCGCAGATCATTCATGAAAACCAGTACGCCACGATGGATCTGAGCTACAACCTGGCGCCGGGCGTCAGCACCGGCGAGGCGGATCTGATCATCAAATCCACTGTGGACGGCTTGCGCATGCCCGACGGCATCCGCCTCAGTGGTGACGACAGTTTCAACGTGCAGCTCAGCCCCAATTCGATGGGCATTCTGCTGCTGGCGGCGGTGCTCACCGTCTACATCGTGCTGGGCATGCTCTACGAGAGCCTGATCCACCCGGTCACCATCCTGTCCACCTTGCCAGCTGCCGGTGTCGGCGCGCTGCTGGCGTTGTTCATCACCAATACCGAACTGTCGGTGATCTCGATGATCGCGCTGGTGCTGCTGATCGGCATCGTCAAGAAGAACGCCATCATGATGATCGACTTCGCGCTGGTGGCGCAGCGCGTGCACGGCATGGATGCGCGCGCGGCCGCACGCGAGGCGTCGATCGTGCGCTTCCGCCCGATCATGATGACCACGATGGTGGCGATCCTGGCCGCCGTGCCGCTGGCGGTCGGCCTGGGCGAAGGCTCTGAGCTGCGCCGCCCGCTGGGCATCGCAATGATCGGCGGGCTGGTGTTCTCGCAGAGCCTGACCCTGCTCAGCACCCCGGCGCTGTACGTGATTTTCTCGTGCCTGAGCGAGCGCTGGAAAGCGCGTCGCGCACGTGCGCGCGCACGCCGTGCCGAACGCGCTGCGGCACGGCGTCCGGCGGCACAAGCGCACTGAGGTTTCGCACTGAAGACCGCTCAGCCCGGCGGTACGGTCTTCAGTGTGTTGCGGCGCAGCCACGCAGACATAGCCGCATGCGTTTCGGCACGAAGTGATGTCACCAGCAACCGCTACGCTCAAGCGACCGCGACTGCTGCACGTGGCCGTGTCGGGAGGTAGGCTGCGCTGGTTGCGGCGCATGCCCACCCCGGCAATGCACGTAGCGATCTCGACCTGCAACCGGACCTGATGGCCGACAACATCGGCCTGGTTTTGACTGGACAGAACCGCACGCAGGACTCCGCGCCGTCGCCGACTTGCTTCCAAAGAACTGCCCGATGCACATCACGCCCTATCTGTATTTTGAAGGCACTTGCCGCGCGGCCTTCGTGCACTACCAGCACGTGCTGGGCGGCGAACTGATGCTGACCACCTATGCGCAATGCCACCGCACGCTGGATCTGGCATGTCGATCGACGCTGCGGCAGCTGACCTGGTGATGCACGTGACGCTCGCTGGATCGAAGGGCCCACTGCTGATGGGCTCGGACCTGCCACCAGGCCAGCAGCTGCAGGGCGCCCAACCGGTGTCGGTCGGGCTCGGTTTCGACGATACCCTTGAGGCCGAACGCACGCATGCGGCGTTGGCGGGGGCGGTCAGGTGCAGATGGCGTTCGGCGAAACCTTCTGGGCCGAAGGCTTCGGCATGTGTACCGACCGCTTCGGCATCCAAGGGCTGGTCAACGGCCGTTACCGGAGCTTTTGATTACCACGCCAGTCACGCCGCAGGAGACCCTGCATGATCACGCAAATCTGCGTCAACCTGCCGGTCGAGTCGCTGCCGCGCGCGGTCGCTTTCTTCACCGCCATGGGCTCACGTTCAATCCGGCCTCCGCCGATGAGAACGCCACCTGCCTGATCCTGGGCGAAAACATTTTCGCGATGTTGCTGGTCAAGCCGTTCTTCCAGGGTTTCAGCCACAAAGGCATCTGCGATACGGCAAATGCTGCAGAAACCATCACTGCATTGGCGGTAAGCAGCCGCGCCGAGGTCGACGCGCTAGTGAGCAAAGCACGCGCGGCCGGTGGGCAGATCGACGGCGAAGCAAAGGATTATGGCGTCATGTATCAACACGGCTTTGCCGACCCGGACGGCCACCTATGGGAGGTCTTCCACAGTAGCGGCGCGCCGGGCTGACGCCCCAGTGGAGCCGCGCGCAATACAGCACTGCGCGCAGCCGCCGGCTACACCAGCAAGCCCTGCAAGGACTCACGCTCCAACTGTGCGTACAGCGCGAATTCGTCGTGCACCTGCGCACCGAGCGCCTGTTCGAAACTGCACTTGCTCGAATGTGCGGCATAGGCGCGCTGTTCGGCACCACCGAGGTTGGACTGGAAGATGCCGGCCGCACTGACCGGCAAAAAATCTTCGTAGATGATCGGGTCGGCGCTGACCAAGCCGAGCGCGATCGCGGTTTCTGCCGGCATCGCGGCCACCTGCGCCGGGTCGGCGCGGCCGGCGTCGGTGAGCGCATAGCGGAAATACCCCAGCCCTTCCTGACGCAGCAGTGCCTCGTCGTCTGGAAAGGCCACGAACGCGGTCTGCAGGCGGGTGGCGTAATCGGCACCGGTGCTGCCGGCGCCATCGGCGTCGCGCGCCTGCGCCAGCAGCGCGTCATACAGCGCGCGGCCCTTGGGCGTCAACGCGAGTCCGCGCTGTTCGATTTCACCAAAGCGCGCGGTATGCGTGCCGTGCTCGGGCTGCCCGCCGTCGCCGACAAAGCGCACCGGCTCTTCCAGCGCCTTGAAACTGGTCTGGCGCAGCAGGATCGGCACGCGCCGACGCGGCGGCCCCTCGATCACCGCCTTCGCATCGATGCCGGCACCCTGCATCTGCGCCTGCGCCGCGTCGATATCCAGCGTGCGCGGGGTGAGGTGATTGATGTGCGGGCCGTGGAAGCTCACCACGTCGGCAATCAATTTATGCGCCTCACTCAGTGCGCGATAGGTCGGCAGCGACACCGTGGCATCGCCATGCCAGCGGAAGGTTTCCAGCGCTTCGGCCACGAACTGCCGTGCCTGGTCGGCATCCAGCCCGCCTTGCTGTTCGTAGCGCTCGATCAACTGCAAGGCGCCGACGGTAAAGATCTGTCGCTGCTGCAGGATCTGCTCGGCCTGTGTGCGCAGCGTGGCGTCTTCGATCAACTCCAGCCGCAGCAGCGAGGTGAACACGCGAAACGGATTGGCCGACAGCGCCGCCTCGTCGATCGGGCGGAACGCGGTGGAATGCACCGGTACCCCCGCCACCGAGAGGTCGTAATAGCCCACCGGGTGCATGCCCATCACCGCAAACAGGCGCCCCAAGGTAGCCAGTTCCGCCGCCGTGCCGACCCGGATCGCGCCGTGCCGCTCCAGATCCAGCCGTGCGCGCTCGTCGTTGCGCTGCAGCCGTGCCGCCAGCGCAGGATCGGCCTGCAGCGTCTGCGCATTGACCTGCGCCACCAGCGACATCAGATCGCCATACAACGGCACCTCGGCGCGATACATGTCCGACATCGCCTGGGCGAACAGGCTGCGGATGTGATCGGAACAGACAAACACGGTGTCGCGCATGGCATGGTCTTGGCAAAGGCCGGCCGATGCCAGCGTTACCGCATTCTCGCCGACCGCGCCCTGTGGCGGCCAGCTGCACGGCAGCATCGCAGGCCACGTGTTGGCGTGCAGACAGCCACACAATGCAGGCGTGCGCGGGCCGCAACGACGCAACGACCGCGTTACAGCCCGGCCTGCGCCGCTGCTTCGGCCGCTTCGCTGGCCTGGCGCGCCGCTTCCAGGCGCTGCGCAGGATCGCCGAGCTGACGGCGCAACAACGCGTCCAGGGTGATCGGGCGTTCCCAGCGGTCGTAGCTGGCGACGATGGCGTGCCGCAGTGCGCGCATATGCGCGTTGTCCGGCACCACCGATAGCCGCGTGATCACGCCCTCCCAGCCATCGTGATGGTCGCGGCTATAGGCGCGTACGGTGTCGCGGCACGACAGTTGCACGGTCTGCGCCCAGAAACACGCGAAATAGATATCTCCCGCATGCCAGCCGTGCACTTGCAGCAACGCCTGCACGTACACGCGCGGCGTACCGGTATAGCGCGCCACCTCATCGATGAAGCTGGCCGGATAGCGCTGCGCATAACTGCCCATGTCGGCCAGATGCTGGTCCACCCAGCCATCTCCGGTGCCCGGGATCGCCCCCGGCGCCGATTCTTTCGTTGCGGCAGCTGTTGTGGATGCCGGCGAAGTTTGCGCACCGACCAGCGACGGCCACAGCAATGCCGCCAGCAAGGACAGAGCGCGCAACACGGATGAGCGGGACGCAGGCATGTACAGATGATGCCGCATGCCTGCGGTGCTGTCAGTTCTAAGACGGTCTGCACCAGCCGATACGAACGACCTTGTGGTCAACACCGATTGGCCTAGCGCTGCTGCCGTGCCAACGCATCCAACGCATGCACTGCTGCCGGCCAGCCGGCAGCGTCGGGCACTTCGCGCATACGCGGTTCGTCGGTGGCCAAACCGTGCTCCTGCTCGTGCGCCCAGGTCACCGCGTACGGGGTGTAGATGCCCCAGCCACCGATGGCCAGCACCGGCTCCACGTCCGAACGCAGCGAATTGCCGATCATGACAAACCGCTGCGCCGGCAGATCGAATTCACCGAGCACGCGCGCATAGGTCTGCGGATCCTTTTCAGACACCACTTCGATCCGCGGGAACAGATCCGCCAGGCCGGACTGCGCGATCTTCTGTTCCTGGTGGAACAGGTCGCCCTTGGTGATCAGCACCACTGCGTAATCGGCGGCAATCGCACTGACTGCCTCGCGCACACCGGCAATCACGTCCACCGGGTGCTGCAGCGTGGCACGGCCGATCTCGACGATGCGCTGGATATCGCTGGCTGCGATGCGCGCCTGCGTCAGTTCGATTGCGGTTTCGATCATCGACAGCGTCATGCCCTTGGCGCCGTAACCGAACACCTTGAGGTTGCGTCGCTCTACCGCCAGCAGATGCTGTTGCATGCGGCTATCGCCCAGATCCAGATAACCGGACAGGATCGCTTCGAAATCCGCTTCGGCGGTGCGGTAATAGTCCTCGCTTTTCCAAAGGGTATCGTCGCCGTCGAAACCGACCAGTTGGATCGCCTGGCCGTCGCGTTGTGCAAGTGCGCTCATCGGGCCAGTTTAGCAGCGCACCAATCTGGCGCTGTGCTCAATCGCCTGCAGCATCGCCTGGGCCGGGCTGATAGCTGGCGAATTCGTCGCGCGACAGGCGCCCATCGCCATTGCTGTCGAAGGCGGCGAAGTTCTCGCGCAACACCGGATCGGCACTCGCCTCGACCGGTGTCAGCGATCCATCGCCGTCGGTATCCAGGCTGCGGAAACTGCGTGGTGCCAAGCTGCCGGCGGAGGGTGCAACGGATGCCTCGGCACCGCTGGTGGATCCGGCGGATCTGGGTGCGTCGGCCGGCAGCAAGGGCGTGGCGGCCGGTGCCGGTGGATCGACTGGCAAGGGCGACATCGCTGGGGCGGTGCCGCCAGCGGTCGTCGGTAGAGACGGTGCAGGGGTGGCCGGTGGCAACTCGGGCGGCGCGGCAAACGCGCAGCAGGAAATCGCCAACCCGACCAGAAGTGCAAGACGTGAGTGCGACATTGGACAAGCGCCCGAGGCGTAACGCATTACCTTAGCGCGATAGACGTCAACAAAACGGGAGCGACCCTGGCAGATCGCTCCCGCGTGACCATCCTGTTGCTATTGCCTGTTGCTATTGCGTCCTAAAGCCTGTGACCAGGCGTTGGCGTGGATCAATGCCGGCGCTCTGCGTTGCAATATCTCCTCTCACGACTGGTAGGGATATATCGCACCAACGACTCAGTTGCCCTGCGACCCGCTCGCAGCCCCGCCACCCTGCTGCTTGGCGACGAACGCCTTGTACTCGTCTGGGGTGAGCTTGCCATCGGCATTGCCGTCGGCTTGATCGAAAATTTGCGCAAGGCCCGCGTTGACCTGCGCTTCCTGCTTGCTGATGGCGCCATCACTATCGGTATCCACGCTGGCCCAGGTCTGGCCGCCACCGGATTGCGCGGAGGTGGCCGAACTACCCGACTGCGCTGCACTACCCGACTGCGCTGCGGCATCCTGAGAGGTGCTTTGCGCCATCGCCGGCAGCGCCAGAGCGGCAGCAAGAGCAGCGGTGGCGGCGAGCAGCGAGGTGCGGTTGCGATTCTTCATTAGGGAGGTCTCCTTGGGCTTGGGAATGCGCGGTGTCGCCGCACATGGCCTCACCCTACCCATCGCAAATGAACGTCCAACCCGATGCAATCTTGCGCAGAACAGTCTTTTAACCACCGCCTGAATGTTTGCGGCTAACCGCCTGTTAGTCGCAGGTGAGTCAAACCGAAGCGACTCATTCAATGCATAAAATTTTGAGATCCAAACCCCACTTTCACCCGCGGTTTCAGGCGCGCGGCGCGTCGTCGTCCCAGCGTCCGGAACTGAACAGTTTCCAACCGAGCACCACGCCGGCAAGCGCGCCAGCCACTTCGAGCACCACGCGCGAGCCCAACTCGTTGGGATCGTGGATCTTGGCCAGTGCCAAGCGCGCGTAAAGCGGCGATTCCAGCCGCACGATACTGGTGTAGACGAGATTCCAGATGTCGTAACCGGCGCCGATGGCGACGGTGAGCAGGCAGGCAATGCCGAGCGTGTGGCCATGGTTGAACTGCAAACGCCGGCCGATACGTTCCACCACCGCAAAGACCAGCACGCCCAGGATGAGCGCGATCAGGCCGGCCTCCAGCGAACCGAGCAGGCCGAAGTGCAGGGGCAAATTCATCGTGACGATCCAGGCAGCAGGCGCATCAGTCTAGCGGCTGCAGCGCTTGGATCCGTACGCTTACCGCAACGTGGGCGATCCGAACGAACTGGATGCTGGCCGCGTCGATTGCAGCCGGAGCGATATGGCGATGGCAGGCGGTGGCTGGACTCGTGCCGCTACCGGGTGCAATGCCGTCATGCGTCGCGACGACAAGCGGGCCGGATGCCATGGCCGCGGGATGGCTCAGGCATCGTCCTGCCCACGCGCACTCACCTGCGCCTCGCCCTCCTCATCCCAGCGCACGCTCACCGAAATCGGCTTGCAGCAGACCTGGCAATCTTCGATGTAGTGCTGGTCGCCACCAGTCAGATCCAGCGCCAGCGTGATCCACTCCCCGCAGTACGGGCAGGCGATATCAACAAAGCGTTCCGGGTCGGACATGGGTGTTCCTTGGATCTGTCGAAGCGGGTGATCAGACGATGGGACGGTGCCGCCGGTGCGACGGCAGGCTGACGCTGAAGTGTACGACTGGCGCTGTGCTGGTGCTTGCGCTGTTGCCGGCGATGCGATGGCGACACGCACTGCCGGGAGCTGACAAGCGCGCACTGCACTTCTCGCGCATCCACCCTTCGGACAGATTGACGGCATCCACGGTGGCCGCTTCCGCGTTGCAATGCACGCCTGCAGCAAGCCGACTACCGATTTCGAGCGCCACCTGGTGGTGAGCGCCGACGCAGCTGTTGATCGGTCGCCGTCAGTCCACTGGAACATCGTAGGCCGTATCAGGCGTGGGCTCGGGACGAAACGTGAAATGCCACCATTCCATTGGATAGTTGGCAAATCCTTCGGCCGCCATCGCACGCAGCAGGCGCTGGCGGTGTGCGCGTTGCGCTGCGCTGATGTCCGGCGCGTCGGTGTGCGCACGCGCATCGAAGAAATCGAAACCGGTGCCCATGTCCACTGCGTAGCACGCAGTCGACTTGCACTCCAGCAAGCCAAGATCCAGGGTCGCGCCACGGCTATGCCCGGAGGTCGGGGCAATGTAATCGCCCAGCAACGCACGCTTGTCCACCCGCGGGTAGTACTGCGCCTTGGTCGCCTGATCCTGCAACGCCGCAGCCCAGGCCACGAACGCTTTCACAGACCGCACCGGCCGATAGCAGTCGAACACTTGCAACCTGTACCCCTCGGCCTTGAGCGTCTGCGCCACCCGCGCCAACGCGTCGGCGGCGGGCCGCAGCAGATAACACCGCGGCGCGTGATAGCCCGGCACGACCTGTCCGGTGAAGTTGTTGCTGCTTGCGTAACGCATGTCCAATGCGATGTCCGGCGCAAGCGCGTGCACGTCCACAAGGCCAGCCTCTGCGGCGGTCTTTGCCGAGGACACATGCACCTCGCTGGCGACCAGGGCAGATGGCGCCATGGCGATCAGCAGCAGAGCGTCTCGAAGAAAACGCTGTCGCCAGCGGCGCCCTTTCCGAACCAGCAGGTTTCGTTTCATTTTCGTTTCCTTGCAAGGTGCGGGGTCCGCGCGATGGATCGCGCTTTGCGTCCTTCGCAACCAGGCACGGCGTGGCTCGATCGCCCTAAGCCTAACGGCTGTCGCCTTCGGTTGGCTCAAGAGTCGGTCGCGGGCCAGAGGTTCTCGCGTCTTTGGTCAACGCATACAAGATGCGCAAATCCTCGGTATCCAGCGTGGTGGCGCTGTTACCGCGATAGTGATGGTGAAATGCCTGCAGGGTGGCGGCAGGATCGTCGATGCTGTAGCCGATCAGGGCAAGCGCCTGCCATGGGTCCAAACCCTCAGGTGCTGCAGGCACGTCGGCAGCGGGCCAGCGGCCGAAGCCGGCTTCGGCCAGGCGCTTCCAGGGAAATAACGGGCCTGGATCGTTCTTGCGCGTCGGGGCAACATCTTCGTGGCCAACAATCTGCGTGCGCGGGATACGCAGGCGTTTACACAGGTCATCCAGCAGCATCAGCAGGCTGTTGATCTGCGCTGGCACGAAGGGCTCGCTGCCGTCGTTGTCCAGTTCGATGCCGATCGAGGCCGAGTTGATGTCGGTGATGGTGCCCCAGCGGCCGGCACCGCCGTGCCAGGCGCGCTGCGCATCGCTGACCAACTGGTAGCGCTGCCCATCCTTGCCAATCAGATAGTGCGCACTGACCCGACCACCGCTATTGCGGCCGCGCAGCGTGCTCAGGCTTTGCTGCACTGAATGCTGGTCGGTGAAATGCAACACGATCAGGATCGGTCGCCGCGTATCGTAATTGGGCGAGGGAACCCACTGCGCCAGCGGATTGCGCTGCGGTGCATGCGCGCAGGCGCCCAGCGACAGCGCGGCCAGGCAGACGGCGGCACGCAGCCAGGCCGATGACGAGAGAGGGAAGCTGGGCAGCACGGATTTCTCCTGGGAAGGCCGGACGACCTGGGCAGCGCAGACGTTTCGGCTACGCTGCTGTCGCAAGACCATTATCCGCCGAGTTGGTGCTTGTGCGGCCTTCCAGGCATGGGAGCGCCAACAGCGCTATGGCTTGCGTGCTGCGATCGTTGGGCATTTGGCAGCGTCTCTCGACTCCGCAAGAATCGCCCTGGGCGGCTATGGCGGCAACGGCCACTCGCGTGGCCGCGACTGCGGCCGTGGCTGTGACGAAGATGGACTATTGACTTCCCCCACACCCCGCACGTGTGGCCTGCACTGGACTGCCAGCGTGTCATCGCCTTACGGCGAAAACGCGTGGATGCGGTCTGCGGCGCATGCCACTATCAACGTTCCTCCGCAGCTCGCCAGCAGCTGCCTTCACCCCGAGCTCCGCATGCCATTGTCGCGCCGCTTACTGATACTGCTGCTGATCGCACTTGCCCTGCCCTGCAGCGCCGTGTCCGCACCTGCCGGCGCGCCGGTTGCACACGCGCCGCCCTTCGTCGTTAGCGATGCACAGCTCACCCCAGAATATTGGATCAAGCGCAGCCGCAATGCGCAGACGCCACGGATGACTCCCGTGCAGATCGCTGATTTCAACGCACAACTGCTGCGCGATGATGCATCGATGCACGATATCGCGCAGCTGCCCGACATGCTGGCCGCAAGCGAAGTGCGCGCACGCATCGAGGCAGTGTCGGCCACGCCAACCCGGCCGCTGTACGAGGCAGACGGGAAGCGTGTGGATGGCACGCGTTTAGCCGCGTTACGTAAAACCTTGGCACTGGATGCGCTTCCCGCGCAGGTCACGCTGCGCTTTGCGCTGGTGGTCTCGCGTGCAGCACTGCGGACCTTCCCCACTGCGCAGCGTGTGTTCACCAGTACCGACGACCGCGATATCGACCGCTTCCAGGAATCGGCGCTGTATCCCGGCACGCCGGTCGCGATCTTGCACAGCAGCGCAGATGGGGCGTGGAAGTTCGTGATTGCCGCAAATTACGCCGCGTGGATCGCAAGCGCACAACTTGCCGAAAGTAGCCGCGCCGAGGTGCTGGATTACGCACGACGTGGCCCGCGCTTGGTCGTTACCGCAGCCCGCACCCAGACCGCCTACACCCCCGAAAGCCCGGCGATTTCTGCACTGACGCTGGACATGGGCAGCAACTTGCCACTGCTCGGCGACTGGCCGCCACAGCAGCCGGTCAACGGCCAGCTGCCGCTGGCGGCCTACGTGCTGCAACTCGCGCTGCGCAGCGCCGATGGCCGTTTGCAGCTGGTGCCCGCCCTGATCCCACGCGCTGCCGATGTGCACATCGGCGCCTTGCCGGTAACCGATGCCGCCGTGCTGCGGCAGGCATTCAAATTCCTCGGCGAACGTTATGGCTGGGGCAACGATTACGACGCGCGCGATTGCAGCGGCTTCGTGCTGGATGTCTATCGCAGCCTCGGCATCGCACTGCCCCGCAATACCGGCGACCAGGCGCGCAGCACCGTGTTGCGCAGCGTTCCTTTCGATACGGCTGCACCGTTGCCGAAACGTTTGCGGCAGCTCGCACAACTGCAAGTCGGTGATCTGATCTATATCCCTGGCCATGTCATGCTGGTGATCGGGCACGCAGGTGGCGCGCCATGGGTGATCCATGATGTGGCCGGCGCCAGTTACCGCGCCGCCGATGGCAGCGTGCAGCGCGCGCGTTTGAATGGTGTATCGGTGACACCGTTGCTGCCACTGCTCGCTAGCGATGGCACTGCATTCATCGACCACATCACCCGCATCCAACGCGTTGCACCAACGGACACCCCATGAAGATCACTGGCTTTCGGCTTGGCATGGTGCGCGTGCCATTGAAAACCCCGTTCAAGACGGCCGTGCGCACCGTGCAGGCAATCGAGGATGTGGTGGTGCTGTTGCAGACCGACTGCGGCCACATCGGCTATGGCGCCGCGCCGGCCACCGCGCCCATCACCGGCGATACGCATGGCAGCATCGTTGCTGCGATCCAACACTGCATCGGCCCCAAACTGATCGGCCAGGACGTGGCCGATCTCAATCGGCTCTGCGGGCTTGTGCAACATGCACTTGAACGCAACACCAGCGCCAAGGCCGCCGTAGAAATCGCGCTGTACGACCTGTGGGCGCAGGCGCTCGGCGCGCCGCTGTACCAACTGCTTGGTGGCGGCACGCCGCGTATCACCACCGACATCACCATCAGCGCCGATGCCATCGACACCATGGTGGCGCACGCCCAAGCGGCGCTCGCACGCGGCTATCGCGCACTGAAGATCAAGGTCGGCAAGGACATCGATTCGGATGTCGAACGTGTCACGGCGATCCATGCGGCGGTCGCCGGGCGCGCGACGCTGCGGCTGGATGCCAATCAAGGTTGGACGCCCAAACAAGCGGTGCGCACCATGCGCATGCTGGAAGATGGCGGCATCGCGCTGGAGCTGCTGGAGCAACCGGTCAAGGCGGCCGACCTTGATGGGCTCGCCTTCGTCACCGCACGCATCGACACGCCGACGATGGCCGACGAAAGCGTCTTCTCGCCCACGCAGGTGATCGACCTGATCCAGCGTCGCGCCGCCGACATCATCAACATCAAACTGATGAAGACCGGCGGGCTGTCCAACGCCATCCGCATCGCCGATATCGCCGGGCTGTATGGGTTGCCTTGCATGATCGGCTGCATGATCGAATCCAGCATCAGCGTCGCCGCTGCGGTGCATCTGGCGGTCGCCAAGGCCGACAGCATCACCCTGGCAGATCTGGATGCACCCGCGCTTGGGCAGTTCGATCCCACCGAGGGCGGCGTCCAGTTTGACGAGGCGCAGATCCATATCGACGATTCGCCCGGGCTAGGTATCTGTCGTGTTCGTGGGCTGGAGCTATTGCCGGAGAAGAGCGGTTAACGCACGTCGCGAGCAGTCGCCAGGTAGACGTTGACCGCGCAAAAGGGCCGGAGTGCATGAGATATACGAGCCGGCTCTGATCGCCGGGCGCACCCAAACGCTCTGCACTTGCTCCTTGACGAAATCACGCATTAAAAAACGAAACGACACCAAGCAAGAGGTGTTCGCCACGATATGCCGCTACCAACAGGGCGCATGGACATCGCACGCACATGCACCACGCAACCGCATTGCTGAGTACAGTAGCGACAACACGGCGTCGGTCACGCAGCACCACCCTAGCGCTCCGTCTCCAGACAACCATGTATCTCCCTAGACTCATCCCGCTCGACCCAACGCCCGGAGCCTGCATGCACCTTGCCCCCGTGTTTCGACCCTTCGTGCTGTTGGCGCTCGCAAGCTGTAGCAGTCTCGCCGTCGCCGCCGATCCAATCGATGCCTTGAAGCAGGCACGCACGTTGATCGTGGTGACCACACCGGACTGGAACAGCACGCAGGCGCGCCTGCAGACGTTCACCCATGTGGATGGCAAATGGCAGCCGGCTGCGCAGAGCTTCGCAGTCGCGCTAGGGCGGCATGGCAGTGCATGGGGCGAGGGCCTGCATCCGGCGCAGCCGCAGGGCCCGCAAAAACGCGAGGGCGATGGCCGCAGCCCTGCCGGCATCTTCGCCATCGGTCCGGCTTTTGGTTACGCGCCGAGCATCGGCAGCGCGATGCCGTACCAGGCGATGAGCGCCACCCATTACTGCATGGATGTGCCCAGCTCGCCGCTCTACAACCGCATCGTCGATGCCGCGCAAGTGGGCGATACAGCCGTGGCCGGCTCGACCGAACCGATGCGCCTGGATCTGCGCCACGCAGGCGATGCGCGCTACAGCGAGGGCTTCATGATCGCGCACAATCCCAAGTCCATTCCCGGACGCGGCAGCTGCATTTTCGCGCATCTATGGCGCACGCCGGGCCAGTTCACCGCAGGCTGCACCGCGATGGCAGCGGCCGACATGCAACACCTGCTCGCCTGGCTGAAGCCGGACGATCACCCGCTGTTCGTGCTGCTGCCACGCGCAGAGCACGCACGTCTGCACACTGCGTGGCACTTGCCTGCACTGACCGAGGAGGCGCCATGAGCACACCGCAGCCTGCACCGGATGCAACGGGGTTGGTCCGTGTCGTCAGCCGCTGGCAGATCGTCGGCCTGTCGATCAACGATGTCATCGGCAGCGGCATTTATTTACTACCTGCCGCGACTGCCGCCCTGCTGGGGCCGATGAGCCTGTGGGCGGTGATGCTGGCTGGCCTGGCGGTGGCTTTGCTGGTGCTGTGCTACGCGCAGGCGGCGAGCTACTTCGATACGCCGGGTGGCAGCTATCTCTACACGCGAGAAGCATTCGGCCCGTTCGTCGGCTTTCAGATCGGCTGGATGATCTGGCTCACCCGCATCAGTTCGGCTGCCGCTTTGAGCAATGGTCTGGCCGATGCAGTCGCGCGGTTTTGGCCCACCGCATCTATCGATACCTGGGCGCGCTCGTTGGTGGTGGTCGGCTCGTTGGGCCTGCTCACCGCCATCAACGTGATCGGCGTGAAATCGGCCGCGCGCACCGGCATCGCGCTGGTGATCGGCAAGCTGGTGCCATTGCTGCTGTTCGTGGCGATCGGTGTGTTCTATGTGGATTGGTCGTGGGCGTTTGCCGGCACCACGCCCGATCTGCGTGACCTGGGCAATCTCGGTGAAGCGGCCTTGTTGCTGCTATTTGCCTACGCGGGTTTCGAAAACATTCCCGCAGCCGCTGGCGAGTACCGCAACCCGCGGCGCGATGTGCCCTTCGCCTTGATCACCATGATCGTCACCGTGACCCTGATCTACGCCGCGGTGCAGGTGGTAGCCCAGGGCACGCTACCGAATCTTGCCGCCTCGCCCACACCGTTGGCAGATGCAGCAAGCCGATTCGGTGGCGAAGCATTGGCACTGATCCTGACGGTGGGTGCCACCATTTCGATCCTCGGCACCACCAGCAACACGGTGATGCTGGGTCCGCGTTTTCTGTTTGCGCTTGCTCGCGATGGGTATGGACCTGCGTTCCTGGCACGCGTACATCCGCGCTTCCACACGCCTGCCGCAGCAGTGCTTACCCAGGGCGTGCTGTCGCTTGCACTGGCGTTGTCCGGATCGTTTACGCAGCTGGCGTTACTGTCGATGGTCACGCGCCTGTTCGCTTACATCGGCACCGCAGCGGCGGTGATCGTGCTGGCGCGCAGATACCGGCAACGCACCGATACCTTACGCCTACCTGGCGGCCCGGCCATCCCCATCGCCGCTTTGTTGCTGTCGCTGGGCTTGCTGGCCAGCGCCAGCTGGCAGAACCTGGCCGCTGCAGGCGTCGCGCTGTTGGTCGGCTGGGCGTTTTATCTATTTCCGCGCAAGCAAGTTGAGAACAGCTGAGCGCGCTACGGCGTCGTTATTTAGCGGAATTGGAGCACGCGCAGCCACTGCAGTACGCGCACTACAACGGAGCGTCGGATACTGGCCGACCTCGGCTGACGGCAAGGCGCTCGCTCCATCGCAACCAGACGTTTCGCAGCACTCTCGCGCAGCGCTCACGCACGCCTAACCGCGTGCATCCAACGCTGCGGCTCTCAGCTTACGGGAGCTCGCGATGAAACTGCGCCATGTCTACAGCACTGCCGATCTCGACAGTGCGCAACGTGTTCTGCAGGCGGCACGCAGCGCGGGGATCGATAACGATGCGCTGTCATTGATCGCCCGCTCTGATATCGAATTGCAGGATGTGCCGGACGAACGCAAGGACGCAAACACCGATTTCCTTCCTGCGGCCGCACGTGGCGCGGCCACCGGCGGTGCGGCCGGTCTGGTGGCAGGGCTGGTGGCCATTGCCGTGCCACCGATCGGGCTGACCTTGGCGGGCGCAGGCGTGATGGCGCTGGCTGGCGCGCTGGTCGGCAGCTGGTCGTCGGCATTGATCGGTGCGACGGTGCCCGATCCGGTACGCCGTCAGTTCGAAGACGAAATCCAGGCAGGGCGCGTGTTGGTCATCCTTGATGCCGAGCAAGCGGCATTGCAGGATGCCGCGCCAGCGATGGTGGCCGCTGGCGCGACAGCATTGCCGTATGAAGCAGCCTCAGCGACCACCTGAATCGCAGGCAAGACACCATGCGCCGGGCCGCAGCGATAGTCCATTCGAATGTGGTCGTCCTGCACTGTGTGGACCTGCGGCTTTGATGTTCCCCTCACTCGCCCTGGCAATGAAATTAACAGCAAGCGACCTACGGTAGAACACACATCCACCACGGAGACGCGCATGAACGTGCCGTATCAGATTCCGGGCCGTGCACCGGACGAAGACCGCAGTCAGAACGTATCGACGTATTGGCGCGAACGCTTCACCGAAGAACCGTACTACACCGAAGGCGATCGCTACGAAGATTATGAAGGTGCTTACCTCGCAGGCCATGAAGCGCGCATCCGTGACAACGCGCGCGCCTACGACCAGGTTGAAGCCGAGCTGCATCGCGATTGGGAAGCCAAGCGTGGAACGTCTTCACTGAGTTGGAGCAAGGCGCGTCACGCAGTCAAGCGCGCCTGGGAAAACGCAGCCGATTTGGTGACTGGCGACGAGACACATAAGCGCTGAAACGACAACGCCACCGTCAAGGTGGCGTTGTTGCATCGCACGATCTCTCATGTATTAGTCGAGTGCAGGCGGCACGCTCCGCGCAATGCGCGACGCGGTATCGATCTCCATCGCATCGCGGGTGTTCTTCTGCACCGCAACCGCACCAAACAGGCTCAGCGCATAGGCCATTGCGTAAAAGCCTTTTTCGCTCAGTAACAACGTTGCGTTGATCAGACCGATGGTCAGCAGCACCAACGCCACGATCAGCGAGAACCAGCAAATGGCATAGTACAAGCCGGTGACCGGAATCCCATCGGCGCGGTCACGCACGCTCTTCTGCAATGACACCGATGCGAACAAACCGAACAACAGCAGCGTGAAGTAGTAACCCTTCTCGTTGAGCAACATCTGGGCATTCCACAGTCCGATCAGATACGCCGCACCGCCTAGCAACAATGCGGCCCAGGATGCGGCGATAAAAGCAGACGAGGTTTTTTGCGTGGCCATGGAAACTCCTTTTCATGGTGAAACGATGCATGACATACAACGATGTGAGACGCGGACGTCTTGCAGACAGTGATCTGCAACAAAGGCGACCCCGGCGGCGTCGTGTAAGGTACTTGAAAACCCGACGCGGGACACGTTGCGGGAGGGCTGCAGTGTCACCGCGCCCTATCCCCAGGAGGACTCCATGTCTGCCCGACGTTTGCTTGCTCTGGCCTGCGCGGCCACCTTGTTCACTACCGGCGCGGCAGTTGCCGCGCCCGCCGCCGCCGCGGCCTCCATCCCCAAAGCACAGTGGCCATTTCAGGCCACTACGGTTGCCGATTTCGACGAACCCTGGGCAATGACCTTCCTGCCCGATGGCACATTGCTGGTGAGCGAAAAGCGCGGTGCGTTGATGCGGCTGGACCCCAAGACCAAACGCAAGAGCGCCATCACCGGCGTTCCGGCCGTCGCTTACGGCGGCCAAGGCGGTTTTGGCGATGTGCTGGCGCATCCGCGTTTCGCCAAGAACGGCTTGGTCTACGTCAGTTATGCAGAGCCGGGCGAGGGCGACACACGCGGCGCTGCGGTGGCGCGCGCCAAGCTCACCCTGGATGCAACCGGCGGCGGCGTGCTGTCGGACCTGAACGTGATCTGGCGCCAGGACCCCAAGGTCACCGGCAATGGCCACTTCGGGCACCGATTGGCTTTCGGGCCGGATGGCAAGCTGTGGATCAGCTCCAGCGAACGGCAGAAATTTACCCCCGCTCAGGATATGAAAGCCAACCTCGGCAAGCTGATCCGGCTCAATGACGACGGCAGCGTGCCGGCCGACAACCCCTTCGTTGCGCAAGGCGACGTTGCCGCGCAGGTGTGGTCGTCAGGTCACCGCAATATTCTCGGCCTGGCCTTCGACAGCAAGGGACGCCTGTGGGAACACGAAATGGGCCCGCTCGGTGGCGATGAGTTGAACCTGATCCAGCGCGGCGCCAACTACGGGTACCCGATCGTCTCCAACGGCGACAACTACGACGGCACGCCGATTCCGGACCACAACACGCGCCCGGAGTTCGCCGCGCCCAAGATCAGCTGGACGCCGGTGATTTCGCCTGCTGGCTTTGTGATTTACGGCGGCAAGCAGTTCCCGGCATGGCGCGGCAATGGCTTTATCGGTGGGCTGTCGTCGATGGCGCTGGTGCAGGTGTCGCTGGGCGACCAGCCGCGTGAAGTGGCCCGTTACGACATGGGCGCACGCATCCGCGAAGTGGAGCAAGGCCCGGACGGCGCGCTTTGGCTGCTCGAAGACGAAGCCAGCGGCAGCACCGGACGTTTGCTAAAACTCACGCCCAAGAGCAAGGCGGCGGTCGAGAACGACGCTTGAGGGGGTGCGAGCTATGCGCTGATGCAACTCTGGCTTGATGCATCGATTGGCGCGATGGCGACATTGGACAGTCGTCATCGCGCGCAAGCACTACGTCAGCCGGCACTTGCTGCTGTCGCACTGGTCACCCGGTTCGCACGATCGCCACGCGCTGTTGGAGCGCTGGCGATCGTGAGGACAAACGGCATCACGATCGGTCGAGGATGCGTGCCGGTCTCATCAATGCCGTGCGTCGATGCAGCGCGCTAGTTGAGTGATGTAGCACTCCCAGCTGCGGTCATCGCTGCGCAAGCTGCACAGCTGCCAGCACCAGTCACGTATCGGCAGCAACAGCGTTGGCCTAACTCCCGCAACTCACTCAAGAGCGCAGCCTACATGCCGGCCGCACCCTAAAGCCTACCGCTGTCAGCTTTCCAGCAGCTCGAAAGTCACTGCCTCGCCGCTCTTGGCCGACGCGCATACCCACACGTCGAACAGACCTGGCTCGGCACCGAAGACGCCCTTGTGATTGGTGAATGCCAACGCATCGCGCACCAACGTGAACACCACGTCCCGGCTCTCGCCCGGCTGCAGCAGCACCTTGCAGAACCCCTTGAGCTCACGCACCGGGCGCACGCGGCTGGCCACGCGATCGTGCACATACACCTGCACCACTTCTTCGCCTGCGACTTTGCCGGTGTTGGTGACGCGCGTGGTAATGGTCAGCGTGTCATCCCAACCGAGTTGCGCCGCACTCAACTGCGGCTGCGCATACGCAAACGTGGTGTAGCTCAAGCCATACCCGAATGGATACAGCGGCTCGTTTGGCATCTCGCGCCAACGCGCCTTGTACTCGGACAGGGTCGGTAACTCCGGGCGGCCGGTGCGCAGATGATTGTAGAAGTACGGCTGCTGCCCGGTGACCTGCGGGAAGCTGATCGGCAAACGCGCTGACGGGTTGTAGTCGCCGAACAGCACATCGGCCACGCCGGTGCCGGTCTGCGTGCCCAGATACCAGGTCACCGCAATCGCGTCGGCATCGCGCACCGCACCGCTCAAGGCCAGCGCGCGGCCATTCCGCAGCAACACCACCATCGGCGTGCCGGTCGCTGCAATCGCTTCGGCCAGCGCCTGTTGCGCCGGCGGCAAGGTGATCTCGGTGCGCGATTGCGCCTCGCCACTGAAGCGCTGCGGCTCGCCCAACGCTAGCACCACCACATCCGCCGCCTGCGCAGCATCGATCGCCGCGGAGATACCGCCCGGCAACGCTTCTTCCAGGCCGCAACCTGGCACCACGCTCAGGTCTTCGGTGCCGACCACCGCACGCACGCCCTGCTCCAGCGTCACGTAGCGTTCCTTGTCGCCGAACAGGGTCCAGCAGCCCTCGATGTTCTCGCGGTCCTGCACGAATGGGCCGATCAACGCGATGCGTTGGCCGCTCTTTTTCAGCGGCAGCAGTGCGCCCTCGTTCTTCAGCAGCACGATCGAACGCCGCGCCGCATCGCGCGACAGCGCATCGTGCGCTGGCAGATGCGCGGTGTCGGCTTCGCGCGCCGGGTCCAGCGAACGATACGGATTGTCGAACAAGCCGATCGTTTCTTTCAGCTGCAGGATGCGCCGCACGCTGGCATCCAACATCGCCACCGGCACCTCGCCGCTTTCCACCAGCGACGGCAGATGCGCGGCATAGAAGCCGCTCTGCATGCTCAGGTCCAGACCGGCCAGGAAAGCCTTCTTGGTCGCGTCGCGCTCATCGGCGGCATAGCCGTGCGCGATCAATTCCATATCGGCGGTGTAATCGGAAATCACCAAGCCGGGGAACTGCCATTCGCCGCGCAGGATTTCGGTCAGCAACTCATGGTTGGCGCTGGCCGGCACACCGTTGATGTCGTTGAAGGACGACATCACGGTCAATGCGCCAGCATCGAAGGCGGCCTTGAACGGCGGCAAGTGCACATCGCGCAAGGTTTGCGGCGCAATATCGACGGTGTTGTATTCCATGCCCGCAGCCACCGCGCCATAGGCGGCGAAATGCTTCGGCGTGGCCAGCAGCGAATCATGGGCGGTCAGGTCGCTGCCCTGGAACCCGCGCACGCGGGCGGCGGCAAAGGCGGCGCCCAGCAACACGTCTTCGCCGGCACCTTCGGCACCACGGCCCCAACGCTGGTCGCGGGCGATGTCCACGGCCGGTGCGTAAGTCCAGTGCAGGCCCGCAGCGGTGGCCTCGATCGCGGTGGCGCGCGCGGTGCGCTCGGCCAACTCGGGCTCGAAACTGGCCGCCTCGCCCAGCGGGATCGGGAACACCGTGCGCATGCCGTGGATCACATCGGCGGCCAGAATCACCGGGATGCCCAGGCGGCTCTCTTCCACCGCAACTTTCTGGATTTGCGCGCCCAGCGCGGCGCCGACGCCGTTGAACAGCGAGCCGACCCGGCCGGCGCGCACCTGCTGCAACACCTCGTCGGCATTGAGCACGTTGGCTTCGGGATTCACGTCCGGCGCGAACGGCCGCACCATGTCGGCGAACACACCCAACTGTCCGACCTTCTCTTCGACGGTCATCCGGGCAATCAGGGTTTCGATGCGATCAGCAGCCATGAGATCCTTGAGAAAACGTTTACATGGCCGTCAATTCTAGCCTGACGCGCCTGCGGGAAGGCAAGTTTTGAGGGCCGGGAGTCGAGAGTGGGGGTGTAGAGCCCGGTTGGACCGCGCGTGGGCGCGCCGGATTGGCAACGTCGCGCCCCTTGCTCCGGCACCCCGTGGATCTGCAAGGAGCGAACTTGGCCAGCGCGACATGCGGCCGGCGGCAATCAGACCGCCCGTTCCCGCTCGATGATCACGCCCACTGCCTGCGCGCCGCGCACCGCACCGGGCTTGCTCAGCTTCAGCCGCAGCCAGTGCACGCCGAATTCATCCAGCACGATCGCCGCACAGCGCTCGGCCAGCGTCTCGACCAGCCCGAAGTCCGACGCCTGCACGAATTCGACCAAGCGCTTGCTTACCGCCTTGTAGTTCAGCGTATCGGCGATGTCGTCGCTGGCCGCCGGAAGACGGTTGTCGAACCCCATCTCCAGATCGAAACGCAAGGTCTGGCGGATGCGCCGCTCCCAGTCGTAGATGCCGATCAGCGCATCGATTTCGAGACCTTCAATAAACACTTTATCCATGGGAAATCGGGAGTCGGGAGTCGGAAATGGGTAGAAGCAAAGGCAACAGCGCACGTACGGACAGGCTCGGAGTAACGCTCTTCAATATTCCCGATTCCCCACTGCCGATTCCCTCGCCGCCAATGGCGGCAGCGCAGCCATATCCCACCGCGGCGTCACATGCACCGACGCGTCGGCGCGCTCGCCGGCTTGCAGCCGCAGCGCACCAGCGAAGGCAATCATTGCGCCGTTGTCAGTACACAAGGCCGGGCGCGGGAAGCAGACCCGGCCGCCGCGGCGCTGCGCAGCGTCCTGCAGGCGCGCGCGCAAGCGCTTGTTCGCACCCACGCCGCCAGCCACCACCAACGTATTGCACTCGGCCGCATCCAGCGCGCGCAGGCATTTGACGACCAGGGTGTCCACCACCGCGTCCTCGAAGCCGCGCGCAATGTCGGCCCGGGTGGTGTCCGACTGATCGCTGGACCGCCAGGCCAACAGCACCTGGGTCTTGAGTCCGCTGAAACTGAAATCCAGGCCGGGTCGGTCGGTCATCGGCCGCGCGAATTTATAGCGCCCCGGTGTGCCGGTTTCGGCCAATGCCGCCAGCTGCGGGCCGCCCGGATACGGCAGGCCCATCATCTTGGCGGTCTTGTCGAAGGCCTCGCCCGCCGCATCGTCCAGGGTCTCGCCCAGCACTTCGTAGCTTCCCAGCGCCTTCACCGACACCAATTGGGTATGCCCGCCCGACACCAGCAAGGCCACGAACGGCGGCTCCGGAGGGTCGTCCTCCATCAACGGTGCCAGCAGGTGGCCCTCCATGTGATGCACGCCAATTGCCGGCACATCCAGTGCCCAGGCCAGCGAACGCGCTACTCCGGCACCGACCAGCAAGGCGCCAACCAGGCCCGGGCCGGCGGTGTAGGCCACACCATCCAGTTCGTCGATGCCCAGCCCGGCCTCGCCCAGAGTCTGGCGGATCAGCGGCAGCAGCTTGCGCACGTGGTCGCGGCTGGCCAGCTCCGGCACCACGCCGCCATATTCGGCATGCAACGCAATCTGGCTGTAGACCGCATGGGCGCGTAGCGCCGGCACACCGGACAACGCGGTGTCGTAGACCGCTACGCCGGTCTCATCGCACGATGATTCGATCCCAAGGACTTTCACGGCAGCTCGGCAGGTACAGACATGTACGTATTTTCGCAGCTTTTGGGCTGCGCAGATTGGCCGATGACGATAGGCTGCCTCGCTCCGTGATCGTGGCCATATCCTGCCCGAGCGCACGCTTTATCAGTGTCGTGCCAGGAAATTCTGCCGGGGGCTTGCAGGCCGTTGGCAAGTCGTTATAATGCGCGGCTCGCCGGGGCAACCCGGAAATTCCGTCACGCGAGTCCGCTCGCACCCGCCCGGGGCTCCCGGACGGAAATCCCATTTTCTGGAGAACACATGCCCAGCGTTAAAGTCCGCGAGAACGAGCCCTTCGAATTTGCGCTCCGTCGTTTCAAGCGCACCTGCGAAAAGGCCGGCGTGCTGGCCGAAACCCGCAAGCGCGAGTTCTATGAAAAGCCGACCCAGGAGCGTAAGCGCAAGGCTGCCGCTGCCGTGAAGCGTCAGCTGCGTCGTTCCTCGCGCGACGTCACCAAGCGCCAGCGCTTGTACTGATCGAACGCGGTTCCTTGCCGGTGGGTCTGCGCTGAAGGCGCGTCTCACCGGGAGCGAACCCAAGAGCCGGCACGCGCAAGCGTCGCCGGCTTTTTGTATTGGTCTGTCACGCGGTTGCGTATCAGCGACATCGCGCAGCCCGTGCGAGACGCGTGCCGGCCACGGTGCTGATTGCGACGCGCGCACTGCCCATATTTCGGCCGACGCACCCAGTGGGTCCAGGCGCCTCGGCCACCATTCGATACCCACACTCAGGAGTCACCGCATGCCCCTCAAGCAGCAGCTCACCGATGACATGAAGGCCGCCATGAAGTCCGGCGACAAGCACAGCCTGGGCGTGATCCGGCTGATCAATGCCGCGATCAAGCAGAAGGAAGTGGACGAGCGCATCGAGATGGACGATACCGCCGTCATCGCCGTGCTCGACAAGATGGTCAAGCAGCGCAAGGACTCGGTCACCCAGTTCGAAGCCGCCGCACGCGAAGACCTGGCGCAGATCGAGCGCGAGGAGATCGTGGTGATCGAGCGCTACCTGCCGGCCAAGATGGGCGAAGCCGAAATCGTCGCCGCCATCCAGGCTGCCATCGCGCAGACCGGCGCCAGCAGCCCGGCCGACATCGGCAAGCTGATGGGCGCGCTCAAGCCCAAGCTGGCCGGTCAGGCCGACATGGGCCTGGTCTCAACCCTGGTCAAGCAGCACCTGGCCGGCTGAGCCCCACCTCCGCGACGTCCTGCGCCAATCGGCCGGGGCGTCCGGGCGGGTCCGCGATCGCCGGTTGCGGCGACTGCCGCAGCATGCAGCTCTCTCGACGGAGCGCAATCGCGCAGTACGATTCCCACCCGAGCGCACCGGAGATCCCATCAGGGCATCTCGCCTGGACGTCATCGATCCGCAACGCCTGAAGAACCAGGAATTAATGATGGGTTTGCTGAATTCTCCAATCGTTCTCGTACATGGTCTGTTTGGACATTTGGCAGACCCGAACATACTGACCGCTTTTGGAACTGCAGACGTTTATGCGCCGGATTTACTGGGCTACGGACAATATAAGCATTGTGCCCCGGAAAACCTGACCCTCACGGATCAGGCGCACCACGTTGCGGCATACATTCGTCGCCTTGCAAGAAACAAGGTTCATCTCGTGGGGCATTCCGTGGGCGGAGCAGTCTCTGCGCTGGTCTGCAGCCTGTACCCCGAGCTCGTCGCTTCCTTCACCAGTGTCGAGGGCAACTTCACTCTGAAAGATGCCTTCTGGTCCGGGCAGGTTGCACAAAAGCCACTGACCGAGGTGACTGCAATCATGGATAGCTACAAAGCTGATCCTGATGCATGGATCGCTGCTGCCGGAGTTCCAATCACCGCGTGGACTTCCACCCTTGCGAGAAGTTGGCTGGCCCATCAACCGGCTTCAACGATCCGGGCGCAAGCACAAGCCGTTGTCGCTACGACAGGTGCAGACCAGTATTTGACAGACATCCGTCATTTACTCACCTCATCAACGCCGATGTATCTCATTGCCGGAGCGCGCTCGTCTGCGGGATGGGATGTTCCGGAGTGGGCCAATGCGGGATGCGCGATGCGGATAAACATTCCGAATGCAGGCCACCTCATGATGGCGGAAGATCCAGCCCGATTTGCGACAGCTGTGCTGACCTGCCTTCATTACGAATAGCGATGGCGCCTTACTTCGATCTCGCCCTGCATCAGTTCCTGGCAGAGATATCCGAATCAATGATGCAGGCGCGACTCCTTGCATCGAAAGGGCTTTCATTCTGTCCCCCTGCCACGCGATCATTACCAGGATTTCGTAACGCCTCTGAACGCATGACGCTGCACGGCAGATACACCAAAGGCTGCCCCCGCTGCGTACTTCACGCCAGGACAGCATCCCGTTGCAGCGGGCGTCGCTAAGTGCCAAGGGTCCACGCTGCATGCCTTCGCCCATCGACCCTCCTTCCTCACCGCTTTCACCCGATCTTTGGATCAGCCCTGTTAGAAAAGCGGGACAGCGCAGGCATGGGCAAGGTCTTTCCGCATACCAACTTTGCTCTGGCGTCACCTGCGCGTACAACGGTATGCGCCAAGGATGTTCCCGACGGTGACGACGCTTTCAACCGCCTATCTGCATAAGCACGTGAGCCGTCTGCAGCGCAGCGTGCCGATGGCGCTGCTGAACCGCTTTATTGAGATCGACGTGATGACGCAGGCGGCGTCGTTGTCGTTCTACGCGCTGTTGTCGCTCGCACCGCTGTTGGTCCTTCTGCTGTGGCTGACGGCCTCGCTGTATCCACCCGCGCAGGACGCGTTGGTGCAGCAGGTCGCGCAACTGGCGGGCGGCAGCGCTGCCGAAGTCGCCCAGACCATCATTCGCAACGCCACCGCTCAGCCTGGCGTTGGCTCGCTGGCAGGCTTGTGGAGCACGCTGCTGCTGTTCATCGGCGCCACGGCGGTGTTTGCGCAGCTGCAGAACGCCCTGAACCTGATTTTTCGCACCGACAAGCAACGCCTTGACGGCCTGACGGCGTGGCTGAAAAAGCGCGTGTTCTCGTTCGGCGTGATCCTGGCACTGGGCTTTTTGCTGATCGTGTCGATGATCGCCACCACCGCACTGCAGGTGGTGTTCGCACGCCTGCCCTCGGTGTTGCCTGCAGTCGGATATGTGACGACGCTGGCGCTGTATTCGCTGGCATTCGCGTTCCTGTATCGCTATCTGCCGGACCGCACCGTCGATTGGCGCCAGGCGTTTCTGGGCGGCGTCATCACTGCGCTGTTGTTTGCGCTGGGCCGCTACGCCATTGGCGTGTATATCGCCACCGCTGCGCCAGGCAGCGCATACGGTTCGATGGGGACGCTGGTCATCCTGCTGGTATGGATGTACTACGCCTCGGTGGTGTTCTTTGTGGGCGCATTGATCACCGCGGTGATCGACGAGCGCGTGCGCTCGCATCGCAAGCTGCGCGAGGCGGGTGTCGACCCGGAACATCCGCCGGTGATCGTGCCGCCTGCCGATGCAGCGCCCACGCCTTCAGCGTCGGAGTCAGCGCCGCTGCCACGCGGCTGAGGACAACAGCGGTTTCCGCATGGCTGGCGCACGCAGTCACTGAATGGCGGGACAGGGCGCCGGCAGGCCGCTGAGATATCCTAGCGGGATGGCCCGCATCCCCGACGCATTCATCGACGAACTGCTCGCACGCACCGACATCGTCGAGGTGGTGGGCGGCCGCGTGCCGCTCAAGCGCCAGGGCAAGGAATATTCGGCACGTTGCCCGTTCCATGACGAGCGCTCGGCCTCGTTCACGGTGTCGCCGACCAAGCAGTTCTATCACTGCTTCGGCTGCGGCGCGCACGGCACCGCGATCAGTTTCCTGATGAATTACGACCGCCTCGAATTTCTCGATGCGGTCGACGAGCTGGCCAAGCGCGCCGGCATGGAAATCCCACGCGAGACCCAGCAACGCACCCCGCAGCAGCAGGACGACAGCCGCGAGCTGTATTCGGCACTGGAAGCGGCCACCAGGTTCTTCCAGCGTCAGCTCGAAGGCAGCGCGCGCGCGGTCGAATATCTGGATGGGCGCGGCGTGGATGCGGAGAACCGTGCGCGTTTCCAGATCGGCTATGCGCCCGATGGCTACAGCGCATTGAAGGACACCCTGGGCACCGATGCCCGCCGCATGAGTGTGCTCGAGCGGGCCGGGCTGTTTTCCAAGAACGATCGCGGCCACGTCTACGACAAGTTCCGCGACCGGGTGATGTTTCCGATCTTCGATCGCCGGGGCCGGGTGATCGCCTTCGGCGGACGCATCATGGGTGCGCCGGCCGATGGCCGCGACCCGGGGCCGAAGTACCTCAATTCGCCGGAAACCGCGCTGTTCCACAAGGGCCGCGAGTTGTACGGCCTGTGGCAGGTGCGCCAGGCCAATCAGAAGATCGAACGGCTGATCGTGGTGGAGGGCTACATGGACGTGGTCTCGCTGTTCCAGTTCGGCGTGACCCAGGCGGTAGCCACGCTGGGCACCGCCACCACGCCCGAACATGCCGAGCTGTTGTTCCGCAATGCGCCGGATGTGTACTTCTGCTTCGATGGCGACAACGCCGGGCGCAAGGCCGGCTGGCGCGCGCTCGAATCGGTGCTGCCGCGCATGAAGGATGGCCGCCAGGCGTTCTTCCTGTTCCTGCCCGATGGCGAAGACCCGGACACCATCGTGCGCAAGGAAGGCGCGCAGGCCTTCGATCAGCGCCTGAAACAGGCTACCCCGCTGTCACAGTTCTTCTTCGACGAGATGTCGCGCGAGATCAACCTGCACACGCTCGACGGCAAGGCACGCCTGGCCGAACGCGCGCGCCCGATGCTGGCGCAGATCCCCGAGGGTGCGTTCGGCGATTTGATGAAACAGGAACTGGCGCGTTTGACCGGCGTTGGTGCGGGTGCGTCCGCGCAGCAGTCTGCACCCAAGCCGCGGCCGCCTGCACGCATGGGTGCCCCCACGCAGAAACGCAGCCTGGTACGGGCATCGATCGCCATCCTGCTGCAACGACCGTCATTGGCAGCGAGCCTGGAGGGCGTTCATGATTTTTCCGGATTGCGCCTGCCTGGTATCGACTTGTTGATGGAGTTGCTGGATCTGGTCCGGCAACGCCCGGAAATCAGCACAGGCGCGCTGCTGGAGCACTTCGCCGAGCGCGAGGAGCAGACCGCGTTGCAAAAATTGGCGGCGCAGGAACTGCCCGGCGACGAACACAGTTGGGCAATCGAGCTGCACGACGTCGTCGCCCAGCTCGACAAACAGTTGCTGCGTCAGCGCGTGGAAGAACTGCAGGCCAAACAGCGCGCGCAGGGTCTGGACGACACCGATAAATACGAAATGCGCGAACTGCTCAAGGCACTCGCAGCGTCGTGATGCACTTCCGCTGGCATCATGTCAGGGCAAGCAATGCCGCGCTGACTCGCGAAATCGCCGGCCTGCTCCAGCGTTGGGAATCTTGCAATAGCCGATCACGCCTGAAGGCCAACGCGCTCCGCACGTCGTCGGCCATTGCTGACACTAGAGCCGCTTGAACAAGGTGTTTGCCATGGACTCAAGCACAGCGACAGTCGTCTCCGCATCCTGCACATCGCTGGCCTCGATCTGCCGGGCGTGCGTGACCAGCCGATCGATCAAGGCATCGCGCGCCTGCTGCTCGATTGCGTCGGCCTGCTGGCACTGCTGCTTCCCGGTCACGGGCTTGATCGGCTCGGCGATCAAGCTATCGTAGGCAGTGGTGTGCTGCGACTTCATCTGCTCAAGAAATTGCCCGATATCCGTCGGTATGCCGGTAGAGGTTCCCGTCAAGGACTGATTGTCGATCTGGCAATAGCTGACGGTAGATGCCTTGGTGTTGAGAATCGCCAGATCCACGAGCAGATCGATTTCACCGATCTTGGCGTTGCCGTACAGCGTCCTGATCTGATTCAACATCGGAATTTCCCAGGCGTGCGGCACGCAATCGAGCGTATTCCACAAGTCGGCATTCCAGATCTGGTAGGGCTTTTCGCCCACACCCGGAGATGGCAAGGTCGCTGCAAATAGCGCTGCGAAGCCTGCATTGCCCGGCGTTGCCCCCGCAGTGGGGTAGCAATAGACCTGATCGAACCCGTCCAGTTTGCCATGCGTCTTCAACCAGGTCGTCAACGTTGGCGAAAGCGCACCGGCCAGACTATGTCCAGTAAAGATCACCGTCGCGCCGGTGTTGCCCAAGGCTTGCAGAAATTCGACCAGGGTCGTGTTGGGCGCCAGCGCAGTCTGCGGACTGACCGTATTCAGCAGATGCCACACACCCGTGGCGGTGCCCATCGAGATCGTCACCCCCTGCGGGTCGACGGGCTTCTTCAGCGCCGCAGGTGCACTGCTTGCCAACGGATCGAAGCTGGCGAAATCGACGCTGGAAGCGACATCGAAATCCTCGCCGAACCAATCGTAGAGCGACCTGGGATTGGTAGCACTCAGTGCGACCACATAGGCTTCGCCAACGCCTGGCATCGCAGCGGTATGCGCCACATACATGACGTTGCCGGACAACACCGAATCCGGTGCCTGCCAGACCTGCGGCCCCCAGACCAACTGCCAGTCGCCAATGACCTTTTGGTTGGAAGATAAAGAGAAGGTGTCAATCAGCATTTGCTGGCAGTCCGCCTGCAGCACGGATTGACTGCCCGAGCACGTGCTGACCCAATTGGCCAGGCTCGACAACACGAATGTCCGTTGGAATTGATCGTAGGGCATGACACACCTTTCCCTGTGGTCGATAGAAAACGCCGAATGACCTGTCTCCATTGACGGAGTGGTCGCCTGCAGCTGCACGCCGTGTGCAAGTGCTGAATAAATGTAGCAATCCAGGGCTGCGCGAACTGAGACCGGCACGTAATTTCGAAGCGACTTGCGGGGTAGGCGCATGTGGGTGCAGCGCCATGGCAGGCACGATGCCTTAGCGAGCGACTGACTCTACAATGCAGGTTGCGTTAGACACTCTCTTGCCCCAGTTTCACACCATGATCAAACATTGGTTGGCGCGGTTGCGCATCGATCCTTTCACCCTTGCATTGCTGTGCACGGTCACGCTCGCCTCGCTGTTGCCCGTCTCGGGCGCCGCGGCCGCGGTGATGGACGATGTCACCGACGTGGCGATCGCCGCGCTGTTCTTCCTGCACGGCGCACGGCTCTCGCGCGAAGCGGTCAAGGCCGGCGCGCTGCATTGGCGCCTGCATCTGGTGATCCTGGCCTGCACGTTCGTGCTATTTCCGCTGCTCGGCCTGTTGTTCAAGCCACTGGCGCATATCGCACTGACGCCGGAGCTCTACATCGGCGTGCTGTTCCTGTGCGCGTTGCCGTCCACGGTGCAGTCCTCGATCGCATTCACCTCGATGGCGCGCGGCAATGTGCCGGCCGCGGTGTGCGCGGCCTCGCTGTCCAGCCTGTTGGGCGTGTTTTTTACCCCATTGCTGATGGGCGCCATGGTCGGCAGCCAGGGCGCGATGGCGCACCCGGCCGAAGCCATCGGCAAGATCCTGCTGCAGCTGCTGGTGCCATTCCTGGCGGGGCATTTAATGCGCCCGTGGATCGGCGGTTGGGTCGAGCGCCATCGCGCGGTGCTGCGCTATACCGACCAGGGCACCATCCTGCTGGTGGTCTACACCGCCTTCAGCGCGTCGGTGAACGAAGGGCTGTGGCAGAAGACGCCACTGCCGGCATTGCTCGCAGTGCTGGGCGCGGCGGCGCTGTTGCTGGCAGTGGCCATGCTGTCGATCACCTTCATTGCGCGCCGGCTTGGCTTCAACCGTGCCGACGAGATCGCCATCGTGTTTTGCGGCTCGAAGAAAAGCCTGGCCACCGGCGTGCCGATGGCCAAGGTGATGTTTGCCGGTGGCGGCCTGGGCGCGATCGTGTTGCCGATCATGCTGTATCACCAGTTGCAGCTGATCGTGTGCGCGTTTGTGGCCGCACGTTATGCACGCAATGCACCAAACGCGCCGCAAGGCGCGTCCGGGTCGCATTGACGGTGCGCCGTCAGCGCTCAACCGCTGCGTATCGCGTGACAGCAGTTCGCATTGCCGAAAGGTCCGGGTTGTAAGCAGATATACAACGGTGATCACGCACGTCCGCATGCGCGCGCCCGCGCTCGCTAGAGTGTTCGATCGACCTCCTGCCGCCCCACGGTGACTGTCATGACGCTGTCGTTTCGACGCCCCTCCCCGTCCTTGATCGCGCTGCTGGCGGTGCTGGCCACGCTGACTGCCTGCAACAAGCCCGCCCCGCCCGCAGCTCCCGCAGCTCCCGCGCAGACCAAGGCTGCATCCACGCCAGCGCCCGCTACCAGCATCGCCTGGCGCGAGGGCGACGTGGAAGACGCCTTTGCCGAAGCCAAGGAAAGCGGCAAGCCGATCCTGTTGTACTGGGGTGCGGCCTGGTGCCCGCCCTGCAATCGACTGAAGGCCACGCTGTTCAAGGATCCGGCCTTCATCGCGCGCACCCAGCAATTTGTCGCTGTGCACCTGGATGGCGATTCCGAAGGCGCGCAGGCCTGGGGCGAGCGCTTCGGGGTCAAGGGGTATCCCACCATCATCGTGCTACGCCCGGACCACAGCGAAATCACCCGTCTGGCCGGCGATGCCGATAACGCACGCCTGGCCGAGGTATTGCGGGTTGCGGCCAAGAGCACCAGCACCGCACAGCAATTGCTCGACAAGGCGCTGCACACGCCGCAACAGCTCAGCGCAGACGATTGGGCCGTGCTCGGCAGCTATGCCTGGGGCACCGACGACCGGCTGGTCAAGCCCGCCGACGCCGCCAATGTGCTGACCCGGCTCTCGACGGCGGCCCCACAGCCGGCGCTGCAGCGCAGCTTCGCCCTGGCCGCCATTAGCGCTGCCAAGCATCCACCGGCCGCCAGCGCCGCCAATCGCACCTTGCTGGAAACGGTGTTGGCCGACCCGGCAGAAGTACGCGCCAATCTCGGCACGCTGAGCTATATGCCGGCGCGTCTGATCACGGCCGCCAGCAACGAGGCCGGCGTACGCGCTACGCTTTCCAACGCACTGAATCAGGCCTTGGACAAGGTCTACGCCGACACCTCACTGCCGATCTCCGACCGGCTTGGCACTGCATATGCCCGCATCCAGCTGGCACGCCTGGCGCAAGGCCAGCCCACCGAGACCGAAGCCAAAGGCCCGCAGCCGCCGCTTCCAACCGAGGTGGCCGATCTCGTGCGCCAGCGCGTGCAATGGGCCAGCGACGCAGCCAAGACCGATGAGGAGCGCCAGTCCACCATCAGCACCGCCGCGGCGTTGCTGGGAGAAGCGGGCGATGCCAGCGGTGCCGAGCAACTGCTGTTGGCGGAGCTGTCGCGCAGCAAGACGCCGTACTACTACATGCCCGAGCTAGCAGATCTGGCCGAACAACGTGGCGACAAGAAGACCGCGCTGTCCTGGCTCAGGAAGGCCTACGAAAGCGCGCAAGGCCCTGCCACCCGCGTGCAGTGGGGCGTGATGTACGTGGATGGGCTGATCCGGCTCAGCCCCGACGACACCGCCGGCATCGAGAGCGCTGCCACGCAGGTGATCGGCGAGTTGGCTGGCCAACCGGATGGGTACCGGCAACGCACCCGGCAGCGCTTCGCTACGCTCGGCACCGCATTGAAGGCCTGGAGCAAGCAGCACCGCCATGAAGGCAGCGCAGTGCTGGCGCGCCTGCAACAGAAAATGCAATCCAGTTGCGACAGCAAAAACACCAGCGAGTGCGCCAGCTGGTTGAGCTGAGCCGGCACGGCGTTGCCGTTGCTGGCAACGTCTGATGGATCAACTCAGTTCGCGAATCGGGAACCGCGACGTCTGCCAACATCGGCGTCGCTATGACTTCCACACGGCGCACCTGGCCTGTCTACCCGACAGTTCCTGGCCACACTGCGCACGCGCGACAGGCGCATTGCGCAGAATGCGCGGATTGCGCAGACGTTCTTGGCAGCAGCCCTACAGCGCTGCCAAGCGCGCCACCGTGGCGACTAGCGCACCCACGGTAACAGCAGATGGTCGACCATCAGGAAGGCGAACAGCGCCATCAGATACACGATGGAATAGCCGAACATCTTCATCGAAAACAGTTCGTCCGGCGGGTCCAGCATGCGCCACGCATACCAGAGGAACACCGCGTTGAGCACCACCGCGCCGCCCAGATAGAACACCCCGCTCATGCCCACCGCCACCGGCAGCAGGGTCACGATGGCCAACACGATCGTGTAGATGAAGATCTGCTTGCGCGTATGCGGCACACCGTGGGTCACCGGCAACATCGGGATCGCCGCCTTGGCGTAGTCGGCGCGCCGGAAGATCGCCAGCGCCCAGAAATGCGGCGGCGTCCAGATGAAGATGATCAGCACCAGCAGCGAGGCGTTGATCCAGTCGGCGCTGGTCGGCAGCCCGGTCACTGCGGCCCAGCCCAGCATCGGCGGCGTGGCGCCGGCCAGACCGCCAATCACGATGTTCTGCGAGGTCGCGCGTTTCAGGTACACGGTGTAGATCACCGCATATCCGATCAGCGAGGCGAAGGTCAGCACCGCGGTGATGACATTCACCCACACCACCAGGATGGTCATGGAGATCACGATCAGCGCGCCTGCGAACACCAGCACCTGCCACGGCTGCACCTTGCCCACCACCAGCGGGCGCCATGAAGTGCGCGCCATCTGCGCGTCGATCTTGGCGTCGAGCAATTGGTTGATCGCCGCCGCCGCCGAGGCGGCCAGCCAGATGCCCAGAAAGCCCAGCGCGCCGGTGCGCACCTGCAGCCAGGTCGGCATGTCGGGAATGGCCAGGAACATGCCGACCAAAGCGGTGAACACGATCAGTGCCACCACCTTGGGTTTGGTCAGATCCCAATAATCGCGTGCGCTGACGGCCATGCTCACTCCGGCGCGCGCAGCCGCGCCAGCAGCGAGACCAACACGAATAACAACGCCACCGCGCCACCGTTATGCATGACCGACACTTCCAACGGCAGCGCCAGCTTCACGTTGAGCACGCCCAGCGTCACCTGCACGGCCACCAGCAGCGCCAGCGCCGCAGCCCATACCCGCATCCCCGGCGAACGCGACAAGCGCCAAGCTAGCCACCCAAGGTACAGCGCCGTCGCAATCGCCCACAGCCGGTGGGCCATCTGGATCGCGATACGCGCCGCACCATCCAGCACGCCGCCTTCGTAATCCACTCCAATGCCGCGCCACAGGGTGAAGCCTTCGCGGAAATCGTGCGGCGGCCACCATTGGCTGACGCAACGCGGGAAATTATCGGCCGACCAGCTGCCGCCGCCGCACGCAAGCGCGGCGTAGTTGGCGCTGACCCAGCCACCGAGCGCGATCTGCAGACCCAGCACCGCCACGCCCAGGCGTAGCAGCCACTTCAAGCGCGACGCGTCGGCCAGGGTGATCGGCAAATGCGTCGCACGCCAGGCCATCCACACCAGCAGCGAGAACATCAGCATGCCGCCCAGCAGGTGCCCCATCACCACGATGGGCTTGAGCAGCAGCGTCACCGTCCACATGCCCAACAGCGCCTGGAAGATCACCACCGCAAGCGTCAGCACCGCCGCGCGCGCCAGATCAATGTTGCTCCAGCGCAATGCCGCCAGTAGCAGGATGGCCTCGCCGGCGATCGCCACGCCCAAGCCCACGCTGTGCCAGCCGGACATGTAGAGCGGGATCGACAACGCCACCAACGCGGCGGCCGATACCACCTGGGCAATGCCCATGCGGCGGCGACGCACCGCCAGCAACGACAGCACGAGGACTTCCACACCCAGCGCGCCAGCCAGGAAGCGGTGTACCTGCTCACGCCAGGCCTTATGCGATTCCAGCGGACGGATCTTGCTGGCCACATGCGTGTTGGCTTCGTCGCTGGTTTGCGGCCAGGTCACACGGCCGTAGCAGGTCGGCCAGTCCGGGCAGCTCATGCCGGCATCGGATAGCCGCACGAACGACCCGAACAGGATCGTGCTCGCAGTGAACAGCGCAGCCAGCCAGGCCATGCGATGGAAGTGACGGAACAATGCCGGTGGCGCAAACAAATTCATCGAAACGGGCTCACATCAGTTTCAGCAGCTTGACCAGATCCGACCGCAAGCCGGCCGGATCAAAGCCTGGGGCGTAACGCAAGATCACGAAGCCATTGGGGTCGATCACATACACCGGCACGCCGGCCGCATTGTTGCCGCGCGGCAATGCCTGGCGTAGGCGGGCATCGTCGCGCAGCACGCGCAATTCCGGCATCGGCGGCAGCCCGGCTGGCGGCGTGCCGATCCACAACACCTCTACCTTGTCGGCGCGATGCCCGAGCAATTGCCACACCTTGTCCAGCTCCGCGGCCAACGTCACGCATTGCTGGGTGCAATCTGCCTGCGGTGCCACCGCGATGCGCCAGATGCGCTCGCTCGGTGCCCAGGCATACGGCTGCCCGTTCGCACGGACCGGCACCAACGCCCGCAGATCCGCGGGCGGCTTCAGCAGTTCGCCGTTATTGCGCATCGATGCCGGCTGCCATCCGGAGAAGCGCAGCACGCCGGCCAGCAACATAGAGCCGAAGAACAGCACCGCCAGGGCAATCAGCATCCTGCGACCGCGTTTGACCGACTGCGGCGTGGCCGATGTGGATTTGGTCATGCCGGCGATTTTCTCATGCCGCAGGCATCAGTGCCCGCGTCGACGGCGGCGGCGCGCACGCCAGCTCAGCAGCGTCGCGGTCGCCAGTACCGCGGCGGCCAGCCCGAACCATTGCACCGCATAACCCAAGTGCCGCGCGGGTGGCAGCGTGTTTGGCAGCATTTCCAGATCGCGTACGTAACCAACCGGCAGTGCCGGATCCAGGCGCAAGACCTGCGACGAAATGTCGCGCCTACCAAGCATGCGGCGTAAGGCCTCCGCATCCAGACGCGTGGCCAACCAGGTCCGCGGAGCGGCTCCCGGCGCCACTGCCGGCCCGATCGCCAGCCCCGCCGATGGCGGTGCGCTCAAGAGTCCCTGGACGGTCTGCATGCCGGTTAGCGCAACGATGCTGGGCAACGTTCGATCCGCCGGTAATGGCAGCCAGCCCAAATCGACCAGCATGCTTGCCGACACGCCTTCTGGCGCTGCCAGTTGATACACGCGCACACCGGCACGCCCGTCATGCAACTGATTATCCAGCAAGACCAGTTGAGGCAGGAATCGCACACGCCCACGCACCCATGCCAGATCGTGCGGCGTCGCCAGCGCCTGTGCCAAGGACAGCGTGGTATCGCGCACATGCACGGCACGGTCGAGCAAGGCTTGCTTGCTATGCATGCGCTGCAACTGCCAGTGCCCAAGCGCCGCGAAACCCGTGCTCACCAGCAGCGCCAGACACCAGCCGATCACCGCCGTGTGCTTGCGCGTCATGACAAGCGACGCAAAAAGGCGTGCAATGCCATCACCACGCCGACTGCACCCGGGGCTGTTGTGAACGATTCGCTCAAGACGCTGCTGATTGTCGCCTTCCTGATCGTGATTCTGTGGAACCTAGGCGCCGGCCTCTACTACCTGCTGACCGACCGCGGCCAGACCAAGCGCACCGTCAACGCACTGACCTGGCGCATCGGATTATCGGTTGCGTTGATCGCCATCGTGATCCTCGGCATTTATACCGGCTGGATCAAGCCGCATGGCATCGGCCGCTGACGCGGCCGGGAATGGGGAATCGGGAGTAGGGAATCGTAAGAGCAAAAGCAGGCTCGCTCTGGCGATTCCCGATTCCCGATTCCCGATTCTCAAAGTACATACACGAACAGGAACAGCGCCAGCCACACCACGTCGACGAAGTGCCAGTACCACGCGGCCGCTTCGAAAGCGAAGTGGTTGTCGCGGCTGAAGTGCCCCTTTGCCGCACGCAGCCACATCACTGCCAGCATGATCGTGCCCAGTAGCACATGCATGCCGTGGAAGCCGGTGAGCATGAAGAACGTCGAGCCGTAGATGCCCGAGCCAAGGGTGAGATTGAGCTCGGTGTAGGCGTGGATGTATTCCTCCGCCTGCAGGAACAGGAAAACGCAGCCCAGCAGCACGGTCAGGCCCAGCCACACCAGTAACCCACCGCGGCGCCCGCCCTTGAGTGCGTGGTGGGCGATGGTCAAGGTCACACCAGAGCTGAGCAGGATCAACGTATTGATCAGCGGCAAACCCCAGGCCGGAATGGTCTGGAACTGCCCGCCAATCGTGCCCGGGCCATTGGTCGGCCAGGCAGCGGAATAGCCGTTCCACAACAGCTCGTTGGTCATCACGCCGTCGCCTTCGCCACCCAGCCAGGGCAACGTCAGCACACGCGTGTAGAACAGCGCACCGAAGAAAGCGCAGAAGAACATCACCTCGGAAAAGATGAACCACACCATGCCCATGCGGAACGAGCCATCCACCTGGCGGTTGTAATGCCCGGCATTGGATTCGCGGATGACATCGCCAAACCACATGAACAACGTCGCCAGCAACATCGCCACGCCGGCGAAGAACGTCCAGCGCCCCCACGCCGCATCGTTGAGCCAGCTGGCCACACCGATCATCATCACGAACATCGCAATCGACCCGACAAAGGGCCATTTGCTCTGGCTCGGGACGAAATACGCATCGGCGTTGGGACTGTGATCGGCCATGGCGTTGCTTCCGTGTCGTGGTGCGTGTGGATGAAGAATCAGGGCGCGGCGCGCGGTACGCCGGACGTACCACCGCCCTGCAGTTCCGAGGTCAATGGGTCGTTGCGATAGAACGTGTAGGACAAGGTAATCGTGGTGACTTCCGGCGGCAGTGCGGGATCGACGATGAAACGCAGCGGCATATCGCGTGTTTCACCGGCCTGCAAAGTCTGCGCGGTGAAGCAGAAGCACTCGGTCTTGTTGAAATAGCCCGACGCACGCGCAGGTGCAACCGATGGCACCGCACTGCCCACCACCGCCCGCGCGCCATCGTTGCGCGCAAAATACAGCGCTTCGTTGAGCTCGCCTGGCACCACATCCATCGTCATCTGCTCGGGATGGAAGGTCCACGGCAGTTTGGAATTGACCCCGCCGTCGAACTCAACGCGCACCGTGCGCTTACCGGCGGCGGGTGGCGCGCCTGCGTTTGCGCGGCTGCTGCCGGGAGCGCGTTCCATGCGAATTCCAAACACTTTCTCGCAGGCGATCCGGTACAGCGGCACCAGAGAGAACGTCAGCACGAACACACCCAGCACCACGCCCAGCAGCTTGAACAAGCCTGCCGTCGGTGCATGTGTGGGCACGCGTGCACTCACCGACCAATGACTCCCGAGGCAATGAAGCCTGCATAGATCAGCAGTGCAATGATGCCGAACGTGATCGCAGTGCGACGCACGGCGCGGCGCTGCTGCGCCTGCCGCTCGGCTGCAGATAACAGACGCGTCACCGCCGGCTCCGAGGCGGACTCAGTGACCGATGTCTTCATGCGCAAGATCTCCAGGCTTGATCACCGGCGGCACGGTGAAGGTATGCGCCGGTGCAGGCGACGGCACGGTCCATTCCAGGCCCTTGGCGCCTTCCCAGGCGCGCGCGTCTGCCCGCGCGCCGCTCCGCAGCGAGGCCAGCAAAATGCCTGCCATCAGGAACGGCGTGACGAACATGCCGAACGCACCGATCGAACTGACCATGTTCCAGTCGGCGAACACCACGTTGTAGTCGGGAATGCGCCGCGGCATGCCGGCCAGGCCAAGGAAGTGCTGCGGGAAGAACAGCAGGTTGACGAAGATCATCGTCCACCAGAAATGGAACTTCGCCAGCGTCTCGTTGTACATGCGGCCGGTCCACTTCGGCCACCAGTAATACACCGCCGCAATCAGTGCGAACACCGCGCCTGTCACCAGCACGTAATGGAAATGCGCCACCACAAAATAAGTATCGTGATACTGGAAATCGGCAGGTACGATCGCCAGCATCAAGCCGGAAAAACCCCCGATGCTGAAGAGAATCACGAACGCCACGGCCCACAACATCGGCGATTCGAAGGTCAGCGAGCCTTTCCACATCGTGCTGACCCAGTTGAACACCTTCACCCCAGTCGGAATGGAGATCAGCATCGTGGCGAACATGAAATAGATTTCGCCACCGAGCGGCATGCCCACGGTGAACATATGGTGCGCCCACACGATGAAGCTCAGGAATGCGATCGCTGCGATGGCGTACACCATCGCCTGGTAACCGAACAACGGCTTGCGGCTGAAGGTCGGGATGATCTCGCTGACCACGCCGAACGCCGGCAGGATCATGATGTACACCTCGGGATGCCCGAAGAACCAGAAGATATGCTGGTACATCACCGGGTCGCCGCCACCGGCCGCATTGAAGAAACTGGTGCCGAAGAATTTGTCGGTCAGCAACATGGTCACTGCGCCTGCCAGTACCGGCATCACCGCAATCAGCAGGAAAGCGGTAATCAGCCACGCCCAGCAGAAGATCGGCATCTTCAACAGATCGATGCCCGGCGCGCGCATGTTGAGCACGGTGGCGATGATGTTGATCGCGCCCATGATCGAACTGACACCGGCCACATGGATCGCAAAGACGCTGAAAGCGACGTTGTATCCGCCTTGCAGCGACAGCGGCGGATACAGCGTCCAGCCGCCGGCAGGCGCGCCGCCGGGCAGGAACAACGTCAGCAGCAACAAGGTAAAAGCGACCGGCAACAACCAGAACGACCAGTTGTTCATGCGCGGCAGCGCCATGTCCGGCGCGCCGATCTGCAGCGGAATCATCCAGTTCGCCAGGCCGACGAAGGCCGGCATCACGCCGCCGAAGATCATCACCAGCGCATGCACGGTGGTCATCTGGTTGAAGAATTCCGGTTTCACGAACTGCAAGCCGGGCTGCATCAATTCGGCGCGAATCACCACGCTCATCGCCGCGCCGATGATGAACATCACGAAGGAAAACAGCAGGTACAGCGTGCCGATGTCCTTGTGATTGGTCGAGAAAAACCAGCGCTCGACGAAACCGGGCTGGTGGTGTCCGTGGTGATCGACTGCGGTATGCGCCATGACGGAACGACCTCTACGAAGCGGTGCGGTTGCGGGCGATTAAAGAGCGGCGGTCGGTGCGGCGGCCGGAGCAGGCGAAGCGGCTGGAGCGGCCTCGCCGGCAGGCGGTGCTGCAGGTGTGGACTCCGGCGCCGGGGTTCCGGCCGGTGCGGCAGGCGCTGCGCCGGCACTGCGACGGGCCGCCAGCCAGCGCTGGAATTCGGCCTTGGGCAGCGCTTCCACCACGATCGGCATGAAGCCATGATCCTTGCCGCACAACTCGGCGCACTGCCCGCGATACACGCCCGGCTGCTCGATATTGGTCCATGCCTCGTTGACGATGCCGGGGATCGCGTCCTGCTTCCAGCCAAGGGCCGGCACCCACCACGCATGAATCACGTCGTCGGCGGTGATCACGAAACGGATCTTGGTGTTGACCGGCAACACCAGGCGGTTGTCCACGTCCAGCAGGTAATGCGGTTGCGATGCAGCGGTCGGACGCTCGCCACTCTGGCGGATGCGATCGGATTCGCGCGCCAGCCGACTGGTGAATTCCACGCCCTGGCCGAGATACTCGTATTTCCACATCCACTGATAGCCGGTCACCTTGACCGTCATTTCCGATTCGCGGGTGTCGTACATCGCAATCAGCTTTGCCGTCGCCGGCCAGGCCATCGCGATCAGTACCAGCACCGGAATCACCGTCCACAACACCTCAGCGGTGGTGTTGTGACTGAATTGCGCAGCCACCGCGCCTTTGGACTTGCGGAACTTGAAGATCGCATAGCCCATCACCGAGAACACCAGCGCGGCAATCACCACGCACACCCACAGCGCCACCATGTGCGCCTCGTAGGCCATGCGCGCGGTCTGGGTCACCCCGCGCCCCATGTTGAGCTGCCATTCCTTGGGATCGGCCGATTGCGCCCAGGCGGCCGGTGCGCTCAGCAGCGCCGCCATCGCCAGGCCCACGTGTGTGTAAGTGCTCATCGACTTCCAGCTGCTGCGTTGCGTCATTGCCTAGACCCTTACGTCATCGGTGACGGCCATTGGCGGCCGCGAGCAAGCGTTTCAGCGTAGTTGCCAGTTCCACACGTTCGGCCGGCCCGAGAAAACTTCCGATCTCGATCTGCTTGCCGCTGCTGACCAGCAACACCCTGTCGTCACGCTCCATGCATAACCGCACCCAATGCGGATGTGCCTGAAACGCTGGTGGCGCATGCCCGGACGGAAACACCTCGACAACGGTTTCCCCCACCCGGATCGCTTCTTCGCGCTCGCCACTTCGCCACAACGTCCGTAGCGCCAGCGCCACCACACCACTGTGCACCAAGGCGAACACCGGCGCGAACGCATTGCCGGTCCACCACCCCAGGCCTGCAAACAGCCACATCATTCCTGCCAACACTGCGAACAGCTGCACAAATTGCCTGGCCGACAGTGCCCGCGGAGGCCGCAACCGCAGCTGCGTCCCAACCCCTTCGGACATCAACGGCAGCACTTCGATCATAGAAAGCACGCAGCGCACTGCGGGAATAGCCCGATGGTAGACCCGCGCCAACGCATGCGGCAAGCATTTCCGGCGATCAAAGATTTGCTGCAGTGCAACTAAAAATGCGCGTAAATCAATCACTTCCGAATTCCGCGGCGAAGGCCGTGCAGAAACCCTGCGACGCGCGCAGACGACAACGGCATGCACAAAACGGCGGGAAAGCCGCCGCTTCCACACAAGTGCGCACGCCATGCAGCTCACTAGAATGAGAAAGGAATCCAAGGCACCTTTCGCATGAACGCTCAGCTCGACCCGCTTGCCTCCACCTCAGTCGTGCGCCCGCTCCTGGCGCCCGAACTGCCCGCCGCACCTGGCGCATTGCGTGCTGCCATTACCGCTGCCTGGCTCAAGGACGAAACCGAGCACGTGCGTGAGTTGCTCGACCAGGCCCGCCTGCCCGCCGCTGAGCAAGCCAAGGTGCAAGCGATCGCTGCCGATCTGGTCACCCGTGTGCGTGCACGTGCGCAGGACCAGGGCGCCATCGAAGCCTTCATGCGCCAGTACGACCTGGGCAGCGAAGAAGGCGTGTTGCTGATGTGCGTGGCCGAGGCGCTGTTGCGCATTCCCGATCAGGACACCGCCGACAAGCTGATCCGCGACAAGCTCGGCGATGCGGATTGGAAGAAGCACATGGGCGGCAGCGACTCGGTGCTGGTCAACGCATCGACTTGGGGCCTGATGCTCACTGGCAGGCTGGTGCAACTCAACGACCTCACCCGCGCCGATGTACCCGGTGCCTTCAAGCGCCTAATCGGCCGCGTCGGCGAGCCGGTGATTCGCCTGGCCGTGCGCCAGGCCATGAAGATCATGGGCCACCAGTTCGTCATGGGCCGCACCATCGGTGAAGCGCTGTCGCGTTCGCGCAAGGGCGACAACGCCAACTATCGCTATTCGTTCGACATGCTCGGCGAAGGCGCGCTTACCATGAAGGATGCGCGGCGCTATCTGCAGGCGTATCGTGACGCCATCCATGCGATCGGCCGCAGCGGCAACTTCGTTGGTACCGACGTGTTCGCCGCGCCCAGCATCTCGATCAAGTTGTCGGCGCTGTATCCGCGTTACGAACATGCCAAGCGCGCCCGCGTGATGGCAGAGCTGGTACCTGGCGTCCTGGAGCTTGCGCAGTTGGCCAAGTCGTATGGCATCGGCTACACCGTCGACGCTGAAGAAGCCGACCGCCTGGAACTGTCGCTGGACATCATCGAAGCCACTTTCTCCGATCCGTCGTTGGATGGCTGGGAAGGCTATGGCCTAGCGGTGCAGGCGTATCAAAAACGCACGCCGTACACGATCGATTTTCTTGCAGATCTCGCCCGCCGCGTTGGGCGACGCATTCCGGTACGCCTGGTCAAGGGCGCGTACTGGGATGCGGAAATCAAGCGTGCCCAGATCGAAGGGCACCCCGGCTACCCGGTGTTTACCCGCAAGCAAAATACTGACGTGTCGTATCTGGCTTGCGCACGTCGCATGTTCGCGCACAACGATGCGCTGTATCCGATGTTCGCCACGCACAACGCGCAGACCATTGCGGCGGTGCGTGCGATTGCTGCAGGCAAGACCTACGAGCACCAGAAGCTGCACGGCATGGGCGATGACCTGTATGCCGAAGTGATTCCGGCCGATCGTCTCGGCCTGCCATGCCGCGTGTATGCACCGGTCGGCTCGCACGAAGATCTGCTGCCGTATCTGGTGCGTCGCCTGCTGGAAAACGGTGCCAATTCCAGCTTCGTCAATCGCATCACCGATGAAGATGTCGCCATCGAAGACCTCATCCGCGACCCGGTCGAGGCCGTCTCGTCGTTCACCTCCTTTCCGCATCCCAAGATTCCGCTGCCGGCCGATTTGCTGCGCAGTCAGAACCAGAACAGGAAAAACTCCATGGGCGCCAATCTCGCCAACGACAACGATCTGCGCCAGCTGGCCGAGCAACTCAATGCCGCCATCAAACCCTGGAAAGCCACGCCCTTGGTGCCTGGTGCGCTGACCAGCACGCCTAGCCAAGCGGTGTTGAATCCGGCGGATCGCCGGGAGACGGTTGGGCAGTGGCACCCGGCTGATCCGGACACCGTGCAGAAGTCGCTGGCCAGCGCTGCGGCCGCCCAACCCGCGTGGAACCGCACACCTGCAGCGAGCCGCGCCACCATCCTCGAGCATGCGGCCGATGTACTTGAAGCGCGCATGCCCGAGTTCATGGCGATCTGCGTCAAGGAAGCCGGCAAGACGCTGCCCGACGCAGTGGCCGAAGTCCGCGAGGCGGTCGATTTTCTGCGCTATTACGCCGGCCAGGCACGCGCACAGTTCGGTGCGCCTGAGCGACTGCCCGGGCCGACCGGCGAATCCAACGAACTGCAACTGCATGGCCGTGGCGTGTTCGTCTGCATCAGTCCCTGGAACTTCCCGCTGGCGATTTTCCTCGGCCAAGTCGCTGCAGCGCTGGCCGCCGGCAACACCGTGATTGCCAAACCTGCCGAGCAGACCAACTTGATTGGCTTTGCGGCAGTCAAATTGCTGCACGAAGCCGGCGTACCGGAAGCGGCGGTGCAGTTCCTGCCCGGCGATGGCGCTACCGTGGGCGCTGCACTGACCAACGACCAGCGCGTGGCGGGTGTGGCGTTCACCGGTTCCACCGAGACCGCACGCATCATCAACCGCACCCTGGCCGCGCGCGATGCTGCCATCGGCATCTTGATTGCCGAGACCGGGGGCCAGAATGCCTTCATCGCCGACTCGTCGTCACTGCCCGAAGCAGTGGTCAAAGACGCGATCTCCAGCGCCTTCATCTCCGCCGGGCAGCGTTGCTCCGCGGCACGCGTCCTGTTCGTCCAAGACGACATCGCCGACAAGGTCATGACCATGCTGGCCGGCGCGATGGGCGAATTGAAGATTGCAGATCCCAGCCTGCTCTCGACCGACGTTGGGCCCGTGATCGACGCCGATGCGCTCAAGATTCTCGACGATCACGCTGCACGTATGGATCGCGAAGCGCGCTTGATTGGAACTACCACGCTGGACAGCGCCACCGCGCACGGCAGCTTCTTCGCTCCACGCGCCTATGAGCTGACATCGCTGGCCCAGCTGCAGCGCGAAATTTTCGGGCCGGTTCTGCACGTGATTCGCTGGAAAGCCGACCAGCTCGACGCCGTCATCGACCAGATCAACGCGACTGGTTACGGCCTCACCTTGGGCGTGCATTCGCGTATCGATGAAACCATCGACCGCATTACCTCGCGCGTGGCGGTCGGTAACGTCTACGTCAATCGCAACCAGATCGGCGCCGTGGTCGGCGTACAACCCTTCGGCGGTCAGGGCCTGTCCGGCACCGGCCCCAAGGCTGGCGGCCCACATTACCTGCTGCGCTTTGCGACAGAGAAGGTCGTTACCGTCAATACCACCGCGGCCGGTGGCAATGCCTCGCTGCTGACATTGGGCGATTAATGATCTCACCGATCATGGGCGACTGATCCTTTGCGGCTTGCAGAGGGCGCAGCATCGGATCAACAAAAACCCCGCCAAGGCGGGGTTTTTGTTGGGTGTGCATTGCTCGGCTCGTACGCCGAGCGCTCCATCAGTAAACATAAAATTTCAGCACTACATGCTACGGCGAAGGTTCACCGAAAGTAGTTGCGCAAGTGTTCAAGCCTTAGGGCTAGGGAGGTGAGCGGCGCGCGGGGAACAACGCAGGTTGATGCCCGCATCAATCCAAGCCGCTGCCCGGGCGACGTCGTGCGGCCCTCTGATTTCTACCCCTAGCTTTTAAAGAAGAAGTCGAATCACATCCAGCGCGTCGTTCGAAAGCATCCATCACTGGCTCAACGTTTCCGCTCAAAGCCTGCGCCGTTACCAGACGTCGTTACCAGACTGCAGGCGTCAACCGGCGCGCGGTGTTAACGGAGTTTCTGTTTCGGCCTGCTGACTGGAAGTTTCCGGAGCCTTATCAGGCAACTTGCTGCCACTGTTGCGGCACTTCAGCTGCCGCATCTTGCCTGCCTGAGGGTTGCTGACTTCGCCTGTGGGCGGACTTATCGACGTGTAGCCAAAAAAAGAAACCCTCAATCCTGATGGACTGAGGGTTTCGGGTAAAGCCCCTGGCGATGACCTACTCTCGCATGGCTTGAGCCACACTACCATCGGCGCAGCTGCGTTTCACTTCCGAGTTCGGGATGGGATCGGGTGGTTCCACAGCGCTAATTTCACCAGGGAGACGGTTGGAGCGTCGCCAGTTGGAGCTTCCTCAAACGTGGGCACATTGCTGTGCAAGCGTTTGCGTGTGGAAGCACCTACGGCGCTCGTCTCGCATAGTTAACTTGTGACGTAGCTTGCATTTGATGATCTACCAACGTTCGTTGGGACCAAGGCAACTTGAGGTTATATGGTCAAGCCGCACGGATCATTAGTATCAGTTAGCTCAATACATTGCTGTACTTACACACCTGACCTATCAACCACGTAGTCTACATGGTTCCTTTAGGGGGCTTGTGCCCCGGGAAGTCTCATCTTGAGGCGCGCTTCCCGCTTAGATGCTTTCAGCGGTTATCGCTTCCGAACATAGCTACCCGGCAATGCCACTGGCGTGACAACCGGAACACCAGAGGTTCGTCCACTCCGGTCCTCTCGTACTAGGAGCAGCCCCTCTCAAACTTCCAACGCCCATGGCAGATAGGGACCGAACTGTCTCACGACGTTCTGAACCCAGCTCGCGTACCACTTTAAATGGCGAACAGCCATACCCTTGGGACCGACTACAGCCCCAGGATGTGATGAGCCGACATCGAGGTGCCAAACACCGCCGTCGATATGAACTCTTGGGCGGTATCAGCCTGTTATCCCCGGAGTACCTTTTATCCGTTGAGCGATGGCCCTTCCATACAGAACCACCGGATCACTAAGACCTACTTTCGTACCTGCTTGATCCGTCGATCTTGCAGTCAAGCACGCTTATGCCTTTGCACACAGTGCGCGATGTCCGACCGCGCTGAGCGTACCTTCGTGCTCCTCCGTTACTCTTTAGGAGGAGACCGCCCCAGTCAAACTACCCACCATACACGGTCCCTGATCCGGATAACGGACCTAGGTTAGAACGTCAAGCACGACAGGGTGGTATTTCAAGGATGGCTCCACTGCAGCTAGCGCCACAGTTTCATAGCCTCCCACCTATCCTACACAGACGAACTCAACGTTCAGTGTAAAGCTATAGTAAAGGTTCACGGGGTCTTTCCGTCTTGCCACGGGAACGCTGCATCTTCACAGCGATTTCAATTTCACTGAGTCTCGGGTGGAGACAGCGCCGCTGTCGTTACGCCATTCGTGCAGGTCGGAACTTACCCGACAAGGAATTTCGCTACCTTAGGACCGTTATAGTTACGGCCGCCGTTTACTGGGGCTTCGATCAAGAGCTTCGCCTTGCGGCTGACCCCATCAATTAACCTTCCAGCACCGGGCAGGCGTCACACCCTATACGTCCACTTTCGTGTTTGCAGAGTGCTGTGTTTTTGATAAACAGTCGCAGCGGCCTGGTTTCTGCGACCCTCTTCAGCTATAGCTCGCATGAGCCACCAAAAAGGGTGCACCTTCTCCCGAAGTTACGGTGCCATGTTGCCTAGTTCCTTCACCCGAGTTCTCTCAAGCGCCTGAGAATTCTCATCCTACCCACCTGTGTCGGTTTACGGTACGGTCTTCGTGAGCTGAAGCTTAGGAGCTTTTCCTGGAAGCGTGGTATCAGTGACTTCGCCATAAAGGCTCGTCTCGGTGCTCGGTCTTAAAGGATCCCGGATTTGCCAAAGATCCAAACCTACCGCCTTTCCCCGGGACAACCAACGCCCGGTACACCTAACCTTCTCCGTCCCTCCATCGCACTCACGCGAGGTGCAGGAATATTAACCTGCTTCCCATCGACTACGGCTTTCGCCCTCGCCTTAGGGACCGACTAACCCTGCGTCGATTAACGTTGCGCAAGGAAACCTTGGGCTTTCGGCGTGCGGGCTTTTCACCCGCATTATCGTTACTCATGTCAGCATTCGCACTTCCGATACCTCCAGCGGACTTCTCAATCCACCTTCGCAGGCTTACGGAACGCTCCTCTACCGCGCATAAAACCGAAGTTTTATGCACCCCAAGCTTCGGTTCACTGCTTAGCCCCGTTAAATCTTCCGCGCAGACCGACTCGACCAGTGAGCTATTACGCTTTCTTTAAAGGGTGGCTGCTTCTAAGCCAACCTCCTGGCTGTCTATGCCTTTCCACATCGTTTTCCACTTAGCAGTGAATTTGGGACCTTAGCTGTGGGTCTGGGTTGTTTCCCTTTTCACGACGGACGTTAGCACCCGCCGTGTGTCTCCCGGATAGTACGTACTGGTATTCGGAGTTTGCAATGGTTTGGTAAGTCGCGATGACCCCCTAGCCATAACAGTGCTCTACCCCCAGTAGTATTCGTCCGAGGCGCTACCTAAATAGCTTTCGAGGAGAACCAGCTATCTCCGGGTTCGATTAGCTTTTCACTCCTAATCACAGCTCATCCCCGTCTTTTGCAACAGACGTGGGTTCGGGCCTCCAGTACCTGTTACGGCACCTTCACCCTGGCCATGACTAGATCACCCGGTTTCGGGTCTACTGCCCGCGACTATGCGCCCTTATCAGACTCGGTTTCCCTTCGCCTCCCCTATACGGTTAAGCTTGCCACGAACAGTAAGTCGCTGACCCATTATACAAAAGGTACGCAGTCACTCTTGCGAGCTCCTACTGCTTGTACGCACACGGTTTCAGGATCTATTTCACTCCCCTCTCCGGGGTTCTTTTCGCCTTTCCCTCACGGTACTGGTTCACTATCGGTCGGTCAGGAGTATTTAGCCTTGGAGGATGGTCCCCCCATATTCAGACAGGGTTTCACGTGCCCCGCCCTACTCGTCTTCACTGGAGTGGCCCTTTTAAATACAGGGCTATCACCTTCTATGGCCAATCTTTCCAGATTGTTTTTCTAAAGCCATTCCAGCTTAAGGGCTGTTCCCCGTTCGCTCGTCACTACTTAGGGAATCTCGGTTGATTTCTTTTCCTCCGGTTACTTAGATATTTCAGTTCACCGGGTTCGCTTCCAGCAGCTATGAATTCACTGCAGGATACTGCCGAAGCAGTGGGTTTCCCCATTCGGATATTGCCGGATCAAAGCTTGTTGCCAGCTCCCCGACACTTTTCGCAGGCTACCACGTCCTTCATCGCCTCTGACCGCCTAGGCATCCACCGTGTGCGCTTATTCGCTTGACCATATAACCCCAAGTTGCCTCAGGGTCACATGCCGTGTTGTGTGGGGTACAAAGCCACCAACGCGAACATACGACTCAATTATTTAGGGACTCGAAGTCCCCGCCTTAGCCTCAACGACACGTTTAGATAGATATCTCAAACGCTCGCTACGTCACAAGTTATAAAAGAACATGTCTCAGCCTCAACGCTGAGCCATATAAATTCTTAAGTGTGCACTACATTCAGAGTGGTGGGTCTGGGTAGACTCGAACTACCGACCTCACCCTTATCAGGGGTGCGCTCTAACCACCTGAGCTACAGACCCGAAGTCTTTTCACTCAATATGGTGGAGCCTGTCGGGATCGAACCGACGACCCCCTGCTTGCAAAGCAGGTGCTCTCCCAGCTGAGCTAAGGCCCCAAAAGGGACTTCGCATACCGACCTGTGCCGGTATGAATCTCTGAATGCAGGTAATTTGTGAGGACGCCCGACAAGACGATGACGTCATGCTCAAAAGGAGGTGATCCAGCCGCACCTTCCGATACGGCTACCTTGTTACGACTTCACCCCAGTCATCGGCCACACCGTGGCAAGCGCCCTCCCGAAGGTTAAGCTACCTGCTTCTGGTGCAACAAACTCCCATGGTGTGACGGGCGGTGTGTACAAGGCCCGGGAACGTATTCACCGCAGCAATGCTGATCTGCGATTACTAGCGATTCCGACTTCATGGAGTCGAGTTGCAGACTCCAATCCGGACTGAGATAGGGTTTCTGGGATTGGCTTGCCCTCGCGGGTTTGCAGCCCTCTGTCCCTACCATTGTAGTACGTGTGTAGCCCTGGTCGTAAGGGCCATGATGACTTGACGTCATCCCCACCTTCCTCCGGTTTGTCACCGGCGGTCTCCTTAGAGTTCCCACCATTACGTGCTGGCAACTAAGGACAAGGGTTGCGCTCGTTGCGGGACTTAACCCAACATCTCACGACACGAGCTGACGACAGCCATGCAGCACCTGTCTCACGGTTCCCGAAGGCACCAATCCATCTCTGGAAAGTTCCGTGGATGTCAAGACCAGGTAAGGTTCTTCGCGTTGCATCGAATTAAACCACATACTCCACCGCTTGTGCGGGCCCCCGTCAATTCCTTTGAGTTTCAGTCTTGCGACCGTACTCCCCAGGCGGCGAACTTAACGCGTTAGCTTCGATACTGCGTGCCAAATTGCACCCAACATCCAGTTCGCATCGTTTAGGGCGTGGACTACCAGGGTATCTAATCCTGTTTGCTCCCCACGCTTTCGTGCCTCAGTGTCAGTGTTGGTCCAGGTAGCCGCCTTCGCCACGGATGTTCCTCCCGATCTCTACGCATTTCACTGCTACACCGGGAATTCCGCTACCCTCTACCACACTCTAGTGACCCAGTATCCACTGCAATTCCCAGGTTGAGCCCAGGGCTTTCACAACAGACTTAAACCACCACCTACGCACGCTTTACGCCCAGTAATTCCGAGTAACGCTTGCACCCTTCGTATTACCGCGGCTGCTGGCACGAAGTTAGCCGGTGCTTATTCTTTGGGTACCGTCAGAACAACCGGGTATTAACCGATTGCTTTTCTTTCCCAACAAAAGGGCTTTACAACCCGAAGGCCTTCTTCACCCACGCGGCATGGCTGGATCAGGCTTGCGCCCATTGTCCAATATTCCCCACTGCTGCCTCCCGTAGGAGTCTGGACCGTGTCTCAGTTCCAGTGTGGCTGATCATCCTCTCAGACCAGCTACGGATCGTCGCCTTGGTGGGCCTTTACCCCGCCAACTAGCTAATCCGACATCGGCTCATTCAATCGCGCGAAGCCCGAAGGTCCTCCGCTTTCACCCGTAGGTCGTATGCGGTATTAGCGTAAGTTTCCCTACGTTATCCCCCACGAAAGAGTAGATTCCGATGTATTCCTCACCCGTCCGCCACTCGCCACCCATAAGAGCAAGCTCTTACTGTGCTGCCGTTCGACTTGCATGTGTTAGGCCTGCCGCCAGCGTTCACTCTGAGCCAGGATCAAACTCTTCACTTAAAATTACATGTCCGAAGACAAATACTTTAGCTGCAGAAGTTCAACCACTGACAACTTATCGCTTGCAAAGCAATTAATATGTTGCTTTTTGATTAAACGTCTGCAAGATGGACAATCATCCTTCCTGCAGGCGTCCGCACAAATTACCTGCGCACACTGTCAAAGAACATTGGGAAGTGGCCTCAGCGCCGTTCCCGTCAGCTTCGTCGTTTCCGTCGAAGCGAGCCGCCCATTATAGCGGGCTTTTTCTTGCCGTCAACACCTTGTTTCGAGGTGGGTGACGCTGCTTCGTTTCGACCCGAAGGCTTTCTGCGAAGCGAGCCGGCCATATTAGCAGGCTTTTCATCCTCGTCAACCCCTCGTGAAGAGGACGTTGCCGCCGCTGCACTTCATCCGCTGTAGCGTCTTTCCGTGTAGCGAGCCGCACATCATAGCCGGCTTTTCCATTTCGTCAACACCTTAATTTCAAGGAATTTTCGAACCCTTTCGCTCTGGTTCCGCGTTTGCGGAGTCCGTTACGTCGGGGGAGGCGAACTATATGCCCGCAAAGGGATTTTGGGAAGCTTTTTGTGAAAAAAATTTCACGAAGTCGTCAAATACTTGCACTGGCACTCACTTGATCTCGCAGGACATGCATGCAGGCCGATCCGGCAGCTGCAGCACTCTAAATAGAGCACCACAGCAGCGAGCAGGCGTTGCGGCTATGCAGCACCAGCCAAGGCTCAACCAGTAATCAGCGACACACGGGCGAAATTGCGTTTGCCGACCTGGATGACTGCCTCGAATCCTGGAGCGAACACGCGGCCGGCGTCCTCGATCAGCTCTCCGTCGATCTTGACTGCACGCTCCTTGAGCTTGCGATTGGCCTCCGAATTGCTCGGCGTGAGCCCGGTAGCCGTCAGCAGACTGGCAATCCGCAGTCCTTCCATTGGAACCACGACCTCCTGCAGCGGCAACAGACTGGTGTCGCCCTGCCCCGTCACCACGGCGTGCCAGCCGGCGATCGCCTGTTCGGCGGTGGCCGCATCGTGGAAACGCGTCGTCAGTTCGCGGGCCAGGCGTAATTTGACATCGCGCGGATGCAGCTCACCGGAGGCGACCTGCTCTTTCAGGCGAGCCGCTTCGGCCACGCCGATGTCGAAAGACAACAGATCGATCCAGCGCCAGGTCAGCTCGTCACCGATCTTCATGGTCTTGGTGACGATGTCGATGGCCGGCTCGTTGATGCCGATGTAGTTGCCCAGCGACTTGGACATCTTGGCAACGCCGTCCAGACCTTCCAGCAGCGGCATGGTCAGCACGACCTGCGGCGCCTGGCCGTAATGTTCCTGCAGGCCACGGCCCATCAACAGGTTGAACTTCTGATCGGTGCCGCCCAGCTCGACGTCGGCCTTCAAGGCCACCGAGTCGTAGCCCTGCACCAATGGATAGAGGAATTCATGGATGGCGATCGGCTGCTGGCCGGCAAAGCGCTTGGCGAAATCGTCGCGTTCGAGCATGCGCGCCACGGTGTGCTGGGCGGACAGCTTGATCATGTCGGCAGCGCTCATCTGGCCGAACCACTCGGAGTTGAAACGCACCTCGGTGCGCTCGCGATCCAGGATCTTGAAGACCTGCTCTTCATAGGTGCGGGCATTGGCCAGCACATCGTCGCGACTGAGCGGCTTGCGGGTGGCGTTCTTGCCGCTGGGGTCGCCGATCATGCCGGTGAAGTCGCCGATCAGGAAGATGACTTGGTGACCCAGCTCCTGAAACTGCCGCATCTTGTTGAGCAACACGGTGTGGCCCAGGTGCAGGTCCGGCGCCGTGGGGTCGAAGCCGGCCTTCACCCGCAGCGGCACGCCCGACTTCAGCCGGGCTTCGAGCTGATCGAGCTTGAGAATCTCGTCGGCGCCACGGCCGATGAGAGCGAGGGATTCTTCAATAGTGGCCAACCACGGACTCCAGCGGCGTTTGCCGTCAACAACGTGAATAATGTTAAACGCGGGTTAATTCCGCGCCAAGTGAAAATAATGAACAGGCTCAATGGTTTGACGCGCTGTTACAGGCTGTCTATGGTACCGGCGATTGGGCTCGCACTTCGAGCCAGCGAGGAAATCCAACGATGCAGAACTCAGAGCAGGGCCGTGCACGCAAGCGGCGCTTCCAAGAACGCCTCCACGTCCTCCACGACACTGCACTGCATCGCAAGCTCAAGGCGCATCTACCGGCGGCATTCAACGACCGTTGGACGCGCCGTCACTGGATCCACGCCAGCCTGTTCGCGACCATCGGCGCAATGGTCGCGACGATCGTGCCAGGCTTTTCCAACGCCATCGATACTCCCCTCTCCAGCCATTCCACGCTGGCGTTGCCGCTGCCGCCACTGGTGCCCAGCCGCAAGCAGTTGGCCCCGAGCGCGGCATGGGAAATCCTGCAGGTCAAGTCGGGGCAGACGCTGAGCACGTTGTTCGGGGAGTTGGGAATCCCGACCGCGGTGATGTATCAGGTGCTGGCGCATCCTGGGACCAAGGAGGCGTTGACCAAGCTGCGTCCGGGAACCGAGATTGCGTTCGACATGCCGACGCCCGGTGAGTTGCGGGCCCTGCGCTTCGACCGCGACGACAGTCATCGGGTGGAATTGCGCCTGCTGGGCGACAGCGTGCGCGAGAAGGTGACCGAGCGCGCGACGACCACGCGCACGGTGGTGGCCAGCGGCGAGATCAACAGTTCGTTGTACGCATCGGCCGGCAAATCCGGTCTGTCGCCGGCAGCTGTTGCGATCATGACTGACGAGATCTTCAAGTACGACATCGACTTCGACAAAGATTTGCAGCCCGGCGATCGTTTCAGCGTGGTGATGGACGAAACTTGGCGCGAAGGTGAGCGGATCAGCACCGGCGACATCCTGGCAGCGACGTTCACCACCGGCGGGAAAACCTATACCGGCTTCCGCTTCGAGCGCGCTGGCAAGCCGGCCGAGTATTACGACATCACCGGCAGGCCGTTGAAGAAGAGTTTCATCCGCATGCCGGTGGCCTATAGCCGGATCAGCTCCACTTTCGGTGCGCGCATGCATCCGGTGCTGGGCACCATGCGCATGCACAAGGGCGTGGACTACGCGGCCGCCTCGGGTACGCCGATCATGGCGGCCGGCGATGCGCGGGTGGTGTTCGTCGGCACCCAGCGCGGTTACGGCAACGTGGTGATCCTGGATCACGGCAAGAACTACAGCACGCTTTACGGGCACATGTCGCGCTTCGGCAAGATCAAGGCCGGCCAGCGCATCAACCAGGGCACGGTGATCGGCTATGTCGGCATGACCGGCATGGCAACCGGTCCGCATCTGCATTACGAATTCCGCGTGGCCGGGCAGCAGCGCAACCCGATGTCGGTGACGATGCCGCCACCGGAGCCATTGCAGGGCGCCGAACTGGCGGCCTTCCGGGCACAGACGGCGCCAGCCATGGCCCGCATCGAAGGTATGGAGAAGCTGATCTACGCCGATGCGGGCAAGCCTGCCAAGAGCAAGCCGCGCGGATGAGGGCTTGCGGCTGGACAACTGCGCTAACCTTTGAAGTGGTTGTACAGCGCAGGTCCGCAGAAGCCGACATCGCATGGAGTGATGCCGCGCGGCGAGCTGCCGTGCAGGCTTTTGCTGCACCCCACTCTGCGCAGTGACGTCCGCGACTTCACACACCCGGCGTTCGGCCTGACCTGTCGCCGCGTATGCCATGGACGCGATCCTCAGAAATGCCTGCGGCTTGCGGGCAAGCTCGAAGCCTCCGTGCTCGTCGGCAGCGCACGTAGCGAAGTTACCGGTGCAGCGATGATTTCCCGTTGCGCATCTGCTGCGAGAGGCAAGACCAGTTGACGGACCTGGCCCAGCTGCACAAGCTGGCCGACCGTGCACATCTGGCTTCGGCATGCCTGTCCTGGAACACCTTGATTCCCTTCTTTACCTGGGCCTGATGTCAGGCACCAGCGCCGACGGTATCGATGCCGCACTGGTGCGCTTTGCCGACGACACGCACCGCCGCTGCGAATTGGTGGCCGGGACGACGGTGGCGTGGGAGCCGCAGTTGCGCGAGACCTTGGTGGCACTCGGCCAGGGCGCCGAGACCGTGGCCATCGATGCGCTGGGCCGATTGGATGCACAGGTGGGGTTGGCATTCGCGGCGGCCGCCAATCAGTTGATCCGCGACAGTGGCGTGGAGCGCCGAGAGATTCGGGCGATCGGCTCGCATGGGCAGACCATCCGCCACCGGCCCAAGGCCGACCCGGCGTTCACCTGGCAGATCGGCGATGCCAGTCGAATTGCCGAGCACACCGGCATCACCACGGTGGCCGATTTCCGCCGTCGCGACGTGGCCGCGGGCGGCCAGGGTGCGCCGTTGATGCCTGCCTTCCATCTGGCAATGCTGGGCGCAGGCGACGAAGACCGCGCCGTGCTCAATCTGGGCGGAATCGGCAATCTGACCTTGATTCCACGCAATGGCGCGGTGCTGGGATTCGATACCGGCCCGGCCAATGCGCTGCTGGATAGCTGGTGCCAACGCCATCACGGCACGCGGTTCGATGCCGAGGGTGCGTTTGCCGCCACCGGGCGCGTCGATGCGGCGGTGCTGCAGGCGCTGTTGGCGGACCCATGGTTTGCGTTGCCACCGCCCAAGAGCACCGGGCGCGAGCAATTCCATCTGGACTGGGCCTTTCAGGCAATGGGCAGCGCGAGGTTGGATGCAGCCGATGTGCAGGCGACCTTGCTCGAACTCACCGCGGCCAGCGTGGCCGATGCCCTGCTGCGGATGCAGCCAACCACGCGCCGCGTGCTGGTGTGCGGCGGCGGCGTGCGCAACCGGGTGCTATTGGCGCGACTAGCGGCGCGGCTGCCGGGTGTGGTGGTGGAATCCAGCGCGCGACACGGGCTGGACCCGGATTATCTGGAGGCAATGGGCTTTGCGTGGCTGGCAGCCGAGCTGCTGGCCGGACGCGCAGCCAATCTGCCATCGGTGACCGGAGCAGCCGGGGCCCGGCTGTTGGGAGCGATCTATCCGGCGTAAGCCGGTTAGCCTGGACGGAGCTGCTGCAGCGCTACGGGTTATTTCCCGCCGGCAGCGCCTTGAGCGCGGCAATCGCTTCGGCCAGCGCATCGACCTCCGGGTGCTGCAGGCCGCCGGTCACTTCGTATTCGCTGGCGAACAGGCCTTGTTCGAGCAGATGCATGACGGTCTGGTGCTGGGTCCAGCCACGTGCGACGGAAATGCGGCGGATACGGTCCACCAGCAGCGGATCGATGTCACGCAATACCAGATCGGTCATGCCCTGCCTCGTGCAATGCGCTGCCCCGCGGGCATCATCGGCAACCTTTGCGGACGTTTCAATCCGGCCGCCGGTCGTGCGCCAACAGCCGCGGCCACAACCAGGCCAGCAGCATTAAGGTGGGAATGACGGTCAGGGCGCTGAGGATGAAGAAGGTGCTGTAGGAGGTCGCATTAATCACGGACCCGGAGACGGCACCAGCGAACTTGCCCGGCACATTGGCCAGCGAGACCAGCAACGCATACTGGGTGGCCGTGAAGTTGCGGTCGGTCAGCGAGGACATGAAGGCCACCAGCACCGAGGCGGCAAACCCCTGGAACAGGTTGTCGGCGCTGAGCGCCGCATAGAACGCCCAAAGCTTGCCGGGGTTGTGCGCCATCAGCAGGAACGCCAGGTTGGACAAAGCCACCCCCAACGCGGCCACCAGCAGCATGCGGCGGAATCCGAATGCGGCGACTGCGGCACCGCCAGCGAAAGCACCGACGATGCCCATCCAGACGCCGAACAGTTTGGAGACCGTGGCGATATCGGCTTTGGTGAAGCCCGAATCCAGATAGAACGGCCCCGCCATGACGCCGATCACCTGGTCGGGAAACCTGTACAGGCCCACGAACAGCAGCAGCGCGATGCCCAGCGCCAGCCCATTGCTGGAGAAAAAACTGGAAATCGGTTGCCAGAAGGCACCTGAGACATCGACGCGACGCACCACGGTCGCCTCGGGACGGTCGGGCTCGCGGCATAGCAAGGTGGTGACGATCGGCACCAGCATCAGTGCGGCCATGCCCACGTACGCCCATGTCCAACCAAGGTATTCGGCCATGTACAGCGCGCCCGCGCCGCCCAGGATCAGCCCGATGCGGTAGCCCAGCGTGTAGGTCGCCGCCAACGCAGCCTGCGCGGCATCCGGGGCGACTTCAATGCGGTAGGCATCCACGACCGAGTCCTGAGTGGCACCCCAGAACGAAGCGAACAGCACCCAGCCGACCAGGCCGGCCACACTCAGATCCGGGCGTGAAAATGCCAGCGCGAACAGACCGATGGTGACGCCGATCTGCGCCACCAGCAGCCACGAGCGACGGCGACCCAGAAACGCCGTAAGCGGGAACGCATAACGGTCGATCAGCGGCGCCCACAGGAACTTGAGCAGATAGAAGAAGCTGGCCAGGCTGATGAAGCCGATGTCTTGCAGGTCCAGCCCTACGTCGCGCAATCGGACGGACAAGGTCTGCGAGGCGATCAGCAGGAACGGTAACCCGCTGCCGAAGCCGAGCAGCGCCATGGTCGCCGCCGATGGCGTGGCGAAGGCGCGCTGGATGCCGCGCCAGCCTTTATAGGTGGGTGCGGGCTTGGTCATGCGTCAAACCGGTGAGAGCGAACGCCAGTGGCTGAGGTGGGCAAGGCAGACGGCACCACTGCATGCAGCGCGCCGTCGACCACAACCATCGCCGCCGACGTCATGCCTTCGACGGTGTGTGCGGCACGGCGGCGACGCACGGCCCCGACGAGGAACGCCTTGCTCGCCATTGACAGGCCGCGTGATGGCGACCGAGGGCCACCGCGCGCGCTGTAGTGCCCGAGGCGGAGCCGGGTGACGATGCTGCCAGCAAGGCTCTCGCCCTGTTCAGTAAAACCTTGGCGCGCTGTTGCGCAAACCACAGCCTTCGCCTGCCTCACTGCGCGTAATCCACGATGTACGGCGCGTGGTCGGAGAAGCGTTCTTCGCGGTAGATCGAGCAGGCCTTCAAGGTGTCGCGCAGGCCGGGGGTGACCAGTTGGTAGTCGATGCGCCAACCGACATTGTTGGTGCGCGCGGCGCCGCGGTTGCTCCACCAGGTGTAGTCCTGGCCTTGCGGATGCAGCACGCGGTAGCTATCGACCCAGCCGCGGCCTTCGGCGGGGTTAGCGTCATCTGGCGCATCGGCGCACAGGCCGTTGAGCCAGTCGCGCTCGGGTGGCAGGCAGCCGGAGTTCTTCTGGTTGGATTTCCAGTTCTTGATGTCCAATGCGGTGCGCACGATGTTCCAGTCGCCGCACAGCACGTACTGGCGGCCACTGGCCAGCCACTCTTCCAGGATCGGCCGTAGCCATTCCATGACCTGGAACTTGTAGCCCTGGCGCAACTCGCCCGAGGAACCGGAGGGGATATAGAAAGACACCACGCTGAGGTTGCCGAAGCGCGCTTCGATATAGCGGCCTTCTTCGTCGAACTCGGGCCAGCCCAGCGCGGTCCGCACCTCATCGGGCTCGTGCCTGCTGTAGATCGCCACACCGCTGTAGCCCTTCTTGGTGCTGGCGTCGCGGAACCAGGCCTTGTAGCCGGTGGGCAGGAAGTCCGGTCCGGCCAGTTGGTGCTCCTGGGCCTTGGTCTCCTGCACGCACAGCACATCGGCGTCCTGAGCGGCGAACCAGGCGAAGAAACCCTTGCTGGCGGCCGAGCGCAAGCCGTTGGCGTTAAAACTGATGATGCGCATAGGCCGGGAATGGGGAGTCAGGAATGGGGAATCGTAAAGCCTACCCCAGCGCAGCGGCGAAGGCTGCCAAGGCGCGATGCGTTTACCATTCCCGATTCTCCATTCCCCATTCCCCATTCCCGTCAATGACAGACCACCGCACCCGTTTCCTACAGCTGGCCCTGGGCGCCGATGCCTTGCGCTTTGGCGAGTTCACGCTCAAGTCCGGGCGGCTCAGTCCGTACTTCTTCAATGCCGGGCGCTTCGACTCCGGCGCCAAGACCGCGCAGCTGGCGCAGTGCTATGCCGATGCGATCGATGCGGCCGGGGTGGACTTCGACCTGCTGTTCGGCCCGGCCTACAAGGGCATCCCCTTGGCGACCGCGCTGGCATGCGCCTACGCCGGGCGCGGGCGCGACCTGCCGCTGGCGTTCAACCGCAAGGAAGCCAAGGACCATGGCGAAGGCGGCACCCTGATCGGCGCGCCGCTGGCCGGGCGCAAGGTGTTGATCGTCGATGACGTGATCACCGCCGGCACCGCGATCCGCGAGGCGCTAGGGATCATCCGCGCCGCCGGCGGCATCCCGTCCGGGATCGTGGTGGCGCTGGACCGGCAGGAGATCGCCTCCGAGCAGGACCGCCGCTCGGCCGCGCAAGCGGTAGCGGCCGAGGCCGGCATTTCGGTGATTGCGGTGGCCAACCTGGGCGATCTGCTTGCTTTTGCGGCAGGAAACGCCGACCTTGTGGACTTCCGGGAACCGCTGTTGGCCTATCGTGGCCGCTACGGAACCGATACCACAGGCTGATGGCAGGCGACAGGGGGCTGCGATGATGCCGATACACACACGCTTGGCGTTATCCGCCGCCGTTGCGGCGGCTGTCGCTGCAACATTCGCTGTGGCCGCACCGGCCAGGGCACAAGACAAGACGGCGGCCAAGAAGCTGTATTGCTGGAACCAGAATGGCGCCCGTGTGTGCAGCGATACGCTGCCGCCGGAGGCGGTGAACCAGGCGCGCGACGAATTCAACGTCAAGAGCGGCATGCGCAGCGCCGAGGTGCAGCGCGCGATGAGCAGCGACGAGCGCGCTGCCGCCGCGGCCAGCGAGCAGCAACGCCAGGCCGATCTGGCCGCCGAGCAGATGCGCCAGCGCACCGACCAGGCCATGTTGATGTCGTATCAGAGCGAGGACGACCTGCGCCGGGTCTTTAACGAGCGCATCGCCATCGTCGACAACAACATCCACACCGCGCGCTTCAACGTGACCAGCCTGCGTGAAGGGCTGGCCAGCATGTTGCGCGCCGCCGGCGACCGTGAGCTGGCCGGCCAGGCCGTGGCCGACAAGCTGGCAGCCGACATCCAGCAACGCCATCGCGATTTGATGGCGCAGTTGCGTCTGCAGATCAGCTTCGAGCAGCAACGTGTGGCGCTGGATGGCGAGATCGCCGACATCCTGCAGCGCTACCGGGCCATGAAGGAGCCACCCGGCGGCGCCTCGCCCACCGGCTGAACCGCACGGGCGGCATTCCCGCTCGCCCGATGCGCCGCTGCGGGCGGCATTTCCCGATCCGACGCCCTGCCCGCATAATGGCCGGTCTTACTCTTCGCCCACGAGGCTCTCCCGCATGGCCCGGATCATCGCCATTGCCAACCAGAAAGGCGGCGTCGGCAAGACCACGACCGCAGTCAATCTGGCGGCCGGCCTGGCGCGCGCGCCCAAGCGTGTGTTGCTGGTGGATCTGGACTCGCAGGGCAACGCCACCATGGGCAGCGGCATCGACAAGCGCGATGTGGCCGCCTCCACCTGCGACTTGCTGCTGGGCGAAAACACCGCCGCCGAGATCCGGGTGACCGCACCGGAAGGCTTCGACCTGCTGCCGGGCAACATCGACCTGACCGCTGCCGAGATTCAGTTGATGGACCAGGGCGAGCGCGAGCAGCGGCTCAAGCGCGCCCTGACGCCGATCCGCGACGAATACGACTTCATCCTGATCGACTGCCCGCCGGCGTTGTCGCTGCTCACGCTCAATGCATTGACCGCGGCCGATTCCATCATCGTGCCGATGCAGTGCGAGTACTACGCGCTGGAAGGGCTGACCGCGCTGCTGGAAACCATCGAAGCGCTGCGCGCCAATCTCAACCCGGGGCTGGAAATCGAAGGCGTGCTGCGCACCATGTTCGATATCCGCAACAACCTGGCCAATGCGGTGTCGGCGGAGCTGACCGAGCATTTCGGCGACAAGGTGTTCCGCACCATCGTGCCGCGCAATGTGCGCCTGGCCGAGGCGCCCAGCCATGGCCAGAGCATCGTTGGTTACGACCGCACCTCGCGTGGCGGGGTGGCTTACCTTGGGCTGGCCGGCGAGATCGTGCGCCGCCAGAACGACCGCAACAAGGCCGTCCGGCCGGTGGAGACCGTCTGATGAACAAGCCGATGCCCGCAAAGAAGCGTGGCCTGGGCCGTGGCCTGGAAGCGCTGTTGGGACCGAAGGGCGCAGCCGCCGCCGCAGCGCCAAGCGCCGCCAGCGAAGACGCGTTGCAGCCGGGCGATAGCTTGCGCCAGTTGCCGGTGACCCAGTTGCAGCCGGGCAAGTACCAGCCGCGTCGGGAGATGGACGAGGTCAAGCTGGCCGAGCTGGCGGAGTCGATCAAGGCGCAGGGCGTGATCCAGCCGATCGTGGCGCGCGAGTTGGCGCCCGGGCAGTTCGAGATCGTGGCCGGCGAACGCCGCTGGCGCGCCTCGCAGCTGGCCGGGCTGACCGAGGTGCCGGTGGTGGTGCGCGAGCTGGACGATCGCACCGTCATCGCGATGGCGCTGATCGAAAACATCCAGCGCGAAGACCTCAATCCGCTGGAAGAAGCGCAGGCGCTACAGCGGCTGATCGACGAATTTTCGCTGACCCACGCCGAAGCCGCCGGTGCGGTGGGGCGTTCGCGTGCGTCGGTCTCCAACCTGCTACGGTTGCTGGAATTGCCGATGGCGATCCGCGTGCTGCTGGAAACCCGCCGCCTGGAAATGGGCCATGCGCGTGCGCTGCTCACGCTGGCGCCGGAATTGGCCAGCAAGCTGGCGCAGGAAGCGGCCGACCAGGGCTGGTCGGTGCGCGAAGTCGAACACCGCGCGCAGCAGTTCGCCGCCGGCAAGGTGCCCGGCTCGCTGCGCAAGGGCAAACCGGCGCCGGTAGCCCCACAGGCCGATATCGCCTCGCTGGAAACCGAACTGTCCGAGTCGCTGGGCACCAAGGTGGTGTTCAATCACGGCCGCGGCGGCAAGGGCAAGCTGGTGATTCATTACACCGATCTGGACACGCTGGACGGCGTGCTCGAACGCCTACGTCTGCAGCGCAGCTGATCGCTGTTGCGCATCCAACTGGATCCTCGCCGGCCATGAATCCCGCCAAGGTGGACCGCCAGCATCTGCTGCAGCTGACCGACCTGCCCAACGTCGGGCCGGCCTGCGAAAAGGATCTACGTCTGATCGGCATCCGCGTGCCTGCGCAGCTGCGCGGTCGCGATGCCTACGACATGCATGCACAGCTGTGCCTGCGCACCGGCGTACTGCACGATCCGTGCGTGATCGATGTGTTCCTGTCGATCGTGCGCTTCATGGAAGGCGAGGCGGCGCAGCCGTGGTGGAATTTCAGCGCCGAACGCAAGGCCAAGCTCGCCAGCGAAGCACCGCTCGCCCTGCGGTGAACGAAGACGCATGACGCGCTGTAGCCTTTATTCTGAGCACCGCATGAGCGGCGACTATTGCCAATCGCGTCTGGCGCGCTGCGCACCGCAGGCGCATCAACGGCATCAAAACGCCGACACCGCACGCGGCCCTGTCTGCGGCGCGCCGCACCTGCAGATCCGTTGCGCCGGCCTTTTGTTTACGTATTTCCCAGGATCACAGCCATGACCATTCTCGTCACCGGCGCTGCCGGTTTCATCGGTGCTTACACGTGCCGCGCGCTGGCGGCACGCGGCGAGGCGGTGGTTGGGTTGGACAACTACAACAGCTACTACGATCCGCAGCTCAAGCACGACCGCGTGGCGGCGCTGTGCGCCGGCATCGATATCCGCACGCTGGACCTCACCGATCGCGACGGCCTGGCCGCATTGTTCGATGAGATCCAGCCAACCCGCGTGGTGCATCTGGCTGCGCAGGCAGGGGTGCGGTATTCGCTGGAAAACCCGTCTGCCTACGTCGACAGCAACCTGGTTGGCTTCGTCAACATGCTCGAACTGTGCCGGCACCGGGGCGTGCAGCACCTGGTATATGCGTCCAGCAGCTCGGTGTACGGCGATTCGGCCACGCCGCCGTTTTCCGAAGACCAGCGTGTGGATCAGCCGCGCTCGTTGTACGCGGCGACCAAGGCGGCCAATGAGCTGATGGGGTACACCTACGCGCAGCTGTACGGGCTGCGCGCGACCGGGCTGCGCTTCTTCACCGTGTACGGGCCGTGGGGCCGCCCGGACATGGCACCGTTGATCTTCAGCCGCGCGGTGCTGGCGGGGCGGCCGATCGAGGTGTTCAACCACGGCAAGATGCAGCGCGATTTCACCTTCGTCGACGACATCGTGTCCGGCGTGCTGGGCGCGCTGGACACGCCCAGCAGCGAGCCGGTGCCGCACCGGGTGTTCAACCTGGGCAACCACACGCCGGTGGAGCTGGAATATTTCATCGACGTGATCGCGCAGGCCGCCGACCGCCCAGCCGAGAAGGTCTACCGGCCGATGCAGCCAGGCGACATGATCCGCACCATGGCCGATACGCAGCGCGCGCAGGCGGCGTTCGGGTTCGATCCGGCTACCCCGGTCGAGCGTGGATTACCGCAGGTAGTGGCCTGGTGCCGGCAGTATTTCGGCGAGCGCGCCTAGCGCTCGTTGGGGGTTGCTGGGACAGGCAGGTCTGCGATTGAGGGCGCGCAGCGGGAGTTTGGCGGCTGCCGTGCGCTGTCGGCTCAAGGCGTGGCGTCGCATGGACCTCACGGCCATTGCCGCCCTGAGAGCCCCTGTGCGCGAGGCAACAACGCAGCGTGCGGTGCAAGGTTCCTGCGCTACTGCGCTGAAGAGATCCGGTGTGCCTCCTAGTCCGCATGCCGTTTGCAGCCTTCCTGCGACCAGCCTGCGTGCTACGGACCGCTTTCCCGCTCCTGCAGTGCGCATAACGCGCGCATGCTTCATGCCTGACTCAGAGAGTCAGGGCACAATGCGCGATCTTTTTCGTTCAGCCTTCATCCGGCCACCCCGCATCTATGAGCCAACCTCAGCTGTCCGTCGTCGTCCCGGTGTTCAACGAGCGCGATAACGTCGCCACGCTGGTGGGCGAAATCGTCAGCGCCTTGCGCGGCGTGGTGGCCTTCGAAATCGTCTATGTCGACGACCATTCGCGCGACGACACGCTCGCAGTGCTGCAGGGTCTGAAGAGCACCACGCCGGAACTGCGCGTGCTGCATCACATGACCCAGAGCGGCCAGAGCACGGCGGTGCGCAGCGGAGTGAAGGCCGCACGCGCCAGCTGGATCGCCACGCTCGATGGCGACGGCCAGAACGACCCGGCCGATATCCCCAAGCTGCTGATCGCACGCAGCCAGGCCGAGGGGCAGGTGAAGCTGTTCGCCGGCTGGCGGGTCAATCGCCAGGATTCCGGCTCCAAGCGCTGGGCCAGCAAGTGGGCCAACGCGATCCGCTCGCGCATGCTGCGCGACAACACGCCCGATACCGGCTGCGGCATCAAACTGTTCGAGCGCGAGGCGTTTTTGGACCTGCCCTATTTCGACCACATGCACCGCTACCTGCCGGCGCTGATGCAGCGCGCCGGCTGGCGCACGGTAAGCGTGCCGGTCAATCACCGCCATCGCACCGCTGGCGTCTCCAAGTACAACAATCTCAATCGCGCGTTGGTGGGCATCCGCGACCTGCGCGGTGTGGCGTGGCTGATCACCCGCAGCAAGCGCACCGTGGTGCAGGAACGCTGATGGACCCGTCCTTTCTCGATCAACAACTGGCGTGGCTGTACTGGACCGGCATCCATGTCACCGGTTGGAAGCTGATTGGCTATGTCGGCGCGCTGATGTTCGGCGGCCGCTGGCTGGTGCAGTTCGTCGCTTCCAAACGCGCCGGCAAACCGGTGATTCCACGCCTGTTTTGGTACATGAGCGTGGTCGGCAGCCTGATGACGCTGAGCTATTTCGTGTTTTCGGCCAAGCAGGATTCGGTCGGTGTGCTGCAGAACCTGTTCCCGGCGTTTACCGCGTTTTACAGCCTGTATCTGGATGTGAAGCATCGCGGATGGAAGCGGGACCGGGCGGGCCACTGAGGCCGGGATTGGGGATTGGGGACTTCAATCTTTGATCCGTAGCGTCTGGTTAGGATGTTTGTTTGGTGATCGATCGGTGTTGATGGGTGCCTTGGCGCATTAATGCGATCCGGGTGCATATGCCATGCATCGCATCTCCGCGACTCGGGTTTTTTGCGTTGTGATCAATCGTGGTTGACGAGCGCCTGCGCACGTTGACGTGATCCGCAGGCGTCGGCAGATGCGCTACGTAGCACCCAGATGCGTGACGATAGCGCTGAGGATTCATGCCTGTTTTCGGACACGCCGCTGCGCGCCTGGCCGACGCGATGATGGGGTACCCGCCGATGTTGGCCCTGTCGTGTTGCGGCCAGGCTGTGGTCATGTCCAGCGCATCCTTTCATCGCCCGATGTCGATGCCAACGCGTGAGACAGCGTATTGGCATCTGCGGCTGCCCACGCATCAGAACGTGCCTTTGTTCGCGGACTGGCGCTGCGCCCGCGCAGCAGCTGCCAGCTTGGCGCTGCCACGGCAGTGGCCAAGTGCGCAATTGCTCTGCTGGGTCCTGCTGCCGGACGCGTGGTGTGGGTTGCTGCAGGCACCGAGCAAGGCGGTGTTGCTGCAATTGGCCGCGACCGCGCGGCTGATGGCGGCCGATGCAGTCAATCGCGCACGCGGACGTGGCGGAACAGTCTGGCAGCCGCAGATGCAGATTTCGGCGCTGCCGCTGCAGGGCGATCATCGACAATTCGCCCGCACATTGGTCGCACTCCCGCTGCGTGCGGGGCTAGCCGAGCAGATCGGCGGGTATCCGTACTGGGACGCAGTGTGGTTGTTGCCTGAAGATCACACTGCCGCACCAATCCACGCGCCACACGCCCCTGCAGAGCTCACCGGCATCGATGGAACACGGTGAGGACACGTTATGCCGGGTCGGTATCGGTTGACAGGCAAGTGCGCCCCGCGCCGGTCCAGCTGCGCTGCCTCTCACCAGGCAGCGCAGCTGGCGGGCCCCTCATCTGGCAATCAGAACGCCAAGGGGTGCGCAGGCAACAACGCCTGCAGTTCTTCGCGGAACAGCGTGCGAATCCGCTGCAATGCGGCCTCGCTATCGGCTTCGAAACGAAGCACCAGGATCGGCGTGGTGTTGGACGCGCGTACCAAGCCCCAGCCGTCGATGAAATCCGCCCTCAGGCCATCAATGGTCGACAGCCGTGCCGATTCGAACGGCGATTCTTCGCCGGTCTGCGTACGCTCGACAAAACGCGCAACCAGCGCATGCGCATCGCCCTCCACCGGCACCTTGATCTCCGGCGTGGAGACACTTTCGGGCAAGGCGTCCAACACCTCGGACGGAGTCTCCTCGCGCTGGGCGAGAATTTCCAGCAAGCGTGCGGCCGCGTAGATACCGTCATCGAAGCCGTACCAGCGTTCCTTGAAGAAGAAGTGCCCGCTCATCTCGCCGGCCAGTTCAGCGTCGGTCTCGCGCATTTTGGACTTGATCAGCGAATGTCCGGTCTTCCACATCAACGGGCTGCCGCCATTGCGCAACACGTAGTCGGACAGCTTGCCAGTGCACTTCACGTCATAGATGACCAACGCGCCGGGATTGCGCTGCAGCACATCGGCGGCAAACAGCATCAGCAGGCGGTCGGGGAACACCACCGTGCCTTCCTTGGTCACCACGCCCAGGCGATCGGCATCGCCATCGAACGCCAGGCCGATATCTGCATCGAAGCGTTGCACCATCCTCACCAGATCGTCGAGGTTGTGCGGTTCGCTCGGGTCGGGATGATGATTGGGAAAAGTGCCGTCGATATCGCAATACAACGGAACCACTTCGGCGCCGATCGCTTCCAGCAGGCGCGGCGCGATCTCGCCGGCCACGCCGTTGCCGGCGTCCACCACCACCTTGATCGGTCGATCGAGCTGCACGTCGTCGGCAATGCGCTGGATGTAGGCATCGCTGAGGTCGCGCTGCTCCAGCTCGCCGGGCGTGCCGGCGGTATGCAGGCGGCCTTCGTTGATGCGCTGGTGCAATTCGGCGATGGCGTCGCCGGACAACGTCTCGCCACCAACCACGATCTTGAAGCCGTTGTAGTCCGGCGGATTGTGGCTGCCAGTCACCGCCACGCAGCTGCCGGCGCGCAGCTCGTAGGCGCCGAAGTACACCACCGGTGTCGGCGCCAAGCCGATGTCGGTGACATTGCAGCCAGCGCGGCGAAGGCCTTCAATCAGGCCATTAGTCAACTCCGGCCCGGACAGCCGGCCGTCGCGGCCGACCACCACATCGCGCAGGCCCTGCGCCTGCATCACACTGCCGATGGCCTGGCCGATCAAGGCGGCAACGCCGGGGTTGAGGTCTTTGCCGACCACGCCGCGGATATCGTAGGCGCGGAACATCTCGGTGGCGATCTGCACCGCCGGCACCAACACCGGCGGCGCTGCGGGCGAGGTGTCGGCGTCCAGCGCGCGCGCTTCACTGGCAATACTGGCGTCGTGCTGCAGGCTCTGACTGAGGGTGGGTTCGTCGGCGCTGGATAGGCTGGCAACCCGGCGTCGTGGCAAGGCCACCTGCCCCCGGCTGGCCAGCACCAGCAGCACCGCAATGAGTAGCAGCAACGCCGCCACAATGGCGCAACCGACGGCACCCAGGCCCAACGGGCCGCTACCGCCTTGCGGCACCGCTGCGGCCACGCGCAGGCCGCTGGTACCGAGCGGTTTGGCCAGCGTTTCGGCTGCATCGGACAAACCGGCATCCCCCTGCTGGGCCACGTTGTAACTGCCCTGACGCAGCGCCAGATAGGCGCTGCCGGGCACCGCAATCGCGTCCATCGGGCCGGTCAGGCGCAATAGCGGCAAGCGTGCATACGCCACCGCCGGCTGCCCGCCCAGGCGCACCGCAGCAGCCACGCCCAAACGAACCTGTTTGGCGTCGCGCACCACGCGGACCTGTGCATGGTCGGCCACCTGCGCCGATTCGAGCAGGCTCAGACGCGCATAACCGAAATCCTTCGGGTTGGCGTAGGCCGCGGCAAGGTCTCCAGGCAACACCTGCACATCCTCGGTGCCCTTGAAACGCTCGCGGATCGCTGAGGCGGCCGCCAGCGCGTCGCCGCCGGCCAACGCAGCGACGACCGGCGGCTGCTTGAGCACGGCGTCGAGCTGACTGGCCTGCGTGGCCATCGCCTGGCCGACGTCCTGCACTGCGCGGTCGCGCGCCTGCTCCAGGTCCTGCGCCACCGCGTCTTGGCGCCACTGCGCATAACTGTTCCAGCCGAACCAAGCGGCCAGCAGCAGCAATATGCCCCCCAACACCGGACCACTCGTACGCACGCTCGACATCGACTGCCTGCGCTCGTTCGCCTTGCTCATGTGATTTCCCCCGTCAGCGCACGCCGGTGTGGCCGAATCCACCCGCTCCCCGCGCGCTGTCCACGAAAGTATCCACCACTTGCAAGCCCACGCGCACGATCGGCAGGATCACCAGCTGTGCGATGCGGTCGCCCGGCTCGATGGTGAAGGCCTCACGGCCGCGATTCCAGGTGCTGATCAGCAGCGGCCCCTGGTAATCGGCATCGATGAGCCCGGTGCCGTTGCCGAGCACGATGCCATGGCGATGGCCCAGCCCCGAGCGCGGCAGGATCACCGCGCACAGCTGCGGGTCGGATAGATGGATCGCGATACCGCTGGGGATCAGGGCCGCATCGCCCGGCTGCAGCGTCATCGGCGCTTCCAGCGCGGCACGCAGATCCATGCCTGCGCTGGATTCGGTGGCATAGGCCGGTAGCGGCCACAGATCGCCGAAGCGCGGGTCGAGCAACTTCACCTGCAAGGACTGGGTCGGGGCGCTCATGCCTGCAATCTCTCCGCAATCAGGGCCAGCAGTTGGTCGGCCAATTCGGTCTTGCTGCTACTGGGAAACGCGCGTTCGCCGCCCTGCCAATAGGCAGTGGCCGCGTTGTTGTCGCTTTCGAAGCCGCCGCCTTCGATCCCCACCTGGTTGGCGATGATCAGATCCAGCCGCTTGGCCGCCAGCTTGCCACGCGCGTAATGCTCCACGTCGTGCGTTTCGGCAGCAAAACCGACCACCAGTTTCAATGCGCCGGTCTGCGTGGCAACCTCGGACAGAATGTCCGGGGTGCGCACCAGTTCCAACGTCAGCGTTTCGCCTGTCTTTTTGATCTTCTGCGACACCACCCGCTTGGGGGTGTAGTCGGCCACGGCAGCGGCGCCGATGTAGATGTCGGCCGGGAATGCACCCAGCACCGCCTCACGCATCTGCGCGGCCGAGCGCACATCAATGCGCTGCACGCCGGGTGGCGTGGTCTGGTGTACCGGCCCGCTGATCAGCGCCACATCGGCGCCCTGCCTGGCAGCTGCGGCGGCCAGGGCGTAGCCCATCTTGCCGCTGCTGCGGTTGCCGACGTAGCGCACCGGGTCCAGGTCTTCGAAGGTGGGGCCGGCGCTGATCACGATGCGCAGGCCCTCCAGCTGCGCGCTGCTGGGCACGAACACCGGCGCAGCGGTGCTTTTGGCACCGGCCGGTGCAGCGCTTGCGACAGCACCGCCGCCAACCAGCGCGGCAATGATCGCCGCCGGCTCGGCCAGCCGCCCGGGGCCGGATTCGCCTTCGGCAAGCGGGCCGTCGTCGGGGCCGACCACCGCCACTCCGCGCGCGCGCAGGGTCGTCATGTTGGCCTGGGTGGCCGGGTGCAGCCACATGCGGTGGTTCATGGCCGGGGCCACGGTCAGCGGCGCGGTCGTGGCCAGGCACAGCGTGGTGACCAGATCGTCGGCCAGCCCGTGCGCCAGACGCGCGAGCAGATCGGCGGTGGCCGGGGCGACGATCACCCGATCGGCCCAGCGGGCCAGTTCGATATGGCCCATCGCCTGCTCGGCGGCGCTGTCCCACAGCGTGGTACGGGTGGGTTGCCCGGACAGTGCCTGGAAGCTGAGCGGGGTGACGAATTGCTGCGCGCCGCTGGTCATGGCGACCTGCACCTGCGCACCGGCGTCGCGCAGGCGACGGACCAGTTCGAGCGATTTGTAAGCGGCAATGCCTCCGCCAACGCACAGCAGCAAACGCTGTCCGTCCAGGGGGCGGGCCTGAGTGGAGCCGATCACGTCGGAGTCGTCCTACGGTTACAAGGACAACTAGATTAGCCGATGCCCTCGCTTGCCCTGATGGGCGTCGGCGATGAGCACCGGCAATCTCGCCATATGCACATACACGACTGGCCCACGAATGAACGCCCGCGCGAGAAACTTCTGGCGCGTGGGGCCACTGCCTTGTCCGATGCCGAGCTGCTGGCGATCTTCGTCGGCTCCGGCCTGCGCGGCCAAGACGCAGTACAAACCGCGCGCGATCTGTTGCACCAGCACGGCCCACTGCGCCTGCTGCTGGACCGCCCGGCCAAGACGCTGGCCCGCCTGCCGGGGCTGGGCCCGGCCTCGGCTTGCAAGCTCGCCGCGGCGCTGGAATTGGCCCACCGCCACCTGATGAGCGCGCTGGAGCGCGGCGAGGCGCTCAGCGACCCGCCCAGCGTAGGCCGCTACTTCTCGCAGCGGCTGCGCGCGCGGGCCTACGAAGTGTTCGCGGCGCTGTTCCTGGACAACCGCCACCGCGCCATCGCGTTCGAGGAACTGTTCACCGGCACCATCGACGGCGCCGACATCCACCCGCGCGAAGTGGTGCGACGGGCGCTACTGCACAACGCAGCGGCGGTGATCGTCGGGCACAACCATCCGTCCGGCAATCCGGAGCCGTCCGAGGCCGACCGCGCCGTCACCAAACGGCTGCTGGAGAGCCTGGAGCTGGTCGACATCCGTCTGCTGGACCATTTCGTCATCGGCGATGGCCGGCCGGTGTCGTTAGCCGAGCGCGGCTGGCTGGAATGAGCAGTGGTGCGCCGACCTGAACCATCTGCCGGACCGTGTGCCGCGCGGTCGGGTAAAATCGCTGGTTTGGTTCCAAGCAGATCCCACGTGAAAGCCCTACTCCGCGCACTGATCGGCCAAGGCATCGAAGCCTTGCGCGCCAACGGCACCCTGCCCGCCGACACCCTGCCGCCGGATTTTGTGGTCGAGCGACCCAAGACACGCGAGCACGGCGACTTCGCCACCAACGCCGCAATGCTGCTGGCCAAACCCGCGCGCAGCAATCCGCGCGCCCTGGCGCAGGCGCTGGTGGCCGCATTGCCGGCCAGTGAGGACGTGGCCAAGGTGGAGATCGCCGGGCCCGGCTTCATCAATTTCCATCTGGCGCCCACCGCGTATCAGCGCGAAGTGGCCCATGTGATCAAGCAGGGCAACGACTACGGTCGCAGTCTGGCCGGCAACGGCCGCTCGGTCGGCGTGGAATACGTCTCGGCCAATCCCACCGGCCCGCTGCATGTCGGCCACGGCCGCGCTGCGGCGATCGGCGACAGCCTGGCGCGCGTGCTCGATGCCAACGGCTGGAACGTCAAGCGCGAGTTCTATTACAACGATGCCGGCGTGCAGATCGAGAACCTGGCGCTGTCGGTGCAGGCACGCGCGCAGGGGCTCACCCCCGACAGCGAGGGCTGGCCGGAAAACGGCTACCGCGGCGACTACATCGCCGATGTGGCCGCGGCCTATCTGGCCGGCGATACCGTCGACCTGGAAGGCCACCTGGTCTCCGGCACCAAGGACCCGGCCGATCTCGAATCGATCCGCCGCTTTGCGGTGGCGTATCTGCGCAACGAGCAGAACCACGACCTGGCTGCATTCCGGGTCGATTTCGATATCTATTTCCTGGAAAGCTCGCTGTACAAGGACGGCAAGGTCGAAGAAGCGGTGCAGAAGCTGATCGCGTCCGGCCACACCTACGAGGAAGGTGGTGCGTTGTGGTTGAAGTCCACCGACTTCGGCGACGACAAGGACCGTGTCATGCGCAAGTCCGACGGCACCTACACCTACTTCGTGCCGGACGTGGCCTATCACCTGACCAAGTGGCAGCGCGGCTACGAGCGCGCCATCACCGAACTGGGCGCCGACCACCACGGCTCGCTGACGCGCGTGCGTGCCGGCCTGCAGGCGATGGAGCTGGGCATTCCGCAGGGCTGGCCGGAATACGTGCTGCACCAGATGGTCACGGTGATGCGCGGCGGCGAGGAAGTGAAACTGTCCAAGCGTGCCGGCAGCTATCTCACCCTGCGCGACCTCATCGAAGAAACCAGCGCCGATGCGGTGCGCTGGTTCCTGATCGCGCGCAAGCCCGATTCGCAGCTCACTTTCGATATCGACCTGGCGCGCGCGCAGAGCAACGACAACCCGGTGTTCTACGTGCAGTACGCGCATGCACGGGTGTGCAGCGTGCTGCGCCAGGCGCAGGAAAAAGGCTTCAAGTACGAGCAGGCCAACGGCCTTGCCCAGCTCGCTCGGCTGGACGACGAGCACTCGCTCAACGTGATGCTGGAGCTGTCGCGCTATACGGAAGTGGTGGAAATCGCCGGCCAGGCGCTGGAGCCGTACCAGATCGCCCAATACCTGCGTGAATTGGCGCACGCCTTCCACACGTGGTATCACAACAGCAAAGTCCTGGTGGACGATGCCGCCGAGCGCGATGCCAAGCTCACGCTGGCGGTCGCCACCCAACAGGTGCTGGCCAATGGCCTGGAACTGCTCGGCGTCAGCGCTCCGGAAAAGATGTAATCGGGCGGTAGCTGTCGGACGCCATCGCAGGCAGCTGGCGCGGCGCATGGCACCGCGGTCAACGCCGGCCTGCAACCTCGGGCGCTGATGGCGCTCACCGGGCAATGAGCGCAGCAGCGTTCATTGCCTCAGCAAGTCGGGCCAGCTGGCCCGCAACGACATGATTCGGAGAAGTGGTAGATGGCAGCACGACGCGGTAAGAGTCAGGCCCGACGCAACACCAGCAATGGCACCCCCGGTTGGGTGTGGCTGGTGGCTGGCGCCGCGATTGCGGCAGTGATCTTCCTGGCCGCACCCAACCTGTTCAAAAAGGACGGCGACGGTTTCCTGCGCGTGGGCCCGCGTGCCAACCCGGATGCGCAACCCGAGCCGGTGGCCGATGCCGACGTGGACACACCAGCCGAATTGCCCAAGCCCAGCGTGCAGCCGCCCAAGCCGCAGGCCAAGCCCGGCGATGCGCAGACCCAGTACGACTTCTACACCTTGCTGCCCGGCAAGGAAGTACAGATGTCCGATGCCGAACTGGCTGCCAGCGCGCGCGCCGAAGAAGCCGCGCGGGCGCGTGCGGCGCTGGAAGGCAAGCCGGTTGCGCCTGCACCCGGCGCCAGCGTTGCGGCCGCTACACCAGCCGCCAGCGTACCGATGCCGTTGAAGGAAACCATCGCCAGCGCACCCAAGCCGCTGCCGGAAACCGCGCCTGCACGTCCGGCCGCCACCCCGGCCCCGGCCAGTACCGCCGCGCTCACAGCGCCGGCCGCCGCTGCACCCAAGCCCACCGCAACCGCCGCCGCTGCGACAGCGACGACGGCTGCCCCGGCGGTTGCCGACAACACCCGCTACATCCTTCAGGCTGGCTCGTTCGGCGCCTCGGGCGATGCCGAATCGACCAAGGCCAAGCTGGCGATGATGGGGTTGGCCGCACGCGTGGAATCGGCCGACATCAGCGGCAAGACGGTCTACCGCGTGCGCATGGGCCCCTACGGCAGCGCCAGCGAACTGGCTGAAGCCAAGCAAAAGCTCACCGGCAGTGGCCTGTCCGCCATCGCGATCAAGGCGCAGTAACCGCGCGTGATACGGCGCATCGCTGGTGTGTTGCTGAGTGTGCTGGCGTGGGCCGGCCCGGCGCATGCCACCGATCAGCTTACCGACCTTATCCAGATCGACGACCAGCAGGCGACGCTGCTGGTCGAGCCGTTGTCGGGGCCACTGGACGAACCAGCCACCTGGAAGCGCTTCGTGGCGCACGCCGGCAGCGCGCTGGGCAGCTGCAGCGCCAACTGGCGCGGTTATCGCGCCGACTGGCGGCTGGACGGGCAACAGTTGTTGCTCGATCGCGTGGTCCTGGGTGCCTGCGACGATGCGCCGCCCACCCTGCCCCTGGATGTGCTGTTCCCCGGCCAACCATCGCCAGTGCCCGCTGTCTGGGTGGATGGCGAATTGGTCGTCGAGCTGCCCGCCACGGCGACGACTGCGGCGCACGCATCGGTCACATACGTGTTGCTGCGGCTGCGCCGTGGCCAAGTCGTCTCGCGCGAGACCTTGACCGAAGAGAAACTGCGTGCGCGGCGTAACGCAACGGTCAGCCCGCGACCTGTTCCCTGAATCTGGTTCTACGAATCCCCTGTCCCCTGGAGTCCCCCATGTCCAAGACCGTCCTGATCACTGGTGCCACCTCCGGTTTCGGCAGCGCCGCCGTGCGCCGCTTCGCCGCAGCTGGCTGGAAGGTCATCGCCACCGGTCGGCGCGCCGAGCGCCTGCAGGCGCTGGCCGCTGAACTGCCGGCCGGGCAGGTGCATACCGCCGCGTTCGACATGCGCGATGCGCACGCCTTGTCGGCCGCGATCGACGCACTGCCGGTCGCATTCGCCGACACCGACGTACTGGTCAACAACGCCGGCCTGGCGCTGGGCACCGCGCCCGCGCAGCAGGCGGACCTGGCGCAGTGGCAGCAGATGATCGACACCAATGTCACCGCGCTGGTCACGCTCACCCATCGCCTGCTGCCGGCATTGATCGCGCGCCGCGGTGCCATCATCAACATTGCTTCGGTCGCGGCGACCTACCCGTACACCGGCGGCAACGTCTACGGCGGCACCAAGGCCTTCGTGCAACAGTTTTCGCTGGGCCTGCGCGCGGACCTGCATGGCACCGGCGTGCGCGTGACTTCGATCGAACCCGGCATGGCCGAGACCGAATTTACGTTGGTGCGCACCGGCGGCAACCAGGCCGCCTCGGACACGCTGTACCGCGGCGCCACCCCGATGACGGCAGACGATATCGCCGAACAGATCTTCTACGTCGCCAGCCTACCGGCGCACTTGAACATCAACCGTTTGGAAATCATGCCGGTAACGCAGTCGTTCGCCGGGTTTCAGGTGGCACGCGACGCGCAGTGAAACATCGCGCCTGAGAAGCAGCTGGAAGTTGTAAGCGCGCAGCGTGCTAGAGACGTGGTGCACTGCGCTGCGTAAGCCTTCCATTGCATCCAACCGAGCATCGAAAAGCCGCGCATTGCGCGGCTTTTCTTTTCAACTCCCGTCCGTGCGTTGGATGAACTGCAGATCGCCTCACGCCAGCTCGGCATCGCTGCGCACAGCGGCACGTCGCCGTAGCAGAACGCCACGCAACTGCAGGAACGGGCGTTCCACCGCGTAATGCAGCAACGCGCCTGCCACCAGCGCCACCGCGCCATACACCGCAAATGCCAGCACGCCTTTGCCATCCAGCGAGGCGCCAAACCAGCCCTGGGTCACATGGAACATCGCCTTGTGCGTCAGATACACGCTATAGGAAACAGCGGCCAACCAGGCGGCGCCCGGCACGCGTAGACGGCCAAGTGCGCTGTCGGTCGCGGTGCCTGCCACGACCAGCAACGCCAGCCCCAGCGAAAGGACCGGCCAGCCCACTGCGTTGCCGAGCAGACCGGTGCGTTCGCGAAACAACCACATGGCCAGCACCAGTACGGCCACGCCGGCCAGCGCCCACGTGTTGCCGCGCTGCTGCAACCGCTGCCATGCCTGCGGGCGAAAGACGTTCAACATTGCCAGGACGACTCCGGCCAGCAAGCCGTCCAGTCGGTTCCAGGTGGGGTAATAGATATCTTCGACAAACCAGTTGCGCTGCTGGCCGCCGACGATCTGATCCAGCGCCGTGTTGTGCAGCCACACGCTCGTGCGCAATGCGATACCGGCGAGCACCACCGCCACGCACACCGCGACCACGCGCCCGGCCGATGGACGCCGCAACAACAACGTCGCCAGCAACGGAAACACCAGATAAAAATGCTCTTCCACACATAGCGACCACGCGTGCGAGAACGCGGCCTGCTGGCCGTAATCGACGAACAGATTCAGGGTGAAGGTGACGAACATCCACCATGGCGCCAGCCCGGGCGACTCGCGAAAACCGGGCCACACCATGTAGATCGCCAACACCACCAAAAACGCCGGCAGGATGCGGAACGCGCGGCGCAGGTAGAAATCGGTGAAGTCCAGCGGCTTGCCGCGCGACAGCGGGGTCAGCACTTGGGTGCCGATCAGGAAGCCGCTCAGCACGAAGAACAGGTCCACCCCCATCCAGCCGTAGCGCGACAGCCACTCCCAGTCCGGCCCCAGCCCGCCGACGACAAACGAATGGAACAGCATCACCCAGACGATGGCGATACCACGCAACAAGTCCAGAGCGGGATAGCGCATACGGGCGAGATCAACCGAGGGAGCCCGATTGTGCCGCATGCCGGCAGCGCGCAGTGCGTCGCTGCCAACGACGCACTGCCGCACCACGCTGCGGTGCGCGTATCAAACGCTGGGTTGGATACGCAGCGTCGCCACGCTTATGCGATGGCGTGCTGCTCGGTCCGTGCCGCCGCTGCGGGCGTCACTGCCGTCGGTCGAAGCAGTTGCCAGGCTTCCAGCTGATCGACCGCATTGCGCACGCCGTCTTCCTCACGAATCCGTTGACCGAGTGCGTGCGCGGCAGCACGCATGGCCGGCGTACTCGCCTGCTGGATCGCAGCGGCCAGGGTTTGCGGCTGCAATCCGGCACGCGCAAGCGCTGGCGGCGCAACGCCGCGCTGGGCCAGGCAATACGCCCAGAACGGCTGGTCGTAACCAAAGGGCAGCACCACCGAGGGAATCCCCGCCGCCAACGCGGCACCGCTGGTGCCGGCGCCGCCGTGATGCACTGCCACCGACACGCGCGGGAACAACCAATCGTGCGGTGCCTGTTCCAGATGGAAGAAGCGCTCGGCGTCATCAGCGGCAGCGGCGGCGCCGGCCCCCAGACCGCCCCAGCCGCTGGCCAGCAACGCGCGCTGCCCGGTCAGTCGCACTGCTGCCTTGACGGTGGCGGTGAGCTGCGCCGCATCGCTGCTGGTCATGCTGCCGAAGCCGATATATAGCGGCGGCGGGCCGGCTTGCAGAAAGGCCTGCAACGCGGCCGGCGGTTGCCACTGCGGCTGCGGCAACTGCCAGAAACCGCAGATCTGTGCGCTGTCGGGCCAATCCGGCGGGCGTGGGCACAGGTGCGCGCTGTAGCCGTACAGCACGCGCAGCCCGCTGCGGTCGGGACCACTCCACGGATACGCCGGCAACCCCAAGGCCGGGCGCACGACGCCGTTGAGCGCCGGGCGCATCAGCTGCCAGCCGGCAAAGCGCACCGCGTGATGCAGCGCCACGCTCACCAGCCCGGGCAGGCGCACGGTGGGCATCACCATCAACGGCACGTGCCGCGAGGCGGTCAGCGGCTGCAATTGCGTGAACACCACCGGCACGCCGTAGGCCTGGCCCAGGCTATGCGCCAGCAAGCTCGCGCTACCGACGCCGAGAATCAAACCGGCATCGGCGCAGGCCGCGCGGCCCTGCTCGGCCCAGTCGCGCGCCCAGTCCATCAATTGTGCGCGCAAGGTGCCCCAGATGCCGCGCCAGCCACCGCGCATCTCGGCAACATTTGGATGGCCCTGCAACAACTTCTGGTGGTCGCCGCTGAGTGGGAAGAACTCCAGCCCGTTGGCGCGGATCAGCGATTCGAAGTTGGCGCTGGTCAGCACCCGTACCGGGTAACCGCGCTCCTGCAGGCCACGGCCCAGCGCGATGATCGGGCGCACATCGCCATGCGTGCCCAGGGTGGCGATCAGTACCGGGCGCTGGCGTGCCGGCGTCTGCAGTGACTCAGGCATATTCGGCCACCCCGTCGCTGGCGGTGGCGATACTGCCATCGCGTTGTGTGGCTTTCGCAGTGGCCGCATGCAGCAATGCGCTGAGCGTGGCCGAATGCGTGGACGACAGCATCGAGTGGTGGTCGCTGTCCAGGGCATGCAGGTGCAGATTGCGCACGTACGGGCGCCAGGCCTGCGGCCGGTAATCCACCCATACCGCATCGTCGCCGCTGGAGGTCATGCGCACGCTCGCCTCCACGAACAACACATCCTGCTCCAGCGGCTTGGGGCGATGGCGCCGCGCCAGTTGCAGGTGGTGCTGGGTCATGCCGCCCATGTCGTCCAGCAGCGTGGGGCGTTGTTCGAGCAGCTGGCGCACCGCGGGCAAGTCGTTCAACCCGTAGTGATCGCACAGCAGGCTGGCCAGTTCGGCCACCGTGGTCGGCATCGGCTGGCCGTGCGCCAACGTCAGGCCCAGCGCATGCACCGATGCACGCACGTTTTCCGATTCCGGCAGCGACGCGGCCTGCTCCAGATGCGGGTAGCTGTCGAGCATTGCGAGCAGCTCCACTTCTTCGCCCAACGCATGCAGCTCGGCGGTGATGGCATGGGCGATCAAGCCGCCCAGCGACCAGCCAATCAACCGATACGGGCCGTGCGGTTGCACGGTGCGCAGACGCGTCAGGTAATCACGCGCGATCGCCTCGATGCTTTCCGGGCGATGCTGCGGGTCGCTCAGTGCCGGCGACTGCAATGCATACACCGGCCATTGCGGATCGAGCTGACCGAGCAAGGTGAGATACGACCAGCCCAGGCCGACCACCGGATGGATGCAGAACAGCGGCGTGGTGCCCGGCGTACCCGTACGCAACGGCAACAGCACGCCAAGCGGATCGTTCGGGGTCTGCGCGCTGCGCTTGATCACCTCGGCCAGGCCGGCGATCGTCGGCGCATGGAACAGCATGCCCAGCGGCAGTTCGACGCCGAACATCTGCGGGAAACGCGCGGCCATTTCCGCCGCGCGCAGCGAGTCGCCGCCGAGTTCGAAGAAATTGTCTTCCACACCCACCACTTCGATACCCAGCACGTCCTGCAACATCGTCGCCAGTTGCCGTTCAAGCGCATCGCGCGGCGCCACATGCGCGCGCTGCGGCAATGCGCCCGGCGACGGCAATGCGCGGCGATCCAGCTTGCCGTTGGGCGTCAACGGCAGTGACTCCAGCGGGATCCATAGCGTGGGAATCATCGAGGCCGGCAAGCGCTGCTGCAGATGCGCGCGCAGCAGCTCGGTCGCCGGCACGTTACCGTGCTTGCCCACCACGTAGGCCAGCAACTGCAACGCGTTGTTGTCGCCATCGCGATGGCCCACCACCACCGCCTGCGCCACCTGCGAGTGCAGCAGCAAGGCGTTTTCGATTTCGGCCGGCTCCACGCGATGGCCGCGGATCTTCAGTTGCGCATCGGCGCGCCCGATGAATTCCAGCATGCCGTCGCGGCGCTGACGCACGCGGTCGCCGGTGCGGTACATGCTGCTGCCGTCATCGGCAAACGGGTCGCGTACGAAGCGCTCGCTGGTCAGCTGGCGCTTGCCGCGATAGCCCTTGGCCACGCCTGCGCCGCCGATATACAGCTCGCCGATCGCGCCGGTGGGCAGCGGTTGCCGTTGCGCATCCAGCACATAGACCCGCGTATTGAGCAGCGGCCTGCCGATCGGCGGGGCTGCGGCATCGGTCAGCTGCAACGGCATGATGGTCGACCAGATGGTGGTTTCGGTCGGCCCGTACAACTGGGTCAGGCGCCCCACCCGGCTCAGCAACTGCGTCGCCAACTCCGGCACCAGAGCTTCACCGCCGACCAACGCGTGGATCCGGTCCAGCGCCAGATCCTCATTGGCCAACAGGATGCGCCACAACGACGGCGTGGCCTGCACCACGCTGATCTGTTCGTGTGCGATCAGGCGCGACAGGCTGCGCGGATCGTGGGTGATACCGGCCGGTGCGATAACCACGCGTGCACCCACCAGCAACGGCAGATACAACTCCAGCCCGGCGATATCGAAGGTGATGGTGGTGACTGCCAGCACGCGGTCGCGCGGGCGCAATGCCAGTTCGTGCTCCATCGCATGCAAAAAGTTGAACAGATTGCGATGGCTGATTTCCACGCCCTTGGGCGCGCCGGTCGAGCCGGAGGTGTACAGCACGTAGGCGGTGCCATCCGGCGTGGCCTGGGGTGCGATCGCCGCCGGCAACACCGCAGGGCGCGGATCCAGCCAGACCATGCCACCGAGCAGATAGCGCTCGCACAATGCCGGCTCGCAGACCAGCGCGATGGCGCCGGAGTCGTTGAGCATCTGCCGATTGCGTGCGGCCGGGCTTTCCGGGTCCAGCGGCAGATACGCCGCCCCGCTCCACATCACCGCCAGCAACGCCACCAGCAATTGTTCGCTGCGCGGCAACGCGATGGCGACCACATCGCCGGGGCCCACACCGTCGGCCACCCACTGCGCCGCGACGCGCGAGGCGAGCTCGCACAGCGTGGCGTAATCCAGCGTGCGGTTGTCGTATTGCACCACCGCCGCCGCCGGCATCAGCTCGGCACGCTGCAACATGCCGTGCAACAGCGTGCTCGGCTCCGGCAGCGGCGCTGCGGTGTCGTTCCAGGTGTGCAGCAGCTGCTGACGCTCATCGTGACCCAGCACATCGATCAGGCCGAGTGCGCATTCCGGATTTGCCAGTACCGCATCGGCCAGGTGGGTCAGGCGGCGGCAATGTTCTGCCAGCTCGTCGCTGTCGTACAACGCCGGGTTGGCATCCAGATCGAAGCGCAACGCGGCGCCATCGCCACGCTCGTAACAGAAGATGGTCAGATCGTCGGCCGGACCGTTGCAGAGGTTGTGCGGCACTGCATAGGCCTCGCCGAAGCGCAGCGCGTAATCGAAGGCTTCGATATTCACTGCCAACCGCGCGAACTTCTGTTCGATCCCGAACACGCCCAGGTCGCGACGCACATCCTCGAAGCGGTATTGCTGATGCCGCAAAGCATGCTTGACCACCGAAGACACCTGCGCGAACAGGCTATGGATCGGCTGCTGCGGATCCATCTTCAAACGCAGCGAAATCACGTTGGCCACCAGGCCGGCGGTTTGCCGATAGCGCGCATTGATGCGGCCGGTCACCGGCATTGCAATCACCAGATCCTCGGCACCGGTGCAGCGGTAGTAATACGCGGCAATCAGCGAGATCAACATCTGCGGCAGGCTGGCGCCATACTCCTTGCCCAACGCACGCAAACGCACCACTTGCTGCGGCGAAAACTGCCCGGTGCCGCGCAGCAAGCCGGTGGACAACTGATTGCCCGGCCGCGCCAGGGTGGCCGGCGGCGGCAGGTCGGCCAGCTGTTGCATCCAGTAGGTACGATCGCGCTGAAAGCGATCGGACTCGCGGTAGTGCTGCTCCAGTTCGTTCAACGACAGCGCGCTGCCGTACTGTGCAGGTTCCGGCTCGCTATTGGCGGCGTAGGCGTTATAGAGCACCGCCATGCGCTGCATCATGATCGATGCGCAATAGCCATCCATCACCAGATGGCTCACGCACTGCACCCACATGTGGTGATCTTCGCCAAGACGGAACACCGCGCAATGCCACAACGGTCCGTCCTGCAGGTTTTCCGGCTTGCGGATTTGTTCGTCCACCCAATGCTCGGCCGCGTTGCGCGGCGAGGGATCTTCGCTGAGATTGAAGTACGGAATGGCGGCCGTGTATTCGGGCCGGATCACCTGGCCGGGCACACCATCGTGTTCGACGATGCACAGCCGCAGCGTGTCGAACTCGCGCGTGAGCTGCATGCTTGCGCGCAGCAACAAGTCCGGGTCGAGTGGACCGAACATCTCCAACGCTTCGGACAACATCAAGGTGTTGTCGGTATGCAACTTGCTGGCGACCCATAGGCCGCGTTGCGCTTTGGTCAGGGGAATCACGGGAGAGGCGTCAGCGTGCATTGCGTGCATCCTTCTTGTGTGGCGCGCAGTCGCCCAACGCGTCTTGCCCGCAATGCGGTCAACGAGACGCCGGATCAGCACTTGGCCTGAAAACGTGAGGTAGAAAACGCCATCGACCACCAGCAGATGCCGGCGATACGCAGTTGGAACACTCGATAAAGACGCACAATGAGACGTACAACGAAGTGGCACGCAAGTTCCCACCAAGACGTGCAGCTGCTTTTTCTTGAAGCACTTGCTTCCCGGCAAGTTAATAAACACTAACAATTGGGCAACACAATGAACCGTGCAAAAATCACGAATTTCGCGTTTCCTGCAAATAATTTTTGCTGAAGTGTGATTGCAACTAGTGTTCTGGAAGCATACGTCTGGTTGCAGATTCGGCGCTGCATGCAGGGCCACACACAAAACGCGATGCGTGTCGCGTCAGTGCAGTGAGCGCCTGATTGCAGGCGAATTTGCGTTCTTCGCATGACATAGAAGAGCGCAATGAATAAGACCACTGCGAAAGAAACCATTGGCGCACCTGCGTTATCAAACAAACCACTGCACGTCACACGGCACCGCTTGCGAAACACATCGCTTGCGTTGGTTCGATCGTGCGCCGGTCGTTTGAATGGCATACGGCGCGGCACTCTGCCGATCAACGGCGCGCAGTCGCGCTGATCGTGGTTCGCAGTGCTGTGGGGCTGCGCTGTTGCGCACCTCTCTAACGCCATGCGTACGTGGCTGAGCGGCTGCAAGCGGCCAGGCCTTCAAAGCCCGACGGTGCAGTGTCTGACAGGTGTATGCCAGATCAAGTAATAGCCGCGTCCGCTTGGCGACTGCTTAGTGGTCCTGCAAAGCTCCAGTGCCGCGGAAACAGCGCTGATCTTGCATCAGCGCTGCAGGCGCGCCACGGCATCGGCCGCAGCGCGCGTCCTGCCTCAGCCCAACGGTTCGTCGGACAGATAGGTGTAACCGGTCAGGCCGGCTTCCAGTGCGTCGTGCAATTCCTGCGCGCGCTCCGGCGATAGCTGTGCGGCGGCGATGCGCTCGGCATAGGTGGCACGCAGCGTGGCCAGTTGGTAGCCCACGTAATCCAGCATCACGTCGGTGGTATCGCCGCGACGCTGCTGCACGATGCGATAGCCATCGCCATCCACCGCCACTTCCACCGCATCGGTATCACCGAACAGGTTATGGATATCACCGAGGATTTCCTGGTAGGCACCCACCAGGAAGAAGCCGATGCGATAGCTCTCACCGGCGTTCAAGCTGTGCAGCGGCAACGAGCTGTCCAGGCTTTCGTTCTCGACATAGGTCTTGACCATGCCGTCGGAATCGCAGGTCATGTCGGCGATGATGCCGCGCCGCTGCGGCGCTTCGTTCAAGCGTTCGATCGGCACGATCGGGAACACCTGATCGATCGCCCATACGTCCGGGATCGACTCGAACACGCTGAAGTTGACGAAGTACTTGTCCACCAGCCGCTCGTTGAGCTCATCCAGCACCGGGCGATGGCTCTTCTCGTCGAAGCTCAGGCGCGCACGCACGCCGTGGGCGATGGCATAGAACAAATCGTCGATGCGTGCACGGTGGGTCAGGTCGATCTGGCCCAGTGCATAGGCGCTCAAGCCTTCGGCATGGAAGTGCTGCGCTTCCTGGAACAGTTCCACTGCCGGGCGCATGTCGAGCTCGTCGTGGATCTCGCGCAGGTGGCGGATCGCTGCCGGTTCGTCGGCGTGCGCGTCCGGCACGCGGCCTTCGGGCGCCTGCTCCACTTCCGAGACGTTGGCGATCAGCACCGCGTGGTGCGCGGTCATCGCGCGCCCGCATTCGGTGACGATGCGCGGCGGCGGCAGGCCGTGTTCTTCGCAGGCGCTGGCCAGCGGCTGCACGATGTTGCTGGCGTACGAATGCAGGCCGTAGTTGATCGAACAATAGCTGCGTGAGCGCGTGCCTTCGTAATCGATGCCCAGGCCGCCACCGACATCCACGTGGCTGATCTTCGCGCCCAGGCGCGAGAGCTCAACGAAATAGCGCGTGGCCTCGCGCATGCCGTTGGCGATGTCGCGCACGTTGGAGATCTGCGAGCCCATATGGAAATGCAGCAGATTCAGGCTGTCGGCGTACTCGGTGTCACGCAGCGTCTTCCACAGGTCCAGCACCTGGCGCGGCGAGAGACCGAACTTGGCCTTGTCGCCGCCGCTGTTCTGCCACTTGCCCGCGCCGAGCGAGGCCAGGCGCATGCGCACGCCCAGGCCGGGCTTGACGTCCAGCGCGCGCGCCTCGTCCAACACCAAGGTCAGCTCGGAAGGCTTTTCGATGACGATGAAGGTCTGCAGGCCCAACTTGCGGCCGATCAGTGCCAGGCGGATGTATTCGCGGTCCTTGTAGCCGTTGCAGACGATCAGCCCGCCCGGACGCGACAGCGCCAGCACCGCCATCAGCTCCGGCTTGCTGCCCGCTTCCAGGCCGAAACCGTCGCCATGATGGCTGGCCAGGGTGCCGGCCACGCCGCGGTGCTGGTTCACCTTGATCGGGTACACCGCAGTGTAGCCGCCGGCGTAGTCCCACTCCGATTGCGCCTGCGCGAACGCCGCCTGCAGCTTGCCCAGGCGCTGGCCCAGGATGTCCGGAAAGCGCACCAGTAGCGGCAGCTTGGCGCCGGCCGCGCGCGCGGCATCCACCACCTCGGGCAGCGACACCGCCGGGCCATCGGCAGTCGGGGTGACCACCACGTGTCCGGCAGCGTTCACATCGAAATACCCATCGGCCCAATGCGGGATCGAGTAGGTCTTGCGGGCTTGGTCGAGGGACCAATCGCTCATTTCGTTGTCTCGGCTGGGGCAAAAAAGGGCGTGAAGTGTAACGCCTGGCACGCGCAGGGTCCGTTACAATCCGCGCCGACTTCACACCCTGCTCCTGACCGGATCGGGGTCGAGCAAGGGTCAGCCGCTGCGCAGTCTGCGCTGCACGAGGCGACGCCCGACCCTCATCCGGCGCCACGCGCCACCTTTTCCCGCCGGGAGAAGGAACAGCCCGCTTCTTCTAGATTAGGACGTCCGCATGAGCACCAACGACAACTGGTACATCGAACACTTCCAGCCGACCGGTTCGGCCATCGGCTTTCGCATCAGCGGCAAGCTGGACGAGGTGCAGTCCCCGTTCCAGAAGATCGAGATCTACCAGACCACCGACTGGGGCAAGCTGATGCTGATCGACGGCGCGGTGATGCTGACCAGCCGCGACAATTTCTTCTACCACGAGATGATCAGCCACCCGGCGCTGTTCACCCACGCCGCGCCCAAGCGCGTGGTGATCATCGGCGGCGGCGACTGCGGCACCCTGCGCGAGGTGCTCAAGCACCCGGGCGTGGAAAGCGCCACCCAGTGCGACATCGACGAGCAGGTCACCCGCATGTCGGAGACGTATTTCCCCGAGCTGTGCGATTCCAACCACGACGCGCGCGCCGAGCTGCTGTTCGACGACGGCGTGGCCTACATGGCCAATTGCCCGGCCGGCAGCGTGGATATCGTGATCGTCGATTCCACCGACCCGGTGGGCCCGGCCGAAGGCCTGTTCAACAAGGCCTTCTACGAGAGCTGCTTCAAGGCGCTGAAGGACGACGGCATCCTGGTGCAGCAGTCCGAATCGCCGCTGGCGCTGCTGGCGCTGATCAACGAAATGCGCACCGAAATGGGCAAGGCCGGCTTCCAGTCGTTCAAGACCCTGCCGTTCCCGCAGCCGTGCTACCCCACCGGCTGGTGGAGCGTGACCATGGCCAGCAAGCAGGCCAACGCCGACTTCGCCTTCCGCCAGGCCGATGCCCAGTCCAAGGGCTTTGAGACGCTCTACTACACCGCCCACCTGCACACCGGCGTGCTGGTGGCGCCGCCGTTCGTAGCCAAGGCGCTGGGCGAGTAAGCGCGACAAGCCAACCGCCGCCGGCCGGACCGGGCGGTGCTCGCACTCGCAGCGCAGGCATGGTCGCGGGTGATTCGTGGCACCGGCCGCGCCCGCCTGGCAGTGCGTAACAGGTGTTTGGCAGCTGCTTTTTGCGTGACACCGCCTGCGTGCCTACAGCGCGCGGGCCGATGCTCTAGCGCACCGTCTCGGCCTGCCGGTTCGCGCAACGGCGGTCGAGTGTGAGGCCAGAGGGCGGCTAGCGGCCCTCTGGAGCGGCAATCAATCGACAACGCAGCCGTACGATGGGCGCATCAGTGATTCGCGACCGTTGCTGCGTCACCGATGGCGATCTATCGCGCGGCGCGTTCAAAGCCGACCAACGCGCGCTGTGCCAAGTGGCCTATAACCGCCCCAGCACTTCGGTTTTCTTGGCGTCGAATTCGTCCTGCGTGATCAGCCCCGCATCCAGCAATTGCTTGAGCTTGCTCAGCACCTGTATCGGATCGTCGGTGGCAGGGGCAGGCGTGGGCTGAGATGGCACCGCCGTGCCGGGCGCACCCGGTGCATGCACCACCACGCCGCCGGCGGCCGCACGCAGCTTGTCGATCTCCAGCTGCTGGCGTTTTTCGTAGGCGGATTCTTCCACCTGCTGCGCATAGGCATACACGCGCCGCGCCTGTTTCTTGGGGAGGCTGTCGATGGATGCGTAGGCGCCTTGCGTGGTGCGGCACATGATGGTAGCCCCGAGCATCTGTTCGCTCATGTGCACATCGAGCACCTCGCGCCAGGGGAAATCGCGGAACGTCATGCCGAACAGTTTCGGGTAGACCACGATGAACCTGCGGTTGGTCAGCACCACCGCGTCCGGCGACAGGTTCATCACCATCTTCTTCTGCACGGCGATGTACTCGACCTGCTCGTCGCGGGTCAGCAGCTCGGTGACCTTGGGCAGGATCTTGCCCACAGCCACCGGGTCCTGCTCGTCTGTCAAAAACTGCGCCAATGCGTCCATCTGCCCTCGCCCACGGCTGAATCATTGCGTTGAGCGCGACACTACAACACCCCGCATGGATGGCTGTGCAATGCCGACACCTGTCTGCGGTGCAGCTTCAAACCGGGTTGCTGTCTGCTGCCTAGCGGCCGCCATGCGGCATGCCGCAGCAGGGCGAGCGCTGCCGCCCGCCCGTCGTTGCCGTTGACCCACATCAGAAGCGGATTTCGGCTCCGAAGCTCAGCACTTCCGCACGGTTGATCGTGAGGTCTTCATAGTCGTCGTAATACGCGTCAGCGTAGACGTAATTCGTGTAAAGCGCGCTCAAGCTGACGTGCCTGCCGATGTCCACACCGAGACCGGCGCCCACATACGCGCCATAAACGCGTTCGTTGTAGTCCTCACCCTTCGCCGTGCCGCCCCAGTAGCCCAGCCGCACAAGCGCAAATACCGGGACATCGCCAAAGTTGAAGCGTGCCGTTCCACCGATGCTGCCGAAGTCCACGTTTGGAATGACAACGAAGCCGTCCGCGTCCTTGGAACCATCCACTTTCCCGGTTGCGGCTTCGATGCCGATCAATGTGACTGGACCTGCGCGCCAGCGGTAGCCGACGTTGAAGCCCTGCATATCCTGCTCGCCGTTTTCAAACACCTTGGCTTTGCCGCTCTGCACACCAAGGAACATGCCGCTCTTGAGGCGTTGCTCTTCTTCGCGCGGCGGCGGCGGTACGTAGGCAGGTGCGGCAGGGACTGCCTGCGCCGACGTCTGCTCGGTCACCGTGCCGAATCCGCCAGGCTCGCCGAGCTGGCTGGTGCCACTTCCACCGACAACGGCTGGTGCTCCGCCGATGCCCGCTTGCGCGGGGCGCGCCGACTGCGCAGCCGGCGCGGTGATGCCCTGCGTGCCAATCTGCTGCTTTTGCTGTTGATGGTAGCTGTCCCAGCCGCGCGACAACGATTGCGCCGAGGCCTGAGCCGTGACGCCGAACGCCGTGCAAGCCAACAGCAGTGTTGCGGTCCTTTTCATCGCATCCCCCAATGAGTCGTACTCCATCCTTGCGCACGCAGGGGTCACCTGACGGCGTCTGGAAGTGGCGCAGTTGCTGTCGAAATTCGGAGGCTTTCCCGGCATCACCGGATGTCATGCGACATCGATCCAGGCGCCGCCAAAGAGCGTGCCCGTGCTAACGCGTGATGCAGCCCCCCCTGACCGCAGCCGGCACAGTGTCCGGAGTCTCACCAGCTGCAAGAAGCGATGTGACCATTGCCGCGCAGCCACAGGCCTGAGTTGCCTAGGCGCTTACTAGGTGCCAGGCATCGCGCTGGCGATAGGACAACGCTACTTGCCGCTGGCGTTGCCCGCATCAGTCGCCAGCGCGTAGCCATAAAGCGGAAAAATTCCGCCAAGCGCCTGATTAACAAAGCCGTTCCATCTCCAGAACATTACATTTATTAAATAAATGTAATTTCAGTACTAGCAAATTCTAAAATTATCCGGGCCGACCCCCTCGATTATCGTGAACCTGTGCAACGCGTGACATCTCCGCGCCGGCAGGGTCCGGAGAACTGCCATGCATTACCAGCCGCTGGATGTGTCCAGCCTGCACCTCGTCACTCCCGTTCTGCTCAAGCAAGGCACCCGGCTGCTCGAGCCCGACGTCTACCGCACCCACATGGATGGGCAGCTGGCGGTGGTCAAGGACTACGGCCGCTATCGCCGCACGCTGTTGGCGCCCATCGCGCGGTTGATGGTGCGCCACGAGGCCAGGATGCTGCGGCAGCTGCACGGCTGGCGGCATGCACCGGCCTTGCTCGGCACGCTAGGCGGCCTGGCGTTGGGCATGGAATTCATTCCCGGCGACACGCTTAGCACCCGCACCGTCGTGGGCCAGGACGTCTTCCAGCAATTGCAGCAGGCGCTGCGCCGGTTGCATGCGTTCGGCATCACCCATAACGATCTGCATGGCACCAATGTGGTGGTCAGTGCGGGCGTGCCGGTCCTGATCGATTTCACCTCGGCGTGGCGATTCCCGCGCTGGCTGCAGCGCGGCACGCTGGCACGTCAGCTGCAGCGTAGCGACGTGGCCAACTTTCACAAAATGCGCCAGCGCCTTGCCGGCATCGCGCCGACTGCCGACGAATCCGCACGCAATGCCGAACCGCGCTGGGTACAGGCGATTCGCAGCGGCTGGCAGCGGCTGTATCGGCGCTTGAAAGGTATTGTGTGATCAGCGCTGCTGACGAAAGCAGCTGACCCCATTGGGTCATGCCATCTGCTGCGCTGATTTCGTCGGTTTGATCTGTAGAGCCGACATCCCTCGAGCGCGCGATGCAACGTGCTGCGCTGCAGATGGCAACGGCGCTGCCGTGTTTGCATGCACAGCGACGCCAATGGTCGCCCATGCGCGCAGCTGTGCCTACGTACTACCCCATCACTTTGCTGCTGCCGGATCGGCGACCTCGCGATAGGCGATCAAGCGCGGCGCCTGCGCGATGAAGCGGTCGAGCACGCCGTCGGCGATCTTGACCGGGCCACCAAAGCGGGTCGCGCCGGGAATCGACGGAACCGCAGCAGCGACCGCGGCGCGTGCAGCCGCCTCGGCGAACAATGCGGGCGCTTCGGTGTCGCCGCGATTTGCCGCATCCAGCCCGGCTGCCGTCTTCTGCAACGCGCCGCCCCAGCCTTCCATCGCGATCAGCCAGGGGCGCGATTGCTCGGCAAAGCCCTTGTCAGCCACGCCCTCGCGAATGATCTGCGGCGCCGCAGCCATCTCGTCGGCAGTGCGCGCCAATTCGGCAATCGCCTGCGTGCGCGCTGCAGCATCGCCGAGTGCGATCGCTTCGCGCACATGATCGAGCACGGCCTTCAAGCGTGGCGCCTGTTCCTGCCACGGCTGGCTACCGAAGGTGGGCGCCAAGTGCTGGGTATCGAAGAAGGTCAGCAATGCCGCAGTGACACGCGCATCGCCGCCGGCCAGATCACGCGCTGCCGCATGCCAGGTGCGTTGCGCGTCGTAGTCCTTGTCGTTCCAGGCGAACGCGGTCAGTCCCATCACTGCAACGCGGCTGGGCACTTCCTGATTCATCGGGTTGGACACGATGCCGGACAACTCGGCCGACAGGCCGGCCTCGCGCCGCGCATACGGCGCCATCAGCAAGCGCCCGGCCGAGGTTTCGAAATCGTTGACCGGGTAGTTGTCCCACAGCAGCGTCTTGCGGCCGAATGCCTTGGTGGCAGCACGCGCGTCGGGGATGGAAATGGCCGGCGGCACCACGTCGGTACCGGTCCACTGCACCACGATCTTCGGGTCCAGGTGCTTGCGCAGCGCCTCCTTGTACGGGCTCTCTTTGGCGTCGTAATACTCGGTCGGCACCATGATCAATTCCGAGGTTGCATCGTGCCGCGCAACCAGATCTGCCTGTACCAGATTGAGCAGATGCGACTGCGCAATACCGGCCGCCTGCGCGCCGGACTCACCGAAGGTGGTCTTGTCGCGCTCGCAATTCCACTTGGTGTATTCGATGTCGTCCAACGCCACATAGAAGCTGCGCACGCCCAACGCGCGGAATGCATCGAACTTGCGCAGCAGCGCCTTTGCATCGGCCGGATCGGAGAAGCAAACCGTGGGGCCGGGCGAAATCGCGTAGACGAAATCGACATGATTGCGCTTGGCGGTGGCGGCCAATTTGCCCAGTGCCTGCAACGTCGCTTTCGGGTACGGATCGCGCCAGCGATCGCGCGCGTAGGGGTCGTCCTTCGGGCTATAGATGAAAGTGTTGGCCTTGGTGCGGGCGAGGAAATCGATGTGCTTGCTGCGGTCGCTCATCGACCACGGGGCGCCATAGAAGCCTTCGATCGTGCCGCGGATCGGCATGGCCGGATAATCCTGGATCGTCAGCGCCGGGATAGCTGGTCGCTCGACCAGCTGACGCAGCGTCTGCGCCGCATGGAACAGGCCATCACCGTCGTGGCCGGCCAGCGTGATCAGGCTACCGCGGTCCAGCGCAACGCTGGCCAGCGTATAGCCCTCCTTGTGGGTGTCCTGCGTCGCCTTGCTACGCGTCAATGCATCGCGCACCACTGCCGCATCGCCGGTGCCGAGCACGACGTGCGGGCGGTCCAGCGTGGCAGGCAAGCGCGTGGCGGTCGCAATCTTGGTGACACCGGCGCTGCCGAGAATGCTGCGCACCAGCGCGACGGTGGCCTTGTCCGTGCCAAGTGCGACCACCAGCACCACTGAACGGTCCAAGGTGACCGTCGCGCCGTCTAGCGTGATCGATACCGGCGTCGGATAGATCGCTGGCTGGGTGACCGGTTCGGTCGCCACCTGCGCCAATGCCGGTGCAGCCATGCCCAGCGCCGCCAATACCGAAAACAGGCGCACGCCTGGCTTGCTGTTGCGTCGCTTCATGTCGAACTCCGGTATTGGAATGGTATTACGCATTAGAGTAGGCAAGTCGCGGGGCGGCGACAAGCGCGGCCGGCATTGCCATCTGGCCAGCACTGAAAAGTGCCGTCTCATCACTTCAGCCTGCCTCTCCATGGCAATCAACGGAAGCTCGGCTGCGATACTTGGCGGTATTGAAATGGTATGAAACGCGGATGGCAACTGTGGTGCCTGCCTGCGGCGGCTTGGCCCATCCGCACCCAACCGTGCAGCAGCTTCAGTGATGCGCTGCACAGCCAACGCAGTCAGCGCGCGCGGCGCGCGGACGCAAGGCCTGAGCGGCCCGAGAGCCCTGCGATCGGTGCAATGCCACGGCGGTGCCGTGGCATTGCTGCCTCAGCAATACGGAGCCTCGGAAGCGCAGTTGCGCGGGCAGAGGGCGTCACCCCCTTCACCACCTGCAGCGCGCACCTTGCACCTGGCAAGCCGTCGCGACCCTACAGCGCGTCGCTGTCCAGTTCGCCGGTGCGGATGCGCACCACCGTGCCCAGGTCGTATACGAACACCTTGCCGTCTCCGATCTTGCCGGTGCCGGCCGCCGCGACGATCGCCTCGACCACGCGCTCGGCCTGGTCGTCGGTCACTGCCACCTCGATCTTCACCTTGGGCAGGAAATCGACCACGTATTCGGCGCCGCGATACAGCTCGGTGTGGCCCTTCTGGCGTCCGAAGCCCTTGACCTCGGTCACCGTGATGCCCGCCACCCCACAGCCGGCGAGCGCTTCGCGCACATCGTCGAGCTTGAACGGTTTGACGATGGCCATGATCATTTTCATCGGTGCAGGTCCCAGGGCATGACGGCCGCGCAGCATACCGTGGACGGGGGCAACACTCATCCAACCGTGCACTGCCGTCACCGCAGACGACAGCCGAATGGGACTATTCTTACTGCCTGCCGACTGCCTTGCCGATGTCCCGCGTGTCCCGGCCTGCACTAGGCTTCCTACGGACCTGCGGAGAACACCATGATCGATTTCAATCAGCTCGACGACCTCGCCCGCCGCCTCAGCGACCTAGTGCCGCCGGGCCTGCGCCAATCGCGCGAAGAACTGCAGAGCACTTTCAAGGGCGCGCTGCAGGCCGGGCTGGGCAAGCTGGACCTGGTCACCCGCGAAGAATTCGACGTGCAGCGCGCGGTGCTGTTGCGTACCCGCGAAAAACTCGACGCGCTGGAGCAGACCGTCGCCGCACTGGAGGCGCGCGCGCCCGGCACGCCGCCCGCTGCACCGCCCACCACCCCCTGAGTTAGGCCACCCACCATGAGTCTGGCGCTGGTGCATAGCCGTGCCCGCGTGGGGGTGCACGCGCCCGAGGTTCGGGTGGAAGTGCATCTCTCCGGCGGTCTTCCCTCTACCCAGATCGTGGGCCTGCCCGAAGCGGCAGTGCGCGAATCACGCGAGCGCGTACGTGCTGCCCTGCTGTGCGCACAGTTCGAATTTCCCGCCCGGCGCATCACCATCAATCTGGCGCCGGCCGATTTACCGAAAGAAGGCGGCCGGTTCGATTTACCGATCGCACTCGGCATCCTGGCTGCCAGCGGGCAGATCGACCGCCAGGCCCTGGCCGATTACGAATTCCTCGGCGAGCTTGCGCTCACCGGCGAGCTGCGCGGCGTCGATGGCGTGCTGCCCGCGGCGCTAGCGGCCGCGCAGGCAGGGCGACGATTGATTGTGCCGCTGGCCAACGGCGCCGAAGCCGCGATTGCCGGGCACGTCGAAGCCTTCACCGCGCGCACGCTGCTCGACGTCTGCGCCACGCTCAACGGCAGCCAGAAAGCGCCTGCCGCCGAGTTGGCGGTGCAGGCGCTCGGCGCCCGCGCCCTGCCCGACATGGCCGATGTGCGCGGGCAACCGCACGCCCGCCGCGCGCTGGAGATCGCCGCTGCCGGTGGGCATCATCTCCTTCTGGTCGGCAGCCCTGGCTGCGGCAAGACCTTGCTGGCCTCGCGCTTGCCAGGCCTATTGCCCGAAGCCAGCGAAGCCGAAGCACTGGAAACAGCGGCCATTACGTCCATCAGCGGCCGCGGGCTGGATCTGGCCCGCTGGCGGCAGCGGCCGTATCGGGCTCCGCACCACACTGCCAGCGCAGTCGCGCTGGTGGGCGGTGGCACGCATCCGCGCCCCGGCGAGATTTCGCTCGCCCACAACGGCGTCTTGTTCTTGGACGAATTGCCCGAGTGGCAACGACAAACCCTGGAAGTGCTGCGCGAGCCACTGGAGTCGGGTCTGGTCACGATCTCACGCGCGGCGCGCAGCGTGGATTTCCCGGCACGCTTCCAACTGGTCGCGGCCATGAACCCGTGCCCGTGCGGCTGGGCGGGCGATGGCAGCGGGCGCTGCCGCTGCAGCAGCGACAGCATCCGCCGCTACCGCAGCCGCATCTCCGGCCCGTTGCTGGACCGCATCGATCTGCATGTCGAAGTGCCACGCCTACCGCCGCAGGCACTGCGAAGCGGCAACCTTGGCGAGGACAGCGCCAGCGTGCGTGGCCGCGTGGTCGCCGCACGGCAGCGCCAGCTTACGCGCGGAGCGCTGCCCAATGCGCAACTGGATCAGCCCGACACCGACCGGCATTGCCGTCTGCAACACGACGATCAAGTGCTGCTTGAGCGCGCCATCGAACACCTGCAGCTGTCCGCCCGCTCGATGCATCGCATCCTGCGCGTGGCACGCACCATCGCCGATCTCGACAACAGCGCGGACATCGCCACGCGCCATCTGACCGAAGCGATCGGCTATCGCAAACTGGATCGCGCACTGAGTGCGGCCAGCGCGGCATAGCGTGTTCGGCATGGCACTTTGAGGCACGTCATTCGCACGCCATGCGCGGGTTTGCCAGCCAGGCACTGCGAAGCGCCCTTATTGTTAGGAAGCTACGTATATTTGGGGGCTATGATTTGCCGCCGCGATGGTCATCGCGTGCAGCCAATGGATCACCACATCGTGCCAAACGCCAGTGCGCACAGCACCGATGTCCTCGCACACACCGCCGCTCCCGGCACGGCCGCATGCCTGACATCCCAACGTGTATTTCATGGCGATGCACGTACAACAGGCGCCACTCCATTGTGCAGAGGGCTGTATGAGCCACCACCCCGAACTCGCCACTGTCCCCTCGCTGGATCTGAATCGTTATCTGGGCACGTGGTACGAAATCGCCCGCCTGCCGATCCGCTTCGAGGATGCGGACTGCACCGATGTATCGGCGCACTACACCCTGGAAGACGACGGCAATGTGCGTGTGCAAAATCGCTGCCTCACGGCAGAAGGCGAGCTGGAAGAAGCGATCGGCCAGGCACGCGCGATCGACGGCACGCACAGCCGGCTGGAGGTGACCTTCTTGCCAGAGGGCTTGCGCTGGATCCCCTTCACCAAGGGCGATTACTGGGTGATGCGCATCGACGCGGCTTACACCGCTGCACTGGTCGGCAGCCCCGATCGAAAGTACCTGTGGCTGCTGGCACGGTTGCCGCAGCTGGACGAAAACATTGCGCAGGCCTATCTGGCGCACGCACGCGAACAAGGCTTCGACCTGGCACCGCTAATCCACACACCGCACACTGGGCGACTGACCGAGCAACCGCTTCCGTAACCAGGGAGCCGTCCTCGGTACTCGGGACTCGGCACTGACAGTCCCGACCGGCACATCCTGTATGCATCGGTCCACAGGCGTGATCGCCATGCATGATGCAGGCGATCAAGCGCAGGGCACGCCGTAGGTCGACCAGCGTGCCGCTAGCACGTCGCCTGCGGTCAGCCGTTGAGCGTGCCCAGATCGTTGGCGGCCGCTTGGGCGCCTTCCAGGCTGTCGAAGGCCACGCCGGTATCGCCGACCACGTACTTGGTCAGCTCGCCGTCGCGGGTGGTTTCCTGCATCTTGAAAATCGGCACTGCATCGGTGCCGCCGACGCGTTCTTTCTGCGTTGTCATGGGTGATTCCTCCAGTGAAAGCGCCTTGCATGGGACCGGATTGTCCCGCCGCTCCCGTCCGGGAGCGCAGACGATCCGACCCTAACGCGATATCGCGTGGAGGCGCGTGAATCCGCAGGCGACCCCGACTGCAATGATGCGTTGCAAGGGGCAATTGACAAAAATCACGGCGGCTTTGCTCCACAAACGCGCGCAACGCACGCGTGTGTCGTACATTCGCGACGTGCAGCCTCATCAGTCAATGCCGTGCGTCACCAATCGCTGCGTGCGACGCGTTCGCACGCACGGCGAGCCTGCGTTGGCCATTGGCTACCGCACGCATTGCTCGCATCGCCTCGGAGGCCGTGCGTGAACCGGCCGCACCGTCGATGCGGGTGGTGAGGTGAAACGCCAACGCATTATCAGTGTGACCGTGCTGCTGGTGTTGCTCTGCGCAACGCTCCCGGTTGGCCTGTCCTACTACCTGGCCTGGCGGCTGGCGTTGGCGCGCGAAGAGGGCAGGCTGAGCCAGCTGGCCGCGCTGGCGATCCGCCGCACCGAAACCGCCTTCGACGAGGCACATGGCGCACTGCTGAATATGGCCGCCTCGCGGCTGCCGCCATGCTCGCCCGCGCATCTGGCGCAGATGCGCGCATTGGTGCTGACCAGCCATTACATCGTCGAGCTGGGGCGCTTCCAGCAAGGTCGTCTTAGCTGTACCTCATGGGGGCAACTGCGCGACAGCATTCCGCAGTCCACCGCCGATTTTGTGGTCAAGCGCGGTATCGCAGTGACCACGCGGCTACTGCCGTTGGCCAATCCGCAGCGTCCGCTGATGGCACTGCAACTGGGCGACTACAACGTCCTGATCAACCCCGACACGTTGGCCGACATCAATATTCCGCCCGGCCTGCAACTGGCGATCGGCACACCGGACGGGCAGCTTCTCAGCAGTACTGGCACCGCCGCCGAACGATTGCTGATCGAGCCAGCCGACGAACGTGCACCGGACGACCGCGTGCTGTCGCAGGTACTGTTCGGACGCGACCGGCGTGGCGACTGGACGGCGGTGGTCACCGAACCGGTGGCCTACCTGCGCGGTCCGCTGGCGGCGGCACGGTTGCAACTGGTGCCGGTGGGCATCGCGGTGGCGCTGCTGCTGGTCGGTGCGGTGCTGTGGGTGTCGCGGCGGCGGCTGTCGCCGCTGGCGCGGCTGGAAATCGCGGTGCAGCGTGGCGAGTTCATCGTTCACTACCAACCGATCATTGCGCTCGACAGCGGGGCCTGCGTCGGCGCCGAAGCGTTGGTGCGCTGGCAGCAACCCGACGGCGTGCTGGTGCCGCCGGATGCCTTCATTCCGCTGGCCGAAGAAAGCGGTCTGATCCTGCCGATCACCGACCTGGTGGTCGCCGAAGTCATCCGCGAACTCGGCCCCACTCTGGCGGCCGACCCGGCACTGCACGTGGCCATCAATGTCTCCGCCGAAGACATCAAGAGCGGCCGTGTGCAGAGCGTGCTAGAGCATGCGTTGCGTGGCACCGGCATAGACAGCGGCCAGCTGTGGGTGGAAGCGACCGAACGCAGCCTGATGGACATCGACGCGGCGCGCACCACCATCACCCGTCTGCGTGGCGCCGGGCACACGGTGTCGATCGACGACTTCGGCACCGGCTATTCGAGCCTGCAGTATCTGCAAGGTCTGCCGCTGGATGCGTTGAAGATTGATAAGTCGTTCGTGGACACCATCGGCACCCACTCGGCCACCAGCGCAGTGACCGCGCATATCATCGAGATGGCCAAAACGCTGCAACTACGAACCATCGCCGAAGGCGTCGAGCGGCAAGAGCAGCTCGATTATCTGCGCGCCCATGGCGTGGATCTGGCGCAAGGCTGGCTGTTCTCGCGCGCGTTGCCGGCCACTGGTTTCATCGCCTATCACGCACAGGCACGCAGTACGGCGCATTGACCGCAGCAACAAGAAAGGCGGCCAATGGCGGCCTTTCGATGTCGATCACGCGTTGGGCATCCGATTACGCGCTCTGCAATGCACCGCTGCTGTGGCGCACCGGCTTGGGCCGGCTCGGGAAGGCGTGGCGCACGATCCGCCACATCACCTGACCGAACTGCCGCGGCAGCGAGCCGGTGTTGTAATGCTGACCGTAGCGCGCACAGACCTGTTTCACTTCGACCGCGATCTGCGCATAGCGATTGGCCGGCAGGTCCGGGTAGAAGTGATGCTCGATCTGGTGACTCAGGTTACCCGACAGCACGTTCATCAGCTTGCCGCCAGTAAGGTTCGACGAACCGCGCAGCTGGCGCAGATACCAGTGACCGCGCGATTCGTTGCGGATGGAGTCTTTCGGGAACACTTCGGCATCGGCGGTGAAGTGGCCGCAGAAGATGATCACGAAGGTCCAGATGCTACGCAGCACGTTGGCGGCAAGATTGCCCAGCAGCACGGTCAGGAAGAACGGGCCGGCCAGCAACGGAAACACGATGTAGTCCTTGAGCATCTGGCGACCCATCTTGCGGCCGACCGGCAGGAACGAGGCGCGCAATTCGGCCGCCTTCATCTTGCCGGCGAACCAGCGGCCCAGACGCAGGTCCTGGATCGCCACGCCCCATTCGAACAGCAGCGCGAATACCACCGCGATGAAGGGCTGCAGCAGGTAGAACGGGCGCCAGCGTTGTTCGGGGAAGATGCGCAGCAGGCCATAGCCGATGTCATCGTCCATGCCGCGCACATTGGTGTAGGTGTGGTGCTTGAAATTGTGCGTCTTGCGCCAGTTGTCGCCGGTGGCAACGATGTCCCACTCGTAGGTGTTGCCGTTGAGCTGCGGGTCGCCCATCCAGTCGTACTGGCCGTGCATGACGTTATGGCCCAGCTCCATGTTCTCCAGGATCTTGGACAGCGTCAGCAACACCACACCGGCAATCCACGCCGGAATCAGCACGCCGTGCACGAACGCACCCAGGAACAACAGCGCACGACCGGCCACGCCGGTCCAGCGCACGGCAGCCACGATACGACGGATGTAGCGCGCATCGGCGGCGCCGACCTGGCGCTGCACGCGGGCGCGGATGGCATCGAGTTCGTCGCCGAAGGACTGCAATTCGGCAGCGGACAGGGCACGGTTATGGACTCGGCTCATGAAGATTCCTTAAAGGTCCAGGATCAGGTCAGTGCTCGGGGCACTGATGCACAGGCGGACCTGTGCGGTGGGTTCGTTGCTGCGCTCACCGGTGAGCAGGTGGCGCGTGGTACCGGACTGGCGCGCGCAGGCGCAGGTGTTGCAGATGCCCATGCGGCAACCGTGTTTGGGCCGCAGGCCTTGCGCTTCCAGCCCCTCCAGCAGCGACTGACCGCGCGGCAAGGTGAGCGTACGGCCGCTGCGTGACAGCTGGACCTGTACCTGCCCTGCTTCGCTTTCGTCCAGTGCCGGCACGCTGAAGGCTTCGGCCTGAAATGCAGCCACGCGTCCTTGCAGACGTTCGCGCGCGGCTTGCACAAAACCGCCCGGGCCGCAGACCATCACATGGCGCTGGTCCAGCACGGCAATCTGATCCAGCGGATAAGTGTCGATGCGTGCGGCCGGCGTCTCGCCTTCGCGGGTGGTCAGCAACTGCACGCGCAGGCGCGGATGCGCAGCGGCCAGCGCGGCGAATTCGTCGACAAAACAGGCTTCGTCGCGCTGGCGCACCCAGTACAGCAGGTCCACGTCCATCGGCATGCCAGCGTGTGCCGCGGCCTGCAGCAACGCGCGCATCGGCGTGATGCCCGAACCGGCGGCCAGCAACAGCAACGGTGTCGGCGTCGTCGGCAACAGCATGTCGCCGAAGGCAGGGTCCAGCGACACCACCGTGCCCAATGCCGCATCGTGCGCCAGATAACGGCTCACCTGCCCGCCCTCGATCGCCTTGACGGTGATCGCCAGGCGGCCATCGGCCAGCACGGTCGGGCTGTAGCTGCGCAGCAGGCGGCGACCGTCGATCTCCACGCCCAGGCTCACATGCTGACCGGCCTGCAAGCCACGCCAATGGCCGTTGGGCTGCAACACCAGGGTCACCGCGTCGCGGCTGGCTGGGGTGCGTTCGACCAGGCGCGCCATCGGCTGTTCCAGCGTCCACAACGGGTTGATCCGGGTTGCCCAGAAATCGAACAGGTGCGGCGACACCAGCCGGCGCGCAAGACGCGCCGGCAGCGGGGACTTGGACTTGGGAGGAGATGCCAGGTTCATGGGTTGCACTATACGCATGCATGCACAGCCGTGTATACACTTGTATATTGCCAGAGGGGCTATGATTCAGGCCCACGCCCGGCTGCACCCTCATGACCTCCATCGCCCTGCCTTCCCACGACGCGCCGCCGTCCCGCAAGCCGGCGATTTCACGCGAGGATCTCATTGCTGCTGCGCTGTCGTTGATCGGCCCCCACCGCAGCCTGTCCACGCTGAGCCTGCGCGAAGTGGCACGCGAGGCCGGCATTGCGCCGAACAGCTTCTACCGCCAGTTCCGCGACATGGATGAGCTCGCCGTGGCCTTGATCGATCTGGCCGGCCGCTCGCTGCGCACCATCATCGGGCAGGCCCGCCAGCGCGCCACCTCCACCGACCGCAGCGTCATCCGCGTCTCGGTCGAGGCCTTCATGGAACAGCTGCGCGCCGACGACAAGCTGCTGCACGTGCTGCTGCGCGAAGGCGCGGTGGGCTCGGACGCCTTCAAGCAGGCGGTGGAGCGCGAGCTGACCTATTTCGAAGACGAACTGCGCGTGGACCTGATCCGCTTGGCCGCCGCCGACAACGCCAAGCTGCACGCGCCGGCTCTGGTGTCCAAGGCGATTACCCGTCTGGTGTTTGCGATGGGCGCGGTGGCGATGGATTCTCCGCCGGAGAAGGATCCCGAGTTGATCGAGCAGATCTCACAGATGCTGCGCATGATCCTGACTGGCGCGCGCACCCTGGGCACACACGGCGGCTGATTGTTCGCGTCGATGGTGGCGCGCGCGTGAGTCATCGGGCTCGTGTGCGCACTGGCGGAGCTGGCCCGGCACACAGTGCATTGCCAGACAGCCACTCGCTGGCCTCGACATGCTTTATCTGCACTGCGTGAAACCAGCGCATCGCCGGGCAACGCTTCTTCCATCCATTCCCCACAGCGCATCGCAACCGATACACACACTGCATTCTCTTTCGACTGCCCGAAAGATAATCCGAAAATACTTGCATAAAGTGCTTGCGCAATCAAAAAGACGCAGGTAATGTTCGCGCCCTCGGCAGGCACGCCTGCACTTTCACAGAATCAAACGCATGCACCTGCTCAATTCCGCCAGATTCAATCGACTGCCCAGCGCACACCGCGCGGCATCGTTTGTGCGCACGAAGAAAGCAGCCGTGCGCATCACCCGCTTCGACTGATGTCCTGACAAGGAGATCGGTCACCCGATCTCCGAGGCAAGCGAACGCCCTCGGATGCTGCATCCGGGGGCGTTTTCGTTGTGCGTTCGCATCGACTTTTGTGGATGATCTTCCGGACACCCGGGCATGGATTGCCCGACAACAGGGATGTTGCACGCGACCAGGCGCGAGAGCGCTGTGCCCAGGTGTCGGGCACGGGTGGCGCGTGGTCATGCACATACAAAAATGACCATTTGAATAAGAGCGACTAATGAACTGATGCGCAGCCGTCAGGCCGGCGCGGCCGGTGCTCGAATCGATATGTACTACTCGTACACTGCGATTCCTGCGTGCCGTCCACGCCCGCCTGACAACTGCTCGCTACGTTGTATTTGCCGCTCTAACGGTAATCAGAAACACTGCGGAAGATATTCAGCGGCCTGGAGTTTATTCCAGCTGGTGCGCGCGGCTGTGCCGTGGCGTATACCGAACTCTTTCTCAGGGTTTCTCGTTACGGGTATCGGCTCCTGGAGGAGCAGCGGCGAAAGCCGAAGGCCTGGTTCGATTCCGGAATACTCACCACTGGATAGCTCAGTTGGGTAGAGCAACAGATTTGCAATCTGTCTGTCGCGGGTTCGAATCCCGCTCCATGCATGACCTTCTCGGTCATTCCTCGGGACGCAAGTCCCTTTACGGAAACGCCCATGCCGCAGGCAAACAGGCAAGCCATCGCCTGAGTGTCTGCAGCAGCGGCGCCCCTGCCGGGCCCTTGCCCTGGACGCGCGTGCTGCGCTGTTCGCTACCGCTGCGCAAGTCATCGCACCGCGGTAGTCACGCACTTGCAGGCGCCAACAGCGCATTGCGCCCCGCACGGCCGCCGTCACCGGCGTTTCCACCTTTCAACGCCGCGTTGCATCGGCAAACGTTTCGCCAGCAGTCCGATCCGGGCGGCGGGACGGCTGCATTCCCGGATCGGACCACCAGAGCCACACCTAAGGAGAAATGCCATGTTCTGGACCAAGAGGGTCGTGATCGGTGACGGCGAGCGCGGCCTGGTGTATCGCAACCGTCGCTTCGAGTGCGTGCGTGTCCCCGGTGTGTATCGCCTGTTCGATCCATTGGGTCGCACTGAAGTCAGCGTTCACGCCATCACGCAAGGCGCCTATGAAGGCCCCGACGCGCAGATGCTGATCGACACGCTCGGCAGTACCCTGCCGCAGCACTTCGTACTGGCCGATATCGGTACCGGACAGGTCGGCTTGCTGATCCGCAACGGCAAGCTCGCCGACGTCTTGCCACCGGGCACGCGCATGCTGTACTGGCGTGGCCCTGCGGCGATCGAGGTGCAAAGCCTGCCACTGGGCGATGGGCTGAAGATGCCCACCGATGTGCAACGCAGGCTGCGTCAGCTCGGCACCCTGTCGCGGGTGGCGGTCTGCATGGACGTGCCCGCCGAGTCGCAAGGGCTGGTGTTCGTCGACGGCAAGCTGATCGCACCGTTCGGACCGGGGGCGTATGCGTTCTGGAATTTCCAGAAGAACATCGCCACCGAAGTGATCGATCTGCGTGTGCAGTCGGTCGAGGTATCCGGGCAGGAGCTGTTGACGCGCGACAAGGTGTCGTTGCGGGTCAACCTGGCCGCCAGCATGCGCGTCACCGATGCCGTGGCAATGCGTACGCGCGTGGCCAAGGCCGGCGATTATCTCTACCGCGAGTTGCAGTACGGCTTGCGGCGGGCGGTTTCGGCCAAGACGCTGGACGAGTTGTTGGGCGACAAGGCCTCGCTGGATGCGGATATCTTCGGATATGTGCGTGGCAGCGTGAGCGGCTTCGGCATCGAGGTGCTGGGCGTCGGCGTCAAGGACGTGATCCTGCCGGGTGAGATGCGCGAGATCCTCAATGCAGTGGTGCAGGCGGAAAAGCAGGCGCAAGCCAACGTCATCCGCCGGCGCGAAGAAGCCAACGCCACGCGTTCGTTGCTCAACACCGCCAAGCTGATCGAAGACAGCCCGGTGCTGATGCGTTTGAAGGAGCTGGAGGCGCTGGAAAAGGTCACCGAAAAGATCGACAAGCTCACCGTGTTCGGCGGCCTGGATGGCGTGCTGAAGCAGTTGGTGACGATCAGGCAATAAAGGCAGCGCGTGGCGGAAGGATCTGCCACGCGCTGCCGCAAGGCAATGACAACAATGAGTACTTCACGACACTTTGAATTTCTGCATGCCCAAGGCAGCACCACCCCGATCAAGGGCTGGGTGCGCGGCGTGCCACTGGAAGAGCAGGCGCATGCGCAGCTGCGCAATATCGCAGCGGTGCCGTTTGTCGGTCCGTGGGTCGCGGTGATGCCCGACGTGCATCTGGGTAAGGGCGCGACCGTGGGCTCGGTGATTCCGACCCGTGGCGCCATCATCCCGGCGGCGGTCGGCGTGGACATCGGCTGCGGCATGGCCGCGGTGCGCACCACGCTGCGTGCCAACGACCTGCCCGATAATCTGGCGCAGTTGCGCTCCAGCATCGAGCGTGGCGTGCCGGTGGGCAACGGTCGTGGCGGCGAGCACCGCAAGCTGCCGGACAGCATCGAAACCCGCATCGCGCAGTCGGGGTTGGTGCAACGTCTGGACGCGATCAAGCAGCAACACAAGCGCATCCGCACCGACAAGCTGGAATGCCAGATCGGCACGCTGGGCGGCGGCAATCACTTCATCGAGATCTGTCTGGACGAAACCGATGCGGTATGGGTGATGCTGCATAGCGGTTCGCGTGGTACCGGCAACCTGATCGGCACGTACTTCATCGAGCGCGCGCGTGAGCAATTGGCGCATCGTGTGTTGGGCTTTCATCTGCCCGACAAGGACCTGGCGTTCTTCATGCAGGGCGAGCCCTTGTTCGACGAATACGTCCAAGCTGTGTCGTGGGCGCAGGATTACGCCCGCGAAAATCGCGAGGCGATGATGGCGCGTGTGCTGGCCGAGATGCGTCATCGCTTGCCGAAGTTCCAGCTGGAAAAGCTCGCAGTCAATTGCCACCACAACTACGTGCAGAAGGAGACGCACGCTGGCGAGGAACTGTTGATTACCCGTAAGGGCGCGGTGAGCGCACAGAGCGGGGAGTTGGGGATCATTCCTGGGAGCATGGGCACACGCAGCTACATCGTGCGCGGGCTGGGCAACGCCGACAGTTTCCACAGCTGCAGCCACGGCGCAGGGCGTGTGATGAGCAGAACTGCTGCACGTGCGCAGATCACGCTGGCACAGCACCGCGAGGCCACCGCGCATGTGGAATGCCGTAAGGATGCGGCAGTGATCGACGAGTCGCCTGCGGCGTACAAGTCGATCGATGCGGTCATGGCCGCGCAGCAGGATCTGGTTGAAGTGCTGCACACCCTGCGCCAGGTGGTGTGCATCAAGGGGTAGAAAAAGGGCCGCACTAGCGGCCCTTTTTTCTTGCACACACCCCGCGCGCGGGAGTCAGCAACCTCATCCGCAATGCGATGCACAGTTCAGTCATGTCGCGATGGCACTCACATCAAAGCACGCACGTTTCACTCTTTCAACGCCATCGTTGCGCCTCGTTCGCGACCTGATTTACAGGGCGCATCCATCAACAATCCGGAGGCGGTATGAGCAATCTCAATGAGCAGGAACGCAAAGAAGAAGCAAAGGATTTGAACCGCGACCCGATCTCCGGTGCACCCGGGGCGCATCCGGTTGGCGTGAGCGTTGGTGGCATCGCCGGTGGTGCAGCAGCAGGCGCGCTCGCAGGCACGGTATTCGGCCCGCTTGGTACCTTGATCGGCGCAGCAGCCGGTGTGGTCGCAGGCGCTGCAGCGGGTAAGGGCGTGGCTGAACGTCTCGATCCGACGGTAGAGACCGAATACTGGCGCCAGGAACATCGCAATCGTCCTTACTACAAGGAAGGCACCGATTACGATCGCGACTATGCAACCGTCTATGGATTCGGTTTGCAGGCTCGCGAAACCCGCCCCACCAGCACCTGGGAAGAAACCGAAGCCACACTGGCTGGCGAATGGCCGCGTAACCGCGGTCAATCGCGCCTGGAATGGGACCAAGCCCGTCTTGCCGCACGCGATGCGTGGGACCGGGCAGACCGCACCCACACGGTCTACCGCGACAGCGACACGCATTACGAAGGCCGCTTCGACAGCGCCAGCTACCGCGATACCGACTATTCCTATGACGACTATCGCCCGGCCTATCGCTATGGCATGCAGGCGCGCCAGCAGCACGCCGGCCGCCAGTGGGATGATCACCTGGAACGCGATCTGGGCGATGGCTGGGACCGCTTCAAGGCCAATTCGCGCCTGAGTTGGGAAAAGGCCAGGCATGCAGTGCGTGAGGCATTCGACTCCGAGCATCACGATGCAGCGGCGCGTCGTAACCCGACCGACCCGCGTGTTTAATCGCTTGTAGCGGCTTGGCAGAAAGCGCCACCGTCGCGCGATGCGTTGCATCAGAACGGGCCCGCTTGGGCCCGTTCTGCCCTGTGGAGCGATACACGTCGAAGAGTCCACTCGCCTGCACCCAGAGCGCATCTGCACCGGCACGCATTTCAGGCTAATCAACCCAACAAGCCTTCGATGCGCGCCTGGGCTCCATCACGCACAGAGGCGATGCCTGTGTGGCCACCCTCCCTCCATGCGCCACGATGCCGGGCAACTAACCCGAGGTCTTCTCCACCGCGCGAATGTCGCCACGAAATACCGGGGCGGCCTGCTCCATCTGGGTCGCAGCAGCGCCTTGCTGATCCTTGAGCAATTGCTTACGCGTTGCCACCACCTCCTTGGCCAGTGCGATGCGGCGCCCGACGACCATTTCAGTCAGCCAGTCGATCAGCGCACGCGTGTACTGCTGCTGATGTTCCTTGATGCGCAGCGCATGGTCGGCGCCAGCAATCACGCGCGATGTGAGCGAACGCGCCTGCACGAACGCAGCCGCATAGTTGTGCAACACCGGCTGCGGCACGATCACATCGTGCTCTGCTTCCACCAACAACACATCGCCCTTGTAGTCGGCACAAGCGGCCAAGGCGATGTTGTCTTCCGGACGCAGGCGCTGCTGACGATAGGCCATCAGATCCGGGTCGGCATTGAGGCTGACCTTGGGCTGGTCCCAATGCGCATCCTTGTAGAGTGCGGGCGAACGCAACGCCAGCCATTCCACCGGGCGCTCGCGCGTGAGCAATGCCGACAGATAACCGCCGTAACTCAGGCCGACCACCGCGATCGACTGCGCATCCACATACGGCAAGCTCGCTAACTGATCGTAAGCGGCCTTGATGTCGTCCAGGTTCTGCGCGCGCGTCACGGTCTGGCGCATCGATGCGTAGCCTTCATGGCCGCGCAGGTCGAAGGTCATGCAGATGCAGCCTAGACCAGCAGCCTCGCGTGCGCGCACCAAACTGTGGTGTTGACTGCCGCCCCAGCCGTGCACGAACAGGACGGCAGGCATGCCCGAGGGCGTCAGCAAGGTGCCACTCAGTGCATCCGCGCCGACAGGGATATCGATACTGGAAAGTTTGGCTTCCATTACGTCACACAGACCCTCCTGTATTTGTAACACGGCCCCGGCCCGGGTTGCGTTGCGCGGTAGTAGATCTGCGCATCGGCCGGCGGCTCGCCCTGATAGATTTCATGTGTGGACGCAGTGACCCACCGCAATGCAGGATCTTGCTGAAACGCGGCAATTGCAGCGAGTTCGGCCGGTGTGGCGCCACCAATCCGCCAGGATTGTTCAAGCACGCCACACACCTGCACGTTGCCAGCATCTTTGCCGCTAACCACATCATAGTTACGGCGGGAGATCTGCAACTCAGGATAGGCAGCGGCGATGAATCGATCGTATCTGCACGCCTGTTCGACCACCCGCTGCTCAAGCGGCGGCAATGCGGTGGCCATCAATGCCTCCAGCGATCCACGGTACACGCGCAGCGCCGAGCCGCCGTAGACATCGGTGCCATCCGCGCTTTGCACGCTGCATTGCGTGCCGTAGTACGCGATCCGGATGCCGGCGACGCATAGCTCGCCCACGCTATGGGTCAGCGGCTGCAGGATGTTGCGCTCCAGCACTGCGCCATGCGTGTCTAGATAGGTGTCGGGCAGGCTGTCCAACACCTGCGTGAGCTGCGAAGCGTCGGCAATGCGCCACTGTCCGTTACCACCCACGCCGGTCGGCAACTTCAAGCGCACACCTCCACCGCCAGACAGCGCCGCGAACGCATGTATCGCATCCTGGCGAGAAAAAACGGTATAGCCCGGCAATGTGGCGGAAATCAGCGATGTGGCCAGCGCCTGATCCCAGCCTTCGATGCATGCTGCATCGTTGCTGATCAAGGGGTGACCAATCACCTTGGTGGCCAGAAACGCATACGGCACGATCCCGCCGAGCAAATCGCCAGCGCCATGGATACCAAGTGCGCGCGCTTGCGCAAGGGTAAGTGTGTCATCGGGGACGTGAAAGCTGTCGGCTTCGATGCGGCCGTCACCGGCGACGCCGGCATCGCGCGCACCCAGTAAACGCGCAATCTCGCTGCACACCCACGCATGTGTCGCACGCTCATGGCCGCGCTTGGGGACACGGCGCGTGGCGTGCCCAAGCACTTGTCGAAAGTGCGTCTGTGCCATGACCTCTCCGTGCGGCATGGCCGCGTCGTTGCTGGCCTCGGTCGCCGCTGAGGAACGGGTCTAAAAATGCGTTGGCGTAAGCGGCTTATTTCAGTGTCAGATACAGGCCCAGCACGATGAGGAACACCACGATCAAGCTGATGGCGATGCGCCCACCACGCAACTCCAACAAGGCGTGCCACCACACGCGCGCTTCAGCTGTGCCACCGGCATGCTGTGGCTTACGGTCACTGGTCTCGCTGTCCTGCATCCTGAGTACTCTCGCTCCATTACGTCATCGTCCACCATAATGATCAGACGTTACACAAGTGTGGAGCGGTTCAGAATCTTCCGTGAAATGCGGTATTTCGCGTGCAAATTTGTGTGATTCGATGGCAATGTATGCTCTGGTCTGCAGGATGTAGCGCGCTGCGGTCGCGATAGCGGAGCGATACGAGGCCGCTGCCTTTCGTTCGTTGAAGCAGCTGCGGACGTGTCATGTCATGCGCGCTGGCAACATGCACGTGTCTGCATGCATCGCGTGTAGAACCACCAAAGCAGTGTGACCAATTAAGTTTGCGTCGCCCTGCAGCGCTGCTATGGTCGGGTTCGATGATCATTCGTTGACATACCTGCAGTTACTCTGCAGGTCAAGTTCGTTTACTGCGGAACACGTCAAGTCATGAGCAGAGATCCATCCGTCATCGATGTACAGGCCGAAATCGCGCATTGGCAGGCGCGGCATGCTCAGGGGAACCTTGGAGCAGGCAAGTTCAGCGAGTTGTCCCCGGTGGTGAAGATGGCCTGCGATATCTACCTGCAGGCACCGCGTTCGAGCGATCAGGAGCGTCTGCGCCTGTTCCGGGACCGCTTGGAGCACCACTTCATTTCATCCAGCACACAGTCCAACTACGAACAGTTGGCAACCGATTGCTGGCAGCGTTTGGGCACGCGCAATCGTTGAGCTCGCAGCATGGAGCAGTACAAGTAGGACCTGTTTTTCATCGGAGATCATCATGAAAACCCCGTATCAAGTGCAGCAGGAGCTGGAACGATTGGAGCGGCTGGTTCCGCACATCGTCAGCGACCAGGGCGACCGCGCGGAGGAAATCCTTGGCTTCCACATCGCCAGTCTGCTGGGGAGCGCACCGGCCAGCGAACACATGTTGATTCGCGAGCGTACCGCCCGCATGGCGCGCACCTGCCGCAGTGCACAGGACGCAGTGCGTGCACCCAAGGTACCTGTCAGACCCGTGGGCATTGCGCCCGTTGTCCAGCCGCAATTGGCCTGACCGACACCTCTCCGGAGCCGCACAGCGGCTCCTTTGCATTCCACCCGCGGCAATTGCCGATTCTTTCCAGGACCTCCATGAAATCCGCGCTCATCACTGCTTCGCTGTTGGCCATGCTCTCCCTGACTGCGTGCGATCGCCCTGGTGGCGATGCATCGCGCACGGCCCCAGCGGTATCGCCCGAACCGACAGCTGCGCCTGTCAGCGGCAGCGGTGCGACCGAATTGGCCAAGGGTGATGGCGCGGTGTTGGGCGTGCTGGCGGCCATCGACGAGAATGAGATTGCGCTCGCCAAGCAGGCCATCGAACAGGATCTGGGAGGGGCCACTGGCGATTTCGCGCAGCAGATGCTGCACGACCACGAAGCGAACCTTGAAAAGACCAAGTCGCTTGGCGTAGCCCAGAGCCCGCGTGCCGAAGCCATGCGCGCCAAGGGCAAGGCTGCTGTGGAAGCGCTGTCCAAAACGCTGACCTTGCCCGACGGCAAGGACGCGTACCGCAACGCGTTCATGCGCACTATGGTCATCGACCATGGCGACACGATCAAGATCATCGATTCGGAACTGCTGCCCGCTGCCGAAAGCGCACCGGTCAAGCAGCACCTGGAAGAGACCCGACGCGTGGTCTCGGCGCATTTCGAACGCGCCCACGCGGTGTCCTCGTCCAAATAAGCAACTGTCCACACTACACCCTGCAAACGCGCCGGCCCGTCCGGCGCGTTTGCGTTTCGCGGCCAGTACACGCCGCTGCCTGCGAGGCGCTTCGGCCACGCAGTGAGATGACGGCGCAGCGCACAGCGGCATGTCCGCGCCAGCTTCACCTCGCTTGGCGTGCTCCTGACCTATGGTGCCGCATCGATTCGGCCCGGGAGCCATCCATGCATCTGCTCATCACCGGCGGCACCGGCTTCATCGGCCAAGCCTTGTGCCCGGCATTGCTGGAGGCCGGCCATCAGGTCAGCGTCCTGACTCGCGACGTGCGACGCGCCAAGCGCACCCTGCCCGGCGTCACTGCGGTGGAGACGCTGGCCGGGGTGCAGGCCGATGCAGTCATCAACCTGGCCGGCGAGCCGCTGGCTGCAGGCCGGTGGACCGATGCCCGCAAGCAGCGCTTCCGCGAATCGCGTCTGGGCATCACCCGCCAATTGCATGCCTGGATTGCGCAGCAGCCGGCCGCGCAACGCCCCTCGGTGCTGATTTCCGGCTCGGCCGTGGGCTATTACGGCGAGCGGGGCGACACGGCACTGACCGAAGCCGAGCCCGCCGGCGATGACTTCTCTGCCGTGCTGTGCCGCGATTGGGAAGCCGAAGCAACTACCATCGCCGCCCTCGGCCCGCGCGTGAGCTGGGTGCGCACCGGTATCGTGCTGGATCGCGATGGCGGCGCGCTGGCCCGCATGCTGCCGGCATTCCGTTTCGGCGGCGGCGGGCCGTTCGGCGATGGCCGGCACTGGATGAGCTGGATCCACCGCGCCGATATGGTCGCGCTCTTGCGGTGGCTGCTGCAGCACGGCCAGCCCGGCGCCTACAACGCTACTGCGCCCAACCCGGTCACCAATGCAGAATTTGCGCGCACGCTGGCCCATGTGTTGCACCGCCCCGCCCTGCTGGCATTGCCGGCAGGGATGCTGAGGCTGGGCTTCGGCGAGATGGCCAACCTGTTGCTGATCAGCCAGCGCGTACTGCCGCAACGCGCGCTCGATGCCGGCTTCCGCTTCCAGTACGTCCAGCTGGACGCTGCGCTGCGCGCCATTCTGCAGCGCTGATGGGCGACCCAAACGCGGCAATCGAAAGGGCTCCTCCTGGGCGCGAGCAACACGGTGACGCAGCAGAGAGGCTTTCGCCCAGGGCAGCTGGAACGACACGGGAAAGGCTAAGCAGGCTGCGACGAACGATTCCCTAAGACAGCGGCAAGAAGGGCCGACAACTCGGCCATAAAAAAAGCCGACGCTGTTGCACAGTGCCGGCTTTTCAACAGTACATCTGGTGCGTGACGACCTCAGCGCGTCACGCGCTTTGCGGCTTTTTTGCCCACTGCCTTGCGGGCAGCGGTGGTCTTGGCCACAGCACGTGTTGCCGGGGTCTTGGTGACCTTGGCAGCTTTCTTCAACGCGGTTTTTGTCACCGCCTTCTTGAGCGGAGCCTTCTTCACTGCGGCCTGTTTGGTCGCGGTCTGCTTGGCGACCGGCGCTTTCTTGGCCGCGAGCTTGGCCGGCGTCTTGGCAACCGACTTCTTCACTGCCGCCGACTTGGTCGCGGCCTTCTTCGCTGCCGTACGCGCGTTCACCGTTGCAACAGCGGTCTTGCGCGCTGCACTCTTGGCGGCAGTCTTGGCGCTCAGTGCAGCCGCTTCGGCCTTGGCGTTGGCCTTGGCAGTTTCCAGCTTGCGCTTGGTCTTGGCCTTGGTGTCGGTGATCTTCTTCTTGGCGGCGGCGCTGGTGCTGCTCAACTTCTGCTTGGCCGCATCCGTAGTGGACACCAGCTTCTGCTTGGCAGCGTCTTTGGTGGCGACCAGCCTGTCCTTGGCCGCATCCTTGGTCGCCGTCAGCGAACGCGTGGTCTTGGCCACGCTGCGCTTCACTGCGGTGGCCGCGGCGCCGGCCTTCTTGGCCACATTCTTTTCGACCTTGACCACCGCCTTGCGCGCTTTGGCTACTCGCGTCTTGACTTCTTCCACTGCCGTGCCTGCAGCTTCCTGCACGCTGGCGACCGCCTCGCTGGTGGTACTGGCGATGGTCTCGGTCAACTCGGTGGCGGTGCTCTTTACGCTATCGACGGCGTCGGACAGGGTTGCCGTTACACCATTGCCGTTGCTCATAGACCCTCCTTAAGGGCGTCAGTGCGGGAAACCGGGCGATGCGCGACCGCACGCAACATGCTGAACAGGCATCGGATGAAGCGGACGCTACGCCGGGCCTGACGGGCTGTCAACGCAATCGGGGCAAGGGATGGGCGGCACTTTCACCAGCAGTTAAATTGTACCCAGGCACTCTCGTTCAGCTTGATTTACGCAGTCAGACGCCCTATTCCTCTTCCACCGCGTAACCCGGAATCCGTTCCATGCGACCGCTGCCCACTTTGCTGACTCTTTCGCTGGCCGCTGCCTTCGGCGGCTTTGCCGCCACGGGCATCAACGCTTGGCTCGACAATCGTGCCGAAGCCACACCGCCGAGCAATGCCGCCTTTACACTGCCCACCGCCGCCGCGTTACCGGCCGCAGTCGCCGGCCAACCGGTGCCGTCGCTGGCGCCGATGCTGCAGCAGGCGATGCCGGCAGTGGTGAGCGTCAACACCAAACAAGTGGTGCGCGTGCGCAACCCGTTCTTCAACGACCCGATCCTGCGCCGGCTGTTTCCACAGGTACCACAGGACCGCATCAACGAATCGCTGGGGTCGGGCGTGATCATCGATGCGCAAAAAGGCTACGTGCTGACCAATCACCACGTCATCGAAAACGCCGACGACGTGCAGGTGACGCTGGGCGACGGGCGCACGGTCAAGGCAGACTTCATCGGCTCCGATGCCGATACCGATATCGCGTTGATCCGCATCAAGGCCGACAACCTCACCGACATCAAACTGGCCGACAGCAATGCGCTGCGCGTGGGCGATTTTGTGGTGGCGATCGGCAACCCGTTCGGCTTTACCCAGACCGTCACCTCCGGAATCGTCTCGGCAGTGGGGCGCAGCGGCATTCGCGGGCTGGGCTATCAGAACTTCATCCAGACCGATGCCTCGATCAACCCCGGTAACTCGGGCGGTGCGCTGGTCAATCTGCAGGGCCAACTGGTGGGCATCAACACCGCCAGCTTCAACCCGCAAGGCAGCATGGCCGGCAATATCGGTCTGGGCCTGGCAATTCCGTCCAATCTGGCGCGCAACGTGGTCGAACAACTGGTGACCAAGGGCGTGGTGGTGCGCGGCACGCTCGGCTTGGAAACCCAGAACCTCACCCAACAGATGCTGCAGGGGCTGGGCGTGGATTCGTTGCGCGGCGCCTTGGTGACGCGCGTGTTGCCTGGTTCCGCCGCGGCGGCCGCAGGTGTGCAACCGGGTGATGTGGTGGTGGCCGCCAACGACCAGCGCGTCGACAGTGCCGAGGCCCTGCACAACTATGAAGGCCTGCAAGCCGTTGGCAGCGCGGTGACATTGGACATCCGTCGCGATGGCAAACCGCTCAAGCTCAAGGCCACGCTAAAAGAGCAGGACCGCGCCGTTACCGGCGACATGCTCGACCCGCGCTTGACCGGCGCGACCTTCGTGGACCTGCCCGAATCGCTGCGTCAGTCCGGCATCACCGGGGTGATGGTGAGCGAGGTCAAACGCGGCGGTCGCGCCGCAGCCAATGGGTTGGTGACCGGCGATGTCATCGTGGCAAGTAGCGTGGGCGAGTTTGCCGATCTTGCCAGCTGGCGCGCCAATTTCCAGCGCAAACCGCAGCAGCTGGTCGTGCGCATCCTGCGTGGCAACGCGCAGTACGACGCGCTGATGCGTTGACGTGATGTGTACCGCGGCGTGCTTCCACTAACGCCTCCTACACCCCCCCGATGCTATTGCTAGCGCTCGACCGCACGTGAGTGGCGGCTGTCATCAATGACCGAAGGAGATATCGCATGAGCCCCACCAATACCGAACAGCTGAAAGAAAATCTGAGCGAAGCCGGCACCCACCTGAAGTCGGCAGCCAGCGCCGCTGGCGAAGCCGTCAAGGGCGCCACCAGCGCTGCGGGCGATGAGCTCAAGCTCGGTCGCGCCAACGTCAAGGCCGAGTTGTCCGATACCGCGCTGGCCGGCATGGCCGCTGCCGAATTCGGCGGTGCCGCTGCCAAGGAGCAGATGGATGTACTGGTTGCCAAGGGCAACGATCTGCTGGAAAGCGCCACCGACCTGATCCGCGAGCGTCCGCTGGCCGCCTTCGGCGTGGCCTTCGCCGCTGGCTGGGTGATCGCCAAGCTGGCACGCAGCAACGACAACTAAGTCGTGAGCGATCAGGCCTCTACAGCTGCCGGAACCGACGCGCCCGACGCGCGTGCGGAAACGCCAGGACTGGACGAAAGCGTACGTGCGGTCGGCGCTGCCGGCCGCGCAACGCTGGGCTCGGCCAAGGACACCAGCCGCGCGTTGCGCCGGTTGGTGTCGGCAGATCTGCAACTGGCACGCAGTGCGTTCGGGCGTGGCCTGGCCTGGGCGTGCGTTGCTGTGGTGTTTGGTGCATCGTCGTGGCTGTTGTTGGCCGGTGCGATCATTGCCCTGCTGCAACGTGCCGGGCTGTCGTGGTTCCAGGCGATGTTCTTTACCGCGCTGGCAAGTTTGCTGGTGACCGGCATCGCTGCATGGCGGGTGTTCTTCTACTTCGACCACACCGGCCTCAACGCAACGCGCCGTCAGCTCATCAAGTTGGGAATTTTCGATGACCCCAACGACGATGAAGATGCCGCGACGTCTGCCAGTGGAGCACGCACATGAAGTTTGGAGACTTACGTCAGCGCGTTGAACGTGCAGAGTTGCTGGTGGAAGGGCGCGCGCAAGAGACGCGTCTGCATTGGAGTGAATTGCGCCAGACTTGGCGTGCCGGCTGGTCCCCGCTGCGGATCGTGATGGTGGGCGTTGGGCTGGGGTTTGTCACCGGTCGCAGCGAGCCGCAGGCCGCTTTGGGCAGCATCGCCGGCAAGCTCGGCGGGATTCCCAAGATTTTGCAGATGATCAGCACGATCTCTGCGCTGTTCACTGCCCACCGCGCCCAGGAAGCCTCCGAGCAGGCCGAACGTGCGGCGGACAATGCCGAAGAAGTTGCGGCTGATCCGGCGGTGACGGTGGTGCAGGTCCCGGTCGATCGCGCGGCCTGATTTCGTGTTGTTGTTCGACGGCGGCTGACGATTCTTCGTGCCGCCATGGTTAATGGCAGCGGGTTTGACCTGTCTCTGCCACGCACCGAACCAGCGCAGCCGAGAGCGCACGCAACCGAAACATGCGCGTGCTCAACTCTTACGCTGCACGCAGCGCTCACGCAGCCCACTTGGCATTCGTCGAAGAGAATCCGTGTTCGAGCCGACCGGCTGATGGTGTTTGCGCCATCACCGACCGCTAGATGCCTGATGGGCGTGTGGTGCTAATCCTTCTGAACTTCGAAATGGGTCGAGCGCCATCACTGGCCGCTCGATTTCCTTGATGCTCGTCCGCCTGACGGCTACTCGCGCGCAGCAGGCGTGCTGGCAGCGTCGAAGCAGTGCTTGCGATGGGGAATCCGGCGTCGCCGGCAACGCCACGTCGAGTACCCACTGGGCCTGTGAAAACTGCACCACTGTGCGCGCGGCCGAGTCCGCCGGGTCATTACCCGCTCCCTGACACGGCGCGCACAGATTCTGTGCGCGCTGTTGACGCATTGGGCCGATAATGGCGCACCGCTGGCAGCACGCCAGTCTGCTGCCAGGGCGCGCATGTCTCTTTCCGTCGACTCATCGGATGCCGCCGTAGCGGCAGATTCGCTTCCGCCTGCACCGGCGCCTCGCCCGCGCGCGCCTGCTTCGATGGTGGTGCTGGCCACACTTGCCGTTGGCTACACGCTGTGGGCGGCGCAGACGATCATTCTGCCGATCATGCTGGCCGCGTTCTTCGCCTTGATCGGCAACCCCATCCTGCGCGGTATGCGCAAGCTGTATATCCCGCGGTTTCTCGGTGCCTTGCTCATCCTGTGCCTCGGACTGGCCGGTACCGTGACCCTGGCCGCGCAGTTGGCAGGCCCTGCCACCGAGTGGGTGCAGCAGGCGCCGCAGCAGATGCGCCAGATCGCCCGCGATGTGCGCGATCTCACCAAGCCGATGATGCAGGCCAACCAGGCGGCGGAAAATTTTGCACGCGCGGCCGGTGGCGAAGGCCAGCGCGGCGTGCAGATCGTACGCACGCAGATGGACGACCCCTACAAGGCCTTGGTCCGCACGCCCAAGCTCGCCGCATCGGTGCTGGCGGTGGTGCTGCTGACCTTCTTCTTCATGGTGTATGGCGAAAGCCTGCAGCGGCATGCGATCGCCTTGCTACCGAACCGCCAGCAGCAACGGTTCACCACCGAAATCATGCTGGACATCGAACGCGAGGTTTCGCGCTACGTGCTCACGATCAGCGTGATCAATACGCTGGTCGGGTTGGTATTTGCCGGCATTTTGTATGCGCTGAAGATTCCGCTGCCCGAAGCGATCTTGTGGGGCACGGTGGTAGCCCTGCTGAATTTCGCGCCGTATGTGGGTCCGTTGATCGGCGTGCTGCTGATGCTGCTGATGGGCTTTGTGGAATTCCGCACCACCTTGTCTTCGCTGCTGCCGGCCATCCTGTACCTCGCGCTGCACAGCATCGAAGGCCAGGTGGTCACACCCATCGTGCTGGGCCGCCGCATGGCGATCTCGCCGCTGATGCTGATCCTGGCGCTCATGCTGTTCGGCTGGTTGTGGGGCATGGTGGGCCTGCTGCTGGCGGTGCCGCTGCTGGTCTGCATCAAGATGGTGCTGAGCCGGGTGGAAGGCATGCAGCGCTGGGCGCGGTTGCTTGAGTAGCCGGGATTCGGGAGTCCGGATTGGGGATGCGCAAAAGCGGCTTGCAAAGGCGCTGCGTTGCCCATTCTCCATTCCCGACGCCCCATTCCCGGCATTACAATCGCGCGATGAGCTTCCACATCCGCGCCATCACTCTCGACCTCGACGATACGTTGTGGCCCTTTGCGCCAATCGGGGCGCGGATCGATCAGGTGCTGTACGACTGGATGCGCGAGCACAGTCCAGTCACTGCCGAGCGCTTTCCGGTGGAGGCGATGCGCGAGCTGCGTGAGCGCAGCTTTGCCGACAACCCGCACCTGCATCACGACCTCAGCGCACTGCGTCGGTTGACGCTGGAAATGGCATTGCGCGAGAGCGGCGGCGATCTGGCGTTGCTGGAGGCGGCCTACGAGGTGTTCTATGCCGCACGCAATCAGGTGGAATGCTATCCGGATGCGCTCGACGCGCTGGCACGTATCGCCGCGCACGTACCGGTGGCTGCGCTCAGTAACGGCAATGCCGATCTGCAGCGCATCGGGTTGATGCACCACTTTGCGTTTCAGCTGGGCTCGCGCGAACACGGCAGCGCAAAACCCGACCCGAGTATCTTCCTGGCCGCCTGCGCCCGGCTTGAGGTACCTCCCGCGCAAGTGCTGCATGTGGGCGACCACGTGCGCATGGACGTGCTGGGCGCACTGGATGCGGGCCTACGCGCTTGCTGGATCAACCGCGAAGGCGCGGTGTGGTCACACCCCACCCAGCAACCGGATCTGGAATTCGACAGCATGACCGGGCTGGCCGACTGGCTGGACGCGCAGCAGCCGCATCCCGGCCCCGCGCACGCCGGCATCACCCTTCCCGCCTGAGCCCAACTGCTCGGCGCACGGCGCCGCATTCGAGGATTTCCATGTCGCACCTCACCGGTTTCATCGATTCCAACGCGGCGGCCTTGCCGCTGTATGTGCTCGACCGCGAAAGCTTTACGCGCTGGTGCGCGGAGCAGCCCACCCGTGTGCTGTCGTGGGCGCAGGCGCAGCGCTTCGACGCCGCGCCGGGCAGCGTGCTGCTGTTGCCGGGTGACAACGGGCTGGCCGGGGCGATCCTCGGCATCGGCGACCGTGCCGATGCCTACGCTTACGCGCATGCGCCAATGGCGTTGCCGCCGGCCAGCCGCTGGACGCTGGCCAACCCGTTGAGCGATGCCGAGCAGGCGTTGCTGCATCTGGGCTGGGGATTGGGCGCGTATCGTTTCGCGCGGTATCGCAAGGTGCCGCGTGCGCCGGCCGAACTGGCGGCCACGCCATCGACACAGACGCGCGCCTTGATCGAGGCCTGCCTGCTGGTGCGCGACTGGGTCAATACGCCGACCGAAGACATGGGTCCGCAGCACCTGGAAGACGCCGCGCGCACGCTGGGGCAGGCGCATGGCGCGCAGGTCGATGCGATCGTCGGCGAGGCATTGCTGGCGCAGAACTTCCCCACCATTCATGCCGTGGGGCGTGCTTCGCATCGCGCCCCGCGCTTGATTCAACTGCACTGGGGCGACGCCGCGCATCCGCATCTGGTGCTGGTCGGCAAGGGCGTGTGCTTCGACACCGGCGGGCTGGATCTGAAGCCGGCCGACGGCATGCGCAACATGAAAAAGGACATGGGCGGTGCGGCGCATGCCTTGGCGCTGGCCGGGCTGGTGATGGCGCAGCAGTTGCCGGTGCGGCTGACGCTACTGATTGCTGCGGTGGAAAATGCGGTGGGCCCGGATGCCTTCCGCCCCGGCGAAGTGATCACCACCCGCGCCGGCGTGACGGTGGAAGTGGACAACACCGATGCCGAAGGCCGCTTGGTGCTGTGCGATGCGCTGAGCTACGCCACCGAACAGCGCCCGGACCTGATCCTGGATTTCGCCACGCTCACCGGTGCCGCACGCATCGCGCTGGGCCCGGATCTGCCAGCCCTGTTCGCCAACGACGATGCGCTGGCGCAGGCCTGGATCAGCGCCGGCGAGCAGACCCGCGACCCGGTCTGGCGCATGCCGCTGTGGCGCCCGTACCTGCGCTATCTCAACAGCCATGTCGCCGACATGGCCAACGCCGGCTCGCGCATGGCCGGTGCGGTCACCGCTGCGCTGTATCTGGAGCGCTTCGTGGCCCCGGGCCAGCCCTGGGCGCATCTGGACGTCTACGCCTGGAACGACAGCGACCGCCCCGGCCGCCCGGCTGGCGGCGAGGCGCTGGCGCTGCGCTCGGCCTTTGCGATGCTGCAGCAGCGCTACGCAGGCTAGGAATCATCGACCAGGCCGCGTGCCTGCTCGGCAGGCGGGCAAGTCGGAAGCCGGAAGCGATATACCACGCGCTGGCCGCAGTTTCTGCATGCCCGATTGCACAGCACCCAGCTTGACCCACTCCAGACCCAGGCGCGCAGTTACGCGCATGGTCCGTCCCATCGCAGGCGGCCTTGCCGGGAAGATGCGCCTGATCGCCAATGCCCTGGTGGTCCGTCGGCGTGCCGGCGCGGAACGGATTCGCTGTGCCCGGCACGGATCAGTCGGCCCGGCAGCGACGCCGCCACGCACCGCCGACATGGCTCCTGCGCGGCGGGCCGAGCGGATGTCCCCCCTCGCGCGGCGCGGCAGCGGCATCACGCGCCGGTGGCAGCGCTTTGCAGATGATGCTCCAAAGGCGTGCTGGGCCGCGGCGATGAAATCTGGCCGTGCGACAGTCGACACGCCGTCCATCGCATTACACCGGAGCCAGCCATGACGTTGCCACCTCCCTCGCCCAAGCGCGCGCCTAGCCCTGTGCTGCCGTTGCTGGGTATCGCCGCGATTGCCGGTGGCATCGCCATCGCGTTTGCCTGGACCGCCGGCTGGATCGGCGGCGACCGGCTCACTGCCGCGCGCATGACCGACACCATCGAATCCAGCGGGCCGCCGCATCCGGGCTTCCGCCGCGCGCATACCAAGGGGGTGTGCGTGAGTGGGCAATTCCAGTCCAGCGGCAAGGCCACCTGGCTGTCGTCGGCGCGTATCTTCAGCCAGCCCAGCACGCCGGTGCTGGGGCGCATGTCGATCGGCGGCGGCGACCCGCACGGAGCCGATGGGCAGGCGCGCGTGCGCAGCATGGCGCTGCTGTTGCGCAGCGACGATGGGCAGGAATGGCGTACGGCAATGAACAGTTTTCCGTTCTTCGTGGTCGCCACGCCGGCCGGCTTTCAGGCCCTGAACGTGGCCTCCAAGCCGGACCCGGCCACGGGTAAACCGGACCCGGAAAAACTGGCGGCGTTCGGCAAGCAGTATCCGGAGGCAGCCAAGTTCCAGCAGTGGGCCAAGACTGCGCCGTGGTCGGACAGCTGGGCCAATACGCAGTACAACGGCGTCAACGCGTTTCGCGCCATTGCCGCCGATGGGCGCGAACGCGACATCCGCTGGTCGATGCGCCCGCATACGCCATTCAAGGAATTGAGTGCCGAGCAGCGCAAGCAGGCCGATGGCGATTTTCTCGCCACCGATCTGGATGCGCGGCTCGCACAGGGGCCGTTGCGTTGGGACATGGTGCTGACCGTCGCCGAGCCCGGCGATGCGGTGGACGACCCATCGCAGCCATGGCCAGAAAGCCGCAAGCAGATCGTGGCAGGTACGCTCTCGATCGAGCATGCGCAGCCACAAGCCACCGGCCCGTGCCGCGATCTCAATTACGACCCATTGATTTTGCCCAAGGGTCTTGCCGCATCGAATGACCCGATTCTGGCGGCACGCTCGTCGGTGTATTCGCAGTCGTTCAATCGCCGCGAGCGCGAGATCGCCAACGGTCAGGGCAGCGCCGCCACCGGCCAGGGAGCACGCCAATGAGCAGCCGTACCCACTTCAACCTGCCTGCGCGCATGCTGCATTGGCTGATGGCCGCGATGATCCTGACCATGCTGTTCGTCGGCGTGGGCATGGTGGCCTCGGTGACGCAACGGCCGTGGTTGATCGACCTGCATCGCCCGTTGGGCATCGCGATTCTGATCCTGGCAGTGCTGCGCCTGATCAACCGCCTGCGCAATCGGCCGCCGGCATTGCCTGCGGATTTGCCTGCCTGGCAGAAGGCCGCCGCGATCGCCTCGCACTGGCTGCTGTATGCGTTGATGCTGGGCATGCCGTTGATCGGCTGGGCGATGTTGTCGGCCGGCGGCTACCCGATCGTGTTGTGGCCGGGCGCGAACCTGCCGGCGATCGCTCCGCACGACCCGGCGCTGTACGCGTGGCTTCGCACGGCGCATGGCTGGCTGGCGTATCTGTTGTTCGCCACCGTGCTGGGGCATCTGAGCGCGGCGCTGTTCCATGCCTGGGTGCGCCGCGACGGCGTGTTTTCCAGCATGGCGCGTGGGGAGCGGTCTGCACGTTGATGGTTTGGATGGGTGTTGGCAGACGCCTTGCGCGGAGTGATTTGACTGCGTGGACGTACCTCCCCCCGGCCCCTCTCCCGACGGGAGAGGGGATAGCGCTTAACGTTGGCGTTTTGTTCTGTCCGTTGGCGCAGATGCGTCGATGCCCTTGCCGGTGGCTGCCCAGTAAATGCCGCCGTACAGATGGTCCAGATAGCGCGGATCGTTGTAGGCCTCGGCCAGATGGCCGAGGGCAGTGGCAAAGATGCGGCCGCCTTCGAAGTGGTGATACCACGCCACCGGGTGGTGTTTGCCCATGCCCTTGGCAACCTGGCCCGGCCAGATCAGCGTGGGGTCGTAGCTGGTTTCATCCACGGTCAGTAGCGTGACCAGATCGTCGCTGTAGGGCCGGTCGTATTCGTACCACTCGTCGCTCCACACCCAGCGTTTGGGCAGGCCTGCGGTGGCGGGGAAATTGGCGTCCACCACATCCACCATCGCGGTTTGCATGTAGGGATGCGTGCGGAACGAGCGGCCGATCAGATGGTCGTACCATTCCCACTCGCCGCGCTTGATCGCAAACGCCTTGTGCACCGCGACCACGCCGCCCCCATTGCGCACGTATTGCTGGAAGTTTGCCCGCTGGGCCGGATCCAGATCGGTGGCCGGGGTATTGAGCAGCACGATGGCCGCGTATTGCGACAGATCGCCATCGAACGCCTTGGCATTCCAGGCCCACACCATCTCGACATCATGCTTGCGTGCCATCGCTTCGAATTGCGGCTTGGCGACGGGGATATAGTCGTGGTGATACTGATTGGGAATGGCCGCCACCAAGATCTTGAATTGCTCGGCAGATGCGTTGAAGGCGCATACCCACAGCAGGCCCGACAGCCACAGAGACTTCATGCATCACTCGCCGTGTTTTCCAATGCTGCGCAGTGTAACTGCGTGCAAATCGCATGCCTTCGCACGCGTTTGGAATAGCTGCGGATCGGTGGGCGAGTGGCTGACGCCACCTCTTTGATGACGTTTAGGCGGTGTGATTCCTTCGATCGAGCGCCGCTCAAGCGCATGCCGTCTCACACACGGCAGACTCCAGCTACACGCGCACGCAACGCATCGACTGGCCGCGCTACAACCAGCCCTTCTGGCGCGCCAGTCGATATGCTTCGATGCGATTGCCCACACCGAGTTTGCCGATGCATTCGGACAAGTAATTGCGCACCGTGCCGTGCGACAGCTGCAACTGCTGGGCAATCTCGCTGGCAGAGCGACCTTCGCCGGCCAGCCGCAGCACGGTCCGTTCGCGTTCGCTCAAAGGGTCCGCTTCCACCCAGGCATCGATGGCCAGCTGCGGGTCGATCACCCGCCCGCCGCGGTGCACCTGGCGCAACGCCTCGACCAATTGCTCGGCCGGCGCGTCCTTGAGCAGATATCCGGCCACACCGGCATCCAGTGCACGACGCAAAAATCCCGGGCGCGCGAACGTGGTGACGATCATGACGCGCACCGGTAGCGCCTGACGCTGAATCCGCTGCGCCAATTCCAGCCCGGTCAGGCCAGGCATTTCGATATCGGTGACCAATACGTCCGGCTGCAGGCGCTGCAATTCACGCCATGCGCTTTCGCCATCGCCGGCGCTGCCAACCACGGCGATGTCGTCCTCCAGCCCGAGCAAGGCGACCAGCGCGCCGCGCAGCAAGGCTTGGTCTTCCGCCAACAACACCCGGATCATCGGTCGCGCTCGTCTGCATGCAACGGTTGCGCACCATAACAGCGCTGGTGCACCTCGTGCACAAGCAGCGACGCGTTTTACTGCGACTGCGGCATCGCTGGCGACGGCGGTGGCGCCGAAACAGCGGCCGGACGCGGCAACGGCAAGCTGGCGCGTAGCCGCATGCCACGCGGCAAGGCCTGCACATCCAGCGCGCCACCCAGGCTATGCAAGCGTGAGCGCATGCCATCCAGGCCGTTACCCGGCACGATCACGCCGCCGCGTCCGTCGTCGGTGATCTCCAGCACCGCCTGCTCGCCGTGCGCGCGTAACTGCACACGCACCCGTCTCGCCTGGGCGTGGCGCTGCACATTCGTGGCTGCCTCGCGTACCACCAGCGCCAGCGCGGTTTCGTGCTCGGGCGGCAAGGCCAGCGTCTCCAGGTGTTGCTCCAGCACAATACCGTCCAGGTCCAGCAGCACACGTGCCGATGCCAATTCGGCGACCAAGCCGGCCGCGCGAATACCGGTCACTGCGCGTCGCACTTGCGCCAATGCATCGCGCGAAATCTGTGCCACCGCGTCGATCTCGTTGCGTGCCGCCTGCGGGTCGCGCTCGATCAGGCGTGCGGCAAGATCGGATTTAAGCGCCACCAGCGACAAGGTATGGCCGAGCAGGTCATGCAGGTCGCGGCCGATGCGCTCGCGTTCGGCGGTGGCGGCCAGCCGACGGACCTCGTCCTGCGACAGGCGCAGCAAGGTGTCCTTGCGTTCGTTGATGCTGTACACCGCGCCCACGGCTGCCATGCCCAGCACCGTCACCGGCATCCACACCAGCGCCTGCAAGCTCAACCCAAGCCAGCGCGCCCAACTCAGGTACAACGCGTTCATCAGCAGCAACATCGCAAAGTGCCGCCACAACGCATGTCGCGTGGAGGGACGCAAGGTCAGGCAAGCGAATACGAAATAGCTGAGCCCCGCCGAATACACCGGCAACAGGGCAGCACTCAGCACGCCCATCGCCCAGGCGTAGCGATACAAGGTGCCGCGCGGCGCCAGCAACATGCGTGCGTACAGCAGCAGAAACAGCGGATAAGACGCCAGCGTGCACAACAGCCAGGTCTTATCGTAGCCACGCGTGGTGAACGCCGGCACCACGAACACCCAGGCCGACCAAAACAGGTGCACGCTATCCATCCACGGCGATTGGCCCTGCGCCATTCGTGCGGCAACCTGCGAACTGGCGGCGGGGCGAAGCCATGCGGGAAACCGAAGGCGCATCAGCGAAGGTCCGTGTGGGTGAGCGGATTCTGCCACTGCCGGGCCCGCCTGCGCGCAGGCCCCTGCAAGACGGTGCGGGCGAGCGGCCTCATGCACGCGTGCCGCCGGTGATTGCAGGGCTGCGATTGCATGCCGACGCAGCTACTCGTCCGCGCAGGCGCAAGCAATACAGATGCAGGTGCGAAGAACGCATGCCGATATCGCCTTGCCGAGGAGCCGCCAGCATTGCCGCCCGCACCGATGGGGCACAGTCGCCATTGTCATGGTCTGCAGGTGACAGCTGTCACTGGTGCGCATGGGTCGGTCGCCGCATGCTGCGCAGCATCTGGCCATGGCCTCAGCGCATTGACCGTTCGTCGCCGCACCACCGTTGGTGACTTCCGGCAGCTTGCCGCGCCGCCCGCAGACCGTCACATTCCGCACAGCCTTCCGTCCCGGTCATCGATGAACACTTCTGCCGATCTGCTCAAGCAACTCCGTATCGACCGGCAGCGCCCTGCCGCGCCACCACCCGCACGCCCTGGCGCCTGGATTGCTGCCGCGGTCGTTATCGTCATCGTGCTGGCTGCCGCCGCTTGGTGGTTGACGCGTCGCCCGGTGGTCAAGGTGCAGACCGCGCCGGTGCTGGCGATCAGCGCCGGGAGTAGCAGCGCCTCGGTGCTGGATGCATCCGGGTACGTGGTGGCGCGACGCATGGCCACAGTGTCGGCACAGGTCACCGGCAAGGTGCGTGAGGTGATGATCGAAGAAGGCATGCGCGTCGAACAAGGCCAGGTGATGGCCACACTCGACCCGCTGGATGCCGACGCACAGCGCACGCTATCAGCCTCGCAGTTGTCGGCCGCACGTAGCCAGGTCGACAACATGCAGGCGCAACTGGCCGTGGCCAATGCCGATGCCACGCGCCTGCAATCGTTGGTCGGCGCGCAGTTGGTCTCGCGCTCGCAATACGAACAAGCCATTGCGCAGCGCGATGCCTTGCGCGCGCAGCTGCAGAATGCGCAGCGCAACGTGCAGGTCGCGTCGGATCAATTGGCTATTGCCGGCATCCGCTCGGACTTCAATGTGGTGCGCGCACCGTTTGCCGGCGTGGTGACGGCCAAGGCGGCGCAGCCAGGCGAAATCGTCTCGCCATTGTCGGCCGGCGGCGGCTTCACCCGCACCGGTATCGGTACCATTGTGGACATGGAATCGCTGGAAATCGAAGTGGAAGTGGGTGAGTCCTATATCGGTCGCGTGCAACCCAAGATGCCGGTGGAAGCAGTGCTCAATGCATACCCGGAATGGAAGATTCCCGGCGAGGTCATCGCGATCATCCCCACTGCCGACCGCGGCAAGGCCACGGTGAAAGTACGCGTAGCGCTCAAGGTCAAGGACGCGCGCATCGTGCCGGAAATGGGCGTGCGGGTGAGCTTTCTGGAGCAGGCCAAACCGCAGGAAACGACCAGGCCGCAAGGCGTCCGCGTACCGACCGCCGCACTGGTGGAACGCGACACGCGCACGGTCGCGTTCGTGGTCGGCGAGCACAACACCGTCAGCGCGCATGCCGTCACCACCGGTATGGTGATGGGCGAGGACAAGCAGGTGCTGTCGGGCTTGACCGCAGGCGACACCGTGGTGCTGAATCCGCCGCAAGAATTGAAAGCAGGTGACAAGGTCGCCGAAGCCGCGCCGGACGCTGCCGAATAACGAAGAACCAAAGACGGACCGGGTAGCCCTGCTACTCGGGGAGCACGGCAGACACGTCGATGGGAAAAGACAGATGTGCCGGCGCCGGTGCCGCATGCGGCAGGCGCTTTGAAATTCCGTAACGCGGTATCGACTGTGTCAACCCATGCGCAGTCGCGATGCTCTTCAACATGCTCCGCCGTTGTCGCAGTGCACGCATTTCAGACAGCGGCAGCGTATGCAGTGGCGCGCGTTGCCGCTGCAATAGTCGATGACGTGTCGGCACACGCAGGCGTCTGCGCACACCAGCTCGTCATGTCACCGCAGCGCCGCATCAGACAGTCGCAGTCACCTCTTCCCAATGCATTGCCAGGAGTCGCCATGTCCGCTCTCGTCAGTTTGCGCAACATCACCAAGACCTACCAACGCGGCCCCGAGCAGGTGCAGGTGCTGCACGGCATCGATCTGGAAATCGCCAGCGGCGATTTCGTGGCGTTGATGGGTCCCTCCGGGTCGGGCAAGACCACCTTACTCAACCTGATCGGCGGGCTGGACAGCCCCAGCGATGGCGAGATCGAGATCGAAGGCGAGCGCATCGATCGCATGAGCGGCGGCCAGCTGGCGACCTGGCGCAGCCACAACGTCGGCTTCGTGTTCCAGTTCTACAACCTGATGCCGATGCTCACCGCGCAGAAGAACGTGGAGCTGCCGTTGCTGCTCACCTCGCTCAATGCCGCGCAGCGCAAGCGCAACGCGGAGATCGCGCTCACCCTGGTCGGCCTGCAGGAACGCCGCAACCACAAACCCAGCGAGTTGTCCGGCGGCCAGCAGCAACGCGTGGCGATTGCGCGCGCCATTGTCTCCGACCCGACCTTCCTGATCTGCGACGAGCCCACCGGCGATCTGGACCGCCACAACGCCGAAGAAATCCTGCGCCTGCTGCAGGAGCTCAATCGCGAACATGGCAAGACCATCGTGATGGTCACCCATGACCCCAAGGCCGCCGAATACGCCACCCACACCATCCATCTGGACAAGGGGGAGCTGGCCGATGCGCCGCTTGCACTGTAAGGGAGCGTTGCCATGAAGTATCTGTCGTTGGTGTGGGCCCAGTTGTTCCGCAGCAAGACCCGCACCTTGCTGACCTTGCTCTCGGTGGTGGCGGCGTTCTTATTGTTCGGCATGCTCGATTCGGTGCGTGTGGCTTTTACCTCCGGCGGCAGCGTCAGCGGCGTGGACCGGCTGGTGGTGGCATCGCGTTTGTCGATCACCCAATCGTTGCCGATCAATCTGGAAAACCAGATCCGCAGCGTGCCAGGCGTGCGTGATGTGACCTCGGCAATGTGGTTCGGCGGCATCTATCGCGACCCGAAGAATTTCTTCCCGAATTTTTCGGTGGCGCCGAATTTCTTCGACGTCTACAGCGAGTATCAGTTACCCAAGGATCAACTCAAGGCCTTCCAGACCACGCGCACCGGCGCAGTGGTCGGCGAAAGCCTGGCCAAACAAAATGGCTGGAAGATCGGCGACACCATCCCGCTGCAGGCCACCATCTTTCCCCGCGGTGGCAGCAACGACTGGCCGCTGAAACTGGTCGGCATTTTCCGCATGAAAGACCGCACGGTGGCCGCGAATCAGGAACGCCAGTTGATGATGAACTGGAAATACTTCGACGAGTCCAACGACTACATCAAGAGCCGGGTCAGCTGGTACACGGTGACGCTGCGCAATGCCGACCAGGCATCGCGCGTGGCGCAGGCGATCGACGCATTGTCGGCCAACTCCGACCATGAAACCAAGTCGCAGACCGAGTCGGCGTTTCAGCAGGCCTTCGTCAAACAGTTCGCCGATATCGGTTTGATCGTCACCTCGATCATGGCCGCGGTGTTTTTCACCTTGTTGCTGCTGACCGGCAACACCATGGCGCAGGCCGTGCGCGAGCGCATCCCGGAGCTGGCCACGCTGAAGACGCTGGGCTTTCAGGACCGTACCGTGCTGAGTCTGGTGATGGTGGAATCGATGCTGCTGATCGGCCTGGGTGGTCTGATCGGCATGGGGCTGGCAGCGCTGGTGATCCCGGCGGTCGCAGCGCGCAGCGGTGGCCTGATGCCAACCCAGACCGTGCCGCTGCAGACCTGGCTGGTCGCCTTCGGGTTGATGGCCGGCATCGGCATCGTGGTGGGTGTGCTGCCGGCGTTACGCGCGCAGCGCTTGAAGATCGTCGATGCCCTCGCCGGCCGCTGACAGGAGCATGCACATGCAACGCAAATGGAAAGATCGTGGGGTCAACCTGTTGTCGACCGTGCTGCTCGCGCTCGGATTGACTGCCTGGATCGCACTGCCGTGGATGGTGTTGCTGCCGATTGGCGGATTGCTGGCGGTGTGGCTGCTGGTCACGCGCAGCGGGCGGCTCTCGCTGGCTGCCGCGCGCATCGGCATCGCCACGCTGCCGCAACGCTGGGGGTCCAGCTCGGTGATCGTGGTCGGCATTGCCGGCGTGGTCGGCGTGCTGGTGGCGATGCTGGCGATGGGCCAGGGCTTTCAGGCCACGCTCAACAGCACCGGCGACGACACCACCGCGATTGTCCTGCGCGGCGGTTCGCAGGCAGAGACCAACTCGGTGATCACCCGCGATCTGGTGCCGCTGATCAGCAGCCTGCCCGGCATCGCCGCCGATGCCAATGGCCGCCCGATGCTGTCGCCGGAATTGTCGCAGGTGGTCAATATCGCCTCGCGCTCCGATGGCACCGACGTCAACGCGCAACTGCGTGGCGTGGGCGAACAGGCCTGGGCCGTGCATGACAAGGTCAAGATCGTGCAGGGCCGCCGCTTCAGCACCGGCCTGCGCGAAATGGTGGTGGGCAAGGGCGCGTTGAACCAGTTCCGCGGATTGGAGTTGGGCAAGACACTCACGCTCGGCAGCCAGCAGTGGACCGTGGTGGGCGTGTTCGCCTCCGGCGATGCGCACGATTCGGAGATGTGGACCGACGCGCAGACACTGGCCACGACGTACAACCGCAGTGCCTATCAGTCGATCAGCGTGCGTACCACCGGCAAGGCAGGCTTCAGCGCGTTCAAGACCGCCATGGCCGCCGACCCGCGACTCAAACTGGATGTGGAAACCACCCGCGCCTACTACGGCAAGCAAGGCGGCGGCTTGAACAAGTTGATCAGCATCCTGGGCACGGTGATCGGCGCGATCATGGCGGTGGGCGCAGTGTTCGGCGCACTCAACACCATGTATGCGGCGGTCGCCACGCGTGCGCGCGAGATCGCGACCATGCGTGCGATCGGCTTTCGCGGCACGCCGGTGATCATGGCGCTGATGCTGGAAACCATGCTGCTGGCACTGCTGGGCGGGCTGCTGGGCGGGGCCATCGCCTGGGCGGTGTTCAACGGCTACACCGTCTCTACACTGGGCAACAACTTCAGCCAGGTGGTCTTCCAGTTCAAGGTGTCACCGGAGCTGTTGTGGAGCGGGCTGAAATGGGCGCTGGGCATTGGCCTGGTGGGCGGGCTGTTTCCGGCGCTGCGTGCAGCGCGTGTGCCGATCACCACGGCCTTGCGCGAGGTGTAGGCGGACGTTCGCCCGCCCGGGTTTTGGATTCGGGCGGTGGGAGTGGTGATAGCCAAAGCAGCGCGTCCAGGCACTGCGGCTGAACGCAGTGCAGGCTGTCATCGTTTTGTCACTGCGGTGCGGTAGATGCGCCGGCCCGGCAGGCCGTAGCCTGCTCGGCCGTTGCATCCATCGATCTTCGCCATGACGCGCCTGATTCTGCTGGCCTGCGCCTGCCTGTGGCTGGCCGGCTGTTCCTCTTCTTCGACCTCGCTCAGCGAGCGCCTGGTTGCGCCCGGTGGCACCTCGCCGCTGCTGGACGAAGAACGCATCGCCGCCACCATCGCCACGGTGCCCAACCGCAGCGGGCATGTGGTGACGCGCGATGGCGTGCCGATCTTCTGGCGTGCGATCGATCCCGGCCAGTACGCCATGCATTACCGCTACATGGGTCAGCGCAACGACCCGGCGCATGCGCTGGATGTGGATTTCAGCTTCAAGATCCCTGCCACCGCGCCGCCGATGCCGCGCGGCACAGTGGTGCTGCTGCACGGCTGGATGATGGATGGCGATTCGCTGCTGCCCTGGTCGCTGCAGCTCGCCCAGGCCGGCTACCGCGTGGTCACTATCGACCTGCGCAACCACGGTCATTCCGGCGGCGGGCCGTCCGGCTACGGCACACGCGAATCCGACGACGTCATCGACGTGCTCGATGCGCTGCAACCGCGCGGCGAAATCCGCGGGCCGCTGTATCTATTCGGGATTTCCTACGGCGCGGCCACCGCGCTGTTTACCGCCGACAAACTCGGCCCGCGCGTGACCGGCGTAGTGGCGATGGAATCCTTCGCCAATGCCGGGCGCGGTATTCGCGACATGGTGCCGCATCTGCTCTCCAGCCAGCCGCACGGGTGGCGCGGGCGGGCGGTGGCGGCGTATGCACGCTGGCGCTACGCCGACCAGAATATCGACGCGGTGATTGCAGCGGCCGATAGCCAGCTCAAGCTGGACCTGGACCGTGTCGATGTCGCACACGCCCTGGCCGACACGCGCAGCTGCGTGCTACTGCTGCATGGCGATGCCGATCAGCATATTCCAGTCGCCCATGGCCGCGCACTCGCCCTGGCCAGCGCGCGTTCGCATTACGTCGAACTAGCTGGCGAAAACCATCTGAGCCTGCCGCTACGGCTGGATCTGCTCGGCGGGCCGATCGATCAATGGCTGGCACAGGTGCAACAAGACCCCAGCCATTGCCCAGCGCCGCAGACGCTGCCTGCTTCCACGCTGGCCGTGGCCAGCCCCTTGGCGATGCCGCAGAGTTGAGCGCGGCAGTCGCAGCATGCCGACGCGCAACACACGCGCTGATGAAGACCACAGGCACTGCGTGCAGCGCTGCGCCGACTCAGCGCGTCACGACCGGCTGACGCGAACGCGTCACGCTGTCGCCGACGAACAGCAGCAAGCCGACCCAGATCGCGGCAAAGCCAATCGCGCGCCCCTGGTCGAACGGCTCGTGGAAGAACCACACGCCCAGCAGCAACTGCAGGCTCGGCGCGATGTATTGCAAGATGCCCACCAACGACAGCGGAATGCGCCGCACGCCGTAAGCGAAACCGATCAACGGCAGCGCCGTCACCACACCACCGAAGATCAGCATCGCATCGGTGCGCAGGCTCCAGCCGCTCAGGAATGCGCCGCCATGACCCTGCTCGCCCCAGGCCGCCAGCAGCAACGCCGGCACGAACAGATACACGCTTTCAACGCCCAGCCCGGCCACCGGATCCACAGCCACCAATTTGCGTAGCAGCCCGTAAATACCGAACGACACCGCCAACCCCAACGCAATCCACGGCGGCGCACCGGCATCGATGGTCAGCCATAGCACACCTGCTGCCGCGCACGTCACCGCCACCCACTGGATACGACGCAGGCGCTCTTTTAACACCAGCACGCCCAGCAAGACGCTCAGCAATGGATTGATGAAGTAACCCAGGCTGGCCTCGATCACATGCCCGGCGTTGATCGACCAGATGTACAGGCCCCAGTTGAACGCGATCGCCACGCTGCTGCCGGCCAGCATCCGCAATGCGCGCGGCTGCGCGGCAATGCTGCGCCACCAGCGCAGGCCCGAGGTGGCCAGCAGCCACGCCACCACCAGCACCGTGCTCCACACGATGCGGTGGGCAATGATCTGCAGCGACGGCACCGCCTTGAGCAGATGCCAATACACCGGCACCAGCCCCCACAGTACGAAGGTGGACGCGGTGATCAACAGCCCGCGCCGCGCCTCCTGCGGCGAGATCGTACTCATCGCCGCGCCTTGGCGAAGGTCACTACCAACACACCCGCCAGGATCACCGCCATCGCACCGATGTCCTGCGCGCTGAAGCGCTCGTGGCCCAGCCAGGCGCCCAGGCTCACCGCAATCACCGGATTGACGTAGGCGTAGCTGCCGGCCAGGGCCGGGCGCACGTGATGCAGCAACCACACGTAGGCGGTGAACGCCACGATCGAGCCGAACACGCATAGGTACGCCACTGCCAACAATCCTTGCGAGCTCGGCCATGCCTGCGGGCGCTCGCCGATCAGCAAGCCGGTACTGACCAGCAGCACGCCACCGCACAGCATCTGTCCGGCGGCGGTCATGAAGGGCGAAGGCAGATCGCGGCCGCGCGACCACACCGAGCCGAACGCCCAGCCAATCGGTGCGATCAGCAGCAACACCAACCCACCCGGCGTTGCGGTCAGGCTGCTGCCAGCGTTGAGCCATATCACGCCCAGAAAGCCGATCACGATGCCCAGCCATTCGCCGCCGCTTGCATGCTGCCCGCGCAGGGCGCCGAACAAGGCCATCCACAGCGGCACCGAAGCCACTGCAGTAGCGGCCAGCCCGGACGACACACTCCGCTCAGCCAACACCACCATGCCGTTGCCCAGCAGCAGCAACGCCGCGCCCATCAGCGCCACGTTCTTCCACTGCGCGCGCGTCGGCGCAGCCACACAGCGCCAGCGCAGCACACTGTAGAGCACGCTACCGGCGACGATGAAACGTGCGCCGGACACCATCGTCAGCGGCTGCGCGCCACCTTCCAGCGCAAAGCGGATCGCCAGATAGGTCGAGCCCCACACCACGTAGACCAGCAACAAGGCGAAAACGACTAACCCGCTGCGCGCAGGCGCGGCAGCATCGTGAGAGAAAGACATCGGAACAGTGCCAGGCAGTGCAGCGGAAACTTCAATTCTAGAGCACATGCGAAAGCCCACGCCGCACGCAGGTCGCGGTATCGTGCAATTCACATCGCATCCGAGCGTACATATGCAGCGCCATCTTCTCTGGCTGGCCGTGGCCACATTGAACGCAGTTTCCGCCACGGCCATGGCACGCGCACCCGAGCCGTGGGAACTCAGCGGACGCAAGCTGATCGAAGCCGGACTGGACGGATCACTCGCGCCAGAAATCACGGCGCCGGAGCAGGCCGAACTCAAGGTCATGCTGTCGGCCAACCGCGCCGGCGCTTATCTGCTCGGCGTCGCCAGCACTAGCTATCGCACCCAGTGGTGCATGCCGGCAGGTAAAACAGGCATACCGGATCTGCAGGCGATCATTGCCGATATCGGTGCGCTGCCCGACGCGCGCCAGGACGAAGCCGCACCTGGCTTGATCGTCCAAGCGCTGGCAAAGCGCTATCCGTGCGGCAGCGGCGGGCGCGCTGGAAGCAAGCGTGCCACTGGCGACAAGCAGGCCAACGCCGGCAAGCCGTAGAGCGCATGGATGCAAAGCCATTCAATGCGCGGCATTGAACATCAGGCCAGGCACACGCGTTAGATCAGCTACCCAAAGATGGCGAGCAGTCGTCGATGTGCATGGACGGCACAGGAACCGCAGCATACGCGTGGTCCATGCCACACCCAGCACCGCCCGCGCCCGCCTGACGGTGAACGCAGTCCTTTGTCAGTCGCTCTTGGTCCCCTTGGTGGAGGGCGCGCTGCCCTCCACCACTGCGCCCTTACTTGCGCGCCGCATCGCTCTTGGCACGGATCGCCTTGAACTCCGAGCCGTCCTGCCAGCTCGGCCACTGCCGGCCATTAGCCAGCGCCACGCCCACATCGTAGACCAGCGTGGTGTCGGCGGCATGGCCGCTAGCATCCCATTGCGGGGTCCAGCGGTCGCAGGGCTGGTGGTAGCAGTCGGCGAAATATTTGTCGCGCAGTGCCTTGCCTGCGCTGACGCCGCCGTTGAGCATGTCTAAGCCAGGGCCGGCGGTAATCGCCGGCACGCCCATGCGCGCAAAGGCGAAATGGTCGGCGCGGTAGAAGAAGCCAGCTTCCAGATTCGGGTCCGGCAAATAGCTGCGTCCACGCGCCTTGGCAGCGGTTTCCAGATCGCCTTCCAGCGACACTCGACCACGTCCCCATGAAGCAATGTCGCGGGTCGGACCATCGGGGCTGAACATTTCCATGTTGAGCACGGCCACGGTCTTGTCCAACGGCGCCAGTGGATGCGCCGCGTAGTAATTGGCGCCAAGCAGCCCCTTTTCTTCTGCGGTCAACGCGATGAAATACAGCGTGCGCTGCGGCTTGGGACCGGCCGCAAACACGCGCGCGAGCTCCAGCACGCTGGCCACCCCGGTGGCGTTGTCCACCGCACCCCGCCGGATCGTGTCGCCACTGGCATCGGCCTTGCCGATACCGAACGCATCCCAGTGCGCGGAGAAGATCACCGTCTCATCCGGATGCTGGCTGCCGGTGAGTTTGGCCACGACGTTGTGCGTGACCACACGCTCGCGCTTGAGCTTGAAATCCACCGACAACCTCGCATCGCCCAATGCCACCGGCGCGAAATCGCGCTGCTGCGCACGTGCCTTCGCTTGTTCGAAATCCAGGCCCACCTGCTTGAACAACGACACCGCCAGCGCACGCTGCATCCAGCCACGCACCGGAACATGCTGCGCCTTGGCATCGGTATCGCTGCGTTCGATATCGAACAACGGCGACATGCCCGAGCTCTGCACCGTGGCCCAGCCATACGCCGCCGGCGCAGTCTCGTGCACGATCAACACACCGGCCGCGCCGCGCCGCGCGGCCTCCTCGTATTTGTAGGTCCAACGCCCGTAATACGTCACGGCCTTGCCATCGAATGCGCCCGGCTGCGGCGACTCGAAATCGGCGTCGTTGATCAGCACCACGGCAATCTTGCCGCGCAGGTCCACGCCTTTGTAATCGTCCCATTGCCGCTCGGGCGCGCTGATGCCGTAACCGACGAACACCAGCGGCGCATTCTTCAGCGCGATCGCCTCCTGCGGGCGCAGGCTCTGCAAGGTCACATCGCTGCCATTGACCAGCGCCTGGGTCTTGCCGCCGACGCGCAGGCTCGCGCGCACCGGGCCATCCACCTGCGCGCGCACCAGCGGCACCGCCTGCGTCCAACCGCCTTGCTCGCCGCCTGGCTCCAGGCCGGCGGCCTTGAACTGCTCCACCAGGTAATCAACCGTGCGCTGCTCACCGGCACTGGCCGGCGCGCGTCCTTCGAATTCATCCGACGCCAACAGGCGCACATGCCGCGACAACGCCTCGGCATCGATGCCACCGCCCGGCAGATCGTTGGCGGCCTGCGCCACACCTCCTACAAACAGGCAGGCGGACAACAGCAGGATGCGCATCGGATTCAAGGTGAGGCCTTGCAACAGGTAGATGACACATAGTTTACAAGCGCGCAGCCAACGCAGGAGCGCCATGACGCGAAATGCAGTCGATCGCAGGAACTGCGTGCATGGCCAAGAGGGGCTGACAACACGACGGCGCAGCTGCCAGACGGACGCGGACGGTACCCGGAATCGGCATGTACCACGCGTACGCTGCGGCTCTCAGCGCGCCGTCCACACCCGCCTGACGACTGCTCGCCACTTTTTGTTAGCCAACTCCAAGAGCGAATGACCTCCGGTTTGGCTGCAAGGCCTTTGCCCGGCATCGCCGGACCGTCGAGGTGCCCGGTGTGCATGGTTGCGATCGGGTCATCGCCGCCATTGTTGTTGTCTCTGCGTGAGCTATGCGCGGTCGAATGGAAGCCCAGCAACCGTAGAGCTTTGAAGAAGGTCACCGTCTGGTGCGGCGTCCTCGCTGCTTGCGGGACCGATGGCGGCATGGATGCTGCCATCAAGCCCCAAGGATGGGGTCACAGCGTGTCCCGCGAGCGGCGGGGACACTGCGCGCTCGACTGACCTGCTTTTATCGACGCGACCATGTGCTACACCATTGGACAGGCATTATTCGCCGCTCCAATCGGGCTAATGCGTGCGCGCTGCACGATCCAACCAACAGCCCAGCCCTTGCGCGTTGAGCTCGATGTCCGTTGCCAGCAGTTGCTCCACCGCCGCATCGTCCAACCGGCATCCATGTTGGCGTGCGCGTTCCAGATACAATGCGGTCAATGCCGTCACCATGCAGCGATGCCGGTCCCGACGTTGTGCGCAGCCCAGTGCAATCTCGATCATCGCCTGAATCTGCTCGCCCAGCGCCTGTGCCAACGGTGCCGGCGATGTGACACGGCCGTAATGGGTGAGATACATCGCCTCCGGCGCGGTGTCCATCAGACGCGCGATCGACTGCAGCATCGCCTCGGGCTCGAATTGCACCGGCGAGGACGTCGGCAGGATGAAGGCACCCCGCGCACTGTCCAACTGGCGATACGACAGGCCGAAGGTGTCGCCGGTGAACCAGCTGCGGCTAAGCGTATCCCATACGCACAGATGATGGCGTGCATGCCCGGGCGTATCGATCGTGCGCAGCGCGCGCTCGCCCAGCATCACCGTGTGACCATCGGCCGCCTCAACCACACGTTCGGCCGGCACCGGCTCGATGACGCCGTAACTGTGCGCCATTTCCGCCTCGCCATACACCGCGGTGGCACCGGCAATCAGCCGCGTAGGGTCGATCAGATGCGGCGCACCGCGCGGATGCACCAGCACCTGCGCATTGGGCAGGTGTTGCAACAAGGCCCCGGCACCGCCGGCATGGTCCAGATGCACATGGGTCAGGATCAACCAATCTATCTGTGCAGGCGCCAAACCGGCCGCCTGCACTGCGGCCAGCATCTGCGGCACCGACAGCGAGGTGCCGCAATCGATCAAGGCACCGCGTTGCGCTTCGACGATCAAATACGCTGCATCGAATTGCACGCCACCAAAGCCGGTATCGATGGTGTGGATGTTGCACTCGGCTGTCGCTGTCATTCGCACCCCCGCGGCGGCTCTAGAGACTGCAGTGTAGGCCCAAGCCTTGCCTCGCTGTCATGCATGTCGCCACAGGCACGCCACAACGCAGCGATCCATGGCGAACAGCTACGCCCGCAGCGTCGTGTCGATCATGCGTCGCGCAACGCGTGCATCGCGGCAAGAATCACGTCCGCATCCACTTGCGCATGCACGCCCGGCAGTTGTAAATCACTCGCCTGCGCAGCCTGCTTCAACCGTGCGATCAATTGCCCGGCATCGCGTGGCGAGGCGAAGCCATCGCTTTGCAACAACAACGTCCCCGCACCGTCATTCAACTTGAAATAGAACTGGCCATCGCTTTCACGATATTGCTTGAACACCGGCAGCGCGATCTTTTCGCCAACCTCGCTTACCGCTGCGCCGGCCTGACTGGACAGATCGCGCAGGCCGACTGCATGGCGCAGCTCGGCCAGCAGCGGGGTGGCATAGCGCGCGCGCAAACGTGCGCCGCCGGCGCGCAGAATCGCTTCGATCTTGGCCGGCTCTGCCATCAGCGCTTCGTAGCGCGTGCGCAGCGGCGCAATGTCCTGATCGATCCGTTCGAACAACTGCTGCTTGGCATCACCCCAGCTAATGCCGTCGGCAAATGCCTGCGCAAATGCCACAGACTCCTGCGGCGTGGCGAATGCCTGATACAGCTGAAACAACGCCGATCCCTGCGTGTCCTTCGCCTCGCCCGGCGCACGCGAATCGGTAAGAATGGAAAACACCAGCTTGCGCAACTCCTCGCGTGGTGCAAACAGCGGAATCGTATTGCTGTAGCTCTTGCTCATCTTGCGGCCGTCCAGGCCCGGCAAGGTAGAGACCTGCTCATCGATGACGACGTCGGGCAGGGTAAAAAACTCGCGCCCATACACATGATTGAAGCGCTGCGCAAAATCGCGCGCCATTTCGATGTGCTGAATCTGATCACGCCCCACCGGCACCTGGTGCGCGTTGAAGATCAAGATGTCGGCGGCCATCAGTACAGGGTACATGAACAAGCCTGCGGTGACGCCGGCATCTTCGTCCTCACCGTCGGCGCGGTTCTTGTCCACCGCGGCCTTGTAGGCATGCGCGCGATTAAGGATGCCCTTGCCGGCCACGCAGGTCAGCAGCCACATCAGCTCGGTGGTCTCGGGCACGTCGGACTGCCGATAGAACCACACCTTCTCCGGATCCAGACCGCAGGCCAGCCAGGTGGCGGCGATTTCCAGCGTCGAACGCTGCGTGCGCGCCGGATCCTGCGCTTTGATCAGACTGTGCAAGTCAGCCAGGAAATAGAAGCTCTCGGTATCGGCGCCCGCGCTGGCCTGGATGGCGGGGCGGATCGCACCGACGTAATTGCCCAGATGCGGGGTGCCGGAAGTGGTGATGCCGGTAAGGACACGAGTGGTCATCTGCGTAATGCCAGGGAATCAGCCCCCAAGTTTAGCGGTTCCGCACGCCTGCCATTGCCGCGGCCTGGTCGAAGGCAGGCTTTCGACGCACAAACGCAGAACGGGCCGCACTCGGCGGCCCGTCGTCTGTAACCTGCGCCGCATCGGGCAGCAGGGTGGCGCACTATCAGGTCTCGTCGCGCAACGATTTTTCGAACGCGCGTACTTCGGTCTGGGCGCGGTCGCGATCCCAGCCATAACGTTCCTGCAGCTTGCCTTGCAGATATTCCGCATTGCCTTCGGCAACCTTGAAATCGTCGTCGGTGAGGTCGCCCCACTTAGCCTGGGCCTTGCCCTTCAACTGGGTCCACTTGCCGGAAATGATGTCAGTGTTCATGCGATGACTCCGCTGATGCGGCCTTAATTGACCGTGGCGCCAGATTGACAATGGCGATGTTTGCGATGGATCAACAGGTGTCAAACGATCGATCACGGCACTGAACGGTTGCCGACTCGCAACCAGCATGCAACGCGTAGACCGCGTCAAACAAAGGATTCTGACGCCACTTTTACGGTGCAGTAGCGCACAAAAAAACGGACCTTGCGGCCCGTTTTTTGTTTGCATGCGGCGTCAGATTACTTACGCGCTGCGTCTTCCACCTTCTCGCCAGCACCCTTCACGTCCTTGCCAGCACCTGCGACGGTGTTGCAGCCCGACAGCATACCGACCGACAACATCGACAGCACCAGCAGCACAATTGCACGCTTCATAACACACTCCTCATGGATAAAGCGGCACGTTGCCGCAGATCGAACGATTCAACAAGCCACGCAGCGGTGACGGATCAGCACTTACCGTCGCTGCATTTTTCGGCGGTTTTCTCGACCTTCCCACCTGCGCCCTGCATGTCCTTGCCAGCGCCAGCCACGGTGTTGCAGCCCGTCATCACGCCGGCCGAAAACAGGCCCAGTACCATCAGTGTCAGCAGTCGCTTCATCGCTCTTCCTCGTTGTGTAACGGTGCCAGCGCACCTCGCTTGGCGCCAAATCTGACTGCGCGGCCGTGGATTTGATGTGAACGCGGTGCGCCGCGTTCAGCGCTGGATCAATCCCGCATCAGCGTCGACTTGCCAAACAGGCTTTCGACCAGATCCACCGCCAGTTCAGCGGTCGCGTTGCGGTTGTCCAGCACCGGGTTGAGCTCGACGATATCCAACGACCCCATGCGCCCGGTGTCGGCGATCATCTCCATCACCAGCTGCGCCTCGCGGTAGTTGGGGCCTCCATGCACGGTGGTGCCCACGCCCGGCGCGATGCTGGGATCGAGGAAGTCCACATCGAAGCTCACGTGCAGGTGCGTGTCGGCACTCATGTCCTGCAACGCGGCCTCCATGGTGCGCTTCATGCCGGCTTCGTCGATGTAGCGCATGTCGTACACATCGATGCGGTGCTGCTTGATCAGCCGCTTCTCCTCCGGGTCCACCGAGCGGATACCGATCTGCCGCACCTGCTCGGGCGACAACGCCGGCGCACTGCCACCCAGATGGGTCAGCGCCTGCGGGCCCAGCCCGCACAAGCAGGCAACGGGCATGCCGTGCACATTGCCAGACGGCGTCACCTCGCTGGTGTTGAAGTCCGAATGCGCATCCAGCCACAACACCCGCAACGGTCGGCCCTGCTCGCGGCAGTACTTGGCCACCGCAGTGATCGAGCCGATGCCCAGGCAATGATCGCCACCGAGCATGATCGGCATGCGTCCGGCACGCAGTTCGGCGTAGCTGGCATCCATCAGCGCCTGGTTCCAGGCCACCACCTCGTCCAGATGCCGGTAGCCGGCTTGCGGTGCCTGCCAGGGATTGCGCGGGCCATCCAAATTGCCCAGGTCGCGTACCTCCACGCCGCGGCCGACCAGCGCCTCGTGCAGGCCGGCGATGCGGAGCGCCTCCGGTCCCATGCGCGCGCCAAGGTGGCCGGCGCCGATGTCGGTGGGAACGCCAATCAAGGAAACCGGCACGTACTGCGTTGCCATGCATTGCTCCAGCATCGATAAAGCCAAGCAGTCTAGTGGCCCGCCCGCACCGTGACGCGCGGCAGCGCAGCACGGCATCTGCCATGCCATGAACAGTGCGACGAAGCGCGAGGTTTAGATCTGCCTCTTCGCGCCGCTACCGTGACGTGCCATGACACTTTGTGGCGCGCCGGACGTTGCCGATCCTGCCTGTCTGACCGCCCAGTTAAGCAACACGGGCCGGAGTGACAGCCTGCTCGGATCCGGGTGGTGTGGCGCGCCGGCCAGCGCAGCACGCCACGTATGCACGCGCTCAAGCCATCAAGCAACAGGGGGATTTCATGCCGAATAACGCCGTCAACCAGGTCGTCAAGGCTGCCGTGGGCGACGTCCCGCGGGCGTCGCATCTCTACGATCTGCAGCGTATCGGGCACGAGTTCGCGCAGACCATCGAGCGTGAGCCGGGCATCCGTCTGTTGATGCTTTCCACCGCCGATGGGCGCGCTATTACCGAGCAATCCAGCCTGGATGTGGACGGTCGCCGGCTTGCCGCAATGGCCAATTCGTTCCTGACCCTGGGCGAGACCCTGGCGCGCGAATCCAGCCTGAAAGAGGCAGATTACGCCACCATCAGCACGCGTGCCGGGCAGCTGGTGTTGATCCGCATCCGCGCCGACAAACCGCTGACCCTCACTGCCGTGGGCGGTAGCGACATCAATGCTGCTGCGTTGCTGTTCAATGCGCGCGATTGCGCCGGCCGCCTCGCCACCGTGTTGACGCCGCCGCAAGGCTGAGCGCTTGGCACCGTTTGTGCATGCCGCAAGACACTCATTACTCACCGCTTGTAAGGACGACCTGTGTCAAAACTCAATCTGGAACACCTGCATTCGCTGGCCGGCTTCGTCGGTGCGGCGCTGGTCGATAGCGACAGCGGCATGGCACTGGGCATGACCGGCGGTGCCGAGCTCAACCTGGAACTTGCAGCGGCCGGCAATACCGACGTGCTGCGTGCGAAGCGCCGCATCGCCGAACAGCTCGGTTTGAACGACACCATCGAAGACATCCTGATCACGCTGGCGCGCCAGTACCACCTGCTGCGCCCGCTCGAAAGCAACGGCGCGCTATTCCTGTACGTGGTGCTGGACCGCGCAAAGGCCAATCTGGCCATGGCCCGTCATGAGCTCAAGGCATTCGAGAAGACCCTCGATTTCGGTTGATGCCAATCATGCGGCGCAAGCGCGTTGCCTGCTCCAGCCTGCCGGTGCGTACCGGCAGGCATCTCGCTCTTCCAATGCGCCGCCACGGCGCCGGCTCATGACTACACCCATCAACGCCATGCGGGTCGCTACCGCCGGCCTGGACCTGCTGCACACCACACGCCTGAAACTGGCGTGCTCGCTGCTGCTCGCCGAACGCATCGACGTGCAGATGGGCGAATGGCCGCAGCATGTCGCCGATGTCGTGGTGCTGAGCCTGGACAGCGCCGATGGCCTGGCCGCCTGGCAGGCGCTGCAGGGGCAACCGGTGCGTGTGCTGGTGGTGTCGCGCACGCCGGTTGCAGGCGCATGGATCAAGCACGGCGCCACCGTGCGCGAGCTCAACGAACAGGTGCGCATGCTGTTGTCCTCGCCACACGCCACCCCGGTAGCGGAACCAGCGCTGTTGCTGCGGCATTGCCGCGGCGAATTCGGCACCGGCGTGGTGACCCTGCAGCATGCGCAGTTGCAGATCCGTGTGGACCCGCGCAATGGCTGCGTGCACTTGCCGGCTGGCGTGGCGCTTGGCGAGGTGATCGCCGCGCTCGACCGTTCGGGCTGGCATGCCGTGCCCGACCTTGCTGCCACTGCGTTACCGCAACGCCTTTCATTCGAAGCGCTGTTCTTTGCCCTGCCCGGGCATCTGCGCCCGGCACTGCCGGCCGTGGAACCCAGCCATGCGCTGCAACTGCGCCAGTGGCCGGAATTGAGCGCGGAGACCAGTTCGCCAGCCCAATTGCTCGCCATCGCCCACCTGCATGCACGTCCGTGGCGCCCGCAGGCGCTGGCCAGCGCTTGCAAGCTGCCGCTGCAAACGGTGGAATGCCTGTTCGCTGCTGCACTCGCCAGCGGCCTTGCCCAGACTGCGGAGATTCCCGTGCCTGCAACGCAGCGTCGTCCGGACAGCGGCAACACGCGGTTCTTTTCCTGGGTCGCGCGCCGGTTCGGCCTTTCCCTCTTCCAGGCGCAGTCATGAGTCTTCCAGCCAACAAGCTGGTGTTCGTCGGCGGCATGGGCGCCGGCAAGACCACCGCAGTGCGCGCCATCTCCGATGTGGAGCCGGTCAGCACCGAAATGCCACTCAGCCAGGATGCGTACGGCGACAAGACCTACACCACCGTCGCGCTGGACTACAGCTCGATCGAGCTGGAGGACGGTGAGCTGCTGCACGTGTACGGCGTGCCCGGTCAGAAATACCTGGATTTCATGTGGCCGCTGGTGTGCGACGGCGCCTTGGGCGTCATCGTGCTGACCAACGCGCGCGACCCGCAGATGCTCAATGCCACGCTGGCGTTATTGCGGGAGTTTGCGCAGATCGCACCCCAAGCCAGCCTGGCGGTGGGCATCACCATGACCGATGAAGTCGAAGATTTCCTGATGCCGCCATTTCGCGATGCCTTGGTGGCCGAAGGCTTCCGCATCCCGGTCATGCGGGTGGATGCGCGCTCGGCCACCCAGATCACCTTCCTGGTGAAGTCGCTGCTGTCCTATCGCTACACCTCGGCGACCAGCTGATCATCAGCGCGCCTGGCGCGTGCATGTGCGGCAGAGATGGTGAGTGAAGACAAGGAATCCGGTCACGACGTGCCTGAGAGGGCGTCACGCGGGGGATGCCGCCTCTAGGGTGGCGGCGACGCGTCCGTCTTCCTTGAAGCCATAAACACGACTCAGTCGTAATACGAATGTGCCGTGTGTCTGACTTATTCAGTATGGAGTGCGGTCAGAAACCGGGACATCGGGACGTTCCCGACATCACGCAGGACATACCGGCGATAAGTCATCGGCATATGCCGCGTCACCTGCCAGACCTTGCGTGGCTGTGTTCGCTGCATGCTGGCACATCACGTTGCGGCAGCGTTCGCGCTGTGTGCGCGCATCTGCAACTTACTGGGTCGGCGCGTCTTCGCCATCGCGCCGCTGCCGGCTAGGGGTCCATCGCCACGATCAGATAAAGTAGCGCGATGACAATTGAACTGAACCCCGGCGGCTTGCTGATCGCCATCGAAGGCATCGACGGCGCCGGCAAGACCACCCTCGCGCGCCGCCTGGCCACCACGCTGGAAGCCGCTGGTGCACGCGTCGTGCTGAGCAAGGAGCCGACCAACGGCCCCTGGGGCACCAAACTGCGCCAGTCCGCCGCCACCGGCCGCCTGAGTGCGGACGAAGAAGCCGAGCTGCTGATCCGCGACCGCCACGAACACGTGGACACCCTGATCGCGCCCGCGCTGGGACGCGGCGACATCGTGATCCTGGACCGCTACTTCCCCTCGATGGTCGCCTACCAGGGTGCCGCCGGCCTGCCGCTGGACGATCTATTGGAGCGCAACGCCTTCGCGCCGCGCCCGGACGTGCTGTTGCTGCTCGACCTGCCCCCGCCCACCGGCCTGGCCCGCATTCGTGCCCGCGGCGATGCGCCCAACCACTTCGAAACCCCGGACAACCTGGAACGCTGCCGCACGATTTTTGCCGGCTTGGAATTGCCAGGCAAACATGTGGTGGATGCCAGCGCCGACGCCGACAGCGTGCTGCGCCAAGCCCACGCCATCATCGTGGCCGCACTAGCCGACCGACTGAACGGCAATGCAGCGCAGGCAGATAACGGCAAGGCCGCGCTGGAACTGCTATCGGCCGGCCGCCCCGCCTGATTGCTGCACGTCTGTCGCGCAACAGGACGTCGCGCTATGGGTGCGGCGCCTTGCAGGCAACTTGGCCGCAAGCGTTCAGCGCGCACAGTTCAAGACCCTCACCTTCCGGGAAAGAAGGCAACGCTGGCACGCCACAGGTGCGCATGCATTGGAGTGCCCGCGTCGCAAGCGCGAATGGCATCCGAGATTAGGGCGCGGATAAGGCAAGCCACCATGCTCGACGGTCGTGCTTCTTCACCGGACGCTGCGCGCACGAACGTCAGTTGGAAGCGATGGCGCTCGCCACAGGCCACCGTGGGTGGCGACCGGTCGAACGAGAACTCCATACCCAGCACAGCGTGCTCTCGAGCAGCAGCACAGCCAATCACGATTGTCGCGGACGCGTGGATCGAAGATGGTGCCGGCACCCGGATTCGAACTGGGGACCTACCGCTTACAAGGCGGTTGCTCTACCAACTGAGCTATGCCGGCGAAGGCAGGCGCATTGCGCGCCGGTGCGCATTCTAGCGCAGCGCAGCGCAATCTAGCGAACGCTCGCGCGCGGCACCGGCAGCACGTTGCAACACGCTGGTGGCCGCGCTGCTGCGCAGATCGATCCACCAGCGCGATTGACCGCTGCCGCTGGGCACCAATTGCGCCGGGAACCCTGCGCCGACCAGGCTGGCCTGGCGCCGCTCAGCGCGCTCGCGGCTCTGGTACTGGCCTAGGGCCACGGTGTTGTCCTCACCCTGTGCGATCACGTAGTAGTCGCCCATACCAGCCGCGGCAATGCGCTTGACCAGGGCCTGCGCGGCTGCGCGATCGCCCACGTTGGGCAACATCACCCGAAACGTGCTGACGCCAGCGTCCTTGTCCTCGCGCAGAGTGGCGCGACTGGCCTGCCCACGCACGCGCGCCAGCGCCGCATCGGCATCGGCGCGTGCCGCGAATGGCCCCAGGCTGGCGCAACGCTCCGCTGCAGGCACAGGCGGTGGCGACGCGGTCGGCGATGGTTTTGCAGCGGCGACGCTGTCGGCAGGCGTTGCAGCAGTTTTTGTGGTCGCCGACGTCTCGGCTGCGGCACGCGGCGTTTCCGCTACGGCAGCGGTGGCCGATGTCGTCGATGCAGGCGTAGACGCGGCTGCACTGGCAACTGCCGCCGGGGTGGGCGTGGGTACCGATGCGGAGACAGGTGTCGATGCTGGTGTGGCCGATGCGGTCGACTCACTCTCCGCTGCCGACGCCGATCCCGTAGTCGCCGCTGCACCCGGCAGCGCAGCCCCGCCAACAGCCGTCAGGGTTGGCAGCAACTCCAGCCGCGCGACACCCGTCGGTTGCGGCGGCGCCAGCGGCGGTGCCGGCGGCGGCTGCACGGCCCACCACAATGCCACCCCGGCATTGAGGACGATCAAAACGACGATGAGGGCGCGGACATACATGCGCCGATTCTACGGTGACGCCGCCGCGGTCGCCCACGTCGCCAGACCGTCCAGCACCAAGGCGGCGCGGAACGTGGCGGCGGGCAACAGCGGTAGCAGCGGCGGCGCGCCGCCGCCATGCACCAACAGCCGCACCGGCACGCCCAGGTTGCGTTGCGCGTGCTGCAAGCTGCGCTCAATCAGCGCCACCGCCGCGCCATCGCAGCCGGAGGTCAGCGCATCGTCGGTGTCGATGGCCAGCTCGACATAGTCACCGCCGCTGGCCGGCAGCTGCACAGCGCGCGCATGCAGCGCTTCGCGCATGGTGGTTGGCGAGGCGGCGATGCGGCCGCCGTGATGCAGGCCATCGGCGCCGAGCACGTCGATCGTCAATGCGGTACCCACGCCGGCCACCAGCACCGGCGCGTCGCCCCGCGCACCCAGCAACGCCAGAAAACGGTCCACACCGAAACGGCTGGGGTCGGCATAAGCAATACGGATGCCGGCGCATTCGGCGGCGGTCCGCACAATGCGCACCTGCGCAAAGCGCTCCTGCAGGCAAGCGATCATGCGCTGGGTCAGTGCCGGTGCGGCCACGCTGGCGACGTGCGCGATACGCCCGGACGGCAGCGCCGCTAGTGCGGCCGCATCCATGGCCTCGGCGCCGTGCGCCCATGCCTGCACCTCGCCGGCACGGTTGCCGTGCAACGGCGCGTACTTGAACCGCGAATTTCCCAGGTCGAACAACCACTCGCTCATGCAGGTCTCACGCTCACTTCTCCGGAGTGGAACAGGCGCACCGTGTCGCCCAGTTGCACCCGCAACGCGCCGTCGGCCGCCAGGCCGAGCGCGACGCCACGATGGCCGGTGCCGGCCTCTTCGACCTGCACCGCACGCCCGCTCAAGACATCCAGGTCTGCATAGCGCCCCAGGAACGGCGCCAGCCCCTGCGCCTCGAACAGGCCCAGTGCCGGTAGCAAAGCGGACAGCACCGCCGCGGTGACGCGGTCGCGCGACACCGGGCTGCCAGCCAGGGTATCCAGGTCGATCCACGGCTGGTCGATGCTGGCCGCTGCTGCCGCCGGCATGTGCACGTTCAAGCCCAGCCCGATCACCGCACGCGCGTTGCCGGCCATCTCGCCGCCACCTTCGATCAACAGGCCGCCCAGCTTGCGCTCGCATGCCAGCAGATCGTTCGGCCATTTCAGACCGACATCGGCGAACCCGCAACCACGCAAGGCTTCGGCCACTGCCACCCCAACAGCCAGGCTGAGGCCGGCCAACTGGCCCAGCCCGCCACTGAAACGGCGCGACGCCGACAGATAAATGTGTGCGCCCAGCGGCGAGGTCCACTGGCGTCCGCGCCGGCCGCGGCCGCCGGTCTGGCGCTCGGCCAACAGCACTGCCACGCCGTGTGCGGGCGCCGGCTGCGACAGCAAGGTGGTGTTGGTGGATTCCAGCGTCCAGGCCACATCCAGCGCCGCCAGGCCGGCCGCTGCATCGGGTGCCATGCCGGCGCGAATGCGCGCCGCGTCCAGCAGATCCAATGGCGTGGCCAGACGATAACCGTCGCCGGCCCGTCCTTCGATGTCGACACCGGCCGCGCGCAGATTCTGGATGCGCTTCCACACCGCTGCACGGGTCAGGCCGGCATCGCGTGCCAGCGCATCGCCGGACAGCCGGCCACCGGCGAGTTTGGCCAGCAACGCACGATCATCCACGGCTGCGGCGCACCATAAGGCGTGAGCGGACGACGGCGCGGGCTGCAGCATAGCGAGAGAAGGCCTGCGTTGCGCACCCGGCGGTTCGCCAGGGCAATGCGCGTGCCGCAGTAGCGGCTTGCCACAGGAGGCATGCCGCTGGGTTGGTGGCCGGCAGCACACAGGGGGCATGCGGTGGCTGGTCATCACGCGCGTCGGAGCAATGCCCCGCGGCGCCTGCGCCGCAACGCTGGCCTCCGGCGCCTCTCATCTCAAAGTGCATCACGCGCCCGAAGTCCCCGAATCCATCCGCCAAAGTATGCGCCAAGCCCTCCCGGGCGCCCAGCGCGGCTTGCGTGAGGGAGTGAAAAGCGCGTTATGATCGGCGACTCACGCCGCTTGCCCTGGATGTGGACGATGCGCCGAATCACGGTTTGCCTGTTCATGCTGTTGGCTCCGCTTGCCGCCCTGGCATCGGACCAGCTAGTCGACGGCGATCATGACAGCTGCGTCAGCACCAACTCGGCCGCACGCGGCAGAACGCCGGCTCCCGAGGCAGCACCGGCACGCACCAGCCCGCACAAAGCCACGCCGTCCACCGGCGGCGGCGGTGGCAGCGATGGCGATTCGTTATTCCCGCGCATGCGCACCATGCCGCGTTGGCACAGTTTCCTGCCGGGCATGTTCCGCTGATCCAATGGTTGACGCGCTGGCTGCGCCGGCCGCCTCCCGAACTAGCTGATGCGCTGTGGCAGCCGCTGTGCAGCAGGTGCGCGTGGGTCGCAGCGCTCGATCCGCCCCGACAGCAACGTCTGCGCGCATTGACCGCGCAATTCCTGCATCAAAAAACCATTTCGCCTGTCGAGGGGCTGCAGCTGCAACCGCACGATCGGCTCGTGCTGGCCGCGACCTGCTGCCTACCGCTGCTGGAAATCGGCGCCGCCGGTTGGCGCGGCTGGTCACAATTGATCGTGTATCCGGATGCGTTTCGCGTGCAGCGCACGCACATGGATGCGGCCGGAGTGATGCACGCATGGGACGACACCCTGATCGGCGAAACCTGGGAGCAAGGTCCGCTGATCATCAGCTGGGCTGATGTGCAAGCCGATCTGGACGACCCGCGGGCGGGCTTCAACGTGATCGTGCACGAGATGGCGCACAAGCTCGATGCACTGGATGGCGCACTCGACGGCACACCGCCGTTACCCCGCGATGCGCAGCGCAGATGGGCACGGGATTTCCAGCGTGCCTACGATCTTTTCTGCCAACGCGTCGAGGCCGGCGAAGACACCGAGATCGACCCATATGCCGCCCAAGCACCGGAAGAATTCTTCGCCGTGGTCAGCGAATATCACGTCTCCGCACCGCAGGTGCTTGCGCGTGTGATGCCGCAGGTTGCTGCGCACTTGGAACGTTTTTACGGGCCCTCGCCGTTTGCGGCTTCAGTGCAGCGTTGAGTGTGGCGAATCACTAGACGGCGTCGTTGTCGCCTTTCGCAAACGTCACCTGCAGCCGTCGCTTGAACAACCGCAGATGCATTAAAGCAAATCCGCCGTCATACCCTGCACATGTTCTTGCGTGCGCTTGGCAGCTCTCCAAGCTCAGACCAATCCAAGATCGCGTGGTTTGCCGCCGGGAAAAACCCGCTCCAATTGCGCGGGCGACAGGCCCCACATGCGATTCAGCAGCCCGCCGAACAGGCTGCGGTAATTGTTGAGCACGGGGTAATCGCGGTTCTGCAACAGCTGCTTCTGTTCGACCGCTACTTGTTCGCCAGCGATACGGCCGCCGTGCACGCCTCCGCCCAGCACCCAGTACGTGGTGCCGTGGCCGTGATCAGTGCCCTTGCTGCCGTTCTCGCGGAAGGTGCGGCCGAATTCGGAGATCACCACCACCACGGTGTCGTTCCACGCCGGCCCCAGCGCATCGGCATACGCGGCCAGCCCTTGACCGAGATTGCGCAGGTTGTTGGCCAGTCCACCTTCCACACTGCCCTGATTGGCATGCGTGTCCCAGCCACCGACATCGACAAATCCCAGGCGATAGCGCTCGCGCATCAAGGTTGCCATGCGCCGGGTTTCATCGGCAAAGGTGCGCGCACTGGCGGCGCCACGGCCGGCCTGCTCCATCTCTTCGCGCAGCTGCGCGGTGACCTGCTGCCGCAGCGCCAAGCCGTCGCGCGCAGCGGCGGCCAGCGGCGTGCTGTCGTACATCTGCGACAGGATCTGCGCCTGCCGCGCATCCAACCCTCCCTTGCCGATGCCCCGCAACGACACATTGGGTAAATCGCCGCCACCTTGAAACGTCAGCGGCAACGAATCGGTGAACGCGATCGCTGACACCCCACTGAGCACCCCCGACAGGCGCGCCATGAACCCGGAGCGATAATCGCGGTGCTTGCCGGCTTGGCCGGATTCGATATCGTCCTGGGTTTCGAAATGACTGCGCGACAGATCGTCGGTGCCGGCGAACGGCACGAAGGCCACTTGCTGGCGTTCCCACAGTGGCATCAGCGCATCGCGCATCACCGGGTTGAGGCCCCACTGCGCATTCAGCGCTACAGCACTGTTTGGATTGGCCGGATCCGGCCGTGCAATCGCCAGGCTCGGCCGCGACTGGTAATAAAAATCGCTGCCGTACGGCACCAGCAGATTATTGCTGTCGTAGCCGCCACGCAGAAACACCACCAGCATGCGCGCGCTATCGCGTGGCGCAGCGAACAGACGACCGGCCCACGGCATGCTTGCAGCGGCTGCAGAGGCAAGCAGAAATTGACGTCGTTGCATGGTGCACTCCCGCGGCGATGACCGCTTGGCATTCGTTAGATCGTTGGATCGGGTGTTTTGACTCTACAAGCGTTGAATCGTTGGCGTTGCATCAGCAGATCTGAATCGGTGCGATCGCGTCAGCGATAGTTGAAGTCAGGCGACGACAGCAAAAATCCGTTCCATTCGGCAGGCGAGCGCGCCTGGTCAAGCGCCTGCTGCGTGGTGGCCGACAGCGAGGGCGCCAGCCAGCGGTACGAGGGGCGCGTATCGATTTGCGTCACTGCCGGAATCGGGGTGTCGTTATCACCATCCAGACGAAACAGTTGCTTCGGTCCGCCACCGATCGAACGCGCGACTTCAAAGCGCCGCGCCAACTGTCCGGAACTGGTCCAGGCCTGCGACTGCAGCGACCAGCCATCGGGGGTGATGCGTCCAAACAACGGTTCACCCAGCTGCTGCACCCAACTGGCCATCGGCGCGGCATTGATCACCGGTTGATCCTCATAGGCCACCCGCATCGCCGACACCACGAACCGGTTCGGGTCCTTGAACTTGCGCGGTTGCGCCTGCGCAAACTCCGGCGACGCGAGCATGGCCTGCATCACCTTGGCGATATCGCCATCGCTGCGCTGGAAGGTGTTGGCCATGCGCGTCACCAACGCAGCGGGGGGCGTGTCGCTGACGAAATACTCCGCCAGGCGTTGCGAAATGAAATGCGCGCAGGCCGGCTGCCGCACCAACAGCTGCACGGCGCGCTCGATCTCATCCAGACCACCTCCGGCGATGCGCTGGCCAAGCAGCATCTTGTCGCCGGGTTGATGTCGCGCCGGATTGAATTCGAACAAGCCGTTGCGCACGACCTGCGCCTGTCCTGGCGCTGCGGTCGGCAACGGCGGTGCGCCACTGGCCTTGATCGGCACCAGGCCTGCGCCGGTGAGGATCAGCGCCAGCTGCTGCACATCCTGCTGGCTGTAGCCGCCATGCACACCCAGCGTGTGCAGTTCCATCAACTCGCGTGCGTAGTTCTCGTTGACCTTGCCCTTGGCGTTCTTGGCGTTGTCCAGGTATTCCAGCATCGCCGGGCTTTGCAGCGTGGCCATCACCAAATCGGCGAATTTGCCGGTGGCATTCGGGCGAATCGCGTTTTCCATGTAGTCGGCGGCCATCCATTTCACCCGCGCCTTGTCGGCATACACGCTGAAATGATTGAGCCAGAACCACACCAGTTGCTCGCGCAGCTGATCCGGCGCGTACACCGCGCGCAGCAATTGCGCCTGGCGCGCCTGCACCAACATCTGCCCACCGCGCGCCTGCCAGTCCTTCTTTAGGGCCACCTTCTCATCGCCATCGGGCATGGCCTGCAAGCGGACCTTGTCGGCCTCGTATTGGGTTAGCAAATCCACCAGCGGGGTATGCAGCCCATCGAAGCGCTGCAGCTGCGCGCGCACCGGCGCGGGCAACGCCGCGTCATCGCTGGGCTGCAATAGCAGGGCACCGAAGCGCTTGGGGCCCAGCCGTGTCAGTTGCGTGGCGCTGTTGGCATCCACGCCGTAGGTGGCGCGTTGCAGCCAACGCGTCTGCGATGGTGTGAGAGGAGCGTCGGCAGCCGTGCAATTAAGCACACACACGCTGCCGATCAACAGCGGCAGCGCGCGCCATCCACGCCATTGCCGCGCGCGTGCCACACGCGTTTCCATCCGCCCTGCCTGGCTAACTTGCTCGAACATGCGGCCCTCCATCGCAACGGCTTACCGGCTCAGTATGGGTACGCCAACGCATGAGGGGTTAAACGGTTGTCGGAAGGTCTGCCGGCATTGACCACGTGTTCATCGGGCCATTTGCGACGGTCACAAGCCCGGCGGCAGGGTCACATCGAAGCGGGCGCCGCCCAGTTCCTGGGAGCGCACCACCTGCAGCTCGCCGCGGTAGGCCTTGATCAGATCCTGCACGATCGACATGCCGATGCCGTGCCCTTGCACGCGCTCATCCCCACGTACACCGCGTTGCAGGATCTTGGCCACGTCTTCCGGCGCGATGCCGGGACCATCGTCTTCCACCGAGAGGATCAATCCGGCGCGACGGCTACCGGTCGTGGGGCCCGGTTGTGCGGTCAGCAGCACCCGGCTACGCGCCCACTTGAAGCCGTTCTCCAGCAGATTGCCGAGCAATTCCTGCAAATCGCCCGGCTCGCCGTGGAAGCGCGCTTCGGGCGAAATATCGAATTCGCACAACACGCCCTTGACCGAATACACCTTCTCCAGACCACGCACGATTTCTTCGGCGGTCGGCTCGATCGGCAAAGGCGCGGCGAATAACTTGTGTCCGCTGGAAGCGGCGCGGGCCAGCTGGTAAGACACCAGATCGTTCATGCGGCGCAGTTGCACATCCATTTCTTCGTGCAGATCGCGCTCGGATGCGCCGCTATCCAATTGCGTGCGCAATACGGCGATGGGTGTCTTGAGGCTATGCGCCAGGTCGGCCAGCGTATTGCGCTGGCGCTCCAGGTTATCGCGCTCGCTCTCGATGAAGGCATTGATGCTGTCGGTCAGCGGCTCCAGCTCGCGCGGATGCTGCTCGCTCATGCGCTGGATCTCGCCGCGCTGCACCTTGGTCAGCTCATTGATGACCCGCCGCAGCGGACGCAGGCTCCATTGCAGAATAAAGGCCTGCAGCACCAGCAACACCACACCGGCGCTACCGAGGTAGAACCATACCGCACCACGGAACACGCGCAGCTGCGCGCCCATCGAGCGCGCGTCTTCCATCACATAGATGGTGTACGGAATCTCGCCGCCGTGTTCGCGTTCGACATAACTCACGCCCAGGCCGTAGCGATACAGCTGCCCAATGCTGCCATCGATCTGGGTCATTTCCAGCGGGCCGATGAACTCTTCCTGGCGCGGCTCCAGCATGCGGCCGTGCGGAATATTCGGGCCTTCGGCAGACATCGAGGTCCAGCTTTCGTCCGGACGCACGACTTCGACATAGAGCCCGCCGCCAGGCACATCGAAGCGAGGGTCGGGCGGTTGCCCGCCGATGTACAGCGACCCATCGCGCACGAAATCGATATTGGCCGCGTACGCCGAGGCGTAGTTCTTCAGCCGCTCGCGCAGATTCTTTTCGGCGGTGTCGGCAAACGCCACATCCAGTGCGTAACCGGCCAGCGCCAGGAAGGCCACCAGACTGAGGCTGGCGGCCAGCAGCTGGCGGGCCTGCAATGAGCGCGGCCGCCAGCGTCTATACCACTTGGAGCGGCCCGACACTTGATCTTCCTGCTCGCTGACGCGCGGACTCAGCCTTCGGTACGCGGAATGGCGAACCGGTAGCCGCGGCCACGAACGGTTTCGATCGGTTTGAGCTCCCCATCCGGATCGAGCTTCTTGCGCAGGCGACCGATGAACACTTCCAGCACGTTCGAGTCGCGGTCGAAATCCTGCTGATAGATGTGCTCGGTGAGGTCGGCCTTGGAGACCAATTCGCCGGCATGCATCATCAGGTACTCGAGTACCTTGTACTCATAGCTGGTCAGGTCGACGTTGGCGCCATTGACGCTCACCGTCTGTGCTGCCAGGTCCAGCGCGACCGGACCGCATTCCAGCGTGGGCTTGCTCCAGCCAGCCGCACGGCGCAGCAGCGCGTTGACGCGCGCCAGCAACTCTTCGACGTGGAACGGCTTGACCAGATAGTCGTCGGCACCCTGCTTGAGGCCTTCGACCTTGTCCTGCCAGCTCGAACGCGCGGTCAGGATCAGCACCGGGAATTTTTTGCCTTCATCGCGCAGGGCCTTGATCAGCTCCATGCCCGACATTTTGGGCAATCCAAGGTCAATGATGCCGACATCGAACGGAACTTCACGGCCCATGTAGAGGCCTTCTTCACCGTCCTGTGCAGCGTCAACCGCAAAACCTTCGCGCTTCAGACGCGCCGCAAGGGTTTCGCGCAGCGGAGCTTCGTCTTCGACCAAAAGGATACGCATGCACTCTCCCTAGTTACGTTGTCGGCCAATGGCCGGGGAATTTATAAGACTGAACGTAGGACTATCTACGTTCAGTGGTTATCGTCGCGTGGTGGCGCGTCCGGCGGCGGCAAGTTACGCGGCGGCGCGGCCTGCGTCTGCTCAGGCTCATACACCGTGTGTACGCGCCCGTCTTTCATGTACTTGACCCGGTTGAGATTTCCGCCATCGAACGGCACGCGCTCGGCACCGAGGATCTGTCCACCGGTGGACCGTTGTACGTGTCGGATGGTGTCCGACAGCGTGCGGCTATTACCACTGGCCGAGGGCGGCAACGCCTCGCGCCCGCTCTGCACCATCGGGTAGCCCTGGCCCCAGGCCGACGGCACGGCCATGGCAACCCAAAGGGCAACCAGAGCGATTTGGCGAGCGCGGCAGAGCAATCGGGTCACAAATGAATCCTAGCGGGTTGTTCAGGAACATTCAAAATTCGTGAAATCGACCGCGCGTTGCTGAAGGTCGAGCGTCGGAATCGAGCCAAATTCTTGATTTTTCGGGGTGAATCCGATCTGAACTTTTTAGCTTCGAGTTAACGGCGTTCAGTGAAATGAATATTATTGGTGCTCAAAGCGACGATGGGCGCGGGTTGTAACGGACGCGCGCCTCCGCGAAGCACCCATTGAAACCGGCATATCCCAGCAGCCCGTTCAGGAATGCAAGCGGTGGGCCAAAACTAGGCGACCACCCGCCAGCACTGTGTATCGGTACGCTGCAGAGCCTGCTCGACCAACTCCCAACCAGCGCCTGGACGGTGTGCGCCTTCGCTCAACACCTGCCGGAATGCGCGCCCGCCGGGCTGCCCATGGAACAGGCCCAGCACGTGCCGCGTCATGTGCTTCAGGGCCAGACCTTGCGCCAGCTGCGATTCCACATACGGCTGAAACGCGCGCAGCAAGGACTCGCGCGGTTGCTCGGGCTGCTGGTTCAAGGCGGCATTCAGACAATGCAGGACATATGGGTCATGGTAGGCAGCACGACCGAGCATGACGCCGTCGGCGTGCTGCAGATGCGCCATTGCGGTGTCCACGGCCGTAATGCCACCGTTGAGCACCATTGGCAGGCCGGGCCGCTCCTGCTTGAGCCGGTACGCCCAGTCGTAACGCAGCGGCGGCACTTCGCGGTTTTCCTTCGGCGACAGGCCCTTGAGCCAGGCATTGCGGGCATGCACCACCACCATCGCCGCGCCGGCCGCGACCACCTGATCGACAAAGCGGGCGAACACCGCGTAATCGTCATCGTCGTCCACGCCGAGGCGGCATTTGACCGTGATCGGCAGGTCGGTGGCCGCACGCATGGCAGCGACGCACTCGGCCACCAGCGCAGGCTCGCGCATCAGGCAGGCGCCGAAGCGCCCGGCCTGCACGCGGTCGGACGGGCAGCCGCAGTTGAGATTGATTTCGTCGTAGCCCCATTCCTGCGCGATGCCTGCCGCCTGCGCGAGCAGGGCCGGATCGCTGCCGCCAAGTTGCAGCGCCAGCGGGTGTTCGACCGGATTGAACCCGATCAGCCGCGTGCGATCGCCATGGATCACCGCGTTGGCGTGCACCATCTCGGTATAGAGGCGTGCAGACGGCGCCAACAGGCGATGGAAGACCCGGCAATGGCGGTCGGTCCAATCCATCATCGGGGCGACGGACAGGCGCAAGGAGGCGGCGTAGCGATCGGCGGAAGCGGTCATCGACTGAAGTGGCCGCAATGAGCAGCCATTAGAATGCGAAGCAGGATCAATAGCTTACACGGGCGCCGATGAATCTACGGCGGTGCGGCATGGCAGGCTGGGGCCGGTGCCTTTCGGAGCTGGCTGCGGGATCGTCTGGTGGCTACGCGAGGTGCCAGTCATTCAGGAGGGAACATGAGCTACGACTTGGACTTCTGGAAATACAAACCGGGGATTTGGCTCGACCATCAGTTCGTCTATGAAAGATTGACTGAAGGCGAGCATGTGGAAGGGCTTGAAGAACTCCCAATAGAAATGATGCTGTCCCGTCTCGAAGAACTGTTCTCAGATGGCTGGGCCCAGTTAGATGTACTGCATTACGAGAGCGATGATCGCGGTGTCTTCCAGATCTTCACTACGGCGCAGTTCTTCCGGGTTGACTGCTATGAAATGAGTAGTGAAGACATGAATCGTTTTATTGACCTGGGGAAAGAGTTCGGTTGCCCTCTTTACGACCCCCAAGTGGAGACTCGCTACGATGGAAACGGCTAGCACTTCGTTCAAGCCAACGCTGCTTCAAGACGCGGCTTGATTCACGCCATCAACCTGCATCAGCTGGCCAACTACGAGCATGACGCGCGATTGTCGATGGCGCTGATGATGCGCTTCAGCGGCCAGCATTGCGGCTGCGCTGCATTGTCGGGAGGAGCGAACAACATCGCGTTGACGCTGTTTTCGTTTCCATCGCTCGCCAAGTGCGAGCGGTAACGGGAGGCATCGCTGATGCGCGTTGCCTGTCTGCGTTCGCCTCTGCGGCGAACGCCTTGCATCGTCAGTGACGAGTGGAGCTTTCCACGTCCAGGACTGCAGTAACCGCTGCGCCTGGACGACCCCGTCACTTACGGGTTACGGACACCAACGCGCTCTTCGGTGCTCAGCGGCTTGCCGAGGGCGTGGTACGAGGCGATCAGCGTGATCAGGGCGGTGCCCATGACCGTGTAGAAGCTCCACGACTTGGCCAGCACGTGCACTTGGCCGAACACCAGTGCGACGACGGCAGTGGCGGTGCACAGCACCATGGCCAGCAGAGACATCAGGAAAGGGATGGAAGGATCGAGCTTCATGGTCCGGGGGTTCCAAGGTGCGATGCGATAGCTGCAGCATCGGCCTTCCCGTCGCTTTCTTGAACTGTTTTCTGCGCTTTTCTTCAGGCAATTTTGAGCAAGTCAGCAAACGCTCAGTTTTCTGTCAAAGCCTTGGCGCGCAAGGATTTTCGTGTCAGAAAACTCCTGACGCACTGGCGGAAAAATCGCCACCTGCGCCAGAGTTCCAATGCGGTCGCGGCGGAAAACCGACAGGGCTGCGCAGGGGGGTTTGGCGCTGCCAAAGCGCGACTCTGACATGCCGCGATGGATGCGGCCATCCCGAGCGTTACCGCCGGAGTGGCAGATGTGGCCAGACCGAGGTGAGCGAGAGCGTGGAGCAGGCGTGCAACGTCTAGTGCGGCGTCTTCGCCCAGCGCCGGCGCGCGTCGCGACAAGAACATCTGAGGGACTGCCTCCCTGTCGCACAGCAGGCATCGGCTGCGAACGGGTGTTCTGTTCCCTCCAATCGGATACGAGCCGAACAACGTGCATCGCAGCACGGCCAATGCGGCACGCTGGGAAACGCGCGAACCTACCCGGCACGCTCAGCGCGCCGGGGCGGTGGCGAATTCGCCGCGCTGCAGCTTGGTCACGTCGTTGCCCTGCCCGTCCTTGAGGCTGAGGTCTGCGCCCTTGGCGGCGAGGTCCTTAAGCACGTCGGTGCGTTGGAACAGCGCTGCGTACATCGCCGCGGTCTGGCCGGCGTTGTTGCGTTGGTCGGGGGCGCAGTCGGCCTGCATCAGGCGCTTGGCGATACCGAGCTCGCCCTTGAAGATCGCGCCCATCAGCGCGGTGTTGCCGCGCTTGTCCTGCGCGCAGGGGTCGGCACCGGCACTGAGCAACTGTTCCACCGCCGGGCGTTGGCCGTGGTAGGCGGCCAGAATCAGCGCGGTATAGCCCTTCTCGTCGCGGGTATTGAGGTCGTAATGCGAGCGAATGAACTCGGCCAGCATGTCCTGGCGACCTTCGCGCGCGGCATCGAAGAAGTACTCACGTAGCTGCAGCTTGATCTGCTCTGGGCTTGACGTGGATGAAGTGGCCGCTGCGGGCGTGGCAGACGGCGAGGCAGCGATGGCTGGCGCGCACAGGGCGCTCAGCATGACCAACAGCAGGGTGCGCATATCGCTCTCCCAAAACGGGGACGGCACCGCGGCATGGCCGCGATGCCGTCGGATGGATCAATCCTGCAGGCTGGAGGCCAGCTGCTTGACGCGCGCCAGGTCGCCCTTGGCAACGCGGGTCACGCCAGTGCCGTACTCGGGGTCGGCCTTGTACAGGAACGACAGCACCAGGTGCTTGCTTTCGGTGTCGGTGGTGGCAAGCGACTCGCCAAAACTTTGCACCAGATCGGCGCGATCCTTCTTGCTGTAGGAGCGGTACAACTCGCCGGCCTGCTTGAAGTTCTGCTCGCGGGTGATCTTGGCCTGCTGCGTGGTGCCCGACAGCGGCAATTCGCTGTAGCGTGCGGCGGTGTCCTGCGGACGCGGCTCCAGGCGGCTCGGCTCGTAGTTCACGCCGCTGGTGGTGTGGCCGTTATTGCCTTCGCCATCCTGGTTGCCGTTATTGACGGCCACGCGCGGGCGGTTGACCGGCAGGCTCAGCCCGTTGGCACCGATGCGATACAGCTGGGTGTCGGCGTAGGAGAAGATACGGCCCTGCAACAGACGGTCTTCAGACGGTTCGATGCCCGGCACCAGGTTGGCCGGCGCCATCGCAACCTGTTCGGTTTCCTGGAAGAAGTTGTCGACGTTCTTGTTCAACACCATCTGGCCGACCTTCTGCTCCGGCACGTCCGGCCAGATCTTGGTGGCGTCGAGCGGATCGAAATCGAACTTGGCCAGATCTTCGGGCTTGAGCACCTGCACGTACAGGTCCCACTTCGGAAAATCGCCCTTCTTGATCGCCCCGACCAGATCGTTGGTCAGGTGGCTGTAGTCCTTGGCCTGTACGGCGGCGACCTGTTTGGGATCGAGATTCTTGATGCCCTGCAGCGACTTCCAGTGGAACTTGACGTAGTGCACTTCACCCTGCGCATTGACCAACTTGTACGCGTGCACGCCGTTGCCGTCCATGAAGCGATAGCCAGCCGGGGTACCTTCGTTGGAGTACAGCAACGTCAGCGTACGGGTGGCTTCGGGCACATGCGAGAAGAAATCGAAGCGACGCGAATCGTCATCCAGATTGGTCCGCGGGTCTGGCTTGAACGCATGCACCATGTCGGGGAACTTGATCGCATCGCGAATGAAGAACGTGGGGAAGTTGTTGCCGACCAGATCCCAATTGCCTTCGCTGGTGTAGAACTTGGTGGCGAAACCATGCGGGTCGCGCAGCGTTTCCGGCGAGTGATTGCCGTGCACCACCGAGGAAAAGCGCACGAAGACCGGAGTTTTTTCGCCAGCGCTGAAGACCTTGGCTTTGGTCAGGTTGGACAGATCGGCGGTGGCGGTGAACTCGCCTTTGACGCCAGTGCCGCGCGCATGCACCACGCGTTCGGGAATGCGCTCGCGATCGAAGCGCTGCAGCTTCTGGATCAGTTGCACGTCCTGCAGCAGCGTCGGGCCGGTGGCGCCGGCCGTCTGCGAATTCTGGTTGTCACCGACCTTTGCACCATTGTCGCGGGTCAGAACGGATTGGGCGAAGGCCGGCGGGGCGATCAACGTCGGGGCTAGCAGGGCTAGCACCATGAGGTGTCCAGGGCGCATGGCGTCAGCTCGTTTGGGGAGGCTGAATCATGGCCAGCAGGCCGAAGCATGAGAAGTCGTTAGTTACGATCGCTGCGATAGGGGAACATGATGATGACTGCATTGCGTGATATGCATCGCCAAGTTCGCGAGCAGTGGGTTGCAGATAGCTGCAGCAATGGGCGTCTACATGCAGCATCCACATCGATTTTGCATGGCCTGAGTCCGAATCGCTCTCAGCGACTGCGGTCGCAGTGTGTATCTCACCGGTCGCAGGTTGCGCTCACGCAATGTGGCACAGATCAAGGTACGCAGCGTCCGCTATAGAAGCGCTGCAGCATGTGAGTTCATCGAACGACACCAGTGCACGCGGGCACAGAGATGCGGAGCAACCAGCTTCGCTCTCTTGCTGCTGTAGAACCCGGCGACGGCGTGCAGCTCGCGGCAATCGTACGGCATGCTGCACGCGTACCGGCTGCGTCATCTAAACGATCCCATGTGCATCGCGCTACGCTGGTGTTCGTGCTGATATCTCAAGCAACACTCAGCGCCCAATCACCCGCTTGAACGGCGGCAGTGCATCGATGATGCGTTTGCCGTAGCGGCGGGTGAGCAGGCGCGAGTCGAGAATGATCACGCGGCCATGGTCGTTGGAGCTGCGGATCAAGCGGCCGGCGAACTGCGTGAGCGTGCGCAGCGCATGCGGAATGGCGATCAGGTTGAAGGCGTTATGACCGCGGCTTTCCAGCCATTCGCTCAAGGTGGAGGTCTGCGGATCGGTCGGCACGGCGAACGGCACCTGGGTAATGACCACCGTGGTGCAGGCCTCGCCGGGCAGATCCAGGCCTTCGCCGAAGGAATTGAGCCCGAACAACACAGAGCCCTCGCCAGCGGCGATGCGGCGCAGGTGTTCGGTGATCAGTTGCGACTTGTTGCCCTCGCCCTGCACCAGCACGCGGTTGCGTTGCGCCAACGGCATCAGGTCGGCCACCTTTTCCATCTTCCAGCGCGAGGTGAACAGCACGATGCTGCCCTTGGCGTTCCAATCCAGTTCGCGCACCAGATATTTAGCCACTTCTTTCGGATGGCCTTCGCGGTCGTCGGGCGTGACCGGGAAATTGGGCACGATCAGTTCGGCCTGATTGGGCAGGTCGAACGGCGAGGCCAGCGAGGCCATTTCGGCGTGATCGGGCAGCCCGTTATCGATGGCGAAGGATTGGAAATCGCCGCCGCCGGTGAGCGTGGCCGAGGTCATCACCACCGAATCCACCTCGTTCCAGATCATCGTGCGCAGCACTTGCGCGGCCGAAACCGGCGAGCAGTGGCAGATCAGGTCGCCGTCGCGCGAGAGGGTGATCCAGCGTGCCATCGGCGGCTGGCCTTCCTTGTCTTCGCGCCGCCAGCCGCTCCATAGATTGTGCTGCTGCTCGGCCATTTCCAGGGCCAGGCCCAGGTTACGTTGCAGGCGCTCGCGTGCAGCGTCGTCCTGCTTGCCCTTGGCTACCGCGCCATGGGCGGCATGCACCCAGTTGAACAGCGCGCGGGTTTGTTCGCCGAGTTCTTCGATGGCCGGACCCCACTGCGGCGGCAACTTGCCGTTGGCCGCACGCCACAACGGATCACGCTCGCCGGGCTCGGGCTTCCAGACGCGCTCGACCTCGGCATGGAAGGCCTTGAGCAGTTTGGACACCCGCGCCGCCACGTCGATGGCTTCGTTGGGCAGCAGGTTGCCGATCTTGTCCTTGTCCACCGCGCGGTACGCAGCGGCGATGAGAATCTGCATGCGGCCAGTGCGCTTGGCCATCTCGTCCAGCGGCAGATTGGCCGCCCCCTGGTCGATCGCCACGCCGGCGATGTGATGGCCCTCGTCGAGCACCAGCAGCATGTCCGACGGCGGGGCGATCAGCGGCTGGCCGTTTTCGGCATCGCCCAGCGACAGCGAGGACAGCAGCAAGGCGTGGTTGGTGACCACGATCTGCGCTTCGCGCACATCGGTGCGTGCCTTGAGCACCGGGCACTGCGCGGCATAAGTGCAACGGCGCCCCGCGCAGCCGGAGGCGGGCGTGGTGATGCGCATGCGCAGCGGCACCGAAACCTGCTCGGGCGCATCGTCCAGGTCGCCGTTCCAGGTGCGCGCGGCGTAGGCCTTGGCTAGCCGCTTGGCCAGATCCGCATCGACGGGGCTGAGCGGGCGGTCGTACAGCGCCTGCTCGTCTTCGAACATGGCGTTCTGGCTGGTGTCGCCTTCCAGTTCGGCGGCATTGCGCGTGCACAGATAGCGGGTGCGGCCCTTGGCCAGGGCCACGGTCGCTTCCAGCCCGGTGGCCTTGAGGAAGGCCGGGATGTCGCGCTCCACCAGCTGCGATTGCAGCGCCACGGTGCCGGTGCTGATCACCAGCTTCTTCTTGGTGGCCAGTGCGATCGGCACGCCAGCGGTGAGATAGCCCAGGCTCTTGCCCACGCCGGTGGGCGCTTCGGCGATGCCGATACCGCCGGAGGTGGCCAGCGCACGCGAGACCAGGCCGATCATCTGGCTCTGCGCGCGGCGCGTGGCGAAGCCAGGCGTATTGGCCTGCAGCTTGGCGTAGGCGTCGCGGATGCCGGCCTTGATCGGGTCGGTCAGCACACGCTGGGTCGGAACGGGCGCGGACGGCGCAGCCGGTGGGGCAAGGTCACTCATCGCGTTATTTTCGCATGGACCGGCGCAGCGCCTGCGACCGGCGTGGTGCGCGGCTGAACGTGTTGCTTGTGCGGGGCGATCGTGCGGCCAACCTGATGCCGAGAACGCACCTTGCACGGCCTGCCGCAGGGTTCGGCTGTTCAATCACCGCCTGCAAGCACCGGCTGCCTGCTTGGATCCGGAAGGTCGCGCGATGGATGCCGACCGAGGACCTCGCTGCCTGCAATGAGCAGGCAGCGCGTCTTCGCTTCGTCAGCTGCGCTGCACGCGCGAGGGCCACGCAAAGCGCGCCCACACCACGCCGATGGCCGCCATCGCGATACCCATCAACAACATGCCGGCGCCCACACCGTTCGGCCCGAAGCGTTCGTACAGCAGGCCGCCGCGATTGACCGCGGCCAGCGCCTGCGGATGCAACAGCGTCCATACGCCCTGCCCGGCACAGACCAGCCCAACGATGACCAGCGCGATGGCTTTGAGCGGGATCATGGGCGCGTACCAGCAGTGGGTGCCAAGCGTTGCAAGCTTGCCGCCAGCGTCCACACCAGCGCGCCGATGCCGACGGCCTGGACGGCCATCAGCACGAAGTGGGCGATACTGACCACCATGCTGATCTGACGCACATTGCCTTGCTGCAGCAACAGCATCGGAATCGCCTGGAACGCGACCTCGGCGAACAGGCAGCCCAGCAGCAACCAGAGCGCGGCCAGCCCGGCACGCCGCAGCGGGCCATGCGGCGCGCGCCACAGCAGGACCAACCCAAGCAGCACCGCAATCAGCATCGGCACGCGCGACAGCAGGCTGGTGACCAGGGTCAGCAGGATAGCGGTGGCATCGGCGCTGCCCACGTCAGTCGGCACTGACCAGCACGGCCTCGCGCGCGCGCAGCGCGGCGTAGACCGGATCGGTGTCCGGGCGCACGCCGTGCCATAGCGCGAAGCTTTCGGCGGCCTGTTCTACCAGCATGCCCAGGCCGTCGATGGCGTACCGGCATTGCGCCGAACGCGCCCACGCCAGGAACGCAATGGCGGTGGCGCCATAGTTCAGATCGACCGCGGCAGTGAGGCTGTTGACCAGCCCAAGCGGCAGCGCGAACGCACCGGCGTCGCGGTCGCGCCCGGCGGCGGTGGCGTTGACGATCAGCTCGAAGTCGCCGAGGTCGCGCAGGTCTTCGATGTAACGCGACACCACCCGACCGGGTTCGCCGAGCGCATCGCACAACGCATCGGCGCGCTCGGGCGAGCGGTTCACCACCACCATTTCGGTAATGCCGGCTTCCAGCAGCGCCGGCGCGACGCCGCGTGCAGCGCCGCCGGCGCCCAGCAGCAGGACGCGGCGACCGCGCAGATCCAGGCCATGGCGATCGGTGAGATCACGCACCAGGCCGATACCGTCGGTGTTGTCGCCCTGCCACTGGCCATCGTTACGCACCAGTGTGTTCGCCGCCCCGGCCAGCCGCGCGCGATCGCTGAGGCTGCTGGCCAGCGCACACGCCGCTTCCTTCAGTGGCAGGGTGACGTTCGCGCCCTTGCCGCCTTCGTCGGCGAAGCGTTGCAGCGCGGCACTGAAGTCCTCCGGCGGCGCATCGATGGCGGTGTAGTCCAGCGCAATGCCGGTCTGCTTCCCGAAGTCGGCGTGGATGGCCGGCGACAGCGAATGGGCGACGGGGTGACCGAACACGGCATAACGGGATACGGGCATGAAACGCTCTCTGGTTGACTAGACTGTGCGCGACTTTAAAGTGGCTAACAACATGTAGCGAGCGGTCGTCAGGGGGCATCGACCGCGCGCAGGAACCGGAGTGTACGAGTGGTACATGCCGATTCCGAGCACTGGCCGCGCCCGCCTGGCCGTTACGCAGTCATTTTGTTAACCGCTCTTGAGGCAGGAACACCACATGCGCTATCGATGGACGCTGCTCACGCTGGCGGCAAGTTTACTCTGCGTCCCGTCTGCTTCGGGGCTTGCTGAATTCGGCATCGAGGGCATGGGCGTGGTCTCCACGCCAGCGAATGAGTCACGCGCCACGCTCAGCCCGGACGGGCAGCGCATCGTCTGGGCCAGCGACCGCGCCGGTGGCGCCGGCGGCTGGGATCTGTGGCAGGCGCAGCTGCGCGCAGGACGCTGGCAGGACGCGCAACCGCTGCCGATCAATACCGGGCAGGACGAAACCACGCCACTGTTCAGTGCCGACGGCCGCTGGCTGTTGTTCGCCTCCACCCGACCCGGCGGCGCGGGCGGCAGCGACCTTTACCGGGCACCGGTGGATGCGAAAGGCGCCGTGGGCCCTGTGCAATCGCTGGGCGCGGCGATCAACAGCGCCGGCAACGAACGCGCGCCGACGCTGTCGCTTGACGGGACGCGCCTGCTGTTCGCCAGCGATGGACATGGCGGCGCCGGCGGCATGGACCTGTTCGTGGCGCACTGGGATGGGAAGGCGTTTAGTGCGCCGGTGGCCTTGGTCGACATCAACAGCGCAGCCGACGAACTGGACGCCGCCTGGCTCGGCGACGGACGCGCGCTGGTGTGGGCCAGCGGAAAGACCGACGGCCCCAGCCAGTTGCTGTTGTCCGTCTGCAAAGACGGGCATTTTGCACCGGGCCAGGCGCTGCCGCTGTCGTTCAACGGGCCGCAGGAGCGCACCTTCGGCGCGGTCGTGGATGCGGCAAAGCCCGGCGAATTGCTGGTGACCGGCAGTGCCCGAGCACCGCGCGCAGGGCAGCTGGACATCTACCGGATGAAGGCACCGGCAGCCGAGGGCGATACGAGTTGCCGTTGAGGTGGATGGGTGCGTTGGATCAGATCGAGACGGGGTGATCTGGGCAGTCGCCGCAGAGCTGCTGATCGCTTCCAATGCGGCGGCTAGCGAACCGTGCGACGCGAAGTCCTCATTCTTCAAGACACATCTGGCGGGTGCCCTGGCCGATTGCGGAGCCGTTGGCGGCATGGATGCCGCCAACGAGCGCATGGACGGATTCACGGCGTGTCCTGCGAGCGGTGAGGACACCGCGCGCTCGACCGACCAGGCTTTTGATTGCATAAAAAAGATGCGATAACAAACTGCTCCGCAGGCGCCGTGCGGGCAGCGGGCAGCGAGCAGCGAGCAAGCAATGCTCAACATTGGCACGTATCAGTCGTGCATGGCTGTCTGCGGTTCTGCAATCCCCGCGCCCGCCTCACGCGCACGCACCAGGTTCTGCGAACCGATGTCAGGCCGGAATGCAGCGCCCCTCACCGCAATCAGTACACATCGCGCCGATAACGGCCGGCCGCGGTCAATGATTCCAACCGCGTGTCACCGAGAAGTTCTCGCACCGTTGCATCGACTTCGCGCGCCATGCTGTCCAGACTGCCGCAGACATAAATGACCGCGCCACGGTCGATCCAGTGCCGCAGCGTGTCGCCGGCTTCGCGTAGGTGATGCTGCACGTAGCGCTTGTGCGGTTGATCGCGCGAGAACACCCACTCCAGTTGCTGCAGGTGCCCACTCGCCTGCCAGGCTTGCAACTCGTCGGCGAACAGACGGTCGTGTGCAGCATGCCGCTCACCGAACAACAACCAGTGCCCATGCACGCCGGCCACCTCGGCTTCGCGTAACAGCGCGCGCAGGCCGGCAATGCCGGTGCCATTGCCGATCAAGACCATCGGCATTGTTTCGACGCGATGAAACCCGGGATTGGTGCGCAACCGTGCGCGCACCGACGTGCCGATCGGCGCATGGCAGATCAGCCAACCCGAACCCAGACCGGGGCTGCCATCGGCACGCGCAGTCAGCCGCACCACGACCCTCGCGCTTCCATCGGCCGGCACGCTGGCGAGCGAATAATCGCGCGTGGGCAGCCAGGCGCAGGCATCCAGCCAGGTTTGCGGATCCGGAGCATGGGCAAGCGGCGTTGCAGGCGGCTCCGGCAGCACGCGCTCGGCGGCGGCCTGCTGCAGCGGCAGTAACTGCGCGTCCACGTGCACCAGCGCGTCCGGCGACAGACCCCATGCAGCCAGACAGACGCGCACCTGCTCTTGGGCATGCGCGGGTTGCACTTCGAGGATGTCGCCGGCCTGCCACCGTGCTTGGGCCGGTGGCTGCAGATCGATGCGCCAGATCGGCGCTCCTTCGCTGCCCGGATTCAGATGCGTGCGCGAGGACAGCGTCCATTCGGTCACCGTGGGCCGTGCCAGGGGCGCGGCGATCACCGGTGCACCGGCGATCTGGCCGAGCTGCGCATGCCATTGCGCCAGCGCCTGCGGATCGCTGTTGTCCATTTCCACCGCAGGAAACAGCGCGCGCGCGCCCTGCGCATCCAACCATTGGTCGACACGCCGCGAGAACCCGCAGAACTGCGCATATTGGCGGTCGCCCAGCGCCAGCACCGCATAGGTCAGTTGCGGCAATTCCAGGCGTTGCCGCAGCAGTCCGCGCTCGAAACCGCGTGCCGCATCCGGTGGCTCGCCATCGCCAAACGTACTGATCACCAAGAGCGCATGCCGGGTGCGTTGCAGCTCCTGCGCATCCAGCTGCGCCAGCGAGCGCACCTGCACCGGCAAGCCGGCCGTCTGCAAGTGCCCGGCGGCCTGCCACGCCAGGCGTTCGGCAAAACCGCTCTGGCTGGCGAACGCAATCAACCATGGTGCTGCTTGCGACGCCGGCGCGGCGCCTTGCAACACCACACGCGCGGCGCGTAGTTCGCGTTTTTTGCGGCGCCGATCCAGATACAGCATCCAACCGGTGACGAAGAACACCGACATGCCAAGGCTGGCCAGCATCACCACGATGCGCCCGGGCAACCCGAAAAAACTGCCCGAATGCAGCGGGAACATGCTCACCGCTACTTGTTGCCCGCGCGGCAGCAGCGCGTAGTCCTGGCGCTGCTGCAGTGCCCCGCTGTCCGGCGCGATATCAAGACTGTTGTAGGCGCGATCGTGAGCGGGATTGTCAGGCAAGAACCGCACATTCAGAGACTGCCCGGCGCGCGTGGGAATGCGCAGATCCAAGGCGGCGCTGCGGGTGGCCGCAATGCCATCGAGTGTGCGCTGCACGCGTGCGAAATCGACGGTGGCCGGGCGGTTGTCGCCTTTGTCGCCGCGTATCGCAGGCGCAGCGCCGAGCAAGGCCACCATGCCATCGCGATACCAGGTGTAGGACCAGGTCAGCCCGGTCAGGGCGACCAGCAGATACACCAGCAAGCACCAAGTGCCGAACACCGCATGCAGGCTCCACAAAAAACTGCGCCCCTGCCGTCGCCATTCCACCACCCACCAGGTCCGCGGGCTCCACCACCGCCGCGGCCAGCGCAGATACAGCCCCGATGCGCAGAAGAACAGCAGGATCACGGCGCACGCACCGGTAACCGCCTGACCGCGCTTGCCGGCCGTCAGATTGCGGTGCAGGTCTTCGATGAAGGCAAACGCAGCGCTCAGCCGCGGCGGCGCGAGCCGCTCCCCTGTGTAGGGATCGAAATACACCCGGCCACCGCCCTTGCCGGATAGGCGGGCGGCAGATGGACGCGCGCCAGTGGGGTCGATCAACAGGCGCGTGACCGTGTGTTTCTGTGCCGCATCGGTCGGCGTCAGATCGAGCCGTTGCAGCAGCACGTCCACCGGCAAGGGGCGCTCGCCCGCTGCATGCCGCTGCGCCAGCTGCGCGATGGCCGGATTGGCCATGCGCACGATCTCGTTCTCGAAGGACATCGACGCGCCAGTCAGCCCCATCACTGACAGCACCAGCCCGGCAGTGATACCGAGCAGCCAATGCAGCTGGAACAAAAGCGTCTTGATCAAGACCTGGACACGAAACAGGACGGCCGACCATTGTAGATGAGAATGAGTCTCGCATCCGATCGGCACGCTGATGGCGTTCTGCCGCAGCTTGGCGTGCAGCCCTCGCAAACGGCCCGCCTTGTTCCCTGCGCCCGGCAGCGCGCCGTCATCTGCCGCACATGTCGCGGTCATCGTTTGGACATCGCACGTTGCCACCTTCCTCACTCCTTTCGGCAAGCGAGCTCTGCAATGTCCTTCCTCTTGCGCGGTTGTGTGGCCCTGGCAGTGGTGTGCACGACCTCCGTGGCGGTCGCCGCCACCAGTTGTCCCACGCTTTACGCAAACGGCACTCCGCCTGCCGTGAGCAGCGCCACCACCCGCACGACCGAGGTGTGCCACACCGAATACGTATTGCTGGCCTCGGGCGCGACCAAGGACCCGGTGTACTCGGCCGAGCACCTCACCGACCAGCAGGTTGCCGGCGCCGAGGCGATCGGCCGGGTCGGTTCCTTCCACGACGAAACCGGTATCCCGGCCGCTGATCGCTCGAAAAGCTCCGACTACACCAACACCGGCTACGACCGCGGGCACATGACGCCGGCCGGCGATGCATCGACCGAAAGCTCGGAAAAAGAGACCTTTTCCATGGCCAACGTCGTCCCGCAGGACCATAAGCTCAACACCGGGCAATGGGCGCACATCGAAGAACAGGTGCGTCAGTTGGCCAAGCAGCACGGTGAGTTGTACGTGGTGACCGGCCCGGCGTTCGACAGTGGCACCGCAGCGACCATCGGCACTGACAAGGTCGCCGTACCGGCGTATGTGTGGAAGGCCATCTACGAGCCGGGCGTGGGCGCGGGCGCGTATCTGTGCGTCAACGCCAGCAGCATCAACTGCGATGTGGTGTCGATCAATGACCTGGTCATGATGACCAATGTGGATCCGTTTCCGTCGCTCAGCGCAAGCGTGAAGTCGCAGGCGATCGCGTTGGTGCTGCCGTAACGTCTACGTTTGCGTGGCATGCGGCTGCATGTGCGTCACGCCTGCGGACGGCGCACGCGAACGGCAATCGGGATCGGTCATCGCAGCGGCTGGGTGCCATGCAGGCGCATGTGCCCAGCCGCTGTCAGTTGGTGCCGGCGCCTGCCTCCGGCGCGGCGCAGTGCGCGGCCAATCCAGCCGCCAGGGCCGCGAACACTGCACTGCAGGCCGCACTGGCGCGCAGGTCTTGATGCATCGTGACCCAAACGTCGAGAGCAACGCGGACCTGCTGCGGCAACACCGGCAGCAGGCGTGGCGTCCGCCGCGCCAGCGCTGACTGGCAGAAGCCGATGCCGCATCCGGCACGGATCAACGCCAGCTGCGCCAGATCGCTGTCGGGGTAATCCCCCCACAGGTTAGCTGACGCCAGAAGTGGAATTTTCTCGTACCCTTTTCTGAGGAGGTTCCATGAAGACATCCCGTTTCACCGACAGCCAGATCATCGCCGTCCTCAAACAGGCCGAGGCCGGCACGTCAGTGCCGGAGTTGTGCCGAGAGCACGGCATCAGCTCGGCAACGTTCTATAAGTGGCGCAGCAAGTTCGGCGGCATGGATGCGTCGCTGATGTCCCAGCTCAAGGAGCTGCAGGACGAGAACCGGCGCCTGAAGAAGATGTACGCCGAATCGCAAATGGCTGCCGAAGTACTTCGTGAGGCGATGGCAAAAAAATGGTGAGGCCATCTCAACGCCGGGAGATGGCCCGATGGGCGGTGGCGAACAAGGCGATGAGCATCCGGCATGCCTGCCAGGCGTTTGAGGTCAGCCAGACCTGCTACCGCTATCAAGCCAAGGCCAGCGAGGAGAACGTCCAGATTGCCGATTGGCTTGTCCGGTTGACCACGACCTATCGTGATTGGGGGTTCGGCCTATGCTTTCTGCACCTGCGCAACGTGAAGGGCTTCGGCTGGAACCACAAGCGGGTGTACCGCATCTACCGGGAGCTGGAGTTGAACCTGCGGATCAAGCCGAAGAAACGGCTGGTACGTGAGCGTCCAGAGCCGTTGTCGGTACCGGAGACGATCGACCAGGTCTGGTCGATGGACTTCATGCACGACCAGTTAGCCGATGGTCGCAGCTTCCGGTTATTTAACGTGCTCGACGACTTCAATCGCGAGGGTCTGGGCATTGAGGTCGACCTGTCGCTGCCATCGGCCCGGGTGATCCGCTCGTTGGATCAGATCATCGACTGGCGCGGCAAGCCAAACGCCATTCGCTGCGACAACGGCCCGGAGTACATCAGCGATGCGCTGCTAGCTTGGGCACAGCAGCGCGGCATTCGGATCGAGCACATCCAGCCGGGCAAACCGCAGCAAAATGCCTACGTCGAACGTTACAACCGCACCGTCCGCTACGCTTGGCTGGCCACAACGTTGTTCGACACCATCGAGCAGGTTCAGGACAAGGCCACGCGCTGGCTATGGACGTACAACCATGAGCGCCCCAACATGGCGCTCGGCGGTATCACCCCAGCAATGAAATTGGCGATGACCGCGTAGCTCCACTTTTGGCGAACGCTAAAAGCGGGGGATTACCTCGGCACGTAGCGCGAAGGCCGAAGGTTCCCAAAGCGGGAAACCCGTGCGCGCGCCGCGCAGGAACGGAGTGTCCGTGTCGAAGCCCACCAGCGCGTGTTGCGCCAGATCGTCCGGGCGCTGCGGCACGCCATGCCTGTCTACATAGTCCGGATGGGCGTATAGCCCGATGGCGATCTCACCGACGCGACGCGCCACCAGCAGGTCCTGCTGCGGCCGGATCATGCGCACCGCCACATCGGCTTGGCGATGCAGCAGATCCTGCACCCGATTGCTCAACACCAGTTCCATGCGCAGCTGCGGATGCGCGTGACGCAATGCAGCCAGGACGAGATCCGGCCGCTGTGGCGCCACCCGCTGCGCCTGCGCAACACGCGCCTGCGCGAGGTGCTGGGGGAGGAACCGCACACGCCCTTGGACGCGGCCGTTGAGGCAACGCTCAGCGGATTGGGCTGCCTGCCGACAGCGTTGCTGGCATCAGCGCACTGACGCAGATGCGCCTGCGGCGCCATGGCCGCAGGCGCTCGCGCTCAGCGCGTTTCGCGCAACCAGCGCGCCACTTGCGGGGCGAAATAGGTCAGCACGCCATCGGCACCGGCACGCTTGAAGGCCATCAACGCCTCGAGCACGCACGTGCGCTCATCCAGCCAGCCATTGGCTGCTGCCGCCTTGAGCATCGCGTACTCGCCGCTGACCTGATACGCGAAGGTCGGCACGCGGAATTGGTCCTTCACCCGGCGCACCACATCCAGATACGGCATGCCCGGCTTGACCATCACCATGTCCGCGCCTTCTTCCAGATCCAGGGCGATCTCGCGCAAGGCTTCGTCGCCGTTGGCCGGGTCCATCTGGTAGGTGGTCTTGTCGGCCTTGCCCAGATTGCCGGCGCTGCCCACCGCATCGCGGAACGGGCCGTAGAACGCCGAGGCGTACTTGGCCGAATACGCCATGATGCGCACGTTGAGATGATCGTCGGCATCGAGCGCGCGGCGGATCGCGCCGATGCGGCCGTCCATCATGTCCGAGGGCGAAATGATGTCCACGCCCGCCTGTGCATGCGACAACGATTGCTTGACCAGGGCCGCGACGGTGACCTCGTTGAGCACATAGCCCTTGGCGTCGATGATGCCGTCCTGGCCGTGCGTGGTGTACGGGTCCAGCGCCACGTCGGTCATGACGCCCAGTTCGGGAAAGCGTGATTTCAACGCACGTACCGCACGCTGCGCCAGGCCGTCCGGGTTCCAGGCTTCGGCCGCATCCAGGCTCTTGCCAGCCGGGTCGATGACCGGGAATAGATCGATCACCGGGATGCCCAATTCCAGCGCGTTTTCCGCTTCGCGCAGCAACTCGTCCAGCGACAGGCGTTCTACGCCCGGCATCGACGCAATTGGCGCACGGCCGGGCAACTCGTGCACGAATACCGGCCAGATCAGGTCATCGGTGGTCAACGTGTTTTCGCGCATCAACCGACGCGAAAACGCATCGTGGCGCATGCGGCGGGGGCGATAGTGCGGGTGGGCCATGACAAGGCTCCTGTAGACAGCGCATCAGTTTACGCCCGCCATCCCACGCAGGACGCGCTGCGACGCAGTGTCGCAGCGTTGCAACGGCACGAGGGCTGTTGCTTGCGTGCTGCCAGCGGCAGAGCGGACAGCTTGGCGAAGCTGCGTGCAGGCCCTGCCCGACGCGCGTACCCGACACCGGCACACGCGGGTGCGCATCGCCGGCTTGTCGAACGCGCCTTAGATCACGCCGCCGCCGATGCTCAAGCGGATCACCCCGACCACGATCACCAGGCCATTGAGCAGCAGGCCGGTCTTGGCGCGGCCGCGGTTGCCCGCCGAGGTGAACAACAGCGCGATGGCGGCGATCAGCGCACCCACTGCCGCGAACGGAATCAGGAACCAATTGCCCCAGCCCAGCAGGGGGATGAAGGCCAGCACCATCCAGAGCAGCGCCACGATGCCCCACAACAGACTGATCAATCCCACGTGCCACCTCGTCTTGAAGAAAGCGCGAGCTTACCGGCGCGGCCGTCCTCGCGCCGTGGGCGGGTGGTCATCGTGACCAATGGCGGTTTGGCAGCAGCCTCACACCGGCATGGCTAGGGTGCGCCAAAGTCCGACGCGATTCAGTCCAGGCGCCGGATCATCGCTGCCACTACCCGGCTTTCATTACCCAGCTTTCATTACCCAAGGGGGGTCCACCATGCACCTGCAATCGCTGATCAGGAACGTCGCCATCGCTGCGGCTAGCGCTGCCTTGCTGGCCGGCTGCGCCAGCAGCTCCAAGGTGATGCTGGGCCAGGCGCGCGCGCCGATCGACCCGGCGCAGGTGCAGGTGTATTCCAACGCCCCAGTGGGCTCGGTGGAGATCGCCCAGCTTGAGTCGACCAGTGCCGCCGGCTTCGGCACCCAGGGCCAGACCGATGCAGCCGTCATGCGACTGAAGCGCGAAGCCGCCAAGCTCGGCGCCAACGGCGTGGTCATCGTCGGCGTTGGCTCGGAGCGCTCCGGCGGCGGCCTGTCGGTCGGCGGCGGCAGCTATGGCGGCCACGTCGGCGGCGGCCTGGGCATCGGCATCCCGACCACCCAGAAGCGCGCAGCGGGTGTGGCGATCTGGGTGCCGGCGGGGGCACAGCAGCGCCCGGCACCTGATGTTCCGCCGGCGACGCGGTAAAGCCCGCAGATAGTCACCATTGTGCTTTTGCATGCGACGAAGCGACTTAGCGCTTGGCCTGCTGCGCCGGAATGAACTGCGTTTCCACTGCCTTGGCCAGCTGATCCGGTGGTAGCAGGCCCTGGTCGAGCAGGAAGTTGTTGAAGGCCAGGCGGTCGAATTTCTTGCCGAGCGCCAGCTCGGTGCGCATGCGCAGTTCGAGGATGCGGGTGTAGCCGTAGAAGTAGCTGCCGGCCTGGCCGGGGGCGCGGACGGTGTAGCGGTCCAGTTCCTGGCGGGTCATCGCCGGCGACAGGCCGACGTCGTCTTCCAGTACCTGGCGCGCGCGCTCGCGGTCGATCAGGCCCAGGTTGAGCATCGGGTCGAGCATGGCGCGGGCAGCGCGCAGCAGGCGGAACTGCAGGGCGATCAGCTGCCCGTCGAGCGGTTCGTACGGCACCATTTCGGCTTCGGCGTACAGCGCCCAGCCTTCGACGTTGACCGAGTTGAACGCGAACAGACTGCGCGCCAGCGACACGCCGCGTTCGACCATGGCGGTGAACTGCAGCTCGTGGCCGGGGCGACCTTCATGCGCGCTGAGCGTCCAGGCGGCCGAGCCGAAGTTGAAGTCGTCGTACTGCTCCTTCTTGCCGCCGTCGGCGGTCGGGTTGCCCAGCGGCAGCACGAACTGGCCCTGCTGGCCGGTATTGCCGATCAGCGGTGCCGGCAGGAAGTGCGGTGCCGGTTGCGCAGCGCTTTCGGCGGCACTGCCCAGGCGCATCTGCATCGGGCGATTGGGCACATCGACGATGCGCTGCTGCCGGATGATCGGGTCGATCTGGTCGATCACGCCGCGGTAGTGGGTTTCCAGCTGGTCGTCGGCGATCTTCTTGCCCTTGAGCGCACGGATCACCTGCACATAATCGCTGCCCTGCACGCCCTTGGCCTTGGCCACCAGCGGCGCGAGCTGACGCATCGCCGAGCGGGTTTCCATGAATTCCAGCTGCGCGCGCTGGATCAACTGCTGCGGGGCGATATCGATGCCGACCTGCTTGAGCTGGAAGGCATACAGCGGTTCGGGCAGGCGGGTGTCCTTGCGCGCCTTCGGCAACACCGTGGTGCGGGTCCAGCTGGCGTAATCCTTCAACTGGGTGGACATCGCCTTGAGCGCTTCGTCGGCGCCGGCGATCTTGTACTTGGCGAACAACTCGCCGATGCCGGCGACGTAGGTGTCCACGTTCGCCAGCGCCTGCTCCACTTCGCGCTGGGTGGGCTGCAGTAACGCGGTGTTGCCCAGCTTTTCCTCGTAGCGCTGGCGCGCCAGCGTGGTGGTGGGCGTGCTGCCCGGCACCAGGCCGACGTAACGCTTGAGGCGGTCCAGCGCCTTGGCGCGGCGCTCGGGCACGGTCTGGTCGGAGAGCAGACCGTTGAGGCCGCTGAAGACGACCTCAGGCGCGTCGCTCCAGGGCAACAGATAGCGCTCGTTGAGCTCGCTGCCGTCGATGTTCTGCTCGGCGGCGCCGATCATGATCTGCAGGTCCTGGCGCACGTTGGCATCGCGCTCGGTGGTCAGCTTGGCCTGCAACGTGGCGCGTGCCTTGCGCATGGCATCGCGGTAGCGCGCGGCGTTGTCCGGGCCCAGGTCGACGACCTGGTCGTCGTAGCCCGGCACACCGAAGAAGCTGGCGTATTCGGGCTGGAACGGCGCCTGCGCGTTGAGCAGGATCTGCGCATACCCGTTGCTGGTCTGCACCCAGGCCGGGCTGGCGGGTTGTGTCGGCGCGGTCTTGCCGGTCTGTGCCTGCAACGGCAACGAGGAACCGAGCGCCAGCGCAACGGCGAGAACGAGTGGCTTCATGAGGCAGATCCGCGAAGTGAGTAGCGCGACCCTACCCATCCGCAACGGCCGCGGCAATCTGCCTTAGGTCATGGCAGGCAGGGCTGCGGTGGCGATGCGGTGGCAGGCAACACATCGATCGGGTCGCCATCGATGCCGGCGAAGGTCAGTGTCTGGTAGGTCCAACGGCCATGCCGGCGTGTGGCATCCACCTGCACGCTGCCCTCGCCGCGCGGGCCCTGCAGCCCAACGCTGAAATGCGCCTCGCCGGTGGGACCGGAGTAACGGACGCTGCCGTTGGGCAGGAAGGCTTCGGTGATCGGTGTGCCAAGCAGTTGCACGACCCGCGCATCGGTCCTGGCGATCTGCAATGCGTCGCGATACACATCGCTGGATTTCAGCGCTGCAGTGATCACGTAGAGCACCCCACCGATCAGCAGCGCAAGCAGCAAGAACAGCGCCACGCCGATGCCGGGGACAACCCACCTCCAATGCCGGCTCCAAAAATCATGCGCGCGCTGGGGCTGCGGTGATGCTGGAGGGATCGGTGGCGGCAGGGACATGGCACTCCTTGTGCGAACACTGGTAACGGCGGGCGATCGGTGCAACGCATCGGTGTGTATTTAGTCGTGCACCGGCATCAAACAGCGCTGCAAAAACGCTTCGGCGGTCTTGTAACGATGCAGTGCGGATGCACCCGACAACCCATGCTTCGCGCCGGGATACGTCATCAATTCAAATGGGGTGCCGCGTTGCTGCAACGCGCTCATCAGCGCAGTGGAGTTGGTGAACAGCACATTGTCGTCGGCCATGCCGTGGATCAGTAGCAGCTTGGCGCGCAGTCCATCCAGATGCGTGGCGATGCGTGCGTCGCGATAGCCTGCGACGTTGTTAGCCGGCAGGTCCATGTAGCGCTCGGTGTAATGCGTGTCGTACAGACCCCAATCGGTGACCGGTGCGCCGGCGACGCCGCAGGCATAGGTCTCGCTGTGCTTGGCCAGCAGCATCAAGGTCATGTAACCGCCGTTGGACCAGCCCTGCACGCCAATCCGCTTGGCATCGACCCAGGGGTGTTGTTTGAGCCAGGCCACACCTTGCAGCTGGTCGTCCACTTCCACCGTGCCCTGCTTGCCGTACAGCGCGCCACCGAAGTCGCGCCCGCGCCGTGGGGTGCCGCGGTTATCCAGCGAAAACACCACGTACCCGCGCTGGGCCAAGTACTGGTCGAACAAGGCATCGCCGCGGCTGGGCCAGGCATCGAGCACGGTCTGCGCCGCCGGGCCGCCATACACATAGACGATGACCGGGTAGCGCTTGGCCGGGTCGAAATTGTCCGGCTTGGTCAGGCGGTAATGCAGCGGTGTCTTGCCGTCGGCAGCGCTGAGCGTGCCGAATTCGATCGGGCGCTGCGCGTCGCGGTATCTGGCGTACGGATGCTGTGGGTCGCTCAGGTCGTTCTTCAGCAGCGTGGCGATTTTTTCGCCATTGGCGCGAAACAACTCGATCTGCGGCGGCGTGGTGGTGTTGGACCATGTGTCGACGTACACGCTGGCGTTGTTCGCAAAGCTGGCCGCGTGCGTGCCGTTGACGCTGGAACGCCTTTCGATCGCGCCGCCGGCCAGCGGCACGGCATAGAGATGGGTTTGCGTGGGCGCGTCTTTGCTTGCGGCGAAATACACCGTGCCGGCCTGTTCGTCGATGGCGAGCAGGCCATCGACGACCCAGTTGCCGGCGGTGAGCGGCGTCAGCGTGTGGCCGTCTTCGGACGCAAGATACAGGTGCTCGTAGCCACTGCGTTCGGAGTTCCAGACAAAGCGGCCGTCCTTGAGGAACCGCAGGTCGTTGCTGAGCGGCACCCAGGTTGGCGAGGTTTCGGTGATGAGCGTGCGCTGCGCGCCGCTGGCCAGGGTGGTTTCGATCAGCTCAAGGGTCTTCTGGTCGCGCGACTGGCGCTGGAAGGTCAAGCGCTGCGCATCACGCCAGTCCACACGCGCCAGATAGATGTCCGGGTTCTTGCCCAGGTCGATCCAGCGCGGAGTCGCCTTGGCGCGCGGTACGATCACGCCCAGCTGCACCGCTACATTCGGCTGGCCGGCCTGCGGATAGCGCTGGCTGATCACCTCGGTGTGGTCGGCATACACTTCCGGACGCTTCTGCACGGGCACCTGCGCTTCGTCGATGCGCGCGAAGGCAATGGCCGAATCGTCCGGCGCCCACCAATAGCCGGTGTGGCGATCCATTTCTTCGTCGGCGACGAATTCGGCCACGCCATTGCCGATGGTCTCGCTGCCATCGTGGGTCAGCTGCAGCGCGTTGCCGCTGGCCAGATCGATCACCCACAGATTGCGCTCGCGCACGAAGCTGACGAAGCCACCCTTGGGCGAGAGTTTGGCGTCGGTGGCAAAGCCTTCGCCGTGGGTGAGCCTGCGGACTGCTGCCGCGCCGGTCTTGCGCAGGTCGTATAGATACAACTCGCCACCGAGCGGGAACAACAGCGCGTGCGCATCCGGTGCCCATTGGTAATCGACGATGCCGGTGAGCGCGGCGATGCGTTGGCGTTCGCGACGGGCTTTTTCGACATCGCTCAGGACCTCGGTGCCGGGCAGCACGACCTTGGAATCGACCAGCAGGCGCGTCTGGCCGCTGGCGATGTCGTATTCCCACAGATCCAGCTGATTGCGATCGCCGTCCTTGCCGCGCAGGAAGGTCACGCGCGAGCCATCCGGCGCCACCTTGGGTTTCATCAGCGTGGGGCCGGCAAGCGGCAACGGGCCGGTGATGGCCTCCAGCGTGAGTTTTTCGGCGTGGGCCATGGAAGCGGTACTGAGCATGAGGGCAAGGGCGGCGAACAAGGCGCGCATTGAAGATCCTGGCGGAAGTGCTGGCACAGGATGCAGGGGTGGTGAAAGTTTGAGAAGCGCGGCGATGCGGGCGTTGGTCGCTCGGGCGTGCGCGTGCGCAGGGATGGTGCCGGGGTTGTGCAGGCAGCGCGGGCTGTCTGTGAGCGCTCGATAACAATCACGCGTCACCGCGCGTGGCGTACGACACCGCCGCCCCCCACTTCGCGCCCCAGCCCGCGTTTGCGCCGCGGGCTGGGGGCGTATGCCATGCCTTTTCGCCCCGACGGGAGAAGGTTTCAAGCGCCATGTCGCACTGCGATGCGCGCTCTGCCAGTGCGACTGCGCCTTCAGCGCTTACCGAACAGGTGTTTGCGCTCTTCATCGCTGAGCGGCTTGCCGGCGTTTGGGTCGACCTGCTCCTTGAGGGCGTAGGCACGCTGCGTGGCCGGACGCGCGGCGATGGCGTCGTGCCAGCGCTTCAGATGCGGGAAGGCGCCATCGTCCGGCTTGAGGTCGCCATACACGTCGATCCACGGATAGCTGGCCATGTCGGCAATGCCGTAATCGTTGCCGGCCAGGAAGGCATGGTCGGCCAGGCGCTTGTCGAGCACGCCATGCAGGCGGCCCACCTCCGCGTTGTAGCGCTCGATCGCGTAGGGAATCTTTTCCGGTGCATAGACGTTGAAGTGGCCCATCTGGCCGCTCATCGGGCCCAGCCCGCCCATCTGCCAGAACAGCCATTCCAGCGCGGCGATGCGACCGCGCGCATCGCGCGGCAGAAAGCGGCCGGTCTTCTCGGCCAGATACAGCAGGATCGCGCCGGATTCGAACACGCTCTGCGGCCCGCCGCCGTCGACCGGTGCATGGTCAACGATGGCTGGCATCTTGTTGTTGGGCGAAATCTGCAGGAACGCCGGCGCGAACTGTTCGCCCTTGCCGATGTTGACCGGCTTGACCGTGTACTTCAGCCCGGCCTCTTCCAGGAACAAGGTGACTTTGTGGCCATTCGGCGTGGGCCAGTAGTACAGATCGATCATCGTGCGCTCCAGTCAAAGGTAGGGTCGTAGCGGCAGACACAACGTAAAGCGGCTGTGTCTGGCAAGCATCGGGCCGGCACGCACCTGACGAATCCGCTTGCCAGTCGCGCATTCAAGACTCGCGCTCGCTGTGTCAATGCCATCGCATATCGCGATACGTTGCCATCGAAGCGCGATGGTAAGGCCAAGCGTTTGCGCGCGGATGCATCGCAAACCCTGCCCAGTGGAACGATGTGTGACGCGATTAGGTCACTGTCGATGCTGCACTGCAAATTGACTTTGTTAAGGCCGCACTAACAAATGCTCGATTGTCCGTTCGACCTTTGCCTGCCCCGCCTGGGGCCGGCCTTATCTTTTGTTTGGGGAAGCAACTACCGTGAGAGAGACTCGCACCCTGCCGCGCACGCGGCGCTTGACGTCTGCCCTGCTGTTTGCATTGTCGACGCCGCTGGCCGCGCAGACCGCGCCGACGCCGCAGTCCGCATCCACCGTTCCGGGCTCCAGTCAGGCCGACCCCGCCACCCTCGATACCGTCCAGGTCAGTGGTATCCGCGGCAGCCTTACCTCGTCGATGAACGTCAAACGCGATGCGCAAGGCATCGTCGATGGCATCGTGGCCGAAGACATCGGCAAGTTCCCCGATACCAATCTGGCTGAGTCGTTGCAGCGTATCAGCGGTGTGTCGATCGACCGCTCGCTGGGCGAAGGCTCGCGCGTGACCGTGCGCGGTGTCGGCCCGGACTTCAATCTGGTGCTGTTGAACGGCCGGCAGATGCCGGGTGCCAGCATCGAAGAATCCAACGCCTCCAACTCGCGTGCGTTCGACTTCGCCAACCTGGCGTCCGAGTCGATCTCCGGCATCGAGGTGTTCAAGACCAGCCGTGCCAGCACGCCCACCGGCGGTATCGGCGCGACCATCAACATCAAGACCGCCCGGCCGCTGGATAATCCGGGCATGCATGCCAATGTCGGCCTGAAGGGTGTGCACGATGCATCCAACGAGAACCTGCCCGGCCGCTTGCAGGGCGATTCGCTGACGCCGGAAATTTCGGGCATTTTCAGCAACACCTCGGCCGACGGACGCTTCGGCGTGTCGCTGAGCGGCAGCTACCAGGAACGCGACTTTGGCTACAGCCAGGTTGGCGTGCCCAATGGCTGGCGCGCATTCCGTGGCGATTCGACCGCCTACGGCACCATTCCGCAGCCGGGTGCGCCGGGCTCGGAGAACATCGTCAACCGCCCTGGTCCGAACGATATCTATTCGGTACCGCAGAACCTCAATTACCGCGTGGTGGGCGTCGAACGCCAGCGCACCAACGGTCAGCTGGTGCTGCAGTACAAGCCGCTGGACAACATCACCACCACACTGGATTACACCTACTCGGAAAACAAGATCCAGCAGCAGCGCAACGAGATGTCGGTGTGGTTCAACTACGGACCGTCCGCCAGCTCCTGGACCAAGGGACCGGTCGCAGGGCCGGTGACCTATTCGGAAATCGTCAATCCCCCCACCAGCGATCTGGCCACCGCCGGCTCCAAGGCGGCCACGCGTAACCAGAACAAATCGCTCGGCTTCAATGTGGATTGGGCGGTGAACGATCAGTTCAAGCTCAACTTCGACATCCATCGCTCCACCGCCGAAGCCGGCGCGGACAGCCCGTATGGGTCGAGCAACTCGCTGGGCGTGTCCGGCTTCTACCGCGGCACCTCGGTGGTGGATTTCAGCAAGGATTTCCCGGTGCTGCAGCAGCAACTGGGCTTCGGGTTGAACGGTCTGGACCCGTCGCGCACGCTGGTCACCGGCTCGGCATTCCGCAACAGCTACATGAAGTCGGAAATCGATCAGGCGCAGGTCAACGGCGACTTCACTTTCGAAAACTATTCGCAGTTGAAGTTCGGCATCGGCAGCACCGAGGTCAAGAACCGCTCGGCGTTCTCCAACGTGCAGCGCGACACCTGGGGCGGCAACGGCACCGCGGCCGACTATCCGGACGACCTCTGGATTCCCAGCGCGTTTGCGCAGTACTTCGATGCGATCGACGGCAGCGGCAATCCGCAGCAGTTCAACCAGCTGTACCTGTTCGACTTCGAGCGCGTGCGCCAGGCCGCTGCGCAAGCCGCTGGCAATGACGCGCTGTATCGCATCTCGCCGGTGTTCACCACCGACCGCCGTGTGACCGAAAAGTCCAAGAACGCCTACCTGCAGTGGAACAACAGCTGGGACGATCTGCGCGTGCCGATCAGCCTGGCCGCCGGCGTGCGTTACGAAGAAACCAAGGTCCAGGCGCAGGCGCTGGTACCGGTGGCAGTGGGCATCGACTGGGTCGCCAACAACGAGTTGCCAATCCGCCTGGCCGACTCGGCGTTCGCCGGCGGCAGCGGCAAGTACGAATACTGGCTGCCCAGCCTGGACCTGAGCTTCAGGCTCACCGAAGACCTGGTGCTGCGCGGCAGCTACGGCGAAACCATCGGCCGTCCCGGTTGGGGCGACATCCAGGGCGGGCAGACGCTCAACCAGATCGCGCGCCTGGAAGGCGGCACCGGCCAGGAAGGCAACCCCGGCCTGAAGCCGCTGCTCTCGCACAACATCGATTTCTCGCTGGAGTGGTACTACAGCGATGCCAGCTACGCCTCGGTGGGCTTCTTCCGCAAGAACATCGACAACTACATCGGCGTCACTACGCGTAACGACACCTCCCTGGGCTTGAACACCCCGATCGGCGGTGCGTACTGGAACGAAGCGCTGGGCAATGGCTGCGCCTCGGCCGACCTGACCTGTATTCGCAACTACATCTTCCGCAACCGCGGCGGTTCGCCGGGCGTGGTACGCGGGGCTGACGATGCCAACGGCAACGCCACCGGCGTGATCAGCGGGCAGCCGGGCGATCCGGTAGCCAACTTCGCCATCACCGCGCCGGCCAACCAGCGCTCGGCATCGTTGGATGGTTGGGAATTCAACCTGCAGCACATGTTCGGCGCCAGCGGTTTCGGCGTGTCGGCCAACTACACCAAGGTCGATTCCGGGCTGACCTACAACAACTACGTGATCGGCGAGCAGTTCGCGCTGGAAGGCCTGAGCGACTCGGCCAACCTGGTCGGCTTCTACGACAAGGACAAGTGGCAGGTACGTGCGGCCTATAACTGGCGCGACGAATTCCTGGCCGCGCGTTTCGACGGCAGCGGTCAGCCCAATCCGGTTTACACCGAAGCCTACGGCCAGCTGGACCTGAGCATCGGTTACCAGTGGACCGAGAACCTGTCGCTGAGCCTGGAGGCGATCAACCTCACCAACGAAATCCAGCGTCAGCATGGCCGGCAGAAGAACGAGATTATCTATGCCACCCAGACCGGTCCGCGCTACATGCTGGGCCTGCGTTACAAGTTCTGGTGATCCACGCTCTGGCGATGCAGGAATGACGGCATCGCTGCAGTCCCCGCATCCATTCCCCGGCAGCCTGGCTGCCGGGGAATGGACACGGCCGTTGCGCCCGGCCAGATGACGTGAATGCGTCCAGGGCTTGCCGTGCAGTGGCGATTCGTTGAAGCATGGGCCACGCGCCCCGCGTGCAGTGCCACTCCCCCATGACCAATGCTGTGTTGTTGAACAATCTCGATCACCGCGCTCTGCGCGTGATCACCGCGCACGGCGCCGCCTACGGCGATGATGTGATATCGGCTGCGACCTTTCCGCAGGAATTCCGCCAGTTGCAGGCGCAATATCCCATCGTGTTTCATTGCAGCGGTGAGCGCAGTTTCCAACCGCTGGCATTGCTGGGATTACGCCTGGGAGAAAACCTGTTCCTGGATGGCACGCGTTGGGATGCGCCCTATATCCCGCTGTCGATTCAGCGCCAACCGTTCCTGATCGGCGAACAACCCGATGGGCCGATGGTGCATGTGGATCTGGACAGCCCGCGCATCAGCAGCGTTGAGGGTGAGCTGCTGTTTCGCGAACACGGTGGCACCACCGACTTTCTGGACCACATTAGCCAGGTACTGCGCACGCTGCATGATGGGCTTGCCGCCAGCGATGCGTTTGTCGACCGTGTACTGCGTTACGACCTGCTCGAACCCTTCGTGTTCGAAGCCACCTTGAACAACGGCCTGGAATGCCGGCTGGCCGGGCTCTACGTTGTGCATGAAGAGCGCCTGCGCAGACTCGATGACGCCGCGCTGCTCGAGCTGCACTGGCATGGCGATCTGGAACCGCTGTACATGGCGGTGGCCTCGATTGCGCAATTTCGCCATCTGCTCGAACGCATGAATCGTCGTCATGCTGGCTGAGCCACGCCCCATCGAAGAACGCCACGGCCTGGACCCGCATCAGCTGGACCCAGCCATCCTTCGCTCCACCACGCCACTGGTGCTGCGTGGGCTGGTGCGCGACTGGCCGCTGGCCCGCGCCGGCGCAAGTTCCGCCCAGGCCGCTGCCGCCTATCTGCGTGGCTTCGACCGCGGCGAGGCGGTGGTAGCGCAGGTTGGGCCACCGGACATCGGCGGGCGTTTCTTCTACAACGCGGACATGAGCGGCTTCAACTTCCGCCCCGAGCGCGTGCCGCTGGCGGTGGTGCTGGACACCTTGTTGCGCGACCTCGATAACGCGCAGCCACCGGCAATCTATGTGGGCTCCACCACGCTGGATACCTACCTGCCCGGGCTGCGCGCGCACAATCCGATCGTGCTGCCGCAACGCGAGCCGCTGGCCAGCATCTGGATCGGCAACCGCACCCGCATCGCCGCACATCAGGACCTGCCCGACAACCTGGCCTGCGTGGTCGCCGGGCGGCGGCGTTTTACGTTGTTTCCACCCGAGCAGTTGGCCAACCTCTACATCGGCCCGTTGGATCTGACCCCGGCCGGGCAACCGGTCAGCCTGGTGGATATCGCCGCACCGGATCTGCAGCGCTTTCCGCGCTATGCGCAAGCGCTGGACCATGCGCTGGTCGCCGAGCTGGCGCCGGGCGATGCATTGTTCATTCCCAGCATGTGGTGGCACCACGTCCAGGCACTGGAGAGCTTCAACGTGCTGGTGAATTTCTGGTGGCGGCAGAGTCCGTCCTACATGGATTCGCCGATGAACGCGCTGATGCTGGCGCTGCTGACCATCCGCGACTTGCCGGCCGAACAACGCGTCACCTGGCAAGAGGTGTTTCGTCACTATGTCTTCGAGGCAGACGACACCACCGCCGCGCATCTGCCCGATGCCGCGCGCGGCGTGCTGGCCCCGATGGACGACGCCAGCGCGCGCAGCCTGCGCGCACGGCTGCTGCAACGCTTGAATCGCTGAGGACTCCGCCATGCCCGACACCATGCCTTCCGACCCGCAACAGCGCCCGGTGCGCCGCGTCGTCATCGCCGGTGGCGGCACGGCCGGCTGGATGGCCGCCGCGGCGCTGTCGAAGCTGCTGGGCCGGCACCTGCAGATCACCCTGGTGGAGTCGGACGAGATCGGCACGGTGGGCGTGGGCGAAGCCACCATTCCCAGCCTGGTCACCTTCCACCGGCTGCTGGAGATCGACGAGGCCGCCTTCATGGCCGCCACGCAGGCCACCATCAAGCTCGGTATCGCCTTCGAACACTGGCGCGATGTGGACCGGCATTACATCCATTCCTTCGGTCATGCCGGCACCGATCACTGGAGCGCCGGGTTCCAACACTTCTGGTTGAAGGGGCGCCAGCGCGGCGTCGCGCGCGACTTCGGCGACTATTGCCTGGAACTACGCGCCGCGCAGGAAGGCCGCTTTGCGCACCTGCCCAATGGCGGCATGAATTACGCCTATCACCTGGACGCTGGGCTGTACGCGCGCTTCTTGCGCCGCTTCAGCGAAGGCTTCGGCGTCACGCGCATCGAAGGCCGCATCGGCCAGGTGGAGACCGATGCCGAAAGCGGCTTTCTCACCGCACTGACGCTGCAGGACGGCACGCGGGTGGAAGGCGACCTGTTCCTGGATTGCACCGGCTTTGCCGGGCTGCTGATCGGCAAGACGCTGGGCGTGGGCAGGGACGATTGGTCGCACTGGTTATTCGCCGACAGTGCGCTGGCGGTGCAGACCGAATCGGTGGGCCCACCGGTGACCTACACCCGCTCGCGCGCCGATCAGGCCGGCTGGATGTGGCGCATTCCACTGCAGCACCGGGTGGGCAACGGCATCGTGTATTCCAGCCGCTACATGGACCAGGACAGCGCGCGTGCGGTGCTGGAACGCAACCTCACCGGGCGCGCGCTCACCGAGCCGCGGCCGCTGCGTTTCACCCCCAACCAGCGCCACCGCGTGTGGGAAAAGAACTGCGTGGCGCTGGGCCTGGCAAGCGGGTTCCTGGAGCCGCTGGAATCGACCAACATCCATCTGATCCAGCGCGGCATCATCCGTCTGCTGCAGACCTTTCCGCAGGTCATCAATGCTGTCGACAGCGCCGAGTACAATCGCCAGGCAGCCCAGGAAATCACGCACATCCGCGATTTCGTGATCCTGCACTACCACGCCACCGATCGCCGCGACACGCCATTCTGGCGGGACTGTGCGGCAATGGACATCCCCGATTCGCTGCGCCACCGGGTGGAGCTGTTCCGCCAGAGCGGGCGCGTGTTCCATCAGGCCAACGAGCTGTTTGCCGAGAACTCGTGGGTGCAGGTGATGCTGGGCCAGGGCATCGTGCCGCACCAGCATCACCCGGTGGCCGACCTGATGGGCGATGCGGAGCTGAGCCGCTTTTTGGAGACCATCCGCACCCGGGTGGAGGGGGCGCTGGTGCGGTTGCCCGCGCACGCGGACTTCCTGCGCCGCTACTGCCCTGCCCCGCCGCCGCCCGAACCGGCCGCGCGCGTACCGACCCCGACGGTCATGGCGACCCCGGCGGAATAAATTTCGGCAGTCTGCTGCGCAACCCTTGGCTTAGACCGCCCCAGCAATGCTAGATTGCGGCATTGCCGACCATTGCGGGAACAATGGCCGGCGCTCGCCGCAACAACGTTATCTTTCGCACTCGGGGTAAGGGGGACGCATGTTGGATCTGACACAGGGCCGTATGGCACGCCGGATCGCGCCGGTCATTTTGCTGGTTGGCCTGGCCGCCTGCTCCAAGCAGGAAGACAAGGCCGCCACCACCGCGCCTGCGACCGGCGACACGCCGGCGGCATCGGCACCCACGCCTGCGACGGCGGTCTCGCCGCAGGTGCAGTCGATGGCCGCCGACCAGTTGCGCACATCGGCCACCAAGGCGCTGCAGGACAACCGCATGTACGCCCCGGCCGGCGACAACGCGGTGGAGTACTACCTGGCCTTGCGTGAGAAGCAGCCGCAGGACGCCACCGTCAACAGCGCGCTGACCGATCTGCTGCCTTACACGCTGATCGCCGCCGAACAAAGCATCAGCCGTGAAGAGTTCCCCGAGGCGCAGCGTTTAATTGCGCTGATCGAAAAGGTCGATCCCAAGGCACCGGCATTGCCGCGCCTGAAGGGCGGCCTGGAAACCGGCATGAAGACCGCCGCCAACCGCTCCGAGCAGGATGCCGAGCAGGCCAAGAAGCAGGTCGAGGACAAGGCCAAGCAAGCCGCCGAGCAGAAACGTCTGGCCGAGCAGCAGACCCGCGAGGCGGCTGCTGCCCAGCAGATTGCCGCGCAGCAGGAAGCGGCTCGCCAGCAGACCGCCGAGGCCGAGCGCCAGGCCGCTGCGCGTCGTCAGGCCGAAACCCCGGCACCGGCGCCAGCGCGTCCGGCTCCAGCGGCTGCCGCCGCCGCGGCACCGGCCGCGCAGTCGCTGCGCCCGATCAGCACCCCGGCGCCGCGCTACCCAGCCGAAGCACTGCGCGCCGGCACCTCCGGCGAAGTGCTGGTGGAGCTCACGGTCGGCACCGACGGCTCGGTCACCGCCTCGCGCGTGCTGCGCGCCAACCCGCCGCGCGTGTTCGATCGCGAAGCGCTCAACGCGGTCAAGCGCTGGCGCTTCGAACCGGTCGCCGCACCGGTGACCACGCGGCGCACGCTGTCGTTCAATCCGGGCGGTTGATGCCTGGATCGTTGATGGCATAGAAACGCAACAGCCCGCAGCGATGCGGGCTGTTGCGTTGTGGGGGTGGTGTGCAGCGATTGGTGCACCCGTGTGTTTAGACGGTGTCGCAAGGACTTGCAACAGACCGCTAGTTGCGCAACACCATCAACCCGAAATCGCCAGACGCTCCTGGTGATACCGGCGCACTGCGGCATACCACAGCATTGCCGCCACACCGAAGCCGGCCAGCAGATACACCGCCCAGGTCTGCACGTTGATGGTCTCGTGGCGGATCACCTTCAACAGCATCTGGTTTTGCGCCAGAAACGGCACCGCAAAATGCCACAGCTGCGTCTTCAGCGGATACGCCATCAATGCGTAGCCCGGCAGCATCGGCAGCAGCAGCAACCAGGTCATATGCGCCTGCGCTTCCTTCATGCTCTTGGCGGCGGCGGCCAGATAGGTCAGCAGCGAGGTGCCGACGAACAGCATCGGCACCAGGATGAAGAGCATCTGCAGCATCGGCACGAAACCGACATTGAGCTGACGACCGAGGTTGGACGTGGACAGCTGCGCACTCAGCTTGAACGCCAGCAAGGTGAGCAACAACGACACCATGCCGATCACGCAGGCCGCAGCGATCTTGCCGCTGACAATGGCGCTGCGCGGCGCGGGCGTGGCCAGCAACGGTTCCAGCGATTGACGTTCGCGCTCGCCGGCAGTGGCATCCAGAATCAACGACGCGCCCCCCAGAAACGAGGTGATGACCAGCAACACCGGCAGCAGCATCGCCATCATCTGGCCGCGTTTGGCTTCGGCAGTGGCCAGGTCCTGCGCGGCAACGTCCAAGGGCCTGGAAACCTGGGCATCGATCCCGCGCGCCAGCAAACGCAAGGCGCCGACCTGCTGGCTGTAGCCGGTGAGCGCGGCCTGCAGGCGCAGGCTCGGCACATCGGCCTCGCGGCGCGTGCTGTCCTTGATGATCTCCACCAGCGCCGGCCTGCCTTCGCGCCAATCCTCGGCGTAGCTGTCGCTGATGCGCAGTGCCACATCCACATCCTGGTTGCGAATCGCCGCCGTCAGATCGGCTGGCGCATCCACTGCGTTGAGCCCTTGCGCGGCCAGAAAACGCACCAGATTCGGCGCGTTGCTGCGACCGAGAGTGGGAATGTCGAGCGGCTTGTCGATCTGCGTCCGCACGCGGCTTTCGCTCAGGGCGCCCATGCCCAGAATCAGGATCGGGTACAGCAACGGCGATAACAGTAACGCCAATGCCAAGGTGCGCCGGTCGCGCGAGATGTCGCGCAATTCCTTGCGCAGCACCGTCCATAGCGTGGACAACAACGATGTCGTGCTCATGCGTGCAATCCCTCGTCCGAGCCGATCGCCTTGACGAAGGCGTCTTCCAGATTGTGTTCACCGGTGGCCGCGCGCAGTTCGTCGGCGCTGCCGCAGGCCACTACCGTGCCCTTGGCGATGATGACGATGCGATCGCACAGCGCTGCCACCTCCTGCATGATGTGGCTGGAAAAAATCACGCAGCGCCCCTCTGCGCGCAACTGCTGCAAGAAGCCACGCATGGCGCGCGTGGTCATCACATCCAGGCCGTTGGTGGGCTCGTCCAGAATCACGTTGCGCGGGTCGTGCACCAATGCCCGCGCAATCGCGGTCTTGGTGCGCTGGCCCTGGCTGAAGCCTTCGGTCTGGCGATCCAGAATGTCGTCCATGTCCAACGCCTTCGACAGCAGACCTGTGCGCTGCGCGATCTGCGCGCGCGACATGCCATGCAACTCACCGAAATAGGCGATGTTCTCGCGTGCGGTCAAACGCTTGTAGACGCCGCGTGCGTCCGGCAACACGCCGAGTGCGCGTCGCACTGTCACCGGGTCGCGGGCGACATCCACGCCATCAATGGTGACACTGCCCTGGTCGGGCGACATCAGCGTGTAGAGCATGCGCAAGGTGGTGGTCTTGCCGGCACCGTTCGGGCCGAGCAGGCCGGTGATCTGGCCATCGGCAGCACTGAAACTGACGCCGTCGACGGCGTTCACCAGCCCGGCCTTGGTCTTGAACGACTTGTGCAGAGTATCGACGACGATCATGCGAGCGCCTCCGTGGCGTGGTCGATGCGGCTCATGGTTCCCATCCGTTGAACGAGGTGAAAGCGGGCACGGTGTTGAGGCTGGCAACGCAGGTGGTATCCAGCGCCTTGGCATCGGCGGTCTGCATAAACTGGCTCAATACCTTGGGCATGCAGCCCAGCCGGAACACCCCATGCCCCTGCCCGGGCGCGATCACATGACGGCCGTTGGGCAGGCCCTGCAGCACCCGCTCGGCGTAGCGTGGCGGTGTCACCGGGTCGAGCTGGCCGGAAAGCAGCAACACCGGCAGCGTCGAGCGGAACGGCGCGCTCGCAGCGGCCGGTGCCGGCTTGGAGGGCCACACCTTGCACGGTGCGAAGAACATCTCGGCCACCTCGTTGCCCAGCAGCGTGGCGTCCTTCTGTTCGGGTGCGTGATAACGCCCGGCATCTTCGCTGCACAGCACCGACCATTGCATCAGACGATTCATCCGATCCGACATGCCCGATGCGCTCATCTGCGCCAATGCCATCAACGAGGCATACCGGCCTGCGGCCGCTTCATCGAGGACCAGTGGCAACAGCGATGTGGTTTCCGGCGCGTACGAAAAACCGAATGCCAGACCCGCCACGGTGTCGGCGGTGACCTGCTCGTGGCGCAGGGCACCAGTGCGCGGATCGCGATAATCCACCGCCACCGGTGCCTGCCGCAGCCGCTCGATCACCTGGCGCAACTGCGTGGCGGTATCGACCGGAAAACGCTTGGCGCATGCAGGCTGCTGACGGCATTGCGCAGACTGCAGCGCGATCGCATCTTCGAAGGTGCGTGCGAACTCGCCGCCGATCACCAGGTCGTTCGGCGCCACACCATCGATCACCACGGTGCGCGTGTGGTGTGGATAACGCGCGGCATAGTGCTGCGCCACACGCGTGCCGTACGAGGCACCGATCAGATTCAGCGTCTGCACGCCCAGTGCCGCGCGTACCGCATCCAGATCGCCAATGGCTTCGCTGGTGGTGTAGTAACGCGGGTCGGCATCGTCACGCAGGCCAGCGGCGCATCGGCCTGCATATGCGGTCAATTGCTCGGCGGTGGCCTCGCTGCTGTTCTCCAGCGCCAGCGGCTTGCCGGCCGCGTCGCGACACTCCAGCGGATGCGAGCCACCGGTGCCGCGCTGATCGACCAGAAAAATGTCGCGCTGCTTGCGTACTTCGTGCAGGCCCATATCCACGATTGCCGCCACTTCGGTGGCCGATTGCCCCGGCCCACCGGCAATGAAGAACACCGGGTCGGGCGCGCTGCCGCCGCCGGCTCCGCTTTCCAGCCAGGCAATCTTCAACGCGATGCTGCGCCCGCTCGGTGCGGCCGGATTTTCAGGCACGCGCAGGCTCGCGCACTGCGCTTCGATGTTTCCAGCGGTACCACCAGCGCTCAGCGTGCACGGCGTGAAAAGCAGCCTGCCGTAACGATTGCCCGCTGCGCTGACGGGTGGGTTGTTTGCAGCAGGCTGCTGCGCAGTCGTACCCGGCGTTGTCGCGGTGGATTTTCCTGCAACGTCATCTTCTGTGGCGGGCGCTGCGGCGCGCTGGCATCCGGCAGCCAGCATCGCGATCAGCACTGCCGCCACCATTGTGGATTGCTTGACCATCGTCATCCTCTCTCCTGGTATTGCCTGTCCCCTGACGTTGCATACGGCCACACGTGACCGCGGCAACTAGAGCGTGTTGTACTTTGAGGTGAGTGCGAAGCGTCCTGTGGCGCGTTGAGGCAAGGCGCGCAACGCGGTATCGGCGCACCACAGGGCGCTTCCCGGAGGGTTGGCCGGCGGCGGCCAACGCATCTCATCTCAAAGTGCATAACACGCTCTAATGCCCGTCTTCGTAAAGAAAAACGTGCTCGATCGATTCCCCAAACAAACGTGCGATCCGAAACGCCAACGGCAGGCTCGGATCGTATTTCCCGGTTTCCAGCGCATTGATCGTCTGCCGCGACACACCCAGCCGTTCGCCCAGCTCGCCTTGCGACCACCCGTTGGCCTCGCGCAATTCGCGCACGCGGCTCTTCATTCAAAACGACGCGCGTGGATGCTTTTGGTGATGCCATAGATGGCGCACAACAACGGAAACACCCACAGCATCGCCACACTCGCTGGAACGTCGATCAGCTCGGCGGCCTGCAGAAATCCGGCGGTCATATATCCACCGCTGATCAAGCCGGCGGCAATGGCGATGGCTTCCAGCTCGATACGCCGTTGCATCTCGTCCGAATCGCGCACGTAACGCGCCACCGCACGAATCACCAGTACCACCAGCACCGCCGGCAGCAAGGCGATCAGCACCCGCGCCCAGTTCGGGCCGACATGCCCAAGCAGATAGCGCCAGAACAGCATCACCAGCACGTACAACAGCATCGGCACGCCGAATTCGCGGTAGTAGCGCCGCGCCAACACCGGGCGGGTGCTGTCGCGCATATTGCCGCGCGCCAACCACATCGGCACCGATAGCAGCATGCATGACCCACCAATGCCGGCGCTGAGCCCGGCGATGTAATCGTCCATCGGCAACACCTGCCACAGACCCAGCAGCCCGACGCCGAGAAAGACCAGTCCCAGGCAGAACACCAGCAGCGCCTTGCGCTTGCAGCTCGTCACTTGCACGGCCTCGGCGAAGCGACTGCCTGTGCTGCGCGATCGCTGTGCACACGCCCGGCGCCTGTTCGCACGGTACGTCGCGTTATGCGGCCCTGCCTGCATTCCATTTGCCTACGCTGCTGCCGCATCTCATTCACCTGTCAAGCACGCTTGACAGGCAAGATGCGCTTACTCTGCCTGTCTGTCAAGCACCCTTTACACATCAAAAGAGCGCATCAGCGGCGTCTGCGTTGCTGGCGGATGGTGTGCGATGCCCGCAGTCAGACACACGCAGTTTTTGTGTCATCGGCGTGCCACCTGCCACACGCGGCGTGCCCAACGGCATCGCGCAACGTCTGCGCCCGTGACGCACGCGATGCGGCTTGTGATGCACATTCCCGAATGCCGTTGCATGCATAACATGGCATCCGCATGCCGCATCAAGCGCAGACCACGCCCGCTCGGCGATGCGCGCAGCCGTTTCGTTGCCCGCTCTATTTCAGATAGGTCTTGAGGATGGCCGTGATGTCATCCACTGCCAGCTCGCGCTCGCCCAGTGCGTCCGGTGCAGCAACATGGTGCTTCAGATGCTCGCTGAGCAGCTCGACCATCAAGCCCTGCGCCGCGCCGCGAAACGCGGCCACCTGTGTCAGCAACGCGGTGCACTCCACGTCCTGCGCCAGGGCCTTTTCCAGCCCTTCCGCTTGCCCGCGAATTCTGCGCACGCGGGCGAGCAGTTTGGACTTGTCCTGATTCAGATGTGCCATTGTCATATACCCCCTAGGGGTATTTAGGATACCCTACCGGGGTACCTTAGCCAGAGTCACCGCCGATGTCGACCACGCACGCCGCGCCGCATTGCAGGCACTCGCACACCTTTGCCAGCGCCAATCCGCTCGCCGAGCGCAGCACCCGCAAGGCGGTCATCCTGACCGTGCTCATGATGGTGGTGGAGATCGTGGGCGGTTGGACGCTCAACTCCATGGCCCTGCTCGCCGACGGCTGGCATATGAGCTCGCACGCGTTGGCGCTAGGGCTGGCGTTGTTCGCCTACCGCTTTGCGCGGCAGCATGCCGGAGATGTGCGCTTCAGCTTCGGCACCTGGAAAGTCGAGGTGCTGGGCGGTTACACCAGCGCGATTCTGTTGCTGGGCGTGGCCGGGCTGATGGCCTTCCAGTCGGCGGAACGCTTGTTCACGCCCAAGCCCATCCAGTATCAGGAAGCCACCGTCATCGCGGTGATCGGCCTGCTGGTGAACCTGATGTGCGCATGGTGGCTGCGCGATTCGCATGGGCATGGCCATGCGCACGGACATCACCATGGCCACACGCATGACAGCCACGGCCCTGTGCACCCACACGAAAGTCATGGTCATCATGATGCGCACAGCGATCTCAATCTGCGCGCGGCGTATCTGCACGTGGTGGCCGATGCCGCGACCTCGGTGCTTGCCATCGTGGCGCTGGTTGCCGGCATGCACTGGGGCGTGACCTGGTTGGACCCGATCATGGGCCTCGTCGGCGCGGTGTTGGTGACGGTCTGGGCCTGGGGGCTGCTGCGCCGCACCGGCAGCGTGCTGCTGGATGCGGAGATGGACGCACCGGTGGTGGCAGAGGTGAAGCAGGTCATCGCCGAGCTTCCACATGCGATCGACATCGCCGACCTGCATGTGTGGCGCGTCGGCAGCGAACGTTATGCCTGCGTCGTCAGCCTGGTCACTGCAGCCGACATCGATGCGGAGCTGGTGCGCCGCGCACTGCAGATTCACGAAGAACTGGTGCATGTCACGGTCGAGCTGCAGCGCCCTGCGCTACGAAACATTGCGGCCTGATACCGCCGCACCTCCGCGCCGCGCTGCAGGCCACAGCACACATGCAGGTACGGGCGGCTTAAATGCGCCGCCTGCAGGCCGCCCTCAGACCTTGGGCGGCGTGGAGCTGACGTACTTCTCGCGTCGGATCTGCGCACTCGGCAGCCCGGCTGCTTTCAGCGCTTCCAGGCAGGTGTCCACCATGTCCGGGTTGCCGCACAGGTAGGCGATATCGTGCGCGGCATCGGGCGCGAACTCGGCCAGGTGCTGCTGCACGTAACCGTGCCGTACATCGGCATGCGGCTGCTCGGGTAATTCGCGCGAGAAGCACGGCACGTAGTGGAACTGCGGATGCGCATCGGCAAACGCGCGGAAATCGTCGCCGTACAGCAGCTCGGCCGGGTTGCGTGCGCCTTGCAGCAACACCACCTGCACACCGCGGGCGGCAATCGCCTCGGCCAGCAACGGCAGCATCGCGCGATACGGAGTCACCCCGGTGCCTGTGGCGATCAGCACATAGCGCTGGTTGTGGTCGCCCGGCTGCAGGCAGAAGCGGCCGTAGGGCCCGCTTGCCTGCAACTGGTCGCCAATCTCCAGGCCTTCGAACAAGGCCGTGGCCGAGCCGCCGGGCACGAAACTCACCGCGATCTCCACCGCCTCGCCCGGTCCCAGCGCGTGGTCGTGGATGGTCGCCAGCGAATAGCTGCGCTTGGTCGGCGTGCCATCGGCGTTGTCGAAATGGATCTGAATGAACTGGCCGGGCTGGAAATCCAGCGGCTGCCCGTCGTCACGGACGAACTGGCAGTGGGCCACGGTGGGCGCAATCATGCGCCGGTCGACAAGCTTGAGGGGGAATTGAACGGGCACGAACGTATTTGGGACAGTCTGTGATCGGGGCAAACCCCAACGGGCTTCTATAATAACGGGCTGCAACTCGCTGCGCCGTCACCCTGGCGCGAAGGACCCGGTTTGAATTCCCCATCTCCCAGTGCGCCCGCCCTGCGCGTGTGCGATCTGCGCAAGACCTACGACAACGGCACCCAGGCGCTCAAGGGCGTGTCGCTGGACGTGGTGCCAGGCGATTTCTTCGCCCTGCTCGGCCCTAACGGGGCCGGCAAATCCACCCTGATCGGCATCATCAGCTCGCTGGTGAACCTGTCCGGCGGGCAGGTGGAGGTGTTCGGCACCGATCTGGTCGCCCATCGCAGCGAAGCGATGCGACTGATCGGCCTGGTGCCGCAGGAAATCAACTTCAACCTGTTCGAAAAGCCCTTCGACATCCTGGTCAACTACGCCGGTTTCTACGGCATGCCGCGTCGCGACGCCGAGCAGCTGGCCGAAGTGGAACTGCGCCGCGCGCATCTGTGGGAAAAGGCCCAGGTGATGAGCCGCACGCTGTCCGGCGGCATGAAGCGCCGGCTGATGATCGCCCGCGCCATGATGACCCAGCCGCGCCTGCTGATCCTGGATGAGCCCACCGCCGGTGTGGATATCGAAATCCGCCGCGACATGTGGCGCGTGCTCAAGGACATCAACGCCGCCGGCACCACGATTATTTTGACCACGCATTACCTGGAAGAAGCCGAACACCTGTGCCGTAACCTGGCCATCATCAACCACGGCCAGATCGTCACCCAGGGGCCGATGCGCGAGCTGCTGGCCAAACTCGACGTGGAAGGCTTCCTGTTCGATATCGACGGTGAGTTGCCCGCGCAGTTGCCGGTGATCGAAGGCACCACGCTCACCGCCATCGACGGCCACACGCTGGATCTGGATATGCCGCGCGCGATGGACCTCAACCGCGTGTTCGCCACGCTGGGCAATGCCGGTATCCGGGTGCGCTCGATGCGTACCAAGAGCAACCGGCTGGAAGAATTGTTCGTTCGTCTGACCGGGCCCGGCGAAAGTGTCGCCCCCCCGGCTCCTGCCGCAGCGGCGCCCGTGCGCCCGGCAGGCCACCCATGAGTCCTTCGGAGCCGTCGATGTCTGCCACGCCTGCAACACCCCGCCAACGCAACTGGATTGCGCTGGGCACCATCGTGCGCCGCGAAGTGCAGCGCATCCTGCGCATCTGGGGCCAGACCCTGGTGCCGCCGGCCATCACCATGACCCTGTACTTTTTGATCTTCGGCGGGCTGATCGGCTCGCGCGTGGGCGACATGGGCGGCTACTCGTACATGCAATTCATCGTGCCGGGCCTGGTGATGATGAGCGTGATCCAGAACAGCTACGGCAACATTTCCTCCAGTTTCTTCGGCGCCAAGTTCGGCCGGCATGTGGAAGAACTGCTGGTCAGCCCGATGCCCAACTGGGTGATCCTGTGGGGTTACGTCTCCGGCGCGGTGCTGCGCGGGGTGATGGTGGGTGCGTTAGTGCTGATCATCGCGATGTTCTTCACCCCGGTGCGCATTCCGCATCCGATCGTGACGCTGACCACGGTGCTGCTGGGCGCGACCATTTTCTCGCTGGCCGGCTTCGTCAACGCGGTGTACGCCAAGAAGTTCGACGACGTGGCGATCGTGCCGACCTTCATCCTGACCCCGCTGACTTATCTGGGCGGCGTGTTCTATTCGGTGAAATTGCTGCCCGGCTGGGCCGAAGCCGCTACGCACGCCAACCCGATCTTCTACATGGTCAATGCGTTCCGCTATGGCCTGCTCGGTAGTTCCGATGTGCCGATCTGGGTCGCCTACGCGCTGATGCTGGGCTTTGTCGCCGTACTCAGCGCACTGGCGCTGTGGCTGCTGCGGCGCGGTGTCGGGCTGCGTAGCTAACGCCGGACGCGAATTTCATAGGGAACGCCGGTGGCTAGCGGACGCGCTTACCTCCATCCGCCCTTCGGGCACCTTCCCCCGCAGGCGGGGGAAGGGCAAGACCAGATTGACTGAGGACAGATCACTTCATGCGCATGCTCATTCTCGGCGCCGGTGGCACCGGCGGTTACTTCGGCGGGCGCCTGGCGCAGGCCGGCGTGGACGTCACCTTCCTGGTGCGCGACGCGCGTGCGGCGCAGCTGCAAGCCGACGGCCTGCGCATCCGCAGCCCGCTGGGCGATGCGGATCTGCCGGTGGCGCATGTCACCGCGCAAGGCCTGCCGGCGCTGGTGGCGCAGCGGCCGTTCGATCTGGGGATCCTCAGCTGCAAGGCCTACGACCTGGACAGCGCGCTGGAAGCGATTGCGCCGGCGGTCGGCGAGCACACCACGGTGTTGCCCATCCTCAACGGACTGCGCCATTACGCGGCGCTAGACGAGCGCTTCGGCGCGGCGCGGGTACTGGGCGGGCTGTGCTTCATCAGCGCGACCAAGGGCGAGCATGGTGAGATCCTGCATCTGGGCAAGCCGGCGGCGATCACCTTCGGCGAGCGCGATGGCAGCGCAGACGCGGCACGCGTGCAGGCATTTGCCGCCGCCTGCACGCAGGCGGGCATCGACCATGTGGCCACGACGCAGATCGCGCAGGAGCAGTGGATCAAGTACAGCTTCCTCACCGCGCTGGCGGCGGCCACCTGCCTGATGCGTGCGCCGGTCGGGGCGATCGTGGCCACCGACGACGGCCGTGCATTGATCAACGGCCTGTACAACGAATGCCTGTGGGCCGCCGATGCGGCCGGGCAGCCGATTCCGGAAGCTGCACGCGCCAAGGCATTGCAGACGCTGCTGCAGGTGGATTCGCCGTTGAAGGCCTCGATGCTGCGCGATCTGGAAGCCGGCCAGGACGTGGAAGCAGCGCAGATCGTCGGCGACATGCTCAGGCGTGTGCGCGAGACCGGCCGCAATGCACCGCTGCTGATGGCCGCGCACGTGCATCTGCAGGCATATCAGGTGCTGCGCCAGGCCTGATGCGGCCAAAGGGGGACGGCACCGGCTGGCGGCGTGATGCGACGGCGCCCCTCATCCGCCCTTCGGGCACCTTCCCCCGCATGCGGGGGAAGGAAACGGGTAGTTCCATTGCATCATTGCATCGACTGCATGCATCGCGCGATGCATGGCCGCAGCGCCCTCACGACACAAAGCACACAGGACCAGTCCCTTCTCCCGCACGCGGGAGAAGGTGGCGCGCAGCGCCGGATGAGGGTGGATACGGGCTGGGAATGCCGCATCGCGCGACGCATGGCCGCAGCGCCATCCGGACACAAGGCACACAGAACCAATCCTTCTCCCGCACGCGGGAGAAGGTGGCGCGCAGCGCCGGATGAGGGTGGATACGGGCTGGGAATGCCGCATCGCGCGACGCATGACCGCAACGCCATCAGGACAAAAGGCACACAGGACCAATCCCTTCTCCCGCGTGCGGGAGAAGGTGGCGCGCAGCGCCGGATGAGGGTGATGCGGGGCAGCCGGGTTGATCCGCACAAAACCCCATCCACGTCGCCAGGCGCGTGATGGAAACTGCAGCAACCAGGCATGGCCGCGCGCAGGCCTGGCGCGACCGCACTTCCCCCATCCGCGCGCCCCGGGCGGCTGCGTTTAGGCCTTTAAGTACACAACGCTCATCATGCCGTTGCCTTCGCGCCATCACGACGCGGCGCCCACGATGCTCTGCGTCCCATCGCCCGCCTCGCCATCCATGAAGCTGCTCAGCCACCTGTTCCGTGCCGGTCACTTCGTGATCCTGGCGTTCTTCGTGCTGTGCGCCGCAGGGCTGGTGGGGATGGCCGGGTTGGAGTTGTGGCATGGCTTCACGCCGGGCGGCGACATGGTGGTGCGCGACCGCTTCAACGTGGTGCTGGAAGCCATCGGCCTGCTCACCGTGGCCTTGGTGACGCTGGAACTGGGCCAGACCATCTTCGAAGAAGAGATCCTGCGCGACGTCAAGGTCAGCGGCCCCACGCGGGTGCGGCGCTACCTGTCGCGGTTCTTCGTGGTGATCGTGATCGCGCTGGCGATCGAGACGCTGGTATCGATCTTCGAGCTGATGCACGACGACCCGGCCAAGCTGCCGTATGCGGCGGCGGTGGGCCTGTGCGCGGCGCTGTTGCTGATCGCCTGGGGCGTGTTCGTCAAACTCAATCGCAGTGCCGAAGAGCTGGAACCGGAGGCGATGGAAGAAACCAAGCGCGAAGACCGCGAGGTGCAGGAGTAAGCACGGTCACAGCGGCGAACACCACGTAGCGAGCGGTCGTTAGGCGGGAGTAGACGGCGCGCAGGAATCGCAGTGTCCGTGTACACCCAATACCAGCCGCGCCCGCATGACGGCTGCGCAGTGGTTTTGTTAACTGCTCTTAGTCGGCCGACGCCGGTACCGGCGGCACCGCCGTCGGTTTGCCATCGGCATCGAGCGCAATCATCACGAACTGCCCGCGCGTGCACAGCTCGCGCGCGCCGCTGAGCAGGTCTTCGGCGATCAGTTCCACTTCCACCTTGATCGAGCTGCGCCCCACCGACACCACCCGCGCGATGGTCTCCACCATCTGGCCCTGGCGGATCGGCAGCTTGAAATCCACCTGATCCGAACGCGCGGTCACCACGGCGCGCCGCGCGTAGCGCGAAGCGGCCAGAAACGCCGCCTTGTCCATCCACGCCAGCGCCTGGCCGCCGAACAGCGTGCCCATGTGATTGGTGTGGTTGGGAAACACGATCTCGGCCATGCGAGCTTCGGTCGGTGGCACGGGTGTGGCGCTGATCATGAGGGCGGTACCGGAAAAAGAAAGGAAAGCCAGCCCGATCAGCTGCGCAGCGTCGGCAGGAAACTCAAGTCCATGTGGTAGCGCGTCGGGCGCTGCGGATGGACGAAGATGCGCAGCGGTTGCCCATCGGCCAGGAACGGCTGCAGATCGGTCCACAGGTTGTCGCTGCGATACTCGGTCAACGTGTTGTGGGTGCGGTCGTGGCGCTGGGCCAGGATACGGAACGGGTGCACGCCGTTGACCTGCAAAGACGCATTGCGTTCGACGCGCACCAAGCGCGCTTCCACCACCGTGCCATGCCGGCGCAACCACGCAGCACGCCGCGCATGCCAGACGCGATAACCGAGGATGCCGCCCCCCACGCCACCGAACGCCACGCCCAGCAACAACAAGATCCAGCGCGCCTGATCCGGCAACAGCGCCGCACCGGTCAACAACCCCCAGCCCCGCCAGCAGGAAGCTCCAGGCGACGATGGTGACGGTGGTGTTCATCGCCGGAAGCCTGCGCGGTTGCGATGGACTTCCGGCACGCTCACAGCCCGCTACGGACCGCCGCTTCGACCTGGGCCGGCGACTGGAAGCCGGGGAGACGTGTCACTTCCGCACCGTCCTTGAACAAGGCCAACGTCGGCGTCTGCCGCAAGCCCAGGCTGCGGAAAAACTCCTCGCCAACCACCTCCAACTTCACTTTGAGCAGTGCGACGCCTGCGGCGTCCTCGCTCGCGGCGAATTTGGTCAGCGACATGTCGAGCATCTTGCAGCCCGGGCAATTGTCCTTGTAGTAGTCGACCAGCAGGCGCGGATGCGCAGCCAGGGCGGCAACGTAGTCGTCAGGCGTGGAGGCGTGAAGAGTTTGCATGGGGGGATGTCTCTGTACAGGCAAGAATGTGGTCGGTCCAACGTTGGATCTTGGTGGCGTCGCGTTCGCCGTGGGGCATCTGTTCGATCTCCAGCCGCGGGTAGCGCGTACCGAAGAACGTGGCGATGCGCCGCGCCGCGCCGCAGTAGTTCTCCTCGCCCCACTGCGTCTCACCGGTGCCGAACACCGCCAGGCGTTCCGGCTTGCCGACCGCGGCGACGAGCTCCTCGATGAAACGCTTCATCTCCGGCGGCGTGCGCCCGGCGTTGATGCTCCAGCTACCAAGGATATAGAGATCGTGCGCGGCACCGTCTGGGCACGCCTGCGCCAGCGTCTGGATATCGGCATCGATCCACGTCACCACATGGCCCAGCTCCTCGCACCGCGCGCAGATTGCACGCGCGACGTCGCGCGTATTGCCACTGAGCGAGGTGTGGGCGAGGAGGATGCGCATGCACTCAATACTTAATAGGTTCAGGAAAAATTTTCATTAAAAACAATCGGTTGCAATTGCCATTGGTCTCTAGGGCTTCGTGGGGCTTCGGCGCTGTGTCAAGCGCTCTTGACTCTAACGATGGCTGAGCTAAGCTCCGCGTCGAGTTCACTGCCCATCGGCTTTGAACCTATCGAGGTCTCGGCCGCTGAACCCGCGTAGCGAATCAGCGGCCTTTTTTTGTCTGCTATTTGGCTTTGGTAAGCGATCGGACGCATTCTTCGCGAGACCAAGTCGGCGAACTTCGAATCTTTCTTATGCTGCTATCTGCTTGGTAGCACGTGATGAAGTTGGCCTTTAATACCGAATCTCGCCTGAGTGACAGTGCAATCACGACAACAAAATCTTCATAGATCACAGCCACTCGGCGGGTGGCGTCAACCTGCCGGGCAGTTTTATCCCAGCCTTGAAATAAAGTGGCGTCCGGATGCGTGAGGGTCGCCTGAATCCAGTCGATTCGCTGCGCTCTTACTTCTGAAAAAGTATCCTTCTGCCCATCACGCCCCACACTCTCGTAGAATGCGTGGTCAAATTTTTTTGCATCGAAGTAGACTCGGATCCCGTCTGGTGTCCGGATATTGCCACGGCAGTAGACGCGTTCGTAGTGTTGTCGGTATTCGGCGGAAGCCTCGTACCTGACTAACGGAGGCAACGACATCACCACCCTCCATTAAGTCGAATCTTGAAGAGGTTGAATTTCTCCTCCCCCTTGCTAGTTGGACCAAGTTCGCGACCCAATGCGCTTTCAATACGGCTAACGACGGTGAACTTCGCAGTGTTAGGTGTCAGGGTAGAATTGATCTTGCTACTAGCCGCTCCCAGCAACAAATCACACATCTGAATCAGTACTACTTCGTTAGACGGTAAGGACTGAACACTCTCAATATTCGAGCTCAAGTTTGCTCGAGACAGACACTGGGCGAGGACAGGTAGCCGCTTCGAATCGCGATTGCTCTTCGCGTCACAGAAGATTCGATAGTCATTAAAATCGAGAATCCAGTGATGAAGAAGCTGGTAGTAGAACTTGTAGAACCCTAGCTCCGCATCATCGTCATGTAGCGAAAGATCAATTTGGGTCCGATCAACCGCAATACATCGAAAACGAAGGTTCTCACCGTATGCGAAGAAGAGGTCAACCAGTTCTACATAAAAGTCGCGGCGATTAGGCGCAACCTTGCTCCACTTGATCTCGCCCCAAGCTTCATGTCGTTTTCGAAGGTCACCAATTCGCGACTTAAGCTCATTCCGGACTTCCTGTGGAAGCCAGAGGCTTCCGATCATGAGATAACGCGCGCGGGGATTAGCAGACGTTAGGACGTCCGGATTCGCCTCATCGCAGTAAACCTCAAATCTCATACGGGTTCGCAGGTAGTTGGAGATATGAGCGCCAGAAATTCTTACAAGTCGTCGAAGCCGTTATCCGAATTGGTCTTCTTGTATGAGGCATTGCGCATTTCAAAGAAGTCGGTCTTGGTCTCGGTGAAGTTGTCGGCGTAGGCCTTGATCCACGGCATCACGTTGTCGTTGGCGCCTTCGTACAGCTTCTCGATGCCGAGCATGCCGGCCATCTTGTTGGCGCGGTACTTCACGTAGCGGATCATCTCGTCCACGTCGATGCCGTCGATGCCGTCCAGCACTTCGGCGGTCCACACCGTTTCCAGGTCGATCGCGTGCTCGAAGGCCTTGTGCACGTAGTCGGTGAGCTCATCACCCTGCAGCGCCTGGTTCTCGCCGATGATGGCGCGGATCAGTTCGCTGATGAACTTCGAATGCGCCAGTTCGTCGCGGTTGATGAAGCTGATGATCTTGCCGGTGCCGGTCATGCGGTTCTGGCGGACCAGGTTGTAGAAATACGCAAAGCCGGAATAGAAGTTGATGCCTTCCAGGATCGAGGACTGGATCAGCGCGCGGATCAGCGTTTCGGCCGTCTTGTCGCGCATGAAGTCTTCGTAGGCGCCCATGATCGGCGCATTGCGCTTGATGATGGTCGGGTGCGTGCGCGCGATTTCGAACACGCGGTTCTGGTCGGCCAGCCCGGTGATCGAGGCCAGCACGTAGCTGTAGCTCTCGTTATGGATCACTTCCTGCTGGCCGATGATCGCAGCATTGGCATGCGCGGCCGGGTCGGTGATGTATTCGGCCACGTTGTAGATGAAGCGCGTCTGCGGCGAATCCAGCGTGGCCAGCAAGCCGATGATCGAATCGTAGGCATTCTTTTCGCGCGCCGACAGCTCGTTGTACTGGCGCGCATCGCCCTTCATGTCCACTTCGTCGGGGATCCAGAAGTTGGTCGACAGTTCCTTGTACGCCCGATAGAAAGACGGGTACGGGATGTCGTTCCAGTTGAGGATGCCGGAGGTTTCGCCATTGATGATGGCGGTGGAGCGGTTCGGGTGACGCGGCTCCAGGATCTTGATGCGTTCAAGCGGTGTTGCGGACATGGGTCTCTACTCGTGTTTCAGGCGTCGCGCGTACGGCGGCGCAACAAATCAATCTGGAGGAAAGCCCCCTGAGTCAGGGGGCGCGCCGAAGGCGCGGGGTGTGGAGGCTGATGAGCCGGGGCCCACGGTTCGCAAGGCGAACCGTGGGGAGCTGAAGCGCGAATGCGCTTTAGCTCGAACACCACTCGCACTCACTGATATCGATGTCGTTGGAACGCACGTAGTACGTGGTCTTCAAGCCTTCGCGCCAGGCCGTCATGTGCAGGTCAAGCAAGGTGCTCGCGCGGATGGTGCTGGGCACGTAGAAGTTGAAGCTGATCGACTGGTCGACGTGGCGCTGGCGACGCGCGTTCTGGCGCACGCTGGCGAACTGGTCGACCTTGTAGGCACCCTTTTCGTAGTACGGCCAGGTTTCCAGCGACAGGCCGGGAGCGGCGACCGGACGACGGAAGTCCTTCTTTTCTTCGTAGTAGAACGCGCTGTAGATCGGGTCGATCGAGGCAGTGGAACCGGCGATCTGCGCGGTGCTCATGTTCGGCGCCACCGCCAGCATCCAGGCATTGCGCACGCCATTGACCGCGACCTGCGCCGACAGCTCCAGCCACTGCGGGCTGTTGTAGTCGCGCGCACGGAAGTACTCGCCGGTGTGCCAGTCGCTGCCGCGGAACACGCTGTAGGTGCCCTTTTCCTTGGCCAGCTCCATGCTCGCCTGGACGGTCAGATAGTTGATGCGCTCGTACAGCTCGTCGCTGTAGTCCTCGGCTTCCTTGGCGTTCCAGTGGATGGACTTCTGCGCGAGCAGATGGTGCCAGCCGAAGGTGCCCAGGCCGATGGCGCGGTACTTCTGGTTGGTGATGGTGGCCTGCGGCACCGGCAACTGGTTCAGATCGATCACGTTGTCGAGCATGCGCACCTGGATCGGGATCAAGCGCTCCAGCACGTCGGCGCCCAGCAGATCGGCCTGGTCTGCCTGCACGGTGATCGCGCGGCCCAGGTTGATCGAGGACAGGTTGCACACGACGAAGTCGCCGGCCTTCTTGGTGGTGACGATCTGATTGCCGCTGATGATCTCCTGCATCATCCGCGTCGGGCTCATGTTCTGCAGGATCTCGGTGCACAGGTTGGACGAATAGACCATGCCCTCGTGCTTGTTCGGGTTCTTGCGATTGACTTCATCGCGATAGAACATGAACGGGTTGCCGGTTTCCAGCTGGCTGACCATGATGCGCTTGAAGATCTCGATCGCCTTGACCGTCTTGCGGGTGATGCGCTCGTCGGCGACGACTTCTTCGTACTTGCGACGGAAGCTGCTGTTGGCGTCGCCCTTCTTCTCGTCGTAGAAGTCCTGCAGATACCAGCCCTTGATCCGCTTCACTTCGTGCGGATCGAACAGATACCAGTCGCCGCGACGCTCGACCGCTTCCATGAACAGGTCGGGGATGCACACCGAGGTGAACACGTCGTGCGCACGCAGACGCTGGTCGCCGTTGTTCAGGCGCAGGTCCAGGAACGCTTCGATATCGCGATGGAAGATGTCCAGATAGACCGCGATGGCGCCCTTGCGCTGGCCCAGCTGATCCACCGACACCGCAGTGTTGTTGAGCTGCTTGATCCACGGCACCACGCCGCCGGAGGAATTGGACACGCCGCGGATCGCCGAACCGGACGAACGCACATAGCCCAGATACGCGCCCACGCCGCCGCCGTGCTTGGACACGCGCGCCACGTCGGTGTTGGAGTCGTAGATGCCCTGCAGGCTGTCGTCGACGGTGTCGATGAAGCAGCTCGACAGCTGCCCGCCGACCTTGCCGGCATTGGCCAGCGTCGGCGTTGCGACCGTCATATATAGATTGGACAGCGCCCAATAGGCCTCGCCCACCAGCTGCATGCGGCGCTCGCGGCTGCCCTTGCCGGTGCCGATCTCGTCCTGCATCAGGTATAGCGCAATCGTCAGCCAGCGCTCTTGCGGCAGTTCGAACACGCCGCGCGAGCTGTCGGTAGCCAGATAACGCGTCGCCAGCAGGTACAGGCCGTTGTAGGCGAACAGCTTGTCGCGCTCGGGCTCGATCATCTTGCCGGCTTCGATCAGCTCGTCCTTGGAGTAGCGGCGCAGGATGTCGTTGGAATAGACATTGCGGTCGGCCAGGCTCTCCTGCAGGCCGACGAACGAGCCGTACTTCTGGCTGGCATCGTAGAAACGGTTGCGGCTGGCGCGCTTGTACAGGCGGCGCAGGTACAGGCGCGCGGCAAAGTGCTCCCACTCCGGGGTGGTCAGATCGACGCGGGCTTCGGCCTCGCGGATCAGGTGGTCGACCAGGTCGTCAGCATTGACGCTGTCCTTGCGGTCGACAAAGCCGAACACCGAGCGCTTGTAATCGGCCACGTCCAGCTGCGGGAACTCGGCATGGATCTGGTCGATGGCGCGCTCCAGGCGCTCCGGCTCGAACGGGATCCGGCGGTTGCCCGCTTCCTTGGTGATCCAGGTGGAGACAGCTTGTTCTTCGATGGTCTGTGCGTGCATTGCAATAGCTTGGCGGGGAGGCGGCACGATGTCGGAGGGGTCGGTCAATTCCGGCGCGCCGCTGGGGGGCGCGCTGACACTGGCAGGAACGCTGGTGGGTGTTGCGGTACCGGCGGCGATCGCGGCAAGGGTGTCGTTGGTGGTCATGCGTCCTCCATGCGTAGGCACACGAACCTGCCGGAGCAGGCAACGACCGAGCGGCGTCCAGAGTGCATTGGTGACACGGGACGCACAGCGCGCAGGCCATGGCCTGCGGCGGCGTCACCCACCAATTTCCCTGAACTCCCACGGCCGCCATCACGCGGTGTGCTGTCGCATGATGGTGTTCGGTGGCAACGCGCTGCCGTCATCGGGCCGGAAGCGACCGCGGCAATGCCGGGGCGCGTACAGGTCGCTGAGATGGGCGCCGCAGGCGACGTTGCGCTTGCGCGTCGCCTTCGTCTGATTGGTGCCACTTGGGGCGGTCACCACCGAACCCCAAGATAGTGGGGTACCCCCAGGGGGTCAACACCAAATGTGCCAAAATTGTGGCAAGCCTTGTGGCGCAACGGGCTGCGCTGACGAGCGGTCGCGCCGGACGGCGGGAGGACGAATACGACTGCGCAGGTCAAGTCAGGAGGGTCCTGATGCGCAATCGACCATCACCCGCCGTCCACACCAAGCATGCTATCGGTTGCCGTTTTTTAGCCGCTTGCAACACCTGCGCCATAGGCTTCACAGCCGATGCGCTGGCGCATCGGTGACCGCTCAGATCTCGGTCGGGCCGATGTGGTGGCGCTTGCGGTAGCGGATCGACGACCACACCGAGGCGGCGATGAAGGCCACGCCGATCAGGCCGGTCAGCACTTCCGGCACGTGGTAGACGGTGCCGACCAGCATGATGATCGCCAGCACGCCGATGGCGTAATGCGCGCCATGCTCCAGGAACACGAATTCGTCCAGCGTGCCCTTGTGCACCAGATAGACCGTCATCGAACGCACGAACATCGCACCGATCGCCAGGCCCAGCATGATGATGACCACATCGCGGGTGATCGCGAACGCGCCGATCACCCCGTCGAACGAGAACGAGGCGTCCAGCACTTCCAGATACAAAAAAGCCGCAATACCCGAACGCTTGGCCGGGCCCATGCCGTCTTCGCTCTCTTCGGACTCGAACAAGGCATCCACGCTGCCCACCAGCAGGTACAGCAGGATGCCGCCCAGGCCGGCGAACAGCACGCTCTGGAAGATCGCCTCGGGCAGGAACAGCTTGGTGCACAGCAGCACCGTCACCGCCACGATCACCGACATCGCATCGGCCTTGCCCAGCTTGCCGACCAGCCGTTCCACCGGGCCGAGCCAGTGCAGCTTGCGCTCCTGGTCGAACAGGAAGTTCAGGAATACCAGCAGCAGGAACATGCCACCGAAGGCGGCAATGGACGGGTAGTTATCGGTCAGCACCTGGCTGTAGCGGTCCGGCTCCTTCAGCGCCATCTGCATCACCGGCACCAGGCCCATGCCGGTGGCCACCGACACGATCACGATCGGGAACACCAGGCGCATGCCGAACACCGCGACCAGGATGCCGACGGTGAGGAACAGCTTCTGCCAGAACGCATTCATGTGCTTGAGCACACCGGCGTTGACCACCGCGTTGTCGAACGACAGCGAGACCTCCAGCACACTCAGTACCAGGCACAGCCACAGTGCCTGCCACAGACCCATTGCGGTGGTGTGGCCCCACCAGGCGGCAAGGCCCAGGCAAACGGCGGCAACCAACAACGACATTCTGAACTCGCGAAACATTGACACTCCCAGGCGGGCCGAGACGACAGCCGGAGCAATGAGCCAGGGCGAGGCCTGGCAGTCCGGCGTGCGGTGGAGGATGGGGGACCGCGGCGTGACGCAAGGTCAGGCCGGGCGCGGCTCGCCCATTATAGGGAGTGTCACCGCCATCAGGGTCGCATCGTCCGGATCCGGGCGCACGCCGAAGCCCAGGCTCTGACACATCGCCAGCATCGTGCGGTTCTCGCGCAGCACCTGGCCTTCGATCTGCTTCAGGCCCAGCCAGCGCGCGTACTCGATCATGATGCGCATCAGCTGCCAGCCGATGCCGTGGCCCTTGAGGTCGGAGCGGATCAGGATGCCGTATTCGCCGCGCTCGTAGTCGGCGTCGGCATGCAGCCGCACCGCGCCGAGCATGTCGCCGGTCTTGGGGTCGATGGCCACCAGCGCGATCGAGCGCGCGTAATCGAGCTGGGTCAGCCGGGCGATGAATTCGTGGCTGAAATGCTTGACCGACTGGAAGAAGCGCAGCCGCAGGTCTTCGTCGGTGACGCGGGCGAAGAACGCGCGGAACAGCGCGTCGTCTTCCGGGCGCACCGGACGCACCAGCACACGCGTGCCATCGCCCAGGCCGATCTGGCGCTCCCATTCCTTGGGATACGGGAAGATCGCAAAGCGCGGATGGCCGCGGCCCTTGTGCAGTTTGCGCGCAGGCGCCACCGCCACGCGGGCGTCCAGCGCGATGACGCCGTCGCGGTCGGCCAGCAGCGGGTTGATGTCCAGCTCGGTGATTTCGGGGATGTCGGCGGCCAGCTGCGCCAGCTTGACCAGCACCAGCGCCACTGCGCGCTCGTCAGCGGCCGGCACGTCGCGGTAGGCCTTGAGGATGCGCGAGACGCGGGTGCGGCCGATCAGTTCGTGGGCCAGGCGCAGGTCCAGCGGCGGCAACGCCAGTTCGCGGTCGTTGATCACCTCCACCGCGGTGCCGCCACGGCCGAACACGATCGCCGGGCCGAACACCGGGTCGTCGGCAATACCGGCGATCAGTTCGCGCGCCTTGGGCCGCAACACGGTGGGCTGCACGATCACCCCTTCGATCACCGCGTTGGGGTGCGCAGCGCGCGCACGCGCCAGGATGCCGGTGGCCGCTTCGCGCACCGCGGCGACGCTGGAGAGGTTCAGGCGCACGCCATCGACATCGGACTTGTGCGCGATCTCGCTGGACAACACCTTCAAGGTCACCGTGCGGCCGACTGCCAGTAGCGGGTCGGCCAGCAAGGCGGCTTCGTTGGCGGTGGCCGCGACCTGCAGCGGCACGATCGGGATGCCGTAGGCGGCCAGCAGCCGGTTGGTGGCCACCGGATCGAGCCAACGCCGGCCGGCGGCCAGGGCGTCGTCGACCACCGCGCGCGCGATGCCGGCATCCACCACGAAATCTTCCGGCAGGCTGGGCGGGGTTTCCATCAACGCCGCCTGCGCTTCTCGGTAGCGCACCAGATGGGTGAAGCCGCGCACCGCGTCCGATTCGGTGGCATAGGTGGGCACGCGCGCAGCGTTGAGCGCGGCGATCGCTGCATCGTCCTGGCCCAGCCATACCGCGAATACCGGTTTTTCGCGCTGATAGCGGTCGCGTTGGTCCAGCGCGCGGGTCAGCGCCTTGGCCGCATCGGCCGAAGAAGTGAACGCGGTGGGCACGTTGACCACCAGCAGCGCGTCGTTTTCCGGATCGTCCAGCAGCGCTTCGATCGCCGCGGCATAGCGCGCACCATCAGCGTCGACAATAATGTCGACCGGATTGCTGCGTGACCAGCCTTCGGGCAGCGACTGATCGAGTTTTGCCAGCGTCTTGGGCGACAACTCGGCCAGGGTGCCGCCGCGCAACACCAGTTGATCCACCGCCAGCTGCCCCACCCCGCCGCCGTTGCTCAGGATGGCCAAGCGCCGGCCGGGGAAACTGCCGAGCCGGCCCAGCGTTTCGGCAGCGGCGAACAGCTCGTCCAGCGCGCCCACGCGCAACAGGCCGGCACGTGCGAACGCCGCGCCGTACACCGCATCCGAACCGGCGAGCGCCTGCGCGTGGGTGTCGGCGTTGGGATTGATGCGGAACTGGCGGCCGGACTTGACCACCACCACCGGTTTGGCGCGTGCTGCGGCGCGTGCGGCCGACATGAACTTGCGCGCATCGCCGATGCGTTCGACGTAGAGCAGAATCGCGCGGGTGCGATAGTCGGTGGCGAAGTAATCGAGCAGATCGCCGAAGTCCACATCCAGCGTGTCGCCCAGCGACACCACCGCCGAAAACCCCACCGAGCGCGCCACGCCCCATTCCACCAAGGCTGCGGCAATCGCGCTGGATTCGGAGATCAGCGCCAGGTCGCCGGCCTGCGGACAATGCGCGGCGATGCTGGCATTGAGCCGCGCATGCGGGGCGATCACGCCCAGGCAATGCGGGCCGAGGATGCGCATGCCCTTGGCCCGCGCGGCCGCTTCCATGCGCGCGGCCGGCGAACCGGGGCCACGGCCCAAGCCTGCGGTGAGGATGATCGCCGCGGCCACGCCACGCCGTGCGGCGATGGAGACGATGCGCGGCACGATCCGCGCCGGCGCAGTGATCACCACCAGGTCCGGCACCCACGGCAGATCGGTCAACCGCGCCACCGTGCGCACGCCGTCGATCTCGCTATAGCGCGGGCTCACCCAGCCGATCTGCCCCGGGAATCCGGCAGCGCGCAGATTGCGCACCACCGCCCGCCCGGCCGAACGATCGCGCGGGCTGCCGCCCACCACCGCCACGGTGCCGGGACGAAAGACCTGCTGCAGGTGGTACGTACTCATCGTGCGGGGGAAAACAATGCCATCGCGCTACGGTACACGCACTGGCGTTTCAGGGCATGGGGTGACGCTGTCGAAGGCGCGGCGACTGTAGCGGCTGCCAGATGCGCGCGCTCCTTGCGACCAACTGTTTGGCACAGCCGCCTTGCACGAAGGCGGTCGTCGTCGACTGACGCGCGTTTCGCTGACGTGTTCAACGGCTAAGCGCACCAGGGTTACAGCATTGCCGTGCCTGCCGCGGCCAAGCCGCATCGGCCGGCCTGCCGATCCCTGCCTACTTCGACAATGTCGAGGTCGACGTGCGGCAGCGCTGGGCGCCGTAAGCCACCGAATAGGGTTCGTCGTAGCATTTGATCAGGCCATCGACGACATCCAGGTTTGGCGGCCAGCGCATCTTCATCTCAGGTCGGCCCTTCTCGGCAGGAAACACCATATAGCCATCCTGCAACGGCGGCATATCCTCGGCCTGCCGATAGGGCACCGACGCAAGCCGTGCCCGTGCGGCATCCAGACCCACGCGGTCGCGTTTGAGGAACGCGATCATCGCATCCACATACACGTTCCAGCCGGCGAGATCCTCGGCGGCTGGCTTGTACGACTTTTCGAACAGGGCGATCGCCTGCGCCGTTTGCCCGGCCTCTGCACGCATCTGACCTTCGTGCCACACCACGATGCCGCCAGTGATTGCGTGCGCCTGGCGGTAGTCGTGCAGCAGGTCGGCAGCTGCCACGGCGCAGCCGGGGCGGTTGGCAATCGTGCGCCAGCCGCCCTGCATGTCCTGATCGAAGGCGTCTTCATCCAGTGCCAGCATCGCCGCACGATCGTAGGTGCACCCTGCGGGCTGGGCCGGTTCGGCCCAGCCTGGCTGCGTCATGGCGATCGACAACACCCCTGTCCACACAACGCACCACAGCGTACTGCCTCGCATCGCCAGCACCTTGCCCGGAAGGAACCCGGACTCTACAACAGCGTCCCACTCAAGATCAGCGCAGCGATGCTGAAATAGATCACCAAGCCAGTGACGTCCACCAACGTCGCAACAAAGGGCGCCGAGGCGCTAGCCGGGTCGAAGCCGAGCCGCTGCAGCACGAATGGCAGCATCGAGCCCGAGAGCGAACCGAAGGTGACGATGCCGATCAGCGCGGCGCCGATGGTCAACGCCACCATCTGCCAGTGCGGGCCGTAGTTGTACAAGCCGGCGGTCTGCCAGATGGTGATGCGCACGATCGCCAGCACGCCCAGGATCGCGCCCAGGGTCAGGCCGGTAGGCAATTCGCGCAGCGCCACTTTCCACCAGTCGCCCAGACGGATTTCGCGCAGCGCCAACGAGCGGATCAGCAGCGAGGTGGCCTGCGAACCGGAGTTCCCCCCCGAACTCATGATCAGCGGGATGAACAAGGTCAACACCACGGCCTTGGACAGCTCGTCCTCGAAGTGCTGCATCGCGCTGGCGGTAAGCATTTCGCCCAGAAACAGCACGCTCAACCAGCCGGCGCGCTTCTTGATCATCTGGCCGAAGCCAATTTGCATGTACGGCTTGTCCAACGCTTCCATGCCGCCGAACTTGTGCACGTCTTCGGTGGATTCGGCGATCAATGCATCGAGCACGTCGTCCACGGTGACGATGCCGAGCACGTGGCCGCGCGCATCCACCACCGGGATGGCGAGCAGGTCGTGGCGACGGATCAGCCGCGCCACTTCTTCCTGATCCAGTGCCGGGTCGACGGTGACCGGCGGATTGACCTGCGCCACGTCCAGGATCGGCGCCTCCGGCGCACCGGTGATCAGCCGGCGCATCGTCACCACCTGCTGCAGCACGCGGGTGTGCGGGTCGAGCAGATAGATCGCGTAGACGGTCTCGCGGCTGCGCTCCACTTCGCGGATGTGCTGCAGGGTGCGGCCCACCGACCAATCGGACGGCACCGCCACGAACTCGGTGGTCATCAGCGCGCCAGCCGTGTTGGGCGGGTAGCGCATCAGTGCCTGGATCGACAGCCGCGCCTCGGCGCTGAGCAGCCACAGCAACGGCTGGCGCTGCTCGGCATCCAGACCGTGGAAGATGTCGGTGGCGCGGTCGTCGGCCATCTGCCCCAGCAGCGAGGCAGCCTGCTCGGCCGGCAGCAACGCCACCAGCGTGCTGGCATCGCGCAATTCTGGTTGCTCGAGCACCTTCACCGCACGTGGTGGTGGCAACGCGGCCAGCACCTGTGCCGCTTCGTCGCGGTCGAGGGCGTTGAGGTATTCCACCGCATCGGCCGTGTTGAGCTCGGCCAGGGGTGCGGTCAGTGCATCGACGCCTTCGGCAAGGCGCAGGGTTTCGTCGTACATGGTGGTTCGCCTGGTGACGACCGTCGTCGATGACAGCCAGCGAACCTGAGCCTCAGGCGCGCGCCAGCTGGGTCATCGACCCGGGTCTAGGGTGACTGTCGCTGGACATAGGTAAGGGCTCCAAAGGTGCGTACCGGCCGGTGATCCGGGCGGTGGCGCGGCGCAGTCTGCGCGCCTGAGGCGGCTTGGTCAATGCCCTGTGCGCAGGTCGCTTAAGTGGGCTTCCCGAAGCCGGGCGTCGCAGGCGCACACCGAGCGTGCACGCCAGCGGGATTTCGGCGAACACGCCGGCAGCGCGGAGGGGATCGTGCCTGCGCAAGGGGTGTCGCGCGCCATCGTGGGCAGGCCGGCGAGGAACGCGTGGCGCCGTGGCGTCGCCGTGCCAGGCCAGCGTGTTGGGGGTGCGAATGCACCGTTACCGCAACGCCCGTACTGCGGCCGACGCACCAATACGGAGCCGAGCAACCGACCGTCATTGCACTGCGCTGGAGGCCACGGGTGGTTGCTACAGCCCGCTTCACGCAACGCCCGGTGCATTGCTTCCTGCCATGGCATCGGCCATCGCACTCACGTAAGCGCGTTGTCGCATCGCGTGTCATCGCAACCGCCATCACTACCGCACAACTGGCACATGCGTGCGCGCAGGCCAGTTAGCCTGCGCGGCATAATGCGCACCTCAACGGAGAGTACGCATGCATAGCGGTGGCCTGGAACTGGCGTTGGTGTTGATGCTGGCCGCCATCGTGGCGGTGCCGGTGTTCAAACGCTTCGGCCTGGGTGCGGTGCTGGCCTATCTGGTCGCCGGCGTGGTGCTCGGCCCGGATGGCGTGGGCGTGGTGCAGGATGCCGAACGCATCAGCGGCGCGGCCGAGATCGGCGTGGTGATGCTGCTGTTCGTGATCGGGCTGGAACTGTCGCCGGCGCGCCTGAAGGTGATGCGCCATTCGGTGTTCGGCGCCGGCGCCACGCAGGTGCTGGTGACGGCGGTAATCCTGGGCGGTTTGCTGATGGCAGCCCACCTGGCTTGGAAGAGCGCGCTGATCGTCGGCGTAGCACTGGCGCTCTCATCCACGGCGGTGGGCCTGCAATTGCTGGCCGAACGCAAGGCGCTCAACAGCGACTACGGGCGGCTGGCATTCGCCATTTTGCTGTTCCAGGATCTGATTGCGATCCCCTTGCTGGCGGCCATCCCGCTGCTCGGCGGCAGCAAGAACGACGCGCTTGAATGGCAGGACGTGGCCAAGGCCATCGCAGCCCTTGCCCTGGTGATCGTGTGCGGGCGGGTTGTGCTGCGGCACCTGTTCAACGTGGTGGCACGCACGCGCATGCCGGAAGTATTCACCGCCAGCGCCTTGCTGGTGGTGCTGGGCACCGCCTGGATCATGCAGGAGGCCGGATTGAGCGCCAGCCTGGGCGCCTTCATTGCCGGCGTGTTGCTGGCCGATTCGGAATTCCGCCACGAACTGGAATCGCAGATCGAACCGTTCGAAGGCTTGCTGCTGGGCCTGTTTTTCATCTCGGTGGGCATGGGCATCGATCTGAACCGCGTGGTGGCCGAGCCGTGGTTGATCGCAGCGGGCGTGGCGATCTTGCTGGTGGTGAAGTTCTCGTTGCTGGTCGGCATCGGCAGCGTGGCCAAACTGCCGCTGCGCAGCAGCCTGATGCTGGGCAGCGTGCTCTGGCTGGGCGGCGAATTCGCGTTCGTGGTGTTCAACGAGGCCGACCGTGTCGGCCTGCTCGAGCCGGCCAATCACGATCGGCTGGTGGCCATCGTCGGCGTGTCGATGGCGCTGACGCCGTTATTGCTGCTCGGCATGCAACGCATCCTCAACGGGCCGCTGCGCATGCGCGCACCCAAAACCGATCGCCCGTTCGACACCATCGATGCGCAGACCCCAAAGGTGCTGGTCGCCGGCATGGGCCGCTTCGGCCAGGTGGTCGCGCGCCTACTCACCGCACGGCATGTGCCATTCGTCGCGCTGGAACACAACCCCGACACCGTAGAAGACCTGCGCCGTTTCGGCAGCCAGCTGTATTACGGCGACCCCACCCGCCCCGAGCTACTGCGCGCTGCCGGTGCCGAGCGCATCAAGGTGTTCGTGATCGCGGTGGACGACCCGGAAACCAACATCAAGACGGTGCGACTGATCCGCCGCCTGTACCCGCAAGCCACCGTGCTGGCGCGTGCACGCAACCGCCAACACGCCTGGAAATTGATGGACCTGGGCGCAGAACCGTTCCGCGAAGTGTTCGCCTCCAGCCTGGAGCTGAGCGAACGCGTACTGACCTCGCTCGGCCTGGGCGAGGCGCTCGCCCACGATCACGTCAAACGCTTCCGCCAGCACGACGAAGACCTGCTGCGCCGCCAGCACCTGGTCTATGACGACGAAGCCAAGGTCATCCAGACCTCGCGTGATGCACGTGCCGATCTGATGAATCTGTTCGAAGCCGACGTCAAGGCGGATGTGGATGAGGATGAGGATGATGAGACGGTGGCGGCCACGCGGGATGCGTAAAGCTGCACGTCGGAAGCTTCCATGCCGCCGTACTTGGACTTCCAGACGTAGTAAGTCGCATCGGAAATGCCCAACTCACGACAAACATCCTTGACCTGTCTTCCGGCCTCAACCTGCTTCAACGTCGTAACGATCTGGCTCTCGGCGAATTTGCTCTTGCGCATCGGTGGTCTCCTGGGTGGACTAGTGTGCCCGGAGACCTCTAATTATGGCTGGATCAATTCTACGGGAGGCTGACAGACACACCGGCAGATCATCCAGCCAGATGGCTTGTTACTTGGGTGCGCCGTTGGTGTCGTAGTCACCCAGCCAGTGGCCGGCCTCGTCGTAAAGCGTGTAGGTGTTGGTAGTGCCCAGATAGCGGCGTACCTGCTCGCCGTGGCCGTTGTAGCGGTAGTTCATGACTGCGACACCGCTCGCTTGACCTGGGTCATGCGGCCCGGAGTCTCGTACCGGTACTCGCTTGCCTTAGAGCCTGACACCGCTCTTGGTTTTCTTGAAATTAATACTTACAACTAAACCGATCATGCCTCCAACCGTCCAGCCACCAAGAACTATGGCGATCATGAAATGCAAGATAAACCAACTTCCAACTCCGCTACGTTTCATCTCACCTATCAGGGAAGTGTATCCAGATGATGCGATTGAAACAATTAGTATTGCTGCCAACCCACATAAACCACCTATAAAAATCCCGATACCTACCGCCCCTAAGACTGTGCGAGACGTACGGGAAACCAGGTAAGGAATAAAGATCAAAAGAAATGAAAATATTAATTTGTAGTTAAGCGCCATCTCGTTGTTTTTGACTATAAAAGAGACGCTGTAGGGCCACATCAAAGAGAAAAGTAAATACAGCGCGGAAAAAAAGATCCCTACACAAACTAACTTTTGAGGTGATGACATCACTTCCCCCGATCTACACATGACTCAGACCTCTGTTTATTTCGAGCTTCGTTTAGCATATCTGCCAATCGCCCAGGAAAAATCGTATGGCTTACAACCCCACAATATCCTGACATTACGGAGGAGATCGAGGACGCACAAGAAAAACCTCTACTATCGCCGAGCTCTTCGGCTTCCATTTTAAATCTGTTCTCTTGCCTTGCCGTAGTATTAAGAACGATTACTTCAACGCTACTTCCTGTACTCTTTTGGTAATCAACATAACTTCTAAGGCTAGCCCCTCCATCAACACCTTCAAAGACCCCGCCACTACCCCTGGTTTCTCTCATATAAGATCCGGCTGGGTCATATAGAAATGGGGGAGCTCCATTTTCTGAATCTATTAACATGGCAGTGTGCGAGCCGATCCCAAGATCGCGGGTAATGATGACGTATGTTTTTTGACCAAACTTGTCAGAAGCGACCAGGGGTTTTCCTAAGGCGTATTGATAAGTGGAAATTCCGCCATTAAGCCCAATCGGATCACTCTGCCCATACCGGCCTGCCACCGCGTCGTAGTCACGAAAGTAGTTCTGATTGAACCCGCTCGCTACATCAAACCGCTGGCCTGGGAAGCGCATGTCAAACACCATCGCGGTGCCGTCTCCATCCGGGTCCTGATTGGGCGCAGTGTTGCCGAAGGCTTCGCCCTTCAGGCTCCAGCTCCATACGGCAACGTCGCGGGCAGCATCGACGACCACGCGGGGGCTGCCGAGGTGGTCGGGTTCGATGTAGTGCAGTTGACCGCCGTTGGCCAGCAGGCCCACAGGCAGGTCGTCCAGCCAGATCGCTTGCTGCTTGGGTGCGCCGTTGGTGTCGTAGTCGCCCAGCCAGTGGCCCGCCTCGTCATACAGCGTGTAGGTGTTGGTAGTGCCTAGGTAGCGGCGTACCTGCTCGCCACGGCCGTTGTAGCGGTAGTTCATCACAGCAACACCTGCCCGCTTGACCAGAGTCATACGGCCCGTGGTGTCGTATAGGTACTCACGTGCCTTGCCGCCGATGGTGAGGGTGTTGCCCAACTTGTCGTAGGTACGCGCCACGCCTGCGATCGCACTCAGGCGGAGACTGCAAATTTCCAGCCAAGCTATTTATCTCGATTTACAGTAATAAACTCCCTTTCCATCGGAAACCCATTCAACTCCATAGATCCAGTGAGACTTGTAAGAATGCTCAAGCAAAAGCATCATTCTCTTTTTGCAAAATCGATAGCTAATCGAATAAGGTGATTTTGCAGGCACAACCTCTACCCACCCTTTTTTTAATGCGAGGCTCCTAAAATTTGCTAATGGAGGAACCTTCCCGGGACTCAAACGAATATTACTTGAGAGACCGCCGGCAACGCTAACTCGATCAAAAAAATTTATGGGCGTTCCTCCAAAGCTCTGCGCGAACGGGTCGATTTCAGCTTTTAACATACTGATCCCGGGCTTTCCGGACAAATCAGTAGCTTTTGACCTCTCTGAAGACAAATAGATGCCGTATGCTAGACAAGCACAAATGGTAGAAAAAAAGAAATAATTTAGTATTTTCACCATCCCCATCCCCATCCCCAGCCATCGTTGCTGATAACCTCACCTTTTTCACCGCCAAATCCTCCGGTACCACGACCTTTAGTGATAGAAACTCCTGTACCCACTCCGATTTCGGTGGTAGACCCCGCTCCAGGTGAGTAGCTATATGCTCCGCCGAGTGGCCCATACGCTCCAAACCCAGCCAATCCAGGGCCGGTGAAAAGATTATTCAACTGAGCGTCGTTCGGACGCCCTTCACACTCGTTAACCCATCCCATACTTGCTGAAACGCCTGCGGATATCGAATGAGGATATATCTTTGCCAGTCCTTTACTCATATAGACGCGACCATTTCTTCCCCGCGTAAAGGAAAGGGTCCCGGGACCATAATTGAATGATACTTTTACGAAATCGGGCCCCCTGAGGTTTACGCCATCTTCCCAAGAGAGCCTGTGCCCTCCGTTATTAAAAGAACCGACTGACTCTAGGCCCAGTAGGTCAAGCATTTCGTAAGGATTTGCAGAGACGTATGAATAGGTGCTTATGTCAGCCGCTATACCAACCGGATCACTCTGCCCATACCGGCCAGTAGCAGCATCGTAATCCCGGAAGTAGTTCTGATTGAACCCGCTCGCTACATCAAACCGCTGGCCTGGGAAGCGCATGTGAAACACCATCGCGGTGCCGTCTCCATCCGGATCCTGATTGGGTGCGGTGTTGCCGAAGGCTTCGCCCTTCAGGCTCCAGCTCCATACGGCAACGTCGCGGGCGGCATCGACGACCACGCGGGGGCTGCCGAGGTGGTCGGGTTCGATGTAGTGCAGTTGACCGCCGTTGGCCAGCAGGCCCACAGGCAGGTCGTCCAGCCAGATCGCTTGCTGCTTGGGTGCGCCGTTGGTGTCGTAGTCGCCCAGCCAGTGGCCCACCTCGTCATACAGCGTGTAGGTGTTGGTGGTGCCCAGGTAGCGGCGTACCTGCTCGCCACGGCCGTTGTAGCGGTAGTTCATGACCGCAGCGCCTGCGCGTTTGACCTGTGTCATACGGCCGGTGGTGTCGTACAGGTACTCGCGTGCCTTGCCGCCGATGGTGAGGGTGTTGCCCATCTTGTCGTAAGTACGTGCCACGCCTGCCACTGCGCTCAGGCGGTGGTTGGTGGTTGGATAGGTGTAGGCCTGCATGGCGCCGCCGACCTTGGCACTCAGGCGATTACCGGTGGCATCGTAGCTGTAGCCGTCGATCACGGTATTGGCGGCGCCGTCTTTCAGCGCTGTGAGCCGACCGAGGGCGTCGTAGTCCAGTCGTAGCTCTGGTGTCGGATTGCCAGCCGGGGTCAGAGCGGTGAGGTCGCCAACCGCATCGAAGCCGAAGCCGATTTCCAAGCCGCCCGCGCGGGTGTCTTGGATGCTGCGTGGGCGGTAATCAAGATCGTACATACGCGCCAGCTTGCGGCCGTTACCGTAGGTCCAGCCGGAGGATGGGCCGAACGGATAGTAGGTCGCTCCGCTCAGCAGACGCTGGCGGCTACCGCCTTGTGCAGTCACACCAACCTCGGTCGTCTGACCTTGCGCGTTGCGCACGTAGTCCACAGCGGTACCGTCCGGATAGACCATCGACCGCAGGCGACCGCCAGGGGTGTAGTCGTAGCGCACCACCAACACCTTGCCGTTGACCGCCTGCACCTTGCGCACCACCTCGCCGAAGCGGTTGTAGCAGTATTGGGTGGTACCGCTGCCATCCTGGAGCTTGGCCAGACGCCCGACGGTGAACGTCTCACCGCTGGCGCACACGCTCTGCGTGACGTCATAGGTATAGCTGACATTGAAGGCGACGGTTGGGTAGCTGATGCTCAGGACACGGTTGAGCGCGTCGTAGCCATAGGTGGACGTGATGCCGCGTGCATCGGTCTGCGTGGCGCGGTTGCCGGCGCTGTCGTAGGTGTAGGTGGTGACGCCGGTGTCCGGGCTGCTCAGCTTCAGGGTATCGCCGAAGTCGTTATGCGTGTAACGCGTGTCTAGACGCTTGGGGTCCGTGACCTGCAAGGGGCGATCCTGCGTGTCGTAACCCACATTGGTTTCGGCCTTGATGCCATCGACATCCTGCAACGTGCGCGCAAGCCGACCGAGTGGATCGTGCTCTTGCAGGGTGCTACGGCCGAATGCGTCGGTGATCAAGCGTAGGTTGCCATTTGCATCGTAGGCATAGTCGGTGGGATTTGCAGCCGCGTCCGCCTGCGTTTTTAGTTGACCCAATTGATTGTAGATACGGCTCAGGCTGCGCTTGAGCGCACCTTGTGCGTCCTTGGTCTGCTCCTCCAGACGATTGCCAGCGTTATCGAGCACGTAGTGCATCGTATTGCCGAGCGTATCGGTGACATCGGTGAGGCGTTGGGCTTGGTCGTAGACAAATGTCGCGTAGCTGCCATCAGGCTGGGTGATGCGCTTGACCAAGCCGGTGGGCCAATACTCGAAGGTGGTGACGCGATTCTGCGCGGAAGTCGCGCCATGCACCGTGCTCGATGCCAACCAACCACGCGGGTGGTAGCTGTAATCGGTCAGCACCCCGTTTTCGTCAACGGCAGAAAGAACGCGGCCTGCTGCGTCATAGCTCAGATTCTCGCGGATCTGGCCGCGGGCATTGATGGTTTGCTTGAGGTCGCCCTTGCGATACGGGCACGGTCCGGTGCCGGTCTCGCACCCGGCGGCATCGATGGGGTAATAGTTGTAGGTCGTACGGTCGTCGATATCCGTGCGCGGGCCATCGATGGACTTTAGATAGCCCACGACCGGGCAGGTACTACCTACTGCGGCGACATCGGACGCCTCGCAGTAGCTGTAAGCCACCTCGCGCCTCTCGCTGGACGTTGCGCCAGCTATCGACACTTGAATGGGCTGAAGCCGATCGTTACGGGTATAGGAAATGGTGCGCCCGGCGCTTTGGATCGAAAGCACCCGGTTGGAGCCGGCGGTCGTCCGGGTCGTGGTCGCACGTTCTTGCGGAAGTCCAAACGCTTCCTGGACGGTGTGGACATTGATATCCACGCCATTCTCGGTCAGCTCCGAATAGCTATGCTTGGTCTGCACCCCCAGCTTGTCGGTCGCAGCGCTGAGTCTCCTGCGATAGTCGGTCGCCTGATCGTCATAGGCGTAGCTCATCGTGCCGTCGCTTCCTGCCACGGATGCGATCTTCGGAGATTCGCCGCCCGCGGTGGTCATCGTGTAACTAACCCTGTCGCCCAGCGCATCGGTAACCGCGGTGCCGGTGGACGAATACGCGAGCGTGACGCCATCGACGCCGCCAGCATGCTGGCTGGAGATCGCGCGGCTGGCATCGTCATAGGCGAAGGTACTGAAGCGCCGGCCGTCTTCCGTGGTAACGCCGGTCAGGTGCCGGGGAAAGCGCGTGTCCTCGTAGTGATAGGTCCGGCCCTTGCCATCGACATAGGTTACGGTGACCAAGCGCTGGTGATCGTAGCCGTAGCTGGCGAGCTGTACGCCAGCGGAGACGATGCCCGTGATCAGCGCATCGTCGCTGTCGTCGGCGTACACGAGTCCGATGGAGCGGCCCTGTAACGAGGCGATGCTTTGCAGCCGGCCGCGCGCGTTGTAGGCATACACCAGCCCGTTGCCGTCCTCTGCGACGCGCGAGAGCAGCTTGCCCTGGGCGTCGAAGGTGTAGATGGCGTCCTGGCGATACAGTACCCATTGATTGCCATTGGCGATGATGCGCTCGCCGGAGGCATTGGCAGCGCGATAGTCCGAGCCCACTTTGCGGAACGGCACGGCGTAACCGCTACCCTCCACCAGACCCAACGCATCGCCCTGGACTGTCAGATGCAGGCTATGCGAAAAAGTCCAGCCTGGCCCGAACCCTCCAGCGTTCAGTGCAATGCCCGAATGGTAGTAACGCGTCAGGGCAAGCCAGCCCAGATCGAAATCGCGCTCGGCCTGGAATTTCTCGCCGGTCTTGACGTCGCAGGGATTGCCGACCATGCCGGAGTTGCCTCCTTGGTCTCCCTCACACTGCAGTGCTGAGACTTCGATCGTCGCGAAGATCTCCTTGTTCGTGCAGCCTTGGTCGCTGATGCGCCAAGAGGTGTATTGCTTTGGGCAAATGCTGCGCCTACTACGGGTTATCCCATCACCATACCCATATGTACCGCTGCAATCATCATAAAATCCGTTAACTATATAGTTCCTTATTTGCGTCTCCGATCCAATGTCATATTGCGGATATGGGCCATAGCTGTTATCCCCCCACTTATCTCTAGGAACGACCGATGGCGTTCCACATTGAGGAGTCCTTTCTGTAGCTCTCTGAACAAGAAAAGCAAAGGCCTCCTGTTCTGTTGGTATGTTTTTTGTGTTGCCGACGCTGTATACCCAGTCCTCATCGTTGGCTTTCTCGCGCCCCATCCAGTAGGTGATCGACAGCACTCCATTCTCGCCCACTGCCTGCCCTTTTATCTTATCGACGTACTGATAGGCATTCAGCAGATACTGTGGACCAAGAATCGCCTTGATCGCCGCTTCTGCCTGTACCTGCGTATCGTAGATACCATGCGAATTCCCATCCGCATCGCGCACAAGAAATTGCGGTTTCTTTTCTTGAGCAGAGACGAGCGGAGAAACCAAGAAAAGGCAGAGCATCGCCATGAGCAGCGCGAAGCGCGTGGAGCCAGTCTCTTTACGGCACGGAGTGGTCATTGCAAGTCCTTGCAAAAAGTCAATCGATCCAATCGAGTCAAATGCTGCAGACAACAACATACCTTCGGCCACTCATCGGGCTGATCTGATGCGATCAATTTCTCCAACCGCATGCTGGCTGCATGGGCAATGCTCTTCATCATCCCTGAGAGAGGCAGCGCGAAAGACGGGATATACACGTATCGCATACGACAATCCTTGTCAGCACAGGCTGCGATAGTACGTAATGGCCTCAAGGCTGACAAGCGACTTTGTTACTTCCTTGCGACTTCAGACGGGTCAGGCGCTCGGTTGATGCATATGGTGCTTGGCAATATCAAGCGCGCCAGGAGGGGTGTCTGTCACGTCGCGCAGGGCAAATATGCCAGACGCTGTCCGGCCGGGGCCGCCTGCCATTTCAACCACCTCGCCGCCTGCGCGAAATGCTGCCGCGATTCGCCACGGCGATGAGGCGTTGCAAGGCCTGTCGGGACCGGTTATGCGCATGCCGAGCAGATTTTATGGCTGAAAGTCAGGGCTAATCAGGCGTTGCAATGACATGGTGTCAGATAGGTAGAAGACGAGTATCGTGAAGCGGCAAACAGCGCACTTCATCGGAAGCCAGGAAAATGCGTCAACCATTATGACAATGGCTGACGCGTGCGGATCAGCTGCGCGGCTTGCGCGCATTTGCCATTTTGCTGGCTGACTTCTTCACTGCCACCTTGCCGACCGCTGATTTGCTCAAGGTCTTTGCGGCAACTTTTGCAACTTGTTTGCTCGCGCGTTTGACGACTGCCTTTCTGGCGACCTTCCGGCTCGCGGCTGCTGCACCTTCAGTAGATGCGGCAGCCACTGCCGGCGTGCGCCTGGCTGGCGCATTGCTTGCCTTCTTTGCAACTTTCCTGGCGGCTTTCTTCACCGGCGTTGCAGCACCAGCGCGCCCTTCTGGCGCGCGGCGCGGCGGCGGTTTGCGCCCGGGGGTGAGTGCGCGCCAGGCGTGTCCGCCATTCATTGCCAGCAGTGCATCGGCGGCCGAGGGGCCGGCGCTGCCGGCGGCGTAATTGGGGAAGTCGCTCGGCGGTTGTTTCCATGCATCCAGGATCGGCTGCACGATGCGCCACGCGCCTTCCACCATCGCCGCATCCTGGAACAGACCGGCTTCGCCGTTCATGCAGTCCTGCAGCAGGCGTTCGTAGCCCACGGTGTATTCCTTGGGAAACCAGTCGCGGTAGCGGAAATCCATGCGCACCGGCGCCAGTGCCACTTGTGCGCCTGGGCGTTTGACGTCGAACTGCAGCGAGATGCCTTCATCCGGCTGGATATGCAGCACCAGCCAGTCGGGGCCGTAGCCGCCCACTTCGGTGCTGCGGAACGGCGCCAGCGGCGCCGGCTTGAAACGGATCGCGATCTCGGTGGTGCGCTCGCGCAGGCGCTTGCCGGTACGCAAGTAAAACGGCACGCCGGCCCAGCGCCAGGTATCCACCTGCAGCTTCATCGCCACATAGGTTTCGGTTTCCGAATCTTCCGGCACGGTGTCTTCTTCGCGATAGCCCGGTACCGCGCTACGGCTGACCGCACCGGAGGCGTATTGCCCGCGCACCACATCTTCGGGCTTGATCGGGCGTACCGCTTCGATGACTTCGGCGCGACGTCGATGCATCGCCTCGGTGGTGAACGCCGCCGGCGGTTCCATCGCAATCATCGCCAGCAACTGGAACAGATGGTTCGGCACCATGTCGCGCAAGCAACCGGTGGGGTCGTAGAAACGCCCGCGCCCTTCCACGCCGATGGTTTCGGCCGCGGTGATCTGCACATGGTCGATGCGGTCGCGATTCCACACCGGCTCGAACAAGCCGTTGGCGAAGCGGAACGCAAGAATATTCTGCACCGTCTCCTTGCCCAGGAAATGATCGATGCGGAATACCTGATCTTCGTGCAGGACCTTGGCCACAGTGGCATTGAGATGCCTGGCGCTGGGCAGATCGTGGCCGAAAGGTTTTTCAACGATCACCCGGCGCCAGCCTTCACCCTCGCGTTGCTTGACCAGGCCGGCTTCGCCCAGGTTGAGCAACACCGGTTCGAAGAAACGCGCAGCAGTGGCCAGATAGAACAGCACATTGCCCTGGGTGCCGTAGCGCTTGTGCAGTTTCTCCAGCAGGCCACCCAACGCCTGATACGCGCCCAGGTCGGTGAAGTCGCCGCGCAGGTAATGCATGCGCTCGCGCAGCCAATCCCAGGCGCCGGTATCGAATTCGTCGGTCTGGAATTCGGCATCGCGGCTGCTGAGCAGCTGCGTCATCGACTGTCCCATGTTGGTCCTCCATGCGCGCTCGCTGATGTCGCCATGGTCCATGCCGACGATGGCGAATTGCTCGCCCAGCGCGCCAGCGCGGCGCAGGTTGTACAGCGCCGGCATCACCAGGCGCTTGGTCAGATCGCCGCGTGCGCCGAACACCACGATGATGCACGGCGGGGTGGTTGCTTGCTCACTCATGGATGCGTTTCCTTTTCGCCCATACGTCCGTGCAGGCGCAGTGCCGCATTGACCAGGGCCACGTGGGAGTACCCTTGCGGGAAGTTGCCGAGCATACGTTTGCTGCGCGGGTCATATTCTTCGGCGAGCAAACCTACGTCGTTGCATAGCCCGAGCAGACGTTCGAGCAATGCGCGCGCCTCATCGGTGCGGCCGATCAACGCAAAGTTTTCCACCAGCCAGAAACTGCAGGCCAGGAAGGTGCCTTCGCCGGCCGGCAGGCCGTCGGCGCTGTCGTCGGCGCGATAGCGCTCGACCAATCCATCGATGGTCAGATCGCGCGCGATCGCATCGGCGGTAGCGGCAATGCGCGGATCGTCCGGCGGCAGAAACCCCACGATGGGGATCAGCAGCAGCGACGCATCCAGCCGATCCGAGCCATAGCTCTGGACGAAGTGGCCGTCCGGGTGCACGCCTTTTTCCAGCACTTCGGCCTGGATTTCTTCGGCAATGCGGCCCCACCGTGCGCGTTTTTCAGCGTCTGCATTGGTGATGCCGTCACGCGCACCGCAGTCGAACGCCAACCATGCCATTACCTTGGAATGCACGAAGTGGCGGCGCTCGTCGCGGATTTCCCAGATGCCTTCATCAGGTTCGCGCCATAACGTTTCCAGCGTATCCAGGATTTTTTCCAGCAGCGACGCGGACGACCCATCGTCGTCCGACGGCGGGTCCACACCTTTTTCGCGCGCGTAATGAAAGGCGCCGATCAACTCACCATAGACATCGAGCTGAAACTGATCCACCGCGCCGTTACCGATGCGCACCGGGCCGGAGTTTTCATAGCCGGGCAGCCAGGACGCTTCCCATTCCTGCAAGCGGCGTTCGCCGGCGATGCCGTACAGCGCCTGCAATTGATCCGGCGAACCGGCGATGGTGCGTTGAACCCAGTCGCGAAAGGCTGCCGCTTCATCACGATAACCGGCCTGCAGCAACGCAATCAGGGTGAACACCGAATCGCGCAGCCAGCAATAACGATAATCCCAGTTACGCGTGCCGCCCAGATGCTCCGGCAATGAGGCCGTGGGCGCAGCGACGATACCGCCGGTGGGCAGATAACTCAGCCCTTTCAGCACCACCAACGAGCGACGCACCTGCTCGGTCCACGGACCGACATCGGTGCAGCGACGTGCCCAGCCATGCCAGAACGCGGCGGTACGTTGCAGCGCCTGTTCCGCGTCGATTTGCGGTGGCGTGGGCTCATGCGATGCGCCATGACTGAGCAGGAACCAGGTGCTTTCACCGTCGCGCAGCGTGAAGTCCGACTCGGTGCCCATGTCTTCGCCGTGCAGTTCCTGCGGCGAGCGCAACGCGAGTTGGTCGGGGCCGGCAATGGCGCGGATGCCGCCGTCGATGCCGGTGACCCACGGCACGGTGCGGCCATAGTTGAAGCGAAAGGTCAGGCGCATGTGCATCGGCACCTCGCCCTGCACGCAGCGCACGATGCGCACCAGATGCTGGTGGTTGTCGCCTTCGTCGCTGGCGACCATGAAGTCGACCAGCTCCACGGTGCCGGTGTCGGTGGTCATGCGCGTGCACAACACCAGGCTATCGTCTTGGTAGGCGCGTTCGCTGCGAAAGTCGCCGGATGGCGATAATGCCCATTGCCCGTGCTGCTCATCGCCCAGCAAGGATGCGAAAAACGCATCCGAATCGAATCGTGGCAGACACAGCCAGTCGATGGTGCCGCGGTGGTCGACCAGGGCCGCGCTGTGGCAATTGCCCAGCATGGCGTGGTCCTCGATACGCACGCTCATCGTAGGGGCGCTTCCTTCCAACGAAAGAACCCGCAGTTTTGCATGCACGGTGTCGGGATCAGGTTAGGACTGCGCTGGCAAACCGAGCAGCGCTGGCACCGTGTGTTCCAGCCGACGGATCAGTGCCGGATCCATGTACGCGTAGTCGTCGGGAATCTGCAGACAGATCACCCGGCAATGCCGCAGGTGCGCAGCGAAGCGTTTACGCAGCAGCTGCAGGTGACGACGTTCCATCACCAGCACCACCTGCGCCTCTTGCAGCACTTCCGGGGTGACCTGCACTTCGGCGTCTGCGGCCAACCCCGCCGATTGCGCCTGCACACCGGGCCAGTCGGCGAACACGCGCTCGGCGGTGGGGCTGCGCAGGCGGTTGCGGCTGCACACGAACAACACCCGCAACGGTTGCCCGCCGCGCTGGCTCAGCGGCCTTCGCGCAGGAAGCGCGCCATTGAGGAGACGCCCGGTAGCGCCGGTTCGAACTGGCCGGCCACATCGATGAAACCGCGCATGATGGCGATCTCACGCGGGGTGCGGTTGAGCGCATCGCGGCGGTCGGCATCGGCGCCGGCCCGCAGCAGGCGCTGCACCAGCAGCGGCAGGCCGTGCAGTGCGGCCAGATGCAGCGGGCCGAAGCCGCGCTGGTCGGCCACGTCCAGCGACACATCTTCGTCGAGCAGACGTTCGACCCCGGCCAGCACCACTTGCTCGTCGCAGGCGGTGCCCGGTTCGGCACGTGCGCCCAGCAACAGCAGTAACGGGCTGACCCGGCCACCAGCCAGGCATTCCGCGTCGGCGCCAGCCAGCAGCAAGGTGTCCAGCAGAGCCAACAGGCGGTTCTTGTCGCGCGCAGTGAAGCCGTACAACGCGGCGCAATGCAGCGGCGCCAGCCCCTGATTGTCGGTGGCGTGCACGTCGGCTGCGGCGGTGAGCAGGCGCGCCACGATGTCCGGCAGGCCCAGCGCGCAGGCCAGCATCAGTACGGTCACGCCGCCCGGCAGGCGGTGTTCGATCTGCGCGCCGGCGTGCAGCAATGCAACCACGATCTCGGTCTGGCGCATGCTCACGGCCGCCGACAACGGCGTGGCGCCGCTGTTGGCGGCACGCTGCGGATCGGCGCCGCGGCCGAGCAGATGCGTGACCACGCCAAGGTGGCCACCACCAGCGGCACGCAGCAGCGCGGTGCAGCCCTGGGCGTCGACGGCGTCCACCGGCAGGCCGAGGTCGATCAGGCGACGCACTGCATCGGTATCGCCGGTCATTGCGGCGGCCGGCACATCTGCTTCGCGCAGCGTGCGACGCGGCAGCGACCAGATGCGCCAGTCCAGCCAGTCGGCCAGATCGCGGCGGCCGATCGACAGCGCCACGCCCAGCGGGGTCTGCCCGTCGGCGGCGCGCGCTTCCGGCGAGGCGCCCTGTTTGACCAGCAGTTTCAGCGAGGCGTCGCGGCCGAGTGCGGTGGCCAAATGCAGGGCGGTCATGCCGTGACTGTCGCGCGCTTCGCGGTCCACGCCATGTTCCAGCAACCAGTGCTGCAGACGCAGCCAGCCCAGCCGCACGGCCAGCGACAACGGCGGGTCGCCGGCTGCCGACGGGGCGAACGGGTCGGCGCCGCGTTCGAGCAATTCCAGCGCGAACTGTTCCAGTCCGCGCGATGCCGCATCGTGCTGCACGCAGGCGCTCAGCAGCCGGGTCAGGCCACCGGCACCTGCTGGCGAGACGCCATGGCGCAGCAACGCCTGCAGCGCCGGCACAGCCTCCACGCCGCGCGAGAGCAGCGCGAACATCGGCACATCGCCGCAGGCATCGCGCACTTCGGCATCGGCACCGTGACGCAGGAGCCAGTCGACCGCCTCGGCGTTCAAGGCCAGATGCGCATCGTGCAGCAGGCCGCCAAGTTCTTCCGGGGCACACAGCCGCGCCAGCGCAACCAGGCCATCGCGCTGCCCGAACTGCAAGCCTTCGCGCAGCAATACCAGCGGCGGGCGATCGGGAAGGACGGCAACGCCAGGCGTATCGCCCTGCGCGTCGCTGACCGCGGCCGGCAACGGGTACGCGGGATCGAGCAGTTGCACGATTGCCCAACGTCCGGCTTCGGCGGCCACATCCACTGCGCGTCGACCTTGCGCATCGACGCTATCGGCAGGCACCTGCAAATCCAGCAGGCGGCGAATCAGCGCCGGCGACACGTTGTCGGCGGCGCAGGCAAGCATCAATGCGTTGCGGCCATCGCCATCGATGGCCAGCACATCGGCCTTGCGCGCGACCAGGCGTTCGAGCACCGCGCTGCGCGCCTGCCGCGCGGCATCCAGCCACGGCGTGCGGCCGAGCAGATCGCGCGCTTCCAGATTGGCGCCGGCCGACAACAGCGCCTCGACGATGTCGCCGTGGCCGGCCAGTGCAGCTTCGTGCAAGGCACTGCGGCGCTGGCGGTCGCGGGCATCCACGCGCGCCTTGTGCTTGAGCAGCAATTGCACCCCGGCCGGGTCGTCTTCTTCGGTGCCAGCCGCGGCCAGCAGCACCGGGGCGCCGCCCTCGGGCTCGGAATGCGCGCCGCGTTCCAGCAGGAATTTGGCCAGCCGCCAGTTGCCGACCTGGCAGGCCATCGCCAGCGGCGAGTGACCTTCATTGTTAAGCGCGTCGAGCTCTGCGGCAGCGTCACGCAACAGCGCGGCCACGCCCGGGTCGGAACTGCGCACGGCGTGATGCAGGGGGGTGTTGCCGTCGTTGTCGGTGGAACGCGGGTCGGCGCCGTTGGCCAGCAAGGTCATCACCGCATCCGGGCGGCCGTGCCAGCTGTCGCGGGTCGCGGCCAGCAGCGGGGTCATGCCGCGGTGCGGTTGGTTGACGTCGACGCGCCGCACGATCAACTCGCGCAGCAGGCGCAGATCCGGCAGCACCGCCGCCAACGCCGGCAGGCTGCGTTGATCGCGCCATTCCGGCAGCGGCAGCGCCTGCGGGTCGGCACCGGCCTCGAGCAATTGCAGCGCGCGGTCGACCCGGCCACTGCGCGCGGCTTCAAAGAGTTCGGGCACCAGCTGATGCTGGGCCACCGGCTCCAGCGGGCGCGGTTCGGCGGCGGCTTCGGAGAAGAAATCGGCGGCCTGGCGTGCCGGCGGCGCATCGCTGCGCATCGGCGCGGCGGTGCGTTGCAGCAGCAGGTGGGCCGCCGGCAGCAGCACAGCGGCGGCAACCGCCAGCGCCCAGCGTAGGCCAGCAGACAACCAGCCCGGCCAGGCCAGCACCACGGCCAGGGTGCACATCGCCAGCACCAGTGCGGCTGCCAGCAGGCCGCGCCAGGCATGCAATTCTTGCGTCGCCAACGCATGCCAGCGCGGCGCCAGCGCACCACCGTCGCGTTCCACCTCGCCCCACAACGGCCAGGTGCGCCACAACCCGAGCAAGGCGGCGCTGACTGCCACGCTCAACGCCAGCGCGGCTGCCAGGCTGCCGCTGTCGCGCAAAGCGGTCAGCGGCCAGCTGATCAGTGCGGCCAGGGCCAACAGGCCCACGCCCCACATCGCCAGTAACGGCGGCAGCGCTTGCGCGATGGCGCGCGGTTGGCTCGGCACTGGGCGCGTGCCACGCGCCCACGACACCGCCAGCGCCAAGGCCGGCTGCGCCAGCCACAGGCTCAGCGCAGCAACCACACCGCCAACGCCACCGAGCAGGCACAACACCACGCCGGCCGCGCCGGCCAGCGCTGCGGCGCGCATCCGTGCGCCACGCGCAGGCTCAGTCATAGTCGCACTCGCCTGCCAGCACGAGCGTTTTCGGCAATTGCAGATAGAACCCGTGCTTGCCCAGCGCCTCGCGCACCGTCGCTACGTCGGCCTGGGCCAGCCGGCGCTCGGGCGTCAACGCCACCTCCAGCACGAACGTAAACGGCGCCAGCTGCGCTTGCACGACAGCAGGAAGACCGGAGAAATCGTCACGCGTGGCCAGATAGACGAAGGTGTCCTGCTTGCGTTGGCTTTTATAGACGTATGCGTGCATGCGCGCGTGGTCGCGCTCGAAAGAGAGGTGTGTCGCGTCGATTGTGTCGCAATTGCGGCGACGGCGAAAGCGCGACTTGCGCGAAAAATCCCAGCCGCGTCAGCGACATGACTGTGACGTTCAGTTGCGCCGTCCACAGGACCCACGCGCGCCATCGATATACTGGCAGCACTTTTTGCCAGCCAGACCATCGTGAGCCAAGCGCAGCATTCGTCCCAGATGGCCCCGGTTGCCGTCACCGCGTTCACTTCCACCACCGCGCTCGGCGCCGGGCTCGCCGCCCAGGCCGCCGCATTGACCGCTCGGCGCAGCGGCCTGCGTCGCAACGATTTCGGACCGCAACCGCTGCTGCCCTGCTGGGTCGGCCGCGTCGATGGCGTAGAAGCCGTGGTGTTGCCCGATGCACTGCAGGAATGGGATTGCCGCAACAATCGCCTGGCCTGGCTGGCTCTGCAACAGGACGGCATAGCGCAAGCGATGCAGGCCGCCGCACAGCGCTACGGCGCCGAGCGGGTGGCGGTGATCATCGGCACGTCCACCTTCAGCATCGGCGCCAGCGAAGAAGCGTATACACGGCTGGTCGAAGACGCCGATGGCGCGCGCTTCCCCGAGGATCTGAATCGCCCCATCGTGCACACACCGCATTCGCTGGGCGACTTCGTGCAGCACGCCACCGGCCTGCGTGGCCCGTGCGTCACCGTGTCCACGGCCTGTTCGTCCAGCGCCAAGGTGTTCGCCCAGGCGGCGCGGCTGATGGAGGCCGGAGTGATCGACGCCGCACTGGTCGGCGGCGTGGACACCTTGTGCGGCAGCGTGCTGTTCGGCTTCAACTCGCTGCAGGTGGTGGCACCGGAGATGTGCCAGCCGTTCGATGCACGCCGGGTCGGCCTGAGCCTGGGCGAGGCCGGCGGCTTTGCGCTGCTCGAACGCCCGGCCGCCGCCCCGGATGCAGCGTTGTGGCTGTATGGCTATGGCGAATCCAGCGACGCGCACCATATGTCGGCGCCGCATCCGCAAGGGCTGGGCGCGCAGCTGGCGATGCGCGGTGCGCTCGACCGCGCCGGTCTGGAGCCAGCCGCGGTGGGCTATCTGAATCTGCACGGCACCGCTACGCCGGCCAACGACAGCGCCGAAGCCGCCGCCGTGGCAGCGATCTTCCCCGGCACCTTGCACGCCAGCTCGACCAAGGCCTGGACCGGCCACACCCTGGGCGCGGCCGGCATCGTTGAATCGGTGATCGCCCTGCTGGCGCTGCGCGACGGCGTGCTGCCGGGCACGCTCAACAGCGAGGTGCCCGACCCGGCCTGCGGCCCGCAGATCCGCTTCGACAACGCCCATGCCCGGATCGACTACGCCATTAACAACTCTTTCGGCTTTGGCGGCAACAACTGTTCGCTGCTGTTCGGGCGGGCCCGCTGATGCTGACCGCAACCATCGAAGGCATCGGCTTCTGGACCCAGGGGCTGCCCAACTGGGAGGCTGCCAGCGCATTCGCGCGCGGCGGCGCGCTGCAGGAAACCCCCGCTCGCCCGGCGCCGCAATTGCTGGCCGCCAACGAACGCCGCCGTGCGCCGGACACCGTGGCGGTGTCGCTGGAAACGGCGCTGGCCGCCTGCAGCGCCGCTGGCCGCGATCCGGCCAGCCTGCCGTCCATCTTTACCTCCACCTACGGCGATCTGGCCATCTCCGACTACATGTGCACCACCCTGGCCAGCGACCCATTGGCGATCTCGCCGACCAAGTTCCACAACTCGGTGCATAACGCCGCGGCCGGCTACTGGACCATCGGCGCCGGCGCGATGACCCCGGCGACCGCGATGAGCGCCAGCCTGGGCAGCTTCGCGCAGGGCCTGCTGGAAGCGCTGGTACAACGCGCCGCCGGCGCGGAGGCAGTGCTGCTGGCCAGCTACGACGCCCGCTCGGTCGGGCCGCTGGGTCGGGTCGCGCCCAGCCAGGGGCTGCTCGGTAGCGCGCTGGTGCTGGGCACGCCCGGCCAGGCCGGCAAGCCGCAGCTGCACGCGCATCTGCAAGACGGCACGCCCTCGCCCGGCGATGGCGCGCTGGCACGTCACGTCGCCAGCAATGCGATGGCGCCGATGCTGCCGCTGTTCGACCTGCTGGCCGGCAATGGCCACAGCGTGGCGCTGTATGCCGCCCCGGGCCGGGTATTGCGCGTGGAGATTCAACGATGAGCCGGCAACCGCTGAGCCGCGACGACACCGCCATTCTGGTGCCGGCCTTGAACGAGGCGCTGCGCATCCGCGAAGTGGTCACCGACGCGCTGACCTATTGCTCGCACGTCATCGTGGTCGACGACGGCTCCGACGACGGCACCGCCGAGTGCATCGCCGGCATGCCGGTCACGCTGATCCGTCACCCGCAGCGCATGGGCAAGGGTGCCGCACTGCGCAGCGGTTTTGCCGAAGCACAGCGTCTTGGCATGCGCGCGGTGATGACCATGGACGGCGACGGGCAGCATAAAGCGGCCGATTTCCCGCGCTTGCTGGCCGCTGCCAACCGTCACCCCGGCTGCGTGATCATCGGTGCGCGCATGCGCAAGCGCGCCACCCAGCCCACCATCCGCCGCATCGGCAACGATTTTGGTGACTGGGGCATTGCCTGGGGTTGCGGCTTTCGCCTGGTAGACAGCCAGAGCGGCCAGCGGCTGTATCCGGCGTCGGTGTTCACCCTGCCGAATGTGCCCGGCGAAGGCTTCGTGTTCGAAGCCCAGCTGCTGATTTCAGCCGCACGCCAGGCCGGCGCGCGCGTGGTCGCGGTGCCGATCGAAACCCGCTATGCCGGCACCTCGCCGGGCACCTTCCGCAAGAGCCATTTCCGGCTGGTGCGCGACCTGTGGAACATCACCTCGCATGTGGTCAAGCAGGTGTGGGCCTATGGCCACATCTGGCGCGAGTACCGCAATGTGCGCGCCAACCCGGTGATCATCGACGATGCCGACGCCGAATTTGCTACTGTGCCTGCGGTTACCAAGAGCAAGCCATCCCCATGAATGCACAGCGTGCCGATGTCGTTATCACCGGTGGTGGTCTGGCCGGCCTGAGTCTGGCCTTGCAGCTGCGTCAACGCGACCCGGAGCTTGCGATCACCGTGCTGGAGCGCCGTGCGCACCCGGTGCGCGAGGCGGCGTTCAAGGTGGGCGAATCCACGGTGGAAATCGGCGCGCATTATTTTGCCGACGTGCTGGGCCTGCGCGAGCATCTGGAGACCGAGCAGATCCGCAAGTTCGGGTTCCGCTTTTTCTTCTCCGACAAGCGCGAGGACATCGACCGCTGCACCGAGCTGGGCGTCAGCCAGATCCTGCCGACGCCGTCGTGGCAGATCGACCGCGGCCGCTTCGAGAATTTCCTCGGTGAACGTGCGCGCGCGCAGGGCATCGCCTTTGTCGACAGTTGCAGCGTCAAAGGCATCGAGTTGTCCGAAGACGACACCGACCATGCGGTGCGCTTCGAACGCGACGGCACGCCCGGCACGCTGAGCGCACGCTGGGTGGTCGATGCCAGCGGCCGCGCTGGCCTGATCAAGCGCAAGCTCGGCCTGGCGCAGGACAACGACCACAACGCCAATGCGGTGTGGTGGCGGGTGGAAGGTCTGATCGACCCCAATGGCTGGTCGCAGGACAGCAGCTGGCTGCAGCGCTGCACACCGCCGGACCGCTGGCGCTCGACCAATCACATGTGCGGGCCGGGTTACTGGTTCTGGCTGATTCCGCTGTCTTCGGGCGCACATTCGCTGGGCATCGTCTGCGATGCGCAGATGCACCCGCTGGAGACCATGAACACGCACGAGAAAGCCATGGACTGGCTGCGCCTGCATCAACCGCAGGTCGCCGCATCGCTGGACAAGGCCGACTACCGCCTGCAGGACTTCCTGTTCCTGCGCAAGTTTTCGTATGGCTGCAAGCAGGTGTTCTCGTCGCAGCGCTGGGCGCTCACCGGCGAGGCGGGCTTGTTCCTGGATCCGTTCTATTCGCCCGGCAGCGACTTCATCGCGATCTCCAACACCTATATCTGCGAACTGATCGGCCGCGATCGTGCCGGCAGGTCGCTCAGCCCGTATACCGAGCTGTATGAGCAGCTGTATTTCTCGTTCTACGAAAACACCTTGACCCTGTATCAAGACCAGTACGCGCTGTTCGGCGACGAGCAGGTCATGCCGGTCAAGGTGATCTGGGATTACACCTACTACTGGTCGTTGCTGGCACCGCTGTTCTGCAGCGGGCGCATCGCCAATCTCAGTTTGCTCTCGCGCATGAAAAACGACTTTCTGTCTGCGCGCGATATGAATCTGGCAATGCAGCAGGTGCTGCACGACTGGGGCATGCGCAATACTGACCAGGGCATCACCACCGGCACCGGACGGCTGCTGGACCAATACCTGATCGGCTGGTTCAACGAGCTCAATGGGGCATTGAACGACACGCTGGACGACGACGCGTTTGTCGCGCGCATTCATCGCAACGTCGCGCAGATGGCGGTGTTGGCACGCGAGATCCTGCAGCAGGCACGTCAACGCTACCCGGACCTTCCCGACCACGGTCTGGATGCGTTGACTGCCAATGCCAACGGCGATCCGATTCTTACTGCCCCCTGGTATGCCGACGCGGCGTGAGACCTGCCATACGTAGGGTGCGCGAATGAAATTCGCTTGTTTCGCTACATTAGTTGCAATCAGCACACCGACGTATGCAGCAGAGATTGCCTCGTGCTCAAATCCTGAGGGAAAAGGCTATTACGCCGAGACAGGCGTCATTACAGCCAAAGACAGTCGCTGGAACGATGAAAGGATCACAGGCGGTCTGACCAAGCTCTCAAAGCATGGGGACGATTACGATCTGATTTATGTAGATGTTCGCCAGGAGATAGTGTCAGCTCGCGAGGAAGGAGCACGAATAATGCTTCTGAGCCGGGGCATCACTTCGCTATCCGTTCTGGTTGTTTATCCGGGGAAGACCGCCGAGGTTTACACCTTTCTCAAGACATCCTCAGGAAAACTGGAATACATCCACACGCTTAGTCGTGCTGGTGATGAAGTCCTCATTACCAAGGCATCCGTGATGCGCGGGCAATGCCGCTACATCAACTTCGATGCAATTTAGGGCGGCTACCAAAACGTAGCGAGCAGTCGTCAGGTGGGCGTGGACGGCGCACTCAGAACCGGAATGTACGAGTTGTACATGAGGATTCGAGCACCGGCCGCGCCCGCCTGGCGGCTACGCAGTAGTTTTGTTAGTCGCCCTCAGCCCATCCCACCGTTGACGCCAATGACTTGGCCATTGATGTAGCCGGCCGCTTCCGAGCACAGAAAGGCGACCAGCGCAGCCACGTCATCGGGCGTGCCGACGCGGCCGGCCGGTACCAATTGCTTGATCACCTCCGGTGCAAAACTGTCGCCGACCATGTCGCTTTCGATGACGCCGGGCGCGACAACATTCACTGCGATACCGCGGCTGGCCATTTCGCGCGCGAGCGACTTGCTGGCACCGTGCAACGCTGCCTTGGCGGCGGCGTAGTTGGTCTGTCCGCGATTGCCCAACACGGCCGCCACCGACGACACACTGACGATGCGGCCCCAACGCGTGCGCGCCATCGGCAGCAACAACGGCTGGGTCACGTGGAAGAAACCGTGCAGGGAGACATCGATCACGCGATGCCACTGCTCTACGTTCATACCCGCCATCGGCGCGTCGTCATGGATGCCCGCGTTGTTGACCACGATCTGGATCGGACCGGCTTCCAGCAAGCTCTCCAACGCCACCGAACTTGCCTGCGCGTCAGCCACATCGAAGGCCACTGCCTGTGCGCTACCGCCATCGGCCACGATCGCAGCAACCACCTCTTGCGCACGCGCCAAATTGCGATTGGCATGCACGATCACATGCCGGCCCTGCGCAGCCAGGTGACGGCAGATCGCACCGCCAAGATCGCCGCTGCCGCCGGTGACGAGTGCGCGACGTTGTGGAATGGATGTGCTCATGAACGTCTCGATGGAGCCGCATATGCGGCGGCGGGAACAAAAGAGGGCATCATCCTAACCAGTCATGCCGGCCAGATGCCAGCCATCTGCTCAAGACTGATAACGCTGCGCGACCGAGAAAACGAAGGCACATCACGCGGTGATGCGGGCATGCGGTTGTGCACCAACGCCCCCCCAGATCAGCCGGACATCGCGCCGACGCCGAGCCAATCCAAGGATCAAACGCGCTACGACTGCGCGGCCCCCAGCATCACCGTGGCACGCCCTTCGGCAAGCACGTGCTCGCCATGCGTCAGGCGAAAACTGTATTGCTGACTATCCTCGCCCTGCATCAGCACCTGTGCTTGGCAGTCGATCGCCTCCGGCAGCGTTTCCAGATAGCTCACGTGCAACTCCACGCCACGCAGCGCCACCAGCATGCCCGGGCGTACCAGCTTGCCAGACGCGCGGCCCAGCAGACCACCATGCACGGCCATGGCCTGCGCGCCGTATTCGCACAGATGTAGCGCACGCAGGCGCCCGTTGGACCGCAACGGATGCGCATCGCTGCGATGCGCGTGACTGCGCAGCACGATGCGCTGCGCATCCCACTCGATCACTTCTTCCCACAGGCACATGCTGCCCTGGTGCGGAATCAGCGTGGCAATCGCGTCACGTCCCTGCATGCGGCTCTCCATTGGCTGTGCGTTCCAGCGCCGGTTCGCGCGACACCAGCAAGGCCAGAATGAAATTGAACAACACGCCCAGCGCCACCGTGCTGCCGATGGCACGCAATACCGGAATGCTGGAAGCGGCCAACAACGCGAACACCAGCAGCGTCATCAGGCTGCATACGATCAATGCATGCAGCGTGCGTAGCTGGTCGGCATGATCGTCGCCGGCGTGATCGAAGAACAGTGCGTAATCCAGGCCCAGGCCGGCAGCCAGGATCAGCGCGATCAGATGGAACAGATTGAGCTCCACCCCGGTGCCGCGCAGGATGGCCAAGATCAGCACCGTGGTCAGCGCCATCGGCAGCAGCACGCGTACGATGCGGCGCGGGCTGCGCAGTGCGATCGCCACGGTCACCGCCAGCAACAATGCGGCCAGTACCAGCGCACCGAGCACGCGGCCACGGTAGGCAGCCACCAAGGATTCGGAGGCGTCCTTCAGATCCAGCAATTGCGCGCCGCTGCCTTGCACGGCAGCCGCCAGGACCGCCGGATCGCGCAGGCCGGTCAATGACACCAACGCGGTGCTGCGATCGCCACGGCCCAGCAACAGGCCACCGACCGACGTCGCCAGCGGCGAGCCGGTCAGATCCTTCGGCAGCAGCGGTGCGGCGCGCTTGGCTTCATTCAGATCCTGCAGGAACGGCGCAAATGCATCGCTGCGGAACGGCGTGGTGGCGACGGCAATCTCGGTCAACGCACGCGCCTGCGCCGCGTCGGGCAATGCCGCCTGGCGCGCATGCTGGGTCTTGGCGCTGGGCAGATAGCGTGCCGCCATGTCGTAACCGAGCAACTCACCATCGCGCACCAATGCATCCAGGCGCGGGCGCAATTGCTCGCTGGCCTGCAACGCCGCCTCATCGTTCGCTGCCGGCAGTGCCAGCACGTAACGCACATCCGGTGCGCCCAGTTCCTGACGCAGATGCATGTCCTGCGCCAATGCCTTGGGCGGCACCGGCGTCAGCTTCGACAGATCGTTCTGCCAGAACTGCCCCGGCGCAAACACGATCACCGCAAGGCCAACCACGGCCATCACCGCCAGGCTGATGCGTGGCCGCGGCAAGCGCGCCACGCCCCGCCACAGCACGGCCAGCAGGCGCGAATCGGCATAGTCGCGCGGGGCCGGATCGATCAGGGCCGGAAGCATCCACCGCGTGGTGACCGCGGCGGTAGCAAGGCCGGCGATGGTGAACACCGCCAGCTGCCGCAAGCCGTCCACACCGGAAAACAGGAAGGTCACATAGGCAATGCAGGTGGAGACCACACCGGTGGCCAGCGTCGGCCACAGATGCCGCGCGTTTTCGCGTGGATCCAGACCGGGGCGCTGATGGCTGAACAGGTGAATCGGATAATCCTGCACCACGCCGATCAGCGTGAACCCGAACGCCACGGTGATGCCGTGCACGCCGTCGAATAGCAGTGCGACAGCCCCCAAACCGGCCAGACCGGCGCTGGCCAGCGGCAACACGCCAAGGACCGGAATCTTCCAACTGCGGTAGGCCACCAGCAGCAACAGCACCAGACCCACCGTATCCAGGGTGCCGATCCACTGCGCCTCGCCTTGGGTGCGCGCGGTGATTTCCACGGCGAATGCGCCCGGCCCGGTCAGCGTCAACTGCGTGGACGTGCCTTTGCTGACTTTCGCGAAAGCTGCCTGCACGGCGTCATAGGCCAGCTGCTGGCCGGTAGGGTCGAAGCCGGCCGCGCGTGTCTGCACGATCAACAGCGCCGAGGTGCCGGCACGATCGAACCACACGTCATTGCGCGTCTGCGGCATCGTTGCGGGCTGCAGGGTTTCGGCCAGATGCAGGATTTCCATCGTGGGGTCGCGCGGCAGCAACGGTTCCACCATGGCCGCCGCCGGCGAGCCCAGATCCTGCACGCGTGCCTGCAACGCGGTTTGCAGCGTCGGCGCGTCGAGCGGGGTCGTGTCGAAGCTGTCGCTGAGCAGGTAGCGATACGGCAGCAAGCGCTTGGGAATCGCCTCCAACCCAGCGCTGCCACCGTTGCCGACCAGTTCGAACAGGTCCGGCTGTGCGGCCAGCGCTTTCTGCAGTTGCTGCGACTGCTCGGCCAAGGTGACGGGGTCGCTATTGGACAACGCCATCAGCAGCAGCCGCGACCCAGGGCCTTCGCCGAGCTCTTCGATCAGCAGTTTTTGCGCCGGCGTGCGCGGGGCGGGCATGAATTTACGCAGGTCGCCGGTGACCTTGAGCGTCTCGCTCAGCCAGAATCCAGCCACTGCCAGCAATGCCAGCCACAGCAGCGCCAGGCCGATGCGGCGGTTTGCGTTCAATTCAAGCGCCATGGTGTGCGTGTCCTGCGACAGCGGCCGAACGCCCACCGGCCGTGCGCACGGCATCGGCGGTTATCGGCGAGATGCGCTTTCCAGCTGCCAATGGTGTGATGTTTTCAGAGACGACCGGCGCAACCATCCCGCGCGCGGTCACGCGCCCGAACCGTGGCAGAGCGTGGTCAACGCGGCGACATCGGTCACGCCGGCCGCCGCGCGCGCCGCGCCGGCCAGCAGCGTGCGCTGCACGTCCCCCTTGGCCGGCACGCTTTCGATACACCGCAGTTCGTCGTTGCGTCCGTACAGACGCAATTCGCGCACCTGCTTGGCCACGGCGGCGTCCTTGGGCTGCAACGTCAGCTGCCAGGCCTGCGGCTGACCCTGCCCATTGACGCTGTAGTGCTGCTCCAGCAGCGTCCGGTCACCCGACAGCAACGCGCCGAAGCCGGACTTCAAGCCGGCCAGTTCGGGCACGCGGCTCAACGAAAAACGGCGTGGCGATTTGCCTTCGCGTTCCAGCACGCCTTCGTCGCCGGTCAGCGTGGTGGTTTCGTGGTAGGGCGCACTCACTTCGCGCACCAGCGTCTGCGCATCCGGGCGACGGTAGTGCCCCTCCACGCGCAACGGCGTCTTCAGCAAGGCAGAACCCCGCAGTTCGACGAATTCGGTGCTGACCGGTGCGGGGCGAGCCAGGCGCTGCAGCACCTGCCCGACGTCCAGCGTCTCAGGCGGTGCGGCGCATAGCGGTGCGGCGCTGAACAGCAGTATCAGCATCCACGGCAGGGTGCGGCACATCGGCATGGTGGGTGTTCCAGAAATCGTAGAAGTTGAACCAGTTGTACGGCGCGTAGCAGGTGTAATGTTCCAGCCTGGCAGCGTAATCGCGCATGAGTACCGCAAGCACGGGAGCGCGCTGACGACGCGGTACGTCCAGACCTTCGCTGAAGGTTTCGAATGCCAGCTCGTAATGATTGCCACCGCGATACAAGCCGAACGCCAGCACCACCGGCACCTTGAGCGCAGCGGCGATCAGCCAGGGCGAGGTCGGGAACATCGCGTTGCGGCCGAGGAACATCGCCGGCAGCGCCGGGTCGCCTTCGCGCGGGCGGTCGATGAGCAGCGCCACCAGCGCACCTGCATCGGTGGCTTCCTTGATCGCCATGACGATCGAGGTTGCATCCATGCCGGCGTCGATGATGTTGGCAGCCAGCTGCGGGTTGAGCGCACCCAGCAGGTCGGTCATGGCGCGGTTGTGCGCCTTGTCCAGCACCACCTTGACCTGCACGTCCGGACGCTCGGTGGCCAGCACGCGCAGCGCATCGAAGCTGCCCAGGTGCGAACCGAAGATCAGCACGCCGCGACCGCGATCCATTTGCGTGTGCAGTTGATCCAGGCCGCTGATGTCCACGCGGAAGCGCTGCATCTGCCCGCACAGCATGTAGACCCGGTCCAGGATGGTCGACGCAAAGGTGTGGAGGTGGCGCGCCACATCGCGCAGCGTGGCCGGACGGCCCAGCACCCGCGCCAGATAGGCACGCGAGGCCGCGCGTTCAGGCGCACGCACCAGCAGGAAATACAGCGTGATCGGATACAGCAGCGCGCGCCCCACCGCCCGCCCGCCGTGCCGTGCGATACCGCGGATCAGCCACAACGCAAAGCGCCCACCGCCTTCCGGACGCTGTTTCCAGTGCTTGCTCATGCCGCCGCCTCCGCCACCAGTTCGCCGCTGACCAGCAGTGCACCGTCGCGCTGCACGCGGAAGCGCCAGCGCGGGCCATCGCCTTCCAGCGTGACCGAGGCGGTCTGCCCGGGCAGCAACGGCTGCACGAACTTCACCTGCGGCAGGCGTGCGGCTGCGCGCGGACCATGCACTGCTTCCACGGCCTGCAGCACATGGTCGAGCACGACCACGCCAGGCACCACGGGGCGACCCGGAAAGTGCCCGGGCAGGCAGGGATGATCATGCGGCACGACGAAATCCATAAGCGCGGAACTCAGATCCTGGGTTGAAGCATTGCAGCCACGGCCTTGTGTGCCTGCTCGGTCAATTGTTGGCGATCCGGCGCATCCGGCCCGGTCACCGCGATCGGCGTACCGATCCGCACGCGGATGATGCCGGGGCGCACCCTGAACAGGCCATCGACCGGCAATACCTTGCCGCAGCCGTCCAGCGCCACCGGAACCACCTGCACGCCAGCATCGATAGCGGCCTGCAGTAGCCCGGCCTTGAATGGCAATAATGCGCCGGTGCGGCTGCGGGTGCCTTCGGGAAACAGACACAACTGTTTGCCCTCGCGCAACAGCGCGGCCGCCTGACGGCGCACCAGCGCCCCTGCCCTGCGGCTGTCGCGGTCCAGAAACAGCATGCCGGTGGCGCGCGCATACCAGTTCACGAACGGCACCTTGAGCATTTCTTCCTTGAGCAAGAAGCGCAGCGGCACCGGCAGGGCGTGGAACAGCGCGCAAATGTCGATGATCGACTGGTGGTTGCTCACGAACAGATAGTTCTTGGACCAATCCACCCGCTCGCGCCCTTCCACGATGACCTGGGCGCCCGCACCGCTAAACAGCACCGGCGACCACATCCAGCCGCCCATGCGCAGCATCCGGTCGGCATCGCGCGTGATCGCCAGCAATACCAATGCGTAGACGATCCCGCCAGCGGTAAAGGCCAGCGTGAACGCCAATTGCAACAGGTTGAACACAGTCCACGCCAGGCGCGACGGCATCCTTGCCAACGGCATCTTTGTCTTGTCCCCGAAAATATGCACGTACGTCGCTACCCCTGGCCACGCACTCAGCGCAGCAGATCGCGCCAGAAGTCCGGCCCGAGCCGCGCCATCTGACGCAAGAAGTCTGGCAGATTACGATAGGGACGCTGTGGAAACCAGCGGCCGCGCAATAGATATTCCCCAATGAAGAAGCCACCAATCACGCCATAGCAGAGCAGATTGGCGAACAACGAGGCGCGCGTATCGCTGATCGGCAGCGGCGAGGCATCGCCCAACTGCGCCAGCACGCCGCTGGGTTCGGCGCACAGGCCCAGCACCAGATTCGCCAGGGTCAGGCCGCAGAGCAGCAGTGCCCAGGCCAGCGTGAGGCGGCGCGTGTAGCGGCGTTGTTCGGGGGTGATCGGCATGCCGGCCTGGCCGTACAGGCCTTCCACAATGCGCGTGATCAGCGGCGTGCGTCCGGCCCGCAGGCTGCGCCCGAAGAACCAGGCGACCCAACCGGTGAACACCACCGGCGGCGCCGCCAGCACCAACATCGCATACGGCGAATGCCACAACGCGCCCAGTCCGGCAAGGAGCAGCAGTGCCAGCGCCCAGGCCCAGGCCCGACGCGCAACCATCGGTTCGATCAACACCATCAGCACCAGCAAACCGCCGGCGACGACGGCCACCTCCGGGCGGTGGCTGGCATTGGCCCAATGGGCCAACGGCGAATACGCCACCGCCAGCAGAACGCCTAGCCCCAGCACCCACGCGGGTGCGTCGGGGGATTGCGCAGTCGGCAGATCAGACGGTCTTGTTGGCTTGGACATGCGCCGACAATGCGCGCAGCGACGCGAAGATGCGACGGTTCTCGTCGTTGTCCGAACGCAGCTGGAAGCCGTAGCGCTTGCTGATCGCAAGCGCCAGTTCCAGCGCATCGATCGAGTCCAACCCCAGCCCGGTATTGAACAACGGCGCCTCCGGGTCGATGTCGGCGGGCTGGACGTCTTCCAGGTTCAGGCTTTCGACCAGGAGTTCGGCCAGTTCACGTTCGGCAGCGGTTTGCGAGGACATCCAGGATTTCCACAGGTCAGGGTCGGGCAACAAGAGTGAGAACAAGCGACAGCAGCGCGGGCGACCATCGGAGTGCGTGGGCGTCGCGCCGGCCGTAGTGTACGTTGCCGCCGCGGCCAATCCGAGCATCTGCCGCGCGGTCTGGCCGGCGCCTGTACGTGCTGCCGGCGTTCTTCACACATGGACCGGCGGCCCGCAAGCTGTCTGAGCGGCCCAGCAGGCTATCATGACTGCATGACGCTCGCCCGCCGCAGGTTCGTTCCAGGATGACTTCCAACGCTGTTCGCCACACCCCGACCGCCATGCCGGCAGCCGGGCCGGCTCCCGGACCGGAGTGTCCGGATGTCCTGATCGTCGGCGGCGGCCCGGCTGGCTGCGCTGCGGCCGTCGCGCTTGCCGAGCTCGGCTGGTCCGTCACCCTGCTCGAGAAGGAGCAGCATCCGCGCTTTCATATCGGCGAATCGTTGCTGCCGATGAACATGCCGATTCTCGAACGCCTGGGCGTGCTCGAAGATGTGCGCGCCATCAGCGTGCTCAAGCGTGGCGCGGATTTTCCGAACGACAGCGGCGGCTACAACACGTTTCGTTTTTCGCACGCGCTCGATGCCAAGGCCGATTTCGCCTTCCAGGTGCCACGCGCGCAATTCGACCAGGTGCTGTTCCAGCGCGCGCGTGCGGTGGGCGTGGATGCACGCGAACAGGTCTGCGTTGAGCAGGTCGCCTTCGACGGCGAACAACCCGTGCTGCAGGCACGCACGGCAGATGGTGGCGTGCAGCACTTCCGCCCGCGCTATCTGCTCGATGCCAGCGGCCGCGATACCTTTCTGGGCACCCGCCTCAAGCTCAAACGTGCCAATGCCAAGCACCAATCGGCCGCATTGTTCAGCCACTTCCGCGGCGTGACACGCCGCCCGGGCGAGGATGCCGGCAACATCAGCATCTACCGGCATGCGCATGGCTGGATGTGGCTGATTCCCCTGCCGGACGACATCATGAGCGTGGGCGCAGTCTGCTACCCCGAGTACATGAAGACCCGCAAGGGCGACAGCGAGGGCTTTTTGATGCGCACGCTGGCGCTCAATCCGGAGCTCAATGCGCGCATGCTCGGTGCCGAGCGCGTGGCACCGGTGCATGCCACCGGCAATTACGCCTACGAATGCACGCGCATGGCCGGGCCGCGCTGGTTGATGCTGGGCGATGCCTACACCTTCGTCGACCCGATGTTCTCCTCCGGCGTGTTTTTGGCCATGCACGGCGCCGAGCGCGGCGCAGCAATGGTGGATGCCGCACTGCGCGCGCCACAGTCGGAAGCAAAACTGCAGCGCGCCTTACAACGCGAACTGACGCGCGGCGTGGATGAATTCAAGTGGTTCATCTACCGCTTCACCTCGCCCACCATGCGCGCCTTGTTCGCACAGCCGCAAAATACCTGGCAGGTGGAACAGGCGGTGGTGGCGATGCTGGCCGGCGACGTGTTCGACAGCCCCAAAGTCCGCATCCGCCTGCGCGCCTTCCGCGCCCTGTACGCGCTCACCACCTTGTCGATGATGCCGCGCGCCTGGCAGTCGTGGCGCCAGCGCCGACGCCAGGCCAAGCTCGGCTTCGAGGGCGACACCTTGCAACGCGACACGCAACAACGAGACGCTCAATGACCGCTTCCCAGGCCCAGACCACGCACGCCGTGCGCCATCACCGGCTGCAGGTCGACTATGTCGACCAGACCGACCCTGCCGTGCTGCTGGCCGACCCGCAGGTGCTGGCCGTATTCGGCTTCGGCACTGCGGCGCCGCGCCTGGACGACCCACGCTACCTGCGCGTGCCGCTGCAGCCGTATCAGGCCGAGGTGCTGGAGGTGTGGCGGACCGATGCGCCGGTGCGCAGCGGCCGCCATGGCAACATCGCCTGGTCCAGCGATGGGCACTTGCAGTTCGGCGTGATCGAGATCGACGAGCAGAATGTCGATATCGAAGAAGCCGCCGCCAGGGCGTATGCGGAAATCACCGCCTTCGTCAGCAACAGCCAGACGCCGCGGTTGCTGCGGATCTGGAATTACCTCGACGCCATCACCCTGGGTAGCGGCGACCGCGAACGTTACCGGCAGTTCTGCGTGGGCCGCGCACGCGGGTTGGGCGCATTCGACACCGCGCAGTTGCCGGCCGCCACCGCGGTGGGCCGTTGCGACGCCGAGCGCATCATCCAGATCTACTGGCTGGCAGCCGCCAATGCCGGTACGCCGCTGGAAAACCCGCGCCAGGTCAGCGCCTACAACTACCCGCGCCAGTACGGCCCGCAACCGCCCAGCTTCGCCCGCGCCATGCTGCCGCCGGCCGGCAGCGACATGCCATTGCTGTTGTCAGGCACCGCTGCCGTGGTGGGCCACGCCTCGATGCACACCGGCCAGTTACTGGCGCAGCTGGAAGAAACCTTTGCCAACTTCGACGCGTTGCTCGGCGCCGCGCGTCAGCATGCAACTGCGCTACCTGCGCAGTTCGGTGCCGGCACCCGCCTGAAAGTCTATGTGCGCGAGCGCGACGACCTGCCCAAGGTTGCGCAAGCACTGGACGCCCGCTTCGGCGCTGCGGTCCCGCGCCTGCTGCTGCACGCGGTGATCTGCCGCGATGAGCTGGCAGTGGAGATCGATGGGGTGCATGGGTAACCTCCTTGCCGCGGGGGCCATCTGCGGCAGTCGGTTGAGCAGCAATGACTGAGCAGGCGATGCGGGAGCACGTGACGTGGGCGTTTTTTTGCGCCATGCGTCTCCAGCACAGCATCGAAGGCATCAGACAGTTGCTGACAAATGGTGGGACAGCACTGCTTTTAAGCTGACGTCTTCCACACGGACTGAGCTGCCACGTTGAGGCAACGCTCAGGGCCCTGCGTCAAACACGCCTGCTTGCGCGTTTTTCGCGCGCTGTCTGCAGACAGTCAGCGCCAAACTGACCGTCACATCATTCGCCTGACTGCTGCACGCACGCGCTTGGGTCGCTCAGCCATTGAGCAACCCAAGCACCACATCGCGCGGCAGTTTGCCGGTTTCGTTGCGTGGCAATGCGGCGACTTTGCGCAGGCGACGCGGCAGAAAGACGGGATCCACGCTGACGCGCAGTGCGGCCAGCACCTGGGCTTCGTCCAGGGTAGGCGCGACCACCAGCGCGGCGATGCGGCCGACGGCCTGGCCGGGGTCGGGCGCGAGTTGCACGATGATGCCATCGACCACGCCGGGAATGGCGAGCAGGCGCCGAGTGAGATCGGCCAGCGATGCGCGTTTTCCGGCGATTTCCAGCAGATCGGCCTGACGGCCGCGCACCTGAAAACGGCCGTCGTCTGCCACGTCCATCATGTCGGCCAGCAGCACCGGTGTGGCCAGATGCGGCGCATGCACCAGCGTGCCTGCAGCCTGCGTTTCCAGATGCACGCCGGGCAAGGGCGTCCACGCCGCGTCCAATGCCGTGCGACGCACGGCGAACACGCACGTTTCGGTGGAGCCGAACATCTCGCGCACTTCACCGCCGAAACGCGCTTCGGCGGCAGCGGCAATTTCCGGCGCCAGCGGTGCAGTGGCCGACACGATGCCGGCCAGCGGCGGCAATGCCACACCCGATTCGACCAACGCACGCAGATGCACCGGCGTGGTCACCAAGACACGCGGCGCGGGAATATCGGCCAGCGCACGTGCCACATCGTCCGGAAAGAACGGCCGCCCGGCGTGCACTGCCAGGGTGGTCACCATCGGCAGCAGCACCGACAACTCCATGCCATACATGTGCTGCGGCGGCACCGTGGCGACCACGTGCGGCACGGCGTCGGTGTGCGCCCACAGGCTTTCCAGCGCGACCAGATCCTGACGCGTGCTGGTCAGGAAACTGCCCCAGGTCTTCGGATTGGGTTGCGGACTGCCGGTGCTGCCGGAAGTGAAACCGATCGCCACCAGTGCATCGTCGGCCAGTTGCGGAATCGGGCCCTCGGCCTGCGGCAATTCGGCCGGCAGCTGCCAATACCGCGGCGGCGCGAGCTCCAACTCCAGATCGCCCAGGCAATACGCATCGACGTGGCGCGCCTGCACTTCGCCCACTACGGCGGGTGCGCGCGACGATGGCAGCAGCGACACCTGACCGCGCAGCGCACACGCGTAGAACGCCACCATGAAACGGTAGCGGTCCTCGCACAGATTCACTGCGTGACTGCCCGCGGGCAGCTGCTGCGCCAGACCGTGCACATGCGCGATGAAGGTAGCCAGATCGACCGACTGCCCCGCGCGCCAGGCCAGCGGCCGGTCCAGCGCACCAACAGCCATCGGATGGGAAATAGCGGGAGCAGGCTGGCTGGGCATGAAAACCGAGGGTCGCAAAGGCGCGCTAGCTTGGCCGCCACCCGCGCTGCTGGCAAGTCGGGAGGTTCCCTCTGCGGCAAGCCGCGTTGATCGACGCGAGCGCGTGGTATGCCGATGGCTTGCGCAGTTGCGTGTGCGGCGCGTGGCTTGTGCGGCACGGCACATCCTCTGCTCGCCGGTCGGGATCCTGCATCGGCGTGGCAGCGCCAGGCGCTGCGATGCGGCGATTCGCTTCGGGCGTGGACGGCTGTGGTGCGATACCTCTGTACAGGTACGTTTGCCATATTCCTGCGACATTTCCCCCGGATTGGTCTGCGCTTGTGCCAGCCCGGCACGCACGCATGGCGTCGCCAGCCCAGTAGAGTTGAGGAGTTCATTTTTTCGCTGTCGTCTCGCGCCGCTGTCGCCTGCAGCTGCGTGCCTGGCGCAGCGCTCGACCTGGTCGCGGCCGCTAATCACGAGAAATTGGTTGTTGGCTCGCGCTGCCTGCAGCCACGCACGTATGACCTGTGGCCCAGGCCCGCCACGGAGGCGAACTGCTAGGCTTGCGCGCTCTCCTTTGCGTCCAGCCGTGTCCGATGCCCAGATTGTTGCCGTTGACCCTTCTGCTGCTGGCCGTCACTGCGCATGCGCAGTCTGCCGCCCCACTCACCATCGAACAGGCGATGGCCGATCCGGACTGGATCGGGCCGTCGGTGGACCAGGCCTGGTGGCAATGGGACGGCAAACAGGTGCAATACCTGCTCAAGCGCGAGGGCAGCCCGGTACGCGACACCTACCGCCAGGGCACTGGCGGCGGCACTGCCGAACGTGTGGCCGACTCCGCGCGCGCCGGCCTGGATGCGGCAAACCCAAGCTACGACGCCACCCGTCAGCGCATGTTGTTCGCGCGTAATGGCGACATCTTCCTGCGCGATCTGCGCTCGGGCGCGCTGACTCAGCTGACCCGCAGCAACGAGATCGAATCGCGTCCGCAGTTCGCCAGCGACGGCGGTGCGATCTGGCGCGCGGGCAATAACTGGTACCACTGGCGCGCCGATGGCGGCACCGCGCAGGTGGCGGTGGTCAAGGCCGAGCGCGACCCCAACGCCGCCCCCAAGGCCGATGTGCTGCGCGAGCAGCAACTGGCCACGCTGGCCACCTTGCGCCGCGACAAGGAGCAGCGCGACGCGCTACGCACGCAGGAAGACGCCTGGCGCCGCGCCGATACCACGCGTGCGGCAGCGCCGGTGTATCTGGGCGATGAGGTGGAGATCGTCGACAGCGCGCTGTCGCCGGACGGCCGTCATCTGCTGGTGGTGACCCAGGCCAAGAACGCCGAAGAAGGCCAGGCCGGCAAGATGCCCAAATACGTGACCGAATCCGGTTACGAAGAATTCCAGGAAGTACGCACCCGTGTCGGCCGCAATGCACCGGTGGCGCATGCGCTGTGGCTAGTGGATGTCAGTGCCGGCACGGCCAGGTCGCTGTCCTTCGACTCCCTGCCGGGCATTGCCACCGACCCGCTGGCGGCCTTGCGCAAGGCCGCCAAGCGCGACGCACTCAAGGGCAACCGCGCGGTCCGTGTGGAAAGCGATGGCGACGGCAGCGGGCCTGCGGTGCACTGGAGCGACGATGGCCGCAACGTGGCGGTGGAAATTCGTGCGGTGGACAACAAGGACCGCTGGATCGCCAGCGTGGACCTGGACAAGGCCACGCTGCAGCCGCGTCACCGCCTGAGCGATAGCGCCTGGATCAACTGGGAGTTCAACGATTTCGGCTGGCTGCCCGACAACCGCACGCTGTGGCTGCTCTCGGAAGAATCCGGCTATTCGCAGCTGTACACCGTGGAAGGCAACGGCAAACCGCGCCAGCGCACGCGCGGCAAGTGGGAAGTGTCGATGCCGGTGCCCAGCGCCGATGGCAGCGGCATGTTCTTTCTGTGCAACCAGAAATGGCCCGGCGATTACGAGGTCTGCAAGCTCGACCTGCGCAACGACCAGCTCACCGAAGTGACTGCATTGAACGGTGTGGAAGGCTTCAGCCTGTCGCCGAACGGGCAGCAGTTGCTGGTGAGTTACTCGGGCAGTTACCTGCCACCGCAGCTGGCGGTGGTGCCGGCCACCGGTGGCCAGGCCACCGTGCTCACTGACACGCGCACGCCCGCATTCAAGGCGCAGCCGTGGATTGCGCCGCAGTACGTGCAGGTGCCGTCCAAACACGGCGCCGGCACGGTCTGGGGCAAGTATTACGGGCCGACCACTCCCGAGCCGGGCAAGCGGTATCCGATCGTGATGTTCGTGCACGGCGCCGGGTATTTGCAGAACGTCTCCGAGCGCTACACGCCGTATTTCCGCGAGCAGATGTTCCACAACCTGCTGGTGCAGCAGGGTTACATCGTGTTGGATCTGGACTACCGCGCCTCCGAAGGCTACGGCCGCGATTGGCGCACCGCGATCTATCGCAACATGGGCCACCCGGAGCTGGAAGATTATCTGGATGGGCTGGACTGGCTGGTCTCCACCAAGCAGGGCGATCGCGCACGCGTCGGCATCTATGGCGGTTCGTACGGCGGCTTCATGACGTATATGGCGCTGTTCCGCAGCCCCGGCACCTTCAAGGCCGGCGCAGCGCTGCGTCCGGTCGGCGACTGGATGCAATACAACCACGAGTACACCTCCAACATCCTCAACACGCCCGAGCTGGATCCGGAGGCCTACAAGACCTCTTCGCCGATCAACTACGCCGAGGGCTTGCGCGACCATCTGCTGATCGCCCACGGCATGATCGACGACAACGTGTTCTTCAAGGACTCGGTCGACATGACCCAGAAGTTGATGGAGCTGCACAAGGACAACTGGCAGGTAGCGCCGTACCCATTGGAACGCCACGGCTTTACACGTGCCGATTCGTGGCTGGACGAGTACAAGCGCATCCTCAAGCTGTTCAACGAGCAAGTGAAACCTTAAACCCAGCGAAAAGGGCCGTGTCGGTTCCCTGATAAATGTGGGCCACACGCACAGCGCTCAGGCGTTGTACGTGTCCGTTGCCGCGGCTGCGCAATCAGGAACAGAGCACGCAGCGACACGATACGCAAGCCAACGCACGCAGCTTGGTTGCTCTGCACTCACCTGTTGCTACGCAAGTGGCTCTAAGCTTGGGGCAGGACCGGTAACGCGCCATCGCTGCGCGTGCGCCGCTGCATCGGTCCGCCACATGACCGGTGCGCCGCCGGCATGGCGGCGCTTCCACTCACCACTGGCGCAGGGAAGGGACACGCGATGGGTCTGTGGGACCGGTTATTTGGACGCAAGAGCGCTGCAGCAAACACACCGCGCACAGAACCGACGGCAGCCCCTGTCGCTGCCACAGACGCGTCGGAGGCGGCGGCCGAGATCGACCCCGCGCTGCAAGCGGCGCTGACTGCATTTCAGCGTGGCGACCATGTGGGTGCCTACAACGCTGCGCAGGCGCAGCTCCACGTTGGTGCGGACGCGCAGCGCCTGTGCGCCCTGTCGTTGAGCGCACTGGACCGCTATCGCGAGGCCTACCCGCACTGGCTGGCGCTCTACGAGCTGGAGCCCACCGCACACAACGCACTGCAGCTGGCGACCACCTCGGTGATGTGCAACGAGATCGATCGTGGTGAGCAGTGGTTGCTGACTTTCGACGACCTCAACGCGCAGGAACGATCGACCTCGCCTGCCACCGCGCGCACCAGCTTCCTCACCGCACTCACCCGCGCCGGCCACGGTGCGCACGCGCTGCCGCACCTGGAATGGTTGCGCGAAGCGTATGCTGGCATGTCGATTACCGACAGCCACTTCCTGTACGTGCGCGGGCTGCCGTTTTTCGACGCCTTTCTTGAGCGCAGCACCCCCCTGTTGCGCGAATGCCTGCCAGCCGACGCAGTGCCTGAGTGGTACGCGCAACTGCAACCTGCGCTGGATCCTCCCGGCCAGGCGATGGTGGCTGCCCACATCGCAGCGCTGCAATGAGCGCCATGCAACCAACCTCGGCACGGCAGCGCGGCGGCCTGGTCACCCCCTTGGCGTGGGTCTCGTTGTTGCTGGGAGTGGTCAGTGTGCTGGCCAATCTGGTGCAGATCGCGATGATCGCGCTGACGCCGGATGCAGCAGCGTTAGGACTACCCGAAGGCATCGCCCTGCCCCACTCGTGGCAATGGCTGATCGACCACGCGATGTCGCTCTCTGTCGCCGGCGTGGTGCTCTCAGCGGCCTTCTCCTGGTTGAGTTGGGCGCTGCTACAGCGGCGCGAGTGGGCACGGGTGGGCTTCGTGGCTGTGTTGCTGGTGACCGGACTCCTTAATTTCGGCGGGCTGGCGTTGATCGGGCCATTGTTCGACGGCTTACAAACGCTGCTGCCCGCCGATGTACTGCAAAGCCCGGAGTGGCCACACATGCAGGCACGTTTGCAGGCCACCCAGCAGATGGCGCTGATCCTCACCGGCCTGGGTGCACTGGCCATCGGCTGCGTGCACGCAGCATTGGCATGGCGGCTCTGCACGCCTGCTGTCCGCGCGGAGTTTTCTTAGCTGTTAGTGTCTTGGGCATGACGCCGGTCGGTTGCACTGGCACACCGATCCTCTCGACTGGTCCTTGCCCGCTCGCCGGACACGCCGTGAACCCGTCCCAGCGGGCTCGATGGCGGCATCCATGCCGCAAGCGGCGAGAACACCGCACCAGACAATTGACGCGTGGTTTTGCTAAAGAACGAAAACACCACCTCGCGCGGTTGGGTGATTGCTAGTTGCCGCGCTTGAACTTTGCGCACCAACCAGTTTGACTGCTCCTTGGCCGCTAGGAATCCCTGCGCCTTCATCCATTTCCCGCATCGCACTGCGACAAACGGGCGCGCTGGCGCGGATGCACCACGTACAGCACACCGCTTAGAATTGGGCCATGAACGAATTCGACCGTGTACGCGATTATCTGACCGACCTGCAGGACCGGATCTGCGCTGCTGTGGAAGCTGCCGACGGGAAGGCGCGGTTCGCCGAGGATCTCTGGAAGCGCGAGGAGGGCGGCGGTGGCCGTACCCGCATCCTGCGCGACGGCGCGGTGTTCGAGCAGGCCGGTATCGGCTTTTCCGATGTGTCCGGCACGCGTTTGCCGCCGTCGGCCAGTGCGCACCGGCCCGAGCTTGCCGGGGCAACCTGGCGTGCATGCGGTGTCTCGCTGGTGTTTCATCCGCACAATCCGTCCATCCCGACCACGCACATGAACGTGCGCTACTTCCGTGCCGAGCGCGATGGCGAGGTGGTGGCCGCATGGTTCGGCGGCGGCTTCGACCTGACCCCGTTCTATCCCTTCGATGAAGACGTGCAGCACTGGCACCGCGTTGCGCAGGCGCTGTGCGAGCCGTTTGGCCAAGAGCGCTATGCCGCGCACAAGCGTTGGTGCGACGAGTACTTTTTCTTGCGCCACCGCAACGAGACGCGTGGCGTGGGCGGGCTGTTTTTCGACGACCTGGGCAAGGAGTTCGAACGCGACTTCGCCTATCAGCAAGCGGTGGGCAATGGCTTCCTGGATGCCTACATGCCAATCGTGCAGCGTCGCAAAGACACACCGTACGGCGAGCGCGAACGCGAGTTTCAGCTGTACCGTCGCGGGCGCTATGTGGAATTCAATCTGGTCTACGACCGTGGCACCTTGTTTGGATTGCAGAGCGGTGGCCGCGCCGAGAGCATCCTGATGAGTTTGCCGCCGCGTGTGCGCTGGGAGTATGGCTTTACGCCAGAGCCGGGCAGCGCCGAAGCGCGCCTGGCCGATTACCTGATCCCACGCGACTGGCTGGGTTGATTCCAACGCCGCTGTCAGGCGCGACGTCGCTGCGGACGTCGACGCAGGGCGGTGGCAATGGCGGACACCTTGCAGCGCGCGTCGTGGGCAACTGCGCTGCCTGCCGACGGCTTGATCAACCGTGCATCATCGATGCGCCAAATTGCTTGGCGCCTGCGCGGCGCCGTGGCGGATCGCTCGACGCCACGGTGCTGTGCTCCTTAGCAGAATGCACTCACCGACCAGTGCAAGCAGCCGCGCCGAGTACCCATCGACCTCGCGCAGGTCTGCCGTCACGGCACCGCCGCCGGTGCACGGGCTGGCAGCACGCCCCAACCGCTGCTGAAGCCAATCAGGCATCACGCATTTGGTTCGCTTGCGCGAACGGCTTGACCAGGTAGTCGTCTGCGCCCAGATCCAGCACGCGCACGCGTTCATGCAGGGCTTCGCGCGCACTGATCACCAGCACCGGCGTGGTGGCGCCGCGCTCGCGCAAACGTTGCAACACGCGCACGCCATCCATGTCGCCAAGCAGACCCAAGTCCAGCACCAGCAACTGGTAGTCGGTGCTGCGCAGCGCCACATCGGCCTGGCTGCCATCGTCGACGTGATCCACCACGTGGCCCTGCCGGCGCAGCGTCGCAACCACCGCGTCGGCGATCGACGGTTCGTCCTCGGCAATCAGCACCCGCATGTCGGGCGCCTCGCAGAGGCATATCGCAACGCAACGACGGCGAGGCGATCGACGAATGCGCGCTGCGGCACGAGCCATAACCTGAATGAGTAATATGGCCACCGTACCGCCATCGCAGCATGACGTCTGCATGGCCGCGCGCTGCAAATTGAGCGGGCATTTATCCTGCAACGCGGTATGCCGTTTGGCGCGCGCTGCAAGCGAGTGCGTTGCCTGCGTGGTGCCTCTCGCTGTTTCCGTGCATGCCGCGCGCCGGCGCATGCCGACTCACATGCAGCATTGCACGTCACGCTGCAGCGCTTGCGCACAACCGGGAAGACACAAATAAAAAGCCCCGCAGACCAGGGGGAGGTCGGCGGGGCCAGGGAACGGAAACTTGGGGAGGAGTTTCCGCTCCGAGATCTGCTCCAGGGGATGGGAGAGATCTGCCGACAGGCGTTGCGCCCGTCGAGAGATATAACACCATTTTCCACATTGATAGATCGTGAAGATAACTGTTAAAAAAATGTAGAATTTAGCGCTTATTCATTCCGTTAAATCGGCTGAATTCGGATTATGTCCGCACGGATTATTGCTGATCTACGTATTCAGCATAGCAGCGGCATTTGCTCCGTTAGTGTGCCTCATCCCAGTTATCGCCCACGCCCGAATCCACCACCAGCGGCACGCGTAATTCAGCCGCGGAGGCCATGCGCGTGGTGACTTCGCTCAGCAGTGTGTCGACGAAATCGACATCGGCTTCGAATACCAGTTCGTCGTGCACCTGCAAAATCATCTTCGCGCGTTGCGCGTGGTCGGCGATCCAGCCATCCACGCTGACCATGGCGCGCTTGATGATGTCGGCGGCAGTGCCCTGCATCGGCGCGTTGATCGCGGCGCGCTCGGCGCCGGCACGCTGGCCCTGGCTGCCGGCATTGATGAAGTCCAGATACAGCCGACGGCCGAACACGGTTTCCACGTAGCCCTTGTCGCGCGCCTGCTGGCGGGTGGTTTCCATGAAGTCGCGCACGCCGGGGTAGCGGCTGAAGTACAGCGCGATGTAGTCCTGCGCTTCGCCACGGCCGATGCCGAGCTGGCGGGCCAGACCGAACGCGCTCATGCCGTACATCAGGCCGAAGTTGATCGCCTTGGCGGCGCGGCGCTCGTCGCTGCTGACAGTGTCGATGGTGCGGCCGAACACTTCGGCGGCGGTGGCGCGGTGCACGTCGGCGCCGGATTCGAACGCGCCCACCAGGCCGGGGTCGCCGGACAGGTGGGCCATGATGCGCAGCTCGATCTGCGAGTAGTCGCAGGCGATCAGCTTGCGTCCGGGCGGTGCGACGAAAGCGCGGCGGATGCGGCGGCCGTCCTCGGTGCGGATCGGGATGTTCTGCAGGTTGGGATCGGACGATGACAAGCGCCCGGTGGCGGCGCCGGCCTGGTGGTAGCTGGTGTGCACGCGCCCGGACTGCGGGTGGATCATCTCCGGCAACTTGTCGGTATAGGTGCTGCGCAGCTTGGCCAGGCCGCGGTACTCCAGGATCACCCGCGGCAGCTCGTGCTGGTCGGCGATGGCTTCCAGCGCTTCTTCGTTGGTCGAGGGCTGGCCCTTGGGCGTCTTGACCACGGCGGGGAGCTTGAGCTCGTCGAACAGCAGCGCCTGCAGCTGCTTGGGCGAATCCAGGTTGAAGCTGCGCCCGGCCAGCTCGGTGGCCTTCTGCTGGGCGGCGAGCATGCGCTTGGACAGGTCTGCGCTCTGACGGCGCAGTTCGGCCGCGTCCACGCACACGCCGTTGGCTTCGATGCGGGCCAGCACTTCCACCAGCGGCATCTCGATCCCGCGGTAGACGCGCTCCAGGCCCGGCTCGGCGGCCAGCCTGGGGCCGAGCACCTGGTGCAGGCGCAGGGTGATGTCGGCGTCCTCGGCGGCGTAGCGGGTGGCGTCGTCCAGGCTGATCTGGGCGAACGGGATCTGCTTGGCGCCCTTGCCGCAGACGTCCTCGTATTTGACCGTGTCGTAGCCCAGGTAGCGCTTGGCCAGGCTGTCCATGTCGTGGCGGGCGCTGCCGGAATTGAGCACGAAGCTCTCCAGCAGGGTGTCGTCGCTGTAGCCGGCCAGGGCGATGCCGTGGCGGCGCATCACGTGCAGGTCGTACTTGCCGTGCTGGCCGAGCTTGCGCACCGCAGGGTCGGTGAGCAACGGCGCCAGCTGCGCAAGCGCCTGGGTACGGTCGAGCTGGGCCGGGGCGCCGGGAAAGTTATGGCCGAACGGCAGATACGCCGCCTTGCCAGGCTCGGCGGCCACGCTCAGGCCGATCAGGTCGGCCTGCAGCGGGTCCAGGCTGTCGGTTTCGGTATCGAAAGCGAACTGGCCGGCGGCGCGCAGCCGCGCGATCCAGCTGTCGAGCTGTTCCTGGGTCAGGATGGTGGCGTACTGGCCGGGCGCCGACAGCGCGGGGTCCACTTCCACCGGGGCGCTGACCGGGCCGGACACGAAGCCGGTGCCGCGCGCGCGGCCGGGTTCGGTGCGGGCGCTGGCAGCGGCGGCTCCCAACGGCATCGGCTCTGTCAGCAGGCCGGCCTGGGCGGCTGCACCGCCGAGTTCGCGCAGCGCCTGCGTGAACCCGTAGCGCGCGTACAGCACCGCCAGCGTTTCCGTGTTCGGCTCACGCAGGTCCAGCGCGCGCGGGCCGCTGGCCAGCGCTACGTCGGTCTTGATGGTGACCAGTTCGCGGTTGAGCGGCAGCCGTGGCAATGCGGCACGCAGGTTGTCGCCGATCTTGCCCTTGATCTTGTCGGCGTTGGCGATGACGCCGTCGAGCGAATCGTATTCGGCCAGCCATTTGGCGGCGGTCTTGGGGCCGCACTTCTCCACGCCGGGCACGTTGTCCACGGTGTCGCCCATCAGCGCCAGCAGGTCGACGATCTGATCGGGGCGCACGCCGAACTTGGCGATCACCGCCGCGTCCGAATCCATGCGGCTGCCGCTCATGGTGTTGACCAGCTCGATGCCCGGGCGCACCAGCTGGGCGAAGTCCTTGTCGCCGGTGGAGATGGTCACGCTCAACCCGTCAGCAGCGGCCTGCAGGGCCAGTGTGCCGATCACATCGTCCGCTTCCACGCCGTCGATGCGCAGGATGTCGATGCCCAGCGCATGCACGATGTCGCACATCGGCTGCACCTGCGCGCGCAGGTCGTCGGGCATCGACGGACGATTGGCCTTGTAGTCGGCATACAGATCGTCACGAAAAGTCTTGCCGGGCGCATCCACCACGAACGCGACGTACGCGGGGCGTTCCTTCAAAGTGGCGCGCAGCATGTTGACCACGCCGAACAAGGCGCCAGTGGGCTCGCCCTGGGCATTGGTCAGCGGCGGAAGCGCGTGGAACGCGCGGTACAGGTAACTGGACCCGTCGATCAGGACTAATCTGCTCATGACCCAATTCTACGCTGCACACTCACGGCACACCGCGCCAGCGCATACTGACCGACGATCAACATGGACAACGACAATGAAGAGAGCACATCTTTTGCTGCTGCCGTTTCTGCTGCTGGGCGGCTGCGCCACCAATGGCAGCGACCGCGCCGGTGGCGAGATCCCGGCTGGCGCCGATGTCACCAGCAAAACCATGGCTAACGGCGACAAGGTCGACGAATACCGCGTCAACGGCCAGCTGGAAATGGTGCGGGTCACGCCAACGCGCGGCGCGCCCTACTTTCTATACGACCGCGACCACGACGGGCATACCGATGCGGAGAAGGACAAGGTCAACAAGGTGTATTGGAAGCTGTATAGCTGGTGATTCGGGAGTGGGATTCGTAGAGCAGAAGCAGGCTTCGACGCTCGGTGGCGTTGTGTTTTTATCTCCGCTGCGTTGCCGTTAGCCGCAACGGCCCGCCACCAGTTGGCGGCGCCACTGAGCTGACCGCTCGATTGCAGGTCGCCGCCGCTGCGCAGACGCAGCGAGGGGCCGCCATCGACACGGCCGCTGACCAGCAGGGTGCGGTGGCTGACCAGGTCCAGGCCCTGCGCGCTGAAGTCGCCGGGCACGTCGATGGCGTTGTCGCTGCCGGTGAGCGTGACCGCCCCGGCAGCGCTGCCGCTGAGCTGACCGGCGCGCAGACTGTCGGCGCGTTGGGCAGTCTGCGCGTGATCTGGCGCCCCCCTGGCGCCGCCTGGCGGACTCGGCAGGATGGTGCGCAGGGTCACTCCCTGCGCCTGGCGGCGGTCAGGCGCGCGGCAGGTTGCGTCGGCACACGTTGGCAGTGGCAATGCGCCGCACGATCCAGCGAGGCCGCACGAGCAACCCGACAATGCGGCTCAGCGCCGCGCCACCGAGGTGGTGGTCTCTGCCTCGGCGGTATCGGCCGGCGGCGTTGCAGGCATCACCATGGCCAGAGTCTGGCGTGCGGCGCGCAGCGGCTCGTCCGCATTGCCAAAAATGCCGGTGAGAATCTGCAATGCCTGCTGGGCGTGATCGCGGGCCGCCACGGTCTGGCCCAGCCTGCGCTCGGCTTCGGACATGCCGCGCAAGATCTCGGCAGTTTGTGGATGCGCACGCCCCAGCACACGCTCCGATGCGGTCAGCGCATCGCGCTGTTCGGCCAACGATGCCTCTACCTGGCCGTCGTCCAGCAACCAGAACGCGTGATTGCTGCGATAGGTGATGGTGGCTGGTGCATCGTTACCGAAAGCGGCGCGCGCGCGCTCCATCGCTCTACGGTAATACGGCCCGGCGTCAGCCACCTTGCCCTGTTGCCGCAAGGCGCCGGCCAGGTTGCCTTCGATCATCAAGGTGTCGGCGGCGTTCTCGCCATACAACGCGCGGGTCACCCGCAGCAGCGGGACGAGTTCGGCTTCGGCACCGGCAAAGTCGCGCTGCATCAGCAGGAATACCGCAAGGCTATTGCGCATCGACATCACCAACGGATGCTCCGGCCCGCGCATGGCCATGCGCTCGCGCAGCAGACTACGCTGCAAGGCGATCGCCGGGACCAGCTGGCCGTTATCGGCCAGCATGGCGGCGTAACTGTTGCCGGCGTCGATGCGCTGGTCCGCGCTGCTGGCTGCATTGGCCAGCGCAGCGACATAGGCATGCCGGCTTTCTGCCAGCGCATCGCGCATGCGGCCCTGCTCGCGCAGCGCCCACGCCAAGCGCGCACGCAACTCGTTGCCGATGGCCTGGCGTTGCGCATCGCCGCGTGCTGCCTGCGCCATGGCCTGACGCAACACGCGCTCGGCATCGCCGGGCTTGCCGGCACCGGTGAGCGCCTGGCCCAGCATGGAAGCCGCCTTCAACGCCGGCAGGCTGCCTGCGCCGGCGGTCTGTTGCGCCAGGGTCTGTGCAATGCGCAGATGCGCCACCGCCTGCGGATAATCGGCCAGCGCGATGAGCGTGCGGCCCAGCGTCAGTTCCACCTGCGTGCGCGCATCGGGCTGGTCGGCCAGCTCGCGCGCCGCACGCTGCGAGGCCTGCTGCATCACGCGCAGCATCAGGGTCTTGTCCAGGTCCCGCGCAACGCCGGGGTCCACGCTGGATAACACCGAACTCATGAAATCGCCGGTGACTTGCGCGCGTTGCGCATCGCGCGCAGCCTGCTGCAGGGACCACAGCGTGGCGCCCACGCCGGTGACCACGGCAATCGCTGCGAGGCCACCGGCGGCGGCGACGCTGCGGTGACGCTGGGTGAATTTACGCAGCCGCAGCCAGCGGCTCGCCTGCAAGGCGCGCGGTGGGTAACCATCCAGCCAGCGATGCAGATCGTCCAGTAACGCGGACACCGATGCGTAGCGCGCGCCCGGCTGCGGTTGCAACGCCCGCAGCACGATCGCATCCAGTCCGTCGCGCAGTTGGTCGTGTAATTTTTGATGGGTGGTCGCGCGTGCCGCACAGATCCGCGCACGTGCGTCGGCGGGTATCGCAGCGACACGCTGCGACGGCGGCTGCGGCAAACCATCGCTTCCTGCCACCGGCGCCAGCCCGCAACTCAACTCGTAGAACATCGCCCCGAGTGCGTAGATATCGCTACGCGCGTCCACATCCTGTGCGCCGCGTGCCTGCTCCGGGCTCATATAGCCCGGCGTGCCGCGATCGTGCGCGGAGGTCATGCCGGGGTTGGTTGCATCGATGGCGATACCGAAGTCGATCACCCCCGGCACCGGCCGCCCATCGATCTCGCTGACCAGCACGTTGCTGGGTTTGAGATCGCGATGGATCACGCCTTTCTGATGCGCGTGCTGCACCGCCTCGCCTACCCGCAGCATCAGCAACACGCGCGCATGCAGCGACAGGCGGTGTTCGTCGCACCACCAGGTGATCGGATCGCCGCGCAGGTACTCCATCACCAGATACGGCTGGCCGTGCGCGTCGGTGCCCACGTCGTGAATCTGTGCGATCGCCGGGTGCACCATCTGCGCCAGCAGCCGGCATTCAAATTCGAACAAGGCACGGCCCTGCGCATCCAGCGCATCGGCAGCCACCAGTTTGATCGCCACCTCGCGTTCGTACGCGCCATCGGCGCGGTGGCCCAGATAGACCTGGCCCATGCCGCCGGCGCCGATCAGGCGGTCGATCGCCCAGGCACCGAAGCGCGTGCCGGCCGGCAGTTCCGGCAACGGTCCACGCAATGCGGCGGCGGCCTGTTTCAAGGGTGCACGCACGCGCAAGGTGGCCTGCGCTTCCACCGCCAGCATCGCCAGTAACTGGTCGCGCAGCACCGCATCGTCGCCGGCCTGCGCACGCGCAAACGCCTCACGCTCGGCGGCAGGCAACTGGCAGGCCTGGTGGAACACGGCCTCCAAGCGCTGCCAGGAGGTGGCCGCAGGGCTCACAGCTGCGCTGCCAGCCATACCCTGGCAAAGCGCAGATCGCGCTCCAGCGTGGGCACCGACACCTCCAGCTGCTCGGCCGCTTCGGCCACGCTGAAACCCACCAGTTCGGTCAACGCGAATGCTTTGGCCTTGCGCTCATCGACCTGGGCCAGCTTGTCGAAGGCATCGGCCACCAGCATCAATGCCTCCGGCCGCGCGGCGCCATCGGACAGGCTGATGGTCAGTGTCACCGCCTGTCCCAAGCGCTTGGCGCTGGCCTGCTGCCGGGCCAGATCCACCAGCAAGTGGCGCATCTGCAGCGCCGCCACCGAATAGAAATGCGCCCGCGAACGAAAAGCCTGCTGGCCCTGCTCCAGCCGCATCCACGCCTCATGCACCAGCTCGGTGGCTTGCAACCCGGCACGCGCATCGCGCCGCAGTTCGCGCAGTGCGGTGCCCCGCAGCACCTCATAGACCTGGCGCGCCAATGCGTCGCCCGCGCCTGGTTCGTCGCGCTGCCAGGCCTGCAACAACTCGGTGATCGGCAGCTCGGACATCGAAGCCCATCTCGCCTGCGTGGAAGCGCAGTATCCCGCATTGGCGCCAGCGCGGAACACGCCTTCGGTAACCATTTAGATCCCCGCCCACCGCGGCAGCCGGCAGCGCAGAGGAGGCCGGGGCGATGCGGGGTTGTCGCTGTCTGCCCGGCCTGTGGCCAGGCCAAGCGTGGTCTTGGGATGCTGCCGCAATGTCACTCGCCCGCGGCGATTGCGCAGGATGTGGGCACCGGTCTGCGGTGCCGCGGCCCGGTCATCGGCACCGCTTGCGTCACCCCGACGTCATATGACGCCGCTAGCCTGCGCCCCTGCAATCGGCGGGAGGTTCGGGTGTCTGCACATCCAAAGCGCGCCTGGGCGCGCTTGTTCGCCGAGCATGGTCCAGTCTTGCGCGGCTTCTTCGTGCGCCGCGGCGCCAACGAGGACGCCGAAGATCTGGTCCAGGAAACCTATCTGCGCCTGCTGCGTGCGCATCAGCAGCCGGGCCAGGCCATCGCCAACCCGGAAGCCTATCTCTATACGGTGGCGGTCAACCTGGCGCGCGAGCAGGCCGCGCGGCGCAAGCAGGCACCGTTGCGCATCGAAGACATGGAGCAGTTCGCGCAACGGCTGGTGGCTGGCGACGATGTCGAAGACAGCGCACAGCGACAACAGCGCCAGCAACGTCTGCAGACCGTGCTGGCCGGGCTGCCCGAGCGCGTCCGCGCGGTGTTGGTGATGCAGTATCGCGACGGCTTGAGCTACAAGCAGATCGCCGAGCGCTTGGGCGTGTCATCGCACATGGTCAAGAAATACGTGGTGCGTGGCCTGTCGGCGTGTCGACAAGCATTGGCCGAGAGTGGGGAACAGTGGTGGTGAGCGCATCGTCGTGGGCCACACGCCGCCTGACCGAGGAAGCGGCGCACTGGCATGCGCTCCAGCGCATGCAGGTGCTGGACGCCGAGCAACAGGCGCGCTTCATGGACTGGCTAACCGCCTCGCCGGCGCATGTGCGCGAATACCTGGCAGTGGCGCGGGTCGCCGGCGCGCTCGGCGAGGCGTTGGATGCCATGGCGCTGGATGTCGACGCATTGCTGCTGGCCGATCGCCAGCGCGCGTCTGAGCTGGCACGCAATGTGGTGGCACTGCCGTTGCCGCCACGTCCTGCCGTCGCTGCAGCAGGCAATGCCCAGCCGCGGTCGGTGCCGCGCCGGCCGCACTGGCATGTCGGCTTGGCCGCGATGCTCGGTCTGCTGGCGGTCGTTGGTGGCTGGGCCTGGCCGCGCAACGCCACCTATGCCACCGCGCATGGCGAACAACGCCGCGTCCAGCTGAGCGACCACAGCGTGGTGTTCCTCAATGCACACACGCGCATCCAGGCCACCATGACGCACTGGTCGCGCCGCCTGCAATTGCTGCAGGGCCAGGCGAGCTTCGAGGTGGCACCGGACCGGCGCCCGCTGCAGGTGCATGCGCTCGGCCTGCGCGTGGAAGACATCGGCACCGCTTTCGACATCACCCTGCACGGACCGCAGGCACGCATCGACGTGTCTGCCGGGCGCGTGCATGTCTGGCGCGCCGACCGCCCAGCGCAGCCGATGCTGGCCAATCTGGGAGCGGGACAGAGCGCGCGCATCGATGGCGCCGGCCAGGTCGAACTGAGCAACGAAGACGTCGCCAGCATGCATGCATGGCAGCAGCAGCGCATCGTGTTTCGCGACGAGCCGTTGCGCAATGTGGCCGAAGACTTCAACCGCCTCAATCGCATCCAGCTGCACATCGACGATGCCCATGCCGGCGCGTTGCGGCTAACCGGCAATCTGCGCAGCGACGATCTCGCCGGTCTGCGGGCGTTTCTCGCGCGGCAGCCCGGCCTGCGGCTCGAACAACACGCCGATGCGCTGCACATCGTCAGCCACGCACCCTCGGTGACCACCACCCAATAGCGCACACCGTCAGCGGAGCCGCCTGGCTTGCGCCAACGTGCGCGCACAACTGACAGCTGCAGGCTCGCGCGGCGTGGGCTTGCCGCATGCCAACACCTCGCTGTGTCGCACCCACGCGACCTCGCATCGTGTGTTCTCGCTTGCGCCACGCAGCGCGCAGCAACAACCCATGCAATCGGCGGCTGGCAGTGATGCCTCGGTTTTCGCCGCGCACCACCTGGCCTGCGCGCAATCCACCGCCGCTGCACGTGTCACAGAAAATTCATCAAAAAACGGTGCCCGACCCGGCTTGTCGCGCCTCGTAGATGGGGTAGTCGCCGCATCGACCTGCGGGTTTGGTGCGGCGCCCCTTCTCCTTCTCGCTGGATGTGATGATGCGCCGCTGCCTGTTTCTGTCCGTTGCCCTCGCCCTGCATGCCGGCGCTGCCGGCGCCCAAACGCCGACCGTCGCGGTCAATGCCATTGCTGCACAACCGCTGGCACGCGCGCTCAATACGCTCTCGCGCCAGACCGGTCTGCAATTCGTCTACGCGGCCAGCGTCGGCGCCGAGCGCCGGAGTCGCGGCACCACCGCTGGCGCGGAACCGGAGCAGGCATTGCAACAACTGCTCGATGGCACCGGCCTGCGCTACCGCTATCTCACGCCCACCACGGTGACCATCGAACCGGACACGGCGACCAGCGAAGCGCCGGCTGCAGCGGTGCCGGCTGCGCCAAGCAACACACCGGTCGCCCCCGGTGCACCGGTGCGCGAACTGGATAGCATCCAGGTGCTGGGCAGCTATGCCGGCAGCCTCAGCGCCGCGCTGCGCGAGAAGCGCTATGCCGATAGCGTGGTGGACGTCATCGCTGCCGAAGATATCGGCAAGTTGCCGGCGCAGAACGTGGCCGAAGCCTTGCAGCGCGTGCCCGGCGTGTCGATCGTGCGCGACCGCGGCGAAGGCGTGTACGTGCGCGTGCGCGGCTTGGGTCCGAATTTCCAGGTGACTACGCTCAACGGCCAGACCATGGCGGTCAATGAGAACGTACGTACTTCCGGCCAGACCGGCCGCCAGTTTCGCTACGACACCTTGCCGGCGGAGTTGGTCTCCGGCCTGGACGTGATCAAGAGCCCCACCGCCGATCTGGACGAAGGCGCCATCGGCGGCATCGTCAACGTGCGCACGTTCCGCCCGCTGGAATTGGGCAAGACCTTGCTCAACACCTCGCTGGAATCCAGCCAGGCGCAACGCACGCATGCCAATGATCCGCGCGTGTCCGGCCTGTTCAACTGGGTCAATGCCGATGGCACCTTCGGCATGCTGGTGTCCGGCGCGTATGCACAGCGCAGCCTGCGCCAGGACCGCGTCAACGAAGTGAGCTGGGACTATTACCCCAACGGCGTGCCCGGTGCGCCGGGTGCGTCCTACCTGCCCACCGGCCTGCGCCCGACGCTGGAACTGGAGCAGCGCCAGCGCACCGGCGTCGCCGCCTCGTTGCAATGGCGCCCCAATGCCGCCTGGGAAACCAATCTGGACCTGCTGTATGCCAAGCAGACGGTGCACTACGACGAATACAGCCTGGGCGTGGGCTTCGACGGCGTGGCAAAGATGAGCAACCTGCAGGTGGACCATGGCGGCGTGACCGGTTTCGGCTATCGCAATGGTCAGGTGCAGGTCTCGCGCGAAACCTCCGGCATCACCGACGACAACCGCAGCGCGCGCCTGTCCAGCACCTGGAATGGCGATGTGTGGACGCTCGGCGCAGTGGCCTTCCACTCGCAGGCGCACAGCTACGACTCCGACCCGATTCGCCGCACGCGTCTGCGCAGCGGCACCAATCTGTCGATGCGGGTGCAGATGCCGCAGGCCGACGACGACAACGTGCCGAACTGGAGCTTTACCAATGGCTTCGATCCGACCAATCCGGCCAGCGTCAGCGGACGCCGGCTGGAATGGCGCGAGATCGATGCGCGCGACAAGGAAGACGCACTGCAGCTGGACGCCAAACGCACGCTCGGCGATGGCTGGCTGCGCGATATCAAATTCGGCGCCAAGTACCGCGAGCGCTCGCGCACCTACGACCGTGCCGACCTGCTGCTCAACCGCATCGCCGGTGTGCGTTTTCCGGGCAGCTATTTCACCGCGCTGCCGGTGAGCGACATGCTGGTCGACGGCAAGGGCACACTGCCGCGGCAGTGGCTGGCGCCGATCGAAGCGCCGTTCTGGGGCGACTGGCCGACCGCCGCCGACCTCAGCGGCACACCCAATAGCGCCGACCTGCAGAACTCCTACGAGGTGAGCGAGAAGATCGGCTCGGCGTATGCGATGACCGACTTCGGCGGCGCGCTGGCCGGACGCGACCTGCGCGGCAACCTGGGCGTGCGCTTGGTGCGCACCGAGCAGACCACCGACGGCCATGCCGATCTCAACGGCGCCGCCCAGCCGGTGCATTTCCAGCGCAGCTATACCAACGCGTTGCCGTCGTTCAACGCCGCCTGGGACGTGCGCGATGACATGGTGTTGCGGACCTCCGCAGCCAAGGTGATCACCCGCCCGGATCTCACCGACCTGTCGTCCAAGCTCACCTTCAACTCCAGCGGCGAAGTGCTGACCGCCAGCGGCGGCAATCCGGCACTGCGTCCGTTCGAAGCCTGGCAATACGACCTGACCTTTGAGTGGTACATCGATGGCACTTCGGCGCTGACCGGCGGTGTGTTCTACAAGGATATTTCCAGTTTCATCCAGACCCAGTTGTCCTACCTGGATTACCAGGGTCAGACCTATCTGCTCTCGTCCAAGACCAACGGCAGCCAGGCCAGTGTCAAGGGCGTGGAACTGGCCTACCAGCAAGTGTTCACCGGCCTGCCGGCGCCGCTGGACGGCTTGGGCATGCAGCTCAACTACACCTTCACCGATAGCCAGGCGACCTACCGCGACGGCACGCGCCGCTTCACCGACAGTCTGGAAGGCGTGGCCAAGAACACCTACAACGCCGTGGTGTTTTACGAAAAGGGCCCGCTGATGGCGCGCGCCAGTTACAGCTGGAGCGACAACATCGTCAACGCGGTCGGCACCGCCAACGTCGCCACGCTCAATAGCGCTGCCTTCGGCAGCCTGGACGCGAACGTCGCCTGGAAGGTCAACGACACGCTGTCGGTATTCGTCAACGCCATCAACCTCACCGGCCAGGTACAGCGGCAATACGTGGGCGACCACTTGTTCGGTGGCTACACCGACTACGGCCGTACCTGGTCGGTAGGTCTGCGCGCACGTTTCTAAGCGCGTCTGCATGCGCAGCTGGCGGTCGTCGCGCTCGCGCACGGCCGCCACCGCACCACTGCGCTGGTTTGGTCTCTTCGCTCCATTCGTCCTGGATCTGCCGATGCTTCTGCGTTTTTTTCGGCGCACTGCCGCCCTGTTCGGGCTTGCGCTCGTACCGCTCACCCCTGCCCATGCCACCGACGCGCCCGACACGCTGGAAAAAGTGGTGATCCTCAAGCGCCACGGCGTGCGTGCGGCGATGTCCAGCCCCGAACAGCTGAGCCAGTATTCGCTGCACGCATGGCCGCACTTCGGCGTGCCGGCCGGTCACCTCACCGCCAACGGCGCGCAGCTGGAGCGCTTGTTCGGCGACTATTACCGCGCACGCTACACCGCGCTTGGTGTGTTGAAAGGCGATGGCTGCAACCAGGCCTATTACTGGGCCAACCTTACCCAACGCACCATTGCCTCGGCGCAAGCGCTGGCCAGCACATTGACGCCCGGGTGCGCCAACCCGGTGCATCACGTGCCGACCGGCAGTTCCGATGTGTTGTTCGATGGCACCGCTGTGCTGCATCAACCCGAGGCACGTGCGCGTATGCAGGCGGCCATTGCAGGGCGCATCGGTGGCAATGCGCAGGCCTGGAACGCCACCCAGGCCGATGCGATCGAAACGCTCGAACAACTGCTGCTGCAATGCACGCAACGGCCGTGCCCCGCCCAGGCCGCGCCCGACAAGCGACGCCTGACCACGGTGCCGGCCGGGCTGGATGATGCTGGACCGTCGATCCCCGGTATCGATGGCCCTGCCGCAGCCGCCTCGGGTATCACCGAAAGCCTGCTGATGGGCTGGGCCGATGGACAGGACTTCGCCGCACTCGGTTGGCAAGGCCTGGACGAAGCCACGCTGCTGCGTGTGTTTGCCCCGCACCAGGCCGAATTCGCGCTGCGCTTGCGCGCGCCAACCGTCGCGCGCCTGGCCAGCACGCCGTTGGCCGCACGTCTGCTCGCCACGCTGCAGCAAGGCAGCCAAGCACACACCGCGACCGACGCCATCGGCGGTGATGCGCGCCTGGTGGTGGTGTCCGGCCACGACGGCACCCTGACCCTGCTGGCCGGCATGTTCGACCTGCACTGGCAATTGCCCGGCTACCAACCCGACCAGACCGTCCCCGGCGGCGCGCTGGTGTTCGAGCGCTGGCGACGTGCCGACGGCCAACGCGTCATCCGCCTGCGCTACACCGCGCAGAGCCTGACGCAGCTACGCGAACGACAAGCGTTGACGCTGCAAGCACCGCCGCCGAGCGCGGCCATCTTCATTGCCGGCTGCAGTACCGCCACGCCGGCCTACGACTGCCCGCTGCCGCAGTTCGCCCACATCGTCCAGGCCGCACTCGACCCGCTCGCCATGGACCACTGATCCCCCCAACACGCAAAGCGTTGGGCCCAATGCTCTGCGTCCTTTCGCTGTCCCCAACCGCACGAGGTCATCATGCTCCAGCATCTTCGTTCTCTGCTCAGCGTCGGAATCGGTTTGACGCTAGCTTGCGCCGGTGTCGCCCACGCGCAATCCAGCGTCGGCGTCCTCGAAGTGCTTACCTACAACGTCGCCGGCCTACCCGAAGGCATCTCCAGCAGCAACCCCGCCACCAACACGGCGCTGCTGGCACCGAAGCTGGCGCCGTATGCGCTGGTCCATGTGCAAGAGGACTTCAATTACCACGCGACGCTTTACGCCGGCGACACCCACCCTTACCGCACGCCCACCAGCGGCGGTGCTGCCATCGGCGATGGCCTCAACACGCTGAGCAACTATCCCTTCAACGACTTCACCCGGGTCAAATGGGACAAGTGCAACGGTACCGACTGCCTCACGCCGAAGGGCTTCAGCTACATGCAGGTGCGGCTGGACAACGGCGTGTTGCTGGACGTGTACAACGCCCATCCCAATGCCGGTACCGAAACCGCCGACCTGGCCGCACGACGCGCCAACATCACCCAGCTCTCGCAATTCATCCGTACTTGGTCGGCCGGCAACCCGTTGCTGGTGATGATGGACTCCAACACCCGCTACACCCGTAGCGAAGACAACATCCGCGAGCTCATCGCCAGCAACAACCTGATCGACCCGTGGCTGGAACTGATCAAGGGCAACGCCCCGGCCGCCGGCGCCGCACCGCTGCTATGCGGCACGCCGCCGACCAATACCTGCGAGGTCGTCGACAAGATCCTGTACCGCGCCGCGCCGCAGCTGACCCTGGCCGCCAACCGCTACCAGCTCGACCCGGGCAACTTCTACGACAGCGCCGGCAAGCCGCTGTCGGACCACTACCCGCTGTATACGCAGTTCGGTTGGGCGGTGGGTACCGACGTGCGCACCAGCGACAGCTTCGGCGGACCGCATGGCGTGCCGTTCAACGACGTGGCCGGCGGTGCGCATCAACGCCAATTGCGCAGCGTCACCCTGCGCGGTGCCGAGCGCCTGGATGCGGTGGCTGCCAGCCTGGACAGCGGCGCCACCCTGGCCCACGGTGGTAGCGGCGGCACCGCCACCACCCTGGCCTTGCGCAGCGGCGAAACGCTGACTTCGGCCACCGTGACGCTTGGCCAATACAACGGCCGCACCCGTCTGTTCTCGCTGAGCCTGGCCACCAACCAGGGCCGCAGCATCGCCGCCGGCACCCCGACCAACGAGCGCTACACCCTCACCGCGCCTACCGGCTGGCATATCGCCGGCTTCACCGGCCGCGCCGACGATGAAATCGACAAGCTTGGTGTGATCTATCGGAAGGATTGAAAGACCGGCTGCACGTTTTGCGCATAGCAGGACAGCACGGCATGGACAACGCCGTGCTGCCCTTGCCGCGCATGCGCGTGCCATGCAGCAGCAACCCGGGCCTGCTTGGCAGCGCCAGCTATCAACACGCTGGGCATGAGGTTCTCCTTCTACGCGAAGGAGACGTTGCGCGTTCGCATAGCGGGCATCCAGCCATGCAGCCGTGCCGATACGACGCACGACATAAGCAGCGCCCGACATCGGCTGGCGGCTTTGAAATGTTGACGCGCGCATCCGCATTCCGCTGTTCCGACGTGCCGCATTCGCCGCAGCGCGCATCCATTCGCGTCCCGGCCCATGGTCTGCGTGCGTGCATGCTGAAGTGGTCGCGGATGAGGACCTGCCTGCCCCTTCGCAACGGTTGCCGCCTGCTGCAGCGACGCAGGTGCGCAATCCCAACGACCTAGGCAGCGATGTCTTTGCTCGTGCAATGCATACGGCTAAGTCGTGTCAGCGCTGTGGCGATATAACGCCAGGCTGTCGCTAGCCTCGTAGAGAACTCCAATCGGGCACGTCGTTCCATCGAACCCCTCGCGCAGGACTGATCGCATGGCTACACCTAGCAGCTCCATCGCCTTCATCGGCTTCGGCGAAGCGGCCTGCGCCTTTCTCGAAGGCTGGGCAGTGGATGCTCCTGCGCGCATCACCGCTTACGACATCAAGACCGATCAGGCCGATACACGCCAGACCTTGCTCGACCGTTATCGACAGCACGGCGTCACCGGATGCGACACGGCCGCTGCGGCAGTTGCGCAGGCCGATGTTGTCTTCAGCCTGGTCACCGCCGACTGCGCGCACGCCGCAGCACGCACCGCGGCACCGTCATTGCGCGCCGGCACGCTGTGGTTTGATTGCAACTCCTGCGCACCTGACACCAAGAAGGCCGCTGCCACAGATATCGAAGCCGCCAACGCGCGCTACGTCGATGTCGCCGTGATGGCGCCTGTGCTACCCCAACGGCACCGCGTGCCCTTGCTGATCAGCGGCCCGCATATCGAAGCCGCACTCGGCGTTCTGCAATCGCTCGGCATGCGCCCGGAGCCAGCCGGCGACACCGTTGGACAGGCCTCGTCCATCAAGATGCTGCGCTCGGTGATGGTCAAGGGCATCGAGGCGCTCTGCGCCGAATGCCTGATCGCCGCACGCCGCGCCGGCGTCGAAGACCAGGTGATCGCTTCGCTCAATGCCTCCGCCACGCAGCGCGACTTCGGCATCCAGGCAAGCTACAACATGGAGCGCATGATGGTGCACGGCATTCGACGCGCTGCAGAAATGCGCGAAGTGGCCGTCACCGTCGCCGCGCTCGGGCTGCCTGCCGACATGGCAACGGCCACCGCCGCATGGCAAGACCGCATCGGCCAGCTCGGCCTGGACGCGGGCGACGATCATTTGATTCCGCGACTTGATCATCTCTCCGCGATGCTGCGGCGCTTGCCCTCCGCGGAGTGACTACGCTGCTGGCAAGCGTCACTCACTTCGGCAATAGCCCACTGGCTTGATAACGTTCGATCAACGTATCGAACAGCTTGATGTCGGATCGACCACGGCCAGCACCTGTGCACCACCGATTGCAGCAAAGAGCGCGCGCGCCTGCTGTTTGGCGTCCTTATCAGGTCAGAGTGAATCCCGCTGTAAATCACTCCGACCCTATTGTTTGGATAGATGGCTCTGACTCTTTTCTCCTGCACCGTTATCCATCGCGCGGCTGCCTGAGGTGACGGCGGCGGTGATCACCAATGAACGCAATGGCGATCAATGATTCCAGCATCATCTCGGTCACGCACAAACGACCATCGGCACGCCGCCGCACCCAGGCGCCTACGTGCGCACAGCAAGGCAAACCCTCTCAAGCTCAGCGCTTGGCCGCCTCGCAGAGTTTGCGATTGAACCAGGTGGACTTGGCGATGGGCAGGTACGCATCCCAGTCGCTGGGTGGGAGCATCGTGCTGTTCTTGTCCAGCTCCGCTTGGAACGAGTCCTCGTCGCGGCTGCGACCCGCCATGGTCCCGTCCAACGCCGCCAGGCACTCCTGCGGGCGGTTCAGGCGCAGCAGGGTGAGGGCGCGATCGTTGGCGAAACGGTCGCGATCGAGCCAGTCAAGAAACTCGCCGCACTCGCTCGCGAATGCCTGCATGCCGGCAAGCGCTTCGGTATAACGCTTGCCGCGATAGTCGCGCAAATACGCCTCACGTCGTCGGCTGCTGGCAGCAGAGGTGCAGCCGGCCGGCAACTGCAGATAGTCGCCTTCGAAACCGGCGCGCATGCCGCAGTAGTCACGGCAGCTGTCCTGGGTCAGTGCGGCGATGCTGAAGCCGCCCGCCACCGGCTTGAACGATAGATTGCAAGGCGCGTCGCCAGCGTCGCTCACTTGCGCCTTGTCGCCTTGCAGCGTGCCCGCCAACGAACAGGTGTGGCCGTTGGCGCCCACGGTGAGAATCTCGAAGCGGCGCGCCCCGCCCTTATCGCTGACCTGCAGGCTGCCCCAGCCTTGCTTGGTGCTGTATTCGCCGGGCGTTGGACCGGCCGCCACCGCGCCGAAGGCTGCAAGCCACACCAGTATTCCGCTCCATCCGTATCGCCGTGCCATCGCTTCGTCCTGTGTTCGACCAGGTAGCAAGTGTGCGGCATCGCGGAGATACCGGGGGAGTGCCGCGTTCGCGCCGCTGCTGACCGACGGTGCGTCCGGCTGTCTCAGCCCCGATGGGACTATTTCGCGTCGCGCTTCGCACACGACCGTATTGCGTTATCGCTGCCTACACGCACACGCGCCCAATCCAGGGGTTGCGGCGCTGCGCCGCTTGTGCGGTGCGCATGGGTCATGCTGTAGACCATCCACTCCAGCAATGCATGCGGCAAGATTCCTCAGCCTGCCCACCCGGCCATTCCTGCCGCAGTCTCAACACCAGCGCCACATGAAAGAGCTATCCGACGCCTCGCCATCCTCCTGCTTACCGGACACAGACGTCCCACCCGACAGACCTCCTTCACGTGTCAATCCACCGCACTTTTTCTTCTCCGAGTCCTCTTGAGCGGCTAACGAAGTAGCCAGCCGTCGTCAGGTGAGCGCAGACAGCGCGAAGGAGCCGCATTGCATGAGTGATTCCGAGCACCGGTCGCGCCCGTCCGGCGGCTGCGCAGGAGTTTTGTGGGCTGCACCTCGGTCGACGCGATGCTTGGACGTGCGTGACCACCCGGCAGCGCGCACGGCTGAGTGGGTGTCCAACTGATGTCGATAAAACACGCTGGCCCATTTTGCTGCTCGGCAAACATCGCCACCGCCCATCAGCGCAGCACCAACACCCACCACGTCGCAATGACGTGGTGGGTGCATGGATGCGAATCAGGCCTCCAGCAACAACGACGGTGCGGAAACAGCGTCTTCCTCGGCGATCAGGAAGGCCGCCCCAGCGCTGGTGGAGGCCACGTAGGCCAGCACGTCCATCGTCGTCTGATAAGCCCAGATGGCGAAGCTGGTAATGAGCTCTGCAGCCACCGTCGCGCCGGCGCTCGCCGCGCCGCCCAGCACCTTGGTGAGGATGGTGACCAGCGCCATCGACAGTCCCCACCACCCGGCCATACTCAGCACCAGCCGCAGCAACGGCATGAACACGCCGGCTTCGTAGACGGCCACCAGCACCGTCAACAACGCGCCGGCCGAGGCGGTCCGGTTGTTGCCGACCGTGGCAACCAGCCCGTTGATCGCACGCATGACGCTGGGATAGCCCTCTAGCAACCGGTAGACCCCCGGACCAAGCCTGTCGGCATTGCCAATCAACGGTCCCAACCCAATCGCCAGGAAGCACCCACCGGTCAGATCCCAGATCACTTTGACCAGCGCCAGGTTCAGATCCTCGGTGGACAGGTCATTGCCGACAAACGCCTTGAGATGGTTGTCCAGTCCCACCTGGGTGGGATTGAACAGGAAGCTGAAGCAGGTCGAAAAATCGGGGCTGTAGCTCCCACTGCCCACGATCGCGTTGTTGGCGTCCACTGCCACGAACGGAGCGCCGCCGGCGATGCCCAAGTTCAAGGCGCCATTGGATTGCAGCGACGGCACCAGGTTGGCGGCGTTCTGCGCATTGCCGCCGGCATGCAGGGTGCCGTCGGCACCCAGTTGCACGTAGCTGCCGTCGCTACAGCGCAACTGCACGATCGGCGAGCCGGTCGCGTTCGGAATCGACAGGGTGAAGGTCTCCGCCGCGGCGCTGGACCCGGCGCTGGCGAGGATCTGCTGGTTCGAGCCCACCTGCCAGAAACCGCCGGCCGCGGCGCTGAGTTTGATCTCGTCGCCAGTGGCGAAAAGCCCTGCCATCGACACGAAGTTCTGGTCGATCGCGAAGGCGGGTTCCGGGCGGGTCAGCGCGACCGCTTGTCCTTCACGCACCACGATGCTGGAGATCGCCGCCGACCCCCAGCTGTACACGGCGACGAAGGATTTGACGACATTTGGCCAGCTGTCGCCGAAGGTGGCGTTGTTGGCAGTGATGTTCAGTGCCTGGCCACTGATCAGACCGGCGACCTTTGCGGTCACATCGCTACGCCCGTAGCTGGCAGCGATGATGTTCAGTGCGGCCGGATCCACCGGCGGCGTATAGGCGGGCGTGGATGCCGTGTAGTCGATGGCGAGCGTGCCGCCCTCCTGGATGATGGTGGACTGCGGCGCGTAGTCGGCGTACTGGAATATCACGCACAGCGTTTTCGCGTTACCGGGCCAGCCATCGCCGAACACTCCGTTGGACGCCTGCAGGCTCACGTGGCGCTGCCTGACCTTCGCCTGGAGGATGCCGGTCACATCCTGAAGGCCCCAGAAGGCGCTGAGCACCTGCAGATGCGGACGATACTTCAAGGCGTACGGGCTTCCTTCCACCACGATGTCGATGAATGGCACTTGCCCTGTATAGCTGGCCACCACCACCAAGGTCTTGACGTTGTTCGGCCACGTATCGGTGAAGGTCGCATTGTTGGCGGTGATGTTGAGCGTCTGGTTGCTCTGGTCCACCAGGGCCTGAACCTTGGCAGTCACATCCGCCGGACCATAGCTCGCGCCCCATATCGTGAGGACGGGGCCGGTAGCGGCGATATCGCCCACCTGCGCGTCAGCCTGCGTGAACTCAGTCCCTCCGACACTCAGCGTCGCGCCCTCCTTGACTGCCATCGTGCGCGTTGTCCCATCGTCGTAGCGGTAGACCAGCGTCAGCACCTTGGCATGATTTGGCCAGGTGTCGCTGAAGGTCGCATTGTTCGCCACCACCGACAGCGTCTGCGGGGTGGCGTTGCGGTTGACGAGCGCCGCCACCTGCGCGGTGACGTCCTTCAACCCGTACGTGGCGGCTACGATGTTGAGAACGCCGCTATTGGAAATGCCCATGCTTTTCTTCCTGTGACGTGATGGTCGGGACCAACCGTATCGGACCCCGGCAACCGCACCCGGCAGAACGTCTCAGTCAGCCGTTGTGCGCGGCAGTGCGCTATTCAAGCAACGTCGACGAGCAGCGATATCACCTGCAATAACCACACATGCCTGGATCTCCAGCGATGCGTCGTTGTATCCCAGCAGTCCTGCATCGATGCTTCGCTGACAGACGCCCCGACACGGGATCAGGTCGGCTTGGAAAGTGAACCCGACATCCTTCTTCGGGTCGCGATTCCCTGCTCGCTTGTTTCGGTCCTGCACCACCGCCAGCTCGCCTTCGCCGGTAAGCGTGTTGGGCATCTTGAATCGCGCACGCGGGCGCATCGACTGCAGGCGGCTATCGACGTTGTCGACATCGATCTCCAATGCCTTGCGCTCACCCAGCGAGGGCAGCTCGCCGGCGTTGGCGCCGGACAGATCCGACATTACCCCCATCACGAACGGAATCTGCACCTTGTTCTGCGCGCCGTAGACCTCTACGTCGTCTTCGATCTGCACGCGTGGCGCCCGATTGCGGACGATGCACTTCTGACTGCTGGCCATGCCTGAGCTCCGATTGAGCTTGTCCGTTGCGCCACCGCGCGGTGCACGTGTGCTGCCTGATGGCTTGGATGTCGCCGGCCCGGCGTGGTGCCTGCAGCCTGAGCGCGACGCCGGTGCTGCGGGCTACCCCGCAAACGCCGCGCACCACGCGGACCGAAGCGGCAGGCCGTGCGATGACGCTTTCTCAGCGCTGCGGCGTGGATAGACATGCGCCTGTGGGCTCACCCGACAAATCGTCTCAATCGCCTCGGTCGTGTGGACGCATACGCGGATGCGTGATCGAGCGCCAACTTTGTGGAAGAGGCGTGATGGGTTGGCGCCGCTTTTCTCGGTTGACCAAGGGACAGGCCCCGGGGAGTGGGCCGCAGGCAGCACCCGCATGAGCAACACCAGTTACTACAGCGCCATCGTCCCGCAAGCGGCCTCGGCCATAAAGGCGCATGCACCGCTGATGATCGACCTGCTGGCCTACATCGAGCAGCACATCGGTGAGGCGGAGCTGGGCACCGAGTCGTTGCAGCAGGCATTCGCATTGTCGCGCGCATCGCTATACCGCTTATTTCAGTCGCGCGGCGGCGTGGCCAGCTATATCCGCGAACAGCGGCTAAGCATGGCACACCGCTATCTGCAGGCCTACCCGGACTGCAGTCTGACCTGGTTGCTGTACGAACTGGGTTTTGCGTCCGAGCGGCAGTTTCAACGTGCATTTCAGCAGCGCTTCGGTATGCCGCCGATGCAGTGGCGTCGCCAGTGCCGCGCCGCGCCGCATGCGCCCACACCACGACGTGGTCACTACGTACCGATGTGGCGCTTCATGCGCGAACTGAACCAGAACACCCAACGCGCGGAGGCTCCGGTGCGCGCCGGGATGTTGCCGCTGCACAGCGCTCCGCTCGTGCATACCGAAGCGCTGCGCCAGCCGCCGCGTGCACGCGCGATTGAGCTGGAGTATGCGGATCGTTAGTCACTGGGTTTTACGCCCGACGCTAGCGCGCGGCGATTGGCGCGCAATGTCTGCACCGCGTCGTTGTAGGTGCAGGGTCGTGATGAGCGCGCGTCCTAAGACAGACGCTGCGCCGTAGCGCTCAACCAACAGCGCGCAATGATGTCGCGGCGGTGCGGTGCCGCGAATCAGCGAATCACCAGCACCGGAATCGAGCTATGGGTCAGCACTTCCACTGTCTGGCTGCCGAGCAGCATGCGCTGCATGCCGCGTCGGCCGTGCGATGTCATGATGATGAGATCGCTCTTGCACTCCTTGGCGGCCTGCACGATGCCCTCGGCGGCGAAGCGATCCAGCACATGCCGTGACGTGGCCTTGATGTTGGCGGCGGCGGCCAGTTCCAGTGCCGGACGCAGGATCTTCTCGGCGGCCGCTTCGCGCTCGGTGCGGTATTCCGGGCTTGCCTCGTAGCCGACACTCCAGCCCATTGCGTCGTACATGCCCATCGCCCATGGCTCGGACACGGTGACGATATCCACCTTCGCGCCGGTGGCCTTGGCCAGTTCCAGGCCTTGAAACAAGCCGCGATGCGACAGCTCGGATGCATCGATGGCAATCAGGATTCGTTTGTACATGATGACCTCCCACATAGACCGACGGCCTCGCCGGCGAGTTGAGATTGACAGCACTCAGCAACGCAGACCTTGATACAACTCAATCTTGCACGTGACGGACTGTCGCGATTGAAGCGGCTCATCTGGTTTGGCGAGCGACCCATCACCCTGGTGCCGGTAACGCGTTCAAAACTGCACTGTTCGCGCGGGAGCTGCATCGCGCACCGGCCGCGTCCGTCTGACAGCTGCACGCCCGTTTTCGTAGCTGCTCCTGTTCGTCGCTTTCAATCGGTGGGCACATCATCGGCAGCGTGCCGGGGTGCGCGCACGCGCGCCGGGTTGCCCACTGCGGTCGCTCCGGCCGGCACATCGCGCGTAACGACCGCACCAGCACCGATCACCGCATCGTCGCCGATGCTGACGCCTGGCAGGATGATCGCCCCACCACCAATCCACACATTGCGCCCAACGCGGATCGGCCGACCAAACTCCAGCCCGCTGGCACGTCCGGCGGCATCGCGCGGATGATCGGCAGCATAGAACTGCACCGCAGGGCCCACCTGCGTGCCATCGCCGATGTCTACCTGACAGATATCCAGAATCACGCAATTGAAGTTGAGGAACACGCCCGCGCCCAGACGGATGTTGTAGCCATAATCGCAATGAAACGGCGGCCGGATCACCGCACCCGCCCCCACCTCGGCGAGCCGCTCGACCAGCAATGCATGCCGCTGCGCGGATGGCTGCGCGCCGGTCGCGTTGTAGCGTGTCATCCACTCCGCAGCCGCCGCCTGATCGGCCTGCAGTTGCGCATCGGTAGCGTTGTAGAGTTCGCCTGCCAGCATTTTCTGTTTTTCTGTCTGCATGCGGTCGTGCCCATTTGCAATGAAGTTGTGCGAGGGTGGCATGAATGGAGTACCGCGCGCATCGAGCGATGCACCAATGGCCCCGATTGCCGGCTCAAAGCGGCTTACAGATCGTCACGATCGGGCGATGCGTTGAAGCGACTGGCGCGCTCAGCACCGACGTGGAAACGGCCAATGCGGATTTCGAGCATCGGCCGCAGCCGCGTGGCTGCTGTGTCGCCCTTGCATTGCTTGCCGCATGCGTTGCAATGCCGCTATGCGCGCATCGATACTCCTGACCGTGCCTTTCCAGCACGACCACATTCAAGGATGACGTCATGACACGATTTGTAGCCGCCTGCGTTGCGTTGCTGCTGTGGGCATGCTTCAGCACACCTGCTCACGCAACTTCCTCACTTTCGTTCGAAGGCGGCGGATACTCGATGACCTTCGAAGTCGGCAGCGACCGTCGTCCCGTCATCGCCAGCATTCATTTCTACGCGCCCGGCGACAGCAAGGGCGTGTCATTGTGGGGCAATTTCCAGGTCAAGACGTTCGATACCAAGCGCAGAATCCTCCGCCTGATTTACGCAGGAGAGGACAAGCGCGTGCCGGCCTTTACCCTGGTCGTGCTCGCAAACAAGTCGACACTTACCGTGAACGGCAAGCAGATCAACTCAACCTTCAGTTGGGAAATGTAGGCGCGGGACGGCAGCAATACAGGTGGCCTATCTGCCGCAGCAGTCGCGCAGTCCGCTCGACGCGGGACATCACCAGTGCTCGGCTCCTTCCGCCGCACGCACGTTGCAATCGCGTGCCGTCTTCGCCTCCTGAGGTCAATGCAATCGCAGGCGAATGAACCCCTGACTACACCACGGTCAGATTCGCGTAGGCCATCACCAGCCACTTGGCGCCCACTTCGTCGAACTGTACCTGCACGCGGGCGTGCGCCCCGGCGCCTTCGTAATCGACCACCACGCCGCCGCCGAAGGTGGGGTGTTCGACGTTGGCGCCGAGCTTGATTGGTGCCGCTTCCACCACGCCATGCACCGGCCCGCCACGTGCCGCGCCCAGCGAGGCAGTACGCGAGACCTGTACCTTCGGGCGCACTTCGTGCAACAGGTCGCGCGGGATTTCGCGCAAAAAGCGCGAGGGTACGTTGTAGTTGTCCTGACCGTGGATGCGGCGCGATTCGGCGTAGCACAGCACCAGCTTCTGCCGCGCGCGGGTGATGCCCACGTATGCCAGGCGACGCTCTTCTTCCAGCCGCCCGCTTTCTTCCAACGAGCGCGCGCTCGGGAACAAGCCATCTTCCAGACCGACCAGGAACACGATCGGAAATTCCAGGCCCTTGGCCGAATGCAGCGTCATCAACTGCACGCCTTCTTCGCCGGCCTGCGCCTGGCCTTCGCCGGCTTCCAGCGAGGCATAGGCCAGGAAGGCGACCAGCTCGGTCATGCCTTGGCTGTCTTCGTCGTCGGGGCGCGTGAAGCGCGAGGCGACCGACACCAGTTCGTCCAGGTTCTCGGTACGCGATTCCGAATCCAGCCCGCCGCGGCTTTCCTTGGCCCAATGCTCGCGCAGACCCGAGCGCATCAGCACGTGGTCGATGCGTTCGGCCAGTTCCATCTCGCCGGTTTCGGCATGCAGCTGGCCGATCAGGCTGAGGAAGGTGGCCAGGGCGTTGCGTGCGCGTGCGGCCAGCGTGTTCTGCTGCGTGCACAGCATCGCCGCTTCCCACAACGACAGCGCACTGGCGCGTGCCAACCGGCGCACCTCGTCCAGCGTGCGGTCGCCGATGCCGCGCGTGGGCGTGTTGACCGCGCGTTCGAACGCAGCGTCGTCGCTGCGGTTGGTGAGCAGGCGCAGGTACGCCAACGCGTCCTTGATTTCGGCGCGTTCGAAGAAGCGCATGCCGCCATACACGCGGTACGGCAACTGCTCGGAAATCAGCGCTTCTTCCAGCGCGCGCGATTGCGCGTTGCTGCGGTAGAGCACCGCCACTTCGCCATAGCTGCCGCCGTCGCGCACCCACTGCCGTGCACGCTCGACCACGTAGCGCGCTTCGTCCACTTCGTTGTAGGCCGCATACAGATCGATCGGGTCGCCATCGCCCGAGTCGGTCCACAGCTGCTTGCCGATGCGGTCCGGGTTGTGCGCGATCACCGCATTTGCCGCGCCCAGGATATTGGCGCTGGAGCGGTAGTTCTGCTCCAGCCGCACGGTCTGCGCGCCGGGGAAATCCTTCAAAAATCGCTGTACGTTTTCGACCTTGGCACCGCGCCAGCCATAGATGGCCTGGTCGTCGTCGCCGACCACGAACACGTTGCCCGATTCGCCGGCCAGCACGCGCACGAAGGCGTACTGGATGGCGTTTGTGTCCTGGAACTCGTCCACCAGAATTTCGCGGAAACGCGAGCGGTAGTGCGCCAGCAAGGCCGGAGTATCGCGCAGCAGTTCGTGCGCGCGCAGCAGCAGCTCGGCGAAATCCAGCAGCCCGGAGCGGTCGCAGCGTTCCTGATAGGCCGCGTAGACCTGCCGGCGTACCTCGGTCCAATCGTCGTTGGGCTCGGGCTGGATGTGCTGCGGACGCCGGCCTTCGTCCTTCTGCTCGTTGATCCACCAGCTCATCTGCTTGGGCGGATACTTGCTCTCGTCCAGCTCCAGCGCCTGCACCACGCGCTTGACCAGCCGCAGCTGGTCGTCGCTGTCCATGACCTGGAAGCCTTCCGGCAACCGCGCATCCTGCCAATGCAGACGCAACAGGCGATGGGCGAGCCCATGGAAAGTGCCGATCCACATTCCGCGGCTGCCATTGCGCAGCTGCAGGTCGGTGCGGTGGCGCATCTCGCCGGCGGCCTTGTTGGTGAAGGTCACCGCGAAGATGCCGTGGTTGGGCACGCCCTGGACTTCGTTGAGCCAGGCGATGCGATGGATCAGCACGCGCGTCTTGCCGGAGCCGGCACCGGCCAGCACGAGGTAATGCCCCGGCGGCGCGGAAACGGCCTCGCGCTGGGCGGGGTTTAAATGATCGAGCAAATGAGAGACATCCACCGGCGCATTTTACCGGTTGTGGCGTCGCTGCGGCTGAGATTGCGATGAAGCGGTTGGGATTGCTGCCCCCATCCGCCCTGCGGGCACCTTCCCCCGCAGGCGGGGGAAGGCAGGATAATGGTTGCTCTGCCGCCTGCAAGAAAAGCCAGGACGCTGATTGTTTTCCCGCCTGCAAGAGCGCAGGCGGATGCTCGCCGTGGCAGAGCCCCTCTCCCGCCTGCGGGAGAGGGGTTGGGGTGAGGGCACGAGGCGCAGCCACGACGCATTGCGGGTCACCCGAGGCTTCGCTTGCACCCTCATCGGGCGCTATGCGTCGCCTTCGCCCCTGGAAGAGACCAATATCGCGGCCGGAGAAGGCAGCCAAGCTGCTTTTCCGGTCACCGCGCGCCTATCAGCGCTCCAGCTGCAGCAACACGTCCCTCGCGATCGCCGCTGCCTGCTCACGCAACTCCGGCACCGCCAGGCTCTCCCACAACGAGCCGATGCGCAGGCTGCCGATGACCCGCATCCTGGGATCGGCGCGACCATCGGCATCGATCAAGCTGCCATCGGCGGCGGTATCCACCCCGATCCCATGCGGCCCGGCCACCGCAATGCCCTGGCCCAGCAGTTGCTGCAGCAGCGGGTTGCGCATCGCCTGCACGCGCATTTCCACACCGGTGGCGTTGACGAGCGTCTGCACATCCAGCTGCAACGCATGGCCGGCACGGGCGGCCCCGGCGCTCACGCGTAAGCAAGCGCCCATCTCGAAGGCCACATCCAGCCGCGCGCGATGCACATGCAGCTGCCCGCGCGCCTGCATCGCTTGCAGCTGCGCATGCACCGGTGCGGCGATGCGATGCCGATGCACGTCCCAATAGCGCACCACATGCCGCAGGAAACGGCGCTGATCGGCACCCGACAGGGTCTGCCACAGCGCCTGGCTCAACGGCCGGATGCGCTCCATCACGCTCTGCCACGGCAGGCCCTGCGCGGCGGCGGTGCGCGCGTGTTGGCGCAGTGTGCGCATGCGCGCGCGTAGCGGCATTGCCAGTAGTGGTTGCGGATCGAATGCCGCCACGCCGCCGCGTGCCTGCGGCAAGGGCAGCAGCCCATGCCGCGACACCACATGCACGGCCGCACGATGCGACTGCGCCGCCAGCGTCACCACCGTATCGGCCATGCTCAACCCAGAGCCGACGATGCAGATCGCCGCGTCTGGCGGCAAGGCCGCAACAGCCTCGCTATCCCAAGCTTCAACACGCTGCGCGCGCGACAACCCGGTTGCACCGCGCAACGGCAGCGGTCGTAACGCATTGCCCACTGCCAGCACCACTGTGGTGGCCTGCAGCACCTGCCCATCGTCCAGCTGCAGCAGCGCACTGCCGGCAGCGGGTTGCAGGGTCTGCACGCGAGCGGAATGAACGCGCAGCGTTGCCGGGCTGCGCGCACGCGCCGCCTGCAAGCGCTCGCGCAAATACGGCGCGTAATGCCGGCGCCCCACGAACCGCTGCAGCAGCTGCGCATCGTCCAGTTCGGGGCAACAGGCGTTCGCGCGCAGGTAATCGACAAAGTCGTGGGGCAGCTCCGGCAGCGCACTCATCCGCGCAGCCGGCACATTAAGCAGGTGTTCGGCACGCGTCGTGGAATACGCCACGCCTTCGCCAAGCACCGCATGCGGCTCGATGATGACGATCTGCAATGGCGCCACAGCCTGACGCAGCAGCTGCAGCGCAACCAGCACACCGGACGCGCCACCACCGACGATGGCGATCACTGCATCGCCTGGATCACGCTGTTCATTCATGGCGGCATTGTAGGCGATGCATCGCACCACCCACCGCCGTTCGTTACAGGACTGACATGCCGCTGCGGCGCAGGCGCGGCGTGTGTCACCGCGTCCCACACGGCCGGCACCCCAAGCGCTTACGATTGGCCGCTCAGCATCGGCGTGCGCCCTGGGAGGCCTGCAACATGTCCATCGCGTTGGTCCGGCTCATCCTCTACGTGCACGATGTCGCGGCGGTCAAGGCGTTCTACCAAACGTCCTTCGCGCTCTCCGTTATCGAGGAGATCGCCGACGAGTGGGTGGTGCTGGCAGCCGGCGGCATCGAACTGGCACTGCACCGGGTGGGCGAAGCCTACCGACAGCAGCCGTCGGCGCGTGCACCCAGTAGCGTAGCGAATGCGACAAACACCGCCACCAAGCTGGTATTCGCCATCACCACCGACCTGCCCGCGCATCGGCAGCGACTGCAGCACGCAGGCGTACACGTGGGCGAACTCAAACGCTATGCCGGGTTTGCGTACCAGATGTACGACGGCCGCGACCCGGAGGGCAACGTCTTCCAGGTCATGCGCCTGGACTGATGCAAGCGCCTTACATCAACGCATCGGCCAACCGCGCAATGCCCTCGCGGCTGCGACGCCAGGCCGGACGCCGGCGCCACTGTTCCAGCTCCAGCTGGCGTGCATTGGCCAGATAGTCCTGTTCGATCGCGCGCAGCCGCTGCACCACGCCGGTGTCGTAGCAGAGCATGCCGATCTCGGCGTTGAGCGCAAACGAGCGGATGTCCAGATTGATCGAGCCGACCAGCGCGATGTCCTCATCCATGCTCAGGTGCTTGGCATGCAAAAAGTGCGGGCGATACAGCGCAATCTTTACCCCACAACGCAGCAGCTCTTCGAAATAGGCTTCCTGCGCCCACGCGGCCAGGCGCTGGTTGTTGCTCTCCGACAAAATCAACTGCACATCCACGCCCGAGACGCCGGCAATGCGCAACGCGCTCAGCAAGGCCTCGTCGGGCACAAAATACGGCGTCACCAGCACCACCTTGCGCCGCGCCAGATGGATCATCGCATTGATCGCATCGCGTGCATTTTCGAACGGATATGCCGGTCCACTGGGCAGCAATTGCGTGGCGATATTGGCCTCGCACACCGGCGCGTCCGGCCAGACATCCAGACGCTCGCCGGTTTCGGTGAACCAATCGCTGGCAAATACGGCTTCCAGATGATTGACCACCGGGCCGCGTACGCGCGCCACCAATTCGCGATTGGGCACGCCATCGATGAAGCCGGCCTCGGCCAGATTCTGCGAACCGACAAACGCCACACGGTTGTCGAGCACCGCAATCTTGCGATGGTTGCGCAGATCCATGCGACCGCTGCGACGCCAGCGCAGGCCGCCCGGCAATACCGCCAGCACCTGCACGCCGCCGTCCTGCAGGCGCTTGCGGTAGCGGCGCAGGCCGCGTTTGGCGCCCACCGCATCCAGCAGCACGCGGCAGCGCACGCCACGCGCACTGGCGCGTTCCAGCGCCGCCACCACGGCCTCACCCACCGCATCGTCGAACATCAGGTAATACAGCAGGTGCACGCGTTTGTCGGCGGCGTCGATCGCCGCGATCAGGGCCTGCAACGACTGCGCATAGTCGTCGAGCAATTCCACCGCGTTTCCCAGCGTCGGCATGAAATCACCTTCGCGCTCGATCAGTGGCACCACTTCGGCACTGCTGGTGTCTGCCTGCGGGGTCCAGCGCAAGGCGTGCAACGGCAGTTGCTGCTCGCGAATCACCTGCGAGGCAGTGGCTTGCCGCTCCACCCGCAGCCGCGACAACCACGGATGGCCGAACAGCAAGTACAGCGGCAGGCCGACCACTGGCACAAAGCCGATCAGCAATAGCCAGCTACGCGCCGCACCAGGCGTGGTGCGGGCGGGAATCCATAGCAGCGCGACCAGGCGGATCGTCCAGTCCAGCGCCAGCAGCCAAGTGCCTGTCACCCAATCGGGCAGCATCAGTAATCCGTTTTCATCGGGAACCCGATTCTGACTTGGCCGCGCGCAAACGCAACGACGTCGGTGCCGGCGTGCAATAGCGAAACGGCCCGCCCTGCGCATCGGCCGGCTGCACGCGGTCGGCGCAGACCTCTCGCAACGTCTGCACGAACGCCGACTGCGCGCGGGTGGGATACCAATCGCTGCGTGTGGTCATGCCGATTTGCCTGCGCAGCTGCGGCCCGGCGCTGCCGATCTCGTCGAGCAGTCCAGCGAGCCGCTCGAACAAAAACTGATCGCGCGACATCAAGGTGAGCCAGTCGTCTTCCAGCAGCAAGCCACGCACGGTCAACTCGGCGCCGCATTCGATCCGCAGCGGCGGCGGCTCCAGCTGGTGGTCGCGGAACAGTTGTTCCCAGCGCGCGCGCACCGGGGTGCCGGTAGCAGCGATCACCCAGGGGTAATCGAGCAATTGCGCAAACGCATAGGCCTGCCCGGCCAAGGGATGGCCGCTGCGCGCCACGATCACCGGTTCGTCGTCGAACAGCGGCTCCTGCAGCACGCCGCGCACCGGTAACGGGTCGCGCAGCGCACCGATCAACAGATCCAGCCCGCCGTCGCGCAGATGCGCCAGCAACTCGTCATACGGGCCCTCCACCACCTGAACGCTGGCGCCAGGATGCGCACGCGCAAACCGCGCCAATACCTGCGGCAACAGGATCGCGCGCGCCAGCGGCATCACCCCCAGGGTGAGGCGGCCGGCGTGCTGCGAGCGCAAGATGGCGACATCGTCCAGCCCGGCGCGCAACTCAGCCAGCGCCAGCCGCACCTGCCGCAACAGCCGCACCGCCACCGGTGTGGGCTGCATGGTCTTGCCGCGGCGCACCGTCAGCGGCACTTCGATCACATCGGCCAGCGATTGCACCGCGCGGTAGATCGCCGGCTGCGAGACACCGGCGCGCACCGCTGCCAGCGAATAACTGCCCGCCACATCCACCGCGACCAAGGCCTGCAACTGGCCCAGCGACACGCGCCGTTCCAGGCCAGGGCGCACCGGCAGCCGCAGCGCACGCCGGGCTATCCCGATGCCCCGGCCCAAATGCGCCAGCACCCGCTCGATACGCGGCACCAGCAGCCGGGTGGCCTCGGTGGCCAGCATGCCGCCCGGGTGCCGGTCGAACAGGCGCACCCCCAGCTGCTGCTCCAGACGCGCCACTGCCTGGGTCAACGCCGGCTGCGACAGGTTCACCTGCGGCGCAGCCGCGCTGATGCTTCCGGCCTGATGCACCACGGCCAGCGCATAGAGGTGACGCAGATTGGGGGCGGGAGTCGGCTGCATGCTCTAACTATAAGCAAAACCAATATGCATACCTCAAATGAATCTTGAGCCAGCTGGCTCTGCCCGGCCAGACTCAGCGCACCCTTAACGAGGATGGATGGATGAGCCAGGTCGTTACCCGGATCGAGCGCACGCCGTTGGCCATCGTCGACGGGTTGGCGCAGGCCGGCGTGGCGACCGTGCACGAAGCGCAGGGACGCAGTGGCCTGCTGCACCATCGGCTACGCCCCATCTACGCCGGCTGCCGCATCGCCGGCACCGCGGTCACCGTGTCGGTTCCGCCTGGCGACAACTGGATGATGCATGTGGCCATCGAGCAACTGCACGCCGGCGATGTGCTGGTGGTCGCACCGACCAGCGACTGTTGCGATGGCTACTTCGGCGATCTGCTCGCCACCTCGGCGCAAGCGCGCGGTTGCCGTGGGTTGATCATCGATGCTGGCGTACGCGACGTGCGCGATCTCACCGCCATGCAGTTCCCGGCCTGGAGCCGCGCCATCTGCGCGCAGGGCACCATCAAGGAGACGCTTGGCTCGGTCAACGTGCCGCTGGTGTGCGCCGGGCAACTGATCCAGCCCGGCGATGTGGTGGTGGCCGACGACGATGGCGTTTGCGTGGTGCCGCGCGCCACCGCCGCCGATGTGCTGAGCGAAGCGCAGGCGCGCGAGGCACGTGAGCTCATCAAGCGCGAGCGTCTGGCAAACGGCGAACTGGGCCTGGACATCTATGCAATGCGCGAACGCCTGGCTGCCAAAGGCCTTCGCTATGTCTGAGCGCGTGCGCGCGATGTGGATGCGCGGCGGTACCTCCAAGGGCGGCTTTTTCCTGGCCGAGGATCTGCCCGCCGACACCGCCGCGCGCGATGCGTTCCTGCTGCGCGCTTACGGCTCGCCAGATCTGCGCCAGATCGACGGCATGGGTGGCGCCGACCCGCTGACCTCCAAAGTCGCCGTGGTGTCGCGCTCCACGCGTGCCGATGCCGATGTGGACTATCTGTTCCTGCAGGTCGCAGTGGAACAGGCGCAGGTCAGCGATGCCCAGAACTGCGGCAACATGCTGGCCGGCGTGGCCCCGTTCGCGCTGGAGCGCGGCCTGCTGCCCACGCGCAACGGCCAGACCGAGGTGCGCATCTTCATGCGCAACACCGGCACCCTGGCCACCGCCACCGTGCAAACACCCGATGGCCAGGTGCGGTATGACGGCGACGCCCGGATCGATGGTGTGCCCGGCACGGCCGCGCCGATCGCGCTGGCATTTGCCGATATCGCCGGCTCCTCGTGCGGGGCACTGCTGCCCAGCGGGCACGCGGTGGACACGCTCGACGGCCTGCAGGTCACCCTGATCGACAATGGCATGCCGTGCGTGGTGCTGCGCGCCAGCGATGTCGGCATCAGCGGTTACGAAGACCGCGCCACGCTCGATGCCAATGCTGCGCTCAAGGCGCGCCTGGAAACGCTGCGTCTGCTCGCCGGCCCGTTGATGCAACTGGGCGATGTGCGCGAGGCCACGGTGCCGAAGATGATGCTGGTCGCTGCACCGCGCGCCGGTGGTGCGATCAGCGTGCGCTCGTTCATCCCGCACCGCTGCCATGCCTCCATCGGCGTACTGGGCGCAGTCACCGTCGCCACCGCCTGCCTGTTATCCGGCTCGCCCACACATGCGCTGGCGCGTTTGCCCGGTGGGCGCACCCAGCAGCTGGATGTCGAACATCCCAGCGGTGCCAGTGGCTGCGTGATCGATCTCGATGCACAGGGCGCCGTGATGCGTGCCGCAGTGGTGCGCACGGCACGCAAATTGTTCGATGGTGAACTGTATGGCTGAATACTCCGATGCATCGCTGACCTGCAGCGACCGCTACCAACGCGTCCCCTCTCTGCGTGTGCCACACCATACGGCCGTCGAAACGCAGTGCACGGCGACCCATGCACGTCTGCACACGGGAACCACGACATACGTCGGGACCTGCAGGTTCCGTGTACCCGACCGATCCACGGTGCGCATCGGCAGCCGCCTGTTCGCCACTTCCGCTGCAATCCACAGACCCACGCCATGATCATCGACTGCCACGGCCACTACACCACCGCGCCCGCCGCGCACGATGCGTTCCGCAAGGCGCAGATCGCGCATTACGACGATGCGCACGCGCCTGCGCCGGTGTATCCGCACATCTCCGACGACGCGCTGCGCGAAAGCATCGAGCTGCATCAATTGCGCCTGCTCCGCGAGCGTGGCGCAGACATGACCATTTTTTCGCCACGTGCCAGCACCATGGCGCATCACATCGGCGATGAAACGGTGAGCCAGGTGTGGACGCGGCACTGCAACGATCTGATCGCACGCGTGGTGCAGCTGTATCCGCAGACCTTTATCGGCGTGTGTCAGCTGCCGCAGTCGCCCGGCGTTTCGATCAGGCACTCGATCGCCGAACTGGAACGCTGCGTCAACGACCTCGGATTCGTCGGCTGCAACCTCAATCCCGACCCATCCGGTGGACACTGGAATGGCGCCCCGCTAACCGACCGCGCCTGGTACCCTTTTTTCGAAAAGATGGTCGAACTCGATGTCCCGGCAATGGTGCATGTGTCGGGCAGCTGCAACGCCAATTTCCATGCTACCGGCGCGCATTATCTCAATGCCGACACCACTGCCTTCATGCAATTTCTTGAAGGCGATTTGTTCGCTGATTTTCCGGACCTGCGCTTCATCATTCCGCACGGCGGCGGCGCGGTGCCGTATCACTGGGGCCGTTTCCGGGGCCTGGCCGAGATGCTGAGCAAACCTGCGCTGTCCACGCACGTGATGCGCAATGTGTTCTTCGACACCTGCGTGTATCACCAACCCGGTATCGACCTGCTGTTCGAGGTGATCGACATCGACAACATCCTGTTCGGCTCGGAGATGGTCGGCGCAGTGCGCGGCATCGACCCGCAGACGGGCCACCACTTCGACGACACCAAACGCTACATCGATGCGTTGACGATTTCCGATGCAGACAAGCGCAAGGTGTTCGAAGGCAATGCGCGGCGGGTGTATCCGAGGTTAGACGCACAACTGCGGGCGCGTGGGCTGTGATGGCAGTTCCTTCTCCCGCCGGGACATTGTCCCGCTTCATCGGGGAGAAGGCGACGCGCAGCGCCGGATGATGGTGCGCTTCAGGCGCCTGCCAGTGCCTGGAGTGACAAACGCGCCGCCACGCGCCTTCAGAACTGACACTGCGAGTGCTTCGCCCCGTACCCTCACCCCAACCCTGCATCCGCTCCAAGACACGCGCACCTTCGGTGCGCAAGCGGTGCCTTCTCGCTCCAAGGCAGAGAGGCGTTGTCACACACCTTTATCTCCCTCGACCTAGCTGACTGACTTGGCCGGGATGGCGTGATGCTATTGGCAAGAGCACCGCCATCAGCCACCAACACGGCATCCCAGCCCCTAAAACGCAAACACCCGCCTTTCGGCGGGTGTTTGCTTGAAAGCAGATCCAGCGATCAATCGATCATTTGATCTTGCCTTCCTTGTACATCACGTGCTTACGCACGACCGGGTCGTATTTCATCATTTCCATCTTCCCCGGAGTGTTTTTCTTGTTCTTATCCGTGGTGTAGAAGTGGCCGGTAGCGGCCGAGGAAATCATACGAATCTTGTCACGCTTGCCTTTTGCCATGACTGCTTACTCCTCAGACCTTTTCGCCGCGCGCGCGCAGCTCTTTCAGAACGGCATCAATCCCGTTCTTGTCGATGGTGCGCAATGCATGCGCGGAGACACGGAGCTTCACCCAGCGGTTTTCGCTGGCAACCCAGAAGCGACGCTCGTGCAGGTTGGGCAGGAAGCGACGACGGGTTCTGTTGTTTGCGTGGGAGACGTTGTTACCCGTCTGCACACGCTTGCCGGACACTTGGCATACGCGGGACATTACGCACCTCGATAAATGAATTGCCACCCATAGCCTGGGGAGCGGCGGCCCCGACAGCGCCAGGCTGTCACGCAACGTTGGGAATCAAGAACTTACGCTGGAACAGGCCGGCAACCCCATTGCGCTGGGTACCGCCATCCGGAGCGATCCGGGCACAGCGAGCCGCGCATTATGCACGGCTTTCCTATGTGCCGCAAGCACTTAGCGTGTCCGGGGCGCAGGCGGCGCCTGCGTCGAACCCGCGCTGCCACGTTGCGAACAATGGCTGCCGCGGCCCATTCTCCGACTGACTGGTCATCCGCATGGCGGCACACACGGCCTAACCATGCCGTGCATGCCCAGACCGCGGAGCACGCAGGAGGCACGCGGCGGCCGCGTCGCGTCCGCTAGTCACTCGCTCCACGCCCCTGAAGCGCTGACCGCTCCCGATGCAGCCAGCGATACAGCACCGGCAACACCAGCAGAGTGAGCATGGTGGAGGAGGCGATGCCGCCGATCACCACCGTGGCCAGGGGGCGCTGCACCTCGGCACCGGCACCAACGTTGAAGGCCATCGGCACGAAACCCAGCGCGGCCACCAATGCGGTCATTAGCACCGGCCGCAGGCGCGACAACGCGCCTTCGCGCACTGCCTGTTCCAGCGGCATGCCATCTGCGCGCAGGCTGCGCACGAAAGCGATCATCACCAGGCCATTGAGCACCGCCACACCCGACAACGCGATAAAACCCACGCCGGCAGAAATCGACAACGCCAGCCCGCGCAGCGCCAACGCCACCACGCCCCCGGTCAGTGCCAGCGGCACGCCGCTGAACACCACCAGCGCATCGCGCAGCGAACCGAATGACCAGTACAGCAGTGCAAAAATCAGCAGCAACGTGCCTGGCACCACCCAGGCCAGGCGTTGGCTGGCAGAGATCAATTGCTCGAAGGGACCGCCGTAGCCGATCCAGTAGCCGGTGGGTAGCGCCACCTCGGCCTGCACGCGTTGCTGCACCTCGGCCACAAAACTGCCCAGGTCGCGATCGCGCACGTTGGCGGTGATCACGAGGCGGCGCTTGCCGTCTTCGCGATTGATCTGGTTCGGGCCGAGGACGGTTTCGATCCTGGCAACCTCACGCAACGGCACGGTGGTCGGCTCGCCGCTACGCCAGCCGGCAGCGCGGCCGGATTCGTCGGCATCGCCACGCTCGCCATCGCCGCGCAACGGGATCGGCAGGTCCGCCAATGCGGCCGGGTCCTGACGCAGGCCCTCCGGCAGCCGTACCACGATGTCGAACCGGCGGTCGCCTTCGAACAGTTGCCCGGCCGGCTGCCCACCCACCGCACCCGCAACGGTGTCCTGCACCACGCCGGGATTGAGCCCGTAGCCAGCCAGTGCAGCGCGGTCGGGCACCACTGCCAGCATCGGCAGGCCGGTGGCCTGTTCCAGGCTGACGTCGGCCGCGCCCGGCACCGTGCTGGCGACCTGCTGTACACGCTGCCCCAGCTTGACCAGCGTGGCCAGATCGTCGCCATAGACCTTGATCGCCACATCCGCACGCACGCCGGAAATCAGCTCGTTCATGCGCATCTGGATCGGCTGGGTGAACTCGTAATTGTTGCCGGGCAGCTGCTTCACCGCTTCCTCGATCTCGGCCACCAACTGCGCCTTGGGCTTGCGCGGATCCGGCCATTGCGCGCGTGGATGCATGATCAGGAACGTATCGGCCACCGACGGCGGCATCGGGTCGGTGGCCACTTCGGCGGTACCGATTTTGCTGAAGACATGCGCCACTTCCGGAAACTGCTTGATGCGTTTTTCCAGCGTGGACTGCATGGTGATGGACTGTTCCAGGCTGGTACCGGGAATGCGCAAGGCATGCAGGGCCACATCGCCTTCATCCAGATTGGGGATGAATTCGCTGCCCAGCCGCGTGGACAGCAGCGCACACAGCGCCACCGTGGCCAGCGCCGCACTACCGACCCAGCGGCCGTGGTGCAGCGCGCGATCCAGCAAGGGCGCATACACCCCGCGCGCCCAGCGCATCGCACGGTTTTCGTGTTCGGCCACCTTGCCGCCGAGCAACAAGGCGATCGCTGCGGGGACAAAAGTGAGCGACAGCAACATCGCGCCGCTGAGCGCCAGCACCACGGTGATCGCCATCGGATGGAACATCTTGCCTTCGATGCCGGTGAGCGCGAACACCGGCAGATACACCGCGGTGATGATGCCCAGGCCGAACAGGCTGGGCCGGATCACCTCTGCCGTGGCTTCGGCAGTCAGTTCGAAACGCTCGTCGCGCTCGAGCACACGCCCCAGGCGCAGTTGCGCCTGCCCGAAGCGGCGCAGGCAGTTCTCCACGATGATCACCGCGCCATCGACGATCAAGCCGAAATCCAGCGCACCCAGACTCATCAGGTTGCCGGACACGCCACCGTGCACCATGCCGGTAAGGGTGAACAACATCGCCAGCGGAATCACCGCGGCCGTGATCAGGGCCGCGCGCACATTGCCCAGCAGCAGGAACAGCACCACGATCACCAGCAAGGCGCCTTCGATCAGATTCTTGGCGACGGTGACGATGGTGCGGTCCACCAACGCGGTGCGGTCGTACACCGGCACCGCCTGCACGCCGGCAGGCAAGCTGGCGTTGGCTACTTTCAAACGCTCGGCAGCCGCCTGCGACACGGTGCGGCTATTGGCGCCGACCAGCATGAACACCGTGCCGAGCACCACCTCGGTGCCGTCCTGGGTGGCCGCACCGGTGCGCAACTCGCGCCCCTCGCCGACCTGCGCCACATCGCGCACCCGGATCGGCACGCCTTGCCGCCGGTCCAGCACAATCGCGCCGATCTGCGCGCTATCGTCCACCTGCCCCGGCACGCGCACCAGAAACTGCTGGCCGTTGCGTTCGATATAGCCGGCGCCGATGTTGCGGTTGTTGGCCTGGACCGCTTGCACGACGTCGTCCAGGGTGAAGCCCAACGCGACCAGCCGCGCCGGGTCGGGCGTGATGTGGATCTGCCACGCATACCCGCCGATGGTGTTGACCTCGGTCACGCCCGGCACATTGCGCAGCTGCGGGCGCACCACCCAATCCTGCAAGGTGCGCAGATCGGTTGCCGTCCACGCACTGCCATCGGGCTTGCGTGCATTGGGCTTGGCCTCGACCGTGTACATGAAGATCTCGCCCAGGCCGGTGGCGATCGGCCCCAGCTGTGGTTCCAGCTCGGCCGGCAATTGCGATTTGACCTGCTGCAAACGCTCGGCCACCTGCTGCCGCGCGAAATACAGATCGGTGCCATCGGCAAACACGGCGGTCACCTGCGACAGACCATAGCGCGACAGCGAGCGCGTGGATTCCAGCCCTGGTAACCCTGCCAGTACCGTCTCCAGCGGGAATGTCACCCGCTGTTCGGATTCCAGCGGCGAATAACCCGGTGCCGCGGTGTTGACCTGCACCTGCACATTGGTGATGTCGGGTGTCGCATCGATCGGCAAGCGCGAAAAACTCCACGCACCGATTGCAATCAAGACGCCTGTCAATGCCAGCATCAACCAGCGCTGTGCAATCGCCAAGCGGATGATGTGGGTCAGCATGACAAGCCCCTCCGTACATACCCGGTACCGCACTGCGCCAGCCAGTGTCCTCGCCGTGCCACCGACCGATAGCGCAGCCTCCCTACCGCGATGCTGCGCAACACGCCAAACGAACAACCACCCGCCCACCAGCGCTGTTGCTGTTGCTGTTGCTGTTGCTGTTGCTGTTGCTGTTGCTGTTGCTGTTGCTGTTGCTGTTGTTGTTGTTGTTGGTTGCTTTCGGGGCCCCATACCGCAGCGGCAAGGCCGGCAGATACAACCCGCAGGGCGCCGCGCATGGATGCGCGGTGTTTTTGTAAGGGACACGGATTTCCCTTACAAAAATTTCTGCCGGACTTGCGCACCCGCAGCGCCGCAGGCGCGGAGGGCGCGAGGACGGGGTGTGCTTTCTTTTGGTTACTTTTCTTTGCACAAGCAAAGAAAAGTGACTCGCGCCCGACAGGGCGTGAAAGCCTTTGCCCTGCCCTGAAAGGGCAAGAAAGCCTTTGCCCTGCCCTGAAAGGGCAAGAAAGCCTTTGCCCTGCCCTGAAAGGGCAAGAAAGCCTTTGCCCTGCCCTGAAAGGGCAAGAAAGCCTTTGCCCTGCCCTGAAAGGGCAAGAAAGCCTTTGCCCTGCCCTGAAAGGGCAAGAAAGCCTTTGCCCTGCCCTGAAAGGGCAAGAAAGCCTTTGCCCTGCCCTGAAAGGGCAAGAAAGCCTTTGCCCTGCCCTGAAAGGGCAAGAAGGCCTTTGCCCTAATCCGAAAGGGCGCGAACGCCTGGACCTTGGCATGTCCCCCTGTGCACGACAAACACCCTCAGTCAGGCATGCACTAGCGCTTCCCACCATCAGATCAATGCTCATGCGAGGCCCCCGATTTTTCGATATCGGCCTTCACCAGATAACTCTGCTCCACCACCACCGTATCGCCCACGGCCAGACCCGATCGCACTTCCACCTGCTGCGCATCGCGTGCGCCAAGCTTCACAGGCCGCGCTTCGTACACATCGCCCACTCGTACAAACACCACCTCCCGGTCACGCACCTGTTGTAGCGCGCCCACCGGCACCACCATCGCCGCCGGCTGCTGCGCCACCGTTACCCGCGCTTTGACTGCAGAGCCCGGCCGCCACAAGCCATCGCTATTGCGCAACACCGCACGCGCCACGGTGCTCTGGCTCGCCGTGGCAGTGCCCGGCAACACACGCTCCAGGGTGGTCTGCGCCACCACGCCATCGCTCATGCGTGTCACCGTCACTGGTGCGCCGGCGGTGATGTGCCCGGCGTCGGCACCGAAGATGTGCAGATCCACCCACAGAGTCGATAAGTCGGCGATTTCGAACAGCGCCTGACCTTCGCCTGCGTTGCTGCCCACGCTGGCGTTACGCGCAAGCACGGTGCCGCTGATCGGTGCGCTGATCGAATAGGTGGTCAGGCTCAGATTGCTCTCCACCGTGGCCAGCACCTGGCCGGCGCGCACCTGGTCGCCGACATTGACGCGCAGGCTGCGTACCGGGCCGGGAAAGCGCGCGGTGGCCTGCGCTTGCGCACCTTCTGCCGGCGTCAGTAGCCCCTGCACTTCGTGCTGGTCGGCGATGCTGCCGGCGCCGACGGCGGCCACACGGATGCCCGCGTCCTGCGCGATCGTGGCCGCGATGGTGGTGCGCCCCTCATAACTGGGATAGCTCCAGCGATGGGTCTTGCCCTGGACGGTGGCACGCACGTCCACATCGAACGAATGCGGCTCGCTTACCGTGGTGTCGGCTAGCAGACTGCCATCCCCGCGCGGCTGCAATCGATGCACGTCGTTGACGCCGCCAAGCCGCTTCAGATGCACTTCCACGCTACCAGCGGTGGCTGGCACCGGTTTGCCATCGCGGTAGAGCCAGGCCTGGTAGGTGGGTGGCGTGCCGTCTTCGGCGATCGCCAGCTCCACACTGTCGCCGTCCTGGTTGAGCAGCCGTCCGCCATGCGTGCCGGTGTGGCCTTCGTCGCCATGCGCATCGGCATCTGCCTCGCCTTTGGCGGCAGTGTCTGCGTGGTCATCGTGCGATGCTTCGCTGCTGCGGCCACAGCCGCCGAGCAATAGCGCCAGCAGCAGCAGCGCAATCATGAAACGTGTCATCGAAGGGAATCCTGGTTGGCGCCGGCGCGTTGCGTCGGGCGAACAAATAAAGATGCGTTGCCCTGGAAATGCGCCAGGCGTGGGCAGCGTTTCGCGAGCGCTGGGTGCCGACATCACTGCGGATGCAGCGATTCCAACCAGGCCCACGCACACGGCATGAAAACGCAGTACTGAAACAGCGTTCATGGCGTCACCTGCGCTGCGGGATCAATGACGAACGGCTGCCCGGTCAGGCGCTGGATTTCGATCAACGCGGTCTGCGCGTCCAGTGCGGCGGCCAGTTGCTGCTGACGTGCATCGCTGCGTTGCGCCTGCAGCTGCGCCCAGTCCAGATAACTGGTGGCGCCGGCGCGATAAGCGCGCTCGGCTGCGGCATCGGCACGTGCGAGTGCGGGCAGCACATCGCTGCGCATGCGCGTGACTTCCAACTGTGCAGCACGGTAGCGGCCATGCGCGTCGGCCAGCGTTGCGTAGAGCGTCAGCGCCTGCGATTGACGTTCCAGATCCAGCAACGACAGCTCCGCTTCGGCGGCGCGGATCTCCGGCTGCGCGCGTGCTGCGCCACCCAACGCCAGCGAGACGCTGCCGAGCAACGCAGTGGCGTCGTTACCTTCGAGCCGACGTACGCCCACCTGCCAGTCCAGATCCGGGCGCGCCTGGCTGCGTGCCAAGCGCACACGTGCCTCGCGCACGCGCTGTTCGCCATTCAAACGCGCCAGTTCCGGCGTGGCATCGAGCAACTGCGCCAACACCTCGAACTCGGGAATGTCCGGTAGCTGCAACGGGTCGCCGGTGATGGCGCCGACGTCCGGCGTGCGCTCGCCCCACAACATCGCCAATTGGCGGTGTGCGGCGAGTAGTTCCTGTTGAGCGCGGTCGCGGTCGAGTTCTGCGCGCGCCTGCAAGGCCTGGGCGGTCAGCAACACCGATTCCGGCGACGCGCCGGCCTGCAGCCGTTGGCGCGCAGCACTGGCGGTGCGTTGGCGCTGGGCCAGCGTTTCCAGCGCCACTGCGTGCCGCTGCGTGGCCATGCCGATGGCCAGGTAGCGCCGCGCCACTTCGGCCAGCACATCCAGCCGGGCCAGGGCGCGTTGCGGCGCCAGCGTGTCGATACGCGCTTGCGCCAGGGTGCGGCGCGCGTCGAGCTTGCCGCCGCGTTCCAGCACGCCGGCCAGGGTGACGGTGAGTTCTGCCTGGTCCAGCGCGCGGGTGGGGCCGGTGCCGAACACGTTTTCCAGTTCGGCGCCGATGCGCAACGGCGGACGCAGTGCGTCGCGTTCGGCGTCGGCGATGAGGACCGCGCGTTGGCCATCGGCCAGGCGCAGATCGGGGTGCTGGCGGGCAACGCGTGCAATGGCGTCGTCCAGGGTCAGCACGGGTTTGGGCGGCAGGTCCTGCGCATTGGCGCACGGCGCAACCGCGAAAACGGCAAGCGCCGTCAGTCGCAACCACATGAGGGTGTCTCCGGAATCGGGATCGATGGACAGGCCGGCAGTTGCCGGCGGTGCATCAGACCGTGATCGGAGGACGCAACCCGGTCTCGCTCAGACGCGAGCGGTAATCGGTGGTCAGCACGGGCGGCTGCCCGTGCGCGCGCGCAGGCAACGGACCCCAGGCAAGCGCCGGCAGCATGGCCGGGCTGTGCCCGTGGCAATAGCCGCTGTGCATCAAGGCATGCATCAAACCCGCACCGTCGCGTTCGCCGGCATCGCCTTCGTCGGCGCCGTCATGGCCATGCGGTGCGGTGTCGTCCAGATGTGCCTGGTCGTGCGCCAACGCATGCACATCACCCAGCGCGCAAGCGACCGGTGCGACAAGCACGCCCATGACCAGCACCAGCAACGCGATCAGGCGCAGCGAGGGGGGCAATCGACGGGCGCGGCGAAGCAGCATGGCCGCAGCGTATAGAGGCGGGGGTGGTTACACAATTGCACGGGGTATCGCGGTGTTTGGTATGGCCGGTGGCTTCTAAAGCTGGTGGTCCGAATGCGCGGTGCCCTCGCCGCTCGCGGGACACGCCGTGCCCCATCCATGGAGTTCGATGGCAGCATCCATGCCGCAAGCGGCGAGGACACCGCACCAGACAGTTGGCTGGTGTTTGTCGAGAGCAAAGGGCACCGCACCACACCGTTGGTCGGCGGGTCGGCCCAGCGGGCATCAAGCCCGCATCACGGTGCCGCGCGACGGACCGGTTTGGCGTCTATCGGGCGGGCCTTGCTTTCGGCGATGAAGGCACGCACCTGCTGCTCCAGCACCGGCAAGGTGACCGAGCCCTGGCGCAGCACCACATCGTGGAAGGCCTTGATGTCGAAGCGCTCGCCTAGCGCCTTTTCAGCTTCGCCACGCAGCTTGACGATGGTGATCTCGCCCAGCTTGTAGCTCAGCGCCTGGCCGGGCCAGGAGATGTAACGGTCCACTTCGGTGGTGACTTCGTGCTCGCTGAGCGCGGTGCGGTCGCGCAGATAGGCCAGTGCCTGTTCGCGGCTCCAGCTGTCGTGGTGCACGCCGGTGTCGATCACCAACCGGCAGGCGCGCCACATCTCGTAGGTGAGCCGGCCGAACTCTTCGTACGGTGTTTCGTAGATGCCCATCTCCTGGCCGAGCTTCTCGGTGTACAGCGCCCAGCCCTCGCCGTAGGCGGAGATGTAGTTCTCACGCCGGAAGGCCGGTTGCTCGCCCTGCTCGAGCGCCAGCGATCCCTGCAGCGAATGACCCGGCGAGGACTCATGCAGGGTCAGCGCCGGCAGGTTGTACAACGGCCGCGATGGCAGGTTGTAAGTGTTGACCCAGTAGGTGGTGGCACCACCGCGGCCAGCGGTCCAGAACGGAGCGATATCGTCGGGCACCGGCTTGATGGTGAAGCGCCCGCGCGGCAGCGTGCCGATGAACTTGCCCACCTGCCCATCCACGCGCTTGGAAATCCACGCGGCGCGATCGAGCAACTCCTGCGGGGTCTTGGCGTAGAACTGTGGATCAGTGCGCAGGAAGGCCAGGAACTGCGCGAACGTACCCTTGAACCCCACCTGTTTGATGATCGCGTTCATCTGGGTCTGGATACGCGCCACTTCGTCCAGGCCAATCTGATGAATCTGCTCAGGGCTAAGTTCCAGCGTGGTGTATTCGCGGATCTGCTGCAGATAGAACGCCTTGCCGTCGGGCAATGCTTCGGCGGCCAGCGTGGTGCGTGCCTTGGGCATGTACTCGTTGCGAAAGAAGGTCAGCAACTTGCTGTACGCCGGAAGGACCTGCGTGCGCAGCGCCGCCTTGGCCTGTTCGCGCAGTTGCGCCTGCTCGGCGGCGGGGATCTGCGCAGGCAGCTGCTTGAACGGTGCGTAGAAGGTCGATTCGGTGGGGTCTTTGACATCGGCCACGGTGGCGATGGACACATCGCGCCCGTCCAGCACTGCGCGGGGCACACTGAATCCGCGTGCCAGGCCGGCGCGCATGTTGACCGTCTGCTGGTCGAAGTAGCGCGGCACATCGTTCAGGCGCGCGATGTAAGCGCGGTACTCGGCCGCGGTCTTCATCGGCCGCTGCGCCATGAAGCCCAGATTCGACCAGAACGAACTATCGGAATTGAATGGCATCTCGTAGGCACGCAGACGCACTTCGGCCGCCAGGTTCTCCACCTGCGGGCGGTAAATGGCGAAGTTGATCCGATTGGCCGGCGAGAGCTGCTTCGGGTCGATACCGTCGAGCTGCCTGAGCACGCCGTCCCACACGGCCAGCCGTGCTTGCTGCGCGGCCGCGCTGACATCGGGCAGATGCGTGTTGTCGCCAGTGGTGTCGCTGTCTTCGTCGGCCTGCCCGGTCTCGGCCTGGCGCCAGGCCCACTCTTTTTCATAGATGGCGCGGAAGCGCGCGTCGGCAGGTGCTTCGGCGGTCAGTGTGGCCGGGGCAGGGGGCGTGGCGGCCTGCGCCGAAGTGGCGGCAAAGCCTGCGCCCAACAGGGCGAGCGAAAGTGCGGCGGCGAGCGGAGAGGTCACGTGCGGAAAGCCTGATCTGGAGCGAACGCCCGATCATGGCAGCACCCGGGCGTGCTGCCATGGGCCGGAAGTCCCAACGCGACGATTGCAGCTTGGCAAGCATCTGCGCGCTGGGGATCTTCAGGGCGGTGCCGGTACCCGCCGCTGGCACAGGCGGCTCGCTGCTTCAGTCAGCCTTGCGCACCACCACCAGATGCCGCTCGCCCTCCAGACCGGGCACCTGCAGCGGGTGTACCTCGGCCACGCTCCAGCCGTCGGGCAGTGCGGCGATTTCTTCGTGCGGATAGACGCCCTTCATCGCCAACAAGCTGCCGCCCGGGCGCAGCAGGTGGCCGCCGACGGCGATGATGCCGGCCAGCGTGTCCAGCGCGCGTGCGGTGAGGTGGTCGTAGGCGGCTGGCTCGTCCAGCGCTTCGGCGCGCGATTCGGCCACGCGGGCGTTGCGCAGCTCCAGATGGCGCAGGGCCTCGCGCATGAAGCGCGCCTTCTTGCCATTGCTTTCCACCAGCGTCACCTGCAGCTGCGGGCGAGTGATCGCCAACGGGATGCCGGGCAGGCCGGGGCCGGTGCCGAGATCGGCCAGGGTGCCGCTGGCGATGTAGGGCTGCATGGCCAGCGAGTCGAGCAGATGGCGGGTGACCATCTCGCGCGGGTCGCGCACGGCGGTGAGGTTGTAGGTCTTGTTCCAGCGCAACAGCAAGGCCAGGTAGCGCAACAGCGGCGCGGCGAAGGCCGCATCCAGGGATTGGGCCTGCAGGCCGCGTTCGAGCGCGGCGGAGACATCGGGGGCAAGTGCGGCATCGTTCATGGCGCAATTATCGCAGCTGGGCTGGCGGGCATGCGCGTAACGATGAGGACGGTACTGCGAGGGCTGGCGTGGTTGCCTCCGCAAGTCGCTCATCTGCTGCGTGATGCTCGTCCTACGCCGTGGCGGCCTCTGCTGAACGAGCGGCAGTGACGCTGTCACGCATGACACAAAACTGACATGTCGTGACCACAGCATGGTCGTGTCTGCTTGCCTGCCCTTTATCCATGCCTGTGATCGACCCGTCTGCCGCCGCCCTCCTGGCTGATTCCGCTGCCACCACGCTCGCTCCACCGGATCCTGGCCGGCGGCGCATCCTTATCGCTGGCGCCGGTCTGGCTGCGGCGGGGCTGCTCAGTCCCTTCGCACGCGCCAGCGGTAGTGCCGACCCTTTCACGCTGGGCGTGGCGGCCGGTGACCCCTTGGCCGATGGCTTCGTAATCTGGACGCGGCTGGCACCCCGCCCGCTGGACCCGGACGGACGCGGCGGCCTGAGCGCAGCGGTGCCAGTGCGCTGGCAGGTGGCCAGCGACCCGGCGATGCGCACCATCGTGCGCCAGGGCGAGACCGTCGCCAGCCCCGTCTGGGGCCACGCGGTGCACGTGGAGCTGACCGGCCTGGCGGCCGATCGCCCTTACTGGTACTGCTTTCAGGCACTGGGGGCACGCAGCCCGATCGGCAGCGCGCGTACCTTGCCGGCAGCGCATCAGATGCCGGACACGGCGCGGTTCGGGTTTGTCTCCTGTTCGCACTGGGAACTGGGGTATTTCAGCGCCTACCGCCACCTCGCCGCAGAACAGCCGGACCTGGTGTTCTTCCTGGGCGATTACATCTACGAATACAGCAACCACGGCGCAGCGGCGAACAAGGTCGTGCGCCCGCACGGCAGCGGCGAGTGCCTGGATCTGGCCGGCTACCGCAATCGCTACGCGCTCTACCGCACCGACCCGGACCTGCAGGCGCTGCATGCCGGCAGCGCCTGCGTGGCGACCTGGGACGACCACGAGGTGCAGAACGATTACGCCAACCGCTGGTCGCAGGACCCGTCGATTCCGGTCGACACCTTTCTGGCCCGGCGCGCTGCCGCCTACCGCGCCTTTTACGAACATTTCCCGCTGCGGGCCCGGCATCGCCCGCACGGCGCGGACATGCGCATCTACCGCTCGCTGGATTACGGCCAGCTGGCGCGTTTTTACGTGCTCGATGGCCGCCAGTACCGTAGCGAGCAACCCTGCCCGCAGGCCAATGGCTGGCGCGGCGGCCACGTGGTGGCCGACAGTTGCCGCGAGCGCACCGACCCGCAGCGCACCATGCTCGGTTGGGAGCAGGAGCGCTGGCTGCATGGCGGCTTCGCCCAGTCACCTGCGCGCTGGAACGTCATTGCGCAGGATTTGCTGGTGGCACCGATGCGGCAGGCAGGGCGCGATGGCGTGGTCGGGCACTGGACCGACGGCTGGGATGGCTACCCGGCGACGCGCGAGCGCATGCTCGATGCGATTGCCAAGACGCGCTTGCGTAACCCGGTGTTCTGGGGCGGCGACATCCACTCGTACTGGGTCACCGATCTGAAGGCCGATCCGGCCGACGACGCGTCGGCAACGCTGGCCACCGAATTCGTCGGCACCTCGATCACCTCCGACGGCCAGAGCAATGTCGAACTGCACGCGACCATGGCAGCCAACCCGCACGTGCATTACGTGGACGGCGAAACGCGCGGCTATGTGTCGGTGACGGTCACGCCAGGACGGATGGAAACGCGGCTGCAAGGCATCTCCGATCGGCGCGACCGCAACGCCACGGTGTCGACGACGAAACGTTTCATGGTGGAAGACGGCAGACCCGGCGCAATGGAGGCCTGAGCTGCGGCAGCGTAAGTCTGCACTGCGCCGAAACGGCTGCCCATAGCACTCCGATCACGGCACACCGTGTCGGCCATCGCATTGAGGCGGTCAGACGTAGGAATGGACATGCAGCGGTAAGACGGCAGCGCTACACCTGCACGCTGCTGCAGCTGCCTGAAGGACACGCCATGACCGCCTCCGATCCCGCCCGCCGCCGCATCCTGCAAGGGTTGGGGGCCGGTTTGTTGCTGCCGGCCGCTACCGGTTGGTCCACACGCGCTCTGGCCGCGCCGTCGGGGCGACCGACCATCACCGACGGCGTGCAAAGCGGCGATGTGCTGGACGGCCGCGCGATGCTGTGGAGCCGTGCCGATCGCCCAGCGCGGTTGCGCGTGGAATGGGACACCCGCCCAAGCCTGCGCCAGGCGCGACGCGTGGACGGCACGATGGCGTCGCCGGCGCACGACTTCACCGCACGCGCGGATCTGAGCGGCCTGCCGCGCGATCAGGACATCTTCTATCGCGTGCGCTTCGAAGATGCAGACAGCGGTGTCCTGAGCGCGCCCGTCCACGGCCATTTACGCAGTGCGCCGCAGGCGCGTGGCGATGTGCGCTTTGTCTGGAGCGGCGATACCGTGGGCCAGGGCTTCGGCATCAATCCGGAGATCGGCGGCATGCGTATCTACAGCGCGATGCGCGAGCGCAATCCGGATTTCTTCCTGCACAGCGGCGACACCATCTATGCCGATGGCCCGATTCCGGCCGAGCTGATCGTGGAAGAAGGCAAGCGCTGGCGCAACCTCACCACTGCGGCCAAGAGCAAGGTGGCCGAAACGCTGGACGAATTCCGCGGCAACTACCGCTACAACCTGCTCGATGCGCATGTGCGCCGCTTCAATGCCGAGGTGGCGCAACTCTGGCAATGGGACGACCACGAAACCACCAACAACTGGTCGCCCGGCAAGCAGTTGGATGCGCGCTACCAGGTGCGCGACATCGACGTGCTGGCCAAGCGCGCTCGCCAGGCGTTCCTGGAATATGCGCCGATGCGCGGCGTGCGCGCCGATGGCAACGGACGCATCTATCGCAAGATTTCCTACGGCCCGCTGCTGGATGTGTTCGTGCTGGACATGCGCAGTTACCGCGGCGCCAACAGCGACAACCTGCAACCGCAACCCGGCCCCGATGCCGCGTTTCTCGGGCCGGAACAATTGGCGTGGCTGCAACGCGAACTGGCCGGCTCACGCGCGCAGTGGAAAGTGATTGCTGCCGACATGCCGATCGGCCTGCAAGTGCCCGATGGCGAAGATGCGAACGGGCGCCCGCGCTGGGAAGCGATTGCCAATGGCGATCCCGGCGTGCCGCGTGGCCGCGAACAGGAAATCGCCGCGCTGTTGCGCTTCATCAGCCACGCACGCATCCGCAATACGGTGTGGCTCACCGCCGATGTGCATTACTGCGCGGCCCATTACTACCATCCCGACCGGGCGGCGTTTCAGCAGTTCGAGCCATTCTGGGAATTTGTCGGCGGCCCGCTCAATGCCGGCAGTTTCGGGCCCAATGCGCTGGATGCCACGTTTGGCCCGAGCGTGGTGTTTCAAAAGGCACCACCTGCGCCCAACACGTCACCGCTGGCCGGTTACCAGTTCTTCGGCGAAGTGGAGATCGATGGCCGCAGCGGCGTGCTCACGGTGACCTTGCGCGACCTGGATGGCGTGGCGCAGTTTCGTCAGCCGATTCTGCCGCACGGTGTGACGTAACAACACGCGGCGGCCGGCTTACGCGTCCGCCAACGGATAAAACGCCAACGCCGCGCGACACTCCGGTGCAGCCCACCATTCGTGCAACTGCCATTGCGCGGCCTGGCCGAGTGCCGGATCGCACCACTGCAGGTGCAGCGCGCCGTCGGGCGTGAGTGCATATGCAAGCCGATGCAAGCCGAACGACAGCCCATGCCCATATGCCTTGAGCAAGGCTTCCTTTGCGCACCACAGCCGAAAGAACAGCGCGTGTTGTGCGTCCGGCGCCAGCGCGGTGAGCAAGGCGATTTCGTCGGGATGGAAGAAGCGTTGCGCGATCTCCAGCACGCGCGGACGCGCGCGGATGCGCTCCAGATCCACACCCAGCCTCACGCCTTCGCCCAGCCCCACCAGCAGATACTCGCCGCTATGGCTCCAACCGGTATCGCGGTCGGGGAGCGCCGGCTGCAGCGATGGACGCCCGCGTGCATCGCGCTGCAAGGGCACCAGCGCCGGGTCGATGCCCAGCGCCAGGCCAAGCAGCTGACGTGCCTGCGGCTCGCCGCGTTCGCCGTGCCGGTGCGGGCGCAGCCACAGCTGCACTGGGCCAACCCGCCAATTCGCGTGCGCTGTCACGCGCTGTGCACCAAGCCAAACGCTTGGCGACGCCGTTCATGGCGCTCGACAGCTGCTTCACGCGCAGCTGCGTTGAATGGCGCCCATGCACCACCTCCGGTGCACGTGAACAAGGAGATCAGCAACATGGGCATCATCATCTGGTTGATCGTCGGCGGCGTCGTGGGTTGGCTGGCCAGCATCATCATGCGTCGCGATGCACAACAGGGCATCATCCTCAATGTGGTGGTCGGCATCGTCGGTGCGCTGATCGCTGGTTTCCTGTTCGGCGGCGGCATCAACCAGGCCATCACGCTGTGGACCTTCGTGTGGTCGCTGGTGGGTGCGGTGATCCTGCTGGCCATCGTCAATCTGTTTACCCGCGGCCGCCTGCGCTAACGTATCGCCTCACACACCTGGCTCCATGCAACGCCCGGGTCTGCCCGGGCGTTGTCGTATCAGCCTTCCGCAGCAGCGCGATCGGCCGGATGGTTGACACCGTCTTCCACCGGCACGGCGATGTTCAGCGCATAGGGGTTGACGCCTTCCAGGCAGCCGACGTTGTAGCCGTATTCGTTGGGATTGGAGCGGCGCCGGTGATGGGTGTAAATACCGCACACACCGCAGAAATAATGCGCAGCGGCGTGTGTGTTGAACTGATACAGGCGCAGCACCTCTTCGCCCTGCAGCACGTGCAGGCCATCGAGCGGGACCGAGGCGACGATGGCGCCACGCCGGCGGCACATCGAACAATCGCAACGACGCGGATCGAGCAGGCCATGCGGCAGATCCAGATCGATTTGCACTGCACCGCAGTGGCAACTCAGACGATGCACCGGCGCCAGCGTGACATCGCCTACTTTGTGCGTGCTGCGACGCAGATGCCGCTCGCTCATGCGCCCGCCTCCGCCAGCCGTACCCACGCCGGCGCATGATCGCTGGGGCGTTCCCAGGTACGCGGTTCGCGGTCGATGCCCGACGCCACGGCGCGCGCGCGCAAGGCATCGGACACCAGCGTCAGGTCGATGCGCAGGCCAAGATTGCGACGGAAGCCGGCCTGGCGGTAATCCCACCAGCTGAACTGCTCGGCATCCTGGTTGTGCAACCGGAATGCATCGTGCAGGCCCAGCGCCAGCAGTTTTTCCAACGCGGCGCGTTCGTCGGTCGAGGTGAGGATGTGGTGCTCATTCCACACCGTCGCATCGTGCACGTCGCGCGCATCCGGGGCGATGTTGAAGTCGCCCAGCACCACCAGCTGCGGATACTTTTGCAGCTCCTGGGCGATCCACTCGTGCGCTGCGGCCAGCCAACGCAATTTGTAGGCGTACTTGTCGGTGCCCACGTCCTGGCCGTTGACCACATACAGATCGATGATGCGCACGCCATCGACCGTGGCGGCGATGACGCGCTGCTGCACGTCGTCGAAGCCGGGGATGCCCATCTGCACGTCCAGCGCCGGCGAACGCGACAGGATCGCGACACCGTTGTACGTCTTCTGCCCGCAGAACACGCTGCGGTAGCCCAGCGCAGCCAGTGCTGCGTCCGGAAACTTATGGTCTTCCAGCTTGGTTTCCTGGATCCCCACCACATCCGGCGCGAACGCGGTGAGCCACTGTTGCAGGTGCGGCAGACGCACGTTGAGCGAGTTGACGTTCCAGGAGGCAATCTTCATGGCGTGGACCGTGGTTCAAACCACCAATGGTACCGCGCATGTGCCGTGCCTCAGGACGGTGGAGCAATGCGTCCCCGCGTTGGAGGGCAACGGGGCACGCGTGCCACGCAATGCAGCGATGGATGCGGGCGCATTTGTGCACGTCCCGTCCAGATGCGTGCCGCATGTTTAGATGCCGACGGACGACCGGGCGCGCTTGCCGTCGAGCGGCGGCACGGGGGCGTCTACCTGCAAATCAGGACCAGTTGAGACAACTGCCACGGGCGACAGCACGAGAGTGGCATCTGCAAGTAACAGCAGCGATCAATCAATCATTTACTGAGAATTTAGTTAGCCCAGCCGACGTGGGTAAGCTAGCGCTACCCCCTATGACGCCGCTAGCCATGCCGTCATCAGCCGCCGTCGCGTTGCCGCCGCATTCGCCAGCTCTTCCCAATCTGAGCATCAACGAGCGCGACATGCTCGACCGCCTGCGGCGGGCCGGCGTACTTACCCGTGCCGACCTCAGCCGGGGCACCGGAACGACCGTGCAGACCGCAGTGCGTCTGATCGAAGGTCTGCAAGCGCGCGGCATGGTGCAGATGGGCGAATCGGTGGCGCGCAACGGGCGCGGCAAGCCCGGCGTGGCGGTGTCGCTGAATCCGGCGTACGGGCACACGCTGGGTATCTCCATCGCCACCGATGCGCTGACCTTGGCGCTGGCGGATTTTTCCGGAGCGGTGTTGGCCGTCAGCGAGACCGCGCTGACCGATACCACCTTGTACGGCGTGCTCACCCAGCTGCAGGCCGCCGATGCCGCGCTGCTGGCACGTGCGGACGCGGCTGGCACGCGCCTGGGCGTCGGCGTTGCAATGAGTGGGTTTTTCACCGGGGAGGATGCCTTCATCAACCCGCCCGAGCCGCTGCGCGCCCTGGGTCAGATCGCCCTGTGCCCGTGGCTGGCCGAGACGTTCGGGCAACCGGTGTGGATGGATAACGACGGCAGCGTTGCCGCTGCTGGCGAAGCGATGCTGGGCGTGGGTCAGCGCTACCGCGACTTTGCGTATCTGTTTCTGAGTTACGGTCTGGGGGGCGGCCTGGTCATCGACGGCCAGGTCATGCGTGGCGCACGTGGCAATGCGGGCGAGTTCGCCGGCATGTTGCCGGCGCAGCAGATGGAGTGCCCCACCCTGGAACTGCTGCGGGAACTGCTGGCCGAAGACGGCGTGGCATTCGCCGATGTGCGCAGCGTGCTGGCGGCCTACGATCCGGCCTGGTCGGCGATCGAGCGTTGGATCGCCCGCAGCGCACCGGGGATATCGTTGATCGTTTCCGCCATCACGGCCGTGTGCGACCCCGAAGCCATCGTGTTTGGCGGTCGCCTGCCGGGCGATCTGGCGCAGCGCTTGATCGCCGCGGTGCAGATCGACAACCTGCCACGCCGCGACCATGACCGCCCGATGCCCTTGCTGCTTCCGGCCGAAGCGCCGGCCGATGCCTGCGCGATTGGCGCGGCCACCTTGCCGTTGAAGGCGCGTTACTTCCGCTAAGCGCGTCGCCGGTGGACGCACGGCGGCGTCGCTACGTTTCTTGCTGCCAGTCGATGCGCTGGTGAGCGGAAGACGGCGGTGCCACTTCGCGGTTGCACGCGTGTGGCAGTCATCGTCGAACACCTCCACGTGCCTGTTGCTGCTGTCGTTGGGGTGAGCGCATCCAGCACCTTGTGCTCGGCTTGCAGCGGTGCAGCCGCATTGTCGGTGGCGCCAGTGACGGGCATGCCGCCAGTCGCTAGGCCGCGCACAAGCCGGGTCGCACGCATGTAGCAGTGGCGACTCCACCAGCCACGCCAAGGTTCGATGGCATCGCGGTGACCTGCCCACAGCGCATGCGCTGCCACGCTGGCCAGTAACGTGCTGAGTCTTAGTGCGATCGTCCAGCCGAGTCCTCGCCAGGACAGCAGCCTCCCAAACGCAAAACGCCGGCACTGGGCCGGCGTCTGCGATCACAATACCAATGACGCCGGTCGATCAGTGACCGGACGCACCGCTGGCACCCAGGCCGGTTTCGGCACGGATCTGCTGCGCCTTGAACGCTGCGCGTTCGTTGGCTGCCTGCGGGCTGCGATCCAGCACCGAGAACAACCAGATGCCGACAAAGCCGATCGTCATCGAGAACAGCGCCGGCGAGGTGTACGGGAACGGCGCCGAGCCGGCTGCGTTCCCCAGCGTATCCACCCACACCGACGGCGACAGGATCGTCAGCACCAGCGAAGAGATCAGGCCGAGGAACCCGCCAGTCACTGCGCCACGGGTGGTGCAGTTCTTCCACAACAACGACAGGATCAGCACCGGGAAGTTGGCCGAGGCCGCGATGGCGAATGCCAGCGACACCATGAAGGCCACGTTCTGCTTCTCGAACACGATGCCCAGCAGCACCGCGATCACGCCCAGCACCAAGGTGGTGGCACGCGAGACCTTGAGCTCCGAGCCCGGCGCCGGGTTGCCCTTCTTCATCACCGTGGCATACAGGTCATGCGACACCGCCGAGGCGCCGGACAGGGTCAACCCTGCCACCACCGCCAGGATGGTGGCGAAGGCCACCGCCGAGATGAAGCCCATGAACACGTTGCCGCCGACCGCATTGCCGACCAGCACCGCCGCCATGTTGGCCGCGCCCTTGCCGCCGTGGATGGTGCCGGTGGCAACATCGGCGAACTGCGGGTTGGTCAGCACCAGCGCGATCGCACCGAAGCCGATGATGAAGATCAGGATGTAGAAGTAGCCGATCCAGGTGGTCGCCCACAGCACCGACTTGCGCGCCTGCTTGGCATCGGGAACGGTGAAGAAGCGCATCAGGATGTGCGGCAGGCCGGCGGTGCCGAACATCAACGCCATGCCGAACGAGATCGCCGAGATCGGGTCCTTCACGAAGCCGCCCGGGCCCATGATCGCCAGGCCTGCTTTTGCCGCATCCTCGGGCGATGCGCCGCCGTTGGCCGCAATGGCCGTCTTCACCCGCACGCCCTCGGCAAACAGCGCCTCGAAGCTGAAGTTGAAGTGCCACATGATCGCCACGGCCATGAAGGTCACGCCGGTCAGCAGCAGCACGGCCTTGATGATCTGCACCCAGGTCGTTGCGGTCATGCCGCCGAACAGCACGTAGATCATCATCAGTACGCCGACCAGGGTCACCGCGACCCAGTAGTCCAGGCCGAACAGCAGCTTGATCAACGCACCGGCACCGACCATCTGTGCGATCAGATAGAACAACACCACCACCAGCGTGCCGGACGCGGCGAAGCTGCGGATGGCGGTCGGCGCGAAGCGGTAGCCGGCCACGTCGGCAAAGGTGTACTTGCCGAGGTTGCGCAGCCGTTCGGCCATCAGGAAGGTCAGGATGGGCCAACCGACCAGAAAGCCGATCGCATAGATCAGGCCATCGTAACCGTTGGCCATCACCGCCGCGGTAATGCCCAGGAACGAGGCCGCCGACATGAAGTCGCCAGCGATCGCCAGGCCGTTCTGAAAACCGGTGATGCCGCCGCCGGCAGTATAGAAGTCAGCGGCCGACTTGGTCTTGGCCGCCGCCCACTTGGTGATCCACAAGGTGCCCAGCACGAAGAAACCGAACATGCCGATCGCCACCCAGTTGGTAGGCTGCTTGTCGACCTGGCCCATGTCGCCGCCAGCGGCCAGTGCGAGGCCTGCCGGCAGCAGGCCGGCCAGAATCAGGAGAAGGCGCGAAGTCTTGCTCATTTGCGGGCTTCCTCAAGGATCTGCGCGGTCAGCTGGTCATAGGTGTTGTTGGCGCGACGCACGTAGATGGCGGTGATGACGATGGTGAACACCATCACCCCGATCGCGATCGGAATGCCGATCGAGGTCACGCCGGCACCGATTGGCTTGGCGAGGAACTCCTTATCGAACGCGATCAGGCCGATGTAGCCGTAATAGGCCAGCAACATCAGCACGGTGAGTGTCCAGCCCAGCGTGTTGCGCTGACGCTTGAGTGCGTGGTACTTCGGATTGGCATCGATCTTGGCGATCAACGCGTCATTCGAGACGGTCATGGTCTGTCTCCTGGAGTGCGGGCGGCATGGCCCGCCCACATACGTGGGGGGCCGCCGGCGGGATGAAGCTTAGAAGCTGTACTTGGTGGTGAACTGCAGGCGCGAGATGTCGCCGCTGTCGCCGTTTTCGGCTTCGCGACGGCCGTACATCAGCTCGGCACCCACATCGACTTTGGGCAGCGGCGAATAGAAGACGTTGGCGCGGATGCTCTGCTGCGATTTGCTCGCCAGCGCGCCGGTATTGGCGATGTCGTGGTCGTAGTTCACCCGCGAATACATGATGGTGCTGCGCAGCTTGGCGTTGTAGTCGTGACGCCAGGCCACCCAGCCGGCAATCGTGCTGACGGTCTGGATATTGCCGTCGATGTCGATCTCCACATCCGAGCCATTACCCAGACCCAGATAGCGCCCCAGGCCCTCGCCGTAGCTGAGCTGGTAACGCAGATCGTTATTGGCATTGATGATCCAGCGGCCACCGCCGGCGATGGCGCCGCCGAAGTCGGTGTCGTTGGTCAGCGCGCTGCGGGTGCGGTACTGGCGCGCAATGGCCGACAGACCGAACGTGCCCCAGGTGCCCTTCCAGTTGTAGCGCGCGGTCAGGTCCGGCATCGCACCATGGTCGGAGGCCAGGATGGTGTTGCCGCCCTGGTAGGGCGTGGTCAGCGTCTCGGGGTTTTCTGCCGACACGCTGAAGGCGCCGCGGGTGTAACGGATCTGGGTCTGGCGGCTGAACAACGCACCGTCGGTCGGCCCGACGATATCGGCCGCTTCCGGCAGGATGGTGGGATCGATGAAGTTGGACCAGGTCTGGCCGGCCAGCCAGTTGTTCCAGCTCACGTAAGCGTGGCGCAAGGTGCCGCCGTACAGATTGTTGACCTGGTTGGCCAGCGCGTTGCCGAAGAAATCCAGTTCGATGAAGCCGGTGATCTTGTCGCCGTTTTCGGTGACCGTGTCCACGCCCAGGTTGAAGCGCGAGAACTTGGCATGGAAGTCGGTGTCGGTGCTCGACGCCTGCCCGCCGATGGGTGTCTGCGTCGGGATGTACAGGTAACGCCCCACCGCGCCTTCGGCCAATGCGCCGTCGGAGGTGCGGGTGGTCATGAAGTCGGCCTTGATGAAACCGCCGTAACGGAACGTGGTCCCCGCCGCTGCGTTTGGCGTGATGCTGGTCAGCTGGATCGGCTTCTTGCCGGCAGGCACCACCGGTGCAGGCGGCGTCTGTGCCTGCAAGGTGCGCACTTTGCTGACTTGCGTCTGCGTCTGCGCGATCTGGCCCTGCTGTTGTTGCTGCGCGGAGACCAGCAGCTGGACCTGACGCTCAAGCTCGGCGATGCGCGCTTCCAATGCCTTTTCCTTGGCCGTCTGTGCGAACGCCACGCCCGGCAAAATGGTGGCGACGAACAACGCGGCCGCCAACGGATGGCGTACCAGCGGTGCAGTACGGTGTTTCATGGACCCCTCTCCCCAATGAAGGCCTCGCGCTTGATGGCGATGCTGTGCGGAGCGTGCGGCAGTCCGCGCTCCGGAGCCTATTCGCCTTTGGTCGTAGCTGCAGCGCAGCATTGCGCAAGATGACCGATGGGCGCACTGCAGCCGGCAATGGGTGTGCGCTGGTGCACTTCCCGAGGGGTTACGACCATGGTCTAAGGCGCCGTTGGCCGCCGGGACAGAATGGATGCGGCACACTGATCGTCTACCGAGGGCAGCCGTAACGCCCTCTTCCGACAAGTTCATCGCAAGTGAGGGTGCCATGGCTGATGTTTATCCCGTCGATCCCGCGTTCGCCGCCGATGCGCGCGTGACGCGCGAGCAGTACGCCGCGCTGTACCGCGAATCGATCGAACACCCCGAGCAGTTCTGGGGCAAGGCCGCGCAGCGGTTGGAATGGTTCAAGCAACCCACCCAGGTCAAGGACGTCAGCTACGCGCTGGAGGACTTTCATATCCGCTGGTTCGGCGATGGCGAGCTCAACGCGAGCGTCAACTGCCTGGACCGCCAGCTGGCCACGCGCGGCGACAAGACCGCGCTGCTGTTCGAACCCGACAGCCCGGATGCGCAGTCCTACCCTGTCACCTATCGCGAGCTGTACGAGCGCGTCTGCAAGCTGGGCAATGCGCTGCGCAACCTGGGCGTCAAGAAGGGCGACCGGGTCACCATCTATCTGCCGATGATCGTCGATGCCGCCGTGGCCATGCTCGCCTGCGCGCGCATCGGTGCGGTGCATTCGGTGGTATTCGGCGGCTTTGCTGCCAACTCGATCGCCGACCGCGTCATCGATTGCCAGAGCAAGCTCATCATCACCGCCGACGAAGGCCTGCGTGGTGGCAAGAAGATCCCGCTCAAGGCCAATGTGGATGCAGCGCTGAAGATTCCCGGCACCAACACGGTCGAAACCGTGCTGGTGGTGCGCCACACCGGCGGTGCGGTGGAGATGCAGGCACCGCGCGACCGTTGGTTCCATGACGTGGTCGACGGCCAGCCGGCCGAGTGCGACCCCGAGCGCATGAACGCCGAAGACCCGCTCTTCATCCTCTACACCTCCGGCTCCACCGGCAAACCCAAGGGCGTGTTGCACACCACCGCCGGCTACCTGCTGTTTGCCAGCTACACGCATGAAGTGGTGTTCGACCTGCGCGAAGACGACATCTACTGGTGCACCGCCGACGTGGGCTGGGTGACCGGCCACAGCTACATCGTCTACGGCCCGCTCGCCAATGGCGCCACCGCGGTGATGTTCGAAGGCGTGCCCAACTACCCGAACGTGTCGCGCTTCTGGGAAGTGATCGACAAGCACCAGGTCACCTTGTTCTACACCGCGCCCACCGCCATCCGCGCGCTGATGCGCGATGGCGAAGCGCCGGTCAAGAAAACCTCGCGCAAGAGCCTGCGCCTGCTCGGCAGCGTCGGCGAGCCGATCAATCCGGAAGCCTGGCGCTGGTACTACGAGGTAGTCGGCGACAGCCGCTGCCCGATCGTGGACACCTGGTGGCAGACCGAAACCGGCGGCATCCTGATCTCGCCGCTGGCCGGCGCAGTCGATCTCAAGCCGGGCTCGGCCACCCTGCCGTTCTTCGGCGTGCAGCCGGCGCTGGTCGATGCCGAAGGCAAGATCCTGGAAGGCGCCACCGAGGGCAATCTGGTGTTGCTGGATTCGTGGCCGGGCCAGATGCGTAGCGTCTACGGCGACCACCAGCGTTTCGTCGACACCTATTTCCGCACCTATCCGGGCAGCTACTTCACCGGCGACGGTTGCCGCCGCGATGCCGACGGCTACTACTGGATCACCGGCCGCGTGGACGACGTGATCAACGTCTCCGGCCACCGCATCGGCACCGCCGAAGTGGAAAGCGCGCTGGTCTCGCACCCCAAGGTCGCCGAAGCGGCCGTGGTCGGCTTCCCGCACGACGTCAAGGGCCAGGGCATCTATGCCTACGTGACCCTGATCGCCGGCGAGACCCCCAGCGAAGACCTGCACAAGGAACTGGTGAGCTGGGTACGCAAGCAGATCGGCCCGATCGCCTCGCCCGATCACCTGCAGTGGGCTCCCGGCCTGCCGAAGACGCGCTCGGGCAAGATCATGCGCCGCATCCTGCGCAAGATCGCCGAGAACGCCCCGGACCAGTTGGGCGACACCTCGACCCTGGCGGATCCATCGGTGGTGGATTCGCTGGTCAATGAGCGGCTAACGCGATAACGCGCGTTGGGAATGGGGAATCGGGATTGGGGAATCGTTAGACCGGTTCCCCTAGGAGTGGGAAATACATAGGCGGATTGGGGATTCGTAAAAGCCGGTTCCCGACCCCTACATTTATTCACCGTTGCCAATTCTCTTCTTCAACGTCACCGCATCGACGCTGTTGTTGTTGTTGTTGCTTGCCACGCCGCTCTTCGCTATTGCCTTTGCGATTCCCCATTCCCCATTCCCGGCCCCTCAATGACGACCCTGCTGATCGCCGATGACCATCCCCTGTTTCGCGAGGCCTTGCGCGGGGCGGTGCAGCGGGTCATGCCGGGGGTGCAGTTGTTCGAGGCCGACACGGTGGATGCGTTGTACACCCTTGCCGATGCGCAGCCGGATGCCGATCTATTGCTGATGGATCTCAACATGCCGGGCGCGCAGGGTTTCAGTGCGTTGGTGCATATGCGCTCGCTGCATCCGCAATTGCCGGTGGTGGTGGTGTCCGCACGCGAAGAACCCACCGTAATGCGGCGGGCGATCGACCACGGCGCGTTCGGCTTCATTCCCAAGTCTGCCGATTCGGACACCATCGGGCGTGCATTGGCCACCGTGCTCGATGGCGAGCGCTGGATCCCGGCCGAAGCGCAAAACCTGCCGCCCACCGATAGCGAAGAACGCGAAGTTGGCCAGCGTCTGCGCGATCTCACTCCGCAACAATTCCGCGTGCTGCAAATGCTGGGCGCCGGGCGCCTCAACAAGCAGATCGCCTACGACCTGGGCGTGTCCGAAGCCACCATCAAGGCGCATGTCACCGCCATCCTGCGCAAGCTCGGCGTCACCAATCGTACCCAGGCAGTGCTGATGGCCGGCAAGCTCGCCATCGATGCCGACGGCATCGTGCTGCCGCCGCCGGAAGACGACTGACGTAGACCCGCGCCCCTTGCCGGCGACGTAGTCCAGCGGACAGCATTCGTTTGCTGCGCGCTGCAGACAACTGCCGCGATGGGCCTAATCGGTAACGCCGCCTCGCACACTCGTTGGCGCGTACGCTGAGGTTTCCGGTTCGATTTACTCTGCCGCACGCACGAACAACACGTTCAAATCGCGCATCGGCACGAAGTTGGCCTGCTTGAACTGGAAGGTCAGCGGGTCGATCTTTTTCAGTTCGCCGTCGAAGCACACACTCAGGATGTCGCTGGGCGCCTGCTTGCGGATGGTCAGCTGGAAGTCCTTGATCGGGCCGTTCCAGTTCTTGCCGGTGGTGAGCACATAACGCAGGTTGGCCCAGCCCAGACCGTACTGGCCTTCGCGACGCTGCATGCTGGCTTTGGTGGCCGGCTCGATGCAGGTGTCTTCTGCATACGTCTCCAGCAAATACCTGCTGGGCTGCGGGACGCCGGTGGACACGCTGGGTGTGTAGGTGTGGCGGATCTGCACGCTTCCTTTAGCGGGAAATTTCTGCTGCCAGACGAAGTACTCGTTGAGCGTGAAGCGCGGTTGCCCATCGCCATCGACCCAGCGCGCGGGCAGCCGCTTGCGTCCCTTCGGCGGCGTGGACGATTCGGTGAAGGCGGCGACGTCGTCCGGGGTCCAGCCGGTGGCGGCGAACGTCTTGGAGATGTCGCTGCCATCATCCAGCAGCACCACCAGCTTGCGCGTGGTGGCGACCGGTTTGCCGTCGGCCCAGAGTTTGAAATCGGTCAGTGCACTGTGGTCTGCCATACCGAAATACATCGGCGGCATGGGAAAGGCCACCGGCACGCTCAGGTCGCGCTCGCTGTGATTGGTGAACACATAATCCACCTGCACGCGCGCTTCGCTGAGCAGCAGCGCTTCGCGGTCCATGCTGATGTCGGCCTGATGCAGCAGACGGATGGTGCCGTTGTCGTCGCCGAAACTGCTGTCATTGGCCTGTGCCGCGCTGCAGGCAAGCAGTGCCAGCACGCACAGCCGAGCGGAGAACGCCATCGCGCGCATCACATGATCCTGGGAAGGCCGGCACGCACCCACGCGCCGTGGCGCACAGCATGCCACGAGCGGGCACGGCTGGACGCTGGACAGCAGCTAGCGCTGCGTGGGCAGCGCGTGTGGCGATGCCGCTTTCGCGTCTGGTGGTTTCTGTGTTTCTGGCGTGCTTGCGTGATCGCGCCCGCGTGCAGCTACCGCAGATCGGCCTGCATACGAGGTTGGTTTGACGGTGCGCTTGCGTTCGACACGTCAAGCAATCCGTATGTGCACATGTACGCCGACGCCGATGCCGCATTGCACGCTCAGCGGTTGACCGGATTGCGCAAACACCCATCCCGCCACCATGCATCAGTGACAGGCCCAAGCGGGCGGGCGTGATCGCATCCACAGCCGCATCCCGTGCGACATCGCAGTTGTCGATATCACCATTGACCATGTGCTGATGCCTGGGCAAGGCTCGGGCACCCAGAACGCTGTTGGAGCTTGAATGGCGCGACGTTTCCCCTGGCTCTGGATGGGCCTGCTGGTGGCATGTGCATTGATTGCTGTGCTGGCGTGGCAGAACCGGCAGTTGCGTGTGCAGCAGCAATGGCTGCAGACGCGCATCAGCACACCCTACGAAGGCATGTACGTGCCGCGTATCGAAGTGACCGATGGCGCTGGTCAGCGCCATTTGCTCGGCGCTCCGCATGGGCCAGCGCAGGTGCTGTTCTTTTTCACCACCACCTGCCCCTATTGCCAGCGCTCGGCACCGACCGTGCTGCGCGCGGCGCAACAGTTGCAGGCCAACCTGCCGGGCAGGCCGCAGCTGTTGGGCGTGTGCCATTGCGATGCTGCCCAGGCCGCGCGCTATGCACATGTGCACGGTTTCGATTTTCCGGTGGTCACGTTGACCGATCGTCGCGCGTTGATGCTGTTTCGCGCGCGCAACGTGCCGCTGCTGATGGCCATTGATGCGGAGGGGCGCGTGCGCCATTCCCATCTTGGCGTTTTCGATACCACGGAGCGGGTGCAGGAACTCGTCGCCGCCTTGCGCCACACGGACGCGCCAGCGGCTTTTGCAACGGTGAAGGAGTAATGCATGAAGAAGCGTTGGGTCACCTTACGCAGTGCGTTGATGGCAGCGACCTTTCTGGCAAGCACCGGGTTCGGTGCCTTCCAGGTGATGGCGGTCGATAACGCACAGCCGAAAGTCGAATCGTGTAGTGCATGGGCCTGCAAAGCCGAGTGTCCGGAATTCGGCGGCGACCTGGGCCAGGGCAACGTCTGCTACTGCTGCGGTTAACTGCGATCGATAGCGCGACTGCGTCGCTGCCAGACAGGAACGCCCAGTCCGCGGAATCGGCATGTCGCACGACGCACACATCCGGTTCTTCGCACCGACCGTCTCCCGCTGACACTAAGCGATGGAGTGATGGTGGCTGTAACGCCTGACGGCGAGGTCCCCCCGGACCTCGCCGTTTGACGCTCTCGCCGCGTGGCGCGAGCCGTCCGCATGCAGGCGCGTGGCAGCGCAAGTCACGCACTATCACCTTGCCTTGTTGCGCGACCTGCACGCCGACCTGCCGGCTCAAACAGCCACCGAACACGGTGTGACGCAATCCGGATACCTCGATGCGGGGTGGGCTGGCGCATCCACTGCCGACCTTTATCGAAAGAACATTCGATTCCAGCACTTGGTGGTGGTTGGTCAGGCGCACGCGGATGGGCCGGTGCGTTGTGGCCACGCGCGTCCATGCTGTCTTCACCCTCCAAGCGACCGAGGTCGGTGGAGCCGATGATCTGCACAGCGAGCTGCGCGCTCCACAGCCTACGGATCGCGTCGAACAGGATCACGACGATGACCCGACCCTTCTCGTCCGCGTTGGCCTGACTCATGTCGGCTGCGGAATTCGACATCGCGATGCGTGTCCGCACAGACGCCGGCAAGCCGATATCGCCATAATGCTGCACTGCAGCGTGATCTGTTCATTGATGATTGCCATATTCATATGCGAACAGCCGGGCACCTGCTCGCTGGTGGACGTTGTAATGCTCAGTCCCTGCTTTCCAGATTCCCAATGCGCTTGCTGCGCATCCAACCTGCTCGCGGAGCGGCGTACGTGAGCGGCATGGCACGGCAGCGTCTCGGCAGCACCGACGTGCAGCTGTCGGCACTGGGCTTCGGCGCGGCGCCGATCGGAAATCTGTACACGGAAGTGGATGAGGCAGACGCACTGGCCGCGGTCGCAGGCGCGTTCGAGGCCGGCATCCGTCACTTCGATAGCGCGCCCTACTACGGCTATGGGCTGAGCGAAGCACGCCTGGGCCGTGGCCTGGCCGGGGTAGCGCGCAAGGCCTACACGCTGTCGACCAAGGTCGGCCGCTGCGTCTACGACGACGCCCAGGCCGCCGCCGGCCGCGACGGCTTTGCAGTGGCCGGTCGCCGCGCCGAGTTCGATTACAGCGCCGACGGCGTGCGGCGCGCGTTCGCCTCCAGCCTGGAGCGCCTGGGCACCGACTACATCGACGTGTTGCTGCTGCACGACATCGGTGCGCTGACCCATGGCGATAACCACGTCAACGTGCTGCGCCAGGCCTTGGAGGAGGCCTTGCCGGCGATGGCGGAGCTGAAGGCGGCCGGCGCGTGCGGGGCGATCGGGCTGGGCGTCAACGAGCAGGACGTGGCACTGGAGGTGTTGCCGCGTTTTCCGCTCGACTGCGTGATGCTGGCCGGCCGCTACACCCTGCTGGAACAGCACGGCGCACACGCATTGCTGGAGCAGGCGCAGCAACGCAACGTGGCGATCCTGTCGGCCGGACCGTACAGCTCCGGCCTGCTCAGTGACGCGCGCGGCCCTGGCGCCACCTATAACTACGCCCCGGTCGATACCGCCACGCTGCAGCATGCGCAGCGGCTGTACGCGGCCTGCGCGGCGTTCGGGGTGGATATCGGTGCGGCCGCCCTGCAGTTCCCGCTGGCGCATCCGGCGGTGACCACGGTAGTGGCTGGCATGCGTACCGTGGCCGAAGTGCGATCGGCGGCCACGCGGCTTGCGGCCGCCATTGCGCCCGAGCTGTGGCAACGCCTGCGCGATGATGGTCTGCTCGCGACGGACTTGCCCACGCCATGAGCCGGGTCGACGCGCATCTGCACTTCTGGCACCTGGCCCGTGGCGATTACCACTGGCTGACGCCCGAGCTGACGCCGCTGTACCGCGACTTCGGCCCGGATGACGTCGGCATGGCGCTGGACGCCGCCGCTGTCGATCAGGTCGTCGTCGTGCAGGCTGCCGCCACCGAAGCCGAGACCTGTTACCTGTTCGAGCTAGCCCGCGAGGATGCGCGCATTGCCGGCGTGGTCGGTTGGGTGGACTTTGCTGCACCCGATGCCGCCGCACGCATCGGCGCGCTGGTGCGTGCCGGCGGCGGCGTGCTCAAGGGCCTGCGCCCGATGGTGCAGGACATCGCCGACGTGCACTGGCTAGCCGATCCCGCCCTGGATGCCGCCTTCGATGCACTGCTGGCGCACGATCTGGCCTTTGACGCCTTGATCCGCGCCACGCACGTACCAGCACTGCAGGCGCGCCTGAAGCGCCACCCGGGGGTGCGCGTGGTGGTGGATCACGGCGGCAAGCCGCAGATTGCCGCTGGCGAATTCGTCGCCTGGGCCGCCGGCATGGCGGTTCTGGCGCAACATCCCAACGTGCACTGCAAACTCTCCGGCCTGCTGACCGAAGCCGCGCGCGGCGCTGGCGTGGACGCGCTGGAGCCGTATGTCGCGCATCTGTTCGCCCGCTTCGGCCCGCAACGGCTGCTGTGGGGCAGCGATTGGCCAGTGCTGACCTTACGCGCCGATTATGCGCACTGGTTCGCGCTCGCACAGCAACTCGTCACCCGGCACGCCGCCGAACACGCGGCAGCCATCTTCGGCGACAACGCACGCTCGTTCTATCGTCTGCCACGGCCGGCGGCCCCCACCCACGGAACCTCATCGGTATGACTGTCTCGATTCCCACTACTCCCACTTCCCGTCTGCAGGGCAAGCGCTGCCTGATCACCGCCGCCGGCGCCGGCATCGGCCGCGAAAGCGCGCTGGCCTGCGCACATGCCGGCGCACAGGTGATCGCCACCGACATCGACTCTGCCGCCTTGCAAGCGCTGGCCGCCGAATCGGACGCCATCACCACCCAACTGCTCGACGTCACCGACGCTGCCGCAATTACCGCATTGATCCAGGCACACGGCCCGTTCGACGTGTTGTTCAACTGCGCCGGCTTCGTGCATCAGGGCAGCATTCTCGATTGCGACGAACCGGCCTGGCGCCGCTCGTTCTCGATCAATGTCGATGCGATGTACTACACCTGCAAGGCGGTGTTACCGGGCATGCTCGACCGCGGCCGCGGCAGCATCATCAACATGTCGTCGGTTGCCTCCAGCATCAAGGGCGTGCCGAATCGCTTCGTGTACGGCGTGACCAAGGCCGCAGTGATCGGCCTGAGCAAGGCGATCGCCGCCGACTACGTGGCGCAGGGCGTGCGTTGCAACGCAATCTGCCCGGGCACCATCAAGACGCCGTCGCTGGGCGAGCGCGTCAAAGCCTTGGGCGGCGACGAACAAGCGGTGTGGAAGAGCTTCACCGACCGCCAGCCGATGGGCCGCCTGGGCGACCCGCGCGAGATTGCGCAGCTGGTGGTGTACCTGGCATCGGACGAATCGTCGTTCACCACCGGCCAGACTCACATCATCGATGGCGGCTGGTCCAACTGATTACGGCAACGACGCACGCTGCCGTCCGCCACACCCGCGGCCGCAGCGCTTGGGTGATGCGATCTGTCGCGCTTTCGCTTCGATGTGAGCACACCGTCCTGATCTACCCGATGCACGCGCGCTAGGTTTGCTAGCCGCTCCATTTCTCATCTGCAAAGGAAGACCGCATGAAACTCGTACGCATTGGCGCCGAAGGCCACGAACGCCCTGGCCTGATCGACAGCGAAGGCCGCATCCGCGACCTCAGCGGTGTGATCGACGATGTGGCCGGCGCGCACATCACCACCGCCGGCCTGGAAAAACTGCGCGCACTGGATGTGGCCACGCTGCCGCTGATCGAAGGCCAGGTGCGTTACGGCGCAGCGGTGGGCCGCATCGGCAAATTCATCTGCGTGGGGTTGAACTACGCCGACCACGCCGCCGAATCGGGCATGGAAGTGCCCAAGATGCCGATTCTTTTCATGAAGGCCACCACGGCGGTGTGTGGTCCCAATGACACGGTGATCATCCCGCGCGGTTCGGTGAAGAGCGACTGGGAAGTGGAGCTGGGTGTGGTGATCGGCGATGTGGCGCGCGATGTGTCGGTAGAGCAAGCGCTGAACCATGTGGCTGGCTACGCGGTGATCAACGATCTGTCCGAGCGCGAATTCCAGCTCGAACACGGCGGCCAGTGGGTCAAGGGCAAGAGCGCCGACACCTTCGGTCCGATCGGCCCATGGCTGGTGACGCGCGACGAGATCGCCGACCCGCAGAACCTGGCGATGTGGTTGGAGGTCAACGGCCACCGCTACCAAAACGGCAGCACCCGCACGATGGTGTTCGGCGTGGCGGAGCTGGTCAGCCACATCAGCCGTTACATGACGCTGATGCCGGGCGATGTGATCAGCACCGGCACTCCGCCGGGCGTGGGCCTGGGCCAAAAGCCGCCGGTGTATCTGAAGCCGGGTGACGTGATGGAACTGGAGATCGAAGGTCTCGGCCGTCAGCGCCAGCCGGTGGTGGCGCATCCGCGCGATATCGGTTGAACCTCCTTTCGTAAGAGTGGGATTGATAGAGCACGGCGCATCAGCAGCGGCTCGATTCTTTCTTGCTTGAAACGAGCCTGCGTCGCGCGACCACAGGCAGTGCGCGCCGTCGCCGAGCCCCTCCCTGGTTGGGAGGGGGTGTGCATCCCAACTTGTTGTTCCACTCGTCCAGGACTTTATGAGCACCATCGTCGCCCTCGATACCCACGACGTCCGCTTCCCCACCTCGCGCGAGCTGGATGGGTCCGATGCGATGAATCCCGATCCCGATTACTCGGCGGCCTACGTCGTACTGCGGACCGATGCTGCCGACGACCTGGCCGGTTATGGCCTGGTGTTCACCATCGGCCGCGGCAACGATGTGCAGACCGCCGCGGTGGCGGCCCTTGCCGATCACGTGGTCGGCCTGCGTGTGGAAGACGTCATTGCCGATCTTGGCGCGTTCGCGCGCCGGCTCACCAACGATTCGCAGCTGCGCTGGCTCGGCCCGGAAAAGGGCGTGATGCACATGGCCATCGGCGCAGTGATCAATGCCGCCTGGGACCTGGCAGCACGCGCCGCGAAGAAGCCGCTGTGGCGCTTCATTGCCGAACTCACGCCCGAGCAGTTGGTCGACACCATCGACTTCCGTTATCTCACCGACGCACTCACACGCGACGAAGCACTGGCCATCCTGCGCGATGCGCAACCGCAGCGCGCGCAACGCATCGCGCAGCTGATCGAACAGGGCTACCCGGCCTACACCACTTCGCCCGGCTGGCTCGGTTACTCGGACGAGAAGCTGGTACGGCTGGCCAAGGAAGCGGTCGCCGACGGCTTCCGCACCATCAAGCTCAAGGTCGGCGCCAATGTGCAGGACGACATCCGTCGCTGCCGGCTGGCGCGCCAGGCCATCGGCCCGGATATCGCCATGGCAGTCGATGCCAATCAGCGCTGGGACGTTGGCCCGGCGATCGACTGGATGCGCCAGCTGGCCGAATTCAATATCGCCTGGATCGAAGAACCCACCAGCCCGGACGACGTGCTCGGCCACGCCGCCATTCGCCAGGGCATCACGCCGGTGCCGGTCTCCACGGGCGAGCACACGCAAAACCGCGTGGTGTTCAAGCAACTGCTGCAGGCCGGCGCGGTGGACCTGATCCAGATCGACGCTGCACGCGTGGGCGGGGTCAACGAAAATCTCGCCATCCTGTTGCTGGCCGCAAAGTTCGACATCCGCGTGTTTCCGCACGCCGGTGGCGTCGGCTTGTGCGAGTTGGTACAACATCTGGCCATGGCCGACTTCGTTGCCATCACCGGCAAGATGGAAGACCGTGCGATCGAATTCGTCGACCACCTGCATCAACACTTCCTGGACCCGGTCCGCATCCAGCACGGCCGCTATCTGGCACCGGAGGTGCCCGGTTTCTCGGCAGAAATGCACGCGTCTTCGATTGCCGAATTCAGCTACCCGGATGGACGTTTCTGGGTGGAAGACCTGGCAGCCAATCGACAGGGCTGACCAGCGCCCTCATCTGCCCTTCGGGCACCTTCTCCCGCTGGCGGGAAAAGGAAAGCGGGAGCGGAGCAACGACGAAGCAGGAATCACTGCGAGCGGTGTGGAAAGAGCAGTCATGACTGCAAGGCCAAGAACGATGACGTCGTCATGATTGCGGGGTGAGAACGGTAACGTCGTCATGCCCGCGAACGGAAAATGCACGCTGCAGCCCCTTCTCTCCCCCTTCTCCCGCCTACGGGAGAAGGGGCCCGCAGGGCGGATGAGGGATGCGACTCAGCCTTGCGCTGCCACCGCCTCACTCAACGCAAATATCCGCCCGGCCTCGCGCCACTTTTCTCCTGGCGCACTGCCCGGCAGCGGCTTTTGAAACCGCCACATCAACGCTTCCCACGCCTGGATGCGCGGGTCGGCTGCATCGCGCGCCGCTTTCGCGGCTGGGTCGTAGCTCTCGCTCACGTCCATCAGCATCACCAGCCGATCACCGCTGCGAAAGATCTCCAGTTCCAGGATGCCGGCTTGCCGCAAGGAGGCCACCACTTCCGGCCATACCTCATTGGGCTGATGCCAACGCTCGTATTCGGCGATCAGCGCCGCATCGTCGTGTAGATCCAGCACATAACAAAGACGCGGCATGCTCAGGCTCCTGCAATCACGGGCACTGCGCGGCGTGCGCGCAAGGCGAACAGCAGGATCACGGCAAAGCACGCACCCGGCACCACCATCGCCCAATGGATGCCAGCCATGTCCGACACAGCGCCCATCACCGCGGTGAGCAGCGCGCCGCCGATAATGGACATCACCAGCAAGGAGGAGCCCAGCTTGCGCGCGTCGTCGTGCATGCCATCCAGGCCCAGCGCAAAGATGGTCGGGAACATCACCGACATGAACACGCTGGCTGCCACCAGTGCATACAATCCGGTCCACCCAGGCAGCGCGATCGCCACCGCACACAAGATCAGGTTGATCACTGCAAAACTTGCCAGCAGCTTCGCAGGCGCCAGATAGCGCAACAGCGCCGTGCCGATGAAGCGGCCAGCCATGAACAGCACCAGCGAAATGGTCAAGTAAGTGGCCGCGGTCTTTTCCGGCGTGCCGGGCACTGCATCCTGCAGATAGCGGATCAGATAGCTCCAGATCCCGACCTGCGCACCCACGTAAAAGAACTGCGCTACCACCGAAAACACGAACAACCGGTTACGCAGCAACTCGCTGAAACGTGCGCGCCTGGGCGCGGCACCAGCGTCGGCATCCGGCGCGCCGGTGGGAAAGCGCACCAGCGCAATCAGGATCGCCCACAGCACCACCACTGCACCGATGATCAGATACGGCATCTGCACGGCCGACGATTCGGTGGCGAAGAACGCCTCACGCGCGGCCGGCGCCATTGCCGCGAGTTCGGCCGGGGTGTGCTCCACGCCGGAAAAGATGAAGTGCTGGCCGACCAACACGCCGGTGATGGAGCCCAGCGGATTGAACGCCTGCGCCAGGTTCAAGCGCCGCGCTGCGCCATCGGCAGGACCGAGCACAGTGACCAGCGGGTTAGCCGTGGTTTCCAGGAACGCCAGGCCGCTGGCGATGACAAACAACGCCAGCAGAAACAGCCAGTAGGTGTGCACCTGCGCGGCCGGATAGAACAGGAACGCACCGCAGGCGTACAGCAGCAGGCCCAGCACCACCGCCGCCTTGTAGCTGTAGCGGCGCATGAACATCGCCGCCGGCATCGCGAACACGAAATAGCCCATGTAGAACGCGCTCTGCACCAGCCCGGCCTGCAGGTCGGTCAGTTCGAAGGCCTTCTTGAACTGCTTGATCAGGATGTCGTTGAGGTTGTTGGCCATGCCCCACAAAAAGAACAGGCTGACGATCAACAACAGGGGAATCATGGCGGTACGCGCCAGGTTGCCGCGCGGTGACGCGGCAATGTCACTGTGATGCATGCGACCGTTCCCCTCCCAAGGCTGTGGCGCTTGCGTTGCAATCAAGCGAGCGTACTGCGCTGGCCATCGCCATGCAAATATAAAATCTTTGTTTATATTTGCACTGACACACACCACCTGACCCCGTCCCGCGTTGCCTGTACCCTGGCGCGCCGCACCTTGCCTGGACCTGCAAACGGATGAGCACCGAACCCGCCAAGTACCGCGCGCCCGCCCTGGACAAGGGCCTGGACATCCTGGAATTGCTCGCCCGCCAGGCACAGCCGATGAGCATGGGGGCGATCTCGCAGGGTATCGGGCGCTCGCGCGGGGAAATCTTCCGCATGCTCCAGGTGCTGGAAGAGCGCGGCTATCTCACGCGCGATGGCGAAGGCGACTACGTGCTGACCAACCGCCTGTTCATGCTCGGCATGCAGCAGCCGCATGTGCAGAGCATCAGCGAGGCCGCACTGCCGGTGATGCGTCGCTTGTCCGATGCGATCTACCAGCCGTGCCACCTGGTGGCGCCATCCGGTGACCAGATCGTGGTGATCGCGCAAATGGACGTGCCCAGCGACCTGGGCCTGGTGGTACGCCCGGGGCATCGTCGCCCGTTGACGCATTCCAGCTCCGGGCTGGTGCTGTTCGCTTTCCAGCCGCCGGAGGTGCAGGCACGCTGGTTGGACATGCTCGATGCCAGCGACGTGCCGTTCGAGCGCGCGCAGTTCCTGGCCGCCGCCGCGCAGGCGCGCCGCGATGGCTATGCGATGCAGCCCAGCGAGGCGGTGGTGGGCGTGGTCGATCTGACTGCACCGATCCTGCAGCGCGGCAGCGCCACCTACACGCTCACGGTGCCCTTCATCGAACGACGCCCTGCGCTGGTGAGCCCGCAAGCGGCGTTGCAGGCCCTGTGCGCGGCGACCGCCGAGATCTCCAGCGCGCTGCACTAGCCGCACACAGGCCGAATGCCGCGCGAGAGCGGCCGGAACCGTGGCCAGAACAGCGGCGCCGTCGATCGCCCCTATACTCGGCGCGATCGACCAGACGGGATCGCATGTCCAGCATCAAGTTCGGGATGTGGAGCACCATCCTGCTGCTCGGCAGCGCGCATGGCGTGCTCGGTGCGGGCCTGTTGCTGCCGGCGCCGGTCAATCGCATCGCCAACCGTTGCCTGGCGGCGTTGTTGCTGGTGGTGGTGGCACTGATCACGCCCTACACGCTCGGCTATGCCGGCGCCTACGACGCCTACCCTGACCTGACCTACGCGCCGCTGTTCTGGGAGCTGGCGATCGGGCCGCTGATGTGACTCTACGTCCGCCAACTGGCGCGCCAGCAGCTCCCACCGCGTTGGGCGCTGCATCTGCTGCCGGGGCTGCTGCAAGGCGCTTACTACACGTGGCTGTTCACCTGGTCGCTGCAACGCAAATGGGACTGGAACGCCGCTGTCCAGGTGCCCTGGATCGCCCCACTGCAAGATGCATTGGTACTGGCCTCGCTGACGCTGTATCTGCTGCTGGCCTGGCGCGACTACCTGGCTTATCAACGCTGGCTGGAGCACTACAGCAGCGCGCGCGAGGAACTGCGGTTGCCATGGCTGCGCGGCTTTCTGCTGGCCGCCTCGTTGCTGGTGGCATTGCGGTTGGGCTTCACCGCCAGCGACCGCTTTTGGCATCGGCTGTCGTACTTCGACGAGTTCCCACAGTATCTGGCCACCGCCGCCCTGGTCTACTACCTGGGGCTGGAAGGTTGGCGACATGCCCGGGCGCAGTATCCGCAGCGCGATGCGGCGCTGGTGCTGAACCCGTCAACGCCTGCAAGCGATCCCGCAGCGCCTGTCGCCCCGCAGCCTGCGGCGGTGGAGAAGGACTGGCAGGCACTGGGCCAACGCGTGGCCACCCAGGTCAACGCGCACGGCTGGTGGCGCGAACCGGACCTCACCCTGCCCGAGCTGGCGCGCCGCATGGGGACCAACAGCAATTATTTGTCGCGCGCGCTCAATGAAGGCCTGGGGCAGACCTTCAGCGCCTTCATCAACGCGCGACGCACCGCCGAAGCGCAGCGCTTATTGGCGGGTGATGAGGACATTCTCTCCATCGCGCTGGCGGTCGGCTTCGGTTCCAAGGCCAGCTTCAACCGGGTGTTTCGTGCCCACGTTGGGTGTACGCCCAGCGATTACCGGCACGCGCAAAGTTCCACATTCTGAAAATCGCGTGGCGATTGGGCATTTGAGACGCCAGCCGCGGTGCAGCTGAGGATGCTGGCGACTCTCGCGCAAGAAGTTGCCATGTCCCCTCGCATCCGCCCTCTCCCATCGCTGTGGTGGTTGCTACTGCTGCGGCCCATGTGCGTGGCGTGGGAAGCCTCATCGGCGCCACCGTTGACCAGCGACAGCCCACTCGCAGGCCCGGCGTTGTTGGCCGATGTCGATGTGCTGCAACACGCCTATGAGGCACTGCATCCGGGTCTGTACCGCTATGCGACCGAGCAGCAGGTCGCGCAACGGTTCGACGCGTTGCGCACCGAACTGGGACACGGCGCCACGCTCGGCCAGGCCTATCTGGCCATCTCGCGCCTGACCGCCAGCGTGCGTTGCGGCCATAGCTTCCCGAACTTCGTCAATCAACCTTAGCCGATCCAGCATGCGCTGTTCCCCGGCGAGCGGCTGCTTCCGTTTCACTTCCGTTAGCTGCCTGGCCGCATGGTTGTCAGCCGCAATGGCTCGGACCAGCCGGACCTGCGACCTGGGACCGAAGTGCTGTCGATCGATGGCGTTGCCACCGCGCAGATTCTGGCAGCCTTGATGACGGTGGCGCGCGCCGACGGTGGCAACGACGCCAAGCGCATTGCTCAGATGGAAGTGCAGGGATTTGCGCGCATCGAGGCATTCGATGCGTATCTGCCGCTGTTGTTTCCGCAGATTTCCGCCGAACCGGTGCTGCAGGTCCGCACGCCGGGAGCAACCGCGCAACGCGCGCTATGGGTACATGGCATCGACGCGGCGCAGCGCAACGCGATGGCGCCCCAGCGTGCACGCGACAGCGCAGCGCCGGCATGGACGCTGACGATGGACTCGGCAGATCTGGCGATCCTGCGCATGCCGGACTGGGCGCTCTACGACAGCCCCTGGGATTGGCAGGCCTTTTGGGCCCACAGCTTCGCACGCCTTGCCGAGCGTCAGGTGCCTGCGCTGGTGATCGATCTGCGTGGCAACGAGGGCGGGCTGGATGTGGGCAGCGTGCTGCTTGGCTATCTAGGCGCAAGTGAGGTCGCTGTATCGCCAATGCGTCAATTGGTGCGCTATCGGCGCCTGCCCGATGCGTTGGCGCCGTATGTGACCACCTGGGACCGCTCCTTCCGCGACTGGGGCGCGCGTGCTGTCGCCTATGACACGCGTTTCTACACGCTCGATTCGCCGCACATTGCAGCGCAGCGCTACCTGCCATGACGCGCGCCACACTTCAACGGCCGGGTCTTCGTGTTGACCAGCGCCGAGAACAGCTCGGGCACCTTCGAATTTGCACAGCAACTGCAGCGCAACGGCCTGGCCACGCTGGTCGGCCAGCCCACCGGTGGCAACCTGCGCGGCATCAACGGCAGTGCGTTTTTCTTTTTGCATCTTCCCAACTCGCAGATCGAAGTGGATCTACCGCTGGTCGCACAGCTTCCAACCAGCGCACAGCCGGACCGCGGCGTATTACCCGACGTGCCGGTAGACATCACCGCGCAGGCTCTGCAACACGGCCGCGATGTGGAAATGGACGCGCTGCGCACCTTGCTGCGCAGCGATGCAACGCCGCAGAAGGCCCACCACGACGCGCCCGCATAGCCAAGGCTATAAAGATCAGACCGACCTTCGCGTGCAGTGCAAACGCACAGAACGCAGCAATGCGTTGGTACACTGCGCGCCCCTTGGGGAGTAGCCTGCTTTCGTCATCGAAAGCGCCTGCATCAACATACTCGGCCAGTGCGCCGTGGTGCAGGCAACCAGTTTCGGTTTGGCGAGACCAGCGGCATGCGCGCACGACGACGGTTGGCGCGGGCGCATGCCGTTGTGACCGTGCCCAACCCGAGAGTGTCGATGTCTCCTTTTTCCATTGTGTTGATCGGTTTTGCGATGTCCACCGACGCATTTGCCGCGGCGATCGGCAAGGGCGCGGCGATGCGCAAACCGCAGTGGCGCGATGCGCTGCGCGCCGGTGTGATTTTCGGCTGTATCGAAGCAATCACTCCGGTGATCGGCTGGCTGCTGGGCCGTGCCGCGTCCAGTTATGTGTCTGCCTACGATCACTGGATCGCCTTCGTACTGCTGGGTGCATTGGGCACGCACATGATGATCGCCGGCCTGCGCCATGGGCCGGACGATGCCGACGATGCCGACGCCGAGACGCCGAAACGGCATGGATTGCTGGGCTTGGCCACCACCGGTTTTGCCACCAGCATCGATGCGATGGCGGTCGGCGTCAGCCTGGCGTTTCTCGATGTGCACATCGGCGTGGTCGCAGTGGTGGTGGGCCTGTGCACCTTCAGCATGGTCACTGGGGGAGTGATGCTGGGCCGCGCGCTCGGTCATCTGATCGGCAAGCGCGCCGAAATTCTGGGTGGATTGATTCTGGTGATCGTCGGCAGCGTGATTCTTTACGAACACCTGGGCGGCGCAGCATAAGCATCGTTCATCGTAGCAGCGCGATGACGCGTTATCGGTCGCGCGCCAGCGCGCTGCTACGCCGCCGCCATCAGCGTTTTTTCGCATCGTGATGCGCACTCAAAAACGCACGTAGCGATGCCGGCTTCACCGGTTTGGTCAGCAAGCGATAACCGCGTTCGCGCGCAAGCTGTTTGAGTTCGTCGCGACCGTCGGCGGTGAGCAAGGCGCCGGCGATCGGTGCGGGTGCGGCCGCTTGCACGGCATCGAGCGTATCCAAACCATCCATGCGGTCATGCAGGTGGTAATCCACCAGCATCAGGTCCGGCTGTTCGCGCGCACGTTCCAGGGCCTGATCCACCGTGCTGGCGGTGATCACCTCCACCTGCCAGCGGCCGAGCAGCGCGCGCATGCCGTCGAGAATCTCGCGGTCGTTGTCCACGCACAGCACGCGCAAGCCGGCCAGCGAATCGCCACTGGGCGATGCCCGCGTGGCCGGCGCAGGCACCAGTGGCGCAACCGGCACCGGCGCCACGCGCGGCAACAGGATCGAGAACATGCTGCCGCGGCCGACCTGGCTGCGTGCGCTCAAGTCGTGATCGAGCAGGCGCGAGATGCGTTGGCAAATCGACAAGCCCAATCCCAGACCCTGTTCTCCCCAGTCGAAGGGCTGCTGATAACGGCGGAATTCTTCAAAGATCTGCCGCATGTGATGCTCGGGAATGCCAGGGCCGGTGTCCCACACCTGTAGCTCCACCTGCTGCCCGCGCCCGCGCATGCCCAGCACGATGCGGCCCTGGCGCGTGTAGCGCAGCGCGTTGGCCAGGAAGTTCTGCATCACCCGGCGCAGCAGACGGCGGTCGCTGCGCACCCAGATCGGGCGGCTATGCACCTGCAGACGAAGACCGCGGCTGGCGGCCACTGGCGCATACTGCGCGGCCAATTCGTGCATCAACGCGCTGGCGTCAAAATCTTCGACCGTGGGCCGTAATCCGCCGGCATCCAGACGCGAGACATCGAGCAGGCCGTCGAGCAGTTCTTCGGCCGCACGCAGCGAGGCATCCACGCGTTCGGCCAGATGGCGCTGTTCTTCGTTGTTTTGATGACTCTCGCGCAGGGCCGAGGCGAACAGGCGTGCGGCATTGAGCGGCTGCAACACGTCGTGGCTGATCGCCGCCAAAAAGCGTGTCTTGGATTGCTGCGCCAGTTCGGCCTCGCGCGAGCGATCGGCCACGCGTTGTTCGAGGTTTTCGTTGGCGTCCAGCAATGCGCGCTCGGCGCGCTTGTAGTCGGTGATGTCGTTATAGCTGGTGACGTAGCCACCGCCCGGCAGCGCCTGGCCACGCATTTCGATCACCTTGCCGTCGCTGCGGGTGCGTTCGAACACGTGCGGCGAGCCGGCGCGCATATGCCGGATACGCCGATCGATCTGGTCTTCGATATCGCCCTCGCCCAACTCGCCACGCTCGGCGTTGTAGCGGATCAGATCGGCCACCGGGCGGCCCACATACAGCATGCCATCGGGATACCCGAACAGCTGCTGATAACGGCGATTCCAGGCAGTCAACCGCATGTCCGGGTCGACCACGCTGACCGCGGCGCTGATGTTTTCCAGCGTGGTGGACAGGATCTCGCGATTGAAGCGCAACTCCTGGCCAGCCTCGTCCAGCACCGCCACCACTTCGCCCAGCTCCATCCCCGAACCACGCAACAGGCTGGTCAGCACCAGCCGTGCAGAGGCCGCGCCAATGGACGCGGCGAGCAGGCGTTCGGTGAACTGTACCCAGGCACGGTCGGCGACCACAGTGGGCTGCAACTCGCGCTCCAGCAATTGCGCCTGCTCCACGAACGCGCGTCGCGCATGCCGTTCACCCACCACGCGCTCGGCTAGCGCTTGCAGATCGCCGACCCGCACATGCCCCGGCCATTCACCGGCCACCGCAGGGCGCTGCGCGTACGGATCCAGAAACGGCGCTGCACGTAGCCGCTCGTCCACGCCGGGACGCCAGCGTGCGGAGACCAGCATCATCGCGCCCACGTTGATCAACAACGACCAGAACGTACCGTGCGCGAGCGGGTCCCAGCCGCGCATGCCGAACAGCTGCTGCGGTTGCAGCCAGGCGATGCCGAATGGCCCATCCGCCAGCCATTCCGGCTGCAGCCAACCGGCGCGCGTGGCGGCCGGCAACAGCAGCGTGTAGATCCAGGTCATGAAGCCGAGCACCATGCCGGTCTCCACGCCCTTGCGGCTGGCCCCACGCCAGTACAGCCCACCAATCACGCCCGGCGCGAACTGCGCCACCGCGGCAAATGCCATCAATCCGTATGCCGCCAAGGTGGTGTCGTTGGCCACGCTGCGGTGATAGCCGTAGGCAATCAGCGCCAGCAGCAAAATGGCGACGCGACGAATCCACAACACACGCGAAGCCACCGCCGCGCGCGCGTCGGCGCTGCCACGGCGACGCAGCAGCACCGGCATGACCAGGTCGTTGCTGACCATGGTGGCCAACGCGATGCTGGCCACGATCACCATGCCGGTGGCCGCCGAGAACCCGCCCACGTAGGCCACCAGCGCCAGCACGGTATTGCCCTGGCTGAGCGGCAGGGCGAGCACCATCGCATCGTCCACCACCGCACTGCCCTTGCCGAACAGCGCGATGCCGGCCGAGGCGATCGGCACCACCATCGCCGAGATGATCACCAGATAGGCGCCGAACAACCAGCGTGCGCGGCGGATGTCGCCCACGTCGCTGCATTCGACCACCGCGACATGAAACTGGCGCGGTAGGCAGATCACCGCCAGAAAACTCAGCAGCGTCTGCGAGATGAAGCCCACCGAGGGCGTGTGCTCGAACAGCGTGCGCGCCGAATCGGCGATATGCAGCTGGTGGTCGCTCAACCACAGCCATGCGAACAATCCCACCGCCACGATGGCGACCAGCTTGATCACCGACTCCAGCGCGATCGCCAACATCATGCCGCGGTGGTGCTCGGTGGCATCGACCTGACGTGTGCCAAAGAGCGTGGCGAACAGTGCCATCAGCAACGCCACATATAACGCGGGGTCGGCGAAGAGGCCGCGCCCGGCGCTGCTATGTCCGGTCAACACCTCCAGGCTCATCGCCACCGCCTTGTACTGCAGCGCCAGGTACGGAACGATGCCGACCAGCGCGATCACCGCCACCAACGCGGCCAGCCGGCGCGAACGGCCGTAACGCGAGGAAATGAAATCGGCAATGGAGACGGTATTTTCGGCGCGGGCGATCAGCGCCAGGCGCTCGATGATGCGCCAGCCGAACAACAGCAACAGCAGTGGGCCCAGATAGATCGGCAGGTAGCCGATGCCGTTGCGCACCGCCGAACCCACTGCACCGTAGAAGGTCCACGAGGAGCAGTACACGGCCAACGCCAGGCTGTAGACCGCCGGCCGCAGCCATGGCCGCTCCGGGTACAGCGGACGGCGGTCGCCCCACCAGGCCACCCCGAACAGCAGGGCTGCGTAGCCAACGGAAACCAGCAGCAGGATCCAGCTCGAGACCACCATGTCCTCCTACACGGCGCAGCGCCAGGCGTGGAGTTTACGCAGTCGCGCACGTTGACGTTGCGTGGGCGGCATCAGACCCCGGGCAGGCGTCAGGCGATGGGGTGCGGCGGCAGCGGTGTCTCGGCCTGTCGGCCCGCTCACGGCGTTGCACGGATGCGCTGCGGTCGTTGGCTGGACATCGGTCATCGCAGACGGGCAATAAACACCCGCGTGTTGCGGGCTGCGGGCGGTTTGTGGACCGAAAGCCGTCATCGATGCGGTGACCCGCAGCCCGTTCACACCCGCCCAAACTGCCAACACGCGCAGCGCCGCGTGCAGCCATCGATCCTGCACGGCCATGGCCGCAGGACACGGCAACTGCCTGGCAATGTATGCCGCGCAACTAGCGCAGCCGCGTTTGCTAGACCGCTTGATGTTAGCGCTATCACGACATACTGTTCGTCCAGCCTGAGTCGGACGATGTGCCGAAAACGTTTCATTGCTCGATGCCGGTTCGTCATGCCATGGATTGATTGCCACGCAACGCCGTCGTCCGCGCGATCCGCGTGATGCCGGTGACCGCTGCATTCCAAGCATGACAATCACCAGCCCGCAGTGCGGTTTCATCGCAACGCGGTGGGGCGCGGAACATGTGCAGGCGTAACACATACCGCCGCGGTGAATCGGCCGTGCCCTTCGCTCACAACCGCAGTCGATACGTGCGTCGCGCCACATCCATCCAGAACTCAGTACCGCATGCGTGGAGAGCCCATGTCCGTTCCGGCAAGCACACAGACCTCGTCAATTGCACCGTCGCGCGGGCGATCCCTGCTGATCATCGCGGTCGGCCTTTTCGCCGCCGACGGTGTCTGGGCCTGCAACACGCCGGTGTCGGTGTGCGAACGCGACAGTGCCGGCGCAGTTGCGCTCATCCGCTCGGAGGTACCGGCAACGGTCGTGGTCGATGCATCGGCCGATCCTGCCGTGCGCTCGGTCGCCGCTAATTTCGCAGACGACCTGCAACGCGTCGCCGGCCGCAGCAGTGGCGTGACCACCGCGCTGGCTGCCGTCCGCGGAACGGCCGTGATCGTTGGCACGCTCGGCCAGAGCCCGATCATCGACACACTCATTGCCAGCGGAAAAATCGACAAACGCGCGTTGCTGCAGCGCTGGGAGGGGTACACACAGATTGTGGTCGAGCACCCCACCGCGCAGATCGATCGCGCGCTTGTCATCGTCGGTGCCGATCGCCGTGGCGCGGTATTCGGCACCTACGATGTTTCAGAGAAGATCGGCGTGTCGCCCTGGTACTGGTTTGCCGACGTCGCAACGGCGCATCGCTCCAACCTGTTCATTACCCGCGGCAGCGTGTCCGATGCGCCGAAGGTGCGCTACCGCGGATTCTTCATCAACGACGAAGACCCTGCCTTGAAGGGCTGGGCCATGAAGAAATTCGGCGGCGTCAATTCGAAGATGTATGCGCATGTCTTCGAACTGGGCCTTCGCATGAAGGCCAACTACCTGTGGCCGGCGATGTGGGGCAAGGCCTTCAATGTCGATGATCCCAACAACATGGTGCTGGCCGATCAGATGGGCATCGTCATGGGCACCTCCCATCACGAGCCGATGATGCGCGCGCAAAAGGAATGGCATCTCAAGAGTATCCCCAACAGCGGTGGTGCCTGGGACTACAACAGCAATGCCGCCAATCTGCGTGCCTTCTGGAAGGGTGGCATCGCGCGAATGATGTCCAAGGGCGGTGGCCAGCGCTACGACAGCCTGGTCACCGTCGGCATGCGCGGCGATGGCGACGAACCAATGGCCGAAAGCACGGCCAGCCAGTTGCTGGAAAAGATCCTAGCGGACCAGCGCGCCATCATCGCCGAGGTCACCGCGGCACCGGCCACGCAGACACCACAGGTGTGGGCGCTCTACAAGGAAGTGCAGGACTACTACGACCACGGCATGCAGGTTCCCGACGATGTCACCCTGCTGTTTTCCGACGACAACTGGGGACAGATTCGACGCCTTCCGGTCACTGACCTGCAACGCGCCGGCGGTTATGGCGTGTACTACCACTTCGATTATGTCGGGGTGCCGCGCAACTACAAATGGATCAACACCAACCAGATCGAAAAAATCTGGCAGCAGATGGATCTGGCCTACCAGCGCGGCGCGCGGCAGCTCTGGATGGTCAACGTCGGCGATATCAAACCGATGGAGTATCCACTGAGCTTTTTCCTGAAGATGGCCTGGAACCCGGAGGCGATGACGCCCGCAGCACTTGCAGCGTATCCGCAGCAATGGGCACAGGCAGCGTTCGGCGCTGCGTCCGCCGGACGCATCGGTGAGCTGATCACCCGCTACAGCACCCTGGTTGCACGCAGGAAACCGGAGCTGATCGACCAGGATACGTTCGCACTTGGTGAGGGTGCGCCTGCCAAGCTGGACGGCGGCGAGTTCGGGGCGATGGTGAGCCAATGGCAGGCGCTCGAGCAGCGCATGCTTGACGTCAAGGCGAACTTGCCAGCCCACCAGCACGATGCCTACTTTCAGCTGATCGAATACCCGATCGCTGCAGTTTCCAATCTCTACCAGCTCTACTACGCGGCGGCGTGGAACAAGCGCCTTGCCGCACGCAACGATGTACGTGCGAACTACTTCGCCGATATGGTCGGAACCACGTTTCAGCGCGATCAGGCCCTGACGCAGCGCTACCACACGATCAACGGTGGCAAATGGGACGGCATGATGAATCAGGTCCACATGAGTTATGTGATCTGGAATGACCCAACTCAGCAGTCGATGCCATCGATCAGCCGTGTTGGCGGCGACACGCCGCCCGACCGGATCGCCCGCTCTATCGCGTTCGCACCGCCTGCACCGCAAACGCCGGGGGTGATCTCGATCGAAGCGCCCATGTTCTCGCGGGTCACCCCCAACAAGGGGCTGCAGTGGACCGCGATTCCCGCGCTGGGACGCACGCAAGGTGCCGTGGTCGCGTTGCCGCAGGGGCAGCCCGCCACCGCGGCCGAGGACCGTGTCGCAGTGGAGTACGACGTGGTCGTCTCAACGCCGGGAATGGCAACGCTCGGCCTGTATCTTGCGCCCACGCTGGAGACGTCCAAGCGCGGGCCGCTCCGGCTCGGCGTGTCGATCGACGATGGTCCGGTGACCACGGTTAGCTCGGACCTGCAACCGACCGGCGGGGCACAGAACACGCCTGCTGAAAAAGCCTGGGCAACGGCGGTGCAGAACAACGCGGTGTTCCTGTCGGCACAGATGGGCGCGCTGGACAAGGGGCGGCACACGATCAAGGTCCTCAGGATCGACGATAACCTGGTCCTGGAGAAGCTCGTGCTGAGCACCGTGCCGGTGCCTGCGTCCTATCTGGGGCCGGCGCCGACACGCTGACGCGAGGCCAGCTGGAGGCCCTCCAGGACGCTTCCTGCCACGTCTTCGCGAGCATGGATCACGCCGCGAAGCACCTTGCCGTCACACAGGCCCAAGCCGGCGCTTACCCCGGCAGCCGTACCTCGACCCGATACACCTGCCCACTGACGATGTTGCCAATGCGCTGATCCGGGCAGACCTCGCCATCCACCAGCACTTCCATCGCGGTGCGGCCCGGCTCGCGCATCAACGTGACGTCAACGTCCGCGCCACGGAACTGGCGCGTCGCACGCGCGTGCGGCCAGTGCGATGGCAGCTGCGGACGAATCGCCAGCGCATTGCCCTGGCCCACCAAGCCGAACAAACCTTCCAGCACGCAGCGATACACCCACGCCACCGTGCCGGTGTTGAACAATTGGCTCGAGCGCCCAGCCGTGCGCGGGTACTGATGCCATGCGCCACGGTAGTAGTTGGGTAACGACACCGGCAGATGGCCGCGTTGCAACACATCCTCGCGGGTCGGCCCCGGCAGGAGCGCGCGCAGGATGTCCCAGGCGCGGTCGGCCTCGCCGATTTGGTACAGACTGTACAAATAGAATGCCGCCGCGTGGTTGTAGACCGCACCGTTTTCCGCCGCACCTGGCCACTTCTGCGTCAGCCGGCCCACGTCCTCGCGCATGTGCGTGTACGCCGGCGCCAGCATCATAGGGCCATACGGCGTGTGCAGCTGCTCGCGCACCGCCTCCAGCAGCGCCGCACGTTGCTCCGCATTGGCGGTACCGGCCAGCAGCGCGAAACTCTGCGGATTGAGATAGATGCGCCCCTCCACATCCTCGGCGATGCCGAAGCGCACACCGTCATCGGTGATACCGCGCGCATACCAGCCGCCATCCCACAGCTCACGGTTGGCATCGGCGTTGATCGTGGCAACCGCCTCGCCAAATGTCTGCGCCTGTGCGCTGCGGCCCTGCGCGGTGCAGATCTCCGACCACAATCGCAGCGCATACGCGGTGGCGACGGTGAGCCAGCCGGACACGCCCTTGCCGCGCCAGCCGACCATGTTCATCGGATCGCACCAATCGCCCTGTGCGATGAAACTCAAACCGCGTGCATCGCGCGCATCCAGCAGCCACTGCATCGCCGCATCCAGCCGTTCGGCCACACTCAGGCGCTGCCCGTCGTGGGTCTCCACGATCGCATCCAGGAGGCTGGTATCGCCGGTTTCGGCCAGATATGCGCTCAGGAAGATCGGCAGCCACACGCAGTGGTCGGTATGCGGCACCTGGTTGATGTATTTCAGCTCGGCGCCTTCCACCAACAGAATGCCGTCCGGCATCGCGCCGCTGGGTTCCTGCTGCGACAAGGCATGCAACAACGCCGCGCGTGCGGTGGACGGCTGCAGATAGGCCATGCCCATATGGTCTTGCAGATAGTTACGCGTCTGCGGATCGGTGGTCAGACGATTGACGTCGCCGTGATAAAACACCTGACGTGGCAACCAGTGGTTGACCAGGTTGTCCAGCGCCGCGTCGGGCGTGGCGATCTGGATGCATCCACGGCCGGCCTGCAGATAGTCTGCATACTCACGCGCCGCTTGTGCGAAGCCGGCTTCCGACACATAGCGCGCGCGCAGCGCGGCGATTTCGGCATCGTCCTTGGCCGGCCCGAATGCGAAGCGATACACGCTGGCCGCATCGGCGTCCAGCGTCAGCCGGTATTGCAAGGCTGCGGCGGGCGTTTCGTAATGCGCGGCGTGGTTGCCCAGTTGCTCGGCCTGCACGGCCGATGGCGCATGCAAACCACCCTCGCCTTCGAACGCCATCTGCTGCGCGTCCCAGGCCACCGGCGTCTGCTCGTGCAGCAGAAACGTGCAGTCCTTGAAATCGCGCTGGCGGAAGTAATCGTCCACCTTCTGATACGGCGCCACGCTACGGCAGACGATGCCGCCCAATGCCGGCGCGTAGCCGCCGCATTGATGCATCCACGACATGTAGCCGACCGGGAAATAGGCATACAGGCTCAACCTGCGCGCACGCCCGGAGACGTTGTGCACACGGCATTCCCACAGCTCCACCGCATCGTCGGTAGGAAGGCACACGCACAAGTCCACCACGATGTCGTCGTGACGCACACGCCAGCGCACATCGTGCTTGCCGGCAGAGAACTCGAACGCCTGCGGCTGCGCCCGCACCGGTTCGTGCGGCACCGAGTACAACGCGCCGGTGTCTTCATCCTTCAAGTAGAAAAAACGCCCGGGATGATGCGCGTAGTACGGCTGCTCCGGCATCATGAAATTGCGCGCTTCCAGCATCGGCGCATGCGCGTATTTCGATGGCTCCGGCTGCATGAACTGGCCGGTGGCATAGCCGCGGCAGGTCAGCTGCAGCATCATGCGGCGGTTCCACAAAAAGCCACCGGCATTGGGCATTGCGGTGGGGCTATAGAGCGCGTAGCGCGCACCATCGGCGCTGGGCGCCATCAGACTGGACAGCGCATCGGACGTAACAGTGGGGGTTGCAGACACGGTCAAGAATGCTCCGGTTCGTCGCGCTTGCGCGCGGCCAGTTCATGCTGGATGCGGTTCAACAAGCCATCATCCAGCGGATAGAAACGCATGGTCCAGGCAGCCAGCAGCGCGACCGCACCAGGAATCACCGTCAGCAGCAGCACGATGCCGGTCAACGACCCGGTGGACTGCGCAGTGTTGGCGACATAGCCCATTGCGGCCAGCACCCAGGCGATGCCGGCCGAGGCCAACGCGCCACCGAGCTTTTGCGAGAACGTCGCAGCCGCAAACGTCATCGCCGTGGCACGGCGGCCGGTGCGCCATTCGGTGTAGTCGGCGCTGTCGGCATACATCGAAAACGCCAACGGCGATTTCGGCCCCAGCGCCAGGCCGATCAGCATGTTCAGGGCAAATACCACCCACACTGCATCAGCAGGCACGAAGAACATCGCACAGCTGAGCAGGCCGACGAGCACCATCAGCCCGCACATCAGCTGGCGCTTGTCCCAGCGCCGCGTCAGCATCGGCGTGATCGCCGCACCCACGCCCAAGGCCACCGAATAACTGCCCAAAAACAAGCCGACCAGATCCGGGCGTTGCACGTAGTACTTGAGGTAGTACACACCCGCACCACCGCGCATGGTGATCGTGATCATGATGATCAACGACAGTACGAACAGCACGCACCACGGCCTGTTCTGCAACAGATCGGCGATGTCACGCCGGATCGGCGTGTGTTGCTGCGGCGGCGGTTGCACGCGCTCGCGCGTGGCCAATGCCACGGTGACGAACAACAGCATCGCCACCGCGCCGTACAGCATCATCGTGCGCTGCCATCCGAGCGCGTCGTTGCCGTCGCCGAACCAGTGCACCAAATCCATCGTGAAGTAATTGACCAAGGTCGTGCCTGCAAACGCACCGATGAAGCGCAGGCTGATCAGACCGGTGCGCTGCTGACTGTCGGCGGTGATCACGCCCGACAACGCCGAATACGGAATGCTCACCACCGTGTACGCCAGCATCATCACCAGGAAGGTGATCGTGGCCCACCACATGCGCCCATGTTGATCCAGATCCGGCGTGGTGTAGGCAAGCACACCGGTGGCCGCCATCGGCAGCGCACCCCACAGCAGATACGGTCGGAATTTGCCGAGGCGGCTACGGGTGCGGTCGGCCAGCGCACCCATCGCCGGGTCGGCGATCGCATCGGCGATCTTGGTCAACAGAATCATCGTGCCGACGGCAGCAGCCGGCAGATGCATGGTGTCTGTGTAGAAGATCAGCAAGAACGCAGAGATGTTGGCCCAGTACAGATTCAGACCCAGATCGCCGGCGCCATAGCCCAGCTTTTCGCGCCAGCGCAGGCGCGCCGATGCGGGAGACGTTGCGGGCGATGACGTCATCGACACACCTTCAAATGCGTTGTACCCGGCCGGGCACGCCGTTACGCTGGGTGCCCGCGCACCTGGCGAGGAGCGCCGACGCTACACCACGGGTCGGCCGCCGCCAATGTGAAATCCACTCCAATGCCGAATCGATCCAGAGATATAACCTGACGTGATGGACACCGCCACACTCGCCACGCCCGCGTCCGCTTCGCCGCTTGCCATCGTGGTGATGGGCGTGTCGGGCAGCGGCAAGACCACCATTGCGCAGGCACTTGCAGCGCATTACGGCTTCCGTTTTCTGGATGCCGACGACTATCACAGCGTGGCCGCACGCGCGCAGATGGCAGCCGGCCAACCACTCACCGACGCAATGCGGCTACCGTGGGTGGAACTGCTATCGGCGACGCTGCGCGATTGCGTACAGGCTGGCGAATCGGTGGTACTGGCCTTCTCCGGTTTGCGCAGCGCACATCGCCAATTGCTGCGCAACAGCGGCGTACCGATGCGCTTCGTATTCCTGCATGCAGCCCCGCACGTGATCGCCGCCCGCTTGAGCGCCCGCGCCGGCCACTTCATGCCTCCCACATTGCTCGACAGCCAGATACAGACACTGGAACTGCCGCTAGACGAAGCAGACGTCGTGTCGGTGGATGTAGATGCCAACGTCGCTGCCGTGGTGCAGGATGCGATCGGCCAGCTCGCAGCGACCGATCCCGCTGCACTGCAACATGCTTCACGCGCGTCCGAGCGCGTGTGAGTCGGCCCAGATGATTTGCACGAGGCATGCGGTGATTGCCGCTTAGTGCGTTGTGCGTCGCGATGCCGCTGCTGGGTCGAGATCGGCGATACAACAGATCGAGAACGTCTCGCGCATCGTCATGGCACTGCACACAGACAGGGCGCACGGTGCAACGCGGCCTGGTACTTGCTGTCGCGCTGGCTTCGTCGCAGCCAACGCCGATCCATGCAGCCGCATTCTGCGGCCGGCGACTGAGCGGCCAAGCGACTTCGTAGCGCCACTGCGTTCTCCCCACGGGAGAAGTGCGCCGGGGCGGATGAGGGCACAGGCCACGCCCGCCTGCATCCGCATGCCGCGCCATGAGTACCGCGCCGCATAATCAGCCACAGCGCTCAGCGCGAACGTCCATTCGCCACAAGGTGCTGCGAGTATCGGCTCCGATGCCCACATCGCGCACCAGGCTGGTGTCGCACCCTCTTCCATCGCGTTCTCAACCCGCAGAAAGCCACCACACAAGGTTGCGCGACATTTCCAGGTTACTTCTTGCAAACCGTTGTCATCCGCACACATTCAACCAACGCGCATCAATCATTTTTTCTATCGAGACCGCGCAAGATAGTGATGAATCATCACGATTGGTGCGAATAACGAACCGATTGAACGCAAATTTTTCAAGCTGGTCGTACCAGATGCAAACGGACCCGACCGCTTTGTGAATGCAGCGCCGCGCAGGTGTTGCGCGGTCGCTTCAATCGTCCATCGTCGGTCAGCAGATCCGGGGGGATCCAACGCTTCCTTCTATCTAGGACATGCCGTGATGACCAATCCCAAACGCCGTTTGCGGTTCCGCAGTTTGACGCTCGTTCCTTGCTTGCTCGTCAGTGCAGTGGCTGTCGCTCAGTCTGGTGCCTCCACCGCACAACAGCCGGTATCGTCCCTGGATACCCAGGCATTCGCACGCTCCGGCCAGGTCTGGCGCAGCTTCGGTCAAGACCTTCCCTTCGCCAGCCCCAGCAACTGGACCACCGCCGGTGGCGGCTACTTGAATTGGCGTTTCGCACCGGGCGAGTGGAAGATCAATCGCACCACGGCCAAGACCCTCAAGCCGGCGTGGACCCTGACCACCACCGGCGATATTTCGGCAACGCCCAGCGTCGAAGGGGGCACCTTGTATGTGCCCGATTGGGGCGGCACGCTGTATAGCGTGGACACGCAAACCGGAAAGCCGAACTGGCAAGCCAAGCTGTCCGATTACACCGGCAACGCCAACTCGGTGACGCGCAACACGCCGGCCATCAGTGCCAAGAGCATCATCGTTGGCGACCAGGTCGCCGGCACCTTGCTGGCGCTGGACAAGAAGACCGGCAAGCTGTTGTGGAAGACCACGGTGGAAGCCAACCCGCAGGCGCGCATCACCTCCTCGCCGGTCATCTACGGCAACCGCATCTACGTCGGCGTGTCGTCCGGCGACTGGGGCAACCTGGCGGCCAACCACACTTTCAGCTTCCGCGGCAGCGTGGTGGCGGTGGATCTGAACACCGGCAAGAAGGTGTGGCAGTTCTACAACGTGCCCGAGGGCTACACCGGCGCGTCGGTGTGGGGCCAGGTAGCCATCGACCCGATCAACCGTCGCCTGTATTTCGGTACCGGCAACAATTACAACATTCCGCAGGGCGTGGGTAACTGCATCTCCAATGCGCGCTCCTACCGCGGCAGCGAACTCACGGTGCAGGATGAACTCAACTGCATGGCGCCGGACAACTACGTCGATTCGGTGATTTCGTTGAATCTGGATACCGGCAAGCTGGTCTGGGCCAACCGTGCGCAGGGGTACGATGCCTGGAACCTGTCCTGCATCGTCGCACCCACCAACGGCCTGTGCCCGAATACGCAGGCAACCAACCTGACCGGTCCGGATTACGACTTCGGCGGTGCCGGCGTGCAACTGTTTGCCGTGCCGCACGACGGCAAGTTGCAGCAGTTGGTCGGTGCCGGTCAGAAGAGCGGCATCTACTGGGCCTTCGACGCCAAGACCGGCGCCAAGGTGTGGTCGACGCAGGTCGGCCCCGGCGGCACCACCGGCGGCGTGGAATGGGGTACCGCGTTCGACCCGTACAAGTCGCAGGTCTACGTGGCCATCAACAACAACTCCAACGCCACCTACACATTGGGGCCGGCGAACGTCCAGACCCATAACGGCGGCTCGTGGGCCGCGCTGGACGCGGCAACCGGCAAGATCAAGTGGCAGGTCAAGGTTCCCGGCATCAACCCGGTGAATCCGACCGTGCCGGCGGGCGGCCAGGGCTCGCTGACGGTCTCGCCGAACCTGCTGTATGCCGGCTCGATGGCGGGCAACATGGTCGCACTGGACGCCGACACCGGCGCCACGTTGTGGAACTACAACGCCAGCGGCTCGGTGATCAGTTCGCCGGCCATCGCAGACGGCGCGCTGTATTGGGGCGACGGCTACGGTCGCTTCAACTTCGGTACCGCCGCGACCAGCAATCAGCTAATCAAGTTCGTACCGGAGAACGCAGCAGCCAAGTAAGCAGGATCCGCAGGACGGCAATTACGTGTCCTGTCCGAAACACGACACTGCCGCCTTCGGGCGGCAATGTCTCTCAGTGGTTGTCGTTGGCCGTGGCGTCCAGACAATGCGGCGCCGCACCGGGCGTGCGCTTTGCAGCGCTTGCAGCGACACGTCCGCGCGCTATACACAACGAGCGGCCACCAGAACCTCGCAGGCGGTCGCCAGTTGGATGCGGACAGCGCGCAGCACCTGCAGCGTAAAGGTGATGATGCCGCGCCGAGTCACGCCGCGCCCGCCTAGTGGCTGCGTACTCGTGTTGTCGGCTGCTCTGCGCGCGCAGCTACAGGCGCGTGACCTGGCATAAGCGAATCTGCCCCGCCTCCAACCCGTGTGCCTCGGCCGCGCGTCGGCGCAGCGCGCACACCAAACCGGCTGCATCCAGCTCGCCATCGGCTGGCACCTCCACGCTGTGCGCCAGCTGTCCCCACAGCACCGGCCGACCGTCGCAATAACCTTCGTAATCGGCGAAGTAATGCAGCTGGCGCCGCTCAGGTCCCGACGTGGACATCGCCTTGAATCTCCGTGCAGCCCAGATGTTCCAGCGCGATCTCCAGCCCAAGCAGATAGCTCTGCGCGCAGTAGCCACGCACCGTGGCGATGCATTGCCCCAGACCGTGCGGCAGGCAACGTTCCGGGCGGTCCACGCTATCGTCGTGCGTTTCGACATACGGGTAAGGCAAGTCGCGCAGCACGCGATGCAACCGCGCACTGTCCACGCAACTGCCCGGATCGATCAGCGCGATCTCCATCCGCGCCTGACCGGCCACACGTAGCGCATCCAGCAGTTCCTGCTCCGACCCACAGGCGCGCACCGCCACCGTCTTGCCCGCGTCTCCGGCGCACGCGACCAATTGACGGATAACGGCGCGCGGCAATGGCTGCGGCCCGCGCACCAGCGGCAGCACTGCCTCCGGCCCACGCATGATCATGATCGACATGGCGTCCTCCTCAGGCAGCCACGCGCAATGGCGCGTGCAGCGACGGCAAACACCGCGCGGCAATCCCGAGCGACATCGCATACGCACGCGGCGCATCGTGCGGCGTGATCACCACCGCCAACGGTGCATGCTGCGCATGCAGCCACGGCTCCAGCTCCTGATCGGCATCGGTATGCAGCTCGATATACGGGGTGGGCAACGCGTCCACGGCAGCACGCAAGGCCCGCGCGCAGCTGCGCTCGGACAAGGGCAGATCGCCCGAATCCAGCAACACCAGCTCCACCTCGGCATCGCCACCGGCCGCATGCAGCTCGGCAATCAAGCTATCCACATCGGCACACGCCAGCGTGCGCAACGCACGCCCAGCACACTCAGGCAATTGCACCGGCACCAACGGCGCCGGGTCGGCCTGAGGACCTCGCAAAATCAGGATACACATCGTGTTCGGCTCAACGCACTGCTGTGCGGGAGTGCCAAGGTAGATCTGCGTGGCGTAAAGAGGCTAGATCCGCACCACTTCGCGGGCATAAAGAGTACGTAACGGCTCGCCTTCACCAACCAAAACCGCGCGACCTACCAGCGATGACGATACTCAACGCACACGGGGCTGAAACGCGTTTACGCCATGTGAACCTGGTCCTGCAGGGCGTGCACTTACCGCCTACGGATTTTCGAATAGTCGATTGCCAACACTACAATTAGTAACAATTCCGAGAATAAAAACAACTTCACTGTTTTGGCCAATCCCATATCCACTCTGGACCACTGGAGTATCAGAAAGAACACGAAAAAAAGATGATGTAACCAACCTGATAAACCACAAGCGCTCTGAGCCATCTTCTTCTGGCAGCCCTCTATTTGCACAATGCGATCTACAGGACGCCGGCGGCAGACTTCGCAGATGGGCCAGCAGTTCCGCCAGCCAACTGTCACGACCTACTTCTCCCGCCGCCAATTGACCGAGCCCTTGGTCTCCACCGTACTGGATTCGGCTTCGATATCGAAGCCGCGGCTAAGCAGGTATTTCAGCGTCAGGACCGAGCCGCCGCCGATCATCGAGACGCCGTAGCCGACGTAGAGTTTGGGCGAGAGATACTTGCCGAAGCCCACCACCGAGCCCAGCGTGCTGGATTGGCTGACGCCGGCTTCGTCCAGGCCGAGCTTGGCGCCGATCTGCGAGGCGATCAGGCTGCTGCCAGCCGACAGTGCCGCCGAGGCGGCGCTGACCTGCTGGGTTTCGTCGCTGCTGGCCGTGGACAGGCCGCGGCCGAGCACCAGGTACGAGAGCGCTTCGGATTGCGACATTGCCGGCTCGGACCACACATCGGCGCGCGGCGATTCGGCGCGGCCGCTGACGTCGATACCGGCGGTGACATCGCCGATCTTGCGTTCGGCGCGCAGGCTCACGCGCGGGTCGGAGACGATGTTGTTGTTCCAGGTCAGCTGGCCGCGGCTGATGGTCAGATCCTGGCCATAGGCCTTGTAGCGGCCGCGCACATCCAACCCGCCGCTGGCGGTCATCTCGCGGCCCGGACGCGCGCGAATCTGCATCTGCCCGCTCAATCCGCCCTTGAGGCCGAAACCGGTCATGTTGACCTTGTCGCCGAGCACGATCGCCAGGTCCATATCCAATGGCGAAGCTGGCGTTTGTTCTGGATCTACCGGATCCAGCACCACCACGTCTTCGGACACCGAGGTGCCGCGGTCCAGGCGTTCCAGGTCGATGTCGGCTTCGGGCACGGTGACCTTGCCGCGCAAATGCATGGTGTTATCGGTAATGCCGAACTGCATGTCCGGGTTGGCGATGATGCGCAATTCGCTGGTGTTGTAGGCCAGCACGTTATTGCCGCGGATATTCAGCAGCAGCGGCGTGCTGGTGCCGAACCACGACAACCCGCCATCGACGGTGAGCGTGCCTTCGCCGGATTTGGCCGAGGCGGTGATCTTGGCCGAGCCATCCGGCAATGCGTCGAAGCGGCCCTTGCCTTCGCTCAGGGTCAAACCCATCGACGGGTATTCGGCGGTGAAATCGCTCAAGGTGGCATCGCCGCCGAGCAGCGGTTTGTCGCGGGTGCCGCGCAGGCTCACGTGGCCTTCGACCAGCCCCTTCGGCCGCACCACATCGGCAATTACCAGCTCCAGCCAGTACAGCCGCGACATGTTGAGATACAGCTCGCCGTTGAGCGGTGCGTACGCATCCCAGCCGGTGTTGAACTTGGCATCGACAAAGCCGGCGCCCTGGAAGCCGATACCGAGCTTGCCCTGGATCTGCTGCTGGGTGAAATCGGCCTGCATGCTGAACTGGTCGTAGCGCAACAACTCGCCGCGATTGGGGTTGCCGGCCACGGCGGCGTAGCGGGTTTCGCCCAGACGAATACCGCCTTCGGGCGATGCGATGCGCAGGCTGCCTTCCCACGCGTTGCCGCGCGGCTTGAAGCTGCCGTCCAGCGACAACTCGCCACGCAGATAGATCTGCCGGCCTTCCTGCTTCGGCAGCCATGGCTGCACCAGCGACAGCGGCAGTGCATCGCCATGCACCACCATGCCTTCGCGCGGCCAGTTGGCGCTGGCGCAGAGCGCGCCGCCGGTGGCTGCGCCCAGGCAGGTATCGGACAAGGTGAAGGCCGCACCGTCGGTACTGAACTGCGCCGGCTGACGCAGTGCCCAGGCATCGCCCTTGGAAGGTGCAATCCGCAAGGTGGCGACCTGGCCCTGCCAGCGCTCGCCATTGCGCCGTACATCGCCCTGCAGTGCAACGCTGGCCATGCTGTTGGCGATATCGGCATCCAGCCGCAAGGCTTCCACCGCGCCGCGCGCCTGCACGCGCACGCTGTCGAGCACCGCGCCGGCTTCGATGGCGGTGCCTTGCAACGCCAGTTGCCCATCGCTGCCGCGCCACGGCAGCCGGCCACGCAGGCTGATGCTCTGCGCGCTATAAGTGTTCCAGCGCAGGCCATTGCCGGCGATGTCGGCGGTGATGTCGGGCGCGTCGCGCTTGCCGCTGACCTGCAGCTGCCCACGCACCACGCCGGTGGCACCAGGCAGCACGTCGTCCAGTTGCAGCGGCTGCAGCTGTGCAGCGATGTCGAGCTGGCTGCCGACCTTGCCCTTGGCGTTGATGCGGCTGTTGCCGAGCGCCAGTTGCAGCTCGCCTTCGCCTTGTTCGCCGCGCAGTGCGAATTTGCCATTGGCCGACAGCGCGCGTTGACGCAGCTGCCCGGTCAGGCTGGGAATCTCCGCAGTGGCCTCCACACCCGGCGAGACGCCGCCTGCAGGTGCCGGCAACTGGCGACCCCTGGATGCAATCTTGCCGGATAGGTTGCCATTCCAACCAGGCGCGAAATAACCCGGGTCGAACTTGGCCAGGTGCGCGGTGACATCCCATTGCAGCTCCGGCGCCCAAGCCACTTCGCCGGTGAGATCCAGCGAGCCGCCCGGCGTTTTCGCCTGCACCTGCTTGAGCTGCGCACGTTGGTCATTGCCGCGGCTGTCGAAGATCAGCTCGGCCTGCTGACCATCGCGCTCGACCGTGGCGCTGCCGATCGCGGCCCACGCCTTCAAGGTGCCGGCCACGCCCAAGCGTGCGTCCCGCAACTCCACCGGCACCAGCGGCGCGTCGGGTGTGGCCGGGTCCGCCGCCGGAGTGAAACGCAGGCCGCTGGCGTTGACCGCAAACTGGAAACTCGGATTTTGGATATCGCGGAAATCGGCGGTGCCGCGCAATTGCGTGCGGCCTTCGAAGGTGTCGATCACCAACGGTTCGACGGTGAGTACCTGTTCGGCCAGGCCGATATGCGAAGGCTGCAGCGTGGCGCTCAACTCACCTTGCTTGATGCGGCCGTGCAGATCGGCGTTGCCGCCCTTGCCGGAGGCTTGCAGGTTCAGTGCGATCGGCGTGCCGGGCGGATTGGCCTGCCCCTCAGCGGCCGGAATCAGCAGCGAGGGATCCAGCGCATCGGTGACCGCCTTGAACGCCCAGGTCGGGTCGTCGCGGCCGGTAAACACCAGGCTGGCCTGCAGCGGGGCCGGTGCGCGGCCGGCGATGGCCACTTCCATCTTGTCCAGGTCGCCGCGTGCCACCAGCCCCAGGCTGGCCGGGGTACGCCCGCGCGCGGCCGGTAGCACCGCCGTGGCGGTGAGGTCGGCGCGGTACGCGTCGTTGGGCACGTAATCGCCATGCAGGCGGAAATCGCCCATGTCGGTGTCGATCACCAGATCGCGCGTGCGCAGTTCGCCGGTGGCCACTTCCAGCCCGCCCTGCATCTTGTGCAGCACGATCATCGGCTGCTGCAGCTGGGTGATGCGCAGGTTCTGCACATCGATCTTGTCGACCTGAATCGCCAGCGGCACGTCGATCTGCGGCAGCGACTCGGGCCAGCTGGGGAGTTTGAACGGCTCCTCGCTCTTGCCCAGATTCAAGGTGGCGTTGCTGACCTGCACCGCGTCCAGCTGCAGCTTGCGCCCCAAGAGCGGGCGCAGATCCGGCTCCAGATACACGCGCTCGGCGGTGAAGTGGATGTCCTGATACCTGAAGTCGACATTGCGCAAGGTCAGCGGGCCGGCGACCGGGCCCTCGACTTTGCCGTAGGTAAAGGTGGCACCCACCGGCAGGCGCGCAACCACCTGCGCCAGCAACACGTCGCGCCCGGCCACGGTCTGCAATAACCAATAGAGCGCGATCAAGGCCAGCAGCACCAGCCCCAGCACGGTCAGACCCGAGCCTACCCAGAACCGGCGGCGGCGATAGAAGCGCGCGCGGGGTGGTGCGGCGGGCGGCGGCGTGGGTGTGCTCACAGATTGGCCCCGATATCGATGTAGAGCTGAAACTGCGAGTCGGGGTCATTCAAGCCATGCGCGATGTCCACGCGCACCGGGCCCACTGGCGAGCGCCAACGCAGGCCGAAACCGATACCGGTATGCCAGTCCGGCCGGTCATCGAACGCGCTACCGCTGTCGACGAACACCGCGCCGCCCCACGGGCCACCCTTGAGGTAATGCTCGTATTCCGCACTGGCGGTGACCACGTTCTTGGCACCCAGTGCGAATTCGTCGGGCTTGGGCGTGCGCGGGCCGACTTCGCGAAACGCATAACCGCGAATACTGTTTGCGCCACCGGCGAAGAAGCGCAGGCTCGGCGGCATCGCCACCAGGTCGCTGGTCCAGGTGGTGCCACCTTCGCCACGCAGGATGATCCGGCTGTTGTCGCCAGCGCCCAGAAACCAGCGCAGTTGGCCATACAGCTGGCCGAAGTTGGTATCGGAGCCGGCACCCTCGGCGCCGCCGCGGATGAACATCTGGCCGGACACGCCGCTGCGCGGAAACAGCCGGTCGTCGACGTTGATGTAGTTGGCCTGCAGCTGCGGGTAGATCAGCGTGGAGGTTTCGTACACCGCGCCGTCGAAATCGTCGCCGCTGCTGAAGCGCCAACGCTCGCGCAGGGCGTTGATCGAGGCGATCGCACTCCAGCGCTCGTTGATCTGGCCGCTGCGGCTGCCGGTGAGTTTGACGTTGCGCAGATCGATGTAGTCGGTCTGCTCGTCGTACAGCCGCGCCGAGGCGGTATACCAGCCATCCAGCCAACGGAACGCCGGCACGCGGTAGCTGGTGGTCAGGCTTTTGCGGTTCTGTGCGTAGTCCAGCTGCGTGTCCATCTTGTGGCCGCGCGAGTTCACATAGCGCCGCTCCACGCCACCGCGCACACCGGCGCCGCTCTCGCTGCCGTAACTCAGGCCGGCGGTGTAGACGGTGCGCTTGGCGCGGGTGAGTTTGACGTCCACCGGCACGCGGCCATCGGCGTCGGCTTCTTCGGGCTTGGGCTGGATGTCGATGGTGCTGAAGTAATCCAGCTTGGTCAGCGACTCGCGCAGCCGATCCAGCTTGCCTTCGTGGTAGTAGCTGCCCTCGTCCCAGTACACCAGCGGGTCGAACAGGCCATCGCGGAAGTAGTCGTAGTCAAAGCGCACCTTGCCCATGTCGTAGCGGCGGCCGCTATCCCAGTTCAGATCGATATCGGCCGCATGCTCGGCACGCGTGATCGCAACGCGGCGCTGGGTGAAGTCGGCATCGAAGTAGCCACGCTCGGCCAGGCGCCGGGTAATGCGCACCTTACTGGCTTCGTACTGCGGATGACTGAAGACCTGGCCCTCGCGCGGCTCGAACTGCTTGAGGTCCTGGCCCAGATAACGGTCCTGCTCGGCCCAGCCAGTGATGGAGATATGCGAGGCGCGCACCCGCACCGGCTCGCCACGATCCACCGTGATCACCACGGTCACCTTGTCGCCCGCACGTGGCGCAGCCAGCGTGATGGTCGGCGAGTAATAGCCAAACGGCTCCAGCGCCTCACGCGTCTGCCGCTCGGCTTGTGCCAGCAGATACTCCAGACGCGACTCGCCCTGTTCCTTGCCGACGGCCTCATAGAGAGACAAAGAGACCTGAATGTTCTCGATCATCTCGGCGTCGTCGCCGTCGTCCAACCCCTTGATTTCGATCCTGTCGATGGTTGCCCGAGCAACCGCTTGCAGCGGAACGAACAGGGTGCACAGCAAGAAAAGAGCAAACACGACTTTAAGCATCGGCGAAGGATACCCAGCCTCGGTGTGAAGGGACAAAAAATCTAGGCAAACGCGACTATACGGGGGCCGAGTGACGTGGTTACATTCGGCGTGTTGTTAACGTTTCGTTGGCACCGATTGCGAGCGCCCCCCAATTGCTGCTTGCCCGTTTACACCCTGAGAGAGAGGTCAATTTCATGAAGCGTCGTTTGCTGGTTACCGCTGTATGCACCGCCCTGACGATGCCATCGCTCGCGATGGCACAGGACCAAGGTGACGTGACCCAATTGGACAAGGTCACCGTGACAGGTTCGTTGATCCCCCGCTCCCAGATCGAAACCGCCACCCCGGTCTTCTCGATCACTTCGCAGGACATCCAGCGCCGCGGCTTCAAGGACGTCTACGACGTGCTGCGCTCGCAGCCGATGGCCACCGGCTCGGTCCAGGATGGCCAGTTCAGCAACGGCTTCACCCCAGGCGCCAAATCCTTGAGCCTGCTCGGCCTGGATCCCGGTTTCACCCTGGTGCTGATCGATGGCCGGCCGATGGCCGACTACCCGCTGCTCTATAACGGCCAAAGCAACTTCGTCGATCTGGCCAGCGTGCCGGTCGGCATGGTCGAGCGTATCGACGTGGCGCCAGGCAACCAGTCCTCGATCTACGGTTCCAGCGCCATCGCCGGGGTGGTCAACATCATCCTGAAAAAGCGCATGGACGGCGTGCAGATGAATTACCGCATGGGCACCTACGATGGTGGCGGCGGCAACAACCAGCGCTTCCAGCTCACCGGCGGCAACGAGATCGGCGGCGCCAATATCGTGTGGGGACTGCAGCTCAACAATCAGGACCCAATCTACGGTTTTCAGCGGCGCGATTTCGATTCGACCAACGACAACCCGGACCCGACCCTGCGTTATGGCTCACGCATCGCGCTGCACAACACGCCGCGGACCTACATCGACCCCGGTGCCGACAACTGCGCTGCGCTGGGCGCGCTGTTCAATCGATCGGTGCAATACGACAACCGCGCCAACCGCGGCAACTTCTGTAGCAGCCGTGCAGAGCCTGGCTACGCCAGCATCCTCAACAAGGAACGCAGCGCCAGCGGCTACGCCAACCTGAGCTATGCGTTCAACGACAATGCCGAGTTGTACTCGACCCTGTTGCTCAACCGCACCAAGGTGGAAGTCAACAGCGGTCCGCGCTTCTGGCAAACCTCTTCTGACACGGGCGGCCTGTTCTACAACCAGGACAGCCAACAGCTGGAAGGGTATCAGCGCATTTTTGCACCCGAAGAAACCGGCAATCTGGATTTCAACAACAACCGCCAGACCGCCGATTCCTACAACATCGCAGTTGGTCTGAAGGGCGGTCTGGGTGCCAGCAACTGGACCTACGATGCCTATTACGCGCGCTCGGAGTACCGCATCGAAAGCCGACAGCAATGGCCGCTGACCGATCGCATCGAAGACTTTTTTCGCGAGCAATTCCTCGGCGCACAACAGGGCGAGTATTACGGCTACCCGGTCTACTCGCCCAACGATGCCAACTTCTATCGCGCGTTGACGCCGGCGCAGTACCGCAGCTTCAACGATGAAATCCGCACCAAGTCCAGGACCTGGACCCAGAACGTCAACCTGCAGCTGACCAACACCGAGTTGTTCAACATGCCGGCCGGCGCGGTGGGCATCGCCGGCGTGTTTCAGGCAGGCAATCAGTACTGGACCAATCCAACCGACCCGCGCGTCATCGCCGGCGACTTCTATCAGCTGACCGGTACCCAAGGCAGCGGCAAGCGCGACAACTGGGCGGCAGCGTTCGAAATGCGCGTGCCGATCCTGAGCACCCTGACCGCCAACCTCTCCGGCCGTTACGACGACTACAAGAACCAGGGTGGCGGTGGCGATTCCAAGTTCACCTACAAGGCCGCGCTGGAATTCCGCCCGATCGATTCGCTGCTGTTCCGCGGCAACTACGCCACTGCGTTCAAGGCACCGGACATGGCGTTCTCCTTCGCTGGCGACAGCGGCTTCTTTCAGGGAGTCAACGATTACTACCGTTGCGCGGTGGAAGAACCGGGCGTGCCGATCGCCGATTGCACCTACGCTGGCACCACGATTTCAGGACGCCGCGTCGGCAATCGCGACCTGAAGTCGATCACGGCCAAGTCCTGGGGCGCCGGCGCGGTGTGGTCGCCGAGCGCACGCTTCAGCGTCAATGCCGACTACTACAACATCAAGATCGACCAGAAGGTCAGCGATCTCAGCACCGACAATCTGCTGCAGACCGAATCGGCGTGCCGTTTGGGCAGCCTGGACATCAGCTCGCCCACCTGCGTGGATGCGCTGTCGCGGATCGATCGCACTGGCCCCGATGCACTCGTGCCCAATCGCCTGAGCAGCATTCGCATCAACCCGGTCAACATTTCCAACGAGGAAATCTCCGGCGTGCTCACCAAGGCGACGTACAACCTGGCGACCGAATCCTTGGGCCTGTTCGTGTTCGACGCGCAGTACAACCTGACCCTCAAGCACAAGAGCCAGCAGTTCCCGCAGGACCCGGTACGCGACCTACTCAGTGAGCCCTTCTTCTCAACCGAATTCCGCAGCATCACCAATGCCTCGGTGACCTGGCAGAAGGATGCGTGGACAACTACCTTGTTCGGCCAGCGCTATGGCCGCACACCGAACTATCTTTCGCAGCAGAGTACCAATGGCTACGCGGTGGAAGGTGCACGCAAGGTGGGCGCCTGGACCACCTTCAATGCGACGCTGGACTATGCCATCAACGACGATATCTCGCTCACGGCGACGGTCAACAACCTGACCAATGAACGTCCACCGCGCGACCGCACCTACACCGACTACCCGTACTACAACATCTTCAACTACACCGGCTACGGCCGCTCCTACATGCTGGAATTGAACTGGCGCTTCGGCGCGCATTGATTCACTGCACTGTGTGTGCGTACCTCCAGCGGCAGCCATCACGGCTGCCGCTGGCATTTTTGGGCTTGCGACGCAACTGCGGCACTATTGCTCACCTGCATGCCAGGGCACGCATTTATGACGTGGCGCGAGCGGGTTCGGCTAACGCCACGGCTACCCACCGAGGCGACTGCATGGGTGCGCGTCGGATTAAAGGCAGTTGAAACGCACCTGCAGCGCGTCTGGCGCGACGCATCGGACACGTGCCGTTGTTAATGCACGCCAGCATCGATCAGGCCAGCCTCCGACAACGCCTGCCGCAACGGTTCCAGCTGCGACGCATAGCGCCGCCATTCCTCCACGTTGCGACTGTGCACGCCCTCGCGCACCTGCACGCTGCTCAGCGTCGCCGAGGCCGCTGCATTGCGCGTGATATCGATTTGTCCGGGCTCGATGTCCAGCCCACACCGTGCCATCAACTGCTGCAATACGGTGGATGGAGCACGCACCATCTGCGCGTAGTCCACATCGATCACCCGGCCCGGCAATGCCGCGCGCCAGTGCGCCATCAAGCCGTGATACGCCTGGTAGTGACGCGCCAGGGTCTGCAGGTCGTAGCTGTAGGCATACGAATCGCCGAACAGCGCGCGGTAATTGGAAAAGCACACCGCCATCGGCTCGCGCACCAGATGCACGATCAACGCGCCCGGCAATGCGCGCGCAATCGCGCCGATCGCCACCGCATTGGCGGGCAATTTATCGATATACCAACGCGCCGATCCGGCACGCCATTGGGTCTGTTCCAGGTACCGCGCACCGATCTGCGCGTAATCCAGCGTCGGGAACGCCTGCAGCAACCGTGCGTCCAGCAGGCTGCGCCCGGCCTGATCCGCACCCCAGCGCAACTGATGGCCGAAGTCGTTCAACTCGCCTGCCGACACGATCTGCGAATGATTGCCCAGCATGCGCTCCAGCACCGTGGTGCCCGAGCGCGGCAAGCCAAGCACGAAGATCGGCTGCGGCCCTTGTACGGTGCCGGTGTCCTGCGCTGCAAACACGCCTTGCGCAGCCAACGCACCCAGCTGCGCGTACAGCGCGGCTTCGGCATCCGCATCGTGGCGCAGACGTGCATGCATCACCGCATTGCCGTGCTGTAGCGCGTCCCAGGCGGCCTCGGTGTTGCCGAGGTCCTCCAGCTCCTTGTACAACGCGAACGCCAGCCCGGCACGCTCTTCGCTCTCGGGTTTGGAGCGCTGCAACTGTTGACGTAATTGCTCGACGTGGTTGCTGCTGACGGTCTGACGGCGCAACCGCGCACGCGTGAGTGCCGCACGGCCGTAGCCGGGCGACAGCGCCAGGGTCTGCTCCAAGGCCTGCGCTGCGTCATCCAGGCGACCATTGAACTGCAGTTGTACCGCAAGAAAGAAACGGAAGTCCGGGCCATCGACTCCGCAGGCCTGTGCCCGCTGCATCATCGCCAAGGCATCGACGTGTTCGCCCAGGGATTGGTGCACGTGTGCGAGCAAGGCCAAGCTTGCGCCGTCGCGACACTGCATCACCGATGGATGACGCAATAGCGCATGCAATTGACGATGCTCGCCCACGCGTAACAAGGCCTGCGCCACACGGCAACGCATCGCCACATCGTCGCCAACATCGCGTGCGGCCAGCCGTAGCTGCGTGACCGCTTCGCGCATGCGGCCGTTGGCCAACACGGTGCCGGCCAGCAGCACGCGCGCAGACACGTGCGTCGGTTCGACATCCAGCAGCGCCTGCAGTGCGGACGCAGCTACATCCAGATCGCGACGTGCCAACGCGGCCTGGGCGGTCTGCCAGTGCAGCGCGCCCGCCGAACTGGCCATCAGCTGGACAGATGCTCGATGGCGGCGACGCTGCCAAGGCGGTCGCCGAGCTTCTTCAACAGTGCAAGTCGGTTGGCGCGCAGCTGCGGGTCGTCGGCATTGACCATCACGCCGTCGAAGAATGCATCCACCTGCGGACGCAGGCGCGCCAGGCGCGCCAGCACGGCAACGTAGTCGTGACGATGCAGCGCATCGCCGGTATCGCCGATGGCCGCTTCCACCGCTTCGGCCAAGGCTTCTTCGGCCGGTTCGCGCAGCAGCGTGGTGTCGATATCGCCGGGGATCTCGCCGTCGACCTTGCGCAGGATGTTGCGGATGCGCTTGTTGGCCGCAGCCAGGGCTTCGGCTTCGGGCAGCGTGGCGAAGATGCCGATGGCGTCGATGCGGCGGTCGAAGTCGTAGAGGGACGCCGGCCGCAATTCTGCGACGGCGTTGAAGTGGGTGGCGGGGACGCCTTTGTCGGTGTAGTAGCCTTTCAGGCGGTCGAGGATGAAGTCGTAAAGCTCACCGTACATATCGAAACTAAAAGACTCTGCTGCAAAAGTTCCGTCCTTTACGTTTACGCCTTTTTCTTTTGCCTCACTGGCAACCTTCAACGTGTCGTTTGCTTTTTTACTTACTATTGCCATTTTTGCTTGATTAATTGCAACTGCGAGCAATTCATTCAAATCCAGGTCAAACCCACTCTCAATCACCGTCCGCGCCAACCCCAACGCATTACGCCGCAGCGCAAACGGATCCTTGTTGCCAGTCGGCTTCAGGCCCGCCGCAAACCCACCGGCCAGGGTATCCAACCGCTCGGCAATCGCCAGCACCTTGCCCAGCGGCGACAGTGCGATGTCGTCGCCGGCAAAACGCGGCTGGTAGGCCTCGTCGATGGCAAGCGAAATCTCGCTCGGCTCGCCTGCGGCCTTGGCGTAATGACGCCCGGCAATGCCCTGCAGTTCCGGGAATTCGTTGACCATGCGCGATTGCAAGTCGTTCTTGGCCAGCTGCGCAGCCCGACGCGCCTGCACCGGATCGGCACCGACTTGCGGGGCGATCAATTCGGCCAGCTTGGCCACGTATTCCACCTTGTCGGCCACCGTGCCCAGCTTGGCCTGATAGGTCACGCTGGCCAGACCCGCGCCCATCGCTTCCAGCCCCTGCTTGAGGTCTTCGTCGAAGAAGAACTTGGCATCGGCAAACCGCGGGCGGATCACCCGCTCGTAGCCCTTGGCCACTTCGGCCACGTCCTTGGAGACGATGTTGGCGATGCCGATGAACTGCTCGGTCAACTTGCCGCCGTCATCCAGCACCGGGAAGAATTTCTGGTTGATCTCCATGGTTTCGATCAACGCTTCCTGCGGCACCGCCAGGAAATCGCGCTCGAAACTGCACAGCACCGCCGACGGCCATTCGACCAGGTTGACCACCTGCTCCAGGTTGTCGTCGCCGATGCGTGCGCTGCCGCCGGCCTGTTTGGCAGACGCTTCCACTTCTTCAACGATGCGGGTGCGGCGTGCATCGGGATCCACCAGCACATGCGCAGCACGCAGCGCATCCACGTAGTCGCCGGGCGCCGCCAGCGACACCGGGCCCTCATGCATGAAGCGATGCCCGCGCGTCACGCGATCGCCGCGCACGCCCAGCAATTCGGCAGGAATCACCTCGGTACCGAACAACAGCACCAACCATTGCACCGGCCGTGCGAAGGCATATTCGTGGGCGCCCCAGCGCATCGGCTTGGGGATCGGCATCGCAGCAATCGCCTCGCGCAGGATCTCCGGCAACAGCGCGGCGGTTTGCGCGCCCGGCGTCACCGCGCGATGCACGAAACGCTCGCCCTTGGCGTCGCTGGTGCGCTCCAGCGCGGTCCAGTCGATGCCGGCCTTGGCGGCGAAACCGACCAAGGCCTTGGTCGGTTGGCCGGCAGCATCCAGCGCGATATTGAGATACGGCCCCAGCACTTCGGAGCGCTGCTCCGGCTGCTCGGTGGCCACGCCCGGCAGCAGCACCGCCAGGCGCCGCGGCGTGGACAGCGGCTTGGCATCGCCACGGGTGACGGCGATGCCGCGCTTTTCCAGCCCGCTCAACACGCCGTCGAAGAAGGCCTGCGCCAGGCCCGGCAGCGCCTTGACCGGCAGCTCTTCGGTGCCCAGTTCGATCAGCAGGGGGTGCATCTGAGTCATTGCGTCGGACCTTGGTTTTCGCTTCGTTCGTCAACCGACGAAGGTGGCTTGATGATGTCCTTCTCCGGCGTGCGGGAGAAGGTGGCGCGATGCGCCGGATGAGGGTTGCGCGGCGGCGACGGCGTGCTGCCCCCATCCGCCCTGCGGGCACCTTCCTCCGCCAGTGGGGGAAGGCAACCGCATCAGCGTTTTGGGAAAAGCATCAGTGTTTGACCCCGGGAAACCCCAGCTTCTCGCGCTGTGCGTAATACGCCTGCGCCACGCTTTGCGACAAGGTGCGCACGCGCAGGATGTAGCGCTGGCGTTCGGTCACGCTGATCGCGCGGCGTGCATCCAGCAGATTGAAGGCATGGCTGGCCTTGGTGACCTGCTCATACGCCGGCAACGGCAGGCCGACCTCGACCAGATGTTTTGCTTCGGCTTCGCAGGCGTCGAAGCGGTGGAACAGCTCGGCCACATTGGCGTGTTCGAAGTTGTAGGTGCTCTGCTCCACCTCGTTCTGGTGATACACATCGCCGTACGTCACTGCGGCGCCGTCCGGACCGTAGGTCCACACCAACTCGTAGACGTTGTCGCAGCTCTGCAGGTACATGCACAGCCGCTCCAGACCGTAGGTGATCTCACCGAGCACCGGCTTGCACTCCAGTCCGCCGGCCTGCTGGAAGTAGGTGAACTGGGTCACCTCCATGCCGTTGAGCCAGACTTCCCAGCCCAGGCCCCAGGCGCCGAGCGTGGGCGACTCCCAGTTGTCTTCGACAAAGCGCAGGTCGTGCACCAGCGGGTCGATGCCCAGCGCCTTGAGCGAGCCCAGATACAGATCCTGGATGTTGTCCGGGTTGGGCTTCATCGCCACCTGGTACTGGTAGTAGCGCTGCAGCCGGTTGGGATTTTCGCCGTAGCGGCCGTCGGTGGGGCGGCGCGAAGGTTGCACGTAGGCGGCATTCCACGGCTCCGGGCCCAGCGCGCGCAGGAAGGTGGCCGGATGGAACGTGCCCGCACCCACTTCCAGGTCCAGCGGCTGGATCAGTACGCAGCCCTGATCGGCCCAGTACTGGTTGAGGGTCTGGATCAGGCCCTGAAAAGTGATTGGAACGCGCCGGGAATCGGACATGCAGCAAAGGCCGTGCGGAAGGGGTGCGCTAGTATACCGGCCGACCCGCGGCGCTTTGCTGCGGAGCACCGCTGCAGGGGAAGACACGCATGGAACAGCGGCGCACCGCCGATCCGGATAACGCAGTGGCACTGCTGCCGCGCGGCCGGCTGATGTTCGACCCGGTGGCTGCCGCCCTGCTGGCCGACGGCATGGTGGTCCCGCACGAACACGAGCGTGTGCAGTTTTCCGCCAGCGGCGCGCGCAGTGCCAGCGATGTACATCCGCTGGTGCTGCTGGCCAATCTGAAATTGCATGCTGCACAACCGCCGGCCGGCGAGCTCGGGCTGGAGCGGCTGACCGAATGGCTGGCCACCCGCACCGGGCTGCGCTATCTGCGTATCGACCCCACCCGCATCGATGTCGCCGCCGTCACTGGCGTGGTCTCGCACGCCTACGCGCGCCGCCATCGCATCCTGCCGTTGGCGCTAGATGCCGAGCGCGTGCTGATCGCCACCAGCGAGCCGTTGGCGCTGGACTGGCTGGCCGACGTGCAACACCTGAGCCGGCGCCGCATCGAGCTGGCGCTGATCAACCCGCTGGACCTGCATCGCTACACGATGGAGTTCTTCGGCGTCACCCAGTCGGTGCGCGGCGCACGCAGCGATGCACGCAGCACCGAATCCAATGTCGGCCTGCCCAGCTTCGAACAACTGGTGGAACTGGGCCGCGCCGGCGACGTCAATGCCGACGACCACCACATCGTACATATCGTCGACTGGCTGCTGCAGTACGCCTACGAGCAGCGGGCCAGCGACATCCATCTGGAGCCGCGTCGCGAGGCTGGGCGCATGCGCTTTCGCATCGACGGGGTGCTGCACAAGGTGCTGGAAGTGCCGCCGTCGGTGATGACCGCAGTGGTCAGCCGCATCAAGGTGCTCGGGCGCATGGATCTGGCCGAACGCCGCCGGCCACAGGACGGCCGCATCAAGACCCGCTCGCCGGGCGGGCGCGAGGTGGAAATGCGTTTGTCGACGATGCCCACCGCCTTCGGCGAGAAGTGCGTGATGCGTATCTTCGACCCGGATTCGGCATTCAAGAGCATCGAGCAACTGGGTTTCAGCCCCGAAGAGGCCGCCGGCTGGAGCGCGCTGGTCGAGCGTCCGCACGGCATCGTGCTGGTCACCGGCCCCACCGGCTCGGGCAAGACCACCACGCTGTATTCCACGCTCAAGCGGCTGGCCACGCCGGACGTGAACGTGTGCAGCGTGGAAGACCCGATCGAAATGATCGCGCCGGAATTCAACCAGATGCAGGTGCAGCAGAACATCGATCTGGACTTCGCCAGCGGCGTGCGCACGCTGCTGCGCCAGGACCCGGACATCATCATGATCGGTGAAATCCGCGACCTGGAAACCGCACAGATGGCGGTGCAGGCCTCGCTCACCGGGCATCTGGTGTTGTCCACGCTGCACACCAACGATGCCGCCTCGGCGATCACCCGCCTGCTGGATCTGGGCGTGCCGCATTACCTGGTGGCGTCCACGCTCAACGGCGTGCTGGCGCAGCGGCTGGTGCGCACGCTGTGCGTGCACTGCAAGCGCCCGCATACGCTCAGCGACACCGACTGGGCGGCCATCCGCGAGCCCGGCGAAGCGCTGCCGGCACCGCTCAACGTGCACGCGCCGGTCGGCTGTCTGGAATGCCGCCGCACCGGCTACCTGGGCCGGGTGGGCCTGTACGAACTGCTGCCGGTAACCCCACGCCTGCGCACCCTCATCCGCCCGGACACCGAACTGGCGAGCTTCAGCCAGGCCGCCCGCGGCGAGGGCCTGCGCACGCTGCGCCGGACCGGCCTGGAAAAGGTCGCCGCCGGGTTGACCACCATCGAAGAAGTACTGTCGGTACTGCCGCCGCGGGAGTAGACGCGTCCTTCGTCCTGACGACCACGCCGCTTGCGCGTGCATGCTCCGTAGGGGACCTTCGACGCCGCGAGGCCTCGAGGGCCGGCAGGGATCGGTTGAAGACGTCTCTCTGCTGACAGCAGGACCGATGCCTGCCGATCGCTCGTGTTCGCTCAGGCGCACGGTGCTTGCCATGCACGCAGCAACACCTCCGGTTTGCACGCCGTTCTCGCACACGTCGCGGTCGATCGCCATGACGGCGATCGACGCATTCGCCCGCACCTGCGAGCCGCACGCGCTTGATTCCCGCACCAGTGGAACTCGTTGCTCATGCCTTTAGGGTGGAGATGTCGTATGGCTCACAGCTGGACCCTCCTGAGAGCCGCAGTTTCGCGACGTCTTGCGCGCTGATTGGTCCTCATGCGCGGCCTCCAAGCCGCTCGATGTGGGCGGGCTTGCTCACCTTGGCTGTCATCTCGTGCATCGCCTTTCTGTGCCCTGCGATCTCCTGCGTCAGTTTTGCCTGCCTGACCGGGTCGGGCTGAGGTTTTTGCCGTTCCCTGTCGAGGCGTGTCTGCGCCAACTGCATCCGCTTGTACGACAGATGCGTTTGCGCCTTGGCGTCGAAACTCTGCGCAGTGTGGAACTGCACTTCAAACGCGTAGCCCTCGGCATCGATGAAGCTGGCATTGATGCCCCGGTAGGTGCCGTCTCCCGAGGTAAAGTAATTCTTCAGCTTCACGCACGTCATCCCCTGCCGACGCAGTGCGTCCTGGGCCGCCTGCACCTTCGCCACGAAACCCTCGGACGGCAACTCAAGCGCATAGCGCAGCGCATCGCCTACGCTCTGCGTAGCCTGTTCGGCGGTCATGCCGGCGCGCAGATGGCGCCGGATCTTGTCCTTGATCGAGGCGACCGATTTCTGGAACGGAGCCTGTTGCATCTGCTCGATCCGGCCCTGCTTGGCGTCGTAGCGCACGTTGCCCCATAGCCGCGCGCCCAAACCTTCGGCCAGCGTGTTGAGCACCGGCGTCAGCGACGCTTGCTTGTCTGTGGCGGTGTTGAACACGCTGTGTGCCGGCGATGCGTCTGCATTGACGGGGACCTGTTCGGAGGCAAGCGTCGGCAGTGTGCTTGCCAACGCCGGCACGGTCTCTTCCTGCCAGTCGTCGATCTCCTCGCACCCTGGCGGCGAGGCCACGCGCTTGAAGGCCTCCAGCGCAGGCGCCTGCAGGGTGCGCTGCTCGGCCCGCGAAGCGCCGCCAACCGCCAGCGCATGGGTGCGCTTGTACAGATCGTGGAAGCGCTCCTTGAGCGCGAAGGTCTCCGGGGTGTGGAACTGGATCTCCCACAGCGCACCGTCAGGGCTGCGCAGCGTGACATTGATGGCCTTGAAGGAGGGCGGGTAGACGGTGAATTGATTGGTCAGCTTGACCCGTGCATGGCCCTGATCGTCCAGTGTGGCCAGCATGGCGCGCAGGCCGGCGGTAAAGTCCTGCGGTTCCAGCACCACGCTGTAGCGCAGCGCGTCGTTGACGCCGGCTGCCGCCTCTTCCAGCGTCTGCTTCTTCAACGCCACCCGCTGCCTGAGCTTTTCCTGCAACGAGCCGTAGGACTTCAGTTGATGCTGTGTGCCGGCCAATTGCCCACCATGGCGGGCGGCAACGCGCTTGAGCATGTCGGTGACCTGGGGCTCCATCTGGCGGGCACGCATCAGCAAGGCCTGTGCCTCAGCCGCAATGTCCTGCGGCTGCACGGCGCGCAGCCGCTCGGCCGGCGGTTGCGGCCGGTCGATCCAGCCGGTCTGCTGTAGCGCCTCAAGCGCGTCTTCCATAACCCCAGCGGCCATCGACGGCATGCGCTGCAGCAGCAGCTTGGTCTGTTCGGGATCGAAGCGCCCGTCCTGCATGGCCCGGGCGGTTGCCCTGCTGTAGGGCACGCTGCGGACACGCTCGGCGAAGCCGCGCTCGGCCCGTTCGCAGGCCTCCACGATCTTGGCGAACAGCGCCGTGCCAGTGTCGGACTTCAGCGCATCGGTGCCGACCTTGATCGCGATGGTGAACAGGTTGCGCATGGTCAGTTCCGGCTCGCCGGGGATGAGCCCGGGTTGCCCGTCCGGGAACTGCGCATGCGACAGCCGGCACACCGGGTAGTTGTCCAGAATCGCGTGGATGCGTGCGTCGACGCCAGAGGCGGCCTCGTAGGCCTTGGCCAGGCCGGGAAACGCCTCAGCCAGGGCCTCGGGCAACGCCGGCGCGGTGCTGTCGACGGCCGGGTCCGCCGCAAGCGCAAGCAGCTGGGCGTGCAGCAACGCGGCCGCCTGGCGCGCCTCGGGCAGGTGGGCGCGTTCGATCGCCTCGCGCGCCTGCACGCGCAGCGTGGCCAACACCTGAGGATCGCGCGCCTCCCCGTCGAGCAGCTGGCGCAAGCCGTTGCGCAACTCGCGCTCGATGCCATCGTAGGTGCCGAACATCATGTCGCGCGCCATCGCTTCGCGCAGTTCGTCCGGCTGCCCCATGAAACGCGCCGCCAGCGTGGCCGCCGCTGAGGTGATGCGCTGACCGCGCTTGAGGGACATGATCTCCGACAGCCGTCCGGACTGGTAGTGGCCGCTGACCGGGTCGATGGCCGGCGTGGCCGTCTTCGGCGGCTTGAAGGACTGTTGCCGACCGCGCCGGGCCTGGCGATCCACCATCACCCGCGAAATCAGCGCGGCCAGCTTGGGATAGCCTGCGTAGACGAAGGCGTCGTCGCCGTCGGTATCCATGTTGCGTTTGCGCAACTCGTCGATCGGCAGTGCGCCCAGGCGCCCAGGCTCCACGATGTCCTTGAGCCGCAGGCTGCCGGTGCTGAGGATGTCGCGCGGCAAGGCACCGCGGTCGCGGCCGCTCGTCCAGCACGACAGCGTCTTCAGATCTTCCTTGGAGCAGGCCAGGTCGGTGTCGCTGAACTCAGCCGGCCACTGCTGCTCGGGCACCACCACCAGCATGCCCTTGCTGTGCAGCATCTGCGGATCGACGCCGGAGCGATCATCGAAACCGGTGTAGCTGTACTGGATGCCGAAGCACTGGGAGAGGAACGCGGCGGTGGCGTCGCCCTTGGCCACGGTGGCGATGCGCTGCTCCGGCACCGGCAGCAGATTTTCCTTGTCGTAGGGAGGCTTGCCGAGCAGCAACGGGCCACCGGCCAGGTCGAAGGCCTGGCTGCGCTGCTGCGGCAGATGCACCTTGTCGTCGGCCGACGGCACCGCCCGCACCCGCTGACCCTGGTAGCCACCGCCGATGAGCGGCCTGTACACCCACAGCGGATCATCGCCTGTCGGCTCCAGTGTCTGCAGCCGGTCCTGCATCGCCGCGTGCGCCTCTTCCAGCGCCGCCGCATCGCGCGGGTAATGCTGCAGCGCCTGCGGTGGCATCAGCGAAGGACCCTTGTCCTTGGCCACCAGATCGCGCTGCTCCTCGGTGGCCTGGTTCGCCTGCACCGCGTGCCAGGCCTCGTAATGCTTGCGGAAGGCCGGAATGGACAAGGCCACCCCCAGTTTCAGGAAGCCGCAGCCATCGTTGGGGCACAGCGCCAGGGCAGTGCCATCCACGGCCAACGGCTTGAACGGATGCGCAGGGCCCTCGACGTCATCGAACACGCCCAGGCGCAGGGTGCCCTCCACGACATGGTCGCTGGGCACCATCTCCAGCAGCGAGCGCTGCATGCGCGACCAGTCCTCGCGTTGCGGAGCGAGCTTGGCCGCCAGGTGCATCAGGCTGCTGCCCGGGGCGGTGTCGGCATAGCGGAACGCCGGCAACAGCGACGCCGACTCCTTCCTGTGAGACAGCACCAGGCTGCTGCTACCGGATTTGCTGCGCGCCGCGCGGCTGCCGCCGAACAGGTCGAAGCGCCAGGGCTCGCCGTTGTAGTTGAACGTCCGCGCGAGCATGAAGGTCGATAGCTCGCCAGGCAGTTGCACCTCCACCAGCGGCAGCCCGGTCAGGCGCGCAAACAGCGAGTACGGCTTGTCCGATTCGGACTGGTTGCTCGACAGCTCCTTGCCCACCAGATCGACCACCACATGGGTCGTGCTGCCGCGGCCGGGCGCCGGTGCCACCGGCCGGCCGGGAACCGAGGACATGCTCAAGCGCCCACTGTCCAGGTCGAAGCGGGTCGGTGGATGGGCCTGGGTAATCGCCGGCGCTTCCTTGGCCATGCGCAGGTCCAGGGCGTCGAACACCTGGTCGCCGGCCTCGATCTGCGCGATCAGGTTCCAGCTCATCTCGCCCAGGTCCGCCTCGATCGCCTCACGCGTGCGCGCCAGCGTCAGGTCCACCCACTTCACCAGTTCGTCGCGGTGCTGGCGCAGTTCCTTGCGCGGGCCGTCAAGATGGCGCGCTTTCCATTGCCGGCTCACCACCGCGTAGGCCTTGAGCACCTGGTAGAAGGTCAGCGCCGGGCAGCGCGTGGCGTGCTGTTCGATGTCGGCCGACGCGCCTGCGCCATCGTCGCGCAGGTACAGGTCGATCTTGCGCGCGACGATGGGCTGCAACGTGTCGAACACGCGCAATGCCTGGACGCGGTGGCGGGGGCTCAGCTCCGGACTGCGGATCAGCGGCAATAGTCCCATGCAGAGGCTGCCGATCCCTTCAAGGCTGGTCTGGCGTAATTCATCGTCCCCGATCAGGGCCGACACCCGCTCCAGCGCGGGCTGTCCCAGCGGACGCATCTGGCGCTGAAGCCGCGCCGATGCAAGGGCCTTGAAGAGCACACCGATATCGACGGCCGAAGCGGAGGCAAAATGCTCGCGGTGCACATCCAGGTGCCCGGCCATCGCCTGCAGCTTGGCCACAGCCAAGGTCCGGAACTGCTCATCGTCCTCTTCGTCCAGATGCAACAGCCGGGACGTCGCGTTGGCCATCATCGCGATCCCACGCATCTGGAACTGCCGCCAGGGCAGCTCGGCCGAGCCTGCGCGTTCGGCGAGCAGCACGAATGCCGACTGGCACACTGGCCTGGCGAGACATTTGCTCAGCGCGTTGAGCGCGACGGCCACGCCTTGCGGGTCCAGGGCTTTGCGCGAATCGGGCTCGTTGGCCAGCTTCGCAGCCAAGACGTCGATGGCTGTCTCGCAGGCGGGCGTGCCGGGCCATTTGCTCAGGGCATTGAGCGCTTGGCTCACGTTGATAGGGTCGAAGACCTGACGCAAGCCGGCATCGTTGGTCAGCCGCTCGGCCAGTGCGCTGGCAGCGGCCGCGCAGACCGGCGCGTCGGGCCATTTGCTCAGGGCGTTGAGGGCGTTGCCAACGCCTTGCGGGCACAGATCCTTGCGCAACCCGGGCTCGTTGGCCAGCCGTGCGGCCAGCGCGTCGACGGCAACCGCACAGACCGGCATCTCGGGCCATTTGCTCAGGGCGTTGAGCGCATTGGCCACTCCTAGCGCGTCGAGGGCATTGCGCAACTCGGGATCGTCGACCAATCGCTCGGCCAGCGCGTTGACCACCTCACCACAGACCGGCACGTCCGGCCATTTGCTCAGCGCGTTGAGCACTTGGGGCAGGTTGGAAGCGTCCAGCGCCTTGCGCAGATCGGGATCGTCGGTCAGCCGCTCGGCCAGCGCGCTGGCAGCGGCCGCGCAGACCGGCATGTCCGGCCATTTGCTCAGCGCGTTGAGCGCAGTGGCCACGCCATGCGCGGTCAGGGCCTTGCGTAACTCGGGTTCGTCGGCCACCCGTGCGGCCAGCGCACTGACGGCGGCCGCACAGACCGGCATGTTCGGCCATTTGGCCAGGGCGTTGAGCACGGTGGCCACGCCATGCGCGGTCAGGGCGTGGCGTAACTCGGGTTCGTCGGCCAACCGCTCAGCCAGCGCGCCGCCGGCGGCGGCACAGACCGCGTTGTCGGGCCATCTGCTCAGGGCGTTGAGCACGGTGGCCACTTGCTGCACATCGAAGGCCTTGCGCAACCTGGGTTCGGCGGCCACCCGTGCGGCCAGCGGGCTGGCAGCGGCCGCACAGGCCGGCGTGTCGGGCCATTTGCTCAGGGCGTTAAGCGCGTTGGTCATTTCTCGCGGCTTGAGCACGTCGCGCACATCCGGCTCGCGTATCAGCCGCTCGGCCAGCGTGTTGGCGGCGTCCGCACAAACCTGTTTGTCGGACCATTTGCACAGGGCGTTGAGCGCGGTGGACACTTGCTGCGCGTCGAAGGCCTTGCGCAACCTGGGTTCGGCGGCCACCCGTGCGGCCAGTGCGCTGGCAGCGGCCGCACAGACCGGCGTGCCGGGCCATTTGCTCAGGGCATTGAGCGCAGTGGCCACGTCTAATGGATTGAGATCCTTGCGTAATCCGGGATCGGCGGCCAGCCGCTCGGCCAGCGTACTGACGGCGGCTGCACAGACCGGGGTGTCAGGCCATTTGCTCAAGGCATTCAACGCGTTGGCCACGTCCAGTGAATTGAAGGCCTTGCGTAACAGGGGATCGCCGACCAAGCGCCCTGCCAACATGCGGGCGGCTTCCGCACAGACCTCGGTGCCCGGCCATTTACTCAAGGCATTCAAGACGTTGGTCACGTCTACCGGGCCAAGTTCCTTGCGCAGGTCGGGCTCGTCGACCAGCCGCTCGGCGAGCGCGCTGGCGGCCTCAGCACACACCGCCGTGTCCGGCCATTTGCTCAACGCGTTGAGCACGATGACCACACCTTGCCGGTCCAGGTCCTTGCGCAACTGGGGCTCGTCGGCCAGCCGCTCGGCCAGCGCGCTGGCGGCAACCTCGCAGACCTGCTTGTCAGGCCATTTGCTCAAGGCCTTGAGCGTGGTGACAACCTGGTGTGCGTCGAGCGCCTTGCGCAACTGGGGCTCGTCGACCAGTCGCTCGGCGAGCGCGCTGGCGGCCTCTCCGCAGATCGGTGTATCCGGCCATTTGCTCAGGGAATGGAGCGCGATGACCAGTTCCTGCAGCTTGAGGGCCTTGCGCAACCTCTTCTCGTGGGCCAGCCGCGCGGCCAGCGCGCTGGCGGCCTGCCCACAGATCGGTGTATCCGGCCATTTGCTCAGCGCTTCCAGCGCTTGGGTCACGTTGAGCGGGTCCAGAGCCTTGCACAACTCTGGATCGTGGGCCAGCCGCGCGGCCAGCGCGCTGGCGGCCTGCCTACAGATCGGTGTATCCGGCCATTTGCCCAGCGCATTGAGCGCGTTGGCCACACCTTGCGGGTCCAAACCATTGCGCAACTCGGGATCGTCGACCACGCGTTCTGCCAGCGCACTGCCGGCCGCTGCACAGACCGGGGTATCGGGCCATTTGCTCAGCGCGTTGAGCACGTTGGACACGCCCTGCGGGTCCAGGTCCTTGCGCAGCTCGGGGTCGTCGACCACGCGTTCTGCCAGCGCACTGGCGGCAGCCGCACAGACCTGGTTGTCGGGCCATTTACTCAGGGCGTTGAGCGCGTTGGACAGGCCTCGCGCGTTCAGGGCCTTGCACAGCCCGGGGTCGTCGGTCAGCCGCTCGGCCAGTGCGATGGCGGCCGACGCACAAACCGGTATATCGGCCCATTTGCTCAGCGCGTTGAGCGCTTGAGTCACGTTGATGGGGTCGAGGGCCTTGCGCAAGCCGGGATCGTCCACCAACCGTGCGGCCAGCGCACTGGCGGCCGCCGCACAGACCTCGTTGTCGGCCCATTTGCTCAGGGCGTTGAGCGCGTTTCCCAGTTCTTGCGGCTTCAGTTCCTTGCGCAATCTGGACTCGTCGGCCAACCGCTCGGCGAGCGCGCTGACGGCATTCGCGCAGTCCTGCGAGTCGGGCCATTTGCACAGGGCGTTGAGCGCGGTCGCAACGCTCTGGGCATCCATGGCCGAACGCAGGCGGTAGTCGCTGGCGACAAGCGCGGCAAACCGGTGCGCCATCGCCTGGCAGTCCGGGTTATCGGTCCACTTGCTGAAGGCATTGAGTGCCAGGCTGATGTTCTGCGGACTCAGGTCCTGTCGGGCGTGGTCGTCACGCCGCAGATGACGTGCCAGACGCGCCACCGCGCGTTCACACCGCCCGCTGTCGAGATTCTTCGAGAAGGCATTCAGAAACAGAATTGACGGGTAGCCTCCCAGCCCCACCAGATCGTCGGCCTGCGTGAGCTCTCCGGCGATCCACGCGATTGCCTCCATGCATGCGGGCTGGTTCGCGTGCTTGCTCAGCTTGTTGCCCACGTGCGCCAGCTGCTTCAGCGATGCCCCTTCGAACCATCCGGTCTCGGTGAGATAGTGCGCCGCAAGCTCGGTGCAACGATCCAGATCGCGGGGCGTCACACCTGCCCTGGCGCGCCGTGCAGTGGCAATCAACTGGAGGTATTTGTCCAGCCGCTGCGCGTTAAGTTGCGCGGCGACATTCTCTTCCAGGAAGGGCAACGCCATCCCGTCACGCATGCGATGCGCCAGCTCGTTGTCATATGCCATCGACACGCACAGGCCAGCATTGTGGTTGCGAGCGATTCCGTGGGGCTCGCTCAACTGTCGCTGCTGCTGCAGTCGCTGTGCCTGTAGCCGTTTTTTTGCCGACCAGTCCAGCTGATGTTCCGCCCTGCGAAGGTCGTCGGTCGTCAGCCCGATGCCATGGAATGGCCGCTTTGACTGCCGAGATGGCCCCTGCTCTTCACGCGGTCGCTTTCTTGCAGACCACTCGGACGGTTGTTCGCGCGGTCGAAGAGATGCCCTCGCCTCCAAACCATGCTGCGACGATCGTTGTAGCCGATGATGTGCTGACGACGCGCCGACGTCAGCGCTCACCTTGTCCGGGTACCGCTCGGTTTTGATGCGCTCGTTTTTTTCGGCAGAGGGCTGCCACTGCCGAAATCGCCTGTCCCATGCGCCTTCGCTGGCATCGATTTCCTCTTTTTTTACCGCGCTTGCCGTAAAGGGCTGCCTGTCGCGCGTCGACGCCCCTGGGTCATCCGACTCTATCCTCCGCCGTTTTCTAGGCGGTAGTCCAAGCGGTTGATGCGTGCCGCTGCTGCTGGCTGCTGCCTGATCCTCCGTTAGCACGGGCTTTTCGGCATGAGGGTAAGGCGAGTTTGTGCGGAACGAATGTGGATTGGTGGCATGGGTTTTCATGCCCGGAAATTTAGTCAATCTGTCCGCGAGCGACTTCTTCAATACGAAGCGCCGACGACGTGTGCGACGCCCGCTGCGCGTTGGGCCATGGCCCCAACACACTGCATGGATTGAACGCATGGGATGCGGCACGCCGGCACGGCGACGTGCTCCGCAGCCGTCAAGCACGGTATTCGGATGGTTATGCACGATTCGATGTTTTTCCAAACCAATCCCGCCGAACCCTGCGTCGACCTGACCACAGCGACGGCGCAAGGGCACTGTCATTGCAGCCGTGCGTTTTTCTGCCGATATCCAAGACATGCACCAGTCAGCGACCACCGCTACCATCATCAGCGTTTCGCTGCGAGGGAATCAGGACATGTCATTCGGTAATGACCCGCAGCGCGCGTATTGGAGTGCCGCTTGAAAAAAACGCGTCGCTGCCGCCTACAATCGGGGGCATCTGTTGTGTCCGGATCTTCGCGCATGTCCGTTTTGCCGTTCCTGATCATCGAAACCGGGCACCCCGTGCCGGAGATGAAGCGATACGGCCGTTTCCAGCACTGGATCCGCGTGGCGGCTGGGCTGGCCGAGCAGGAAACGGTGGCCATCGACGTCGCCAATGGTGACGCGCTACCCGACCCCGCCGACTTTGCCGGCATCATCGTCAGCGGCTCGGCCGCGTTCGTCACCGACCGCGCGGACTGGAGCGAGCGCAGTGCGCAGTGGCTGCGCGACGCCGCCCATGACGGCAAACCGTTGCTGGGCATCTGCTACGGACACCAATTGCTGGCGCACGCGCTCGGCGGCGAGGTCGACTACAACCCAGCCGGGCGCGAATCCGGCACCATCGCGCTGGAACTGGATCCGCCGGCTGAGCAAGACCCTTTATTTGCAGGCCTTCCGCCGCAGTTCCCGGCCCATGCCACCCATCTGCAGACGGTCGTCCGCGCCCCCGATGGCGCCGTCGTGCTGGCGCACTCGCGGCAGGACCGCTGCCATGCCTTCCGCTGGGGCCAGGCCACCTGGGGCGTCCAGTTCCATCCCGAATTCGCCACCCACCACATGCGCGGCTACGTGCAGGCGCGTGCCGACTGCATCGCCCGCCATGGGCGTTGCGCCCGCACGGTCGCCCGCGAGGTCACCGCCGCTCCCATCGCCCGCAAGTTGCTGCGCCGATTCGTGCATCACGCACGCGGCCTGCAAACAGTGAACGCTCGTCCCGCCGCGCACACGTAAAAGCAGCGATAATCGCGTGACGCCGGATGGTCCGGCGCGCGTATCGATCCGGAATGGGAATGAGCGAAATTCGTAAGGTGCCGGCATCTGCCGGCGCAGAGTGGCTATTGACCGGTTTCTCGCTGTTGAAGCGGGCGCCGCTGGCGCTTGGCTCGCTGGGGGTGATCTGGAGCGTGGCCGCCTCGCTGGTGGTGTCGCTATCGGTGCTGGTACCACTGCTGGGCCCGGCCCTGCAGTTTTTGCTAGTGCTGGCCGGCCCACTGTTCATGGGCGGCCTGCTATGGGCCATCCGCGAAGTGGACGAAGGCCGCATCGCCAAGCCATCGCATCTGTTGCATGGCCTGCAGGAAGGCCGCGCGCCGCATCTGCTGGTCTCGCTGCTGCCGCAGCTGATCGCCGGTTTGCTGCTGGGCGTGCTGTTGCTGGCGATGATCGGTGCCAGCGGCCTGCACCAGCTGTCCGAAGTGATGGTCAAGATCAACCAGATCAGCCAGTCCGGCGCGCAGCCGGATCCGGTGCAGATCGAGCAACTGGCGGCCAGCCTGCCGGCCGGGCGCATCCTGCTGTGGCTGCTGCTGACCATCGCCACGTTTGCGGCGATGACGCTGGCGCTGTTCGTGATGCCGCCGCAGGTGATGTTCAACCGCAGCACCGGCGGTCATGCGCTGCGCGAAAGCCTGCGCGCCAGCCTGCACAACCTGCCGGCGATGCTGGTGTTCTTCGTGCTCGCCTTCATCGCCATCTTCGCGATTTATTTTGGTGTGATGATCGTGGCGCTGATCGTCGGCCTGGTCGCCGGCCAGACCGTGGCAATGTGGCTGGCCCAGCTGCTGTTGATGGCCGTGCTGATGCCAGTGTTCGCCGGCTCGGTGTACGCGGCATGGAAGCAGATGTTCGGCCATGAAGACGCCGTCGCCCAGCCAGCCCCTCCATCACGGCCGGATGTGTTTGTGGCCTGAGTCACGCGCTGGCATTGCTGAGGCGTAGCAAAAAAAGCCGCTCGAAAGGGCGGCTTTTTTTATGTTCCTTTCGGGTGGATGGTGGTGCAGTCACCCTCGGCACAATCGCGCATATGGCATCGACCATGCGCACGAAGGACGCAGCCTTCTGGCTCAACTAGCAGCGCTGGACGCCGCATCCTTCGGCGCCACCGCACGTGAGGCCATGATGCCCAGTTCGTAGAGCAGGCACATCGGGATGGCCAGCATCAGCTGCGAGACCACGTCCGGCGGGGTAAGCACGGCAGCCAGGATGAAGATGCCGACGATGGCGTAGCCGCGGCCTTCGCTGAGCTGTTTCGGCGTAACCCAGCCCAGCAGCACCAGGATCACCAACGCCACCGGCAGCTCGAAGCTGGCACCGAAGGCGAAGAAGATGGCGAGAACGAAATCCAGGTACGAATTGGCGTCCGGGGTAATGGCGATCACGTCCGGCTTGAACGTGGTCAGGAAGTGGAACACCGCTGGCAACACCAGGAAATACGCGAACGCGCAACCGAGGTAGAACAGCGCCACCGCCGAGGCCAGCAACGGAAATGCCAGCTTTTTCTCACGTTGGTACAGGCCCGGCGCCACGAATGCCCAGGCCTGATACAGCAGCCACGGCACGCTAAAGAACACCGCCACGAAGAAGGTCAGTTTGAGCGGGGCGAAGAACGCGCCGGCCGGGTTCATCGCGATCATCGTCTGCCCCAGCGGCAGCTGTGAGATCAGCGGTGCGGCCAGCCATGAGTAGATCGCCCGCGAGAACGGCAGCAGCGCCAGCAATACCACGCCCAGACCGATCAGCGCCCGTACCAGGCGGGCGCGCAATTCGACCAGATGCTCGATCAAACTGCTTTCGGCCTGTGCGTCGTCGAACAGGCTCACGGCTGTTTCTCCTGGATCTTGGTCGGCTTGATCGGCAGCGCAGCCGGTGTGCCCGCATCGACGGGCGCGACGCTCACCGGCGCAGGCGCGCTGGTGAGATGCGCGGCGTGCGGCGCCGGCACGACGGTGTCGTGGGGAGCCGGGACCAGGGTTTGATGCGGCGCTGGCGCAATGGGTTGGGCCTGCGCAATCACGGGCGCGGAGGGTGCAGGTGCAGCCGCATCGAGATGCGCGCTGGAAGACAAATCTGCATGCGCCAGCTCCAACGGCGTTGCCACCGGCGTGGCGCTGCTGCGGATGTCGATATCACGGCTGACGTCATCATGCAGCGCGCGGGCGCCCTGCTCGACTCGCTGCTGGGAGTTGCGCAGCTGGTCTTCGGCCTCGCGCAGCGAGGCCTGCACATCCTGAAGGCTGCGCTTGAGCTCTTCGGCCTCGAGTTCGCGTTCGAGTTCCTGCTTGACCGAATCCCACTGCATGCGCGCACGGCGCACCCACAATCCGGCGAATCGGGCCGCCTTGGGCAAACGTTCTGGGCCGAGCACCACCAGGGCGACGACCGCAATGAGCGTCAGTTCGCCAACACCTATGTCAAACACCGACGACGCTCCGGATCAGCGCGCGTCGCGGTCGCGTTCGGCCTGCGCCTCACGCGCCTGCTCGGCAGTGCGGGAGTCGTCGCCGAGCTTGCCGGCCGGCTTGTCGTCGTCGTGCATGCCTTTCTTGAATTCCTTGACCGCGCTGCCGAGGTCCTTGGCACCGCTGGTGAGCCGCTTGGTACCGAACACCAGCAACACGATCACCAGCACGATCAGCCAGTGCCAAATGCTGAAACCGCCCATGATCTGCTCGCTTGCTGAAGAAGAAGGAAGACGCAGGATACCCCAGCGCACCGCGCAGGGGGATGACAGTGCTTTAGCGGTTACCGTCTAGTGATTCGGTGCGGATTTCGCCCTCCGACACCGGCTGGAAACCTTGCTGGGCGGGCGGCGTAGCGCTGGGCTGCATCGGCACGGTGCTGGCTTCGTTGGCCGGCGGCACATTGGTCGGTTGCTGCGCCTGCGCCGGTGGCGGGGTCTGTGGACGCGGTGCCGGTGGCGCGCCAATCGCGGCGTCGGTGCCGCGATTGGCGCGTGCGGTGTAGGTGGCCTCTTCCAGACGGTCGCGGAAGGCGATCACATCGGTGGAGGGGCGCTCGTTGGTGCGGCCTTCGAAGATCATGCGCGGGGTGGCGCCGCCGCCATAGGCATTGAGATCGGCGGCATCGTCGATCTGCAGGACCGCGCCGTCCAGCGCAACGCCGGCGAACAAGCCGCGGGCGCGCGACCAGGACCAGATTTCGGCCTTGAGCTGGCCATCGGTTGCCGCAGCGGCGTTGCGGCCAACCGGGCCTGCGGCCACGCCGGCGTCGGCGCCGAGGGTGAATTTGCCGTTGACGATGTTGTCCAGGCTGCGGTCGTTGCGGAACACCAGCACCACGTCGGACGACTGCACACCGGCCTGGAAACCGATGCTGCCGCCGGTGAGCTTGACGAACACCGGCTGCGACCAGCTGCCGTCGGCGTTCTTCATCGACATCAGGCCGTGGCCGCGACGGCCGCCGATCACCAGACCGGCCTTGAGCGTATCGGGAATGACCACGATGGCGCGCGCTTCGTCCAGCAGCTTGTCCGGAATGGCCTGCTCGGGGATCTTCATGATCTCGGTGAGCACCCGCACCGCATTACGTGCGCGCTGGTCTTCTTCCGGGCCGGCGACGGCATGGCCGGCGACGAACGTCAGCGACAACAACAGGGCCAGGCGCGACAAACGAGGCATGACAGGCTCCAAGGGATATTCCGTTAAAGATAGCAATGCCGCGACGTTAGTGCCGGCGCAATGAATCGGTGGTGAGCGCAACCGGCATGGAAGTGGGCCGATCACAGCGATCGTTGCGCTGTTGTCGGCAGCGGTGCCCGGCTCTGCCAGAATGGTGCGCATGAACACGACACCCGATACCGCCCTGCTGGTCGTCAACCTCGGCACCCCCGAATCGCCGACCGCCCCGGCCGTGCGCCGCTACCTGGCCGAGTTCCTCAGCGACCGCCGCGTGGTCGCGATTCCGCCGCTGTTCTGGAAGCCACTGCTGTACGGAGTGATCCTGCCGATCCGCGGACCCAAATCGGCCGAAAAATACGCCAAGGTGTGGTTGCCGGAGGGCTCGCCGCTGGCGGTCTACACGCGCCGCCTGGCCGAGGGCTTGAAAGCGGTGATGTCCGACTGGCATGTGGAATGGGCCATGCGCTACGGCGAGCCGGCATTGCGCAAGACGCTGGACGGGCTGCGCGCAAGCGGCATCAAGCGCATCGTGGTGCTGCCGCTGTATCCGCAGTATTCCACCACCACCACCGCCTCGATCCAGGACGTGGTGGATGCATGGCGCCCGAGCGCGCCGGAGATCGCAGTGGAGGTGATCCAGGACTATTGCGAAGACGCCGGCTGGGTGGCGGCGATCGCCGAGTCGATCCGCGCGCACTGGCAGGCGCATGGGCGCAGCGAGAAGCTGATGTTCTCCTTCCACGGCCTGCCGCAGCGCGTGGCCAATGCCGGCGACCCGTATCCGCAGCAGTGCGAACGCAGCGCGCAGGCGATCGTGGCGGCGCTGGGGCTGGGAGCGGACGAGTGGCAGATGGGCTACCAGTCGCGCTTTGGCGCCGAACGCTGGCTGCAGCCATACGCCGAACCCACATTGTGGGCGCTGGCCGAAGGCGGCGTGCGCAGCTTCGATCTGGTCTGCCCGGGCTTTGCCACCGATTGCCTGGAAACACTGGAAGAAGTGGCGCTGGGCTTTGCCGAAACGCTGGCCGAGCGCGGTGCCACGCTGAGCTACATCCCCTGCCTCAATGCCAGCGATGCGCATGCGCACGCGCTGGCCAAGGTGGCGCGACGCGCGTGAGGTTGGAGCCGTTTGCGTGCGACCTGGCCATTGGCCGGGTCACCGGATTGCGCAACCCGGAGCGCGGCCCGCGCCGTGTGCTGGCCTTGCACGGCTGGCTGGATAACGCAGCCAGCTTCGTGCCGCTAAGCGCGCATCTGCACGCGCACGAGTTGGATCTGGTGCTGCTGGATCTGCCCGGCCATGGCCACAGCACGTGGCTGCCGGTGGGCGCCGAGTACACGCTCAGCAGCGCGATCGCCATTTTGTTGCAGGTTGTCGACGCACTGGGCTGGGATCGCTTCACCCTGCTCGGCCACTCGCTGGGCGGCGGCGTTGCCAGCCTGCTGGCCGCCGGCGCACCGGAGCGCGTGGAGGCCTTGATCGCCATCGAAATGCTGGGCGCACTGGCCGAGCCGGTGGAAAGCACCGCAACACGCCTGCGCGATGCAGTGGCCTCGGCGCGCACGCTGGCAGAGCGGCCGCTGCGGGTGTTTCCGGCGATGGAGATGCCGGTGCGCGCGCGCATGATGGCCAATCAGCTCACCGAGCCGGCTGCACGGCTGCTGGTCGAACGCGGCGTGCGCGTGGTGGAAGGCGGCTACAGCTGGTGCAGCGACCCGCGCCTGACCCTGCCGACCGCCATCCGCATGACCGAGGCACAGATCGACGTGCTGCTGGCCTCGATTGCCTGCCCCACCCAGGCAATCTTCGCCACGCCCGCACAGCCGTATTTCCCGGCTGCGTTACGCGATCACCGCGTGGCGATGATGCGCGATGCGCGCCTGCACCTGCTGCCGGGCAGGCACCATGTGCATATGGAAACGCCGGCAACGGTGGCGACGGTGATCAAGGAGTTTTTGGATGCGTTGCCGCGAGCGTGATGTGCCGATGCGTCGCACGCAGGTGAACTGGACCCATGGCAGAGGCCGCCCGTGTCGTCAGCGCCCTTGAATCCTTCGATTCGTGGCATGCGCCGTGGACATTTATCCAAGTGGTGCGTGCGGCGTCCCACTTGGACGCGGACGATCGCATTCTGTTGGAACAGGCATGGACGGCTGCGTGTCACGCAGACCACTGGATGTCGGCACGCACGCTGGAGGCAGGTGTCGCGACCGCCGAAAGCGCCCTGTCAAAATGCGTTGCCTGGTTGTCACCGCTGGCCTGCCGACAACTTGCAAGGGGGGCGTCTTACGCGTGGCGCTAGCGATTACATCCACACGCGCATGGCCACCTGGATTGCCGTGTTGACACATTGCCTGTACGCAAGCGCGTGCCAGCGCTGCAACAAACACCGCTTCTCAGCGACGCGCGCTGCGCCTGCGTTATTCGGCATGCAGCAAGCGGCGCAGCTGCGCCTTGAGCTGGCGGCCATGTTCGTGGAAATAACTGCGCTCATCGCGCCAGGTGGGGAAGCGTTGTTCCACTTCGGACCAAAAAGCTGCCGAATGGTTGGCCTGCACCAAGTGACAGAGCTCGTGCACCAACACGTACTCGAACGCAGACGAACGGCCGAGCACCAGCGCCAGATCCAGCGCCATCGAGCCGTCCGGTGCGAGCGAGCCCCACTGCGAGGACATCACTTTGAGGCGCAGCCGTGCCGGTGCGCGTGGCAGGCCGGGCAGATAATTCGGCAGCCAGCGACCGACATCGGCGCGCGCCTGCGCTTCGTAGAATTCTTTCAAGGTGCGGCGTAGACCGGCGTCGCCCAGGCGGGTGGGCACGTAAAACTGCGCGCCGTCGTCGGTGATGTCGATGCGTGCGTAGCGCCCTTCGTGCCAGCTCAACGGCAGCAATGCACCGCGCAATGGCAGTTGCCCGGGTACGCCGCGCTCAAGCGCAGGAAATGCATCGACTTGCTGATACCGCGACAGCTGTGTGCTCAGCCACTCTAGATGCGCATGCAGAAAGCGCTCGCCGGAAATCAGGCTTGCGCGCAACGGCAAGGTCAGGCGCGCGCCGCGTTCATCGACACTGAGTTTGATGCGTCGCGCACGTGGGTCGCGCACGCGCAGCACCTCGATGTCGCGGCCTTCCAGTTGCACGCGCACGCAGTCGCGCTCGACAACTTGCGAGGGCGGCGCAATCAGGCGGCGGACGGGCTTGAACATGCGCACAGGATACCGCTGCGATGTGTCAGGCGGTGAGACGTCAGCGACGACGTCACACATGCATCCGTAAAGTCCTTGCGGCTGTCTCGTTCAGACAAAAGTCGATGCCGTCCTACCCGTCGCCGCGTCATGCGCAGCGCAGCGGCTTGGCCATGTCGACACCTGCGCCACAGGCGGCGCGCTGCGACGCCAGATGCCGACAACAGCATCTGGCGCGCATCGATCACTCGGCCTTGCTGAGCTTCAACGCCGTTTCCAGCAGCAGGAACAGCCGGCGGATTTCGGCGCTCATCAGCGCAAAGCGGGCGTCGAGTTCGGCGCGTGCGCCGTCGTCTTCGCTGTGTTCGAGCTGGTCCAGTGCGCCGTCGAGGAACTTGAGCTTGCGGATCACCAGATCGTCGCCGAGCACGAACGACAGATTGTCGTCCAGCACCAGCGCCAGCTTGGTGACCTGCTTGCCGGCTTCCAGGTGCTTGTCGATCTCGTCGCCGCGCAGTTCCTGGTGCTGGCACTTGACCACCGCGCCGCCTTCGATCGGGTCCTTCATTTCGCACTCTTCGCCCAGGCTCAGGCCTTCGGGCAGGGGTTCGCCGGCGATCCAGCCGGTGAGGATGGCGCGCGGGGCGACTTCGGCATTGAGCGGCAACGCCGGGAAGCTGCCCAGCGCGCCGCGGATCTCGCTCATCACGTTCTCGCCGCTCTTGCGGCTGGAGCTGTTGACCGCGATATACCCGTGCTGCAAGTCCAGGATGGCATCGGTGCGCGAGCTCTTGACGAAGGCGCGCGGCAGCAGCTCATGGATCAGGTCGTCCTTGAGGCGCTTGCGGGCCTTGCCACCGGGGCGACGGCCTTCCTTTTCCTCGATCTCGGCGACCTTGCGCTCGAGCAGATCGTTGACCACCGCGCCGGGCAGGATCTTGTCTTCACCGCCGACGGTGAGCCACAGGAAGTCTTCCAGGCGGTGCGAGAGCACTTCCTGCTCGTCGCGGCCGAACGGGGAGATGAAACCGCGCGAACTCATTTCCAACGGGCCGACCGGCTTGAGCTGCACTGGCGGCAGCAGCGTGTCGATCTGCGAAAAATCCAGGGTGGTGGGAGAGCGGAACAGGGTGAGGTTGCGAAAGAACATGCGTTGGACCGAATGAGGAAAAACGTGGAGGGTGGAAGACTGCCGCCAGCCGGATCGGCTGCGTCAGTCGCTATCGTGGGTGGCGTCGCTGGCCGACAGCCACGCGCTGGAATCAGGCGCAAAACCGGGCGGCGCATCGCCGCTGCGGCCCAGCGCCAAAAAATCGAACAGCGTGCGGTCGGCCAGTTGTTCGGGGCGGACATCGCCCAAGGCGCGAGCGATCTGATCGACGCGCCCGGGCTGCTCGCGGTCCCAGTGTTGCAACATCTTGCCGACTTGCTGGCGCTGCAGGTTTTCCTGGCTGCCGCACAGGTTGCACGGAATGATCGGGAACTGCCGCGCCTGCGCGTACGCAGCGATGTCGGCTTCACGCACATAGGCCAGCGGGCGGATCACCACATGCGCACCGTCGTCGCTGCGCAGCTTGGGCGCCATCGCCGCCAGCCGAGCGTGGTGAAACAGGTTCATGAAAAACGTGGCGACGATGTCGTCGCGGTGATGGCCGAGTGCGATCTTGGTGACCCCGTGCGCTTGCGCATAGGCATACAGCGCACCACGCCGCAGCCGCGAGCACAACGAACATAGGGTCTTGCCGGCCGGGATCACCCGGCTGACCACCGAATAGGTGTCCTGCTCGACGATGTCGAACTGCACGCCCAGATCGCGCAGATAGGCCGGCAGCACATGGACCGGGAAATCGGGCTGCTTCTGGTCCAGATTCACCGCCACCAATGTGAACGGCACCGGCGCCTTGCGCTGCAGGTGCAACAGCATGTCCAGCAAGGTGTAGCTGTCCTTGCCACCGGACAGGCACACCATGATCTTGTCGCCGGGCACGATCATGCCGAAATCGGCAATCGCCTGACCCACCTGGCGTTGCAACCGCTTGCCCAGGCGCAGCTGCTCACGCTGCAACCGCTGGCGCGGGTCGCGCGGCGCGGGGTCGGCCAGGGGTTGCGGCATCGGCAGGACAGCGGTCATAAGCCGGCCATTGTAGCTGCCGGGGGGATTGGGATTGGGATTGGGATTGGGATTGGGATTGGATCGTGAGGCCAAGGGTGGCTGCCCCCATCCGCCCTCCGGGCACCTTCCCCCGCCAGCGGGGAAGGGAGCAAGCCCTCGTCTACGGGAGCGCGCCTCCCACCCAGCCCTCTCCCGGCAACACACTCTCCTGATGGCCCCTCTCCTGATGGTCCCTCTCCCGCACGCGGGAGAGGGTGCCCGAAGGGCGGGTGAGGGCCGTACGCCTCCGATCCACCAACTGCCGGCCATCGCCACACCCTGAAACTACGCAACAGCTCGCATCTCGCAGCGCAGCAAGCCTTTCGGCGGCGGGCTGGGTAAAGTCCGCAGGACCGTTTCAGCTGGGATCGGCATGACACCTTCGGCTTCGCTGTATGGCGCGGCTTTTTTCAGTCGGTTTTTTGGTAGCGCTAACATTTACGTGCATTGCATAGCAGTACGCGCATGCACAGATGCGCTGCAGCGACGCGGCGCTACCGACCGTTGCGCGTGCCAGCGCCGCTGGTGTGTCGATGCATCCCTCTCCCCCATGACGTCCCTTTCTGCAGGAGTCCACCCCATGAGCAATACCATTTTCATCGGCGGCAAAGAATATTTCCCCGGCATCGGCAAGATCGGCTTCGAAGGCCGCGATTCGGACAACCCGCTGGCGTTCAAGGTCTACGACGCCAACAAGCAGATCGGCGACAAGACCATGGCCGAGCATCTGCGTTTTGCCGTGGCCTACTGGCATAGCTTCTGCGGCAATGGCGCCGATCCGTTCGGCCCGGGCACGCGTGCGTATCCGTGGGATGTGGGCAACAGCGCGCTGGCGCGGGCCGAGGCCAAATCCGATGCCGCCTTCGAGTTCTTCACCAAGCTCGGCGTGCCGTATTACTGCTTCCACGACATCGACCTGTCGCCCGATGCCGATGACATCGGTGAATACGAGAGCAACCTCACGCACATGGTCGGCATCGCCAAGCAGCGTCAGGCCGACACCGGCATCAAGCTGTTGTGGGGCACGGCCAACCTGTTCTCGCATCCGCGCTACATGAATGGCGCCTCGACCAACCCGGACTTTAATGTGGTGGCGCGCGCGGCGGTGCAGGTCAAGGCCGCGATCGATGCCACCGTCGAGCTGGGCGGCGAAAACTACGTGTTCTGGGGCGGCCGCGAAGGCTATGCCTGCCTGCACAACACCCAGATGCAGCGCGAGCAGGACAACATGGCGCGCTTCCTCACCCTGGCGCGCGACTACGGCCGTGCGATCGGCTTCACCGGCAACTTCCTGATCGAGCCCAAGCCGATGGAGCCGATGAAGCACCAGTACGATTTTGATAGCGCTACCGTGATCGGCTTCCTGCGCCAGCACGGCCTGGATAAAGACTTCAAGCTCAACATCGAAGCCAACCACGCCACGCTGTCGGGCCACAGCTTCGAGCATGATCTGCAGGTGGCTTCCGATGCCGGCCTGCTGGGCAGCATCGATGCCAACCGCGGCAACCCGCAGAACGGCTGGGACACCGACCAGTTCCCGACCGATCTGTACGACACCGTCGGCGCGATGCTGGTGGTGCTGCGGCAGGGGGGGCTGGCACCGGGCGGCTTGAACTTCGATGCCAAGGTGCGGCGCGAATCGTCCGACCCGCAGGACCTGTTCCTGGCTCACATCGGCGGCATGGATGCCTTCGCACGCGGGCTGGAAGTGGCCAACGCGCTGCTGACCTCTTCGCCGCTGGAACAGTGGCGCGCCGAGCGTTACGCCAGCTTCGACAAGGGTGCAGGCGCCGACTTTGCCGCAGGCAAGAGCACGCTGGCCGATTTGGCCAAGCATGCTGCCGGCAATGCGCCCAAGCAGATCAGCGGCCGCCAGGAAGCGTACGAAAACCTGATCAATCAGTATCTGACGCGTTGATCATTGCCATTGCCCGCGTTTCGTTTAGCGAGGCGCGGGGGGGCGATGAGTGTCTGCGGTGCGGGGCCGTACCACGTACAACAATGCGACTGCCAGGAATGGCTGACGACGTTGCGTGCGGTAAGCAGGTGAGTGGACGCACGCCCGCAATCCCCGCGTGTTACATGCAGGCCGGTGACATGACCACGTCCGCCTTACAGCGATGCAGTCATCTGATCGCTACGTTACTCGGCCGCATCGTCAGCGGTCGGTGCGGCCACCGAATCCCGCTTGACCAGCAGGTGCGCGACCACATGATCGACCATCTTCGCCGTACGCTCCTTGGCGCGAATCGTCTTCAGCAAGATGTCCAGCGCGGCATCGGCCATGGCGGCAATGGGCTGCTGCACGGTGGTGATTTCGGGCCACACTGCAGTGGCGGCAGAGGTGTCGTCGAAACCGACCACCGACAGATCGCGCGGTACATCCAGCCCACGCCGATGCGCGACCGAGATTGCCGCGGCAGCCATGTCGTCGTTACTTGCGAAGATGGCGCTGGGACGGCGTTTGCGCGCCAGCAACTTTTCCGCGGCGACCAAGCCGGATTTGTAGGTGTAATCGCCCGGCTGCACCAGATGCCGATCCAGGCGCAAGCCGGCGTCTTCCAACGCCGCCTGAAAGCCTTCGAAGCGTCGCGCGCTGGCGGACAGGTTCGGATGCCCGGCGATGTAGCCGATGCGCGTATGCCCCTGTGCGATCAAGTGTTCGGTGATCTCTTTGGCGGCAGCAAATTCGTCGATGCGCACACAAGCCACATCCGGGCTGAAATGGTTGGAAGCGATCGCCACCACCGGCACCTTGGCGCGGACCAATTCCAGCACGGCGGCCCTGGACTCGCACAAGGGCGGCGGCAGGATGACTCCGGCGACGCCTTTGGCGAGCTTGCGTGCCGCCTTGCGTTCGGCATCGGCATCCAGATCGTCCCAGCAGTCGATCACCAGCTGGATCGAGGTACGCGAGGCAACCCGCAACACGCCCAGCAGCAACTCGCGCAAGTAGGCACCGCTGGGATCGCTATAGATCAACGCGATGCGCGTGCTCTGCGCGGCGGCCAATGCGCTGGCGGCAAGATTGGGCGTGTAACCCAGCTTGTCGACCGCACGCATGACCCGTTCGCGAGTGGCATCGCGCACGCTGCCGGTGTTGTTGACCACGCGCGAGACCGTCATCGGCGACACCTTCGCCAGCGCCGCCACCTCGTCGATGGTGGTCGCGCGGCTGGTGCGGCGGACCGATTTCCTGACCTTCTCCAAGCGTGGCCTCTTCAAATGCGAGCGAAAGCTGCGGGATGCACAAGCGCGGCTGCGGTAACGCGGGCGCCGAGTGCAGGGATGACAGTGCGAGCCATGGTACCGGGAAGCACGCAGAGCGGCGAGACGCGACTGCATGCACCCGTGACGCTGGAGCATGCCGCATGAGGGGGTCTGGCATGAAGCGGCATGCCGCCGACGTCGGCGCTTTTCCACTGCAGCGGTTGCTGCGGCTGGCGCTACTGTGCGGCGCCCTGCTGGCCGCCGTCAGCGCACGTGCGGAGGACGGCTACGACTTATGGTTGCGCTACCAGCCGCTGGCCAATGCCGCGCAATTGCGTGACAGCGCCAGCGCGTTGGTGGTCGTCGGCGACTCGCCCACCCTGCACGCAGCACGCGATGAACTGGCGCGTGGCCTGCAGGGATTATTGGGAAACACGCCGCCACGCGTGAACGCGGTAACGCGCGATGGCGCAATTGTGCTGGGCGCCGCCAGCGCGCCACAGATCGCTGCTTTACGGCTCGATACGCGTCGATTGGGCCGCGAGGGCTATCTGATCCGTAGCGCCAACGTGGATGGGCATCACATCACCGCCATTGTCGGCGGCAGCGATATCGGTGTGTTGTACGGCGCATTCCATCTGTTGCGTCTGCTGCAGACCGGGCAATCGCTCGTGGCATTGGACGTGCGTGAATCGCCACGCCTGCAACTGCGCATGCTCAATCATTGGGACAATCTCGATGGCCTGGTAGAGCGCGGTTATGCCGGTGCGTCGCTGTGGAACTGGCAGACGCTGCCCGGCTATCTGGATCCGCGCTACACCGACTACGCACGCGCCAACGCGTCGCTAGGCATCAATGGAACCGTGCTCAACAACGTCAACGCCAAAGCGTGGAGCCTGACACCGCAATACCTGGACAAAGCCGCGGCACTGGCGAAGGTGTTTCGCCCCTATGGCATTCGTGTGTTTCTCAGCGCGCGCTTCAGTGCACCCATCGAAATCGGTGGCTTGAAAACTGCCGACCCGCTGGACCCGCAGGTGCAGCGCTGGTGGCGCGACACAGCCAACGAGATCTACGCGCGCATTCCGGATTTCGGCGGGTTCTTGGTGAAGGCCAATTCCGAAGGCCAGCCCGGCCCGCAGGACTATGGACGCAGCCACGCCGACGGCGCGAACCTGCTGGCCGATGCACTGGCCCCGCATGGCGGGGTGGTGATGTGGCGCGCTTTCGTCTATTCGCATGAGCAGCCGGATGACCGCGCCAAGCAGGCGTACAGCGAGTTTGTGCCGCTGGACGGCGCCTTTCGCGACAACGTGATTGTGCAGGTAAAAAACGGCGCCATCGACTTCCAGCCACGCGAGCCGTTTCATCCGTTGTTCGGTGCGATGCGTAAGACGCCATTGATGCCGGAGTTCCAGATCACCAAGGAATATCTGGGGTTTTCCACGCATCTTGCATATCTGGGGACACTGTTTGCCGAGACCTTGCAGGCTGATACCTATAGGCGCGGCAAGGGCTCGACGGTGGCGAAGACGGTGGATGGCAGCCTGTTCGCCGATGCCAAAGGCACGCGGCTAACCGGCATTGCCGGTGTGGCCAATATCGGCGTCGATCGCAACTGGAGCGGCTCGATCTTCGATCAGGCCAACTGGTATGCGTACGGGCGGCTGGCGTGGGACCCGCAACTGTCGCCGCAGGCCATTGCGCAGGAATGGGCCCGCATGACCTTTTCCAACGATCCGGCGGTGGTCGAGCCAGTGGTCGGCATGATGTTGCGTTCGCGCGAAGCGGTGGTGGATTACATGACCCCGCTCGGCCTGCATCACCTGATGGGGCGCGGCCACCATTACGGCCCGGCCCCCTGGGATGCCGGCAGCGAACGTCCGGATTGGGATCCGGTGTATTACCACCGCGCCGACCGCAACGGGATTGGTTTCGACCGCAGCGCCAGCGGCAGCAATGCCGTTGCGCAATATGCGCCGCCGGTCGCGCGCGTGTTCGGCGATGTGCAACGCGTGCCCGAGCAGTTGCTGCTGTGGTTCCATCATGTGCCGTGGGAGCACCGCATGGCCTCTGGCAGGCCGCTGTGGGAGGAGTTGGTGTGGCGTTACGACCATGGCGTGAATGAGGTGGCTGCGATGCGCACGACCTGGCAGGGCCTGGCCGGCAAGATCGATGCACAGCGCTACCAGCAGGTGTCCGATTTTCTTGCGATCCAGCAGCGTGAGGCGCAGTGGTGGCGCGATGCCAGCATCGCTTATTTTCAACGTGTGTCGGGTCGCCCGCTGCCTGCAGGCGTGAGCCCGCCGGCGCATCCGCTGGCGTATTACCAGGCACTGACATTTCCATATGCACCGGGGAATCCGAAGTGAGCGCATGTCGCGTAAAGGTATTGATCGGGACGTTATCGGCGTTGTTGCTGCCGCACCTTGCCAGCGCTGCGGATACACCGCTGCTGCATCCCGTTTTCCAGGACCATGCGGTGCTGCAACGCGATGCGCCGATCCGCCTGTGGGGCGACGCGGCGCCGGGCACGCGTGTCACCGTGCAACTGGAGACTGCGCAGGTGCAGGCGCGCGCAGACCGGCAAGGGCACTGGGAGGCGCGCCTGCCGGCGCATGCGGCCGGCGGCCCGTACAGCCTGAAGGCCAGCTCTGCCAACGGTGTGGTGCAGCAGATCGACGATGTCCTGATCGGCGATGTCTGGCTGTGCTCGGGGCAATCGAACATGGAACTGCAGGTGCATCGCACGCTGGATTCGCGCAGCGAGATTGCCGATGCCGACCATCCCACCATCCGCATGTTCAAGGTGCCCGCGCAATCCAGCCCAACATTGCAACGCGGTTTCGGTGGCGCTGCAGCGTGGCAGCGCACCACGCCGGAGACGGTGAAGGACTTTTCGGCCGCGTGTTATTACTTCGCGCGTGAGTTGCAGAAGAGCGTCGATGTGCCGATGGGCTTGATCAACGCCTCATGGGGCGGTTCGCAAATGCAGGCCTGGATCGGCGACACGGCGTTGCGCGCAGCCGGCGACGATGGCCCGGCCCTGGATGTGCTGGCACGCTACGCAACCGACCCGGTCGCCGCTGCACCGCATTGGGCCGCGCTGTGGGAAACCTGGTGGCATGCGCATGGCGAAGGCGAGCCGTGGCAGCCGGATGCTCCCGGCGACTGGCAGAATGCGCCGCCGGCACTGGGCGCGTGGGACGACTGGGGCGTACCGCAACTGGTCGGCTTCAACGGCATGGTCTGGTACCGCACCAGCGTCGAACTGACACCGGCACAGGCCGCCCAGGACGCCACGTTGTTACTGGGGCCGGTGGACGAACTGGACCAGACCTGGGTCAACGGCCGTGGCGTGGGCAGCAGCTATGGCGCCGATCAGCCGCGTCGCTACGCGCTGCCGCGCGGACGGCTGCATGCCGGACGCAACAGCATCGTGCTCAATGTGCTCAACACCTATCGGCGCGGCGGCTTGCTGGGCGACGCGCAATCGCGCGCACTGCAATTTGCCGATGGCAGCACGCTGGCATTGGACGCGCCCTGGCAATACCGCATCGTGCCGCAGGCGCTGGGCACGCCACCGCGTGCGCCGTGGTCGTCGGCTGCCGGGCTGACCACCTTGTACAACGGCATGATCGCGCCGCTGGGACACCTGGGCCTGCGCGGCGTGTTGTGGTACCAGGGCGAATCCAACACCGGCGATGCGGCGCATTACCCCGCCCTGCTCAGCGCATGGCAGCGCGACTGGCGCCAGCGCTTCGGCGCGGAGCTTCCGTTGCTGGTGGTGCAGCTGGCCAATTACGGCGCACCGCCCACCCAACCGACCGAAAGCGGTTGGGCGCAATTGCGTGAGGCGCAGCGGCGCTTCGTCGTTCACGACGCACACGCAGGGTTGGCGGTGGCGATCGATATCGGCGACCGCTACGACATCCATCCGGCCAACAAGCAAGAGCTAGGCCGGCGCCTGGCGCGTGCAGCGCGGCGTGTGGTGTATGGCGAAGCGGTTGCTGCATCCGGGCCGGTGCCGCGCAGCGCTCACCGCGAGGGCGAAAGCGTGCGCATCGGCTTCGACGATGTCGACACCACGCTGCTGAGTTACGGCAACGACGCACCGATCGGCTTCGCGCTCTGCGGCGATGCTGCCGGCAGCTGCCGCTATACCAGTGCCACGCCGTCCGTGCGCGAGATCAGCCTGCGTATTCCTGCCGGCATGCAGGCCACGCGGGTGCGCTACTGCTGGGCCGACAGCCCGGTGTGCACCTTGTACGACCGCAGCGGCCTGCCGGCCGGCCCGTTCGAACTTCCCATCACCGCCACACCTTCCCCCTGAGCGAGATCACGATGTCACAGACTTCCGACTCCCCTGCACCGCTGCAAGGCTCCGCCCGCGATCGCGAGATCGTCGAGGCACGCGTCATCGTCACCTGCCCCGGCCGCAATTTCGTCACCTTGAAGATTCGCACGCGCTCGGGCATCACCGGCGTGGGCGATGCCACGCTCAATGGGCGCGAATTGGCAGTGGCTGCGTACCTGCAGGAACATCTGGTGCCGAATCTGATCGGCCGCGATGCCGGGCGCATCGAGGACATCTGGCAGTTCTTCTACCGCGGTGCCTACTGGCGGCGCGGGCCGGTGACGATGAGCGCGATTGCCGCAGTCGATGTGGCGTTGTGGGACATCCTGGGCAAGATGGCCGGCATGCCGCTGTATCAGTTGCTCGGTGGACGCTCGCGCGAAGGTGCGCTGGTCTATGGCCATGCCAATGGGCGCGATATCGCCGAAACCAGCGATGAAGTGGGCCGTTTCCGCGAGATGGGCTTCATCGCGATTCGCGCGCAATGCGGCGTACCCGGCATCAAGAAGACCTACGGCATTTCTGTCGGGGGCAAGCCGTACGAACCGGCCGAAAGCGAGCTGCCCACCGAAACCGCGTGGTCCACGCCGCGCTATCTCGGCGTGGTGCCCAAGTTGTTCGAGCAGTTGCGCAGCGATCATGGCGATGAGATCGAGCTGCTGCACGACGCGCATCATCGGCTCACGCCGATCGAAGCCGCGCGCCTGGGCCGCGATCTGGAGCCGTACCGGCTGTTCTGGTTGGAAGACGCCACCCCGGCAGAAAATCAGCGTGCGTTCGAAATCATTCGCCAGCACACCGTGACGCCACTGGCAGTGGGTGAAGTGTTCAATTCGATCTGGGACTGCAAGCACCTGATCGAGCAGCAACTGATCGATTACATCCGCACCACGATTGTCCACGCCGGCGGTATCACCCATGTCCGCCGGCTGGCCGATTTCGCTGCGCTGCATCAGGTGCGTACCGGCTTCCACGGCGCAACGGATCTCTCGCCGGTGTGCATGGGCGCGGCATTGCACTTCGACACCTGGGTGCCCAATTTCGGCATCCAGGAATACATGTTCCATTCCGACGAAGCCAATGCGGTGTTCCCGCATGACTACATGTTTCGCGATGGCCGCCTGCACTGCGGCGAGACGCCCGGGCATGGCGTGGACATCGACGAAGCGCTTGCAGCGAAGTATCCGTACGTGCCCAAGCAGTTGCCGATCGCGCGACTGGAAGACGGCGCGATGTGGGACTGGTGATGCGTGCGCTCCCCACCACGTGCGTGACGCTGCTGATGGCCTTGGCGGCGCCTGCAAACGCGCAGGCGCAAGCGTCTGCCGATGTCGCCTTCGATTGGTTCGACTACCGCGGCGACGATACGGTCTTCGCCACGCCGCTGCCGGTCGGGCACTACCGCAACCCGGTGCTGGCCGGGTTCTATCCCGACCCCAGCGTGACGCGTGCGGGCGAGCGCTATTACCTGGTCAATTCGACGTTTACGTACTTCCCGGCGATCCCGGTGTTCGAGAGCACCGATCTGGTGCACTGGACGCAGATCGGCAACGTGGTCGAACGCCGCGAGCAACTCGATTACGACGGGCTGCGCATGTCGCGCGGCATGTACGCCGCCAGCATCCGCCATCATGACGGGCGCTTTTACGTGGTGGGTACCTCGGTCGACAGCGGCGGCAACTTCATCGCCAGTGCCAGCAATCCGGCAGGTCCGTGGTCGGCACTGACGTGGCTGCCGAGCATCGATGGCATCGACCCGTCATTGTTCTTCGACACCGATGGCAGCGCCTATCTGCTCAACAACGGCCCACCGGAAGGCACGCCGTTGTACGACGGGCATCGCGCGATCTGGATGCAGCGCTTCGATATCGCGAAGAATGCGCCGGTCGGCCCGCGCAAGGTGTTGCTCAACGGTGGCGTGGATCTGGCCACCAAGCCGATCTGGATCGAAGGCCCGCACCTGTATCAGCGCGACGGGTGGTACTACCTCTCGTGCGCCGAGGGCGGTACCGGGCCGCAGCATTCGCAAGTGGTGTTGCGTAGCCGCAACGTGTGGGGCCCGTATGCACCCGCGCCGAACAACCCCATCCTGACCCAACGCGACCTGCCGGCCGAGCGCACGCACCCGATCAGCAATGCAGGCCACGTGGATCTGGTCGACACACCCGATGGGCAGTGGTGGGCGGTGTTTCTCGCAAGCCGTCCGTATAGCGGCGATCGCTACAATACCGGGCGCGAAACGTTTTTGTTGCCGGTGCAATGGCGCGATGGCTGGCCATCGATCTTGCCGGCGGGAAAGCCAATCCCCTACATCGCCAAGGCACCGGCTGGCATGCAAGCAGGTGCCGCGCAGGCGCCGTTGTCTGGCAACTTCGTCTGGCATGACGACTTCGACCGAGCCATCCTGCAGCGCGAGTGGCTGACCGTGCGCGTGCCCAAGCACGACGTGGCCGACCTGCGCACGCGTGCAGGCTGGTTGACGCTGCATGCCGACGTACAGGGGCTGGACAGCACCAGCACACCGGCGTTTCTCGCGCGCCGCCAGCAACATATGCGTTTCACCGCCAGCACCGCACTGGAGGTGCCGACGCAAGCTGGCGTACGTGCGGGATTGGCCGCATTTCAGAATTCCAATGCGTGGTACGCACTCGGCGCTCGCCGCGATGGCGACGCGGTGCAGGTATTTCTGGAAAAGCGCGATGGCGCAACCACCACCACGCTGGCGCAGGCGCGCATCCCGGCAATTGCACAGGTGCGGCTGCAAATCAGCGGCGATGGCGGAGCGTATAGCTTCGCCTTCGATGCCGATGGCCGCGGCTGGCAGTCGCTACGTCGCAACGACGATGCCGGCTTTCTCAGCACCGCACAGGCCGGCGGTTTCGTCGGCAGCATGATCGGGCCTTTCGCCCAATCGCACCCCGACCGCCCTTCACAGGACTGACCATGCCTTCGCATCCGCCCGCCCCGTTTCGTTCGCTCGCGCACGGTGTCCTGCTCGCACTGGGGTACGCCGTGGGCACTGCCCATGCCGCAACACCGCCGCCGTATCTGGATACCCAACGCAGTTTCGAACAACGCGCCGCCGATCTGGTGTCACGTATGACGCTGGAAGAAAAGGCCGCGCAGATGCAGAACGCTGCGCCGGCGATTCCGCGCCTGGGGGTGCCTGCCTACGATTGGTGGAACGAGGCGCTGCATGGCGTAGCGCGCGCCGGCGGCGCAACGGTCTTCCCGCAGGCGATCGGCATGGCCGCCACCTTCGACCTGCCGCTGATGCACGAGGTCGCCACCGCGATCAGCGATGAGGCACGTGCCAAGCACCATCAGTTTCTGCGCCAGAACCAGCACGCGCGCTATCAAGGGCTGACCTTCTGGTCGCCGAACATCAATATCTTTCGCGATCCACGCTGGGGTCGCGGGCAGGAAACCTACGGCGAGGATCCCTTCCTCACCGCGCGCATGGGTGTGACCTTCGTGCAAGGCTTGCAGGGCGAAGGCGCCGACGCACCGAAGAACGCCCAGGGCGAGAGCTACCGCAAGCTCGATGCCACTGCCAAGCATTTCGCCGTGCACAGCGGGCCGGAAGCCGATCGTCACCACTTCGATGCGCGTCCCTCGCAGCGCGACCTGTACGAGACCTACCTGCCGGCGTTCGAAGCACTGGTCAAGGACGGCAAGGTAGACGCGGTGATGGGCGCCTACAACCGCGTGTATGGCGAGTCGGCCAGCGCCAGCAAGTTCCTGCTGCAGGATGTCCTGCGCCAGCAATGGGGCTTCAAGGGCTACGTCGTCTCCGACTGCTGGGCGATCGTGGATATCTGGAAGCACCACAAGATTGTCGCCACCCGCGAACAAGCCGCCGCGCTGGCGGTCAAGCACGGCACCGAGCTGGAATGCGGTGAGGAGTATTCCACCCTGCCGGCGGCCGTCCACCAAGGCCTGATCGACCAAGCGCAGATCGATACCTCCCTGCAGACCTTGATGACCGCACGCATGCGCCTGGGCATGTTCGATCCGCCAGGGCAGTTGCCTTGGTCGACGATTCCCGCCTCGGCTAACCAATCGCCTGCGCACGATGCGCTGGCGCGACGCACCGCGCGCGAATCGCTGGTGCTACTGAAGAACGATGGCCTGCTGCCGTTGTCGCGGACCAAGCTCAAACGCATCGCGGTGATCGGCCCGACCGCTGACGACACCATGGCACTGCTCGGCAATTACTACGGCACGCCGGCCGCGCCGGTCACCGTGTTGCAAGGCATCCGAGCCGCGGCCCCGAATGCGCAGGTGTTGTACGCGCGCGGCGCCGATCTGGTCGAGGGGCGCGATGACCCTGCCGCCACCCCGCTGATCGAACCACAATACCTGCGGCCATCGGCCAACTCGCCCGAGCGCGGTTTGCGTGGCGAGTACTTTCGCAATCGCGAGCTGTCCGGCACGCCGGCCTTGGTGCGCGTGGATGCACAGATCGGCTTCAAGTGGGACCGCGGCTCGCCGACCGACAATCTGCTGGCGCGCGGCGAAGCCGGTCCGAGCGAGGCAGTGCCGGCCGATAACTTCAGCATCCGCTGGAGCGGTCAGCTGGTGCCACCGACCACCGGCACCTACCACCTGGAAGCGGCGGCCGACGATGGCGTGCGCCTGTACCTGGATGGCAAGCCGGTGATCGACCGCTGGAGCACCAGCGACCGCCTGCACGCCGACGGCGTCGATGTGCAGCTGCAGGCCGGCCGCACCTACGACCTGCGCCTGGAATACTTCGAAGGCGAACGTGATGCCGCCGTACGCCTGGCCTGGCGCCAACCTGGCGCCAGGCCACCGTTGCAGGAAGCGCTGGACGTGGCCCGCAGCGCCGACGTGGTGGTCTTCGTCGGTGGCCTGACCGGCGATGTCGAAGGCGAGGAGATGAAGGTGAACTATCCCGGCTTCGCCGGCGGCGACCGCACCGACCTGCGCCTGCCCAAGCCGCAGCGCGAACTGCTCGAAGCCTTGCAGGCCACCGGCAAGCCGGTGGTGGCGGTGCTGACCGCCGGCTCGGCACTGGCCATCGATTGGGCGCAGCAACACGTGCCCGCCATCCTGCTGGCCTGGTATCCCGGTCAGCGCGGCGGCACCGCGGTGGCCGACACCCTGTTCGGCGATGCAAATCCTGGCGGCCGGCTACCGGTGACGTTCTACAAGGAAAGCGAAACCCTGCCGGCGTTCGACGACTACGCCATGCATGGCCGCACCTACCGCTACTTCGGCGGCACGCCGCTCTATCCATTCGGCCACGGCCTGTCGTACACGCAGTTCGCGTATTCGGATCTGCGCCTCGACCGTAACACCGTGGGCGCCGACGGTTCGCTCACGGCCACGGTCACAGTGAAGAACACCGGCAAACGCGCAGGCGATGATGTGGTGCAGCTGTACCTGCATCCGCTCACGCCGCAACGCGAACGCGCAGGCAAAGAGCTGCGTGGCTTTCAACGCGTCGCCCTGCAACCGGGCGAACAACGCCAGCTGCGCTTCACCATCAACGCAAAGGATGCACTGCGCATCTACGACGAGCAGCGCAAGGCGTACGCGGTGGATCCTGGCGCATACGAGGTTCAGATCGGCGCTTCCAGCGCAGATATCCGCGCCAAGCAGCGCTTCACGGTGACTGACAAGTAGCAGCCGTTGATACGCTCGCCATGCGGCCGTGGGCAAAGAATCCCTTCGGCCGCGACTACCGTAAAGCCCCTTTCTCTCGGGGCGAAGAGGCACCGCTTGCGCGCGATTGGCGTGCGTGCCTTGGAGCGCCAGCGGCGCAAGACGCGGGCCTGGGCGCGGAGTGGGGTTGGCACGCGGCGACGGGTACCGAAAGACCTTGCAGCACATCCTTCGAATTGAACACTTATGTCGATCACACGACTCTCCACCACGACCCTCGCCCAGCGACACAGCGCCGTCCTGACGCCCAACTACAATCGCGAACACACACGTATCGGCATCGTGCATCTCGGCGCAGGCGCCTTCCATCGCGCCCATCAGGCCGTCTACATCGACGACCTGCTTGCCGAAGACCCGAACTGGGCGATCAGCGCCGTCTCGCTGCATAGTCCGCAGGTGCGCGATGCCTTGCATCCACAGGATGGCCTTTACACCCTCGTCCTGCTCGACGAACACCCGCAACTACGGGTCATCGGTGCCATCCGCGAAGTCCTCTGCGCCGCCGACGAGCAAACAGCCGTGCTCGCGCGGCTTGCCGATCCTGGGGTGCGCCTGGTTACGCTCACCGTCACCGAGAAAGGCTATTGCCTGGCCGGCGACACGCTTGACCTCATGCATCCCGACATTGCGCACGACATCGCCAACCCCGCAAGCCCACGCAGTGCCATCGGCTATCTGGTTGCAGGGCTGCAGCAGCGCATGCACGACGGCACCGCGCCGTTCACCGCGCTCAGCTGCGACAACCTGACCGACAACGGCACGCTGCTGCAGCGCGCCGTTGTACGGCTTGCAGAACAGACCGACCCCGCGCTCGCGGAGTGGATCGCGCAGCACGCCACTTTCCCGCGCGCCATGGTCGACAGCATCACGCCCGCCACCGATGACGCGCTGCGCACGCGCGTACATGATCAGCTCGGCGTGCACGATGCATGGCCCATTCAACGCGAGCGCTACAGCCAGTGGGTGATCGAAGATCGCTTCTGCAACGGACGCCCTGCATTCGAACGCGCGGGCGTCACCCTGAGCGAAGATATCGCCGGCTACGCGCGCGCCAAGCTGCGCCTGCTCAATGCGCCGCACTCCGCGCTGGCGTATCTCGGCAGCCTGCTGCAGCTGGAGACGGTAGCCGACGCCATGCGGCACACCGCACTTGCTGCGTTCGTCGAAACGCTGATGCGTGCGGAGATCGCCCCCACCCTACAGCCCATGGAAGGCTTCGATGCGCAACGTTACAGCAATGCCATCCTTGCCCGTTTTCGCAATCCCGCCATCCGCCACCTGCTCGCCCAGATCGCCTGGGACGGATCGCAAAAAATTCCGGTGCGACTGCTCGGCACGATCGGTGATGCCCTCACTGCCGGCCTACCGATCCAGCGCTTATGCCTGGCGGTTGCCGCGTGGCTACACTTCATCCGCAGGCGGGCACATGACGGCGTACCGCTGGTCGATCCGTTCAATGACGTTCTCAGTGCGCTTGGACGCACAACGACTGGCGATGCGAGTCATGATGTCGCTGCGTTTCTGACGCTGGATGCGGTGTTCGGATCGTTGTCCGCAGACACGCGCTTTGCTGCCTGCGTGCAGACGGCTTATGCGGCGCTGGGCGCTGCCACCCCGACTGACGTGACAAAGGCACTTGGATCGATGCATAAGGTGTAAGGCCGTGCAGAAAACGATGTGGCTGCGACAATGTCGACGCGCCGTTCGCTGCATCCAATAAAAGCCGTGAAGTCTGGTCTGTTGCAGGCACTGTGGCATTCACGTGTCCGCAGTACCCCCGGGGGCGAGCAAGGTGCGCAGATAACATGATGTATCGCAAGGGACTGCAGCGCGTTGGCTGCAATGGCGCGAGTCCGCGCCACACTCATCTGCGCACGCAACTGCATCACCCGGACGCGATCACCTGCCCAATGCGCAGCAGATTGCCGCTCTCGTCAACAAGCGCGAACTCCCGCATGCCCCAGGGCTTGTCGCCGACCGGATCGAGCCGTGGAATGCCTCGCTCAGGCAGCGCGGCGACCTTCATCGCTGCGTGGATGGCATCCACATCGCCTACCCGGATGTAACAACCCGCATAACAGTCGGCAGGATCCAGGTCAGGATGCGCGAAAAAGTGCAGCTCCACATCGCCACGTCGCACAATGGCGTAACCGGCATCGTGCGGATGTGCACCGCCGACAAATCCGAGTCGCCGATAGAACGCCACCGTCTGCGCGATCGACCGGCTCGGCAGGGTTGGGATGGTTCTCAGATCTACGTTGATGCTGGTTTCCATCGCCAAGCTCCGAGGTGTCCAAGCTTCACCGTCGCACGCTGGCGACGACAGTTGCACAACCAGTTTGTCTGACATACCAACTCAGCTGGCGCAGATAGCCGCCAATGCAGCAGCTGAAAGCGCAACCCAACGCAAGCGCCAGCTTACCGCCCCACCGCATGCAACTCTGGCGGCAACCAGGCATCAGCCTACCCAGCACCATTGCGCCAAACTGGCCTGCCAGCGCATAAGCAAATACATCCAGGCCCAGCGTATCCAGCACTGGCACCAGCGATGCGAGTTCCGGATTCGAGGCGATACATGCAACGACCACTGCGGTCAGCGCGAAGAGTAGCTTGCGGTTCCACTTGATTCGCCACATATGTGAGTGCTCAATGGGAGTTACAGGTTCGTTCGCACACGCATCTCAAAAGACATTGCGGGCCGATGCGTAATCACATCGCATTCGGTTGCTTGACGCTACGTTTTTCTGAGAGACGTATCAGTACCACGATCAGCAGTGCCAGAAAGCTTAACTCCCAAACGTAGAAGGCCGCGCCTACCCGGTCGATTATCACTTCGTGCCCGGCTTCGTTCTTCAGATAGCGCGTGGCACGAAAGGTATCCATGCCGATCAGACATGCCGAAAGAAGCAAGCCCAATGTTGTTCTATCAGCTTTGAAGAAGTAACAGAGCCACGCACCGAAAAACAGCAGATTGCTCAGCCAAGCGAAGCACTGGCTGTCGAACACCTGGATCCAGCCGAACATGAGCAGGACGACACCGCTCACTTGCTCTGCACCACCATGCAATGCAGGCAGACAGAGTGCGGCAATGTACAGAAGCGCCGACACGACCAGCAGAAATGCTTTCACGAACGTCCTTGTTTGAGAGGGTGAGCGTGCCCGCGTAGCGCATCCCGATGTCGGGGACCTGTCGCCAAACCGCTTCCTGCGGACTATAACAAAGCACGTGCACTTGCACCCCAACGCCATCTACCACCGTGGCCCGGGCCGTTGCCTGTATGAAGTCCGAGACGGATTTCCGCATTGAACGACGCCATGACATGCTTGCGCTCCGTTCACCGACACATGCTTCAGATCTTTCGACCTATGGCGATGCGCAAAAAGCAGGATCTCCCGCAGAAGGTCTGCGTGCAATGCGGGCGGCCGTTTCGTTGGCGCAAGAAGTGGGAGCGTGTGTGGGATAAGGTGAAGTACTGCTCGGACCGATGCCGGGGCGACAGCAAGCGTCACGGCTCCACACCTTAGTCGGCACTCCCTCAGAGCAGGCCGGGTGCCTACACGTCACTGGCGTGTGTGCTGCCCTCCTCTGAGCGCAGCATGTACTGTCCAACGCGCTGCGACGGTGCGGCCCGCGACGAAGCGACGACAGACCAATCAAATGCAAGCGCCGCTAGACGCCTGATAGTTTCTCAGCGAAGGCAAGGCGATGCCGCCGCATCGCCGCGATCATCTAACGCACGAACTGCAACCCCATCGACTTCACGCGCACACGCGTCAGCATCGCGTGCGACGTCATGTAGAGCGTGTGGCCATCATTGCCGAAGGCACAGTTGGAGACGGCATCGCCGGTGGCGATGCGGCCCAATCGCTGTCCGGCGGGATTGAACACGATCACGCCGCCGGGGCCGGTGGCAAACAGGGTGCCGTCGGCAGCCACGGCCATCCCGTCAGGCAGACCAGGCACATCCTTGGCAATCAGGTCGGACGCATCGGCAAACACGCGCTTGCCGGTGACAACGCCCTGCGCATCGAGTGCGTACGCCATCCAGATCGGGCGTTGCGGATCGGAATTGGACACGTACAAGGTGCGCGCATCCGGCGACAGTGCGATGCCGTTGGGAAAGCTCAGACTGTCGTCCAGCAGATGCACGCTGCCATCGGTGTCCAGTCGATAGACGCCGTTGAAGCGCAACTCCTTGACCGGGGACTTATCCAGCTCCTTCAGCCCGTACGGCGGATCGGTGAAAAACACCATGCCGTCGTTACGACGCACGATATCGTTAGGGCTGTTGAAACGATGGCCTTCGAAAGCGGTCGCAAGCGGTGTCTTCTTACCCGTGACCGGGTCGAGCCTGGCCAAGATGCGCGTGCCGGAATCGGCAAGCAGCACGGTGCCGCTGGGCTCGGCGTACAGCCCATTGGCGCCGGCTTCGCGCAGCGTGGGCAGCTCCGGGCCGGTGTAGCCAGAGGGCGACAGCAAGACCGAGAGGCCAGCCGCTTCGGACCAGCGATACAGCTTGTTTTCCGGCACATCGGTGAACAACAGATAGCCGCCATTGCGCACCCATGCCGGGCCTTCGGACCAGGTAAAGCCTTCGGTGAGCTTCTCGATGCGCACATCGCTTGCGACCACATCACTGAAGCTGCGGTCGAATGTCTGCAGCTGGCCAATGGCCGGAAACCGCGGCGTCGGTGGGGTCTGCCTGGTGCATGCAGCAAGCACCGCCAGCAACGGCACGGCCAACACCAGATAAGGCGGCAAGCGCATAGGTCAGTCCTGTCTCACGGTTGGCGCATGATGCCATCATGCGTGTGCGAGCTACTGCGTAGCCCGGCAATCAATACGTCGCGCGCGGTCATCAGGCGCGTGGATGGCGCGCAGAAACCGCAGTATCGCGTGACATCCGCCGAGCAGCGGCCGCGCTCGCCTGACGGTAAGCACGGTTGTATCGCGAGCTTCTCTGAGGCGTCGCAAACGCTAGCGTGCGCCAGCGGCCGTGGGCACCGCCAGCACCGCATCCAACGCCGGTTTGGGCTGATGATTGCGATCGAACAGCAGTGGATAGTTGGTGCGGCCAGGTACCGGATAATCGTTCTTCCAGGACATGCCGTCGCTCACGCCCCACACGCTGACGCGCGCGAGTTTGTCGCGCTTGCGCCAGAACAGCGCGAACAGTTCGGCGTAACGGTCGCGCAGCTGCGCCTGCACATCGGCAGGCAAGCCATCGCGATAAGGATCGAGAAAGCGCTTGAATTCCGGCAGTTGAAACTGCTTGTGCGCCATGCCGGTGCCGATCACCTGGCCCTCTTTGGTCAGCGGCAACACGTCGATGTCCAGCTCGGTGATCATGACCTTGATGCCGAGTGCGGCGTAGGCATCGATCGCGTCTTCGATATCGCGCAGGCTCGGGTAATCCAGCCCCCAATGGCCTTGCATGCCCACGCCATCAATGCGGACACCAGCCTGCTGCAGCATCTTGACCATGCGCACGATGCCCTCGCGCTTGGCAGGCCGCCAGGCATTGAAGTCGTTGTAGTAGAGCTGCGCATCCGGCGCATAGCGCTGCGCGAACGTGAAGGCGTTGCGGACCACGGTGTCACCATCGCCAACGCGCTGCACCCAATTGGTTGAACGGTAACTGCCATCTTCGTCGATGATTTCGTTGACCACATCCCAGGCCTGCACCTTGCCGGTGTAGCGCCCGGCCACCGCTTGGATATGTGCGCGCATGCGCTCTACCTGCTGTGCCGGCGTATTGGGCTGACCATCGGCGGTAGTGAAAAACCAATCCGGCGTCTGGTTGTGCCAGACCAGGGTGTGACCCACCACAAACATGTGCTGCGCAAGCGCGAAATCAACGAAGGCATCTGCGGACGTGAAGTCGAGTACGCCACGACGCGGCGCCACCGCTTCGGCCTTCATGACGTTCTCGGGCGTGAGCGCATTGAAGTGGCATGCGACCAAGGCCGCGGACGCGGCATCGTGGCCGGAGACGATCTCGGTATTGACGGCCGTGCCGATCAGGAACGCATCGGCATACGCCTGCCTGAGCGTCTGCTTCGGACAGGGCGCGGTGGCGACCGGCGACGACGGCGCAGCGCTGGCGATCGCGCTGTTGCCCAGCATGCCGGCCAGCAACAAGAAGGACAACCGATGACGTGCGGACATGGCAGCAGCTCGATGAGGAAAGGGAGGGCAGACCTGGCCGGAACGCAGGGCGACGCGCGAGTGCAGCGTGCGTCTGCGGGGGATGCGCAAGGTCATGGCACAGTCCGCCTACGGCAGGCGATGGCGGTGATGCAGCATAGCCGCTTCCGTTTCACACGCCAGCGCCGACCCGCATCGACGCGCAGGATCACGGAACGTCTGTGGTGGCGTCGATCATCGCGGGACAGTTTGCGCATCGGCGGCAATCGCATCCGTCCGCACGCCTGCATGGTCAGCGCGCATCAACTGCGGCAGCGCCTGGGCGCTATCGACAGCGCAGGCGCAACATCGAGCGACACAGAACAGGCGTTGCCAACACCACTACCCGCACCCACACGGCTTGCCGGATCGTGCGTGCAAGGACTTGCTTGGTGCGAAAGGCTTATGCGGCGACGCAGCACTCAAAGTGGTGTAGTGGCGTGTGGTCAGGATGTTCTGCTCGAACGTTTCAACGACGTTGCCCAGGCAAGTCGGGGCATTGTGTGTCCGCCAACGCACGCCGGAGGCAGGTGCAGCGACGGAATCCCTAGAACAACAAACGCCCGGGAAGGCCAGCGCCTTCCCGGGCGTTGTGCAGCATCAGTTGCTTTGGGTGAAGGCGATGCGGGGCGACGAACCACCGGAGGCCGTGCAGCTGCCAGGCGTCAGGTTGTTCTGTTCGAATGTGGTGCCGGCATTGCCAAAACACGTCGTCGCATTGGTCGTACCGTCGTTGACGGCCACGTTCACCGTGACACGCGAGCCGCGGTTGAACGACACCACCGGGTTATCGCTGCCATTTCCGAAGATGTTGAATTCGGACTGCCGCCAGATCTTGTTGATGTTCAACGTCGAAGCGGGCTGATTCACGCTATACCCCTGGCCGTTGACGGAGAACGACACCGTATCCACGCCACCGGCAGTCGCCGAGCCGGTCAGCGTGATGTTGCCGATGCTGGAGACCGGCACCAGCGGTGCACTTACCGCATTGCTATTGCGATAGCAGGCGTTCTGGCCGGGATAAGCGTTCCAGCCGGACGGGCAGCCGACCGAGTTGTACTGCGCGGTCGTGCCGGCGAAGAACCAATCCTGGATGAAGACGATCGGAGTGCGGCCATTGCTGGCGTCGCCGTCGCTGTCGGTGGAGTAGATGAACTGCTCCCAGGTCTTGCACGAGGAATAACCGAACTGCGAGCAGGTGGTGGGATGACTGGCGATGTCGGTATTGATCTGCATCGAATAATCGGCCACGCCGGTGGTCACACCACTCACGCTCGGGAACGGGCCCACTGCAGAACGTGTGAGACTGCCGGTGCGCGCGGCGTAATCCATACTGCTGCCGACCGTGAAGGCCCCATCGGTCCGGGCAGTGGTGCGTGCGTTGCCATTGGTGGCGGCCGGTGGCACCGACACCAGCGTCGGCGTCGGCCCACAACGCGTCGCCTGCCAACCCATGTTCGGAAACGCCGAACGGAAGCAACCGTCCATCGACGGCGTTTGCTGTCGGATCGTCGCGTCCCAGGAGGACATCGCCTCGGTACGGCCGGCGGCGTTGATGGCCGAGCTCTGCGTCGCGGCCGCTGCACTGGCCACACTTCCGATGATGCAGGCGTGCGTAGGAACCCATCGGCGGCACCGACATCGAGCACGCCACGCGGTGGCGCGACCGCGTTGGCTTTCATCACGTTTTCGCGGGTGACGGCATTGACGTGGCAGACCATCGACGTAGCAGAGGCGGCCCCGTTACCGGACACTGTGGGCACTGACAACAGGAACCAGCAAAAAGCCAGGCGCAGACGCATGCGTGAGCGAGGCGCTGGCGGTCTCGCACGCCGTGTCGTTTGAACTGTATCTCCATTACTGCAGCACCACCTGTGTTTGCGCGGCTTGCAGCGTGTCCGCTTCCACATGCACGGTGATCGTGCCACGCGCCCCAGCATTCGCACGCACGACGACCAGGCACAGTCCGTTGAAGGCATTGCGTTGCGACGAAACGAACGATTCCAGATTGGTGGGATCGCCGTTGTCGGTCGCCGCCAGCACGCCGGGACCTTCGATGCGGAAGCGCAAGCGGTCGCCCGCAGTCGGTGCAGGACGTCCATCGCGATCGAGCAGGCGCACGGTGATGAAACTTAGGTCCTGTCCGTCGCTTCGGATACTGCTGCGATCCGGCATCAGTTGCATCCGCGCGGCGCGGCCCGCAGTCTGCACGCGCTCGCTTGCCCACGGCTTGCCGTCTTTATACGCCTGCACGCGCAACTCGCCTGGCTGGTACACCACCGCGTCCCAGCGTAGTCGGTACTGCAGTGGCGCCTTGCGTTTGCGCCCCTGCGAAACGCCGTTGACAAAGAGCTCGGCCTCGTCGCCGGAGGTGAACACATGCACGGGCGTGACTTGTCCTTCGCGCCCTGGCCAGCTCCAATGCGGCAGCAAATGCGCTACCGGCACTTCCGGCCGCCAGCGCGATTGAGAGAGCCAGTAGCGGTCCTTCGGAAAACCGGCCAGATCGAAGATGCCAGAGTAGGAACTGCGCGAGCTGTAGTACGGCGTTGGCTCGCCCAGGTAATCGAACCCGGTCCAGACAAACTCGCCGGCGACGTAGGGGTGCCGATCCAGCGCGGCAAACACCTTGTCGGCACTGGAGCCGAAATCCACGGCATGCAGTTCGTAAGCGCTGACCTGATGTGCCACCGAATCGCCACCGCGCCCGTCGCGTACCGGCGCGCTACTCTCCGGGGTGACCGGAAACAGATACACGCCCCGACTGCTCAGTGCCGAAGCGGTCTCGCTACTGAGAATGGCCTTGTGTGGAAACCCTGCATGGAAGGCGGGATATTGCGGCTGTTTGCGAATGCGTTCGGTGCCCTCGAACTCGGGCGCATCGCGGATGCCCTCCCCTTGGTAATTGAGGCTGATGACATCCAGCGCAGCGGGCAGTGGCATTTCAGGCGAGGCGTAGTTCATCGCCACGGTGGCCGGACGTGTGGGGTCTTCTTCATGCACGATGGCGTGCAACGTGCGCGCAATCGCTGCGCCTTGTTCGCCGGTGTATTGCTCGCCGACCTCGTTGCCCACGCTCCACAGCATCACCGAAGGATGGTTGCGGTCGCGTCGCAGCATCGCGCGCAGATCGGCCGCGTGCCACTGCGGAAATACCAGGTGGAAATCCAGCGGCGTCTTCTTCATCTCCCAGTTGTCGAACACCTCATCCACCACCAGCAAGCCCATGCGGTCGGTCAGCTCCAGCACCTCCGGCGCAGGTGGGTTATGGCTCATGCGAATCGCGTTGGCGCCCATCTGCTGCAGCAGTTGCAGCTGCCGCTCGGCGGCGCGCACATTGAACGCCACTCCGAGCGCGCCCAGATCGTGATGATTGTTCACCCCGCGGATCGGCACGTGCTCACCATTGACCAGCAGGCCCTTGTCGGCATCGAATACGATGCTTCGGATGCCGAAACGGGATTGGTCGCGGTCCACCACACGCCCATGCTGGCTGACTTCGGTGATGGCGACATAGCGATGCGGTTGCTGCGTGGGTGGTGGCCCCCACAGACGCGGTGCCTCGATGCGGGCGCTGCCTTGCACGTGCGCGGTGCCGTTGGCAGGCACGGTGATTGGCTGAGCTGGAATGCGCGCGACCGGCTCGCCGCTGGGCATGCCGCTTTCATCGTCGAGTACATAGATCGCTGTACTCACCTGGCCCTGCGCGGCACGGTGTGCAGCGTTGTCCAGCGTGAGCGCCAGCTGCACCTGCGCAGACTCGGTCGATACGTGCGGGGTGATGAGCTGGGTGCCCCAGTGTGCGATGTGCAACGGTGCCGCTTTGGTCAGCCACACAGTGCGATACAGTCCGCCGCCGGGATACCAACGCGCCGACTCAGGCGGGTTGTCCAGGCGAATCGTCAGTTGATTGCGCTTGCCCGCAATCACGTATGGAGTCAGATCAACGCGCCAGGAGCTGTAGCCGTACGGCCAGCCGCCGACGAGCTTGCCGTTGAGCCAGACCGTGGCGTACGACATTGCACCATCGAGATCCAGAAACAGTATGCGGCCGCGATCGCTGGCGGGGACGTCCAGACTCTTGCGATACCAACCAATACCCCAGCTCGGTAAACGGCCCATGCCGCCGTATGGCCCATCCGCCAGGAACGGCCCGGCGATCGCCCAGTCATGCGGCAGATCCACGGTTTCCCAAGCGCTATCGTCAAAGTGCGGCAGCACGTACGCTACCGTGCTGCCCGGATTGCCGGGTGAACGTGTGTGCCGCTTGGCAGGGGCAGCGATCACGCTGTTGGCGGTCGGCAGGATCCACGTCATGAGCACCCGCACGGCGGCTGAGTCGAGGTGCTGCGCCTGCTCGGGTTGCGCATCGGCCACCTTGCCGTCGTCGCTGCGCAGCACGTTTGGGCGCACATCGTAGTCCAGGGTTTCCCGGTTGCCGGGTGGGTCGCCACGATGAAAGCGCCACTGCGCATTGAGCGAGATCCGCTCGCCAGACGTGTCGGCGATCGCTTGTGGTGCCGAAACCGCTGGCAGTGCGACGCAGAGCCAGACGGCCACTGCGCACGCATGTCGCGCGTAACGCGCGAGCGGGTGCCGCATCTACGGGTGGCACAGCAACTCTGCTGGCACATGTGCCAGCAGTGCTGCCGGGCCACGCGCGCGCCTCACAACTTGTACGCTTGCTTGGGCCGACGGTACGCCAGGTCGATCGCCACCTCGGTCGCCTCGTCTTCTTCCAGCCGATGCTCGGCAACGAGTTTGGCGAGGAAGGCGCTATCCACGCGCCGCGCCACATCGTGCCGCGCCGGAATCGACAGGAAGGCGCGGGTGTCGTCGTTGAAACCCACCGTGTTGTAGAAGCCGGCGCTGGCCAGGGTCTGTTCGCGGAAGCGCCACATGCCTTCCGGCGCGTCATGGAACCACCATGCGGGGCCGAGCAGCAGGGAGGGGTAATGACCTGCCAATGGCGCCAGTTCGCGGCTGTAGCTGGTCTCGTCCAGGGTAAACACGATCAAGCGCAAACGCGGGTCGTTGCCATGCCGATCCAGCAAGGGCTTGAGCGCGTGCACGTAGTCGGTGCGCATCGGAATATCGGCACCCTTGTCGCGTCCGTAACGCTCGAACAATTGACGATTGTGATTGCGGAAACAGCCTGGATGCAGCTGCATCACCAAGCCATCGTCCAGGCTCATCGCCGCCATTTCGGTCAACACTTGTGCGCGGAACACCTCCGCCTGTTCAGGCGTGGCTGCACCGCGCACCACGGTGTCGAACAGACGCTGTGCTTCGGCCGGCGACAAATCTGCGGTGGCCGCGCTAGGGTGCCCATGGTCGGTCGAGGTGGCCCCGTGCGCGGCAAAAAACGCGCGCCGCCGCCGATGCCCACGCAGGTAGCCATTCCAGGTGAGCACATCCTCGCCGGTGAGCGCACCGAACTGCTGCAATGCACCGGCAAACTGCTCGTGCTCCGGGTCCACTACCGGGTCGGGGCGATACGCCGTCACCACCCGTCCCTGCCAACCGCTGGCGGCAATCGCTGCGTGGTGCTGCAGCGGATCCAGCGGTGACTCGGTGGTGGCGATCACCTCGATATTGAAGCGCTCGAACAGCGCGCGGGGAAGAAATCCTGGTGTCTGCAGCGCAGCAGTGATGTGGTCGTAATAGTGGTCGGCGGTGCCGGCATCGAGTCGGATGCGTAGATCGAAGACATCGTGGAACACATGATTGAGCCACAGCGCCGACGGCGTCCCGCGCAACAACGTGTAGTGCTCGGCGAACACACGCCACGCCGCACGCGGGTCGACTGCTGCGCGCGTGCCATCGGCGCGCGGGATGCCGATCGCATCCAGGTCGATGCCTTGGCTGTACAACATGCGGAACACATAGTGGTCCGGCACCAGCAACAGCTCGGTGGCGTTGGCGAACGGCGCATTGGTAGCGAACCATGTCGGGTCGGTGTGACCATGTGGGCTGATGATCGGCAGCGTTGCAACCTGCGCGTACAGGCGGCGGGCGATCGCGCGCGTGCCGGGATCGGCCGGCAGCAAACGATCGGGATGCAAGGACAACACGGAAGAACGCATGATCGATATCAGCCCAATGGACGTTAGCAAGGGAGCCTGGTCAGGGCTTGCTGGCAACGTAGCTGCGTAGCCAGGTCAACGCCGGGCGTTCGCTGCCATCATAATTAATCAGATAGGCACCTTCGTTGTCGCGCCACAGACCGTGACGGAAACCCCACAGGTTCACACCGCGCACGGCCGGGTGCTCCCAGAACATCGGGAAGAAGCGCTGCCAGGCTGCCAGCTGCTGGGCATCGGTACGGCCATCCAGGTCGAACTCGGTGATGTAGATCGGCAACCCGGTGGATGCCAGCAGGTCGAGGTTGGCGCGCTGCACCGAAACTGGGGGGCTGTTGCTCGAGAGGTGCCCCTGGATACCGATCGCATTGATCAGGTGTTCTTGCTGCAGCAGCTGGATGGTGTGCAGATACTGCCTGGCTTGGTCGTTGTACTCGGTGACGTTAAAGTCGTTGATCATCAACTGGGTATGGGGGAAATACTTGCGTGCCAGGCGGAATGCCTCAAGCACCCAGTCCACGCCGGTTCCGCCGGTGCCGCCCAGTGCCTGCAGATAATTGCCCGTATCGCTGCGGCGATTGTCCGGCTGGTTGTGACCCGGCAGCGTCTCATTGGCCACCTGCATCAAATCGATATCGGGGTAGCGCTGTGCAATTGCGGCAAACCAATGTTCGATCGCAGCAAGCTGCTCGTTCGGTGGCAGGTTGCGCACCCACGTCGGCTGCTGGTCGCCCCAGAGCCCGACATGGAACTGGAACTGCATATGGTTACGCTTGGCAAGCTGGTAAGCCTCGTCGAGCGGGCCCCAGTTCATCTGGCCGCGCACGGCTTCAACGCTGCCCCATTTGCCTGCATTTTCGGGAACGTCGCCGTTCCAGTAATTGGTGAAACCCTGCGATTGCGTCGGGCTGTAGGCGCTGCCAAGAACGCGTTGCTTGCCAGCAGCGATGGGCCCGGCAACGGCGGACGCACATGCGCCCAGCAACAGCACGAGCGAAAGCGGATAACGTAGTTTCATAGTGGCATCCTCAATGATTGAGCGAAGCAGTCACGGAAAGGACAAGTGCGCTGGCGTGCGTCCGATCAACGCCAAAGTGCGCAAGGACCTGGGAACCGCGTCTAGGCCGGTTGCTCCAGTCGCGCCGGCTGCAGACATGACACCAGGCAGTGCACCACCGCCAGCGTCAGAATGTAGGCTCCAGCCCCCATTAAAAATACGGAAATGTAGCTGCCGGTGGCCTGCAAAACGAAACCAATGGGGGTCGTGATCAACACGCCGCCCACCGTAACGACCGCATGCCGCGGAAACATATCCGAAGGCAATGCGCGCAGAACCACCAGCCAGCCGTAATGCGTGGTAGCGGCCAGCCCGATCAGCGCGACCGACACCCACACGATGCGGTGCGGACATTGGCAGGCGGCCATGGCACGGGCAAATACGTGTGTTGGCACTGCGAGCAGCAGCAAGTGTCATGGCGCAGATGGACCGGGATGGGCAGCAACGTAATCACGCAGCCAGGTCAGCGCGGGACGCTCGGTGCCATCGGTACGGATCAGATACGCGGCTTCCTTATCGCGCCACACGCCTGGCCGAAATCCCCACAAGGTGATGCCATGCACTGCCGGGTGTTCCCAGAACACCGGAAACACACGCTTGTAGTCCGCCAGCTGCTGCGCATCGGTGGGCCCGTCCAGATCGAACTCGGTGATGTAGATCGGCAGGCCGGTGGCTGCCAACGCATCCAGATTGTCGCGATGCACGGACATCGCGACATTCGGCGTCGTCTCGAAGGCGTGCTCTTGGATGCCGATGGCATCGACCAACTGTTCGCGCTGCAGCAACCGCACGATCTGCAGATACTTCTGCGTAGCCTGCACGCTGTTGGTGATGCTGTAGTCGTTGATCATCAACTTGGTGTGCGGGAAATACTGGCGCGCAAGCCGAAACGACTGCAGCACCCATTCCCAACCGCTGTCGCCGTTGCCACCCAGCGCCTGCAGATAATTGCCGCCGCCGATGTCGGCCTTGCTGGGCGGGTCGTTGAGCGGTTCGTTCACCACCTCCAGCAGCGCGATATCCGGATAACGCTGCGCAACGGCGGCAAACCATTGCTCGATCTCGCGGCGCTGTTGAGCCGGCCGCAAGGTCTTGATCCACTCCGGCTGCTGGTTGCCCCACACCATCACATGCATCTGGAACGGCATGTTGTTGGCCTGTGCGAACCGGTACGCGGCATCGAGCGTGCTCCAGTCCATCTGGTCGCGCACTGCCTCCACGCTGCCCCATTTGCCGCCATTTTCCGGGGTGAGCTTGTTCCAGTACCGCGCAAACTCCGGCGCCTGTTGCGCCCCATAGGCGCTACCGAGGAACTTGGACGCAGTCGATGCCAGCGGTGCGGCGCAGACAGGTGCTGCCATGCCCACCATCAATAGCCCCAGTGTTACTGCGCGCATGTGCATGAGCTCACCTCAGGAAGATACCGGCGCTGGATTGGGGGGCAATTGCGCCGGCTCCAGCCGCGGCACCAGCGTGTGCACGACGGCCAACGCCAGCAGGTAGGCCGAGCCTGCCATGAGAAACACCGGCACGTAACTTTCAGTGGCCTGCAACAGGAAGCCGATGAAGGTGGCGATCAACATGCCGCCCACCGCACCGGCAAACCCACCGATGCCCACCACGGTGGCAACCGCATGCCGCGGAAACATGTCCGAGGGCAGCGTCAACAGATTGGCCGACCAGCCCTGGTGTGCGGCTGTGGCTAGCCCGATCAGCGCAACCGCCAGCCACAGATTGTCGGCACGCGCAGCGAACACGATGGGCACGACGGAAATTGCGCAGATCAACATCGCAGTCTTGCGTGCACGATTGACGCTCCAACCGCGCGCGATGAAGCGCCCGGCCACCCAGCCACCGGCAATGCTGCCGATATCGGCCAGCACGAAGATCACGATCAACGGTGCGCCCAACTGCAGCAGGCTCAAACCGTATTGGGCGTGCAGGAACTTCGGCAGCCAGAACAGGAAGAACCACCAGATCGGGTCGGTGCTGAGCTTGCCCAGCACAAACGCCCAGGCCTGCCGATGCCGCAGCACCTGCAACCAAGAGAGCCGGCGCTGCACCGGCTCATGCGCATCGCTGCGGATATGCGCCAACTCTGTGGCCGACAATCCGGGTTGTTGCTCGGGCGGGTGATAACTGAACCACCACACCGCCAGCCAGGTGGCACTGAGCACGCCAGTGAACAGAAACGCCGACTGCCAACCCCAGGCAGTGGCGATCAGTGGCACCAGCAACGGTGCCACGATGGCCCCGATATTGGAGCCGGAATTGAAGATGCCGGTGGCCAGCGCGCGCTCACGGCGCGGAAACCATTCGGCCACGGTCTTGAGCGCGGCAGGAAAATTTCCGGATTCGCCAAGGCCCAGGAAAAATCGTGCGATCGCAAAGCCCACCACGCTGGTGGCCAAGGCATGCCCCATCGCTGCCAGGCTCCAGATGCCGATCGCCAGCGCATAGCCGAGCCGGGTGCCGAAGCGGTCGATCACCGCGCCGCTGCATAGCAATCCCAGCGCGTACGCAGCCTGGAACGCAGTGACGATATAGCCATACTGGATTTCGTTCCAACCGATCTGCGTCTGCAAGAACGGCGCCAGCACGCCCAACACTTGGCGGTCTACATAGTTGATGGTGGTGGCGGCCAGCAGCAAGGCACAGACGCGCCAACGCACCCGCCCGAGCCGTGCCGACGCAGCGACAGGCGCAGCAGTGGGCACCTCGCTCATACGTGTGGCCTGCGCAACCGCGCCAGATGGTCGGCAGCCTGCGGGCATTGGCCGGTCTCGCTTCTGCGTGCGCCAACCGGGTAGCGGCCAGGCACGTCGCTGCCGCGTTCTTCGATTCGATTCATCGACCACTGCACCTGCACGAGGATGGCCTTGCGCCATAGATGATAGCGCTACCATTACCACGCTCCTGTGCTAAATCCATCGCGCAGTGCAGCACTACCTGCCCGTACGCAAGCCGCCAGGCACTCTGTGCAGTGCTTGCGGCAGCTGCTTGCGCTGTACCCAGGCAACTATGCTGCCCTGCAGCGTGATGTTCCGAATTTGGTAGCGCTAACATCGAGCGCACTGATCGTCCGTTTCCCCATCGCACCATCGTCGCGCCGCGCAACGGCAGCGGCACTCCCTGCGCAGGGGCGATGCGTGGGACATCTGCTACCTGTTAGGGAAGGGATTACGGTGAAGAACAGCTACGCACGAACCGCGTTGTCCTGCGCGTTGGGATCCACTCTGCTGGGCATGGCCAGCACCGCCGCCTGGGCACAATCCACCGATGCCGACAGCACTGCGCAGACGCCGCCAGCCAGTGCCGGCGACAACGATGCAGTCAAGCAGCTCGACACGGTCACTGTCTCCGGCTACCGACGCAGCATCCAGTTCTCTACCGATGCCAAGCGCGATTCGGTAGGCTTTGCCGACACGGTGTTTGCCGAAGATATCGGCAAGTTTCCGGACATGAACATCGCCGAGTCACTCAACCGCATCCCCGGCGTGCAGCTGGCGCGCGACGTCAACGGCGAAGGTCTCAACATCGCCATCCGCGGCCTAGGCACCAGCTTCACCAAGACCACGCTCAACGGCGCCAGCATCGCCACCGCCTCGATCGGCCTGAACGCGCAGAACCAGAACCGCGAAGTCGATTTGAATCTGTTTCCCACCGAATTCTTTACCCAGCTCACGGTGAGCAAGACGCCGACTGCGAGCATGCTCGAAGGCGGCGTGTCCGGTGTGGTGGACATGCGCAGCGCGCGCCCGTTCGATCGTCCCGGCGTGCACTTCACCTATCAGGCGCAGGCCGACTGGAACAGCACCAGCGAAAAGACCACCCCACGCGGCGCCTTCATGGGTAGCTGGACCAATGAGGAAGGCACCTTCGGCGCGCTGCTCGGTGTGGCGTCGGTGCGCAGCAAACTCGGCGTGCGTGGCTTCGAGAGTGTGGGCTGGACCAACCCCGGCCTCACCTACACGCAGTGCGGGCTCACTCCGCCCGCGGGCACGCCGGCGACCAATCAACCGACCGCGTGCAACGTCAACGGCGGCGGCAACTGGCGCATTCCCGACCGCGTGCCGGCCACTGCCGGCAGCGGCCTCACCACTGGCGAAACCATCGATGCTGCGTGGCTGCTGGCCCGCAACCCAGGATTGAGCATTGACCGGATCAGCGATGCCTTGATTCCGCGCCTTGGCCGCCAGGTCTACATGAATGGCGATCGCGACCGCGATGCGTCGGTGATGTCGCTGGAGTGGCGCCCCTCCGACACCATGCATTTCTACCTGGACACCTTGTACTCCGAAGCAAAGCGCACCACCGAGCGGATCAGCATGAATCTGATCGGCCGCAACGGCAACATGATTCCGCTCGGTATGCAGCTGGATCAGAACAACGTGGTAACCAGCGCCACCTTCGCCAATGCGCAGTACTTTCTGGAAGCGCGTCCGTACCGCGAGAACGTCAAGTTCTGGAGCGTCAATCCCGGTGCGGAATTGCTGTTTGGCGCCGATCAGGACATCAAGCTCAACGTGCAGGCCAACGCCACGCGCAGCTGGCTGGCACGCGAGTCGCCGAGCATCCTGGTCACCTCACCGTTCACCACCGTCGATTACCGCAACGAAGACGGCGACCGCCCCGACTTCAGTAGTCCGCTCGATCTCAACGACCCCAATCTGGGTTGGGGCTGGACCGGCGGCCGCGTCAATATCCAGAACGAAAAGCGCGTCACCGAAACGCGTGGCGCGCGCGCCGACCTGCAGTTCGGCGAAGACAAGCGCAACATCAAGATCGGTGCGGCCTACGACCAAGCCGAGCGCACCATCCGTGGCTTCGACAACAGCGTGGCCTGGGAACAGGTGGTATGCCGCGGCAATGGCGGCACCGTGTGCAATGGCGGCCCCGGTTCTGCGATCCCCAATTCGGCTCTGGCCAGCTATCTGCGGCCCGGACCGGATGGTTTTATCACCGCCGATTTCAACCGTTTCCTGGGCGACACCAACTATTACGCACTGCGTGATTCCGCGCCGGAAACCAACTCCGCCAACACCGGCGCCTCGGCCGGCGGCATCCGCGAAAAGAACATGGGTTTCTACATCGAAACCAATGCGGAAACCGAGGTCTGGAACCGCACGCTGCGCCTCAACGCCGGCGTGCGGTACGTGACCACCGACCAGACCATCACCGGCCCGGTCACCGTCAACGGCATCCGCACCGTGCAGGTGCTGGATTCGGATTACAAGGAAACCCTGCCCTCCTTCAACGCGGCCTGGGATGTGGCCGACAACGTGGTGCTGCGCCTGTCCAGCTCGCGCACGCTCACCCGCCCGGACCCGAGCGCGATGTTGCCCAACACCAACTTCAGCGACCCCTCCGCGCAGACTGCAACCCAAGGCAATCCCAACCTGGCGCCTTACCTGTCCACCAATGTCGACTTCGGCGGTGAGTGGTACACCGGCGGCGAAGGCTATGTGGGCCTGACACTATTCAACAAGCGCATCAGCGGCTTCACCGTCAACGGCGTACGTCGAATCCCGTTCAATGATCTTGGCGTGGCCTACGACACCCTGCTGCCGATCCAGCAGGCCGGTCTGGATCAGCGCGGTGGCCCCAATGCGGCTACCGTGGATGTGCAGACACAGGTCAATGCGGACGGTGTGCTCAACATCCGCGGCACCGAGGCCATCTGGGTGCAGCCGCTGGACAAGCTGATCGACGGCCTGGGCTTCAGCGTCAACTACACCCACGTCACCCAATCCTCCGAAGGTGAAGGCGTGCCGGCCGTGGCGGTCGGCGTGGCGCCGAACCTGTGGAACGGAACTGTCTACTGGGAAAAGAACGCCGCTTCGGTGCGCCTGTCCTACACCTGGAACGACGATATGGTGATTTCCGGCGCCAACCAGAACGGCATTCCGTACGCACGTCTGAATGCCGATGCACGCGGCCAGCTGGATCTGTCGGCCAGCTACACATTGGAGTCGCTGCCGTCCAAACCGCAGATCACCCTCAACGTCACCAATATCACCGACGAGCCGCTGCGCACCACCTATGCGTGGCCCAACGCCACCTACGATCTGTATGAGCCCGGGCGCACCGTCATGCTCGGCATCCGCGGTACCTTTTGAGTGTTGTCGTCATCGATCGCCAGACCTCCCAATGGCGACCGATGACGCCAATGCGCGCCGCGGCGTTTTCCGCAGCATTCTTCGAGTCCGCCCCACCTCATGAACGATCGGTCACAACAGCTCTCCGTGCGCGAAAAGATCGGCTACAGCCTGGGCGACCTGGCAGCCAATCTGATCTTCCAGACGCTGGTCACTTTCCTGGCGTTCTTCTACACCGATGTATTCCGCATTCCTGCGGGCGTGGCGGCCACGTTGATCTTTGTGGTCGGCATGCTGGGCGCATTCGTGTTCACGCCCATCATCGGCATCCTGGCCGACCGCACGCGCACCCGCTGGGGCAAGTTCCGCCCGTGGATCCTGTGGACAGCACTGCCCTTCGGTGCGTTGTCGCTGGCTGCCTTCAACACGCCTGCGCTCGGCGAACAGGGCAAGGTCGCCTACGCGTTTGCCACCTACACCTTGCTGATGCTCGTGTATGTGGCCAACAACTTGCCGTATTCGGCCTTGAGCGGCGTGCTCACCGGCAGCATGGAACAGCGCAACAGCTTGTCGGCGTATCGCTTTCTGGCGGTGACCTTTGCGCAGTTCATCATCCAGGTGCTGCTGCTGCCGTTGGTGTTGATCCTGGGCAATGGCGACAAAGCGCAGGGCTTTCGCAACACCATGGCGCTGTTCGCGGCGGTCGGCACGCTGTGCTTTTTGATCACCTTCTTCACCACGCGCGAGCGCGTGCTGCCGATCACCGAACAGCGCAGCAGCGTGCGACAGGACCTCACCGATCTGGTGCGTAACAAGCCGTGGCTGGTGATGCTGGCACTGACGATCCTGGTCTTCATCAATCTCGCCATGAAGGGCGGGATGTACATCTACTATTTCAAGTACTACCTCGACGCTGGCGCGTTGACCCACTTCCTGGACGCGGCCGGCTTCAACCGCTTCATCGCCGGGATCAACAGCGTGCTGACCGGCGCCGGCATGAGCGCACTGCAATGGCCGCAGGACGCACCAACCTCGGCCTTCAGCGTGTTCAGCGCCGGCGGCATCCTGGCGATGATCGTGGGCATCGGCTTCTCCAAACGGCTGGCCGACCGCTACGGCAAGCGCAACGTGTTCGGCGGCGCGCTGCTGACCTCCACGCTGTTCCTGCTGGCGTTCTACGTGTATCCGCCGACTGCGATCGGCTGGGTATTCGCCTCCTACGTGCTGCACGGCTTCTTCTACGGCATCACCATCCCGCTGCTGTGGGCGATGATCGCCGACGTGGCCGATTACTCGGAATGGAAGAACCACCGCCGCGCCACCGCGATCATCTTTTCGGCGATGTTGTGCGGCTTGAAGATCGGCCTGAGCGTGGGCGGCGCACTGGTCGCCGGCATCCTGGCGTTCTACGGCTATGACGCCGCGCTGCCGCAGCAAAGCGCGGCGGTCACCAATGGCATCCGCCTGGCCATCAGCGTGTACGCCGCGCTGCCGTTCTTGCTCGGCACCGCATTGCTGGCGCTGTACGAGATCGACAAGGCGCTGGAAACCCGCATCGAACACGAACTGGGCGTGCGCCGACAAACCACCCCACTCCCCCCCCTCTGACCTCCCATCCCAACTTTATGCACAGGTACGCGCATGTCCGATGAGCTGCAAGCCGCTGCACTGCAGGCCCTGGCGCGCACCGCCATTTCCGCACCGCTAGTCACCCACCTCTACACCGCCGACCCGTCCGCACATGTATTCGACGGTGTGTTGTATATCTATCCCTCGCACGACATCGATGCCGGCGTGGCCTTCAGCGACGATGGCTCGCATTTCGATATGGCGGACTACCACGTGTTGCGCATGGCGCACCCGGGTGCAGCGGTGGAAGACCTCGGGCAAGTGCTGCACGTGCGCGATGTGTCCTGGGCGCAACGGCAGATGTGGGCACCGGATGCCGCGCAGCGCAACGGCAAGACCTATCTGTATTTCCCTGCAAAACGCGCAGATGGCATCTTTCAGATCGGCGTGGCGGTGGGTGATCGCCCCGAAGGCCCGTTTGTCGCCGAGCCGCAGCCCATCGCCGGAACCTACTCAATCGACCCAGCCGTGCTTGCTGCCGACGACGGCGCGCATTACCTCTACTTCGGCGGCATCTGGGGCGGCCAGTTGCAGCATTACCGCGACAACACCTATGCCAAGACGCATCAGGAACCAGTGGGCGACGCACCCGCACTCGGCCCACGCGTAGCGCGCCTGCACGCGCACATGACCGAACTGGCCGAACCTGCCCGCGAAATCGTCATCCTCGACGAACACGGCACCCCGCTCCGCGCCGACGACCACGCCCGCCGCTTCTTCGAAGGCCCCTGGATCCATCAATACGCCGGCCGTTATTACTTGTCGTATTCCACTGGCGACACTCACCAGATCTGCTACGCCACCAGCGACTCACCCTACGGCCCGTTCACCTATCAAGGCGTACTGCTGGCACCAGTGGTCGGCTGGACCACGCATCACTCCGTGTGTTTGTTCGAAGAGCAGTGGTATTTGTTCTATCACGACAGCGTGTTATCTGGCGGGCAAACGCATCTACGCAGCATCAAGATGGCGCCGCTGGAGCACGAGGCGGATGGAAGGATCGCGACGATTTATCCGTATGGGGAAGATGCGGTGTCGCCTTGGTGAGTGCTGTTGGCAACCGAATGCCGGGATCCATCGAGACCTTTATCGCTGGACCGATCGCAGTGAAAGAAGGTCTCTTCACCTCGACGGTTCAAAGCAACTCGTGGTCATCACCACGCTGATTACCTAACCAGCGCTCACGCCGCTGATCGAGCGCGTCCCAGCCTTTGAATATCGCTGCATCGGGCTCGTGAACGCCGATGACTTGGCGAACGTCACCGTCATGCCGCCGGTACCAAGGCCAGTCTTGCGCCTGGGCTGGAACGACATCGCTTGAGCTCGCATCCAGAAGCAGTGCAGCTACGTATTGCTGATACGTGCCCTGTTAGGTGGAAGTGCCATGCGAGGTAGCTCGATGTTGTTGTTACTCACGCTCGCGGTCTACGGAAGTGCTGGCGCAAGCGATTCACGCGCTGCCCTGCCCCGCGCAGAGACCGTCGATGTGCCGCGTTTCATGGGCGACTGGTATGTCATCGCACATATTCCTACCCGTCCCGAGCGCAAGGCTTACGACGCGGTGGAGCGCTACGCGCTGCGACCGGATGGCCGCATCCAGACCACCTTCACGTTTCGCAAGGGCAGCTTCCAGGCGCCGCGCAAGTCTCTGCACCCGACCGGCCAGGTAGCAAAGGATGGCAATGGCGCACTGTGGAGCATGCAGTTCCTCTGGCCGTTCAAGGCCGAGTACGTAATTGCCTGGCGGGATGCAGGCTATACGCAGACCATCGTGGCGCGTAGCAAGCGCGATTACGTCTGGTACATGGCGCGCACCCCTCAGGTGTCAGATGCCGACTATCAACAGGCCGTTCAACGTATCGCCGCCATGGGCTATGACGTGTCACAGCTGCGCCGCGTACCGCAGTCGCAGCGCTGATGCGGTAACGCGGTAAGGGTGCAACGAGCTCAGCGATGCAGTGACTACATCGCAAGCTCTCGCCCACTGGCTACCTCAGGCGTCCTTGTCATCTACAGAAAACTCCCAGCCGTCATTCAAGCCACCCAGGGGCTTGGCCTCCACGGCCAGCTCCTCCTCGAACGCAGAAATCGCCTTGTGCGACGGGACCATGGTCGGATACACCGTCACATCCATCGGAAACGCGGTGTTTTCCGGATAGTGGCAGCAACGCACCTTTTGCTCGAAGCGCAGCAGCATCACCGAGAACTCCAAGGCCGACTCCTTCGTGGGGAAGACCACGGAGAACGCAATCTCGCGCGACTTCGACAGGTCCACGCCTTGCTGGGCAATGTGCCAGAGGGTGTCGCCGTTATCATCGTTAGGGTACAGATCCGGATTTCGTTGCATTGCGAATTCAATTTTTGCGACCAGTTGGCCGAGAAGGAATCTTAGTGCCTAGCTTGTGTGAGGTCTGTAATTAACTTCTTGCCTGAAAGCAGATGAGGTCAGAAGACTTATCGAGCTAATTATCTTTTTTGGACGAACATAACATTTACCGCACCACAATCTAGCGCAGTCGAAATTGCCGTAGATTTTAAGGGAACCCTCACGAGCCGTCCTTATCTGATGGCATATTTTCTATTTTCATAGTTAAAGACTGTTCGCCGGATAGGACAGAGATCGCCAACTGACGAACACGTTCTTGCTCGTCTTCGACGCGCCCATGTGCTGAGGGCGAATAAACACCTTTTTTAAGCTGAACTCGATCAAATACTAAACCCACTTCCACTGCAATTGCATATAAAACATTTACAAATAGCTCATGCCCACGACTAACCCATTGTTGGGCCGGCTCATTGTCGATACGTGTATTTAAATGATCAAGATACTCTCGCCACGCGTCTAAGACACACTGCTCTTTCTTGGTTCGTTTGTGAAACCCAAAAATACGATCACCATAGAAAGCAAGATCAATCATGTTCAGTGCTTGGACATGATCTGAACTCAACCGTGATGCACGTGTTGCCATTAAGGTGTGAAAGACCCACAACTTTCTCTGTCGTGTTTCGCGCAAAAGCTCAATCCATTTTTGCACTCGCACAGCAACAATCGGCCCGAGTAGCGTCGCAAGAATTATCAGCCCATCACTGATCGTCACGGTTGCCGGTGATGCCACACACACCTCCTGATTTTTAGTTTATTAGCTACGTTAGCACGGAGCGCCGGCTCAGCAAGAATCTCCCGTCTTGAAGCTCACCTCATTCAGCTTCATTACGCAAGTAAGCTTAAATGTCGACTGCATAGTAGTACCTGCTTATCTAACGACACAGTATTGATAACCGAGGAAAGCGCAAGGGCTCTAGGCCTGCATCTTGACTCCCCTATGCATCGGTAGCACACTCCTTCACGGAGCGTAGCAACTCCGCAAACAGCGGTACCACCCCCGTCAAGCGGTGGTTTTCTGTGCCTGATGTTCGGGCACACGCTCGGCGTCTCCACGCCGGGAGGGCGGCGAATACAACACCCGCAAGGGAAATAAGCCCGCCGTCTGTTTGCGGTTGCTAACCTCCCGGCATCCCGCCGCACTGTGCGGCGGGAGCCTGTCCGGAGAGTTGAGCATGGAGCAGTCTCTGTTCGGGTATTACCTGCTGCCGGAAAACGCGCAGCTTCGGCTGTTGCAGACACGTGATCATTTGCGCTTTTTAGCGGCGCTGGTGTGCGCTAAGTACTCTGCAGACGCGTCTAACCCTCACAAAGTGACGGTGACACCGGACGCTTTGGAATTTTGCTTTGAGTTATTAGCAGAACAAATCGAACAGGTACTAAAGCAAATCCAGCCCCCTTAATCTGCCATGCATGGAACTGGGCCCGAGTCACCAGCGCAGCAAGAGTCTGTTCCTACTTACGCTTTGGCGGCGGGGGCTCATAGCCTCGAGTAGTTCTGTTGTCGTTTGCGTATCCCTCATCTTTGCGAGCTGGGGGGCGCTGGGGTTGTGGATTGCTTGGTGGTCGGCTGGGTGATTTTTTGTCTGCCATTTGGGTTTTCTCGTTCTGTGAGGTTCGTTTTAACAAATGCCGCCATAAAGCATATTCCAAATAAAAACAGAACGGCTCCACTCCCGTTGAGCCAGCGGGTAAGCTGCGTGTAAAACCCTCCTGGAGGGTTGCAAAAGATGGTTCCATCGTCGCACTGCAATATTGCTCTACGTAATGCAAGCCGACTGACAAAAAAAGAACCAAGCATTGCCGACGTGCTTAGCGCCCATAATATCCACGCTGCAACAAGCCAAGATGAGTTCTGAATGGGATTTTGGCCGACAATGTCTTTGACAAATGCAAAGGAAATTCCTAACGCGCCGCCAGATAAAGTAAGCACAGTCTTATCATAGTCTTCTTGAGCTTTTTGCTCGGCGACGACAAGCCACTGTCTGTATTCAGGATCTACCTCGTCGCGGTTTGCGTCATCCCCTACGTTAGTCGCCATCTATCTCGCCCTAGATCGAAGTTAATTTTTCCAGGCATTAAAAATATGAAGGATTAATTGAGCCTAGAAACAATAATTTTGATAACCATCCAATTAAGCTTGTTTATTTGCAACCTTTCAATGTACACCCTTGGATACGAAGTAGGCACAGATGATGGTTGCAATTATGTTTAGCGCCACATTCCAAGAACTGGCGACAATAAATCTGACACCGTTTTTACGGTTATCTTTCTTTTGCTGTGAAATCCTCTTCCTATCTCCAGAGGTAAATTCAAATACAACTCGGCTACCTTCCATTTCTGAGATCGCCTTGTATACTCGGCCTACCAGAATCCCAGATATTCTGCTCATGGGTCGAAGCGAATAAATGGATATGAATAGCGCAATTATGCTTAATCCAACTGGAGGATTTCCGGAATAATTGACATTGAACTTCCAATACAAAAATGAAGAAACCAACATCGCCCATGAAAAAAGAAGCCACTGATCAAGAAATACAACGACCAAGCTTTTTTTCTTCTTAATCTTATACAAAAATGGCTCGATGAGCTCAGGCTCTTTCCTGCCCGAGTACCAATCACTCACGACGTTGATTAACTCTTTACTTATATGCGCATTAATGAAATCTACACGGCAAAATGCTGGGCACGACATGACATCTACTTGATCAAGCTCATCGTGATTTCCCGCGCCAAGCATATGAAATAACTGCGATGGCTTCATCTCACGAGAGACTCGAAACAATAGGGTGTGTCGTTGGGGATTTGCGAACTCCCGTACATTAACTAAAAAGTCCCACTTAACGATAATTTCTTCAATCTTTTCTGGCTCTACGAAGTTATGCTCTGAAAATTCTGCCCATGTTCCAAACTCACTAAGTTGAGAACCCTCGTAACCAATTTTTACTGTAGCAATTACCGCATCGATATCATGGGTTGCCAGTTTTGCAGATATACAGTCATGCAATTCCAGAACATCCTGTTTGGAAATCTGGATGGCATCATTAAAAGTCTTAATTCGTGAGTCTGGCTTTCCAGAGAAAAGGTAGAAAAGTGACTTGAGCTGTTCTTTTGGAACGCGAGCAATGAGGTCGCCACCCGCGGGCTCGCCATTTTGATTGATTACCGTATTCACATTATCTCCCGATAGCATCCGTGGCGCCCTTTGATTTAATGCTCCTGCTTGCAAGTCGTAGGAACGAGGAAAATTTTTAGGCGGCCCTTGTCTTTAGCAACATTTAACTCAATCAGCAATCCCCAATTGCATCTAGCACGCGAAGTAAGCCGACGCGACGATATTTGCAACTAATACTCACGGCAGCCAAATCAAATTCAGCAACTGCGGATCGGCGGTGACCTTGACCAGCTTGCCGCTGGGGCCGAACTGCACCTGATACTCGGAGAAGCTGTCGCGCCAGTAACGCCACAGCGAGGCTTCCAGGTTGGGGTTTTCGCTGCTGATCGGGTAGCCGACCGCCATCAGGACCTGTTCGCGGGTCATGCCGCCGGTGAGCTTGCCGTCGGCAATGGCCTGGCGAATCTTGGGCGGGAAGGTGGCGAGCTTGAGCTTGGGATCGGCGGTGACGACGTAGCGGGCGGCAAAGGCGGTGTTGTCCAGGTCGCGGCTGTAGTCGTTGCCGATGGACTGCTTTTCGCCGGCGATCTTGAGGTTGACGCGGTTGCGGCCGAAGCCGGTGACGCTGACCGGGGTGCCGACCGGGAGCACGCGCTTGCCGTCTTCGGCGTAGTTGCTGTCGCTGATCCAGCTACCGTCGGTACGCAGGTTGCAGCACAAAAAGCCGTCGTACTTGGCGACATCGGCGGCGCTGGCCAGGCTCGCGGCGGTGAACAGGCCCAGGGCCAGCAGGGAGGAATGCAGACGCATCGAAAGACTCCTTTCTCGACGGCCGTAGCCGCGCGGCAGTGATGAATGAGGCGCGCCGCCGTTTCCCCGCGACGCACTGGCATTGTCGCAGCCCCGGGCCGCTTGGCAAGCGTGGGTGACGCGCGCAGCCTGGGGTTGTGTATGCTCGGGGGGTGGAAACCCTGTCAACCGCCGAGATCGTCGAGCAGATCGCCGAGTTGCGACGCGCCCACCGCGCGTTGGACGAGGAGATCCAGCGCGTGCCCGCGAACATGGACGACGAGCTGCAGATGAAGCGTTTGAAAAAGCGCAAGTTGCACATCAAGGACTGCATCACGCGGCTGGAAATGCAGCTGGTGCCCGACGAGCCAGCCTGAGGCCTGGTGGGCGGCGGCTTGCGTCGGCGACTGATGGCCATGAAGGCTGGGCGGCCGAGTGGCAGCGCCTTCATCTACGCGTACGCATCCAGGCGCCAGCGAATGCTGAGCGTCGATGCAGTGCGCTGACGACGTTGCGCGCACGACAGATGCGGATTGCGGGGCGCTTGCGTCGGCTGCAGAAACCTACCCTCACCCAACACACGCGCTCCGCGCCCCAGCCCGTGCTTGCGGCGTGGGCATTCCACGCCAAGCGCGCCAGCGGTGCCTTCTCGCCCCGACGGGAGAAGGGCTTTCATTTTTGCTGGTGGGGGGAGACGGTGCGATTCGCTCGAGGGCGCTTCGACAGTTCCAACGGCACGAGATTGCACTGCCCACCCGCGCGCCTGGTATCCAGATAGCACGGGTGACCCTGCCAAGCCGATCCCCGCGCAGGCGCTGTTTCAGTCAGCGCGCACGCCGCTCAACCGGCGCGCAACAGGATTTTGCCGCGACGGCCCGGTTCGGCGCTGGCCGCTGCCGCCTTGGCTGCGTCTTGCAGATCGAACACCGCTTCCACCGGCAGCGCCAGGCTGCCGTCGAGCGCGGCCTTCAGCAGCTCGCCGATCATGCGGCGCTTATCTTCGGACTTGGTGGCCTGCATGACCTTGCTGCCCCAGAAGCCGCGCACTGTGGCCTGCTTGAAGATCACATCGCCGCTGGCAATCTCCAGAGGCTCGCCGGTCATCGAGCCGAACGAGATCAACTCGCCACCTTCGCCAAGCAGGCCCATCAGCTCACCTGCTGCCTTGCCGGCAACCGAGTCGATCGCGCGCACGATCGGTGCATCGCCGGCCAGCGCGCGCACGCTGTCTTGCCAACCGTCCTGCGCGGTCGACACCGCATTGCCGATGCCCAGCGCTTTCAATTCGTCCACACCTGCGTCGCGACGCACCAGGTTGATCACATTGATGCCGCGTGCCGCGGCCAGCATGGCGACCGTCTTGCCGACCGCACCGTTGGCGGTGTTCTGCACGATCCAATCGCCCTGTTCGACATGCAGGAATTCGATCAGCATCAATGCGCTCAACGGCATGGCGATGAGCTGGCAACCGCGGTCGTCATCGAGTGCGTCGGGCAGCGGGACCACGCCGGTTGCATCGGCCAGAAAGTACTCGGCCCAACTCTCATGCACGCCGGCCGCGACGACACGTTGGCCGACCTGCAACCCCTCGACACCTTCGCCCAGTGCATCGATCACGCCCGACCCTTCACTACCGCCGATCGCCGGCAACGAGGGCTTGTAGCCGTAGTTGCCGCGCACCGTCCACAGGTCGTGGTTGTGGATGGGCGAGCGCCGCATCGCGATGCGGACCTGACCCTTGCCGGGTTGCGGTGTGGGTCGTTCGCCGAGTTCGAGCACCTTGGCGGGATCGCCGAATTGGGGATGGATGGCTGCGCGCATGAAAGTCTCCTGTCGGCAGCGCTCGTGGTGCAGCGCGGCCGATCATAGTGAAAGGTGATGCGATGCTAACGAGCGTGCTGCAAGCGGCCGATGAAGCGAACGGAACCGCTATGTGAAAGTCGCCATCGCCTCGCCCCCAGACGCGTCACCCCGCGCCCAACGCTTCCTGCAGGCCGTGATGCCCGTTGCTAGCGGCTTACTGCGGCGGCGGCACCACGTCCGGCTTGGCCGCTGCCGGGCTGACGCGTTCGATGGTGTGACGCAGTTCGCGGCCGAGAATGAACTTGGCATCCTTGGCCCAGGCATCCAGGCGCTCGTCGAACATCAGCTTGCTGTTTTCGTCCGGCCATACCAGGCGCAGCTCGCGCAGCTTCTGGATGAAGCTGCGGAATAGGGTCTTGTCGAAGAACTCCGGCGCGGCCGGTGCGTACAACAGGCTCAGACGCTGCGCGGCCTGTTGGCAGAGGCTTTCCAGTTCGCCGGCACCGAGCACGCCGGGGCCATTCTTGACCAGCACCGAAATGGCGATGTAATAGCGCTCGAAGGCCTGCTGCAGCGAATGCCCGATCGCACGCAGACGGAACACTTCGTCGGTCTGCCCGGTGTTACGCGCCAGGATGCCGCCATCGTCGTCGGTGACGTTGAGCAGCAGGCCTTCGCGCACGAACATGTCGATGGTCTGTTCGATGCGTTCGGCAAAGCGGTCTTCGCTCCATGGCAGGAACAACTCGGCCTGCAGGAACGGGTACACGGTACGCCCCAGCCGCAGCAGACCGGCACGGCTCATGCGGCGGTTGTTCTGGAAGCAGCACGCCACCCACGACGATGCCGTGAACAGGTGCAGCACGTTGTTGCGGAAGTAGCTCAGCAACACTGCGGTGTCGCCGCTGACGCTGAGCACATCGCCCAGGGGGTGCGACACCCGCGTGAGCACGTTGATCTCTTCGGCATGGGTGATGATGCGCGCCGGCGTATGCGGGGTCACCGTGACACGGTCCGAATACGGCATCTCGGCCAGCAGCTTCTTGCACAACTCGATCTGCGCGATCAGGTCGGCTTCGCCCATCGCGTGCTTGGGCGTGGACAACAGCGCCAGCGCCAACAGGTTGATCGGATTGACGTCGGCAGCGCAGTTGATGCGGGTCTGGATCTGCGTGGACAAGGTGTCCACCGCCGGTGCCAGCCAGGTGGGCTTGGCATCTTCCGGCAGCGGCTGGCCATCCCAGTCCGGTGCGTGCTTGGCCAGCACGTCGTTGAGCGCGATCGGCTCGCCGAAATTCACCACCACCTGGCCGTAGTTTTGCTTGAGCACCTTGGGGATGGACCACAGCAGGCCCCAGATGGATTCCTTTTCCTTCGGCCGCCCGGTGAGCTCGTCCAGGTAGCTGTTGCCTTCCATCAACTTCTCGTAGCCGATGTACACCGGCTGGAACAGCACCGGCTTGCGCGGCTGGCGCAGATACGCGCGCAGCGTCATCGCGATCATGCCGCCCTTGGGCTGCAGCAGACGCCCGGTGCGCGAACGCCCGCCTTCGACGAAGTATTCGATGGAATAGCCGCCGGCCACCAGCTGGGCGACGTATTCGCTGAGCACTGCCGAATACAGCGCATTGCCCTTGATCGAGCGGCGGATGAAGAACGCGCCGCCCTTGCGCAGCAGCGTGCCGACCACCGGCAAGTTGAGATTGATACCGGCCACGATATGCGGCGGCACGATGCCGCGTTCGTACAGCAGGTAGCTCAACAGCAGGTAATCCATATGGCTGCGATGACTGGGCACATACACCACTTCGTGCCCGGGCGCGGCCTGCTTGAGCTTGTCCAGGTGATGCACCAGCACGCCGGCGTAGATGCGGTTCCACACGTGGGTGAGCAGGAAGCTGGCCGAGCGCACCACCGGGCTGGAATAGTCGGCGGCGATTTCCCAGGCATAGGCGTGCGCCTTGCGCCAGGCATCGACCGGCTTGGAGTTGTCGCGCTTGGCCTGGGTGGCGATGGCTTCGCGTACCGAATCGGCGGCCAGCACCTGGTCCACCAGCAGGCGGCGGGTGGACAGGTCTGGGCCGATCACCGCTTCGCGGATGCGCCGGAAGTGCGTGCGCAGCACGCGCTGCAACTTGCGCAAGGTGCGCTCGGGCGGCAGCCCTTCGGCCATGGTCTGGCGCAGCGAAATCGGCGGGGCGAACCGTACGATGGTGGTACGGCCGTTGAGCAGCACCGCCAGCAGGCGGCGGAAGCGGCCGACCAACGCCCAGTTTTCCGAGAACAGCACCGCGAACCAGCCGCTCTGCTTGTCCGGCGCACGGCCGACGAAGATCGACACCGGCACCAGATGCACGTCCAGGTCGGCGCGCACGCGGTGCGCCTGCAGCAACTTGGCCAGCGAATCGGAATGGGTCTTGCCGCCGCGCTGTTCGGGAATCAGCGAATTGCTGCTGCGCCGCGACAGCGCCAGATAGGCGCGCTTGCGCTCCAGCGGGTCGCCCGGCAACGGCACCAACGGCGAGGGCAGCCCGGCCTCGCGGCAGGCCTTGTCCAGGATCAGCGCGTTGGACAGACCATAGTCCTCCAGCACGTAGACCACCGGGCGGCCGTCGTCGTAGCGCCCAGGCTGCTCCGGCTCGATGGTCAGGCTCAGCCACGGGTCGGCCAAACGGCCGAGCAGGCGCGCCCACCAAGGACGCTTGGCGCTACGCGCAGCGGCAATGCCGGGCGCGATCGATGGCGTAACGTCCAGCGGTACCGGTTCGGCGGGCGGCAACGCCGCCGTCGTGGCGCCGGTGTCGGCTGCGGCAGCGCTGGGCGGGGCGGACTGGCCATCCGGGAACGGCAGGGGATTCTGTTCTGGCATCACCGGCATTATCGCCCAGCCGGGCGTTGCCCGGTGTCGGCAGGCTTCGCCGGCGCGGCCGCTGCGGTGTCAGGCGCGGCAGTGGCGTTGGCTAAGGGCGCGGCCTGGACGCCGTTGAGCAGCGCCTGCACTTCGTTCTGGGTCTGCAGCTGGTACCAGTGGCCATCGCGCTTGATCAGCGCCACGGTCAGATCGATGTCGTGGGCGGCCAGCGGATAACGCAGCCGCACCCGGGCGGTGTCGCCGTCCTGCTTGATCAACCCGGTACGCAGTGCATCCAGGCTGCTGTCGATCGACAGGTCGTAACGCTCCAGCACCTTCTTGCAGGTTTCCCAGAACGGCCCGAGCCGGCGCAGGCTCTCTTCCATGCCCAGCCGCTGCAGATCGGCATCGGAGGTGATGCCGGTGGCGCGCGCGGCAGTTACCAGGTCGGCGATGCTGGCCTTGGCGCGGGGGCGATCGGCCAGCGGCGCGGTGGCAGCCCAGGCGCTCAGCGCATCGACCAGTTGCACATAATGGGCGCGCTGCTCGGGCTGGTAATCGTTGCGGCTGCGCAAGTACTGCACGCCGAACTGGCCCAGCGATTGCGCGGCCTGGGCAATGCCCTGCGACTGGCCGGCCAGCTGTGCATCGAACGCCTGCTGCATGCGGCGCTCGGCATCGGGCGCCGACAACGATCCCAGCAGCGTGCCCACTTCATTAGGCAGCGGCAGCTCGGTCAGCGGCCAGCGGCTGGCACCGCTGCGCCACGCCGCTTCCAGCTGGGTGTATTGCGCAGGCGTCACCCGGATGCGCGCATACGCCACCAGATCGTTGCGCCGCAGCGGCAGGGTCATCGACTGCATGGCTGCGGCCGGCTCGGCCTTGGCGCCGGGCAAGGCAGGCGCGGTCTCGTTGCGTTGGCAGCCGCTCACGCACAGCGCGGCCAGCAACAGCCACGCAGCAGACTGGAACCGCCCTGCGCGGACGGTAGGTAGCGACATGCGCACGATGTTCCCCCTGATCGATCGGCGCATCTTGCTGTCTGAATGCATCGGCGGCAAGGCAGGGCCCAACCGTGCGCCAAGGTATGGTCTGCAGATGTTACGTTTTCGTAGTTCCTGGCAGGTTGTCGACCGGTGTCCGACATTGGCTGCTGATGTCTTACTCGGACAAACTTGTCCAGCCATCGGCTTCCAGCCCTTGCGCCACTTGCGTTTGGCGCAATGTTGCGGCGCATCATGTAAGCGCTTGCAGTTCCTGCTAGCGTGCGCTGCATCTCGCTTGGGGGCGCCGTCAGATGGGGCTGATGTCATTCATGTGCATGTGTGACACGCACGCTGTGCGCCAGCGGATCGTGCGCCCCACCCCGGCATGCACCGCCACACGTGTTGACTTGGAGAAAGCCACAGCATGAGCCGGCCACGGTCCGAAGGCGGTAGCGTCACCATCAAGGACGTTGCGCGCGAAGCGCAGGTGTCGGTGGCCACGGTCTCGCGCACCATGAACGGGCATCAGCATGTGGCCGAGTCGGTGCGCGAACGCGTCTTGCAGGTGGCGCGTGCGCTCAATTACATCCCGCACCACGCCGCACGCAGCCTCAGCAGCCGGCGCACCCACACGATCGGGGTAGTGCTGCCGGACCTGCATGGCGAATTCTTTTCCGAGTTGATCCGCGGCATCGACCAGGTGGCGCGCGACCAGGGTTACCACCTCTTGGTGTCCAGCTCGCACGGCGACCCGCAGGCGCAGCGTCGGGCGCTGGAGCGCCTGCCCGGGCGCGTAGACGGCGTGGTGGTGATGTCGCCGTCGCTGGGCGATTCGGGCGTGCATGAAGATGCGCTGCCCGGCGGCCTGCCGGCGGTGCTGCTCAACTGCGCCGGTAGCGCCAGCCAGCGCCCGGTACTCAATGTGGACAACTACGGCGGCGCGCGGGTCATGACGCGCCACCTGCGCGACAGTGGTCACCGCCGCATCGCGTTCATCGCCGGCCCCGACGACAACTTCGATGCGCATGAGCGCCTGCGCGGGTATCGCGACGAACTGGCGCTGGATCCGGCCGCGCAGCCGTGGGTCTTGCCTGGCAACTTCGACGAAGAATCCGGTTATCGCGCCGGCCAGGCGCTGGCCCAGGACACGCGCCCGGATGCGGTATTCGCCGCCAACGACATGATGGCGCTGGGCTGCCTGTTCGCGCTGGGCCATGCCGGGCTCAAGGTGCCGCAGGACATTGCGCTGGCCGGGTTCGACGATGTGCCGATGGCGCGCTACGTGCTGCCGGCGCTGACCACGATGCGGGTGGATATCGCCGGCCTGGGCGCACGCGCCTTGCAGTTGTTGCTGGGCCAGCAATTGGTCGATGCGCCAGCACCGCCTGCCGATGCTGCACCACCGGCGTTTTCGGAGATGGTTCCGGAGCTGATCGTGCGTGCATCTAGCGCTGCTCGTGACACGTCAGGACAGTGAGGTCTATGCACTACGTCGCATCTTCACAAATTATTTACGGTTTCTTATGTTTTTTATAACCCTGACGCAACCGCTGCCATTGCTTGTTCGTCCTTGAAGTAACGCATCACCCTGCGCCACGCCGACCATGCTGCCGGTACGCGCCTTACCCCTGGGAGGGGGAAGTCATGAAGAGCTACCGTACCGTCTCCACCCTGCCGGCGCGCAGCCTGCTGTGCGGCGCCCTTGCCGCTTCGTTGCTGGCCGCCAACCCGGCCATGGCCCAGTCCAGCAACGCCACGCTGCGCGGGCAGGTCGCCGCGTCCCAGCCAGGCACCACGGTGACCGCCACCAACGTCGCCACGGGTACCACACGACGTGTGGCCACCGGGCCGGACGGCAGCTATGCCCTGGTTGGCTTGCCGCCGGGCACCTACAAGGTGGATGCGGGTCCGGGCACGGAGAAGACGGTGACCTTGTCGGTGGCCTCGTCGGTCAGCCTGAATCTGGGCGGTGGCGGGGAAGCGGCGGTGCCCGCCGATGGCACGGCCACCACGCTGGACACGGTCAAGGTCACGGCCACCTCGCTGCAGGAGGTCAAGACGTCCGAAGTGGGCACCAATGTGTCGCTCAAGCAGATCAACACGGTGCCGCAGCTGACGCGCAACTTCCTGGAGTTCGCCGACACCGTGCCGGGCATGCAGTTCGAGACCGACCCCAACGGCAACAGCCGCATCCGCGGTGGCGCACAGGCCAGCTCGGCAGTCAACGTCTACATCGATGGCGTGGGCCAGAAGAGCTATCTGTTCGGTGGCGTCTCCGGCCAGGAGCAGAGCGCGGGCAACCCGTTCCCGCAGCTGGCGATCGGCGAGTACAAGGTCATTACCTCCAACTACAAGGCCGAATTCGACCAGGTGGGGTCGGCGGCGATCGTGGCCTCCACCAAGTCTGGCGGCAACGAGTTCCACGGCGAGATCTTCGGGCGCACCACCAATACCGATTTCCGCGCGCGTCAGGCCGACGAACGCGCCGGTGCGCCCAATGCCGACGGTACCAAGCGCCAGACCCACCAGGACGAATACGGCATGGCCTTCAGCGGGCCGATCGTCAAGGACAAGGCGCATTTCTTCGTCAGCTACGAAGGCAAGGGCTTCGAGGTGTCGGCCAACCCGATCTCGGTGCCGGACACCTTCAGCGCACTGAGCGACGACCTGCCGTCGGGCGTGCAGAGCCGCCTGGGCTCGGTCACCCGTCCGTTCAAGGAAGACCTCTACTTCGGCAAGATCGACTGGGACGTTGGCGAGAACGATCGCCTGGAGTTGACCGCCAAGTACCGCGACGAGAAGAGCCGGGACGACGTGGGCGACCGCAATACCGCCATCGCAGGCAAGAACAACCTCAACACCGAAGAACGCTACGACCTGCGCTGGCAGCATTTCGGCGAGAGGTATGTCAACGAGGCACGCGTCTCCTACGAGGACGTGCTGTTCAACCCGACCGCCTTCACCCTGGGCAACCAGAATATTTATACGCGCGGCATCGCCGAAGACGATGTGCTGATCCGCGACAACGCCACCAGCGGCCTGGCGATCCAGCGCAAGGGACAGAAAGGCCCGAGCTTCCAGAACGACCTGACCTTCAACAGCATCGACTGGCACGGCAGCCATGTCGTCAAAATGGGCGTCAAGTACAAGGAAGTGGAGCTGACCCAGAGCGAAAACTCTGCGGTCAATCCCTCGTTCTACTACGCGGTAGCCGATGGCTTGGGCACCGCGGCGATTCCGTACCAGGTGAAGTTCAATCTGCCGTTTGCCGGTGCGGCGCCGTCGGTGACCACCAAGAGCAAGCAGCTGGGCCTGTACATCCAGGACGATTGGGACGTCAACGACAAGCTGCAGTTGAACCTGGGCGTGCGCTGGGATGGCGAGAAGATTCCGTCCTATCTGGACAACGTGACTCCGCCGGAAGTGGTGGCGGCCTTGAACGGCCCCGGCACCGACCCGACGGTGAGCGCCACCTACGCCGAGCAACTGGCCAAGGGTGGCGTCAACATCAACGACTACATCAGCAACGGCCGTAACCGTAAGCAGGACACCAACAACTTCGCGCCGCGCCTGGGCTTCTCCTACGATTTCCGTGGCGACGAATCGCTGGTGTTGTTCGGCGGTGCCGGGCGCAGCTACGACCGCAATCTGTTCGACGTGCTCGGGTTGGAGCAGGTCAAATCGGCGCTTGCGCAGTACACGCTCCGCTTCGCCGAAGCCGCGCCTGGCTGCACGCCGGCACCGGGCACCTGCGTCAACTGGAACCCGGCCTACCTGAGCGATCCGGGGAACCTCGGCAGCCTGGTCAACTCGGGCGTGCGCAACGGCGAGATCGACCTGCTCAACAACGATCTGAAAACGCCCTATTCCGACCAGTATTCGCTGGGTCTGCGCACGCGGCTGGGCGAGTGGAACACGTCGGCCACGGTGTCCTACATCCATAGCAAGGAAGGCCTGATCTTCACCCTGGGCAATCGCTATCCCAACGGCGAATTCTTCCAGAACGGCGCGCAGCCATGGAACGAGAATCCGCCGGGCTTCGGTTCCCTGCTGATCGGCAACAACGGTGTGGAAACCAAGACCGGCCAGCTGCTGCTGTCGGCCGACAAGCCCTATACCCAGGAAAGCGGCTGGGGGCTGACGGCGGCGTACACGTTCTCGCGCGCACGCGGTAACCGCGGCAACGATGATCACTACGGGTTCGATGCCGCCACGATTGCCAATTATCCGTTTTTGGATCTGAATGCAGTGCCGCGCCATCGCCTGGTGCTGACCGGCATCTACGATTTGTTCTGGGGCATCAGCGCCTCGGCCAAGCTGACCCTGGCCACGGTGCCGCCGCGCAACGAAGCGGTGTCGTTCGATCAGTACGGTGGCCCGAGTTCGGACAACATCCGCATCGTGTCGGTGGACGCACCGGGCGGCAAGTTCATCGCTGGTGGCGATATCTTCGGCACGCGCCAGCTGGATCTGTCGCTGTCCAAGGACATGCATGTGACCGAAGCGCTCACGGTGCAGGTGCGTGGCGATCTGATCAATGCGCTGAACTTCCGCAACTACGACCAGTACGCCATCGACTGGGGCCAGGCCGGCGTCTACGACCCGCGCGCAAGCATCAACCAGTACGGGGCGCTGTCCACGCCGCCGCGGACGCTGTTCCTGAGCGCACGCATCATCTGGTAATGCGCTAGAAACACCAGGGGTGGCAGCGATGCCAGCACAGGGATGCCGCCTGTGCTGGTCATCGTGCACGGCACGTACCCTGGTGCATCGTCGGTTTGCATTGCCCGGTGATTGTCGATGCGCTGCATCGGCCAATCGCCGCCAATGCCTCACCCGTCTGGACCCGTGCCTGAAGGAGCAAGCACCCGTCACCGCAGACCCTCGTTGTTGCCCTTGCGGCTGTTGTTGCCTGTTGTCCCTGTGGTCCACACCAAAGCACCAACCCAACGCGCCAGTCACTGCACTGCGTCGCGCTTTACCCCTGGGAGGGGGAAAGTCATGAAGAATCACCGCACCGTCTCCACCCTGCCGGCGCGTAGCCTGTTGTGCTGCGCCCTGGCCGCCTCGTTGTTCGCCACCACTCCGGCCATGGCCCAGTCCAGCAACGCCACGTTGCGCGGCCAGGTCGCGTCCGCGCAGAGCGGCAGCGAAGTCGTCGTCACCAACATCGCCACCGGCTCGGTGCGACGTGCGCCGGTCAATGCGAACGGCAACTACACCATCGTCGGTTTGCAGCCGGGCACCTACAAGGTCGAATCCAACGGCGTCAGCCGCACGGTGACCCTGTCGGTGGCCTCCAGCGCCACCGTCGATCTAGGCAACGGGACGGCTGCTGCGCCCGCCGGCGATGCGACCACACTGGACACGGTGACGGTCAGCGCGCCGATGATTCGTGACGTCAAGACCTCTGAGGTGGGGAACACGGTGTCGCTGCGGCAGATCCAGCAGTTGCCGCAGGCCACGCGCAACTTCCTCGAGTTTGCAGACACGGTTCCCGGCATGGTGTTCACCATCGACCAGGACGGCAACACCAAGCTGCGTGGCGGTGCATCCAACGCCAGTTCCAGCAATCTGTATATCGACGGTGTGAGCCAGAAGAGCTACGTCTCCGGCGGCGGTATTGCCGGCCAGGACGAAACCCAGGGCAATCCGTTCCCGCAGCTCGCCATCGGCGAGTACAAGGTCATCACCTCCAACTACAAGGCCGAGTACGGCCAGATCAGCGGCGCGGCCATTACCGCGGCCACCAAGTCCGGTACCAACGAGTTCCACGGCGAGGCGTTCTACCGCTTCACCAACCAGGACCTGCGCAAGGAGCGTCCGGACGAAGAGAACGGCAAGGTCGACTCGCAAACCAAGGAATACGGCTTTGCCATCGGCGGGCCGTTGATCCAGGACCGCATGCATTTCTTCTTCGCCTACGAAGGCAAGGACAATGTGGCGCCCAAGAGCGTGCAGCCCAGTGCCGAAGCCTCGCCCTTCGTCGGCTTGCTGCCCTCGAACCTGCGCGATCAGTTCGGTGCGTCCAACATGCCGTTCACCGAAGACCTGTACTTCGGCAAGATCGACTTCGAGCCCACCGATAACGATCGCATCGAGCTGGCGACGCAGTACCGCGACGAAACCCAGGTCAGTAACGTCGGTGGCCAGAACGCACCGGATCGCGCGGTGGACAAGATCAACAAGGACAAGCGCACCAGCCTGCGCTGGCAGCACAGTGCCGACAGCTGGTTCAACGAAGCCATCCTCACCACCGAGGATTCGAGCAACGTGCCGACGCCGCGTGGCACTGGCAATGGGTCTATCTATACCTACATCGACCGTACCGAAGCCGATCCGCGCCAGTGGGTGTTCCTCAACACCGGAGCCGCCAGCGGCGAAGACTTCAAATTGCGTAGCCAGAAGGGCTGGTCGTTCCAGAACGATCTGACCTTCAACGCGCTGGAGTGGCATGGCGAGCACACCATCAAGACGGGTGTGACCTACCGCGACATCAAGCTGACCTCGCGCGAGTCCAGCTCGCTCAACCCACAGTTCAGCTATGAGGTCGGCCAGAACGGGGTTGCGCCCGTGCCTTTCCAGGTGCGCTACATCCGTGCGTTCGATAATCCCGGCCAGGTGCCGGTGGTGGAATCACCTTCCAAGCAGTATGGCATTTACCTGCAGGACGACTGGGCGGTGAACGACAAGCTGATGCTCAACATCGGCGTGCGTTACGACTACGAAGACACACCGGCGTACACCGACTTCGTGACTTCGCAGCCGTTTATCAATGCGCTGTATTCCGACGATCCGGACAACCCGGGCCAGCCGTGGGCGAACCGCTTGTTGCCCAGCGGCATCAACGTGGCCGATTACATCAGCACCGGCAACAACCGTAAGAACTTCAAGGATGCCTGGGCCCCGCGCTTCGGCTTCTCGTACGACTTCTTCGGCGACGAGAGTGCAGTGCTGCATGGCGGTGCCGGCCGCTCCTACGATCGGAACCTGTTCGAACAGCTCGCGCTGGAATCGGTCAAGGCTGCGCTGTCGCCGGTGGTGGTGTATTTCAGCGATGCCGCCAGCGGGCAGCCCTGCTTCCGCGATGACCGCGTATGCACGCCGTGGAACCCGGGGTACCTCAACGGTATCGATCAGCTCAATACCATTCCGGGTACCAACGACAGCTCCGAGCTTTTCATGTTCAACAACAAGCTCAAGACCCCGTACAGCGATCAGTACAGCATCGGCATCAGCAACCAGGTGGGCGACTGGCTGACCGACGTTACCTTCCAGCGCGTGCTGGCTTACGACGGCCTGGTGATGAGCCTGGTCAATCGCTATCCGAACGGCGCCTACTTCGATTCCACCGGCAGCGTGCCGTGGGGCGAGCCAGTGCCGGGCTATCGCAATACGATCCTGGGCTATAACGGCCTGGAGCAACGCAGCAGCCAGTTCCTGCTGTCGGCCGAAAAGCCGTATACCAAGGAATCGGGCTGGGGCTTGAACCTGTCCTACACCCACACCAGCGCGCGCCAGAACCGCACCATCGACGAACCGTTCGCCTTCGACAAGGCGACCATTCGCGACTACCCGTTTGTGAAGTCGGATGCTGTGGCGGCACATCGCTTTGTTGCGTCTGGCTCGATCGATGGTCCGTGGGGCGTCACCTTCGGCGCCAAGCTGGTGCTGGCAACGCCGGAGCCGATCAACACGATCGCCTGCTACGGCTTCACCGATCCGGACGGTGGCACCTGCCAAGCAGTGGGCGTGACGCCGCCGGGCAATGGCAAGTTCCTGGTGGGCGGCAAGATCTGGGGTTATCGCACCATCGATCTGCAGGCGAACAAAGAGTTCACGGTGGTGGGCGACTTCAAGCTCAACGCGCGTATCAACGTGCTCAACGCCTTCAACTTCAAGAACTTCACGCAGTACCAGTACAACAGCTTCGGTAGCGACGGTCGGCTGCAGCCTGATATCACCGTGGTCGACAACGGCGAAATCAGCTACGTGCCACGCAGTGTCGTGCTGGAAGTCGGCGCCAAGTTCTGATGCGTGTGCATTGCCACATGCGCCGACACGGGCATGTGGTATTTCGAACGGGGCCAACTGGCCCCGTTCGTGCGTCCGTCCGCTGTCTTCTGCTCAGGAATGCATCCGCATGATTCCCGCTCCACTTCGCAACATCGTCATTGTCGGCGGCGGCACCGCCGGCTGGATGGCGGCCGCCGCGTTTGCGCGCGTGCTTGGGCCCACCTTGAAGGTGCAGCTGATCGAGTCAGAACAGCTGGGCACCATCGGCGTGGGCGAGGCCACCGTGCCGCACATCAAGGCCTTCAATAACCTGCTCGGCATCGATGAGGCCGAGTTCGTACGGCAGACCCAGGGCAGCTTCAAGCTGGGTATCGAGTTCGTCGACTGGCAACGCCCCGGCAGTGCGTACATGCATGGCTTCGGCACGCAGATCGGGCACCCGCTGGGGCTATTGCCGTTCCACCAATACTGGATCAAGCAACATGCGCGCGGCAGAGCGCAGCCGCTGGGGGCGTACACGCTCAATACCGTGGCGGCCACGCGCGGCAAATTCATGACATCGGCCGGCGATGTGCCGGCCAACTCGCCGCTGGCCAACATCGCCTACGCGTACCACTTCGATGCCACGCAGTACGCGCACTTTCTACGCAGGTATTCGGAACAGCGCGGCGTCACCCGCATCGAAGGGCTGGTCGAGCAGGTGCAGCTGCATCCGGAAAGCGGCCATGTGCAATCGCTGCAGCTGGCGTCCGGGCAGGTGGTGCATGGCGACTTGTTCATCGATTGCTCCGGCTTCCGTGGGCTGCTGATCGAAGAAGCGCTGCACACCGGCTATCACGATTTCACCCATTGGCTGCCCTGCGATCGCGCGCTGGCGGTGCCCTGCGAAAACGTGGGACCACCGACGCCGTACACGCGCTCTACCGCACGCGCGGCCGGCTGGCAGTGGCGGATTCCGCTGCAGCACCGCACCGGCAACGGCTATGTGTATTGCAGCGCGCATATCAGCGACGATGAAGCCGCCGCTACGCTGCTCGCCAATCTGGATGGCAAGCCGCTGGCCGAGCCGCGACCGCTGCGCTTCACCACCGGCCGGCGCAAACAATGCTGGAACCGCAATGTCGTCGCACTTGGTCTGGCCAGCGGATTTCTGGAGCCGCTGGAATCGACCAGCATCCATCTGATCCAGTCCGGTATTTCCAAGCTGCTGGAGCTGTTTCCGCGCGAGGGCATCAGCCCGGTGCTGGTGCAGCGCTACAACGACCGATCGGCGTTCGAGTTCGATCGCATCCGCGATTTTCTGCTGCTGCATTACCACGCCACCGAACGCGACGACAGCGCGTTCTGGCGGCATTGCCGCAGCATGCCGATCACCCCGGAGCTACAGACCACCCTGGATCTGTTCCGCGACAGCGGGCGGTTCTATCGCAATGCCGAAGAAATGTTTGCCGAGATCAGCTGGGTGCAGGTGATGGTGGGCCAGGGCATCCTGCCGCAGGGCTACCACCCGCTGGTGGATCAAGTGCCCGACCGCGACGCCGAAGGCTTTCTGGCCAGCGTGGCGCAAACCATCTCGCACTGCGTGGATGTCATGCCAACCCACCAGCAATTCATCGACCGCTATTGCAGGGCAGCGGCGCTGCCGTGAGTGCATTGGTTTGCACTGCGGCTTGAGCTGAAGCTGATCGTGGTGGAAGTTGCGCATGGCCGCTAACGGATGCAGAGATCGGCGCATGCGGTACCGGCGCACTCCGCCCGGGCGTCCAGGCGATGCATGCTCGCCTGGCACACCGGGTAACGCGCTATCGACCGCGCCAGGCGGCCAGCCGCTGCCGTCGGTCACCGCGACATACAAACGTGACGGCCAAAAAAAAGGATCGGGCACAAGGCCCGATCCCTTCGAAAACCGGGACAAGCCCGGTGGACAATGCGTGGCACAGCTTCCGACTGACATCGGACGGCGGCATGTTAACGAGACTTTCACCTTAAAGCAATACTTTAATTATTTACTTATAAGCCATTGATTTTATTGGCTGCATAGCGGTTGCTGCGACCTGATCAGTTTCGCTGCTGCACCAGCGCCGCGCGGATCTCGGTCTGGATGGCAGTCGCAGCCGCTGCAGGGTTGTGCGCCAGGCGGATCGGACGACCGACGACGATCGCGTCAGCGCCGTCGGTGAATGCCTGCGCCACGCCTACCGTGCGTTGCTGGTCGTCGCCAGCCGGGCCACCCGGACGGATGCCGGGGCAGACGATCGAAAACGCAGCGCCAGTGGCGCGACGGATCGGGCCGGCTTCCTGGCCGGAGGCGATCACCCCGTCGATGCCGACGGCCTGGGCGGCCAGCGCGCGCTCCACCACCACGTCCACCGGTTCGCGGTCGATGCCCATCGCCGCCAGGTCCGGCCGGCCCATCGAGGTCAGCACGGTCACCGCCAGCAGGCGCATGTCGCCCTGATTGGCTTCGGCCGCGGCCTGCAACATGCCGGCATGCCAGCCGTGCACGGTGCAATAACTCACCGGCCACTGCGCCAGGCGGCGGATGGTACCGGCCACGGTGGCGGGGATGTCGAAGAACTTCAGGTCCACGAACACGCGCTTGTCGCGCTTGGCCAGCGCATCGAGCACATGGAAGTACTCGCCGGAGGCCAGCAGCTCCATGCCGATCTTGTAGAACGACACGGAATCGCCGAGACGGTCCACCCAGGCGATTGCTTCGTCATGGCTGGGCACATCCAGCGCGAAGATCAGCCGATCGTGCGCGGCCAAAGGCAATGGTGCGCGGCTCATCGGGCCACCTCCAGCGCAGCGCGCTTGGCATCGTGGCGCTTTTGCCAGGGTTGCGCATAGTCGTTGTTGAACTGCGCCGGCTCCCAGCCGCCATAGCTGGGATTGGGCAGCATCCACCAACGTTCGCCGAACCAGTCGTGGTACTGCTGCAGCAGCGCGCCGCGCGCCTGGCTGGCGTTGGCGCTGACCTGCACGAAATCGCCCAGCTGGTCGCCGAACTGCATCAGCACGCGGTAGGTCTGCCCGGCCAGCTGGCGGCGGCAGTTCTTTTCGCTGCCGTTCTGCTCGCAGCCGGGCACCACCGTGCCCAAACCGAGAAACACGCTCTCGTCGGCCACCGGCAGACCCACACTGCGCAGATTGGCCAAGGTGGCGTCCTTAAGGTGCACGGCACGGTTGGAGATGTAGATCAGGGTGATGCCACGCGCGTTGGCAGCCTTGGCGAAATCCACCACGCCGGGAATGGCAGTCGCCTTCTTCTCGGCCACCCACTGGTCCCAACTCAGCTCGTCGTATTCCTTGCCATTGCGCAGCAGGCGCGCTTGGTACGGCGAGTTGTCCAGCACGGTCTCGTCCACGTCCAGCACCACGGCCGGCTTCAGGCCGGTGGCGGCATTGCCGCGTTCTTCGGGGACCAGCGCGTCCCACTTGGGCTGCTTGAGCGCGGCATCGAGCTTGTCGGCCGCAGCGCGGTAGGTCTGCTCGGCCACGGCGCGGTATTCCTCCGAACGCTGCATCCACAGCACCGCGTTGAGGTTGTCGTCGCCAGCCGGTGCGGGGGTGGTCGACGTCGCGGCCTTGCTGACCGCAGCATTGGCGTCGGCATTGGCAGCTGGGGTGGCTTCCTGCGCGCGCGGAGCTGGCGGTGTATCGGCGGGCTTGCAGGCGCTCAGGGCCAATGCTGTGCAGGCGAGCAGAGACGAAAGTGCGTAAAGCGAGGGGCGCATGGCATCCACCAGGACAGGAGCGGCAAGAAAGGATGCGATTTTAGCGGGTTCGCGCCGCATCGCTCGCTCCGGATGACGGCAACGCTGTTGGATGTGCCTGCGGCGCACAGATGGCGATCTCCGCTATGCGGGTCGTTTCACAGCGTGGCTGCACCGGTCTTCCATCCGATTGCGGATGCGTGCCTGCACCCGTTCCTGCATGCGCCGACCCGACGCACGACGTAAACATGCCCGATACAACTGTCGATGTCGTAGTCAGCGCCGCATGATCGCCGTATTGGAAGAACGCCGGCAGCGGATCGGCATATCCTTGTGCGCTGATTGCCCCGGAGTCACCGATGACAGAGACCTCGCCACCGCCCGTCCTCGATACCGCCCAGGCCCGCGTGCTCGGCTGCCTGATCGAAAAAGAGGCCACTACGCCGGACGCCTACCCGCTCACCGTCAACGCCGCACAGGTGGCGGCCAATCAGAAGACCGCACGCGAGCCGGTGCTGAACCTGCAGACCGGCGTGGTGCATCACGCCCTGCGTCAACTCGAAACCCTGGGGCTGGTCCGCCAGCAGTTCTCCTCGCGCGCCGAGCGTTACGAGCACCGGCTGGGCAGCGTGCTGGACCTGACCCGCCAGCAGGTGGCCCTGATCGGTCTGTTGCTGCTGCGCGGCCCGCAGACGCTGGGCGAGCTGTTCGCGCGCAGCGAGCGGCTGGCGCGCTTCAACGATGCCGACGACGTGCGCCATCATCTGGACCGGCTGATCCAGCGCGGCCTGGCGGTGCAACTGCCGCGTGCCAGCGGCCAGCGTGAGGACCGCTATGCGCATCTGCTCAGCGGCGAGCTGGATGTGGAGGCGTTGCAGGCCGCAGCGGCGCGCGCTGCGCCAGGCCCCCGCAGCAATGCCGACAGCAGCGAGCTGGAAGCGCGCATACAAACGCTGGAAGCCACCGTCGCCGAGCTGCAGGATGCGCTGGCCGCCGTGCAGGCGCGCCTGGAGGCGGCTGGCGCCTAGCGCGACGGTCCGCACCTGGGAGATGCCCGCTTCACATCGAAGCCTGCGCGGGGCGCAAAGCGCGCAACGAGCGGCCAGACCGCCAGACGACGCGCTTGCCGTGCAGTGACGGCGCAGCCTGCGGCCGGCCCGCTTACGTCGGCGTATCCACCTCGTCCCAGGCGGCGTCTTCGAAGTGCAGCAGCCAGTTGAGGGTGTAATGACGCTCGTAGACCACGCCCGGCACGATGCCGGCCGGTGGCGGTTGCTCGCTCTGGCCGGCCTGGCGCACCGCCCAATGCAGGCGCAAGTGCCGGTCCAGCGCATCCAGCAGCTCGGGCACCGGCCGTAGCGTCAGCGACGGGCGCGTCGCGGCCTCGGCATGCTCCAGCGCGCGTTGGGCAGCCAGGGGCACATCGCACAGGTCGGTCGGCTCCGGCAGCGCCTCGGCCAGCCCCAGGGCCCACTGCAGCACGGCCAGGCTCTCGTAGCGCCATCCGAAGTTGGCGAGCTGCTGCGGCTCCGGCGCAGGCTGGGCAAAAAAGGCGCGCTCCTGCGGCGACAGTGCCGCCGCCACACCGGGCAGGCGGGCGTCCATCGCGTCCAATGCCGGCGGCGTATCGCCGGCGGCCAGCATCTCCGCGCGCAAGGCCACCGCAAACAATGCCAGCATGCGCTGCGTCACTGCCGCGGCGTCGCGCACCCGCGCTTCGGCCTCGCCAGGCACCGGCGGCAGGCTGGGTGGCACGCGGATGCCTTGCGCGGTCAGCTGCGCGAGTTGCTGCGCACGCCGCTGCAAGGCATCCGGCGGATACGGCACCTGCGCCTGCTCATCGATGGCCGGCTCGCCCTGGCTGATCAGCACCCGCCCGTGTGGATCGCGCACGCTGCCGTCGGCCAGGAAACACACCGCGTTGGCCTGCTCGGCCCACTGCGCCAATTCCCCGAAAGCCGCATCGTCGACCTCGAAAGTGAAATGCTGGCGCACCCGCTGCACGTGCCGCATCAGGTGATAGCGCGGCTGGGTCATCTGGCCGTCGCCGGCCTGATTCACGTAGCCGACAAAGCCATGCAGATGCGTGGCCAATTCCGGATCGGCGTGGTCGCGGTGCTGCACGGCGGCGCGCGGCAGGAAATCCGGCCACAACGGCTCGCGCAGCGTGGAATAGGTGTTGACCAGCAATGGCATGCGAGTGTCCTTGTTGGGACGACGGACACAACGACGGCGCTCATCGCCAGGCAGGTGCGGTGCGGAGGCGCTGCGCCCTTCGTCAACCGAAGTACCTGCGCGCCGTGCCCGCCGCGCTGACGACTGTTTGCTGCGCTGTGTCGGCCGCGTTCAGCGGTGAGAGTCGCCGCCAGGGTGCCGCAGGCCTGCCCGGCTGTCCATGTCGGCCGGAGCCAGCGCGATCGTGTAATACAGCACCGGATGGTCCTCCTGGCTCAACACGCGCAGGCCTTGCCGCCGCAATCCGAGTTTTTCCAGCGCACGAATCGAATCGGCATTGTCCGGCGCCACGATCGCGCACAGCTGCGGCAACCCCAGCACATCGCGCGCATGGTCCAGCACTGCGCGCCCGGCCTCGCTGACATAGCCCTTGCCGCGATACTCGGGCAGCAGTGCAAAGCCGATATGCGGCACCGGCAAGGTATCGCGGCACAACAACCCCAATGTGCCGGCAAATGCCGCTTCGGCGCGCGTCTCCACCGCCCAGTGCGCAAAGCCGTATTTTTCCTGGTGCGCCTGCGCCCACTCACGCAGATGATCACGCGCCTGCTCGCGGGTACGCACACCGCGATCGTTGATGCCGGCGATGAAACCGGGGTCGTTGACCAGCGTCAGCACTGCGTCGGCATCGCGCTCGGGATCCAACGTACGCAGGCGCAAACGCGGGGTTTCGATCACGACAGTCACGGCGCACTCCGGCATCAGGGCAAACCAGACTGCCGCGCAGGCGTGTCGCTGGCAAGCCTGCGCGGTACGCAACAACCGCTAGTCGAACAGCGCCTGGATCGCCGCCAAGCCCGCACTGGCGCGCTCCTTCTTGCGCTCGGCATCGGCCACCGGGTCGGCGCCATCGCGCTGCAATTCTTCGGCCGGAATCTCGTCGAAGAACCGGCTCGGCTTGAGCCGCACATGCTCGCCGAACTTGCGCGTCAACTTGCTGTGGCTCATCCACAGCTGCTCCTTGGCACGGGTGATGCCCACATACAGCAGCCGGCGTTCTTCCTGCAGGTTGCCTTCTTCCAGGCTCACTTCATGCGGCAGCACGCCGTCTTCGCAGCCGACGATGAATACATAGCGGAACTCCAGGCCCTTGGATGCATGCATGGTCATCATGCGCACCTGGTTGCCGCCATCGTCCTTGTCGTTGCGCGACAGCAACGCCAGCTGCGCGGCCAGATCGCTGGCGCTGGCACCACGCGGACCGCCTTCGAACCACTCGGCCAACTCGTCCAGATTGCGCTTGCGACGCTGGAAGCCGGTTTCGTCCTTGGACTGATTGCGCAGATCGTTGAGCAGGCCGGACTTTTCGGCCAGGGTGCGCACCAGTTCGCCAGCCGGCATCGTGGCCGAATGCTCGCGCATATCGCGCAGGATATCGGTGAACGCACTCAGGCCATTGGCCGCACGCGGCGGCAGGTGCTGCAACGCGCCCATCGATTCGGCCGCGCGCGACATCGGCACCGACTTCGCACTGGCCAGCTCGGCCAACCGCGCCAACGAGGTCGCCCCCACTTCGCGCTTGGGCGATTGCACTGCGCGCAGAAACGCCGCGTCATCTTCGGGATTGACGATCAGCCGCAGCCACGACAGCACATCCTTGACTTCCTGCCGCTCCAGAAACGCCGTGCCACCGGTCAGGTGATACGGCACGCGCAGCAGCTGCAGCGCCTTTTCCAATGGCCGCGATTGGAAATTGCCGCGAAACAGGATGCAGAAATCGCTCCACGGCACCTGCTTGGCGGTACCCAGGAACGAGATCTCGGCGGCGACCTTTTCCGCCTCGTGCTCGCTGTCGCGGCATTCCCACACGCGGATGCGCTCGCCGTCGGCCTGGTCGCTCCACAAGGTCTTCAAGTGCTCGTGCGGGTTGTGCGCGATCAAGGCATTGGCCGCGCGCAGCACCCGGTTGGAGCAGCGGTAGTTCTGCTCCAGTTTGATGATTTCCAGCGCCGGATAATCGCGCCCCATCTGCTGCAGGTTTTCCGGATTGGCGCCGCGCCAGGCGTAGATGCTCTGGTCGTCGTCGCCCACGCAGGTGAAGTTGCCGCGCGGGCCGGCCAGCATTTTCAACAAGCGGTACTGGGCATCGTTGGTGTCCTGGCACTCGTCCACCAGCAGATAGCCGATGCGCTCGCGCCAGCCCATCACGATCTCTTCGTTGGCCTCCAGGATCTGTACCGGCAGGCGGATCAGGTCGTCGAAGTCCACCGCGTTGAAGGTGGTCAGCCGCGCCTGGTAGCGCTCGTACAGGCTGGCCGCTTCCTTCTCGCGGTTGCTGCGCGCGGCGGCCATCGCCTGTTCCGGCGACAGACCGGCGTTCTTGGCGCGCGAGATCAGGTTCTTGGCATCCTCGATCGCATCGGGCTTGGCGCCGTGCATCAGGTCCTTGATCTGCGCGGCGGCATCGTCGGAATCGAAGATCGAAAAGCCGCGCTTCAAACCGGCCGCAGCGTGCTCGATCTGCAGGAACTTCAGCCCCAGCGCATGGAAGGTGCAGATGGTCAGGCCTTCGGCGCCATCGCCACGGATGCGCTTGGCCACACGCTCGCGCATTTCCTTGGCCGACTTGTTGGTGAAGGTGATCGCGGCGATGCGCTTGGCCGGATAGCGGCCGGTGGCGATCAGGTGCGCGATCTTCTCCACGATCACGCGCGTCTTGCCGCTGCCGGCACCGGCCAGTACCAACAAGGGACCTTCGCAGTGCAGCACCGCGGCGCTTTGCGGGGGATTGAGACCGTGCATAGAGGCTTCCAACAGAGCAGGCCATTGTACTGGGGCTGCCTGCGGCTGGCCTGCGCGATGGGTTCATGTCTCCATTACAGCTAGCCCTCGCTCCATAGCTGTGGGCTGCGCTCCCACCTCCTCGACGGCAAGAGCTTGCCCCCGAGCCACGCCAGCTCGCACACGCGGCCGCCGCATCCAGCCGCCCGGCCCGGTAAAATCGCCAGATGGCCAAGCTCTATTTCTACTATTCGGCAATGAATGCCGGCAAGACCACGACCTTGCTGCAGTCCGCGCACAACTACCGCGAGCGCGGCATGCGCACGCTGATCCTGACGCCCAAACTCGACCACCGCGCCGGCAGCGGCGTGGTGGCCTCGCGGATCGGCCTGCGCGCGGACGGATGCATCTTCGAGCGCGACACCGAGTTGCAGCAGCTGGTCGAGCGCGACATCCACAATGACGGCGCGTTGCACTGCGTGCTGGTGGACGAGGCGCAATTCCTCAGCCGTGCGCAGGTGTGGCAGCTGAGCGAGGTGGTCGACCGCCTGCGCATTCCGGTGCTGTGCTACGGCCTGCGCACCGATTTTCGCGGGGAACTGTTCGAAGGCAGCCAGTTCCTGCTGGCCTGGGCCGACGAGCTGGAAGAGATCAAGACCATCTGCCACAGCGGCAGCAAGGCGACCATGACCGTGCGCGTGGATGCGCACGGGCACGCGGTGCAGGACGGCCCGCAGGTGGAGATCGGCGGCAACGAGCGCTATGTCTCGGTCAGCCGCGCCGAGTTCAAGAAGATCATGCGTGGGGAAGGCCGCATCGATCCGCTACAGATCGCCTTGCCGCTGCCGGTTGCCTAACGCCGGGCGTTGGCAGCGTATCTGCGGTGCTGCTGCCGCCGAGGTGGATGAGGCCGGCTGCGCCTGCGTGATCAGCGTTCGATCACATCGATCTTCGCGCTGTGGCACGCAACCCGGTGTCGCGCCAAGAAGGCACGGCAGGTGTGGGCCAGACACATGGCGGCTCGCTTCTCGACAGCGCCCCATGCCTTGCCGCCGCGCTGACAGCAGTCGCTGGAACCAACCTCTGCTCGTGGCGCAGGGCCACTTCCTCGGCCGCTAGGCCCGATCCACCAACGGCGATCTATACGTTCTGCAGGCGCTGCTAAACCTGTGCGGGCATGCGGTCACGGCGGCATCGCGATCGCTGGCGCACAGGCGTATTGTGGCGGTGTAATACAGCGGCGCGCCACATAGCCGGGCGCAACCGCAGCCCTGTAAACTGGCAATCAGCCACTTTTTGGAGGCACTCATGGGTCCACTGCCTCCCGCATTACGCGCCGACATCGCGCGCGTTGGCCGGCTCTCGTCGGTCCCCGACGTATTGACCATCCTCACCCGTCTGACCGGAATGGGGTTTGCCGCCGTCGCGCGCGTGACCGATACGCGCTGGATCACCTGCCAGGTGCAAGATGAGCTGTCTTTCGGACTGGCACCCGGCGACGAGCTGCCCTTGGTCACCACCTTCTGCGACAGCGTGCGCACCCAGGGCAATGCGATCTGGTTCGGCCATGCCTCCGAGCACCCGACCTTCCGCGACCACCCCACGCCCAAGCTCTACGGCTTCGAAAGTTACGTCTCGGTGCCGATCAAGTTCGACGATGGCAGCGTGTTCGGTACGTTATGCGCGCTGGATCCACTGCCGCGCGCCATGGACGCACCGCTGGTCGAAAAGGTCGAGCTGCTGGCGCAGCTGCTGGCCGCACAGATCCAGGCCGAGCAGCGTGCCGAAGAGAGCGCGCTGGAATCGCGGCGGGCACGCAATGAACTGGGACGTGTCGGTGCCTCGGCGCGCTTGCGCGAGGAGTTCATCGGCATCCTCGGTCACGACCTGCGCAACCCGCTGCAATCGATGCATGCCGTGGTGGACGCGCTGTCCATCGACCCGCTCAACCAGCGCCAGGGTGCGTCGATACGCTCGATGCAGCGCAGCCTGCGCCGCATGGAAGAACTGATCGATTTCGCCTGCGATTTCGCCCGCGGTATCGAGCGCGACTGGCTGCAGCTGGACTACGGCAGCGGCAGCGATCTGCTCGATGCGCTGTCGCAGGTGGTCGACGAAACCCGCGCCGCCTATCCCAACCAGGTGCTGTCCACGCACGTGGCCATCGACGAGCCGGTGCACGGCGATGCGGTGCGTCTGGCGCAGATGTTCGGCAGCATGATGATCAACGCGGTCGTGCAAGGCCCGCAAAGTTCGCTGATCAAGGCGGTCGCGGTGACCGAACAGGGCCGGCTGCGCATCGAAGTCTGCAATCTGGATGGAATCGATCCGCGTCGGCTCGATATCCTGCACGCGTCCACCCATGTGCATTCCGACGGACGTGCGCTGCCCGACGTCGATCTGGGCTTGCATATGGCAGCGCAGATCGCAAAGGCCCATCAAGGCGAACTGCGCATCATCAGCGGCAAGCAAGGCACCTGCTTCCGCGTGGAGTTGGCCTGCGCACGCCCGCGCGGGCGCCTGCACCTGGTCGACCCATCGGCGCCGCACTGAGGCGCTTCACCCAGCGACCGTCAGCCTGCGAAGAAGCACATCAGCAGGCCACGCGCCAACGCCCGATGTGGCGGACTCTAGTCACTCGCGGGCCCACTGCCGCGCCGCAGCGCGAAGTGAGTCCAACAACAGACGCCGGCCGCCTCGCTCAGCGATCCTCAATAGATCTTGCGCTCGCTCGCCGCCGGCGGGGTCCATTGGTACAGCCAGGTTTCGGTAAGCGGCTTACCGTTGGCACGCAGATACAGGCGGATATCGATCTGCTGGGTGCCCTCGTCCGGCGGTACCAGGTCGAACATCGCCCGATAGCCTTTGAGCTCATGCAGCGGGCGCGCCGACACGATTTCGGTGGTGCCGCGAGACACCTGCAGCACCGCCTCCACCTTGGCCTTGGGGTCCTTCGCCAGCGCCGCCAGTTCGCCACCGGCAAAATCCACCGCAAAGCGCCAGGAGAAATGGCTGCGCTTTTGCCCCACGATGCCGCCAAGGCCGGTTCGGGTAGCCACGCAATGCGCAAGCGGCGAGCTGGCAGGCGGCTGCGCGCCCCAGTACAGCCGGTAGCCCATCAGCAATTCCTGCCCAGGCTGCGGCTTGGCTTGCGGGTTCCAGAACGCCACGATGTTGTCGAAGGTTTCGTCCACGGTCGGAATCTCGACCAACTGCACCGAGCCTTTGCCCCAACCACTCTTGGGTTCCACCCACAGACACGGGCGCTTCTCGTAAAACACGCCATCGTCCTGGTAATGATCGAAGTTGCGGTCGCGCTGCAGCAGCCCGAAGCCGCGCGGGTTTTCGTCGACAAACATGTTGAAGCGCAGGTGCGGCGGGTTGCACAACGGACGCCAGATCCACTCGCCGCCACCGGTCCACATCGCCAAGCCATCGGTGTCGTGAATTTCCGGGCGCCAGTCCCAGTCCATCCGGTTATCGTTTTCGCCGACCTGATACATGCTGGTGCACGGCCCGATGCCCAGCCGCTCGATCGCCTTGCGCGGGTACAGCGCGCTGTCGATGTCCATCAGCAGCACATCGCCATTGGTGATGGCGAACCGGTACGCGCCGGCAATGCTGGGCGAATCCAGCAACCCATACACCACCACCGTGTTCGAGTCGTCGGCCGGCTGCTCCAGGTAATAGGCGATGAAGTCCGGAAATTCTTCCGGCCCGCCAGTACCGGTATCGATCGCCAGCCCGCGCGCGGATTGTCCGTACTGACCTTCCTTACCGACAGCACGGAAATAGCTCGCGCCCAGGAACGCCGAGAAGTCGCGATCGGTGTCCTTGCGCGTATTGAGCCGGAAACCGGCAAAGCCCAGATCCTTCGGCAACTGCTTGCCACCCAGCCCGCTTTTGCCGTAATCGAATGCGGCCGGGTCGTACGCCAGCTGCTGCGCCTTGCCATCGACGATGTCGTAGATGTGCACCGGTGTATGGAAATACAGCCCCAGATGAAAGAACTTCGCTTGGAATTTGCCATTGCCATCGGCCCACAGCGCGTGATCCTGGCGGTAGCGGATGGACTGGTACTGATCCCAGTTCAGCGCCTCCAGCGGCCCCGGCAATACCTGCTTATGGCTCTTGTACGGCGCTTTTGCCAGCTCGCGTGCCTGACCCTTCAACCAAGCGTAGTCGAACGGCTGCGGCTGTCCAAGTCGACGTAACCCAACGGCCTCGGCCGCCAGTGCCCATTGCGGCAACGCCGGCAAACCGAGCGCGGCCAATGCGGCAGCGGCATTCTTCAGGAAGTGTCGTCGTTGCATGCGCATCAATCTGGTCTGGTCTGGTCAGGGATTGGGCGACATCATAGCCACAGCCCGGCATCGAGGTGAATGCGTATCTTAGCGGGGCGCGGACGGCGCATCGCATGCATTGGCCAGCGCGAGCGCTTTGGCCTTGCCGCACAGGAACTGTCGCTGCGCCAGCTCCTCGTCCGGCCCGGTGTAGCGCAGCAGCGTCCACTGCTCCTGCGCCTGCATCTGCGCCCCCGGCGCGAGCTGCCGATACGGCGCGTGCAGCTCCATTTCCAGCAATCCCTGTGCCGGATGCTGGGGTGGCGCATCCAGATACAACTCCACCTGCCCTTGTTCGGGGTGGATCGCCGCCAGCGGTTGATGCGCGAAGCGAATCACCAATACTTGCCCGCCCGCAAAGCCGGCCATCCATCCCGCAGATGGCTGCAGTAACAACTTACCGCGCTGGATCAGTCCGTCTTGGCGCGCATCGGCGCGCAGCGCAAAGATGCCGCGCTCGAGCTTAAAATGCGGCGCAGTCGTGCCGGCCTCGCTCGGCGGCTGCACACGAATGTCCGCAGCAACGGCAACCGGCACAAAGACCCTGGTTGTGGCCGCAACCCGCGTGTTGAACCAGAGATCCCAGGCGATGGGTTGCGTGCGGATATTGCGTGCGCTGACCTGGATCTCCACGGTGTCCGCGCGCGCTGCAGAAAGTTTGATTTGCTTGCGCAATTGCACGCCGGTCAGTGGGCTCGGCACGCCTTCAAATTCCAACGCGTCATGATCCCGCAGGGTGACATGCGTCTGCACCAACGACAGATACGGGTCTGGCGGCCACACCGCGGCGGCCGCTTGACGCTCGTGGTTGAGTTGCTGGTGCAACCACCACTGACTCTGCGGCCCAACCCACACATCATGGCCAAAATACGGGATATCCCCGAAGTGGCTGAAACCTCGGGCGCAGGCTGTTGCTCCACCGCCGCACCGACTTTCAGGACATTCGGCTGACCGCGCAGATTGAACGACAGCGTGCGCCCCCCAAATGCTGGCGTGGCGCTCAACTCAACCGCCTTGCTGCGCAATTGGATGCGCTCTACGGCAGCTGCGTGAGCGGGTGCAGGCGTCACTGCGCCCGACGGCGTTATGCACAACAGCGCAACTGCACCGAGAACCCTCTGGGGAATGACGAGCTTCGGTGAGCTGGACATAGCGTGATTCCAAACAAGGACCTCGGGATTGTGGACCGCTGTATGTGTGGAAACCAGAACAACGCCAGTTGCGCCTGCGTCTTCGGTGTTCGATACGCGCAAGACGCGATTTGGATTTGCGTCTACCGGGACACTGAAGGCGCCCATATGGCTGCCTCTCAGCACATTCCGACAATGTCACGATGTGACGGGCACATGCGTGGGAGCAAGAATTACGCCGGTTGCGGCCGTCTGGCCCTCCGAACGGAAAGGCGGCGCACTAGCCCACCACGTAGCTGAGGATCGCACATGCATGCGAGAGCCACTGCTGTCGTCGCAGCGTTGCGTCGTATTGGCGTGTGTAAAGCGGCACTTAATAAGCAACTTGGCACATTGATGCGAGCTGCTTTGCAGGGCTTTTCGTCGGGGCATCTGGGCACAACTCGTATCAAGCTAATCGTCAAAGACCCTTTCGATATGGCATACCCCTTACCGCTGACAACTCCCGCACCACACCGTGGCGCGTTGGCCGATCATCGCGTGCTTCAACACGCGTCCACATTGTTTGCAGGGCTCGCCTTCGCGGCCGTAAACGGTCAGTTCCTGTTCGAAATAGCCGGGCGCGCCGTCCGGACTGATGAAGTCGCGCAAGGTGGTACCACCGCGTTGGATGGCATACGCCAGGATGTCCTTGACTGCGTCGGCTAGGCGCCGGTAGCGATCCAAAGACACCTTTCCTGCCTCGCGTAACGGGCTGATCCCAGCGCGATGCAGGCTTTCGGCAGCATAGATATTGCCAACGCCGACAACCACAGCTTGGTCCATCAAAAAGGTTTTGACAGCGGCACGGCGGCCACGCGCCAGCCCATGCAGATAATCACCAGTAAATGCGTCTGATAATGGTTCTGGGCCAAGCGCAGCAAGTAATTCATGGGCCTGGGTGTCGGATTGCCACAGCAAGCAGCCAAAGCGACGTGGATCGTTGAAGCGCAGGATGCTGCCATTTTGCAGACTGATATCCACATGGTCATGCGCCCGCGGCAACGTATCGCCAGGCAGCACCCGCAGGCTTCCGGACATTCCCAAATGCAGCAATGCGCTGCCGCCCGCATTCGTGTCGATCAGTAGGTACTTCGCACGGCGCCGCACGTGTGTAATGGTGGCGCCGGGAAGCAAGCGCTCTATCTGCTCAGGAATCGGCCAGCGCAAATCGGGTCGACGCAGGATGACGCCATGGATGCGTTGCCCAAGCAGGTGCGGCGACAAGCCGCGCAGCGTTGTTTCAACCTCAGGCAATTCGGGCATTAGCGCATCCAGACAAGTGCCGGTCACGCACCGGCAAAGCAGCATATGGAGGCCGATACGCTCGAATGCAATCGGTGCTTCCCTGCAGACGCTTTTATATCCACTGCTTCGACTGCCTGCGCCGTTACCAGACGTCGTTACCAGACTGCAGGCGTCAACCGGCGCGCGGTGTTAACGGAGTTTCTGTTTCGGCCTGCTGACTGGAAGTTTCCGGAGCCTTATCAGGCAACTTGCTGCCACTGTTGCGGCACTTCAGCTGCCGCATCTTGCCTGCCTGAGGGTTGCTGACTTCGCCTGTGGGCGGACTTATCGACGTGTAGCCAAAAAAAGAAACCCTCAATCCTGATGGACTGAGGGTTTCGGGTAAAGCCCCTGGCGATGACCTACTCTCGCATGGCTTGAGCCACACTACCATCGGCGCAGCTGCGTTTCACTTCCGAGTTCGGGATGGGATCGGGTGGTTCCACAGCGCTAATTTCACCAGGGAGACGGTTGGAGCGTCGCCAGTTGGAGCTTCCTCAAACGTGGGCACATTGCTGTGCAAGCGTTTGCGTGTGGAAGCACCTACGGCGCTCGTCTCGCATAGTTAACTTGTGACGTAGCTTGCATTTGATGATCTACCAACGTTCGTTGGGACCAAGGCAACTTGAGGTTATATGGTCAAGCCGCACGGATCATTAGTATCAGTTAGCTCAATACATTGCTGTACTTACACACCTGACCTATCAACCACGTAGTCTACATGGTTCCTTTAGGGGGCTTGTGCCCCGGGAAGTCTCATCTTGAGGCGCGCTTCCCGCTTAGATGCTTTCAGCGGTTATCGCTTCCGAACATAGCTACCCGGCAATGCCACTGGCGTGACAACCGGAACACCAGAGGTTCGTCCACTCCGGTCCTCTCGTACTAGGAGCAGCCCCTCTCAAACTTCCAACGCCCATGGCAGATAGGGACCGAACTGTCTCACGACGTTCTGAACCCAGCTCGCGTACCACTTTAAATGGCGAACAGCCATACCCTTGGGACCGACTACAGCCCCAGGATGTGATGAGCCGACATCGAGGTGCCAAACACCGCCGTCGATATGAACTCTTGGGCGGTATCAGCCTGTTATCCCCGGAGTACCTTTTATCCGTTGAGCGATGGCCCTTCCATACAGAACCACCGGATCACTAAGACCTACTTTCGTACCTGCTTGATCCGTCGATCTTGCAGTCAAGCACGCTTATGCCTTTGCACACAGTGCGCGATGTCCGACCGCGCTGAGCGTACCTTCGTGCTCCTCCGTTACTCTTTAGGAGGAGACCGCCCCAGTCAAACTACCCACCATACACGGTCCCTGATCCGGATAACGGACCTAGGTTAGAACGTCAAGCACGACAGGGTGGTATTTCAAGGATGGCTCCACTGCAGCTAGCGCCACAGTTTCATAGCCTCCCACCTATCCTACACAGACGAACTCAACGTTCAGTGTAAAGCTATAGTAAAGGTTCACGGGGTCTTTCCGTCTTGCCACGGGAACGCTGCATCTTCACAGCGATTTCAATTTCACTGAGTCTCGGGTGGAGACAGCGCCGCTGTCGTTACGCCATTCGTGCAGGTCGGAACTTACCCGACAAGGAATTTCGCTACCTTAGGACCGTTATAGTTACGGCCGCCGTTTACTGGGGCTTCGATCAAGAGCTTCGCCTTGCGGCTGACCCCATCAATTAACCTTCCAGCACCGGGCAGGCGTCACACCCTATACGTCCACTTTCGTGTTTGCAGAGTGCTGTGTTTTTGATAAACAGTCGCAGCGGCCTGGTTTCTGCGACCCTCTTCAGCTATAGCTCGCATGAGCCACCAAAAAGGGTGCACCTTCTCCCGAAGTTACGGTGCCATGTTGCCTAGTTCCTTCACCCGAGTTCTCTCAAGCGCCTGAGAATTCTCATCCTACCCACCTGTGTCGGTTTACGGTACGGTCTTCGTGAGCTGAAGCTTAGGAGCTTTTCCTGGAAGCGTGGTATCAGTGACTTCGCCATAAAGGCTCGTCTCGGTGCTCGGTCTTAAAGGATCCCGGATTTGCCAAAGATCCAAACCTACCGCCTTTCCCCGGGACAACCAACGCCCGGTACACCTAACCTTCTCCGTCCCTCCATCGCACTCACGCGAGGTGCAGGAATATTAACCTGCTTCCCATCGACTACGGCTTTCGCCCTCGCCTTAGGGACCGACTAACCCTGCGTCGATTAACGTTGCGCAAGGAAACCTTGGGCTTTCGGCGTGCGGGCTTTTCACCCGCATTATCGTTACTCATGTCAGCATTCGCACTTCCGATACCTCCAGCGGACTTCTCAATCCACCTTCGCAGGCTTACGGAACGCTCCTCTACCGCGCATAAAACCGAAGTTTTATGCACCCCAAGCTTCGGTTCACTGCTTAGCCCCGTTAAATCTTCCGCGCAGACCGACTCGACCAGTGAGCTATTACGCTTTCTTTAAAGGGTGGCTGCTTCTAAGCCAACCTCCTGGCTGTCTATGCCTTTCCACATCGTTTTCCACTTAGCAGTGAATTTGGGACCTTAGCTGTGGGTCTGGGTTGTTTCCCTTTTCACGACGGACGTTAGCACCCGCCGTGTGTCTCCCGGATAGTACGTACTGGTATTCGGAGTTTGCAATGGTTTGGTAAGTCGCGATGACCCCCTAGCCATAACAGTGCTCTACCCCCAGTAGTATTCGTCCGAGGCGCTACCTAAATAGCTTTCGAGGAGAACCAGCTATCTCCGGGTTCGATTAGCTTTTCACTCCTAATCACAGCTCATCCCCGTCTTTTGCAACAGACGTGGGTTCGGGCCTCCAGTACCTGTTACGGCACCTTCACCCTGGCCATGACTAGATCACCCGGTTTCGGGTCTACTGCCCGCGACTATGCGCCCTTATCAGACTCGGTTTCCCTTCGCCTCCCCTATACGGTTAAGCTTGCCACGAACAGTAAGTCGCTGACCCATTATACAAAAGGTACGCAGTCACTCTTGCGAGCTCCTACTGCTTGTACGCACACGGTTTCAGGATCTATTTCACTCCCCTCTCCGGGGTTCTTTTCGCCTTTCCCTCACGGTACTGGTTCACTATCGGTCGGTCAGGAGTATTTAGCCTTGGAGGATGGTCCCCCCATATTCAGACAGGGTTTCACGTGCCCCGCCCTACTCGTCTTCACTGGAGTGGCCCTTTTAAATACAGGGCTATCACCTTCTATGGCCAATCTTTCCAGATTGTTTTTCTAAAGCCATTCCAGCTTAAGGGCTGTTCCCCGTTCGCTCGTCACTACTTAGGGAATCTCGGTTGATTTCTTTTCCTCCGGTTACTTAGATATTTCAGTTCACCGGGTTCGCTTCCAGCAGCTATGAATTCACTGCAGGATACTGCCGAAGCAGTGGGTTTCCCCATTCGGATATTGCCGGATCAAAGCTTGTTGCCAGCTCCCCGACACTTTTCGCAGGCTACCACGTCCTTCATCGCCTCTGACCGCCTAGGCATCCACCGTGTGCGCTTATTCGCTTGACCATATAACCCCAAGTTGCCTCAGGGTCACATGCCGTGTTGTGTGGGGTACAAAGCCACCAACGCGAACATACGACTCAATTATTTAGGGACTCGAAGTCCCCGCCTTAGCCTCAACGACACGTTTAGATAGATATCTCAAACGCTCGCTACGTCACAAGTTATAAAAGAACATGTCTCAGCCTCAACGCTGAGCCATATAAATTCTTAAGTGTGCACTACATTCAGAGTGGTGGGTCTGGGTAGACTCGAACTACCGACCTCACCCTTATCAGGGGTGCGCTCTAACCACCTGAGCTACAGACCCGAAGTCTTTTCACTCAATATGGTGGAGCCTGTCGGGATCGAACCGACGACCCCCTGCTTGCAAAGCAGGTGCTCTCCCAGCTGAGCTAAGGCCCCAAAAGGGACTTCGCATACCGACCTGTGCCGGTATGAATCTCTGAATGCAGGTAATTTGTGAGGACGCCCGACAAGACGATGACGTCATGCTCAAAAGGAGGTGATCCAGCCGCACCTTCCGATACGGCTACCTTGTTACGACTTCACCCCAGTCATCGGCCACACCGTGGCAAGCGCCCTCCCGAAGGTTAAGCTACCTGCTTCTGGTGCAACAAACTCCCATGGTGTGACGGGCGGTGTGTACAAGGCCCGGGAACGTATTCACCGCAGCAATGCTGATCTGCGATTACTAGCGATTCCGACTTCATGGAGTCGAGTTGCAGACTCCAATCCGGACTGAGATAGGGTTTCTGGGATTGGCTTGCCCTCGCGGGTTTGCAGCCCTCTGTCCCTACCATTGTAGTACGTGTGTAGCCCTGGTCGTAAGGGCCATGATGACTTGACGTCATCCCCACCTTCCTCCGGTTTGTCACCGGCGGTCTCCTTAGAGTTCCCACCATTACGTGCTGGCAACTAAGGACAAGGGTTGCGCTCGTTGCGGGACTTAACCCAACATCTCACGACACGAGCTGACGACAGCCATGCAGCACCTGTCTCACGGTTCCCGAAGGCACCAATCCATCTCTGGAAAGTTCCGTGGATGTCAAGACCAGGTAAGGTTCTTCGCGTTGCATCGAATTAAACCACATACTCCACCGCTTGTGCGGGCCCCCGTCAATTCCTTTGAGTTTCAGTCTTGCGACCGTACTCCCCAGGCGGCGAACTTAACGCGTTAGCTTCGATACTGCGTGCCAAATTGCACCCAACATCCAGTTCGCATCGTTTAGGGCGTGGACTACCAGGGTATCTAATCCTGTTTGCTCCCCACGCTTTCGTGCCTCAGTGTCAGTGTTGGTCCAGGTAGCCGCCTTCGCCACGGATGTTCCTCCCGATCTCTACGCATTTCACTGCTACACCGGGAATTCCGCTACCCTCTACCACACTCTAGTGACCCAGTATCCACTGCAATTCCCAGGTTGAGCCCAGGGCTTTCACAACAGACTTAAACCACCACCTACGCACGCTTTACGCCCAGTAATTCCGAGTAACGCTTGCACCCTTCGTATTACCGCGGCTGCTGGCACGAAGTTAGCCGGTGCTTATTCTTTGGGTACCGTCAGAACAACCGGGTATTAACCGATTGCTTTTCTTTCCCAACAAAAGGGCTTTACAACCCGAAGGCCTTCTTCACCCACGCGGCATGGCTGGATCAGGCTTGCGCCCATTGTCCAATATTCCCCACTGCTGCCTCCCGTAGGAGTCTGGACCGTGTCTCAGTTCCAGTGTGGCTGATCATCCTCTCAGACCAGCTACGGATCGTCGCCTTGGTGGGCCTTTACCCCGCCAACTAGCTAATCCGACATCGGCTCATTCAATCGCGCGAAGCCCGAAGGTCCTCCGCTTTCACCCGTAGGTCGTATGCGGTATTAGCGTAAGTTTCCCTACGTTATCCCCCACGAAAGAGTAGATTCCGATGTATTCCTCACCCGTCCGCCACTCGCCACCCATAAGAGCAAGCTCTTACTGTGCTGCCGTTCGACTTGCATGTGTTAGGCCTGCCGCCAGCGTTCACTCTGAGCCAGGATCAAACTCTTCACTTAAAATTACATGTCCGAAGACAAATACTTTAGCTGCAGAAGTTCAACCACTGACAACTTATCGCTTGCAAAGCAATTAATATGTTGCTTTTTGATTAAACGTCTGCAAGATGGACAATCATCCTTCCTGCAGGCGTCCGCACAAATTACCTGCGCACACTGTCAAAGAACATTGGGAAGTGGCCTCAGCGCCGTTCCCGTCAGCTTCGTCGTTTCCGTCGAAGCGAGCCGCCCATTATAGCGGGCTTTTTCTTGCCGTCAACACCTTGTTTCGAGGTGGTTGACGCTGCTTCGTTTCGACCCGAAGGCTTTCTGCGAAGCGAGCCGGCCATATTAGCAGGCTTTTCATCCTCGTCAACCCCTCGTGAAGAGGACGTTGCCGCCGCTGCACTTCAATCCGCCGTAGCGTCTTTACGTGTAGCGAGCCGCACATCATAGCCGGCTTTTCCGTTTCGTCAACACCGCGTGATGTTGTCGATTCGACCCGTTCGTTGTTGCGGTGCTTGAAGAAGCGCCGCCGTCCTGAGCGAGGCCGCGCAGTTTATCGAGCCTGGACAGAAGTGCAAGCACTTTTTGACAGGCGCATGACATCGACCTGCAGCCGCCTTTGTACAGCGGGCAATTGCACGCACTGGCCTCTCCGCGCATCTCCGGGTTGCAACGCTTATTCGGGTTGGCAGCTGTACACATATCAGCAGGGTATCGATCGTCGATGGGCTCGGCGAAGATGCACGCACTAGCTGGAGGAGTCCGCATGCCCGCTTCCCGCAATCTGCTCCGTGATCTATCGCTGCCTGCGATTGCCGCCGGCTTTGTCACCGTACTGGTGGGGTTTGCCAGCTCTGCGGTGATCGTGTTCGAGGCGGCGCGCCACCTGGGCGCCGATCAGGCGGAGATCGCGTCGTGGATGTGGGCGCTAGGCATCGGCATGGGCGTGACCTGTATCGGGTTGTCGCTGCGCTACCGGGTGCCGGTGGTGACGGCCTGGTCCACGCCTGGTGCAGCCATGCTGATCGGCAGCGCGGCCGGGGTGCCGTTGCGCGAGGCCATCGGTGCGTTTGTGGTGGCTGCGGTATTGGCCATGGTGGCCGGGTTTTCGGGACTGTTTGAGCAAGCGATCCGGCGCATTCCGATTTCACTCGCCTCGGGAATGTTGGCCGGAGTGCTATTGCGCTTTGGCCTGGACATCTTCGTAGCCATGCAAAGCCAGGTGCTGCTGGCGCTGGCGATGCTGGTCACCTATCTGTGCGGGCGACGCTGGTTTGCGCGCTATGCGGTGATTGCGACTTTATTGGTGGGCGTTGCGATTGCCGCCAGCGGCGGGCTGCTGCAGTTGGGAACAGTGCAATTGGAATTGGCACGCCCGGTGTTGGTGGTGCCGTCGCTGTCGGGGGCGGCACTGTTTGGTCTGGCGATTCCGTTGTTTGTGGTGACCATGGCCTCGCAGAACGTGCCGGGCGTGGCGGTGACGCGGGCATCCGGCTATGCGGTGCCCATCTCGCCGACGATCGGCTGGATCGGCGCAGTCAATACGGTACTGGCGCCGTTCGGGAGCTTTGCGTTGAATCTGGCGGCGATTACCGCGGCGATCTGCATGGGCCGGGAAGCGCACGAAGATCCGGCACGGCGCTACACCGCTGCAGTGAGCGCCGGCGTGTTCTATGTGGTGATCGGGTTATTCGGCGCGACCGTGGCGGCGGTGTTTGCGGCCTTCCCGCGTGAGCTGGTCATGGCGATTGCCGGGATCGCCCTGTTGGGGACCATCGGCAATAGCCTGGCGGCGGCACTGCGCGAGGACAGCGAACGCGAAGCCGCCTTGATTACCTTTCTGGTCACCGCCTCCGGGCTGACGCTGGGCGGGATCGGCGCGGCGTTCTGGGGCTTGGTGGCCGGAACGATCACATTGTTGGCATTACGACCGAAGACGGCGCAGTGACACGCGTCCCACTGATGCAGTGACAAGAGCGGCAGACACGTGCGGCGGCCGCATGGCTGTTTGGTCGCCCCGTTCTCCCGCCTGCGCGGTGTCTCGCTTCAGCACTGCGGGGAGCCGAATTCATTCGTGCAACCCGCAGTGCGCGGGTTGATATCGAAGCTGGCAGGCCCCTCGTGGCAGTCGCGACCACCGGGAAGCACAAGGCATCGCGTCACCACGCCCTGCCGGTTGACTCGAGGCATCCCGTGGGCGCGATCCCTCGCCTGCAACAACGACACGGCAAACAATGCGCCGGCACCCACCGCACTCACGATATCGATAGCAGTGCTTATTCCGGATCGCGTAATTGCAGCAGCCAGTGCGCGGTCACGCCGCTAGGGCTGGGCAAGGGTTCGAGATGGAATTGGCGATATGCCGGCTCGCCATCCTGGGTGCGCAGCGGCAGGGTGACGTAGGCGGCGCGGCCCAGGCGCAGCGCCTCTTCCAGTAGGTCGACCTTGCCCCGCGCAGCATCATCGGCCAGCAGGGCGAGGATGTCGCAGCCGATCAGGTCAGCCACTGCGGTCTGACTGAGTTCGGCGAACGCAGGGTTGACGAACATCAGCCGGTGCGCAGCGGCGTCGGCGCCACGTTCGATGATGGCCACCCCGTCGCGCAGCCGCGACAGCGACGCTTCGAGCAGGGTGAAATCCTGCTGGAAGCGCTTGCGCTCCATCAATTCAATCAGCACGCGCAGGCTGCGCGCCGATTCCAGATGCAGCGGCGCCCAGCGCCGAGCGCGGCCGCGTACGGTTTCCTGCCAGAGATCGAAGCTCTTGCGCGGCGACAGGCGTGAGTTGGGAATGTCGGCCAGCTTGGCCAGCTGCGGATTGCCGGCCCAGTTGACCGTCTGCACCTTTTCGCGGCGGGTCCACAGCAAGGCGCTGCGCGACTGCGGCATCAGCGGCACGAAGATGAAGCCGGCGGCCAGCGGCGCGAGATCGGCCAGTTCCGGGAATACCTCGCCGATCGCCTCCACATGCAGGGCGCCGACGGCATCCTCACGCAAGGCATCGTGGTGCGCCGATTCGATATGGTCGCGGATGCGCCGCAGCGCGGCCGCATCGGGAACGCTGCCGTGCCGGCTGATCTCCTTGCCATGGAAGATCGCCACGCCATCGGCATCGACCACGTCCATCAGGTCCGGCGCCATGTCGGCGAGCATCTCTACCGTCATCTGGGTGGCGTCGTTGAAGTCGGTGATCAACTTTTCGCGCACGGTGAGCAATACCGATTCCATGCGCGCGCGCTCGACTGCCTGCAGCGCGCCGATGCGACCGGACAGTGCGCGGGTCACCGCATCGGTGGCATCGCGCATGGCATGGCTGGTGAAGTGCGGGCTGTAGTGGTGGCAGGCGATCAGCCCCCACAACGCATCGTTGACCACCAACGAAGAGACCAGGGTGGCGCTCACGCTCATGTTGGCGAGGTATTCCAGATGTACCGGCGAAACGCTGCGCAGGCTGACATCGCTCAGATCCACCGGGGTGCCCAGGCGCGGATGCAGGGTGGGCACGATCGGCGACGACTGGTAGCCGACATCGGCGATCTGGCGGACGCGGTTGCGCAGATACAGCGCGCGCGCCTGCGCCGGGATGTCGGTGGCGGGATAGCGCTGGCCAAGATAGGCCACCAGCTCGGGGTTACGCGCTTCGGCAATGACTTCGCCGTTCCACTCTTCGTCGAAGCGGTAAATCATCACCCGGTCGAAGCCGATCATGCTGCGCAGGCCCTTGGCCGCACGCACCGCCGCTTCGTCGATGCCGGGATCGCGCTCGATGCTGCGCAACAGCGGCAGCGCTTCGCGCAGGGTGACGTCCATCAGGCGAGCATCGCGCGGCTCGATTTCGACCAGCCATTGCTCCGGATACAGATGCCAGGCGGCCACCCAGGCATGCTCGGGCGGCACTGCGCGGGCGGGAAAGCGCGCCTCGGCGTGCAAGAGGTGCTGGGGGTGCGCGTCCACCGCGAATGGCTGCGCCTCGGGTACCTCCAGCACCTGGGCATACGGCATGCCCAACAGCGTCTGCAGCGGCACGCCGAGCAGGTCGGCGGCGGTCGTGCTGGCCTGCACGATGCGGCCATCGGCCGGTTCGATCACCAGCAGCACGCCGTATGGCTGGATCATGCCGGGGATGTGGATCGGCTCACGCGCGCAGACATCCATATCCAGGGGTTCGATGGACTGATTCACGGGTGCGGCTCCGCTGCGAGGCAGGTGTGGAAGTGGGCGAACATGGCATGCGCGCCGCCGATGGCGGCGTCGCGCGCGGATGGGGTGGTGAGGCGTCGATCCAGCGCCGCCTGGAAGCGGCGCCAGCCGGCCGGGTCGTCGTCGGCCAGCTCGAAATAGCGCAGCGCGCCGGCCAGCTCGGGCTGCTGCTTGCGCACGCTGCGCGCGATCATCCGCCCGCCCAGTTGCGAGCCTTCGATGACATACAACATGCCCCAGCGCGCGGCATCGTCGGCGACGCTGGGTAAGGCAACCGGCAAGTCCGGTTGCTGGCCGAGCGCGCGCAAGTCCTCGCGCAATGCCGGTACGCGGCGGCGGTAATGCCAGCCGTTGCCGACCAGGGTGGTGAGCCAGTCGCTGAGTTGCGCTTCGAAGCCGCTCAACAAGGCATGGTGGCGACGCAAGATCTGCGCATAGGCAGCCGAATCGACCCGCCCGTGCCCCAGCGCCTGCATGAGCGGGACTGCCTCGACCAAGCGATGGGCGTCCTGAGTGGCCTGGCGCAGCGCGAGCGCGGCCGATGGCGGAAGTGCCAGGGCGTCGGAAGACATAAGAGATCGAGGCAGTGCCGCAGCACGAAGGACATCAGCCTAGCAGCGCTCGCGCAAATCATAAAAAGCGGAGGCGAGCGTAAGCTGAATAGGTTGGCTTTATGCCTGCGCTGCGGGTGCGCTAGCGGTGCCCCGCCCTGCCCGTTTCCAGGCCATGCCCCAGCCTGCGGCGAGCAGGGCGCCGGCCAGCAACCACGGTGCACCGGGCAGATGCAGTGGCGCACCGCTGCCGATAAACCAGGCGAACACATTGGCGAACAACAATGGACCGGCGATACCGGCCAGGCTCATCAGACCGGTGAGCGCGCCCTGCACGCGACCTTGCGCGTCGGCGCCGACCTCGCGGGTGATCAGTGCCTGCGCGGAAGGACCGGCGAGCGCCCACAACGCGCTGATCGGCACCCCGATCAGGAACGCAGCGCCGCTGTCGGCCAGCCCATAGATGACGAAGCCGATCACCCCGCAGCCCAGCCCCAGCAACAAGGCGCGGCGTTCGCCCAGCCAGCGCACCAAACGGCCGACCAGCAACACGTTGACGATGATGCTGCACACGCCAACCCCGGCCAGCACCCAGCTCACTTCGCGTGGGCCCCAGTGATATTGATAGCCGGCAAACAGCACGAAGATGCTGGGATAGACGTAGTGCGCCAGGTTGGCCAGGAACACCACCGAGGCCAGACCGAACACCTGCGGATAGCGCCGCAGCAGCTTGAGCGCGCCAAGCGGATTGGCATGCGACCACTCCAGCCGGGCGGTGCGGCGTTCGACGGACAGCGATTCGGGCAGCACGAACCAGCCGTACAGCACATTCAACAAGGCCAAGCCGGCAGCAAACCAGAACGGCCAGCGCAACCCCATGCTGCCCAGCCAACCACCGATCAGCGGGCCGGCGACAAAGCCAATACCGAACGCGGCACCCAGCATGCCGAACGCGCCGGCGCGTTTGTCGGCCGGGGTGACGTCGGCGATGTAGGCGTTGGCGGTGGAGAAGCTGGCCGAGCACACGCCGGAGATGACCCGCGCCAGCAGCAGCATCGGCAGGCTGTGGGCGACGGCCATCAGGATGAAGTCCAGACCCAGGCCCAGGCACGACAGCAGGATCACCGGGCGGCGACCGAAACGGTCGGAGAGCGCGCCCTGCAATGGCGAGCAGACAAACTGGATGGCAGCGAACAGGAAGCCGAACCAGCCGATCCAGCCGGCGGCCACCACGTAGTCGCCGCCGGTGAAGTGACGCACCAGATCCGGTAGCACCGGAATGATCACCCCGAAGGACAGCACGTCGATCAGGACGGTGATGAAGATGAAGATCAGCGCGGCGCGGCGGCGCCCCGGGGCGGGAGCGGATTCGGGAGAGAGGGACATCGCGCGGCGCAGTTGGGCGAAGCGGCAAGTGTAGCGAGGGACGCGCTCGGTCTGTTGGGCTAGCAAGATCAACGTGACGGAGTTAAAGCTCTCCATCGCACCGGACGGGGGCTGGGGCTGGGGTACGGGCGAGACGTGCGTGTTATTCAACTGCACGCGGCTGCGCTCATACCCTCACCTGCCCTCCGGGCACCGTCTGCCCCGTGAAGGAGGACAACGTCCCGGTGAGGGAAGGGTTGAGGAGTGCGTTCGACTCTGTTGCCCCGCTGGTGTCGGCGGCAGGTGTGGCGGTTACTCGACGCTGATGGTCTGGGTCAGGGTATGGCTGGCGCCGGGAGCCAGTTCGATCACGTCCGGGCCGGCGTTGGCCGCTTCCAGGCAGACGTAGTTGCGCCAGCCCTCGCCCACATCGGCCATCTTCTTGCCGGCTTCTTCGCCCGGGTTCCAGGCCACCAGCGAGCGGCTGCCTTCGGTGGCGATGACGATGCGGCGGCCGAGCACCGGGTCGGTGAGCGTGTAGCGGCCACCGGCATTGGTGTAGATGCGGTCGCTGCGGCCGGGATCGCGTGGGTCGCGCAGGCTCCAGTCGCCTTGCTGACGGTGGGCGGTAGCGTAGTTCTCGTATTTATCGAGATAGTCCAGACCGTCCAGGCCCTGCACGCTGACGGTGAGCGCGTCGCCGACGCGGAAGTAGTTGTGCAGCGCCTGGGTGAAACGCACCGGCGCGGCGCTGGTGTTTTCGGTGATCAGGCGTTGCTCCAGCGTGCGGCCGATGCGCAGGGTCATGCGCAGGCGCAGCGCCAGGTCGTCGAAGCGCGGCGGGGTAAGCGTGAGCACCACGGTGCCGTCGTCTTCGCGTCGGCTTTCGGTGAGTTGCCAGGCCACGGTGCGCACGAAGCCGTGGGCGGGGACGTCGCCGGTCTGGTCCTGGCGGCCGAAGTACGGCCAGCACACCGGAGCGCCGCCGCGGATCGGGGTGGGCGGCTGCTTGGCGAGCGGCGACAGCCACATCACGTCCTGGCCGCCCTTGGGCACGAACGACAGCAACTGGCCGCCGAACAGGCTGATGGCAGCGGTGGAGAACGGGGTGTCGATCAGCAGCGACGGGAAACCGTGGAAGTCGCCTGTGGTCAGGCCGGTGGTGTCGGACATGGGGGATGCCTTGTGGACGATGGGAGATTGGGCGAAGGCGGGGTAGGCGGCCGGCAGCTTGAAGGCGATACCGCGCGCGGCCGCCATGCCGGTGAGCGGCGGTGCGGCGCGCAGGGCGGCGAGGATGCGCTGACCGGGGCGGCCATCGGCCGGCTGCAGGCCCAGGCGGGTCTGCTCGACCTGGATGGCGCGGCGGGTGGCGCTGCCGACCATGCCGTCGGCCTCGCCGATCTGGTGGCCGCGGGCCAGCAGCAGCTGTTGCAGGTCGCGCCGTTCGGGCCGCCCCAGGCCGGGGTCGTCGGTGGGCCAGGCCGCAACCAGGCCGGGGCCGCCACGCAGGCGATCGGCGAGCAGGGCGATGGACAGCGCGTAGCTTTCGGCGGCGTTATAGGCGTAGATCGCGTCGTAGTTGCGGAACACCAGGAACGCCGGGCCGGTGGCGCCGGCCGGCAGCAGCAGCGCGGCAGGCGTCTCGGCGGGCAACCCGGTCGGGGCGAGCGGCTTGCCGTCGGTGCCGAGCAGGCCGGCGGCCCGCCACGCCTGCAGCGCTTGGCGGCGAGTGCGCCCGGCCTTGCTGGCGTCGAAGCCGCGCGGCAGGGTGACTTCCATGCCCCACGGGCGGGCGCGCTCCCAGCCGGCCTTGACCAGATAGTTGGCGGTGGAGGCCAGTGCGTCGGGGATGCTGGTGACCAGATCGCGGCGGCCGTCGCCGTCGCCGTCCACCGCGATGCGCGCGTAGGTCGAGGGCATGAACTGGGTTTGCCCGAAGGCACCGGCCCAGGAGCCGGTCAGGCCATCCGGCGACAGGTCGCCGCGTTGCAACAGGCTGAGCAAGGCCAGGAACTCGCCGCGGAAGAACGGTTGGCGACGGCCTTCGCACGACAGCGTGGCCAGCGACACCAACAGCGGGCGCTTGCCGGTGACGCGGCCGTAATCGCTCTCCACGCCCCAGACCGCCACGATGGTGGCGGGGTCGACGCCGGTCTGCTCGGACAGGCGGGTCAACAGCTCGCGGTGGGTGACCAGCATGGCCTGGCCGTCGGTGACGCGCTGGCTGTCGACCAGGCTCGCCAGGTAATCCCAGATCGGCGTGGTGAATTCGGGCTGCGCATCCAGCAGCGGCAACACGCTGGGATCGGGCACCAGCCCGGCAGTGAAGCGCTGAAAGCTGGCAGCGTCCACGCCCTTGGCAGCGGCCTGGGTCTGCAGGCCCGCCAGGCAGCGGTCGAAGGCCGGATCGGCGCAGGCGGCAAGCGGCAGCAGTCCCAGCACCAACGGCAATGTGCGCCGGGGCAGCGTCATGGCGCGATGGCCGGCGGGTGGGCGGACGTCATGCGGTGGAGTGCTCCTGCGCGGCAAGTCGAGCCGCCGAGCATAGCCAACCTGGGCAGTCGCAGGCGTGCAGGCGATAGCTACAGCGCGATGGTGATGGGTGATGCGTACCGACGTGGTGACTGCTGCAGTTCGGCGCCGCCGATGGTGCCGCTGGCCTGACGGGCTTAGCTGCCGTCGCCGGTGATGCCGGTGAGCAGCGACAGGGCCGGCGTCGACGGAGCGCCGTCGGTCACTCGGCGCGCGCGGGTGCGGCGCGGTGCATCGTGGCGCGGACCGAAGCGAATCAGTGCGGTGGCCACGCACGCGGGCAGCACGATCGCAAACACGACCGCCGCCAACATCACCCATTGCCAGAGATTCAAGGTTGCCATGATCCGAGTCCCACCCCCGCGGCGGAGTTCGCCTGCGCGGCAAGCTTCGGGGATCGGCTGCGAACGTGGCGTCGACAAACTGCGGGCCTGGAGACCGTTCGTCGGGCTGAACGGGCTTGGTGGGCCGCGGAGTGAACCGGTCGCATGCTGGTTGCCGGCGTCCGGTTGAGGCGGTGGTTGTGTTGCTGGCCGCGGTGACGGTTGGCCGGCGTGGCGCTCAGCGCGCGTCGAGGTAGTACCAGTCGCCAGCCTCACGCACGAAACGGCTGTGCTCGGTCATGCGCACCGCGCTGCCGCCACCGATGCGATAGCGCGCCAGAAAGACCACCTCGGCAGTCTCCGGACCGGTGTCGAGCGTGCGCTGCACGGTCAGGCCGAGCCAGGTGGTGCGCCCGCCCTCGTCCAGCGACAGCTCGGCCGGGCGCGTGGACGGATGCCAGCTGGCCAGCAGGTACGCGGCGTCGCGACGCACATAGGCGCTGTAGCGCGCACGCATCAGGGTCTGGGCATCGGGCGCGGCGGCACCGGCGTGGTATGGGCCGCAACACCGTGCGTAATCGGCGGGGCGGCCACAGGGACAGGGGTCGGTCGGTGTGGAGGTCGGCATGCGGGGATTGTGCGGGATGGGATTGGGGATTGGGGATTGGGGATTGGGAAGCGGGAAGCGGGAAGCGGGAAGCGGGAAGCGGAGGCTATGCTGTCGCCCCGTCGTGCGGAGCGTGGCCTTGCTGGAATTGATTCCCACCGAATTGCCGTGGCTGCTGTGCATCGCGTTCGTGGCCGGGCTGGTGGATGCGGCGGTCGGCGGCGGTGGGCTGATCCAGTTGCCGGGCTTGTTTGCGACGCTGCCGCACCAGGCGCCATCGCTGATTCTGGGCACCAACAAGTTCAGCGCGATGTTTGGCACCGGTGCGTCGGCATGGCGGTATGCGCGCACGGTGCGCTTTCCGTGGCGGCCGGTGCTGTATGCAACGGCGGCGGCGTTTACGTTTTCGTTCCTGGGCGCGACCGCCGTCAGTCTGATGCCCAAGCAAGCGGTGCGGCCGCTGATTTTGATGCTACTGGTCGCGATGCTGATCTACACATTGATCAAGAAGGACTTCGGAGCGCTGCATCGGCCACGCCAGATCGGCCGGCGCGAACTGGCGACCGCATTGGCGATGGGCGCGGCGATTGGCTTCTACGACGGATTCTTCGGTCCGGGCACGGGCAGCTTTCTGATCTTCCTGTTCATCCGCTTTTTCGGTCTGGATTTTCTGCGTGCCTCGGCCGCAGCCAAGGTGGTCAACCTGGCCACCAATCTTGCGGCGTTGTCGTTCTTTTTGCCCAGCGGGCAGGTGATGTTGGCGGTCGGCATTCCGATGGCGGCGGCGAACGTGGCCGGCGCAGTGGCCGGCACGCGGATGGCGTTACGCGGTGGCACGCCATTGATCCGCAAATTGTTCCTGGTGTTGGTGATCGTGCTGATCGGCAAGATGGGCTGGGATCTGCTGCACTAGGAATGCTTGCTGCCAACGCGACGTCGTCGACGCGGTGACGCCACCATGCAGATGGCGTCACCTGTGCACTGGTTTCAGCGCTTGCCGCGCGACTGCACAGTGCCTGCCGTCGCACCGCGCTTTTTAGCCGGCGAAGGTTTCACCGCCCCGCGTGTCGAGGTGGTCTTGCCGGGACCACGTGCCGGCTGCCCAGTCGACGCGGCGGCTGCACGCGGCTTGGCCGCGACAGCGTTCAATGCAGCAGACGTTGCGACGGCTTTCTTTGATATGACGTTGGATGTGCTCGTCGCCTTGATCGGCTTGCCCGGCGTTTTTGAAGACCGAGCGGTCTTGCCCAGGTTGGACTTGGATGCGGCTCCTGACGACACCGCCGGCACGCGCGCTGTGCGTTTGTCCGCTGCCTGCATGCCAGCCACAGCTGGCGTGCGCAAAGGCGATTTCTTCGGATGTGTTGCTTGAGGCTGTGCCGCAGCGCGCGTGGAAGATGCGGTCTTGGCGGTCTTGTCCCGCTTGTTCGCCGTCGCTCCTGCCGGCTTGCGCTTGCGCGTCTGCGTTTTCTGCGGTGCAGACGCGGTCTCGTCCGCCGCAGACGATGTCAGATACCTCAAGACAGCGTCAGCTGTCATGCCAGCTGCGTGTGCAGCGCCCTGCACTTCTTCAGGCGCGCTCGCAGCCGCGATCGCTGGCGCAGCGGCATCGGCAACCGCCGGCTCATCGCCACGCGAGCGCTCGGGTAGCTTCAATCGCTGCGCCTGCTCGTCGTATTCGATCAACAACACGCCGGAGTTGTGGCGGCCGCTGATCTCGACAAAGCAGGCGCCGCCGATGAAAGGCTCCAGCGTCATCACCGATTTCAACGGCGTGGCCACCACCATCTGGAAGCCGAAGTTCTCGAAGATATTCATCGCCAGCGCGGTGAATTCGTTGTCGGCCTTGTCGAAGGCTTCGTCCAACACCACCGCGCAGTAGCGCGGCAGTTCGCCGTCTTCGCCACCGAGCTGATAACGCAGCGCCGCTGCAAGGCAGGTGGTTGCCAGTTTCTGCCGCTGACCACCGGATTTGCCGGCGCCGCTGCGATAGATCTCCACCTGCGCGCGCGTTTGCGCATCCAGTTCCACACCGATGAATTCCACATGCAGGCGCACATCCAGCACCTGTTCGCGCCAGCGGCGTGCCTCTGGCTCCTGCGCGCCCAGGCGCGCCACCAGCGCGCGCAAGGTGGAAAACTGCGCTTCGGCCAGGGCGCGGTCTTCGGTCTGCTGATGCGACAACACCGCGCGCAACTGCTGCTGAAATTCCTGCACCTCGGCCAGGCGACGGTCGCTGACTTCGATGGTCAGGACGGTGTCGCGATTGAACGGCACCTGCTCCAGGCTGGCGTTGACCTCGTCCATGCGCTGCTTGATGCCCTTGTGGGCCTCGGCAGTGTGGCGTTGCAAGGCCAGCAGGTTGTTCTTGCTCTGGGTCTGCAACAGGTCGAAGAAGCGATGCTCGTGGCGCGGCAGGCCATCGCTTTCCAGTCGATCCAGGCGCGCGAGGAAATCGTCGGCGCTGGCCAGACTCACGGTGAAGTCGCCGCTGTCTTCAGGCCACTGCTGGCAATACCTGCGGAAGCATTCCAGCAACTGCGCGCTGAGCCGGCTGTCGCGGCCCTGACTTTCGGCCAACTGCTCGGCCAGGCCACGCTCGACCACGCGGAAGTGCGCTTCCAGGTTGTCCAGCGACAACGGCGTCAATGCGGCAAGACGTTCCCGCAGGCCTTGCAGCTGGGTGGGTGTGAGCGTGGCGGTGCCTGTGCGGCCTGCACATGCCGCATGCTGCTGTTCGAGCCGCACACGCTCGCGCGCCAGTTGCGCGCGTTCCAGCCGCACGTCGTCGTAGGTGCGCTTGGCCTGGTCGCGCAAGGTGCGTGCGGTGTCGATGGCCTGACCGAGCGCACGCAAGCCACTGTTGCCTTCGCGCAGCTGCACCAACTGCTCATCGATATCGCTTAGCCGCTGCAGTTTGGGGCCGACGTCGATCTCGTCCCAATCGCGCTCCACCAGCGTATGTGCGGCGAGCTGGCGTTCCTGGTCCTGCTCGCGCTGCTTGCGCAGCGCTGCGACGTCGGCATCGCAGCTGGCGATGCGCTGGGCCAACGCCTGCGCTTCGCGCTCGAACACCTTGAGCTTGTCGCGGTTGTCGTGACCGAGCAGCCAGCGCTTGCGGTCGTTGACCGCGTGGCGGTCGTCCTTCTCATACCGATCGCCGGGATGCTTGACCTGCCCTTCGCGGGTGATCGCGCGGTCGGCGTTGCGCAGCGCGGTTGCGTTATCCACGCAGGCGTAGTCGAAGCGGCGGGTGAGTTCGTTGCGCAGCCACTCGGTGAAGGCGTGCTCGCGCAATTGCAGCTTGCCAGGCAGCGCATCGGGATCGACACGTCGCGAATGCAGTTCGTCGTTACGGCGCACACGGAAGTACACCAGGCGCGTGCCGATGTGGGTGCGGTTGACCCATTCGCTGACCTGGGTGTAATGCCGCTCGTCCACCAACAGCGATTGCGCAAAACCATTCAGTACGCGCTCGATCGCACCGCGCCAGGCCATCTGGTCATCGCGCACCTGGACCAGCTCGCCAACGAACGGCAGTGCGGCCTCGGCAATGCCGATGTCTTCGCACAGCCGCGCGCGCAGGGCCTGCATCGGAGCCGGCATGCTCGACGGTGCGCGCTTCAAGGCATCCAGCTCGGCACGGATCTCGGCAAATCGGCGTTCGTCATCGCGCCGCACCCCCATGCGCTCGGCAATGGCCTCATCCAGCGCGCTGGCGTCGTGCTTGCCGTTATCCAGTACGGTCTGCGCATGCGCGATCTGCGCAGCGAAACCGCTGGCACCGGCAGCCAGAGCGGTGCCGAGCTGACGGCAAGCCTGCTCGATCTGCGCACGGCGACGCAGGCGTTCGTCACGCTCGCGTTCCACACGCGCACGCTCGCGCTCCAGTTCTTCGATCTGCTCGCCGCCGGCGGCGCGCTGCTCGCGCTCCAGGCCGCTCAGTTTCTGCTCGTGGTTATCCAGCGATTCGCGGCGCTGGCCTTCTTCGCCGGCCAGTCCGCGGTCCTGGTGATCGAGCTCCTGCAGCCGCTCCTCCAGCAAGGCCAGCCGCTGCTGCTCGCGATAGCTGTCCACGCCCAACTGCAGCTCGCGCAACTCGCCAACGCTGTGGCGCAATGCCATCAGCGCCGCGTGGTGCTCGCGCGCAGGCGTCAGCGTTTCCACCTGGCGCCGTGCGGTGACCACCGCATGGTGGGCGCCATCGAGCTCGGCAAAATCCTCCACAAGCCGGTCGGCCGCTTCGAAAGTACGCGGCTCATCCAGCATGAAACCGCGCAGAAATGCGTTCAGATCGCCCAGGTTCTTGGCCGACTGGGTCTTGTGCAACAGCCGCAGCGCCATCTCGTTGCCGATGCCCAGTGCATGCCGGAAGCGTTCGGCATAGCCGGCGAAGCCGTCGAAATGTGCGATCTCCTCGCCCAGCCGTGCCTTGAGCTTGCGCAGGTCCAGATCGAAGCCATCCAGCTCGGTCGCCACATCGAAGCTGCGCGGCGCAACCATGTAATGCCGCCGCACATCGGCCGCCGCGTTGCCATTGCCGGCGATCCAGAACAACCGGATCAGGCTCACCGCCTCGCCATGCGCGTTTGCGTACTCCAGCACCAATGCGGTCCAGGTGGCGCCCTTGCGCAGGTATTGCGTGGCGATTTCGCCGGACGTGCTGTCCTGCTGATCGGCCCACGCACCGCGTACATATGACACCAGACTCCGATCGCGCCCACTGCGTTCGGCCTCGCGCGCAGCGGCGTTGAAGTCGACGATGCTCGGTGGCGTCAGCAACGCCGACATCGCATCCAGCAAGGTCGATTTACCCGAACCGGACCGACCCACGAACAGGAAGCCTTTCTCCGCAATCGGCACTTCGGTCAGCCCGTTGAAGGTGCCCCAGTTGTGGACCTGCAAGCGCCGCATCCGGAACTGCTGCGCACGCTGCTCGGCAAGCGTCTCGGCAAACAAGGACGTACCCGGCTGTACTGGCGAAAGGTTGGGCTGTGACTTCATGGCTCACTCATCAAAACGGGACGACGGAAACACGAAAAACCGGATTACGAACGGTAGCGCGGTGGTGTGGTGTGCTGCGGGGCGACTACACCTGTTGCGGTTGCATCTGCGCTTCGCGCGCACTGTCACGGTCATTGCATGACAGCAACAGGCACATGGCACGCTCCCGGCATCGCGCCACAACGTCTCCTCATCCGCCCGTCGGGCCCCTTCGCCCCATGAAGGGGCCCAAGGTCCCGGCGGGAGAAGAAGAGCCTGCGCGCTGCCGCCAACGCTGAAGGAATCACTCCGCAGCCACATCCCCTTCCCGCAGGCCGCGATACGCGACCACCAGCGCCTGCACATCCTCTGCCGAGAACAACAGCTTCAGCACCGGCGACACCTCGTAGCGCTCCTCGCTGCCGCGCAAGCGCGACAGCAACTGGTTGTCGCGCATCTTGCCGATCGCCGTCATCACCCGCCGCGCGAAGCCTGCCCGATCGGTGGACACGTTCTTTTCGTACACCGACAACGCTTCCACTAGCTGCGCCTCGTCCACCACTGCACGCTCGCCGCGCGTATCGGCCTCGGCCAGTTGCTGGCGCAGGAACAGCAGCAGCACCGATTCGATAAAGGTGAGTGGCGCGCTGCGCAGCAAGGTGGGCGATTCCAGCTCGGCGGTGTCGGCCTGACGGGTGAAGGCCACCCCGCCCTCGCGGTCGAGCACCAACTCCAGAAACAGCTCGCACAACAACCGGCGGATCGCCACCTCGTTGCGCAATAACGCCGGCCAGAGTGCGCCGTGACGTTGCGCATCGATGCTGGGCCCTGCCAACAACTGGCACAGCGCACGCCGCGCGTCGAACGGCAACGTCCCGGTGTCGCCCAAGAACAGCGCACCACCTGCTGCATCACCGGCGGCATCGCTTGCATGCAGTGGCGGGGTGCTGGCGGCTGGGTCCTCATCGTCCTCGTGGATGCCGGACGGTGCCTGCTCAGACCAGTTCATTGCGTTTCTCCCGGGTAAACCACACCAAGGGAATGCGCGCGCGCCGCACGGCGCCATCGCTGCCTTCCCATTGCACCGTTTCCATCTGTCCTTCGATCACCATGCCGTGGCGCGTGCCCAGCGACAGGTAGCCGATCACGCTGCCCAGCCCCTGTATCGCCGGGCGCTGTTGCAACGCATCGCCGATGGTCAGCCGCAGGCGCTGGCCGAGCAACTCATGCAGGTCGCGGCGCAGGCTGCGCACGTCGATTTCCGATTGCGCGACCAAGTCGCCCACGCTGTCCAACGAGATCTCGGCCGCATCGGCCGCCTGCACACGCCCGTCCACCTGGGTGAGCCGTGGGTCGTGCAGCCGCCATTGCGACAACGAGCGCAGGCGGCTACTGCTGAGCGCTTGCGTGTAGCCGGTGGCGGCGGTGGCATGCAGGCTGTCGCGCAATTGCAGGGCTTCGCCCTGCGCCTGCTTGAGCACTTGATTGAGCCGACGCTGTTCCAGATACCCACGGCTTTGCACGAAACCGCGCAGGCTGCGCGCGAAGTGCTGCATCACCGTGTGCACCTCGCCGCCGCGCTCCAGCAGCGTGCCGGTCAAGCCGCGCAGGAAAGCGCGTTCGCGCCGGTCGAGCTTGCGGGCGAAGCCGCGTGCCAGCAGCGCATCCAGCGCCTGATCGAGCTGGCTGCTCTGCTGGGTGTCGTTGAGCAGGCTCCAGAACGCCTCGAAGGTGCGCCCGGCCTCGCTGTCGGCGATCACGTCCACGCCGTTGAACAGCTGCTCCAGCACATCGCCGCGCGCGCCTTCGTCGTCGATGATGCGTTCGCGGAACTGGCGGTTGAGCTGTTCGAAATCGTCGCGCACGCGATGGAAATCTTCGGCCAGCTCGTCGGAGAGATGGATCAGGTCGCGGGCGCGTTCCAGCGCGCGCTTGCCATCGAGCGCGGCCACGCGGCCGGAGGCCACGCGTTCGATCTCGGCGTCGATGCGCGCACGTTCTTCGCGCAGGGCGGCAAGACGCAGCTCCGGATCGGCTTCGGTCTGGCCGGCCAGTTGCACCAGTTGCTGGATCACCAGCGACAGGCGGCTTTCGGTGGCGCTGCTGCTGCTTTCGCGCAGGCCGACGATGAAGCGGATGGCCTGCGTCGCGGCACGCGAGAGTTCGTATTCTTCTTCGGCCGCGCCTTCGGGCAGGCGGCGCTCCAGCCAGCCCTGCGCCAGCCAATGCGCCAGATACGCCTGCGCGGTGCGCGGAAGTTCGCGGGACAGTTCGTCGGCGCGCAAGGCATCCAGCTGGCGCTGCAAACGCTCGTGCAATACGGCCGAAGGCAGGCGGCGTTCGCCATCCATCAACACCGTCTGCAGCAGCCCGATCAACTCGGGTGCGTGGTCGGCGGCAAGCAGTTTCCACAGCGGCTGCTCGCGTAGTTGCCGATAGCCGGCGATACGTGCCTGATGTTTCATAGGCGCTGCTGCGACTGCCTCAACGCTTGCTGCCCACTTCGATGAACTGCAGGAATTCGGCGCGGGTGCGTGCGTCTTCGCGGAAGCTGCCCACCATCTTGGACGTCACCATGCTGACGCCGCGCTTGTGGATGCCGCGGGTGGTCATGCACTCGTGCGCGCCTTCCACCACCACGCCCACGCCAAGCGGCTGCAGCACGTCCTGGATGCATTCGGCGATTTGCGCGGTCATCTTTTCCTGCACCTGGAAGCGCCGCGCGTAGCTTTCCACCACGCGGGCCAGCTTGCTGATGCCGACGACTTTGCCACGCGGCAGATAGCCCACGTGCACCTTGCCGATGATCGGCGCCATGTGGTGCTCGCAATGGCTTTCGTAGGAAATGTCGCGTAGCACGATCAACTCGTCGTAGCCGGCCACTTCCTCGAACGTGCGTTCCAGGTATTCGCGCGGTTCTTCGCGATAGCCGCTGAACCAGTCGCCGTAGGCTTCAGCCACCCGGCGTGGGGTGTCCAGCAGGCCTTCACGCGTCGGATCTTCGCCCGCCCAGCGCAACAAGGTGCGCACGGCCTCTTCGGCCTGGGTTTGGGTCACGGAGGAATCGGGCTGGTTGGACTGGCTCATGCGCAGGTGCACCCAAAGGGGGCGAGCATGGTACCTGAGGACTGACCGGCTGCCCCAGGTGCGGTTGCGCCAGCTTGCAAATGTTCAGTGACTATTGATTCATTTATGAATTGATAGCATCCTATCCATTATGACGAACATGTCCCTCCCCCCACGCGCTCAACTCAGTTCCGGCCTGTTGGTGGCCGCGCGCCAGTGGCAACGCTTGGCCGACCAGGCGTTTGCCGAATTCGAACTGTCCAGCGCCTGCACCGGCCCATTGCTGATGATCGGCCGCTCCGGCGGCGGTATCCGCCAGGTAGCGCTGGCCCAGCAACTGGGCATGGAAGGCCCGTCTCTGGTGCGCTTGCTGGACAAATTGGCCGCCCAGGGCCTGCTGCGTCGCGAAGCCGACAGCAGCGACCGCCGCGCCAACCAGCTGTGGCTCACCGATGCAGGGCAGGCGCTGGTCGGCCGCATCGAAATCCGCCTGGATGCGTTGCGTGCGGAGGTGTTCGGCACGCTTAGCGATACCGACGTGCAGGTGGTGCTGACCTTGTGGGAGCAGATCGCGCAGGCGCATGCGCGGCTGAGCCAGGCCGACTGAGTCGGCTGTCGGCGTCGCGTGCGACGCCCGTTGTGACCTGCGCGATGCCCTGGCGCGCTGTGCCGGGCGTTGATGTTTCTTTCCCAGGATGTGCCCGATGTACGGCGAATTCAGTTTCTACGGTGTGTTCGTGCCCACCTTGCTGGCGTTGATGACGCTGGCCTACCTGCTCAACAGCGCGTTCGCCGCGCTGCTCACCCGCGCCGGTGCCTATCGCTACATCTGGCACCCGGCGCTGTTCAACCTGGCGTCGTACATCGCGCTGCTGGGCGGCCTGTTTTTCCTGACCCGTTGGGTGCAATCGTGAAAAAGCTGATCAAGACCGCCGGGCCGGCACTGCTGACCCTGGCAATGGTGGTGGTGGCCGCGCTGGTGTTGCAGCACCTGTGGCGCTATTACATGCAGGCGCCGTGGACGCGCGATGCGCATGTGGGCGCCGATGTGGTGCAGGTGGCGCCGGATGTCTCCGGGTTGGTGGAGTCGGTGGCCGTGGCCGACAACCAGCCGGTCACGCGCGGGCAATTGCTGTTCGTGGTGGACCGCGCGCGCTATGCGATCGCGCTGGAACAGGCGCAAGCCGCGCTGGCCGAGCGCCAGGCCACGCTGAGCCAGTTGCGCCGCGAGATCGCGCGCGACCGCAGCCTGCAGGACCTGGTCGCCGCCGAAGATGCCGAAGTGCGCCGCTCCAATGTGCAAAAGGCGCAGGCAGCGGTGGCCACCGCACAATCGGCAGTGGATCTGGCCCAACTCAATCTGGAGCGCACCCAGGTGCGTAGCCCGGCCGACGGCCACGTCAGCGACCGCACCGTGCGCGTGGGCGATTACGTCACTGCCGGGCGTCCGGTGGTGGCGGTGCTGGACACCGGCTCGTTCCGTGTCGACGGCTATTTCGAAGAAACCCGCCTGCAGGGCGTGCACCCCGGCCAGCGCGTGGATGTGCAGCTGATGGGTGAGCCGGCCACGTTGCACGGGCATGTGCAGAGCATCGCCGCCGGCATCGAAGACCGGTATCGCAGCGGTAGCGCCGGCGCGTTGCCCAATGTCACCCCGGCGTTCGACTGGGTGCGGCTGGCGCAGCGCATTCCGGTGCGCATCGCGCTGGACCGCGTGCCTGCGCATCTGCAGTTGATCGCCGGGCGCACCGCCACGGTGAGCATCCTGCCGGACACGGCGAACGCGACTCCGGCGACTGCGGCCATCGCGCCTGCCCGTGTGCAGGCCAAGGCGGCGCCATGACCCGCACTGTGTTTCGTCCGCTGGGATTGGCCGCACTGCTGACCACGTTGAGTGCCTGCAGCACGGTCGGCCCGAACTACGCCGTGCCGGCGCAGTCGGCCTATCAGCGACCGGCCGCCAATGCCGCATTTCTGGACACCGGCAACGACCAGGTGCAGGCCGGCGCCGCGCTGCCGGCGCGCTGGTGGGCGCTGTATCAGGACCCGATGCTGGATGACCTGATCGAACAGGCCTTGCGCGACAGCGTCGAGCTCAGGGTGGCTGGCGCCAACCTGCGCCGCGCCGCTGCGGTCTACGAACAGGCCATGGATGCCGGCGGTTTCGATTACGACGTGGAAGCCGGCGTCAGCCGCGCGCAGGTGTCTGCCGAAGCGTTCTTGCAGGAAGAAAAGCTGCCGGTGTTCAACCTGGCCGATGGCAAGTTCGGCGTGTCGTATCAGTTCGATCTATTCGGCAAGCTGCAACGTGGCGCGGAAGCCGCGCATGCCGACACCCAGGTGGCGCAGGCGGCGATCGATCTTGCGCGTGTCAGCGTGGCCGCGCAGGTGGCCGGCAGTTATGTGGAGATTTGCAACGCCAACCATGAGTTGCAGGTGGCCGAGCATTCGCTGCAATTGCAGCAGCACAGCCGCCAGATCACCCAACGCCTGATCGCTGCCGGCCGCGGCACGCCGCCCGATCTGGCGCGCGCCACTGCACAGGTGGCGATGCTGGAAGCGGCGCTGCCGCCGTTGCGCGCGCGCCGCCAGGCCGCTGGCTACCAATTGGCCGCGCTGCTGGGCAAGACGCCCGGCGAGGTGCCGGCCGGTGTGGACAGCTGTGCGCACGCGCCCGCATTGCAGCAGCCGATTCCGATCGGCGATGGCCGTGCGCTGCTGGCGCGTCGTCCGGATGTGCGCCAGGCCGAGCGCCGACTCGCAGCCGCCACCGCGCGCATCGGCGTGGCCACTGCCGCGTTGTATCCGGACATCCGCCTGGGTGGTTCGATCGGCGCCACCGGCCTGCTGGCGGACTTCGGCGAGCCAGCCACACATGCGTGGTCATTTGGCCCGCTGATCTCCTGGACGCTGCCTTCCAGCGGGGCGCGTGCCCGCGTGCGCGCCACCGAGGCCGGCGCCGATGCCGCGCTGGCGCAATTCGACAACACCGTGCTGCAGGCCTTGCGCGAAGTGCAGACCACGTTGACGCGCTATGCGCAGGATCTGGACCGCCTGCATCTGCTGGAACAGGCGCAGCAACAGGCCGCGCTGGCGTCGTCGCAAAACAGGCGCTTGTATCAAGGTGGGCGCATGCCGTACTTGTCCAGCCTGGACGCCGAACGCACCCTGGCCACGGCCGACATGACCCTGGCCAATGCACAGGCGCAGGTGTCGCAGGACCAGATCCAGCTGTTTCTGGCGCTGGGCGGCGGTTGGGAAGGCACGGCTGCCACGGCTGCACGATGAGCACGTTGCTGCGTGATCGCCAGGCCTGGCTGTTTTCGACCAAGACGTTCGCCGCCTCGATCGCGGCGTTGTATGTCGCGCTGACCGGCAATCTGTCGCGGCCGTACTGGGCGATGGCCACGGTCTACATCGTCTCGCAACCGCTGCTGGGCCCCACCCGCGCCAAGGGCGTGTATCGCGTGCTCGGCACCTTGCTGGCAGGCGTGGCGACCTTGGTGATGCTGCCGAATCTGGTGGAAACGCCCTTGTTGCTGAGCGCGGCGATGGCGTTTTGGCTCTCGGCCTGCCTGTTCCTGGCGTTGCTCAATCGCGGCCCGCGCGGCTATGCATTTTTGCTGGCCGGCTACACCACCGCCTTCATCGGCTTTCCGGCAGTGAACTCACCCGAAGGTATCTTCGATACTGTGGTGGCACGCAGCGAAGAGATCATCCTGGGCACGGTCATGGCCGTGCTGTTTGCGTCGCTGCTGTTTCCTGCCTCGGTCAAACCGATGCTCACCGCGCGGATCGGCAACTGGATGCAGGACGCGGCGCAGTGGTGCCGCCAGGTGCTGCAGCGCGGACCGTCGCAGGCGCCGCGCAATCGCCTGGCGGCCGATCTGGTGCAGTTCGAAGCCTTGATCGCCTTCGTGCGCCACGACGACCCGCGGCATGCCCACGCGACGCCGGCCATGGAGCAACTGCGCGCGCGCATGCTGATGCTGTTGCCGGTGCTGTCGTCGATCGCCGATCGGCTGGATGCATTGCAGCGCGATGGGTCTGTGCAGTCGTCTGATATCGGCGAACTGCTGGAGGACGTCGCGGCCTGGGTGGATCAGGACGAGGATGCACGCAGCGATGTGGACGTCGACGCGTTGCGCGCACGCATTGCCGCACTGCGCCCGGCGGTGGATCAGGACGTCGAGCACCTGCTGCTGGCGAGCTTGCTGCTGCGTCTGCAAGAATTGCTCGACCTCTGGCAAGACTGCCGCGCGCTGGAGCAGTCCCTGCTGCAGGACACCGCGTCGCCGGCGCCGCGTGCGCTGCAGGCGTCGGAAACACGGCCTGCGTCGGCAGCATCGGCCGAAGCTGCGCGGGCAGACGCCGATACGCGTTCGCGCATGCAACCCTCGCTGCTGCAGCGCCTCGGTATGTCGCGGCCGCAGGCCGCCGCTGCAGACCTAGCTGCCAGCGGCACGCGACACATCGATTTCGGCATGGCCGCATTTTCCGCACTGAGCGCCGGTTTCGCGCTGATGGCGTATTGCGTGCTCTGGATCGGTATCGGCTGGGAAGGCGGCGGCAACGGCGCAATGATGGCCGCGGTGACTGCCGCGTTCTTCGCCGCGCAGGACGACCCCGCGCCGAGCATGCTGTCGTTCCTGATCTGGGCAGTGGTGGCCAGTGTGGTCGCCGGCATCTATTTGTTCGGCATCTTCCCGGCCATCCACGATTTCCCGATGCTGGTGCTGGTGCTCGCGGCGGTGTTCCTGCCATTGGGCGCGCTGCTGCATCGCCCCAAGAGCATGCTGATCGCATTGCCGCTGGTGGTAAACCTCACTGCACTGCTGAGCCTGCAGAATACCTACAACGCCAACCTGCAGCGCTTCGTCAATGCAGCGGTGGCGATGGTGCTGGGGATCGGATTTGCGGTGGTGCTGACGCGGGTGTTCCGCTCGGTGGGTGCCGAATGGAGCGCGCGCCGGCTGGTGCGCCAGGGCTGGCGCACGCTGGCCGATGCCGCCGACGGACACGGCGCGCAGGATCGCCAGCAATTTGCCGCACGCATGCTGGATCTGCTCGGCCTGCTCGCCCCCAGATTGGCCTTAACCCCGCCAGGTAGCGACCTGGCGTCGATCGACATGCTCAACGAAGTGCGCGTGGGCCTGAACATTCTGCAGCTACGCAGCGCGCGGCACGGTCTGCCGGTGTCGAGTAGCGAAGCGGTGGATGCGATTTTGCGCGATGTGGCTGCGCACTACCGGCAGCAGGTGGCGCAGAAGCGTCCATTGCCTGGGCCGGATGCGCTGCGTGATCGTCTGGATGCGTTGTTGACGCGCGTGGGCAAGGTGCCGGCGGGCGCCTCTGGCGATGAAGCGCTGTTGGGGTTGATTGGATTGCGTTACAGCGTGTTTGCGCACAAGGCACCATCTCCCCATGGGAACGCCGGTACTCGGCCGCCTTTCGCCCCTCTCCCTGCGGAGCGATAAGGCACTGCTTGCCCGCCACTGGCGCGCGTGCCTTGGAGCGCCCGCGCTGCTAGCGCGGGCCGGGGCTGGAGTGAGGGTACGGGTACCCGTGCACGACCGCAGCATCGATGCTTCACCTTGGCGGCGCGTGGCGACGCGTTTACCACGTCGGTATGCCAGTCACCTGAGGCGCCCCTCATCCGCCCTTCGGGCATCTTCTCCCGACGGGAGAAGGGCAGAGCATCAGCGCTTGCGCTCATGCATCGCCGCTTCGTCATCCAGCCAGTTGCTGCCCTTGTTGGTCAGGAAGAACATGTACACCACCAACGACACCGCAATCACCGCAGTCGCATAGATCACGAACTCGGTCACGTGCCCGGTCTTCAACGAAGCCTGATACAGCAACGGCGCCGTTCCGCCGAACGCCGAATTCGCCAACGCATAGCCAAGACCAACGCCCAGCGCGCGCACATGCGTGGGGAACAATTCCGCCTTCACCACTGCATTGATCGAGGTGTAACCGGTCAGGATCACAAAGCCCACGGTGAGGATCGCGAACGCGGTCAGCCAGTCGGTCTGCTTGGGCAGTTCCATCACCAGGAACCAGGTGTAGAGCACGCCGCCGATGCCGAAGAACACCAGCAAGGTCTTGCGCCCGACGATGTCCGACAACCAGCCACCCACCGGCTGCATCAACATCAGCACGGTCAGCGCAACCAGGTTGATGATGGTGCCGGCCATCACGTCGCCACCGGCGAACGCGGTCTGGATCATCTTCGGCCCGGTCACCGAATAGGTGTAGAACGCAATCGTGCCGCCGGCGGTAATCAGGAAGCACAGCAGCAACGGACGCCACTGATTGACGAACAGCTCGCGCATCGAGCCCGAGGCCTTGGCCTTGCCGGTACGCGAGTCGGCGATGGATTCGGAGCTCAACGACTCGTCCATCGTGCGGCGCAACCAGAACACCACCAGCGCGCCGATGCCACCCAGGCCGAACGCCACGCGCCAGCCCCATTCGGAGACCTGCGGCGCATCGAAGAAGTGCAGCATCACCAGCAAGGTGGTCTGCGCCAGCACATGCCCGCCGACCAGCGTCACGTAATGGAACGACGACAAGAACCCGCGACGGCCCGGCATCGCCGCTTCAGACATGTACGTGGCGCTGGTGCCGTATTCGCCACCGGTGGCAAAGCCTTGCAGCAGGCGCGCCATCAACAAGATGATCGGCGCAGCGATGCCGATCGTCGCCACGGTCGGCGTGATCGCAATGACGAACGAGCACAACGCCATCATCGACACCGAAATGGTCAATGCCAGGCGGCGGCCGTAGCGATCGGCGAAGCGGCCGAAATACCACGCACCGATCGGCCGCATCAAAAACGTCATCGCAAAGATCGCCCACACGAACATGGTGGCGTTCTTGTCTTCCTTGGAAAAGAACTGCGACTCGAAATAGGTGGCGAACACCGAGTAGACGTAAACGTCATACCACTCGACCAGGTTGCCGGCCGAGCCCTTGAGCGTGTTGGACACCGAGCGGCGAAGGCTACCGGCAGCTGTGCCAGAACCGGTGGCGATCGGAGACGATGGGGGTGCGCTCATGCGGTCAGGACCTCTTCGGTGGGACAGCTCCGGAGTATAGGTGCGCGCTTGTGTGACGCATGTAAGCATTTCGGCGCATAGGCAGGCGCCGTGCGAGCGGCTAGTCCGTCCGTTTGCGAGCGGGCTGCAGCCAACGCGCAGCGAGCGCTTGTGTCGTTCCACACCGACGCGCACTGAGGTCGTCTTAGCGCTTCAGCCCGCTTTCGGCGTCGGCGCAGCAAGCGATTTGCTGTACATCCCCGACCGATCGAAACAGCACGCACGCCGCTTGCCGCTCGCCGGATGCCGGCCTGGCGCATGCGGTGGCGATGCGCTTGACCCGCGTGTCGGCCTTCTTGCCTGAGGTCACCCAGAAGATCCAGTCGCGTCGCATCGCCGCGGTGATGTCGTCCCAGGTCGCACGCGCTTCCGGATGCGCTGCAAGCGCGGCCCGCAGATCGGCCGGCACCTGCCACTCCGGCTCTTCTTCCACTGGTGCAATCTCCAGCGCAACCTGCGCGCCAGCCGCAACGCCTGCGGCCCGCTGTAACGTCTCACCGATCTTGGGCCAGTGCCCGCCCTGTCTGTCCTGCTGCAGGGTCGCTTCGAAGGGATGCCCGGCGAAGGTGCCTACAACGGTGACTATGTGGCTTGTCAAAAGCAGGCGCGCGGGGCGATAGAGCACGCCGCATGCGTCTCCCAGGAAGAGACGGTCCAAGACCGGCGGTTGAACAAGGCGTACAAGCAACTTTTGACATCGCTAAAGGCAGATGGCAGAGCTAAGCTAGTCGATGCACAACGTGCATGGCTTCTGTCCAGAACTAAAGATGGAAATCTGGAAGCTGTGATCTATGGTGACAGCCAACCAGAAAATATCGAGAGCGCTGAGGCCGCAATGTTAAGACTCTCCGCCCGCGCTGATCAGCTGGAAAAATATCTTGCCTTGATTAATTGATTCGAACTTTAAAATCTCGATAAGAAAAGGAAATCTTATGCCTAACAACATCGATACGCACGATCTTGAGACCGTTTCTGGAGCTGTCTACTTTTCCGTTGGACGTGGAACTGAAGGCGGCGCTGCGTCTTATCATTTATCCATTGCAGGAATTACTGTCGGCACGTCGGAACCTCGGTGGGGCGAAGTTGATCGAGTCGCACAGAATAGCGGCTATAGCCTGGCACGATTCAAGTCGATTTCGGTCAACGCGGCACTTGGCCGCTAGGTTCGATCGAGAGCCGTGCCCTACAGCCAGGCGAGCAGACTTACGTGGACAGCGTCATCCAGCAGGCGGCAGCATACGCGCAGGCACATAACCTGCCATTTGCCCAGGACCGCGCGGATTTACGTCGAGACCTCCTGAGCCATGGCAACGGCCTTAACGGCCGATCCTCGCTCGGTTTTGTAGATGCCGGAACGCGCGACAGCATTAATGCATGGGCTGGATCCACCGAAGGCAAGCAGTGGATCCACAGCAATATCGACTACCCACAGGTCAGGAATGCAACCCAGACTGCGAGGGGAATCCTGGATGCGCACGGAGACAACATTGTAGAAGATCGCCGCTTTGAAGCAATTAGTCTCCTGGCAAAGACGGCTAATCAAATGCCCAGCCAACTACCGAAACTTGAGAAAGTGCTCAAGGACGGTGGTGATTACGAAGCATTGTTGACGAAAGCGGATCAAATTCGTGCAACCCACAGCTATTACGACGGGCCCAAGGCCGCGAATGTTGCTGAGGAATACGAGAATGCGTATCCCCAGAATCAAGCGGCGCTGGATCGCGCTCTTACAAAGGTCAGCGGCAGAGATTTCGATCCTTCCTCTGAACGCAACGATCCCGAGGTCCTGAAGGCCTTGGAACTAGTCCATGCATCCCCGGCCGGCAGGCTTCGCCGGGCCATCTCCTGAAGGAGGGTTCGAGTGGCCGTGAGGTCCATAAACTCGAATCCAATCTCAGCGCCCTCGGATATACGATGCCTAATGGCGACGATTTCCAGGTGGATCAGAAATTTGATGCCTCGACCAAGCAAGCCGTGGAGGCATTTCAGCAAGCCAATGGACTGACCCCTGTCGATGGAAAAGCAGGCCCGACAACACTTCGGGCCATAGATCAGCAAGCTCGGAGCCTACAATCCAACCTCATCGAGCTGGGCTTCACCGGAACAGACAACAAGCCCTTACGTGTGGATGGCTATTGGGCAATGGAACGCGCCAAGCCGTGAGCGCATTTCAGGAAGCCAACGGACTTCCAGCCACTGGCGTTGCGGACAAGGGAACACTAGGCATCCTGGCGCAACAAGCTGCACAGCAAATTCAGTCACATGCTCCCGCGCATGCTCTGCGTCCAGACCGAAACGAGACTTCCCTTTCAGGGGTGGCGCCACCTCTGAATCCGGAGCACACCAGCCACCCCATCTCCAAACCCGCAGGCAGCATTCCCCTACTCTCGGATCCAGATCACAGTCATCATTCCTTTTTCCGTCAGATGCTGGACAAGGTGCATGCGGCCGAAACGCAACGCGGCATTTCACCAGGAATCCATAGCGAGCGCCTTGCAGGCACCTTGTCGGTAGAAGGTATCCGAAATGGGCTAACGTCGGTAGACAGGATCGAATTGAGTCACGATGGCTCCTTGGCACGTGCTGTACAGATCAGCGCAACCCGTGACGAGACGGCGTTGAATCGCAGCACCCCACCTGTAAACACTGCGCAGGCAGTGAATCAGACTCTCCAGGTGAGTAGCGAACAAGCGCAAGAGGCTGTAGCCATCGAACGTTCGCGAGCAGCGATGGAACAAACGCAACAGCAGAATCAGGCGCGCGGCTCCGCCAGCATGATGGCCTAACAGAGCCGCCTTTGCCCCCTGCGCCTCCGCCCAAGGCGGAGGCGATGTCTGCTGGGAGCCTTTTGGTGAGTCGTTCGTTTAGGTCGGTGCCGACGTCGTTGCCAGCCGCAGCCACGGTACCCTTCACAACCCCCATGCCGCCGGCCTTGCCAGAATGCCGGCCGTTCAAGGCCGCAACGGTCCGGGAATAGGGGTTGGATGCATGACATGGATCATCGTGGCCGCAGTCGTGGCCACCTTGCTGGTGGGGCTGTTGCTGCTCAACTTCGCCACGCCCGAGAAAAAGCTCGAACACATCCCCAGCCACTGCTACGACGTCTCCGACCCGCAGTTCAAACGCGAGATGTCGGTATTGCTGGGTCCGGCGATCCTGCCCGGCAACAAGATCCAGGCGCTGCATAACGGCAGCGAGATCTTTCCGGCGATGCTGGCAGCCATCCGCGGCGCGCAGCGCACCATCACCTTCGAAACCTATATCTATTGGTCTGGCGAGATCGGCCGCGAGGTCAGCCAGGCGCTGTCCGAGCGCGCACGTGCCGGGGTCAAGGTGCGCGTCACCATCGATTGGGGTGGCAGCCTGAAGATGGACCCTGCGCTGATGGAGGCCATGACCGAGGCTGGCGTGGAGGTGCATCGCTACCGCCCGCTGACCTGGTACAACCTGCACCGCGTCAACAACCGCACCCACCGCAAGCTGCTGGTGATCGATGGTCGCATCGGCTTCACCGGCGGCGTGGGCGTGGCCGACCAATGGATGGGCGATGCGCAGGACCCGGAGCACTGGCGCGATTCGCATTACCGCATCGAAGGCCCGGTGGTGGCGCAGGTGCAAACCGCCTTCAACGACAACTGGATCAAGAGCACCGGCCGCGTGCTCAATGGCACCGACTACTACCCCGAACTGGCACCGGCAGGCGACAGCGACGCGCAGCTGTTCGTGGCCTCGCCCTCGGGTGGCAGCGAAAGCATGCACCTGATGTATTTGATCGCCATTGCCGCCGCGCGTACTTCGATCGACCTGGCCGCTGCGTATTTCGTTCCCGATGCATTGATCACCCGCTCGCTGCTGGAAGCGCGTGCGCGCGGCGTGCGCATCCGCGTGCTGCTGCCGGGCAAGCATATCGATGCGGTTTCGGTACGGCTGGCCTCCAAGGCCAGCTGGGAACCGCTGCTGCAGGCCGGCATCGCCATCCACGAATACCTGCCCACGATGCTGCATACCAAGTTGTTGATCATCGATGGCTTGCTGGTGTCGGTGGGCTCCACCAACTTCGACATCCGCTCGTTCCGGCTCAACGACGAGGCCAGTTTGAATGTCTACGACCGCGCGCTGGCCGCACAGATGACCGAGGCCTTCGAGCGCGACCTGCAGCAGGCCGAGCGTTACACGCTGGAGCGTTGGCGCGCACGGCCGTTGCGGCAGAAGTTGGGTGAGACGCTGGTGCGTCCGTTTCGGTCGCAGGTCTAGGCACTGGGCGTATCGGCGTGCGCTGCGTGTATTAGGCCTGCTGCAGCCGCAACTGGCGCAGGCGCCACCACAGCCCGCCCAGGTGCATCAGCGAATACAGCACCAGTGCCGCGGCGATTCCCAACGTCAGCGGGCTGGCCTGCGAACCGGCTGCCGCCGCACCTGCATTGAACGCACCATCGGCCCAACGCCAGGCCAGACGCCCCAGCAACACCAGCATCAGGCCGCCGCCGATCCACGGATTGGGTGTGTACCAGCCTTGCCCATCCGCCCATTCGGCTTGCGTGTAGCGCAGCGACAGCGCACCCAGGCCGAGGCCGACCAGCGTGCCCGCGGCAATGCCGAGCCGCACCTGCGGCAACCCGTAGACCGCCAGCCCCAGTGCCACCGCAAGGATGAGCAGGGCCGTCATGCGTACACCGGTCGCCCCTGGCTTCCACGGCTGCCGGCCGAAGCTGCGCCGGATACGCCGGTAGTACAGGTAGCCGATGCCGGCCATCGAGAGATACGGCGTCAGGGGTGCCATGGCAGCGGCGGGCATGGCGAGTCCTTTGCGGATGCGGTGAAAAGCGACCGACGCAGAATGAAACCAGCCAGCGGCACGCACAAGGTGCCAAGTGTCACTTTCTGCAGGCGGCAGTGGCAGCCGGCTGCCTGCCACCGGTGATGCGAATGGCCGTGCGCCACCGCGACCGCGGCGGCGGATGCGCTCGCCGCCTGCCCGGTGAACGCCGCGAGCGCACGCCAGCGGTTGCCATACGCGAACAGGAGCTGCGCGGGTAGACTTGCGCGCAGTGCTCCCCCCCACCGCAGTGCCATGTCCGCCATCAAGCACCACGCCCATACGCTGATCGACACGCTGCCCGAGACGGCCCGATGGGGCGAGGTGATCCGCGTCGTGGCCGATGCCAGCTTCCAGGCCGCCGTGCAGGACGGCATTGCTGCCGCAGATCAGGGCGCGTTGACGACGCCGGCACAGGTGAGCGCACTGTTCGCCAGATGGGGCGTTGATGTTACGGCGTGACTGGACCGTCCCGGCCGCCACGCAGCTTGCACACGCCCAGGATCACTACCACGCGCTCAACCCGACCGCCGCCGCTGCGCTGGCGCGGCAGGTGCTGGAAGCCACCCGCACCCTGGCCGAGCAACCGGGCCGCGGCCGTGCTGGACGCGTGGCCGGTACCCGCGAGTGGGTGGTCAAACAAACGCCGTACGTGCTGGTCTACCGCGTGCGCGACGGCGCCCTGCAGGTGCTGCATGTGCATCTGGACGCCAGCGACTGGCTGCCCCGCACCGAACCGCTGATCGAACGCATCGAACCGTGGATTGCCGCGCTGATCAGCGCGTTGCTGCACGTGCTGATGCTGCTGATCCTGCTGTCGGCGTCCACTCCCACCATGACCCCGCCGCAAGGCTCGGCCAGCGGTGGACGCATCAAGGTGGATTTCGTCGGCGACACCGACCAGCCGCAGCAACCCACGCCTTCGCCGACGCCCACCCCGCCCTCGCAGACCCCCGCGCCGGTGCAGCCGCCGCCGGCCGCATCGCCGCTGCAATCGACGCTGGTCCAGAACGCCAAGAACCCGGTGCCGCCGCAGGGCGATACCCGCCGCGGCAGCCTGGCCGAGCAACGCCGTGCACAACCGGTGCAGCGCCCCACCCCGCCGCAGCCGCCGGCCGAACCGTCATCGCCACCGCAACGTCGCCCGGAAACCTGGACCGGTCGCCCGCCGGGCATGCTCGATGAGCCCGCCGACGGCGCTGAAGACGGCATGGCCAACACCCCCACCATCAGCCAGGGCCGCCGCAACGACCGCAACAACGCCCAGCCCAGCCTGGATATTGGCGGCTTCCAGGTCTATTACGAGGTGCGCAGCGAAACCCAGCTGCGCGCCTGGAAAGAACAAGGCATGCAGGAAATCGCCATCATCCTGCCCGGCACCCAGCAACGCATGATCTGCCCGTTGGATGTCGCGCTCAAACGTGGCTCCAGCAAATGCCGCCTGCTGCCGCCGGATTCGCCGGAGTTGAAGTCCATCGGTGATGCCCGCGAGGTCATCAACATGATGGAGGTTTACCGCCAGGGCGAACCGGTCTGGCGTGGGCCAGGGCCGTATCGGTGAGGCTAGTTGCCTGCCACACATGTCGGCAGGCAACCGTGCTGCCTACTCGGAACGTTCGTAGCGAAGAACGCCGCTGCGCTTGCCCCTGGCTAGCGTCCTATTTTGGACACTGCCTGCTCTGAAAACGCGGCAAAGATCTACTCGGCACTACGTTCTGAAACGCTTGTCAGTGCGTTAGTTCGGCGGCGACTTGAACGTTGCAACCATCAACGCCCTTGGTCTTTTCCGAGCTGGCTGCTCAGCGCTCCCTTGAAGGGCGCCGGATCGCTGGTGACCAGGCAGTTGTAACTCTTGTCGCTGTTGAGCACGAGCACGGACGATTTCGACCCCTTGAAATTCAGCCCGATAGAGAACAACACATAGGTATTGGGCAATTCGCTGGGCCGGAACGCACCAAAGGCATACTGGCCAGACAATCCCAACGGCGACAACGGCACCGTGAGCATCAGCGGCTGCGTGGCAACAGGCGATGGCAGCGACGAGGAAGCAGTCATCATCTTGGACTGCACATCGATGGAATACGTCGTCGTGACTGCCATTCCCAGATATTTGGAAGTCGTTTCCGCAACCTGATTGCGACACGCCGCAATATCTTCGGGCTTCCGATCCTGCTGGCCGTTCTGCAGCGTGGCAAATACATGACTTAACGTGACCGTTTCCTTCCCGGGCACCGGCGCGGCAACAGCAACGCTCATGCACAGTGCGGTCGTCAGCAGCAAGAGACTGCATGCCGCAATCGCACCGCGACGGTGTGTGTTATGGATCATGTCGATCACTCCTAAATATGAGTTCATGGTGCAAGGATCACCAGCGGCCACGGTTCGTCGTGCGATGTACTGCGCGTTGAAAGAGCACGCAGTGGCATTTTCGAAACTCTCAAACCGCAGATAATCGCCAGTGTTCTTGACGATGAGATACGGCGTTGAAAGTGATTCCGGATCTGCATCAATGTTTCATCGAGGACTGCCTGGTGCAGCGATCTTGAGTTTCTGCAGCGTGCCAACCCGACAAATCGTCTCACCGCTTTCGTTACGTGATGCAGTTTGGTTTTCAAAAGAGAACAGACCGATCCGGTCAAGTGCGTCACGCAACACCTGGAACAGAACGGCTCCGTCGCGTGGCGGGGGACGTGGAAGCCGGCGGCAAGGCGACACGCGTCGATGCGTCCGCATCAAGAGCCGGCACGTCGTGCCTTGAACCACCCAAAGGTTTTCGCCTGCGCTGCAAGCGACCCCGACCTGCATTCGTAAAACACGCAGATCCGATGCGCTTACCTCACCTCACCTCGCCCACAGCACGCGCAGCTGCCCGGAAACTGGCTACAGTCTGCACAGGGCCAGGGCGCCCGCTCCTTCACCCGTTCAAGGATCTGCATGTCCCTGCATCGTCTTGCCCCGCGCCTGGGCCTGGCCATTGGCCTGCTGTGCGCCTGTGCCGTGCACGCCGCCGAGCCGGCGCCGGCCCATCGTCTGCTGCGCGTCACCCTGGACGGGGCGACCGACCAGGCCACCTCCGGGCGCCTGTTGGTGTTCGCCACCCTGGCCAAGGATGCCAAGGCAGAAGCCAAGCAAGGCGGTAAGGACGGCAAGGTGGAAGAGGTGAATATGAATCCCTTCCGCCCCACCGCAGTGGCGGTGGCCGCGCAGGACGTCACCGCGCTGGTACCCGGCGGCAGCGTCCAGATCGATCTGGACAATATCGCCTTCCCCAAGGCGTTTTCTGCGCTGCCATCTGGCGAGTATCTGGTGCAGGCGGTGCTGGATCCGGACAACAGCTATAGCTACAGCGGTCGCGATGGTGGCGATCTGCTGAGCGAAGTCACTGCCGTGACATTGGCCAACGGCAAGCCATTGCCCGCGCTGATCTTGAGCAAACAGGTGCCTGTCTCGAACGATCCGTGGCAGGTTTCGCCGCGCGCGCCGCAGACGGTGCGCGATGCGGTGCCCGAGGCCAAGCACCATAGCGCCGATGCCTCGATGGTGAGCCCATCGCTCAGCGCGTTCTGGGGCCGGCCGGTCTCGCTGCGCGCACGCGTGCTGACGCCGCCCGGCTACAACGCCAAGGCCGCCACGCGCTATCCCACCGTGTATGTCACGCACGGCTTCGGCGGCAACTACAACCGCTTCGCCGGCACTATTGCGTCCACCTGGAGCCTGATGGCGGCCAAGCGGATCCCGCCGATGATCTGGGTGTTCCTGGATCAGGCCACGCCTACCGGTACCCACGAGTTCGCCGATTCGGTCAACAACGGTCCGTGGGGCACCGCGCTGACCGAAGAGTTGATCCCGGCGCTCGAGCGACAGTACAAGATGGATGGCAAGGCCAGCGGCCGCTTCTTGACCGGCCATTCGTCCGGCGGCTGGGCAACGCTGTGGTTGCAGACGCGCTACCCCAAGCTGTTTGGCGGCACGTGGTCCACGTCGCCGGACTCCAGCGATTTCCACGATTTCACCGGCCCGGACTTGTACGCGGCCAATGCCAACCTCTACCGGCGCGCCGACGGCAGCCAGTTCCCGCTGATCCGCGACCACGGCAAGGTCGTGGCCGATCTGGAAACCTTCGCCAAGCTCGAACGCGTGATCGGCCCGTACGGCGGCCAGCTCACCTCGTTCGAGTGGGTGTTTTCCCCGCGTGGCGCCGACGGCCGCCCGCTGCCGATGTTCGACCGCGACACCGGCAACGTGGACCCGGCCGTGGTGGCCTACTGGCGCACCCATTACGACATTTCCGCGCGCGTGGCCGCGCAGTGGCCCACGCTCAAGCCGGATCTGGACGGCAAGATCCATGTGATCGTCGGTACCGCCGACACGTTCTACCTGGATGGCGCGGCGCATAAATTCCAGGCGGTGCTGGATGGCCTGGGCGCCAAGAGCGACTTCCGCTACCTGGAAGGCCGCAGCCACTTCGATCTCTACGTCGAGGGCGATGACAAGGACGCGCTGATGAAGAAAATCGCCGCAGAAATGTACGCAGTGGCGCGACCGAAGCGGTAGAGGCGTGGGGTCACGGCGTTGCACGCAGCACTGCGCACGTGCAATGCATATCGACACCGACGCACTGCACCGTGCACGTCACATCAGCGCAGGCGGCGTTGTCGGTCGGTCATCAGGCAGACCGCGGCAATTCCCATTCCACCTGTTGCCGCAACACCAACAGCAACACCTGGATGCGGCCGCCGCGCACCATCTCGGCAGGGGTCTGGCCATCGAGGGCGTTCATGGGTGCGCGGAACCAGCGGATCAGCGCCTCGTTGTTGCCGCCGTTCAAGGCCCACGCATGGCAGACGATTTCGCCCAGGTTTTCGATGCCTGCGGTACCCAGCAATTTGAGGTGCTCGGGAGTGAACGCAAACAGCGATAGCACCAGCTCGGCATCGGCCGCCTTGCCGTGATCGACCTCCATCTGCTGGCTATGCGCGGTGCTGTAGATCGACGCCTGCGCACGGAAATCTTCGGCGCGCCGCATACCGGTCAGCACTGCTGCAATCAGGTCGGCGCGTTCCATGGAGTATTCCAGCTGAGGACGTGCGCGCACGCTAACCGGGCCGCTGCTGGCGCTCAATCGGGAGACTCCTGACACCCTCTGAAGGCGTCGGCGGCCGTTGTATGACGCGCCGCGTCACCGCAGCACCGCGCACCCGGCGGCGGCGTGCATCCGGGGCTGGAAGGTCGCTGGCACCTTCGCAGCGCTTAACACCGCGGTTGTTAGGATTCGGGCGCGTCACTGGCAGCAGCCTGCACGTGAATGGGCTGCAGTGTTGGAGTCTCACCTCATGAGGAGTTGTCAGATGGCCTGGAAATCCGCTCTCGCCATGCTTGCCCTGTCCGCCGCCGCGCTGCCGGCGCTGGCCCAGTCCGACCGCCAAGTGGTCCAGGACATGGTCACCCGCTCGGCCAATGTCTGCCCCGGCCACAGCACCGAACGCACCACACCCACCGTCAAGGCCGTGCCCGTCGGTGCGCTGCGCGTGATGCTGGAACGCGGCCTGGTCATGTGCCCCGACCGCCGCCTGGATGCCGCTGCGCCGGCAGTGTTCTACGGCCGCCTGGGTGTGTTCGCCTGGAACCCGGAAGTGCCCGCCGGCAAGACCGTGATCGTCCAGCAGATCGGCGCGATGACCCGCAAGGACGACTACCCGGTCGAAACGCTGGTATGGGACGCCAAGGGCACTGCGCTCAAGCAGCAGACCGTGCCGATGTTCGAACCCCGGCCGGGTGCGGCGGTGTTGTACAAGGTGCGTTGAGGCGCGCCGACACCGTTTCAGCCGCGCGTGGTTGACGACGTCGGCAGCTGGCGCGGCGCAGCCATGCGCGCGCGCCAGGGCCTGGGGGGTGCGACGCTGGTTGCCAGCAGGTGGATCAACACCGGCAGCGCCCAGCTTGCCCAGAGCAACGCGGCAATCGTGTCAGGAGAAGGCGCTACCCCGGCGGCGATCGCTGCGTAGAGCGCGATGCGGAACATGACCGGCGCCAGCGTTACCAGATACGCCCGCACCATCCAGCGTCGATGACGACCGAGCTGTCCGCGACGGATGGCCGCCAGGCCCACGGACGCCACCACCAGCCATGCCGCTCCCGTCGCCGCGAAGGCCACGCAGATCGCCATCGGCGCAGGAGACGTAGCGATCAACGCGGTGGCACCGAACAGTGCCACCAGCATGCCGGCGAAATACGCACGCCCAATCCAGCGATGCACCCATACCTGCTTGCGCCAGCGTTGCGTGGCGAACTGCACCGTGCCGAGCGCGATGCCCACCGCACCGCCGCCCAGATGGCACCACAGCCAACCGCGGCGAGTGAGGAACATGCCATATGCCGGCGAGTCCAGCTCGGCGTATTTCAGATACACGTGGCGCACAAATTCTGTAGCGAAGACGGCCAGCGCAAGCCACAACAGCGCCCATGCCACGCGGGCAATCGACTTCACCGCAGTTACCTCAGCACCATCGCGCATCGGATCAGGTTGCATGCACCGCTGCTTCGGTCAGTGTGCGCTCAAGTGCATCGGCCCCACCGTCGCGGTGAACGCTCTCGGCTCCCCGGTGAGCGGATCATCGAATGCCAGCGTGTGCGCGAACAGTTGCAGTGGGCGTTCCGGGTCGTCGGGCCGCTGGGCTTGGAGGTTGGGATAACACCGGTCGTGCAGGATCGGCGCGCCTAGCGCGGCCATGTGCACACGCAATTGATGCTTGCGGCCGGTGACTGGCTCCAGGCGATAGGTCCACGTGTCTGCTCCGCGCGCGACCACCTCGATCACCGTCTCGCTGTTGGGGTCTCCCATTGCCTCACGCATGCGAAAGAACGGGTCGCCCGGCTGCAGCCGGCTGCGGCGCACATGCGGAAACGTCAGCTCTGGAAGGGGCAGTGCCACCGCGAGGTACTGCTTGCGGATGCGCCGCTCGCGAAACAAGGATTGGTAGATCCCGCGCGTGGCCGGGTTCGCCGAGAACAGCACCAGCCCGGCGGTCTCGCGATCGATGCGGTGCAACGGCACCAGCGCCGGATTGTCCAGCCGCTGCACCAAGCGCGTCAGCAGCGTCTCGCGCACATACACACCGGCCGGTGCGACCGGCAGAAAATGCGGCTTGCAGGCCACCACCAGATCCGCGTCGGCGTGCACCACTGTCTCGACATACGGAATGACCGGCTCATCCGTCACCTCGCGGAAATAGCGGATTTCCGTACCCACGCGATAGGGCGCTGAAAGCGCCAAGGCATGGTCATTGGCATCGCGCACCAGGCCGCGTGCGAAGCGGTCGCGCCAGCGCTCGGCGGCAATCGCAGGAAAGCACGCGCACAGCGCATCGAAGACCGAGACCCACGGGCCGGCAGGCAACTGGAAGCGGCTGGCCGGCGTGCCATCGTGAGCGCGGGGTGCATCGAGCATCGCCGAGATCGCAAAAGATCGAGAAGACAGCATGGTAACGCGCGCTGCCGCGCTGCATTGCATTGCATGCAGCATCGCGATTGCATGAAGCACTGCAGCACGTTTGCTCGCTGCAGTCGCTACTTTCCGCGTGCGCGAAGCGATGTGCGCTGGCACGACGCTGCCGCGTCGACGCATGGTGTTCTGGAACTTACGTTCGAATACCCACGCGTGCGATCGCGCACCATGCCACGCCCTCATCACCAGCCCCGCAGCCTGCAACACACGTGTCATCTCGACCGTTGACGTTGCGTGCCGACACCCCGCTTTCCCCAAATCCCTTTCTCCAGCAGGAACATCACCATGCGTTCAACACTTCACGCAACCTTCGTGACGGCAGGACTTTGTGCCCTCGTCACCACCAGCGCGGCCATCGCCGCAGTGCCATCGGTGGCGCAATGCAACACGCCTCAACCCTGGGTGCACTCCAACGCCGGTGTGGTTGTCGGCAATGGCACCGCAGCCAGTTGTACCGCCAGCGCACTTGCCACCGCGGTGGCGCAAGGCGGCTACATCACCTTCAACTGCGGCAAGGGTGCGGCCAGCATCGCCGTCAATCAGACCATTAACATCAGTGCCAGCACGCCAACGGTGATCGATGGCCAAGGCAAGATCACCCTGGACGGCCGCCAGGCCGCGCGCATCTTCCATGTGCAGAACGGTAATGCGCTGTCGGTACGCAATCTCAAGCTGCAAAACGGTAGCTCCGTGCAGCCGGCATCCAACACGCAATACGCGCCCGGCACCTGGGGTGGCGGAGCGATCAACGTCAATTACCGCGGCAAGCTGGAAGTGATCAACAGCCAGTTCCTGAGCAACCGCAGCAGCATTGGGGGCGGCGCCATCTTCGCCGGCAGCGACACCGACGTGACCATCGTGAAGAGCTCGTTCTCCAAGAACACCTCCTGGTTGGGCGGCGCGCTCTACACGCAGCTCAGCCGCCTGACCATCGTCAATTCCGAATTTGTCGGCAACCAGGCCATCAATGCGCCGGCCGGCTTCCCGGATGCCGACCAGTTCGGCAACAGCGGCGCGATCGACACGGATGGCGCCTCGCTCGCCGGCTATCTCAACGCTGCTGCCGGTGGCGCCACACTTTCCGTTTGCGGCACCGTGGTGCGCAACAACACCGCGGCCAATAGCGGCGGCGGCGCCACGCTGTGGGCGTATGCGCCCGACACTATCGACGTGCGCTATTCCACCTTCGCCAACAACATCGCCTACGGCGGCCCGGCCGGCGGTGCGCGCATCAGCCTGGGCTTCGGCGATACCACGCACTCGGGCACCACCATCACCACCCCCGGCATCATCAACGTCGAAGAAACCAGCTTCATTTCCAACCGCGCCGAAAAGAGCAATGCCGGCGCCTTGTACATGGACTGCTACGGCCCGTCCTGCAATGTCAGCAACAGCACCTTCTATGGCAACTACGCAAAGGGTGTGGGCGCGGCGATCCAGCATGTGGGTTGGCAGCCGTCCAATGGCGACCAGGGCAAGACCACGGTGCGCTTCAACAACGTGACCTTCGCCGAAAACACCCCAGGGTCCACGTTGTTCGGCAGCGGCTTCGACATCCGCAACAGCATCTTCTACTCCAAGACCGAGCGGACCTTCTGCAGCGACCAGAGCAGCACCGGCAACAACCTGATCGAGTACTCGGCTGCGGGCGGCCTGTTCCATAGCTGCCTCACCGCCGGCCTGGCACGCGCTACCGATCCGCTGCTGAGCGCACCGGCCGCCAACGGCGGGCCAACGCTGACCCAATTGCCCGCGGCCAACAGCCCGGTGCGCAATCTCGGCAATAACTGCCGCAACATCGACCAACGTGGCGTTGCACGCGACACCGCCGTTTGCGACGTGGGTGCGGTGGAAATCAAGTAAGTCGAACTGCGCGTCCTTGCCGTCTGGCGAGGACGCGCGTTTGGGTGGCCGGGTGGGCTAGTAGGCTCGCTTGGTCGCGCAATCAAGCGGTAGTCGCGTCGCGGTGCAATGCCGCGTCGGCACAGATTGGCGTTGGCTAAAAGGCCTCGTGCGTAGCGTGGGCGACTGCCGGTCTACGAACAATGCATGCGCACCTCATTGGCAAAGATAGCCAGCGAGCGTGGGAACCACCGAGTGGTTTCCAGAATGTCTATGAGGCTTGCGATGTCACTCATCCGTTAGCATCTACCGCCAGCGGATACCTGCACAAACTGCACTGAACCGATGCGAGCGAACTCAAGCATTGGCATTTGAATAAGCCATTTGCGCTGAAGCGCGTCGTCCCGACATTTGATGAGCCACAGACCGCAATAGCATCGTTCGCTTGCTGACAACGCGCGTTTCAGCGGTTATGTTCGAACCTGGAACGGGGGTTCTTGCATGGGACGCAGAAAAAAGCAGAGCGGGTTCGAAGCGTTGGCCGCGTTGCCGTGGCCACTCGGCCTCGTTGCGGGAATCGTTGCTTATCTTGGGGTCCGCTACGGCATCGGCTGGTGGTTCTCCCACCAGGGCGGGATGCTGTCGCAGGGCGTTGCCCAGCAATCCAATGGCGTGTTCGCGCCATTGGCGTGGATGCTGCTCGGCGTCTGCTGGCTCGCCGCGCTGTGCTCCTATCTGGGCACGCGCAGTCGGCGACGCTTTCTGGAGACACGCACCACCCTGGAGAGCCTGGCCGCCGGCGGCTGGCGCCAGTTCGAACTATTGGTAGGCGAAGCCTTTCGCCGCCAAGGCTATAGCGTTGAAGAAACCGGTCTGGGCGGCGCAGACGGCGGCATCGACCTGATCCTGCGCAAGGACGGCCGCCGCACGCTGGTGCAATGCAAGCAGTGGAAGCGCCAGCAAGTTGGCGTCAGCGTCGTGCGCGAAATGTTCGGCCTGCTCGCCCATCACCAGGCACACGCGGTGAAGATCGCCTGCATCGGTACTTACACGAAAGACGCTGAGCGCTTCGCCGAAGGCAAGCCGATTGAATTGATTGGTGGCGAGCAGTTGCTGGAAATGATACGAGCGGTGCAACAGCAAGACACGGCTGAGCCGACGACGACATCCGCGCGTATCGAACCTGTCTTTGCTTCAGCTGATTCCACTGCCTCTGCAACCATCGCCACCCCAAGCTGCCCACGCTGCGGCAGCGCACTTGTGCAGAGAAGAAATCGGCGCACCGGCGAGAACTTCCTAGGTTGTATCCAGTTTCCTAAGTGCAGAGGAACTTCGTAAGTGAACCTGACAACCTGACCCCATTTTTACGGACCCCGTTTTTACGTTTTTAAAGTTTGAATGTCAGCAGATTTAGAATTTTAAGAGCCGCCAATCGGCGTTCTTTGTAATTTATTTTATAACAACCAAGGAAAATAAATGAAATACAGAGAAAGCAAGATAGATAAAGACTTAAGGTCATGGTTTTCAAACGACTTATCAAAGTCACTACTGCGAGGCATCCATCTTAGTAATGGCTCCCTTAGAGGAGTCAATAGCCTGTCCCTTGGCTTTGACTACCCAATAGTTGCTTTTGCAGGCGTAAATGGCGCAGGAAAATCAACAATATTGGCCATGGCATGTTGCGCATTTCATAACTCCCCTGATGGATTTTGTCTTCCTAGGAGGAAAGTTAATTACTACACATTTTCTGACTTTTTCATACAGCACGCCCAGGAAATTGCTCCTCAAGGAATTGAAATCAGATATAACATAGCTTACGACAAGTGGGCAAAAACTCCACGAATGCCAGATGGCAAGGGTATCGGCGCTCAGTCCCGAAAAAAAGCAAAGGGCGGAAAATGGAACGATTATCATAAGAGGGTTGATAGAGATGTCGTATTTCTCGGAATTGAAAGAATAGTTCCTCACAGCGAAAGAAGTCAGTCAAGGTCATATTCAAGAGTGTTTAAAGATGTTGCAAAGAAAGGCTGGGAAGACAAGGTCGCTGAATCAGTCGGATATATACTTGGCAAGAAATACGATGACTTCCGCTACTTGGAGCATTCACGTTATAGCTTGCCTGTAGTGCGCTGTGCGGGGGTGACCTACTCTGGGTTTAATATGGGTGCCGGAGAAAATGCTCTATTTGAAATTTTCTCAAACATATACGCTGCAGGTGAGGGAGCACTTTTTGTACTCGACGAGATAGAGCTTGGTTTACATTCCCGAGCTCAAAAAATGTTTATGCGCAAATTAAAGGAGGTTTGCAAAGAAACCTCTACACAAATAATATGCACAACGCATTCAAGAAACGTTTTCGAGAGCTTACCTGACGACGCGAGATTTTTCGTGGAAAGTGTTGCGGGTAAGACTAAAGTGACGCAGGGTATTTCACCTGAGTTTGCTTTTAGAAAAATGGGTGATGAAGCAAGGGCTGAACTCTACGTAATGGTAGAGGACGATGTTGCGCGCTCATTAGTTCTCGAAATTCTCTCTAGTGCTTTAAGGGCACGCGTTGAAGTTTTAATAGTCGGATCAGCTGCTGCAATTTCAAGACAAATAGCAGCGGCAAGAATTAGAGATGATAAGCGAGAATATCTAGCAGTATTCGATGGTGATCAATCCGGAAAGATTAAGGATAATCTTGGCGTTGCGAAGCGGATGTTTGAAGTTCCATTAAACAACTTTGATACTTGGTTCTCTGACAGAGTTTGCTATCTTCCTGGGGAAGCATGGCCTGAGGCATGGATGTTGCAGAAAGCAAAATACGTTTCCGAGAAAATTGGATCCTCATTATCTATAGATCAAGAAGAAGTTCCAGACTTAATGGAGTACGGCCTTCAGGCAGGAAAGCATAACGAATTTCATGAAATATCTAATCACGTTGGACTCCCACGGGAGAAAGTTATGGATAAAATTTCAGCGGTATTATGCCGCGAATTTCAGGAGGATTTTAAGGATATCTTAATTGCTATCGAAAAACGATTGGGGCTGTAAAGAATTATGGAGATAGCAAGATCTGTCCTTTAGCAATTAAATTCAGCGCATTGATATGTGGAATTCCATATTAATTCTGGGAGAAAAGCTTGCAGGCCATTAATAAAATTAAATGCCGCGCTGCGACATTGAGGCTACAACTCTCTATAGGGCGGGAAGTAAATGCCTGAAAAAAATATAGATATCGATCGCGATATAATAATTTTTGAGGATTTAAATTTACTGCGCCAATTGCTGATTGACCAACACCCTACTCATGATAAAATCAGGCTTTACTCTGGAATTGTACGGCGCCTGCTATTAGACGGCCTTATTGGCACTTCGGCTCGAGCCAGGGGTATAGTCTTAACTTTTGAGGTGCCAGACGTAAAACCGTTTTTGAGGTTATCTAGATCGTCAGGAATGGCGTTTTTTGTTTTGGGTGATGTACAAGTATTTGGCGTTCAATTGGCCGGCATTATTGCAATGGTTAATGGAAGGTCGCCAACATCAGATTACCCTGACAAGGTTAATCTAAACTTGGAAAGTTTCCTGAAGCAGAACGTTGCTTTTTCAAACGGAAGCCTTCTGACCCGGAAAGATGTAATTAAATATGTGGCCAACAAGGCCGGTGGCGTTCACTACGAAACCAAACCCGGTAAATCTCTAGATGAAAGGCGATACAATGCCATGGGAGCTCTTCGGGCGAAACTTCGTCTTGGAGTTGTGGACGGGCAGCCTCACATAGAGTTTTCTGAAGCTTCTTTTTCTAATCACCAAGAAAAATTCGCTTATTCACCCAGATACATTGATGCTGTATATTTTGAGTTTCTGGCCTGTGTTTCTCATATTTTAAACAGTCAAAGCGTGGGCGGGTTGATGGAGGCAATACGTTTTGACTTGCAGGAGAAGGAGCTGATTCGCCCGAATAGCGAGTCAGGTTGAGTTTTCTAACCTCATCATCGGAGCTCATATTCGAACGCCAGTGCGAGGAAGCCTTGACCTCCCATACATCCCCCACCCGCCATCCTAGCCGCAGCCTCAACCGGAGAACACACGATGATGAAGTGGATAGGCACCGCGCTGGCCGCGGCACTGTTGATGAGCGGTTGCGCCAAGGTGGAGGGCGAGAAGTTCGTCGGCCACTGGGTCAACGTGCAATCGCAGGACGAGACGATGGACATCGAGCGCAATGGCGAGACCTTCATGGTCCGCAGCACCACGCCGAAGTTCTTCACCCGCCAGCCCAAGACCGAGAGCTACCCGGCGGTCTACAAGGACGGGGCGCTGCAGGTCACCAACGATGGCGAGACGGTGAACTTCGCCATCGACGAGAGCAACGGTCACCTCAATACCGGCGGTGAGCAGTACGAACGCGTGCCGGCCAAATAAGGCCGCTGTTGTCACCGGCGCCTGCGTGCCGACCCCACAGTCGCACGCGGGCGTTTTGCGTTTGTGGCTCTGCCCCGCGCCAAGGGGCTGCCATCGCCCGCTGCGTTGAGCAGACGCCGGGCCGGACGCACCGCCGTCGCCCTGTCTCGCGCTCCCCCTGCCCTTCCCCCCCGCGCAAGCCTTACAGTGCGCAGGCACGCCGGGTCCGGCGCTGCCAGACCGATCAATCCAGCAACTACGAGGGTGTCATGAGCAAGGGGATGGACCAGAAGAAGAACCAGAAGAAAGAGCCGACCAAGACACTGAAAGAAAAGCGCGCGGCCAAGCAGGAAAAGAAGGGCAAGTAAGCCGCCTGGCCTGTTAGCAGGCGGACGAAGTGGAGGGTGGTGCCCCACCTCGCGCTTCGCGGATGACGCCGGACGGCGCCACTCCGCGAATGCTGCGGACCGCTCAGCGCGCGTGTTGCCCCTCGTCTTCCTGGGCGAGCGCGGCCTTGGCCAGCGCCGACAGCAACAGCCTGGCTTTTTCCGGACGCACAACCTCGGCGTGGCCCACGTGCTCCACCGGGCTGGCCCCCTCACGCTGCATGGGCGTTGGCTGGAACAGCAGGCGCGCGGTGCCGGGCAGCGCCGCCAGCAGGGTCAGCGGATCGTAGAGATTGAGCTTGGTCACCTGCGGCCAGATGGCGTCGAAGGTCATGTCACCTTGCTGACCCGTTGCCGCAGGATCTTGCGGTTCTGCTGCAACGAACGTACGGAAGAACCACGCCGTATCCAGGCCGGGGATCAGGTTGGCCTGAATGCCTTCCCACAGGCCTTTCAAGGCATTTTTCTGCACATCGCGCAGGTACTCGCCCACGGGGTGGCCATTGCGTGCCATGCCTTCGTAGAACGCCGGCGGTACGGCGGCCTTGTAGGCAGCCTCCTTGGTCAGGATGCGCAGAGGAATGCCGAGTTGCTGCACGCGCCGGTAGAGCGCACGGGCGGCGTGGATGTCGGTGGCATTGTTGTAGGCGCGCGTGTCCGGTTGAACGAAACCATCGGCGTCCTTGGCCGGGTCGATGCCTCCCATGATGGTGATGGACGCGACCTTTTCCCGCACCAGATCGCCCGCCTCGGCAAGCAAGGCGCTGGCATCGGTCATTCCGGCGATGACCACCATGCCGAGCTTGTGGGGCGAGGTCGCCAGGCGCTCGCACATCGCATGTACGCCATCGGTGTGGACTGCGTCGGGCGCCGCACGCAGCGCGGCTCCCTCGGCGAGGAACTTGGAATGCTCCCGGGCCTGCGTGGACGTCATGGGATAGTCCTGACCACGCGCGACGCGAACATCCGGCAATGCCAGGCGATCGAAGACACCCTTCGCCAGCTGCGCCCGTTGCGATCGCATGTCGGCATCGCCCAGGGTGACGACGACATCGGTCAGACGCAAAAAGCCTTCGACCTGCAACTGCTTGGCGATGGTGTAGGTCACGACATCGTCGGGGTCCTTGTTCGGGTCGGTGAACAGCAGCGTGTCGAGCGGCAGCTGCGGCCGGTGCAGACGCAGCTCCCGCAGCACGGCCGCCTCGGTGGGCGTCAGCACGGGCGTGTCGGCGACGCCAAGCTCGGCCAGCATGCTGCGCTGGGCAGGCGTCAATCGCGCGGGCAAGCTCTGCGTGCGTCGATGCCGTGGTCCGTCCGGGCGGGGAGGACGGCCAATGAGGGTCTGCAAGGCGCCCGGCGGCGGCGCGGCGGCGTCTGCGGCGGCATGTGCCGGCACGCAGACGGGTGGGGAATCGCGCAGGTCAGCCGTCATGTCTGCACTGGGCAAGCCGGCGGTGGAGTGGATTGCGGTGGGCTGCATGTGAGGGCCTCTGACAGTGAGGGGCGGTGCTGGCAGCGCTCGTTGGCAACACGACAGAACCGGTGATCACGATCACGCGTGCGCAACGCTGCACGAAACGGTCGCGTGTCCGCGCTCACGCGTGCGTCAGTCGGCGGCGACAATGCGTGCGGCGCGATCACGCGCTCGAGCGGACGGCCAGGCTCGCAACCTTATCCTCGCCCAGCGCAGCGCCAGGCCGGCGCGGTGAATTCCTGTGTGCGGCGACGAAGAGACACCCGACAGGCACGGGCCGCATCAACCCAACCCGACGCCGGTATTGGCGAGCAGCGCACACGCTGCGCCGACATCGTCGTGCTCGCGTGCTTGGCTCGGCACAGGCCGACGCTGCACGCTATGTCGGGGACTGCCATGGCATGGCGCAACGCCTGCGCGATGCGTGGCCGGCAAGGCCGCAACGACGTCGGCAGGCAGTGGCTGTTGCCAGTCCAGGTTGGGGAATGTGGCAGGAAACGGTGAGCCAATGAGGTTGGCCGAGTGCGCGTAGATGCCGGTGTTGGTCGTGTCGGGGCTGAGGTCTGCCCACAACTGCACCGATGGTCCTCGATGCGCCAAGCGCACCTCCAGGTAGCACGACAGGCGCACCGCCACAGCGTTCACCGTGCGCCGATGTTCAGCAGACCAATGGCCGCGTCCGTCCCAGTCCACGTGCGTATGCCACAGATCGAACCAACTCTCCGGATCCAAGCGATCGACGGCAGCACGCGCCTTGGATTCTGCTCGCGCCCAATAGCGCTCCATTCGTTTGCGGGACAAGCGCCGGCACCGACGGTTTCGATCAGAACAGCGCACCTTGCACAGGCGCACTCGGCGGCGGCTGTGCAAGGGGCGCTTGCGTGGGTGCTGGAACCGGCGGTGGCTTGTCGTCTTTCGCACCCAATCGCCACGCCAGGCCCGAGATACGCGCGGCGTGCCGGGCCAGTGCGGCGCGGATGACCGCTTCGCTGCCGGCCAGGTGCAGGGCGCGGCGGGCGCGGGTGATGCCGGTGTAGAGCAGTTCGCGACTGAGCACGCGGGCGTCGCGGGTGGGCAGTTGCAGCCAGACGGTGTCGAATTCGCTGCCCTGGGCCTTGTGCACGGTCATGGCGAAGGCGCTTTCGTGCGCGGGCAAGGCGGCGGGGTGAAAGCCGCGCACATAGCCGTCGCCGTCGCCTTCGAACCAGGCGACGAAGGCGCCCTGCCCGGCGTGGGCGGGGTTGGGATCGGCGTCGCTGCGTCCTGCACCGGTATTGGCGCCGCTGCGGCCGTGGGCATGCGCACTTTCGCCGGACGCTGCCGAGGCGCCCGGGTCGCTGCGCAAACAGATACCGACGTCGCCGTTGAACAGGCCATGGCGGTAGCTGTTTTCGGTGATCAGCAGCAGGCGGCCCTGGAACCAGGGCGAGGCGCCGCCAAGGCGGCGGGCGCCTGAGCCGGTTTCGGCCAGCAGTTGTTCGATACGGGCGTTGAGGCCGCGCGCGCCCTGCGGGCCGGCGCGGACGGCGGTGAGCAGGCGCAGGCGCGCGGCATCGCGCAGGGCAGCGGCCGGGTCTTGCGCGTCGGCCAGCGCGCGCCAGTGCGCGAGCAGTGCATCGCGGCCCAGGGTGAGCGGGTCTTCGCCGTCTTCATGGAAGTGCACGCCCGCCAGTTCGCCGCTGCGCAGCAGGGCCAGGGTGGTGTCGGCATCGCCGGCGCGGATGGCATCGGCCAATGGGGCAAGTGCGAAGTCGTGCGCCTGCCGGTAGCCGCGCAGCAGGTGCACGCGGTGGCCGGCCAGGCCGCCGCCATGGGTGGCGGTGGGCGTGATGGCGCCGGGCACGTTGCCGAGCAGCGGTTGCAGCGCCTTTGCGTCCTGCGGCTGCAGGGCGTCGCCGGGGCCGGCAGCCTGCAGGATGGCGGCGAGCACGTCGCCGGCTTCCACCGAAGGTAGTTGGTCGGCGTCGCCGAGCAGGATCAGCTGGGTGCCATCGGCCACGGCTTCGACCAGCTTGCACATCAGCGGCAGGTCGACCATGGAAGCTTCGTCGACGACGATCAGGTCGAAGGGGAGCGGGTTGTCGGCGGTGTGGCGGAACTGCGGCGAATCCGGAATGACGCCGAGCAGGCGATGCAGGGTGCTGGCGCTGGTGGGGAGGAGGGATTGCCAGGTGGGTGGCTGGCCCTCACCCGCCCTTCGGGCACCCTCTCCCGCATGCGGGAGAGGGGAGACAGCGGGGTTTACTGGATCTGTCGCTGGCGGGTGGGGGGATGTGCCGGTATTTGCTGGCTCTGTCGCTTGAAGGAGAGGGGAAACGGCGGGATTCGGTGACTGCTTCCCTTGCCCGGCACAGTGAGCGGGTGGGAGCTGGATACCGTCGGCGATGGCGCGCGCAACCGCGGTGCGTAGGCTTTCGGCCATGCGCTCGGCGGCGCGGCCGGTGGGCGCGGCCAGGGCGATGCGCGGGGCCGGAGTGTCGGATACGTGCGCTTGCGCGATGCGCAACAGCAGCAGGCGGGCGATGGTGGTGGTCTTGCCGGTACCGGGGCCGCCGGTGACCAGCAGCAGGGTGCGACGCAGGGCCAGGGCGGCTGCCTGGGCCTGGCGGTCTGGGGAGCGGGACGGGGCGGGTGGGTTCGTGCCGTCATGGTGGTGGGATGGCTCGGGCAGGCCCGTCCCTTCCTGGTAGACGGATGGCTCGGGCAGGCCCGTCCCCTCACCCGCCGTTCGGGCCCCCTCTCCCGGGGGGAGAGGGCTTGGGGTGGCGTTCGGGAATAACTGTGCGAATAGCGGTGCCAGCGTGGCGGCGTCGAAGGGGGGCGGCGACTGGGCGGCGATGCGTTGCAGGCCCAGCGCCAGGCGGCGCTCGTATTCGCGATAGCGGCGCAGGTAGAGCAGGCCGTGTTCGAGGACCAGCGGGCAGTCGGCGGCGGCGGGGTCTTCCGGATTGGGTTGGTCGACCCAGCGCGAGGCGGCGAGCGCGCGTTGCCAGTCGGTGGGGTCCGGCAGGGTGGGCGCCGGGCCGTCGCGTTGGTCCAGCAGCATGCTGGCGCGCGCCGGGTCCAGCCCGGCATGGCCGCTGGTGACCGCCAGGGATGCGAGTGCGGCACCGGCCAGGACCAGGGCGTCGGTCTCCGGATCCAGGCGTTGCAAGCTCTGGGCGAAGACCAGGTCCAGCGTGCGCACGGCCTCGGCCTTGATGAGCGCGCTGAAGAGGTTTGGGTGATTCATGGGGGGGATGCCTGACGGGCGGACGGATCCTCACCCCACCCCGCGCTCCGCGCCCCAGCCGGCGCGGGCGCTCCAGGGCATGCGCGCCAGTGGCGCGCAACCAGTGCCTTATCGTCCCGGCGGGAGCGGGGCATCGGTACGTCGGCGGTGAGGGGTTGTGCGCTAGTGGACATTGGGCGTGCCTGGGTTGCTGGATGTCGGCTGCGGGATGCTGCCGGCGAACAAGGCGTCCAGGGCGTCGACCAGGGCCGGGTCGAAGCGCCAGGCGTGGACGCCGGGGGCCGGGGGGCCGGGGTCGGTAGAGGCCGCCGCGTCCAGGCCGCGGCAGAACAGGTAACGCACGCCGCCGAAGTCGCGGGTGTAGTCGTAGCTGCCACCGTCGGCGGCATCGCCCAGCCGGAAGCGCAGCCAGCGGTGCAGGGCCACGGTATAGATCAGCGCCTGCAGTTCGTACTCGCTGTGCGCCATGGCGCGGATCAGGGCGTCGGCGTCGTAGCTGGGCAGGCGGTTGGATTTGTAGTCGAGCACGTACCAGCGGCCGTCGACGGTGTAGGTCAGGTCGATCAAGCCGGTCATCAGGCCTTCCAGGCGGTGGCGCGCGCCGAAAGCCTGGCGGTCGCCGACCACACCAAACCGATGCAGCAACGCCAGCAGCGCATCGACGCGGGTGGGCCGCATGGCGAAGTGGAATTCCATTTCGTTGCGGCGCTGCGGTTCGGGGACGTCGGCCAGGCGAGTGCCTTCGGGCAATGCCACGGTGAGGGTGTGGCCGATCAATGCGGTGAGCATGCGCAGGCCGTCGTCGAGTTCGTCCTGGGCGTAACCGCCGCGTTGCAGGGCCTCGAGAATGGGGGCGGCCTGGCCGTCGGGCGCGGGTTGGCCGGGCTGCCACGCGTGCCAGGCGGCGAAGTCGCAACGCTCGAACACGTCGTGCATCACCACGCCGAAGCGGTTGCCGGCAAAGCGCGGGTCGAACGGTTCTGCCTCGATGGCCGCGGCAACCGCCACCGCCTCGCTGCCGGACGGTTCGTCACTGCCGCCGCTGCCGACGACGGTGGCGCTGGCCATCGGATCGGTGGCCGCGCCGGCATCGGCATTGGCCAGCTGGGTGAAGCTGTAGACCCACCACTCGGGTGCGATGTGTCGCTGCGGATTGCGTGCGGCCGGCACCTGCGCCTCGATCGGTGGCGGCAGGCGCGGCAGGTTGGCCGGCGGGGTGGATGTGTCGACCACCACCGCGCCCTCGCCCGCCGCGCCCTGCAGCGCATCGAGCGCGCGCAGCATGCCCGACAAGGCGGTGCGCTCGTGCTGGTGGAAGCTGCCGCTGGCGATCCACAGCGCGTGCTCGGCGCGGGTCAGGCCGACGTAGAGCAGGCGTGCGTCTTCGGCGCGTTGTTCCTGCTTCCAGGCCGCTTCGGCGGCGCTCCAGGTGGGGTCGTCCTTGTCGCGGCTCCATTTGGACACGTTCCAGTGCAGTTGGCGGCCGAGCTCCGGCGCATGCACCACGCAATGACGGCCGGCGCCCTTGTCGCCGCGGCCGATGCCGATGTATGGCAAAAACACCAGCGGATATTCCAGGCCCTTGCTCTTGTGCAGGGTGACGATCTGCACGCGGCGCGCGTCCGATTCCAGCCGCAATTGCTGGGCTTCGTCGTTGTCGTCGGCATTGGCGATGCGCCGCGATAGCCAGTCGACCAGGCCATGCGGACCGAGCGCGCGGGCATCGGCTTCCTGCAGCAGTTCGGCCAGTTGCAGGTAATTGGTGAGGCGGCGCTCGCCGTCGACCAGCGCGAGCAGGCGTTGCCCGTGCGTGGCGCCGAGATCGCCGATCAAGGCCAGCGGACCACCGCGCTGCCAGCGTTCGCGCCAGTCCAGCGCCTGTTGCTGCCAGCGGCGATGACGCTCACCGTCGCGTGCCAGTGCGGCGATGGCGGTGGCGTCTTCGCCGATCAACACCGTGGCCAATGCGGCGCGCAGGCGGCTGTCGTCGCCCGGGTCGAGCAAGGCCTGCAGCAGGGCGAGCAGTTCCAGCGCTTCGTCGGTGGCGAACAGGCTCTGCTTGCCGGCCGCCACCGCCGGGATGCCCACCGCGCCGAGCGCCTGTTGCATGCGCGTGGCCTCGCCATGACTGCGCACCAGCACGGCGATATCGCCGGCCTGCACCGGGCGCGCATTGATGGTGGCCGTGCCATCGCGGCCACCGGCCAACCAGCCGCGGATCGCGGCGACACAGGCCGCAGTGGCCAACTCGCGCGCGCGGCCGGCGCTCCAGGGTTTGGGCTTGCCTGCTTGCTTGGTTTTTGCCGCTGCCGCGGCAGGTGGCGGCGGCGGTTCCGGCGCGCGCCACAGCGTCAACGCCGGCGCAGTGGCGCCGTCGCGTTGCAGGTCGGCATCTACGCGCTTGGTGCCGGGCTGCACCGGGTGGAAGGCGATGCCGTCGGTGAGGAAGGCATCGCTATAGCCGGCCTGGGCATACAGCGCGTCGATGGCCGCCAGCACGCCGGGGCGCGAGCGGAAGTTGTGGCTCAGCGGCGGGGCGAGTTCGGCGGTGACTGCGGCGGCCAGATAGGTGCGCACGTCGCCACCACGAAAGCCGTAGATGGCCTGCTTGGGGTCGCCGATCAGAAACAGCGCCGCTTCCAGACCGGCCGCTTGCGCGAGCGGACCTTCGCCGAACACGTTGGAAAAAATCGCCCACTGGCGGTCGTCGGTGTCCTGGAATTCGTCCACCAGCGCAATGGCGTATTGCGCACGCAGACGCTGTACCAAGACCTCGGCTTGCGGGCCTTGCAGTGCATGTGCGACGCCATCCACCAGATCGTCGTAGGTCTGCACGCGGCGTTGCCGCTTGAGCAGCGCCAGCCGTGCGATGGCATCGTCGCGTAGGGCATGCAGCAGGGCGATGCGGCGATGGCTGCGCCATTGCTCGACACGCGCCAACGCAGCGAGATAGCCATCGATCTGGTGGCTCATCGGCGAGCTTGGCGTGCGGTCGACAAACTTCTTGTTGGTGCCGGCGGCCAGTTCCGCAGCGGTCAACTTGAGCAACTTGGGATGCGGCGCGGTGTTGAACGATGGCGCGGCAGCGAAGCTCTCGAACCAGTGCCACAGCGATGCCAGCCACTCGGGTTTGTAGCTGACCTTGCTCAGGATGCCGCCATCGATAGCCGACATGATGGCGTCGAAAAACGCGGTGCCCTGCGCCTGGAATGCGGTGGCCAATGCGGTGGCTGCAGCGTGCACGGCCTGCAACAACGCGGCCGAATCGTCGGTAGTCCTCGTCACCGCCGGCACTAGCGTTGGATGCCGCACCAAGGCGCGCAGATCGCTGGCCAATGCCTCCGGGCCGCCCGACCACAGCGCGATGAGGTCTTCGGCCATCGCCGCATCGGCCGCACGTTGGCGCCACAGATCGGACGCAACTTCGCCGAGCAATTCGCGGTCGTTGGCGAGCAGTTCCGGCGCGGCGAACGCCTGGCCGCTTTCCAGCGCGTGTTCGCGCAGCACGCGCGCGCAGAAGCCGTGGATGGTGAACACCGCGGCCAGGTCGATTTCTTCCACCGCCTGCTGCAGGCGGCGGCGCAGGGCCGCGGGGGTTTCGGTGCCGGTGGCCAGATGGGTGGCGAGGATGGCGCGGCTCAGCAGGATGTCGGGCGCTTCCTGCAGGAACGGCCCTGGCCGCGACGGGTCGTCGGCGTGGTCGGTCGCGGCCGGGGCCGCTCCGACAGAAGCCGGTGGAACGTTGGGTGCCTGCGTTGCGAGTAGTTCGGTCGCGGGCGAGGCATCTGGAACCAGGGTTGCGGCCAGCACCAGGCGCTCGCGGATGCGGCGGCGCAATTCCTGGGTGGCGGCCTCGGTGAAGGTAACCGCGAGGATCTGGCCGATGCGCAGGCCGCGTTCGACCACCAGCCGGGTGAACAGCGTGGCCAGGGTGAAGGTCTTGCCGGTGCCGGCGCTGGCTTCGATCAGGCGCACGCCATGCAGCGGCAGGTGCAGGTACGGGTCGGTGACAGGGCTGGCGCTCATTCGGCGTCTTCCTGCGCGCCGTGCCAGTGGCGCCAGCTCTCGATCACACGCTCCGTCTCCAGCGTGGCGTCGGCGTTGCCGCGCTCGAGCAAGTCGTACACGCGATGGCTGGTGATGGCGAACTCGGCGAAGCGCTGCGCATCGGCGAACGGGTCGCGGCCGCGGTTGACCAGGCGCAGCTCCGGGCTGTGCGATTCGCTCCAGCCGAAGCCCGATTGCCACTGCCCGGCAGCCTCCTTGATGGCCTTGTCCAGATCGTCGTCGCGCGCAGCCTGGTGGTATTTCCAGCTGCTGTACGGCGCGAACGCCAGCGGCGCCTGCAAGCCGTGGAAATACAGCTGCAGCAATTCGGCCAATGCGGTGTGCGCCTGCGGTTGCGACAGCGGCTGCGCATCGATGGGATGCGGACCCAGGCCGTCGTCGTGTTCGAAGAAACGCACGTACGGCGCATGCTCGCCGGCGGCCCGCAGCAACAACCATTCCAGGCCATCACGAATAGCACTGCGGCCGCTGAGCGCGCCGACATGCACGCGCCCCACTCCGCCTGCATACCAGCCCGGCACACGGCCGTGCAGTTCGATATCGCCGATCTGCACCTGCAGCCGGCGTGACTCGGCCGGCGACTCGCCACACCACTGCCGGAATGCGTCGGCATACGGGCGCAATTGCGCCACGCGTTCGTCGAGCTGGCGCCTCCCCAACGGGCCGGACGGCAGCAGCGCGCGGGCACGCAGGCGCTCGTACAGGCGCTCGGTGTCGCCGGCCAATGCGGCTTCGAATACCTGCTGCTGCAACCCGTATTGATCCAGCCCGCGCGTCGGTGCGAGCAACGGTTCCAGATCGCTGTCTTCGCCGGCCGGATCGGGTAGACGCATGCCCAGGCGATGGCGCAGGAACTGCCCGGCCGGGTCGGCAAACAGCCGGCGCAACGTGTCGATGGACACGCTGGCCGGCAACGCAATCTCGTCGGCCGGCAATGCACCGGCTATCCACGGCGCCAGCGGCTGCCGCTGGCCGACCAGGCTGTCCACCGCCGGGCGCCACTGCCGGCGATAACTGAAACGGCGTGGGTCGGCGCCGTCGTCGCTCTCCTCGCCCAGCGCACCGAACGCAGCAGCGGCGAATGGCTGCAACGGGTGGCGCACCACCAGCGTGTCGAGTGCGTTACTGGCAGCGTGGTAGTGCGCGGCGCTTGCCAGCAATTCGCTGACCAGCACCGACGGTTCGCGCACGCTGCCATCGCGCGCATCGGCACCCAGATAGCTGACATAAAACACGTCCTGTGCAGAAGCGAACAACTGCAGGAACAGGAAGCGGTCGTCCTCGCGCGTGGAACGGTCGCCATGCCGGCGACGGTCCGTGCCCAGTTCGGCGGTCAGGCGATTGAGTCCGGCAGCCGGGTCGCGGCGCGGGAAGTCGCCGTCGTTCATGCCGAGCAGGCAGATCACGCGGAACGGCAGCAAGCGCATCGGCACCATGCGCCCAAAACTGATACCGCCGGTGAGCAGCGGCGCGCGCGTGTCCGACTCGCCCAGCACCGCAGCGAAATGTGCACGCACCACCTCGGCCGGCACCTTGCCTGCGTACTCGGCGCGGACTGCATCGCGGGCGAATTGATCGATCAGCGTGCGCAAGCGATCCAGCGCGCGCTGCGCACGCGGCGCGGTGGGCGTGGCCGGAATCAAGGATTCCAGCAAGCCAAGCAAACGCTCGCGCCACTCCACCGGCGTCATCGCTTCGGCCAGCACCGCTTGATGCCGTTCGAGCACGCGCAGCAGCCGCACCAAGGTATCGAGCGCGGCCAGCGCGCTGCCTTCCAGCTGCGGCCACGGTGCTACCCCATCGATGTCGTCGTCGGCACCGCTGGCGTGGCCAAGCAACAGGCGGTCCAGCGCGAAACGCCAGGTGTAGGCATCGTCGCCCGGTGCCTGATGCTGCCGCCGATGCGCCGCATCCAGGCCCCAGCGCGCACCGGCTGCGTGCAGCCAGCTGCGCAGGCGTTCCAGCCCGGCGTCGTCCAAGCCGGCCGCTTCGGCGATTGGCGCGCTGGCCAGCAGGTCGAGAATTTCATGCAAACCGAAACGTGCAATCGGCAAGCCGAGCAGCGTCAGAAACACCTCGGCCAGCGGCTCGCTCGCCAGCGGGCTGGCATCGGCCAACGCATAGGGCAGCGCATCGTCGTTGCCGTGACTGCCGAACACCGCATCCAGATACGGCACGTACGGGTCGATATTGGGCGACAGCACCGCAATCTCGCGCGGCTGCAGTGGCGGGTCGAAGCGCGCGTCGTCGAGCAGCGCACGCAGTTGGTCGTGCAACACCTGCAACTCGCGCAGTCGCGTGTGGCAGGCGTGGACCTGCAGGCTGGGGTCATGCAGGTTCACCGCCGGCAACAACGCCGGAACTGCAGGCGCGCGGCGATGGAACAGATCGCTCTGCATGTGCCGCAACAGGCTGTCGCCCAGCCCGCCATCGGCCAACGTGCGACGGCCGGAGTCGAGCGGATCGGCATAGGCCGCAATTTCGGCCAGCGGATGCACGACCTCGTAGTCGCCCACCAGCGCCATGAAATCGCGCCCGGCCGCGCCCCAGGCCTGCAGCAACGGATTCTCCTGCACCTGCTCGGCGAACAGCTGCACGGCACCGTCTTCGCGTCGGCGCTGCCACAAGGTCTGCAGATCGCCCCAGTAACCTTGCGTGGGCGTGGGCAGATAGAAGTGCAGCGTGCCCACGCGCGCTTGCGTGGCCAGCACGCGCAGCACGTCGGGCGAAATATTGAGGATGGCGAACGCGAACACGCGCTTGGGCAGGCCCTGCGGCAACGGCCCATCGGCGCGCGCGTAGCGATCCAGATATTGGCCGATGCGCCGCGCACGGTATTGCCGGCCGGTAGCGATGCTGCGCCACAGCCGGGCTTGCGGGTCGTCCGGCTCGGCACCACCTTCCCAACGCAGCAACCAGTCGCGTCGCCATGCCTGATACTTTTCGAACACATTGCCCAACTCGCCGGCCAGCGCCCACGGCTTGAGCGCATCGCCATCGGCCAGGTACCCGGCCAGCGGCGCCAGTGCCGCATCGCTGCCCAGGTCGGCCTGCAGCGCAGCGTACAAACGCCACTGCATGGTGGCCATGTCCAGATCGTCGTCGGCCGCGCCGAGATTGCGCTCCAGCGCGCGCGCGACGAATTCGCCTGGGGTGAGAAACTCCAGATTCGCCGCAACACCGTGCTCGGCCGCCAGCGTGGACTGCAACCAGCGCCGCATCGCCACCTGCGGAATCAGCACCACCTCCGGCTGCAACACCGGCTGCCCGGGCACCGGCCGGCGCAACTCCTGCGCGAGCAGGGCAGCCAAGGTATCCAGCGCGTTGGATGGATAAAGACGGAAATCGGGCGCTGGCGTCATACGTGCATGATGCCGCAGGGCAGTCACAACCGGTGAGAACAGCATGTGGCACGGCATGCAGTGTTGCGCAGAAACGTACTGAGACGCACGTTGCTCAAGGCTGCGCAATGCGACAATACTGCACGCGCCAGTCTGGTTATGTTCAGCGGTGCGCGGGCTACTCTATCGCGTTGGAATTTTGTTAAAGGCACCGATGACGGCTTCCGCTTCCCCTGTCGTGCAGTTGTCCGGTGTCCGCATCGATCGCGGCGGGCGCACGATCCTGCGCGATGTCTCGCTGGATGTGCCACGCGGCAGCATTACGGCCGTGCTCGGTCCGTCCGGTAGCGGCAAGTCCACCATGCTGGCGGCGCTGACCGGCGAACTGCGCCCGGTGGCCGGCACGGTCACGTTGTTCGGTAATGCAATTCCCACCGGTAGCCGCGCGCTGCTGGAGATGCGCCGTAACGTCGGTGTGCTGTTGCAGGGCAATGGCCTGCTGACCGACCTGAGCGTGGCCGACAACGTCGCGCTTCCGTTGCGCACCCACACCCGTCTGCCGGCTCCGGTGCTGCAGCGGCTGGTACAGATGAAATTGCATGCAGTGGGCCTGCTGGCTGCGGCCGATGCGTGGCCGCGCGAGTTGTCCGGCGGCATGGCGCGGCGTGTTGCACTGGCGCGCGCGCTGGCGCTGGATCCGCCGCTGATGATCTACGACGAACCCCTCACCGGCTTGGACCCGATCGCCTCGGGCGTGATCATGAGCCTGATCCAGCGCCTCAACGACAGCCTGGGGCTAACCAGCATCATCGTCAGCCACCATGTGCACGAGACGCTGCCGATCTGCGACCAGGCGGTGGTGATTGCCAATGGCGGCATCGTGTTCGCCGGCACGCCTGCGCAGTTGCAAGACAGCACCGACCCGCTGGTGCAGCAGTTCCTGCATGGCCAGCCGGACGGTCCGATCGCCTTCGATGCCGCCCCCCGCCGCGACCGGAGTGCTGCCTGATGGCCTTCGCCGATTCCATTCGTGCCTTCGGCCGCGCCGGCCTGTTTTCGCTCACGGTACTGCGCGGCTCATTGCCCACGCGCGACTTCATCGCCGAGCTGGTGCGCGAGATCTACAAGGTCGGTGCGCGCTCGTTGCCGATCATCGCCGTGGGCGGCGCCTTCGTCGGCCTGGTGCTGACCTTGCAGGGCTATCGCACGCTCACCACCTACGGTGCGTCGGACGCGCTGTCCACACTGTTGGGCTTGTCGCTGTACCGCGAACTAGCGCCGGTGCTGACCGCGTTGTTGTTCATCGGCCGCGCCGGCAGTTCGATCGCCGCCGAGCTCGGCTTGATGCGCGCCACCGACCAGATCAAGGCGCTGGAGCTGATGGCCATCGACCCGGTCGCCAAGGCCGTGGCGCCGCGCTTCTGGGCGGCAGTGCTGACAGTGCCGTTGCTGACCGGCGTGTTCTGCTCGCTGGCAATCACCGGTGGCTACTTCGAAGCCGTGCATGTGCTGGGCATCGACAACGGCACGTTCTGGTCCGGGCTGAGCAACAGCGTGGACGTCTGGGACGACTTTGGCGTGGCGATGCTCAAGTCGGCGATCTTCGGCGGTACCGCCGCGCTGGTGGCCGCCTATGTGGGCTTCCATGCCGAACCGACCATCGAAGGCACCTCGATCGCCACCACCCGCGCGGTGGTGAATGCATCGCTGCTGGTGCTGATGTTCAACTTCGTCCTTTCTGCAATGTTGTTTAGGTGAGTGGAATAACTATGGCCATGCGTGGACCACGACTCGAATTCGCCGTCGGTGCCTTTTTGCTGCTGACCCTGGCCTCGCTGCTGGTGCTGGCGGTGGCGTCGACCAACCAGCGTTGGGGCTTTGGCTCCAGCCAGTACACGCTGACCGCCCGCTTCAGCCAGATCGGCCAGCTGCGCGCGCAGGCACCGGTGAAGATCGGCGGGGTGACCATCGGCAAGGTGTCGGAGATCAGCCTGGACCCGACCAAGTTCGATTCGATCGTGACCTTGTCGCTGGATACCAAATACAAGGATCTGCCCGCCGACACCTCGGCCGGCATCTTCACCAGCGGCTTGCTCGGTGAGAGTTATATCGGGCTGCAGCCGGGCGGCGACCCGGACACCCTCAAGCCGGGCGACGAAATTGGCTTCACCCAGCCGGCAGTGGATCTGCTGCAGCTAGTCGGCAAATACATGTTCAGTGGTGGCGGGAGCGGCAGCAATGCCGCCGGCCGCCACCAATGGCCAGGCCCCCGCGCCGGCCCAGACCGCTCCTCCCTCTACGGAACCACACCAATGAAAACCACCCTGCTTTCCGCTGTCCTGGCCTCGACCCTGCTGGTGTGCGCACCGGCCACCGTGCTGGCGCAGCCGGCAGCTGCCAGCGCGCCGACGCAGGGCGCAGCGACCAAGACCGTCATCGACAGCAGCACCCGCATCCTGAGCACGCTGGACCAACGCCGTGCCGAGTTCCGTAGCAACCCGGCGGCGCTGCGTCAGTTCATCAATGGCGAATTGAACAAGGCCTTCGACCGCGACTACTCGGCCCGCCTGGTGCTGGGCGTGCATGGTCGCGGCGCGTCCGATGCCGACGTCAAGCTGTTTGCCGATGCACTGGCCGACAACCTGATGCAGCGTTACGGCACCGCGTTGCTCAACTTCGAAGGCAAGCCGACCTTCCGCGCCAAGTCCGAAAGCGCGCTGCCGGGCAACCGCGGCGTCAAGGTTTCCACCGACCTGCTGCGCGCCGGCAACGATCCGACCCCGGTCGATTACCTGATGCGCAATACCGGCGGCCAGTGGAAGATCTTCGACGTGATGATCGAAGGTATCTCCTACGTGCAGACCTTCAAGACCCAGTTTGACGGCCCACTGCGCGAGAAGGGCATCGCCAAGGTGGCTGCGGAGCTGCGGAGCGGCAACCTGCAGGTCGGTGCGGCACCGGCCAATGGCAACTAATACCGTGCAACGCACGGGCGACACGCTGATCATCACCGGCGTGCTCGACCGTGCCGCGGTCACCGCGGCCTGGGCGCAGGCGATCGCGCAGCTGGATGGCGCGCGCACGCTGGACCTGGCGGGTGTACAACGTCTGGACAGTGCCGGCGTTGCAATGCTGGCCGAACTGGCTGCCCGGTTGCGCCAAACCGGCAGTGGCGCGGTAGTGGGCGAGGCGTCCGGTCTGGACGAATTGCGCGCTGCCTACCGGTTGTCCCCCACTCTTGATTTTCAGGCCTGAGCGCCACCCCATGACCCAGTTCCGTTCTCTTCCGTTGTTGGCCTGCCTGGTGCTTGGTGCCTGCGCCAGCCAAGCGCCCAAATCCGCACCGCCCTCGGGCGGTACCGCCATCGCGCCAGTTGCCGATGCCCCGGCACGCGACGACGCCGGGGTGACCGCGCAGCCGGCCGCCGCCGGCATGGCCGCCCCCGACGCATTGCCGGCCGGCGCTGCTGCTCCTGCCGATCAGCAGGCCGCTGCGGGCACCGACACCGCCGCTGCAGGCGCGCCGACCGATGCCGAAAGCGACTTCGATGCGTTGTATGGTTCGACCACCCCGCAAGCAGGTGCCAACGGCGCACCGGCACAGCCGGGCGCGGCGCCGGCCTACGACCCGTGGGAGCGCTACAACCGCGGCATGCACCGCTTCAACATGGCAGTAGACCGTGGCGTGGCGCGTCCGCTGGCGACGGCCTACACCAAGGTGGTGCCGAGCCCGGCCCGTTTGGGTGTGACCAACTTCTTCGACAACCTCGGCACGCCGCTGACCATGGTCAATCAGCTGCTGCAGGGTCACCCGGTCTATGCGGTGCAGTCGCTGGGCCGCTTCGTGATGAACACCACACTGGGTGTGGCGGGTCTGTTCGACCCCGCTTCGGCGGCCGGCATCCCGCGGCGCAGCGAAGACTTCGGTCAGACGCTGGGCGCGTGGGGCTGGCGCAACTCGCGCTACTTCGAGCTGCCGCTGTTCGGGCCGCGCACCGTCCGCGACACCTTCGGGCTGGCTGGCGATATTCCGCTGTCGTGGGTTCGCCAGGTGGACGACGGCGGTACGCGCTTCGCACTGCAGGGCCTGCAGCTGGTGGACACGCGCGCGCAGCTGATGTCGCTGGATTCGCTGCGCGACCAGGCGCCAGACGAATACGCGCTGACCCGCGATGCGTGGATGCAGCGCCGCAATTACCAGATCACCCGCGATCTGCGCAGCCACAGTGAAAAGAACAACGAGCTGCCGGACTACCTGCGCGAGGACAAGGACAACACCGTGCCGGGTAACGCGATGCCGATCCCGAGCTGGGTGCGTTGACCGGTCGGATGTGGTGAGTGATGCACGTAAAAGCCCGGGAGCGATCCCGGGCTTTTACGTTGTGGGCCATGAGGCAGAAACGTTGGAGCGTCGCTTCGAACGCCTGCATTGCGCAGTGTTGCAAAACGCCTCGGTGTGACAGCACTGCTAGGTGCCGTCGTCGCGAGGCGGCACCAGCACCGGTGCCGCCGCATCTTGCGCAGTGATGATTTGCCACTGACCACTCCGCTTGACCCAGATATCGGTCCAGACATATCGGCCCGTAGAGCCGTCTTTACGGGTCCATGTTTCACTCCCGTGAGCGATCGCGGTATCGCCGAAGAACTTGACGCTTACCTGGTCGAGTGTGTTGGAAATGATCTGCTTGGCAGGACCAGTCTCGCGCGTGACCTGGGATTTATCGTATCTGCGGCCCTTGGTGTCAGTACCGATGAAGTCGTCGGCAAAGTAGATCCTGCGCTTTGACCGATCTTCTGTAACGACGGACTCGGCCCAGTCTCGAGAACAGTCGATGATGTAACGCTCGGCCTGCGCGTCGGACTTGGACGCCGTCGGACTTGGACGCCATGCCAGGCGTATGCGAACAGCCACTCAGCTAAAACGCAAGCATTGAAGAGCTGACGAAGTGATTGAAGGTCATTTCCTGGTCTCTGGCGCCTTACAAGCACGTTACGCGACATTGCAATGCCGACCGGGCTCTATGCGTGGGCCGCCAACGCCGCATCGACCGCCTTCGGACTTGGACGCCGTCGGACTTGGACGCCATGCCAGGCGTATGCGAACAGCCACTCAGCTAAAACGCAAGCATTGAAGAGCTGACGAAGTGATTGAAGGTCATTTCCTGGTCTCTGGCGCCTTACAAGCACGTTACGCGACATTGCAATGCCGACCGGGCTCTATGCGTGGGCCGCCAACGCCGCATCGACCGCCTGACGCAGGCGCGCATCGTCGGCGGGAATGTCCGGGGCGAAGCGGTCGATGATCTTGCCGTCGCGGCCGATCAGAAATTTTTCGAAGTTCCACAGCACGCCGGGCGCAGGGTTGGGGGCGATGCCGTAGCCAGCGAGTTTTTCGCGCATCGGGCCGTCGCCGGTGATGTGCGGATGCGTACTGGTCAGTGTCTGATACAGCGGGTGCGCCTGGTCGCCGGTGACCGCGATCTTGGCAAACATCGGGAAGGTGACGTCGTAGGTGAGCTGGCAGAACTGCGCGATCTCCGCTTCGCTCCCCGGCTCCTGGCCGTTGAAGTCATTGGCCGGAAACGCCAGCACTTCCAGGCCCTGCGCGCGCTTGTCGCGATACAGCGCTTCCAGCCCTTCGTACTGCGGGGTCAGGCCGCACTTGGAGGCCACGTTGACCAGCAGCAACACCTTGCCGCGGTAGTCGGCCAAGGTGGCCGGCTCGCCTTCGATGCGGATCACGGGAATGTCGTACAGCGTCTGGCTCATGCGTGCATCCTGATATCCGTAGAGAACGCCGAGCATAGCCCGCGCACAAGCGAGTGCGATACCGACATCTGAGTCACGCGTGGTCGCCGTTATGGCAGCGCTACGTGCACACGGATCGGTCTGTCGCCCCGCAGCCGGTTGAACGCTTGGATGTATCGCTGCGTGTCCAAGAAGTGCTCGACGGCCTGCACGCGCGTTCGCATCTGGATGCCGATTGGCTGGGCCCCATGGTCGAAGCCGTCGACGCAGCGCGACAGCGCGGCGAATCGACATCGCTGGGTCTGCGATGTCGATGGTATTGCGTGTTAGTTGGCGCTGGTGCTGGCGCACTGCGTGTTCGAGGCGCCGGATCGAATCGCCCGCCTCACGCAGACATCAGTCGATGCACAACGCTGCTTGGCCCTTGCCGCCGACCACCTCCTGGCGGCAACCGAAGCGATCGCTGTCGCGCTGACAGGTTCCGGTGGTCGCGGTGCCGGTTGGCACAATGCTGGTGGCCAGGCAGTCGCCGCTGCAGTCCGCGTTGTCGGTGCAGGTCTTGCCGGCATCGGCATACGGCACGATGCAGCGCGGAATCTGCATGCGGCCGACCGGGCGCAGTTGGCCACCTTTCGCGGTGCAGGCTGTGGCGTCGGCGCTCGCTTGTGCGGCAGGCGCCTGAGCGGCCGGCGCAGCGGAAGAGGCGGTTGGCGCATTGCTGCAGGCGGCCAGCAGCAGCGCGCAGACGCAGGTGTAGATCCAACGACTGGACATGGCAAGACTCCCTCGGAACGTGATGACAAGCATCGCGACATCCGTGTCTGCGTGGTGTGGGCGGGGTTGGTAACGCGGTCCGGCTGCGCCTGGAATGCGGGCGCGAGATGGACGTCGGGTCATGCCCATCGCACCCAAGGGTGCCTTATCGCGGCGGCAGTCATGATCGCGCTGGGTCATGCCGCTAGCCGCGCAGCGCATTGCCCTTCGCAAGCGCGGACCTCTGCGCGACGCCCGACCGGTAAACCCATCGCGTCCAAATGCGCTCTTCCGAATGTGTCCGTTTTCGACCGCAGTTCGGCGGCCTGTCCGATCTCGCTCCGCTGCCTTATTCGTGCTCGTCGCCGCCGTCGTCCGGTGAACTTGCAATGCCTTCGTCGCTGCCATCGTCCAGCAGTGCCTGCGATTGCTCGCCGGCCAGGGTTTCCACGCCGCGCAGGCGGCGTTCGATGGTGCGGGTCTTGCGGCTGGCTTCGCCCAGGCTCTTGCCGACCGTGCTGATCTGCCGCTCGGCCTTCTCCAGAATGCCGGCGAACTTGCCGAACTCGCTCTTTACCGCGCCCAGCACCTGCCAGACCTCGCTGGAGCGCTTCTCGATCGCCAGCGTGCGGAAGCCCATCTGCAGGCTGTTGAGCAAGGCGGTAAACGTGGTCGGGCCAGCCAGCACCACGCGATGCTCGCGCTGCAGCAGATCGACCAGGCCGGCGCGCCGGATCACTTCGGCATACAGGCCTTCGGTCGGCAAAAACATCACCGCGAAGTCGGTGGTGTGCGGCGGGCAGACGTACTTGTCGCTGATCGATTTGGCCTGGATGCGGATGGCGCGTTCCAGCTGCGCGGTCGAGTTCTTGATCGCATCCAGGTCGCCCTTTTCCTGCGCGTCGATCAGGCGCTCGTAGTCTTCGCGCGGGAACTTGGCATCGACCGGCAGCCACACCACCGTGTCGTCGCCGCGCCCGGGCAGGCGGATCGCGAAATCCACCGCTTCGGCGCTGTCGGGTTTCACCCGCACGCTGCGTGCGTACTGCTCCATCGTCAGTGTCTGCTCGAGGATGTTGTCCAGCTGCACTTCGCCCCAGCCGCCACGGTCCTTGACGTTGGTGAGCACGCGCTTGAGGTCGCCCACGCCGGTGGCCAACTGCTGCATTTCGCCCAGTCCGCGCTGTACCTGTTCCAGCCGCTCGGACACCAGCTTGAAGGAGGCATCCAGACGCGTGTTGAGCGTGGTCTGGAGTTTTTCGTCGACCGTAGCGCGCATCAATTCGAGCTTGCTGGCGTTGTCGCTCTGCAGGCTGGCCAGCTGCTGCTCGAGCGTGGCGCGCATTTCGCCGATGCGCAGTTCGTTGCGCTGGGTGAGTTCGTTCAAACGCTGGCCCAGCGCTTCGGTGAAGCGCTGTTGCGATTGCCCGGCTTCCTGGCGGCCCTTGCGGGAGTCTTCGGCCAGCGCTTCGCGCAGTGCGGCCATGTGCGTGTCGGTGCGCGCAATGAGTTCGGTCAATTGCTGGCCGAACACGTGGATGCGGGTTTCCTGTTGCTGACCGAAACCTTCGAGTTGGGTGCGCAGTTCGGTGAGCCGCAGGGTCAGCAGTTCGCCGGTGCGCTGTTGCGCAAGGCCACTTTCTTCGCGCGCCTTGCGGGCGTCTTCGCCGAGCGCGTCGCGCAGCAGGTCCAGGCGTTGGTCGGTCCGCGTGGACAGCTCGGTGAGGTTGCGTGCGAAGGTTTCCAGGCGCGCGTCCTGCTGCCGCGCCAGGCCTTCGAGTTGCTCGCGCAGTTCGCCGCGGCCGTCGCGTTGCTCGGCGCGCAGCGCATGCTCCAGTGCGGTGGTGGACGGACGTCGCAGCAGTGCGAGCAGCTGCAACACGAGGACTACGACAAGCAGCCCGAGAAGGATCAGGGATTGGGATGACATACGCGCAGTGTAGCGGTGCCTGTCGCAACAGCTGCGTCGCGTATCGTGACCAGCGGCGATCGCGCGGCGGCGCTGCAGGAGGGGGCAGCGCGACAGCGGCCATGACAGACCGCTGTCGTGCTTAAGGCGTCTGCGGTCAGAAGCCTTCCAGTACCAGCTTGCCGCGGGTGCGGTGCGATTGCAGCGCGGCGTGGGCGCGGCGCAGGTTGTCGGCGGTGATGCGGCCGTAGTGCTCGCCAAGGGTGGTCCGCAGCACGCCGGTATCCACCAGCTCGGCGACGCGATTGAGCAGATGGTGCTGGGCGATCATGTCGTCGGTCTCGAACAGGGAGCGGGTGAACATCAGCTCCCAGTGCAGCGACAGGCTCTTACGCTTGAGTGGCAGCGCGTCCAGCGTGGCCGGGTCGTCGATCAAGGCCAGCTGGCCTTGCGGGGCAAGCACCTCGACCAGTTGGGCGAAGTGCTGGTCGGTGTGGGTGAGGCTGGCGACGTGCTGCACCTGCGCGATGCCGATCCGCTGCAGGCCTTCGCTGAGCGGCTGGCTGTGGTCGATCACGTGATGCGCGCCGAGTGCGTGCACCCAATCCTGGGTATCCGGGCGCGAGGCGGTACCGATGACGGTCAGCTTGGTCAGCGTGCGCGCCAGCTGCACCAGGATCGAGCCGACGCCACCGGCCGCACCCACGACCAGCAGCGCCTGGCCTTGGCCGCCGCCTTCGGCAATGCCGAGCCGGTCGAACAACAGTTCCCAGGCGGTGATGGCGGTCAGCGGCAACGCGGCGGCCGCAGCGTCATCGAGCGTGGCCGGCTTGCGCCCGACCAGGCGCTCGTCGACCAGGTGGTACTCGGCATTGGTGCCCGGGCGGGTCAGCGCGCCAGCGTAGTACACCGCATCGCCGGGCCGGAACAGGCTGACCGCCTCGCCGACCGCATCGACCACCCCGCTGGCGTCCCAACCGAGTACGCGCGGGGCGTCCACCGCGGCGTTGCTGCGCACCTTGGTGTCGACCGGATTGACCGAGACGGCGTGGATGCGCACGCGCAGGTCGCGCGGGCCGGGGGTGGGCAGCGGCAGCTCGAGTTCGACCAGCGCGCGCGGGTCGTCGATGGGTAGGCCGTGTTGCGGATAGGCAATCGCTTTCATGGCGGGACGTCGTGCGGGAGGGAGCTGCATGGTCGGCCACCTGCATTCACAGAAACACCGGCAAACTGCGCAAGCACTTTCACAATTGGAGTGAAAATGGTCCGCTTCGATGACCTGGCGCTGTTCGTGCGTACCGCGGCGCTCGGCAGTTTTTCCAGTGCCGCGCGCGAGGCCGACCTGTTGCCTGGTCAGGCCAGCGCAGCGGTGGCGCGGCTGGAGCGCGCGCTGGATCTGCGCCTGTTCGCTCGGTCCACACGCAGCCTGCGGCTGACCGCCGAGGGCGAGCAGTACCTGCCGTACGCGCGCCAGATACTGGAGCTGCTGCGCGACGGACGCGAGCATGTGCGTGGCCATGACAGTGCGCTGCAGGGCTTGCTGCAGGTGACGGCGCCGTCGGACCTGGGCCGCAACGTGCTGCTGCCGTGGCTGACCGAATTCCGCGCCGCGCATCCGAAATTGACCTTGCGGCTGCATTTGTCCGATCAGGTGGCCGACCTGTATCGCGCGCCGGTGGATGTGGCATTCCGGCTCGGGCGCATCGACGATGCGGACCATGTGGCGTTGCCGCTGGCACCGGACAACCGCCGCGTGCTGGTGGCCGCGCCGGCGTACCTGCAGCGCCATGGGCGGCCCGCCACGTTGGATGCGCTGCGCGGGCATGCCTGCCTGCTGTATGTGCTGGCCGGGCGCGCCTACGACCGCTGGCAATTCGAACTGGAAGGCCGTCGCCACGTCGTGCCGGTGCGCGGCGCGATGCTGTGCGACGACGCCGATGTGGTGCGGCGCTGGGCGGTGGCCGGCGAAGGCATTGCCTACAAGTCGTGGCTGGATGTCTGCGCCGACGTGCAGGCCGGGGGGCTGGAGGTGCTGCTTCCCGAGTGTGGCGACCGCCTGCCGCTGCATCTGGTGTGCCCGCATCGCAAGCAGTTTTCACCGGCGATCCGGCAACTGCATGCGCTTTTTGCACAACGCTGCCAGGCGCTGACAGCGTTGTATCCGGTGCGGGCCGATGGGGTGGATGTGGAGTGATCCGGTTGACGGGAAGCCGTGGTCAATTCGCAGGACTTCTTTGGTGCGTCGCGTCGCGTTGGTCGACGTGTTGAGCGGATGCGTTGCGCCCTCTGCCGCGCTCACCTCACAGGCTGTTCTCTTGCTGCCTGCGTTTGCGCTGCATTGCGCCTGTCTGCACCGCTACGCCAGCCAGGTGCACACGGGTTTGGATTCCGCATGGCTTGCTCCGCCGCTGCTGCATGCGCTAATGCCGCGTTCGTTGAAGTACCCATCACGACGGCGGCTCTAGCCTGCCGGTATGACCTCATCCAGCTCCGGCCGCATGCAGCGCTATGCCAATCGCGACGGCTGCTCCGGCGTGGTGGCTTACGCGCTGGCCGATGACGCCATCGCGGTGCGTTTTCGCAGCGGCCAGACGTACGTGTATACCGCCGACAGCACGGGTGCCGACGTCGTGGCGACCATGCAGCGGCTTGCCACGACGGGGCGCGGTTTGAGCACCTACATCAGCCAGCGCGTGCGCGATGCTTACGCCGGCAAGATCGCGTTGTAGCGGCGTACGATTGCAGCGGTGAGAATGCAATACGCGCTCTGCTGCTCAGCGCAGCGTACCTCGACGCATACGGCTGCGTTCGCCGCATCAAGCCTCTGGCGTTGCACGCAGGACGCGCCACCATCGCCGAGTGGGCACCATCACGCGTAGCAAGGAAGAACACATGCTGGAGATCTACGGAAAGCCGACGTCGATCAACGTGCGCAAGGTGCTGTGGTTGTGCGACGAGCTGGCGCTGGACGACGCGCTGCACGCATATGGCAGCGGCTTTGCATCGGTGCAGACGCCGGAATTTCGCGCACTCAATCCCAATGCGCTGGTGCCGGTGGCGCGCGATGGCGAGTTGGTGCTGTGGGAGTCGAACACGATCTGCCGTTAGCTGGCCGCACGCAGCCAACGCCACGATCTGCTGCCAGCCGCACTCGCCGCGCGTGCACTGGTCGAACAATGGATGGATTGGCAGGCCACCGAACTCAATACCGCCTGGCGCTACGCCTTCATGGCGACCGTGCGCGGCAGTGCGGTGCATACCGATCCGCAAGCGATTGCGGCGAGCGTGGAGCAGTGGAACCGGCACATGGCGATCCTTGATGCACCACTGCAACGCGACGGTCCGTTTGTTCTCGGGGCGGACTTCACCTTGGCCGATATCGTGCTGGGCCTGTCGACGCAACGCTGGATGGCCAGCCCGATCGCGCAGACGACATTGCCTGCGGTGACGGCGTACCACGCACAGTTGAAAAAACGCGCCGGGTTCCAGCGCCACGGTTGCACCGCCGCGTAACGCTGCGCATAACGCCATTACGAAGCGAACCAGACAACGCAGTAGAGGCCTGCAGCACGCTCGCACTGCAGTGGCCTCGGCGTGACCTGCGCGTGCGTAGGGTGAGGGTTTGCTGTTGCGAGGCTTGCCGATGACCACGGCCACGCATCAAGGCCGTCTGTTGGCGCTGGGCCTGTTCGCTTTTCTGGGCGCCTTCGCGGCGATCGTCTGGTACCTGATGCGGCCCTACGGCACGGTGTATTTTTTCCCGGTGCATTTTTTTGATCGGCGCCGCGTTGCCGTTTGTGATCTATACGATCGGCGGAACCCGGCTATGGTTCTGGCTCGGCCTGGGTGTCGCCGCGCTGGTGCTGCTGCGGTTCAACCTGTGGGGCCATGAGGCCAATGGCGCAGCACCGAGGGTGCGCGACTGGAGCCACATTGCTGCCGGCGTGGTCGGGCTTGCCGGTGCCTGGGCGGTGCAGCGGGTCTATCGCAAGGCGCGTCCACCGCATCGTCCGTCGATTGAGTGAGCGGAAGTCGGCGATTGGGCAGTCGCACAGACAGCGGTGTGTGCTGAGTGCTTGTGTCCGGCGATGGCGTTGCACGATGCGCAGCGCGCGAAGCTGATGCCGTGCCGGTGTGCGCCCTGCCCGACCGTCGCATGACCTTGGACCGATAGCTTTGCTGCGCTGCGTTGGGCGACACTCGCGCATTCTTTTGATTCCCGCGAGGTCCGCATGTCGTCTTGGCTCAGGCGCAAATCCATCGATCAGGTCACCGTGCACGAGGCTGGCCGGCAACTGGTCCGCAGCCTGAGTTGGCCGCATCTGATCGCGCTCGGTATCGGCGCCATCGTCGGTACCGGTATCTACACGCTGATTGGCGTGGGTGCCGACAAAGCCGGCCCGGCGGTGCTGCTGTCGTTCGTGGCCGCCGGCATCGTCTGCGCCTGCGCGGCGCTGGCGTATGCAGAAATGGCCACGATGATGCCGGCCGCAGGCAGTGCCTACACCTACAGCTACACCGCGTTGGGCGAGAGCATCGCCTGGGTGGTGGGCTGGAGCCTGGTGCTGGAATACTCGCTGGTCGTCAGCACCGTAGCGGTGGGCTGGTCTGGCTACTTCGTCGGCTTTCTGCAGTGGTTGGGGGTGAGCTTGCCGCATGAACTGATCGCCGGGCCACATGCCGGCGGCATCGTGAACCTGCCGGCGGTAGTGATCACCTTCCTGGTGGCCGGCATGCTGATGGCCGGCACCAAGGAAAGCGCCACGCTCAATGCCGTGCTGGTGGTGTTGAAGATCATCGCGCTGGGCGTGTTCGTGGCCATTGCGTTGCCGACCTTCAACAGCGCCAACCTGCAGCCATTCATGCCGTACGGGTTCTCCAAGACGATGGGCCCGGACGGCGTGGAGCGTGGGGTGATGGCGGCGGCGGCGATTATCTTCTTCGCGTTCTATGGCTTCGATGCGATTTCCACTGCGGCCGAAGAAACCAAGAACCCCGGACGCGATCTGTCGATCGGCATCGTCGGCTCGATGATCGGCTGCACGCTGATTTACGTGCTGGTAGCACTGGCGGCAGTGGGTGCGATGAGCTTCACCGTGTTCGGCAAGAGTCCGGAACCGCTGGCGCTGATCATGCGCGAACTCGGCCACGGCAAGGCGGCGTTGGTGATCGGTGCAGTGGCGATCATCGCGTTGCCGACCGTGCTGCTGGCGTTCCTGTATGGGCAGAGCCGCATCTTCTTCGTGATGTCGCGCGATGGGCTGTTGCCGCGCGGCTTGTCGAAAGTCAATGCACGCACCGGCACGCCCGTGGCGATCACCTTGTTCACCGCGGTGCTGGTGGCGGCGCTGGCGGGTGTGGCGCGGCTCGACGAGATCGCCGCATTGGCCAACGCCGGCACGCTGGCCGCATTCACCGCGGTGGCTGCCTGCCTGTTGGTGCTGCGCGTGCGCGAACCCGGCCGTGCGCGCGCCTTCCGCACGCCGCTGGCGTGGGTCGTGGGACCGGTGGCGATCCTGGGCTGCCTGTACCTGTTCTGGAGTTTGCCGAGCAAGACGCAGGTCTGGTTCCTGCTGTGGAATGCGCTGGGCGTGGTGGTGTACCTGGCGTATGGGCGGCGCAACAGCCGGCTGGCGAAGGTTGGTTAGTCCCTTCTCCCACCCGGAGAAGGGGCCCGCGGGGCGGATGAGGGGCGCCTCAGATATCTTTCAGTGCCAACCATGACGAACGCGTCGCCACGCGCCTTCAAGAGTGAATCATCGACGGGAAGGTCTTGGCGCTAGCAGTCCTGTGCTGCGCGGCTGTCTGCGGACACGCGCGTTGACCACTCCCTTGACCACGTGGCGTCGCCCCGTGCCCTAACCCCAACCCCTCTCCCGCGCGCGGGAGAAGGGTTTTCAGCCTGCTGCGGTCACGGCGCGGTTGCAGACGTGGCGCAGAACGAGGTTGGCAGTGCGTCCGCCTGCGTGCCCCAGCCCTGCGTCGGGGGCTGTTTGGTCAGTGCGAACGACAGCGTGCCGCCCTGCTGCAGCCGGGCCCAGTCCAGGAACACCTGCCGCTGCGGTGTACCGTTGAAACGCACGCCCTCCACGTACTGCAGCGCGCGGCCATCGGCGCCGGGGGCATCGATGCGCAGGCGTTTGCCGTTGCCCAAATTGAGCGTGACCCGCTTGAAACGCGGCGCATGCAGCAGGAATTCACCGCTGCCCGGCACCGCCGGATACAAGCCCAAGGCACTGAACAGATACCAGGCCGACATGGTGCCGAGGTCGTCGTTGCCGGTCACCCCATTGGGTGCGTTAGTGAACAACTGTTGCGCGGCGCGCACCACGGTGGCGGTCTTCCACGGTTGGCCGATCAGCGTGTACATCCACGGTGCGTGCAGATCCGGTTCGTTGTTGGGGTTGTAGCGGTACTGGTTGTAATAGCTGTAAGGGCCAACCACCCAGTGCGTGCGTGCGCCATTGAGCGGGTCCTTGAGCAAATCGTCGTAGGCGAAGAAGGTGTCCAGGCGTTTGCCGGTTTGTTCGCTGCCGTGCATGGCCTGCAGCATGCCGGGGATGTCCTGCTGCACCAGCCACTGGTACTGCCAGGCCGTGCCTTCGTGGAAGCCGTGCTCCGAGCGTGGGCTGTAGTGGTCGTCGGAGGGCGCATACCAGCCGCCGTCTTCCAGCCGCGGGCGCGGGAAGCCAGCAAATCCGGTCTCGGCATCGCGCACATCCGCATCCCACACACGGTGCCAGTTGCCCCCGCGTTTGCGCAGCTGCGCGCTGTCGTCGCTGTGGCCCAGTGCGTGTGCCATCTGTGCGAGTGCGCAATCGGCCAATGCATATTCCAGGGTGGCCGAGCCGCCCTGGTGCGGGTCCACGTCCATGCCCTTGGAAGGAAATGCGCGGTCGTACTGGACGAAGCCATTGGCCAGATAGTTGGCATTGCCCGAGCGCCCGGCGTGGCGCGCATTGATCGGCGGCTGGTCGAACGCGTTTTGGCGTAGCGCTGCATACGCCTCCGCCTCGTTGCCTTGCAGCGCACCGAAGCGCCACAGATCCACCAGGAACGGGGTGACCGGGTCGCCGGTCATGATGTTGGTGTCGAAGTTGGCGTAACCCCAACGCGGCAGCCAGCCGCCTTGCTGATGGATCGCCAGTAGCGAACGTCCAATGTCGCGCGCGCGCGTCGGTTGCAACAAGGCGAGCAGTTGGTTCTGCGAGCGGTAGGTGTCCCACAGCGAAAAATACTCGTAGTAGGTCCAGCCGTCGGCGCGATGGATCGCATCGTCGTAGCCGCGATACCGACCATCGGCATCGCTGCCGGTAAGCGGCTGCAGCAAGGCGTGATACAGCGCGGTGTAGGCCACGCGGCGGTCGTCGTTGCTGGCGCCTTCCAATTGCATGCTGGCCAGCTCGCTGCGCCAGGTCTGCTGCGCGCGCTGGCGCATCTGTTCAAGACTGAGCAGCGTGCCGCCCTGCATGCCATCGGCACGCAGATTAGTGCGGGCGCCTTCGGCATCCACATGCGAGATAGCGCTGACCACGGTCACCGCACGCGCGTTGTTGTTTTTGCCTAGCGGGAAGCTGAGCCAAGCGCCGTTGGGCTTGAGTTCGCCGCCCATGCTGTGGCGCGCGCCCGGCACGCCGCCGTCTTCGCCCCACACGCCATGCGCGGTGAACGGGCGATCGAATTCCAGCCGGAACCAGGTGGTGTATTCGTGGCCGCCGCAGAAGCTCTGTGTCGTGAGTTTGCCCTCGACCACGCGGTCGCCGACGATCTGCACCTGGCTGCCGATCACCACGTGGCGGTCGTTGGCCTGCGCCACATTGACCAACACATGGCCGGTGTCTGCGCCCGGCGCGAAGGTGTAGCGCTCGGTGGCGGCGCGGGTGAGTGCGCTGGCTTCGGCGTCAATGCCGCCGTAATCGGTGAGCCGCACCTTGTAGTAGCCGGCCTGGCCCACTTGGCCGTCGTGCGTGTAACGCGCGGCATAGCGCTTTTGGTCGAAGGCCTTGGCATCTTTGGTATCGAAGTCGCCGCCGGGGCCGATGCGCCCGGTGACCGGCAGGATCGACACCTGGCCACCCTGTTCCCAGCAGCCGGCCCCCGACAGGAACGAATGCCCGAAACCGCGAATGCTGGGGTCGTCGTAGCGCCAGCCGGCGTAGTGCGCGCCGATCGGACTGACCTGGATCAGGCCGAACGGCGCCGAGGCGCCAGGGTAGGTATTGCCGTCATCCTTGCTGCCGATGAAGGTGTTGACCTGCGCCGGGTCCTGCGCGGCCAGCGGTGCGGACAACGTTACCCCAAGCATGCACAGGCCTGCGGCGGTACGGCGCCAGAACGGTGTGCGCGCAGAACGCGCGCCAGAACGGTTGGGCGATACGACTGATGGCATGCAAAACACCTCGGGAGAGGGCGGCCGAAGCCGCTGGAGGAAGGCGCGTGCCTGCCGCTGCACTACGCAGCGAGCGACGCACAACACGCGTGCAAGCAAGACGATCGACACCACACGCTCGGGCATCGTCATGCGTTGTGGTGGTGTCGGGAAGCGGCAGGCACCTTGCGTGCCTGCACGATGCCGGACGCACCACCCGTCAGCATCCGACGCGCGTGCGGCGAGTTGCCCGCCTCAAAAATCGAACACGTATTCTGCCGCGATCTCGCGCCCGACCTGGCTAAACAAGCGGCTGTGATAGAACTCGTCATCGAGCTTGTACGGAGGCTTGTGGTTGTAGCCGGTGCTGTTGAAGACATTGTTAACGTAGAGGTTGAGCTTCATTGCAGGGGTGATGCGGTAGCCAAGATTGACGTTCCAGGTGATCGCCGGGCCGATGCGGCCGTCGTACTTGCGCGTGCTCTGGCCGAAGGTGGGGCTAGTGGGATCGGTGTTGGTGCAGCCGGCGCGGTCGTCGGGCACGCAGCCGCCGGGGGTGTCCAGCCGGTCCAGGCCCCAGTGCGAGCGCACGCCGGACACCGCACCGACGCGGTCGCCGTAGACGGTGGCGTTCCAGTTGCCGTACAGCCAACTAATGACTTACACCGCGCCGATGGGCTCATCCGCCAATAGCGCTGGCGGATGAGCCTGCAAAGGCATCAACAGGACTGTTGCTATCGATCGTGACCGTCGGCTGCGCCGGACAGGAGTGCAGCGGTGGCCTGGTGGCGGACAGATGTTGAGCCGGAGAGCGGTGGTCGATGCGAGCGACCTGCATCGACGCAGTGGCCGAGTCAGCGCGCGCAGGCGATATGCGGCGTACGCGACGCCACAACTAACTCCCGCTGTCGTGGCAGCAGGGGCACCGACAGTCGTCGTCGCGCTGCGTGACGACGCAGATGCCCGGTCATGGGCCAAGCAGTCAGCATTGTCGTGCAGCAACCTTCGATGTCGAACAGCGAAAAGCAGTCGAGCAAGCTCGACGCGACTCGGGCGTGGATGCCACGACGGTTATCATCGACGCATCGCACGGACGCGCGAATGCGCTGGAGCCATCATGCACAAGACCACTCTCTTCGCGGCGCTGAGCGCGCTGCTTGCCCTTCCGCCGCTGGCGCTGGCGCATGCCGACGGCTCGATCCTGCCGCAGCAGCGCGACAACACCGGTAATGTGATGGAGCCATTGGGCCAGGTGCGGCGGGCCGATGAGCAGGGACAGTCCCGCCTTTACTTCTGCACCCGCGATGCCGCCTGGTGCGTGCGGAGCGAGCCGCGATCCGAACCGGGTGACCCGCTGAACATGCTGGAAATCTCCGAGACGGTCGCGGGCGAGCAGACGCCCCGCGTCTACCACGTCAGCATCGACGTCCCGGAGGGCGGCGAGCTGTCGGTGTGGCCGTGGATCGTGCGCATGGCGCCCGGCGTGGGCGCCGATCAAGCGGTGACCGATCCGCAACAGCGTGCGCGCCAGAACGTGCTGGTCGGCGGCATCAGCAAGCTCAGCACCAGCTACTCCGGTGGCGGCGCCGCGGCATCGCGGCTGCAGCTGGCGCGGGTGCGCCATCTGCAGGACGACATCCAGACCGATAGCGACCTGCTGCGCGTGCCGTGGGAAGGCAACGCCATGATCCGCACCTGCTTCACCGAACGGGACATGCAGCAGCGCAGCGGCGCCTGCCATGATACCTACGATTTTTCCGCAAAGTTCTCGCTGGATTCCACCGCGCAGGGCATGCCGGTCCTGCGCTACCAGGCGGTCGCCACACGCTTCCCGGCCGGTGTCTCACGCGATGAGGATTCGCTAGCCAAGCCGCTGAAGAAGAAAGACCTGCGCACCGAGCAGGATCCGGCGTGTACCTACACACGCGCGTTCCGTTTCGGTGACGGTGAGTACCGCCCGGACCAGGCGCTGCCGGACTGCGCGAATTACACTGAGCTGTAAGGCGCAATCGGACGCTGCGGCGTTGAGCCCCGTGCGGCGTGCGGCGGTGATGATATTGCGCGCGCGTCTTCGAGCACACGCAGGTCCTCCGGCGGATGTGCTTGTGGGTGAGCGTTTCGGTTGACCCGACCAAGCCGCCGCTTTCGCTGCACAGACGACGTACGCGCCTGGTTGCCCAGCGGCAGGCACGCAACGCTACAACGACAGATGCCCGGCCAATGGCCGGGCATCCAGGGCTGCCATGCGGCAACCGTCGGGGTTTACCAGCGCATGCCTTCGAACGGGTTGAAGCTGGTGCTGCCCTTCACCTTGTCCAGGTAGTAAGCGTAGTTGGCGCTCATGCCAGCCAGCAGCGCCAGCGGAATGCTCAGCGCATTACCGATCGACCCGGGCAGGAACGAGGCCACGATGCCGACCACCAAACCGATGCCGATCAGGCCCAACGCCTTGCGCCACAAGCCAAGGATGAAAAAGTAGATGAAGCCGAAGAACAGCGCGTAGAAGTTCATGCCCACCTTGAGCTTCTCGCCGAAGGGCAGCGTCTTGAGCGCCTCCTTGTAGGCGGGATCCTTCGGACCGCCATGACGATCAAAGAAGGCGAAGCGGAACTGCCACTTGGGGCTGAGCTGGGTGCGATCGAAGGTATCCATTCCAATCCATATAGTTGTAAACGGTTACATGATAAGCGATCACGCATCCATCGGCACGTGTTTCGCAGCGAATTCGCACGGGGGCCGGGGAGTGCCCGGCCAACTCCGCCACGAGGCCGGCCAACGCCAGTGTCCCGCAACGCTAGCGACTACCTCAGCTCGCTGACACCGGTGCCACGGCGCGCGCGGCGGCGGGCGTAGAGCGCATGGTCGGCGCGGTCGACCACCGCGGTCAGCGCTTCGCCTTCCTGACGCAAGGCCGTGCCCAGCGTGAACTGGATCGGCGCATCGTCGCCAGCGGCCAGATAGGTGCGCACCAGCTCTTGCAGCTGCTGCTCGCTGGCCTGGTGCAGCAGTACCAGGAATTCGTCGCCGCCCAGCCGCACCAGGTGGTCCTGGCGGCGCAGCGGATCGTTGAGAAACCAGGCCATCCGCACCAGCACTTCATCGCCGCGCTGGTGGCCGTAGGTGTCGTTGACCAGTTTGAACTTGTCCAGATCCACCACGATGCAGCCCCAGCGCACGCTGGCATCGCGCCTGTCCAGATCGTCCAGGAAGCGGCGGTTGAAACAGTTGGTCAGCGGGTCGGTGAACGACCATTCCAGCAGCTGTTTTTCCTGCTGATACTGGTTGGTGATGTCCTGGGCGTGGGCCAGGACCAGGGTGGCGTCGGCTTCCACGTCGAGCACGTTGTGGTATTTCCAGTGGCGCAGGCTGCCATCGCCGGCCACCAGTTCGATCACGCCCGAATCCTGGCCGTCGAGCACCATGCGCGACAGGTAGTCACGCAGGCCACCGTGCCGCTCCGCGCGGATCAGTTCGAACAGCGAGCGGCCTTCCATCTCTTCCACGCTGCGGCCCAGCGAACGCGCTGCCGCCGGGTTCACGCTGATCAGCCGGCCATCCATGTCGTGGGTGCAGATCAGCCCCAGGCTGTACTGGAACATCTTGCGGAACTTGCGCTCGCTGGCCGCCAGCGCGTCCACCGCGCGATGGCGGTCGGTGACGTCCTGGACGGCGCCGACCAGGCGCATGCGGCCGTCGACATGCTCCACCGCGCCGGTAGTGTGCACCCACAGGCGGCGGCCGGTGCTGCTGATCAACGGCAGCTCCAGATCCCAGGGCGTGCCCTCGCGGACACAGGTTTCCACCGCCTCGGTGATCACCGCCCGCGCTTCCGGCGGGTAGAAGGTGATGGCTTCGGCAAGCGTGGGCTGGTAGCCCGGCGGCAGGTCGTGCATCCGGCAGGTTTCGTCCGACCAGGTCAGCGCGTTGGTGCTCACATCCACTTCCCAGCCACCGACGCCGGCTACCCGCCCGGTACGCTCCAGAAACGCTTCGCTCTCGCGCAGACGTTGCTGCAGTTGGGCGTTGATGTCGGCACGTTCGAGCATCACCCGGCGCTGCTCCAGCCCTTCGGCGGCGACCTTGGCCAGCTGTTGCAGGGCCGCCAGCTGGGCCGGCTCCAGCTGACGCGGGCGCTGGTCGATCACGCAGACCGTGCCCATGCGCAGGCCGTCGGACAGCACGATGGGGGCGCCGGCGTAGTAACGGATGCCAGGTGTATCGGTGACCAGGGCGTTGTCGCAAAAGCGCGGATCGGCCGGGGCGTCGGGCACCTCCATCACCGTATCGTCCTGGATGGCGTAGGCGCAGAACGCCAGCTCGCGCGGGGTTTCGGACACGCCCGGCAAGCCGATATTGGCCTTCCACCATTGCCGATGCTCGTCCACCAGCGACACCAGCGCGATCGGCGTGCCAGCGATGGCCTGCGCGGCCGCCGCCAGCGCATCGAAGAACGGTTCGGAGTCGGTGTCGATCACCTGCAACAGCGCCAGCCGCGCCAGACGCTGCGCTTCGCTGGTGGTGGATGACGCAACGGTATCGCGCTGATTCAAAGGCAAGCTCACTCGTGCCCGGTAATCCGCGCAGTCTAGCGGACCGGGCATACCTGTTAGCGACGCCCCGCGCGAGGTTCCGTGCGCCATTGCACACAGCGGCGCCGGGCGTGCCGATGCCGGGTTGACGGCTGGCTGTCAGGCGTGGACATCGGCCTGGGTGGCGGCGCCGTCATCGCGCATCTGCAGGGCCAGATACAGGCGCACGCAGTCGTCGGTGTTGCGCAGGTCCACGTCGCACAGTTCTGCGATGCGCTGCATGCGGTAATCCAGGGTATTGCGGTGGATGGCCAGTGCCTTGGCGGTGGATGCCATGCGCATGCCGGCGCCGAACCACACCGACAAGGTCTGCACCAGGTCGCCGCGACGGTCCTGGGCCAGCAGCGCCTGCAGCGGCTTGCGCAATTCCTCGGCCTGCCAGGCCTGGCGCAGGTCGTCCACCAGCACCGGCAGGCGATGGTCGTCGTAGAAGAACGCATCGGCCTGCGGCGCGCGCGCCTTGCCGATGCGCATGGTGGTGCGCGCGATCTGGTGCGATAGGGCCAGCCCGTTGGGCTGCGGAAAGTACTGCCCCAGCGCCAGGCGGATCCGCAGCGGGCTGCTGGCGCGCATGCGCTCGAGCAAGGTGTGGGCGCGACGGCGTTGTTCGTCCACGTCCCAGTGACCGCGGCGGTCCAGTGCGGGCTTGAGCACCACCAGTTCGTTGAGCGCGGTGGCGGCGATCAGGTTGCCGCGTTCGGGCGTGGACAGCAGCGTGTGCAGGCGCTGCAGCTCCACCAGCATGGCGTCCAGGTCGAGGGTGTCGCTTTCCACCTCGATCACCGCCGCCACGCGCGGCAGGTCGAGCGCGATGCCGAGCCGTTCGGCCCAGCCCGCCAGTGCCGGGGTCGGGCCGTCGGCGCGGATCAGACCGAGCGTGACTTCCTCGCGCAGGCGCGCATCGCGGGCCAGCAGGCGCAGCAGGCCGGCCTGTTCCAGCATCGCTTCGGCGGCCATGCGCACCAGCTCGGCCTGTTGCCCGATCCGCTGCGGCTCGCCGGTCAGCCCGACGCAGCCGACGATGCGGCCATCGGCGATCAGCGGCAGGTTGACGCCCGGGCGCACCGCGTCCAGTTGCTGCGCCAGCGCCGTATCGATCTCCACCCGGCCCTGCCTGGACAGCACCAGCAGCGCGCCCTCGTGCAGCTGGCCGATACGCGCCGGCTCGCCGCTGGCGATGATGACGCCGGTGTGGTCCATCACATTGACGTTGCCGTCGAGGATGGTCATCGCGCGGTCGACGATGGACTGCGCCAGGGTGCGGTCGAGCGTGAGCATGGGCGGGAATCTGTCGACGCGAACGAAGGAGGACACGGTGGCATGTTCGGTGCGCACATGTTCGCCACGTGTGTGATGGGACTCGCTGCGGACTGTGCCCAGCGTCTGTGCGAACTGTGCTGCCACCCGTTAGCGTGGTTCGATTCGGCGTGCAAAGGGGACGCGCGCTGCCATCAGCGCGCATCCACACCCGACGGCCGCTGTACCAATACCCGGCCCACCTGCAGGGCCGCGGCCACATTGCGTGCGGCGATGCGCACGTTGCGGGCGGCGTCGGCCAGCGCCTGCTCCACCGTGCAGGCGCGGTGCACCACCGCAAACATCGCATCGATGCCATGGCCATGCAGCAGCGCAGCGCCGTTGCCCAGGCAACCGGCGATGGCGATCACCGGCTTGCCGTGGCGCTGCGCCACCCGCGCCACGCCCACCGGGGTCTTGCCGTGCAGGCTCTGACTGTCCAGGCGGCCTTCGCCGGTGATGACCAGATCGGCCTGGGCGACCAGCGCATCCAGCCCGAGCGCCTGCGTCACGATCTCCACGCCGGGCCGCAACTGCGCGCCCAGGAAGGCCACCAGCGCCGCGCCCAGGCCGCCGGCCGCACCGCCGCCGGGCAACTCGTGCAGCCGCATGCCCAGGTCGCGCTGCAGCAGGTCGGCGTAGCGCTGCAGGTTGCTGTCGAGCTGGCGCACCATGCTGGGGGTGGCACCCTTCTGCGGGCCGAAGATCGCCGAGGCGCCGGTCGGGCCGATCAGCGGGTTGTCCACGTCGCAGGCCACCTCGAACTGGCAATCCTGCAGCCGCACATCCATGCCCTCGGTATCGATGCGCGCCAGCGCGGCCAGCGCGCCGCCGCCCGGACCGATCGCCTCGCCTTGCGCATCCAACAGCCGCACGCCCAGGGCCTGCGCCATGCCGGCGCCGCCGTCGTTGGTGGCGCTGCCGCCGATGCCGATGATGAAACGCCGCGCGCCGGCATCCAATGCGGCCAGGATCAATTCGCCCACGCCTGCGGTGCTGGTGCGCAGCGGCGCGCGCTCGGCCGGCGGCACCAGTGCCAGGCCGCTGGCGGCGGCCATTTCGATCACCGCGGTGCGGCCGTCGCCGGTCAGGCCGAAGAACGCCTGCACCGGGGTGCCGAGCGGGCCGCTGACCGTGCAGTCGATCACCCGCCCGCCGGTGGCCGCCACCAGCGCGTCGACCGTGCCTTCGCCGCCATCGGCCACCGGCACCTTGCGGTACTGCCAGTCGGGGAACACCTCGCGGAAGCCGGCCTCGATCTGGGTGGCCACCTCCAGCGCGGACAGGCTTTCCTTGTAGGAATCGGGGGCGATGACGATCTTCATGGGCACACTCGCTGGGACGGACGCATCACTGGTTCACCGCGCGTGCCGGCACCCGCAGCACCAGCGCGGCGCCCAGCAGCATGGCCCCGGCCAGCACGTACAGCGCCAGCTCGGTGCTGTGGGTGGCGTCCTTGATCCAGCCCACCAGGTACGGGCTGACGAAGCCGGCGACCTGGCCGGTGGAGTTGATCAGCGCCAGCCCGCCGGCCGCGGCGGCGGCGGCGAGAAAGCCGTTGGTCAGCGGCCAGAACAGCGGCAGCCCGCTGACCGCACCCATCGTGGCCAGGGTCATGCCGAACAGGGCCAGACCCAGGTTGTCGGTGACGCTGGCGGCGATGCACAGGCCGGCCGCCCCCATCAGCAACGGGAGTACCAGGTGCCAGCGGCGCTCGCGGCGGCGGTCGGCCGAGCGGCCCATCAGCACCATGAACACCGCCGCGGCCAGGTACGGGATGGCGCTCATCAGGCCGATCCGGGTCGGGTCGGTGACGCCGCTGCCCTGGATGATCGAAGGCAGCCAGAAGTTGATCGCATACACCCCGCTCTGGATGCAGAAGTACACCGTGCCCAGCATCCACACCGCCGGATTGCGCAGCACCGCGCCCAGCGAGGTGGAGGCGCCGGCCGGCTTGCCGGCTTCGTCTGCGGCCAGCGCGCGGGTCAGTGCGTGCTTCTCCTGCGGGTCCAGCCAGGTTGCCTGCTGCACGCCATCGCTGAGGAGGAACCACACCCCGATGCCCAGCAGCACGGTCGGCAGGCCCTGCAGCAGGAACATCCATTGCCAGCCGGCCAGGCCACCCTGCCCGGCCGAAAAATGGCCGAGGATCCAGCCCGACAACGGCCCGCCCAGCACGCCGGAGATCGGGATGGCCGACATGAAGACGGTCATGACCCGGCCGTGCTGGGCGCGCGGGAACCAGCGCGTCAGGTACAGCACGATGCCGGGGAAGAAGCCGGCCTCGGCCGCGCCGGTGAGCAGGCGCAGGGTGTAGAAGCCGGCCGGTGTGCGCACGAACAGCAGGCAGGTGGAGAGCAGGCCCCAGCTGACCATCATGATCGCCACCCAACGGCGCGCACCGATGCGCTGCAGGATCAGATTGCTCGGCACCCCGCAGGCCAGGTAGCCGATGAAGAAGATGCCCGCACCCAGCCCGTACACGGTCTCGCTCATGCCCAGATCGCCGAGCATCTGCAGCTTGGCGAAGCCCACGTTGACCCGGTCCAGGTAGTTGAACAGGTAGCAGACGAACAGGAACGGGATCAGCCGCCACAGGATCTTGCGGTAGGTCGGGGCCATGCCATCGGGGGGCGGCAGGGGCCGGGAGGCTTGGGTCATCGCACGCTCCAGCAGTCGGTGGGCCCACCGGCGCGCAGTGCGGCGGCACCGCCACCACGCAGGGGTCGGCGCATTCTAGTTGGAGGTTTTTCCCGGAAGCATCGTCAGGCTGCCGCCTGTCCGTGGGCCGGCAGTCGCCGATTTTTGTGCAAATGCCCAAATCAACACCGGCCGCTCCCGGCGTATGCCGGGCTCGGAACGCCGCAGCAACCATGCGGGTGCAGAGCTGGCCGCCCCGATACAGCGCGGTCACCCGGCCAAGTAACTCCCGGGCCGACAGCCAGCGCTGACGCACCACGCTCCACTCCCGATCAGCCACTCCGGCGACGCCGCAGCAGCAACGCGCCTCTACCGCAGCCTCTACCGCAGCCTTGCACCCACGACCAAGCCGGCGCCCCACCGCCAGGCCCTATGCAGGACCAGCCCCGCACGACAGACCGCCCCGGCTTTGCGATTCCCGATTCCCGATTCCCGATTCCCAATCCCTGCACCAGCCCCCGCGCTCTACCGATTCCCCACTCCCGATTCCCCATTCCCCGCCGCATACGCCTGCGCCTGCCCCATCACCCGCAGCAAATTGCCGCCCCAGATCCCGGCGATTTGCGATTCGGTGTAGCCCTTGCGCAGCAGCCAGGCGGTGATGCGCGGGAGCTTGGAGACGTCTTCCAGCCCGACTACGCCACCGCCACCGTCCCAGTCCATGCCGATGCCCACGTGCGCGGGCCCGACCACCTTGAGCACATGCTCCAGATGGGCGAAGAAATCCTCCTCGGTGGCACGCTTGATCGGGTAGCGCGCATCCAGCTCCTTGAGCGCGGCGCTCAGGGCGGTGCCGTCGGCGATCTTGATGTGCTCCCAACCGCCGTACTGGTCGGTCAGCGCCTTCTCGGCGGCCTTGCGCTCGGGACTGGCGCCGCTGTCGACCAGATAGCCGCCGTAGGAATTCACCTGGGTCACGCCGCCGTGCGCGGCCAGCACCTTCAGCCGCGCATCGTCGATATTGCGCGGATGGTCGAACACCGCACGCGCGCCGCTGTGCGAGAGCACGATCGGCACCGGCGAGAGCGCAATCAACTGGTCGAACACCGCATCGGAGGCATGCGATTGGTCGATCACGATGCCCAGTGCCTGCGCCTGCTGCACCAGTTGCTTGCCGGCCGGAGTCAGGCCCTTCCATTCCGGCCCCTTGGGGTCGGTGGCCGAGTCGGCGAATTCGTTGTTGAGAAAATGCACGGTGCTCATCAGGCGCAGGCCTTGCGCGTAGTAGAAGCGCAGCAGCGTCGGGTCGGCCACCAACGGGCTGGCGTTTTCCATGCTGATGTACACCACGCGCTTGCCAGCGGCCTTGATGCGCGCCGCATCGGCCGGCGTAGTGGCCAGTGCAAAGCGCTGCGGTTGCGCGGCCAGCAGCGTGTGGATCTTCAACAACCGCTGCAGGCCGGCATCGCGGTCGTCCAGATGCGCGGCCGCACTGCGATTGCCCTGGCCGGTATAGACCGCCCAGAAGCCGCCATCGAGCGCGCCTTCGACCATGCGCGGGTAATCCACCTGCGACAGCCGGTTGCCGGCATGCGCCTGCAACACATCGAAGTCGGCACGCTCCAGATTGGCCGGCGTGTCCAGATGCGAATCCAGCGTGACCAGGCGCTTTTGCAACGCGGTGGCGCGCGCCAGTTCGGCCTTGGAAAACTCCAGCGCGTGTGCGGGCAGCGCAGCGGCCAGCAACAACGAGACAGACAGCGAAAGCGCGCGCAGGTGCATGCGATCTCACAGGCAGTGGGGGGTGAGCCGATCATACCGGCTCGCTGCACGCGCGCTGCGGCCACAGGTGGGACGCTGCAGCGCTGTCACTCCAACCAGCGCGATTGCGTGAGCGATGTACGCGTTACGAGGCCGGTTCTACGGCGATACCCAGGGTGCGACCACGCGCAACGGTGTCGAGCTACGCACCGCCATGCCGGCAACAACGGCGCGACCAGCCGCTTGTCATTGCGCATCGGGTTGATACGCCTTGGAGCCAAGCGCGCGTGGACCGCCACGCATGCCGCATCCCTCAGTCGTCCAGTTCTGCCAGACGCGCACGCACGCTTTCCACATCGATGTGCTCGCGTACATGCGGCCACTGCCGCGCCCATACCGAGCGAAACACGATCCACGCACCGAACACGCCCAGACAGGTCGACCCCAGCGCCAGCAGCAATGGGTGCAGCGGCGAGCCGTCGCCAGTCTGGAACAAATACATGAAGGCGCCGGAAAACAGCAGCCATACGCCGAACACCGGCCAATTGCTGGCCAGCAGGCTTGCATTGGGCCGTTCGATCTGCCGCAGCAGCCGGCGCAAGGCCTTGCGTTCGTCTTCGTCGCTGGACGTCATCGGCTGCCGGCTCCTGGTTGCATGACTGCGTTGATCCACTGCTTGCCGGCGATGGCATCGCGCCGAGGAAGACGCTGCCTGCACCGTGGCAGACCGCGTCCTCCGCAGCGACGCGCTGCTACATCACGCGGCAGAACACCGCCTTCAGATAGCGCGATTCCTGCACGTGCGCCATGAACGGGTGGTCCGGGCCGGCACCGGCCACTTTCAGGATCTGGATGGTGCGCCCGGAGAAATACGACGCACGCCGCAACATGTCCAGGAACTCCTGCTCGGCGACCAGACCGGTGCAGGAGAACGTCGCAAACAGGCCGCCGGGCTTGACCACGCCCAGGGCCAACTTATTCATGTCCAGATACTTCTTCAGTGCCGGAATCACCTGCTCACGGTCGCGGGTCATCTTGGCCGGATCCAGGATCACCACATCGAACTGGTCGCCGCGATTGGCCGCATCGCGCAGCCACGGAAAGATGTCGGCCTGCACGAACTTGGGCCGCACGTTGTTGAGCTTGGCATTGCCCTTGGCGATGGCAATCACGTCTTCGTCGATGTCCACGCCCAGAACCTCGGCCGCGCCGCGCGTGGCCGCATACACGGCAAAGCCGCCGGTGTTGCAGCACAGGTCCAGCACGGTCTTGCCTTCCACCTGCTCGCTCAGCCACTGGCGGTTGTCGCGCTGATCGGCGAAGAAACCGGTCTTGTGCGCACCGGCCGGGTCGGCACGGAACTTGATGCCGTGCTCGGTGATCACCGCCGCTTCGGTGGTGGTGTTGCTGTGGAAATCGAAACTTTCCTGCTTCTGCACGTGTTCGTCGGCAAAGCTGTGGAAGCGGCAGCCCGGGAACTGCTCGCGCAGCGCCTCATAGATCCATTCGCGGTGACGGAACATGCCGGCAGCGAAGAACTCCACCACCACCAGGTCGCCGTAGCGGTCCACCACCAGGCCGGACAGGCCGTCGCCTTCGCTGTGCACCACCCGCCAGGCATCGGACACGCCATCGAGCTTGAGCCAGTCGCGGCGCAGGCTCACCGCCGCGGCGATCTTGCGCGAGAACCAGCCCGCATCCACCGGCACCGACTGGTCGGTTTCCAGGATGCGCACGGCAATGCGCGAATGCCCGTTGTAGAAGCCGCGGCCGATCCACTCCCCGTCCACGCCGACCACATCGACGATGGTGCCGGGCTTGGGCTTGGCGGCGGGCTTTTCCACCAGCTTCTGGAAGATCCACGGGTGGCTGGAGCGCCACGCATTCTTGAGTCGGACGACGGGGACAGGAGTATTCATTCACCTATTGTATCCGGCTGGATTGACGTGCCCGGCCCCTGCCCGCAGAATCGGCGCCAGAAGGGGAGTAGCTCCCAGCGTTGTCGCCGTCATTACGAGTCCTGTCCGTCAGGCGCTCCGGTGCAACGGCAACCGGCCCAGCCGGTTGCGAGCGAGACCTTCGCCGCGCAGGCGAAGGTCCGTTACCCGGAATCCACGACTTCCGTGTCACAAGACCTCAGCCCGCCGGCTGTCCAGGTCGTTTTCACTTTTCGGGATTCTTATGCAAACCATTGGCAATGTCTGGTTATGGGCTGGCTTCGCGGTGGTGGTGATCGCCGCGCTGCTGGTGGATCTGGTGCTGATGCGCCACGGCGGCGCCCACAAGGTCACCTTCAAGGAAGCTACCTGGTGGAGCATCGGCTGGGTGCTGCTGGCATTGGCCTTCAATGCCGGGCTGTGGTGGTACCTGCAGGGCACGCTGGGCGATGCGCAGGCCGACCAGATCGGGCTGCAGTTTCTGACCGGCTACCTGGTCGAGAAATCGCTGGCAGTCGACAACATCTTCGTGTTCCTGATGGTGATGACCTACTTCGGCGTGCCGGAGGAACAGCGCCAGCGCGTGCTGATCATCGGTGTGCTGGGCGCCATCGTGCTGCGCGCGATCATGATTTTCGCCGGCTCGATGTTGCTGGCCAAGTTCCATTGGCTGCTGTACGTGTTCGGCGCGTTCCTGCTGCTGACCGGTATCAAGATGTGGTTCTCCGCCGGCAAGGAGCCGGATCTGGAAACCAACCCGGTGTTGCGCTGGATGCGCGGCCATCTGCGCCTGAGCCCGCAATACCACGGCCATGCGCTGAGCGTGATCAAGGACGGCAAACGCTGGTTCACCCCGCTGTTTGTGGTGTTGATCCTGATCGCGGTGATCGATGTGATCTTCGCGGTGGACAGCATCCCGGCGATCTTCGCCATCACCACCGACCCGTTCATCGTGCTGACCTCCAACGTCTTCGCGGTCCTGGGCCTGCGCGCGATGTTCTTCCTGCTGGCCGGTATGGCCGATCGCTTCCACCTGCTGCCCTATGGCCTGGCGGTGATCCTGGTGTTCATCGGCACCAAGATGATGATCATCGATCTCTACAAGATCCCGGTGCTGGTCTCGCTGGCGGTGGTGGTCACGATCCTGGTTGCCACCATCGTGCTGAGCCTGCTGCGCCCACCCAAGCCGGCCGGGCACTGACCGGCCGGGATTCGGGATTCGGGTTGTGCTTGGCTGCAGGTGGTGGTGGTGGTGCAAGGGATGCCGCGGTTTCGCTTCGGCTCTAGCCACTGGGGCCGGTCGTGGTCTTCGGCCGTGATCGGTTGGCTCTGCCGACCACCGCGCGGCTCGGCTGCAGCGCACCACGGGCGGTACCGGAACATCGGCCCCGCGCCCTGGTTGTCACCCGATCATCTGCGGTGAGTTATTTGCCGCCGCGGCCTGCCTGCCGCGCTTCGTATCAACCCGGCAGGCGACAGGATTGTCCCGCCGCCGGATCCGGTTATCCCGCGCAAACAGGGCTTGCAATGGCAAAACCACGCCGCCATCCGTGAATGCATGACAACGCATTCCCTTGCCCCCGATTCCACCAACCAGAGCCGCCTGGACCGTTCCCGGGTGCTGCGTGCCTTCAACCTCAGCCTGGCCGCCGTGGTGCTGCTGGTGGCGGTATTCACCGCCCAGGGCATGTTCGACTGGCGCGCCTGGGCAGTGGCGCCGCTGCAGGCCGACGGCTTGATCGGCATCCTGACCGCGCCGCTGTTGCACGGTTCGCTCGCGCACCTGGGCGCCAATGCGGCGGCGCTGCTGATCCTGGGCACGCTGGCCGGCAGCGTGTATCCGCGCGCCACCGCCATGGCATTGCCGTTGCTGTGGCTGGGCTCGGGATTGGGGGCGTGGTTGTTGGGCGAGCCCGGCAGCCGGCATCTGGGCGCCAGCGGCGTCACCCACGGCTTGATGTTTCTGGTGTTCGTGCTCGGCTTACTACGTCGCGACCGCCCTGCAATCGCCACCAGCATGATCGCCTTCCTGTTCTACGGCGGCATGTTGATGACCATCCTGCCGCACGAAGCTGGGGTGTCCTGGCAATCGCATCTGGGCGGTGCGGTGGCCGGGTTGATCGCGGCCCTGCTGCTGCGCCTGCGCGATCCGCAACAGGCCAGGCCGCGCTACAGCTGGGAAGACGAGGACGAAGACGCTGCCTGGGAAGTGAGCAACCCCGAACACGCGATGCTGGAACCGGCGCCGCCGCGTCAGGTCCCGGTGCTCTGGCAACGCCAGGAAGATGGCTCGGAAAATGTAGTGCTGCACTTCCCGCCGCGCGAACGGCCACCGGGAACGTAAGCGCGCGCGCGGTGGGGTGTCATCGGGAACGCCTCCTCGCGCGTCCCTACAAACCGCCTACACGTTTAACGCTTTGCACGTTCGTTCAACGCGCGCCGCGCCAGGCCCGGGTCATCGGCAAAGAACGCATCGATGCCGGCGGCCAGATACGCCTTCAACTCGACCAGCGCGCCGGCGTCGTTGCGCTCGGTCACTGCGCTGCCGCTGCGGTTGTTGGCGGCCAGAAAATAATTTTCCGGACGGAACGTATACGGCTGCACCTGCAGCCCGGCCGCATGTGCGTCGTGCACCAGGCTGGTGGGCGTGCCCAAGCGTTGCTGCGCATCCAGCGGGATGATGCTGCGAATGTCGGGACCGATCGCATCGGCATACGTGGCGACCTGCTGCAGACCGTCGGGGGTGATCATCTGCCCATAGGACTTCGGCGCACCTTCCATGCCGGCATCGGGCAGCGCCATCTGCGCAGCACCGAGCAACTGCAGCAGACGGATGTTGCTGGTGCGCCCGATCTTGCTGCGCAAATAGCGCAGATTGTTGGTCTCGAACGATTGGATGATGACCGGCGCAGTTTGTGTGTAGGCATGCGCATGCAAGGTGGCCAATACCTTGTCTTCCATCGGCAGGCCAAGCGTCTTGAAGTAACTCGGATGCTTGATCTCCGGAATCAGCCCGATGGGACGCCCGGTCGCTGCCGATTCTGCGGCAACGAAATCGATGATCTCGTCGAACGTAACGATCTGGAATTGCCCGTCCCAACGCGTGCCGCGCAGCTGCGGCAACCGCTCGCGCGCACGTAGCGTCTTCAACTCGGCCAGGCTGAAATCTTCGGTAAACCAGCCTTCCATCGCCTGTCCGTCGATGGTCTTGCGCGTCTTGCGCGCAGCGAACTCCGGGTGGCTGGCCACATCGGTAGTGCCACCGATCTCGTTCTCATGCCGTGCGATGAGCACGCCATCCTTGGTCGACACCAGATCCGGCTCGACAAAATCGGCGCCATCGACAATGGCTTTGGCGTACGAGGCCAACGTGTGTTCCGGGCGCAGCGCACTGGCACCACGGTGCGCAAAGATCTGCACCGTCTTGGCCAGCGGTGCTTCGGCAACTGCAGGGCCGCTCATGCCAACTATCATCGCTCCCACCAACCAGATACGACCGAACTGCATCATGCATCTCTCCAACGAAAAACAGTTACCGAATCGACACATGACCGCCAGGCGAGTCTGGTCGATAAGCGGCACGGGAGGTACGACTGTACATCCCGCTGACGCTGCATCGTCCGCACCCGCCGTAAAATCACTCGCGACGTCTTGTTGGCCAGCCTAAAACTGTCTACGTCGATCGAAACCGCAAATCGGTAAGCAACCGCAAGATCGGCTCTTACGATTCCCCAATCCCGAATCCCGATTCCCGTCCTCAGAACTTCGCATCCAACGTCAAAAAGACCTGCCGTGGCGCGCTGGCATGGAACGCCAGCTGACGCCCGTTCGGGTCGGTGTTGGCGAACGCGGTGAGGTTGGAGGCGTAGCGCTTGTCGGTGAGGTTGGTGACGTTGAGCGAGAGTTTGAGCGCCTGCAGCACGCCGACCTGGCCAAACGCGTACCCGGCGCCGGCATCGAACGAAGTGTAGCCCCCAAAGCCTTGATCGTTGGTGTAGGTGTAATACCGCTGGCCGGTGTACTTGCCACGCAGGTTGATGTTCCAGTTTGCGTAGTTGAAGGCGATTTCGCTGGCGAACATGCGCTTGGGCGTGTCCACCGTGGTCTTGCCGGCGGTGGGGATGGTCACGCCGTTCTGCACATAGTTGTCGTCATAGGTGGAGCGATTGATCGACGCCGAGTTGTACCACTGCAGGTAGCTGGTCGGCTTCCAGATCACCGTCAGTTCGCCGCCGCGGCTGCTCACCGAGCCGACATTGAAGAAGCGCGTGGTGCATGCGGGCGTGGTGCCCTGCTGGATGCTGGCGCACGGGTTGAGCGAGAGCAGGCGGTTGTCGAAGGTGACGTCGTAACCGACGAGCGACGCTTCGAAACGGTCGCGTACGAAGCGATAGCCTGCTTCCAGCGTGCGCGATTTTTCCGGCTCCAATGCGCCGACGCTGGCATCGAACGATGCCTGGGTCACCAGCAACGGGCCACCGGCGCCGCCCCCCTGGAACGCAGCGATGTTTTCCGCGTACGAGGCGAACACTTCCTGGCCTTCGGCGAGGCGATAGCCCAAGCCGATCTGCGGCAACACCGATTCGCTGGCCTTGAGCGAGCCGGTTGCCACCGGCGCTTCCACCGCCACGCCTGGCGTTTCGCGTGCGGTCATTTCGGTGCTCGGGCTCTTGATGCCCAGATCCAGGCTCAGGCGCTCATCGAGGAACTTGAAGTTGCCTTGCACATAGAACTGGCGGGTGGTGATGACGTAGTTCTGCGAGAACAAGCGACGGTTGGGATTCTGCAGGAACTTGTCGTCGCTGACCGGGCCATCGATCCAGTAGAAGTTGCGCTCCACATCATGGTGATTGCGCTCGTACCACAGGCCGGCTTCCAGATGGTGCGGGCCCAGGTCCCAACCGAGCGAGGCGATGCCGCCGGTGCGGTTGATCCAGTAATTGGTGCTGCGGATGGAGATTGGCAATGCCTGCGGCGTGCCCGGATTGGACGCCTGTCCCGGCGACCACCAGTGGCCCTGGCCCTTGTTTTCATGGTGGTAGACCTGCGTGTGCAGGCTAATCGCATCGGTAGGCTGGAAGTCGCCGGCCACATAGAACAGGTCGTCGTCGCGCAACGCGCGGCTCTGGTAATACGCATCGTCGATGTTGTCGACACCGCCGCTGAAACCGCAACGCGCTGCGTTGCGCGTGGCTGGCGCGCAATACGCTGCGGCCAGTGCGCGGTTCCAGTCCGGTGCGTACAGATTCCAATCCCAGCCCAAGCCACGCGCCATGCCGCTCTTGGACAGGTACGCATAGTCCGCCTGTGAGGTGCGCGAGGTATCGGCAAATGCGGTCAGCTTGCCACCGTCGAACTGGTACACACCCTTGGCGTTGAACTGCCGCGTGGTGGTCGGCGATTCCGGGCGTGCCCACATGTCGGCTTGGGCGTTGATGCCCGACAGATACGCCGAAAACCCATTGTAATCGCCGGTATCCACACGCAGGAAGGTACGGCGATTGGCATCGGACCCCACCGTCTGCGACACCTGCCCACCGAACACGCTGGACGGGTCGGCCGAGTAGTACTGGATGGTGCCGCCCAGGTTGCTGGTTGATGCAGTGCCCAACGCACCGATGCCCGACGCCAGCTCCACGCCGCCGAAGTTTTCTGCGATCAATGCGCGGCTGATGTTGAGGCCGTTGTAGTTGCCGTAGGCGTTGTCGCCCAGCGGCAGACCGTCGAGCGTGTAGCCCAGACGCGTTCCGTTGAAGCCGCGCAGGCTGATCGTCTGCGACTCTTCGTTGGCACCGAACGCATCATTGGATTGCACGTTCACGCCCGGCATGCGGTTGAGCAGCTTCTGGATGCTGGTGCCTGGCGGCAGCACCGGAATGTCCTGCTGGGTGATGCGCTGCACCTGGCGCGTTTCGCCCTGGCCAATCACCGACACCGCATCGAGTTGCTGCACGGTCGCACCGGTATCGGCTGACCCGTCGAGGTCGGCAGCGTAGGCGGCAGGCGCGAGCACGAGCGCGGCGAGAACGGCGGCACTTAACTGATGGGTCTTGGGCATGAGCGGCGTTGGGGACGAGTCAAAAGATGGCGGCAAGCGTGCGACAGTTGTCTTGCGTCGATGCGACCGAAACGTGACAGTGCGGCGACACCCTTTCGCATCCCTCGCCGTCATTGCGTTGCGCTGGCATGCATGTGTCATCTATGCGTCGTAATCTGCGAGCTCTTCCATTCGTGTTGGTTGAGGGTGTGTCCATGTCGCAACACAGTGCAGGTCTTTCTCGCGCAACACTGACGGGCGTGGCCATCGCCGCCTTGCTGGTCGGCAGCGGCGTTGCCGGTGCGCGACAAAGCGCGGCACCAGCCGGCTCGGTGATCGCAACCGACGCGCATGGATACCTGGAAAAGAGCGAACTGCCCGACAGCCTGCAGCTGGTGCCACCGCCACCGCAGGATGGCAGCACCGCGCTCGCCAACGACGAGGCAGTTTCCAAGGCCATGCTGGCCCTGCGCGGCACGCCGCGCTGGGAGCTGGCCGCGCAGGACGCAGTGCTGCGCTTTCCGGCCGCGGCCACGCATTTCAGCTGCGCGCTCGGTATACAGATCGACCAGACCAGCACCCCGCATCTGATGCGCCTGCTCGAACGCAGCCTGCGCGATGCCAGCACCGCCACCAGCGCCGCCAAGGCGCGCTATCAGCGCCCACGTCCGTTCATGCGCAACGCGCAACCGACGTGCAGCCCGGACGATGACGCAGCCTTGCGCAAGAACGGCTCTTACCCCTCCGGCCACACCGCCATCGGCTGGACCTGGGGCCTGATCCTGTCGGAAATCGCCCCCGCCCACCGCGACGCCCTGCTCGCCCGCGGCCGCGCCTTCGGCGATAGCCGCCTGGTCTGCAACGTGCACTGGCAGAGCGATGTCACCCAGGGCCGCGTGGTGGCCGCCGCCACGGTCGCCGCCTTGCACGGCAATCCCGCATTTGAAAAAGACCTGGCTGCCGCACGCCGCGAAATTGAGAAGGCGCAGGCAAAGCAGCCAACGGCATCTGCGGTGGCTGCGTGTGATGCGGAGAGCGAAGCGCTGAAGACGGTGTTGCCCGGCGTGATGTAGCGCAGCAGACGCCGGCGGCTGGTGCGCCTGCGTCACTTGCGCGATATCCGACAGATGCCGACGACAGCACTCCCGATGCAGGTGGCGTGCTAAGCGAGTGCGCACCTGTGTCACGGGCTGACTCTGAGAACCTCAGCGCGTATCAACGCGCTGAGCACCACCGCATCACTTGCCGATACAAAAACTCGAAAAGATCTTGCCGAGCAAATCATCGGCGCTGATCTTTCCGGTGATCTCGCCGAGTGCGTCGTGTGCCAGGCGCAGCTCTTCGGCGGCCAGTTCGAGTTGTTCGAAACCCAGTTCCAGATCGGCGGCGTCCACGTGTTGTTCGGCGCGACGCAGTGTCTCGACGTGGCGGGTGCGGGCAGAAAATTCGCCATCGACGCTGTCCACGCCATCGCCGAGCGCAAGGTCGCGCAGTCTGTTGTGCAACTCATCAAGTCCTTGCCCGGTCACCGCAGAGACTGCGATCGCATTGGCACCGAGGGGCGCGGCATCGCTGAGCAGATCGCATTTGTTGTGGATCCACAGATGCCGTGGCACGGCATCGATGGCATCGCCGATCGCCTCGCGAGCCGCCTGCGGGTCGCGTGCATCCAGCACCACCAATGCCAGATCGGCGCGCTCCAGTTCGGCGCGGGCGCGACGCATACCTTCGCGTTCGATCGCATCGCCGCCGTCGCGCAGGCCTGCGGTATCGACCAGGGTCAACTCGAAGCCGTCGAGCTGGATGGCTTCGTGCAAGGTGTCGCGGGTGGTGCCGGCGACATCGGTGACGATTGCGCGGTCGCTACCAGCCAGCACATTGAGCAACGAACTCTTGCCGGCATTGGGCGGGCCGATCAACACCGCATGCAAGCCGTCGCGCAACTTGCGTCCGCGTTCGGCATCGCGCAGCAACTGGGCGAGCAAAGTGCGCGCCTGGGTCAAGCCGTCGCGTAACTGGTTGCCGCCCAAGGTATCGAGCGGCTCGTCGGCAAAGTCGATGGCCGCCTCGACATGGATACGCAAGCGGGTCAGGTTGTCCGCCACCGCATCGACACGTCGCGAAAATACGCCATCCAACGCACGCCGCGCGGCGCGTGCCGCACGCAGATCGCCGGCCGCGATCAAGTCGGCGATGGCTTCGGCCTGCGCAAGATCGAGCTTGCCATTGAGAAACGCACGTTCGCTGAATTCGCCGGCACGTGCCTGGCGCGCGCCCAATTCGACGCAACGGGCAACCAGCTGCCGCAACAGCACCGGACTGCCATGGCCTTGCAGCTCGACAACATCGTCGCCGGTAAAGCTGTGCGGCGCGTTGAACCACAGTGCGATGCCGTCATCGATCACCGCGCCTTGCGCATCGCGGAAGCGCGCGTAGTGCGCGTGCCGCGGCTGCAGACGCGCGACACCTAATTGCGCTGCGATCTGCACCGACTGCGGCCCGGACAAGCGCACGATGCCCACGCCACCGATTCCGGCAGCACTGGCGATGGCAACGATGGTCGAGGTGAAAGACGACATGGGCGTGGCTCTAACGTGGATTGAAAGACACGTGGATTTTAAGCGGCGCGGCCACCGGCGCCGACCCACCTGTTCGCGGTTCGTTCCGGATCACCTGCTCCGCTCCGGCCCGCGGTGTCCTGGTGTGTGCATGCAAGATCTTGTCAGCTACCTTGCATCATAGCGATTGCAGCTGCGCGCGCGCCTGCGCCGCACCACTTCCCTGTGGCTGCAGTTCCAGATACGTCGAATAGGCCTTGCGCGCCTTGTCCCGATCGCCGGCTTTTGCATACGCGTCGCCGAGATTGAGATAGGCCACCGCGCGCGACGGATCAATCTTCAAGGTGTTTTCCAGCCAGCGCGCCGATTCGGCGAAGCGCCCCTGACGGTAATACACAAAGCCCAGGTTATTGGCCGCCAGCACAAAATCCGGACGTCGCTTGAGCGCTTCGGCAAATTGCTCGGCCGCATCGGCGTAGCGCTTCTCTTTGTACAGCTGCAGACCGCGTTCGTTGGCCAGTTGTGCGCGTTGGCGGTCGCTGCTGTTCACTGCCGTAGGCAATACCAGCGTGGCCTCGCCACCTTGCAGGGTTTTCACCGTCACCGGCGCTGCAGTGGCCAACGCACCGGCTGCGGCCGGCGCAGGGCGCGCGGCATCCATGCGTCCGTTGAGCGCAATCGCATCGGCCGACAGCTGCGCGGTATCTGCAGTGAGAAATTCTTCGCCGCTGGGAACCTGGAACACGAACTCGCCGCCTTGCGAACCCGGCAGGCTGCCGAATGCCGGTGTCTGCGCCGAGACTGCCGACACCGCAGGCGCGACATACGCGGCCAGTTCGGTTCCGGTGATCAAACCATCGCCATTGAGGTCGCCCTTGCCTGCCAATGCCTGCAGCAACACCCAGGTGAACACCGAATGCCCATTGGGCCCACTATCGGCCACCTGTTGATCGGCGCCGCCGGCGGTGAGCATCTGGCGTGCAATGCGCCGTGCGTTCTCGCGCAGATACGCGCTGGAAGTCGGCCCGCCGCGGGTCAATCCCAAGCCGCTGTAGCACGCATCCATCACGAACAACACGTGTTTGGCGTGCAGGCTTTCAGCAATGTTTTGCAGGTCGCTCATCGCGATTGCATCGCTGGCCAGATGTTGCGGGTCCGAATCGACCGGAATGATGTAGCCCAGGTCGCGTCCAGAGGCGAGCCGGCGCGTGGCGCCGTGCCCGGCGAAGAAGACGAACACGCGGTCGTTGGTCTGCGCACGGCCTTCGCCGAGGCGGTCATGGAATGCGGCAAGGATATTGTTGCGCGTTGCCTCGCCGTTCTTGAGCACGATCACCTGCGAGGACGGAAATCCCAGCGGCCCGGTCAAGGTACTGGCGATCGCCTGCGCATCGTTGGCCGCGTATTCGAGCTTGGGCCAGTGCGTGTAGTCGTCGATCCCGATCACGATCGCCCACGATTTCGCGTAACCGGTGGTCACCGTGGCATCGGCCACCGCGCTGGGTGCGCGCGCCACGGAAAAGTCGCGGCCATTCCAGCCAGCGAACTGGTAGCCGTCGGCGATGAGACGATCGAGAATCTGCGGTAGCGCTTTCACCGCGCGGTCGTGAATATCATGGAATAGCACGATGCCGCGCCGTTCCTTGTTGACCTGGTCGAGCACGCGCTGCACGATCGATTCGGGCACCGGGTCGGCCCAGTCCAGCGAATCGATGTTCCACATGATCGATTTCAGCCCGGCTTCGCCCAGGAGCTGCAGCCCCTCCGCATTGCGCGCGCCATACGGAAACCGGAACAGCGGCGCACGTTTGTCGTCCACCGCGCGCAGCAAGGTATCGGTATCGAGCACCTGGCTGCGCAGCGCATCGCCGGTGGTCTTGGACAACTGCGCATGGGTCAGGCTGTGATTGCCCACCGCATAACCTTCCTCCATCAGCGTGTGGCTGATCTTGGACAATGGCGCCAGCTTCGGTTTGCCATCGGCATCCAGGCTGCCGAGATTCCGCCCCACTTCGAAGAACACCCCAGGCACGTCGTAGCGTTTGAGGATCGCCACGATCTCTTCGGTATAGGCCTTGTGCGGGCCGTCGTCGAAGGTCAGCACCACCGTCTTGGGCGGCAGATCGCGGCCGAACACTTCGCTGTCGCTATCGCGCGCCGAAAATGGGTAAGGCTCCACCACACCGTGGTCGCGCAGGATGGTCTCGCGCGTGTACACCGTGCGCAGATGCGCCACGTAGTCGTCCCACTTTTCGCGCTTGGGCACGATCGCCCGGCTGCGATCGAAGCGACTGAAGATCTGCGTCAGTTCCTTGTTGTAAGTACGCTCTATCTCGTCCAGTGCCTCCAGATCCTCACCGATGCGCTGGTGCAGTTTCACCGCTGGCAATGCAGAGTCGCGGCCGATGCGCGCATGCAGATCGCGCAATACTTCGCCAAACGCCAGGCGGTCTGCATCGAATAGATCCGGCGCCGATTCCACTTCGTCCAGCACTGCGGCAATGGTTGCGAACCGGCTTGCATCCTTGGACGTCAGAACGGTGTCGAACGCTGCGGCGATGCGTTCGCGCTGTTCGAGATTTTCATGAAACAACTGCTGTCCCACGCTGCTGGAGGTGGCGCGATCGCGCGGTGTCTGTTTGTTCTCATCGGCCAGCAGCACGATGATGCGGCGGTGCCGGTCCAGCTGTTCGCGTAGTTGCGCGATCACTGCCTGCGCAGTGTCAACGGTCTTGTCGGCCTGCGTGCCTGCGGTCGTTGCAGCAGCGGGTTTTGCTGTGGAGGCTGCATCGCTCGCAGCCTGCGTCCCACAGCCGGCCAGCGCCAGCACTCCCACGCAACTTGCGCACAGCAACAGGCGATGCAATGGCAATGTGGTCACGACGGCGTCCCTGGCGAAAGAAACAACAGCTACGGGCTGACATGCAGAAAGCCCGCCTTGCGGCGGGCCTTCTTCAACTCACTTGGCGTTGGCCTGGATGATCTTGCTCGGCTTCTCGCCGTGCTGGCGGATCATCCACCACTGGATCAACAGGCCCAGACCGCCGTTGACCACCCAGTACAACACCAGGCCGGCCGGCATGAAGGCCATCATGACGCCGAACACCAGCGGCATGAACTGCATCATCTTGGCCTGCATCGGGTCCATGCCCGGGGTCGGGGTCAGCTTCTGGGTCGCCCACATGATGGAGATGTTGAGCACCGGCAAAATGAAGTACGGGTCGCGCGCGGTCAGATCCTGAATCCAGCCCAGCCACGGTGCCTGACGCAGCTCCACCGACTCCACCAGCACCCAGTACAGCGCGAAGAAGATCGGCATCTGGATCAACAACGGCAGGCAGCCGCCCATCGGGTTGATCTTTTCCTTCTTGAACAGCTCCATCGTCGCCTGCTGGTACTTGACGCGATCGTCGCCGTAACGCTCCTTCAGCTGTGCCAGGCGCGGCTGGAAGCGGCGCATCTTGGCACCGGACTTGTACTGCGCGGCCGACAGCGGGTACAGCGCCAGACGCAGCAGCACCACCAGGCCGATGATGGACCAGCCCCAGTTGTGCAGAAAGCTGTGCAGGTGGCTCAGCACCCAGAACAGGCCCTGGCCGATGATGGCCATGATCGAGAAGCGGCTGTAATCGACCACACGGTCCAGGCCCTTCACGTCTTCCTTGGCGATCAGGCTGACCAGCTTCGGGCCCACCCACAGGCGCGCTTCGGTGCTGGCGGTCTGACCCGGCGCCACGGTGAAGGCCGGGCCACGCAGTTCGGCCACGTCACGCGGGCCGTCCTGGTTCAGCACATACAGCGAGGCCTGGTCCTTCTGCGGGATCCACGCAGTGAAGAAATGGTGCTGCAGCAACGCCACCCAACCACCGGTGATCTGGCGATTCAGGCCGCCGTCGTCCATGTAGTCCTTGAACGCGCGACGCTCGTAGCCTTCCTGGGGGCTGTACCAGGTCGCACCGTTGAAGCTGAAGGAATCCGGATTGGTCATGCCGCGGCTGAGGATGGTCGGCACCCGGCTCAGCTTGCGGAACACATAACCGTTCCACGGCGCGCCGCTCTTGTTGATCACCTCATCCTTGATCGAGATCGCATAGCGGCCGCGTTCCAGGGTGAAGGTGCGGCGGATCGACACGCCATTGGGGCCATTCCATGCGAACGGCACTACCAGGGTGTTCTGACCCTTGGCCAGCTCGAATGCGGTGCCCGGCTGTTCGGCACGGAAGCCGCCCACGCCAGGGACCGGCGAATGCTCGCTGGCCCAACCGCTGGTGGCGTTGTATGGATGCGCCGCATCTTCGGTCAGCAGACTGACCGGCGCGGTGCCGTCCTTGGTTTGCGGAAACTGCAGCAGCTCGGCATCGAGCACGCTGCGGCCATCCAGCTTCAGGCGCAGCACGTCCGAGGTCAGCGTGATGACCGGCGCGGCGCCGGCAGCAGCAGCAGGGGGCGCGGTGGTGGTGCTGGTCGCCGGGACCGCACCCGGCGCGCCAGCCTGCGGAATCGCCAGAGCAGCGGGCACGTTGGCAGCGCTCGGCGTTGCCGCATCCAGATCACGTGCCGCCGGCACCGACTGCGTCGCAGCCGCCACGGGCGCATTGGCAGCGGTCTTCTCTTTGCCCCACTCCATCCACAGCAGCGCCGCGACCATCAGCCAGGCAAAGATCAGGAAAACACGGGTCTGGTTCATCGGGCAGCAACTCGCTCAGTCGGAACTACAGTTCCGGCTCTGTCGGGGAAAGGGAGGATGGGTGCATCGTCCTGGCGGGCGGCATTGTGCCGGGCGCAGCAGGTAGGGGCAATGCGCCGGCACGGCGCAGCAGACGCACGAAGGCGTCGCGGATCTGTGGATTGGTCGCTTTTGCGGCTGCCGAGCGCGCCACGATGACGTAATCGCCACCGGCCAGCTCAGGTAAGAGATGCCGCATGGCATCGCGCAACACACGTTTGATGCGGTTACGTCCAACCGCGCGGGTATCGACCTTGCGCGACACCGCCATTCCCAGGCGCGGCGGCGTATCGCCAGTGCGCCAGTGCAGGCTCAGTAGCGGATCGGAGGTGCGACGCGCGTTATCGAAGACAACCGTATATTGCGCACGCGTACGAACCCGCGCAGAGCGAGGAAATCGCCTGCACGGGTTCGATGCGTTCACGGTAAGGACTGCCTCGGCCGCAGGGAGCGGCGCGGCAATCAAGCGCTCAGGCGCTTGCGGCCCTTGGCGCGGCGACGAGCCAGGATCTTGCGGCCGTCGGCGGTTGCCATACGTGCGCGGAAGCCATGGTCGCGTGCTCGCTTGAGGTTGCTGGGTTGGAAAGTACGCTTGGTGGCCATGGGGCCCTCTGCATGAATGGAGACGAATAGAACCGGCAATTCTATAGGTCCGCGACATCCCGGGTCAACACCCGGCAGGCTTTACCACAGGTGACGATGACCGCCGCCTGTGGATGGACCTGTGAATAACTCTGGGAAAACCGTGTTCCCGGTGCTAGTCTGGCTCATCCTCTTTTCACTACCGGGCTGCGTGCACGGCGCCTTGCTGCGCGCCGCAGCCAGCAACAGATGATCACACTTTGATGGATGCTTGGCCCCGCTGTCTGGAACGTCTCGAAGCCGAATTCCCGCCCGAAGACGTTCACACCTGGTTGAAACCCCTGCAAGCCGAAGACCGCGGCGACAGCATCGTGCTGTACGCCCCGAACGCCTTCATCGTCGACCAGGTCCGCGAACGCTACCTGCCGCGCATCCGCGAGCTGCTGGCGTACTTCGCCGGCAATGGCGAGGTGGCGCTGGCGGTGGGCTCACGTCCGCGCGCGCCGGAACCTGCTCCGGCACCGATGGCCGTGCCCAGTGCGCCGGTCGCCGCGCCGATCGTGCCGTTTGCCGGCAACCTGGATTCGCATTACACCTTCGCCAACTTCGTCGAAGGCCGCAGCAACCAGCTTGGTCTTGCAGCGGCGATCCAGGCTGCGCAGAAGCCCGGCGACCGTGCGCACAACCCGTTGCTGTTGTACGGCAGCACCGGCCTGGGCAAGACCCACCTGATGTTCGCCGCGGGCAATGCGCTGCGCCAGGCCAATCCGGCTGCCAAGGTGATGTATCTGCGTTCGGAACAGTTCTTCAGCGCGATGATCCGGGCGCTGCAGGACAAGGCGATGGACCAGTTCAAGCGCCAGTTCCAGCAGATCGATGCGTTGCTGATCGACGACATCCAGTTCTTCGCCGGCAAGGACCGCACCCAGGAAGAGTTCTTCCACACCTTCAACGCGCTGTTCGACGGCCGCCAGCAGATCATCCTGACCTGTGACCGCTACCCGCGCGAAGTGGAAGGCCTGGAGCCGCGGCTGAAGTCGCGCCTGGCCTGGGGCTTGTCGGTCGCGATCGATCCGCCGGATTTCGAAACCCGCGCAGCCATCGTGCTCGCCAAGGCGCGCGAACGCGGCGCCGAGATTCCTGATGACGTGGCGTTCCTGATTGCCAAGAAGATGCGCTCCAACGTGCGCGACCTCGAAGGCGCGCTCAACACGCTGGTGGCGCGTGCCAATTTCACCGGGCGTTCGATCACGGTGGAATTCGCCCAGGAGACGCTACGCGATCTGCTGCGCGCCCAGCAACAAGCGATCGGCATCCCCAACATCCAGAAAACCGTGGCGGACTACTACGGTCTGCAGATGAAGGATTTGCTCTCCAAGCGGCGGACCCGTTCGCTGGCACGCCCGCGCCAGGTCGCGATGGCGCTGGCCAAGGAGCTCACCGAACACAGCCTGCCGGAGATCGGCGACGCGTTTGCCGGCCGCGACCACACCACCGTGCTGCATGCCTGCCGGCAGATCCGCACGCTGATGGAGGCCGACGGCAAGCTGCGCGAAGACTGGGAAAAGCTGATTCGCAAGCTCAGTGAGTAGGCCGTTGACCTCGATTGTGACCCTGCTGGAAAAAAGCGTGGAAACGTTGGGGTCAAATGCGGGAGAATCTGTGGATAACGTTGCCTCGCAGGTCGGGCGGAAAACTATCCACAGGTTTTACCGCCAGGCCAGGGGCACTAGTCCAACGACTTTCAGGCGCCAATTTGTCTTTGGAAACAAACAGTTATGGTGGTTGTCCGCTGAAAACGGCCCTACCATCACCACCAAGCTTTTGATTTATTCCATTATCTTTTAAAGCATAGGGGCACGGAACCACATGCGTTTTACACTGCAGCGCGAAGCCTTCCTCAAACCATTGGCCCAGGTGGTCAATGTGGTCGAACGCCGTCAAACCCTGCCGGTTCTGGCCAATCTGCTGGTGCAGGTCAAGGACGGACAGGTCTCCTTGACCGGTACCGACCTGGAAGTGGAAATGATCTCGCGCACGATGGTGGAAGACGCGCAAGACGGCGAAACCACGATTCCGGCGCGCAAGTTGTTCGACATCCTGCGTGCCCTGCCCGACGGCAGCCGCGTCACCATCTCGCAGACCGGCGACAAGGTCACGGTGCAGGCCGGGCGTAGCCGTTTCACCCTGGCCACGCTGCCGGCCAACGATTTCCCGTCGGTGGACGAAGTCGAGGCCACCGAGCGCGTGGTGGTGCCCGAGGCTGGGCTGAAGGAACTGATCGAGCGCACCGCGTTCGCGATGGCGCAGCAAGACGTCCGGTATTACCTCAACGGTCTGTTGTTCGATCTGCGCGACGGTTTGCTTCGCTGCGTGGCGACCGACGGCCACCGTTTGGCCTTGTGCGAGATGGAGTTGGAGAAGGCTGGCGGCGCCAAGCGCCAGATCATCGTGCCGCGCAAAGGCGTGACGGAGCTGCAGCGCTTGTTGGAAGGCGCCGATCGCGAAGTGGAGCTGGAAGTCGGTCGTAGCCATATCCGCGTTAAGCGCGGCGATGTGACCTTCACCTCGAAGCTGATCGACGGGCGTTTCCCCGACTACGAGGCGGTGATTCCGATTGGTGCCGATCGAGAGGTCAAGGTTGATCGCGAAGCGCTGCGCGCATCGCTGCAGCGAGCGGCCATTCTTTCGAACGAGAAGTACCGCGGCGTACGTGTGGAAGTGTCGCCAGGCCAGTTGAAGATCAGCGCGCATAACCCCGAGCAAGAAGAAGCACAGGAAGAAATTGAAGCGGATACCAAGGTCGATGACCTGGCCATTGGCTTCAACGTCAACTATCTGCTCGACGCGTTGTCGGCGCTACGCGATGAGCACGTGGTCATCCAGCTGCGGGATGCGAATTCGTCCGCGTTGGTGCGTGAGGCCAGCAGCGAGAAGTCGCGTCACGTGGTGATGCCACTGCGTCTCTGACGCTTCGTTCCACGTGGAACACGAGAGCCCGGCGAAAGCCGGGCTTTTTGTTGCGTTGTGCTGCAGCTTGTTGGGCCTAGCGTGCGTGAGTCGGCATGGCGCAATCGCCTTAACGCGGAAACACTGCGCTGCTGGAGCGGCGGTTTTAGCGGAAGACGCAAACGCATTACGCAATCATCTGGACTGCGTCTTCAGCGCGAATTTTCAGCTGGCCCCAATGTTGACATCACTGGCTGACGGCCTGCATCAGGCAGGCACCGATACATGTCGTCCGCAATCCCCATTCGATTAGCACGCTCTTTACCGATGATAGTTAAGCCCGTTTCCAGACGAGCCGAGTGCGGGATGCAATCCAGACGCGCGCGTGTCTCGTGCAGACCTGCGTTGAACCCAGAGGAGATCTTGCTTACGCAACGCCACGGCTAGTGGCCTGCACATGTCTCCATTCGCCAGATAAGGCCGCGGTTGACAAGCCAGTTTCAACGCATCAGCAATCTCAACCGAGTTCGGCTATGCGTCCGAGTTCGTGCAGATGCTCTCGCTCTCGAAGGGCGGAACGCGTTCCGTTGGGATTGGTACGAGCTTCAGCTTTCATGAGACCAAGTCTCTTTTGTTGGAGATTCCCATGGAGTGCAGCTAGCGTTTGGAACTGAATCAGTTCAGCAAAAGATTGCGAGACGCGCACTGTCCGTGTGCCTCGCTCGTTGGTTGGCCAGGCTCTGGTTGTTCGCTTAAGACCGTTTTTGACTTATGCACATCGTGCTTTGCTTTTAAATCTAGAAATAATTTAAGAGCTTGGTGGTGATGGTAGGGGCAGATTTCACCGAAAAGTAGATCAAGTTGTTGTTTATAAACGCTTTTGTGGGAACGAAACACTGTGTTTATAAGCCTGTTTGCACGCCTACAAGCTGTGGATAAGGCGAAAGCGGCTTCAGTGCCCTGCTTTTATCCACAGGTTATCCCCTTTCGGTCCAAGACTGTCCCTGCGCATGTCTGCACGGCTTTCATGCCGATCACGTATCCTTCGATCCGACCGGCATGCCGGATTACACGCCAGAGCACACCGATCAATGCATGTAGTGCGGTTGTCCATTCATCGGCTTCGTCGGTTCCAAACGGTCGAGCTGCATCCCGCCAGTGCGTTGAATCTGCTGACCGGCGATAACGGCGCGGGCAAGACCAGCGTGCTCGAGGCGCTGCACCTGATGGCGTACGGGCGTAGCTTCCGTGGCCGAGTCCGCGACGGCCTGATTCAACAGGGCACACCTGACCTTGAAGTGTTCGTGGAGTGGAAGGAAGGCGGCGCTGCAGGTGAGCGGACACGTCGTGCCGGCTTGCGTCATAGCGGGCAGGAATGGACGGGGCGCCTGGATGGCGAGGACGTGGCGCAGTTGGGATCTTTGTGTGCCGCGTTGGCCGTGGTGACCTTCGAGCCGGGTAGTCACGTGTTGATTAGCGGTGGTGGTGAACCACGCCGCCGCTTCCTGGATTGGGGTCTGTTCCACGTGGAACCCGATTTCCTGGCCCTGTGGCGCCGCTACGCCCGAGCGCTCAAGCAGCGCAACGCACTGCTCAAGCAAGGCGCGCAGCCTCGCATGCTGGATGCTTGGGATCACGAACTTGCCGAATCCGGGGAAACGCTGACGTCCCGGCGCATACGCTACCTGGAGCGGTTGCAGGAACGGCTGATTCCAGTGGCTGAGGCGATCGCGCCATCGCTTGGCTTGTCCTCACTGACGTTTGCTCCTGGGTGGAAGCGCCACGACGTTTCTCTTGCCGATGCCCTTTTGCTTGCCCGCGAGCGCGATCGTCAGAACGGTTACACCTCACAAGGTCCGCACCGTGCAGATTGGATGCCCAGCTTCGACGTGCTTCCTGGCAAGGACGCGCTTTCCCGCGGCCAAGCCAAGCTCACTGCCCTGGCCTGTCTACTCGCACAGGCCGAAGACTTTGCCTTCGAGCGCGGCGAATGGCCGGTCATCGCGTTGGATGACCTGGGTTCGGAGCTGGATCGGCATCACCAGGCGCGCGTTTTGCAGCGGCTTGTTGCCGCGCCAGCGCAAGTGCTGATCACCGCGACCGAGACCCCGCCTGGGCTGGCAAACGCTGGTGCGCTGTTGCACCGGTTCCACGTGGAACACGGCCAGGTCGCGCTGCAGGCGTCCTAGGATTGAGCTCAACGGCCAGGGTGGGCCGACTGGTATAATTTGTCTCGCTATCCCCCTTTTCCCACGGTGCAAAGCGGCTACTGCCGTCTTTGCCTGTGTTGTGGAGCCAACGGCACGCGCATGACCGACGAACAAAACACCCTGCCAACACCCAACGGCACCTACGACTCCAGCAAGATCACCGTGCTGCGTGGCCTGGAAGCCGTCCGCAAGCGCCCCGGCATGTATATCGGCGACGTCCATGACGGCACCGGCTTGCACCACATGGTGTTCGAGGTGGTCGACAACTCGGTCGACGAAGCCCTGGCCGGCCACGCCGACGACATCGTGGTCAAGATCCTGGTCGATGGCTCGGTGGCGGTGTCCGACAACGGCCGTGGCGTGCCGGTCGACATCCACAAGGAAGAAGGCGTCTCGGCGGCGGAGGTGATCCTCACCGTGCTGCATGCCGGCGGCAAGTTCGACGACAACAGCTACAAGGTATCCGGCGGCCTGCACGGCGTGGGCGTGTCGGTGGTCAATGCGCTGTCCGAGCACCTGTGGCTGGACATCTGGCGCGACGGCTTCCACTACCAGCAGGAATACGCGCTCGGCGAGCCGCAGTACCCGCTCAAGCAGCTGGAAGCCTCGACCAAGCGCGGCACGACGCTGCGTTTCAAGCCGTCCGTGGCCATCTTCAGCGACGTCGAGTTCCATTACGACATCCTGGCGCGCCGTCTGCGCGAGCTGTCGTTCCTCAATTCCGGCGTCAAGATCACCCTGATCGACGAGCGCGGTGAAGGCCGTCGCGATGATTTCCATTACGAAGGCGGCATCCGCAGCTTCGTCGAGCATCTGGCGCAGCTAAAGTCGCCGCTGCACCCGAACGTGATCTCGGTGACCGGCGAGCACAACGGTATCGTGGTGGACGTGGCCCTGCAGTGGACCGACGCCTACCAGGAAACCATGTACTGCTTCACCAACAACATCCCGCAAAAGGATGGCGGTACCCATCTGGCCGGCTTCCGCGCTGCGCTGACGCGTGTGCTCAGCAACTACATTGAGCAGAACGGCATCGCCAAGCAGGCCAAGGTGGCCCTGACCGGCGATGACATGCGCGAAGGCATGATCGCGGTGCTGTCGGTGAAGGTGCCCGACCCCAGCTTCTCCTCGCAGACCAAGGAAAAGCTGGTCAGTTCGGACGTGCGCCCGGCGGTGGAAAACGCCTTCGGTGCGCGACTGCAGGAGTTCCTGCAGGAGAACCCGAACGAAGCCAAGGCCATCACCGGCAAGATCGTCGATGCCGCCCGCGCCCGCGAAGCCGCCCGCAAGGCGCGCGACCTCACCCGCCGCAAGGGTGCGCTGGACATCGCCGGCCTGCCCGGCAAGCTGGCCGACTGCCAGGAAAAAGATCCGGCGCTGTCGGAATTGTTCATCGTCGAGGGTGACTCGGCAGGTGGCTCGGCCAAGCAGGGCCGCAACCGCAAGAACCAGGCGGTGCTACCGTTGCGCGGCAAGATCCTCAATGTCGAACGCGCGCGCTTCGACCGCATGCTGGCGTCCGACCAGGTCGGCACGCTCATCACTGCGCTGGGCACCGGTATCGGCCGCGACGAGTACAACCCGGACAAGCTGCGTTACCACCGCATCATCCTGATGACCGACGCCGACGTCGACGGCTCGCACATCCGCACCCTGCTGCTGACCTTCTTCTACCGGCAGATGCCGGAGCTGATCGAGCGCGGCTACATCTACATCGGCCTGCCGCCGCTGTACAAGCTCAAGCAGGGCAAGAGCGAGCTGTATCTGAAGGACGACGCGGCGCTTAACGCTTACTTGGCCAGCAATGCGGTCGAAGGTGCGGCGCTGATTCCGGCCACCGACGAGCCGCCGATCACCGGCGAAGCGCTGGAAAAACTGCTGATGCTGTTCACCAGCGCCAACGAAGCGATCGCGCGCAATGCGCACCGCTACGACCCGGCGCTGCTCACCGCATTGATCGACCTGCCGCCGCTGGATGTGGAAAAACTGCAGGCCGAAGGCGACCAGCACCCCACCCTGGATGCGTTGCAGGCAGTGCTCAATCGCGGCACCCTGGGCACCGCGCGTTACCAGCTGCGCTTCGATCCGGGCACTGAGACCGCGCCTGCCACGCTGGTGGCCATCCGCCGGCACATGGGCGAGGAGTTCACCCAGGTGCTGCCGATGGGCGCGTTCGAAAGCGGCGAGCTGCGTCCGCTGCGGGAAGTGTCGCTGGCGCTGAACGACCTGATCCGCGAGGGCGCGCAGATCGTGCGTGGCAACAAGACCCACCCGATCACCAGCTTCGCCCAGGCGCACGCCTGGTTGCTGGAAGAGGCCAAGCGCGGCCGCCAGGTACAGCGCTTCAAGGGCCTGGGCGAAATGAATGCCGAGCAGCTGTGGGAAACCACGGTCAACCCGGACACGCGCCGCTTGTTGCAGGTGCGGATCGAGGATGCGGTGGCCGCCGACCAGATCTTCAGCACCCTGATGGGCGATGTGGTCGAACCACGCCGCGACTTCATCGAGGACAACGCGCTGAAGGTGTCCAACCTGGATATCTGAGCCGCCAGCCCCGACCAGCACAGCGCGATCGCGGCGTGCTGGTCGGGGCGGTGTCCGCAGGACGACGATGCGCACAGATCTTCCACCGCCCCCGGCACCGCGCTCGGTTGCCGGCAGGCCGCCGCTGCTGGCCGTGCTCGTGGGGTTTTGGGTCGACGCGCTCATCGCCGCCGGCCTGTTGCTAACGCTCAGCGTGGCAGGCTTTGCGTTGTGGGGCGCGGTGCGTGGCTTTAGCCATGTGCAGGCGGCCAGGGCGCAAGGCCTGACGCCGTCCTCTACCGACGTCATGGCCGCCATCGGCCAACCCGGTGTATTGGTGCAGCTGCTCACCGCGCTGGTCAGCACGGCCACGCCGGCGCTGCTGCTGTACTACTGGCGTCGCCGTGCCACTGCTGCCGAACAAACCGCCTCGCGGGCTGCTGCGCGGCGCGCTTCCACCTGGGGCTGGACTGCCCTGATCGCCGCTGCCGTGTTCCTGCTCAGCAATCTGGTCAGCGTGGCGGCGTCGGCGCTGGGCATCAAACCGGTGCCGACCAACCTGCCGTTGATGGAAGAAGCGCTCCAACACTGGCCGCTGGCATTGACGCTGTTTGCGGTGGTCATCGCGCCGGCCTACGAGGAATTGCTGTTCCGGCGCGTGCTGTTCGGGCGCCTGCTCAGTGCCGGCCGCCCATGGCTGGGCATCGTGCTGAGTGGCGCGATTTTCGCCCTGGTGCATGAAGTTCCCGGCATCAGCGGAAATGGCCCTGCCGCCATCGCCCAGCTGTGGCTGGTGTACGGTAGCATGGGCGCGGCGTTCGCATGGCTGTATTGGCGTACCGGCACGCTGTGGGCACCGATCGCCGCGCATGGCATCAATAACGCCACTGCGCTGGCAGCCTTGTACTTTTTCGGGCTTGGCTGAGCCAATCGCGGCTACGCCCGACTGCGCTGCCGCCGCAGCGCGACGGGACCTGACGACAGAAGTGACCCGCACTCTCCGCAGCCCCAATCGCTACCGCACACGCGCGCGTTGTGGGCCGCACGGGCCGTTTGACGAAAAGTTAAGCCGAGCCTGCCAGAATGCCCCCATGGTTCTAGGGGGATCGAATGAAAGCCAAGCTGTTGACCGTTGTTGCCGTGCTTGCACTGACGGCGTGTGCCACCACAACTTCGCCAACCGGCCGCCGACAGGTGGTGGGTGGCGTGTCGCAACAGCAATTGGACCAGTTGGGCGCGCAGTCTTTCGCGCAGACCAAGGCCAAGGAAACAGTCAGTACCGACGCCAAGCAGAACGCTTACGTGCAGTGCGTAGTCAATTCGCTGGTGGCGCAACTGCCGCCGCAATGGCGCGAAACCAAGTGGGAAACCGCGCTGTTCGTGGATAACGAAGCCAATGCGTTCGCCCTGCCCGGTGGAAAGGTCGGTGTGAACACCGGCATCTTCACCGTGGCCAAGACGCAGGATCAGCTCGCCGCTGTGCTCGGTCACGAGATTGGCCACGTCATCTCGCGCCATCACGAAGAGCGCATCACCCGTCAGCTCGGCGCGCAGACCGGCCTGGGCATCATCGGCGCGCTCGCCGGCGCCGCCTATGGCGACGGGGCGGCCAGCGCGGTCAATCAGGTTGGCGGTATGACTGCCCAGACAGTGTTCCTGCTGCCCGGTTCGCGCACCCAGGAAAGCGAAGCCGATGTGGTTGGCCAACGTCTGATGGCCCAGGCTGGGTTCGATCCGGCTCAGGCGGTGACGCTGTGGCAGAACATGATGGCCGCCAGCGGCAACCGCCAACCCCAGTGGTTGTCGACCCACCCCGACCCTGCCAACCGCATCCGCGAACTGCAGGCCGACGTTGGCCAGCTCGAACCGGTCTACCAGCAGGCCAAGCAGGCCGGGCGCGTGCCGCGTTGTGGCTAGACCCGCTAACAGCATCTGCCCGGCTTTCCTGAACCCGTGCGGGTACCGGCCTGGATCCAACGCCTGCCTGATTACACTGCGGCAGCAGACGTCGCGACCGCTGACTGGCTGTTAGTTGCGCTAAGACGTCTGTTCCACGTTCCCGCTTGTCGCACCACAACATGGAAACCGTTTTCGGGAACTGAGACTTTCTGCTAAGTTTGCCGGCTCAGATTTTTCGTACAGCGCCCATTCCGCTTTTCGTACCGCCCGACGGCGGATCGTCCGAGGTGAAACATGAAACTGCTCAACCGCAAGCAAGCCCTGTTGTCCCTGTTCATTGCCGCGTCGCTGGGTGGGGCTGTTGTCACCGATGCGGTCGCGCAGTCGGACCGTTCCTCCGAACGCGCCAGCCGCAAATCCAAAAGCGGCAAGGCTGAGGAGCTGTACCCGCAGTCGACCCGTCAGGCACCGACGATCAAGCCGTCCTCGAAGTTGAGCAGCAAGCTGCAGAAGCTGATCGAAACCTTCAACAAGGGCGAAGACTATCCGGGCGTGCGCACCCAGGCCGATGAGATCCTGGCCAACAGCGCTGCCAACGACGCTGACAAAGCGCTGGCCGCACAGCTCGCTGCGCAGGCTGCTTACAACCTGGACGACACCGCTGCTGCCAAGAAGTATCTGCAGCAGGCCATCGGCCTGAACGCGCTGGACAACAATGGCCAGTTCCAGTCGATGCTGATGCTCGCGCAGCTGCAAATGCAGGACGACCAGCAGGCCGAAGGTCTGGCCACGCTGGACAAGTACCTGGAACAGAGCAAGTCGCAGCGTCCGGAAGATCTGATCCTCAAGGGCCAGGCGCTGTACCAGGCCGAGCGCTACAAGGAAGCGATTCCGGTGTTGAAGCAGGCCATTGCCGCCTCGCCCGAACCCAAGGACACATGGAACCAGTTGCTGATGGCGTCCTACGCCGAAGCCGGCCAGACCGGTGAAGCCGTCGCGGCCGCCGAGGCGCTCGCAGCCAAGACGCCGAACGACAAGAAGGCCCAGCTCAACCTGGCCAGCATGTACATGCAGGCCGACCAGATGGACAAGGCCGCAGCCGTGATGGACAAGCTGCGTGCCGCCGGGCAGTTGACCGAAGAAAAGGAATACAAGCAGTTGTATTCCATCTACGCCAACACCGAGAACAAAGAAAAGGACGTCATCGCTGTCATCAATGAGGGTATGCAAAAAGGCATCCTCAAGCCTGATTATCAGACATACCTCGCGCTGGCACAGTCGTATTACTACAGCGACGATGTGCCGAAGGCGATCGAAAACTGGCAGAAGGCCGCACCGCTTTCCAAGGATGGCGAGACGTATTTGAATCTGGCCAAGGTGCTGCACTCGGAAGGTCGCATCCCGGAGGCCAAGCAGGCCGCACAGCAGGCGATCGCCAAGGGTGTTAAAAAACCCGAAGACGCCAAGAAGATCATCAACCTGAAGTAAAAAAGAAAATAAACCCCCGAAATCCCTGTGTTTTTAGTGGTTACAGGACTCGGGATTGGTATAAGCTTGGGAGTTCCTGCGGTGTCAAAGCCGTCCGAAAACCTGGGGATCATCACAGTGATCCGGGGCCCCCACTGAAAGAGCCATTGGCGCATGACGGAACAACTCGTTATCCACAGGCATGACTATGATGCCGGGAACCAGGGTCTGAGCTGGGCCCGCATTATCGGCATTGCTTTTGTAATTGCTTTGCACCTCACTGCACTGATGATGTTGCTGATCCCTGCAGTGGCGCCGAAGGCTCCGGCAGAGAAGGAGCGCACCACCATGGTCACCTTGGTGGATGCACCGCCTCCTCCCCCGCCGCCGCCGCCGCCGCCGCCGCCGGAAGACAAGCCGCCGCCGCCGGTCAAGAATCTGTCGCCGCCGAAGCCTTCACCGGTTCCGCCGCCGCCGGAAGCTCCGGTCGTGGACGTTCCCGAACCGCGTCCGAGCGATATCGTCACGCCGCCGAGCCCGCCGAGCCCTCCGGCTCCGCCGAGCGACATTGGCGCCAGCGTCGATATCTCGTCCAAGAACATGAACCCACCGAAGTATCCGCCGGCTGCATTCCGTGCCGGTGTCCAAGGTGAGGTCATCCTGATCGTGGATGTGGATGCCAGCGGCAACGTGACCAACGTGTCGGTCGAAAAGTCCAGCCGCAACCGCGACCTTGACCGTGCCGCGATGGACGCAGCACGCAAGTGGAAGTTCAACGCCTCCACTGTCAACGGGCAGAAAGCCGCCGGACGTGTCCGCGTCCCGGTCAACTTTGCTCTGAACTGATCCACGGGCCGGCCACGGTCGGCCCAGGATCCTGTCTTCCTTTCGCTCCACCCTTCATCACCACACACAACAAAGGTAAGCGTCATGCTGCAGGAATTCTTTATCGCCGCCGCTGCAGGGGGCTCCAATCCGTCGGCCGCTCTGTCGCAGATGGGCTTCGAGCACTTGATCACCGAGATGACCTCCAGCCCCGGCGACTTCGCCGTGTCTTGGGTCGTGTTGATCACCCTGATCGCCATGTCCGCTGCCTCCTGGTACTGGACTGTCATCAACATCTTCCGCGCCACCCGTCTGAAGAGCGCGGCTGACCGCGTCACTACCGCGTTCTGGGATGCCCCGAATGCACAGGACGCGATCCGCGCCATGGAAGAACAGCCGGCTTCCGAGCCGTTCTCCAAGATCGCACTGGACGCAGCCCAGGCTGCTGCTCACCACCAGCGCGCCGAAGGCAGCACCGGTGGCCTGGGCGAGAGCCTGAGCCGTTCGGAGTTCGTCGACCGTGCCCTGCGTCAGGCCGTGACCCGCGAAAGCACCAAGCTGCAGTCGGGCATGACCCTGCTGGCCACCGTCGGTGCGACCGCGCCGTTCGTCGGTCTGCTCGGTACCGTGTGGGGCATCTACGGCGCGCTGATCAAGATCGGTGCAACCGGTTCGGCCTCCATCGACGCCGTTGCCGGCCCGGTGGGTGAAGCGCTGATCATGACCGCGATCGGTCTGTTCGTCGCCATCCCGGCCGTGTTCGCGTTCAACTTCTTCTCCAAGGTCAACAGCTCGGTGATCGCCAAGTTCGACACCTTCGCCCACGACCTGCACGACTTCTTCGCCACCGGTTCGCGCGTTCGCTAATCCGGTTGTCAAGAACGCCTTCGCAACGATTTAGACGGAGCCCGTTATGGCCTTCAGTAGTGGAAACAGCGGTGGCCCGATGGCCGACATCAACGTGACGCCCCTCGTGGACGTCATGCTGGTGCTGCTGATCATCTTCATCATTACGGCGCCGCTGATGTCCCATAAGATCAAGGTGGACCTGCCACAGGCCAACTTGATCCAGAAGGAAGATGCGGAGAAGCGCGCCGCGCCGATCACCCTGGCCGTCAAGGAAGATGGGTCGCTGTACTGGAACGACGAGCCGATTTCCAAGGAAGCCTTGGAGTCGCGCCTGTCCACCGCTGCACAGCAGACCCCGCAGCCGCCGCTCAATTTGCGTGGCGACCGCACGACCAAGATGCGTACGATCAACGAGATCACCAAGATCGCGCAGGGTCAGGGCATGCTGGACGTCGGTTTCGTTGCAACCAAAGTGAAGGGGCAGTAAGCCATGGCATTTAGTACTGGTGGAAGCCGTGGGCCGATGGCCGACATCAACGTCACGCCCCTCGTGGACGTGATGCTGGTGCTGCTGATCATCTTCATCGTCACCGCGCCGATCATGACCTACCCGATCGCCGTGGATCTGCCGCAGCGGGTGCTCAACCCGCCACCGCAGACGACCGAACCGCCGCCGCCGATCGAATTGCGGATCGACGCCAGTAACCAGGTGTTCTGGAACAACAGTCCGACCCCGGTCGATGTGTTGCAACAGAAGATGGAAGAAGTGGTGCAGGCCGATCCGACCAATCAGCCGGAACTGCGCATCGATGCAAATCCGGATGCGGAGTACGAAGTGATGGCCAAGGTGCTGGCCGCTGCGAAGAACTCGCAGATGAAGAAAATCGGCTTCATGCAGCAGTAAACGTATCTGCAAGACCGCAACACAACAGTCATGACGCGACTGCAACGCCACCGGAAACGGTGGCGTTTTTTTTTCTGCTGTGTGCGTAGTGGTCGCTGCAACCATGCATGTGGTGCAGCGATCTCGATCACATTGCGCCCTAGCCAATGAGGGAGAGCTGCAGTAAAGCGCTGCGGTGATTCGCTTTCAGATGGTGAGCAGCCCAGTGGGCACGCAATGATTGGATTGGCGCGAAAACCAGCCCCTACGCGCATTAATCATGCGAAGGGTTTTTGACGTGTCGTCTGCCAGCGAGACCTATGACAGGTGGATCTTTCGCTGTTGCATAGCGTGACATCACCCCGACGTCCGTCTGCCAGCCAGCGAGTCGTGAACGATCGACAGCCGAGGTGATCGTCTTATCGTTCCTGCATGCATTTGCCCCAGCACTTCAATGCATTCAACAACGAGCAGGTCTCCCGTTGCCCTGCCGATGCTGCGCTCTGCAGGGAGCCGCTGGGCTTGAGTGCGGTCTGGCGTTTGAGTTGCTGGCGCTAGTGGCAGGTGTACGCTCGGCCATGCAGCACCCACGATCACAACAGCACCGCAGGCCGTCATGGCTTTCAGTACGGCAGGGAATCGGGGACCACTGGCGGAGATCGATGTCACGCCGTTGGTGGATGTCAGGTTGGTATTGTTGATTATCTTCATCGTGGCCGCGCCGATGGTGACGCGAACCATCACGGTCGATTTGCCGCAGCACAGTTGGCAAGCGACGACACGGCCGGAGTCACCCGCACCCATTGCATTCGCGTGGATGCCGACGGCCCACTGCTCTGGAATGCCAGCCCAGTGACGCTGCAGCAACTCCAGTCCAGGCTAATCGAGCAGATGCAGGAAACCGCCGGAAATCAGCCAGAACTACGCATCGCGGCAAGTGCGGACGCCGGGTATGCAACGATGGCTAGCGTGCTGGCGGCCGCAAAGAACGCGCAGGTGCAGCGCATCGCCTTCGTGCAGTAATGGTGTTCCAAGAGCGCGTTGCACTGGCCACGCGAGTGAATGCAACAAGACGCGATGCGGTCGCCCAGGCGCCGCATCGCGTCTTTGAACGCTCCTAGGCACTGCGAGCGATTAACGGTGTTACTCGCAGGTCGCAATAACTAACGAAACGCCCGTCGTCATGTTCCTGTGCAGCACTCATCGCACGTGGATACATGGATCGCCAACACAGGGATGGATCATCGGACACCGACGTTACGGCATGAACTCAAGCGCTCAGGTGGCTGTCATGCAGAATGTCGACGTAGCCGCGCACGCTCGCCTCCAATCCTTGATACAGGGCTTCGCTGATCAAGGCGTGGCCAATGGACACTTCGAGCACACCCGGCACAGCGGCGAGAAAAGCGCCGAGATTGGCTTGCGATAAATCGTGTCCGGCATTGATGCCCAGGCCGGCGGCACCGGCACGCTGCGCGGCATCGGTGAACAGTGCCAATGCGGTAGCTGCCTGCCCGCTGGCATGCGCGTGGGCATACGGGCCGGTGTACAACTCGATGCGATCTGCGCCAAGTGCGGCCGCGCGGGCGATGTCCGGGTTGCCGGCATCCACGAACAGGCTGACACGGCTACCGACCCCCTTGAACGCGGCGATCAACGCGGCAAGTTGGGCGGTGCCCTGCGCAAAATCGAAGCCGTGGTCGGAGGTCAGTTGCCCGTCGCCATCCGGTACCAGGGTGATCTGCTCCGGGCGCGTGGCACGGCATAACGCCAGCAACCCCGGATAGCCCGCGCGTGGCGGTGCGAATGGATTGCCTTCGATATTGAATTCCACCGCATGCTCACGCGTCAGCGCGCTGAGTGCGAAGACGTCGTCGGCTCGGATATGACGTTGGTCCGGGCGCGGATGCACGGTGATGCCGTGCGCACCGGCGGCGATGCAGGTGCGTGCAGCCTGCACCACATCCGGTTCGGTGCCACCGCGCGAATTGCGCAGCACCGCGATCTTGTTGACGTTGACGCTGAGCTGGGTGGTCATGCGGTCGCCGTCAGGCTTGCGGCTCGCTGTCGCGCGCAGCGGCCAGCGCGGCCGACTTGCGTGCTTCTGCCAGCTCGCGCAGGCGGCGCAGCTCGGCCGGATCGATCATGCTGCGGGTATCGCGCTGGGTGTCGTCCATGCGCGAGGCGAACCAGCCGCGTGTCCACAGCAGCAGCAGCAGCAACGCCACCAGCAGCGAAACCACCAGCAACCACACGTGCGGCGTGCTGAAGGCCAGCACCAGCGCACCCAGTGCCATAAGCAGAAACAGCCAGTGCATGACGAGCTCCCCGTTGAGTGGCCGCAGTGTAGCGCCGGGCACGGCGCGGTTCCATGTGGGCGCCGCGCGGTTGGTCAGAGCAGCGGCGACAACAGCCGCGCGAACGCTTCCGGCAGGCGTGAACGCCATAACGGCCGATGCCGCACAAAGCACACTTGCTGCGCCTGTGCCATGTCGGTGCCGATCAGCCCGGCCATCTCTGCCGCCACCGCCTGGTCGCGGAACAGCATCGACAATTCGAAATTGAGCCGGAAGCTGCGGCTGTCGAAATTGGCGCTGCCGACGATGCAGACGTCGTTGTCGGCCAATAGCGCCTTGGTGTGCAGCATGCGCGGACCGTATTCGTAGATGCGCACGCCGGCTTCCAGCAGCTCGTCGAAATACGAGCGTGCCGCATAGGTGACCAGGCGCGAATCGCTCACCCGCGGCACCAGCAGGCGCACGTCCAGCCCGCCGAGCGCGGCCGAGGTCAGCGCCATGCGCGCGGCTTCGCCGGGCACGAAATACGGGGTGACCAGCCACACCCGGTGCTTGGCCTCATGGATGGCTGCGACCATCAGGCGGTGGATCGCTTCCCAGGACGAATCCGGGCCGGACACCAGCACCTGCGCATCCACCGTGCCCTGCGCACGGGTGGGCACATCGTCGGGCCATAGCTGCTGGCCGTGGAAGGCCGCGCGGCCCTGGCCGGTGGCATAGAGCCAGTCTTCCAGGAACACCAGCTGCAGGCTGCGCACCACATGGCCCTGCAGGCGCACGTGCAGATCGCGATAGGCATCGTGACGCACCTGCTCGTTCTCGTCGTCGGTGACGTTGATGCCGCCGGTGAAGCCGACGCGGCCATCGATCACGATCACCTTGCGGTGGGTGCGCAGGTTCAACCACGGCCGCTTGAATGGCTTGAGCAACTGCGAGGGATGGAACCAGGCGGTTTCTACCCCGGCCTCGCGCAGCGTGCGCAAGGCGCGTCGGGTCATCGCCGATGAGCCGATCGCATCCATCAGCAGGCGCACCTTGACCCCGGCACGGGCACGTTCCATCAGCGCATCGCAGATCGCGGTGCCGCTGTGGTCGGGCTGGAAGATGTAGTACTCCAGATGGATATGGTCGCGCGCATGACCAATCGCTTCGATGATGGCCGCGTACGTGGCAGCGCCATCGACCAGCCAATGCACTTCGGTGGCGCTGCTGGGCGCCAGCCCGGTGGTGGACTGGGCGATCTTGGCCAGCTCGGTGCAGTCGGCATCCGGTGGGCAGACGCTGTTGTAGCTCTCCATGCCCGAGCGCGAGCGTCCGCGCCGCAGCCGCTGCCGTTTGACCTTTTGCGGACCCAGCCAGTAGTAGATCAGCAGTCCCAAGTACGGCAATGCCGCCAGCGACAGCACCCAGCTCAGCGTGGCCACCGGCTCGCGCTTTTGCAGCACGATCCAGCCGGCGATCCACAGCAGGTACAGCACATAGGCGGCGAGAAGGAGCGCTTCAAGGTGGGGAGTGTTGGCCAGCCAATCCCACGCGCTCTGTGCAAATGCGAACATGCGCGGATTCTACGGGGCGCACGCCACGTTGCGATGACCGCAGGCTGCCCGTGTGACCGACGCGACGGCAGCAGCAGAGCCTCCCCAACGCTGCCAATACCGCTTTGCTCGTCCTGCTGCCCATCAGGCAGGCGCTCCGTGCCCCGCTCCGCCACCGTCGGCCTCTTGCCCATGCCTATCTCAGCGTGCATGCCAACCGCTAGGCATCGCTGGATCGCGCTGCATCGAAGATCGACAAACGCGCGGCAGCGCTGCGGTGACAACCAAGGCCGGCCTTGCCGGCACGCTACGATGCGCGCGGGAAACAAGGCTGCCGCGCAAAGGCTGATGGATGTCCAGGACAACTCGCCTGTTTGAATTGCTCGGCCTGTTGCGTGCGCATAGATTGCCGGTGTCGGCAGCTGCATTGGCCTCCGAGTTGGGTGTATCGCAGCGGAGCGTCTACCGGGATATCGACACCTTGCGCGCGCTCGGTGCGCCGTTGGAGGGACAAGCCGGCGTTGGCTATTACCTGAAGCCGGGATTTTTCCTGCCGCCGCTCGCCTTCTCCCAGGAGGAACTGGATGCGGTCATGCTTGGCCTGGATTGGGTCAGACAACGGGCCGATCCTGCATTGGCCACATGCGGCGCAAGCGCTTTGGCGAAGATCCTATCGGCCAGAAAGCATGGTGCGGGCACAGACATGGCACCCCCTGCGATTCTCACCGCCGCCTCCACATCCGAGCGGACCGACCACCCGCAAACTGCCGTATTGCGCGACGCCATCCGTCGGCAATGCAAGCTCGCGATTGGCTATGTCGATGCGCAAAACGCGCCGTCTGAGCGCATCGTCTGGCCGATCGCCCTGGTTTACTTCGACGAGGTACGCGTCCTGGCGGCCTGGTGTGAGCGCCGTGCCGCCTTTCGGCATTTTCGTGTCGATCGCTTGCATGTGCAGGCACTGCTGGAAGAGCGTTATCCGCAGTCGCGCCAAGCGCTGGTGAAACAGTGGCGGCAACAGGATCGGGACTGGCGTTCGCTGCTGACAGTTTCTGGCACGGCGCAACGCTAGCCTTTGTTCGCCGCTTCCCTTCCGAGGAAGCCAGACCAAGGAGACCTACATGGTTGCGTTTTCACCTGATGCGCTCGGTGCATTCCTGGACAACGAGGACACTTTGGCGATCGGCATGTTGAACCTGATTCGCTTCGAGCCCGATGGTGGCCGCCAGCGCTATCACCAGTATCTACGACTGGCCGAGCCGATTCTTGCCCGGTTTGGTGCACGCATCGTCTTCAGCGGCGATGGCCTGCCGGTGCTGACCGCGGGACAGGCGCAGGCGTGGGATGCGGTGACGCTGGTGCAGTACCCGAGTCGATCTGCCTTCAAGCACATGATTGCCGACGTGCAGTATCAACAAGCGTTCGAGGTCGGACGTTCGGCCATTGCCGATATCGTGCTGCAACCCTTCCACGGCATCACGTTGTAGCCACCTGCTGGACGTGTTGCAGGGTGTTGCCGGCGATCGCGCAACGTTGCCGTCTTCGGGTCGAACCTACGGCGCACGCGCGTCGAAGCCAATGCCGAAGCGGGCACCGCAGCACCGACAAGATCAAAACAAATCCAATTGCGGCGTGTCCGGTTTGGGCGGACGGAACTGCGTGGTATCGAGCCTTGGCAATCGCCCGAATCCAAGGCGCCGATACGCGATGGAAAACCGTTGCGCGATCAGCGCTGCAAACGGGCCTTCGCCAACCATGCGCTTGCCGAAGCGACTGTCGTAGTCCTTGCCGCCACGCATCTGCTGGATCAGGCTCATGACATGCTTGGCGCGATCCGGGTAATGCAGCTCAAGCCACTCGCGCCATACCTGGGTGAGCTCGTGCGGCAAGCGCAGCAACACGTATCCGGCCGAGCGTGCGCCATGGGCCGCGGCCGCTTCGAGGATGCGCTCGAGTTCCTTGTCGTTGATCATCGGGATCACCGGAGCGACCAGGACACCGACCGGCACGCCGGCAGCGTGTAGCGTCTGCATGGCGCGTAGCCGTGCATGCGGCGCCGCAGCGCGCGGCTCCATCTTTGCCGCAAGACGATTGTCGAGCGTGGTGACCGAGAAATACACCGACACCAGGTTGTGCTGCGCCATCCCGGCAAGCACATCGAGGTCGCGTTCGATCAACGCTGCCTTGGTCACGAAGCTGACGGGATGCCGGGCCTCTGCCAGGACGTCCAGGCATTGCCGGGAAATACCGAGGCGCCGCTCGGTCGGCTGGTAGGCATCGGTATTGATCCCCAACGCGATCGGCGAGCACTGGTAGGACGGGCGTGCGATTTCTGCACGCAGCAGGGCTGCAGCGTTGGGCTTGGCGAAGATCCGCGTTTCGAAATCCAGGCCGGGCGACAGATCCAGATACGCGTGCGATGGCCTGGCAAAGCAGTACACGCAGCCGTGCTCACAGCCGCGGTACGGGTTCACCGACTGCGAAAACCCAATGTCGGGCGAGTTGTTGCGGCTGATGATGCTGCGTGCGACTTCTTCGGCCACCACGGTCTTGGGACGAACGGCAGTCTCGGCCTCGGCGTCGAAGGTGTCCCACCCGTCGTCGATCTCCGTGGCAGTGGTGACCGAGAAGCGACCGGGCACGTAGGCGGTGGTGCCGCGGCCCTTGATCACCGTTCGCGAGCTGCGGACATCTCGATCGGTTGGATTGCGCGTGCTCGCGTTGGGAAGCTTCGTTCGCATGTTGTTAGTATTAATGCTAACAACGCGTACCGCAAGCCAGACACTCCGCAATGAAGCGGACCCATCGTGCGACCGCACAGGCAGCGCGACGGTGCGCAAAGCAAACGTGAGCACGCCGCGTGTCGGCACTCAGCTCGCAGTGCCCATCGGTCTTCAAAACACATCGCTTCGCTGCAACAGTGGCCGGACCGGATGCTCAACAAACCGACCATGCGCGCTTAGCCAATCCCCAATCCCCAATCCCGAATCACTGCGCCGAGCCATACAGCGCTTGCGCCGACTGAAACAGGATCCAGCTCGTCGCAATGAACTTGTCGCCGCCGACCGGGCGGTTGCCGCGGTGGGTATGGGTGAAGGCGGTCGGGGCGATCAGCAGGCTGCCGGTGCGTGGGCGGGCCTTGCGTTGCTGGAACAGGAATTCGGTTTCGCCCTGTTCGAACTCGTCGTTGAGATACAGCGTCCATAGCAGGTGCCGGTGCAGCGTGTCGGCGCTGACATCGCGCGGATACAGCTCGCAATGCCAATACGGGTAGCCGCCCTGGTCGGCCGTATACCACTGCAGATTGATCGCGCCCGGGCGCAGGCAGGTGCGCGCCAGATCGCCCAACGCCTGCTCGCTCATCTGCACGATGTCCTCGGCCACCAGGCGATGTGGTGTGCCATCGGCGGTGGTCACTTGCAGCATCAGCGGTGAGATCAAGGCCTGCGGATACTGCCGCAGATAGGTGAGCACGCCGTCGAACACCGCCTGCTGCAGGCGGCTTTCCACTTCCGCCCATTCGGCCACGCCACTGATGCGCAGGTCGCGGCTGTGTTTTAGGTCTGGGAACACACCGCCACCGATGCGGCCCGGATGCAGTTGCTGGCTCTGGCGCATGCGTTGCACGATGGCGGCGCACTCTTCGCGCGAGATGGCATCGTCGGTGATCTGGATGAAGTCGGGTTGGCTCATGCGCGTGACCATAGCAATCTGGCGCGCCGGCTGCAGCGTCCACCATGCAGTGCGCACAGGTTGGAGCAGCACACGACGTTGTCGACAGCGCCAGCGCGTGGCGACGTTGCGACACCGGGCATGGTGGTGAAGCGTTGCACGGATGCGGGGTGTCCTGCCTGCCAGCTTCGCGTGCTGCCGGCTGCCGGCTGCTGGTGTCGCGTGTGGGCGTACAAAGCGGCAAAGAAAAACCCCGCCGAAGCGGGGTTTTTCGTCAAACCATGCGTGCTGCGACGATCAGAACTTGTAGTTGATCGACGCGGCCAGCACGTCGCCCTTCACGTCGTAGCTGCCAGCCAGACGGTCGCCGGTGGCGCTGCGGGTGTCGCTGGTCGGGTCGCTGGTGAACAGGTGGGTGTAACCGAAGTTGTATTCGGTCTGCGCCGACGGACGCCAGCTCATACCCAGCGACACCCACTTGCGGCTCGCGTCCGGCACGCGCACGTCGCGGTGGTCGGCCGTGGTCGGGGTCTGGTCGTATGCCAGGCCGCCGCGCAGGGTCACCGTATCGCTCATGCGGTAGTCGGCACCGATGGAGGCAAAGGTGGTGTCGCGGTAGGAGAAGTCCAACACGCTGTCGGGTTGGTTGGAGGCGAAATCCACGGTCACCTGGTCGAACTTGCTCCAGGCGGTGCGGGTGACGTCGGCCATGATCGACCACTGCTCGTTCACGTTGTGGGTGAAGCTGGCGGTGGCGCTGGCCGGCAATTTGACGGTGGCGCGGCCCTTGGTGTCGACGAAGGTGCCCGGTGCGGCCACGCTCAGCACGGCGGCAGCACTGCCCGGCACGGTGAAGTCGGCGGTGCCGTCGGTGATCTTGTGTTCCACCTGCGAGCGATAGCTGAAGCCGATGTGGGTGTTCTCATCGATGCTGAACAAGCCACCCAGGGTGAAGCCCACTTCGGTGCTGTCGCCCTTGATGCGCGAGTAGCCATCGGCGCTGCCCGGCGCGAAGCCCGGCACGCGGCGCGCAGCCAGCACGCTGCCGAAATCCACCGCGTTGGCCAGGTCGATATCCAGACGCTCGGCGAACACCGAGGCGCCGAAGGACACGTACGGGTTCACGTCATAGGAGAACGCGACGTTGAAGTCGATCGCCTGCAGCTCGGTCTTGGTGCCGTGGTAGCGGCCGACCCAGTCGCGGTCGTATTCGGTCTTGAAGCCAAACGGCACGGTCAGCGAGGTGCCCAGGTGCATGTTGTCGTTCTCGCCGAACGGCACGTGGAAGTACATCGCCGGGACCGGCGCGATCATGCCGGCATCGCCGCCGTTGCCGCCGGAGACCGGAGCGCCGTTGGCGTAGTTGGCCGACTCAGGCTGGAATTTGGCCGAGAAGCTGATGGCGCTGACGTCGGCCTGGAACAGGCGACCGTCCAGCTGGCGCATACCGGCCGGGTTGTTGACCATGATGGAGGCATCGTCCGGGGCGCTGCCCGAACCTGCGAATGCGCGGCCGAGGCCCTTGGCGCTGTTTTCCTTCAGCTGGAATGCGGCGCCGTGCGCCTGACCAACGGCCAGCACGCCGGCGATACCGACGGCCAACAGGGTGGCGCGACTGAGAGTGGAAGCGGTAGACATAAGTTGTAGCTCTCCGGATAAGGACTGCAATGGTCGATTCAGCGCCCGCGTCCAGCACCAATCCAGTGCCCGGAGCGCGCCGGAGACCCCCCCCCGACATACGACGCCGTACGCAGTATACCTATGACGATTAACCGAACAATAACGAGTCGCGCGCTGAACGCGCTGTCAGGTTAGGGTTGGGTTCAGCAGCGCGGACCGGCTATTGTCCCTCTCCGATGTTTGTCTCTCTCCCCTCCCGCAAGAAACCCACACCACGCTGGGCGGTGCCGCTGCTGTTTGCGACGGTGTGGCTGGCTTATCTGTGGTCGATCAGCCGGCCGGGCGAGGCGCGCAATACGCTGTGGCTGGACTGGGGCGCACTCTCCAGCGGCGTTTCCAATCTGGGCGACTGGTGGGCCACCTTGCGCGACGGCAGCGTGCTGCGCCTGTTCACTGCGCTGTTCCTGCACGCCGACTGGTCGCATCTGCTCGGCAATCTGGTGTTCCTGCTGATCTTCGGGTTGCCGGCCGAGCGCATCCTGGGCCCGTGGCGGTTATTGCTGCTGTTTCTGGTTGGCGGCGCCGCCTCCAACCTGGCGGCGATCTTTGCCATCGGCACGCCGGACCGGGTGATCATCGGTGCCTCGGGCGCGGTGTCGGCGTTGATCGGCACGTACCTGGCGCTGTTTCCGGGTGCCAAGCTGGGCGTGGTGCTGCCGCTGGGCGTGTTTCTGGAATTCATCCGGGTGCCGGCGCCCCTGTTGATCGGTGCCTGGGCGATGCTGCAGGTGGTGTTCGCCTACATCGGCCCGGCCTTCGGCATGGTGGCGTGGTCGGCACATATCGCCGGCTTTGTGTTCGGCATCGTCTACGGCTTGTACGTGCGCGCGGCGATCGCGCGGCGGCTGCGCAAGCGCCATGGCTTCTGAGGCGCGCAGCGCGCCTGGTGTCGAGCTGGGCAGGCGCTGATCGCTGCGCGGCTGAGCCAGCCAACGCGCGATGCTGCGCACGTCTGCGGCCAGGCGTGCGCGCCTATAATCGCGGCATGTCCAAGTCTCTGTACAAAGTCACCTTCCTCAATCACGGCAAGGTGTACGAGCTCTACGCGCGTGAGGTCACCGGCAGCCATCTGTGGGGCTTCAATCAGATCGGCGAGTTGGTGTTCGACGTGCACGATGGCCTGGTGGTGGACCCCACCGAAGAACGCCTGCGCGAAGAATTCGGCAACACCAAGACCCTGCACCTGCCGATGCAGAGCATCGTGCGGATCGAAGAGGTCGAGAAAAAAGGCCAGTCGGTGATTCGCGATGCCACCACCGGCGACAAGGTGATTACCCCGTTCCCCTCGCCGATCAAGCCACGCTGATGCGCATTCTGGTGCCCGACGATTACCAGGGTGCCGTCGCGCAGCTGCCGTGCGTGCAGCGGATGCAACGCCACCAGGTGCAGGTACTGGGCGCACTGGACGAGGATCTCGATGCGCGGGTTGCGTGTCTGGCCGACGCCGATGCGCTGGTGCTGATCCGCGAACGCACGCGGATGGATGCGGCGCTGCTGCAACGACTGCCACGGCTGAAACTGATCAGCCAGACCGGGCGCGTGGGCGCGCATGTGGATGTGGCGGCGTGCACCGCGCTGGGTGTGGCGGTCGCTGAAGGCGTCGGCTCACCGGTAGCACCGGCAGAGCTGACCTGGGCATTGATCCTGTCGGCCAGCCGTCGGCTGACGGAGTACCAGCATGCATTGCAACAGGGCCGCTGGCAGGCGCTTGGCGATCCCGGCTTGGGGCGCGTGCTGCATGGGCGCACGTTGGGGATCTGGAGTTACGGACGGATCGGCCAACGCGTGGCCAGCATCGGGCGCGTCTTTGGCATGCAGGTGGTGGTGTGGGGGGGCGAAGCGTCCTGTGCGCAGGCAGCGCGCGACGGGTTCGCGATTGCGGGCAGCCGGGAGGAGTTGTTCGAATGCAGCGATGTGTTATCGCTGCATCGGCGCCTGACCGCGCAGACACGTCACGACGTCACCGCACAGGATCTGGCGCGCATGCGCAACGACGCGTTGCTGGTCAACACCAGCCGTGCCGAGTTGATCGTCCCTGGCGCCTTGCTGGCGGGGTTGGATGCCGGCCGGCCGGGGTACGCCGCGCTGGATGTGTTCGAGCATGAGCCGGTGCTGGACCCGCGCGATCGGCTGCTGCTCCATCCACGCGTGTTGGCAACACCGCATCTTGGCTATGTGGAACGCGACAGCTACGCGCTGTATTTCGATGCGGCGTTCGACAACGTGCGGGCGTTTGCCGCGGGCACGCCGCGCAACCTGGTCAACCCCGAGGTGTGGGCGACACCGCAGCGGGTGTGATTCCGCGCTGCGTTATCGCGGCCTTGAAGCAACCGACAAAAACGCGTGCGCTGCCGCCAGGTGAGCAGCGGCGAGTGTCGGTGCGGCATGGACTGCTCCCCGACCGATTCCTGTGCGCTGACCAGACCGACGTCACAACGACGCGCGCAGGTCTGTTGCCCACGCTTAGTTGACCGGCTCGGCGGGCTTGTCCGCTGGCGGCGTCTGCTGTGCCGGTTCGACTGGCGCAACAGGTGCGGCAGCCGGCTTGGCTTTGCCTGCCGGTTCGGCCGATTTGGGCTTGTCCGTGGTTGCCGGGCGCGCTGTCGCCGGCTTGGACTCGGCACCGGTCTTGGCGGCCTTGGCCTTCTGCGCGGCCTGCGCCTTGGCCTTGCGTGCAGCTTGCGCCTTGGCGGCGGAGCCGGGTTGCTTGAGTTCGGCCAGGGCTTCGTTGATCGGGCCGTCGCCCGGCAACACGTCGCCAGCGCTATAACCCTCTTCGCCTTCGTCGTCGCCGCGCAGATGGCCGGGCAAGGTGGCTTCGCTGTAGTCGGTCAGGCTGGCCGGCACATCGGCATCGCCCGGCTGGGGCTCGGGGGTGAGCATCACATCCGGCACGATGCCGCTGGCCTGAATCGACTTGCCGCTAGGCGTGTAATAACGCGCGGTGGTGAGCTTGACCGAGTCGCCGTTGTCCAGCGGCAGCACGGTCTGCACCGAGCCCTTACCGAAGGTGCGGCTGCCGATGATGCGTGCGCGCTTGTTGTCGCGCAGCGCACCGGCCAGCACCTCCGAGGCGCTGGCCGAGCCGGCGTCCACCAGCACCACCACCGGTGCGCCGCTCAGCAGATCACCCGGGGTGGCGTCGAACTTGGCATCGCTGATGGAGATGCGTCCGCGCGTGCTGACGATATTGCCCTTGTCGAGCAGATCGTCGGCCACCTGCACCGCCGAGGTCAGCAGACCGCCGGGATTGCTGCGCAGATCCAGCACCAAGCCGCGCAACTTGCCGCCGGCCTGCAGCTGCTTGAGGTTCTTCTGGAAGTCGGCACCGGTGTCGGCCTGGAAGGTGCTGATGCGGATGTAGCCGTAGCCGGGTTCCAGCATCTTGCTACGCACGCTGGCCACGCGGATGGTTTCGCGCTGCAGGGTCACATCGAACGGCTTGGGCGTCTTGTCACGCACGATGGTCAGGACCACCTTGCTGCCGGATTCGCCGCGCAGCGGCTCCATCGCCTTGCTCGCATCGATCGGCTTGCCGTCGATGGCCACGATCACATCGCCGGCGCGGATGCCGGCGCGCGCAGCCGGGGTGTCGTCGATCGGCGCGATCACCTTCAGCGTGTTGTCCTGCTGCTGCAGCAATTCCACGCCAATACCGTCGTAGGCGCCGGTGGCCTGTTCGTCGAAGGCTTCGGCGTCTTCCTTGTCGAAATAGGTGCTGTGCGGGTCCAGGTCCGAGAGCAGGCCGCGCACGGCGGCGTGCATCAGCTTCTTGTCTTCGACCGGGTCGACGTAGGCCTGCTTGACCGCGTTGTAGACCGCCACGAAGCGGCGGATCTCATCCAGCGGCACCTTGGAGACAGCGGCTTCATTGGCTTCCGGATCGTCCGCGGTGGCCTGGGCGGCGGCGGGGCCGGCCTTCTGCGCCCAACCGGGCGACGCGAACAGGGCCAGCGACAGGGCAACGGACAGGACGGCTACGCGCATGAAGCACTCCGACAAAGAGATAAGGCGCCCCGCAGCGCGGAGCTGACCGGATTATGCGCGAAGCAGCGGTAAATCCGCGTTGAATTGCGGGCGGTGCGCTGCGCTCAGCGGCGTTGCAGCCAGCTCGATGGATCTACCGGCTGCCCGTTGCGACGCAATTCGAAGTACAGCGCCGGCACGCCCTGCCCGCCCGAACTGCCGACCTTGGCCACCGCCTCGCCGCGTTTGATCGACGCGCCGGCATCGCGCAGCAAGGTGTCGTTATGCGCGTACAGGCTCATGTAGCCGTTGCCGTGGTCCACGATCAGGATCATGCCGTAGCCGGTCATCCAGTCGGAAAACACCACCGTGCCATCGGCCACTGCGGTGACGGTGGTGCCCTTGGGCGCGCCGATCAGTACACCCTTGCTGGTGTGGCCATCGGGCAAGGTGGCATTGAAGCGCGCCAGCAGATTGCCCGACACCGGCCAGCTGAGTCCGCCGACCTTGGGGGCCGGTGCACTGGCGACGACCTTCGGTGGCGTCTTGCCTGGGCGATCGGGGCGCTCGGTTTTGCCGCGTTTTGCCTGCGCAGCGGCTTCGGCGGCAGCGCGTTTGGCGGCAGCGCGACGTTCGGCTTCGGCCTTGGCGGCGGCGGCGCGCAGATTGGCAAGCAGCTGCTCCAGCGCTTTTGCGTCCTGACCGATCGCCTTTTCGCGTTCGGCGCGTTGTTTGTAGCGATCGTCCAGTTGCGCGACGGTGGCCGCTTGCTGCGAGCGATCTTTCTGCAACGTGGCGGCCTGCGCTTTTTGCTGTGCGCGCGCTGCATCCAGCGCCTGGCGGCGGGTGGCGATGTCCTGTTCCACTTTCGTCAGGGCATCCAGCTGCGTGGTCAAGGCGTGGATGCGCTGCGCACGCGCGTTCTGCACATAGCGGTGGTCGGCCAGCATGCGCGTGGCATCGCCCACCGTGTCCTGCGAGAGCAGCACTTTCAACGGCGCGTTGCGGCCCACCTGATCGGCAGCGCGCAACAATGCCGCCAGCTGCGCGCGCTGGTTTTGCAGGCCGCGCTGCAACTGCGCGCGTTCCTGCTGCAGGGTGGAAAGATGTTGTTCCTGCGCGCGCATCGCCGCTTCGGTCTCGCTCAGGGCGCGTGCGGTCTTGGCCACTTTTTCGTCGGCTTGGCGCAACTGTTGTGCAGCGGTGCCGCGCTTGCCTTCCAGCTCGCGCCGATCGGTGCTGATGGTCTTGAGCTCATCGCGTAGCTGCTGCAGTTTGCGCTCGGTCTCGCGTTGGCTCTGCGCGCTTGCGCCCACGCTGCCCAGCAATGTGCAGGCCAGCACGCACGCCGCCAGCCACCTCTGGCCACGTCCGGTGGCAGGGGCGAGCAGCAAGCGCGGCGGCAGTGCGGGCGAAGGGGGCAACGAAAGATCCAGTGACTTCAGGCAGGTGCGCGATTGTAGCCAAGCATGATGTTATCGCCGCCACGCCCCAGACAACCGCCGCCGCGCGAGGTTCAGCATGAAGCCCCAAATTCTTCTCCTGGCACTGTCCCTGGTCTGTACGAGCGCCTGGGCCGACGACGACATTAGCAAGGTCAACGGCCGCATCAGCGCAGACGCGGGCAAGTCCTATGGCGCACTGGAAACGGTGAACGGCTCCATCGAGATCGGTGCCGGTGCGCAAACCAAGAGCGTGGAGACCGTCAATGGCGGCATCCGCATCGGCGATAACGCGCGCACCGGTGGCGTGGAAACCGTCAACGGCGCAATTACGTTGGGTCAGAAGGTGACCGTGTCCGGCGGGCTGGAGACGGTCAACGGCAGCATCCTCACCGAGCGCGGAAGCCAGATCAGCGGTGGAATGGAAACCGTCAACGGCAGTATTGGATTGGTGGGAACCGAGCTCGGCAAGGGCATCGAGACCGTCAACGGCGATATCACGGTCGGGGTGGGCTCGCATGTGCGCGGCGGCATCAAGGTGACCAAGCCAAGCTTCGGTTTTTCGTTCCAGACCTCGCGCACGCCGCGCGTGGTAATCGGCCCGGGCGCGGTGGTCGATGGACCGCTGCACTTCGAGCGCGAGGTCATCCTGTACGTGCACCGCAGCGCCAAGATCGGCGCGGTGAACGGCGCCACGGCACGCAGCTTCGACGGCGACGTGGCGCCGAAAGACTGACGCGTTCGGCACGCACCCGCCCGTGCGTGCGTCGGACCGAGGGCGCCTGCTTCAGGCGCCCTGCCCGGCGTGCATTGCTGACTGCAGCACACCCAACCGCGCGCTCACCTCACCATGCGGCGTACGCACTAAGATCGGGATTCCGCCGCACGAGGAGTTCCGATGCCCCGCAAGATTCTGTTGTGCCTGGCCGCGACGCTGGCCCTGGCCGGCTGCAAACGCGAACCCGCCGATGCGCCCAGCGCGCCTGCCACGCAGACGCCGACCGATAGCGCGCCCAGTGCGCCGGTCAGCCGCCACACCTTCTCCCCGGAACTGACCACCGGCGATTTCGCCGAACTGGTCAAGACGCTGGCGTCGGACGACTTCGAAGGCCGCGGCCCGGGTACGCCCGGCGAAGAAAAGACCGTGACCTATATCCGCGACCAGATGCAGCGCATCGGGCTGCAGCCGGGCAATGGCGACAGTTGGTTCCAGGAGGTGCCGATGGTGGAAACCACCGCCGATGCATCCACCGCGCCCAGCCTGCGCAGCGGCGACAAGACCCGGGCCCTCGCCTTCGGCACCGACATCGTGGTCGGCACGCGGACCGGCCAGGCCGAGGTCAAGCTGGACAACAGCGAGCTGGTGTTCGTCGGTTACGGCGTGGATGCGCCCGAGCAGCAGTGGAACGACTACGCCGGCCAGGATTGGAAGGGCAAGACGGTGGTGATGTTCGTCAACGACCCGGGCTTCCACACCGACGATCCCAAGCTGTTCGACGGCAAGCGCATGACCTACTACGGGCGCTGGACCTACAAGTTCGAAGAGGCCGCACGCAAGGGCGCGGCTGCGGCGTTGATCGTGCACGACACCCCCGGCGCCAGTTACGGCTGGGACGTGGTGAAAAATTCCTGGTCCGGCCCGCAATACGATCTGCCGGCCAAGGGCGACCCGGACCCGCGCCTGCCGGTGCAGGGCTGGATCAGCGCCGACACCGCCAAGCAGCTGTTCGCCAACGCCGGGCTCGATCTGGCCCAGGCCTACAAGGATGCCAGCAAGCGTGGTTTCAAGCCGGTGCCGTTGAAGGCCAGCTGGTCGGTAGACCTCAAGAGCACCATCGCGGCGAAGACCTCGCGCAACGTGGTCGGCGTGCTGCCGGGCACCAGCCACGCCGATGAGGCGGTGCTGTACATGGCGCACTGGGATCACCTGGGCAAGCATCCGGGCGAAAGTGGCGACAACATCTACAACGGCGCGGTGGACAACGCCACCGGCGTGGCTGGCATTCTGGAAATTGCCGATGCATTCGCGCATCAGGATCCCAAGCCGGCGCGATCGGTGGTGTTCCTGGCAGTGACGCTGGAAGAATCCGGCCTGCTCGGTTCCAAGTACTACGTGGCCAACCCGAGCTTCCCGCTGGACAAGATCGCTGCGGTGATCAATCTTGATGCCATGTCGGTCGCTGGACGCGCGCGCGATGTCACCGTGGTGGGCATGGGGAGCTCGGAGCTGGAGGACATCCTCAAGCCGATCGCCGCGATGCAGGGCCGCACCCTGCATGCCGAAGCCACGCCGCAAAGCGGCTCGTATTTCCGTTCGGATCACTTCAACTTCGCCAAGGCTGGCGTGCCGGCCTTGTATGCCGACGGTGGCGAAGACCTGCGAGAAGGCGGCACCGCCGCCGGACGTGCCGCGGCGGCGGATTATGGACGCCATCGCTATCACGCGCCTGGGGACGAATACGACGCCGCCACCTGGAAGCTTGATGGCACCATCGAAGACCTGCAGGTGGTCTATGGGGTGGGTAAGGACGTGGCGGCCGGCGAACGTTGGCCCAATTGGTACCCCGGCAACCCGTTCAAGGCCGCACGCGACCGCATGATGGCCAACAAGCCCGGTGCAAGCGCGGCGACTGCGCAGCCGGCTGGCGCAGTCGCCAGCGACGCTGACACCACGGGCTCGACGACGACCAAGGCCAAGTCCCCACGCTGAGGCCTGCGGTGGCATTGCTGCCGCGCGTTGGCAGAAATGCACCAGCAATGCGGTTCGCCACCGGCAGAGAGCAACAGCTGTCATGCAAAGGGCCTCCATTCGGAGGCCCTTTGCGTTGCTGTGTCATGTCAGGCGTTTGGCCGATGGCCTGGCCACGTGATCCAAACATGATCTCGCGCTATCGCTTGAGTGCGGCAGCTGCATGCACTCGCCAATACGTGCACGCCGAATCGATCAGTGGAGTGGCAGTGGCGGCGGTGGCACCTGCATCTGCACCCACCGACCTGCCCTACCCGCCAAGCACGCAAGCGCGATGTGCTTGCCCTCAATCGGCATCCACGCTCACCACGTGTCCATCGTCCGGATCCACGTGCAGTTCGACCTTCTTCCCACTGCGCTTGGCATCGGCCTTCCACAAGCCGTCCTTGAATTTGAGGTCGTGCACGTCGGCATAGCCGCCGGTGGAGAGCGCTGCGCGCACATCGGCTTCGCTGAGCTTGGACGTGGTCTGGTCCCCGTAGACGCGGCCAGTGACCGGGTCGATGTGCACGTCCACGTCCTTGCCATCGCCACTGCGCGCATCTGCGGTCCATACGCCATGCTCGAACTTGACGTCGTGCACCTTGGTGTAGCCCTTTGCAGTGAGCATGCTGGTGACCTCAACGGAGGTGAGCGCCCTGGCCGGCTTGTCGGCCGTCGCCTGTGCGAACGCACCGTGCGACACCAAGGCAAGTGCGCCGATCAGCGCGGTTTTCATCAATCGCTGTGTCATGAGAATGCTCCTGCAGTGAAGTGTGTCCATGCTGACCGGCAAGCGATCGCCATCAGGTGAAAACTTGCAAGCGACCATGACGCAGCTTCAGTAAGCTGAAATGCAGGGATGTCCATTCACTCCCGCTACACGCATCTTTTACATTGCCACTCATCAACACGGTGAGCGCGCATCCACCGCGCACGGCTGCAACGCGGCGAACGCGCAGTGCCTGCTCGCCTTATCGCAGGCGATTCGCGTCCACACGCGCTGCGTGTGTCCCAAGAAAACGCAGCCGCCTCACGGCGGCTGTGTGGTTCGTCAGCGTGTGGTGCGTGCGGTAGCTGTGCGTGCAGCAGAACCCCCTGCGGCGGTAGCGCCAGCAGCGCGCGTCGCCAGCGCAGCCTGCGGCGACAGGATCGACATCTGCGGTTTGTCGGTGCCGTCCTTGTTGGGATGCACGTTGTACGAATAGGTGATGTTCCACCACAAACCGGCTGCCCACCAGGTCCAACCCAGCCACACATCTGCATTGGTCTCCATGTACGCCAACATACCTTGCAGCGCCTGGTTGCAGACCGCGTTGCTGGCGGTACCGAATTCGGCCAGGAAGCCTCGCTTGTGGTTGATACGCAGCCATTCGGTGAAGTTACGCAAGCGATCGGCGCCAATCGTGGCATTGACACAGGTGGCGCTGGTGCCGCTGGAATCGGCATCCAGGTATTGATGCACTTCGAAGGCGTAGCGATTGAGCGGGTCGTAGATCGACGCCAGCGCAGTGGCGTTGGAGTAGCCATCGGAGGTGGGGGAATACCAACTATGTGCGCCTGTCCACAATGCACCTGGCACCAAAATCAGATTGTTGGCGCCGGTCCTGCGGATCGCATCTATGGCCGCCTGCGCTGCGCCGGCCCATTCGCTGGCCGAAATATTGTTGGGTTCATTCATCAGCCCGAACATCACCGCATTGTCGCTCTTGAATGCCAGCGCAAGGCGACGCCATACATCGGTAAACGTGGACACCGGTACTTCCGGGCTACCGATCTTGTAGCCGTAATACTTGGCGTAGTTATGGATATCAATCACCAGATACATGCCGGCTGCCTTGGCGCGTGCCACCGCCTGTTGCACCAACGCCAGCTGCGTCGGATCCAGCTCACCACGCGCGGTAGGCTGCAGTCGTTCCCACAGGATCGGCAGCCGAATGGTGTTCATGCCGACGCCGGCGAAATAGGTGTAATCGCTGGCCGGGGCGTACATATAGTCCTTGTTGAGGACGCCGGGCTTTTGGGACGATGCGAACTCGGCACCCGAGAGATTGACGCCGGCATAGGTGAGCGCGCGCGTCTGCGCGTGAGCAAGCGGCAGGCTGCCGAACACGATGAAAAGCAGCGCATAGCGCACTAGCGTGCGCAGCGAGAAAGACGCAGCAGACATGAAACGACTCCTTCGACGGCGGGCGGGGAGATGCAGGTCTGCGCTTACGCGTTATGCGATGCGCTGCATCCGCCGGAATCAATGCATCTGCTGTGCCCAATTGCTGCGCACACTCCATAGCACGCCAATCCGCGAACTGCATCGCAGTCACACTCTGGTAGGTGCGCTTTTGAGATTGATAGGCCGCACAAAAATCGCAGCAAATGGCGCCGTGTTTTCGCAATTAAGGCGTGTTTTTCGCAGCGCTGTCGATTTTGCGTCGTATGGACGTGTTCGCCGCCAGCAGCATGACGTCATCTCTATGACGCCATGCCGTTTTGAAAAACGAAGGCGATGCGGCAACGAATGCATCGACCTGTCTATTGCAGGTGCGACGAATAGCTGCCGAAACTCTGCAACGCCCAGTCAAGCGAGAAGTGCGCGCTCGCAGCTGGATATACGAGTGATGTGTGTTGCGCCAATTGCGTGGTTTGTTGTTGCGCGTAGAACAGCCGAAGAAACGATGGTGCAGCCGCCAGGCGGGCACGGCCGGGGCTCGGCGTGCACCACGTGCCCGCTCCGGTTGCTGCGCCATCCACACCGCCTGACGACGATTGCTAGTTGCGTTGGCCGCGCTTAATCGGTAATCCGATGCGCATGCGCGCTCAATATCGACATCTGCGGTTTGTCGTGGCCTTGCGCATCCGGATGCACGTTGAACGGATAGGTCGCAGGCCACCACGCACCTGCCGCCCAACAGGACCAGCCCAGCCAGACATCGCTGTTGGATTCGATGTAGCCGAGCATGCCGTTGAGCGCGAGATTGCAGGTGACATTGTTGCCGGTGCCGAATTCACCAAGAAATCCGCGTTTTTTGTTCAGACGCAGCCATTCGGTGAAGCTGCGCAGCCGCTCGACCCCGACCGTGGCGCTGACGCACTCGCCGCTGGTGCCACTGGAATCGGTATCCAGGTATTGATGCACTTCGATGGCATAGCGATTGAGTGGATCGCGAATGGATGCCAGCGCCACCGCATTGGACTGCCCGGCCACGGTGGAGTACCAGCTATGCGCACCAGTCCAGAGCGCACCAGGCACCAGAATTAGATTATTGGCGCCGGTTTTGCGAATGGTGTCGATCGATGCCTGTGCGGCCGCCGCCCATGACTGTGGCTTGATGTCGTAAGGCTCATTCATCAGCCCGAAGATCACGGCGTTGTCGCTCTTGAAGGCGATCGCCAGTCGACGCCACAGATCGTTGAAGGTGCTGATCGGCACTTTGGTGCTGCCGATGGTGTGGCCGTAATACTTGGCGTAGTTGTGCACATCCACGATCACATACATGTTTGCCGCCTTGGCATTGGCGACCGCTTGCCGGATCAGGGCCAGCTGTGCCGGGTCCAGCTCGCCACCAGCCTTGGGCTGCAGGCGTTCCCACAGGATCGGCAAGCGAACGATGTTCATGTGCTTGCCGGCGAAGTAAGCGTACTCATCGGCCGTCGGGTAGTGGTAATCGACGTTGAGGACGCCCGGTTTTTGCGAGGATTTGATTTCGGCGCCGGAGAGGTTGACGCCTGCATATTTCAGGCTGTTGCTCTGCGCCTGCGCGAGCGGCATGACGGCAAGCAATAGCAGAGACAGCGCCCGGCAATGCGGCCGGCGCGTACGCGTGGTGGGGGATGGCATGGGGGACTCCTGAGACTTCTGCGTGCGAGAGACGTGTGCAAGTCGCGCTGATGCGAGCATGAGCTGGCTCGATGTAAGGCAGCAACGCGTCCATCACCAGACTAGGCGTAAGCGCCCGCACAAACTACGGGTGTGAAGGATCAATCCACCAAGCTGTGCAGTGACGCGCAGTTATTCTGTCGGCACGCGCACGCATGGCGCGCAAACGCAGCGATTTCTTGGGCACGCTTCAATCGAAATAACAGTGCACCATGATGTAATCAATGAGGTGCTGCACATCGCGAACGCATGCTGCTATTTCCGTGCAACGTTTCGCTCCTCCGATGTTTCGATCGCGATACCTCGCTCCACTGGCAACGCAACGTTTGCGTGCATTGCGCACATCCCACTTGGAGACAGTGCTTAGCCGAGCGTGCGCAAGTAGATGCGATGGGCGACATTGGATGACATCGCTTGCAGGCAGCGCACGTACATCGGCACCAGTGCGTCGCACCAGGCCATAGGGAGGGTCAGCGTTGTCCTGCCACTTGCGCGCGCGCATGGGAGATATCGCCGACACGCATGCCTAGCTATCTCAAGTCATCGAGAGCGCATGTGGCAACTGCAGCACGTTGGGCTGGTGATAGATCACCCACATCTTCTGCGATGTGCACGCCAGCCAGCTGCTGCCCGCTTTTTCTTCGTCAGAGACTGCGCCGTGCGGCACACGAGAATAGACACACAAAAAGTGGCCGCAACAGCAGTTGCGACCACTGTCTAGCTGCGTCGCAGATTACTTGCCGGCGCGGCGTGCGTACTTGCTCAGGATCGCCATCTGCGGTTTGTCGCTACCGTCCTTGCCCGGCTGCACGGTGAAGGGGTAGTCCGGCTTCCACCATAAACCAGCCGCCCACCACGTCCAGCCCAGCCACACGTCGCTGTTCTTTTCCATGTAGGTCAGCATGCCTTCCAGCGCCTTGTCGCAGACGGGATTGTTGGCTGTGGCGAATTCACCCAGGAAGCCCTTCTGCTTGTTCTCGCGTAACCACGACGTAAAGCCCTGCAGCTTTTCCTGGCCGACCGAATCGCTGGTGCACACCGGCTTGGTGCCGCTGTAGTCCTTATCCAGGTATTGATGCGCTTCGAAGGCCAGGTTGTTGCCCGGGTCCTTGACGATCTCCAGCGCCTTCGCGTTGGAGACGCCGTAGCTGGTGCTACGCCAGCTGTGTGCGCCGGTGTAGGCGGTGCCCGGCACCAGGATCAGATTCTTCGCGCCGGTCTTGCGGATCGCATTGATCGCCCCCTGCGCAGCATTGGCCCAGTCGGGTGCGGAAATGCCATTGGGCTCATTCATCAGCCCGAAGATCACCGCCTTGTCGTCCTTGAACTCCAGCGCCAGCCGGCGCCACAGATCGGCCAATGCGCTGGCCGGCACATCGTTGGTGCCGATGCGCTGGCCGTTGTACGTGGCATAGTTGTGCAGATCCAGAATCAGGTACTGCTTGTTGGCCTTCGCTGCCTCAAGCGACTTCTTGATCAAGCCCAATTGCGCCTGGTCCAGCGGGCCATTGAGCTCGGGCTGCACGCGTTCCCACAGGAAGGGCAGGCGGATCGTATTCATGCCCTTGCCTGCGAAATAGCTGAAGTCCGAGGGGGCAGGGTAGGTGTAGTCCTTGAACAAGGTGCCGGGCTTCTTGCGCGAGTTGAACTCGGCGCCGGACAAATTGACGCCGACATACTTCAGGCCAGCGGTGTCCTTCTTGGGGCCGCCAGGTTCCTTGGCCTGGACCAACGGACTGGCAGCGAGCAAGGTCAGCGCGAGCGCAGCGCTGCGCAAACGAGGGAAGTGCGGGGAGTGCGGAACATGGGAGTCTCCTTCGGCATCGACATGGGCGGCCGCGGGGAGGGTACGGCCAGTGCAGATGGTGCAGGGCGATCAGTTGCTGCGTGAGCCTAGGAGCTCGCACGTTAGCGCGCCATTCACGCGCATCGCGCGGATTTGACCGCATCCGAACACGCGAAAGGCGCATCATGCCGCCGCGGTCGCGCTCGCAAGAGACCAGGTAAGACGCACTGTCGCAGGAGTGCGACGTTGCTGCGTTTTAAGCTAGCGATCCTTTCTTCGTGTTGTCGGCGCACCTTGCCGACGACGCAACACCCCGGAGTCTTCCCCATGAGTACAGCCCACGCCTACGCTGCCCAGGCCGCCGATCAACCACTGGCCCCGTTCGTGTTCGAACGCCGCGCGCCCGGTCCCGACGATGTGCAGATCGACATCGCTTATTGCGGCGTGTGTCACTCGGATCTGCATACCGCACGCAACGAATGGCACAACACGCGGTATCCGTCGGTGCCGGGCCATGAAATCGTCGGCCGTGTGACTGCGGTGGGCAATGCGGTCACCGGCTTCAAGGTCGGCGACCTGGCTGGCGTCGGCTGCATGGTCGACAGCTGCCGCAGCTGCGCCTCCTGCCAGGAAGGCGAGGAGCAGTACTGCGAAGCCGGCTTCACCGGCACCTATAACGGGCCGATGTTCGGCGGCGGCGAGAACACCTATGGCGGTTACTCCGACCATATCGTGGTCGACCAGAAATACGTCCTGCGCATCTCGCACACCGATAACCTGGCTGCCGTAGCGCCGCTGCTATGTGCCGGCATCACCACCTATTCGCCGCTGGCGCATTGGAAGGTGGGCCCGGGCCAGAAGGTGGGCGTGGTCGGCCTGGGCGGCCTGGGCCACATGGGCGTGAAGATCGCCAAGGCGATGGGCGCCACCGTGGTGCTGTTCACCACCTCCGAGAGCAAGCGCGCCGATGCACTACGCCTGGGCGCCAGCGAAGTGGTGATCTCCAAGGACGAGGCGCAGATGGCGGCGCAGTACAACACCCTGGATTTCATCCTCAACACCGTAGCCGCCCCGCACAACCTGGACCCGTTCCTCAATGCGCTCAAGCGCGACGGCGCCATGGTGCTGGTGGGCGTGCCCGAGGAGTCGCATCCGTCGCCGAGCGTGTTCAACCTGGTGATGAAGCGCCGCACCCTGGCCGGCTCGCTGATCGGCGGCATCCGCCAGACCCAGGAAATGCTGGATTTCTGCGCCAAGCACAACATCGTCTCGGACATCGAAACCATCCGCGCCGACGAAATCAACGCCGCCTACGAGCGCATGCTCAAGAGCGACGTGAAGTACCGCTTCGTGATCGATATGGCGACGTTGGATAAGGCGGCCTGAGTCGCGGTTGGATCAACTCTAGTGTCACCGCTTGCTTCGTAGAACGCATGCGGTGACATGCGTTGGTGCAGCCAGCGTCGAAGTTAAGTACTAATAACTGAAACCTAGAAGGGGCTAATTTGCATTCAGGACCCCAGGCTCGATAGATTCGCAGCTTCTGCGATAGCGACAGAGCACCCTGGGGATGGTGGCGATGAGGCAGATTGACCTTGAAGAGGTGGCGCCATCTTTAGGCTCGTTGACAGAGGAGTGGGGCCGGGCGATTTGTCAAGCTGCAGCTCATTGCATGACCGAAAGGTCTCACGCTAGTGGGGTGGAGCTTTGCTCCGACGGGATGGGTAGCCCAAATTTCGCAGTGCATTGGGCGCATTTCAAAGATGCCGCAAAAGTTGAAGCGACATGGTCCGATCTTCAGGTTGCTGTTGAACATGGAGCATATGCAATTGCCCTTGCCACAATTGACGTTGAGTATGGATTGAAGGTCGTACAGCGCTCAGCCAAAGGCACCGGGTTCGACTTTTGGGTTAGAGACCCAGCCAAACCTGGGATTCTGATGCAAGGCGCTGAACGCGTAGAGGTGAGTGGAATCTTGTCTGGTACAAAGTCAGATGTATCTGGACGACTCAGCGAAAAAATCAAGCAGATGAATCAGAGTTCTTACATGGGCTTGCCAGGCCATGCTGTAGTTGTTGAGTTTGGCAGGCCACTAGTGAAGGCAGCAAAGACGTGAACGTGGAAGCTAGTCATTCCGAGGCTATGAGGCTGTACGAACAAGCGCTTTCATTGCGAGCGCAGGGTGACTTCAGCTCATTCCAAGAGAATGCGGTGCTGGCCCTTCAGCAAGAGAAACGTGCCGCATACGAATACGAAAAGCTTAGTGGAGATGAGCCAACACGTAGCGTTCTTTTCCGTAGCGCCGCCACAATTGCTATTGAAGCAGGTAAGTACGAAGAGGCCCTTGAGATAGCGGGAGCGGGACTCGCGAGGCGGGGGCCGATTGTCTCGGAGCTCGTGTCGTTAGTTAAGGACGCGGAATTTAGAAGAAATCTCCGTGCAAATAATCAGCGCCTTTCTGACGAAACATTAAGGCTTAGCTTAGATGGCTGCGCTGTTGGATTCGGCTTCGTGCCTTACCAGAAATTTCAACACCGAATCGATGCGCTTTCAAAAATGATTCGTAGAACTTTTGATCGACTTGATGGAGTTGATTTTTCAGATTCCGTGCGAAGCAAGGAAACGGTTAAAGTTTTCTTGGGCGCGCCGATGGCTGGCAGTTTTGCGGTTGACGTTCGCGTTGGGGAGCTTCAGCAAACGAACTTCCCGTGGGCAACGGGGAGGGTGCAGACGGCTGAAGTGCTAACGGAGATCGTCAAGGGAATGCGTGCTTTTGAAGATGGCAACTTATCAGGTTTAAATAATCTGATTGAGGATGAAAGCTATCGCCGAAATTTTGCAGAGCTTGGGAGGCAGATTATCCCAGATGGCTCAGATGTAACTGTTGTTACTTTAGAAAGTAGTACAAGGTCGCATAAAAGGGATTTGGTGCGATTAAAGGTTTCTCGTAAAGCGATGCATACGCATACGAAAACTTACTCACAAAATCTATCAAAAAATGCGGAAATCGTAGGTGTCTTAAGAGGCGCACGCCAGCCAGATGACGATTCGAGTTTTGTAGAAGTTCTTGATGAAGAAGGTAAGTTTCATAAAATTCGTGTGGCTGAAGAATTAATGGCCGATATTGTCCGCCCTTTGTGGGATAAGCGAGTAATCGCAAGTATCTTCAAAAAAGGGAGTCATTGGGAGCTAGAGCATATGGCGCCTGCAGAAAGCGCGGATTGAAGTACAAATTCCTCACGCCGCAGCCGGCTCCTTGACCTGCGCTTTCACGCCCAGCAGCTGCACGATGCTGCCGGCCGCGTCGCGGCCTTCGGCCACGGCAGTCACCACCAGGTCGGCGCCGCGCACGCAATCGCCGCCGGCGAACAGGCGCGGGTTGCTGGTCTGGTAGGGCAGGCGGCCGTTGCCGTCGGATGGGGCGACGATGCGGCCGTTGTTGCCGGCTTCCACGCCTTGCGAGGCCAACCAGTCCGGCAGGGTCGGCGAGAAGCCGAAGGCGATGATCACCACGTCCGCTTCCAGCAGCGATTCGCTGCCTTCCACCGGCACCGCGTTGCGGCGGCCGCTGGCGTCGGGTTCGCCGAGGCGGGTTTCCACCACGGTCACGCCGATCGCTTCGTCGTCGGCGCCGGATTCGATCGATAGCGGCTGGCGGTTGAACAAAAAGCGCACGCCTTCTTCGCGCGCGTTGGCCACCTCGCGCGCCGAACCGGGCATGCTGGCTTCGTCGCGGCGGTAGGCGCAGGTGACCTTGGCCGCGCCCAGGCGGATGGCGCTGCGCACGCAGTCCATGCCGGTGTCGCCGCCGCCCAGCACCACCACGCGCTTGCCGTTGAGATCGGGCAGCGCCATCTGGTCTTCCCAGCCGGCGATAGGCCGGCCGTGCGGGTCGTTGCCGCCGACGATGCGGCTGTTCTGCACCAGGAACGGCAGTGCCGGCAAGACGTTCTTCAGGTCCTGGCCGGGCAGGCCGCCATCGGTGTAGCGGTAGGCGCCGGTGCCCAGGAACACCGCATCGAACTCGCCCAGCAGTTGCTCGATTGTGACGTCGCGGCCCACTTCCACGCCCAGGCGGAACTGCACGCCCATGCCTTCGAGGATCTCGCGGCGCTTGCCGATCACCGACTTGTCCAGCTTGAAGCTGGGGATGCCGAACTGCAGCAGGCCGCCGATCTGCTCGTAGCGGTCGTAGACCACCGCCTCGATCCCGGCACGCACCAGGCGGTCCGCGCAGGACAGGCCGGCCGGGCCGGCGCCGATCACCGCCACCCGCCAGCCGCTCGGCTGCACGTTGCCCAGGTCCGGGCGCCAGCCCATCTTGAAGGCGGTGTCGACGATGTATTTTTCCACCGCGCCGATGGTGACCGCGCCGAATTCCTCCAGCGTGCAGCTGCCTTCGCACAGGCGGTCCTGCGGACACACCCGCCCGCACACTTCCGGCAGCGGATTGGTGGAGTGGCACAGCGCGGCGGCTTCTTCGATGCGGTTTTCCTGCACCAGCTGCAGCCACTGCGGGATCGCGTTGTGCACCGGGCATTTCCAGCTGCAGTACGGGTTGCCGCAGTCCAGGCAACGGCCGGACTGGTACTGCGCGTCGGCCTTGTCGAACTTGCCGTACAACTCGCCCCAGTCACCGGACGTACGCAGCTCCACCGGAATGCGTGTGGGCATGGTCCGGGGCAGGTCGAGGAATTGGAAGGCTTGCTTGCGGCTCATAGGGCTGGAATCGGGAATCGGGAATGGGGAATGGGGAATGGGGAATCGCAAAGGCGGTTCTGCGAGACGGGAGTGGAGCCGACGAACCGGGCTTTTCACCATTCCCGATTCACCATTCCCGTCGCTCAGGCGGCACGCCTGAGCGACTCTGTCAGCGACTCGATGCTGGCGGCCTTGGGTTTGACCAGCCAGAACTTGCCGATGTAGTCGCGGAACTCGTCCAGGATCTGCTGCGCCCAGATGCTGCCGGTCAGCTCGCGGTGGCGGCTGATCAGGGTGTGCAGGTGCTGGCGATGGTTCTCGAAGCCTTCGGCAGAGACGCGGTGGATGTCGATCAATTCGTGGTTGTAGCGGTCCACGAAGTCGCGTTCGATATCCAGCACGTAGGCCAGGCCGCCGGTGAAGCCGGCGCCGAAGTTCAGGCCCACCTTGCCCAGCACCAGCACCACGCCGTCGGTCATGTATTCGCAGCAGTGGTCGCCGGCGCCTTCCACCACCGCCAGCGCGCCGGAGTTGCGCACCGCAAAGCGCTCGCCCGCCCGCCCGGCCGCGAACAGCTCGCCGCCGGTGGCGCCATACAGGCAGGTGTTGCCGACGATCGGCGTGCTGCGCGCCTCGAAGCGCGCACCGCGTGGCGGACGCACCACCAGCCGGCCGCCGGCCATGCCCTTGCCGACGTAGTCGTTGGCTTCGCCTTCCAGCTCCAGCTGCAGGCCACCGGCGTTGAACGCGCCGAAGCTCTGCCCGGCGGTGCCGCGGAAGCGCAGGTTCAACGGCGCATCGCTCATGCCGTGATTGCCGTGCACGCGCGCGATGGCGCCGGACAGGCGCGCGCCGATCGAGCGGTCGGTGTTGTGGATCAGGAAGCGATGGTCGCCGCCAGTCTTGTTGGCGATCGCATCGGCGAGCAGGCCGTCCATCTGCGTGGCCAGGCTGTCCGGCGATTCGTACAGGCGCTGGGCGGCGCAGTGGCTGCCGTCGTAGCGCGCGTGGGTAAGCAGGCGCGACAGGTCGACCTTGACCCCGGCGCGCGGAGCGACGTCCAGCTGCTCGAGCAGGTCGGTGCGGCCGACGATCTCGTCCAGCGAGCGCACGCCCAGGTAGGACAGCCACTGCCGCACTTCCTCGGCCAGCAGGCGGAAGAAATGCTCCACGCGCTCCGGCAGGCCGGTGAAGTAGTTCGCGCGCAGGCGCTCGTCCTGGGTGGCCACGCCGGTGGCGCAGTTGTTGAGGTGGCAGATGCGCAAATACTTGCAGCCCAGCACGATCATCGGCGCGGTGCCGAAGCCGAAGCTGTCGGCGCCCAGCAACGCGGCCTTGACCACGTCCAGCCCGGTCTTCAGGCCGCCGTCGGTCTGCAGGATGGTGCGCTCGCGCAGATCGTTGGCCACCAGCGCCTGGTGCGACTCGGCCACGCCCAGTTCCCACGGCACGCCGGCATAGCGGATCGAACTGACCGGGCTGGCGCCGGTGCCGCCGTCGTGGCCGGACACGGTGATCAGGTCGGCGCCGGCCTTGACCACGCCGGCGGCAATGGTGCCGACGCCGGCATGGGCCACCAGCTTCACCGACACCAGCGCGGTCGGGTTGACCTGCTTGAGGTCGTAGATCAGCTGGGCCAGATCCTCGATCGAATAGATGTCGTGGTGCGGCGGCGGGCTGATCAGACCGATGCCGGGCTTGGCGTAGCGCAGGCGGGCGATCAGCTCGTTGACCTTGTGGCCGGGCAGCTGGCCGCCTTCGCCGGGCTTGGCGCCCTGGGCGACCTTGATCTGCAGGACTTCGGCGTTGACCAGGTATTCCGGGGTCACGCCGAAGCGGCCCGAGGCCACCTGCTTGATCTTGGAGCGCTTCTCGGTGCCATAGCGGGCCGGGTCTTCGCCGCCTTCGCCGGAATTGCTGCGCCCGCCCAGGCGGTTCATCGCAATGGCCAGCGCTTCGTGCGCTTCGGGCGATAGCGCGCCCAGGCTGATCGCGGCGGTGTCGAAGCGACGCAACACATCTTCGGCCGGGGCGACCTCGTCCAACGGGGTCGGGGTGTCGGCGCGCTTGAGCTGGACCAGATCGCGCAGCGTGGAGGCCGGGCGCGAATGCACCGCGTCGACGTATTTCTGCCAGTCGCCGGCATCGCCGGTGCGGGTGGCGCGCTGCAGCGTCATGACCACGTCGGGGTTGTACATGTGGTACTCGCCGCCGTGCACGTACTTGAGCAGGCCACCCACTTCCGGCTTGAGCTGGTCGTTCCAGGCGCGCGCGGTGAGCTCGCGCGCCTCGGTGTCGAGCCGTGACAGGCCCACGCCGCCGATGCGTGCGGGCGTCTCGGCAAAGCACAGCTCCACCACGTCCGGGTCCAGCCCGACGATCTCGAACAACTGCGCGCCGCGGTAGCTGGCGATGGTGCAGATGCCCATCTTGGAGATGATCTTGGACAGGCCCTTGTAGATGCCCTTGCGATAGCGGCGGCCGATCTGCGACTGCTCGCCGCCCTTGCTCAGCTGCAGGATGCCGCGCCGGCCCAGGTCGAACAGCGTCTGGTAGGCCAGGTACGGATACACCGCGGTGGCGCCGAAGCCGAGCAGGCAGGCCATGTGGTGCGCATCGCGCGCGGTGCCGGTTTCGATGATCAGGTTGACGTCGCAGCGCAGGCCTACCTTGCACAGGTGGTGGTGCACCGCACCGGTGGCCAGCAGCGCATGCGCCATCGGCCGGTCCGGCACCGGGTAGCGGTCGGACAACAGCAGCATGACCGCGCCCGCGCGCGCGGCCGCTTCCACTTCCTGGCAGATGCGTTCCAGGCCGGCCTTGAGGCCTTCCTCCACGCTGTAGGACAGGTCGATCAGGCGGTTGCGCTCGACGTACTGCTCCATCTTCAGCAGCTGGCGCAGCTTACGCTGGCTGAGCACCGGCGAGTTGAGGATGACGTGGTTCACCGTCTCCGCACCGGCGTGGAAGATGTTGGTCTCCTTGCCGAGCTGGGTGGTGAGCGACATCGCGATGCCTTCGCGCAGCGGGTCGATCGGCGGGTTGGTGACCTGCGCGAAGGCCTGGCGGAAGTAGTCGTACAGCGGCCGGGTCTGGCGGCTGAGCACCGCCATCGGGGTGTCGTCGCCCATCGAGCCGGTGGCTTCCTGCTCGGTCTCGGCCAGCGGGCGCAGGATCTGCTCCACTTCCTCGGTGCTGAGCTGGAACAGCTTGTGGTAGCTGCGCAGGGTCTGCTCGCTGAAGGGTTCTTCCACCAGCGAGGGGTCGATCAGTTCGGTCTGCAGATAGGTCACGCCCTGCTGCAGCCATTGCTTGTACGGCGCGCGCGCACGGTTGATGCGGTCGATGGCGTCCGAGTCCAGCAGATCGCCGCGCTTGAGATCGATCGCCATCATCTCGCCCGGGCCCAGCTTGCCCTTGCGGGTGATGCGTTCGGCCGGCAGTTCCCACACGCCGGCCTCGGAGGCCACCAGGAAATGGCGGTCGGAGGTCAGCATCCAGCGCGCCGGGCGCAGGCCGTTGCGGTCGAGCATGCAGGCGGCATAGCGGCCGTCGCAGGCGACGATGCCGGCCGGGCCGTCCCATGGCTCGGTGTTGAGGCCGTAGAACTCGTAGAACGCGGCCAGGTCGGCGTCCTTGAACTCCAGCGATTGCGTGGCCGGCGGCACCAGGATGCGCAGCGCCTGCAGCAGGTCCATGCCACCGGCGATCAGCAGCTCGAGCATGTTGTCCAGGCTCTGCGAATCTGAGCCGTGCATGGAGATCACCGGGTCGAATTCGGCGATGTCGAAGCGCGGGGTCTGCCACACCTTGCTGCGCGCCTGCGCCCAGCGGCGGTTGCCCTCGATGGTGTTGATCTCGCCGTTGTGGGCGAGCAGGCGGAACGGATGCGCCAGCGGCCAGCGCGGCAGCGTGTTGGTGGAAAAGCGCTGGTGAAAGACGATCGCGCTGGAGGACAGGTCGCTGCGCTGCAGGTCTGGGTAGAACGTGCTCAGCTTGTCCGGCAGCACCATGCCCTTGTAGCTGATGCCGTTGGGCGAGAGCGTGGTGACGTAGAAGTTCTCCACCTCGCGCAACGCCTGCTCGGCGCGGCGGCGCGCCAGGAACAGCGCCAGGGTGAAGCCGTCCTCGCTCTGCTCGGCGCCGGCATCGACGAAGACCTGTTCGATGCGCGGCAAGGTGTCGCGTGCCAGCTGACCGCAGACGCTGTCGTCGGTGGGCACCACGCGCCAGCCGCGGAACTGCACGCCGGCACTGTGCAACTGGGTTTCCAGTTCGGTGCGACAGCGTGCGGCATCGGCTTCGTCCAGCGGCAGGAACACCACGCCGGCCGCGTAACGCGTGCCGAGCGTAATGCCTGCATCGCGTGCCAGCCCGCGCAGGAATGCATCGGGTTTGCGGATCAGCAACCCGCAGCCATCGCCGGTGAGGCCGTCGGCGGCGACACCGCCGCGATGGGTCATGCGCGAGAGCGCCGCAATCGCGGTGTCCACCAGCGAGCGGGAAGGTTGGTCGTCCAACTGCGCAACCATGCCAAAACCACAGGCGTCGCGTTCGTCGCGCGCGCTGTTGTAGAGACCGTCGTCGTTGAGCCCTTGGCGAGTGCGGGGGGCCATGTCTGCCTCTTTGCGATCTTGGGAGAGCGGCGACGACGTTGCACCGCTCGATCCGTGGAGCGTTCGAAGAGGTCACCGGATGATCGACTAGACCACAGTTGATGCGGTGCCGCAATACACCGTTACAGGTGCAACAAGAGCCGCTGCAATCCCTTGTGCCAGCAGGCTTGGCGCCGGTCTTGCGACAGGCGCCAATGCCGTATCAGCCGCAGCGCACCGAGGTGATCACGTTCTTGGCGTCCACCTCCAGATTGAGCCGTTCGCCATTGAATTCCATGGTGGTCATCTGGCCGGGTTTCAGCACGCGCACCGACTTGGCGGCGGCATCGCTGCGTGCCTGTTCGCTCACCGCATCGGTCAACGGCTGGCCCACCAGCGATTGCACCTGGGTGGCATCGCAGCTGCCGATGGGCGGCGCTTCCGGCGCTGCATCCGGCGCAGGGGCAGAGGCTTGTTCGGCCGCGTGCTGGGCCTTGGCGGTGACGGCTTCCTGCTCATCGGGTTGCGGTTTGTTGCAGGCAGTCAATGCAGTCAGCACAACCAGGGTGCAAGTCAGACGGGCAATAGGCAGAACAGCGCGCATCGATCACTCCAGCACATGGGGGATGCCAAAGCATAAGCACAAAGTCACACGACGGGCATGGCTTGCGCACACGGCGTTGTCGTTCCGTTGACGCAGCCTAGTCTTGCCGCGCTCAACAATCGCGGCCAGCCATTGGACCTCTGCGCAATGAAAGCCAAACGTGTTCTTCGCAATGCCGCAGCCACTGCCAGCAGTGTCGGAAAGCTTGCTGCGGAAGCCACCGGCGCCGCTGTCGCCACGGCCGCGGTGGCGAGCGTGGCGGCGGTGGCGCAGGCCAAGGCCACCGCGCGCGCGGCCGGGCTCACTTATGTCAACGATCAACAGCCCGGTATTAGCCGCCGCAAGGCCGGCAAGAGCTTCAGCTACCGCGATGCCGATGGACAACGCGTCGGCGATGCCGACACCTTGCAACGCATCCGTTCGCTGGCGATTCCGCCGGCGTATACCGAGGTGTGGATCTGTGCAAAGCCCAATGGGCATCTGCAGGCCACCGGGCGCGACGCACGGCGGCGCAAGCAATACCGCTATCACGCCGATTGGGCGCAGGTGCGTGGCCAGGGCAAGTTCGAACGCGTGATCGCCTTCGGTACCGCGTTGCCCAAACTGCGGCGTCGGTTGCGTCGCGACCTGGTGCTGCCAGGATTTCCGCGCGAGAAGGTGTTGGCGATGGTGGTGGCATTGCTGGCCGACACCTTGGTGCGCGTGGGAAATGCCGAATATGCGCGCAGTAATCGCTCGTATGGGCTGACCACGCTACGCAACCGGCACATGGAATTTCTGAAAGGCGGCCGCGCGCGGCTCAAATTCCGCGGCAAAAGCGGCCAGGACCACGACATCGAAGTGGACGATAAGCAGCTGGTCAAACTGATCCGGCAGTGCCAGCAATTGCCCGGGCAATCCTTGTTCCAGTACCGCGACGACGATGGCCAGTTGCAGCCGGTGGATTCGGGCCAGGTCAACGATTATCTGCGCGAGGCCATGGGCGAGGACTTCACTGCCAAGGATTTCCGCACCTGGGGCGGCACCTTGGCTGCATTGCAGCGGCTAGCGCGCTTGCCGTTACCCGAACGCAGCAGCGAACGCGCGCTGACGCAGGTGCAGAACGATGTCATCCGCGAAGTGGCCGACGCCTTGGGCAACACGCCCTCGGTGTGCCGCAAAGCCTACATCGACCCGTGCGTCTTCGAAGGCTGGCGTGCGGGCCAGCTCCAGGCGATGGCCACCGGTGTGCGCGGCGAGCGCCAATGGGAAGCCGCCACGCTGAAGTTCTTGACCGCATCGCGTAGCAAGCTCAAGGCACAGGCAACGCCCGCGTCGAAGCGGAAGTCAGCGTAAGTGTGGCTGCCAAGACGACCGCGCTCGCTACCAGGTGAGCATGGCCGCTGCTTGGTGCGGCATGTGCTGCGCACGCCGGGCACCGTCCACTCCCAGCTACGACGACGCGATACGTCTTGTCAGCCACTGCGAATCGCAGATCCGGGAGCCAGAAAGCCGCAGTGCTTTACCGAACTCCGAATGCCCAATCCCGAATCTCCACCAATCACCCGCAATAAATCGCGGTGATGCTGTTGTACGGGCCGGTTTCGATGGTGAGCTGATCGCCGCCGCTTTCGCTGGCGCCCTGTGCCGGGTCGGCCAGGCCGCTGGCGGTCGTGCCGCCGGTGGCGCGCTCGCCGCGGCGCACGATGACCTGCTGGCTGTCGCTATCGACGCGTGCACGCTCCACCGTCTGCGCCGCTGCGGCCAGACCCACGGTGCCGCGGACCTTGTCGATATGGCACTGGCCGGAGATCGCGCCGTCGATGGGTTGCACCTGCGCCACCTGGTTGGAGGCACAGGCCGAGAGCAACAGGACGGCAGCGAGCGGGGCGAGGATGCGGATCATCGGAGATCTCCAGCGGAAGAATGGCGCAAGCGTGAAGAATCCGTTGTTGGCATGGCATGAAGGCTGTCCGCCGGGGGGGCACCTGCAACGCAGGGCTGTTCGCGCTGGATTGGTGGCCGGGGCGACCAGTGTCTGGATCAGCGAGCGAACGCCCCCAGGCAGCGCTGCCGCCCCGAGCGGGCACGCAGTGCAAGCGGTACGCGGCCGCTGTTGCGGTCGCGCGTGCCGGGGCAAGTCATGCGGCATGGATTGCTTCAATTTTTGGACGACTGCACTACAAATCTTCCGGCTAGTCGAATGGGTGCCTCTCTACTTCCTGGACCTGTTCACCGTGAAACCGTCCGCAGGAGCGGCACCGATGGCCATGCGTCCGCATTCGGGCATCGCCACCCTGACCTGCCTGATGGAAGGCGAAGTCGGCGACGAAGACAGCACCGGCAAGCAGGACACGCTGCCCACCCGGCGGGGTGGAATGGATGCGTGCCGGCAATGGCGTCTGGCACGACGGCGTGCCGGTGGGCCAGGCATCGGCCAAGGGCTCCCAGCTGTGGGTCGCACTGCCGGCGGCCGAGGAAAACGCCCCGGCGCAGAGCCTGTAACTGTCGCCGGAGGATGCGCCGGTGGCTGGCCCGGTGCGCGTGCTGCCGGGTCGCTACGGCACGCTGGAAAGCAAGATCCCGGCACCGGCCGACATGACCTACCCGAGCGTGCAGTTGCGCGACGGCGAGATCTGGCGCTATGTGCCGCCGGCCGGCCACAGCGTGGCCTGGATCGCGGTGCATGGCGGCCAGCTGGAAGCGGATTACTGCGTGCGCGTCAGCCCATGACGGTGCAGCAACTGCCGCAAGCGACGTTGCACGCGTTGCAGGTCCGCCTCGGCCGCCGCGTCGACAATGCTGTTGGCCAAGGCATCGAACTGCGGCCAGAACTGGCTGGGGTCGCGTACCCGCTGCGGCCAGACCGACAACATTCTGCCCAGGTCGGACAGCTGATGGTTGGTGCGTGTGCGCATGCTCATGTCGCGTCTCCCGGCCAGTCCAGAGCAACAGCGTGGACCGCGCCGTCATCGATCAGGGTGAAGGCAAGCTCGGCCTGCGCCACGCCGTCGATCTCCAGCCGTGCCTCGCTCCCTGGGCGCTGGGTGACGTCGATGACGTAGGTGCTGGCGCCGAAGCGATAACGCAGCTGATACCCAGGCCAGTCGGCCGGGATGCACGGCACGATGTGCATACGGCTGCCATGCCGTTGCAGACCGAGCAGCGATTCGGTCAGCAGCCGGTACATCCAGCCGGCCGCGCCGGTGTACCAGCTCCAGCCGCCGCGGCCGGCGTGCGGCGCCACCGCATAGACATCGGCCGCCAGCACATAGGGCTCGGCCTTGTAACGCTGCGCTGCGTCGGCATCCAGGGCGTGGTGGATCGGGTTGATCATTCCGGCCAGTTGCCAGGCGCGCGCGCTGTCGCCGAGGTGGGCGAAGGCCATCGCCGCCCACACCGCCGCATGCGTGTACTGGCCGCCGTTCTCGCGCACGCCGGGCACGTAGCCACGGATATAGCCCGGGTCGTGGCCGGTGCGATCGAACGGCGGCATCAGCAGTTTGACGATGCCCGCATCGGCATCGACCAGGTGCTGGTGCATGGCCTCCATCGCCTGCGCGCTGCGCGCCGGGTCAACCGCCCCGGACAGCACCGACCAGCTCTGCGACAGCGAATCGATGCGGCATTCGTCGGAACGGTGCGAGCCCAGCGCGGTGCCGTCGTCGAACCAGGCGCGCCGGTACCACTGCCCATCCCAGGCATGCTGTTCCAGTGCCACCCGCAAGGCCTGCGCATGCGTGCGGCAGCTCGCAGCGAAGGTCGTATCGTCGCGCTGCATGGCCACGGCCGAAAAGCGCAGCAGGGTGTCGTAGAGGAAGAAGCCCAGCCAGACGCTTTCGCCCTTGCCGTCCTTGCCGACCCGGTTCATGCCGTCGTTCCAGTCGCCGCTACCGATCAGCGGCAGGCCGCGCTCGCCCAGCCGCGCCATGCCGCGCTGCAGGGCGAGCACGCCATGTGCGTACAGCGACTGCACGTTGCCGGTGAGGTGGGGCAGGTCGTAATAGGATTCCTCGTCGGGCTTGAGCGCGCGCCCGTCGATGAAACCGACAAGTTCGTCGAGCACGCCGGTGTCGGCGGTGGTGTCCAGATAGCGGCACATCGCCTGCGGCAACCACAGGAAGTCGTCCGAGCACTGCGTGCGCACGCCACGGTCTTGCGGCGGGTGCCACCAATGCTGCACATCGCCCTGCACGAATTGATGCGCGGCACTGCGCAACAGGTGCGCGCGGCTGAGCGCAGGTTGCGCGTGCACCATCGCCATGCTGTCCTGCAACTGATCGCGGAAGCCGAACGCGCCACCGGACTGGTAGTAGCCGCTGCGTGCCAGGAAGCGGCAGGCGATGGTCTGGTAGAGCAGCCAGCCATTGGCGAGCAGATCCACGGCAGGGTCGGGCGTGCGCACCTGCACGCTGCCCAGCACCTGTTCCCAGTGCCTGCGCACGGCCAGCAATGCGGCCTGCGCGGTGGCTACGCCGCGGCTGCTGCGCGCCAGCTCCAGCGCCGCGTCGTGACTGCAGGCCGCACCCAGCCGGAACACCGTTTCAAAGCTCTGCTCGGCCGCCAGCGTCAGCGGGACCTGGATCGCCGCGCAGGGGTCCAGGCCGGGCCCCACGCGCCCGGACAACCGCTGCCGGGCGAGCGCGGCCGGTGCGGCCAGGCTGCCATTGCGGCCGATGAATTCGCTGCGGTCGGCGGTGATGCTGCGGCTGGGCGCATCGGCATCGAAGAACGCCACGCGCCCGTCGAACTCGGTGTTGTACGGGTTGCGCGCGGTCAGCACGCTGCTGCCCAGGTCGACCTCGCTGACCACATGCAGCTGCGAGCGTGCGCGGATGTCGCCGAGCACCCATTCCACATAGCCGGTCACGCTGAGACGGCGCGGGCGCCCGGACAGGTTCTTCAGCCGCAGGTGGCTGAACTTGATCGGCCGTTGCGCATCGACGAAGACCCACAACTCGCTGCCGATGCCGTGTCCGGTATGGCTGTAGACGCTGTAGCCGAAGCCGTGGCGCACCGTGTAGCGACCGCTGCCGCGGCACGGCAGCGCCATTGGCGACCACACTTGCCCGGTGTCTTCGTCGCGCAGATAGAACGCTTCGCCGGAGCTATCGCCGACCGGGTCGTTATGCCACGGCGTCAGCCGGAACTCGTGCGCGTTCTCGGCCCAGCTGTAGCCGGCGCTGCTGTCGCTGACCACGCTGCCGAACTGCGCATTGGCCAGCACGTTGCACCACGGTGCCGGCGTGGGCATGCCCTCGTCCAGGGTGATGCGGTACTCGCGGCCGTCGGCGGCGAACGCGCCCAGGCCGTTATCGAACAGCAGCGCTTCGTCGGATGCGGCCTGCAGGGTGAGGTCCAGATAGGCGGCGTGCGTGCTGGCCGCCGCGTCGGCGCCGTCCAGCTGCTGGACCGGTTCCAGCAGCGGGGGATGCGCGCGTGCGCTGGGGTGGCGCTGCAGTTGCGCGTCCAGCGTGCCGTTGGCATCGCTGAGGATCGCGCGCGCCACGGTCTGCAGCAGCACGCGGTCTTCCTGCGAAATGTGTTCGATGGCGCGCACGAAGATGCCGCCGGGGCGGTCGAGGACATTGGCTTCGGGGTCGGCGGCGATCAGTCCCAGGATGGCGTCCTGCAACTGTTGGCGATAGCCGGCCTGGCTTTCGTTCCAGATCACCAGATCCGCGCGCAGGCCTTTCAGGCGCCAGTACGCGTGCGCCTGCACTAGCTGGCGCGCCAGGTCGAGATTGTCCGGGTCGGTGATGCGCAACAGCACGATCGGCAGATCGCCGGAGATGGCATGACTCCACAGCGCCGACTGGCCGCGATGGTTGTGCAGCAGCACCTCGTGATCGGCGCGCAGTTGCGGGTCGACGAACAGCACGCGCGCGGCCAGCCGCTCGTAGAGCATCGCGTCTTCCAGCGAGGCGTCGATCTGCCGGCGCGTGACCTGGCTCTGGGTCAGCGCCAGATCGAACACCCGATCGGCCAGACGGCGGTCGCGGTACTTGTCGATCAACGCGGTGCAGGCCTCGCGTTGCGTCCCGACGCCGTAGACCATGTCCACCTGCGCCTGCTGATCGGGCGCCAGCGAAATACGGCAGCGGATCGCCACGATCGGGTCCAGCACCGAGCCGGCCGCGCCGGACAGGCTGGCGTGCGCGTGCAAGGCAAGCGGATTGCGGGTGCTGCGCCCGCGCCCGACGAAGGCGGCGCGATCGGTCTCGTACGAAATCGTCGCCACGTCGGCATCGTGCACGGCCACCAGATGCAGCATCCACGGTTGCGCCTCGTCATGTCCGCGCGGGCGCCGTGTACAGAGCAGCGCCTGTTTGTCGGCCAGGATCTCGGTCTGCACGAACAGGTTGCTGAAGGCCGGGTGCGCCTCGTCGGCCTGCGCCGGCGCCAGCACCACTTCGGCGTAGGTGGTGATCTCGATGACCCGCGTCTGCCGCGAACGGTTGCGGATGCGCAGCCGGCGCAACTCCACGTCGTCCTCGGCGGAGATGGCGATTTCCAGATGGCTGTCGTAGCGCTGGTGGCTGCCCTTGAACTCGGCTTTGGCGTCGGAAAAGATCGCTTCGTAGCGCTCCACCGGCACGCAGGTGGGTTGATGCGCGGCCGACCACACCGCGCCGCTGTCCACATCGCGCAGATAGCAGAAGGTGCCCCAGTGGTCGCGGGTACCGTCTTCGCGCCAGCGGGTGACCGCCATGTCGCGCGCGCGGCTGTAGCCGCCACCGGCCGAGGTCAGCATGCCGTGGTAACGCCCGTTGGAGAGCAGTTGCAACGCCGGCTGCGGCAGATTCGGGTCGCGATGGATGCGCAAGGCCATGCCCGCCTCGGTGGGAACCGGGCGCTCTGCGGCCTGGGCCAATCCCTTGACGTAGACGCCGGCACGCGGCGCGCGCTCCTGCAACAGCAGCAGCGTGGCCTGGAATTGCGGATCGGCGACAAAGCGCTGTTGCATCGGCGCATTGCGCAACACGTGATCCAGTGCCAGCAGCGCCATGCCCTGATGGTGCGACATGAACGAGCGGACCACGGCGTGCTGTTCGCCACGCGGCACCCGCGACGGGGTGTAGTCGATCGCCTCGTACAGACCGAAGCGGCCGCCGAATCCCAGTGCCTGCAATTGCTGCAGATTGCGGCATGCTGCATCCGGATCGACCATCAAGGCCATCGCGCTGGCATACGGGGCGATCACCAGATCCTGGCCCAGGCCGCGCTTGAGCCCGAGCCCGGGCACACCGAAGGCGCGGTATTGATAATTGCGCCGCGTATCGACCGTGTTGTAGCCCGATTCGGACACGCCCCAGGGCACATCGCGCGCGGCGCCATAGCGGATCTGCGCCTGCACCGCGCCGCGCATCGAGCGGTTCAGCAGCGTCTGCGGATAGCTGGGCATCACCAGGTCGGGCATCAGGTACTCGAACATCGAGCCGCTCCACGACAGCAGCGTCGGCTCGGTGCCGGTATCGGTCAGCGTGCGCCCGAGCGCGAACCAGCTCTCCTGCGGCAGCTTGCCCTGGGCGATGGCCACGAAGATCCCCAAGCGGGCCTCGGAGGCCAGCAGATCGTAATGGCCGCTGTCCAGGCGACGGTCGTCGACGTTGTAGCCGATCGACAACAACTGCGGACCGCGGTTGTAGAGGAAGTCGTAATCCATCTGCGCCAGCTGCCCGGCGCGATGCGCAAGCCGATGCAGCTCCTGCACGCGGTTGGCGGCCCAGCTCTGCACGGTCGGTGCGTGGCCGGCGGCCGCCAGCTGCCGCAGCGTGGCGCCCATGGCGCCGGTCGTCTCCGCCGCGTGCGGAGCGGTGTCGGCCAGCGCCGGTGCGCAGTGGCCCAACTCGGCCAGGGCGGCCTTGCAACTGCTGACCAGCCGCTGCGGCCACGGTTCTTCGTCGTCGCCGCTGACCGGCATCAGCGCCAGGATCCGTTGGCTTTGCGCCAGCAGCAGGCGCAGCGCCGTGTCGGCCTGGGGCAGGCTTGGCGCGGGCTGGCTGCAAAGGCCCTGCACGCCCTGCGACATCGTCTCCAGCGCACCCAGCGCATCGGCGGTGGCATGGCGTGTCCTGGCTTGCGCTGCCAGCACACTCAAGGTGTCGGCCAGCCCGTCGAACACCGCCATCGAGACCGCCGGCGCATCCTCCAGCGCCAGCAGCGCCTGCCGCAGCGTCAGCAGATGTCCGGCCAGATTGCCGCTGTCCACGGTGGAGACATAGCGTGGCAGCAGCGGCGACAGCGTTTCGGTGTCGTACCAGTTGTAGAAATGGCCGCGATGGCGCGGCAGCGATTCCAGCGTGGTCAGCGTATCGGCCACGCGGGTCATGACGCCGGCCACCGTCAGGTAGCCCAGATCGTAGGCGGCCACGTTGGCCAGCAGGCCCAGTCCGATGTTGGTCGGCGAGGTCCGGTTGGCCACCACCGTGACCGGATACTCCTGCACGTTGTCCGGCGGCAGCCAATGATGCTGCGCGGTGCAATGCGTTTCGAAGAACGCCCAGGTGCGCCGCGACAATCCGCCGAGGAAAGCGCGCTGCTCCTGCGACAACTGCGCGATCGGGGCAGCGGGCTGCCCGCCCAGCCAGGCCATCAGCCAGGGCGCGCCCATCCACGCCACACCAAGCGGCAATGCCGCCCACAAGGCCGATGGCGACCACCACGCCACCGCCGCGACCGTCAGCGCTGCGCCGCAGGCGGCGCCGGCCATCAGGCCATGTTCGGCATTGCCGCTGCGCGCGCTGCGTTCCACTTCGCTGGACGGCGCCCACTGCAACAGATGGCGATGGGTGATCGCCATGCGCACCAGCGTGCGGGCAATGGCCGCCAGTTGCAGTCCCGCCTCGAACGGCAGGCAGGCCAGCACCACGCCGGTGCGCAGCAGGTGCTGACGCAGTGCCATACCCACCTGGCGTGCGTGATGGTGCAGCCCCAGGCCCTCGGGCGGATGCGCCAGCGCATACAGCGCCGAACACAGTCCGGGCGCCAGCCACAGCACCAGCAGCCACGCCGTCCAGCGCAGCGGCGTGGGCGAACCCAACCAGCCGATCAACAACAGACCCAATGCGGCCGGTGCCACCAGGCTGCGGCGCAGGTTGTCCAGCAGCTTGCCGCGCGACAGCCACGACAACCGGTTGCGCGCGCGCTTGCCGCCGCGATCGGGCACCCACGGCAGCAGCCACGGCAACAGCTGCCAGTCGCCGCGCACCCAGCGCGCGCGGCGCTTGGCATCGGTGGCATAGCGTTGCGGATGACGCTCGTACAGGCGCACGTCGCTGAGCAACCCGGCGCGCACATAGCAGCCTTCCAGCAAGTCGTGGCTGAGCACGCGGTTATCGGGGAAGCGGCCGGCCAGCACCTGTTCGAAGGTCGCCACCGCATAGATGCCCTTGCCGATGAACGAGCCTTCGCCGAACAGGTCCTGATACACGTCCGATACCACACGCGTGTACGGGTCGATGCCTGGTTCGATCCCGAACATGCGCGCAAAGCGCGATTCGCCGCCCTCGCTCATGCCGGTGCCCAGGCCGGGCTGCAGGATGCCGTAGCCGGCTTCCACGATCTGACCGGAGGCATCCATGCGCGGCATGTTCAACGGATGCGACATCGCCCCGACCAGGGCACGTGCCGCATCCCTGGGCAAATGGGTGTCGCTGTCCAGCGTGATCACATAGCGCACGCCCACCAGGACGGCGACATCGCCCTGCACCTGCAGGAAGTCGCTGGCTGCCTGCAGCGGCGCATCGTCGGCGCACAGCAGGCGGTTGAGCGCTTCGAGCTTGCCGCGCTTGCGCTCGGCGCCCATCCAGCAGCCTTCGCCCGCGTTCCATTGGCGGGCGCGGTGCAGCAGGAAGAACCGATCGCCGTGCGCGTCGGCATACGCCGCGTTGAGCCGGTCGATGTGCTGCGCCGCATGCGCCACCAGCGCCATGTCCGCTGGCAACAGCGCCTGCGCCGCATCGAGGAAATCGGTGAGCAGGGCGAAATACAGCTGCGCATCGCGGTTGGCCAGGTAATGCACCTCCAACGCGCCGACCAGCTCGTCGATGGCATCGGTACCGGCCAGCATGCTCGGCATCACCACCAGCGTGCGGCAATCGGGCGCAATCCCCAGGCGCAGGTCCATGCGCGGCAACGGACGCGGGCGCACCCACAGCGTCGCCACCCAGTTGACCAGGGCGATCCCCAACTCGCTGGCCGCCAGCAGCGCGATGCCGGCGGTGATCCACCACAGCGCCGGCGGCAATGCACTGGCCCACTGCAGCAAGACGCCGGTCCACAGTGCCGTAATCGTCGCGATCGGCAACAGATACGCCGGCAGCGCAACGCGGCGCACGCGCGGGCGCGGTGACGTCGGCACTGCGGGCGTGTCCGCATCGCGCAACGCGGCACGCAACAGGGGCAATCCCGCATCCACCAGGTAGTAGCCCACGTGCGCGGCCACCTGCTCAGCCGAGTGCGGGTGCGCGCTCAATCGCAGCACGGTGTCGGCCACGGCCGGTTCGTCGCGCTCCATGCGGTGGGCCAGGTCTTCGACCACATGCCGGTACGCGTCGCGGGTCTGGAAATCCATGCGCGCGTAGACCGCCGCCGGATCCTTGCGCAGGGTCTGCTCGACCACGCTCATGGTTTCGACGAACTCGCGCCAGTCCATTTCGTCCAGAAAGCGCAGGCTGCCGATGCTGTTGCCGATCGAGACTTGGTCGGCCGCCTGGCGCTGGCTTTCGGCATGCACCATTCCTTCGACGCTGTGGCCTTCGCTTGCCAGCCACTGCTCCACCCAGGCGCTGGCCATCGACAACACCGGGCCGCGGCCCTGGATGCCGCGCGTCAGTTCGGCGACGAACGCACCGGTGGCCGGTGGCTGCGAGCGCGCCATGTCGGCCACCACCACCACCACATCCTTGGGCTGCGCGGCGGCCGTGGTGTTGAGCACTGCGGCCCAATGCGCAGCCAGAGCCGTATCGCGCCCGTCGTGCATGATGCCGTCGGCAACGCGGCGCAGGTTGTCGATCAAGGCCAGCCGCAACACGATCGGAACGGCCCACAGTTCGCCGAGCTTGAGCGGTGCCACCTGTTGATAGGCCGCGATGAAACGACTCAGCGTGATCGCATCCACGCGCCCATCGCCATGCGCCACGACCTGCAAACCCAACTCGTAGACACGCGGCAGACCGATGGAGCTCGGCGTGCGCAGGCGTGGCAACTGGCGGCTGTAACCCGGCGGAAGATGCTGGCGCGCAAGGCGTATCTGCTCTTGCACCAGATAATCGTTATCCAGCAGCCATTCGCCGGCAGGGTGCAGCCGCACGCCAGCGGCGGCCATCTCGTTCAGGCGCGATGCCGCACTTTCGAGCGCGCGTTGGTTGGACTTGAGTCCCGACAACAACAGCTCGCGTGCCGGACCGGTGTAGAGCGTGTGCGTCGTTGCCAGCGCGCGCGCCAGCAGTTCCATCTGCTCGTCGCCGAGCAATGCAGCGCCCGGCACGGCAGGATCCCGAGCCGGCTGCGGCTGCGGCGATGGTGCTGGTTGGGTAATCGATTGCCACCAGAGAGAGAACGCAGACGCTTTCCGCTTTGGCGGCATGGAGACATTGCCTGTGCAGCATCAGTGCTGCTAGAACCACGATCATGCGCGCTCGCGCTACCGCGCATGTGAAGGCAGCACGCCAAGTTGCTGCAGGCGATGCATGCGTAACGCGCGATGCAATGGCATATCGGCTGTCGATGGCTGCGCCTGCGACGCTTGGCAGCGTGCGAATGCGCACGTCCAGCATGCGATCAAGCCGACGCGACAGTCCTGCGGGCGTGTGCATGCAACGCAATGCACGGCACCCACACAGCAGCGCAGGCGTAGGCGCCGCCAGCATGATTCGCTTGATGCGTCGTGCCTTCTGCAATCTGTATGCGCACATGTCGCCAATGCGGAACCCTGCAGGGTTGTCTGTGTCACTGCGCAGACGTGCGGCATCGTCCTTTTGCAGTCACGAGGCGTCATCCATGCTCCACACGACAGACCGGTGGTGCTGTGCCTGCTGCTGATCAGCCTGAGCCGGCATGGCAATGCCGCGCCATCGTCATCGCCGTCGCAATCGTCCATGACAGTGGTCGGGCTGGAGCAGCCGGCGCAGATTCGCGTCGATCATTGGGGCGTGGCGCACAGCGACGCGCGCCCCGATGGCGACGCGTCCTTCGTGCAAGGCTTCAATGTCGCGCGCGCTCGCCTGTTCCAGCTGGTTCTGCTGCGCCGTAACAGGCTTGGCCTGTGGCCGACGCGTTCGGGCCGGCCTACCTCGCCCAGGATCGCGCCTGGCGGCCGAGAAGCCGCTGCAGAAGGCAGCAACAACTGGGTGATCGCCCCGCATGAATCGGCCACCGGTCATGCGGGGCTGGCGGACGATCCGCACCGCGCCTATACCGTGCCCAGCCTGCGCTATTTCGGGCATCTGACCAGCCCCGGGGGCGACATCATCGGGGCCGGCGAGCCCATCGCGCCGGAGATCGCAATCGGCCACAACCGCACCAGCGCCTTCGGCCTGACCATCTTCAACAGCGACCAGGAAGATCTTTCGTCTACCGTGTGAATCCAGCCGGCCACGCGTCCTAGTGGTATCAAGGCCACTGGGAGCCGATGTGGACGCAGCGCGACTCCATTGCCGTGCGCGATGGCAAGCCGGTTGAGGGGGAGCTGCAATTCACCCGGCATGGGCGAGTGATCCATGCCGATGCGGACAAGCACATCGCCTAGGCCATTGCCTTGGTCTGGAGTCAGCCCGGAACGGCGCCGTATCTGGGGGCGCTGCGGTATCTGCGCAGCGCATCGTTCGAGCAGTTTCGGCAGGCCCGACGCCGCGGCGCTGATGGACGCGGCAGAGCATCCGGGCGCTGCGTTCGGATCCGAGCCTGTCGCAGGCCGCGATGCGGTGGCAGGGAAGATGGCTACGGTCGCCGCAGTCTTCGGCAGCGGGTAGACTGAGGCGGTCGCCAAAGGGAGCATGGAATGGGCCGATGCCAGTCGTCATATCCAGCTATCGATAGACGGCCAAGGGCGCAGCGCGCACCGGACAGCCGCGTCGTCGGCTGCCAACAGCCCTGATCGCCGCGCCGTGCACGTTATCCTGGCCACCGAGTCGATTCGACACCCGCTTACCGGCGTTGGACGTTATACGCAGGAACTGGCGATGCATCTGGCGGAACTGCCGCAGATCGAGTCGTTGCACTACCTGCATGGGCGACGCCTCCTGCAACAGCGACCGAGTCCCGGGCCGGCATCGACCGTGACATCGTGGATGCGCGATCGTTTCTCGCGGATCGAAGTGGCGACGGATGCCTATCGACGCCTCGGCAATCTGGCCAAGGCGCGTGCCCTTCGCGGGCAGGAACCGGCGTTGTTTCATGGCTGCAATTATTACCTGCCTGCGTATGACGGTCCTAGCGTTGCGACCTTCCACGATATTTCAATCTATCGCTGGCCCCAATGCCACCGCGCCGACCGGGTGCGCTACATGCGCAAGGAGTTGGCGCTGGCGGTGCAACGCGCGCAATTGATCCTGACGGTCTCGGAGTTTTCGCGGCAGGAGATTGCTGCGCACTTTGCGCTGCCGCTGGAGCGTATTCGCGCGATCCCGCTAGCGGCGGATGCCGCGTTTCGACCGCATACCCCGGGCGAAGTAGCTGCACCGCTGCAGGCGTTGGGCCTGGAAACCCATGCGTATTGTCTGTGCGTGAGTACCATCGAACCGCGTAAGAACATCGATGTTCTGTTGACCGCATATGCGGCCTTGCCCGCCGCAGTGCGTGCGCGCTACCCGTTGGTGATCGCCGGCCACAGCGGCTGGTCCAGCGAGGCATTGCATGCGCGCATGCGTCGTGCAGAACAGGCCGGTTGGCTGCGCTATCTTGGCTACGTTCCACAGGACTGCCTGCCTGCGTTAATGGCTGGTGCCCGCTTGTTCGTGTTTCCCTCGTTTTACGAGGGATTCGGCTTGCCGGTGCTGGAGGCCATGGCGAGCGGTACGCCGGTGATTTGCGCATCGGCGTCGGCATTACCGGAAGTGGCGGCCGATGTCGCAATGCTGTTCGATCCTGCCGACGTCAGTGCGTTGACTCTGGCGCTGGCAAGAGGCATCGACGATGCGACCTGGCGTGAGGCCGCGCGTCAGACGGGCTTGCAGCGCGCAGCGCAGTTCAGTTGGCAGCGTTGCGCCGTAGCGACGGCTGGCGCGTACCGCGACGTGTTGGCCGCTTGAGCCTGACGTCCTCGCCGCTACGGGTGTTGCAGGTCTACAAGACCAGCCTGCCGGAGACCATGGGCGGTACCGAACAAGTGGTGCGCACGCTTGCCACGCAGTCGCATCAGCACGCTGTGGAGAGCGAGGTGGTGACCCTCTGCGCCGATGGGCGTCTGGCAGGCATCAGCATGCAGGGCTCCTACACGCTGCATCGCTTTCGACGCGACTTCGAATTGGCGTCGATGCCGGTGTCGCTGCGCTTGCTGCACCAGTTCGCCGGCTTGGCCCGTCGCTTCGATCTGATCCATTACCACTTTCCGTGGCCGTTCATGGATGTACTGCATCTGGCAGGTGCAGTGCGAACGCCTTCGGTGCTGACGTATCACGCCGACATCGTGCGACAACGACGGTTACTGCGCTTGTATCAACCGCTGCAACGGCGCTTTCTCGATCGCGTCGACCATATTGTCGCGACATCGCCCAATTACCGTGCCACCAGTCCGGTCCTGGCCAACTTCCAAACCAAGTTAAGCGTGATACCGATCGGACTGGATCCCTCCAGTCACTACACGCCGGATGCCGAACGCGCGCAGGCCTGGCGCACACGATTGGGCCCGCGATTTTTTCTGTTCGTCGGTGTCCTGCGCTATTACAAGGGTCTGCAGTATCTGCTGCAGGCCGTCCGCGGGACGCAGATCCCGGTGGCCATCGTTGGCGATGGACCGGAAGGGCCGCGCTTGCGCCAGCAGGCGCGGCAGCTCGGCCTGACCCACGTCCACTTTTTGGGCGTGCTGGACGATGCCGACAAGCATGCCTTGCTGTCGCTGTGCGATGGGCTGGTGTTTCCATCGCATTTGCGATCGGAGGCGTTCGGCATCACCTTGCTGGAGGCGGCGATGCATGCCAAACCCATGATCTCCTGTGAAATCGGCACCGGGACCAGCTTTGTGAACGTGGCAGGACAGACCGGCCTGGTGGTGGCACCGGCAGATCCGGTGGCCTTACGCGATGCAATGCGTTATCTATGGAATCATCCGCAGGAGGCCAACGCATTGGGGCAGGAGGCGTTGAGCCGTTATCGGCAGTACTTCACCGGCGCGGCGATGGTGCGTTCCTACGCCACGCTCTATCGCCAGGTGCACGATGCCGCTGGCGGAGCTGCCATTCTTGGAGAAAAGCAGGGATGAAGGGAGAGGAATGCTGATCAATCCATGCGTAGGCTCGCCGGTCCACGGCCGGGCTGGGGTTGGCGGATGAGTTCGCTCGATCCACTGCTGCCGCGTGTCGCCATTGCGACCAGGCGATCCAGTCACTTGCTTGGGTCGGTGGCCAGCATGGTGAAGGTCGCCGATATGGGCGTCGTGGTCGGCAGCGGGTTGTTTGCCTATGCCATGCGCGTCGGTCAACCGGCATTGCCGGAGGCGCCCCGCTATACATACGCGTTGCTCGCTGCCGCGGCACTTACGCTGTTGGTATTCGGGCGCCTCTCGCTTTACCGCCAAGGACCGCATGTGGCACCAACGATGGTGGCCGGGCGCGTGTTGACGGGGTGGGCAATCGTGCTGAGCATGTTGATGTCGATCGGCTTTTTGAGCGCGACCGGTGCGGGTTTCTCCCGCCTGTGGTTTCTCTATTGGGCTGGATGCGGTGGTGCGGGTCTGCTGTGCGTGCGGTCTGCGATGAAGGGCGCACTTGCCTGGTTGCATGGTCACGATATTGGGCGCCGACGCATCGCCTTACTCGGTCCGCCCGACTGCAGCGACATGTTGGTGAAGAGGATCCAGCGGCAACCGTGCCCGGGGATCGAGCTGCTGCAGGTACCATTGGACCTAGCGCTTGGCAGCACTGCCGGATTGTCATCCTGGCTGGAAGACCGGCATGTCGGTGAAGTGTGGGTGACATGGCCGATGCGCGAGGAGGCACGACTTCGCCACAGCATCGCGCAACTGGATGCATGCTGCGTCGAGGCCTGCTGGATTCCTGATCTGTTCGCCTTTCGTCCTGGTCAATCCTGCCTGGAAGAGATGAGCGGCCCGCCGATGGTGGCGTTGTCGGTCCGACCGCTGACGGGCCTGTCGCGTGCGCTGAAGGAGGCGACCGACCGTGTGCTGGCGTCCATCATCGTGGTGGCGAGTGCACCGCTCATGCTGGCCCTGGCTGCGGGCGTGAAGCTCTCCGGTCCCGGACCGGTGCTGTTTCGGCAGACGCGGCAGGGTTGGGACGGGCGTCCGTTCGAATTGTGGAAGTTCCGCAGCATGCAGGTACACGATGCGGCAACCGCTGCGTCGCAGACCAGCCGGGGCGATCAACGGGTCACGCGCTTCGGCGCGTTCCTGCGGCGCACCAGCCTCGACGAATTGCCGCAGTTCCTCAATGTCCTGCAAGGGCACATGGCCATCGTCGGGCCGCGGCCGCATGCGCTGGCGCACAACGCGCACTACCAGGAATTGGTGCCGAACTATCTGCAACGCCAGCGGGTCAAGCCGGGCATCACCGGCTGGGCGCAGGTCAATGGCCTGCGCGGTGAGACCGACACGGTGGAAAAGATGCACCGCCGCGTTCAACACGATCTCGCTTACATCCAGCATTGGTCGCTTTGGCTGGACCTGAGCATCATCGCGCAGACCTGCGTGATCGTGCTGTTCGACCGCGACGCCTATTGAACCCGGATCGGGAGTCCCATGCACATCACCTATGTTCTCGGCACCCGCCCTGAAATCATCAAGCTGGCATCGCTGATCGCTGCAAGCCTACGCGATGGGCTGCATTTTTCGATCGTCCATACCAACCAGCATTACGACGAGGCGATGGACCGCGTGTTCTTCGACGAGTTGGGTTTGCCGCCGGCCGATTACAATCTTGGCGTGGGTTCGGCACCGCACGGCGTGCAGATCGGACGTATGTTGTGCGGCATCGAGCCAGTACTTGCGACGCTGCAGCCGGATGTGGTGGTGGTGCAGGGCGACACCAATAGCGCCTTGGCTGGCGCCATGGCTGCCAACAAGCTGGAGATCGCCGTGGCCCATGTCGAAGCGGGCCTGCGCAGCCGCGACCGCAGCATGCCCGAAGAAGTCAATCGCGTTCTGATCGACCACTTGTCCGACTACCTGTTCTGTCCCACCGCACTGCAGGCGCAGATCCTGCGCGATGAAGGCCTGACCGGCGCACGCATCCGCATCACCGGCAATACCGTCGCCGACGCGACCCTGGCGCATGCCCAGACCGCGCTGCGCCGCTCGACCATCCTGCAACGCCTGGGGCTGCGCGAAGGCGGCTATCACCTGCTCACCTGCCATCGCCGTTCCAATACCGAAGATCCCGCACATTTTGCCGCCCTGATGCAGGCAGTCACCTCGATCTCCGAGGACCAGGGGTTGCCGCTGGTGTTTCCGATGCACCCGCGCCTGGATGCGCTGGGGAGCGCGGCGGCCGCGCGGCATCGCGTGCTGCGGGCGATCGGTCCGGTGGGTTACTTGGACATGCTGGCGCTCCAGCAAGGCGCGGCATTGATCATGACCGACAGTGGCGGGATCCAGGAGGAAGCCTGCATCCTGCAGCGCAAATGTCTGGTGCTGCGCACCAATACCGAGCGACCGGAAACCCTGCAGATCGGCGGGGCGGAACTGCCCCATGGCCTGGACCAGGACGCGCTGCGCACTGCGGCCGATCGCTTGCTGGCGCGTCCGGTGGCGTGGCGCAATCCATTTGGCGATGGCCATGCGTTCCGCTGCATCCTCGATACGCTGTTGGCCAGGGACGAACACGCCAGCGCGCCGCGTCCCCGCCTGCAGCATGCGTAGGTAGGCCCGGCGATGGGTCTCAGTGCGCAAGCCGATGACACCAACACCGCCTCGCTCAGTGCGCGGTTGCGTGCGCGTCGCTTACGCGTGTTCCTGGAGATGGTGCGCGCCTGCCATCGGCGCCAGGGCTACTGCCGGGTGATCGACGTCGGCGGCACGTTCGCCTATTGGGCGCAGGTACCGGATGCCTTCTTCGCGCAACACGCCTGCGAGGTGACCGTGGTCAATCTCGAGGACGCCCCGCTGCCGGCAGCGCGCACGCATCTGCGTGCGCAACGGGGCGACGGTTGCGTACTGGGGGACGCCGACAACGCCTTCGACATCGCCCACTCCAATTCGGTGATCAAACATGTGGGCGATGCCGCGCGGATGCGTGCATTCGCCGACCAGATCCGGCGGGTGGCACCGCAGTATTCCGTCCAAACACCCAATTACTGGTTCCCGATCGAACCGCATTATCTGGCGCCCGGCATCCAGTTCCTGCCACGGGCCTGACAGGCAGAACTGTTGTACCGGCTTCCGCTGGGGCGCATCGACCGCAGACGCGCGCGCAGGCACGATGCTTCGTGGACGAGATCCGCTTGCTGCGCAGGCGCGAGATGGCACGGCTGTTTCCCGAGGCGACGCCGATCGCGCAGCGCTGGTACGGCCTCAACAAATCCTGGATCGCGGTGCGTCGCTGAGCGCGGCGTGGTGGGCATACAGCAGCGCGACCGCCAAGGCCGCATGCAGGGAAAAAGGATAGAACAGCGGATAGAAGTCAAACACGTTCAAGCCCAGCAGGAACAGCAACCAGATCAGCGCCCAGCTGCGCTCGGCAGGGTTGCGCAGCAACGGCGCCCAGAGCGCCCACAGCAGGCAAAGGCACGCCAATAGCCCGCACAGCCCGGTTTCCGACAACACCGCCAGCAGGCCGTTGTGTGCGTGCAGTTCGCCACGATCGAAGCGACCACCGGTGTAATCGGGAACCAGAAACTGGAAGACACCGGCGCCGAGCCCGAACCAGGGATGCGTACGCCATGCATCGAGAGCGCCTGACCACAGGTAGGTGCGCCCCAATGAGAATGCGGTCAGCGTGCTTTCGTGTACCGCGCTGGTCATCTCCGCGTAGCGCTGCCAAAGCACGAAGCCGGCAACGGCCAGCAGGCCGAGCAAGGCAGCCAAGACCGCGCGGCGGCCAGGGCGTGCGCCAGTGCGGCGCGACCAGGCCCACCAGAGGATCAATGCGGCCACCGGCAGCAACGGGTTGCGCACTTCACTCAGCGCCAGCGCTGCGATCGTCGCCAGCACTGCTGCGGCTAGCTGTCCGCGTCCAACCTCGTGACGCTGATACAACTGGATCGTGAGCAACGCAACGATGACGGCAGTCGCCGCCAGCAACGCCGGATGGTCGTACATGCCCGACACCCGCGGCAAATATTTGAAGCTGTCCTGCGCATGGAAGGCCAGCGAGACCTTCAGTGCCGGCGACCACTGCAGTCGGACCGCCATGCCCAACAGCAGATTGATCCACACCGCGATCAACGCCGCCAGCGTCGCCGCGCGCGGCCAGTGCGGCCACGCCACCGCCAGATTCAACAAGGCCCATAGCCACAGCAAGGCAGTGGCATAACGCACGGCGTACTTGAATGCCAAGGCCGCATGGTCAGACGCCAACACCGACGCTGCCAGCGCAGCCATGCAGAGCAGGATCGTCAGCAACGGCCAGCGCAGGCATGCCGGCACACCGTGCCGCCATAACGCCCATGCGCTCAAGCCGAGCGCAACGCCACGGATCGCCATCGACCCCAGCGACAGACCGACCCCGAAGTAGCGGCCGGTCAACACCACTTGCTGCAGACAGAACAGCAGATAGAGGCCCAGGCACACAGCCACCAGCCCGGTCTGCGCAGGCCGGCGCGCAGACGCGCCTGCGCTCATGTGGGCCAGGTCGTCAGCGCCTGCGCGCGGTAGCGTCGGCTGAGGCGGGCGCGCAGCAACAGCACCAGGTACGCGGCATTGGTGCGCAGATAGCGCCAGGCCAGCCGGCGCGGTTCCAGCGCGAGCCGAAACAGCCACTCCATGCCACAGCGCTGCATCAGCCGCGGCGCGCGCGGCAACATGCCCGACAGCACATCGAACGAACCGCCCACGCCCATCGCTACCGGCATGTCAAGCGTCTGCCAGTGTTTCTCCAGCAGTAGTTCCTTCTTCGGCGAACTGATGCCGATGAACAGATAGCGTGCACCCGACTGGCGAATGGCCGCGATCACCGCATCCTCCTCGGCGTCGCTGAAATAGCCATCGCGCATGCCGGCAATGTGCAGCCCGGGCCAGTCCGTGCGCAGGCGTTCGGCCGCGGCCGCGACCACTGCCGGACGCGCCCCGAGCAGATAGATACCGGCACCGCTGTGGGCCGCCTGGCCGCACATGTCCTGCATCAGGTCGATACCGGCCCTGCGCGGCGGCACGTCCACCCCGAACCAACGCAGGCCCAGGCTGATGCCGGCACCGTCGATGTGTACCACTTCGGCCTGTTCGAGCGCCTGGCGCAGCGGTAGTTGGGCGCGCGCATCGATCAGCTTGGCGACGTTCAGGCCCTCCACCCGGATCGGCGCGCCGCCCTCGACGGCATGCTGCGCACGCAAGAGAATCTGCTCCGGGGGGAGGAGGTCCAACGGACATCCGAAAAAGGACAAGCGAGCCGGTAATGTGGTCAAGGTGCGGGTTCCTGTGCGAGCTGCGCATCGTACAGGGCCAGCACCTGCGCTCGCAGGCCCTCCCAGGTGAAGTCCGCCTGGACGCGTGCGATGCACTCCGGTCCGATCCGCTGCTGTCGTTGCACGTCGATCCATGCCGCCAACGCGGCGCTGTCGCCGAGCCGGTGCAAGGCGGCCTGCAGACCGATCTGCGCAAGGATCGAGCGATTGCCGGGAATGTCGCTGGCAACCACCGGACACCCATGCAGCAGCATTTCGATCAGCACGGTCGGCATGCCCTCCACCGCCGATGGCAGCACGAAGACATCGGCCTGTGCCGCCATCGCCGCGACGTCGGCATCGCTGACGAAGCCATGGAAGTGCACGCGTGCAGCAACTCCCAATGCCACGGCGCAGGCTTCCAGGCGTGCCCGATCCGGCCCACGTCCGACCACGTGCAGCACAGCCGCGTCCATGTTCGGTTGAGTGAGCGCTGCAATCGCATCCTGCAGCCGCTTGACCGCGTCGAGGCGACCGACCGAGAGCAGCGCCGGAGCACCCCGTAACGGTTGCCGTAACACCGCTGGCAGGCACTGCTCGGCGGCGAGCACGGCATTGGGCAGTAGCAGGGCGCGCCGGGGCTGCAGCCGACGCTGTGAGAGGTAGTCCAGCCAATACGCGGACAGCAGCACGGTGGGGTGTGCGCTTTGCAGCAGCGGCTTCTCGACCACGCGGTCCCAGCACCACTTGCGCGCGCGCTTGCTCACTGCAAGATCGTCGTCGTAATAACAATGCGGGGTGTAGATCAGACGCTTGCCGCGCAGCCGGGCCAGCGCACCGGCGATCGCGGCGATCGGCGTGCGTGCACCGTGCACGTGCACCACATCGGCCCAGCCGACGTGGTGCCAGAGCTGCCATGCCGTTGCGCGGACCACGGCATACCCGTGTGGCGAGATGCCGTCATCGGCCAACGGTGCCACGATCCGCAGCGTATGGCCTGCATCGGCAAGGGTCACCGCCAGTCCATGGATGTGCCGCGCCACGCCGCCACCGCCGCTGTGGGGCGCGAAATCCTTGTAGACGTGCAGGATGCGCATCGCTCAGCCTGCGACCATGCCGGCGCCGGGTGCGGCGTGGTCTGTGCGCGTGTGCCCGACCACTCGCCGGGACGGCAACGGCGATTGGCAATGGCGCAACGCGCCACCGAGCAGCAACCAGAATCCCCCGGCGCCGGACACGGTCATCGCGTTGTCGGAGGAGATCAGGGTCGTCGCCATGCCGCATAACAGCCAGAACATCGCCAATGCCAGGTGATCGTCGCGTTGGCGATAGGCACACCACAACGCGTGCAGGCTCCAGCCGATAAAGGCCAGGAACAGTAAGGCTGCCGGCAACCCCATCTGATACGCGATGGTAAAGATGGCGCCTTCGCCACCACCCAGGTCGGTCAGCGCCTGACGCGCGGCCACCGCCCCCTGTCGGCCCAGCCCGCCGCCCCACAGGACGACCTGGTGCAGATCGGCCAGATTGCGCTGCAGCGCGCGCCAGTGGCCGATGGTGGAGCCGTCGCGGAAGTTCACGGACGTCACCACGATGCCGTAGGAGGCGGCTGCCAGCATCAGCGCAATCCCCCCCACCAGCAGCAGCCGCGCCCAAGGCGATCGCACCAGACCGCGTGAGCTGACCAGGTAGCCCAGCACCCCGACAATGCCGGCCAGCATGGCGCCACGTGTGCCCGACATCCACACGCCTACGAGCAAGCCAAGGCACGTCAGCATGGCGCGCCATGGCCAGCGCCGCTGCCACAGGCCTAGTGCAGTCAGTGCCGCCGTGATCAGGAACTGGCCCTGCGCCAGGGGCGCTGCCACCAGTCCACCGGCTCGGCGCGTGTAATTTTCGCCGCCGTAGAAATTCCATGGCAGCCCGGTGTTTGGGTCGGTGTCCTTGGGAAGCACGCCTTTCACCTCGGCCAGGTAGTCCGGCAACCGAACGGTCTGCACCCAGAAATCGGTATGCGCCAGGTCCCACGCGCCGAACAGGGCGCTGACGATGCCCAACCAGACCAGCCAGTGCGCGCCCTGTCTGAAATCGTTCGGATGCGGCATGCACCAATACCCGGCAAGCACCAGCAGCATCGGCAGCAGCAACGTGCCGAGCGAGCCAACGACGATGCCGGCCGGCAACCCATGGGCATACCCGACCGGCGCATATGCGAGCCCGATCATCCCGAACGCCAGGATCATCGCCAGCAACGCACGCGGCATGCGCACCGTCACCAGCGCAATGCCGGCCAGCACGATGAGCATGCCATCGCGCATCGGCCGTAACAGGGCCGCCGCCGGCAGCGCCCCGCCGTGGTAAAGCCATGCCACCAGCAGATCGCCCAGATGGATCGCCAGCAGCACCGCCAGCAGCAGGTAGGCGCGCTTCACAGCGTCGCTTCCAGACGTTGTGGCCATCGCGCATCGGCCGCGAAGGTCTGCTGCAGCCAGTGCCGTTGCTGCGCGGCGAACTGCGCGCGCGCATCCGCATCGCTGCGCAGCGCCTGGACCAGCGCAGACAGCGCGTTGGCATCGGCGACCTGGTGTGCGGGCCGCCCGATGGCCAACGCATCGTGGGACGCGGACGCGGGCCAGGCCATGCCGATCACGTAGTGACCGCGGCAGGCGGCTTGCAGCAGCGCTGTCGAACAGAATCCCACGACCAGGGCCGGACGCACGTTCGCTTCCAGGATCGCGTGCGGGGGAGGCTGGCAGCGCTGTTGCAGCGCCGGCTCTGCATACGGATGGGTGCCGCGCACTTCCTCCGGATGCAGCAGGAGGCGGACGGCCACACCGTCTGCTTCCAGCGCCAGCAGCGCGCGCGCCAAGGTCAACAGGTGCGCGGCGAGGGTGGGCCCATAGATCGGTGTGTGGCTCTGCGACATCAGGTACAGCGTGGTCGGTACCGTCGTGGTATCCAGGTCGGCCAACGCGATCGCCGGCCCGTAGCCGATGGCCGCCGGTGCGACGCCGTGCTTGCGGTAGACCTGCGCACTGCTGGGTCCCCACAGCAGATGGTGCCGGGCCCGAACCGGGAAGAACTCGTCGGTTGGCAGGCCATGCTGGACGCACACGCTCCGCCAGCCGTCGCCGGCAGCCTGCAGTGCCGCCGCCGCATACATGTCAAAGTCGTTGTGCAACAGCAGTGTGGCGCCTGGGGGCGCGGCGCGCAGCGTCCGTTGCCACGCGCCATGCCACAGGCGCTGGCGCAATACGCAGGCGCGCACGATCCAGAGCGGGGCGACCGCCGGCCCGGACGGCGTGCGCCGCAGGGCCAGGGCGCGCAACGCCGCCTGCCAGCTGGCCCAGGTCGGCCGTGCGGGCAGCTGTCCCCCGACGCTGCCGCGCAGGCGCGGATGGATCAGCACCGTGCATGCCGCACCCTGCCGCTGCAAATCGGCCAGGTACGGTGCGAGTGCGCCCCAACCGTTGCTGCCTGGCAGGGTTGCCAGCGCCGTCCACGCCGACAGCACGGGCGGGCGTGGCGGCAGCCGCAGGCACAGCCATGCATCGCGCAAAACAGCCAGCGCGGCACGCAGCCCTGCGCCTCGTCGGCGGGTCAGGAAGTAGATCTCATGGCGTACCGCGGCCGCCTCCGCGCCGAACTGGGCGTGCACGGCCTGCTGGAAGTCAGCGAAGTCCATCGTGCGCCTGGTCCTTGCGCAGCTGGCGGTAGCCACGCCAGCGCTGCAGTTCACCGAACAGGCCTCGACCGAGAACTCGGATCAGGCCGTGCTTGAGCCGCCGCTGCAGTCGGTCCCGCTGACTCCACCGGACCGTGTCCAGCCGTGCATCGACTGCGTCGACCTCGTGCGCGTCGGCCAGCTCCAGCGGTGTCGCGATGCGCGGTCGCGCAGGTTGTCGCAGGTGCAGCCAGATGTTTTCGGCCAACACGCCGCGATCGGAATACGGACCGCAGGAAACGACCTCCAGGCCTGCCGCGTTGACCAGCCGTCGCAGCAACGGCGCCGAAAAATAGCTCAGATGGGCCGGGTGGACATAGTTGCGCGAGCGCCATCCACTCATCAGGTCCGGGACCTCGATCCACGCCTGTCCCTCGGGAACGAGGATGCGCGCCAGCGATGACAGGAACGCGCGCGGGTCGATCAGGTGCTCGAGCACATGGAAGGCGACCACGGCCTCGAACTCTCCGTCGGCCAGCGTCTCCAGCGCAGGCAGGAAGGTCACCGCCGCGCCATCCAGCAGGACGTGGCGATGCGTCACATCCGGCTCGCAAGCCGACAGGCGCAGGTCTGGTCGCACGGCGGCAGCGGCGCCAAGAAAGGCACCGAAACCCGAGCCCACTTCCAGCACCCTGGCGGCAGGTGCAAGCGCGGGCGCGATCCGCTGCAGCCGGTTGTGCGCGATCCACCGATCGCCACGCCACGCAAAGAAGCGCCGTTGGCTACCCCACGGGATTTCGGCGGGAAACAGCTGCCGATAATCGTGGGCATAGAAGTGCTGCAGCGCCGCTTCGGTCAGGTCAGGCGCCAGATACACCGCTGCGCACGCACCGCAGCGGCGCAGCGCCTGACCCGTCCCGACATAGACTTCCGCCCAGACCGTGCGTTGCGCCTGCGTGCTGCCGCAACAGCGGCAATGCCCATGGTCGGGCGTCCACAGCTCCAGCGATGGCGGCGGCGCGCTACCCATAGACGCTCCGATACCACAGCGCGACCGAGACCGCGAACCACAACGTGCTGTGCGAGCGTCCGCTGGCAAGCTCCCGGCGAAGCCGTGCGACATCCAGCAGTGCGTTCACGCCCGCCGGCAACGTCGCCAATGCCTGCTGCAAGGGCATGCGGTCGACCAGAAACTGTTCGGCATGTCCAAAGCCGGTGCTCTTGCGCTGTGTGGTCACGCGTGCCGGCAAGCGGTCAGCGAACGCGTGTCGCAACATTGCCTTGCCATGGTAGTCGCCCATCCGCTGCAGTGCCGGCGTCGACAACGCGCGTTCGACAACGCGATAGTCCAGGAACGGCGCGCGCACCTCCACGCCGGCGGACATGCTGTTGCGGTCGGTCATGCGCAACACCATCGGCAGATTGGTCGACAGCACGTCGCGACGTAAACGCGCCTCGACATCGGCGCGGCGATCGACCTGCAACAGCTGCAGCCGGGCCGCCTGGTCGTGCCACAGCGTCGAGGACATGCAGGCCACGCTCGGCCGCTGCCGGCGCAGTAGTGCGCCCAGCGCGCCGGCCGGAAGATCCCATGCAAGACGATTGAGCAGCAAACGCGGGTCCACCGCACCGGTGGAGAGCAGCCGGATGGCGGTCGGCAGTCGTGCCTGGTGCAGCGCACTGCGCGCGCTCAGCGCCAGATACAGGCGCACGTACCCACCGAACAGCTCATCGGCGCCTTCGCCATTGAGCACCACCTTGTAACCGGCGGCGCGGATGGCGCGATACATGCGGAAACTTGCCAGTATCGACGGCGTACAGAACGGCTCTTCCTGCGCCGCCACCAGTGCCAGCAACTCTTCCTCGTCCGGAATCGCGCGGACGCGATGCAGGAAGTGACGCTCGCTCTGCCCCAGCGTTTGCATCAAGCTTGCCGCGGCGTCGGTTTCGTCGAAGCCGGCCTGTTCGGTGTCGTGGTAGCCATAGGTGAAGGCGCCGGCGAAACAGGTGCGTGGCAGCGCACCGGCCTGCACGCTCAGGGTGGTCAGGATGGAACTGTCCAATCCGCCCGACAGCAGCGAGACGGTGGGCGCATCCGAGCGCAGCCGCAGGCGGGTGGAATCTTCGAGCAACTCCCTGGTGGCCTGCGCATCCAGCGGCGCCACCGCACCGGGCAGCGGCCACTGATGGTACGGCGTGCGTCGACTATGGCCGGTTGGCGACACCCGGTACAGCCAGCCGGGAGGAACCGCGCGGATGCCGGCGTAGAAGGTCTCGCTGGTGTGGTCGGATATCCCGGTGACCAGGAAATCGAACACCGCAGCGGGATTGGGTGGCGGGTAGCCTCCCAGGCTGGCGGCGATGGCACGGATCTCGCTGGCCAGCACCAACTGCCGCCCGTCGTGGTGCAGGTACAAGGGTTTGACGCCCAGCCGGTCGCGGCAATAGATCAGATCGCCGCTCGCCTGCTCCAGCAGCACCAGCGCCCACATGCCATTGCAACGCGGGAACAGGTCCTGGCCCCACGCGCGCCAGCCGTGCAGGATGACCTCGGTGTCGCTGTCGGTGCGGAACTGGTGACCCAGCGCTTCCAGTTCGCGGCGCAGCTCAAGAAAGTTGTAGATCTCGCCGTTGAACACCAGCACGTTGCCGGTCTCGGCGCAGCGCATCGGCTGGGTGGCGGCGCTGGTCAAGTCCAGGATCGCCAAGCGCCGGTGGCCCAGCGCGGTAGGTACCGGCTGCTCCAGGCACAGCAGACCCTGCGCGTCCGGGCCGCGACGTGACAAGGCGTCCAGCGCGCGCTCGGCCAGCACCTGCAACGGCGTGCCCGCAACGAAGCTGCGCAGCGCGACTATGCCGCACATGGTGGCCTCCGCTTCCGGAGGCAGCACATCGCCATCAAGGTGCAATCAGGCATCACGCGCGTGCTGGCAACGTGGTGTGCAGCAGGCTGCGGCGCTGCCATACCGTCCACGCCACCGGCACCAGCAGCAGCGCCGCCAGTGTCATCGTGACCGGGCTGCCACCGAGCGAGATCGCGAGCACCGCCGACAGCAGCGCCGCGTAGCCGCCGGCGTTCAAGCGCAGCCCGCACAGGTGCAGGCTCGCCGCCGCCATGGCGAGCACGCACAGGAAGCGCAGCCATAGCAGCCACTGCGGCGCATGCGCCGCCGCTGCCGCGACCTGCAGGAGCGCGCTGCAGAACGCGCCGCCCAACAACAATGGAACCAGCGTCGCTTCGCGATGGCGTCCGATCAACAGGGCCGCCAGCACGCTGCTGAGCAGTGTGGTCGCGCCTGCGGCCAGTACCGGGGTGACCCATGGCAGCCACGCGCGCTGCTCGGCACTGCCCCAGGCGGCTGCCGCCTGGGGCAGTGCCAACGCGCCCACCGCGGCTGCGCCCAGCACCAACGAGACCAGCGCGCCGGCCCAGCGCTCCCCGGTCGGGCCGCGCGCGTCGGCCACCAACAGGCGATTGAACTGGCTGAACACACCGCTTGCTCCATTGAGCAGGTAGTTCAGGAACACATACACCGGCAGGAATGTTGGCGCGACCGATGCCAGCAAGAGCGGCGTCAACCGATCGTGCAACGTGCCGGTGATGCTCAGCAACGACAGCTGCAGCGCGGGGCGCAGCATGCGCCGGCCGCCACCGCGACGCGGACACAGCAACTGCAGCGGTGCACCGAACACCGCGATGTTGACCAGCGCCTGCAGGAGATATCCCAGGCTGACCGCCAGCCCGGCGCCGAGCGCGCCGTCCCACCCCGGCAGCCGTTGCACCACCAGCCAGGTCAGAATGGTCGCCGGCATCGCCACCTGCTGCACGATGAATCCCGCCAGCATCCGCCCGCGTGCGAGCAGCGGTGCCGAATAGCCCACCAAGCCGAACACCGTGGCCGGGAGCACCGCCAGCAGATAGCGCAACCCTTCGCCCTGGCCGCCACTGGGCCACCAGGCACCGGCGATCCACAGCAGATCCAGCACCACCGTGGCGAGCAAGCGGTGCCAGAGCGCCTGGCGCCAACGCGCGTTCCAGCCAGGTGCGGCAGGGTCCTCGCGCAGGAACAGCGAGGCATAGCCCAGATCTGCCAGGAACAGCACAGTGACCAGGCCAAGATGCGCCAGCCCCACCTCGCCATAGCCCTGCAGGCCGAACCGACGCAGCAATAACCACTGGAACAGCAGCGCGCAGCCCTGGCCGAGCGCATACAGCGCTGCGCCGGCAACGAACCCTGCGCGCATGCGTTGCGCGGCGATCATGGCTGCGCGGCGGAGGCAGGCGTCGGTACATGGCACAGAAAGGCACGCGAGGCGGCGCCATAGGCGAACCAGGGCTCAAATGCGATACCGAAATGGTCGGCGCATTGCTGCAGCGCCCGACGCTCGCCCTGTTGATTGTCGGCGCGAAACAGATCGTAGTCGTCGCACAGCAGGACACTGCCTTGCACCAGACGCGGTGCGATCAAGGTCAGTGCGTCGTTTGCCGAGCTGTAGAGATCGCAATCCACGTGCACGATCGCTGCGTGTGTGTGGCCGATGGCTGCCGCAGAGTCGGCGAACAAGCCTTGCACCAGCTGCAGATCCGGCGCCTTCAGACCGACGGCAGCACAGCGCGCCTGGGCCTGGGCGCGGGAGGCGAGGAAGCTGCCGCCCGCCAAGCTGTCTTCGCCTTCCAGATTGGCCGGCATCCCGGCAAACGTATCGAAACCGTAGAACCGTGGACGCTGCGTCAGAAACGCCGACACGGTTCCCTGCCGACGGTAGGGCAATCGCGCACTGCGCTCGAGATGGCGTCGGTGATGGCGGTAGCACAGCCACGCGTGAGCGAGACTGTTGCCGCGATAGACGCCGAACTCGTAGTAGTCGCCCGTCAGCTGCGTGGCATGTGTGTAAGCCCATGCCCGAAATAGCGCGCCGAGCGCATCGTTACGGTGCAGGTTCGCTCCCACGCGCAATCGACGGTAGGCGAGCTTGAGGCGTTCAATGGTGGTCACAGACAAGCCGGACACCTTCGCAAGAACGGGGAATACCGCAGTCGGAGTATCCGGGCTGGCGACCCGCCAACGCAATCGCAGGCCGCACTCCCCATGGAGACACTCGGTCGCGTTTGGCCAGCGGCAGAGCGAATGTGCTGCAGCGCGGATCCGGCAGTGAATGCCTTGTCGCTGTCGCGCAGGTTCTACGCATTGATCAGACCGATCTCAAGATGGGTGCGTGGTGCCGCTGTCGCGATCGTTCGTCTTGCGATGGCACGGCGCCGATGATGGCGCACGACAATGCGGCCTGTGTGCACGGCAGGCGTTGCGATCAGCGTGGCAGCGGGTGAGGTGATTGCATCGCGCAGGCTCACACGTGGTGCCCGGTAGTGGGCGCATCGGTGGGCGTCAACACGCGCTGCAGTGCCTCGCGCAGACTCCAGCGCGCCTGCCAACCCAGCACGCGCGCCGCCTTGCGCGGATCGCCCAACTGATGGAGACGGTCGATGCGCCGTTGACGTTGCGGGTCGACTTCCAGGCGCGGCGATCGCCCGAGCACTGCACCGATGTGCTCCACCAGTTCGGCAACCGAATGCTCCACGCCCGAGCACAGATTGAAGACATCGAAAGCCGGGTCAGGCCGCGCGTCGTCGAGCAGCGCGATCAGCCCTGCCGCCGCGTCTTCAGCGTGGAGATAGTCCCGGCGCGGTTGCAGGTTGCCCAACCGCAACGTTGGCGTCGCTGCTGGATCGGTCGCCAGTTGCGCCAGCACGTCCGGTATCAAGTGCGCATTGGGATCGTCATGGGCGATGGTGTTGAACAGACGCGCTGCGCGCCCGCGGCGGCCGGACTCTGCCGTGCACCACAGCCGTAATTGGGCCTCGTTGCAAAGTTTGGACAGCGCATAGTTATCGCGTGCTTCGGTCGCGCTGGCGTGCTCGTCCAGTGCGCTATCACCCCACGCGTAGACCGCGCCGCTGGAGGCGATGACCACCTGCTGCAGCGCCGCGTCGCTGGCGGCGTGCAACACGCTCTCGGTGCCGACGACGTTGACCTGCAGGCAGCGCATGCGCTGCGTCTCGCAGGTGGGAATGTGGTGGAGGGCGGCCAGATGGATCAGCGCCTCGGCGCCGAACGCGCGCAATGCGGCAGCGAGCGTTGCGCGATCGCCCACGTCGGCGACGATTGCTGCATGCAGGCCCTGCGGCAGGGACATACCGCTGGACAGATCGTCCAGTCCCGCGACGGCGTCGCCACGCTCCAGCAACGCGCTCGCCACGCGTCTGCCGATCATTCCGGCTGCGCCGGTAACCAGTACCCGCTTCATCCAGGCCCCAGCGGGCGCGTGTCGGTCGGACCGAGCAACAGAAGACGCATGCGCTGCGGCAACCAGGCGAACAGCGGGTCGGCATGTGCCGACCAGGACGCGCGCCGGTCGCCATGGCGACGTGCGGTCACATACAGCGCCAATCCCAGCGACGCGACCAGCAACACCCCAAGGAAGACCGCCAGCGTCACCAGTAGCGGCTGGCGCGAGGGCACCGGCGCCGGTGACAACGCAGGGATGGCCCGGTAGCGCACCTGTTGTGCGCGCCAGCGCTGTTGCGACAGCGCCAGGTCGATTTCGCTGGCGACCTGCGACTGCGCCGAGCCGGACGGATTGCCGGGCCCGAACACGGCGCGTCGGCAGCTCTGCACCCAATCTGCCAGCGCCAGGCCCAAGTGCAATGCTGGCGCGCGCTGGTCCACCCGCTCCAGCAAGCGTTGCTTGCCATCCAACTGCTCCAGTTCACGCTCTACCTGACGCAAGGTGGCCCGCGTCCCGGCGATGGTCGACTGCAAGGCGACGATCTGCGCCAGCGGCGAGAGGTAGCGTCCGCCACCATCGCCGACCGACACGACTGTGTTCACCGCGTTGCGCCGCAGTTCCGGATAGCGCTCCAGCAACTGCTGCATGTCCGCGGCCTGCCGCTCGTTCTGTTCGATCGCGAAGCGTTGCTTGATCTGGTTGATCTGCAGCTGCGGGCGTTGTTCGAGCGCCTGCTGGCGCAGGCTGTCCAGATAGTCGCGCACCCCGGCCCACAGCACGACCTGGCGGACATGCTGCGCGATGGTCTCCAGCTGCTGGTTCGCAGCCGCATCGTCGCGTGCGTACAACGACACTTCCAATCCCAGCGCGCCGACACTTTTGGCATCGATGTTGACCTGTTGGCGGATGTCGTCACGTTCGACCGCACTGCGGTAGGTCACGTACGTGTCCCAATACTTCCGGCGGACGAAGGCGCGTTGCAGGCGCTCGCGCTGCTCGGACGACAGGTCGGTCATGCTGGCGAGCGAGGCCGCCACCAGTTGGCGGTCGGACAGCATGGGCTGCAGCTTGCGCCACTGCTCCAGGGTCATTTGCGGCGTTTCCAGCAGCGCGGTGAGCGCATACAGGGGCCGCATAGCGACAAGGACGCCGGCCAGCATCCCAAGCAGCAATGCCAGCGGAATCAGCAGGCGCCCGAACTGTTGGTAGAAGCGCAGCACTTCCAGCAATAGATCGCCCAGGGAGACCTCATCACGGCGTTCAGGGATCTCGTCTATACCCGGCATCAGATCTTCGCTGCGGTTCAAAGGGGCATGGGAGCGCCACGCCGTACCGACAGCACTGTGCCACAGCGATTGCAGCGGCGGCAACGCAGCTATGCGTGCGTGCGACCGGATCCTGCAATGCGCAACCCGCACCACAATGTGGCGGTCAGTACAGCCTCGGTGGCGATCACGGCGATCGCTGCACCGTGCACACCGTACTGGCGGGTGAGGAGCAGATTCAGCGCGATGTTGACCACCGCCGCGACACCGGCGCCGAGCACGTACCAACGCTGCTGGTCGCAGGCGATGGCGGCCTGGGTCAGCACGTAATTCGGCAGCACGAACACGAACGCGGCAAACAACCAGCCGAGCACTTGCCCCGCCACCACGCGATAGGACGCTCCGTACAACAGCTCCATCAGCCAGCTGCCAAGCCAGGCGCCGCTCGCCGCCAGCGCCAGACCCGCCGCACCGGCCAGCCACAGCGCGCGATCCTCCAGTCGGCGCGCGCGCGCGCCCTGCGCGCGTGCCAGGCGCAGCTGGCGGAACAGCAGCAAGGCGACCGGCATCGCCAGCAACAGCACCCCATCGAACACGCGATACGCGGCGGCATACTGGCCAACCTCCGCCGCAGGCACCGTGTGCTGCAGGATCACCACGTCGCTACGACGGTACAGGCCGGTCGCGGCATCGATCCAGAAAAAACCGGCGGCCGCGCGATAGGCCAGCGGCTGTGGCCGCCAGTGCGGCCGATCCTGCAGGCCGCGCCCCAGCCAGACGTAGGCCAGCAGCAGGCCGCATGCCCAGGCAGCGAAGACCACGCCGGGGTCGTGACCGAGCAGCAGGACCGCGGCCACCACCAGCACTGCGCTGAGCGCTCGTGCACCCGCCAGCCAGCTGGCGTCGCGTTGCCACTGGCCCGCCGCTTTCAGTTGCGCAGACACCAGCTGGGTCAGCGTGACCGCACCGAAGCAGAGCACCGCCCAGACCAGCGCCGGATCGCCGCCGGCGCGCGTCGCTGCCAGGGTTACGGCGACCAGCAGCAGCGTGGACCACAGCAGATGCCCGCGTGCCAGGCCAGGCAGCGCGCGCGCCACCGGCGCCGGAACGCCGGCCGCAACCCCCTCGCGCAGTACCAGGGTGCGCATGCCGGCATCCTGCAGCAGCGCCAGCAAGGTCGCCAGATTGAGCAGGTAGGCGTAGCGGCCGAAGCCGGCCGGGCCCATGCCACGCGCCAGCCACACCGACAGCGCCAGCGAGACCGCAGCGGTGAACAGGATCGACCCCCATTGCGCCGACAGGCCGCGCGCCAGGCCACGCCACCCAGGCGGCAGGGGCGGCTTCACCGGGCGCCGATCCAGACCGGCGCCACGGCCTGCCATGGGCCCTGCGCCACCAGCCGCCCCTGGTCCAGCACCAGCACGCTGTCGGCCTGTTCCAGCAAGGCCAGCCGATGGCCGATGAGCAGGACAGTCAGGTCGCCATGCAGGCCCTGGATGGCGCCGCGGATGCGTGTCTCGTTGTCGTGGTCCAGCGCGCTGGTCGCCTCGTCCAGGATCAGCAACGCCGGGCGCTGCAGCAGCGCACGCGCCAGTGCCAGCCGCTGGCGCTCGCCGCCGGACAAGGGCATGCCGCCCTCGCCGACCGGCGTATCCCAACCCTGCGGCAGGGCATGCACGAACTGGGCGGCCGCCTGCTCCAGCGCAGCGTGCAGCGCCTGTTCGCCTGCATCCGGACAAGCGATCAACAGGTTATTGCGCACGCTGTCGTTGAGCAGGAAGGCGTCCTGCGAGACATAGGCCACCGAGCGGCGCCAGGCCCGTCGTGCGGCCGCATCCAGCACCACGCCGTCGATCTCCAGCGTGCCCTGGTCTGGGCTCAGCAAGCCACTCAGGACATCGGCCAGCGTGCTCTTGCCGGCACCGGAGGCACCGACCACCGCGGTGGTGGTTCGCGCCGGCAGCCGCAGCGACAGATCCTGCAGCGCGGGCGTGTCGCGTCCGGCGTACTGGACCTGGACCGTCGCCAGCGCGATCGAGGTCGTCAGCTGGATCGGCGGCGTGGCGTCAGCCAGGGGCGGTTCGGCCCAGGTCCGGCTCTCCTGCAGCCGGCGTTCGATCTCGGCGAATGCCGCCATCGCATGCAGACAATATTGGCGCTGTTGCTGGATGTTGCTCAACAGCGGCAGCAGGCGGGCGAAAATCGCGACCAGCACCAGGAGTTCGGCCATGGCCATGTGCAGCACTTGCAGGCCCAGGTAGACGTAGCACGCCAGCAGGACCGCCCCGGCACTCTGCAGCAAGGCCTTGGAACTGCTCAGGCCGTGCGCGAATCGCAGCTGCTGCTCGTGCATCGTCCGGGCCGTTCGCCCGAAGGCCGTCAGGTAGCGCGCTTCGGCACCCAGGATCTTGGCCAGGCGCAACCCGGACAGACGGTCGTGCAGGCCCGCGTGCAAGCGTTGGTTGGCCTGCGTCAGTTGCCGGCCCAGCGCGACCGTCCCATGTCGCCGCCGGCCTATCGACAACAACAGCACCGATCCGCTCAGCAGCGCGATCAGTGCCAGCTGCCAGGACAACGCAATCGCAGCCAGCAGGTAAAGCAGGGCGGTCGTGCCCGCGGCGAGCAGCGACAGGCCATGTCCCAGACCCACTTCGGCGCGGCTGACGTCGCTGAGCATGAGGCTGGCGTGGTCGGCGGTGCGCTGGCCCACCAACCAGCGCCACTGCGCGCCGAGCAGCGCCGCGAAGCTGGCCATGCGCAGCCGCTGGCCCACGTCCTGTTGCAGCTGTGCTGCCGCCCGCTCGCGGCCGAGCTGGATCGCGTTGCGCGCCAGCACGACCGTACAGAACAGCAGCAGCAAGGGAATCGGCGAGGTGGTCGGCAATCCGAGTGCGATGGGGAGGCGTACCAACTGACCTGCCACCCCGCCCGTGGCGGCGGCCTCGCCGCCTTGCAGGATGGCCAGCAAGGGCACCAGCAGCAGCATGCCGATGCCTTCCGTCGCACCGGCCAGCACCATCAGGGCGAACAGTCCGAGCCGTTGGCGACGCGGCGCCCAATCCAACAGGCGCGCCATGCAGCGCCACACGGTCATCGGGCCCGCCATGCGCGCGGCACGAAGCAGCCGACACGGGTGAAGCGCTCGGCCGTGCGGCCTCCGGTCACGCGCGTGCTGCCGGCGAGTACCCAGGCATGGGCCTGCAGCTGTCCGTCATCGTCGCTGTGCGTCACCCCCAGGCACAGCAGATGGGCGACCCGGAACAGGCCAAGCAGATAATGCGCGGCCAGCGCCTGCGCCAGACAATTGGAATCCCAGGGCGTATGGCGTGCCGCCAGGCGCACGGTCCGGCCGATCTGCATGGCGCGACGCTGTGCACGCGTGTCCAGGCGTGGCAGGGCCGGCGGCACGGCCACCTGATCGCCGACCCAGTGCGCTAGCCGACGAAAGCCGAGCCAGCGCACCGCTGCACGCGCCAGCCCCAACAGTATCCAGGCCGGCACCAGCAGCAGCCGTTCGAACCGGGGCAGCCGGCCGAAGGCCGCCAGCATGCGGCGGCAGCGAGCGACCGTTGCGGGCATGCTCACCGTCAGCCGTCCGCTCGCGCTGCGGGGGGGCGACGCAGCGCGGCGGGCGCGGTTGCCATGAAGGTGCGCGTGCGCGCGATCGGACGCTGCGTTGTCTGCTTTCGCCACTGCAGGGCCGGCGATGAAGAGAGCATGGCAGAGGGCACGTGTGGAGGAAGGCGATCAACCGGTGCAAGCCTGCCCGGCTCGGAACTGGCGCGCGTGTGCAGGTCCCGCCGCCGCACGCTAGCCTAGCAAACGCCAAAGCGGCAGGCGTGGCGTGCAAGCGCCCGGCTCGATCGCGGCGCAGCGTCGACAAGGCGGTCGTGTGCTCCCTGATCGGTCATGTGCCGCGCTTATACGCCACCGCGCTCGTGCCACGCGAGAAACCTCCCCGTCTGCAGGCCGTACAGCAGGATGTGCAGATAGGCTTCGCGTCTGGGCTCGGCGGCCTGCGCGTCGCGCGGCCAGGTATCCATCAGGCCCTGCAGCCGCGGCAGGTCGAGCACACGACGTGCCAGGGGAGAATCGTGCAGCGCGTGGAGTTGCTGCTGCAGGCTGGCGCGCTGCGCGCCGAGCTGCGCGAACCAGTCGCCATGCTGCACGCCGACCTGGCGATTGGCGAAAATCTCCGCAGGTGCGCCGCGCGCTGCGAGCAGGCGGCGCGGCAGCGAGCGGCTGACGCCATCGCGCAGGAACTGATCCAGCGGCAGGCTGCCGAAGAACTCGATCACCCGCCGGTCGGCGAGCGGCATGCGCAGATCCACGCCGGACAGTGCGCGGAGCACCCCATAGGTCTCCATCGCCGCAGCGTCGCTCAAGAACCACTCGCGCCGTACCGCCAGGGAAGGATGATTCGCGCCGAGACAAAGCCGATAGCGCCGCATATCCAGATTGCGGCGCAGATCCAGGTCGTGCGCCCACTGAGGATTCAACGCGGCGTTGCGCCTCCAGACGTCGACCGGCAGACGATGCCAGCGGCGCACCACCGCCATCGGCGCGAAAGGGCGCAGCACATGGCGTTGCAGCGTCTTGCGCACGCTCAACCCTTCCGTGGCCGCCAGCGCCCGCGCTTGCACAAGCAACGCGCGCCACTGGCGTTGGCGCAGCAACTCCGGCAGCCGGGACAAGCCGTCGTAGCTGAAAAACGCGTTACCCAACTCTCCGCCGATCAGGACCCGACTGCCGCGCTCCGCCATGAACCGATAGAGCGGAAAGAACCACGCCATGTTCAGAGGGGAGCGCGTCGGCTGTCCGCCTTCCTGCAACCAACGCTCGGCGTCATGTTCGCCCCAGTCTTGGCCATCGTCGCCGATCATGTGCCAGTCGATGCCCGGATGGCGTTCCGCCAGCAGGCGGGCACGCGGCGATTCGTCGTAGTAGTGGCGTGCGCTCGCCGCTGCGGTCGCCGTCTGCGGAGTACGCGTGAGCGCAAGCAACGGCGCTGCGGTGTGTTGTCGTGCGGCCGAAAGTGCCACCGACGTACTATCGAGGCCGCCGGTCAGGCACATGGCGACGGAACCAGGTGCGCGCAGGCAATCGGCGACGGCCAGGTCCAACACGTCGGCAGCGGCAGCCTCGACGTCCTCATCGTTGCGCAGTTGCAGCGTACCGGCCTGCGGCGGCGCCCACCATCGCTGCAGGTGCGCCCGTTCCGGCGTCACGCTGAGGGCATGCGCCATCGGGACTCGGTCGATGGATCGATAGATGGTGCGGGTCGCCCGCGTTCGATCCATCAGCAGCCGATCGGCCAGCGCCTGCTCATCAAGATCGGAGGGAATCTCCGGCAAGGCCAGCAGCGCCCGCAAGCGGGTGGCAAATGCGATCAGGTTGGAACCACGATGCACGAACAACGAGCGGATGCCCACGGGATCGCGGGCCAGCAGCAGCCGGCGCTGGTCGGGCCGATACAAGGCCAGCGCGTAGGATCCGTACACGCGCGGCAAGGCGTCGACATCCCAGCGCTGCAGGGCCTCCAGCAACAGGGCGCCATCGGGCGTGGAGGCGCTGCTGGGCTCCCCTAGCGCCGCCACCAGTTCGCCACGCGCAGCCAACACCACATCTGCGGCAAGGACCGCGCCGGATCCTCCCACCCATGGCATCGCTTCGAAGGCGTCCTCCGGTGTGAAGCCATGCTGGCGATGGACAATGGCGATGTCACCGCCATGCCAGACACGTCCCGGCCCGATGCCGCGCGCCTCCAGCGCGCGATCGAGGCGCAGCAGATCCGCGGGGGAAACCGGAGCGCCGTCGAGACGCCAGACCCCCGCAAAATCGCTCACCTCGATCGCCTACACCGGCTTAGGAGCCAGTGCCAGTCCCCGTGCCGTCGTTGCCGGAGAAGGTCTGGTTTGCGGTCTCATCGATGGCAAGAAACGCCACCGTCGGTGTCGTCCATACCTTGCGCCCGTGCTGCGAGGAGACTTCGGACGGCACTGCCTGATGGTTCTCGTACATTGCGCACTCCCATTTTGCTAGTCTGTTTCGGCTCGCAAACAAGCCGTTCGCGGTCACTGCACATCCCGTCAATGGCGTCAGTCCGACGCCCCTCACAGCGCACCGCATCGTGTTGCGCATGCGCCCGATCTGTTTGGCTTGCAGCCGCTGCCCGACGACGCTTTCGATTTCAGCACAACCCACACTGCATGCTGGCTGCTTACTCCATGGTCGCACGACCGATGCCGTTGCCGACACCATCGAAGGGGCCGATCGGCCTGCCGCAGGCCGCCACGCGCAGTCTCCTGCTTGATGCGCATCATATCAAGGGATGATCCTGTCCCTCAGCCGTTGGCGCAGGTTGTTGGCCGTCCCGCGGGTCAGGTGGCTGTATCGCGCACTGCGCACCCGGGAGGGCCGGCTCTATGCCTGGTTGCACGTGACCTCGGTCGCGCCCGTGTTCCAGGATTACGGCACCACCGCCATGCATCGCTATCCCACGCTGTTCGCCTTTGTCCAGGCCACGCTGGGAGCGGCTGGAAACCTACGCCTGTTGTCGTTCGGCTGTGCCAGCGGCGAGGAAGTGCTCACGCTACGCAGCTACTTCCCGGACGCCACCATCACCGGACTGGACATCCATCCCGGCCATATCTCGGCGTGCAACCTCCGGCTTCGGACGCAGCCGGACTCAAGTATTCAATTCCGCTTGGCGGGAAATACGGCCAGTGAGGCCGACGCCTCCTACGATGCGATCTTCTGCCTGGCCGTCCTGAGACGGGGCGATCTGGCCTTCCATACCGGCCAATGCTGCGACCATTTGATTCGCTTCGAGGACGTGCAGGCACAGTTGCTCGACTTCGCCCGCTGCCTGCGCCCTGGCGGCTTGCTGGCGCTGCGCCACGCCAACTTTCGCCTCCGTGATACGGCAGCGGCGCGCTGGTTCGACCCGGTCCTCCGCATTCCGACACCGGCGCACGCGGATACCCCACTCTTCGGTCCGGACAATCTACGCCTGCCTGTTCAGTCAGATGACGAAGTGGTGTTCCGGCGTCGCGAGCACCCACGCGACTGAGTCGCCGATGGCAGCCGATCCAGCGGTCATCCGCCTTCCAAGACGCATGTTTCCCGGTTAATGTTCCAGGCCCTCCCACGGATGGTTCGCCATGCCTATCGATCCGAATGCCCTGATCGCACAGGCTCCCGGTTGCCTGGCTGCGGAAATGGGCGAAGAACTGGTCGTCATGAACACCGAACGCGGGCTGTATTTCTCGCTTGACGCGGTGGGCAAGGACATCTGGACGCATCTCGCATCGCCCTGCACGTTCGTCGTGCTGTGCGATCGGCTGTGCGCCGACTACGCGACGACACGATCCAGGATCGAGACCGACGTCGCATCGCTGCTGGAAACGCTGCGCAGTGCCGGCACCATCGAGATCCGCGCCTGAACCGCATTCGCGAAAATCCGGCGGCGCGGGTCTTGTCGGAACCCCAGCACCACTACCTGCTGTGCGGCTGGCACGTGCGCAGCACCCTGGTCCTTCCGGAGTTGCCGCCCTGGCCGGCATCGGCTGGCGGGCGTCACGACGCGGATGTGGTGATCGAGGACGCGTCGCTCCCCAGCCGGCTCGATTCGGCCGACCCCACCGATACCTGGCTGAGCATCGGAACCGATGGCTCCGTGTTGCTGCAGATCCCAGACCTGGTCCGCATCCTCGTGCGCGGCGGACACGCGATCCAGGTGCAGCGATTGCGCCAGGACGATGAGAGCTGGCGGCTTTTCCTGCTTGGCTCGGCGCTCGGTTACCTGTGCCTGCAACGCGGCCTGTTTCCGCTGCATGCGGCTTGCCTGCGGATCGGCAGCCGCACCGTGGCCATTGCCGGGCACAGCGGCGCCGGCAAGTCCACCCTGTCGGCGGCCCTCCTCAAGCGCGGCCATGGCTTGCTCAGTGACGATCTGGCCGTGATCCGCACCGAAGGCCGCATCGAGGTGCTGCCGGCCTTCCCACGTCTGAAACTCTGGCGCGATACGCTCGATTCCCTGCAAATGCCCCACACCGGGCTCCCGCAGATACGTCCCGGGATGGACAAGTTCGACCTGCGCCCGCAATCCGGATTCGACCCGACCCCCGCGCCGCTGGATGCGATAGTGATCCTGAAGGAGGCACCGGAACTGAGGATGCAGCGGCATTCGCCCGGTGCCGCGCTGCCCCTGCTGCACAGTTACCTGACGCGGCCACAGGCCGCCCGGCGGCTCGGTCTGTGGCCGACCACCTTTGCCCAAGCCGCGGCCATCGCCCGCCAGGTGCCGGTCTGGCACCTGCTGCGCCCACTGCGTTTCGATGCGCTGGACGCCAGCGTCGAATTGATCGAAGCCCACCTGGGGACATGAGCCGGCGCGGCATCATCTGGCTGGCGTCCTATCCGAAATCCGGCAATACCTGGATGCGCTGCCTGATCTCCAGCCTGCAGTCCGGTGCCGCCGTGGTGGATCTGGATACGCTTGGCCGGAGCCTGCCGTATGCGGCCTCGCGCAGTTGGCTCGAGCAATGCGTCGACGTGGACAGCAGCGACCTCGTACCGGCCGAACTTCGTCTTCTGCGCAGCAGCGCCTATCGACAATGCGCAGCACAGTCGCTGGAGCTGCTCAAAGTGCACGATCGCTACGACGCGACGCTGTTTCCAGCAGACGCGACGCTGGCAACGGTCTACATCGTGCGCGACCCACGGGATATCGCGCCTTCCTGGGCCGACCAGACGAACATGGACGTCGACGCCGCCATCCGCCAGATGTGCGATGCCGGCCTGACCGTGAGCCGTGGCGGCCCTTCGTTCCGTACCCAGACGCCGCAATGGTATGGGTCCTGGTCAGGGCATGTCGCCTCGTGGCTGCAGCGGGCTCCAGGCCCACGCCTGCTGCTGCGCTACGAAGATCTTCTGGCGCAGCCCATGCAGGAGACGACACGTCTTGCGGAATTTCTGGGCCTGCCCGCCGACCCAGCGCATGTGGCACGCGCGGTCGCCGCCTGCCGCTTCGAGACACTACGCAGCGTAGAGGAACGTCACGGATTCGCCGAGCGTAGCCCTGAGCAGGCACGATTCTTTCGCCAAGGCCGCGCTGGCGTATGGCGGTCCGCGCTCACCACGGAACAGGCGGAGCGCCTGGTCGCTGACCACGGCGTGGTCATGGACTGGCTTGGCTATCGCTGAGGGCAGGACGCCAGGCCATATGCCAGGAGACACCGCCATCGGCAAATTTCTGGAAGCCGAGTCGATGGTACAGCCCGACCGCAGGATTGCCTTTTTTCACCTCAAGCAGCACACGCCGCCGGTCGGCACGCGCCTGGTCCAGCACCGCGCCGATCAGGATCGTGCCGATCCCCTGGCTGCGGTAATCGGATGACAGCAGGATGTCCAGCACGCGGAGATCGCCTTCATCCGTCGCCGCCAGATAGAGACGGCCAACCACGCTTTGCTGGTGCGTCAGCACCAGAAACAAGGCTTCTGGATGCAGCAGGGCGTAATGGCGGCGCTGTGCCTCGAACTGTTGATCGAGCAACGCGACCTTTGCCGTATCGTCCCACGGCAGCAGCGCGAATTCGGCCCAGCGCTCTTCCCGGAGCAAGGCCCGTAGCGCCGACATGTCCGCCGCGCACTCGGGGCCGATCGCCATGCCCAGCGCCGACAAGGGCGCCGGGCAGGCGAAGTGCAGCGACATCACGGCCTGGGCGGATAGATGCCATCCGTGGCGCAGATGCAGTAGCGCACCGTGGTGAACGGTTGACGGTTTTCGTGTGCCTGCACCGCTGCCGAGGTGGCGGGGAAAGGCGTCAGCGTATTGGGCGACATCTGGCCGACAGGCGTTCCCACGGCCGGCGCATACGCAAGATACGTCTGTCTCGGCGTGAGGGTCAGATTCAACAAGCGCGTCACGTAAGCGGCCGCGCTCGGTGTATTGACGAAGGCCGTCAGGGCCGTGGCCGGCCTGACGAATTGCGTGGAGATGGTGTGCGTATGTGCCGGCAATTGCGACGAAGAAGTCAATGCAACGGTGTCGGCGCCCTGCAACTGGCCCATGGTGGTGTTGTTCAACCCCGGCCCCTGACCCTGGCCGGTGACCGCGCGGCCGCGCAGATCCGGCAGGCCGAACGTATTCTGCTTGTCGCCCCCGTAGGCAAAGCCGATCACCCCGAACAGCGCCTGATACTGCTGGATGCTGACCGTTTGCCCCATGCACTCGAGCCAGCCATCGTGCGCGAAGTTGTAAGGGAACGCCCGCACTTCGCCGATAAAGCTATTGGACATGTCGAACTCCTTTGCGATGGCCGGTCACGGCCGCTGCGGGTAGAACCCGTTCAGGCAGATCAGATAGTTGAGCGTCTGCGTGGCCATGTGGTTGTCGTGGGGCTGGCTGGCGCCGCTCACGCTCACCGCGGTCGGTGCCAATGGGAAGACAGAATCGGTGGTCCCCGCGGGCGGGATGAAATACGCCACTTCCGAGTTCTGGGATGCGGCAAGCAGATTGCCCACAGGGGTCAGCGCAGAAGCCGGTGCGGTCACTGCCTGCAGGGTGTGGCTGTGCGCCGGCATTTGCGCCGGTTGCAGCGACACCGTCTCGGTACCGAACGTCTGGCCCAATACGCGCGCCGTCAGTTGCGGCGCCGGCGCGCGTGCCACGCCCTGCCCTTGCGAGACCGCGACACGGCCGCGCAGATCCGGCAGATTGAAGGTGACCCTGCCATCGCCGCCGTAGGTGGTGCCGATGAGCGAATACAGCGCCATGTAGGTGTTGAGCTGCAGCTGGCGTCCGTCGCAGAACGCCCAGCCCTCGGGTTCGTAATTGCCGGCGAAAAGAATGATCTGACCGGTATAGGCATCCATGGTGTGGTTCCTTTGTGGCCCGCGTCAGGGGCGCTGCGGGTAGATGCCGACCGTGCAGATGCAGAAATTCAGCACCAGCGATGGCTGCATGTTGTTGTGGGCGGCACTGCCACCTTGCTGGCTCACGGAGTCAGCCGCCAGACCGACCAACGTGCCGGTTGGCGCGTACAGATTGTGCGGTGTCGGTGTCTGCGCGAAGAGTTCGTTCCCGTCCACTGCGCCAGTGGTGGCCGCGGTATTGGCCACGTTGACCATGTGGATATGCGGCGGAATCTGCGCCGCGGTCAGCGTCACGCCCTCCAGGCCGCCATAGGTGCCGACCGTGTAGACCACCGTGGGCGTGGTGAGCGGATTGACGCCCTGGCCCACCGGTACGCGGCCGCGCAGGTCCGGCAGATTGAACGTCGTCTTGCCGTCGCCGCCGTACTGGTTGCCGAGCAGCGAGGCCAGCGCGACGTTGCTGTTGATCGGCAACGAGCGGCCATCGCATGGCAACCATCCGGCGGGTGCCCAGTCGATCGGAAACAGGCGAATTTCACCAACAAATGCATCGGTCTCATTCATTGAACAGCTCCTCAACTATCGGCAATATCAAGCGCATGTGTAAGAGACCTGGAGTGACTCAAGCCATCGCGGCAACCTCGCGCAAAACCCCTCCGCTACGCGCGTGAGCAAGCCGCGACACAGCAAATGCTGTGTTATTAATAGCGTGGGGTATGCGCAGCGCATCGGCGCTGGGCCGGCATGACAAACACGGCCGTCAGGCGGCTCAGAACGATGTGCATCGATTACGACTTCGCTCAGTTTTCCCCACAATCCGCAGACGCGGATATGGCCCCTAGCAGCGAACGTAACATAGGCTACGGACGCGCTAAGGTGCGCGTGTTCACCACTTGCGATTCTCGTGCGACTGCGCGCTGACGTGCAGTGCACCGTAACGGTTGAGAACGCTTGTGCGGCGTGGTCGTCTGCGTTCGGCTACATCCTGTCGCTTTGGCGGCAACACGATGCTGCCGCTGCAGAACTGCAGGCGGTGGTATCGCCCCCCGATGCGTTTGCTTTCGAACGTTCGCTTGCACAGCATCGAATGGCATTGGCATTGCCTGCTGCCGACACCCTGGCGGCCAGCGTTCCTGTCGCAGTGCGCGAAGTACTGCGGCGTCTGCAGCAACGCATGCTGCTGCAGTCCTTGCAGCAAACGGCCGCCATCCGCGAGATGGTAGCGGCGCTGCAGCGGGCGGGTATCCGCTGCTGCCTGCTCAAGGGATTGGGGTATGCGGCGCAGTTCGGCCAACTGCATCGCCGCGAAGCGTGCGATATCGATGTGCTGATCGAGCCACACGCCAGCCAACATGCGCTGTCCGCACTGAGCGCGTTGGGCTATGTGTTGCAAGCGGACGCCGCACTCGATCCAACGGAATATTGCCGCTACAACCATGCCCTACCGCTGCGTCACCCTGAAACCGGCGTGGTGCTGGAATTGCATCTGCGGTTGGCCAATCACGAGCGCCAGTTTCCGCTCAGCCAACAGGTCTGGCGCGATCATCTCAGCATGGTCGTGTTGGGCGGTACCCAGGTGCCCACACTGTCGCCATCGGCGGCGGTGGTCTATGCCGCGTTCCATGGCACCAAACACCACTGGCATCGAGCTTTCTGGTTGGTGGACATGGCGCAGGCGCTGGGCAGCACGCAGCTGGACTGGGCAGAGGTGCTCGCGTTGGCACGCCAGCTTGGCGTGGAGAGACAGCTGGCACTGAGTGCGCTGCTGGCCGAAGCGAGTCTGGGAATCGCGTTGCCGGCGGCGCTACAACGGCAGACCACATTGCTGCGCAAGGCCCGACCGGCCGCCGCTGCGTTGCTGCCGTGCATGGATGCGCTCGGATCCGACCGCGGTGCGGATCTGGCGGTACGGCTGGGACTCTTCGCCTACATCAGGCACCTGCTGTCGCTGCAATCGACATGGCGTGGTCGCTTGCACGTTGTGCCGGCATTGCTTGTGCCCACCGACATGGATCGCCAGGCCATCGCGTTGCCCGGCGCATTGCATTGGGCCTACGTCGGTGTGCGCGTGGTCCGCTTGGTCAAACAGCATTTGCTCAAACGCCGGCGCCTGCAGGGGTAGCGCGCCAGCTGGAACGACGGTTGTTCGGCTTGATGGACATCAAGCGCATGCAATCGCTCGGAAGCTGTTCGGAATCTGCGCTGGACGCACATCCCCTTAACCAGGTCGATGTCGCCCACCCCTGCCATCCGGCCTATTGACTACAGCTGTCGTCAGGCCTACGGTAGCGACAACTGTAGTCAGGGAGATCGGCATGCGCGGCAAGACCATCGGGGACCAGGAGCTGGCCCTGTTGCAATACATCGAAGAACAGCGGCATGCCAGCGTGGGCGAAGTGGCTGCCGCGTTCGGTGAGCCACGTGGGCTCGCCCGCTCTACGGTGCTGACCATGATGGAGCGGCTGCGGGCCAAGGGCTTCCTGCGCCGCAAGCAGGTGGACGGCATGTACCGCTACAGCGCCACCGCCGGCCAGGACGATGTGGTGCGAGGCGCAGTGGGACAGTTTGTCGAGAAGACCCTGCAGGGCTCGGTGTCGCCGTTCGTGGCGTGGATGTCGCAGCGTGCGGAAGTCAGCGATACCGAACTGGCCGAGCTCGAAGCATTGGTTGCCAAGCTGCAATCGCAGCGCAAGGAGGATTGAGTCATGTCGCCCCTGATCGAAGCGGTGTTATGGAAGCTTGGCGCCACCAGCGTGCAGACCGCGGTGCTGGTGTTGGTGGTGTGGGCGCTGTGCCGCGGCGTGCGTCGTCTGCCGGCGGCCACGCAAACCTGGCTGTGGTGGTTGGTGGGTGTGCAGGCGGTGGTTGGCCTGGTGTGGAGCAGCCCGGTGCAGCTGCCGGTGCTACCGGCGCATAGCGTGGCCACTGCGCTGGGCTCGGCCGACAATCTGGCACCGATGGCAAACGCCGCTGCCGCGGCATCCACGGCCACGCACGCCGACGCCGCTGCGCAGGCGATGCAGGTCGGCTCTTGGCCCACCTTTGCCGTGGCATTGCTGGCGCTGTGGGCAGCGGGCGTGCTGGTGCTGGCCGCCGGCACGGCGCGCGCCTACTTGCGCAGCCGTGCATTGGTGCGTGCGGCCGAGCCCTGCAATGACCAGGCCTTGGTGCAGGCATTGCAGATGGCGTCCGAAGCGCATGGCTTATCGCGCCCGCCGACCCTGCGGCTATCGGCGCAGATCGACTCGCCACAGTTGATCGGCCCCTGGCAACCGGTGTTGCTGTTGCCTGCCGCACGCCTGCCGCACATGGCCGATGACGATCTGGACATGGCGCTGACCCACGAGTTGATCCATCTACGCCGTGGCGATCTGTGGTGGGGTCTGCTGCCGGCCTTGGCGCAGCACCTGTTCTTCTTTCACCCGCTGGTGCATCTGGCCGCGCGCGAATATGCGATCGCCCGCGAGGTCGCCTGCGATGCCGCCGTGGTCGCCGGGCACCGCCATTGCCGCCACGAGTACGGCCGCTTGTTGCTGCAACTGGGTGTGGCGCCGCGTCCACGCGGTGGCGTGGCGAGTGCGTCGCCCTCGTTTGTCAGTTTGAAGCGCAGGTTGTCGATGTTGCAGGACACTCGCGCGTTTCCAGGGCTGGCCGCCGCGATGATTTTGGCCACAGTAGCGGTCTGCGGTGTGCTGCCGCTGCGTCTGGTGGCCATGCCGGCACCGGTGGCCTCTGCCGACAAGCAGCCGGGCGCGGTGACTGCCCCGGTCGCGCCACGCGCTGCACGCGCACAGGTCGGCAGCGCTGCAGATGCTGCAGCGCCGATGGGTGCGTTGCCTGCGCCGGCTGCGCCGGCGGCCCCTGCCACGCACGGCGTCATCGCCGATGTGTTGGGCGCCGAGCCGCTGCATGACGAGGATGCGGCCCCTACGGACAGCGGCTGGAATCTCGACCTGGACCGCATCCGCGGCGATGCCACCCGTGACGCGCAAGCCGCCGTGCACGATGCGCTCGCTGCCAACAACCACGACCTTGAACTGCAGCAGGACCGGATGCAGGAAGCACAGGAAGCATTGCAGCAAGCACGCGAACAACTCGCCTCCCTGGGCCCGGAACTGGCGCAGGCCAAACAGGAGGCGCAACAGCAAGCACGCGAAGCCCAGCAACAGATTCGCGCAGTGGCGCGGCAGCATCGTCAGGCGCAATACGCGTATGCCGCTGCCGTTCGCCAAGCGGACGAGCTGTCGCGGCAGCAGGCCGAGATGGCCAACCAGGCCGCACGTCAGGGCCGCGCCGAGGCCGAACGCGGGCAACGGGAGGCGGCACAGGCGCAACGCGAGGCAGCGCAGGCGCAGGCAGAGGCCGAAAAAGCGCAAGCAGAGGCAGCCCAAGCGCAAGCAGAAGCAGAACGGGCGAAGAACAGCTAGGAGCCACTGAAGAAACGACTGCGCTCATCGTACGGCGGGTGCGGTCGGTACGAGGAGGCATCGACGACGCGCTGGCTCGGCGACGACCCTCTTCTTGGCGTGCTAATTACGCCAGCTGTTGGCCACAGCTGACAGCTGCTCGCCCCCTCGTGCTGGCTGCTGCAGCGACTGAACCCAGACCGCCAAGCGCCGCCGGTTCGCTGCAGACCGCACGTCACCGCAGCAATCGTCTCTGGTCGCCACGTAGCGGCAACGCGTGGCGTGCAGCGTCACACGACTTTCGGCCGTGCACGGCCGGCAGACGCGCGGTCGCTGTGAGCACTTGCTGACGCCACGCATCTGCCGAGGCAATGCGCTGGCATCGCATCAGTAAAGGCAACACCGGCATCACCACGGGCCGCCACGGCCCGGCATTTCCTGAGTCTCGACGCCTGCAGCGTCGGCAACACCGTGTCCGCGTGCTCGCTGTTTCCATCCGCCGATGCGCTCTGCTCAGGCGGCACTCAACTGGCTGTGCCTTTCGTGGAGATCTCACATGATCCAGACCACTGTTCCATTGCTGTGCCTGCGTTCGGCGTTGTTGCTGGCCCTGGCCGCAGCAGCCGGCCCCACCGTGATCGCAACCGCCGCTGCGGCACCGGCGGCTGCCGTCGTGCGCACGTCACCTGCTGCGCCTGCGCTGGCTGTACCTGCGATTTCGTCAATGACCCAGGTCGCACCCATCGTGCATGTCCTGCCTGCTGGGGACATTGCAACGGCTGCACCAGCAGCACCAGCACGTGATGTGACCGCTCTACACAGCGTGCAGGTTGTTTCTGCACTGCGTGCACCTGCGCACTCACCGATAGCGCCGGTCGCACCGATAGCTGCCCTTTCAACTACCGCAGCAGGCTCAGCAGCGCCCGCGCCTAACGCAGCGCGTGCATTGCCTGCTGCGCCCGCCATTTCTCCAACAACGTCGATCGCACCTGCCGCACCCGCTGCTGCAGCGCCGGCACGGCCGCGCGCAAGCATGAAAAGATCCTGCGGCCATGCCACTGCAAGCGCGCAGGATGAAGGCGACGCCTACGTGCTGGTGCACGGCGATCGCGACGTGATGCACGGCACGCCCGACGATCTGCAGACGGCACGACGCTACGCAGGCGATGGAAGACGCGTGTTGTGGTTTCGTGCCGATGGGAAGCAGTACCTGGTGCGCGACCCAACCTTGCTGCATCAGCTGGCTGCGGCGCATCTGCGCAGCCAGCAATTGGCCGCCGCTCAGGCCGGATTGGCCGCACGTCAGCAGGCCTTGAGCGAACGTCATGCTGCACTTGCCGCGCAATTGTCTGCGCACGCCGAACCGCGCCTGCTGCAGGCGTCGACACGCACAGCGTCGGCCACCGCCTCCACACCAGCGCAGCAGCGTGCAACACCCGATCCGCTGCAGGCGTTGGCGCAGCAGCAACAGGCATTGGCGCGGCAACAGGCCGCACTGGCAAGCAAGCAGGCCGGTGCATCCCGGCTGGCCACGCAGCAGGCAGTGAAGGTGTTGCGCGAAGCACTGAGAAGCGGGCGTGCCAACCGCATCGCCGGTTAGCGCATTGCGTCGGGCATTTGACCGCGCATGCGCGCATGGCGGTGCGCTCGCCGATACTGTGCGCAGACACAGGCGGCGAGCAGGCGATGACGTATCGGGTGGTGGTGTTGGGCGGCTTCGGCCACTTCGGTGCGCGCATCGTGCGCTCGCTCGCGGCAACGGCGCAGATCCATGTGCTTGCAGCGGGTCGACATCCGGGCGATGTGGCGACCACGTGGCCGGGAGTCCCCCCCGGCAGCATCTCCACCTGCCGCCTTGATATCGATGCAAGCGACTTCGCCGCGCGACTGGCGGCCACCGGCGCCGATGCGGTGGTGCACACGGCCGGGCCGTTCCAGGGACAGGATTATGCGGTGGCGCACTGCTGTCTGCAGGCCGGCATGCACTACATCGATCTGGCCGACGGCCGTGCGTTTGTTCGCGATTTTCCTGCTGCGATGGACGCTACTGCACGGCAGGCGCAGCGGGTAGCGATCAGCGGTGCCAGCACCTTGCCGGCACTGTCCAGTGCGGTGATCGATGCGCTGTTGCCGCGCTTTTCGGCATTGCAGGAGATCGCTATGGTCATCGCCCCCGCACAGGGTACGCCGTTGGGACTGGCCACCGTGCGTGCGGTGCTCTCGTACTGCGGCATACCTTTCAACTGGTGGCAGGCTGGCCGTTGGCAACAGGTGGTGGGTTGGGCACGCCCCACGCGTGTGCGCTTCGCGCAGCTCGCCCCACGGTTGGCCTCGCCCTGCGATGTACCCGATCACGACCTGTTGCCGCAGCGCTATCCCGGCGTGCAGGCCGTGCAGTTTCGTGCCGCGCTGGAAGTGCCGTTCCTGCAGCGCTGCCTGGCTGTCATCGCCTGGCTGCGTCAACACGGTGCGCCGCTACCGATGCAGCGCCTTGCCGGTGTGTTCGCCAAAGCCGGACGCTGGTTCGACCGCTTTGGGACCGACTTGGGCGGCATGCGCGTGGAACTGCGCGGCACCTGCGATGGCACGGACGGTGCAAGCCATCCACTGGTGCTGCACTGGGACCTCACCGCAGCGATGCTGCACGGCCCGGAGATTCCGTGTTTCGCCGCTGTTTTGCTGATACGCAAACTCGCTGCCGGGCATCCGTTGCCGATCGGCGCGCACGCCTGCATGGGGCTGCTCACGCTAACAGAGTTCGAGCGTGAATTTGCTGCGTGGCAGATGAGCACCGAAGTGGCGGAAGTAGATGACGTGGGCGTTTAACGCAAGCCGTAGGCCAGGCTTTATGTGCTCAGCATGTTGCTTACACCGACAGGGGTTAAAAAGGTTGAGATACGCATTGCCTCGATGTGCAGAACCAGCGGTGACGCTGTCAGCTCTATGCAATTGCGTACTTCCCCAAAGTCCTCTCCTTAGGGGAGTTGGGCTTAAACGGGCGCGTGTCTAGGTCACACAATCCGTAGCCGGCTGCATGCAATCTCACACCTCATACAGCGTGCGAAACGTGTACATGTCGTTGAATGTACAAAAATGGAAATGCGGCACCGTGATCGGCCCTGCCGCTGCCAACTGTGTGAGCCAGGTGCGCACTGCCATGCGATACGCAGCTTGCTCTGCACCATCGAGGGTAGTGCACAGGTAGGCCAGCGAAATATGAAACTGGAAGTTGGTGTAGTCGGGGCGCTGCAAGCGTGTCAGTTGCATCAGCGCTCGACGCGCGGCTTCCAGGCGCTGTGCGGTTTGCGTGTCGGCCGGCTTCAACGGAATCAGCAGATTGTCGTTCTTGCCGGTCTTGGCTGCCGTCGGGTTGACTAAAAAGCGGCAAGCACCCAGGGGTGGCGCGGCGCGCTCCTTCAACCGCGACAGATAGTCAGCGTTGATGTCCTCCAATGCCTGGTCGCGCGTCAGATCGCTCGGCCAGGGCCCACGCGCACGGTCGATCTCATTGACTCCGCCCAACAAGGTCACGTGGTAGCTGCTGGGCGGCAGCAGGGCGAATTTGTTGGCAAAGCGCTGTTCGGGGAACTCGCGGTAGATATTCAGCACGCGGTCGAAGCTGTCGTAGCCATCGCCCTGTTGTTCCAAATGACCCACAAAGGTATTGCCGGCAAACGGCATCGGCCGTCGCGAGCGCAGAAACTTGCGGCCCACATCCGAGGGCGGCGGCGTCATGGCCAGTGTGGGGATACCGGTGGCCAGCAGCGAGGTGCCGGCGGCAGCCATCAGGTGCCGGCGGCTGATGCGTGTGTCCAGAAACGACGACATGGGAAAACCCTCAGAGTTTGACGTTGACGCCGAGCATCACGGTGGGTGCCATTTTCCAGGCCGATTGCACGTATTCCTGGTGGCGGCCGATGCGGTATTCGTAGCCCTGGCCGGCCAGGTTGAGCACATCCAGGCTCACCGCCACTGCCGGCGAGACGTCCCAGGCCAGTTTCAGATCGAGACGGTCCAGCGGTTGCTGGTAGCGGTTGCGATAAAACTCCTGCTGGTTGCTGTAGTTGGGGAAGCGGTCGTCCCACAGCTCGCCGGTACGGCTCCAGGCCAGGGTGCTGCGCAGCGGCCCACGGGCATAATTGAGGGTCAGATTCCATAACTGCTTGGGCTGCTGCGGCAGCACCGACAAGGTGGTGCGGCTACCATCGCCGAGCACCACCGGATAGGCCACGTCCAGGAAGGTGACATTGGCACCGATCGACAGCCCGGCAAGCGCGGGCAGCCAGGGGCCCAGTTCCTTGATCGCGCCGAGTTCGGCGCCGCGCATGCGGACCGGCCGGTCGGTATTGCGCGGTTGCGTGACCAGCACCTGCTCGCCGTCGATGCTCTGCAGCTGGCCGTAACGGAAAATTTCATTGTCGATGGTCTTGTGGAACAGCGCGATCGACAGCAGGCTGCCGCCGTCGTCAAACGTCCAGTCGTGGCCAAGGTCCAGATTCTGCGAGCGACGCGGCTGCAGGTCCGGGTTGCCTTGGTTGAGCGTGGGCGGGTTGCTGCCCAGCGTGAGCACGCCGCCGTTCAACGCCATCTGGTCCAGGCGCGGTCGCCCGATCGAGCGCGAGGCGCCAAAGCGTAACGTGCCGTTGGCACTGGTCTGCACCTGGCCCGCCAGCGATGGCAGCCAGTTGCGGTAGGTGCGTTGCGCACTGACAGGCGCCCAGAGAGCTCCGCTCAATTGCTGGCCACTGCTGCCAAAGCGGGTCTGCTCCAGGCGCACGCCGCCAGCCAACCGCCAGCGCTCGCCGCGCCACTGTGCTTGTGCGAAGCCGGCGCGCACCTGCTCATCCACGTTGTACGTGCCGCTGTTCTGCGCGGTGGTGTCCACCACGCCGCGCGCCTGGCCGGACGCGGTATCCCAGCGGGCGTCGGCCAGGTCCGGGTCGATGGTCAACATGGGCGCGTTGCAACCCAGGGCGCAGATGGGGTTGCCCAGCACATCGGCCAGCGAATAAGGCAACCCGCTCCAGGTCGTGCGCTGGAATGCGGTCTGCATGTGCGTGCGCACCTGTCGCAGGCCCCAGGCCAGTCCCAGCCCCTGGCTGTCCTCGTCCATGTTGCGACGTAGCTCCAGTTGCAGGTCGCTCACCCGTTCGGCGTAGGTTGTGCGCTCCTGCTGGTGGTTGAGGTTGGCGTAGCGGGTCGGGTCGTCGGCCAGTGCCGGGTCCAGGGCCGTGAATGCCGGCAGGGTGCCGTTCCAATCGAAGCCGTAGGCCAGCCGGTTCTGCTGGAAGCGGTCCCAGGTCTGCGGGTTGTCCACCGTGGCGCGCGAGGTGCTTGCCCGCAGCGCGCCGCGCCACTGGCCAGGCAGCTCGGCCAGCAATTCGCCGTTGATGCCGGACAGCCCGCGCTTCCAGCGCAGCTGCCCCAACTCGACGAGCTGGTTGAGATTGTCCAGCGTGCCGCTTTGCGGGCCACTGCGGGTCAGGCGCGCGCTGTTCTGCACCTGGGCGGCCTGGGTATTGCGGTCGGAGGATTCGCGCTGGTTGAAACTGTAGCCGGACACATGGCCGCTCAGCGGACCATCCGGCTGCCAATCCACGCGTGCGGTCACGCCGTTCCGTTCGCGGGTGTTGTCGTAGTTGTACCAGCGCCGTTCGCTGGGCACCGCAGCGCCGGTGCCGCCATAGGCAAACGGCGCGCGCGTGCCGTCGGCGTTGTACCAGTTCAGAGCACCGCCATTTTCCTGCTGCGGCACCGAAATCTCACGGCGCCAGACGCTGGCCGCACCCAAAAATGCGAACTCGCCGTCACGCCCGAAGCGCTTGCCCCATTTCAGCTCGCCTTCGCCTACCGGCGTGCGGCCGCCATAGCGGCTCCCCATGAGGTTGGCACCGCCCTTGGCCGAGGCGGTCAGCAGGCCATCGGGCCGGGCAAAGCCGGTGGCGGTGACCAGATTGGTGACGCCACCGATTGCGCCGCCATCGTTCTCCGGCAGCAGCGACTTCACCACATCGATGCGGTCCACGAAGTTCGCCGGCAGCACATCCATCAGCGCCTGGCGGCTACCGATGTCGTTGCTGGCGAACGCAAAGCCGTCGATCAGCATGCTGTTGTAGTTGCCGTTGAGGCCGCGCACCGTCACATAGCGTGGTTCGCCCTGGTACTCGACTGTGCTCACGCCGGTGACCCGGCGCAGCGCATCGCCCACATTGAAGTCCGGCAATTGCCCGATGCTGTCGGCGGCGACCGAATCCACGATGGTGGGCGCCGCCTGCTTGGTGGCGATGGCACGCGTGTTCTGCGACTGGAACGGGTTGCGCACCTGCACCGCGTCCATGGTCAGCGCGTCGGCTCCGCCGGACATTTCGGCTGCGGTGGAGTGCGAGGGAAGCCAAGCGATCAAGGCCAGTCCCAGCGCAAGCGATAGCGCATGCGGATGATGTGGGCAAGACAGGGCAGCGCAATGGGGGCGGGAAGGGGGATGCAACAGGCGCATGTCACGATACCAACGTCGGAGGCCCCAACGCGGGGCCGCGGACGGATTAAATTAAGCTGCTTAATTAAAGCGATTATGACAACGACGGACGTTTCGCCCTGCATGCCCTATTTGTTCGCAAACGCAGCCATTCGTTCGCATTACCGCCGTCGCAGCGATGGGCAGGCCGCCGGTCCCAGCGAGCGCCTGCTGCTGGGTTTGATCCGCAGTGCCGGGCAGTTCGAGCGTGCGGATCTGCCACGCGCCAGCGGGCTCAGCGTGCCCGGCATCAAGGGCATCGTCGACCCGCTGGTGGCGCACGGCCTGCTGCAGCTGCGGCCCTCGTTGCGGCGTGGCCGCGGCCAACCGAGCGCGCAAGTGAGTCTGGCGCCGGGTTATGCATACAGCGTGGGGGTGTCGTTGATGGTCGATGGGTTTGCGGTGGTGCTGATCGACTTCGCCGGCCAGGTCCGTGGGATGCGCCAGTTCACTGCCTTCCCGCTGACGCTGGCGGTGGTACGTGCACAACTGCCGGCCTTGGTGGAGGCACTGCTAGGGGCGGCCGGCGTGGATCGGCAGCATGTGTTCGGCGTCGGCCTGAGCATGACCGGCCCGCGCATCGGCGATGGCACCCGGGTCAATCCGCCATTGTCGCTGGCAGCGGAATGGATGCAGGTGGAGCTGGATCGGTTTGTCGCCGATTGCCTGCAGCTACCGGTGTGGATGGACAACGACGCCCATTGCGCCGCCCTGGCCGAGGCCGTGTACGGCATTGGCCGCCAATCGCCGGACCTGGTCTATCTGTCGATGTCCGATGGCTTTGCTGCCGGCGTGATTGCTGCCGGCAACGTGCGCCGCGGCGCGCACGGCAATGTGGGCGAACTGGGGCGCATCTCGGCCATCACCGGCATGGCGCGGCCAACGCTGGAAAGCCTGCGCCAGGCGCTGGCGGCCGATGGCCACGCGCTGCCGGACCTGCACACCATGCTGCAGCACTACGATGCGGCGTGGCCGCAGATCGACGCGTGGCTGGATGCAGTGGAGCCGACCGTGACGCTTGCGGTGGCGGCGATCATTGCGTTGATCGATCCGCGCGTGATCGTCTTCGGCGCGCGCCTGCCGACCGATCTTGCGCAACGGCTGATCGCCCGCATCGCCTTCGAACCTGCGCCTCGGCGTGGCGTTGCATTGCCGTATCCGACGCTGCAGGTCGGGCAGGTGACGGCTCATGCCACCGTGCTGGGCGCGGCCATGCTGCCGTTCAAGGAAACGCTGTTCTAGCGCGCGTCATGCGCGGCGATGTGCGTGCCAAGTGCTGTGCAACGCATCCAAACAAAGCATGCCCTGGACATCCGCACAATGCGTGCAACGCGCGTAAAGCAGGCATCGTTTCGCATCCCGGCGGTACTTTTCGCCAAATTTGCGAATTGTCATATGCCACGCGCTTTACTGGCCGCCCGCCGCGTTTTCGAGGTCATCATGCGTATCGGTCCTGTGCAACCTTCTGTCGCGCACACTGCTGTGCCGGCACTACCGACGCACAGCAGTGCGATCAGCCCGACGCAGGTGCCGCACATGCCGGGCGACACCCCGCCACTGCGGGAAAGGCCGCGTCGCCGCGCCGGCAGTGCGCCTCCGCTGGTGCCGTTGAACGACAGCGCGATGACAGGCAAGCCGGCCTTGGTGGCGCTCGACAGCGAATTCTCCGAGCAGCGTTTGGCCGAAGTGCAGGCGCGTCAGATCACCGTGCAGACACTGCAAGGCAAGCTTGCCACGCATCTTGCGCAGGCCGGCACGGCGCTCAAATCCGACAGCATTGCGGCACGCTTCGCCGCCGGGACACTGGAGCCGGTGTATCTGGATACCGCCGCATTCAATGCCATGTCGCGCGGGCGGCCTGCACGCGCACGTGCGGCGGCAGGCCCCGTGCTGATCGATGCGCAACAAGGTCGCATCATCTTCGACCTGCAACGCGCGTTTGCGCCTGGCGATACCTTCAGCGACGCGGCACTTGCCGCACTCGGCAAGCAGCTGAATCTTGCCGGCCACGGGCTGGCGACGCCGAACTGGCTGCAGCCTGCCGCACGCACGCCGGCGCGGCGTAAGTTGCAGCAAGCCGCGCGCTACCACGGCCACGAGGTGCCGGCCCGCGACGGTGGCGCCGCGTTTTTCAAGGCCAACGACCATCGTCTGCTGGAAGGAAAGCAAGCGCTGTTGCGCAATCATCAAAAATCGCTCGTGCACGAACATTACTTCGAAGCGCCCAGCACGCGTGCGTTCGGAAAGGACGTCATGGTGCATCGCGGGCTGTTCGATAACCACGCCGGCATTCCGGAAAACTCGCTGGCATCCATCGATCATGCCTACGAGCAGGGCTACCGTAATCTGGAGCTGGACGTCGAAGTCAGTGCCGATGGAGTGCCGGTGTTGATGCACGATTTCAGCATCGGCCGAATGGCAGGCGACCCGCAGAACCGATTGGTGTCGCAGGTACCGTTTGCCGAGCTGCGTGAAATGCCGTTGGTGATTCGCAACCCGTCTGACGGGAACTACGTCACAACCGACCAGACCATCGCCGGCGTGGAGCAGATGCTGGAGCACGTGCTGAAAAAGCCCGAACCGATGTCGGTGGCGCTGGATTGCAAGGAAAATACTGGCGAGGCGGTGGCGATGCTGCTGATGCGCCGGCCGGACCTGCGCAAGGCCGCGGCGATCAAGGTCTATGCCAAGTACTACAGGGGAGGCTTTGACCAATTCCTGTCCAATTTGTACAAGCACTACCAGATCAACCCGTTGCACTCGCAGGACGCGCCGCGCCGCGCTGCGATGGATCGCTTGCTGGCCAAGATCAACGTGGTGCCGGTCTTGAGCCAGGGCATGTTGAATGACGAGCGCTTGCGCGGCTTCTTTCGGAGCAATGACGAGGGCGCCGATGGGCTCGCAGACACCGCAATGCAGTGGCTTGAGAGCTGGACCAAGATGCGCCCGGTGATCGTGGAGGCGGTGGCCACCGACGACAGCGATGCAGGCAAGGCCATGGAAATGGCCCGGACGCGGATGCGCCAGCCGGACTCGGCCTACGCAAAGGTCGCTTATTCGGTGAGCTACCGGTATGAGGACTTTTCCGTGCCGCGCGCCAATCACGACAAGGACTACTACGTTTACCGCAACTTCGGCGAGCTGCAAAAGCTCACCAACGAGGCCTTCGGCGTCAAGCGCACCACTGCCGGCGCGTTTCGCGATGACGGCGAAAGCCTGTTGACCGATCAGCCCGAGGCGGAATTGCTCGCCATCCTGGAAAACCGCACCCTGGCCCGGGGCCATACCGGCAACGAACTCGACATGCCGCCGGAAACGCCCATCGATATCAACCGGGACGCCGAGATCGTGAAACAGCGAACCCGCGAATTCCAGGCCACCTCCATCCCCGCCGATCCGAACCACATCGCAGCGGTTCGCGAAGGCAAACAACACGATCACACCGCAGACATGGTGAATGACCCTGCAGAAACGCGTGCGATCGACAAGCGTGCTAAAGCGCTTGGTTTGTTGACCGACAAATACCGTGGCGCTCCCGTGACCCACTATCTCAATGAGCAGGCCAACCAGACCGAGACGGATTGAACCTTCGAATCCCACCGCTCCGATTGGCAGGTCTGAGCGCTAGGGGCGGCATGCAGACGCCCCTAGCCACGCTTCAGCAGTGTTAGGGCCTGCGGGAGAGAGCATGCGCCTGCACCGGCAAGCCAGCGCAGGGAGTGATGGGGCGGCTGATCAGGTGCGCTGCAGTGCACTGCGTCCACGTGCCGCGGCGTGCGACGTCGCGTTATCCGCATCCGCATCCGCATCCGCACTTGCCTGCCATCGATGAATCGGTGGCAGGCAAGTGCATGATGTCTTGAGAGTCAGCCCGGAGCCGCCTGCAGTGCGCCATCGCTGCCTTGCATGCGTTCCATCGCAAGCATCCGCCCATGGCAGACGCGCCACGTGGCGCAACACGCCGCAATTAATGACCGGACGGTTGGTTGTCGATTGCACGCAGCGTGCGCCAAGCGTCCTGCAGTGGGCTCAGTCACGCCGACGTCTTGCCCCGCACCAACACCCATCTCAGTCGCATGGTCCAATCAAGACGTGCACGCCAACGTCAGCGCATTGCGCTCCTGCGCATCCACCGCCACCAGGCGTTGCATCAGCAGCGACAAGGTCACCACATCCTGGTGGTTGTGCTCGGCCACGCGGCGCAGGTTGCGCGCACTGCCGCCACGCAGGTAACTCAACCAGGCGGCCGGGGCTTCGGAGCCGGGCAGGTCGTCTTCGCGCACCACGCGCAGCAGCTGCCGCTCGATGGTGGACAGCTTGCAGTTCTCCCAGGTGCCGCGATAGCGGCGGCGGGTGGGGAACAGCAGGTCCACATGGTCCAGCGCGGAAATCGGGTCGCCGCGTCGGGCCAGGCGGTAGCGCGTCTTCAGCAGCGGCGCGTCGTAGCAGCGGCCGTTGTAGCTGGACAGGACGGTGCGCGGTGTCAGCCAGGTGCGGAACAGATCGAGCATCGCGCTTTCGGCCGCCATCGTCGACATCATCAATTGACGCACGCGCAGGCCGCTGCCTTGCACGGCATCGACGCACCAATCGGCCACGCCGATCATGAAGGCGCGGGTGCCGGTACCGCCGGCCAGGCCGGTGGTTTCGGTGTCGAAAAACAGCAGGTCCAGCGGGTCGACCGCATCCTCGCGCTTGGCGAAGGCCAGCGAGAGCGCCTGGGAGGGAATCGCTTGTGGAAGGAACGCTTCGATCAGATGCAGGCCGGGTGCGATCTCGTTGCCAGGGAGATGACGGTCGGTGGATGGCGCACGGATCGGCGTATGCGCCAACACCGCGCGCTCGCGCAGGCCGATCATCCTGCGCAGGCCGGCGATGTCGGTACCTCGCTGCGGTGCCGGGTTGGATGCGGGCACCGCAGGTGTCGCGTGCACAGCCGGCCCGCGCGCTGCCGCATCGGCCGCCGTACCTGCCGGCTTGTGACGCACATCGTGGTCCACCCAGGCAAACGCCGAGCTATCGCGCGCAGGCGCTGCGGCAACCGGCGCCTGCAAGGCGCGGCGCGTCATGGCCGGTGTGGTGTACGGGGTACGCAGCGCACTGACAGCATCTGCGCTGCCGGGCTGCGCGCTTCGCGCAACAGCCTCGCGCGGCAACGTGTGCGACGCAGACGCAGCGGGACCCGGTGCAGGCTGGCGTTGCGCACGCGTCGGCATCACCGCATCGTCCTTGCGTGTCGTGGGCGTCAGCCCGCCAACCTGACGGCGTAGCAGGCGCAAACGTTCTGCGCTCACTCCAGGGTCGCTGCCAGGCAGCGGTCCTGCCGGCTCACGTGCCGGTTGCGCCGTTGCAGGCATGTTACCTGTGGCACGCCGGTGCGCATCGCCTGCCGCATCAACTCCACCGCCCGGACCAACTGCATCACCAGCCGTTTGCCTGACCACTGCCGCGTGCAGCTGGTGCGCATCGGCCTGTGCATCCACCGCAGCTAACCCATTCGCATCATCCACTGCACCGTCATGCGCACCCGTTGCCGGCGCACGCACATCCGCATGCCCGGCCTGCCGACGCAGTAACCGCAGCCGGTCTGCACTCACACTCATGCAAGCACGTCCAGCGCCAGGTCGTCGTCCACTTGCGTGGCATGCCGCAACGGCGCATCCGCATCGAACAACAGCGCCAGCACCGTCAATGCCAAGGACTTGGGCGACTCGCCCTTGCCTTGCTCATGCGCGGCCAGTACGGGGCCGACGCAGGCCGGGCAGCCGGCCGTGCAGTCGCACCGCCGCACCAGCTCGTCCGCGCGCTGCAGCAGCTCGGCCTGACGCAGCCACAGCGGCTCGCTCAAGCCCACGCCGCCGGGGAAGTTGTCGTACAGATACACCGTGGGCACGAAGGCCTGCTGCAACTCCACCGTCGTGGCATCGCCTTCTTCCACGCCGCGCAGTTGCCCACGCCCGGCCTGGTCGGCCACCGCAAACCACGCGCCGTCGCCATTGCCCACGGCCTTTTGCAGATCGCGTGCATCGGCCATCACCGCCACCGTGGCCACCACGTGCAGCGCGTAGGCGGCGCCTAAAAATCCATCCAGCGCATCCTGCTTGGACGCGAATGCCTTGCCCAGGGTGGCCTGCGGCAGCTGCCACCACACCGCGGTGGTGTGCAGCTCCTGGTCGGGCAGATTCACCGGGCCGTAGCCGATGTTTTCATGCGTGTAGTAACGGATCTTCTTGTAGCCGGACACGCGCCGCACCACATGCACCTCGCCATGATGCGAGTCGCCACGGCCGGCCACGCCACCGTCGAAACGGTCCAGCACCTTCAACTTGGTGTAGTCGATGCTGTCGGTGTAGTAGTCCACGTGCGTGCGCGTCACGTAGGCCTTGCGGCCTTCCCAGTCCAGCCGCTCCACCTGGTACGGGGTGCTCTGCACCATGTGGATGGCGCCTTCGTACAAGGTGAGCGCGGCGGCGGAATAATCCACCTCGGCGATGATCTGCTGCTTGCCGTCGCTCTTGTCCACCACCACGAAGTTGCCGTCGGCCACCGAGCGCAGGCTCACCGCATTGGCCGGGTAGCTGTCGGCGATCCATTCCCAGCGGTCGCCTTCCTGGTGGATCACGTCGCTTTCGGCCAGCGCTTCCAGGAACACCAGCGGGTCGATCGGCCCGAACGGCTCGTCGGCAATGAACGGCAATTCGAACGCCGCGCAGCGGATGTGGTCGAACAGGATCAGCGGTTGGTCCGGCGCAATGCGCGCGTGCTCGGGCGAGGCATCGGCAAAGAAATCCGGGTGCCGCACCACGTATTGATCCAGCGGTTGCGAACTGGCCACCAGCACGCCCAGCGCCGGCTGCTGGCGGCGCCCGGCGCGGCCGAAGCGCTGCCAGGTGGCCGCCACGCTGCCGGGGTAGCCATTGAGGATCACCACGTCCAGTGCGCCGATATCCACGCCCAGTTCCAGCGCAGAGGTGGAAATGATGCCGTCGATGTTGCCGGCGCGCATCGCGCGCTCCACCTCGCGGCGCTCGGTGGGCAGATACCCGCCACGGTAGGCGCGGATACGCGCCGGCTTGCGCGGGTCGTGGTCGAAGATGTCCTTGAGGTATTTGGTCAGCACCTCCACCATCAGCCGCGTTTGCGCGAACACCAGTGTCTTCAGGCCGGACTTGATCGCGATGCGCGCAATGCGGTTGCTCTGCGAACGTGCGGAGGCGCGCAGGCCCAGATCCGCATTGACCACTGGCGGGTTCCACAACAGCACGTGCTTGTCGCCAGTGGGCGCGCCGGATTCGGTGATGGCATGCACCTGTTCTTCGATCAAGGCCTGCGCGTGCGCATGCGGGTTGCCGATGGTGGCCGAGCACAGGATGAACTGCGGATTGGCGCCATAGAACGCGCAGATGCGCTTGAGCCGGCGCAGCACGTTGGTGACATGGCTGCCGAATACGCCGCGATAGGTGTGGATCTCGTCGATCACCACATAGCGCAGGTTCTCGAAGAACTGCGCCCACTTGGTGTGATGTGGCAGGATCGCCTGATGCAGCATGTCCGGGTTGCTCACCACGATGTCGCCATGCAGGCGGATCGCCTGGCGCGCATCGCCGGGCGTATCGCCGTCGAAGGTGAAGGCTTTCACGCCCAGTTCGCCGGCGCGGTTCAACTCCAGCAGTTCGGCCACCTGATCCTGCGCCAGCGCCTTGGTCGGGAACAGGTACAGCGCCTTGGCACCTGCGGTCATCGCCGCGCTCACCACCGGCAGCGTGTAGCACAGCGATTTGCCCGACGCGGTGGGCGTGACGATCGCCACATGCTCGCCGCGTTGGGTGGCCGCCCAGGCTTGCGCCTGGTGGCTGTAGAGCTGGCCGATGCCGCGCGCGCGCAAGGCATCGGCCAGCGCGGCGGGCACATCGTCCGGAATCGGCGCGTAGCTGCCTTCGCGCCCGGGCAGGGTGAAGCTGCCGGTGATGCGGTCGTGGTAGCGGCGTTCCAGGCGCTGCGTGAGCAGGGCGCCATCGCGGCTGGGCCTGCCGTCGGTGGTGGTCAGCGCGCGTTCGGCGGTTTCGGTGCGGGGAGCGAGGGCAAACGGAGGCATACGGCATTGGCTCCCAAAGCGGGAGATCAAACATCAGAGAGGTCTCAGGGTATGAGACCAGCGCCCCACCGCCCAGCCTGCCTCACTGAGTGGATTCAGCAAGCGCGTATCCTGTTGCCCCCACCGCGTCATGCCGACGCTGCACGCTGCTGGGCGCCCCCCACCTCGAAGACCCGCCGTGCCCCCCAGCGCCATTGCTCCGCACTACAAGACCCCTGCTGCCCGCCGTGCCGATGTGATCGTGCATGCCGCCGGCCTGTTCCTTGCCATCGTTGGCGGCGCCTGGATGGTGTGGCGCGCCCACGCCAACCAGACCATGTTGCTGGCCACCTGCGTGTATGCGCTGGGCCTGTTGACCATGTTCGCCTGCTCGGCGGCCTACAACTTCGCCCCGCCGCTGCGCCAACCGATGCTGCGCAAGTTCGACCACGCCGGCATCTTCGTGATGATCGCCGGCTCGTACACGCCCTTCTTTCTGGTCGCGCTCGATGGCAGCTGGCGTTGGGCCATGATCCTGACCGTCTGGAGCGTGGCGCTGTTCGGCGTGTTCGCCAAACTGTGCCTGCCGGGTATCGCCAAGGGTTTCTGGGTGGCGATCTACCTGCTGCTGGGTTGGGCCGGGATTGTGGTGGTCAACCAGATGATCGCCGGCCTGGACAGCGCGGTGCTCTGGCTCATCGTCGCCGGCGGCGCGTTCTACACGGTGGGCGTGACCTTCTACGTGCGCAAATCCATGGTCTACAACCGCGCCATCTGGCATGCCCACGTGCTGGGCGGCGCGCTATCGCACTGGTGTGCCATTTGGCTGTGCCTGCGGCCGGTGGTGGATGTGGCGTAGTGCTGGGATGGCGATCCATATCGCTATCGACAAGCCTCTGGCGGTTGCATCACGCGGCATGCATCCCGCAGCGGCGTTGCACCGGTCGCACGTCATTCTTGGCACTGACCGACACCGCAGCGCGAGGTCTAGCCTGCCTGCGCGTGCTGCCAGCCAGGGACATGTGCCACCGACGGGATGGGCAGGCGCATGAAAAAATGCGCGGCCGTGGCCGCGCGTTCCTTTTCCTGCGTGCTGCCTGCGCGATATCACGCCTGCGCTTGCACACGCCGCCACCGCAGCCCAGCCCTCACGCCGCCACGCGTGGTGCCAGCAGATCTGCCAGGCCCACGCGCTGCAGCTCTCTGCACGCAGGCGATCAAGCACGGCAAAGCCCACGTCGGCGCCATCGCCCGCCGGGTCGATATGCCCCCGCGGCCGGGCCGGCGCGCGCGATCAGCCGCGAACTGTGCGGCGTACGCTAGGCCCTCAGCTGCCGGCCACAGGGAGTCTTTCGACCATGACGATCACCATCACCGCCTTCGAGCGCTCGCCCGATGGCGGCAGGGGCCTGGCCCGCGACACCCGCGTGCGCTGGGCATTGGAAGAAGCGGGCCAGCCCTACCAGGTGCGCCTGCTGCCGTTCGCCGCGCTCAAGGAGCCGGGGCATCTGGCCATCCACCCGTTCGGCCAGATCCCCACCTTCGAGCAGGAGGGGTTGGCCTTGTTCGAAACCGGCGCCATCGTGCTGCACATCGCGCAGCGCCATCCCGGCTTGCTGTCGCACGACGACAACGCCCGTGCCCGTGCCATCGCCTGGATGTTCGCCGCCCTCAACACCGTCGAGCCGCCGATGCTGGAACTGGGCAACGCCCTGCTGCTGGAAGCGGACAAACCCTGGATGGCAGAGCGCTTGCCGCTGCTGCAAAAACGCATCAACCGTCGCCTGCAGCATCTGAGCGCCCATCTTGGCGACAGCCCCTGGCTGGAAGGCGACTTCAGCGCCGGCGACCTGCTGATGATCTCCGTGCTGATCCGCATCAAGCTCACCGGCCTGCTGGATGCCTTCCCCAACCTGCAGGCCTACCTCGCCCGTGGCGAAAGCCGGCCGGCCTATCAACGCGCGTTTGCCGCGCAATGGGCGATCAACGGCGACGGTGGCGCACCGGCCTGATCGCCTGCCGCGTGGCGGCATCGGTCTTGACCACCGCGTCGCCGCACGCCAAGGTGCGCACGCCTCGCAACGCGCAACCGCGGCGACGGCGGGCCACTGCCCTGGTCACCGCACCCACAAGGAGAGTGAGATGAAACCGACCGCCATCCTGTTCGCGGCCCTCGTTGCAACGGCCTTGGCCGGCTGCGCACGCGCACAGCACCATCCCCACGCCGATGCCGCAGCAACAGCCAGTGCGCCCGGCCGCAACGCACCCGCGGCCAACCGCACCGCCGCATCGGGCAAGCCCACAGCCTCGGTTGCCCGTCCCGTGGCAACCGGCGCGGACACAACGCACTACCGATGCCAGCGTGGCGCATACGCCTGCCCGATCAGCAGCCCGTTGGTGGCCAACTCGCAGGCACAAGCGCAGTGGCTGCTCGCCCATGGCTACCCCTCGCACGCCGAACGCGCGCGACTGGACCGCATGGACCTGGCCCAGCTAAAGGCCGAATCGCAAGCGGGCAACAACGCGGCAACGGTGCTCTATGGGACCAGAACGGCAGTGAGCGGCCGCTTCCATCCGGGCCTGGCGATCCTGAGCAAGGCCGCCGCCGCCGGAAACCTGTACGCCTACTACGGCCTCTCGGAGGTCTACGCCAGCGACACCGCGCACAAGAATCTGGTGGATAGCGCGGCGTACCTGCGGCTGGCTTACCTGCTGGGCGACGGCAAGGCCGCCTCGGCCATCGCCGCGAAGGGGCTGAGCAGCATCGAAAACGTCGTCGCCGACGAGCGCGCTGCAGCGCTGTACCAGACCTTCGCCAAGAACCGGCAGCTATCGCGGAGACGCAAGCCGAGTAACTAATCTGACGCAGCCAGAAGAAAATGGACGGTGCATCGGGCGTGCATGCAACTTCGGTACGCATGCCAATGCGACAACCTCTGCACGCTTTACGACCGATCCATCTCCCACAAATGCCAACGCCCCGAACACGTCGGGGCGTTGGCAATCACTGCTGTTTGCGCTCCATCACCGCGTGTGATGTACGCGACGCAGGAAAATACAGCGTTTACAGCCAGGCAGGTATCCGCCTAACAGTGGCGCAATCGACTTACTTGGTCGATTTGACAGCGTCGCGCACGTTGTCGGCGACTTCACCGGCCTTGCGCTGCACCTTGCCGACATTCTTTTCGGCTGCGCCTTCCAATTCCGTGCTCTTGTCGCCAGTGACACGGCCAACGGCTTCCTTGACCGACCCCTTGACCTGCTTGGCGGCACCTTCGATCCGGTTCTTATCCATGGGATGTCTCTTGTAGTTTGGGGAACCCGGCCAGTTTGTGCGTGCCGGTGTGAGCATGATGTGCGCTTGTGTCCGGAGGCCCCAGTTGCGAATGCACTAAATGCGTTAGTGCATTCGCGCCAGCTACATGCAATTACTTCTTGCGCGTGGACGATTTTGCGCTGCGACCGGCAACGCCGCGTTCGCGCGCCCACACGATGGCTTCGCCACGGCTGTGGACGTCGATCTTGGAATACAGCGCGGCCACGTGATTGCGCACCGTATTGGGCGATACGCCCAGTTCCTGAGCGATTTCCTTGTCGGCCAGGCCTTCGGCAATGAGCCCGAGCACGTCGCGTTCGCGGCCGGTGAGCTCGGCGATGCCGCAACCACCGATTTGATCGGGACGGTTGGCGCGGCGCACATTGGCAAGCTTTTCCAGTAGCGTCTGGCTAAACCAGGAGGCATCCTGCATCACTGCTTCGATGGCAGTGACTAGCTCCATTTCGGTGCGCTTGCGGTCGGTGATATCCATCAGCGATAGCAAATAGCACTGCACGCCGTGGATGCTCACGGTCTCGGCGGAAATCAGGCAATCCAGCTGTTCGCCATCCTTGCGCGCAATGGCGTATTCCACATTGAGCATGCTGCCGCTTTCCTGCAACGCGCGATAGAACTGCTGGTATGCCTGGCGGCTGGGAAACAGGCCGATTTCATCGATGGGCTTGCCGACGATATCTTCGGTGGCGTACTGGGTGATCTGCGACACCGCGTCGTTGATTTCCACGATCTGCAAGGTTTCGGCATTGCACATCAGCGTGGGCACCGGGGTGATACGAAACGCCTTGGCGAAGCGTTCTTCGCTCTGGCGCAGCGCCACTTCGGCGCGGCGGCGCGGTTCCAGGTCCATGAAGGTGAACAGCATGCAGGCTTCTTCGCCGATTTCGATCGGCTGGCCTGCCACCACCACCAGTTTGGTAGTGCCGTCGGGCAGGCTGAGTTCGGCCTGCATCTGCGGAATGGTGGCCCCTTCGTTGAGGCGCTCCAGCGCCAGTTCACGGCGGTCGGCCATTTCCAGGACATCGACCTCGAACACGCTCTTGCCCACCACTGCTTCGCGCGTATAGCCGGTCATTTCCAGAAAGCCCTGGTTCGCCTTGATATAGCGCTTGTCGTCGAGCCGGCAGATGCAGGCCGGCGCGGGGTTGGCGTTGAAGGTGCGTTCGAAGCGCTGCTCGGCGCTGGCCCAATCGCTGGCATCGGCCACGATCAGCACCAGGCAATCGGGTTCGCCTTGGACATCGGTCAGCACCAGGCTGCGCACGCGGTGCACCCATTGCTCATCGGTGTCGGCGCGAAACACTTCGACAACAACGTCATTGAAGACTTCGCCTGCAATGACGCGGTCGATGGGGTAGGTGCCGGCGTTCAAGCGATGGTTGTTGCGATAGCGCAGCTGGAAGCGAGCGCGGTAGTCGCTGACGGTGGCGCCCAGCTCGGAGAGTTCGTTGGCGCCATGCATGGCCAGCGCAGCCTCGTTGGCCCAGGTAATGGTCTGATCCGGCTCGATCAGAATCACGCCTTCGCTCAAGCCGGTGATGATCTGCTGCAACTGGCGGCGATTGGTGGAACTGGGCGGGCTGCTGGGAGGTGTGGCTTCACTGCCTGACGACATGGGTGACCCTCGGGCAAACAACGGCGGTAGAGACCAACAGTGGGCGCTCACGGTAGCGGCTGCCTGACGCGAATGCACTAGCTGCACTGGTGCATCCGGCTCAGGCGCCACGCCGGCGCCGCTTCCACACTGGCCGCACTTTCACTGCAATGAGGCCATTCCATGGCACAGCTTGTCCGTCCTTCCTACGCCCCCAAGATGTCGTGGGGCGCCGTGCTCGCCGGCTGCACCGTTGCGCTGGTGACCTATCTGACGCTGAGCGTGTTGGGCACCGCGATCGGCGCGGCCACCATCGATCCGTTGCGCGAAGCCAACCCGGTCAGCGGCCTGGCCGCCGGCGCTGGCATCTGGCTGGCATTGAGCACCTTGGTGTCGATTGCGGCGGGCGCGTTCGTCGCCGGTCGTCTGGCTACGGTGCGTGGCGGCATGCACGGCTTGCTCAGCTGGGCGGTGACGTCGTTGATCGCCACCTGGCTGGTTGCCACCTTGGCCAGCAGCGCCGTGGGCGCAGTGTCGGGCGTGGTCGGCAAGGGCTTGTCGCTGACGGGCCAGGGCATTGCCGCCGCCGCACCGGCGCTAGGCAATGGCGTGCAGGAAGAACTGAAGCAGCAAGGCATCGCGCTGGATTGGGGCGACCTGCGTGGTCAGTTGGACACCGTGCTTCGGCAGACCGGCAAGGCCGAGCTCAATCCCGAGCGTCTGAAGCACCAGGCCGAAACCGTAAGCACCGACGGCAAGGCCACCGCCACCGGCGTGGCGCAGACCCCGCAGGCCGCGTCTGATGCGTTGGCCGCCTGGTTCGACCGCGTGCGTGCCCAGGCCAAGCCGGCCATCGATGCCGCCGACCGCGATGCGTTGATCAACCTGATCGTCGCGCGCTCCGGCAAGTCGCGCGCGCAGGCCGAGCAGATTGCCGACAACTACGCGCAGAGCTACCAGAAAGCCGTGGCGCAGTCCGAATCGCTCAAGCGCACGGCCGAGCAGAAGGCCCGCCAGGCCGGTGATGTGGCCGCCCGCGGCGTGTCGCGCGCGGCCTGGACCACTCTGGTGCTGCTGATCCTGGGTGCCGGCATCGCGTTTGGTGCGGGCCGTTTCGGCCGCCGCAGCGACCCGATCGTCGAGGTGTAAGCGCTTGCGTGGAAGGCACTCGGTGGGGAACCGTGGCCTGCAGCAGGGCACCGTGCGCAAGCCGGCGCTGTCGACAGGGAGCAGGACCTGAGCAAGGTGCAGGGGCAATCCTTCCGGCGATGGATGCCGCGACTCGCTCGGCACCGGGCCGTCCAGGGATGGCCCGGTGTTTTTTATGTGTGGCTGCGGGGCGGGCGTGGCTGCCTGCAGGCCTGGTTGGCTACAGCCACACCGCCCCCGGACTGCAGGCAATTACGCTGCACGGGCACTGCACATCGCGTGCAGGAGCGCATGCCACAATGCGCCACTTCCAACCAGGCACGGCCGCCATCACGTGAGCACAGCGCACCCCGCCATCGAGCCAAACGCTCTGGAGTTCCTGTCAGGCGGCGGCGTCATGGGCGCGGCGATCCGCGCGCACGATTGGGCGGCCACGCCGCTGGGCGACCCGCATACCTGGCCGCAATCGCTGCGCTCGGCATTGTCGATGGTGCTCAACGCCAAGTTGCTGGGTGCGGTGCTGTGGGGGCCGGACCTGCGCATGCTCTACAACGATGTGTACCTGCGTTCGTTGGGCGACCGCCATCCGCGCGCGTTGGGGCAACCGGTGGCCGAGGTCTGGGGCGAAACCTATGCGCCCATCGCCGGGGAATTTGCGCAGGTGATGCGCACCGGCGTCGGCTATGGTCAGGGCGTTGTGTCGTTGCCGATGCTGCGCAACGGCGTGCGCGAAACCACTTACTGGAATGCCACCGCCTCACCCATCCGTGGAGAGGACGGCAGCATCGTGGGGCTGTTGAACATCGCCATCGAAACGACTGCACAGGTGGCGGCCGAACGCGATCGCGAGATCCAAAACGCGATGCTGAGCAACGAGAACACGCATCTGGTGCATGAAGTGGTGAGCCGTACCAGCGAGCGCGATCGCGCGCTGGAAGCGGAGACCGTCGCGCGCCGCAATGCCGAGCGCGTGCAGCTGGCGCTGGCCGCCGGCGCGATCATCGGCACCTGGATCTGGGACCTGCCAAACGATGCGTTTTCGGTGGACGAGGCCTTTGCCGAGACCTTCGGCTTCGACCCGTCCATCAGCCGCACCGGCCTGCCGTTGGAGCAGGTCATCGCCACGGTGCACCCGGACGATCGCGATGGCCTGCGCGCGGCGATCAGCACGGCGATTGCGCGTGGCGGTGCGTATGCGCACCAGTACCGGGTCAGACGCCGCGACGGCAATTACTACTGGCTGGAAGCCAACGGTCGTGTGGAACATGCGCCCGACGGCACGCCGCTGCGGTTTCCCGGCGTGCTGCTGGATATCGATGCACGCCACGCCCTGTCCGAAGAACGCGACCGTGCGTTGGCCGCGCTGCGCGACCTGAGCCAGACGCTGGAGCAGCGCGTCACCGCGCGCACGCGCGAGTTGATGGCGGCCGAAGAGGCGCTGCGCCAATCGCAGAAGATGGAAGCGGTGGGTCAGCTCACCGGCGGGCTGGCGCACGACTTCAATAATCTGCTGGCCGGTATTTCCGGCGCGCTGGAAGTGATGACGCTGCGCCTGGAGCAGCAGCGCTTCCCGGAGCTGCCGCGCTATCTGGGGATTGCGCAGAGCGCCACCACGCGCGCAGCGGCGTTGACGCACCGCTTGCTGGCGTTTGCGCGGCGGCAGACCTTGTTGCCCAAGCCGACCAACGTCAGCCAGTTGATCGCCGGTATCCTGGAGCTGGTGCAGCGCACGGTGGGCCCGGGCATCCAGGTGGACTACACCCCCAATGCCGCGCTGTGGCCCGCGCTGGTGGATGCCTCGCAGCTGGAAAACGCCTTGCTCAACCTGTGCATCAACGCGCGCGATGCCATGCCCGATGGCGGGCGGCTGCACATCGAGACCGGCAACCACTGGATCGACCACGACCTGGAACGGCAACTGGGCATGCGCCAGGGCCCGTACCTGTGGCTATGCGTCGGCGATACCGGCACCGGCATGCCACCGGACGTGGTGGCGCGCGCGTTCGACCCGTTCTTCACCACCAAGCCGCTGGGCGAAGGCACCGGGCTGGGGCTGTCGATGATCTATGGCTTTGCCAAGCAATCCGGCGGGCAGGTGCGGATCCAGTCGGAAGTGGGCAAGGGCACCAGTGTGTGCCTGTATCTGCCGCGCCATCTGGGCGATGCAACGCAGCCCGATGCCCATGCCGATCCGCTGCAACTCACGCCCACCGATGCCGGCGAGACGGTGTTGATCGTCGACGACGAACCGGCCATCCGTCTGCTGTTGGGCGAGGTATTGCAGGAATTGGGCTATACCGTCATCGAAGCCGGCGACAGTGTGGCCGGCCTGGGCCTGCTGCAATCGGATGCGCGCATCGATCTGCTGATCAGCGACGTGGGCCTGCCCGGCGGCATGAACGGCCGTCAGATGGCCGACGCCGGCCGCACCCACCGCCCCGGGCTCAAGGTGCTTTTCATCACCGGCTTTGCCGAGAACGCCTTGCTGGACGACCGCCACCTGGAAGCGGGTATGGCGGTGCTGACCAAGCCGTTCAGCGTAAGCGTGCTGACCGCGCGGGTGAAGGAGTTGATCTCCGCACAGGCATGAGTGTGCCGGCAGGAACCGCCCGCGCGCAGACACCCGTTTAGCCTTGCACGGTATGGTGACTAACCACTTTCCCGTCTTTGTATGTGAGCTCGTATGCCTGGGTGTCTCCTGCGTATGGAGACATGCCAAGGTGGTACACATCGGTGGATGTGCTCCCAGCGTCTTCGGAATCATCGGGCGGATCCAGTAGCGTGAGCACATCTTCCTTGCGCATGCCGACATGGATAACAGCCTTTGCGGATTCCATCCTCATGGATGCAAGTATTTTTTTCGAGATCGACGCCTCGTTGTGATTTTCAACAGCTCGTATCCAATTGCCGATTGGCCTGCATGGCACAGGCTGTCAATGCAGTGAGAACAAAAGGAAAGCAGAGCGTGTGCCGCTCACGCACCTGGATCGCATCTTTACCCGCATGGGACAACCTCTAGTCAAGTTTCGTGGCTGAAGGTGTTCTGGATCCAGAAAAAATCTTGTTCTTGTCTCCCAAGATCGTGTGCAGTAAATCCATGAAGCATGACTGGGCCGCGGCGACAGATGCATTCGTTGAGATCCTCCAGATCGGTCAAGGATGCGTCGCGGTCGCCGTCGAAATGCATTACTCCACGCTCGCAGCCACCAGCCGTTGCCACAGTGCGGCGTTGGCCTCGCTGTCCGGCTCCAGGGTGGCCAGGATGCTGAGCGCGTGGTCTTCGTGCTCGGCGCCGTGGCGGGCGAGCATGGCCAGGGCGGCGGCGAGGCGGCCGTAGCGCAGGGCCAGTCCGAGTGAGGTGGCGAGCAGGGTGGTGTCGTGTTCGGGGCGCTGTTCGTCCAGCGCGGTGCTGAGTTGCGCAGGCAGGTCCCAGACAGTGGCAATGGTCTTGGCCACTGCAGCGGTATGGCGTTCGACCAGGGCGGCGGCGACCTGCAGGTTGTAGGGCACGCCGGGGCGCTCGGCGTAGGTGTCGCGCAATACGCGCAGGATCACGATCGCGCCCAGACCCTGCAGCAGGCCGGCGAGTTGACCGGACAAGGTGTCGCCGCCGCGTTGGCGTAGATAGGCGGCTGCGGCGGTGGCGGTACGCAGTGCGTAATCCCACACGGCAGCGGGCAGGCGTGAGTAGAGGCCGCCATCCAGGCTCAACACCGGCTGCATGACGGCTGCAGCGACGATCTGGCGCACGCCTTCGGTGCCGATATGCACGACCGCACGCTCCAGGCTTTCCAGCGGGCCGCCTTGCGGGCGATACAGCGCGCTATTGGCGATGCGCAGCAGGTTGGCCGCCAGCGCCGGGTCCTGCGCGATGATTGTGGCGATGCCACGACCGGAAGCGTCCGGGTCGTTCACCGCACGCATCAGCTGCGGCAACAGGTGCGGGCGGCGCGGCAGCAATTGCGGGCGCAGGTCGACATGTTCGAGCGCGGCGCCGACAGCGGCCAGCACCTCCGTCTGCGCAGGGTCGGTCGGCAGCGTGCCCTCGGCGAGCGAGGGCGTGGCCATCACCGCCGCATACATGCGCCGCAACAGCGGGCGCATCGGCGGTGGTTCGATCTGCAGTGGCTGTGCGGTGGGCCGCTGCGCTGGTTGCTGCAGCGGCGCGGCTGGCAGTGGTTCCGGTGCGATCGGCGAGGACGACGCGTGTGCGGTGGGCGCGCCGACGGCAAGTGGTGGCGCGCTGTCATCGGCCTTGGCGTCACGGCGGCGCGCCAGCAACCACCAGACGCCGCCAGCGAGCACAACGGCACCTAGCAGTCCGGCGGCGAGCAACAACAAGGTCGCGAGCATCATGGAAGAAATCGTCTGAGCAGTGCTGCGACTATCCGCGAAGCCGGTCGCGGCGGCAATGTGAGCCGATGCCCGCGCGCTGCCGATGTGCTGGCGGATGCACCGGTTCGAACGTGCAGCAAGGCACCTCGCGCGTTGTCGTCCCCGGCAATGCATCGCACACGAATGCGGCCAACCGATACCTTGCCGAGCGAACGCTGCTTGGGCAGAGCGTTGATGCAGGCAGGCAATCGCCTGCCATGTTTTGCAGAGGTTCGTTCATCGCTAGCATGTACACACGTCCTCTGCCCAAGCGAGTGCCTATGTCCACCGTTACGCTCCACCGCGTTGTACGTGCCAGCCCCGAGCGGATCTATCGCGCTTTCCTCCAAGCCGATGCGGTGGTCAAGTGGCTGCCGCCGAACGGGTTCACCTGCACCGTCGAGCATTTGCAGGCACATGTCGGCGGCACCTTCCGCATGGCCTTCACCAATTTCGCCAATGGCGAGCGGCACGCGTTCGGTGGCACCTACCGCGCGCTGCAACCCAATGCGTTGCTGCGCTACGACGATGCGTTCGACGACCCGTCGCTGCCGGCACCATGCTGACCACGGTGCAGTTGCACGCGTTGCCGTGCGGTACCGATTTGCATGTGGTGCAGGAAGGCATACCCGAGCAGATCCCGCTGCATGCTTGCTACCTAGGCTGGCAAGATTCGTTGATGCTGTTGGCGCATCTGGTGGAAGCGCATCCGGAGAATTGACTGGGCGCCGCGCACCGGGTGCTTGGTGCAGTGCAGCGATGAGGGCCATGTCTTCAGACTGACCTCTGCGCTGCACGTCGCGCTAACGTGATGGGCGCCACTATGCGTCACCAGCTGTGCAGCCCTAGAGCATCTAGGCAGCTTAAAGGGTGCAGGCATCCGCAGTTGGACCACATTCGTTTACCGACAGACACCGCGCACTGCGCGGTGTCTGCGTTTGTGTACGCGTCACTGCGGCACGGCGCACACGCGTCGCCGTCGAGGGATGCCCCCAAGCCACCCTGCGGCAGTCGATCTGCGCTACAGCGTGCCCTGCTTCCATAGCCGCACGATTTCGGCTGGCGCATGTTCTTCGGGGATGCGCAGCGGCTCGCTGGCGCCATCCCAGACGATGCTGAAATAGCGACGGTCGCCACCGCCGGCCTGCGGGGCCGGCAGCGCATGCACCATGCACTGATCCAGCACGCTACGTAGGTGCAGCCGCTGCGTAGCATCCAGCGCATCCATCACCAGCTGGCGCTCGCGGCGCATGGCCGGAAAGGCCGCCACGCCGCCCTCGCGTGCGAGTCGCAAGGTCACGCCCGGCTCTATCGGTGGCCGTTGTGTGCTCATGCGAGCACACCCACGTCGCGCCAGGCTTGCTGCACGGCGGCGGTTTCGCTGCTGGGGGCGCCGTCGTCGGCGCTGGCCACGTTGACGGTCAGCGCGGCGAAGGTGGCGAAGTCCGCACAGGCGGCCAGTTTGCCGCCGGTGAGCGCGCGATACCAGATGCGCCCGGTCTTGTCCCACGCAGCACCGCCGATCGCGACGGCGGCACGATAGAGCGCGTGGTTAGGAATGCCGGCGTTGTGGTGCACGCCGCCATCGTCCTCTTGCGTGTCGACATAACCGGCCATGGTGGCCGGCTGTGGATCTTTGCCCAGCGCCGGGTCATCGTACGCGCTGCCAGGTGCCTGCATCGAGCGCAGGCCCACGCCGTTGATGCCAAGCATCGACACGCCGGCGCCGATGATCCAGTCGGCCTGGTCGGCGCTCCGGCGCAGCGTGTACTGCTTCATCAGTACGCCGAGCACATCCGAAACCGACTCATTCAAGGCGGCGGACTGGTCTTGCGTAGCCGCGGCGCCTTCGTCGCGTACCAGAGTGCCGGGCAGGGTGGTGCCATGCTGGGCATCGTAAATGCGTCGTTGCACCAGCCAGGCAGTCTGTTTTGCCTCGGCTTCTGCAGCCGGCGCATCGGCGCGTGCCAGCAGCCCGAGTGCGCGCTGCTGCCGCAGCTGCGAGGTGATTTGCCGCGACAGCACCGCGCACTGACGCGCATGCGCGGATGCCGCCTGCGCCAGGTGTTCGAGCAGAGACGGCGGCAGAATCCCGGCGCGGCCCGGGCTGGCGAACGCGGACATAAGCGACCTCCACAATGGCTGCGCTCGCGACTATGCGGGTGCCGGCTTTAGGAATTCGTTAGCCGGCCCCGGTCACCGCGTGCAGTGTGGATCGCGCGGGGTGCTGCGTTCATTCCAGCTGCAGCAGCGCCTGCGGGATGGGTGTCTGGCCGTCGATAAAGCCCAGCGTTTTGCCGATACTGGCTGGCGTTGCCAGTACGGCAGCGATCACCTGTGCCACGTTGCCGCGCGAGACGCCACCGTCAGTGTCGCTGCCCGGGTCGAGCGTGATGCCGCCCGACGGCGAATCCGAGGTGAGCCGGCCGGGACCAAGCACGGTCCAGTCCAGCGGGGTGCTGCGCAGGTGCGCATCGGCGGCGCCCTTGGCCTGCGCATAGGCGAAGAACGCATCGTCCGGCCCGACGCCGTGTTCCAGCCCGGCACCGAGATACGAGACCATCACGTAGCGACGCACGCGCGCCTGCTCGGCCGCATGCATCGAGCGGATGGCCGCATCGCGATCCACCGCATAGGTGCGTGCCGCATCGCCGCCGCCCGCGCCGGCCGACCACACCACCGCAGCGTGCCCGGCCAGTTGTGCGGCAATGGCATCGGTCTGCGCGTGTTCGATGTCGAACACCACCGGCGTGGCGCCATCGGCAATCACGTCGTCTTCGTGTGCAGGGTTGCGGAACAGCGCAGTGACCTGATGCCCGCCACGCACCAGCAGCGGCGTGAGCAGGCGCGCCACCTTGCCGTGGCCGCCGATGACAAGAATTCGAGACATGCACTTCTCCAACAGCTACGCGCCAGCATGGCGCGGAAAGGCGATCATGCTGGCCAATGCGGTGCTAAGGCGGCGTTATTGCAGACCATCACTGACATAACGCCAATGCGCAGGCATCCGCCGCTGCACGCCACGGCGATTGCTCCATGCATGGCGATCCTCAAACGACTGGGCATGTGGCGATCGACCATGCCTGCCAGCATTCCCCGTAGCCGCCACATCCAGGACACTGGTGTACCAGAGTCTGCGAGAGTTGCTGATGCCGATGTCTTCCGAGTTACGCCCGCGCGTTGGTTGTGGCGCCTTCATCCAGCGGGCCGATGGTCACTTGCTGCTGGTGCGGCGCGGGCGTGCGCCCGAGCAAGGCCATTGGGGCCTGCCCGGCGGCAAGGTGGATTGGATGGAAACCGTGGAGGCCACCGTGGTGCGCGAGGTGCTCGAAGAGACCGGTCTGCAGGTGCACCCGCAGCGCGTGCTGTGCGTGGTCAGCCACTTCGAACCGGACATGGATCCGCCCCAACACTGGGTGGCGCCGGTGTATCTGGCCAGCATCCAGGGTTCCGAACACGCTGTGCTGTGCGAGCCGCAGGTGCTGCTGGAACTCGGCTGGTTCGGACTCGATGCCTTACCCGCCCCATTGACCCGCTCGGCCGTGCAGGCGGTGCGGCAGGTGCAGGCCGAGCGCGCCGCCACGCGCGAATGACCGCGTTACAGCGGCGCTGAGGCGATCGCGCTGCGGGCGTGCCCCGCCTCGTCCGCGCCACGTGGATTTTGTCGCCGCGCTCGGCTATTTTCTGCGCTGCCGGGGCGAGGGGACAGCACGCCCGGTGGATCGAATCGCACGGCCGGGATGCCGAACGACTGCGTGGTGCCCGGCCACTCATCAGGGGAAACGAATGGAATCGCTCTATCCGCAAGGCCCGGCGGTGGTGCCGGAACAGCTCACTGCGCCCAGCAGCAACTACCGCCGCAACGCCTGGCTGGCCATGCTCGGGCTGGGCGGCTTCATCGCGGTGTATCTGGGCTTGCTGGTGTGGTTCGGCTGGACCGCCTACCGGTTGGTGGCCGGCCTGCTGCAGGGCTCCGGTGGCGAGCAGGCGTTCTGGTTGTGGGTGGTGGCGGCAGGCGCTGCGTTTCTGACGGTGTTCATGGCCAAGGCGCTGGTGTTCAACAAGCGCGCCGAACGCGACGCCCGCGCGATGGAACTCATGCCCGCCGAGCAGCCGGCGTTGTTCGCCTTCTTGCACCAGCTGGCCGACGATGCCGGTGCACCACGCCCGCACAAGGTCTATCTGTCGGCGCAGGTCAACGCCGGGGTGTTCTACGACCTGTCGCTGATCAATCTATTGCTGCCCTCGCGCAAGAATCTGGATATCGGGCTGGGCCTGGTCAATGTGCTCAACCTGGGCGAGTTGAAGGCGGTGCTCGCGCACGAATTCGGCCATTTCGCCCAGCGCACCATGGCGGTCGGCCGTTGGGTGTATATCGCCCAGCAGATCGCCGCGCATATCGTGGGCAAGCGCGATGCACTGGATCGCGTGCTGGCGACGCTGTCGCGCATCGATTTGCGCGTGGCGTGGATCGGCTGGGGGCTGTCGCTGATCGTGTGGTCGATCCGCTCGCTGGTCGAAATTACCTTCCGTGGCGTGGTACTGGCGCAGCGGGCGCTCTCGCGCGAGATGGAATACCAGGCCGACCTGGTGGCCGCCTCGCTCACCGGCAGCGATGCGCTGGTGCACGCATTGCACAAGCTGGAAGCGGCCGACGACGGCTTCCAGCGCGCGCTGCGCTTTGCCGCGCGCGAGTTCGCCCAGGACCGCCCGGTCAAGGATCTGTTCGCCATCCAGTCGCGCATCATCGAACACATGCGCGTGGTGCTGAACGACCCGGGGCACGGTGTGGTACCGGCGGTACCGACCGAGGCGGCGCCGACGCACCGGCTGTTTCATACCGAAATCGCGCAGCCCTCGCAGATGTGGGCCACGCATCCACCCAGCGCCGCGCGCGAGGAGAATCTCAAACGCCGCTACATCGCCTGCGCCATCGATGCGCGCCCGGCGATGGATCTGCTGCACGGCGCCCAGGCGCTGCGTGAGCGCGTGTCGCTGGGCATGTTCAACGGCCAGGCGCTCACCTGTGTGGACACCGCTGTTTCGCTGGAGCAGTTGGAACGCGAATTCGCCGCCTTGTCGTTGTCGCGGCGCTACCAAGGGTTGTACCTGGGGCGCTCCTGCACGCGTACCGCGCGCACGCTGGCCGAGCTGTATGCCACGCCGCTACCCTCCGGCGATCTGCTGCAGGCGTTGGACGGCCTGTATCTGCCCGACGATGGCCAGGCGATCGAACAGCTGCGCGAGCGCGAGCGCCAACGCGCCACCTTGCAAGGCTTGATGGATGGCGGGCTGCGTGCGGCCGGCGGTGTGGTGACCTGGAAGGGCACCACGCTGTCGCGTACGCAGCTGCCGGCGGTGATCGCCGAACTGGACGACGAACTGCGGGTGCTGCGCGCGCGCGTCAGCGGCCACGATCAACGTTGCCGCAGCGTGCACCTGGCGGCCGCCAACACCATCGGCGGCGACTGGCCGGCGCTGCTGCGCGGCTATCTGGCGGTGCTGCATTACACCGATCACACCATCGCCGATCTGGAAGACGCCAACCTGCTGTACCTGCAGACCTTCCATAGCGTGATCGCCGATGGCCGCGTCTCGGCCAAGGAACTGCGCAAGCTGGTGGCGGCCTGCAATCAGGTGCAACGCGCGCTGTGTGAGGTGTATGCGCAAGCCGGGCGGGTGCGGTTGAATGCACCGTTGGCGCAGGCCCTGGGCAAGCCGCAGTGGTCGCAGTGCCTGCCGGAATTCGGCTTGGTCGAGGCTGACGACAACAACATCAATGCCTGGATGAAGGCAGCCGGCAGCTGGGTGCAGGTCACCCTGGACGCCCTGGGCACGCTGCGCGATGCCAGTCTGGAAGAGTTGCTGCGCGCAGAGAACGCCGTAGCCGAGCGCCTGCGGCATGACGAGGCCTCGCCGACCGACGACACGCCCCCGGCAGCGCCGGGCGACTACCCGATCCGCCTGCCGGGCGAGGAGCGGCAACGCGATCTGCGGCAGAACCTGTGGCAGCGCTTTCTGGCCGCCGACGGCGTGTTTCCGTCGGTGGCGCGGGTGGCGGTGGCCGCATCCATTGTTGCTGGCGTGTTGTGGGCCGGCGGCACCGTGGGAATGGCCGAAGTAGTCGCCTACAACGGCTTGCAGCAGACCGTGACGGTGGCCATCGATGGACAGTCCGCTACCATCCCGGCCAATGACCGCCATGTGTTTCGCTTGTCCGAACGCGCAACGCATCACGTCGAAACCCGCGCTGCCAACGGCGCGGCGATCGAACGCTTCGATGCGCCCAGTGGCGGCCATGGCGGCCAGTTCGCTTACAACGTCGCCGGTGCCGCGCTGCTGCTGAACTGGCGGGCCAGCTACGGCTCGGCCAGCGAAGACACCACGCGCAGTCTGAGCACCACGCGCTGGGAACGCACCCAGGCGCAGGACATCTTCAGCGCGCCGCCGGAGAAGGTCAGCGGCAAGGGCAGCCAGTATCGCGACGTGCTGACGGCCGTGTCCGGGCGTGCGCCGCATGAACTGCTGGGCGAGCTGGGCCCTGAGCGCGATCTGGCGCTGATCACCGCGCATGCGCGGTGGGACGATGCGGGCTCGGCGTACCTGCAGCAGTGGATGGAGCAATTGCGCAGCACCGCGCCACAGGCCGTGCCCGGCATTCTGACCGAGCGCCTGCAACGCAACCCGCAAGACGTGGTGGCGCTGCGCATGCAGCAGGACATCGCCACACCCGAGCAACGTGCGCAAGTGTGCAAGCAGCACACCGCCGCTGCCCAGGCGCATCCGGATGCTTCTGCGTTGCAGTACGCGGCGATCCGCTGCAGCAGCGATACCCCCGAGCGCGACCAGGCGTTTCTTGCCGCACAGGCGCGCTGGCCCAACGACCCCTGGCTGCAACGCGCAGCAGCAGCCGTGCAGGTCGGCCAGTTGCATCTGCCGCAAGCCCAGGCGCTGTACGAACAAGCAGCGCGTGCGCCGGCATTGGCTGACGAGGTGTTGCCGATGCTGGCGCGGTTGCAGCGCTACCGTGGCCTGGCGACGGACCTGCCGGGCATGGCGCAGCAGTCGCCATCACTGGCGTCGATCGTGGCACTGGAAGGCGGCGAACGCACGCAGGGCACGCCGTACCACAGCTATTACGCGCTGGCCCACGGCCAGCTGGACACGGCAGTGTCAGAGGCGGCCGCCAATGCCAACGTGCACGCACGCATCGTCCGGCTCGCCGCTGCATCCAAGGGTGCCAGCGCCGCGTTGCAGCAGCGGGCGCGTGCACTCCCCGACAGTGCCGGGCTCGACCCGATCATCGCACCGAGCGCCTGGGCCCTGGCCGCACGCGAAGGCTGGCCGATGGATGCGTTGCGCGCGGCGACCCTGCAAGGCAGCGGCGAAGACGGCGCGCACATCGCGCGGTTCTTCGAGGCGGTGCAGGCCGGCAGCAGCCAGCAGCAGGCCGAAGCGGCGCTGGGCGGCGTCAGCCTGGTCGGCCGCGGCTTGGCCTATACGATGGCGGCCGTGCTGCTGGGCGAACGCTGCCCGGATGCGTGGCGACGTGGCGCACAGCAGTTGCTGTTTGCCAGCGAGCGGCCCTATCTGGGCTGATGCACTGCATCGTGCCAGGTGATGCCACGCGCCTGGCTTGAACGCGGCCGAACGCAGGCTATCCTCCTCGGCCCAAAGCGCCTGGGAGAACACTGCATGACACGGCATTGGCGAAAGGGACCGCTCGCGCAGCCGGAAAGCCAGCAGGCGCTCGGCGTGATCGCACGCTTTTTTCAAGCAAGCACCTAGAGCCGCCGCCGCCGCAGTTCCAAGCGCAGCACTAACGCGATGCTGACACCGACTAGGCGCGAAACTTACATCTTCTCGCCTAGGTTGAGACCGACCGGCGCTGTACTTGCAGCGTCATCATTCACCAGGAGAATCGCATGAGTCTGCAAATTCCTCAGGGGGCCTTGGTCGTGGTGGCCGATGGCGGCGAAGCCCGTTGGTTCACCAACACCGGCAACGAATCCAAGGTGGTACTGCGCCAGCATGCGCGTACCGATGTGCAGAACGTCGATGACGACGGCCCGGCCGGCAAGGCACCGCGGGACCTCACCGAGGCGGACCTGGACGAAATGACGTTCGCCAAGCAGCTCTCGCACGCCTTGAACGATGGCGCCCTGAAACACGAATACACGCATCTGGTGCTGGTGGCGGATCCGACCACGCTGGGCCGCGTGCGCCCATTGCTGCACAAGCAAACCCAGCAGCGTCTGGTGGGTGACCTTGCCAAGGATCTGACCAACCTGCCGCTGGAAGATATCCAGCGCGCCCTGTCGTAACGCAGCGGAGCAGCGAGACGATGGGGTTCGTGCGCGAGTACGCCACCCAGGCACCGGAACGCAGTGCGGTGGAGGCACAGACCGGACTGCAAGTGCTGGAGTTTGGTACCGACTGGTGCGGCCACTGCATTGCCGCCCAGCCGCTGCTGCAAAAGCTGCTGGGTGGATACGAAGCGATCGACTACCGCAAGATCGAAGATGGAAAAGGGCGGCCGCTGGGCCGCTCTTTTCGCGTCAAGTTGTGGCCCACGATCATCCTGCTGCGCGATGGCGAAGAGTTGGCGCGTGCGGTGAGGCCGCAGACGCGTGAGGATCTGCAAGACATGTTGTCGGTGCTGGATGCCGGTTGATTGCCTGCAGCAGTGCACTGCTGCGCCGCGCACTTGGGACCAGTAAAAGCGCTTAAACACATGGCGCGCAGTCGCCTGGCGCATGCAGCAGTGATTTTCAGTCGCTACAAAACGCGCGCACCCACCGCGTTAATGCAGATGCACTCGCCGCCATGATGCAGGGCCTGCGTGACGAGGTGGCGGCGTACGTGCACGCACAAGACAGGGTGATCGCGTCTATGCACATCGCGCACTCGTGCATACGAATCCGCCAGACCCAAGGTCTTTTCCCGTGCTGCACGCAGTCGCGCCTGCAACGATCTGCGCGCTGTAGTAACATAGCGCACTGATCAAGCCCCTGGACATTGCCCATCCCTTGGTCGTCTGTCCCGCAGCGTCGCTGAACCCACGCGGCCGTCCGGGAATGCCTCCGGTGTCATCCAGTGCAATGCGCTGCCGTGCTTGCGTGATGTGCCGTGTCCTGTGCGTTGCCAGGGCGAGCGGGCAGCGATGGCCTGCGTCCGACGAGCAATCCGAGGCGCGACTTACGGAGACCACAGATGCATGATGCCCGCGCGATGCGTTCGCACTTTGGCTGGTTCAAACGCCGCCGCCAGCTGCAACTGGATGATGTCACCGTGGTGGACCGCGGCATGCTGCGCAAGGCCGTCGGCGCTGCGGCGCTGGGCAATGCGATGGAGTGGTTCGACTTCGGCGTGTATGGTTATCTGGCGGTGACGCTGGGCCAGGTGTTCTTCCCGGCCAGTAATCCGACCGCGCAGTTGATCGCCACCTTTGCCACCTTCACCGTGGCCTTTCTGGTGCGGCCGATTGGCGGCATGGTGTTCGGCCCACTCGGTGACCGTTACGGACGCCAGAAAGTGCTGGCGGCCACGATGATCCTGATGGCGCTGGGCACCTTCAGCATCGGCCTGATTCCTGCCTACGAGCGCATTGGCCTGTGGGCGCCTGCACTGTTGTTGCTGGCGCGTTTGCTGCAAGGGTTTTCCACCGGCGGCGAATACGGTGGCGCGGCCACCTTCATTGCCGAATACGCCACCGATCGCAATCGCGGCCTGATGGGCAGTTGGCTGGAATTTGGCACGCTTGGTGGCTACATCGCCGGCGCTGCCACCGTCACCGTGTTGCACATGAGCGTGACCCCGGCGCAGATGCTCGATTGGGGCTGGCGCGTGCCGTTCCTGATCGCCGGCCCGCTCGGTCTGCTCGGTCTGTACATGCGCATGAAGCTGGAAGAAACCCCGGCATTTCGCGCCTACACCGAACAATCCGAGCAGCGCGAACGACAGAGCGCCGCGCAAGGCGTGATGACGTTGCTGCGGCTGCATTGGCCGCAACTGCTCAAGTGCGTGGGCCTGGTGCTGGTGTTCAACGTCACCGACTACATGCTGCTGACCTACATGCCCAGCTATCTCAGCGTCACCATGGGCTACGCCGAGAGCAAGGGCCTGTTGCTGATCATCCTGGTGATGCTGGTGATGATGCCGCTCAACATCGTCGGCGGCATGTTCAGCGACAAACTGGGGCGGCGGCCCATGATCATCGGCGCCTGCATCGCACTGTTTGCATTGGCGATCCCATGCCTGTTGCTGATCGGCAGCGGTCACGACGGATTGATTTTCGCCGGGCTGATGCTGCTTGGTCTGGCGCTGGTGTGCTTCACCAGTTCGATGCCGTCCACGTTGCCGGCGCTGTTCTACACGCCGGTGCGCTACAGCGCGTTGTCGATCGGCTTCAACGTCTCGGTCTCGTTGTTCGGCGGCACCACGCCACTGGTCACCGCTTGGCTGGTCGAGCGCACCGGCGACCCGCTGGTACCGGCGTACTACCTGATGGGTGCAGCGGCAATCGGCTTGCTGACCATGTTGTTCGTGCGCGAAACCGCGGGATTACCGCTACGCGGCTCGCCGCCGGCGGTCGCCAGCGACGCCGAAGCGCGCGCACTGTTGCAGGCCGACAGCCCGGTGACGGTGGATGCGCAGTTGCCGGTCAATACAGCATCATCGATGGGCCAGCCGCGCACGGCGTGAGCGATCGGCGTTTTTCGCACGGCATGCGTCTGCTGCGTCAGGCGCATGTCGTGTTACCGCAGCAGCGGGTTGCTTCGTGCGCGATACACGATGCGAGCGATGGCACTGGGCATCGCCGCCAACCTGGAGGCGGGGCGACGGCCAGAATCGTCGAGGAGGGCGGCTAGAGGGCCAACACACTGTTGCGAGCGGCTGCCTGGCAGTCTGCGGAATCGCTTTGTGAGCTGTTCTTGTTGGTCATGATGCGATGGGCGGAAAGCTCGCTGTGTTTCAGGTCTACATGCTGTTGCCCGTCATCGACGCAGCGCGTTGAACGCTGCCAACGCGCGCCTTTGCATCATCTAGCGTGCGCTGTGCGGGTATTGCTCTAGCGATTCGGGCATGCGCATATCGGCCGACGGCGCGCCCTCGCCGGTTTCCACGTAGCGTTTGAGGCTGCTGCCCAGGAAGAAACGCCAGCCGCGCGCGCAGGCCTCTTTGCACGGCGAATCGCGGTAGCCGGACTGCACGAAATCAATCTGTGTGCCCTGGCTGGTGGAGCGTAGCTCGAAGCGCATCACGGTGCCTTTCCAGGCGTCGGTATCGAGCATGTTGGAATCGTGGCAGCGCCAGCACACCAGCTGATGATTGGCCCCGGCATCAATACTGAGCTCCACTCGCCAGCCCTGCCGGCTCCAATCCAGGCGCACCAGATCGTCGGCCAGGCTCACTTCGCGACTCCACCAATGCGCAAGCTGGTGGGGCTCGGACAAGGCAGCGGACACCACTTCGGGTGCGGCGGCAATGACGATGCTATGGCGGATCTCGCAATTCATCTGGTGAGCAATCGCTGCTTGGACGCCGATGATCCCGGATTTTAACAGCCAATTGCGTTGCAGGCGCAGCATGGTTCAGTTCGCTTGTGCGGCGCTCACATCGCGCTGGGTAACATCGGCCACGTCCCAACCATGATGAGCAGGCATGACAACGCTTCCGATACCGGTGATGGACGCTGCCGCGCAGCGCGATCTGGCCACGGCCCACGCATTGCTGGAAAACCCCGGCGTGGCGGCGCAACTGGCCAACGCGCTGGGTGCGCCGATCGAGAGCCTGATGACCAAGCGGCTCCCCAAGATAGTGACCCGCAGCATCGATGGCCTGACCCGCCGCGCGCTGCAGGTGGCGATGAAATCGGCATTGCTGAGCCTGCGCAGCAAGACCGCTGCGCAGCAGCCTGCATCCACCACGCGGCACACGCTGGCAGTGGCCGTTGCTGGTGGTGCAGGGGGCTTTTTCGGCCTGCCGGGGCTGATGGTGGAGCTGCCGATGACCACCACGGTGATGCTGCGCTCCATCGCCGATATCGCCCGTGCCGAAGGCGAATCGCTCCACGACCCAGAAACTGCGCTGGCTTGCCTGGAAGTGCTGGCGCATGGCGGCCGCAGTGCCAGTGACGATGGCGCCGAATCGGGCTATTTCGCAGTACGTGCGGCGATGGCGCAGCAACTGAGCACCGCGGCCAGTTACGTGGCAGCGCACGGCTTCGCCAGCAAGGGCGCACCGGTGCTGGTGTCGCTGGTGTCCCGGGTTGCGGCGAAGTTTTCGGTGAATGTGGGCGAAAAACTTGCCGTACAGGCAGTGCCGCTGGTCGGCGCGGTCAGTGGCGCCACGCTCAATACCGTTTTCATGCGCCACTTCCAGGCGATGGCACGCGGACATTTCATCGTGCGCCGCCTGGAGCGCCGCTTTGGCGAAGACGCGGTACGGCGTGCGTATGAGGCATTGCCGCCGCCGCGGTGATGCGGAGCACGTCATGCGGATCGAAAGTGCCTGCGTTGTCATCGTGCAACACGTCCTGCAGGTAAGGCCAACGCGGGTGACACGCGGTGCAGGATCACCACTGCGATGTCGCGCGTTCTCATGCCACCGAGGCAGTGATCGCTGCAGAATTTCCGCTACGCGATAATCGTCTTCACCCAGACAGATGCTGATCATGACCAAGCCCTTTTCGCCCGCCTCTGCGCGTAACCGCGACCCGATTCTGGACGTGCTGCGTGCGCACTTTGCCGATCGGCAGCATGTGCTGGAAATCGGCGCGGGCACCGGGCAGCACGCAGTGCATTTCGCTGCAGCAATGCCATGGTTGCAGTGGCAGGCCAGCGATCACGCCGATCATCTGCCCGGCATGCAGCAATGGCTGGATGAGGCTGCACTGCCGAACACGCCACCGCCTATTCCATTGCAAGCCGTGTTGACGCCCGCGCCCGGGCTTGCACCGCCGCCCCGCCTGCCCGCGCTGCGTGATGGCCACAGTGGCTTTGATGCGATCTACAGCGCCAACACCTTGCACATCATGGGCTGGCCACAGGTGCAGGCCTTGTTCGCCGGCTTGCCAACGGTGATGGCGACGGATGCAGTGCTGGCGGTCTACGGGCCATTCAACCGCAACGGGCAGTTCATCAGTGACAGCAATCGTGACTTCGACGCGATGTTGCGCGAGCGCGACCCCGCATCGGGTATTCGCGATGCCGAGGCAGTGGATGCGTTGGCAGCATCGGTGGGATTGCAGTTGATCGACGATGTGGCATTGCCGGCGAACAATCATTGCAGGGTGTGGCGGCGGTCGTAGAAACGTTTGCCTCATGGCCCGGTGAGCACATGCAGTTACAAGCAGCGTGTGTGGCGATCACGACATTAAACGAGAGCGCTTCAGACTCCCCGCTACGCGGTAGGACGATGCGATTGGCGATACCAAGCGGGTGTACAGGCGCTCGTTTCTGTTGGGGATGCCCGATCGATAGGAGCATGATCATTGGAATACCTGTCAGAAACCAGGCAATCGGAGTCCACAGACGCCTGCGCGCATTCAACCAGAGCGGTTTGACGTGCCCGGGAATCGATGCGGCAGGTGGGGCGATCCATGCAAGTTCGGCGAACCCGTTATAAGCACCGTGTCCAAGCCCGGGGAAATGCGTTAGCTGCTCCCATTGCTTGCGATCTGTTGCTTCCAGCTCGCGACGGGCCCGAGCACTTCCAATCAAGCAGGGGATGCCGAGCACCAATAGGCTCCCGAAGCCATAAGCGGTTGCCAGTGCGTCGCTTGGGCCTACGACGGGAAAGCGCAGGAGGACAAGCAGGCTTGCGTATGTGAGCCACGGGATGACACACCAACGCATCTTCATCCGATCTCCAAACTGCGTCGATGATGAGATGGCGCGGTGTAGGCACTGCCGTCCATGCGCGACGGCCGTGATATGACGGTCTGCCGCATTGTCAGAGACAATAGCGGCGGTAACTGGTGTTGCGCTGTCAGCGCGCCGATGCCTGGTGTTCCCGCCGCCGCTCGAACCACCACAGCGCTGCGGCCACGCCGAGCCAAATGAGCAGCCACGGCCAACGCGCGCCCGGTTGTGTCGCAGGTATGGCGATGGGTGCGGCGGCAGTGCCGCTCGCCAGCGCAATGGTCGCTGCGCGCAGTTGCTGCGCGTACATGGCGGGTGCGTCGTTGGGCGCGCGGATGTAGAGCCAGCGTTGCGTGGTGCCGCTGTGCAGACGATGCCAGCCGGGGGGGGCTGGCCAGTAGCCGGCGCAGGGCGGCGCGTTGCCGTTGCGTTCCAGCAGCAGTGGCTGGCGGGCCTGGTTGGGGTCGGTGACAACGGCATCGGCGCTCAGGTCGCACAGGGTCATGCGTTGCTGCGACCAGCCTTGCTGCACTGGGGCGGGTAGCAAGGCGCCCGGGCGGGCGACGGCGCCGGACAAGTGCGCCCAGAGCGCGGCATGCAGATCGCTGCGGCCGGCCAGCACCAGCGCGAAGCTGTCTTCGACCAGGCCGATGCCGATGCGCCCGCGGCCTTGTGCGCGCCACCACCCCAGGGCGCTGCCATCGTCGGCGCGTGCGGCGATCAGGGCGTCGCTGGCCTGTGGTTGCAGATCGCGACGTTGCAGCGGCGCAATTGTTGGGGCATCGTCCGGGCTGGCGGCCGGATCGCTGGGTTGAGCCAGCCACGACAGCCGCTGCGGTGCGGGCAACGGGCTGCTGGTGCTGCCGCCGCTGACGGAAAGGCCGAGTGCGGCCAGGGCCGCGCGGGTGCCGGCATCCAGTGGCCCGTCGGTGCGCACCAGGACGCCTAAACCGCGCTGGATTGCCGCGCGCACGGTTTGACGCTGCGCATTGCCCAGTGCGACCAGGCGGCGGGGGTCGATGATCAGCAGGTCGAGCCGGTCCAGGCTGGCCGCATCCAGCGCGGCGCCCTCGCCGAACTGCACCCCGGGGCCGACCGCGATCTGACTGCGCACTTCCAGCCCGGCATCGCTGGCCCAGCGGCGCAGATATTTCAGTTCCGGCTGCGGTGCGCCGGCCAGGAGCAGCACGCGCGTAGGCGGCATGGCGGCAATCAGTACCGGCACCGCCACGCGGCCACGTTCGGCGCCAGTGGCATCGCGCGCACGCACAGCGAACAGCACCTGGCCCGGCGCCCGGGCGACGCCACGCAGGCGCACGCGGCCGGCGCGATCGGCCCCTGCGCTGTCCACCACCTGGCCGGCTGGGTCGAGCAGTTCCACGCGTGCGTTGGGAAGGCCCTGCAGCTGCGCATCCACGGAAATGGTGTCGCCCGGGGCCACCGGCGGCGGTGTCGACACCGCGACCAAGCCTGGCGGTGCAGGGTTAAGCGCCAGCTGTGGCGGGATTGGCAGCCCCTCACGGTCGCGCGCGGGCAGGCCGCTGCCATGCACGATCAGCGCGGTGGTGCCGGGCGCGCGTCGTAGTGCGGTGGCCAGGTCCGGCACCCGCGTTACGCCGGGTAACGCGGGTGCCTCGGGCAAGGCGACCCAGCGTGCTAGGTCGCGCGTGGGGACCTGCCCGGCGGCGGTGCCGGCGGTGGCGACATGCAGTTCCCCACCGCTGCCGGCGCGCGGCGGTGGCAGCAGCACGGGATACAGCAGCGCGGCGAGCAGTGCTTGGGCGGCGAGCAGCAGCCAGAGCCGGATGCGCGGCTGCGGTTGCCGGGCGTGCGTCCGCAGCAGGCGCACGCAGCCGATGACGGCGACCAGCAGCAATGCCGCGCCGACCAGCCAAGGCAATGAGTGCGTCATGGTTGCGGCTCCCGGCGCAATGCATCCAGAAAGCGACGGTCGTACAGCCTTGGCGATGCGGTCTGCGCGCACGCCAGCGGACCGCTTGCTGCCACGGCGACACACAACGTCGCTCCGATCGACCGGTGCATCGGGAGACAGCGGATCAGGTGTGGACTCACGGCTGCATCTCCTGCCGTAGCGCGTCCAGATAACGCTGGCCGCGGGCATCGGGTGCGGCGCGGCGATACGGTGCTGCCGGTGGGGCGAGCAGGGTGCGCCAGACCTGGGCGCGCAGCTGGGCGCGGCAGCTGGCGCACTCGGGTTCGGCGCGCAGGGTTTCCACGGCGGCGGCCAGGCTCAGCGGGTCGTGCAGGCGGTCCTGCCGGGTTTGCAGCCACTGTGCGTAGCGGGCCAGGGTGGCGTCGGGCACCGGGGTGGCTTCGCCCAGTGCATCCCAGAGCTGCAATGCGGAGGGGTCCGGATCCGGTCGGGTGTCCAGCCCGGCGGCGCGGTCGCCCAGGCCGGCGCGGTCGCCGCTGAGACGACGGCTGGGGTCGATCGGCGGAAGTTGCGTGCCCACCCGCGCCAGATAGATGCGCTCGGCCTGCTGCACCTGCTTGATGAAGCCCAGCGCCTTGTTGGCATACGGCAGCGCGCGCTCGGGGTGGCCCTGGCGCAGCTCGCCCTCGGATTGCCACATCTGGTCCAGCGCGGCGCGCAGCAGGGCGCGGGTCTGCGGATCGAGCAGGGTGGCAGCTTCGGCGTGGTCGTGGGTATGGCCGAATTCGGCCAGCACGTTCTCCGCCTGGCCGAAGCTGCTGCGCTCAGGCCGTCCGTTGCTGCCGCCATGGTCATGATCGTGATCGTCCAGTGCGGCGGCGCCCGGCTCGGTGGCGTGGGCGTGTTGATCGTGACTGTCGTGGTCATGCCCGGCGTGGGTATCCGACGCAGCGGCGGGCGCGCTTGGCGCATCTGCGGTGGGCATGTCGGCGGTCGGTAGATCGTCGGCCGGCGCGTCGCTGGTGGGCGGCGCGTCCGTAGTCGGCGGAACTTGCGGCGCGCCTTCGCTTTCTTCGCCCAGGAACTGGCCGTAGCGCAGTCGCAGCAGGCGCTGGTCCACGCCGATGGCATCGGAGCGCTTGAGAAAGGTGGCCGCATCCAGGCGCGGTTTTTCCTTCAGCAGCGCCTCGGCATCAATGATGATCTGGCGCTGGCTACGAAAGTAAGCCGGCAAGGTCCGCTTGACGCTGGCTTCCAGCCCGGCGGCCATGGTCTGTTCGGGCGGCGGCCAGCGCAGGATCACGCTGGCGCTGCGGCCTTCCTGCGGACCGGGCTGGCGGGTGTCGTGCACGATGAGTTGGGCGATCAGGTCATCGCCGGCGGCCATGCCCAAGGCTTGCGGCTGCAGCGTGGTGGCGAAGCTGCGTTGCCGGGCCGCGCCGCTGCCAGTGAGCATGCGGCGCTGGGTGGTGAAGGTGATGTTTTCCCCGCTGCCCTGGGCCAGGGTCAGGCGCAGCTCGGCGCTGGCGGCCACGGCATAATCGTCGCTGGCTTCGAAGCGCAGGGTCCAGGGGCCATTGGCCGGCGTCCACAGCACCAGGCTCTGCTCGGGCGCGAGCACGCGCACCTGCGGGGGGCGGTCGGGCAGCACGTCCAGCCGATGCAACTGGCGGTCGGCCGGCGCGCCATCGATGAGGATGCGGTACAGGCTGGCGCGCTCGGCGACCCAGTGACCTTGCCACGCAGCGCTGCCGCCTTGCCGGACCAGCGCGACGGTTCGACCGTCGGTCAGCCGCAGGGCCACGCTGTGCGCCGCCGGGCTGACCTGCAGTTGCCAGTCCAGTCGGGTGCCGGTGGGCACGCGCGCATCCAGACCGGGCAGCCGCGCGGCGGGAAGGCCGGTGTAGGCCGGCGGGCTGCTGCGCAGCTGCGCTTGCCGCAGCGTGGGGGCGCCGCTGCTGGCACGCGCTGCGGCAACGCGGTCGGCCGGCGGCGGGCGTTGGGCGGCCGGTTGTGGCCACAGCAGCAGCGCGCCACAGGCGAACACGCCAAGCACGCTCCAGGGCCAGGCCCGCTGCCACGGCCAGGCCGGCCGCAGGTCGCGTGGGATGCTGCGCAGGCGCTGCTCCAGCCGCTGCCGTTGCAGGGTCTGCAGCGGACCGAGCTGGGTGACGGGGGTGAACAGCACATCGCTGCTGTCTTCCAGATCGGGATCGCGGTCCAGCCGGCGGATCAGCCAGGTCTGATCGAGCCGCCGCGCGGCCAGCAGCGCCACGCCGCCCAGTGCCAGCAGACCCACAAGCAGCAGCGCCACGACGGCTGCCTGCGCACCGGTGCGCCATGCCAGCGCCGCCGGCACCGCTGCCAGCGGCAGCCCGAACACCAGCACGCCTGCGGCCTGTCGCCGCCGTGCCGCCCACCACGCCTGCTGCAGTGTCGGCGTGCTCATGCGGGGGCGGCCCGGCGCGGCGCGGTGGCCAGCCAGCGCTCGAGCGCGAACAGCAGCAGCACCAGGCCGACCAGCCACGGTGCCAGCGGCCACGCTGCGGTGGTCAGGCGGCTTGCGGCACCGCGTTGTGGCTGCTGGGTCTGTGCCAACGCGCGCCGGGGTGTGGGCAGCGGCTGCAGGGCGTCGTGCAGGCGGGCGGGGAAATCGGCATCCAGCAGCGCGGGCAGTTGCTGCGGCTGTAGCGCTGCGGACCACCGCAGCAGGCGTCCGTGGCCGAGTGCCGCGGCATCGAGCAATGGGTCGCCAGATGCGGCCTGTTGCACAGGCTGCAGCGCGGCGGCGAGGTTGGGGGGGATGGTGGTTTGCGCATCCAGCAGCACCTGCCCGCCCGCTGCGACCCAGGCCATCACCGACTCCGGCGGGGCGCTGCGCGACAGCCATACCACCACGGTGCCGGGCCTCCAGCGCGCCGGCTGGGCATCGGCCGGCGTGCCGACCGGCAAGCCGCCCGGCAGCGCCCAGGCAGCATGCACGGCGCGCAGATAGCGCAGGGCCGGTGCGGTGCTGTCGTCGGCAATCGCCTGCAGTCGGAGCGGCGCGGCAGTGGCGGGCGCAGTCGCCGGCGATCGGCCGGGCAGTACCTGCCAGCGCACCTGGTGCGACAACTGCAGGCGCTGCGCATCCAGCGGGCCCCACTGGGCCGGCACGATCACGCTGAGCACGGCGCCCGGTGGCAGGCTGGCATCGAGTTCGCGCAACAGGCTGGATACCGGCGGCGTCGCGTCTGCGGGCGTGGCGGGTCCCTTCGGCGCATCGGCGTTGGCATCCGCATCCACTGGCGGAAAACCCGGCGCCAGCCACACCCACTGTGCGTCTGCGGCGTGGCCGAGCTGACGCGCGGCGATCACATCGACCCCCGGGCTAAGCGCAATGCGCGGGCGTGCATCTTCATGCGCGCGCACGGCCGGCTCGGCCAATAGCAGCGCCACGGCAGCGAGCAGCAATAAGCGCGCCAGCAGCAGCGGCCATTCGTCGAAACGCAGCCGATGGCGCGGGCGCGGCATCGCACGCAACCAGCGCAACGCGGCGAAGTCGGTCGGCCGGTGTTCGCTACGCCGGGCCAGATGGATCAGCAGCGGCAGCAGCAACGCGGCCAACGCGGCCAGGCCCGCAGGGAAGAGCAACAGCAGGTTCATTGCCTGACCCGCTTGGCGGCGTGGTCGCAGGGCAATGGCGAGCTCATCGTTGCGCACCTTGTCCGAACAATCGGCGCAATGCCGCGTCGGGGGCTGCATCCAGATAATGCAGTGCATGCGCGATGCCGGCGGCCTGCCAGCGCGCCTGCTGCGCGCGTTGTGCAGCAACGAAGCGGTGCAGATAATCGGCGCGCATCGCCGTGCCGTCGCCCAATACTTCTTCGCCGGTTTCCGGGTCGCGAAAACGGTGCCCGCCGCTGAAACTGAAATCGCGTTCGTCGCAGGTCAGCACCTGCAGTTGCATGACTTCGCGGCGGGCGGCTGCAAGTTTTTCCAGCGCAGCATTCAGTTCGTCGTCGAAGCCATCGCCGATCGACAGCACCAGCGCATGCGCGGCGATGCGTTCCCACAACGGGCGCACGGCATCCATGCCCGGCCAGCGCCCGCCGGCGCGCACTGCGTGCAGCGCCAGCCATAGCCGGTCGCGTTGCCTAGCCCCACCGCCGGCCGGCACTGCTACCAGCCCGCCGCCATGGACTGCGAACAGACCGACCTGATCGCCCTGCTGCAGCGCGATTTCTGCAGCGCAAGCGGCCAAGGTCGCCATCGCCTGCAGGCGCGTGTTGCCAGGGCGCGCGTGATCGGCCTGGCCAGCCGAGGCAGTGGCATCGAGCACCAACCACAGCGTAAGCGGGCTTTCGCGCTCGGCTTCGCGCACGAAGAAGCGATCTGAGCGCGCATAGAGTTTCCAGTCGATCTGGCGCAGCGCATCGCCTGGTTCGTATGCGCGGTATTGCGCGAATTCCAGCCCGGCGCCACGGCTGCGACTGACGTGTTGCCCGATGCCGTGCGCACCCTGCGCGTGACGCGCACGCAATTGCAGACCACGCAGGCGGCTGCGCACGTCGCTGGGAATCAAGGCCGGCACATCCACACGCACGCCGCTGCGCCTCAGGCCGGGAATGGCACGGCGCGCAGCAGTGCGGCGACCACATCGTCGGCCGTGCGTTGTTCGGCTTCGGCAGCGAACGAGAGCAACAGGCGGTGGCGCATCACCGGCGCCGCAAGCGCAACCACGTCTTCGCGGGTTGCTGCAAAGCGGCCGTGCAGCAATGCGCGCGCCTTGCACGCCAGTACCAGCGACTGACCGGCGCGCGGGCCGGCGCCCCATTTGATCCACTGCCTGACTTCATCGCTGGCCTGCGGGCCGGGCCGGCTGGCGCGCACCAGACGGTTGATCCAGGTCAGCAACTCCGCGCCCACATGCACCTGGCGCACGTACTGCTGCAGTGCCTGCACGCTGGCCGCGTCCATCACCTTGGGCACCTGCGCGCTCGCGCTGCCGGTGGTCTGGGTGAGGATGTCGCGCTCTTCCTGCTCGCTGGGGTAATCCACCCGCACATGCAGCAGGAAGCGATCCAGCTGCGCCTCCGGCAACGGGTAGGTGCCGGCCTGCTCGATCGGATTTTGCGTGGCCAGCACGAAGAACGGCGCCGGCAGCGCATAGGTGGTGCCGGCATAACTGACCGTGCGTTCGCTCATGGCTTCCAGCAGCGCGGCCTGGGTCTTGGGCGGAGTGCGATTGAGTTCGTCGGCCAGCAGCAGATTGGTGAAAATCGGCCCTTGCTGAAAGCGGAAATGCCGATGCCCGGTGCCGTGGTCTTCTTCCAGCAACTCGGTGCCCAGGATGTCGCTGGGCATCAGGTCGGGGGTGAATTGCACGCGGCGAAATTGCAGCTCCAGCGCCTGCCCCAGCGAGCGCACCAGCAGCGTCTTGCCCAGGCCCGGCGTGCCTTCCAGCAGGCAATGGCCACCGGCCAGCAGGCCGATCAACAATTGCTCGACCACTGCGTCCTGGCCTACCACCGCCTGAGCCAGCGCCGCACGCAGCGCGCCGAGTTGGGACAGCTGCGCGCTAAGCGTCTCGTCGTTGGGGGAAGTCATGGGGCAAGTCTCGTTATTAGGGTTGCTGGTGTAGGAGCGCGCTTGCGCGCGAGGCTTCACCGGTCAATCGTCACCGCGCGCAAGCGCGCTGCTCCATGGCGATCGACATGTGGCGATCAATTGGTCAATGCATACATCACGATGTTGACGCCGAACTTGGTGTTGTCTTCGGCCAGAAAGCGTTTGTTGCGCCAGTCGTAATCCCATTCGCACCCATAGTCCTTGTTGCTATAGAGCAGACCGAGTCGGCCATCGATGCTGATGCCTTTGAGATAGTCGTGCACCAGATCGTCGCCCCAGCCATTGAGCTCGAAACTGGTCGCCGGCGGGCCGTCCGGGAACTCGAAGAATGCGCTGTAAAGCCGATGGCTTTTAGGGAGCTTCTGCAGCGCAGTCTTGCCGAAGATCGAGGTCATCTGCGCTTCGAACGATGTAGCGAACAATCCATCGATATCGTGATTGCAATCGTCCACGAACACGAAGCCGCCATTGCGCACATAGCGCTCGAAATTGCGCCGCTCGGCCGGGTTGAACTCCACAAGCTTGTGCCCGGACAGATAGCAGAACGGTGCCTGCAACATGCGCGGATCGGCAAGATCGAGCACATGCTCCTGCGGGTCCACTCGCAGCTGGGTGTAGTCGATCAACGAGGTGATCAGGTTGGACGGCATGCGCGCGTCCACATCCCAATCGCCGGAGTCGTAGCGCAACCGCGTAAACCAGAAATCGTAATTGCCCGCCGCCCGCGCGCGCTGCGGCAACGCCAACGCAGCGACGCTACCGAGCAGCAATCCAATGAAATGACGGCGCGTCGCGGGCGCCGCCAGGGCGTGTAGACCGGGAACGGGATGTGCAGGAAAGCCATCGGGCCGCGAAGAGCTTGCTCCGCTCTGCCATTCCCGATTCCCCACTCCCGATTCCCGGCTCTCAGTCACACCGCATCCGACAACGAGGTAAACGTAAAGTCGCGCAGCCGCATCGGTGGAATCATCATCACGAAGTTGGATTCATCACCGGCCACGCGCACCGGCTTGCCCAGCTCATCGATGTTGTTGAGCATGATGACCGGCGATTCGTTGAAGCGGAAGTTCTTCACCGGATATTTGATCTGGCCGTTCTCGATGTAGAAGGTGCCGTCGCGGGTCAGCCCGGTCAGCAGCACGGTCTGCGGGTCGACCATGCGGATGTACCAGGTGCGCGTGACCAGGATGCCTTTCTCGGTGCCACGCACCAGCTCGGCGATGTTCTTGTCGCCACCGGCCATCAGCAGGTTGCCCGGCTCGCCCACCGCGCGCTTGCCGTTCTTCTGCGCCCAGTAGCGCGAATACTGCAGGTTGGCGATTTTGCCGTTCTCCACGATGGACATCTTCTCGCGCGGCAGGCCTTCTTCGTCCCACGGCATCACTGCGGCACGCGGGTCCCACGGGTCTGCGCTGATGTTCACGCGCGGGTCGTAGACCTGCTCACCGAGCTTGTTGCCGCCGCCCTTCTTGGACAGGAAGCTGCGGCCTTCGTCGGCGCGTCGCGCGTCGAAGAAATTCATCATGAAGGAGATCAGCCCCGCCGCGGCGGCCGGCTCCAGGATCACGGTGTACTTGCCCGGCTCCAGCGCCTTGGCTTGGGCCGAATCGCTGGCCTTGCGCATGGCGATGCGGATGTCCTGCTCGGCCTTGAAGTCGGCGGCATCTTTCAGATTGCGGCCCACCCAGCCCGAGCCGCGGCCGTCTTCGGTGCGCACCGTACAGGTGTAGTCGAAGCGAGCGCCGCGCTGATAGCCGAAGTTACCTTTGCTGTTGGCGAACGCGGTAAAGCTCTGGCCATCTTCCAGGAAGCCGGCGGCGATCAGGCCCTTGCTCTTGCATGGGGCGATCGAATCGGCCGCCACCTGCGCGCGGAATGCCGGATCGATGGCGGCGGTGGATTCGCTGAAGGTGGGGCTGGCGGTGTAGGTCTGCTTGTCGACGGCGGGCATGAACTCCGGATTTTCCGGCGCCAGCTTTGCCAGATCTTCGGCGCGGCGCACCACGCGTTCCAGCGAGGCGTCGTCGAATTCGTTGATGGTGGCGATGCCCACGCGCTTGCCGAACGCCACCTGCACCTGCAGATCGGTGTTGTCGACGATGCCGCTGGTGGACACGTTGTTGAGCGCAAAACGGATATTGCCGTCGATCGAGCCGGTGAGCGTGGCGGTGCACTCGTCGGCTTTGGACAGCTTGATGACCTTGTCCAGAATGGCCTTGGCCTGCGCTTCGGTAAGGATGCTCATGTGGGTTTCTCCTGTCAGCCGAGCGAGCGGGCGGTACTGATGACGTTGATGCCATCGAAGCGGGCGGTGGACGAACCGTGCGAGACCGCCGAGACCTGGCTCGGCTGGCCCTTGCCGTCGAAGAACGAGCCGCCCAGGCGGTAATCGCGCTGGTCGGCCACCGCGCTGCAGGCGTTCCAGAATTCCGGCGTGCGGATCTGGTAGGCCACGTCTTCCAGCATGCGGGTGATGGCACCGTTCTTGATCTCGTAAAACAACTGGCCACCGAACTGTGCGTTGTAACGCTGCTGGTCGATGGAGAACGAGCCGTCGCCGATGATATAGATGCCGTTTTCCACGTTCTTGATCAAATCGCTCACGCTCAGCGGCGTCTTGCCGGCAGCCAGTGACACATTGGCCATGCGTTGGAACTGCACGCTCGACCACGAGTCGGCATAGCAGCAGCCATCGGAGGCGGTCTTGCCCAGGATATGCGCCTGATCGCGAATGGCCTGGTAGTCCACCAGTTTGCCGTCGCGGATCAGGTCCCACTGCTTGGTCTTGACGCCTTCATCGTCGTAGCCCACCGCGCCGAGGCTGCCGGGTTGGGTCTTGTCGGCGAGGATATGCACCTTGTCGCTGCCGTACTGGAAACCGGCCTTGAGCCTGTCCAGCGTGGCGAAACTGGTACCGGCGTAATTGGCTTCGTAGCCGAGCACGCGGTCCAGCTCCAGTGGGTGGCCGATCGACTCGTGGATGGTGAGCCAGGTGTGCGAGGGGTCCAGCACCAGGTCGTACTTGCCCGGCTTCACCGACGGCGCCTTGAGCTTTTCCTGCGCCTGTTTGGCGGCGGCGATCGCGTCTTCCTTCATGTCGTAGGACAGGCCGTAATTCACCACGCCGTTGGGCGAGACGAACTTGCCCGAGGCGGCGCCATCGAGATATTCGTAGCCCAGGCCCATCGGCGCAGAGAGTCCGTCGCGGGTGCGGAACTTGCCGCTGGTTTTGTCGATGGCGGTGACGCTCATCGGCGCCCAGATGCGGTGCACGTCCTGGTCGATGTAGGAGCCGTCGGTGCTGGCGAAATACTTCTGCTCGTTGACCACGAACAGCATCGAGTTGACGAAGTTGGCGCCGGCGGCCGTGGCGGCGGCGTTGACGCCCAGCAGCAGATCCACCTTGTCCTTGATCGGCACTTCCATCGCGTTTTTCTTGATCGGCGTCTTCCAGCTCACTTCGCCCACGCCCGGCGTCGGCGCCAGTTGCACCGGCGTGCCTTGCACCTTGGCATTGGCTTTGGCGATCGCCGCCGCCTGCGCGGCTGCCTTGGCCACGCCTTGTTCGGTGAGATCGTGGGTGGCGGCAAAGCCCCAGGCGCCCCCCACGATCACGCGGATGCCGGCACCGATGGACTCGGTGTTGACCACGTTTTGCACCTTGTCTTCTCGGGTGATGACGAACTGGCGCAAATAGCGGCCGATGCGCACATCGCAATAGCTTGCGCCCGCCTGGCGCGCAGCGTTCAAACCTGCATCGGCCAGACGCTTCTTGCGGCCCACATCGAAAGGCGTCAACAACTGCTCGGCGGCAATGGCCTTGCCGAAGTAGGCAGGCACGATGAGCCCGCCCATGGTCAGCCCGGCGAGGGCCAGGAAATCACGTCGCTGCACGGGCAACTCCCCAATAGTCCCGCGCGGCGCGCAGGTGGTGTGGTGACACGCACATGGTGCGCGCGGCATTCCCGATTCTTGCCGGGCGATGAATGCTGCGTCAAATGACTTTCGGCAGGGGTACCTGTGCAAACGTTGGCCCGTCTGAAGCCAGTGGCGCTACGGGCGTGCACTGATGTGTGGCGAGCGCGGCTGGCGGTGTGCGATGACTGTTGCCGCGCGTTGGATATGCAGACGGATTCCTTCGACGTGATTGATCAGCGCAAACAGATGAATCGCAGCGCAGTTGATCTACCGACCATTACCCCAGCGAACGCGCAGTATTGATCACGTTGATGCCATCGAAGCGCGCGGTGGAGGAGCCATGTGACACCGCCGAGACCTGGCTGGGTTGGCCCTTGCCATCGAAGAACGAGCCACCCAGGCGGAAATCGCGTTGATCGCAGACCGCGCTGCAGGCGTTCCAGAATTCCGGCGTGCGGATCTGGTACGCGCCGTCCTCCACCAAGCGCGTGACCTGGCCATTTTCGATCTCGTAGAACAACTGCCCGCCGAATTGCGCGTTGTAACGTTGCTGATCGATTGAGTACGACCCGCGCCCGTGGATGTACAAGCCGCGCTCCACGTTCTTGATCATCTCGACAACGCCGAGCCGTTGCTTGCCGGCGGCTAACGACACATTGGGCATGCGCTGGAACTGCACGCTGGACCACGAATCGGCATAACTGCAGCCGTCGGAGGCGGTCTTGCCGAGCAGATGCGCCTGATCGCGCGTGCATTGGTAATCGACCAGGATGCCGTCCTTCACCAGCTCCCACTGTGTGCTTTTGACGCCCTCATCGTCGTACCCCACCGCGCCCAGGCTGCCGGGTTGGGTGCGGTCGGCGACGAAGGTCACCGCATCGCTGCCCCAGCGAAAGCCTGCATCGCGCTTGTCCAGCGTGGCGAAGCTGGTGCCGGCATAGTTGGCCTCGTAACCGAGCACGCGATCGAGCTCGAGCGGATGGCCCACCGACTCGTGGATGGTGAGGAACAGATTGCTCGGGTCGATCACCAGATCGTACTTGCCGGCCTTCACCGACGGTGCAGTGAGTTTGGCGCGTGCCTGTCTGGCCGCCGCAATCGCATCTTCGCGCGCATCGTAACTGTGGCCGTAGCCGATGAGCCCTCCCGGCAGCTGATGCTTCTGGGTGGCATCGCCATCCAGATATTCGTAGCCCATGCCCATCGGCGACGACAACCCGTCACGGGTGCGGAACTTGCCGCTGGCCTTGTCCACTGCGGTGACGGCGAACGGTAGCCACAGCCGATGTACGTCCTGATCGATATAGGAGCCATCGCTGCTGGCGAAATACTTCTGCTCGTTGATGGCAAACAGACGTGAGGCCACGAACGTAGCGCCGGCATTGAGCGCGGCGGCGTTGACGTCCATCAACAGTGCCACCTTGTCCTGCAGCGGCACCTCCATCGCATTCTTCTTGATCGGCGTCTTCCAACTCACATGCCCGGCCGGCGTCACCGGCGCCAGCTGCACTGGCGTTCCGCCCAGTCGTGCATTGGCCTTGGCGATCGCCACCGCCTGACGCGTGGCAGTGGCAACGCCATCGCTGGTGAGTGTGTTGGTGGCCGCAAAGCCCCAGGCGCCATCGGCCAGCACGCGCACACCCACGCCGCTGGATTCGGCATTGACCACGTTCTCCACCTGCGCCTCGCGCGTGATCACGAACTGACGCAGATAGCGCCCCACGCGCACATCGCAATAGCTGGCACCGGTCGCCTTGGCAGTGGCCAGTGCGCTATCGGCCAGGCGCCGGTTGCGCGCTGCATCCGCTGGTGTGAGCAATTGTTCGGCAGCGATCAGGCGCGTATGCGGCAGCAGCAACCCGGCAGCACCGATGCCGGACAAGGTGAGGAAGGTACGACGGTCCACGTGGCGTTCTCCGCTGAAGCGACGCACGCGCTGTGCTACGCACGTGCCAAACCCCGAGGGTGGCGCAGCGGCTTGAAAGTGGTCAAGTCATGCAGAACGTTCGACCAGGTGATTGCGTCGATTGTGCGTATGCCGTTCGATCGATGCGAGGTGCTGGAAACGACATCGGTCAGTCCCTGATACACCTGGGCCGACTGTTCAGGCCTCCATTCCGGGAGCTGGCGGCGCGCAGATTTCCATTGCCTGTATCAAACCATTGTCGAGCACGAAACAATGCCCAACGTGCTCATCCGCAAGCACCGTGCCCGCTATGTCGCGGACCACTTGATGGACCTCGACCAGCACCCTGGATGCGTCCAGCGACACGAAACGCGTCGGCTCGACATGGGGGTCGATCTGGCTCCATTGTTCACTCCAGTACGCGCGAATCTGGTCAGGCCCTTGGACAAAACCGCCCTTGAACGCCATGGGCCATCGCACCTCGGTGGTCATGAGGTCGAGGGCAGCGGTCGTATCGCGCGCATTGAAAGCGGCATATACGGCGTGCAGGAGCTGGATATCTGGATCGGAAGGCTGGTTCATAGGCGGTCGCTTGGAGGATGGCTTGGGTGCTGGAACAGTCGTATTGAGACAGTCCCAATGCGCAGCGCTACACGATGCACGTCGGCGTCGAGGCGAGGAAGTGCGTGGACCTTATGCCACACTCCGGTGCCGCAGCCGTCGGTCCACAACATAGCCCAGTAGTCCCCCGATTGCGATGGGAACCAGTGCGTGGATCGGAATGAACACCAGCGCGATCGCGGCCTGTGCGTCCGAGCGCAGGTCCAGCGTATTGTGCGCCCAGGCAAGCGCACCGAAACCAAGCGCGCAGGGAATACCTAGCGAGACAGGGCGCCGGTATAGAAAACTGATGCCGAGTAGCGCGCCCCACGCAATCGCATTGAGCGCGGCGAAGAACAGCCAGCCGCCGATAGCCGTGCCGGTGTATTGCGCAAGCCATTCCACCCCGCGCGGCAGGCGCGCCGCATAGGGCAGCAACACGCCAACCGGCACGAGAATGAAACGGGAATTACGCATGGTCATTCGCATGCCATCCCTGCTTGCAGGAACGAGATTGTTGGCTCTCATCATCGCATCCGCGTGGTGAGGCAGTTCACTTCTTGAAGTCGGTCGGGCGTTCCAACTGGTAGATCGACTCTCCCAGATCGTCCAGCTGCTTGGCGATGATCGCCTGTGCATCGTAGACGCCGCGATTGTAAAAGTACGCTCCGACTTCCTCGGCAAAGAAATCGAGCAGGAACTCTGCATCGAAGCGTCCGATCTGCTGCTTCAGTTCTTCGCTGAAGTAAAGCTGGACCTTGCGGATGATTGCCGCCCGCTCGCCTTCGGTGAATGTGATGTCGGTCATGGAGGCTCGGCTCAACTACGGTTTCGGGACGATTTGCGCTGAGACACAGGCAGCTTGGGACGACGCGTGCCTGTTGAACCCAATCGCTTGCCTGGCCGGTATCGAGAATGAGGGTAGGTGGCAACCGGCCAACGGGAACGCCGGCCTGACCGAATGTAGTCAAGGTATTCGGACTCGGCAATCCCGAGGTTGGTCCAGCGAGTGGGATCCGCCGCCAGGGATGTGCTGGCATACGTCACGGCAGAGGCAGCGTCCGCAAATTGGCAGCAGGGGCGTCCGGTTCATCCGGATCGAAATATGTAAAGTCATACAGGCCCGAATAGTCTTGTCTGCCAATGTCCTCGACGTCATGAATCCACACCTCGATGGAATCGTTGGCCGGCCGCAACTGGATATGGCGGATATATGTTGCATCGACTGGACTGCTTCGGAGGAACTGCTCGACCGACGTGTTGCGCCGTAATGTGGCTGGAATATCAATCGGCAAACGATGTCGCATACAGGCTCCTTGCCTTCGAACTACCGCTGCTCCAAAAATACATCGAGCCGCGCCGACGTGCGGCGTGGCTCGACAGTGCTCACTTGGTCTGACTTGCCGCGCGTTTGAAATACGCGGTGCGCAGCATCGGGTTGCCGTCCTTGAAGTACGCTTCGATCTCGGTCATGACCTTGCCGTCGGGGCTGACCGTATAGGTGCGGGTGGACGCCGGCACGCCTTGGTACATCAACTGCATCACCAGCACGCCGGGTTCGGGCATTTTGGCTGCGGCGCGATCGACCAGCTAGGTGCCTGAGGCCTTGCCCGGTGTGCCGTCCAGCAAGAGCGTGGATTGTGCCTGCAGCGTCTTGTTGTCTTGATCGACGATCTCGGCGCTGGTGGACCATTTGTTGCCGGGAACCTGTTTGAAATCCAGGACAACGCATTTGGGTCGTGCAGCCGGTGGCATCGGCAGGCTGTTGGTGTCCAGCAGCCAGGTTCCGACCAGTGGTGATGGCGCGGTGGACGCGGAGAATGCGGGTGTGGCCTGCAACATGACGGCAGCCACCAGTGCAACGCATGCGCTCTTCATGAGAACTCCCTGTTCGATACGTGATCCCTGCAAGCAGTCGGCTGACTGGTGCAAGGCGGTGCGATTGGAAATCGACGTCGCATAGGCCAGCCCACTCCGAGGGCGATACTCACTGCAGCCCGTGTGGAGGCAAATGACGACCTATGAGGGAAATATCGAGTCGTCAGTGGGCTCCCCGCCGCCTAATCGGCAACGCAATCAGCGAACGCCATATACCAAGACACCCGCACTAGGCGGGTGTCTTGGTGGAGTCGAGCTTACGCGCCGCCTGAGCTGCGACCGCAGTCTCACGCCTTATCCGCATCCAGGTGATACCGCGTCGCTTCGCTCACTTCGTTCTTCGAACCCAGGAACACCGGTACGCGTTGATGCAACTGCGTGGGTTGGATGTCCAGAATGCGTTCGCGCCCGGTGGTCGCCGCGCCGCCGGCTTGCTCGACCAGCATGCTCATCGGGTTGGCTTCGTACATCAGGCGCAACTTGCCCGGCTTGGAAGGGTCCTTCTTGTCCCAGGGGTAGATGAAGATGCCGCCGCGGGTGAGGATGCGGTGCACGTCGGCCACCATGCTGGCGATCCAGCGCATGTTGAAGTCCTTGCCGCGCGCGCCATCCTTGCCGGCCAGCAGGTCGCCCACGTAGGCCTGCATGGCTGGTTCCCAGTGGCGCTGGTTGGACATGTTGATGGCGTATTCGGCGGTGTCTTCGGGCACGCGCATGTTGGCCTGTGTCAGCAGGAAGCTGCCTTCCTCGCGCTCCAGGGTGAAGGCGTGGGTGCCGTGGCCGAGCGTGAGCACCAGCATCGTGCTGGGGCCGTAGATGCAGTAGCCGGCGGCCACCTGTTGCGTGCCCGGCTGCAGGAAGTGCTCGTCGCCGGGCTTCTCGGTGCCCTTGGGTGCGCGCAGCACCGAGAAGATGGTGCCCACCGACACGTTGACGTCGATGTTGGAGCTGCCATCGAGCGGGTCGAACAGCAGCAGGAAGTCGCCGCTGGGGTATTGGTCGGGCACCGGCTGGCTGTGGTCCATTTCTTCGGACGCGCACGCGGCCAGGTGACCGCCCCAGGCATTGGCTTCCAGCAGGATGTCGTTGCTGAGCACATCGAGCTTTTTCTGTGCCTCGCCCTGCACGTTGCCGGTGCCGGCATCGCCAAGCACGCCACCCAGGGCGCCCTTGCTCACGGCGATGGAAATGCGCTTGCAGGCGCGCGAGACGATGGTGATCAGCTGGCGCAATTCCGCATCGATACGGCCGGCGTGTTGCTCTTCGATCAGGAAGCGGGTCAGCGAGGGACGCGACATGGGGGCGGGCAGCCTGTGTAGGAAGTGGGCCGCCATTGTCGCCATTGCGACGTTAGATTTCGATCACTTGCTGCGCGTTTTGCAGCGTGATTGATCGAACATGCGCGAATGGGGGGCTGCGATGGTTGCGCTGCGCTTGCCCCCATGCGCCCTTCGGGCAACTTCCTCCGCTGGCGGGGGAAGGGAGCGATGCCGGTGCGTGAGTGATGGTGTGTTGGCGAGGGTCGGGGACGGAGCGGCGTCTGTGGGTACAAAAAAACCGGGAGGCTGGCGCGCTCCCGGTTTGCTGGCATTGGCCGGTGTGGCCGATCGCGATGCGGTCGCTTACATCCGGCTGACGGTCGCCACGGCCTGTGCCACGTAGTCCAGGTTGCGCTGGCTCAGTGCGGCCACGCAGATGCGGCCGGTGCCCACGGCGTAGATGGCGAACTCCTCGCGCAGGCGGTCCACCTGCGTTCTGGTCAGGCCCGAGTACGAGAACATGCCGGCCTGGCGCTGGATGAAGGCGAATTCCGGCGAGCCCAGCGTGGCCAGTTTTTCGACCAGGCCTGCACGCAGCGAATGGATGCGCTCACGCATTTCGGTCAGTTCCTGCTCCCACAGATCGCGCAATTCCGGGCTGGTCAGCACGCCGGCCACCAGCGCAGCGCCGTGCGTGGACGGGCTGGAATAGATGGTGCGGATGATGCGCTTGACCTGCGACTGCACCGCCTTGGCTTCGGCCGCGGTGGCCGAGACCACCGACAGCGCACCCACGCGCTCGCCGTACAGCGAGAACGACTTGGAATACGAGCTGGCCACCACGTAGCTGTCGATGCCTTCGGCGGCCAGCAGACGCACCGCGTAGGCATCGGCTTCGATGCCCTTGTCGAAGCCCTGGTAGGCGATGTCGACGAACGGGAACAGGTTGCGCTCTTTCAGCAGGCCGGCGACCTGCTTCCACTGGTCCTTGGTCAGGTCCGCGCCGGTGGGGTTGTGGCAGCAGGCGTGCAGCAGCACCACCGTGCCCGGCTCGAGTTTTGCCAGGTCGGCGAGCATGCCGTCGAAGTTCAGCCCATGGCTGGCGGCATCGAAATAGGTGTAATCCACCACTTCGAAGCCGGCCGCGCCGAACACCGCGCGATGGTTTTCCCAGCTCGGGTTGCTGATGGCGATGGTGGAGGTGGGCAGCAGCTTCTTGAGCAGGTCCGCGCCCACGCGCAAGGCGCCGCTGCCGCCGACGGTCTGCGAGGTCGCCACGCGCCCGGAGGCCACCAGCGCCGACTCGGCGCCGAACAGCAGTTCCTGGGTGGCCTTGTCGTAGGCAGCCAGGCCGTCGATGGGCAGATAGCCGCGCGGTTTGGCGTCCAGCGCGAGCTGCTGCTCGATCTTGTGCACGGCGCGCAACAGCGGGATGCGCCCGTTTTCGTCGTAATAGATGCCCACGCCCAGATTGACCTTGTTGGGGCGGCTGTCGGCGTTGTAGGCCTCGGTCAGGCCCAGGATGGGGTCGCCTGGAACCTGTTCCACGTTTGCAAAGAAGGACACGGCATGACTCGCTGAAGGACGAAAGAGTGAGGGACTTCCGGGGAATGGCCGCTGCGGGGCCAAACCACTTCATCGTAGCAGCCCATGGCCGGCGTAGCATGCTTCGTTCCGTACGCAACAATGCGCGCGCAGTACGGATGAGGGACACTACGCCCATGCCCAGACTCACCTTGTTGGCCGCCGCGTGCGGCCTGTTCGCCACGAGCGTCACGCCGCTCGTCCTGGCCGCCGATCCGGCGCCACCCGCCTCCACATCGGTGCAGCGCTTGCCCGCCGTGCAGGTGGACGCTGCGCGCGTGCGTGGGGTGGACGACTTCGATCTGCCGGCCTCGTTCACCGGGGTGGTGGCCGACGACGACAACCGCCGCGGCGCGCAGGTCTCCGAGTTGCTGGACGGCATCCCCGGCCTGGTGGCGCGCGACCGCCAGAACTACGCGCAAGACACCCAGCTGTCGATCCGCGGCTTCGGCGCGCGCTCCACCTTCGGCGTGCGCGGCGTGCGATTGCTGGTCGATGGCATCCCGGCCAGCATGCCGGACGGCCAGGGCCAACTGTCGCACTTCAACGTGCTGGGCGCCGAGCGGGTGGAAGTGCTGCGCGGGCCGTTTTCGGCGCTGTACGGCAATTCCTCCGGCGGGGTGCTGCAGCTGTGGAGCGCCGACGGCAAGCCGGGCGACCCGTGGCGGCTGCGCGCCACCTATGGCAGCAATGCCACCGTCAATGTGGGCGCGCAATTGCTCGGCCAGCAAGGCGCGGTGCACTACAACGTAGCGGCCAATCATTTCGAAACCGACGGCTTCCGCGACCATAGCCGCGCCAAGCGCGAGTCGGTCAATGCCAAGCTCGGGTTCGATCTGGCCGAGGGCAGCCGGCTGGACCTGGTGCTCAATTATCTGGACGCACCAGACGCACAAGACCCGCTCGGTCTGACCCGCGCCCAGTTCAATGCCGACCCGGCGCAGGCCACGTCGGTAGCCACCCAGTTCAACACCCGCAAGTCGGTGCGCCAATCGCAGGCCGGAGCGATCTTCACTCAGCAATTCGACAACCAGACGCTGCGGCTGATGGCCTATGGCGGCCAGCGCAGCGTGGAACAGTTCCTGGCGGTGCCGGTGGCGGTGCAGCGCAACCCGCTGCATTCGGGCGGGGTCATCGATCTGGACAGCAATTACGAAGGCGCCGACGCGCGTTGGGCCTGGCAGGGGCAGGCGCTGGGCCGGCCGTTGCAGCTGACCGTCGGCACAAATGTCGATCGCCAGCGTCAGCACCGGACCGGTTACGAAAACTTCGTCGGCGACACGCTCGGCGTCAAGGGCGCGCTGCGCCGCAACCAGCGCGACCAGGTCGAGAACGTGGACCAGTTCGCGCAGCTGTGGTGGCAGTGGAGCGATCGCTGGTCGGCGCTCCTGGGCGTGCGCCATAGCGAAGTGCGTTTCGAGTCGGACGACCACTACATCGTGGGCCGCAATCCCGACGACAGCGGCCGGCGCGATTATTCGGCGACCACGCCGGTGGCCGGCATCGTGTTCCGCGCCGACGAGGATCTGCGGTTTTACGCCTCGGTCGGACGCGGCTTCGAAACGCCCACCTTCAACGAACTGGGCTACCGCAACGATGGCGGCGCCGGCCTGGCGCTGGACCTGGGCGCGGCGACCAGCCGCAACTATGAGATCGGCAGCAAGTGGCGCGCGCAAAGCGGCGCGGCGGTGGAATTTGCGTTATTCCGCGCCGACACCGACGACGAACTGGCCGTGGCCAGCAACACCAACGGGCGCAGCACCTATCGCAACATCGGCGCCACCCGCCGCCAGGGCGCGGAGCTGAGCTGGAATCAACCGGTGGGCACCACCCAGCAGCTGCAGCTGGCCTACACCTTCGTCGATGCCACCGTGCGCGATGGCTACCTCACCTGCGCCAGCAGCGGCTGCGCCACGCCCACCGCACCGGTAGCCAGCGGTGCGCGCCTGCCCGGCGTGCCGCGTCAGCAGCTGTTTGCGCGTTGGCAATGGCAGCCGGCGCAGTGGCAATTCGCCGCCGAATCGGTGGCCTCCGGTGCCACCGTGGTCAACGACCTGGCCACCGAACGCGCACCCGGCTACGCGCTGGTCAATCTGGAAGCCTCCCGGCGCTGGACCACCACGTTCGGCGCATTGCGCACCTTTGCACGCATCGACAATGTGCTGGACCGGAAGTACGTCGGCTCGGTCATCGTCAACGATGGCAACGGGCGCTATTACGAGCCCGGGCCGGACCGCACGTATACGCTAGGTCTGCAGTGGGATTTTGGTGGTTGAGCGTGTGGCGGCGTGACGCGTGGGATAACGCGCCTGCCGCTTCGTCGCCTCTGGCTTGACGCTCATCATGCAAGCGCTTTTCGCGGTTCAAACGGCGAGCGCGATTTGCGTACATCCTAGATGTGCCCTTGGGCGCGATGAAGCGCCGTAGATCACGCGCGTGTCTGCATTCAGGCGGCCATCGCCGCATGCAATGCCTCTCCATCTTTGCTACACATGAGAACTAGCGACGGCACTACACGATAACGCCTAAGGCAATGCTGCGACGCCCCGGGTGTCATTAGAGCAATGACGCGTTGCAGCGTTTTTCCGCGGCAATCGCCTTGCAAATCCCACTGTGGCGATGACGCAACGCAACAGCATCAACCATAACGTTGCGCTAGCAGATGGGCAGGTATACACGTTCGCATCGGATCACTCTTTCCCGGAGGCCATGATGAACGCGCAACCTGCCACCAAGCCGCTCACTACCGACCCGCAATCGATTTTCAAACCGCGCTACGACAACTTCATTGGTGGCACCTGGGTGGCGCCGAAGGGGGGGCAGTATTTCGACAACACCACGCCGATCAACGGCAAGGTCTTTACCTCGATCGCGCGCTCCACTGCACCAGATATCGAAGCGGCGCTGGATGCCGCACACGCCGCAAAAGAAGCCTGGGGCAAGACCTCCACCACTGAGCGTTCCAACGTACTGCTCAAGATCGCCGATCGCATTGAACAGAATCTTGAATTGCTCGCCTACGCGGAGACGTGGGACAACGGCAAGCCGGTGCGCGAAACGCTCAATGCCGACGTGCCGTTATGCGTGGACCACTTCCGTTATTTCGCCGGTGCGATACGCGCGCAGGAAGGCGGCATTTCCGAGATCGATAGCGACACCATCGCCTATCACTTCCACGAACCGTTAGGTGTGGTCGGACAGATCATTCCGTGGAATTTCCCGTTGCTGATGGCGTGCTGGAAACTCGCCCCGGCCCTGGCGGCCGGCAACTGCGTGGTGATGAAGCCGGCCGAGCAGACGCCGGCGTCGATCCTGGTGCTGATGGACGTCATCGGCGACCTGCTGCCGCCCGGCGTGCTCAATGTGGTCAACGGTTTTGGGCTTGAGGCCGGCAAGCCGCTGGCCAGCAACCCACGCATCGCCAAGATCGCTTTCACTGGCGAAACCACCACCGGCCGGCTGATCATGCAGTACGCCAGCCAGAACCTGATTCCGGTGACGCTGGAGCTGGGCGGCAAGTCGCCCAACATCTTCTTTGCCGATGTCATGGCCGAAGACGACGATTTTCTCGACAAGGCCGTGGAAGGCTTTGTGCTGTTCGCTTTCAATCAGGGCGAGGTATGCACCTGCCCCTCGCGCGCGCTGATCCAGGAATCGATCTACGACCGGTTCATGGAAAAGGCGCTCGAGCGCGTAGCGGCGATCAAGCAGGGCAATCCGCTCGATCCCAACACCATGGTCGGGGCGCAAGCCTCCAGTGAGCAGCTGGAAAAAATCCTCTCCTACATCGACATCGGCAGGCAGGAAGGCGCTGAAGTATTGATCGGTGGTGAGCGCAACACGCTCGATGGCGATCTCGCCGAAGGTTTTTACGTCAAGCCCACGGTATTCAAGGGCCACAACAAGATGCGCGTGTTCCAGGAAGAGATCTTTGGCCCGGTGGTTTCCGTCACCACCTTCAAGGACGAGGCCGAGGCGCTGGCCATTGCCAATGACACGCTGTACGGCTTGGGTGCCGGCGTCTGGAGCCGCGACGCATCGCGCCTGTATCGGATGGGCCGTGCGATCCAGGCCGGGCGGGTGTGGACCAACTGTTATCACGCCTACCCGGCGCATGCTGCGTTCGGCGGCTACAAGCAATCGGGTATCGGGCGCGAGAATCACAAGATGATGCTCGACCATTATCAACAGACCAAGAATCTGCTGGTGAGCTATTCGCCGAAGGCGCTGGGATTCTTTTGATCAACCTGGGCGGCTGATCGAGTCGGTTGGCGCGCCGTTGCGTAGCCTGGCCGCCTCGATCAGCTTCACCATCGCTATGAAGCATGCAGACGGTCTACGCATGCATGCACGCCGCGACACACAGCAAGCGTATGGTGCTCGACATGGCGGCCGGAAGTGGCTGCGGGAGTCAGCCGATGCAAGACAGTACGACGGGAGTTGAGTTGCCGGCGCAGGTCACGGCGACGCTGGCGGCATTGCAGCTGATCGATAAATTGCGCGCGCGGCACGGCGATGTGTTGTTCCATCAATCCGGGGGCTGCTGCGATGGTTCTTCGCCGATGTGTTTTGCGGTTGGCGAGTTCATGGTCGGCGACCGCGACGTGCTGTTGGGCGAGATTGGCGACGCGCCGTTTTACATCAGTGCGCCGCAGTTCGAATACTGGAAGCACACCCAACTCATCATCGACGTGGTGCCAGGGCGCGGTGGCATGTTCTCGCTCGAAAATGGCGAGGGCGTGCGCTTTTTGGTGCGGTCGCGGCTGTTTGAGGATGCGGAATTTGCGCAGTTGCAGCAGGCCGGCCGGGCGTAATCGACGCAGTTCGAGATCAGCAGCAGTTGCGGCCCGACTTGATGCCAGTGGGTTTGCCCTTCAACGGCACGCTTGGCGCCAGATAGATATCAAGAACCTACTCAGTCATCGGTCGCAGTGGATGGTGCAGTCCCCGGCTTCTTGGCCGGCGTCTCGTCATCGGCGGGAATCAGGCGCCCCGGTGCATCGCCGGCCCCCCGGTCTTCATCGTGTTCAGCGTCGCGCTTGCCGTGCTGCTCGCCTGGCTGGGTGGGCTGATCGCGTAATGGGTCGCGGGACATGGCGTACTCCTGAAACAGGATGGAGTCGCAGTTCACCGCGCCTGTGGTGAAGGGCACGCAAATCGCAAAATGCATGCGAATTTCTCACGTATGGATCACGGCAGCGGCGCTACTGATGTGGGCCCTCAAGGCTAACCGTGGAGCATGCCATGCGCCCCCAGGACCGCCGTCCCGACCGCCGCCTGTTCAGCCCGCAAGCGGACCCTGCAGCGGCCAAGCGGATCCATCGCAAGTGGTCGCCGCTGGATGCAGTGGGCGTGGCGCAGGACTTTCAGTGCTATAGCCTGGCCGATTACCAGCGCCGCCGCCGACGGGGCGGGCCGAGCTGGCGCGATCTCTCCCCGGCGTATGCATTCGCCCGCCTGACCCACGCCGCAGACTGGCCGCGCGGTCACGATGCGCACTGCGAGCAGGCGCTGGCCGCGCAGTGGGAAAGCATGCGCGGTGACTCGCGTCTGGACTGGCCGCACGCGCGCACGATTGTCGAGGACGCGTGGCTAGCGCTGGACCATATCCCCGAAGCGGCCATCCATGGAGCAGCACACTGATGGCACGACCGATCTGGACCGGAACCCTCTCCTTCGGCTTGCTCAACGTGCCGGTGGCGTTGATGTCGGGCGAGCGCAAGGTGGATCTGCATTTCCGCATGCTCGATTCGCGCGACAAGAAGCCGATCCGCTTCGAGCGCGTCAATGCCGACACCGGCGACGAGGTGCCGTGGAAGGAGATCGTCAAGGCGTTCGAATACGACAAGGGCAGCTACGTCATCGTCGAAGAGCAGGACATCCGCTCGGCCTCGCCGGAAAGCCACGAGACGGTGGAGGTGGAGACCTTTGTCGACGCCGCCGATATTGACCCACGCTATTTCGAAAAGCCCTACATCCTGGTGCCGGGCAAGAAGGCCGAAAAAGGCTATGTGCTGCTGCGCGAGACGCTGCGCGACACCGGCAAGGTGGGCATTGCCAAGGTGGTCATCCGCACCCGCGAATACCTGGCGGCGGTGATGCCGCAGGGCGATGCCTTGATCCTGCTGCTGCTGCGTTACCAGCAGGAAGTGGTGGACCCCCAGGACTACAAGCTCCCGGCTGGCGCAGTGGGCGACTATCGCATCACGCCTAAGGAACAGGAGATGGCCAAGCAGCTGATCGAGTCGATGTCCGGCACCTGGCAACCGGAGGATTACCACGACGAATTCCGCGGCAAGCTAGAGAAGATCCTGCGCAAGCGCATCCAGGACAAGGGTGGCACGACCACGGTGGACGTGGAACCGCCCCAGCACGAAGACGCCACCACCAACGTGGTGGATTTCATGTCGTTGCTGCAGAAGAGCCTGCAGGCCAATACGCGTACGCCAGCCAGAAAAGCCAGTACGGCCGAAAAGGCAACCGCAGCTACGACAAAAACCACAGTCAAAAAAGCCGCCAAGAAAGCCGTCAGGAAGACCGCAAGTAAGGCGATCAAGAAGACCGCCACCAAGACCGCTGCGCCGAGGCGCAAGGCTGGGTAGGCGGGTTGTAGCCGCGTTAAGGCGATACCGCGCCGGCCTGCTCGCGCGTCACCCGGCTCAGTGCATCGGCGCTGATTTCCGCGATCGACTGCGTGCCGGTCAGCGTCATCGCGACGCGCATTTCCTTTTCGATCAAGGTCAACAGGTTTTCCACGCCAGCCTGGCCGCCGGCCGCCAACGCATAGACGAAGGCGCGCCCCAGCAGCACCGCATCGGCACCCAGCGCGAGCATGCGCACTACGTCCAGCCCGCTGCGGATGCCAGAGTCGGCCAGGATCTTGAGCTGGCCCTTCACCGCATCGGCAATCGCCGGCAAGGCGCGCGCGCTGGACAGCACGCCGTCGAGCTGACGGCCGCCGTGGTTGGAGACCACGATGCCGTCGGCGCCGAAGCGCACCGCATCGCGCGCATCCTCCGGGTCCAGGATGCCCTTGATCACCATCGGCCCGGTCCAGAACTCGCGGATCCATTCCAGGTCTTTCCAGGCAATGGACGGATCGAAGTTGGCGCCCAGCCAGCCGATGTAATCCTGCAAGCCGGTGGGGCTGCCACGGTAAGCAGAAATATTGCCCAGATCATGCGGTTTGCCGAGCAGGCCCACATCCCACGCCCAGCGCGGATGCGTCACCGCCTGCAGCATGCGCCGCAGCGAGGCGTTGGGCCCGCTCATGCCCGAATGCGCATCGCGGTAACGCGCACCCGGTGTGGGCATGTCCACGGTGAACACCAGCGTGGTCACGCCCGCCGCCTTGGCGCGCTCCAGCGCATTGCGCATGAAGCCGCGGTCCTTGAGCACGTACAGCTGGAACCACATCGGCCGCTCGATCGCTGGCGCCACTTCTTCGATCGGGCACACCGACACCGTGGACAGCGTGAACGGAATGCCGCGTGCGGCCGCCGCACGCGCCGCCTGCACTTCGCCGCGGCGTGCATACATGCCGGTCAGGCCGACCGGCGCCAACGCCACCGGCATCGCCAGGGTTTCGCCGAACAGTTCGGTGCTCAGGCGCAGATCCGACATATTGCGCAGCACCCGCTGGCGCAGCGCGACATCGGCCAGATCCGAGACATTGCGCCGCAAGGTGTGCTCGGCATACGCGCCGCCATCGATGTAATGGAACAGGAATGGCGGCAGGCGTGCTTCGGCAGCGGCGCGGTAGTCGGAAGCGGCGGAAATGATCATCGAAGACGGGACGGCAGCGGCGGGGTGAGCCGCCGAGTGTAAGGCGATCGGTGGAGCGGGTGGTGCGCCAGGCGCAGGCTGGCAGTGGGCAGATCGCCGTCATCGGTGAGCGTGCTTGCCACTTCATCGCCACCGAGTGGCTGGCTTCACCACACCAGCGGCAGCAAGCGCCGGCTCTGCGCCGCATACGCCGGGTACGCAATGGGGAACGCGCGCCGCAATGCGGCTTCTTCGATGCGAATGCGGCGCAGGAAGACCCAGGTCACCGGCACCACGATCGCCGCCACCGACAACCCATCGCCCATGCCCAGCGCCAGCCCGTAAAAGGCCATCAGCGCGCCGGTATAGGAGGGATGGCGCAGCCAGCGATACGGGCCGCTGCGCACCAGCTGGTGGTCGTGCTGGATGGTCACATCCACCGTGAACCAGCGCGCCAGCACCTGGATGGCCCACACACGCAACGCCAGCCCGGTGCCGATCAAGGCGCAGCCGGCCCACTGCAGTGACGCACCCCAGTCCTGCGGCCAATGCGCCAGGCCGCTATAGGCCAGCACCACCGCAACGGCGACCGCCGCAGACAGTACGCGCCAAAGATGCTGCAGGGTGCCATGATCGTGCGCGCCACCATCGCTGGCGCGGCGGCGACGGCTGAGCAGCAGTTCATAGCCACCCCAAACCAGATTGAGCGCAAGAAACAGACTGGAAGCAGACATGGCGTAACTCCGTGGCGATGGGGTGGGTTGGTGATGCCAGTGTGCGCACGTGCCGCATGCATGGCAGGAGCCGCAGGTCATCGATCCCACCTGCCAGAAGTCACCTTCTGCCCGCGCACCATTGCCGAGTGGCCGCGCGGCAGTCAGCATCGCCGCATGAACTCTTCCTTCTTCCATCTATTGCACCCCCTGCGTCTGGCCGGTGCGTTCACCATTGCCGCTGTGGCGTTGTCGTTTATGCCCGATGCCTCGGTGCACGGTGCCTGGTGTTGGGGCGTGTTGGCCGGCTTCGCGGCCTTGTTCGTAGTGCACGCCGTATTGCCGCAAACGCACGCGCTGCGCACTGTGGCAACACTGCTGCAAGCGATCCTGGCATTACTGCTGGTCTGGATGGAGCCGCGTACCGGCACCGCGCCGGTCTTGCTGGTGATGCTGGTGGCACAGGCGGGGATGACCTGGCCGCCGTTGCGCGTGCTGCTGCTGGCGCTGGTGTTGAACGCGGGCATGTACGCGGTCCTGGTGCAGGCCGGGTTCGAGCGGGCCTTGTTGATCGTCAGCATCTATGCCGGCTTTCAGGCCTTTGCCGCACTCACCGCGCATTACGCGCGCAATGCCGAGCGTGCGCGCGACACCTTGGCGTACGTCAACGCCGATCTGCTGGCCACCCGTGCGCTGCTGGCCGACAGTGCGCGCGATGCCGAGCGCTTGCGGCTGGCGCGCGAGTTGCACGATGTGGCCGGGCACAAGCTCACCGCCATGCGCATCAACCTGCGCCTGCTCAGTGCCGACCCGGCCCTGGCGCAACGCGACGAGGTGGCAGTGGTGGAGCAGCTGTCGGCCGAACTGCTGTCGGATATCCGCAACGTGGTGCAGTCGTTGCGCGACGATCAGGGCCTGGATCTGCAGACCGCCTTGCGCGCGCTGGCTGCTCCGTTCCCGCGCCCGACGCTGCGCCTGCAGATCGATGCCGACGTGCGTGTCACCGACGCCCGCGTGGCCGAGCTGCTGCTGCGGCTGGTGCAGGAGGCGCTGACCAACGCTGTGCGGCATGCCGATGCCGATGAAGTGGCCGTGCACCTGCATTGCGAAGGCGCGCAGTTGCACGTGGACATCTGCGACGATGGCCGCCGCGCCGAGCGCATCCGCGAAGGCAACGGCATCACCGGCATGCGCGAACGCCTGGCCGCATTGCACGGCCAGCTGGACCTCGGCCGTACACCCACTGGCGGCATGCACCTGATGGCGAGACTACCGGTATGAGTTCACGTCGTATTGCCCTGGCTGACGACCAGATCCTAGTGCGCGCCGGTTTGCGTGCGTTGCTGCAGCAGCAAGGCGTGGAGGTGGTGTGCGAGGCCGACGACGGCCAGGGCCTGCTGGATGCCCTCGTCACCAACACGGTGGACGTGGTGCTCAGCGACATCCGCATGCCCGGCCTGGACGGCATCCAGGCGCTGGAGCACCTACGCGCCCGCGGCGACCGCACCCCCGTGCTGCTACTCACCACCTTCGACGACAGCGACCTGCTGCTGCGTGCCACCGAGGCCGGCGCGCAAGGCTTCCTGCTCAAGGACGCCGCCCCGGAAGACCTGCGCGAGGCGATCGAGCGGGTCGCCGCAGGCGAAACCCTGCTGCAGCCGGTCAGTACCGACCCGGTGCGCGCCCGCTATCAGTTCCGCGACCAGCAGGCCCCGCGCGCGACCTTCAACGAACGCGAGGTGGCGATCCTGCGCCTGCTGGCCGGCGGCTATTCCAACAAGGAGATCGCCCGCACCCTGTTCCTGGCCGAAGGCACGGTGAAGAACTACGTCTCCACCATCCTGGAGAAGCTCGGCACCCGCGACCGCACGCGGGCGGTGCTGAAGGCGATCACGCTGCGGGTGATTTGAGGGCGGAGTGGGAATCGGGATTGGGGATTGGTAAGAGCGGGGAGTTGGGGATCGGGAGTCGAAAAAGCCCCTCTCCCCCCGGGAGAGGGGGTGGGGTGAGGGTACGGGGCGACGCCATCCGTGGTTCGAACCAAGCACCATCGTTCGCTCACGGCGCCTGCGCTATGTGGTCGTTTCAGCAAGGATTTCAAACGTCCGTCAGGTTCTGCCAGCAACCGTAAGGTTGCCGTCAGGTCAGGCGCGCGGGCGCGTACGAAGGTGATCCGGCGGCCAGCAAGGCCGCTCGGGGCCGCGCCGCGCTCCGGTCTGCTGCGGAGTCCGTCATGCGCCTGGCCCGGTCGTGGTTCGTGTTGATCGTCGTGCTGTCCACCAGCGCCTGGGGCGCGCCGACCCAGGCCGAATTGCCGATCAGCTGGCCCCGCGCAGCATTGCCGACCGAAGCGGTCGCCGAACGCGACATGCGGGTCGTCGTGGGATGCGCGTCGGCAGCGCAGGGGGCTGATGCCCATGCCTGCGATCGGCTGACCAGGCGCTTGGATGGGGACGGTTGCCGGCCAGGCCAGGCGAGTCGGCCACGCAAGGTCGGCCAACCCGGTGACCTTGACCGCACGGGTACCGGCATGGACGGCACATGGTCGACCCGCGGCCAGATCAAGCCGGCTTTCAGCAACGGAACCGCGGGCGACGAGCGGCAGCGCAGATCGGCCGACCTCTAGCCGCGTTCACGTGGTGGCCTGGGACGCGGCACTGCCGCAGCCACCAAGGAGGAGCCACGCTGCCGGTGCGGCGCCCTATCGATGCCATGTGGAGACAGCCGCACGCCGCGATCCTGCTGGATCGGTCGACGGGCGCTGGACGCGCAGCCACATGGTCGATGCGAAAGCACGTATAAACATGCGAGGCCGCATGGATCGTCCACGTTGGTGCGCAGCGCTGAGGGAAATGACGGGATGAGCCTGTATCGGGTTGGCTGCGCCGTCTTGATGGCTGCGTGCTCGCTCCTGGCCGCCACCGGCTGCGCAACGCAGTCCAGGTTATCGTCGCGCTTGATCGTGACCGTCGACGCGCCGATGCTGGAAAAAGGCGGCGCGGTCATCGTGTTGGCGCGTCCGATCGCCGATCTCCAGTGGCGCCTGCTTGAGAGCGCCACGTCAACCAACGCCGGGTACGAGAAAGAATTTCACGTCAGCGTCGCCTCGCCGGCATCGATCATCGAGTTGCATTACCCTGCGACGGGAACCTATAGCTTCAAACTTCAGCCTGCAGAACGCGCCCACACACAGCCTTTCCAATCGCGTCGGGTCCTGGTCGGCCAGGCTGAGGTGACAGATCCGCAGACAAAGCACCAAGTGCATTGGCCTTCGCTGAGTGGTGTCCATGTCAGCGGCAACACCTACCCGGAAGGATGGGCGCGCATTCTGGCGTCCACCTTCGATGTACCTTTCAGAAGTGATGCGCCGGACAACTATGTGATCTCCAGTTTTCCTGCCGGCCGCATGATTGCCCTGACGCCCCGGGCCATCGCTACCTACGTCCGGGACACCAACTGAGTGCGCCTGCATGAAGGCGCATCGCGCGTGCAGGAGGGCCGGTGCAGCGGGGCTCTCACCCTTGGTCACAAGCGCCAGCGCCGGACCTGTTGCCGTTTGCGACTGCGCCATCCGTCGATCGCGCGGCGGCTCCCGTCCGGCGGCAAACCATCGGACGGGAGTGTGCCTGCCTGTCAGCGACGGCCAAATTCCTGCGGTGAAATTTCTGGATCATTGCCGACCTGGGGGTCGCAGCTGAAATGGATGCCGGTGTGTGTGTCTTTCACCACTACGCTGAAAAAGATCAGTGTCCGATCTTTATTGGCATTGACCACCTGCACACCACGACCGTCGGGGTCGATATGTTGCGGGCCGATCTGCCCCGTCGAATCCGAATTCAGCAGGCTGATGATCTTGAAGTGGTGAGGGACGGACTCGCAGAAGGCATAGCGCAGGATCACGTTCTGTTCGCCTTTGCAACAGATGAGCAGGTCCGGGGAGAAACTGTAGAAGTAGGCGCCCCTTCCGGTATTGCCGCCGAACGCCACGTGCGCAACCGTCAGTTCGATAGGGATGATCTTGGAGTCCGTCATGATTTCGATGATTCCTTGAAGAGCGGGGCATAGAGGGAGACGAATCCCGGATGGCGGTAGCCCGCTTGGTACAGCCATCCGAGCTGTTGCGTAACGGCAGAGCGCTGACCCAGATGGATCTGTGCGCGAATCCATGGGTCGAGCAAGGTCTTGTCGCGACTGGCGCCGATATCGGTGCCGACCACTGCCACCGCGCGCTGCCAGGCGGCGCGTGCCCCAACGTGATCGCCGCTGGCGTCCAATTGTTCGCCATACCAAACCAGGGCGTGCGCCAGCGCCGAGACGCCGAGCAGATCGGCGGGCCTGGCCTGATGCAAGCCATCCAGTCGCGTCACGATCGCCGCCAGGCTGGAACTCTGGTTGCCGCCAGGCAGCCCCTGCACGCGATTCAACCGCAGCGCGATGATGGCATCCAGCCATTGCCACTCCGGCAGCGGCTGTAGTTGCAGCAAGCCCGCCAGCGTTTGCCGCGCCTGTGCGAGTTGTCGTGTGGCCGCGTCGGCGTGCCCGTCCAGCGCGGCGACCCAACCGGCCTGCGCGTAGGCATGCGCCAGATCACGTTGCCACGTCCGGTTGTCCGGCTGCCCTGCAACTAGCGGTTTGAGTATCTGCACGCTGGCTTGCGCGTCGGCCTGCGCCTGCGCAAGGTGGCCGCGAGCCAGCGCCAGATTGGAAGTGCGTAGCAACGAGGTGGCCATGCGCCGTCGCCACGCATCGGCATCCGGATCGTTCTTCACCAAGACGCGCAGCACCGCGATCTGCTCGCGGTAGCCTTCTTCCGCTGGCGCCAGCAAGCCCTGATTTTCCTGCGCCAGGCTTAGCCAGGACAGGCTATCGACAAGTTCGTACCGCACTGCCGCGTTATCTGGCGTGCGCGCCAAGACGTGGCGCTTGAGCGCGATGGAACGTGCAAAGAACGTAATCGCCGCAGTTGCGTGACCTTCGCTTTTGGCCAATGTGCCCAGATTGTTGAGCGCATACGACAACTCCAGCTGCCAACGCGGATCCTGCGGAGCTGCGCGTACCAGGTGCTCGCAAGCCGCCAGATACTGCGACCAGTACTTGCGCGCTAACGGCAGCTGTTTGGCTTGATACGCAAGATAGCCGAGCCAATAGGCGGCTTGGCCGGTTTCGGCGTGCGCATCCAATGCGTCAGGCGCTTGCATGCGCGCCTGTTCGGCGGTGGCGGCGGCACGCGTGAACGCGGCATGTGCCTCTTTCACCTTGCCCTGGTTCGTCAACACTTCGCCGGTGGTCCGCAAGGCGCGAGCGTGGTTGATCAGATCGCCGGTATGCATGCTGGTGCTAGGCAAATCTTCCAGATAGCGCAGCGACCGGCTGCCCACGCTGTCGAGCAATTTCAGATTACCCACGGTCCGCAACTGCTCGGCCAGATCACCCAGCATGTAGCCCACCAGCTGCTGTGCCTGATCGCGCCGTTGTTCGGCCACTTGTTGCGCCTGGCGTGCCTGCCAGCCGAGCAGGAGCGACGCACTGGCCAGCACCACCAGCAATGCGGCGGCGGCGGCGTACAGGCCGCGGCGTCGGCGTTGCGAGCGTTCACAGGCGTGCAGGAAGGCATGGTCCAGTGCGTCCAGATCCTGCGGCATGCGTCGCGCCGCTTCGCGTGCTTCGCTCAACGGGCGGCCGCTGTTGAGCAGATGATCGGTGCGCCGGCCTTCGGCGGCCCAACGCTGCGCGGCCAGTTGCAGCCGCTTGCGCGCCTGCAGCAGGCGGCGATTTTCATGGATCCAGTCGGCCGCGCGCGGCCACTGCCGCAGCAAGGCTTCGTGCGCGACCGCAAAGCCCGGCTCGCCGGCGACCAGCTCGCTGACGAACAGGCGCGCATGCACAAACGCATCCACCAGGACGCGCGCTGCGGCGGTTGCCGGCAATGCCGACCACAGCGCACGCCGTGCGGTCACGGCATCGCTGTCGGGGTGGATCACGCTCAACAGCGTCAGCACTTGGCCCAGCGCGGACTGCGCCTCGCCAGGCAAGGCACGAAAAGTCTGCTCGGCATGATGCGCCAATGCGCCTTCCAGCCCGCCCAAGGCGTGATACGCCGCAAACGTCAGCAAGCCGTCGTCGCTGCGTTGCGCATGCAGGGCATGCAGCAGATGTTGCAGCAACGGCAGCGCATCGGGCTGGCGTGCGGTGGCATCGCGCAACACATCGTCCAGGCGGCCGGCGCCGTTGTGGTCTTCTTCGAAGCGCAGCCCAGCCATCGCCGCTGGTACGCGGATGATCTGGCCGATCTCGCCATCGCGTGGCGCCAGCAGATCCACATGTCCATCGCCGCGTTTGAGCTCGACGATGTCCGGCAAGGCATCGATCAGGCGCGGATAAAAATCGCTACGGGTGAGCATCAGCACGGCCACGTGCGCGCTTGTGCACAGTGCCTGCAACGCCGCGGCCAGCGCAGCGCGATCGGCGGCAGTGATGCCGGGTGTGGCGACCATCGCTTCGGCATGGTCGATGACCAGGAGCAGGTGGCGCTGGGTGTGCGCGTTGTCGCGCGCCGGGACGCGTTGGCGCACCGCCTCGTCGATGGCCGCATGCAGCGAGGCAGGCTGCTGCAACCACTCGGGCAGGCGTGCCATCTGCGCCGGCGAAAACACTGCACGTTCGCCCGGTGCCCAGTCGCCCAGTGTGCGCGCGAGCGTGTCCAGCACGTCGCCGCCGCGGCATTGCGCCAGGTTGCAGTACGCCACTGCGATGGCTTCCAGACCATCCAGGCCGCCGGGCTGGCACAGCAATGGCACCACGCCGGCGCGCAGCAACGAGGTCTTGCCGCAGCCGCTGGCACCGCTCACCAGCACCATCCCGCGCTGGCTGTGCAACTGCGCGCGCAACGCGCCCAGCACCTGCGCAATCGCGTGGCTGCGGCCGAAGAACACGTCCGCATGTGCCGGGTCGAATGCCTGCAGCCCCATGTACGGATTGCCATGCCCCCACGTCTGCGCGCCGATCACCGCCCCGCGGTAATCGTCCGGAAACACCACTTTGGGCAGCAGCCGATAGCCGCGCTTGCGGATGGTTTCAATGAAGCGCGGCTGGCGGCTGTCGTCGCCCAGCTTGCGGCGCAGCTGGGCGATGGTCTTATGTACCGGGTTGTCGCCGTAGAAGCTGCCGTGCCACACCTCGATCAACAACTGCTCGGCACTGACGACCTCGCCGGCACGCTCGGCCAACGCGATCAGCACTTCCATCATGCGCGGTTCCAGCGTGATGGTCTGGCCGTCGTCGATCAGCGTGAGTCGCTCCGGCTCGACCAGGAATGGCCCAAGGCGGAACCGCGGAACGGAGCCCAGCTGCGTGACGCGCTCGCTTCGAAGAGACATCGCTGAGATACCGTTCGCACAACTGGAAGGGGCCTCGACGAACGCCAACAGGCGCGAGCAGGCACGGCACGGCAGGGCGGAAAAGTAGCACAGCTCGCCGCCGCGGAAGTCGATTGTGGTCGCTGTTCGTTGCTGCGTGCGGAGGCAGGCGCTGGCCCCGCGCAGCGCCTGCGGCGGCCTTCACGCGCTTCCATACAGCGGCGTGTGTTACGCATCAGGCTGTTTCGCGCGCGCCGCACGCACTAAGATGCCGCCAGCATCTTGCTGACCAGGAGTCCACGTTGATCATCCATCCCAAAGTGCGCGGCTTCATCTGCACCACCACGCATCCGCTTGGCTGCGAGCGCAATGTGCTCGAGCAGATCGTCGCAACGCGCGCACGCGGCGTGCGCAACGACGGCCCGAAGAAGGTGCTGGTGATCGGCGCATCCAGCGGCTACGGCCTGGCCTCGCGCATCACTGCCGCCTTCGGGTTCGGTGCGGACACGCTGGGCGTGTTCTTCGAAAAGCCCGGCACCGCGACCAAGGCCGGCACCGCCGGTTGGTACAACTCGGCCGCCTTCGACAAGCACGCCAAGGCGGCGGGCCTGTACAGCAAGTCGATCAACGGCGATGCGTTTTCCGATGCCGCGCGCGAAAAGGTGATCGAACTGATCAAGACCGAAATGGGTGGCCAGGTCGACCTGGTGGTGTATTCGCTGGCCTCGCCGGTGCGCAAGCTGCCGGGCAGTGGCGAAGTGAAGCGCTCTGCGCTCAAGCCGATCGGTGAGACCTACACCGCCACCGCCATCGACACCAACAAGGACACCATCATCCAGGCCTCGATCGAGCCGGCCAGCGCGCAGGAGATCGACGACACCATCACCGTGATGGGCGGGCAGGATTGGGAACTGTGGATCGACGCGCTGGAAGGTGCTGGTGTCCTCGCCGACGGCGCGCGCAGTGTGGCCTTCAGCTATATCGGCACCGAGATCACCTGGCCGATCTACTGGCATGGCGCACTCGGCAAGGCCAAGGTCGATCTGGACCACACCGCGCAGCGCCTGAACGCGCGCCTGGCCAAGCACGGTGGCGGCGCCAATGTGGCGGTGCTCAAGTCGGTGGTCACCCAGGCCAGCGCAGCCATTCCGGTGATGCCGCTGTACATCTCCATGGTCTACAAGATCATGAAAGAGAAGGGCCTGCACGAAGGCACCATCGAACAGTTGGATCGCCTGTACCGCGAGCGCCTGTACCGCGAAGACGGCCAGCCGGCCGAGGTCGACGACCAAAACCGTCTGCGCCTGGACGACTGGGAATTGCGCGACGACGTGCAGGATGCCTGCAAGGCACTATGGCCGCAGGTCACCACCGAGAATCTGTTCCAGCTCACCGACTACGCCGGCTACAAGCACGAGTTCCTCAAGCTGTTCGGCTTCGAGCGCGACGATGTGGATTACGACGCCGATGTGGCGACGGATGTCACGTTCGATTGCATCGAGTTGGGCTGAGGAATCGGGAATCGGGAATCGGGAATCGCAAGAGCGGTGGGTTGCTGCATCGGTGATCTTCGGCGGACCTGAACGTTTTGCGGCAAGGACAACCGGCACGCGATGCTGGTTGCCCTTGCTGTTACGAATCCCGACTCCCTAAGCCCAAATCTCTGCCTTCAATGGACAAACTTATCGCCCATCTGGTCCTGGCTTTTCTGGTCAGTGGCGTCTGTGCCGTGCTGTTGCGGTTTATCCGGCTCCACGGCGCGCTTAAAGCACTGATCAATCTGCTGATCACCACGGCCGTGGTTTGCGCCGTGGTGATGCAGGACGGCTCGGCACCGCCGTGGCAGAACGCGCTATTGATTGCGGCGTTTTTCAGCGTTCCGGCATGGGTCTGCGTGGTGCTGGTGAGTACCGCACTGGCGTGGGGCATCAACAAACGCCGCGCACGCAGGCCGGCTTGAACCCCATAAGCGCTGCGAATAACACCTAGCAAAAGCATTTTGCCTACCGCCCGCAGGCCACGCCTGCACGCACGCAACAGCGTGTCAGTACGAAGCGCACCGTGCCCTCTGACCAACAACGCTAGAAAAAGCGCTGAAAGCCAGCGCTCTTCCGATTCCCGATTCCCCACTCCCGATTCAACGCTTCACATCAAACCGCGCATCGCCGACGCACGCCTGCACATCGGCCACCGACAGCGGATTGAAATCGCCCGGAATCGAATGCTTCAAACAGCCGGCGGCCAGGCCGAAGCGCACGGTGTCCTCCAGCGACCAGCCTTCGATCAGGCCGTGCAGCACGCCGGCCGCAAACGCGTCGCCGCCACCAATGCGGTCGATGATGGGGGTGAGTTCTTCGCTGGGTGCACGCGCCACCGCGCCCTCGCGCGGCACCAGCATCGCGCCCAGGCTGTGGTGGTCCACGTGATGCGCCACGCGTTGCGTGCACGCCATCAACTGCAGCTGCGGAAAGGCAGTGAAGGCTTGCTGCGCAGCCGCTTCCACGCGCGCTTCCAGCGTGTCCTGCGCAAACTCGCCGCCCAGCACCACGCCGATGTCGCGGTAATCGGCAAACACCACATCCGCACAGGCAAACAGCTGGTGCAGGATGCCGCGCGCATCGCCCTGCCAGCGTTGCCACAGCTTGGGCCGGTAATTGCCGTCGAACGACACCTTGACCCCGGCCGCGCGTGCGGCACGTGCCGCCGCCAACGTGGCCTGCGCCACCTCCGAACCCAACGCCGGGCTCACCCCGGACAAGTGCAGCCACTGCGCGCCCTCAAGCAGGCGCGGCCAGTCGTAGGCGTCGGCCGGTGCCAGCGCAAACGCCGAATCGGCGCGGTCGTAGATCACTTCGCTGGGGCGATGGATCGCACCGGTGGTCAAAAAATACAGGCCCATGCGGCCATCCACGCGCCGCACGTGGCGGGTCTCCACGTCATGCCGGCGCAGTTCGCCCAGCACCGCCGCACCCAGCGGGTTGTCCGCCACCGTGCTGACCATGGCCACGGCATGGCCGAAATGCGCCAGCGACACGCCGACGTTGGCTTCTGCACCACCACAGTGCACATCCAGCCGAGGCTGCTGCAGCAGCAGCGCATGACCAGGCGCCCCCAGGCGCAGCAATAACTCACCAAAACACAGGATACGGGCACGGCTCATGTGGCAATTACCTCGGCTGGGTGATGCGTGACGAGGTGGGGGCGCCGCCACGCATTGGGATGACCATCGGTGTCATTGTAGCCGGCGTGAAATACCGGCTGCCACGGGCATGATGCGACGTGAAGTGACGGCTTGCATCGCTTTTTCGGAAATTTGGTGGCGTTTTCTGCTGCGCTGCAAGATGTTACGGGGCGATTCAGCTGGTAACGTCGTTTTGACCAGCGGTGTCATTACCGCTCACACCCCGCTATTTCACATTGTTCATGGACCCTTGGGAGGGGAGGACATGCAATTTCGGACCACCAGCCGGAAGACACCGGTTACCTTGCTTGCACTGTCGATCGGCCTGGCGCTGAGCGGCCACGCGGCTGCACAAGAGGCTGCCCCATCGCCAGCCGAGCCCGCCGTGGATCTGGACACTGTCACGGTGACCGGTTACCGCGCCAGCGTTGAGAAGGCCCTGGACATCAAGCGCGGCGAAGCCGGCGTGGTCGATGCCATTGTCGCCGAGGACATTGGCAAGTTCCCCGACCTCAATCTGGCCGAGTCGCTGCAGCGCATCCCCGGCGTGGTGATCACCCGCGATGCCGGCGAAGGCCGCGCCATTACGGTGCGTGGTCTGGGCCCGGAGTTCACCCGCGTGCGTATCAACGGCATGGAAGCGCTCACCACCGTGGGCGCCGGCGACCAGAGCGGCGGCACCAACCGCGGCCGTGGCTTCGACTTCAACGTGTTCGCCTCGGACCTGTTCTCGCAGCTGATCGCGCGCAAGACGGCCTCGGCCGATGTGGAAGAGGGCTCGCTGGGTGCCACGGTCGACCTGCGCACTGCGCGCCCGTTCGACTACAACGGCTTCACCTTCGCCGCCAGCAGCCAGGCCGCCTATAACGCCATGGCCGAAAAGGCCAACCCGCGTGTGGCCGCGTTGATCGCCAATACCTGGGCCGACAACACCTTTGGCGCCCTGCTGTCGGTGGCCTACACCGAGCGACAGGTGCTGGAAGAAGGCTCCAACACCGGCCGTTGGGCCAATGGTCCGAGCAACGGTAACTTCAGTGCGGCATCGCCCTACGCGGCCGCGCGCTTGACCGACGTGTACCACCCGCGATTCCCGCGCTATGTGCAACTGGAACACGACCAACAACGCCTTGGCGTGACCGGGTCGTTGCAGTGGAAGCCCACTGACCGCACCACCGTCTCGCTGGATGCGTTGTACTCCAAGATCGACGCCACGCGCGATGAGCACTATATCGAGGCGATCTCCTTCAGCCGCGGTCGCGACAGCGGCACGCCACGTCGTGCCGATCGCGACGGCAAGCCCGCCACCATCGTGCGCAACGGCGAAATCCGCAACAACGCGCTGGTGTACGGCGAATTCGACAACGTCGATATCCGCTCGGAAAACCGCCACGACGAGTGGAACACCGAATTCAAGCAGATCAGCCTGGATCTGGAGCACCGATTCAGCGATGCCTTCTCCGTGTCTGGTCGTGTCGGGACCTCGCGCTCGGCGCACGAGAACCCGGTGCAGACCACCATCATCATGGATAAGTACGACGTCGACGGGTACAGCTACGACTATCGCGGCAACAGCCGCGCGCCGGTGCTGAACTACGGCATCGACCCGACCAACCCTGCCGGTTGGGAACTGGCCGAAATCCGCCTGCGCCCGCAGACCGTCGACAACGATTTCGATACGGCGCAGATCGACTTCAACTGGAACATCAGCCCTGGCTTTCGCCTCAAGGGGGGGGTGCTGGCCAAGAACTACACCTTCAGCACCGTTGAACTGCGTCGCGCCAGCGAAGTGTCGGTGCCGACCTTTGCCAATGGCAGCCGCATCGTGCCGACGGACCTGACCGAGCAAGCCGGTCTCAAGGGCATCAATGGCAGCCCGTCCAACTGGGTCGTCCCCAATCTGGATGCGGTGGCCGACCAGCTTGGCATCTACAGCAACAGCGGCACCTTCGCCGTGGCGCCGCGCGCCAACAACACCCGCAGTGTCGAAGAAAAGGACCGCGGCGTCTGGCTGATGGGCGAGTTCTCCACCGACCTGGGTTCCATCCCGCTGTCGGGTAACTTCGGCGTGCGCTATGTGCGCACCGAGCAGGAGTCCTCCGGCTATGCGTTGATCAACAACGCACCGGCGCTGACCACGGTGGGCCGCAAGTACAACAACACGCTGCCCTCGTTCAACCTGGTGGCCGAGCTCGCGCCCGACCTGTTGCTGCGTTTGGGCGCGGCCAAGGTGATGTCGCGTCCCGGCCTGGGCAGCCTGACGCCCGGTGTGACCGTGGCGGTGGCCGGTGGTGCACGCACGGTGTCCGGCGGCAACCCGGATCTGGATCCGATCGAAGCCACCAATGTCGATCTCGGCCTGGAGTGGTACTTCAACGAAGGCGCGATGCTGGGTGTCGGTGTGTTCTACAAGGACATCGAAAGCTTCATCCAGACCGCACGCGAAGTGCGCCCGTATTCCAGCAGTGGCCTGCCGGCCTCGTTGCTGGATGGCACCGGCGCCAGCATCAACGACGACTTCACCTTCAGCATTCCATTGAATACACCCGGTGGCGAGTTGAAGGGCGTGGAGGCGAACTATGTCCAGCCGTTTACGTTCCTGCCGGGCAAGTGGGCCAACCTGGGCGTGCAACTGAACTACACCTGGGTCGATTCGCAGATCCAGTACCTGTCCAGCACCGGCACGCCGGTGATGAAAAACGACCTGACCGGGCTGTCGCGCTCGTCGTGGAATGCAACCTTGTTCTATGAAGGCGAGACCTTCGCCGGCCGCATCTCGGCCACCAATCGCGACGACTACCTGACCCAGGCCCCCGGCACGGAATCGGGATTCAACGTGGACGGCGTGCACGGCATGACCGGCACCACCATGATCGATGCCTCGCTGCGCTACAAGATCAGCAAGCAGCTGGAGTTGAGCCTGGAGGGCATCAACCTCACCAACGAAGCGTCCGACGAATGGGTGTGGTCGCCGCAGACCGGTGAGTTGCCGCTGCAGTACACCGAAACCGGCCGCCAGTTTTTGCTGGGCCTGCGCTACAAGTTCTAAGTGGTGTCTGCCCGCGACGCCTATCGCGTCGCGGGCGTGATCCCAACGTTCCAACGCATCGGCACGGTGCGTTGCTGGCCGCATGGCGCTGCACGCAATGCCGTGACGTGCATTGCAGCCGGCCCGCACCGCGCACCACCCTGATCACCAGCATGCAGACGTTGGCGATCACTGCGCGATGCAGGCGCAGGCCGGCACCGCGTAGTCTATGCAGACCATCGCTCCTGCCGGGCAAGACAGGTGGCAAGCCCCTGCCGGCGTGGGGCTGCCAACGCCATGCAATATCGAATATTCGCCGCGCGGTGACCCCGTGCGGCGATGCTCTTTGAGGAGTAGGCAGTGAGCGTGTTGAAGGGTTGGATGGGTGTGCTGTTGTTGATGGCGCTGCCCGTAAGTGCGGCCGCAGCCGATGCACCGGAGTTGTTGTTCCGCGTCTCGGCCGACCAGAGTGTGCAAGCCGATGTCGCCCGCGGTGATGGCGTGCCCAACTTCCGCGACAAGATCACCCTGGTGCCCACCGGCAAACGCGGCAACGCCATCGAATGGGCCGACGACGGCGTGCTGTCGTGGAATGCGCCCGGCAACCTCTACACCCAGCGCGGCACGCTGAGCTTCTTCTGGCGCGCGCGCTATCCCGTCGGCGAAGCGCCGTTCGTGATCTTCCGCGTCGGCTACGCCGACCACACCAGCTGGGACATGGCCTGGCTGCGCATCGACTGGAACGGCCACGGCTTCGATGCCTTCGTCACCGACGCCAACCTCGCGCGCACCCGCGTCTCCTTCAAGCTCGACAAGGCCCCGGCCGCCAGCGACTGGACCCACATTGCGTTTGCCTGGGACGAAACCCGCGGCGTGCGGCTGTACGTGGACGGTAAGGAAGCCGCACGCGTGGACTGCGGTGTGCCCTGCGCCAACGGCGGCGCGCTCGACTTCGACGCCGCGCTCGACCAGTTCGGCCTGGCCGGTCGCGTGATGTCGCCGCACCAGGTGCAGAGCCGCTACAACTTTTTGCGCGGCAGCGACTTCGACGAGATCCGCATCTACGACCGCATGCTCGACGCCAGCGGCGCCGCCGCGCTGGCACGCCTGCAGGAGCCCGCCAGCGCTGAAGCACCCACCGGCAACGCGCAGCACGCCGCCTTCCTGCACCGCTTCGGTTGGGACAACGGCCACGCACCACCACTGCTGGATGCACCGGTCACCCGCATCCGCAAGGTGGAGTTCGCCGACGCGCGCGACCTCAAGCAATGGATGTGGAAGGCCACCGACGGCATCGCCGAAACCACCTGGCCCGGCGTCTACAACCGCTCGCGCCTGCCCGGGCGCGACGACTACTTCCAGCTACCCGACTGGAACACCTATGTCGAAGGCGGCAAGGCGCTGGACCTCACCCTGCCGGACGAGCCGGTCAACCGCATCGAGCTGCGCGGCGCCGCCTACGGCCAGGCCACATACGCCGCGCCCAACGCACAGGCGCAGCCCTTGTTCGCACGCCAACAAGGCGTCGTACGCAGTGTCGACCAGTTCGAAGAACGCCGCGGCGGCACCCTGCGCTTTGCCAACACCGCGCAGGAAACTCCCATCCAGGAAATCTGGGCCTATGACGTGCAGCCAGGCGAGGTGCCCAAGGGCAGCGCGCAACTCAGCTACACCGTGCGCAGCGACGTCCAGCCCGACTACGACAACCTCGCCCCATTGCGCGATGTCATCGACGGCCGCTACCCGCCAGGCGAGCGCCAGACCGTCATCGCGCTGCCCACCAAGGCACCGGCGCGCAAACGCCCCAGCGACAAGGCCGCAGCAAGCGCGCAGCAACCCATCGTGCACATCCTGGTGCCCTCCAGCCTGGGCGACCCGCCGCCGGACCAGGCGCTGATGCGCAGCTGGTCCTACGGCTGGGAGAACATGCACGACGGCCTGGACGGCATCGCCATCACCCTGCCGGCGCTCAACCTGCCGGCCACCCACAACGGCAGCATCCCGCTCAACATCCGCATCAAGGACCCCATCTGGCCCGCGCGCGACATGATCGATGTCTCGGTCGCGGTTACCCCCGGCCAGCCACGCACCCTGTGGCTGGATCTGCGCGACAGAATCCTCAGCAACGACAGCCTGATGCTCAGCATCGCCGCCGCCGCGCCCGGCTTTGACGCCAACGCACTCGACGGCACCCAGCTGCAGCTGGTGTTCAAGCCGCGCGCCGAGGCCATCAAAGAGCACGTCGCCGACCGCTTCAACCAAGTCAAGGACAACTGGGGCTTCCTGGTCGAAGAACACACCACCTCCAAGCGCCAGCTGCTCTACAAGCGCCTGGACGCCGACATCACCGACCTGCTGCGCGTCGACCCGGACCACGCCCTCGGCCGCCAATACTGGAACGACATCAGCTACGCCAACCAGGGCGCGTTGCCTGTCGAGCTGCCCACCGTGCCCAAGGGCGTGCCCGCCTGGGCGTTCTGGCAGCTGCAGGACCTCAGCGCCACCCGCCGCTACATCCGCTGGTGGATCGAGCAGCGCCAGGTGGCCTACGGCGATTTCGGCGGCGGCATCTCCGACGATTCGGACCTGGTGCAGCAATGGCCCGGCGTCGCGCTGATGGGTGTGGACCCGGACCTGCTCAACGCCTCCATGCTGGCGTTGTCCGATGCCAATTACCGCAACGGCATGTTCACCAACGGCCTGTCCACCATCGAAACCGACGAGCTGCATTCCTATGAGGAGGGCATCAACCTCAACAGCGCCCTGCTGTACCTCAACTGGGGCGATCCACGCACCGTCGAGCGCCTGATGCAGACGGTGAAGGCCTTCGACACCATCATCCAGGTCAACCCCCAAGGCCACCTGCTGTTTGCCAGCAACTGGTTCGGCGGCCGCAAGGTCTACCGCGAGCCCAACTGGCAATGGCAAAAACCGTACTCCTTCCCCATCGTGCACCCGGCCATCCTGCTGGGCGGCTATAACGCCGACCCCAACAGCCGCCGCATCGTCACCGGCCTGGCAGACGGCTATCTCGCCCACGCCTACACCAACGCCAAGGGCAACTGGGCGCTGCCCAACGAGATCAACTGGCAAACCGGCAAAACCCGCGGCGGCGAACTGTTCGAAGGCAGCGGCGGCGCCGACACCTTGCACACCTTCTGGGCCGCCTACCGCTTCACCGGCGATGCGCGCTATCTCAAGCCGATCGACTACCGCGTCGCCAACAGCGGCCCCAACGGATTATCCCTGCTCAACGAAAACTTTCTGGATGTCATGGGCAAGCGCAGCGACTGGAGCGGCAAGCTCATCGACGCCGCAAACAAGGACGACGGCAGCGCCCCGGACTTCCCGCACTTTGTTGCCTGGGAGCAAACCGGCAACCTCGAGTATCTCGCCGCCATTTACCGCAGCGAGGCACGCGAGAAACTGCAGAACTTCTACATGAACACCGAAGGCCACTGGTGGAGCGACCGCGTGGAATCCCCCACCGTCAACCTGCAGCGCGCACGCCTTGGCGGCGTGGCCATCAAGCGCAACCAGACCTATCCCGGCCACACCGTGAGCTGGCGCTTCGCCGATCCAGAGGCCGCCACCCAAGTGGCTATCGCCATCCCCGCACCCCGGCAAGACCGCTTCACCGTCATCGCCTACAACACCTCCAGTAAAACCCAACGCGCCAGCATGACCGGCTGGAACGTCGCCCCAGGCCAATGGCGCATCACCCAGGGCGTGAGCAAAGGCAACGACGGCAAGCTCGACAGCAACGCCAGGACGCAAGAGCTCGCTTTCGAAAAAAGCGTGGCCATCGACATCGACTTCCCCGCAGGCCGCACCACCGTCCTGCAGCTCGAACGCATCGCAGTCACCACCCCGGTCGAACTACGCCCGGACCTGGGCATTGGCCACGGCGATGTGCGCGTGACTGCAGACGCCATCGAAGTGATCGTGCACAGCCTCGGCCACGCCGATGCACCGGCTGGGTTTGTGGTGCTGGAGGATGGGCGTGGGAAGGAGCTGGCAAGAGCCCCATTCCCGGCACTCGCCGCGCCACGCAATCTGCAACCGATCACTACGCAGGTGCGCCTGCCGCTAACCAACGCCGCAAACACAAAAGCCGTGCAGCTGCGCGTCATCACCGATGGCAACACCGCAGAGATTACCGGCCTCAACAATAAACTGCCGCTGCCAACCTCAACCACCGCGCCAACGACAAAAAACAGCCCATAACCAAACGCACCACTCCCTTCTCCCGCACGCGGAAGAAGGTGCCCGAAGGGCGGATGAGGGCAAAGCCGATAAAGCCAACAATCAATCACCCAAGCGCATTGACGCAATCCAAAAACTCGGCGAGGATTAAAACACGCAGCATGTAACGCAGCCGCAAAGCCACACATTTCTTCAGGGGGAAGAAACAATGTTGAGCAAGGCATGGAGCGTCGTGGCACTGAGTGTGGCTGCACTGGGATTATTTGCCGCATCCGCGCAAGCGCGCGTCAGGGCCGCTGGCGCGCACCACAACACCAGTCACGGCGGTCACTACAGCGCAGGCCACGGCGCCTCGCACAAGGGTGGCAGTTACCGCAGCACAAGTACCAACAACCACTATCGGCGTCACAAGTCCTAGCAGGCCTCAAGCCAACGCCACTTGGAAGTGCTGCGTAATGCAAGAACTAGGACGCGAAGAATGCGCTATCAAAAACTCGTGAAGCTGCTCGCCTGCCTTGCCGGCGTCATGCTCGCGGCGACAGGCGCATTGCTGGTGGCGCTGGTTGCAGCGGGCCAGGTACGTGAAGGGCAGACGGGCGCATTGATCAGCGGCATCGGATTTCTGGTGATGGCCGCTCCCGCGCTGGCAATGCCGTTTTCCTTGCGCGCTGCCAAGCGATTGCTGATGCTGACATTGTGTTGCCTTGCTGCACTCGCGGTCTGGCTTTGCTTTTGGCCGAAAGAGGGCGTGACGCCGACGCTACACCTGAGAGTCGCTGTCCTTGCATTTCCTGCACTCCTGATACTCCGCATGCTGCTGGCTCGCCGTCGCAAGATGACGAAGCTTAGTACTGACAATTAACTAAAAGAGCAGCCCCGAAGTGGTGCCACGTAATTCAAACGCTAGGAAAATCGATGGATATGATTCGCGTCACCTCGTCACCTCGTCAGCCATCAGCGCTATTGGCTACGACCCGGCTAGCATGCTTATGAAAATTCAATTCGTGCAGGGTCACACATACGACTTCTGCGGTGTGCCCTCGCACGTTTTTCAGGGGCTTCGCGATGCGGGCTCAAAAGGCCGTTACTACAACGATCATATCCGTGACCGCTATCAGTGCTGACTGCTTGGTTTTGGGACATGTCCTAGCAATTAATTCACACCGAGCTGGCTTCGCCCGTCCGCTTAATTCAGGCGTTAGGCCATAGGAGAGAGGTTATGGCAATCAAGAAGATCCATTCCCCCAAGCCACCTAAGCCGCCTGATCGCCTCCAAAACTTGCAGAGCTTAAGGCCTTTTGGAAAGACCAAATGGGTTCGCGCTCACTGGCGCTGGGACTACTCCACACACAAGTGGGAGTGGGTGCTTGGTCACTGGAGCAAATGAAATGAGAGGTGCGCCATGGAACGAGAGCATACGGTCCAAGTTTGGAGCCAGCCCCATCAAGTCACTGTTTACCAAAATTCCAAGTCTGTCTGGATTGCCGCTGGCACGTACATGGGCGAGCTAGTAGAGGTGAAAGGCCGCACTGAAAGCCAAGCTCTTGATAGCTGGCGCGAAGCGGCTAGGTATAGAGGCGGCTAGGCCATGTTTGGGTATCAACTTCTGTGGCCTAACAATTCAATCAAGCCGATGCCGCTTCGCGGCATGTCTTAAGTCAAGCGTTAGCCCCTCTCTTTGGAGACTCATGTGAGCGATACCAAAGTCTTTTTTTGCAATAAAACGTACAACGAGAGGTGGTTCACCGACATCGAATCGTCAAACGGGATTCACTACAAGATTATTCATGCAATAATTGACGAAGCCACGCTAAGCGGCGGCGGACAAATTCGCCAAGCAGACATCTTGGAAAAGCATGAAGACATCAGGGAATACCTAGTCCGCCGACCATTCCGACTAATCCCTAGTAGCGGCACTGAGCTCACGGGAAACGGGCGAGGAATTCATCATGCCAAGTATTCGCCCACCAAGAGTGTTGCAGTGCTCTGGCAGAGAATTGATGGTCTTATCAACTTTACGTTCGACGACCACGCGCCGATCAAATACCACCGCGCGATCTATTCATTCAGTCAATTGCGGATTGGGCGCCAGATTTTCCCCTTGAACTCAAAATGCAGCCGCCTCACTAGAGAGATACTCAAGAGCGACAAGCCTTGGCGCTACAAGGGAGTTGATCTGAGGAAAAGATTTTATGCCGCTAGAGGCTAACAATTCGTTCAGGCCGAGCACGCTTCGCAGCTGCGGCAGACCAACGTAACATTGTCACGCTGCCGTGGCCGCATAGCGGCCTGGATCAACTAGGGCGTTAGGTCTAGCGCAAGGGGTGTGCAGGTTGGCATGAATGCCGGAAGAACGGGGTCAGATTCACTTAGGCATCAGCTCCTGTTTCTTGTCGATCAATGGCGAGGAACGGGGTCAGGTTCACTTAAAAAATGAGTCGCCCCGGTTATCGAAAGCCATGTGGCGCAACTATTACCAAGGATGTGAGGATATGGAGGTATGAGCAAGAGTACGGATGCGCTGACTGCGTTCCTTAGCAACTGGGGACAGTTGAAGAAACAACGCCCAGCGGAAGGGGACTTTGCCACCTAAGGGTATCCGCTTTCCTACGCGTCGATGGATGAATTGTTTGACAGATGGAAGCAGACACTTGCTACGTTGGATGCAAAAGGCTATTGGAATAGCTCACCTGAGGTAGGCATCGCGGATGTGCCAATCGCCGCACAAATTAACAGCTTGTCCTCTCTCGTTTCGTCGGCGGTGCATAATGGTATTAGTTGGCTGCTGAGTGCCCAGTTCCTGGAAACGGCGCACAACACGCAGTCGCAGCTTTCTGCCTTAACTCGTCGCCAGGCAAGCTTGAATAAAGAGGTTGCAAAACTGCTGGCGGAGCGAAGCACAGAGAGTTTTGAGGTTGTAATTGGAGCATCTGATGCTGCAAAGAACGTGCTTAAGCTAGATAAGGATGTAGCTGAAAGCGCACAGAAGATTGTGAATACAGCGCAGTCCGTCGAGGCTGCTAACGCCTTGGCCGAGGCAACAAATGCTCGAAAGAACGGGTCAGGTGCAATTAATAAGTCAACCTGACCCCTTTTCTCGGAGGACCACGCCAGTTGGCGACCTCTGGGGCGTTGGTAGGCGCTGGAGCGCCAGGCTGCAGGCGCGCGGTGTGTATACGGCAGCGGATCTGCGGGATGCGGCTGCAGACGACCTGCTCGCGGAGTTCGGGGTGGTCATGGCGCGCACACAGCGCGAGCTGCAGGGCCACGCCTGCCTCGAGCTCGAAGAGGTCGAGCCAGACCGGCATCAGATCATGGTCAGCCGGTCGTTCGGGACATGGGTAAGCGACCCGCAAGATATGTCAGAGGCGTTGGCCACCTTCGCCATGCGTGCCACCGAGAAGCTGCGCGCTCGCGGATTGACGTCGAGCGCAATTGGCATCTTTGCCGAAACGGATTCGTTCAAGCCGGGCGTACCGCAGCACAACCCATCACGCACCGCCCCACTCGCCTCCGCCACTTATGACAGCCGAATCGTGCTCACGATCGTACGCCGGCTGTTCCAGGGCTTCATGCGAGAGGGCTTCGCCTACAAAAAAGCCGGCGTGCGCCTGATGGATCTGGCCAAGCCTGAAGACCTGCAGGGCGACCTATTCACTCCGGCTGGCATCGGCGACGAGAAGCTGATGAGCACCTTGGATGCCATCAATCGCCGCTTCGGGCGCGGCACTGCAAGCCTGGGCGCAAGCAGCTGGCAGAGATCACCCGAATGGGCATCTAGGCAAAACATGCTGTCAGGTCGTTTCACGACTTCGTTGAGCCAACTGCCAAGAGTTCAATGTTGAGATTTGATGCGTCGGATAATTACGAAAAATATTGCGACACATACAAAAGCCCGCGTCATGCGGGCCTTTGTTTACATGCTGGCAGACAATGTGGTCACACGTCTAAACGGGCTGTAACGGTCGCACGTCAACACTAGGTCTACCTCCACCGCTCGACGGAGGCCTGCTACCAGAATTTGAGCCTCCGGTGCCCTGCCTAACGTCTCCGTTGTCATAACGAGGACCATCGGGCAAATTTGGATATCTAACTTGCTGGGTTGCTGGACCGCCCAACCATCCACCACTTTGGGTTGATGTATAAGTAATACAGACATTCTGATTACAAAAAATTATCTTGTCTCCGTACTTCAAAGGCATCTCTGACTTCGCCCTGTTTTCCATTTCCAACACGTTTGCGCGAGTCGGCATCGGTGTAGCTAGCTCATCCGAGGTGTACCACGGCCCATAGACAGCAGCGATAACGGCGCTTAATGAAAAACCTGCGCAAGCAACAATTGCCAATGAGAATTTTATTGTCATAACCTTCCTAGTTTAAGAACAACATTCCCCAGATATCGAAGCCGCCCTGCGCTCACTCGCAGAAACTTCGGCAGCCGTCATCTGAGACCTCATCCGAGTCAGAATGCTTCCGTAAAGGCCAGGCTCACGGTCCTCTGCTGCGCGATAATAAGAGTAAGAAGCGGCCAGGTCTTTTGGCGCTAGAATCCCATCTCGATATATGTCGCCAAGTCGACTCATTGCATCAACGTTTCCTTTCGACGCGGACCTCGCCAGGAACGCGACTGCATCCTTCTTGTACTGTGCGACCCGGCTTGGGTCTCTTAGCATATCTCTGGCATCACCGATGACTGCCTCAGAGTCGGTAGCAAAAAGCAGCTGCGCGTCAACATTGCCTTCTTCTGCTGCTCTTCTTAGCCACTGCCCCCTCTTTGCCAACATGTCAGGCGTTGCATCTTTACAGTCGGCCATCGCGCCCGATATCGAATTCTCCAACTGCTCTGGCTTGATGCCCGCTGCTGCATAGGCTTTTATTTCATCGTCCGTTAGCTGAGTTGACAGCGCTTGCACGCATGCATTGGACTTCAGATATAAGCCTAGAGCAGCCTCGGCGTCACCTAGTTGCGCGCTTCGCTCAAGCCTTTTTACTACCTGTCCATACGAGCCTGTAGGCACTTGGACAGTATTAGCCGTCTCGCGCAAGTTGGCGCCCCGAGCTTTATTATCTGCCTTTACCAAAGTGGCAGAGGAAACCACAGGCACAGCCGATACCGCCGATGCAGCCTTCTTTTGAAATTGCGAAATATAGAGCGAACTTACAAGCACAGCTGCGATCAGAGCCGCAGCGAACAAATAATTCCTTTTCACCCGCCCCCCCCAAGCCAAATCGCCGAGAAACTAGTTAAAAAATTAAACAATTTCCGCTTTTCTTAAAGCGGCCACGACCGCAGACTACAAGGAATTTTAAATTTTTGCAATCGCACCAATCAGTGGCCGTCTCTCGCGTCATACTTTTGAGCTGCAAAGACCGGACCTGATCTAACGGCTTCAAAACAATGTCGCTACTGAGTCATCCCAGGACTTGATGATCAATTCGCCAAAGCGCTTCTCACGGCTGTCAACACCACCAATCGTATAGTTGAGCTGCAACGGAATGCACTGGTACCGACCAAAGACAGCTCGGACATCCGGATGGTCGTTCAGCGACACCACAATCTTGCCGCTGCACGAGCGCATCAGCTCCGCCATGCGCTCGTACTCCGAAAAAGGAAAGTCTACGCCGTAGCCTTCGGTCTGCCAGTAAGGTGGATCCACCGAAGAACGGGGTCAGATTCACTTAGGCATCAGCTCCTGTTTCTTGTCGATCAATGGCGGCTAGCCGTTTGATGATGAAAAGTGCGGGTATGTCATCGCCTCAAAGCGATGGAACAGGGCCGCGCTGTTGTTCCTGCAAGCGCTGCTGTTCCACTGCCAGCTCTTGTGTGCGCTCCTGTGCTAGCCGCTGGTTGACAGATTCCAGTTGCGTAAAGCTCTCTTGAACAGGCCGCTGCGCTGCATCGGCCGTCGGCATATGAGCGCGCAGCATGGCCGGATCCTTTGGATCGCCTTGTACTACGAACAGAGTCTGCGCAGCGGGCGAGTCTCTGGTCTTTTCGCTGAGCAGCACGTGGTCCACCCGGGTTAGTCCGTTGTCTTTGGCTAGCGTCAGCAGACTCGCGGTCATCCGCTCGCTGGTAGCGTCGAACGTGCGGCCATTGGCGGCGTCCAGCTGCTCTACCTTGCTCCGGATCTGCTGATGCATGGCGTGGTCCGGGTGCCCCGCCTCTGCAGGCGTCAATGCGCGTCCAGGCTCATTCGGTGCCACAAGATTGGGAGAACTGACACCGCGTGCGCCAGTGTCCTTGAGCTGCACCATGCCATAGCCATCCTTGCCCAGGTCAACGATGTTGAACGTCTTCGCAGACCCCAGCTCCAGCCCGTTGCGCTCCAGCTGCCTTGGGTCAAGGCCCAAGGATTTGAGATCGATGCGGACTTCCGGAGGCTGGCGGTCATGCGCCAGATGCGCGTAGTTCTGCGCGATGTGACTGATCGGATTGACGCCATAGTAGTTCCTATAGTCGGAATCGCCATGTGGGCCTAGCGTGCCACTGCTGTCGTAAAAACAGTGCTCAACAGATTTGGTCAGCGCATCGTTGCGGGTAAAAGGGTGCTTGGTGAGTGCATCGTAGGTCAGTCCGTCTGCAAACTGCGGAGCGCCGGTCGGTTGTCGCACGACACATCGATTACTCGACCTGTCGAGCAACTCCTTCTCAACCACACTGTCGGGCATCTCAGGGTTCAGATGTTTGATTCGATCATGCAGGGCACGCATTCCCGAGATTTCCGACAGTGCTTCGTCTGCGCGAGTCGAATCCAGGTAAACACGGGTAGGGCCAGTCAGGTCGACCTGATGTTCCCGATTGTCGTAGGCCTCCTGCATCCGGTTGCCCATGCTCTTGCCGAACTCGGCAAGGGCGTCGGCACGATGCTGGGTCAATACGCCGTGCATCGTTTCATGGCCCATGACTTCGGTCAGATAGTCGATGCGCTCTGATCCTGCGAAGTCTTTGAACGCTGCTCCACTGATGTTGAGTGTGCCCGCCTTGCCGTCCTTACCGTCCTGGAAGTGACCCCCGTTGTTCTGTCCATGCGAAACAGCAATCGCACCAATTCGACCTTTCTCAATGGCATCACCTAGCAGGTTCGACAGATAGGGTGATTCGGCGATTGTCTGGCGAATGCTGTTCTCTGCACCAGCGGGGAGTGCAGGGTCTTTTCCCATCTGGGCAAGTAGAGGCTCGATACGTGGGTCAACCCGGTTCATGGCTTGCCTCCATTGATCTTGACGCTATAAACGCACTCTTGTTGATTGCCTTGTTTATTGGTTCGATATAGAAGCAATGAGACAGAAAAAATCTGACTTCCACCGTTGATCGCGCGCCAATGCTGGCGTAGCCATCCACCCTGAAAGGGCCGCTGGCCGCCGCGCGTATATCCCATCCCTTCGAGCGCTTTGGAGAGTGCTTCTGCTTGCCAGATGCAGGTGGACGTAGGCACGCGCGTGGGGTCGTTATGGTCAGGTAGAGTCACTGCAACCTCTATCCGCGAGAAGCCATCTTTCGTTGGGCGATGCGTCGCGTAGAGCGCATAGCCATCCGCTAAAGCGACGTCCTTCACTTCACGCCACGGGTATGCCGGATCAGACGGTGGTCCAAGCTTGATGCCAAGTGCCGACTCCATCTTGGGGTAGCCCAGATCCGCTGGCACAGTCAGTCCATCAATGAAGCGCAGCAGCCGGCGCTGCAATTCTTGCAGGGTTGTATTCGCAGAGACGGCGCCGTTGTCGGTAGCTCTGCTCTTCTCTTGCGGGCGCGGCGTCGCTGTCGCAGCAGATGACGTGCCTGCATCCCGCTTTGCTTCATGGGGTGTGCGAGCACATGCACTTGGCAGCGCTATTGAAAGCAGCAGCAAGGGAAACAGGTTTCGGAAGCTAATTTTTATCATTGGGATCCTGCGACTCACGCGACATCGCGCTGCTGGCCAATTCTCATTCGCGCCGTTCGTGTCATGCACTATCGCCCCCGAATCTGAGTGGCGCGATAGTGATGGATAGCGAGGGAACGTAAAGCTATTTGCGGGAGGGTGGGGATGCGCTTGGAGTAGCAATCTCTCTAGGTTCAATCCAACTCTGACCCTGCTGCTTCAAACGTTGACGCAAGGATCTTCCATCAACGCTTTCCAGATTGCCAGCATCAGCCAGTTGACATGTCACGCAGCGCGTAGCAGTCTTTTCGGCAAGGAGCGTAGAAACTCCTCTAAGAGCGGTACCCACCTCCGTCAAACCGGTGGGTTTTTTGTGCCTGCAGCGTCTTGCTGGGTGCAACCGATGCGATGCCTGCGTCGGGAGGGCGGCTAATACAACACCCTTCGGGGAAATACGCCCGCCGACTCTTAGCGGTTTCTAACCTCCCGACATCCCGTCGCCACCCGGCGGCGGGGCCTGTTCGTCAAGGAGGGCTTTGCCATGCGTCGATCCACGTCCAGTCCCAAGCCAGCGCGCAAGTGCGCCACGGTGCCGCCGCCCACCGAGATCGGCTGGCAGTCGCTCGACCCCTCGATCCCGCCGCGGCCCTACCTCGAGCGCACCCCCATCCCCGAGCCCCGCCCCGACCCCAACAAGCCGCGCCGCCCAGGCCACCCGCGCGCGCCGCAACGCTGCACCGTCGGCTACGGCTACTACCCCGACAGCCACCAACGCATCCCCACGCTGCGCCTGCGCGGCCGCTGGCTGGAACAACTCGGCTTCACCATCGGCAGCAAACTCAACATCCGCATGCGCAACGGCGAGCTGGTCGTCGGCGTGGCGGATAATGGCGAGACGGCGACAGACAAGGCAGCCAACAATTGACGGTAGGCACCGACTCGAGGAGCGTCATGCTGACACCGGCTGCACACCAGCATGCATCGCGCTGTGCTTGATGTGGTGCTTGGACTAGCGGGGTAACCTAACAACGTATCCAAGCCGAAGTTGCTCCTCGACTTGGCTTAACCCAGAGGCTAGGTTCTACCTCGGCAACAATGAAACAAGCGAACTTCTTTATCGCAGTATTATCGGCAGTTGTCGTCGCGGCGTGCTCTCGCCCAGTCGCTCCGTTCTCACCTGCACACGTTGACAAGTCTGTATCACAGCAGAGCCGCTATCCGTTGGCCGCAGAGCCATCGCTTGTCGGAACTTATCCAGGGCGGTCGAAGTCCGGGGGTGGCTACTTCTATGACCACGTCCTTGAGTACAGGGTCTGGCTCCATCCCGAGCAGGGAGCGGCGCCACTGGCTGGAGACAATGATTACTTCGCCGCCTTTGCGCAATACGAGTCGGCATTGGCCTTCTCGCAGTCACACAAGGGTGCCGAGCCGCCCGTGGTCTTGGTGCGGCAGCTGGAATCGATCAATGAACCCAGTCCAGGCGTCTATCAGCACCAAAGCGGCCCACGGATCACTGAGTGGCAGCCTCAATGGCTGCCTGGATCCAAGCGCGAGCCTGATAGCATCGCCACGTTCCTGGCAGCGCATGCGTCAGCGCAGAAGTAGGCCTGACAATTCGTCCAATCCGACGCCGCCTCGCGGTGCGGCTCACCTGAGGCTTTAGCCGCTTATCCAATGGCTGCCACGTATGCGAAATCATCCTTCGGGCAAGCGCGGGCTCGGCCCCATCACGGGCAAGGTGCTGGATGAGGCCTATGCGCACTCGTTCGGCCATGGTGCTTATGCTCTCCGCCTGTGCTGGCCACCCCACCCAAATGCGGAGGTTTTCTATCGGTCGTTCGATAGCACCTCGATCATGGATCTGGATGCTGCGGCGCTTTCCAGGGCCAGCGACCGGCATTTGTTCTTGAGCACGCCGGGCCAGCTGCAGGCGCTATACAAGGCCTTGCCTGGCACCTGCCTCCCGGCACCTCCCGAAAGCGTTCGAGATCTTCGCCTCGTCATTCGCTGGACCGGCTCGGCCGCTTGGAGCTGGGAGGCGTCGCAATTTGCCTACCGTGACAGTCGGACGGGCAAGACGTGTCAGTTCTCGCCCGCGCAGCAGGACGCGTTACTTGCAGCGCTTGGGCTTGAGAGATAACGACTCACTGAGATCCCTCCAGCAACCCATTCATGCCGGCGCCACTTTTCGATACGACCTGGCTCTGGCATCACGGGCCACACATACATGATCGCGATGGAGTTCGAACAATAAAGCGTTCTGCAGTTGCAAGTGCTGCGCGAAAGGGACCATTCGCCTCACGCGTTCCGTGAGAGATGACAGCAACGCTCCCGCCGTTTACTACCTCCAGTACACGCCCGGGCATGATCCGGAGTATACGAGCGGCGTGATCAGTCTCGGGCCATGGGGTGAATGGGCCTGGCCCCTCATGAGAATTGCCGATTCAACGGCATGCGTCATAGAGACGTCTAACGTTACGTATGTGCACAGCATTTGAACTTGAAACGGTTGGCCTGACGATCACAGGTCGTCGCGACGCCTGAGTTTTCGCACTGCGATGGTAGGTCATTGATGCGCATGGCCGTGGGGCTGTGGCGCAGCCAAAGAACGTGCAATGGTTGAGCAGGCGTTTGTCCGTCGTGACTTAGCACTGGATTGGCTACCACAGCACTTTCACAGCACTTTACTCGGCGGCCAGCCGGCCGTGCCGAATCCTTACACCGCGCGCGGGCTACATGATACCCTCACCCGCGCCATTCTGGCGAAGACGGAAAACCAGGTGACCCAGCCGACACCATCGCAAGCGGTGCCGGGGCTGTCTCGCTGAGCCACGCTTAACGCAAGTCGCCCAGAGACAAGCATGTCATTTCAATCACTACCAGGGAGGTATTCATCATGAAGCCACGCACTATTGGCACCACCTTTGCACTGGCTGCGGCTGTAGGCCTTGGCCTGGGCGCCCCAGTTCGCGCCCAGGCGGCAGATCCTTGCACGGTATTTCTATGTATGGCCGGCGTGTCCGGCTTCGGCAAACCGAGTCCCGAATGTGCAGCGCCGATCGCAGCCTTCCACGCCATCCAGATATGGGACCCGCACTTCGACTCGCCAGCTACGGCGGCGGCACGCCGAACGTATCTGATGACATGTCCAGGCGTGGTCCCGGTGAATCAAGCCACCTTGGAAGCTATCATCGGTCAGTGGGGTTACACACCTTGACGGGAATTCCCCGCTGACTCAGAAATTTGCTGCTGAGTCAGCGGGAAGCTCGCCGCACGCTAGTTCGCCATACGCATCGCGCAACGCCCTTGCACGCCATTGCGTTCCCATGCATCGGCTATTGGATCGTGAATCCGCTACTTTTATATTTTCGAACGCAGAAAAACCGACGTTATTCTTAAATTCTTGGCTCAGTTGGCGGCGTTCCCGATGGGCGCGCAGACGCACTGCGCGATGACTCGCCAAGCAAAAGAACGGTGTCGGGTTCACTTAAAAACATGACCTGATCTCGTTATTAGGCATCAGATTCCTCAGTGCACATGGCTACTTACCCTTCAGAGCCAAAACTTCTTGACGCCCTCGATCACCACGACGCATTGGTGCGGCAGTGCGCCGTCGGTGCTTTGTCGTTCCGAGAATTCTGCGCAGCGTACGAGAACTTCTACTGGGCACATGCGCTTGACGGGCATGAATCAGATTCTGCAGGCCAGGCGCTATTCGACCGGCTTGCAGCGTGCATCGCTCCACATCATGTATTAGCCCAGACTGTCCTGGCCCGTGTCTGTTTTGATGCAAATGCCAATATCGGAAAGGCCGGCAGAATCGGTGCCGAGGATTAGGCGCATCGCCGCTGACCTCCTCTATTAAGTGGCGGTGCGATAGCACAATGTGTAACCCCCTGGCGCTTGGGGTGACATCGGATTCAACTGATCGCAATCTCGCAATCAAGGAGCGTAGAAACTCCTCACGTAGCGGTACCCACCTCCGTTAAACCGGTGGGTTTTTTGTGCCTGTTCGCAGGTGCAGCCGACGCAATGCCTGCGTCGGGAGGGCGGCTAATACAACACCCGCAAGGGGAATACGCCCGCCGGCTACGTGCGGTTTCTAACCTCCCGACATCCCGTCGCCGTTGGCGATTGGACCCGTAGGGCCGAGGAAGTTTTGCCATGCGTCAATCCACATCCCGCCGCAGCCAACCATCCAAGCGCCAAAAGACAGTGCAGTGGACGATTGTCGAGCCAACCCTGAGTTCCATGCTGACGCCAGAACAGATCGCAGCGCTCAATGCCGCTGAGTTTGCCCGCACACAGCGCACGCCGCGACGCGTGCGCCCAACCAAGCAGTGCACGGTGGGTTACGGCTATTATCCAAACAGCCAGCAACGCATGCCCACGCTGCGCCTGCGTGGCAGATGGTTGGAGCAATTGGGCTTCGCCATTGGCTCAAAATTGCGCGTTACTGTCTTCCTTGCCATCGCTGCCTCCAGCGGCGTAGCCGCCCGAGAGGCTGATGCCCTTGGCCTCATAGCTGCTGGTGTTGGTGATGTCGCTCACCGTCAGCGTGCCGGTTTGCAGACGATTGGCACCGGCATACACCGCTGCCTGGGTGCTGGCGATCACGCCACCCTTCAGGTCGGTGTTGCCGCCCACGCGGAGGTTGAAGCCGCCATCGCCGGCCTGGATGCCGCTCTGTTCCTTGACGCTGGCGAAGTCGCCGTTGACCTTGTTGCTGCTGTAGCTGGCACTGGCACTGAAGCCCACCCCGAAGGTCACGCTGCCACCCACCGCCTTGTCCTTGCTGGCGTAGGTGCTGGTGTCCTGCAGGCTCTCGATATTCAGGTCGCCGCCGATGTCGGCCAGCACCGTGTCGGCCGAGAGCACTGCGCCTTTCAGGGTGGTGTCGTTGCCGCTGATGATCGTTGCGGTCTTGCCTGCCGACAGGTGGCTGTTGCGCTGGGTAACGTCTTCGCCGTCCGCCTTGCCACGCGATCCGCTAGCACTGGCGGTCACGCCAGCGGCAAAGCCGTCTGCGCCATAGGTGATCGCCACGCCAACGGCCGCACTCTTGCTCTTGCTGGTGCTGTGTTGTTCGAAGGTGTCCTGCGCCGCTTCCAGGGTGATGTTGTTGTCGGCGGCCAGCAGCAGGTTGTTGCCGGCTTTGATGTCGCTGCCGCGCACCAGGATGTTGCTGTCTTCGCCACCACCGGTGGCGATCAGGTTGACGTTACCACCGGCTTGCAAGGTGGAGCCCTTGGAGGTAGCGCTGCGCTGCTTGGTCTCGCTCTCGCTCTGGCTACCGCCCACAGTGACTGCGATGCTGACATTGGCCGCCTGCGCAGCGCGCCCTTGGCGGTGTCGGCATTCATGACACTGCTGGCGGCCTGACCCGCGCCATAGGCGCTGTAGGCCGCAGAAGCACCCGCCAACGCCTGCATGCGCGTGTCGCCCTCGGCCTTCTTGCCGGCGTCGGCACTGCTCATTGCTGCCTGGGCCAGATTCAGCGCGGCTGCGCTCAACGTCACCGACAAGCCGCCTTGCTTGAACGCGGTGCGCTGCTCGCTGCTTGAGGTGTCATGCACCTCGGTGATGGCGATGTCCTTGGCCTTGGCGGTGATGTCGCCCTGCAAGGCCATCACGTCGCTGCCGGTGATCGCCAGTGTGTTGCCGGCGACCATAGTGACGTTGCCCTCCAGGCTGCCGACCGTGGTGCCGGTGTGGCTCACATCGGCGATGTCGGCCTCGGTCTTGACCGTCTGCTTGCCGATGGTGAAGCCGATGCCGCCGCTACCGAACAAGCCGGTTTTGACGGTCTTCTTGTCGTGCGCCTCGCTGTGCGTGCTCTGCGCGGTTTCAAGGGTCAGGTTGTTGCCGGCCGCGAGCACTACATCGCCGGTGCCGACGATCTGCGTGCCTTGCGAGAGTAGATCGTTCCCCGCCGCGATGTGGACCGTGTCGCCGCTCAAACTCGTGGTGACTGCGAGGCTGTCGTGCGTTTCGTCGTGGGTGGTGACGGTCTTGCTGGACAACGCGCTCTTCTTGCGCGTCTGCTGATCCACCACCGCATCGTGCTGCTCTTGGGTTGCCAACAGCTGGATGTCGTTGCCGGCAGCCAGTGCGATGCCGCCGCTCTGGCTGCTCACCGCCCTCGAGGCCAGCGTGAGGTCGTGGCCGGCCTGCATCACGATGTTGCTGCCAGCACCCAGCTGGGTGCCGCGCACGGTTTCGTCGGTGCTGGACGCGGCCAGCGAGTGACTCTTGGTGACGCTGCTGCGGTCCTGGGTGCTGCTGTCGATCGCCGCCTGGCTGACGATGTCGTGACCGGCCTGCAGGGCCAAACCTTTGCCGACGCCGACCTGCGCGGCGGTCAGGGTGATGTCGTTGCCGGCGGCCAGCACCACGCTGCCGGCGCCCAGCTGGGTGCCGCGCACGGTTTCGTCGGTGCTGGACGCGGCCAGCGAGTGGCTCTTGGTGACGCTGCTGCGGTCGCTGGAGCTGCTGTCGATCGCCGCCTGGCTGACGATGTCGCGCCCGGCGTGCAACGTCAGGCCCTTGCCGGCGCCGACCTGGGCGGCGGTCAAGGTGAGGTCGTTGCCCGCTGCCAGCACGACGTTGCCGGCGCCTTGCACGCTGCTCACCGCATGCGTGGTCTCGCTGCTGCGCTGGAAGTTGCGGTCGTTGGCGGTGGTGTCGGTGCTGTGCGTGAGCGTCTGCGCGCCCAGGGTGAGGTTGTTGCCTGCGACCAGCTGGGTCACGCCATCGGTGCCGGCGTTACGAATCTGCGCCGCCTGCAAATTGACGTCGCGGGCAGCCACCACCGACAACACGCCGCTGCCGTTGGTGCCGGTGACAGACAGGCCGGCCACGCGCTGGAGCTGGGTCGTGCTGTACTGGTGGTAGCCGCCGTTTGATTAATCGATAAATTTCATATTTGCATCCCCATCACCTCTAACAACTTTCTCGACAATTTCTAACCAATCTTCTATTGCAGCAGGATCGGCACTAGACCCATCTTCAAGAAGGCTCAATTCAGATAATGCTGAGCCTATTTCACCCGAACCAGTTCTTTTGTAAACGCCAGCCCAGTACTCAAACATCGCGACATATGCTTGCTTTACAGTAATCATGGTTTCCATTTGAATTTCCATTATTTGGTAGGTTTGGATAATCCTGTTCGTGCATCAAATGTTCTTGGCACCTTATTTACACCCGCATTCTGAATAATTCCATTTCTGACTGTGACCCAAACTTGTGTTCCATCGACTTGGTTTTTTGCAAACCACTGAGCGCCAAATGCGTCGACACCAAGCTTGTTATTCGAATCCTGTGCTACACCTATAAGAAGCTCTCTCGATTCCGGGCTATCAGCTAGATGGCCTGGTTTAGATCTAAATATATGCTTAACCTGGGCATCATTGCTAGGGAATTCTACAACTCCCGCATCAGTAGGCGGTGGGTTTGCTGATTCATTGCTATTTCCCGATGTGCGGTTTACTGAGCGTCCTGTTTCATTGCGTGATTCAACAGGTAAATCCTTATGGCCATTTGATGCAGTGCCGCTATCTCCCAGTCCAACAGGCCCCTCTACCGTATCTTTTAATAATTCAAAAACAAACCAGTCCTTTATAGAAGGATCGCTAAGCTTATTTCCTGAATTAAGGCCAAGCATTAATCCATACTTGGACGAAGCAACTGACTGTATTTCAAGGCCACTATTTGCCCAACCTTTCAAGACATTGCCTATATCGGCTAAGTTTTTTGCCTGTTCAAGCGTCGTTCCGGCCGTCGCCCAGCCCGGGTCGTTCGTAGCCGCCGCATAGGCTAGATAGGCCCCTGAGTATCCTGCGGGCGTTCGGTTTATATTCCTCGTATCTATATTATTATACGCACTGAAGTTATCTAGAATATACTGGCTATTGATGATGTGATTGTGATATGCAGCAGTGCCACGCGCGTCAAATAGGGTGCCGCCCCCAACGTCCCCGGCAGTTGGCCCGAATCTGTTGGAGAGACCGCTGAGAAAGCCGGCTGCTTGATTGTCGTTCTTAGCAGACTCATTTTTCGAAAATGAGCTGTCTATCTGGTAAAGCGCACGCTCAGTGAGGCGTCTCTTCGCTTCCTCAATCTGATCTGGCGTGGGCTCCTCCCCATCATTTAGATAGCGGGCAAATGCCTCTGAGAACTTATTAAGTGATTCCGCTTCTTTCGGGTGCAGCAGGCGATTATTTGCGTCCTCATTGAACGCAGTGGCTGCACCCGCTGAGCCACCCACCGCCGCGCCTAGCCCAGCCGCAATGCCAGCACCCACAGCCTCCCGCACGCCGTCAGGCAAATTCTTCGTGAGCTCGTTCAAGATCGGTGCCGCTGTAGCAGCTGTTGCCGAACCTAGTGCGCCTTGCGCTCCACCGCCTAGCAGCCCCATCGCGGTGTGCGCAGCCACGCGATATTCGCCGCCTTCATCCCACTTGGCAGCTTCTTCCTCGTTGCCTTGCAGGCGCAATTGATTGGCCTTGGTGGTGGCGTAATCACCCACGACCTTACTCGCCTGCTGCCCAAACGTCGCCGTGATCTCGGCCCCAGCACTGACCTGCTGCTGCAACTTCTGCCCATCCCAGGCCTTGACCAAGCCATTGGCGCTGTCGCCGGTGAGCACATCGCGGTTTAGTGCAGCCAGCACATCGCTGACGCTTTGGCCGGTCTTGGCCTGTTGGCCGGCCTGGTCGGTGATGACCAACGTGCCGCCGCTGATGCCGCTGGTGGTCAGCGAGGTGTCGCTGCCGCTCTTGCTGGAATAACCGGCTGCCGCACCCTGCGCACCGCTGCCCTGGTTTTGCCAGGACCAGCTGCTGCCATTGTTGGTGGTCGGTGGCGTCTGGGTCTCGGCTTTCGCGCCGCCTTCCTTGCCATCGCTGCCTCCAGCGGCGTAGCCGCCCGAGAGGCTGATGCCCTTGGCCTCATAGCTGCTGGTGTTGGTGATGTCGCTCACCGTCAGCGTGCCGGTTTGCAGACGATTGGTACCGGCATCCACGGCCGCCTGTGTGCTGGCGATCACGCCGCCCTTCAGGTCGGTGTTGCCGCCCACGCGGATATCGAAGCCGCCATTGCCGGCCTGGATGCCGCTCTGCTCGGTGACGCTGGCGAAGTCGCCGTTGACCTTGTTGCTGCTGTAGCTGGCACTGGCACTGAAGCCCACCCCGAAGGTCACGCTGCCACCCACCGCCTTGTCCTTGCTGGCGTAGGTGCTGGTGTCCTGCAGGCTCTCGATGTTGAGATCGCCGCCGATGTCGGCCAGCACCGTGTCGGCGGAGAGCACTGCACCCTTCAGCGTGGTGTCGTTGCCGCTGATGATCGTTGCGGTCTTGCCTGCCGACAGGTGGCTGTTGCGCTGGGTAACGTCTTCGCCGTCCGCCTTGCCACGCGAGCTGCTGGCGCTGGCGGTGATGCCGGCAGCAAAGCCGTCCGCACCATAGGTCACCGCCACGCCGATCGCTGCACTCTTGCTCTTGCTGGTGCTGTGTTGTTCGAAGCTGTCCTGGGCCGCTTCCAACGTGATGTTGTTGTCCGCAGCCAACAGCAGGTTGTTGCCGGCCTTGATGTCGCTGCCGCGCACCAGGATGTTGCTGTCTTCGCCGCCACCGGTGGCGATCAGGTTGACGTTGCCACCGGCCTGCAGGGTGGAGCCCTTGGAGGTGGAGCTACGCTGCTTGGTCTCGCTCTCGCTCTGGCTGCCGCCCACGGTGACCGAGATGCTGACATTGGCCGCCTGGGCTGCGCCCTTGGCGGTGTCGGCGTTCATGACATTGCTGGCGGCCTGGCCCGCACCATAGGCGCTGTAGGCCGCAGATGCACCGGCCAAAGCCTGCATGCGCGAGTCGCCTTCGGCTTTCTTGCCGGCGTCGGCACTGCTCATTGCTGCCTGGGCCAGATTCAGCGCGGCTGCGCTCAACGTCACCGACAAGCCGCCCTGCTTGAACGCGGTGCGCTGCTCGCTGCTTGAGGTGTCATGCACCTCGGTAACGGCGATGTCCTTGGCCTTGGCGGTGATGTCGCCCTGCAGCGCCATCACATCGCTCCCTGTGATCGCCAGTGTGTTGCCGGCGACCAGGGTGACGTTGCCCTCCAGGCTGCCGACCGTGGTGCCGGTGTGGCTCACATCGGCGATGTCGGCCTCGGTCTTGACCGTCTGCTTGCCGATGGTGAAACCAATCCCACCGCTACCGAACAGGCCGGTTTTGACGGTCTTCTTGTCGTGCGCCTCGCTGTGCGTGCTCTGCGCGGTTTCAAGGGTCAGGTTGTTGCCGGCCGCGAGCACTACATCGCCGGTGCCGACGATCTGCGTGCCTTGCGAGAGCAGATCGTTGCCTGCCGCAATGGAGATCTGCTCGCCGCTGAGCGAGCTGGTCATCGCCAGGCTGTCGTGGGTTTCGTCATGCGTGGTGACGGTCTTGCTGGACAGCGCAGTCTTCTTGCGGGTTTCCTTATCCACCACCGCATCATGCTGCTGCTGCGTAGCCAGCAACTTGATGTCGTTGCCGGCGGCCAGGGCGATGCCGCCGCTCTGGCTGGCGACTGCAGTCGAGGCCAGCGTAAGGTCGCGGCCGGCTTGCATCACGATGGTGTCGCCTGCGCCTAGCTGGGTGCCACGCACGCTTTCGTCGTCGCTGGAGGTGGCCAGCGAGTTGCTCTTGGTGACGGTGCTGCGGTCGTGCGAGCTGCTGTCCACTGCAGCCTGGCTGTTGATGTCGCGCCCGGCCTGCAGGGCCAGGGTCTTGCCGGCACCAATATATTCATGGCTGCACAGGCATAAACTAGGAAATCAAAAATTTTTCCATTGGTGCAAGCGGCATATTTGCATGTGCACCAGCAAGCTAGTCATGGGTGAAAAAGACCCAGATTAACTTAACAGTCATAACGCTACGCATGCATTGCGTCAAGCAATTTATATTGCCAAATTCGGTTGCGAGGATATAGCAAGTCCTCCTTTAATCATCCGGCTTTCCTCGGGTTAGCTCTAAACATAATCCAGCCAATCATCGGATTCAATTCCAGAAGATTTTTTTAAAAATTCGAGATATCTAGTTTTATATCTTTTTAAGTATTCCTCGTCCACGTTTATTTTTATGAAATTCCCGTTTCTTTCCCTCACGGACAATGCTGTGAGCTTGAGCGTTTTTAGGCTCGCATTCGTCAATAAGCCTTCAGCTTTTGCCCTATGAAATATTCCACTACGACCGCCACCAAGAAGAAGAATTTTATCCATTATAGAAAAAATTATTTCAGGCCTAGAGACTTCGGCAATATGGCTGGAGGCATTTTGGCAGTAGTAGTCCTCGCGCACTAAATAAAGTTTACAATTAACTGCCGTCACCCAACATTCAAGATATAAATAGTCTAGAATATTCATTACTTAGTCTCCAACTACAATTGAGTTTGCACCTAGCTTCATTACATTTTCCAATAAATCTTTTCTAACGCCTCTAGGGCCCTTAAATGGGTCGCGAGTCATGTAGTATTTCACTCCATCAACATCTTCAATTTTATCAAATATAACGAAGTGGCCCTGGCCGGGTGCAACGGGGATGTTTACTATAACACTCTTACCCTTTTCTAGGGCTTGATCTAGCTGCGCTGGAAACATATTTGCATTGACGCTATTTTTGATTCCCGAATTGTTTAAAACTTTTGATATTTCTTCGGAATTGACCCCGCTGCTACGAATTCCATTCTCAAAACGACCAATCGCACTTTCGAGGCTAACAGAATTACCTGTTTCATCACTTATCGTCATAGCAGCGCAAGCTGGGCCGCATACGGGTGCATTACCTTGCAATATGATCGCTCCTTTTGGTTGATATGGAATGGATGCCGGAGGGCCAAGTGCATTATCTGCTCCGTTAACCGAACCACCGGGGTATACCTTACCAGGTGCAGACTCCCCTTCAGTCCCGAGAATCTTTCCAGGGGAGTAATCCCCCGTTAACTTCGCACCTCCGCTCCCTACCTTTACTCCAGCTCCGAGTTGCGTAAGCCCATAGACAAGTTCAGCTGTATTTTCCGAAAGCCCGAGCATCTGAAGCGCACGACCGCCCAAGGTCGGAGTCGAGACTCCTCCAAAGAGGGTCCTTGAGCCGCTAATGGCGTTGTCGGCGCCGGAAAATCCTACGTAGCCAACTGCAAAGCAGCCAAATCCAGTCGTGCAGATCGGAGCGGCAACGAAAGCACCTGCGACCTCAGCAGCGCCTCCGAACATTTGCAGTCCACCCAGGGTACGAGTTCCTACATTATTCCTAGAGGACCAGTCTGCAAGCGCGTCAAAAGGGGTATAGTTAAAAAGCGGTACGTTTGCTTCTTGTCTAACTCCGCTTAGAGCGTCTGTCACAGAGCCCGAAGGGTAGTTTATTTTTTGAGACTGCCAACTTAGCCAGTCTTTCTCGCCCTGATATTCCGGCTTGTCGCCTTCAGTCTGCAAAGCAGACCAAATCGCATAATACGGGTCGTTGCTATTCAGACCATTGGCGCACTTCTTTTTGGAGCAAGCGGCCGCCAGCAGGCGCTTTTCTGCTTCCGGATCGCCGTTCGCCATTTCTTTGATACGAGCAACTTCGTCCACGCTTAGCAGGGTGTTGTTTGTTATTGCGTTGCCTGCCACTTGGGCGCCTATCGCTGCGTCTTGCAAGCTACCACCCGCCATCCCACCCGCAATCGCACCAACCGCCTGCGACAACGCCACGATCATCTGCTTGTCCTGTTCCGGCAGCAGGTTCGGATTGAACTTCCCTGTCACCGGATCAATGGCACGCGGATCGTCGCCGTAGAGCGTTTTGGTCAAGTATTGCGCAGCTAGTTCGCCACTGGCGCCTGCCAGTGCGCCGCTGCCGATGGACGCGCCGTTTACTTCAGCAATGACTGCGCCGAGCACCGCATGCGACAACAGCTGCAATGCGGCGTTTGGATTGCTGCCGTGGTTTGGGTCAAAGGTCTTGCCAATCAGCTGCGCGGCATACGGTGCCAATGCATTGGTGGCGACCTGGCCGGCGCCTTGGCCTGACACGCCGCCCACCACGACCGTCGTCACCGCCTGCAACGCCCGACTGTAGTCGCCGCCGATGCCCCATTGTTGTTGCGAGGTGTAGGCTGCGCTGTAGTCGGGACTGTTCTGCAGCATTTCCCGCTGTTTGTCAGCAGTGCTTAAGCCTGCAAACCGGTCCGCCTCTTCGGAACTCAAGCTTCCTTTGTACTGTGCCTCCGCCTCCTTGACTTTCCTCTCCGCACTGGCCGCAATGTCATCGCCAATCTGCTTGGCGGTAGTCATCACCGTCCCGGTCGCCGCCGCCATCGCCTGCTGCTCGCCCAGGATCTTGCGCACGTCCGGCAGGGCCGCTACTGCTTCATGTGCCGCACTGGCATCGGTGTTGATACCGAGTGCTGCGGCCGTGGTGGTCTTGCCACCGATCTTGATGTTGCCCTCGGTCAGGGTGGCGCGTGTCAGCGTGGTGTCGCTGCCGCTCTGCATTACCGGAATGCCGGGGTTGAAACTGCTGTAGTTCGCCGCACCGTAGTTGCCGTTGACGATGTTGCTGCCGATATTCTTGAATTGATCGCCGACGCTCGGCTGTGTGGGATTCCCGTCGGCATCGGTCGCGCCTTCGCCCGTACTTCCGATACCACCGCTGATCGCCGCCGACACGGTGCTGTAGTCCATCCGATTCTTCAGATCGGTAAACGTCAGCGAGTCGGCGGTCAGCTCGCTCGCACCGGCGTTGGTGCTGGCGACGGCACCGCCGATCAGGTTCACATTGCCGGCGGTAACGTGGTAACCGCCATTGCCTGCAAACAGGCCAGACTGCTCAACGACACCGAGGTAGTTGCCATTGGCCTTGGCGCCGCTTGCGTACCCGCTGGCATCCCACGCAGTACCCGCCGAGATCTGTACGCGTCCACCAACGCTGCTTTCCTTGGATTGGATGTCCAGCTTGTCCTGCAGCGATTCGATGGTCAGGTCGCCACCGGCTTGCACATCGATTCGGTCGCCCTTGACCACCGCGCCGCGCAAGGTGGTGTCGCCCTCCGACTTGAGCACGATGTTCTGCCCGGCGAGCTGTGTGTTCTGCCAGGTGCTGCCGTCCACGTTCGACTTGTGGCTGCCGGCACTGGCCTGCACGTAGGCATACACGCCGGTCTGCGCGCCGACCGATGCGCCGACACCCACCTCAAACCCGGCATTGCTGCCCTTGCTCTGCTCGGTGTTGCTGGAGTTGCCCGCTTCAACGATCAGGTCGCGTGCCGAATCCAGGCTCAGCGTGTCGCCGGCCTTGAGGTTGCCCTGCACGATGTGCAGGTCGCCTTCGGTGGTCTTCAGGCGCACATTGCCACCACCGGTGATGGTCGAACCTTGCGAAATCTGGCTGCTGCTATTGAAGCTGCTCTCGTTGGTGGCGAAGCCCACGCCGGCTTCGACGCTGAGTAAAGAGCCGCTACCCGCGCCACCGGCCATGCTGCTGATCGCGCTAGCCGATTGATACGCATTCGCCGCTGCCGCCATCCCCTGCATCGCGCCCAACCGCCCATCGGACTTGCGCGCATCGTCCACGTTGTTGATCAGATCGATCAGCGGGGATTTGATGCGCGCGAACGCGCCGATCTTCAGGTCGTCGTCCTGCTGCGAAGCGGAGCTGGTGGTGTTGGCGGTCAGCAGCTGGATCGAGGCCGCGGTGATGTCCACGTCCTTGGCCGCGACCACGTTGCTGGCCGACTGGGTGTACATGCCACCTGCGGTCAGGCTGACATTGCCGCCCAGACTGCCGACGTTGCTGGCCACCTGCGAGATTTGGGCGTTGTCGTCGGTGTGGTTCTTTTTGTTGTACCCGGCAAAGCGCTCGGTGTCGGAGATGACCACCGTGCCGATGCCCTTGCTGGTGGACTGGTTGGCATTGCCGAGGATGTCCTGGCCGCTCTGGATGGTCAGATCGCCTGCCGCGCGCATGCTGACATTGCCTTGGGCTGCGATGTTGCTTGCGGTCAGCGTGATGTCGCCTTGCGTGGTGGTGAGGCTGGCGTTGCCGCCGACCGACAACTGGGTGCCGGTGATGGTGTCGGTCTGGCCGTTGCCGGTGCCTTGCTGGTTGTAGTTGCCATAGGGCAGGCCGGCCGCGTTGTTGAAGCCCCAGCCCTTGCCGGTGCTGGCATTGCCGCTGGATTGGGTGTTGTGCGCGATATCGAACATGATGTCCTTGCTGGCCAGCAGCACGGCATTGCCTTCGGCCGACAGTTGCGCGCCCTGGCTTGTGATCGAGCCGTCGCTGGCCAGCAGGGTCAGGTTGCCACCGGCTGCCAGCTGGCTGACGCGCGCATCGCTCTTGCTCTCGGTTTGCGAGGCGTTGGAGCGATGGCTGCTGGCCTGGATCACTACCGGGGTGATGGCGGCCATGGTGCCGGCGGCTGCGCCCTCGGCATCGCGGCTCATCTTGCTCATGGTCGAGCCGGTATCGACCATGTTCTTGGTGGTGGAATCGCGTGCGCTGCGGTACGACGCACCCGGGTCGTAGGTCACCCCGACCGAGAAGCCGCTCGATTTGCTCGACTGGCTGGACTGATGGTCGACCGTGTCCTGTCGCGCCAGCAAGGCAATGTCCTTGGCCGCCAAGGTCAGGTCCTTGCCAGCGCCGAGATCGGAGCCGGCAATGGTCAACTGATTGCCAGCACTGATGACCAGATTGCCGTCTTTCGATCCTACCGAGGATGCGACCTGGGTGACCGACTGGGTGGCGTCCTGGCTATCGCTACTGGACTTCGCGTAGCCCACGCTCGCCACGCCGCCGCCAGTGCTACCGTTCAGGCCGGACTTCTTCTGGCGGACACTGTGCGCTTCGCTGCTGGTGTCCTGCGCCGACTCAATGGTGACGTTGTTGCCTGCGGCCAGGCGCACGTTGTCCTGCGCGAGCACGGTCGAACCCACCACCGTAAGGTCGTTGCCGGCCACCATGTTGACGGACTTGCCGCTGAGCGATGAGCCCACCGCAAGACTGTCGTGCCACTCGTCATGGGTGGTGGTCTTTTCGTTGGAGAAGGTGCTCTTCTTGCGCGTTTCCTTATCCACCACCGCATCATGCTGCTGCTGCGTAGCCAGCAACTTGATGTCGTTGCCGGCGGCCAGGGCGATGCCGCCGCTCTGGCTGGCGACTGCAGTCGAGGCCAGCGTAAGGTCGCGGCCGGCTTGCATCACGATGGTGTCGCCTGCGCCTAGCTGGGTGCCACGCACGCTTTCGTCGTCGCTGGAGGTGGCCAGCGAGTTGCTCTTGGTGACGGTGCTGCGGTCGTGCGAGCTGCTGTCCACTGCAGCCTGGCTGTTGATGTCGCGCCCGGCCTGCAGGGCCAGGGTCTTGCCGGCGCCGACCTGCGCGGCGGTCAGAGTGAGGTCGTTGCCCGCAGCCAGCACCACGCTACCCGCGCCCTGCACGGTGGTGCCGAGGTGGGTGGTCTGGCTGCTGCGCTGGAAGTTGCGGCCGTTGGCGGTGGTGTCGGTCGTGTGCGAGAGCGTCTGCGTGCTGAGGTTGAGGTTGTTGCCTGCCAACAGTTGGGTGACGCCGTCGGTGCCGGCGTTACGAATCTGCGCGGCCTGCAAGTTGACGTCGCGACCAGCCACCACCGACAACACGCCGCTGCCGGTGGCGCCGGTGACGTACAGGCCGGCCACACGCTCGAGCTGGGTGGTGCTGTACTGGTGGTAGCCGCCGCCCTGGAGGGTTTCCACGGTGGAGGCCACCGTGACATCGCCGACCGCCTGCACGCTCAGCGCATCCACGGCGGTGACGCTGGCGCCTTCGATGCGGATGTCGCTGGCCGAGCGCAGCCCCACTTGGTTGCCGCTGATGCTGCCGCCCAGGTGCTCGATACGGCCGGCGTCGATGGACACCAGCTGGCGTCCGGCGATGGTGCCGGTGTTCTTCAGGCCACCGGCCAGGGTGACATCGACATTGGCGCCGGCCAACAGTGCGCCGCCAGCGTCAAGATCGCCGGGACGCAGACGCAGATAGACCTGCGGCACCAGCGCGGTGGTGGTGGTGCCGTCAGGCAGGGTGACGGTCTGCTCCACCAGCCAGACGATGTCGCTGGTGAGCTGCGCCATCTGCGCCTCGGTCAGTGCAACGCCGGGGCGTAGATGCCAGGCCTTGCCGATGGTGGCGCCGGCATCCAGCAATGCCTGGTACTGGGCTTCGTCGCTCTTGTAGCCATCGAGAAACCGCCGGCCGGTGAGCTGGCCGATCTGCTCGCGCACCAGCTTCTGCTCGTAGTAGCCATCACCCAGACGCTTTTGCAGGGTGTCGGCGGAATAGCCCATCTGATTGAGCAGATAGTCCGAGCCCAGCCAGCTGCGGTAGTCGGTGAACTGCGGGTCGGTTTCGACCAGATAGTGGCTGCCAGACGGCCTGACCGTAAACAGACTGCCGGTGGGGGCGCGCGTATCGGGCGTGCCCATGACGATGCGGTCCGGCGAGCCGCCGGCGGCGTTGACCACCCGCGGGCCGGTGGCGGTGGCCGCGCTGCCGATGGTGCCGACATTGTTGCTGGCGTTGCCGCTGTCGGCCTGCGCCACTGTGGTGGTGATGCGCCCCATGCCACGGCTGGCGACACTGATCGGGCCACGGACGCTGGCGCTTGCGCCGGTGGGCCCTGCCTGCGCGCCACGCACGTTGAGGTTGGCCATTGCCGCGCCATCGCGCACGTTGGGCGCGTCGCGCCCCTGATTGAGGTTGCTCAGATCGCCGACATCGATGGTCAACGTCCCGCCGCTGACGATGGACCCGCCGACCTGCCCGACCTGCTCGGAGATGGACGGATTGCTCCAGCTGCGGGTGGTGCCGTTGTAGGCGGTGGTGACGTTGCTGAAACTGTGGGTGCGGTACAGCGTGTACGCCAGATTGGTCACGCTGGCCTTGGGATTGCCGCCCAGGCCGACGATGGCCAGATTGCCGCCGGCTGCAATGCTGGCGTACTCGTTGCGCAGCGCATTGGCGCCGATGCGCATGCTGCCACCGGCGCGGATCACCGCATCCGGGCCGGCACCGGGTTGCAGCACGTCTTCGACCACGGTTTGGGTGGCGGTTCGGTATTGCTCGTTGTACTCCAGCTTGAGCGGGCCGGTGCCTTGCGGATTCACCAGAATGTGATCCGGATCGGTGTAGGCGTATTGCGCAATCAAGCGCACGCAGTTGGTCGTGCAGGTGCCATAAGCGTTGGAATACCGCAACGTGTCGCTGGCGTAGTGGAATGCGGGTGCGCCCGATTCGTCGGTGGTCATCCCGGCAAAGGGATCGCTGGCGCCGCTGCTCACCTGATCCGGATTGGTATTGTTGTCATCGCGGGTGAAGTAGTAGAGCGTCACCGTTCCGGTGCGTGGGTCCAGCCGCGAGCGCTCGCCGGTCGCCCGGTACAGCGCGCCGCGCGCGAAGAAATACGCGCTGGTCTGCGGGTTGACGCGGATGACTGCGCGTCGCACCTGATACCCATCCGGGGTGATGTAAGGCGTGTCCTCAAGGATGTCCTGCGGGTTGAGATAGTAGATCTCGTACGCGCTGTAGAGGCTGGTGGTGCGCAGCGGCGCGTTGCCATTTTTGCCATTGTTGCGCCAGCTCGGCTGATCCAGCCGCACCGGTGCCCGCGTGGTGGTGGTCTGGGTGACCACCACGTTCTGGCGAATGTTGTTGACGACTCCCGCCTGCAGATCGAGATTGCCGGCCACGTCGATGGTGGAACCGAGGTTGTCCACCTGCCCGGCGGCGCCGGTAGCGTGGCGATTGCCGTCCAGTGCACCGCCGATGGCGGCATCGCCATCGCTGTAGATCAAGCCGCGGTCGCTGTTGGTCAGCTGCCCCACGCCCAGGTCCAGCCGCTGGCGTGCGGCGATGGTGCCCACGCGCGTCGCGCCGCCCACGGTCTCGGCGTGGTTGAGCACGTTGCCTGCGGCGATGGCGACCTGGTCGCCATAGATGCGCCCGGTGCCCAGGTTGTCCAGCGTAGCCGCCTGCAGATGGGTCACGCCGCCATCGATCAGGCCACGGTTGACCAACTGGCCGTTGCTGACGAGGTGGGTGAGCCCCTGGCTGGTGATCTGGCCGTTGGCGGCGTTGTCGATGGTGCGCGCTGCCACCTCGAGATTGCCGGCCCGCAGCACGCCCTGGTTGGCGAGATCGCCATCGGTGTGGATGGACAGGGTGCCATTGGCCGACAGCTCGCTGGTATTGGTCAGGCCCTCGCGCAGGGTGAGGCTGAGATCGCCCTGCGACTGCAGTTGGCCATCGCCGCTGAGCGCGCGTGCGTCCAGCCGTTGATTGCCATCCGAACGCAACAACCCCGCGGTATTGGTGACCGCATCGGCACGCATCTCCAGGCTGCTGCCGCTGGAAATCTGACCGCCCGTGTTGTCCAGCGCGGCGCTCAGCTGCACCGTGCCGGCACCGTCGCTGATCACCTGCCCCTGGCGGTTGTCCAGCGCCTGCGCCTGCAATTGCAGCTGCCCGGCCTGCAGGCCTTGCAGCGCATTGCCGCGGGTGTTGCGGTTGTCGACAGTGGCCGCGTTGAGCGTCAGCAGGTTACGCGTGGTGACCAAGCCCGCCTGGTTGCCGAGCGCGCCGCTGAGTTGCAGGGTGAGGTTCTGCCCGCCCTGCACGCGACCGCTGGTGTTGTCGAGCGTGGCCGCGGTCAGGGTGAAGTTACCCGCTGCACTAAGCACGCCAGCGCTGCTGTTGTCGACACTGGCCAGGCCGAGCCGGGCCTGGCCTTGCGCGACGATCGCGCCGTTGCGGTTGTCCAGCGCGCCGCCGTCGATCTGCAGTGCAGCGCCGGCCAGGATGCCGCCAGTGCTACCGGAATTGCTGTTGACGATGGCCGCGCCGTTGCTCTGCAGGGTCAGATCGGTCTGCGACTGCAGGCGCCCGCCCGCATTGGCCAACGTGCCGCTGCGCAGTTGCAGCGTGCCCAGCTTGCTGCCGATGGTGCCGGCACTGTTGTCCAGCGTCTGGCCGCGGGTGTCCACGACCACCTGCCCGCCGATCACGCTGCCGGCGCGGTTGGACAACCCGGCACTCTGCAGCTGCACGCTGCCGCCTGCCTGCAGCGCGCCCGCATCGTTGCCGATGGCCGCTGTCGTGCTCACGGTCAAATCGGTGCCGGCCACCACCGTGCCGGCGCTGTTGTCGAGCGATCCACTGCCCACGGTCAACTGCCCGGCGCTGGAGACAGTGCCGGCGGCGTGGTTGTCCAGCAGGCCGGCGACCTGCAGCTGCAAGGCCGTGCCGGCCGCGTACAGGGTGCCGCCCTGGTTGTCGATGCTGGCGGCGGCGATACGACCGCTGCCGCCGAGCAGCAGCTTGCCTTGCTGGTTTTGCAGCGCCTGGGCGACGTCCACGGTGGAGGCGCCGGTGCCGGCGACCTGCAGCGTGCCCTGGGTATTGCGTAGCGTCTGCGCGCTGAGCGCGAGCACGCCATTGCCCCCGATGCTGCCGCCGCTGTTGTCCAGCGTGCCGCGCGCGGTGAGCGTGAGCAGCTGGCTGCCGGTCGCCACCAGGGTGCCGCCAGCGGTGGTGAGATCGCCAGTGTCGATGCTGAGCGCAGCTGCCGAGGTGGTGGCATTGCGCAGATCGGTGGTCTGCCCATGCAAGGTCAGTGCGCCGTTGCTGAGCAGCTTGCCGGCATTGCCGAGCAGGGTCTGCGCCGTGAGGTGCAACTGGCCGTTGCCGGAGTGCTGGATGGTGCCCTGGGTGTTGTCGAGCAGCGTGCTGCCCACGGTCAGATCGCCAGCGCTGGCGACGATACCGCCGGCGTTGTCCAGCGTGTCGGCCTGGAGGCTGCTGGCGGCCGTGCCGCTGGCGACGATGCGGCCGCCGCTATTGTCGAGCTGCTGGACGTCGAGCGCGATGTGGTCGGCACCGATGGTGGCGCCGCGATGGTCGACCGTGGCGGCGGTCAACGACAGCATGCCGCTGCTGAGGATGCTGCCCTGGCTGCCGTCCACGCGGCGGCTATCGATCACCAGGCCGGCGCTGCCGGCGTGGCTGAGCGTGCCTTGTGCATTGACCAGCTGGTCGGCAGCGATCTGCAAGGTGGCGCCGTTGGCGGCGATGCGGCCACGGGTGTTGTCCAATTGCCCGCTGACGGCGATGCGGCCGTCGGCGCTGCCGGCGCCGCTGAGCGTGCCGTCGCTGTTGAGCAGCGTGGCTGCCTGCAGGTCCAGGGCGCCATTGCTGGCGATGCTGCCGGCGCGATTGTCGAGCGTGTCGCTCAGGTGCAACTGCAGCGGGCCGCTGCCGGTCGCACTGAGATGACCACCGGCGGTGCGCAGGCTGGCGGCCGCGATGTCGATGCGGTCGGCCTGGGTCGTGCTGCCGGTCCCGAGATCGAGCGCGCCGCCGCGCAGTTGCAAGCTGCCGAGGCTGAGCAAGCCGCCGCCGGCCCCTTGCAGGGTATCGGCGCTCACCGCCAAGGTGCCATTGCCAGCGTGCTCGATCGCGCCGCCACGGTTGTCGAGCGTGCCGGCCTGCACTGCGAACTCGCCACTGCTGGCCAGGCGCCCGCCGGCACTGTTGTCCAGCAGGCTGGCGGCATGCAGTTGCAGCGGCGCGCCATTGGCGGCCAGGACGCTGCCATGCTGGTTGATCAAGGTGTCGGCATCCACTGCGACACGGCCGTTGCCGGCGATGCTGCCGCCGCTGTTGTCCAGGCGACCGGTTACCGTGACGGTGGCATCGGTGGTACCGGCGGCGGCGATCGCGCCCCCCTGGTTGCTCAGCGCACCGGCGGCGATGGCCAGGCCGGCGTTGCTCGCCAGGTGACCGGCTTGATTGTCCAGGCCCTGGCGCACCGTCAGTTGCAGGGCCTGATCGCCGAGCGAGCTCACGCTACCACCGGCAGTGGTCAGGCTCTCGGCCTGGATCTGCACCTGCTGGGCGGCAGTGGTGCCGCCGGTCAGGTCGATGCGTCCGCCGGCGAGCGTCAGTCCGCCATTGCTGAGCAGGCGTCCGCCGTTGCCGTCGATGGCTTGCGCTACGATCTGCAGCAAGCCGGGACCGGCCTGCTGGATCTGGCCACCGGCATTGCCGAGCGTGGCCGTGCGGAGGTCCAACGCGCCGTTGCTGGCGATCGTGCCGCCAGCGCCATTGTCCAGACCTGCGTCCACGTGCACGCTCGCCGCCTGGGTTCCGCTCGACACCAGGCTGCCGCCGCGGTTGTCCAGCGTCGCGGCCTGCACCACCAGCTGGCTGGTCGTGAGGGTGGCATTGCGATGATCGATGCTGCCGGCCTGCCAGGTGAGTGCCCCCGGAGTGACAATGCTGCCGCCGGCGCCCGACCAGGTTTGCGCGGCCAGCGTCAGCCCTTGCGTGCCGGTGTGGACGATGCGGCCGTCGGCATTGACCACCGTCTGCGCCTGCAGTTGCAGCGCCGCGGCATTGCTGGTCAGCACGCCGCCCTGGTTGTCCAAGAGTCCCGCCACTTGCCAGGTGGTCGCGGCGGTGCCGCCATGGCGCAGGTCGCCGGCGCGGTTGCTCAGCGATTGCGCCTGCAGGTCGAGCGCGTTGGCGACGCTGAAGCGGCCCTGGTCGTTGACCAGCGCGCCCAGGTGCAGATCGGCATCGCCCTGCACCTCCAGCGTTCCTGTGCTGTTGTGCAGATCGCCACGCACCTGCAGTGCCGCCACGCCCAACTGGCCCGCACTGTTGTCCAGGCCATCGGCCGCTGCCAGGCGCACCTCGCCCCCGTTGCCGATGCGGCCGCCGTCGTTGTCCAACAGACCAGCGATGTGCAGCGTGCCGGTGGCCAGCGGCGCCGTCGCCACCGGGCTCTGGCCGCCCGTGGTCGGCGCTGGACTGCTTCCGCCGTTGGTGCCGGTGCCGGCGTCGTTGTGTGTCGGTGCCCGTGCTGCCGCCCCCCGGAGCCGGACTGCCGCCATCGCGCGAGGGCGCGGTGGCGAGTGCACCGATGCTGCCGCCGGTACGGTTGCTGGCGCTGCCGGCAGTGAGCTCGAGCGCTTGCATGCCGGTCTGCGTCAGCGCGCCGCCCTGGTTGCGCAGGCTGGCTGCGTCGATCTGAAGCCGCTGCGCATCCAACGTGCCGCCGCGGTTGTCCAAGTCCGCCGCGGTGCTGACGCGCAACTCGCGCGTGGCACTGAGCGTGCCGGCATTGGCGATGCCGCCACTGGCTACGACGCGGGTGTCCTGCTGCGATTGCAGCGTGCCGGTGTTTTCGAGCCGACCGTCGACGGTGACCACCAATTCGCCGGCGCGCGCGCCGATGTTGCCGGCGTTGCGCACGCCCACGCCATTCTCGTTGCCGACCAGCCAGATTTTGTTGGCGAACATGCCGCCAAGTGCGCCCACATCGAGCGCGAACGTCGGCGCCTGGCCGCTGGCCGCCTGTGGCGTGACACGGGCATGGTCTGCACTGACCACTGTGTTGCCCAGACTTGCCTGCAGCTGGTTGGCCCAGATGCCGGCATTGACCTGCAGCGAGCGGGTGATCAGGTCGGTGTAGTCCGCGCCGCTGGTATCCAGGCCAGCACCAGCAACCTGGATAGCGCCGCCATTGACCCGATACCCTTCCAACGCGCCATTGGACAGGATCGGCGTGCCGGTGGTCAGCGTCACCCGGCTGGCGTTGAGAAATCCGCCGCCATCGACCTGGATGCCGGCAGGATTGGCGATGACGACCTCGGCACGCTGGCCTGCGATTTCGACATAGCCATTGAGTCGACTGGCCGGCCCATTGACCTCGTTGAGGATGACCCGGGCGCTGCCGGTGGCCAGCCACGGATTGCCTTGCACCCAGCCGCCCAATTGGGTTTGGGTTTGACTGCGGGCGTTGTTGAGAATCGCCCCTTCGCGGCCCACGTCGAATTGCGAGTAGCGGTTGCGCGACACGCCTGCGGCGGAGGGTGTGGTGATGTTGACCAACGGCACCCCGTTGGGCGCGGTCATGACCGTTGGGCGCTCGCTTCCGGGCGCAGCGGGATCGCCGACGATGCGCCCAGCCGACTGTGCCTGCGCGGCGTCGACCAAGCTGACAAAGCCGAGCGCGCAGAGCATGGCCAAGCACAGCGGCGCGATGGTGGCGGAGTGCGCGCGGGAACCGCTGGCACCTGTACTGCCGCCTGGAGCACTTACCAGCTCCGAGGCCACTTGCCAGACGCGCAGTGCGCGGTTGAAGACCAGACGGTAGACGCGATTCATGTCACTAATCCTTGTGGATGTTCAATAACGCCAGGACAGGCTGAAGCCGAAGGTGGTGTAGTCGGTCGGGAAATTGGCCGGTTTTTCGAGTGCGGACCCCAGGAAGGTCTCCAGCGAAAAATGCTGCCATCCACCGCGCAGGCCCAGACTCATGCCGGCCAGGTGATCGCCGGCCTGAAAACGCGTGGATTGACCGCCGATGCGCCCGTAATCGGCACCCAGATACGCTTCCAGCCCGCCGCCCACTGCCAGGGCGAGGTCATTGCGTAGCGACCAGCCGCGATCACCGCTCAAGGTCGCCTCGCCATCGAAGCCACGCACGGTGAAGCGCCCACCGATCGCGAAGCGATCCTGCGGAGCCATCGGCGTGCGGTTCCATTGCGCGCGCCAGGACGCGCTGTAGCGCAGGCGCTGATTGCCGATCTGAAACGGCACCATCAGCTGCGCATCGGCCACGATGAGCTTGATGCGCGAAGTGCCCTCCAGCGGGATCGACGGATCGAACGCGTGGGCGAGTTCTTCCGGGGCGCGTAAGGCGCCAAATGCACCGGTACCGCGCCGATAGGCCAGACTGGCGTCTAACGTGACCTTGCCGAAAAACTGCCGATGGTTCAGCCCCAGCTCCCAACCAGCGGTGCGGCGCCGTTGCACTGCGATCTCGGTATCGTCGATTGCGCTGGTCGACTGCCGCCACCAACCGCGGCCATAGGCCCCGAACTTGATGGCCGCGTTGCGGAACACCAGGCGGTCGATGCGCGCTTCTGCATTGCGGCTACGGCCACTGTAATCGTAGGTCTCGATGGCACCGGCAACGGCCTGGCTGTAATCGTAGGAACTTGCAGTTGCGCCGAACAACCAATAGCCGTATGGAACGTCGTAGTGCACGGTCCAGCTGTCGGTGTCCTTGCCGGCGCCGTTGAACACGCCTTTGCCCAGGCTGACGTAGAACAACTCGTTGAGTCCGAGCGGATTGTCCAGCGAGAGCGTGCCGTTGGCCTGCAGTTTGCCAGTCGCATCGCTGCCGGCATCGTCCAGGCTCAGGCTGGCACGGATGCGTGAACGTTGCTGCCAGGCGATTGCCAGATCGCTTTCGCCTGGTCCTGCGCCGCTACCTTCGGCGGGTGCAATCTGGATATCCGCCGTGACCGTCGGCACGCGCTGGAAGTTTTCCAGGCCTTGCTCGATGTCGCGCAGGTTGAGCAACTCACCGCGACGTGCCGGCACTGCGTTGGCAATCGCTGCCCGCGCCGAGTCGGGTTCGCTGAAGCGCGCGGCATGCAGACGCCCTGGCACCAGCGACAGCGTCAGGGTGCCGCCGGTGAGGTCCTGTGGGGCCGCCAGTACTCGGGTGGTGACATAACCGCGTGCAATCACTGCGTTCTGCACCCGTTTCATCACCAGATTGATGCCGTCGGTACCGAGACAGCGCCCGGTTGCCGGATCATCCTTGGTGTTGGCCGACTTCAAGGCCCAACGAAAACCGTCCGCGCCTGGACCATCGAGCACAATGCGCTCGATCAAGAAGCAGGGCGCTTCGGTTTTCGGCAAGCGTTCGGTGCCGTCGTCCGGGGCACGTTCGAGGCGCACATCCGGCCGCGCTTCCTGTTGTTCACGCAAGACGCGCTCACGTTCCTGCTGGCGCAATAGTTCTTGCGCTGCAGGATCGGTGATCTGTTGTGCGGAGACCTGATTGATGGCGCCTGCGATAAGCACAGCACACCACGTGGCGCGCAAGCGCACCTTTCCCTCTATGCCACTATCCATTTGCCAACGACCGCCTGACCGGTAATCGCTATCACCGACGCTGATGCGTCGCCCCTAACGATAGTTTAATTGGCCGAGTCCGCTATGGCTGTAGGGAGAATCCTTACATGCCGGCCAGAAAAGCCCTATTTTTCAATCGGCGGTCGTTAGAGGAAGGAAGTTCAGTGAGCAGCAGCTAGGGCTATTTATAGTTGAATAATATATTTAAAGATGACATCGAACGCTGAGAAATTCCCAGTAAATTAAAACTTTAAATGCCGGGGGAGACGCTTTATTTTTTAGCGCAGCAACTGATAGGGCTGCGACTGTAGAGGCAGAGGGCGCGCGATCCCGCGTTCGAAGATGCCGGGACCTCGGGATGAACGCCGCGCGCAGCGCCTTGGCATCGTGGCGTGCTGCACACGGTTGTGGCTTGTCGAGTCGATGAGTGACAGTCCGTGCGGCAAGCACAGATTGCCGCTTACAACGTCGCTCCTCTCACTGCCTGGCACAGGGGGGCAGGCCGGGTGCACACCTGCACGTGGTACGGATGCCGCGCACATCCAAGACATGGCGCTGAGCGCGCAATCGCGATCTGCAGCGCCACACACTTCAGCACGCACCGATGCGTTGCTTGCACCACGGACTCACGGTGGCGCTTGCCACGCGGCCGCTCACGCGAGTCCTGATGCTCTGCTCACGCACCACCGCCGCGCTTGTTTGATTTTCGTCAATTCCACCGACACATGAAATTCGCAGTGGGGGTGCTTGACTGCCTGGGTCAAGAATCGTTGCGGAGTTGCGCATGAGTGCAGTCACGAGTGGCAGGGTGGGTCGGGCAGCGTGCCGGCAAGCGTCAAGACAGCACGGTTCGGTGCGTGCAGATGGTGGTGTGGTGTGCGGTGAGCAGAGGCTCGCGACACTGCGACATGACACGCGTGCGCTGGCCTCCAGCGTGACGGTGCGTCTGCGCACCGTTATCTGCTGAGGGGGGCGCCATGCGGATCTGTGTTCTCAACGAAGCAACGAAGACCTCGACCGGGCTGGAGCAGCGCTGCCTGGCTGCGCGTGAAGCTGGCTGCGATTACGTGGTGATGGCCGCACCCTTCGAGCGCGATGCGGAAGGTCGCTTGGTCGAGCCATCTGCAGGCAACGACGCGCACGCTGAGCGTTTGCAAGCGGCAGTGCAGGTCGCGAACCGCGCAGGCGTGAAGCTGTTGATCGACGTGCGTCTGGATGAAGTGGGTGGGGCCAGTGCGGTGGTGCGCGACAATCCGCAGTGGTTCCGGGCGCGCAGTACGGCCGTGCCGGACCCGCGCCAGCCGCGTGCTACGCCGGAGGTTGCCGAAGCCCGCTTTGCCTATGCGCAAGAAGGTGCGGCGCTGGTGGAGTGGTGGAGCGCGCGCCTGCTGGAGTGGGTCGGCCAAGGCGTCGGTGGTTTCCGTCTCTTGCAGCCGCAGCAAGTGCCGGTGCAGCGCTGGCGCGAGTTGATCGCGCGCGTACACGCACAGGCGCCGGAGGTGGTGTTCGCCGCGTGGACGCCAGGCTTGGGTCTGGAGGCCTTGCAGCAGCTGGCCGGTGCCCGGTTCGATGCGGCGTTCTCGTCGCTCGCGTGGTGGGATGGCCGCGGCAGCTGGTTCTTCGACGAAGACACCGCATTGCGGGCGCTGGCGAATCAGGTCGTTGCGGTGCTGGATGCGCCCGACGGCAAGCGTGCCGCGGCGCCGGAGCAGCATTGGCAATTGGCGTTGGCGCTGGGCGGTTCCTGGTTGCTGGACGATGCGCAATTGGATGCATTGCCGCTGTCGATCCGTGCAACCGATGGTCTGCCGACCAGCACTGCCGGTTTGCGGCTGCGTCCGCTGCTGCGTGAGGCGACCGGGCTCACCGCCGTGGCAGTCGAGCCGTTGGGTGGCTTGCCCTGCTTGTTATTGATCAATGGCGACACGCGCCACGTGGTGCCGGTGCCTGCCTCTGATTTGCTGCGACTACTCGGCGATGCCGAGGCCCTGGTGGCAGAAGATGGCCGCAGCTTGTCCGGCGCCACGCTGGATGCGCTTGAGCCGGGCGAGGTGCGTGTGTATCGCAGCGTGCCGGCGCGCCATGTGCTGGCAGTGCCACGCATGCGCCCGCGCGCACAGACGGCCGGTGCCTGGCCGCGTGTCTGTATCGAGTCGGTGACGCCGTCGGTGGAGAACGGCCGCTTCCCGGTCAAGCGCAGCGTGGGTGACCGCATCTGTGTGGAAGCCGATGCCTTCTGCGACGGGCACGACCGCATCGCGGTGGCGGTGCTGTGGCGGCCGGCCGACGCCAAGACCTGGTCCAGCGCACCGATGCGTGCACTGGGCAACGACCGCTGGCGCACCGAGTTTCCGTTGGAGCGCATCGGCACCTATGAATTCCGCGTCGAGGCGTGGCGCGATGTATTTGCCACCTTGCATGCGGATCTGGAAAAAAAGCGCGCTGCCAACACTGTGCTGCCGGTCGATGTGCAGGAAGCGATCGCGGTCGTACAGGCGGCACAATCACGCGGCGAGGGCGCGCTGGCTGAGCGCTTGCAGGGCCTGCTCACCCGCATCGGTGCGCAGAGCGAACCCTTGCAGCAGCTGGCCATCGTGTTGGAGCCGGACACCGCGCAGGCGATGGCGCTGGCCGACGACAAGCCGTTCCGCTCGGAGTATCCGGTGACGTTCCGGGTCGAATCGGAACGCCGCGCGGCGCATTTCGCCAGCTGGTACGAGTTGTTTCCGCGCTCGCAAAGCGGTGATGTCAGCCGGCATGGCACTTTCGATGATGTGATCAAGCGGCTGCCGCATATCCGCGCGATGAACTTCGATGTGTTGTACATGCCGCCGATCCATCCGATCGGTGCGAAAAATCGCAAGGGCCGCAACAACTCGGTCACTGCGGTCGATGGCGAACCGGGCAGCCCGTATGCGATCGGTGCCACCGATGGCGGCCACACCGAGGTGCATGCCGAGCTCGGCGGGCTGGACGGGTTTCGTCGCCTGATCCAGGCCGCGCGTGCGCATGGCCTGGAAGTGGCGCTGGATTTTGCGATCCAGTGCGCGCCGGATCATCCGTGGTTGAAGGACCACAAGGACTGGTTCACCTGGCGCGCGGATGGCTCGATTCCATACGCGGAAAATCCGCCGAAGAAATACCAGGACATCGTCAACGTCGACTTCTACGCCAGCGGCGCGGTACCGGACCTGTGGAACACGCTGCGCGATGCGGTGCTGTTCTGGGTCAACGAAGGCATCACCCTGTTCCGTGTGGACAACCCGCATACCAAGCCGTTCCCGTTCTGGGAGTGGCTGATTGCCGACATCCGCGGGCGCCGGCCGGACGTGGTGTTCCTGTCGGAGGCCTTCACCCGGCCCAAGATGATGTACCGCCTGGCCAAGTGCGGTTTCTCGCAGTCGTATACCTACTTCACCTGGCGCAACCACAAGCACGAGCTGCAGGAGTATGTGGAAGAGTTGAACCAGGGCGTGCCACGCGAGTGCTTCCGCCCGCACTTCTTCGTCAATACGCCGGACATCAATCCGCTGTTCCTGCAGACCAGCGGGCGCAACGGGCACCTGATCCGCGCCGCGCTGGCGACCACGCTGTCAGGCTTGTGGGGCATGTATCAGGGCTTCGAGCTGTGCGAGGCCACGCCGCTGGCGCCGGGCAAGGAAGAGTACCTGGACTCGGAGAAATTCCAGCTGCGTGCCTGGCCCGAGCGCGCACCCGGCGACATCGTCGACGAGATCACCCGCTTCAACCAGCTGCGGCGCATGCACCCGGAATTGCAGTCGCATCTGGGCACACGTTTCTATCAGGCGCACAACGACCAGGTGCTGTACTTCGGCAAATTCCTGGACGCCGGGTATCTGTCGCGCAGCCGCAGCATGGTGCTGGTGGCGATCAACCTGGACCCGCATGCCGGCCAGGACGCGGATATCGAAATCCCGTTGTGGGAACTGGGCCTGCCCGATCACGCCACCGTTGCCGTGGACGATCTGTGGGACGGGCACCGTTTCGAATGGCAAGGCAAGTACCAGCACATCCGTGTAGAGGCAGCGCGACCGTTCGCGTTATGGCGCATCCGCGCAGGAGAGGTCGCATGAATGCAGTTCCCGCTTTACAAGCCGATGCAGAACAGTCGGCGGTGGTCGCCGACCAGCTCTGGTACAAGGACGCGATCATCTACCAGGTGCACGTCAAGTCGTTCTTCGACTCCAACGACGATGGCATCGGCGATTTTCCGGGGTTGATCTCCAAGCTGGACTACATCGCCGAACTGGGCGTGGACACCATCTGGCTGTTGCCGTTCTATCCCAGCCCGCGCCGCGACGACGGTTACGACATCGCCGAATACATGGCGGTGCATCCGGACTACGGCAGCATCGAAGACTTCGAGCAGCTGGTGGCGCAGGCGCATGCGCGCGGCATCCGCATCGTGACCGAGCTGGTGATCAACCACACCTCCGATCAACACCCGTGGTTTCAGCGCGCACGCAACGCACCGGCCGGCTCGCCCGAGCGCGACTTTTACGTGTGGTCCGATACCGACCAGGAATACCAAGGCACGCGGATCATTTTCTGCGATACCGAAAAATCCAACTGGACCTGGGACCCGGTGGCCGGGCAGTACTTCTGGCACCGCTTCTATTCGCACCAGCCGGACCTGAACTTCGACAATCCCGCCGTGCTGGAGGCGGTGCTGGAAGTGATGCGCTTCTGGCTGGACCGCGGCGTGGATGGCTTGCGTCTGGATGCGGTGCCGTACCTCATCGAGCGTTCGGGCACTTCCAACGAGAACCTGCCGGAAACCCACGCCATCCTGCGCAAGATCCGCGCCACGCTGGATGCCGAATATCCGGACCGCATGCTGCTGGCCGAGGCCAACATGTGGCCGGAAGATACGCAGCAATACTTCGGCCAGAATGCCGACGAATGCCATATGGCGTTCCACTTCCCGCTGATGCCGCGCATGTACATGGCGATCGCGCGCGAAGACCGCTTCCCGATCACCGACATCATGCGCCAGACCCCGGAAATTCCGGAGAGTTGCCAGTGGGCGATCTTCCTGCGTAACCACGACGAGTTGACGCTGGAAATGGTCACCGACTCGGAACGCGATTATCTGTGGCAGACCTACGCCTCCGATCGCCGTGCGCGCATCAACCTGGGGATTCGGCGTCGCCTGGCGCCGCTGCTGGAGCGCGACCGCCGCCGTATCGAACTGATGACCTCCCTGCTGCTGACCATGCCCGGCACGCCAGTGCTGTACTACGGCGACGAGATCGGCATGGGCGACAACATCCATCTGGGCGACCGCGATGGCGTGCGCACGCCGATGCAGTGGTCGATCGACCGCAACGGCGGTTTCTCGCGCGCCGATCCCGCGCAATTGGTGCTGCCGCCAGTGATGGACCCGCTGTACGGCTTCCAGGCGGTGAATGTGGAAGCGCAGATCCGCGACCAGCATTCGCTGCTGACCTGGACCCGCCGCGTGCTCAGCGTGCGCAAGCGCTACCGGGCGTTCGGGCGTGGCACGCTGCGCTTTTTGTACCCCGGCAATCGCCGCATGCTGGCGTACCTGCGCTGCCATCAGGACGAAACCGTGCTGTGCGTGGCCAACCTGTCGCACACGCTGCAGGCGGTGGAGCTGGACCTGTCCGAGTTCGAAGGCCGCGTGCCGGTGGACATCATCGGCGGCGGCAGCTTCCCGCCGATCGGCCGGCTGACCTACCTGCTCACGGTGCCGCCGTTCGGCTTCTACGCGTTCCAGCTGGTCAGCGAAGGCACGCTGCCGGACTGGCATGTGCCCAGCCCGGTGCCGTTGCCGGACTACCGCACGCTGGTGCTGCGCAGCGATACCGACGAAAGCAGCGCGCTGCTGCCGCATCTGCCCACCCTGGAGGGCGAAATCCTGCCGGCGTGGCTGTCGGCGCGGCGCTGGTTCTCGGCCAAGGACCAGGCGCTGCGCAGCGTGCGCATCTCGCGCCGCACCCCCCTGCCGGGCGATGAACCGATGACGCTGCTGGAGCTGGACGTGGAGCTGGAAGACGGCCGCCACGAGCGCTACATGTTGCCGGTGGGCATCGTGTGGGAGCGCGAGCAGCCCAGCACCTTGGCTGAGCAATTGGCGCTGGCGCGCGTGCGTCAAGGCCGTGAGGTGGGCTATCTCACCGATGCGTTCGCGCTCAAGCCCATGGTGCGCGGCGTGATCGATGCGCTGCGCAGCAATGCAGCGCTGGACTTCTGCGATGGCGACGACGCATCGCAGCAGGGGCAGGTACGTTTCGAAGCCACCCCGGCGCTGGCGACACTGGATATTCCACAGGATCCAGACATCCGCTGGTTGTCGGCCGAACAGAGCAACAGCTCGCTGGTGGTCGCCGACAAGGCCGTGTTCAAGCTGCTGCGGCATGTGGCGATCGGTGCGAACCCGGAAATCGAAATCGGCCGTCGCCTGACCGAGCTGGGTTACGCCAACGCGGCGCCGCTGCTGGGCAGCGTCAGCCGCGTCGACGGGCAGGGCACCCTCACCACGATTGCGCTGTTGCAGGGCTTCATCCGCAATCAAGGCGATGCCTGGCGCTGGACCCTCGATCATCTGGCCCGCAGCTTCGACGAATACGCCACCGCGCAAACCGACGAAGCACGTGCCGAAGCCATTGTCGGCTACGACGCGTTTGCGGCGGTGGTCGGCAAGCGCCTGGCGGAGTTGCACGAAGCGCTGTCGCGGCAGACGGACGATGCGGACTTCGCACCGCAGCGGATCGATCTGCCCACCGCCAACGATGTGGTGGCCGGTGTGGCGCGGCAGGTCGAAGAGATGTGGGACACCGTCAATGCGCGCCTGGTCAGCAGCGAAGACAGCGGCGAACGCGAGGCGCTGGAAGCGGTGCTGGCCGAGCGCCCGCAGCTGGATGCCTTGCTCGCGAAAGCGCCGAGCGTGTTGGCCGACTCGTTACTCACGCGCGTGCATGGCGATTTCCACCTGGGCCAGATCCTGGTTGCCTTCGACGATGTGGTGTTGATCGACTTCGAAGGCGAGCCGGCCAAGCCGCTGGTCGAGCGGCGCGCCAAGGCCAGCCCGTTACGCGATGTAGCCGGGTTCCTGCGTTCGCTCGATTACGCCAGCGAAGTGTCGGCACGGGGCGAGGAGGGCACCGCCGCACGCGCGGGCGTCGGTGTGGACACGCATCTGGATGAATTTCTGGTTCAGTTCCGCCGCCGCTCCACACAGGCCTTCCTGGACGCTTACCATGCCGTGCTCGACGCCAGCGCCCATCCGTGGATTGCGCCGGCGGCGTTCAACGCAGCCACCTTGTTGTTCCTGGTGGAAAAGGCTTGCTACGAAGTGCGTTATGAGGCCGCCAATCGCCCTGGCTGGTTGATGGTGCCGATCGAAGGCTTGCGACGCATCCTGCAACGCGCACGCGCCGGTGCAGGAGACACATGATGAGTGGAGTAATGACAGCAGTGACCAATCGATGGGATCCCGGCGTGATACGCGCCCTGGCTGAGGCGCGCCACGGCGACGCCTTCGCCGTATTGGGCGCGCACCCGACCGACACCGGGCGGCTGTTGCGCACCTATCTGCCTGGCGCCGAACGCGTCAGTGCGATGCTCGACGACGGGCAGGTGGTGGCACTGGACGCTGGCCCGGAGCCGGGTCTGTTTGCCGGTGAGTTGCCGGCACAGGGCGGGTATCGGCTGCGCATTGGCTGGCCCGGTGGCGAGCAGGAGACTGCCGACCCGTACGCCTTCGGTCCACAACTGAGCGACTTCGACCTGCACCTGATCAGCGAAGGCCACCACCTGCAGCTGGCCGATGCGCTGGGCGCCAACGTGGTGGAGGTGGACGGCGTGCGCGGCACGCGCTTTGCGGTGTGGGCACCCAATGCCTCGCGCGTGGCGGTGGTGGGCGACTTCAATAGTTGGGATGCACGCCGCCACCCGATGCGGCTGCGGCACCAGTCCGGCGTGTGGGAGCTGTTCGTACCCGACGTCGGTCCCGGCGCGCATTACAAGTACCAGTTGCGCGGCCCGCATGGCCATGAGCTGCCGGCCAAGGCGGACCCGGTCGCGCGTCGCGCCGAGCTTGCGCCGGGCACGGCCTCGATCGTGGCCGATCCCACGGCGCACCAGTGGAGCGACGACGGCTGGATGGCCACGCGTGCACGCCGCCAGGCGCACGACGCCCCGATGAGCATCTACGAGATGCATGCCGGTTCCTGGTTGCGCGAAGAAGGCGTGGATCTGGACTGGGATGGTCTGGCCGATCGCCTGATTCCGTACGTGGCCGACATGGGCTTCACCCACGTCGAGCTGATGCCGGTCACCGAGCATCCGTTCGGCGGCTCGTGGGGCTATCAGCCGCTGGGCCTGTTCGCGCCGACCGCGCGCTTCGGCTCGCCGGATGGCTTCGCCCGCTTCGTCGATCGCTGCCACCGCGAAGGCATCGGCGTGATCGTCGACTGGGTACCGGCGCATTTCCCCACCGACGCCCACGGCCTGGCGCATTTCGACGGCACCGCGCTGTACGAACATGCCGACCCGCGCGAAGGCTTCCACCGCGACTGGAATACGCTGATCTACAACCACGGGCGGCGCGAGGTGTCCGGGTTCCTGATCGCCAGTGCGCTGGAGTTCCTGCAGCGCTTCCACGTCGACGGCCTGCGCGTGGATGCGGTGGCCTCGATGCTGTACCGCGACTACAGCCGCAATGCCGGCGAGTGGGTGCCCAACATCCATGGCGGGCGCGAGAACTACGAGACCATCGCCTTCCTGCGCCGGCTCAACGAGGTGGTGCGCGAGCACACCCCGGGTGCGGTAATGATTGCCGAGGAATCCACCGCGTTCCCCGGCGTCACTGCCGATGTGGCACACGGCGGCCTGGGCTTCCACTACAAGTGGAACATGGGCTGGATGCACGACACCCTGCATTACGCGGCGCTGGATCCGATCTACCGCCGTTATCACCATGGCGAGCTGACCTTCAGCATGGTCTATGCGTATTCGGAGCGCTTCGTGCTGCCGATCTCGCACGACGAAGTGGTGCACGGCAAGGGCTCGTTGCTCGGCCGCATGCCGGGCGACGACTGGCAGCGCTTTGCCAACCTGCGCGCCTACCTGGGTTACATGTTCACCCACCCGGGGCGCAAGTTGCTGTTCATGGGCTGCGAATTCGGCCAGCCCACCGAGTGGAACCACGACGGCGGCATCCCCTGGCATCTGCTCGACGACCCGCGCCATCGTGGCGTGCAGACCCTGGTGCGCGATCTGAATCGGCTGTATGTCGAATACCCCGCGCTGCACGCGCAGGACGACGACCCGGCCGGGTTTGCCTGGGTGGTTGGCGATGACGCGGCCAACAGCGTGGTCGCGTTCCTGCGCAAGGCAAAGCGCGGCGATGCGCCGGTGCTGGTAGTGATCAACTTCACCCCGATCGTGCAGCACGGCTACCGCATCGGCGTGCCGCAAGGCGGCCAGTGGCGCGAGGTGTTCAATAGCGATGCCGGCATCTACGGCGGTGCGAACCTGGGCAATGGCGGTGTGGTGAGCGCCGAGCAGCAGTCCATGCATGGCCATGCGCAATCCCTGCCGCTGTTGTTGCCGCCGCTGGGCGTCATCGTGCTGACGCCGCAGGGCTGATGCAGCACACACAGCGCCGGACCGCTGGTCCGGCGCTGTGGCACCTGTTAGATTGCGCGCCGTAGAGCGGCCAATACCTCGCTGCGCGCGCCCACCGGGCGGTGCGACAGGGGTGCCACCCGCTCATTAGGCGGCCCGGGGAGGGCTGCCGGGCACAGCCGCCGCCATGCCTTCCGTCGACCGTGTGTACGGGAGTGTTGTGCGTGGGCGTTTTGATGGCTGTGGTTTCTTCGATGGTTGAGCCGTTTGTCCATGGTGTGCGCATCGCTGGATGCGCGCATGCACTGGTGTGGGTTACATATTCGCTGTGTGTCGGCGCGCGGCGTGGCGGCATGTGGCCGGTGCAGCTCGGTGTGTTGCGTTTCTCCGCTTCGACGCGGGCGCAGGCATGAGCGGTTTGATGACCTGGTGCTACTTGCTCGGCGCTGCGGCGTCGGCGCTGGCGTTCTATCTGGCAACACGGCATCAGCGCCTGTGGCCGCAGCGCCGGCTGTCCGCACGCGCGCTACGCATCGGCGCCAGCGCATTGCTGCTGCTGTCGCTGGGCTGCGCCATGCAGGCCTTGGGCACCTGGGCCGGCATCTTCGCCGCAGTGACGGCGCTGATGCTGGTGGCGGTGGCGCTGCCGTATCTGGATGCCTGGCAGCAGGCGCGCACGCAACGCAGGCAGGTGCGCCATGTGGGCTAGGTGGCTGGCCGCAGTGGTGCTGGGCCTGCCGCTGGCGGTCGGCGTGGTCGGCCTGTGCGCCCTGTTGCTGCCGGGGCCGCAGCAGAGTTACACGCTGGCATGGCTGCTGCTGATGTTTCCGGCCTGGGTGGGTGCGATGGCGCTGCCGTTCGTGTTCCGTCGCGCATCGCGCGCCTGGGCCGTGCTCGGCGGGCTGACGCTGCTGTGCTACCTCGCGCTTGCAGGCATCAAGGCATTGGGCTGGACGGAGCTGGGCGCATGAAAGCATCGACCTTGCGCGCGTTTCTGTCGGTCCACAGCTGGATGGGTCTGTTGGCGGGCATGGCCTTGTTCATCGCCTTCTACGCCGGCGCCATCACCGTGTTCACGCATGAACTGAGCGGCTGGCAGGCCACGCCGCCTGTCACACAGCGTGCGCCGGCAGATCCTGTCGCCGCCACGCAGACCTTGCTGGATGCGGTGATCGCCCGGCATCCGCAGGTGGCCGACTCCTTCCTGGTGCTGCTGCCCGGCGAGCACGGGCCGATCCCGCGGCTGTACTGGTATGGGCCGCAGGCCGAGGCCAGTGGCGGCATGCGGCAGTATCAACAGGCCGCCGATGGCCGCCTGTTGATACTGCCGCAGCGCGTGGGCTTTGCCGATTTCCTCTACGACCTGCACTTCACCGCCGGCCTGCCACGCGTGTTCGGCACCTATCTGTTCGGTGTGGTGAGCGTGCTGTACGGGCTGGCGTTGCTCAGCGGGGTGGTGTTGTACGCGCCGGTGTTCTTCAAGGACCTGTTCGCACTGCGGCCGGGTCATAACCTCAAGCGCCTGTGGCAGGACGCGCACAATGTGGTCGGCATGTTGTCGCTGCCGTTCCATGTGATCTTTGCCTGGTCCGGCGCGGTGTTGTGCCTGGGCGTGCTGTTGCTGGCGCCGTTCCAGTTCCTGGTGTTCGACGGCAAGCTGATGCAGATCCTGGCGCCGGAGTTCGAACTCACACCGCATGTGCAAGCAGCCAGGCGTGCGGCGCCGGTGTTGCCGGTTGCGGTGCTGCTGGACAAGGCGCGCGCAGCCAGCCCGGGCTTGGTACCGGAGAGCATCGGGTTCCATGATGCAGGCGATGCCAATGCACGCGCGGAAGTGTATGGCCACAACGATCAGCGCCGCCTCAACACACTCGGTGGCGTGGCATTGGACGCGGCAACCGGCCAGGTCCTGCGCGTGCTCGAACCAAGGGCGATGTCGACAGGCACCGCCGCCTTGCGCGGGCTGCAAGGGCTGCACTTCGGCAACTTCGGGCATGCACCGGTGCAGTGGCTGTATTTCCTGCTCGGGCTGGGCGGTGCGTTCCTGTTCTACAGCGGCAACCTGTTGTGGATCGAAACACGCCGCAAGCGTCGGCTGGTGGATCAACCGCGCCGCACCCACGCGATGGCGCGCCTGACCATCGGCGTCTGCCTGGGCAGCGTCGCCGGCATCTCGGCCTTGTTCATCGCCGCACGCCTGCTTGCGCAAGGACAGGAGCGTTATGTCTATTACGCGGTCTTTGCGGCCGTGCTGGTGTGGGCGCTGGTCCGCCCCACTGCACGTGGTGCGTACGAGGTGTTGCTGGCCTGCGCTGTCCTCACGGCGCTGATTCCGCTGGCCAGCTGTGTTTCCGCGCGTGGCGTGGTGCTGCCGTGGCAGGACGCAACGGTGCTGGTCGTGGACCTGATCGCCCTGGTATTGGCATGGGCGTACTGGCAACTGGCGCGTGCGAGCAGGCGGCGCGGACTGCAGGGCGATCCCAACAGCGTCTGGGCGTGGAAGCGCGCGCAGCGCGCTGAGTCGATGCACTGACGCGATTGATGCCCGGCACGCTACGGTGTGCCGGGCATCATCCGCAGCGGAGCACTTGTCGCTGACCATGCGGCTAGCCCGACAACCTGGCCCGTTGACGCGACGGCATCGCCGGGCAGTGCATCCTGATCGCCCGCCACCTTCACCTACACCCGATGACGGCTGCCGTCTTACGCATTGGCCTGATCTCCGACACGCACGGCATGCTGCGGCCAGAGGCTGTGGCTGCCTTGCAGGGCTGTGCGGCGATCATCCATGCCGGCGATGTGGGCAAGCCGGAGATCCTCACCGCGCTGCAGGCGCTGGCACCGCTGCATGCGATCGCCGGCAATATCGACAACAAGCCCTGGGCAGCGCAGCTTCCGCAAACGCTGGATCTGCTGATCGCAGGCGTGCGCATCCATGTGTTGCACGATCTGCAAACGCTGGCAGCGGAAGTTGCTGCCGATGTGATCATCAGCGGGCATTCGCACAAGCCGTCGATACAGACCCACGACGGTGTGCTGTACATCAATCCGGGCAGCGCCGGCCCGCGTCGCTTCAGCTTGCCGATCAGTGTGGGCACGCTGTGGCTGGGCGATGGCCCGCCGCGTGCGCAGCTGCAGCTGCTGGAAATACGCTGACGGAAGTTGGATCCGTGCAACAGAGACGTGTGCAGGGATCTGGAGCGGCCAGCAAAAAACGACTGCACAGCCGTCATGCGTGCGCGGTCGCTGCTCGGAATCGGCGTGTACCACGCATACTCTCCGGTTCTCAGCGTGCCGTCCGCACACATCTGACCACCGCTCGCGACGCTGTGTTGGCCACTCTTAGGCAATGCCACGCGCTGAAGTACATCGGCCCGGTGCACCGGCCACTTCCGTATGTCGTGAGCATGCGGTGCATGAGATGACCGCCAGCAGCGACCGCCGACAACCTGTGCTGACGTGCCTGCTTGTCCAAACCCGCACGTGAGTCGTTCGTTGCCTGCATGTGTAGGCCCGCAGTCCCTGCGCTGACCTTGTCTGCACGCAGGCGGGACCATCCTTGTGCATCGAGTCGCCGCAAGGATTTCTGCCATGAATACCCGTCGCCAGTTCCTTTCCGCCGCCGCTGCCGGCACCGCCGCATTGGCCGCCGCCCCGTTGTTGGCACAGACTTCCGCACCGGGCAGCGTGATGCCCACGCGCGGCAAGGCCGCCGCATCCGCATTGCCGACCAATTCCGCAAGCAAGGGCGCACGCTATCGGCCCTCGAGTCGACTGGGCTTTGGTGGCGTGGCGATCGGCAATGGCTTTGCGCCCACCAGCGATGCGCAAAGCGAAGCGACCCTGGCTGCGGCGTGGGAGTCGGGCGTGCGGTATTTCGATACCTCACCGTGGTACGGCCTGGGCCTGTCCGAGCGCCGTACCGGTCACCACCTGCACAATCACGCTGCAGACGACTACGTGCTGTCGACCAAGGTCGGGCGCCTGCTGACCGCAACCGACAAACCGCCGAAGACGATGTGGCAGCAGCCGTCGCCCTTCGACTATCGCTACGACTACAGCGCCTCCGGCGTGCGTCGCTCGATTGAAGACAGCCTGCAACGGTTGGGCGTGTCGCAGATCGATATCGCCTACATCCACGACCTGTCACCGGAGAACGAAAAAGACCTGGGGATGCCGTGGGAACAGCGCTTTGCCGAAGCGGTGAAAGGGGCGATGCCCGAGCTGACCAAGATGCGCAAGGAGGGCCTGATCAAGGCCTGGGGCTTTGGCGTCAATCGCCCTGAGCCGGCCCTGCGTGCGATCGAGGAGGCCGATCCGGATATCTTCCTGCTGGCCTGCCAGTACTCGCTGCTCGACCACGCGCAGGCGCTGCACGACACCTTCCCGAAGATCGCAAAGCATGGCGCGTCGGTAGTGGTCGGTGCGCCGCTGCTGGCGGGCTATCTGGCCGGGCGCGAGCGATATCTCTACGACGGCACCGTGCCGGAATGGGCGCCGGCCAAGCGCCAGAAAGCACTCGCCATCTGCGAGCGCCACGGCGTGGATCTGCGCACAGTGTCGCTGCAGTTTGCCGCCGCGCCCAAGGTGGTGTCCGCAGTGATTCCGGGTGCGCGCACGGCCGAGCAGGCGCTTGCGAATGCAGCCTCGATGCGCGTGGCGATTCCGGCAGCGGTATGGGAAGAGCTCAAGCGCGAGCAGGTGATCGAAGCGGATGCACCGGTGCCTGTGCGGGGCTGAGGCTCACACGTGGTGGGTGCATCGCAAACCCCTGCGCTTGCGATGCATCACGTCACACTGCAGGCATCACCTCACCCATCACGGAATCAACAGCGGCCGTAACGCAGGCACTTGCCTGGCCAGCTCGTCGGCGACAATCGCGGCGAACAGATCGGCACCGTCCGCACCCAGATGGGTGTAATCAAATGCCAGCTTGGCCTGGCCCATCGGCTCGGCACTGGCGTTGTCCTGTGCACGCGCAGCGGCGACAGCGGGCGCGGCTGGCGTCGATGTGGTTTGCGCCGGGGTCTTGCCGATGGTGGTGCCCGATTGCGCGGCTAGCACCTGCTCCGGATCGGCCGGCCGCTGCGCCAGGCGCATTGCCAGCACCGGGCCCATGCCTTGCACCAGGGCGCGGCTGCGCGCGTGCAGGTCAATCAACGGCACCTGCAATTCCTGCGCGAGCGTGCGCGTGGCCTCGGCCCAGGGCGCCAGATCGTCCAACAATTCACCGCGCGCGAACTGCCGCCGCGTCAACGGCGTGACCAGCACCGGCACGGCACCGGCAGCACGCGCCTCGGCCACGTAGCGGCGCAGGTTGGCCGGGAATTCGGTCGCCAGGTCCGTCGAACGCCCCGGTTTGCCCGGTTGATCGTTGTGGCCGAACTGGATCAACACCACCACCTGTCGATAACCGCCGCTGCGCAGTTCCTTGAGCGCGATGTCCCACCACCCTTCGGCGCGATAGGTCGAGGTGCTGCGTCCCCCGCGTGCCAGGTTGAGGCAGCTCAGGAACGAGGTCACATGCTGCGCGCAGACGCTCGGGCCCCAGCCGCCTTGCACCGCCGTGGTGGAATCGCCCACCAGCACGATCTTGCTGGCGGCAAACGCAGGTGTCGCGGCCGGCGCGTTGCTGCTGGAGCTGCTGGTGGTAGCTGCCCCGGAGACGAGCGGCGAGTCGACCAGCGCCACAGCGGCGGCATCAGCGAACGGAAGGCATGCCACTGCCAGCGCAGTCAGCAGCAGCGATGGGGCAACGGCGTCGCGACGCATGGATCACCTCAGGATCGAATCAATCCTGCCGGGCGATTGCGGTTAGCGCGTGTCCGGCGCCCGAGGACGTATGGATCGCTGCGGCCCTGCGATTGAGCGGGCGCGGTCCGCACGCGGATGGCGCCCGCCGTTCCCGTTTTTAGCTCGACACGACAAGCGCTCAGAAGGTGCCGCGTTGAATGAATGGCGCTTGTTGATACAGCCGACGTTCGCCACCACGCGGGTCGTTTTCCATCCGGCTCGGCACATCGAACAGCAACGTCTCGCGGCGTTGCAACGAGTACTGCGGCCAGCGTGGTGCACCGCGATGATTGGGGTCGCCATGGCGCGCAAACGCGATCAAGGCAGCGCTCATCTGGTCGGCCATGCGCTGCGCATCGGCGCTGTCGCCAGTGCGGGAGCCGGGCTGGCCGATGGTGTCGAACACCAGCGGAATATCCAGGGTATGGAAGGCGCCGAACTTGCCCCCCTCCAGCGGCGAGCTCCAATCGAGTTGGTAGGCCCAGGTGGGCGCGCCCTGACGGGCACGCGCTTCGGCCTCTTCGATAGCGCCGCGCCACGAGCGACCGGCGGTGGTCGCTGCGAAGAACACCTGCGACGGCGTGTACTGCGGATAGAGCCGCCGGTATTCGGCAATGACCACCTGTGGCAACAGATCCACGTATTGCTGCGCTTCCAGCTTGGCAGGCAACTCGTCCCAACTCAACGCGAAATTCTTCGTATCGTTGCCGAGAAAGCCGCGTGTTTCATCGCGCGTATTGCCGATCACCATCGGAATGGTCGCCGACTGCAGCGGCGCGGTGGGCCAGAACGGATGCACCGGCACGTTGCGCGCATCCAGCACCGGGCCGAAATACAACGCGCTGTTTTCCACCCGCGACGGGTCGCGGACTTGCGCGGCGGCCAGCAGCTGGGCCACCGGCAGCGTGCGCATACGTGCGATCTGACTTGGCGAAATTTTCAACGCATCCAGCAGCAGTTGCGTGCGCTGGGTGGCCGCACGCGGCCCTGCTACGGTGACCTGTTGCCCACTCATGGTCCAGGCGCGATGGAACAGGCCGCGTGCGGCGGGCATGGCCATCAGCGTGGCGATCTTGGCGCCGCCACCGGACTGACCGAACACGGTGACATTGCCGGCATCGCCGCCGAATTCGGCCGCATGCTGGCGCACCCAGTGCAGCGCCTGGATCAGATCCAGCTGCCCGGCATTGCCGGAGTCGGCAAAACTGGCATCGCCCAACTGCGCCAACGACAGATAGCCAAACAGATTGAGCCGGTGATTGACGGTGACCACCACCACGTCGCCGCGCTCGCACAGGCGCACGCCATCGTAGAGCGGGTCGCTGCCGGAGCCGGTGGTGTAGCCGCCGCCATGGAGATAGAACACCACTGGCCGCTTGCCGCCATCGCGTAGGCCGGGCGTCCACACATTGAGGAACAGGCAGTCCTCACTGGTGGGCTCGCTGGCCTTGAGCTGTGGCGCGGCCGCGCCGAACTGGCTGGCATCGCGCACGTCCTGCCATGGCGTTTCCTGCAGCGGTGCCTGGAAGCGTCGCGCGGCGGTGTCGCCGCCATACGGAATGCCCTTGAATACGCAGATGCCCTGCTCGCGGTAACCGCGCAGCGCGCCGCTACGCACGCGTGCCAGCGGCGCGCCGTCGTCGCGTGGCGGTGGGGGTGTGCGCGCAACAGCGAAGCCGGGGAGGGCTGCCGCAGCAGTGACGAGCAGGCCACCGCGTAGCAGGATGCGGCGTCGCGTGTCAGGGGCGCCTTGCGTTGTCATCGCGTCACCCCCTTCGCGGGTGCAGGTGGCGGTGCGGGGTTAGATGCGGGCGTCTGCGGCTTGGTGACATGCGCGATCCAGGCTAGCGCCAGCTGCGGCCAGGCGGCCACGGTAAGACCGGTGCCGCTGGCAGTGCCGAAGCCATGGCCGCCCTGTGGGAACACATGCAGCTCGCTCGGCACCCCGGCGCGCAGTAGCGCGTCGTGCATCAGCAGGCTGTTGCGCACCGACACCACGGTGTCGTCCTGCGCATGCAATAGAAAGGTGGGCGGCGTGCGTGCATCTACATGCAGCTGCGGCGAATAGGCCTGTACCAGCGCCTGGCTCGGAGCACTGCCGATCAGGCGTTCGCGCGAGCCCATATGCGCGTTGGCGCCGTCCATGTCGATGACCGGGTAGATCAGCAACTGAAAGTCCGGGCGCGCGCTCAGCGCATCGGCCGCATCGACGTGCGGATACACCTGCGCGGCATAGCGCGTGCCCAGGCTGGCGGCGACATGGCCGCCGGCCGAAAAGCCCATCACGCCCACGCGCTGCGCATCGATGCCATAGCGCGCCGCGTTGGCGCGGATCAGCCGCAATGCACGTTGCGCATCGGCCAGCGGCACGTCGGCCCCGTTGGGATGGCCTTCGCCGGGCAGCCGGTAGCGCAGCACGAACAAGGTGATGCCGGCAGTGTCGACAAAGCCGGGCACCAGTGCGCTGCCCTCGTTGTCCAGCACGATGCGCTGGTAGCCGCCGCCGGGCGTCACCAGCAGGGCGGTGCCGTTGGGCTGTTTGGGCCGGTAGACCACCAGATACGGCGCACTGACCTGCTGGATGTAGCGATCCGGCTGCGCTGGATCGCTGCTGCGCTCGACGATGCGCTGCGGTTGCGGCAACGCCGTGTCACCCGGGGCCAAGGGCGTGGGCCACAGCGCGATCCGGCTAGCCTGTTCGGCGGCGGTGTCGGCGCTCGGCCGCTCGGCGGCCTGCACCGTGCCGGCCAGCGCGCCGAACAACAGCATGGCCAGGCCGCGCCGTGCGGCACGCGAAAACGCAGCAAAAACGCGCATGTGGCGTGTCTGTTTCATTCACCCCTCCCAGGGCCACTTCGTCACGGCGGCCACAATGCCGCAGTGCACATTGCCAATGACACCGGTTTACCATATACAGCACACCGTGCCGCTGTCGATTGGCAGTGCAACAAAATACCTATCGGGGAGACACCCTTGAGCAACGACGCCGCCACTCCGCCATCGTCCACATCCACGCTGTCCGCCATCGCCCAGCGCTTTGTGGAAGCACGCCGTGCAGGGGCATCGCTGCCTGACTTTCCCGGGCAAATCCCCGACGATCTGGTCACCGCCTACCAGGTGCAGGACATCGCCATCAGCCAGTGGCACGACCAGGTCGTCGGCTGGAAGGTGGGGTATATCGCCGCCGAGCGACGGGACGCTTCCGGCGACGAGCGTCTGCTCGGCCCGATCTTTGCTCAGAAGCTCTGGAATGCTACCGGTGGAACAACCGAGTTTCCGGTCTTTGTTGGCGGCTTCGGCGCGGTGGAAGCCGAATATGTGCTGATGCTCGGCGCCGATGCCCCGGCCGAGCAAACCCACTTCACCCCGGAGCAGGCCGCGCAGCTACCGGCCACGCTATTCATCGGCGTGGAAATCGCCAGCAGCCCGCTGGCGACCATCAATCAGCTGGGTCCGCGCGTGGTGATTTCCGACTTCGGCAACAACAACGGCTTGATTCTGGGGCCGGAAGTAACCGATTGGCTGGCGCGCGACGAGGCGGCGCTGACTGCCGAAACCTTGATCGACGACCAGCTGGTCGGCACCGGCGGGGCCACCACACTGCCGGGCGGCCTGCGCGCTGCCTACGCATTTGCGCTCAGCCGTTCGGCACAGCGCGGGCGTCCGCTCAAGCGCGGTGATCTCATTGCCACCGGCAATGCCACCGGTATCCATGACATCGAAGTGGGGCAGCGTGCCCTGATTCGCTTCGCCGGCATCGGCGATATTTCTTGTACGGCTGTGTCCGCCAGTTGACGGCGGTCCCCGTGACCAGACGCTTGGGAGGGCGCCAATGATCACACGCAGACATTTTCTCGGTGCTGGACTCGCCGCCGCCGCCGCTGCCCCCTGGTTGGGTGCCGGCGCCACCACGCCGATCCCCGGCGGGCAGTTGCTGACCGCCACCGACGTGCACGTTGGCGACTATCCCACCGTGGAAGCGGTGCGCTGGTTCGGCAAGCAGCTCGAAGAACGCACCAACGGCCGGCTCAAGCTGCGGCAATACCACTCCGGCCAACTGGGCCGCGAGTCGGAGGCGATCGACATGGCGCGCTTCGGCGCCATCGACATCACCCGCGTGTATTCGGGCGCGTTGAACAACACCTTTCCGCTGACCCAGGCGCTGTGCCTGCCGTATGTGTTCGACTCGGTGCCGCATCTGCGTCGCGCCATCGACGGACATGTCGGCGACAGCGTGTTGCGCAGCTTCGAGCAGCGCGATCTGGTCGGTCTTGCCATCTACGACTCGGGCGCGCGCTGCTTCTATAACACCAAGCACCCGCTGCACCGCCCGGACGATCTCAGGGGCCTGAAATTGCGGGTGGCCTCGTCGGACATCTTCCTCAAGTTGATGCGCATGCTGGGCGCCAACCCCACCCCGATGTCGCTGGGCGAAACGTTCTCGGCGATGGAAACGCACATGATCGACGGTGCGGAAAACAACATGCGCAGCTTCCAGTCCAGCCGGCATTTCGAAGCCGCGCATTACTGGTCGCAAAGCGAGCATTCCTATGCGCCGGATATCCTGGTGATGTCGCGTAAGAGTTTCGAATCGCTGCACCCGGCCGACCGCGGCCTGGTGGTGGAACTGGCGCGCGCGTCGGTGCCGGTGATGCGCAACTTGTGGGATGCCTCCGAGACGATCGCGCGCAAGCAGGTGATCGACTACGGCGTGAAGCTCAACCAGGTCGACATGCCCGCTTTCCGTGCCGCCGCCGCGCCGCTGCTGGCCGAATACCGCAAGCAGCCGGAGATCGAAGCGCTGTACCGCCGCATCCGCGATTTCGCATAGAGGTGATCCGATGACCGAACCCGAGACCGTCGCCGTCCCGGTCGCGCCGTTGCAGCGCGCGCTGGACCGCGTGTCCGATATCGCCGTTGGCGTGGCATCGCTGGCGCTGCTGGGCCTGGTGGTCGTGCAGGGCTGGCAGGTGTTCACCCGCTACGTCCTCAACGATTCGCCCAGCTGGACCGAGCCGGTGACGTTGCTGCTGCTCAGCACCGCATTGAGCCTGGGCGCCGCCGCCGGCGTGCATACCAACCGCCACTTCGGTTTCTACCTGCTGGGCGAACACGTGCCGCCGCTGGTGCGCAAGATTTTCGAAGTGATTCGCCCGTTGATGATCCTGTCCATCGGTGCGGTGCTGGCGTGGTGGAGCGCGGCGCTGCTGATCGATGGGCTGGATATCAAGATGGCCGGCGCGCAGATGCCACAAAGCATCAACTACCTGCCGCTGTCGATCGGCGGTGCGCTGATGGTGCTGTTCGCCCTGTTCAAGTTGTGGCGTGTGCTGCGCCCGGTCCATGTCGGAGGAGTGCGCTGATGGGCATCGCCATGTTGTTGGGAACCTTCGTGGTGCTGCTGCTGATCGGTGTGCCGGTGGCTTACGCCTTGGGCGCGGCGGCACTGGCCACGCTGCTGTATCTGGACCTGCCCACGGTGGTGCTGGTGCAGCAGATTTCCGCCGGTAGCGGCTCGGCATCGCTGATTGCGATTCCGTTGTTCATCTTTGCCGGCGAGTTGATGTTGCGTGGCGGGATTTCCGAACGCCTGATCGCGCTGGCCTCGTCGTTGGTGGGACGCGTGCGTGGCGGTCTGGGCCAGGTCAGCGTGCTGTCGTCGCTGTTCTTCGGCGGCGTCTCCGGTTCGGCGATTGCCGATGTCTCGGCAGTCGGCGGCACCATGATTCCGCAGATGATCAAGCGCGGTTACGACCGCGATTACGCGGTCAACGTGAGCATGACCGCCGCCCTGGTGGCGTTGCTGGTACCGCCTTCGCACAACCTGATCCTGTTCTCGGCAGCGGCCGGTGGCGGCCTGTCGATTGCCGATCTGTTTGCGGCCGGCATCGTGCCGGCGCTGTTGATGACCGCCGCGATGATGGTCACCGGCTATGCGGTGGCGCGCCACCGTGGCTACGGTACCGAGCCGTTCCCGGGCTGGCGCGCGGTGGCCTTGCGCCTGTTCGGCGCATTGCCGGGCCTGGGCCTGGTGGCGTTGATCTTCATCGGTATCCGTGCAGGCATTTTCACCGCGGTGGAGAGCGCGGCGATCGCCGTGGTCTACGCCTTGATCGTCACCGCGCTGCTGTATCGCCAGTTGCGCTGGGCCGAGTTCTTCGCCGCCGTCACGCATGCCGCACGCACCACCGGCGTGATCCTGTTCGTGATCGCCACTGCCGCGGTGTTTGGCTGGTTGCTGGCCTATCTGCAGGTCCCTGCGGCAGCGGTGAAGTTCCTGCAGGCCATTGCCGACAGCAAGAACATGGTGCTGTTGATGATCGTGGTGATGCTGCTGTTGCTGGGCATGTTCATGGACCTGGCACCGAAGATCCTGATCTGCACGCCGATCTTCCTGCCGGTGGTCAAGGCCTACGGCATCGACCCGATCCACTTTGGCCTGGTGATGGTGCTGGCCGGCGGGATCGGCCTGATCACCCCGCCGATCGGCTCGGTGCTGTTCATCGGGACCTCCATCGGGCAGATCACCATCGCGCAAAGCATGCGCACCATCTGGCCGTTCTGGCTGGCGGCGCTGTGCGTGCTGTTGGTCGTGGCGTTTTTCCCCGAATTGTCGCTGTGGTTGCCTCACGCGCTGCGCGCCTGAGGACGTCAGCGACTGCGTGATTGGCAGGCGGGTGATCGGTACGGCGTGTCGCGTCGTATCGATCGTCTGCCATCCGCCTGTGGTGCCTTGCGAATGCGTCAGGCATCGCTGCCGGCGGGAGTGTTCTGCCGCATCTGGTTAACCGGTGGCATTGACCGCCGGTCGTGGTAAAGCCCGGCATCCGGGATTAGGAGAGAGCATGCGTGTGCGTACCGCTTCATCCCGATGGCGTTGGCTGCTTGCCGGCGGATTGCTGCTGTGCGCCGGCGTGAGCGCTGCGGCGGACTGGAAGCGTGGTATCGAACACCAGCGCATCGCCGACCAGGGCAACGGCACCTTCCTCAACCCGGTGCTGGCCGGCGATCATCCCGACCCGTCGGTGCTCAAGGATGGCGATGACTATTACCTCACGCTGTCCTCGTTCGATGCCTATCCGGGCCTGCCGATCTGGCATTCGCGCGACCTGGTCAACTGGCAGCCGCTGGGCCATGCCATCACCCAGAACGTTGGCGCGATCTGGGCGCCGGACCTGATCAAGTACGGCAAGCGCTATTACATCTACTTCCCGGCCCGCCGCGGCGACCAGGGCGAGCGCAGCAACTTCGTGGTCTGGGCCGACGACATCGCCGGCCCGTGGAGCGCGCCGATCGACATCGGCCTGGGCAAGTACATCGACCCCGGCCACGCGGTGGGCGAGGACGGCAAGCGCTATCTGTTCCTGAGCGGCGGCGATTACGTGCAGCTCTCCGACGACGGCCTCAAGGTCATCGGCACGCCCAGGCATGTCTATGACGGCTGGAAATACCCGGAAATCTGGGACGTGGAAGGCTACGCGCAGGAAGGCCCCAAGATCACCCGCCACAACGGCTGGTACTACATGACCACCGCCGTCGGCGGCACCGCCGGCCCGCCGACCGGGCACATGGTGATCACCGCGCGCGCGCGCTCCATCCACGGCCCCTGGCAGAACGCGCCCAACAACCCGATCACCCGCACCAAGAGTACCGACGAGCCGTGGTGGTCGCGTGGTCACGCCACCCTGGTGGAAGGCACCGACAAACGTTGGTGGATGCTGTATCACGGTTACGAACACGGCTACTGGACGCTGGGCCGGCAGGCCTTGCTGGACCCGATCGAATGGACCCCGGACGGCTGGTTCGTCGCCAAGGGCGGCGACCTGGGCACGCCGCTGAAAAAGCCCAGCGGGCAGGCCTTGCCGCACGGGCTGGCGCTGTCGGACGATTTCCGCGCCGCCACGCTTGGCCCGCAGTGGGCCTTCTTCAACCCGGCCGCCGACGAGGCCAAGCGCCTGCAGGTCGGCGATGGCGTGTTGCGCCTGCAAGGCAAGGGCAGCGCGCCACGCGATGCCTCGCCGCTGACGGTGATCGCCACCGACCCGGCCTACCAGTTCGAGGTGCAGATGACCGTGGCGCCGGGCGGGCAGGGCGGGGCGCTGCTGTTCTACAGCGACAAGCTCTATGCCGGCGTGGGCAGCAATGGCGAGAACTTCGTCATGCACCGCTACGGCGAGGAACGCCCCGGCATGCTGGCCCCCAGTGCGACCGGTGGCACCCTGTGGCTGCGGGTCACCAACAACCGCCACATCGTCACCATCCACAGCAGCACCGACGGCACCACCTGGACCAAGTACCCGGTGCAGATGGAAGTGTCCGGTCACCACCACAACGTGGCCGGCAAGTTCCTGGCCCTGAAGCCGGCGCTGTACGCCGCCGGCGCGGGCCAGGTGGAATTCCGCAACTTCCGCTACCGCGCCCTGGACTGACCGTTCTGCATCGGCGGGCATGTCGTGGCGCTGCCTGTTGTGGCAGGCCCGACCTGGCGGATCCGGTGCAGCGGCAGGCGTCGCTCAGGTCTACCGCCCCCGGGGCCGGTAGAATCCAATCAACTTCACTGGTTGACCGCTATGCCCGCCCGCAAGATGCCTGAAGAAGGAATACCTGGCCTGCCGAAGGGCAAGGTTGCGACGATCAACGACATTGCGCGAATGTCGGGCGTGTCCAAGAAGACCGTCTCGCGGATCATCAACAATTCGCCACTGGTGCGGCAGGACACCCGCGAGAAGGTCGAGGCGCTGATGCGCGAGGTCGGCTACGCGCCCGACCCGCTGGCGCGCGGGCTGGCGTTCCGGCGCTCGTTCCTGATCGGCATGGTCTACGACAACCCCACCGCGCAGTACATCGTGGACATGCAGTACGGCGCGCTGGACGCGTTGCGCGGCTCCAGCTTCGAGCTGGTGGTGCACCCCTGCGACAGCCGCAGCCCCGGCTACATCGAAGGCGTGCGCCGCTTCGCCCAGGCGCAGAAGCTGCACGGCGTGATCCTGGTGCCGCGCGCCTCCGAGGACCAGGCGCTGGCCGACATGCTGGCCGAGATCGGCTGCCGCTACACCCGCATCGCCTCGGTGGCGCTGGACACCACCTCGCAGACGGTGATCACCCACGACCGCGACGGCGCCGCCGAGGCCGCCGATTACCTGCTCTCGCTCGGCCACCGCGACATCGCCCTGGTCACCGGCCCCAGTGCCTACCGTTCCTCGATCGAGCGCACCTCCGGCTTTGCCGACGCGCTGACCCGGCGCGGCATCGAACTGCCGACCGAGCGCATCGTCGAAGCCGGCTACACCTTCGAATCGGGCGTGGCCGCCGCCGAAAAGCTGCTGCTGGGCAAGAAGCGCCCCACCGCCATCTTCACCGGTAACGACGAAATGGCCGCCGGTATCTACAAGGTCGCCCTGCGTGCCGGCATCAACATCCCGCGCCAACTCTCGGTGATCGGCTACGACGACAGCTCGCTGGCCTCGCGCCTGTGGCCGCCGCTGACCTCGGTGCGCCGCCACACCCGCGACACCGGCCGCACTGCCGCGGCGATGCTGATCCAGCCCGACAATGCCCCGCAGCTGCCCACCGCCAGCGTGCGCCCGCACTTGATCGTCAGAGATTCCTGCCAACCGCCGGAAGATTGAGCTCCGCGCGCGGCGACCCCACGCGGCGCGGGCCTTGCGCGCCACCTTGCAGGGCGTTGTGCCGGTCAGGGTGAGAACAGCTGACTCGATCGGCCAACGGCTGGCCCCCATCCGCCCTTCGGGCACCTTCCCCCGCAGGCGGGGAAGGCAGTCGCAGGCCGGGGGAAGGCAGTCCGCCGAGGGCTGCCGTGAAGCCCCTCTCCCCCTGCGGGGCGAGAAGGCACGGCTTGCGCGCCACGGGCGCGCGTGCCTTGGAGCGCCCGCGCCGCAAGCGCGGGCCGGGGCGCGGAGCGGGGGTTGGGGTGAGGGCACGCTGGCAGACAGCGATCTGAGCACAACGTAGACATGCGCTGGAAACGCGCCAGGACACCCCTCACCGCTTAAGCCGCGCACCCCACCACAGCGCGTGGCCTCGCACGCTCATGCGGTGCTTGTGCGCCGCCTTCTCCCGACGGGATCAGGGACGAGGCCGCCGGACCACCGAAACCACTATCGTGCACTGCGCAATGACACCGGTTAACCAGAGTCGGTAGACTAGCCCCGTGCAAGCCCGTGTTCCCCCTCGCTTGCCTCGGAGATGTGCCATGTCCCTGTACTGCAAAACGCACTACGCCACCCATCCCGACGCCATCAAGGGCGCCAGCAACGACGACCTGCGCGAGCTCTATCTGCTCGATGGCCTGTTCGTCGACGATGCGGTCACGCTCAAATACACCCACTACGAGCGCTTCGTGCTCGGTGGTGCCGCGCCGCTAGGCAAGACGCTGGAGCTCCCCAAACAGACCGAGCCGGCCTCGGCCGCCGGGCATCCGTTTCTGGAGCGTCGCGAGCTGGGCATTCTCAACGTCGGCGCCGGCACCGGCACGGTGACCGTGGACGGCACTGCCTACACGCTGGGGCCGAAGGATGGCCTGTACGTGGCGATGGGCAGCACCGATGTCAGTTTCGCGTCTGAAGATGCCGCCAACCCGGCCAGGTTCTATCTCGCGTCCACGCCGGCGCACGCGCGCTTCGAAACCAAGCAGCTCTCGATCAAGGATGCGGTGGCACTGGAGCGTGGCGCGCTGGACACCAGCAACGAGCGCACCATTTACCAGTACATCGTGCCGGCCACCTGCCAGTCCTCGCAGCTGTTGCTCGGCCTGACCGTGCTCAAGCCTGGCAGCGTCTGGAACACGATGCCGCCACATCTGCACGATCGCCGCAGCGAGGTGTATTTCTATTTCGACCTCGGCGACAACGACCGCGTGTATCACTTCATGGGCGAGCCCGATGCGCAGCGCCATATCGTGATCCAGAACAACGAAGCGGTGGTGTCGCCACCGTGGTCCATCCACATGGGCGCCGGCACCAGCAACTACGCCTTCATCTGGGCGATGGGCGGCGAAAACCTCGACTACACCGACATGCATGTGCTGGACATCTGCCAGCTCAAGTAAGGCTTGCAGCAACGCGCCTGCACCCATGAGCCCGGCATTCATGACGCCGCTTTGTTCAAGCCGGCGCCAACCACGCCGGCGTGATTCAGATGGGCGCCGGCACTGCATCACTTCGTACAACGCACACGGCCGCCCATTGCGCGGTTCACTCAGCACACCACGGCACATCCAGCAGGAGCGATAAGGTAATGAGCAATCCGTTCAGTCTCGAAGGTAAGGTCGCACTGGTCACCGGTGCCAACACCGGCTTGGGCCAGGGCATCGCACTGGCATTGGCCGAGGCCGGCGCCGACATCGCCGCCGCCGGCATCCAGGCGCCCACCGAGACCGAAGAAAAGGTCAAGGCGCTGGGCCGTCGCTTCATCGCCATCGAAGCCAACCTGATCAGCATCGAGCCGGTGCAGCGCATCGTCGACGAGACCATCGCCGGCCTGGGCGGGCTGGACATCCTGGTCAACAACGCCGGTCTGATCCGGCGCACCGACGCGGTGGATTTCAGCGAGCAGGACTGGGACGACGTGCTCAACGTCAACCTCAAGTCGGCGTTCTTCATGGCGCAGGCCGCCGGCCGGCATTTCATTGCCCAGGGCCGCGGCAAGATCATCAACATCGCCTCGATGCTGTCGTTCCAGGGCGGCATCCGCGTGCCATCGTACACGGCCAGCAAGTCGGGCATCGCCGGCATCACTCGCTTGCTCGCCAACGAGTGGGCCAGCAAGGGCGTGACCACCAACGCCATCGCACCGGGCTACATGGCGACCGACAATACCGCGCAGCTGCGTGCCGACGAAGACCGCAACAAGTCCATCCTGGACCGCATCCCGGCCGCGCGCTGGGGCGTGCCGGCCGACCTCGGCGGCACCGCGGTGTTCCTGGCCAGCAGCGCGTCGGACTACGTCAACGGCGCGATCATTCCGGTCGACGGCGGCTGGCTGGCGCGCTGATCCAGATCGCACGGCGATGGCGTGCACCGTCCGACGCGTGCAGCCGCCCCTGGTATCCCGCGATGCCACGTCCTTCTCCTGCGCGCGGGAGAAGGTGCCCACAGGGCGGATGAGGGTCGGTCAACACGCATATCAATCAGACGCATGCTGCCTGCCAAGTCATCTGCTTTCCGTCCTGCATCCGCGCGTTGGTCGCATCAACGAACAACGCGCTCGCACTGGAAAAGATCGGCAACCAAGCACACGCTGTTCACCGCTGTTTAGAAAGTCCTTCTTAAAAAAAACTTCCCCAACCAATCGGAGCATCCCCATGAAAATCGCACTCATGAACGAGTTTAGTCAGGCCGCCAAGAACCCGGTGATCCTGCAGCAGCTCAACGACGTCGCCGGCGAGCAGGGCCACAACGTGTTCAACGTCGGCATGGACGGCGACAACGACCACCGCCTGACCTACATCCACCTGGGCATCGTCGCCAGCCTGCTGCTGAACTCCAAGGCCGTGGACTTCGTCGTCGCCGGCTGCGGCACCGGCCAGGGCGCGATGATGTCGCTCAACGCGCATCCGGGCGTGTTCTGCGGCTATTGCATCGAGCCGACCGACGCCTACCTGTTCGCCCAGGTCAACAACGGCAACGCGCTGTCGCTGGCATTTGCCAAGGGCTACGGCTGGGGCGCGGAAATCAACGTGCGCTACATCTTCGAAAAGGCCTTCAGCGGCGAGCGCGGCATGGGCTACCCGGCCGAGCGTCGCGAATCGCAGGCCGCCAACGCCGGCATCCTGACCCAGGTCAAGCAGGCCACCGCCAAGTCCTACCTCGACGGCCTGCGCGCCATCGATCCGGAACTGGTCAAGCAGGCCATCGGTGGCGAGCGCTTCCAGCAGTGCTTCTTCGACAACGCGCAGGACGCAGAGATCCGCAGCTTCGTCGCCGGCCTGCTGGGCAAGACCGCAGCCGCTGCTGCCTGAGTAATGCTGCACGCGCATGCCTCATCCTGTTGAAGGAGCAGGCATGCGCCAGTACCGCGATGCAGTAGATCTTGTCTGAGCTGCATGTAAGGCCGCGTGGGCCCCTGATGGAGAAGGGCGTTTCATCAGGGGCATCGCTTGATCCGGCAACGTTGACGTTTGACGCCTCTGTTACTGAGGGTGCCACTACGCGCACGCAGGCAACACGCTTGCACGCATGTCGCCCTCTCCCGGCGGGGCGAAAAGGCAGGGCTAGCGCCATCGGTGCGCCTGCCTTTGAGCGCCTACGCTGCAAGGCGTGGAGCGGGGGGGGGAGGGTACTTCGGAACACAGCCAACCCAGGCGGTGAGGCGCGCGCGGCTAGCCATTGGGCGAAGGGCCAGAGGCGTTGCATCGCTCACCAGCAGCATCAATGCGTCGCTCTGCTGAGCCCAGGTAGCGCGCGAAGCGCAATCCCTCGCCCAAGACCACGCATGCGCTTCATGCGTCAGCACCGTCTCGCAAACCGCAACACCACCAGGCAACAGCACGCTCACTCAGCGGAGCCCCTCATGCATCGACTGCTCATCGCCATGCTGTTGCTCTGCACCGGCATCGCCCACGCCGCTCCACAGCGCATCTTGATCGCTGGCGATTCCACCGCCGCCGAATACGGCGCCGAGCGCGCTCCACAGGCCGGTTGGGGCCAGATGCTGCAGGACTGGTTCGACCCGGCGCAGTGGCAAGTGCACAACCACGCCAAAGGCGGCCGCAGTACCCGCAGTTTCATCGCCGAAGGACGCCTGGACGCCATCGCAAAAGAATTGCAACGCGGCGATGTGTTGCTGATCCAGTTTGGCCACAACGACGCCAAGCGCGAAGATCCCACGCGCTACACCGACCCAACGACCGACTACGTGCAGTTCCTGCGCCGCTATATCGCCGTTGCGCGTGATCAGGGGGCTACGCCCATCCTGATCACCCCGACCGCCCGGTTGGTGTACGACTTCGGCGCGTTGCTCGACACGCATGGCCGCTACACGGTGGCCATGCAGCAACTGGCTGCCGAAGAACACGTCGGCCTGATCGATCTCAACGCCAGTTCCAGCGACTGGATCCGTGCGCTCGGCGAACAGGCTGCCAAGCCGTATTTCCTGTTCGTGCCCGAACAAGGCAAGGCCGACGGCACACACTTCAGCCGCGCCGGCGCCACCGCAGTCGCCTGCTTGGTGGTGCACGGCTGGTTGCAGCTGCAGCCAGCACTGAAGCCGCAGTTGCGCCGCGACGCCGCTTGCGGTGCCGCGTCCGACACTGCTACGCAACACGCTGCACAGGTGCATCCCTCGCTGGTGGTGCACGAGCGCGATCTCGCCCGCGAACAACCCGGCCCGCATGGTGGCGCCGGTCCGACCACGGCGTATCCGTTTTTTGCCGATGCACCGGATCTGACGTTCGTGCTGCGCAAACGCGTGCTGCACAAAGGGGCTGGCATCGGCCTGCACCTGCACGACAAGGACGAGATCTATTACATCGTCAGCGGGCGCGGTTTATACGCGCTGGACGGCAAGCAATACGACGTCGCTGCTGGCGACGCGCTGTTGACGCGGCCGGGCAGCACGCATGCCTTGCTGCAAACCGGCGAAGAACCGCTGGTGCTGTTGCTTGCGTACACCGCATCCAAGTAACCATCGCGCCTTATCCGGCGCAGTTGCGAAGAGGCGACGCCATATCTTTCATGCGCGCTGCTCTGTGACTTGAAACGGCAAGAGTGCCGGTGGCCTGCTTCAGCTTGCGGATTAACGTGTCACTGGACCGGCAACAAGCAAGTTGCCGGTCGCGCCCGTACCCGTACCGCGTCAGTGGTCGTCGCAACCGAGATCAGACGGTTGCAAGCGTCTCGACAGCGTCAGGCCTTATCCACCCCGTAATGGCTTAGCCCCAGGCGTGCCAGTTCACCCGAGCGGCGGTAATAGACCTCTTCCCAGCCATCCACACGCTGGCGGTCGGTTTCATTCATGGCATCGAGAATGTCTTCGATGCTGAGCAGATTCGGGTCTTCTTCAAGTCGCTCGAACACAGCGCCCAGGCCTTCGATGGCTTGCCGCAGCTGCGCTGCGCCCATCGCGGCCAGACCACGCACCGCATCGTCTCGCGTGGCGGCATCCCAGCGATCGAAATAGCGTGCGTAGCCGCTCTCGCTCATATCCGCGTCCAGGCGTACCAGCGCGACCAACTCGCGCTCGCCGGGCGACAGCGCGTCCAGACGTCCGCGCAGGCTGGTGAGTTTTGCCAGCGCTCGCGCGCTGCGGCGTCGCCACAGCAGCTCGGGCATGTTGAGCAGGCCTTCCGGAGTGGGCGGTGCTACCGCGGGCCAATTCACCCCGAAGCGGTCTTCGGTGATCTGCCATTGCGCGCGCTGCGGCGGCGATGCCTTGAGCAACAGCCGATGCGCCTGGATGGGCTCGTCGATACGGATGCCGTTGGCCAGGGTGAACAGCAGGCGGGTGTCGTCCAGCTCCAAGCGCCGGATGCGCAGATGCGTCAGGTCCATTGAGCGAAGGCGGTAGGGGGAGGTTCGACCTTAGTCCGCGTTGGCGACAGTGTCGAGTCGGAGCACGTCACATTGCAGCTTCACCGCCTCGCCGCGCAGCATCCGGCGGCGCTTGTTGCAGCAGTTGCCTCATACGTCGCCGTCGCGGCTCCAGCCCTCGCCGCTGCCGCGCTGGATCACCCGGTCAGTCGGCAATACATCGCCGGCCGGCACCTGCGTGCGTTGCGCAAGATCGGCGTAGATCGGAGTGAAGTCAGGCGCGGTGGCCGCCATCAACTGCGCAAAGCTATCGATGACGAAATAGGTCTTTTGGAAGCTGTCGATGCGGTAGCGCGTGCGCATGACGCGTTGCAGATCGAATCCAATGCGGTTCGGTGCTGCCGATTCCAGCGAATGCAGCGATTCACCCTTGGACGAGACGATGCCGGCGCCGTAGATGCGCAGGCCCCGTGGCGTGTCGATCAAGCCGAATTCCACCGTGTACCAGTACAGCCGGGTGAGGTTCTGCAGCGCGTCCGGGCCGATGCCATGCGCCTTGACCCCGCCACGGCCATAGGCCTGCATGAAGTCGGCAAACAGCGGGTTCATCAACAGCGGCACGTGCCCGAACAGGTCATGGAACAGATCGGGTTCTGCGATGTAATCGATCTGATCGGGGCGACGGATCCACCACGTCACCGGAAAGCGTTTGTTGGCCAGGTGATCGAAAAAATCCAGTTCAGGCAGCAGGCCTTCCACGCCGACCAAGGTCCAGCCGGTGGCCGCCTGCAGTACCGCGTTGAGCGCGTCGAAGCGGGGGATCTGGCTGTCGTCCATGCCCATGGCGTCCTGCGCCTGCAGGAACTCATCGCAGGCACGGCCCACCAGCAACGCACGCTGGCGGCGATACAGCGTGCCCCAGGTGGCATGGTCGTCGCTGCTGTAGCCGTCCCACGGCTGGTCGACCACGGCGGTGGTGTAGACCGGCACGTAGCCCTTGTCGGTCAGCTGGTTTTCGACGCGGCGCGGGGCAGTGTTCATGCGGCAGGACTTCCGTAGCGACAGGGGATCACCTTAGCCGGATCGCCGCGCAACAGGATTGCGAATCTTGCGCAACACATCTGATTACGCGCAAGATTCGTGCGTCTTGATCTGCTGCTGCGCAACATATGGACCAACCTATCGCGCTGGACCGCACCGATCTGCGGATGCTTGCCCTGCTGCAGACGCAGGGGCGCACCAGCAACGCCGAGCTCGCCGTGCAGGTGAATCTGTCGGCGTCGGCCTGCCTGCGGCGCACCCAGCGGCTGGAGGCTGCCGGGATCATCGCCGGCTATGGCGCGCGCCTGGATGCGCGCGCGTTGGGATTGGGTTTGCAGGCCTTCGTGCGCGTGCAGCTGGAGCAGCACGGGCAGGCCGACATCGAACATTTCGCCGAAGGCGTGCGCGGCTGGGATGAGGTCGTGGCGTGCTGGGCGCTGACCGGCGACATGGATTATCTGCTGCAGGTGCAGGTGCGCGACCTCGAACACTTCTCGCGGTTTCTGCTCGATCGTCTGCTCAATGCCACTGGCGTGTCGGATGTGAATTCCAGCTTCGTTCTGCGCACGGTGAAAGCGCCGGAAGGTCTGCCGCTGGCGCATCTGGCATAAGCGGGCCGAAGGATCGGATGCGCCTTGCCTTGCGCGGGTGATGCAACGCTGCAGGCAGCACCAACGTGCCGCAGCTTCCCGCGCGCATGCAAGAAGCGTCCGGTTGCTTGCCTGTCAAACGATAACGATTTACATTTAGCTCATCTCTTGGCCGCGTCCGGCCATGTCGTTCGTGTCGCATCGCCAGCCCATGCAGGGTCAGCCAGCCGGTTCGAGTGGACGCCCGCGTGTGCCTGTGCCTTTCCCTGTTGCGTGACGCGCTGCGTCCGCAGCGATCGACGAGAACGCCCCATGTCTGCTGCCATCGCTCCCCTTGGCCTGTTGTCTGCCGCGCTGCTGTGCGCGCTATCGGCACTGACCCCCACCGTGCATGCCGCCGAGGCGGCCGATGCGACCAACGCCAAGACGCTCGACCAGGTCAGCGTCAACGGCACAGTGAGCCGCGCGCAACCGGCCACCACGACGCGACTGCCGCTGACGCTGCAGGAAACGCCGCAGTCGGTCAGCGTGATCGGGTTGCAGCGGCTGGAAGAGCAATCGCTTTTCAGCATCGACGATGTGATGCGTCACGTCACTGGCGTCAACGTGTCGTTCTATGACACCCAGCGGCCACTGTATTTCGCGCGCGGCTTCCAGATCACCGATTTCCAGGTCGACGGCCTACCGACCTACAGCGGCGCGACCAATCAGGAATACGACACGGTCTTCTACGACCGCATCGAAGTGATCCGCGGTGCCAATGGCCTGCTCACCGGGGCGGGCATTCCCTCGGCCACGGTCAACCTGCTGCGCAAGCGTCCGGGCAAGGACTTTGATGCCTCGTTTGGAGTGAGCGCAGGCACCTGGGACTTCCGCCGCATGCAGGCCGACGTCAATGCACCGCTGACCGAAGACGGGCGTTTTCGCAGCCGCGTTGTCGCCGCCTGGCAGGATCGCGATTATTACTACGACCGCTACCACGACACCAAGATGTCAGGCATGGCGGTGCTGGAAGGCGACCTGAGCGACAGCAGCACGCTCACCGTGGGCTACCAGCGCCAGGACAATACCCCGGTGGGTTCGACCTGGGGCACGGTGCCGTTCTTCGCTGCCGATGGCTCCTTCGCCAATCTGTCGCGTTCGACCAACATGGCGCCGGAATGGACGCGCTGGCAGCGCGACACCAGCACCGCGTTTGCCAACCTGGAACAACGCTTCGGGCAGGACTGGTTGCTGCGCGTCAACGCCGCCCACACCAAGGGCGCCGTCCAGAGCCTGCGCGTCTACGGCACCGGTGACCCGGCCGCCGATGGCAGCGGCGTGTTTCTGCGCGCCAGCGCCGGCGAAACGCAGGACACGCGCGATAGCGTGGATGTATATCTGTCCGGCGGATTCGCCTTGTTTGGCCGCCAGCACGATGTGGTGGTCGGCGGCAGCTGGCAAGACCTGCAATCGACTACGTATGGCGTGGCGCAGACCTATCCCACCGATTGGGCCAGCTGCGCCAACGCCTTTGGCCCACCCGAGCGCTGCTATTTCATTCCCAACATCCGCAACTGGAATGGCGATGCGTCCGAAGTGACGTATACGCGCACCGGCGCGCGTCGCCAGGCGCGCACCACGCAGCGCGGCGTGTATGCATCCATGCGCTTCCGGCTGGCCGACCCGCTGTCGTTGATTGCAGGCGCACGACTGAGTTCCTGGGAAACCCGCACCCAGGCCTTCGATGGCAACGGCACTTACACCGGCACCAGCGGCCGCTATGAAGTGAGCGACGAGGTCACTCCATATGTGGGGCTTGTGTACGACATCGTGCCGGATGTGTCGGTTTATGCCAGCTACACCGAAATCTTCAACCCGCAGAATTACCGCGACAAGGACAACAACCTGCTCGCACCGGTGGAAGGGTCCAACCTGGAAGCCGGCATCAAGGCGCAGTTGTTCGATGGTCATGCGATGGCCACCGCCGCGGTGTTCGAAGCCAAGCAGGACAACTACGCGGTGCGCGACATGACCCAGCCGGAAGCCTCGCTACCGGATGGCAGCTCGGCCTACATCGGTGTGGACGGCACCAAGAGCCGTGGCTGGGAAGTGGACTTCAATGGCGAAGTGCGACCCGGCTGGACCATCAACGCCGGCTATACCCACGTCAAGGTCACCCGCGCGCCGACCGATGCGATCTATGCCAATCTGCCGGAAGACTATCTGCAGCTCTCCACCCAATGGCGCCTGCCGGGCGCGTGGGATCGGCTGAGCATCGGCGGCGGGGTGAGCTGGCAGAGCGCGGTACGCGGCTTCAATATCGAACGCCCCACCGGTGACGGCAGCGGTGCCACCACGCCGGTCACTGTGGTGCAGAACCCGTACGCGCTGGTGCATTTCAACGCCAACTACCGCATCAGCGACCAGTGGACCGCATCGCTTGCTGTGCGCAACGCGTTCGATAAAACCTATTGGGCGAATCTGGATTATCAGAACTACGGCGAACCGCGCTTTGTCAGCGTGTCGCTGCGTTGGCGGTATTGAGGTCGCGGCGACTTATGTTCCGATAACGTCGCCAGGACGGTGGCGTTGTTATCGGCGCGGCATCGCGGCCAAGGCCGCTCCTACAGGAGTGGCCTCTGCAAAGCGCCGCTGGTTTTTGTCGGCGGTTGATGGCATGCGCATGATGCCGAGCGAAACAGTGCCGGTGTAGGAGCGGCCTTGGCCGCGACGCCGTCCCGACACATGTCACGATGTCAAACGCAGCAACCCGCAACGCGAACGCCTAACCTCCCGGCTTTACAATTCTGCGTCACACCGCCTGCGCAACACTCCCATCACACCGCAAGAGCGCAACGCACGGCACCTGCATCACGGCGCCACGCATTCCTCTTGCTTGCCGCGCAATTTTTCCCAACGCGAGCGTTGTTCCAGGCAGCGTTCGTAGGCTTGCTGCTTGGCCGCTTTCGCCTGATCGGCGGCAGTCCGTGTGGCGCTGCTGCGCGCGGCCTGTAGCTGGGCGATCTTGGCGCGAATCTGCGGCATCACCGCCATTGCAGCGCGCTCGCCTTCCAGGATTGCCGCAGCACGCTGGTTGAAATCGGCCGAGCCGATATCGTTGACCTTGGGGCGAACGACCACGTCGGCACGTTTGAGTTCGGCCTCGCCCAGGCGCTGGCCCATGATCGAGATCGACTGGTTCACCGTGCCCAGCAGGTCGCCCGGATTCTTGCCGCTGGCCTTGCTGGAAATATCCACCGCCACCACGAATTCGGCACCCAGCTGGCGCGCCGCATCCACCGGCACGGGGCTGACCACGCCGCCATCGACGAAGTGGTATTTGCCGATGGTCACCGGCTCGAACACGCCGGGAATGCTGCTGGACGCACGCACCGCCTGGCCGGCGTTGCCGCGCACGAACACGGTGCGCTCGCCATCTTCCAGCCGCGTGGCAACCGCCGCGAACGGCTTGCGCAACTTCTCGATGGGCTTGCCGCCGAGTTGATCGTTGACGTAGTCCTGCAGTTTCTGGCCTTGCACCAGGCCGCCGGAAAACAGCCGCACATCGCGGATGCTGGTCTGGTCGAGCGCGACGGCCTTTTCCTGCATTTCGAACGCATCCATGCCGCTGGCATACAACGCGCCCACCACGCTGCCGGCGCTGGTGCCGGACACCACCACCGGTGCGAAGCCGTTGGCCTCGAGCATCTTGATCACCCCGATATGCGCAAAGCCCTTGGCCGCCCCGCCACCGAGCGCGATACCGATCTTGACCGGCTTGGAGGCTGCGGCCGAAGGTGGCTGCACCAGGGGCGCCGGTGTCGCCGGGCGCGGCTCGCCCCCGCAGGCGCTGAGCAGGCAGGCCAGCGACAGGGACGACAGGAGACGCTTGCTAGGGAGGGCGGTCATGGCGAGCGTGACAGGGCGTGATGTGGACAGCGGCGCAGCATACACGCTGCAGCCCTGACCGCCGGTCTGCGTTGGCGGCAGGCGGCAGGGCGTCGATGCGCAGAGGATGCGCGCCGCGCGCACACGCGGCCTGCCGTGACAGTCTCAGGCGACCTCCTGTTGGTATCGTAATGGCATGGACTCGGCCAAACGCACAGTTTGCAGGCGCATTACCCTCGATCACGCACCGGCGCGGTTTGCGCTGCGTGTATTGCCGCTGTTCCTGCTGGTGGCCGCATCGCCCTGTCGTGCGCTGGATGCGTTAGCGGTCAAGCGGCAGGTCGATGGCATGCTGGATCGAGACTATCCACGGTGGGAAGCCCTATACCGAACCGTACACCAGCATCCCGAACTCGGCTTCGAGGAAACCGCGACCGCGCAACGCCTGGCCAAGGAAATGCGCGCACTGGGGTTTCAGGTCAGCGCGGGCGTTGGCCGGACCGGGCTGGTGGCGATGTACCACAATGGTCCCGGCCCGACGGTCATGGTGCGCACTGAACTGGATGCGTTGCCGATGCGCGAAAACACAGGGCTAGCATACGCCAGCGACGTCCATCTGCAGTCCAAGGACCGTGATACCTATGTGGCGCATAGCTGCGGCCACGACATCCACATGGCGGCCTGGGTCGGCACGGCTGCAACCTTGGTGCAGCTGCGCGCACAATGGCGCGGCACGCTGATGTTCATCGCCCAACCGGCGGAGGAAAAGGGGCGCGGTGCGCAGGCGATGCTCGACGATGGCCTGTTCGCCCGGTTCGGCAAGCCGGACTACGGCTTTGCGCTGCATGTCGGCCCGGACGCTTATGGACATGTGTTCTACAAGGCCGGGGCGGTGACCTCCAACTCCGATGCGCTGGAGGTGGTGTTCCAAGGCAGGGGCGGACACGGGGCGATGCCCGCCGCGACGATCGATCCGATTCTGATCGCCGCACGTTTCGTGGTCGACGTGCAGAGCGTGATCAGTCGCGAGAAAGACCCGGCTGCGTTTGGCGTGGTCAGCATTGGGGCGTTCAACGCCGGCACTGCCGGCAACATCATCCCCGACCGCGCGCAGCTGCGCGGCACCATCCGCAGCCACGACCCGCAGGTGCGCGACAAGCTGCTCGACGGCGTGCGACGTACTGCGCTGGCCAGTGCGCAGATGGCCGGCGCGCCGGTACCGCAGATCACCTTGGGCGAGCGCGGATCCAGGGCGGTGATCAACGATGCAGCGCTGGCCGAGCGCACCGGGGTGGTGTTCGCGCAGGCGTTCGGGGCCGATGCAGAGCGCCAGCGCGAACCGAGTGCGGCCAGCGAAGACTACTCGGCCTTCGTCGCTGCCGGCGTGCCGTCGTTCTACTTCGGCATCGGTGGACTCGATCCGCAGTGGCTGCAGCATGCCCGGCAAACGGGCGAGCGCATTCCGGTGAACCATTCGCCGGACTTCGCGCCGGTGCCGCAGCCAAGCATCCGGACCGGCGTGGAAGCGATGACACTGGCGGTGATGAACGTGATGCCGCCGCCCTCCTGATAGGGGGGCGGCCGCGCCGGGATGTTGGTCAGAACCGGTTATCGCCATCCAGCAACCGCCCCAGGCCGCCCAGCACCGAGCCTTCGCCACGCTGCTGGCCGCCGGCTTGCGGGGCGGCCTGCAGCATGCGGCCGGCCATGCGCGAGAACGGCAGCGATTGCAGCCAGACCTTGCCCGGGCCGGTGAGGGTGGCCAGGAACACGCCTTCGCCGCCGAAGAACATGCTCTTCAGGCCGGTGACGCGGCGCACGTCCATGTCCACGCCGGCGTGATAGGCGACCACGCAGCCGGTGTCCACGTCGATGCGCTCGCCAGGGCCGAGCTCGCGTTCGACGACCGTACCGCCGGCATGCACGAACACCCAGCCGTCGCCTTCGAGTTTCTGCATGATGAAACCCTCGCCGCCGAACAGGCCGGTGAGGATCTTGCGCTGGAACGCGATGCCCAGCGACACCCCGCGCGCGCCGGCCAGGAAGCTGTCTTTCTGGCAGATCAGCTGGCCGCCATGCTCGGACAGACGCAGCGCCAGCACCGTGCCCGGGTAGGGCGCTGCGAACGCGACCTTGGCCTTGCCGCTGCCGGCGTGGGTGAACACGGTGGTAAACATGCTTTCGCCAGTGACCACGCGTTTGCCGGCCGATACCAGTTTGCCCATCAGCCCGCCGCCGCTCTGGCCGGCATGCGAGCCGTCGCCGAACACGGTGTCCATCTGCACGGCGGCGTCCTTGTACATCAGCGCGCCAGCTTCGGCGATCGCGCTTTCGCCCGGGTCCAGCTCGACTTCGACGAACTGCATGTCGTTGCCGACGATGCGGTAGTCGATCTCATCGGCGCGCCCGGCGCTGGCATTGCTGCCGAGCGGTGGCGGCATGCTGCCGGCACCTTGCAGTTCGGCCAGCTGACGGGCCGGCGTCCAGCCATCGAGCCCGTCGCGCCAGGCCAACGCATCGGGTTGGCGCTGCGCATGCGCGCGGGCGCTGGCATCGTCGAGCGGGCCGATACGCTCGGCCTGTCCAGGATTATGGAAATACCACTGGGCCATCGGGACGACTCCTGTCTGTGTGTGCGGCGAGTCTAAGCGCAACCGCCGCCGCGGCGTCCCGTGTCCAAGGTCATGCGTTCGCACTCCCGCGTGGTGTCACTCCCCAACCGTCGCCCAACAGCGCTCGCCGTCGCGCTGCACCCGCACCGGGCCGTCGAATACGGCCGACAGGCTGGCATCGGTGAGCAACGCATCGCGCGTGCCGTCGGCGACCACCTTGCCGGCGCGCAGCAGGATCACCCGTGCGATCTCCGGCACGATTTCTTCGATGTGATGGGTCACCAGCACCAGCGTGATGCCTTGCCGGGCGAGGTGCCGCATCGTCTCGAGCAGGTGCTGGCGCGCCACCAGATCCAGGCCGGTGGACGGCTCGTCCAGCAACAGCGCCTGCGGGCGGTTGACCAGGGCGCGCGCGATCAGCACGCGGCGGGTCTCGCCGGCCGACAGTTCGGCAAATTGCCGGTCCAGCAACGGCAGCGCGCCCGCCAGGGCCAATGCCTCCCGTGCCCGCGCGCGCATGTCGTCGCTGATCTCCCGATGCGGCGGCACCACATAGCTGGCGAAGAAGCCGGACAGCACCGCGCTTTCCACATCCAGCCCCGGCATGTCGGCCAGGTTGACGCTCAGATCGCCGGTGACGATCCCCAGCTGCGAGCGCAACCGATCCACCTGCCAACGCGCCTGTCCCAGCACCTTCACCGCAGGCTGGCCATCGCTCCGCGCCAATGGATACAGCTCGCGCGTGATGAGCTTGATGAAAGACGATTTACCGCAGCCGTTGGGGCCAAGGATGGCGGTGTGCTGGCCCAGTGCGATGCGCAAACGCAACGCATGCAGCACACGGACCTGGCCGCGCATCACACTTGCCTGATCGAGTTCGATCAGCGCATCCGCACCGGCAAAAGAATCGGCAATATCGGTGGCAACAGTCATACGCAAGACATCTGGCAGTGGGGAAAGAAGACACGTGTGAACCGCTTTAGAAAAGCAGGCATCACCCTACGCATCCGAAGGGTGAAGTTTGCCGCGATCGCCCCCATCATGTCTGCATGGACCAACGAGACACCGCCACCGTGGAACTGCCGATGCTGTCCGATCCGATCATCGACTTCCTGACCGCCGGCGTGGCCGGGCTGGGCGTGTGGGGCATGCTGGCGGTGCTGCTGGTGTTCACCCAGCTCACCATCTTTGCGGTGACCTTGTACCTGCATCGTAGCCAGGCGCACCGCGGCGTGGATTTCCATCCGGTGGTGGCGCACTTCTTCCGTTTCTGGACCTGGCTCACCACCTCGATGATCACCCGCGAATGGGTGGCCATCCATCGCAAGCACCACGCCAAGGTGGAGACCGAGGAGGACCCGCACAGCCCGCAGACCAAGGGCATCAGGCAGGTGTTCTGGCGCGGCGTGGAGTTGTATCGCGAGGCCCGTACGCAACGCGCCGATATCGAGCAGTACGGCAAGGGCGCGCCCAGCGACTGGATCGAGCGGCATCTGTACACCCCGCATGCCAACGTCGGCCCGATCGCCTTGCTGGTGATCAATTCCGTGTTGTTCGGGTTGCCGGGCATAGCGCTATGGGCGATCCAGATGGCGTGGATTCCGTTCTGGGCTGCCGGCGTGGTCAATGGTCTGGGCCATTGGTGGGGCTATCGCAATTTCGAATCCGCCGATACCTCCACCAACCTCACCCCGTGGGCGCTGTGGATCGGCGGCGAAGAACTGCACAACAACCATCACGCATTCCCGAGTTCGGCACGGTTTTCGATGCGGCGTTGGGAACTGGATATCGGCTGGATTGCGATTCGCGGGTTGCAGGCCGTGGGTCTGGCCAAGGTACTGCGCGTAGCGCCGTCACTGGATATCCGCCCCAATATCGTCGTGCCCGATGCCGATACGCTGAAGGCGCTGCTGTCGCACCGCTTCCAGGCCATGACCGACTACCAGCGCAACGTGCTCAAGCCGGCCTTGCGCGAGGAAGCCGCCGCCACCGGCGCCAAGCTGCGCGAGTTGTTGCCGCGGCGTTTGCGCAAGGGTCTGGTCGATGACGGGCGCTGGCTCAAGCCGGATGCGCGCGCGCAGTTGCAGGCCTGGGTGGCGCAGCGTCCGCGCATGCGCACCCTGGTCGAGTATCGCGCGCGGCTGACCGCTGTGCTGGAAGCGCGTAGCCATGATGCGTCCGAACGGCTCAGGCAGTTGCAGCAGTGGTGCCACGAGGCCGAAGCCAGCGGTAATGCTGCCCTGCAGGCCTATGCGGCGCGACTCAAAGGGTATGCGCTGAGTGGTGCGTAAAGCGGCGGCAGGTGCGCAATGGTGCGTGCACATGGCGGGTGCGGCGTGACCGTGCGTACGGTACTGATCGCATGTCTTGCATTCCTGCCTGCGGTTGCAGCGCAGGCCCAGGTGCAGGACAGCCAGCAATATCTACAACGCATGGACACCGATGGCGATGGGCGGGTGAGTCTTGACGAGTATCTGGCCTGGATGAGTTATGCCTTCGACCAGCGCGATACCAATCACGATGGTGTGCTGCAAGGCGATGAACTGCCCGGCCGCCGCGGCAAGCCGATCACCCGCGCCGCGCATCGCGCCACCTTGATCGAGCGCTTCGCGCGGCAGGACGCCAATGGCGATGGCTATCTGAGCGCACGCGAATTGCTGGCGCCGCCGCGTTGATGCGCACCTTCGCGCGCGTCTGACGTCGCGTTCTGCAAGCTCACGCGCATGTTCACTCTCGACCAGGTCAGCCGTCGCTACGGCCAGGCCATCGCGCTCGACGCGGTCTCGCTGACTTTCGCCAGCGGCATCACGACGGCGTTGATCGGCCCTAGCGGCGCCGGCAAATCCACCGTGTTGCGCCTGCTGGTCGGGCTGGAGTGGCCGGACAGCGGCACGGTCGCCTTCGACGGCACGCCATTGCAGCGCGCCAACCTGCAGGCGCAGCGTCAACGTATCGGCTACGTGATCCAGGAAGGCGGGTTGTTTCCGCATCTGGACGCGCGCAGCAACGTGACCTTGCTGGCACAGACGCTGGGCTGGACGCGTGAGCGCATCAATGCGCGCCTGGAGACGCTATGCGCATTGTGCCAACTGCCAACGGAGTTGCTGGCGCGCTACCCGGCCGAACTCTCCGGTGGTCAACGCCAGCGTGTCGGCCTGATTCGCGCATTGATGCTGGACCCGCCGGCCTTGTTGCTGGACGAACCGCTCGGCGCGCTCGACCCCATCGTGCGGTACGACCTGCAGGCGCAGATGCGCGAACTGTTTGCGCAGCTGGGCAAGGCCGTGGTGTTGGTGACGCATGACGTCGCCGAAGCTGCTTACCTGGCCGATAGCCTGGTGCTGATGCGCGCCGGCCGCGTTGTGCAGCAAGGCACTGCGCGCGATTTGCTGGAGCAGCCAGCCGATGCGTTCGTGCAGCGCTTCCTCACCGCCCAGCGCAGCATCGGCGATGCCGCATGATGGCGCGTGCGCTCATCGCTGCGGTGTTGCTGATCTGCAGTCTCGGCGCGCAGGCTGCGCAGGTCACCATCGGTTCGAAGAACTTCACCGAAGCGGTGATCTTGGGCGAAATCGCCACTGCCGCCGGCAGGCGTGACGGTGTGGATGTGCAGCACCGCGCACAACTCGGTGGCACGCGCATCCTGTGGCGCGCGCTGGAGACTGGGCAGATAGACGCGTATGCCGAATACACCGGCACGCTGGCACAGGAACTGCTGCAACTACCTAGCGCCAACCAGGCCGAACTGCGCGCCGCACTGGATGCACGCGGGCTGGCGATGACCGACTCGCTCGGCTTCCAGAACACCTATGCTTTCGGCATGCGCGTCGAGCGCGCGCAGGCGCTTGGCATCGCATCGATGTCGGATCTGGCAAGGCATCCATCGCTCAAGATCGGGCTGAGCAACGAATTCATGCAGCGCGCCGATGGCTGGCCGGGCGTGCGCGCCGCCTATGCACTGCCGCAGACCGCGACCGGGCTGGATCACGATCTGGCCTATCGCGCGCTGCAGAGCGGCGCGATCCAGGTCACCGATCTGTACAGCACCGACGCGGAAATTCCGTATTACCAGCTGCAGGTGCTGCGCGACGACCGGCACTATTTCCCCGATTACCAAGCGATTTTTTTATATCGCAAGGATCTGGCGCAACGCTCGCCGGCAATGCTGCAGGCATTGCAGGGGCTGCAAGGACGCATCGATGAAGCCACCATGCAGCGGCTCAACGCACAGGTAAAACTCCAGCGGCAGTCCGAAGCGGCGGTTGCGGCGCACTGGTTGGGCGTCACACCGGCCTCTGAAACGGACTCGCGGGTGACGCGCTTGCTTCGTCATACGCGCGAGCATCTGGCGTTGGTCGGCATTTCGCTGGGGCTGGCATTGCTGCTTGCGCTACCGCTGGGTGTGCTGGCAGCGCGGCGTCCACGTCTGGGGCAAGTCGTATTGTCGTTGACCGGTGTGCTGCAGACGCTACCGTCGCTCGCCGTGTTCGTTTTCATGATTCCGCTGTTCGGCATCGGCGCCAAACCAGCCATTGCCGCGCTGTTTCTATATAGCTTGCTGCCAATCGTGCGCAATACCCATGCTGGGCTGACCTCGATCCCGCGCGAGCTGCGCCAGACCGCGCATGCCATTGGGTTACCGGTGTGGACATGCCTGTGGCGTGTGGAACTGCCGCTGGCACGCCGCACGATTGTGGCCGGCATCCAGACCGCCGCAGTGATCAATGTGGGCACCGCCACGCTGGGCGCGCTGATCGGTGCAGGCGGCTACGGCCAACCGATCCTCACCGGCATCCGCCTGGACGATATCGGTTTGATCCTGGAAGGCGCCATTCCCGCCGCCGTGCTGGCACTGCTGGTGCAGGCGGTGTTCGAAGGACTGGAGCGCTGGGTCACGCCGCGTGGGTTGCGGATTAGCCAGCGACAATGAGGTGCTGTGGGCATGGCTAGCAGATCGCTGTTACCACCAACGATTGCGCGGAATATGGACGGTAGGCGCGGGCTTGCCCGCGATGAAGCTCTACCGGTGATGCCCTGTCGCACGCGCTTTTACGCATGCCGGGCCAACACGTGGCAGATGCACGTCATCCAATGCTAGCGCGCAGCGCTCACCTGCCCGGCAGCGCTGCAATCACCTGTGACAATGCGTCGTCGGTGACGCTCAAATGCGGCGCAATCCGCAGGCGCCCGTGCCGACGTGTGCAGATCACACCGAGCGTGTTGAGTGTTGTCGTCACGGCGTCCAGCGCAGCTGCTGGCGGCTCCAATGCGGTGAGATGCGGCGCGTGTCCCGGCGTGCACCAGCTGCCCAGGCCACGCGCCTGCAAGGCCGTGTCCCACTGGGTGGTCAAGGCGCCCAACGCGGCGGCGATGGGTGCCGGCTGCCACGCATTGATCTGCTGCAATGCCGCCGTGGCCATTGCGATTCGCAACGGGTCGGCAACGCCCCCGGCATCGAATCGCCGGGCTCCGCTGCGATACAGCGGTGCGGCGGCAATCGGGAATTCCCAACTGCTACCCGCATCGCGGCCGATCCAGTGTTCTTCGATCGGCACCCCGGCTGTGCGCCACTGCGGTGCCACCCATAGCCACGCCAATCCCATCGGCCCGAGCAACCATTTGTGCCCGACGCTGACCACGAAATCCGGTTGCCAGCAGGTTAGATCAGGCGGCAACACGCCCAGGCTCTGGCTCAGATCCAGCACCAGCGCAGCCCCGCTGGCGTGCACGGCGGCGCTGATGCGGTTCAGATCCAGCACCCGCCCATCCAGCCAGTACGCATGCGGCAAGCTCGCGATACGCAGTGCAGGGGTGTCGGCGATGGTTTGCAGCACCGCGTCGGTCACACTGCCGTCGGTGCTTGTGGGGACCGCCACAAGATGCGCACCGGCCTCTGCGCAGCGCCGCTGCCAGATCAACAGATTGGAGGGGAATTGTCCCTCCAGCACCAGCACTGCGTCGCCATGCTCCAGCGGCAGGTTACGTGCGGCTGTGGCCAGGCCATGCGCGGCGGATGGCACCATCGCCACCGCTTCGGCATCGCCATCCAATAGCGCGGCGGCAAGCACGCGCAATTGCTCGATCTGCTGCACCCACGCATCGAATGGCAAGCGCCACGGCGCGGCCATCGCATCCACTGCGTGGTGCGCCACAGCTTGTACGGCGCGCAACAATGGACCGCGCGACGCCGCATCCAGATAAGTGACCTCGGCAGGCAGCGCAAATGCGTGATGGCGCTGGGTCCAATCGAGGGGTGCTGGAAGCGTGCTGGACAGAAAAGGCGATGACATGCCAACAGCTTACCGCTGGCTGCCACGCTGCCCACACGGCGCGTTCACGGGCGCTACCCAAGCATATAGCGATGTCTGCACTCTCACCTCTGCTGGGCCACCACCAGCCACAGCAGTTGACGCTGCTGGAACGTTACGCGCAGACCCGCGCGTTGAGCGATCGTCTCGCCGCACCCTTGAGCGCCGAAGACGCGATGGTGCAGAGCATGCCCGATGCGAGTCCCAGCAAATGGCATCTGGCGCATACCACGTGGTTTTTCGAACGCTTCGTATTGCAATCCGATCCGGCGTACCGCGTGTTCGACCCAGCCTGGGATTTCCTGTTCAACAGCTACTACCAAAGCGTCGGCCCGATGCATGCGCGCGCGCGTCGTGGGGTGCTGTCGCGCCCCTCGTTACAGCAGGTGCGCGATTACCGCGCTGCGGTCGATGCGCAGATGCAGCAGCGCCTGCGCGATGGCCTGCTCGATGCGCAGGCTTGCACCATCGTGCAGCTCGGCATCCAGCACGAGCAGCAGCATCAGGAGTTGCTGCTCACCGACATCAAACATGCGTTGTGGAGCAACCCCTTGCAGCCGGCCTATCGCGATGCCGCGTCGCCACCCGCAGCCGTTGCCAGCACGCTGCGCTGGCATGCGCGCGACGAGCAAATCGTCGAGATGGGCGCTGCACCCTGGCCACAGGCCGCTACCTTCGCCTACGACAATGAATCGCCGCGCCACCGCGTGCTGGTCGGCGCGCATGCGTTGGCGAACCGCGTGGTGACGAACGCCGAGTTCCAGCAATTCATCGATGCCGGCGGTTATCGCAGCGCCGGTGCCTGGCTCAGCGATGGCTGGGCGATGGTGCAGGCGCAAGGTTGGCACCATCCCTTGTACTGGGATGCGGCAGGCCGCGAGTTCACGCTGGACGGTTGGCGCGCGCGCGACCCGCATGCACCGGTGTGCCATCTGAGTCTGTTCGAAGCCGATGCATTCGCGCGCTGGGCCGGTGCGCGCTTGCCCACCGAAGCCGAGTGGGAACAGGCCGCGACAGGCGTGTCGGTGCAGGGCAACTTCGTCGACACCGATGCGTTGCATCCGCGCGGGGCTGCAGCAGTGGACACCGGCATCCAGCAGCTGTTCGGCGATGTCTGGGAATGGACCGGCAGCGCGTATCTGCCGTATCCCGGCTTTACCCCCTGGCCCGGATCGCTGGGCGAATACAACGGCAAATTCATGAATGCGCAGTGGGTACTACGCGGCGGCAGTTGCGCCAGCCCGGCTAGCCACCTGCGTGCCAGTTACCGCAACTTCTTCCCCTCCGATGCGCGTTGGCAATTTGCCGGCGTGCGCCTTGCCAAGGATCTGCCTTGAACGTCGCCGCCCATGCCCTGCAACGCGCGCACGCTGCGCTGACCGACCTGCGCCCTCAACCGGACGACATCACTGCCGATGCATTGGCGGGGTTGTCGCAAACGCCCAAGACGCTGCCGTCGAAATATTTCTACGATGCGCGTGGTTCGCAGTTGTTCGAAGCCATTACGCAGCAGCCGGAGTATTACCTCACCAGCACCGAACTCGGTTTGTTGGAGGCCAGCATGACCTCGATCGCGCAAGCGATCGGTGCCAGCGTGCACGTGGTCGAATACGGCAGCGGCAGTGGACGCAAGACCGAATTGCTGTTGCAGGGCCTACGTGATGTGGTGGCCTACACGGCGCTGGAAATCTCGCGGACCGCGCTGTTGGAAAGCACCGCGCGACTGACACAGCAATTTCCGCAGATCCAGATGCTGCCGGTGTGCGCCGACTTCACAAAGCCGCTGCGTCTGCCCGATGCGCAGCGCCCGGCGCGGCGCCACGTGGTGTTCTTCCCCGGCTCCACGTTGGGCAACTTCACTGACGCTGCGGCTATCGAGTTGCTGGATGCGATGCGCCAGACCATGGGTAGTGATGGCTGCGCCCTGATCGGCATCGATCTGGACAAGGACGTGGGGCTGATCGAAGCCGCCTATAACGATGCGGCCGGCGTCACTGCCGAGTTCACCCTGAACCTGCTGGCACGGCTCAACCGCGAGATCGGCAGCAATTTCGATCTGGAAGGATTCCGTCACCACGCGGTGTATGCACGTGAGCGCGGCCGCATCGAAACCTTCCTGATCAGCCAACGCGCGCAGCGCGTGCAGGTCGGCGGCAAGGATGTGGAATTTGCCGACGGCGAAGCGATGCAGGTCGAATACAGCTGCAAGTACACCGACGCGCGCTTTGCCGAACTGGCTGCAGCCGCCGGGCTCAGGGTGACGCATGGCTGGAACGATGCCAAGGATTGGTTCGGGCTGCGCTTGTTGCGGCCGTTGTAAGGTTGCAGCGCGACGTCCGAACAGTCAAAACGCGTGTTCGGTTGCGATTAGCGATCAGATGGCATCTCACGCAGATGCTTGGCCGCTTCTCTCATGCCACTGAAGACAGTATCTGCCAGGGGTACCGGAAACTCTGCTGGAAGCGTGTTTGCGACAAAATCCAATGTGCTTTCCAGCTGTTCCATTAATTCTTCGATCCAGGGTTCGGCACCAGCACGCACCCCACACGCACGTGCAGTGTCGTTCCAATGGCGACGGCGGATATCTTTCAAGCGACGATGCCTATTTTTTCCAACCACGGCCATCGCCAATGCCGCGCGATGTGGATCTAGCTGCTGTGCGCCGCGTCCGAGGACGGGATAAACGGATAAAACGTCGTAGAGCGGCGTCATGCGGAAACGGCCGCCGGGCTCAATCATCAGACTGAAATTCTTGGCGTGTCCGTCAGTTGCGGCGATCAGCCAGAACAGGATCTGCGCCTTGAAGAAGGTTTCACGGTCGGAAGGTTGGCTCGACTGCCTGAGTAACTCCATGATCGCCACGATGCCGGGGCCACCGTCGTTCTCGTACTTTTTCGACGAAGACACACCGAATGCCTGGCACAGGTCTTCCTGGGGAAGGCGCATCCACCACTGTCCGTCCGGCGATAGACGCCGGTCGAAACGTTCCACTATCAGGGCGCGCTGCTCTTGGAACCTTCCCATCGTGGTGACAGCCACGGGAATGCCAAATGCGGCGAGCAGCTGCGCGCGCAGCCATTCGTTTTCCACTGCCTGCATGTCCGCGCGCATGTTGCCGACCAGCCCCAGCGGCAGCTTGAAGATGTGCGTGCTCGGAGTGCTCCCCAGGGGCACGCACCACTGATGCTGATGATGTAATAGCGCAGTTTTTTCCTGAGCGCCTGCCAAGGACAGCCGGAAGTCGTCGTTATCGCCATGCTGGCCGGGCAGCAGCGGCGCGGTGACGCCGCGCAGCACAGCGGCAACCTCGGTATCGCTCAGTGCTCTGCTCTGGATGCTGCGCAAATGCTCGGGTTCGGCATCAATTGCAAGCAACTGGATTGCGCCGACACAATCGCGGCCCACCGCCTGAAGCAGGTCAAATGTGCCGGCCGAGTCGGTTTTGAAACGTTCCCGCATACGACGACGGATGTCCGTGCTATCGGGCAGCAGATTGTCGAAATAATGGGTGACGACATCACCGCGATGCGACTGCCCTTCGGGCAACAATGGAAGTGATAGGGACAGTGGCCGTGCCTGGGGCGAGTGGAGCCATTCGGAGGGGTAGGTCAGCCGCGCTCCGTGCACATCCTCTCGCCAACGAGCGACGCGCAATCCATTCATCCATACGCACAGTTCGGCCACGGCTTACCAAGCCTCTTCGGAGGGATTCGAGGAGCCGTTGTTGCGCAGGTTCAGCGAAACCTCCACGTTCAGAATCGCCCAAACGCGCATCAAGCGTTCGAATGTGGCGGCCTCAGGCTTGCGTTCCAGTGCGCTGACCGCTTGGCGGGTAATGCCCAACTGCTCGGCCAACTGATCCTGGGTCAGGCCTTGCTGCTTGCGCAGCGCCTTGAGCAGAGGACCCAATTGCTGCGTCGTCTGGATGGGGAAAACGGTGATACCCATCGTTGCTGGCGTATTGATCGTCGGATTAGGCAAGCTATGGCTTTCTTTGTGGAAATGCAATCTATAAGTTGCTATTTATAAATGCAATCTATGAATTGCCTATCTAGAGAAATCACGGACTAGCACTTACATCCTGATCAAGCCGTCTGCACCACATGCAACGCCTTCGGATTGCGCCACTGCGCCAGCAGCGCGGTTTCGCGCGCCTTGGCTTCCTGCAGATGCGCATGTTTGACGTGGCCATAGCCGCGAATGTGTTCCGGAATGCTGGCGATCTGCGCGGCCAGGCCGACGTTATCGGTATCCAGCCGTTCCAACAGCATGTCCACCGTCGCACTGTAATCGGCAATCAGCTGGCGCTCGCCACGCCGTTCTTCGCTGTAGCCGAACACGTCGAGCTTGCCGCCACGCAGGAACTTCAACCGCGCCAGCAACTTGAAGGCAGTGAACATCCACGGCCCGTACTCGCGTTTGATCAAATTGCCATGCGCGTCTTTCTTTGCAAGCAACGGCGGCGCCAGATGGAAGCGCAGCGTGTAGTGGCCTTCGAACTGTTGCTGCAACCGGCGCTGGAAGTCGCCCCGCGTATAGAGGCGCGCCACTTCGTACTCGTCCTTGTAGGCCATGAGCTTGAAGGCGTAACGCGCCACCGCCTCGGTAAGTGCGCTACTGCCGGGCACACGCTGCAGCTCGTGTGCGCGCACGCGCTCGACCAGCCTGCGATAACGCTGCGCGTAGGCGGCATCTTGGTACTCGGTCAAGAACGCGATGCGGCGCGCGATGGCTTCGTCTAGCGATTGCGTCAGCTGCTCGTCGTCGAGCGGATCGGCCGGTGCAGCGACAGCGCCATGCAGCGTGCTGCCATCGGTCTGCGCCAGCGCACGCGGTGCGCTTTGGCCGCCAAGGTCGTGCTCTTCCCAGCTGCCCGGGCCATGCGCTTGCGGTGTGTCGCCGCGCAGGTGTGCCGGCGCGTCGTTGCCGGCCAGACCCGCAGCGCGTTGCACCGCCGGCAGATCGATCGCAGCCAGGCGGCCCCAGGCAAATGCCTGCTGATTCATCGCAACGGCCGCGCCATTGAGTTCGATTGCGCGCATCAGCGCCGCATGCGACACCGGCACCAACCCGTGTTGCCAGGCGTAGCCAAGCACGAACAGATTGCTGGCGATGGCATCGCCCAGCAACGCAGTTGCCAGCTGCGTGGCATCCAGCAACAACGGCTCCTGGCCACCGAGCGCGGTGCGTACACCGGCGATGATCTCGGCAGCGGGAAACTGCAGATCCGGTTGCGTGGTGAAGCTGCCCGGCATTGCCTCGTAGGTATTGAGTACGACCTGGGTGCGGCCGTCGCGCACCTTGGACAGCGCCCAATAATCGTTGACCACCACCATGTCGCAACCCAGCACCAAGTCGGCTTCGCCTGCAGCGATGCGCACGGCGTGGATGTCGTCGGGCTGGCGGGCGATGCGGATATGCGTGGTCACCGCGCCGCCCTTTTGCGCCAGGCCGGTTTGGTCCAGCACCGTCGCGCCCTTGCCTTCCAGATGCCCGGCCATGCCCAGCAGCGCACCGATGGTCACTACGCCGGTGCCGCCGACGCCGGTGATCAGGATATTCCAGGGCCGCTCCAGCGATGTGCGCTTGGGCGGCTCGGGAAGCGTGTCCAGCAGCGTACTGGCATCGCGCTTCTTACCCTTGCGCGGTGCGCCGCCATGCACGGTGACAAAGCTCGGGCAAAAGCCAGAGACGCAGGAATAATCCTTGTTGCAGTTGGACTGATCGATCTGGCGCTTGCGCCCGAACTCGGTCTCTTTCGGCAGCACAGACACGCAAAAACTCTTCTCGCCACAATCGCCACAACCTTCGCAGACCAGCGAATTGATCATCACCCGCTTGGGCGGATCGATCAGCTTGCCGCGCTTGCGACGGCGGCGCTTTTCGGTGGCGCAGGTCTGGTCGAAGATCAGGATCGACACGCCTTTGACCGTGCGCAAATGCTGCTGCACCGCATCCAGCTCGCCGCGATCATGAAACGCGACCTCGGCAGGAAACAGGTCGCGTCGCCGCGTCCACTTGCCGATGTCGTCGCTCACTATCGCAATCTCATGGATGCCTTCGGACCGCAGTTGATGCGCGATATCCGGCACCGTGAGCGTGCCGTCTACCGGCTGGCCGCCGGTCATCGCCACCGCATCGTTGTAGAGAATCTTGTAGGTGATGTTGACCCCGGTGGCGACCGATTGCCGAATCGCCAACGAGCCACTGTGGAAGTAGGTGCCGTCGCCCAGATTCTGGAACACATGCGGGGTGTCGGTGAACGGCGCCTGCCCCGACCACGTCACGCCTTCCCCGCCCATGTGGGTGAAGGTGTCGGTGGCGCGATTCATCCAGGTCACCATGTAGTGGCAACCGATACCGCCCAGCGCGCGCGAGCCTTCCGGCACTGCGGTGGAGGTGTTGTGCGGGCAGCCCGAGCAGTAATGCGGCACGCGCGGAAATTGCGCGCGCGGCAGGGCCATTTCCGCTTCCTTGGCATCCATCCAGCGCAGACGCTGCTGGATCGAATCGGTATTGATCGTGCTCGATTGCAGCAGGCGCAGGATGCGCCTGCCGATCACCGCCGCGATGGTGGCCGGCGTCAGCTCGCCGGTGGAGGGCAGGATCCACGCGCCCTGCTCATCGTACTTGCCAACAATGCTCGGCCGCGCGCCGGCGCTGGCCGGCCAGTTGTAGAACAGCTCCTTCATCTGGCGCTCGATGAAGGCCTTTTTCTCTTCCACGACGACGATGTCTTGCAGACCCTGCGCAAACGCGCTGATACCCACCGGTTCCAGCGGCCAGGTCATGCCGACCTTGTACACGCGGATACCGATCTGCGCGCAGGTCTGCGCATCCAGGCCCAGGTATTCCAGCGCCTGCAACACGTCCAGATAGCTCTTGCCGGTGGTCACGATGCCCAGCCGCGCGTGCGGCGAATCCAGCACCACCTTGTCGATGTGGTTTGCGCGCGCGAAGGCCTGCGCCGCGGCAATCGCATACCGGTGCAGGCGCATCTCCTGATCCACCGGCGGGTCTGGCCAACGGATGCTCAAACCGCCTGGCGGCAGTGCGAAATCCTCCGGCAGCACGATCGTGCGTGCGAACGGATGGATGTCCACCGAAGCGGACGATTCCACGGTTTCGGCAATCGTCTTGAAGCCGATCCAGCGCCCGGTGTAGCGGCTCATCGCCCAGCCCAGCAGTCCCATGTCCAGGATGTCCTGCACCCCGGCCGGATTGAGGATAGGCATCATCGCGCTGACGAATTCGTCTTCCGACCCGTGCGGCAAGGTCGAGCTGCGGCAGGCATGGTCGTCGGCGGCCAGCGCCAGCACCCCGCCAAAAGGAGAAGTACCGGCGGCATTGCCGTGTTTGAATACGTCACCGCTGCGGTCCACGCCCGGACCCTTGCCGTACCACATGCCGTACACACCCTGCACCTTTGCGCCGGGGAACAGGTTGGTCTGCTGGGTACCCCACACCATGGTGGCGGCCAGGTCCTCGTTGAGGCCGGGAGTGAAGGTGACCTTGGCCGCGTCCAGGTGCTTGCGCGCACGCCACAGTTCCAGGTCCAGTCCGCCGAGCGGGCTGCCGCGATAGCCACTGATGAAGCCGGCGGTCTGCAGGCCGGCGGCGTCATCGCGCAGGCGCTGCAGCAGCGGCAGCCGCACCAGTGCCTGCACCCCGGAAAGATAGATGCGCCCATCGGTCCGCGTGTACTTGTGGTCCAGCGTGTAATCCGCATCCACCTGGCCGAGCTCCGGCGTGTTGGCAGAGTCGGGAGAAGAAAGTGCAGCGGTACTGGTCATGGCGTGCCCGAAAAGGGTGGCTGGGCCCCGGTGCGTGTCATCTGAAACTATCTGACGCACCCGACGGATTCCAAAACGGCGGCACAAAGTGTAACAGTCAGTTTTCACGCACCTGCCCCTGTGCGGATGCGCAGCCGACGCGCTGCGGGTAGGATGGGGACGGGAAGGGGTCGTTTGCTGTCAGGGGAAAACACAGTGAAAAGGAAATACGCGTGGGCCGCTCTGGCCCTGCTGGGAGGGGTGTGGTCGTTGGCGCAGGCGCAGAGTCTGCCCAAGCCCAAAGAGTTCTATTTCGACGAAGACCGCAGCACAACCAAGGCCGTGGTCGCCGTACAAGGCCAGGGCGATGCAGTTGTCGACCGGCTTGCGGCGATGGTGCAGCGTGATGCCCGTGCGGCCGATCCGCGTGCGCAGTTGGCGTCGCTGGCCTACGCCGGTGGGCGCACGCAGTTAGGCGATGAGCTCTATCAGGGCGCGCTGGCGCTGGTGTCCAACGGCAGCCAGCAATACCGCGCCATCACCTGGAACTACGGATGGGATCTGCTGCGTGCCGATCAGCCCGACAAGGCGCTGCAGCAATGGGCCAACCTGGCCAACGGCCGCCCGGCCACGCCGGAATGGTTGCCGACGACGGCTGCACTCGCGCTCTGGCGCGCAGGGCGCAAGCAAGAGGCGGTCGAGTGGTATGCGGCAGCCGTGCGCACCTGGCCGGACCGTTGGAGCAGCACCGCCAGCTACGCCAGCCTGTTGCCGGAATGGCGGGAGGCCGAGCGCGCCACCCTGGCCGAGGTCTTTGCGGCCTGGCAGGCCAAGCCGCCGGCGTTTCCGTAAACGCCAGGCCGCGCTGCGGGGATTTCCTGCAGCGCGGGTCGTGTACTGGGTCGACGCTGGGCCGGGCATGTTTGCCGATTAACCAGGTGCGATCTGGTGCGTCGGCCTGCCGCTGACTTGAGACGAGGACGCGTAACGTCGATTCCGCTGGCTCAGTGAAAGGCTGATCAGGTCTGTGCCGGATCGCATCACGGCTGAGAACGTTGGCTTGCTGACGTTGCGAGGTCGCTGTGTGAGATGCCGTAATTGAGGCTTCGCAGTGATCGGAGCTTGGTGGCGTGCGCCTCGCACCAACCACGCCAACGCATCCTTCGATGCGCGCTCCGCGCGCCATGCGATCCTGTGCATCGCTTTCCAACGGACACGATCGCGCATGGCGGTAGATGCATTTGCCTTGATTCTGGCGATGTTGGGGCTGGGCCTGCTGTTCGCCCGCCTGCGGGTGTTGCCGGACAACAGCGCCGATGTGCTCAACCGTCTCGTGCTCCACATCTGCCTGCCGGCGTCGGTGCTGACCTATGTTCCGCGCCTGCACCTGGATGCCTCGCTGGGCGGGGTGATTGCAACGCCGTGGTTGCTCACCGCCATCATCGTGCCGTTGCTGTGGGGCAGCAGCCGCCTGCTGCGCTTCGGCCGCGCCGAATACGCCGCGCTGCTGATGTGCGTGGTGTTCACCAATTCCAGCTTTATCGGCTTCCCCATGGTGCGCGCACTGATCGGCGATCACGCGCTGCCGTATGCAGTGGTCTACGACCAGTTCGGCACTTTCGTGCTGCTGTCCACGTTCGGGCTGTACGTGCTGGCCCGGTATAGTGGCGATACCCCGCCGACTGGGCGGCTGATCCTGCTGCGGGTGCTGCAGTTTCCGCCGTTGTGGGCGCTGCTGTTCGCCTTGACACTGATGCCCGAGCAACCGCCGAACTGGATCGGCTCCGGCCTCAGGAACCTTTCCGATGCGATGTTGCCGCTGGTGATGCTGTCGGTGGGTTTTTCGCTGCAGCTGCGCCTGCCTGCCGACGAACTCAAGCCGCTGGCCGTGGGCCTGGTGTTCAAGCTGGTGCTGATGCCGGTCCTGGCCTTACCGCTGTCCTGGGTGCTTGGCCTGCACGGGCAGATGCTGCAGACCAATGTGCTCGAATCGGCAATGCCCACCATGATTACCGCTGCGGCGCTGGCCATTTCGCACCGCCTGGCGCCACGTCTGGCTGCAGCAATGGTTGGCTACAGCATTCTGTTGTCGTTGCTGACGCTGCCTGCGTGGGCCTGGCTGCTGGCGCGATTGGTAGCGTAAGGCCTCCGCTAGCGCCAGCAGGCCGGCAGCAGCAGTGCTGCCTGCATGCGCTTGCGCCCGGTCGCTCGGGCCCATGCCAAGGTCCAATGTCGCTGCCATGCTGCATTGCGACGAGGCCACTGCTCATGCAATGCACACCTGCATCGGGGCAACACGTGCAGATGATCTTGCGCTGGGTGAGAAGTGTGCAGCCATTGCCGCCCTCACTTGCGGCGCAAGGCGTTTGCATCCATCGGCTGGAGGTCTGCGCTGTCTTTGCCTGTACGGCATCAACGCGTTTAACGCGTTTCGACTACTTCCTCACCTTGCCGCGGTGTACGCTGCCGGCCTGCTCCCGGAAGCGAGGCGTGCATGAAGACAGTCCTGGTGGCCGCCTCCAAAGGCGGCGTCGGCAAGACCACGATCGCCACCAACCTGGCCGCACATGCGGCGTTGCAAGGCCAGCGCACGGTGCTGGCAGATGCCGATCCGCAAGGCTCGTCGACCCGCTGGGCGGAGCGCCGCGCCAGCCTGGAAAGTGCGGTACTGCCGATTGACGCCACCAAGCGCCGCAGCTGGCAGGCGGCCGTGCCGGATGGCACCGACACCTTGATCATCGACGCGCCGGCCGGAGCGATGGCCGACGACCTGGGCGGATTCCTTGATCACGTCGATGCCATCGTGGTGCCGGTGTTGTCCTCGGCGCTGGATATCGAAGCGGTGGTCGGCTTTCTCAACACGCTGGCCAAGGTGCCACGCGTGCACCAGCGCAAACTGCCGGTGGGCTTGGTGCTCAATCGTGCTCGTCCCTGGACCCAGACCTCGCAACAGGCCGCCGACATGATCGGCAGCTGGCCGTACCCGCTGGTGACCCAACTGCGCGACACCCAGGCCTATGTGGTGATGGCCGGGCTGGGACGCAGCTTGTTCGACTACCGCTCGGCGCAAGTGCGCGACCATCAACGGGACTGGGAGCCGCTGTTCAAGTGGCTCAAGAAGTCCTAGAACCGGGAAGTTCCTATGCGCGAATTGATCTTGTTGCGACACGCCCATGCCGAACCGGCCGATACCGGCCAGGCCGATTTCGATCGCCCGCTGTCGCCGCACGGCATCGCCGAGGCCGAAGCGGCAGGGCGCTGGCTGCGCGAGCAACGGCTGGTGCCTGACCGGGTGCTGTGCTCGCCGGCCCGGCGCGCCCGCGAAACCCTCGAAGCGGTGCTCGAGCTCACCGGCTATATCGAACAACGACTGGACGAACGCATCTACGAGGCCACGCCGGGCACTCTGGCCAGCCTGGTGGATGAACATCGCGAGGCCGAGCGCCTGCTGCTGGTCGGCCACAACCCTGGTCTGGAACGGCTGGCGGCGTTGATGCACAGCGGCCAGACCGGCGATTACCGTGGCATGCCCACCGCGTCAATTGCGTTGCTGGCCCTGCCACTGGACGCCACCATCGAGCCGGGTATCGCCCGCCTGACCGCCTTCTGGTGGCCCTGATCCGTGTCATCGTCGCTGCGCTGGTTCGCCTGGCTCGCACTCTGGGTCACCTTGCCCTGTCTGGCGCAGCAGAAGATGCATTCCATCGACCCGGCGCAATCGCGTTTCGGGTTCGAGATCAAAACCCGCTTCGGGATGAAGATCGAGGGGTTTTTCCCGCGTTTTCGTGGTGAAGTGGTGGAACTGCCAGACAAACGCCAGCAGGTACGATTTCGGCTGGACGCCACCCAGGTGGAGATCCCGGGCAAGGACCGCTACACCGGCTGGATGCGGGGTGAGGATTTCTTCGATGTGGCGCGCTATCCGGTGGTGGAGTTCGAGTCGCTGCCTTACACCGAGGAGGTGATCAATGGCGGGGGAGACATCACCGGCAACCTGACCATCCGCGGAATCACCCATACCGAGACCCTGCATGTGGTCCCGGCCGAATGCACCCGGCCGGGCTATGATTGCGACGTGATCAGTCGAGGTACGGTCCTGCGTGGACGTTACGGAATGAATGCGTGGCAGATGGCCCTGGGCGACAGGGTGACATTCGTTCTGCGTGGGCGCTTGCAGGAGGCGCGGCGCCCGTGAAGTGCCTGTTGAGGGTTCTCGTGCTGGCAACGTTGTTGCTCGGCACCGGATGCGCCAGCCTGTCGCAAACCGAGCGCAACCGTGCTGCCGGCGTCGCCGCTGCGGCACGCAGCACTGTGGTGAATTGCACGCAGGCCAATCGCTGCGCGCAGCCTTCGCCGTTACGCGCGCTGGGCGGTGAGGCGATCACTGCCTCCACACCGGCAGCGCCGCGGCATTACGCCACCATCGTCGACCATGGCGAAGAATCGCTGGTGGCCCGGCTCAATCTGATCCGCAGCGCCACCCGCAGCGTCGACCTGCAGACCTACATCTTCGACAAGGACGACAGCGCGCGCATGATCATGGACGCGCTGATGGATGCCGCGCAACGCGGCGTCAAGGTGCGCATCCTGATCGATCAGCTGTCGGCGATCGCCGATCTGCAGATTCTCGGTGCGCTGGCCAGCAGCCACGAAAACCTGCAGCTGCGCATCTACAACCCGACCTTCGGCAAGGTCAAACTCAACTACTTCGACTATGCCGGCAGCATTCTGTGCTGCTTCCGCCGCTTCAATCAGCGCATGCACAACAAGCTGCTGGTGGTGGACGACGTGCTCGGTGTGGTCGGCGGGCGCAATTACCAGGACGACTATTACGACTGGGACAGCGAGTACAACTTTCGCGACCGCGATGTGATTCTGGCCGGCCCGGAAGTCCGTGCGATGGCCGCTAATTTCGATGCGTTCTGGCGTGCCCGGCGCAGTGTGCCGGCCGAGCGTTTGAACGATGTCGGGCGCGTGCTGCTGGAGCAGGGCGTACCGCAGATGCCGCCGGCGAACTTCCGCCGGCCCGACCGGGTGGCGCGGGTGGATCGCGAAGCGCGCGACCCGCAGTTCGTGCGCGATGCCTTCGTGACCCCGGCCATGCCGGTGCAGCGCGTGCTGTATGTCGCCGATCTGCCGCAAAAACACCGCAGGGAACATGCCGCCAAGGCGGTTTCCACGGCGCCGGAACTGGATGGCCTGATTGCCGGCGCGCAGCAGGAAGTGTTGCTGCAAACGCCGTATCTGGTGTTGTCCGACCAGGCGCAGGCGATCTTCCGCACGTTGCGCACACACCCGCAGCCGCCGCGCATCGTGGTGTCGACCAACAGCCTGGCCGCCACCGACAATCCCATCGTGTATGCGCTGTCGTACAAGTTCAAACGCCGCAACATGCGCGAGCTGGGCTTCAACGTGTACGAATTCAAGCCATTCCCGCTGGATGCCCCGGTGGAGTACGCCAACCTGGTGCCGGATCCACTCAACCCTGCTTCCGAAATCAACGAAGACAGCCGCAACAATCGCCTGATCGGCGGCAGTGCGGCTGGCAACGCGATGCGCGGCAGCAGCGGTGCAGAGGGGAACACAAGCGCCAGTGCTGGCAGCGTGTTACGCGGCAGCAGTGGCCGTGGTCGTGCACCGGGCGGCAGCGAGGTCGACCGGCGCGTGTTGCGTACCGAAACGCGGCCTTCGTTCCTGGGCACGCGCGCGGTCAACAAGCCGCTGCCGGTGACACGCGCCGGTGCACGCATGGGGTTGCATGCCAAGTCGCTGGTGGTGGATCGCCGCATCGGCGTGATCGGCACGCACAACTTCGACCCGCGCAGCGAGAACTACAACACCGAAGCGGCCGTGGTGATCGACGACGCGCGCTTTGCGCAGGCGCTGGCCGCCAGCATCGAACGCGATATGGCTCCGGAAAATGCCTGGACGGTGGCTCCGCGCGAAAAGCCGCCGATGCTGAGCGGGTTGAACTACAGCGTGGGCAAGGTCTCTGAGGCCTTGCCGGTGCTGGACTTCTGGCCATGGCGCTACGCCACCAATTACCAGTTCCAGCCCGGCCCGGATTGCCCATTCCCGCTCAAGCGACAGGACCCGCAGTTCCGCCAGTGCTACGTGGCAGTAGGGGACTTCCCGGAGGTCAATGTCGGCCCGAAGTGGTTGCTGGTGCGCATGCTGACCGCTTTCGGTGCCGGGCTGGTGCCGATTCTTTGATCGGATGACGCGTTGCAGTGATGAAGACGAGTCGATGCAAGATGTTGCGCTGTATTGGCGGTAGATCGCCGTAGATGTGCGCGGGTTGCTAAGCATCGCACGCAAAAGTGGGAGCGTGAGAGGCTGCACCCGTAGCAGGCTGATGTGTTGGACGCATTCGCAGCATCTCTGACTGCTTATTGGCAGCCAGCCGTACTGCAATGTTGCATCGCACGCCAGGCACCTGGATGCTCTTGCGATTCCCGATTCCCGATTCCCGATTCCCGATTCCCGATTCCATGCCCATGCCCATGCCCATGCCCTTCCGCGAACCCGTCGACCTAGCCGCCCTCAACGCCGCCAGCCGTGACACCTTGATCGAACATCTCGGCATCGTGTTTACCGAAGCCGGTGACGATTGGCTACGCGCGACCATGCCGGTGGATGCGCGTACCAAGCAGCCCTATGGCCTGTTGCACGGTGGCGCCTCGGTGGTGCTGGCCGAAACGTTGGGCAGCAGCGCCGGCAACCTGTGCGTGGATATGACGGCCCAGATGTGCGTGGGGTTGGAGATCAATGCCAATCACCTGCGCGCTGCCACGCAGGGACTGGTGACCGGGACCGCGCACGCGGTGCACGTGGGGCGCAGCACGCATGTCTGGGACATCATCATCGAAAACCCGGCGGGCAAACGCGTTTGCGTGTCGCGGTTGACCCTGGCGGTCGTTGCGCGTGGCAATGGCTGAGCTCGCCCGGCAGTGGCATGCATGGAACAGCGTTGCCCGCTACCGGCACTGCGCGGCAGCCACGCTGCTGTCACAATGGTCGCGCTTCCTTCCCCCGTTACCGGTTCCGTTCGTCGAATGAGCGAGTCATCCCTGGACGCCACGCGCGAGGCTGGCGGCGCGCTGCGTTTGCTGCGTTACCTGTATCGGGTGCCGTTGTTGTTGCTGCATCTGTGCCTGTGCCTGCCGGTCACCATGCTGTGCGTGGTGGCGCCGCCGCTGGCGCGGATCCGTACCGGCCCGGCGGACACCCTGGACGAGCTGATGATCCGCTGGTGGCAGGGCAACCTGATGCGCATCTTCGGCTTCCGGCTACGCCGCTTCGGTACGCCGCTGCCGGGCGCGACCCTGTTCGTGGCCAACCACGTCAGCTGGGTGGACATTTCCATGCTGCACAGCCAGCAGGTGATGGGGTTTGTGGCCAAGCGCGAAATCGCCGGCTGGCCGCTGGTGGGCTGGTTGGCGACCAAGGGCCAGACCATCTTCCATCAGCGCGGCAATACCGAATCGCTGGGCGGAGTGCTGCAGGAAATGCTGCTGCGCCTGCAAAGCGGCAAGCCGGTCGGTGTTTTCCCGGAAGGGCGCACCCGCGGCGGCACCGAGGTCGGCCCGTTCCATGCGCGCATCTTCCAGGCGGCGGTGGAAGCCGGGGTGCCGGTACAGCCTGTGGCGCTGCGTTATGGCGTGCGTGGCAATGCGCAGGCGGTGGTGGCGTTCGGTGAGCGCGAGAGTTTCTTCGCCAATATCGTGCGCCTGCTGGGCGAGCCGTCACGGCTGGCAGAAGTGCATTTTCTCGAACCGATTCGCGCGCTGGACAGCGAAGGCCGTCGCCGACTGGCCGATACCTCGCGCCAACGGATCGTTGCAGCGATGGAGTCCTAGTTGACGATGCGCACGCACCTCTCCCCTGCGGCCAGCCGCGACGCCGGTGCGACGCACGCATGAACGCCTCCGACTATCTCCCGCCGCGCTGGCTACGCAACCCGCATGTGCAATCGGTGCTGGGTAGCAGCGCCTTGCGGCGCATCCGCAGCCGCCAGTTGCTCGCCGCCAGCGGCGCAGTCACCAGCGAACACATTCTCGATGGCGGCGACGGTGTGCGCCTTCAGGGCTGGATGAGCATCCCGCCCGGCGATGCGCCGCCGCGCGGCACCGTGCTGTTGCTGCATGGCTGGGAGGGCAGCGCCGATTCCAATTACATGCGCCTGACCGCCGCGCGCCTGCTTGGCCTGGGCTACCAAGTGTTCCGGCTGAACTTCCGCGACCACGGCGGCACCCACCATCTCAATGTGGACCTGTTCCACTCCGATCGCATCGAAGAAGTGGTCAATGCCGCAGGCGATCTGTGGCGGCGGTTTCCTGCGCCGCAGTTGCTGGTCGCAGGGTATTCGCTGGGCGGCAATTTCGCGCTGCGGCTGGCGCTGCGTGCGCCCGCCGCCGGCCTGCCGCTGGCGCGCGTGGCGGCGGTGTGTCCGTTGCTGGACCCGGCCGCCACCATGACGCAATTGGAAAAAGGCCCGCAGTTCTACGACTGGTATTTCCGCCGTAAATGGCGCGAATCGCTGCTGCGCAAGCGTCAGTTGTTCCCCGACCAGCACGGCTACGACGACGCCACCCTGGCGCTTGACATGCGCGGTCTGATGGCCTGGCTGGCGGTCAAACACACCGGGCATGGCTCGCTGGAAGCGTATTTCGACAGCTATTCGATCGCCGGCGAACGCCTGGCCAACCTGCAGGTGCCGGTCGACATCCTGATGGCCGAAGACGACCCTGTGATTCCATTCGCCGATTTCGCTGCCTGGCAGTTGCCGGCGCATGCGCAGCTGGAAATCGCGCGCTGGGGCGGCCACTGCGGCTTTCTGGAAAACGCCCGCGGCGACGGCTTTGCCGAACGCTGGGTGGCCGAGCGGCTGACGGCACACGCCTAAGGCGCATCGCATTGCGATGCGATGCGTACGAAGCGGACGCCGACGCGAGTCACGACGCCTGCGGTTGCGGATGCGTCGCGCACGGTCGGCGCCGCATCGCGCATCGTTACAATAGCGGTTTGTCCGGGACGCACCGCCGCCATGCAAGACGCCATTCTTCAAGCCCTGCGCCGCAACGCGGCCGACGATGCGGTGGCGCTGGCCCGCGAGTGGGCAACTTCCGCGCCCGACGACGTCGCCGCGCACCGCTGGCTGGCGGTTGCGCTGCAGCAGCAAGGGCAGCCCGCGCTGGCGCTGGACAGCATCGACACCGCGCTGATGCTGACGCCCGAAGATGCCGACCTGCATCTGCTGCGCGCCGGCGCGTTGCTGGCCACACGCGATCTGTCTGCCGCCGATGCGGCGCTGTCGCGCACTACCGCGCTGGATCCGAATCAGTTCAACGCTTACGTGATGCAGGCGCATCTGGCGGTGGCACGTGGCGATCTGGACGAGGCCGAGCGGCTCAGCCGCACCGCCGCGCGCTTGGCGCCGGAGCATCCGCAATTGCTGGCGGTCGATGGCGTGGTGGAGATGCGCCGTGGTCAAAGCGACCGCGCGCTGTCGCTGCTTACCCGCGCAGCCGAGCAACTGCCCGACGATGCACGCGTGCTGTTTTCGCTGGGCTTTGCGTATCTGCAGAAGGAGCATTTTGCGTTCGCCGAGCGTGCCTTCGAGCGCGTGATCGAGCTCAATCCGCCCGGCACCGCGCTGCGCGCCTTCATCGCCCAGCTGGCCCAGCGCCAGGGCCGTCTGGACGACGCGCTGGCGGCGATGCAAGGCGTGCTCGACCAGCCCGGCGGCGACCTGCCGGCCATGCGCCGGCTCGCCGGCGAGATGGAGTTACAGGCCGGTCGGCCCGATCAGGCCGCCGCGCATCTGCGCCTGGCGCTGGCGCACTGGCCGGCCGATCGCCGCACGCTGCACGCGCTGCTCACCGCCTGGGAGCGCCTGGGCGCGGTGGACGATGCGCGCGACACCCTGGATGCGGCGCTGGCCACGTCGGCCACTGCGCACGACCTGTGGCTGGCCCGCTTGGCGGTGGAGCCGGTCGGTGGGCCGCAGGCACAGGCCGTGATCGAGCGCTGGCTGCTGGCCATGCCTGAGCACCTGCCGGCGCTGGAAGCGCTGATGCGCGTGCACGACATGCAGGGCCATGCCGACGACGCGGAGATGGTGGCGCGCCAGATCGTGGCGGTGGAACCGGGCCGCATCAGCGGCGAGCAGCGCATTGTCGAAGCCTTGCTGGAACGCGACCCGCCAGCGGCGATCGCCTGTGTCGAATCGTTGATCGAATCGCTGCCGGCGCCACAGCAGACCGTGCTGCGGCCGTGGCTGGGCAATGTGCAAGACCGCGCCGGCCAGCCCGATGCCGCCGTGGGCACCTGGATGCAGTTCCACCGCGAGCAAGCCCAGCACCGGTTGCCGTTGCCGCCGCAGGCAGCCAAACAGCCGACGCAGTGGCCCGCGCTGGGTAGCATTCCCGACACGGTCACCGCGCGCCCGCTGTTCGTGTGGGGCACGCCCGGCTCGCATGTCGAACGCCTGATCGCGGTGATGGACGCAGCCACCCCACTGGTGCGCGGCGACCGTTACGGCACCACGCCGCCGTCGGATGCGCTGCAGAGCTACCGCGCGCTCGAACAGTTGGCCTCCGGCGAACTGGCACCGACCGCGCTGGTGGAAGGGTGGAAGGCGCAACTGCCGCGCCGCGGCATCGACGATGGCAATGTCATCGACTGGCTGCTGTGGTGGGACAACACCTTGTTGACCGCGCTGCGCCCGCACCTGCCTGAGGGGCGGCTGGCGATCGCATTGCGTGACCCGCGCGACATGCTGCTGGACTGGCTGTCGGCCGGTGCGTCCGCGCCGCTGGCACTGCAGTCACCACAGCAGGCCACTGACTGGCTGCTGATCGCACTGGAACAGCTGGCCGTGCTGCACGAACGCGATCTGTACCCGCACCGGATCATCCGGCTGGACGGTATCGAGAACGACCCGCAGGGCATTTCCACTGCCCTGGAACAGGCGTTCGGGCTGAGCTTCCCGCTGGTCGCGCCACGCGGCCCGGCGCGGTTGGCCTCCGGCCGCTGGCGCAATTACCGCGGCGTGCTCGGCCCGCAGTTCGACCTGCTCACGCTGATCGCCGTGCGCTTCGGTTACCCGCAGGACTGAGGCGCGATCAGAGTGGTCGCGCTCACCGCCAGGGTGGGTGTGGCCGCAGTGTCGTGTGGTCGCATTGGTTGCAGGCGCAGTGTGCGGCAACGGTAAACCCGACCGAGCGCATCAGAGGGTTCCATGGCGACGTCTTCCGCTGCGGCGCGGACCCAGGCACCCTGATCCGTATCGCTTCCCTCGGAGACCTCCCATGCGTCTGACCAGCACCAGCATCGAAAACGGCAAGCCCATCGCAGTGGAATTTGCCGCCGGTACGCCGGATGGCTTTGCGCCCAACCGCAACCCGCACCTGGCCTGGAGCGAGGTGCCGGCCGGTACGCAGTCATTCGCGCTGCTGTGCCTGGACCCGGACGTACCGACCGTGCCCGACACCGTCGGCCGCGACGATCTGCAGATTCCGGTGGAGCAGCCACGCACCGATTTCGTGCATTGGGCGATGGCCGATATCCCCGCCGATGTGCATGAGATTGCCGCGGGCAGCTGCAGCGACGGTTTCGTGGTCAAGGGCAAGCAGCAACCGCCCGGCCCGGCCGGTACCCGGCAGGGCCTGAATTCCTACACCCAGTGGTTCGCCGGCAATGCCGACATGGCCGGCGACTACCGCGGCTACGACGGCCCGTACCCGCCGTTCAACGACCTGCGTCTGCACCGCTACTTCTTCCGGGTGTTCGCACTGGACGTGGCCAAGCTCAGCCTGCCCGACAGCTTCACCGCCGCCGATCTGCTGTCGGCGCTTCAGGGCCATGTGCTGGCGGAAGCGGCCTTGCACGGCACCTACACGCTGAACCCATCGCTGCGCTGAGTCATCGCGACGCTGGCGTCGATCGCTCCATCCCCCAAGCCACGTTGGGCCGGCGTCTTAGTACAGGTAATCCCCCATGAAAGCATTCCAGATTGGCAATCAAACCGGCCTTGAGAGCCTGCTCGCGGCCGAGATGCCCGAGCCAGTTGCAGGACCGGGCCAGGTCATCGTCGCTCCGCGACTGGTCGGCCTGATCAACCGCGACCTCCAGATTCTCAAAGGCACCTACGCCGGCAAGCTTGCACCCACGCGCGTTCCCGTTGCCGAAGGTGTGGGCATCGTGACATCCGTCGGCGCAGGCGTCAGCGTAGTCGCGCCGGGCGACCGTGTCGTCAGCGGGCACTTTCCCACCTGGCTGGAGGGCAGGTTTCGCGCCGAGATGTTCGCCCACGATCTTGGCGTCACCCACGATGGCTGGTTGGCGGAGAAGGTGGCGCTGCCTGCATCTGCGTTGATCAAAGTGCCCGCGTCGTTGGACGATGAGGATGTCGCTGCGCTGGCATCGGCCGCCGTTACCGCCTGGCACGCCTTGGTGGAAGTGGCCAGGATCAAGGCTGGCGATCTGGTGCTCTGTCTGGGAACCGGTGGCGTCTCGATGGCCGCGCTCGAACTGGCCAAGCTCCACGGTGCCCGCGTCGCGATCACCTCATCCAGCGACGAGAAGCTCGCGCTCGCGCGCCGCCTGGGCGCCGACATCACCGTCAACTATCGCACCCAGCCTGATTGGGCCGAGGCAGTGATGCAGCTGTCCGGCGGTGGCGCGGACGTCATCATCGAGACCGGCGGGCAGGACACCTTGGGGCAGTCGATCAAGGCAGCAGCTGCCAACGCGACCATCGTGGTGATCGGCGTCACTCCCGGCGCGTCTTCGCCGATTCCCGACTATGTGTCGTTGATCCGCAAAAACGTGACCATTCGCGGCATCGCCAATGGAAGCCGGGCGATGTTCGTGGACCTGCTGCGCGCGATCGAGCAGCACTGCATCAAGACCCTGCACAGCAAAACGTTCCGGTTCGATGAGACGCCCCAGGCCTTTGACTACTTCGCCAAGGCGCAACACGTGGGCAAAGTCCTGATCCAGTTCTGACGCCCGGCAGCGGCATCGCAGCGCGGTGCCGCTGCCGGGCCCGATGCTGGTCTAGCTGCCGGCTTCGATCATCTGGTCGAGCACATACACCTGCCTGGCGTCCGGGTCCGTGCCGGCCGGGTGGCGGGTCACACGCAGCAGGGTGCGGATGCCGTCTTCGTGCTCGAAACCCTCGATCGTGCCCTCGAACGGCTGCCAGTCTTGTGTGGCCGGTTGGCCGGCCTGAGTCTGCTCGCGTACCTGCAGGCAGCGACGCGTCGGGTCGGACACGCAGGGCACGGTGTCTGCGGCCACGTCGAGCAACAGCGTCTGTCCCGGCCCGCCGTAGCGGGTGTCTGCCGTGGGGGTGCCGCCGAAGATCAGCCGGGTGCCATCACTGCGGGTCAGGGTCAGCCGGGGCGCGGCCGCGGCGTTGTCCATGACCACTGCGAAGCGGCCGGACAGCAGGTCGCTGGCAGCGCGCTCCTGCGCCATGCGGCGTGCGTCGGCGCACATCCGCCTGCTGGAGACCACCCGGCCGATCTGCACGTGCGCCTGGGCCACGCTGTAGTTGGCGCCCAAGGCGTTGCAGGTCTGGCTGACCTGGATGCGCTGAGCGTTGAAGTCCAGTTGCACGGGTGGCAAGCCGTCGACGAACAGGCTGCGCAACGCGGTGCCATGCGCATCGCTGGCCTGCTGCAAGTGCCAGTGCTGCGCGCGCAGGGCGGTGTGCAATGGCAGGTTATCCGTCTCAGGGGTCGCCATGACCGGCGCCTGGGTAGCGGCGTGGTTGGAGCCGGGCAGGTCCGGCGAGGCGCCCGATCCGCAGGCCGTCACGCCCGCCGCCAGCAGTGCAGGGGCGAAGAACACGGCACGCATGCGCAGCTCCCGGTGATCGATGGGTCAGTGATACCGCCAGCGTGCGCCCGGGGCAATGACCGGCGTCACGACGTGGACGCCGGGACTGCGCCCCGCGGCGATCGCGACGCGCAGCCCCGGCGGTTGCCGTTGTGTGTCAGCCGGCCGCAGCCGGCAGCCAAAGCAGCAAGGCCGCCCCGAGCACGATGCGGTACACCGCAAACACCGTAAAACGGTGCTTCTTGATATAGCCCAGCAGCCACTTCACCACCACAAAACCGGTAATGGTCGCCGCCACGAAGGCCACCGTCACATCGGCCCAGTTTTCGGTGCCGAAACCGCCTTCCTTGTACATCTCCAGCAACGCGTAGCCGCTGGCCGCAAACATGGTCGGAATGCCCACCATGAAGACGAAATCGGCGGCTGCCGAGCGTCTGCTCAGGCCCAGCAACATGGCGATGAAGATCGTCGAGGCCGAGCGCGAGGTGCCGGGGAACACACCGGCCACGACCTGTGCCAAACCCACCGCGATGGCCACCTTCCAGGTCACCACGTCGCGCTCGGGCAACTTGCCCGCGAAGTGTTCGGCCACCAGCATCCACACCCCGCCAATCAGCAGCGCCCAGGCGACGGGCTGCAGGGTTTCGGGCAATTGCCAGCCAGCCTTGCGCACGATCAGGCCGACCACTGCGGTGACCAGGAAGGCCACGCTGACCTTGAGCACATAGTCGCGGTTGTCGCGCTCGCCCAGGCCAGTGGCCAGGGTCCACAACCGCTGCCGCAGCGCCAAACAGATGGCCAGGATCGCGCCAGCCTGGATGACGATATTGAAGAAGTCAGAACGGCGTCCGAGCCATTGTTCGGCGATCAGCAGGTGGCCGGTACTGGAGATCGGCAGGAATTCGGTAAGGCCTTCGAGAATGCCCAACAGCAGGGCGGAAATCAGATCGGACATCGGACGGGAGAGGGGTTGGGGGAGGCGTCAGGATAGTGCATTGCGGCACGCACCATATTGGTGCTTGGGGTGTGGCACTTTGCACGATTAAGGTGCTAATCAAGTCTAGCGGTCGCGAGCGATGTAAGCAAAATCAAGGAGTTGTGAAGCGCCAATGCTTGGCACGGTCCCTGCTGTAGTACCGCCACCAGCAACTTAACTCCTGCCTGAGGTTTCTTCCGATGTCCGTGGAAAATGTTGAAAAGCTGATCAAGGACAACAAGGTCGAGTTCGTCGACCTGCGCTTCGTCGATATGCGTGGTGTACAGCAGCACATCACCTTTCCGGCCAATATCATCGAGCCGGCGCTGTTTGAAGAAGGCAAGATGTTCGACGGCAGTTCGATCGCGGGTTGGAAGGGCATCAACGAGTCGGACATGGTGCTGTTGCCGGACGCAGGCACCGCATATCTGGATCCGTTCTTCGCCGATCCGACCATCGTGCTGACCTGCGACATCCTCGATCCGGCCACCATGCAGAGCTATGAGCGCGATCCGCGCGGCATCGCCAAGCGTGCCGAGGCCTATCTGAAGTCGTCCGGCACCGCCGACCAGGCGTTCTTCGGCCCGGAGCCGGAATTCTTCATCTTCGATTCGGTGCGCTTTGCCAACGACATGGGCCACACCTTCTTCCAGGTGGGTTCGGAAGAAGCGGCCTGGAACACCGGTGAAAAGTACGACGGCGGCAATAGCGGCTACCGTCCGGGCGTGAAGGGCGGTTACTTCCCGGTTCCGCCGACCGACACCCTGCATGACCTGCGCGCGGAAATGATCAAGACGCTGGAACAGGTCGGTATTGAAACCGAAGTGCACCACCACGAAGTGGCCACCGCCGGCCAGTGCGAAATCGGCACCAAGTTCAGCTCGCTGGTGCAGAAGGCCGACGAACTGCTGACGATGAAGTACATCATCAAGAACGTCGCCTACCGTAACGGCAAGACGGCCACCTTCATGCCCAAGCCCATCGTGGGCGACAACGGCTCGGGTATGCACGTGCACCAGTCGCTGGCCAAAGGCGGCGTCAACCTGTTCACCGGCGACGGCTACGGCGGCCTGTCGCAGATGGCGCTGTGGTACATCGGCGGCATCTTCAAGCATGCCCGCGCGATCAATGCCTTTGCCAACTCCGGCACCAACAGCTACAAGCGCCTGGTACCGGGCTTTGAAGCGCCAGTGATGCTGGCCTATTCGGCACGTAACCGCTCGGCCTCATGCCGCATTCCGTGGGTCACCAACCCGAAGGCGCGCCGCATCGAAATGCGCTTCCCCGATCCGTTGCAGTCCGGCTACCTGACCTTCACCGCGCTGATGATGGCCGGCCTGGACGGCATCAAGAACCAGATCGACCCGGGCGCACCGAGCGACAAGGACCTGTACGACCTGCCGCCGGAAGAAGAGAAGCTGATTCCGCAGGTCTGCTCCAGCCTGGATCAGGCCCTGGAAGCGCTGGACAAGGACCGCGAGTTCCTCAAGGCCGGCGGCGTGATGAGCGACGACTTCATCGACGGCTATATCGCGCTGAAGATGCAGGAAGTCACCAAGTTCCGTGCTGCGACTCACCCGTTGGAGTACCAGCTGTACTACGGCAACTGAGTTCCACCGCGACGATGGCGGAGGCCCCCCCTCCCACCTCCGCCATCGCCGCACACTTGTTCAAGCGATCCATGGCACCGGCCTTGGATTGCCGGGGTATTGAGAGAGCACACAGTTCGCGGCGCGCGGGCCTGACCTCTCCCACGAGGCGGATGCATGGCATCGGCCGGGGGCCGCGTAATCGCGAACGATCGGATGCCGGGGTTGGCATCCAGGTGACTGACACCGCCGGGCGGCGCAATGCCGGCCGGTTCTTTCCACCATTCGGGGTATGCGCATGAAATTGATCACCGCCATCATCCGGCCGTTCAAACTCGACGAGGTCCGCGAGGCCCTGTCCGCAGCGGGCGTGTCGGGCATCACCGTGACCGAGGTCAAGGGCTTCGGGCGCCAGAAAGGCCATACCGAGCTGTACCGCGGCGCCGAGTACGTCGTCGACTTCCTGCCCAAGATCAAGATCGAGACGGTGGTGACCGACGACCGGTTGGACGCCGTGGTCGAAGCGATCCAGAACGCGGCCGGCACCGGCAAGATCGGCGACGGCAAGATCTTTGTGACTGCGATCGAGCAGGTGGTGCGGATTCGCACCGGCGAGATCGGCGCCGATGCGCTCTGAGTCCCTCACCCCCGGAGTTCTTATGAAGACAGCCCTTTTTGCCGGGTGGAAAGCCCGGTTCTACAGTGTCTGCATGCTGATGCTGTTCAGCGCGCTGGTGGTGGGCGGCATGGGCAGCGCGCACGCGCAGTCCACCCCGCAGGTCACCCCACTGCCGACCGAGCCGGTCACCACCGAACCGCTGCCGTCGGCGCAGCCGCCCGCCGCGCCGGTCGCTGCCGCCGAAGCCGCGCCGGTGGTCGACAAGGGCGATGTCGCCTGGATGCTGACTTCCACGCTGCTGGTGCTGCTGATGGTGGTGCCGGGCCTGGCGTTGTTCTACGGCGGCATGGTGCGCGCCAAGAACGTGTTGTCGGTGCTGATCCAGGTCGCTGTGGTGTTCTCACTGCTGACCATTCTGTGGGTGCTGTACGGCTATAGCCTGGCGTTCTCCGGCGAAGGCCCATGGATCGGCAATCTGGACAAGGCGCTGCTCAAGGGCGTCACCATCGAAAGCCTGGCGGCCACCTTCACCAAGGGCGTGAGCCTGCCGGAATACGTGTTCGTGGCGTTCCAGGCGACCTTTGCCGGCATCACCGGCGCGCTGATCGTCGGCGCCTTTGCCGAACGCGCCAAGTTCGGCGCGGTGCTGTTGTTCTCGGTGATCTGGTTCACCTTCGGCTACCTGCCGCTGGCGCACATGGTCTGGGCTACCGGTGGGTATCTGTTCGGCTTGGGCGCGCTGGATTTCGCCGGCGGTACCGTGGTGCACATCAACGCCGGTGTTGCCGGCCTGGTCGGCGCCTACTTCGTCGGCAAGCGTGCCGGGTTGGGGCGTGAGGCGATCAAGCCGCACAACGTGACCCTGACCTTCGTCGGCGCTTCGCTGCTGTGGGTGGGCTGGTTCGGCTTCAACGCCGGCTCCAACCTGGAAGCCAATGCGGGTGCGGCGCTGGCCTTCCTCAACACCTTGCTGGCGACCGCCGCCGCCATCCTGGGCTGGTCGCTGACCGAGAAGATCATCAAGGGCAAGTCGTCCGCCCTGGGTGTGGCCTCGGGCATGGTCGCCGGCCTGGTCGGCATCACTCCGGCTTGCGGCACCGTGGGTCCGTTCGGCGCCATCGTGATCGGCCTGGCGGCCGGCGTGCTGTGCGTGTGGGGCGTCACCGGCCTGAAGCGCCTGCTCGGTGCCGACGACAGCCTGGACGTGTTCGGCGTGCATGGCCTGGGCGGCATCATCGGCGCGATCCTGACCGGCGTGTTCTCGGCGGCCTCGCTGGGCGGCCAGAAGGGCGGCGATTACGACATCGTCCATCAGGTCGGCATCCAGGCACTGGGCGTCGGGATCACCATCGGCTGGATCGGCGTGGTGTCGGTGGTGGGGTTTGTGGTCGCCAAGCTGGTGTTCGGCCTGCGCGTGAGCGAAGAAGCCGAGCGCGAGGGTCTGGATATCACCTCGCACGGCGAAGCCGCGTACGAGTCCTGAGCATGCACACCCGCGGCCACGCTGCCGCGGGTGGCGCAACGACCCGGCCGGGAATGCCCAGCCGGGTCCGTTCTCCCCGTCGCCCCGCCGGGCGCGGAACAACTGCCGAGGTGCCTGCATGACCAGCCCCACGCCCGTGACTGCCGGCGCGGATGCACGCTGGATCGGTGCGACCCGTCGCCGCCCGGCCAGCAGTATTTCAACGCACGCTTCGTTTTGCGCGCCATCCGCGCATTCCAATTCTGTTTGCACTAAATTGGTGCAATGGTGACGTCCTCTTCCATGCCATCGCTGGATAGCCTGGGCACGCCGGTCGCCTGGGCCGACCGCGAGGGCCGCGTGCTGGGCGTCAACCCGGCGTTCGCGCGCTGGCTCGGGGTCAGCACACGGCGATTGGTCGACCAGCCCTTGGCCGCGCTGGAAGTGCAGGGCGATGCGCTGGCGCGCTTCCTGCTCAACGACGAACGTGATGTATTGCGTCTGCACCGATTGGCGCTGGGCCTGCCCAACGATGCACCCCGCTTTGCCGAGGGCTGGCTGTCGCGGCTGGACGATGGTGGCTGGTTGCTGGAAACCCATCCGGTCGACGAGTTCCCCGCACTGGATCCCACCCACGCCTTGCCCAATGCCTTGAGCGCCGCGTTGAAGGGTCTGGCGCACGAGCTGCGTAACCCCTTGGCCGGACTGAAGGGCGCGGCGCAGTTGCTGGCGCGCCGTTCGGCCGGCCGCGACGAAGACGAGCGCGAGCTGATCGAGCTGATCGGCACTGAGATCGAACGCCTCAACACCTTGCTCGAGCGGCTGCTCTCGCCCACCCCGGCGCGCCCGCACGACCGTCTCAACATCCACGTGGTGCTCGAACGCGTGCTGCGCCTGGCCGAAGCCGAAGGCGGCTGGTCGGTGCAGGTGCAGCGCGATTACGACCCCAGCATTCCCGACATTTTGGGCGATGGCGACCGCCTGACCCAGGCGGTGTGGAATCTGGTGCGCAACGCCTTCCAGGCCGGCGCCACCCGCGTGACCTTGCGCACTCGCGTCGAGCACGGCCAGCGCATCCGCGACCGCGTGCATGCGATGTCGCTGCGACTGGAAATCATCGACGACGGCGGCGGCGTGCCGGAAGAACTGGCCGAGCACCTGTTCCTGCCGCTGGTCAGCGGCCGTGCCGAAGGCAGCGGGCTGGGCCTGGCGCTGGCCCAGCAGGTCTCGCGCGAACACCACGGCACGCTGACCTACCGCTCGCGCCCTGGCCATACCGTCTTCACCCTGCTGTTGCCCGAGCTGGCCGGCGATCACGACAAGGAGCATCTGCATGGCTGAGGCCGCCGCCGTATCCCATATCTGGGTGGTCGACGACGACCGTTCGGTCCGCTTCGTGTTGTCCACCGCCTTGCGCGATGCCGGCTACGCGGTGGACGGCTTCGACAGCGCTGCCGCCGCGTTGCAGGCGCTTGCCATGCGGCCAACGCCGGACCTGCTGTTTACCGACGTGCGCATGCCAGGCGAAGACGGCCTGACCTTGCTCGACAAACTCAAATCCAAACACCCGCAATTGCCGGTGATCGTGATGTCGGCCTACACCGACGTCGCCAGCACTGCCGGTGCCTTCCGCGGCGGCGCGCATGAGTTCCTGTCCAAGCCGTTCGACCTGGACGATGCGGTGGCCCTGGCCGCACGCGCGCTGCCGGACGCCGATGCCGGCGCCGAAGAGATCGTCGCCACCCGCCTGGCCGAGGGCTCGGCCTCGTTGATCGGCGACACGCCCGCAATGCAGGCCTTGTTCCGTGCGATCGGGCGCCTGGCGCAGGCGCCGCTTTCGGTATTGATCAACGGCGAAACCGGTACCGGCAAGGAACTGGTCGCGCGCGCGCTGCACAACGAATCGCCGCGCGCGCGCAAACCCTTCGTCGCGCTCAACACCGCCGCCATCCCCGCGGAACTGCTGGAAAGCGAGTTGTTCGGCCACGAAACCGGCGCCTTCACCGGCGCGACCAAACGGCATATCGGCCGCTTCGAACAAGCCGATGGCGGCACGCTGTTTCTGGACGAAATCGGCGACATGCCGTTGCCGCTGCAGACCCGCCTGCTGCGCGTGCTTGCAGAGAACGAATTCTTCCGCGTCGGTGGGCGCGAATTGATCCGCGTCGATGTGCGCGTGATCGCCGCCACCCACCAGGATCTGGAAGCGCTGGTCGAACAAGGCCGCTTCCGCGCCGATCTGCTGCACCGCCTGGATGTGGTGCGCCTGCAACTGCCGCCGCTGCGCGAGCGTCGCGGCGACATCGCGCAGCTGGCCGAAAACTTCCTGGCCATGGCCGGGCGCAAGCTCGACATGTTGCCCAAGCGGCTGTCGTCGGCCGCGTTGGAAGACCTGCGCCAATACGACTGGCCCGGCAACGTGCGCGAACTGGAAAACGTGTGCTGGCGTCTGGCCGCGCTGGCCACCGCCGACATCATCGACGTGGTGGATGTGGAAGCCGCACTGGCACGTGGTGGACGTCGTCACCGCAGCGGTCGTAGCGACGGCCAGTGGGACGACATGCTCTCCAGCTGGGCCGCGCAACGCCTGAGCGAAGGCGCCCAGGGCCTGCACGCCGAAGCCCGCGAGCGCCTGGACCGAACCTTGCTCGAAGCCGCCCTGCAACTCACCCAGGGCCGCCGCGCCGAAGCCGCCGCCCGCCTGGGTCTGGGCCGCAACACGGTCACCCGCAAACTCGGGCCCGGACGCAAACGGCGCTGATAACCCCTCTCCCGCTTGCGGGAGAGGGGTTATCAGCGAGCGGATCTTGCGTCGATGAGAAGCCGTGTCGCGCGCGCGCAGCTGCTTGAGCCAAACAGCGAACCAGGCGAGATCGACAAGTATCCTGGCGGCAAGCGTGCATGAGCTCGCCGTTTTCTCGTTCGCACGCGCCACTGTCTCGATGACCTGGCGGCGCACGATGCCCCCATCCGCCCTTCGGGCACCTTCTCCCGCACGCGGAAGAAGGCAAGACGCGCGGGCAAGGCAAGCATCAATCTTCGCAGTCGAGTCCTTCTCGCGCCTGCGGGAGAGGGATTGGGGTGAGAGCGCCCTTTGCGCATGTCCCGGCCCGCGACCCAACCCCGTAAACTCCCGGCCTGCCGGCGGGCGCATTTCATGACATGTGAACACGCACCCGCATAGGTTTTCAGCCTGATCAGGAGAACTGCTTGATGCGTTATCGGTCGCCGACGATCGTTGCCCTCACCGCGCTGGTGCTGGCCGCCTGCAGCAGCACGCCACCGCCGCCGAAGGCGCCTCCACCGCCGGCCGCACGCGTGGTGCCCATTCGCCCGGTGCAACAGGCCGAAGCAGTGCTGGCATCGGCCTCGGGCAGTTTGGTCAGCGGTCGGGTGGTGCTGGTGCCTGCATTGCAGGGCATCCGTCTCACCGGCACCATCGGCGGCTTGCGTCCAGGCGGTGTGTCCGGCTTCCATGTGCACGAGCGCGGCGATTGCAGCGCGGCCGATGCCAGTAGCGCGGGCGCGCATTTCAACCCAAGCGGTGCGCCGCACGGGCGTGCCGGTAGCGGTGCGCACCATCTGGGCGACATGGACAATCTGCGTGCCGACGCCGAAGGCGTGGTGCATCTGGACATGATTCTGTCCGGCATCAGCCTGGGCGACGGCGCTCCGACCGACGTGGTCGGCAGGTCGCTGATCGTGCATGCCGATGCCGATGCCGATGCCGATGACTATCGCAGCCAGCCGAGCGGCAATGCCGGCGCGCGTCTGGCCTGCGGCGTCATTCGCGTCGCCAAATGGGGCACGCCCCCTTCGCAGCCCTGAATCAGGGCGTCACTGGCTGCAACTGCGGCCCTTCTTCAGGAGTACTCCATGCGCATTCTTCCGACCACCCTGTTTCTGGCCACTGCCCTGGTGCTGACCGCATGCAAGCGCGACGAGCCGGCACCGGCCGACCCAGCACCTGCACCCCAGGCCGGCACGCCTGCCGAAGCGGCGCACGGCGGCGAACATGCCGCCTCCATGGTCACCGAAGCGGCCGCCACCACCACTGCAACCGCCGAGCTCAAGCCGACCAAGGGCAATGACGTCAAAGGCACGGTGACCTTCAAGACCGTTGACGGCGCACTGCGCGTTACCGGCCAGCTGAGCGGTCTTAAGCCCAACACCGAGCACGGCTTCCACATCCACGAAAAGGGCGATTGCAGCGCACCGGACGGCAGCAGCGCGGGCGGCCACTTCAACCCGTCGCAGTCCGATCACGGCAACGTCAGCGCCGAACCGCACCACGGCGGCGACATGCCCAACATCAAGTCCGATGCGCAGGGCAACGCCACGATCGACGGCCCGGTGTCCAGCAACGTCAATCTCGGCAAGGCAGACCAGTTCGATATCGCGGGCCACGCGGTGATCGTGCACGCCGATGCCGACGACTACAAAACCCAGCCCACCGGCAACGCAGGCGGCCGTCTGGCCTGCGGCGTGATCACCACCGATAACGCGCAGGCGGCAACACGTTAAGTGCCAATCTCCTCGGCCGCGATTGAGTGCGGCCGAGGAAGATCAATGCGTCGCTGACACTGGCTCAACCATGTGACGAATGCGACTTTCGATTTGCGCGCAATTTGTAGGGTTTGAATCACAAACATAGTTGACGCGCGTCATCGGACGTCGCTGGACACTTGCTTCGTCTGTGATTGTCTCGCTGCGCGTGCGGATTACCGCAGGGGCCCACGGGTGCGGGGGCATAAACATCAGCCAAGTCGTCACATTTGGCTGTTCGAGTTGGTCGGATGAAAGGATTTGCTCCATGACCTTCTTGAGACTGGTCGTGTAGACCTTTAAGCCTGGTGTGTCCTGCTGATCTTTGCTCAATTCCACGTCATTGTGTTTCGGCAGATTCTCGAAAAACTGTTTTGCGTGCGTGTACTCCATGGGGAGGGTGTGGCGAACGGTCGTCTTTAGATCCGAATTGAAAGGGGGGATTTTTCGTTTCGCTCTCTCTACTCTTTCTAACTTTTCTAGCTCTTCTTGACTTGGGCGGTCTGAAAAGTTGAATTGCTCCGTCGTCAATGCGGTTTGCGTTGGCGCGGGAGAGGAGTCGCACGAGAAGCGCCATTTGCGCGCGGCATCGAGCACAGCATTGTCAGCATCGGCGTAGCCGCTACCTGTTTGTAGACTGACTTCTGCATTGCCATTGGCGATGTCGCCAGGGCGAAGGTTGAGTTCAACAGATCCTTTCGCGTGCTCGCGTCTTAGCTGCTCAGGATGGACGGGCCTGTGTGCTCTCCACGAATCCCCGTCTAGTTTGCAGCGCGGCGCGGGAATCCGCACAGTCAGCAATGCTGTTCCCGGAGTTGCCTTGCAATGGTAGCGCCACCGTTTCGCGGCAGTCATAGCTGCGCGATCGACTAGTCTGTTGCGAGATGACCTGGCAATGGAGGTGTCTTTAACCTTTTCGTCCTTATCAATGGTTGCAAGCACCTCTACTGTCGTCTCGTAATCGGCGTGCAAATTGTACGATTCGAGTGCGACAGGCGAAGCAGCCATCGAATCAGCGTCGACGGTACAGTTGGACGAGATGGGAGTGGGCTCAGCTGCATGGAGTAAGCCGCATGCGCAAATCCAAACGGTGACCACCGCTCCAAGTCACAGAGAATATGCGTTGCGCTTCATAATTATTCGTCCGTGAAACGGTAGATAATCCGTGGGGGATTAATAACAGCTAGCTAGCCAGCGCCTGCCGCGGATCCTGGCCTGGTTCCACATGCACGTACAGCACTGGCAACCCATGCGCCTCCAGCACAGCGGCCATCTGCCGCTGGCGCGCAAGATAGTGCTCGTACACGCCGCGCAGGCGTTCGCAGTTTTCGCGGTCGTGCGCGTAGTAGTCGCACCATCCGGCCGGGTCGAACAGGGCAATGCGCACTTCGCCATCGATGTAGCGCAACACCGGCTCGGGTGCTTGTTCCAGCCACTCTTCGGTTTGTGGCGCCAGCAGCGCGGCTTCGATCAGCGGCCACAGCGGCGCCAGGCCCTGATTGTCGTACTGCATCGACATCATCGCCGCCAGATCGTTGGCGGTGAGATACCGCGCATGTTCGATACGGGCACCAAAGCTTTCTTGCGCCAGCAACGCGGTGTCAGCCTGCGCCATGCCCTGAGCGAGTAAGACTTCTTCCATTGCATCGGCCACGGTGGCGACCGTTTGCGGATCGCCGGAAAGCAGGAACGGCAGCACGCGTAAGCCGCCCCCGACCAGTTGCGCATCGGCCTGAAACGGCAGCGGAATCTCGCCCTGCGCATCGGCACCGAAGGCCAGCACCCGCGGTCCCTGGTCGCGGCCGGGAGCGCGCGCCTGCAGTTCTTCCAGCCGCCGATGCAGCGGCCAGCCGGGCCGCAGCACTTCGGCCGGGTCGAAATGCGCCAGCGCCACGCTCAGTTCCAGATCGCGGATTTCGGGGATCCATTGCGCCAGATCGCGGCCAATGCGTTCGGCCAGCATGCCGGCCTGCTCGGGCGCCAGGGCGCCGCGCTCGGGGGCGGTGCCGCCCGTCAATTCCAGCGCCAGCACACCCATGGCGGTTACGCCGTGTTCGGTCTTACTCATAGTTCGCGGTTGGCCCATCACGGGGTCGAAGCTACACTGCGGGCCATTATGCCTGCCGGCCCTGTGCAGGCCATGTCCCCGAGTCCTCCATGCCAGCTCAACCGATGCCCGCAGCCCGTCCCGTCGCCATTCTGGGCGGCGTTCGTATCCCGTTCTGTCGTCAGAACACCGCATACGCGGACGTGGGCAACCTGGGCATGTCGGTGCGCACGCTGGGCGCGCTGGTCGAACGCTTCGGCCTGCATGGACAGCAACTGGGCGAAGTGGCGATGGGCGCGGTCATCAAGCACTCCTCGGACTGGAACCTGGCCCGCGAGGCGGCGCTGTCGTCCGGGCTGTCGCCGCTGACGCCGGGCATCACCCTGCAACGCGCCTGCGGCACCAGCCTGGATTCGGTGATCACCATCGCCAACAAGATCGCGCTCGGGCAGATCGATTCGGGCATCGGCGGCGGCTCGGATACCACCTCGGAAGTGCCGATCGTCTACGGCAAGAAGCTGCGCGCGCGGCTGATGGCCGCCAACCGCGCCAAGGCCACCGGCGACAAACTCAAGGCGTTGCTGCGGGGCTTCAAGCTGAGCGAACTCAAGCCCGAATTTCCCGGCGTGGCCGAGCCGCGCACCGGCAAGAGCATGGGTGACCACTGCGAGGACATGGCCAAGGAATGGAACATCTCGCGCGACTCGCAGGACGAATGGGCGGTGGCCTCGCACCACAAGCTGGCCGCCGCCTATGAGCGCGGCTTCTTCGACACGCTGATCGCGCCGTTCCGCGGCGTCTCGCGCGACAACATCCTGCGCGCCGACACCTCCCTGGAAAAGCTGGCCACGTTGCGCCCGGCCTTTGACAAGACCTCCGGCCGCGGCACGCTGACCGCCGCCAATTCCACCCCGCTGACCGATGGCGCCGCCGCGGTGCTGCTGTCCAGCGAGGCCTGGGCGTTGGCGCACGGCCACACGCCGATGGCCTATCTGCGCGATGCGCAGGTGTCGGCGGTGGATTTCGTGCATGGCGAGGGCCTGTTGATGGCGCCCACCATCGCGGTGCCGCAGATGCTGGCGCGCCAGGGCCTGACCCTGCAGGACTTCGACATCTACGAAATCCACGAAGCGTTTGCCGCGCAGGTGCTGTGCACGCTGCGCGCCTGGGAGAGCGAGGATTACTGTCGCACACGTCTGGGCCTGGATGCGCCACTGGGCCGCATCGACCCCGACAAGATCAACCCGCTGGGTTCCTCGCTGGCCACCGGCCACCCCTTCGCGGCTACTGGTGCACGCGTGGTAGCCACCGCCGCCAAGCAGCTGGAAGAACGCGGCGGCGGCCGTGCGTTGATTTCGATCTGCACCGCCGGCGGCATGGGCGTGGTGGCCATCGTCGAGCGCTGACGCTGCTGCGCAGCGTGGGATTGGGCATTCGGGATTGGGGATTCGCAAAAGCAGACGCGGACTCCTGATTTTACGAATCCCCAATTCCCAATCCCGAATCCCGAATCCCAAACCAGCAAGGACGCATGGATGTTCACTGATGGATCCCGCGAGCCGCCCAGCCTGTCCCTGCCTCCGTCCAGTGGCGATGTGTGGCGCGAAGGCGATGTGCTGGTGTGCACGGCGGGCGCCAATCTGCCGCCGCGGTGCGTCAAGTGCAATGCGCCGGCAGATTGGCGCCACGTCGCTACATCTTGCACTGGCACCACCCGGTGATCTACGCAGCGCTGCTGCTGGGCGTGTTGCCTTACGTGATCCTGGCCATTGCATTGCGCAAGCGCAGCGCGCACGTGCTTACCTTGTGCGCGCAACACGAGCGCCGCCGCGTGCGCTATGTCGCGGTGGCGATGGCATCGGTCTTGGCGTTGCTGGTCTGCGGGCTGTCGATCGATAGCCAGTTCCGCTGGCTGAGCGGTGCCAGCGTGATGGCGGCGATGCTAATGATCGGACGGCTGGGCGCGCGCGTGCTATCGCCGACCCAGGTCGACCATGCGCAGGCGCGCTATCTGGGCGCCTGTGATGCCTTCCTGAGCGACCTGCCGCCACCGCCACAGGTCTCGCGCCAGCGCTGATGCTGCGGCGCACCTGGGATGTGCGTCGCTGCAACGTCGAACGGGCCGCATCGATTACAGGATGCGATCGTCCGGCGCGAGTGGGTCGGACACCGGCGTCGGGCCTGCCGATACCAACGGCCCAGGCAACGACTGCTGCGGCATGGGCGCATGCACCGGCTCGCCGCGGGCGGCACGCAACGCATTGGCGTAGCACTGCTGCGCCGAGAGCAGGTCGCCGGCGGCGGCAAATCCATGGCCCAACTCTTCCCAGGCCTCGCTGCCGGCGCCGTTGGCAAGCGCGCGGTGCAGGAACTCTTCGGCCTGCGACCACTGCTGCTGATGGCGCGCCAGACGTGCCAGCGTCAACAGCAGGCCCGGGCTGTCCGGAGACTGGGTGAGCCAGCGCTGCGCGCTGGCCCGGCGCGAATCGTATTTTTCCAGCGGCAGCACGCCGTACAGACGCACCAGCGATTCGTCCCACTGCGTATCCAGCGCCTGTTCCAGGCTGTGCACGGCGGCATCGTCCCAATGCAGCACCGCGGCACGTTGCGCGTAGGCGCCGACCACAGCCGGGTAGGTGCGCAGCGGCTTGGGCAGCGCTTCCCAACGCTCGGCCAGCGCATTGGCATCGCCGGCCTGCAAGAGGGTCTGTTCGGCCAGCGTGGCCTCCAGCGCGCTGTAAGCCTCCGGTGCCAGCACCGCCTGCTGACGCAAGGCGCCGAGCTGGCCGTAGGCCTCGTCGGCGCGTCCGATCTGCGTCAACGCATGCGTGCGCAGCAACAGGCCGCGTGCCGGCAGCGGCTGCGCGTTGGCGGCATCGAGTGCATTGATTGCCTCGACCGGGCGTTGCCGCGCCAGATGCCGCTCACCCTGCAACAGCGCGTGCGCCGTGGGATCGCGCTCGGCCAGCTGCTGTGCGAGCGCGTTGGCTGCTGCTTCGTCCCCGCGTGCATCGGCCACGCGCACTGCGCTGGCCAGGGCAATGCCGCTGACCTCATCGTCTTCGCTGGCACTGACCAGCAGCCGCTCGGCACGCTGCCATTGGCCATGATCGGCAGCGCGCAGGCCTTCGATCAAACGCGCACGGCCCTTCCTGCGGCGGTATTTGCCCCACACGCGAAACGGCAGGCTGATCAACGTCCACAGCAGCCATAGCACCAGCAAGGCGATCACCAGGATCAGCAGCGCCTGCGGCATCGCGGCGTGGTAGTCGTTGCCACCCACGCTGACCACCACATTGCCCAGGTCGTAGCTGTTCTGGTGCGACAGCCACTGCGCGCCAAGCACGCCCAGCGCCACGGCAACCAGCAGAATCAAGACGGTACGTAATACTTTCATTGGGTGGATCTCCCTTCACGCATGGCCTGCAGTTGCAGCAGGGTAGTGCCCAGTTCCGGCAGACGCGGACGCAGTGGCGCTTGTTGCAGGCTGCGTAGGCGTGCGCGCAGCTGACGACGTTGCGATGAGTCCGGCCACAGCCGGGTGGTCCAGGTATCCACGCGGCGCAGCGACTGTGCGAACCCGGCGGCATCGCCACGTTCCGCCGCTGCGCGGGCCAGGCTGATTTCGATCTGCAAGGCATCGCGCGCGGCATGCCGATCAGCACCGGTGAGCAAGGCATCGCCGCGGCTGGGACGGATGTCCACCAGCGGCGCCAGCACCTTTTGCCACCATGGCTGCGCCGCATCGCTGTCCTGGACGGTTTGTTCCGGCAGGCGCTGCACCTCAGCCGCCAAGCCGTCCAGGGTCTGGCCGACTTGTGCCTGTGGGCCGGCGCCGAGGCGATCCAGCGCATCGCGCTCCTGCACCAGTGCCTGCCTCAGATTGAGGTAGCCGGGGTCGTCGATACCGTTGAGCGCGCCATTGGCCAGCGCATACGCGCGCCGCGCGCCGTCGGCATCGCCGGCGATGCTCAGCCGTTGTTGGCCGAGCCGCAGCAGCAGCTCCACTTCATCCAGGCGCAGTGCTTGCGCGCCGTGTCGGTTGGGGTCGGCCAGCTTTTGCACGGTGTCTTCGAGCAATGCGCTGCGCTGACTCAGGCCCAGCATTTCATCGCGCAGCACGCGGTTGGTGGCGGCTGCATCCTGCAAGCGGTCATTGGCCAGGCGCTGATCGCGGCGCAGCGTTTCCAGCATCTGCTGAGTACCGTCCCAGCGTTGCTGCTGCGCCTGCGCGGCCTGCAGCTGTGCGCCCTGATAGCTCTGCCACGCGCGCCAGCCTAGGAACAGCGCCACGCCGACGGCTGCCACGGCCACTACAAGCAGCAGCCATGCCAAGGGAAAGCGTCGCGTGGGAGCGGGCATTTCGGTCATTCGGACATCCTCGGGCGGTCACAACCGGCGCAGGCGCCGCAGTCATCTGCCACAGCATGGCGTGCAGCGGCGGAGACCCGCAAGCTGTGCTTGAGTTCGCAGTTCAGCAAGGTCGCGGTGGTGTCACGATCGCTGCGGCAGCAGCGGCAAGCTGTACTGGCAGCGGGCCGTCTGCGCGTATGCGGTGGATGAAGCCAGCGGCGTGCGCGGCATCCAGCATGCGATCACTGGACGCGACCACCGGCCGCTGTTGCCACCTTTCAATCAGGGCGGCAGGCAGCTGCTGCAGGACTAGCGTCAGTGCCTCGGCGCTGCTCAACGCCAGTACGCTGCGCGGCAATGCGAGCGAGAAGGCGTGCATGGCCGATGCGCGCAAGCGCAGCGGGACGCGTTGATAGACATCGGCACGCACAATGCGCGCACCGCGCTGTTCCAGCGTCGGCGCCAGCATGCCGCGTCCGCCGGGCGCGGTGATCAGCCCGACGGCCTGCAGCGGCGACTGCAGTAGCGGCAGCGCCAGCAGTCCTTCGCTATCCATCCGCGTCGGGCGCACCACGGTGTCGATGCCGCAGGCCTGCAATGCGCGCGCAGTGCCATCGCCCACGCTCACCCAGTGTGCCTGCGCCGGCCGCTGCAGCGGCGCCAGACGATGCGCCGCCTGCACGGCCGCCGGGCTGGTGAACACCGCAATCGGTGCTGCCAGCGCCTGCCGCAGCGCATCCAGCGCCGGTGCGGTGTCGTTGGTCTGCAAGCGCCACGGCGACAGCGCAAGTACCCGTCCGCCATGCCGCGCAACTGCCCGCCGTAGCGGCGCATGTTCGCCGCTGGGGCGCAGCGAGATCAGGGTCCAGGCAGCATCGGGATGGGCAAGGCCGGTCATGGCGTAATTATGCGAGAGCGCTGCCACCTGCGGCGCAATGTCGCTGCATCTAGAGGGATGCCAGTGCGAATCGATGGCGAAGTGCCGGCAGCGGGAGCGATGTTTGGGCACCCTGACTGGCGCCCTTCGTCTCAGTCCAGAACCTATTGCAACCGCGGGGAATCCCGTCACGATCCTGGCCGATAACCGTGCTGGAGTGGCGTAGTGATCAAGTCCTACCTTATCAATATGCAGCGCAGTAGCGACCGGCGACAGGCCATGTCGGCGCGCTTCGATGCGCTGGGCGTGCCGTTCGAGCGCATTGCTGCGGTGGATGGCGCCACGTTGACGGCCGAGCAGATCGCCGACTTCGTACGCGAGCGTCCACTGGAAGGATCGGGCGATGCCTTCAGCACCGGCCCGCGCAAGTGGACAGCGTCCAACATCGGATGCTTTCTCAGTCATCAGGCGGCGTGGCGCATTGCGGCCGATTCCGCTGACGCTTACACCGCGATTTTCGAAGACGACATGCATCTGTCCGATGCGCTGCCGGCGCTGTTGCGTAGCACCGATTGGCTACCGGGCGGCAACAGCATCGTGCGCCTGGAGCCGTCCTACAACCGCATCAAGCTTGATGCGAAGGTTGCCGACGTCGCCGGGCGCCAACTGCGCCTGGTGCGCCCATCGACGTATCAACATTGCTGGCCGGTGTGCGCGGGTGCGCTGATCATCAGCAGGGATGCCGCGCGATTGCTGCTGGCTGCGGAGGCGCGCTGGCACACCATGGCCGATATTTTTTTGTTCGGTTGGAATGAGTCGCCAGTCGCGCACCAACTGTCCACGTATCAACTCTCGCCGGCCGCTTGTATCCAGGACAAGTTCTTCCATACGGCGGCGGAAAACGTCGTGTTCACCAGCACGATCGATATGCCGCTGACGCAAGCGCAAAAGCGGCGCAGCACGCATTGGAAAGCCAAAGCCACGGCGTTGCTGCGGGTGGCGCAGGGCTATCGCAAAGTGGTGTTTTCGCCTTAGCGCAGGGACCGCTGGTTGCCAAGGCCCTGGCAGGCATGCGGTTGGCCTGGCGTGCTGATTGCGTGCCCTCCGCTCTGGCATGCGGTTTCGGTCGATCTGTTGCATGCAACTACCAAGCGCAGCCGACCCGCGCGTCGCGTGCGGCGATGACTGCATTTACCATGCGGTGCCGCATGTCACGCAAGTGCACAAGACGCTTGCAGAACATTGCGGCATGATGCCGCCCTTCGCCGTCTTTCAGTCTTTGCCGATGCCTCCTTCGTGCACGCTCGCATCCGCCCTGCAGTCGCTGCAGTCGCAGTTCATCGCCATGCCACCGGTGCTGTCGATGGGCATTGCCGTCGATGGTTTGCACGATGGTGCGCTGCGCTTGCGCGCGCCGCTGCAGGCCAACGTCAACGACAAGGCCAATGCATTCGGCGGCAGCCTGGCCTCGCTGATGACACTGGCCAGCTGGGGCTGGCTGACCTTGCAACTGCAATTGGCCGGACACAGCGCCGATGTCTACGTTGCCGACAGCCAACTGCGCTACGTCGCGCCGGTGTACGAAGACCTGGTGGCCAATGCCGAGCCGTCCGAGCTGGGGAGCTGGGAGGCGTTTCTGGCAACGTTCCGGCAGCGCGGCAAGGCGCGCATCGGCATGCGTGCGCAGATCGCGCTGGGCTCGGGCGCCGCGGCAGCCACGTTGAGCGGGCGCTTCGTGGCGTTTCCAAAGCGGTAGGATGCGCGCTGGATCAGGGGGAATACGCATGCGTGCAATCATCACAACGGTCGTGCTGCTTGGGCTGGCGATGCTGAGCGGGGTCGTCAACGCCGGCAGCCGCGCCCAGGCGCGCGCGCTGGAAACCACCCAGGCCGCCTATACGGCCGCCGTGCGCTGGAACGATTTCGACGCCGCGCAGGGCTTCGTTGAGCCGGCGTATGCCCAGGCGCATCCGCTCAGCGACCTGGAACGTTCGCGCTACGAGCAGATACAGATCTCCGGCTACCGCGAGGTGCGCGTGGGCCAAGACCCCAATGGTGACCTGCGCCGCGAGGTGGAATTGCGCGTGATCAACCGCAACACCCAGGCCGAACGGCTGGTGCGCGGCATCGAGATCTGGCGCTGGAATCCCGAGCAGAAGCGCTGGTGGCTGGCCAGCGGTCTGCCCGATTTGTGGAAAGGCCAATAGCCTGGCCCCTGCGCGCTGGGCGTCGCGTGCGCCAGCTGTGCGACAATTCCCGCCCGCTCGACTGACCCTGACCCCGTGAATTTCGAAGAGCTGCAGGCCTTTGTCGGCCGCAACCCCATGTTGTCGCTGGCCCTGGTGGGCCTGACTATCGCCCTGATCGTCACCGAGGTCGCGCGCCTGTTCCGCGGCTATCGCGCGCTCACGCCGGCCCAGCTGACCCGTCTGATCAACAGCGACAACGCGCTGGTGATCGACCTGTCGCCGACGGCCGATTTCGAAAAAGGCCACATCGCCGGCAGCCGGAATGTGGCACTGGCCAAGTTCGACCCGGCCGGCAAGCTGCTGGCCAACGCCAAGGCCTCGCCCGTGGTGGTGGTCTGCCGCAGTGGCACCACCTCCGCTGGTGCAGCCAAGACGCTGAAGAAAGCCGGTTTCGAGCAGGTGTATTGGCTCGAAGGCGGTGTCGCTGCCTGGCAGATGGCCGAGCTGCCACTGATCAAGGGCCGCTGATCCGCCTTGTGCGGCGACCGGCAAGCCCCCATTGCTGGCGTGAGAGACTCGCGCTTTCACGTCTGCATCACTCAACGCTGCATCCACCGAATCGTTTCTGGAGTTAGGAATGTCCGACGAAATCCTCAACGGCGCCGCTGCGCCGGCCGACGCCGCTGCTGGCCCCGCCTTCACCATCGAAAAGATTTACGTCAAGGACGTGTCCTTCGAATCGCCGAACGCACCGGCCGTCTTCAATGACGCCAACCAGCCGGAGCTCCAGCTGAACCTCAACCAGAAGGTCCAGCGCCTCAACGACAACGCTTTTGAAGTGGTGTTGGCCGTGACCCTGACCTGCACCGCCGGTGGCAAGACTGCCTATGTGGCCGAAGTGCAGCAGGCCGGCGTGTTCGGCCTGGTCGGCCTGGAGCCGCAGGCGATCGACGTGCTGCTCGGCACCCAGTGCCCGAACATCCTGTTCCCGTACGTGCGTACGCTGGTCAGCGATCTGATCCAGGCTGGTGGCTTCCCGCCGTTCTACCTGCAGCCGATCAATTTCGAAGCCCTGTATGCAGAAACCCTGCGTCAGCGCCAGAACGAAGGCACCTCGCTGGCCGATTCCGAGCCGGCTGGCAACGCCTAAGCCTTGATTGCGCCGATGAGCGATTCGACCCACAAGATCGCCGTTCTCGGCGCCGGTTCCTGGGGCACGGCCCTGGCCGCGCTGCTCGCCAGACACGGTCACTCGACCGTGCTCTGGGGCCGCGATGCGGCGATGGTGGACATCATCGCCCGCACCCATGAGAACGTGCGTTATCTGCCGGGCATTCCACTGCCCGACAGCCTGCGTGCCACCACCGACCTGCAGGCGGCCGTCGCTGACGCCACCTGGATTCTGGTGGTGGTGCCCTCGCATGCGTTCACCGAGACAATCCGGCTGATCGCACCGCTGCGCCCGGCGGACGCGGGCGTTGCCTGGGCGACCAAAGGGTTCGAACCCGGTTCCGGGCGGTTTCTGCATGAAGTGGCACGCGACATCCTCGGCCCCAGCGTTCCGCTGGCCGTGGTGACCGGGCCCTCCTTCGCCAAGGAAGTCACGCTCGGCCTGCCGACGGCCGTCACCGTGCACGGCGACGATGCGACGTTTGCCCAAGTGGTGGCCGACGCGATGCATGGCCCCACTTTCCGCGCCTACACCGGCGACGACATGGTGGGCGCCGAACTGGGCGGTGCGATGAAAAACGTGCTGGCCGTGGCTACCGGCGTGGCCGATGGCATGCAGCTTGGCCTCAATGCACGCGCTGGTTTGATCACACGTGGCTTGAACGAGATGCTGCGTCTGGCGGCGGCGATCGGCGCACGTCCGGAAACCCTGATGGGCCTGGCCGGTTTGGGCGATCTGGTGCTCACCTGCACCGGCGATTTGTCGCGCAACCGTCGCCTGGGCCTGGCGTTAGGCCGTGGGCAGAGTTTGAACGATGCGATTCGCGAGATCGGCCAGGTGGTCGAATCGGTGCAGACAGCCGACGAGGTCATGCGCCAGGCCGAACACCACGGCATCGAGCTACCCATCTCCAACGCTGTGCGCGCGGTATTGCATGGCGAAATCACTCCGGAAGCAGGCTTGAAGGAATTGCTGGCACGCGAGCGCAAGCCCGAATATCCGCAGACCTTGTTTACCTGACGACACAGCGGCACTTGGGTGCCCATTGCGAAGATGCAGAACAAAACGCCCGGCACTGCCGGGCGTTTTGTTGATTGGCTGCTGTGCGGCGTACGTAAAGCTTCGGCGGATCAGGCGTCAGGCATTGCTACGCACCCAACGCGGACGCGGCCACTTCCCCGTGGCAAGGTGCATCGTTGGTGAGGATTCCCCAGTGCAAAGCGCCGCGTTAGGCAACGTGTGCGGACATACCGCCAACCGATCGCGCAAAAGAAAGAAGCCCGGTCGGGGGACCGGGCTTCCAATGCAACGCGGGAGAGAGAGTCGCGTTGCAGTTCAACGTGCGGCTTACCAGCTGAAGCGCGGGCCGACCGACCATTCCTTGTTGCCGTCGCCATCCATACGGATGTCGCCGTTGATGCCCCAGTTCTGGTTCAACTTCACCTGGGCGCCAAGGCGGCCGTAGAAGTTGTCACCGATGTCGATGCCACGCTTCTTGGAGAAGTCTTCGTAACCAGCCAGTGCATAGACTTCGAAGTGCTCGCCGAAGGCGTTACGCAGACCGGCTTCAACGCTGTAGCCGTCGAAGCTGATGTTCGGGGTGTCCAGGTCCAGCTTGCGGTACGCAACGCGGGCAACGAAGTCCGTGCTGGTGGCGATTTCGTGGTTGAAGCCCACACCGACGCCCCACTGCTGGAAGTCGGAGTTGGTGTTTTCGAACACGTTGTTGTTGTCGTCAGCATTCTGCTTGCTGTAATCGCCGAACACGTGGAAGTTCGGAGCGACGGCATAAGATGCCTTCACGCCCCAGCCGTCCGCATCGCGGCCTTCGGTCGGAGTGCGCACGTAGTCGCCTTCGACGAAGTTGTAGGAGAGGTTTTCAGCAGCCGAAGCCGCAAACGGCAGAGCTGCGAGAAGGCCGAGGGCCAGCAAAGAAGTCTTCATGATCGGGATACCTATACTTATTTGATTGGGCCGGCGCTGAGGCGAATGCCGTTCGCTGCCGAGATGTAAATTCTCCGTTATTCGATGGAACGCGACATGAATTCTGGACTGACCAGTTGATGAATCATCGCGCCAGATTCAGCTGCGCTTTCTTGTGTTGCGTGCAGATGCGCGTACGGCAAGTGCAAACGTGATGCTCTAGCGCTTTTGTAGCGCCGATGTGAGGCTTGTGTGCACAAGTGCGTAGATCGCCTGGTTTTGCAGCGTTTGGCGCGAGCTCGCTACACGAGCACATTCCACTGACACCGCCGCTGGGAGCATTGCACGCTTGTTGAACATACGTGTGGAGCTGCATCGTGGCGAAGAAGAGAACGGTGGCGCGGTTTCTGGCCGAAACGCTGCAGAGCGCTGGGGTTGAGCGGATCTGGGGGGTGACCGGCGACAGCCTCAATGGCTTGACCGACGCGCTGCGCGAAATGCAGACCATCGCGTGGATGCACGTGCGTCACGAAGAAGTTGCCGCGTTCGCCGCAGGCGCGGAGGCGGCAGTGACCGGCCAGTTGGCGGTGTGCGCCGGCAGTTGCGGGCCGGGCAACCTGCATTTGATCAACGGCTTGTTCGACTGCCATCGCAGCCGGCAGCCGGTGTTGGCGATCGCCGCGCACATCCCGTCGTCCGAGATCGGGCTGAATTATTTTCAGGAAACCCACCCGCAGGAGCTGTTTCGCGAATGCAGTCACTTCGTGGAATTGGTGACCAACCCGGCGCAGTTGCCGGAAGTACTGCATCGTGCGATGCGCTCGGCGATCCTGCAGCAAGGTGTGGCCGTGGTGGTGATTCCCGGCGATATCGCATTGCTGGATGTGGACAAGCAGATCTCCAGCGAATGGCCGGCACTGCGTCAGCCGCGTGTGCTGCCTGCCGTCGAGGATGTGCGGCAATTGGCCGAGCGATTGCAGCAAAGCAAAGCGGTGACCTTGTTGTGTGGTAGTGGCTGCGCCGGCGCACATGATGCGGTGGTGGCCTTGGCCGATACCTTGGGGGCACCGGTGGTGCATGCGTTGCGCGGCAAGCAATACGTGGAGTGGGAAAACCCGTTCGATGTCGGCATGACCGGCCTGATCGGTTTCAGTTCCGGCTACCACGCGATGCTCAACTGCGACACCTTGATCATGCTGGGCACCGATTTTCCGTATCGGCAGTTCTATCCGAAGGACGCGACCATCGTGCAGGTGGATCGCGACCCGAGCGCGCTCGGTCGGCGCACCCCGTTGCAGTTGGGCATCGCCGCCGATGTAGGCGAAACCATCGCGGCATTGCTGCCGCACTTGCAGCGCCGCGAAGAACGCGGCTTCCTGGAAAAATCGCTTACGCACTACCGCAAGGCGCGCGAAGGCCTGGACGATCTGGCGGTGCCGGCAGATCCGGGCGAGCCATTGCACCCGCAGTTCGTGACCCGGTTGATCAGCCAGATTGCCGATCAGGATGCGGTGTTTACCTGCGATGTCGGCACGCCCACGGTATGGGCGGCACGCTACTTGCGCATGAACGGCAAGCGCCGCTTGCTGGGCTCGTTCAATCACGGCTCGATGGCCAATGCGATGCCGCAGGCGCTGGGCGCGCAGGCGGCATTTCCTGGGCGGCAAGTCATTTCGCTGTCGGGCGATGGCGGCTTTGCAATGCTGATGGGCGATTTCATCTCGCTGGCGCAGTTGAATCTGCCGGTGAAGGTGGTGGTGTTCAACAATGCCTCGCTGGGGTTTGTGGCGATGGAAATGAAGGCGGCCGGGTACCTGGATACCGGCACCGAGCTGCGCAATCCGGACTTTGCGGCGATGAGCAACGCAATGGGCATCCTTGGGATTCGCGTGGATGAGTCATCGCAACTGGAACGCGCATTGCGGCAGGCCTTCGCGCATTCGGGTCCGGCGCTGGTTGATGTACGCATCGCCACGCAGGAGCTGGCGGTGCCGCCGGCGATCAAGCTCGAACAGGCCAAGGGCATGGGCCTGTATCTGCTCAAGGCGGTGATGAGCGGGCGGGGTGATGAAGTGATCGAGCTGGTCAAGACCAACCTGCGTTAATTCAGTTGCACTCGCGCACACTGGCTGACCTCTTCAGGCCGCTTCGCCCATGCCCCGTTCGCTGCTCCGGCAACTATTGCTGATCTGGATCGTGATTGTGGCCGCCTGTCTGGGCGTGGCCACGGTGTTGTACGGCTTGTACCGGCAGACCGAGGGCGTGCGGCTGGAGGAGGCGCGGCAGCAATTGAGCGGTCAATGCGCGCGCATCGTGCAACGCTATGTCGGGGCCAGCGAGGCGGCACGTAGCGGCGACGATGGCGTGGGCCTGGCGGCGGTGGTGGTGCACCTGGTGCTGGCCGATGCCCCAGGTGTCGAAGGTGGCGTTTGGGACCTGCACAAGGGCTTTGTTGCCTATGCGTACCCGACCTACGACGGCAGCGATCACAAGACCGATATTCCCGCTGCGGAGTGGGCCAATATCGTCAGGACGGCGCAGCAGAGCGTGAGCGAGAAGAAGGCGGCGCAGTACCGTCGCAACGGTCGTCGCGAGGTGCTGCTGATCAGCGCCTGTCCGCTGTCATCGAACAGCGCGGCATGGACGATGACCCGGGTGCCGGCCAGCAAGGCCGATGCCTGGCGGCCGCTGGTCGTCGGCATGCTGTTGATCTTCGCCATGGTGGCGATGTCGGCGATTGCGCTAGGCGTGTTGGTGCGGCGCTGGAGCCAGCGCCTGCAGCGCATCCAGCAGGCGCTGGCCGCCGACACCCAGACGCCGCATATCCCGCCGACCGGCACGCCGGAGCTGGACCGGTTGGGCGCAGCGGTCAATGACTATGCGCAACGCAACGCGCAGGCACTGGCGCAGACCCGCCGCCTGGCCGACGAGTTGTCGCGACACGAACGGCTCGCTGCACTCGGACGCATGACGGCCACGGTGGCGCATGAAATCCGCAACCCGATCGCCACGATGCGGTTGGCGCTGGAAAACGAAATCGCGCGCCGCGATGCGACGCCGGACGACGCCGCGCATGGCGAGTTGATGCTTGGGCAGATCCGTCGCCTGGATGGCGTGGTCGAGAGCCTGCTCGGCATGGTGCAGCCGATCCGCCTGCAGCTGGAGACGGTGGTGGTGCAGGACTGGCTGACGGCCCTGCTGGAGCCGATCCTGGCGCCTCCCGGCACGCTGCCGCCCCGCGTGCTGCTGCCGGCTGTGCCGCTGCGCTGGACCCTGGATCCGCAGCAACTGGGGCGTGCGGTGCACAACCTGGTGCGCAATGCCGTGCAGCATGCCGATCCAGGCAGCGAGGTCACGCTGCAGGCGGCAGACGTGGAGGGCATGTTGCAGCTGCAGGTCTCCAACCGTGGCGCGGCAATCGCTGAACCGATCGCTGCGCACTTGTTCGAACCGTTCGTCAGTGGCCGCACGGATGGCAATGGTCTTGGGCTGGCGCTGGTGCGCGAGATCGCGCGCGCACACGGCGGGCAGGCACGCTACACACATGCCGACGGGCTGACGCATTTCATCCTGGAGTTGCCATGGCGTGCATCCTGATCATCGACGACGATGCGGCGTTTCGCACGACCTTGCAGGCCACCTTGCGCTCGCTCGGGCACACGGTGCTTGCGGCCGACAACGGGCCGGACGGGCTGGCGCGGCTGAGCGAGGGCGGGATCGACATGGCGTTCGTGGATTTCCGCATGCCGGGCATGGATGGCATCGCGGTGCTGCGTGCACGCCTGGACGACGCGCAGGCGCGGCAGGTGCCGCTGGTGATGCTGACCGCCCATGTGTCCAGCGGCAACACCATCGAAGCGATGACGTTGGGTGCCTTCGATCATCTGGTCAAGCCAGTGGGACGCGCCGACATCGTCGAGGTGGTGGAACGCGCGCTGCTCAGCCGTGCCGATGCACAGGCAGCAGCGACGGAAACGCAACAAGCCCCGCACGAGGACGACGATGCGTTGGTCGGCCACAGCCCGGCGATGCGCACGGTGCACAAGCGCATCGGGCTGGCGGCGGCGTCTGATCTGCCGGTGCTGATCACCGGTGAAACCGGCACCGGCAAGGAATTGGCCGCACGCGCTTTGCACCGCGCCAGTCAGCGCGCCGAGGCGCCGTTCGTTGCGGTCAACTGCGCGGCCATTCCACTGGAGTTGATGGAAAGCGAGTTGTTCGGCCATCGCAAGGGCGCGTTTTCCGGCGCCAGCAGCGACCGTCTTGGGCTGATTCGCGAAGCCGATGGGGGCACCTTGTTTCTCGACGAAATCGGCGACATGCCGCTGCCGATGCAAGCCAAGCTGCTGCGCTTCCTGCAGGAAGGCGAGGTGACGCCGTTGGGCGGCAGCGGCCCGCAGAAGGTGGATGTGCGGGTGCTGGCCGCCACCCATCGCGACCTGGCCGCCTGCGTGGCCGACGGGCGCTTTCGCAGCGATCTGCGTTACCGCCTGAATGTGGTGCCGATCGAATTGCCGCCATTACGAGAACGCGGCCAGGACATCCTGCTGCTGGCGCAGCACTTTCTGAGCGCCAATGCAGCGCGCGCGCAGAGCCTGTCGCCGGCTGCACAGGAGCGCCTGCTTGCGCACCGCTGGCCTGGCAACGTGCGCGAGCTGCGCAACGTCATGCAGCGCAGCCAGGTCATGGTGCGCGGTACCAGCATCGATGCGGCGGATCTGGACGAAGCGCTGGCCGAGGCCGGCGAGGCGCCGCCAGATGGTGCGTCGGCGCCGACCGGGACACTGCCCGAAGCGGTGGCGCGGCTGGAAAAACAGATGATCCAGTCGGCTCTGGAACAGAGCCAGGGCAACCGCGCCGAGGCCGCGCGCCGGCTGGGGATCCACCGGCAACTGCTCTATCGCAAGCTGGAGGATTACGGCCTGTGACGATCGCGCGCATCGACCGCCGACCGGGTTGCAGCTGTCCCCGAACTGGACAGGGTGCATGAAATGCAGACGTCTTCATCTCGACATTGGCCAATGAAATCCTTATTAAAACAAGTACTTGGTGATTGGCACGATTACTGCTTTGTCTCTGGTACGCGGCCCCTTCCCGCCGCGCTGGAGACATTCCCATGATGCGTCAGACCGTTCTTGCAATTGCCCTGGCCTGCACCATCGGTGCCGCCGCTGCACAAGTTGCCGCCCCGCCGCCGCCGCCGGCTCCCAATGGCCCGATCGGCGGCCCGCCGGCTCCGCCCACCCCCGTTGCGGCCACGCCGGTGAGCGTGAGCGGTACCGTGGAGCGTTTCATGCTCAACCCCAATGGCGACGTCGACGGCCTGTGGCTGCGCGATGGCACCCAGGTCGGGTTTCCGCCGCATTTGTCCACCGAAGTGAAGGCTGCGGTGCGTGCCGGCGACAGTGTCGTCGTGCAGGGCTTCCGCCTGGGCAATCTGCCGGTACTGCAGGTCAGTTCGATCCGCTCCGGCCGTAGCGGCCGCGAGGTGGTCGATCGCCCGCCCACCTTCGGCGCGCCGCCACCGCCGCCGCCGCCCCCGGGTCAGCTGACCCCGCTGCAGGCCGATGGCAAGATCCAGCGCCTGGTGTATGGGCCTGCTGGCGAGGTCAATGGTGCCCTGGTCAGCGATGGCACGGTGGTGCGGATGCCGCCGCATCTGGCGCTGCAGTTCGCCGATCTGTTGCGCGTCGGCGCGCCTCTGAGCGCCAGCGGTTTCGGCGTGGCCACCCCGGACGGTCGTGCGATCGAGGCCACCCAGCTGGGCCGCGACCGCTCTTCGCTGCGTGCATTGTTTACCGCACCGCGTCCGGACGGCCCGCTGCCGCCGCCCCCGCCGGGCGCTGCCGTCCCGCCGGCCGGTCGTTGAGTCGCACTGCACGTTTCTGGTTTGTTGGTTTCCTCCGCTGGCCACGCCCCCGCGTGGCCAGCGGCTTGATCGGCAGTGCCGGTCTTTTTTCGGAGTAACACCATGCATTGGGTCGACCCTGATTTCCTCCCCGCCACCCGCGGCACCCTGGCGCGTTTCCTGCTCAATCCCAAGGCCGATATCGATGGCCTGCTCCTCAACGACGGCACCGAAGTGCACACGCCGCCGCATCTGTCGGAGGCGCTGCTGAAGGCACTCAAGCCTGGCAGCGCGCTCACCGTGCGTGGGCTCAAGCCGCGTGACGTGGACATGCTGGTGGCGTTGGCGATCGATCCTGAAGGTGGCAAGCGCATCCTGGATGAAGGCCCGCATGGGCCGCATGCCAAGCCCAAACCCAAGCCGCCCGGCAAACCGCCCAAGTCGGAAGTCACCCAGCACAGCGGCACCATCACCCGGCTGCTGCACGGTCCGCACGGGCAGGTGCATGGCGTGCTGCTCGACGACGCGGTCACGGTGCGGTTTCCGCCGCACGCCGGTGGCGACTTCGCCAAACAGCTGGTGGTCGGCAAACCACTGGTGGCCGAAGGCGATACCAAGGCCACGCCGCACGGCGTGCTGATCCATGCCCATGCCTTGGGCGGCAAGGCGGCGACGCTGAAGCAGATCGAGCATCCGCCGCACGGGCCCGGGCACAAACCCAAACCCAAACCCAAACCCAAACACTAGGAGCCGGACATGCGGCCAACGCGCGCGGTTGAGATGCTCGCCCTCTGGTCTGCCACGCGCGCCGGTAGGCGCGCTGGCGTTACAACCGACAGTGGAGCATTGCCATGCCGATGACCAAGGCCAGGCCACGCGGTACGCGCGCGCTGGAAGCACTGCACTTCAGCGTGGCCGATGTGCAGGACGGGCTGGGGCCGTTCCTCAGCGTGTTCCTGCAATCCAAGGGCTGGTCGGTGGCGGCGATCGGCACGGTGATGAGCGTGGGCGGCATTGCCGGCATGCTCGCCACCACGCCGGCCGGCGCGCTGGTCGATGCCACCCGGCGCAAACGTGCCGTGGTGGTGATCGGCTGCCTGGCGATCCTGCTTGCCACCGCGTTGATCTGGCTGCAACCCACCTCTTCCGGCGTGGTCGTCGCGCAGATCGCCTCGGCGTTGGCGGCGGCCGGCATTGGCCCGGCATTGACCGGGATTACCTTGGGGTTGGTGCACGCGCACGGCTTCGACCATCAACTGGCGCGCAATCAGGTGGCCAACCATGCCGGCAATGTGCTGGCCGCGGTGCTGGCCGGCTGGTTGGGATGGCGCTACGGATTCGCTGCGGTGTTTCTGCTCACCGCGTTCTTCGGCGTCCTGGCGCTGGTGGCGGTGCTGGCGATTCCGGCTGCGGCCATCGACCACCGCGCAGCACGCGGCCTGGCAAGCAACAACGATGGCGATGCGCTCAGTGGCTGGCGCGTGTTGCTGACCTGCCGCCCGTTGGCGCTGCTGGCGGTCACGTTGGGGCTGTTTCATCTGGGTAATGCAGCGATGCTGCCGCTGTACGGCATGGCAATCGTGGCGGCGCATGCCGGCGACCCAAGTGCGTTGACCGCCACGACCATCGTGGTGGCACAGGCCACGATGGTCGTGGTCGCGCTGCTGGCGATGCGCTGGATCCGCGTGCACGGGCACTGGTGGGTCTTGCTGGTGGCCTTTATGGCCTTGCCATTGCGTGCGCTGGTGGCGGCCTCGGTGATCCATGGCTGGGGCGTATTTCCGGTGCAGATCCTCGATGGGCTCGGCGCAGGCCTGCAAAGCGTGGTGGTGCCGGCACTGGTCGCGCGGTTGTTGCAAGGCACCGGGCGCGTGAATGTCGGCCAGGGCGCAGTGATGACGGTGCAGGGTATCGGCGCGGCGCTGAGCCCGGCGTTCGGTGGCTGGCTGGCGCATGCCTTCGGTTACCGCACTGCGTTTCTGGCGTTGGGGGCGATTGCGTTGCTGGCGGTGGCCTTTTGGGCCGGCTGTCGCGGCATGTTGCAGGCGGCGACCGCTGTGCAGACGGTGGTGTAATCGCCGCGCAGTGGGCGCACGCGTGCGACGCGATTGATGTCTGTTGCGGCTGGCGCTCGATCGACTGCAATGCACTGGCGAGGATGCCCAAGTGCGATATGTGCAAGCTCGAGAGATGCCAGACAAGGCGCGCATCAAGCGTGCAGATAAGGCGGCACGCATGATCGCTTCAACGACCGCTGGCCGATGCGGTGTCTCTCGCCGTCGATCAAGCGCGGACGCAATAGATCGCCAGTGATCGTCAGACGTCTACGTGCCTCACTCAAGATCGCAACGGAAGCGTGGCAGTGCGGGCCCAATAGTGCGTGCGCCGCGGTGTCTCATTGCGTGCAAGCGTGCTTACTGGCCGCCAGCAAAATTCCACTGCCGCCAGGCTTCGAACACCATGACTGCCACGGTGTTGGACAGATTGAGGCTGCGGTTGTCCGGGCGCATCGGCAGACGGAGCCGGTGTTGCGGCGGAATCGACTCCAGCACCTCGGTCGGCAGGCCGCGGGTTTCCGGGCCGAACAAAAACGCATCGCCATCGGCGAACTGCGGTGTGTCGTAGCGCACCGTACTGCGGGTGCTCAGTGCAAACACGCGCTGGGGCGCGATTGCGGCCAGGGCGCTGGGCAGGTCGGCATGCACCTTGAGCGGTGCGTATTCGTGGTAGTCCAGGCCGGCGCGCTTGAGCTGCTTGTCGCTGAGGTCGAAGCCGAGCGGCTCGATCAGGTGCAGGCGCGCGCCGGTGTTGGCGCACAAGCGAATCACATTGCCCGTGTTGGGCGGAATTTCGGGCTGAAACAGGATGACATCGAGGACGGGTGCTGGCATGCGCGCAAGTGTAGCTGCGCGCGTGCTTAAAGGCCGATGGCGGCGTTGACCAGCGCTTCCAGCTCGGCCGGCGAGGGCTGCAGCTTCGGTGCCGGCAGGTTGACGATGACCTGGCCCATCAGCGCACCAATGGCGCCAGCTGCCTGGCTGGAGGCGGTCTGCGCGCTGGCGGCGGCGCTGCGCACGACCAGGTCGGCGCGCTGTTCTGCCGAAGGACGCACCTGCACCGCAGCCAGAGTGACGATACGCGGGCCGGCCTGTTCGGCAGCCAGCGCAGCCAGCTGTTCGACCGAAGGACGCACCTGCACGGCGGCCAGGGTGTGGATGTCGCTGTTGCGCTCCAGCGTCTGCTGGGCGATCTGGTCGGCGGCCGGGCGCACCTGCACGGTCTCCAGCGTGGTCAGGCTGGCGGCCTGGGCAAAACCGGTGAGGGTGGCGCCGGCGAACAGGGCGGCGGAGAGGGCGATGCGCAGGGTCTGGGTTTTCATGGCGAGATCTCTTGGTGTTGTTGGGAAGTGGTGTGGTAGTAATGTAGTACACCGTTTCGGTAGGAACAAGAACTTTCGTCGTTCTTTTTATTTTGTTCAGCTGAAAGTCAGTTTTTGGCGCTGTGGATGGTTGCGAGAGACATCACAGCAAACGGTGTGCCAATCAAAGATCCTTGTTTTTAAAGGGTTTTCAGGTTCGTAGCAGTGTCCGCGTCCGGACACCCGGACGCGCTGCAGGACGCCGGACATCGCAGCCAGACAGGCGTCCGCGCTCAAGGCATGGCAGTTCAGTGCGCTGAATGGGTGGATTGCGGCGACCGCCACGCGCCGAATCGTTGGCAGGCAACTACGGCACAATCCGGCTCTCCCCACAGGTGTGATGACTTATGCGCGTACTGATGCTGTCTGTTCTGGTTGCCACCACCACCGCGGCTTGCACCTGGGTGCCGATCGAACAAAGCGGCAAAAGCGTGCAGGTGCTGCCCGCAGGCCCTGTGCCAGCGGGATGTCAACAGCAGGGCGAAGTGGTGGTGACGGTCAAGAGCAAGGTCGGTTTCTACAACCGCAACCCGCTGCGCGTGCAGGAAGAGCTGGAAACACTGGCGCGCAACGAGGCGCCTGGTGCCAATGCCAATGCGGTGCAGGCACAAGGTCAGCCAGCCGATGGCAGCCAGCGTTTCAACGCCTTCCGCTGCCCGCCGCGCTGAACCGTTGGGCTGGGGCGCTGGCTATTCAAATGTAAAGATGCGGTAAAACCAGCCAGCGGCTAGACTAGCGCCCCCTCGCCTGACGCCATGGCGCTACTTCGATGCTCTTCCAGAATGTCTCCATTGCGGGACTGGCGCATGTTGATGCGCCGCACACGCTGACTTCCAAGGAAATCAACGAACGCCTGCAACCGACCTACGACCGCCTCGGGATCAAGACCGACGTGTTGGGCGACGTTGCCGGTATCCATGCACGGCGTTTGTGGGACCAGGATGTCCAGGCGTCCGACGCCGCCACCCAGGCCGCGCGCAAGGCGCTGATCGACGCCGGCATCGGCATCGAGAAGATCGGCCTGCTGGTCAACACCTCGGTGAGCCGCGACTACCTGGAACCGTCCACCGCTTCCATCGTCTCCGGCAACCTGGGGGTGAGCGACCACTGCGTCACCTTCGACGTGGCCAACGCCTGCCTGGCCTTCATCAACGGCATGGACATCGCCGCGCGCATGCTTGAGCGCGGCGAGATCGACTACGCGCTGGTCGTGGATGGCGAAACCGCCAACCTGGTTTACGAAAAGACCCTTGAGCGTATGACCTCGCCGGACGTCACCGAGGAAGAGTTCCGCAACGAACTCGCCGCGCTGACGCTGGGTTGCGGTGCAGCAGCCATGGTGATGGCGCGCACCGAGCTGGTCCCCGACGCCCCGCGCTACAAGGGCGGCGTGACCCGCTCGGCCACCGAGTGGAACAAGCTGTGCCGCGGCAACCTGGACCGCATGGTCACCGACACCCGGCTGCTGTTGATCGAAGGCATCAAGCTGGCGCAGAAGACCTTCCTGGCTGCACGCCAGGTGCTGGGCTGGGCGGTGGACGAGCTGGACCAGTTCGTCATCCACCAGGTCAGCCGCCCGCACACCGCCGCATTTGTGAAGTCGTTCGGTATCGACCCGGCCAAGGTCATGACCATCTTCGGCGAACACGGCAACATCGGCCCGGCTTCTGTGCCGATCGTGTTGAGCAAGCTCAAGGAACTGGGCCGCCTGAAGAAGGGCGACCGGATTGCGCTGCTGGGCATCGGTTCGGGCTTGAACTGCTCGATGGCGGAAGTGGTTTGGTGAGTGTTGCTGGCTCAGGCGCGGCATAAGCGTTGGTTGATGCCGCACTGAGTCGCCACTTAGGAAAGAAAGTGGTAGGAAAGTTTCCTTATTGGCCCGACCGCCGGTTGTAAGGAAAACGATGCCACATCGCACGACGGGTCATTACGTCTCCCGGGCCTTGGCCGCAAGCCGCTATCAGGCCTTTATCCCGGATCCGTTACCGCCACAGCCCGCCTTGGATTTCACCGCGGCCGAGCTGGTCGCGCGCAAAGAGCGCGCCGACCAGGCGCTGGGACGAGTGGACGGCCTCACACTGATGCTGCCCGATCCGGAACTGTTGCTGTATCAGTACGTGCGCAAGGAAGCATTGCTGTCGTCCCAGATCGAAGGAACGCAGTCTTCGCTGTCGGACCTGTTGTTGTTCGAAATGGACGCCGCGCCCGGTGTGCCCATCGACGATGTCGAAGAAGTCTCCAACTACGTTGCCGCGCTCAATCATGGACTTCGGCGCTTGCGCGAGGACGACTTTCCGCTGAGGCTGTTGCGCGAAGTGCATGCCTTGCTCCTGCAGGGCGGGCGCGGAGTTGGCGAACAGCCGGGAGAATTTCGCCGAAATCAGGTCTGGATCGGTGGCGCGTCGCCCGCACTGGCACAGTTCGTCCCGCCACCACCGGATGCATTGCCTGCAGCGCTGGCTGCGCTCGAACAGTTTCTGCACGCCTTGCCCGGGCAGATGCCGCCGTTGGTGAAGGCAGCGCGTGCGCATGTGCAATTTGAGACCATCCATCCCTTCAGCGATGGCAACGGGCGCCTGGGGCGCCTGCTGATCACCTTGATCCTGTGCGGCGAAGGTGTATTGCGCGCACCTAGCCTGTATCTGAGCCTGTACTTCAAACGTCGCCGTGCCGAGTATTACGACCGCCTCAATGCAGTCAGGACACGTGGCGATTGGGAAGGGTGGCTGGGCTTCTTTCTGGATGGCGTCGCGGAAACAGCGCAGCAGGCTGTCGATACGGCGCAGCGGCTGCTCGCGCTGTTGGCACGTGATCGCGCACGGATCACGGCGCTGGGTCAGCTTGCCGGCAACGTCGGGTTGGTGTTCGAGCACTTTGCACGCCGTGTCGTCTTGTCCGTGCCGCAGGTTGCGCCGCAGCTGTCGCTGAGCGCGCCGACCATTCGCGCGGCAATACGCACCCTTGAGCAACTGGACATCGTCAACGAACTCACCGGACAGCAGCGGCATCGCATCTTTGCGTACCAGGCCTACCTCAACATCCTCAGCGAAGGCGCGCAGCCGCTATGACTGATGTAACGTGCGCGCTCTGTTACGCCGCCGCCGGTGGGGTCGGCGTGTCACTGTCGTGGCCGAGCGTACCGGCCGCACGTCACCATATTCATGAGAGAGATCCCGCTGCATTTGCAGATGCTGCGACAGGGCGAATTGCCTTGGATTCAACACAGTCGAGAAATCAATGAACTACCCAGGCTACCCCTTCACCCCCAAACGCTTCGATGTGCGGCCCGGCGTTGCGATGTCGTATCTGGACGAAGGTCCGCGCGATGGCGAGGTGGTCGTGATGCTGCACGGCAATCCGTCGTGGAGCTATTTGTGGCGACATCTGGTCAGCGGTCTTTCCGATCGCTACCGCTGCATCGTGCCGGACCATATCGGCATGGGCCTGTCCGACAAGCCGGACGATGCGCCCGATGCGCAGCCGCGCTACGACTACACCCTGCAGTCGCGCGTCGACGATCTGGAGACCTTGTTGCGGCATCTAGGGATCGCCGGCCCGGTCACGCTGGCGGTGCACGACTGGGGCGGCATGATCGGGTTCGGCTGGGCGTTGTCGCATCATGCGCAGGTCAAACGGCTGGTGATCACCAACACGGCTGCGTTCCCGTTGCCGCCGGAAAAGCCGATGCCGTGGCAGATCGCGATGGGCCGCCATTGGCGACCGGGCGAGTGGTTCATCCGCACGTTCAATGCGTTTTCGTCCGGTGCTTCATGGTTTGGCGTGTCGCGCCGCATGCCGTCGGCCGTGCGCCGCGCCTATGTCGCGCCCTACGACAACTGGCGCAATCGCATCTCCACGATCCGTTTCATGCAGGACATTCCGCTGTCGCCGGCCGACAGGGGCTGGTCGTTGCTGGAGCGCTCCGCACAGGCCTTGCCGTCGTTTGCCGACCGCCCCGCGTTCATCGCCTGGGGCCTGCGCGATATCTGTTTCGACAAGCACTTTCTGGCCGGTTTTCGCCGCGCATTGCCGAACGCAGAAGTGACTGCATTCGAGGATGCCAATCACTACGTGCTGGAAGACAAGCACGAGGTGCTGGTGCCGGCGATTCGCGCGTTCCTGGAGCGTCATCCGCTTTAGCGCCTTGCCGGCAGTGGATGCGCGTTGGCCAAGCCGCGCTCAAGGACTGAAGTTCCTGTAGCTGATCCCGATGCAGCGCATCGGTCATGCCGGCAATGTGTCTGCTGACGTTGTTGCCAGACGACATGCGTGTTGCGCTAAGGCCTCACACCGCCGGCAGCGGATTGCGCTGCGCATCGTCCACGCCGATCCAATCGTCCTGCGTCAGCGCATGCAGGCCATGCGCCAGGCGCGACTTGTCGCATTGCGCACTGCGCTGCCCGAATTCCAGCGACGCCGGCACGGCGGCGCAGGAGGACGGGCGGCGGTCGTGGATGCTGCAACGGCTGTAGCGGCCAATGTCGGCATCCAGCGCAATGCAGCGCGGTTGCGATTGCGAGGTGCCGCGCATCACCCGCTCGTGCGTACGCAAGGAGTCGGTCAGTTCGATCGGTACCCTGCCGCCCAAAGCGGGATCGGCTTCGCTCCAGTGGAAACTGACGCGGAAATAGGCGCAGCAAGCGCCGCAGGTAAGGCAGGGGTGTGCCATGGATGCCGGGCCTGGCGCGGCGAAATCGCGTGGGGAGCGCGGCATTCTGACCGAACCGTGCCGCGATACAAGAGGCAGGAGGCCGCCGCCGCTAAGCGATTCATGCGTCGGCATCGCGGGGGCGCGTGCCCCGACGACGGCGCGCATCCGTCGCAAGTCCAGGTGGGCCCTGCGCGCAAGCGGCCGGCACCGTGAGTGCATGGGTGATAATACGGCGATGACTACTCTCTGCAATATCGCGGCCACCTTGCCGCAGCTGGCGCGCGAGCGCCCCGATCAGATCGCCATCCGCTGCCCCGGCCGCCGCGCCGCCAATGGGTTTGCCGCCTACGACGTGACCTTGAGCTATGCCGAACTGGATGCACGCAGCGATGCGATCGCCGCCGGCCTGGCCCTGCACGGCATCGGCCGTGGCGCGCGCGCGGTGGTGATGGTGCGGCCGTCGCCGGAATTCTTCCTGCTGATGTTTGCGTTGTTCAAGGCCGGTGCGGTGCCGGTGCTGGTCGATCCGGGCATCGACAAGCGCGCGCTCAAACAGTGTCTGGACGAGGCGCAGCCGCAGGCGTTCATCGGCATACCGCTTGCGCAACTGGCGCGCCGTTTGCTGCGCTGGGCGCGCTCTGCCAGGCAGATCGTCACCGTCGGCGGACGCTACGGCTGGGGCGGGGTGACGCTGGCGCGCGTGGAGCGCGATGGTGCCGGCGCCGGCAGCCAACTGGCCGATACCGCACCGGACGATGTCGCGGCGATCCTGTTCACCAGCGGCTCCACCGGCGTGCCCAAGGGCGTGGTCTACCGGCATCGGCATTTTGTCGGCCAGATCGAATTGCTGCGCAATGCGTTCAACATGCAGCCCGGCGGTGTGGATTTACCGACGTTTCCGCCATTCGCCTTGTTCGACCCGGCGCTGGGGCTGACTTCGGTGATTCCGGACATGGACCCGACGCGCCCGGGCAGCGCCGACCCGCGCAAGCTGCACGATGCGCTCAAGCGCTTCGGAGTGACGCAGTTGTTCGGTTCGCCGGCATTGATGCGCGTGCTGGCCGACTATGGGCAGCCGCTGCCCAACGTGCGCCTGGCGACGTCGGCAGGCGCACCGGTGCCGCCGGATGTGGTGGCCACCATCCGCGCACTGCTGCCGGCCGATGCGCAATTCTGGACTCCGTACGGCGCCACCGAATGTCTGCCGGTGGCGGCGATCGAAGGCCGCACCCTGGACGCAACGCGCACTGCCACCGAAGCCGGTGCCGGCACCTGTGTGGGGCAGGTGGTCGCACCCAATGAGGTGCGCATCATCGCCATCGACGATGCGGCCATTGCCGACTGGAGCGGCGTGCGCGTGCTGGCGGTGGGCGAGGTCGGCGAGATCACCGTCGCCGGACCCACCACCACCGACTCCTATTTCAACCGCGATGCCGCCACGCGGATCGCCAAGATCCGCGAGCGCAGCGACGATGGCAGCGAGCGCATCGTGCACCGCATGGGCGATGTGGGCTATTTCGATGCGGAGGGACGCTTGTGGTTCTGCGGGCGCAAGACCCATCGCGTGGAAACGGCCACCGGCCCGCTGTACACCGAGCAGGTGGAGCCGGTGTTCAACGTGCATCCCCAGGTGCGGCGTACGGCGCTGGTCGGTGTCGGCGCAGCCGGACAGCAGCAGCCGGTGCTGTGCGTGGAGTTGCAGCCGGGGGTGGCGGTGTCGGCGTTTGCGCAAGTCGAAACCGCCTTGCATGCGCTGGGCGCTGCGCATGCGCATACCGCCGGTATCACGCGCTTCCTGCGGCATCCGGGTTTTCCGGTCGACATCCGCCACAACGCCAAGATCGGCCGCGAGAAACTGGCGGTCTGGGCAGCGCAGCAGCGTGCATAAGCACATGCAGCGGTGCGCGCATCTCCGTGGTTCTTCCGTGTTTCCTCTTGTGATCGGTGTAAAGCGATGAAGATTCTGGTGACTGGCGGTGGTGGATTTCTTGGCCAGGCGTTGTGCCGCGGCTTGCGTGCGCGTGGGCACGAGGTGGTGAGTTTTCAGCGCGGCGATTACCCGGTGCTGCAGAGCCTGGGTGTGGGCCAGATCCGTGGCGACCTGGCCGACCCGCAGGCTGTGCGACATGCGTTCGACGGGATCGATGCGGTGTTTCACAACGCCGCCAAGGCCGGCGCCTGGGGCAGCTACGACAGCTATCACCAGGCCAATGTGGTGGGCACGCAGAACGTGCTCGACGCATGCCGCGCCAATGGCGTGCCGCGGTTGATCTACACCTCCACACCCAGCGTCACCCATCGCGCCACCAACCCGGTGGAGGGCCTGGGCGCCGACGAAGTGCCGTATGGCGAAGACCTGCGCGCCGCGTATGCGGCGACCAAGGCGATCGCCGAGCGTGCGGTACTGGCGGCCAACGATGCGCAGCTGGCCACCGTCGCGTTGCGTCCGCGGCTGATCTGGGGGCCGGGCGACAATCATCTGTTGCCGCGGCTGTCCGCGCGCGCGCGCGCCGGTCGCCTGCGCATGGTCGGCGATGGCAGCAACCTGGTGGACAGCACCTACATCGACAACGCCGCGCAGGCGCATTTCGATGCGTTCGAACACCTTGCAGTGGGGGCTGCCTGCGCAGGCAAGGCGTACTTCATTTCCAATGGCGAACCGCTGCCGATGCGCGAACTGCTCAATCGCTTGCTGGCTGCCGTCGATGCGCCGGCAGTCACGCGCTCGTTGTCGTTCAAGACCGCATATCGGATCGGAGCGGTCTGCGAAACGCTATGGCCACTGTTGCGTCTGCCAGGCGAAGTGCCGTTGACGCGGTTTCTGGTAGAACAGTTGTGCACGCCACATTGGTACAGCATGGAACCAGCGCGTCGCGACTTCGGCTATGTGCCGCGCATCAGCATCGAAGAAGGCCTGAAACGGCTGCGATCCTCATCTTCCAACGACATCGCCATCACCCGATAAAGACCGCCGGCTCTTCAGGATACGTCTGCGCCGATTCGGCACGACAACTTCTGGAACCCTTGCCATGCTGCATTACGCCATCATCTTTTTCGTCATCGCCATCATCGCCGCTGTGCTGGGCTTCAGCGGTATCGCCGGTGCGGCGACCAACATCGCCTGGATCCTGTTCGTGGTGTTCCTGATCCTGGCAGTGATCTCGATGTTCCGTCGCGGCAAGGTATAACGCTTAGCTGCGATACGTCACGGCAGCGGCGCTGCCGGTTGGCGCTCACAAGGCCCGCTTCTGCAAGGAAGCGGGCCTTGTGCGTGATGGCGGGAAATAAGCACCTTTTCGCGGATTACAGCGGTTCTTTTCCAGATGCTGCACCTGCTTGCCATTGGCTAGCATGGCATCGCAATCGGCGCAGAACCCAGCTGCCGATGCCGCGCCAGCGACGCGGGATTGGCAGGCATTGGATTGACCTCGCATACCAGCGACAGCTGTCCTGCAGCATGTACCTGATGGATGAGTTCGTCATACCGCTGCGTGGCGCGGCCGCGCCGACGTGCGTGTGCGGCAATGACGATGCGATCGACCTACACGAACCGCGCGAAGCGGTCGCCATCCAGGCGACATTCCTATTGGCATACGGTGCGTCTTGACCCAGCGCGAGCAATAGGCCGACAGCCGGTGCGGCAGTGCATGCGAGCCACGCGATCTGCAGCGAGGTCGTCAGGCCGTCTGTGTGGAGCAAGGACAGTTCGGTGGCATGCGTCGTGTTGAGTGCAAGCAATCCGGCGCGGTCGTGCGGTTGTACGGCGCGCAGCTGCAGTTGGGTGATCAGTGCGGGTCGACTGCGCTACGCAGTAATTGGTCGTCGGCATGCCGTTCCAGTGCCAGCTCGATCAACCGCGTGATCAGGCCGCGATAGTCCAGTCCGCTTGCCTGCCACAATTTCGGATACATGCTGATGCGCGTGAAGCCCGGCAGCGTGTTGACCTCGTTGAGCACGATGCGCCCATCGGCGCACAGAAAGACATCCACGCGCGCCATGCCTGCGCAGTCCAGCGCCTGATAGGCTTGCACCGCGATGTGCTGGATGCGCTGCTGGGTCTGCGCATCGATGTCAGCCGGAATCACGATCTCGGCTCCGTGGTCGCTGATGTATTTGGTCTGGTACGAATAGAACGCGTCGTGCACCACCACCTCGCCGCAGACGCTTGCTCGCGGCGCGGCATTGCCGAGCACGGCGCATTCGATTTCGCGCCCGGCAATGGCCGCTTCCACCAATACCTTATGGTCATAGGCCAATGCCAAGGCAAGTGCGGCGGCGAATTCGTCGGCCGTGCGTACCTGGCTGACCCCGACGGAAGATCCCTGGTTGGCCGGTTTGACGAACAGCGGCAAGCCCAACTGCGCGATCAACGCATCCACATCGGCCTGTGCGGCGGTGTGGCGGTTGAAGCAGACGAACGGTGCCACCTCCAGCCCGGCATCGCGCAACACGCGCTTGGCCATGTCCTTGTCCATCGCGACCGCCGAGCCGAGCACACCGGAGCCCACGAAGGGCAGGTTGGCCATGCGCAGCAGCCCCTGCAGCGAGCCGTCTTCCCCGAGTGTTCCGTGCACGATGGGAAACACGACATCGATTTGCGCCAGCGCCTGCTCCGGCTGGATGGGACGCAATTGCTGCTGTTGCGCGCCCGGTAGCAGTGCCACCCCGCGACCACTGCGATGCAGCGCAATGCGCGCCGGGTCGTCGGCATGGAGCAGGAAGCTGTCGGGGTCGTTGACGTGCCAGTGGCCTTGCTTGTCGATCCCGATCAGCACCGGCTCGAAGCGTTGCGGATCCAGCGCATCCAGGAGAGTGCGCGCCGATTGCAACGAGACCTCGTGCTCGGCCGATTTGCCGCCGAAGATGAGGCCGACCCGAATCTTGCGCATTGCCCGCTCCTGCCGTCGCGAATGGAAGCCGCCAGGATGCCTGTGGTGTGCGCACTGAAGGAAGTCCTGCAGCGCCAGGCAGTGCTGCCACACCGCCGTCAAGCAGCTGCGACATGCAGGGACGGTAGAATGCGGGCATGCCCGGATCACTCTTCACTTCCCTTAAGCCGCTCGCCGGCCAGGCCCTGCAGGCAGCGCTCAACCGTGCGCTGGCGCTGGACCCGGATACCCGCGACGCCCTACTGCCGCTGGAAGGCCAGCGTATCGCGCTGACCCTGGAGGCGCCCGCGCTGGCCCTGCAGATCCGTGTGCACGAGCGCCGATTGCTGGTCGGCCCGGTCGATCAGGCACAGGAGCCTGATCTGGCGGTGCGCAGCAGCCTGGCCGGTTTGCTCGGGCAACTGCCGCTGCTGGCCAACGCACGTCGCACCGGCGCGCCGGCCGGCCGGCTCAAGGTCTCCGGCGATGCCGAGTTGGCGCGCCAGCTACAACAACTGGCCGGCCGCTTCGACCCGGATTGGCAGTTGCCGTTCGTGGCGGTGTTCGGCGACATCCTGGGCGTGCAGATCGCTGGCGCGGTGCGCGCAGCGCTGCAGCAGGCACGTCGCAGCGCAGTGGATCTGGCGCACAGCGCGGCCGAATTCGTCACTGAAGAATCGCGCGATGTGGTGCCACGCGCCGAGCTCGAAGCCTTCCACGACGACGTGGACGAACTTCGCGACGATGTCGAGCGGTTGGCCGTGCGCGTCAGCCGCCTGCGCGCGCGCGGAGACGCGGCATGAAGGCGATCCTGCGGGCAAGCCGCATCGGCCGGGTAATCCTGCGCTACCGCCTGGATGCCTTGCTGGAAGGCACTCCGGCAGAGCGCTGGCTGCGCCTGGCCAAACCATTCGTGCCGCGTGCCAGTGCCGAAATCGCCGCGCAATCGCGCGGTGCGCGGCTGCGCCTGGCGCTGCAGGAGCTGGGGCCGATCTTCGTCAAGTTCGGACAGATTCTTTCCACCCGGCGCGATCTGATTCCGGCCGACGTGGCCGAAGAACTCACCTTGTTGCAGGACCGGGTCAAGCCATTCGATGGGCAAGCCGCGCGCCTGATCGTGGAAGGCGCACTCGGCCTGCCGGTCAGCGTGGCGTTTGCCAGCTTCGACACGGTGCCGCTGGCGTCGGCGTCGATCGCGCAGGTGCATGCGGCCACGTTGCCGCCAGATGCCAACGGCGTGCGCCGCGAAGTGGTGGTCAAAGTATTGCGCCCGGAGATCGAGCGCCAGATCGATGCCGATATCGCCTTGCTGCATTCGCTGGCCACCTTGGTCGAACGCACCCATCCGCGCGCCGATAAGATCCGTCCACGTGAAGTGGTGGCCGAGATCGAAGGCACTTTGGCCGCCGAACTCGACCTGCAGCGCGAAGGCGCCAACGCCAGCGTGTTGCGCCGGTTCTGGGAAGGCTCTGACGATCTGTACGTGCCCGAGGTGATCTGGTCGCACACCGCCGAGCGTGCGCTCACGCTGGAACGTGTGTACGGCATTCCATCCGACGACATCGCCAAGCTTGATGCGGCCGGTATCGATCGCAAGGCGCTCGCAGCCAAGGGCGTGCGCGTGTTCTACACGCAGGTGTTCCGCGACAACTTCTTCCACGCCGATGCACACGCCGGCAACATCTGGGTCGATTCGGACCCGGAACGTCGGCTCAATCCGCGTTTCATCGCGCTGGATTTCGGCATCATGGGCCAGCTCTCACAGGAAGATCAGTACTACCTGGCCGAGAACTTCATGGCGATCTTCCACAAGGATTACCGCCGCATGGCCGAGTTGCACGTGGAGGCGGGCTGGATGCCAAGCAACGTGCGCATCGACGAACTGGAGGCGGCCGCGCGCTCGGTGTGCGAGCCGTATTTCACCCGGCCGCTGTCGGAGATTTCGCTGGCGCAGGTGCTGATCAAATTGTTTCGCGTGGCGCAGCGCTATGAATTGACCCTGCAGCCACAGCTGATCCTGCTGCAGAAAACGCTGCTCAATATCGAAGGCGTGGGCCGGCAACTCGATCCCAAGCTGGATATCTGGGCAGTGGCACGGCCTGTGCTCGAACGCATCCTGCGCGAGCGTTACAGCCCGCGCCGCGTGCTGCGCGAACTGAGCAAGCGTCTGCCGGAAATCATGACCCACGCGCCGGACATGCCGCGGCTGGTGCACAGCTGGCTGAAGCAGCAGGTGGAAGGCCGGCATCAGGTGGACATCCGTTCCACCGAGCTGCGCGCACTGGATCTGAGCCTACGCAAGCTGCAAACGCGCGTGGTCACCGCCATCACCGGCAGCGGGTTATTGGTGGTCGCGGCGGTACTTTACGGCCTGCATCCGGATGGCTGGTACCTGGGCACGGTGCCGGTGTGGAGCTGGATCAGCGGCGGCGCCGGTTCGGCAGCGCTGCTGGTCGCCTGGTTGCGGCGTTAGGGCACGGCCATGCCCGACGACGCAACCGCCGCACTGGATGTACTGCCGCGCACGCACAGTTCCAGCTATCCGCCGGTGTTCGCCGCGCAGATGGGCGGCCGCCAGAAGCGTGCGCTGGGTGACGTGTTCGGACTCCGCAACTTCGGTGTCAACCTGACCACGTTGGAGCCAGGTGCACGCTCGGCGCTGCGCCATGGGCATTCGCTGCAGGACGAATTCGTCTACATCGTCAGCGGTGCGCCGACCCTGATCACCAACGCGGGCGAGCAGTTGCTGCAGCCGGGCATGTGCATCGGATTCCGCGCCGGTGACGGCGATGCGCATTGCCTGATCAATCGCAGCCAGGCAGCAGTGACGTATCTGGAAGTGGGCGACCGCAGCGCCGGCGATTGCGTCACCTATCCGGACGACGATCTGATGCTGGTGACGACGGCAGACGGGCAGCGCTCGTACCAGCACAAGGATGGCACACCGTACTGAGCGTGTTGGTGGTGATCCATCTGCACGCTTTGCGGATCGGCGCAGCAATGGAGCGACTCGACAATCGTGCTGGCGGAACTATCTGCCGGCATCTGCAATCACGACAGCGCTCGGGTGGTGCCGAGTGCAGCGGGCGAGAACACGCTGCTGGCGGTTTGCGGCTAGACCTGCGCACGCTGCCGGCCGTGCAGCAGCGCGTCTAGTCAGGGCGCATGGTTTGCGTGCGCGACATGGTCGAAGAACTGGTAGATGCCGTCGTCGCTGATCTTGCGCGCATTTGCCAACTCGCCTGCACGCGTCGTGTAGAGCAGCTTGCCGGTCGGCGACACCACCACCGCCGCTGGAATGCCGTTCTGGATCGGGTTGCCGTAGCGCTGGCTGATGTCCAGATTACGGTCGAAATTGCCGACGTCCACCTTCACCACCACGAACGACGTGCTGATCAACGGCGCGTTTTTCGGCGTGTGCAAAGAGGCATCAAGCGCACGGCAGTCCTGGCACCAGTTCGCACCGAAGATCACCAACGTGGGTTTGTGCGCTGTTTTGCCGGCTGCTAGCGCCGCGCGCAGTTGCGCGCCGGCATCGGCATGTTCGTCGTAGGGCATCTCGACGGCCTGCGCCAGCGGAATGATCGCCAAGAGGCATAGCAGGAGCCAGGTGCGCATGGGAGGCTTCCGGGGAGACCAATTTGCATCCTACACCAGCCGCCAGCGCGGCAGCGCGCGTGGATGCGCAGTGGCATGCGGTGTCAGTGATGCGGATAATCCGCCGGTGAGCATATCCCCCAAGCATCTGCAGATTCTCTACCAGGACGATGTCCTGGCCGTCGTCGACAAACCCGCGGGCCTGATGGTCCACGACAGCAAGCTGGCGCGCGGAGAGGACGACTTCCTGGCCGACCGCCTGCGTGAGCAGCTGGGCAAGCCGATCTTTCTGGTGCACCGGCTTGACCGTGCTACCAGCGGCTGCCTGCTGCTGGCCTTCGATCGCGACAGTGCGAGTGCGCTCGGCAAGGCCCTGATGGCGGGCGAGGTGGAGAAACATTATCTGACCGTCTGCCGCGGCTGGCCGGCCGAGGAATGCTTCATCGTCGACCATAATCTGGATGGCGGGCCGGGCAAGCCAATCAAGAAATCGGCGGTGACGCATTTTCAGCGTTTGGCCACCGGCGAGCTGGAGATTCCCTCCACCGGTTTTACGACTTCGCGTTACGCACTGCTGCGTTGCCAGCCGCGGACCGGCCGCTTCCGGCAGATTCGCCGGCACATGAAGCACCTGTCGCACCACATGATCGGCGACACCAGTCACGGCGACGGCCGCCACAACCGTAGCTTCCGCATGCTGGGCGTCCATCGCATGTTGCTGCACGCCGAACGCCTGGAATTTCCGCATCCGGCCGATGGCAGGCGCATCAGCGTCACCGCGCCGCTGGATGTGGAATTTTCCAAGGCGTGCGCGTTGTTCGGGTGGGAGATGGCGGGGTTGGGCGTCATGCAGAGGGCGTGATGTGGCGTGCCTGGTTCACAGATCCAGACACTCACTCGGCCTGCAAGACATCTGCGCAGGCGTCCCCTCACCCCAACCCCTCTCCCGCAGGCGGGCGAGGGGCTCAAGCGCGACGCTCAATGCTCGCCTTCCACGCGTTGCCGCTTTCCCTGTCCGCCTTCCGGGTTGCTTCCTTCCCTGCTCGTCTTCTCTTCCGGGTTGCTGCCTTCCCCCGCCTGCGGGGGAAGGTGCCCGAAGGGCGGATGGGGGCAGGCTCGCCGCTGCGCGCTCAAGACAGCAGCTCTTCCGGCGGGAGAAGCGCCAACAGAGATCCAGACGTCCACTCGGCCTGTAAGACATCTGCGCAGGCGTCCCCTCACCCCAACTCCTCTCCCGCAGGCGGGCGAGGGGCTCAAGCGCGACGCTCAATGCTCGCCTTCCACGCGTTGCCGCTTTCCCTGTCCGCCTTCCGGGTTGCTTCCTTCCCTGCTCGTCTTCCCTTCCGGGTTGCTGCCTTCCCTCGCCTGCGGGGCAAGGTGCCCGAAGGGCGGATGGGGGCATGCTTGCAACAGGCGTTCTCCCGGCGGGAGAAGGACGCACCGTGTTCTTCCGTCACCAGAAAAGGTAGGGCGCCGCCGTCACCAACAACGCCATCCAACCCCGCACCCGCACCCGTCGCAGCGATCACGCGGTTCGCACCCCCAAGCTCGATTCTCCAATCCCCGCCCCTCAGGGCTTCTGCCCCGCAGCAGGCTCATTGACGATCTTCTCCAGGTCCTTCTGCAGGTCGGCAAACAGCGGCAGCATCTTCTGCTGGATCGCACCCATCAGGTTCTGAGTCAGGGCCGGGGTCTTGTCGAGCAGGCTTTGGCCGGCCGAGCTCTCGTAGAACTCGGCCATGGCCAGCACGTCCTCGCGCGAGAACGAGCGCTTGTAGATGTCCACATACATCGGCCGCAACTCCGACCACGACAGCGCCTTGCGCACGGTCTGGCGGGTGCGTTCCTGGATGCGCTGCAACTGCGCCTGTTGCTCGGCGTCGAGCTGGCGTTGTGCAGTGAGTTGGGCGAATTGCTGCTGCTGCATCGCTTCGATCTGCGGCAGCATCGTGTCCAGCATGGTCTGCGCGCGCGAGGCGGCCAGCAGGCGGTTGATGTCGGCATCGCTGGGCGCCTGCGCCAGTGCGGCCGGGGCGGCCGCAGCCAGCAGGGCCGCCAGCAGCAGCCGGCGAGCGAGGCCGCGCGTGGCCGCGAGCGAAGAAGAAGGTGTCATCGGAGCATCCTGCAAACGGGGGACCGGCCGCAGCATACGGGAAGCCGGCGTTCGCGCGCGCGTCCACGCCGCTGCCGATACAATCGGCGCACATGGCCAGCGACCCGATCCAGATCACCCCCAGCCTGACGATTCCGCCCAGCGAACTCGTCGAACGCTTCGTGCGTGCCAGCGGCGCCGGTGGGCAGAACGTCAACAAGGTCTCCACCGCGGTGGAGCTGCGTTTCGACGTGGCCGGCTCGCCGTCACTGCCCGAACCCTTGCGGGCGCGGCTGCTGTCGCGACGCGACCGCCGCATGACGGCCGACGGTGTGCTGGTGATCGATGCGCAGCGTTTCCGGACCCAGGACCGCAACCGCGACGATGCGCGCGAGCGGCTGGTCGAAATCATCAGTGCGTGCCTGTCGGTGCCCAAGCGCCGGGTCGCCACCAAACCGAGTCATGGGGCCAAGCTGCGGCGGCTGGATGCCAAGCGTGAGCGCAGCCATATCAAACGTGGACGCTCTGCGTCCCATTGGGAGTAAGCGTGAGTCACACCGACCCGTCGTTGCCACCGGTAACACAGGCCAACATCCTGCTGCAGCCATCCCCTCCCAGAATGCCGCGCGCGCACGGCCGCTTCATCCGCTGGCTGGGCCGCACTGCCTTGCGCATGACCGGTTGGCGCCTGCTCGGGCGGCTGCCCGACGAGCCCAAGCTGGTGATGATCGTGGCCCCGCATTCGTCCAACTGGGACGGCTTTTTGGGCTTTGCGGCCAAGTTCGCGCTGGGCTTCGACGTGCGCGTGCTCGGCAAATCGCAGTTGTTCTGGTGGCCGCTCGGCCCACTGCTGCGCAAGCTCGGCGCCATTCCACTGGACCGCAGCTCGCCGCAGGGCACCATCGGCCAGGCGGTGCGGCTGATCCGCAACTCCGAGCAGATGTGGTACGTGATCACGCCCGAAGGCACGCGCAAGCGCGTGGAGAACTGGAAGGCCGGTTTCTGGAAGATCGCCTCCGATGCCAAGGTGCCGATCCTGCCGGTGTATTTCGACTACCCCAGCAAGACCGTGGGCATCGGTGAGCCGTTCTGGACCGGTAACGACATGGCCGCCGATATCGCCGCCATTCGCACCTGGTACCGGCCGTGGCGCGGCAAGCATCGCGATACGTTGTGAGGCCGGTGGTGCGCGGTTGAAGGATCGCTGGCGGTGATGGGTGAATCCGATGCGTCTGCCGTCGAACATGTATTCAATCGAGAAGCTCAATGATCGCTAGGACCGCACGCGCGTTGTGTCTGTCGTTCTCTCTGCTGCTCATCGCCGGACCGGCGCTCGCAGCCACGCCAATGCTGGTCATCCACGGCGGTGCAGGCGTTGAGAAGTCCAGCCTTTCCAAGGACGAACAGGCGCAGGCGCGTGAGGCGATGCAGCGCGCGCTGCGTGCCGGGCATGCGGTGCTGCAACGTGGCGGCAGTGCGGTGGATGCGGTGGCCGCCACCATCACCGTGCTGGAGGACGCGCCGCAGTTCAACGCCGGCCGCGGTGCAGTGTTCACCCATGACGGCAAGAACGAACTGGACGCGGCCATCATGGACGGTGCCAGCGGCAAGGCCGGTGCGATCGCCGGTGTGCACACGGTCAAGAACCCGATCCAGCTGGCGCGCAGCGTCATGGACCGCTCCAAGCACGTGATGCTGGTCGGCGACGGCGCCGAGCAGTTCGCGCGCGCGCAGGGCATCACCCTGGTCGATCCGAGCTATTTCCGCACCGATAAACGCTGGCAGCAGCTGCAGAAAGCGCTCAAGGCCGAAGCCGGCGACCGCCAGGCGCAGGCCGAGCTGGCTCTGGAAACCGCCAAGCATTTCGGCACCGTCGGTGCGCTGGCGCTGGACCGCGAGGGTCATCTGGCTGCCGGCACTTCCACCGGCGGCATGACCAACAAGCGCTATGGCCGCGTCGGCGATGCGCCGATCATCGGCGCCGGCACGTATGCCAACAGCCAATGTGCGGTGTCCGGCACCGGTTGGGGCGAGTTCTACATCCGCGCCGTGGCCGCCTACGACATCTGCGCGCGCATGAAGTACGCCGGGCAATCGCTGCAACGGGCCGCCGAGACGGTGATCGACCAGGAAATCCCCAAGTCCGGCGGCGACGGTGGCGCCATCGCGCTGGATGCGCAAGGCAACATCGCCTTCCCGTTCAATACCGAGGGCATGTACCGCGGCTGGATCGGCACCGACGGCACCGCGCATGTGGCCATCTTCAAGGACGAGACGCTCTGACGGGGGTGATCGGGTGTGGCGTGTGGTCCGAGTCGCCCTCATCCGCCCTTTGGGCACCTTCTCCCCTGCAGGGGAGAAGGGAAGCTCACGACTCCTCACTCCCGCAAGCAGGCATCTCCTTCTCCCGAGGGCGGGAGAAGGTGCCCAAAGGGCGGATGAGGGCGCACCAGCCGCAACCAAGTCTTCCAGTCGCCAACACCGCCCCACCGACCAATCCAACGGCACATGCCAGCGGTCGCGAAACCCGCTAGCGTGACCGGCTGCCGTAACAACCACTCAGGAATCACACGCCATGTCGCGTACCGTCGTTCTGGCCGCCGCCATCACCCTGGCATTGGCCGCATGTTCTGGAAAAGAGCCATCCGGTAAGGAGTCCACCACCGTGCCCGAAAAGACCACCACGCCGGCCGCGGACGCAGCGCCGAACCCCTTGCTGACCGCCAGCACGCTGCCGTTCCAGGCGCCGCCGTTCGACAAGATCAAGGATGCCGATTACTTGCCGGCGTTCGAAGAAGGCATGCGCCTGCATCTGGCGGAGATCCGCAAGATTGCCGATAACCCCGAAGCGCCCACCTTCGACAACACCATCGAAGCAATGGAGCGCGGTGGCGAAACGCTCACGCGCGTCTCGCGCATCTTCTTCGGGCTGGTGCAAGCCGATACCAGCGACGCACGCCAGAAGATCCAGGAAGAGATCGCGCCCAAGCTGGCCGCGCATCAGGACGAGATCAATCTCGATCCGAAACTCTTCGCCCGGGTCAAAACCATCTACGACCAGCGCGACACGCTGAATCTGGAGCCGGAACAAAAGCGCCTGGTCGAGCGCGACTACCAAGAACTGGTACGCGCCGGTGCGCAGTTGTCCGATGCCGACAAGGACAGCCTGCGCAAGCTCAACGTGGAAGAAACCACGCTCTCCACGCAGTTCCATACCCGCCTGGTCGCCGCCTCGGCCGCCGGTGCGGTGGTGGTGGACGACAAGGCCAAGCTCGATGGCTTGAGCGAGGGCGACATGGCCGCCGCGGCCGATGCCGCCAAGGCACGCAAGCTCGACGGCAAATATCTGCTCAGCTTGCAGAACACTACGCAGCAGCCGGTGCTGGCGTCGCTGAAGGACCGTCAGCTGCGTGCCGATGTGCTCAAGGCGTCGGAAACCCGCGCAGAGAAGGGCGATGCCAACGACACCCGCCAGACCATCCAGCGTCTGGCGCAGCTGCGCGCGCAGAAAGCCAAGTTGCTCGGCTTCGACAACTACGCCGCCTACAGCCTGGGCGACCAGATGGCCAAGACGCCGGACGCCGCGCTCAAGCTGCTGACCGACACCGTGCCCGCTGCCACCGCGAAGGCACGCCGCGAAGCAGCCGAAATTCAGAAGGTCATCGACGCGCAGAACGGCGGCTTCAAACTCGCCGCCTCCGATTGGGATATGTACGCCGAGCAAGTGCGCAAAGCCAAGTACGACCTGGACGAATCGCAGATCAAGCCGTACTTCGAACTGGACAACGTGCTCAAGAACGGCGTGTTCTACGCCGCCACGCAGCTGTACGGCATTACGTTCAAGGAACGCACCGACATCCCGACCTACCACGCCGACATGAAGGTGTATGAAGTCTTCGATGCCGACGGCACCTCGATGGCGCTGTTCTACACCGACTACTTCAAGCGCGACAGCAAGTCCGGCGGCGCCTGGATGGACGTGTTCGTCGAGCAGGACGGCCTCACCGGCGCCAAACCGGTGGTCTACAACGTCTGCAACTTCACCAAGCCTGCTGCCGGCCAGCCGGCGCTGCTGAGTTTCGACGACGTCACCACGCTGTTCCATGAGTTCGGCCATGCGCTGCACGGCATGTTCTCCAAGGTGAAATATCCCTCCATCTCCGGCACCAGCACCTCGCGCGATTTTGTGGAATTCCCCTCGCAGTTCAACGAGCACTGGGCGTCGGATCCGAAGGTCTTCGCCCATTACGCCAAGCACCACCAGACCGGCGCGGCGATGCCGGCCGAGCTGGTGGAAAAGATCAAGAAGGCCAAGACCTTCAACAGCGGCTACGCCACCACCGAATATCTGTCGGCCGCGTTGCTCGATCTGGCCTGGCACACCCAGCCGGCCGATGCGCCGTTGCAGGATGTGAGCAAGTTCGAAGCCGATGCCTTGAAGCGCTTCAAGGTGGATCTGGCCGAAGTGCCGCCGCGTTATCGCAGCAGCTATTTCGACCACATCTGGGGCGGCGGTTATTCGGCCGGGTACTACGCGTATTTCTGGTCGGAAGTGCTCGACGACGACGCGTTCGAATGGTTCAAGGAAAACGGCGGCCTGACCCGCAAGAACGGCGACATCTTCCGCGCCAAGATCCTCTCGCGCGGCAACACGGTCGACCTGGCCACGCTGTACCGCGATTTCCGCGGCAAGGATCCCAGCGTCAAGGCGCTGCTGGAGAATCGCGGTTTGACCGAGTAAGTGCTGCGGTCTGCGCGTTGCGCTTGCACGAGTTGCGTGCAAGCCAATAGACGAAACGGGATGGCCTTGCGCCATCCCGTTTTTGTATGGGCGGACGGCAGGAAGCCACAAGCAAGCACTCCCATTGCCATGCCTTTGGTCACTTCCACAGTCCACTTCCCAGGCGCATCGTCGACACGCCACGTCGGCTTCCGATCACAGGACAGGTCTCCCATGCAGCCAGCGCATCCCACCTCCCGCCTCCGGCGCGCCGCACAGTGGTCGCGCAAGGAACTGCTGCCGCTACTGGTCATGCTGGTGTTGCTGACCGCTGCGCGCTCGTCGTTTGCCAATCACTACCAGGTACCCAGCGGCTCGATGCAGCCCACCCTGCAGCCGGGCGATCACGTGGTGGTGGATATGCACGCCTATGGCTGGCGCTTGCCGCTGAGCAACCGCATCGTCGTCGGTGGCGATCGGCCGCAGCGCGGGGATGTGGCGGTGTTCGATTCTCCGCACGATGGCACGCGCTTGATCAAGCGCGTGGTGGCGGTGGCAGGCGACCGCGTGGAGCTGCGCAATGGGCATTTGTCCATCAACGGCCAACCGCTGCAGATCGATGACGATGGTGAGCGCGAGCGCTTCGGCGCGCGCATTGCGCACCTGAATCTGGATGCCGGCGGCGGGCCGGATCTGCACGATGTGCGTGTGCCGGCCGGCAAGAGACTGGCGATCGGCGACCACCGCGGCAATAGCCAGGATGGGCGCTATTTCGGTTTTGTCGATGCCTCGGCGGTGTACGGCAAGGCAGTGGCAGTGTATTACCGGCGCGGCGAAGGCCTGGAGTGGAAGCGGCTGTAGTCGCTGGCGCGATGGAGCCCGCGCACTGCGTGCCGACCTGCAGGCGAGCACGCGCAGCCGATGCGCAACCGTCTGCGTTGCGTGGTGATCAGAACGCTACCTCCGCCAGCGTGCAGGAGGTCTCCCACAAGCGCGTCGCCGCCTGCCGGTCGTGGACCTGGCGGGCGATGGTGGCCGGAGCGGGAGCGCCCTTCAATTCGAGCAGGCCGGCCGGGCCGTAATATCCACCGCCGCGTGCCTGCGGGTCGGTTGCGGCATACAGGGTAGGCAGCGCGCCGGCGGCTGCGGAATGGCTGATGTAAGGACCCAACAGCGCGGTCGCTGCACCGATCGCGCTGCGGCGTCCGTGGGCCGCCGGTCCGTTGGCGATCAAGGCGGTACGCGCCAGACCGGGATGCGCAGCGATGGCGCGCAGGCCCCAATGCTGCGCGTCGCTGCGTCGCTGCAGTTCCATGCTGAAGACCAGCATCGCCAGCTTGGACTGGCCATATGCCTTCCACGGGCGATATGGGCGCGCGGTCTGCAGATCGTCGAAATCGATGCGGGCATTGCGATGCGCAAGGCTCGACAGGTTGACCACACGCGGCGCGGCTGCCGCGCGCAGCAACGGCAGCAACTGCGCGGTCAGCGCAAAATGCCCCAGATAATTGCTGCCGAACTGCAGCTCCATCCCGTCGGCGGTAGTCTGCCGCTGCGGCGGCGCCATCACGCCGGCGTTGTTGATCAACAGGTCCATCCATTGCTGGCGCGCGGCAAGTCGCTCGGCAAACGCGCGCACCGATGCCAGGTGGGCAAGGTCCAGTAGTTCCACGCGCACCGTGGCATCCGGATGCACGGCCAGCAGCGCCTGCCGTGCGGCCTCGCCCTTGTCGGGGCTGCGCGCGGTCAGCACCACGCTGGCGCCGGCACCGGCCAGCGCCAGTGCGGTTTCAAAGCCCAGCCCGACCACGCTGGCGCCGGTGATGACGGCGACCTTTGCGCGCTGCGGTGGCAGGTCGGCCAGGCTCCAGCCGGTCATGGCGCCAATGCCAGCGTGCGCCACCAGCGCTGCCCGCTGGCCGGGCTACGCAAATCCACCCGCTCGCCCATGTGCGGGGTGGCCAGCGCGACGTTGGCGGCTGCGGCCAGCGCCACGATGCGCTCCAGCGGCTCGGACCAGACATGCATGGCCAGATCGAAGGTGCCGTTGTGGATCGGCAGCAAGGTGCGCCCGCCGACATCGATAAACGCCTGCAGGCTCTGCTCCGGCTGCATGTGCACGTCCGGCCACATCTGGTCGTAGGCACCGTTTTCGATCAGCGCTACATCGAATGGCCCCAGACGCTGGCCGATCGTCTTGAAGTGCGGGCCATAGCCGCCGTCGCCACTGAAGAACACCCGCAGGTCGGCGTCCTGGATCGCCCACGAGCACCACAGCGTGCGGTCGCGGTCGAACAGGCCGCGGCCGGAAAAATGCCGCGACGGCGTGGCGGTGAGGGTGAGGCCACCCACCTCCACCGATTGCCACCAGTCCAGCTGCCGCACCTTGGCTGGGTCCACGCCCCAGCGCACCAGCAGGTCGCCCACGCCCAGCGGCGCGACGAACACCCCGACGCGACCGGCCAGGGCGGCAATGGTGGTGCGGTCAAGGTGGTCGTAGTGGTTATGCGACAGCAGCACGCCGGCCAGCGGCGGCAACTCGTCCAGCGCGATCGGCGGCGCGTGGAAGCGCTTGGGCCCGGCAAACGCGAACGGCGAGGCGCGCTTGGAGAACACCGGATCGGTCAGCCACAGGCCGCCACGCAGTTTCATCAGCACCGTGGAATGACCGAGCCGGAACAGGCTGTGGTCGGGCGCCTCAAGCAGCTGCGCCGCGCTCAGCGGCAGCACCGGCAGCGCCTGCGAGGGCACCGTGTCCGTGGGTTTGTTGAACAGCACCTCCCACAACAAACGCAAGCCAACCAACACGCCGGGCTGGCTCAGGCGGGTGGGCAATGCGTTGCGGAAGCGGCCATTGCGGAACTGCGGCGAGGCGGCATGCGAGGCGGTGCGTGGCAGATGACGGGACTGGGTGGGCACGACGCTATCCATCGGTGGGGGCGGACGAACCGGCGATGCCGGTACTGTAATTACACTACACAGTGTAGTTTATCTTGGGAAATGTAAACCGGGCGGTGTAACATTGCGCCATGTCCAGTTCATTCGACGCGGCGCCGGCGCAGCAACGGCTCACCGACCGCAAGCGCCACGCCATTGTCGAGGCGGCCATTGCCGAGTTCCGGCAGCACGGTTTCGAAGCCACCAGCATGGACCGCGTGGCCGCCACGGCGGGCGTGTCCAAGCGCACCGTCTACAACCATTTCCCCAGCAAGGACGCATTGTTCGGCGAGATCCTGCGCGGGCTGTGGCAACGCAGTGCCGAAGCGGTGAGTCTGGCGTATCGCCCCGACCAATCATTGCGCACGCAGTTGACGCAATTGCTGCAGCAAAAGCTGCGGCTGCTCGACGATGCCGCCTTTATCGACCTGTCGCGCGTGGCGATCGCCGAAGGCATCCACTCGCCGGAACGCGCCCGCGCGCTGCTGGCGCAACTGGGCAGCAAGGAAGAGGGCACCACCACCTGGCTGCGCGCTGCACTGGCCGATGGCCGCCTGGTCGAGGTCGATCCGGAATTCGCCTCGCAGCAGCTCCAGGCGCTGGTGAAGGGGTTTGCGTTCTGGCCGCAGTTGGCGATGGGCCAGCCGCCACTGTCGCCCGCCCAGCAGGCGCAAGTGGCCGAATCGGCGGTGGAGATGTTTCTGCGGCTCTACGGGCGCGAGTAAGCGTCCTGGCAGCACGGTCGTGGTGTGGTCCGTGCTCGCAGACCGCAGTGCCGGTCGCGTACTGCGGCCCTTGCGCACCTGACTCACTTGCTCGGTTTGTCCGCCGCTCAGCGGCGTCTGTGCGCACGCGTGGCCGAGCGCGTGATGTCATCTGAGCTGACGCTTGCGAGCCAGACATGCCGACGCAGTCCTACACCTGGCGCGGCAACGCACGCACCGCATATCACCGGCGACATGTACGCGCGACGGACTGCTGCGCGCATCCGGCGCAGTCGACGGCGTGGGCGCGCATCTTGGCGCGGCAGGCAGTCGTGCAAAGCCACTCACGCGCCGTCAGCGTCCTGCGCCCATACCGCCAGCGCATAGCCATGCAGATCGGTGAAGTGGAACCGTCGCCCGCCGGGAAATGCGAACACCGGGCGCGTGATGGTGCCGCCGGCCGCTTCGATGCGCGCCTGCGTGGCCGCCAGATCGTCGGAGGCCAGCACCACCAGCGCGCCGCCCGGCTGCGGTGTGCCGTGGAAGAACCCGCCAGTGAGCCGGCCGTCGCGGAACTCGCAATAGTCGGGGCCGTACTGCTGAAAGGTCCAATCGAACGCCGCGCCGTAAAACGCCTTGGCGACCTCGATCGAGGTGACTGCAAATTCCAGGTAGTCGATACGGTGAGGCTGCTGGCTGTGGTGCATGGCGATTTCGCGTGTCGGGTGGCTGCACAGCATGGGCTGTCGGGCACCCACTGACTTGGCGAAAACGGCCATCAACGTGCGTGTTGCTGCACCAACTCGCGCGGACCCAACCCGGCAAGCTGGCGCGCATCGCGGACCAGGTGCGGTGCATCGCCGTAGCCTGCTTCCAGCGCGGCAGCGGTGAGGGTGGGATAATGACCAGCCAGGCGCAGGAAGCGCTGCAGGCGCAGGATGCGTTCCAGTGTCTTGGGGCCGTAGCCGAAGGCCACGTGACAACGCCGCCGCAGCTGGCGCTCGCTGATGCCCAGCGCTGCGCACAACGCGGGCACACGCAGCGCTGCATGGTCTGCCAGCTGCGCGAAGGTCCAGGCCATCTGCCGATCTACCGGCGTGGCGTGCTGCCGACACAGGCCGTGCAAGATGGGCAACGCATCGCCACCCTCGCCCAGCCGCTGTTGCCAGTGGCTTCCATGGGCGCCCCACAGCTCCTCCAGCGCCACGCGCTGATCGGCAAGCTGATGCGCAGCGGGACGCCGAGCATGCCGGCCGCTGCCCCGGCGCTCAGGCGCACGCCCGTCAGTGCGTTGCCCGGGGCCACGCAGGCCATGGTCGCGGCATGGTCGGGGCCGGCGACGAACAGCGAGCAGCCATCCCAGATCAGATCGACGCAGCCATCCGGCAACACCCGCACCGGTGCGCTCGCCGCACCCTGCCGGTACCGCCAACTGCAGCGCAGCTGTGTGTGCAGGTCGGGCGGCGGCGGCAGTTGTGCGTAACCGGATTCGAGGTCTGGGGACATGGCAGCGGTCTGTGGCAAAACGCATCAACGCAGCCGCATGGCCGCGTCTGCCGATGTGCCGGCGCGGCGGCCCTGGCGCTCGGACAGGCCCGATGGCGTGGTGAGATCGTTCCGGGCAGTGGTAGGCATGGACCTCATCTCCTGGTGGATTGCAGCCTGGTGCAAGCGGTAAGAGCGTCAGCCGCCGGCGTGCGCAGCCGGATGCTTTCGCGGCCGGGTGCCAGCACGCGCAGTACCCGTCAGCGCCCCGGGCGACCGGTGTCCACTGCTGCGCCGGTGGCCGCGTCCCGGCGTCCATGGAACCAGGCCACCATCGGCGAGGCCATCACCGTAGTCACCAGCGTCATGCCGAACAACAGGGTGAACAGATCCGGCCCGATCACGCCGCTGTCCAGGCCGATCTTGATCACCACCAGTTCCATCAGGCCGCGTGCGTTCATCAGCGAGCCCACGGTCAGGCTGCCGCGCCAAGCGTGGCCGCTCAGGCGTGCGCCCAACGTGCAGCCAAGCAACTTGCCGCTCACCGCCACACCGATCACCAATACGAATCCGCTCAGTCCGGCACCGGTGAACACACCAGCGCTCGTGGCCTGGCCGGCAACCGCAAACAGCACCGGCATCAGCAAGGTGATCGCTAACGGCTCGATGCGCCCAGCCAGATGCTCCAATAGGCGATCCTCGCGCGGCAGGCAGATGCCGAACAGGAATGCACCAAAGATCGCATGCAGCCCGATCCACTCCGCCAGCGCGGCACACGCCAGCAAGCCGATCAGTACCCACACCAATGCCGTCGGCGAATACCGGCCGTCGTGCGCGCACGGTCGCAGCAGGCGCGCATACGCAGGCTTGAGCAAACCGAACGCGCCGGCGATCAAGAGCAACGCACCGATGGCAGTGAACGCCACGCCGCCATGCGCGTTGTTACCGGTCAAGGTCAGCACGATCGCAAGGAAGATCCATACCGTCGCGTCGTCGATCACGGCAGCGCCCAGTGCCAGGCGGCCGGCCGGCGTACGCGTCATGTTGCGGTCCTTGAGGATGCGCGCCAGCACCGGAAACGCGGTGACTGACATCGCCGCGGCAATGAACAAGGCGAACGGCCAGAAGCCAACTCCTTGCGGTGCGAAGCGCGGGAACAACCATGACGCGGCCGCCAACCCAAGCAACAGCGGCAATACGATGCCGGACAGACCTACCAGCAATGACGCGCGCACCTGCGCCTTGGTGCCTTCGGGCGCGCGCAATTCCACGCCGACCACGAACATGAAAAGCACCGCGCCCATCGTGGCCAGGCCGGACAGCGGTGGCAGGCTTTTCGCGGCGAACAAGATGGCGTGCAGCTCCGGCAGCCATGCACCCAATGCGATCGGACCAAGCAACAGCCCAGCCGCCATTTCGCCGATGACCTGCGGCTGACCAATGCGTTGCAGCACTGCGCCGCAAAGGCGCGCTGCGCCCAGGATCACCGCCAGCTGCACCAGCAATAACGTGGTCGGATTCATTGCGTCAGCAGTCCATTGGTTGAGTCGGCTCGGCCTCGCGCATCATGTAGGTGATCGGCTGGTTCTCCTGGTCCGACAGCACAGTGGCGCATCACACGCAGCGACGTAGTTTATGCGTGTCGATGCACTGTAAGAATGGTGCGCAACGCGTGCATGCGCTACGACCTGACGTCACGCTCATCTGGCCCGATGCAGGCAATGGCAATTTGTCGCGTTCGCTCGCTATTGCTGCATGGCACATACGCTGAGCGCAGTTTCCCCGCGCTTGGCTTCGGCGCCTTGCGCATGATCGATGACACCAGGCGTGGTAGAGATTTCAGCCGATGGCAACCTCGCGGTATCGCACGACTCAACGCTCCGAATTGCCGCTCTCGTCATAGCCGCGCGGGGTGAACAGATCTGGTTGGATCAGCTCGATAAATGCACGCGCCTGTGGCGACAGATATTTGCCCTTGCGCACCACCACACCATAACTACGGGTCGGGAAAAAATCCTTCAGCGAGCGCGTGGCGAGCTTGTCGCGGTCGGCCTCGGTGACGCAAATCGCGGTGACGATGGAAATGCCCATGCCCATCGCCACGTACTGCTTGATCACCTCCCAGCCGCCCACTTCCAGCGCCACCGTGTACGGCACGCGCGCCTGTTGAAAGATCAGATCGACCAGGCGGTAGGTCACCTGGCGGCGCGGCGGCAGGATCAATGGATACGGCGACAGATCCTGCAGCGAGACCTCTGCCTTGCTGGCCAGCGGATGGTCGGGTGGGGTGATCAGCAATTGCTCGAAACGGTAGACCGACGCGTAGTTGAGGTCGGCGGGCACGTCCAGCATCGAGCCGATTGCCAGATCCACCGCATCCTCGCGCAGCAGGTCGGTGCCATCGGCGCTGATGGCGTTGTGCAGGGTCAGGCGCACGTCCGGATGGCGCGCGCGGAAGTTCGCCACGATACGCGGCAGCAGGTACAGGATGGTTGAGCTGTTGGCGGCGATGTTGAGCTCGCCGGCATCCAGTCCGCGCACTTTTTCGCGAAAGCTCGCTTCCAGCCCATCCAGGCTTTCCACCAACGGCTGCGCCATGTCGTACAGCAACTGGCCCTCGCGGCTGGGCGCCATGCGTCGCCCGGAGCGTTCGAACAACCGCACGCCCAGGTCACGCTCCAGTGCCTGCAGCTGCAATGTCACCGCCGGCTGGCTGACATACAGCGCCTCAGCCGCACGTGAGACAGACCCCAGGCGCACTATCTGGCAGAAGGCGCGCAGCGGTTTGAGACGATCAGATTTATAGGAAAATCGAGGGGTTGGCGCCATAACAGTGCGCTTCGCAGATCTAATATAAGCCAGGCTTATTTACATCATTGATAAAACTGCTTTGTCAAATAGTTGTGTCGAGCGCACGGTGCAAGTCCGGATGTACAAGGACCTCCACATGGCTGCCACCGCGTTTGCTCCCCGTCCCACCGACCACGCCACACCCGGAATTTCGTTGACGACCCAGGTTGCCGGCCAGGCAGAAGTGCTGCCGGCCGCGGCTTTGGCCTTGCTGGTCTCGCTGCACCGGGCGATCGAGCCCGGCCGCCAGCAGCGTCTGGCTCAGCGGCGCGAGCGACAAGCCGCCTTCGATGCCGGCCAGTTGCCGAACTTCCGCAGCGATACCCAGGCCATCCGTGCCGGCGATTGGCGCGTGGCCGCACTGCCGGCGGCGCTGCAGGACCGCCGTGTCGAAATCACCGGCCCCACCGACCCGAAGATGGTCATCAACGCGCTGAACTCCGGCGCCAAGGTGTTCATGGCCGACTTCGAAGACTCCACCGCGCCGACCTGGCGCAACCTGCTGGCCGGCCAGCGCACGTTGGCTGCAGCGGTGCGCGGTGATCTCAACTTCGATGCGTCCAACGGTAAGCACTACGCCCTGCGCCCGGAAGCGGAACGTGCGGTGTTGATCGTGCGCCCGCGTGGATGGCACCTGGACGAAAAGCATGTGCTGATCGACGGCCAGCCACTGGCCGGCGGTCTGTTCGACGCGGCGCTATTCGCCTTCCACAATGGCCGCGCGCTGCTGGCCAAGGACCGCGGCCCGTACCTGTACCTGCCCAAGTTGCAGAGCATGGAAGAAGCCGCGCTGTGGGAGACCGCACTGGCGCATATCGAAGCGATGCTGGGCCTGCCGCATGGGCAGATCAAGGTGACCGTGCTGATCGAAACGCTGCCGGCGGTGTTTGAAATGGACGAGATTCTGCACGCGCTGCGCGAGCGCATCGTCGGGCTCAATTGCGGGCGCTGGGATTACATCTTTTCCTATCTGAAGACCTTTCGCGCGCACCGCGACCGCGTGCTGCCCGAACGCGGCCAGGTCACCATGACCCAGCCATTCCTGAAGGCGTATTCGGAGTTGTTGATCAAGACCTGCCATCGCCGCGGGGCGCATGCGATGGGCGGCATGGCCGCGCAGATCCCGATCAACCACGACGAGGCTGCCAATGAACAGGCCATGGCCCGCGTGCGTGCCGACAAGCTGCGCGAAGTCAGCGCCGGCCACGATGGCACCTGGGTGGCGCACCCGGCGCTGATCCCGGTGGCGATGAAAGTGTTCGACGAACACATGCCCACCGCGCATCAGCAGCATGTGCTGCGCAACGACGTGCAGGTGACGCGCGACATGTTGATCGTCCCGTCGCCTGGCAACGTCACCCGCGCCGGCTTCGAAGGCAATGTGGAGGTGTGCGTGCGCTATCTGGCGGCCTGGTTGGACGGCAATGGCTGCGTGCCGATCCATCACCTGATGGAAGACGCCGCCACCGCCGAAATCAGCCGCGCACAGTTGTGGCAGTGGCTGCATCACGGTCAGCATCTGGACGATGGCACCGCCATCGATCAGCACCTGTTGCAGGCCACGTTACGCGCGCTGCCGGCGCGATTGGGAACCGCCACTGCATTGCCCGGCGCTGCACGGATCGATGAGGCGATCGCCTTGCTGGAAGAGTTGAGCCGCGCCGACGAACTGGCAGATTTTCTCACGGTGCCGGCCTACCGCCTGATCGATTGATCACCGCGTTGCAGGGACACCTCGCACGGTGTCCCTGCACTCTCCACCTCAACGCAGCACACCGCCCGTTGCGCGCAGACGCAACGACGGCTTCGCCATGCCGCATGCCGTGTCATGCACGGCCTTCCTTCCTCGTTCCATCCGTGGTCCCTCTTCAGGAGAACGCAAGATGAGCACTGCACTGCAAAGCGCCGAACAACTGCAGCAGGATTGGGCCAACAACCCGCGCTGGAATGGCATCGCCCGCAATTACAGCGCCGCCGATGTGGTGCGCCTGCGTGGCACCGTGCATGTCGAGCATTCGTTGGCGCGCTTGGGCGCTGAAAAGTTATGGACCTCGTTGCACGCCACGCCGTTCGTCAATGCGCTGGGCGCGCTGACCGGCAATCAGGCAATGCAGCAGGTCAAGGCCGGTTTGAAGGCAATTTACTTGAGCGGTTGGCAGGTTGCCGCCGATGCCAATCTGGCCGGGCAGATGTATCCGGACCAATCGCTGTACCCAGCCGATTCGGTGCCGGCGGTGGTCAAGCGCATCAACAACACCTTGCTGCGCGCCGACCAGTTGCATCACGCCGAAGGCAACGATGACATCGATTTCCTGCAGCCCATCGTGGCCGATGCCGAAGCCGGTTTCGGCGGCGTGCTCAACGCCTTTGAATTGATGAAGGCGATGATCGAAGCCGGTGCGGCCGGTGTGCATTTCGAAGATCAGCTGGCGTCGGTCAAGAAGTGCGGCCACATGGGCGGCAAGGTGCTGGTGCCCACGCGTGAGGCGATCGAAAAATTGAATGCGGCGCGTCTGGCCGCCGATGTGCTGGGCGTGCCGACGGTACTGATCGCACGCACCGACGCCGAGGCCGCCGACCTGATCACTAGCGATGTGGATACCAACGATCAACCGTTCACCACTGGCCAGCGCACCGTCGAAGGCTTCTTCAAGACCCGCAATGGCCTGGACCAGGCGATCAGTCGCGGCTTGGCGTACGCACCGTATGCAGATCTGATCTGGTGCGAAACCGGCACGCCGGACCTGGACTTCGCGCGTGCATTCGCGCAGGCCATCCATGCCAAGTTTCCCGGCAAACTGCTGGCCTACAACTGCTCGCCCAGCTTCAACTGGAAGAAGAATCTGGACGACGCCAGCATCGCCAAATTCCAGACCGAGCTTGCGAGCTACGGCTACAAGTTCCAGTTCATCACCCTGGCCGGTTTCCACGCCTTGAACTACGGCATGTTCCATCTGGCGCACGGTTATGCGCGTCGGCAGATGAGCGCCTTCGTCGAATTGCAGCAGGCCGAATTCGACGCGGCGCAGATGGGATTCACCGCAGTCAAGCATCAACGCGAGGTGGGCACCGGCTACTTCGATGCAGTGACGCAGGCGATCCAGCAAGGGCAATCGTCCACCACAGCGTTGCGTGGCTCGACCGAGGAGGAGCAGTTCCATAGCGACAAGGCAGCCTGATCGATGGTTCACGGCAACGCCGGCAGATGTACCTTTGGCTGCAGTGACGCGGCGCCTGCACGCCTGCGCGACACTGCTGTCTCTGCAGGTGCCGATCACCACGCCAGAGGCAGCAGTGCGACCTGCTGCACCCTGGCAGGGAGAGGGCTCGGCAAACCGAGCCCTTTTTTGCGTGAAAGACCCGTCAATTCATCTCTTTCCTAATGAGAAAGAGTGTGACCTGGTACTGAACAAAAGGGTCCTGTAGGATTTGTCTATGGGCTAAGGTTGCAGGCCGGCCTAGGGGAATACCGCATGACTTGCCACAACACCGCAGGCGCAGTCGAGCCAACGGGGAGCGTTGCCAAAACGCTCTCCGACGGGCTGCATGCCTCGATGACTGCCGAGGAGCTGGCATTTTTCGCCCGTTTCGGTCGTTCGCGTGAGGTGGCCGCGGGCCAGTCGCTGTTCGAGCGCGGTGAAGTGGGCACGCAGATGTACATCGTTGTCAGCGGACAGATCGATCTGGATTTCGGTGAGGATCTGATGCTCAAGCATCTGAACCCCGGCGAATTCTTCGGCGAGCTCGGCCTGCTGATCGGCGACCACGCACGCAGCGCCGGCGCCAGTGCCTCGACCGATAGCCGCCTGATCGAGCTGGCACACGACGATTTCCAGCGCTTGGTGGACCACGATCCCTCGATGGTGGCGCACTTCCTGCGCCGCTCCATCGTGCGGGTGGTCAACAACGAACAACTGTTGATCCGTCAGCTGCGTCGCCGCAACCACGACCTGGAAGCGGCGCTGGATAATCTTTATGTCACCTCCCACCAGCTCAACCACACCGAAGAACTGAGCCGTACCGACGAGCTCACCGGTTTGCACAATCGACGTGGGCTGGCGTTGCACCTGCAGGAATGCCGGCGCGCCGGCCAGGTGCCGGGCGTTGGCCTGATTCTGATCGACTGCGACCGCTTCAAGCGCATCAACGACGAGTTCGGCCATCTGGCAGGCGACCGCGTGCTGCAGAACGTGGCGCATGCCTTGCGTTCGGTGATCGCCGAAGGCGACCTCGCCTGCCGTCTCGGCGGCGACGAATTTTGCGTGCTCGTCGCACAAGGCAATAGCGAGCTGGTGCACCACATCGGCGAATGCATCGTGCGGGCAGTGGAAGCGCGGCTGTGCAACGGCCAGGGCGAACAAGGCTGCTCGGTCAGCGTGGGCTCGTGCATGATCGATGCCGACGCGGCCTGGAACGACTGGTACACGCTGGCCGACAGCGCCTTGTACGAAGCCAAGCGGCAGGGCGGCAATGTGCTGTGCATGCAGGAGACGCTGGCTCTGGATCAGCCGCCTGCCTCCGGTCAGCGCTGAGCGATGAGTACCCGCACCCACGCACGCAAGGACGCGTCGTCGGAGGCGATCCAGGCGCCGCGTCTGCGGACCTTGCTGTTGACCGATCTCTGCGATTCGACTGCACTGGTCGAACGGATTGGCGATAACGCCGCAGCGGCACTATTCCGCGAGCACGACCGGCTGGTGGTCAAGCTGCAGCAGCACTGGCGCGGCCGCCTGATCGATCGTTCCGACGGGCTGTTGTTGTTGTTCGATCGCCCCATCGACGGCCTGGGCTTCGCGCTGGATTACGCGCGGGGGCTCAAGGCGATGGGCGATGCCCACGCGCTGACGCTCTGCGCGCGGCAAGGCCTGCATGTCGGTGAAGTGCTGACGTGGCGCAACAGCGAGGAGGCGGTCAGCATCGGCGCCAAACCGCTGGAAGTTGAAGGGCTGGCCAAGCCCACTGCCGCCCGCCTGATGTCGATGGCCCGGCCCGGGCAGATCCTGATCTCGGCGGTAGCCGAATCGTTGACTCACCGTGCCGCACGCGAACTCGGCGGTCGCACCGACCGGCTGTTGTGGAAATCGCACGGGCGTTGGCGCTTCAAGGGCATGCCCACCGCGATGGAGATCTACGAAGTCGGCGAAGTTGGTTTGACCCCACTGCGCATGCCGAAAAACTCGGCAAAAGCCTGGCGCGACGTGCCGCTGTGGCGCAGGCCGGCAGCGTTGGTGGCGGAGGTGGGGGTGATACTGGCAGTGGGCATCGCCGTGTGGTTTTTCATTCGGCCGCAGCCTGCGATTGCGTTTGCCGAGCGTGATTGGGTGGTGGTTGGCGATGTGCGCAATCTCACTGGCAATACAGTACTTGATGGCACGCTGGAACAGGCGCTACGCATCAGCCTTGAGCAGTCGCGGTACGTTAACGTATTGAGCGACATGAAGGTGCGCGACACCGTGGCGCGCATGAAGCGCGATCCCAACACGATTGTTCTCGATCGTAGCGTGGCGTCTGAGGTAGCGTTGCGTGATGGCGCCCGCGCAGTTCTTCTGCCGACGGTGGCTGAAGTCGGTGGGAAATTACGTTTCAGCGTGGAGCTAGTGGATCCGCGCACGCAAACAACCGTGTATTCGGAGTTTGTACAAGGCGACGGCTTGCCGTCTGCTCTGTCTTCGGTCGATCAAGTCACCCGCAAGCTGCGGCAGGGGCTGGGCGAGATGGTTGCGTCGATCGACAAGAGTTCGGTGCCATTGCCGGCGGTCACAACCTCGAGCCTGGACGCGTTGCGTGCGTATGCTCTCGGCGTGGAAGCCACTGCAAAAGGTCGTTGGCGCGAGGGCTTGGAGTTGTTCGATCGCGCGGTTGGGATCGACCCGACGTTTGCGTTGGCTTACCTGGGTGCTGCACGTATCAAGGTCGCGGTGTCCGACCGCAACGGCGCGCTTCCGTACCTGGACAACGCGGTTCGGTTCCGCCAGCGTTTGCCGGCGCGTGATCAGCTCTATCTAGATGCCTGGATTGCCGAATTGCGGGCGGTGAACACCGCATTGCCACTGTGGAGAACCTTGGCGTCGCTGTATCCGGATAATTTTGCCGGCGCTGCCAACACATCGTGGCATTTGTTTGTAGCCAACCGCTTTGCAGACGCTCTGCCATATGCGCAGGCGGCCGATGTTGTACAGGATCCGCTGCGTTCCATTGCGTCCGATCGGATCGGGCGCATCCTGCTGGCACAGGGGAAGGTTGAGGCCGCGTTGCAGCGCTTCGAAAACTCGGGCGATGGCGATCGGGCAGGTCCGCTGCGCCGCAAAGCAGATGCCTTGGCGGTGTTGGGTCGTTATATCGATGCACGGCGGGCCCTCGACCAGATCGTGGAGAACGGCTACGCCAATGATGACGTGGTGCCGCTGATCGACCGCACCAGTATCGCTCTGGATCAGGCCAATTGGGCAGATGCGAATGCTGCGATGGCACAGGCTCTGGAACGCAGCAAGCACACCGATAACTTCAGCTATCGTCAGTTCTTGGTGATTGGGGCGACCACTGCCGCCATCATGGGTGAAACGGCACCTGTGGGCAAGATGGTGAGCTCGGCGTTTGATGAGCTGGTGGCTGCAATAAAGACCGAGGGCCCGGCCGAGCCAAACTTGCAGGATGACGCTGCGCTGGTGCTGGCTTTGGTCAGCCAGGCTCAGCGGAATGGCGACGATCACTTCACTGCACGCGCGCTTTCGGCGATCAAGCCTGCGCTCTCACACGAAACACCTGTGCTTGCAGAATTACGCGCGATCGTCGAAGCCCAGCATCTAGCGCTGTCAGGGGATCGCACAGCAGCGATTGCCCGTCTGCCTACCAGCCCGGACGATCTGTTGCAGACGCGCGTCACCTTGTACACGTTGTTGCACGACAGCGGACGGCATGCGGAGGCACTGCAACAAGCACGCTGGCTTTCTCTGCAGCGCGGGCGCGCCTACATCGAGGCAAACGCCTCGCAGACGCTACAGCCGCTCAATGTGGCGCATACGCGGTTAGCCCAGCTATGGACTGCCGAGTCGCTGTATGCACTGGGGCATACCCAGGAGGCCCGCGAGCAGGCGCAGGCGTTCGTGCGCGCCTGGCCTGCATCGCGTCTGCCTGCTTACTTGCGCAGCAGGGTGGAGCGAATACTTTCCGATTCGAAAGCGAAGATCACGGTGTGATTGGTCTTTTCGGTCAGATAGCTCTGTAACTCGGTACGTGCCCGCGCGATGTCTTCTTTGGACGCGAGCTGATTGGTGGTCATGCAGTAATAGGGCTCTCCGGCACTGGGCACTGTTTTGTCGGCACTCGCACCGGCTACCCCGATCTGAGCGAGCGCCTGCACTGGGTTGCATTGGAAGCAATCGCGAAAATCGTCGTCGTTGGACAGCAGCTCCAACAACCTGTCGGCGGTGGATGCATCGAACGGAAGGTGTGCATTGTCGGCTGAGTCAGTCATCGTCTTATCCGCAGAGTGAGGGGGTTGATGCATGGTGTGATGGGATAACTGAGAAAATATCGACCATGCGCATGTGTCCTTGAGATGTCTATGCAGATTCGCCGCTGTGCCACGTTGTTCTTCGAGTTTCGCGACGATGCGACGTTCGATCTTGCTCAATTGCTTGCCGGTGGTGATGGCCTGCGCCGCCGTACCCGTTGGCTCGCGCTCGCACCCCATCTTGATGCCGAAGTGGAAGTCGCTGCACACGAGCGTGACTGGCTAAGTCAACTCAGTCCTACGCGCTGGCAGCCTGTCGATTCATTGCAACCGCCGCCGCCCTGGATGGGGCGGTTGCTCGATCAAGGGCTTGCGATCAGCGATCAACCCGAGCACGCAACCCACCGGGAGCACGACGAGCAGGTCCAGCAACAGCGCTGGTGGCCGTTAGCCGCGCTCTGGCATCGTTTTGCACGCTGGAAAGGCGAGGACAGCGTGGCGACAATGGAAGAGCAAGGCCTGACAACCACCGAGGGGATGGTGGATCGTCTAGGCGCACCGCCCGCTGAAGTCGTGGAGCGTGGCGTAGGAGGTGTTGCTGCACGAATCACGCTGCCGCATGCGACACCTGGCACTTTCGATGAGCTGTTGTCACGCCGGGTGACCTGCCGCAACTTCGATACGCAGCGCGCGCTGTCAGTTGAGTTGTTGAGCCACATGCTCCAACGTAGCGTCATGGCGAGTGCGCGCGTTGCGGTGGGCCACGACACCGCGTTTTTGAAAAAGCCGGTGCCTTCGGGAGGAAGCCTGCATCCCACTGAGACCTATCTGCTGATTCAGCGCGTCGAGGGCATGCCTAGCGGGATCTATCACTACCGTCCGATCGACCACGCTCTGCAGCCGCTGGACCTGCCGCCTGAGCCGCTGTCGGATCTCGCGCGTCGGGCGCTCTCTGGACAGCACTGGTTTGCCGAAGCACCGGTGCTGCTGATTCTGGTGCCGCGCTTTTTGCGCAGTTTCTGGAAGTATCGAAACCACGCCAAGGCCTATCGCGCGATGATTCTCGACGTTGGCCATATCGCGCAGACGCTCTATCTGAGCGCCACCGACCTGGGGCTGGGAGCGTTCGTGACCTCGGCCATCAACGAGGTGGACATCGAGCAGGCACTGGGCCTGGATGGCCTTCAGGACGGTCCACTGGCCATCTGCGGATTCGGTTGGCGGGCCGAAGAGATGGCCAACACCGAGCTGGATCCCAATGGGGCGGTATGGCAATCCGGTCGCGATCGGGATCGATTCAACGATCTGGAGCAGCACTGACAGCTCTCGCGGCGCAGTATCAACGCAGGGCGGCCGTCTTCGAGTTTGTGGCTACCGCACTGACAGCAGTAAAAGCAGCGACGCAAGCGAGTTGCGTTGGCACTGGCTCGGTGGAAACGGCTTCGGTAGATGAGCCGGCGATAGCGCCGCCTGGTCCGGACGTATGCATCGTAAGCGGCATTACTCGCCGTAGCAGCGAGTAATGCCCTGCATGCGTCGCCTACTTCCGAATCGCCTGCGTATGCGTCTTCAAGGCATCGCTCAGGCCGTTGATCTTGTCGGCGCCTTCCGGGACGGTGATGCTGGAGCCTTCCAGATCCGCGCCGATCGGTTGCACGCGGCCACCCAGGCACTGGCTCAGGAAGCTTTCGGTTACTGCGTTGAAGGCCTTGCTGTTTTCCGGGCGGCGGAAGCCGTGGCCTTCGTCGGGGAACAGCACGTAGGTGACCGGAATGTTCTTGGCCTTCATCGCGTTGACGATCTGGTCGCTCTCAGCCTGTTTGACGCGTGGGTCGTTGGCGCCCTGGCCGATCAAGAGCGGCTTGCTGATCTTGTCGACATGGGTGAGCGGGGAGCGTTCGGTCAGCCACTGCTTGCCGGCGGCGGTGGCGGGGTCGCCCATGCGCCGGGTCAGCTGCTTGTAGAAGCTGGCCCAGTACGGTGGTACGGTGCCGAGCAATGTATTGAGATTGGCCGGGCCCACGATGTCCACGCCACATTTGAAAGCGTCCGGGGTAAAGGTCATGCCGACCAGCGTCGCATAGCCGCCGTAGCTGCCACCCATGATGGCGACGTCGTCGGGTTTGGTGACACCTTGCTTGACCGCCCATTGCACCGCGTCGAGCAGGTCGTCGTGCATCTTGCCGGCCCATTCGCCGTTGCCTGCGTTGGTAAAGGCTTTGCCGAAGCCGGTGGAGCCACGGAAGTTCACCGACAGCACCGCATAGCCGCGATTGGCCAGCCATTGCTCGTACGGGCCATAGCCGTAGCTGTCGCGTGCCCACGGGCCGCCATGCACGAACAACACCAACGGCGCCGGCTTGTCGGCCTTGCCGTCGTGGTTGGTATCGGCTTCGGCGGGCAGGGTGAGATAGCTGACCAGTTTGAGGCCATCGCGTGCGGTCAGTTCCTGCGGCCACATCGGCACCAGCGGTTTGCCCTCCAGTGCGGGCCGTGCGGAAAACAGCTTGGTCAACTTGCCACCATCGGCGCGGTCGTAACGGTAGTACGTCAGCGGTGTTTCGGCCGCCGAATAACCGACGATCCAGATGCGGTCGTCGAGCGTGCGTGCGGCAACGCTGGCGTCGCCGCTGCCGAGCGATTTCAGTTTTTGCAGATCTGCGGCGATGCCGTTATCCAGCGGCTTCCATTCTTCGCGCAGGTAGTCGGTGGACACTGCCTGCACCACGCCGGTCTTGGGATCGTTCAAGGTGGCGCCGACATCGGCGCGTGGGTTTTCGAACAGCAGCGTGCGTGCATTGCTGGCGGTGTCGATGGCATACAGCGCTGCGGTATCGCGGTTGCGCGAATCCTGCATGTACAGCGTCTTGCCATCCTCGGTCAGGCCGTCGGGGGTGGTGTTGGTGACATCCTCGAACGGGATGCGGTCCACGCTCTTCCAGCGTTTGCCATCTGGCACCAGTAACTCTCTGCCGGCATCGTCTGTCGCGCGCGTGGCGTAGCGCAGCTGGTAGTCGCCATCGAACAGGTACGCATCCAGGTTGTCGGTGTTCTTCTGTACCAACGTACGCGTGCCGGAGGCCAAGTCCACGCGATACACATCGTGCCACTTGGCATCGCGATCGTTCATACCGACCATGATCGATTCGGGATGCTGCGCGCTGACCCGATATACCTCGGCATTGGTCTTGTTGAACGGGGTGAGATCCTTGCTTCCGCCATCAGCCAGATTGACTGAAAATAGATGGAAATCTTCATCGCCACCGTTGTCGCGCAGATACAGCAGGGTATTCGCTTGATGGGTCCAGAAGTAATTGCGGATACCGCGTGCGGTGTCCTTGGTGATCGCGCGGGCCTGATCGGGCGCATCCACCGGCGCGACCCAGACATTGAGTACGCCCTCCAGCGGTGCCACCCAACTGAGGTACTTGCCGTCCGGGCTGATGCTGACATTGGCACGCTCGGGGTTGCCGAACAATGCATCGCGGGTGATCAGTTCGGCAGGCGCAGCGGGTGCCGCCGCCGCCGGGGTGGGCGTTGCAGCTTTTTCGGATGCGGGCGCGGTTTTGTCGCTGCAGGAAGACAGCGCGAGCAGCATGCTGGAAACGAGAAGCAGGCGTTGCATAAGGCCTCCGGTGGCACTACGGCCACGTCGGCCGATGTGCCACGCTAGCGGCAGCCCGCGTACAGACGAACGTGCCGTTGGTCACGCAGCCATGCGTCGCTACGCAGATGCGGACACGAATTCCACCAGCGCTGCACCGTCGGCCACCAGATCGCCCTCGGCCACCAAATATGACTGGACGGTGCCGTCGCTGGGCGCGTGCAGTGTGTGTTCCATCTTCATGGCTTCCAGCACCACCAGCGCCTGCCCGCGGGTGACCGGCTGGCCTACCGTTGCGGCCAAGGAGACGATGCGGCCGGGCATCGGTGCGGTCAGCCCACCCGCGTCCTGGGTGGGTTGATCGGCTTCCACCAGCGCATCGTGGTAATGGAAGGTTGCCCGCTGCGCAGCGCCGATCAGGGTCAGCATGTTGCCATCACGCAATGCCTGCGCACGCCATTGCCGGCCGTCCATCTCCACCCGCAAGCCAGTGTCGTGCGAGTGGTGGCGCAAGGTGTGCGTTTCGTTCGCGAAGATGACTTGCCAGCCATCGGTATCGCGACGCACGTCGAGTTGGCGGCGCTCGCCATTTGCTTCCAGAATCACGCGCTGCGCTGCACGCGCACCGATGCGCCAGCCATCGTTCTGCTGCCACGGCGAGTGCGGATCGGCCGGATCAACGGCCGCAGCCGGCAACGCATCGGCGATCAACACCGCCGCCAGGCACCACCATGCGCTATCGGGGCTGTGCGCCTGTGGAAACAGCACGGCATGCTCGCGCTCGATCAGCGCGGTGTCCAGATTCGCCGATGCGAACGACTCGGTCGCAATCAGGCGCGACAGAAATGCACTGTTGGTGGTGACACCCACCGCATGGAACTGCGCTAACGCCGCGCGCATGCGTGCCAATGCAGCGGGGCGATCGGTATCCCAGACGATCAGCTTGGCGATCATCGGGTCGTAGTAAGGGCTGATGATGTCGCCTTGCTCCACGCCCGCATCGATGCGCACATGCGCGCTGGCGACAGGCAACTGCAGCTGGCGCAGCGTACCGGTGGACGGCAGAAAGCCGCGCTCGGCATCTTCGGCATACAGGCGTGCCTCCAGCGCATGCCCGTGAATGCGCAGCTCGTGCTGCCGACGCGGCAGCCGCGCGCCAGCGGCGACGCGCAATTGCCATTCCACCAGATCGGTGCCGGTGATCAACTCGGTCACCGGATGCTCCACCTGCAGCCGGGTGTTCATTTCCATGAAATAGAAATCGCCGTCCGGGCCAGCGATGAATTCCACGGTGCCGGCACCGACGTAGCCCACGGCTTGTGCCGCGTCCACGGCCGCCTTGCCCATCGCCGCGCGCCGCGCCTGGCTCATGCCGGGCGCAGGTGCTTCTTCCAGCACTTTCTGATGACGGCGCTGCACCGAGCAGTCGCGTTCGAACAGGTACACCACCTCGCCATGCGTATCGCCGAACACCTGGATTTCGATATGGCGCGGCCGCTCAACATATTTCTCCACCAATACGTGCGCATTGCCGAATGCCGATTGCGCTTCACGCTGACAGCTAGCCAAGGCATCTTCGAAGGCCGCGCTGGCATCCACCCGGCGCATGCCCTTGCCGCCACCACCTGCGCTGGCCTTGATCAACACCGGGTAGCCGATTGCGTCGGCTTGCGCACGCAGGAAAGCCGGCGCCTGCTCCTCGCCGTGGTAGCCCGGCGTCAGCGGCACGCCGGCACGTTGCATCAGTGCCTTGGCCGCGCTCTTGTCGCCCATTGCGCGAATCGCCGCTGCCGGCGGGCCGATGAAGACGATGCCAGCCTGTGCACAGGCTTCGGCAAACGCCGCGTTCTCCGAAAGAAACCCATAACCCGGATGGATCGCCTGCGCACCCGTTGCGCGTGCCGCTTCCAGAATCGCTTCGCCACGCAGGTAGCTTTGCTGCGCCGGCGACGCACCGATATGGACCGCCTCGTCGGCCAAACGCACATGCCGTGCAGCGCGGTCTGCATCCGAGTACACCGCCACCGTCGCAATGCCGAGGCTGCGGCAGGTTGCGATCACCCGGCAGGCGATCTCACCGCGATTGGCGATCAGGATCTTGTCGAAGGGCGCTTGCGTTGCTGCGGCGATAGGGTCGCGCTGGGTCATTGGATCAGTCTCTGCACGTCGCCGTAGCGGCGGGTCGTCCCACGAAGAAAAACGGCTTGTCTGTTTCACACGTACATCGAGCGGAAGCAGGTCTGTTGCTACACCGCGCTGTGTTGCTTGCAAGCCAGTTGCACAACCGCCCACGATTGCCGGCACACATACGACGGAACCTCATTGCCGGCCTGCACACCAGCCCCACCGCAGCGCGCAGCACTGAAGCTGCAACACACGCAACCAAGTTACATGCGAAACACGCCGAACCGCGTTGGCTCGATCGGTGCATTCAAGGCCGCCGACAAGCCCAGGCCAAGCACGCGGCGCGTATCTGCAGGGTCGATGATGCCGTCGTCCCATAGCCGTGCGCTGGCGTAATACGGATGACCTTGCTGCTCGAACTGCGCGCGGATCGGCGCCTTGAACGCATCCTCGTCTTCGCCCGACCACGCGCTGCCCTTGGCTTCGATGCCGTCGCGACGCACCGTGGCCAACACGCTGGCCGCTTGTTCGCCGCCCATCACGCCGATGCGCGCGTTTGGCCACATCCACAGAAAATTCGGCGAATAGGCGCGGCCGCACATGCCGTAGTTGCCGGCACCGAACGAGCCGCCGATCACCACGGTGAACTTTGGCACCTTGGCGCAGGCCACCGCCATCACTAGCTTGGCACCGTCCTTGGCGATGCCGCCGTGTTCGTATTTGCGCCCCACCATGAAGCCGGTGATGTTCTGCAGGAAGATCAGCGGAATACCGCGCTGAGTGCATAGCTCGATGAAGTGCGCGCCCTTGAGCGCTGACTCCGAGAACAGGATGCCGTTGTTGGCAATGATGCCGATCGGGTAGCCATGCAGATGCGCAAACCCGGTGACCAGCGTGCTGCCATAGCGCGGTTTGAACTCGTCCAGACGCGAGTCGTCGACGATGCGCGCGATCACTTCGCGCACATCGAAGGGCTTGCGGGTATCGGCCGGAATGACGCCATACAAGTCTTCGGCTGCATAGCGCGGCGGTGATGGTGGCTGCAGTGACAATGTTGCTGCTGGCTTACGCCAGTTGAGCTGCGCAATGATGGCGCGCACGCGCGCCAGCGCTTGCAGGTCGTTGTCGGCAAAGTGGTCGGCCACACCTGAGATGCGCGTATGCACATCGGCGCCGCCCAGGTCTTCGGCACTGACTGCTTCGCCAGTGGCTGCCTTGACCAGCGGCGGCCCGCCCAGAAAGATGGTGCCCTGCTCACGCACGATCACCGTTTCATCGCTCATCGCCGGCACATACGCACCGCCAGCAGTACACGACCCCATCACGCACGCGATCTGCGGGATGCCATTTGCCGAGAGGTTGGCCTGGTTGTAGAAGATGCGCCCGAAGTGGTCGCGATCCGGAAACACTTCATCCTGCAATGGCAGGAACGCGCCACCGGAATCGACCAGATAGATGCACGGCAATCGGTTTTGCTGCGCAATTTCCTGCGCCCGCAAATGCTTCTTCACCGTCATCGGGTAATAGGTGCCGCCCTTGACGGTGGCATCATTGGCGACGATCACACATTCCACGCCGGACACGCGGCCGATGCCGGCCACTACACCCGCGCACGGCACCTGATCGTCGTACATGCCATGCGCGGCCAACGGCGCGATTTCCAGTAGCGCGCTGCCCGGGTCCAGCAACGCATCGATGCGCTCGCGCACCAGCAACTTGCCGCGTGCAGTGTGCTTGGCGCGTGCTGCTTCGCTGCCGCCACGCGCAGTCTGCGCAAGTGTGTGGCGCAGGTCGTCGATCACCGTACGCATCGCGGCGGCGTTGTTTTGAAAACTCTCGCTGCTGACCTGCAGCTGGCTATCGATCACACTCATGGTGACTCCGTCAGGCGGTGCGTTCGAACAACTCGCGGCCGATCAGCATGCGGCGGATTTCCGAGGTGCCCGCGCCAATTTCGTACAGCTTGGCATCGCGCCACAAGCGGCCGGTGGGGTAGTCGTTGATGTAACCGTTGCCGCCGAGCACCTGGATCGCCTGGCCGGTGAGCCATGTCGCTTTTTCGGCGGCATACAGGATGGCGCCGGCGGCGTCCTGGCGGGTGGTGTGCCCGGCATCGCAGGCGCGCGCCACCGCATACACATACGCGCGGCAGGCATTGAGTCCCACGTACATGTCCGCCAGCTTGGCCTGCATCAACTGGAAACTGCCGATCGGCTCGCCAAACTGCTTACGCTCGTGCACGTACGGCAGCACGACGTCCATCGCCGCGGCCATCAGCCCGAGCGGGCCGCCCGCCAGCACCACACGCTCAAAATCCAGCCCGGACATCAGCACGCGCACGCCGCCATTGAGCGTGCCCAGCACGTTCTCGGCAGGCACTTCGCAATCGGTGAAGACCAGCTCGCACGTGTTGGAGCCGCGCATGCCCAGCTTGTCCAGCTTCTGTGCGGTGGAAAAACCTGGCATGCCCTTTTCCACGATGAACGCAGTGATACCGCGCGCGCCAGCGTCCGGGTCGGTCTTGGCGTACACCACCAACACGTCGGCATCCGGGCCGTTGGTGATCCACATCTTGCTGCCGTTGAGCACGAAGCGGTCACCGCGCGCATCGGCGCGTAGTTTCATCGACACCACGTCCGAGCCCGAGCCGGCCTCGCTCATGGCCAGCGCGCCCACATGCTCGCCGCTGCATAGCTGGGGCAAGTAGCGCTGCTTCTGTTCGGGGGTAGCGTTCTTGCGCAGCTGATTGAGGCACAGGTTGGAATGCGCGCCGTACGACAGTCCGATCGCACCGCCGGCGCGCGAGATCTCTTCCATCGCCACCACATGCGCCAGGTAGCCCATGCCGCTGCCCCCGTATGCTTCTTCCACCGTCAGGCCGAGCAGGCCCTGCTCGCCGAACAGGCGCCATAGGTGCGCGGGGAACACGTTATCGTGATCGGCTGCCGCGGCCAGCGGGGCGATATGGTGGCTGGCGAAGGCGGCCACGCTTTCGCGCAGCAGATCGATCTCTTCGCCAAGCTCGAAGTTCAAGGACGGCACATGCATGCAACAACTCCACAGGGATCGGGATGTGCCGGGTGGGAGCGGGCGGGCCGCGCGGCGGATGTGGTCAGACTAGCGGTCCGCAACGAAAAAGTGAACTAAAATTCAACTATTGAATCCAGAATCACACCATGGCTTATCGACGCTCCGCTCTGATGGAAGAACGCCTGGCCGGCAACCGCGAACGCATCCTGCATGCGGCCCGCGTCTTGATTGCCGAAGGCGGCTACCGCAATGCACCGGTGACCGCGGTGGCGGCCGCGGCGGGTGTTTCAACCGGGCAGATTTATCGGCATTTCCCATCAAAAGCTGAACTTTTCGTGGAAGTTCTCGACGAAGCCGTGCAGCGTGAGATGACCATCCTGCGCGCGATCATCGCCACCCAGGCCAGCGCTACCGAGCGCTTGCGCAGCGCGATCGCGACCTTCGTGCGGCGCGCCTTGGCCGGCCCGGCGCTGGCATACGCCTTTATTGCCGAGCCGGTGGAGAGCGAGGTGGACGCCGAGCGTATCCGTGGCCGGCGCCTGTTCGGCGAGGTCTTTCGCCAGCTGCTTGCCGAGGGCGTGGCGGCTGGGGAATTCCCGCAGCAGTCGCTGGATGCCGCCGCAGCCTGCATCGTCGGCGCGTTTACCGAAGCCTTGGTCGGGCCGATCGCCCCGAGTCGTGGCGATCGGCAACAAGGCGAGCAACTGGTCGAGGCGATCTGCGGCTTCTGCCTGCGCGCGGTGGGCGCAGCGCAAACGATCCGCTGACAGCGCGCTGACTGTGTACCCCCATGTGCCACTTAGTTGCGTCTAACTGTGCATATACTGTGCACTCATCTTGCCGGAGTCGCGCGATGGTCGCCGTCCTCAACCCCCTGGCCCTGACCGAACGCTTGCGCGTGCCGGACCGGACCATCCTGTCGCCGTCGGCCATGGCCGGCCTGCTAGACCTGTCGCAACAAGAGCTGGCCGAGTTGGCAGGCGTGCACCGCAACAGCCTACGCGTGCATCCGGAAAGCCCGCGCGTGCAGGACCTGCTGCGCAATCTGTCGCGCCTGCTGGTGGCGATGGCGCAGGTGCAGCCGGACGAGCGCCAGGTGGTGTTCCACCTTAAGAACACGCCCATCCCCGCGTTCGAATTCGCCACCTTGCTGGAAGTGGTCAAGCAGGGGCGCACCGATGATGCGCTGACCTATCTGCGCACGGTCGCCGCGGGGGCGGCCGGTTGAAGCTGAGCGCCCCGGCGCACTGCACGCTCTATCGCGCCTTCACTCCGCGCTGGGCCGCCGAACCGCTGAGCGGCGCAGGTGCGGCGCGCTCGGGCGGCCGCTTCAATCGATTCGGCCAGCCGGCGTTGTATTTGTCGCTGCAACTGGAAACCGCTGCCGCCGAATATGCACAGGCCGCCCCGTTCCTGCCGCCATTGACGCTGGTCAGTTATGCCGCCGATCTGCCGGCGCTGGCTGATCTGCGTCTGCTCGACGCCAGCTGGGATGCGTTGTGGGCCGACTGGGCTGACGACTGGCGCAAGGCGCTGGTCAACAAGATCGAACCAGTGAGCTGGGTGCTCGGTGACCTGCTACGCGACGCAGAGATCCCCGGCGTGATCTTCCCGAGCATGGCGCGGCCCGAAGGCGTCAACGTGGTGCTGTTTCTGGACATGCTCCAGCCCGAGCGCGTGCTGCTGGTGCTCGACGATGGCCGTCTGCCGCGCGATGGCCGTAGTTGGGGCGATCCGCCGACGGTGGTGTAACTGGGGACGCGCCGACGGGTGCGCTCACGTTTCGCGCGTCACTCGACATCGGTATCGCGAACGTCACGGCACGTGCTTGCGGCGAAAACTCACTGCGCAGCAAAGAGGATCTCAACCCCAGCACTGCACCAGACGCGGGTCGCCATCCAGAAACGCCACTGACGGAAACCGGCGCATGCGTCCATCGATGATCAAGGTCATCGCATCTCGCGTTAGCTCGGCGATCCCGTCCGCCAGTGATGCGTGCTCTTCATCCCGGTCATTGCCGCTGGATACGCATGCAAACGCACGCAGTACATCGCCGACGTGCAGCCCCCCAGTTTCAACCCACCAACACCTGCACCACACCCGCTAGCACCGGCGCGGCCACCGCGGCCGGCACGATCGCGCCACGCCGATATGGCAACAGCCACAGCGACAGCACCGCTGCAGCCCCGGTCAACGTGCCCAGCCACAGCACCGGGCCGATGCCCCAGCCCTGCGCATGCACCGCCAAGCCGAACGTCGCCAATAGCAAGAACCAACCCAGCACACGCAGTTGCCGGGAGCGTGCAGCGCCCAACAGGCGGCCGCGCAACTCCTGCTGATGCTTGTCCATCGCCAGGCACAGCGCAGCAAAGCCGGAAAAATTCAGTGCCAGCAATAGCAGCACGCTCATGCGCTTTCCTGGATCGGCGCGGTGTGCTGCACAGGCGTTGCGGCAGCGGCATGGACGCGCCGCGCCGACGCAGGCTGCGAAGCTTTCCAGCGCTGCAGGCGAAAGCCGGTAATGCCCAGGCAGAGACCAAGAAACAGGCAGACTAGATCCACGCCCGCCAGCGCCCATTGCCCGGCCGGCAGCGTCACGCCTAGATGCTTATCGGTGGTGATCGCATTGAGCACCGGCACCAGTGCGAACAACGCTGCGCCCAGATACAACTGCCAACTCCACATTGCACGCCGCGGCCACACGAAGGCGGCCAGCAGCGCCGTGGCCCACGCAGCGAAAAACAGATTGGCCTCCATCGCTGCGCGGGCTTCCAGGTTCACCGGCAACACGCGGTTGGCCCAGAAGAAACTGGCGAAGGCGATCGGTAAGCCGGCCACCGTGCCGATGTTGAGTGCGTCCACCAGGCGCAGGCCGAAGCCGATGCGTCCGGCTTTCAGATGCTTAGGGCGTTCTTTCACAGCCCACATCACCACACCGCTGGCCACCATCAGGCAGCCCAGCAGGCCAGAGCCGAAGAACAATGCGCGTAGCCATGCACCGGCGAAGTGGGCCAGATGCAGTCCTACCATCACACCGCGCGTCTGGCTGGCACCGCCCGGCGGGCCGCTGCGTTGCAGGCGCTCGCCATTGACTGCATCGAACAGGATGGACGGCGCATCGGTGGAGAGGTGTTCGGCCAACTGACTTACGCCCACGGCGGCATGCGCATCATTGGGAAAGGACACCGCCACGCTGCCCACATCGCCGCCGCGCCAGTCGCTGCGCGCACGTGCCACGAACTGCTCCAGCGGCAGCATGTGCGCCGGTACCCCGGCCGCCTTACGCGTATCGGCCACACGATTGGCCGCCTCGTCGTAGAAGCGCATTTCATCGCCTGCATAGCGCGCCTTGATGCCCCATGGCAGGTACATAAACATCAAGGTCACGATGCCGGTGTAAGTAATCATCGCGTGGTACGGCAACGCGGTCACCGCGCTGACGTTGTGGAAGTCCAGCCATGACCGCAACCCCTTACCCGGGCGGAAGGTAAAGAAGTCCTTGAAGATTTTCTTGTGCGTGATCACCCCGCTGATGATCGCTACCAGCATGAACATCGCGCAAAAACCCACGATATAGCGCGCCCACACCACCGGCACATAATGCAGATCAAAATGCAGCCGGTAGAAGAATTCGCCGCCCAGCGTGTCGCGAGCGGCGATGTCCTTGCCGGTGGCCGGGTCGATGATGGCATTGCCATACATCTGTCGGCGGCTGGCCGGTTTGCCGTCGGCTGGCGCAGGGTTTTGCCAGTACATGCTCACCACCGGAGTGCGCGTGTCCGGCAAGGTAATGTTCCAGCTCGCTGCATCGGCTGCGTGTGTTTGCAGATACTGCTCGGCGCTGCGCAGCGCAGTGGCGGTGCTCACCGTGGCGGTGGGCAGTTCCGGGCGCATCCAGCGGCTGATTTCGTCGCGGTAATAACTGGCGGTGCCTCCCATGAAGATCAGCAGCAAGACCCAGCCGACCAGCAGCCCGGTCCAGGTGTGCAGCCACGCCATCGACTGGCGAAAGCCCTGTTTCATGCCGCGCTCCGTTGCAGCCACGCGGCCAGCGCAAACATCAGCGCCGCTGGCACCGCAATGCCGGCCCATGCACGCCACGCGCTGGCAGTGGCGAACGCCCAAAGCGGCGCACACGCGCACACCACGATGCCGATCAGCATGCTGGTCAACACCGCTTCACTGCGCGGCATCGGCAATACCAGCGCCAACAGCAGATTGGTCGCGCTGGCGAGCGCGTAGCCGCCGAAGATTGCTGCCAGCGTGCGCGCAAGCACTCCGAGCCAGGGGCGCTTGAACCAGGGCTGCGGCAAGGACGATGCGCTGGACATCAAGCGACCTGCGCGCGCGCGCGTTGAGGCAGGCGACCTGCCGCAGCGCGCAGTTGCCAGACCGGCATCGTTAGCAAACGCAATCGGCCCGCACGCGTGACGCCGGAAGCGCAACCGACGTGTCGCTCCTGCCGCGAGTTGGCACCGGCCACGCCCGGTCGACGATTGCGCGGGAGCAGTGTCGACCACGCTTACTCGGCCAGGAACGTCAGCGTGCTGATGTGATGCACCATCGACACCTGCTTGCCGGCGATCTCGCGCTTCACCGGTTCCTTGTTGGTAGCGACGAGAATGTGGCGGCCGGCACGCAGCTTGGGCAGGGTCACCTGGCCGTTGGCATCGGAGGTCAGCGTCTTCTGCCACTTCTGCGGATCGATCACTGTCACTTCCGCCTTGGGCAGCGGCTTGTTGCGATAAAGCACGGTCAGCGTGTTGCTGTTGGCTGCGGTGGGGACCAGTTCGAAATCGAGCTTTGCTGCCGGGGTGGTACGGCCGGCGCGTGCGTAGTAGCTCACCGTCTCGAAACCGCCGGCTTCCCCCTTCCAAGGTTCAAACACGCTGTCGTCGCTCAACCAGGCATCGCCGCTGCCAGCCAAGGGCGCGGTCAGGAACTCGGTGCCGCGCTGCAGTGGACCGGCCTTGCCGGCAGTGCCGAACACCTTTGGCTTGACCACGCGCTTGATCTCGTCTTCGCCGTGGTCCAGCGCTTCCTGCGCTGGCTCGCCGAAGAAGATGCGCACCGGGCCACTGCTGTCGCGTTCGATCCAGATTTCGTGGGCCTGGGCAGACAAACTGATGCTGGCCAAGGCCAAGCAGGACAGTAGGAAGGATTTCATCGCGGCGATTCCTCAAAGGCGGGACCGGTGAAGCGAGCACCGCGCCACCGTGTTGTTGGGAATGATACGCAATTCCCACAACGGAGACCAATGGGCCGCATGCGGCGCTGCGGCAATTCTCCAACCAACGCGATCATGTGTGCGGACGGAAGCATCGGCGCACCGGGGGCGTAGCGCACATCGCTGCGAAAACTGTCATGCAGGCTGGCCAGACTGGCCTGAACTGTGCTCTATACTCCGGCGCTAGCAGAGGTCTTCGACCAACAGCCAGGGGTGAGCGCGTGCGGAATTACGACCTCGAGTTCCTGAAAAAATTCTCGATGGTGATCGGTTTACTGGTGGTGATCACCCTGGGCCTAATCGCCCTGGCAGCATATTTGCAACGCGCTATCCCCGACGAAGTCTCGCCCACTGCCGCCAAACGCGTCCTGCAACGCATCGCGCCTGCGGGTGCGGTCTATGCGGGCGCTACTGGCGCGTCCGCTCAGGCTGCAGCACAGGCCGCAGCGCTGGCCAAGGCCGCCTCGCAGTCCGCGTACGGCGGCACGACCGATGGCAAGACCATCTTCAACAATCTGTGCACCGCCTGCCACACCACGGGTGTGGGCAAGGCGCCGACGCTGGACCATTCGCATTGGGATGCGCGTATCGCGCAGGGCAAGGACACCTTGTACAAGCACGCCATCGAGGGCTACGCCGGCCCGGATGGCGGCATCATGCCCCCCAAGGGCGGCAACCCGGGGCTTACCGAAGAACAGGTGCGTGCCACCGTCGATTGGATGCTGGGGAATCTGAAGTAAGGTCCTGGCGAGTGGTTGGGCGCTGTGGCTGCGGTGTGACGACTGACGCGGCTCATCGTGCGCCTAGTCCGTTGTCATCGAATGCGCCGCGTGCAGATCGTGGCGCGGGCACGATCTGCATTGCACCAACGCAATGCACTAGCCGTATCTCGTTTTTGTAGCAAGCGCGCCTGGCGGTCATTCCCCATGGTTTGTTAGCCTGCCCCCGCGCCTTCCGTTATCACGCGCCGCCTTCTCGGGCGGCGTTTGCGTTTGATCCACCTCTTTGGAGTCGTTCGATGTCGCGTCGCCCGCTGGTTGTGCTCGGTTTCGTTTGTCTGTGGGCTCCGTTGCTCTGCAGCGCTGCCGACGGTGCAGCGCAACGGCTCTCGATTGCCGATGTGCAAGGGGAGGACAGCCGCAGCCCGTACGACGGCCGCATGGTCGAGGTGGAAGGCGTCATCACCGCCGACACGCGCGTGGGGTTGGCCGGCCTGTTCGTGCAGCAACCCGGTTTCGAACCGCGGCGCTCGCATGGTCTATTCGTCACCGGTGCGGGAAATGCCGAGCTGGCGGTCGGCGACCGCGTGCGCATCGTCGGCACCGTGCGCGAGGTCTCGGCAGGCGGCGAGGCGAGCCTGACCACGGTGGACGCCAGCAGCATCGAGCGGCTCGCCAGTGGACAACCGGTCCCGCTGCGTATGCTCAGCGGCCCGCCGGCCAATTGGGAAGCGCTCGAAGGCGAACACGTGCGCATCGCCGCGCTCACGCTCAATGGCAGCGACCGCCTCGACACGTACGGCGAATTGGTCGCCGCGTTCGGTGGGCGCCTGTGGCAGCCAAGCGAAGTGGCCGCAGCCGGCACGCCGGCATTCGCGCAGGTGGAGGCCGACAACGTACGCCGTCGCGTGCTGCTGGACGATGCGCGCAACGGTCGCAGCCCCAAGACAGTGTCGTATCTGCCGACCGATCCGGTGCTGCGCAGCGGCAGCCTGCTCAAATCGGTGGATGGCATCGTCGATCAACGCTACGACGGCAATTACCGTATCCAGGTGCTGAGCCCGCTGACCTTGCCGGCGGTGCCGACCGCCGTTGCGCCGCAGGTGGGTGGCGATCTGCGCATCGCTTCGTTCAACCTGGAGAATTTCTTCAACGGCAATGGCCGCGGCGGTGGCTTCCCGACCAAGCGCGGTGCACGCACGCACGAACAGTTCCAGGCGCAGCTGGCCAAGCTGGTCGCCACCATCGTGCCGCTGGGCGCCGATGTGGCCGCACTGATGGAACTGGAAAACGACGGCAATGGTGCCGATGCGGCCGTTGCGCAGTTGGTGGCCGCGCTCAACGCTGCCGGCAAGGACAAGGATTGGCAGTTCATCGATACCGGCAGCGGCCCGGGCGCCGATGCGATCCGGGTCGGCATCGTGTATCGCAGTTCGCAGGTCACCCCGGTCGGCAAGCCGGCCACGCTGACCGGCGGGCCGTTCGACAATCACAGCCGCGTGCCGCTGGCGCAGGCGTTCCGTAGCGCGCGCGGGGCCACCTTCGTGGTGGTCGCCAATCACTTCAAGTCCAAGGGCTGCGGTAACGCCAGCGGTGCCGATGCCGATCAGCAGGACGGCCAGGCCTGCTGGAACGCCACCCGTACCGAATCGGCCAAGCGGTTACACCAATGGCTGCAGACCGACCCCACCGGCGCGCAGACCAAGCTCGCCGTGCTGCTGGGCGACTTCAATGCCTATGCGATGGAAATGCCGATGCGCAGCCTGCGCGCCAGTGGCTGGCAAGACGCGTTTGCAGTGGCCGGGGTGAAGCAGCCTTACAGCTTCGTTTACAACGGCATGAGTGGGCGGCTGGATCACGCGCTGCTCAGCCCGGCGATGGCCAAGCAACTCCGTGGCGCGGTCGAATGGCATGTCAATGCCGATGTCATGGACGAGGCTGGCTATGCCAAGCGCAACCTGCCCGGGCCGTGGCGCAGCTCCGATCACGACCCAGTGTTGCTGGGCTTTTCGTTGTAGCCCCCATCGGTCATCACCTGCATGCGCGTGTTCACAACCTGCCCGTGCAAGCGGCTCCGGCAGACGTCGCCGTAGCGGTCATTGATCGTGCCGTTCGCGCGCGCACCCGCTATGTCGGCGACGCAGGCGCAGATTGAGCAGATGCGTGCTGGCCAGCAGCAGGCTGCCGGTGACCGTGATCGGTGTTTCCAGCGCGTCGCCGGCCAGACCGCTCGCACCGAGCGCCAACCCGGTTAGCCCGCAAAGCGCCAGTACCCAGACCGGCGCCGGCAGCGCGTGCCGGCGGTGCGTGCTCCACAGCGCGTAGCTGCTTAGGGGCACCGCTGCCATCGCGAACACCACATGGACCCATTCGGCCCGGCTCCAGGCACCCAGCAGCGGCAGCGTGGCCGCCAGCAGCGGCAGGGCAAGGCAATGCAACAGGCATAACCCCGACAAGGCGATGGCCGAGCTATCCAGCAAGGAGGCGGTGGCGCGCATGTGGGATGTTCCGTCGAGCAAGTGTTATATAGTAACACTTCACTTCAGCCAGGCTTTCAGGATGTCCCTGTCTCCCAAGCGCGATTCGCGCCTCCCCGTCACCGTGTTGTCCGGCTTTCTGGGTGCGGGCAAGACCACCTTGCTCAACCGCATCCTGCATAACCGCGACGGCCTGCGTGTGGCGGTGATCGTCAACGACATGAGCGAGGTCAACATCGATGCGCAGCTGGTGCGCGAGGGCGGCGCGGCCTTGCGGCGCACCGAAGAGACACTGGTGGAATTCAGTAACGGCTGCATCTGCTGCACGCTGCGCGACGATCTGCTGCAGGAAGTGCGCCGACTCGCAGAGCAGGGTCGCTACGACTATCTGCTGATCGAATCGACCGGCATCGCCGAGCCGATGCCGGTGGCCGCTACCTTCGCGGTGCGCGACGCCGACGGTTTCAGCCTGTCGGACATCGCTCGGCTCGACACCATGGTGACGGTAGTGGACGGCAGCCGTTTTCTGGAGGACTTCGGCTCGGCCGCAACACTGGCCGAACTCGGCCAGCAAGCCGGCCCCGACGATACACGCGGGCTGGTGCAGTTGCTGGGCGAACAGGTGGAATTCGCCGATGTGCTGGTCATCAGCAAATGCGATCGTATCGATGCGCAGCAGTTACAGCGCCTGCGCGCAGTGCTGCGTGCGCTCAACCGCGAAGCGGCGATTGTGGATGCCGCGCATGGCGAAGTGCCGCTGCAGCAGCTGCTCGACACCGGGCGTTTCGATTTCACCCGTGCGCAGCTGGCGCCGGGCTGGATGCAGGAACTGCGCGGTCAGCACACGCCGGAAACCGAGGAATATGGCATCAGCAGCTTCGTCTACCGTGCGCGTCGGCCATTTCATCCGCAGCGTTTCGCGCGCATGGTGCATAGCGGTCTGCCGCAGGTGATTCGCAGCAAGGGCTTCTTCTGGCTGGCCAGTCGCATGGATTGGGTGGGCGAACTATCCAGTGTGGGCGGCGCCACCCAGACCAACGCAGCCGGTTTCTGGTTTGCTGCGCGCCACCGCGTGGATGCGCAATTGGTTGGCCAGCCGCTGCACACCAGTATTACGCCGTTGCCCTATACCGACCTCGGCTGGCAGCGGCAACAGACGCACTGCTGGACCGCGCCACTGCCGCAACCGCACGAGGTAGGCGATGCCAGCGAATACGCCGCGATGCAGCGGCTATGGCATCCGCTCTGGGGCGACCGTCGTCAGGAGCTGGCAGTGATCGGCGTGGAAATGGACGCTCCGCGCACGCGCGCTGCGCTGGATGCCTGCCTGCTCAGCGACCAGGAACTGCGTCAGGGGCCGGCGCAATGGCAGCTGCTGGACGATCCGTTCCCGCATTGGGAGCGTTGACCGTGGTTACGCTGCCACGCATGTGTAGTCCCTTCGCCCATGCGCTTTTATTGCATCAAGTACATGGGCCCAGGCTGCGATGCGCGTGCAGTGCCACTGCTCCTGGCCGTCAGGATTTTCATTACCAATAACCGTTCTCCATTGAGTCTGCGTGGATTTCTAGTTGCTCCCGCGCAGCATCCTCCAGCTCTCGCGGTGTACTAGGGTCGCTGTCGCTCAGCTGTGGTGCGCCCAGCTGTGCGAGCTGATCATTGATATCCTTGATCATCTGCCGCAACTCAAGCCAGTTTTCGTAACCCTTCATCATGCGTTCCAGACGCTTGAGCTTCCTGTAATCCGCCCCGCTTGCTCGCAGCGAATCAATGCGACGCTGGGCCCTTGCGTAATCCTTGGCGATCAAGTCCATGTTGAGTTCTTTGCCTTCGACGGCCAAGAAGGCCCGCCTATTGGCCTCAATCACCCTGTTTTGGACAACGCTCACACGACTGGTCGTCTGCTGCGGTGGGTTGATCTTTTCCATAGGGGCAAGCGCCACAAGCATTCTGTCGAGCTGGATGTCGCGGATGCCATTACGTTGGTTGATGAGTACCTGACGCGTTTCGAGCAGCTCTCGATCCTCTTCTGTGGGCGTGGGATCTTCACGGCTATCGATCTGATATTTCCGCTGGTGATACGGGACCAATTGCGCATTCAGCCTGTCTAATAGCGTCTTCCGCTTGCTTTGAGTCGGCGAGGACGACGTTGGCGACACACTATACGTTGGCGACACACCGGGTGACACCGGCAATGGGGGCGATTGTTGGAGGCCCGGCTGCCGCAGGCTTGCTCGGTCGGTAACGATGCGGCGCGGCGCCCGCTCTCGCAAGTGATTGCTGCGGTTTTGTTCGTATTCGCTAACCGGCGCGCGACCTGCAGCGCGGGTAGGCTCCATTTTCCGCGGCGCCTGTGTGGGTGTATTGCGTCGATGGGGAGATTGTTGCTGTTGCCATATCTCCCCGTTGCGGCTTGGCCGCACCTGCACGGACTCTCTCGTGCCTGCGGCGGCCACCGCCGCCTGATGCCGTGCTGGGGGTTGCAGCGGAGTGAGGTAGAAGGGAATGCCCATGGAATCTGGCCCTTGCGCGTCGAGCCCGGTTGGCGCCGTCTGCGGTCGCGGAGCGTGCATGTAGACATGGGGTGTGGATGGCCTACCCGGGGTCTGCGTTGCTTCGGTGGTCGGTGAACCCAGGCACATCGAAGGTAGGCGCTTGCGCAGGCTAACTAGCGACTTACGCGCCGACGCGAGCATTCCCCGGGGCGACCTCGAGGTATTGCTCACCGCATTGGTCCTGGGAGCTTGATGCAGCACGTGCGGTGAACATGACTGCGGAGTGGCTGCTGGCACATCGGCAGCAGCTGAGCTGGCTGGTTCTGCAGCGCCGCGATAATAGCTGCGCGAAAGAAAATTCGTGCGCATCACATACTCCTTTCGGACTGTGCATCCATCGTAGCGATCCCATTGCGGTGCCGGAGCCGGGCTGCGAACCGGCGTCGCGTAGGCCGAACGCGTGAGCGTCAACCCAGACGCATCCCCCAGGCAATCGCCGCGATGGCCGGTGCAGCCAATGCCAGCCCCAACCAGCCGCGCAGGCCCAGGCGTTCGGCAAATCCCAACTTGCCGACCAGCGCCCCCAACACGACCACGCCCAGATTCATGCTGGCAAAAACGGTTGCCGGGCTGTGCGGCAGCAGCTGGTGCGCACGCACATAACAGAGGATGTTGCCGAAATTGAGCGCACCCAACAGCACGCCGGCAAGCATGCTGCGGGTGCTCATGCTGGCGCCTCGTGCCCAACGCACGCTCTGCACGCCAAGCATCAGCACGAAGGCCAGCGCAAAACACAACGTCAACGATGTCAGCGAAGGTGTCCCGGCCTGCGCAATGTGCTTGAGCAGCAGGTCGATGAGCGCGAAGCCCATCCACACACTAATCAGCCAGGGCAGGCCGGTTGTGCTTGGCAGCGGATCGGTCGCGACGTGGTGACGGGGGCGTCGCACGATGCACACGATCGCCAACATGCCTAGCGCAAGCCCTGCCAGTTTCCAGCCATTGACCGGTTCGCCGAAAACGGTGAAGGCTGCAGCCAACGAGAGCACCAACGACAAGCGTTGCGCAACATCGGTACGTACGATACCGGCCACCGCGACCGACCGCGCCAGCACCAGGAAGATGGAGGGCAGCGCCACAGCCAACAGCAGCAACGCCAACCAGGGAGCGGTAGTGGAGCGCAGCGTGTCCAGCGCAGGATGCAGGATCAGCCAGGCCAGGAGTGCAGCGGTGGCGTAGTTCCAGGTAATGGCCTGAAACACGTCGATCTGGCGGCGTGGCGCAAGCTTCAAGAGCACCGACACCAGGACACTGCAGATAACGGCAAACAGCAGGAAATGCATGGGCAACGCAACGAAGTGTGCAGGCAGGGCGATGAACGCGGCCGGCGGGGCGGCTATTATGCAGGCATGTCCAATCCCTCATTCCCCACCGAATCGGCTGCGTTGACGCTGGAGGGGCCGGTCGGCCCGCTGGATGTCGCGGTCGATCTGCCCGAGCCGGATGTTGCCGCACAAGCGGTCACCGCCATCTTCTGCCATCCGCTCTCCACCGAGGGCGGCAGCATGCACAACAAGGTCGTCACCATGGCCGCGCGCGCGCTGCGCGAGCTGGGCATCACCGTGGTGCGCTTCAATTTCCGCAGCGTCGGCAATTCGGCGGGCGCGTTCGATCATGGCGATGGCGAGCAGGACGATCTGCGTGCGGTCGCTGGCTGGGTGCGGACGCAGCGCCCGGGCGACACGCTGTGGTTGGGCGGTTTCAGCTTCGGCGCCTACGTGTCGCTGCGTGCTGCCGGATCACTCGAACCGCAGGTGCTGATCTCGATCGCACCGCCGGCCGGGCGCTGGGATTTCAGTGATATCCAGCCGCCGGCGCAGTGGTTGGTGATCCAGGGCGATGCCGACGAGATCGTCGACCCGCAAGCGGTCTACGACTGGCTGGAAACCCTGGAGCAGCAACCCGAGCTGGTGCGCATGCCCGACACCAGCCATTTCTTCCACCGCAAATTGATCGACCTGCGCGGTGCGATCCAGCATGGTGTCCGGCGCTGGTTGCCGGCCGCCGTCTGACCGCGGCACGGCCCCTGCGCATCGCCCGGCGATGCGCTGTTGAGCGGGCCAGGCAGCAGCCGGTCCGCGGAGAATGTAATGAGTGAGATGATCCCGTCGCAGCGCTACGCCGCCGGCGTACAACGCGGCGACTGGCGTGCCGACCCCGCGCAGCTGGCGGCCCTGGCGGAACTAGACCGTATCCACGAAGCGCTGGTGGACGGCGAACAGGACGGTTGGCTGGATCGGTTGTCGGCGTTCTGGAAAAAACCTGAACCGGTACGTGGCCTGTACTTCTGGGGCGGTGTCGGGCGCGGCAAGACCTTTCTGGTCGATCTGTTCTACGACGGCCTGCCGATCAAGCAGAAATACCGCACGCATTTCCACCGCTTCATGCGCGGCGTGCACGAGCAGCTGCGCGAACACGCCGGGCAGAGCGATCCGCTGGCCAGAATCGCGCAGCAGTGGCGCGAGACTCTGCGCGTGCTGGTGCTGGACGAATTCTTCGTCACCGACATCGGCGATGCGATGTTGCTGGCACGCCTGCTCGAACGCCTGTTCGCCGAAGGCGTGACGCTGGTCACCACGTCCAACACCGCGCCGGAAAATCTCTACGCCAACGGATTGCAGCGCGACAGCTTCATGCCGGCGATCGGGTTGCTGCAGAAGTTCTGCGTGGAACTTTACGCAGAAGGCACCGAGGATTACCGCATGCGCGCGCTGACGCGCTCGCCGGTGTACCGCGCGCCGTTGGATGCGAAGGCCGATGCCTGGCTTGCACAGCGGTGGGGCGAGCTGAGCGGTAATGCGGAGGCGCGCGCGGGCAATATCGAAATCGAATCGCGCAAGATTCCGGTGCGCGCGCGTGGCAAGAGCATCGCCTGGTTCGATTTTGTCGCGCTGTGCGAAGGCCCGCGCGGACCCGGCGACTACATCGAGATCGCACGCGAGTTCACCACGGTGTTGGTGGGCGGCATTCCGCACTTCGACCGCATGAACGAAGACGCCGCGCGCCGCTTCGTCAACCTGATCGACGAGCTGTACGACCGCCACGTCAATCTGGTCTGCACTGCGCAAGACGCGCCTCCGGCCTTGTACAGCGGCCAGCGCCTGGCCGGCGCCTTCGAACGCACTGCCTCGCGCCTGATCGAAATGCAGAGCGCGCACTACCTGGCAACGGCGCATCGCGCGTAAGCGGATGATCGGGTAGGCGAGGACCTGTGCGATTGCCACTGCCGTGCATGGGCGGTGGTGGCACTGCGCTGCCGACAGGGCGATCGCTCAGCGCGTCGGCTGACGACGTCATTCGGTGTTGTCGCTAGTACGTCTTTCAATCACCTCGTGGAGCGAATGAGGCGCCGCGGGCGCTTCCGTGCGCGTCCGGCGAACGCGATGCGTGCCGTACAGGCGTGTGACGGGCGGCTGCGGCATCGCTATCCCAGCGCTCATCCTGCAGTGCGCTACTGCGAGGTTCGCAGCTGCCAGCCCGAAGTCCGGCAGCAATGGCCGACTGGCCTTAGCGAGGCAAAGGAAGATCGCGCAAATAAATCGCTTGCAATTAGATAGTGCACAATTTAGATTGTAGTCATGGACACCGCCACAGTCACCAACGCCCGCACCGATGCGCTGCTGCAGCTCGACAACCAGCTGTGCTTTGCGCTGTATTCGGCCAATCTGGCGATGCACAAGCTCTACCGCGGCTTGTTGAAGGCACTGGACCTGACCTATCCGCAGTACCTGGTGATGCTGGTGCTGTGGGAGACCGACGAACGCAGCGTGTCGGAGATCGGTGAGCGCCTGTATCTGGATTCGGCCACGTTGACACCGTTGCTCAAGCGCCTGCAGGCGGCCGGCTTGGTCACTCGCACACGTGCGGTCAACGACGAGCGTCAGGTCATCATCGCGCTGACCGAAACCGGCCGCGCGTTGCGCAGCAGGGCAGGCGCGGTGCCGGAACAGGTGTTTTGTGCGTCTGCTTGTTCGTTGGACGAACTGCTTCAACTCAAGCAGGAATTGGAGAAGTTACGCTCCAGCCTCGGCGCCGGGTGAATGCCCCAACGCGCGTCCCTGTTTTGCAACACGTTGTACACGATTCAATCGTCAACTATGAAACCCCTCATGCGCTCACAGCGCTCACCCTGGAGAACCACCATGGCCTCACCTGAAAAAGTCCTCTACACCGCCCATGCCACTGCCACCGGCGGCCGCGAAGGCCGTGCCGTGTCCTCGGACAAGGCGTTGGACGCCAAGCTGTCCACCCCGCGCGAACTGGGCGGCGCCGGCGGCGATGGCACCAACCCGGAACAGCTGTTCGCAGCCGGTTACGCTGCCTGCTTCATCGGCGCGATGAAGGCCGTTGCCGCACAGGACAAGATCAAGCTGCCGGGCGAAGTGAGCATCGACAGCAGCGTTGGCATCGGCCAGATTCCTGGCGGCTTCGGCATCGTCGTAGAGCTGCGTATCGCCGTGCCGGGCATGGACCAGGCCGAACTGCAGACACTGGTCGACAAGGCCCATCAGGTCTGCCCGTACTCCAATGCGACCCGCGGCAATATCGACGTCACCCTGACCCTGGCGTAATGCAGCTCAGGCCGTGATGCGCATTGCGCATCACGGGATCAACAACGGCCCGGCGCACGCGTCGGGCCGTTGTTCGTTGTGGTTTGAGAAGGTTCCCGATTCCCGCACGCGCCCTGCAGCGATGCCGCGGCAGCGGGCACATCGGCGTCCCCTGCTATTCCATGCACCGCCCATCGCGCATGCACCCTGTGGCACGGCGCTAGCGTCAACCACGCCGTGCGCGTTGCAATACACGCTGTTTAGCGCGTCATCGTCGCCACGATGCGATTGGAGGTCGGTGCATCCTCCGATGGCGTCCGCGGATGCGCGTTGACTTCCAGCATCTGCAGGCGCTCGCCGTTGAAGCGGTACTCCAACGCTTGCTGCACTGCATAGAGCGCTTGTGCCTGCACACACAAGGTGCGCGCCTGGGCTTCCAGCACATCGCTGCGGCCCTGCATCTGCCGCTGCATCTGCGCGTCCAGGTCCGCACCGCGACGTTCCATTTGCGCGGTGCGTCCGGTCATCACCGTCCACAGCACGCTGCGGGTGAGGTGTCCGGCTAGCGCCTGGGCGGCATGTTCGACGTTGGCTTGGAAGCGTTCGTCGAAGACTGTTTGCTCCCAGCGCCCGCGGCCGAGGCTGTCCTCCACCTGCGCGTGTGCGGCCATGCGCAGCCGCTCGACCTTGCGCTGCTGGCGCGTGCTGCCGGACAGCACGTGGACCACGCCATTCAGCGCGTCGAAGGTGATGTCGACCACCGACTGGGCGATGGACGTCACCGCCGGCATCAAGGTGCGCGTGCGTTGCTCCAGCTCGCGCAAACGTTGCGCATCGGCCGTGCTGACGGGCTGCGGCTGGTGGTCCACGTTGAGCTCGCCACCATGAAAGAAGACGTCGCGCGGCACGCCCTGCTTGCGGTGCAGCCAGATACCGCCGCTATCGGCGAGCACGTCGTAGGACGTACTGACATCGCATTGCTGTGCGGACAGCTGCGGGGTGGCGGTCTTGGCCTGCGCGGCGCAGGCCACCAGCAGGCACAGCGGGACAAGAAACATGGTGCCGCGCATGGGGATGGCCTTGAGATCCGGATCTGCAGCATTACGCGGGGCGGACGCTGCAGTCATGGGAAGAAAGTCAGGGTGCCGTCAGGGCGCACGGGAGCCGGTGGTTGCGAAGCGTGAACCGGGTCGGGCATCGGCACACTGACGGCGTTCAAACGACTAGCTCACTTGATTCTCACGGAGTATGGTGTGAATTATGTTGCACAGCAGCATCGGAGCTTCACAATGCTCGACCCACGCATCGAAAAGGTAGACCTGGCGCTTACCGAGATTGCCCAGGACCCATCGGAAAAGGTGGCGTTGTGGCAATGGGCGTGCCGCGAGATGCTGCATGAGACGCTGATCGGCATGCATCAGCTCTCGCACTTGGCCGGCATCGCCCGGCAGGTGGCGAACGACTGGCGCGAGCCGGTAGACGTCATCGCACCGGCAAAGCCCTACTTGGCTGCAGCTGCACTGGCCGACCGGCGCCTGCCGCAGGTGCTCGATGGCCTGGGCAGCACGCATGACGACAACGACCGCGCCACCCTGTGGCGGCTGCGTTACGCCAGCCTGATCGCCTCGACCCTGCAAGGCATGCAGGCGCTGGCCGAAAAGCACCGTATCGACCGCCAGGCGATGGCGATCGGGCAGTTGAACTAAGCAGCGATCGCATCGGGCCGTTTGCAGGCGCGCGGGTCTTGCAGCGCGCGGTCGTCGAACGACGTGTTGTGATCGTGCGGGGCGTGCGATGCCTGCCTACAACGCGTATAGGCAACAACGCCGGGCGCTGCCTGAGCCGGTTTGTGGTGTTTCCATCTCGCTGACGCCAGTAGCACGCATGACCGACCGCATCCTCCTCAGTGCCCACCCACCAGTGAACGTCGCGCATTGCCCGAGGCTTGATCAGCGAGGTCAACGCTAACCGGTCAGTGAGCGCTTGATCAGTGGCTCAATGCCGAACAGCCGCATCTTCCAGATGCCGCCAAGCATGCCGCACGATCCAGCGCGCCTGATCCCAGGGCACCGACAGCATCGGCAGACAGTGGTAGTAGCTGTCCTGCAGCACGCGATACAGCTGTGCTTCGGTTGCGCGTGGGTAGGCCAGGTAGATGTCGTAGCCGAGGGTAAGCAGCCGGGCGTAGTCGGCAAAGGCGTAACCACCCAGATGCCCTTCGGCATGGACGTCGCGCCAATAGGCGATCTCCGCGTCGAGATTGACGCTGCGGCGGGTCAAGACGGATGCGCTGTGCATGGGTAGGACTCCGGAATCGAGACTACCCCCTTGTACGGGCACCGTAGCAGCGGCTGGCGCACGCAACCAGCGCGCGACGACGAGCGGTCGTCGCGGCGGTTGCCGCCATGCACCGAGCGACGCCGGCGCATGGCAAAAACAAGAACTCAATCCCAGTCGGGCGCGATCGCCTGCGGATTGGCCAGGCGGTGCCCGCGGTCGAGTGCGGCGATCTCGCGCATGTCCTGCTCGGTTAGCTGTAGCGTCTGCGCCTTGAGGTTGCTTTCCAGATTCTCGCGCTTGGTCGAGGACGGAATCACCGAGTAACCCTGCTGCAGTGCCCAGGCCAGGGTGACCTGTGCCGGGGTGGCGGCGTGACGTGCTGCGATCGCCTGGATCACCGGATCCTTGAGTACTTCGCCGACCGCCAACGTCATGTACGACGTGACATGGATGCCTTGCTCGCGCAGGAAATCGGTGACGGCACGATTCTGCAGATAGGGATGCACTTCGATCTGGTTGGTGGCGATGGCGTCGGCTCCCAGGATCTCGATCGCCTGCTTGGTCAGGGCGATGGTGAAGTTGGACACGCCGATCGCGCGGGTCAGACCCTGCTGTCTGGCCTGCGCCAGGGCTTCCAGATACTCGCGCATCGGCACCTGGTCCTTCGGCGAAGGCCAATGGATCAGGGTGAGATCCACGTACTCGGTGCCGAGCTTGCGCAGGCTTTCCTGCAGACTGGGCAGCAAGGCGCCGTCGCCGAACTTGTCGACCCAGATCTTGGTGGTCAGATACAGCTGATCGCGCGCAATGCCGGAGGCTGCGATTGCTTCACCGACCTGCGCTTCGTTGTCGTAAATCTGCGCGGTATCGACCGCGCGATAGCCCAGTTCCAGTGCGCTACGCACCGAATCGATGACAACCTGGTCTTTGAGGCGAAAGGTGCCGAGGCCGAATGCGGGGACAGTCATTGTGTTCCTTTGGAAATGGGAAGTCGAAAATGGGGAATCGCAAGAGCGAAGGTGTGCGCAGCGCAGTCAATGTGGTTAGTCGAGGGCGACGACGGCTTTTCCGAAGTTTTTGCCGCGCAAGACGTCGATCAGGCCTTGCGCGGCGCTGTCCAGGCCGTGCAGTACGTGTTCGCGGTACTGAATCTTGTCCTCGCGCAGCCACTGGCCCATTTCGCGCAGGAACGCGGGCATCAGACGGATGAAATCCTGCTGGATGAAGCCACGCACCGTGAGACGCTTGCGCAGCACGTGCCCCATAAACTCGGGCAGGCGATCTGGACCGGGCAGTACCTGCCCCCGGCTGTTGTAGGTGGCGATCACGCCGCACACCGGGATGCGTGCGAAGTCGTTGAGCTGCGGCAACACCGCATCGAACACCTTGCCGCCGACGTTTTCGAAGTAGATGTCGATGCCGTCCGGTGTCGCTACGCGCAGCTGCTCTGCAAAGTCGTCGGCGCGGTGATCCAGCGCCACATCCACGCGCAACGTGTCGCGCAGGTAACGCACTTTTTCTTCGCCACCGGCAATGGCCACCACGCGCAGGCCTTGAAGGCGTGCCAGCTGCGCTACCGTGGCGCCAACCGGGCCGCTGGCCGCAGCCACCACCAGCGTTTCGCCCGATTGGGGTTTGCCGATTTCATGCAGGCCCGCATAGGCGGTAAAGCCGGGCATGCCATACACGCCGAGCGCGGTGCTCAGCGGCAGGCCATCGTCCGCTGGCAGCTTGCGTAACGGTGTTTTCGGGGTCAGCAGGCTATGCGTCTGCCAGCCACCGGGGAGCACCAGCAGATCACCGGGGTGATAGTCGGCGTGATTGGATTGGATGACTTCGCCAACGGTGCCGCCTTCCATCACTGCGTCGATGGCCACCGGCGCGGCGTAGGAGGGGCCGTCGTCCATGCGTCCGCGCATATATGGGTCCAGCGACAGGAAGCGATTGCGTACCAGGATCTGATCGTGGCCGGTCGGCGCGACGGCCACGTCCTCGATGCGGAAGTTGCTGGCGCTGGGTTCACCGTGCGGGCGCGATGCCAGCACGATGCGGCGATTGGTCATGGATGTCATGGGAAATTCCTCGCAAAGAGTCCGCGCAAGCGCGGTCGGGTGCGCACAATGCGCGCGAGCGTGTTGTAAGAGGTGCACCAGGATGCATGCACGGCAGGCAACGCGACACGCCGAGCTCGTGCATCACGCTGTTGCCGATGGCTCCGGCGCACTGGCGGTGTCGAGCTGTGCAATCTGATCGGCATTCAACGACAGGCGTGCGGCTGCCAGCACATCGTGCAGTTGGGTCACGCTGGTGGCGCTGACGATCGGCGCGGTGAGACTGGGGCGTGCGATCAGCCAGGCCAGGGCGATTTGCGCGGGTGTGGCGTTGTGCGTGACGGCTAGATCGTCCAGCGCCTGCAGGATGCGCAGGCCACGCGGGTTGACGTATTGCTTGACCACCGACGCACCACGCGCACTGCTCTTGCCGGCATCGTCGGCGCTGCGGTACTTGCCGGTGAGAAAGCCGCTGGCCAGCGAGTAGTAACTGATCACGCCAAGCTCGTGCTCACGCACGAGCGGCTCGAGTTCTGCTTCGTAACCGGCGCGATCGTACAGGTTGTATTCCGGCTGCAGGCTTTCGTAGCGCGGCAGTGTGTACTGCTCGGAAATATCCAGCGCATCGCGCAGGCGCGCGGCGCTGTAGTTGGATGCGCCGATCGCACGGACCTTGCCTTGTTCGATCAATCGGCCGAACGCAGCCAGCGTGGCTTCGAGCGGAATCGATTCGTCGTCTTCGTGCGCCTGGTACAGATCGATCACATCGGTCTGCAGACGCGTCAACGAATCTTCCACCGCCGCGGCGATGTTGTCTGGCGACAGACCGGGATGCTCGCTCCACTTGGCCACCTTGGTGGCGATCAGCACCTTGTCGCGCTTGCCGCTGCGTGCAAGCCAACGCCCGATGATGGCTTCCGATTCGCCACCGCGGTTGCCGGGCACCCAGCCAGAATACGCATCGGCCGTATCGATCAGATTGAAGCCGGCGTCCACGAACGCGTCGAGCAGTGCGAACGAGGTCGCCTCATCGGCGCTCCAGCCGAACACATTGCCACCGAAGACAATCGGTTGAACCTGCAGGCCGGAGCGGCCGAGTGCGCGGGGTTGGGACATCATGGATGCTCCTGTTTCGAACTACGCACAGGATAGTCACGCGTACCGATGTTGCGTGTGACATCTGTGTGGATTCAGCGTTCCGCCGATCGTCCTCAGCGGCTCACAGGATCTGAACATGTCGGCGACAGGGGACGCCGTAACGTGTCCTGTGCCGCCCAACGACGGGCACATGGCATGCCCCGGAGCACATGCTAGGCTCGCGCTACTTTTCCCGGAGGAGGGCGCTGCGATGATCCGCAACAAGCTGGCCTGTGCATGTGTGATGAGTGTGGTGGTGGCGATGAGCCTCCCTGTGGCGATGGCGGTGAAGCCTGCCGATAGCACGACGTTGCCGGCGCCCGATACCGCGTTGCAGGCGGCCATCAACGGCAACTGGCGCGACCGCGTTTACGTGCAGCGCGACCAGGACCGCCACCCCGGCCAGACGCTGGCGTTCTTCGGCATCAAGCCGACCCAGACCGTCATCGAGATCACTCCGGGCGGGGGCTGGTATTCGGAAATCCTGGCGCCTTACCTGCGCGAGAAGGGAAAATATGTTGCGGCAGTGGTCGACCCCGCGGCGGCGCCGGAAGGCCGTAGCCGCGATTACGCACAGAGCGCGCGCGATGACCTGGAGAAGAAGTTCCAGGCCAAGCCGGAGGTATATGGCAAGCCGTCATTCGTATCGTATGTGCCCAAGTCGCCGTCCTTCGGCGTGGACAACTCCGCCGACCTGGTGCTGACCTTCCGCAACGTGCACAACTGGCGCATGGCCGGCAATGCCGAGGCGATGTTTGCCGGCTTCTATAAAGTGCTCAAGCCCGGCGGCGTGCTCGGCGTGGTCGAACATCGGGCCAAGGCCGATGTGCCGGCCGACGACAAGAGCGGTTATGTCGGCCAGGCGCAGGTGATCGCGATGGCCGAGGCAGCCGGTTTCACGCTGGTCGGCAAGAGCGAGGTCAACGCCAACCCGCGCGACACCAAGGATTACCCGGGCGGTGTGTGGACGCTGCCGCCGAGCAACAGCCATGACAAGGCCGACGATGCAAAGTACAAGGCCATCGGCGAGAGCGACCGCATGACCTTGAAGTTCGTCAAGCGCTGAAGGCATCGACTGCATGCCGGCGCGTTGCGCGTGTCGGCATGCAGATGTCAGAACTACGTGGGGCTGGGCCGTGCGTCGCGCAACAGGATTGCCATGTTGGTGTTGTTGAACAAACCCTATGGCGTGCTGTCGCAATTCAGCGACCGCTCGCAGCCGCCCAAGCGCACGCTGGCCGAATTCGGCTTGCCGCCCGATGTGTACGCGGCTGGCCGTCTGGATCACGATAGCGAGGGATTGTTGTTGCTGACCGACGACGGCGCATTGGCGCATCGGCTCACCGACCCACGCCACAAGCAGCCCAAGACCTACTGGGTGCAGGTGGAGGGAGAGCCGCAAGCCGAGCAACTGCAGGCCTTGCGCGACGGAGTGGTGCTCAACGATGGCCCGACCCGGCCGGCACAGGTGCGCAGCCTCGATCCGGCACCGCCGCTGTGGCCGCGCGATCCGCCGGTGCGCGTGCGCAAGACCGTGCCCGACGCCTGGCTGGAGCTGCAGATCACCGAAGGCCGCAACCGTCAGGTGCGACGTATGACCGCAGCGGTGGGCTTGCCGACCTTGCGCCTGGTACGCGTTGCGATCGGTGAGTGGCGGCTGGACTCGCTTGCGCCTGGACAGTGGCGCGTTGAAGAAACCACGCGCCCAGGGCCGAGCCGGAGTCGGCGCTGAGTTGTTGCTTCTATCGGTTGTATGACGAGCGCGGGACTGCAGTACGGTGTTTAGCGGCTAGCAACAACGATCGCTGTGTTGTCAGGTGGGAGACCGGTGCTCGTGACCGGGACGTTCTGTGGTTAAACCATGCGTCGTTTGAGCTAGTCACGGCTGACGGTTGCTGGATACACCTCCTGGCCGCCGCATCGCATGATGTGGACGCCACGCAGCGCGCGCAGCTGTGTCGTAGACATCAATGCACTGCGCTGCAGCGATGGCAGAAACGACAACGCCACGGCGCATGGCCGTGGCGTTGAGGATTTGCTTCGCGCCTGGGCTTATTCGATGCCGTCGCTCGGGGTCACTGCACCACGACGCTGGTAGGCAGCGCGACGTGCGTTGGCATTGCTGGCGTGTTCGCGATCCAGGCGATGCACGTTGCCGCCGAGCACCTGCTGATCGCGCTGACGCTTGCGGTACACCGCGTAGCCGATCAGGCCCAGGCCTGCGACCGCTGCGGCAACTGTCACCGCCGGGTTGCGCTTGACCAGCTTGCCCGCCGCCTTGCCACCGTTACGCACTGCGCCAAGCGCGGCGCCGGTCTTGAGCCATTCGCTCGCGCTTGGGCCGAAATGACGCAGGCTGCTGCCGGCGCTGCGTGCCTGATCGCCCGCGTTGGACGCGGCATGGCGCAACTGGTCGCCTGCAGTACCGGCCAGCTCCAGGGCACGCTCCAGGGCGCGTTCAGTGATCACAGTCAGCTTGCTCATCGGAGGCGTTTCCTTTCTGAGTACGTGATCTGCAGTCTGTGCGCTGACACGTATAGATGGCGTTAGCGGGGCTGGGTCCCGTTTGGCTTACGGTTAGGAAGGAGGCTGCGCGCTGGTGTGGGCGGCGCTGGGAATTACCAGGGAATGGCGTGACAGGCTTGAGCGACGGCGTCCGTTGATTGTCCGCCCACGGGACATCTCAGGTGCCGCGCGGTTTTGCTCGGTGGGTCGCTGCGGCGGTCCGCGCCGCGGGAGACCAGTGCCACCGGCTCCTCTCACCGCCGCCGCAGGTCCATGCGTATCAGGTGCCGCGCGGTTTTGCTCGGTGGGTCGCTGCGGCGGTCCACGGATCGTCTGGCCACGGATGCCTCGGATATCGCCCCTTCATCTCTTTTTTGACGTCCGGATACGTGTTTGCCCAGAAGCTCTTCAGGTCTTGTGTTACCTGCAACGGGCGGCCGCCTGGGGAGAGCAGGTGCAGGGTCAACGGGATGCGGCCGTCGGCGATGCGCGGCGTTTCGGCCAGGCCGAACAATTCCTGCAGCTTGACCGCCAGCACCGGCGGCAACGGCTGCCCGACGTGGTCGAGGGCGTAGACGATCTGCCGCTCCATGCCGGAAGGCACGCTGATCCGGGTGGGCGCGTGGCGGTCGATCAGCTGGCGGCGCTCCCACGGCAGCGCGGCCTTCAGCGCTTCGCCCAGGCTGGCCTCGTCCAGTGCGTCCAGGCGGGTCTTGCCGGCGAAGGCCGGGCGCAGCCAGGTGTCCAGCGTCTCCAGCAGTGCGGTGTCGGAGAGATCGGGCAAGCCGAGTTCGGGCATCCACGCGCGCAGCGACTGCACGCGTGCGCGCCACTGCTGCAGGGTGTCGGTCCACGGCAGCGCGTCCAGGCCGAGTTGCCGCACCGCGTCGGTGAGCGCGGCGGCTGCGTGTGCCGGGTCGACGCGGCCGGCCGGGCGGCTGTCGAGCACGATGCGGTCGAAGCTGGATTGGCGACGGGCGACCAATGCGCGCTTGTCTGCGTCCCACTGCACCACGTCCTGCTGCACGAAGCGCTCGGGCAGGCTGTGGCGCAGGTAGGCGTCGTCTACCGGGGCGGCGCGCAGCAGCAGGGCGTCTTTGGCTTCGTAGCGCAGTTCGCTGGCGACCAGCCACTGTTCGCCACGGAGATCGCTGTGGTCGAACAGGCGTGCGCTGCGGCCATTGGCGAGCAGGTAGCGCAGCGGATCGGCCGGGTGGCGTGCGGCGATGCGATCGGGGAAGGCGTGCGACAGCAGATCGCCGAGCGCGTGCGCTTCCACACTGGAGGGCGGAGCGCTGTCGCAGCGCAGCCGGCGGCGCCATTGTTTGGCGGCGCTGTCGATTGCGGCCAGGCCACTGCGATTGGCATCGGCCGCGCTGCGGCCCTGGCGGAATGCCGCCAGCGCACGCCAACGCGCAGCCAGCCCGTCGCCACCCTGACGCAGCGGGTCGCGTGCTTCCAGCAGTGCGGCCAGGTCGCAGGCCAGCGCCACACGCGGCGCGTCGCCGGCCTGCGCCAGCATTGCGGCCAGACGCGGATGCGTGCCCAGCGCGAGCATGCGCCGGCCGAGCGCGGTGATACCGCCGCTTGCAGTGAGCGCACCCAGCCGCTGCAGCAGTTCGTGCGCGGCGGCCAGCGCACCGCTCGGTGGTGCATCGACAAAGCGCAGCGCGGTACTGCCCCAGGCAGCCAATTCCAGTGCCAGGCCGGCCAACTCCACCTGGGTAATTTCGGCGCGGCGCTGTGGTTCCAGTCGTTGCGATTGCGGCCACAGCCGGTAGGCCCAGCCGCTGGCCACGCGGCCGGCGCGGCCGGCGCGCTGGTCTGCCGAGGCCTGCGCAATGGTGGCCACGTCCAGCCGCGAAAAGCCGCTGTTGGGGTCGTAATGCGGCTCGCGGGCGAGCCCGCTATCGATCACCACCCGCACGCCGGGCAAGGTGACCGAGGATTCGGCCACGTTGGTGGCCAGCACCACGCGGCGGCGGCCTTGCGGGTCGGGCTGCAGTACCTGGCTTTGCGCCTCCACCGACAGCTCGCCGTGCAAGGGCAGCATCTGGATGGCCGGGTCCAGGACAGCGAGCAAGGCGGCTTGCACGCGCGCGATCTCGCGCTGGCCGGGCAGGAACACCAGCACATCGCCGGGATGCGTGAGCAGGGCATGCTCCACCGCGCGTCGCGTCTGCGGCTCCAGCGCTTCGTCGCGGCGCGCGGGGAAATGCGCGATCTCCACCGGGAAACTGCGCCCGGCACTGCTCAGCCGCGGTGCCTCCAGAAAGCCGGCCAGGCGCTCGCCATCCAACGTGGCCGACATCGCCACGATGCGCAGGTCCTCGCGGACTTGCGCCTGCACATCCAGCGCCAGCGCCAGCCCCAGGTCGCCGGCCAGATGGCGTTCGTGGAATTCGTCGAACAGCAACACGCCGATGCTTTCCAGCATCGGGTCGTCCTGGATCAGCCGCGTCAGGATGCCTTCGGTGACCACTTCAATGCGGGTGCGCGCTGAGGTCTTGTTCTCGAAGCGGATGCGGTACCCCACCGTCTCGCCGACCGGCTCACCCAACTGGCGCGCCATGAACAGCGCTGCGCTGCGGGCAGCCACGCGGCGCGGCTCCAGCATCACGATCTTGCGGCCGGCCAGCCACGGTGCGTCCAGCAGCGCCAACGGCACCTGGGTGGTCTTGCCGGCGCCGGGCGGGGCTTCGAGTACCAGCCGCGGATGGGCGGCGAGACTGTCGCGAATCTGTGGCAACAACGGGGAGATCGGAAAAACGGGGTCGGTCATGCGCGGGAAGGATACGGGCTGCGGCACGCCCCGGCGACGATGTGACGGGTGGCTGGGTGGCAACGCGGACCGTGTGAGGTGCGCGTTGCCGCAGTCAGTGGATGGATGCGGCTGCGTCAGGTGGACGCAATGCAGGTCTTGCCGGCACCGTCATCAGTTCCCTGGCAACGGGGGCGGCGATACGTCGCCGTGGTACGGCGTGCCGACGCATTCCTGCAGGCGCTGGTCGCGCTCGCGTTGCGTGCAGGGACGTTCCAATGCACCGGTCATCGAGAGCGCCGCGCCGGCCACTGTGGAGCCAAATGCCCAGGTCTGCTGGATCTCGCCGCCGTCTGGCGTCCAGGCGTTGGCAAAGAGGTCGAGGACATCGCACCAAACAGTCTGCTGGTGGTGTAGTGAAGAACGAGGACGCCGCATCGCGGTGTCGTCAGACCGTCCGACCCAGACCGATCTCACCAACAGGACGTCGACGGGGACATCAACCCGCTTCGCGCATCCGGGAGGTCAGGCCTTTGAGAAAGGCGCGCAGCAGCTGGTCGCCGCAGGGGCGGAAATTCTTGTGGCCTGGCTGGCGGAACAGCGCGGAGAGTTCCGGCTTGGACAGCGGGAAGCCGGCGCTGGCGAAGATGGCGTGCATGTCGACGTCCTTCAGTTCGAAGGCCACGCGCAGCTTCTTCAGGACCAGGTTGTTGCCGACGCGGGTTTCCAGCGGGCGGACCGGTTGGCTCTCGTCGCGGCCACGGAAGCGCAGCACCAGGCCATCGAGGAAGCGCGCCAGCATCGCATCGGTGCAGGGCTCGAAACCTGGCTCGTCTTCCTTCTTCAGCCAGGCCTGTACCTGCGGCTTGTCGAGCGCGAACTCGGGGTCGGCCAGGTGGGTGATGTCCACCACCTTGTCGTCGCTGAGGTCGAGCATGTAACGGATGCTGCGCAGTACATCGTTGTGGATCATGACCGTTCCGGTGCCCCGGCCTGTCGCCGGAAAGCGGCCATTCTACGGGGCTTGGGTGAAACCGGTCTGACACAGTGCGCAGCGGGTCACTAGCGCCGGCCGTGCAGTGGAAGCGCAGACCGTCGGGCAGGAGGACCGAACTGCCTGCGCTGCGGCGATACACCGCTCTCAGCTGCCGCGATAGGTGGAATACCCGTACGGCGAGAGCAGCAGTGGCACGTGGTAGTGGCCGTCGTCGGCGATACCGAAGGCGATCGGCACCTGTTCCAGGAACGGCGGATCGGCCAGCGCCATGCCGATGACCTGCCAATAGCGGGCGACGTCGAATTCCAGCCGGTAGCGACCGGGCTGCAGCGTGAGGGCGGACAGGTCAGGACAGCGGCCGTCCTGGTTGGTGAGACCTTCGAAGTGCAGCGTGTCGCCGGCGAACAGGCGCAGCGGCACGCCAGCAGCGGGGCGGCCGCTGGCGGTATCCAGCACGTGCGTGGACAGGGTGCTCATGCCACCGCCTGGGTCGGTTGTGGCCATTGGCCGACGAATTCGGGTTGGTCGTACGCCAGATAGGTCTCGACGATGGCCTGGCGGTCGTCCAGGAACAGCTGATCGGCCACCGCGCGGGCAAGCCGCGGCAGTGCAATCTTCAGCCCGGACAATGCCGCGGCCGAGGGGCCGTGGTTGATCAGCGCCGAATAGTTGAACGCGAACAAGCCATGCAGCAGCGCGGCATCGTCGGGTGTGCGCGGCAGCAATTCGAAGCCCGGCCCAAGGTACGGATGCGCGTCCAGCACCGGGTTGGCCTGGCCCGGCGGCGGCCGATAGCGGTCGCCCCAGCAGGCGATGCGCCCGGACAGCGCGGCCAGCTCCGGGCGCAATTGCGGGTCGGTGACCAGGCCGGTGGCCACTGCCAGAAAATCGAAACGGTAGTCGCCCTGCGGTGTGCGGACAACGATTTCGCCATCGTGTTCGGCCACGTCCAGCCACGGCGCGCCCAGATGCAGCGCAAAGCCGGCATGCGCGCAGGCGCGCTGGAAGGTGTCGTTGGTGGGCGGTTGGTTGTGCGCGAAGAAGCTGGCCATCATCCGGTACTTGTCAGCGTCCGGCAGGGTCAAAAAGCGCGGAATGATGCCGGCCTGTTCCATGTGCCGAAATGGATTGATACGCGGCAATTCGCGACGGCGCACGAACACTTCGGCACTGGCAACGCCTTGTTCCAGCGCAAAGCACGCATTGTCGAAGGCGGAGGCGCCGCCGCCCAGAATGCCCACGCGCTTGCCGGCCAATGCGGCGAAATCGATGTGACAGGAGGTATGTGCGTAGCGCGCCGCGGGCAGGGCACGGCAGATCCAGTCGGGCACCACCCACTGGCCGCCACCCTGGATACCGGTGGCCAGAATCAGTTTGCGCGTGAGCAGTGGTGCGCCCATCGCCAGATGCAGGCGATGGATGCCGGGCGCGACGTCCGGCTCCACGCGCACCAATCGAGTGGCGTTACGCACCGGCAAGCGCAGCACTGCGCGATACCAGCGCAGATAGTCCATCCAGCTGCCGCGCGGAATCTTGTCCAGTGCGTCCCAGGCCGAACCGCCGTGCTGCGCCTCCCACCATGCGCGGAAGGTGAGCGAGGGCACACCCAGATCGATCGAGGTGATGTGCTTGGGCGTGCGCAAGGTCTGCATGCGCGCATAGGTCACCCACGGACCTTCTTGCCCGGTGGGGTTTTCGTCGATGACCAGCACGTTATGCACGCGCTCGCGCTGCAGCGCGAACGCCGCACCCAGACCGCTCTGGCCGGCGCCGACGATGATCACGTCGTAGACGTGCCCGGCCGGATGTACGCGCGGTTGCACCCAGGCATCGCCGCCGTGGGCCAGGCATTGCAGGTCGTGTGCGAGCGCGCGTTCGAGTTGGGCCAGGCTCATGGCAGTGCCTCCAGGCGCAGGTGAACGATCTTGCCGATTTCGGCGATGGCGGTGACGATCTCTGCATCGGGTGATGCATCCAGCCGCTGTTCCAGCGCGGCGAGAATGCCGGCCTTGTCGTGCAGCCGCACGCAGATCACGAACGGAAATCCGAAACGGTGGCGATAGGCCTGATTGAGCGCGTGGAAGCGCCTGAATTCGTCTTCGCTGAGACGGTCCAGCCCCGCAGAAGCCTGCTCTGCGGCAGATGCGGCAGTGAGCGTGCGGTCGATCGCCGCCTTGCCGGCCAGCTCCGGATGCGCACGAATCAATGCGATCTGATCGTCCGGCGATGCGTCATGCACCACCTGCATCAAACCGCGATACACATCCTGGAACGGGCGACGACGCGCGGCGCGCTCCACTACCCATGGCGAATGCTCGAACAACTCGCGATACCGCGCGACGAAGGCGGCATCGTCCAGCACCGGATCGTCGGTCACGCTCATGCGTGCGTGCCTTGCAGCGAGACGTGCGCGGCCACCACTTTCCAGCCGTCGGCAAAGCGCACCCAGCTCTGGCTCTGGCGGCCGCGCGCGCTGCTGCCAGAGCGCTCGAATTCGGCATGCGTGGTCGCATGGTCGCGGCCGTAGCTGTGCACTTCCACGTGCACGAGCTGGCGTTGTGGTGAGCCGCCGCGGCCGATGCGGAATGCGCGGATCGCCTCGATGCCGTACAGCACCTCGCCCACGCCGTAACGCACGGTGCTGGGCGCAGCGTGGAACAGCGTATCCATCGCCGCGATGTCATCGCGCATCAATGCGCGCTCGTAGGCATCAAAGGCCTCAGTCACCTGGGCAATCACCTCGGGCAGATCGATGTCGGCAGTGGCGATGCTCATGCCGGATGCACCTGCAGCCAGTGGCGCGCGATATCGATGCGCCGCGCAATCCAGGCATCGCCGCTGTCCAGCACATGGTCCACAAAGCGCGCTAGCGCCGCCGCGCGTGCCGGCTTGCCGACGACGCGCCCGTGCAGGCCGATCGAGAGCATGCGCCCGCCTTCGCCGCGCAGCTGCTCGAAGCTGTCGCGCAGATAGCGAAAGAACGGCTCGCCATCGGCAAACCCGTTATAGGCGACGAATTTCATGTCGTTGGCATCCAGCGTATAAGGCACGATCAACTGCGCGCGGCCGTGGCGGCTGTCGTAGTAAGGCACATCGTCGGCATAGCTGTCGGCGTCGTAGACAAAGCCGCCTTCTTCGGCGATCAGACGTGCAGTGTTGGGGCTGGTGCGGCCCTGGTACCAGCCCAGCGGGCGACTGCCGGTGACCTGGACATGCACCGCGATGGCCTGCGCGATATGCGCGCGCTCGATGGCCTCGTCGATGTGTTGGTAGTCGATCCAGCGCAGCCCGTGGCTGGCGATTTCCCAGTCGGCGGCCTGCATCGCGGCCACTGCTTCTGGATTGGCGGCAAGCGCGTTCGCAACGCCGAACACGGTCACCGGCACCGCGCGTGCGGCGAACAGCCGATGCAGCCGCCAGAAGCCGGCGCGGCTGCCGTATTCGTACAGGCTTTCCATGGCCATGGCGCGTGCACCGGGCTGCGCTTGCGCGCCGACCATTTCCGACAGAAACGCTTCCGAGCCGGCATCGCCGTTGAGCACGCAGTTTTCCGCGCCTTCTTCGTAGTTGATGACGAACTGCACCGCGATGCGCGCGCCACCCGGCCACTGCGCCGCTGGCGGTGTGGCGCCGTAGCCGACCAGGTCGCGCGCGCTGTTCATGCCTGCGGTTCCGCGTGCCAGGCGGCCAGTGCCGCTTCCACTGCCAGGCCCTGCGTGCAGGCGTAGCCTTCGGCGCGCAGCACCGCTTCCAGCGCGGCCAGGGTGATCAGCACCTTGTGCTTCATCGCGTTGTAGCCCATCGCGCCAATGCGCCAGATCTTGCCCTGCAACGGCCCGAATGCCGTGCCGATTTCGATCTCGAAGTCTTCGCGCATGCGGCGGCGCACCGCATCGCTGTCGATGCCGGGCGGAATCACCACACCGGTGACATTGGTCATGCGATGCGCATCGTCGCCGAACACCTCCAGCCCCAACGCACGGATGCCGGCACTGACCGCGCGCCCGGCCGCGGCATGGCGCGCGAAGCGTGCATCCAAGCCTTCCTGCAGGGCAACGCGTGCGCATTCGCGTGCGCCGTACAACATGGTTGTCGCTTCGGTGTGGTGGTTGAGGCGCTTGTCCGACCAGTAATCCATGATCATCGCCAGGTCGAAATAATTCGAGGCGATGCGCGGCCCGCGGCCGTTGACGATGTCATCGCGCACGATGCCGCGTTCGACATGGCGGCGCGCGAAGATCGCCTCGGCTGCCGCGTTGGACACGGTGATCGGTGCCGAACCGGACGGCCCGCCCAGGCACTTCTGCAGGCCGCCGGTGACCACGTCCACGTCCCAGCGGTCGCTGGCGATGGGCATGCCGCCGATGGTGGCGGTGGCGTCCACATAACTCAGCGCGCCGGCCGCGCGGCACAGCGCGCCGACGCCATCGAGCGGCTGCGCCATGGTGGTGGAGGTGTCGCCGTGCACGGTGGCCACCAGCTTGGGCGCTACGCGCTCGATCGCCTCGGAGATGGCTGCCAGCGGCACCACTTGCCCCCATGGCGCATCCACGCTGTGCACGTCGGCGCCGAGGCGTTGCAGGATTTCGGTGAGCAATAACCCGAAGCGGCCGAAGTTGATCACCAGCACGCGATCGCCCGGGCTGACCAGCGACACCAGCGCCGCTTCGATACCGGCACGCGCTGTGCCATCGACCAGGAACGTCCAGCGATTGTCGGTACCGAACAACGGCCGGTACAGCGCCATCACCTCGTTCATGTAGGTGGTCATTTCCGGGTCGAACTGGCCCAGCAGATCGGCCGCCATCGCACGCAACACGCGCGGATGCGCATTGACCGGGCCCGGGCCCATCAACAGGCGCTGTGGGGGATCGAGTTCGGCGAAGGTGTGCGGGTGACGCAGATCAGGTGACAAGGGGATCTCCCAGGTGTTCGATGAAGTGGCGCATGACCGCCAGTGCGAGCTCGGCATCGGCCGGGTCGACGTGTTCGTCCGGATGATGGCTGATGCCGCCAGCGCAGCGCACGAACAGCATCGCGGTTGGGCAGAGCGCGGCCATCACCATCGCATCATGGCCGGCGCCGGACACCAACTGGCGCGGCACGATGCCTTGTGCGGCGACTGCGTGTTGCAGACGGGTCATCAGTGCCGGTGCGCAGGGGCTGGCGGCCAGCGTCTGCAACGGGTCGATGGCGATGGCGATGTTGCGGGTTTTGCTGATACGGGCCAGTGCGCGTTCGATCTCCAGCACTGCCGCATCGCGCGTTGCATCGTCGCCGGCACGCACGTCCAGCGTGCAGTCCACCCGGCCGGGCACCACGTTGGTGGCACCGGGCGCGACCTGCAGCTTGCCGACCGTGGCGACCAGGTCGTCGCTGCCGGCGCGTGCAATCCTTTCGATGGCCAGCAGGGCCGCCGCAGCGGCGCTCAATGCATCGCGACGCAAGGCCATGGTGGTGGTGCCGGCGTGGCCGGCGCGGCCGTCGAAGCGCAGTGCAAAGCGCCGCTGCGCGGCGATCGCGGTGACGATGCCGACCGGCAGGCCTTCGGCTTCCAGCACCGGGCCTTGTTCGATATGGGTTTCCAGATAGGCCAGCACGCTGCCGGGCGCGCGTGCGGCGTGTTGTAGGTGCGCGATGTCCAGATCCCAGTCGGCCAGCGCGCTGGCCACGTCGGTGCCGGCCGCGTCGGTGACCGTCAGCGTGGCGGGGTCGAGCGTGCCGGCGACCGCACGGCTGCAGAACATCGAGGCAGGAAAGCGCGAACCTTCCTCGTCGCCGAAGGCGATCACCTCGATCGCGAACGGCAGGCGCCGGCCCTGAGCATGCAGCGCGGCGACGCATTCGATGCCGAGCAGGATGCCGAGCGGGCCGTCATAGCGCCCGGCATCGCGCACGCTGTCCAGATGGCTGCCGATCAGCAGCGCCGGTGCGTCGGCACGCGCGCCTTCGTAGCGCCCGATCAGGTTGGCCGCTGCGTCCAGTCGCACCTGCAGGCCGGCCTGGCGCATCCATTCGCCCACCTGTGCGACGGCAGCGCGATGCGCCGGGCTGAGCCAGGCGCGGAACAGCCCGCTGGGCGCGTCGCTGTAGGGCGGAAGGCCCAACGCATCGCAGCGCGCTACTGCGCGTGCGCCCGAGGCGGTGGCGGGTGAGGGACGTTGCGCGCTCAGCATGTAGCGCCATGTGGATGTTCTGTTCTGCCGGTGCCGCCAGGACTGGGATGCCACAGGGACTGGTGCATGGAGCCTCCGCAGGCAGTGTGGAAAGAGTGAGGCAACGCCAGGCGATGGGTTTCCCGGTGAAGGGGGCGACACGCACGTGCGCAGGCGGCGGCGTTGAATCGACTATACGAATCGCCCCCGTCACCCCAAAGCAGTTTTTTTAGGGTCGTGTGTTGCAAAAAATGCGACAGGTAGCCTGTGGTTGCCCTTTGGGCTGCTCCGGCCGGCCGGGGGAGAGGACCAGCAGTGGACGAGGGTCGCCGCGTCGAGACTGTTGCGTGGCCAGACCCTTTCCCCAACCTCTGCGTTGCGCCCCGGGCGTAGCAAGGCTCGGGTGGTCGATTGCACGTCGCCAAAGCGCCTCTACACGCGCACCCCCGTTCGTCGTCGTAGCTGCCGAGCCTCGCAGACAACGTGGATGCACATGCATCGAACGTCATCGCACACGATCAATCCTGTGCGCTGCTTGTGAGGGGAGGTCGCGTTGGAGTCGCCAGTTCAAACGCTGCTGTCGACATCCAGGTCCTGTCGTAGTGCGTCCACGCAATAGTCGACAAACGTACGCACCTTGGCAGAACCCCGGCGGCCCTGCACATAGACGACATGCACCGGCTCTGGGGGGATCTCGAAAGGCTCAAGTACGCAAGCGAGCTTGCCGCCCTGAAGGTGTTCGCGGATCTGGTAGGACGGCACTTGCGTCAGTCCCCAGCCCTGCACTGCGGCGGTGATGGCGGCATTGAACGAGGTCACGTGGAGGCGGGATGCCACTTCGACCAGATGCTCGCGCCCACCGATGCGGAACGGCCATTTGTGCGAGCGTTCGGCCGATGAGGTCGAGATGGTGGCGTGCTGCGGGAGATCGTCCGGCTGCTGCGGCGTACCGTGTTCTGCCAGATAGCCGGGCGAGGCGCAGACCATGCGGCGCACGCTGCCGACCGGGATCGCAGTCAGTGATGAGTCCGGCAGTGCGCCGATGCGTACCGCCACATCAATGCCTTCGTCCAGCAGCGGCACGACACGATCGACCAGGATGGCGCGCGCGGTCATCGACCGATAGCGACCGAGAAAGCGCGTCAATACCGGCGTGACATGCAGCGCGCCGAACATCTGCGGCGCCGTCACCGTCAGCAAGCCGCTGGGAAGCGCATGCAACCCGGCCGCTCTGTGTTCGACATCGTCCAAATCGGCAAGCAGGCGTCGGCAGTCGATGGCGTACTGCTGCCCGGCCTCGGTGAGCCGCATGTTGCGTGTGGTGCGCACGACCAGCAGCACGCCCAGGCGGCTTTCCAGCTGCGCGACGGCGCGGGTGACCGTTGCGGTGGAAATGCCCAGACGCCGCGCAACCCCGGCAAAGCTTGCTTGCTCTGCCAGCGCGGCGAACAGCGTCATTTCCTGGATGCGATCCACGAACGTCTCACGATCGAGTGTGGTGCGAGAGTAGCAGTCCGACTGTCGCAACCACGCGACTTCCACCCTTTGCTCGCGTTGGCGATATCCGGCAAGGCGTGCAGCATTTCAGCGACAGCAATGGTGAATTGATCCGGCTGGTGGTTCTGGTGATGCCGCTCGCCACCTAGCATTGCCGGTCACTGATCTCCTACTGGATTTGTCATGGCCCACCCCGATTCACTCAACGCGGCCAACGCCCGCAACGCGGCAGCAGACCCGAGTCGCCGCAGGATATTGCTCGCCTCATGCGTAGGTACCGCATTCGCCTTGAGCGCGGGCGCTGTCGGTGCAAGCGAGCTTTCCAACCAGAAGACGTCGATCAAAGGAGACACCATGTCGAACGATGACACCCTGCACGTGGCCTACAAAACCCAACAGGTCGGCGAGGTCAATGTGTTCTACCGTGAAGCAGGACGCACAGATGCGCCGGTGCTGTTGCTGTTGCACGGCTTTCCAAGCGCCAGCCACATGTTCCGCGATCTGCCGCCACTGCTGGCAAGCCAGTACCGCTTGATTGCGCCCGACTTGCCGGGATTCGGCAACACCACTGCCCCGCCGCGTGGACGCTTCGACTACACGTTCGAACGCCTCTACAAGGTCATCGAAGGCTTTACCGAAGCACTGGGGCTGACCAGCTACAGTTTGTACGTCTTCGATTACGGCGCGCCGGTCGGTTTTCGCCTGGCGGCGGCAAACCCGCACAAGGTGAGCGCCATCATCAGCCAGAACGGCAACGCGTATCTGGAAGGTTTCAGCGACCAATGGGGGCCGTGGCAGGCCTACTGGCGTGAGCCAACCGCAGCCAACCGCGACGCATGCCGTGCCTCGTTGTTGCCGCAGGCCATTCGCGACTGGCAGTACGGTACCGGTGCCGACCCGAGCAGGCTGTCGCCGGATGGCTACACTCTGGACATTGCATACATGGCCCGCCCGGGCGCCGAAGAGATCCAGCTCGATCTGATTCTGGATTACCGCAGCAATGTGGCGGCGTACCCGGCATTTCAAGCGTATTTCCGCACCCACCAGCCACCGCTGCTAGCGGTCTGGGGCAAGCACGACCCAGCCTTCCTCCCCGCCGGTGCGCAGGCCTACCGGAAGGATCTGCCAGAGGCTGAAGTGCACCTGCTGGATACAGGGCACTTTGCACTGGAGACGCATGCGTTGGAGATTGCTGACTACACAGGTGATTTTCTCTCGCGCACGCGCAGGGCGGCGGTATAACGCGGTCAGGGCGAATCCGCAATGCGGAAGTGGCGACAGGAATGCGTATACGCGCAGATGGAGGGTGATCGGGCGTGCTAGCTTGCCGCGATCACCGCCGAGAGATGCCGATGATCGCCTTGCACCGATGGACCGCGTTGTTTGTGCTCGTCAGCCTGATGCCGGTGCCTGCGTTTGCAGGGACGCCGGAGGGCGGTTACCGGCAGCCACCGGAGCCGCTGCTGAGTGTGATGCGCGCGCCGCTGAATCCATAGCCGCGGCCGGATCCTACCGGCAAGACCTTGTTGCTGGTGCAGCGCACCCAGTATCCGCCGATCGCGCGGGTCGCCGAGCCCTATCTCAAGCTCGCTGGCGTGCGCGTGGAGCCGCGCACGCATAGCCGCCACGATATGTCCAACGGCTACGGCATTCGTTCCTGCCTGGAGGGCTTCAGCCTGGTGGACATCGCCAGCGGCAAGCAGACGGCTGTGAGCTTGCCGGCCGGCGCCTGCCCGGCATCGCCGGTGTGGTCCCCGGACGGGCGCCGCTTCGCCTTCAACAACATTGCCGCCGACCGCGTCGAGCTCTGGGTGGGCGAGGTCGCCACCGGCACCGTGCGCAAGATCGAGGATGTGCAACTCAACCCGGTGCTGGGCGGCGAGATCCAATGGCTGGGCGGCAGCAACACCCTGCTGTTGAAGACGGTGCCGCAGGATCTGGGCCCCGCACCGCGCAAGGCCGCGGTGCCGCCGGGCCCGGAGGTCAAGGAAACCATTCAGGGCAAAGGCGAAAGCAGTACCTACGAGGCGCGCGACACGCTCTCCAGCCCCGAAGACGAGGCTTTGTTTACCTACTACGCCACCTCCCAGCTGCTCACGGTGGATGCGGCCACCGGAAGTCAGCGCAAGCTCGGTACGCCTGCGGTCTACAGCAGTGTGGAGGGCGCACCCGATGGCCGCCACGTGCTGGTGGAGCGGTTGAAGCAACCGTATTCCTACGTCACAACCTACGCACGTTTCGCTCACGATGTGGCGGTGCTGGATCTGGCCAATGGCAACGAGCGTGTGCTGGCCAATCTGCCGGTCGCGGACCGGGTGCCGGTGCAGGGCGTACCGACCGGCCCGCGCGCCTACTCCTGGCGCGCCAACCAACCAGCCACGCTGGTCTGGGCCGAGGCACTGGACGGCGGTGACTGGAAAACCAATGTTCCCGCGCGCGACAAGTTGATGTCGCTGGCTGCACCGTTCACCGCCAAACCGCGCGAGCTTGCGCGCGTGCAGCAGCGGTATGCAGGCCTGTCGTGGTTTGCCGAAGGCGGGCAAGCCTTGCTGGACGAGTACGACGAGAACCGCCATTGGCGGCGGACCACGCTCGTGGATGCCGAGCGCCCCGGCGCTGGCGAGCGGGTGTTGTTCGACCTGTCCACCGACGATCTTTATGCCGATCCCGGCCTGCCCGAAATGCGTGTGCTCGCCAACGGCCAAGCCGTGCTGCGCGAGGCGCAAGGTGCGCTGTTCCTGAGCGGGCAAGGCGCCTCGCCCGCGGGTGACCGGCCATTTCTGGATCGCTATACGCTTGCCACCGGCAAGACCCAGCGGCTGTTCCGCAGCGACGCGACTGTGGACGAGGTGTTCTTCGGATTTGCAGGAGACGATACGTCGCGCCTGCTGACCTGGCGCCAGTCGCTGACCGACCCGCCCAATGTCTATCTGCGAACTTTGGGCGAACCGTTGCCAGCGCCGGCAACGGGCGAAGCAGCCTTTGCGTCCACTGCCACGCCGGTGACGCATTTCGCGGATCCGACCCCGCTAGTGCGGCAGATCAAGAAGCGGCTGGTGAGCTACAAGCGCAAGGACGGCGTGGACTTGTCGTTCACCCTGTACACACCGCCAGGCTACACCGAAGGCACGCGCGTGCCGGCCATCCTGTACGCCTATCCGCTCGATTATGCCGATCCCTCCAAGGCTGGTCAGGTCAGCGGCGCCAGCGAGCGCGATTTCACCCGGCTCAATTACTACCAGCTGCTGCTGTTGGCCGGTTACGCCATCATCGACGATGCCGCTTTCCCGATCGTGGGCGATCCCAAGACCGCTTACGACACCTACCTACAGCAACTGGTGGACGACGCCACCGCTGCGGTGGACAAGGCCGTCGAGTTGGGCGTGGTCGACCGTCAGCGCATCGGCGTCACCGGCCATAGCCACGGCGCATTGATGACGGCCAATCTATTGGCGCATACAGATCTGTTTCGCGCAGGCGCTGCCACCAGCGGCAGCTACAACAAGACCTTGACGCCATTCGGATTCCAGAACGAGCGTCGTTCGTTCTGGACGGCGCCGGACGTCTATGCGCAAGCGTCGGCGTTCTTTCACGCCGATAAAATCAACGAACCGTTGTTGATCGTGCATGGCATGGACGATGCCAACCCGGGTACCGAAACCACCCAGGCGCCGCGATTGTTCCAGGCCATTCGTGGCAACGGTGGCACCGCACGCCTGGTGCTGCTGCCGTTCGAGCCGCATTGGTACAGCGCACGCGAATCCAACGAAGACCTGGTGGCCGAAATGCTGGAGTGGTTCGACCGTTACGTCAAAAACGCGCCGCCGCGCGCGACGGGCAGCACGCCAAAGATCTGAGATGACGCGCACCGCACACCAAGGCGGAACTTGCCAGGCGTAAAGCAACTAACAAAACTACTGCGCAGCCGCCAGGCGGACGCGGCCGGTGCGGAATCGGCATGTACCACCCGTACACTGCGGTTCCTCCGCGCCGCCCACGCCCGCCTGACGACTGCCCGCTACGTTTTGTTAGCTGCGCTTAGTCTGCCGACAGCGATCCCAGGGTAAAGCCGGAAACAGCATTCACCTTGCCACGCCACAGCACGCCTCGGTTGCTTGGCAGTGGCTGGCCGCCGGGTGAGAAGCAACGCGATTCGATCAGGTGGATGAACTGTGGCGGCGTGCTGCTCTGCTGCGCATCGTCTTCGGAGTCGTAGATGCTGGCATGGCTGGCGAACGCGCGACGGATATCCTCTTTTTCATCGGCACCGCCGGGGTAGGCAGCAGAGAATTCCTCCGCAAACGCCTCGAAATACCGCTTGCCGCTGACCATCTGGCCGGAAATGACGATGCCTTCGACAAACAGCGTGACGCCGAACTGCACGCCCGAGGTGTTGGCAATGCCGACCAGCTTCTGCAGATACCAATCCACGCTCTGGCCATCGAACGCCAGCTTGACGTCTTCCAGCGACGGTTGATTTTGATCTTGGTCTGTCATGTTGCTCTCCTTGAGTGGATTCAACGACGCGTTAGAAGTAACGCAGATGTGGATGGCTCGCCATTGGCGTGCTTAAGCATGGCACACGGATCGCCGAAGGTGCCGCGGTCGGGTTCGCTACGGACTCTCCGGCACGGCCGTCTTGCGACACATCGACGATTTCCTCCCCAATGCGCGCGCCATGGTGCGTGTGGCAGGAGCCGCCGCAGTCGCGAAACGACCGCCGTGGTCACCACGCCGCCACCGCCCCATCCGAGCGCGGGTCACTCGCGCCGCTGATCACGCCATCGGCCTCGCGCACCAACGCGCCGGCATGCCCCATCACCGAGGCATAGGCGGGCAATAGTTCCACTGCATGTCCGGCATCGCGCAGTGCCTGCACCACGGCCGGGTCGAAGCGGTCTTCCAGCTTCAACGTGGTGCTGTCTTCGCCCCAGGTGCGGCCGAGCAGCCAGCGTGGTGCGGTGATTGCTTGTTGCAGCGGCATGCCGAAGCGGGCGTAGCGGGAGAACACGGCGGCTTGAGTTTGCGGTTGGCCTTCGCCGCCCATGGTGCCGTAGGCCATGACGCGGCCGTCGTCGAAGGTGGCCAACGCCGGGTTGAGGGTGTGGAAGGGTTTGCGCCCGGGGGCGAGCGCGTTCCAGCCGTCGGTCGCGAGACGGAAACTGCAACCGCGGTTTTGCCAGGTGATGCCGGTCCGCGGCAGAACCAGACCGGAGCCGAATTCGAAATAGGTGGACTGGATGCAGCTGACCGCGCGGCCGTGCGCATCGATGGCGCCGAACCAGACGGTGTCGCCGGCCTGCGAAGGCTGTGGCCACGGCAAGGCAATCGTCATGTCGATGCGTGCGGCGAGCGCGTCGAGTGCGGCGCTGTCGTCGAGCAACGCCTGCGCGTCGAGCGTCATCCAGGCAGGGTCGCCGATGTGTGCGTCGCGGATCAGAAAAGCTTGCTTGGTGGCTTCGATCAGCCCGTGCAGATGCGCGTAGCTGTCTGCTTCTTCCACCCTCAACCGATCGAACAGCGCAAGGATCAACAACGATGCCAGCCCCTGGGTGGGCGGTGCGTGGTTGTAGAGACGCGCGCCATGGATGGCGACCGATAACGGCACGCTGGCTTCGGCGTGATGGGCTGCGAGGTCGTCAGCGCTGAGCGGGCTGCCGAGTACTTGCAGATCTGCTGCGATGTCGTGGGCAAGCGCGCCGCGATAGAAACTCTCCAGCCCTTCATCGGCGAGCCGCTGCAAGGTGTGCGCGAGCTGTGGTTGCTGCAGCAGCGCCCCTTCGCGCAGCGGGGTGCCGTGCGGCTCGAAAATTTCGGCATAGGCGCCTGGTTGTGGGCACAGTTCTGCGCGCTTGCTGGCGGCAATCTGCGCGCCACCCAGCGTGACCGGCGTGCCTGCGTTGGCGTGATGGATCGCATCGCTCAACACCCGTTGCAGCGGCAACGTGCCATTTGCGTGTTGCAGCGCCAGCGCCCAGCCGGAGACGGTGCCGGCCACGGTATTGGCAGCGCCGGGGCCGCGCCACGGGATGCTGGTGTGGCCGCGATAGAAGTCCAGTGTTGCGGCGCGTGCGGCGCGGCCGCAGGCATCGATGGCGTGCACACGGCCATCGGGTTCGCGCATGAGCCAGAAGCCATCGCCGCCGATGCCGGTCATGTGGGGATAGACCACGGCCAGACAGGCGGCGGTGGCGACGGCCGCTTCGATGGCATTGCCACCATCGCGCAGTACATCGCGCCCGGCTTGTGCAGCGAGATGGTGCGGGGCGACCACCATGCCGCGTCGCGCGCGCAGCGTCTGCAGCATCAGCGTGGCTCCGGCGGTGGGCTGAAGGCGAGCAGGCCATCGCGCTCGAGTTGCGCGGCGAGCGCAAACAGGCGGTCTTCGCGGCCGGGCGCTGCAATCAGTTGCACGCCCAGCGGCAGGCGTCCGGGACGCGGCAACGGTGCGGCAAGCACCGGGCAGGCGGCCAGTCCCAACGGTTGGGTGAAAATGCCGAGATTGGCGCGCGCCGACACCGGCAGGCCGCCGATCTGGATGGTGTCCTGGTCCAGGCGTGGTGCGACGCATGGGGTAGCCGGTGCAATGAGCACATCGACCTCGTCCCACAGCGCGTGCATGGCGTCGGCAAACCAATGCGCAAAGCGGTGCGCATCAGCCACCGCGCTGGCGGGCAGCTGCAAGCCGGCGAGCAGGCGGTCGCGGGTGGCCGGGTCGAATTGCGCGCCGTGCGTGCCGAGTGCGCTGCGGTGCCGATGTCCGCCCTCGGCAGCGGTGAGGACGAAGGCAGCTGCGCGCGCGCGCTCCGCTTCCGGCAGGTCGACCGTGGTCGTGCTGTTGCAGGCCGTGAGCAGTGCCTCCAGCCCGGCCTCGAGATCCGGATCGAGATTGCGTTGAAACCAGCCGCCCAGCCGTGCAATGCGCAGGTTGCCCGTCGTGCGCGAAAGCAGCACATGCCCGCACATCACCTCATAGACGCGGCGCAAATCGGCCACCGACGTGGCGAAGGGGCCCACCACATCCAGCGCATCGACAAACGGAAACACGCCATCCAACGGCACTGCGCCATGCGTCGGGCGCAGGCCGTAGACACCGCACAGCGCAGCCGGCACGCGAATGGAGCCGTTGGTGTCCGAGCCGAGCGCGAACGGCACCCATCCGGCAGCCACCGCTGCCGCCGAGCCGCCGGGTGAGCCACCGGCCAGGTGCTGGTGGTCGTGCGGATTGGCGGTTGCGCCGTAATGCGCGTTGACAGTGGCAAAGCCGTACGCGAATTCGTCCATGTTGGCGGTGCCGACCAATACCGCGCCTGCATCGCTGAGCCGCTGTACGACTGCCGCATCGCGGGTGGCAGGCGGGTCGTGCGCGCGCACCGCAGCACCGGCGGTGGTGACCTGCCCGGCGACATCGAACAGATCCTTGACCACGAATGGCACGCCGGCCAACGCGCCACCATCGCTGCCACCGGCAAGCGCGGCCTGCACGCGTGCGGCATCGGCTGCGGCACGCGCAGGCAGCAGCCGGGTGATGGCGCACAGGCGGTCGTTGGCCTGGTTGATGCGCGTCAGCGTTTGCGTGGCCAGCCGTGCGGCCAACGTGGGCTGACTGCGCGTGGTGCTGACGATGGATGCGATCTGACCGCGTGCGCCGCCGCCATCACGTGCTGCTGCCGGTGGCGCCCTGAAGGCAGCCAGCAGCTGCGTGTGTCCGCGCAGCACCTCGGTATTGCGATCGACGCCGGCCTGCCACTGCGCTGGGAGTTGCATGGGTCACCTCTTGGAGAACGGGGAGTCGGGATTCGATAGCGGTGATTCGTGGCTGCTCGGCATACAGGTTCTGCAAAAAACTGGCGGCTGATACGTTGGGAGCTGACGCAACGCTGATGGGATGCACGCGTGACACGTTGAAACATGCGCTTGCATTCAAAAACAGCGAGTGCGCAGCTTCTATCGTTCGATCTAAACACCAAGAGCGGCTACCAAAATGTAGCGAGCAGTCGTCAGGTGGCGTGGAAGTCGCGCTCAGAACCGCAGTGTACGAGTGGTACATGCCGTTCCGAGCACCGGCCGCGCCTGCCTGGCGGTGAGCGTAGTCGTTTTTTAGCTGCTCTTAGCAGTGGCATGAAGCGTCGTTCGGTCTCACGCTCCGATCGAGCCCCCCTCCCGCCGGGGCAAGGAAGCCCGGCTTGCGCGCCACCGACGCGCGTGTCTTGGAGCGCACGCGCTGCTAGCACGGCCTGGGGCTAGCAACGCGGGGGTTGGGAGAGGGCGCCATGGGAGTTGGAGATGTGTCAGCTGTTCGCTCCGGCGTAGGTTGCACCTACTCAACAGGTGCAGCAAGGCCACCGGCTATCGCACCCTCATCCGCCCTTCGGGCCCCTTCTCCCGGCGGGAGAAGGGGCAATGGCAATCCCACCGCCGGCGGCTGCGGCGCAGTGAGGCGATCGATCAACAGCTGCTCGAATGCCTGTACATCCACCGCATGCACCACTGTCTGCGCCTGCTCGCCCAGCCCGGGCTGATACCCTGGCGCCCACGACAAAATATCGCCATACCCGGCATCGAAGGCGGTGCTGGTATCGACATACAGCGTTTCGGTATGCGTCACCAAGTCCGGGCGCAGCCATACGGCGGTGGCCAGTTCGTCCCACATCGGAAAGCCTGGCTCGCGGCGGCGCAGCGCGTGGCCAATCGTGGTGTCCGCAGCACTCATGCGCGCCAGCAAGTCGGGAGTGAGTTCGGTGGCGGTTGATGGGTCGACCGGCACCATGGTGATCTGGCGCCACGGAGCGCGCATGACGATGCTGGCCGCTTCCGGGTCCCAGCGGATATTGAATTCGCGGCGCGGCGAGTTGACGAATTCGCGCGCGAATTGCTGCGCGCTGATGCTGTTGCGCTGCTGCCGCGGATTGAGGCTACCGCCCATATAGACCAGCTCGCGTGCCAACGTGGCGAAGGCTGGGTCCAGCGATTGCGCCAGTGCCAGATTGGTCAACGGGCCGGTGGCAATGATGCTTACCTCGCCCGGGTATTGGCGCACCATGCGTAGCATGAATAACGCGGCCGGCTCGTCGCAGGCGCGCACCACACTGGGATTGCCCAAGGCCAGATCGGGCACTACATCGTGGGCGTGATAGCGCGGCGCGCTTTGCACGGTGTCGCCGTCCACCCAGTGCTTGGTCCATGCGCCTTTCCAGACGAGTTTGCCGTACAGCGCTTCCCAGCGTTCGGTGGCCAGCTCGCTGTTGAGCAGTGGATGCACCGGGCCGGGAAGGACCGGAATCTGTGGATGGCCAGCCAGTTCCAGCAGGCGGCAGGTGTGCGCCAGCACTTCATCGCGCCAGATGTTGCCGCTGACGGCACTGATACCCAGCACGTCGATGTCAGGCGATTGCAACAGCAGCAGCTGCGCGGGCGTGAAGCCGTCGATGTCGTCTTCGAGGATGACGCGGCGTCTGGGATGCGGGGAGGAAGAATCGGTCATGGCTGTCTGGTGATCGGGGAGGATGCAGCGTGGCGATGGTGGAACCTGGTGCGGTTGTGAATGTGTCGAAGCGCTTCGGCGTGCGGGCTGGCGTTGGCGGTTGCGTAACATCAGGCGCCAGCGCGCTCCTGCGGGGTGTGCATTTGCCTTAGCGGCGCTGCGCAAGCAACGTGCGCTCGTACTGCGCCAGGTCCGCTTCCAGCTGCCATTGCAGGCGTGCCTTTTCGCTGGTCTTGCGAAAGTCGCGGCAGCTTGCGTCATCAGTCTCGCGCTGCATTGCCGTGGCGCAGGCCGGTGCAGGGCTGCCTTCGTCAGTCCATAGGCTGGTACCCGGCAGGAAGCTATAGCTCAGACCATTGCGGGCAAGTCGTTTGAGTGTGATGTAGTCGATGCCGTGTTCCTGCATCGCACGCTGGTATTCTTGGGTCATGTCCGCGCGCGAGACGCCGGCATCGTCGGTGGACAACACCACCGGCACGCCGGCATGCAGATACATCGCCAGCGGATGCGCGGCGCCTTTGACGCCCAGGATCACATCGTTGCTGGTGAGATTGATCTCCACCGCAATCTGCTCGCGCCGCATGCGCTGCAGCAATGCCTCTGCATCATCTTCGTAAGGCAGATCCACGCCATGACCGATGCGGCGCGCACCGGCATCCACCGCCTGCCGAATATGCGAACGCAGCTGCGCTGGCGGCACCAGCCCCAACGCCAACTCGCCGGCGTGCAGCGATAGCGGCACACCGGGGTAGCGCGTTGCGAAGAAGCGGAACATGGCCATATGCCGCGCGTAATCGGCAAGTGCTACCGGGTTATCTTCCGGCGCGACGATATTCAGCGCGACCGCGCGGCTGCCGCCGGCAGCGATCAGCGCATGCGCCAGCGCCATCTGCCCGAACACCATCGGCTGCGGCAACACACGCAACACGTACGGAACATAGCGGTAGTCGACCTTGCAGCCGGGGCGTGCATCGGTCTGGTCGCAACGCAGCACACGGCGCACCTGAACATCGATGGCGGCAAGGTCGCGTTGCGCGGCCTGCACCAATGGCGGCAAGTCGGCCTGCAGTGCGCGCAGAGTGGCTGCATCGTCCTCGCCCTTCCACGGCAAGGCTTGCATGCGCTTGGCGGCCTGATCCATCTGCGGTGGGTTGGCAATGATTTCTACGTACGGCACGCGGTCGCGTGCAGCCTGCTCCAGCACCGCGGCGACGGTGTCGGCAACGCGGGTGCGTACCACCGCATCGAACTTGCCGAAGGTGCTGAAGAACTGATCGTGACCGGTGGGTTGCGCAGGGCTCGGCAGGAATTTGCGCATCGACAGCGAATCCACCACCCGTCCATACAGCGCGGCGTTGCGTGCTGCCAGTCCGCTGGCCGGTTCCTGGCCGGCACCGCACGGTGGCGCGCGTAGGCTCAGATCGTTCAGTTGCACGCAGGCGCCATCGTCGCTGGCCCACTGCAAATACTCCTCGGCATACACCGAGCCGGAGAGGTGGTTATGCAGATCGCCACCTTTTGGCATCGCCTGTAGCCAGGTGCGCAACTGCGCCGGTTGCTCGGCAGCGTCAAGGAACAATTGCGCGACCTGGTGTTCGCGTTGTTGCGCGGGCGCTAGTGCTGGCCGTGCGCACGCGACGATGGGCAAGAACGCGCACACGCTCAGGAGCAGGTAGCGATGAAGAATGGGCATGCAGGAAACTCGGTAATAGATGTGGTGGCGTGTGAGCGCCAGCGAAGGTGTAGCTTGCCTGGCAGCGTGACGCGCGGCCAGCCATGGGTGCGCATGCAAACAGGCGCGGCGCATGCGCCAGTCATTCCAGCGCATAGCGCAGCACGAACAACCCCGCGATCGCCCAGGTGGCCGGATGCACCCCGCGCCAGCGCCCACTGCCGAGTTTTAGCGCGGCATAGGTAATGAAGCCGAACGCCAGCCCCGTGGCAATGGAATAGGTGAGCGGCATGGCGAGCATGCAGATGGCGGCCGGCAACGCTTCGCCCACATCGTCCCATTGGATCTGCGTGCCTTCGCGCAGCATTACCGAGGCCAGGTAGATCAGGGCCGGCGCGGTGGCATAGGCAGGCACCATCGCGGCCAGCGGCGAGAACGGCAGGGCAAGCAAAAACAGGCCGGCAATCACCAATGCGGTGAGGCCGGTGCGCCCACCCACCTGCACGCCGGCGGCACTTTCGACATAGGCGGTGGTGCTGGAAGTGCCAAGCAGCGAGCCGGCCAGGATGGCGGTGCTGTCTGCAAGCAGGGCACGGTCGAACTGGCGGCGTTGCGCAGGTGTGTGCAGCAGGCCGGCGCGTTGTGCCACACCCATCAGCGTGCCGGTGGCATCGAACATTTCCACCAGCACAAACACCAGCACCACGTGCAGCACCGCAGCGAGCGCGCCGCTGTCGCCATGGCCGTGCAAGGCGCCGACGATGTCCAGCTGCAACAAGGTGGGCGCCAAGCTCGGCGGCAGCGACAGTACGCGCGTGTACTGCACCAATCCCAACGCCAGTGCCGCCACGGTCACCGCAAGAATGCCAAGCAGCATGGCGCCACGCACACGGCGCAGTTCCAGTACGCCGATCAGCAGCAATCCGGCCAGCGCAAGCAGCGGTTCGGGCCGATGCAGATCGCCCAGCGTGAGCAACGTCTGCGGGTGCGCCACCACCAGCCCGGCTTTCTGCAGCCCGATCAGGGCCAGAAACAGGCCGATGCCCACCGCAATGGCGCTGCGCAAGGTGGGCGGAATGCCATCCACCAACCAACGCCGTGCGCCGGTGACGGTGAGCAGCAAAAAGACGCAGCCGGAAACGAACACCAGCCCCAGCGTCTGCTGCCAGCTATAGCCCAATGTGCCGACCACGCTGAAGGCGAAGAACGCGTTCAGGCCCATGCCCGGCGCCATACCGATGGGGTAGTTGGCCAGCATGCCCATCAACAGCGAGCCGAGTGCGGCGGCAAGGCAGGTGGCCACGAACACCGCGCCGCGATCCATGCCCGTGGTGGCCAGGATGTCCGGATTGACGAAGACGATGTACGCCATCGTCAGGAAGGTGGTGGCGCCTGCCAGCACTTCGGTGCGCATAGAGCTGCCGTTGGCGGTGAGCGCAAAATCGGGCCAGCGCATCAGCGTGTGCTCGGGGCGGGGAGCCGGTCGACGACAGGACAAACGAACATCGGCAGACATCTCATCGATATGGGGCGGCGCGCGGCGGCAGCGCTCACACCGGTTGCCCATCTTGCCCTGTTGCGCTGCGCTTGCCACGGATATCGGGCACGGATTGCGGTGCAAGTGCAACTCATAGAACGTAGCGTGGACGTGTCACGCGGCGATAGCGGGCATTGTCGCGCTGTACGTGCCTTTGCTGACGTGCGTATTGCAGTGCGGATGCAGTGACGGACGGTGCGGCACGTTGCACGTCATGGTTATACGCAAGCGCAGCATTCGGCAGCGCGAGGTGACTGAACGGGCGCAGTCGCACCGCGCAGACAGCCTTCAAAGATCCAGCACCAAGCGTGGCGAGCGGCTGCGTGAACAGCACACGGTGATCTGCCGATTGGTGGCACGTTCGGCGTCGCTAAGCACGCTGTCGCGATGATCTGGCATCCCAGCCAGCACGCCGGTCAGACAGGCGCCGCACATGCCTTGTTCGCACGACAGCGGTACCTCGATACCAGCATTGAGCAGGGCGCTGGCCATGCTGCAATCGGCCGGCACCTGCACCACACGGCCGCTGGCGGCCAGTTCCACTTCGAATGCGCTGTCGGCATCGTGGGCCAGGCTAGGCGCGGCGGCAGCGAAGTGTTCGCGATGCAGTTGCGCTGCCGTCCAGCCATGCGCCTTCGCCAGCACGGTGAAATGGTCCATGAAGGCGGTTGGCCCGCACAGATACAGCTGATCGCGCGCACGCGCCTGACCCAGTTCCCCCGGGACATGCACACGCGGGCTCTGCCCTCCGTCGCTCAGATGCATGTGCACCTGCCCTTGTGTAAAGCCTTGTTGCAAGCGCTGCGAAAACGCCACATCGGCATGTCGGCGCGCGTAGTAATGCAGCACGAAGGGCTCGCTGCGCGCTTCCAGTGCTTCGGCCATCGACAGCAGCGGGGTGATGCCGATGCCAGCAGCCAGCAGCACGTGGCGTTCGCCCGGATGCAGCCGGAACAGATTGCGTGGTGTTGAAATACGCAGACGATCGCCCGGTGCGAGCTGTTCGCACAGATGCCGCGAGCCGCCGCGCGAGGCGTCGGCGAGCTTGACGCACAGCAAATAGTGGTCGCGCACATGCGGCGCGCTGGCGATCGAATACTGGCGAATCAACCCATCGGGCAGGTGCAGATCCACATGCGCGCCGGCCTCGAACGCGGGCAACTGGCTGTCGATCGGCTCCAGCCGGATCGCACGCTGACGGTGGCCTTGCTCGGCCACGGCGGCAACACGTACTTCATGCAGGCTCATGGCGCGCTCCTTGGCGGTCAGCGCAGGAAGAAATCGCTATAGCCCTGGCTGCGCAGGCCACGGCGGTAAGCGATCGAACTGCGGTCGGCCGGGATATGCACGTCCAGCAGCGGGTCCAGCGGCAGATATTCCGGCCGTTGCGCTTCCACCATGGCGCGGTCTTCCTCGAACACGCGCAGGTTGAAGGCATGCACGTCTTCCACCGGCAGATGGGTGTCGAAGTTGCGCGCGATCGGCACCAGCAGGCGCGTCTTGTGTTTGGAGACCGGGCTGGCCGCGTTCATGATCACCAGGCGCTTGCCCGGCACCGGGAAGTGGATGGTGAGGGTGGCAGTGAACGGCAGATGCACCTCGAAATGGCGCAGCCACTGGAAATCCGGATCCACGTCCGGCAACGGCATGTCCACCGAATAATTGGCCACCGTGCTCAGGTAGTCGGCATTGAAGCCGGTCGGCGTCTCGGTGGTGGTGTAGGCCGGCACCTCGCGCTTGTCCGGCTGGGCAAAGGTGGCGGTGTGCACGAAGGCGAAATGCGCCACGTCGATGAAGCCCTCCAGCTGGCGCGCGGCGCTGCCGCCGATGTCGAAGGCCGGGCAGACGATCTGCTGGAAGCCGTCCTCGTCCCAGCCCGGCATCGGAGGGATCTGCACTTCGGCCGCGCTGACGCCGGCCGGTTTGGCCAGGCAGACCCAGATCAACCCGTAGCGCTCGGCCACCGCATAGGTGTGCAGGCGCATCTTGGCCGGGATGTTCTGATTTGGACTGGCCGGGATGTGATTGCAGCGCCCGCCCGAACCGAAGCGCAGCCCGTGGTAGGCGCAGACCACGCCGCCGCCATCGGCCGTGCCCATGCTCAGCGGCACGCCGCGGTGCGGGCAGACATCGCGCGCGGCTACCAGTTCCTCGCCCAGTCGGTACAGCACCAGCGGTTCGTCCAGCAGGGTGGCCTTGAACGGCGCCTGCCCGACCTCGCTGCTCAGCGCCACCGCGTGCCAGTGCTGGGCCAGGCGCTGCCAGTCGGCGGCCTCGAAGGTGCAGTGCAGCGGCAGGGCGGGGACGGCGACATCCATGGGGCGGTCTCTGATGTGCGGCGGGAGCGGTGCCGGATTGACTCTAGGAAGCCGGGGGTGTGTGATCAAACATCGTTTTTCCGCCAAGCCATTGCAAAAAATGCAACGCCAACCGAGCCCCGCCGCATGCTGACCTTTTCCCGCTTCACCCGTTACTTCATCGAAGTGGCCCGCTGCGGCAGCATCCGCAAGGCCTCCGACGTGCTGCACGTGTCGGCCTCGGCGATCGACCGGCAGATCCTCAAGGCCGAGGAAGAGCTGGGCGCGCAGCTGTTCGAGCGCCTGCCCGGCCGGTTGCGGCTCACCGCGGCCGGCGAGCTGCTGCTGGTGGACGTACGCGGCTGGGAGAAGGCCTACGCACGCACCCTGGAGCGTTTCGACGAGCTCAAGGGCTTGCGCCGCGGGCATGTGGAGATCGCCATGATCGACGCGCTCAGCGAGGGCGTGGTGCCGGCGGCGGTGGCGGCGCTGGTGCAGGAGTACCCCGGCATCACCTTCAACCTCTCCACCGCACCCAATCAGCGGGTGATGGAAATGGTGACCTCAGCCGATGTGGATATCGGCCTGCTGCTGGACCCGGTGAGCAGCGTGGATCTGGAAGTGCGCGCGTTTGCGGATATCCCCTTAGGGATTGCCATGCCGGTGGGCCACCCGTTGAGCACGCGCACCGAGCTGCAGCTGAGCGAGACGCTGGAGCATCGTCTGTTGTTGCCAGCTGCCCCATTGATCGTCGGCGAGCACGCCAAGGTGTTGTACCAGCGCCAGCACATCGACGTGAAGCGGCTCACCCACTGCAACGACGTGCGCACCCTGCGCGGCCTGGTGCGTGCCGGCGCCGGCGTGGGGTTGATGTCGTGGCTGGACGCCGCGCCCGACGTGGCCGACGGGCGACTGGCGTTCGTGCCGTTCCGCCAGCACCTGACCACACCGATGACGCTGGCCTTGTGCGTGGCCCCGCAGCGGCAGCTCTCGCGTTCGGCGCAACTGGCGATCCAGGCGCTGGCAGCGAAGATCGATGCGATGGCGGTACCGGTGGTGGGGTGAGCGTGCTGCGCAAGCGGCCCTCACCCCTGTCCCTCTCCCGCAGGCGGGAGAGGGGGAAGCCAGTGCGTACGTGCAGGCCGATAGCATGCAGGCGCCGCTGATCGCATCCAGATCCCGTCATCGAAATCCAGATCACGCCGCGGAGATTCCTTCGCCCGCCTGCGGGAGAAGGTGCCCGCAGGGCGGATGAGGGAAACGCCCACCCAGTACAATCGCATCTGCTCTTTCAAGCGACACCCGCACCATGCAGTTGATCGATATCGGCGCCAACCTCACCCATGATTCCTTCGACCGCGACCGCGACGCCGTGCTGCAACGCGCACGCGAGGCGGGTGTGGCACAGCTGGTGATCACCGGTGCCAGCCGTGAACATTCGCCACTGGCCTTGCAATTAGCGCAACAACACCCCGGATTCCTGTACGCCACCGCCGGCGTGCATCCGCACCACGCCGTGGAATTTACTGCCGAATGCGAAGCCGAAATGCGCACGCTGCAGGCACATCCGCAGGTGGTGGCAGTAGGCGAATGTGGGCTGGATTACTTCCGCGATTTCGCGCCGCGCCCGGCACAGCACAAGGCCTTCGAACGCCAGCTGCAGTTGGCTGCCGACAACGGCAAACCGCTGTTCCTGCACCAGCGCGACGCGCATGAAGATTTCCTCGCCATCATGCGCAGCTTCGAAGGTCGCCTGGGTGCGGCGGTGGTGCACTGCTTCACTGGTACACGCGAAGAACTGTTCGCTTACCTGGACCGCGATTACTACATCGGCATCACCGGCTGGCTGTGCGACGAACGCCGCGGCGCGCATCTGCGCGAGCTGGTGCGCAATATCCCCGCCAACCGCTTGATGATCGAAACCGACGCGCCCTACCTGTTGCCGCGCACACTCAAGCCGATGCCCAAGGACCGCCGCAACGAGCCGATGTTCCTGTCGCATATCGTCGAAGAACTGGCGCGCGATCGTGGCGAAGACGTCGCCGTGACCGCTGCCAACAGCACGGCAGCGGCGCGTGCCTTCTTCCGCTTGCCGGAGCCTGCCAGCGCTGAGCGCAGCTAACAACGCCTGGTGAGCCGGCAGCAGGTGGGTGCCGGTGGCGCGCAGGAACCGCGGTGAACGAGCGGCACCTGCCGAGCCGAGCATCGGCCACCAGCGTTTGTCATCTGCGGCCAACCACGCTCAGATCAGCGTTGCCAACGCCCATAAATGCCGCACCAACGGTGTGGTCTCCAAGGCACCCGGCGCGACGGCCAGGGCCAGGCGCGCCAGCGGCATATGGCCTTCGATATCCAGATAGCGCACGCCGGGCCGCTGCAGTTGTGCGGTGGAGGCGGGCACCACCGAGACGCCCAGTTCGGCCGCCACGAGATTGATGATCGACGACATCTGCGGCGCTTCCTGGGTGATGCGCAGGGTCACGCCGGATTGCCGGCAGGCGGCCAGGATTTCGTCGTACAGGCTTGAGCCGAAGCTGCGCGGAAACAGAATGAAAGGCTCGCCGGCTAGCGCCGCCAATGGTGCGCTGTTGCGCGTGGCCAGGGGGTGCGCGGCAGGGACGGCGATCTTCATCGGCTCGTCGGCAAAGCGCAGCAGCTGCAAATCCGGTGGCGTGCTCAGCCCGTAGCGCACGAACGCCGCATCCAGCCTGCCTTCGGCTAACCCGACCAGCAGGCTGGCGGTATTAGTCTCGTCCAGCAGCAGCTCTACTTGCGGCCACTTGCGGCGGAAATCGCGAATCAACCGCGGCACAACCGGGCTGAAGGCGGCCGAGGCGGTGAAGCCCAAGCGCAACCGCCCGGACTCGCCACGCGCCACCCGCCGTGCGGTTTCGGCGGCGCGTTCCACATCGGCGAGCACGCGGCGCACTTCGCCCAGAAACGCCTCGCCGGCCGGAGTCAGTTCGGCACCGCTGTGGGTGCGCCGAAACAACGGCGTGCCCAGCTCCCGTTCCAGTGTCTGGATCTGCTGGCTCAGCGGCGGCTGGCCGATGCCCACCCGCGCGGCGGCACGGGTGAAGTTGCCTTCTTCGGCAACCGCGAGGAAGTAGCGTAAGTGACGCAGCTCCATCCATCTTTTCCAGATATGGTAACTGCCACAATCATATATTGGACAGGGGGTAGTGGCGGGCGAATACTCGCCTTCCCACGTCTCAAGTGCGCTGCTGTGTCTTCCTCTGATCGCCGCCCGGGTCCGCTGCCCGACCCATCCGTGACCTCCGACGTTGGCGCCGCCGCACCGGCAGCGTTGCGCATTCGCCTGGCGTTGTTTCTGGCCGGCTTTGCCACTTTCTCGCTGCTGTACAGCGTGCAGCCGGTGCTGCCGGAATTCGCGCGTGCCTTCCATGTGGACGCAGCGACCGCCTCGCTGCCGTTGTCGCTGGCCACTGGCGCACTGGCCCTGGCCATCTTCTGTGCCGGCGCAGTGTCGGAAAACCTCGGCCGGCGCGGGCTGATGTTCGTGTCGATCGCCATCGCGGCGGTGCTCAACCTGATCGCTGCGTTCCTGCCTCACTGGGGTGCGCTGGTGCTGGTGCGCACCTTGTCCGGCATCGCGCTGGGCGGAGTACCGGCGGTGGCGATGGTGTACCTGGGCGAGGAATTGCCGGTCAACAAAATGGGCGCGGCCACCGGCTTGTACGTGGCCGGTAATGCCTTTGGCGGCATGAGCGGACGCATCGTGATGAGCGTGCTGACCGACCACACCGATTGGCGCACCGCATTGGCGGTGTTGAGCGTGTTCGATCTGCTGTGCGCACTGGCGTTCTTCTGGTTGCTGCCGCCGTCGCGCAACTTCGTGCGTCGGCACGGCATCAATCTGCGTTTCCATCTGCGCGCCTGGGCCGGGCATCTGCGCGATCGCAATCTGCCGTTTCTGTTCGCGCTGCCGTTCCTGTTGATGGGCGTGTTCGTGTGCCTGTACAACTACGCCGGCTTTCGCCTGGGTGGGCCGGAATTCGGTTTGAGCCAGAGCCAGATCGGCATGATCTTCAGCGCCTATGTGTTTGGCATCGTCAGTTCGTCGGTGGCCGGTGCGGCCTCTGACCGGTTCGGGCGCGGGCCGGTGGTCACGACCGGCATCGTGTTGTGCGTGCTCGGCGTGGCGCTGACCTTGGCGCACGCGCTGGCGTTGGTGGTGACCGGCATCGTGCTGCTGACGATCGGGTTTTTCATCGCGCATTCGGCCGCCAGTGCGTGGGTGAGCCGGCTCGGTGGCGCGCATCGCAGTCACGCCGCATCGCTGTATCTGCTGGCGTATTACGCCGGCTCCAGTGTGATCGGCGCGCTCGGCGGCTGGTTCTGGCAGCACGGTGGCTGGGGTGCGCTGGTCGGTATGTGCCTGACCTTGCTGGCGCTCGCTTTCGCGGCCGCCTACGTGTTGCGCCAGCGCGCCGACGACACGCGGCCTTACGGCCGGTTTGCGCCGCATCCTGCGCGTGGCGAATGACATGACTGCAGCAGGCGCAGGACCACATCGTCGCTGCCGGTGTCGCCATCGAGCAGGGTCCGATCCAGCGTACCGGCGCAACCGGCGCGTTGTTGTCGGTCTCCTCCGCGATCCGGACGGCCACCTGATCGAGGTCAGCAACCTGTTGTAGTGGCCGATCGCTGTGCCATGTGTGCGCTGTGCGACGTGGCAGGGCGCGCGATGCCAGGCACCTTGAAGCGATGGCTGTCGCTCACCCTTCCGATCTAGCGTGCCCGCTCGCTGCGTGCCGTCTGCGCTGCAGAAGGTGATGCGGCGATCGCATCGGCCGCACCCTGTGCCAGGGTTTCCAGCAGGCGCCCACGCCGCCGTTCCAGATCGGCCAGCTGGCGTTCGATCTGCTGCAGACGCGCGCGATGCACGTATGCGGTTTCCGGGCACATCTGCGCACCTTCCACCAACCGCATGCAATCGGGGAAGCCGAGGATGTCGTCCAGACTGAAGCCGGTGGCGATCAGGCGCTGAATCTGCCGCACCTGTGCAACGCACGCTGCAGGGAAGACCCGATAGCCGTTGGCGCTGCGCGAAGAGGTCAGCAATCCATGGGCATCGTAGTGACGAATCGAGCGCACGCTGGCGCCGGTCTGCAGTGCCAGTGCGCCAATGCTCAGCGAGGGTTCGGGAGGCGTTGCCATGCGCCAAGCATACGTTGCACGCACTGCTTGACCCTCACATTGGTGTCAGGCTGGAGGATGGCCGCTCCCATTGTCTGGAGTTCACTCCGATGCCTGTTCGCTTCCCGGTCATTGGCATGCGGCCGATGCGCTACGTTCTGGCTTGCCTGTTGCTGCTTTCTTCAACGTTGGCCGCGGCCGTCACCCCTGGTTCGTGCAGTTATACGGTGACTGCGCCCGACGGCGTCACCCTGGCAGTGCAAGAACACGGCGCCGCCGAGGGCCCGGCGATCGTGTTCGTGCATGGCCTGCTCGGCAGCCGCATCAATTGGGATGCGCAGCTGGCCGATGCGCGTTTGCAACGCTATCGGCTGATTACCTACGATTTGCGGGGGCATGGCTTGTCCGGAACGCCGGTCGCGGCATCTGCGTATCAGGAGGGCATGCGTTGGGCCGACGACCTTGCTGCCGTGTTGAAGGGGGCAAACGCGCGCGACGCGGTCGTGGTGGGGTGGTCCCTGGGCGGCGCAGTGATCAGCAACTACCTGAGCCACTACGGCGATACCGGGCTTGCTGGAGTGGTGTACGTCGACGGTGTGATCGAACTGCGTGCGGAACAGTTGGGTGCGCATCCAGCGATCTATCGTGATCTGGTCTCGCCGGATCTGCACACGCATCTGCAGGCGGTGCAGGAGTTCGTGCGGCTGTGCTTCGCCACTCCACCGCCCGCACCGGTATTCGAGACGTTGCTGGCCAACGCATCGCTGGCCTCGTGGGATATGCAGCGTGCCGTGCAAGGCATGTCGATCGACCTTGTCGGCCTGCAACGCACGCGCCTGCCGGTGTTGCTGATGTACGGCGTGCGCGATGCGCTGGTGGCGACCGAGCCAACGTTGACGCGTGCCAGACAGGTGCAACCACGGGCGCAGACCGTGCTGTACCCGGACGCCGGGCACGCTCCGTTCCTGGAAGACAGCGTGCGTTTCAATCAGGATCTGCTGCGCTTTGTCGAACAGATACGCGCCGCGCATTGAGCGCCGGCGCCCACAGCGTGGCCGACCGCGCGAACGCATCGGAACCAACTGCGCGGCCATGGGGCGCTGCTGTACCGTCTCCGGGCCTGCATCCAGGGCGGCGCGTTGCGCGTCTTCGGTGTGCATCTTCACTGATCGACGACGGCGTGATATGCACAGCTATACGCGAGCAAGCGCGCCGGTCTGGCTGCCGACACTGCCCCGCAGCGGGGCAGGCACGTGGCGCTGGTGCAACGTGCTTCTATGGCTTCCGGAATTACCACATGACTGCTGTCCTTGCCCACGACGACCACACGCTGCAGGACTTCATCGAGCGCCATCAGCGCCTGTTCGTGCTGACCGGCGCCGGCTGCAGCACCGATTCGGGCATCCCCGATTACCGGGATCTGCAAGGCGGCTGGAAGCGTCCACAGCCGGTGACGTTCCAGGCGTTCATGGGCGAGCTGTCCACGCGGCAGCGCTATTGGGCGCGCAGCCTGGTCGGTTGGCCGCGCTTCGGCTTGGCGCAACCCAATGCCACCCATCACGCGCTCGCTGCGCTGGAGGCGCGTGGCCAGTTGGAAGTGCTGCTCACCCAGAACGTGGACCGCCTGCATCAGGCCGCTGGTAGCCAGGCGGTGATCGATCTGCATGGTCGGCTGGATGTGGTGTGCTGCATGCGCTGCGAGCGCCGCATGCCACGTACCGACTTTCAGCTGCTGCTTGAACAGGCCAATCCCGGTTGGGCGGAGCTGGAGGCCGCGCAGGCGCCCGATGGCGATGCCGATCTGGACGATGTGGCCTTCGAGCATTTCGTGGTGCCGCCATGCCCGGTGTGTGGTGGCGTGCTCAAGCCGGATGTGGTGTTCTTCGGCGAGAACGTGCCGCGCGAGCGGGTGGAGCGCGCATTCGTGCACCTGCAGGCGGCCGATGCGGTGCTGGTGGTGGGTTCGTCGCTGATGGTGTATTCGGGCTTTCGCTTCGTGCAGACCGCTGCACGCAATGGTTTGCCGATTGCCGCACTTAACTTTGGACGCACGCGCGCCGACGAACTGCTGACGTTGAAGGTGGAGCAGTCCTGCGCGCAGGCGCTGGCGTTCCTGCACGGGCCGCCGGACCTGCCGCGTGCACGCAGCGTCAATGACGCCAGTGCGCGTTCTGCATGACGCAGTGATCCATCGCAGCGGTTGTGCCGACGCGCGCGGCGCAGTGCAATAAGCCTCCCCGTGTCAGTTGTGGATGCCGCCTTGAGCCAGTTGTTCTCCCCCATCGCCTTCGGCCCGCTTGCGCTCGCCAACCGGATTGTCATTGCGCCGATGTGCCAGTACTCGGCACAGGACGGCCGCGCCAGCGATTGGCACCGCATCCACTTGGGCACGTTGTCGCAATCCGGTGCCGGCCTGCTGATTCTCGAAGCGGCCGCAGTGGTGCCGGAAGGGCGCATCAGCTACGCCGATCTGGGCCTGTATGACGACGCCACCGAGCAGGCCCTGGGTGAGGTGTTGCAATCGGTACGGGCCTGGTCGCCGATGCCGATCGGCATCCAGCTGGCACATGCCGGCCGCAAGGCCTCGACCGATCTGCCGTGGAAAGGTGGCGAGGCCATCGCACCCGATCACGCGCACGGCTGGCAGACCGTGTCTGCATCGGCGGTGCCGTTCCGCGCAGAGCAGCCGGTGCCGCAAGCACTGGATCACGCCGGGATCGATGCCGTGGTTGACGCCTTCGTCGCATCGGCAAAACGCGCCGAGCGACTGGGCCTGGAGTTGATCGAACTGCATGCCGCGCATGGCTATCTGATGCATCAGTTCCTGTCGCCACTGAGCAACCAGCGCAGCGATGCGTATGGCGGGTCGCTGGAAAATCGCATGCGGCTGACGCTGCGCATCTTCGACGCGGTGCGTGCGGCCGTGTCGGAAAAAATCGCCCTTGGCGTGCGCATCTCGGCCACCGACTGGGTCGAAGGCGGTTGGGATGTGCAGCAGAGCATCACCTTGTCGAAGGCGCTAGATGCGCGCGGTGCGCAGTACATCCACGTTTCCAGCGGAGGGCTCGATCCGAGGCAGCAGATTCCGCTGCAGGCAGGCTATCAAATTCCGTTCGCGCAGGAGATTCGCGCGCAGGTGAGCACGCCGGTGATTGGCGTGGGCTTGATCACCGAGCCGGCGCAGGCCGAGGCGATTCTGCAAGAAGGCCAGGCCGATGCAATCGCGCTGGCGCGTGGCATCCTGTACGACCCGCGCTGGCCGTGGCATGCCGCCGCGGCACTGGGCGCGTCGGTGACTCCGGCGCCACAATATCTGCGCTGCGAACCACGCGATGCGCGTGGCGTGTTCGCCAATTGATCCGCACCCCTGACGTCATACCGAACAAGGACAACGCATGCCGATAGGATTTCTGGGCTTGGGCACGATGGGCCTGCCGATGGCGCACAACCTGCTGCGTGGCGGATTCGAACTGAGCGTATGGAACCGTTCGCCCGAACGCGCCCAGCCGCTGCGCGACGCTGGTGCCACGGTGGTGGAGCAACCGTGCGACGCTGCGCACGGCCCGTTGCTGTTTTCGATGCTGGCCGACGACAACGCAGTGCGCCAGACCTTGCTGGAGCGCGGCGTGCTGGACGCGCTGCCGGCGGGCAGCGTGCACGTCAACATGGCCACCATTTCGGTCGCGCTGGCGCATGAATTGACCGCGCTGCATGCCGAGCGCGGTGTGGCCTATGTGGCCGCGCCGGTGCTTGGGCGCGTGGATGTGGCCGAAGCCGGCAAGCTCAATATTCTGGCGGGCGGCGATGAAGCCGCAGTGGCGCGGGTGCAGCCGATGTTCGATGTGCTGGGGCAAACGACCTGGCACATCGGTCGCGCACCGGAGCAGGCCAATGCAGTGAAGCTGGCCGCCAACTTCTGCCTGGCCAGCGCCATCGGGGCGATGGCAGAAGCCAGCGCGCTGGCACGCGGCCATGGCGTGGATGCCACGCAGTTTCTGGGCATGCTCACCAGCACCTTGTTCGCCGCGCCCGCCTACCAGGGCTATGGCCGCCTGATCATGCAACGCGCCTACCTGCCCGCCGGCTTCACTGCCACGCTGGGTCGCAAGGATGTGGACCTGGCCATCCAGGCTGGTGCCGACAAGCAGGTGCCGATGCCGTTGGGCGAAGTGCTGCGCGCCGGCCTGGACGAGGCCATCGCGCATGGCGACGGCAACGCAGACTGGGCGGTACTGGCAGAAGTCTCGGCGCGGCGGGCGGGGCAGGTTGCCTGATCGCACTGCCGCAACGCGGATGTAGAGCGGCTATCAGAACGTAGCGCGCAGTCGTCAAGTGGGCGTGGACGGCGCGCTCAGAGCCGCAGCGTACGAGGAGTACATGCCGATTCCGAGCACAGGCCACGCCGCCTGGCGGTTGCGCCGTCGTTTTGTTGGCTGCTCTTCGCCCTGCGCAAGGCACTTCGCTTCAACGCACGACAGGCCACGGCTTGCTCACCTAAACATGCAGCAGACCTTCTAAAATGGCTGCCCGTGACAGCCGCCGCTCCAGGGAGGATGCGATGCGACACCTGCATATCATGCTCGGTTCGACCGAGCGCACACCGCGCGCACTGGCGTGCGCCGGTGACACACGATGACCGATGCTCCGGCCATCGCCCAAGGCCCGGTAGGCCCGGACCATCCCGAGCACCCGGACCACTATCTGTTCGCACAGATCCGCGAAGCGGTGAGCGTGCTCGATGCCGAGTTGGGCAAGCCTGTCGATGACGCGAGCGAGCGCATGGTGGCGCGTCTGCTGCCGCTGGCCAAGCAGCATGGCTTCGATCAGGTGGACTACGTGGTGCTCAGTCGCCACCTGGGCGAAGTCGGCGAGAATGTGTTCCTGGTGCGTGGCGAGCTGTCCGATCCGGCGCATCTGCGTGCGCACATCACCACGCAGGAAGCCATGGAGACATCGGTGGATGCGTCGCTTGCGCAGCTGGAGGAGATCAACCGGCGGCTGATGCTGCGTTTGCCGCCGCGCTGAGGGGCGTGCACCGGGTCGTGCATGCGTTCGCGCTGCGCGATCGATCACAGCATCACGCATCAGCACAGTGCAGGTCGTGCAGCAAGCAAGTAACGCAATAACGACACCCCGGCCAAAAGCTGCCGCGCCGCACACAGGAGTTTCGCGCCTGTTCGCACTGCAAAGGTTACCGACGCAAGCACTGCGTCGGTGAGGTCACGTATTGGCTATCATTGCGTCAATGCGCTCCGACTACATTCTCACGCTATCCTGCCCCGACCGCACCGGTATCGTCTATCGCGTGACCGGGCTGCTGTTCGATCTGGCCTGCAACATCCTCGACGCGCAGCAATTCGGCGACGAGGAAAGCGGGCGGTTCTTTTTGCGCGTACATTTCGAAAAAACGCCGTCAACCGATATCGCCAGCCTGGAACAGCAGTTTTCGGTGTTGGCAGGCGCGTTCCAGATGCAATGGCAGTTGCACGACGCGCGTCGCCGCGCGCGGTTGCTGGTGCTGGTGAGCAAGCAGGGCCACTGTCTCAACGACCTGCTGTTCCGCACCCATAGCCGGCAACTGCCGGTGGAGATCGTCGCAGTGGTCTCCAACCACGCCGATTTCGCACCGCTTGCCGCGTCCTACGGCATCGACTTCCATCATCTGCCGGTGAGCGCAGACACGCGCGCCGAACAGGAGGCGCAGCTGCTCGCCCTGGTCGACGACCTGCACATCGATCTGGTGGTGCTGGCGCGCTACATGCAGATTCTCTCGCCAGGCCTGTGTCGCGCGCTGGCCGGGCGCGCGATCAATATCCATCACAGCTTCCTGCCCAGCTTCAAGGGTGCGCAGCCGTACCACCAGGCGCACGCACGCGGGGTCAAGATCATCGGCGCCACCGCGCACTATGTCACCGAAGATCTGGACGAAGGTCCGATCATCGAACAGGACGTCGCCCGCGTGGATCACGCCATGACTCCGCGCGACCTGGTGCGCCTGGGCAGCGACACCGAATCGTTGGTGCTCGCACGCGCGGTGCGTCGCCATGTCGAACATCGCATCCTGCTCAATGGGCACCGCACTGTGGTGTTTCGCTGAGGCGTAGATGCTGTGCGGCACCGCATGCGGTCAGACCGCCGTTGCACTGAGTAAGCATGACGTGGGTTAATACTCTTGTTTCCACCATCAGTATCTGGGCGAACGCGATCCGAAAGTTGTGCCAGAGCTGCGTAGCTCGACACCAGACAAGAAAGAGTCTGCAACGTGAAAAGATCCTTCTTACGGCAACTGCTGCACTTTGCATCTGCCTCCCTCTCTGCAACGCGGCCAAGCGTCCGCAGTCGGCTGACGTGAGCGGGTCAGTGGGGAGGAATAGGCGTCTCGTAGCAAGAACTTAGACTCTACTCAGGATTCCAGCGCGATCGTCACGTCGTCAGGCAGCTAAATTCATAGGCTGGCGGCGACGTCCCCCGCCCTGAGTAGTGGTCGGGTTTAGAGTCCGGGGCTGATGATATCGGTGTTTGCCAGATGTTGGGCATAAGCAGCCGGCGTCATGCCGCCAATTGCTTTCTTGGGTCGGTCCTCATTGTATTCGCGTCGACAGCGTTCGATCTCGGTGCGCGCGTGCAGCAGTGTTGGGAACCAGTGTTCGTTGAGGCATTCGTCGCGTAGTCGGCCGTTGAACGATTCGACATGGGCGTTCTGGTTCGGCTTACCTAGTTGGATCAGCCGCAACTGCACGCCACGTGCATGCGCCCAGGCGACCATTGCCTTACCGCGAAACTCCTTGCCGTTGTCGGTGCGGATCACCTGCGGCAGGCCGCGACTGTGCGCGAGTTGGTCAGCACGCGCGTAACACCGTGGCCCGATATCGCGCGCTCCACGTCGATGGCGAGTGTTTCGTGGGTTGCGTCGTCCACGATCACCAGACACCTGATCACCTGGCCTTCGGTGGTGCGGTCGAACACGAAGTCCATCGACCACACCTGGTTGGCCTGCGACGGCCGCAACAGCGGCTGACGCTCGCCTACCATGCGTCTTCGTCTTTGCTAAAGATCGCTTCAAGTTTTTTTGACAGCACCAGGAACGCCGCGGCCTCGGCCAACGCCTTCTTCTTGCGCCGCAACTCGCGCTCAAGCTCCCCAATGCGCCGGCGAGCCCTTGCTGCCGCCAGGCAGCTATTGGGGAAAGTCACACCAATACGCGTCCGGTCCGGACGCGCTTTTTTGACGGATCATTACCTGACTAGCCACGTGGGATCCACACCAACAAGACAAAAGCTGTTCAGGGCAAGCGTTCATGCTCGAGCGTTTGCTGCAGCCCCTGCAGGCCTTTTGTATTTGGCCAGCCCTCGAATACATAGATCACTTCCCCATCGCGGACAATGTAGAAGGTCGGCGTATCAATACTTGCCAGCTTTTTCCAGTCAGCTCGCAGATACATAGGGTGCATCTGGAGCTGCGGATGTGCTGCATTCCAGGAGAGTAGATCCTCCACTGGCAACGTACGGCCGGGCGCCACGAGCAACAACAAATTCTCGCGCAGCCATTGCAAGTCAGGCCGTCTTTCTATTTCCAAAAGCGCGCGAACCGAGAAGTGGCACGCCGGATGAACCATCGCTACCACCTGCGCGCTATGGGCAACTGGATGCCACGCCTCCACGCTTGCATGCGCAGCGTCCTGCAAGGATAGGATGCGCCAACCTTGCGCCGCAGCCCGACCAGTGAAGTGCAGCTGCGGCAAAACCGGCAAATCCAAGAGCGACATCTGCTGCCGCAACGCGTTGGCCTCGTTGTAGCGCGACACTGTCACCAGTGCACCTATGTAGGTGCGTGTGTGCCAATCAGTGGCCTTTCCGGACGCGGCCAGCCGATGATACAGACAACCCAAGGTATCGACGTCAACCGGATCTTTTGAGTAAATCTCAACGAATGCAGTAGCCCGGAAGAGATCGTCGGCATCGAAATGAGTGATGCCACGATTCAAGCAAGGACGTGTAGTTGCAGATAATTGGCGATACAGCGCTACAACCGCACGGCTACGAGTTTGCCCCACCTGATTGCGGTACTGCGCGTTGAAATTGGCCACGCGATCGTAGATTTTATAGTTTCCTGCAATCGCGGTTGGTACGTATATTGCACAAAACGCCATCCACCGGATGAAAATTTTAATGAAAATCGCCTTATTCATTGCAATCACTCATGCAGACAGACCCTAAGTCAGGTATGCAAATGACGTGACCCCTACATGTAGCATTCTTGGTAAATTTACGTGAATAAATGTCAATTCCATAAAGATCCTCGCCAAATGTCCGAATCACTTCGCGATCACGCTGGCTGTTAACCCTTATACTTTCCATGGATCGAAGTTAACTCCGTAAACCTAAAGACAGGTAGGAGGGCGTAAGCCTGGCTACTACCCAGGTGCACCAGCCCGGAAAACTCATCCACGCCGATGTTCGCTTTCATCCCGAAATACCCCTGGATTGCCCTTCTTGGTCTGATGCATTTCAGCGGCGCGTGCGTGATCGGCGTTCTTGGTCTAACTGGCCGCCGCGATCACGGTCGCATCGAAAATCGTGCCCGAGCGCAGGCTCTGGCCCTGGCGCGCCAGATGCGCGTTGACCGCTTCCAGCATCCGCGCGGCAAGGCCATGGGTCTTTAGCAGGCGGCGAGAGTTGAGAATCGTGGTCTCATCCGGAATGTTGTCCAACCCACCGAGCTGAGCAAATCGCCGCAAGGTCGGGATCTCGTGCAACGCTTCTTCCATCGCCGGATCGCTCAACGCCTACCATTGCTGCAGCAAATGAATCCGCAACAGCGTCGCCAGTGCGTACGGTTGCCGACCTGGCGGCCCCGATACCGGATAGTGCAGCCAGATCAGCCCGAGCAGTTGCTGCCAAGGAACGACCTGCTCCATCTCGGCCAAGAAGATCTCCCGGCGGTTCTGCTTACGCCTGCCCAGACCCTCAGCATCGCCAAACGTCAGTTGCATGGCGCATCCCTCTACATGAGGCGGGTAGTGTCGCGTATCTGTGGTGATCTGATCAGACCTTCCCTAACGTCGTCCCCGATGTCGTTTCTCTTGCTCGATTTGATTCCACCACCAGGACCGAGCGCCGTCATACTCTGGCTCGTTAGGCTCGCAATCGGCGAAAGGCCAGCAGTAAGACAGGCATAACACCGCATGCCCTGCGGCGGCCATGCACCGGCAGACAACGCAATGGCCGGCTCGATCCAGCCGGCCATCGCACTATCAGTCCATCGGGTATCACCGCGCCGCATTCGCATTCATCACCGCATTGCGGTTGGCGTCCAGATACTGCGCGGGGTCGCGCATGCCGGTGGTGTGGCATTGGCCGGTGGTATGGCCGAGATTGACGCCGCCCGGCAGCTGCGCGTTGACCTGCTCCACAACGCCGTCTTCGGGGTCGTTCAAGACAAGGTCCGAGGCAGCGTTGCAGTAGTCGTTGGTGTACCACTTCTTGCTCTTGGCGAACGAGGTGGTGTAGTAGTTGACCTTGGCGCGTGCGTCGGCCGGAATGCCGGCCAGCCAGGCCTTGGCACCGTCGTAGGTCATGTCGGTGTTGGTACCGCAGCCCACACCGAACCATGAACCTGCCGTGGCCAGGACGCCGGCCATATTGGTGCCCTGATACGGCGCGCCCACCGATTGCATGACCCGCCCGCCGGTCGCGTTATCCAGCCCGCTCCAGTAGTAGGTGTACAGGTGCAGCGCAGCCATACCGCCCTGGCTATGCGCCACCGTGGAGAACGACGACCACTGGCTGGCGAACTGCGCCAGTCGCTGCGCGAACTGGTCGTTGCTGCGATTTTGTTTGGGATCCAAAAATGTCGATGCATTGGTGAATTGCGCCTGTGGCCATACACCGTTGGAGCAATAGCCGTGCACCAGCACCAACTGCGAACCGGCGGCCTGTGGCTGCGCCGTCGCCATCGTGGAGGCCAACGCAGTCGGGCGCGGGCCCTTGCGCATGCTTTCGTCGATCGCAGTGCTGGCACGCGCGAGACTGGCGCGTCGCAACGCAGGCACCTGCAACGGCAGCGTGGCGGCCTGCACCAGCGGGATGTAATGGTCCGGGTCTTCGATGCGCAGGCTACGCAGCGTAAACGGCGCACGCGCACCGGCGCGCGCAATCCAGCGTTCGTCCAGGCTCAATGGCAGCTGGCCTTGTTGGGGTGTCAGCATGCCGCCGATCCACGCCACCGGTATGTCCTTGCCCTTTGCGTCGGTGCCCCACACCTGGGTGAACACCCGATAGTGCGACGGTGCGTTGCCGCGTGCGGCCACCGGCAGTGCAATCCTCAGCCGTGTGCCTTCGGCAGCGCGTGCGTCAAGCGCATTGCCGAGCAAACGCAAGGAGGTATCCAGCACCGGCACCACATGCTCGCTGGTACGCACGAAAGGTTGCCCAGCCTGGTCATGCCCACGTACGATCACCTGCGCAATCCAGGTGCCTTCGCTGGTCGGCTGGAACGTGCCGCCGTACACACCATCGCCAGCGGCGCCGTCGTCATGCTTGCCGTCATCGGCCATCGGCAGGTTGCGGATGCTGCCTTGTGGATCAATCACGCGCAGGCTTGCTTCGTCGATCTTCCCGGCCTGCGCAGCCAACAGCGTGGCGCCGCGTGCGTCGTTGCCACTCAACAGCGCATTGAGCGTGAGCGACTGGCCAACCTGTTGCTGGCGATTGCGCAGGTACGAAGCGAGCTGCGTACGCCCATCGCCTTCCATCAGCACATAGCCGCGCTGCGCGACCGGCGAGGCCGACTGCAGCGTCAGCGACCAGTTGCCATTTTGTGCGGACTCCACGGCGTAGCGCATGCCCTTGGTGCCGCTCTCGGCGGTGCCCAGCAGCGCGCGTTGCGCTTGGAGCGGCGTTGCCACGGCGGCGGTGCGTGCGCCAGCAACTGCAGGTGCAGTCACTGCCGCATCCCAGGCCTGATCGCCAGACAACACCATAAAGCGCAGGTGGCCATTTTCGACCGGCAAACTGCCCTGCCAACGCGCGGATTGACCGGCAGGCGCAAGTTCAACTGGCAGTAGCGCACTCTTGGACAAGATCGCCGACTCGGCTGGATCTGGCGCACGCATCTGCGCGAACTCTTCCGGTGGGCCAGCCAATTGCTTGGGCTGCAACTCGGCCGCAGCGAGTGGTGCAGACAGCAGCGAGAGGGAGCACAACAGCGACAATAGCGACGGCTTCGGCATGGCGGGATCTCTCGGTGAGCGTTGCAGAAACAATGCCCTCGCGCAGGGCTACGACATCGGATGCAGCGCTCCCTCGCCGTGATTGCCAACCATCATGCCGCGCTCCTGTGACAAGTCTGCTGGGCGCTGCACTACCTCACGTGCGGTAAGCGCTCGCTAGAAACACACAGCCTATGAGCAGGATCGCGGACGAGACGTGCTTCCCGAGAAGACAGGGGCGGCGAACGATGCCGCCCTCACGTTTCCACTCTCTTTGCGAATGCCGCCGTAGTGGACAGCATGCCTTGGCCAACGCTGCATGCAGCGCACTCAGCGTCTCTCATCCTTGCCGGCCTTGCCACTGACTGATAACCCGAGCATTCGCGGTGTGACGGTCTCAAGCCACTGTTGATTGGTACACGGCACGACTGTGCCTCAGGCCCGATCCGCTCGGCCGGCGCTGGTGCGATCTTGCGGCGCGTTGCGCGAACGATAGTGCGCGACCCACTCCACAGACTGGGCGATGCCGCCGAACGGAAAGAGGTGCAGGCGGATATCTCCATGCGCTTGCGTCAGGCGGCTGGCGAGGCGATCGACAAAGCGATCCGGCCCTGCGTTGCCGAATAACTTACCAATCGAGATGCCATAGTTTGATAGCGCCGACGCGCAGGCGCCGACACCGCAGCGTGCCGCATAGCGTGCGAGTACGGCGACGCTGGCAGGACCAGGCACGCCCACACGCACCGGATATGTCATGCCACGCGCGCGCAGCGCTTCCACCCAGGTCACCACGCTGTCGGCGTCGAACCCGAACTGCGTCACGATCAGGGGCGCCATGCCGCGCTCTTGGATGCTGCGACACTTACGTTCCAGGACGTCCCATTGTTCCGCCGTGCGCATGTTCGGATGTCCCTCCGGATGACCTGCTACGCCGATGGTGCGGATACCCGAACGTTCAAACACGCCGGTATCGATCAGCGACAAGCTATCGGGAAAAGGTCCCTTCGGAGTGGACGGATCACCCGCGATCACGAGGCAGCATCTCGCCCCGGCTTCATCGACTGCGCGCGCGACCAATGCCTGCAATTGCGCAAGCGACGTCATGCGGCGCGCGGAAAGATGCGGGACGGGTTCGAAGCCTAGGCCGCGCACCATCTGTGCTGCAGCCAGTCGCTCAGCGTCGTGTTGGCCTGGCACGTAGGGAATGAAAATGGCCGAGCCAGGCAGGATGCGCGGCGCCGCCTTGGTCAGCGCGCCGATGTCCTTGACGCTGACCTCCAGCGAATAGGCGTCGGCGACTGTGTTGGCAATTGTAGTGGCCAGGCTCGGTGTGTCTGTAGAAATCACGGGTCTTGCGGTCGTGTCATGATGATTGGGTGGATTCGGCGTGGCGCGGCGTTCTGATCGCGCGGGAAGGGAGCCTGAAATCCAGCTGTGGTCTCAGCTCACCGACAACAGACTCAGTCTTCCTGCGCGTCATCGCCATAGAACTTCACGCCGAGTTGAATGCGCTTGCGACCGCTGTCCACACGATGGCGATTGGTGTCGCGCAGGGAGTAGACGCAGCCGCAGTATTCCTGCTGATAAAAATGTTCGCGCTTGCTGATCTCGATCATGCGCGAGGCGCCACCACCCTTGCGCCAGTTGTACTCCCAATACATCAGGCCGGGGTACTTGGCTGCAGCGCGAATGCCGCAGTCGTTGATCTGCTGCATGTTTTTCCAGCGTGAGATACCCAGCGAACTGGTGATCACCGGAAAGCCATGTTCGTGGGCATACAGCGCGGTACGTTCAAAGCGCATGTCGAAGCACATGGTGCAACGCACGCCGCGCTCTGGCTCGTTTTCCATGCCGCGTGCCCGCTCGAACCAGGTGTCCCGGTCGTAATCCGCATCGATGAAGGGCACGCCAAACTGTTCGGCAAAGCGGATGTTCTCATCCTTGCGCAGCTCGTATTCTTTACGCGGATGAATGTTGGGGTTGTAGAAAAAGATGGTGTAGTCGATGCCCGAAGCCAGCATCGCCTCCATGACTTCGCCAGAGCACGGCGCGCAGCAGGAATGCAGCAACACCTTGGTGTGGCCGGCAGGCAGTGGAAGTGGCGTGCGCTCGGTCGTGGCGTCCATCAGTTGGATCCTCGTGTGTAGGCGGTGGCATTGCCCGGCGCGCGCGCCAGCTCGATAAAGGCGCGCAGGTAGTCGATCGCGATATCCGCCTCGCGTGCGCCTAGATAGATCTGTTTGGGAATGCCGCGCGCGCCCAGCCGGACCGGTACCACGTCCATCCTGGCCGCATATTCCTCGACCAACCAGCGCGGCATCGCCGCCACGCCGCGGCCACTGGCCACCATCTGCATCATGATGTCGGTGGTTTCGATCGCCTTGTGGCGCCGGGGCGTGACACCGGCCGGCAACAGGAACTGGCTGTAGATATCCAGGCGCTCAAGATCCACCGGATAGCTGATCAGCACCTCGCGTGTCAGCTGCTGCGGCTTGACGTAAGCCGCCGACGCCAGCGCATGGCCCTTGGCCACGACCAGCACCTGCTCGTAGTCGAACACCGGCTCGAATGTGAGCCCTGGCTTGAACAGCGGGTCGGGCGTGACCAGCAGATCGATTTCGTAGCCGAACAGCGCGCCAATGCCACCGAACTGGAACTTCTGTTTCACGTCCACATCCACGTCCGGCCACGTGGCCAGATACGGCGCCACCAGCTTGAGCAGCCACTGATAGCAGGGATGGCATTCCATGCCGATACGCAACGCACCACGCTCGCCCTGCGCAAACTGACCCAGGCGCTCTTCGGCCAGATCCAATTGCGGCAGCACCCGGTTCGCCACCGCCAGCAGGTATTGCCCCGCCTGGGTCAGGCGCAAGTTGCGTCCCTCGCGCAGCCAGATGTCCGTGCCCAGCTGCTGCTCCAGCTTTTTCATGCTGTGGCTCAGCGCCGACTGGGTCAGATTCAGCACGCCGGCGGCCGCGGTCAGCGAGCCTTGCTGCTCGACCTGTTGGACGATGGTGAGGTGGATGCGCTCAAGCATTCAGATGATCAGGATTCATGGATTGTTGAAATAACACCATTTTACTTCATCGGATGCGAGCCCTAGCATCAAGGCTCGTTGTTCAGTCGCTGCCGTGACGACGAACTCGTACCCAGAGACGACCGATCAATCGAGTTTAGACGTACTGGCGCACTGCACGACTTCCCCACTGTCCAGGTTGACCCGCATGACTATCAATGTGCCACACCCACTCCGCGTTGTTGCGGTCTCCGGCGGGATGCAACGCCCTTCCAAGGCTGTCGCCTTGGCAGAGCACCTGCTGGAGTTGATCACCGCGCAGCTGCCGTGCGAGCGCCATCTGGTCGAAATTGGGGCGTTGGCACCGCAGTTCGCTGGCGCGCCCTGGCGCTCCCACTTGCCCGGCACAGTGGAGCAGGCGCTTGCACTGGTGGAGCAGGCTGACGTGCTGGTGGTCGCAACACCGGTCTACCGCGGTTCTTTTACCGGGCTGTTCAAGCATTTCTTCGATTTCATCGATCAAGACGCCTTGATCGACACGCCCGTGCTGCTCGCTGCAACCGGTGGCAGCGATCGCCATGCGTTGATGATCGATCACCAGCTTCGGCCGCTTTTCAGCTTTTTCCAGGCACGTACCTTGCCGCTGGGCGTCTACGCCACCGACCGGGACTTCTTGGACTACCGGGTGCACAACGATGCGCTGGCCGAGCGGGCCAGGCTGGCAGTCCAGCGGGCACTACCGCTGATCGAACTGACGCGGCATGCACGTTCCATCACCGCACAGGACGTGGCTGCGGCCTGAGGGCCCAGTTCGCGATAGCCAGGCCACCGGATCAGGCGGCAAGCGCGCACTGATCCAAATCCCGGCTTGCACGCCGCCGGCACTACCCGCTGCGCAGCGACATGCGCGCGTTCCCATCTTAGACACCAGGCATCAGCTCGCCATGACTCACGACTTGAACTTCACCATCAAGAGCCTGCGCTTCGATGAGGACTACCGTCCCTCGGCCACGACGCGCAACACGACAAATTTCGCCAACCTGGCCAGAGGCCAGCGGCGTCAGGAAAATTTGCGCAATACGTTGGCGATGATCAACAACCGCTTCAACGATCTGGCACATTGGGATAACGCCAAGCGCGACCGTTATGCGGTGGAGCTGGACATCATCTCGGTTGAAATGAACATCGGCGCGCGCGCCAGACGATGCCTTTCCGTTGATCGAGATATTGAAGCCCACCATCGTCGACCACCACACAGGTGCGCGTCTGGAGGGCATTGCAGGCAATAACTTTTCTTCTTACGTGCGCGATTACGATTTTAGCGTGCTGCTGCCAGCGCACAACCAAGACGCGTCCGGCTTCAATATCCCGGAAGATTTTGGCGACCTGCATGGCAAGCTGTTCAAGCACTTCGTGCACTCGGCCGCCTACACCGCGCGCTTCCAGAAATCGCCGGTCATCTGCATCAGCGTCTCCACCAGCAGAACGTATCACCGCACCGGCAACCGGCATCCCATTCTGGGCATCGAATACCGGCAGGACGCGTTTTCGCTGACCGATCAGTATTTCGAAAAGATGGGCCTGCAAGTGCGTTATTTCATGCCCCCCAACAGCGTTGCGCCCTTGGCATTTTATTTCTTCGGCGATTTGCTCGGCGACTACACCAACCTGGAGCTGATCGGCACCATCGCCACGATGGAGACGTTCCAAAAAATTTACCGGCCAGAAATCTACAACGCCAACGCTGCAGCGGGGGCGATCTATCAGCCGAGCCTGAAGCATCAGGATTATTCGTCCACCCAGATCGTCTACGACCGTGAAGAGCGCAGCCAGCTCGCCGTGACGCAGGGCAAATTCACCGAAGAGCATTTCATCCGGCCTTACGGCAACCTCCTTGAGCAGTGGGCGTCCAGCCACGCTTCCTAATCAACCAGAACGCAAGACATCCCTCATCATGACAAAGCTGCTCCCCACCTCAACTGCCGGTAGCCTGCCCAAGCCGTCCTGGCTTGCCCAGCCTGAGACGCTGTGGTCGCCCTGGAAATTGCAGGACCAGGAACTGATCGAAGGCAAGCAGGACGCGCTGCGTTTGTCGCTGCAGGAACAGCAGCACGCCGGCATCGATATCGTCAGCGACGGCGAACAGACCCGCCAACATTTCGTCACCACCTTCATCGAGCACCTCAGTGGCGTGGATTTCGAAAAGCGAGAGACGGTCAGGATTCGTGACCGTTACGACGCCAGCGTACCGACTGTCGTTGGCGCGGTGAGCCGCCCGAGATCCGTCTTCGTGGACGATGCCAAATTTCTGCGTCAGCAAACCCGCCAGCCGATCAAGTGGGCGCTGCCGGGTCCCATGACAATGATCGACACGCTCTACGATGCGCACTACAAAAGCCGCGAAAAGCTGGCATGGGAATTCGCCAAGATCCTGAATCAGGAAGCCAAGGAGCTCGAAGCCGCTGGGGTTGACATCATCCAGTTCGACGAGCCGGCCTTCAATGTCTTCTTCGATGAGGTCAACGACTGGGGTGTGGCGACCCTTGAGCGCGCGGTGGAAGGGCTCACGTGCGAGACCGCTGTCCACATTTGCTATGGCTACGGCATCAAGGCCAATACCGATTGGAAGCAGACGCTGGGATCGGAGTGGCGCCAATACGAAGAGTCGTTCCCCAAGCTGCAGACGTCCTCGCTCGACATCATCTCGCTGGAATGCCACAACTCGCACGTGCCGATCGATTTGATCGAGCTCGTACGTGGCAAGAAGGTGATGGTCGGCGCCATCGACGTGGCAAGCGCCACGATCGAAACGCCGCAGGAAGTGGCCGAGACACTGCGCAAAGCGCTGCGCTTCGTCGATGCCGACAAGCTCTACCCGTCGACCAACTGCGGCATGGCGCCGCTCGCCCGACACGTCGCACGCGGCAAGCTGAGTGCACTCAGTGCAGGTGCGCAGATCGTGCGTGGAGAGCTATCGGCCTAGAGCCGCTGACACAGCCATTGCGCGAAGCGTCGGGCGGGGCGGGTGCGCCGAATCGGTGGTGCCGTTGGTGCATTTGGTCAGATGATTGTCAGTGGCTGTGGGCAGGCGTCGCGCGGAGTGTTTTCGCGCGGTCGTCATACAGGACGGACCACTGAAGGCCAGCGCATTCCGCCGCACCATGCATGACACGCGCAAAGACCTTAGCCAATGTGTTGCCGGCTCCGGCGTGCGTGCAACGCGGTCAGCAACGGCACCAGCAACGAGGTGACGATCACTGCGCTTGCCACCAGCGCAGTCGCAGCCGGCGCGGCTGGTGCAAACTGCGGCGCCATGCCAGCGATCAACGCCGGTGTGGCCACGGCGGCACCGGCCGTGCTGGAAGCGGCCACCCCGGCCGTACCATCGCCGCCGCCGAGCCAGCGGTCGGCCAGCAGCAAGGGCAGCCCGGTGATCACGATGACCGCCACGCCCAGCAGCACCCCGCTCGCGCCCGTGTGGACGATGGTCGACAGATCCAGCGTGTTACCGAGTGCGAAGCCGAAGAAAGGCACCAGCGTCTGGGTCGCCTGTGCGAAGAACTGCCGCAATTCCGCATCGAGATTGCCGAGTGCAAAGCCGAGCAACAGCGGCAGTACCGCACCGACGAACAGCTGTGGTTCGAACGTGGCCAAGCCACTGGCGCCCAGGATCAGCATGGAGATCAGCGGGCCCGATTCCAGCGACATCAGCACCACCGCACCGGCATCTTCGCTGCTGCCGTACTGCTGCATCAACGCTGCGTAGAGTCCGCCGTTGGTCATGTCCATCGCCGCGACCAGTGCCAGGACCGACAGCCCGGTCAATGGGCCGCTCGGCACACCGGCGATAGGTAATAGCGGTGCGCACAGCATCGCGACGAGCCAGGCCACCGCGATCTTGGTCAGCACCAGGCTGCCAGAACGGCGCAGCACGCGACCGGAGGCGCGCAGCTGGATGGTTGCCCCCATGCAGAAGAACCACACCGCCAGGATCGGGACGGTGCCGCTGATCAAGCCGTTGCTGAAAGAACCCAATGTGCTGCCGGCCTGTGGCCAGAGCGTATGGCAAAGCGCCCCGAGTAACAGGGGGACCAGCATCATCCCACCAGGAAGCCGCTCCACCGTGGCCTTGATACGCATGCGCTATCCAGTGAGCGCGTCACGCCGCGCGGGGCTGGCAGCATGGCGCAGGCACGAGCGTGGAGGCAGATCCCCGCGCGAACGCATGCGGCCGCATGCGAAAGCGCCGGTGATGGCCGCCGCCGCAGCCATCACCGGCACGTCCCGACGTTGCTCAGTAATTGACCTGCAACTGCAACCGCAGCAAATCGCCTTCCACCACCGGATACGGTGCCGTGCCAACGTCGGTGCGCTTCATCTTCGCATAGGCGAACACCAGTTCCAGCGCGTCCATCGGCTGCCATTCGACACCGGCTTCCACTTCATCCAGACGCATGCGCGGGGCATTGGTGTCGAACTTGGAACCGCCACGGTAGGTCTGCCATTTCAGGTACGGCAGCAAGGTGCCGTAGTTGAAGTCGTGCTTGAACATGGCCTGGACATAGCCACCGCTCAGCGAACGAGTGCGAATGCGGCGCTGGGCCACATCCAGTTCCGGGCCACGGCCCACCGTCCACTCGGCCTGCAGACCGAACGGCTGCGGGTAGTAGATGATGTGCGCTGCCACGCGCTGGTCGGTATAGCCATTAGGCTCGGTAATGGCCGGTGTGAAGCTGCGGCCATCGATATTCACTGCTGCGGCAGTCGGCACGAAGCGGCCGGCGTAGGCGTCCGCACCCACTTCCAGATACTGGCCGTTGGCGAACTTGAACGGGTAGGTGGCGTGCACCACCGCGTGCATGCTGTCGTTACGCTCGGCACGGTTGGCACCCTGGCCGTTGTACACACCGGCACCGACCACGCCGTAGTCGCCAGACCCTTTCAAGCCCGACTTGACCAGATCCTGGAAACGGCTCTTGGCCACGGTGGGGCTGTAATAGAACACCGCACCGATATCGCGTTCGTCGCGCAAGCCGGAGTTGAGTGCATCGGCGCGATCCAGCGAGAGGCGGTTCTGGCTGGACTGCAGATTTTCCCAGCCGTAAGGCATCTTCGACTGGCCCACGCGCACGCGGTACTCGCGCTTCTTGTCGAAGTAGATGTCGGCGTAGGCATCGCGCAGCTGCGCGAAGTTGGAAGTGGTCGAACCGGTCGGCGTGCTCGCGAAGTCCGGCTGGAAATACAGCGACACGTGTTCGTTGAGATCGCCGCTCAGCACCAGGCGTGCACGCCGGATGCCCAGGCTCTGGTCGTTGCCGATAAAGCGGTCGCCCGGCGCGCGCAGGTCTTGCGCATCACCGCCAATGCCCTGGTTGTAACGGATCTGGGTGTAGCCGCGCAGGCTGAGTTTGTCGTACCACTTCTTGCCAGCGTCGCCGGACTTGGCCGGCGTTGGCGCTGCAACCGGGGCAGCAGTCGGCGCGGCCTGGACGACGGCAGTATTGGCGGGCGCCGTGGCTCCCGGCGCGGGCGGTAGCGGCTGTGCAGGTGCGGCCGGCATTGCCGACGCCGGCAGCTTGCCGTTTTCGTCCACCTGCACGAAGGTGCCCAGCTTGTCGCGCCCCGGGGCCGGCTCGGCGAAGATCTGCTTGGTCTTGCGGTCGACGTACAGCTCCAGCTCGGCGGCAAGCGTGCTGCCGCTGGCGGTCGCGCTGAGGGCGCACAGGACAGTGGCGAGATTGCGTTTTTTCATTGGTCCGGCTCGTGCAAGGGGAACGGGTCGGCGGCTACGTCGATCCGGCGCTGCACGGGGCGGCTGCACGGCGTGGGAGCGCCTGCCAGGGCGCCGGTCGTCCTGACGTAGCGGCAATAGCAGCAGTTATATTTAGATTTGATGTCATTTGGGTGACATTAGGGGCCTGGCAGGCGCCGCCCTCGTGTCACCGTCGTGTCGGGGCGATGGCAGTTATGCGACCAACGTGAGGCGAGCCCCGACACGACGCGTGGCTGAGGTGGCCGCGTAGACCTGCATGTGGGAACGCGTGGTCGTGGCGTAACGCAAATCGCGCATGGGCCATCCATGCCTTCGATGTCGCGCATCGCCGATGGCTGCGCGGTATTACCTGCTGGAGGCGTCAGCGTGCATGGGTGCGGGGGTGTGCGTCTGCGCCGCCAGCGTGCATCGGCGAGCACGTGCAATTGGCAGCGACATCGGGACGATCACATTGCCGTGTGCAGCGCCGGGAGTGCGCCGCGCAGTGTCCAGGCTGTCCAAGCGTCCAGCGCTATCAGCAACGCAGTGCTGCGTCGGCGCGATCACAGCATCAGCTGCCGATCACGCGTGATACGCGCGGTTGTTGATCGGCTGCTGGCGCAATGCCACTGCCGATCGCCTTGAGTAACGTCGCTGGTCTAGCGCACTGACGATGATCCCGACACACCCAGACGCCCGGCCATCGCCGTCGGTCGCATGGGGTGAAGCACCACGAAGGTCGCCGTGATCGCAAATGGTCACGGCGAACCTCCTCAACGACGAGCGAAGCACTGCGTGCCCAATAGCTCGGCAGCGCAGTGAGCGCCGCCGCGACTCAGCGCGCCGCGAGCGCTGCAGCCACTGCATCACGCAGTGGTGTAGTGGCACGACCAATCAGCCGGCTCAGCGTCTGGCTGTCATCGAACAGGTCGCCGCCGCGCGAGGCCGCCGAGCACTGCGCCAGCACCTGGGCGAAGCCAGCGGGCAGGCCGATCTGCACCAGCGCCGCCGCGTAATCGGCTTCCGGCAGATCGTGATAGGCCACCGGCTTGCCCGACTGCTGCGCCACTTCGGCGGCGTACTCGGCCATGGTGAACGGGGTATCACCAGCCAGCTCGTACACCTGCCCGGCCTGTGGGGCATCGGAGGCCAGCACCGCCGCAGCGGCTGCGGCATAGTCGGCGCGCGTGGCGGCACTGATCTTGCCCTCGCCAGCACTGCCGATCACTGCGCCGTGGGTGACCTCTGCGGCAATCGAGCCGGTGTAATTCTCGGTGTACCAGCCGTTGCGTAGCAGCACGTGCGGCACGCCGCTCTCGCGCAGCAGTGCCTCGGTGGCCACATGCTCGGCGGCCAGCGACAGCGTGCTGGTATCGGCATGCAGGATGCTCGTGTACGCCAGCAGTTTCACCCCGGCGTGCTTGGCCGCTTCGATCACGTTGCGGTGCTGCGGCACACGCTGGCCCACCGCATTGGACGACACCAGCAACACCCGGCCCACACCGACGAAGGCCGTTTCCAGGCTCTGCGGGTTCGCGTAGTCGGCCTGACGCACAGCGATGTCGCGTTTTGCGAACTCACCAAGTGACGCGGTGTCCCGAGCCGTTGCTACGATGCGGCTGGCAGGCACATGTCCGAGCAGCGCCTCGACAACCAGCGCACCCAACTGCCCGCTGGCGCCGGTGACAAGGATCAAAGGGGATGCAGATGTCATGGTGGGCTCCGTTGGGTTAGTTTAAGAGATTTGGTCTACTATCTAGACCTATTTGTCCGTCAGCATAGTGTCAGCGCCGCTCGGGCCTCCGCAAGGAGGCAGTTTTGTTCCCCCTGGTTACCGTGAGATACCCCTGTGAATGCGATTGCCCTGTTCCCGCCGCCGCCGTCCCTGGAAGGCCCCTTCGATGCCACCAAGTGCCCCGTGCGCGATGTGCTCGACCAAATCGGCGACAAGTGGACCCTATTGATCCTGCTGACGCTGATCCCCGGACCGTCCCGTTTCAGCGCCATCCAGCGTGCCGTGCCGGATATCTCCAAGCGCATGCTCACCCAGACCCTGCGCAACCTCGAGCGCAACGGCATGATCACCCGCAAGGTCTACGCCACCAAACCGCCGAGCGTGGAATACGCGCTGTCCAAGCTGGGCATCGCACTGCTCGGCCCGGTCTCGCAGCTGCTCAACTGGGCGGGCGAACACCACGCCGACATTCGCGCCGCTCGCGAGCGCTTCGATCGCGCGCAGCAGACGGTAGTCGCGCTGGATCGTGACGAAGCGATGGCGTAGGCGTAGCAGGCGCCCATGCGATGTAAGTGGATGCGTTGCCGTGATCGAGCGCGCTTGGGGGGCGCATCGGCTGACGGCACTGACTGCAGAAATGCGCTTACGGCATCTTTGCTTGCGTGTCTCTTTTGTGCGGTCTAACGCCTGAATTAAGCCGAGCCGCGCGGCGGTTTCGGCTTGAATGAATTGTTAGGGGGCAGCACGGCTACGCTCGGACCACTCCCTCCAGTAAGCCTCTGATGCCGCGTCAAGCTCTGACAGCGCGACCGGAGGGCCGTTGTCCAAGGATAGGGCACAACTTTTGTAACGGACCGACAGCGTGCCCATGACACAGCAAATCTCAAGCGGATCGCCTGCCTTAGCGCTGAGAATCTCTGGCTCTAACGCCGCAATTGCCGCCAAGTCCAAAAGCACGGGCTCATCGTATGGGTGGAACGTGAAGTGCGTGCAGCCCGAAAGGAGCACGACGAAACCGGTGCCCTCGCCGGGAAAACGGTTGCGAAGGTAGCCGATGGACACGAGCAAAGAGACGTCACCAGGCACGGAGCCATCTACGCGCTCAATGCTTCCGTCGTGGAGAAGGTTCCATAGCGACGAATCCACAACTGCCCCCTAACGCTGGAATTAAGCCAAGTTGCGAAGCAACTTCGGCTTGAATGAATTGTTAGGAGGCTGATCCATTAATGGACGCCGCTGGGCAGACCAATGAGGGAGTCAATTCCCTCATCCCGAATAGTGCGCAACGCCTCGTCGAGTGCGGCCTGGTCCGTTGCGAATAGGTCATCCCAGACGGTGGAGTTGTTGAACTCATCAACAGCCTCAAGGGTCCAGTCGGTGTCGGGTCCGCGATAGATCTCTAGGCGAACAGTGCGGCCATCGGTCGTGACGGAGCGGCATAGGGGCGATGTAACAAGCTGATAGTTGTCCATGAAGAGTCTCAGTTGCGATTGTCTTTGCTCATCCGCCTGACGCCTGAGCTAAGCCGCGCCGCGAAGCGGCGTCGGCTTGAATGAATTGTTAGGCCGCACCTAGGTTGGCTGCGGCCTGCATGACCAATTCTACTGACTCAACGGAAGTCCAGGACACGTCAGGTGGTTCCAAAGAAAGGATATCGACGATGTCGCTTCCTGAGACTATGGAGTAGTGGCAAGGCGTCCGTCCGAAGGTAACCGCCTGCACAGAGTCCGCCGCCCACTCCGAGTTCTCGACTTGCAAGAAAGGGAACGTCCAGTTGCCGCCGGGTGACTTTGGTAGCTTCGGAACACCCGATTCGCCCGGCCACTGATGGTCGAACTCCTCGTGCGTTGCCACGGCCCTGAAACCCTCGAAGCGCAAGACAAGCAACTGACCATTGCCAAAGTCTCCATCACACACAACGGTCATGGAGCCGGCGAAGTGCTGGAGGATAAAAACACCCGAAAGATACTGAGGGACGTGTTCGATCGGACGCCAAGACTTGAACGTTTGCATGGATGTGCCTGAGCGGCCTAACTCTTGAATTAAGCCGCGTCGGCTTGAATGAATTGTTAGGCGACACTACCACGCGACACCCCGAGCAGCCTCAACGCGAGCCCAAATGCTTGGCGTGCTGCTGGTCCATACGCCTCCGAGCAGATGACGGAATGCCGGATCACGACGAGCCTGAAGCTCAATGCGCTCAATAAATTCGGGGCCAGATCTATCAATAAGGTCCTCAAGCGGTCCAGCCGCGAGTACGCCAACAACTGATTCCGGCGGATTGCGCGACAAGACCTCCAGGATTGCAGCCCAACAATCCTCGGCGCTTGCAGAATCTCCGGGAAGCATGAAGCGTTCCGCTGCCCAGAAAAGGGGGTGGCCATTAAGGGAGCGATCGCTGTCCTGCTGGAGGGCGATGTACGCGGTTGCCCAGTCCTTGATCGCGTGCGAGTCCATGTTTGTGTCGCCTAACACCTGAGTTAAAGCCGACCCGCGAAGCGGGTTCGGCTTGAATGAATTGTTAGCGCCAACCCGCAGCATGCCGATGCTCACATGCGAACTGGATGGTGCGCAGAAGTGGATATTGCTCTGGAATTGCGGCTTTTGCCACGCGCTTGCCAGAAATGCCAGCGACGATCTCAGCGAATAATTCTGCCGTGGTCATGATCCGGCCACCGGCCAGCGACTTGACGTTGGCATTGCTGGCAAAACCGAGCAGCGCAATTTGCTCAATCTCTGACGGGAGCACGATGCCTTGGAAGAGAGCGGGGATATGGCAGCGGCCTGCCAAGAACTTTTTGGCAAAGCGCTCCTCGCGTTTGGCCCAAGTGTGAGCGTCCATGGACGGCTCCACATGCACCAAATGTTGTTTCTCTGGGTGGAAGGCGACCACGTCAAGCTCGCAGTCGTAGCCACCCTTGTCGCGTTTCCCAACCTGCACGTTGCGGCGGACGAAGTACCCGCGATACTCGTACCACTCTGCCACCAGCTGCTCGAGATGATTCATGTGGGCGCTAACGCTTGAATTAAGCCGAGTTGAGAAGCAACTTCGGCTTGAATGAGCTGTTAGGCAGTGAGTGACCGCGAAGGTTGGATGATGCAATCCGGCTCCCCAGCACTTCCGCCTGGACCGAGTTTGCCACAGCTTGCGGGATGGAGCTTGCCCAGCGACACCCCGGCGCGAGTGGCCACCGAAGCCAAGCGCAACTAGCACAGCGCGCCAATGACGTACTAGCGCGAAGCACCGAACTTACCGCAACCAGCAACGGTGATGACGACTGCCCGGAGCCGACCGTGTGCATGTTAGTGAACATACCGAAGCCGGCCCACCAACTGACTTGCTCCACCAAGGCTAACGCCAGAGTTAAGGCGCGTGAGGTACGCACGTCGCCTTGAACGAATTGTTAGGCCGCCGGCTTGAGGAAGGCGCCACGCCGTCGTGCCGCGCGCAGCAACAGCACAACCACGACTGTGGCTGACACGATCACCAGCAGCGAACTTTCCGGACCGAACATTCCGCCGGTCAGCCAGTCGGGCCCGGCATAGCGGCTTTCGAGCGGCGCTACGGCGCGCCAGTCCTCGATGCCGGAAAGCGGCACGCCACTGAGAAAGATGGTGAAGTTCCATGCTGCGTGATTGGCGGCCACCACCCACAGGTTGCGCGTCAGGACGAACAGCCCGCCCCATAGCAGGCCCAGCACTGTCACTGAAATCAGCATGGCTACGATATCGCCGGGTCCACCGTGCGCCACGTTCTCCAAATGCGGCAGGGCGAACAGCACCGCTTGCACCGCCAATGCCACCACTGTTCCCCAAGCCCGCTCCAGCAGACGAAACAGCAGGCACCGGTGGACCAGCTCTTCTAGGGTGGCCGCAATTACAATGAAGGCTGCCACGCCCAGCAGAGCCGGCGAGGCGCCGCGAAACAGCACCAATTCGTAGGCGCCGAACGCGAACAGCATGGCGATCGGCAACGCTACCAGAGCGGCGCCGCCTACACCGCCAAGTATCAGGGGAACCGGCTGCAGCTGCAGCTGCAGCTCGGTCGCTTTGCGCCTTTCATGCCAGTGCACATAGGCCCAGTAGCCCAGGATGGCCACAAGGATGATGCCGGCACGTCTGAACACGCTGAGCCATGCGGGTCCAGGCTGGAACACCGTATCGATCAGTGGTAGCAGGCCTTGCCGAAAGACCAGTACCGAACCCATGATCGCCACTCCGCCCAGCAGGAGCGAGCCGAGCATCCGGAAGGTGATGCGTATGCGCTGGCGCGCGATGCCTTCCGATTCTGCAGGAAGGGTGCGGCTTGGGTCGAAACGATCAGAAGACATGGCATCTTTGCTGGATAGAGATGAGTCAAGGGGGCAGAGAATCTGCAGCCGGGTCGTGATCTTGCATGTCGGCCTAACGCTTGAATTAAGCCGAATTGCGAAGCAACTTCGGCTTGAATGAGTTGTTAGGCGGTGAGTGGTCGCGAAGGTTGGATGGTGCAACCATGCTCCCCAGCACTGCCGCCTGGACCGAGTGTGCCACAGCTTGCGGAATGGAGCTTGCCCAGCGACGCGCCGATGCGGACTGCTACCGAGGCCAAGTGCAACGAGCGCAGCGCGGAAGTGACGTACGAGGGCGAAGCACTAAACTTGCAGCAACCAGCAACGCTGATTACGACCGCCCGGAGCCGACTGCCTGCATGCCAGCGAACCAACCGAAGCCGAAGCCACCGACTGATTTGCTCTACCACTGCCTAACGCCGGAGTTAAGCCGAGCCACGCAGCGGCGTCGGCTTGGACGACTAGTTGGGCCTCTCGCGCCGCGCCAAACGCCGCTCATTGGCGATTCTCAGCCGCGCCGGCTCGGTGAAAAGCCGCTCTAGCAGCGCAAACGTGAAGTCAAATAGGTCTTCCGCATCTTGCTTTGCAAGCGTTCCGTCATGCGCCCCGTCGTTGCCATCGTCCTTGATGCAAGTAGACAAGTCGCGCAGGCCTTCGGGCAAGCGGCCAGTGTCAATTAGCCAGGGCAAGCGGAAACCAAGGTTTCGCCTAATCTTCGAATTTAATCCGTCTACATCTTCCGCTGGAAGCAGTGCGCGCGTGGCTCTATCGACACAAAGCCGGAACATGGTTCCAGCCGCATTGTTACAATTAACGGCCAAGCAGGTCGCGCCTTCCACGAAAGCTGAATGAATGTCTGGAGGCAGATGCTCTGGTGGTGGAGCTGCATCCCGATCTTTGGCTGTGATGTAGCCGTCGACACGCACAAGTTTGTTGGCCGAACCGGGTAGATTACTTAGTCCCTTTTGGGCAATGTACTCGGCCTCGCGTATGCCCTCGTCTGTGAGCACGAACACTGTTGAACGACTGCAGTGACGGCAAACGCAGAAGGCTTCGTGGCAGTTCTGCCACCCATAATTGTTACGGACGACTGTTGAATCAAGAAGGTCGAAGGTCGTCTTCGCAGCCCCGCACCGCGGGCAGTCTGTTACTAGCTCGGCCACATTCTCTCCTAAGGGGCCCAACACCTGAGTTAAGCCGCGCCGCGAAGCGGCGTCGGCTTGGACGATTGTTAGGCCCCGGCGACAAGTTCTACCGACGCCGCTGTTACGGCAATGAGCCCACGGACTAGGTAAATGTAACTGACGCCTGGCGTTTCCCCGCTCACCCAATAGCTCACGTTGCCCGCGCCTGCGTGGTCCTCGAGTTGCCCGAAATCCGCGAGCTGGTTGAAGTGGCTCACTCCCGTGAACCGAAGCACGGCACGGACACGCTCCCGCACCTCTTCATCCGGGTAGTACGCCAGATGCACTTCTGCAACTCGCGCGGCTGGATCGAGGTGCACAGCGAGTAGCTGCGCATCGTGAAGTTCAAGCTGCGAGAGATCCATTTCCGGGGCCTAACTGTCTGAAATTAAGCCGATCCGCGAAGCGGGTTCGGCTTGAATGAATTGTTAGGCATTGGCCGCAGCTTTGAAGATGCTAGGGCCAACCTCTACAGCGATTGGCTCAAACAAGGTGATGGAGTTTGACTCGGTGAAGAGACCATGCCGTTTATTGACATACGGAATGTATACGAACCTAGAGAAGCCCCTGCTCTCAAGTAGAACGCGTATACCGTCAGGAGCAGGCGGCTCGTACTCAAGCGGGATATCTACATTTGCTGCTAGTGCGGCTGCGGCAATCGAGCCCTCGGTGGCGCTGGAAGTGAAAGCCTCTCCGAGAAGACGATAGATGTCTTGTGCGGCTGGATTCTCCTCGCCGTTGTAACCGCCGGCAGCCGTCACATTACCGTCAAGGCCAAGCGTCGCGCCGAATGGATGAAACTCCCCATCGCTGGTGAGCATGGTCTCGCCGAAGTCGATGCAGTAGGTCAGACGCTCATAGAGCTTCTCTGGAGATGCGCTCATGTTTGTTCCAATGCCTAACGCCTGAGTTAAGTCGCGCCGCGAAGCGGCGTCGGCTTGAATGAAATGTTAGGCGCGCTGCGACGCCGTATGAGCTGCCGTCTGTTTGAAATGACTACAGTCCACGGAAAGTATTGTTGCACTTACCGCAGGGGCAAGAAATTACCCAGGCACAGGGCCTTGACTCATTGCGAAGGGTCTGCGGCTCTACGGAAATCTGCCCGCCGCAAACGACACAGAGCTGATCCACCGGCTCACCGTTCTGTGACTGACCGAGCGCAATAAGTACCGGCCCCGCCTCTGTTGGAAGCTTGGTCATATCCAAGCCGGTCAAATACTTGTGGGAGCTGGTCATGCGCGCCTAACTTCTATTGGACCGCCTAAAAGCGGTGTTGCGCGAAGTATCGACTAAGCCCTGATATCTGTGAAGGGGGAATTCCGATTCCGTAACAATGACTTGCCGGATGGCGACCAATAGTCTCGGCATCGATGCTGCTTGCGTTATCCAATGTTCGAGCAGGCGTATGAGTTACACCCGTGACGATGCAGGCGTAACGACGCGCCTGACCCCGAAGCTGCTGGATCAGGTCCGTGGTCGGCTGCGGCTTCGCCATTACAGTCTGCGGACTGAGCAGGCGTATGTGGGATGGATCCGACGCTTCATTCTGGCCAACGGCAAACGGCATCCAGGACAGATGGGGCTAGTAGAAGTAGAGGCGTTTCTCACCGAACTGGCGACGCGGGGCCAGGTGTCGGCCGGCACGCAGAATCAGGCGCTGGCGGCACTGCTGTTCCTGTATCGCGAGGTTCTGGGCGTAAAGTTGCCCTTGATGGAGAATCTGGTGCGCGCCAAGCGGCCGCGGCGCATTCCCGTGGTGCTCTCGGCCGAGGAAGTCGCGCGTTTGCTGACGATGCTGGAGGGGTCTTGCCGGCTGATGGCGGGGCTGCTGTACGGCAGCGGGATGCGGCTGCTGGAATGCCTGCGCTTGCGCATCAAGGACGTGGATGTAGCTCGCGGCGAGATTGTGGTGCGCGACGGCAAAGGGGGCAAGGATCGGCGGGTGCCGCTGCCGCACAGTCTGCGTGGGGAATTGATGCAGCAGCGCGAACGGGCGTTGCTGTTGCACGCCGCTGATCTCGCCGAGGGGGCAGGGCGGGTGTTCCTGCCACACGCGCTGGCGCGTAAGTATCCCAATGCCGATGTCAAGCCCGGCTGGCAGTATCTGTTTCCCGCCGCACGTCGCCCTGTGGATCCGCGCAGTGGGCGCGTTAGTCGGCATCACATATCGGAAGAAGTCCTGCAGCGTGCGGCGCAGGCGGCACGGCGACAGGCTGGCATTGCCAAGCCTGCAACCTGCCACACGTTGCGGCATTCATTCGCAACACATTTGCTGGAAGCCGGCCACGATATCCGCACCGTGCAGGAACTGCTCGGCCACAAGGACCTGGCAACCACACAGATCTATACGCATGTGCTGGGACGCAGTGCATCGGCGGTGCGTAGTCCGCTGGACGGGCTCAGCCGTCTTGGTGGCGAGGCGTAACGCGAGGGCAGCGACGCAGTGATCGGATGCTTGCTACCACGCCACTAAAATCACGCGTTCTGATACACCAGAGCGTGCGATGAGGACGGCCAATCGCCGCATTGGCTTGCAGTGACTCAGCGTTGTACTGCAAGCAAGTTGGGATGACCAAGTTGAATCATCATGTCCCACCGAATGCGTTGCATTGCGCTGGCCATCCGAAGCCAGCTCGCCACCGCATACCGCATACCGCATACCGCTGGCCTCAGCCGTCCAGCAACGCCTTATCCCGCACCGCACCCTTATCCGCACTGGTGGCCAGCAACGCATACGCTTTCAACGCAGTGGTGACCTTGCGCGGGCGCACTTCGACCGGCTTCCAGCCGTTGGCTTCCTGCTCGGCGCGGCGGGTGGCAAGTGCTTCGTCGGAAATCAGCAGATTGATTCCACGATTGGGAATGTCGATCAGGATCTTGTCGCCGTCGCGCACCAGGCCGATGGCGCCGCCTGCTGCCGCTTCGGGCGATGCGTGGCCGATCGATAATCCCGAGGTGCCGCCGGAGAAGCGGCCGTCGGTGAGCAGGGCGCATTGTTTGCCCAGGCCCTTGGATTTCAGGTAACTGGTGGGGTAAAGCATTTCCTGCATGCCGGGGCCGCCCTTGGGGCCCTCGTAGCGGATCACCACGACATCGCCGGCTTTCACTTCGTCGGCGAGGATGCCCTTGACCGCCGAATCCTGGCTCTCGAACACGCGCGCGGTGCCTTCGAACACGTGGATGGATTCGTCCACGCCTGCGGTTTTCACCACGCAGCCGTCGCGGGCGATATTGCCGTACAGCACGGCCAGGCCGCCCTCCTGCGAGAACGCATGCGCGACATCGCGGATGCAGCCGTCGCGGCGGTCGGTATCCAGGCTGTCCCAACGCGTCGCCTGGCTGAAGGCGATCTGCGTGGGAATGCCGGCCGGGCCGGCCTTGTAGAACGTGTGCACTGTTTCATCGTCGTTCTGGGTGACATCCCATTGCGCGATGGCATCGGCCAGCGTGCGTGCGTGCACGGTGGCAGCATTGGTATGCAGCAGGCCGCCGCGTGCGAGTTCGCCGAGAATGGCCATGATGCCGCCGGCGCGATGCACGTCTTCGATGTGGTATTTGGGCGTGTTCGGCGCGACCTTGCACAGCTGCGGCACGCGCTTGGACAGGCGGTCGATATCCTGCATGCCGAACGGCACGTCGCCTTCCTGCGCGGCAGCGAGCAGATGCAGGATGGTGTTGGTCGAGCCACCCATCGCGATGTCCAGCGTCATCGCGTTTTCGAACGCTTCGAAGGTGGCGATGCCGCGCGGCAGGGCAGTGGGGTCTTCGCCGCCGTACCAGCGGTGGCACAGCTCCACCGCCACGCGGCCGGCGCGCAGAAACAGTTGTTCGCGGTCCGCGTGCGTGGCGACAACCGTGCCGTTGCCCGGCAGCGACAGGCCCAGCGCTTCGGTCAGGCAGTTCATCGAGTTGGCGGTGAACATGCCCGAGCACGAGCCGCAGGTGGGGCAGGCGCTACGCTCGAATTCGGCCACCTTTTCATCGGAAGCGCTGTCGTCGGCGGCGATCACCATCGCATCGATCAGATCGAGCTTGTGTTCGGACAACTTGGTCTTGCCAGCTTCCATCGGCCCGCCGGAGACGAACACGGTGGGGATGTTGAGCCGCAGCGCGGCCATCAACATGCCGGGGGTGATCTTGTCGCAGTTGGAAATGCACACCAGCGCATCGGCGCAATGCGCATTGACCATGTATTCGACCGAATCGGCGATGATCTCGCGGCTGGGCAACGAATACAGCATGCCGTCGTGGCCCATCGCAATGCCGTCGTCCACGGCGATGGTGTCGAACTCCTTGGCCACGCCGCCAACGCGTTCGATCTCGCGGGCGACCAGCTGACCAAGATCCTTCAGGTGCACATGCCCGGGCACGAACTGCGTGAACGAGTTGGCGATGGCGATGATGGGCTTGTGGAAATCGCCATCGCGCATGCCGGTGGCACGCCACAGGGCGCGGGCGCCGGCCATGTTGCGGCCGTGGGTGGAGGTCTTGGAGCGGTACTCGGGCATGGCGAATTCAACGGCTGATCAGCGAGCGTGGCTGGCAATTAGACCGCGTCGCGACTGTTGCTGCTGCAACCGTCGCAGGTGCGTTCCGGTGGCTGGACACGTTAGCACGCGGTGTTGTGCACGGCGGCGCTGACCTCGGGCGAGACAACCCGCTGCGCCGCTACACTAGCGCCATGTCTTCGCCACTTTCCTGCCGCCCGGGCTGCGCTGCCTGCTGTATCGCGCCTTCGATCAGTTCGCCGATTCCTGGCATGCCCAACGGCAAGCCGGCCGGCGTGGCGTGCGTGCAGCTGGACGCGCAGTTGGGCTGCCGGTTGTTCGGTTCGCCGCTGCGTCCGGCGGTGTGCGGCAACCTGCGGCCGTCGCCGCAGATGTGCGGAACCTCGCGTGAGCAGGCGCTATCCATGCTTACAGCGCTGGAGCGCGCCACCCAGCCCTGAGCGGCGGCGCGCACCATGACGGCGGTCAGCTGCCGCTGGGCACGCCCAGGTACTGATCCTTGAGCCGCACATAATGTTGCGCGGAGTAATGCAGGCTTTCGATTTCCTTGTCGCTGAGCGTGCGCGCCAGGCGTGCGGGATTGCCCAGCCACAACTCGGCTTCGCCGACCACTTTGCCCGGGCCAACTACCGCGCCGGCGCCGACAAAGCCATAGCGCTTGACGGTGGCGCCATCGAGCACGCACGCGCCCATGCCGATCAGGCACAAGTCTTCGATGGTGCAGGCATGCAGGATGGTGCCGTGGCCCACGGTGACGTCCTCGCCGATCACGGTGGGGTAGCCAGCCTTGTTGAACGGGCTGTGGTGGCTCACGTGAATGATGGTGCCGTCCTGCACATTGGTGCGCGCGCCGATCTGCACATGATTGACGTCGCCGCGAATCACGGTGCCCGGCCAGACCGAGACATCATCGCCCAGGCTCACCTTGCCGATGATGGTGCAGGCCGGGTCGATGTAGACGCGCGCGCCCAGCTGCGGGCTGTGGTCCAGGAAGGGGCGAATCGGGGTCATGGCATCTCCGGCAAGTCCGCGTGCCGCCAGCTGCGGGCACGCTGCGGATGATACCTGCGCTGCGGTTGTCGCTGCGGCAGCGCACCGCGCTGCAGTAACCAACGCACGGATGCAATGCGTGCGAGGTCGTTGGCAGACGTGGCCGGGTAGGTCGACGTTCAATGAATTGTGTCGTGCCGGTAGATATCTAAAAGCCGTGGACAGCAGGTCACGCGGTGCATCCGAAGACATCGCCGCGCTGGCCAAGCGCAGCGGCGCATTTCCGATAAGCGCACAGCGCTGCGGTCATCGGTCTTGAACCGGCTGTGCAATGGGCTAGCGTGTGCAGGCGGTCGCAAGCCACTGCGCATCGGTGATTGCACGCATCGCTGCTCCGCCGCGTAGCCGGTCTCGCACACTGCGCCGTTCAACGGCCACTGCAGCGCCTTCGAACCAACCCTCTCTCACCACAGGACATGCCAATGCCTCAGCACACTGCATCGTTTGGGCATTTCATGCTGGAACGCATGACGCCGTTTCAGTGGAGGGCCGTCGCGGTGTGCGTGTTGCTGACGATGCTCGACGGCTTCGACGTGATGGCGATGGCGTTCACCGCACCGCACGTGTCGGCGGACTGGCAGTTGTCGGGCAAGCTGCTGGGCATGCTGTTCAGCGCGGGCCTGATCGGCATGGCGCTTGGCGCACTGGGGTTGGCGCCGCTGGCAGACCGCATCGGCCGTCGCGCGCTGACGCTAGCATGTCTGGCCATCCTGACCGTCGGCATGGGCATGTCCGCAATGGCCAGCACTGCATGGCAGCTCGGGGCGCTTCGGCTCCTGACCGGTTTGGGTATCGGCGGTATGTTGGCCTGCGTTGCGGTCACGGCAGGGGAGTTTTCCAGCCCCCGTTGGCGCAACACTGCCATCGTGCTGCAGGTGACCGGCTACCCGGTCGGTGCCACGCTGGGTGGCATGATTGCCGAACTGTTGATGCAGCAGTGGTCGTGGCCCGCGGTGTTCGTACTCGGGGCGGTGGCATCGTTGCTGTGTGTGCCGTTGGTGCTTGCATTCCTGCCCGAGTCGCTGGAGTTCCTGATCATGCGCCGGCCCCCCGATGCCGTCGCGCGCTTCAACGCCGTGCTGGCGCGGATGGGAATGCCGCCGCACGACGCATTGCCGCCGCTACCGCCGCAGTCTGCCACGCAGGCACAAGGCTATTCGGCCCTGTTTGACGCTGCCATGCGGCGGCACACGCTGCTGATCGCGCTTGGCTTTTTCTCGCTGATGTTTACGTTCTACTTCGTGATCAGCTGGACGCCGAAGTTGCTGGTGACCGCCGGCTCGTCGGCCACGGATGGCGTCACGGGCGGGGTGCTGTTGAATCTTGGAGGCATCGGCGGCGGCCTGCTGTTCAGTGCGTTGGCATCGTGCATGCGGCTGTCGCGCCTGACGATCGGATCCCTGTTGCTGATGGGCCTGGCGATGCTGGCCTCCGGCCTGTGCAGTACGCAGTTGAACTGGGCGTTCGCCGTCGCCTTGCTCACCGGGGCAGCGATGTTCGCTGCGGTGGGCGGCATGTACGCCATTGTTCCGATCGTCTTCAACGCAGCGGTGCGCTCGACGGCGCTGGGTTGGGCGATCGGTGTGGGGCGCTTCGGTGCGATCTTGTCGCCGTTCTGCGCCGGGGTGCTGCTGGACGCCGGATGGTCGCCGGCCATGTTGTATCTGGCCTGCAGCGTGCCGTTGCTGTTCGCCATCGTCGCCGTGCTGGGGATGCGGCTGCCCAAGCGCTGAGCGGCCCGCTCACAGCCGCGTTCGGCATCACGCCCGGGCCTTTCGTCGACCTGGCCGCGGGCCAAAGAAATCGTGCCATGTGCCGATAACACCGCAGACCGCCAAGGCGTGGCGAACTTTCCCTGGACATTGTGCAGACCAGCGCCGGCATGCTCAGAACCATCGACTCAGATCAACTCCGCCCCGGCATGTATGTCTACAAGCTGCTGGGCGCGTGGGTGCATCATCCGTTCTGGAAGACGTCGTTCCTGGTCGATTCCGACGATGTGGACAAGATCCACGACAGCGGCATCGAACAGCTGGTGATCGATACCGCGCGCGGGCTGGATGTGGAAATGCCCGCAAGCGCTGTCACGCACGCCGAACCGGGCGTGCCGTCGAGCCCCGAGCCTGCTCCGGCCCCCCCCGCGCCCGAACCGCCGGAGCCTGCTGCCAAGCCGCGTAGCGTGCGCACCAACAGCGTCACCGCGCAGGTCGGCATCGAAGCCGAGGTCGTGCGCGCACGCCGCATTTTCGAAGACGGCCGCGACATGGTCGAGGCGATGTTCCGCGATGTGCGGCTGGGGCGCACGGTCGACACCGAGGCGGCCTTGCCGCTGGTGGAAGCCATCAACGACTCGGTGCTGCGGCATCCGCAGGCATTGATCAGCGTGGCGCGTCTGAAGACTGCCGACGATTACACCTATCTGCATTCGATGGCGGTGGCCGGCCTGATGAGCGGGCTGGCCCGCCAGCTCGGTCTGCCGGAGGCGCAAGTGGTGGAAGCGGCAATGGGCGGCCTGCTGCACGACATGGGCAAGGCGGTGACGCCGTTGGAGATTCTCAACAAGCCTGGCCGGCTCACCAGCGAAGAAATGGACGTCATGCGCCAGCATCCGCTGGATGGCCATCGGCTGCTGGTGGCCGGCGGCGTGCAGAACGCGGTGGTGCTGGAAATCGCGCTGCATCACCACGAAAAAATGGATGGCAGCGGCTACCCGAATCAATTGGTGGGCGAACATATTTCGTTGATGTCGCGGATGGGGGCGGTGTGCGATGTCTACGACGCCATCAGCTCGGACCGCCCTTACAAACGCGGCTGGGATCCGGCCGAATCGCTCAAGCAGATGGCGTCGTGGAAGGGCCATTTCGATCCGACGATTTTCCAGGCTTTCGTACGTCGGCTTGGCATTTATCCGGTCGGCTCGTTGGTGCGGCTGGAGTCGCAAAAACTCGCGGTGGTGATCGAACAGACGCCCGATTCGCTGCTCAAGCCCAAGGTGCGCGTGTTCTATTCGGCCAAGTTGCGCAGCCACGTGCTGGTGCAGGACATCGACCTGTCGCGCCCGGACTGCCAGGACCGCATCGCGCAGATGGAAAGCCCCAGCGAGTGGGGCTTCCGCGATCTCGAAAAACTCTGGCTGCCGTAAGCGGGCGGCGTAGGCGAGGGGCTGACAGGCGCCGCAGCGGTGGCATGCCTTGCGCCGTGCACGCCGGCCGCCGTGACACCACCCTAGACAAATAAGACAGCTGCACGCGTTGCGACTTGCTTGCCGCCGCCGCCGTCAGTCCGCAGAGCGCCCCCAGCGAGCGAGCGCGACCATGCTGCGCTGCAGCTTGGCAATGTAGTTATGATCTATAACTATTCTGGAACGCAATCACTTGCCGACCGGAACCATGTCCCAGTCCTGCCCGGATCACCGCCGTCCCACCTCAGCCGCCGCGCGACGCCGCCGTTGCAAGGCGCGTGCGCGGAAGGGCGGTGTGGTGGACACGCGGACAGCGCATGCATCGGCGGCGTGGATGTCCACATCGCCGGGCTTGGCCGCGTCTACAATGCGATGCACGCCGGAAATCGGCGTTGCGGATGGGGCGCATCGTGCGTACCGGTCCGTCCGCTGCCTTTGTCGCGAGAACCGCCATGCCCGTCACCGCCCTTGCTGCGCCCTTGCCCGATGCTGTCACCACGGTGGATCAGGCGCGTCTGCTACGGTTGCTGGGGTATCGCATCACCCGCACCGAGTTGATGGTGCGGCGGATGTTCCAGGAGTGCGTGGCAGCATTCGAGCTCAAGCCGGTCGACTTCTCGCTGCTGATGCTGGTGGATGGCAACCCGGGTATCAATCAGCGCCAGATCGGCGATGTGCTGCACGTGTCGCCGCCGAATCTGGCAATCGTGGTGGCCAGGCTGGTCAAACGCCGCCTGCTGCGGCAGGTACGTGGGCGGCAGGACCGGCGCATGCAACATCTCTCGCTGACTGCAGCCGGTGCCGCGCTATTGACCGCTGCCGAAGCCGAAGTGCTGCGTATGGAGCAGCAACTCAGCGCCGTACTCGGTTCCAGCGAAGCACCCCTGTTGCGTGCCCTGGATCGTCTGGACCGTCTGGACACGCCGTAACCCGCGTCCGTCGGCCTTCCGCTGCACGTGCTGTGCGCAGCGCGGGGCATGCGCATGCCTGACGTTCGTGAGGTGGCACATGCCGCTATTGCTTCCCAACACTGGAGATGTCTGCAGTGATTCGATCATCGGTGATGCGTGGTGTTGGTATGGACGCAGGGTGGCAGGTTCGCGCGCTGCTCGGTGTGTTGGGAGGGGGGGCGGCAGGCACGGCACTGGCGCATGGCGTGCCACAGAGCGCGTCGCTGGCCAATGGCATCAACACCGGTGGCACCAGTTTTCTGGATGGGTTCACCAGCACCACCCGCGGGTTAGCGGTCGTCACTTACTGGCGGCATAACGCGTTGGACGCGATTAAGGATGCCCATGGCAACGATGTACCGGTGTTCGACAACCCGCGTATCGATTCCACCGTGCTGCTGACCCAGTTCGCTTACGTCACGCCCTATCAAGTGTTCGGGGGATCGCTAGGCGTCACTGCACTGGTGCCGCTGGTCAATCTGAATGCCTCGTTCGGGCGTAACAGCATCGCCACGCTGCGCGACAATGGCGCCGGCTTGGGTGATGTGACGTTCGGGCCGTATCTGCAAATGCCGCCGGTGATACGCGACGGGCGACCGGTGTTCTCGCAGCGGTTCGAACTCGATACCGTGGCGCCGGTTGGCAAGTTCGACCGCGACCGCGATCTCAACCAGAGTTCCGGTTACTGGTCGCTCATTCCGAGCTACGCATTCACGGTCCTTCCCACGCCCAATTGGGAAGTCAGCGCACGCATCAACTACATCTACAACTTTCGCAGCGAGCGTCGTCCGAACTTGCCGCCCGGGTTCGACTTCCGGAACGGTCAGGCAGGCGATGCGGGATGGATCAATTTCGCCACGTCCTGGGAAGTGACGCCGAAGCTTCGGCTGGGCGTTAACGCGTATTACCTGACGCAATTCCGCGACAACCGCACCAACGACGAGCGCGTCGCGGACAGCCGTCAGCGCGCGTTCTATGCAGGGCCGGGTGGGGTATGGCGCTTTGATGCCAAAAACATCCTGTTCGCCAACCTCTATCTACCCGTAGAGGTCAGGAACGCGGCATCCGGCACCAACGTGAATTTCGAGTATGTCCATGTGTTTTAGCGCCGGCACAGCTGGCTCCTTCGGAGGATGGCAATGAATTTACAGAACAAGACGATCGTGGTGACCGGTGTGGCGTCGGGCATTGGCGCGGAGGTCGCGCGGCTGGCACGGTTCCATGGCGCCAGGGTGATCGGTGTCGATCGCACGCCAGTGCAGATGACACTGCACGGTTTTCATCAGGCGGATCTTGGCGACCCGGCATCCATTGATGCCTTGGTGAAGGCATTGCCGGACCATATCGATGCGCTGGCAAATATTGCCGGGGTGCCGGGCACCGCGCCGCTGGATGTGGTGGCGCGGGTGAATTATCTGGGCCTGCGTCATCTGACCCAGGGACTGCTGCCGCGCATCGTGTCGGGCGGTTCCATCATCAATGTGGCTTCGATCCTGGGCGCCGAATGGCCGCAGCGTCTGGACCTGCACAAGCAGCTGGCCGCGACCGACAGCTTCGAAAGCGGCAGCGCATGGCTGGCGACGCATCCGGTGCCCCACGACACCTGCTACCAATACTTCAAGGAAGCGTTGATCGTGTGGACCTTGTTGCAATCGCGGCCCTGGTTCGCCGACCACGGCGTGCGCGTCAACAACGTGTCGCCGGGCCCGGTGTTTACCCCGATCCTGGGTGATTTCGCCGCCATGCTCGGCGAGGAACGCGTCAAGGCAGACGCCAAGCGCATGACCCGCCCGGCGTATGCCGACGAAGTGGCAGAGGGCATCGTCTTCCTCGCATCCGACGCCGCCCGCTGGATCAACGGCATCACCCTGCCGATTGATGGCGGGCTGGCTTCCACTACGCTGTAATCCCCACACGTTTTTAGCAGGAGGCTAGACCATGAATGCTCTTTCCAGCGCAGTGGCCGCTGCGACCGACACGCCCGCGTGGCACGGCTGTCTCTTCAATGGTGACTGGGTGCCCGGTCACGGCGGCACCTTGCCCGTCCATGAGCCGGCAACCGGTGCCTTGCTGCATGAAGTCGGCAAGGCCGACCTGGCCGATGTCGCTGCCGCGATCGCGCAGGCCAAACAGGCGCAGCGCGCCTGGGCAGCCACGTCGCCGCGCGAACGTGCTGCGGTCTTCCATCGCGCCGCGCAAGTGATGCAGGCGCGCAGTGCCGAAGCCACGTTGCTGATTGCGCGCGAAACCGGCGGCATCCTGCCCAAGGCCCAGCGCGAGGTGGATGAATCGGTGGTGTTTTACCAGCAGGCTGCTGGAATGCCGCTGCAGGCCAGCGGCCAGATCTTGCCGACATCAGCCGGCCAACTTAGCCTTGCACGCCGTCTGCCATTGGGCGTGATCGGGGTAATTTCGCCGTTTAATTTTCCGTTGATTCTCTCGCTGCGTTCGGTAGCGCCGGCACTGGCCATGGGCAATGCGGTGATACTCAAGCCCGACCCGCGCACGCCGTATACCGGCGGCGTGATCATCGCGCAGGTACTGGAAGAAGCGGGCCTGCCCAAGGGGCTGCTGCATGTGTTGCATGGCGATGCCCAGATCGGCCAGGCGCTGGTGGAATCGCCGGACGTCCCGATGATCGCGTTCACCGGCTCCACGGCCGCGGGCCGCCGCATCGGCGAAATTGCTGGACGCCATCTGAAAAAAGTGTCACTGGAACTGGGTGGCAACAACGCGGTGATTGTGCTGGACGATGCGGATCTGGACAAGGCCGCATCGGCCGTCGCATTCGGCGCCTACATGCATCAGGGCCAGATCTGCATGTCCACCGGGCGTGTGCTGGTCCAACGCGGCGTAGCGCAGGCGCTGACTCAGCGGCTTACCGAAAAGGCGCGGCATCTTCCGGTAGGCGACCCGGTGAGCGGCACCGTCGCATTGGGTCCGATCATCGACCAACGCCAGCTGCAGCGCGTCATCGACATCGTCAACGATAGCGTCGCCGCTGGCGCGGTGGTCGAAGCTGGTGCCACCAATGAAGGCCTGTTCTATGCGCCAACGGTGTTGTCCAACGTGCGCCCCGGCATGCGCGCGTTCGACGAAGAAGTGTTCGGTCCGGTGATCAACATCACCGTGTTCGACACCGATGAAGAAGCCGCCGAGTTGGCCAACCAGGGCGAGTACGGGCTGGCGGCAGGCATCCTGTCGGCATCGGTCTCGCGGGCGCTGGCGTTAGGCGAGAAGTTGCACATCGGTCTGCTGCATATCAACGATCAGACGGTGGCCGATGAGGTGGTCAATCCGTTCGGGGGCACCGGTGCATCGGGCAACGGCACCAGCGTCGGCGGCCCCGCCGATTGGGAGCAGTACACGCACTGGCAGTGGCTGACGATCAAGAACGAAGTGCCGCAGTATCCGTTCTGATGGAGGCGGCTCGGCGATGGAGTGGCTGACTTGGCCTCTCCATCCTCGCACGATGACGGTCTGTGCCGATCCTCGTTGACTTCGTTGCTTGTGTAGGCCTGGTACTACCTTTAAATGCAGCCGGCAGAACATTCTCCCTATGGCTCGCACAGCGAGTGAGTGACCTCGCTCTTTTGGCCACGTTTACTCCCCGTTGCGAAAGCGCGTCGGCGAGCAACCGGCGTACCGGGCGAAGTAGCGACTGAAATAGGCAGCGTCGAAAAACCCAAGGCTCTCGGCAACCTGTTGCACGCTTAGGCTGGTGTAACGCAGTGTGCGGCGTGCCTCCAGCATGATCCTGCGGTGCAGCAGTTGCAGTGCAGAGGCGCCAGCCAAGCGCTGGCACAACGCGTTGAGGTGACCGGGCGTCAACCCAAGGTGATCGGCATAGCGCGAAATCGGCCAGTGGGCGCGGTAGTGCTGATCGATCAAGCCTTGATAGGCGCGGAGATGGCGCAGTGCCGGGTCCGCCTGCGGGCTGATCGCTGCGGCGTCCTGTGCGCGTTCCAGTGCCGTGCGCGCCATCCAGATGACCAGCTGCGCCGCCGCGGCCTGTGCGGCGATGTCATGGCCGATCCGTCGGCGCGCATGGTCCTCGGCAATACTGCCGAACACCATATCCAGCCATCTGCGCGCGTGCTGCACCTGCACAACTGCTGGCGTCGTCAGCACCTGTTGCAGCAACGGCGCAGCACTTAACGTGGTTTTTACCAGCGGCATGCACATGGTGACGACGTGCCCGCGTACTGCCGGATCGAATGCGAAACCATGTACGCAAAGCGGTGGAAGCCACACCACGCTCGTGCCGCGCAGACGTTGCGTGCGCCCATCCAGCTGCAGCGTCGCCGGCCCACGTTGCACGTAGACCAGTTGCGCCAAATCTTCGTGTCGATGCGGGACGATCTGCCAATCGTGCAGCCGGCTGCGGGCGGCAATCGATTCCCAGTGCAGCAACTCCGCGGCATCGGCGTGTTGCTCGCCATACAGGCCAAAAGCAGGGACTGCAGCAGCGCCGGTCGTAGGTATGGCCATCGTCGAAAAGTCCAAGGACTGCACGCAATCATCCCTTCAATGCGCGGGTTTGGCTACCGACACTGCATGCATCGCCATCCAGGCCAGGAGCAGTGCATGCGAACGCAGGTTGCGATCATCGGCGCCGGCCCCTCCGGCTTGTTGCTAGGTGAACTGTTGCGGCTCGCCGCCATCGATTGCGTCATCGTCGAGCGGCAGACACCCCAGCATGTGCTGTCGCGTATCCGCGCCGGGGTACTGGAGCAGGGGAGTGTGGAACTGCTGCAGCGCGCCGGCGTGGGCGAGCGGTTGCAGCGCGAAGGTCTGCTGCATCACGGTTTCGAATTATCGCTCGACGGTCAGCGCGAACGCATCGATCTGCTGCGCGGCTGTGGCCGCGGTGTCACCGTGTATGGGCAGACCGAGGTCACCGCCGATCTGATGAACGCCCGTCAGCGCAGCGGTGCACCCACCCATTACAACGCGCAGGACGTGACTCTGTGCGATGTGGAAGGCACTGTGCCCGCCGTGGAGTTCACGCAGGACGGCCAACGCAAGCGGCTGGAGTGCGATTACATCGTCGGCTGCGATGGTTATCACGGCATCAGCCGCGCCAGCATCCCCGCCGAGCGCCTGCGTGTGTTCGAGCGCGTGTATCCGTTCGGCTGGCTCGGCGTGCTGGCCGATACGCCACCGGTGCACGAAGAGCTGATCTACGCACGCCACCCGCGCGGGTTTGCGCTGTGTTCGATGCGCTCGCCCACCCGTACGCGCTATTACATCCAGGTGCCTGCGAGCGCGCAGGTGGAGGCCTGGAGCGATCAGGCATTCTGGGACGAGTTGCGTGCACGGCTGCCGCCTGCGTTGGCGGCGCAGCTGGTCACCGGCGCATCGATCGAGAAGAGCATTGCACCGCTGCGCAGTTTCGTTGCCGAACCGATGCAGTACGGCCGTCTGTTCCTGGCCGGCGATGCCGCGCATATCGTGCCGCCCACCGGTGCCAAGGGGCTGAATCTGGCACTGGGCGATGTCGGCCTGCTGGCGCAGTTGTTCGAGCGTTGGAAGACGAGCGGCGATGCCAGCGTGCTGCAGCAGTATTCGGGATTAGCCTTGCAGCGCGTGTGGAAAGCCGAACGTTTCTCGTGGTGGATGACCACGCTGTTGCACCGCTTCGACGACGAAGACGCATTCACTGCGCGGCTGCACGGAGCGGAGTTGGATTATCTGCTCGGGAGCGAGGCAGGGCGCGCGACGCTGGCGGAAAATTACGCAGGCCTTCCGTTGGCAGCGTTGTCCGAGGCCGCGTAGCGACTGCCCAAGACCGTGGGCGGCGTGGTTGTACGGATTCCATGTCGCTTGGCTCCGTACATGCGATAGGAGCGCACTGCAGCGCTCCCGCAAGACAGCTTGACCGCACACGGCAGTCGCAGATCCGTTGCCGTCGCTGCAGGAATCGCACAATCAACAGCAACATCGGGGCAACCCTATGCGCATTGCAGCACGTCAGTGGCTGCGAGCACACGGGTGATGTTTTTCTCACCACCTGTGCCGCAAGTGCCCAGGTGCACCTGCGGGCGGCTAGCGGGCGAGCGAACGTCACCGGTAGGGTGGCGATGACGCGTAGATCCGGCTGCAAGGACGCGTCATTCCCCGCTCAACGGAACACCGTGCTGGCATCCCCCGATGAGCGCAATGCCATCCTCCACCCAGGAGTACCCCATGAAGAAGTTGCTCACCCGTGCCTTGCTGTTGGTCACGCTGCTAGCGCCAGTGGCCGCGTTCGCGCAGACCGCGGTCACTGCAAATCCCAACCATCAGAAGATGCTGCTCGGCTCCACCTGGTATGAAACTGCCAACAAGCGGCTGGTCTACGATTTCTGGCGCACCGTGTTCGAAGCGGGCCAGGTGCAGTACGCGCCGATGTACATGGACAAGAACTACATCCAGCACAATCCGAATGTGGCCAATGGGCGAGATGCATTCATCGCCTTTCTAACCGCATTCGTGAAGCCGACGCCGGTGCAGCCGCGCGTGCAGTTGCCACTGGTGGCCATCACGGCTGACGGTGATCTGGTGACCCTGGTGTCGGTACGCACCTTGCCTAATCCCAACAAGCCGGGCACCACGTACACCACCACCTGGTTCGATATGTTTCGGATCGAAAAGGGTTTGATCAAGGAACATTGGGACCCGGATACCATCGCCGGCCGTGCCAGCACCGGCGGCCAGTAAGTAACGCTGCAGGCAGTGCTGCATTGCGTAGCCCTGCTTGGTTCGTCCATGCAGATGATTGGCCAATCACAGCGCCCACCTCATGGTGGGCGCCGTCGTGTTGACGTCAACGATCAGCTGATGCGGAAACCCATCGTCGCGTCCACTGCCTGCTGCCAGCCGGCGTAGAGCTCTTCGCGCTTGTCGTCGGCCATGGCCGGTTCAAAGCGGCGATCCACCGCCCATTGTTTGGCGATCTCCTCGCGGCTGCTCCAGAACCCGGTTGCAAGACCTGCCAGATACGCCGCACCCAGTGCAGTGGTCTCTGCGACTTCCGGGCGGAGCACCGGCACATTGAGCATGTCACTCTGGAACTGCGCCATGAAGTCGTTGGCGATGGCGCCGCCGTCGGCACGCAGTTCTTTTAGTTCGATTCCGGAATCGCTCTGCATCGCGGTGAGCACGTCGCGGGTCTGGTAGGCCATCGATTCGACTGCCGCACGTACGAAGTGCTCCTTGGTGGTGCCACGCGTCAGCCCGAACACGGCGCCGCGGATGTCGCTGCGCCAGTATGGCGCGCCCAAGCCCACGAAGGCCGGCACGATATACACACCGTCGTTGTCGCCGGCACGCTCGGCGTAGGCCTGCGAATCGCTGGCCTTGCCCAGCATGCGCAGGCCATCGCGTAGCCACTGCACCACCGAGCCGGCGACGAAGATGGCGCCTTCCAATGCGTATTCGACTTTGCCGTCGATGCCCCAGGCGATCGTGGTCAACAGGCCGGCCTTGGAGATCACCGCCTTGTCGCCAGTATTCATCAGCATGAAACAACCGGTGCCATAGGTGTTCTTCGCCATGCCCGGCTCGAAACAGGCCTGGCCGAACAATGCCGCCTGCTGGTCGCCGGCGATGCCGGCGATGGGCACCTGTTCGCCATAGAAATACTGGGTCTGGGTCATGCCATAGACCTCGCTGGACGAACGGACTTTCGGCAGCATCTGCGCGGGCACGTCCAGCATGGCCAGCAGGTCCGCGTCCCATTCCAGCGTGTGGATGTTGAACATCATGGTGCGCGAGGCATTGGTGTAATCGGTGACGTGCACCTTGCCGCCGGTGAGGTTCCAGATCAGCCAGCTATCGATGGTGCCGAATGCCAACTCGCCTTTTTGCGCCCGTTCGCGGGCGCCTTCGACATGGTCGAGGATCCACTTGACCTTGGTGCCGGAGAAATACGCATCGATCAGCAGGCCGGTCTTGTCGCGCACCATCTGCTCATGCCCGGCCTCCTTGAGCTGGGTGCAGATGTCCTTGGTCTGCCGCGATTGCCACACGATGGCGTTATAGATCGGCTGGCCGGTGGCCTTGTCCCACACCACCGCGGTCTCGCGCTGATTGGTGATGCCGATCCCGGCAATCGCGCGCGCATCGATCTGCGCGTTGTTGAGCAGCTCGGTGATGGTGGTATAGACACTGGTCATGATCTCGCGCGGGTTGTGTTCCACCCAACCCGGCTGCGGAAAGATCTGCCCGAACTCGCGCTGCGCCACGCCGGCCACCTTGCCCTGGCGATCGAACAACATCGCACGTGAGCTGGTGGTGCCTTGATCGATCGCAAGGACGTATTGCTTTTCCATCGGAGATTCCTCGAACAATGCCGGCGCTGGCGCACGGCGAGAAAGTGGGTAGTGCACGCCGCTGCTCGGAAGGCCGATGCATCCAGGCCTGCGCGGCAGCGGCGCCGTGCTGTCAGTCGTGCAGCAGTGCGATCAGCGCGGATCGAGCGGTGGTTTGCCGCCCTGCAGGTGGCGCACGCGTGCCGGCAGGAACGGCAGGATCAGCCATTGGTAGGCGAGCGCGCCGATCGGGCCGCCGATCAACGGTCCGACGATCGGAATCCACCAATAATTGTCCTTTGCCGGCAGCGCTGCTTCGCCCCAGCCGGCAAAGTAAGCGAACAGACGCGGGCCGAAATCGCGCGCCGGGTTCATCGCCCACGCTTCCAGATAGCCCATCGACGCACCCAGCGTTGCCACCAGCAAGCCGATCATCAACGCGCCGGAGTTTGCAGTCGGTGCGGCTTCGTTGAATTGCTCGGTGATGGCGAAGATGCCGAAGATCAGGAACGCGGTCATGATGATCTGGTCGACCAGCGCATGCATCGGCGTGACCGCAAGACCGGGCGCGGTGAAGAACACACCGGCCGCGCCGCCGGCTTCGCGGCTCAACTGCTGCACCTGGTTGAAATGATCGATCACCGGCCCGTACAACTGATAGACAATGGCCGCGCCCAGGAAGGCGCCGATGACCTGGGCAATCCAATACGGCACCACCTTTTTCCACGAGAAATCGCGGAACAGTGCCAGCGCCAGCGTCACTGCCGGGTTGGCATGCGTGCCCGACACCGAGCCGGTGACATAGATGGCCAGCGTCACCGCCAGGCCCCAGGCGATACACACGCCCCAATAGGCGTTTTGATACGGACTGGGGTCGTAGAGGATGTACATCGCCGCGACCGAGTCGCCCAGCGCGATGATGATGAACATCGCGACCGCTTCGGAAATCAACTCACCCACGAGTTGGCGGCTCATGCGCGCATGCTCGCGAGAAGATCATCGCAACGCACAGGCGATTGCGACACGCGCGTCGGCGCGCAGGGGGAATGGGTCGTGCTCATCGGGGGTGCCCTCCACAGGGTGATGCAGGCAGTGCGCCAGGATACGTCGCCGGACGACCCGTCCTCGCCGGCAACGCGGTGTGTTCAAACGGTCGCGAGCTCGGCGGATTGAAGCGCCTGCGTCTGCAGATACGCTTGCAGCCGCTGACGTCCGTCCGCATCGAGCCGAAGCCCGAGTTTGCTGCGACGCCACAGGATATCGTCGGCGGTCTGCGCCCATTCGTGTTGACGCAGGTAGTCCACCTCGGCCTGGTACAGATCTGCACCGAAGTGCTCGCCCAGGCCGGCCACATCCTGCGCATCGCCCAGCAGCCGTTCGGCGCAGGTGCCGTAATTGCGCACCAGCCGCTGCGCGGTCGCCGCCGGCAACCAGGGGCGGGCGGTGCGCACGCGCTCAAGCAGGCTGGCGATATCGCGTTGTTCACCGCCCGGCAGCGCATCGCCACGCGCGGTCCACGCCGGCTTGCGTGTGCCCAGCGCGTGGGTGAGCCGGTCCACCGCTTCTTCGGCGAGCTTGCGGTAGGTGGTCAGCTTGCCACCGAACACATTGAGCAACGGCGCGCCATCGGTGATCACTTCCAACTGGTAATCGCGCGTGACCTCGGCGGCATTGTCTTCGGCATCGTCCAGCAGCGGGCGCACGCCGCTGTAGTTCCACACCACATCGGCAGGGCTGATCTGCTGCTGGAAATACAGGTTCACCGCATCGCACAGGTACTGGATCTCGGCCGCATCGATCTTCGGCGCGGCGGGGTCGGCCTCGTAGTCGACGTCGGTGGTGCCGATCAGGGTGAAGTCATGCTCGTACGGAATGGCGAACACGATGCGCCGATCCGGTTGCTGGAAGATGTAGGCGTGATCGTGATCGAACAGCTTGGGCACCACAATGTGGCTACCCTTGACCAGCCGCAGCGCATGCTCGTGGGGCACTGCGGCCACGTTGTCCAGGAAGGACACTGCCCAAGGCCCAGCCGCATTGGCCAGCGCGCGTGCCTGCACGGTGCGGCGGCGCCCCTCGCGATCTTCGAGTTCGGCATACCAGAACCCGGCATCGCGCCAGGCACCGACACAGCGCGTGCGGGTATGGATCTTGGCGCCGCGTTTAGCCGCGTCCATCGCGTTGAGCACCACCAGCCGCGCGTCCTGCACCCAGGCATCCGAATACACAAACCCAGTGCGCAGCGATTCCTGCAGCGGCGCGCCGACCGGATGCGTCCGCAGCGATAGCCGGCGCGAGCGCGGTAGGCTGCGCTTGCTGCCGCCGAGGTGGTCATACAGGAACAGTCCGGCGCGGATCATCCAGGCCGGGCGCAGATGCGGCTGATGCGGCAATAGAAAGCGCAGCGGCCAGATGATGTGCGGGGCCAGGCGCAACAGCACCTCGCGCTCGGCCAGCGCCTTGCCGACCAGTGCGAACTCGTACTGCTCCAGATAGCGCAAGCCGCCATGAATCAGCTTGGTGCTGGCGCTGCTGGTATGCGCGGCCAGATCGTCTTGCTCGCACAGACACACCGACAGGCCGCGTCCGGCCGCATCGCGGGCGATACCGACCCCGTTGATGCCGCCGCCTACCACCAGAAGATCGTACGTTTCGCCCATCGGTGCCTCCGTCCAGGTGCGCTGTAAGCGAACCTAAGTTGTCATGTCCGAACATATTCGAACATTCAACCTTTTCGGGGCGTGAAGACGCGGTTCGCCCGTAAATCAAGGCATCTATAGATGGATCAAGCAATGGATTGGCTGAAATCGATTCAATGCACGAATCGATGCCAGGCATCCAGACGACGTCCAGAGGGCGCAAACGTACTTAAACGAACAATCTCAGGTGCCGCCGTCGGCATCTGCCAGGTGGACCCGGGTGCCGGCCTCGGCCAGCACCTTGGCCAGTTCCTGCGGCGGCGGTCGGTCGGTGAACCAGTCGTGCACCTGTGCGATCGCCCCCAGCCGCACCATGGCGTTGCGGCCGAACTTGCTGTGGTCGGCGGCCAGCACCACCTGGCGCGAGTGCTCGATGATGGCCTGGGCCACACGCACTTCCTGGTAATCGAAATCCAGCAACGCGCCGTCCAGATCGATACCGGAAATGCCGATCACCCCGAAGTCCACCTTGAACTGACGGATCAGCTCCACCGTGGCCTCGCCGGTCACGCCCTGATCGCGCCCGCGCACCACGCCGCCGGCCACGATCACCTCGAAGCTGGGATTGGCGCTGAGCATCACCGCTACATTGAGGTTGTTGGTGATCACCCGCAGCCCGCGGTGCTGCAGCAACGCACGCGCGACTTCCTCGTTGGTGGTGCCGAGATTGATGAACAGCGAGGCATCGTCGGGAATGAAACGCGCGACGTGCGTGGCGATGTGCTGTTTCTCGCGTGCCTGCAACGCCTTGCGTGCGGTGTAGGCCAGATTTTCGACGCTGGAAGGCATGCTGACGCCGCCGTGGTAGCGGCGCAGCACGCCGGCATCGCACAGCAAGGTCAGATCGCGCCGAATGGTTTGCGGGGTGACCTCAAAGCGCGTGGCCAGGCCTTCCACATCGGCAAAGCCCTGCTGCCGCACCAGCGCCACCAATTGCTCCTGGCGCGGGTTCAATGCCGGCGCCGGGACAGTCCTGTAGTGAGTCGACTCCATGCGCAGATGATCGCGTATACGCGTGAGGATGCAAACACGGTGGTGCGCGCGCGCAGAGGGCGCTAACGATTGATGGCCAATACCGGCCTGGAGCCATGCACGCTGAGCGAAAATGCCGAGCGCCGCGCTGCGGCTTTCGCGTACCCGGGCCGCATGCGGCCACTCAGCAAGCTCGGCAAGGTTTCGGTGGAGGCCACCGCCTTCACCATGTGCGCGTGCTGAAACGCCAACCAGTGAGTTGCCAGCAATGCGCAACGAAAGCAGTCGGCTAGGTGCCGACGGCACGCAGGCGCCACAACGCACACGCATTACGCGCCCAGTCGCAACATCAGCCGCGCCCGCCAGACGACACGCGTGGCCGGCCTGACTCCGATTCAGCCCAGTTCGCTGCGATAGCCGGTATCGATGCTGATGCTGCCGCCCACCGCGCGCGACACGCAGGCACAGAGCTTGCGATTTTCGCGGCGCTGTTCGTCGCTGAAGAACACATCGCGGTGATCGATATCGGCTGAGCTGTCCAGCACTTCCACCGCACACAAGCCGCATTCGCCACGGCGACACTCGGCGATCAGCTCCACGCCCGCATCGGCCAGTGCGTCCAGCATCGATTCGTTTTCCGCTACCGGCACTTCCAGGCCCAGCCCTGGCAGTTTCACCACGAACGCCTGCGCCGGCACCCGCCCGCTATTGCCGAAGGTTTCGAAGTGCAGCCGCGCACGCGGCCGGCCGGCCGCGTGCCAGTGCTGGCGCACCGCTTCGAGCATGCCCAGCGGCCCGCAGACATACACCTCGGCATTGGGCGACAGGCGTGCCAGTTCGGCAGCCAGATCGGGGGGGCCTGCCCTGTCGTCGCATTGCAGTTGCAGGCGCTCGCCCAGCAGCGCTTCTAGCGTGTCGACATAGGCCATCGCGCTGCGTGAGCGGCCGGCATAGAGCAGGCGAAATGCGGGATGGCGACGGGCCAGCCGTTGCGCCATGCCGATGATTGGGGTGATGCCGATACCACCGGCGATCAGCAAGATTTCCTCGCCGCTTTCATCCAGCGGGAAGTTGTTGTTGGGCGGCGACATCTCCACCACATCGCCCGGCGCCAGCGTCCACATGTGCAGCGAGCCGCCACGGCTGTCGGGCATCTGTCGCACTGCAATCTGGAAGTATCCATCGGCGCGGGGTTCGCCCACCAACGAATACGAGCGGACATCGTCGCGACCATGCAGCGGCACGCGAAAATCCACATGACTACCAACCTCGAAGCTGCGCGCGGCGGTACCGGGATCGAGCACGATTTCGCGCACGCCAGGACAGGCATCGGCAATGCTGACGACGCGGGCGCGATGCCACTGGGTGTCTTTACGCATGAAGGGCTCCAGGCAATGAGGCGTGCCGGCCTGTGCCGGCAGGAATGGCGCTGCGATGGGTCGCTGTGATCGATGGCATGGCGTGCCGCATGCGGTGTGCTCAGCCCACCATGCGCAGCGACAGGTCCTGCGCGCGTTGTTCCTGCGCGATCAAGCGGTCGATCACGCGCCGCGCCCACATGCCGCCGGCATCGACGTTAAGGTTGTAGAAGGCGTGATCCGGGTGCGCATCGATGGCGCGCTGCTGCGCCTCCAGCACCACTTCGTCCTCGCCGAAGATGCCGGCGATGGTGTTGGTGTGGGTGGTGGTCGTCGACTGATCGTGCAGCGCATAGTTGCGCATGAACGCCCAGAAGTAATGACACGTGCGATCGGTTTCCGGGGTCACGGTATTGAGCACATAGGCGTTGACGCCCTGGCTGCGGTCGCCTTCCGGCGCGCCGGTGCCGGCGATCGCCACGCCCACGTCGATGGCGATGGTGCCGGGTGCTTCGAAATTGATGATCTGCCAGCGATCGACCTTGCCGTGGTAGCCGAGATGACGGGCGATCTGGCCGCCCCAGAACGGTGGCGGGTCGATGTTGTGCATCCAGCGCGAGACGGTGACGGTGCGCTCGCCATGCACGACATCGAAAGGCGTTTCGGCTACCGCATCCTGACCGATGCTCGAGCCATGCACGAAGGTCTCGTGGGTCAGGTCCATCAGGTTGTCCAACACCAGCCGGTAGTCGCATTTGGCGTAGATGGTGCGGCCATCGCCGGCCCAGGCCGGGTCGTGCGACCAGTGCAGATCGGGAATCAGGCGCGTATCGGCCTTGGCCGGGTCGCCTGGCCAGATCCACACATAGCGGTGCTTTTCGGCAACCGGGAAGCTGCGTACGCATGCCGAGGGGTTGATGGTGTCCTGCGAGGGCATGTGCACGCATCGCCCCTGCGTGTTGTAGACCAGCCCGTGATAGCCGCACACCACGTCGTCGCCACGCAGCTTGCCCATCGACAACGGCACCAGCCGGTGCCAGCAGGCGTCCTCAAGCGCGACCACCGCGCCGGCGGTGGTGCGGTAGACCACCACGTCCAGGTTGCAGATCTTGCGTGGGCTGAGCACGTGCTTGATCTCGTGGTCCCAGGCGACGGCGTACCACGCGTTGAGGGGAAACAGCGGCTTGGACTGCGACATGACCGTGACTCCTGGGTGTTGAGGCAACCTGGATGCGACGCGGCATACGCCGGCCGGCAACGAGTTGACGCGCGTGGCAACGCTGGCGTCTGCTTGCGAGCGAAGTTATGTATACACCGGAGACAATGTGGGTGCATTACGGGTTTGCCGAAATTGTGCGAATATCGATTTATATCACCGATTATCGGATTGACCGGCCCACCGGCTGCGCCTACCGTGACTGCACGCTCGCTGCGCTGGAAGGGAATGCAATGGCCGAAATCGTCACTCTTGCGGACGCCGTGTCGCAGCTGATCGCCGATGGCGATTGCGTGGCGATGGAAGGCTTCACCCACCTGATTCCGCATGCGGCCGGGCACGAGGTGATTCGCCAGCGCAAGCACGATCTGCGCCTGGTGCGTATGACCCCCGACCTGATCTACGACCAACTGATCGGCGCCGGTTGCGCGGCAGCGCTGCGGTTTTCCTGGGGCGGCAATCCGGGCGTCGGCTCGCTGCACCGGCTGCGCGATGCGGTGGAACACGCCTGGCCGCAGCCGTTGCAGATTCGCGAGCACAGTCATGCCGATATGGCCAATGCCTATGTGGCCGGTGCATCGGGTCTGCCGTTTGCGGTGCTGCGGGGGTACGTCGGCTCGGACCTGCCACGCGTCAACGACAGCATCAAGTTCCTGCAATGCCCGTATACCGGCCAAACGCTGGCCACATCGCCGGCAGTCAACCCCGATGTCACCGTGATTCATGCCCAGCAGGCCGACCGCCGCGGCAACGTGTTGCTCTGGGGCATTCTGGGTGTCCAGAAAGAAGCCGCGCTGGCAGCGCGCAAGGTGATCGTGACGGTGGAAGAGATCGTCGACACGCTCGACGCGCCGCCCAATGCCTGCATCCTGCCGCGCTGGGTCGTCGATGCGGTTTGCCTTGTTCCCGGTGGCGCGGCGCCGTCGTACGCGCACGGCTATTACGCACGCGACAATCGCTTCTATCTGGCCTGGGATGCGATCGCGCGCGACCGTGCGAAGTTCCAGGCGTGGATCCAGACGCATATCCTGGACACCGACGATTTCGCCGGTTTTCAGCGTGTTTACGCACAGTCGCAGCAGCAGGTGGCCGCATGAGCACCTACAGCACCAACGAGATGATGACAGTGGCCGCCGCGCGCCGTCTGCCCGATGGCGCGGTGTGTTTTGTCGGCATCGGGTTGCCGTCCACTGCCGCGAATCTGGCCCGGCTTACGCATGCGCCGGACGTCACCTTGATCTACGAATCCGGCCCGATCGGTGCACGCCCGCAGGTGTTGCCCTTGTCGATCGGCGACGGCGAGCTGGCCGAGACCGCCGACACTGTGGTGTCCACGCCAGAGATCTTTCGTTACTGGCTGCAAGGCGGACGCGTGGATGTGGGCTTTCTGGGCGCAGCGCAGATCGATCGCTACGCCAACCTCAACACCACCGTGATTGGCCCGTATGACGCACCGAAAACGCGCCTGCCCGGTGCCGGTGGCGCGCCGGAAATTGCGGCCAGCGCCAAACAGGTGTTCATCATCATTCGCCAATCCAAACGCAGTTTCGTGCCGACGCTGGACTTCATCACCACGGTCGGGCATCTGGACGGTGGCGATGCGCGCGCGCGTGCCGGCCTCCCCGGCGCCGGCCCGACCGTGGTCGTCACCGACCTGTGCGTGATGGAGCCCGACCCCGTGACCCGCGAACTCACCGTGACCTCGCTGCATCCTGGAACAACGCGCGAGCAGGTCAGCGCAGCGACCGGTTGGCCGATCCGCTTCGCTGCCGACCTCGCGCAAACCACCCCGCCCAGCACCATCGAGCTGGACGCCTTGCGCGCGCTGCAGGCACGCACCGATGCAGCGCATGGTGCCCAGGCAGCGGGAGCGGAGGCATGAGCGAGGTCTATTTGATCGATGGCATCCGCACGCCGATCGGCCGTTACGGTGGCGCCTTGTCCAGCGTGCGCGCCGACGACCTGGGCGCGGTGCCGATCGCTGCGCTGCTGGCGCGGCAGCCGCAGCTGGAGCCGGCCGCAATCGACGATGTGTACCTGGGCTGCGCCAACCAGGCCGGCGAAGACAATCGCAATGTCGCGCGGATGAGTCTGTTGCTGGCCGGCTTGCCCTCTTCGGTGCCGGCCAGCACGCTCAATCGCCTATGCGGTTCGGGCTTAGACGCAATCGGTACGGTAGCGCGCGGCATTCGTGCCGGCGAACTGGATCTTGCAATCGCCGGTGGTGTCGAATCGATGTCGCGCGCGCCGTGGGTGATGGGCAAGGCCGACAGCGCGTTCGCCCGCACCCAGCAGCTGGAAGACACCACCATGGGCTGGCGCTTCATCAATCCTCGACTGCAAGCCGCCTATGGCACCGAATTGATGGGCGAAACTGCCGAGAACGTCGCACAGCGACATGCCATCGCGCGCGAAGACCAGGATGCGTTTGCACTGCGCAGCCAGCAACGCGTGGCGGCGGCGCAGGCGGCCGGCTTCTTCGATGGCGAAATCACCTCGGTGGCAGTGGCCGCGCGCAAGGGCGGCGATGCCAGCACTGTCGAATACGATGAGGCGCCGCGGCCCAACACCACGGCCGAGATGCTGGCCAAGCTCAAACCGGTGTTTCGCCAGCCCGGCACCGTGACGGCCGGCAATGCCTCCGGTCTCAACGATGGCGCGGCCGCCTTGCTGCTGGCTTCTGCGCAGGCCGTGCAGGCGCATCGGTTGACACCGCGCGCGCGGGTGCTGGGGTTCGCATCGGCAGGGGTGGAGCCGGCGTTCATGGGCATCGGCCCGGTGCCGGCCACCCAGCGCCTGCTGGCGCGTTTGAACTTGCGCATCGCGCAGTTCGATGCGATCGAACTCAATGAAGCCTTTGCTGCGCAGGCGCTGGCCTGCACGCGCGCATTCGGGCTGGCCGACGATGCCGAACACGTCAATGCCAACGGTGGCGCGATCGCGCTGGGGCATCCGCTGGGCATGAGCGGCGCGCGGCTGGCGCTGACCTTGTTGCGGCAGCTGGAAGCCAGCAACGGGCGGCTCGGGCTGGCCAGCATGTGCATCGGGGTGGGGCAGGGGGTGGCACTGGCGATCGAGCGCCTGTGAGCCAGCTGTTGCAACCTGCCTCGCCTTCCCTCGTACCCATGTCGTTCTAGTCGCCTTACTGCCGACGGAGATTCAAGATGCGCGACCCAACCTCTGAAGACACTGCCATCGCTGCCGATCCGCTGCTCGGCTACCGCCGCAGCCGGCCTGGTACGCAGCCGGCGTATCTGCATCCGGCATACGCCTCCACCAGGCTGCGTGGGCCCACGCGTGATCCGATCGACCTGCCGGTCACGCTGTCGGAGGTCACCGGCCCGCGACTGGATCGGCTCACCTTGGACAAGCACGCCGCCGATCTCACTGCAGGTTTCAGCGGCGCGCCGTTAGGTGAGCGCATCATCGTGTCTGGCCGCGTGCTCGATGAAAACGGCAAGCCGGTCCGCAACAGCGTCGTGGAAGTGTGGCAATGCAACGCGGCTGGTCGCTACCAGCACGCAGGCGATCAGCACGATGCGCCACTGGACCCGAACTTCCGCGGTACCGGACAAGTGCTCACCGACGCGCATGGCCGCTACAGTTTCAAGACCATCAAGCCGGGTGCTTATCCGTGGCGCAATCACTACAACGCTTGGCGACCGGCCCACATCCATTTTTCACTGCATGGCGATGGCATCGGGCAACGGCTGGTCACCCAGATGTATTTCCCCGGTGACCCGTTGCTGGCGTACGACCCCATCTACAACTGTGTCGACGATGCACTGGCGCGCGAACGCATGGTGTCCAGTTTCGATTGGGAAAATGCGGTCAGCGAATATGCGCTGGCCTATCGCTTCGACATCGTCTTGCGCGGCCGCAAACAAACGGTCTGGGAGTGACACGATGAGCCTGCATGCAACGCCGTCGCAAACCGTCGGCCCGTATTACCGGCTTGGGCTGGAGCCGCTGTATCGCCAACAGATCGCACCCAAGCAGGCCGCAGGCACGCCGGTGCAGATCAGCGGTTGCATTTTCGATGGTGCCGGCGCGCCGGTAGCCGATGCGGTGCTGGAAGTGTGGCAAGCCGATGCAGCCGGCATCTATGCGCATGCGGCCGATGCGCGCTGCCAGGCGCACGACCCCAGCTTCGACGGTTGGGGCCGTATACCGACCGATGCGCACGGGCGTTTTTCCTTCAGCACCATCAAGCCGGGCAGGGTGGCTGGACCGGACGGCAAGCTGCAGGCAGCGCATCTGACCGTCCTGGTGTTCATGCGCGGCCTATTGCGTGGCGCCTCCACGCGCCTGTATTTCGCCGACGACCCGCAGCTGGGCAGCGACCCGATCCTGGCGCTGGTGCCGGCCGAGCGACGCGCCACCTTGTTTGCCCAACCAGGCGCAGGTGGCGCCTACACCTGGGACATCCACATGCAGGGCGATGCGGAAACGGTGTTCTTCCGCTATTGATCGGTATGCCGATGAGGAAACGCCGTGCGCGTGCCGCAGCAGGGCTGCCACGCTGTCTGCACGCTGGTGCATGAAGCGCCGGTGGCAGCCAGCTGCGGAAGTACTTGCTGCTACGAAGGCACCACGGCGTGGGTCGCGGGCCATGGACCGTGGCGCCTCATGCTGACCCACCAATGACAGCGCGCATCGTGGCCAACACGCACACGTGCCCAGTCGTGCGCATGCATCCCATCCCCACGTGGCATCACCCACATCACCCCGCCAGTGGCAGGCGCGCAAACCGCCTTGCCCTTTCGTCTAGTTGGCACCTTGGCACATCGGTGCGATGCTGCCGGCACGCCTAGAGATGCAATGCATGAGTGCGACATCTTCGCTGTTGGGATCCTTGTTCGGCGAGCCAGCGTGCGACGCCTTGTTTGACGATGCCGCGCGCGTGCAGGCGATGCTGCAGTTCGAATCCGCGCTGGCGCGTGCGCAGGCCCGGTGCGGGGTGATTCCGGCCGAGGCCGCGCAGGCCATTGCCGCTGCCTGCGATGTCCGGTACTACGATCTGGCTGCGTTGGCGCAGGCCACAGCATTGGCCGGTAACCCCGCCATTCCGTTGGTCAAGGCGCTGACCGCCCAGGTGGCCGCGCACGACACCGCTGCCGCGCGCTGGGTGCACTGGGGCGCCACCAGCCAGGACGTCATCGATACCGGCACGGTGTTGCAGGTGCGTGCTGCGCTCGATCTGCTGCTGCCACGTCTGCATGCCCTGTGCGCCGAGCTGGCCGCGCTGGCCGAACGCGAACGCACCACCGGCTTGCCCGGACGCACCTTGTTGCAGCAGGCGGTGCCGGTCACCTTCGGGCTCAAGGTCGCCGGCTGGCTGGATGCACTGCAACGGGCGCATCAGCGCCTGCAGGCCTTGCGGCGCGATGCGCTGGTGTTGCAGTTCGGCGGCGCAGCCGGCACCCTGGCCTCGCTCCAGGAGCGTGGCCTGGAGGTGGCGCAGGCGCTGGCGAGCGCCCTGGAGTTGCCGCTGCCCGCGCTGCCCTGGCACACGGCGCGCGACCGCATCGTCGAGGTCGGCTGCGCATTCGGCCTGTTGGCCGGCACGCTGGGCAAGATCGGTGGTGATGTGGTGTTGCTGATGCAATCGGAAGTGGGCGAAGTGTTCGAGCCTGCCGCTGCCGGCAAGGGCGGTTCGTCGGCAATGCCGCACAAGCGCAATCCGGTCTCCAGCGTGTCAGCCGTTGCCGCGGCCACCCGCGTGCCCGGCCTGGTCGCCACCTTGTTCAGCGCGATGGCGCAGCCGCACGAGCGCGCGGCCGGACAATGGCATGCCGAATGGGACACCTTGCCGCAGATCGTCTGCCTCACCGCCGGCAGCCTGTCGCAGATGCAGCTGTGCCTGTCCGCTCTGGAACTGGACCGCGCGCGCATGCGTGCGCATCTGGACAGCCACGGCGGGCTGCTCTACGCCGAGGCGGCGGTGTTCGCGCTTGCGCCGCAGCTGGGCAAGCCGCAAGCGCACGCCCTGGTGGAACAGGCGGCGCTGCGCGCGCAGGCGCAGCAGCGGCATTTGCGCGAGGTGCTCGGCGAGGATGCGCAGGTGAGCGCCGTGCTCACGCACGCGCAACTGCAAGCAGTGTTCGATGGCGATAGCTGGCGCGGTATGTCCTCGCTCTGGATCGACCGTGTGCTGGCTGGATCTTCTCCCTGTTGACGGTGCTTCGATGGCCTATCTGCAATTGCCCACGCATCGCCTGCATTACCGTGTGGACGGCACCGAGGGGCGGCCCTGGCTGACCTTCTGCAATTCGCTCGGCACCGACCTGCATATGTGGGACGTGCAGATCGAGGCCTTCGCCCCGCATTACCGCATCCTGCGCTACGACCGCCGCGGCCACGGCTATTCGGAGACGCCGCCGGGTCCTTACAGCGTCGCCGACCTGGGCCAGGACGTGCTGGCGCTGTGGGACGCGTTGGAGATCGCGCAAAGCGATTTCTGCGGCCTGTCGATCGGCGGCCTCACCGGCCAGTGGTTGGGTCTGCATGCACCGCAGCGCCTGCGACGGCTGGTGGTCTGCGCCACTGCGCAGAAGATTGGCAGCGCCGCCACCTGGGAAACCCGCATCGAACACGTGCACAGCGAAGGCCTGCCGGTGTTGATCGATGCCACGCTGCAACGCTGGTTTACGCCGGCATTCGCCATCAGCCACGCGCAGCGTCTGGACATGATCGCTGCTGCCTTCGTTTCCACCTCGCCGGCTGGCTACATCGCCTGCTGCCAGGCGGTGGCCGAGGCGGATTTCCGCGGTGCACTGGACGGGCTGAGCCTGCCGCTGCTGGCACTGGCAGGCGACGATGACCCGGTATGCCCGCCATCTGATTTGCGCGAGATCGCCTATGCCGCGCCGGATGGTCATTACGCCCAGGTGCCCGGCCGCCACATCTGCAACCTGGAGTCGCCGGCCGCGTTCAACGACGCGGTGCTCGGCTTTCTTCAGGCCCATTGAGCTCACCACTTTGCAAGGACACACCATGCACGAAGACGAACGTTATCAAGCCGGCATGCGTGAGCGCCGGCGCGTCCTTGGCGATGCGCATGTCGACCGCGCGCTGGCCGCCCGTAGCGAGTTCACCGAAGAATTTCAGGACCTGATCACCCGCTACGCCTGGGGCAGCATCTGGACCCGCGACGGCCTGCCGGCGCACACGCGTTCGCTGCTCACTTTGTCGATGATGGTCGCGCTGGGCCACGACGAAGAATTCAAACTGCACGTGCGTGCCGCGCGCAACAACGGCGTGACGCCTGCGCAGATAAAGGAAGTGCTGCTGCAAGCGGCAATCTACTGCGGCGTGCCGGCCGCCAATCACGCCTTTGCGCTGGCCAGGCCGATCCTGGACGAACAAGTCGCTGACACCGGCACAGCGCCAGCGGCGTAACCCGGGTAAGGTCTGCGGTCACCCCGTGCATCCCGAGACACCGCATGACGCGTCGATTCGCATGTCTTCTGCTGTTGTTGCTGACGACAGCAATGCTGCAGGCACAGCCGCAGCCAGGTCCTGGCACTGTGTTGTCGCACGTGCGCGCGGACGATGGCCAGATGCTGGCGGTGTGGTCGCGGGTGCCCGCACAGCCGCGCGGCACGATTGTGCTGGTACACGGTCGCACCTGGAGCGCGTTGCCCAATTTCGATTTGCAGGTGCCCGGCGAACCCGGCGATACGCGCTCTGTGCTGGCGGCGCTTGCGCAGGCCGGCTATGCCGCTTACGCGGTGGATCTGCGCGGCTATGGTGGCAGCGCACGCGATCGCACTGGCTGGAACACGCCCACGCGTGCGGTGGCCGATGTGCGCAACGTGCTGGCCTGGGTCGCGCAGACCCATCCCGGACTGCCGTCGCCGGCATTGCTGGGCTATTCCAATGGCGCGCGCGTTGCGCTGCTGCTTGCACAGCAGCAAGCGCAGGCGATGTCTGCACTGGTGTTGTTTGGCTTCCCCGATGATGTGGACGCAGCGCCCGCGCCGGCGTTGCCGGCAGATCAGCCATTGCGGGCCCCCACCACGGCTGCTGCGGCCGGCGAGGATTTCATCACTGCCAATGCGGCATCGCCGGGCGTGCGCGCGGCCTATGTCGCGCAGGCGCTGGCAGCGGATCCGGTGCGCACCGACTGGCGCGCGATGGAACAGTTCTCCTTTCAACCCGAGCAGGTCGCGACGCTACCGGTCCTGCTGTTGCGCGGCGTCGACGACCTCATCGCCACCCAGGCAGACAACGCTCATCTGTACGCGCGTTTGCGCAGCGAAGATCGCAGTTGGGTGACCCTGCCGCACGCCGACCACGTGGCGCAGGTCGAAGACAGCCACGCGGCGTGGGTGGATGCGGTGGTGAGCTTTCTGCGCCGGCCGCGCTGAGAGCCGCTCACACAACGACTGTGCAGCGCTCAGGTGGGCCCGGTCTGTGCTCGATGCGGCATGTGTTACTCATACACCGCCGTTCCTGCGCGCCGTCCACACCCGGCTGACGACTGCTCGCTACGATGTGTTAGCCGCTCCCAGCCGGCACGCGCGCAACAACAAGTGGCGATCAACCCGAAGGCGTCGGGTCCAGGTCTTTTCGGCGCGGCGTGCTGCGCCTTGCGCGCATCTAGCATGCGCAAGGCGTGGCGGCGCTGAGACTTGACCTTCGCGGCCAGAGCCGCTCTAGCTCAACAAGGTTCCCAGCCGCTGCGCCGCCTGCTTCAGCGGTTCCAGCAACTGCGTTTGCATGGTCTGCAAGCTCACCCGCCCGGCCTGGGCGCCGATGTTGAGCGCGGCGATCACCTCCCCGCGCAGGTTGCGCACCGGTACGGCGATCGAGCGCAGGCCGATTTCCAGTTCCTGATCGGTCAGGCACATGCCTTCGCGGCGCGTGCGTGCCAGCACCTCCAGCAACGCCGAGGCCTGGGTCACCGTGCGATCGGTGCGCGGACGCAAGGTGGTGCGTTCCAGATACGCCTGCAAGGTGTCGCCGGGCAGGGCAGCCAGCAACACCCGGCCCATCGAGGTGCAATACGCCGGCAGCCGCGTGCCTGGGCGCAGCCCGATCGACATGATGCGCACCGTCTCCGAACGCGCCACGTACAGCAGATCGTCGCCATCCAGCACGCCCAGCGAGCAGGATTCGTGCAGTTGGTCGCGCAGCCCGTCCAGTACCGGCTGCGCCGCTGCGGTCATCGACGAAGACGCCGCGTACGCGCCGCCGATTCCCAGCACGCGCGGCAGCAGCACGTAGCCACGCCCTTGCTCGCCCACATAGCCCAGCTTGGCCAGCGTATGCAGCACCCGCCGCACGGCCGCGCGCGAGATGCCGGTTTCCAGGCTGATCTGCGACATCGTCACTTCGCGCGCGTGCTGGGCGAACACGCTCAGCACCACCAGTCCGCGTCCCAGCGAGGTCATGAAGTCCGGGTCACCCTGGGCGGCGGCGATCTGCTGCATCAGCTCATGCGGCAGGCCGCGATCGCTACCGGCCGCAGCCACGGCGGCGGGACGTTTACGACGGCTGGAGGCGGGCTCGGGCATAGGAGTGCGGTGCGGACAGGTCCCTGCATGGTAAGCGCTTGCGCCACTGCATGCCCCCGCTCACAGTCTGTGCGCGGGCATGTAAGCGCTTCACCCTGCTTGCCGCATAATTGCCGCTGGTTTGTTCCGGATCGGTGCTCTTAGTCCATGAAAACCCCCAAGGGCCTGCAGCCGCTGATCGACGACGGCGTCATCGACGAAGTGTTGCGACCACTGAAGAGCGGCAAGGAAGCATCCGTCTACGTGGTCAGCGCAGGCGTCGACATCCTGTGCGCCAAGGTCTACAAGGACATGGCGCAGCGCAGTTTCCAGGCGCGCGTGCAATACCAGGAAGGCCGCAAGGTGCGTGGTAGCCGTCAGGCGCGTGCGATGGGCAAGGCCACCAAGTTCGGCCGCAAGGAGGCCGAAACCGCCTGGAAGAACACCGAAGCCGATGCGCTCTACCAACTGGTGGATGCCGGCGTGCACGTGCCGAAACCGCGCGGCTACTTCCACGGCGTGCTGCTGATGGATCTGGTCACCGATGACGCTGGCCACAGCGCACCAAGGCTTGGCGAGGTGGAGCTGGAACCGGAACAGGCGCGCGTCTTCCACACCAGCCTGATCGGCGACGTGGTCAAGATGCTCTCGCTGGGCCTGGTGCACGGCGATCTGTCCGAATACAACGTGCTGGTCTCGCCCGATGGCCCGGTGGTGATCGACTTCCCGCAGGTGGTCAGCGCCGCCGGCAACAACGCCGCGCGCGACATGCTGCTGCGTGACGTGCACAACCTGCGCGACTGCCTCGGCCGCTTTGCACCGGAGTTGCTGGAGACCCACTACGGCGAAGAAATGTGGGCGCTGTTCGAAAAGGGCGAACTGCGTCCGGACAGCGTGCTCACCGGGCGCTTCAAGTTCGATACCCGCCGCGCCGACGTGCGCGCCATCCGTGCCTCGATCGAAGATGCGCGCCAGGAAAACCTGATCCGCCAGCAGGGCCGCGAAGCGGCTGCGGAAGACGAGGACTAAACGCGCTCAAAAGCCGACTGTGCCCACTGTCAGGTGCGCAGTCGGCAGCGCATTCGCTGCGGTGCAGTGCACAAATATCCAGCCGGCGGGGCGTTGCGCAGGCACCGGCGCTCGTCCCCCAACGTGTGCCGTCGGGGCCATATCGCACAGGAATTGTGGGGTTTTTGCGGTCGTTCGCGGCAGTCCGACCAAGTCGTGAAGTACTAGTTCACGATTTGAATAGTGATGGTTCATAACAATCTGGCAAGCTCGACAACTGGTTATCGGAGAGTTCGCCATGTCGTTTGATCCTGATGTCTTGCGCCTGTTCGCCCAGCTTCAAGAGGCGGCGCAGCCGCCCATGGAAACCCTGCCGATCGAAGGCGCACGCGCGATGATGCGCGCGGTGGGCGCGCAGTTCGGTTTCCCGCGCATAGAGATGGCCGAGGTGCGCGATCTGCAGGCCGATGCCGCCACCGGTGCCGTGCCGTTGCGCTTGTATCGCCCCACGGGGCTGGCGGCCGGCCCAGCTCCGACCTGCCTGTTCGTGCACGGCGGCGGCGGTCTGGTCGGCGATCTGGAGTCGCATGACGATGTGTGCCGGCAACTGGCGGCGCGTGCTGGTTGTCAGGTGCTGGCGATCCACTACCGTCTCGCCCCCGAGCATCCGGCGCCGGCCGGCGTAGAAGATGTCATCGCGACGTTGCATTGGCTGGTTGCCCACCCCGACACGGTTGGCGCCGATGTGCAGCGGCTTGCCATCATCGGCGACAGTATCGGCGGCGCCATGGCCGCGGTTGCCGCGTTGGCTGCACGCGATGCCGGAATTGCCTTGCGTTGCCAGCTACTGGTCTATCCGCTCACCGACGCACGCCAGGACAGCGGCGTGTATCCATCGCGCTCGCTCAACGCCGGGCTGCCGCCGTTGACTGCGGCGGCAGTGGACTTCTTCAACCGCCATCTGCTGCCCGATATGGCGGTTGCCAACGACTGGCGTGTCTCACCGATGCTGGCGCCGGATGTCGCCGGTGTTGCGCCGGCATTGGTCGTGGTCTGCGACCGCGACATGCTCTACGACGAAGGCTGCGCCTATGCCGACCGCCTGCGTGCTGCGGGTGTGGAAGTCACCCTGCATAGCTTCCCGGGCATGATCCACGGCTTCATCAATATGGGCAGCGTCTTGCGCGCTGCCGGCGAAACGTTGGACCTGGCGGCGTTGACGCTACGCCAGCGCCTGCTGCCGGCGATCGAACGCAGGGCCGCTTGATGACCTGCGGCAGCCGTGCCAATGCACGTGCTGCCGCAGCAGTGGCGGGTTGATCCAATGCGCGATGCGTCTTTCACTCAGCGCAGGCATGTTCGGCAAGACACGCCATGCAGGCATGCCGCCGGTCTGCATGCCGGCGGCATGGCGCGCTGAGCGCCACGCAGATTGCACGACGTTGATCGGCGATGCTGATCCACTTTCTTGAATACGTCGCATCGGCTAGTCCAACCCCATCAGCGTTGCCTAAACGCACTGCTTTCAGTCCGCCTGTGCAACGCCATGCAAGCAAGTGATGCTTAGAAGTTGAAGCGGAACGTGGTCATCAACACGTGGTTTTCCCGATCCACTGCGCGCGTGTTGACGAACTGATTGAGCTAACCGACATCGGCATCGGCATTGAATTTCCAGTTGATGCCGACGAAGACGCGATGCTGATCCAGACCGCGTCGCGCACCCGATTGCGTCTGATCCAGATTGACGAACACTTCGTTGAACGCCGCCCACGACAGTTGCGGGCTGACGCCGCTCTGGCGCACCGTGCGGAGCATCTGCCGCACGCGGTAACCCTCATCGCTGAAGTCTTCACGGTGGCGCTGTTCCAGACGCATACGGCTGGTAATGGTGCTGGTGGCGATCGGATCGAACTGGTATTGAAATTGCCCCCACCAGCGATTTTCGCAATTGGAGGACTGGCCTGCCGGATGGCTGATGATGGTGTCGTAGCCCATCCAGACGCTGGCCTTGGGGTTAAGGCGATATCAGTTGATCGAACTGTTCGCCTTCTTCGCGCCAGCGCGGATGTACATCCATGCTCCATTACACATTTTCGACCGGCAGCTTTCCTTGCGCATACATGCTCAGCCAGTAACGACCATCTTCGTCGGTGTTGGCACGGGCTGGCGAAAGAGCGGCCAGTGTCAGCAGCAGAGCAAGGCCGGCAATGCGAGCCATTGCCGACAGTAAGGTGCTGGAAGCGGTCATGTGCTGACATGTGTCGGCGTTGGCAAAACATGGCAGCATGGTTTGCGCTGCCTCGGGCGGCTCTTCGGCCAATCGTTCCGGTTTTTCGTCTATCGCTTCACTCATCGGGATGCGCCATCGTTTCACCGTGACGCGCAACGGCGACCGAGGCTCTCAGAACGATGTGTTAGCAGCCGATCGCCGACCATTGCCCGCGATCGTTGCCTCGCTCACGCCACCTGACTACGCCGTGCGCGCTCCAGATGCACCAGCAGCAGTGAGATCGCTGCCGGGGTCATGCCCGGGATGCGTTGTGCCTGGCCGATGTGTTGCGGTCGTACGCGTTCGAGTTTCTGTTGCACTTCGATCGACAGGCCGCGCACGCTGGCGTAATCGAAGCCTTCGGGGATCGGCGTGGTTTCGTGACGTTGCTGACGCGCGATGTCGTCGCGCTGGCGATCCAGATAGCCGGCGTACTTGACGCTGATCTCGACCTGCTCGGCCACCTGCGTATCGTCCACGCCCGGCCCCAGGGTCGGCACCCGCATCAAGGTGGCGTAGGTGAGTTCGGGGCGCTTGATCAGATCCAGCACGTTGGTTTCTCGGCTGACCGCCACGCCCAGCGCATCGGCCACCTCACGGCCCAGCGCATTGCCCGGTGTGGCCCAGAGCGCCGACAACCGCGCGGTTTCGCGCTGCACGGCCTCCTGTTTGGCCGAAAAGCGCGCCCAGCGCGCGTCGTCGACCAGACCCATCTCGCGACCGACACCGGTCAGCCGCGCATCGGCATTGTCCTCGCGCAGCTGCAGCCGATATTCGGCGCGGCTGGTGAACATGCGATACGGCTCGGTGGTGCCGTGGGTGATCAGATCGTCGACCAGCACGCCCAGGTAGGCTTGGTCGCGGCGCGGCGACCACGCGGGCAGGCCCTGCACATGGCGCGCGGCATTGAGCCCGGCCAGCAGACCTTGTGCGGCGGCCTCTTCGTAACCGGTGGTGCCGTTGATCTGCCCGGCGAAGAACAGCCCGCCCACCGCCTTGGTTTCCAGCGAGGCCTTGAGCCCGCGCGGGTCGAAGAAGTCGTATTCGATCGCATAGCCGGGGCGGGTGATATGCGCCTGCGCAAACCCGTGGATCGAGCGCACCAGTGCCAGCTGCACGTCGAACGGCAGCGAGGTGGAGATGCCGTTGGGGTAGATCTCGGCCACTTCCAGGCCTTCGGGCTCGACGAAGATCTGGTGGCTGGTCTTCTCGGCGAAGCGCACCACCTTGTCTTCGATCGACGGGCAATAGCGCGGGCCGATGCCTTCGATCTGCCCGGAATACAGCGGCGAGCGATGCAGCGCGTTGCGAATGATGTCGTGGGTGTGCTCGGTGGTCTGGGTGATCCAGCAGCTGACCTGGCGCGGATGGTCGCTGAGCTGGCCCATGAACGACATCACCGGCAGCGGGTCGTCGCCTGGCTGCTCGGCCATCACGTCGTAGTCGAGCGTGCGCCCATCGATGCGCGGCGGCGTACCGGTCTTGAGCCGGTCGATCGCGAACGGCCGCTCGCGCAGGCGCGCGGCTAGCGTGGTGGCCGGCGGGTCGCCCATGCGCCCGGCCGCGTACTGGGTCTCGCCGACGTGGATCTTGCCGGCCAGGAAGGTGCCGGCGGTCAGCACGACCGACGGCGCTTCGAAGCGCAACCCGGTCTGGGTGATGACCCCGCGCACGCTGTCGGCTTCGGACGTGCCGTTGTGGATGATCAGGTCGTCCACCGCCGCCTGGAACACGGTCAGGTTGGGCTGGGCCTCGACGATGCAACGGATGGCGTTGCGATAGAGGTTGCGATCGGCCTGGCAGCGCGTGGCCCGTACCGCAGGCCCCTTGGACGCATTGAGCGTGCGCCACTGGATGCCGGCCAGATCCGCCGCGCGCGCCATGGCGCCTCCCAGGGCATCGATCTCCTTGACCAGGTGCCCCTTACCGATTCCGCCAATGGCCGGGTTGCAGCTCATCGCGCCCACCGTCTCGATGTTGTGGGTCAGCAGCAAGGTGCGGGCACCGGCGCGCGCGGACGCCAGCGCGGCCTCGGTGCCGGCATGGCCGCCGCCGATCACGATGACGTCGTAGCGGTAGAAAGAGTCGGACATGGGCCTGGACTGATCAGAAAAAAGAAGGGAACGGCCGCGGAAGTATCGGCTGAAGCGCTCGCATGGTCACTAAATCGAAAAATATGTGATGTAAGTCACATTATTGAATGGTGACCCTCAAGTTGGCATGTTTTGTGCGGATATCCCTACTGCACCCGTCGTGGCATTGCGACATGGGCGCAAAGGCTGGAATTGGAACAGGGGCCAGCCGCGCGTGCGATGGGGTAGCGTAAGGGTCGGTAGTCGGGGGACTGCCGACCCTTATTTTTTTGCGCTTTCTGCGCATAGGTGTCTGCTTTCTTCTGCAGCGGCGCTTGTCCACCACGATCGAAACAAAAACAGAAAGCCCCGGCATGCCGGGGCTTTCTGCGTCGTAGGCGCCGATATCCGACAGGGCCGGAACAGGGGGGATCCAGATTTCCCTGTCGGACATCGACATAAGTCGGTCCGTGGGACGGGCCGGGTCAGAAGATGACGTGGCGGGTCACACAGAGTGCCTAGCTTGCAGCCAATCGTCAGCTGAACGCAAGCCCCCAATATCGTCAATTGTGGGCTCTGTCGCAGTCAGGAACTCAAGGAATCTGTTCGCGGGTGTTACGCGGTGCCGTTTGCCGTTGAATCTCGCGAATGACCCGGGGTGGTGCCCCGATACGCGGCGGCTGTGCGCCGCTTGCCGGCGGGCGGTTGGCTTGTTGCGGACGCGAGCCGCTGGGGCGCTGCCCATTGTTAAACGACCCGTTCGGGCGTGGCGGGCGGTACTGCGGACGACGATCGTACGGCCTGTAGTAATAGCCGCCGCCGCGGTAGACCGGGTACACCGGATAGTCGTACAGGCCGATCGAACCGGCACCGTAGCCGTACGGCATGCCGTATGGGTTGCCGTAGTAATAAGGGGAATAGCCGGGCGGATAGCGATACTGCACGGCAGGTGCGCCGCGGTAATAGCCGCCCGACCCAGCGCCGGTGTAGTCGTAGGTTGCGCAGCCGCCCAGGGTCAACAGCCCGGCGGCGAAGATCAGACGGAATTTCATGAATGGTGCCCTCCTGCAACCATGGTGTCACTTTCGAGCCGATGCATTGAATCGGTCCTTAATTGTGCGGCAACGCGGCGCTTTTTCATCGATCCAGCATGCGCGGCGGCCGTGCGTGCGACCCGTGAAGAGGAGGCGATACGTTAATCTTGCAGGCATGATCGAGACGGTCCCTCTTGCCCATTCCGATGTCCTGCAGGCCGCTGCGCGGATCGCGCCGCACTGCGCGCCGACACCATTGCTGACATCGCACAGCCTGAATGCGCTCAGCGGTGCGCAGCTCGTCTTCAAAGCCGAGCATCTGCAGCGCAGTGGGGCATTCAAGTTCCGCGGTGCCTGCAATGCGGTGTGGTCGCTGCCGGATGAATTGGCTGCGCGCGGTGTGGTGACGCATTCGTCCGGTAATCACGGCGCGGCGCTGGCGCTGGCCGCACGCACGCGCGGCATCGGCTGCCATGTGGTGGTGCCCGAAGGCGCCGTGGCCGCCAAGCTGGCCAATATCTCCCGGCACGGCGCCACCTTGTGGCGCTGCGCACCGACCATCGCCGCGCGTGAACAACTCTGCGCCGAGGTGCAGGCCAGCAGTGGTGCCACGCTGGTGCACCCCTATACCAATGTCGCGGTGATTGCCGGGCAGGGGACGGCCACCCTGGAGCTGCTGCATCAAAGCGGTGGGCTGGACGTGCTGGTGGCGCCGGTCGGCGGTGGCGGGCTGGCGGCCGGTGCCGCCCTGGCGCTGCGATCCGCACCCAACTGCGCGCTGGTGCTGGCCGAGCCGGCCGGCGCAGCCGATACCGCGCGTTCGCTGGCGGCCGGGCAGCGGCTGGTCGATTTCGTGCCGGACACGGTGTGCGACGGTCTGCGCGGCACCTTGGGCGCGCCCAACTTCGCGCTGCTGCAGCACGCTGGTGCGCAGGTGATCACGGTCGACGATGCCGCCGTGGTGCAGGCGATGCGGCTGGTCTGGCAGATGCTCAAGCAAGTGGTTGAGCCGTCTTCGGCAATCACCCTGGCGGCGGTGCTGGCCGAGCCGGCGCGGTTCGCCGGGCGGCGGGTGGGCTTGATCCTGTCCGGCGGCAATGTCGATCTGGACGCCTTGCCATGGGCCGCGGCGTGACCAGGCGCGTGCGCAGGCTCGGCCTGTGGGGCTGGGGCTGGCGATTGTGCATGCTGGGGTTGATCTGGCTGGTGGCGGTGGCGGGCTGGATCGTGTGGATCGGCGATCGCGATCAGGCCGCGCCGGCGGATGTGATCATCGTGCTGGGTGCGGCTGCCTACGATGCGCGGCCTTCGCCGGTGTTCGAAGAACGCATCCGGCATGCGCTGGACCTGTATGCGCAGGGCTATGCGCCGCACCTGTTGTTTACCGGCGGCTTCGGCACCGGCGCGCGCTTTGCCGAATCGCAGGTGGCCCGACGCTATGCGCTGCGCCATGGTATCCCGCCGGACGCCATCGTGATCGAAACCACATCGCGCACCACCCGGCAGAATCTGCAGCAGGCGCGCACGCTGATGGAGCGGCACGGCATGCATCGGGCGATCATCGTCAGCGACCCGCTGCACATGGCGCGCGCGCTGCGGCTGAGTCAGGAACTGGGCATTGACGCGCTGGCCTCGTCCACGCCGAGCACGCGCTTTCGCAGCTTCCACACCAGTTGGCGCTTCCTGTTGCAGGAGGTGTATTACTTCCACCGCGATCTGGTGGTGCAAGGGCCGTGACTGCGGGCCTATGATGCGGCTTTCCCAGCGGCAGGTTCGAGCATGAGCGAGACCCATCGGCAACACGCCATCGGCCTGGTCCAGGCCTACTACGCAGCATTCAATCGTGGCGACTGGGACGGCATGTTGGCGTTTCTGGCCGACGACGTCGCCCACGACCTCAATCAAGGGACGCGCGAAATCGGCCGCGCCGAATTTGCCGCCTTCCTGCAACGCATGAACGGCAGTTACCGCGAGCAATTGCGCGATGTCGTCGTCATCGCCAACGACGATGGCACCCGCGTCGGCGCCGAGTACGTGGTGCATGGCGTCTATCACACCACCGACGAGGGCCTGCCGGAGGCAACCGGGCAGACCTATGTGCTGCCGGGTGGTGCGTTCTTCGACGTGCAGAGCGACAAGATCACCCGCGTCACCAACTACTACAACCTGCAGGAATGGATCGCGCAGGTGTCGCGCTGACTGCGTGGCCTGCGCGCGCTGCTCGGTAGGTCGAATCGATCCTTATGCAGCATCCGATAGGCGCGATGCGGCGTGGATCGTAGGCAGCATCGCGTGCCTTCGCGCTTCTACGGGCGCTTGCCGATCTTATCGGCGGGAGGTCCTCGCATCAGCGGCGCGCTTGCCTGATCACGGCAGGCGTTACAGCAGCACCACTGCGACCACTACCAGCACGAAGATGCTCCACTTGAGCACCTGGTACAGCGGGTTGTTGCGTTCCTTCAGTGCCTTGGCCTTGAGGCGCGCGGCATAGAAATAGCGGAACACGCGGTTGATGCCGCCAGTCTTGTCGCCTTCCTGATTGGGCGAGGCACCGGCCGAGAGCAGGCTGCGGCCGACGAAGCGGTTCACCGCCGCCGCCCAACGCCAGCGCATCGGGCGTTCGATATCGCAGAACAGGATGATGCGGTCCTGGTCGGTGTCGTTGCGCGCGTGGTGGATATAGGTCTCGTCGAACATGGTCCACTCGCCGTCGCGCCAGCTATGGCGCTGGCCGTCGACGTCGATGAAGCAGCGGTCGTCGTTGGGCGTGGCCAGGCCAAGGTGCAGGCGCATGGACCCGGCGAACGGGTCGCGGTGCGGGCGCAGCTCGCTACCCGGCGGTAGTTCGGCAAACATCGCCGCCTTTACCGTGGGGATGGACTTCAGCAACGCGGTGGTCTGCGGGCACAACGCGGCCGCCGACGGGTGCGCGGTGCCGTACCACTTCAGATAGAAGCGCTTCCAGCCGCGGCGGAAAAACGAGTTGAAGCCGATATCGGTATAGCCGTCGGCGGCGCGGATCTTCTGCATCTGCTGCAACGCCACCGCTTCGTCGCGGATCACCGGCCAATTGGCGCGCAGCGGCGCCAGCTCGGGGAATTCCTTGCCCGGATCGATGAACGGCGTGGTCGGCACGCGCGAACACAGGTACATCAGCGTGTTGATCGGTGCCATGAAGGTGGAATGGTCCAGCAACTGCCGGCTGAGCCGGTGCCGCACGCGACCGCGATAATGGATGTAGAGCGCCGATGCGATGAACAGCGCGATGAGGAGCCACTTCAACATGGGGCAGGCCGATTGGGGGCGGGGGGCCGCAAACGTGAGAGAGGCTGCCAACAAGCGCACGCAGCAATGCTGCGCCGTGTCGGTAGCCACCCACCATCGAACAAGGTGAGCCGCAGCAGGGACGTACGGCCAGTAACTTCAGAATTCTAGCAAGTGTGGCCGCCGAGCCTGACAGGTGCGCATTGGCATGGACGCAATACGCTGTGTCTCACCGGCAGTGGCTGCGCAACTTCTAGCGTTCTTTACCGACGCTCAGTCGATGCGACGACGGATCGGGATTGCGCTGACCGGAACGCTGGCGACGTCGTGCCCGTGTTCGCGGATGGGTGCGCCCGGTGCCGGTGCCCAGGCGTGGGCGTAGATCACTTCCCAGGAACTGGGCAGGGTGCCGTCCGGCCGCCGCAACGGTTCGTAGGCCGCGCTGGCGGCGGCAAACCGGCCGCGTCCGGTGAGCGTGGCGCGGCGGTTGCTGAGCGCATTGGTCGCGCCCATCGCACGGAGTTCGCGCATCAACGCGGGCAGGTCGTTGTAGGTCAGGGTGAACAGGTCGCGGTCCAGCACCGGATCGCGGAAACCGGACATCAGCAGGGCATCGCCGAATTGGGCAATCGGCGGAAAGCGGCTGACGTGCGGGGCCGGGTCGGTTTGCGCGAAGGCCTCGCGCAATTCGATCAGCGTTTCCGGGCCGAAGGTAGAGCACAGCAGCAGCCCGCCCGGGCGCAGCGCGCGGCGGAATCCGGCGAACACGGCCGGCAGGTCTTCCACCCACTGCAGGCACAGATTGCTGAAGATCACATCCACGCTGCCGTCGGCGACGGGCAGCGCGCGCGCATCGGCACACACCTGTGCGAATGGCTTCCACCAGCCGGCCGCCTTGCGCGCCTGGCGCAGCATCGGCAGGGCTTGGTCGACCGCGATGACCTGCGCCTTTGGCCAGCGCTTCTTGATCGTGCCGCTGGCATGACCCGGGCCGGCGCCGACATCGAGCACCACCTTGGGCACCTGCTCGCCCAGATAGTCGAGCGATTCGAGCAGGCGCGCTTCCGCTTCGCGCTGGAGCGCGGCGGCGGCAGTGTAGGTGCTGGCGGCACGCGCAAAGGCGCGGCGGACGTGGCGGGGATCGAAAGTGCTATTCATGGCGCCGCTATTGTCGCCGCTGGCAGAGGCGGAGGGAATCGATGCGTCGTGCGCGGCCCTGCGCTAGAACGTGCCGGGATAGCTGCCGCCGTCGATCAGCAGATTCTGCCCGGTGATGTAGCCGGCCTGCGCGCTGCACAGGAAGGCGCAGGCTGCGCCGAACTCGTCCGGCTCGCCAAAACGCGCGGCCGGGATGCCCGCACGTTTGCGCTCGGCGACGTCGTCGGCGGTGCCACCTTGTTGTTGCGCGATGGCGGCGAAATTGCCGCGCAGCCGGTCGGTAAGGAATTGCCCGGGCAGCAGATTATTGATGGTGACGTTGTCGGCCACGGTGCTGCGCGCCAAACCGGCGACGAAGCCGGTGAGGCCGGCGCGGGCGCCGTTGGACAGGCCGAGGATGTCGATCGGCGCCTTCACCGCGCTGGAGGTGATGTTGACGATGCGACCAAAGCGGCGGGCGCGCATCCCATCGACGGTGGCGCGGATCAGCTCGATCGGCGCCAGCATGTTGGCATCCAGTGCGCGCAACCAGTCCTCGCGTTCCCATTGACGAAAATCGCCCGGCGGCGGGCCGCCTGCGTTGTTGATCAGGATGTCGACCTGCGGGCAGGCTGCGAGTGCGGCGCTGCGTCCTTCCGGCGTGGCGATGTCGGCGGCCACGCTGCGCACTTCGCCAGCGCCGGGAAGCGCGCGCACTGCGTCGGCAGCTTGTTCCAGTACATCACGGCCGCGCGCGGCGATCACCAGATTGACGCCTTCGCTGGCCAATGCGCGTGCGCAGCCCAAGCCCAGCCCTTTGCTTGCGGCGCAAACCAACGCCCAACGGCCAGCGATTCCAAGATCCATGCGGTGTGTCCTCGATCAGCGATGGCGCATGATCGACGATCCGCTCATGGCACGGACGCAACGAAGCGTTGCAGCGCCTCGCTCACCTGATCGGCATGACCGAGAAACGGTGCGTGGCCCCCGCCGGCAATGGTGAGCGCCTGCGCGTGCGGGCTGAGCGCGGCGGCGGCATGCATGCCGGCGGCAGGCACCAGGCGATCGCGTTGCCCGGCGATCCACAGGCTGGGGCGTGCGAGTTGCGGTACGGCGCGACGCAGGTCGGTGCGTTCGAGCAGGGTGAGGCCTTGCTGCAATGCCTCCGGCGCCGGTTCGCCACGCGCGGTGAGCGTCTCGCGCAGGCTGCGCAGTTCGCTGCGTGCATGCGCCGAGCCAATCGTGTCCAGCGCAAGAAAACGCTCCAGGGTGCCGCGGTAGTCACGCGACAACTCGGTACCAAATTGCACGAACACCTCGCGCTGGACGGCATCGGGCCAATCGCTGCCGCGCACAAAACGCGGCGTTGCGGCGATCATCGCCAGCCCGCGCACCTGCGGCAGGGTGGCGGCCGCATGCAGCGCAAACAGCCCGCCCAACGACCAGCCGAGCCACACCGCTGGCGGCGTGGCTGCCGCAATCTCGGCGACCACGTACGGCAGCGCCAGCGGTGTGCTGTCGTCGCGACTGAAGCCGTGCCCGGGCAGGTCGACCAGATGCAATTGATAGTGCGGCGCCAGACGCTCCACCAGCGGTGCGAACACCCCGCCGTGCAGTGCCCAGCCATGCAGAAGAACCAGCGCAGGCCCGTGGCCGATGACATCGATATGCATGCGCGCATTGTCGCCGATTGTTGCGGACCGGTCAGGGTTGAGGAAGCCACGTTGGTGCTGCGACAGGGTTCACAAAGACGGGATCGTGGCGGCCTTGGCGTCGATTGCAGTTTGCCGATGGGTGCTTGGGTATGTCGGTACGGCGCTGCTGCGGCGCGTCCGCGTCAGTGCGTGGCGACTGCACGCAGCGCGCCGATCTTCGGGGCCAGCAACGCCCGCTGCGTGCGCGCGTAACCGCGCCAGTGCCAGCGCGCTGGCCAGCACCAGCGACGTGTGCGCCGCGCCTGGATCTCGGCTGCCAACCAGTCGGGATCGAACCCGTCCCACACGCCGTACACGCTGCGCAGGTTGCCGATCAGGACCGGATGCACTTCGTGCAACAACATCCTGCGTAACGCTTCCAGGGTGAACGGGGAGGCAGCCAGCACGCGCGCGATGCTGTCGTCGTCGCGCCTGTCACTGTCCAGGTACAACCGCGATAACGCTTCCCACACGCGGTGTTGCGCTGTGGCGGCTGTGCCTGGTGTCGCTGGCGACATGTCAGTGCACAGATGGGATTGGATGCGAGCGCGCACCCGCTGCACAGTCGGTGCGATGCATGCGATCCGTGTCGCACCGAAACATCACCACATTGGTTGTCGCCTGACATGCCTGTGCCTTGTGCAGTCAATGCATTGCTTGAGTGGCCCGCGGTGGTTTCAGCGCAGGCCATGCACGCACTGCGGCTCGCTTCAGGCAGACGCACGCAGCGGCTGCCGGCTGACCACATCGCGCGCCTGCACGATGGCGTCGATCAGCGCCTGCACCTGCTGCGGCGTATGCAACGCGGACAGCGTCACGCGCAGGCGCGCCTTGCCTTCGGGCACGGTGGGCGGACGAATGGCGCCAACCATAAAGCCTGCCTGTTCGAGTGCGGCCGACATCGCCATGACGGTTGCTTCTTCGCCGCACAACACTGGCTGGATCGGTGTGTCGGAGGCCATCAATTCGAAGCCGTGCTTGCGCGCGCCATCGCGAAACGCAGCGATCAATTCGACCAGACGCGTCCGCCGCCAGTCGTCGCGACGCGCCAGGCGCACGGCTGCCAGCGTGGCGGCGACCTGCGCCGGCGGCAATGCAGTGGTGTAGATGTACGGGCGCGCGGTTTCGGCCAGATGGCGGATCAGCGCCTCGTGGCCTACGACCACGGCGCCGTAGCCACCGAGCGCTTTGCCCAGGGTCACCAATTGCAATGGCACTTCGGCCACGCCCAGCCCGGCATCGGCCACGCAGCCGCGACCTTGCGGACCGAGCACGCCAACACCATGCGCATCGTCCACATAAAACAGGGCTTCCTGCATGCGAGCCACCAGGCTCAACGCGCGCAGCGGCGCGACATCGCCATCCATGCTGAAAACACCGTCGCTGACCAGCATCGCCGCACCCTCGGGCGAGCCCTTGAGCTGACGCATCGCGCCTTCCACATCCAGATGTGGATAGCGCCGCAGCCGGCAACCAGCCAGCCGCGTGGCATCGAGCAGGCTGGCGTGATTGAGCCGGTCCTGCACGCAGACATCGTCTTCTTCGCTGAGCAGTGCCTGTTGCACCGCCAGATTGGCGATGAAACCGCTGCCGAACAGCAACGCCGACGGATAGCCCAGCCATTCGGCGATTTCGCGCTCAAGCGTTTCGTGCGCGGTGTGGTGGCCGCAGATCAGATGCGAGGCGGTGGCGCCGGCGCCATCGCGGGCAGCGGCATCCTGCAGCGCGGCGACCACTTCGAACTGTTGCGACAGACCCAGATAGTCGTTGGAGCAGAAACCGGTCAACCAGCGGCCGTCGATTTCCAGCCGCACGCCATCGCGGCGGCCGACCTGTCGCCGCACCCGCACCCGTTCCTGGGCCACGCGCAACTTGCGCAGCGACGAAATCCGTTCGTGCAGATCGGGGCGAGCCATGCGGGCGTTCAACGGCAGAGAAGGGCCGCTAGCGTAGCGTGCCGGGCTCAGCGCGCCCAGCCGGCACCGACGACCGGTGCCGGGCCCATGCTCAGGCGGCGTGCTCGCAGGCAGCGCTGCGGGTGATCTCCGCATGCACGGTGCCGGGGTGATCGTGCTCGGCCGCATCGACCGTGATCTGCATCGGACGCAGGCCCAGGCGCTGGAACAGGGCCTGGTCGCGCTCGGTGTCCGGGTTGCCGGTGGTGAGCAGTTTCTCGCCGTAGAAGATCGAATTGGCACCGGCCAGGAAGCACAGCGCCTGCAGTTCGTCGCTCATCGCTTCGCGGCCGGCGGACAGACGTACCATCGACTTGGGCATGGCGATGCGCGCCACCGCGATCATGCGGACGAACTCGAACGGATCCAGCTGCTGGGTGCCATGCAGCGGGGTACCGGGCACCTGCACCAGTTGGTTGATCGGCACCGAATCCGGGTGCGCGGGCAGCGTGGCCAGCGCCAGCAACAAGCCGATGCGGTGTTCACGGGTTTCGCCCATGCCGACGATGCCGCCGCAGCAGGTCTTCAGACCGACATCGCGCACATGTTCCAGCGTGTTCAGGCGGTCCTGGTACTGGCGGGTGTGAATGATCGAGTCGTAGTAATCCGGCGCGGTGTCCAGATTGTGGTTGTAGTAGTCCAGCCCGGCGTCCTTGAGCGCACGCGCCTGGCCGGCGTCCAGCATGCCGAGCGTGGCGCAGGTCTCCAGGCCCATGGCTTTGACCTCGCGGATCATCGCGGCCACCTTGGGGATGTCGCGCTCCTTGGGCGAGCGCCAGGCCGCGCCCATGCAGAAGCGCGAGGCGCCGGCGGCCTTGGCCTGGCGCGCCTTGGCGACCACTTCTTCGGTCTCCATCAGCTTCTGCGCAGTCACGCCGGTGTCGTAGCGCTGCGCCTGCGGGCAATAGGCGCAGTCTTCCGGGCAGCCACCGGTCTTGACCGACAGCAGCGTGGAGACCTGCACCTGCGCCGGGTCGAAATGTGCGCGGTGCACGCTGGCCGCGTGATGCAGCAACTCGGGGAACGGCAGATCGAACAACGCCTGCAGCTCTTTGCGATCCCAGTCATGGCGGACGACAACAGACATCGGAGTTTCCTGACAGTCAGCGGCTTGGAAGCCAGGCAGTCTGGTGAGCATGGAAGAGGCTGTCAACTTCAACGGGGTGCGCTCGGTTTACAGGTGGCCGCAGCGGGTGCTGCGGCTACTGCTGCCGAGCCTGTGTCTGGTCTGTGCGGAAGCCGGCACGCCTGACGGCGATCTCTGCCCCGCGTGTCGCGCCGCCTTGCCCGATCATGGCCATGCCTGCCTGTGCTGCGCCACCCAGCTGTTCGCCTCCGATGGGGTGGCGTTGTGCGGGCAGTGCCTGCAGGAACCTCCGCCGCTGCAGCGGGTGCATGCCTGCTTCACCTATCGCTGGCCGGTGGACGGGCTGCTGCGGCGGTTCAAATTTCATCAGGACCTGGCGGCGGGCCGCCTGCTTAGCGACCTGATGGCCCGGCGCTGTGCGGGGCTGCCACGCCCGCAGGCGTTGGTGCCGGTGAGCCTGCACCGGCAGCGCCTGCGCCAGCGCGGTTACGACCAGGCGCTGGAGTTGGCCCGACCGCTCGGCCGCGCGCTGCGGCTGCCGTGCCTGCCGTTGCTGCGCCGCGTGCGCGCGACCGCGCCGCAATCCGAGCTGGACGCGATCGAGCGGCACCGCAATCTGCGTGATGCGTTCGTGGCCTGCGGCCCGTTGCCGGCACATGTGGCGCTGGTGGACGACGTGATGACGACCGGCGCGACGCTGCACGCCGCGGCGAAGGCATTACGCAAGGCGGGTGTTCAACGGGTGGATGCATGGGTCTGCGCGCGGGTGCCGTGATCGAGATTGTTGCGGTCTGCGTGTGCGGCTGCGTCCGTACCCTCACCCCAGCCCGAACCCTGCTCCCGTAGGAGAGGGGCTTTGTCTAGCGGCAGCGCGGTGGATGGCGATGCTGCTTCGGCGGGTGGAGGGCGGAGGACTCGACGAGGAGTAGAGCCGTCAACGATGCCTGCACGCGTTGAAGCCTCACGCGCAATCTCAACATCTGATCTGTAATCGACGGATTCCCGAATCCGAATCCGCGCGCTAACGCCCCGCCACCGCCACTGCGATGCCGACGAAGATCGCCAGGCCAACCCAGTTGTTGTGCAGGAAGGCGCGGAAGCAGGGGCCACGCTCGCGGTGGCGGGCGATGCGGAATTCGTAGGCCACCAGGAGCGCCGCAACGCCCAGGCCGGCCCAGTACGCAGCACCGAGATCAGCGCGCAGACCAACCAGCACCAGCGTCGCGAACATCAGCGCATACAAGAAACCTTGAGCCACCAGATCGAATTTGCCGAACAGGATGGCGGTGGACTTGCTGCCCATGCGGATGTCGTCGTCGCGGTCGACCATGGCGTACCAAGTGTCGTAAGCGGTCGCCCACAGGATGTTGGCGGCATACAGCACCCAGCCCAGCAATGGCACGCTGCCTTGCACGGCGGCGAAGGCCATTGGAATGCCCCAGCCGAATGCCATGCCCAGATAGACCTGGGGCAGGTGGGTGTGGCGCTTGAGATAGGGGTAGCTGGCGGCCAGGAACACGCCGGGCACGCTCAGCGCGACGGTCAGCCAGTTGAGTGTGAGTACCAGCGCGAAGGCCACCAGCATCAACACCACGAACACCCACAGCGCCTCGCGCCCGGAGACCGCGCCGGTGGCCAGCGGGCGCGACTTGGTGCGCTCCACGTGCGGGTCCAGCCAGCGGTCGGCGTAGTCGTTGATGACGCAGCCGGCCGAGCGGGTCAGCCAGACCCCGGCGGTGAACACGAACAGCGTCCACAGGGGCGGCAGGCCATCGGCGGACAGCCACAACGCCCACCAGGTGGGCCAGAGCAGCAGCAGGCTGCCGATCGGGCGGTCGCCACGGACCAGCTTCCAGTATTGCTCCAGCCGCTGCGGCCACGTCAGTGCGGTCGCTGCGGGCAGTTGTTCGACACCATGCTTGCTCATGCGGCAAAGGGTAGCAGTGCGGCTCGGCCATGGTCATGTGGACGCGTGAGGCGCTGCCCGCGCGGCGGTCTTGGGATTTTCGACGCCAGGCTGTTCATTGCGTGCGGCTGGCCTCAGCGATTGAGGTTGCGAGCGGCAAGGGCCGCGGTTGGTTCAGGTGGGCTGCGGCCGGTGGTACGGCTGCAACGCAAGCTCGGCAGTGACCGCGCTCGGGCGCGTGCTCGCTCTTACTGTCAGGTTGGGGACGTTGAGCAGGCTTGCGCTCTGGCGACTGCCGCTTGAGGCGGCGACACGGTTGCACGGCTGGACCCTATGCGCTTGCACCTGGGCGTCCGGTTGCCACGCAGCCGCTGCTCGGGCCGACAGGCCGGTGTCATCACGTCTCGAGCGATGCCGTGGCTTGCCAGGTCCCGTGTCGCCCAGCCCCGTCACGCGCACGCCGGCTGTTCTGGCATAATGCGCGGCCAGGCGCTCGTAGCTCAGCCGGATAGAGTAGTGGCTTCCGAAGCCATTGGTCGGGGGTTCGAATCCCTCCGGGCGCACCAATTCGAGTTCCCGGCTTGTGCTGGGATATCCAAAAACCCTCGAGAAAATCGGGGGTTTTTGTCGTCTGTGCATCCGTAAGGTCCACCCGGATGCATTGGCACCCAGGCTGGTCGGGGTAGAGATGTGCGCCAGCCCTCAACGCAGAAGCGCAGCGATGGATGCCCCACGCAGTCAAGCGGCTTCCATGGAACGTCTTCAACGACGGCGACCAACGCTGCGTTTGGGATATGCACAGGTTGCGCGGTTTGAGCGAAGCGAGCATACAGACCTACCGACTCTTGCCGGCTGCCAACGGCCAATAAACGCTGCGCAGACTCGGCGGGCAAACACCCGCCGGGTTCTGCGGCCAACATCACCAGACAGACCTGTCTGTCTTGACTGCCGGGGGGTGGGGGGACATCGCTGGAGGCCAGGGCCTAACGGATGTTCCATTCTCCCAGCAGTGCACGCGCCCGCTGCTCGATGAAGCGGTTCGCGTTGGCCTGCGCCTGTTCGGACTCCTGCTTGGCCTCTGCTTCCCCGATGACACCCTCCTGCGCTTCTTCGAAATGCGCCATCGCCCACGTGGTCGCCGCTTCCTGCGCTGCCTTTCCCTCCACATCGTGCATGGAGATATAGGCCTTCAGTGGCGGCCACATCTCCACACGTCCGGTGAGTTCATTCCTGCTGCGCAGCAGCCTCTCCCTGGACAGCCCCAAGCCGGGATTTTGTAGGGCTTCCTGCAGCAGGCCCAGTGCAGTCTGGTGGTCCTGCGTGTGCATGAGCTTGTGCTTGAGCATCTCCGCAAAGGCGGTCTTGACGTTCCCGCGCACGGAAGGCCCGAAACCGCCCAACTGCGTCATGCCGTCCATGTTCAGTCTCTTGACGGTGTGCTCGCTCAAAAATTCACCGAAGGTGTTTCGGAATTCGGGTGATCGAATGGCCTCGGCCACCACCTGGTCCAACAGGGGCATGTCGGCCGATGTGATGGATGCGCCGAAGATCAGGGAGTTTTGCGCCAAGCCCTGGGTCCACTTGTCAAAACGCTCGCCCAGGTCGGCATCGATAGTGCGCAACACGCGCGTGAATTCGGGGACGCGGTTCCACGACGCCCCGGCCTGTTGCACCGCAGGCACCGGCGCCCGTCGCCTTCTGTCGGCCAGCCGCTGTGCCGCGCGCTGCGCGCCCTCCGGATCGCGGATCTGCAGCAGTTGGTATGCCAGATGATCCGGCACCTTGATATCGCAGCGAGCGGGCAGTCGGGCCAGCGACTGCGGAAGGGTCTGCAGGCCGGTGCCGCGCAGGTCCAGCAGTCGCAGCTGGGCGAGATCCCCCACACTGTCGGGCAGCTGCCGCAGCGCGGCGCAATCTTTGAGCGATAGTTCAGTCAAGCCGCGCAGTTGACCGATGTCTTCAGGCAAGTGCGCCAGCCGGCGGTTGGACGACAGGTTGAGTTTGTCCAGCCGGTGCAGCCGGGTGAGGCTGCCAGGAAGTTGCTCCAGCTTGGAGTTCGATGCCACCTCCAGTGACCTGAGTCCTTGCATGAGACCGATGTTTTCAGGCAACTCGCGAAAATGCGACGAGTTCGACATGCTCAATCCGGTCAATCGGCTCAGTTCAACGATGCTGGCCGGCAGGCGCGCGTAGTGCCCGGCTCCTAGCGTGAGGTTGCGCAGACCTTGCATGCGCCCCAGGTCGGCGGGCAACTCATCCAACGGGATCAACGCCAATTGAAGGGTTCTTAGATCGGACAGGCCCGTCAACGAGGCTGGCAGCTTTTTCATGCCCGGCGCGCCAACGACCTGCAAATGACGGAGATGGCGCAGCTGCCCCAGGCTGTCTGGCAGCGACTGAAGCCCGGTATGCATCAGCGTCAATTTCTGTAGCCCGTCGAGCCGGCCGATCGCATCAGGTAGCGTCGTGGCAGGGAGACCGTAGTCGAGGGCAAGCTCGGTGCTGCTGCGGGTCGCTACATTACGGATTGCCTCTGCAACGCTTTGCAGCACCTCACGCGACGTATCTCTCTGCCCGTCGTGCAGGTTGAAGCCCGTTCGCACCCGCTCTGCGATCGGCAGGCTGCGCGCAAGCCAATCGTCGATGTCGTGCTCGATGTTGTGCGGTGGCGCAGAAGACGGTCCAGCTAGCGCAACCGCGTGCCTCGACGGACGCAGAGGTGATCGGAAAGGGCGCCCTTGTCCCGGTGTTCTGGGCGGCAAGGCATCCGCCGGCGACGTGCTTTCGCGCCGTCGCGGCCGCGCGAGTAGAGGGCCCAGCAAGCCCTCTGCGGGCGAAGGTTGGCGCGAAGGCCTGTCTTCAGCCGGCGCTTGATCGGCGGTATCGGTTCGCGGACGAGAGCGCAGTAGGCGATTTACATTGAACATGGGGATATATCCTACATAGTCGGCTGGCGGCAGCGTTGCGGAGTGCAGGCTACTGCGATGCGATTGCCATCGCGGAACCGGAGCGAAAGCTTGCATCGCCCGACGAATCCGGCGCCGGTTTGCAAAGGTGCACCTGTGCGGCATACCTCCTCACCGAAAGCGGCGAATGGTTCGGCGTTCGATTTAATCGGTTTTCAGCGCGATACACACGATGGCAACGGATGATCGATCAGGTGGTGCGTCGCATCGTTCATGACACAGTATCCACGCGTGCCGACTGTCTCCATTGCAAAGACGTTGACGCTCCCGGGACGGCCTCTGGCATCCGGTCGCGTTGTCGCCTCAAGGCACGTTACGGCTGCATGCGGTGCCGCAACGTGCCTCCAGGCATCTAGAGGCACGTTCATGCAACGGCGGCCAAGCGATAGCGCAACGCATCCGCGTCGCGCGATGCTGCAGCAGGTAGTGGCTGATCGACCGGCGTTGCCTCAACGCCTACCTTCTCGAGCACCAACGCCTGCTGCAGGCCGTCTAACGGACATGTCGCTGTGGCATGCGCGTTATCTACGACGCACTCTGACATTCCTCAGATTCTGTCGCAGGTCTCCCTCGAAGTTGTCGGCGATACCTTTGGGAATAAACTGCTTGCCCACCGGGACGCCGCCGGCGTTTTCCATCTTCTGGTGGATCTCTCCGTCTTTCTGCTTGTCCAGTTGATATTCTTCGTAATGCAAGCCCGCCAAGATGGGGGCTTTGAGCATCTCGACCGATTTACTGATCGCAGAGCCGCCGACATACCCTTTTGCGAACTCAGCGGCGCTCGGCCGTTCGGCCGCCGTTTTACCCGCACCTTTGGCCACGCCCTTGGCAGTCCCCTTGGCCGCGCCCTCAGCTGCTTCCTTGGCCGCGGCTTCGGCGACTCCTTTGGCAACCCCCTTGGCCCCGATTCTGGCCGTGGGTCCGCCGATTGCTCCAACCGCTGCTCCGGCCATATTGATGCCGGCCAGCTTCAACGCAAGCGACATGTCGCCACCTTGGATTGCGGTGTCGACCACCTGCGCCGCCTGCGCCTCGCTCTCCAATGCAATCGACGCCGCGTCGGCAATTTCGCCGATCACGGGGATTCCGTTCAATGCGCTCAGGCCAACGGACATCCAGTCCAGGATCTTGCTGTCCCACTTGAGAAACTCGTGCAGGCCATGTTGGAACGTACCGACGTCCTTTTTGGGCTTCTTGGTCGCGGGCGGATCGTCCTTGCCCACCAGCATGTCCGCGACCGCCTTTTGCTGCTCGGGCGAGCTCGCCTCGTGCGTGGCCGGCGTGTCCACGGTCTTGTTGGCTGCACTCATGTGGTCATAGAACTGCCGGAAATCGTCCTGGCTGATCTTGCCCGAGTCGACGACATGGCCGCCGCCGAAAAAGTGATGAGGCTTCTTGTAGCCGGTGATCGAGTTGTTCAACAAGCCGAACAGCAGCGGATCGGCCAACAACTGCGTTGCGGCGTCTTTGACCGCCGGGTCGGCCTTGTCGTCCTTGGAGATCGCGTCGAGCTTGTCACGCGTCACTTCCTTGCCGTCACCGTAGAACGCGTCTTGATGACCGTTGATGGTGTCCAGCGTCTTCTGCTCGTCCGCGGTCAGGTGCATCTCGGAGGTGGATTTCTGCAGGAAGTCCGGTGTGCTCATCGAACCGGAATCTCCCGAAAATTCCTTCCACTCGTCCGGATGATCGCGAAAATATTGAGCAGCCGCGATCACCTGCGGAGGACACTTCCCGGTCTTGCTATCGCCATCGACGATCTTGGCGAATTCGTCCTCGCTCAGGTTGCCGGGCAGATAGTCGGAATAGCGATACAGCTCGCGCAGGGCATCGCTTTTGGTCATGACCGACGCTTTGGTCTTGTCGGGGCTATCGGATGCGATGTAGTTCTGCGTGTAGCCCTTGGCCTTCTTGTCGTTGTACTCGGCAATCTGCGGATGGTAGTACGAGAAGTCTGTCAGGTCCTGCGCCTTGATCTTGCCGCCGCACTTGCCGTCCTTCTGCGAGCCGATGGCAAAGAACAACCGTGGATCCTTCTGCAATCTTTTTAATGCTTGCTTCAAGTCAGGTTGCGTCGATGGGTCATTTATCTTTGCGTCCAGCTGATCGAAGGACAACGAGTCGACCTGGTCCTTATGCCGATCCAGGACCGAGACAGTCTCCAATTCGGATTGATTGAGCTGGCCGTCGTTCCAGGTGACCGTCGAGCCCTCCGCAGCCGGTGGCGGGTTGGAGCCCTTGATGTTCTTGGGGTTGAACTCGTCGTTCTTCCCGCCCAGCTCCTTGACCTGCGGATGTGAATCAGAGAAATCCCAAAGATCCTGCGCGCTGATCTTGCCGCCGCACTTGCCGTCTCCCTGAGAACCGATCGCAAAGAACAATCGCGGATCCTGTTTCAGGCCCTGCAATGCGGCCTTCAGGTCGGCGGGCGTGGAAGGGTCGTTGATCTTGTCGTCGAGATTCTTGTACTCGAGCGGCATCTGATCCTTGTGTGCATTCAGCGTCGAAACGATCTGAAGCTCCGACTTGGTCAGCGTGCCATCGTTCCAGGTAACTGTGGAACCTTCCAGCGCCGGCGGCGCATCCTTCCCCTTGATGTGCTTGGGGTCGAAGTCGTAGCCCAGGGATGGCCACGAGGTGCGCTTTTCAATCGGCTGGGTGGCGTCCCAATCGGATGCGGACAGCTGGGTGTTGGCATCGCTGCTTGCCGTATTTGCCGGCGCATTACCTGATGTACTGGTTGGCGTGTTGGCTTGGAGGGCCGCCAGCAGCAGGTAGATTTGCTGAAAGATGTTATCCATCGTCGATGGCAGGTCGGAGCCATTCCTGGACGAATCCGACCCGAGCAACTCCGATGAAGATGACTCGTTTAAAGAAGTGCCCAGCAGTTGGCTGGGGTTGCTCCCGGTAGACAGCGTGTTGAGCGACATATAGGCGGCCTCGCTAATGACAGAATTGGCAGAGTACCTTCGTATAAGTTGATTCTTATACGGCCGCACGGATGCGCCCATGCGGTGTAGACGTATGTTGCCAGTCTGCGCAACGTGCACCATGGCCGACGAACTATTTTGGCGAAAAAAGCGCAAAAATCGGAGGATCGATGCGTCGCCACCGAACGGTGCGGTGCGGCGCAGATGCTTGAGCGGCGATTGTTCCTGTTGCGGCCCGGCGAACTCATGCACATCGATACGACGTGCATCGCAAGACGCGGATCGTCGTGGTGTTTCGAGGTATATGCAGCGATCGTCTGTTCTCTGCCACACGGCGGCCGAAACTCCGAGTATCAGATTGTGGGCGCTGTTCTGACCGGAGGCCTGGGCTTGCTGAAAAACCAGGGGGACTTAACGGAACCTGGTTGCATGACATTTCTTTCATTGCCCGACTGGAGCCATGAATCACGGCCATGAAGCTTGTTGGGATCATCTGGGTTGCCAGATGGGACTTGCAGTGAATCAACGCGATGGCAAACGCTGCAGCTGACACTGATGATGTGCGCAGATGGTTAATCTCTCGATAACGCGCGTTGCGTCAGTAAGCCGCCTGGATGTGAGATGACCGGTGGCACCTGCAGATGCGTTTACAAAGTCCTGGATCCTGCGCTAAATCAGGGTCGCTCTCTTCCGCTTGTGTCCGCTTTGTAAAGCGTGGCGCAGGTTTCGGTTGGGCAATTTACACGCGCCCGACTTCGTATATGGCGCGGGTCGTTCGCACTGCTTCGTTGGGGCGCATATTCCGGGGCAAAACAATGTGCTGCGCGCGCTGACGCGTAGCAACCCATCGAAATTTCCTCACGGAGTACTTCAGATGACGTTGGAATCGCACAATCAAAAAGCAGCGAATACCGCTTTTTTTATCGGCCTGAGCGCGTGCCTCGGGTTACCTGGTGAGCTTGCGCAGCGGCTCGGCGAAGGCGAAACCATTCTGGGCCCTGCCGGCATGCTGTGCCGTGTCCACACGCAGGGGCAGCCAGGCGACCTGATGGCCTTCCCGGAAGTAATCTTGCCCCTGGCGGCACATGAGTTTGGAGGCGAGGAGGTGGTGACCCTGCTGTCGCTGCAGGAGCAACTGCTGACCGAATATGGCTGGCGGCTCACGCTCTCGGATCTCGGGCTGCTATGCGTCTGCCCGCTGTTGCTCGTGCGCACGCCTGAAGAGGTGGCCGCTGCACTGGACCGTGGGCAGGTGGTCGCACGTGTCGTGCTGGACGCGCTGGCGACGCAGGTCGATACGACGAAGGAGGTGGCCTCATGAAACTCTCCAGCGATATCGGCACGGCTTCCAGTAGCCGCGCAGCCTCGCGTCTTCCCGTACAACCAACGCAGGCCGAAGAAGTTGCTGCCCCGCGGGAAGAATGGGCGCCGACCGGCCCGCTTGCGGGCTTGGCCTCTTCCAGCGCGACGCTGCGTGGTCGCCGCGCATCTTTCTCCGGTAGCGCGAGGACAGATGCAGATGAGGATGGGACCACATACGGCGGCTCACATCGGTCCAGGTCGTCGCAATCGTCGGACGCAACGTTTTACACCGCGCACGTCGTGTTCCCACCTCCGCAAATCGAAACACCGGATGTGCCTGCCGCCGCCGCGACCTATGCCGAGCGCAGCACGGCGGCGGCCACCGAGGTGAAAGCGCAGCTACGAGCCCGCCTGGACGCCCTGCCATTTGCTGCGCCCTCGGCAGAGCAGACTGCCCTGCAGGCCAGCTATCTGGAGTGGGCCGACGCACGCGTACAGGAACGCATCACCGCCTTCGGGCCGGATGCTGGGTACCAGGCTGTTGGTGACATGAAGGCAGCGGGCAGAACAGCAACATTGCCGATCGCCTACGAATGTCTACGGTCGTTCATTACCGGTGCGATGCGTAACCCGTTCGGTCTGGCCACGGGTGCGGCCTACGCGGCCGGACGCCCGGCTGACGGGGAGGAGCTCAGTACAGCGATGGTTGCTGGTGCGGCCGCGGGGTCGGCGTCCTATACCAGCGATACATTGTTGATCCCGGCAATGGATCGGCGCGCGCGCGTTGCCAACCTGCCGAGGTTTCAGGCCATCGACCCCAAGATCCTGGTGCCCGATCCACCACCGGTCATTCTGGAAGTTACTGCTGAGGGCAAGCGCTTCACGCGTCCGGGCGAGAACAACGCGCCCACGCTTGCCGAACTCAAGGCCCAGACCTACGACCACCGCCTGTGGATCACTCAGCGCCAATCAACCTTGGATGCCCAATCACTCGATACCTTGTTGCTCAAGCCAGCGATCAATGCAGGGTTCAATGCCGCGCGCCGGACTGGTGGCAATCCGGGGTTACTGACGCCTGCCGGCCAGCTGGGGTTGAGTGCGCTGGCCATTGGCGGTGCCGGGGTGGTTCAAAAGGCATTGCTTGAAACAGGCAAAGCTGTGGCACGTACCGGCCAACTGAGTGTCCCGGATCTACTTGGCGGAGAGCAACGGCTGAATCTGTTTGTATTGGCGTTGCCCGACAAAGCGCGCCGGCCTGCGCAATGGTCGGACGCCGTGCATTTCCCGCCCAGATATTTACTGGAAACCGGAAAGGAAGCCTTGGCGTTGGCAAGGCAGGGTTTTACCAGCGCAAACGCGGTTGCCACGACGGCGCGCGACCTGCTGACCCGCCACATGCTGAGCAATGTAATGGCCAGCTTCGGCTCAATGGGGGCCGCGCGCATCATCACAGCGCCGTTGCGTGGGGGGAGCCACATCCGTGCTGCTGGCGAAGCAGCCAATTCCACGGCTGTGGTCGTGCAGCAGGCCGTGCAAACCCTATTTAACGATACGTTCTGGAATGCGCTCAAGGCCAGGAACGGCGCCAACACCTCCCAGGCGGCGCGCCTGGACAACGAACGTGCCGCACTTGCAGCCGAGCATCAACGCAGCATCGCACGAACGCTTGAGGCCCTGGCCGAGCCCGTCGACCAGGCGATCGCCAGGCTTTCGGGGCCGACACTTGCCGAGACAGAGCGTGCCATGGAGGAGGGCAGGAGCGCTGTGCCTGGCCCTGGGCCGCATGGTCAGACATTGCGTACGACCCTGGAGACATTGCGTACAGAGATCGGCGCGCAGTCCGTCTCGATCGCGACCATCGATGCGGTACGCACTGCACTGCATGAGGGGTGGGGTCAAACGTTTAGCGGAGTCCCGCGAGACGAGGCCACGCGGGCACTGGAGGGTCAGCTGCAAACGCTCAAGCGTGCATTGAATGAGAGCGAGGAACTTCGCCAGTGGCAAAGCGGGCGAGCATGAGCGCTCAGCTGCCGCGTTGATCGTCATGCGCGATGCACACTGCCGCCACAGACGTCGCTGTCGTCGCGTTTGTGGCTCGGTGGTGGTGCCTGGCCGGTTAGCGGTCCCAGCAAGGATGGAATACCGTGGCCCGTACCTCAAGCAGCCTCGTAAGCCGCTCACTGCACGGACGCAGGCATTGCATCTGCGCTCGGTTGCGCAGTCGCTTCGGACCGCGTGAGGTCACCGCGGAACTCCAACAGCAGAAAGAACTCGCCGGAAAGGCGGCCGTGTCCCGCGTCAGCGCCAACAGCATCGGTGCAGAAGGTATCGCAGCGGATGCGCGCGACGTGGAAGTCCGCGCCTGTCTTTTTTCTGTGCGGTGTCGGCCATTGCGGTGAGCTGGCAGGACAGACCCGCGATCGCTCCTCCGAGCGTATGCCGTGGAGCAAATCTGGGCAGACGCAGGCGCGTCAGGTTCGACATTCTCAAGTGAACTGACAGTCAGAGCCACTGGTGCCATGAGGCAGCTAGAGTGCCAAGCCGGGTTGAGGGGGCTGGCAAGCAGGGTTTCTGATCCATGGCAGATCGACGTCGCTGCAGCCGTGATTGACGCTGCGGCCAGATGCCAACCAGCCTGCATCAGGCGCGTAACCACAGATAGTTGCCCGTTGCGATTCCTTCGAACATCTCGTCGTGCGCAACGAAGATATTATTGTTCCAGTAACGGCCATGCTCGGCATAGTGGGCAAGCAGGTCACATATCCACGCGCCATCCACGTCGTCGTCCAGTGGTACCCGCACGATCAACACGATAACGCCGTCATCGTTCAGTCCAAGCTGTGCCTGGTCCTGCGCATACACTGAGAGATTGGCTTCGAGCAAAAGCCTGAAAACGGTCAACGTCCGCCCGGCAGGTGGTAGCCCATAGGCGATGCGCAAATACAGCGCCTCTTCTTGCGCGTCGTCTTCGGGCTGTGGCGTCGGCAGGTGCAGATAGACCTCAAAGCCTTCTACCCAAAGCACACGCCGGCTAAGCACCGACTCCACATCCGGTAAGTCCAGTGCCTCGCAGATCTGTCGAACGATGGTTTCGAATCGCGCGCCGCTCATCGTTGGTAAGGCATGCACGGGGCCCCCTACAAGCCCTGCGCATGCCTATGCCGATCACTGGCCAACGAGCTGCTTAGCGTTGTCGCCCGCCTTGCCAATGAACTTGTTCAGCGCCACGTTGAAGTCCAGATCGTTTTTGAGCATCGTGATCTTGTTGTTCATTGACTTCTGAGCCTCGTCCGAGGCTGACATATCGCCGAGAAGCGAATCCATCTGGCCGCTTGCGCCAGAGATTGCAGCACCGCCGGAAAGTCCGTTGGCTAGGCCGCCGGTTGCGCCGTCCTTAGCTTGGTGAAAACGCGAATTAATTGAGCTTATTCCCGGGAAAAGTTGCATACCAATACTCCTTCGTAGTGAGCATGTAAGGGTGCGCCTGCCGGCGCGTTTTGCTTGGTCGAAGCGACCAAGAAATCGATTTAGGGCATGCCTGCGATGTGCGCGACAATGTTGCGTGCTGCAGTGATGCCGTCATACAGGACGTTGAAGTCGTTGCGCGCAGTCTGCTCGCTCGCCGCAGACCAGTGCACGCGAATCTGTTGCGCAGTGGCATCGAGCGCTGTCTCCACGTTACGCAGCCGCTCGCCAGACAGATCCATTGCCTTGGTCTGCAAAATCTTGCTCATATCCTGGGTCACTGCATCGGTCATGGCATCGAACATGGTGGGCTCTCATTGCGCCGCTTGCTGCGGCAGGGATGTCATGTGCTTGGTACCGTCCGGCGTTTCGACATAATGCAGGCCGTCGGCGAGCAATGCCGCGTCGTAATTTTCCGGTGGTTTCACGGACGGATCTTGCTGGCTGATCTCGACGTGCAGCGCGCGGACCTCAGGCCCCAGGTCGCTGCGGACGTCGGCGATCCGGCGGCTTGCACGTTCTGCATAGTCGCTGCTGCCGGAAACCGAAAAGACGCCATTGCCCTCGTAACGTACGCTGAGTGCGGGGTCAGCCAGGGTATCGCGCAGCGTCGCCACCACCTCGTCCACCACGGCCACATTGACGGCGACGCCTGGGTAGTAGCGATGCACCTGCGTACGCAAGCGTGTAGCATCGGCGCTGCTGGGGACCAGGCCTTCGATCAGCACGCGCGTGCCGACCTTTTCTACGTGCGCTTCGCGAAAGCCCAGCTGTTTCACTAAGGCTTTGGCCTGATTGACCGCATTTTCCGGATGTTGCCGGGTGGCAGCATCGGACAAAAACGCCGGCTGCAGCGAGGGAAGCAACGCTGCGACGGCAAGCGCTAGCACGGCACCCACCGCAGTACGCAAGACGTTGCGCCTGGACGTGCGTGGCGCCGGAGTGGGCGTTGGGGAAAGCAGACTCTCCAGCAGCGCCACATCGTCTGGCCACTCGGCACCAGCATCGCCAATGCATAGCACCAGGGGGCCGAAGCGGACTGGCTGAAACGCAACAAAGGATGTTGCCGGCACCGTGTCGCTGCTATAGCGGATCTGACCATCATGGTCTACCTCGATAATGAGTGAGCAACCAGGCCAATCGTCTATTCGGATATCGGTTTGGGGATCGCTACCCAGGGTGTAACGACCTTGTGCCAAATCTAGTCGCGCGCCTGCGTGAGTTCCTGTTAGTACGCGAAGCTGCATGGTCATGGGCGAACCTCCTGAGCCGCCTGGTGTGGTTGCTCAATCAGCAGTGTGTTCAGACGAGTGATGGCATGTCTACGATCGACTGGCCTGCGCGGCTTTTCCGCATTCAGCAGTATCAGTGGGAGCAATAGGTGAAAATTACGTAACGCTGGCACCGGTTCCAACTCTGACGGCATCAGCTCCAGTAATCGCGTCCGCAAGGCCTGCAGGTTTTCCGTCGCGGTGCTCTTGTTGTACGAGCGCAGATGTTCGCGCATCAGCCTCCAGACCGTCGCAGTCAACGGGGCCACGGCAGGATGCGAAACGCTGATGGCGCGCAGCTCGACAAGCGCAGCGGCAAGTGCGCGTCGCTTGACCATCGGATCGGCGTCGCGGCTGGTCACGTAGCGATCGAGGATTGCGTCGATGCATGTGCGTACGCTGTCGCTCAATTGCTTTGGAGCGGCGCCGTGCCACGGACCCGCCTGCGGATCGTCGGCATGCGCGTTGCGGTCACCCCCTTGCTGATCGCTCTGGCCATGCTCACGGCCCTGGGCCGGAGCGATTGCCACGCTCACCCGTCCGCGCAGTGCGCACTCGCGTTTGGCTTCGATCTCTTCCTGCTCGGTGGCGTCGAATTCATCTTCCTGGCCATCCAGCGACCGCATGCCGCGTCGTCGCCTGCGCGGTGGGGCAGGGCGCAGACGCGGAGTGCGTGTCGCAGCGTCGGTAGGCGTCCCTGCGCTGGTACCTGCTGCATCGGCATGCTGATGCGAAGCACCATGCTCAATCGAAACCGAGGGCCGCAAGGTGCCGGGAGAAATGCGACGGATCATGGGAACGCCGCCTGCATCAATGCCTGGCCGAACTGCATGATCGCCGAAGCACCCCACGGCGCAGTCACCGCAATGGCAGCCACCACCACCACCAACTTGAGCGCAAACGAAATCGATGCGTCCTGCAGCGACATCACTGCCTGGATGAAGGCAATCAGCAGCCCGGCCAGTGCAGCGACACCGACCACCGGCAAGGAGACCTTGAGGCAGAGCAGCAACGCTTCGGAGGTGAATCGCACTAGATCGTCGTGGTCCATGGCGTCACCGATAGCTCAGAACCAGACCATGAATCAACATTGACCACCCATCCATTGCGACAAACAGCAGCAGTTTGAATGGAATCGCCACATTGGTCGGGGTGACCTGTGAAAGGCCCATCGCCATCAGCGCGTTGGCCACCACCAGGTCGATGACGATAAACACCAGATATAACAGAAAGCCGATGCGGAAGGCTTCAGTCAATTCGCTGAGCGTGAATGCCGGTGCCAAGACAAGCAAGTCGTCCGACTTGAGCGTGGCGGCCTTGTCCTTGGGCCAAATCTGCTGTGCAGATCGCATGAAAAAGGTCTTTTCGCGTTCCCGTGTGTGTTTGAGGAGGAATTGCCGAAACGGCTCCCGGCAGGCGTCGAGCAGCACCACGACGTGGCTGTTCTCCGACCCGGTACCGTAGTTCTGTGCAGCTTTGAATGCCTCCATGCCGACCGGTGCCATCACAAAGCACGACACCAGCAATGCAACGCCATTGAGGACCATGTTGGGCGGCACCTGCTGTACACCGATCGCATTGCGCAGCAGGCCGAGCACGACCACGATCTTGGTGTAGGAGGTGACCACCATCGCCGCGAAGGGCAGCAGGCCCAGCATGACCACCACCAGCAGCAGCGAGCCAACGTCAGGCATCTGCATGCGTGCTCTCCGACATGCTGAGGATCTGCACACCAAGATGTTCGCCCACTGCCACTAACCTGCCGGTGCCGATGGTCTGGCCGTAAACGACTAGGCGGATGTCGGCTTGATCCACCGGCACCGACAACTCCAGGATCTGCCCGGGCTGTAAACCCGACAACGTCGATAGAGACAGCGCAAGTTGATCCACTTCCAGCTGCACCGGCAGTTCCAGTTCTGCCACGTTGCTGGTGGACTGCGCGACTTCGGGCTCAAACGTATCGTGCTGCATGGTGGGGGTGGCCTCCAGAATCATCTGTTGCAGGTTCAGGCGCACCGGAGCGCGCAAGACAGCACCTCCCGCGATACCCCAGAGCAACTCGCCGCTGCTTACCGCAGCCGAGGCGGTGCAATGCAGCAAGACATCGCCAGGCCGCAGCGACTGCAGCAACGCCGCCGATACGATGCGCCCGCCGATGCGCAGGCGCGTGTTGACGCGCAGTGCAGCCAGCCAGGCTGGTAATTGCGCGGGCGCTGGCAGTGCGGCAACTGCGGTCTGCAGCGCGGCCAGCAGCGACGCGCTTGCCGTCAGCGCAGTCGCATCGAGATCGCCCAGTGTCATGCCGACGCCGTGGCAGTGGTCTGCCTCTGCATCACGCTCGAAGGCGATAACCTCGGCAGCGCCCAAGCCAAGCGGCGCAAAAGCACAGAGGCGATCGGCAAGTAACATTCCTGCTATCGAAACGCGTAGTGCATCGTCGTCCTCGTTCAACAGCAGCGCCAGGCCGTCGCGCGCGGCAATCCGCAAATCCATCTGGCCGGTGTCCAACTGCAGGCGCAGACGGGCCGCATCATTCGATGGAATGGCGCGGCAATGCGTGGCGAAGCCGCATTGGCGTGCTGCGCGTGGATCGCCGAGCACCATGCTCAGCTGTGCGCGCTCGGCCGCAACGCGCGTCAACGCCTGAGACAGTGCACGTGCCGGTGGAGCCTGGCTCTGCTCGGTTAGCAAGATGGAGTTCCTCCAAATGGCTGTCTGTCGCCAGTGCCGCGTTAGACAACCTCGATGCTGATCTGGAGCGTGCTACTCAGCGTGGACTTCAGTGCAGTCTCCAGACGCTGCCTTCCACACCAAAGTACCTCGCGGGCGTCTGGCGAACTGGTATTGAAGCGAAGCGATAGCTGGTCCGGCGAAAGCCGCAAGAACAACGTCGTTTGTGCGACGACCTCTTGATCGATATCCAGCCATGCTTCCCAGCTACCTGCGCTACGCACTGGCTTGGCGTTGCAGAACTCGGCCACCCGCAGCGCGATGTGGTCGATCGCCATCTGGGCGCGTTGCGTGCGTATCCACTCGGTCGCGATATGTCGCCCGACTGCGCCATTGTCGGTGCCCTGGGACGTTTCCTGGTGTTTCGTCCTGTCGACACGTAATGACGGCTCGGTTTGCACGGGTGCGCCGTCATCCGCTTGAGTGAACCTGTCCTCTGCCTCAGGCTCCGGTCGATCCTCGTCGCACTGCGGTGGCAATACCATGCAGGGAAGCGCGAGCTGCGCGCTGCGCAGGCGCTGGCGCAGTAGTTGCAGGAAGCTGGAGCGCTGCGCCGACCGGGCCGGCGTGGCTGGAGCAGCCGGCCGCTGCAGTGCGCCGCTGATCGGCAAGATGCGCACATGGCGGAGGGGCGGCTTGCGCATCACACCACCACTCTACCGATCGGCTGCAGCTGCACCTCCGAACCCAGCTCCTGGAACGAATAGACCTGCAGCCAAGTCAGCCGTGCTTCGATCATGCGGCGCACATAGCGGCGCACGTCCATCGACGCGACCACCGCCAGCGGATGCTGCGCCTGATCGCCCACGATGCGTTCCACCTGCTCCACAAGCTGGTTCGCCTGCTCGGGCGGAAGTGCCAGGAAATTGCCGGCCGCGGTCGCGCGAATTGATTGCCTGATCAGTTGTTCCACAGCATGGTCGAGCATCACCGCAGGCAGCTGCCCGGTACCTGCGGTTGCGGTATGCGCAAGATAACGGCCAAGATCGCAGCGCACATATTCGGTCAACATCAGAAGATCCTTTTCCTTCGGCCCCCATACCACCAGACTCTCCAGAATGCTCTTGATATTGCGCACTGGAATCCTTTCTTCCAGGAGACGCCGCAACACATCGGCAATGCGCTGGGCGGGCATCGCCTTGTTGACCTCCGCAACCAGCCCGGGATAGTCCACGGCCACCTGCTCCAGCATCCACTGTGTCTCCTGGATGCCGACGAACAGGTGCGCGCGTGCATGCAGGGGTGCGATGGCCTGCCGGGCCAGTGCTGCTTGCATGTCGTCGGTGTCCTCCAATTCGGCGCGTGTCTCGGGGACATCGTGAATCAACACCTCGTATTGCATGTCTTGCAGGGATTCGCTCTGCCATATCGCAATCCCGGGAAACGGCAAGCCCAGCAACTCGACCAGTTGGCGGCGCTCGCTTTCGATCGCCTGATCCAGTCGCGCGGGGTCAAGCAGAGCGGCCAGCTGCGGCGATAGCCGCATCGACAGGGGTGAGGCGAAATCCGGGGCGTTTTTGCGAATATGTGGCGCCTCGCCTTTGGCACCTTTACGGCTTGTTGAGGGCAACTTGCGCTGATCGGTGCCGCTGCTGTCGCGCTGCTTGCGCCAAATCGTATAGCCGCCTGCACCGACGGCCGCTGCCAGCAGCAGGAACAGCACGGCCGGGAAGCCTGGTACGAACGCAAAGCAGGCCAGCAGCACGCTCGCTGCCATCAGAGCACGCGCGTTGCTGGTGAGCTGACGGCCGATATCGAGCCCGAGCGAACTGAGCCTGGTCTCGTTCTCGTTGGCCACGCGGGTGATCATGACGCCGGCAGCCACCGATATCAGCAGTGAGGCGATCTGCGACACCATGGCATCGCCCACCGACAGAATCGCAAAGCGGTTAGCGGCTTCGCCCGCACTCATGCCGTGGTACGTCACGCCGACCACGATGCCGGCCAGGATGTTGACCATGGTAATCACCAGGCCGGCGATCGCATCGCCCTTGACGAATTTCATGGCGCCGTCCATGCCGCCATGCAGTTGGCTTTCTATGGCCAGCCTCGCACGTTTGCGGCGTGCCTCATCTGCGGTCAAGTTGCCGCCGCGCAGGTCGGCGTCGATACTCATCTGCTTGCCGGGCATTGCGTCCAACGTGAAGCGCGCACCGACCTCGGCAACGCGTTCGGAGCCCTTCGCGATCACGATGAACTGCACGGTGGTGATGATCAGGAAAACGACCAGGCCGACCACCAAATTGCCGCCGACCACCAACTCGCCAAAGCTCTCAATAATATGGCCCGCCTCGGCATGCAGCAGAATCGACTTCGTCGAGGCGATATTCAGGGACAACCGCAGCAGCGTGGTGAACAGCAGCAGAGAAGGAAACGACGAAAGCGAGATCGAGTCGGGCACATACATCGTGACCATCAACAGCACCACGCTCAGGGTGATGTTGATGCCCAGCAGCGTATCAATCAGCGGCGTTGGCAGCGGCAGGATCATCAGCCCGATGACCGCCACCACCAAGGCGGCGATGGCTACTTCGCCGCTATAAGCGAAATACCTTGTCGCTCGCACGCGATCTCCTAGCATGGCAAAGCTCCATCGCTATCGCCGTCGTCATGGTCGCGACCGAGTTCATCGACCCAGCGCAACACCACCGCAACCGTTTCGAACAGTGGCTCGGGCACTGCGTCGCCCAATTCAACCTGATACAGCGCACGTGCCAGTGGCGGATTGGCAACGATCGGAATGCCCTGGTTCTGCGCAAAGGCCCGCAGTTCCAGCGCGCCATCATCCACGCCCTTGGCAACGACCTGCGGCAAGCCGAAATCATCGGGCTCGTAGGCCAATGCCACCGCGTAATGGGTCGGGTTGACCACCATCACCTTGGCCTTGGCAACGCGTTCGCGTGGGTCGCCGAAGACCAGTTCCTTGGCGAATTCCTTGCGCTTGCCCTTGATTTCGGGGTCGCCCTCGCTTTCCTTGAATTCGCGCTTCTGCTCGTCCTTGCTCATCCGTTTATCGCGGATGAACAGCCAGTGCTGCACGCTCCAGTCTGCAGCGCCGACCAGCACGAACAGCAACACGCCCAGTGCGAATAGCATCCCCAGGGTGCGCCAGGCGATTTGGGCAATGTCAGGTGGTGTCTGGTAGGCAAGCCCAATGATCATCGGCATGAGGGTGCGGATACCTACCCACAGCACCACGCCAATCAAGATGGCCTTGATGATCAACTTCAGTAAATTGATGAGACTTCGCAACGAAAAGAGTTTTTTGACCCCGGTTGCGGGATTGAGGGAATCGAACTTGGGTGACACCGGCTTGAGCGAGGCATTCAGCCCGGTCTGGAAAGCACCGCCTGCCACGCCAGCCACCAGGCAAGCAACCAGGAACGGCAGCATCAACAGCAATCCCTGGATGCCGATATGGCCGAGTGCGCGGTTTATTGCCGCTGCATCACGTGTATTTTCCGAAAAATCGAAGCCGATCGTCATCAATGCGCGCATATGCTCGGAAAAGTAATCGCCAGCCGATTTCATCACCAATAGCGCGCCGAAGAGCACCGCGGCTGCAGTGACGTCCGGGCTGACCACAACTTCCCCGTCCCTGCGCGCATCCCGCAGTTTCTTCTCGGTCGGCTTTTCGGTTTTCTCTTCCGACATTGCCCTCTCCTTCCGCGATCACTGCGCCTCCGATTGTGGTGAGCTGAGATGGAGCGATCCGCTTGCCAGGCGAATAGGTGAGTGGCCTGGCGAAGCCGGAATGATTTGTTCGCCAGCGAATTCCGATATTCGCTTCCGAAAGGATCTGGCCAGCGTGGTGCGCGTAGTTTTCCCCACGTGTACGGTCCGCATGCCATTAAAAACGAGGTGCAGTGTGGAAAAGATTCAGTGTCCCGGAGCGGTCGTGAGTGGGCTCATCGAACTGATCACGGTCGGACTCACCCACGAAAAGATTCATGACGCTGCCGCTGTCCTGGCCGCAGTGCGAGTCCTGCGGCCAGAGCTGAAAGCGCTGGACACGTTCGATGCATGGATTTCCATCAAGCGTGGAGATTACGTGGAAGGTGCGCGCCTGTTGCGCGAGCTGGAGGGCGATGCCGGTTCCAAGCCGCTGTGCAGGGCCTTGTACGCCTGCTGCCTGTTCGCGATGGGCGATGCGTCGTGGCATGGCGTTGCAGACGGGCTGATCGAAGAAGACGCCGATGCCGATGCGGTGGCCTTGGTCAAGTCGCTGTCCGGACGCAGCACCACAACGTCCGTGCCGCCGGAAGTGCCGGTTGAATCTTCAGCACCGATGGAAGCTCCAAATTCGCAGTACCTGCGTGCCTGATCGACGCCAGCCCCGACCCCATAGGAGTATGCGATGACGCTCATTCCTCCTGTCCAAGCGATCGCCAGCACCAGTGCTGCCGCTACCCAAGCACTGTCGCCGGTGGCAGCTCCCAACCAAGCGCTTGTGAATCGCTTTCAAGCGCTGATGCAGTCCTCAAGCCCTTTGCCGCCTACCATGCAGCGGGTGGGCCACCCGAGCATGATGAGCCGGATGGTCGATGTGCAAGATGATGGCGTGCGCGCCATCTCCGAGCATATCGATGCCTTCGGCATGCGGGCACCGACCATGGGGCTGCAGGAAATCGCAGCGGAAGAGATGAAGTTGATAAACGAGCTCACCATGGTCGGCTTCAACCTGAATGTCAGCGTCAGCGTGGCGCAATCGGGAAAGAACTCCGTGCAGACGTTGGTCAAGAACCAGTAGCATGCGCGCGCCGAGATACATGATGGTGCTGCTGGTGGCGCTGCTGCTGTCTGCGTGCAGTCAGCAGCTGTATTCCGGGCTCACCGAAAATGATGCCAACGACATGCTCGCGGTGCTGCTGCATGCTGGCGTAGACGCGTCCAAAGTCACGCCAGACGACGGCAAGACCTGGGCGGTGAACGCGCCGCACGATCAGGTGTCCTATTCGCTGGAGGTGCTGCGCGCGCACGGCTTGCCACATGAGCGGCACGCCAATCTCGGCGAGATGTTCAAGAAAGACGGGCTGATCTCGACACCCACCGAAGAACGCGTACGTTTCATCTATGGCGTATCGCAGCAGCTGTCGCAGACCCTGTCGAATATCGATGGAGTCATTTCAGCCGATGTGGAAATTGTACTGCCCAACAACGACCCGCTTTCCACCTCGGTAAAACCTTCCAGCGCTGCGGTATTCATCAAGTTCCGCGTCGGTAGCGATTTGACCAGTCTGGTACCCAACATCAAGACGTTGGTCATGCACAGCGTGGAGGGACTGACCTACGAAAACGTCAGTGTCACGTTGGTACCAGGCGGAGCGGAGAGCGATGCGCAGTTCACGGCATTGGCACCGCCGAGACCTTCACTGTGGCCGTGGTTGGTCGGGTGTGCGTTGGCGCTGTGTTTGGCGGTTGCAGCGGCGCTGTATTGGTGGCCAAACCCGCAGGCGGGCCGTTGGGGCGGCTGGCGGCGCCTGCGCGAGTTGACGAAAGGCAAAGCTGGGTGAGCGCGGGATGGACAACACGCGGATCGACAATGCGGCACGATGTGTTCAGCGCTGGACGGACGCGTTGGCGCAACTTGCGGAATCGTTGGACGCCGCACAGGTGGCGCATTGGCTTGGCCCGGTGGCAGCGTCGGGCTGGGCAGCGGCGCCCGGCTACCGTCGTATGCGGGTGATCCAGGCGTGGTCAGGGTGGTCGGGATTATCGCCGTCTGCACTCGGCCTGCATGCGAACCAACTCGCTCTACTGATGCCCGCGCTATTGGCCAAGGTCCTTATCGCGCGTGCGCTGTTCTCGCGCGGGTTGGCGGTGCGCCGTTGTATCGAGCGCGAACGTCTGGACTGGCTCGAACAGTGCGTGGGGCCGGCCGTGCTTGAGCACGCGCGCCAGAACGCGTCCGCCGGCAGACCCTTGCCCCTGTTACCGCGCGATGCCGATCAAGCGGCGTGGGTCGGTGACGGTTGGCGTCGGATGCAGGCCGACGGCGTCTGGCCCAACCCGGTTGTTGCCAAGCTGCTGGCGCTGTCCTTGCCGTTGGGCGCCGTGCAGGTGGCGACTGTCGCAGCAGACGGTGCGAGCGATGCATTCCTGACCGCGCTTCCCACCCTGATGCCGGAGGCGTCATGCGTCTCTGGTTGAGGTCAACGCCCGATGCGATCGGCCTGGATTGCGATGTCATCCCGCGCGAGGCATTGGCCTCGGTGCTGGCGCTGGATGCTGCCACTGCCGAGGTGCACGCACGTTGCGAGCAGGCCCTGAGTCAGGCGCAGACACGTGCACAGACGCTGATCGACGAGGCACAACAGCAGGCCGAGGCGATCCTTCACGATGCGCGCCAAAAGGCAGAGCGCAGCGCACGCCTGGGATATGCAGCCGGCCTACGACGTCAGCTTGATGAGTGGAACGAATCGGGCCTGCGCCATGCCTTTGCCGCCGAAACGGCCGCGCAGCGGGCACGCGAGCGCTTGGCTGAGATTGTGGCGCGCACCTGCGAGCACATCATCCTCGGACACGATCCTGCGGCGCTGTATGCGCGTGCGGCGCAGGCCTTGGAAGGTGCCCTGGACGAGGCCAAAGCCCTGCGCGTCAGCGTGCACCCCGACGCGGTGGATGCGGCGCGGCGCGCTTTCGATGCAGCCGCCGCCGAGGCGGGCTGGACCCTGCAGATAGAGCTGTGCGGCGATGCCGATCTGGCTGTGGGCGCCTGCGTGTGCGAATGGGATACGGGCGTGTTCGAGACCGATCTGCGCGATCAGCTGCGCAGTCTGCGGCGCGTCATTCGCCGCGTGTTGGCCGCACCCCAGGAGCACGCAGATGCTGGCTGAGACTCCTCTGCTGGAGGCAACGCTCGAGCGCGAGCTGGCCATGCTCGCGTTCGGCCGTCGCTATGGCAAGGTGGTCGAAGTGGTCGGCACCATGCTCAAGGTGGCCGGCGTGCAGGTCAGCCTGGGCGAGGTGTGCGAGTTGCGCCAACGCGATGGCACCGTGTTGCAGCGTGCCGAGGTGGTGGGGTTCAGTCGTGATCTCGCGTTGCTGGCGCCGTTCGGGGAGCTGGTCGGGCTGTCGCGCGAGACGCGCGTGATCGGATTGGGGCGCCCGCTGGCGGTGCCGGTCGGACCGGCGTTGCTGGGGCGGGTGCTCGACGGTCTGGGCGAGCCGGCGGACGGGCAAGGAGCAATCGCCTGCGAAACCTGGGTACCGATCCAGGCGCAGGCACCCGACCCGATGCGTCGGCGGCTGATTGAACACCCCATGCCGACCGGCGTGCGGATCGTCGATGGCCTGATGACGCTGGGCGAGGGCCAACGCATGGGCATCTTCGCCGCAGCAGGCGTCGGCAAGAGCACCTTGATGGGCATGTTCGCGCGCGGTACGCAGTGCGATGTCAATGTGATCGTGCTGATCGGCGAGCGCGGACGCGAGGTGCGGGAGTTCATCGAGCTGATTCTTGGCGCCGATGGTCTGGCACGCAGCGTCGTGGTCTGCGCAACCTCCGATCGCTCATCGATCGAGCGCGCGAAGGCCGCCTACGTCGGCACCGCCATCGCCGAGTATTTCCGCGATCGGGGCCTGCGCGTCCTGCTGATGATGGACTCGCTGACGCGGTTTGCCCGTGCGCAACGCGAGATCGGTCTGGCCGCCGGCGAGCCACCTACACGCAGGGGTTTTCCGCCTTCGGTGTTCGCCGAGTTGCCGCGCCTGCTCGAACGTACAGGCATGGGCGAGAGCGGGTCGATCACCGCGTTCTACACCGTGCTGGCCGAAGACGACACCGGCAGCGATCCGATCGCCGAAGAAGTGCGCGGCATCCTGGATGGGCACCTGATTCTCTCGCGCGAGATCGCTGCCAAGAACCAGTACCCGGCAATCGACGTGTTGGCCAGCCTGAGCCGGGTGATGAGCCAGATCGTCCCGTCCGACCACTCCCAGGCCGCCGGCCGGCTGCGGCGCCTGCTCGCCAAGTACAACGAGGTGGAAACCCTGGTGCAGGTGGGCGAATACCGTCAGGGGAGCGATGCCGTTGCCGACGAAGCGATCGAGAGAATCGAGGCGATTCGCGACTTTCTCAGCCAACCGACCGACCAGCTCAGTGCATACGAAAGCACGCTGGAACAGCTGGCCAGCGTGACCGACGATGCGTGAGTCTGGCCACACCTGGTCGGTGCTGCATCAGCTAAAGGCCCGCCGTTGCGAGCGCATGCAGGAACGCCTGAATGAGTGCGGGCGTGCATTGGAACAATGCGACCGTGAACTTGCCAATTGCAGACAGGAGGCAGAGGCTTGCACCACACGCCTGGCCAACTGCGATGCCGCACTGATGGACAAGACCGGTGTGGGTGGTTCGATCGATATCGACACGATCCTGCAGCATGAACGCTTCCGCACCGTGCTGGTAGAGGCCTGTCGCGCTGCCGAGCAGGCGCAGGCAACGGCGAGCCAGTCGTTGCAGAGCGCCCGCGATGAGCTCGCATCCGTGCAACAGGCACTGAGCAAGCTGCAGGCACAGGCGCAGGTGTATGCAGACAAAGCCGCCAATGCGAGACGCGCCCGACAGGCGCAACGCGACGCAGCGGAAGAAGAAGACGCGATCGAGGCGCTGGTCGCGCTGCGTTCGCACCGCGCCGCGCAGGGAGGCTCCCGATGAACGACGCCACCGATGCCTTGCTGGCCATCTCCTCGCAGGGCGTGTCGCTGTTGACCCTGCTGGCACTGTGCGGCGTGCGTGTCTTCGTGATGTTCACGGTACTACCGGCAACGGCGCAAGACAGCCTTCCCGGAATTGCGCGCAACGGCGTGATCTACGTCCTGAGCTCGTTCATCGCCTACGGGCAGCCGGCCGATGCGCTGGCGAAGATCCAGACGGTTGGCCTGGTCGGGGTGGTGTTCAAGGAGGCTTTCATCGGTCTGCTGATCGGGTTTGCAGCATCGACGGTGTTCTGGATCGCCGAGAGCGTTGGCCTGCTGATCGACGACCTTGCCGGTTACAACAACGTGCAGATGACCAACCCTCTCAGCGGGCAGCAAAGCACGCCGGTGTCCACGGTGTTGCTGCAACTGGCCATCGTGTCGTTCTACGCTTTGGGCGGCATGTTGATGTTGCTCGGCGCGTTATTCGAATCGTTTCGCTGGTGGCCGCTGAACCAGCTTGGGCCGAACATGGGGGCGGTTGCAGAATCGTTCGTGATCCAGCAATCCGACGGCATGATGGCTGCCGTCGTCAAACTGTCCGCACCGGTGATGCTGGTGCTTGTGCTGGTGGATCTTGCGATCGGCCTGGTGGCGCGAGCGGCCGACAAACTCGAACCTTCGAATTTGAGTCAGCCAATCCGTGGGGTGCTGGCGTTATTGCTGCTCGCCTTGCTGACCAGCGTCTTCATCGCGCAATTTGGCGAAGCACTTGGTTTCCTGCATTTCCAGCAGCAATTGCACGATGCCGCCAACGTGGGTGGCAAGGCAGGCGCGTTGCACTGATCTTTATTGAGACATTCCCGGCTTTGCACTTTATACACTTGTCGCTACCGACTTCTTCACTTGCCTAGCAGAGGGAACGCCATGGCTCCTGCCTGTACCACAGCCCACCGCCGACGTGCTCCATTGGCCGCCCTACTGATGCTCAGCCTGCTGCCGCTGTTGTCGCCTCATGCCGACGCCGCCCAGGTCCCGTGGCATTCGCGCACGTTCAAATACGTTGCCGACAACAAGGATCTCAAAGAGGTGCTGCGTGATTTGTCCGCCAGCCAGTCCATCGCCACCTGGATCTCGCCAGAGGTGACCGGGACGCTGAGCGGCAAATTTGAAACATCTCCGCAGAAATTCCTCGACGACCTGGCGTCCACCTACGGCTTCGTCTGGTACTACGACGGCGCCGTGCTCAGGATCTGGGGTGCAAACGAGCCAAAAAGCGCGACCTTGAGTCTGGGCAATGCATCGACGAAGTCACTGCGCGATGCACTTGCGCGCATGCGTCTGGACGATCCGCGCTTTCCGGTGCGCTACGACGAGGCCGCGCATGTGGCGGTGGTCTCCGGACCGCCAGGGTATGTGGATACCATTTCGGCGATTGCCAAGCAGGTCGAGCAGGTCGCCCGTCAGCGCGATGCCACCGAAGTGCAAGTGTTTCAGCTGCATTATGCGCAAGCGGCCGACCACACGACGCGCATCGGCGGTCAGGATGTGCAGATTCCAGGCATGGCCAGCCTGTTGCGCAGCATGTACGGCGCGCGTGGCGCGCCCGTCGCGGCGATACCCGGGCCTGGCGCCAACTTTGGTCGGGTGCAGCCGATCGGCGGGGGATCCTCCAACACATTCGGCAATGTCGCCCAGCGTCAAGGTGGCGGAGCCAACGGCATCCTCGGGCTGCCTTCGTCCTGGTTCGGGGGGGCATCTTCATCCGATCGCATGCCGGTCAGCCCGCCGTTGCCCGGTAGCGGAGCTGCTCCGGCTGCAGGGTCGCCCGCCACCGTATGGCCGGAGCTTAGCAAGGCACGGCGCGATGAGTCCAATCCGGTCGATGCTGGTGGTGGAGCAGAGCTGGCCTCCGATGCACCGGTGATCGAAGCCGATCCGCGTACAAACGCCATCCTGATCCGCGATCGACCGGAGCGGATGCAGAGCTATGGCACCCTGATCCAACAGCTGGATAACCGGCCCAAGTTGCTGCAGATCGATGCCACCATCATCGAGATCCGCGATGGCGCCATGCAGGATCTCGGTGTCGACTGGCGCTTCCACAGCCAGCACACGGACATACAGACCGGCGACGGCCGTGGCGGTCAGTTGGGCTTCAACGGCGCATTGAGTGGCGCTGCCACAGATGGCGCGACCACGCCGGTTGGCGGCGCCTTGACGGCCGTGTTGGGAGACGCCGGACGCTATCTGATGACGCGCGTGTCGGCGTTGGAGACGACGAACAAGGCCAAGATCGTGTCTTCGCCCCAGGTTGCGACGCTGGACAACGTCGAGGCGGTCATGGACCACAAACAACAGGCATTCGTCCGGGTCAGCGGATACGCATCGGCAGATCTATACAACCTCTCCGCCGGGGTGTCGTTGCGGGTATTGCCCAGCGTGGTGCCAGGCTCGCCGAACGGTCAGATGCGTCTGGATGTGCGTATTGAGGATGGCCAGCTTGGATCCAACACCGTGGATGGAATTCCGGTCATTACCTCCAGCGAGATCACGACCCAGGCCTTCGTCAACGAAGGGCAGAGCCTGCTGATTGCAGGATACGCCTACGATGCCGATGAGACCGATCTGAATGCGGTGCCGGGTCTGTCAAAGATTCCGTTGCTCGGTAATCTGTTCAAGCACCGCCAAAAAAGTGGGTCCCGCATGCAACGGCTGTTTCTGCTGACCCCGCATGTGGTGTCGCCCTGATGGTCTTCTAAAAAGACATCGGTGAGCGATGATGACGTTGCTGCGAGTGCCTGATACTCGGTCAATACCATAGGCCGAATAATGCCGGGATTGTTTTGGCAATCATCGGACGGGCCATGCAATCGGCGTGTGCATGTGTGTTCACCCAGAGCGCTTAAGACCATCACTTGGATGATAATAGGGCGGTGCTGGGAACCAGCATGTGCCACTCGCACATGCTGTTCTTATGCGTCGTCCGAGCCTGCTGGGTGATCACATGGCAGGCTTGTCACCTGCGACAGGCGACTTTCTGGCAGTCAGCTCGGTATCTGCGGTAAACGGTAAACGGTAAAAGGGCAGAACGGCGTCTAAGCCTTGAATTGGGAGCGGTTGCGCGTGATCTTGTCACGAGCGCCTAGGCAGGCCGCATTGCGCAGGGCCGGTGCGTGGGCACAGAGGCTCTTGTCGAGCGACAATGGAGTAAGGGGTTGCGATTGCACGCCGAACAAAAATCACGCCAGCAGCGAAGCGCCACTTGAGAAGGCGTGTCCCGGAACAAAAGATCTGGCCATTGACTGACGCGTTGAAGCCGGAACGGCTCTGCTCGCATGCCGATGGCTATATATCAGGCACCTGGTGCGCGAAATAAACAACCGCCCGCCTGAAGTGGGTAGCGAATGTTCGCGGTTACAGCGATGAGGGCACCTGCAGGCTGACGCATGAAGCGGCAACCTGCAGGCCGTGGTCGGTAGGGGCGGCCAACAGTTCGTTACTGAATCGATCCGTTGCTGCTCCCAAGGCTGACCCCAGTGTCGAGGCCGCCACCGAAGCCACCACCGGAGCCACCACCGAAGCCACCACCATTCTGCGCCTGGAGAATGTCGCCGATGATATTCATCAGCATCTGGGTGTATGGCGAGGGGGAGCCATTGGACTGCCCAGGTTGCTGATTGCCGCCCTGACCACCAGAGTCGCCACCCTGGCCCTGACCCTGACCCTCCTCAGCATTGTTGCACTGCTGAAGCAGGGTCTGGATGAACTGGCTCAGCAGCTGGTCCAGCTGCTTTTCTGAGATGCCTTGATTGCCCTGGTTCGAAGCAGATTGCGTGTTCTGGCTGGGGTCAACCTGCAAGAAGGACGAGCTGGCGCCGAGCTGCGTTGTGTTCAAAGAATTCATCATGATGATTCCTCTCTGATTAACTGGGATTTGTCTTTCGCTCAACTGCCGGGCGTAAGCAACGGCGGTTGTGGGGCATTTTTCCGCCCCAACCGAACAGTAGAAGCGGCAGCCCATTGTCGCCAGAAATTTTGCGAAATTGCGCTTTTGCGCGCGAAGAAGGCAAGTGAAAAAATGTTTTAGGATCGATAAGAAAATACCGAAAGCCTCGTTGAAAAGCGTTTTTTCGCTTGCCTGTTAAGTGTTTCGTCGGTCCTGAGTAAATCACGTACAGGTGGCGTTATGGTGCCGCCGTCGAGCGCCGTGGGTCCTTGTGTGCCGGCGCTCTACTCACCTGGAGACCTGTATTCAACCGAGATCGAGGTAACGAAAAATGATCGATTCAACGATCGCATACCAGCATGTCGATAAACAATCCAAGTGGCATTTGGAGTTCTGGTCCGAGCCTTCGCCAAAGCGATACTCGCGCGCGAAAAGGTCCGGGTGTGGTCGTCGGGCAGGAGCCGGACCGCAGCGTCTTTTGTTTGCAGCAGCGCTGGCATGCGCGGCGCCTTTCGCACGCGCGGATTGCTTTGAAGAGGCTGCCGGATATCAGCACGTCAACCCTTGGGTGCTGCGTGCCATTGCCTGGCAGGAATCGCGCGGTCGCGCCGACGCAATCCATCGCAACAACAACGGCACGGTTGATTACGGGAAGATGCAGATCAACTCCATCCATCTGCGGCGATTATCCAGCTATGGAATCTCCAGGGACGCATTGATGCATCCGTGCATCAGTGTGTATGTGGCAGCTTGGCGGTTGCGTGAGATGACCAATAAATATGGAAACACCTGGGCTGCAGTAGGGGCCTACCATTCCGAAACGCCGGGGGAGCGCGATAAATATGCGCATGCCATTCATTCGATTCTGATCAGGCGCGGTGTGATTGCCGAATAGCGCGGGTGCCACTGCAGGGTGCAGCCCAGGTTGCGTGTAGGGGTCCTGGCGTGAAGTGAGCAGGCTTGCGCAAGGTGGGGGCACGCTGACACGGAATCATCTGCGGAAAATAGCGCGTTTACCTTGTCCTCGCGCATGCGGTGATTGAAATGACGACTGCCACGGCAGCATGCGTCACCACGTGTCGACGGCGTGCGTGACGCGTCCGGATACCTGCTGTACTGAGGCTAGGTAGTCGCGACCTCAGCCAGAACTTGGCAGGCCAAGCGTAGTTTGCGGTTAATCTCCGCCGTCCCTCGCTCCGTCATCGTTTTTTAGTAAGTGCTGAGTGCTGCCCGTGGAATCATTAAGCAGCTGCCGCATCACGCACTGCCGGTGAGCCCGCAGTGCGTGTACGACCGTCGGATGCTGGCCTAACCGACGGTTGCTCGATAGCCAGCGCGGCTGGCGGTCAGGCTTACTCAGCTTGCGTGCGAGCTGCTTCGGCTTCGCGAACTGCCGCTGCAGCCTGCCAGGTGCCGGCAATGACCTTGTACTGCATGCCTGCGGCCATGCCCGACAACGTATTGGAGAGCAGTGCGCTGCGCGCTGGCGACAAACCGAGCCAGTTGCCAATCATGTTGACTGCTGTACCAAATGCGATGTTGGAATTGATGGCGGCCGTGCGCGCTACAGAATGATCCATGACACGCTCATAGTCCTCGCGCCTGGCCTTCAAGGTTGGTTCCCAGATCTGCTGCGTACCGGCTTCGTCGGCCTCGTGTTGGGTGACATTGAGCCAGTCAGCTGTCTCCAGACCGACATTCAAGGCCGCGTTCACCGCCGCTTGCTGAAAGACGACTCTGGTCGCCTCCCCCACGTTGAAGGGCGATATCAGTCCAGCCCAGCGTTGCCTGGCCGATGCAAAGTCCGGCGCCTCCAGCTCATTCGATGCCAGGTTGGTCAGGACGTTGGCCATGCCGTAAAACCTGCCTGCACTGGTGACGCGTGGATCGCTGACGCCACCGTTGGTAGGCGCCCGCATTCCTACCATGCGGAACGTCGCCTGGATGGCATCGCGGGCCGCAGCATAAGGGGCGATCTTGAGCTCACTGGCAAGCAGCCTGGCCGCCATCTCCGGTCGTCCAGAGGCCTTGCCTGCAGCGCCTATGGCGATATTGCTCAAGATGCCGGCCAGCGCGAGCCGGGTGACCAGATCCGAATAATGTTGCTGCTCGCTCCTCTTGTGATGACGTTCGTCTTCGGACAGCGCTTCCCACTGTTCAAGGTTAAGGTTGTGAAAGCCTCGGGCGGCGGCGTCCGGATTGCGGTTCTCGCGGTTGCGCCGCAGCGTATGCAGTGCCAGATGCAGCGTGCCCGACACCGCCTGCATGGCGACGACCGCTTCGGGTGGGAGATGGCGAAGCGCGGCAAACAGTCCTTCGCCTAGCAACTCGCGCATGAAAGTGGTTGGGCCCACGGAGGTGGTCTGGTGCACGAGATGTCCCAGCGCAGCGCCCAGGTATTGTTTGTCGAAGCTGATCGGTAGTACACCGCGCGCCGCAGCTGCGACCGCTGTCGCGGTGGGTCCAAGTAAGGTTGTGACCCCACGTGTTGCACCTGCCCGGACTGATGCAGCCAGTGTGCCTAAGCGCGCAGCGCCCGTCGCTGAGGTGGATGCATGCGCTTGGGAATCGTGTTGTGCAGCGTGTTCTTGGGTAAGTGACGGTCGAGCTGATGGTTCAAAGGAGTCTTCAGCGTCATGGAATGGCTCGCTGCTGCTCTCTTCCCCGCGCAGGGAAGCAGGCAGCCGTGGACTTCCATAGGGGGATAGGTCTGAGTCAGTGGCGGTTTCATACCCGCTGTCGCTTCCTGCGCTACTGCGTCGTCCCGAAGGTCTGGGCGCCAGGGCGGATAGAGAAGAATCGATCCTGGGCGTCGATGTAGCGTTGCGTCGTTGTGCCGGTATCTCGATCACAATGTCGCCGCTTGTCGCTTGCGGTTGCTGGGAGGTACTGGCTGAAGGGATCTTCGTCATGGCATGTCCTCGCGTTGGTGGGATATCGGCATGCTCTCGCCCAGGCTTGCAGGGCGATTGATCGATGGCGCCGGACGATGGGTACCGCATCAAGACGGGTCTGGCGGCGAGAATCTTGATTGCAGCGTGGCATCGCTAATCGCAGCCAGACGCGTCGACCGGACAATCATGCGTGATGTGCGGCACGCCGCACCGTCATGGTGCATGTGCTGTGCTCAGCTGCCCCTGCAACTACAGCGTGACTTCTTCGCTCGCAATCGAAGCGCCCAGGCGTACCGTGCTATCCACGGCCACGTTGCGTGATACGTATCATCGTCGTCGGCGACCTTGAAATTCGCATAAATCCAGAGAATCTGGACGCGCGCCGTGCGAAACCAGCATTCTGCATCCGAACAATCAAGTCGCGTGTGCGGGCCAAATATGTTTGCTGCTGCGGCCGTCTTCACACGGCCGAATACCGTTGCGCGTGTGCCGGCAGCGCTGCGCGATGCATCGGTGGGGTCGACGCCGGCGCTCTGGTGCGGATTGATGGCGGAGTGGCGGAGTTGGCTAGTTTGAGCGGTCGCCCAGAGCGCGTGGCGTGGACTTGGAAAGCAGATGGCCGCATTCCCGGGCAGGAAGATCACGAAGCCAGCAAGGTGCAACCTCGCCAAGGTTCCAGGGAGCTCTTTGGAGCCGCGCTTGGCCTCCCACCGTTCCGATCAATATGCCTCTGCGCATATCCTGACTTGCATGCAGCCACACGCCATCGAACCCTGTTGACCAGGTCGAGCTTCCCTGGATTGGGGGGATCGAGTGAATGCATCGGTCCGTTGGCTAGGCCGCTGTCGAGCGATTGCATTGCTGCGATCACGGAAAACCGCAGCAGGAATTGGCTATTTTTTCGAGACCTGCAATTACCGTCATCGCACCTGCCCGGAGCCTGAACGGCCTGAACCAAGAATCCACCGGCAAGCAATGGATATCGAAACCCGCACGGTTCAAGGCCAGTCCGATCCGCTTGCTGCAGGACTCACCACATAATGCAGTGCTGCTGTGGGTAGCAAACCAGACGCGTATCTTCAACGGTGCCACGCAATGGGCGAAGGCATCCAGACATCCGTTGCGCCTGGCTGGTTCGGCTCAGCCGATCGCTGCGCGCGTTATCCCAGTCGCCGGTAAGTGACCCGGTAGTCTGGGCCCCCGCTGGCGTAAGAGCCAGATTGCAGATCGACACGCTTCATAACAGCGCCTGGTGCTCAGGATTGCAATCTTTCCGCAAGCACCCGTGGATTTAAAGCATTCGGCCCGCCGCAGGGTGAGTGCGACGGGCCGATGTCGTTAAGTGTTAGAGCTTTTGGGGGCGCTTCGCGCATCGCCAGATGACGTACCGCGCTGCCATCGCCGCAAACGTTGGCAGCAGCCGAGGCCATGTGCCAACCGCCAGATCAGATCAAAGCATGTCCGGCGGCGGGGCGGTGGCCTTGGAGTGCTGCTTGCCGCGTGCATGTTCGATGGCAGTGCGCAGCTTGCGCGCAGCGCCAGTCACGGCAGAGGCTGTCGTTTCGGCGCTGTTGGTGGCCGCGATCGGCGGCAGGCCGGCGACGTGCGCTTCGATGCTGCAGGTTCGATCCGCCGCGCCGCCGCGCTGACCGTTCTCATCGCGCAAATGCACTTCCACACGGGTGATGTCGCTGGCGAAATGCGCCAGCTGGGCGGTGCAGGTCTTTTCGACATGCGCCACAACAGACGGATCGTGCGGCACGTGCTTGTCGGTCTGGATCTGAATCTGCATAGAGTGTCTCCTTTGCGGTCATCCGCTACGTCTACCGCAGCGGTGGTTCGATTCTGCGTCAGCCGAGTGTTGTCGCAAAGTGACAACCCCGCAAGCCCATTCATGTGCTGGTGGGATCTTCAGGTTACGGTCTCCGAGTCGGTCGCCGCCGGTGCCGATGTCGAATGGTCGATCCGTGCATACGCACGACCTGTCGTGGCTGAATCGCCGGCACCGGGCCATCTGCTGGATCAAGAGTGGTGCCTTAAGATGCCCGCACCCGCGGTGGTCCGCGCCTGTTCGATGCCTGCCTGTGTCCGAATTCCGATTTGTCTTGGGTGCCCGTCGGGGCGTGCTGCAGCGCCTGCTGCTGCTTGCCGCGCTGTGGATGGTCTGCGTGGGCGCGGCTGTGGCCCAGGACGAGGACACGTTGCTGGAGACCGCGCAGACCCAACTGGACAGCATGCAAAAGGTGCTGACCCAGGCTGAAGCGGGGATGGAAAAATCCGATACCGACCAATTGCGCAAGCTCGCTGACGATGTCACCGGCGCGCAACGCCAGGCCCAGGATCTGGCGCGCTCGCTGGAGCCGCCGTTGAAAGAGCTCTCTGTCCGGCTGGCGGGGCTGGGCGAAGAACAGAAGACCGATCCACCCGATCTACGCAACCAACGCGTCGCGCTCACGCGCGAGCGCAATGGGCTGGATGCCGAACTCAAGCGGGCGAACCTGCTGGCGCTGGATGCCAAGGATCTGGCCGACCGGCTCGAAGGCGAGCGTGCCCAGCGCTTCAGCGAGAAGCTCTCCGCGCGCGTGGCTTCACCGCTATCGCCCACGCTGTGGAATGAGATCGCGCAGGAATGGCCCGACGACCGCGTGCGCCTGCAGACGCTTTCCAACAAGGCTGTACAGGCGGTGCGGACGGGCACATCGACCAACGGCATCGCCGGTCTGGTGATCGGGACGCTGGCGGCATTGGCGCTGGCGTTTCCGTTGCGCATCTTCCTGCGTCATCTAGGGCGGCGGTATGCGGCCTCGCGTGCGCCCGGTGGACGCTTGCGTCGCTCCGGCCTTGCGTTGTGGTTTCTGTTGGTGGGCACCCTCACGCTGGGCATGGCGGCGTGGGCACTGGCCGAAAGCGTGCGCGCCCTGAGCGAGCTACCGACGGATCTGGAGCAACTGCTCACTGCATTTGTGGTGATCAGTTGTGTGGCCGCCTTCGTCGGTTCGCTCAGTGCCAGTTTGTTGATGAAGCACCAGCCCACCTGGCGTCTGTTCCCATTGGACGATGCCACCGTCAACCGTTTGCGCGTACATTGCCTGGCCACGGCTGCGGTGAGCTGGTTCAGCGGCATGGCGATCAGGATCAACGATGTGGCCCGCAGCAGCGGCGCATTGACCATCGCCACCGATGCGGTTGCTGCGCTGTTGTATGCGGGTTTGATTCTGTCGGCGCTGGCTGGCCTGACCCTGTCGTTGCGTGCTCACGCCGCAAACCTGGGTGCTGCCGACGCGGACAGCAGCGCACCGCCGCCAGTGGTGTCGCGCGGCGGCGGTTACATCGTGCTGATCCGTCTGCTGGGCCATCTGGCGGTGATCTTCGCGTTGGTGGCGGCGTTGTTCGGCTACATCAATCTGGCGCTGTTCGTCGAGCAGCAGATCATCTGGATCACCCTGGTATGCAGCGTGCTCGCCCTACTGGTGATGTTTGCCGACGACCTGACGACCTGGGTATTCAAGCCGGAGAGCCGTTTCAGCCGTGCGCTGTCGCATGTATTGAATGTCGGCAGCGGACGGTTGGTGCAGGTGGGCTTGTTGATCTCCGCGGCGGTGCGAGTGCTGCTGGTACTGCTGGGCATCGCCGCGCTGGTGACGCCATACGGCGCAAATATCGCCGCGGTGACCGGCTGGCTGGAAAACGTGTCGCACGGAATTGCCATTGGCAAGGAGCTGGTCATCACGCCCAGCGATGTGGCCCGTGCGCTATGCGTCTTCCTGCTCGGCATGGGTCTGGTGCACGTGGTGCAGAAGTGGCTGGTCAACACGTATCTGCCCAAGACCGAGCTGGATGCCGGTGCGCGCAATTCGATCAGCACGGTGGCGCGTTATCTGGGATGGTTGATCGTGGCAGTGTGGGGGCTCACTGCGCTAGGTCTGGATCTGAGGCGGCTGGCGCTGGTGTTGAGTGCGTTGTCGGTGGGTATCGGTTTCGGTCTACAGGCGATCACGCAGAACTTCGTGTCGGGGCTGATCCTGCTGGCCGAGCGGCCGGTGAAGATCGGCGACTGGGTACGCATCGGCGATCAAGAAGGTGATGTGCGCAAGATCAGCGTGCGCGCGACCGAAATCCAGGTGGGCGACCGTTCCACGTTGATTGTTCCCAACTCGGAGTTGATCACCAAGAGCGTGCGTAACATGACGCTGTCCAATCCGATGGGCCGTGTGCAGTTGCAGTTCTCGGTGCCGTTGGAAACCGATGTTGCCAAGGTGCGCGACATGTTGCTTGAGCTGTTCGCAGAGCACGAGAAGGTGCTGGCCGAGCCGGCACCATCGGTGTTCATCGATTCGCTGGCTGGCGGGCACGTCAATTTCAATTCGTTCGCCTACGTGAGCAGCCCGCGCGATTCGTATGGCGTGCGCAGTCAGCTGTTTTTCGCACTGCTGCAGCGCATGGAGACGGTGGGCATTGCGCTGCAGTCGCCACAGGAGATTCGCTTCAGTCGCGCAGGTGCGGCGGTGGCGCGCGATGCAGGCGATGGCACGTCTGTGGCGGAGCAGTGAAGTAGCGAGCGCTGTGTCGCCAGCGTAGTAGCGAGTAGACAGTGGGTTGACAGTGGAGTGCGCTGTTTGCGCGGCCACGTCTGACTGCTTATCTGGGTGTAGGCACTTGCTCAGTTGAACGCCTGGTCAGTCGTGGGTGCGATGCCCTCACCGCTCGCGGGACATACCGTGAACCCATCCATGCGGGCGCGTTGGCGGCGTCCAAGCCGCCAACGGTCCCCGCGATCGGTAAGGGCATCGCGCCAGCATGTCCACCCTCCACGGGAGTGCAGCGGCTCACATCAGGAGCGGTCCGCCACCGGTATGTCCTTGACCAAGGCCAGATCGTCCACGCTGACGTCTTCGGTGTAATCCAGCCAGGCGCGGATCTCCAGATCTTCGACTGCATGTTCCAGGCCCACCGGCATGCGGATACGCCCGGCGGCGTCGGGCACCACCCATTGCTGTGCCAGCACGACTTTTCGTTCCGAGGACACCGCTTCGACCCAGAACGCGCGTGTGGGTCGGCGCTTGGCGTAGAGCTCAAGCATGTAGCGGCCGGCATCGGTCTTGCGGGCAGCCTGGGTGAGCATGATCGGCTGGCGTACGCGGGGACGCGGGCCTTGCTGGGTGGCTTCCAGCGGCGCATCGACGGCGATGCCGCGGGTGAGGTCCGGATCGCGATACAGCTTCATGTTCTGGTGGCGATCCACCACCAGTGCGCACCAGTCGCCATCGGCCGAGCCGTCTTCGAATGCAGTGCAGCGATCCACATAGGCCAGCGTGCCTTTGGAATGGGTGCGATCGAATTGACGCGAGGTATTTTCCAGGTACACCGTCTTCAGGTTGGTGTCCTTGTCGTATTCCAGCAGCACCGGTGGGCGCACCTGTTGTACGCCGACCACGACATCGCCATTACCGTCGATGCGCAGCATGCGCGTGCTGCGTCCGGTCCATAGTGTGCGCGCATACGCCAGATAGCGCGGATAGTCCTTCCCGCTGTCGCGGCTGGCGGCAACGCTGGCACTGGGCGGGGCATCGCGGGCTAACAGCGAGCGGCCAAAGCCTAGCGTGCGCATGCCTGGTTCCAGCAATTGCAGCAGCGTCGCGCCTGAATCGAGCGTGCTGCCTGCGCGCGTCACCACTTGTTGCGGGGCGATGTCCTTGCCCAGGAATAGGAGCAGGTTCTCGCGCTTCTGCTCAGCCAGCACGTCGCTCAGATCGTTGGGCATTGCCAGATGATCGGAGGCAATGACGATGATGGTGTTCTTGCCGTAGCGGCTGTTGCGAATGCGCGCGACCAGTTCGCCAATCAAGCGGTCGCTGCATTTGATTGCATGCAGCAGGCCGATATCGCCCAGTGCGCTGTCGTAGTGCTGGCCCTTGCACGCCAGCGGCAAGTGGCCGGCCGGATGATGCGTGTCCATCGTCAGCGTGGTCAGCATGAAGGGTTGGCCAGCACGTGACAGTGTCTGGAAGCTGTCCCAGGCATCGTCCAGCAAGACATCGTCGTGCACGCCCCACGCGGAAAAATGCTTCGGTGCGACGCCCCTGTCGTGGAAATAGTGCACATCGTGCACCACGTCGAAGCCATGGCTGGACAGGAAACGGCCCTTGCCAGCGAAGCTTGCATCGGCGCCGCCGACGTAATGATTGCGGTAGCCCTGATCCTTGAGGTAATCGCCCAGGCAGCGCGCTTCGGGCAGGAACATGCCCATACGGTCCATGCTGTTTTCATCACCCGGCGCGGTGGTGAGCGGCACGCCGCACATCGAGGCAACCATGCCGGCGATGGTCCAGCCGCTGCCTTCGGTGGAGGTGAGATTGCGTACGTCCACCGCTTCGGTGGCAAGCGCGCGCAGGTTGGGCATCAAGCCTGGAAACACATTTTCGTCGAAGTAGGTGCGCTCCAGGCTTTCGCCATAGATCCACACGATGTTCTTGCGCTTCTGCAGCGGTTGCTGCGGCACCTGGTATTCGGGTACGACGGTGGCGTAATCGACCGGGCGCAGCTGGTAATACAGGCGCTTGCCATCGCGATACAGCGGGCTTACTGCGATGCTGACCAACAACATGCTTACGAAGCCTGCGAACACCGCACCACCACCGCGCAGACGTTGAAAGCGTCGCACCCGCACCAGCAACAGCGGGCTCAGCGAAAGCAGCAGCATGCCGACGAACACCGCGATATAACCGGAAAAATCGCTGACGCCGGCGCCATCCATGTCAGCGCGCAGGTGGTACAGCGTGGCCGCATTGATGCCATCGCCGCTGAGTCGATCGATCAGTCCCCAGGCGCTGAGCAGCAGCAGAAATACCGACAACAAGCCAGCCTTGAGCCATGCCAGGCGCGGGGAGGCGACCAACAGCCACAGCAATAGCAACAACGAAACCAACAACATCCAATGCATGCGCAGCGTCCGTGGGGGAATGGTGCGAGCGCGTGCCGGACGCCTTGCTCGCCATGTCCTGTGCGCCACCTGCAATGTGACACCCGGATGACGGACTATGCCGCGCCGAAGCTGACTGAAATGTTTGTTGCCACTGAGATCCAGGCCCATCAGCCCGGCAGCCCGGTTACGCATCTGCCCGCACCCATCAGAGCGCCGATGCTGCAACTCGACCGCGGGTAGGCGCAATTGCCCATATGTGGTGTTGGTTGTGCTTGCTGCAGTAGCAGCGCCGTGAGGTGGGTGAGAGCGATGCGTCTGTGCACAGTGCGCGTGCAATCCACGATGCCGAGCGCGATACGACATGCGCGAGCGACGTTAGCGCCTGCTCTTACGGATCGTTACGTGTCGCAGGCTGCATGGAATGCAATGCAGCCCAAGCGCCCCGGCTGACGCGCGATCGCTCAGATCTGCTGACACGTTGTAAGTGACTGCCGAGAAGTAGCGAGCAATGGGCATTGAACGTGTACGGCGCGCGGGAACCCGCGTGCGCACGTGCCGCATGCCGATGCCGAGAACCAGGTGCGCCCGCGCAGTTGCTGCATCTTGATTTTCTTAGGCGCGCTTCTTCGCAGGCAGCGATGGCTTACGAAGGATTGAAGGTGCCTGACTGCTGCCGACCATAGCGCCCCGATGGTCTGCAACAACAACCAGCCGCTAGCGATGCCCGCGCTCTTCACGCGCACGCACGCGGCGGTCGAACAGCAGTGCGCTGACCACAATACCGAGCCCCAGCACAACGCCCAGCAGGAACAGCACCATCGCAATGGCGGGATATCCCCACAGCTTCAAGCCGGTTTCGATACGCATCATCTGCGCCGATGCCATGATCAGCGCGGCAGTCACGATGCCTGCCGCAACGCGGTTGGCGATCTTCTGCAGGCTTTCCATCAGGTGCGATTCTTCCAGCCCGGTGACGCGCATCTGCAGGCGGTTTTCCGCAGCCAGCGACAGAATCTCCGACATGCGGCGCGGTCCTTCGCGCACCAGGTGCTGGAGTTCCATCGCCTCGCTGGCCAAGTTGGCGGCAGACAGGGACTTTTTCAGGCGCGCCCGCATCACGTGCTGCAGATGGCGCTCGACGATGCGGCGCGTATCCAGGTGCGGCGACAGCGTGCGGCACACGCCTTCCAGATTCAATAGCGTCTTGCCGAGCAGGCTGAGCTCGGGCGGCGTCCGCAAGCCAGTCGAGGTAGCGATGCGCACAAGATCCAGCACCACGCGACCTTCGGAAGTGGTGTCGTGCGCGGCGTAGCGGGCGATCATCTGCCCGGTTTCGCGCTGATAGCGGTCTTCGTCGTAATCCTCCAGGCGCGTGCTCAGCGCGATGGTCTCTTCGGCGACTTCTTCGCCACGGCCGTCGACGGCGGCGAACAGCAGCTTGAGCAAGCGCTCGCGCAGGCGCGGCGGCACGTGCGCGACCATGCCCAGGTCGAAGATCGCCAGGCGCCCGTCCTGCAGCACGCGCAGATTGCCCGGATGCGGGTCGGCGTGGATCTCGCCATGCACGAACATCTGGTCCAGGTAGCCCTTGACCAGCTCTGCGGCCAGCTTGTCCATCGGTTGCTCGGTGCGGCGCAGGCCGGAGATCTTGTCCACGCGCACGCCTTCGGCCAGCTGCATGGTCAGCACCTTGCGGCTGCTCAGGTCCCACACCGGTTGCGGAATCCACAACAGCGGAAACGGCTTGAGATGCTTGCCGAAGCGCACCAGGGTCTCGGCTTCGTCTTCGTAGTTGAGCTCGGCGCGCAGGGTCTTGCCGAATTCGCCGAGCCAATCGGCAAAGCGCACACGCCGGCCGATGCCGGTGAGGCGGTCGGCCGCGGTGGCGAAGCTCTTGAGCACGTCCATGTCCGAACGCACTTGCGCGGCCACTTCCGGCTTCTGCACCTTGATTGCCACCGGCGTGCCGTCGCGCAATGCGGCGCGGTGCACTTGCGCCAGCGAGGCGCAGCCCAGCGGGACCGGGTCGAAATGCGAGAACGCCTTGTTGACCGAAACCCCGAGTTCTTCCTCGATGATCTGGCGGATGCGCTCCACCGGCACCGAGCTGGTGTTCTCCTGCATGCGCTCCAGTGCGGTGGCGAACTCCGGCGGCACGATGTCCGGCCGGGTGGACAGCATCTGGCCCAGTTTGACGAAGGTGGGCCCGAGCGATTCCAGGTCGGAGACGAACTGATCCGGCGTGCCTTCCGCGGGCACTTCGTATTCGTTGATCGCCGCCGGATCCAGATTCATGCCGGCGAACACCCCCGAGCCGCGATAGCGCAGCAGCAGGCGAAGGATCTGCGTGCGCCGGCTCATGCCGCCCACCACGGCATTGTCTGCCGGGCCTGCGGCCTGAGCCGGTGCGCGGTGCGGGTCGTTCTGACTCAAGGCCATCTCCGGGGCGTGATGCAGGCGGCGAGTGTGGCCAGCGCCGGGTCGTCGCGTGGTGAATCCGAGCGCTCCCAGATGATGCAGGCAAGCCCGCCCAAGGCTGTCACGACCGACCGCAAGCGCACACGCAGCGATGCGGGCATCGCCCCAGCAACGGCACGCAACATCCACGCAATGGCGGCTCATCACCCCACGCGGGCACTGGATCGGCGAGAATTCACGCACACCCAAGAAGGATCTCTGCATGGCCGGTGCCAGCCTGTTCACCCTGCTCGACGACATCGCCACGCTGCTGGACGACGTTTCCATCTTGACCAAGGTTGCGGCCAAGAAGACCGCAGGCGTGCTCGGCGACGATCTGGCGCTCAACGCGCAGCAGGTCACCGGCGTGACGGCCGACCGCGAGTTGCCGGTGGTGTGGGCGGTGGCCAAGGGCTCGCTGGTCAACAAGATGATCCTGGTGCCGGCGGCGCTGGCGATCAGCGCGCTGGAAGCCTGGCTGCGCGGGCGCGGCTACAACGTGCCGTTGGTGATGCCGTTGATGATGATCGGTGGCGCCTATCTGTGTTTCGAGGGCGTGGAAAAGCTGGCGCACAAGTTCCTGCACAACGATGAGGAAGAAGCGCAGCGGCATGCCGAACGCACCCGCGCGCTGGCCGACGAGAGCGTGGACGTGGTAGCGCTGGAAAAGGACAAGGTCAAGGGCGCGATCCGCACCGATTTCATCCTGTCGGCGGAGATCATCGTGCTCTCGCTGGGCGTGGTCTCCGAAGTGTCGTTCGGGCAGCAGGTGGCAGTGTTGGTGGCGATTGCGCTGGCGATGACCATTGGCGTGTACGGCCTGGTCGCGGCGATCGTGAAGCTGGACGACCTGGGTTTGTACCTGACCAAGCAGGGCGCCGGGCTGGCTGCGTTCGGTCGCGGCATCCTGGTAGCGGCGCCGTGGCTGATGAAATTCCTGTCGGTGGCCGGCACGCTGGCCATGTTCCTGGTCGGCGGTGGCATCCTTGTGCACAACATCCCGGCGCTGCATCACCTGGTGGTGGATCTGGCCAAGTCGGCCGGCGGCATGGGCTGGCTGGTCGAAGCGCTGGGCAACATGCTGGTCGGCGTGGTTGCTGGTGCGATCGTGCTGGGCGCGGTGATGCTGTTCCAGAAGCTGCGCGGGAAGAAGCCGGCGCATTGATGCCGCGTCACGGCCGCCGGATTGGGAGGGGGCTCGGCACCGGTGCGGCATCGTTAGCTGGCGTCGGTCGAGCGCAATGGCGATGACGGTGGCTGCCAATGATCCGCCAGTGACGGTTGGCCGTTTGCGAGCGCCCATCTGCGCGATGGCGCCGCCGTTTCGGGCCGTGCGTCACGGCGGCTGCGTACCTGACGAAGCGAGGTTCTTGATTCCGATGTTGCGCGCGCGTTCCGGCGGTCGCCATTGCTAGGGTGTGCCTGGTGGGTGGTATCGGAATGTGCCGGATGACGGCAGCCGGGCCTGGCATAGAGGCCCGGCCACGACTGCAGCAACGTGATGCAGGAGGGATGCGTGAAGAAGACCTCTGAAGAACACGACGACACGCGTGCGGCGTTGCCTGCCGTGCAGCAGACGGATCAGGCGTTCCAGACAATGCCTGCAGCGGATCGGGATGCGGCACCGGCCGGCGGCTCCCCCGCGATTGGTCGGCGGCGCTTTCTAGGTTTGGGTTCGGCAGCAATGGCCGCGGCCATCGTGGGCGTTCCAGCCAGCGCGGCCACGCTCCCGGGCGTGCAGATGCGCGCAACCTGGATCACCAGCGTGTTCAATCTCGACTGGCCAAGCGCCGCATCCGCGCGGATCGTCGACCCTGCCGAACGCATCGAGGTGCAGCAGCAGGAATTGCTGGCAATCGTCGATCAGGCCCAGGCACTGCATCTGAATACCCTGGTCTTTCAGGTCAAGCCCTGTGCCGATGCGCTGTACCGTTCGCGCATCCTGCCATGGTCGCCGGTCATGACCGGCGTTCTCGGCAAGGACCCGGGTTTCGACCCGCTGGCATTCCTGCTGCGGCATGCACATGCGCGGGGCATCCAGGTGCATGCCTGGCTCAATCCCTATCGTGTTTCGACCGGCCTGGACCAGGCCACGCTCGATGCTTTTGCCACTGCGTCGACCGATTCGCCCCAGAGCGTGTATCTGCGTCACCCCGACTGGGTTGGCGTGGCGGCCAATCGGCTGGTGCTCGATCCAGGCATGCCGGCCGTGCGCCGCTGGATCTGTCGCGTGGTCGCGGAACTGGTGGCCTGCTACCACGTGGATGGGGTGCAGTTCGATGACTACTTCTATACCGAATCGGCGCAGTCTCCCCTCGACGACGCACAGAGCTATGCCGCCCATGGGGCCGGATTTGCCGACAAAGGGGATTGGCGCCGCGACAACACCTATCGATTGATGCGAGAGGTAGCCAGGACCATTCGGGCGATCAGGCCGGGGGTGGCATTCGGGGTCAGCCCGGCCGGGGTGTGGCGCAATCGCCAGGATGATCCGTTGGGCTCGGACACACAGGCCGGCGCGCCCGCATTTGATACCAGTTACGCCGATACCCGCCGTTGGGTTCGCGAAGAACTCGTGGACTACATCGTGCCGCAGGTTTACTGGCCGCTGGCCCGCCAGGCTGTGCGCTACGACACCATCGCACGCTGGTGGGCGGACACCGTGCGCGGTCGGCGCGTGCAACTCTATATCGGCATGGCGTTGTACAAGGTCGGCACTGCCAACGCACTGGAGCCGGATTGGACAGTGGACGGCGGAGTGCCCGAGATCGCCCGCCAGCTGGACGTGAATGCGTCGCTGCCTGAGGTTGGCGGCTGCATGTTGTTTCGCCACGGATCTCTCGCCGCGGCCCAGACGCAACAGGTGGTGGACTATCTCACGCTGCGCTGGCAGCACCCTTGAAGCGATTGGCAAGACGCCTGCCCAGCCAATGAGCCGGCGTAGGGCGCCGGCTCTGCCTGTCCCAGGCAGGCGTCGGATCCGCGGCGCGGGCACTCACCTGTCGGCACCTGCCGCTAATCCGCGCTGATCACGCGATTCTTGCCGGCCGCCTTGGCGTCGTACATGGCGCGGTCGGCACGGCGGATCACATCGTCCTGAGCCTCGTCGAGATGGCGCAGTGCCACGCCGCCGCTGAAGCTGACGAACACGCGCACGTCCTCGTGTAGCAACGAGCGCTGGGCCAATGCGCGTTGCAGACGGATCACTGCCGCGCTGGCTTCGAAAATGGTCGAGTCCGGCAGCAGCAAGACGAATTCTTCGCCGCCGAAGCGGGCGATGGCGTCAGTGGTGCGCAGCACGGCCTTGGCCACGTCCACGGTGTGACGTAGCGCGGCGTCGCCACCGGCATGGCCGTGGGTCTCGTTGAGGCGGCGGAAGTCGTCCAGGTCCAACATCGCCACGCACAGCGGCTGACCGCTGCGCTGGGTGCGTACCGCTTCGCGCTGGAACAGTTCTTCGAAGCCGCGCCGGTTGAGCGCGCCGGTGAGCTGGTCTTCGCGCACCAGGCCGGCCACGTCCTTGAGCTCCTGCTCGAGCGAGGCAATGCGTTGTTCGGAATCTTCCACCTGCCGCCGCGCCGCAAGCAGTTCGTCGCGCGCAGCCAGAGCCTGTGCCTGCACATCAGCGGTGTCTTGCAGCAGATCCTGCAGCAGCCGGTTGAGGTCGGGAATGCCGCGTGCTTCGCCGATCGCCTGCGAATAACCGGCAACGCGGTCGTGATATTGCCCGGTGCTGGTGGCCATGCCGTCGAGCCGGTCGACGAAGGACACCATCATCTCGCGCATGGCGGTCTTGGAGTCGGCGATGCCCTGCTTGAGCAGGCCTTGTTTGTAGATCACCTCACGCAAGGTGCCGCGGGCTTGTTCGATGGAGCTGACGTCCAGCGGGCCGGAAATCAGCTGCCGCACGACCGAGATCTGGCCCTGCAGCCAGCTGCGATCGTCGAGGAGTTCGCCGACGTTCTCCAACAATAGGTCGAATAGACCGAGTAAAAGGTTCTGTTGCTCGCTGGCATCTTCAGCACGTAGGCCAATCTGATGGCTGAGTTCGCGCAGGCGCTGTTCCAGCGTGATCAGCTCGTGTCCCGGTCGCCAGTGGCGCAGTGCCGATGCCAGCGTCTGCGCTTCTTCGGCCAGCTCCGGGCTGCGTTGCAAGAGGGTGGCCAGCGCGTTGCCCAGCGCGTGTCGCAGCAGGTCGCGCAGTTGCTCGGCCTCGGTGCGGCCTTCGGCCAGCGAATCGCCGATGTCGATGGTGCGGATGTACTTGTCGATCAGCTGGCGCAAGGCACGGCCATAGCCGGGCCAGTCGCCGGCTGCATACGCCGCGCCCAGGCGCACGCCCATGTCGCCGAGCTCGCCGTGCAGGCTGGCGATGCCTTCGGCGAAGGCGAGCAGCAGTGCCTCCGGATGCGCGGCATGCGAAAACAGCCGCATCAGCAATGCAGTGGCGGCAGCGGGATCGTGTGCGCCGGACTTGGCTTTGGCGGGCACCAGCTGATGCGCGGCCAAGCCCTGCCCGCTGCGCTCGCCGTTGATCACGGTGGGCAGGGTCGTCGCTGCGCGCGCGGTGTCCGCGCCGCCCCAGGGCAGCAGGCGGCGCAGCCCGCCACGTGGACGGCTTGGGTGTTCGGGCTGGTCTGCCATGCGCCAGGGTCTCGAAAAGTCTTGTGCTAACGCTCGTTATCGGCGCGCCCATGGGGTGCTTGAGCAAGCCGGGCCGCAGCGCGTACCGACAGCATGCAGGCAACTGGCCAAGCAAAGTCGCGACAGAGGACGCGAAGGCATCAATGAACAAGTTACTCAGATGACGACGAACGCGGCTGCATTCTCCCGCATTCGGTGCATCTCACTGTCTTCGCACCGATACGGGGATGTCATCGCACTGCAATGTCGCGCTTATGCCTCCGTGCACGCGCAACCGTGCGTAAAGGAATGTGGCTTGTCGCAGAAAAGTCAGCACGTGTTCACGCATATTTTATTTGGTCGGGGTGTAGATTCATCACCAAGGACGACTGTGGATTACCGCGTTGTCCTTAGCTCCTCATTCGTAGCATCTCGTCTGGCCACATCGGCAGGCGATGGTTTTCGCTTCGCCGTTTTCCGTCTCCACCCACTTTACGACGGACGTTTAGATGGTTGCCACGATGCCGCTTCACGCCAGCACTGCACGCCTAGAGCGCAGCACGATGATCCCCACGCTGAAGAAGAGCGGGCGTCCGCGTGATGCGCGTGGGCGGTTCATCCGCCATCACGAACGCTTGCCGGTGTCGCTGGCCGATACGCGCGGTGCCTTGTTCGTGGTTTCGGAGATGGCCGACTTCATCAAGGCGGGCGGTCTGGGCGATGTCGCGGCAGCGCTGCCGCGCGCGCTGCGCCATCGCTACGACGTGCGCGTGTTGATCCCCGGCTACCGTGCCGTGCTCGAGCGTGCCGGCAAGGTGGAGATCGTGGGCCGCGTGCTGGCGCATGCCGCGCTGCCGGCCTGCGACATCGGCCGCATCGTGCAGTCCGATGGGCTGCCGATCTATATCCTGCTGTCCAGGGAACTGTTCGAACGCGATGGCTCGCCGTATGTGAGCACCAGCGGTTCGGAGTTCGAAGACAACGCGATTCGTTTCGCCACCTTGTCGCATGCCGCCGCGCAAATCGCTGCCGGTCATGCCGGTCTGGGCTGGAAGCCGCGCCTGCTGCATCTCAACGACTGGCCATGCGCGCTGGCTGCCGGCTACGTGCGTTGGTCCGGCGGCACCACGCCGTGCCTGCTGACCATCCATAACCTGGCCTACCAGGGCCTGGTACCGTATTCGATGGCGTCTGCGCTGGGCATCCCGGCCGAGCGCGTGGCCGAACTGGAGTTCTACGGGCAGATGTCGTTCCTGCGCGGCGGCATCGTCAATGCCGACCACGTCAACACCGTCAGCGTCAGCTATGCCAAGCAGATCACCGGCCCGGCGCAGGGCTGCGGGCTGGACCGGCTGCTGGCCGGACGCGCTGCCAAGGGCGCGCTGACCGGCATCGTCAACGGCATCGACGCCAGCTGGGACCCGCGCACCGACGAATATCTGGACACGCACTTCAGCGTGAACCAGTGGCAGGGCCGGCAGGTCAATGCCGCCCAGGTGCGCAAGGCCCTGGGGCTGCGCGACAGCGCCGGGCCGCTGTTTGCGGTGGTGTCGCGGTTGGTGCATCAGAAGGGCCTGGACCTGATCTGCGAGGTTGCCCCGCAGATCGTTGCGGCCGGTGGCCAGATCGCGGTGATTGGCGGTGGCGAGCCGGAGATCGAACAGCAGGTCGCCGAGCTGACCCGCCGCTACCCCGGCCAGGTCGGCGCCTTCATCGGTTTTGAAGAGGGCCTGGCGCGGCGCATGTTCGCCGGAGCCGACTTCCTGCTGATGCCCTCGCGCTTCGAGCCCTGCGGCCTGAGCCAGATGTATGCGCAGCGCTTCGGATGCCTGCCGATCGCGCATGCCACCGGCGGGCTGATCGATACCGTGGACGACGGCGTCACCGGTTTCCTGTTTCAGCATGCCAGCGTGGAGGCCTTGCGCCGCTGCCTGGAACGCGCGTTCCGCACCTTCCGCTTGCCCAGCCTGCTGTCGGCCATGCGCCGCGCGGCCATGCTGCGGCCCAGCGGCTGGGATGTGGCCGGCAAGAAGTATCTGTCCCTCTATGAGCACACCGCTGCAACCGCACCTGCGCTTGCGATGGTGTCATGAGCGAACGGTTGGGCGTGCAAGGGCAGGCAGCGGAAGGCGAAGGTGTGATCACGGAAGAAGTCTCTGATAGCGCGCCTGCCCTGCAGGCGCTGGCCGATGCAGCGCCCACCGATGCATTCGCGGTGCTGGGCCCGCACCTGCAGGCCGATGGCCGCCGCCGCGTTCGGGTCCTGGCGCCCGGTGCCGAGGCGATGGGCCTGATCGATCCACGCGGCAAGTTGCTGGCGCGCATGCAGGTCGGCGCGGTCGATGGCGTGTTCGAAGGCGAGCTGGCAGTCGATGGGCCGTACCGGCTGCGCATCGTCTGGCCGGACGTGGTGCAGGAGATCGAAGACCCGTACGCGTTCGCTCCGACCCTGGACGAATCGTTGCTGCTGCAGATCGCCGCTGGCGACGGGCAGGCATTGCGCAGCGCATTGGGCGCGCAGCATCTGCGCTGCGGCGACGTGCCGGGCGTGCGCTTTGCGGTGTGGGCGCCGCATGCGCAGCGCGTTGCGGTGGTCGGCGATTTCAATGGCTGGGACGTGCGACGGCATCCGATGCGGCAACCCATCGGCGGCGTCTGGGAGCTGTTCCTGCCGCGCGTGGAAGCCGGCGCCCGCTACAAGTACGTCATCACTGCCGCCGACGGCCGCGTACTGCTCAAGGCCGACCCGGTTGCGCGGCAGAGCGAGCTGCCGCCGGCCACCGCCTCGGTGGTGCCCGATGGCGCCGCGTTTGCGTGGACCGATGCCGAATGGATGGCCAGGCGTGCGGTGCAGGCACCGTCGGCGCCGCTGTCCATCTACGAAGTGCATGCCGCCTCGTGGCGTCGCGATGGGCGCGACCAGCCGCTGGACTGGTCCAGCCTGGCCCGTGAGCTGATCCCGTACGTCCAGCGGCTGGGCTTCACCCATATCGAGTTGCTGCCGATCACTGAACACCCCTTCGGTGGTTCGTGGGGCTACCAGCCGTTGGGCCTGTATGCGCCCACCGCGCGCCACGGCAGCCCGGATGGCTTTGCGCACTTCGTCGACGCCTGCCATCGCGCCGGCATCGGCGTGATCCTGGACTGGGTCAGCGCGCACTTCCCAAGCGATGCCCATGGCCTGGCGCAGTTCGACGGCGCTGCGCTGTACGAGCATGCCGACCCGCGCGAAGGCATGCACCGCGACTGGAACACGCTGATCTACAACTACGGCCGGCCCGAAGTGACCGCGTTCCTGCAAGGCAGCGCGCTGGAATGGATCGACCATTACCACCTCGACGGCCTGCGCGTGGATGCAGTGGCCTCGATGCTGTATCGCGACTACGGCCGCGCCGAAGGCGAGTGGGTCCCCAATGCGCACGGCGGCCGCGAGAATCTGGAGGCCGTCGCCTTCCTGCGCCAGCTCAACAGCGAGATCGCAACACGGTTTCCCGGTGTGCTGACCATCGCCGAAGAGTCCACCGCCTGGCCGGGCGTGACCACGCCGATCAGCGAGGGCGGGCTGGGCTTCACCCATAAATGGAACATGGGCTGGATGCACGACACGCTGAGCTACATGCAGCGCGATCCGGCCGAGCGCGCGCAGCACCACAGCCAGCTCACCTTCGGCCTGGTGTACGCGTTCTCCGAGCGTTTCGTCTTGCCGCTCTCGCACGACGAAGTGGTGCATGGCACCGGCGGCCTGCTCGGGCAGATGCCGGGCGACGACTGGCGCCGCTTCGCCAACCTGCGCGCGTACCTGGCGCTGATGTGGGCGCATCCGGGCGACAAACTGCTGTTCATGGGCGCCGAATTCGGCCAGTGGGCCGACTGGAATCACGATCAGTCGCTGGACTGGCATCTGCTCGACGGCGCGCCGCATCGCGGCGTGCAGCAATTGGTGAGCGATCTCAACGCCACCTTGCGCCGCGTGCCAGCGTTGTATCGCGGCACGCATCGTGCCGAGGGGTTCGACTGGAGCGTGGCCGACGACGCACGCAACAGCGTGCTCGCCTTCATCCGTCACGACCCCGAAGGCGCCGCGCCGCCGTTGCTGGCGGTGAGCAACCTCACCCCGCAACCGCTGCACGACTACCGCGTGGGAGTGCCGCGTGCCGGCATCTGGCGCGAAATCCTCAACACCGACAGTGCCCACTATGGCGGCAGCAACCTCGGCAATAGCGGTCGTCTTGCGACCGAGCCGATGGGCATGCATGGGCATACGCAACGTCTGCGCCTGACCCTGCCGCCGCTGGCCACGATCTACCTGCAAGCGGAGAAATAACGATGAACCAGCGCAACGACATCATCCCGGCCTGGGGCGCCTGGCCGGCGGGTGAGGGACAGGTGCGCTTCGCGCTCTGGGCACCGGCTGCCAACGGCGTGGATGTGGTTTTTGACAACGGCGCGCGCAGCGCGCTGCAGGCCGGGCAGGACGGCTTCTTCAGCGCGATGATCGACTGCGCGCCCGGTGCACGTTATCGCTACAGCATCGACGGCGGCGAGCCGGTGCCGGACCCGGCCTCGCGTTGGCAGCCTGAGGGCGTGCACGGCCCCAGCGCGGTACAGCCAACCGATGGCTACGCCTGGCAACACACCCAGTGGCAGGGGCGGCCGTGGGACGAAGCGGTGATCTACGAATTGCATGTGGGCACCTGCGGCGGCTACGCCGGTGTGCAGGCGCAACTGCCGCAACTGGCGGCGATGGGCATCACCGCCATCGAGCTGATGCCGCTGAGCGCGTTTCCCGGTGCGCATAACTGGGGCTACGACGGCGTGCTGCCGTACGCGCCGGCCGACGCCTATGGCACCCCGGACCAATTGAAGGCCCTGATCGACGCGGCGCACGGGCACGGCCTGATGGTGTTGCTGGATGTGGTCTACAACCACTTCGGCCCGGACGGCAATTACCTGCACAGCTACGCCGGCCCGTTCTTCAACGACGACAAGCCCACCCCATGGGGCGCAGCGATCGATTTTCGCAAGCCGCCGGTGCAGCGGTATTTTCTCGATAACGCACTGATGTGGCTGCACGAATATGGCTTGGATGGCCTGCGCCTGGATGCGGTGCATGCGATCTCGCCGAATGCCTTTCTGGACACCTTGCGCGAGACTATCGAGACCAGCTTGCCGGCGGGTCGGCATGTGCATCTGGTGCTGGAAAACGAAGCCAACCAGGCCTCGCAATTGCAACGTGGCTATACCGCGCAATGGAATGACGACTTCCATAACGCCTTGCATGTCCTGCTGACCGGCGAAGAAGAAGGCTATTACGCCGCGTTTGCCGACAAGCCCACCGACCACCTGGCGCGCGTGCTCGGCGAAGGCTTTGCATACCAGGGTGAGCCCGATCCGCGCGGGCATGTGCGGGGCGAGCCAAGCGGCGCGTTGCCGCCGCACAAGTTCGTGGTGTTTGCGCAGAATCACGACCAGATCGGCAACCGCGCGCGCGGCGAACGGTTGAGCGTGCTGGTGTCGCCGCAACGCTTGCGTGCGGCTTTGGCGCTGACCGCGCTCACGCCGATGATTCCGCTGTTTTTCATGGGCGAGCCATGGGGCGCCAAGCAGCCGTTCCTGTTCTTCACCGACTTCGGCCCGCCGCTGGATGACGCAGTGCGCGAAGGGCGCCGTCGCGAGTTTGCGCACTTCGCTGCGTTCGCCGACGCAGCACAGCGCGCCACCATTCCCGACCCGAACAGCCATTCCACATTCGCGTCGTCGCGTGCGCCGATCGCCGATGCAGCGGACGGCGACGGCGCGCAGTGGGCCGCCTGGTTCAAGGCATTGCTGGACGTGCGGCGTCAATGGCTGGTGCCGGGCTTGGCGCAAGCACGCGCCGTGCGTGCCAGCGTCCTTGCCGATGGTGCGGTGACGGCCACGTGGGAATTGCCGGGTGGGTTGTGGCAGATCGCCTTCAATGTGGGCAACCGGGCAGTGCCGTTGCCACCGGTGCGCGGACGCGTGGTGCATGTTGAAAACGTCGTTGCCGACGCACGGCAGCTGCCGGTCGATGGCTTCATTGCCTGGCACGAGGTGCACTCATGAGTCCGCGCGCTCCTGGCAGTGAGGACTTCAACACCCTGGCCGCCGCAGCCGGGGTGATGGTGGATTGGGTGGATGCCAGTGACCAGCGGCGGCAGGTGTCCGAGCAATCGGTGCATGCGGTGCTCACCGCGTTGGAGTTGCCCGCCACCACTGCGGCGCAACGGGCCGACAGCCTGCGCCGCTGCACCGCGCAGGCCGCCGAGCCGGCACCGCTACTGACCGTGCAGGTGGGCGAGCCGCTGCCGTTGCGCGTTGCAGCCAATGCCAGCGGCCGCTGGACCGACGACAGTGGTACCAGCGAAGACGCACGCGCGGATACGCAAGGGCACGTGCGCGCTCCGCAGCGCTTCGGTTACTGGACGCTGCAGATCGGCGCGATCACCCAGCAGGTGGCAGTAGCGCCATTGCGTTGTTTCAGCGTGGCCGATGCCTGCGGCCAACCATCGCCGCGTGCCTGGGGCATGGCGTTGCAGGTGTATTCGGCACGCAGTCTGGACGACGGTGGCATCGGCGATGCGGCCGGTACCGTGGAATGGTTGCGGCATGCGTCCTTGGCCGGCGCCGATGCCTTGGCCTTGAGTCCGGTACACGCCTCACGTCCGGTGACGGGTGGCTACAGCCCATATTCGCCCAGCGATCGGCGCTTTCTCGATCCGTTGCACGCCGCGCCGGTGCGCATCCTGGGCGAACTGGCGCTGGATGCACTCAACGATGTACCCGGCCTGCGCGAACGTTTCGATCGCTTGCACAACGGCGCATTGATCGATTGGCAGGCCTCGGCACACGCCAAGTGGGAATTGCTGCGCCAGCTGTATACGCGTGTCTCGCCCGATCACGCCGACCTGATCGCCTTCCGCACTGCAGGTGGCGCGGCGCTGGAGGGCTTTGCACGCTTCGCCGCGCAGGATTTCGGCGACAACGATCCGCAGCTGCATGTGTTCACCCAATGGCTGGCGGCGCGCAGTTGGTCCGATGCGCAACGCGAGGCGCACGAGCGCGGCATGAAGATCGGTTTGATCGCCGATCTGGCGGTCGGCTTCGACCCGAACGGCGCCGAAGCCGCTGCAGCAGCCGACACGGTGTTGCGCGGCCTGGTGCTGGGCGCGCCACCGGATGCCTTCAATGCCGATGGTCAGCAGTGGGGCATCGCTGCGTATTCGCCCACCGCATTGCGGCGCAGCGGCTACGCGCCGTACATCGCGCTGCTGCGTGCGGTGCTGCGCGATCGCGGCGGTATCCGGATCGATCACATTCTTGGCCTGCTGCGGCTGTGGGTGGTGCCCGACGGCGCCAGTTCCAATGAAGGTGCGTATCTGGCGTACCCGTTGCACGACCTGCTCAACCTGCTGGCGCTGGAATCGTGGCGGCATCGGGCGATTGTCATCGGCGAGGACCTGGGCGTGGTGCCGCCGGGCATCCGCGAAGAACTCTCGCGCCGCGGCGTGATGGGCATCGATGTGCTGATGTTCACCCGCGACGACGACGGCGCCTTCGTGTCGCCGGCGTTGTGGCGGCCGGATGCGATCGCCACCACCACCACGCACGATCTGCCCACGCTCACCGGCTGGCGCGCCGGCCGCGATATCGAATGGCGGCGCAAGCTGGAATTGATCCAGCCCGTACAGGCCAGCGACGATTCCAAAGCGCGCCTCAAGGACGTGGCACGGCTGGAGGCTGCTGTCGAACACGCAGGCCTGGGCAGTGCGCATGACCCATTGCTGGGCGCGCTGCGTTTCACCGCCACCAGCGTCTCGCCACTGGCCTTGTTGCCGGTGGAGGACGCGCTCGCGCTGGACGAACAACCCAATCTGCCGGGCACCGTCGAAGTCCATCCCAACTGGCGTCGACGCCTGCCCGATCCCTTGCCGCATGCGCGTCTGAGTTCGGCGCTGCAGGGCTTTGCCGAGGCGCGTCGCGTCGCGGCCGTTTCGGAAACGCATCCATGATCGACCTACGCGCCACCGCCCGCCTGCAGCTGCATGCCGGTTTCACCCTGCACGATGCGCGCGCGCAGGTTCCGTACTACGCCGGGCTGGGCATCAGCCACCTGTATCTTTCGCCGATCGGCACGGCCGTGCCGGGCTCCACGCACGGCTACGACAACATCGACCCCACCGTGGTCAATGCCGAACTCGGCGGCGAAGACGCATTGATCGCGCTGTCGCAGGCCGCGCGCGAACACGGCATGGGCCTGATCGCCGATATCGTGCCCAACCACATGGCCACGCATGCGCAGAATGCGTGGTGGTGGGATGTATTGCGTAACGGCCGCAGCGCCAAGCATGCCGACTGGTTCGATATCGATTGGCGCGCGCCGGGGCGCGACGGCAAGGTGTGGTTGGCGGTGCTGGACCGCCCGTATGCAACAGCGCTGGCCGAAGGCCTGATCACGCTGGTGATCGACGACGACGGCAGTGCTGCGTTGGCGCATTACGACCAGCGTTATCCCATTCGTCCGCAGACGCTGGAAATTCCAGAACAGGCCACGCGCGCGCAGTGGCTGCGCGACTATAACGACGGCGCCAAGCGCGGCGATGGTCGCCTGCACAAGTTGATCGAACGTCAGCCGTATCGCTTGAACTGGTGGCGCGTGGGCAATGACATGCTCAACTACCGTCGCTTCTTCGATATCACCTCGCTGGTGGCATTGCGGGTGGAATTGCCGGCGGTATTCGATGCGGTGCACGCGTTGCCGCTGCGGCTGGTGGCCGAAGGCCATCTGGATGGCCTGCGCATCGATCACGTGGACGGGCTCACCGACCCCACTGGGTATGTGCGCAAGCTGCGCAGCCGGCTGGATGCGGCCGGCCGTACGCGCGGCCTCAAGCCCGGCACGCTGGGCCTGTATTTGGAAAAAATCCTGGCCCCCGGCGAGCACCTGCCGGCCGACTGGCCGTGCGATGGCACCACCGGCTACGACTTCATGGACCAGGTGGGCGGCGTGCTGCACGACGCGGCCGGCTTCAAGCCATTGGCGCGTGCCTGGCAGAAGGTGAGCGGACGCAGCGGTGATTTCGCGCAGGAAGAACGCACCGCCCGCGATGAAATCCTGCGTGGCCCGCTGCAGACCGAATTCAATCGCGCCGTTGGTGCGTTGTCGGCGTTGGCGCGGCTGGATCCGCCGACGCGCGAGTTCAGTCCGCAGATGCTGGCGCGCGGCTTGTGCGTGTTGCTGCGCTGGTTCCCGGTGTACCGCACCTATGCCGGTGCCAAGGGCATCACCGGCAGTGAGGCGGAGCGTTTGCGCGCCACTGCTGCAACGGCGCGCGAGGGGATGCCGGAGTCGATCGTGGCGGCCGTGGATGCGATTGAGCGCTGGCTGCTCGACGATGCCGGTGCTGACCGCGCGCAGATCGCGTTGCGACGCATCCTGCGCCGTCGCGTGGAACAGCTGTCCGCACCGCTCAACGCCAAGTCGGTGGAAGACACCGCGTTCTACCGGCATGGCGTGCTGCTATCGCGCAACGAGGTCGGCAGCCACCCGACCCATTTCGCCAACGAAGCCGCGCAGTTCCACGCGCAGAATCTCGAGCGTGCCAAGCATTACCCGCGTGCATTGCTGGCCACCGCCACGCATGACCACAAGCGCGGCGAAGACCTGCGCATGCGGTTGGCGGTGTTGTCCGAGCAGCCGCGTTGGTGGGTGGAGCAGAGCGCCCACTTCGATACGCTGGCCGACGCGCTGGAATCGCCGGCCCTGGCCGGAGGCGACCAGCAGATGCTCTGGCAGACCTTGGTGGCGGCGTGGCCGCTGGGCCTGGGCGCCGATCAGACCGAGCCGCTTGCCGACTACGCCGAGCGCATCGCGCAGTGGCTGCTCAAGGCGGTGCGCGAAGCCAAGCTGCACACCAGCTGGACCGATGGCTCGCCGGCCTATGAGCAAGCCGTGCAGGCGACGGTGGAGCAGGTGCTGTGCAGCCGTGCCGGGCTACCGCTGCGGCGCGCACTGCTGCGCGCCAGCAACCACATCGCCGCCGCCGGCGCGCGTAACGGACTGGCACAAACCACGTTGCGCCTGACCGTGCCCGGCGTGCCCGATCTGTACCAAGGCACCGAAGGCTGGGATCTGTCGCTGGTGGATCCGGACAATCGCCGCCCGGTCGATTACGCCCAGCGCCAGCAATGGCTGCAGCAGGCACGCGACGTCACCGCGCTGCTGCGCAGCTGGCGCGATGGCGCGGTCAAGGCGCGCCTCACGGCACTGTTGCTGCAGCTCCGTCGCGAACATCCATCGCTGTTTGCGAAGGGCGACTATCAGCCCTTGAACGTGGCGGTCACTGGCGATGCGCACGTGCTGGCATTCCGCCGCCAGTACCGCGGGCAGTCGCTGGTGGTGGCCGTCACGCGGCTGGGCGCTGGCGCTGAGGGCGAAGGCGATCTGCCCCTGCTGGTGGCGCCGGCAACCTGGGGTCAGGCGTCGTTGGCATTGGGCGAGGGCACATACCGTAATGTGCTCGACGGCAGCACGCTGCAGCCTCAGCGCGGCCGTGTGGCGCTATCCACGCTGTTTGCACGTGCGCCGGTGGCAGTGTTGCTGTCCCAAGACAATTGACCCCCCGAGAGAAACGCACGCAATGAATGACATGGAACGGCAGGCGCGGCTTGCCCAGTTGGCACGAGAGATTTGGGAGGCGGAGGGCCGCCCGGACGGGCACGCAGACCGCCATTGGGCCATGGCCGAGCGGCTGGTGGAGGCCGAAGAGCGCGCCGCCGAACAGGCGGCCGAGTACGCAGCGACACCCATCGCTGCACGTCAGTAACGATGCGTCTGGCACCGTGCATGGGTCGGCCTGCGGGCCGGCCCATGTTCTGCGGATCGCTCCGCCAGTGCAAAATCGCGCGCCGTTTGCGTTCACCGTTCTAAGGAGTCACCGATGGCCACTCGCAAGTTCACCCAGCGCTCGCGCATCCGCGAAGGCCGTCCCAACCCGCTCGGTGCCACCTGGGACGGGCTAGGCGTCAACTTTGCGCTGTATTCGCGCAATGCCACCCGGGTGGAGTTGTGCCTGTTCGACGACCGTGGCCGCGAGCAGGAGCGCATCGCGCTCCCCGAATACACCGACGAGGTCTGGCACGGCTATCTGCCTGACGCACGTCCCGGCCAGTTGTATGGCTACCGCGTGCATGGGCCGTACGCGCCCGACGCCGGTCACCGTTTCAACCACAACAAATTGCTGCTGGACCCGTACGCCAAGCAGATCGTCGGCGAACTCAAATGGGCGCCGCATCTGTTCGGCTACACCATCGGCCATCGCGACAAGGACCTGAGCTTCGACCGCCGCGACAGCGCCGCGTTCATGCCCAAATCCGCGGTGATCGACCCCGCCTTCACCTGGGGCCAGGACCGCCCGCCGCAGACGCCCTGGAACCGCACGGTGATCTACGAAGCGCACGTGCGCGGCCTGAGCATGCTGCACCCGGCGGTTCCGCCGGAAGAGCGCGGCACGTTCTCGGCATTGAAGACCGACGAATTGATCGACCACATCAGCTCGCTCGGCGTCACCGCAGTGGAATTGCTGCCGGTGCATGCGTTCGTCGACGATCAGTATCTGCTGGAAAAAGGCCTGCGCAATTACTGGGGCTACAACACGCTGGGCTTCTTTGCGCCGCAGGCACGTTACATGTCCACGCGCACCGTGGCCGAGTTCAAGCAGATGGTGGCGCGGCTGCATCATGCCGGCCTGGAAGTGCTGCTGGACGTGGTCTACAACCACACCGCCGAAGGCAATGAGCTCGGCCCCACGCTGTCGTTCAAGGGCATCGATAACGCCAGCTATTACCGCCTGGCCGACGATCGCCGCTTCTACATCAACGACACCGGCACCGGTAACACCTTCGACCTCACCAATGTCGGCGCGCTGCGCATGGTGATGGATTCGCTGCGTTACTGGGTGCAGGAAATGCACGTGGACGGCTTCCGGTTCGATCTGGCCAGTATCCTTGGCCGCGAGCGTTACGGCTTCGATCCCTCCGGCAGTTTTCTGGATGCGGTGCGCCAGGATCCGGTGCTGAGCCAGACAAAGTTGATCGCCGAGCCGTGGGATATCGGCCCCGGTGGCTATCAGGTAGGCAACTTCCCGCCCGGCTGGGTGGAATGGAACGACAAGTTCCGCGACAACGTGCGTGCGTTCTGGCGCGGCGACGGCGGCCAGCTGGCCGAGTTGGCCACGCGCCTCACCGGCTCTGCGGATCTGTTCAATCACAGCGGCCGCCGGCCGACCGCGTCGGTTAATTTCGTCACCGCACACGACGGTTTCACCCTGCGCGATCTGGTCAGTTACGAAGGCAAGCACAACCTCGCCAATGGCGAAGATGGCAGGGATGGCAGCGACCACAACATTTCCTGCAATTACGGCGTGGAAGGCGAGAGCAACGACCCGGCCATCAAGCAGCTGCGTCGCCAGCAGATGCGCAACCTGCTCGCTACCTTGCTGTTATCGCAGGGCACGCCGATGCTGCTGGCCGGCGACGAATTCGGCCACAGCCAGAACGGCAACAACAACGCGTACTGCCAGGACAACGAGCTGACCTGGATCGACTGGACTGCGGCGACCAAGGCCGCTGCCGCCGACCAGGCCGCCTTCGTGCGCCGATTGATCCGCATCCGCCAGCGTTACCCGCTGCTGCATCGCGCCCGCTTCTTCGATGGCAAGTTCGACGAAGCGCTGGGACTGAAGGATCTCACCTGGTTGGCGCCGGACGGCCACGAGATGGACGAAGCCGGCTGGCACGACCCGGAAGCGCGCGCGCTGATGCTGCGCCTGGATGGCCGCTCGCCGACTACCGGCCTGCGCGAGATCGCTGCCAACGTGACGCTGCTGATGTTGATCAATGCCGCCTCCACCAGCGTGTCGTTTACGCTACCGGCGATGCATGATGAACACTGGCGCGTGCTGGTAGACACCGCCCGCCACGGCGGCCGCGTGGTGGCCGGCGGTAGCGAATGGAAGGCGCCGGCGCACTCGTTGACCTTGCTCGCGGTGGAGCGCGACCGCATCGCCAGCAGTGCGCGGATCGTTTCCGAGGGAGCGCGTTGATGGCGAGGATGGCCTGATGGATGTCTTGTTGGCAGGGGCGACCGGTCTGGTCGGCAAACAGGTGTTGCAGCAATTGCTGGCAGATACGCGTTGCACCGGCGTCGTCGCGATCACGCGGCGGCCGCTGACGCAGATCCACCCCAAGTTGCGCAACCAGGTGATCGACTTCGAACGGCTCGATCACTGGACGGCGCCACGCATGGAGGCAGCCATCTGCGCCCTGGGCAGCACGATGAAACAGGCTGGTTCGCGCGAGGCGTTTTATCGCATCGACCATGATTACCCGATGGCCATCGCGCGCACAGCCTGCGCGCAGGGCACCTCGGTGTTCGTGCTGAACTCGGCCGCCGGCGCCAACGCGCAATCGCGCATCTTCTACAGCCGCGTCAAAGGCGAACTGGAACGCGATCTGCGCGAGATCGGCTTCCCCTCGCTCACCTTCGTACGCCCCGGCCTGATCGGCGGCGAACGCGAACAGCGCCGCATCGGCGAGCACGTTGGCAGCGTTGTCCTTGGCGCACTCGGCACCATCCTGCCGCGTCGCTTCCGCATCAACCCGGCCGAGCGCATTGCTGCTGCAATGGTCAGCGCCGCACTGGCACCGGCGCGTGGGGAGCACGTTGTCGAGGCGGCGGAGCTGGTTGGATAGCGCCCTCGGCCACGATAACGCCGAGACAGGGAGCGCAGTTGTCATGCGGGAGTGCGCGCCCAGCACGATGATTCCAGGGCTGCGAAGCCGCTGCGATGCAGCATTAACGCCACTCTTGCGTCACCAATACCGGTAATGACAGATTCGATCCGGCGGATTGCTGTGTCGCGTTAATGAGATAAAAGTCTCCAACTCAGCGTCCAGCATCCATGACGCCAATCAAAACTCTGCGTATTTATCTTATTAATCCACGTAAAGAAAAACTCTCTGCGCATCCCATGCATGCCGCTAGAGTAATAATAATGAAAAATCCTGATTTGAAATAATCCGCAATACTCAAAATATTCAGGCGGCATACACTGGCAAGGCCTAGGCTACTCGCCGTGTAGCGGCAAGCAAACCTTCAGTCACTCTGATGTTGACATCGAAGTCTTCCTGCCAGTGCATAGTATGGAGAACGACATGTCGGAAAAGGAATCTAATAAAGGGAAAGAGGGGAATCCCGCTTCGGCGAAGGAATCAAGCTCCAAACAAAACAAGCAACCTGGCCAGACCGGTATCGACAAGCTGGATCAGAGCGACATGGAGCTCATGGCCGGAGGGCAGGAGACAGGAACCAGCCCGCCAATCACCGTGACCGCCACTCCACCGACGACGGTAACCGGCAACCCGCCCAGCCCGCCGATCACGGTCACCAGCAATCCGCCCAGTAGCGGAAATCCAGGCTCGCCGCCGCCACCGCCAGGGTGTCCACCATCCACTCCCTCCAGCGACTGGGCTGCGCAGGATCAGTCGGTAAAAGACGCATTACAGACCGCGCAGGGCGATCAATCCGGTGTCAACCGTGCCATCGATGACTGGGAGACCGTCGCCAGTGCAGCAAACGCCCATAATATCGATCCCGCAATGCTGGCTGCGATCGGCATTCGTGAGACGAATTTTCGGGATATCAATCAAAATGGCGGTGGATTGGGACGTGGCGTCTTCCAGATCGACCTGGGCGCGCACCCCGACGTGACCGAAGCGCAGGCGAACGACCTTTCATTTGCGGCGAACTACGCTGCCAATATCTTGCAACAGAATCAGGCCACGCTTTCTGCGGAATATCCCAACTTCACGGCCGAGCAACTGCAGCAAGCCACCGCTGCCTCCTATAATTTCGGCACCGGCAATATCTCCGGCAATCCTGAAACCATCGACCAGGGCACGTCCGGCAATAACTATGGATCGAATATTCAAGCACTGATGCCGGCATTCAAGGACCCTGTCACCGGCTTGACGCCCAAGGCAGGGACATCGAACGGCGGCAAGGATGGGTGCTGATATGCAGACCGACCCGCAGAAACCCCAGTGCAAGATCGCCATCGTGACGGTGCAGATGCTCATTTGCAGCGTCTTTTTCCTGTCAAGCCATGTCCAGGCGAATGCCGACCCGCGTGCAGCCATCGACTGTAGCAGCAGGCTTGCTCCAGGCGAAGAAGCCGCCTTGAAGAAGGAGATTGGTGCACGCCTGTCTTTCGGCTCACGCAACGCCAAGGAGACGGCAAGCCCGGAAATTCCAGCCGAAGTCCAGGTCAGCATAGGCGGGCTGCGAGAAAACCATAAGGATGCGGTTGTCTATCTCAACGGCAATCGCTATTGCGGTTCGGGTGGATGCACTTTGCTGGTCATGGCGGACGATCGCAGCGCTTCATCATCAAGCCCCGCGTATCGACACGTCTCAGGCTTCATCACGGCCAAGATTCCGATCGTTGCCCTCAAGACATCCCATCATGGCTGGCGCGATCTTGGCGTTTTCGTTTCGGGTGGGGGTATCACCGAGGGATACACCGCGACCCTGATGTTCGATGGAAAGCGTTATCAAGGCAATCCAACGCTACCCAGCCGCCACAAGACGCCAACAGCGGGGGTCGACACGGTACTGATTGGCCAGCCAGATCGCACCGCCGATCAATGCACCCTGTCCTTATAGGCCGGCCCCATGCATCGGATATCACCCATCTATACCGCAGACTTCGATTTTGATGGTGCGATCAAGCCCGGGCTCAACTGCCTACATTTCACGAGATACAGGATGCGCCTGCTCTCCATACAGCGTTCATGGATTGGCGTGATAGCCGCAACGACTGGAACAAGAGGCTGGCAGAGGGAGATCCGGCAGTGACAAAACAGGGTTGGCAGCGGAAGTACCTCCGAGGCGCCCATCCTGCGCAGACAGGCGCCTATCATGTCGTCAAGCGTCGCCTCAACGCACCGGTTGCCGGCCTGGCCAGTGGATGTCCTGTCAGCCATCGACGCGATGATTCCACCTCCACGATCAACTGCGGCCCCGATGACGGCATTCGGTTTGATGAGGCAGATGGTTGACCGCACAATCATCAGCGGTCGGCATCTCACACTCCCAACGACTGCCCTCCATCCACCGCCAGCACCTGCCCGGTGATCCAGCGCGCCTGTGGCGAGGCCAGAAACAACGCGGCATCGGCGATGTGCTGCACCTGCCCGAAACCGCCGAACGGAATACTGTCGCGGATGCGTGCATACAGCTGCGGCTCTTCGGCGCGGCGGCGCTCCCATAGCCCATCGGGAAATTCGATCGAGCCGGGTGCGATGGCGTTGACGCGGATGCGCGCACGGGCGAGTTCGGCGGCCAGCGCGGTGGTGTAGTAATTGAGCGCGGCCTTGGCTGTGGAATAGGCGATCGCGCGCGGTGTTGGGCGTTGTGCGTTGATCGAGCTGATATTGAGGATCACCGCGGCAGCGCTGCTGCGCAGATACGGCAGTGCCGCGCGATTGCAGCGCACTGCGGCCATCAGATCGACCTCCAGACCGGCCTGCCAGCTTGCGTCGTCGTTGCCGTGTCCATAGCCGGAGGCGTTGTTGATGACCACGTCCAGGCCACCTAGTGCCTGCGCCGCGGCGTGCACGTAGGCATCGATCTGCGTGGCGTCTGCCAGATCGCAAGGCTGTGTGTGCACCGGCGCGCCATGCGGGGCAAGTGCCTCTGCAGCCTGTGCAAGGCCGGCGACGTTGCGTGCGCAGATCGAGACCTGCGCGCCGTGACGCACGAAGCCTTCTGCGATCGCCAGGCCAATGCCACGACTGCCGCCAGCGATCAGGACGCGTTGCGGGCGAACTGGGGAGTTGGACATGGCGGGTGCTCGATTTGCAAACCTGCATTATCAGCCAGCCAGCCAGGCAGCGGACGGTCGCCACCGGTATCGCCAGTCAAGTGCGATCGACGACACCCCTGTGCGCTTGACCGGCGCCAGCAAATGAGCTGGAACAGTCTGAGTCGCAACCTTGCGCAGCGCCGCACAAAACAGGCACGCGCAAACCCACGCAGCACGACCAGTTGCAGTGGCGACCGCTGTCATATCGCTGCCATCTGCAACAGCCGTTGCCTGCGCCACAAGCCTCATCACTGCCGGCGATCAGCTCATGCGTTTTTGGCTGCTCGTCGCTAACCAAACGTTTACACACCGGCGGCGCGCTGCGGGCACAACGTGCGAGTCTTTCAGCGAGATGTGCACATGGAAACCCATATCACTGTCATCGGCGCCGGCTTCTGCGGCACCGCGCTGGTCCGTGCGCTGGCGCAGACGGCAGATGCGCAGGTGCGTATCACCCTGGTCGGTGTCGCCGACACCTTCGGCAGCGGTATCGCCTATGGCGCAGCGCGGCCAGAGCATCTGCTCAACGTGCGTGCCAAGGATCTGGGCATCGACGCGCAGGCGCCCGGCGCCTTCGCCGACACCCTGCATCTGGGCGAGAGTGGCAGGCTGGAGTTCCTGCCGCGGTTGGCCTATGGCGACTACCTGCGGAGCGAACTGGATGCGGCGGTGAGTGGCGCGCAAGCCTCGATCATGCGGCTGTCGCAAGAAGCGGTGGCGGTGGAGCGGGTGCGCAAGGGCTTTCGTGTGTTTCTGGCCAATGGCGATGCCTTCCAGAGCGATCGCGTGGTGCTGGCGGTCGGCGCACTGCAACCGCAGGCGCTGGCAGGGATCGGCCCGCGCTTGAGCGTACATCCGCGCTATATCGGCTGGCCGTGGCACGGCGATGCCTTGGCGCGGCTGTCGCCGGACGACGATGTGCTGATCGTCGGCACTGGGTTGACCATGGTGGACGTGGCCCTGACTTTGCACACGCGTGGTCACCGCGGCCGCTTGCTGGCCATTTCACGGCGCGGGCTGGCACCGCAGGCGCATCTGCGCCAGCCCGGCGCACCCCTGGAATTGCCGCCGCACCTGCAGCGTGCGCTCAGGGACGCCGATCTGCGCGGACTGCTGCGCGGGGTACGTCAGCTCAGCGCGGTGGTCGACGATTGGCGTCGCGTGGTGGATGCGCTACGCCCGCATCTGCAGCCACTGTGGCAGCGCCTGGAACTGAGCCAGCGTGCGCGCTTCCTGCGGCACCTGCGCCCGTACTGGGAAGTGGCGCGCCATCGCGTCGCGCCCGGTGCTGCCGAACAGCTGGCGCAATTGCAGGCATCGGGCCAGTTGCAGATCGCCGCCGCGCGCTTGCTGCGTGCGCGCTGGGTGCCCGATGGCGTGGAAGCGGTGATCCGCCCACGCGGCTCTGCCGACGCGCAGACCGGTCATTACGATGCGGTGATCCGCGCGACGGGCTTGGATACCGACATCGACCGCACCAGCGACCCATTGATCGCCGGCATGCGCGAAGCCGGTCTATTGCGCGCCGATCCATTGGGCCTGGGGGTGGACACCGATGCGCAGCTGCGCGTGCGCGATGGCGCCGGACAGATCGTGCCGGGGCTGTATTGCGTGGGACCTTTATTGCGTGGGCGCTATTGGGAAATCACCGCGGTGCCCGAGTTGCGCGTGGCCACGCGCGCATTGGCGGACCGGCTGTTGCTTGGCGCAACGCCAGCGTTACAACCGGCGCCGGAGCAGGTGCCGCGTGAGGTCAATACGCGGGCATAGGTGCGGCGGTTCGATGCATTTTGCAGTGGCGCAAGTGCTTGCCCGTTCTATCGGGAGCGAGGGCGTGTGCGGTGCGTAGATGAGGATGCGGGTTGCTTCGCTTGGTCGGCGACGATCTCGATCGCGTCTCGATTAGCGGATGCCCGCTCGCGCAGAGCCAATCTGTCGCAGTGCGCTGAGTGGCAGCCAGACCCTGGATCTGTGCGCGGCGTCCGCCAGGCAGCGCAATCATGCCGCGTGATGCGTAGCGCAGCGCGCCGATGCCGCACGAACTGGGTCATGTTGGCGGTCCTGAGTGCTTGAAAGCTCAGCTCGCGCATCCCTTCATCTGCCTGGAGTCCGCCATGCCACGTCTTGTTCCTGCCGCGATGTTTGCCACGCTATGCGCATGTGCGCTGCCCGCTCTGGCCACCGAATCGCTGAATAGCCGCGCCGAAGTTCTCGCTGCCCTGGACGCCGGTTACGACGTCAGTGTGAGCATCGACCTTGCACGTTGCACGCCCGAAGAAGGCACCCCGGTCACCCAGACCCGCGGCGGTCGCCATGTCGATGCCTATCGCATCACCGCGGACGGCACCGTGGCTTTTTCCGACGCGCATTTCACCGTGGCCAACGACGGCAAGCCGATCCAGCAATTCATGCGCTACCAACTGCGCCCGGACGGCAGCCTGCGCTTCACCACCTATATGTATGACCTACCAGGTCTCCAGCAACGTGGGCCGCTGCTGGCGTATCAATGCAAGCTCAATGAAGGGGTTCGTTTCCACGCCGATTGAGTCGCACCGGGTGTTCTGCGATGCCATCGCATGGGTGGTATCGCAGCGATCGAAACGCTGCTCGGCCTCTGCGCACGCCGCGTGGCCTGGGCTACCGCAGGGCGGTTGGCGCAGGGAACGCGACTGCTGGGCCGGAGGCTGTATTGCAGTGGCAGCCATGGCGCGCGCACTGCGCAGCGGGAGGGCTGGCAGCACCGGATGACGCCGGATTCGCCCGTGATGCCGCCTTGGCCTCACAATAGGCGGCCAGTTCCCACAACCGATGTCGCCATGCGCAAGACCTACCAGCTCAACCTCGAAGGCAAGAACCGCGATCGTCTGCTGGAATCCAGCAAGAACGATATCCGCAAGTACATCCGCCGCGAGCGCCGCAAGGACCTGCCGGAAGGCGCGGATTACTGGGACTTCGACATGCGCTTCGGTGTGGATGAAGCCAGCGCGGTGGCACTGCCGCCGGCCGAGCTGATCCGCTCGATCAACGCGCTCACTGCCGAAGGGGGCGACCAGTTCTTCGTCGAAATCCTGCGCAAGCCGGGCAAGCGCATGCCGCGCGCTGAGAGCGACCATGCATTCGGTGATGGCGAGCTGGATTTCGAGCAGGACTGAGTTCGCTGCTCCCCGCCTGCGGCGGACCGCTGCGAGGTGGCAGACCCTCAGGGTGCTGTTACCTGCGTCGCTGCAGAAGAATCGCGCACGTTGGCTTCCGGTTGCCAACGTGCACGGACCGCACGAAGTTTGCAGTGCCCCATCGTGCGCAGGTGCTTGCAGGCCACTAACGGACGTTGCGCAGCCACCCGCCAGCCCGCTGGCGCTGGATGGCGGCATCTGCCTGACGACTACTTCCTACGGTGCGTTGGCCGCGTTTGGTCCGGCTTGCCGGTCTGCGCCTGCGCCGCCGCACGCAATTTGTCCTTCTTGCTTGGCCGCTTGCCCTTGATGCCGCCGTTGTCATCTGCTGCCCGCACCGCTGCGTCGGGTGCATCGCCGGTGGGCGCCTCGGCCGGGGTCGGCGCGAAGCCTTCGATCACGCTGGTCGGCACGCGCAGGCCCTGGCGTTTTTCGATCAGTCGCCACTGCTGCGCGCTGTCGGCAGTGACAAAGCTGATCGCCACGCCGCTGGCGCCGGCCCGTGCGGTGCGGCCGATGCGGTGGGTGTAGTCGATGGTGGAGCGGGGCAGGTCGTAGTTGAGCACCGCCGGCAAGACGTCGATGTCGATGCCGCGCCCGGCCAGATCGGTGGCGACCAGCACCTGCACGTCCGCCTGTTTGAAGGCGCGCAGCGTGCGTTCGCGGCGGCCCTGACTCAATTCGCCGTGCAGCGGTAATGCCTCGATGCCGGTCTTGCTCAATTTTTCGGCGACCTTGTCTGCAGTGTGGCGGCTGGCGACGAACACCAGTAGCTGCGGCCACGCGTGTTCCTGCAGCAGATGACGCAGCAGCTGTGTGCGCTGGCCGGCATCTACCGCGATGGCGCGTTGTGCGATCTCCGGTGCCTGTTCGGGCGTTGCTTCGATAGTGATGCGCAATGGGTCGCGCAGACGCCGCTTGGCCAGCGATGCGATGGTGGTTGGGAAGGTAGCCGAGACCAGCACGCTTTGCCGCTGCACCGGCAGCAAGGCCAGGATGCGATCGAGCTCGGCGCCAAAGCCCGGGTCGAGCAGGCGATCGGCTTCATCCAGCACCAGCGTGCCCACCTGCGACAGGCGCAGTGCATTGTGCGTCACCAGGTCCAGCAGCCGCCCCGGGGTGGCGACGACGATGTCCGCGCCGCCGCGCAAGGCCATCAGTTGTGGATTGATCGCCTCACCCCCGGTGGCGGCAAAGATCTTCAGCCGTCGCGGCAAGGCGGCGGCCAGCGACAGCAAGGTTTGCCCGACCTGCGCGACCAACTCACGCGTCGGTAACAGGATCAGTCCCCCCAGCACGCGCGGTGCTTGTTCTGGCACCTGCAGGCGCTGCTGCAGCAGCGGCAAGGCATACGCCAGGGTCTTGCCCGAGCCGGTCTGCGCGGTGGCGATCAGGTCGCGTCCGGCCAGCATCGGCGGAATCATCGCGACCTGGATCGGCGTGGGCGCGCGCACACCGGCCCTGGCGAGCGCGGACTCGAAAAAGGGCTGTAGCTGTAGCGACAGCCAATCTGCTTTCAATGACATCGCGCGATTATCCGCGCATTGTCGACGGCGTGCATGCCGAAACGAAATGCAGGTGCGCTTGCAGCGCATATCGCTCCATGGCGCCGCCAAGCGGCAGTGGCAACAATCGGCGCGTCGTTCCCAGGTCTGATGCGTCCAATGCGAATTCGCCTGGGCCGTGGTCAGTCATCGCCAGCCTGTGTACCCGGTGCAATGCCATCTGCGATGGTCGCAGCTTCGATGGCGTTGCTGGATTGGAATGCGGCCTGCCACCGGGTCATCGCGCTCGGTGCTACCGAAAGTTCGCAACGGTCTACAAACTTGCATGTGTCGAGCGTGCCGTCGAGAGAGTGAGAGTATATTAAAAGCCAACGTATTAATTGGCGCATGGTTTAATAAATTAAAATAATGTCCTGCCAGCTATCTGATGGAGTCGCCTTGCGTATGGCAGGCCGTCTTATCTATTTCCGTTGTGTGGCGGAGGTAGCCCCTGGTTGTAGCCAAGAGGTTGAGTAGATACCCGGCGTTGGTTGACGTAGCCCTGCTGGTGTCGGCGCAAAGCCGCGCTGCTTGGGTTGCCCAGTTGCGACGTGGTGTTTAAATCGTTTTTCAAAAATCGAAGAGGTATAGTGATGAAACCGGGTCACATCGGCAACGCACATTTTTCCTATTCCGCCAGCTCCGACGCAAATGTGGCCGGCACCAGTAGCCGGCAGCAGCAATCGTCCGAAACTGCTTCGCAAGAACAGGTGAACCCCGCGCTACAAGGATTAACCAGTGCATCGCGTAGCCGACGGGTCAGCTTCGGGAGTTGGGTTGGTGTTCAAGGCGAGTCTCGTCCCGTCGGCCTTGATTCAAGGGGGAAACACGAAAAATATCCGGGATCTAAATACAAAGCCTCTGCTGAAAATAGGGAGATGAAGATCTCGGATAACGCGCACAAGAGTGCTGCGAACTCGTACGATATGCTCCATGGATCGCCATTGTCCAAGAGCGATAGGAAGGGTTACGAGTCAGGAAATTTCGCAAGAATTGATGGAGACAAGAAGGAAAGGAAAAAGGAGGGAAAGATGGCGTTGCAACAATATGAATATTTTAGGCGTGATGCCGCCGACCCCGAGGTAAACTACGAACACAAGACGCTACGGCCGCCCAGAGGCGAAAGGGAACGTCTTCTCCGTGAGCTGAAAAGTGCGGAGAAAGAACGAGGTGGTGCTTCCAATAGCGGCAGCTGAATCGGCCAATGCGCTTGCTGCAACCAAGCTTGGCCACTGACGCTGCGGAAGGCGAGAGCGTTAGCGCATTAGCGCACGCAGATGTCGCACGGCTGGCGTCACCGTGATGTCTGGAATCGGCAACTCCACGGCGCTCGCTTAGCTGCTCCGCGCAAGCATCCGTCTGCGCCAACATTGACGGATTGCGATAGAGCGTCCTGCTCCAGCATGCGCGGCGAGCCGGCAAGGCCCGCCGCGCAAGTGCTCAGTTGGCCAACGCCAGATCGTCCAGCAAGGCGCGCAGGAAGCGCGCTGCTTCACCGCCGGTGGCAGCGCGGTGGTCGAAGGTCAACGACAACGGCATCACCTTGTGGGTTTCCACCCCGCCCATCACCGGAGTGAGTTGATAACGCGTACGGCCGGCGGCGACGATGGCCACGCAGGGCGGTACCACCACCGGAGTGGCGTAACGGCCGGCGAACATGCCGAAGTTGGACAGCGAAATGGTGTAGCCGCTCAATTCGGAGGCGGCGATGCTGCGGTTTTCCACCTGCTGGCGCAGCCGGTTGACGCTTTCGCGGATGCCATGCGCATCGAGCATGTCGGCATTGCGCAGCGCCGGCACGAACAGGCCTTCTTCGGTATCCACCGCAATGCCGATATCGACCTGGTTGTGCAGGGTGCGGCTGAGCGCATCGCCGTCGAACCAGGCGTTGAGCGCGGGCACGGCCTGGCAGGCACGCACGATGCCGCGCACCAGACGCACGGTGACATCGTTGCCCGGTTGCCAGGCGTGCAGATCGGCATCGTCGTTGAGGGTGGTCGGCACCACCTTGGTATGCGCGTCGGCCATCACGCGTGCCATGTTGCGGCGCACGCCCTTGAGTTGCTCCGGTTGGCCCTTGACGACCACCCCTGGCGGCTGGGTGCGCATGGGTTTGCCGCTGGTGGAGAGGGTGGATCGTGGCTGGCCCTCGTCCGCCCTACGGGCACCTTCACCCGCAGGCGGGAGAAGGGTCGCGATTGCCGGGCGATCCCTGTCGTGGTCAGCGCTCCCGGTGGCTCTGCCACCCTCAGCGAACGGACCGCGAACGAACGGACCTTCGGCGAACGCACCACCTCTCCCGCTGGCGAGAGAGGTCGGCGCGCCATGCGCGCCGGGTGAGGGCTGCGCGGTCCCTGCGGCCGCCGCCTGCTTCACGTCCGCCAGCGTCACCGTGCCGTCCGGTCCGGTGGCGCGGACCTGCGCCAGATCCACGCGCAGCTTGCGGGCGAGCGCGCGTACGACCGGCATGGCGCGGACGCCGCCGACCGCGATGGCCTGTTCGCTCTGCACGGTGTTGGAGCTCTGCATCGCACCGACCACGGTGCCGGCGTCATCGCGCTCGCCTGCGGTACTGGAAGCTGTCTCCGCATCGGCGATCTCGCCACCGTTGTCGGAGGCGACCACACGCTCGGTCGGGCCAGCCGCGCTCTGTCCGGTGCTCGGCGTTGCCGCCTGTGCGCTGCCGCCGTGACCATGTCCATGACCGGTGTCCTGACCGTCGGCGCGCTGCGGCTGCGAGGCATCCAGTGCGAACTGCGCCAGCATGGAGCCGGTCACGATCACATCGCCGGCGGCACCGGCAAGCTTGGTCACGGTGCCGGAAAACGGCGAGGGCACCTCGACCACCGCCTTGGCGGTCTCCATCGAGACCAGCGGATCGTCCAGGCGCACGCTGTCGCCCTCCTTGACGAACCATTCGACGATGGTGGCGTCGGGCAGGCCTTCGCCCAGGTCAGGCAGGTGGAAAGTCTTGTTGTCGCTCATGGCAGATTCTCTTGCGCGGCAGGCAGCTGCGGCGTGGTGTCGTCGAGGAGTTCAAGGTCGGCAGCCGGCAGCCAGCCCTGCGTGCCATCGGCACGCTCGGACCACCACCAACCACCGTGTTCGTGATGCAGCAACACGTCCTCGCCTGCCTGGGCATCGAGTTCGCGTGCATCGTAATCGCGCAGGGCTTCAGCCCTGCCGTCGCCCAGCGGGCGCAGCCAGGCCAGTGGCGCCCAGCCGGCACGGCCACCGTCGGTAGTGACCCAGGCAAACGCCGGCCATTCTTCGTCGCGCACGCCCACGCTCACCTGCTGGCCTGCCTGGAAGCGGACCGGGTTGGCGTAGGCGGCGCGGTGTTCGCAAAGCAGACGGGCGCGCATATCAGCCGGCTGCCACCGCGCGACGTGCCGCGGTCACGATGCGCTCCACGCTCGGCAGGTACTTCATTTCCAGCCGGAACAGCGGGATGTGCGTGTCGTAACCGGTGACGCGTTCGACCGGCGCTACCAGGTCATACATCGATTTTTCCGCCAGGCGCGCGGCGATTTCTGCGCCGAAACCGGCAGTGCGCGGGGCTTCCTGGACGATCACGCAGCGGCCGGTCTTGGCGACCGATTCGGCAATGGTGTCGAAATCCAGCGGGCGCAGCGTCGCCACGTCGATGACTTCGGCGCTGATGCCTTCGCCGGCGAGTTGGTCGGCCGCTTCCAGCGCTTCTTTGACCTGCGCGCCCCAGGTCACCAGGGTGACATCGGTGCCGTCGCGCAGCACGAAGCACACATCCAGCGGAAGCGCTTCGCCATCGTTGGCCACCACTTCCTTGTACTGGCGATAGATGCGCTTGGGTTCCATGTAGATCACCGGATCCGGGTCGCGGATCGCCGCCAGCAACAGGCCGTATGCGCGCTGCGGTGACGATGGCAGCACCACGCGCAAGCCGGGCACGTTGGTGAAGATGGCTTCGTTGGCTTCGCTGTGATGTTCCGGCGCGCGGATGCCGCCGCCCCACGGCACGCGCAGCACCATCGGGCAATGCAGGCGGCCACGTGTGCGGTTACGCAGGCGTGCGGCGTGGCAGATCAGGTGATCGACCATGGGATACACGAAGCCGTCGAACTGCGCCTCGGCCACCGGCTTCATGCCTTGCGCGGCCAGCCCGACGCTCAACCCGGCGATGGTGGTTTCGTCCAGTGGCGTGTCCAGCACGCGCGCGCTGCCGAAGCGTTGCTGCAGGCCGGCGGTGGCGCGGAACACGCCGCCGTTGACGCCGACATCCTCGCCCAGCACCAGCACCGCGGGGTCGTGTTCCAGCTCCCAGGCCAGCGCCTGGGTGATGGCTTCGATCAAGGTGATGGGCGAACTCATGGCGATCTCTCCGCGCGTTGCCGCAGCGTTGTAAGGGGCACTGGCGTGCTGCGACGTCTCTGCGAGCACATGCTTGAGCTCATCCATGACGCGACTCCAGCGCCATCACTTCGGCGCGCTGTGCCAGCAACTCGGCCGGCGGGTCGCCGTAGAGGTAATCGAACATCGCTTCGACTGGCTGCACCGGCGTGTTGAGATAGGCGTTGACCTCTTCGTCCACGCGCGCGCTGCATTCGGCTTTCCAGGCCTCTTCCTGCGCCTCGTCCCACAGACCCTGCGCAGTGAGATAGCGGCGCAGGCGCAGCAGCGGTTCGAGAGCCCAGCCCTGCTTGACCTCTTCTTCGCCGCGATAGCGCCGCGCATCGTCGGCGGTGGTGTGGTCGGACAGGCGATAGGTCAGGAACTCGATCACCGTGCCGCCATCGCCGGCCAGTGCACGCACGCGGGCCTGACGCATGGCTTCGAGCACGGCAACCAAGTCGTTGCCGTCCACCTGCAAGCAATGCAGACCGCCGGCCAGGCCCTTCTGTGCGAGCGTCTGCGCGCCGGTCTGCGCCGAGCGCGGCACCGAGATCGCCCAGCCGTTGTTGATGACGCACAGGATCAGCGGCAGCTTGTAGGCGCCGGCGGAATTGAGCGCGGCATAGAAGTCGGTCTTGGAGCTGCCACCGTCGCCGCAGCAGGCGACCGCAACCTGCTGTTTGCCCTGCAGCTTGAACGACAGCGCAGAGCCGGCCGCATGCAGGCATTGGGTGGAAATGGGCACGCAGATCGGGAAGTCGATCGCCGCATCGGCATCGCGCGGATAGTCGCTGCCGCGTTCGTCGCCGCCCCAGTACAGCAGCACATCGCGCGGGCGCACGCCGCGTTCGAACATGGTGCCGTACTCGCGGTAGCTGGGCGCGAACACATCGCCGCTGCGCATCGAAGCGCCAATGCCTACATGCGTGGCTTCGTGGCCGATGCAGGCCGCGTAGGTGCCCAGCTTGCCGGTGCGCTGCAGGGCCACCGATTTGGTGTCGAAGGTGCGCACGAACAACATGCGCTTGAACAGGGCGAGCAGCTGTTGCGGGTTGGCAGCGTCGGCGGGAAGGTCGTCGCGGACCCATTGGCCGTCCGCGTCCATGTACTGCAGATAGTCGATCTCGAACTGCGCGGCTACGCTCATTGCGACGACACCTTCTTCAAGAAGTTTCAAATGATATGAGTTGTCATGTTAAGGACGGCGAAGCAAAACGCTGTCCTGCACCGCAGCAGACCATCATGCTGGCTTGCACAAAAAAAAGGGCGCGGACCAGGCCGCGCCCTTTGTCGCAGTAAAGAACTGCGACGTGCTGCACTGCGATTAGCGGCGCCCATCACCTCCGCCGATCGGGGTGACGATCAGCGCCGAATCGTTGGCCGGGTTCGCATCCGGTGATGCCGATGTGGCCTTGGCATGCACGCGGATCGCACCGTCGGCCGGGATCGGCTTGGCCGCGACGGTCAGCTGAAACGCGGCCTGCGCGCCCGGCTGCAACGTTGCGGCGGTGCTGCACACGAAGATCGCGCTGCGCAGCGACTGCACCTGCTTGTCGCAACGCCAGCTGCTGGACGGCACCAGCTGCGACAACGCCGACACCGTGTTGCCTTCGATCCGCACGCTGGCACCGGTAGCGGCTGCGTTACCGCGGTTGTCCAGTAACACCCGATAGGTGGCATTGAAGGCCGTGGTCGGCAGTGTGGCAAGGCCTTCCAGGCGCACTGCCAGATCGCTGCGCAGCGCGGGCTGCACGGTTACTGCGGCGGTGTCGGTGTTGTTGTCCGGCTGCGGGTCGGGCGTTTGCGAGGCGACCGAAGCGGCCAGGGTCAGCGTGCGTCCTGCCAGTTCCGCGCCAGCGTCGACCTGCACGGCAAAGCGCTGGGGGTTACCGGATGCCAGCGAGGCGATGGTGCAGGTGACCACCGTCTGGGTCGCGGTGTCCGGCGCTTGGCAGCTCCAGCCCGGTGCGGCGGTGACCCGTGGGCTGACCGCGGCATCGAAGGCCAGTGCCACTGCGGCAAACGCCGCGCTGTCGGGCCCACGGTTCTCCACCTCCACAGTGAAGTCGATGCGCTCGCCTTCGGTCACTTGTGCGCGTGCCGCAGCGACCATCGCGCCCAGGTCGGCACGCAACGCGGGCGCCATGCGCAACAGCACCACGGTGGGGTCATGGTCGGACAAGCGCGTGGGCGTATTGGCATCGTTGCGCGCGGTGCCGGGGAAGTCGGCATTGATGCGTGCGTGGCCCACCGACAGCGAGGCGATGCCGGGTGCGCGCATCAGCGCAGCGTTGGCCAGGATGTGATCCAGCGACTGCGCGTTGCCGTCGAAGGCGTACGAGTAGCTCTGATCGGGCGTGTTGAACCAGGTCAGGTCGGTGTAGTCCGGGTCGACCAGATCCACGCCGTCGCCGCCCACCACGGTCTGCGCATCCGGCGCCGGTTTGCCGGTGACGGTGCCCATCGCATCCACGTAGCCGTCGTTGAACTCGAAGGCGTTGAAGTCGCCCATCACCAGCACGTTTTCGTCAGGATTCAATTGCTGACGCGTCTGCAGCAGGCGCGCCAGATATTCGGCCTGGGCCTGGCGCTTGGCGCGGATGCGGGTACCGGCCGCGTCGTCGGTCTCGGCGCCGTTGAGCGAGCGCTGATGCACCACGATGGCGGTCAGCGGCAGCACGCGGCCGTCGGCCTGATGCACGTTGGCGGTGAGCACCAGCGGCGGGCGGTCGTTGAGCAGGCTGACGCTGCCGGCCGGCTCGGTCCAGGTGGCGGTCTTGCCTTCCTGGGCGATGGAGAGCACTTCCACGCGCGGCAGGCCGGCGGCAACGTCGGCGGTCTTGACCAGGAAACCGACGTCGATGCCGCCGACGTCGTTGCCTTCCTGCAGGTACGCCACGTATCTGGGGTCCTGCTGGCCGGCGGCCACTGCATCGGCATTGACGCGTGCGGCCAGGGTCTGCAGCACGCTGAGGTTTTCCACCTCCACCGTGCCCAGGATGTCGGGCGTGTGCAGGGAGTTGCGGATCGCCAGCGAGGCCTTGTTGAGGCGGCCCTGGAACGCGGCCGGGGTGAGCACCGGCTCGCCGATCGCCGGGTCGTTCTGGTCGTCGAAGAAGCGTTCCATGTTGTAGGTGGCCACGGCCACGTCGTCGGCCTGCGGCCGCGGCGCTGGGCGTGGTTGGTCGGCACCGTTGCAGCTCACCTGCGGAGTGCGCTCGGGGTACAGCGTGTAGCGGCGGAAGCTGTAGTCCAGCGGGCCGACCACATTGAGCACCTGGCAGCCGGAGGCCAGATCCAGGCGCTCGGCGCCCACGCCGGCGCTGCCGACGGCGATCACTTCCGGATTGGTGTTCCAGCGCGGCACGCCCGCCGGCGAGCCGGCCGGCAACGGGTCGGGCAGTTGCACGCCCGGTTCGCGGTAGGCGCGCGGCACGCCGGTGACCACGGCATGGAACACGCCATTGCTGGTGGCAGTGGCGTTGGTCTCGTTGACGCTGCCGCCGGTGGGCGCATTGACGGTGAGGCTGGCGGCGGTGACACGCATGCCTTCCAGCGCTTCGAGCTGATCAAAGGCGCCGTTCGGGTTGGGGACGTTCGCGCTCAACGCCACCGGCATCGGCAACGGGTTGCCGGTGGAATCCAGCAGCACGGTCAGGCTGCCGCCGATTTCGGTCAGCGGCGGCTGGGTCGTGTCGGCAGTGGGCACATACTCGATCACGGTGCCCTGCACGCGCACCCGGTTGCCGATGGCAGCGGCCTCCGGCGGTGCGCTGCCGGTGTAGACGTAGACGCCTTCGGAGGTGGCCGGATCGCCATCGGCTTCGGTATCCGGGGCCTGCAGGAAGAAGCCGGCGCTGCGGCGGGCAGTGACGATGCCCGAGGTGGCGACCACCTGGCCTTCCAGCGGCGAGCGTGCGCCCTTGCCCTGGATGGCGTGGATCGGCAGCAGGCTGAAGTCGTCGTTGAGGAGGGTGCCGGTGGCGCTCAGCGTGGCCGGCAACGCGCCGGTGAGGCCGCTGATCTGCAGCGCGAAGGTCTCATCGGGCTCGGGCGTGGTGTCGCCCAGCACGTTCACGGTGATGCTGGCGCTGCGCTCGCCAGCGGCGATCCGGACGCTGGTGGCGGGCAGGGCGATGTAATCGCTGCCGGCGGTGGCCGTGCCATCGGCGGTGGCGGCGGTGAAGCTCACCCCGCCTGCGCCGGCCGGCTGGCTCAGACTCAGCGTGAACACGACGCTGCGGGTGCCGCTGTTGCCTTCGGCCTGGCTGACATCGGCCAGCGTGGCGATCGGCTGGCCGCCGCCGCTGCACAGGCGCGCGGCGCTGGCGCTGTTGCGCGGTGCCGGCGCACCGGTGGCGAAATCGGCTGCGTTGTTGTCGGTATCGGTGCAGCCCTCGCCTGCGCGCAGCACCGCCAGCGTATTGCTGGGGGCCGGCGTGGGCGCATTGCCTTCGGCGCAGCTGGCGGTGCTGCCGTAGCCGACCAGGTCGGCGTTGCCAGTGGGGCAGGTGCCGCTCAGTGCGGAAGCGGTGGCGCTCAGCGCCACCTTGCCGGCCGTGCCGCTCAGGGCCAGGGTGCCGGTGGCATCGGGGGTGGGCAGCGCAACGCTGCCGCCGCTTCCATCGGCCTGCTTGATCAGGTAGTAGCCGCCCGCCGGGACATTGCCCGCTAACGGGGTGACCTGCCAGCTACTGCCAGTGGCCGAGGCGTACTGCACCGACCAGCCGTCCAGGCTGACCGTGGTGCTACCGATGTTGTGCAGCTCGATGAAATCGCTGCGGAGGGTGGCGCCGCTATTGCCGCCACCGCCGTAAACCTGGCTGATGACGACTTGGGCATTGGCGTGGCCGGCAATGGCCAGCGCACACAACAATACGGCTGCACGACGCTGCAACACACGCATGAGATGAGAGTCCCCTGATCCTCGAGACGTGAAACGCTCCCCTGGTCCGGCCACGTCCCTGGCCGGCAGCGCCGTTCGATTCTGCATGAATCTGCAGACCTAGGTTGACGATACGGTGACAGCGGCGCAGTGGCTGACACCGTACCAGGCACGTGCAAGTTGATTCAGAGATGAAGAAGCGGGCTCGAGGCTGACGTCTAGACGCGCGATCCCTCGCATCTCGTGCGTGCGGTTTGCAAGGTACCTCCGGATCCCTGGTTTGCGCAGCCAGGCGACGCGAGCCGCCGCCGCCACGCTCGTCCGCCGTCCGCCCTCTCCCATTCCCGATTCCCGATTCCCGATTCCGCGGCGGCTGCCAAGCCGCCGCCAGCGCGCTACCCTGCGTGGCCCGATCTTCAGCGCTCCGCCATGCCCGTCGACAAGAATCTACGTGACCTGGAACCCGGCATCCACACCGACCTGGAGGGGCGGCTGACCTACGGCGGGTATCTGCGGCTGGACCAGCTGTTGTCGGCGCAGCAGCCGCTGTCCGAGCCGGCGCATCACGACGAAATGCTGTTCATCATCCAGCACCAGACCTCGGAGCTGTGGCTGAAGCTGCTGGCGCACGAGCTGCGCGCGGCCATCGTGCATCTGCAGCGCGACGAGGTCTGGCAGTGTCGCAAGGTGCTGGCGCGCAGCAAGCAGGTGCTGCGCCAGCTCACCGAACAATGGTCGGTCCTGGAGACGCTCACCCCCAGCGAGTACATGGGCTTTCGCGATGTGCTGGGGCCTTCGTCGGGCTTTCAATCGCTGCAGTACCGCTATATCGAGTTTCTGCTCGGCAACAAGAACCCGCAGATGCTGCAGGTGTTCACCTACGACCGGCAGGGCCAGCAGCGCCTGCGCGAAGTGCTGGAGGCGCCCAGCCTGTACGAAGAATTCCTGCGCTATCTGGCGCGCTTCGGGCATGCGATTCCGCAGCAATATCAAGCCCGCGACTGGACCGCCGCCCATGTGGCCGACGACACCTTGCGGCCGGTATTCGAGCGCATCTACGAAAACACCGACCGCTACTGGCGCGAATATGCGCTGTGCGAGGACCTGGTGGATGTGGAAACCCAGTTCCAGCTCTGGCGCTTCCGCCACATGCGCACGGTGATGCGGGTGATCGGCTTCAAGCGCGGCACCGGTGGCTCCAGCGGCGTCGGCTTTCTGCAGCAGGCGTTGGCACTGACTTTTTTCCCGGAGCTGTTCGACGTGCGCACCTCGGTGGGCGTGGACAGCCGCACCCCTCAAGGCGCTGCAGACGCCGCGAAGGGCTGAGTAAGGCGAGAGGCTAAGCAGGGGGAAACCGAGCAATCGCCAAAGAAGCGCACTCAAGCGCTTCTCTCTTAGAAGAGGGCTGGAGCGGTCTTGCGCAGGTGGGTGGGGTGCCCCGGCACCCAGCACCGGCTAAATTCCGCCCAGTCCCCCACTGCCATCTGGCAGCTGACTCCGGCGAATTTGACGCGTACATGACGTCTAAGTGATCCTCGCGCGTCGCCCGGAGCTTGCTCCGGTGCCCCAGCCATCACTGAATACGCAAGGGACTTCTATGAGCGTTGACGCGACCGCGCCGACATCCGCCTCCAATCCGCCGCCGCCGGTGCCTCCCGAGTTCCCCACGTTGCTCGGCCATCCTCGGCCGCTGTGGTTGCTGTTCATGACCGAATTCTGGGAACGCTTCGCGTTCTACGGCATCCGCTGGGCGCTGGTGCTGTACATCGTGGCGCAGTTCTTTGGCGGCGACGCCACCGGCCAGGCGCCGGCGGGGCGTACCTACGGCGCGTATCTGGCGCTGGTGTATGCGGCGGCGATCTTCGGCGGTTACGTGGCCGACCGCGTGCTGGGTTACCAGCGCTCGATCCTGGTCGGCGCGGCAGTGATGGCGACGGGTCTGTTCCTGATCGCCATTCCCGACCACACCCTGTTCGAGATGGGCCTGGCCACCGTGGTGGTCGGCAACGGGCTGTTCAAGCCGAATATCTCCACCATGGTCGGCAAGTTGTATTCGGTGGCCGATCCGCGCCGCGACAGCGGCTTCACGATCTTCTACATGGGCATCAACCTGGGCGCGATGATCTCGCCGGTGTTGACCCAGTTGCTGGCCGAAAAGGTGTTCGGCACCGAAGCCATGCCGTCCTACAAGATGGTGTTCATGGCCTCCGGCGTGGGCATGCTGATCAGCCTGGTGTGGTTCTGGTTCGGCCGCGTCCAGCTCAAGGGCATCGGTGCGCCGACGCCGAACGCGCAAGGCATGGGTCGCGTGCTGATGGTGCTGGTGGGCTGCCTGCTGGCGATTCCGGGCGTGTACTTCCTGCTGGCGGTCGGTGCGGATGTGTTGCAGATCGTGCTGACGGCGCTGTTCATCGGACTGTCGGTGATGCTGTTGGTTGAAGGCATCCGCGAGGGCAAGGTGCAGCGCGACAAGGTGATCGCGATGCTGATCATTTTCGCCTTCAACGTGCTGTTCTGGATGTTCTTCGAACAGGCCGGCAGCTCGTTTACCTTCCTGGCCGACAACATCGTCAATCGTAATTTTGGTGATTGGACCTTCCCAACCGCATGGTTCCAGTCGGTCAACTCCATCGCCATCATCGCGCTGGCACCGATCATTGCCTGGATCTGGGTCAAGTCCGGCCGCTTCAATCCGTCGATTCCGCGCAAGTTCGGCCTGGGTCTGCTGTTCAACGGCCTGGCGTTCCTGCTGCTGATGTTTGCCTTGTCCAGCCTGGTCAACGATGCAGGCAAGATCCCGTTCTGGACCTTGTTCATGGTGTACGTCATCCAGTCGATCGGCGAGCTGTGCCTGTCGCCGATCGGCCTGTCGATGGTGACCAAGCTGGCCCCGGTACGCCTGGTCGGTTTCGGCATGGGCGGCTGGTTTTTGTCCACCGGAATCGGCAACAACCTGTCGGGCATTTTCGCCGGCCATGTCAGCGGGAACGAAGGCATGAGCGTGTCCTCGGCGCTGGGCGGGTATACCTTCGGATTCTGGGCGCTGGTGGGCGCCGGCGCGTTGCTGTTCCTGATCGCGCCGCTGATCAATAAATTGATGCATGGTGTGAAGTGAGGAGAACAGCGATGCCGATCAAACCTCTTGTCTGTGGTTTATTGCTGACGGGCCTGTTGAGCGCCTGCGGGCAGACCAGCAGCCAGCAGGAAGCGCCAAAGCCGTTGGATACGTCGATGCAGAAGCCGCCCAGCGCCGATCCCAGCCAGCCGGTGTCCTCGGGCAATACGCCGACCGCTGCCGATATCGCCGCAGCCGCCGCCCTCAATGCACAGTACGACCCCTCGCGCGATCCGGCCGCAGATCTGGAGACGGCCAAGGTCGAGGCCAAGCGCGGCGGCAAGCGCATCGTGCTCAATGTCGGCAATGCGGCCTGCGAGCCCTGCAAGGCGCTGGATGAGCTGATGGGCGGCGACGCCGAGCTACGCAGCTTCCGCGACGCGCACTTCGTCGTGGTCAAGGTCAACCGCGATGCGGCCAACGAAAACGCTGCCTTCCTGTCGGCGTTCGCCCAGCTCAACGACTCCCCGTCGTTGCTGGTACTGGACAACGACGGCAAGCTGCTGACCACCCAGTCTGGCCCGGAGCTGCGCAAGGGCGAGGGCTTCGACCGTAAGAAGCTGTTCGACTTCCTCAAGCACTGGGCGCCGCCGCAGGCCTGAGGTCGCGTCAACGCGTCAAACAAAAAGCCCCCGCACTGCTGCGGGGGTTTTTTGTTTGTATCGTGCCCAGGCGCATCGGCTGGCGCGCACGCGGTCAGTGTGCGCCGCGCGCTGCTTCTGCATCGCCCGCTGCAGCCTTGCTGGCGACGGCAGGACACAGCGGCATGCGGCGTTCGGCTGCCATGCGCGGCGTGCGAACCAGCGAAGCATCGCGCTCCAACCTACGCTCGCACTCTGTAGGACCCACGCCAAATACAGCGCCGTGCGTCCAGCTGCCACGCTCGCGCTGCGTCAGCGTCGCGCTAGCAACCAACTGCAAGTGGATCAGTTGCTGCGCAGCGCCCAGGCACCACGCAGTAGACCCCAGCGAGGCGCTGCCTAGTCCTTGCTGACCATGCGCGGCAGCCCGTCTTTGGCCAGCCGGTCGATCAGCTGTTCCAGGATCTGCTGTTCTTCCGCGCTGAAGACCGACATCAACCGTTGTTCCATCTCGTTGACCAGCGGCGCGACGGTCTCATAGACCTGGCGCCCGGCTGGCGATAGCGCCAGCATCGAGCGGCGGCGATCGTCGCCGTGGGTTTCGCGGCGGATGAAGCCGCGCTCCAGCAGGCGCGCGACGGCGCGGCTGACTGCGACCTTGTCCATCGCCGTGCGGTCGGAGACCTCACTGGCCGAAGAACCCGGGTACAGCGCCAGGATCGTGATCACCCGCCACTCGGGAATCGCCATGCCGTAACGATCGCCGTATACCTTGGCGATGTTGCTGCTGATACGGTTGGACAGCACGCTCAGGCGATACGGCAGGAACTGCTCGAGGTTGAGCAGCACGGGATGGTGCGGTGGGTGGGGGGCGTCGAGGTCGCTCATGTTGCACTGTGTCTTGATTTTGGTTTCATTTGCAACTACAAAACGAGGGTGGCCTGCGCATTCTCGCGGGTCTTCTGCTACTCCGCATAGCCCTGCGGGCCCCCCAAGCGTGGAGAAACGACGATGAGCGTACAACCGAACACTACTGCAACCCGCCCGGATCCGGGCATGCAGGTCACCACCTTCGACAATCCGATGGGCATCGACGGCTTCGAATTCGTCGAATTCGCCGCACCGGCCGGCCAGGCGGAGCAACTGCACGACTATTTCCGCAAGATGGGCTTCAGCGCGGTGCTGCGTCACCGTAGCCGCCCCATTACCGTCTATCGCCAGGGCGGGGTCAACTTCCTGCTCAACGAAGACCCCGATTCGTTCGCCGCCGACTTCGCCGCCGCGCACGGCCCGTGCGCCTGCGGGTTTGCGATCCGCTTCCGCACCCCGGCGCAGACCGTGCTGCAGACCGTGCTGGGCAACGGCGGCGAAGCGGTGCAGGACAAGGCCGATACCCGCGCCGTGCCGGCGCCGGTGGTCAAGGGCATCGGCGACTGCATGCTGTATCTGGTGGACCGTTACGGTGACGCCGGCAGTATCTACGACGCTGATTTCGAGCCGATCGACGGTGCCGACCAGCACCCGACCGGCTTCGGGCTGACCTTCATCGACCACCTCACCCACAATCTGTATTTCGGCAACATGCAGCGCTGGTCGGATTACTACGAGCGGCTGTTCAACTTCCGCGAGATCCGCTACTTCGACATCAAGGGTGCCAAGACTGGCCTGGTGTCCAAGGCGATGACTGCGCCGGACGGCATCGTGCGGATTCCACTCAACGAATCCTCCGACCCCAAGAGCCAGATCAACGAGTATCTTGACGCGTATCAAGGCGAAGGCATCCAGCACATCGCCTGCTTCACGGACGATATCTATACCAGTGTGGAAAAAATGCGCGCCGCCGGCGTGAGCTTCCTGGATACGCCGGATACGTATTTCGATGTGGTGGACCTGCGCATCCCCGACCACGGCGAAGATGTCGACCGCCTGCGTCGCAACAAGATCCTGATCGACGCCGACCCGGATACCAAACAGCGCAAACTGCTACAAATCTTCACCACCAACTGCATCGGCCCGATCTTCTTCGAGATCATCCAGCGCAAGGGAAATGAAGGCTTCGGCGAAGGCAATTTCCAGGCGCTGTTCGAGAGCATCGAGCGCGATCAAATGAAGCGTGGGGTGCTTTGAGGGCGGGGATTGGTGATTGGCTGTTGGGGATTTGCTGAAGGCAATACGTTCGAGCGCCACATCATCGGAACACGGTTGTCTGACAAGAAAAAGCACTAAGAACTCACGCAGTTAAAGCTCCTCGCCCCAAGGAAAGAGGGGCTTAATCTCAGTCCTTCGGACCTAGTTTGGACGCATGCCATGCCTAACAAAGCTCCCTACATGACCGGCTTCGGCAACGAATTTGCGACCGAAGCCGTGGCCGGTGCTCTACCGGTCGGACAGAACTCGCCGCAGCGCGTGGCGCATGGGCTCTACGCCGAGCAGCTGTCCGGCACCGCGTTCACCGCGCCGCGTGGCGAGAACCGGCGCAGCTGGTTGTATCGGATCCGTCCTGCCGCGGTGCATGGCAGTTTTTCGCTGATCGAGCAGTCGCAGTTCCACAATCATTTTGGTATCGGTCCGGTGCCGCCCGATCAGCTGCGCTGGAGTCCGTTGCCGCTGCCATCCGTGCCCACTGATTTTGTCGATGGCCTTTACACCATGGCCGGTAATGGTGGGCCGGAGGCGATGTCCGGCGTCGGCGTGCATCTATATGCGGCCAATGCATCCATGCAGGATCGCTTCTTTTACGATGCCGATGGCGAGCTGTTGCTGGTGCCGCAGCAGGGCCGCTTGCGCGTGCATACTGAATTGGGCGTGCTGGCGTTGGAGCCGCAGCAGATCGGTGTGATTCCGCGCGGGGTGCGCTTTCGCGTCGAGTTGCTGGATGGCACCGCGCGCGGCTACGTGTGCGAAAACTTCGGTGGCCTGCTGCGCCTGCCCGATCTAGGGCCGATCGGCTCGAATGGGCTGGCCAATCCACGCGATTTCGAAACACCGCACGCGGCCTTCGAACAACGCGAAGGCGCATTCGAACTGGTGGCGAAATTCCAAGGGCATCTGTGGCGTGCGGACATCGTTCACTCGCCGCTGGATGTCGTCGCCTGGCATGGCAATTACGCACCCTATCGCTACGATCTACGTCGTTTCAATACCATCGGCTCGGTCAGTTTCGATCACCCCGATCCCAGTATCTTCACCGTGCTGACCTCGCCCAGCGACACGCACGGCACTGCGAACATGGATTTTGCGATCTTTCCGCCGCGTTGGCTGGTGGCGCAGCACACCTTCCGCCCGCCATGGTTCCATCGCAACGTCGCCAGCGAATTTATGGGGCTGGTGCACGGCGTCTATGACGCCAAGGCCGAAGGTTTCGCGCCCGGTGGCGCTTCGCTGCATAACTGCATGAGCGGACACGGCCCCGATGCGGCCACCTTCGACAAGGCCTCGCAGGCAGATCTCACACGCCCGGACGTGATCACTGAAACCATGGCCTTCATGTTCGAAACCCGCGCAGTGTTGCGCCCCACGCAGCAGGCATTGAACGCCGCGCATCGGCAAGCCGATTACCAACAGTGTTGGTCCGGATTGCGCGCCGCATTTCAGCTGCCGACAGCGGGAGACGCGATATAGGTCACACCGTAGAGGCGGTCTGGTGCTGCGTCTGCGGCGTATGCCCTTCAGTGATGTGATTGCGAGAAGTGCTGTTACTGCCCTGGCTGCTGTTGTTGCGTCAACGCTGCGCGCAGGTCCTATCGTTGATGCGCGTCGAGTGACTGCGCAGAACCAGTCGACGCGCGCGCCCCAATACGGTCGAATCACGCCGCTTGCAATGTCTCCGGCAGCAGCTCGCCGATCCGGGTACGCACGCGTTCGGCATAGCTGGCCGACGTGATTTGCGGCAGGGCATGCAAGGCCTGCGCGATGGCCATGCGAATCTGATCTGCGTCGCGCGCGGCCTGCAGTTGCCGATGCAGCGCGACGGCGACGGCATTGCGTTGCAACTGCAGGATATCGAGCAGATACAGGCGTGCGTTGGTGGCTGCGCGGCGGCGCAGGCGCTGTAGCTCTTCTTCGTTCGGCTCGGCATCCGGTGGGAGCGCACGTGTCTCGGAGACCGCCGGCGGTAGGGGAGTGGCTGCTGTGTTGTGGGTTGGGGCTGCAGCCACACCAAGATCCAGATACCCCATCGCGCACAGGCTTTGCACCAATGCAGCGCCATCGCCGCCCAGCAGCAGGGCGAGCGCCGCAAGATCACGCTGCCCGTCGGCGAGGATCAGGGCGCGTCGTTGCAATAGCGTCAGCGGGCTGCGGTGCGATTGCAGCGCGGTCAGGGCAAGCTCGGTCTTGCGTGGGGTCATGGCGGCGGTCCTGCGAAGCCAACAGCGTGACGGCCGCCAATGAAGCGCCGATGACATTACCGCGACGGTGCGTGCCGTGCTCTCCACATCATCGCGATGCCGGCTGTGTACGCTGTGGCGCACGCATAGAGAACGCACGCATGACATCCAGACTGTTTTGCCTGATGGGCGCATTGCTCGTACTGACCGGCTGCAACCGCGACCAATCAGCGGCTGCGTCCGCACCCGCCACTGCCGAGCACGTGCCGGTTGCCGCGGCTGACGACCAACCGGCGGCGACCGTTCCCCCGGCCGCTGCGCCAGCAGGCACGTCTCCTTCGCACACTCAGCCGGACCCCGCTGCGCTGGCGCGCATGGACGGCTATGGCGATCTGCGCTTTGGAATGGATGCCACGCAGGCACGCGCTGCCTGGGGCGGCGATTTGCAGGGCGACGCCGCCACTGACGGCGGCTGTTATTTGCTGCGTCCCACATGGGCCAGTGATGCACGTCGCTTCGGTTTCATGTTTGAAGGCGGGCATCTGGTGCGCTTCCAGACCAGCGAACCGAAAGAGACCGCGCCCGGTGGTGGCAAGGTCGGCATGATGTTGACTCAGCTGCGCGCGCTGTACCCAGACGGTCTAACCGAGCAGCCGCACAAGTACGTATCCGATGCGCTTACCCTGCGCCTAGCCGACGCAGCAGCAAAGACCGCACTGGTGTTCGAGACTGATGCAGACGGCAAGGTCACCAGCTGGCGCGTCGGCCAGCCGCCGCAGGTCGATTACGTCGAAGGCTGCGGCTGAAATGCTGCGCGCAACCGTAATGCAGTCTTGCGCAGGATTTTGCGCGTAGCGCCAACAGGCGGCTTAGAGCGGCTATCAAAATGTAGCGAGCAGCCGTCAGGTAGGCGTGGATGGCGCGCTTCGAACCGCAGTGTACGCGTGGTACATGCCGATTCCGAGCACCGGCCGCGCCCGCCTGGCGGTGAGCGCAGTCGTTTTGTTAGCTGCTTCTAGTGAGTGCATGCGATCCGAGGCGGCCATACGCGCCTCCAGCCAGCTGCGCATTGGCTCGATCGTTGGATTGCAGCAACATTGACCGGCATGGACTTGATTCTGATCGGCCTGTGCGTCGCGACCGGTCAGTGTGCTGGTCGGTCGCAGAATCGCTGCGCCCAACCGTCACACAGCGCTGCGCGTGATCTTCCAGTCGCGCCACCTGGCAGCTGTGTGTCGGTCGTTGGCGAGCGAATGACGTGCGCGCACGTAAACCGATGCGCCGTGCATCCACTCCGCGTCAGTCTGCGAAGCCGCAAGGCAACAAGGTCCTGAGAAAGATCTGCACCGGTGCGCAATCAATTGATTACCAAAAACACTCCTCAACCACCGTCCGACGCCGGCCCCGGATGCTGCTTCTCGGTGACTTCGTCCTCGCCGACATCGCCTTTGACCTGCGGCAACCCTTCCTGTTGCACATCGCCATGATTTGGCACTTCCGGGCGGTTTTCCATCATCAGCGACAGCGCTGCCTTTGCCATCAAGTGCGCGCTGATCGGTGCAGTGATGAACAGGAATACGGTGATCAGCAATTCGCGCGGCTGCGGGTCCACGCCCAGAAACAAGTGATAGCCCACCGATGCCAGCAACACGCAGCCCACACCAAGCGTGCTGGCCTTGGTCGGTGCATGCAGGCGCTTGAAAAAATCCGACAGTTTCACCAAGCCAAAAGCGCCGATCAGGATGAAGAACGTGCCCACCAGCAACAAGGCACTGAGCAGATATTCGGTGAGGGCGATCATTCGACAATGCTCCGCCGCAACACATATTTGCTCAGCACCACGGTGCTGCCGAAGCCGAGCATCGCAATGACCAGCGCAGCTTCGAAATAGATCGGTGAATCCAGATACATGCCCAGCAGCATCAGTTCGGCGATGGCGGTGATGGAGAGCGTGTCCAGCGCCAGGATGCGGTCTGGCACGGTCGGCCCGCGCAGCAGGCGCCATAACGCCATCAGGATGGCCAGGCCGACCGCGTGCATGCAGATCACGATGGTCGATTCGATAAACATGTGGCCGGTCATGGAAAGATCTCCATCAGGGGCTTCTCGTAGCGGCTCTTGATCTCGGCAATCAACGCGTCCGGATCGTCCAGATGCAGCACGTGCACCAGCAGATATTTACGGTCATCCGACAGCGCGGCCGAGACGGTACCGGGCGTCAGCGTGATCATGCTGGTCAACGCGGCGATCCCGTGGATGTTGGCGATATCCAGCGGCACCCAGATAAAACCGGGATGGATGCGCGACTCCGGCCCGAGCACCTGCGCGGCCACCTTGAGGTTGGAACGCACGATGTCGCCCGCGGCCACCAGCAGCATGCGCGGCACCGAGCGTAGCGAACCGATCTGGGCGAACTCGCGGTCCAGCCGCGCCGCGAAGATCGGCACGACCACGCCAAGCAGCATGCCCAACCCCCATTGCTGCGGGCCGAAACTATCGCTGAGCAACAGCCAGAACACGAAGACCGTCACGCTCAACGACGGCGAGGGGAACAGGCGACGACGCAATGGTACGCGCGTGGTCATGGCTGCCTCCGTTGCGGTGTCGTGGCACGCACCTGGTCCACATACGCGCCCGGTTCGCGCAGCTGCGCAGCGGCAGCATCGGTGTAACGCATCAAGGGCCCGGCGCCCACGGTCATCGCCACCAGCCCGCTGAGCAACACCACCGTGGCGGCGGTCTCCACCGGGCGCATGCGGCCACGCCGCTGCGGCTGCAGTTCCGGCGCGTCTTCCGCAGCGGCGGGCACGCGCCAGAACAAGCGCACGCCGGCGCGCGTGAGGCCGATCACCACCAGCAGGCTGCTACCGAGCACCGCGCCCCACACCGGCCCGACCAGGCCCTCGGGCACGTGCTGCAGCAACGCGGCCTTGGCCAGGAACCCGGACAGCGGCGGCAACCCGGCCACCGCGACCGCCGCGATCATGAACATCGTGCCTGGAATGGCCCGCCCCGGCAGGGGTGCCACGACTTCCTTGCGGTCGCTGGCACTGCCGCGGCGACGCCGGATCAGATCCGACACCATGAACAAGGCGGCCGCCACAAAGCTGCTGTGTGGCAGGTAGTACAACCCGGCACCCAATGCGCCGGCATCGTCGAGCGAGAACGCGATAAACAACGTCGCCGCCGAAAACACCACCAGGTACGACACCATGACCCGTAGACGCGATGCAGCCATCACCCCGAATGCGGCCATCAATAGTGTCGCGATGCCCAGCCACAACAGCGCATGGCGCCCGAAACCGTGCATCGCGCCCGCACCGGCGCCGAACCACAACGACGACACACGCAGCGCTGCGTATAGCCCCACCTTGGTCATGATGGCGAACAACGCAGCCACCGCCGCCGGCGCGCGCGAATAGGTTTCCGGCAGCCAAAGATACAGCGGCAGCAGCGCACCCTTGCTGCAGAACACCAGCAGCAACAAGCCCAGCGTGGCTTTGGCCAGCGGCACATCCTGCGCCGGCAGATCGGCGATGCGCTGCGAGAGCTCGGCCATGTTGAGCGTGCCGAACACACCGAACAGCAAGCCCAATGCAATCAGGAATAATGTCGACGCGCACACGTTGAACACCACGTAATGCAGGCCCACACGCATCTGCAATCCACGCCCGCCGCTGAGCAGCAGCCCATAGGAGGCGATCAGCATCACCTCGAAGAATACGAACAGATTGAAGATATCGCCGGTTAAAAATGCGCCGTTCAAGCCCATCAACTGGAACTGAAACAGCGCATGGAAATGCGGTGCGCGCCGGTCCCAGCCTGCGCACGCATGCAACAGGCACGCCGAACCCAGAATCAAGGTCGTCAACACCATCCACGCCGACAGGCGGTCGCCCATCAGTACGATGCCGATGCGCGCCGGCCAGTCGCCGAGCAGATAGACCAGGATCTGGCCGTCGGCCGCGCGCGCGAACAAGGCGATGACCGCCGCGGCCAGCAAGGTCATGCTGACCCAGGCCACGCTGCGCTGCACGCGCGGCCCATAGCGACGATGTTCGACGAACAACGACGCCGATGCACCCAGCATCGGGATGAGGATCGGCAGGATCAGCAGATGATTCATCGCCGTGCCTGCCGCGTATCCACGCCGGTGGCGGCATCTTCGTGCGCATCCACATGGTCGCTGCCGTTGTCGCTACGGCTACGGATCGCCAGTACCAGGCTTACGGCCGTCATCGCGAACGCAATCACGATGGCGGTCAGCACCAAGGCTTGCGGGAGCGGGTCGGTGTGATGCATCAGTTCGGCTGGCACGCCTTCCCGCAACACCGGTGCCTGGCCGCTGCGCAAGCGTCCGCCGGCAAAGATCAGCAGGTTGGTTGCGTACGACAGGAAGGTCATACCCAAAATCACATCGAAGCTGCGCGCGCGCAGCAGCAGATAGATCGCCAATGTGGTGAGAACGCCGATCGCACTTGCCACTGCCAATTCCATCAATGTTGCTCCGCGGTGCGTGTCGAACGTTGGGTGGGATCGATCTCGCCGCGCTGCGAACTGCGCGTGCGTGAGGGTTTGATCGTCCCCATCATCGACAGCATCAACATCGCCGCACCGAACACCACCAGATACACACCGATATCGAAGCCCAGCGCACTGGCAAGTTCCAGCTCGCCCAGAAGCGGCAGCGGAATTTCCAGGTGTCCGCTGCTCAGGAACGGCAGCCCGAAGACCAACGAGCCCGCACCGCTGACAAGTGCGCACAACAAGCCGATACCGATCAGGCGGATGTAGTCGAAACCAAAGCGCGACTCCACCGAGGCCGTGCCCTGAATCACGTACTGCATCAGCAACGGCACTGCCAGCACCAGGCCGGCGATGAAGCCACCCCCCGGCGCGTTGTGCCCGCGCAGGAACAGGAACAGCGACACTGTCAGCGTCAGCGGGAACATGATCTGCGCCAGATCGGCCGGCACCGGCAACTTGATCGGCGGCCCCGGCATGGTGCGTTCCGGTGCCATGCGCGAGCGGCGTAGCAAGGCATGCACCACCAGCCCGGCAATCGCGAATACGGTGATCTCGCCAAAGGTATCGAAGCCGCGGAAATCCACCAGGATCACGTTGACCACATTGCGCCCGTAAGCCTCCGGTAACGCGCGCTGCAGCAGTTCGCCGGCGACGGAGTGGCTGGGCTGCGTCAATAAGCTATACGCCAACGCTGCCAGTCCCGCACCGCCCACAACCGCAATTGCGGCATCGCGAATCTTGCGTCGCCGCGCATGTTCGGGCAACGAGCGTTCGGGCAGATAATTCATCGCCAGCAGCATCAGCACCAGCGTGACCATTTCCACCAGCAACTGCGTCAGTGCCAGATCCGGCGCCGACAAAAAGACGAACGTCAGGCTGACCGCCAGCCCCGTACCGCCCAGCACAAGCACCGCCAGCAGGCGCTGCTTGTACAGGAACAGGCTGCCCAGGGCGCACGCCATCATCAACAGCCACACCATCCAACCCAGCGCAGGCATCGGCGTGGGTGCAGGCCAGTCTGGCAATGTGCCGCCTTGCAGGAACGGCATCAGCGCCACCACGACAGCGCTCAGCACCAGCAGCATCAACATGCGCTGCAGATTGCCGTTGGTGACCGCATCGGTCATGCGTGCGGTGGCAGCGAACAAGGCACGCAAATTCCATTGGAACAGTGCCTTGCCCGGCGAGCGGTTCTGGATGGCGTATAAATCCAGCGTGCGTCGCAGCGCCATGTACAGCAGCGCACCGCCGACGATGCCGGCAACGCTCATCGCCAGCGGCAAGTTGAAGCCATGCCACAACGCAAGGCTGTAGTGGGGCAGGCGATCGCCAAGGATCGCCGTGGCGCCCGCGCGCAAGACCGGCGCCACCGTCCACGCCGGCACGATGCCCACCGCCACGCAGGTGAGCACCAGTACCTCCACCGGAATCCGCATCCAGCGCGGCGGCTCGTGCGGTGTGGTATCCAGATCGCGCGGGCCGTCGCCGAAGAAGGTGTCGTGCACAAAGCGCAGGCTGTATGCCACCCCCAGCAGGCCGGCCAGCAGCGCAGCGGTGCTGGCCAGGATGCGCATCAGCTGCGGTGCCTCGGTGTCCAGGGCAACAGCGAAGAACATTTCCTTCGACAAGAAGCCGTTGAGCAGCGGAATGCCCGCCATGGCCAGCGACGCAGTGATCGCCAGCGCGCTGGTCACCGGCATCAAACGCCGCAGATTGCCCAGCTTGCGCATGTCGCGCGTGCCGGTTTCGTGGTCGATGATGCCGGCGGCCATGAACAGCGAGGCCTTGAATACTGCATGGTTGATGAGATGAAACACGCCGGCCACCACCGCCATCGGCGTGGACATGCCGAACAGCATTGTGATCAAACCAAGATGCGAAATGGTCGAATATGCCAGCACACCTTTGAGGTCGTGCTGAAAGATCGCGTGCCACGCGCCCAGCAATACCGTGATCGCACCGATGCTGGTGACCGTATAGAAAAACAGATCGGTGCCGGCCAGTGCCGGATGCAAACGCGCCAGCAAAAACACGCCGGCCTTCACCATCGTGGCCGAATGCAGATAAGCCGACACCGGCGTGGGCGCCGCCATTGCCTGCGGCAACCAGAAGTGGAACGGAAACTGCGCGCTCTTGGTGAAAATGCCCAACAGCACCAGCATCAACGCATACGGATACAGCGGACTGGCGCGGATCACATCACCGGCGGCCAAGACGGCATCCAGCTGAAAACTGCCGACGATGCGGCCGATCATCAACACGCCGCCCAACAGCGCCAGGCCACCGCCGGCCGTCAGCACGAAGGCCATGCGTGCGCCTTCGCGCGCGTCCTTGCGGTGCGACCAGAACCCGATCAGCAGGAACGAACTGATACTGGTAAGTTCCCAGAACACCATCAGCAACAACAGATTGCCCGACAGCACCATGCCGAGCATCGCACCCATAAACAGCAATAGATAGGCAAAAAAGCGCGAGGCGCTATCGCGTGCGCTCAGGTAGTAATGCGCATACAGCACCACGAGTGCGCCGATAGCAAGCACCAGCAGTGCAAACATCCACGCCAGGCCGTCGAGCCGCAGCGAAAACATCAAGCCAATCTGCGGCAGCCACGCATGTTCACTGCGAATCACCTCGCCGCGCAGCACCGCTGGCGTCAACAGTGCCAACACCAGTAGCCCGCCCAACGGCGCGGCCACAGCCAACCACGCAGTGATCGAACGGGGGGCGCGCCAGAGCAGCGCCGCGGCAGCGGCCATGACAAATGGCAGCGCCAGCAGAATTTCCAACGAGAAAGGCATGCAGGGAACACGAGATTCGCGAGCAGGCCACAGAGCTTAACAAACCGTTGACTGACGTCCGCGTCAACGCCGCCGCCGCGCACAGCCCGAAGCGACCCCGGATTGGCTGCACACCGCCGCGCTGCACTCGGTATGCAGACAAGTATCCATGCAGCGATAGTTGCCCTGTGACTGTCGCCAATCCCGCTCCGTCCACCGCTGCATCTGCGCCACGCGGCCTGGTCTTCGGCGGCAGCGGGCAGATCGGCGAGCGTCTGCTGACTCGGCTGCTGCGCCGGGGCTGGCAGGTGACGGCGTGGTCGCGGCCGCCGCGCGCAGCGTGCTCCGGGCGGGTCTGGCGGCAGGGCGATCTGGTCTACCGGCAACGCCGGTGACGCGTTCGACGTCATCTTCAGCAGTGGTCCGCTGGACCATTTCGCCCGCTGATATGGTGAAAATCCGGTGGTCTCGCCGCGTATCGTGGCGTTCGGTTCCACTAGCGTAGAGGTCAAGGAACACTGCATCGATGCAGCCGAGGCTATCTGGCCCAGCGTCTGGCCAATGCCGAACAGGCGTTGTTTTCCGCTGCCCTCGCGCGTGGCGCCAGTGCCACCGTGCTGCTCCCAACCATGGTCTACGGTGCCGGGCGCGACAAGACACTGACCCAGATTGCCGGGTTGGCGCAGCGCACCGGCGCGTTCGTGCTGCCGGCCAACGCCACCGTTCTGCGTCAGCCGGACGCGTGGACGATCTGGCCAGCGCCGCCTTGGCAGTGGTCGGGCAGGCGGCCACCCGGCAACGCAGGCATGCGGTGGTCGGCGGCGAAGTGCTGGCGTACACACAGATGGTAGAGCGCGTGCTGCAGGCGCCGCCACGGTACGCGCGTTTATCAGGTGCCGCAGAGCCTGTTTGGTCTTGCACTCACCGCAGCGCAGCGCCAGCTAGGTGGTCCGAATGCCGCCGCATTACAGCGCATGCGCGAGGACCAGTTATTCGATCTGGAACCGGCACGCCGCAATGTCGGCTACGTTTTGCCCATTGCCGGAGAGCTCGGGATCGGCGAGTGATGCCTGGCTGGTCTGTCGCTGGCTCTTAGTAACGCCAGCCCAGCTGGCGATACGCCTTCGCCAACACCCAGATCGGCCCGATCAGCAGATAGGTCAGATCGGTCAAAAAGCTCGGCCTGCGGCCTTCGATCTTGTGGCCGACGAACTGCGCAATCCACGCCAACACGAACACCGTCAGCGCGGTGGTGAACAGGCCACCGAGCCCGATTCGGCCTTCGATCAACCGGCACAGGCAACCGAAGAAAAAGAAAATTCCCAGCATTCCCAGCCCCAACGGGCGCGACAGCCGGTTGTAGTACGACCATGCCGCAAACATCGACAGCGCTGCCCACACACCGCTACTGAACCAGGTGCCGCCGACCGGGATGCACCACAGCAGTGCGACTACCGACCACAGAATTGCAGGCACCGCCAGCACGTGGATCTGCTGGTTGGTCGCATGTTGATGATCGTCGGAATAGCTGGCGAAATAGCGCTCGATCGGTCGCGCGGTCGTGGTGCGTTCGGTCATGTTCCCTCCCAGGAATGACCCAAGCATACGCGCGCGGATGGCGCTGTGGCAGGTGTGCCCCTCGCCACGCACGACTTGCGTGACGAGGGACGCGCTGCGCTACATCAGTTGACCGAGACCGCGCTCCACGCCGCCGCGACCGCGCGGTACTGCGTGGACGTGCTGCCGTACAGATCGGTGGCCGCGCTCAACGTGGCGCGGCGGGCAGCCGCGTAGTTGGTGGACGAGGTCATGTACACCGTCAGTGCGCGATACCAGATGCGGCTGGCGGCAGCACGGCCGATCGCTGTCAGCGCCGTCGAGCCGCTGCAGACCAGCCCGGCCGGGGTCAGGTTGTAGCTGGTGCCCGTGCCGAAACCGCTCGGTACCACTGCGCCTTCGGCCAGCAGATAGTAGAAGTGATTGGCCACGCCCGAGCTGTAGTGCACATTGAGCGAGCCCAGACTGCTGCTGTAGCAATCCGGCGAGTCGCCATCCAGGCTTGGCTTGAACATGTAACGCAACGCCAGCGTGCCGGTGCTGTTGTTGGGGATGATCTTCTCGCCAATCAGATAATTGCCCGGCTCCGCACTGTTGGCAGCGGAGTACTCCACCATGGTGCCCATGATGTCGGAGGTGGCTTCATTCAAACCGCCCGATTCTCCCGAGTACACCAGACGTGCGGTCCGGCTGGTCACACCATGCGTCATCTCGTGGCCGGCCACATCCACCGACACCAGCGGCGTGAATGAGCTGCCGTCGCCATCGCCGAAGGTCATGCAGAAACAGCTGTCCTGCCAGAAGGCATTGTTGTAGCGGCTACCGTAATGCACGCGGCTACGCGCACCGGCACCATCGTTGGCGATGCCGGTGCGCGCATGCGTGGTGCGATAGTAGTCCCAGGTCAACGCCACGCCGTAATGCGCATCCACTGCGGCGGTGACCGTGTCGCTGGTGGCGCCGTTACCCCAGGTGTTGTCGGCGTCGGTGACCAGGGTGCCATTGCCGGAGGTGCTGTTGCGCATGTTGTAGGTGGCGCCACTGCCGCGACTGAGATCGGTCAGTTCATAACCGCTGCTGCAACGCGTGGTCGACAATCCAACGCTGCCTGCATACAACGCACGCCCGGTGCCGGCCGCACTGGTGCCGCCGCTGCACACGGTATGCACCGTATCCCAGGATTCGAGGATGCGCTGGCTGACTGCATCGACGATGTAATGCATCTCGGTCGGTGTCTGATCCGGTTTGACGCCGCTATAGATCACCTCGTACACCAGGCGTGGCGCGCCCTGGCGCGCATACAGCGCCAGGCTCGCCCGCGGCGCGGCATCTTGCGCCACATCGAAGTACGACCCCGCGACACGCAATGCGGTTGCAGCATCGATCCCCGGCACCAGGCTCGGACGCACCGTGGTTTCCATGGTCTGGCTCAACTCACGCATCACCCCACGCCGCGAATGCACCACCACATCGCCGCCGATCACCGGCAGGCCCTGATAGGTGCGATCGAAGCGCACATGTTCAGTGCCGTCGGCATCGACGATGCTGTCGCGTGCGATGAAGGCATCGGCCGATGCACGATTGGCCAATGCCGACGCGGTGTTCCCCAACAACGATTGCGCGCGCGAAACAGCGGCATTTGCGGACAAATCCGCTGTGGTAGCGGCAGCGGAAAACGATAGCGCGCAGCAGATCGCCGCGCCCAAGACGTGGAATTGCATGACGACTCTCTCCAGAAAACGTGCGATGCAAAGACCGGCGGCATCCCCCGACAGCCGGTCGCCGATGGCACCTCGGGTGCCGGCAGCTACGCTTGCACAGTCCCGAACTGGACAGTAGTAAAAATTACGGATGTGTCACGTTCTGTGCGCCGCGCCACTTTGCGCTGTGGAGCGCATCGCACAGACACAGTGAATGCATGATGTTGTTAGCCGCTGCGGCCAAGCATGCGCGCACTGCATTGGTTTTAGATGGGGGTGCGCCGCATAGCTGCGGAGCATTCCTTGAGCATGTCGTTCCGTCCTTGTGTATCTGCTCCCGTCGAAGCCGGCGATGGGGTAGTGGCAGGTTGCGCACTGGGCGCGCTGGTGGTGGCAGCTGCAGGCCCCGGCTTGTCACCGCATGCGGCGAGCACCAGACTCAGGCCGAGAGCAGGTAGGACGGAGATGAAGCGTCGCATCAGGTCGCCTCTTTGACGGTTTGAGTTGTAGGGGAGGATAGCCAAGCCGGCAGAACCTGCTTCCAGCGCCCACCGACGTTTACAAAGACTGGTCGTCCACCTTGACCAGCATCCAGCAGCGACGCTGGGCGAAGTGGTAGACCTGCTGATCGCCGGTGTCCGGCGTGCGGACCAGTACCTGGCGGCCACCGGCCTCTTCGGAAATGTGACCTCGCGGCCGCCGTTGCGGGCTGCCTCCAGGTTCGGGATGACAGGCCATTCGACCTTGGCCAGCGGAACCGTGCGGGTGACCGGGGTGGGCTCGGGCTGAGCGTCCGGGTCGAGTTGGATCATCGTCAGCGGATCGGCGATGGCCTTTTCCTATACCGCAATGTCTGCACTGAAGCTTTTCAGAAACGCAGGGAAGTCGGCGCTTGGGCAGGTTGTCGCCTGCGCAGGCGTTGCCGAAGTGGCAGCGGGCGTTGAGGCGCCAGCGCGGCCTCTGCAGCGTGTGCGGTGGCTGCCGGGGTTGCAGCGACAACTGGCTCTGCTTGCGGTTTGCAGGCAACTAGCACCAGGCTCAGTGCGAGGGCGTGCAGGGAAGTTCGGAAAAGGGCCAACGGATCCTCCTGATCATAGCGGGCAACTGAGTGAGCCGGCGGGACGTTATATGCGCACTGCTCGCAAATGTGTGAAGGCTTGCCAAGCGCCGGGACGCGAACTGGCCGGCATGCAGCATGCCAACACCTTCGGAGGGAACGGTGCCTGATGCTCGGTGATTCCAATACCGGTGATACCGTCAGCACAAGCCCGATTAGCTCAAACCGAGTCTGCGCTAAAACCATAATGAATGTGATTATGGGTTTCTTGGAAATACATCCGGTTTGGCGCGAGTGGCTATAGCCCGTTCGAAAAGACATCGACTGCATCCGCACTCACCCATCCTTGCGCGCAATTGCCAACGTAGTGTCCTGGTACTACTGCGTGGCAGCTCTCGCTACTTGCAGGCTTCATCTGCTTGATCGGCCTGTCGCCATAGGTTTTGCACAATGCGTTGTTCTTGCACCTTGCAATGGTGTCCGCCGGAATTGCGGCAACGTAGTAATAAAGCGGGTTCTGTCCGGCGCGGCCGATCGCCTGGACGCAGACGAGCTGGCCTTGCGCTAGATGTGCTGTAGTTGTTGCGCTACTGCCGGTGGCGGGCACGATATCCAACAGATCAACTCCCTTTCCCTGGGCTACGCCGGCGAAGAATCCCTCATCGCCACAATCCGGCGAAAGCTCCACATCATAAAAATCACCGCTGGCGACATTGCCTGTAGTGCATCCTTTTGCGGCCTTTGCATCCGTGCAGGTGACGCCGGTGGCCTGTATCAACGCGCCAAGTCCGTCGTTGATCGCCGGCGCTGCAGGTGCCGTGGTTTTCGCAGGTGCTACTGACGCTGTGGCAGGGGCAGCAGATTCGCCGGCCGTGCAGGCGCTCAGTGCGAGCAATAAACCAAGGGCCACCGCACTGCGGAAGGCAGGCAACAGGCGGAAGAAGTGATTTGACCGCTCCATTGCGACCTCGTCGGGCAAGAGAGCACGCCATCGCGGCGAGCGTAGTGGGATGAATTGGATGCAATGATGTGCAGTGGTTGCCATGAAGTTTCATATGCAGCCACTGGCTCGGCCTCAGCGCGCATTCACTGGACCCGGAGCGCGCCGAGTGTGTCAGCGCTTTAGTCATAACGGCGTCAGCGTGATGCGACGCCCCACACCCCCGTTAAATCGGGGGGAAGCCATCAATCAACCGAAATGCCCGCCAACCGCTGCAGGGCTTCGGCATATTTCGCACGGGTGCGATCAATCACTTCGGCCGGCAGGCCAGGACCGGGTGCGGTCTTGCCCCAGTCCAGGGTTTCCAGATAATCGCGCACGAACTGCTTGTCGTAGCTCGGCGGGCTGGTGCCCAGTTCGTATTGGTCGGCTGGCCAATAACGGGAGGAGTCCGGGGTCAGCATCTCGTCCATGATGTACAGGCGGCCATCGGCGTCGGTGCCGAATTCGAACTTGGTATCGGCCAGCAAAATGCCGCGTTCGGCGGCAATATCCGCAGCGAAGCGGTAAATGCGCAAGGTGGCATCGCGCACGCGCTCGGCCAGCTCGGCGCCGACGGTCTTGACCATCGCATCGAAGTCGATGTTCTCGTCATGGTCGCCGACAGCGGCCTTGGTCGAGGGAGTAAAGATCGGCTCGGGCAGTTTCTCGGCCTGGCGCAGGCCGTCGGGCAAGTCGATGCCGCTGACCTTGCCGGTGCGCTGATAGTCCTTCCAGCCGCTGCCGATCAGATAGCCGCGTGCGATGGCTTCCACCGGCACCGGCTTGAGCTTGCGCGTGACCACGGCACGTTTGGCATAGAGCGTCGGGTCCACACCGTCGGGCAGCACCTGCTCCACCGCGATGTTGACCAGGTGGTTGGGCATCAGGTGTTCGGTCTTGTGGAACCAGAAGTTGGACACCTGGCACAGCATCTCGCCCTTGCCGGGAATCGGGTCGGGCAGTACCACGTCGAACGCAGACAGACGGTCGGTGGCCACCATCAACAGGTAGTCGCCCGGGGGGGCATCGGCGGGCAGGCGGTCGCGGGGAATATCGAAGACATCGCGGACCTTGCCACGGTGACGCAACGGCAGGCCGGGCAGATCGGATTGCAACAGCGTGGTCGACACAGGCACTCCTAAGGACGTCGCTATGACGCTGTCCCCGGGACCCGGTGGGCCCGCGGATGGCCAGCGGGCCGCGTAGTGTACGGCGCTTCGCCGCCGCCCGCAGAATTTATTGGAGCCCGTGTCGCGGCGCCTGTGCAGGGCTCGTCAGCCAAGCCAGGCGGGCGTTCGGGTAAGATCGCCAGCCCGCCTCCCGACCCCGATTGCCTCCATGTCCTGGTACGGAAAACTGCTCGGCGCATTGGCCGGCGCCTTGCTGTTCCGCGGCGCGCCCTTCGTGGGGCTGATGATCGGGCTGGCGATCGGCCACGCGGTCGACGCCGGCTGGTTCAAGCGGCGCGCGGAAAATCCGTATGAAGCGCTGGGCCTGGAGCCGGACGCCACCACCGCCGAGATCGATCTGGCCTATCGCCGGCTGATGTCGCGTTACCACCCGGACAAGGTGGCCAACGCCGACCCTGAAGCGCGCCGCCAGGCAGAAAAGAAGGCCAGCCAGATCAACGCCGCCTACGACCGGATTCAACGGCTGCGCAAGCGCTGAGCGAAGGCCGTGCGTCGAGCGCCGGTGCGTGGCCTATGTCGCGCGTCTGCGCTGCACTCCGCCCCTGGATCGGAAACGCCACGGGACCAGTAAAAACGCCTGATCAAGACGACCAAGCGCCGTGGCACGCCTGCGCCCGGCCGTCAGAACGTGTCGCTGGCGCTCAGGCGTACCGTGTGGGTCGAAACAGCGGTGTCGATACGCCGCAGATCGGTGCCGGCCGGATTCACGTGCGGGAATGGGCGGGTCACCGGCCTGGTGCGGCTGGTTTTACCGCGCCCGGCGATGCCGGCCGCCCAACGGTAGAGCGGTTTCCAGCAGTGTCCGGTGGCATTCGGCTTTCCTCGCCGGGCCACGGTTGCGACAATGGCGCTCCTGCATTTTTCCGAGCTGCCCATGCAACCGACGGCGATCGCCCCGTCCATCCTGTCTGCCGATTTCGCCCGCCTGGGCGAGGAAGTGAACAACGTCCTCAAGGCTGGTGCCGACTGGGTGCACTTCGACGTGATGGACAACCACTACGTGCCCAACCTCACTATCGGCCCGATGGTGTGCCAAGCGCTGCGCAAGCACGGCATCACTGCGCCGATCGACGTGCATCTGATGGTCGAGCCGGTGGACCGCATCGTGCCGGACTTCGCCGAGGCTGGCGCCACCACCATCAGTTTCCATCCCGAAGCCAGCCGCCATGTGCATCGCACCATCCAGTTGATCAAGTCGCACGGCTGTCAGGCCGGGCTGGTGCTCAACCCGGCCACGCCGGTGGATATTCTGGATTGGGTGCTGCCCGAGCTGGATCTGGTGCTGGTGATGTCGGTCAACCCGGGCTTTGGTGGACAGGCCTTTATTCCTTCCGCGCTGGATAAATTGCGCGCGATCCGCAAGAAGATCGATGCGCTGGGCAAGCCGATCCGGCTGGAGATCGATGGCGGCGTCAAGGCCGACAACATCGGTGCGATTGCCGCGGCCGGCGCCGACACCTTCGTCGCCGGGTCGGCCATTTTCAACGCCCCCGACTATGCGCGGGTGATTGAACAGATGCGTGCGGCGGTGGACGCGGTGCGATGATCCAGCCCGGGCCGCAGATCCGCAGCGCCACGCCCGACGATGTGCCGTTGCTGCATGAACTCATCACTGCGCTGGCGGCGTACGAGCGCGAGCCGGATGCAGTCAAGGCGAGCCTGGAAGATCTGCGTACCAGTCTGTTCGGCGAGGGCGCCACCGCGCATGCGCTGATCTGCGAGCAGGACGGTCAAGCGTTGGGATTTGCGGTGTATTTCTTCAACTATTCGACCTGGCTGGGCCGCAACGGCCTGTATCTGGAAGACCTGTTCGTGCGGCCGGAAGCGCGCGGCAAGGGCGCTGGCCTTGCGCTGTTGCGGCACTTGGCGCAGCTGGCCGTGCAGCGTGGCTGCGGACGGTTCGAGTGGTCGGTGCTGGACTGGAACCAGCCGGCCATCGACTTCTATCAAGCGGTGGGCGCGCGCCCGATGGACGGCTGGACCGTGTACCGGCTAGACGGCGAACGGCTGGCTGCGTTTGCCGCAGGCCCCTGAGCCGGGCGCGCCGAGGAATCCAGCGTCAAGCAAAAGGAAGGCCGCTCCCGAGGAAGCGGCCTTCAAGAAAATTGGAGGCTGATCCTGCCTCCGCCCGTCGTCCCTGCTATGGCCTTCTACTCTCCGGGTCATCAATGACACGGCAATGACAGCGCGTCGGCATTGCCTATTCACAATCCACCCAGTGGCTCGCTGCTAGCCTGCGGGCATTACCCTCACAGTATCGGCAGCGCGCATGGCCCCGTCCCACTGGCGTCTGATCCTCAACGGCAAGTCCACCGATAATCTGGACCTGCGTGAGGCGGTGGGCACGCTGCGCAAGCGCGGCCTCCAGCTCGATGTACGGGTCACCTGGGAAGATGGCGATGCCGAGCGCTATGTGAGCGAAGCAGTGGCCGATGGCGTGCATACGGTCGTGGCCGCCGGTGGCGATGGCACGCTGAGCGAAGTGGCCGCCGCCCTGGCGCATCACCAGGGCGACGCGGCGACGTTGCCATCGCTGGGCCTGGTGCCGCTGGGCACCGCCAACGACTTCGCGACCGCCGCCAACGTCCCGATTGCCCCGCTGGACGCGCTGACCCTGATCGCCGAGCGCGTTGCGCAGCCGGTCGACCTGCTGCGCATCGAGGCCGACCACGGCCCGCACTGGTGCGCCAATATGGCCAGCGGCGGCTTCGGCACCCAGGTCACGGTGGAAACCGACGAAGGCCTGAAAAAGATGCTCGGCGGCCTGGCCTATCTCATTACGGGTATGTCGCGGCTGGGCCGGATCGACCCCATCAGCGCCCGCTTCAGCGGCCCGGATTTCAGCTGGGAAGGCGAATTCATCGCACTTGGGCTGGGGAACGGGCGCCAGGCCGGTGGCGGCCAGGCGCTGTGCCCAGAGGCGTTGATCGACGACGGTCTGCTGGATGTCACCATCGTCCCTGACCTCAACGGCGAAGTGGCTGCCACGCTCGGCACCCTGGTCACCGGCGGCAAACAGGCCGCGCTCGAACGCGTGGCGGTGCGCGCCCGGGTGCCGTGGCTGGAGATCGTCTCCAAACAACCGCTCACCTTGAACCTGGACGGCGAACCGGAAACCTCGCGGCACTTCCGCATTGAATGCGTCCCGGCGCGGCTGCGGATGCATTTGCCGGGCGATTGTCCGCTGCTTGGTGGGTAAGGGCCGGGAATCGGGAATCGGAAAAGCGTGGCATGCATTTCGGGTGAGCCAGGCAATCGCGTCGCTTTGCGCCCCTTTCTCTCAGGGGCGATAAGGCACTGCTTGCGCCACTGGCGCGCGTGTCTCGGAGCGCCCGCCTGTTAGCGCAGGCCGGGGTGCGGAGCGGGGGCGGAGTGAGGGTCACTGCGCCGACTCGCATGCCGCCACCAGCCACCTCGCGCCGAGGAACAGTTGTTGCAAGCGTCAGCGAGGAGCGCAACGCGCGGACTTCAAGCGCGCACTGAGGTCCGGTGCCCACGAGCCTGACGACATCCACCAACCCGCCTGCGTAGCCTCCAGCTTTTCACCAACCCGCACAACCACGTCAGCAACACCACCCACCTTCGCCATCGTTGAACGGCGTTCGCCTGTGCCTGCTGCCCTGCGGCCAGCAGTTGCGCTACAGTAGCTGCGTGTCCCGCCTGACGACTCCACGCTCCTTCTCTTCCGCTCGCCGCTGGTGGCGATGGTGGCCCGTTGCCGTCGTCCGCCCCGCCACAGAGTCCCGGAAGGAAAGTCGTCTTGATCACTGCAGAGCAGTTCCAGCGCCAGGCCGCTGAAGGTCACACCCGTATCCCCGTTGTCCGCGAAGTGCTGTCCGATCTGGACACGCCGCTTTCGGTCTATCTGAAGCTCGCCGATGGCGCCTACACCTATCTGTTCGAATCGGTCGAAGGCGGGGAGCGCTTCGGACGGTATTCCATCATCGGCCTGCCGGCGCGCCGCGTGTACAGCTTTCGTGGCCACACGCTGGACGTTAGCGAGCACGGCGAAGTCGTCGAAACGCGTGAAGTCGCTGACCCGCTGGCCGAAGTGGACGCGCTGCGCGCCGAGCATTCGGTGCCGCAGCTCGACGGGCTGCCGGGCTTCACCGGCGGGCTGGTCGGCTGGTTCGGTTTCGAGTGCATCCAGTACATCGAACCGCGGCTGGGCAGCGGCGACAAACCCGACGAACTCGGCACGCCCGATATCCTGCTGATGCTCTCCGAAGAGCTGGCAGTGTTCGACAACCTCAAGGGCCGCCTGTACCTGATCGTGCATGCCGACCCGCGTCCGCCGCAGGCCTATGTGCGTGCCAATCGGCGTCTGGACGAACTGGCGCATCGCCTGCGCCAGGGCGGCGCGGGTTATCCGCGCGCACAGATTTCCGATGCGATCGACGAATCGGATTTCCACTCCTCGTTCACCCGCGAGGAATACCACGCGGTGGTGCGCAAGGCGCAGGAATACGTGCGCGCTGGCGATATCTTCCAGGTGGTGCCATCGCAGCGGTTGCGCGTGCCGTTCCGCGCCCGTCCGGTGGATGTGTATCGCGCGTTGCGTGCGCTCAATCCCTCGCCGTACATGTATTTTCTCGATGTCGGCGGCACCCAGGTGGTCGGCTCGTCCCCGGAAATCCTGGCGCGTCTGCGCGACGGCGTGGTCACCGTGCGCCCGATTGCCGGCACTCGCCCACGCGGTGCCACGCCGGAACTCGACAAGGCGCTGGAAGCCGAATTGCTGGCCGACCCGAAAGAGCGCGCCGAGCATGTGATGTTGATCGATCTAGGCCGCAACGATGTGGGCCGCGTTGCCGAACCGGGCACGGTCAAGGTCGGCGAGCAGTTCGTGATCGAACGCTATAGCCACGTCATGCATATCGTCAGTGAAGTGACCGGCACGTTGAAGGCTGGCCTGAACTACAGCGACGTGCTGCGCGCCACCTTCCCGGCCGGCACCGTGAGCGGCGCGCCTAAAATCCGTGCGCTGGAGATTATTCGTGAACTGGAGCCGGTCAAGCGCAACGTGTATTCCGGCGCGGTCGGCTACATCGGATGGCACGGCGATGCCGATACCGCTATCGCCATCCGCACCGCCGTGATCCAGGACGGCTATCTGTATGTGCAGGCAGGCGGTGGCGTGGTCTACGACTCTGACCCGGACCTGGAATGGCAGGAAACGATGAACAAGGGGCGTGCGCTGTTTCGTGCAGTCGCCCAGGCGGCAAAGGGCCTGTGATGGACGGGCAGGGCAGCGCTGCGCGCATCGGCTTTCGTAACGACTACAGCGAAGGCGCGCACCCGCGTCTGCTGCAGGCGTTGGCGCAGGCCAGCGCCGAGCAGCACGCCGGCTATGGCACCGATCGGCACACAGCGCGTGCGGTTGCATTGATCCGCAGTGCAGTCGCGCAGCCGCAGGCCGACGTGCATCTGCTGGTCGGCGGCACGCAGACCAATCTGATTGCGATCAGCGCGTTTTTACGCCCGCATCAGGCAGTCATCGCGGTGGAAGCGGGGCATATCGCCACACACGAGACCGGCGCCATCGAAGCGACTGGCCATAAAGTGCTCACTGTGCCGGCGCTGCATGACAAGCTGACGCCTGCGCTGATCCAGTCGGTGCTGTCTGTGCACAGCACCGAACACATGGTGCAGCCGCGTCTGGTCTACATTTCCAACAGCACCGAAAGCGGCACCATCTATACGCGTGCCGAACTCGATGCGTTGTCGCAGTTCTGCCGCGCAAACGATCTGCTGCTGTATCTGGATGGCGCGCGCCTGGGTGCCGCACTGACCGCCGACGGCAACGATCTGGATCTGCCCACCATTGCCACGCTCACCGATGCGTTCTACATCGGCGGCACCAAGAATGGTGCCCTGCTCGGCGAAGCGCTGGTCATCGTCAACCCCGCGTTGCAGGCCGATTTGCGTTACCTGATCAAGCAGCGCGGCGCGCTGCTGGCCAAGGGCATGGTGCTCGGTGCGCAGTTGGCAGCGTTGTTCGAAGACGGCCTGTTTTTCGAGCTTGCAGCGCATGCAAATGCCATGGCGCAACGCTTGCGCACCGGCCTGCTTGCCGCAGGCGCGCACTTCACCAGCGACTCGCCGACCAATCAGCAATTTATCGCCGTCAGTGCGCAACACGCTGCGCAGCTGGCGCAACGCTACGACTTCGAGCGCTGGGAGCTCCGCACAGACGGCAGCCATGTGATCCGCTTCGTCACGTCGTGGGCGACGACGCCTGAGGCGGTCGATCGCCTGTGTGCGGATATGGCAACACTGCAGCGCGGTGTGCTGTAAGCATGCGCGTCAGTCACCAGCGAGAAGGCAAGTGAAGCAAACCACGCCCTGTCGGGTATCAAGACGTCCCATAACAAGGCGGCCGAGGTGCGTGCGCAGCTCGAGCGCGAGGCCGCTGATCAATCACGCAGGTCTGCCGCTGAACTTGCCAAGCCTGATGGCGTCAGGATTCAGGGGCTGCATACGATCTGCGATGTCGCACCGAATTTCGCCTATGGCATTCAGGCGGGTAGTTGGCCGACACCGGTTGCTCTGGTCTGCACATCGCCGGCATCGCCCGCACCTGTTGCTGATCGAGGTTCAACCGTCGAGTTACTCGAAGCCGGCAGCATCACCCTCACCCAAAACATCTATGCGGTCTTCCTGATCGCGCAATGAGTCCTTTGCCATGCTGCTGATGCTCGATAACTACGACAGCTTCACCTACAACCTCGTGCAGTATTTGCAGGCGTTGGGCGCCGAGGTCATGGTGGTGCGCAACGATGCGATGCGCGTCGACCAGATCGCCGCGCTCAAGCCCGAGCGCATCGTGATCTCGCCCGGTCCGTGTACGCCCAACGAGGCGGGTATCTCGCTTCAGTTGATCGAGCAGCTGGGTCAGACCACACCCATCCTGGGCGTATGCTTGGGCCATCAAAGTATCGGTCAGGTCTATGGCGGCGATGTGATCCGCGCCGGCAACATCATGCATGGCAAGACCTCGCCGATCCGCCACCAGGGCAAGGGCGTGTTCGCCGGCCTGCCGGACAGTTACGAGGCCACGCGTTACCACTCGCTGGTGGTGGACAAGACCACCCTGCCGGATGCGCTGGAGGTCACCGCGTGGACAGAGAATCCGGATGGTTCGATGGAAGAGATCATGGGCCTGCGCCACCGCCAGTTTCCGGTCGAAGGCGTGCAGTTCCATCCCGAGTCGATCCTGACCCAGCACGGACATGCCTTGCTGAAGAACTTTCTGCAACGTTGAGCACGATGTGCCATCTGCGCCTCGGCGTGGCGGCATCGCACTGCGGCCTTGGTGCAGCAACGCCGCAGAATTGCGATGCCATCCAACACGTGCACCCTACAGCGCAACGTGATGTCACCGCAGCGCCGCCTTCCACCGCATCTGGGTCACGATGAGCACACACGACGACAGCATCCACTTCTACGAGCCGACCCGGGGCCATGGGCTGCCGCACGATCCGTTCAATGCCATTGTCGGGCCGCGCCCGATCGGCTGGATCGGCTCGCGCAGCGCCGAGGGCGTTGCCAATCTGGCGCCGTACAGCTTTTTCAATGCCTTCAATTACATTCCGCCGATCGTCGGCTTTGCCAGCATCGGTCGCAAAGACAGCCTGCGCAACATCGAAGCCACTGGCGAATTCACCTGGAATCTGGCTACCCGCCCGCTGGCCGAGGCAATGAATGCCAGTGCGGCGATGGTGCCGGCGGAGGTCGATGAATTCGATCTTGCTGGCCTGCAGATGGCGCCATCGCGCCTGATCGCAGCGCCACGGGTCGCTGCCAGCCCGGTGAGTTTCGAATGCCGGCTCAGCCAGCTATTGCCGCTGCAAACCGCATCCGGCCACGCCATCGAAACCTGGTTAGTGCTGGGCGAAGTCGTCGGCGTGCATCTGGCCAAGTCTGCGCTGCACCAGGGCATCTACGACCCGGCCGCGGTGCAGACGATTCTGCGCGCGGGCGGGCCGGCCGATTACTACGAAGTGCAGCCGCAGGCGCGTTTTCGCATGCGGCGTCCAGGCCAATGATCATCGTAGTTGCTTCGCCGAGTACCTCGCTTGGCGCCCGCGATTTCCCACACTGACCAAGCACGCCGCAATCCGCCTGCGGATCTCTCCATCACGTTCTGCCACGGTTGTTTCCATGCCTATCACTCCGCAAGAAGCCCTCCAACGCACCATTGAGCACCGCGAAATCTTCCACGACGAAATGGTCGAGTTGATGCGGCAGATCATGCGCGGCGAGGTCTCCGATATGATGGTCGCGGCCATCCTCACGGGGTTGCGGGTCAAGAAAGAAACCATTGGCGAAATCGCCGGCGCCGCCACGGTGATGCGCGAGTTCTCGCGCCGCGTGGACGTGAGCAATCGCCAGCACATGGTCGACATCGTCGGCACCGGCGGCGATGGCTCGCACACTTTCAACATTTCCACCTGCGCGATGTTCGTGGCCGCAGCTGGCGGCGCCAAGGTGGCCAAGCACGGCAATCGCAGCGTCTCATCTAAATCCGGCAGCGCCGACGCACTGGAGGCATTGGGCGCGGTGATCGAGTTGCAGCCAGAGCAGGTTGCCGATGCATTGGCGCAGACCGGCATCGGCTTCATGTACGCGCCCGTGCATCATCCGGCCATGAAGGTGGTGGCGCCGGTGCGGCGCGAAATGGGCGTGCGCACCATCTTCAACATCCTCGGCCCGCTCACCAACCCGGCCGGCTCGCCGAATATTTTGATGGGCGTGTTTCACCCCGATCTGGTCGGCATCCAGGCCCGCGTACTGCAGGAGCTGGGCGCCGAACGTGCGTTGGTGGTGTGGGGGCGCGACGGCATGGACGAACTCTCGCTTGGTGCCGGCACGCTGGTCGGCGAATTGCGCGACGGCCAGGTGCGCGAATACGAAGTGCATCCGGAAGATTTCGGTATCGCCATGTCGGCCAGCCGTAACCTCAAGGTCGCCGATGCTGCGCAATCGCGCACGATGCTGTTGCAGGTGCTGGACAACGTGCCCGGCCCGGCGCTGGACATCGTCGCGCTCAACGCGGGTGCTGCGTTGTACGTCGCTGGCGTGGCCGACAGCATCGCCGATGGCGTGCTGCGCGCACACGCGGTACTCGCCAACGGCTCGGCGCGCGCGCGGCTGGACGCCTATATCGCCTACACTCGCCAACTCGCCGGGCAGCCCTGAGTCATGCCGGCGACCGCAACGCAACGTCAATCACCCGCCAGTATCCTCACAGCTACGCTTGCATGCTGGCGTGCAGCCGCGCTCCAGTGCAGTCGTCTTGACCGATAATGCCCGCCCGCCAGGACCCGATACGATGAGCGACATCCTCAATACCATTCTTGCCCGCAAGGCCGACGAAGTCGCCGAGCGCAGTGCGCGCGTGCCGCTGGCCGAGTTGATCGCGCGCAGCGCTGACCTGCCGCTCACGCGCGGTTTTGCGGCGGCCATGCAGGCCAGCATCGCCGCCGGCGACCCGGCCGTGATTGCCGAAGTGAAGAAGGCCAGCCCGTCCAAGGGCGTGATTCGGCCCGACTTCCACCCGGCCGATATCGCGGTCAGCTATGAATTCGGCGGCGCGACGTGCCTGTCGGTGCTCACCGATGTGGATTTCTTTCAGGGATCCGATGCCTATTTGCGCCAGGCGCGCGATGCCTGCACGCTGCCGGTGCTGCGCAAGGATTTCACCGTCGATCCGTATCAGGTGTACGAAGCGCGCGTGCTCGGTGCCGACTGCATCCTGTTGATCGTCTCCGCATTGGAAGACGCCCAACTGGCCGACCTGTCTGGTTTGGCCATGCAGCTGGGCCTGGATGTGCTGGTAGAGGTGCATGATATCGACGAGCTCGAACGTGCGGTGCAGGTGCCGGTGCCGTTGATCGGCATCAACAACCGCAACCTGCGCACTTTCGAGGTCACGCTGCAGACGACGTTGGACATGCGCGCCGCGGTGCCGCGCGACCGTGTGCTGGTTACCGAGAGCGGCATCGTCACCCAGGCCGATGTGCAACTGATGCGCAGTCACGATGTGAACGCCTTTCTGGTCGGCGAGACCTTCATGCGCGCGGCCGAACCCGGCGAGTCACTGCGTCAGCTATTCTTCGCGCATGACTGAGGCGTATCCCGCACCGCGCGAAGACGCACCGCTGGTGGTGTTCGACTTCGACCACACCTTGTACGCCGGCGATTCCGGTAGCCATCTGTTCGCCTGGCTGATCAAGCGCAATCCGTTGCGCTTGCTGGTCGCACTGTTGGCTTCGCCAATCCTCGGCCCGATGGTGGCGATGCTGCCAACCCGGCGGCGCGGCGTGTCCGGCTATGTGTGGATCGCCACCTTCGGCCTGCATCGCGCCCGCGAGTTCAACCGTTTCATCGACGCATACGTGCTCAAGCATGAAGCGCAGATCCGCCAGCGCCTGCTCCCGCATGCACTCAAGGTCTTTACCGAACACCGCGCTGCCGGCGACCGTGTTGTGGTCGCTACCGGGGCACCGCCGGAGTTGGCGCGCGCCATTCTCGGCTTTGTCGCGCATCAGGATGTGCCGGTGATCGGCAGCCTGGTCGGCCCGCGTCTGGGCGCGGTCACCGCACGGCGTCACTGCCATAACGAAGAAAAGATGCGCATGTTGCGCGAGCGCGGCTACGCCGATATCGCCATCGCCTATTCGGACAGCACCGCAGATCTGCCGCTGCTGAAGGCCGCGCGCGCGCCGGTGGTTGTCAATCCCAAGGCCAATCGCGAAGCGTTGTTCCGTCAAGTGCTGCCGGCGGGTACCCCCATCCTCAACTGGGGTTGCCGCGACCGCGGCGGCAAGGCGCTGTAGGCAAGCGCACGCGTCCGGGCAGCAGGTCGTTCGAGCGGGCGGACGCGTGTGCAGTTGAGCCCGCAGGGCACCCTTGATCAGGCACACCGACCTAGGCAAGACCTCGGCGGCTTGATAACGACGAATCGTCGAGACCGTGACGTAGTCGCGATGCGAACCGTGCGGTTCGAACGCCCGAAAGCGCTCTTATAAGAGGTATCGCGCAAACGCGTCGCTGCACGCGCTATGCAGATGCCAATATCGGCAGCATCGCAGGCGAGTACATCGTTGCCGAACTCGGCACGCAGCCAGTGCGCAAGGCACTGGCTGCGTTGTGCCGTGTCAGCGCGTGCCGTACAGCACGACGGTCTTGCCGCGTGCATGTAGCAGGCCGTCGGCCTGCAGCTTCTTGAGCACGCGGCCTGCCATTTCGCGCGAGCACCCGACCAGGCGTGCCAGCTCCTGGCGCGAGACGCGCAGCTGGGTGCCTTGCGGATGGCTCATCGCTTCCGGTTCCTTGGACAGATCGTGAAGCGTGCGCACGATGCGATCGGTCACGTCCAGGAAGGCCAGGCGGCTGGCTTTCCTTGTGGTATCGAGTAGCCGTTTTGAAAGCTGAACGCCGATCGCGTAGAGAATCTTCGGCGCATCCGGCGACAGGCTGGTCTGGAACAGCTGCTGCAGCCGCTCGTAGCTGATCTCTGCCAACTCGCACTGGGTGCGGGTGCGCAGGATCACTTCGCGCGTATCGGATTCGATGAACAACCCCATCTCGCCGACGAACTCGCCGCTACCGAAGTAGCCCAGCACCAACTCACGATCGTCATCTTCCTCGGCAATGATGCTCACCGAGCCGCTGATCACGTAGTAGAGGGTGCCGGCCGGGTCTCCTGGCCGGAACACATCGGTCCGGGTCGGATAGCGCCTGCGGTGGCTGTGCGCCAGAAAACGCTCGATGGTGCCCGCGTCCAGCGCCAGGGAAGGGGTAGCGTTACGTACCGTCGTAGTCACAACCGTCGTGTTTCCTGGGCTCATGGTAGTTCCGCGTGTAATTCCTGAAGCTTAACGGCATGAGTCATGCAAGGTAAACCATTCTCAACGTCGGCATTTCGTTGCTGGGATCTTTGGCTCATAATTGACTCCTTTCCCGCTTTCCATAAGGACAGACCGACGTGGTCAAGCCGTTGCCTCGTCTGAGGCTACAGGGGTTCAACAACCTCACCAAGGCGTTGAGCTTCAACATCTACGACGTCTGTTACGCGCGTACCGAAGAGGAGCGTCAGCGCTACATCGAGTATATCGATGAGCAGTACGACGCCGATCGTCTGACGCAAATCCTGACCGATGTGGCCGAGATCATTGGCGCCAACATCCTCAATATCGCACGTCAGGACTACGATCCGCAGGGTGCATCGGTGACGATCCTGATCTCCGAAGAGCCGGTGATCGACAAGAAGCAGGCCGGCAAGGAGCTGATCTCCGACGCTGTGGTTGCTCATATGGATAAGAGTCATATCACTGTCCATACATATCCGGAGACGCATCCGCAGGAAGGTATTGCCACCTTCCGCGCCGACATCGACGTCGCGACCTGTGGCGTGATTTCACCGTTGAAGGCGCTCAACTACCTGATCGAGAGTCTGGAATCAGACATCGTGATCATGGATTACCGCGTGCGCGGCTTCACGCGCGATGTGAAGGGCAAGAAGCATTACATCGATCACAAGATCAACTCGATCCAGCACTTCCTCGCCAAGAACGTGAAGTCGCGCTACGAGATGTTCGACGTCAACGTCTATCAGGAAAATATCTTCCACACGAAGATGCATCTGAAGGACTTCGACCTGGATCAGTACCTGTTCGAAGAGCGCGCCAAGAACCTCTCGTTCAAGGAGCGCATGAAGATCGAGACGCTGCTCAAGCGTGAGATCGAAGAGCTGTTTCACGGGCGCAACCTGAGCGAATAAGCGCAGGAACACCCTGTTGCGCGTGCTTGCTCGCAAGCGCACCAACACCAAAAGGCGGGACGGCCCGCCACGCGATGACCTCGCGTTCCACAGCCGACGGCGGCCCAGTGTGCAAACACTGGGTCGCTTTTTTTTTTGTCCGTTTTTTCTGTGAGGAGTACTGCAATGCCCTGGATCTATCTGCTAGTTGCCGGCCTGTTCGAGATCGGCTTTGCCATGGGACTGAAATACAGCGACGGCTTCACCCGCCTGTGGCCGACCGTGCTGACCATCGGCCTGGCCGGCACTAGCCTCTGGTTTCTGACGCAGGCGCTGAAAACCATCCCGGTCGGCACTGGCTACGCGATCTGGACCGGCATCGGCGCCCTGGGCGTGACCATCGCCGGCATCGCACTGTTCGGCGACAGCGCGTCGTGGTCGCGACTTGCGTGCATTGGTTTGATCGTTGCCGGTGTGATCGGGTTGAAGCTGGTCGGGTAGTCAGTCCCGCTTAGCGGGACTGCCCCCAAAGCTTGCTGCGCAAACCTTGGGGCCCGACTCAGTCGTTCCCTATCCGCGCGCCTTCGACGCGCCCCCTAACAAAGGAGGCGCCGCTCCAGATGGGGTGTTGCGAGGTGTGACGTCGGTTGCGCCGTGGGACAGGCCTGCCGGCAGGGCGGGCGGGGAGTCGCATAGGTTGCACACGACTGTGGGCTGGCCTTGGGTCGCCAGTCGCCGATTCCCGACTAGAGCCGGTAGGCCACCGTCTTCATCAGCTTGGAGGCAAGGGCCATCGCGCTGGGGATCGGGGCGGGAAGCTGGCGGGCGCCGGCTTGTTCGGCTTGGTCTGCGTGGCGGGCCTCGTCGATCTTCATCACGCGCAGGATGGCGCGGCTGCGTTGGTCGATCTGGGGCAGGGTTTCCAGGTGCTCATCCAGGTGGGCTTCGACCTGGCGCTCGGTTTCGACCACGAACCCCAGGCTCCAGTCGTCGCCACGCAGCCCGGCCAGTGCACCGAGCGCGTAGCTGCCGGCATACCAGAGCGGGTTGAACAGGCTGGGGCGGCTGTCCAGCTCGTGCAGGCGGTCGGCGCACCAGGCGAGGTGATCGGTCTCCTCCTGCGCAGCTTCCAGCAGGTGCTGCTGGGTGTGAGCGTCGCGGGCAACCGCGGCCTGACCGAAATACAGGCCTTGCGCGCATACCTCGCCGACATGGTTGATGCGCATCAGGCCGGCGGCGTGGCGACGTTGCTCAGGGTCCAGTGCAGCGTCGGGTGTGTCGGCAGCGGGGTTGGGGCGTTCGGCCGGCGGATTGCCGAATACCGTGTCCAGCGCGCGCTGGGCTTCGACCAGCAGCCGGTCGAGCGGGCTATGCAGTCGGGAAGGGGAGGTCTGGGTCATGCGTCGATTTTGGCCCCGCTCCGCCGCGCTGCCAACCGCCCCGGGCCTGCGCTCGCTGCAACTTGCGCTGCCCTCGAGCGTCCCGTACAATCCCGCCTCTTCTGTTTCGCCTTCACAACGCGTGGCAAAGTTCCAGTGGTCATCGGCCGCTGCAATCCGCCCGACCACTCAAGAGTTTTCTCATGACTACGTTCACCGCCAAGTCCGAGACCGTCCAGCGCGACTGGTATCTCGTCGACGCCGCCGGCAAGACGCTCGGCCGTCTGTCCACCGAACTGGCCCGCCGCCTGCGCGGCAAGCACAAGCCGGTTTACACCCCTCACGTCGATACCGGCGATTACCTCGTGGTGATCAACGCCGAGAAGATCGTCGTCACGGGTAACAAGTTGAAAGACAAGAAGTATCACCGCTTCACCGGCTACATCGGTAACCTCAAGACCGAGAGCCTGGAGCAGGCGCTGCAGCGCCACCCGGAGCGCGTGATCGAAATCGCCGTCAAGGGCATGCTGCCGAAGGGCCCCCTGGGCCGCACCATGTACCGCAAGCTCAAGGTGTATTCGGGTGCCGAGCATCCGCACGCCGCCCAGCAGCCGCAAGTTCTGGATATCTAATCATGGCTATCACGCAAAACTACGGCACTGGCCGCCGCAAGTCCTCCACCGCTCGCGTGTTCCTGCGCAAGGGCACTGGCAAGATCACCGTCAACGACCGTCCGCTGGACGAGTTCTTCGGCCGTGAGACGGCGCGCATGATCGTGCGCCAGCCGCTCGAGCTGACCAAGAACACCGAAAGCTTCGACATCCTGGTCACTGCTTCCGGCGGCGGCACCACCGGTCAGGCCGGTGCGATCCGTCTGGGCATCGCCCGTGCGCTGGTCGAGTACGACGAAACCCTGAAGTCCGAGCTGCGCAAGGCTGGCTTCATGACCCGCGACGCCCGCGAAGTCGAGCGTAAGAAGGTCGGTCTGCACAAGGCACGTCGCGCGACCCAGTTCTCCAAGCGCTGATCCATCGCGTTTGGTGCGTCCCGGCTTGCCGGGGCGCCTGCTTCAAAAGCCCGGCCATGCCGGGCTTTTGTCGTTTCGGGGTTGGTGTTGGCAGGGCGTGGCGACCATCGTCCCGGAGCACTGAGCGCAATGCGTGCGGCATAGACGCGCGAGGCGTCGTTGGTCATGCGTCCGGCAACAAAAAAGGCCCGATCTTTCGATCGAACCTTTTGTGTTTGGCTGCCCCGGATGGATTCGAACCACCGAATGCCTGAGTCAGAGTCAGGTGCCTTACCGCTTGGCGACGGGGCAATAAAACGTGTTGGTCCAAGAGTATTGCATGCCGGTGAGGGCGTGAATACCTTGGTGGCTATGGGTGGACTCGAACCACCGACCCCAGCATTATGAGTGCTGTGCTCTAACCGGCTGAGCTACATAGCCTAGGGAGCCGGCAATTCTCACGATGCGCTGCACTGTTGTCAAGTATTTCGTTTTCAGCTTGTGAGCCGGGCGTCGCCGTGGCAGAGTCGGTGACAGTAGATTTTCAGGAGTCCGCATCGTGATCGATCCGGACGGTTTCCGGCCAAACGTTGGCATCGTGCTGATGCGGCAGGACGGTCAGGTGTTCTGGGCACGACGTGTGCGCAGGGACGGCTGGCAGTTCCCGCAAGGTGGCATGAACACCGACGAGACACCCGTTGAAGCCATGTACCGCGAGTTGCGCGAAGAAACCGGGTTGTTGCCCGAGCATGTGGAATTGCTCGGCGCCACGCCTGGGTGGCTACGCTATCGCCTGCCCAGCCGTGCGGTGCGCCGTAACGAGCGGCAGGTCTGTATCGGGCAGAAGCAGGTGTGGTTCCTGCTGCGTTTCACCGGCGACGAATCCCACCTCAAGCTCGACCACACCGATACCCCGGAGTTCGACCATTGGCGCTGGGTGGATTTCTGGTATCCGGTCGAGCATGTCGTGATGTTCAAGCGTGGCGTCTATGCCCGCGCGTTACGTCATCTGGCGCCGATTGCGCAAAATTTGGCCGGCCCGGCGGCGGTCGGTGCGATGCCCGAACGTGCGCTGGAGGCTTGGTTGCCGGGCAGTAGCGCGGCTGGGCACGACAGCCCACGCAAGCGGCCGCGCAAGCGTGGCGGGGCGCGGCCGATGCGGGTTAAGAATGATTAACGTATGGAATTGACACCTATTCTCGTTTGCGGTGCAATCAGTCCCGATCCTTTCCGGATCGCCAACACCTGACCGATACCGTGTACGTCTGCATCTGTAATGGGGTCACCGACCACCAGATCCGCGAAGCGGCCGAGAACGGCTGCGCCAGCCTTGCCGAACTGACCATGCGCACCGGCTGTGGGTCCAATTGCGGCTCGTGTCTTGAGATGGCGGCCGATTTGTTGAACCAGGTACACGCCACCCGCGCGCTGCCGTTGCCACTCTTGGGGCTGGCCAGCGCCGCCTGATGTAGATCGTCCGGGTACGCCGCAGGGCCTGATGGTGGCTTTCGTGCGTTTCTCCAGCGATGCCTGACGTGATGCCCATCTGCCATGCGTGAAGTGCAAATGGCGTCCCTGCGTCGTTGCGCAGCCATGCATTTGCGAGGCTTTTCGCGGACGACCTGCAATACCGCTCACGTTGGCCACAGCTGGCGCTTGCCGGCAAGATGACGGCCGTTTCCTCGTCCGATCCGTGGACTGACTCTGGCAGCCTTAAATCATTGGGCGTCCCCGTCTCCGGCGCCAGACGCGTTCCGCAACTGATCACGATTCGCGTTCCTTCATGCCCTGCGCCAACGCGTTAGAGTGCGGCCGGCTCACTGTCTCGGAGACATCGCATGAAGGGCGATACCAAAGTCATCGAGTACCTCAACAAGGTGCTCTACAACGAACTCACTGCGATCAACCAGTACTTCCTGCACGCCAAGATGCTGAAGAACTGGGGCCTGAAAGAACTGGCCGAGCATGAGTACAAGGAATCCATCGACGAAATGAAGCATGCGGACAAGCTGTCTGACCGCATCCTGTTTCTCGAAGGGCTGCCCAATTTTCAGGCGCTGGGCAAGCTGCGCATCGGCGAGAATCCGACCGAAATGTTCCGCTGCGATCTGACCCTGGAGCGCGAGGCCGTTATCGTGCTGCGCGAGGCAGTGGCCTATGCGGAGACCGTCAACGACTACGTGAGCCGCCAGTTGCTGGTGGACATCCTGGAGTCGGAAGAAGAGCACATCGACTGGCTGGAAACCCAGCTGGATCTGGTGGCGCGCATCGGCGAGCCGAATTACCTGCTGACCAAGCTGGACGACTAAGCGCGCGTCTGGCCAGGGTCGTCTTTTGGCCGTGAATTGACCGGTGCATGGTGGTTTGCTGGTTGGTGTTTTCAGCGATTGTTTGCTGACGATGTGCCCCTACAGCTTTGGCTGCTAGTGAGCGCGCGTGGCTTCGCCGGTATCCTTACCCAACCCCTCTCCCGCAGGAGAGGGGCTCTGGCGTCCTCCCGGCAGTAGAGAGGCCTGAGCGTCCTTCCGCGTGAGGGAGGGTTGAGCATCGCGTTGACGACTTGCAGATGCTCGGTACATCGTTGTCGGCGCCTGCCTGATGATGCTTGTTGGATGACTCTCCAATCATGTGGCGGCCCGCAGGCGCACCACCTGGCCTGGTAGGGCGGCAACGCGCCGTCTATGCGGCGATGATCCTGGGCGCGCTCACCGAGCGGCCAAGGCAGCCATGACCGCGTGGCGTGCGTGGTCATGGCGGCGCTGCCCGAGTGGGTTCGCGCGGTTCCGATGGCGTCCCCGAGGCAGTTCGATGCAGGTGACGGCGCCAGCTTCTGCCGCTGCATCGACAGCACTGAGTCGATTACTGATTTGGCGTGCTGGCGGCGGCTTGCAGGCGTGCGACTTGGCCTAACAGCGCCAGGCGAGCGCGGGCGTATTCGGCGATCACCAAGGCAACCATGACCGAGGGGCGTTCGATGGTGCCGGTGCGGGCAGCCAGTTCGATGCGCCGTGCCGCGTTGGACACTGCCTGCGCGCCGACGTTGGCGCTGGAGGATTTGAGGGTGTGGGCGAGGTCGCGCAGCTGCATGCTGTCGCGATTGGCAGCGGCCGCTTCCAGTTGTTCGATGATGAGCGGGGCGTCTTCCAGGAACAACTGCAGGATGGTGATGGTGTCCGCGCCAGCCACTTCGTACAGCTCGTCGAGGACGCTGTTGTCCAGGATCGGCAATGCGCGTGCCTGCGTACCGGCGCTGGCGCTTTCGGGATCGTGTGTGGCCTGGCCGGTCGTGCTTGGGCCGGGTAGCAGCGCCTGACGCGGCAGCCAGCGCTGCAGGCAGGCGTCGAGCTGTTCGCGTGCGACCGGCTTGGAGAGATAGTCGTCCATGCCGGCGGCCAGACAGCGTTCGCGGTCGCCGGCCATGGCGTTGGCGGTCATCGCCACGATCGGAATCGGGCGGCCGCCGCTTTCGGTTTCCATGGCGCGCCAGCGGCGGGTGGCAGCGTAGCCGTCCAGCACCGGCATCTGGCAATCCATGAATACCATGTCGTAGCGGGTGGATTCCATGCTGGTCAGTGCGGCTTCGCCGTCGGTGGCGGTGTCGGCCTCGAAGCCAAGCACCGCCAGCAGCTTCTGCGCGACCAGCAGGTTCACCGGGTTGTCTTCCACCAGCAGGATGCGCACGTCGCGCGCGTTGGCTATTGGCGGCGGCAACGGCTCGGGGATCATCGCCGAGGCCAGCGTGGCGGTGTGGACGGGCTTGGGATCGGGCGGCAACACCAGGGCGCGCAGGGTTTCGTCCGGGCTCTGGCGCGGCACCAGGGTGGCGTGATCCTGCAGTTCGCTCGGCACCGGCTCTTCGCCGTACAGCCAGATTAGCCGCGCGCCATTGGCATCTTCCGGACGGGCGAGGGCGCGATGCACGGCGCGCGCGCTGTAGCGCAGCGTGTCGTGGTCGGCGATGACGCAGCGGAAGCCTTCTCCATCGCTATGGCGGCGCACGCGTTCCAGCGCTTCCTGGGTAGTTTCCATCAGCACATGCGACACGCCCCAGCTGTCGAGCAGGCGCTTGAGGCGTTGCGACAGGCGCGCATCGGAGCTGATCACCATCACGCGCGCCGCCTCGGCGCCGGTGGCCTGCTGCAGGTCGCCGATGACCTTGAGCAAGGGGATTTCGAACCAGAACGTGGCGCCGCGCCCGGGTTCGGATTCCACGCCGATGCGGCCGCCCATCAGGTCGATGATGCGCTTGCAGATCGCCAGCCCCAGCCCGGTGCCGCCGTACAGGCGCGTGGTGGAGGCGTCGGCCTGGGCGAATGAGCGGAACAGGCGTGCCTGCTGATCCGGGGCGATGCCGATGCCGGTGTCGCGCACCTGGAAGCGCAGCAGATGCTGGGCGCGGGTCTCGCCCAGGCGACGCAGCTGGATGTCGACGCTGCCGCGCTCGGTAAACTTGATCGCATTGCCGATCAGGTTGCCCAGCACCTGGCGCAGGCGGATCGGGTCGCCGCGCACCAGCAGGCGCACCGACGGTTCGATATCCAGGCTCAGGCGCAGTTGGCGGCCTTCGGCGGTGCGCTGCAGCAGTTGCACGACGCCGTCGAGCAATTCGCGCAGGTTGAAGGTGGTGATTTCCAGTTCGAGCTTGTTGGCCTCGAGCTTGGAGTAATCGAGGATGTCGTCAACGATGCGCAGCAGCTGCAACGAGCTGCCGGTGGCGGTCTGCAGCATGTCGCGCTGATCCAGGCTGAGCTGGCCGCTGGAGATCAGTTCCAGCATTGGGATGATGCCGTTGAGCGGGGTACGGATCTCGTGGCTCATGGTGGCCAGGAATTCGCCCTTGGCCAGCGTGGCGGCTTCGGCCGCCTGTTTGGCGCGCAACAGTTCCTGTTCGAGTTCGCCGTGGCGCTGCAGTTCCTGTTGCAAGCGTTCGCGGGCCAGCTCTGCCTCTTCCAGGCGCTGTGCCAAGGCTTGCTGCGCACGTGTGGCCCGGTGGGCGGCAGCTGCGGCGCAAATGCCGCCCACCATTGCCATCACTGCCGCTACCGTGGTGATCGCGCGCCAGGGGCCTTGCAGCGCGGACCACTGCAAGCCTGCACCTAGCGCTGCCGCGAGCGCCGCCAGCGTTGCCGCGATGCTCCAGGCGCGGGGGCCTCCAGCCTGCGCTGTCACTCAGAGCACCGCGCTCGTGAAATCGAAGTCCAGTTCCTTGCCGACCGTCTGCACCAGGTTGCCCTGGATGAAATCCACGCCGCTCATCCACATCGCAGCGGCCGCCTGCGGGTCTTCGATGCGCTGGCCGATGATCAACAGGCCACGCTGATGGGCGATGTCGATGACGCCACGCAGTTCGTCGCGCACTGCGGCATTGCCATGCGCATCGGCGAAGCGATTGGCCATGCGCACGAAGCTCAGCGGCAACTGGGTCAGCAGTGCGTTGGCTTCGTCGCCCGGTTCGAACTGGCTGAGGCAGAACTGCACGCCGGCCGGCATCAACTTCGCGCAGAACTGCTGCACGGTGACGGCATGAATCAGCGCATCGTCCAGGCGCAGATCCACGATCAGCGATTGCCCGGCAACGCCGCGTTCGACCAGTGCCTTGAGCAGCCAGTCGGCAAAGGCGTCGCGGGCCAGCGTGCGCGGTGATTGCGACACGAACAGGCGCAGCGGCGGGCTGGCGTGCTGGTACAGATGCAGCAAGCCCAATGCGTGGTCCATGACCTGCTGGTCCAGATCGGCGATGCGCCCGGCCGCTTCGGCGGCAGGGATTACCTGACCAGCTGACAGCAGGGTGCCATCGGCCTGGCGCAGCCGCAGCAGCACCTGGTATTGCGCGGTGTCACCGCCGGCCACGGCCACGATCGGCTGGTAGGCCAATTCGAGCTGGCCGTCGACCAGGCGCAGTTGTTCCTGTTGCTCGGCCTGGCTGGGTGCCAGATAGGTCTGTACGCCGTCGCTGCGCAGGCGTGCCTGCAGCGCAGTGCGCTCGACCGCTTCCAGCGCGCTGCCGGTGTCGTCGAAGCCCAGGCCCAGCGGTGCCACGCCGATGGCGCAGCGCACGTGCACGGATTCTTCTTCGCGTACCGGGAAGGCGTTGGCGGACAGCCGCTGACGGATCTCCAGCGCCTGCTGTTCCAGGCTGGCTTCGGGCATGTCCACGGCCAGCAACAGGAAGCTGTTGTCGTTCAAGCGCGCCAGCGGGTAAGGCTGGGCGGCACTGGCCAGGCGGTGCCCGGCCTGAGTCATCAGCCGCTCGTAGGCGGCGTAGCCATAGCGTTCGCGCAGGCCGAGCGCACTGGCGATCTCGATGAAGAACAGGCCGCCGGACTGCCTGCGCTCCAGCGCGTCGGTGAGCAGGTCCATCACGTGGCCGCGCGTGGGTAGACCGGTTTCCGGATTGCTGCGCACGCTGATCTGTTCGCCGGCTTGCTGCAGCGCTTGTTGGCGTGCGCGACGGATGCGGTTGGACACCGCGGCAATCAGATGGCGCGGGCGGATCGGTTTGGTGAGAAAGTCGTCGGCACCGCTGTCGAGCACTTCGAACTGGCGCTCCGGGTCCGGGTCGCCGGTGAGGAACACGATCGGCAGCAACTGCTGACCGGGCTGCTGACGGATCAGCGTGGTCAGGCGGATGCCGTCCAACTCGGGCATGTGCAGGTCCATCAGGATCAGATCCGGGTGATAGTCCTGGATAGCCTGCGGCACGCTGGCGGCAGCCATTTCGACCTGCGCGTGCATGCCGGCGCCGTGCAGCACGCTCTGCGCGAACAAGGCCTGCGAGCGATCGTCTTCGACGATGAGCACGCGATATGGCGCATCGGCTGCAACGTTGTCGTCGCCTTCGCGCGATGCGGCTGCGGACGTCGGCGGCGCGGTGGGCGTCGATGCCGATGCGGCACGTGCGCTGCCGACGGCGGCTGCCGGGCGCGCCGCCACCACGGGGGCAGCCGAACTTGGCGCAGCTGCAACGGCAGGCGCAGGAATGATCGTCGCGCTTACCGGCGCAGCGTCGTCAGACGTCGCGGCAGCCTCATCGGCCCAGCGACGCCAGTGGTCGGCCGGCGGGGTCTCGGCGCGCAGTGGACGATTACGCGTGGCGGTGTCGTCACGTGTGGTGGAAACAACCGGATCTCGGGCGGCCATCGATACTCCCTACAGTCGCTGTGATTATGCGATGAACTTCACGATAGCGGGGAGCTACGTGCAGCCGGCGTGGCGGTGGAGCGCACCGGCGCGACCAGTCGACGCATGCCCCGCCACAACAATCGCCAGACCCACCACACCACCAGCGCAGCCAGCAGGCTGGAACCCACCGCAACACTCAGTGCCAGCCATGGGTGCGCCAGCGCCAGTGCCAACGCCGTGGTAGCGATGGTGTCCTCGGCCAGCGACGCGACCCAGTTGCTGGCTGGTTCGGGTGAGGTGTTGAGCAATGCGCGGGTTCCGGCCTTGAGCGTGTGGCTGGTGAGCGCCACGCCGGCACCGGCCGCCAGGGCGCCCGCGCCCAAATTGCCGTCTGGCGAGAGCGTCGCCGCGGCCAGGAAGGCGCCAGCCGGCACGCGTGCCAGGGTCTGCAGCAGGTCCCAGCCCGAATCCACGCCCGGGATCTTGTCGGCAAAGAATTCGGCCACTGCCAGCGCGCCGGAGGTTCCCAGCACCCACCACGACTGCGCCGGATGCAGCGCCGGCGGCAAGTCGATCCAGCCCAGCAGGCCGGCCAGGCCGACGCCGAACACGGTGAGATAGACCCGGATGCCGGCCAGCCAGGCCAGCAAAATGCCGATCACGAACAGATGCGCTTCGCTCATGGCGTGGTTCCCTGCAAACAATTGCAGAACTATCGCAGAACTTTGGGATAACCGCCGGTCCAGCGCCAGCGCGACGATTGTCGGGGCTCTGGCACACTACGCCGCCCATGATTGCGCCGGCCCGTCCGGATCCAATGCCCATGAGACCAGCCGCACGCGTGCAGATCGTCCAACGTGACTCCGGCGGTGGCCGTTTCAATGGCCGCTGGCTGTGGCTGGTGGTCGCCGTCGTATGGCTGGCCTCGCTGGGCGCGGTGTGGTGGATGGCCACGCGCACCGCCGTCCCGCGCCTGGTAGAAGCCGAGGCAGCGCTGCAGCAGGCGCAACGCAGCCAGTCCCAGCAGCGTCGGCAGATCGAGCAGTTGCAGCAGCGTCAAGTCAATCTGGCGATGTCGGACAAGATCAGCCGCGCGGCCAATACCGAAGTGCAGGCCTCGCTGGCCGAGCGCGACGAGCAGATCGCCGCGCTGCGCGCCGACGTGGCCTTCTACGAGCGCTTGGTGGGCTCCACAGCGCAGCGCAAGGGGCTCAATGCGCACTCGGTGCAGTTCACTGCCGAGGCCGGCGGCACCTGGAATTACAGCGTGGTGCTCACCCAGAACCTCAACCGTGGCGCGATCAGCCAGGGCCAGCTGCGGTTTGCGGTGGAGGGCGTGCGCGCTGGCAAGCTGGTGACGGTGAGCTGGAACGAACTGCACCAGAAGCCCGATGCTGCCGGGCAGCCGTATTCCTTCCGCTATTTCCAGCAACTGGACGGTAGCGTGATCCTGCCGAAGGATTTCACCCCGCAACGTGTCAAAATCTCCCTGAGCGGCGATGGGGCGCCGGTCAATCAGACATTCGATTGGAAAGTCGCCGGCAATGGCGCGGGGGAGTAGCTCATGTTCGGAAACAAGTCCAACCGTGGTGCGCAGACTGTGGTCGATACCTTGATCGGGCCGCAGGTGGTCATCCGCGGCGACCTGATGTTCAGCGGCGGGCTGTATGTGGAAGGGCGCATCCTGGGCAAGGTGATTGCCGAAGAAGGCGCCAGCGCCACCTTGACGGTGGCCGAGCAGGGCAGCATCGAAGGTGAAGTGCGCGCGCCGGTGGTGATCATCAGCGGCCAGCTGACCGGCGATGTGCACGCGGCCGAGCGGGTCGAACTGGCCGCCAATGCGCGCGTGCAGGGCAATGTGCATTACCAGGTGGTGGAAATGAGCGCAGGTGCGCAGCTCACCGGGCGGCTGATCCACGCCGCCACTGCAGGCGCAACCGCGGCGCTGCCGGCGCCAGAAGCCAGCCATGCCGAGCCGGTGAAGGCGCTGCAGGCCGAAACTGCCGACGCCTGAGTGCAGCGTGCGCGGTGAACGCCGCCGCAGCCGTGGGTTGAAGTGGGGCCGTCTGGGCCCCATGCTGACGGCATGAGCACGCTCGTTTCACTTCCTACCGCCGCCCCGGCACCGGACTACCAGTCCATCGACCGGCCACTGAACTTTTCCGTGGCCGCCGCCGCCAAGGTGCGCGAGCTAATCCAGGAAGAAGGCAATGCCGACCTGGCATTGCGTGTGTATATCCAGGGCGGCGGGTGCTCTGGCTTCCAGTACGGTTTCGAGTTCGACGAGAACCGTGCCGAGGACGATCTGGCCGTGGCCACCGATGGCGTGACTTTGCTGGTCGATCCCCTGAGCCTGCAATACCTGATGGGCGCCGAAGTGGATTACACCGAAAGCCTGACCGGCGCGCAGTTCGTGATCCGCAATCCCAATGCGAAGACCACCTGCGGGTGCGGGAGCAGCTTCAGCGTTTGAGCGCGCGTGGATGCATGCTGATTGCCGGCGTGTGGCGCGTGTTTCGGTACGGTGCCTGTTGCGATGACAGCTTGATTCTTGCGCGTGAGATCGAGCGCGGCAGATATGCGCGCGCTGCGCCGGTGGGTATCGAAAGCCTGGCAATGCGTTAGGGTTCGTTGCAGGTGACGTGACTGGTCAGCGTTGTGTTCTTGTCTCGCTGCGCGAGCGGTGATGATCGCGGTGAATTGCTCCCTTCGCCGCTGCAGCTCGGCGGACGACTGCAGCCGACCTTCACGATGCGGCCACCGATGCGGCCTGCGCATTGCGCGAATGGCCACTACTGCTCAGACATGCGTTTGAGTACTTCAACTGCCGATCATTTCCACCGCTATCCTTCACTGCGATAACAGCGATGTGCGCCACGTAACAGCGCGCAAGCAGCGTCCATGCGCGCAGTCGGGGGAAGATGGCCTGCGCTACGCGCAGCGCTGTAGCCATGTTCTACATGATGGTAGGAACACAGCGTATCGCGGCCTATCGATTGCCTGATACGCAGCCGATTGCTTGAATTTCGCGCGCAGCGCGCCACCGGCGCGTGCCTTAACGCGCAACTAATATCTGGGCGTTGCAGCTTTCGCGGCGCGCGCGCCGGCTTCGTGCGTGGGCGATGGTGCGTAGATCGAGATGGCCATACTGCGTGCGCGATCACCGCTGGCGTCACGATATGCGCGTTTTATCCAGGCATTGCCGCTTGTCCATGCTGATGCATCTCGGCCGGCTGCGCATGCCATGCCTTGGGTCGATTCCAAACGGTGGCGCAGTAACCGCTCCTACTTCTCCCGCACGTCGATCGGGCAGCCGCTGCCGATGTCGCGTTGCGTGAGTATTCCTGCCTATTCCGTCCATTCACCAGAGAGCATCACTCCATGTTGCAGATCAACTCCCGATCGGCGTTTGGCCTGGCGGCCATGTTGGGTATCGCCAGCATAGTGCTCGCACCCAGCGCGCAGGCTGCGCCCGCACGCGGCACCGTGCTCACCAGCAATGTCCTGACCAGCTATACCCGTGATGCGATCGGCGCAATGCTTGCCTCTGGTTCGCAGCCCGAGCAGCCCAAGTGCAACGTCCGCGTTGCCGAATTCACCTATGCAACCATCGGTGTCGAGGGCGAACCGGCTACCGCATCTGGCGTGTTGCTGATCCCGGGTGGCGAGCGTTGTACCGGCCCATATCCCTTGCTCGGCTGGGGGCGTCCGACCGAAACGGTTCGCGCTGAGGAGCAGGCCAAAGACATCCGCGATGCCAAGGGCAACGACCCGCTGGTCACGCGGCTTGCCAGCCAGGGGTATGTCGTCGTCAGCAGCGATTATCTGGGGCTCGGTAAATCCAATTACGGGTTTCACCCATACCTGCACAGTGCGTCCGAGGCGAGTGCGACCATTGATGCGATGCGCGCGGCGCGCAGCGTATTGCAGCGTTTGAACACGCCGCTTTCGGGCAAGGTCATGCTGTCGGGTTATTCGCAGGGCGGTCAGACTGCGATGGCCACCCAGCGTGAGATAGAGGCGCATCTGTCCAAGGAATTCCATCTGGTGGCCAGCGCCCCGATCTCCGGGCCCTATGCGCTACAGCAGACATTCCTGGATAGCTGGAGCGGTCGTAATGCGGTCGGCGAAAACAGCTTCGGCATCATTCTGGGGAGCTATGCCATCGTCGCGATGCAGCACGTCTACCACAACATTTATCTTGAGCCCGGACAGGTGTTTCAGGATCCGTGGGCTCCCAAGGTGGAGCCATTGTTCCCGGGTAAGCAGAGCCTGACCGATCTGGTTCTCGGCGACACCCTGCCAGGCATCGATCAACTCAAGGCGTATTTCCAGCCCGGCTTCTATCGCGACTTTGCCAGCAACCCTGCCGACCCGTTCCGTCAGGATCTGGCACGCAACGATGTGCTGGCGTGGGCGCCGCAGACGCCGACGTTGCTGTGCGGTTCGTCCAACGATGCCACCGTGCCGCTCAAGAATGCGCAGACCGCCATCGCCAGCTTCAAGCAGCACGGCAGCAACCAAGTGTCGTTGGTGGATATCGGCACTGGCAACCCCAGCGACAACTCGGCCTTTGCCCATCTGGAGACCAACGAGCCGTGCATCGTGGCAGTGCGGCATCAGTTGCTGGACAAGCAGCGCTAACGCCACGGTCAGTGTTTGACGTTGCCGGAGAGTCTGCAGGTGCGGGCGTCTCGAACGCCCGCACCTGCAGGGTTTGTCGCTGTGATTGGGGGCAGTGCATGTGCCCCTGAGCACAGGCAAACGTGGGTTCCTCACATTGACGCACCCCTGCGCTGGCCTGCGAGCGTGCCACGTGCGGCCTGCCGTGAACCACGGGCCAAGCCAATCTCCAGCGCGAGCGGCGCCCGCGTCTGAACACGCACCGCAGGTGCGGCCGGCAGAGTGCGTACCACTGTTGCAGGCGCTGCCGATAATCGGCAGGCTTGCGCCGATGTCAGCGTCTCTTTTTTCAACTTCCGGTTTTGCCTTCACCCACGCGCCGCTTGATCGCGGCGATGTGCTGCGTGACGATCCCGACGCCCTGGCGCGTCTGTGGCCGCAGGGCCGTGTGCTGTTGCTCGATGCCAAGGGCGCGGCGCTCGCCGACGCCGAGGGCCAGCCGCTGTTGCTGGATGGCGCGGCACTGGCCGACGGGCCGGAGGCGGCGATCTTCCTGGGCCTGCGCGATGCGGTGGGCTGGTTTTGTGTGCCGGCCGACATTGTCGCGGTGCAGGCGCCGCAGCGGATCGATCTGCGCCAGGCGGCGGCCGACTGGCCAGCCGACATTGCCACCGCCTTCGCCTATGCACGGGCGATGCTGCACTGGCAATCGCGCACGCGCTTTTGCGGCGTCTGCGGCGGGGCGATCGCGTTCCGGCGCGCCGGCTTCATCGCGCACTGCACGCAATGCCAGACCGAGCATTACCCGCGCGTGGATCCGGCCATTATCGTGGCGGTGAGCGATGGCGCGCGCTTGCTGCTCGGTCGCCAGGCCAGTTGGGCGCCGGGCCGTTATTCGGTGATTGCCGGGTTTGTCGAACCGGGCGAGTCGCTGGAGCAGACCGTGGCGCGAGAAGTGTTCGAAGAAACCCGCGTGCATGTGCAGGACTGCCGCTATCTGGGCGCCCAGCCGTGGCCGTTCCCGGGCGCGCTGATGCTGGGCTTCACTGCGCGTGCCGCGCAGACCGAGGTGCCGCAGGTCACCGGCGAGCTGGAAGACGCGCGCTGGGTCAGCCATGTGCAGGTCGGTGCCGCGCTGGCCGGCGAGGGTGACATCGGGTTGCCGCCGCGCATCTCGATTGCGCGTGCGTTGATCGAGCACTGGCACCGTACGCATGGTTGAGCCTGGCCAGCGCCGGGGCATTGCAGCGGCGCTTGCGTCCGCTCGGCTAGACTCGGCTGAGGAGGCCCACCCATGTTCACCACCCTGGTAGCCGTTGTCGTCGCACTCACGCTGGGCCATCTGGTGCCGGCGCAGGCGGCCAGACTGCGCAATTTCGCCTGGTTCGGCCAATGGTTGCGCCGGCTGGACAGTGACGCGGCCGGGCGCGGTGCGTGGCAAGGCCGCTATGGCGTGCTGCTGGCAGTGCTGCCGGCGTTGCTGCTGGTGCTGCTGGTGCAGTGGCTGCTGGACGATGTCTGGCACGGCTTTCTGGATTTGCTGTTCGGCGTGGCGGTGCTGGCCTGGACCTGGGGCCCGCGCGATCTGGATCGCGATGTGGAAGCGGTGATCGACGCCGACGAGCCGCACACGCGGCGCGACGCGATTTCGCACCTGCAGGCTGCAGGCGGCAGCGTGCATGAAGACGCACCGTCGCTGGTGGAAGCGGTGGTGGTCAATGGCCTGCGGCGCTGGTTTGCGGTGCTGTGGTGGTTTCTGCTGCTGGGGCCGTTCGGCGCGGTGTTGTACCGGCTCACTGCATTGGCGGTGGAAAGCCCGCTGGCGGTCCTGCTGCCGCCTCGCAATCTGGCCGGCGCGCGTTGGCTGCTGGCGGTGCTGGAATGGCCGGTGGCGCAGTTGATGACGGTGTCGATGGCACTGGTGGGTAATTTCGACACCGTGTTCCGTGCCTGGCGCGAAGCGGATGGCAGCCGTTGGTCGCTGGAACCGCATTTTCTTGGCGCCGTTGCACGTGCCAGCGTCAGCGCAGAGCTGCGCGAAGAAGCGCACGACTACACCGATTCGGGCCTGGTGCCGGTCTGGCGCCGCCTGCCGGAAGTGCGCGATGCGATGAGCCTGGTCTGGCGCGTGCTGCTGCTGTGGTTGGTGGTGCTGGCGTTGTTGGTGATTGCCGGATGGGTGCGATAACACCGCGCCTGATTGCAAACAGTGAATCACCCGTGCAACCGGTGATGGAAAGCTCAAACGCATCGCCATTGACGTCGACGACAAGCCGGCTGCCATCTTCGAACTGGATGACGACTTCGCTTGGTCGGTGATGTCGAGCAGTCTTAACTGCCTTCCCGGTTAGAGTTCAGTCGCGCGCTCGGATGCTTGTTCCAAGTTCACAGCGTTGATGCTTGCGGTCTAACCCGGCGCCAGTAGCGTAAACGGGTACCACGGCAGGTTCCTTGCGACCCAATATGTGGGCAGCGCCCACAACCAGAATTTTGGTTCGGACATCACTGCGACGACCGGGGCGAACCAGCGCGCGCGCCAGCCGGCTTTCCACGCGATCAGGCCGGGTAGGGTAAACAGGCCAAGCACGGCGGCCGGATTCATGGCGAAGGCGCCGGGCAGGTCGAAATGCACCAGCGCATACAGCGCGCGGGTCATGCCGCAGCCGGGGCAGTAGCAGCCGGTGACAGCACGAAACATGCAGGGCGGGAACGGGCTGTTGCTCGCATTCGGATCGAAGCGATACAGCAACGACACGCCCAAGGCGGCCACGCTGGTGGCCGCCCCCAGTCCAAGCCAATGGCGTGGACGCAGTTCCATTACTGCATGTGCTGCAACTGCTGCATGTAATCCATGTAGCCCTGCATGCCGCCGGTGGCCACCATGCCGATGTTGATCAGCAGGCCGATGGCAGCCAGCACGCTGGTGACGATGCACCAGGTCTTGGCGGTGTTGGAGGCACGCCGTGCGCCATCGATGTCGCCCTGGTTGAGCAGGCCGTTGACCTTGCTGGAAAACACGATCGCCACGATGCCGGAGATCAGGGCCGGGCAGCACAAGCAAAAGCCGAGCACGGTGGAGACGATCGCCCAGATCAGGTGATTCGGCACCGGGCCGGGTGCGGCGCTGGACGAGGGATGGATCGGCGGTGGCATGGCACTCATGGTGAAGCTCCTTGGGTGGTAAACGACAACAAACGGATCGGATGCGAGGGGAGGGAGATGGCGGCCGCAGCGCGACGGACGGCAGCGTGCAACGTGCCTGCGGGGCGATACAGCGCTGCAACCGTGCACCGCCGACAGGCGCGACGGCTGCCGGTTGCAGCAGATGCCTCAGACACCAGATTGAGCACGACGACATCCCCCGGCACGACCGGCCGCGTCCGTTTGGCGGGCGCGGCGGCGAAGCGTGCAATGGCGCACAGGCTACTCGCGGTGCGCGACGGACGCAAAGCACGCACCTGACGGGCTCAGGGCTGATCCTGACGCAGCGCGCGCACCTGGCGTTCCAAGAGCTCGGCGCTGGCTTGATCGCCGGCAATCGCTGCACCTGCCACCACTTCGATCTGCGCGCGCATCCGTCGCGGCACCCGCATGCGGCCCAGGCGCGTGTCGCGCCGGCTCCACATGCTCGACCACATGCCGCGCAGCGCCATCGGAATCACCGGCACGCTGCGGCGCTGCAGAATCTTCTCAACACCCGATTTGAATGGCGCGATCTCGCCATCCTTGGTCAACGCACCCTCGGGGAAGATGCACACCAGCTCGCCATCGGCCAGCGCGGCATCGATGCGGTCGAAGGCTTGCTGCATCAATGCCGGGTCTTCGCGCGCGCCGGCGATCGGGATGGTCTTGGCGGTGCGGAAGATCCAGCGCATCACCGGGATGCGGAAGATCTTGTAGTACATGACAAAACGCACCGGGCGCGGAATCACTGCCGACAGGATCAGCGCGTCCATGTAGCTGACGTGGTTGCACACCAGCAATGCGGCGCCGTCGTCGGGCACGTGCGTGTCGATGTCGCGTGCACGCAGGCGGTACAGCACGCTCACCAGCACCCAGCTGAGGAAGCGCATCAGGAATTCGGGCACCAGGGTGAAGATCCACAGCGCCACCAGCGTGTTGGCGAGCGCCAGTGCCAGAAACACCTGCGGGATGCTCAGGCCCGGCAGCGGAATGCGCAGCCCGAACAGCACCACTTGCGGCAACTGCAGTGCGATGCCGATCACGGCGGCGGCCACGATGAACAACGCGTTCTGGATGTTGAGCCCGGCGATCACGCGCGACAGCTCGGCCTTGGGCGTGCGGCTCTGGATCAGCGCAAACAACGGCACCACGAACAGGCCGGTGAACAGGCCGATGCCGACCAGATCAACGATCAGCCGCACGCTGCCGGGCTGCTGCACGAACTGGCCGATCGACAAGCCAGTGACCGGCGCCGCACCAGGACGGGCGAAATACAGATCCAGCAGGAAGGCGCTGATGCCGAACGCACCCAGCGGCACCAAGCCGATTTCCACGGTGCGTCCTGACAGCCGCTCGCACAGCAGCGAGCCTGCGCCGGTGCCGATCGAAAACAGTGCCAGCGCGAATACGTACAGGTCCTGCTGTCCGCCCAGGTTGAGCTGCGCATAGGTGGGCAACTGCGCGGTCAGCATGGTGCCGATGAACCAGAACCACGACACACCTAACACCGAGTTACGCACCGCCAGCGTGCGCCGGGTCAGGCGCATGATGGCGCGCGATTCGGGGATGGGATTCCAGTTGATCTTCAGCTCGGGCGCGCCGGCGTCGACGCGCGGTACCAGCCGCGCCACCAGGTTGCCGGTGAAGGCGATGACGATCACCGCAGTGGCCGCAGCTTCCGGACCATGGCTGCCGGCGATCTGGAAGATCAACCCGCCGAAGATCATGCCGCACAGGATCGAGATGGAGGTGCCCATCTCGACCAGACCGTTACCGCCGGTGAGTTCTTCCGGCTTCAGCACCGAGGGCAGGATCGAATATTTCACCGGCCCGAACAGCGTGGACTGCAGGCCGGTGCAGAACAGCGCAATCAGCAGGATCACCATGTTCTCGGTGATGAAGCCCACCGCAGCCAGCGACATGATCGCAATCTCCATCGTGGTGGTGATCACGATGAGCTTCTGTTTTTCCAGCTTCTCGGCGATCTGCCCGGCCAGCGCGGAGAACAGGAAGTACGGCAGGATGAACAATGCCGGCGCCAGGTTCGTATACAGCGTGCGCTGCGCGGCATCGATACCGAGATAGAACAACAGGCCGATGATGGCCTGCCGATAGACATTGTCGTTGAACGCGCCCAGCGCCTGGACGGCGAAGAACGGCAAGAAGCGGCGCTGCCTGAGCAGGACGAACTGACTGTGACCGGACATGCAGTTTCCTTTGCGAACGCGCGCAGCCTAGCAGGCTTCCACCGCCTGCTGGTGGATGGCCACTGCGTTCAGCGGGTGATACGTGCCGGCCGCTTGGGTTGCGCGAGCTGGGCACGCAGCAAGGCCACAAAGGCGCGCGCGGCCGGGCTGGGATCGGGCCGCCACACCGCGTAGGTCAGAAAGCGGTAGTGCTCCTTCAAGGCGACCGTGACCACCCCGCGCATGGCCCCGGCCATGGTCTGCGGAACGATGCCCACGCCCAGATCGGCGGCGACCAGTTCGCGCACCAGATCCGCATGGGTCACTTCGTACTGCTGGCGCTGCCGCAGGCCGGCCTGCGCAAAGGCAGCATCGGTGATGCCGCGGACGCCGGCACCGGGAATCAGCCCGGCCATTGGTTCGTCGTCCAGCTCGGCCAGTGCGACCCGCTTGCGTGCGGCAAAGCGGTGGCCGGGGGCGACGATCAAGGCCAGCGCCTCTTCATGCAGCAGCAGGCGCTGCGCCGGCACCGCGACCTGCGGGCCGACGCCGACCAGGGCGACATCCAGGCGGCCTTCGCCCAGATCGTGCAGCAGCGCCTCGCTCATGGCAGTGCGCAGGTGCACGTCCACCCGCGCATGTGCGCTGCGGAACGCATGCAGTAACGCCGGCAGCTGCACGGTGGTGAGCGAGGAGATCTGCCCCAATGCGAGCCGCCCGCGCACGGTGCCCAGGGCCTGGGCCATTTCCTCGTGCAGGCGCTCGGCCGCGCGCAGGGTCTGGCGGGCGTTGTGCAGGAACACCTCGCCGGCTGCAGTGGGCCGCACCCGGCGGGTGCCACGTTCGAACAGGCGCGCGCCGAAGGTCTCTTCGATCTTGGCAACCTGGTGGCTGAGTGCCGATTGCACGGTGTTGCAGCGACGTGCGGCCGCGGTGAAACCCCCTTCTTCGGCCACGGCCACGGCAAATTCCAGTTGGCGCAAGGTCAGCATGCAATCTCGCAATACGATGGCTGTGGTGAAAACAATACATTGGAAAGATGCCAGCCGGCTGGCCACACTGCGCACATCCCTTGACCAGGCGGTTGCCATGCGTACCGAGCCCACCTCCCCCCCGCCTTTGCCACGCCGCCTGGTGCTGCTGATGGCTGCCGCCACCGGGCTGGCGGTGGCGAGCAACTATTACGCCCAGCCGCTGCTGGAAACACTCGCGCAGGCATTCGGTATCCAGGTGCGCAGCGCCGGTGCGGTGGTCACGGCGGCACAACTGGCTTACGCGGCGGGATTGCTATTGCTGGTGCCACTGTGCGACCGGCTGGAGCGGCGCGGACTGATCGTGGGCCTGTTCGTGCTCAGCGCGCTTGGCCTGCTGGTCAGCGCCAGTTCGCACAGTTTTACGCTATTGCTGGTCGGCACGATTGTGACCGGCGCCAGTTCGGTGGCGGCGCAGATCCTGGTGCCGTTCGCCGCCACGCTGGCCGCCCCGCACGAACGCGGTCGGGTGATCGGCACGGTGATGAGCGGATTGCTGCTGGGCATCCTGCTGGCGCGCACTGCGGCCGGCGTGCTGGCCGGTGTGGGCGGCTGGCATACGGTGTACTGGATTGCCTCGGTCGCGCTATTGCTCACCGCCGGGTTGTTGTGGCGCGGGCTGCCGCGCCATCCGGGCAATGCGCAACTGTCGTACCTGCAGTTGGTGGGTTCGGTGCTGACGCTGCTGCGCGACGACGCGGTGCTGCGTTCGCGCTCGGTACTGGGTGGGCTGATCTTTGCCGGCTTCAGCATGTTCTGGACCACACTGGCGTTTCTGTTGTCCGGGCCGAACTATGGCTATAGCACTGCGGTGATCGGCTTGTTCGGCCTGATCGGTGCGGCCGGTGCACTGGCCGCCAATCGCTCCGGGCATTGGTCCGATCACGGCCATGGCGACCGCGTGAGCTGGGGCGGGCTGGTGATGTTGCTGCTGTCGTGGGGCTTACTGGCGTTTGCGCCGCACTCGATCGTGCTGCTGATCGTCGGTGTGCTGCTGCTGGATATCGCGGTGCAGGGTGTGCATATCGCCAACCAGAGCGTGATCTATCAGCGCAACCCGCATGCGCGAAATCGCATCACCTCCGCTTACATCACTTGCTACTTTATCGGTGGTGCGGTGGGATCGACGCTGGGCACAGCGGCGTATGCGCAGGCCGGCTGGATGGGCGTGGTGATCGGTGGCGCGGTGCTTGCGGCGGCGGCGCTGGGTTGGGTGGGGCTGAGCGTGGCGCGCAAGCAGTGGAAGTGAGCGTGGCCGGTGGAAGCGGCGATGCGATTTAGCCGATGTGGCGCTTGCCCGGCATTGCAGTGTTCGGCGCCGCGTTGTCCACGGATGCTGCGTCGGTGGCGCGGCGTCCACGCCTGGCGATCAACGCTGCGCTAGGCCTTGTTGATCGCCAGACGCGGCGGATTCTCTGCCGGTGCCGTCGTCACCGCCAACGCTGCAGCACGCAGCTTGGGAAGCAGGCGCAGCGTCAATGCCAGCTGGTCGCGTACCAGGCGTTGTTTGGGTGGCAACTGCACGGCGTGGTGTTCCAGCGCTTCGGCGGTGGCGAACTCTTCGCTTTCGTCGTGCGCCGGCAGCGGTTGGCGTTGGCCGAGTGCGCTGGCGATTTCGCTCAGCGCGCGCTGCAAGTACTCGCCGGCCTTGGCGATGGTGGCGTCGTGTTCGCCCTCGAGCGCGGCGCGATGCGCGCCCAGTGCAGACAGATAGCCGAGCAAGGTGTTGGACAACGCCAGAAAGCGAAAGCCCGCATCCAGATTGCGCCGGTAGCGGCCGGGTTCGCGCAGCATGTTGGATAACGCCACGGACAACGCGGCATCGGCGTTATGCATGTCGCGGCGTGCGATGCGGTAGGGCAGGTCGTCGCGCATGCCGCTGGCGTATTGCTCCAGTACCTGGGTGAGATAACGCGCGTAGCTGGCCAGCACCGTGGCCATCACCTGGTTGAGGCGGCGGCCCTGCCAGTCCGGCAGGATCAGGAACGACGCGGCGGCGGCAATGGCGCAGCCGATCAGCGTGTCGATCAGGCGCGGCCAGATCAGCACGAAGCCATTGCCGAGCAGGTTGAAGCAGAACAGCGCCATCACCGTGATGCCGGCGGTGGCCAGCATGTAGCGATCGGTGCGGGTGATGAAGAATACCAGCGCCGCAACCAGCGCCAGCAGCAACTGCACTTCGGTCCCGGGGAACAGCTGCATCAGTGCCCAGGTGGCGACCAGGCCGATCAAGGTGCCGGCGATGCGTTGCACCAGCCGCAAGCGCGTGGCGCCGTAATTGGGCCGGCACACGAACGCAGTGGTAAGCAGGATCCAGTACCCGTTGTCGGCATGGATGGATTGCATGATGGCGTAGCCGACCAGCAGCGCGATGGCCATGCGCAGGCCGTGGCGGAACAGCACCGAGCCGGGAGTGAGTTGCTGCACCAGCCGTGCGCCCATTTCGCGCAAGGTATGTGGCGAGGAATCACGCAGCCGGGTATCGAGCTTGTCGCTGGTGGAATCGGATTGCGCGGCTTCCGACAACCTGCGTTCGATGCTCTGCAGATTGGTCACCAGCAGTTCCAGTGCGCCAAGCAGGCGTGCCAGTGCGGGGTCGGCGCGCGCGTGCAGGTAATCCAGCGATTGGCGCAGGTCTTCGGTGGCCAGGCGGCTGTTGTCGCCATAATCGAAGGGATGCCGTAGGCGGATCGCCTCGCCCAACGCCGCGCACGCCTTGCCTTGCAAGGCGAGCAGGCGCTGGCAGCGATACAGTACGTCGCTATGGAAGAATGCGTCGGTCAGCGCTTCGTACGGGTAATGCGACGAGCTGGCCCGCTCATGAAATTCCTGCGCCATGTAATACAGCCGGAAATACAGGCCAGATTGCACGCCCGGTCGCCCCGAGCGACCGAAGCGGCTCATGATCGCGGTCTTGGCCGCGTTGAGCGCGCCGACCACCTTGGCGTTCTGCTCGGCCAGCGCGAGCCGGCGTGCGTGCAGGTCGCTCTGGCGCACCGGTTCGAACAGATCGGCCTTGAGCTTGAGATAGCGGCCCAACTCGAAAAACAACCGCGACAGCCGCTCGCGCACCGGGCGGTTGGCGAACAGGATGGTCCACAGGATCGACAGCACGCCGTACCAGGTCGCCCCGATCAGCAGCAGCGCCGCGCCGTGCCAGGCGATCGACGGATGGTGGCTGCCATGTTGGTCCATGCCGATCATGGCGTAGATCGACAAGGCGACCGTCGCCTGCGCGATCGAGGCATAGCGCTCGCCCAGCGCACCGAGCAGCGTCAACGTGAACGTGGCCAGCGCCATGCCGATCACGAACGGCAGCGGATACGGAAACAGCAGTACCACCGACGCGGCAGCGGCGGCGAAACACAGCAGCGATAGCAGCACCGACTTGATGCGGCCCAGCCAGTTGTCGTCGGTCTCGGCGATGGCGCTGGCGATCGCGCCGAGGAACAGCGCCGGCACCGCGGTGAGCTGCTGCCAGTGCCAGCACACGCCCATTGCCACCGCCAGCGCGATGAACACACGCAGGCCATAGCTGGCCTTTTCATGGGCCCACAGGCGGCTCAGGCGGGTTTCGAAGGAAGAAGTGGCCACAGTCTCTGCAAGGCAAGGTGCCCGGGCATTATTGCCGCAGGCACGCGCCATCGGGGTGGAGGGCGGCTAGTTCTTTGTCAGTAGCCGCGTTGTCGCAAGTGCCTTAGGCAGGCCGCTCAGGCCTGTGCGCCCTGCTCGCGGGCGATCGCACGCCAGCCGATGTCGCTGCGCTGGAAGGCGCTGGCCCAGTGGATCGGCTGCAGACCGGCATAGGCATTGCGCTGCGCTTCCAGCACGCTGTCGCCCAGCGCGGCAACGCACAGCACGCGGCCACCGGCACTGACCACCTCGCCATTTGCATTCAATGCGGTGCCGGCATGGAAAACCTTGGCGCTGGCCGGCACCGCGTCCAGCCCGCTGATGACCTCGCCGGTGATCGGGGCTTCGGGATACGGCTTGGCGGCGATGACCACGCCCAGCGATGGGCGCGGGTCCCACTGCGCTTGCGTCTTGTCGAGCTTGCCGTCGATGGCGGCGTCCAGCAGATCCACCAGGTCCGACTGCAGGCGCAGCATCACCGGCTGGGTCTCCGGGTCGCCGAAGCGCACGTTGAACTCGATCACCTTGGGCGCGCCGTGCGCATCGATCATCAGCCCGGCGTACAGGAAACCGGTGAACGGCACGCCGTCGGCGATCATGCCTTGCACGGTCGGCTCGACCACCTCGCGCATCACCCGCGCGTGCACCTCGGGTGTGACCACCGGAGCCGGCGAGTACGCGCCCATGCCGCCGGTATTGGGGCCGGTGTCGCCATCGCCGACACGCTTGTGGTCCTGGCTGGTGGCCATCGGCAAGGCGTGAGTGCCGTCGACCATCGAGATGAAGCTGGCTTCCTCGCCATCGAGGAATTCCTCGATCACCACGCGCGCGCCGGCATCGCCGAAGGCGTTGCCCGAGAGCATGTCGCGCACCGCGTCTTCGGCCTCGCTCAGCGTCATCGCCACGATCACGCCCTTGCCGGCGGCCAGGCCGTCGGCCTTGACCACGATCGGTGCGCCTTTCTCACGCACGTAGGCCAGCGCGGCGTCCACCTCGGTGTGCACCGCGTAATACGCGGTGGGGATGCCATGGCGCGCCAGAAAATCTTTCGCGAAGGCCTTGCTGCCCTCCAGCTGCGCGGCCTTGGCGGTGGGCCCGAAGATACGTAGGCCGGCGGCGTGGAAACGGTCGACCACGCCCAGCACCAGCGGCACTTCCGGGCCGACCACCGTGAGCGCCACGGCTTCGCGCTGCGCCAGCGCCAGCAGGCCATCCAGGTCGTCGACCTTGATCGCGACATTGCGGCACTTGGCTTCGGTCGCGGTGCCGGCATTGCCGGGTGCCACCAGCACCTCGCTCACCTGCGCAGACTGCGCGATCTTCCAGGCCAGGGCATGTTCACGGCCGCCGGAGCCGATGACGAGGATTTTCATGTAAGTGCCGAGATTGGGGAGTCGTGATTGGGGATTGGTTGAAGCAAGGCAGAGACCGGAAACAGGAGAGACCAGGGCGACGTTGCCGCTCCCGAATCCCCACTCCCGAATCCCGGCACGTCAGTGCCTGAAATGCCGCACGCCGGTGAACACCATCGCGATGCCGTGTTCGTCGGCGGCGGCGATCACTTCGCCATCGCGCATCGAGCCGCCGGGCTGGATCACCGCCTTGATGCCGGCCGCCGCGGCGGCATCGATGCCGTCGCGGAACGGGAAGAACGCATCCGACGCCATCACCGAGCCGGCCACCGTGAGCTTGGCTTCTTCGGCCTTGAGCGCGGCGATCTTGGCGCTGACCACGCGGCTCATCTGCCCGGCGCCCACGCCAATGGTGCGGCTGTCCTTGGCATAGACAATGGCGTTGGATTTGACGTACTTGGCCACGCGCCAGGCGAACAACAGATCGCCCAGTTCCGCCTCATTGGGTGCGCGCTGGGTGACCACGCTCAGTTCGCCCAGCGACATGCCGCGGTTGTCGGCCGATTGCATCAACAGGCCCGAGCCGATCCGCTTGGTGTCGTAGTTGTTGAGGCCATTGCCGTGCGGAATCTTGAGCACGCGCACGTTGGCCTTCTTGGTGGCGTATTCCAGCGCGCCGGCCTCGTAATCCGGCGCGATCAGCACTTCGACGAACTGGCGATCGAGGATGGCTTTGGCCGTTGCTGCATCGAGCGTCTTGTTGAAGGCCAGGATGCCGCCGAATGCGCTGGTCGGGTCGGTCGCGTAGGCCAGTTCATAGGCATCGCCGCAGGCTGCGCCCACTGCCACACCGCAGGGGTTGGCGTGCTTGACGATCACGCAGGCCGGCGCATCGAACTGGCGCACGCATTCCCACGCTGCATCGGCATCGGCCAGGTTGTTGTAGCTGAGCTCCTTGCCCTGCAGTTGCTGGAAGGTGGCCAGCGTGCCCGGCACCGGATACAGGTCGCGGTAGAACGCACCGGCCTGGTGCGGGTTCTCGCCGTAGCGCAGGTCCATCACCTTGACGAAGTTGGAATTGATCTGCGCCGGGAACGGGCTGCGCGTGGGCACGTTTTCAGTGCTGTCGGCCACCGCCGAGAGATAGTTGCTGATCGCCGCGTCGTACTGCGCCACGCGGTTGAATGCGGCCACGGAGAGCGCAAAGCGCTTGGCCGCCGACAGCTGGCCGTCGTTTGCTTCCAGTTCGGCCAGCAGGTCGGCGTACTGGGCCGGGTCGGTGGCCACTGCCACGCGGGCGAAGTTCTTGGCCGCGCTGCGCAGCATCGCCGGGCCGCCGATGTCGATGTTTTCCACCGCGTCGGCCAGTGTGCAATCGGCTTGGACCGTCACCGATTCGAACGGATACAGGTTCAGCACCAGCAGGTCGATCGGCACGATGCCGTGTTCGGCCATCACCGCTTCGTCGATGCCGGCGCGGCCGAGCAGGCCGCCGTGCACCAGCGGGTGCAGGGTCTTGACGCGACCGTCCATCATTTCCGGGAAGCCAGTGAGGTCGGCGACGTCTTTCACCGGCAGGCCAGCCTCGCGGATCGCCTTGGCGGTGCCGCCGGTGGACAGCAGCTCGACGTTGCGCGCGACCAGCGCGCGGGCCAGGTCGATCAGGCCGGTCTTGTCGGAAACGGAGAGCAGGGCCCGGCGCACGGGCAGGAAATCAGAGGCCATCGGTGGGGGGATGTCGTTGCGGAGCAGCCGATATTGTAGGCTGCGCCAGCGCTCGAATGGACTCAACACCCCGTATGGCCTCGATCTACGCATTGAAGGGACGCTTCCAGGCGCTGCTGCGGCCATGGTGGGCGCGCTGTATCGCGGCGGCATCACCGCCAACCAGGTAACGCTTATCGCAGCGGCGGTGTCGCTGATGGTGGCGGCGGTCGTGTTGCGCGGCGGCCCCAGCTGGCCGCTGCTGTATCTGTTGCTGCCGGTGTGGATGCTGCTGCGCATGGCGCTCAATGCGGTGGACGGCATGCTGGCGCGCGAGTTCGGCCAGCAATCGCGGCTGGGCGCCTACCTCAACGAACTATGCGATGTGGTGGCCGACGCCGCGCTGTCTCTGATGCTCGCAGCATGCCGTCCGTCCGCTGCGCTGCTTGCAGCGTGCTACACGTGTTGCCGAACGTCGGTCTTCGCGCCGCGTCATCCTCGGCACGATGAGAAGTGCGAACGGTGCACTGTCTGAAGACGTCGATGGATCACAGGCCGTCACTAACGCGCTTCTCATTCAATGGTTCACACGTTGCAACGGCGCGTTGTCATGGCGTTGCATTTTCAGTGTGCGGCGATGTCGCTGCCAGATATGATCTGCGCGCGAAACGGTTCGACCCTCGGAAGCTGCGTTGACGAAAATAATCCGGAGCCGATCGCAGATTGATTAAAAAAGCCGATATTGGCAGGTATAGCCCGTCCCGGATCTTCGGGAATGCGCACCTGTCTTCTGCTGTGGCGACGGTTGCCGAGCACGGCTGATCAACGATCTGGACTCGCCGATCCGTTTACTCAACCTGATTCAACGGTAACGACGCTTTCGGCGAGGCGTCCATTCGCTGTTTGTTGCAACGGCTGTCGCGCAGGAGCCAGCCTTGCCATCACCCCAGCTGCGTCTTGCAGTCACGGCCGTCCATGACCCTGCGATTCAAGCAAGACACCGCAGCGCACGTGCGCCTCCGGGCGTTCGTCGATGACCAACCATCGCATTGCCGGTACTGTCCTTGCCGACGGTAGGACCCGTCTCGCCATGTCGGCGGGATGATCCATGCCGCTTCATCGGCCAGGGCACGCATGCCGGTTTGCGCGGCTGCTCGGAACATCCAGATGAGATCAACCTTATGAATCGCGAAAAAGTCTTGGCATTGCGCACCTGCACGAACAACATGTCCGATCATTGCGGACTGATCTGGCCACAATCAGGCATCGTCGAATGTCGGCATTGGCAACCCAGCATCAAACAGGAAAACGGTTTGACCGGCCTGTTGTGGGGTCAGGGCACCAATGCGCATCTAAACATGCATGCCGACGCGCATTGGGTCGTCTGCATGGTGGACACCGCCGACATCATCTGGCTGGGCGAAGAGGGAATGATCAAGTTTCCCAGGGCCGAGGTGGTCTATGCAGGTACCCGTGCCGGCGCCTTGCAGTGCATCGCTGCCGGCATCGCGCAGCATGCGCCGTCCCAACCGGAGTTGCCGGCAACTCCGGTCATCGCTGCGGATTTCATTCCCAAGGCAGCGCAGGCGCAATTCACTGCACCGGTGGTTGATAGCGGCGCGCATTCCACCGCGCCAACACCGGCAGCGACCAACAGCACCGACCCACAGGCCGCACAAGCTTCAACTGCGATCTTGCGCACACGCGAAATCGCCACCTATGGCAGCACGCTCACTGGTGCCGATCAGAGCCAGCTGATCGCAGGCTATGGAAGCACTGAAACCGCAGGGAACGGCAGCGAGTTGATCGCCGGCTATGGCAGCACCGGCGTGGCCGGATCCGACAGCACCATCGTGGCCGGTTATGGCAGTTCCCAGACCGCAGGAGGGGGCAGCACACTGACTGCCGGCTATGGCAGCACCCAGACCGCGCGCCATGGCAGCGATCTGACCGCAGGTTACGGCAGCACGGAAACTGCGGGTGCAGACAGCTCGCTGATCGCCGGCTATGGCAGCACGCAAACCTCCGGCGGCGACAGCTCGTTGACTGCCGGTTACGGCAGCACCCAGACCGCGCAGAACGGCAGCGACCTCACCGCAGGCTACGGCAGCACCAGCACGGCGGGCACCGATAGCTCGCTGATCGCCGGCTACGGCAGCACCCAGACTTCGGGTGGAGAAAGCTCGCTGACAGCCGGCTATGGCAGTACACAGACCGCGCAGGACGGCAGTGACCTTACCGCCGGCTACGGCAGCACCGGCACCGCAGGTGCCGACAGCTCCCTAATTGCCGGTTATGGCAGTACGCAGACCTCGGGCAACGACAGCTCGCTCACGGCAGGCTACGGCAGCACGCAAACAGCCCGCACCGGCAGCGACCTCACGGCCGGCTACGGCAGTACCTCCACCGCCGGCGCGGACAGCACGCTGATCGCCGGCTATGGCAGCACCCAGACCTCCGGCGGCGACAGTTCGCTCACCGCCGGCTACGGAAGTACCCAGACCGCCCGCAAAGGCAGCGACCTGACCGCCGGCTATGGCAGTACCGCAACCGCCGGTGCAGACAGCACGTTGATCGCCGGTTATGGCAGCACCCAGACCTCCGGAGGCGACAGCTCGCTCACGGCAGGCTACGGCAGCACGCAGACCGCGCGCAAAGGCAGCGATCTGACCGCCGGCTATGGCAGTACTTCGACGGCGGGTGGCGACAGCACCTTGATCGCTGGCTACGGCAGCACCCAGACTTCCGGTGGTGCAAGTTCGCTCACTGCTGGCTATGGCAGCACGCAAACGGCGCGCAGCGGCAGCGACCTGACCACCGGGTATGGCAGCACCTCCACTGCCGGTGCCGACAGCACGCTGATCGCCGGTTACGGCAGTACGCAGACATCGGGCAACGCCAGTTCGCTCACGGCCGGCTACGGCAGCACGCAGACCGCACGCAGCGGCAGCGACCTCACCACCGGCTACGGCAGCACCTCGACCGCTGGTGGCGAGAGCACGCTGATCGCCGGTTACGGCAGCACGCAGACATCGGGCAACGCCAGTTCGCTCACGGCCGGCTATGGCAGCACGCAGACCGCACGCAGCGGCAGCGACCTCACCACCGGCTACGGCAGCACCTCGACCGCCGGTGGCGAGAGCACGCTGATCGCCGGTTACGGCAGTACGCAGACATCGGGCAACGCCAGTTCGCTCACGGCCGGCTATGGCAGCACGCAGACCGCACGCAGCGGCAGCGACCTCACCACCGGCTACGGCAGCACCTCGACCGCCGGTGGCGAGAGCACGCTGATCGCCGGTTACGGCAGTACGCAGACATCGGGCAACGCCAGTTCGCTCACGGCCGGCTACGGCAGCACGCAGACCGCACGCAGCGGCAGCGACCTGACTACCGGCTATGGCAGCACCTCCACTGCCGGTGCCGACAGCACGCTGATTGCCGGCTACGGCAGTACGCAGACTTCAGGTGGCGACAGCTCACTCACCGCCGGTTATGGGAGTACGCAAACCGCGCGCAAGGGCAGCGACCTCACCACCGGGTATGGCAGTACCTCGACGGCGGGTGCCGACAGCACGTTGATTGCCGGTTATGGGAGTACGCAGACCTCCGGGGGCGACAGTTCCCTGACCGCCGGCTATGGCAGCACCCAGACTGCGCGCAAGGGTAGCGACCTCACTGCGGGTTACGGCAGCACCTCGACCGCCGGTTCGGACAGTTCCCTGATCGCCGGCTATGGCAGTACGCAGACGGCTGGCTTCAAAAGCATCCTGACCACCGGCTACGGCAGCACCCAGACCGCGCAGGAGGGCAGCCTGCTCACCGCCGGCTATGGCAGTTCGTCCACCGCCGGTTCCGACAGCTCGCTGATTGCCGGCTATGGCAGCACCCAGACGGCCGGCTTCAAAAGCATCCTCACGGCCGGCTACGGCAGCACACAAACAGCGCAGGAGCGCAGCACGCTCACCACCGGTTACGGCAGTACATCGACCGCCGGCCATGACAGTTCGCTGATTGCCGGCTACGGAAGTACGCAGACCGCTGGTTACAAGAGCATTCTCACCACCGGCTATGGCAGTACCCAGACCGCGCAGGAAGGCAGTTCGCTGATCGCCGGCTACGGCAGCTCCTCCATGGCTGGCCCGGACAGCTCGCTGATCGCAGGCTATGGCAGTACCCAGACCGCCGGCTACGACAGCTCGTTGACCGCCGGTTATGGGAGTACGCAGACCGCGCAGAGCAGCAGCTGGTTGATCACCGGTTACGGCAGTACCTCCACCGCCAGCTTCCAGAGCTCGTTGATTGCCGGCTATGGCAGCACGCAGACGGCCGGCTACGAAAGTACGTTGACTGCCGGTTATGGCAGCACCCAGACGGCGCAGGAAATCAGTTGGCTCACTACCGGCTACGGCAGTACGCAAACCGCGGGCCATGGCAGCATCCTGACTGCCGGTTACGGCAGCAATTCCACCGCCGGTTACGAAAGCACCCTGATCGCCGGCTATGGCAGCACCCAGACCGCCGGTTACGAAAGTACCTTGACTGCCGGCTACGGCAGTACGTTGACCGCGCTGGAAAACAGCTCGCTCACCGCCGGCTATGGCAGTACCGAAATTGCCGGATTCTCCAGCACGCTGATTGCCGGCTACGGCAGCAGCCAGACCGCCGGTGGCGACAGCACGCTGACGGCGGGCTATGGCAGCACCCTGACCGCGCAGGACAACAGCTCGCTGACCGCCGGTTACGGCAGCACCGAGACCGCCGGGCAGGACAGCTCGTTGATTGCCGGCTATGGCAGCAGCTTGACCAGTGGCGTGCGCAGCTATCTGACGGCCGGCTATGGCAGCAACCAGATCGCCAGCTATGGCAGCTCGTTGATCGCAGGACACGAAAGTACCCAGATTGCGGGGCATCGCAGCATGCTGATTGCCGGCAAGCTGAGTTCGCAGACGGCCGGCTCGCGCAGCACGCTGATCGCCGGCATGGGCAGCGTCCAGACCGCAGGCGACCGCAGCAAGCTGATCGCTGGCGCCGACAGTACCCAGATCGCTGGCGATCGCAGTAAGTTGCTGGCTGGCAGCAACAGCTTCCTCACCGCCGGGGACCGTAGCAGACTCACCGCAGGCGACGACTGCACGCTGATGGCAGGCGACCGCAGCAAGTTGACCGCCGGAAAGAACAGCATCCTGACTGCGGGCGCCAACAGCCGGTTGATCGGTAGTCTGGGGTCAACCCTGACCGGTGGCGAAGACTCGGTGCTGATCTTCCGATGCTGGGACGGCAAGCGCTATACCAACATCATTGCCAAGACCGGAGAGGAGGGCGTCGAGGCCGACACCGCGTATCAGGTCGACGAGGACAAGAACCTGGTCGAAAAATTCGACGATCCGTTCGACACGATCGCCACCATCGTGCTGGAGCCTGGCAGCGCGCCGGCTTCCGTTGCCGATCACGCAGCGGTCACACAATTACCAAACTGAACAATGCAGTCGCGCAGGCGATCGGCGTTGCCGTTCCAGAGTTGCGGCCAACCGCCAGACATACGGTGGTTGGCCCAGATCAGATGAGGTGGGGCACCCGATTCGGCACGAAGGATGCTACACAGATCCTGCCGACAGGCGCGGCATCAAGCGGGAGCGCCTCGTGCAGCGCTACCGGGCATCAGCACGCAGAACATTCCACAGGACGCTACGAGGATCGGCGATCGGCCGCTTCGCCTGGCTAAGCCTGCCAGCCCAGCGCATTGCCAGCCTGCAGCGCAATAACACGCAAACCAATCCCCGATCCCGATTCCCGGGCTTAGGTCAGCCCGTACTCTTTGAGCTTCTTGCGCAAGGTCGCCCGGTGGATGCCCAGCATCGCCGCGGCGCGGCTCTGGTTACCTTCGCAGTGGTTGAGCACTTCGACGAACAACGGGATCTCCATCTCGCGCAGCACAATTTCGTAAACGTCGTCCGCGTCGCTGCCGTCCAGGTCGCGCAGATAACGGCGAACGGACTGGGCCACGTGCTCGCGCAGAGGCGACTTCGGGGCGCCACGACTGGAGTCAGGACGAGAGGGGGCTGCGTTCAAAGGAGGTTCCCAGTGTCTCGAAGCCGGGACGCGTGGCCGGCGAGGGGGAGTGAGTCTAGCGCGTGACCTCATTGCTCGCCACGCCCATGTGGCGGTTGCGTCTGCTCAGCGGAAATCGAAACTGAAGGCAGCCGTGCTCGCGGCAGGCTCGCGTACGCGAAATGCCACCTGCACCGCCTGGCCCGGCGCCAGCGTGTCCTGCGCAGCCGGCGACTGGCCCAGATAGTCCTGTGGCGACAAGATGCGGGTGCCGATCACCCGGCCGTCGGCATCGGACAGCGACAGCTGCAGCCACGGCCAGGCCTGCGCCCAACGTGCGTCGTTGCGGAAGCTGGCCTGGATCTGCAACACCCCGGCCACGCCCGGCATCGGGCGCACGTCGCGGTTGAGCAGGGTCAGCGCTTCCGGCTCGCGCCAGTCCGGCAATGTGCAGCGCGCCAGCGTGCAGGCCGCGCTGACCAGCGGCCGCCAGCGCGGGTTGGCGGCCAAGTGCGCACGGTCGGCGATGACGATCTGCAACCCGAGCAGAGCCACCAGCCCGGCCAACAGCGCCCACTGGCGACCACTGGCACGCAGCCGCGGCCTGGCGACGCCGCGCCGCGCAAAGGTTGGTGCGGCCAAGGAAGGAACGGGCAGAGGCTGGAAGTAGGGAGTGGAGACGTCGTCGGCAGCGGTGCGGGCATCGGCCTGCGCATCGTCGTCTGCCGCTGTGCTGCTTGCGGCGCGCTCGGCGGCTGCCGGCTCGGGATGGCTGGATGGACGATCTGCGTGCGACGGGGTGTCGGTCGTGCCGGCCGTGGCTGGCGCACGTAGCGCACGTTGCTGCGCTGCGTCCCCGATGTCGCGCGCCGGCGGCGGATGTCGGTCCGAGGATTCCGCAGCCGATGCCTCGGTGGCGGCATCGGCTGGGGCCGCGCCGCGATCTACGGGCATCGCGTCCGCGGCCGCTGGCGCTGAGCGCTGCGTTTCGACCATCGGCACGGCTGCTGGTGCGATCCCCGCAGTGGCTGCGACCGCGGTGTCGGCCGCGGGCAATCGCGTCTTGCCCGATCCTGCCGTCTGCACGCCCTGGTGACCGGGCGTGCCCGCTGCGCTCTGCGGCGACGCCGCCACAGCTGCAGGAGGCGATGGCACGCGCGGCGCTGGCGACGCGTCCATCTCTGACGCTGGTGCTGACGGCAACGCCGAGCCCGGGGCCGGTGGCACCTGCTCCGACGACTCCGCAGGCGGAACCGCGGGCGTCGGAATCAGCGGCGGAGCGGCCGACGTCGCACGCAAGAACGTGGCCAGGGGGCGGCGCGGGGGCGGAGTCTCGGACATCGGCAGGCGTGCAGCGGGAAGACCCCTATTCAACCACGCGCACGTCGAAGGGCGAACCCATGCCAACGGCGATGTGGTCGACCCGCAGGGCGCACGCAATCAGGTGTTCGCACCCGATCCCAGCGGTAATGGCCTCATCTGCGTCAGCGCTGACGCCGAGCGCATCGCAGCGTGCATGTCATCGCCAAGACAGCGCATAACCCGTCCCAGGCAAGCGAATACGCCCGGCTCGGCCAAAGAGCAGCGAGCCGCAACGGGTGCAACCCCGCCTTGGAAAATCAGCGCCAGTCGCGTCAGCGCGTCGAATCTCGAATCCCGACTCACCGCCTGCGCCGTGTCTTTCCCTCGGCCAGCAACAGATCCAGCAGGCCGCTGCGCTGGCGCGGTGCCAGGGTGTCGAAGCGCATCAGCAGCACGCGTTGCTGGTCATCCAGGCGGCGGTATTGCGCTGGTTCTTCGGCAATGGCCGAGACCGGCGGGCCGAACACGCGCTCGCCGCGGCCGGTGGCCAGGTATTCGAACGCCATGCCGCTGCGCTTGGCCAAGCCGATCAGGTTCTCCACCGATGGGGCGGTGCCTTCGGCCATCTCCCACTGCGCCACGGCACTCCGGGTGACCCCCAGCTCGCCGGCGAGGGCTTCCTGGGTCAGCTTGGTGAGGCTGCGGGCTTCGCGTACTCGTTCGTACAGCTTGCTCACACGGCACCGTTGGAAAGCAGGCAGGGCCGGGAGATATAGCCCTAGCAGTGCTTTGAGATAGTTCGTATGTCTTTCATATCGCAATATGTTTGCGATACTGTCGTCTAGCCAATGATGACCAGATCACAGCGAACTCAAGGAGGATGTTCATGATCGAACCAGCCGGTCCGCAATCTGACCCACGCGCGCGCAGCGCGCCCCCACCTACCGCGCCCGCCCATGCGCCGTGGCCTGCGCATTCGCCAGTGGACCCTGCGGCGAATCGCTTTCGGGGGGCGGTCAGGTATCAGATCTGGCGGCGCGGCGCCGAGTGGACCGCCGTTGCCGATGGTCCGCAGTGGTCAGCCGCACTGGCGCCACGCATCTGGGCGTTGCGAGAGCGGTACTGGTGGCTGCTGGCGGTGAGTGCGCCGATGGTTGTCGTCGCCGGCGCAGTGGCGCTTGCCGGTGCACGGGCGTGGTCGCCGGTGGCCTGGGCGGCGCTGCTGGTGGCCGAGGTGGTGCTGCGGGTTTGCGTGGCCTGGCGGGCCGGGCAGTGGCGCACGGCAGCGCTGCAGCGCACCGGCTGGCAGCCGGTGACCCGGCTGCGGGCGATCAGTCGTGCCGATGCGGTGACCACTGCGCAGATCCGCGCCGGCCAGCCACCGCGTTAGCCTGTGCGGCTAACGCAACGCCTGCGCAGCCACCAAGCGGGCGCGGCCGCTGCTCGGAATCGGCATGCACCACTCGTAGCAGTGCGGGCCTGAGCGCACCGTCCGCGCCCACCTAACGACTGCTCGCTCTGTGTTATTAGCCCGCTACACGCCGGATGCCGCGCGGCGCACGCCTTCGATGCGCATCCATTCGTCGTCGCGTTCGCAGCGCAGTTGCTCGAACCAGGGGGCGTAACGTTCCAGCAATTCGTCTTCCTGGCCATGCAAGATGCCCGACAGCGCAATCCGTCCGCCAGGGGCCACGCGCGCGGCCAGGGTATCGGCCAGGGTGTCCAGTGCCGATGCCAGGATGTTGGCCACCACCACCTGGTAGGTCTGCACCGGCTCGTCCTGCGGCATGTATACCGCCAACTGCGCTTCCAGATTGTTGCGTTGCGCGTTGTCGGCGGTGGCCAACAGCGCCTGCGGGTCGTAGTCCACGCCGACCGCGCGGATGGCGCCCAGCTTCAGCGCGGCGATCGCAAGAATGCCCGAACCACAGCCGAAATCGAGCACGCTGCGGCCTTGCAGCTCACCGCTGACGGCCAGGCTGTCCAGCCAGCGCAGGCACAGCGCCGTGGTCTGATGCGTGCCCGACCCATAGGCCAGACCCGGATCCAGCCGCACCACGGCGGCGTCCGCGGCGTTGGCAGCCTCAGGCAGATCTTGATTCCACGGCACGATAAAGGTGCGCGCGCCGAACTGCATCGGCTTGAACAGGTCTATCCAGGCGCGGATCCAGTCGCTGTCTTCGACCATGCGAAATCCCACCTGATTCCAGTCCAGGCCCGGATCGAAGGCTTCCAGAGCCGCCAGCACCACCAGCGCATCGCTGGCGCCATCGAACAGCGCGGTCATGGTCAGCCGGTCCCACAGCGGCATTTCGCCCACGCCGGGTTCGAGCAGCGCGCGCTCGTTGCTGGTATCGGCATCGGCATCGAGCATGGTCACCGCCAGTGCGCCGACGTCGTCCAGTGCATTCTGGAAACGGGGCAGGGTGACCTCGGAGCAGGAAAGGGTCAGTTCAAGAAACGGCATCGTGTCGGTTGGGCAATTCGAAAGCACGCATCGTAGACCATTCGTGCCGGCATGCCTGCCGCTGTGCGGGTCACTGCGGTCGCAGGCGCCATCGGCTCCGGCGGGTTCGTCGCCCATGCGTGCGGCGGACGGCACGACTTTTCTTGATGAAGAGCAGTTCGCTGCTCGGCAGGTTGCGCGTTGCTGGCCATTGGATGATTGCCCGTTGTGACGCTCTGCCTACGACGCACAATGCCGTTGAAGTGCGTGCCCATGGCTGTGGGTGGAATGCTGCCGCGCCTGATATTGAAGCCGGTGAGCTGCTGCGCAATCGAACGAGGGCTTGCTTGCCTTTGGTGTTGAAGCAGGGCAGTTGCACCTTTTGCGAATGCGCGCAAACGCCTGGATAGACAGCTGTATCGCAGACTGCTGTGCTGGCTCGATGCATGCGGTCCGATGCTCTCGCCCACACCGCGACTGCGCTGCAATCCCGCAACGCAACGTCGGGTATGTGATGTCGCCAAACGGCGGACGCGGCCCACCAGACATCGCTTCGGAATGTGCTGCCGCCGGATGCCGAACCCGCGAAGGTCAACCCGATAACGCGCAACCGATCCAGCAGCGCATCCAACCACAAGAGCGGCTGCCAAAATGTAGCGAGCACTCGTCAGGTGGGCGTGGACGGCACGCTCAGAACCGCAATGTACGCGTGGTACACGCCGATTCCGAGCACCGGACGCGCCCGCCTGACGGTGAGCGCAGCCGTTTTGTCCGCTGCTCTACGCCATCGAGCAACCGACCGACCAATCAAGACCAGCGTCACCAACGGCGCAGTCCACAGCGCAACCAAATCGTTGCAGCGCGCCACTCACCTGCATTCTGTGCGGCTCATTTACATGTCTGGCCCTTCCTTCCATAACCTGCGCTGGCAGCGTCCGCTTGGTGGCGGCTGTGGGTGTGGCCGGGTGCTAGACTCCGCGCCATCGCTGCGGGTGTTTCCGCAGCAGGGGCGTCGCTCTTCATGCCGCTTGCTCGTGCCCGCCATCTCTGGCTGCTGCTCGCTCCCGCTGCGCTTGCGGCGGCCGCGTGGTGGCATGTGCGCGCACAGTCGGCCGAGCGTGCTGCTGGCCGGGCGGTGCCGGTTGCCGCGCACGTGACGCAGGTCGGCGCCACCACACCGCAGCCGCGCGCGGTGAAAGAGCACGGTACGGCGCTACGGCTGTCGCACCGCGATGCGGTGGAAGCGCAACCGGATTTGTATCGCTATGCGCAGCAATTGCAGCAGCAGGTGCGCGCCGGCGATGCACAGGCCGGATGGCGGTTGAGCCGTGTCTACGACTACTGCGCGCCCTATGCGGCCAGTCCGTCCGGCTATGCCGCCGATAGTGCATGGATCGCCGCGCAACACACCCCTGGTGTCGTGGCAATGCATGCTGCGCGCGAGCGCGTGGCGCAGCGCTGCGCCGGCTTTGCTCCCACCGACGGGCTGAGCCCGCGCGTGGTCGCGCAGCAACGCCAGGCCGCAGCGCGCGCCGGCAGCCTGGCCGCCGAGGCCGCCATGCTGGCGCTAGGCGAACCGTTGCACGCATCGCCCGGCTACAAGCGCACGCTGGTGCAACGCGTGCTGGCCTCACGCGATCCCGAGGCCTATCTGGCCCTGGCCCCGGCGATGGGCGCGCGCGCCAGCGGCGACGATAGCCTGCAAGGCTACGTGGCCGGCGATCAATTCGCCGAGCTGGCTTGGCAAGTGGCCGCATGCCGGTTGGGGCTGGATTGCAGCGCCGACAGCACCTTGGTCACCAGTTATTGCGCCAACGCGGGCATTTGCTCGCGCGATAGCGCACAGGATTTTGTGTCGTTCGTATTCGATGCCGCAGTGCCGCGGCAAGGAGCAGACAGGGTGGATGAGATGGTCGATACATTGGTCTCCGATCCGGGAGCGCAGTCATGAATTACCGTCGATTGGCGCATGGCGCCAAGTTCTGGTTGTGGGTTGCGCTGTTCGTGGCGTATTCGGCGGCGGCAGTGAGCATCGTCATGATCGATACTGCCGATCACCGCTACCAGCCGCTGTCGGTGAAGTCCACCAGCGTCACTGCCGACGAGCAGCAGCGACGACATGGCGCAAGCCAGGTCGCTGCGGTGTACCGCGCCAGCAGCGCCATCCCGTTTTCCACCTTGCCTGCCGGCTCGACCTTCCAGGTGGTGTGGCCGGATGGCTCCACCGAAACCATGACGGTGGTCGACCCGTCGTCGGCCAGCGGCATCGTGCCGGTGCCGGGCAGCCAGCAGGCGCCTGCGCCGCGGCGGTGAGTGGTGCAGTTTTTTCCGCGCCGACACGACTGTCGGCGCTGTATCTGCTGTTGCTCGCCACCCGAGCCGAGCACCGCAACATGACGAAAAAGCCCGGTTTCCCGGGCTTTTCTTTGTTGGTGCAATGGCAAGCTGCGATCAGGTCAACGCAATCGACTTGTTCTTGCGCTCGGCCAGGCGCTTTTCCAGATAGTGGATGTTTTGCCCACCGGCCTGGAAGCCCTTGTCGCGCATGATGCGCTGCTGCAGCGGGATATTGGTCTTGATGCCGTCCACCACCATCTCGCTCAGCGCCACGCGCATGCGTGCGATCGCGGTCTCGCGGTCGGGGCCGTGCACGATCAGCTTGCCGATCATCGAGTCGTAGTTCGGCGGCACCTTGTAGCCGGCATAGATGTGCGTATCCACACGCACACCCGGGCCGCCCGGCGGATGGAAGGCGGTGATCAAGCCGGGATTGGGCATGAAGGTTTCCGGATCCTCAGCATTGATGCGGCATTCGATCGCATGCCCGCGCAGCACGATGTCGCTTTGCTTGATGCTGAGCTTGTGGCCGGCCGCGATGCGCAGCTGTTCGCACACCAGGTCGATACCGGTGATGCGCTCGGTCACCGGGTGCTCCACCTGGATGCGCGTGTTCATTTCGATGAAGTAGAAACTCCCGTTCTCGAACAGGAATTCGAAGGTGCCGGCACCGCGGTAGCCGATGCGGATGCAGGCATCCACGCAGACCTTGCCGATCTGGTTGCGCAGCTCTTCGGTAATGCCCGGTGCCGGCGCTTCTTCCACCACTTTCTGATGGCGACGCTGCATCGAACAATCGCGTTCGCCCAGATGGATCGCACTGCCCTGGCCGTCGGCAAGGACCTGGATTTCCACGTGGCGCGGATTTTCCAGGAACTTCTCCATGTAGACCTGATCGTTGCTGAAAGCGGCCTTGGCTTCGGACTTGGTGGTTTCGATCGCAGCCTTCAATGCCGCTTCCGAATGCACCACGCGCATGCCGCGTCCGCCGCCGCCGCCGGCGGCCTTGATGATCACCGGGTAGCCGATCTCGCGGGCGATCTTGGTGTTGGCGACGATGTCATCGCCCAGCGGGCCGCCCGAGCCGGGCACGCACGGCACGCCGGCGGCCTTCATCGCGCGAATCGCTTCGACCTTGTCGCCCATCAGGCGGATGGTGTCGGCCTTGGGGCCGATGAAGATGAAGCCGGATTGCTCCACGCGCTCGGCAAAATCGGCGTTTTCCGACAGGAAGCCGTAGCCGGGGTGGATGGCCTGCGCATCGGTGACCTCGGCCGCGGCGATCAACGCCGGGATGTTGAGGTAACTATCGCTGGAGGCCGCTGGGCCGATACAGACCGACTCATCGGCCATGGCCACGTGCTTGAGGTTACGGTCGACCGTGGAATGCACCGCGACCGTGCGGATGCCGAGCGTGTGGCACGCGCGCAGGATGCGCAGCGCGATTTCACCTCGGTTGGCGATGACGACTTTATCGAGCATGGGAATAGGGAGTCGAGAATGGGGAATGGGGAGAAGCGGGAGTCATGGTGCGGCTCCACGTCTGCGTAAGGCATTCATCAATGCGGTGAGCTTGGCGAAGACCTGGTCGACCTGCTGGCTGACGATGTCTTCGTCTTCGGTGTTGCTATAGCCAAGTCGTACGGCGATCTGGACCTGCGTATCCAGTTCGGAGAGCGAGCCGCGCGCAATCGAAAGAAACCGCGCGTCATCGGGAGTTGAGCGTCGCGCCGCGCTTCGGCGATATTCGACGGGACGCTGACGGCCGCACGGCGCAGTTGCGCTGTCAGGCCGTAGCGTTCCTGCTCGGAAAAAACCTCGGTGAACCGGTAGATCATTTCCACAAGCTCCATGGAATCGCGCCAGGCTCCAGGCGTTCATGAGGCCGCCTTGCCGATTCCCGATTCTCCACTCCCGATTCCCGGCGCTCAGCCAATCACAAACAGCGGTTGATCGAATTCCACCGGCTGGCCGGTTTCGCCGAGGATGGCGACAATGGTGCCGGCAGCGTCGGCTTCGATGGGGTTGAACATCTTCATCGCTTCGATGATCGCCAGGGTGTCGCCGACCTTGACCTGCTGGCCCACCGTGACGAAGGCCGGTTTGTCGGGCGAGGGCGAGGTGTAGAACGTGCCGACCATCGGCGCGCGCAGCACGTGGCCTTCCGGCAATGCGGCGGTCTGCTTGGCGCCGCCAGTGGACGCTTCGGTCGGCGACTGCATCGGCATGGTGGCCGCAGCCGGCGCCTGCGCGGCGGGGGCCGGCGCGTACTGCTGCACCGGAGCGCTCATCATCGCCGTGCCCTTGGGCACGCGCGCCAGGCGCACGCTTTCTTCGCCTTCCTTGATCTCGATTTCGGCGAGATTGGATTCTTCAAGCAGGTCGATCAGTTTCTTGATTTTGCGGAGATCCATAAGGGCCTCTGGAAGTGAAACGGTGGGGAGTGCCGGCGGATGCCGGCGGGAATGGGGTCAGGACGCCGGCGCGCTGGCCGAGGTCGGTGCTGCAGGTGTCATGCGTCGCGCTCCAGGCGCGCGATTACCGCTTCCAACGCCAGCCGGTAGCTGTCTGCGCCGAAGCCGCAGATCACCCCGTCGGCCTTGTCGCTGAGATAGCTGTGGTGCCGGAACGGCTCGCGGGCATGCGGATTGGACAGATGGATCTCCACGAACGGCAGGCCCACGCCCAGCAGTGCGTCGCGCAGCGCCACCGAGGTATGGGTGAAGGCGGCCGGGTTGATCAGGATGTAGGCGGTGCCGTCCTCGCGGGCGGTGTGGATGCGCTCCACCAGCACGTGCTCGGCATTGGACTGCAGGCAGTCCAGTACATGCCCGGCGGCTTGCGCGCGGTCCACCAGGGCTGCATCGATCTGCGCCAGCGTGGTACGCCCATAGACCTCCGGCTCGCGGGTGCCGAGCAGGTTGAGGTTGGGGCCGTGCAACAGCAGCAGATGGGCCATGGGATCCAGCGAAGTGGAAAGGCCGGAAGTCTGCGCGATGTGGGCGATGCTGTCCAGATAGCAGAAGTTATAGCTGTTTTAAACAACTGTTTGAATTCCTGCAGCGACTGTCGGCGCGGTCGGCGTCGGGGCATCGGATCGGGTTGCCATGCTGCGACAGACAGCCGCCATTCCGGGCCGCAGCGTCCCGGCCGCTGCTCGGCCGCGCCCCGCCAATGCGCACCGGGGCGCCGGCATCGGCGGTGGTGCGGTGCGGGTCCAGGGGACAGTCTGCGCATCTTCCACTGCCGCGCGTCGTGGTTCTGTGCCCGCGGCAGCAAGTTCGGCCGTTCCCTCCAACGCGTGCGAGGCGCCATCCGGTCAATGGCGCGCCGCCTGAGCGGCACCCACGCTGACCGCGCGCACCCACCGTGCACGATGGATGCCGTTGACGGCCGGATGCCCACGCAGACGACCGTCGGCGCAGCGATGTGCCCCGCCGACGATGGCCCCTATCTGCCTTCGGTTGTCGCGGTGTCGCGTCCGAGGTGCCGCCACAGGAAGGTGTACATCAGCGCAGCATGATGCGCGGCCTGGGCATTGTCGCCAGGGTTGGCGTGGCCGCCCTCCATGCTTTCGTAGAACACCGCGTCCTTGCCCGCATCCAGCATCTTGGCGGCCATCTTGCGTGCGTGCCCCGGGTGGACGCGATCGTCGCGGGTGGAGGTCAGAAAGATCGTGGGCGGATAGGTCTTGTTCGGATCGAACAGGTGATATGGGGAAAAGGTCTGGATGAACGACCAGTCCGCCGTGTCCGGGTTGCCGTACTCGTCCATCCATGACGCGCCGGCCAGCAGGTGGTTATAGCGGCGCATGTCCAGCAGCGGCGCTTCGATCACGACCGCCCCGAACAGCTGTGGATACTGGGTCAGCATGTTGCCGGCCATCAATCCGCCGTTGCTGCCGCCGCGCACGGCCAGATGCTTGGCCGAGGTGACCTTGCGTGCGATCAGGTCCTGTGCGATGGCGGCCATGTCCTCATAGGCCTTGTGCCGGTTCTGCTTGAGTGCGGCCTGGTGCCAGCGCGGGCCGTACTCGCCGCCGCCACGCATGTTGGACAGTGCGAAGACACCGCCCTTCTCCAGCCACGCTCGTCCCATGACGCCCGAGTAGTACGGCAGCATCGGGATCTCGAAACCGCCATAGCCATAGAGTTGGGTCGGTGCGCTGCCATCGAATGCCAGCGCCTTCGGGCGGACCAGGAAATACGGGATGCGGGTGCCGTCCTTGCTGGTGACGAAGTGTTGCTCGATGAGGAACCGGCTGGCATCGAAGAACGCCGGCAGCGCTTTCAGGCGCTGCGGTTGCTTGCCGATCTGCGCCAGCGACAGCGTGGGCGGAGTGAGGTCGTCGGCGACGGTGAGCCACACCGCATCGCTGTCGAGGTTGTCCACCGCCTTGATCTCTGCAGCGCCGAAGCTGGGTGCACCGACGAACGCGCTGCGCTTCCAACCCTGCGCGCCGGGCGTCAGCACGCTCAGCCGCGTTCTGACGTCATCCAGGATGCTGAGCACCAGGTGCGAGCGCGTCCAGACGGCACTGCTGAGCGAGGCGGTGTCGGTGGGCTGGAAGACCACCTCGAAGGCGCGCTTGCCCGCCATGAAATCGTCGAACCGGGTGGCCAGCAGCGTGCCGGCTGCATAGGTCTTGCCGCCGACGCTCCACGGCTCGCGCAACTCCAGCGTGAGCCATTGGCGATGCAACTGCTTGATCGCCGAGTCCGGCACCTCGATCTGGACCAGGTGTCCGCTGCGATCGCGCAGATACCAGCGCTTGTTGCGGATGCCCAACTCGCGAATCACGATGTCCCGCTCGAATCCCGGGGTGTCGTCATGGAAGGCCCTCACGCCCATATCCTGAGGGCTGCCCTCGTAGACGGTCGTGGCGGTGTCCAGGGCGGTGCCGCGTTTCCATTGTTTGACCACGCGCGCGTAGCCCGAATCGGTCGTGGTGCCAGCACCGAAATCGGTACTGACATAGACGGTGTCCTGGTCGATCCAGGAGAGCTCGCCCTTGGCTTCGGGCCGGACGAAGCCGTCCTGCACCCACTGCTTGTCGACCAGGTCGAACTCGCGGGTGACGTCGGCATCGGCACCGCCGCGCGACAGGGTGATCAGGCAGCGGCGATAGGCCGGACGCAGACAGTCAATGTCCTCGTACTGCCATGCCCAATCCGTGCCCTCGCTCTGGTTGAGGGCGTCCAGATCCAGCACGGTTTCCCACTTAGGCGCAGGCTTGCGGTATTCGGCCGGTGTGGTCCGTCGCCATATGCCGCGTTTGTGTTGTCTGTCCTGCCAGAAGTTGTAATAGCTGTCACCGATCTTCTGCACGTCGGGAATCTTCGCATCCGAATCCATGACTTCACGGATCCGTGTTTCCAACTGCTTGAATTCGGCGGTGCCGGCCAGTTGTTTCTCGGTGCGTGCATCTTGTTGCTTTACCCAGTCGAGCGCTTTTGTGCCGGTGACATCTTCCAGCCACAGATACGGGTCTGCGGTGGCCGCCGTGGGTGTAGTAGCCGCAATGCCGGGTGTCGCAGGTGCTGCATTTGCCCCTGCAATGACGGCAAGAAACAACGTTGCGCCGAAAAGGGCGGACGTGGGGACCATTATGTTGCCATCGCCGAGAGGGGGGTGACAGCATAAAGTCGAATGTTGCGTTGGAACCGTGCAGTGAGTAATTTTGAGAAATGCGCGTCGAGAAAAATCCGTTCGCGCTGCGACTTTATGAAAAAAAATAAAAACAACCGATGCGGCCGAGTTAATCGCTTCCGGGATCGATCGCGATAGATGATGGTCGTCGGCATCTTGCGGTATCAGGCGGTGCGCCGGCGAGGGCAGGCTGCCGACGACAGCAAGGCGCGCATGGTCTTCAGATCACCTTGCAGGCACAATCTTCACGCGTGTGCAGCGCCTCGGCAGATACATGCATCGGGGCATCGAAGAGGCCGTTCACCGCGCCGCGCGCAGCAAGGCATCCTCGGTGATCGCGTTGGTCAGCACCGTGGGCAGGATCGCCGGCGGAGCACCGGGGCCGTAGACCACGTACAGCGGCACGCCAACGGCCTGGTGCTGGTCGAGGAAGGTGCTGATGGCCGGATCGACATTGGTCCAGTCGCCTTTCATGTAGACCGCATCGACGCGGCGCAGCGCATCGCGGAAGTCGGCGCTGCCCAGCACGTTCTTTTCGTTGGCCTTGCAGGTCACGCACCAGTCGGCGGTCATGTTGACGAAGACCACGCGGTTGTCGGCGCGCAGGCGGTCCAGCAGCTGCGGCGAGAACGCCACCACGCCCTCGGCCGCGGTGGCCGCCGGCAGGCGCAGGCGGGTGACGCCCACTACCGGCACGATGGCCAGCACCAGCATCGCTGCGGCCAGGCGCATGCCGGCGCGGTTGCTGTTCCAGCGGCTGCGCTCGAAGCACCACAGGCCCAGCGCCAGCAGGGTGGCACCGACCAGCATCAAGGCCAGTGCATCCACACCGCGCTGCTTGCCCAGCACCCACAGCAGCCAGATCGCGGTGAGATACATCGGGAACGCCAGCACCTGCTTGAGCGTTTCCATCCACGCGCCAGGCGTGGGCAGGCGCCGCGCCAGCGAGGGCACGAAGCCGATCAGCAGGAACGGCAGCGCCAGGCCCAGGCCCAGCGCCAGGAACACCAGCATCGCCAGTAGCGCCGGTGCAGTGAATGCGTAGGCGAGGGCCGTGCCCATGAATGGCGCGATGCAGGGGCTGGCGACCACGCAGGCCAGCACGCCGGTGAAGAAGTCGCCCAGCGGCCCATTGCGCGCGGCCAGTGACTGGCCGATGCCGCCCAGGTTGCTGCCCAGCGTGAACACGCCCGACAGGCTCAGCCCTACTGCAAACATCAAATACGCCAGTGCGGCAACGAACCACGGCTGCTGCAGCTGGAAGCCCCAGCCGGCGGCCTGCCCGGCTGCGCGCAAGCCGATCACCAGCCCGCCGATGGCGGCGAAGGACACCAGCACACCCAGCGAGTACCAGATGGCGTGGCTGCGTGCGTGGCCGCGGCTCTCGCCGCTATGCGCCAGCCCCAGCACCTTCAGCGACAGGATCGGCAGCACGCACGGCATCAGGTTGAGCACCAGCCCGCCAAGCAGCGCCAGCACCAGCATGCCCAGCAGGCCCTTGTCGGTATGTGGCGGCGGCGTGCGCTCCGGATTGCCGGCCGAGGCGTCGGCGACCGGCCCGGCAGCGCTGGCGGGGGGCGCAGCAGGCGCGGGTTCGACAGGCAACTGGCCGGCAGCCAGCGGCGAAATCATCAGTGGGGCGGCCTGCGCCTGGTTTTGCGGCGACACCGTCCCGGCCGGCAAGTCGAGGGTGACGCGGCGGGTCATCGGCGGGTAGCAGATACCGTCGGTCTGGCAGCCCTGGAAGGTGGCCACCAGGGTCACCCGCGCCGGGTCGGGATGCTCGCGCAGCAGCGGCAAGGTCACTTCGGCCTGGTCGAAATACACCACCACATCGCCGAAGTGTTCATCGCGGTGGGCCTTGCCCTGCGGCCAGCGCGGCAGCCCGGTACGGACGCCGCCGACGCCTTCCAGCGCCAGCGAGGTGCGGTCGCGGTAGATGTAATAGCCCGGCGCCGGGGTGAAGCGCAGCAGCAGGCTGTTGCCGTCGCCGACGATGGCTTCGAAGTTGAAGGCTTGCTCGGCCGGCAGCGGCAATGCATCCACGCCGGCGGTCTGGCCGGGGGCACCGAACAGACGCGGGCCGGCGGCACTGCGCGGCACCAGCGCACCCAGGTTTTCGCGTTGCGGGGCGGTGCCCGGCGTACCGGTTGCCTCGGCGGCGGGCAGGTTGACGCGGATCTCGCGCCGCTGCGGCGGATAACACACGCCGGCGTCGGCGCAGCCCTGGTATTGCACCTGCAGGACAGCGGTCTTCATGGCAGGGTCGGCCTTCCCGGCCAGGGTGGCCTGCAACTGCTTGCGGTAGGTCTGCACCTGGCCGAAGAACTCGTCGTGCTTGCTCTCGCCTTCCGGCAGCGCCAATTCGCCGGCGGCAAAGCCCTGCCCGGATTTGACGCTGATGCGGTGGCGATACAGGTAATAGCCTGGCGCGATCTTCCAGGTCAGCGCGATGCGGTCGCGGCTGTCGGCGGTGGCGCTCAGCGCAAACGCCTGGTCCACCGGCAGCAGGTCGGCTTCGGTCACCGCGGCCTGCGCGGGCGCGGGCGCCAGCACCACCAGCGACGCGGCGAACAAAGGGGCGGCCAATAACGCGCAGCGGGCGATCCAGTGGGACAGAGACTTCATGGACGTCAGGATTCCTTGCGGGTTTCGGCCCGGACCCAATCGAGATACGCCGGCAGCCCGGCGCTGGCTTGGACAGCGACCGCCTCCGGCAGTTCATAGGGATGCAGCGCCCGCAGCCGTGCGATGGCGTCCGGCAGGCAATCCTCCCAGGTCTTGATCAGCAGCTGCACCTCGGTACTGCGCTCGATCGCCCCGTTCCAGCGGTACAGCGAGTGCGCGCCCGGCAACTGGGTGACGCAGGCGGCCAAGCGTTCGTCGAGCAACGCATGCGCGATACGGTCGGCGCTGTCCGCATCCGGGCAGGTGCTGAACAACAAATGGAGGGAAGAGGCGTTCATTCGGCCCGCCAGTGTAATCCCCTACCTGCGGGGGGAGCGACTGCGCATTCCGGAACACGGTGCCAGCTTCGCTGGATTGGCGCTGCAGGCGGCCGGTGCGGTGGCGGTTCGATGGTCTTTGGGTAGCCGAATGGACGCGCCGGGCTGCAACGAAGGCATCCGCGCGCACGCCGATGAGCCCCGTACGCCGGGTGGCTGTCCAGCGCCGTATGCACCGCTGTCCGATGCGTTCCTGGGTGCATTCCGCGCCAGTCGCAGATTTGCGCAGGAACAATACCGCTACCCCGCGATCAGCAAGCGAGCCCCGCTCCTCCCGGCAAGATGGAGTGGAGCGACCCATTCCCCAGGCCCGGCACGGCGATACGCCGGGCTTGCAGAGTGCATGCTCGCCTGTTGCCGACGCCGATGGTCGCGCCGCAGGCGGCATCGGTCGCCGTGCAACGCCAGCTGGCGCTCACGCTGCGATCGGCCAGAGGCCGCCGGTCGGCTGCCGCCGCTGGCACCGGACAGCACGCGGCTATCTGGCACGCGCGCAACGCGGCCCCAGCCATACCGGCCCGACAGCATGCGTCGGGCCGGTGGGGCTCAGTTGGCCAGCTGGCAACTGGCCGGTTTGGCCGAGGTGAACAGGCTGGCGGTGGCCCATTCGGGGTGGTCGACGAACGGGTTGCGGTTGCCCTGGAAGCTGAAGATCACCTGGTTGCGCGCCCGCTCGGCATCGTCCGGCGGGTCGGCCTGGTGCCAGGCCAGCAGCGTGGACAACAGGCCCATATAGGCCGGCGAGGCCGAGGTCTGCACGATCTTGCTGCGGTCGTCGGTGAGTTCCAGATCCGGTTCGGACTGACCGGTGGTCGCGTCGGTACCGCCTTCGTAGCGGATCGCCATGTACATCACCGCCCGTGCCATGTCGCCCTTGCGCTTGCCCCACACCTCGAAGGTGCCGCCGTTGCCGTCCGGGGTGCGCACCCAGTTGGAATTGCCCGGATAGCGCCCGCTGCCGCCGCCACTGCCGTCGTTGACCTCGGTCACCCGCTCGCCACAGCTGCTGGTGCAGGTGGCGTAGGGCTTGTTGCCGCGGTCGGCGTTGAAGGCGGTGTCGGTCAGATACAGCATGTGGGTATCGGTGTAGGGCGCATACGGCAACCCCTTGTCGCCGCTGGCGCTGCCAAAGCCCAGCGAGTTGGGCCAGGTGTGCTCGCGGTTATAGGTCAGCCCGCTCCCGGTGCCGGCGCGGTCGCTGCCCTTGGCGTAGCTGCGGTTGCGGTAGGCGTCCAGGATCCGGCCGCTGTTATTGGGATCCTCGTCGGCCATCTCCAGGATGGTCCAGGTGCTGGTGCCCGAGCCGCTGTACGGATAGACCGTGTGGCCCTTGATCACCGTATGCAGCGAACAGCGCAACTGGCTGGCGTTGGCGGTGTTGACCCGCGAGTAGTAACCGGTGCCGCCGCCGCTGGCGGTGGCCACGGTGAAGGCGAGGGACTGATTGGCTGCCGGGCTCAGCCCGCTGGCATCGCGGATGGCGCTGGCGGTGATGGCCAGGGTGCAACGCTCGCCGCCGACCAGGGCGGTGTTGGTGGACAGGGTGAAGCGGGTGCCGCTGCTCGGGTAGCTCAAGGCCACCGTGCCGGAGCTGGCGCAGCTCAGCGCAAAGGCGCCGCTGCTCAGCGTCACCGCCTCACTGAAGCCCACCGCCAGATCGCCGGCGGCCGGGAAGCCGCTCGCGCCCTGGGTCGGGGTGGTGCTGGTAATCGTCGGTGCGCCGGTCGTGCCGCCACCGCCGCTGCCATTGAAGGTCTGGCCGCGGTTGCAGGCGCCGAACGTCTGCGCCGCCGAGCCCGCCCAGCTGAAGTCTGCCGCTGCACTGCCGGTGCCGGTGACTTGCAGCGAACTGCCGACCGCGCTGCTGTTGTTCTCGCTGACCGGCAGGTTCTGGCTGGTGACGCCGGCCGCCGGGCCACCGCTGCCGGTGATGGTGCCTTCGTAACTGAGGAACTGCACCAACTGCCCGTTGGGGTCGACCAGCGCCACGCCGTCGTTGGGCCCGTTTTGCATGCCGTTGCTGGCGTAGCTCACCGTGGCAAGACGCACCTGGCTGCCGCAGCTCACCGCAGTGCCAGCGGGCACCGCCGTGTTGGCGTACACCACTGCCGCACTCGGGGTGCTGCCGTTGTACAGATAGACGCGGTAGCCGCTCAGCGATTCGCCAGCGGTAGCCACCACTTCCACACCTTCGCCGCTGTCGCCGGAGGCGCCTGCGTCATCGTAGTGCAGTTCGTTGATGAAGACCGCCGCATTGGCGGAGGTGGCGCTCAGCGCGAACGCGCAGGCCAGGGGAAGGGTGCAGCGCAGGGACACAACACGGGACGGCAACCTCATCGACAGCTCCTTGTGATCGGGGAATGCGGTTCCGACTGTAGAGTCTGCGCATGACAAAGGATGGAACCTGGTTCCATTTTTAGAGCGAGTGCCGCCCGGCCCGCATGGCGGGGCGGGTGGGGCGGCCACCAACGGATCAGTGGTCGCCTGACGCCAACGACGACGCGCGCGTGGCCTTTGATGCGTGCCGCCCACGCCCGCCCGATGACGGTTCGCTGGGTTTTGTTGTCGCTGCCTGGCCTGCGAATGAGACCGGCCGACGAAAAAAGTTTGCGCCCGGCCCTTGAAACCCGCCCGCCCAGCACAATCTCTGGCCCGCACCCGCTCTGTCGGGTTTTTTCCGCGCGCTGTGCTGGCAGTCGTCATATGCGAGTGCTAACATCGCCGATAATTTCCAGGCCAATCAATCACTTAAGAGGGTCTTCTCTATGAGCATCAAGCCGCTTCACGACCGCGTTGTAGTCAAGCCGATCGAAGCCGACGAAGTTTCCGCCGGCGGCATCGTGATCCCGGACTCCGCCAAGGAAAAGTCCACCAAGGGTGAAGTCGTCGCCATCGGCGCCGGCAAGCCCCTGGACAACGGCAGCCTGCGCGCGCCGGTGGTCAAGGTCGGCGACAAGGTCATCTACGGCCAGTACGCCGGCAGCAGCTACAAGTCCGAAGGCGTCGAGTACAAGGTGCTGCGCGAAGACGACATTCTGGCCGTCATCGGCTGATCAGGCGCTGCGCGCCGGGAATCGGGAGTGGGGAATCGGGAATGGGCAAAGCGGCTAGCGCCCTTCGCCATCCCACCCCGCCCCGATTCACGCTGTTGATCTACCGATTCCCCATTCCCTATTCCTCATTTCCGGAGTTACAACAAATGGCTGCTAAAGACATTCGTTTCGGTGAAGACGCACGTACCCGCATGGTTCGTGGCGTCAACGTTCTCGCCAATGCCGTCAAGGCCACCCTGGGCCCGAAGGGCCGCAACGTCGTGCTCGAGAAGAGCTTCGGCGCGCCGACCATCACCAAGGACGGCGTTTCCGTCGCCAAGGAAATCGAACTGGCTGACAAGTTCGAGAACATGGGCGCGCAGATGGTCAAGGAAGTCGCTTCCAAGACCAACGACAACGCTGGCGACGGCACCACCACCGCCACCGTGCTGGCCCAGGCCCTGATCCGCGAAGGCGCCAAGGCTGTGGCCGCCGGCATGAACCCGATGGACCTCAAGCGCGGTATCGACCAGGCCGTCAAGGCCGCCGTCATCGAGCTGAAGAACATCTCCAAGCCCACCACCGACGACAAGGCAATTGCCCAGGTCGGCACCATCTCGGCCAACTCGGACGAATCGATCGGCAACATCATTGCCGAAGCGATGCAGAAGGTCGGCAAGGAAGGCGTGATCACCGTTGAAGAAGGCTCGGGCCTGGAAAACGAGCTGGACGTGGTCGAGGGCATGCAGTTCGATCGCGGCTATCTCTCCCCGTACTTCATCAACAACCAGCAGAGCCAGTCGGCCGACCTGGATGACCCGTTCATCCTGCTGCACGACAAGAAGATCTCCAACGTGCGTGACCTGCTGCCCGTGCTGGAAGGCGTGGCCAAGGCCGGCAAGCCGCTGCTGATCGTCGCCGAAGAAGTCGAAGGCGAAGCGCTGGCGACCCTGGTGGTCAACACCATCCGTGGCATCGTCAAGGTCGTGGCCGTCAAGGCACCGGGCTTCGGCGACCGTCGCAAGGCGATGCTGGAAGACATGGCCGTGCTGACCGGCGGCACCGTGATCTCCGAGGAAGTGGGCCTGGCGCTGGAGAAGGCGACCATCAAGGATCTGGGCCGCGCCAAGAAGGTGCAGGTTTCCAAGGAAAACACCACCATCATCGACGGCGCTGGCGATTCGGCTGCGATCGAGTCGCGCGTCGGCCAGATCAAGACCCAGATCGAAGACACCTCGTCCGATTACGATCGTGAAAAGCTGCAGGAACGCGTGGCCAAGCTGGCCGGCGGCGTTGCCGTGATCAAGGTCGGCGCATCGACCGAAATCGAAATGAAGGAAAAGAAGGCACGCGTCGAAGACGCCCTGCACGCCACCCGTGCAGCCGTCGAAGAAGGCGTGGTTCCGGGCGGCGGCGTGGCCCTGGTGCGTGCGCTGGTGGCCGTCGGCAACCTGACCGGTGCCAACGAAGACCAGACCCACGGCATCCAGATCGCCCTGCGCGCGATGGAAGCCCCGCTGCGCGAAATCGTCGCCAACGCCGGTGAAGAGCCGTCCGTGATCCTGAACAAGGTCAAGGAAGGCACCGGCAACTACGGTTACAACGCCGCCAACGGCGAGTTCGGCGACATGGTCGAGTTCGGCATCCTGGATCCGACCAAGGTCACCCGTTCGGCGCTGCAGAACGCAGCCTCGATCGCCGGCCTGATGATCACCACCGAAGCCATGGTGGCCGATGCACCGAAGAAGGACGAGCCGGCGATGCCGGCCGGCGGTGGCATGGGCGGCATGGGCGGCATGGATTTCTGATCCAGCCGGCGCAAGCCGAACGCAACACCGCAGTCAAAGGAGCCCCGCAGCGATGCGGGGCTTTTTTTTTATGCAGCGGCGCTGCGCATTGTCGTGCCGGTTGCAGCCGTGGTGAACACTCCAGTCTGGAACGACATTGCAGGCGCCAGGACATCCATGGCGTGCGATCTCATCGCCGCGGCCCTGGATCCAGGCCCCGCCGCGAGGCGGGGCCATCGGCGTGCAGCTGCGCGTGCCTGTCTTGCAGCGTCAATGCAGCGTCGAAGGACGGCCGACTGTCGCGTCATCGCGGGTCGAGGGCGCCAGCGCATCGTCGAGGGTTGTCTGTGCGCTGGACTCGGCAACATCGCTGTCTTTGTCGCTCTCGCCGACGGTGGGGCGCGCGAGCGACACGGCATCGGCATCCTGCGGCGTCCGCAGCGGGATTGTCTGCGTAGAAGCTTCCGACTCGGCGGTGGTCGGCGCTGTTGCGTCAGCGCTGGTCGACGGTTGTGGCGGACGGTTGTCCGGTGTTGCTTCGATGGGCGCAGCAACGCTGCCATCCTCCTCGATCTCGGTGATGGTGACGCGGCTGGTGCTCGGCCGCGGCGCGGCGCTGGCGTCCTGGATCGCCTGCAGCGCGGCGTCTGGAGCGACGTGCTCTTCGTAAGCCTGCAAGTGCTCCGGCGACAGCTGCAGCAGATACTGCAACGTGCGATGCGTCGTTTCCTGCAGCTCCTCCGGCGTGGAAGCAACGGTGGTTGCGAGTTGCGTGCCGTCGGGCCCGGTGAACAACCGGCCGATCTGCCGTCCACCCCAGTTCATCGCCGACTCGGTGGCGTTGGCGACCGGCCCGGGCATCGTCATCGCCATCAGTGACATGATCGCACCCGCATAGTAAGGCGAGGTGGACGACGCTTCGATCAGGCTCCGGTCGGCGAAGGTCTTGGTCAGTTTTTCGGCAGTAAGTGCCATGGCAATCACCATGCTGCCGCCGCACATGGCCTTGAAACGCTCCATCGCGTCCTGCCGGTTCGCATTCTTGTTGAAAGCCGACTGCAACATCACCGTCGCCACGACCGCGGTATCTGCCAGCGTATCCACCGTCCCGATCCGGTCCGGCTGAATCAGGTAAATCGCCGAACCGGTCACTGCAGTACCCAGCAAGGCCAACGACAATTTGGAGGCAACGTCATCGTTGGACAGCTGCCGTGGAATCGACTCAGACCGGCCCTGGTCGTGCTGCAGCGCAGTGCTCAGGCGCTGGCAGCAACGATCGAGTGTCTCCAGCAGATGGGTGCACTGGGCATTGAGTGTACGGGTGAGTTCATGCCCCTGGCCCGGGCCGGTGAAGTCTCGGCGCACCTGTTGAAATGCATCCCGGCCGTTGAGCAGCACGGTTGCGATCTGGTCGAGCTGCGTGCGTAGTTCCACGCTGATCTGGCCGGGGGTCATGCCGGCGCGCGTCCGCTGCGCGTAGTCGGTGAAGCCAAATTGTTGCGCAGCGCTCGCGCGCAACCTTGACGCCTGGTCGCGCGCCCGATGACCCAATGCGCTAATGCTGCTCCAGAGAAAGGGGGTGACCATTATCGCCGCGCACGCCGTTGCGGCGGCTGCGCCAAACCCCATGTTGTTTTCCACTGCTTCGGCTTGATGTATCGCAGCGTGATTGTGGGTTTTCTTGGTGATTTCGAATGGCAGGAACAAACCATTAAGCAGGTAGGCATACAGATGCAGCTCGTTGGCGTCGCGCCCCAGCTGCCCACCCCCAACGATCGGGATGGGGAGGCCATCGGCGGTAGGGCGTAGTGTGGATGCCGACAACATCAAGACACTCCTGGCGGCGAGTGCAAGCGAATACGCAAACGTCTTGGCCTGATTCGCCATGAACGGGCTTGGCACGAGCATTGGCCAGGCATTTGCCAAGTTGAGCAGTGCCTTCAGCGCACGACCGGCTGCCGGCGTTCCGTGCTCCAGCGGATGCAGTGCGTCTTCTACCGCTTTGATGTCGCTCAGGAAGGCGTTACGGAAGCGCTCTTCCAGTCCGTTTTCAGTGTTTGCGACGGCCCCGCGTAGCTGTGTCATGGCTGCACGCAAACGCGCCAGGCTATGGGGCGCGGTCTGCTCTTGATCGAGCTGCCGCACCATTTGCAAGAATGCGGGGTCGCTCGCGTGTACCTGCAGCATGGTGCGCAGATCTGAGATCGACCACAGGCCGGAGGCTGCGTGCGATAGCGCATCGGTCGTGTATTGCGTGCCGGTTGCCAGTGCTGAGCGCGCGCGCGCGAGCAGTCCTGTTTCGGTCGATGGTGCCGGCGTGGCCGCCGGTGGCGTTTCGTTGGAGGATGGCTCTGCCACGGTCCCGTGACTTGTAGTGGCGGCAGCGGAGGTGCTTGCGCGTCGACGGGGAGACAGGGCCGCCAACGGCGCCGCGACCGGTGTCTCTGGCGGTGATGCGGATGTCTGTCCCGCCACGCCGGGGTGCGTCTGCTCGTGTGATGTAGCGCTGGGGGATGACGATTCGGCAGCGTGCTGTGGTTGAATCCTCATGACGTGGTTTCCTCGTTAGGGAGTGGCCGGGCTGCGGCGCGTGACCATGATTCGAACAGACGCCATATCGATGCGCGCTTGATGCGAAATGTTGCGCTGTCATGAGAAACAACGAGTGTTTTCACAGCAGCTCTTTCATGTAATTTTCCTGGATTATTAAAGGGCTGCTACCCCCCCTGAATAGTGCCTCGTCGTTGATAAAATTGCGGGCATGACACATCGCAAATAGATCCCCATTGCGCTGTGCAAGCGCATCGAGCCACTGATTCTGCAATGAAGCGTTCGCCCAACGCTGCGACGGCCGCATATCGGTGATCGGCAAGTCCTCCATGGCAGCGTCTATGTGTTGCGTACGTTCGCGCTTTGGGAGGATATGTCGTTGGAAGTGGGTTATGCAGCGGCATGACCTGCTGGCGCCGGTTGCGTGATTGGCAGCAGGCCGGTGTGCGGCAGCGCCTGCATCAGGTATCGCCGGACGAGTTACGACGCGGCCAGACGCCAGGTCTGAGTCAGCACGTCTGGACGCCGCCAGTGTGGCGCCCCCCGGAGGGAATCACATACTGGGTCAAATCCGACCGATCGCGGCAAACCCGGCAGCAAACGACATCTGATCGTCGATCGCAACGGCGTGCCTTGGCTGCGTGCGTCACCGACGCCAATTGGCACGACTCGGTCGCGTTGGAGGAGCTGCCGGATGCGTTGCCTGCAATCTTCAGAAAACCAGGGCGTCCGCAACGCTGGACTCGCAAACTGCATGCCGACAAGCCGACGACATCGAACGTTGTCGCGACTTCCTCAAGCAGCGTGGCATCGTCGCGCCGATTGCAGCCAAGGGAATCGGGCGCAATGACCGATTATGCCGTCATCGCTGGATTGTCGAGCGTACGCATGCCTGGTTCGCGGGCATGACCAAACTGCGCATCCGCTTTGAACGCTGCATCGATATCCACTTGGCGCTGCCCTCGCTTGCTTGCGCCATCAGCTGCGTACTGCTTCCGCCTTGGTTGTTAGCGGCTCTAAGAGCAGCTAACAAAACTACGATGCAGCCGCCAGGCGGGCGCGGCCGGTGCTCGGAATCCTCATGTACCACGCGTACGCTCCGGTTCCTGCGCGCCGTTCACACCCACCTGGCAACTGCTCGCTACGTTTTGTTAGCCGCTCTAAGGCTAACCAGGATGCATCGCCCGGATTGTTACCTATTCACCCAGCTTGGCAATGCGCACTTGCTGGCCATGTGTTGCAGTTTCAGTGGTGATCCGATGGGTGGCCAGCGGTGGTGTCCCCCGGCTCATAGGCGCGCACGCTGCCAGCGTTATTCGCCGAAGCGGACACAGTGGCATCGCTCTGTTCTTCGATCTCGTCGCCGATACCGCGATTAGATCCGCCCGGCGCGTGGGTACCGGCATCCCGGACCGTCCCATGCTCCATTGTGCCGCCGGCCTCCGTCGGCACGCGTGGCCCCGTAGCGGCGCCGGTGCCATCTTCGACTTCGGTGATGGTGACGCTGCTGGCGCGTGGCTGCGCCGCCGCACCAGCATCCTGGATCGCTTGTAGCGCGGCGTTTGCAACAGTCTGCTCCTCGTAAATCTGTCGATGCGCCGGCGAAAGCTGGAGCAGGTACCGCAACGTGCGATGCGTCGTTTCCTGCAGCTCCTCCGGAGAGGAAGGGAGAGTGGTGGCGAGCGGCGTGCCATCGGGCCCAGCGAACAACCGGCCGATCTGCCGCCCACTCCAGTTCATCGCTAACTCTGCACCGTTGGCAACCGGGCCGGGCATTGTCATGGCCATCAGCGTCATGACCGCTGCTGCGTAGTACGGCGATGCGGAGGATGCTTCGATCAGGCTTCTGTCGGCGAGGGTCTTGGAGAGCTTGTCGGCACCAAGCGCCATTGCAACGACCATGCTTCCGCCACACATGCTCTTGAAGCGCTCCATTGAGCCCTGCCGGTTCGTGTTCTTATTGAATGCCGACTGCAGCATTACTGCTGTCACGACTGCGGTATCTGCCAGGGTATCCACGGTGCCGATCCGGTCCGGTTGAATCAGATAGATCACCAGCCCGGTCACCCCAGCACCCAGCAAGGCCAACGATAGTTTGGAGGAGAAATCGTTGTTGTGCAGCGGTGGTGGAATCGATGCAGGCTGATGCTGGTCATGCTGGAGCGCTCCGCTCAGGCGCTTGCAGCAGCGATCGACTGTCTCCAATAAATGCGTGCATTGGCCATTTAGCGTGCTTGTGAGCTCGTGCCCATGGCTAGAACCGAAGTTGTCGCGTGCCTGTTTGAATGCATCGCGGCCGTTGAGTAGCGCTGCAACAATCTCGTCGAGCTGCGCGCGCAGTTGCATGCTGATCTCCCCGGGGGACACGCCGGCACGCAGCCGCTGCGCGCGGTCCTGGAATCCGAGACTTTGCGCAGCGCTTGCGCTTATGTGCGATGCCTGGCTATACACCCGATTGCAAAGGGTGCTGATGCTATTCCAAATAAAGGGGGTGAGCATCAGCGCTGCGCAGGCTGTCGATGCGGCTGCTGCAAAACCCAGGTTGTTTTCTATCGCTTCGGCTTGATGTCGCGCCGCGTCATTGTGGGTCTTCTTGGTGATTTCGAATCCCAGGAACGCACCATTGAGAAGATAGGCGTACAGATACATTTCATTGGCATCACGTCCCAGCTGGCCTCCCCCGATGATTGGAAAGGGAAGGCCATCGGCGGTTGGGCGCAGTGACGCCATCGACATCGCCACCACGCCCTTTGTGGCGGCCGAAAGTGAGTAGGCAAATGTCTTGGCCTGGTTCGCCATGAGCGGGCTTGGTACGATCAAGGGCCAGAAATTCACCAGATTGGACAGCGCAGTCAATGCCCGCCGGGTCACAGGTACGCCTTGCTCCAACGGGCGCAGCGCTTTTTCCACCGCCGTGATGTCGCCAAGCAACTGATGACGGAATCGCTTTTCCAGTCCGGGTGCCTGTGTGACCGCATTGCGTAGCTGCGTCGTTGCTGCGCGAAAATGCGCTAGGCTCTGGGGAGCAAGCTGTTCGGGATCGGCATGACGCACCAACTGCAGGAATGCAGGATCGCTCGCGTGGACCTGCAGCATGGTGCGTAGATCAGAGAGTGACCATAGATCCGAGGCTGCCTGCGACACCGCGGCAGTGGCGTGCTGTGTGCCGCTTGCCAATGCCGAACCCGCGCGTGCGACGAGCCCTCTGGCGGTCGATTGCGTAGCAGTGGCGGAACGAGGCGGCTGGGGTGGCGCTGGCTCCGCGTTCGGTGCGTGGCTTGCTGCCCTGCCAGCGAAGGTGCTGGCAGGGCGAGAGGGAAGTGCAGCCAGGGCGGCTGAGACCGGCATCGCCTGCGGCGATGCCGGTGGTTGTATCTCGCCGCCGCTTTCGGCAGACACCTGCTCGTGTAACGTGTCCGCCGAAGAAGAGTGTGCTGTCGTTGGCTGTTGGATCTTCATGACTTGGTTCCTGGTGAGGTAAGCAGCAAATATTCACTTCTGCGTGCTGTCATGATCCGAACAGGGTCCGCCCGCTCCCAAGCGATGGCACGAAACGCTGCGCTGCAGAAAGAAGCAGTGGCCGCATGTTTTATGCATCTTTTTTCATATCTTCATGCCAATACGGCACAATAGCGGAGCGGATGCCTGCTACCCGGCTTGGCACCCGCATCCGTTCTGCTTTTAGATCCGGCGCATCCTGAAGGTGCTTACTTGGGGCGTGGTCGGTCCGCGTCTGTGGCCGAGGAATGCTCAGGCATGGCGGCGGACCCGGTCTCTTCTATCTCGGTAATGGTCACACTGCTCTGTGGTGCCTGCGGCGGCGTTTGGCTCGCTGCTGCCTGGATCGCTAGGGCAACGTTCTCGCCGACCCTCCTGGCGTAGTCCTCCCGTTGCTCTGGGTCAAGGCCTTCTACATATTGGGCGGTGGCTTGCATGTGCTCCTGCATGTCCTCGAAAGACGTGGGCGTCCGTGTCGCGAGTTCGGTCCCGTCCGGGCCGGTAAAGCGTCGCAACAGGCTACTTCCTACCCAGTTCATCGCCAGCTCTGCGCCGCGTGCGATCGGTCCCGGCATGGTGACCGCCATCAGCGACATGATGGCCCCAGCATAGAACTGTGCGTTGGGCGCCCCCTCGATCAGACTCTCGTCGTTCAGTACCTTGGACAGTTTGTCTGCACCTAACGCAAGCGCGATGACCATGCTGCCTCCGCACATCGCTTTGAAGCGGTCCATGGCGTCTTGACGTGTGGCCAGCCTGTTCCACGCCGACTGTGCCATCACCGCCGTCACGATCATGGTATCGCTCAACAGATTAAGCGTGCCCAGTCGATCCGGTTGCACGAAGTACACGGTGGAACCGGTCACGGTGGTGGCCAGTATCATCAACGCCAACTTGGAGGAAAAATCATGGCTGTGCAGTTCACGTGGGAGACTCGATGTCTGGTTGCCTTCGAGCTGCAGCGTGCTTGCCAGACGTTTGCTGCACCTGTCCAGCGTCTCCAGCAGATGCGTGCATTGTCCATTGACTGTTCTGGTCAATTCCTTTCCGCTTGGGTCGCCGACAAAATCCCGGCGCGCCTGTTTGAACGCATCGCTTGAGGCGTCCAGATGCGCGCGGATATCCTGCAGCTGCGCACGCAGTTCCTCACTGATCCGGGATGGGGTCAGTCGGTTGCGCACGCTTTGCGCTGCGTTATTCAGGCCAGCCGACTGCGCGAGACTCGCCCTCAGGCCTGCTGTCTGGTCCAGAACCTTGTTGCCGAGTTTGCTGAGGCTGCTCCACAGGAACGGAGTCAGCATGATGGCTGTAAATGTCACCGATACGCTGGCGCCGTAGCCGATGCTGTCGCCTACCGCCGCGGCTTGCTTCTTGGAGCTTTCATTGCCGAATTTGTTCTTCGCAAGTTCGTTGCCCAGAAAAAGCGTGTTGATCAGGCCGTTGTAGAGGTGCCATTCGTTCGCATCGCGACCCAGTTGGCCATTGAAGAACACAAATGGGTACCCGTCAGCGGTGGGGCGCAGTGCGGACATCGAAACGGCGAGCACGCCCTTGGTGGCGGTAGACATCGTGAAGGCGAAGGTTTTCGCCTGCTTGGCGAGCAGTGGGCTTGGAACCAGCACGGGCCATAAATTGACTAGGTTGCCGATCGATTTCAAGGCTCGGATCGCCTTAGGTGCGCTATGACCTAGCGGCTGAAGGGCGTCTTTCACTGCCTTGATGTCGCTCAGTAACTGCTTGCGGTGATGCTCGGTCAGACCCGGCGCCCGCGTAGGCGTGATGAGGTCTTCGAGTTCGGCTATCTGTTGCCGGCACGATGCCAAGGTATGCTGCATCGGCTGCTCTAGGTCTTCCCCGTGCAGAATCGCCAGGAACTCGGGGTCGTGTGCGTGTATTTGTAGCATCGTGCGCAGATCCACAAGCGAGTAAAGATTGGCCGCGCCCGAGGACAACGAACTGGTGAGCTTCTGCATGCCATTAGCGGCACTGGAGCGGGCTCTGGAAAGGAGGCTTGGGGATGCTCCATCGGTCAGGGTCGACTGGGCCTGTACGGAGGATGCTTGAGAAGACGACCTGATTGGTCGGGGACTAAGAGGAGCAAGCTCGGAGTTTTCCTGGGAAGGGGGGGGCAGGCCCTGGGCGACCGTCGTCGGGAGTGCGGGCTCGCTCTCGACGGAAATCGGGGGCACGGACGATGAGAAAGGTGCAGACGATATAGACGGCTTGTGCATATGACTACGCTCCATTGCTGGCTCGTTGAAAAAGGGAGTTACATGACGCTTCGTTATAATCGGAGCAAGCTCGACCACCTTTGGTTGATAAGCGAAATTTGCGACTTCCAAGAGAAGCGAGTAATGGATTTTTCTCGTGCCCAAGCACTGCGATGGCAGGCCCTTGACGAGGTACGCATCGTGTCTCTTGTGAAAGCCGTTTCTGTTCTATGCCTTTACCAATTCAGACATATCTGTGCACAGAGCGGCATGCTGGACGTCCTGCACTTTATGGATTCCCTACACCTTGCCGTGCATGCAAGATGATTCGTCGCTAATTCTGCGCGGTGCTGGGGATCGATTACCTGGGTCTGCCTATGAATCAATTTCGCCGAAGCCGGCTCTCTACTAGCGCACGGCGTAGCGCCGCCGGGTTTTGCACCGACGTGGGGAAATTCGCACCAAAATCAGGTGGTCATTATCGGAATTGGTGCAAGTTGTCTGCTCGCCGTACCGTGCCAGCCGCATGTGCATGCTTTATCGGGTCGGTCTGCACCATAAAAGTGCTGATGAAGCGGAGTCGCTGAACGCGATCAAGTCGTTCGCTCGCGCCAGATATTGCGAAACGGTCATCAAACGCCCTTATCCCGCCGAGTAGCCGGTCACTGCTGTCTGCGGCTTTCACTGCCTTACGCATTAGCAATGCGAGGCCTAGGGAACTTCTGAACAAACCACGGCAGAGGCGCGACACCAGTGCCACACAGTGAAGAATATCCATGCAACTGACGTTCGGTGACGCTGAAGGCTTGGGCAAGCGCAAGCAGACCCGGCGCGAGATCTTTCTGGCCGAGATGGAGCAGGTCGTTCCGTGGCCGCACTTGCTCGGGCTGATCGCGGCGCACTATCCGGTGTCGGGGCGCCCTGGTCGACAGCCATACGCCCTGGCGACGATGTTGCGGATTCATTTGCTGCAGCAGTGGTATGCGTTGAGCGATCCGGCGATGGAAGAAGCGCTGCACGAGATCCCGACCTCGCGGCGCTTTGCCCAGCTCGGTGGCTTGGACGACATTCCCGAGGAGACCACGATTTTGAACTTTCGGCGCTTGCTGGAGACCCATGGCCTTGCCGGACGGATGCTGGAAGCGGTCAACGCGCATCTGGCGCGCCAGGGTCAGAGCCCGCAGTCGGGCACGATCGTCGATGCGACGCTGATCGCTGCGCCCAGTTCGACCAACAATGCCGATCGCGCGCGCGACCCTGAGATGCATCAGACCAAGAAGGGCAATCAGTGGTATTTCGGGATGAAGGCGCACATCGGCGTGGATGCGTTTTCCGGGCTGGTGCACCACGTCCATTGCACAGCGGCCAACGTCGCCGATGTCACGGTGACGCACACGTTGCTGCATGGCAAAGAAGACAGCGTGTTCGGCGACGGCGGCTACACCGGGGCGGACAAACGCGACGAACTGCACGACTGCGAAGCTGCCTTCTTCATCGCCGCCAGGCCCTCGACGATGCAAGGCATCTGCAACAAACGCGAGCGTGCTCGGGAACAGCGTTGGGAACCCTTCAAGGCCAGCGTGCGCGCGAGGGTGGAGCATCCATTCCGGGTGATCAAGCGCCAGTTCGGCTACACCAAGGTCCGCTATCGCGGCTTCGCCAAGAACACGGCACAGGTGCTGACCTTGTTTGCGCTCTCCAATCTGTGGATGAAGCGAAAGCAGTGACTGCCTGCGATGGGGAGCGTGCGCCTGTGATCCGTGGAATTCCCACGGAAAGCGCCAGAAATGGCGAGAAATCCGAAGATGCAAACGCGACTCTCCGGAGCGATGCGACATTCCGTGCTCTCAGGCCGCGTTGTTCAGAGCGTCCTTAGGGATGTCGGGCCGTTGCCCAGCGTATTGACAGCCTTGTCGCTGCATAGCAGTTTTATTGGGCACGTGAGGCAGGGGGCCATGCGCGCACTGGGGATGCCGTGATCGACGACGTCTCTTTTCTCAACCTGCATCGGGGACTCCAGCATGCACCGTTACCAACGGGCCCTTCTCGCGTTCTGCACCGTGACCGGGCTTCATTGCACTCCACCGGCGATGGCGCAACAAACCACAGATCTGGGCGAAGTTATTGTCACCGGCTCGCGCATCAAGCGCGCGCAGGTCGAAGGCGCGCAACCGGTGGTCACCATCAGCGCGCAGCAGATCCAGCAGGAAGGCTTCGCCACCGTCTACGACGTGCTCAACAGCATGAATCAGCAGGGCTCGGTGGAAGCCGATACGCAGTGGGGCTCGCACACGCCCAATGCCTCGCCGATCAATCTGCGCGATCTGGGGCCGGGCCGCACCCTGTTGCTGGTGAACGGCCATCGCGTGGCCGATTACCCGCTGCCCTACGGCGGCGAAAGCAACTTCTCCAACTACAGCAATATTCCCTCCGCAGCCGTGGAGCGCATCGACATCCTCACCGGCGGTGCGTCGGCGATCTACGGCTCCGATGCCGTGGCCGGCGTAATCAACGTGATCCTCAAGCGCGACTATCAGGGCGACCAGGTGCGGTTGCGCGGTGGCACCGCGACCGAAGGTGGACGCGATAGTTTCGACGTGTCGTGGGCCGGCGGGCGCACCGGCGAGAACTGGAGCCTGACCTACGCCCTGCAGGCCACCAAGCGCGACCCGCTGAGCGGACGCGATCGCCCCAAAATGGACGATTCGGACGACATGTCCTATTCCAACTGGACAGGGCAGAACCGCCTGTACGGCTTCAACCCATTCACCGGTCTGAGTCTGATCGACGCCAATACCAACCAGCGCCTGGCGCCACCGGCCGGTACCTGCGCGCGCTTCGGCGGTGAGTTCATCGACGGGCAGCGACTGAGCTACAACCAAAACACCGGCGCGCTCACCAACGCCGGCAGTTACTGCGGCGTGGCACACGATTACGGCGACTGGGGGCTGGTCACCGGCAGCGAGGATTATTCGGCGTATCTCTACGGGACCTGGAAGTTCGGCGAACACACCGAAGCCTGGGCCACGCTATCGGCCAATCGCAGTATCGGCCGCTGGACCTACGACCCGCCTTACGCCTATCTGGGCCCGTTCCAGGACGCGGCCACCGGCCGCTCGTTGAACCTGATCCGCCAGCTCACCCGGCGTGAAGCCGGCGGCTGGGACCGGCTGGCCAACTACAACAAGGAACAATCCTGGGATCTGAGCGCCGGCTTGCGCGGCGTGTGGTCCGACCGTTTCGATTGGGAATTGAGCGTCGGCCGTTCGCGTTACACCGTGGACGAATACATTCGCACCGTGGATACCGCGCGCGCCACCGACGACTTTCTCGGCAGCTCCCTCGGCACCGCGGCCGATGGCACGCCGATCTATGCGATCAACGAAGCGCGCTTGTACACGCCACTGTCGGCGGACCAATACGACGCCCTGGTCGCCAAGTCGCACAACTCGGCGTATTCGTGGGTCAATCAAGCCAGCTTCAGCGTGAGCGGCGATGTGGTGCAGGGCTGGGCCGGGCCGATCCGCTTCGCCACCGTGGCCGAAGTCGCAAAGCAGGGCTATCAACTCTCGCCCGACCCGTGCGCCAACGAGTGCTACCCGGTGGACGTGGTGGACAGCGGTGGCGGCGAACGCATGCGCAGTTCGGCGGGTTTGGAGTTCCAGATTCCGTTGCTCTCCACGTTGAGCGCGAACGTGGCAGGTCGCTACGACCGCTACGGCAATTACCGTTCTTCGGCTGCCATCCCCACGGATGTGGGCACGCAGAGCGACACCACCTGGAGTGCAGGTCTGGAATGGCGGCCGGTGGAAAGCCTGCTGGTGCGCAGCACGGTGGCCACCAGTTTCCGCGCGCCGGACATGCATTACGTGCTGGGCGAGCCCAGTTCCACCAATCAGACGGTGATCGATCAGTACCGCTGCATTTCGTCGGGCGCGTACCTGACCGGCGGCTGCAACGACGAGAACAACAACATCTACTACACCGTGGATGTCAATCGTCGCGGTACCCCGGATCTACGCTCGGAAACCGGCCGCTCGTTCACCGGTGGCGTGGTGTGGGACATCGCGCAAGGCCTGTCGTTGAGCGTGGATTACTACCGCATCCAGCTGGAGGACATGATTAAGGATCTGGACCGTGATGAGATCCTGTCGGCCGAAGCTGGCTGCCGCACCGGCACCACCATCAGCGGCGGCACCTGGAACAATCCGGGCGGCGCGGGCTATTGCGACACCATCACCTCACGCGTGAGCCGCAATGCCGACGGCACCATCGCCAGTATCGAGCGCGGCCCGATCAACCTGGCGCAGATGGAAACCTCCGGCATCGATGCGGCGTTGAAGTATCGTCTGGCCACCGCTGGTTGGGGCAATTTCCAGTTATCGCTGGACTACAACAATCTGATCGCCTATCGCGAACGGATCTATCGCACCGACAGCGACGAAAACCGTCGCGACGAACGTGTGCGCAGCCGCTTGCGCGGCAGCGTGCATTGGGACAACGGTGGTGCCTGGGACTGGACCGTCTACTTTCGCCGGATTGGCTCGATGCGCGCCGTCAACTGGGGCACCTGCGAACGCTTCGACGACGGCTATCAACCCAGCGCCTCCGATGCGTGCCTGGTCACCGATACCGCCAACGTGCACCTGGGCGAAACCAGCAAGCGCTACTTCGGCCGTGTGGGCCCGGCGATCTACTGGAACCTGAGCACCGGTTACAAGATCACCGACCACGCCAAGGTCAATTTCTATATCAACAACGTCTTCAACGAAGTGGGCTACGACCATAAGGAACGTTTCTATGGTTACGGCTTCTACAACACCACGTTGTTCAATCCGATCGGCCGCGAAGTGGCGGCTGAGTATGTGTTTACGTTCTGAGTGATCGCAGCGCATCCGCACGTCACGGTTGGTGTGGTGGTGTGCGGGTGCCATATGCCGGTGTTGCAACGGCGCGGAAGAGTCTGCAATCGCGGTGGCGATCGCAGCTATCAGCGAAGCCAACATGGGCGCTCGGCCACATGTGCCGTGGCGTCGTACGACGCCACGTTCGGCACTGAGATGTATCTGTTGAGTTGGCGGCGTGGTCGCAATGCACCCGGTAGATCGCTGGTGCCGTGCCGAAACATACGCGGCCTTTCGAGATGGCGATGTTCCTGGTGTGCCGTGAAATCTATTGAGGCAAGCCGTTAAATCACTGCTTCATTGATTGGTCGCATCGAGACGATTGGCTCCAGCGATGTCGCCACCCAGCAGTGGGTTATCGGCCCTGCACCCTGTGCCGAAATCACCGCTTCAACGGTCATTGCGCTTCGATGTGCGTGTCTGCCAGCGGCGGCACAGGACGTTTGCCCAAACCTGCGCCCGGTCCGTTGCCGATGAAACAGTGGCAACACGCAAAAGTGCGTGGTATCAATGCATCTCATGAACGCACCCCGCAGCCAGTTTTATTTTTGGTACTACGGTTTTCCGATGCCGCTGGCGGAGGACGGATTGCGCTCACCCTGAAGGAGACTTCAGCAGCATTCCCGAAAAGCCGCCAGCGCACACTGGCGGCTTTTTTGTTGCCGCCGCGCCTGGCTCCCTGATGCAACACCGCCCACCGAGACACTAGTTATGCCGCCTGTGACCGATGACCTGCGTATCCGCAAGATCGAAGCCCTTGCCCCGCCCTCGCAGCTGCTGTCGCTGCTGCCCTGCGACGAGCGTGCCTCCGAAACCGTGACCAATTCGCGTGCCGCGCTGCACGAGATCCTGCATGGCCGTGACGACCGCTTGGCGGTGGTGATCGGGCCCTGCTCGATCCACGATCCGGTCGCGGCCATGGAGTACGCGCACCGCCTGCGCCCGCTGCGCGAGCAGTTTGGCGACGCGCTCGAAATCGTGATGCGGGTCTACTTCGAAAAGCCGCGCACCACCATCGGCTGGAAGGGCTTGATCAACGACCCGGATCTGGACGGCAGCTTCCAGATCAACAAGGGCCTGCGGGTGGCGCGCGGTCTGCTGCGCGACATCAACAACCTCGGCCTGCCGGCCGGTGTGGAATTCCTCGACATCATCTCGCCGCAATACATCGCCGACCTGGTGGCCTGGGGCGCGATCGGCGCGCGCACCACCGAAAGCCAGGTGCACCGCGAGATGGCCTCGGGCTTGTCGTGCCCGGTGGGCTTCAAGAACGGCACCTGCGGCGACGTCAAGATTGCGGTGGACGCGGTGGGTGCGGCCTCGCACCCGCATCATTTCCTTGCCGTGACCAAGGACGGACATACCGCCGTGGCCGCGACCGCAGGCAACCCGGATTGCCACGTGATCCTGCGCGGCGGCAAGCAGCCCAACTTCGATGCGGCCAATGTGGAAGCGGCCAGCCAGGTGCTCAACACATCCGGCTTGCCGGCACGCCTGATGATCGACGCCAGCCACGCCAATAGCAGCAAAAATCCTGAGAATCAGCCCAAAGTGATCGACGACATCAGCCGTCAGCTGGAAGCAGGCGAAACGCGCATCGTCGGCGTGATGGTGGAGAGCCACCTGGTCGGTGGGCGCCAGGAATTGGTGCCGGGGTGTGCGCTGACCTACGGGCAGAGCATCACCGACGGCTGCATCGGCTGGGATGCCTCGGTCCAGGTGCTGGAACGTCTGGCGACAGCAGTGCGCGCGCGCCGTGCGCGACGGATTGCCGAGGCTGCGTGAGTTGCAGACTGCATCATCAGCGGCGGCAACGCTTGCTGATGCTGCATGGCGCATCGCCAACGGCCAGTGATGACGAGGCAGCGCGTTGGCTGGCTTGCAGCGCGTCCTCGTTCGCACCGTCCACCGGCGCTGCGGTGAGGACATCGAGCAGCGCGCGAGTGAGAGCGCGCTGATGACCGCAGCAGACCGAGAACGTCGGGCCGGCGCAGGGAGCCGGCCCGACGGATTGGACACCACCGAGTGATGGCCCGTTTCGCTCCGTGGAAGGAGGGGGAGAGAGCCTTCCTCTCACTTCAAGCGAGCGGGCAATCACGTTATCCGCCCAGCGCGTGACCTTGCGATGTCGCTGCATGTCGGCGGCAGCAATGAAGTGTGAGAAGCGTTAAACGCACGCGCCGTTGATGCCGGATATTCAGCACAGCACCAGTGCACGCATTGACCGGGATGCGATCCTGCTGCAATCGCGATTGGCCGCTCGTCAATCGCCAAGCTCTACCGCCAATCCCCGCAACGGCAACAGCCGTATTCACGCGTCGCGGTCGGCACAACCGCGATAGTGGCGGCAGACTCTTTCCTGCCTGTGCCCATGCCCTCACTTCGCGATCGCTTCCAGCGCTGGCCACGGCCGTGGCGTCGTGCAGTGGTCGTGGTGTTGGCGCTGTACGCGCTGTATCTGCTGGCCGGCAACCTCTATCTCAATACCCCGCTGTTCGACGTCAGCACCAACCGGCAGCCGCACAAGTTCACCATGCAGACCGGCCCAGCGCTGACGTTGTTCCCGGGCGAGGTCATCGCCTGGAACGTGCGCATGCGCGGGCAGGCCAACCGCACCGTGTACGTCTTCCATGCCGACCGCGCGCATGCACGGATTGCCCTGCTGGCCTTGTTTCGGCGCGAAGTGCGTTTGCCTTGGCTGCACGCCACCGGCGTGAGCGCGGAAGTGGAAACGTCCGATACGCCGATTCCTCCGCCGCCACGTGGTGACCAGGGCTGGACCTTGCGCTTCGATGCGATCACCAGCAACAGCATCCGCAGTGCGCGTCTGGGCAAATTGCTGATCGCCGGGCAAGGACACGGCAAGGTGGGTTTCCTGAAGCAACTCAAGGGCGGGCCGTCGGAACTGTTTCCGTCCGAAGCGGGCTTTACCGATGCAGTAGTCAGCTACGACGGAGTGCAGGTGTTCAATGGTGCGCAGTTGGACGCGCAGTTCCAGTTCCCGCGCCATTACCGCGACCAGGCCCCCGGCTTGCGCAAACTCGCCATCACCCGTGCGCGGCTGCGGTTGAAGGCCAATACCGTGGCGCTGAAGATCGATACCGGCGCGCCGCACGTGGACGTCAGCAGCGGACCCTCGGCGGCGCGGGTGGAGGCCGATATCCGCCTGGACGGTGGCGCGCTGAGTCCGGGCAGCCGTGCGGTGTGGCGGCTGCCGTTGCTGGCAGGCGTCGGCGCTACCGATCGCGGAATGCTCGCGCTGCAGCTGGATGTGGCGCAGGACATCCGCGTGCAGGCGCGGCTGCCGCGCGATGAGAAGACCGGCAGCGAACTGCACGCCGATCTGCGCATCGCCGGACGCAGCATTCCGTTCGAACAGCCGGCACAGGTGCTGCCGCGCATGTCGGGTCAGGTGCGCGGGCGTTGGAAGTTTGAGTCCTTGAACTGGATTGCCGAGCTATTCGTGCGCAAGCCCTGGTTTCAGCTGGAAGGCGGCGGCCTGGTCGAGGCGGATCTACGCCTTGCTCAGGGGCGACTCACCAGCGGCAGCACGCTGGATATCCCGCGCGTCGAGGCGGCGGCGCAGGTGTTGGACACGCGACTGACCGGTATCGCCAGGGCGCACGGGCGCATCGACGATGCCGCCACCCCGCAGGCGCATCTGGATGTGACCATTCCCACCTTCAAGGCGGCGCCGCGCGATGCGCCCAAACACCTGTTGCTGGATGGCCGCGATCTGCAGCTGGCCATGCATGGCGATGCCGAGCTGGCCCGCTTGAGTGACACGCTCAAGGCGCAGCTGCGTTTCAGCGATGCGCGTGTGCCTGATCTCACCGTCTATAACCGCTATCTGCCCGGCAACAACGTGCGCCTGCTCGGTGGCAGCGGCAGCCTGACTGGCGATGTGGCGCTCAATGCGTCCGGCGATGTCGGCAACGGGCATGCGCATCTGCGCGGCCAAGGCGCGCATCTGGCATTGGCCGGCGTGCAGATGCGCGGCGATGCCGAGCTGCAGGCAACACTGCAACGCGCAGACTTCAAGAACAAGTTCTTCGACCTTAGCGGTACGCGCATACGCCTACGCAATATGCGCGTGGGCGACGACGGCAACGATGCCAACTGGTGGGGTGAACTGCAGGTTGATGCCGGCACCATCCAGGCCGACGCACCGTTCCAGGTGGATGCCGATGGGGCCATTCGTATGCGCGATATCGCGCCGCTGCTGTCGGTGTTCGCGCAGCGCGCCGACTATCCGCGCTGGGTACTCGGCTTGCTGGATTCGGGCGAACTGGATGCCACCGGCCGGGTACGTTGGCGCAAGCAGCAGTTGCTGGTCGACGACCTGCATGCGGAAAATGCGCGTCTGTCGCTGCGCGCGCGGCTGGCCTTGAACGATGCGCAGCGGCGCGGCGATCTGTATCTGCGCTGGGGCGTGCTTGGTGCCGGCATCGAGCTTGATGGCAAGCAGCGGCAATGGCATCTGGCCGGCGCGCGCGAGTGGTATGACGCGCAACCTGGGTTGTTGCCTGCGGTCTCCAAAACCAAGTGATGCGGTTGTCGTCGCGATAGCGCCGCGCCCTGCTCACGGCAGACTTGGCACACTGCGCATGCCGCGTGCGCGGTCTTCAGGAGCCTGCCGTCATGACGATGCCTGTTCGTGCCCGCTGGCGCGCCTTGCCGCGCGCACTGCGTTGGCCGGTATTTGCGCTGATCACGCTGTACGCAGGCTATTTGCTGGTGGGCAATCTATTGCTCAACACACCGCTCGGCCCGGCTGCGCTGAACCGCTCGCCCGAGAAGTTCACGATGCAATGGGGCACGGGGCTGACCTGGTGGCCTGGGCGTGTGGTGCTGTGGAAGGTCGATCTGCAAGGCCATTCGACGCGTATGAACTGGAATGTGAGTGCGCAGAGGATTAGCGGGCAGATTCGCTTGCTGCCATTGGTGCACCGGCAACTGCTGGTGCCCGAGTTGCATGCGCGCGGCGTGCGTGGCGGCATGCAGGCTGCGGTCGCGGCACCGGAAGGCGCGGCGAATCGATTGCCGGTGGCGGTGCAGCGCTCGACGCCGGCAGCCGGTGCTCGGCCGAAGAATGTCGCTGCGACGCCTGCTGTTTCAACACCCCACGGCATGCCCACATCGCCGTCAAAAGATGAGGGCAAGGCGGTGACGCGGGCGCCGCGCCAGGATCTGAGCGCAAGCACCGCAACGACTGCGAGGACTGCACTCCCGCAGTCAGCCCAGCGGGCTGACGTTCAAACCAGCACGCCAACGCCGCCAACCGCCTGGACCCTGCAATTCGACCGCATCGTGGCCGATCAGGTGCAGGACGTGTCGCTGCGTGAGCTGCACATTGAAGGTGAGGGCGAGTTGCAACTCGGCCTGTTCAAACAACTGCGTGGCGGGCCGATGGAAATCTTCCCTTCGCGCGCGGTATTCGAATCGGCGCGTGTGCGCTGGGGCGAACACGAAGTGATGCGCAATGGACAGCTGCGTATCGAAGCCAGCATCGCGCGGCATTCACCGGATCAGGTAAGTGGACGAGCGGTGCTGCAATTGACCGATGCGCTGATCGCCTTGCATGGCGACACCGCAGCGCTGGATGTCACCCGCAATGCGCAGGGCCGGCACACCGTCGCAACACGTGCCGGCAAGGGGCGTGCAGATGGTGAACTGCGCTGGATACGCGGTGCCTTGCAGCCCGGTAGCCAACTGCACTGGCGCGCGCCGCTGCACGACAGCACGCGCGCAACAGCCGCGTTGCTGGGCGAACTGACCGCGCAGTTGCAGGTCGATCAGAACCTGCGCTTGCAGGTGAGCATGCCCGAGCCGGCCGATGCCGGGCTGACGCTGGATGCCGACCTGCGGGTGCAAGGCCGGCAACTGCCATTGCAATCCATGCGCAGCCTGTTGCCGCGCACCTCCGGGCATGTACGGCTGCATTGGCAACTGTCTTCGTTGAGTTGGATTCCCGCGCTGTTTCCGGATGTGGATTGGCTCACGCTGGAAGGCGATGGCCTGGTCGATGCCGATGTGCAGATCGATCGCGGCCAGCTTGCCGCCGGCAGCCGCCTGCAGGTGCCGCACGTGCAGGCACACGTGGGTGTCATGGGGCACGCGATCACCGGACAGGCCAGTGCAGATCTTCGCGTGGATGCCGATGCCAATGGACACTTGCTGCCGGCGCTCGCGCTGCAGATGCAGCAGTTTTCCATCGCACATGGCGACGCACCCACGCGCCCGTTCGTGCAAGGCCGCGATTTACGTCTGGATCTGCAAACACGCGCCGATGCGCGCAACTTGAGCAGCCTGCGCGATGCCACGCGCGCGCATCTGGTTTTCGCTGATGCCCGCGTGCCGGATCTACGCGCCTACAACCGCTATCTGCCGCAGCAGCAACTGCGTTTCGACGGCGGAAACGGCGTGCTCAGCGGCGATTTGCAGATCGAGCCGGGCGGGCGCATCGGCAAAGGCGGTTTGCGCATCGGTGCGCGTGCAGCGCGGCTGCAGTTTGCCGGATTGGCATTACGCGGCGATGTGGATGCGGATCTGCGCCTGCAGCGCGGCGATCTACGTGCCGAAAATTTCAGTCTGGATGCCAGCAGCATCCAGCTGCGCAATATTGGATTCACCGGCCCGGACGGGCAGCATCGTGACGGCTGGTGGGCGCGCATCGTGCTGGACGACACGCGCATGCAATGGCGTGGGCCGGTCGGTGTCGATGGACGTGTGCGCATCCAGGTGCGTGACCTGGCATTTTTGATGGCGTTGTACACACGCGACCGTTCGATTCCGAACTGGATGCTGCAGCTGGTGGATGCCGGCCAGGCGCAGGTGACCGCACGCGTGCATTGGCAAGGCGAAACGGTCATCGTCGACCAGTTGCAGGCACGTAACGAACGCTTTCAGGTCGATGCGCGCCTGCGTTTGCGGGGCAATCAACGCAGCGGCAGCCTGCTGGCGCGCTGGGGACTGCTGAGTGCGGCCGTGGGCCTGCGCGGCGATGTGCCCGAGTGGCATCTGCTGCGTGCACAGGAGTGGTATCGCGCACAGCCGGACCTGTTGCGCTGAGTGCCGGAGCGCGTGCACGGGTGTGAAGGAAAAGCACCAGTTCTGTACTGCTTAGTATTGTTTTGCAGTGCAGCGTGCAAGTCGGATTCGGGGCGCGCACTATGATCCTGCATCCCGACGTGGGGGAGGGAGCAAAGTCCGCTGGCAGTTCGCTGCAAGCGGGCTTTTTTATTGCCCGAACGTTGCCGGTTCAAGCGCCAACCCGCCGCATGACGGACTTCGAACACGCTTGCCTGGCGGCTGCGGAACCGTTCTGGTAGCCGCTCTTATTGCAGCTCCAGCAGCCATAGCGTGCTGCCGCCGGTGATGAACAACCGCCGTTGCTCCAGATCGAATGTGCAATTGGAGGCCGTGTGCGGTGTCGGCACCAGGCCCAGCCATTGGCCGTCGCTGTCGAAGATGCACACGCCTGCGCCGGAGCTGCTCCATAGCCAGCCCTGGCGGTCTACGCAGAATCCATCGGGCAGGCCTTCCGGCACCACTGCGAAGCGGCGCCGGTTGTGCAGTCCGCCAGCGCGCCAATCGAAGGCGATGATGTCGGGTTCGCCCGGGCCGCCTTCGGGCGTCTGCGACACGTACAGCACGCGTTCGTCGGGCGAGAACGCCAGTCCATTGGGATGATCCAGGCTGACCATGCACTGCAGGGCGCCGCCATCGGGCGGCAACCGGTAGACGCCGTGATGGTCCAATTCCTGCGGGCCCGGGCAGCCCTGGCTGGGCTTGAGCAGCCCGAAGGGCGGGTCCGTGAACCAGATTGCGCCATCGCGCGCCACGATCAGATCGTTGGGCGAATTAAGCCGTTTGCCCTCGAAACGGCCCACCAGCAAATGCGCCCGGCCATCCACATCGCTGCGGGTGATCGCGCGGCGCCCGTGTTCGCAGTGCACCAGCCGCTGCTGCACATCCACCGCATTGCCGTTGGTGAAGGCGGTCGCGTCCAATAGCACGTCCACCGCGCCGTCTTCGCGCCAGCCAAGCACGCGGCGGCCCACCACATCGCTCCATACCAGCGTGCGCTGTGCCTCCCACCAGGCCGGACCTTCGCTCCAGGCGGCCTGGTCGTAGAGGGTGTGCAGCCGCGCGTTACCCAGCCGCGCCGCGACGGCAGCGTGCTGTGTGACGGGGGGCGGGCACTCAGCTGGCTGGGCCGCGCCGGGTGCGCGAACGCGGCAGTGGCCGTCCATCAACGTGGCGCCGGATGGCCGAACGGATGCGCAGTGGCGGCCCCGGGCGATTGTGCAAATTGCACCATCATCTGCAGGCAGGGCGTATCGCCCAGCTGGCCGGAGCGGTGGCCACGCTGATCGGTGGTGCCCTGATCCTGGCCGAAGTGGATGTCGCCAGGGCCCATTTCGACACGTGTGCCGTCGCCGGTTTCGATGAACCAGCGGCCGCGCAACGGAATCACCCATTGCGGGTGCGGGCTCTCGTGCCAGTCGCCGACCCAGCCCACCGGCAGCACCGCGAACTGGATGCCGAGCACCTCGCCCGGAAACGGCCGCAACCACTGCGGTGCCGCGCCGCCACCCACGCTCTTGCTGCCGAAGCCGGGCAGTTGCGAGGCGTTGAGGCAGCTCTTGCCATCCGGTCCAGTCCACAGATGCAGGAAGGGGAGGCTGGGCGGCAGCGCAGGGTCGTTGCCGTCGGTGTCGAGCGGAATCTGCGAGGGCAGCAATGCTGCAGGCACTGTGGTGGGCGACATGGCGAAGCCTCGTGTGAAAACCGCAGTGCAGCATGGGTGTCGTCAGGGCCGCGTAAGCGCGATGTTCAAGGCGGCGAAATGCAGCCTGCCCGGTTGCAATCGCGGCGCGGCATTTCGCGCATGCGCACACCGACTGTGTTGCAGGGATGCCAGAATCCCTGCATGTCGATGCCTACCGCTTCCATGTCTGCTGCGCTCACCGCTCTGATCGAGCGGGCCGTGGCGCGCGTCCGTCCATCGCTGCCTGCCGAGCAGGTGGGGTCGGGCGGCGATTTCGATCGACAGCTTGCGCAGGTGGCACTGGTCAGCGATTTCGCGCTCGACACATTGGCGCGGCAACCAGCATTGCTGCAGCACCTGGCACACCCCGATCCGCCACCGCTGCCATTGCCGCAGCTCGATCCCGCGCAGCCGCAGCTGTGGCCTGCGCAATTGCGGCGCTACCGCAGCGCCGAATCCACGCGCCTGGTGTGGCGCGATGTGCTTGGCCAGGACAGCGTGGATGACACGTTGGCCGGCGCAACCCGGCTGGCCGAACACTGCCTGCACTGCGGGCTGCAGGCGTTGGAGCAGCAATTCGAAACCCGCCATGGAAACGTCATTGCCGAAGATGGCAGCGTGCAACGCCTGGTGGTGTTCGGGCTGGGCAAGTTGGGCGGGGGCGAGCTGAATTTCTCGTCGGACGTGGATCTGGTGTACGCCTATCCGCAGGGCGGTCACTCCGATGGTGCGCGCCCTCTGGCAGCAGAAGAATATTTCGCGCGGTTGGGCCAGCAGCTGGCCAAGCTATTGGACGAAACCACCGCCGATGGCTTCAGCCATCGCGTGGATCTGCGCCTGCGTCCATTCGGCACCGCCGGCCGCGTGGCGTTGTCGTTCGCCGGCATGGACCAATATTTTCAGCGTGAAGGACGCGATTGGGAACGCTACGCCTGGCTCAAGGCGCGTGCAGTGGCCGGCGATATCGACGCCGGCGAAGCCTGGCTGGAAACGCTGCGGCCGTTCGTCTACCGCCGGTATCTGGACTTCACCGCGCTGGACGGCTTGCGCGAGATGAAGGCGGCCATCACTGCCGAAGTCGCGCGGCACGACCGTCTGGACGACATCAAGCGTGGGCCCGGTGGGATTCGCGAAATCGAGTTTCTGGCGCAATCGCTGCAGTTGATTCGCGGCGGACGCGAGCCGAGTCTGCGCGAGCGCCGGCTGCTGCCCGCACTGCAGGCATTGGTGGCTTTAGGTCAGATCGATCAGGAGAATGGCCAGGCGCTGACCACGGCGTATCGTTTTCTCCGTCGCCTGGAAAATCGCCTGCAGATGTTGCGCGATGCGCAGACCCACGCATTGCCGCAGGCAGCGCTGGATCGCGAGCGGATTGCGCTAGGCCTGGGCTACGCGGAGTGGTCGGCCCTGCTGGACGCGCTGGCGCCGCAACGCGCGCGGGTTGCGGCCGAATTTGCCGAGCTGCTGGCCCCGCGTGTACGCGCTACCGCACCGGATACGTTGGCCGATTACTGGCGCGCGCTGCCGGAGGGCGATGCAGCGCCGTTGTCGGGGATTGGCTTGAGCGATCCCGGCGGCGCGCATCAGGCGCTGGCCGACTTTGCGCAGTCGTCGGGCGTGCGCGCACTGTCCGATGGCGCGCGTGCGCGGCTGGATCGGGTGATGCCGGCGCTGCTGCACGCGGCCACCCGCGCCAGCCAGCCGGATGCGGCGGTGCGCCGCATGCTTGGCCTGCTGCAGGCCACCTTGCGCCGCACCAGCTACCTCGCCCTGCTCGACGAGCAACCCAGCGCGCTGGCACGCCTGGTCGATGTGCTCTCGCGCAGTGCGCTGCTGGCGGAGCGGCTGGCGGCGTATCCGCTGCTGCTGGACGAATTGCTCGACACCCGCATCAGCGGCCCACTGCCGGATCGCGCAGCGCTGCACGCGGCCTGCGCCGACACCTTGCACATCGACGACACCGAAGCGGCGCTGCGTGAACTCAACGAGTGCCGGCTTGCACTGAGTTTTCGCATTGCACTGGCCACGTTGGATGGCCGCCAGCAGGCGGTGGAGAGCACCCGGCAACTGGCCTGGCTTGCCGAAGCCGTGGTGCAGACCGTGCTGCACCTGGCGCGCAGTGAAATGGTGGCAGCGCACGGACACGTGCCCGGCGGCAGCTTTGCCATCATCGGCTATGGCAGTTTGGGCGGGCTGGAACTGGGCTTCGGATCGGATCTGGATCTGGTGTTTCTCTATGATCATCCGTCCGAGGTGGATGCCTCGGACGGCAAGCGGCCACTGGAGGCCGGACGCTGGTTTGCGCGGCTTGCGCAGAAGGTGATGGCATTGCTCGCTGCCGAGACCGGCGCCGGCCGCCTGTATGACATCGATGTGCGGCTGCGCCCGGATGGCGGCAAGGGTGCGCTGGTGTCGTCGCTTGCCAGCTACCGTGAATACCAGCGCGAACGCGCCTGGACCTGGGAGCATCAGGCCCTGGTGCGTGCACGCGCGGTTGCCGGCGATGCTGCTCTTTGCGATGCGTTTGCACAGGTGCGTCGCTACACGCTGATGCGCGTACGCGACACGGCGCAGTTGCACGAGGACGTGTGCAAGATGCGCGCACGTATGCGCGCCGAACTGGATCGCAGCGATGCCGGCCGGCTGGATCTCAAACAAGGTGCCGGTGGTCTGGTGGACCTGGAATTCGTCCTGCAGGCCGGCGTGCTCGGCTTGGCAGCACAGCAGCCGCAGCTCCTGGATGTTTGCGATACGCCGGCGTTGATCGACGCGCTGGTGCAGGTGCGCTGGCTGCCGGATGACAGCGTCGCACCGCTGCATCAGGCGCATGCAGCGCTCGTGGATGCCGGCCTGAGCTGCACGCTGGACCGCCGTCCGCGCCTGATCGCACCGACGCCGGCCATCCAGCAGGCGCGCGGCATCATCTTCAACGCAGCGCGGGGGCAGGGCCTGGCATTTCCGCTGGGCAAGGATGAAACAGCGCTGTGAGTGCAGCGCTGGGTGCGCTGCACTCGATGCATGCGCAGCAAGCGATAAGAACGATGCGTTGCCGTCCTCGCGGCAGCAACGCGCGCGCCAGCGCGTCATGCGTTCTGTCGACGCGGCGCGCTACGCCACAGCAACGCGCGAAACGGGCCAAGCAGACACACGCCCATGCCCAGCTTCACCGCCAGATCGCCGGCGGCCCAGCTGATCCACGGCAGGCCAACGCCGGCAAAGGCAATGCTCCAGAAGATCGTGGTATCCAAGGTGGCACTGCAGGTGGTGGCCACGATCGGCGCGCGCCACCAGCTGCCGTTACGCAGGCGATCGAACACGCTGATGTCCAGCAATTGCGCCGCAATGAAGGCGCTGCACGAGGCCACCGCAATGCGCGGCGTCGCCAGCCAGAACGAGAGCAGTACCGCCAGCGCGAACCCGTACCAGGCCACCGTGCGTGCTGCACGCGGCCCGAAGCGGCGGTTGATCAGATTGCTCACCAAAAATGCCAGTGGGTAGGAGAACGCTCCCCAGGTCAGCCAGTCGTTGATGGGGTATTGCACCAGGATGTTGGACAGCAGCACCACCGCACCCATTGCCAACACCGCCCCGGTCAATGCGCGGGCGGTGAGCGGGGCGAATACAGGTGGCGAGACAAGGCGCATGGCGACACGGTGTTGATTGGGGACGCAATTATCCCTGCCGCGGGAGGGATGGACCAGCGCAGCGATGCGGTCGCCTGCCGCGGCCTCCACACATGACGGCTCCATGACGTGTTGCGCAGACGTTGAGCCGTAGGGCCGTCTCCATGTATCGCGCGTGCGACCGGCTTGGCGCGTGCGTGCATCGTGACCGCAATCGGTAGGCAAATACGCATGCGTTTGTGGGCGCGCGCACCTCGACAGCATCATCTGCACAGGGTGAGTGCAAACAAAGGGTAGGTCTCGCTGCGGCGAATAGTGGCGTCGCGGGATGTATGGGCGCGGCATGCGCACCTGCATGTGCTCGCGGCGAGCGCGTGCCGCTTTAGCCATCACTGCGGCGACGTGTCGGGGGAGCGGCACGCGCAGCAGAAGGCACGCGCGCCTCGCTGTTGGCGACACAATCTCGCCCGCCGGCGTTTCGGCAGTGAACATCGCACGTATCGTCGTGACCGGTGGCGTCGTCCTTATGAAGGATGGCGGCTCTCGCAAGCCCAGCGATATGCCGATGCCGAGCAAGGAAAGCAGCTGAAGAGGCAGTGTTGTGATCGTGCGCACCGACAGCTTGCGGACCTCTTTAGTCGCCTGCGGCGGGGTGATGTCGCAAGTGGCACGGCCGGCGCAGCCATCTGTCGCAGCCGGCACATGCATCCGGTCGCGTGGTGATCCGGCCAGGCACCGTGGGTCTGCGATCGAAGAACGTGCACGTCCCCTGCGATGCCGTTCCGGCCTCGCCTATTCGCATTACTCCGGGAGAAATACCTATGCTTGACCGTATTCGCCATCGGCCACTGCTGGCTGTCGCGTTGTCCGCGACGCTGGCCGCAGTCGGCATCGCCAACGCTGCCACGGCAGTCCCGGAGGCCAAGCTCGCCGCGATGACGGCGACCTTGCGCGCTGCGCCGGTGTCTTTCGACGTGCATCTGCCGTCGCGCGATCAGGCCGGCCTGGACGCATTCCTTGCGGAGATCCAGGACCCGTTGTCGCCGCAGCATCACAAGTGGTTATCTCCTGCCGAATTCCAACGTCGCTTCGGCCCTGCACCGGCGCAGCTCGCGCAGGTGCAGGCCGTCCTGCAGGCCGCGCACATGCGCGTGGTGCAGCAGGGGCCGACCTTGCATGTCAGCGCGAATGCGGACAGTGTGGAGCGGCTGTTCGCTGCGCCGCTGGTCGCCGATCTGAAGGCAGGCCAACAGGCACGCCTGGCCGCCGCCGCTCCGCTGCAACTGCCGGCCGCGCTGCGCGCCAATGGCGTGACTGTCACCGGCTTGACCCGCGGCCTGCCGCCTGCGCACATGAACTCGCGCTTGGTGGCCAGCGATCCCGACAACCGCTATGGCGATGGCAGAACCAGCTATTGGTACAACGATCTCAAGCAGGCCTACGGCTATCCGTCCTACCAGACGATGGTCGGCGCGCCGGGGCAGCAACACCGCCTCGACGGCAGTGGCAGCACGATCGCTATCCTGATCGGCAGCGACGTGCTGGATTCGGATATCGCCACGATGTTCGACCACGAGCACTTCAGCCGCTACGCCGCCAACCATGCCAATCCGACCCTGTACGCACGCCGCTACGTGGCCGGCGCCAAGCCCGGCTTGCAGGACGGCAATGATGCCGCGGCGCGCGAGGCGACGCTCGATGTAGACATGGCGTTGGGCGGCGCACCGGGCGCGCATGTGCTGCTGTACGTGATCCCCAATCTCAACCTTGATTCCATTCTGGCCGGCTATCGACAGATCGTGCAGGACAATGAGGCGGACGTGGTCAGCTCCTCATTCGGGCTCTGCGAACAGTACTTCACCGCGGCCTACAACAGCGGCAAGGACGCCACTTCCATCCTTGGCCTGTTCGATTCGGTCTTCAAGCAAGGCAATGCGCAGGGCATCACCTTCGTCGCCGCCAGCGGCGACAACGCCGGCCTGGAATGCGCGGACACGCAGTACCTGGTGGATGGCAAGAACGGCCGTTACATTCCCAGCGTGGAATGGCCCGCCGCTGATACGCACGTGACCGCGGTCGGTGGTGGCAACCTGCTCACCGCCTACAAGAAGGGCAGCCTGGACTCGAGCTACGTCAGCGAAAGCGCATTTGCCGACCCGCTGCAGGCAGAGGACCCCTATGGCATCGGCGCGCTGCTCAGCGGCGGCTACTGGGGCGCAGGTGGCGGCGTCAGCACGCTATTCCAGCGCCCGGCCTATCAGTTGCGCGCGCTGGGCGGTACACGCACCTCGATGCGCAGCCTGCCCGATGTCGGCATGCTGGTCGGTGGTTGCCCGGGGGGGATCGCCGTGCATCCCTGTCAGCAGGGCACCAGTTCGGTGTCCATCTACTTCGCCGGCGCTATCGCCAAGGTGATCGGCACCAGCGTTTCTGCACCGGAGTTCGCCAGCGCGGCCGCGCTGCTGGTGCAGAAGCAGGGCCGGCAGGGCAATCTCAACGACTACCTGTATCGCCTGGCCGCCAACGGCCCGGAGGCCTATCACCGCGGCATTCCCGGCAATAACGGCGTGGTCAGCAACGACGTGCCGATCGCCGGCAAGTACAACTACACCACCGGTCTGGGAACCCCGATCGTGCGGTTGATGATCGGTGCGCTGGACGCAGCGCCGGCCGGCATTCCGCGTTCCCCCAGTAACCCGTAAGCAGGCGTTGGCCGCTGTGCCGGCGAGGCGGTCGCCTTGTCGGCGCAGCGAGCAAGCCGGTAGAGCGCACAGTGCCTGGCAGCAGGTGCGCCAGTACTTGGCGTGTGTATCGCGATACGTGATCGATGGTCAGGCGGACGTCACCGCTGCCGCCAGCGACGCAGAAAACCCACTGCGGCCCCATACAGGTCGTTGACGCTGCTCTCCGGATTCGGCCAAGTGGGCCGGCGTGTGCCCGTGACGCGCCGGCCAGCGAGGGCCCGCTGTGCGGGCGCGCTGCTGGTCAGCCCGCCGGACTCACCAATGGCGGCTGCTGTTGCAGGCCGCCGCGTCGCTGGTCGGCAGGAACGCCAGCGCCTTGCCTTGCGGCGCATGCACCGCCCAGCCACTGCCGGCCGGGCTGGGCTGGAACGACACAATGTCGCCAACGCGAAAGCCGGCCGTGGGGTCGTCCTGACGCACTGGCCAGCGCAGCACCACGTTGGCCTCGGCGCTTTGCGGATCCTGCAGCCGGACTTCGCGCTCGCCCGCGGGCAGGGTGTGCACCGCGTCGACCCGCATCGGTGGCAACGCGCCCACGCGCGGTCGACGGTGGTCATCGCGTCTTTCGGCGTAAGCGGTTAAGGAAGCAATGAACGGAGAAGCGACGATAGATGCCATCGTCGTCGCGCATGGCGAACGCCATGTGGCTGTGTTTCAGGCCATAGCGACTCAAACCCTGGCCGCCGCGCGCCAGCACGACCACGCGTGGATCGGGCAGCGCATCCAGCATCTCGGCGGTGGAGCTGGCCATGTCGAACATCGCTGCGGTGGCGTGCGTGGTGGGATAGCGCGGCTGGCACGGTGGCGTCGCCGCCACCGCAGCCACCGCAGCCACCGCAGCCAGCGGCATCACCGGGAGCAGGACTGCCAGGGCGTGGTGCAGGTGGAGTGGGATCTTGCTTGGCTGGGTCATGGTCGAGCGTCCTTGTCTGCGGGTTTGCATCACGCGGTGGCATCGCCCTGCAGGCGTGCACGCACCTGCAGGGCGATGCGTTCGGTCTCGCGGATAGGAGCGGTATGGGCGTGCAGGCCGAGGACTTCAGCGGTTGCCTGCAATCGCTGGCGTTGTTGCAAGGCCTGCAGGTAGCTCAGCACCCGCCCGCGTGCCTGCTCGGCAAAGGCGGCAGCGACCGCGACGCGGGTGGCGCAGGCCTCCGACAGCAGGTTGACCGAATCGGCCGTGGCGATCAGGGCGTCGGCCCAGCCGAGCAGACCGGCGTAGGGGTTCGTGCCGTCGCGCGGGTCGCACCACAATAGATGCGGCAGGTCGGTGCAGGCCGCGCGCAGCGTGGCGATCGCCGCGGGTGGGGTGCGTCGCGAAGCGGTGATCAGCAGGCTACCGCCGGCCGCGCGGAGCTGCTCGCGCAGGTGTGCGCACAGCGCTGCCAGGTCCTGCAGCGTCCACGGCACCTGCGCGGTCGGGCCGCCGACCAGCAGCGCCAGTCTCGGGCCGGGCAAGCGGGCAAGCTGGGGGAAGTCCGCGCGGCCGGCGGCCAGCCAGGCGTCATCGACCGGATGCAGGCTGCCGAGCACCGGCAGTACGTTGCCGCCACGCAGTGCGTCGTGCGCCGGCACGATCAGCAGATCCCAGTGGCGGCGGTCCAGGCGCGGATCGAGGATTTGCACCACCCGGCTGCCGCGGGTGCGGAGCAAGCGGGTGGCCAGCGCCGCCTGGCGGCCGCAACCGATCGCGACTGTGGGCGGCTGCTGCAGACGGTCGGCGAACGTGGGGCCAAAGGCCGCCGCGGCCGCCGGCAGCAGGCGCGGCGCGGCCCAACGCCAGGGCACGCGTGCCTGCAGATGCAGGGCCTCCGCGGTGGTGCCGGACAGGGCCTGGGCCAGTGCTTCGGCCTGACGCGCATTGCCGGCGCGGCCGTCGCTCAGCGCCCAGGTCAGGCCCATCGTTTCAGATCCGACATAGATTTGTTTCAGATTGAACGCGTGTGGCGGCAATCGCGTCACTCTACACTGCGGGTCTTCACACTGGCGCCGACGCCGCAGCCTACCGTCGCACCACCCCTTCTTCTGGAGTGCTCATGTCCGACTCGCTCAACGCCGCCGCACTGGATCAGCTGTTCCGCACCGCCCGCACGCAGAACGCGTTTGCCGACAAGCCGGTCAGCCAGGAGGTGCTGCGTGAGCTGTATGAGTTGGTGAAGTGGGGCCCCACCGCGGCCAATAGCTGTCCGGCGCGCTTTGTGTTCGTGACCAGCGCCGAGGGCAAGGCCAAGCTCAAGCCGGCGTTGTCCGAGGGCAATGCCGCCAAGACCCTGGCCGCGCCGGTGACGGTGATCGTGGCGCACGATGAGGACTTCCACGAAAAGCTGCCGTACCTGTTCCCGCATGCCGACGCCAAAAGCTGGTTCGACGGCCCGCGCGAAGGCCGCACCGAATCGGCGTTCCGCAATGGCTCGCTGCAAGGCGCCTACCTGATCCTGGCCGCGCGTGCGCTGGGACTGGATGCCGGCCCGATGTCCGGCTTCGACAACGCCAAGGTGGATGCGGCGTTCTTCGCGGGCACGCCAATCAAGTCCAACTTCCTGATCAATCTTGGCTACGGCGACCCGGCCGGGCTATTCCCGCGTTCGCCACGCCTGAGCTTCGACGAAGCCGCGCGCTTGGAGTAAGGCGATGCATGCATGCATGCGTGCGCCAGCTTCGGCACACCGCACATGCCTGCCGCATTTAAGCGATGCAGTTGGCCGTTCGCCGGCCGACCGCTTGATCTGGCTCGCCGTCTCGACGTACATGGTCTCTCGGTTTCCTGCAGTCCTCGTCCGTCTGCATCTGTCCCACCCGCGTTGAACCAACGCGTCTCTCATCACATGGAGTTTCAATGAAGACCACCCACAAGCTGTTGCTGCCGCTCGCCCTGACCCTGGCCATTGCCGCCTGCTCCAAGCCGGCCGACAACACTGCAGCACCAGCCGCCGAAACCACGCCTGCTGCCACCGCTCCGGCCGACGCCGCTGCTGCGCCGGCACCGGCGCCTGCCGCCTCGACCGCCCCGGCCGTGGAAGTGGCATCGGGCACCTACACCCTGGACTCGTCGCACACCGACGTGCTGGCGCAGTGGAGCCACTTCGGCTTCTCCAACCCGAGCGCGCACTTCGGCAATGTCGACGGCACCCTGGTGTACGACGCGGCCGACGTGACCAAGTCCACCGTGCAGGTCACCCTGCCGCTGTCCGGCTTGAACAGCTTCACCGCCAAGTTCGACGAACACCTCAAGAGCGGTGATTTCTTCGACGCGGCCAAGTTCCCGACCGCCACCTTCAAGAGCACCAAGGTGGAAGCGGCCGGCACCAACAAGCTGACCGTCACTGGCGATCTGACCATCAAGGGTCAGACCAAGCCGGTCGTGCTGGACGTCACCCTCAACGGTGCCGGCGAGCACCCGATGAAGAAGGTGCCGGCGGCTGGTTTCGACGCCACCACCACCATCAAGCGCAGTGATTTCGGTCTGGGCCAGTACGCCCCGAACGTCAGCGACGAAGTGAAGATCCGCATCACCACCGAAGCCCTGCAGGCCAAGGCGGGCGATGCGGCTGCGAAGGATGCCGCGGCCAAGTAATCGGGCTCGCTGCTGTCCAGGCAAAGGCCCGCTTCGGCGGGCCTTTGTCGTTGTAGGCGGCAGCCAGGTGCAATCCCGGTGGGTGTGACCGCGCTGCGGTGTGCATCGATGGCGCAGCCGAAACCGCAGCGTCTGGGCACCTTGCAGGGCGGGGCCGTTCTCTCCTGGCCCCGCTAATCCCCGGCCAAACGCATCGCGTTCGCCGATGTGCAGCTGACGCCCATGTTTGTAGGCGTCTTCCGTAGCGTGGATGTTTCGATTCTTTGGATCGCCGGCACCGACGCCATCGCCGGCACCTAAGGGCACCTACGCGCCAAGTGCAACGTGCGGCAACAGGCGCGGCCGCTGTCATCCAGGTGTCATCCAGTCCACGCAGCCTGAGCGGCGTTCTTATGGCCGGCTGTCTTTCGTCTTGCGCTCCGATGCATCGCCGCTGCTGTCCCGGCTGTTCCTGCAGTGGCGGCCATCGCTCAACCGCTATTTCCTGCGTCGTCGCGCGCCCGCCTGGGATGCCGAAGATCTGGTGCAGGAGGTCTATCTGCGTCTGCAACGCAGTCAGGTGCAGGCCGGCGAAATCGCCAATCCCGAAGCCTATTTGTTCACCATCGCGGCCAATCTGCTCAAGGAGCAGGGGATGCGTCAGCAGCGTCACGGGAGTGCTGCCGCCACGCTCGACTCCTGTGTGGACGAGGCCTTGTCGGTGCCGTTTCAGGCCGACAGCGAACTGCATGCCGAGCAGCGCCGCGTGCGCTTGGCGCTGTTGATGCAGCGGCTGCCGCCGCGCTGCCGTGCGGCGATGGTGCTGCGCTACCGCGAAGGGCTGGACCACCGGCAGATCGCCGAGCGGCTGCAGATCTCCGTGCCGATGGTCAAGAAACACATCGCGCGTGGCGTGGTGCTGTGTCGGGAGGGAATGGCGGGCTATGGCTGAGCCACGTCCATCCAGCCCGCGTGCCACCACGCAAGCCGCGACCGACTGGTATCTGCTGCTGCACGAGGGCCAGCCCAGTGCGTCCCACCAGGCCGCGTTCCTGGACTGGCTGCGTGCCTCGCCGACGCATGTCGCCGAGTATCTGGCAGTTGTGCGGCTGTTCGCCGACTTGCCGCTGGCAGCGCAGCAGCAAACCATCGAGGCCGACGACTTGTGCCGGCGCGCGCTGCACGACGAAGGGGTGGTGGTGCCGCTGCGGCGCATCGCGGCGTTCGACCCGTTGCCACGCGGGGGCGCTGCAGGTGCGGCGCGCAAACGCGCCTTTCCTGCGCGCCGGTGGGCGCTGGCGGCCAGCGTGGCGATTGCGGTGCTCAGTGCCGGCTGGCTGCTGACGCCGCCGGCCGTGCCGGACGGCGTGGTCTACCGTGCCACGGCGGCAGGACGCATCGTCGATCTGCCCGACGGCAGCCGCGTCCAACTGGATCGCGGCAGCGCGATCGCCGTGCGCTATACGCCCGAACGGCGCCGCATCGATCTTCTGCAAGGCGCGGCGCTGTTCGATGTCGGGCGCGATCCACACCGACCGCTGCAGGTCCGGACCGGCGACGTGTTGCTGCGCGATATCGGCACTGTGTTCGGCGTGCAGCACGATGGTGCGGCGGCACGCGTCACCGTGCTCAGCGGGCACGTGCAAGTGCACGCACAGCCGGCGCGATGGTTGGCGCGCTGGCGCGACACCGGTGCGGTGCTGGCCGATCTGCGTGCCGGTCAACAAGCGCAGCTGGATGCCGGCGGGCAGGTACTGGCGCTGGAGCCGCACGCCGATCTGGCCGCCGCCACTGCCTGGGTGCCCGACCGCGTCAGCCTGCACGACCAGCCGCTGGCCGAGGTCGCGCGCCGCTTCAATGCCTTCGCTTCGGTGCCCGTGGAGATCGACGACCCGCGGTTGGCCCAGCGCCGCGTCAGCGGCGTCTTCCATCTGCGCGACAACGCCGCCTTCCTCGCCTATGTGTCTGCCATGCCGGGTGTGCGCGTGGAGCGCGGGCAGGCGCGCGTGACGGTGCGCACCGCGCGCTGACACTTGGGCGATGGCGGCTGCGCTCCGGGCTCGCGCTCGCCGGGCAGCGCTGGGCCTGCTCGCAACGCCCGAGTGCTGCCGCCGCGGCTCCTGCGTTGCTCGCACTCCCGCGTGCCTCAACAGCGCCTGTCAAAAAAAATTCACGAAAGCCGAGGTGTCCGTGGCGCCCACGCGGCCACTCATGTACGAGGTCGGTCGCGTTACCCGCGTGATCTCCCTCTCACTCCTGTTGGAATGACGTCCCCATGCGCCACCCGCTCGCCCTCCAGATCGCCCTGCTGCTCACCGCCCTGCCGCCGACCCTGACCGCCGTCGCTGCCACACCGTCGGCGCAGGCGGCGCCGGCCATCGCTCCGGCCAGCCTGGATACGGCGCTGGAGCAATTCGCCCAGACCAGCGGGTTGCAGCTGATCTACGATCCGGCGCTGACCGCGCACCTGCGCAGCCCCGGTGCGCCGGCCGGGCTGGCGCCGCTGGCGCAGTTGCAGCGCCTGCTCGGCGGTACCGGGCTGGCCGCGCGCCAGCTCACTGCCACCTCGCTGAGCATCGCCCCAGCCGCGCCGACCAGCGCGCCGGCGCCTCCATCGGCTGCCAAGGCGGCGCCGGCGGAAGCCAGCGCCGACCGAAGCGCGGCACGCGATCTGGCACCGGTCACCGTGGTGGCCAACCAGGTCGATACGCTCGCACCCAGCGCCCCGCCGCTGGACGCGATCCAGCCCACCTCGGTCATCGATGAGCGTTTCATCCGCGATGGGCTGCGCTTCAATGCCAATTACGACGACATCATCAAGTACGCGCCCAGCGTCAGCGTCACCTCGCCGGAAGGGCCGGGCATGGGCAAGAACGAAGGCATTTCGATCCGCGGCTTCCAGGACGGCCAGTTCAACATCACCTTCGACGGCATTCCCTTCGGCGATGCCAGCGATCTGCACCACACCACTTCGGCCTATTTCAACAACCACATCCTCGGCCAGGCGGAAATCGATCGTGGCCCGGGTGGCGGCGCGACCATCGGCAACGCCACCTTCGGCGGCACCGTCGGCCTGCGCTCGCGCGATCCCGGCACGGTCGACGGCGTCACCGCCTACAGCACGGTCGGCAGCTGGAACACGGTCGCCGGCGGGGTCAGCGTGGAGCAACATCTCGGCAGCGGCACGCGCCTGCTGGTGGATCTGTCCAAGGAGCACAGCGACACCTATCTCGACGGCACCGACGACCGCCGCGAACACGCCTTCATCAAGACCATCAGCGACGTGGGCGAGGCCAGCACGCTGACCTTCGTCACCAGCTACAACCAGGAACACCAGAACACCGTGCAGGGCGCCACCAAGGCGCAGATCGCCGCCAACGGGTGGCGCACCGGGCTGGGTGAGGATCCGGCACTGCAGAATTACACCGGCTACAACGATGCGGCGTATTACTCCAGTTTCAGCTACCTGGCCTTGCTCACGCAGTGGGGCGGCTGGGACGTGGATAACCGCGTCTACGCCAACACCTTCGACCACCGCGCCGACAAGACCACCGAGCCAACCAGCGACAGCCTCAAGGACAACGGCGTCACCTTCTACAACGCCGCCGGCAAGAAGATCGGCAAGGCCGCCATCAATGTCCCGGGCAAGCGGGCCGATAACGACAATCTTGCGTTCGGCGACGTGTTGCGGCTGGCGCGCGACCTCGGCCCGGGTGAGCTCAAAACCGGCGTGTGGCTGGAACGTGCGCTGGATCATCGCTATCAAACGCCGTTGGACATGAGCACGGGTATGCCGACCGGCACCAAGTACGGCAACGCGGATAACTACCGGCTCAAGGACCGCACCGACACCGCGCAGCCCTATGTCGAATACGCCTGGCGCCTGAGCGATGCGCTCACGCTGTCGCCAGGGCTGCGCTACGCCGATGTGGCGCGCCGACTCAGCGCGGAGGTGAACAAGTCCACGCCGCCGCTGCCGTCGTACACGCGCGCCAGCTATGACGCCTGGCTCCCCTCGCTGAGCCTGCACGATGCCATCGACGACCACTGGAGCGCGTATGCGCAGGTCGCGCGTGGCCTCCTGGCGCCGCCGATCGATGTGATCGAACTCAATGGCGCGCGCGGACTGGATCCGGAACTGACCACCAACATGCAGTTGGGCACCGGCTACGCCGATCGTGGATTGACCTTCGGCGTGGACGTGTACCACATCGACTTCAGCAACTTCATCAGCCAGACGCGCGTGGCGACCAGCAGCGGCACCGAGCAGGCCTTCGTCAACGGCGGTGGCGCGGTGTACCGCGGCATCGAGAGCGAAGCCACCGTGGCGCTGAGCCCGACCGTGAGCGTGTACGGCAACGCCAGCTACAACGAGGCCACCTACAAGGGCAGTAGCGTGCAGGTGGCGGCGGCCCCGCACGTCACCGCCACACTGGGCATGCTCTACAACAGCGGCACCGGTTGGTATGGCTCGTTGATGGACAAGTTCATCGGCGCGCGCTACGGCGTAGACAACCGCACCGATGCCAGCGGCGCGACGGTGTTCGGCAACGATGAGCGGCTGCCGTCCTACACCAGCCTGGATGCGGCCGGCGGGTATCGCAGCCCCCATGGTCCCTGGAATCTCAAGGGCTATTCGCTCAGCCTGGCGATCAATAACCTGCTCGATACGCACCGGCTGATCGGCTACGCCGGCACGCGCTCGACCGATAACGCGCCGCTGTACTTCGGCCTGGCCGGCCGCGGGGTGTTCCTCGATCTGTCGGCGACTTTCTGATGCAGACCAGGCGCACCGATCGTCTTTCCAGGATGTTGCGGCGAGCACTGCTCAGTCTGGTGCTGTGTCTGCCGACAGCGGCGCCAGTGGCCGCGAAAGAGCCCGTCGCAGCAACCGCGCAGCTGCGCCTGACCATCGTGCTGGTGCGGCATGGCATTCGCGCACCGACGCAGTCCGGTAGCGAGTTGGATCGCTACAGCGCGCAGCAATGGCCGAACTGGCCGGTGGCACCGGGCCAGCTGACGCCGCACGGACGGGCCGGCATGCAGACGTTGGGCGCACGCTATCGCGCGCTGCTGGCCCCGCCGCTCGGACTACCCGCGAGTGGCTGCGACGGCACCGAACAGATCGTCACCATCGCCGACAGCACCGCCCGCAATCACGCCAGTGCGCAGGCGTTGCTGCAGGGCATGGCGCCGGACTGCGCCATGCACTACCAGGCCTTGCCCGAGGGCACGCGCAATACCTTGTTCGATGGCGGCAAGGTGCCGGCGCCGCCGGTGCAGCTGGAAGCGGACACGCGCGTGCGGCTGGCGCAGTTGCAGGCGGTGTTGAGTGCCTGCCAGCACGGACGCTGCGCCACGCCGCCGCCTACCAGCCTGCTCTACGATCCGGCCACGCGCGATGGATCGCCGGCCGCAGCCAGCACGCTCAAGCTGGCCGGCGGCCTGGCCGAGAATCTGATGCTGGAGGACGTCGAAGGCTTCGACGCCGCACAACGCGGCTGGGGGCGGGTGGATCGCGCGGCGGTGGCGCAGTTGATTGCCTTGCACAACGCCTCGTTTGCCCAAAGCAAGCGTTCGTTGCCGGTTGCCAGCGCGGCGGCATCCAACCTGCTCGCGCATCTGCTGGCCACGGTGCAGGCGGCGGTCGGGCAAGACCCGCCGGTGGCGGCACTGGCGCCGCCATCCACGCGGCTGCTGGTACTGGTGGGCCACGACACTAACCTGGCCACGCTCGGTGGATTGATGGGCGTGCAGTGGCATCGCAGCGATCGCCCGGATGACTATCCGCCCGGCGGTGCGCTGGTGCTGGACGTGCTCGAACGCAACGGCGTGCCGTTGCTGCGCGTGCGGACCCTGATGCCGAGCCTGTCGGCGTTGCGCAGCGGGCGCTTCGACGGCGATGCGCTGGCCTCGTCCACCCTGGTGTTGCCCGGTTGTCACGGCCGGGCGGCATGCCCGTTGCCGGTCGCACTGGCCTGGTTGCGCACGCGTCTGGATCCGGCCCAGGTGCAAACGGCACTGCCGGCCATGCAGTCCTGGCCGGCGCAGCCCTAGCGTGGGTCATGCACGGTGAGTGCGGGCGCAGCAGGCCTGCGGAGCGTCGAGACACGTCGCAGGCTGCGTGCCCTCATTCCTCGCCGTGCTCGGCACGCGCCTTCCAATAGCCTTTAGCGCGCACCCACTCCTTGTCCACGCCCAGGTGCTCTTCGAGAAACTTGCGCATGGCGCGCGCGCGCATCGACTCGGCGCCGATCCAGTAGAACGTATCGCCGTCCTCGGGCTCGTAATCGCGCAGGCTGTCTTCCAACAAGGTACTGCTGGCGGCATCGAAGCCATTGCGCTCCAGCCAGTTCACCCGCACCTCGGCCGCGCTGAGCAGTTCCTGCCGTTCGGCGGCGTCGGCGATCTCGATGAACACCTCCGCGTGCATGTCGGCGGGCATCGCTTCGAGCCAGCGGCCAATGGCCGGCAATGCGGTTTCGTCGCCGATCAACACGTAGTGGTCGTAGTCGTCGGCGACCAGAAACGAGCCGCGCGGGCCGCCGATCTTTAGTGGGTCACCGGTTTGTGCGTGCGCGGCCCAACGGGACGCCACGCCGTCGCCGTGTAGCACGAAGTCGATGCTCAACTCGCCGCTTTGCGGGTCGAAGTGGCGTGGCGTGTAGTCGCGCGCGGGCGATGGCAGCGCGCCCTCCTCGTAGCGCGGACCGTCTGGCGTCATGGTCGGTAGCACGAAGTCGCCGTCGGCATTTGGGAAAAACAGTTTGACGTGATCGTCGGGCGCGGCGCTTTCAAAGCCGGCCAGGTCGCTACCGCCGAAAACAAGACGGCGCATCTGCGGCGTGATCTCTTCGCAACGCACCACCTGGACGGAGCGTAGGCGCGTGTCGCGACGGACTTGGGTGTTGGTGTGGCTGGCCATGGGGGTCGAGTCCTGGAGTGCACGCACATGTGTGCGCTGTTGGGGGAAATGGAGCGGTGACGAAATCGATGCCGTGGTGAATAAATCAAGGCGTGAGTGTCTGACCTGTGCGCTGTCATCCGGCGCAGTTACTTCTCCCATCGGGAGAAGGCGCCAGGCAGGGTAGATGCGGGCGTGGCGAAGCCTCATGCCGTTGAAACGCATGGAGTGCGTCGCATGCACATCACCTCCATCCGCAACGCAAACACGGCGATGACGTGCACCTGTCGCACAGCGCAATCGAGCCGGCAGCGGCTGGCGTCGGATCACAGCGCCACGCGTACTCAGTCGTCGTCGCGCTCGATGCCGTCGGCGGCGGCGCTGAGTAGGGCAGCAATACGTTTGGTTTCTTCCTCTGTCCATTGTCCGTGCCGCGCAAACAGGCCGTGCTTGATGCGATGAATCGCAGCGCGAATCGGTGCCGGGGTCTGTGACTTGATCAACGCGCGCGCGCGCCGATGGGTGCGGGCCAGCGCGGCGTCGAGCGCGTCGCGTTGCTGCGCGACGTAGTCGCTACCGACGGCGGTGACGTGATACCGCTTACGGCCGGCCTCCAGATCCGTGTGCACCCAGCCGGCGGCTTCCAGCTGCGCCAGCGCCGGATAAATCGTGCCGGCGCTAGGCGTGTACAGCCCTTTGAAGAGCGCGGTGATCTGTCGCATCAACGCGTAGCCATGGCACGGGCGCTCGGCGATCAGCGCGAGCAGCAGCAGGCGCAGATCGCCGTGCTCCAGCGGACGCATTCGCACGCCCGCACCGAAACCACGGGCAGGCGCCGCGTCTAGATCGGCAAGGGCAGGGGAGGGTGTATTAGGTTTCATTCGATATATCGAAGCACGGCGAAACGATATATCGACCTTGCGCGGGTGCACAAGCGCTTGCCTGTCGTGTGGCTGACCGACCCTGCAGCGAAAAATGCAGATGCTGCAACGCGACTGGACACGCGTCACTCTCATAATTACGATGTAATTACTTTGACATTACGGGCCTGGCCCGGCGAGGCAGAGGCATGAGTCGACAGTGGGACATCCAGGCCGAAAGCCGGCGCCAGCGCCTGCAGCGCGCCGCCGCACTGGCGCCGCAGGGGTGCGTGGTGGCCGCTGACGATGTGGTGGCGTTGCTGGAAGCAGTGATCGAGCCCGGCGACCGCGTGTGTCTGGAAGGCAACAACCAGAAGCAGGCCGACTTCCTGGCGCGCTGCCTGACCGAAGTTGACCCTGCGCGCGTGCACGACCTGCACATGGTGCAATCGGTGTTGTCGCTGGCCGCGCATCTGGATGTGTTCGAACGCGGCATCGCCAAGCGTCTGGATTTTTCGTTCTCCGGCCCGCAGGCCGCGCGCCTGGCCGGGTTGGTCAGCGAAGGCCGCATCGAGATCGGTGCCATCCACACCTATCTGGAATTGTTCGGCCGCTATTTCATCGACCTGACCCCGCGCATCGCACTGGTCACCGCACAGGCGGCCGATCGCCACGGCAATCTCTACACCGGCCCCAATACCGAAGATACCCCGGTGATCGTGGAAGCCACTGCGTTCAAGGGTGGCATCGTGATCGCGCAGGTCAATGAAATCGTCGACACCCTGCCGCGCGTGGATATTCCGGCCGCCTGGGTGGACTTTGTCACCCAGGCGCCCAAACCCAATTACATCGAACCGCTGTTCACCCGCGATCCGGCGCAGATCTCCGAGATCCAGGTGTTGATGGCGATGATGGCCATCAAGGGCATCTACGCCGAGTACGGTGTGGACCGGCTCAATCACGGCATCGGCTTCGACACCGCAGCGATCGAGTTGCTGTTACCCACCTACGCCCAATCGCTGGGGTTGAAGGGCAAGATTTGCCGGCATTGGGCGCTCAATCCGCATCCAGCGCTGATCCCGGCGATCGAATCAGGCTTCGTCGAATCGGTGCATTCGTTCGGCTCCGAGCTAGGCATGGAGAAATACATCGCCGCACGCCCTGACATCTTTTTTACCGGCGCCGACGGCAGCATGCGCTCCAACCGTGCGCTGTCGCAGACCGCCGGTCTGTACGCCTGCGATATGTTCATCGGCTCTACGCTGCAGATCGATCTGCAGGGCAATAGCTCCACTGCCACGCGCGACCGCATCGCCGGCTTCGGCGGCGCGCCCAACATGGGCTCGGATGCGCGCGGCCGTCGGCATGCCAGCGCTGCCTGGCTCAAGGCCGGACGTGAAGCGGCAAAGCCCGGTGAAATGCCACGCGGGCGCAAGCTGGTGGTGCAGATGGTGGAAACCTTCCGCGAACACATGGCACCAGCGTTCGTCGACACGCTCGATGCCTGGGAACTGGCCAAGCGCGCCAACATGCCGCTGCCGCCGGTGATGATCTACGGCGACGACGTCAGCCACGTGTTGACCGAAGAAGGCATCGCCAACCTGCTGTTGTGCCGCACGCCGGAAGAGCGCGAACAGGCGATCCGTGGCGTGTCTGGTTACACCGCGGTCGGCCTGGGGCGCGACAAGCGCATGGTCGAAAACCTGCGCGATCGCGGCGTCATCAAGCGACCGGACGATCTGGGCATTCGTCCGCGCGATGCCACCCGCGATCTGCTGGCCGCGCGCACGGTCAAGGATCTGGTGCGCTGGTCCGGTGGGTTGTACGACCCGCCGAAACGTTTCCGCAATTGGTAAGGGCTCAGCATGGAAACCCTGCGATATCGCTTTGATGGCCAGCGCGGTGCACGCGCCGGGCTGGAACACGCGCTGGTCGGCGTGGTCGCCTCCGGCAACCTGGAAGTGCTGGTCGAGCGCGTGCCGCTCGAGGGCGCAATGGAAATTGACATCCTCACCGCCGCACGCGGCTTCGGCGCAATCTGGCAGGCCGTGCTGGACGACTTCGCCGCGCGTCACCCGCTGCGCGATGTGCGCATCAGCATCAACGATGTCGGCGCCACGCCGGCGGTGGTGAGTTTGCGCCTGGAACAAGCGCTGGATGTGCTGCAGGGAGCCGACGCATGAGCACTGTTCCCATGGCCGAGCGCAGCTACTATGAAGCCGATGCACGCGACCGCATCGATGGCTTGCTGGATGCCGGCAGTTTTCGCGAATTCGTCGGCCCGCGTCGCCGTCTGATCAGCCCGCATCTTGCACAACTGGAGACACCCGGCGCCTTCGATGACGGCATCGTGGTGGGCGAAGGCACGCTACAAGGCCGCAGCGTGTTGATCGCTGCACAGCAAGGCGCCTTCATGGGCGGCGGTGTGGGCGAAGTGCATGGCGCCAAACTCACCGGCCTGCTGGAACGCGCCGCGACCACGCAACCGTCCGCAGTGCTGTTGCTGCTCGACACCGGTGGTGTGCGTCTGCATGAAGCCAACGCTGGCCTGATCGCGATCTCCGAGATCATGCGTGCCACCTTGGACGCGCGCGCTGCCGGCGTGCCGGTGCTGGCCCTGATCGGTAGCGGCAACGGTGCCTTCGGTGGCATGGGCATCGTGGCGCGCTGCTGCAGCGCGGTGATCATGTCCGAAGAAGGCCGTTTGTCGTTGTCCGGCCCGGACGTGATCGAAACCGTGCGTGGCGTGGAAGAGTTCGACGCGCGCGACCGTGCCCTGGTGTGGCGCGTCACCGGCGGCAAGCATCGCTACCTGCTTGGCGAGGCGCAAACGCTGGTGCCCGACCGCATCGGCGCTTTTGCCGATGCCGCGCTGGCCACGCTCGATGCATGCAACGAAGCGACCGGCGAGGCCGCATTGCAGGCGCTGGAACAGGCGCAGCAGCAATTGGCTGCACGCATCGATGCCTATGGCGATTGTCGCGACGGGCTGGAGATCTGGAAGCGCCAAGGCATTGTCGATGCAGAGCGCTTGCCGCTGCTGGACACCGAGGCCTTTCTCGCCGCGACTGCAGACCGGAGCATTCCATGGAACTGAGTCACTTGCTCGATCGGCTGTTCCCGCTCGGCCACGCCATCGCGCGCAACGACGATGTGCTGACCGGCCGTGCGACCACCGCAGCCGGCGAGGTCACCGTCATCGGTACCGCCAACAAGCTCGAAGTGGGGGTCGATCACGCCTTGGCATTGGCCGCCACCGTGTTGACGAGCACGCGTGCGCACCCGCAGCGACCGATTGTGATGCTGGCCGATACCGCCGGGCAACGGCTGGCACGGCGCGATGAATTGCTCGGCATCAATGGGTATTTCGCGCATCTGGCACGCTCGCTGGATCTGGCACGCAAGCGTGGCGCGCGGCTGGTCACCCTGGTCTATGGCGAATCGGTTAGCGGCGGATTTCTGTCGTTCGGTTTGATGGCCGATCGTATCCACGCATTGCCTGACGCGCAGATCCGCGTCATGGACCTGCGTGCGATGGCACGCGTGACCAAACAATCGGTAGACACCTTGCAAGCGCTGAGCGAGAGCTCGCCGGTGTTCGCGCCGGGCGTGGAGAATTATGTGCGCATGGGCGCGGTGGAATCGCTGTGGGAGGGCGATCTGGCGCAGGCGCTCCTGGATGCACTCGCCGCGCCGGCCGAAGGCGACCAGCGGCGTGCACTGGGCGCGCAACGCGGCGGGCGCACGCTGGCGCGCGACGTTGCCACAGCTGTGGCAGCGGGCGAGGCCTGAGCATGGCCGGCCGCCACGCCTTGGTGTGGTTGCGCGAGGACGCGCAGTGGCAAGCCATGACGCCTGGCGTGCAGTCGCGGCTGCAGCAGTGGTTTGCTGCTGGTCTGCCAGCGGTGGTGGCGCGTGGCGATGGCAGCCAGGCGGCAGACACCCTGCGGCTTGGTGTGCCGCTGCCCCCCAGCGACGGTAAGCAGCGCCTGGCATTACAGGCGCACGTGGCCGATATCGCACGCTGCACCGCGCCGCTGACACTGGATGCGGTGATGCCACATGCGCCTGTCGCGGTGCAGCCGGCATTGCAGGCGTTACTCAACGAGGCGCAAACGCAAGTCTTGCACCCGCGCGTGTTCGGCAGCTTTGCCTGGCAAGCCCTGACCGGCCTGGCGTACGTGCACGCGCAATCGGATCTGGATCTGTTGTGGTCCATCGAAACGCCAGCGCAAGCGCACGCGGTGGTCACGCTGGTGCAGCGCTGGGAGCAGCGCCACGGGCTGCGTGCCGATGGCGAGCTGCTGTTGCCCGATGACAACGCAGTGAACTGGCGCGAGTACGCCGGCAACGCGCAACAGGTGTTGCTCAAGTCTGACCAAGGCTGTCGACTGTTGCCGCGTGCTGCGCTGTTTCCGGTCCGGAGTGCGGCATGAGTGCGCCGCTGCAACAGAGCGGCGTTGCTGCTACGCCTGCGTTACCGCGCGAGGTCGCATACCGGCTCGGCCGTCTTGCGGTTGGCGCCCTGCATGCAGAACTGGCTTGCGCACCCAAGCCAGGGTTGGTGACGCCGTTCGACAGCGGCAGCCACGCCGACATGGATGCATCCACCTTTGTGCGTAGCCTGTTCGCGTTGCGTGGCTATTTTGTCGCCATCGCTCAAGCCAGCATCGACCAAGCACCGTTCGAGTGGCTGCGTCAGCTGGGTATCGAGGCCGAGGCCGCGATGCTGCGCGCCACCGGCTCCATTAATACCCACCGCGGTGCGATCTTCAGCCTGGGCTTGCTGACGGCACAGGCGGCACGCCTGCGTGTTGCGCACGGCCGGCGTCCCACCGCCGAACAGGTCTGCGATGGTGTACGCATGTGGCGCGATGCGTTGCAGGCTGCACCGGTGAACCCGCACAGCAATGGCCAGCGCGTGCGGGCGCAATACCGCATCAGCGGCGTACGCGAACAGGCTGCTGCGGGATATCCATTGCTGCGCGAGATCGCACTGCCTACGCTGCGCAGCGCGCTTGACGGTGGCGCCACGCGTGAAGCGGCGTTGGCGCAGACCCTCATGCAACTCATTGCCGAGGTGGACGATCTCAATCTGCTGCATCGCGGTGGTTCCGACGGGCTGGCGTTTGCCAAGGCGCAGGCAGTCGCCTTCCTTGCCGACGGTGGTATCGCACAACCGCAATGGCGCATGCGGTTGCATGCGATCGGCCGGCAGTTCGTCGCGCGTCGCCTCAGTCCCGGCGGCAGTGCGGATCTGCTGGCCTGCGCATGGTTCCTGCATCGGCAGGAGATGGTATGAGCGGCGCTGGACTCGTATCCGTCGATCAAACGGTGGATTCGCGCATGCATGGCGGCGCCGATTTGCGTGCACATGCGGCTCATCCTGTGCTGCGGCCCGTCGCAGCAGATGTTGCGCATCGCTCATCGGTGCGAGCCCGCCTCCAGGTGCGCAGGCATCTTTGCCGCACCACGGAACGTCGCAACGCGCGCTCAAAGCATTCCAACCGAATCAGGCAGGCCACCGCATGAGTCTGGCCGTGCTCTGCCCAGGTCAAGGCGGCCAACACGCCCAGATGTTCGCGCGCGTCGCCGATGCGCCTGCGGCAGCCGCCGTCATCGCCAGCGCATACCGTGTGCTTGGCGCCGTGCCGCAAACACTGGCCGCAGATCCGGGGCGTTACGCCAATGCCATCGCACAACCATTGGTGTGCGCCGGCACGCTTGCCCATTGGCAGGCGCTGCGCGCACAGCTTCCCACGCCGCTGCTGGTGCTGGGTTACAGCGTCGGCGAGCTGGCAGCGCATGCGGTCGCCGGCAGCATGTCGATCGAGACCTGCCTGCAGTTGGCGGCGACGCGTGCACGGTTGATGGATGCCGCCAGCCCGCAACAGGCCGGGCTGATGGCGGTGGTGGGGCTGCCATTGCGCGTCCTGGAGGCCTTATGCCAAACGCATGGTGCGGCGCTGGCCATCATCAACGGCGATGACCATGCCGTGCTCGGTGGCCCGCGCGCTGCATTGCAGGCGCTTGGCGATGACGCAATGGCGCACGGTGCGCGTGTCACGGTGCTGCCGGTCAGCGTGCCCGCGCATACGCCATGGTTGCGTTCCGCTGCAGACGGCTTCGCCATTGCACTGGCATCCGCACAGCTCATCGCACCCACGCTGCGCGTGATGGCGGGCATCGACGCACGTGCGGTCCGTACGCCAGCCTTGGTGATCGAGACGCTGTCCAAGCAGATCGCGCAGACCGTGCGCTGGCACGACGTGCTGGTGCAAGCGGCCGAGCGCGGTGCGCGCGTGTTTCTTGAACTCGGGCCAGGCAGCGCATTGGCGCGCATGGCGCGCGCGAGCGTGCCGGGCTGCGAAGCGCGATCGGTCGACGAATTTCACAGTACCCACGGGGTGGTCGAGTGGGTCGACGCCGCCTGCGAGCGTGCGGCATGACGATCAGGCAGGTGCTGCACACGGTGTAACCCCGGGATGGCGGGTGGCCATCCGTGCTGTACGCGTATCAGGTGTCTGGGAGGGCGCATGACCCCGCAAATTGCAACGATTCTTGGCTTGGTGATCATGTTCATCGTTGCCACCGCATTGCCCATCAACATGGGTGCGGTGGCCTTCGCGCTGGCGTTCATCATCGGCGGCGTGTGGGTGGGGCTGGAGGGTAAGGAGGTGCTGGCCGGCTTCCCCGGCGACCTGTTCCTCACCCTGGTCGGCATTACCTATCTGTTCGCCATCGCGCAGAAAAACGGCACCATCGATCTACTCGTGCACTGGGCGGTGCGTGCGGTGCGCGGGCGCATCGTCGCCATTCCGTGGGTCATGTTTGTCATCACCGGCCTGCTGACCGCCTTCGGTGCGCTGGGGCCGGCGGCAGTGGCCATCATCGGGCCGGTGGCGCTGCGCTTCGCCAAGCAGTACCGCATCAATCCATTGATGATGGGCTTGCTGGTGATTCACGGCGCGCAGGGCGGCGGTTTCTCGCCGATCAGCGTGTACGGCGGCATTACCAACAAGGTGGTCGAAAAAGCCGGGCTGGATGTCAGCGAGATGGCGGTGTTCCTCACCAGCCTGGGCTTCAACCTGATGATGGCGATCATCTGCTTCTGCGCCTTCGGTGGGCTGAGGTTGATGCGCCGGCAGGAACTGTCGCTGGCCGACGCGCAGTACGTGCCGGTCAGCGGCGATCAGGCATCGCAGCGTCGCTTTGCCATCGAAGGCCATGGCGCGCTGGTGACGCCAGGCGGTGGCACGTTGTCCACCGACCCGCTGGCGCTGGAAGCGGTGTCGATCACCCGCGACCGCGTGATCACCTTGATCGGCCTGTTGGGCCTGGGCATTGCTGCGCTGATCTACAACCTCAACGTCGGCCTGGTGTCGATCACCGTCGCGGTGGCATTGGCGCTGATCTCGCCTAACGCGCAGAAAGGCGCGGTAGACGGCATCAGCTGGTCCACGGTGTTGTTGATCAGCGGCGTGGTGACCTATATCGCCGTGCTGGAAAAATCCGGCGCAGTGGATTACATCGGCACCGGCGTGTCGCACATCGGCATGCCGCTGCTGGGGGCGCTGCTGGTCTGTTATGTGGGCGGCATCGTGTCCGCATTCGCCTCGTCTGCGGCGGTGCTGGGCGCCACCATTCCACTGGCGGTGCCGTTCCTGATGCAGGGCCACCTGGGTGCGGCCGGGGTGATTTGCGCGCTGGCAGTGTCGTCCACCATCGTCGATGTCAGCCCGTTTTCCACCAATGGCGCGCTGGTGGTGGCCTCTGCCGCCAAGGAAGAACGCGAAGGCCTGTTCCGCCGTTTCCTGGTGTACAGCGGTCTGGTGGTGGTGTTGGGACCGCTGGCGGCGTGGCTGGTGTTCGTGGCGCCGGGCTGGTTGTGATCCGTTCCGTACGCCACAGCGTAGCGGGGCGCCCACGTAGAATGGGCGCCCCGCCCTCATGCCGACGACCTGCCCACCATGACCCTCGCTCCTGATTCGCGCGCCTCCAAAAAGCGCGTGCCGCTGTACGAGGAAGTGGCCGAGCGCCTGCGTCAGAAGATCTACGACTACGCGCTGCCGCCGGGCGAATGGATCGACGAGCCAGCCCTGGCCGAGGAACTCGGCATCAGCCGCACGCCGTTGCGCGAAAGTCTCAAATTGCTCGCTGCCGAAGGCCTGGTGCAACTGGATGCCGGCCGCGGCAGTCGGGTGACGCGGCTGACGCTGGAAGACCTCAATCAGCTGTTCCCGGTAATGGCGATGCTGGAAGGCCGTTGCGCGCACGACGCGGTCAAGCGCATCGATGCGTCCGGCGTGCAGCGGCTGGAAGACCTGCATGCGGCGATGGAAGCCGCGTCGGCAGCCGGCGATGTGGCCGAGTACTACCGCAATAATTATCTGATCCACGAAACCGTGCAGCAGTACGCCGGCAATCCGTGGTTGATCCGGGTGACGCACGATCTGCACCGCATCTTGAAGATGCATCGTGGCCGTCAGTTGTTGACGCCCGGGCGCATGGCGCAATCGCTGGCAGAACATCGTGAGCTGATGGACTGCGTGCGACGCGGCGATGCCGAAGGTGCCGAGCGCACCATGCACGGGCACCTGCTGAGCCAGGGCCAGGCCTTGGCAGCATACGTAGCGTCAGGGGGGATGTTGAACGTGCCGGCGCCGTTGCCGCGGATGGGCGGTGTGTAGTCGTTGCCGCGCTGCGTCCAGGCGCATGTGGCATATGGCGCAGAGCGCCGCCTAGATCCCTTCTCTCATCCGGATAACGCTCTCCTTCAAAGGGGAGAAGGCGCACGAAGGGGGATGAGGGGACGTCTTTACGTCGCAGTAGAGAAGTCTCGTTTTTGCGAATCCCCAATCCCGACCGTCAAGACCCCTGGGCTACTCCGCCTTCAACGCAAGCAAGTCCTCCACACGTTCGATCAACTGCGTGCCAGCCAATCCGGCAAACACGTCTGGATGTGCGTAGCCCCAAGCGACTGCAGCAAACGGCACGCCCACGATCTGCGCTGCTTCCCAGTCGGCAACCTGATCGCCCACATACACCGCTTGCGCCGCAGGGTGCGCGGTGGCACGCAGCACGCGACGCAGGGCGCGTTGCTTGCCGAGCAGATGCGCACCGCCTTCGATAACGGCAAAGGTCGCGCTCACCTCGGCGCCCAACGCGCGTTGCACGTTCTCCACCGAGTTGGACGACACCACCGCGAGCCGGGTGCCACCGGCGTGCAGCGCACTGAGGGTCTGCGCAATGCCAGGAAACAAGGCCGCCGGTGGGGCGGCGCGCATGAGGCGAATGAAATCGGCCGCCACCAGCGGCACCCGCCAGGTGGGCAATCCCGACCGCTTGAGGAGCGCGCGCGTGCTCAGCCGACGCGCGGCATCCACTTCATGCTCTTCCGCCGCCCGGAACCCATGCCGCGCGGCCAGCAGCCGCTGTGTGCTCAGAAAGAAACCGAATGAATCGGCAAGCGTGCCGTCGAAATCGAAAATGATCAGTGCAGCCATCGCAAGACGCAGGGCAGGGCGTCATAGCCTAACCAGGATTGCGCCTGCACCCACGCACACATGTCCCCACATGGGCGCGCAGGCGATGGGGCGCCTACGCTTCTTCGAAGTGCGGCACGATCGGCGTATCGCTGTGCGCGCTCTGTTCGATGACCTTGCGCTGCATTGCAGCCAGGTACGCATCCAGCTCTTCGGTGGAGGCAAACACATCGCTTAATGGCACCGCCTTCACCACATCGAAGACCTTGCGGATCTGCGGTTGCGGATTGCTCACCAGCACCTTGCCGTGGCGCGTGGCCAGCGCCTTGCGTGCCTTGAAGATGCAGCGGATGCCGGCGCTGGAAATGTATTCCAGTGCGCTCAGATCCAGCACCAGTGTGGTGATGCGGGTGCCCAGCAACGGCGACAGCGCCGCGTCCAGGTCCTGGTAGGTGTGGGTGTCCAGCCGCCCGGTCAGGATGACGCGTTGACGGGTGTCTTGCGGCGGGTCGATCTGGATGGCAAGCGTGGTCATGACAAAACCTCGGGAACAGGGGCATACGGGTGAAGCAGGGTGACGCGCACCACGTTATATGCACCATCGCGGCGGTAGTCGATGTGATCGGCGAACTGATGCACCAAAAACAACCCCAGCCCGCCGATCGGACGCTGATCAAGCTCGGCAGTCAGGTCTGGCAGAGGAATCGCGCGCGGGTCAAAAGCCTTGCCGGGATCGTGCAGCTCCAGCACCAGCGCTTGCGGATCTAGTTTCAGTTGTAGTCGTAACGGTTGTTCCGCGGGCTGACCGTGGGTGAGGGCGTTGCAGCCGAGCTCCTCCACGATCAGCCGCACTTGGCCGATGCGCTCTTCGCCCAGGCCCTCGCGCATCAGCGAGTCTTCCAGCGTGTCGGTGACATAGGCCAGATAGTCCAGCGACGGGGCGATGGCCAGCTCAAGCATCACGGTGTGGTTGCCTCCCCGGCAACATTTCGCCCAGCATGCTCCTGGCGCAGCCGAATCGCCAGCAGCGTGATGTCGTCGTACGGATCGGCCGTGCCGGTGAAGCGGGCGACGTTGGCAATTACCGCCTTGCACTGCGACGCTGCACTGCGATGCGGGTGCAGCGCCGCCTGTAACCGCTCCAATCCGTAGCTGGCGCCGTGCTCGTCCATCGCCTCGGTCACCCCATCGGTGTAGCCGAGCAAGGTCTGCCCGGCGCTCATGCGGCCCTGCAGCACCGGGTAGGACACCTGCGGTTCGATCCCCAGCGGTGCACCGGTTTCCAGCGGCAACGGGTGCGCCTTGCCATCGATATCGATCAGTACCGGCGGCTCGTGCCCGGCGCTGGCCAACCAGTAGTCCCCGCTCACCACGTTGATCAGGCCGCACAGCACGGTGGCGAACATGCAGGTTTCGTTGTTTTCGGCCAGTCGGGTGGAAGCGGCAATCAGGATGGCGTCCGGGCGCGTGTACCGGCGCGCGGCAATTTCCAGCACGCTCACCGCGCGCGCCATGAACAGCGCCGCCGGTACGCCCTTGTCGGAGACATCGCCCACCACGAACCACAGCAAGCCCGGTTCGGTTTCGACGAAGTGGTAGAAATCTCCGCCCACCGCCTTGGCCGGTTCCAGCCACGCGCAGGTTTCCAGATGCGAACTGGCGCGGTCGAAGGTGCGCCCGGAAGGCAGCATTGCCTGCTGTATCTCGCGCGCAATCTGCAGCTCGCTGTGCATGCGCTCGCGTGCGGCGGTCATTTCGCCGATCTGCGCGATGTGGTGGCGGATCGCATCGCGTGCGCTATCGAACGCGCGTGCCATCACGCCCACTTCGTCGTCGCGTTCGATGTGCTGCAACGGGTATTCGAATTCGCCACGACGAAAATGCTCGGCGGTATTGGTCAGTTCTTCGATCGGCCGCGTCAACGTGCGTGTGATCCGCTGCATCAACCACCACCACACCACCGCACCCAGCAGTGCCGCCAGCGCCACCCATGCCGCCAGCCAGTTCAGACCGGCCAGCACATAGCCTTCCGAGGCCGACAACACGAAGGTCCAGCCGCTGCGCCCCACCGCCGCGCTATGGGTCAGAAAGCGCTCGCCGTCGGGCGAGGTATGTGTAAACGAAATCGTCTGGCCAGCAACGACCGCGCGTTGCAACGGCCGCAGATCCGGTCGCGAGCGGGTCACGTACGCATTCAACGAATGATGCAGATTGAGCGCGGGGTCGGGGCTGAAAACCAGCATGCCTTCCGGCGACAACAGCATCGGCTGGATGCCGATATCGCGCGGCAGCTGGTCGATGATCTCGCGCAGATGCCGCAGCGGGAGATCGGCACTCACCATGCCCACCGGCGGCGCATCCGGCGCATCGCCCGGCCGCCGCAGCGGCAGGTTGTAACTGGTGTACAGCTCGTTGCCGCCATTGGTGTTGAGGTACGGCTCGGACCACCAAGCGCGGCCTTCGCGCTGCGTTCGCAGGTACCATGGCATCGCGCGATAGTCGTAGCCCAACTCCGCCGCCGACTTTTCGACGGTGCGCGTGCCGTTGCGATGCACGTACCAGACAAACCCCGTATCGCCGGCTTTTTGCGTTCGTGGTTCGATGATCAGCCGCGCTGCACCGATATCCGGGTCGCCACTGAGCGTGGCCAGCAGCAACGCGCGCAGGTTGAACGGCTGCAATCCCACTGCACTACTGCTGGCCGCCAACGTGCGCCCGCTCACCTGCACCGAATCGAGTAGCGCCGCCAGGCTGCGCGCGGTCTGCTCGGTCAAGCCATCCACCTCGGTACGCGCCGCCTCCACCAGCTCGGCGCGCGCGCCCAGGTAGAACACCGTTCCCAGCACCGCCAGCAACACCACCAGCACGGCGGTGGCCGCCAGCAGCACGCGCATGCGCAAGCTGCGGCGCCAGGGCATGCGCACGGCGACCGATGTCTGGTGCTGCAGTGATCGCGAACGGTTGCGCATAGCGCGCTCTCTCCCTGGCAGCAGCTGCGTCTGATGATGGCAGCTTCGCTGCCATGCACAACTGTCTATAGCAGGCTCATCCTCACATGGCCTCGATTGACCGCTCGAGCGCGCGCGGACTAGATTGGCCGCCCACCTGCCACGGAGGCCGGCCTTGCGCCAGATTCTGACCCCAAGCCTGCTGGCCCTTTTGCTTACGGCCTGTAACTCCCCGGAGACCAGCATGACCCAGACCCCTTCCCCCGCCACAGAGGCCACCGCAGAAGCCGACGTCGAGGCCGGAGGACGCGGTCTTGCCAAGTTAAATCAGAGCCCGCGTAAGGCCTATGCGCTGACGCTTACCTTGGATAAGGCGCCGGGTCCGTTTGCGGCAGTGAATGGGTATGCGCAGTACGACGTCAGCAACGACAGCGAATGCGGCCAGATTCATCCTCAAACAGGCGTTGGGCAGCGCATCACGAGCAGCGAGCCGGTTGTGCTGACAAAAGTCTCTGGGCAGGAATATCAAGGAGTCATCTATCTTGATCTCATGCTCGATGAAGATTATTACGGGCGTGGGGTCTGTCATTGGGGTATGACAGGTGCACGTGTTTCTCTGAAGGCCAGCGGAAAGAAAGAGGAAACCGCATTTTTGCCATTCATCGAGACCAAGGATGTCATTGCAGGAAAGCCGGTCACTCTGTACTTCTGGAAGGGCGGTTATCCCAAGGAAGATATCGCAGACTACGCCGATAATGGCTTGCCCTCGGCGTCGGATTTCAAGCCGGAATTGCGCGATCAATTATTCTCGGTAACGCTCGTCGCTAAAGAGGTTTCGCCGTGAAACCTACCTCGCAGCAATACGCCATCCTTTCTAACGAGGGCTACGTCGATCACAAGGTCGGTAAGCGTGGCCCCGGTGACCGTGAGCGAGTGGATGTTGGCGGCGAGAGCTACGAAATTCTGGAACACGTCAACAATCGAAAGACGGGGTATCAGGGAACGATCTATCAACGCGTTAGCGGTGGAGATATCGTCGTCGCTCATCGGGGCACCGAGGAAATCCTGCGTGACGCGGTACAGGCAGATGGCTCCATGGTGCTTCAGCGCATCAACCCGCAGGCCGATGATGCGATAGCCCTGACAAAAAGTGCACTTGGCTATGCGGCCAAGCAGGAACAGCGCACTGGGCACGCTCCCGAGGTCACCGTGACTGGTCACTCGCTAGGCGGAGCGCTTGCGCAAATCAGTGCGCACCACTTCGATCTGAAAGGGGAAACCTTCAACGCCTACGGCGCAGCGAGCTTGGCGTATCGCATTCCGGAAGGTGGCACCAGCGTGGTCAACCATGTCATGGCGGCTGACCCGGTGAGTGCAGCATCTGCGCATTACGGAGAGGTTCGGGTGTATGCCAGACCTAACGAGATTGCAACGCTCAGCGCCATGGGCTACAGCAACAGCAGATTGAATTTCCTGATTCCCGATTCACCTGTGGCCTCTGCGGTCAGTTCGTTGGGTTCGCACACCATCAAAAACTTCTTGGATGAACGATCCCCGCTCAATGACCCGCAGGCGCGTCAACTCGCAGATCAAAACAAGCGAATGATCAACGAGTACCGATCCGATCTGGACGAGATCCGCGCCGGGATCACCTTGCTGAGTCGGGGGCCGAAGGGCCTGGGCCAAGACGCCATCGATGCCATCCGCGGCCCGCTTGCGCCGGGCGAGCCGGCCAGGCGCGACGCGCGCGAGCATGGTAACGACCACACATCCTTGCGGATCGATCAACCGGGGCATCTGGGCAATGCGTTGTTCCAGGATGCCCAGCGCGGCGTGCATGCGCAGGATGCACGTGCAGGGCGCACGCCGGATCAGCACAGCGCGCAGTTATCCGGTTCGCTCGCATCGGAAATGCATGCCGCTGGTGGTCAGCGCATCGATGCGGTGGTGATGAGCCCAGATGCCGCACGGACCTTCGCTGTGCAAGGTCGCGTCGACGACCCGGCACAGTTGCGTGTGAGCGTCGAGACCATGACTGCAATGAACACCCCGTTGGAGCAGAGCAGCCAGCGTGTTGCCGAAAACGCAGCACGCCAGTCGGTCGCGTTGGAACAGCAGCAGGCGCAGACCCAGCAACAGCAGCAGGGTGCACGCGCCATGGGGTGAGTGGTGCCAGGATCGTGTAACGGTTGCGTCTGGGTGCAGTGACATATCGCCCACGCGCGCAGTGCCGCAAGGCGCCGAGCCTGCGCATGAGCATCTTCGAACGTTGCATCAAAACGCCGGGCTTGCCCGGCGTTTTGCGTTCTTTCGCGCAGTGAAGAGCGGGGTTGCTGCTGCACCCGCACAACAACCCGCCCGCACGATGTGCACGACGTAAGGTTTTCCTGTGTCCAGATATGCCGCAAGTCGCTTGCAGCTATAGCGACCTCAACTGCGCTGTACTGCCGTGTTTGAATCACCGCCGTTTTGCAGCGATGCACGGCCAAGCGCTTGCCACGCCGCGCTCGCGCGCACGACGCAATGCAGGGGATCAAACAAGGCGCCACCCGGCGCTTTATCCATCGACCTAGGGAGCGTTCCATGACCATTTTTCGCAGGCACTACCACCGCGTCTTGCTCGTATTGCTGCTGTGTCTGTGCAGCGCCGGCGTCAGCGCGCAGGGCATCGCCAAAGGCGCAGACGTCAGCTGGCTCAACCAGCAGGCCGCAAGTACTCCACCGCAGGTATTTCGCGATGCAGCGGGCAACACCACCGACTTCATCAAGTTGTTCAAGGATGTCGGCGGCAATGCCATTCGCCTGCGCGTGTGGGTCAACCCTGCAGGCGGTTGGAACGATGGCCGCGACACCCTGGACAAGGCCAAACGCGCCGCCGCGCAAGGCATGCGCATCATGATCGACTTCCATTACAGCGACAGCTGGGCCGATCCCGGCAAACAGACCAAGCCAGCGGCATGGGCCGGCCACTCCGTCACCCAGCTCAACACCGATGTCTACAGCCATACCCAGGGCATCCTTCAATATCTCAAGGACAACGGCATCACCGTCAGCTGGGTGCAGGTGGGCAACGAGATCAACAGCGGCATGTTGTGGAACGAGGGCAAGACGCCCAACTTCGCCACGCTGGGCCAGTTCATCAACAGCGGCTACAACGCCACCAAGGCGGTGTACCCCAATGCCAAGGTTGTCGTGCATCTGGCCAATGGCTACGACAACGCCAACTTCCGCTGGTTCTTCGACAATCTGCGGTCGGCAGGCGGCAAGTGGGACGTCATCGGCATGTCGCATTACCCGCCCGTCGGCAGCTGGCAGGATTACAACAATCGCCTGGAAACCAATATGCGCGACATGATTACGCGCTACGGGAGCGATGTGGTGATTTCCGAGGTCGGCATGGACTGGCAGCAGGCCGCCACCACCCGCGCCATGCTCACCAACCTGCTCAGCCGCAGCAACGCCATCGGCTCGCGCGTCCTCGGCGTGTTTTATTGGGAACCCAACGCCTACCCGGGCTGGCAGGGCTACACCTTGGGCGCAGTCAACAACAACGGCCAACTGACCGAAGCGTTGCAGGCGTTCTGACCGGCACGCGTCCAATCGCTCGGCCTTCCTCCGTTCGTCCCGCCCTCTCTCGGTGCGGCATCAAAGCCCCTCTCCCCTGGGGACGAGAAGGCATGGCTGGCGCGCCATTGGCACGCGTGCCTTGGAGGGCCCGTGCCGCAAGCGCGGGCCGGGGCGCGGAGCGGGGGGGGGATGAGGGGACGGGGCCAAGCCCTCGTGTCATGACAACGGCACAAGGTTTCGCCCGTCCCCGCATCTGCCCACCTCCTCCCGCTGGGAGAAGGGCGCATGCGGCGGCTCCGCCGCATGGTGGCCCTCATCCTTTGGTCGTACACCGGTCGCGCCCGCGTGCGTGGCACCCGCCATCGCTGTGCCCATGCACACACCGTCCCATTCCATACGCACCCGTAGCGAGGAATGGCAACAGGTGCGTGCGGTACACTTGCGGGTTCACGAATTCACGATGTCGACACACCCGCGGGGTGTGTCCCCCCGGGAGCGCTAATGAACTGGTTGAACGAAGTGCTGCACAACGATCCGAACCCGCTTGAGACGCAGGAGTGGCTCGAATCGATCAAGGCCGTCATCGACGTCGAAGGCCCGGAGCGCGCCCATCAGCTGCTGGAAGGCATGGTCGAACAGACCCGCCGCGCCGGCGCTTACCTGCCGTTTTCGCCCACCACCGAGTACGTCAATACCATCGCACCGGCCAACGAGGCCAAGAACCCTGGCGACTCCGCGCTGGAGTGGAAGATCCGCTCGATCATCCGCTGGAACGCCATGGCCACCGTCGTGCGGGCCAACCGCAAGCCGGGTGACCTGGGCGGCCACATCGCCTCGTTCGCCTCCAGCGCCACGCTCTACGACGTGGGCTTCAACCACTTCTGGCGTGCGCCCTCGGACACCCATCCGGGCGACCTGCTGTTCGTCCAGGGCCACAGCGCCCCGGGCATCTATGCCCGCGCCTTCCTGGAAGGCCGCATCAGCCAGGCCCAGCTGGACAACTTCCGCATGGAAGTGGACGGCCAGGGCATCTCCTCCTACCCGCACCCGTGGCTGATGCCCGAGTTCTGGCAGACCCCCACCGTGTCGATGGGCCTGGGCCCGCTGGCCGCCATCTACCAGGCGCAGTTCATGCGCTATCTGGAAAACCGCGGCCTGATCGAGAAGTCCGACCGCAAGGTGTGGTGCTTCATCGGCGATGGCGAGTCCGATGAGCCGGAAACCCTCGGCGCCATCGCGCTGGCCGGCCGTGAAGGCCTGGACAACCTGATCTTCGTGGTCAACTGCAACCTGCAGCGCCTCGACGGCCCGGTGCGCGGCAACGGCAAGATCATCCAGGAACTGGAAGGCGTGTTCCGTGGCGGCGGCTGGAACGTCATCAAGCTGCTGTGGGGCGGTTACTGGGATGCCCTGCTGGCCAAGGACACCGACGGTGTCCTCAAGAAGCTGATGATGGAAACCGTCGACGGCGAATACCAGAACTGCAAGGCTTTTGGCGGCGCCTACACCCGCGAGAATTTCTTCGGCAAGTACCCGGAGACCGCGGCCATGGTCGCCGGCCTGTCCGACGACGACATCTGGCGCCTGAACCGTGGCGGCCACGACCCGCACAAGGTGTACGCCGCCTACCACCAGGCCGTGAACACCACCGGCATGCCCACCGTGATCCTGGCCAAGACGGTCAAGGGCTACGGCATGGGCTCGGCCGGTGAGGCGCTCAACCCCACCCACCAGACCAAGAAGCTGGACGACGCGGCGGTCAAGCACTTCCGCGACCGCTTCAATATCCCGGTGACCGACGCCCAGCTGGAAGACGGCCAGGTGCCGTTCTACCACCCCGGCGAAGATTCCCCGGAAGTGCAGTACCTGAAGGAGCGCCGTAACGTGCTGGGCGGCTTCCTGCCGTCGCGCCGTCCCAAGGCCAGCAAGTCCTTCGTCGCGCCCACGCTCGACAAGTTCGAGCGCCTGCTCAAGGACAGCGGCGAGCGCAGCTACTCCACCACCATGTCCTTCGTGCAGAGCCTCAACATTGCCCTGCGCGACAAGGAACTGGGCCCGCGCATCGTGCCGATCGTGGCCGATGAGGCGCGCACCTTCGGCATGGAAGGCATGTTCCGCCAGATCGGCATCTATGCCCCGTTCGGCCAGAAGTACAAGCCGGTCGATGCCGACCAGCTGATGTACTACCGCGAAGACCAGACCGGCCAGGTGCTGCAGCAGGGCATCAGCGAGCCGGGCGCCATCGCCTCGTGGATGGCCGCCGGCACCAGCTACTCGGTGTCCGACGTGCCGATGCTGCCGTTCTACATCTACTACTCCATGTTCGGCTTCCAGCGCGTGGGCGACATTGCCTGGCAGGCAGCGGACATGCGCACGCGTGGCTTCCTGCTCGGTGGTACTGCCGGCCGCACCACGCTCAACGGCGAAGGCCTGCAGCACGAAGATGGCTTCAGCCAGGTCATCGCCGGCTCCATCCCCAACGTGCGTAGCTATGACCCGACCTTCGGCTTCGAAGTCACCGTCATCATGCAGCACGGCATGAAGGCGATGATGGAAGACCAGATCGACGAGTACTACTACATCACCCTGATGAACGAGAACTACGCCCACCCCGGCATGCCGGACGGCGCAGCCGAGGGCATCATCAAGGGCATGTACCTGCTCAAGGACGCCGGCAAGCCCAAGAAGGGCGAGCTGCGCGTGCAGCTGCTGGGCAGCGGCACCATCCTGCGCGAGGCCATTGCCGCGGCCGAGCTGCTGGACAAGGATTTCGGCGTCACTGCCGACATCTGGTCCTGCCCCAGCCTCAACGAAGTGCGCCGCGACGGTTACGCCGTGGAACGCTGGAACCGCCTGCACCCGGAGGCCGAACAGCGCAAGCCGTACGTCACCCAGCTGCTGGAAGGCCGCCAGGGCCCGGCCATCGCCGCCACCGACTACGTGCGCGCCTTCGCCGACCAGATCCGCGCCTTCGTCCCGATGACCTACACCGTCCTCGGCACGGATGGGTTCGGTCGCTCGGATACGCGTGCGAATCTGCGCCGGTTCTTCGAAGTTGATCGTTACTACATCGCGCACGCGGCGATTGCCGCGCTGGCGAAGGATGGCAAGATGACGGGTAAGGATGTGGCCCGGGCGATCAAGCAGTACAAGATTGATCCTGAGAAGGCGAATCCTGTTGGGGTTTGATTTCCTCGAATGAAAGATCGGTGAAGATTGGGCAGTCGATTGGCTGCCCTTTTTCTATTAAGGAGTGAGCATGGAAGACTTTGCTGGCGCTTCGGATATCAGAATAGACGATGTAAAGGCGTTGCTTGCGCCGGCCACGCCACGGTGCCTTGCCACTGCCCACCTGGGAGGGGTTGCAATCGAATGCAAACTCAAGTCGCTAATAGCGGTTTACCATCGAATCGCCGAGTGGGGCGAGTCGGGTCAGCGGCCGAAAGACCCAAGACAGGGTAGTCCTATCGCGAATCCCGGTCACGGCATTGTGCAAGCTTTGAAGATGATGCCAGACCTTTACAAGCGCGCCAGAATTGACCCCAAAATGCTGGAGCACCTTGCCGTGATCGTAAATCCGAAGGGGACTATGGAGGTGGATTACATCTCTCTCAGGTACAGTTCCAAAGAGTTCAGCGCCCAAGCTCTGTCTGAATGGAAGTGTAGTTTTAACTACGTGGTCGGTTGGATAAATAAGAATAGAGAGGTTATCTGATGAACCCCGTAGCAACCTTTCGTAAAATTCTTTTAGACCACTTTGGCCAAACCTTTGATTTAGATATCACGCAAGAAAATGGCGTGATTTTACTTGTGATCTCTGATTTATTCCTAGGTATGAGCCGCTCGGATCGGCTTGCAATGATCTTGCCGGAGATGCAACGGCTTGGTCTCAAGTCAGTCATCACTGAGTTGTACTCCGTGGCGGAGGCTCAAGACAGAGGTCTCACTGTCGGAAAGGCAGACGAGGCACCCGCCGATTGGGATGAAGCCGTTACTTCGTTGGTATCTGGCGAACGATACGAACCTAGCGCCGGGGATAGGAATTTTCGAAGAATCGTATTCTATTCATATAAGGGTGGAGTAGGACGGACTACGGCGCTTGTTCAAACCGCGTTTCATTTAGCAAGACGTGGCCGTAGAGTGGTGCTTGTAGATATGGATGTGGAGGCGCCAGGGCTTCATAAGGTCGTGCCACCAACCAAGGACGGAGACGTCGAGTTCGGGCTGATCGACTACCTATGGGAGCGGCAGGTAAAGCCAGCGGATGCTGCAACCTCCTATGAGTTCAGTCTCGTGGGGTCCCGAAATGGTCAGCCTCGTGCAATCTCCTACACGGTGGAAGACCCGCTTTCTAGGGCGCAGGTGCATGTCGTGCCCGCCGGCTGTCCTGGAAAATCTTACGTACAGAAGCTCTCGACGCTGTCTCATAAAGAAGTTTTGACCCGTTCCGATGATGCGTGGTCGCTCTTCGAAGCTGATCTTTTCGATCAATTCCAGCCCGACGTGGTGCTCATCGATGCTAGAACTGGACTTGGAGAATGGGGTGGGTTGTCTCTTCTAAGGTTAGCAGATGATGCCTTTTTGGTTATGTTTCCAAGCGGGCAAAATGCCGATGGTATAAATTTTGTCAAAACCGTGCTATCTGAAGTGCGGGGGATATCCCCTACGGTAATATTTTCACCGGTTCCTGAAGGAGAGGTCGGGGACGAAATCGTTCGTAGATTTGGCGAAGTTTTCGGCGAAGACGAAGCTGCCAATGCTTTGAGGATTAATTATTCTCAAGGAATAGCATCTGCTTCTTCGCTTCCACTCGATTCCGCGATGTCTGCATACGTTGAGGTCGCTAATCGTATCGCTGAACGTGGTGCGGAAGCCCAGGTCGAAGTATCACTCGCACGATATGGCCGAGAGGACTTGCTGGAGTCTTTGAATATTCCAGAGCGCGATGCAAACTCCATTGCATCTGCGGACTTTGAGGCATATTTTCAGAAGACATCTGATTTCGACAAATTCCTAGACGATGCACGATGGGTAGTAAGGGGGCGCAAAGGCACCGGCAAATCCACGCTATTCCACCTCTTTGTCGAGCATATCGAAAACGCTAGAAAACGCGCACGAGGAAAGCTCAGTGGTGTCGATGTGCTTCCTGGGCACGGTCCGGTACCAGGAGCGATGCTCCGACCGACTACCGACGAGTTCGAATCTCTCGCGCAGCAGATCTCGGCAGTCGGAGCGGATTGGTTATCATTCTGGCGCGCCTATGCAATCGTGAGGCTGTGGACTACTAAATATGAGCCGCTTATATCGGTGCTCGGTAAAAGCAAAGGTCTTCGTGCGCTTAAAGTGCATCTTCAAAGTAAGCTGCCGATAGGTTCGGGAGATCGTCGATGGAAATCGTCGGAAACGGCGGCATGTTTAGCTCTGATATCGGGAGATTTAGGTGGGCTGTGTCGTGATGTTGTCATCGATCTAAATGATCACTTGAGCGGAAGTGAGAATAAGCTCTGGTTGCTTTACGATGATTTGGATCAAGACATCAGAGAAGATAGTCCGTGGCAGGCAGAAGCCTTGGGTGGATTGCTTCGGCTTGCCTATGACTCAAATAATAAGGATCTCCACAACATAAGGTTCAAGATATTTCTAAGAGAGGACATCTGGTCAAAGCTGGTGTTTACTAATAAGAGCCATTTTGGCGACCCGAGAACAGTCCTGCTGCAATGGAAGATTGAAGACTTTATGCGTTTGGCATATAGATTGATTACCGGGGCGTCACCTCCGCTTAGAGAGTTGATAGGCCGAGATTCATCGGTGACTGAGCAAACTGTTGACACTGCCGGTGAGGAAGAGCTGCGTGGGGCGCTCGCCCCAATTTGGGGGCTTAGCCAGGAGAAGGGCAAGAAGTCACTGGCGGCGAAATGGGTCTACTCGCGTATGACCGACTCGCAGGACAATACATATCCAAGGTCCCTTACAGTGTTACTCAAGGCGGCGCGTGACGAAGAGCTTCGGATTAAGTCTAAGAGTCCGCCGTCTGATCGTCTCTTGAGCTTCCCCGCGATGCAGGTGGGACTTAAGGCTGCATCGGTAGAAAGGCTCGATGCGTTGAAGAATGAGTGCCCGGATCTTAAGCCATTCCTGGAGGATGTAGAGGAAAAGAGCTCTCTTAGATCGCAATTTGCTTCCGACGACCTTAGGAAGGTTTGGGCTGCCACATCCAAATCCAATTTTCCGTTGTTTGATGCTTTTATTTCTCGACTCGAAGAGTCAGGGTTGTTGGTGCGGAAACGAGGTTCAACATACAACTTTGGTTTTGCTAGCTTATATATCGATGGACTTGGCGTGACTCGTGTGCAAGGCGAGAAAAAGTAACTCTTTGCGAGGCGCGGAAAAAGGGGTGCGGCAAAAGGGGCAAAACGGCAAAACGGAGTAATGGGGTCAGGTTGAGCCACCCCTGATAACTCGGACACCTGAAAGCGAGGACAATCCTCGCACGGAGGTGTTCGATGCAGAAGCGGCAGCGGTTCACGGCGGAGTTCAAGCGGGAAGCAGTGCGGTTACTCAAGGCGGGAGATCGGCCAGCGGCCGTGATCGCGCGGGAGTTAGACATCCCGCGCAACCGTCTCTACAAGTGGGCCACGGATCTCGATGCGAAGGGCGCTGGCGCCTTTGGCGGCAGTGGCCGGCCCAAGGCCAACCCGGATGAACTGGCCAAGCTGCAGCGCGAGAACGAGCGGCTGCGCCAAGAGAACGAGATCCTAAAAAGCGGCGGCGTACTTTGCGCGGGAGCTACCGTGAAGTACGCCTGGATCCGAGACCAGCGAGGTTACCGGGTGCGCTGGCTCTGCCATGCGCTGGGCGTATCGCTATTACGCGTGGTGCGCTCGCCGTCCGGGGCCGCGCGCGCAGGAGAATGCCCGGCTATTGCAGCGGATCGAGCAGTTGCACGCACAAACCCGCGAGGCGTATGGCAGCGAGCGCCTCTGGCGCGCGTTGCGTCAGCAAGGTGAGACCTGCGGCCGGCATCGGGTGCGGCGCCTGCGGCGGGTACATGCGATCCGCACCAAACGGCGGCAACGCTACCTGCGCACGCGCAGCACCTATCAGCGTGTGGCGGTGGCGCCTAACCGGCTGGCATGGCCGTTCGTCAGTCCGGGGCCAGATCGGGTGTGGGTGGCGGACATCACCTTCGTGCCGACCCGGATGGGCTGGTTGTACTTGGCGGCGGTGCTGGACATGCACAGCCGGCAGATCGCGGGCTGGGCGATGGGCCAGCGGGCCGACCAGGCGTTGGCCAGCGCTGCACTGGCCATGGCGCTCCAACGCCGGCGGCCAGTGAAGGGCGCAATCCACCATAGCGACCAGGGCACGCAATACACCAGCGGTGCGTATCAGCGGCAATTGCAGGAAGCCGGGCTAGTCGCGAGCATGAGTCGCAAGGGCATGCCTTACGACAATGCAGTGATGGAAAGCTTCTTCAGCTCGCTCAAGCAGGAACTGACGCATCACGAGCGCTTCGCCAGTCTCGACGAAGCGCGCGGGAAAGTGTTCGAGTACATCGAAGTGTTCTACAACCGGCAGCGGTTGCACAGTGCGCTGGGCTACCGCTCGCCGGCCGAGTTCGAAAAGATGGTTGTTGTTCCCTAATTAACCTGTCCGAGAAATCGGGGGTAGCTCAACCTGACCCCGTTTGTGGGCCAGACGCTGCGGGAAGTTGGCAGCACGCTCTGCGCCGCAGCGAGCGAAGTGCATGAGCTACCGCGACACATCGCATGCCAGCCGCTGCGCGAACCGCCGTCCAACCGTGTGCGCGAAGAGCGGGCGGTCTAGGCGCTGGAATCTGAGGCGCCGCCTACGGGAGGCGGGTGGCTGCACTGATCCTAGCTTGGTTGGCTTGAGGCAAGAACGCATAGCAAATGGGGGGCGCTGGAACCTGTGGAACGTCCCGGGCCTAGTTGCTATCTTCCGCACATACGAGCCGCAGACCATGTCCAAGGAGTGACCGATGGCTGAGCAAGAGCGATCAAGCCCGCGCTTTCCAGTGGCCGCGTTAGTGATGGTGATGGCGTTGATCACCTCGTGTGCTACCTCCGCTTCCGCGAGCAAATCCCCTTCGTTCTCCGGGGAGTGGGCGTATGCCAAGAGATGCGACTTGGGCCACTATCTGAGCCTGCATCTGCAGCAACGTGGTGATCGCGTGACGGGGGATTGGAGCGAGGGAACCAACGTTCGCGGCAATGATGGGCAGTTGCAGGGAGAGGTGCGTGGAGACGCGTTGTATCTCCGCTACTGCAGCGATGACGGAGGAACGGGCTACTCCGCGTGCCCGGCTTTCTCCGAGCGAGAGGATCAGTTCAAGCTGGAAAAAGGACACCTCATTCGATATGAGAAGTATGGTTCCAGCTATCGCCGCACTGTTGCGCTTTATCCGGATGTCCCAGGTAAGGATGTGCCTTATGACAAGGATTGTTCGGATCCGGAGGACGCACAATGAGTACGCTCACAGAAAAGGAACTGCGTGCAACCTTGTACTTCGCTGTGGGTGTCACCTCCGAGAGTCGATACGATGCATATCGACTGGTTGTCGCAGGCGACAAGGCCTCAACTCCGACGCTCGAACCAGCGGACAACAGTGGTTACTCGATCGGTACCATACAGAAGGACCTGGGACAGCACTACCAGCCCAATGATCCTAATGGCGAGAACGTTCCGAGAGACTTGATCAATGCATACCAGGACTGGGCGAGGGCGCATCAGCCGCAGTCGCTGTTTAACGACGATCAGGCGACAAGAGCGGTCGCGGATCTTGGTCGTGATGGAGATGCGATCAGAAACGACCATGGACGCCCGCTGGATGCGGATGTCAAATCGCGGTTGGACGCGTTCTTGGCCTCGGATGCCGGTATCACGTGGGTGCACGACCGCGATGTCGCTCAGATCGACAAATTGATGGATCGCGCCATCGCGCCGCTGCAGCGAAGCAACCTGTATCAGAATGCGTCACTCGATGACCAAGTGAAATTGGCGGCCATGGTTGGCAAGGCATACAACCAGAACGAAGTACGTGCCGCAACAATGATTCGTAAGCTTGAGGAGAACCAGTATGACTCTGTAGCAGACGTCAGTGCTGCCATTGACAGTTTTATCCCCAAGCGCTCTGGTCAGAAAGACTACTTTGAGCTGGGCCGTGACGACGCGTTGAGGGGGGCGGCGGTCGTCAACTCGCTGCGCAACGCGAATCGAGAAAGCCCTCTCTCGACGGCATGGGCGAGTGTCCTGGCTGATCCGCTTGTCAATCCAACCGCCCTCAATGCGGACAGGACGCACCAGAACTTGCCGCACGAGTACCCGGTCATCAAAAATCTGTTCATCCATGACGATCGCGCGGGGCAGTTCATCGGGGCTTTGGATAGAGGTGCGACGCATCAGTACGGTCCTTCCGATCGCGCGCACCCAGAGCGTTTCAATGGGCCAGGCTTCTATGCCGCAGGGAATGACCTGGTCAACTGGAACAAGCATGGGCAGGGCCATGCGTTCTTGAACGGTGAATGGAGCTCTGTCGCGCGCGAGAATCTGACGCGCGCCCGAAACCAGGATGGCACCACCGATCTCAATGTGCAGCAGGGAGACCAGACGCAACGGCTAATGCATGTGGACCCTCATGCACCGGAACTTCGTCCCGCTCCGCAACAGCACGGTGGCAGGGCCGGCCCCGACAATCCTGCGCACCCCGATCACGCAATGCTGCTGCAAAATCAGGGACGGAGTGCAGCGGCTCGGGAGCCAGGCTGGCGTGCCATTCGATGAGAACAGCGAACGCGTGTGCAGGAGCCTTCTTCTTGAGCGGGAGGCCCGTCCATGTCGCGTCAGCCGCGTCTGGAACTGCCCGACGTTCCGACGCATGTCGTCCACAGAGGCGTGGACCGGTGCGCGATCGTCTTGGACGATAAGGATCGGCATCACTATTGCCTCCTACTACGATGGCCTGCGAGCGCCTTGCTGTGCGGATGCATGCGTTTTTGCTGATGGACAACCAGGTGCACCTGCTGGTCTCGGCGGATAAGGCTGGCGGAGTATCTTCGGCGATGCGGCTCAACGGCCAATCGTATGTGCAGGCCTTCAACGCCAGGCACCGGCGCAGCGGAACCCTGTGGCAGGGGCGGTTCACCTCCTGCTTGGTGCAGACCGAACGGTAGGTGGTCACGGTCTTGCGTTACATCGAACTCAATCCGGTACGCGCCCGCATGGTGGCATTGCCAACCGAGTACCACTGGTCAAGCGTGCGCACGTATCTGGGGCGTGCGAAGAGTCAGCTCATCACGCCGCAGGAGGTCTATTTACATCTTGGTTGCGATGCAGCCGAGCGGGTGCCTGTCTATGCGTAATGGCTGCATGCGGGTCTAGCCCGAGAGGGCGAACAGTCAATCCACCTTCACCTCATGCGGGAGCACCCCTCGGGCGACTCGCGCTTCCAGGCAATGGTGGCGCGTGCATCGGGGAGGCCAACGACGTGCCGCTCGCGTGGTCGTCCTGCCGGGGAGATTCAGGTGGGTTAATTGCCTCCGTTTCTTTAAACGCATGCCGCCGAACTTGCTGTGCCACAGGTAGTACGAGGCCTCACTGAAGCCATGCCTCCGGCACAGGTCCTTGATTGCGACATCGGCCTCGGCTTCGCGCAGGAGGCTGATGATCTGCTCCTCGGCAAAGCGCTTCTTACGTCCAATCTCCTCGGGATAGGGAATTGGACTCAAAACCACGGTGCTACTCAAACTTGGGAGATGTCGATCGAAACACGTGTCGTCTGCACGGCCGTCCTGAGGGGAGGTAACTGCCTCCGTCTCATTTGAAAGGATAGCGGCATACTACTTATAAATAATATATGGTTATTATTTGGCCGCGATGCAGAAGTCTGCATAAATTATACGGAGGTGATCTGTTATGAAGTACGTGGCCCGCTCGGGGCCTATCTCAGGAAGAGCGATCATATGAAAACCTCACTTCTCTATACTGGCGTGATAGCTGCACTGCCGTTACTGCTTAGCGGCTGTTCTGGTGTGAGCTGGAAGGCAGGTGCATCGTGCGACACGACAAAGAAGTGTGAAATACATGGAGAAATATCGGGTAGCTCTGCGCGAGGGCAGTCTTTGATCGCGTCAATGCTTTCTGCTTCCGAGACTGCGGACGCGGCCCAGTTCGTCGTAGATGTAAGCGGATCGACAGTGCCATATCCAGCTCAGGGCACTGTAACTGTCAGCCTAGTGGAATCAGCTAGCGGCACGGTTCAAGCTTCCCGATTGTTTGATTGGACGAAGAGCGGTAACACGATTCGTCTCGTAGATCCGAATGCTGTGAACGCTTGGGCAGCCGCAAATGGCGGTTCGGCTGATGCAATGCGATACAGGCTGACTAAGTTCCAATCGGATTATGGTTCGGGGAGCCAGACCATTGCCGTCAGTTCCGCCTATGAGGGGGTAACGAATGCATCAGCGGTATCGACCTTCGAGTCATGTGCACCGCACGGCGTTTATCGTCCAACGCCTTGTGCGAATCAGTAGTGCGATGGAGGTGTGGGGGCTTTCAAAATTAGCCCCCATGCTTCTTTTGATGACTGCCCTTGCATGCGCATTGACGGGCTGCGCTGCCACTCCACGATCTATGCGAGATCAAATTTCAGATGCCGGCGCGCAGGGTACTGCTGTCGATGCGTTTGGATCTATATTTTTGTTGCGAAATGTGAACTACTTGCCGGGCGCGAGATCCATTCGCTCTGTAACGATGCAAGAGGTCATCTGCGAATCCGCTGATGCGGGAATGCGCGTCCGCATGAGGTTGAGAGACAATGCGGATTCGCAGCAGACGATCTGTCGCCAAATTCTGCAAGCTACTCGCTACGTGCTGCGATTTCGAGAGCCGAAAGTTTTCCTTGTCTACAATGTTGTACTGGTGCCATCTGGCGTCAATTTTTCTAAGAGCCATATCGAAATTGGGATGCGTGAACTAAAGCCGGTGTATGCGGTGAGGGAACGATCCAGCGATATTGGAGAGGCGATCAATACGATAGCGCACGAGACATTACATCTGACCGCTGGGCTGAATCGATTCGATGCACAAAGGAAAACAGACGAGTCTATGGCTTACTTCACTGGTGCATGCGCTCAGCTATCTGTCACGGGCACGCTTTCACGCAGCGATCTTGTGACTACCCAGTTTGCAGGGAGTGATGTACCTCAAGAGGCGATGCTATCAAGTCAGGCAGGAAGCAAGGTGCTGGAGGACGTGTTTGCAGGCATTCCGGACGAGACAATTCACGCAGAATCGGATGCAGGAAAACAGCTCCTTCAGCGATGTGAGATGAGATTGCAAACATTTTTCGGCAAAAGGGCAGAAGGGGATGGAGGTAATTAAGCGAGCCGGTCGTACAGGCCCGCGCGGGGGTGCCTGATAGCGGGCCTATGTCGCTGCCGCCAGGCTGGGGCCTTCCTTCTTGAGCAGGAGGCCTGTCCATGTCGCGTCAGCCGCATCTGGAACTGCCCGGCGTTCCGACGCATGTCGTCCAGAGAGGCGTGGACCGGTGCGCGATCGTCTTGGACGATGAGGATCGGCATCACTCTTTCCTGCTACTACGCGTGGACTATGAGCGCTTTGCTGTGCGGGTGCATGCGTTTGTGCTGATGGACAACCACGTGCAACTGCTGGTCTCGGCGGATAAGGCTGGCGCAGTGTCTTCGGCGATGCGCCTCAGCGGCCAATCATATGTGCAGGCCTTCAACGTCAGGCACCGGCGCAGCGGAACCCTGTGGCAGGGGCGATTAGCGGATCATCATTGTATTCAGAAGCCTTCTTGTAAACGGCGGACGCCGGGCATTACAGCATCAAAGCTCACCGCTTCTGAGATTTCCATGAAGCGCGACCTTCCATGAGAAGTGCTTGAAAGGCCTCGCCGATAACTTCTTCACTTTCCTTGATCTGAAGTAACGCTACACCCAGGCATTGTTCAATGTCGTGCGTGTCGGCGTCGTCGGGCAGATCACCCAGTGCGCTCCAGACGCTATGCAGTCGACTTACCTGTGATAGCGTATAGGCAAGTCGATTGGAGGTGGTTTCACCAAATAGGTCTGCCTTATCCACAAACTGGGATGGAAGGTCGACTTTGACGAGTTGTGCATATCCGGCAAATAAACTACGTGCATTATGACTGTTGGCAAGTTCTTGAACGACTGAGGTGCTGCCATCTTGGGGAGCAACGGTACTTCTGAACTTGGCAATTTGCAGTTGTGCTGTCCCAACAGGAGTCATCATCACCTGGGCGAGCAATCGTCTGGTCGCTGTCCTTTCACGCGCGCGTCGGCGGGTATAAGAGAGCCAGATGACAAGCGCGATGATCGTTGCTCCGGCGGTAGCCACTGCACCAATAGCATCCCAATTCAAGCGTCCTCCATATGTAGTCTAGATATCATGCTGCAATCCTAGTCCGTATCTGATCTATGGCCTGTCCAATCCGCTCGGTTAGTACTGTCTCTGAATGATGCAGCATTGTCAGCGAGCCAAGAGCCCGAGTCATTGCGACATACAGCAGTTTGGCCTCCTGCCTCATTTCCTCACTGTCGGCTTGTAAGCGTTGCCCAATCTCGCAGATGCCGGGAATGAATACCGACTCGAATTCCAGGCCCTTGCTGGAGTGCATCGTCAGCACCTTAACTGCAGGTTCGCCATCGAACAGGTGTCGCTTGTTGATATCTTCCGCTAATACAACTGGAAGTTCTGCAGTCCGGAGTCGCGAGGCTATATGCGTGGCAAGCGTCTTATTGCGGCAAAGAACCGCAAAGTCGTTGGCGCTTGCACCGTTATTGAGTGCTTCGCGTATCTGTTGGGCGATGAAGCGCGATTCTTCCCAAATGTTGCTCGCCTGTATCAGCTCGGGGACGGCGCCTCGACGTCCAGCGCTCTCTGGCGCGATCACGGGCACGTTGTCTTCATCCGCATCTTCCCCCGCCAAGAGCTCCTGGGCAAAGGCCTTTGCCGTGGAAAGGATCTCCAAGGTGTTGCGGTAGTTCAGACGCAGGATCGTGGTGCGCCCTTTGGCCTGGATGCCAACGCTGGCGAAGCTGAACTTTCGGCGTCCACCTGTGCTGTAAATGGTTTGCGCGTCGTCATAGAGCAGCAACAACGAATTGGTTTCCGGGTCGACCATCTGCGTGACGATTTGCAGCCACTCGGGTGCAAAATCGTGGCCCTCATCGATCATGACTGCCGCGTACTGTGCTCGCGGAATTTGTTGCGATTCCACTGCTGCAATGACTTTGCTGACCAATGCGTCCAGATACTGTTGGGCGTTTGGCTGTGCGGGCGGAGGCTTGATGCCGTAAGCCTTCAGCTGCTCACCACACCATCCGTGGAAGTGACGCACACTCACGCGGTCCTGCACGCCATGCGCGTGAATGATGTGCTCCAGGCGGCCGGCAAGTGTTTTGTTGTAGCAGAGCACCAGCACCGGCTTGCCTTGACGCTTCGCAATCTCAACGCAGCGATACCCCAGGATCATTGTCTTGCCAGAGCCGGCCACTCCGTGGATCACACGATGGCCGTCACCCATCGAGCGAGCAAGCTGTTCTTGCTGCAGGTCCATCACTTTGATCAAGTCGGGAATAGCTATGGGCTTATCCGGCTGAGGTGCAGCGAACAACTGCACCTGCTCAGGAGGAACGATGCGTAGCTGCGGAAACAGATGCCAACGTATCCGCTCGATCTGCGGCAAGCTGAGTTGACATGAAAAGGTGGCAGGGAACATGTCCCAGAGCCGTTTCTGAAACGCCTCGGTGTCCACCGACTCGGTCATCTCGTCCCGGCAGATCACACTGCCCGCCGCAATCACATTGCCTAATTCGGCTTCGTCAAACTGGGCGCGGCTGATGTTGCTAAACACCACGCCAAAGCCCCACGGCATGATGAGCTTGCCCTCGTATTTGCTTCCTTCCGGAAGGCGCAGGGCTGCATCCTTGAGCATCAGCTTGCCGACTTCGATACAAATGTCGCGCGCTTGGCGCAATGGATTGGACGTCACCTCACGGCCGCGCTCGGTATGGAGCACAGCGGTGTCGCGGTCAATCTCAGCGATTGTCTCCAGCTTCCAGTCCTTGACCTCCAGGACCAGGATCCCGCGATAGGGATGCAGCACAATAAAGTCCGGATGCCGGTGACTGGGGCCGATCGGTACGTCGTACCAGCAGATGTACTCATCATCGAGCTTGTCTTCCAGCCGTTGTGAAAAGCGCCGCTCGCCAGATGTCATCCGGCCGGCACTACTGGACCTACTCGGAATAAGCGTAGCCATGGGAGCCCCCCTCCTTGGTATAGGCCCTAGCCTACCACTGGAAAAAACCTATGGATGAGTACCTATGCCCAGACTCGGAGCTCGCCGAACAACAAGGCTTTAGCTAACCTGGTCTTCTAGCCAGGAAAATATCTTGATGAAACGATTTCGGATGGGTGAGTTGTATCGCTACGCCAGGCCCGCTCTGCCAGAAGTGCTTGAGATTGATGGAATTTCAAATTTCCACTATGTCGTTGCAGCTCCGACGTCCCCCCAATTTTGAGTAGCACCTCAGTTTGGAGTCCAATTCCCTACCCCAAGGAGATTGGACGTGAAGAAGCGTTTTTCCGAAGAGCAGATCATCGGCTTTCTGCGCGAAGCCGAAGCGGGCATAGCGATCAAGGACTTATGCCGGCGGCATAGCTTCAGTGAGGCCTCGTACTATCTATGGCGCAGCAAGTTCGGCGGGATGAGCGTGCCCGACGCCAAGCGGCTCAAGGACCTCGAGTCCGAGAACGCGCGGCTGAAGAAGTTGCTGGCCGAGCAGTTGTTCGAGAACGACCTGATCAAGGATGCGTTGCGAAAAAAGTGGTGAGCGCACCGGCGCGTCGTATGCTGGTGCGCGAGTGGATCGGGCGTGGTGCCAGCGCGCTGCGCTATTGCCCACGCCAAGACCGCAATGGCGAACTGCGCGAGCGCATTCTTGCGTTGGCGCATCGCCATCGCCGCTACGGCGTGGGGATGATCTATCTCAAACTGCGACAGGAAGGACGCCTGGTGAACTACAAGCGCGTGGAGCGGTTGTATCGCGAGCAGCAGCTACAAGTCCGGCGCCGCAAGCGCAAGAAGGTACCGGTTGGCGAGCGTCAGCCGCTGCTGCGGCCAGCGCAGGCCAACCAGGTGTGGTCGATGGACTTCGTGTTCGACCGCTCCGCCGAAGGCCGAGTGATCAAGTGTCTGGTGATCGTGGACGACGCAACGCACGAAGCGGTCGCCATCGAGGTGGAGCGCGCGATCTCTGGGCACGGGGTTGCGCGCGTCCTGGATCGGTTGGCACACAGTCGCGGCCTGCCGCAGGTGATCCGCACCGACAACGGCAAAGAGTTTTGCGGTAAGGCAATGGTCGCCTGGGCGCATGCCCGTGGCGTGCAGTTGCGGCTGATCCAACCAGGCAAACCGAACCAGAACGCCTACGTCGAATCCTTCAACGGCCGGCTACGCGATGAATGCCTCAACGAGCACTGGTTCCCGACGTTGCTGCACGCGCGCACCGAGATCGAACGCTGGCGACGCGAATACAACGAGGACCGACCCAAGAAAGCAATTGGCGGCATGACGCCGGCTGCGTATGCCCAACATCTGGCAAACACCGATATCATCAACTCTGGACTCTAAACCCGACCGCTACTCAGGGCGGGGGGACGTCGCACCCATCAGTACGCGGAAATAGAGCTCGCGCAGTAGGCCCGTGCCGAGCACGGCGGCGTCCAGTGGCCTCAGCATGGCCTCGAGGAAGCACAGGCCCGCACTGGCTGGCCGACTACAACCAATAGATCCCGCACGACAGCCTGGGCGCACTAACGCCCGCTGAGTTCCGTGATCAACAACAACCGCAGACCTCAAGTTTTAGGTGGCATTGAATTGGTGCGGACGACAGATAACCCTCTTGAGTCGGCGTATTTATAACACTAGCGGATAATGGGTAAACCCTTTGGTCTATATGAGGATCGATTCACAAAAATATTTTTGTGATTTCCACTGCATTTTTATTGTCGGAATTAACTATCGAAATCAGGATGGGGCATCCTTGGGAAGAGCGCTGGAGCAATCCTGCCTCGATGGTAAAAAATAGCTTGGTTCCCTTTTCGAATTGAAGAGAGAGAAATGATAATAAATTCAAAGATTGATTATTTTCGTAAAGCCGCATTCTGTGCCGTGCTTGCGCTGGCGGCCTGCGTCGCCACATCGGCTAACGCTCAACAGACCGTTCCCATAGCGAGTTATACGGTAAATTACAATCCCAGGGTGAGGGCTGTTTACATACAAAATGTAAATAACCCTAATGGATGGGCGTGTGTCGCAGTGGGCCAAGCAAGTCAGAATGGCAGTTACAAAAGTGGCCCATCTCTCTTGTACGGCTTCACTTACAGTGTGCGTGCAATGAGTGCGGTTGACTGCAGAGCAGGGAGTGCTTTGCCTAATTTGTATGTGCCGAGGTTTACCGTTCCCCTTGAAAATCAGATATTCATTGATATTAGAAATTCAATTTCAATAAATTATTAGGGTTACAATCAGTAGTCCCCGATACGTGCGGCGGTCCATCCTGTCACGGGCCGCCGCAGACCTAATGACGCAAAGGGCATAGGTAATCGAGCGAGCGGCTCGTACAGGCCCGCTTGGCGATGTCTAATAGCGGGTATGCATCGTCCAGTCAGATTGCGCTCCTCTTCTGGGGCGCACCAAATCCGTGAGTCAGGGCGAGAACCTCTTTGTTCGGCTCCGTCAGCACCGCATGGCGGAGTGCATTAAGTCCCAGAAGCGTTTCGGAAGCATGTGACGTGTCGGCGCGGGAGCTGGCTAGGAACCCCTACGGTTGCGACGTGGGGCGGACGACCAAGCTGCCGACCTCGACATCATGTGGCTGATCGATTGCATATGCGATAGCGCGCGCGATGGCCTCAGCGGGGATGCCGCTTGCTTCCGACTGCGCCTGCAGGCTTTGCCGCAGCGTTGGGTCGCTCACGATGTCCAGCAACTCCGATTGCACCATGCCGGGCGAGACCTCGGTGACGCGAATGTGCGGCCCGGCTTCCTGGCGCAGCGCCTCGCTGATGGTTCTGACCGCGTTTTTTGGTCGCAGCGTAGACACCCATTGTCGGCACGATGCGCAATCCCGCTGTGGAGACGACGTTGATGAGATGGCTGCTTTAATGCTGATGGTGGAGGCGATTCGCGCTTGCATGCAAGCGCATGCACAGGCGTACACAAGCTGGATTGGTGCATTGGGCGATCGCCATATCGGCGCGGCGCTCGCACTCATGCACGGGGAGGTCGCACGCGCATGGACAGTGGCCGAACTTGCATCACGCCTGGGTATGTCGCGCTGCGCATTTTCGTCGCGCTTTTCGCAGAACGTCGGGCAGGCACAACTGCACTACCTGACGCAGTGACGCATGTTGCTGGCGCATCGGTTGCTTGCTGAAACCGGTCTGGACATCGCCCACATCGCCGAACGTGTCGGGTACCCGTCACCCAGCGCGTTCGGCCATGCGTTCAAACGCATGTTTGGGGCGGCGCCCAAGCGATCGGTGAGGCCAAGCGACAAAGCGTAGTCACCAGGCCGGTTGTCGTGATCTTCTGGGGTCTTGGTCTGCTCTTTGCGCCGATTCGACGCAACGCAGCTTGGGAGGCAGCGGTTGATGCAGGCCTTTCGCGCGTCAATGCATGCGCGTGGAGCATGCATTGACGCCGCGTTGATGCAGGCTTCCTCACGCCGCGCTGCGCGGCGGTGCATACAGTGGCCTATGCAACCGACGATAGGTCGCGCTGCATCGCGAACTCATCCATGCGCACTGCACTCTCTCCTTTACGCAAATAAACAAGGAGCTGCCATGTCATTCGAAACGAAGCAGACCAACGCCAGCCACTCACGCCGCATGGTGCTACGTACCGCATTGCTGGGCGGCGCTGCTGTGATCTCAGCCGGCGCAATGGCCAACGATGTGCGTCCGGCGAGCGCGCGGCGTGACAAGGCGTCCGGGGACGCAGGGCAACTGACGCTAGGCATGGTGGTGTTCGAGGGCTTCCAGCTCCTGGATGTGTTCGGGCCGCTGGATATGTTCGGCAATCTCAAGGGCAAGGTGAGAATCGTCATGCTCGGCGAACGTGTCGGCGCGGTCGCCAGTAGTGCCGGCCCAGCGGTCGCGGTGGAACACACGCTGGATTCGGTGCCCGCGATCGACATCCTGATGGTGCCCGGCGGCATCGGCACGCGCCGCGAAGTGGACAATGCGGCACTGATCGCCAGCATTGCGCGCCTTGCGCGCACAGCGCCGCATGTGGCCAGCATCTGTACTGGCGCCGCGCTGCTTGCGCGCGCCGGCCTGCTGGATGCGCGGCGCGCGACCACCAACAAGCGTGCCTTCGCCTGGGTGACATCGCAGGGCCCGAAGGTGGAGTGGGTCAAGCGTGCACGCTGGGTGGAGGATGGAACTATCTTCACTTCCTCAGGCGTGTCTGCTGGAACGGACATGGCGCTTGCGCTCATTGCCAAGATCTATGGCAATGACGCCGCCAAGGAGGTTGCCGGCATCGCTGAGTACGTCTGGAACGAGGATTCCACCGACGATCCGTTCGCTGCCGCAGCCGTTGCAGGCTGAGTGGCGGGGCGCGCTTGGACTGTCCTTTCAACACAGCGCAGCGCCAAGTCACTACGCATTTGCGTATCGCCGGTTACCGCTAGCCAATTCACGGAGGGATAGCTGCGTCTTGCCTGCCGACCGCATCCTGATCAAGAAAAAGTGTGCGGGCTATCAGGGGCCTATCGCGTTTCAAAAGGCAACGCAGGAAGACTAAGCCATGGTCGCTATCGCCGATCCGAAGGGCGTCAAGCCTGAGATCAGGCAGGAAGCGTCTCGGCACGACGAGCAGCTAAGCGGCACTAGGTTAGCCAGGCGCGCCGATGGCAGTTTCCAGTCGCAAGGGCATACCGACGAGCCTGATGCTTTTCGGGGATGTGGCCGTGTCACCCAGCTCGCCAGACACTGACGGCCGCAACGCACGCGGGTATCGCGCGGGTAGACTAGCTGGGGCGAGGCGGTTTGATGAGGACATGCGGGTTATCACGCCATGCGCAGCACCGTGACTGCAAGAACGCACACACCAGCTGTAGCGAGCGGCGTTGCAGCACGTCGGCAGCACGTTCTCCATCGTTGTCTGTGATGCATCCACGCCGGCATGGCGTGGACCGTGCTCAAACAGCTTCGCGTGCGCGCAGGTGATTGAGCAGGAGGACGTGCTGCACCGGCGGCATCGGCATATCGCGCCGCCCCTGATCCCATTGCTGCAGGAATGGGATCAGATACGCGCGCTGCCAGGCGTTCAGACGCGTGCACGCGGCATGGCGTGTGTGCACGCGTGCAACCACCGCTGCCGCAGCGGCGTGATCGCTACGCTCCAGATGGTGGAAGACAAACCCCAGCAACGCACTGTCGGGACTGGCAAACGGCACATCCTGGGGGATTGCACCGGTGCTGTCGCCGTCTTCCATTACGCGCAGGAGCACATCAAGGTCGCGCTCGAAGAACGGCCCGGACAATTGCTGCGCGAGCACGTCGAAGTAGTGCGCATCCAGGGCGGCCAGGGTAGCGGCCAGACGATCGAGGGCGTCGCTCAGCTGCGCATCGCTGTGAGCCGGATCCAGTTTCCAGCCGCCATAGGGGCCGATGTCTTTGCTGTTGCGAATGGTGTCGCCAAGCAATGGTGCGGCGCGCTCGTACACATGCAGATCGTGCAGCTGTGTGGTTGCCGAGCGTTGCTGCCAGTCCAGCAGCCGTGCGTGCTGCAGGCCCGCCTGGACAATCAACTCGCCCCAGGTTGCGTCGTGGGCGACCCACAGACACTGGCGGCTGCCGTCGTGGTCGCGCGTCCAGCACCATTGGCGCTCGGGTTGCTCGGCAACCGCCGACCAACCTGCCCGCTGCAGCGCAGTGCTCAAGCGCTGCTCCACCAGCATCGGGAGCAGTTCCTGCACGCGTGCCAGCTGACGCCGGTGCTTGTCGCGTGCGGTTAGCAAGGCGGTGGGCGTGCGCTTGGGCTGCAGGAAGAAGCGCAGTCCGGCGTTCTGCTCGATCTCGCCAGGCTCTTCGCCTTCGCTGAGGTGCGGCAAGGCCAGATCCTCGGGTACGCCGCGCCGGCGCTTGAGTCCACGCTGCGCGGCAATGGCACGGATCGCCTGCAGGTCGTCGCAGGCGACCAACTCGTCCGGCGATGGTGCCAGGCCGTCCTCTGCGGTGAATGTGGCATCGAACCAGCCGTTGACCAGCAGGCCATAGAGGTCGGTGAATAACGCGCCATCGTCGGTTTGATCGGCAAGCGTCAGCACGTCCCGGAACAGCGCAGATACCGGCATGTCTTGGCCGGTTGCGGTCTGCTGGTAGAGCGCAGGTGCGCGTTCTTCCAGGTGCAGGTAGCCCGCACCGCGATCGCTGTTCAGTCAGCACGATGCGTCGGCAGCCCGTGCCTGGGCGCGCAGCGCTGCATCGTCGATGGCTTCCACTGGCGTGCGCACCAGCACGCCGTGACGCAGCAGCAGATCATGCATGCGCAACCAGGTCAGGCCGGTGTCGTAGCGCGCCTGCAGGTGTAGGAGGGCGTGGATGAGCGCGGCTTGGTGCGCAGCGTTCGGCGCAGTGCGATCGACCAGGTGGATGGCGCGTTCAATCACATCCTCGATAGCATGCTGTGACATGGGTAACGTCCTTGCTGTGGCCAGTGACAGTGCACAGCATGGTAGCGGCTAGCAGCGACCGACCACCGGCGTTGCCCGCCTGGAACACGTTGCCAGTGCACGACGTCGGTCTGTAGCGCGCATGTCATCCATCGATCGCTCGGCGCATCGCCGCTACTCATTCACGGACATAATCAGCTAGCAATCGCGCTTTCAACGCTGCGTCGTGCCGGCGTGAAGGACGCGTGGTTGATTGCGCTTGAAACGTCTCGACAGACTCCCGGATCACAGTGCAGCGACGGCTCACCCGCCATCATTGCCAACATGAATATCGGGACTCAGATCACCGCACGCACGGTGACCTTCACATCGGTCGAAACCGGACGAGCGAGCAGCAAGGTCGTTGTGGAACTATCTGGGAACCCCGATCCGCGTTGGCAATCGTGCTTCAACTTTGTCGTACAGGGTCGCGATGGCCTGTACATGGAAGGCCGTCCACGCTTCGACCGATCAAGTTTTGAAGGTGTGCTACCAACCAGTGAGGTAGATGCCTTTCGGCACGATTTGCCCGAGGTACTTGCATCGACCGATACGCTTGCACGCGCACAAGCCAGAAAGGACGCGGATCGGCATTAATCTGCAGCAGATGCGTGCTGCAGACGATCGTAGACGTGGTCAGCGCTGCAGCGCGCCCACGCAAAGCTGATTGAAGCCAGGGCGCTTCACCAATCGGTTGGTGCGTAATCCTTCAAGAACTGCCCCCACACATGCTCGCCAGTGTTGAAGCCGTGGATGATCGGGTCGACGATGCGCGCAGCGCCGTCGACGATGTCCAGCGGCGGGTGGAAGCGTTCCTGCTGCACTTTCAGTGCGGCAATCTCAGCCGGATCTTCGTCGGTGACCCAGCCGGTGTCCACGCTGTTCATGTGGATGCCGTCGTTCTGGTAATCGGCTGCCGAGGTGCGCGTCATCATGTTCAGCGCGGCCTTGGCCATGTTGGTGTGCGGGTGGCGCGTGGTCTTGAAATTGCGGTAGAACTGGCCCTCCATTGCCGAGACGTTGACGATGTGCTTGTCGCGCTCGGGCGTGCGCAGCATCAGCGGCTTGAGCCGCGCGTTGATGATGAACGGTGCGATGGCGTTGACCAGTTGCGTTTCCAGTAACTCGACCGACGGCACTTCGGCCATCAGCAAGCGCCAGGAATTGCGGCCGCGCAAATCGACCTGTTGCAGGTCCTGATCCAGGCGCCCGTCGGGGAACAGATGCTGCTGGCCCACCAGTTCGTCGTCCAGCAGCGCGATTTGCGAGAGCTCGGCAGCGCGGGTGAGGCCATCGGCGCTGTCCAGGCCACGTCCGTGTACCGCCGGCAGTGCGGTGGCCGAGGCATCGCGGAGCAACTCCGGAGTGCGCAGTCCCTCATAGTGCCCGACAAGGTTACGCACCGTCTCCGGCAAGTCGTGCAGCGCTGCGGTTTCGCCGGCCATCATGTGCGCGTAGAACTGCGGCGGGCGGCGCACGGTCTGGCAGGCGTTGTTGATGATGAAATCCAGCCGCTCACGCGTGGCCAGCAGTTCATTGCAGAAGGCTTCCACGCTGGGGGTGTGGCGCAGGTCCAGGCCAAACACCTGCAGGCGATGGCCCCATTGCGCGAAGTCCGGTTCCTGCGCGTAGCGCGCAGCCGAATCGCGTGGGAAGCGCGTGGTGACGATCAGGTCGGCACCGGCGCGCAACAATTTCAGGCCTGCCTGATAGCCGATCTTGACCCTTCCACCGGTCAGCAACGCCACGCGCCCGCGCAGGTCGGCGGTCTCGGTGCGCTTGAAGAAATTCAACTCCGCGCAGGCCGGGCACATCTGGTCGTAGAAGTGATGCAGCTCGGTGAACTTTTGCTTGCACACGTAGCAATGCCGCAGCTCGGGCGAATGCAGCGGCTCCGGCGTCTCTGACGCATTCTCGCCGTTATGCGCGTCGTGCAGGCCGGCAGCATGTGGCGGAAAAAAGTTTGGCGTGCTGAACACCGGCTTGCGTCGCAGTGCGCGGATGCCGCGTTGTTCCAGCAATGCTTCGGCCTTGCGCACCTTTTCCTGATGGCGCTCGCGCTCGCGTTGCTTGAGCAACTGCCGCCGTGCCTTCGGCTCGGGGTGATAGACCTTGGCCACCACCTGGTGCAGGCGCACGCGGTCGGCTTCTGGCAGGGTGTCCAGTACGCTGCGGTCGGCGTCGATGGCCTCCAGCAGGTCCAGTGCCGCGCGCAGGCGGTCGGTCAGGGGCAGGTCGTCGGCGGGCGGGGGGGGGGCGTTGGTGTTCAAGATGGATCCGAAAAAAGAGCGGCAGAAGGCGGAGCGCATGCAGCGGGCGGCGCGGTGGACGCGAGGGATGGCGGCCAGCGGCCACGCTGGCCTGGACGGCGGCTATTTTCGCCGATCCCGAGGTGTTGGTGCCAATGGCGTGCGAAGGCAGTGGCAGCGGTGATGACTCCGGTGCCCAGGATGTACCTAGTCGGTCTTAAGCCCGAGCACTACCTGGCCAGCCAGATCGCCGAACTCAATGCCGATGCCTGCAAGAAGGCGCAGGCCTGCTACATGGTGCCTTCCGGCACGTCGGTGATTGCCAGGTAGCGTGCGCTGCCGGCCGATGGCAATCCGGGGCTCCTGTTGCCTTGCAGCGGTCGGTCTTCGGTCTGCAAACGCTGCTGGCTGCTCGCGTCCGCTCACGCCATCAAGGCCGCTCACGCACTCTCCAAACCGGCTGGGCTAGGGTTGCGGCCTATTGTGGTAGCGGAGAAGGCAGCATGGGTCTGTTGGTCGATGGCAAGTGGCAGGACAGTTGGTACGACACCGACAAGAGCGGTGGGCGTTTCGAACGCTCGCAATCCCAGTTCCGCAATTGGGTCACGCGCGATGGCAGCCCCGGCCCGCATGGGGAAGGTGGCTTTCAGGCCGCTCCCGGACGCTATCACCTGTATGTGTCGCTGGCCTGCCCGTGGGCGCATCGCACATTGATCTTCCGGCGCCTGAAAGGTCTGGAGTCGATGATCGACGTGTCGGTGGTGCACTGGCTGATGGGCAAGCAGGGCTGGACGTTTGCGCCAGGGCCGGGTGTGGTGGGCGATGCGCTCCACCAGGCGCAGCATCTGTACGAGGTCTATCTGAAGGCGGATCCGCAGTATTCCGGGCGCGTGACCGTGCCGGTGCTATGGGATCGCGAGCGCAACACGGTGGTCAGCAACGAGTCGGCCGACATCATCCGCATGTTCAATAGCGCCTTCGACGCGGTCGGCGCTGCGCCCGGCGATTTCTATCCGGCGCCGCTGCGCGAGCAGATCGATGCGATCAATGCGCGCGTGTACGACACCGTCAACAATGGCGTGTACAAGGCGGGCTTTGCGACCACGCAGGCTGCGTACGAAGAGGCGGTGGTGCCGTTATTCGAGAGCCTGGATTGGCTGGATGCGCGCCTTGGCCAGCAGCGCTACCTGTGCGGCGACCGGCTCACCGAAGCGGACTGGCGTCTGTTCACCACGCTGGTGCGTTTCGACGCGGTGTATGTCGGCCATTTCAAATGCAACCTGCGGCGCATTGCCGATTATCCGCAGTTGTCCGGCTACCTGCGTGAGCTGTATCAGATGCCGGGTATCGCAGACACGGTGAATTTCCAGCACATCAAGCACCATTACTACCAGAGTCACGACATGATCAATCCCACCGGCATCGTGCCGCTGGGGCCGGTGCTGGACCTGCAGACACCGCACGGGCGTGGCGGCTGATGCAGCTATTCGCCGGATGCTGCCGGATATCCACGTGCTGCCCTAAGCTGTGCGCCTTCGATACGAACAGGAGTGATGTGTGCTGAATCATGTGATGGTGGGATCGAACGATATTGCGCGATCCAGGCAGTTTTACGATGCGGTGCTCGGCGGCGTCCTCGGTGCCGCCGAACCACTGGTCAATTCTGCTGGCTCGGGCCATGTGCGCCTGTTCTATCGCCACGCCGGCAGTACTTTCGTTGTCAGCGAGCCGATCAACGATGCGCCCGCGACCAGCGGCAACGGCGCCACCGTGGGCTTCAGCTGCGGCTCGCCCGAGCAGGTGCAGGCCTTCCACGACGCTGCGGTGGCGGCAGGTGGCATGTCCATCGAAGATCCACCGGGCGTGCGTGAGAGCCGCATGGGGCCTGTCTGGCTGGCCTACGTGCGCGACCCGGACGGCAACAAGCTCTGCGCGATCTACCGGCCTGCGTAGGCTGTGAGACTTGCGCTGCTGCAACAGCCGCAGCGCGACCGCGCACCGTGTTATTGCTTCGCTATGGCGACGGTGGAATGGCCGTCGCCATAGCGCGCCCTGCGGTTGCGGCGCGCGACAGGCTTAGGTGAGGGACGTCGCGCTAGTGCTTGGCCGCATCGCGCATGATCAACGTCGCCGCGCCCACCGTGATCGCGTCCTCGACCACGCCGGTACTGGTCTGGCCGTAGCGGTCGATCGCACGCATGCGCAGGTTGAAGGTGAGATAGGCGGCCGCCACTGCGGTGGACGCGCCCAGCAGTGCGGCGACGCCGCGCTGACGGCGCGGAGCCAGTGCCGCGCCGACGATCACGCCGGTAGCGATGCGCGCGATCATGCCGGGCAGCACGATGCGGTCGGGTGCGGTTTTCATCTTGTCGCCTGCCAGTTCGCCGCCGGCAAGCGCGAGCATGCCGGCCGACGTCAGCGGATTGGCCAGCAGCGGCGGTGCGCCGTTGTCGGCGGGAAGCTTGCCGGTACGCGCAGCATTGGTGACCGCCGCCAGCGGCGTCATCGAGCGCATGCCGGCGACGGCGCCCATCAGAATGGAATGAATCAAAGCCATGTACACCTCTGCGTGTGCTCAACAATCGCAGGCGGAATGCGCTGCGTGCGGCACGCTATATGGATGTGCACACACTAGGACGGCGCATGTATGGGCGTTGGCAAGAGTTTGTGCATGCCGTGCATTGGCGGCGCCCGCAAGGCACTGGATGTGCTTGCGATGCGCTACCGGGGATGTATCGGCTTGCGCCGCGCAACCAGGCGCGCGGCATTGCACTCAGGGAGCCTTTGGTGCCCAACAGGAACTTCAGCCCATGGGTGATACCGCGCGGTGCGACACTCAGGTGATCTTCGTCGTTGAGCACTAGCTGCAGCGGCGGATACCGCCTTGTGCGCCCGCGCTAGCGTACTGGCGAAACAGGTGCCTGCTTTCGCCGGCATTCCCGCGCATCAATTCAAACGGCCGACATACGCCAGCACGGGAGCAGCCGCCATATCGTTCGGGTTGGTGCCGGGCAGGCCTTGCGGCACGTCCATGCCCTTGCTGCGGTAAAAGTCGGTCCAGTACTGCGAGATCTTGCCGGTCTGCAGGTTCTCGAAGTTCATCGGTTGCAGGGCGAAGACGTGCTGGGCACGGAACGCGCGTTCGATGAAGTCCGAGCAGTAGTAGCTGCTGTCGTCCTGCACGTAGGTCTGGTTGTAAGGCTTGCCAAGCATGCGCCGTGCCTGCGCGATGGCGCCGGGGATCGCATTGCGCTGTTCTTCCGTCAGCCGGTAGACATGGATCTGCCGATGCTTGGCGTTGGCTTCTTCGACGAATGCCTGCAGCGGCTGCTGCCGCGAGCCTTGTTCGTCTGCGTGCAGCAGCACCTGTCCGGTAGCGTCATGGGCGAGCAGTGCCACATGATCGAAGCTGGGGGCATCCTGCCTGGCAGTGGCATCGTCGATGGCGCCGCTCAGGCCGGTGCGGGCGGCGGTGACGAACAGCAAGTCGCCGTCCTGCACCTGTAAGGCGATGGAGGTGGTGGGCAGCAGGGCCAGTGCAAGCACGGCGAGCAAGAAGAGGGTGCGCATGGGAGGCCGGCAGGTGGTGCAAGGGCCACCATTATCGCCAGGAACGCGGGCCGGCTGCCGATGCGCGATGCGCTCTGTAGAATGCAATTGCCAGCGGGCGTCGCCGCCGCCGCCATCGCGTCGCGGCAATCCCTGTCCGTCTGGAGTGTTGCATGCGTGCTTGTTCTGCGTTGTCGCCGATCGGCCGGCTGTTTGCGGTGGCCGCCTTTATCGAGGGGCTGACCTGGGCCGGGTTGTTGCTCGGCATGTTGCTCAAGTACGGCACGCACACCACCGAGCTTGTGGTGTGGCTGTTCGGGCGCCTGCATGGCGCGGCCTTCCTGTGCTATGTGGCGGTCAGCGTGCTTGCCGCGCTGCGCCTGCGCTGCGCCTGCGCTGGCCGTGGTGGGCGTGGGCGCTGAGCCTGCTGGCCGCGTTGCCGCCGCTGGTGACGGTGCCGCTGGAAATGTGGTTCCGGCGTATCGGTCTGTTGGGCGCGCGCGCCGGTGCCTGAGTATGTCGGCGCAGGCCAGACAGCATTGATGCCGCGTGCTTTGCGTGGCACCGCGCAGTGCAACGCGCACAACCCCATGCCAGACGATGGACTCCACAAACCGCCTTTGCCACCATAGGCAGATCAGGGAAGAAGCGGAGTGTCGCAATGCATTACTGGAGGAGGGTGGCGACTGCCGCGCTGGCAGTGGCAATGACCATCGCGGTGCCGGCTCGCGCGCAGACGCCGCCGCAACCGCTGGATCTGACGCCCTATCTCAAAAGCGACCAATTCGAGCGGATCAAGATCTCGCCGACGGGTGAGTATTTCGCACTCACCATGCCGCTGGAAGATCGTACCGTGCTGGGCATCGTACGGCGGCAGGACAAGGTGGCCACCGCGAAAGTCACCGGTGGCGCCAATAGCGTGGTTGACGATTTCTGGTGGGCCAGCGACGACCGCATCGTGGTGTCGATGGCGCAGCGGCTGGGGTCGCGCGACGAGCCGATGGCGATCGGCCAGCTGCATGCCATCGACGCCGATGGCAAGAATGGCCGCCTGCTGGCCAGCCCCTATGGCACCAATGCGGATATCAACGGCGTGCAGTTGAAGATGGACCTGGAGCCTGGCACGTTCATGCTCGATACCTTGCCGGGCGATCCGCGCAATATCCTGGTGTCGACGATCCCGTTCGTCGGCGACCCGAACATTCGCATCGACAAGCTGGACATCCAGACCGGCCGGCGCAGTACCGTGGCGACCTCGCCGGTGCGGCGCGCAAACTTCGTGACCGATCAGCAGGGACGCATCCGCTTTGCCAACGGCGCCGACGTGAGCAACGTCAGCAAGCTGTATTACCGCGACGACGATGCCGCACCGTGGCGGTTGGTCAATGATGCCGCCAGCAGCGGGCATCGCGAATTTCCGCTCGGTTTCGCGGCCGATGGCAGCCAGGCCTATCTGCAGGTGGAACAGGCAAGCGGCACCGATGTGCTGGTGGGATGGGACCCGGCCAGCGGCAAATCCACGCCGTTGTTGCACGACGACACCGTCGACCCCTACCGGATCCTGCGCGATCTGGACGGCACCACGCCGATCGGCGCGTCCTACATGAGCGACCGGGTGCGCAACCGCTTCTTCGACGAGAAGTCACCGACGGCCAGGCTCTATCGCAGCCTGGAAAAAGCCTTCGACGGCAACGCGGTCTACATCACCTCGGCCACCCGCGACCGTCGCCTGGTGCTGGTGTATGTGTGGAGCGATCGCAATAACGGCGACTATTACCTGTTCGATACGGTCAGCAAGCATGCCGACCGCGTGTTCAGCCGCCGCGAGTGGTTCCCGCCCGATGCCGTCCCGGCGAGCAGGCAGGTAAGTTTCCAGGCGCGCGATGGCCTGCAGTTGCACGGCTATCTGACCCAGCCGCTGCATGCCGAGGCAGGCACGCCGCTGCCGTTGATCGTGATGCCACACGGCGGGCCGTTCGATGTCTTCGACAAATGGGAGTTCGATGACGAGGCGCAGCTGCTGGCCGCCGCCGGCTATGCGGTGCTGCGCGTCAATTACCGCGGTTCGGCCAATTACGGGCGTGCCTTTACCCAGGCCGGCGCCAGGGAGTGGGGCGGGCGCATGCAGGACGATCTCACCGACGCCACCCGTTGGGCCATCGCGCAGGGCGTGGCTGATGCCTCGCGCATCTGTCTCTACGGTGCCAGCTACGGGGGTTACGCTGCGCTGATGGGTGTTGCGAAGGAGCCGGCCTTGTATCGCTGCGCCGCCGGCTATGTCGGCGTCTACGATCTGGACATGATGGCGCGCGATACCGGGCGCTCCGCGCGCTGGGCCAAGAACTGGACCGGCGACTGGCTGGGCGCCCGCGACACCCTGGCGGCACGCTCGCCGGTGATGCTGGCCAGGCAGATCAGGGTGCCGGTGTTTCTGGCGGCAGGCGGCAAGGACGAGCGCGCGCCGATCGAACACACCAAGCGCATGGAGCGCGCGTTAAAGGGTGCCGGCGTGCCGGTGGAGGCGCTGTATTTCCCCAATGAAGGCCACGGCTTCTACACCGAGCCGCATCGTCGCGAGTACTACACCCGCCTGCTGGCGTTCCTGAGCACGCAGTTGGGCGGCAGTACGGCGAAGTAGGCGGTTGGTGGTTCCATCCGGCGTTGTCCGGATGGAACGTGCGGCCAAGCTGCGTCGTGGTGGTGCGGGGTGGTCAGGCACCGGACAGCGCTGTGCCTGGCTGGAGTTGCTGCCCGGTACCCCCACTGTGCAGCGATCGGTGAGTGTCGCGGCCGGGGCCTTCAGGTCGCCGGCCCCCACCCGTGCGTGCGCTCAGTTCTTGGGCATCGGCTTCATCTGGTAGTCGGCCGGTGGCGTGGCGCCGAGCAGGTACTGCACGAAATAGTCCCAGCGGCGGCGGGTGACGTACGGCGTGAGGTCGCCGTAGCCGTGCTTGGCGTTGGGCAGCATCAGCATGTCGAAGTTCTTGTTGGCCTTGATCAAGGCATCGGCCACCAGCAGGGTGAGGTACGGCGGTACGTTGTCGTCCAGGGTCCCGTGCACCAGCATCAGCCTGCCTTTGAGCTTGCTGGCGTGCGTGGCGTTGGCCTGGTCGTCGTAGTTGGAGGTGCCGTCCTTGTTGACGATGTGCTCGCCGTGGTACTTCTCGGCCCAGTCGTCTTCGTAGCCGCGGTTGTCGTGGTTGCCGCTTTCCGACCACGCCACCTTGAAGAAATCGGGGTAGCGCAGCATCGCGCCGGTGGAGGCGTTGCCGCCGCCGGAATGGCCCCAGATGCCGACGCGGTCCAGATCGATCCAGGGGTAGCGCTGACCCAGTTCCTTCAAGCCGGCGACCTGGTCGGGCAAGGTGTTGTCGCCCATGTTGGCGTACCAGGTGTCGTGGAAGCTCTTGGAGCGCCACGGCGTGCCCATGCCGTCGATGGCGACCACGATGAAGCCCAGTTCGGCCAGCGACTGGTTGTCGCCATGGCCGGCCAGGAAACTGCGCCCGCGCACCGAGCCGGTTTGCGGGCCAGGGTAGACGTAATCGATGACCGGATACTTGCGCGTCGGATCGAAGTTGGTGGGCTTGAACATCAAGCCGTACAGCGTGGTCTTGCCGTCACGTGCCTTGACCGTGATGGGCTCCGGCGGCACCCAGCCGGCGGCCTTGAGGCGCGTGATATCGGCGGTGGCGATCGTGCTGACAGTGCGGCCATCGCCGGCCTCGCGCAGCAACGTGACTGGTGGCGTGACCGAGGTGGAATAGGTGTCGACAAAGCGTGCGCCATCGGGCGACAACGCGATGCTGTGGTTGGCAGGTTCGGGGGTGAGCAATACCGGCGCGCCGCCATCCAGACTGACTTTCCACAGCTGCTGGTAGTACGGGTCCACGCCGGCGCTGCGACCGACGCCGACAAACCAGGCGGTGCGCGTGACCGGATCCACGCGCAGCAACTCGGTCACGTTGCCGTCGCCCGTGGTGATGGCGCGCTTGGGTTTACCGGTGGCCAGATCGTAGAGATACAGCTGGCCCCAATCGCTGCGTTCGGAAAACCACACTGCCTCATTGCTGGCCGGCAGATACGCCCAGTTGGCGGCGACCTGGCCGCTTTCGTAATAGGTTTTGACGGCTTCGTCGAAGGCGGTACGCACCGCGCCCGTGCTGGCATCGGCAATACGCAACCAGGTTTGCTTGTGGAAGCGCGAGGTGGAGGCGAAGGCCAGCGTCTTGCTGTCCGGTGCCCACTTCACATCGTCCCACAGGCCCGGCGAGCAACTGACGTCGTCGCAGAGCGTGGAGCGGTGTTGATCCGGCGGTGTCTTCAGGCGCAGCACGCTGCGGGTGGGCACGTCGATGATGACGCGCTCGATCATGGTCACGTCCTTGTCGCCGGCCAGCGGATATTTCCATGACTGCAGTTCCGGATGCCCAAGCTTGGTGCTGACCAGATACATATCGCCGGTCTTGCGCTGGTCCTGTTGGAAGGTGGCGATCTTGCGGGAGTCCGGCGACCAGGCCACGATGGCGTTATCGGTGTGCTGCCAGCCGGCGTTGTCGGTGGCGTAGCCGAAGTTTTCCACGCCATCGCGCGTGAGCTGGGTTTCCTGGCCGCTGGCGAGATCGCGCACCCACAGGTTCCAGTCGCGAATGAAGGCCTCGCTGCGCTTGTCCGGCGACAACACGCCAGGTTCCGGTTGGTCCTTGGCGTAGAGCTTGCTGCAACGCGCACGCGCATCGCAGACCACGGCGGTATCGCGTACGTTGAGGCGGTAGCGACCATCGGCGGTGACCTCGACCATCGGCGCGAAGGTGTCGGCCTTGAGCGGTTTGTCACCGGTCTTCAGCAGCGTGTTGAGCGAAGCGACCAGCGCAGACTGTTTGAAGATCGGTGCGGTCTTGCCGGTGGCGGTATCCAGCTGCAGCAGCCGGTTGCCCTTGGCATCGTGATCGACATAGAGCACATGCGTGGCGTCCAGCCAGTCGATGCGGGTGGCGGCGTGATCCACCAGCGGCTGCGCGGCGTAGCTGATCAGCCGCTCGGCGCGCGCGTAGTCGGCCTCGGTGACGGCAGGCGCCTGCGCGCTGGCGAGTGCCGGCAGGCAGGCCAGGGCGATGGCGACGAACAGGTGCCGCAACGGCAATGGGGTGGGCATGAAAGTCTCTCCGGGACGAAAGGAGCGCGCAACGCGGTCGGCGCGACCGTCCGATGCTACCCGTCACGTGGGCCGTGCGCCTCTGCCAGAAGTCGTGTTTGCACCTCGGCGACCGACGCGGGGCGGAGCTGTGATCGAGCGGTTGCCAAGCGGATCGCCCCCGGTCCGGCACCGCCACAGCGTGACCGTGGAGGTGCGTCGAGCGCGATGCCCATCGAGGGAGAGAACACCCGTGAACTGCACTTGGGCCGGCGATTGGTCAGCCGCTGACGACGGGAATGTCCCCGCCATGAACTCCGCTTGTCGGCGTCCACACAGGACCATGCGGCACGATCTGGGTTTACCGAACGCACGCAACGTTGACTGGAGGCCGTCTGATGTCATGGTTCCGCCGCTTGGCACTGTCGCCTTTTATCAAGGCGCACCCGCCGCGCAAGACGCAGCCTGCCCCGGCGGATCTGATTGCCGCCTATGCGCCGGTGCTGCCTGCCAGTGTGCTTGCGCTGTGGCGTCAAGAAGGGCTGGGGCTGGGGCACTACGGCAACATGTAGTTCGCGCTGATCGACCCGCGGCAATGGCAGTCGGTGCTGGATCGCTGGATCGTCTCGCCACCTGACGCGGTACGGCGTATTCCGATCGCGCTCACCCCTTTCGGCGCAGCGGTGTACTACCGCAAGCTGACTCCCACCGACGAAGACGTGGCCTCTCTGGACCCGGTCTCGAAAGCGACCAGCGATCTGACCTGGAACCTGGACCACTTCTTCAATCAGTACCTGCGCGACGCCGCATCCTGCGATTGCCTGATTCCATCCGACCTGCTTGCCGCCGCGCACAAGGAGTGCGGCCCGCTCGCGGCGGGTGAGGTCTACCAGATTGATCAGATGGTGGTTTCGATGCAGATGTTGCGGGTCGACAAGGTCGATGCGTTGGCGCTGCACACCCGGCTTCGCGATGTTGTCGACGGGCTCGCAGCCGTCGTCGATGCACCTACGACCCATGGTGACGCATTGCCTACAGCGCAGCGCTCAATGTTCGAGAACATCGTCAACGAGTCACAGTCCAGCAACGCGCTGCAACGCCTGTATTTGTCGTCGTACATCGATTGGCATCGCATGCTGGCGCTCGAACCCAATGGCCAGTATCGCCTGCTGTTCTGGAAAATCGATCATCGCAGTCTTGCACGCACCGATGTGCGTGCGTATGCGGGCCGCTATGCGGTGACGCACACCGAGATTGGCGACGAGCACGTGACGCTGGATATCCGGTCGCGCAGCGACTCCAGTGGTAGCGATGCCAACGATGCGCGGCTGGTGGTCATGCGCTCGGGGACCGACATGTTCCTGCTGCGCAGCGACGAACTGGCAGACATGGCAACGGCCATGGATGGCTCGAAAACGCTGGGCCGCAGCGAGTACTATTTTCGCAAGGTGAGGTTGAGCGATGCATTCGTCGAGGAGCCATCCGGTGGACGCGTTGCGCCGCCGCTTGCCGATCTTCCACGCGCGTTACAGCAACGGGTGACTGCCGAAGCGATCATCGCCACCATCACCCGTGTGGACGACGTCGACCCCGACGCTGAAGACGACGGCGCCGGCACCGTCATGTGCACCCTGGACCGAGGCCAGGGCGATGGGCTGCGCATGAACATGCCGCTGCGCTCGCCGCCAGAGACGGGGCGTGCCCTTGTAGTGCTGGGTCCGGGAGATGCATCCCGCCGCGTGTCGGGTCGGCATCAAGTATCAGCGCGATAGCGATGGCCAGGTGGAACACGGTCCTGTTGTCGGCGATGTGTTGACCAGTCGCCTGAGTGGAGAATGAGATGCCGGTGCGCAGTGCAGGCAGTGCGCGCAGCGCGGCAAGCCAGTCGCTTACTTGCCCATGCAGCGCTTCCAGCGCTCGTTGACCCGCTGCGCAAACCAGGCGGTGGTGAGGGTGCGGGTGATCTTGGGGCTGTCCAGGGTGATGCCGGGCAGCACGGCACGCGGTAGCGCCTTGCCGGCACTGCGCTCGGCCAGCGCGAACACTTGGCGATACAGCGCGGTGTCAGCGAAATCGGCGGTGTTGCCGGCCTCCAGTGCGCGGCGGAGCTCGCGGTCGCTCATCGCCAACTGGTTGCCCAGGCTGCGTGCGGCGCGCTCGGTGCCGCCGGGTGCATCCAGGCTGGCGCCCGGTGTGAGCAGGTCGCCGTCCAGGGCAAGTGCAATCCCGCTGGCCTTGCCCAGCGCGGCCTGGAAGGCGGCATTGCGGCTGGCGTACCAACCGGCATTGAAATCGGCGAAGCGATACAGCAGGGCATCGTAGTTGGCCGGATACCCCAGCAGATGCAGCGTGCCGAACCACAGCCCGCCACGGCGGCTGAAGACCTCATGGCGGATCGAATCGTCGGGCGGGTAGGGATAGCGCTGCGCATGTTGTTCGGCAAACGCAATGCTTACCTGCATCGGCCCGGCGGTATGCACCGGGTTGAACCCGTCGAACAGTCGTGCGCCCAGTGGCACGCTGCCGGTGAAGTCTTCGAAGATGCGGCTCAGTTCCTGCTCGGTGCGCGCCGTCGCGATGCGCGTGGCATAGCTGCGTCCATCTGGCGAATTCAGACGCAAGGCGGCATCGACCATGAAACCGGGGATGTGATGCGCACTGGCGCGGCGGACGATCTCCGCCCGCGAGATCTTCCCCAGGTTGGGCACCACCGGGTTGGCTTGGTAGGTCGACTCCTGCTCGGTCACCGCCAGCACTGCGCAAATCTGCTCGGTGCTGGTATCCAATGCTTGCGAAGACAGCGCCACATACACATCGCTGGCCCAGCCGGCGCGGTCCGGCAAGGTTGCCGGCAGACGCCGCGCGATATCGGCCTTGACCGCATCCGGCGAACGTTGTGGCGCGCGTGGGGCCTGCGTAGCACAGGCCGATAGCAAGGCGATGGCGAGCAGAGCGAGCAGGCGGGGCAGGGGCGATGTCACGGTGTCTCCGGAAGATCGAGGGGCGGCAGCTGCCGTACGGCAGTTTACGCGGTGCGCCCGTGGGAGCTTTCATCTTCCTGGTGCGTCGCCAACGCGCGCATTTCGTCTGCGAGATTCAAGACTGGCACGCCCTTGCCGATAACCAGCTCGACCTCATGCGCGCCGATCACGTGATCGGCTGCGCTGCTCAGTCATCATTGCAATCGTATGACGGCAGGATGGTGGCGCTTTCGCCAGAGGTCTCACTCGATTCCATCGCTGTCCAACCGTGGGAGTGCTTGAGATGCCGCAGCAACCAGCAAGCCGCCACCGGTGCGGAGATGCCCCGACCTTGGCGTACGCACGTTGCGGCCCGTCATCGCCGTGATGGCGCGATGAGCATGCGCGTGGTCCGGTGGCGAAGCTTGCTCGTCGCGTCCGCCTTGCTGTTGATCAGCGCCATGGTGTCGGCGCAGCCCCAGCCGTGGAAGACGATCGAAGCGGCAACCATCGACGACCCTGTGGCCGCATTGCAGATCGCCAGAGGCGCACTGCAGCGGGCCCTTCGCGATCAGGATGTGGATGCCGAGTTCTGGGCCTTGCTGGCGCAGGCACGCGTACTCATTTCATTGGAAGACAGCGAACGCCGCCAAGTCGTGCTTGCGCAAGCGCGTGGAAGGATCGACCAGTTGCACGGCAGCGCCACGCAAGCGCAGCTGTGGCTGGACATCGTGCAGGCGCTCAGCGATGTGCGCGAAAACCCCAATCGTGTGATGGTGGCGCGCCTGGAAGCGCTGCGCCAACGCGCACGCGCGCTGAGCCGCAACGATCTGTTGTGCGAAGTCGAGGCGGTCGACATGTGGAGCATGCTCGCTTCCGGCAGCAGCGATGAATCCTGGAGCGCGGCGCAGGCCAGTTACCAATGTGCGGCGCGCGAAAACATCCTGGGACTGGAGCTGGATGCGTTGACCCAACTCGGGTCGTTGGCCAGCCGCGTCGGTGGCCGCTCCGCTGAAGACAATGAAACCGAAGACTACCTGCAACGCGCGCTCTCGCGCCTGCATGATCAGCCTGCACGCTTCCAGCGCAGCCTGATCGAATACGAGTTCGGTACGTTGCTGGCAGCACGTCAACCCGAAGCGGCGCTGCTGCATTTCAGGCGCGCGCTGGCGCTCAGCCGCGAACTGCGCGACCAGGCCGGCGTGGCTGCAGCGCTGACCAGTGCCAGCGAGGCCCTGATCGAAACCGGCGGCGCGGCCTCCGCCTTGACGATGGCGCGCGAGGCGCTGCCGTTGATGCAGAAGCAAGGCAACATCGGTCGCGTTGCGGCGTGTCATGCTGTGTTGCTGCAGGCCTTGACCGCGTTGAAGGCTGACGATCTGGATGCCGAAATTATCGCTGCCAAGGCCGCAGACGACCCCAACCTGACCTTGAATCGACGCGCGCAATTGGTGGGCGCGATCGCCCAGGCGCTGGCATCGCAAGGCCGCCACGCCGAGGCCTACCAGGAATTGCAACGCGCCAACACACTGCGCGCGCAAAGTCTCGATAGGCAGCGCGATACCGTGATGTTGCGGCTACAGGCACGCTACGAAGATGCACGCCGCGGCGCTGAAACGGCAGAGCTGCGCCGCCGCAGCGAAACCTCGCAACTGGCACTGCAGGCGCGCGAAGCCGGGCAGCGCGCCTTGTGGATCGCGTTGTGCGCGGCGTGTCTGTTACTGATCGGTGCACTGGTAGTGCTGGCATTCGGTGCACGTCACCGCCGCCAGCTGTCGCGGCTGGCGATGCGCGACGAACTCACCGGCCTGCCCAACCGGCGTGCCATTCGTGCCGAGGCGCAACAGCAAATCGAGCAGGCCTTGCGTTCGCACGCGCCGTGCATGCTGGCGTTGATCGATCTGGACCACTTCAAGCAGATCAACGACCTGTATGGGCATGCCACCGGCGATGCGGTGCTCAAGGCACTGGCGAGCGCATCCCGGCTGGCGTTGCGCACGCAAGATCGCCTGGGCCGCCTGGGCGGAGAAGAATTCTTCCTGGTGTTGCCGGGCTGCAGTGAGGAAGAGATTCCTGCGGTCTTTGCGCGCCTGCGCAGTGCGGTGGCGGCAATCGAAATCACCGGCCTGCCGACCGACCAACCGGTGCGCTTTTGCATGGGCGCGGTGCGCGTCGTTGCCGACACCGGGCTGGATGTGTTGCTGAGCCAGGCCGATCTGGCGCTGTACGCCGCCAAGACCGCCGGGCGCGATCAATGGGCGGTGTGTTGATCGCTTGATGCCCGCTGTGTTCAATGGCACAGCGTGGTGCATCAGCGCTGTCGCGGCACAGCGTTCGAATGATCTGATGTGTTGCGCAATGATTGCCGGAAGGTGCACCTGCGTTGGCACGGTGCAACCGGCAACCGAGTTGCGCCCTGCATGTCACATGCAGCGACCCCCGCAGGGCACAAGTTGCCAAGTGTTCCTTGCTGACGCACTTCCTGCATCGGAATCTTGCGCTCGGCGGAATACGCGCGCTGTGCGGTATTCAGTGTTTCCATGTCGGTGTTGAGTTGAGTTGAGTTGAGTTGAGCGGAGGCGGTTTCCAGATCCTGGGTCAGCGGCGCCAACTCGGCGTTGGTGTAGCCGTTGGGCAGTGCCGCAACGCATTCCAGCGCGGCCATCATCGCGTCGGCGCTCTTGAGGTAGGCCGAGAGCTTGCTGTCCAGATCTTTGGCATTGTCCGGCACGCCCGGGGCCATGGCGGTATTGGCCTGTGCATTAGCGGCCAATGTCTTGCGCTGGCTGCCCAAGGCGATCCTGTAGCGTTCCAGCGGCTTGAGCGCGACGGCGTCGGCAATCAGACTCTGCCCGCGATCGCCGGACACCCATGGGTCGATGATGGTCACCGCACCATTCCAGACAGAAATGTTGTGCAGCAGGTAGTCGCTGGAGGAACGCTTGGAGGCACCGGTGCCTCCGTTGCCGCCGCAGGACGCCAGTAACAGGCCGAGAGAGACAAGCAGGACGGTGGTGAACGTCTTCAAAGGGAAAGATCCTTGGTAGGAGGCGGCTGCCATGGACATGGCAGACCAGCGAGACCCCAAGGAACGTCCGGGCACGGCGCAGTGCGCACCTGCCATCCATCTTCCTTGAGATACATGCAGCGTGGAGCCTTCCATGGCACTCGGGCGAGGGTGCTGTGGGGTCATTTACTGGCTGCTATCGCTGCGCACCTTGCAGGAACAGGTCGTTGGCAGGTGCAGCTGCCATCTGTGCATGGTGCAGCAGATGCACGAGCTGCGAACGCTGCCGCGCCATCGATTCACGCTTTCGTCTCTGGTAACGCTGTGGCAGCGGGCGATCTGCAACGCAGTTGCATGCGTGCATGCCGCGGAGTAGCAAGAGCGGCAGATGACGCGAGCGGTGGTCAGGTGGACATGGACGGCGTGCAGAAAAGTGGGTGACAGAGGGCCACGCGCCGAGGTCGAGCGACGGTTGAATCGGCACCCACCCGATGAGCGTGCAGTCGTTTTGTCGGTCGGTCTAAACTACCGCAGGCGTAAACTGCACCGCCATGACGTAAGACATGCGCGCCTGAAAAAACGTCGTCCACCCCTGCTGCCGGCGTCTAGACGTGCCGCCTCGCGTATAACCGACTGGATCGTCGCTGGAGTGGCTGTGCTCGTGGCGATCGCATGTTGCGGGCGCTTGTGGTTGTTGCTCGACGCGATCCTCCAGGGCCGCTATGCCAGCGTCGTCCGGGGCCGGCCAGCCAGGGTCTTTCTTGCAGAAAGCGACCCGCATCGCTTCTGGATATCCATCGGCGGGGATGCACTGCTGAGCTGCATGCTATTGGCGATGATGGGCGGGTTTGCCTATGCCAACGGGAAGGCACGTCGTCGCCGACGGTGAGTTCGCCAGTCAAGCAACACTCAGGGCTTTTTTGCCTGCGTGCACGCAACTGCGTGTCGCGCATGGGCCAGGTGTCGTAGCTGTAGACGAACTGCTGCTGGTCGGCGCCTGCGGTGGGATCGCAATGCCAGGAGCCGGCGACGCTGCCGGGTTCCAGTGCCCCGCCGACGTCGCGCACCGGCTGTGCTTCGAAGGCGCAGATGGGCCCGTAGACCGCCACGTCCCAGTCCGGTCGCGACGTTGGATGTGCGTGCTGTACCAGCACGATATCGCTGCCCTGGAAGCGACGGGCTTGCGCGGCGTGCTGACGATCGATGCTGAAGTAGCATGGTGCGCCGATGCCCAGCACCAGGACTTCGACGTCGGGCACCACGGCGCAGTTGCCCTCGTCTTCGCCCAGGCGAATCACACGCCCGGCCAGCGTTGCAGTGGTGACGGGATAGCGCGTGGTCACTTCAGACATGGGCTGCGGTGGCGCGCTTGGCGATGCCGATGGTGTCTGCGCGCGCGTGGGTGCAGCGGCGACCAGCAACAGCGAGGCCAGCAAGACCGTGATCAAAGGGGCGCCCATGCAACGTCCGTGTCGAGGGCCGGGCAGTACGCAGATCCGTCCAGCGGCTGGCTGCAAGCGATGCCGCCGCCGCGCTGACCGCCATGCCGGCGTTGCGCGCGTTGTGAGTCGCCATGCAGTGCGCATGCGTGCTGTTGGCGAACGCTGCTGCGCATCTGCCAGACGATCGCCAACCGCGTCGTGTTGCCAGCTTCAACCGTGCCGGGACACGCACTCAGCGCCGTGCAGGCAAGGTCGCCAGCACGCCATCCAGCGCAAGTTGCGTAGTGAAACCGGCCTTGGTCAAGCGCTTGCGCACTTCGTTGGGCACATCGCGCCCGCTGGTGAGCTTGTTGGGCGCGCCGGTGTAGTGAAACAGGCGCCCGCCACGACGCAACACGCGTGCCAGCTGATCGTAGAACACCTGCGCATACAGCTCGCCAGCTATGCCGAAGCGCGGTGGATCATGCAGGATGGCATCGACCGACTCGTCGGCCAGCGTGGCGATGTGCTGGGCGATATCGGCATGGGTCAGCTGCAGGCGCCCGCCAGCAGCAGCAGCGTCCGGATCCGGCGACCATGGATTCAGTGTGCGCAACCACAGCACGTCGGCATTCTTTTCGAACGAGAGCAACTGCGCGACGCCAGCCTCCAGGCAGCAGGCGGCGAAGTAGCCCAGACCACCGCAGGTGTCCAGCACGGTCTTGCCGCGCGGATCCACCAAGGCCACCTTGCGCCGTGCATCCTCGAACGGCGACAACTGCGCCGACGGCAGCATCTTGATACCGTCGATCTCGAACGTCGGCGCGCCCCATTGGGTGGGTACCAGCTTGATCAACGCACCGCTGTAGCGCGAGATCGGCGCGAAATCGTCGCCATCCCAGAAGTACAGCGTGCGGTCCTTGAGCTTGCCCGGATACGGGTAACCCCGGCCGCGCCATTGCCAGGTTTGTGCATCGAGCTGGGCGGTATCGGTGCTGCGGCCCAGGTCGAGTGACCCGGTCCAGTGAGTCAGACCACTTCCGCGCGCAGCAAGCAGCGCTTGGGCATCGGCGAGAACGAGTAGGGGGCCGGAGTAATGGGGCACGGCTGACAGCTCTGTGTGCGAGACGCGGACGATACCGCACGGATGCAAGGACGGGGCCGGCATCGTAACCGACCCGTCGCGGTCGAGCATCCCGTGAGGGGCCGCCGCGGCCCCCACGCGCATCACCGAGGTGGACTGCGTACGCCGTTTCGCTGACACACGCCGCACCGCATACTGCATGCAATCCGTATCGACACCTCGTCCGATCGGCGTCAACCGTGGAGTGTGGGCAATGCTGAAGGGTGTGTTGTTGGGGTTCGCCTGCTATGCGGCCTATTCGATCAGCGATGCGTTCGTGAAGCTGCTTGAAGGCACGCTGCCAGTCTACGAAGTACTGTTTCTCGGCGCGCTGCTGATGCTGCTGGCGGTGCCGTTCCTGAAAAAGCCAGACGACCAGCTGCGCGAACTGGTGATGGCCAAGCAGCCGGCACTGTGGCTGCTGCGCGCGCTCACGGGTGCCATCGGCAATCTCACCTCGGTGATCGCCTTTACCACCTTGCCGATGGCCGAAGCGTTCGCGCTGATCTTCCTGATGCCGATCTTTGTCACCGTGCTGTCAGTGATCTTCCTCAAGGAAGAAGTGCACTGGCGGCGCTGGTCGGCGGTCATCGTCGGCTTCATCGGCGTGTTGATCGTGCTGCGTCCCGGCTTTCGGCATCTCACCCACGGGCATGTGGCGGCGATCGTGTGTGGCCTGGTCGGTGCCATCTCGGTGATCGCCTTGCGCATGGCCGGGCATAGCGAAAAGCGGTTGACCTTGTATGGCGCCGGGGTGATCGGCCCGTTGGTGATGGGTGGGATCATGATGTTGCCCAGCTTCGTCTGGCCCACGCTGTCCCAATGGGGCTTGTTGGCGGGCTACGGCCTACTCGCCGGGCTGGCCGCTATCTGCATGATGTACGCCACGCGCATGGCGCCGGTCAGCGTGGTCGCGCCCACGCAATACAGCCAGATGGTGTGGGCCATCGCCTTCGGCTACCTGCTGTTTCACGATCATCTGGACTGGCCGATGGCCATGGGCATCGCGCTGATTCTGGGCGCGGGTTTGTTCACCCTGGTGCGCGAGGAACAGGTGTCGCGTTGGTGGCGGCGGACGAAGATCGTATGAGTGCTGCGTCGTGCCGGCCTCAGGGAAACTGTACGTTGCCGGGCTCGAAATACGGCTTGGAGCTACCGTATTCCGTCAGCGCGGGAATCTTGTCCGCGATGACCTCCCCGCGGATGTCGGTGATGCGGATGGACAGCGGCTTGTTGCCGAGGTTTGTGCCTACGAAATGGTTGTAATCGGTCTTCGGCAGACTGGTCCAGGTGCTGCCTTGTTTGACTTCGAACTTGACCACCGGATAGGTGTGGTGTCGCACCTGGATCGCGGCCCAATCGCGTGAACTGCCTTCTTTGATGCGGTACTGCACGTTGCCGGTAATCGGCGCGCGGACGACCTTCCAGCTGATCGGAATGCGCCCGTCTGCCGTGTTGCCGATCGCCGCGAAGGCGTTGGGCGACAGATCCAGGCCGCCGGAGGCGCCCTCCGGATACAGGTTGGTGACATAGACGGTGGTCTTTCCCCTGGGGCCGGTCACTTCCAGATAGGCACCAGCCAGCGCGGCCTTGATCCCGCCGAAGTTCAGCTGCGTGGAGTTGAGCGCGGTGATGAAGGCATCATTCGGAATGGGGTCCAGCAGGAGCGCGCCGCCAGAGTAGCCGGAGCCGGTCATGGTGGCAGTGCCGGTGAAAGTACTATTCCACGACTTCTTCCCGCTCGCATTCTTCGTGCTGTCGCTAGTTGCTGTCCCAATGGCGGGCATCACGGATAACCTGCCCCAGGCATGACGCAAGATCAGCAGTTTGTCTGCGCAGGGGCTGCCATCCGGCGCCAACAGGCCGCCGTTGTTGGCATTGGCCGTTTCCCAACTGCCGAGAAATGCGCTGCGTATTCCTGCGTTTGCCAAATAACCGCTCAATGCGGTTTGCCATGCCGGGTCACGCGGGTCGCCATCGCCCAGTCCACCGCCGAGGCTGACGGGTACCACTGCATGGTCGATTGCCAATTGGCCGAAGTCGCGTTGCCACATGGCGGGCAGTGCCTGCGCAAATCCGGGTGCGGAGAAGGCATCGGTCGTATCGCGATCCGGGCCCGCCAACTTCGGCATCAACACCAAGTGTCGGCGAGCGATGTCCAGCGGCACGCACGCGAACGGCTGGAGATTGCTGCCAGGCGCCTTGCGCTCTGGGTCACTGCACACCGCATTGCTGCCCACACCTTCCACACCCACGACCCAGCGCGGTGCCTGCGCCAGCACCGTTGCAGCTGCGCGCGACGCTACCCGGTTCCAATCCTGATCCGCCGCGTTTCCTGCCCAGCTGGCATTGCGATAGCCGCTGCTGCCAAGGTCGATACCCAGGACATTGGCGTTGCCGCCATAGCGGCGTGCCAGCGTGACCAGGCCGCGCGTCCATGCCTGTTGCTGTGCGCCCAGGAGCGGTGCGCGGTCATCGCAGCCTCCATCTGCAAACGCGAACATCACCTGCATCCCGCGCTGGCTTGCGGCATGCACCACTGCGTCGAGCAGTTGCAAGGAATCTAATCCGCGCAGCGTGGAATCGCCGGCAACTTCTGCAGCTGCCACAGGGGCGCGTTGCAGAACAGCGGCGCAGACCGGCACACGGACGGCATTGATGTCTGACGCCTGCATCCGATCCAGCAGTTGCGCCAGTGTGTTGTTGCGCATGCCGACGGCCGCCAACCCGGCGCGATCGAAGCCGGGCCAGGTGACCCCGCGAATATGCAGCGTCTGACCTGTTGCATCGACAAGAGGAGCTTGCGTACTGACCTGCATCGCCGGCGCGGTGACCGGGATGAGCGTTGCGAGCGCGATCAAGAAATGGATGTGTGGCAGCATCGACGTCTTCTGCAGTGTGTTATGTACGTTGAAATGCGTGCGAAGCGGCCTGTGCGGCTGGAGACAAAAGGGCGCAGCTCCCCGGCACCGCGCGCGATGCAGTCCCGGTGTGCCACAGGCCGCTTCCCGTCCGGGTTGGCCGTCAGCGGCACGGAGTGGGCGCTGCGCCGCGTGCCGTGGCGCTGCCGAGCCTGTGCCATGCAGCGCCCGTTCCGCCGGCGACGGCATCTGCTCCGATGTCATCTCATTCGAAGCGCATGCCGCGCTCCAGACAGAGGTAGAGCAGCACGACAGCGATTGAAATGGCGGGCGCAAGGCGCGGCCATCGTTGTTGCAGCGCTCCTCCCGCGGCCGAGGAGCGGTAGAGCACACTAGCCTCTACCGCTCTGTGGCAACGCAGTTATCGCATTACCGATGCGGCGTCGCGCTCACGGTGACCGAGCTCGCGCCTGCACCCGATGCGTCGGTGGCCGTTACCTTGTAGTAGTACGTGGTGCCGTTGGTGAGCGCCTGGTCCACATATGAGGGCGAGGTCAGGCCCGATGCGACGGTGATGGGAGCAGCGGCTGCGTCGGCGACACGTTGCACCGTGTAACCCGTGGCACCGGCAACGGGCGACCAGCTGAGCCTGACCTTGCCATCCGCTGCATTGGCGGTCAGCCCCTTGGTCGCCGTCGGCCGACTGGCGGGCACCGCGTCGGTCGACGCCGACGGCAGCGCCGCCTTGGTCGAGGTGCCGATGGCGGGATACGCATTGGCGACCAACTGGACGAACTGCGCGTGGAACCAGTTACCGGCGATCGGCGCGTTCGGCAAGGCACCCGTCAACGTGCCGTCCGGCGTCGTATAGGTCGGGTCGCAGTATCTGTCGAAGCCCTTGCCCTGGTTGTTGGGGATGTACTTGCTGGAGCCGTCGGATTCGCCCGCTCCCTTGCCCCACACATAGGCATGGATATGCCCGCCGGGTGCCGCAGTCGGCGGCATGCCGATCCCCGCACCACTTTGATTGCACCAGTTGCCGCGATGGAGGCGACGGTCCACGCGTCCGGAGTCCACGTAGGTGTTGATGTCATTGCCGCTGGCAGATGCAGGGCGTGCTTTGCCGCCCCAGCCGTTGCGACCGGTGTCGATCAGAAAGCCGATCTTGCTGGGCCAACCCGCGCCGACGAAGCCGTTGTAGAGCGCTTCCGCATAGGTCGATTCGTCGAAGAAACTGTTCCATTGATAGAAGTTGGACGAGCGAATGGGCTGGCCACCGATCGTCAGGTCCGGATTGGGCAGGTTCGGCTCATGAAGCGGCGTGTAATTGGCGGTGTTGGTGATGAAGCCATCCGCACTGGCCAAACCGGCTGCCGTTCCCTGCACGACCCGTGTGTACAGCGAAATTGCCGGGCTACGGTTGCTATCCCACCCCAGCCAGCCGGAATGGCCGATATCCAGGTAATTGTAGAGATTGGGAATGGCATGGAGCTTGTCGAGCGCGTACTTGATGGCGGCCTCGTAAATGCCGCTGGATGCCGCCTGGCCGCAGGCGGGCGTGCTTTGATTGGTGACAAGATTCGGAAGGCTGTCCGGCTCGATGATGTTGACGATCCGAAGATCCTTGTATTTCGGATTGGCCAGCGTCGATGCGATGACGTCGATGTATTCGGTCTTGTAGCGCTGCAAGCCGGCTTGCGTCAGTGGTAGCTCGCCGTTGGAAGCCAGCGCATGGCAGTCGCGCCCCGGCATGTCGTAAATGACAAAGCCGACCGTGATAGGCGTATTGGCCTTTTTCTGCGCCAATGCCGCATCCAGGTGGCCTTGCAGACTGAGGCGGCCGGCGTTGCGCGAGCCGCCATAGATCGCGTTGATCGAATCCAGCCAGACGGAGGTCGGATAGGACTTGACGACCTGCATCTTGGCTTTCAGTTGCACATCCTTGACCTTGACGATCGACGAGTTGACTTCCTTCGAATAATCGGGATTGACATACCCGCTCGCGCCGACAAACGGGTTGTCGACATGGCTCTGGGCGGATGCGGCAACGGGAACGAGCAGCGCGCCTGTCAGCAACGAAACGGCGAGCTTGGACGTGACGCAGGGTCGGAGGTTTGTCGAAGATGACATTGAATTTCGCCTTGAGATGGGTAAGTGGTGAAACGGTGTGTAATAGTGAAATATCAAGATGTCGCGTGATTCTCCGTGACTGGTGGTTTCTCTCGATGGATGCCCGCTCGGGGTGAGTGATGCACGTGCGCAGCCGAACGCGCTCCAGATGCGCGCGTGCATCGGTGGTCCTGCGCCGGGGCGATCGGCGCAGGAGATGGTGCGGCATGTCGCATTCAAGCGGCTCGCCGTATTCGCGCATCGGTCGGCGCAATGCGTCGACTCCGTTGCCCGTTTGAGCGCAGCTGCAGCGGGCTGATGCCCAGGCGCACCGGTCGACTGTGTGCTGCGTCGTTGCGGCTCATGACCGCTTTCGTCGACCCGCCTGCCGCGACCATCGACCGACATGGCCGGCGTATCGATCGACAACGGCAGCAGGCCTTGCGGGCAAGGTGTGGCTGAAGATGCATGGGAGACTGTCTGGCGAGGCGAAGAACGTAGAAGGCCAGCATCAATGGCGCGAATCCGTGCGCGGCCTCTAGAAAGCGAGCGCTACCATAAGGCAGATCCTGGAACTGTGGACGACTACGCTCACCATCTGCGAAAGGTGTGGAGTTATTGCAGGTGCCGATTATGTGGAGGCGCCAACGCAGACGGATATCGGTTATTCGGAGAGGAAGTTAATAAAGATAATCTCGAAAATTGTTTAATGCTGCTCGAAATGTTTTATTTTCGATTTTAGGAGCGGGTCGGAAAAGTATATTTCCCTGGATTATGTTGGATGTCAGTCTCGGTTGGCGTCGTGGTTGCGGGGCATTCCGCCACAGCTTCCGATGCCCGGTGCCTGGCGGTGAACGTGAACCAGCGCGTCTGACCTGCATGCCGGTGTCGGAAGACCTCGGGATGGTGCGATGCGAGGTCGCTACGGTCGAGATGGCGTGAGCAGGTACCGGCAGACTGAGCTGCATGCAATGCGAATTGTCTCCGCCGGGAGCGCGGTACGGCCTGAACGCTGGTTGCGGTCTTGGGGCGGTGCAGGTCTGCGACGCGGGCCTTGCCCAGGTCGTTGCAGAGGACCTGTCCACCACAGCCTGGCATAAGGCGCGTCCCCTGGCACGCATGGGCGCGATCTCGTATGTTGACTAGCTTGCCCACTCCTCCGGTGCCGTGCCCATGTCTGACCCGTCCGCGCCCGATCATCTGCAACGCAGCCTGTCCAATCGCCACCTGCAGTTGATCGCCATCGGCGGAGCGATCGGGACCGGCCTGTTCATGGGTTCGGGCAAGACGATCAGTCTGGCCGGGCCGTCCATCCTGTTCGTCTATCTCATCATCGGCGCGATGTTGTTCTTCGTGATGCGCGCGATGGGCGAGCTGCTGCTCTCCAATCTGGAATACAAGTCGTTCATCGACTTCTCCACCGACCTGCTCGGGCCGTGGGCCGGATTTTTCTGCGGATGGACGTACTGGTTCTGCTGGATCATCACCGCCATTGCCGATGTCATCGCAATTGCGGCCTATGCGCAGTTCTGGTTTCCAGGATTGGCGCCGTGGATCCCCGCAGTCTTGTGCGTGTTGTTGCTGCTGAGCCTGAACCTGGTCACGGTGAAATTGTTTGGCGAGATGGAATTCTGGTTCGCGCTGATCAAGATCATCGCCATTGCCGCCTTGATCGTGACCGGTGCTGGCCTGGTGGTGTGGGGCTTCCGTTCGCCGTCGGGCAACGTGGCCTCGCTGTCGAATCTGTGGAACGACGGCGGCATGTTCCCGATGGGCATCGGCGGGTTCTTCGCCGGCTTCCAGATTGCGGTGTTCGCTTTCGTCGGCATCGAGCTGGTCGGCACCACTGCTGCAGAAACCGCCGATCCGCGCCGCAACCTGCCCAAGGCGATCAACTCGATTCCGGTGCGCATTTTGATCTTCTACGTGCTCGCGCTGATCGCCATCATGGCGGTGACGCCGTGGCGGCAGGTGGTGGCCGACAAGAGTCCGTTCGTGGAGTTGTTCGTGCTGGCCGGTGTGCCGGCGGCAGCGAGTCTGATCAACTTCGTGGTGCTGACCTCGGCCACCTCCTCGGCCAATAGCGGCATCTTTTCCACCAGCCGCATGCTCTATGGCCTGGCCGAAGAACAGCATGCGCCGAAGGGCTTTGCCAAGCTGTCGCGTGCGGCGGTGCCGGCGCGCGGCCTGCTGTTTTCGTGTCTGTGCCTGTTGCTGGGCGCGATGCTGGTGTACCTGATTCCTAACCTGGTCACCGCGTTCACGCTGGTCACCACGTTGTCGGCGGTGCTTTTCATGTTCGTGTGGTCGCTGATCCTGTGCGCCTACATCGCGTACCGGCGCAAGCGCCCGGAGCAGCACGCCGCCTCGGCGTTCAAGATGCCCGGCGGCGTGCTGATGTGCTACATCTGCCTGGCGTTCTTCGCCTTCGTCATCGTGCTGCTGACCTTGCAGGACGACACGCGTCAGGCCTTGCTGGCCAGCCCGGTGTGGTTCCTGCTCCTGGCCATTGGCTATGCAGTCAAACGCCGCGAGAACCGGCAGCGCTGAGCGAGCCATGCGGCACTCATCCGGTGTGCAGCGTGCGGCGGTGACCGCACGCTGCGAGCTGTCATGTCGATGCGCGTGTACGGCGCATCATTCACCGTTCGGGTCAGAATGCGCCGCTTCGCCTTCCTCTGCCGGGCTCGGCGACGCTATGGCCGCGCCGGCGGGCAGACGCTGCAACGGGATCTGTTTCTTTGCTTTCCATTCCGGCGTGACCGGCAGACCGTAGTGCTGAAAGAGCTTGGCGACGTTTTCAAGATGCTGTGGTGTGCGGTCGGCATATTCGCTGAATCGCCCCGAATCGTTATCGATGCAGAGCTCGCCGTCCGGGTTGTAGTACAGGGTACCGCTGAGGCGCGCTTCCGGTAGCAGGCGGTTTTCCTGCCAGGGGGTCTTGTTCCATGGTTGGCCGCCCACGAGGGTGACATGGCCTTGCGCGTATGGCTGTTTCTTCTTTCGCGCATCCTTGTTTGTCATCGGCTCGTCCAGGACCACGCCAGGATGCACTTCGCCGATGACCAGGCTGCCATTGCTGGCGATGTTCCATTTGTACTCCACTTTCTTGTCGCGCAGATCGTCCAGGCGCAGCCGCTGAGCCAGTGGCGTACTGGACGGGACGCCGGTTGCAGTCTGTTCGTGGAACGTGGGGGTGCTCCTGATGCGATCGATGGCGTCCTCGCTCAGCCCGAGATCCTTGGAGAGCTTGGCTGGATCGAGACGATGCGGCATTTCCAGTGCCTGACCGGTCGAGACGAACAGGCGTGTTGGATTGATCTTGACGTGCGCGGGGGCCTCAGTTATTTCCTGAGCCTGGATCGGCGTCCGGTGGACACCGTCGTTCAGATGCTTTCCGCGCGCGGGCTGGGTGCTGCCGAACAGCGCATCGAGATGGCTGCTGTCTGCGACGAACGCCCGCGATTGCTCGGTGGCTGATGCGCTTCGGCGCAGACGAGGCGGCCCGCGGAGCTGGGAGTGGACGTCGATGCGGACGTCGTCGCAAACCCATGGGGCATGTCGCTGATCAACATGACCGATATGCTCGTGTAGCCCGCGAGACGCCGAGCCGGAGATTTTCATGCGCGTACTCCTGGAATGCGTGAGCGGAAATGTAAGACAGCCAGAACGTGCATACCGCTCACAGCAGAATCGATGTGCGATTTGGCGAAAGCTTTCGCTGCCTTGCGGACACCGCACGGCGATCGCATGCGTGACCAGGTACGGCCATCGTAGCCATCGCCGATGGGCATGTGCCGGCGTTGACGCCATGGGGGACGCGGAGGATGCTTGAGCTCTTTCATCTCATAGTCGATGCATGATCACGATCCACCCGATTGCCGGAACCCAGCATACCCACGGTTGTTGGGTCGACTTGTGCCAGCCGAGTCCGCAAGAGTTGGCGCAAGCCGCTGAAAAGACGGGGTTCGCATTGCCCGATCGTGCGGCGATTGGCGAGATCGAATTCAGCAGCCGGGTACGCCGCCAGGGCGATGTGCTGTTTCTCAATGTGCCGCGTTTCCAGGACGAGGACGGCCCTACTGCGCCGTTGGGGTTTGCGCTGTCGCCCACCATACTGGTGACCTTGCGCGAGCAGCGCATCGGCTCATTGGAGGCATTGACCGCGCGGCTGGAACACGAGCCCTGCCACAGCTCGGACGATTTGCTGCTACGCATGTTCGATCAACTGGTGGGGCGCTTGGCAGACCGGCTCGAGGCGCTCGAAGCGGCAGTCACCGAAACCACGCGGCAGGTGTTCGACAGCCCACACAAGACCAAGGATCTGGAGCGCATGCTGCATCAGGTCGGCGATATGGGCCGCCAGCTCGGCGGCCTGCACAACGCCGGGCAAGGCATGCTGCGTCTGGTCACTTATCTAGATGGCGCGGCCCCGGATTGGTTCGGCGCCGATGCGGCCAAACGCATCACCCTGCTGCACAAGGACCTGACCACCTTGAGCGAGTTCCAGCAGCACATGGACGACCGCATCGAGTTCCTGCTCGACAGCGTGCTGGGCATGATCAACATGGACCAGAACAACGTGATGAAGGTGATGGCGGTGGCATCGGTCGTCGGCATCCCACCCACCGTGCTGGTCGGCATCTGGGGCATGAACTTCTCTTACATGCCCGAACTCAAGGGGCACGACCACTACTTCTGGGCGCTGGGCATCATCGCGCTGAGCGTGGTGGTGCCGCTGGCCTGGTTTCGCAAGCGTGGATGGGTGTGAGACCGGTCGTTGCGTCTGATCCTGCAGCGCATCGAAGCAGATTCGACTGGACCGATGCGCTAGTACTTCAGGTCTGGGAAGAGAAAGCTGTACACGCGGTCGCTGATCTGCGCGGCGCGATCCGTGCGCTTGCCGGATGTGGCGTGTTTGGTGGTGTCCAGATGCGACTTGCTTTCTGCGATCCCCTCGGCACCGATGTAATGCCAGTGATCTGCACCCTCGCAGCTGCACCTCCATTGCTGATTTCCCGATGCCATGAGCACGGCCAGCGCAATGGCGGCGAACGCCAAACGCAGTCCCAGGAGCAGAGCGATGGAGGCAGCTGTGCGCATGAAGTCAGTGCCAGTAAGTTGCCCAGCCACGCATCGCGCAGCTGGGCGTCGATCATCAGCCCTTGGATTGCTGGAAGCTGGCTTCTTCATAAGGCTGCACCACCACCCAGCCTTCGCCGGCGAAGCGCATCTGCAGGCTTTCGCCCGAGCCGCGGCCCAACAGCGTGCCGATCGACACATCGGTGACCAGTTCCGGGGTCAGCGTGCCGGACCAGGCGACGGTGGCGTTGGGGTCGGTGAACACCGGGCCGCTGGCAGCGGTGACCGGTAGCGTCAGCGGTTCGTAGTGCGAGGTGATCGCCACGATGCCGTGGCCGCTCAGGCGCACGTTGAACAGCCCGCCCGAGAGCATGCCTGCCACTTTGCGCATCATCGTGATCTTGTGTTCGATGCCGGACTCGAACGCCAGCACATCGTTGCCATTGACGAAGATCGCCTCGCCATTCAAACGCAGCAGCGTGACCAGCTTGCCGAGGTCGGCCAGATAGACGCGGCCCTGGCCTTCGGCCTTCATCAGCTGCATGCCTTCGCCGCTGATGGCTTTTTTCAGCAGATTGCCCAGGCCTTGTTCGAGCAGCCCCTCGCGGGTGAACTTGACGTTGCCGGTGCGCGCGACCATGGCGCCGGCCTTGGACCACACCATGCCGTCCAGGCGCACTTCCAGCAGATGCGGGTTTTCCAGCTCGAACGGATCGGGGCTGACGTCCGTTTCCTTGGAATGGGCGAGAAAGTCGTTGAGCGTGCGTACGGCCATGGGTCCGTCCTTTGGGCAAAGAGTGCGCATGATACGCGGCCGTCTACGTTGCGGTCGCGGGATGGCACCTATGTGCAGCGCATCACTGCGCGCGATTACGGCGGCAATATGGCGATGACCAATCGCGATCTGCGCGTACGGGTGAGTGAGCGCTGCGATCCAAGCAGCGGCGCTCACTCACCGCCAGCCAGACGTGGGCGATGCCCGGAGTCGGCATGGAGCGCTCGTGTGCTGCGGCTCCTGCGCGCTGCGCACGCATTTGATGATTGCTCGCCAGGGTTGAGAACAACTAGAGGGCGCGCACTGTTGCCGTGATGGCTGTGCTGCGCAGCGACGACGTGCACCGTCAAATCTCCAGCAACCCTCCGATCCTGCTGCTGCCACGCAACGCGCCGCAACGGGACAGTCCTTAGCGCGCCGTGGCCTCGGGCTTGCGCATGCGCTTGGCGGGTGCGGCTTTGGTGTCCTTGCCCGGATACAAGTTCAACAGCATCAAGGTGACGCCGTTGGTCCAGCCGAAGCCGTCCTGCAAGGCATATTCGCCACCGCCGCCGCCGGCTGCATCGGATTCCAGACCGTATTTTTCGACCAGCTTGTGCTCGCGTGCGAACAGCGCCTGCACCTGGGCGAGGAAGCGCTCGCCGATGGTGCGTGCCAGCGCGTCTTCGCCATAGCGGCGCAGGCCGTCCACGGCCACCCATTGCAGCGGCGCCCAGCCATTGGGCTCGTCCCATTGCTGGCCGGTCTTCACTGCGGTGGTGGCCAGGCCGCCCGGGCGCAGCAGCGTGTGACGCACGGTGCTGGCGGTGCGCTTGGCGTGATCGTCCGAGGCCAGGCCGGCGAACAGCGGATACAGCGCTGCGGCGGTGACCTGATTGCTCAGCGTGCGCGTCTGCCAGTCGTAGTCGGCGTAATAGCCGGCCTTGTTCCACAGATGCGCATCGATGGCCTGCTTGCGTTGCTGTGCGAGTGCGGCGTAATCGCGCGAGCACTCCGCACCCGGCTGCGCGCAGGCCTGGGCCAGGGTGCGTTCCAGGTGGTAGAGCAGGCTGTTGAGGTCGATCGGGATGATGGCGGTGGTGCGGATGCTGCGCAGGTTCTGGCCGTCGGCCAGCCAGCGGCTGGTGTAGTCCCAGCCACTCTCGGCGCCGGCACGCAGGTCGCGGTAGACCTCGGCGGCCGGGCGGTCTTTCACCTCGGCGGCGGTGCGGGTGTCGTGCAACCAGGCTTCCGGGCGCGGGGTGTCGCGCTCGTCCCAATAGCGGTTGAGTACGCTGCCATCGGCCAGGCGCACGACATGGCGCGCTGCCTGGCCGGGCTGCAGGTCGTCGCTGCCCTGCATCCAGTAGGCATATTCCTTTTGCAGCTGCGGCAGGTAGCGCTGATAGACCGCCTCGCCTTCCACGCCGGCCTGCAGTTCCACCATGTAGGAGAAGAACGGCGGCTGCGAGCGGCTGAGATAGTAGGTGCGGTTGCCGTTGGGAATATGCCCGTAGGTGTCGATCAGGTAGGCGAAGTTGTCGAGCATCTGGCGGCTGAGCGCGGTCTCGCCGCTCTTCACCAAGCCCAGCATGGTGAAGTAGGAATCCCAGTAATACACCTCGCGGAAGCGCCCGCCCGGGACCACGTACGGGTGCGGCAGCGCCAGCAGGCTGCTGTGCGGCGGCACGTGGGTCTGGCTGCGCACCAGCTTGGGCCAGAGCAGATCGATGTGCTCGCGCAGCGCGGTGTCCTGACGGATCGCGTCGGTCTGCACCGGTGGCGATTCTTCGAAATTGGCGTCCACGAACTTGCGCAGGTCGAAACCGGGGTGGTCGTGCTGGGCCAGATAGTCGGCATTGATCAACGCCGGGTCGCGCAACGGCAGGAAGTCGACGAAGTGCTTCTGGTCGTCGAACAGCTCACCACGCTGCACAGCCCGAAACAGCTCCGGGTAGGCCAGGTCCGGCGTCGGCGGCGTGGGTGCCGGCGCATTGACGATCGGTGTGTCCAACGGCGCGGCAGTCAGTGTGCACGGCGCGACAAACATGCTCAGCGACAGGCCAAGCAGCGACGTGCAGCACGGGGGCGCGGCAGAACTCATGGCATCTCCGGAACGGGCAGTGGCGTAGGGCATGGTAAACGACCGAAGTGGCGGACGGGACCGAGTGAGGTGCCGGCATGCCGACAGGCTTCGCACGGGAACAACTGGATTCAGCAAGCTGATCCGGCGTGATGCCGGAACGCGTGTTGATTCAGGCGTATCGGCGCGGATCCGGGCAGCTTGAATTTGCAGCACCCGCGCGCCGTAGCCGCTGCAAGATGCGCGCCAGACAGATGCGTCGGAATGCTGCCGCCGACCCGCGCTAGCGCTTGCGGTCGGTGCCAAGCAAGCGCTGCAATTCCAGCGCATTGGACATCGCACAGCCGGCCGCGCTGGTGTCGAAGATCACCCAGCGTTCGGCCAGCGGCTGTGCGTTGTCGGGTAGGCCGGGTAGCTGCTGTAGTAGATGCGTGGGGCGCCATGCCAGCGCCAATACAACGGCGCGGCAGCCGGCTTCGGGATGGCGGCCGCGGGCACCGGCGCCGGGTCGGCGGCGCAGCGTGCAATGCGGTGGCGTGCGGGCAAGGCCTGCGCGGGTGCGGCGAACCAGCTGGCGTGGCGCGGTTCGCAGACCACGCCGCCGTCCCAGCGCCGGCGCAGCATCGCAAAGAACCGTGACGCCACCGCAGCATCGAAGGCCGCGCTGGGCGGCAGTTGCAGCAGCAGGCAGCCCAACCGCATCCCTAGCGCGCCGACCTGCGCGAGGAAAGCGTCCAGCAGCGGCCCGGTGCCGTGCAGGCGTGCGTCGTGGCTGATACTGCGCGGCAGCTTGACCGAAAGACGAAAATCCTCCGGCACGCTGTCGGTCCATCGCGCGTAGGGAATGGCGCGGTGCGGGCGATGGAACGAGGAGTTGATCTCCACTGCATCAAAACGCGTGGCGTAGCGCTGCAACACGCTGGCGCCCTCGCCGAACTGCGCGCGGTCGGCGGCGGGAATCGACCAGCCTGCGCAACCACAACGCACGCGTGCAACTGCACTGGATGGTTGAGCTGGCATGGCAGGTGAGGTGAGGGTGGCAGCCCTGTATGCAGGCACGCGCGTCAGGATGTCGTGTGCATCGCAATCACGGCCGAATCACCGGCCGCTTCGATACTTGGCGCATGCCAGAAGGTCCCTCACGTGTCATCCTGCGCGAAGACGCCGAAGCGTTTGTCGGCCGCAAGATCCTGCGTGTGTCCGGCAACAGCAAGCAGGACATCGCGCGTCTGGATCAGCAGAAAGTGCTGGCGCTGCGCAGCTGGGGCAAACGCTTTTTTTGATCGAACGCGCGCATTTCAGCGTACGCATCCACTTTTTGTTGTTTGGCAGTTATCGCATCAACGAGGACAAACCCAACGCGGTGCCGCGCTTGTGCCTGGAATTTTCCAAAGGCCAGCGACTGCATTTTTATGCGTGCTCGGTGCAGTTCATCGAGCGTCCGCTGGATGAAGTCTACGACTGGACGGCGGATGTGATGAATCCGCTGTGGGATGCCGCGCAGGCGCGTCGCAAGCTGCGCGCCGCGCCCTGCCTGTTGGCCGCCGATGCATTGCTCGACCAAACCATCTTTGCCGGCGTAGGCAACATCATCAAGAACGAAGTGCTGCACCGCATCCGTGTGCATCCCGAGAGCACGGTGGGCGCGTTGCCGGCGCGAAGCTGGGCCAATTGGTCACCCAGGCGCGCGATTACAGTTTCGATTTCTCCACCTGGAAAAAAGCCTGCGTGCTGAAGACGCATTACCAGGTGCACACCAAGACCAGCTGCCCGCGCGATCGCGCACCGCTGCAGTGCCGAAAGCACTTGGGCAAGGCCGGGCGCCGCGCGTTCTTCTGCGAGGTGTGTCAGCGGTTGTACCGCGCCGACGGAGCCTGATGGCCGCAGTGGCACTCCGGAAAACAGCGCTGGCGGTCGGCCTCAGCCCGTGTGGGCTGAGGCATGCGTGCGCTCGCGGTTGGCCTGCGCATCATATGGCCAGCGATCTGCCTGCCGAATTTCTCGACTGCGTTATGCCGCATGCGGTCAGTGCTCGCGTCATTCCCTGCGCGCAGCGGATGCTCCAATCCACTTGCGCCCACCTGCGGCTCAATGTGAATGGCGGCTGGCCCTTTCCGGCCAGACAACGAATTACAAACGCGCGCCCGCGCCGCGCCCGCTAGATTTGCGCGTCGTACACCGGGGTTCACCGGGTGGCATCCGCATTCTCATCTCATCGGTCTCCCGCATTGTGACTACCAGCAGGAAGGAAGCGCTTGTCCCGCATGTTGCCGCTGTCGCATGCACGGGCGCCATCCTGTTCTTTCTTGCCTGCCTGTTGCTGTACATGCCGCCACCGCGCGAAACCCCGCAACACGACGATGCGTTGCAGGTGTATTTCGTGCCGCGGCCGCAACAAGCGCCTCCGGTTCCGCCGGAACCGCCACAGGAATCCGGGCGTCAACCGCGCGCTGCATCCGCATCGGCTGCACGCACGGCGCCGCCACCCACGCGCACGCCACCGCCGCCGCCGCGGCAGGTAGCTGCCGCGAATGCGCCGGCCAGCGACTCCATGTCGGCCCAGCTGTATACCCGCGACGGGCGCCTGCGCATGGCGCAGGCCGACCCGATGGCGCAGACCGGCAGCGCGGTGCCGCCGGGCATGACCGACGAGCGTGCGCAGGCCAAGGCGCGCAACGTGATGGAACGGGTCAATCCGGTGCAGTACCAGGAAACCCGCTTCGCCAAGGACTGGAAAAGCGACGGCACGCTGGGCGATGTGGCGATGCAGGAAATGAATCGCGGCATGAAGAAGTTCAACGACATGCTCAATGGGCCGCAGACTCAGGTCGCCAAGGCGCGACCGCCGCCGGACGTGCGCTTCAATCCAGCGCTGGCCGGCAACCAGGCCGAGATGGGCAGCGAGGCGACCGGCGATGCTTATAAATCGGCGCCGATCGCGCACGAAACGCTGCCCGACCTCAAGGGCGAAGCCAGCCGTCGCATCCGCGAGGCGTTGGCGGCGCTGGAACAGCGTAGCGCGCGTTGCGATGCCTCCACGCGCAAGTCGCTGTTATCGCCGGTGCGCGCGCACCTGTCGGATCTGGAGCGTGCCGAGCACGCCTTGAACAACGGTGCCGATCCGGTGATGGCCGCGCAGATGCTGCCGCGTCAGGCCGACAGCGCCTACGACCTGGCCCGCCGCGCGCTGTGGTACGCCGATCGCCAGTTAAAGCAGTGTGCGCTGGGGTGAGTGTGCGTTCGTGTTGCTGTGCAGACGCAGCGTGGAAGGCAGCAGGGTCGTTGCGAAGGTGAGCAATGCAGTGGTGCCATACCCTCACTCCAACCCCGTTGTCCGGCCCGCGCCCGCGACGCGGGCGCTCCAAGGCACGCGCGCCGGTGGCGTGCAAGCGGTGCTTTTTCGCCCCGATGGGAGAGGGGCGTCAATTGCTTCCGCCTGGTCCATCGTTCAAGTCAAGCGGTGAGAGCAAGTCCACCAAGCAACACCGCTGACGCCTCGCTTCCAGCCCTCGCCTAGTGGGAGGGGTTGGGATGAAGGTACGTGCGCGAAGCAATGGATCAGTTCGCAGGCCTCAGGCCAGGCTCTGCCGGTAACGATCCTTTTCCGTGCTCAACGCGACCTCGGCGCGTAGAAATACCTGGCCGATCGGTTCATCCGGACGGGTGGATTGCGCTTGGCCCAACAGGACGGTCAGGCCCAGCGCATGTTGTTGCTGGGCGATCTCGCGCAGGCTTTGCAAGGTGCGCTCGGCATCGGGGCCGCGCAGCACGGCGATGAATTCCGCACTGTCGGTGACACGGTCGATGCTGTTGCCCGGTCCCTGCACCAACGCCGCGAAGGCTTGGTCGAGCTGCTGCAAATTGCGGCCGAGCAGACGCTCGCTCTGGCGTTCGGCCAGTGCGGCCAATTCCTGCACCTCCAGAATCACCAGATGGTAGCCGGTGTCGGCAACGGCCTGGCTGGCGACCGGGACGACCGGCTGCAGGATGGCATCGCGCTCGAGTTGCAGTTGGTGCTTGCGCTCGTCGAGCAGGCGCATGGCCACCCGTGCGAGCGCCTGCAGGCCGGTGCGCTGAATGTCGGTGAGGGTGCGTGGCTCGGTGTCGAGCACGCAAACCGTGCCCAGTGCAACGCCCTCTTCGGTGACCAGCGGCATGCCGGCATAGAAGCGCGCACCGGTGTCGCCGGTGACCACCGAGATATCGGCAAATCGGCTGTCATTGCACAGGTCGGGTACTTCCATCAGCTGATCGGGGCTGCGGATCGCGTAGTCGCACACGGCCTGGCTGCGGTCGGTCTGCTGCAGGCCCAGACCCAGCTGGGCCTTGAACCATTGGCGGTCGCGGTCCACCAGCGACATCAGCGCGATCGGTGTGTCGCACAGCGAGGCCGCCACCTGCACGACGTCTTGATAAGTGTCCTCCGGCAGGCTGTCGACGATGCGATAGCCGTCCAGGACTTGTTGGCGAGAGGCTTCGTTAGCTAGGGGCATGTCTTTCATCGAATAAGCCAGGCGAGCGCGAACGAGGAACCAACAAGGATACCGGCAGCGTCGGTAACGCATCGTGGGTGTTGCGGCGCGGGCGGTCGGGTAGGCCAGCGCCGCAGTGATGACTGCAACGAATAAATCGGCGTTGCGTGCCGATTGGGCACGTATGTGTCCTGGTCAAACACAGGCGACCGATCTGACCGGCGCTGTGTGCACCGCACGCCTTGGCGAATTCTGTCACGGCGTGCGCGGCGGGGATGGCATCGCATCGGCGGTACCAGCCCGACGGTGGCCGGCCGGTGTCAGTGCTGCTTCAACACTACGCAGCATGGTGAACGCCTTGCTGCTGTCGAACCCGGTTGCAGGCATCAACCAGAGGGGGGGGCACGGCGTGCGGCCCAGTGACGCGGCGCTGCAGCAACCGTTGGAATCGCGCACCAAGCGGCACGACTACCGGGCGATCCGGTGAAAACTGCCGCACCGGGCAACCCCGCGCCGCATCAGCCTGGCCCCTGCCAGCACCGGCCACGCTGCGTGCAGCAGCGCAGCCGGTGCGACAGGTGCGATCAGCGCTTGACCGGTTTGCCGTCCACATCCAGCACCTGCACCTGGCCCAACTTGAGCGCACGCACCGGGGCTTCGATCTTTTTCAGGTCGCCGACGATGACCCAGGTCATCGCCTCTGGCTTGATGATCTCCTTGATGGCCTTTTGCGCGGCCGTCTGGTCGATCGCTTCCAGGCGCGGCTTGAGCGTTTGCACGTAGTCGTCGGGGCGGTCGAACTGCACGATGCCTTCGATCGCACCCAGCACCGCGCCGGTGGTTTCGAAACTGCCGGGCAGGGCACGAATGCGCTGGTTCTTGATCTTCTCGATCTCGTCGGTGGTCAGCGGCTTGTCGCCGATGATGGCGGTCGCTTCCTTGAAGATCTCATTGGCCGATTCGGCGGTCTTGTCGGTCTGCACCGGTGCCGAGAACAGGTACGGCCGCTGGCCCTGCGCATCCATCATGCGGGTGCCCGCGCCATAGGCCCAGCGCTTGTTTTCGCGCAGATTCATGTTCAGGCGCGAGGTAAAGGTGCCGCCGAAGGCGCCGTTGGCCACACCGATCGCCAGGTTATCCGGTGCCTTGGTGGACGGGGCCAGCAAGCCGGCCAGAATCACCGACTGCGGTGCGTCCGGGCGGTTGATCAGATACACGCGTGGCTTGGGCTGGGCGGCGACGTTGGCCAGGTTCTTCTTCGGCAACGCGGTGGTCGGAGCCTTCCAGTCGCCGAAGACGGCATCGAGCTGCGGAATGATCTGCGCCAGCGTGGTGTCGCCGGCCACCAGGATGCGCAGGTTGTCCGGACGCAGCCATTGGCTGTGGAAATTCTGCAGATCCTGGGCGTTGAGGCTCTTGATCGCCGCCTCGGTGCCGCTGCCGGTGAGCGGGATGCCGTACGGGTGCTTGTCGCCGAAGAGCAACGGCGGCAACGCGCGTAGCGCCAGGCTGTTGGGTTGGGTCTTTTCCTGTGCAATACCGGACAGCCATTGGCCGCGGACGCGTTCGATGTCGGCGGCCTTGAATGCCGGGTTGCGCACGATGTCTGAGAACAACTGCAGCGACGGCTGCAGCTGGTCATTGAGCGCATCCAGCGAAGCGCTGCAGCTGTCCAGATCGCAGCCGACCGCGGTGATCGCACCCAAGCGCTGGCGGCGCTGCGCCACTTCCACCGAATCCAGCGCGGCGGTGCTCTCGTTCATCAGTGCGGCGCTGAAGCTGGCGGTACCGAGCTTCTTACCCTGATCGGCGGCGTAGCCGGCGTCGAACAGCAACTCCACCTGGGTGACCGGGATGGTGTGGCGCTCGGCCAGGATCACCTCGATGCCGTTCTTCAACTTGCCGCGCTGCAGTTTGGGGAAGCTCAGGTCCGGGAACTGATCGGTCTGCGGCACGCCCTTGCTGCGATCCAGCGTGGAGGCGGTGACCTTGAACGTGCCCGCGGCCGGCAGCTTCGGCGCCGGCTTGCCAGCTTCTTCGCCACGCGCGACCACCGTCTTGTCTTCGGCGGCCGGATCGAAATCCTTGCCGGCCGGCAGCACGGTCAACAGGTAATCGCCCTTGCCGAACCACGTTGCCGACGCCTGTTTGACGCTGTCCACGGTAGCGGCCTGGACGCGCTGCAGATCTTTCTTGTAGGCGCCCGGGTCGCCGCGATAGACCTGGCCCTCGGCCAGGATCACCGCCTTGCCACCGAAGCCGCCCACCTTTTCCAGCCCGCGCACGAAACCGGCGCGGTAGGCCACCTGTGCGCGCTGCAGTTCGTCGGCGGTCGGTCCCTGGGCGATGAACTTCTTGAGTTCTTCATCGATGACCGCCTCGACCTTGGCCGGATCCACGCCGTCCTTCACGTCGGCCTGGATCTGCACCTGGCTGGACAGCGCAAACGGCTGCACCGAGGCGGAGACCTCGTCCACCAGGTTGTCCTGATAGACCAGGCGCTGGTATAGCCGCGAGGTCTTGCCGCCGCCGAGCACGGTGGTGGCCAGATCCAGCTGGATCATGTCCTCGCTACCCAGCTGCGGCGCGGCCCAGGTGCGGTAGATGCGCGGCTGCGAGACATGGTCGTGCTGCACGCCGCGCTTCTGCGCCGCCAGCGGGGTCACCCACGGCTGCTGGCGCGCCACCGGCTTGCCGGACGGAATATCGCCGAAGTATTGCAAGGCCTTGGCGCGCGCCTGCGCCACGGTGATGTCGCCGGCCAGCACCAGGGTGGTGTTGGCGGCGCCGTAATTGTCGTTGAACCACTGTTTGACGTCGGCCAGCGAGGCCGCGTCCAGGTCTTCCATCGAGCCGATGGTGTCGTGCTGGTAGGGGTGGTTGGCCGGGAACAGGTTGGACAGGATGTTCTGGTCCACGCGGCCATACGGGCGGTTCTCGCCCTGGCGCTTTTCGTTCTGCACCACGCCGCGCTGGGTATCGAGTTCCTGCTGGCCGATGGCACCGAGCAGGTGGCCCATGCGGTCCGATTCCAGCCACAGCGCGGTATCCAGCGCGGTGGTCGGCACGGTTTCGAAATAGTTGGTGCGGTCGAACCAGGTGGTGCCGTTCATGTCGGTGGTGCCGACCTTTTCCAGCGGCGCGAAGAAGCTGCCCTTGTTGTTCTCCGAGCCGGAGAACATCAGGTGCTCGAACAGGTGTGCAAACCCGGTCTTGCCGGCCGGCTCGTCGCCGGAGCCGATGTGGTACCAAATGCTGACGGCCACCACCGGCGCCTTGTGGTCTTCGTGCACCACCACCGTCAGGCCGTTGGGCAGGGTGAAGCGGGTATAGGCGATGTCGGGAATGGCGCTGCTGGCCGTGCTCTTGGACAGGCTGGCCGGGGCGGCGGCAACGGCGGGGGCAACGCAACCGGCAGCGACGCCGAGCACACCGGCGATCAACAAGGACAGTGGACGCAGCATGTGACACTCCAGAACAGGGCAATCGACCGAGGGTAGTGGCTGCTTGGCGGCGCCGCAAATGCTGATGGGCAGGGGATGGGCGGGGTTTGCTGCGGATGGAACGCAGAAGTTGGCAGTACTGCGTGCCGGCGCGGCCGCTTTCTAGAGCCCGCTTGTGTGAGCGTGCCTGGCCGCGTTGCTCAAGTTGCTCGTCGCCTCGCCGTTACTTTGGGCGACCTACCCTGACCAGATGCTACCCGCCGATCACGCCATGACCGTCCTGTTGCCGCCCGTGCCGATCCCCGTCGACGATGCTTTGCGCGTGGACGCAGTGCGCCGGCTGGGGGTGCTGGACACCGAGGCCGAGGCCGAGTTCGACGATATCGCCTGGCTGGCGTCGCATGTTGCCGGCGCACCGATGGCACTGGTGTCGCTGCTGGATGCCGACCGGCAATGGTTCAAGGCGCGCTGCGGTACCGACCTGGAGGGCACGCCGCGCAGCGAGTCGTTCTGCTCCTACGCGGTGATGGGTACCGAGTTGATGGAAGTGCCCGACGCCGAGGCAGACCCACGCTTCGTCAACAACCCGTTGGTGACCGCCGCGCCCGGTGTGCGCTCCTACGTCGGGGTGCCGCTGGTCGGCCGGGAGGGCTATGCCTACGGCACCTTATGCACGCTCAGCACCAAATCGCGCGTGCTCGACGACCAGCAGAAGCAGGCGCTGATCCGCCTGGCGCGGCAAGCGGTCAGCCAGCTGGAAGCGCGCCGCGATCGGCTCGATGCGCAGGCGCAGCGGCAGACCCTGAGCATGCTGCTGGAAGCCATGCCCGACGGCGTGGTGGCCTGCGGCACCGACGGTTTGCTGCGCGAGTTCAACCACGCCGCGCGGCAATGGCATGGCACCGACCCGCGCGTGTTGCCACCGGCGCAATGGGCGCTGCATTTCGATCTATACACCGCCGACGGCAATCATCTGCTGCCCACCGATGCGATTCCGCTGCTACGCGCGTGGCGCGGCGAACACGTACGCAATGCCGAACTGGTGATCCGTGCCAACGGTCAGCCTCCGCGCAGCGTGCTGTGCAATGCAGACCCGGTGGTCGGCGACAAGGGCACGGCGTTGGGCGCGGTGTGCGTGATGCACGACATCACCGAGCTCCGGAATGCCTCGGCTGCGCTGGCTGGCGAACGCGCGCGGCTGCAGGCGCTGGTGGACGCCTCGCAGGACGTGGCGATCATGGCGTTCGACCCGCAGGGCCGTCTGGAACTCTTCAATCCCGGTGCCGAGCGCCTGCTCGGTTACAGCGCCGACGAGGTGCTGGGCACCTGCCCGACGCAGTTCCATCTGCCGGCCGAACTGGAACGGCACATGGCGGCCCTGGCGTTGTCGCCGCCGTCGTATGTGAGGCTGGCGGCGGCCGCTGCCGGCGATGTGCTGGCCGAAGAACTCTGGACCCTGGTGCGCAAGGACGGCGAACTGCGTCGTGTGCGCCTGTGTTTCAACATCATCCACGACGCCCAGCAAGGCCTGGCCGGGTATCTGGCGATGGCCATCGACGTCACTGCCGAATTGCAGGCCCAAGCCGCCGCGCAGCTGGCCGCCGAGCGCTTCACCGGTGCGTTCGAAACCGCGCCGCAGGGCATGGCGATCGTGTCGTTGGAAGGCGAGTGGCGCGACGTGAATCCTTCGCTGTGCAGCATCCTGGGTTATCCGCGCGAGCATTTGCTGCGCACGACCTTCGAGCAGATCACCCATCCCGACGATCTGCAGATGGACCTGCAACTGGTGCGGGATCTGATCGACGGCAAACGCGGCAGTTACAGCCTGGCCAAGCGCTACATCAGCCAGCAGGGCACGGTGATCTGGGCGCAGCTGTCGGTCTCGCTGGTGCGCGATAGTCGCGGTGCGCCGGTGCATTTCGTCTCGCAGATTCAAGATGTGACCGAGCGCCATGTGGCAGCCGAGCGGCTGGCCGAAAGCGAGGCGCGTCTGCGCGCGATCAGCGATGCGACGCCCACGTTGGTTGCCCAGTTCGATGCCGAGCAGCGCTACCTGTTCGCCAATGAGGCACATCGCGCCTGGCTCGGTATGGAACCTGCCAGCCTGGTTGGTCGCCATATCACCCAAGTGTTGGGCGAAGACCTCAACTCCGCCGCGCGCGCTGCATTGGCACAGGCGGTGGCCGGGCAGCGCGCCAGTTTCGAACATGTCTTGCATCGCGGCACCAACTCGCGCGATGTGGAAGTCACCCTGGTGCCGGAAATGCACGGCACTGCGACGCCGGCGCAGGGGTTCTTCCTGATGGCGCACGATGTCACTGCGCACAAGACGCTGCACCGCTTGATGCACGAACGCGCCACCCGCGATGCGTTGACCGGACTGCCGAACCGGCATGCCTGGTCCGAAGCGCTACAGGCGGCGATTACGCAGGCGCACCAGCAGCAGCTGGCGGTGGCGGTGATGTTTCTGGATCTGGATGGCTTCAAACGTATCAACGATACCTACAGCCACCGTGCTGGCGATGCAGTGTTGGTCGCGTTCGGCCATTGCCTGCAACGCGCGGCTGGCGAGCGCTATCTGGTCGCACGCCTGGCCGGCGACGAATTCGTGGTGTTGCTGGATGCGCTGCATGATCCGCAAGCCGAATGCGCCGCGATGGCAGATCGCATCCGCACGCGTGCGGCGGAAGGCGCCATGTTCGGCGACCAGCATCTACCGATCCAGCCCAGCATCGGTGTGGCCTGGCAACACGGCGCACAGGCCGAGGCGGCCAGCTTGATGCATGCCGCAGACGAGGCGATGTATGCGGCTAAACGCGCGCGCTTGCCGGACGGGATAACAGCATCCCGCCCCTGAGCGCGCTGGCGTTGCATTGCGCCGCGTGCTGGATGCCAGCACCTGCTGGCGGCGCAGGTCCAGTACGCGGCGATCGGCTCAGTAGCGCATCAGCGCAAGATCGGCCAGCAGGCCGGGGCCACCCGGTTGCCATCCCAACTGTTGTTGCGTCTGTGCGCCGGATGCAGGGAGATCGTGGCTGGCAAATCGCGTCAGCCAGCCGAAATGCGCCTGCGTCTGATCGACCGGCAGCGCGACCACCGGCACGTTCAAGCCATGGCCGATGGCCTCAGCGATCGCGCGCAGCGGGACGCCCTCTTCGGCAACTGCGTGATACTTGTTGCCGGCATTGCCGGCTTCCGCGGCCAGCCTGTACAGGCTGGCCGCATCCCGCAGGTGGACTGCCGGCCAGCGGTTGCACCCATCGCCGACGAACGCCGATCGTCCAGTTGTGCGCGCCACCTCGATCAAGTTGCTGACCAGGCCTTGCTTGATCCGATCGTGTACCTGCGGGAGCCGCACCACCGACACATTGACACCGCGCTGCAGTAGCGAGGCGGCGGCTTCCTCGGAGGCCGCGCGCGGCAATACGCTCGAACTGGCGATGGGATTGGTTTCCAGCGCTGGCTCGCCTGCCACTGCGTTCGCCGTCCCGGTAGTGGAGGTGATGACCAATGGACGCTTGGAGCCGGCCAGTGCCGAGCCAAGCGCGTCGATGACATGCCGATCTGCCTCGCAATTGGCGACAAAGCGCGAGAAATCGTGGTTGAACGCGGTGTGGATAACCGCATCGGCCAGCGCAGCCGCCTGCTGCAGGCCATCGAGGTCGTCAAGCGTGCCGCGATGTACCTGCGCGCCTGCGGCGACAAGCGTGGCGACTGCGGGCTCCGAGCGTGCCAACCCGGTGACATGGTGACCGGCATGGAGGAGATCGGCGATGATGGCAGACCCGATGAATCCGGTCGCGCCAGTGACGAAAATGCGCATTGCGTGTGCTCTTGAGGGGTTGTCCAGAGCGACTATCCTGCGAGCAATGAGCCGCTTGCGAAACTCGCATTGCGTGCGTAACCGGTGGGCCTGCAATGGCAGTGGATGCAGCGTGCGCCCGCGTCGGCGATGGCCGCTACCGCTCACATTTCAGCCGCCAGACCACGGTTAAACGGATGCTGTGCAGCGCGTGTGAGGGTCTTCCGGCGCTAGCGCGGGCATGCCCAGATAGCCGAACACGGCGCGGCCGATGCGCTGTTCCAGACCGGCGCGATCGTGCTCTCCACGGTCGCCGGCCGCATTGACCATGCCGCGGACGATGGCAATGACATCGTCGATCGCGGCGGCGCTATCGGCTTGTGGCGGGATATCTGCACGTTCCAGTAATTGGCCGACCAGTGCCGCCATCGCGACGATGAAGGGCGCCAGTTCCCGGGCAATCACTGGGCGCGTCTGCTCGAAGTCGAGCAGGCGCGCCAGCTCCGGTCGATGCAGTTGCTGATTGACCGCAGCGCCGATGAGCCGCAACAACGCGCCTCGACCATCCGGCGCCTGCCGCGCGTCTCCGGCGTCGGCCAGAAACGCATTGCGCTCCCGTTGGCACAACGCAACGATGAGCGCGTCCTTGCCGGGAAAATACTGATACAGCGAACCGATGCTGACCCCGGCTCGCTGCGCCACGCGATTGGTGGTCAGCCGCTCCGCTCCGTCGGTCTCCAGCAGACACGCCACCGCCTCCAGAAGGACGGCGACGGTGTATTCCGCTCGCGATTGCTGAGGAACCTTGCGCGGACGTACCGCCGATGGATGCTGTTTGGTCACGATTCCAGGCAGTTAGAAGCCGGTGCGGCCCCGCAGTCTAACGACATCGCCTGTCACACATGGGCGCTGGCCCACCTGCGTGGCAGGCGGCGTCTGTCACGCGCTGAGCCTGTGCGAATGCCCGGGCTGCGTGTCTGCGGCCTGCCTGGCGGCGGTGCGCTCGATCGACGACACGCGAACACGCGGCGTTGCGTCTTCCGATGCCAAGCGGAACACCGCTACGGCACGGGTCAGGTCCGCGGCTTGATCTTCCATGCTGCGCGCCGCTGCGGTGGCTTCTTCCACCAATGCGGCGTTTTGCTGGGTCATTTCGTCCAGCTGCATCACCGTGGTGCTGACCTGCTCGATGCCGGCGCTTTGCTCGGTGCTGGCGGCGGTGATCTCGGCCATGATGTCGGTCACGCGCTTCACCGAGCTGACCACATCGGTCATGGTGCTGCCGGCCTGTTGCACCAACTCCGAGCCTTGCGCCACTTTTTCCACCGAATCGGAAATCAGTTGTTTGATCTCCTTGGCGGCACCGGCCGAGCGCTGCGCCAGGGCGCGCACTTCGGTGGCAACCACGGCAAACCCACGGCCTTGTTCGCCTGCGCGCGCCGCTTCCACCGCTGCATTCAAGGCCAGGATATTGGTCTGGAAGGCGATGCCGTCGATCACTCCGATGATGTCGGAAATGCGCGCGGACGATTGCGTGATCGCCTGCATGGTGCTGACCACTTCCTGCACCACGCGACCGCCGCTTTCGGCCACTTCCCCGGTGCCCTTGACCAGTTGGTTCGCCTGCCGCGCGTTGTCGGCGTTCTGGCGCACGGTGGAGGTGAGTTCTTCCATCGAAGCGGCGGTTTCTTCCAGATTCGCCGCCTGATGTTCGGTACGCGTGGACAGGTCGGCATTGCCGCTGGCGATCTCGCCTGCCGCGGTGTTGATCATCTCGGCCGAGTGCTGGATACCCTGCACGATACTGGTCAATTGAATGGCGGTGCGGTTCGCCGCATCGGCCAGACGACCGAACGCCCCTTCGTAATGCGACGCCACGCGCTGCGACAGATCGCCATCGGCGATCGCGGCCATGATGCGGCCCACATCGTCCAACCCTGCGTCGGCCTGCTGCATCAGCCGGTTCAAGGCCTGCACCATTTCCGCAAACGCGAACTGATAGCGCGCCTGATCGCCACGTGCGGAGAAATCGCCGCGCGCGGCTGCATCGGCCAGACGTGCGATGTCGCTGTTGATTGCCGACAGATTGTCTTTGACCGTATCCAGCGCCTGATGCAGGGCTGCGCGCTGGCCAGGCAGGCGACGCATGTCGCGGCGTAGATCGCCACGGCCGTAGTCGCTCATCACATCCATGGCTTCGTTGATGGCATCCAGGTGTTCGAACACCACCGTGTTGACGCCGTGCGCCAGGGTGCCGTAATCGCCGGGGAAATCTTCCGGAATGCGGTGCGCGATGTTTTCGCCCTGCTGCAGGCGGATCATCGTCTGCATCTCGCCGTTGAAGCGCTGCAGCTGGTTTTGCATCTGCTGCATGCTGTGCATCAGCTGGCCGGTTTCATCGCGCGATTCCACCCGGATGTCGTTGTCGAAGCGGCCCGAGGCGATCGCCTCGGCAGTGCGCGAGGCGGCGCGTAGCGGCGCCGACATGGCCGAGGCGATCAACCAGCACAGACCGATCACCAGCGCCACCAGGGCGCCGCCAATCAACGTCAAGGTGCGGGTGAATCCCCACGCCTGCACTTGAATGTCTTCGGCGTACACGCCCATCACCAGCACCCAGTTCCAGGCCGGGAAGGTTTTGGCGTAGCTGATTTTCGGCAGCTGTTCCTTCTTGCCCGGCTTGGGCGCGTGGTAATAGCTGAAGCCGTCGCCGCTATCGATGGCGGTCTTGATGTCGCGATACACGTACTGCCCGGCATCGCTCTTGTAGTCGGTCATGTCGCTGCCGACCGGACGCTTTGGATGCATCAGGATGCGCATCTGCGGGTCGACGATGAAGAAGTAATCCACGCCATCGTTGGTACGCATATCGGCCAGCGTCGTGCGTGCGGCTTCCTTGGCTTGCTCCAGACTCAGCTCGCCGGCTTTGACCTTGTTGGCGTAGTGCTGCATCACGGTGAGGCCCATCTCCACCTCGGTCTTGACGCTGAGCTTGCGCGCCTCAACCAGGTCCAGATATTGCAGGCGCGCGGCGGCCATCGCCAGCAGGATCACGCCCACGGCCAACAGCGTGCACAACAGCACGAACTTACGGGTGAGTGGAAGATTGGCAACGTAACGACGCAACAGGGAAACAACCGGCATGAGAACGACATCCAAAACGCGCACAAGCGCCATGGTCTGGATAACGGCTGATAAACGCCGGTGTTGAATGCCATCTGCGGCAGCGTCTGCTTATCTGAGACATGCGTTGCGTAACGACGGCATGCCGACGTGAGTCCAAGAGCGCCATTGGTTGTCATGCGCGTGTTCGATCACAACGCATCGCATCCAATGGCGCTCCCGCGCTGTCGATGTTGTCCTTGCCACTGTCTAGGTTGTCCCAAGGACATCTGCCGTGTTCAATCCGCTCGCAACACAACACAATGATCAGCCGCACTGCACGAAGCACTCCATCGTGCAGTGCGGCCCGCAGACGTCTTCGATGCACTGGCGGCGCGCGCTGCATGCATGCCGCCAGTCGCTCAGCTTGCCGCGCAGAAGCCGAACTCAGCCGTTGCACCGGCAGCCAGGGTACGGTTGAAGTCCACGCCGCTGGACTGGAGCGTGCTGCCGCTCTGTGACCAGGTGACATTCCAGGCGTTGTTGACGGTGCCGGTGACCGTCAGCGAGATCGACCACGTGCCGCTGGCGGTGCCGGTGTTGGTGACTTGCACGCGATTACAGTAGCCACCGTTCCACGTGCTGTCCGGGATCACCTTCGTGCTGAAGCCAGTGCTCGGCGTCGGTGTTGGAGTCGGCGTGGGAGTTGGCGTTGGCGTCGGCGTGACGCGGCTTGCTGTGCCCCACAATGTCCGCAACAGGGTCATCTTGTCTTCCCGCACAGTGGTCCAGTCGTCGCGCAGGATGCCGCCGGTGTCGCCGCTGTTGGGGTTCCACGACCAGTAGAACGCTTCGTTGATGCCCTTGCTACGCAGGTACTTCACCAGCGCGTCCTGCCATACCTTGTCGCGCGCATCGCCTTGGCCGTACTTGCCGCCGAATTCGCCGAGCAGCAGCGCGTGATTGCCGGCGAACTGGCCGAAGTGACGGTCCCAGATGACGGGCATGTTGTTGGGGAAGTTGCTGTCGTTGAAGTACGGCTGCACAAACACATCAGGGCCGTATACATGCGGTGCCAGCAACAGGCGGTTGGCCGGAATGTTCAATCGGGTGCAGGCCAGCGGCTGCAGGCTGCCACCCCAGAAGATGCCGCCATTGGTCGAACAGACCGGGTTGTCGGTGATGCCTTCCACCGCAATGATCCACTTCGGCGCCACCGCAAGCACAGCGGCAGAACCGCGCTCGGCGGCCTTGTTCCAGTCGGTGGCGGCGTTGCCCGTGCCCCAGGTGGCGGCGCCGTGCGGCTCGTTCTTCAGATCCACGCCGATCACGCTCGGCACGTTCTTGTAGCGGTTGGCGACAAAGCGCAGATCGTCCAGCCATTGCGCTTCGGAATACGAACTGGTGTACCACAGCTCGGAAATCGCCGCGCAATCGGGCGTGTGGTGATCCAGCAGCACATACATGCCGCGTGCGTTGAATTCGTTGATCACCTTGTCGAGAATCTGCAGCGATGTCAGGCCCTGCAAGTCGGCGTTGCGGCTGTAGTCGATGCTTGTGGGCATGGTGTCGCTGCGCAGCGTGGCCGGGCAGAACGGCAGGCGCACCGCGTTGAAGCCCAGGCCCTGCATCTGGTTGATCATCTCCTTCCAGTTACGCGCCCACAGACCATGCATGACATGGTTGCCGGTTTCGAACCCAAACACGTTGACGCCCTTGAGCTGAACCACTTTGCCCTTGTCGTCGACGATCTTGTTCTTGCTGACCGAATAGCTGAAAGCCGGTGCAGCGGTTAGCGCTAACACAGTTGCCAATGCGAGCGTACTTGCAGCCCTGAAGATGGACATGATGGTCTCCCTGGATAACCGAGCTCGACAGCCGAGCGCGGTGAGGGGGGCATCTTGGTCTTCGGCTGCGCCGTGTGGCGTGACCGCTGCCACAGAAGAGCGCAGTGGCGCACCGATCACACCCAAGCTGCGGGCGAGGTCGCTTTCCCGCACACTAGGGTCGCTGCGTGCTGTCCGCAGGCTGTCCTTTCTGTTCCCGGAGTGTCCCAATGTCCTTATTGCGTGCCGAGTTGGCGCAATGGCGCGCCTCCCCCGCGCACGAACTACTGGCCGGTGCGGTGGCCACGTTTGCCCTGATTCCCGAAGTGATTGCATTCGCGTTCGTGGCCGGGGTGGATCCGCAGGTGGGCCTGTTCGCATCCTTCGTGATCGGCATCGTGATTGCGTTTTGCGGGGGACGGCCGGCAATGATTTCTGCTGCGGCCGGCTCGGTGGCGCTGGTGGCTGCACCGCTGGTGGCCGCGCACGGATTGCCATATCTGCTGGCCGCCGGCTTGCTCGCTGGCGTGGTGCAGATCCTGTTCGGGTTGTTGCGGCTGGGCGTGCTGATGCGCTTTGTCAGCAGTTCGGTGCGCACCGGTTTCGTCAATGCGCTGGCCGTGCTGATCTTCACGGCGCAATTGCCGCATCTGCGGGGCGCCAATCTGACTACCTGGGTCATGCTGGGCGCAGGCCTTGCCATCATCTACGGCCTGCCGCGTCTGCGCGTGCCGGGGCTGTCGGCAATTCCCTCGCCGCTGCTGTGCATTCTGCTGCTCAGCGTTGCCGGCACTGCGCTGCATCTGCCGCTGGAGACCGTGGCCGATCTGGGCAAGCTGCCCAACGCCCTACCGTTCCTGCAATGGCCGGCGGTGCCGTTGACGCTGGAAACGCTGCGCATCATTGCGATGCCGGCGCTGGCGATTGCAATGGTGGGCTTGCTCGAGTCGATGATGACCGCGCGCGTGGTCGATGAACTCACCGACACGCCCAGCAACAAGAACCGCGAATGCACCGGGCTAGGCATCGCCAACGCTGCGGCCAGTCTGTTCGGTGGTATTGCCGGCTGCGGCATGATCGGACAGACCGTGGGCAACGTGAAATATGGCGGCCGTGGCCGGCTATCCACATTGTTTGCCGGCGTATTCCTGTTGATCCTGATGGTGGCGCTCAAGCCGTGGGTGTCGCAGGTGCCGGTGGTCGCGCTGGTGGCGATCATGGTCATGGTGTCGGCAGAGACCTTCGACTGGCGCTCGTTGCGCACGGTAGTCACCAACCCGCGTACGTCCAGCGTGGTGATGGCGGCCACTGTGGCGGTGACGTTGTTCACCCGCAATCTGGCGGCAGGCGTGGCGGTAGGCGTGCTGCTGAGCGGAGTGTTCTTTACCTTCAAAGTGGCCGGGCTGCTGCAGATCACGCACGACGACAGCGCCGCAGGCGTGCGCACCTACACCGTGCGCGGACAGGTGTTCTTCGCCTCGGCCGATGTGTTCATCGATGCCTTCGATGCACGGCAGGTGCCCGGCCGCGCGGTGGTGCTCGATGTCAGCCGCGCCCACTTCTGGGACATCACCGCGGTGGCGGCACTGGACAAGGTGGTGCAGCGCCTGCGCCATCACGATCTGGATGTGCAGGTGAAAGGCTTGAATGCGGGCAGCAGGCGCCTGATGCAGCAGCATGCCCTGGGCGAGGACGCGTTGGAGTCTGCGTTGCCCTGAGCAGGGCCACACGGCTGGGCGCTATCCGCAGCCGTGCCGCGCACGCAGTGCCCCGGCTGTCAATGCGCTGAGCGCAGCTGCGAACGAATTCAAGTTCGGGTGGGCGATGCCGATGAGTCGGCATACTGATTGCCGGGCGTTGCCGTGAAGCCAGTGCGTTCCAGCCCGAGGTGTGTGTCTGCATGCCCTGCCCGGCGCTGCGGGCGCGTGTCTGTTCCCGGGGGAGCGCGCTCATGACCAACGCACCCTTGCTGGAACGGATGGTGGACCTGACCGCCATCCGTGATGCCGATCTGCTCGACCTCAGCCTGTTGCGTACCATGCGCGAGGTCTGCGCTACCGAAGAACTGTCGCTGCTGCGCATCGCCCCGGACGGCCGCAGCATGGCCGAAACGCGTCTACGCGACGACGGCCGGCTGTCGCTGACGGTGGCCGAGATCCACGATGCGCAGACGCGTGCGCAGCTGGCCGAGGTGCACGGGCCGGGCGATGTGGTGCAGCTGCAGGAAGATGGCCGCGCCTTGCTGGTCTACCCGATGATGGAAGCGCGCGGCATCCGCACCTGCCTGCGGGTGGGCGGTGCACGCATTCCCGGCAGTGCCGAGCAAGCGATGCTGCAGGGCTTTGCGCGCTTCTTCCAGAATTACCGTAGCCTGCTCGACGACGCCCAGCGCGACACGCTGACCGGCCTGCGCAACCGCAAAACCTTCGACGATGTGATCCTGCGGCAGTTTGCGGGTGGTGCCGAATCCGCAGCCGAGCAGGACGTGTGGCTGGGCATCGTCGACATCGATCACTTCAAGCGCGTCAACGACACCTTCGGGCATCTGTACGGCGACGAAGTACTGCTATTGGTTGCCCAGCTGATGCAACGTACGTTTCGCCAAGACGACCTGCTGTTCCGCTTCGGCGGCGAAGAGTTCGTGATCGTGTTGCGCGGGGTGGGCCGCGATACCGCGGTGAGTCTGTTTGAACGGTTCCGGCTGGCCGTGGCCGAGCACCTGTTCCCGCAGGTGGGGAAGGTCACGCTCAGTACGGGCATCGTCGAACTGACCCACGGCCGGCTGATCAGCGAAATGCTGGACGAAGCCGACAAGGCGCTGTACTGGGCCAAGCAACACGGCCGCAATCGCGCGGCGGTCTATGCCGAGCTGATTGCCGGCGGGCAGTTGCAGCAGGTGACGCAACCGGTGGGCAGCGTCGATCTGTTCTGAGCCGCCGCGCCGCGTTGAAACAGGCCAGCGGCCCATTGGCCATAGACAAACGCATCGACCTTCATCCGGTCACAGCGCAATGGCACTGCACGCATCGGCGCAGCTGCAGGTATCGGCCTGCACGCGATGCTGGCTACACTCCAGTGCTATCCATGCTGTGGGGTGTGCAATGAAGCGAGTTGCCGTAGGACTTCTGGCGATGGCGGTCTCGACCGCGCTGATGGCGGCAACGCCGAGTTTCGATGGCGCGCGCATCTCGCGCGACGTCAAGGAACTGGCCTCCGACGCCTATGAAGGCCGCGGCCCGGCCACTGCCGGCGAAGAAAAGACCATTGCCTACCTGAGCAAGCAGTTCGCCGAGGCCGGCCTGCAGCCGGGCGGCGATCTGAGCAGCGGCAAGCGTGCCTGGACCCAGGCCGTGCCATTGCGGCGCGCCGATATCGTCGGCACGCCGACGATTGCCGTGCAGAACGCCGGCAAGCCGCAAGCGCTGACCCAGGGCAAGGAAATCGCTATCCGCGCCGCACTGGATGGCTCATCCACGGTGGATATTGCCAACGCGCCGCTGGTGTTCGTCGGCTACGGCGTCAAGGCGCCGGAGCGCAACTGGGACGACTTCAAGGGTGTGGACTTGAAGGGCAAGATCGCCGTGGTGCTGATCAACGACCCGGATTTCGAAACCGGCAAGGGTGATTTCGACGGCGTCGGCATGACCTACTACGGCCGTTGGACCTACAAGTACGAAGAGGGCGCGCGCCAGGGCGCACTCGGCGTGTTGGTGGTGCACGACACCGCACCGGCCTCGTACGGCTGGGACACGGTGGCCAGCTCCAACACCAACACCATGTTCGATGTGGTGCGCGATAACCCGCGCAGCGCGCATCCCACGCTGGAAGGCTGGATCCAGCGCGATCTGGCCACCGAGCTGTTCACGCATGCCGGACTGGATTTCGAGACCTTGAAGAAGCGGGCGCAGACGCGCGGCTTCAAGCCGGTCGAACTCAAGAACCAGCGCTTGAGCGCCAGCTACCAAATCAAATCCGACGTGATCACTTCGCACAACGTCGTGGCGCGGCTGGAAGGTCGCAAGCGTCCCAACGAAACGCTGATCTACAGCGCGCACTGGGACCACATCGGCGTCGGCAAGCCGGATGCACGGGGCGACACCATCTTCAATGGTGCATTGGACAACGCCAGCGGTACCGCCGCGCTGCTGGAACTGGCACGCGCTTTCGCCAAGGGGCCAAAGCCCGAGCGCTCGGTGGTGTTCCTGGCCGTCACCGCCGAAGAGAAGGGCCTGCTAGGTTCGGAGTTCTACGCCTCCAAGCCGCTGTACCCGCTGGACACCACGGTGGCGGTGATCAACATGGACGGCATGAACCCGTTCGTGCCTGCGCGCGATTTCGGTATCTACGGCACCGCAAAACTCGAACTGCTCGATCAACTGAAGAGCGTCGCCGCGCAATCCAAGCTGCGCTACACGCCCGATCCCAAACCGCAGGCCGGCTATTTCTTCCGCTCCGATCATTTTTCCTTCGCCAAGCGCGGCGTGCCGGCGCTGTCGTATGCAGCCGGCCAGGATTGGGAAGTGGGCGGCGTGGCGGCAGGCAAGGCCGCGGCCGACGACTACACCGCCAAGCGCTATCACCAGCAAGGCGACGAATGGAAGCCGGATTGGACGTTCGCCGGCGCCGAACGCGACTTGGGCGTGTTGTATGCGCTAGGCCAGCAGCTGGCCGATTCGCGTCAGTGGCCGAACTGGAGCCAAGACTCGGAGTTCCGCGCCACCCGCGACGCCAGCGAGGCGGCACGCAAGTAACAACCGCTGACAACGCTGTTGCTCGGCGATCAGGCGCGCTGCGGTTGCTCGTGCGGCATGTCGTGGGTGTACATGCCGCTTTGAGTGTGCGTTGCCTGCCGGGTGCTTGTTCTCGTTGGCCATCGCCACCTGCACCTGTTCTGGTGCGGTGTCCTCGCTGCTCCCGCACAGATGCGTTCACGGCGAGTCTTGCAAGCGGCGAGGGAACGCGCATTCGAGCACCCAGGCTTTGCCCCAAGTCACCGAACGCATCCGCACAACGCAACGCCCCGGACTCCCGATTGTCGTTGGGCAAGCAACCAGCAATTGGCTGGCGCGTTGTCCCGCAAACGCCGGGTGCACTGCGCGCACGCACTGCCAGGCATTGGACCTAAGGGCTTGACCGTATCGAATGCCGCTGTACCGCCAACACTCCGTCACTGCAACCGATTGCACGTCTTGGCACACCAATTGCACTTCTCCCGTATGACAGGGTTGCCGGTGGCCCGTGACAGCGTCCACGTCACACTGCAATCTGTTGGGGTTGCGTTCGGTCGCTGCGTCGTAGTCTGCCGCGCGGTCCTCGTTGGGAGGGGCGAAGACCGCAAAGCGGCCTTCGTTCCTTTAACGGTCGATTCTTTAAGATGAGCCGCGGCGTGAGGTCGCAGCCAGGAGAACTTGTGCATCGGAGTGGTTTCAGAGCATCTTGGTCGCACACCGTCGGGCTCGCCCGCGTCACCGCGTGCCAGGCAACATTGCACTGCATGGCGGGGATGGACCTCCCGTTTCAGCCCGCACTGTCGCCCTCGCGCGACGGGCAGCCCTGATGGATGGCACCGTGACTCGTTCCCCGACACCCACTGCAATGCCCCCCGTTTCTGCGCTTGATGCCGGTCAGCCCACGCTGCCGCCGGAAGCGCCGTTGGCAATGCCCGAGCAGAACTTGCGCGAAGGTAGCCTGCAAGTGCGTCACCAGCGCACCTCGCCAGCCGGCATCGGCGTGCGGCGCTTCTATCTGATCGGCGGCACCTTCGCCACCACTGCCGTTGCGGTGTGGGTGATGCTCAGCGTGCTGTGGCCTGACGGCATCAGTGTGCTGGAAGGCTGCCTGCTTGGACTGTTCATCCTGCTGTTCGCCTGGATCGCCATGTCCTTCGCCAGCGCCGTGGCCGGCTTCGTCACCGTCGTGGCCCGAGCCGGGCGCAAGCTCGGCATCGACCCGGACGAATCGCTGCCCGCGCTGCGCTCACGCACCGCGCTGTTGATGCCAACGTATAACGAAGATCCGCGCCGGTTGCTGGCCGGCCTGCAGGCGATCTACGAATCGGTGGCCGAAACCGGGCAGCTGGAGCACTTCGACTTCTTCGTCCTCAGCGACACCACCCGCGAGCACATCGGCCGCGCCGAGGAACTGGTGTACAGCGAACTTTGCGACCGCGTTGGCGGGCATGGCCGCATCTTCTACCGCCGTCGCGCCGACAACGCCGCACGCAAGGCCGGCAACGTGGCCGACTGGGTGCGCCGCTTCGGCGGCAGCTATCCGCAGATGCTGATCCTGGACGCCGACAGCGTGATGACCGGCGACACCATCGTGCGGCTGGTCGCGGGCATGGAAAACAACCCGGACGTGGGTCTGATCCAGACCCTGCCGGCGGTGGTCAACGGGCAGACGCTGTTCGCCCGCATGCAGCAGTTCGGCGGCCGCGTGTATGGCCCGATCATCGCCTTCGGCGTGGCCTGGTGGCATGGCGCCGAGAGCAATTACTGGGGCCATAACGCGATCATCCGCACCCAGGCTTTCGCCGATCATGCCGGCTTGCCGTCGCTGCGCGGGCGCAAGCCGTTCGGCGGCCACGTGCTCAGCCACGACTTTGTCGAAGCGGCACTGATGCGGCGGGGCGGCTGGGCCATGCACATGGTGCCGTACCTGCAGGGCAGCTACGAAGAGGGCCCGCCCACACTGACCGACCTGCTGATCCGCGACCGCCGCTGGTGCCAGGGCAACCTGCAGCACGCCAAGGTGGTCAGCGCCAAGGGCCTGCACTGGATCAGCCGCATGCACATGCTGATCGGCATCGGCCATTACTTCACCGCGCCGATGTGGGGCCTGCTGATGCTGATCGGCATCGGCATTCCGCTGGCCGGCGGCGGCATCGATCTGGCCGGCGACCTGCCGTTCTCGCCCGCCCGTTACTGGCATGGCAGCAGCCAGGGCAATGCGATCTGGATCTTCGTCTGCACCATGTTCGTGCTGCTGGCGCCCAAGCTGCTGGGCTACATCGCGCTGCTGCTCAACCCGCGCGAACTGCGTGCCTGCGGCGGCGCCATTCGCGCGCTGCTGAGCATCCTGCTGGAAACCGTGCTGGCCGCGTTGATGGCGCCGGTGGTGATGTACCTGCAGTCGCGTGGCGTGTTCGAAGTGCTGGCCGGCAAGGATTCGGGCTGGGACGCGCAGGTGCGCGACGACGGCAAGCTGTCGTGGCCGGCGCTGTTGCGCAGCTACGGCGGGCTGACCGTGTTCGGCCTGTTCATGGGCGCGGTGGCCTACACCGTCTCGCCGTCGCTGGCGGCCTGGATGGCGCCGGTGATCGTGGGCATGGCGCTGTCGATTCCGGTGGTGGCGCTGACCTCGCTGCGTCGCAGCGGTCTGGCCCTGCGCCGTGCGGGCATCTTCTGCATCCCCGAAGAGCTCGATCCGCCCAAGGTGCTGGTGCGCGCATCCGAGCTGCGCCGCGCCGCCGCGCTGGAACCGTCGCTGATCTGAGTCCGCACCGGTGCTGGTCATGCTGATCCAGCGCCGGTGGGACGTTGTGGAGTGGCTGCCCGTTGCGGCTACATGCGCGCATCGCCGTCTGCGTGCGGGTGATCTGGCCCGCCCGTCGCACAAGGCATAATGCCCAGCCCGCAAGCGGAGCTGGATGATGCTGGAAGTGATCGAACGCGAGACCGGACCGAACCCGCAATGGAGCGTGCTGTGGCTGCACGGCCTGGGCGCCGATGGCAGCGACTTCGCTCCGATGGTGCCCGAGCTGGTGCGCCCGGACTGGCCGGCGCTGCGCTTTGTCTTCCCGCATGCGCCGATCCGCCCGATTACCATCAATAACGGCGTGCGCATGCGCGGCTGGTACGACATCGTCGGCATGGACTTCGCCAGCCGTGCCGACAAGGCCGGCATTGCCGAATCGGTGGCCCAGGTCGAGGCCTTGATCGCCCATGAGCAGTCGCGCGGCATCGCGCCCGAACGCATGCTGCTGGCCGGCTTCTCGCAAGGCGGCGCCGTGACGTTGGCGGTGGGCCTGCAGCGCAGCGTGCCGCTGGCCGGGTTGATCGCGCTGTCGACCTATCTGCCGGATCCCACCGCGGCCGCCACCCAGCTGCAGTCGGCCGCAACCCGCCAGCCACTGTTTATGGCGCATGGCACGGCCGATCCGGTGGTGCCGTTCGCGGCCGGCCAGGCCAGCATGCAGACCTTGCGCACGCTCGGCTTCGCCCTGGACTGGCACACCTATCCGATGGGCCACCAGGTCTGCCTGGAAGAGATCGAGGCCTTGCGCGACTGGATGCAGGCGCGCTTCACCGCCGCCTGATCCCATGGCCCAGCCCGCGCCGCAGATCGCCTGGATGCCGGACCTGTGCCGGCTGCCACGGTTGGGCGCGATGCTGGGGCTGGCCGAACTGGTGGTGCTGGTGGTAACCCTGGTGCCCGATGCCGGTGCCGCCCGCAGCATCACCCTGTCGCGCTTCGTCTCGGCCAGCGGCCTGGCGCTCTGGCTGGCGCTGGCAGTCACCGTGTTGTTGTGTGCACTGCGGCCTTCGCTGTCGCGACTGCCGGCCAGGCTGGGTGGGCTGGCCGCGCTGCTGATCGCCGCGCTGGTGGCGATGCTGGGCGCCGGCATCGTGTACGGGCTGTACGCCGTCCTGGGCCAGGCCCCGCTTGGTCCGTTGGTCGGTTTCTGGCGCTTCACCCTGGGCAGCGCCGCCACGGTGGTGCTGATCACCGCGCTGGCGCTGCGCTATTTCTACGTCAGCGACCGCTGGGAAGCGCAAGTGCAGGCCAACGCGCGTGCCGAAGCCGACGCCTTGCAGGCACGCATCCGCCCGCACTTCCTGTTCAACAGCATGAACCTGATCGCCAGCCTGCTGCGGCGCGACCCGGTGGTGGCCGAGCAGGCGGTGCTGGATCTGTCGGATCTGTTTCGCGCCGCGCTCGGCGCCGGCGAAGGCGTGTCCACCCTGCGTGCCGAGTGCGAGCTGGCCGAGCGCTATCTGGCCATCGAGTCCCTGCGCCTGGGTGAGCGCCTGCAGGTGCGCTGGCACCGCCAGGAACCGCTGCCATGGGAGCTGCCGATGCCGCGCCTGGTGCTGCAGCCACTGGTCGAAAACGCGGTGTTGCACGGGGTCTCGCGCATGCCCGAGGGCGGCACGCTGTACCTGTCGCTGCGCCAGCGCGGCAGCCAGTTGCAGATCCGCATCGTCAACCCCGCTCCGCAACCGGGAACCCAGTTGCCGCTGCTCGCCGGCGCCGGGCATGCGCAGGCCAGCATCTCGCACCGGCTGGCGTTTCAGTTCGGTGCCGGGGCACGGATGGCGGCCAGCTGGGCTGAAGGCTACTATGCCTGCGAGATCACATTGCCGCTGCCGTGAGGGGAAAGTCACTGCAGCGAGGGGGATGTCCATGACGGCCACGCAAGTGCGGGTGCTGATCGCCGATGACGAGCCACTGGCGCGCGAGCGCCTGCGCATGCTGCTGGGCGAGCATCCGCAGGTCGAGGTGATCGGCGAGGCCGAAAACGGCCAGCAGGTCCTGCAGCAGTGCGAGCAGCTGCATCCGGACCTGGTGTTGCTGGACATCGCCATGCCCGGCGTCGACGGCCTGGAAACCGCGCGGCTGCTGCGCCAGAGCCAGCCGCCGCCGGCGGTGGTGTTCTGCACCGCCTACGACCAGCATGCCCTGTCGGCGTTCGACGCCGCTGCGCTGGATTACCTGATGAAACCGGTACGCCCGGAACGTTTGGCCGCGGCCCTGGAAAAGGTCGCCACGTTTTTGGCCGGGCGCGTGCCCGGCGTCGCGCCGCGTCCGTTGCGCACCCACCTGTGCGCGCGTCTACGTGGCAGCCTGCGGCTGATCGCCATCGGCGACATCCGCTACCTGCAGGCCGAAGAGAAGTACGTCATCGTCCACCACGCCCGTGGCGAAGACCTGATCGAAGAGTCGCTGAAATCGTTGGAAGACGAATTCGCCGACCGCCTGGTGCGTATCCATCGCAATTGCCTGGTAGCGCGCGACGAACTGGTGGAATTGCGTCGTAGCGGCGATGGTCAGGTGCACGCGGTACTGCGCAACGTGCCGCAAACCCTGGAAGTGAGCCGTCGTTGCGTGGCCAGCCTGCGCGATCAATTGCGTCAACTGTGAGTTCTGCGCCGGCTCCGCGATAATGCCGGCATGACCACGCTCCGTATCGCCACCCGCAAAAGCCCGCTCGCCCTTTGGCAGAGCGAACACGTCGCCGCCGCGTTGCGTCAGCACCACCCCGGATTGGAGGTCGTGCTGGTGCCGATGAGCACCCGTGGCGACGAAGTGCTGGACCGCTCGCTCGCCGCGATCGGTGGCAAGGGTCTGTTCCTGAAGGAGCTGGAGCTGGCGATGTTGCGCGGCGAAGCCGATTGCGCCGTGCATTCGCTCAAGGATGTACCGATGGAACTGGACGCCCCGTTCGTGCTGCCGGCGATCCTGGAGCGTGGCGACCCGGCCGATGCGCTGGTGTCCAATCTCTACGCCAGCCTGCAGGCGCTGCCGCTGGGCGCACGCGTGGGCACGTCTTCGTTGCGTCGCCAGGCGCAGTTGCGCGCTGCGCGCCCGGACCTGGAGTTGATCGACCTGCGCGGCAACGTCAACACGCGGCTGGCGAAGCTCGACAACGGTGGCTACGACGCCATCGTGCTGGCCTGTGCTGGCCTGCAGCGGCTCGGGTTGGACGCACGCATCAGCGCGCGGCTGGATGCGCCGGAATGGTTGCCGGCGCCTGCGCAAGGCGCGGTAGCGGTGGAATGCCGTGGCGACGATGCGCGCATCCACAGATGGCTGGCGGTGCTGGATGCTCGCCGCACGCGCGCCTGCGTGGAAGCCGAGCGGGCCATGAATCGCGCGCTGCACGGCAGCTGTCATGTGCCGGTGGCCGCTTTCGCGCGCTGGGAAGGCGGGGGTTTGTTCCTGCAGGGCATGGTCGGCAGCGCCAGCGACGGCCGCTTGATCCATGCCGGCGCGCACGGCAGCGCCGAAGCTACCGAAGACCTGGGCCGCCGCGTTGCGCAAGGCCTGTTCGACAAGGGCGCCGCGCAGCTGCTGGCCGAGCTGTGACGCGACTGCGGCGCTCACGCGTCGCGACTTGATCCATACCGCCAGCGGCATCTGACGTCACTGCACCGACGCGGTCGCCACTGAGCAAACCCAACGCCGCATCGCGGCGATGCGGCCTACCCGCAGCACGCACTCCTGGTAGGAGCGGCCTTGGCCGCGAGAAGCGTTACCGGGAGGCCATCGCCAGCACAACCACCGCGGGCTTCACGGGGAAAGCCCGCGCGGCCCAAGCCGCTCCTACAGAGCGCCAATCGCTTACTTGAACGTGTAAACCAGATTGACCGTCGTCAGCGTATCGGTCTTCTTGTCGCCGTCGCTGACCTCGCTGTTGTGGCGCATCTGCCACGCAGCCTTGAGCGCAAAATGCGAGTTCATGCTGACCTGCACGCCGAAATCGTTCTGCGCGTAGGTGTTGTATTCGCCCGATTCCACCAGCAGCGTGTTGATCACATCGGTGTTGTCGGTGACGGTGTACTTCAGGTCGAACAGGCCGCGGCCGATCAGGCCGGTTTCGTTGCGGTCTTCGTTGCTGTTGTGCGCGCGGCGCACACCCGGGCCCACCTGCGCGTCCAGATAGAACCGGTCGGCGTCGATCAGGCGCGTGCCGTAGCCGATACCGAAGGTGGCCAGGCGGTCGTAGGTGGCGAAGTCGTCATGCTCGTAGCGGCCGGTGGCAGTCAGCTGGCGGTGTTCGCCCAGCTGCAGTGCGCTGCCGACGCTGCCGGTGTAACGCTCGGCAGTGGTCTGGCGTTCGCGCGTGGTGCTGCCGTCCTCGTTGGTGTTGGTGTATTCCGAGCTCGAACGCAGCGCGGTGGCATCCAGGCTGTGGATCCAATCGCCGTCGGTGTAGCGCAGGCGCACACGGCCGTTGAGGCTGTCGGTGGTGCTGTTGCCGTGGGCAGCGGCATAGCCCAGCTCGCCGCTGCTGCCGCTCCAGGGCGAGGGCACCAGCGCAGCGGCAGGGTCGACCGGCGTCGGCGCGACCGCGATCGACTGGGCCCACACAGCGGGCGTGATCAACAACAGTGGCAACAGGGCAGGCAACGGGGCACGGCGGGACATTGGCAGCTCGCTTTGGAGGGCAGGGGATGGGTGAAAGCGATTTCATGATAACGGACTGTGCGGTGCCGTTATTGCCAAGTGAACGTGCCGCTTCATTGAGGGTTCGGGCGCAGGACACCGCGCTGCCGGGCCGATCTGCCAGGTCGTGTGCAAATGGCGACAGCAAGGGGAACTGTGGCTGGCGGCATGGCCGGGGGCGGTCGCTCGTAGCTGATATGACCAAGTATGGTTCGGGCGAGGCGCTAGGCTCTAGGCGTGGGCCGGAGCGACCTGCGTATCGGCGCTTGCGATGGCAATCGGCACCTGGCGGCGTCAGAGGTAACCCGAGCCCGGTACATGGCACGGCTCCGAGTGACCCCTGCGTCAGCAGGCAAGCGACACTGGCAACACCTGCCGCCCACCGGTCTGGGCAAACGCTGGCTCGACCCCCGGCACGCTGTGGATGTTGCGACCGACCCAACAGACCATGCACCTGGGTCGGACGTACTCTGGGCACTCGCCGCTCTCTGCCTATCGCCAGCGGCCCATCGCCAGACGGCGATGCTCACCACGCCGCGCAAAGACTTCGGACATAATCGACGCATGGACCGCTATGAACGCATCAACTCCCTGCATCGCTTGCTCAAATCGGCACGCTATCCGGTCACGGTGGCGCGGCTGCAGGATGAGCTGAGCTGTTCCCGCGCAACCGTCTACCGCGATCTGGCGTTTCTGCGCGATGCGCTGATGGCGCCGGTAGAAGGCGACGGTGAATCCGGCTTCCGCTATCTCTCCGGCGAGAGCGACCGCTTTGAATTGCCGGGGCTGTGGTTGAGCTCGGAAGAGCTGCACGCGCTACTGGCGTCGCAACAATTGCTCGCGCGGACCGGCGGCGGCGTGTTGTCTTCGATGCTGGCACCGCTGCAGCAACGTATCGAAGGCTTGCTCGCTGCCCAGGCCGGCGTCTCGCAGTGGCCGGTGGATCGGGTGCGCGTCATTCCGCACCGCGGCCGCAAGTTGGACGAAGCCAGCTTCCGCACCGTGGCGTCCGGCGTGCTGGAGCGCAAGCAGCTGAGCTTCGATTACCGCGCGCGTTCTACCGATGAATCGACCAAGCGCACGGTGTCGCCGCAGCGCATCACCCATTACCGCGACAACTGGTATCTGGACGCGTGGGACCACGGCCGCGATGGTGTGCGTAGCTTTGCGGTGGACCGCATCAACCATGCGCGCCTGCTCGAGGCCGCCCCGCGCGATGTGCCCGACAGCGAATTGGACGAGCAGCTGGCCGCCAGCTACGGGATTTTCTCCGGGGCGCCCAAGGGCTGGGCGACCATCGTGTTCAGTGCCAAGGCCGCGCGCTGGGTCGCCGACGAACATTGGCATTCCAAGCAGCAGGGCCGCTTTCTGCCCGATGGCCGTTACGAGCTCAAGGTGCCGTACAGCAATTCGCGCGAACTGCTGATGGACGTGCTGCACTACGGCTCGGATGCGGAAATCGTCGAGCCCATGTCGTTGCGCGAGCAGGCCAAGGCGTTGTTGTCGCTGGCATTGAGCAATTACGACTGAGCCTGGCCGGCAGTAATCCCTGCGCCGCGTGGCGATTGCGGCGCGTGCATGCATGAGGATCGACAATGCGCCACTGACCCGGCGCCTGGGCAATACGACCAAGAGTGCTCAGCGCTTGTTCGGAACTTCAAAGCCCAGGCGATCCACCTGTTCGCGCAGCTGCGGTACGCGCTTGAGTTTGTCGGTGTAGATCGAATAGTCGTCGCGCATCTTGTTGACCAGCGTACGGTACTGGTCGCGGCTCATGTCCGGCTTGCGCGAGAAGATCCAGGCCAGGTCGCGGCCCGGGTAGGAGATCAGCATCCAGGAGCCGTCCGGGGCGATTTCCAGGATGCGTTGCTTGGCCGGGATCACCTTGTAGAACCACACCCGCCAATCGCGGTTGCCGCTGTCGGCATCCACCGAGGCGCGCGCATTGACTTCCTTTTCCGGTTCGCCGAACCCGTCGCGATACAGATAGCGCACCGCCACCTTGCCGTCTTCGACCAGGGTGTATTCATCGCGACTGGTGACGTGACCACGCTCGACCGCGTTGGGCATGCGCGCAATCACGTACCAGGTGCCCATGATCTTGGACAGATCGACTGCCGGCTCGGTGGCGGACGTGTCCTTGGCGTGTGCCACGGGCAGGCCGAGGACGAGCAGAAAAGCGAGGGCGATCGTAACGGTCAGGCGCATCGCAACATCACAAGGAGGCAGTTGGAGCAGCACACTACCGCATGCAGGGGGCAAGTTCGCGTCAACGGTCGTGCCTGGCATCGGTGCCGGCGTGTCTTCAGCGGATTGTGGGCGGTCGGGACCGGCTGACGGGCACCGATCAGGCGTTGGCGTTGCAACCACAGAGGTGTGGCGCGCGGCAGCAGGCCCGTCGCCGCTGGCGTATGGGGCGACGGGACGCCGACATCGCAGCTGTCAGCAGCTGCGATCGCGCCGAGCCTGTGTGCCCCTGAGACGGCGCCCGAACCACGCGCCGCACAGGCCCGCGTCAAGGTCGCAGCCGGTGAGATGGACTGCGGCAATCCTGCGGACCTGTTGTGATCCTTCCTGCACGGAGTGCCGCCATGTCGCATCGTCCTTCTTCCCGTTCCGAACGTCCTGACCCGCGTGTGCTGCGCCCGGTGCGGCAGATCGCCCTGGCCGGGCTGGCCCTGGTCCTGGTGTGGCCGGCCGCGCGTGGCACCAGCGAGTGGATCGGCTGGTTGCCGCTATGGCTGGTCGGCATGCCGATGCTGGCGTGGTGGAGCCTGTACCGATTTACCTTGCCCACCCTGGCAGGACGTGGTGGGCGCCGTGTTGCGCCCCGCCGGCGTGGGCCGCAAGCACAGCGCCGCCGCAGTCCTTCGCGTACGGCGACACAGGCGCGCGCAGCCTGACCTTCGGCAGGGTTGGCCCGCAGAGCGCTGTGCTACGGTCCCGGCATTCGTTTTTTCGGAAACATGCATGCCCAAGTTCGCCTCGATCTGCCTGGTTGCCGGTCTGATCGCCGCTGGCACCGTCTCTGCAGAGGAAACCGCCGTGTCCAACGATCCCTACGCCTGGCTGGAAGATGTCACCGGCGCCAAGCCGCTGGACTGGGTCAAGACCCAGAACGCCAAGACCGAAGCGCGGCTGGCCAGCACGCCGGCGTTCAAACAGATGGAAACCAGCATCCGCGAGGTACTGGATTCGGACGCCAAGATTCCCGGCGTGCAGAAGATCGGCGCGTTTTACTACAACTTCTGGAAGGACAAGCAGCACGAGCGCGGCCTGTGGCGGCGCACCACGCTGGACGAATACCGCAAGGCATCGCCCAAGTGGGAAACGGTGCTGGACCTGGATGCGCTCAACAAGGCCGAAGGCGAAAACTGGGTGTGGCATGGCGCCGACTGCCTGCGTCCGGACTACCGGCGCTGCCTGATTGCGCTCTCGCGCGGCGGTGCCGATGCCGATGTCACCCGTGAGTTCGATCTGGGTAGCAAGCAGTGGGTCAAGGATGGCTTTTTCCGCCCCGAGTCCAAGGGGGGCCTGGGCTGGATCGACCAGGATACCGTCTACGTGTTCACCGATTTCGGCGCTGGCAGCATGACCAGCTCCGGCTACCCGCGCATCGCCAAGCAATGGAAGCGCGGCACGCCGCTGACTGCCGCGACCATGGTGTACGAAGGCAAGCCGACCGATATGTATATCGCGGCGATGCATGAAGACACCCCGGGATTCGAGCGCGATTTCGTCAGCCGCACGCTGGCCTTCTACAACGACGAGCTGTATCTCAAGGGCGCAGACGGCAAGCTGGTCAAGGTGGACGTGCCCAATTCGGCCAGCAAGTCGGTCAAGCGCCAGTGGCTGACGCTGGAACTGCGCGAACCCTGGACCGTGGGCGGTAAGACCTACAAGCCCGGCACATTGCTGGTCACGCGTTTCGACGATTTCATGGCCGGCAAGCGCAACTTCGATGTGCTGTTCGAGCCCACTGACACGACCTCGTTGGCCGGCGTGGCGTGGACCAAGTCGCATCTGGTGTTGAACGTGCTGGAAGACGTCAAGAACCGTCTGAGCGTGATCACGCCATCGCGCGATGGTTGGAAAAAGAGCGCCTTTGTCGGTGCGCCTAGCTTCGGCACCGTCGATGTCAGCGCGGTGGACAGCGACGACAGCGATGCGCTGTGGCTCACCGTCACCGATTATCTGACCCCCACAACGTTGTCGTGGGTGGACGTGGGCTCTGCACCGCAGCCGCTCAAGACCATGCCGGCGTTCTTCGATGCCGGCAAGGACACCATCGAGCAGCACTTCGCCACCAGCAAGGACGGCACCCGGGTGCCGTATTTCCTGGTGCGCCCGAAGTCCTTGAAGCTCGACGGCAGTGCGCCGACGTTGCTGTACGGCTACGGCGGTTTCGAAATTTCGATGACGCCCAATTACTCCGGTGGCCTGGGGCGCGCCTGGCTGGAAAAGGGCGGCGTCTACGTGGTGGCCAATATCCGCGGCGGTGGCGAATACGGCCCGCGCTGGCACCAGGCCGCACTCAAGCAGAACCGCCACAAGGCGTATGAAGACATGGCTGCGGTGGCCAAGGATCTGGTTGCGCGCAAGATCACCTCGACCAAGCATCTGGGCGTGCAGGGCGGCAGCAATGGCGGCCTGATGACCGGCAACATGCTGACCCGGTATCCGGAGCTGTTCGGCGCGGTGCTGGTGCAAGTCCCGCTGCTGGACATGAAGCGCTATAGCCACCTGCTGGCCGGCGCCTCGTGGATGGCCGAATACGGCGACCCCGATACCGACGACTGGAAATTCATCCAGACCTTCTCGCCGTACCACCTGTTCGACCCGAAGAGGACCTACCCGCCGGTGATCTTCCTGACCTCCACACGCGACGATCGCGTGCATCCCGGCCACGCCCGCAAGATGGCGGCCAAGATGATCGAGGCCGGCAAGGACGTGACCTACTACGAGAATATCGAAGGCGGCCACGGCGGTGCAGCCAATAACGCGCAGGCAGCGCACATGTCGGCACTGGCGTATAGCTTCCTGTGGGAGCGCCTGGCTGACTGACTGATTGGTTGGCACAGGCCCTACACGACGAGCAGCGCAACACGGAGCCGCCGGCACGATGCAGCGGCCTCGTGGCGTTTTCGCTCAAACCAAAACAAACATAGACGACGCGGGGTGTGATCGATGTTCGGCTTGATGCTGACCTTGGCGGTCGGCGCGTGCGCGGTCGAGAATGCACGCTACGTGCTGCGCGACGATGCCGATACGCAAGCCCGCTTTCTGGCCGTTGCCAGCGGTCCGCACTGGCCGGCGCAGGTGGCCTTGCGGGTGCATTCTTCCCGTACCGGAGGGGATGCATGGTTTTTGCCCTGGAGCGGCGGCAGCGACGACAGCCAGCACATGGCGTCCACCGCCGATGTGACCGCGCCGGGTTGGCAGGCCCCGGATCCCGATGGTGGGCCGCGCCCTCTGGGCGATGTGGGCTACATCGGCACCGATGCCACTTATCGTGTCCTAAGCGAGCTTCCACGCGCCGGCATGCCGGCGCCTGCGCATTTCTTGTTGCCCGACTTGCGTGAAGCGCTGTGGTACCGAGCGGCGCCAGGCCAGCGGCAAGCGATTGCACGGCAGTTCTTCGATCTGGACAGCTGTGCACCGAGGTAACACTGTGTGGCGCGCTCGGCCTGGTTGTTGCCGCCGCGATGCCCACGAGCGATATCCCTGGCGGGGCGCAATGAAACTCGAGGATCTGAGGCCGCGGATATGCATTCTCGGGCCGTCCAACAGCGGTAAATCGACCTTGGCCCAGGCGATCGCGCGCAAGCGCGGATGCGCATGCGTGCATCTGGATCAACTGCATCATTTTCCAAACACTGCCTGGTTACCTCGCCCCAGGCAGGACTTTTTCGCGCTTCACGATGTGGCCATTGGCGCAGAGCAGTGGGTGATGGATGGCAATTACCTGGGGTGCCTGCCGCAGCGTCTGGCGCGTGCAACGGGCGTTGTTCTATTGGACATTCCGGTGACGACCAGCCTGATGCGCTATCTGCGCCGAACCTGCGTCGAGCAGCGCCGTTGCGGCGGCCTCGATGGCGCCAGGGAGCACGTGAGGTGGGAGATGCTGCGCCACATCGCGGTCGTCGAACGCAGGAAACGCAAAGACCTTGCGAGGATATTCGAGCGCAGCAGCTTGCCGAAGAGCGCGTTGCTGACGTTGCCGGCGATCAATCAATTTTATCGCCTTGAAAATTTGAAATCGCCAGGTCTGCGACAGTGACAGCGGCTCGCAGCGTGGTGTCACGGCAGAAGGCGATTGATCGCGAAGCCGCGCTCAGCACTTCTCATGGATGGCAGGCGATGTGGCGTCAGCAAGGCACGTCTACAGACTGCGTATGCCACGTGCAATGCGTTCCACTGCCTGTTCCAGGCGCGGCAGGCTCTGGGTGTAGGCGATGCGTACGTGCTGATTGGCGCGGTAGTGGCCGAAGTCGATGCCGGGCGTAAACGCAACATGTTCGGTCTCCAGGAAGTGCGCGCAAAACGCCTGCGCGTCATCTGAAAATCCGCTGATGTCCGCATACAAGTAAAACGCGCCTTGCGGTTCGAGCGCGATAGCGAAACCCAACGCACGCAAGGCCGGCAGCAGATAATCGCGACGTTGCTGGAACTCGGCGCGGCGCGCTTCGAAAATGGCGATGCTCTCAGGCGTAAAGCAGGCCAGCGCGGCGTGCTGGGCAATCGTCGAGGCGCTGATGTACAGATTCTGCGCCAGCTTTTCCAGTTCCGGCACCGCGTCGGGCGGTGCGATCAGCCAGCCCAGGCGCCAGCCGGTCATGCCGAAGTACTTGGAAAAACTGTTTAACACGAACGCGCTGTCGTCCACTTCCAGCACGCTGTGCGCGTCCAGGCCGTAGGTCAGGCCGTGGTAGATCTCGTCCACCACCAAATGGCCGCCGCGCGCATGTAGCGTCTGCGAGAGCCCAGCCAGTTGCGAGCGAGAGAGCACACTGCCGGTTGGGTTTGCTGGCGAGGCCACCAAAGCGCCCACGCTGTCGTTGTTCCAGCAGGTCTCCACCAGCGCAGGGGTCAACTGATAGTCGGTGTCCGGGCCGACCGGCACCAGTTGCGCGGCGCCTTCGACCAGGCGCAGAAAGTGCCGGTTGCAAGGGTAGCCAGGGTCGGCGAGCAGCCAATGCTTGCCCGGATCTACCAGCAGGCTGCTGGCCAGCAGCAATGCTCCAGAACCGCCCGGTGTGACCAGAATCCGCTCCGGATCGACGTTGCATGCGTAGCGCTGCGCATAGAACCCCGCAATCGCCTCGCGCAGTGCCGGCAGCCCGCGTGCGGCGGTGTAGCGGGTGTGGCCGGCCGCCAGTGCCGCCTGGCCGGCAGCGACAATCGGCGCTGCGGTAGTGAAATCGGGCTCGCCGATTTCCAGATGGATCACATCATGGCCGGCCTGCTCAAGCGCATTGGCGCGAGCAAGCAGCGACATGACGTGGAACGGGGCGATGTCCTGGCTGCGGCGGCTGTAGCCGCCTGCGTACGGAAGTCTGGAATCCATCGTTTCGATGATAGACCAGCATGACCTAGGACACATGACGCCAGCCAAAGAGCTCTTCCACACTCGAGTGCTGGGATGGCATTGCGTTCATCCGACGGACCCCAATCTGATGAAGCAAGCCCTCACTCTTCTGATCGCCAGCCTGATGACCACATCCCCCGCCTTCGCCGCCCTTCCTTCGCCACCAGATGTCGCCAGACACCCGCATATGGTCAAGGCGCCGTTCGGCGCGACCCGCAACGACGACTATTACTGGTTGCGAGACGACAAGCGCGAAGACAAGGCGATGCTGGCCTATCTCAACGCCGAGAATGCCTACACCGACAAGCTGATGGCGCCGCTGAAGCCGTTGGAAGAAGCGCTGTATACCGAGATCGTCGGACGCATCAAACAGGACGATGCCAGCGTGCCGTATCGCCAGCGCGGTTACTGGTATTACACCCGCTTCGAAGCCGGCAAGGATTATCCGATCCAGGCGCGCCGCAAGGGCAGCATGGACGCGCCGGAAGAGATCCTGCTCGATGTGAACAAGATGGCGGAAGGCAAGGGCTATTTCAGCGTCGGCGATGCCGAAGTGAGCCACGACAACCGCATCCTGGCCTGGGCCGACGATGCCGTCGGCCGCCGCCAATACACCATCCGCTTCAAGAATCTGGACACCGGCGAACTCTATCCGGACACCGTGGAAGGCGTCTCGCCCAACGTGGTCTGGGCCGACGACAACAAGACGCTGTTCTACGTCGAAAACGACCCGGAAACGCTGCTCACCGTGCGCGTGAAAAAGCACGTGCTGGGCACGCCGTCCAAGGACGACGTGCTGGTGTACGAAGAGAAGGACGACAGCTTCTACATGGGCATCGGCCGCACCCGCGACGACAAGTACATCACGATTGCTGTTGAAAGCACGGTTTCTTCGGAAACCCGCTATGCGCTGGCTGCCAAGCCGGATACCTTCAAGGTGCTGGCCAAGCGCGAGCGCGATGTGGAATACCACGCCGAGCATTTCGATGGCCGTTGGGTGATCCGCACCAATGCCGATGACGCCAGGAACTTCAAACTGGTCACCGCGCCCACCGATGCGACCACGCGCAAGCAGTGGACCGATTGGGTGGCGCACGACGACAGCGTCTACATCGAAAAATTCGAGTTGTTCGATGGGTTCACCGCCATCGAAGAACGCTCCGGCGGGTTGGAGCGCGTGCGCCTTCAATTCAACAGTCCGCACATGAATGTGCGGGCTCCTGCGGGGGAACCGCAATATGTCAAGGCGGATGAGCCGGCGTATTCGATGGGACTTTCGGTTAATTCCGAGCCGGACACCGCTTGGTTGCGCTATAGCTACACCTCGCTGACGACTCCGGCCACCACCTACGAGCTCAACACCGCCACCGGCGAGCGCAAACTGCTCAAGCAGCAACCGGTGATCGGCTACGACGCCAGCAAGTACGTGACCGAACGCGTGTGGGTGACCGCGCGCGACGGCGTCAAGGTGCCGGTGTCGCTGGTCTACAAAAAGGGTTTCAAGAAGGACGGCAGCGCAGCGTTGTTCCAGTACGCCTATGGCAGCTACGGCATGTCGATGGACCCGTCCTTCAATCTGCCGGCGATCAGTCTGCTGGACCGCGGTGTGGTGTATGCCATCGCACATATCCGTGGCGGCCAGGAGATGGGCCGGCAGTGGTACGACGATGGCAAGTTGCTGCACAAGAAAAACACCTTCAACGACTTCATCGATGTCACCCGCGGCCTGGTCGCACAGGGCTACGCCGCCAAGGACCGCGTGGCTGCGTCCGGTGGCAGCGCGGGCGGCCTGTTGATGGGCGCAGTGGCCAACATGGCCCCGCAGGACTACCGCGTGATGGTCGCGCAGGTGCCATTTGTCGATGTGGTCACCACGATGCTGGACGCCAGTATCCCGCTCACCACCAACGAATACGACGAGTGGGGTAACCCGGAAACCAAGGACTATTACGACTACATGCTGTCGTACTCGCCGTACGACAACGTGCGCAAGCAGGCGTACCCGGCACTGTTCGTCGGCACTGGATTGTGGGATTCGCAGGTGCAGTATTGGGAGCCGGCCAAGTGGGTGGCCAAGCTGCGCGACGACAATACCGGCACGCAGCCGATCGTGTTCCGCACCAACATGGAAGCCGGGCATGGCGGCAAATCCGGCCGTTTCCGCCGCTATCGCGAACTTGCCGAGTCGTATGCGTTCGTGCTGGACCAGTTGGGCGTGAAGTAGCTCGAAGGCTGGGAGTGGGGGCGGGATTTGGGATTCGTGAGAGCGGATGGCGTGGTCTTGGGAGCTCGCTGCTCGTTCGGACGCGAGCGACTCGCATCTCTTCCATCTTCCGCTCCGTAGTCTGGCTTTTCCTGAATCTGCTGATTGCGTTCGCTGCGTCGTCCTAGATCGCGCGGAGCACCGCAGGCAGGCGTCCCTGCAAATGGGGGATATTCCTGTCCGCAGCGAGGCTGGGCACCATGCAATGTATGGCCTCCAGCGCGCTGCATCGCCGCCCGCCGCGCCCCGCGCGCCCTTCTGCAGCGAACACAATCACCACCGCAGGGCAGACTCACCAAACCTTATTGTTGGCCGTATCATTTGCGCATGACGCGACCGACTCGATTCCGCTGGGCCTGGTGGTTGCTGGCCTACGCCAGCCTGGCGACCGGCATCGTCGGAGTTTTCGTGCCGGGTCTGCCGACTACGGTCTTCATCCTGATCTCGGCCTGGGCCGCCTCACACGGTTCGGAGCGCTTGCATCACTGGTTGCTGTCGCATCCGCGCTTCGGCCCGGCGATCGTGGAATGGCAGACCTACCGTGCGGTCAGCCGCAAGGCCAAGTGGATGGCGACGCTGACCATGGCGCTTTGCGCCGCGATCATGCTTTGGTGCGTGCCGGTGGTCTGGGTCAAGTGCCTGTCGATCGGCAGCATGGCCGTCGTGGCGATCTGGCTGTGGCTGCGCCCCGAACCTCCGCCGCGCCCGCTGCCAGCCGCGCACTGAACACAGCACATGCGCCGAGCGCACGGCCGTAACGGTGTTCTGGCTATACTTCGGGCCATGAGCATCATGTCCCGACCGTCTGTTCGTCTCGCACTGGTTAGTGCGAGCCTTGTCCTGCTTGCCGCCTGCGGTAACAAGGGCCCGCTGGTAATGCCGCAGAAGCCGGTGCCGGTGGAAGCCCAGCCCGTGCCACAGCCGCAGCCGGCGGAAGAGCCCACGCCTGCGCCCGAACCGGTGGACAGCAGCGCCAAGCCCGCACCCACCAAAGACCAGCCCGCTAGCAGCGGCAATGAGCGCTGACGGTCGCAGCGAGCGTCAGCGTTTCACCAAAATGCACGGCGCCGGCAACGATTTCGTGGTGCTGGACCTGCGCGACGGCACGCCGCCGCCAGATGCCGCGCTGGCAGCGCAATTAGCCGACCGCCACGTCGGGGTTGGCTGCGATCAAATCCTGACCATCGAAGCGCCGCGCAGCGAAGGTGCCGTGGCGGCCTATGGCATCTGGAATTCCGACGGCTCGGCCGCGCGCCAATGCGGCAACGGCGCGCGCTGTGTCGCCGCGTGGCTGGTGCGCGATGGCACCGCCCGGGGCGAGCGTTTCATGATCGATAGCCCCGTCACCGCGCATGCAGTCGAACGCCTTGACGGCGATCGCTACGCGGTGGCGATGGGCATGCCGCAGTTCGAGCCCGCCCAGATTCCGCTGGCCGGGTTCGCGCATGCGCGCGACGAGTATGCGCTGCCGGTGCACGGCGAGACCGTGCGCTTTGGCGCGGTGTCGATGGGCAACCCGCATGCGGTGGTCGAAGTCGGTCGCGTGGATGCGGCGCCGGTCGAACGCGTCGGCGCGCTGCTGCAGCAGAACGCCGCGTTTCCCGATTCGGTCAATGTGGGTTTCGTGCAGGTGGTCGACCCTACGCATGTGCGCCTGCGCGTGTTCGAGCGCGGTGTGGGAGAAACGCTGGCCTGCGGCAGTGGCGCCTGTGCGGCTGCGGTGGTGCTGATGCAGCGCGGCCGCGTCGAGCGTGACGTGCAGGTGTCCTTGCCAGGTGGCGAGCTGCGCATTCGTTGGCCCGGTGACCACGCGCAAGTGGTCATGTCCGGCCCGGCTGTGTTCGTCTTCGATGGAGAGTGGAACCGATGAGCGAGAACGCGGACAAATTCGGCGCACACGAAGTGGCCACCTGGCTGCGACGTCACCCGACCTTCCTCAAACAGTTCCCGGATCTGGCGGCGAGCTTGCTGGTCCCGCGCGACGACGGCCCCGCCGCCTCGCTGGCGACCTACCAACTCGAAGTGCTGCGCGATAAGAATCGCGAACTGTCGCGTCGCCTGCACGAGCTGGGCAGCAATGCGCAGGAGAACGAGCGGCTGGCGGTGCGTACGCATCAGCTCACGCTGGCGTTGATGCGCCAGACCAGCGCGGCTGACACGCTCAAGGCCATGGCGGCTTCGTTGGCGGAAGATTTCAATGGCGAACTGGTGCGCTTGGTAGTGCTCAAACGGGTTGATGCGCTGGATGCGGACTGGCTGCAGATCATCGCAACCGACGATGCGCGGCTGGCCCCGTTTCGCGATTGCCTGAGCGATGGCGAGCCCATTTGCGGCCGCCTGCACGCTGACAAACATGCGCTGCTTTACGGTGCCCAGGCCAGCGACGTGCAATCCACCGCGCTATTGCCGCTGCCGGGCATCGGCCTGATCGCGGTGGGGAGCAGCGACGCCAACCGGTTCTATCCGGGAATGGGCACGTTGTTCCTGCGCATGATGGGCGAATCGCTGAGCGTGGCATTGCAACGCTTCGACGTGTGAGGCTGGCTATTGCACGCCTCCGGGTCGGCAATACCCCGCCGATGGCGTCGCTGCTTCGGCGGCGAGGAGTGTGAGGTGTTGCCAGCTGTCGAAGAATTTCTGCAACTGCAACTGCAACTGCAAGGCGCAACGTCTGCGTGGATGTTGCAGGGCTATCTGTGCAAGCGGATGACCGCATCCATGCCACGGTATCGAGAGCGCTGAGGTGTCATCGGTCGACGAGTTCCTGACGTACCTGCAGGTCGAGCGGCAGGTGTCGGCGCACACGCTGGACGCGTATCGACGCGATCTTGCCGCGTTGGTGGCCTGGACGGCCGAACACACCACCGAAGACGGCGCACAGCACACTGTCATGCCTCTCGACAGTGCGCAGCTCGATAGCGCCCATTTGCGGCAGTTCGTCGCGGCAGAGCACCGACGGGGTCTCTCGCCTAAAAGCCTGCAGCGTCGCTTGTCGGCTTGCCGCAGCTATTACGCCTGGTTGCTCAAGCATGGCCGTATCGCAGCCAGTCCAGCGGCGGCATTGCGCGCACCCAAGGCGCCGCGCAAGTTGCCGCAAGTGCTGGATGCCGACGAAGCCGTGCGTCTGGTGGAAGTCCCGACCGATGCGCCACTGGGTCTGCGCGATCGCGCGCTGCTGGAATTGTTCTATTCCTCCGGGCTGCGCCTGAGCGAGTTATGCGCGTTGCGCTGGCGCGATCTGGATCTGGATAGCGGCCTGGTGATGGTGCTTGGTAAAGGCAGCAAGCAGCGCCTGGTACCGGTGGGCTCGCACGCCATCGCCGCCTTGCGCGAGTGGCGCCGCGATAGTGGTGCAAGTGCCGATACGCACGTATTTCCGGGGCGCGCGGGCGGTGCGATTTCGCAACGCGCGGTGCAGATCCGCATCAAGCAACTGGCTGTGCGCCAGGGCATGTTCAAGGACGTGCATCCGCATATGCTGCGGCACAGTTTCGCCAGTCATATCCTGGAATCGTCAGGCGATCTGCGTGGCGTGCAGGAGCTGCTGGGCCACTCGGACATCGCAACGACCCAGATCTACACACATCTGGATTTCCAGCATTTGGCGAAGGTCTACGACGCCGCGCATCCGCGTGCGAAGCGCAAGAAAGCTACCGAATAAGCGCCAAGCAGTAAAACGCAATGGGTAAGCAGTAAAGCGTCCTCGTGCCATGCATGACCGAACGGCACGGACGCAGCAGGTGATGCGCGCATCCAGCGCAAGAATCGATGTTTGCAAACGCTGACAGCCCCTCTCCCGCCGGAAGACGGGTAGGGTGGGTGTGCAGGAGCAGCGCACGCGTCGCAGAAATTTTTGCTGGCGATGGCGCTGTATCGAAGCCAAGCCCGCGGTTTGCTGCGGCCAGTCGAGCTGAGTGGCCGTGTGCCACAGCGATTGCGGTCTCGCACGTGAGCGCGGCAGTACCGGCCTGCGGCGCTTGGCCGCAGCGCGCTTGAACCCGGCACGTGCGTCCCCACCTCCTTGGAAACCCCCGGAGGATCCATGGACCCTAGCCAGAACCCCAACATCGTTCACGCCACCACCATCATTTCGGTTCGACGTGGTGGGCATGTCGCCGTCGCTGGCGATGGCCAGGTTACCCTTGGCCATACGGTCATGAAGGGCAATGCGCGCAAGGTGCGCCGGCTCGGGCGCGATGGCCAGGTGCTGGCCGGTTTCGCCGGCGCCGCCGCCGATGCGTTTACCCTGTTCGAGTTGTTCGAAGCCAAGCTCGACAAACACGGGCAGTTGACTCGCGCCGCTGTGGAGCTGGCCAAGGATTGGCGCACCGAGCGCCGCCTGGGCAAGCTCGAAGCGCTGCTGGCCGTGGCCGATAAAGAGACCTCGCTGATCATCAGCGGTACCGGCGATGTGATCGAACCGGAAGACGGCATCATCGCCATTGGTTCTGGCGGCTCGTACGCCTTGTCGGCCGCACGCGCACTGCTGGCGCATACCGAGCTGGATGCCAAGACCATTGCCACCGAAGCGATCAATATCGCCGGCGACATCTGCATCTATACCAATCGCAACGTGGTGGTTGAGGTGCTGTGAACCGGGAGTGGGGAATCGGGAATCGCAACAGCGGTTTCGTCCCCACTTCGACGACATAGGCTCGTGATTTTTGCTCCTGCAATTCCCCTTTCCCAATTTTCGATTCCCCAATGCCAAATCCCGATACCTCAACCATGACTCCGCGCGAAATCGTGCAGGAGCTCGACCGTCATATCGTTGGCCAGCACGACGCCAAGCGCGCGGTTGCCATCGCGCTGCGTAATCGCTGGCGTCGGATGCAGTTGCCGGAAGAACTGCGCAACGAGGTGATGCCCAAGAACATCCTGATGATCGGCCCCACGGGTGTGGGCAAGACCGAGATCGCGCGACGCTTGGCTACGTTGGCCAATGCGCCGTTCGTCAAGGTGGAAGCCACGCGCTTTACCGAAGTGGGGTATGTCGGCAAGGACGTCGAGCAGATCATTCGCGATCTGGCTGACACCTCCGTCAAGCTGTATCGCGAGCAGGCCAAGGTGCGCGTGCGCAATCAAGCCGAAGAGCGTGCCGAAGATCGCATCCTGGATGCGCTGTTGCCGCGTCGCGCGGCCGGTATTGGGTTTGACCCGGAAGCGGCGCGTAGCGAGCCGTCGTCCCAGGACAACGATACCCGCATCAAGTTCCGCCGCATGCTGCGCAACGGCGAACTGGACGAGCGCGAGATCGAACTGGAAGTGGCGGTCAACGCCAGCATGGACATCATGACCCCGCCTGGCATGGAAGAAATGGGCCAGCAATTGCGGCAGATGTTTTCCAATCTGGGCAGCGGCAAGTCGCAGAAGCGCAAGCTCACCATCAAGGCAGCGCGCCCACTGTTGATCGAAGAAGAGGCCGCTAAGCTGGTCAACGAAGACGACGTGCGTACCGCGGCGATCGAAGCGTGCGAGCAGCACGGCATCGTCTTCATCGATGAGATCGACAAGGTGGCCAAACGCGGCGAAGCCGGCTCCAATGGCGGCGATGTCAGTCGCGAAGGCGTGCAGCGCGATCTGCTGCCGCTGGTGGAAGGCTCCAACGTGTCGACCAAGTACGGCACGGTCAAGACCGACCACATCCTGTTCATTGCCTCGGGCGCGTTTCACCTGGCCAAGCCCAGCGATCTGATTCCCGAATTGCAGGGCCGTTTCCCGATCCGTGTCGAATTGACCGCGCTGACCAAGGCCGATTTCGTGCGCATCCTCACCGAGCCCAAGGCGGCGTTGATCAAGCAGTACGAAGCCTTGTTGCAGACCGAGGGCGTCACGCTGACCTTCGGCGCCGATGCGGTGGAGCGCCTGGCCGAGATCGCCGCGCAGGTCAACGAGCGCCAGGAAAATATCGGTGCGCGTCGTCTGCACACGGTGCTGGAACGTTTGCTCGATGTGCTGAGCTACGAAGCGCCGGACCGCGATGGGCAGAGCGTTACCGTCGATGCTGCGTATGTGGACGCGCAGCTGGGTGAGCTGGTGCAGGATCCGGACCTGAGCCGCTACATCCTTTGATCGCGTTGCACGGCAACGTGCGCACGGATTAAAAAGACCCGCCATTGGCGGGTCTTTTTGTTTGCAGGGGCACGGCGGACACGGCGGGGTTTGGTGCAGATCGGCACTGCGACGCGGGCTAAACAGCAGCGCCTACTGCGACGTGATATTGCCCGATGCCTGTCACCGCGTACGGCTGCGCACCTGCATTCGTGCTGATCTCAATCCTCGCCAATATCCTCGTTCCACACATCCGGGTTGGCAGAAATATAGCCACCGAGCAGATCGATGCATTCCTGGCTCTGCAGATCGATCACGTTGACGCCATGCTCGCGCAGCCACGCAATACCGCCCTGGAAGGTGACCGATTCGCCGACCACCACCGTACCGATATTGAACTGGCGCACCAGCCCGCTGCAGTACCAGCACGGGGCCAGCGTGGTGACCATGATGGTGTCCTTGTAGCGGCGCTGGCGGCCCGCCTTGCGGAACGCGTCGGTCTCGCCATGCACCGACGGGTCGTTTTCTTGCACGCGGCGGTTATGGCCGCAACCGAGCAGGCGCCCGTCGTTGTGATACAGCGCCGCGCCGATCGGGATGCCGCCTTCGGTCAGGCCCTGGCGTGCCTCGGTAATGGCGGTGTCGAGCAGTGCGCGGTAGTCGGGGGTAGTGATCATACGAACTCCAAAGGGGACGCGCCGGCAGGGCGCAGCATGTCGAGATGTGGAATGCCGTCTTCCAGATACTGTGCGGAGGCGGGCACAAATCCATGCGCAGCGTAGAACGAATGCAGATGTGCCTGCGCGCCAAGCTGGATTGCGCTACCGGGCCATTGCGTGTGCACCAACCGGATGCCTTCGTGCAGCAGTGCGTGTGCCAGTCCGGCGCCGCGATGTGCAGCAGCGATGACCACGCGGCCGAGGCTCGGCTCGGGATAACTCAAGCCGGGCGGTAGCACGCGCAGGTAAGCCGCAAGCTCTGCGTTAGTGGTCATGCCCAGCACATGCAGCACAGCGGGATCGGTGTCTTTGCCATCCAGTTCCGGATAGGCGCATTGCTGCTCCACCACAAACACATCCGTGCGTAGCTGCAGCAGTGCATACAACTGCGCGGTGCTCAGCTGCGCAAACCGCAGGTGCTGCCAGTGCAGGGAAGGGAGGGGTGTGGTGGGCATCACCGCATGATAGCGGCTGCGCCGTCACTGAGCGGGAAGTGCACGCCTGTGGGCAGTGCTGGCCCAAACAACCTACCCCGCCAAGGCGAGTGTGCGCCATACAACGCCGGCCGCAGTAGTCGCGCAGGCGCTGGTGACCTGCGTCAGGTGTCGGTTGTACTCAGTCGACTGCGCTGTCGGTATCGACGGCCACTACCACCGACATGCCCGGCCGCAGCCGCGGCGCCAGCGGCTGGCTGGGGTTGACGCTGATGCGCAGCGGAATGCGCTGGGCGATCTTGACGAAGTTGCCGGTAGCGTTATCGGCCGGTAGCACGCTGAACTCCGAGCCTGCAGCCGGCGAGATTTCCTGCACGCGGCCATGCAGGCGTGCGTTGTCCAGCGCGTCTACGGTAAAGCTGGCGCGCTGACCGATGCGGATCTTCGCCATCTGGGTTTCCTTGAAATTGGCCACGACCCACAGCGTGTCCGGCACCAGCGACATCAACTGCGTGCCGTTGGTGACATAGGCGCCTTGGCGCACGCCAAGCTGACCAAGCTGGCCATCGCGCGGGGCCAGGATGTGCGTGTTGTCCAGGTTGATCTGCGCCAGTTGTACGGCCGCTTGCGCATTGGCCACTGCCGCTTCGAGCGCTGCGCGATTGACGGTGACGCTACGTGCATTCTCTTCGGCGGCCTGAACCGCCGCACGCGCCTGGGCGACGCCCGCAGCGGCCTGGGCGCGCGCGGCATAAGCGGTGTCGCGGTCCTGTTCGGACACCAGTTTCTGGTTGGCCAGTTGTTGCGCACGCGCATAGGCCGAGCGGGTGCGATCGCTCAGGGCCTGATTGCTGCTCAGCGCGGCACGCTGTTCGGCGATGGACGCCTGCGCGCTGTGGCGTTGCTGCTCCCAGTTGGCGAGATTGGCTTGCGCGGTCTGCACCTGCGCCTTGGCCTGTTCGAGCTGCTGGGCGTAAATGCGGTTGTCGATGGTGGCCAGCAGTTGGCCACGTCTGACATGCGCAAAATCCTGCACCGTGACCTGCGTGACATAGCCGCTGACCTGCGGCGCAATGACGGTGATCTGGCCGTGCACCATGGCATTTTCGGTGCGCTCGATTGCGCTGACGAACGGTGGCAGCCGCCATGCGTACAGGACCAGCGCCACGCCGATCAGCGCCAGCCCGCCAAACCCGATCGCGCCGGCGATGCGACGACGGCGACGACGGTGGGCGCGATCGGAATTGGCAGTGGGATCGGCAGTTGTATTCATGGGCGCGCAGTGGAAGCGGAAGGGGAAGGTGACACGGGAGGCCGCAGATAGCGTCGCCACACCAGCACGGACAGGATCCACACCCCTGTGGCGATGGCGATACAGCCGATCAGCAGGAACACGTCGTTATAGGCCAGCACGTTGGCTTCGCGCGTGGCCACCGTGCCCAGCGTGCGTACGCCCTGGGCCTGACGCAGCACCGGGTCGCCGATGCTGCGGCCATACAGGCTTGCATAGGCCTGCACGCGCGCGGCCACCTGCGGGTCGGTGAGCACAAGGTGTTCTACCAACTGGCTGGAGTGGTATTTCTCGCGCACCACCTGCACGGTGCCCAGTAATGCACTGCCGAGCAAGCCGCCCATGTTCTGCGCCATGCCAAACAGCACGATGAAACTGATCAGATTGCTCGGCTGGGCGATCACCCGGCCGAGCCCGGCCACCATCGCCGGGCCGATGAAGAAAGTGCTGCCGAAGGCCAGCAGGAACTGGCTGACGTACATCTGCTCGGGGCGGGTGAGGCTGGTGGCATCGGCATCCATGAAGCTGCCGATGCAGATCGCCGCCACCGCAATGATCAGATGCTCGGCCACCCGCGCCGGATTGATCAGCCATGCGCTGGCGGCCACGCCCGCTGCCGCTCCCAGCAGCATCAGCGTGAACAGGGTCTCCAGCTGCGTGTTGGCCAGGCCCAGGGTCTGGAAGAAGCCGATTGCGCCGGTGCTCTGTTCGGACAGCACCAGCCGGATCAACAGGATCGCCAGGCCCAGCCGCAGCATGTCTACGCTGGCCAGCCAGCGTGTGTTGATCATCGGGTGGCGACGGTTGTGCTCGATCCAGGCTGCCGTGCACAGCAGCACGATGGACGCGGCCAGCACCACGCCCAGCCACGGCGTGCTGGTCCACCACAGCAAGCGGCCGAGCGAAAGCACTGCGGCAAGACCTGCCGCACCTACTGCAAACAAGGGGAATGTGACGAAATCCAGCGGCTCGAACACCCGGTAGCGGTCGCTTGGTGGCAGCTTGAGCGCCAGCACGCAGGCCAGGGCGAAGATCGCCAGCCCGAATTCGAACAGGTACAGGCCTTGCCACTGCCCGAATTCCAGCAGGTCGGTGGAGAACACCCGCGCCAGCGGCAACGCCAGCTGGGTCACGCCCAGGCCCAGCACCACTGCCTTGAGCCGGTATTTCGTTGGAAATGCCTGGATCACGTAATACAGCCCCAGCGAGCTGAGCGCCGCGCCGACCAACCCATGCGCCGCACGCACGGTGATCGCCGAACTCAGGCTGTGCACGAACAGGTGCGCCAGCGCGATGGCCGCATACAAGGCCAGAAAGATCTCGGTGAAGCGGCGCAGCCCGAATTGCTGGCGAAACTTCACCAGCAACAGGTTGGCCGACATATTGGTCATCACGTAGGCCGCCGGCAGCCAGGCCATTTCGGTGGCGTAGGCGCCCAGGCTGCCCTGCAGATACGGCAGGTTGGCGGTGACCAACGCGTTGCTCAGCCCGCCGGTCAGCGCCACCATCAGGCCGACCAGGCCATACTGAATGCGGCGCCGGGTCGGGTGCAGCGGCGTGGATGCCGACCCCGGCAGGGTCGGCTTTTCGTGGGGCTGCCAGTCGCGTGGGGCGTACTTGTCGGGCACGCAGTACTCGCAGGGCCGGTTGCGGAAGCGTTCGCGATTGTGGTCCCGTTGCGGTCATGGTGGCGTCAGCAGTGCGATAATCCGCCCATGAGCGAATCCCCCTATACCTCCGGTACCACCCATTTCGGCTTTCGCGATGTCGCTGCCAAGGACAAGCAGAAGCTGGTCGGCGAAGTGTTCACTTCGGTCGCGCGCAACTACGACCTGATGAACGATCTGATGAGCCTGGGCGTCCACCGCGCATGGAAACGCTACTTCGTGGCGACCGCGCAGGTGAAGCCGGGCGACCGCGTGCTGGATCTGGCCGGCGGCACCGGCGACATCGCCGTGCTGCTCAAGGAGCGCGTGGGCAACGAAGGCGCCGTGGTGCTGGGCGACATCAACGCCGGCATGCTCTCGGTGGGCCGCGACCGGCTCACCAACCGCGGCCTGGTGGCGGGCTTCGATTACGTGCAATGCAATGCCGAGGCGCTGCCGTTCCCGGACCAGAGCTTCGATCTGGTGACCATTTCCTTTGGCCTGCGCAATGTCACCGACAAGGATGCCGCACTGCGCGAGATGTACCGCGTGCTGAAGGTGGGCGGCCAGGCGCGTGTGCTGGAATTTTCCGAAGTCACCGCCGAGTGGTTCAAGCCGATCTACGACTTCCATTCGTTCAAGATCCTGCCCAAGCTGGGTCAGCTGTTCGCGCGCGATGCCGACAGCTACCAGTATCTGGCCGAAAGCATCCGCAAGCATCCGCCGCAGGATTCGCTCAAGGGCATGATGGGCGAGGCCGGATTTGCGCGCTGCCACTACAAGAATCTGACCGGCGGCATCGTGGCGATCCACTCCGGCTACAAGATCTGAATCCGATCCAGGGTTGATTGCCGACGCGGCGCGTGCATCACGCGCCGTGTGTCATATCGGGGTTCCCGCTTGTGCTGGCTTGACACGTCCCTGTTCTGGGCATGGGCGGACGCACCAACGAATTTATGAGACGTTCGTCGCGTTGGCACCACCATTGGTCGGCGACACTAGGTGCTCTTTTGCCGGAGAGTTGGATGCGCTTGTACGCTGGACTCTCGCGCGTGTTTCCCCGCTCCTTCAGCGCCAAGCTGCTGGCGGTGACCTTTGTGGGCATCCATCTGCCGTTGCTGCTGTTGATCGCATGGCTGGCATCGCAGAGCGAACTGGGCGGGCGCCCGCTGTGGTCGGTGGTGATCGTGGCACTGCTGGCCACGCTGGCCGGCACTGCGCTGACACTATCGGCGTTGTATCGCCTGCTGGCGCCGCTGCGTATCGCCGCCGATGCCCTGGATGCGTATTACGCCGATCAGCGCCTGCCCACGCTTCCGGAACATGGTGATGATGAATTGGGCCGGCTGTTGCGCGGCATCAACCGCAGCCTGCGCGGCATCGATGCCGGCATGCGCGACCTCAAGAAACATGCCTTGTTCGACCCGCTGACCGAAGCGCTGAACCGCCGTGGCTGCGAACAGGCGATGCGCGATTCGGTCATTGCTTCGCAGCGCGAAGGCTGGCCGTTCGTGCTGTTCGTGCTGGACATGGACAACCTCAAGCAGATCAACGACCGCTTCGGCCATCTGGCCGGCGACCGCGTGCTGGTGCGCCTGGTGGAATCGGCCTACGGCTGGCTGGGCGCGCAGGATTGGGTCGGGCGCTGGGGCGGCGACGAATTCCTGATCGGCATCCATGCCAGCGAAGACGACGCCACGCTCAAGCTCAATCAATGGCTGTCGATGCTTGAGCGCGAAGATGCCGACGACGCGCCGCTGCATGTGAGTGCCGGCAGTGCAGTATGCGAACAAGGGCTGGATGCCACCGAACTGTATCGCCGCGCCGATGCGGCGATGTACCGCGCCAAGTTCTCCGGCGGCCGGCGTCTGGTACGCGACGGGCACGACACCCCGCGCGGTCATCCTGTGACCTGACCACCGCAACCCGGTTGCGGCAACACGCGGCGGGCAATCCCGCGTATCGGCCGCCGATGGCACGGGCAGGCTGCGGCGCAGAGCGCTAAAATGCCCAATTCCCCTTGCTGCGGTGCCGTCGATGCGCTTCCCGTTCCTGTCGCTGTCCCTGGCCGTGTCCATCGCGCTGGCCGGCTGTTCCAATGACTCCACGCCGTCGGCATCCACCACCGCGCCGGCCGCCACTGCCAAGGCCCCCGTGAAAGCAGACGCCCGCAACCACGATGAAAGTTCCTACGCCCAGCCGCAGCTGGTGGTCATCAAGGACCTGGCATTGGACCTGAAGCTGGATTTCGATGCCAAGCAGATCGGTGGCACCGCCACCTACACGCTGGAGTGGAAGGACAAGGCCGCCAAACAATTGGTGCTGGATACGCGCGAGCTCAGCATTGCGCAGGTCCAGGCCGACGATGGCAAGGGCGGCTTGTCGCCGCTGCAATTTGCCTTGGCGCCGGCCGACAAGACCTTCGGCAGCAAGCTCACCATCGAAGCGCCGAATCAGCCGCGCAAGGTGGTCATCACCTATCACACCGCAGCTACTGCCTCGGGCCTGCAGTGGTTGGAACCGTCGATGACCGAAGGCAAGCAACTGCCTTTCATGTTCAGCCAATCGCAGGCGATCCACGCGCGTAGCTGGGTGCCGCTGCAGGACACCCCGAGCGTGCGCTTCACCTATAGCGCGCATGTCACCTCGCGCCCGGACGTGATGGTGCTGATGAGCGCCGACAACGACCCCAAGGCCGTGCGCGACGGCGATTACAGCTTCAAGATGCCGGAGCCGATTCCCTCCTATTTGCTGGCCATTGCGGCCGGCGACGTGGTGTTCAAGCCGATTTCCGCGCGCTCGGGCGTGTGGGCCGAGCCGGCGATGGCCGACAAGGCCGCCAAGGAATTCGAAGACACCGAAAAGATGATCGGTGCCGCCGAAAAACTGTATGGCCCGTATCGCTGGGGCCGTTACGACATGCTGGTGCTGCCGCCGTCGTTCCCGTTCGGCGGCATGGAGAATCCGCGGCTGACCTTCGCCACGCCCACCGTGATCGTCGGCGACAAGTCGCTGGTCTCGCTGGTCGCGCACGAACTGGCGCATAGCTGGTCCGGCAACCTGGTGACCAATGCCAGCTGGAAGGACATCTGGCTCAACGAAGGCTTCACCACCTACGTACAGGCTCGCATCACCGAGGCGCTGTATGGCGCGGAGATGGCCGAGATGGAACGCGAGATCGACCAGGGCGATCTGCTGGCCGAAGTGAAGGACATGCCGCCGGCCGACCAGGTGCTGGAGTTGCCGCCGCTGGCCCAGCGCGACCCGGATGAGGCCTTGAGCCAGGTCGCCTACGTCAAGGGTGCGTGGTTCCTGCAGTTCCTGGAGCAGCGCTTCGGTCGTGAGGTCTTCGACCCGTTCCTGCGCGGCTGGTTCGACGATCACGCGTTCCAGAGTGCGACCACCGACCAGTTCGTCGATTACCTCAAGAAGAACCTGCTGGACAAGCATCCCAACACGGTGAGCGCAGCCGAAGTGGATGCATGGCTGAAGCAGCCGGGCATTCCGGCGTTTGCGGCCAAGGCCCGCTCGCGCAACTTCTCGATCGTGGACACCGCACGCATTGCCTGGAGCGGCAGCGGCACCTTGCCGAACAAGCAGGTCACCAGCGAGTGGGGCACGCAGGAATGGGTACACTTCCTCAGCGGCATGGGCGCCACGCTCAAGCCCGAGCAACTCAAGCAGCTGGATGATGCGTACCACTTCACCGGCACGCCCAATGGCGAGATCGCGATGCGCTGGTATCCGCTGGCGATCCGCAGCGGTTACACCGACGCGCGTGCAGCCGCAGGCGAGTTCATCGAACGCGTCGGCCGTCGCAAGCTGGTGCTGCCGATCTACGCCGAATTGTTGAAGACCCCGGACGGCATCGCGTTCGCCGAACGGGCCTTCGAAAACGCCAAGCCCAGCTATCACCCCATCACCACCGCCTCGGTGGCCGAGATGTTGGCCAAGGCCAAGGCGGCAACGCCTGCTGCGGCTCCTGCACCCGCACCCGCAGAGAAACCGACGCCGACGCAGCAGTAGTTCGTCGCGCAACGCAGAGCCGTCAGTCCGGCGGCAAGTGCAACAAACGGGGGGCCTTGTGCTCCCCGTTTGGTGTCTGAGTATCTGGCGCGAATGCCGGCCGACGTGCATGCAGCCTGCAACGCGACACTGCTATCGTTGCTGCTGTTTCCCACGCCTTTCGGAGTCGACGATGAAGTATCTGCTGAGCGCGGCCTTGTGCGTCGCTGCCTTGAGTGCCTGCACCGACCGCGAGGCGCAACGTCAGGCGCAAGCAACCGCGCAGGCGCAGGCCAAGGAAACCCAGGCCGATGCGCTCGCCAAGCAATACGACGAAGCCGTCAAGGCGCAGAACTGGGACATGGCACGTGCGCACGGTGCGGCCTTGATCGAAGGTTATGCGGGCACTGCGGCTGCCACGCGTATCGAACCCGGCTATGCCGATATCAAGGCCAAGGGCGAGCAGGCGCGCGAGCTGCGCCGCATGCAGGCGTTGTGGCAATACTCGCAAGTGCCGGCCAAGGGCGGCACGCAGCGCTCGGCGATGATCGATGCCAAACAACGTGTGGACGTGGACGGCAGCGGGCCCAAGCCGGTCAGCCTGGTGTTCCGCGATCACCCGCAGTGGAAGCGCCATAGCTACCTGGTGCTCAAGGCCGGCGATTTCAATTGCTACAGCGGTTGCAAGGTGCAGGTTGCGGCCGATGGCGGCGTACCGCGCGCGATGGCGGCGCACCGTCCGGATACCGACGAAGCCATCGCCATGTTCATCGATGACGATAAAGCGTTGTGGAAGGTGGTGCGCAACGCAACGCGCATCAGCATTACCTTCCCGGTCAAGGCTGGTGGAACGCGCACTGCAGAGTTCGAAGTCGGCGGTCTGGACACCACGCAGATGCCTGGATGGAAGTAGGCATGGCAGGGATGAAACGTTTGCTCAGGCCCAATGCGCGCAGGCTGGCGCAGCGTTGGCGCGCTTGATCGATTGTGCAGGACATCGGTGTGGTGGCGCAGCCATGCATCGGCACTTAGCACTTGGGGCGGTCAGCACACGTAGCAAGCAGTCGTCAGGTGTGTGGGGCCGCGGGCAGAGTGGGAGTGTCCGCACAGGACATGCCAACCGAGCACCCGCCGCGCCCGTCTGGCGGTGTGCGCAGTAATTGCTTTAATCGCTCTTCAGGATTTTGCGGATTGTGCACTGTGTCTGTACCGCACTGCCGCCTGCAGCAGTGAATCGATCACTTTCATGGTTTCGCACGAATGGACAGCATGACAACCACAGCGCTCTCTCCCTCGTTATCCGACTACGGCCATTGGGTCTTCGACATGGACGGCACGCTGACCGAGGCTGCGCACGACTTCGCCTTGATCCGCCGCGTGCTGGAGATCCCGCCAGAGGCCGACATCCTGCATCACCTGGCGGCGTTGCCGGCCGACGAAGCAGCGACCAAACATGCCTGGTTGCTCGAACACGAGCGCGCGCTTGCGCAGGCCGCGCGCGCCGCGCCGGGCGCAGTGGCGCTGGTGCGTGCGTTGCGTGCCGCCGGGTGCCGGCTTGGCATGCTCACCCGCAATGCGCGCGAACTGGCAACCATCACCTTGCAGGCGATCGGCCTAGACGATGCGTTTGCGTGGGACGACATCGTCGGCCGCGACGAAGCTGCTCCCAAACCCGCGCCCGATGGGCTGCACTATTTCGTACAGCGCTGGTCGGTGCAGGGCAGCGCGCTGGTGATGGTCGGCGACCACCACAATGACCTCGCCTGCGGCCGTGCCGTCGGTGCCTGTACCGTCCTGGTCAACACGCCTGGCGACCCCTGGCCTGGCTTTGCCGACTGGCGCCTACACGATTGCACACAGTTGCTCGCGCAGTGGCAGGGCGAACGCTAGGCGCACGTCTTCTCGTTCTTGGCCAGGCTTTTTGCTGTTCGCACAGCGCCAGCGATCAATAACTCCCGGCATCGCCAGCCACCGCAGTCTTACTCGCCATTCGCGCATGTCTCCGGCGAAGACAAGCAGCCTGCGTAGCCAGCTTGAGCGCTTGGATTCGTCATACGGCGCTGCGTTTGCTCCGTAACAGCAGCAAGAAAACGCTCTTGCACACCCATCCGACTGACCGGCGGGTCTTAGGCTGCACCACATGTGTCACAGCACGCCCGGCGCAAACTGTGCCAAAACCGTGACAGTGCCAAGTGCTCAGCTCGCCGTCATCACTCCGAACCCTTGTTAACTCGACGTGGTGCAATGCACCAGTCCGCTGGCATGCCGTTTGCTCAGTTTCTCCCGACGTTTCCTACGTGTGCGTCGCCATTGGCAGTTACAGGGCCTGCGCCGCGGGATGTTTCAACCGACTGGTTGTTCAAACGAGAGGGGTAGACGCATATGCACCAATCTTCCTGTCGCGGCGTACGCAGCACGGCGCTGCTCATGCTCGCGCTGAGCGCAGTGCTGTCTGGCTGCAAGAAAGACACACCGGCCGAAACTGCAACGCCCGCACCCGCTGCAGCACCTGCCGCGACGCCTGCACCCGCAGCCACGGCCGTGGTCGACACCGACAGCGAGTTCACCGCCAACGCAGGCAACGCGGATAACTGGGGTGGCATTGGGCGCGACTTCGCGCTCACCCGGCATAGCCCGCTGGCCGAAATCAATCGCGACAACGTCAAGAATCTAAAGATGTCGTGGGAGATGAAAACCGACGCCACGCGCGGCCACGAAGGCCAGCCGCTGGTGATCGGCAGCATCATGTACATGGTCAGCGCGTATCCGAACAACGTGTTCGCCATCGACCTGGCGGCGCAGGACGACGGCGGTAAGGTGCTGTGGAAATACACCCCGCAACAGGACGAACGGGCGGTGGCGGTGGCGTGCTGCGACACGGTCAACCGCGGCGCCTCGTATGCCGACGGCAAGCTGGTGTTCGGTAGCCTCAGCGGCGATGTGATCGCGCTGGATGCCAAGACCGGCAAGGAAGTGTGGAAGCAAAAACTCGCGCACCCGGACAAGGGTGAAACCATCACCATGGCGCCGATCATCGCCGATGGCAAAGTGGTCGCCGGCATCAGCGGCAACGAGTTCGGTGTGCTCGGTCGCGTGGCCGCCTACAACCTGTCCGATGGCAGGCAGGCATGGTCCTGCGATGCGGCCGGTACCGACAAGGCGATCTGCCTGGGCCCGGACTTCAACAAGGCCAATCCACAGCATGGTCAGCTGGGCGATCTGGGCGTCAAAACCTTTCCCAACGAAGAATGGAAGCGCGGCGGCGGCGCGGCCTGGGGCTGGTACAGCTACGACCCGAAGTTGAAGCTGGTCTATTACGGCACCGGCAATCCCGGCCTGTGGAGTCCGTCGTATCGTTGCGGCAAGACCTCGCAGGAGGAATGCAACAACGGCGAGCATGACAACAAGTGGTCGATGACCTTGTTCGCCCGCAAGATCGATACCGGCGAGGCGGTGTGGGGTTACCAAAAGACCCCGTTCGACCAATGGGATTACGACGGTATCAACGAGCCGATCCTGGTCGATCTGACCATCGACGGCAAGCAAGTTCCCTCGGTGGTGCAGTTCGATCGTAACGGGTTTGCCTACGTGCTCGATCGTCGCGATGGCACGCTGTTGCGCGCGCACAAATTCGTGCCGGCCAACTGGGCCGAACGCATCGACATGAAGACCGGTCGCCCGGTGAAGGTGGCTGCGCATTCGCCGCTGGAACGTGGCAAGAAAGTGCAGGCGTTCCCGTCGGCAATGGGTGGCAAGGACCAGCAGCCGTGTTCGGTGGATCCGGCCAATTCGGCAGTGTTCTTCTGCGGTACCAACAACTGGCACATGGAGCTGGAACCGCAGGAACGCGGCAACACCATGATGGGTCTGCCGTACGTCTTCGCCAATGTGATGATGAAGCCGAACGAGCCTGGCGCATTGGGCATCGTCAAGGCATTCGATGTGGTGGAAGGCAAGTCCAAGTGGGAGATCAAGGAGAAGTTCCCGGTGTGGAGCGGCACCCTGGTCACCGATGGCGGGCTGGTGTTCTACGGCACGCTCGATGGTTGGTTCCGTGCGGTGGACAAGGACACCGGCAAGAAGCTGTGGGAGACCAAGTTGCCGTCCGGCATCATCGGCAACCCGATCGCTTATAAGGCCAACGGCCACCAGTACGTGGCGGTGTTCTCCGGTATCGGCGGTTGGATCGGCTTGCCGGTGGCCGCAGGTCTGGATCCGTCCGATCCGTATGGCGCGCTGGGTGCGGCCGGGCTGGCCTTCGGTGCGGGCTTCGACAAAATCCCGCTCGGCGGTATGGTCCACACCTTCCGTATCGATGGCGCCGGCAAGACCGTGACCGCCAGTGCCACCCCTGCGACTGCGGCCGCAGGCGGCGGCACCGCCAACGCAGTAGCGAAGACGGCACGATGACATCCACGCAAGGCGTTGGATGCGCACCTCGGCAGCTTGCTGCCGAGGTGCGCGGCATCACCCGGCATCTGCATCAGGTGCTGGTGCTGTGTAGCCTCGGACTCGTCGCCGCAGGCTGCACACGCGAGCCGTCTTCACCGACGGCTCGCGCTTCTCATTCGGATGCGGCGTCCACTGCGGCGCCGGCATCCACCGCTTCGCCGACAACCGCGCCGGCAGCGGCATCCGCACCGCCGCCCGCGCCCGACCCGGGCGTGCTGCGTGTGTGCGCAGACCCGGGCAACATGCCGTTGTCCAACAAGGCAGGTGAAGGCTTTCAGAACAAGATTGCGCAGGTGGTGGCCGATGCCATGGGCCGTCGCCTGGCATACGAATGGCGCACCTACTACCAGCGCGGGCTGGCGCGCAGCACCATCAATGCCGGCCGCTGCGATCTGCTGATGGATCTCAACAGCGATTTCGAGCAGGGCCTGACCACGCGCCCGGTGTACCGCTCGACCTACGTGCTGGTCACGCGCAAGGGTCTGAATCTGGTGCCCACATCGCTGGACGATCCGGCGCTGAAAAAACTGCGCCTGGGCGTGTTTCAGAGCTCACCCGCCCGCCAGGCGCTCTACGAACACGGCATCAGTGGCCAGGTGCAGTACCTGTTCTACGACTCGGCCACCGCGCCGGAAGAACATCCAGGCAAGCTGGTGGAGCGTGTGGCCGCCAACGAACTGGATGCAGCCGAATCCTGGGGCCCGGTGGCCGGTTACTACGCCGCGCGCAGCAGCCTGGGCGTGGTGCCGTTGAACACCATCGACGATGCGGTGCTGGAATATTCGATGGCGTGGGCGGTATCGCGCAAGAACGCCGCACTGCGCGATGCATTGAACAGCGCGCTGCAGGACAACGCCGCCAAGATCGCCGAGATCCTGCGCAGCTATCACGTGCCGCTGGTGCGCTGCAGCGACTGCATCGTGGCTGGCGATCTGGCATCGCACGGGCCGTATGTCACGCCGACGCCTACCTCCGCTGCGCCCAGCCCGGCGGCCTTGTCGCAAGAATTGGCGCAGCTGCAACTGCGCATCGCCGACGGTGCCGCCCCGAACCAGGAACTGGCGCATGCGCTGGATGCCGGCGACGGCGTGCGTGTTGCATGGCTGCTGCGCCATGGCGCCGATGCCAATCACGCCAACCTGCTCGGCGAGCCGCCGTTGCATCAGGCTATCCGCAATCAGGAGCCGGATCTGGTCGGCCTATTGTTGGATGCCGGCGCACGCCTGGAGGCGCGCGACGCCAGCGGCTGGACCGCGCTGATGAAAGCCGCCTGGGCTAATGACGCCGACAGTGTCAGCAGGCTACTTGCAAAGCGCGCGCCGGTAGACACCGTCGCCCGCGATGGCTGGAGCGCACTGGATCTTGCGGTGTCGTCTGCCGACGTGGACGTGGTGCAGGCGCTGTTGGAGAAGGGCGCGAATGTGAGGCGTGCCAATCCCACCGGATTTACGCCGGTGATGTTTGCCGTCGCACGCGACGACCCGGCGATTCTGGATGCCGTGCTGGCCCGCGGCGCCGAGGTCAACCACGCCAATCAGGCGGGCGTCACGGCGTTGATGCTGGCTGCAGCGGCCGGGCGCGAAGCGGTCGCCAAACGCCTGCTGGCTGCAGGTGCCGATCCGTCTGCGCGCAACCGCGACGGCAAGACCGCCGCAGAGCTGGCGCAGGCACGGGGCGACGCCGCAATGATGACGCTGCTCACCGAGGCCAGGCGCCCAGCCCGCAAATGATTGCGTCACCCGTCGCGTGCACAGGGGTGCGCGGCGTTCCCTCCGATCAAAAAGGTTCGTTCATGCGCACGTCCACCAAACGTTATCTCGATCATTCTGTCCGCGCACCGCTGTGCGCTTTGATGTTCAGCGTCGTACTGGCCGCATGCGGCAAGGACGCGCCGCCGGCTCCGGCCGCCGATGCATCGCCTCCATCGGCCGCCAGCGCGCCTGCGTCTGCGCCAGCCGCCGACAACACAGCGCCTGCACCAACACCCGCACCTGCAGCCGCAGCGATGCCCAATGTGGCGGCCGGGCCTGCCCCGGATCCAGCGACTCCAGTCGCACCACCGGCCACGATCGTGCCGATTCCGAAAGGCCCCGAGGTCAAGGTCACGCCGGAGTTAGTGGCCGAAGGCAAGAAGATCTATTTTTCGGCCGGCTGCAATGCCTGCCACGGCGGTACTGGCGGCGGTGGCATGTGCCCGCCGCTGACCAACGACATCTGGGTGTATGGCAGCGACGACGACACCTTGCGCACGCTGATCAGCGAAGGCACCGCCGCCATGATTACCCACGGCAAGACCCGCATCGGGCATGAAAAGGTGGTCGGGCAGATGCCGCCGTTTGGACCGGTGCTCAAGCCCGGCGATACCGAAAAGTTGCTCGCCTTCATTCACTCGATCAACAAGACCGCAGGCAAGGCGCAATGAGGCCAGCGCCTGCTCGCTGGCCGTGCGTGCTTGCAGCAGCGATGCTGGGCACACTGCTGCTGTCTGGCTGCCAGCGCGACACCGCCACACCTACCGCACCCGCAGCGACAGGCAGTGCAACACCGGCGCCGGCAACGCCGCCGGTGTTTGCGTATGTGCCCAATCAGCGCAGCGGCACGGTGTCGGTGATCGATACGCACACCGATACCGTGGTGCGCACGCTCAGCGCGCAGGGCCAGCTTGGCAAACGCCTGCAGCAGCTATTGCCCGGCCCGCAGGGGCATCTGTACCTGATCGACGCGGAGCATCACCGGCTGATCGAACTCGATACCGAAAAAGATGCGGTGTTGCGCAGCGTCGACATCGGCGAGAACGCCGAAGGCATCGCGTTGTCGCCGGACGGCAAGCAGTTCGCGGTGTGCGTGGAAGGCCAGAATCAGGTGACCCTGATCGATGCGGCGCAATTCACCGTGCAGCAGGTGATCGCCACGCGCGGGCAGGCGCCGGAGCATTGCGCCTACACCCCGGATGGCAAGTGGTTGCTCACCAGCAACGAGGGCTCCAACGACATGGACATGATTGATTTGGCGACCCGTCGATCGCGCGGCGTGGTGGCCACCAGCGGGCATCCGCGCGGCATGGCATTCGCACCTGATGGGCACAGCGTGTACATCGCACAGGAAACCGCCAACGTGGTGGACGTGATCGACCTGCAAACGCGTCGGCGTCGCGTCAGTCTGCCGGCCGGCGTGCGTACTGCCGGTGTGGCCGTGTCGGCCGATGGCACGCGGCTATATGCCTCCAATGGCGGCGCCGGCACGGTCAGCGTGATCGACCTCAACACCGCGCGCAGCCTGGCGGACATTCCGGTCGGGCAGCGCCCGTGGAATCCGGCACTGACGCCGGCCGGCGACAAGCTCTATGTCGCCAACGGGCGCTCCAACACCGTGAGCGTGATCGATACAGCCAGTTTGCGCGAACTCAAACAGATCCCCGTCGGCGAACTGCCGTGGGGCGTGATCATCGCGCGCTAGGCAGCCGGCATGCCGACGCGCGTCAGGGAGGCCGGATGAAGACACGCGCTGCGGTGGCCTGGGGTCCGCACCAGCCGTTGACCATCGAAGAAGTGGACCTGCAGCCGCCGCGTCCCGGCGAGGTGCTGGTGCGCCTGGTTGCCACCGGCATCTGTCACGGCGATGCGCATGTGCTGGTGCATGGCCATGCTGGCAGCTTTCCGGCAATCCTGGGGCAGGAGGGCGCCGGTGTGGTCGAAGACGTCGGCATCGGCGTCACCAGCGTGCGGCCCGGCGATCATGTGATTCCGCTGTACATGCCCGAATGCGGCGTGTGCAAGTTCTGCCGTTCCGGTCGCACGAATTTGTGCCAAGCCATTCGCAGCAGTCAGGAGCGTGGCCTGATGCCCGATGGCAGCAGCCGGTTTTCGTTGCGCGGGCAGCCGATCCTGCATCACATGGGCATCAGCACATTTTCCGAATACACCGTGCTTCCGGAGATCGCGGTCGCACGTATCCACCCGGATGCGCCGTTGGAGCAGGTCTGCCTGCTCGGCTGCACGGTCACTACCGGCGTCGGTGCGGTGCTCAACAGCACACATGTGCGGCCAGGCGATTGCGTGGCGGTGTTCGGGCTGGGCGGCATCGGTTTGTCGGTGGTGCAGGGCGCGGTCTTGGCGCGGGCCGGCCGTATCATCGCGGTGGATATCGACCCCGCCAAGTTCGCACTGGCACGCACGCTGGGCGCCACCGATTGTCTGGATCCGCGCGACTATGGTGCGCCGATCCAGCAGGTGATCGTGGACCTGACCGACGGTGGCGCCGACCACAGTTTTGAATGCGTCGGCGATGTCGGCGCGATGCGGGCGGCGCTGGAGTGTTGCCACAAGGGCTGGGGCGAAAGCGTCATTCTGGGCGTGGCCGATGACACGCAAGAAATCAGCACGCGCCCGTTTCAACTGGTGACCGGGCGGGTGTGGCGCGGCAGCGCCTTCGGCGGCGTCAAAGGGCGCAGCGAGTTGCCCGGCTACGTCGAGCGTTATCTGCAGGGCGACATCCAACTGGCGCCGTTGATCACGCGCACCCTGGCCCTGGACGACATCAACCAGGCGTTGGCGGACCTGCGTGCGGCGCGTGGTATCAAATCAATCGTGGTGTATTGACGGAGGCGCAGATGGCAGCAGAAAGAGGCAGGACAGCAAGGCTGCACCGTCATGCACTGGCAGGCGCATGCATCATCGCCTTGCTCGCACACAGTGCATTGGTTGCTGCAGCCGATGCACCGCAAATCACCTGGCTGGACCGTGTCGAGGTGACCGCCACGCCGATCCCCGGCACCACCATCGATGCGGCGCAATTGCCGTACATGGTGCAATCGGCGAGCAACGCCGAGCTATCACGCGGCCGCAGCAACAACCTGAGCGATCTACTGCAGCGGCGTTTCGTCGGCGTGGACGGCAATGATGTGCAAGGCAGCGCCTTCCAGAACGATCTCACCTTCCATGGCTTTCGCGCCTCTGCGCTGCCGGGCGCGTCGCAAGGCGTGTCGGTCTATCTGGATGGCGTGCGGCTCAACGAACCGTTCGCCGATATCGTCAGTTGGGACATGCTGCCCGAATCGGCAATCACCGCCGTGACGCTGATGCCTGGTTCCAACCCGTTGTTCGGGCCCAACACGTTGGGTGGGGCAGTAGTGCTGTCCACCGCATCCGGACTGACCGCACCCGGAGTGCACGGCGAAGTGAGCATCGGCAGCGGCGCGCGCAGGCGGCTGGATGCCAGTTACGGCATCGCTGGCGCGGACGGCTGGCATGGCTTTGTTGCGGTGACCGGTTTCGATGAAAACGGCTGGCGGGATGCCTCCGAAGGTCGGCTTGGCACCGTGTTTGGCAAAGTCGGTAAGCAAGGCGAGCAGACCGACTGGAGCCTGTCGTTGCTGCATGGGCGCAGCCGTCTGATCGGCAATGGTCTGCTGCCGGATACACGCTACACCGACGAAGGTCCGGAGCCAGGCCTGTATCGCGCCGATCGGCGTTCGGTGTACACCTCGCCCGATCTCACCCGCAATCGCAACACGTTGTTGACCGCCCAGTTGGATCATCGTTTCGATGAAGACACCGCGTTGCACGCCCTCGCTTACTCGCGCGCAGGGCGCCGCGACACCGTCAATGGCGATATCGGCGAAGAATACGAAGCGTTCGTCGAAGAATGCGCGTCCGGATATGCCGCCGATGGCAGCGCGCTGGATGCCGCTTGCGATGTCGCCCGCACCGATGCCGATGCGCTGCACACCGGTGTGCTCAACACCACCCAGATGCGTCAGCAAGCACAAGGCGTTGCACTCAACCTGAGCACGCAGTGGGGCGCGCATGCGCTCACGACCGGCGTCACCTTTGATCGCGGTCATGTGCGCTATCAGCAATTCACCGGCGACGGGTGGGTGCAGCCCGACCGCTCGGTCGTTGCCGATCCCGCTGTCGAACGCGCATTCTTTTCCGGCGTGCGCGGGAGCACCGAGACGCTGGGCGTGTTCCTTGCCGATACCTGGGCGCTGGACGATGTCACCCATCTCACCGCGGCAGTGCGCTGGAATCACGTGGTGGTGGACAACGTTCTTTCCACGGCCGACGACGGCGATCGCCCGCGCGAGCGCTTTGTTTATGCCAAGGCCAACCCATCGTTGGGTTTGACCCATCGGCTCGCGTCTGGTGCGACGCTGTACGGCTCGGTCGCGCAGAACAGCCGTGCACCGACCGCCATCGAACTGGGCTGCGCCGACCCCACCCAGCCGTGCCGGTTGCCGACCGGCTTGCAGGCCGATCCGCGCCTGGAGCAGATCATCTCGCGCACCTACGAACTGGGCGCGCGCTGGACACCGTCTGCCGACAGCAATGCCACATTGTCGGTGTACCGCGCCGACAATCGCGACGACATTCTGTTCTTACGGGCACCGGACACGCAGCTGGGCTACTTCGACAATGTCGGCCGCACGCGCTATCAGGGGATGGATGCGGCACTGCATCTGCGCAGCGGCGACTGGCAATGGTCGGCCGGATATAGCTACCTGGATGCGACGTACCGCAGCAATGGCGAACTGCTCTCCGGCGAGCGGGTGATCGCACTACGGCCCGGGTTGCGTATTGCGGCGTTGCCGCGTCACAACCTCAAACTCGGTGCGCAATGGCAGCGCGATGCGCTGACCTTGGGCGCTGGCGTGCGCGCAGTATCTGGGCGCATCGCCAGCGGCAACGAAGACGGCCAGGTCGACAATGCCGAAGCCGGCGAGCCGGCACCTGAGCGGATCAACATCGGAACCGCTGGTTATGCCCTCGTCGATTTGCATGGGCGTTGGACGCTCAGCGAGCGGTTGTCGTTGTTCGCGCGCGTCGACAACGTCTTCAACCGCCGCTATGCAACTTACGCGGCTGTGGCCGAAGACGTGTTTCCCGATGGTGAACTCGCACGCCCGCAGGACGAGCCAGTGGAGACCGGCCCCGCGCGGTTTCTCGCACCGGGCGCACCACGGCAGTATCTGATCGGGCTACGTTGGGCGCTTTGAGACCGGGATCAGGGATTCGGGATTTGGGTATCAGCGAACCCTAGCCCCAGGACGTTGTCGCCCGTGGCGTTGTCGGGACGCTGGTAAGCCGCGCTGGTCGCGTGTGCGGTGTGCTCACCGCTCGCGGGACACGCCGTACACCCGCCCCTGTGGCTCGATGGCGGCATCCATGCCGCCATCGGTCCCACAAGCGGGGAGGGCACCGCACCAGAACCTTGGTCGGTGTCTTATGGAAGCGGCTCGTGATGTGCAGGCGGCAAAGTAGCCGGCGCATGTCATCTGTTGCTCGCGTTGACACGTCGACCATCGCGACTTGTGCTTGCCCGCTCGCGATCGCTGCACGTACGAGTGGCACATGTGCACCGAGCACAAGCGGCGACCCCCTGAAGACAGAAAGTCGCTGTGTTATTGCTGCAAGTACACCTGCCAAGAACTGCATTGGCTGGAAGGAATTCCCATTGCCCAGTCCCGCATCACTGCCCTTAAATCACCCAGTCTCCAAGCTGTGCTTGCGCAGCTTGCGGTACAGGGTGTTACGGCTGATGCCCAGGGCGTCGGCGGTGCGGCTGACATTCCAGCGGTGGCGTTCGAGTTGTTGCTGCAGCACCAGCCGCTCGGCCTGATCCAATGCGACGCGGCCAGGCATATCGTCGGCCGCGACCGCACGCCCATCGACCAGGCAGGGCGCGCTGCCGGCGTCGACGATTTCCTGCGGCAGATTCGATATGCGAATCACTCCGTCACTGCACAGCACCGCGGCCGTGCGCAGCACGTTGCGCAGTTGGCGCAGGTTGCCCGGCCAGGCGTAGCTGAGCAGCTTGTGCAGCGCGTCTTCGCTGATGCGCACGCTGTGCTCGCTGTTTTCCTCGCGCAGCAGGGTACGAATCAGTTCGGCCTTGTCGCTGCGCTCGCGTAGCGGCGGCAGGTGCAGCACCACGCCGTTGAGGCGGTAGTACAGATCTTCGCGGAACTCGCCGGCGGCCACCATTTGCATCAGGTCGCGATGGCTGGCGCTGATCACGTGCAGTTCCAGCGGCATCGCCCGGTCGCTGCCCAGCGGGGTCACGCTCTGTTCTTCCAGCACGCGCAGCAGCCGCGTCTGCAGCGGCAGTGGCATGTCGCCGATCTCGTCCAGGAACAAGGTGCCGCCGCTGGCTTGCAGCAGCTTGCCGTGGCGGCCTTCGCGTGCGGCATCGGTGAACGCGCCGCGCGCGTAGCCGAACAGTTCGCTCTCGATCAGCGCCTCAGGGATCGCCGCGCAATTCACCGCCACGAACGGCCGTGCCGCCCATAGCGAGCCGCGGTGCACCGCCTTGGCGAACTCCTCCTTGCCGGTGCCGGTGGCGCCACACAGCAGGATCGACACACGATGCGCGGCCAGCTTCAGCGCGTTGTCCAGGTTGTGGCGCATGCGCGGATCGGAGCCGATGTGTTCGGGCGAGTAGGCCGCCTCGCCATTGTCGGCGTTGGTGACGTGCGCGCCGCTAGCAACAGTGTTGCGGCGCGGCGGCTGCGCCAAGGCGAAGAAGCGGCGTCCGTGGCAGGCGCAGCGGATCGACCACAGCGTGCTGGCATCGTTGCGCGCACGCTGCTCCACGGTGTCGAAGTCCAGCTGCATCACCTGCGAGATGTCGCGCCCGACCAACAGGCTGCGCTCGCCCTTGCCGAGCTGTTCCAGCGCCGCTTCGTTGACGGCCAGCACGCAGCCGTCGGCGCCGATCGCCATCAGCGCTTCGTGCAACAGGCCGGCGAACTCCGGGCGGCTATGGAAGCGCAGGATCCACGCATGCCGATACTGCTCCAGAAAATACGAACGCGCGATCTGCGCCGCCGACATGCGCACCAGCGCGCTGGTGTGGCGCTGCACCAGTTTGGTGTCGCGCGCGTCCGGCGTGGACGCATCCAGCACCGCCAGCAATTGCCCGTGTGGGTCGAGGATCGGCGCACCGCTGCACGATAGCGGCAGATGCCGGGCCAGGTAATGCTCGCCGCGGTGAACGCCGAGCGCGCTGCGCTCCACGGCGCAGGTGCCGATGCCGTTGGTGCCCTGGTAGCGCTCGGCCCAGCTGGCGCCGCAGAACAATCCGGTCTCGCGGAATTCGCGCAGCAGTGCCGGGTCCTGCACGCTGTGCAATAGGGTCGCCTCGGCGTCGGCAAAGACCACCGCGTAGCCGCCGCCGGCGATCTGCTCGTAGAGGTTCTCCATCTCCACCTTGGCGATGCGCAGCACTTCGTCGAGCCGCTGCTGGCGCTCGCGCAGCCCGCTGCCATCGTGGACCATCGGCGAAGGGGAGGCGTCCGGACTGAGCCCATATTCGTCCAGGCAGCGCTGCCACGAGCGCGCCAGCGCCGGCGGCAACGGTTCGATCTGGCGGAAGCGGCGCATCCGCGTCAGCAGCGCCGATTCCGCCTCGGTAGCGGACGAGGGCCCAGCCGTGGCCTGCAGGAGGTTGGCGACAGTCACTTCCGACACGTGGCGCATCCTCGGTCCCTACCCGGGACTAGAGCGGCAGTGACGCACAAACCGGGGCGAGGCTCAAACCGCGGTGCAGCAAAAGCAGGATTGGAGATGTGGGGAGCCGGATCAGCAGCCCAGCCGCGGGAATGGCCGTCGCGCAGCATGGCCGCAGAGCGCACCCGCGCGGCTGTCGATCGGGTGCCTGCCGTCCCTAGGCCATCGCTGGTCTACCGCGGGTGGGTGCGTCCATGCCGCGTTCCAGCTCGGCTTGCCTGGCTTGTTGCAGCTCCTTGCCGATCGCCAGGTTTGCCGCCTGCAGCTTCTGGTCCGATAGCTCCACCGGAGTGGTGAGCGCTCAACGTTCACCGCGGCGCGCTTGTGCGCGCCGCCCAGGTCCTTGTTGCCGTCGCCTGGACGCAGCAGGCGCTCGACCTGCGTTCGGTCGTGAGCGTGCACGAAGCTCACGCCGTCATCGGAAGTCAGGAACTTGTTGAGTTTGCCGCGCACCGTTTCGTCCAGCGCGCGATTGTTGTCCGCCTTGATGGCCTTGCCGTCGCGCTGCAGGTCGGTGGTCGTTTGGGCCTTTTCGCTTTCCGACAGCGTCAGGCTCGGCGTCTGCTTTGCAGCCCAGATCTGATAGGCGGACACCAAGTCGGTGGCCACCTCCGGGTGTGCGCCGAAGTCGGTCTGCAGCGTGCCGATGGTGAATCCGCTGTTCCCTACCGGGGTCATCTTGCCGTTGGCGGCGGTGCCGGCGAAGGACAGGAGGTAGGCCACGTTCTTGGGGCCGATGCTGCCCTCGGACGACACGCCGATGGCGAAATATGCCAGCGTCTTCAGTTCGGTATCGCGTAATTGCGGCTTGGTCGTGGTCGTGCCGTTACTCGGGTCTGCCATGTCCGTTCTCCTTAACGTTGTGCACCCTTGGATGGCGATCCGCGCTAGCCCGCCGCGCCGCCGCCGCAGAGTTTGAGGTTGGTGCGCGCAGCGTGGATCGCCCCAAGGTAATCGTCGACGATCGCCGGGCTCATGCCGTCGGTGATGGCCTCATCGCTGCGGCTGGCGTCGTCGCGATAGGGCGCCAGTGTCTCCAGGCACCCGGCATCGTCGCCTAGCCTGTGCTGGGTGATGGCGTAATCGTTGCGAATGGCCCCTTCATCGCTGAAGCTGGAAGTCGCCAGGCAACTGCGATAAAGCGGCGCCAGCGTCGCCTCGGCTTTCACATAGTCCTTTTGATTGTAGAGCGACTGGAACGCTTTGCGCGTGCGCTGCACGGCTGCCGGTTCGCAAGTCGCCGCCAGCGGCAGGTAATTGCCTTCGAAGCTGCCTTGTCGCCGCAATACTCCCGACACGCGTTTTCGCTGCCGCTCGCGGCGCGGATCGCGGCGCCTGCCCCAGCCTTGGCGATTTCCAGGGTGCAGGTGCCCGGATGATCGCCGTCGTCTACCGCCGCCTGGGTGCCGCGCAACTTGCCATTGAAGCTGCAACTGGCATCGGCGTTGAGCGTTTCCAGCGAGAAGCTGGAGGCATCTTGCGTCTCGGGCTCTATCGTGAGCTGCCCCCAGCCGCGCTCTGTGGCGTAGTGGCCTGGCGAAGGTCGCTGTGGCGCTGCCGTGGTGTTCGCGGGCGCAGCGGGCGACGTGATGGCGCGAGCGTGCTCGGTCTCGGTGGGGATTGAAGCAGGGGGGAGGACGGCTGCCCGGCGTTGCCGCATCCGCACAAGGCGGCGGTGCATAGCGCCAGGCAAAGGCGGACGGCGTTGTTCGCCGAGGTCAGGCTTCCGCCGGACGGAACACGCACATGTCCCATGGCATCCTCCATTGACGCGAACACGACGAGCCTATTCCCGCGCCAGCGCCTCCGCAAGCGAAGGCAGGGTGCCCGCTCGGCGCGGCGGGCATCATCCGGCCGCCGTTACAGCGCGTAGCCGAACTGCTGCTTGAACTGGTCGTTGAACTCGGCGAAGTCGAAGCGCTGGTTCTGGGTGCCGGGGTGCTCCACCTTCAGCGCGCCCATCAGGTTGCCCATGCGGCCGATGGTCAGCCAGTCGTAGCCGCTCTGGATGCCGTAGATCAGGCCGGCGCGGAAGGCGTCGCCGCAACCGGTCGGGTCGACCACGCGGCGCTCGTGCGCCGGCGGAATGTCGTAGGTCTTTTCCGGGGTATGCACCAGCGCGCCCTTCGGGCCCTGGGTGGTGATGTAGGCCTGCACGCGCGAGACGATGTCCTTCTCGTCCCAGCCGGTACGTTCCTGCAACAGGTTGGACTCGTAGTCGTTGACCACCACGTACTGGGCCTGCTCGATGAACTGGCGCAGTTCCGGGCCGTTGAATAGCGGCATCGCCTGGCCGGGATCGAAGATAAAGGGGATGCCGGCAGCAGCGAACTCTTCCGCGTTCTGGATCATGCCTTCGCGCCCGTCGGGGCCCACCAGGCCCAGGGTCACGCCCGGCACGTCCTTCACGTGATTCTCGTAGCTGCGCATCATCGCGCCCGGGTGGAACGCGGTGATCTGGTTGTTGTCGTGGTCGGTGGTGATGAAGGCCTGCGGGGTGAACAGGTCCTCGATGATCTTCACCCGCGACAGATCGATGCCCAGCGTTTCGAAGTGTTCGCGGTAGGGGCCGAAGTCCTGGCCCACGGTGCCCATCGGAATCGGCGCGCCACCGAGCAGGTGCAGGTTGTAGGCGATGTTGCCGGCGCAGCCGCCGAACTCGCGGCGCATGCGCGGCACCAGGAACGACACATTCAGGATGTGCACCTTGTCCGGCAGGATGTGGTTCTTGAACTGGTCCGGAAACACCATGATGGTGTCGTAGGCGAGGGAACCACAGATCAGTGCGGACATCGAGTCAGGCCTTTGCGTTAGGAAAACCCGCCAATTGCCGGGCATGGCAGCGGGACGACGCGAGCGCCGCGGCGCAAAGGGTAACGGCTGCGACCGATCAGGGCCAGAACCGCATGCCATGTCCGGCGTGACCGGCACATGAAAACAGATGCGCATTCTCCGATTTTTCCTTGCCCGCACCGGGGTGGATTGCTAGGCTAGCGGACTTCGTTTTCTGCCCAAAATTTCGCCAGTCTGGCGGCGGGCACGCGACTTACCCAGGAACAATTCCCTCGATGTTCAAGAAACTGCGCGGCATGTTCTCCAACGACCTGTCCATCGATCTGGGCACGGCCAATACGCTGATCTACGTGCGCGGACAGGGCATCGTGCTGAACGAGCCGTCGGTGGTTGCGGTGCGTCAGGACCGCGCAATCGGCGGCACGCGCTCGGTGGCCGCGGTCGGCGCCGAGGCCAAGCAGATGCTCGGCCGTACCCCCGGCCACATCACCACGATCCGCCCGATGAAGGACGGCGTCATCGCCGACTTCACCTACACCGAGGCGATGCTGAAGCACTTCATCAAGAAGGTGCACAAGTCGCGCTTCCTGCGCCCGAGCCCGCGCGTGCTGGTGTGCGTGCCGGCAGGCTCCACGCAGGTCGAGCGCCGCGCCATCAAGGAATCGGCGGAAGAGGCCGGTGCGCGCGATGTCTATCTGATCGAAGAACCCATGGCCGCGGCGATCGGTGCCGGCATGCCGGTGACCGAGGCGCGCGGTTCGATGGTCATCGACATCGGCGGCGGCACCACCGAAGTGGCGGTCATCTCGCTCAACGGCATCGTCTACTCGCAGTCGGTGCGCGTGGGCGGCGACCGTTTCGACGAGTCGATCACCAATTACGTGCGCCGTAACCACGGCATGCTGATCGGCGAAGCCACCGCCGAGCGCATCAAGCTGCAGATCGGGTGCGCCTATCCGCAGGACGAGGTGCAGGAGATGGAAATCTCCGGCCGTAACCTCGCCGAGGGCGTGCCGAAGATGATCAAGATCAACTCCAACGAAGTGCTGGAAGCGCTGCACGAGCCGTTGTCGGGCATTGTCTCGGCAGTGAAGCTGGCGCTGGAGCAGACCCCGCCGGAACTGTGCGCCGACGTCGCCGAGCGCGGCATCGTGCTCACCGGCGGCGGCGCGCTGCTGCGCGACCTGGATCGCCTGATCTCCGAAGAAACCGGCCTGCACGTGCAGGTGGCCGACGACCCGCTCACCTGCGTGGCCCGCGGCGGCGGCCGTGCACTGGAGCTGGTGGACATGCACGGCAATGAGTTCTTCGCGCCGGAGTGATGGGGACGGGAATCGGGCATCGGGATTGGGGAATCGTAAAAACATTCCCTGCCTGCGGCCCTGTGCGGTTACCACGCGGTCCCGCCGATTTGGGTTTCAGAGCAGCCATCAAAACTACTGCGCAGCCGCCAGGCGGGCGTGGCCGGTGCTCGGACTCCTTATGCACCCCCGTACACTACGGTTCCTGAGCGCCGCCCGCACCCACCTGACGATTGCTCGCTACGTTTTGTTAGCCGCTCCTAGCCTCAGCCGCACCAAGGGCAGCACAGCGCTCTCCGATTCCCCATTCCCGATTCCCCAATCCCGGCCCTGACAGTGCCCTCCTACGCCGGTCCTCCCGTCGCCTCCCGTCCGGGCGAAGTCACCTCCACGCTGCGCTTGCTGGTCTATCTGGTGCTGGCGATCGTCTTGATCGCGCTCGATAGCCGCGGCAGTTGGCTGAGCCAGGTACGCATGCAGGCCAATCTGCTGATCCAGCCGATCTGGGCCGTGGCCGGGCTGCCGGGGCGCATCGGCTCGCAGGTGCGCGACAACGCTGCAACGCATGCGCAGTTAGTGGAAGAAACCCGGGATTTGCGCAATCAACTGCTGGTCGCCAACGCGCGCCTGACCCGGTTGCAGACTGCTGCGCTGGATAATGCGCAGCTGCGCGAATTGCTCAACGTGGCCGAGCGCCGCGGCCTGGATGTGCAGCTGGCGCCGATCCTGAACATCGATCTGGACCCCACCCGGCAACGCCTGCTGCTCGACGCCGGCAGCCGCGACGGCGTGCTGCTGGGCCAGGCGGTGATCGATGCCGGCGGGCTGATGGGGCAGGTGATCGAAGTCACCCCGCTGCATTCCACCGTGCTGTTGCTTACCGACCCCGACCACGCCGTGCCGGTCAGCGTCGCGCGCAACGGCGTGCGGCTGATTGTCTACGGCCGCGGCGACCGCCTGGAATTGCGCGACATTCCACTCAGTGCCGGCGTGCAGGTGGGCGACGAAATCGTCACCTCGGGCCTGGGCGGCCGCTTCCCGGCCGGCTTTCCGGTCGGCAAGGTCTCCGAATTGCACCCGGACGACACCCACGCCTTCCTGGTTGGTGAACTGACCCCCGCCGCCAAGCTCGACCGCGGCCGCGATGTGTTGTTGCTGCGCGCGGGCAAGCCGTTGCGCATTGTGCCGGGAATGGGGAATGGGGAATCGGGAATCGGGAACAGCAGCAGCAACGGCAATGCCGCGCCTGCCGCCAGCACCGCGCCAGCGAACGTGCCGGTGACCGCAACGCCGCGCACACCGGTGGGTGGCGTTTCCAGTGCGGCAACCGATCCGGCACGCCCGACGACAGGTGCGGCATCGGGCGCCACGCCGCGTAGCCAGTCCGCGCCGACACAGGCAACGACTGGCATACAGCCGGCCAGCGCGCCAGCATCCAGCCGCCCGGCCAGCATGCCCACCCGTCCTCCTGCATCGAACGAATCCAGCATCCAGAATCCCGATGCCCGCCCGGCGTCACCGCAGAGCTCACGGGCGTCAGGGAATGCCGCATCGGGAACAGGTAACCGCAGCGCCTCACCGCCGCAGAACACCGCTCCTACCGATTCCCAAATCCCGATTCCCAATTCCCGTCCGGCTCCAACGGAGACGGACCAATGACCCGCATGCGCAACACCTGGATTCTGCCGGCGAGCATCTTCAGTGCGCTGGTACTGGGTCTGCTGCCGTTGCCGATGGTGGTGCAGCCGCTGCGGCCCTACTGGCTGGCGCTGGTGCTGGCGTATTGGGTGATCGAGGAGCCGGATCGGGTCGGACTGGGCCTGGCCTTCGTGGCTGGCGTGCTGGCCGACCTGCTGTATGGCGGGCTGCTCGGCGAGCAGGCGCTGCGGCTGGTGATCATGACCTTCATCCTGCAGCGCTTCCGCGCGCGGATGCGTTTCTTCCCGATGTCGCAGCAGGCGCTGGCCATTGGCGGACTGCTGCTCAACGACCGCATCGTGTCCTCGGCGGTGCATCTGGCGATCGGCGAGCCGACCCTGCCGTGGAGTTACTGGTGGGCGCCACTGCTGGGCATGGCGCTGTGGCCGCCGCTGTTCGTGGTGCTGGATGCGGTGCGGCTGGGCAAGCGGAGCAAGAAGTAAGCCATGCACGGGCGCCGTCATCCGAAGAATCCGCATGCGGAGGCCGAACAGTTCCGCCGCCGCGCGGTGCTGGGCTTTGTGATGGTGGTGATCTGTCTGGTCGGCCTGGGCGGCTGGTATTTCAAGCTGCAGGTGCTCGACCACGAGGTTTACGCCACGCGCTCGGAGGCCAACCGCATCAAGCCCAGGCCGGTCGTGCCCGGGCGCGGCATGATCTACGACCGCACCGGCCGGCTGCTGGCCGAAAACGTGCCGGCCTTCCGCCTGGACGTGACCCCCGACAAGGTCACCGACATGAATGCCATGCTGGACGCGCTGGGCAAGGTGATCCCGATCTCGCCGGAGGATCTGGAGCGCTTCAATCGCGAGCGGCACGCACGGCGCAGCTTCCTGCCGGTGACGCTCAAGCTGCGCATGAGCGATGAAGAGATGGCGCGGTTTGCGGTGGAGCGCTGGCGCTTTCCGGGCGTGGAGCTGGAGCCGTATCTGACCCGGCGTTATCCCTACGGCCCGTTGTTCGCGCACATCATCGGCTACGTGGGGCGTATCGACGAAAAAGACCTGGCAGTGCTGGGCGAGGGCAATGCCGCGCTCACCCATATGGGCAAATCCGGGCTGGAGCGCTATTACGAGCAGGATCTGCGCGGGCAGGTCGGTTACGAGCAGGTCGAAACCAATGTGCAGGGGCGGGCCATCCGCACCGTTGGCCGGGTCGCGCCGCAATCGGGTGCGGACCTGCGCCTGTCGGTAGACGCCGATCTGCAGCGCGCGATGGTGGCCGCGTTCGGCGAACACGAAGGCGCGGCCATTGCGATGGACCCGCGTACTGGCGAGATCCTGGGCATGGTCAGCCTGCCCAGTTACGACCCCAACCTGTTCGTCAACGGCATCTCGCATACCGATTTCAAGATGCTCAACGACAACCCGTCGCGGCCGCAGTTCAACCGGCTGGTGCTGGGTGGTGTGGCGCCGGGCTCCACGCTCAAGCCGTTGATCGCGCTGGCGGGTCTGGACAGCGGCCTGCGCCGACCCGAGGACCGGGTGCTGTCCACCGGCATGTTCTACCTGCCCGGGGTCAGCCGCGGCTGGGGCGATTCGCACCGCGGCGGCCATGGCTGGACCGACCTGCGCAAATCCATCGCCCAATCGGTCAATACCTATTACTACCGCCTGGCGGTGGATATGGGCATCGAGCGCTTCGACCACTACCTGGGCGACTACGGCTTCGGCCAGCCGACCGGGGTGGACCTGCTGGGCGAAATCGGCGGCATCCTGCCATCGCCGGCCTACAAGTACAAAACCCGCAAGGAGCGCTGGTATCCCGGCGACACGGTCAACATTGCCATTGGTCAGGGCGACTGGAAGGTGACGCCGCTGCAACTGGTGCGCGGCGTCTCGGCGATCGCCAGTGGCCTGTTGTTGCGCCCGCATCTGGTGCTGGAAGAACGCACCGGCTTTGATCACCCCTGGGAGCCGATGATCCAGCCGCCGGGCAAGCCCATCAGCACGAATGCGGCGCATCTGCAGGTAGTGCGCGAAGGCATGATGGACACCATGCGGCCCGGCGGCACCGGCTATGCCATTACGCCTGGTGCGCCGTATCAGATGGCCGGCAAGACCGGTACCGCACAGGTGGTCAGCCGCAAGGGCGTGGCGGCGGTGGACCCGCGCAGCTTGCCGTTGCATCTGCGCCACCGCGGCCTGTTCGTCGGCTTCGCGCCGGCCGATAACCCGGTCATCGCAGTCGCGGTCGCGGTGGAGGGTGGCGGCTTCGGCACCAGCTCGGCGGCGCCGATTGCACGCAAGATTTTTGATGCCTGGTTGCTGGGCAAGATGCCCGCGGGCCTGGAGCCGCTGGACAGCGAGCTCGGCATGACCGCAGTGGGCGTCAATCAGTTCGAAGCCGGCGTCACCGATGCGCGCGCAGCCGGCGATGCCGCTGCCGCTACGCTGGATGAGCTGCCGGTGGTCATCGGCCAGACCGCCGTTGCGCTGGACCCCAACAGGCCCGCGCAGCCGGTGGTGCCGGATGTGCCGGACGCAGTGCAGGAGACCGACCATTGAGCGACATCCTGCGCTGGTTGGTGGACATGGCCGCGCGCTTCACGCGCAGCCTGGACTGGCTGCTGTGTCTGGCGCTGGGCGGGCTGATGGCGATCGGTCTGTCGGTGCTCAAGAGCGCCGGCGGCACTGCCAACGGCGAGCACCTGATGCTGGCGCAAGGTATCCGCTTCATCATCGGCGTGGCGGCGATGTGGGGCATTTCACGCATGTCGGTGCTACGCCTGCGTGCCTGGACACCGTGGGTGTATGGCTTGTCGATGCTGCCGCTGCTGGCGGTCTTCGCGCTGGGCACCGGTAAATACGGCCGGCAGTGGCTGGATCTGAAAGTGTTTTACCTGCAGCCAGCCGAACTGCTCAAGATCAGCCTGCCGATGATGGCCGCCTGGTATCTGCATCGCATGCCGCTGCCGCCGCGCATTTCCACCGTGCTGGTGACCTGCGTGATCATCGGCGTGCCCACCGCGCTGATCATGTTGCAGCCGGACTTCGGTACCGGCGTGTTGATCGCGGCCAGCGGCGTGTTCGTGCTGCTGCTCGCCGGCTTGCCGTGGTGGTGGGTGGCGGTTGGGGTGGGCGGTGTGTCTGCGGCTGCGCCGGTGGCGTGGTTCTGGCTGCTGCGGCCGTACCAGAAGGACCGCATCATGATGTTCCTCAACCCCGAGAACGACGCGCTCGGCGCGGGCTGGAACATCATCCAGTCCAAGATCGCGATTGGCTCGGGCGGGTTGAACGGCAAGGGCTGGGGCCTGGGCTCGCAATCGCATCTGAACTTCATTCCCGAACAGACCACCGACTTTGCGTTTTCGGTGCTCAGCGAAGAATTCGGCTGGATCGGCGTAGCCACCGTGCTGACGTTGTATCTCATCGTCATCGGCCGCTGCCTGTGGATCGCCTCGCAGGCGCGCGACACCTATTCGCGCCTGGTTGCCGGCGCCACCGGCCTGGCGTTTTTCGTCTATGTGGTGGTCAACGGCGGCATGATCTCCGGCCTGTTGCCAGTAGTGGGTGTGCCGATGCCGCTGATGAGTTACGGCGGCACCTCGGCGGTGTCGTTGCTGGCCGGCCTTGGCTTGGTCATGGCAGTAAAGTCGCATCGCCCGGTGCACGGTTACTGAGCCGTCCCGAACATCTGCCGCTCAAGCAGCGATGCACGCAGCGACCGAACAAGGCGCTCGAGGATGTCCATGCCATCGCGCCGAGCAAGGCAATCGTACGCGCCAGGACTTCGTCCATTCCCGCATTGTCCAGCAGGCACTTGCGCCAGTGCTGGGATCGCACGGCAGGAACGCCTTCAGCATCGTCCTTTTTGCCGGCAGCGCGGCAGCCCGTGGCAGGAAGGGCTGCCGCGCGTGTCAGTGGGGGAGCGTCGTAGCGTTATTGAGTGATCTGGATGCTGCCGTTAACGTCGATAAAGACCTGAAACCCGTTGCCGACTGTAAAAGTCGGCTGATTCAGGGTTCTCAGCGCAGTGCCGAGTTTGCAGTCGGTCGTGCTGAATCCACCTACTCGAAATGTGGAGCCGACAAGAACCGAGGCAAGGCGTGTGGTTCTGCCATTCGAAGGCACCGGGGTGCAGAACCATCCGCTGTATACGTTGACGTTCTGTACGAAAATTGCTTTCACGCCGGCGTTTTTATTTGTCGCAAAAATGGGAATGGCCTGCTGCGCGCTGGCCGTCGTTGCGACGCCGCCTGCCAATGCGAGCACGGCACAAAATGCGGCTTTTCTGAAATCACGCGCGTTCGAATATATGGTCATTTAAATTTAATTTCCGTTGGGGAAGTGCGGCCTGTTGAAGGCTGCGGGGGATATTGCGAGTGGTGCTTTTAATTGTTGCCTGAGCATCACGTATTTTGTCCATAGCGAAGTTAATGATTAAGACGGAATTGCGGAGAAAGTCACGAAAGCGTCAGGGTCGGATGGTGTTATATATAACGGTAATTTTATCTAATATAATTTGAGTAAAATGAGAGGGTGGGGTATTATTTGCCAATTGAAACTATGCGAATTAAATTCACTGTTGCCCACGAATAAAATGGGCATACACCCGCGGCCTGGGGTGACTGGAATGAAGGCTCAACGATACCCATGCCATCGCGCGTGCAAGGCACACAACAGCGCAATCCTGTGCAGCAGCCAGCGCGGGTGATCGTCGGCCGCTCGCTACCGAACAGTTGCAGCGCATCGCCATGGCTCCTTCAGTCGGCATCGATGGCGATGGCGATGGCAGTCGGCTTTCAGACGGAGGACCATCAGTCCCCCTGAGGGCTCTGGATCCAGCGTCCTTGCCGTCGCGTCGCCGTCTGGAGTTATGCGGGAGCCTGTAAAGACTTGCTCTGGGGGCAAAACGGTTCGGTGCCACGGTGGCCGATTCGCAACTGTTGCAGCCAGATGCGCCGGCCGCTTGTAGAGTGCGCATGCTGGCGCGAGTGCGTCGATCGTGACGTGCAAGCGATAGGTTCCTTAGCATTCGAGTGATCTTCCTGATGAACCTGCTCGCCACCGCCATCGGCGGTGCCTGTTTGACGCTGGCCGGCCATGCCGCCGCCATCGATTTCGCCACCGGCGATTCCCGTCCGCTGTCCGAGCCGGTCGTTCCCGCCACCTGCAAGCTGCTGCGTGCCGGCCGGACCGCCAGCGATCGGCAATTCGATCCGACATTGGAAAGCGCGCCGCCCGATACCCAGGCCATCCAGGCCGCGCTGAACGGCTGCATCGGCAAGCACGGCAGTGTGCTGTTGACCGCCGGTAGCGGCGATGCCTTTCTGACTGGTCCGTTGTCGATCCCCGCTGGCGTGACGCTGGTCGTCGATCAAGGCGTCACCGTGTACGGCTCGCGCAACCCCGCCGACTACGGCAGCGGTTGCGGCACGGCAGGCGCCAGGAGCGGCAGCTGTCTGCCGTTGATCGCCATCAAGGGCGCCGGGTCGGGGCTGATGGGGATACGCCGCAATGGCAGCCAGGGCACCATCGATGGCCGCGGCGACCTGCCCATGCTGGGCAAGACCACCACTTGGTGGGAGTTCGGGGAGGCGGCCAAGAACGCCGGCCAGGTGCAGAACAGCCCGGACCTGATCAAGGTGCAGAATTCCACGGCGTTTACGCTGTACGACATCAACTTGATCAACGCGGCGTACTTCCATTTCTTCGCGCATATCGTCGACGACCTGACCATTTGGGGCGTGCGCGTGAAATCGCCGGCCACCAGCCCCAACACCGATGGGCTGGACCTGGACAGCGTGACCAACGCCAGTCTGGTCGACAACGATGTGATGGGCGGAGACGATTGCGTGGCGATCAAGACCATCGCCTCCACGTCCGGCAACATCACCGTGCGCGACAACCGTTGCTACGGCACCCACGGCATCTCGATCGGCAGCGAAGTGATGTTCGGGGTCAACAATGTGCTGGTCGACAACAACGTCATCACCGCCACCGACGATGCCGGCAACCACAGTACCGACAACAACGGGTTGCGCATCAAGACCAGTATCGTCAAGGGCGGCCCGGTCAGCCTGATCACCTACCGCAACACCTGCCTGTTCGGCGTGACCAGCCCGCTGGTGATCAACCCGTTCTATGCGTCCGGTACCGGCGGAACCAAGCCCAGCTTCAAGGAGATCGTCGTCAACGGTTTGCGCACCACCGCCGATGCCGGGCTCAAGGGCAAGGGTTGGATCCTGAAGGGCTACGATGCGCAGACGCCGTTGGACCTGGTGCTGGCCAATCTTGCGACAGGCAACAAGTCCGTCAGTGCCAGCGACGCACAGATCGGGCTGGTCAACAGTGATCTGACGCCGACCGGTACCGGTGTCACTACCGGCCCGGTGCAAGTGAGTGGTGCCATCCCGGCCTGCTCGACGGCACCGCATTTCCCGGCACTGTGACCGATCCGGCGCAGCCGGTCCTCGCGCTGCGCCCGATCTTCTGTTCTCCCCCGCGACGCTGCAGCACCGAGAGGTGCTGCAGTGTCTGGCGCCTTGGCATCGATCGGTCCAACCGACGGGTTGAGCCATCGAGCCGTCCTGAGGCATCGGCGCCGTGGGGCGCGCTTGCAGACTGCGATCCCATGCCGGCGGCGATTGCCGCCGCCCCGCCCGCCAGACGTGTCCCGCTACGCTTGATCCCCCGCGACACCCCGGCCCCTTTCCGCCGGTCCCGCCCATGCGCGCCCGGGGTTTTCGTACCGCATCTGCCGGAAGAAGTGACCCCTTCGCATCCAGCGATGCTGCGGCACGTCTTGACTTCGGCTAAAGCTCTTTCGTTTCATGGTCTTATTGCCAGAAGTTCATCCGATGTCTGTTACCCTCGGCCGATGATTCGACGCACACTGACCTGTCTGCTCACCCTCGGCCTTGTCGCCTGCGCGACTCAGCCCAGCCCTCCGTCCCCGCCGCCGGCTGCCAGCGCACCGCCGGCCAAGCCGCCGGTGGCTCCGGTCGCGCCTGCAAGCGCCGCCGCCGAAGCCCCCGCGCTGCCGCCGGTCGATCTGACCCCGGTGCCCTTCGAGATCGCCCGCGCCAACTTCGTACGCGACACTGCGGCCAAGTACGGCATCGATGCCGCGCAGATCGACGCGGTGCTGGCGCAGGCGCAGTTCAAGGACGCGATCGTCACTGCGATGTCGCGCCCGGCCGAACGGGTCAAGCCGTGGAACGAATACCGGCCGATGTTCATCACCCAGGCGCGCATAGACGGCGGCCGCAAGTTTCTCGCCGAACACCGCGCCGAGCTGAGCAAGGCCGAAGCTGCCACCGGTGTGCCGGCACAGGTGATCGTCGCCATCATCGGGGTGGAAACCAGCTATGGCACCAACGCTGGCAAATACCGCGTGCTGGATGCGCTGTACACGCTCGCATTCCGCTATCCGCGCAGTGGCGACCCCGCCAAGCTCGAACGTGAAGTGCGCCGCGAACTGTTTTTCCGCGATGAACTGGGCCAGTTGTTCGCGCTTGGCAAGGAAGAACGACTTGACGTCACCAGCCTGATCGGCAGCTACGCCGGCGCGATGGGCATGGGGCAATTCATGCCGTCCAGCTATCGCCAGTTCGGCGTCGACGGCGATGCCGACGGCAAGCGCAATCTGTTCACCGACTACAATGACGTATTCGCCTCGATCGCCAATTACTTCGTCAAGAAGGGCGGCTGGGTGCGCGACGGACAGGTCGCGGTACCGGCCACGCTGGCCGCCGGCCACGACGAATTCAATCCCACCGACTGGTCTCCGGTCTACACGCTGGCCGACTTGTCGGCGCGCGGGTATCACCCGAGCGCACCGGTGGTAGTGGGCAGTACCGCCACCCCGATCAGCCTGGACGACGCCAACGGCAAGCAGTACTGGCTGGGCTTCCAGAACTTCTACGCGATCACCCGTTACAACATTTCCAAGATGTACGCGATGGCCGTGTTCCAGCTGTCCGAGGCCATCGCCGGCAAGGAGTTACCCCCGGCATGAACAGCATTGCAGGCCCCAAGTGGCTGATTCCGATGGCACTGATGCTCGGCCTGGCGGCCTGCAGCAGCGCACCGAAGAAAACCGCCGGTAGCAGCGGCAGCGGCGCGATCAAGGGCGTCAAGGTCGAAGGCAAGGGGCCGGCGTATGTCGCCACCGGCTGCCCGTCCACCTCGCCATACGCGCCTGCCAAAGAAGACCCGTCCACGCGCGGCGATTACACCGCTGGCGGTTTGTACAAGCCCGGTGTGAAAGACACCACGCCCGATCATGTGCCCAATGTGGCCTGCATACCCGAACCGCTGGTCACCAACGAGCCGCGCTCGGCGGTGGGCAATCGCTCGCCGTACGAAGTGCTGGGCAAGCGCTATGTGGTGATGGACAACCCCGGCGACTATGTCGAACGCGGCACTGCCTCGTACTACGGCAATAAGTTCCATGGTCGGCTGACCTCCAACAAGGAGGTCTACGACATGTACGCCTTCACTGCCGCGCACAAGACCTTGCCGCTGCCCAGCTTTGCGCTGGTCACCAATACCGACACCGGCCAGTCGGTGGTGGTGCGCGTCAACGACCGTGGCCCGTTCCACGACGGTCGCGTGATCGATCTGAGCTACGCTGCGGCGGTGAAGCTGGGTATCACCGGCAAGGGCACCGGCAATGTCGAAGTGCGTGGCTTGACCGAAGCGGACAACGGCAATCTGCTCGCCAAGCGCCGTAGTGGCCAGGTACCGGTGAATACCGCCGTTGCCACCGCACAGCCGGCCGCCAGCGCCAGTCAGATCGATGGCCTGGTGCAGCGTCTGCCCACCCGTACCGTGCCGCCGCGTGCCGTCGCGGCAGGTGCCGGTGCCACGGCTGCCACTTCCGCCGCTGCATCCACTGCCAGCACGGCGGTCATTCCGGCCGGCGAGCGTTGGCGCTACCGCGTCGCCGATTCGCGCCAGCCTGGCAATGCCGACAACTTCGATGCCTGGATGAAGGCACAGGGCGTGCGTGTGGCCACCGGCAAGCCGACCGCTGCGGTCCCGCGCCCGACTTCGTCGGCGCCTGCTGTCGCGGCGACGCCGGTCGCGGTTGCGGCGGTCAAGCCGTCTGAGACCACTGCTTCGCGTCCGCTCAAGGCCGAGCCAGCGCCCGCCAAGGCCCCCAGCGTGGCCGAAGCCGCACTCGGCGATATCCTGCTGCAGGTCGCCAGTTTCGCCAGCCGCGAAAACGCCAATCGCGCACTGTCGCAATTGGCCTCGGCGGGGATTGCCGGTGCCAGCGTCAGCGACATCGTCAGCGGCGGGCGCACCTTGTGGCGGCTACGCGTGAATGCACGCGACCACGCCAACGCATCGGAGATCGCCCAGCGCATCGCTGGCCTCGGTTTCGGCCGCCCACAGATCGTGGCCAACTAGCTGCGGGCGAGTCGGTGACCGCGTTAGCTGATCAAGCACGCGCATCAGTCGCTCGCGCTGGCTGCGTCGGCTGTACCGGAACGGCTAAGGCGATCCCGATGGGGTGGCGGCCATTGCATAGATGCAACGCCGGTGCGGCCCAGGCCGGAATTGCCACGCCTCGCGCACGTCGTTACCCATCGCGCTGTCTGCATCCAGCGACCCACTGAGCGCCACAGTCGCCTGGTCCAATCCGCTGTCGGCGACGCCCATGCGGTGCGTGGCACCTCCGACAGCTTGATCAGGCGCCCCAAGCAGGCCGCCATCGCTGAACTGCGCAAGCGCATGCAACCTGCGGCGCGTCGCCCTGATCGCCGTGGCGCTTTACAATTTCGCATTGCCCAGCTTTCGGGTTCGTCAGGAGTCGTTCTTCAATGAAATTCCGCTTCGCCGCCGCTGCCGTGGCCACGTTCGCCTTCGGCTTGGTCTGCGCCCAGACACCTGCGCCGCAGCCGACTCCCGCCGTGGCTGCCGCCCCGGCCGCCTTGCCGGTGCCACCGGCGCCCGCACCGGCCGTGTCCAAGTCCTGGATCCTGATGGACTACGCTACCGGGCAGGTACTGGCCGGTGAAAACATCCACCAGCAACTGGCGCCCGCCAGCATCACCAAGGTGATGACGTCTTATGTGGTTGCCGCCGAGATCAAGAACGGCAAGGTCAAGCGCGACGACCAGGTCATGATGAGCGAGCGCGCCTGGCGCGAGGGCGGCGCCGGTACCGATGGCAGCTACAGCGGCTTCCCGGTCAACCAGACTGCGCGTCTGGAAGACATGGAAAAGGGCATGGCGATCCAGTCCGGCAACGACGCCGCCATCGCGCTGGCTGAGCATGTGGCCGGTAGCGAAGAAGCCTTCGCCTCGCTGATGAACAGCTACGCCGCCAAGATCGGCATGAAGAACTCGTACTTCGTCAACGCGCACGGGTTGAGTGCCGAGGGCCATCACTCCACCGCCTATGATCTGGCCATGCTGGGCCGCGCGATGGTGCGCGATTACCCGGAAACCTACGCCTACAACAAGATCAAGGAATTCCAGGTCGGCTCGATCAAGCAGAGCAACCGCAACCGGCTGCTGTGGCGCGACCCGGCGGTGGACGGCATCAAGACCGGCCACACCTCCGAGGCCGGCTACTGCCTGCTGAGCTCGGCCAAGCGCGGCGACCAGCGCCTGATCGCCGTGGTCATGGGCGACAGCTCCGAAGAACAGCGCGCCACCGATAGCCTGGCTCTGCTCAACTGGGGTTTCCGTTTCTTCGAAACCCACAGCCTGTATGCGCCCGGTAAGGTCGTCACCAAGCAGAAGGTGTGGAAGGGCCAGCAGGACGAAGTGCAGCTCGGCGTGGCACAGCCGCTGCTGGTGAGCCTGCAGCGCGGCCGTTACAACGACCTCAAGCCCAGCATGGAAGTGCCGAAGAATCTGCAGGCACCGATCAAGCAGGGCCAGCAAGTCGGCACCGTGAAGGTCAGCCTGGACGGCAAGGTCATCGCCCAGGCCCCCCTGGTCGCCATCAACGCGGTCGAAGAGGGCGGCTTCTTCAAGCGCCTCTGGGACGCGTTCTGGATGTGGTGGGAATCGGAGTAAGAAAAATGCCGGCGAAAGCCGGCATTTTTTTGAATCGAGAATGGGGAATTGGGAATCGGTAAATGCAGGAGCACAGCGTTTGCTCTTGCGATTCCCGATTCCCCACTCCCGATTCCCAGCCCTCAAAGCATCCGACTGATCGTGAAACTGCCATACACCGGCGTCTCGCGTTGGGTGTCGAATTCGCGGGTGCGGTGGTAGCGGGCGAGGGCGAATTTCCAGCGGCCGTACATCACCGCCAAGCCGTAGCCCACCTCGCCGACGAACGGGCGCTTGTCCACGCTGTGGCTATTACGGAACGTATTGCCGTCCAGCGTGATATCGCGGATCACCCAGCGTGCATCGGTGGTCACGAACAGGTGGCCCGACCAGCCGCTGGCGCGTCCCAGTCTGCTGGGAGCCGTGTTTTCGCCCGCCGGGCGGGTGGGCGTGCTGCCGAAGTCGTCCGGCAGCTTCCAGCCGAAGCGGGCTTCGCCACCGGCATTGAGATGCGTGGCCATGTTGCCGACCGCGCCACCCCAATGCGAAATGAAATCCCAGCCGAACCCCTCGGCATTGCCGCTCGCATCTGCTGGCCAGCGGCGCATGCGCTCGTGCACCAGGTTAATGAGCGGCTCGTTGTGCAGCTGATTGTCCCAGCCCTGAAATTTTTCGTCCCCAAGCGCATCGTGGATCGCATCCTGCGCCTCTTTCGCCAATGCCCACGGGCCGACGACGCCGATTTGCAGCTGCGTGGTGCGCAGGTGCGCATCGTTGCGCGCGTTGTAGCCGAAGCTGGCCAGCAGGATGCCCGCGTACGGGCGGTCATCCGGGATGACATCGCGACGGGTGTAGTCTGTCGGGGTGAAGATCGCCTGGCCGATCGAGAACACCATGTTCTGCTGGTCGAACTCGCCTGGATGCAGCCGCTCCAGATAGCTGTTGACCCACCGTGCGGTGCGCGGCAGGCAGGGGTCGTCGGTGTAATCGACCAGATTGGGCGACACCAACGTCAGCACCGCGCCGTTGGAATAGCCCTGGTCCTGATCTTCGCCACCGAACAAGTCGTTATCGACCCGGAAATTCACCGCAGGCGGCGTACGCCCAAGCCGGCTGGAATCGCACTGATCCGCCGCCAGGGCCGACGGTGACAGCCAGGAAAGAGAGAGCAGCAAGGCAGCTGACAACGGGCGCAGTTGAAGCATGGAGGGCCTGGGGAGGATGGCTGGATTTGGAAAGGTGCCTGCGTCTTCTGCTGCGCCATGTGAAGTGCGTAGCTGCGACTGCAATCTCTTCTGCTTCAGCTCGTTACTGCGTCGCCATCGGCATATAACTGTGTTCGATCCAGGAGCGTTGCATCACATGGTGGGAGGTCGCTGACGCTTGCATGGTGACGGTGCGGACGAGCTAGGCGGACTGATCGGTTGCAAAGGCTTGGGTTTGCCCATCTCCGGCCCGATAATGGGCGGATGGACATCAGTACCGACAACCCCGATCACGGCTTTCAGTTTCCAGGCACCTTCGAGCTCAGCGCCATGGGCGCGGCCGAGCGCGGGCTGGAGACGGAACTTCCGCGTCTGCTCGCCGCCACCGGCGTGGAGCTGTTGCAGGAAAGCATCAGCTGGAAGCATTCGTCCAGCGGCAAATATGTCTCGGTCAAGATCGGCTTTCGCGCCGACAGCCGCGAGCAATTCGACGCCGCGCACCAGGCGCTGCGCGACCATCCGGAAGTGAAGTGGACGCTGTAGCGGCCGAGCCCGTGAGCAGCTCTGCTGTCGGCCTGCCTGCGCAGTTGCGCGACCTCGGTCAGCAGGATTACGCCCCGGTGTGGCGTGCAATGCAGCGTTTCACCGATGCACGTGATGAGCGTACCGCGGACGAAGTCTGGGTCGTGGAGCATGCGCCGGTGTTTACGCTGGGCCAGGCCGGCAAACCCGAGCATGTGCTGGCACCGGGTGACATTCCGGTGTTGCAGGTCGATCGTGGCGGCCAAGTGACGTATCACGGCCCCGGCCAATTGGTGGTGTACCCGCTGCTGGATCTGCGTCGGCTCAAGATCGGTGTGCGCGATTACGTGTGCAAGATCGAGCAGGCGCTGATCGACACGCTGGACGAGTGGAACATCGTGGCCGAGCGCCGCGACGGCGCCCCCGGCGTTTATGTGGGTGGAGCCAAGATTGCTGCGCTTGGCATTCGGGTGCGGCGTGGCTGCACCTTCCACGGGTTGTCGTTCAACGTAGACATGGATCTGGAGCCGTTCCATCGCATCAACCCCTGTGGCTATCAGGGCCTGCAGGTGACCTCGGTGCTAGACTTGGGCGGCCCCTCCGGGATGGACGCCGTCAAGGCGGTGCTGCTCGATCAGCTGGCGTGCCAGTTCGGCCTCGTGCTGCAGCCCACTTCCGCATTGCCCGACCTTTCGCTTCCGGCCTGAGCGCCCCGTATCGTCATGACCCAGCCTATCGCCCGTTCCATTCCCTTGCAGGTCGTCTCCGGCGACACCGCCGCGCCTGCGCCGCTGCAGACCGGCGTCAAGCAGATCGGTGGCGACAAGATCAACCGCTCGCCGGTGCAGTTCGTCGATGCGCCGGTGCTGCGCAAGCCGTCGTGGATCCGCGTGCGGATTCCGTCCGGCAACGCGGTGCAGAACCTCAAGGCCAAGCTGCGCGAAAACCGCCTGGTCACGGTCTGCGAAGAGGCGAGCTGCCCGAATATCCACGAGTGCTTCAGCCACGGCACCGCGACCTTCATGATTTTGGGCGAGGTGTGCACGCGGCGTTGCTCGTTCTGCGACGTGGCGCATGGCCGGCCCAAGCCGCCTGACGCGAGCGAGCCGGCCAGCCTGGCCACGACCGTGGCCGATATGGGCCTGAAGTACGTGGTGGTGACCAGTGTGGACCGCGATGATCTGCGCGACGGCGGTGCGCAGCATTTCGTCGACTGCATTTCGGCGATCCGGGTCAGTTCGCCCAATACCCGCATCGAAATCCTGACCCCGGATTTTCGCGGCAAGGGCCGCATGGACCGCGCGCTGGAAATTCTGGCGCTGAGCCCGCCGGATGTGTTCAACCACAACATCGAAACCGTGCCGGATCTGTATCCGAACGTGCGCCCCGGTGCGGATTACCAGTGGTCGCTGACGCTGCTGCAGCGCTTCAAGGCGCAGCATCCTTCCATTGCCACCAAGTCCGGCATCATGCTCGGCCTGGGCGAAACGATGGAACAGGTGCAGGCCACGCTGCGCGATCTGCGCGCGCACGATGTGGACATGATCACCATTGGCCAGTATCTGCAGCCGACGTCGCACCATCACCCGGTGATGCGCTACTGGACGCCGGAGGAATACAAGGCGCTGGAAGACTACGGCAACGCACTGGGCTTCAGTCATGTCGCCTCCGGTCCGATGGTACGTTCGTCGTACCACGCCGACCGGCAGGCCGCTGGCGCGGGTGTCGCTGCCTGAGTGCGCGACAGGCGGTCGGATGACCGCCCCGGCGAGTGTGCGATCGGTATTTTGATCAGCCCCGCTTTGCGGCTTTGCTCGTCGGCACACTGGCGCAGCAGGTCCCGCGTGCTGTCGGTAGGCGAGTCGTCGCCCCGTGACGTGTCGGCGGCCGGTCACAGCGCAATTCCGGTTAAGCACCCATTGCAGCCCTGCGCACTGCGCGTGGCGGAATCGTCGCTCGCCCATGCGGCATGCCGCTGCAGGGTACGGTCTCGTTCACAATCCGCTACAGGCCCGGCGCTAGGCTGATTCAGCCAGTGGATGACAACGCCAGCAACTTTCGGCACTGTCATGCTGTCTGATCCGATCACCGCCTTCCTTTCATCGGCCCTGTGCCGAGAGCCATTCGATGACCTACAACGTTTCTGCGTCCATGAAGGCCGGCCTGCTGGCGCTGGTGTTGACCACTCCGATGGCATTGCTCGCGCGCGCCGATACCGCGCTGCCTGCCGCCGCCACGCCCGACCAGGCGACGGCCACCAAGCTCGTCTACGGCCTGCTCTCCGATAGCCGCTATGCCTACCGGCCGCGCGCGCTGGACGAGGCGATGTCCAAGGACGTGTTCAAGCGCTATCTGGAAACGCTGGACGGCGGCAAACAGTTCTTCACCCAGGCCGATATCGACAGCTTCGCCCCGCTGCAGGCCGGCGTCGGCGATGCGCTGCGCGGTGGCAATCTGGAGCCGGCCTTCCAGGTGTTCTCGGTCTACAAGAAGCGTGTCGATCAACGCGTCAAATACGCGCGCGACTTGCTCAAGCAGGATTTCGATTTCAGCGGTAACGACAAGTTCGAGTACGACCGCAAGGACGTACCGTGGGCGGCGGATGACAAGCAGCTGGACGTGCTGTGGCGCCAGTCGGTAATGAACGATTGGCTGCGCCTGAAGCTGGCCGGCAAGAAGCCCGAGGACATCCGCAAGACGCTGGATAAGCGCTACGTGGCGCTGGCCGATTCGGTCAAGCAGCTCAAGGGCGAAGACGTGTTCCAGTTCTTCGTCAATGCCTATACCAATGCTGTCGACCCGCACACCGACTACTTCACCCCGCGTACTGCCGAGACGTTCAACCAGCAGATGTCGCTGTCGCTGGAAGGCATCGGCGCGCAGCTGCAGAAGCAGGACGACATGGTGGTGATCCGCGAGGTGATCCCGGGCGGCCCGGCGGCGGTGGATGGCACGCTCAAGCCGGGCGATCGTATCGTCGGTGTGGGTCAGGCCAAGAATGGTGCGATCGAAGATGTGATCGGCTGGCGTATCGATGACGTCGTGGCCAAGATCCGTGGCAGCAAGGACACCCAGGTGCGCCTGGAGTACATCCCGGCCGAGTCGGGCATCGACGGCAAGCACCGCACCGTGACCCTGACCCGCCAGAAGGTGCGTCTGGCCGAACAGGCTGCCAAGGGCGAAACCATTACCTTGCCGGCCACGGGCACCGAGCCGCAGCGCCGTATCGGCATCATCAAGCTGCCGGGCTTCTACCAGGATTTCGAAGGCCGTCGTCGCAATGCAACCGACTACGCCTCGGCGACCCGCGACGTCGCCAAGCTGCTGGCCGGCTTTAAGACCGACAAGGTCGACGGCGTGGTGCTGGACTTGCGCAACAACGGCGGCGGCTCGCTCGATGAGGCGATCGAACTCACCGGCTTGTTCATCGAGCAGGGTCCGGTGGTGCAGGTGCGCGAATCCGGCGGCCGCGTCACCGTCAATGGCGACAGCGACCCCAAGGTTGCCTGGGACGGCCCGCTGGGCGTGTTGATCAACCGCGGCTCGGCATCAGCATCGGAAATTTTTGCCGGTGCGATCCAGGATTACGGTCGTGGCCTGGTGATCGGCGAAACCAGCTTCGGCAAGGGCACCGTGCAGAACATCGTCGACCTGGATCGCTGGCCGGCTGCCGAGGGGCAGCGCTATGGCCAGGTCAAGCTGACCATCGCGCAGTTCTTCCGCGTCAGCGGCTCCAGCACCCAGCACAAGGGCGTTGTGCCGGACATCGCGTTCCCGGCCAGCGTGGATGCCACCGAGTTCGGCGAGAGCACCTACGACAATGCATTGCCGTGGACGCGCATCGCCGCTGCGCCGCACACCCAGTACGGCAACTTTGCGCCGCTGCTGCCCAGGTTGCAGGCCCTGCACATTGCACGCATCGCGACCGACAAGGAATTCCAGTGGTGGGAAGAGGACGTCAAGCAGTTCCGAGATGAAAAGGCCAAGAAGTACATCTCGTTGAACGAAGCCGAGCGCGTTGCCGAGCGCCAAAAGCAGGATCAGCAGCGCAAGGATCGCCAGCAGATTCGCAAGCAACTCGGGTTGCCGCTGGATCCGCTTGCCGAAGACAGCGACGACGGCCTGACCGGTAACGAGCGCGACATCGTCAAGGACACCGCACGCGAGAAGGCTGCCGAAAAGCGTCCGGATCCGTTGCTGCATGAATCGGCCGCGATCCTGGCCGACGCGCTTGGCTTGCTGTCGCAGGACAAGCCGTTGTCGGCCCAGGTGCTGCCGAAGTCGACCGCGCCGGGACGTTGGGCGGACTGATCGTTTCGCCGAGCAGTTGGCGACAAGATCAGCTTGAAGTACAAAACGCCACCGCATCGCGGTGGCGTTTTTTGTTGGCCGACCCTTTCATATGGGCGACTGCGTGAACGGTTTGACTGATGATGGGTAGTCCGGCTGCCGCGCCTGCGTGTCGTGCGACTCCCCGTTGCGCTTACGCCAGTGCCTGCCAGACGTCTTGCAGGCCGAGCACCAGCAAGGTGGTGAAAAAGAAGCGTCGAAACATATCGGCGGAAATGCGATTGCGCATCCAGACACCCAGCCACATACCGATGGCGGTGGGTAACAGCGCCCACAATGACGGAGCGATCGCCGCGCGGGGTAGCGCGCCATGCCAGGCCAGGGCACTGGCCAGCGCCAGCGTCGCCACGCCGAAACACCAGCCCAGAGAGCGGATCAACAGCGCGCGCGGTAGTTGCAGGGCGGTGAGGTAGGGCAGGGATGGCAGCACGAACACGCCGGTGGCGCCACTCAGCAGACCGGTGGCCAGCCCGGCCAGTGGCCCTGCCCACGGCTCGTGACGCGCCTGCATCGTCCAGTGGCGTCGGGCCAGCCCAAGCAAGGCATACAACGCCAGCAGCGCGCCCAACCCGGCGCGGACCAGGCTGGGGTCGGCGCCTGTCAGCACCCCTGCACTCAGCCAGGTGCCCAGCGTCACGGTTGCCAGCAATGGCCACAGACGTCGCAACAGGGTCGCCGTGTCCGGTCCCCAGGCTTGCTGCACATTCGTCACAAGCGAAGGCAGAGCCAGTAAGGTCGCTGCCTCGGCAGGCGTCAGCCAAAGACCCAGCAGCCCCATCGCAACGGTCGGCAAGCCCATCCCGGTCACGCCCTTGACCCAGCCAGCCAGCAAAAAGACGCCTGCGATCAGATGCCAGTGGGTGTGCAATGTCTCCATGCAGCCAAGGATCCGGGCTTGTCCCGCAGCAGACAATGCGTGATTGTTTGAGGCAGGCTTCGGTAGCGTCGAAGGCTAAGGTGCGATGCCGCGCGTGCAGAGGTCTCCGGCCTGGCTAGCCTGTCTTGTCGGCGGCGAATGCACGTCGATTGACGTGCGAATGCTTGTGGAGCGGTCATGCATCTGGAATTTGTCGATTTACGGTTGTTCATCGCGGTGGTCGAGACGGGCAGCATCACCGCCGGTGCGCAACGCGCGACGTTGTCGCTGGCTGCTGCCAGTGCGCGGATTCGTGCGCTGGAGCTGCAGGTGGGCGCTGTACTGCTGGAACGCGGGCGCCGCGGGGTCAGCCTGACGCCGGCCGGTGGTGTACTGCTCCGGCACGCACGGCAATTGCAGCGGCAGGCCGAGGCGCTGCAGCTGGAGCTGGGCGGCTACGGGGGCGGTGGGCAGGTGACACTGCGGCTGGCGGCCAATACCGCGGCGCTGTCGGCTTGGTTGCCCGAACGGTTGGCGGATTTTCTCATCGCACATCCGCAGCTGGATCTGGCATTGACCGAGCAGGGCAGCGACGAAGCTGCCGACGCGGTGCGCGAGGAACGCGCCGACATCGCCGTGGTCGCAGGCCATGCCGATCTCAGTGGGCTGCAGGTGCTGCCGTTCCGTGAGGATCGGCTGGTGCTGGTGATGGCTGCAGCGCATCCACTGGCCGGCGCCGCGACGCTGCAATTGAGCGAGCTCGCGGGAATGGACACGCTGGGGCTGGCCGGCGACAGCGCCTTGCAACGGCATCTGCGCGTGCACATGAACCGCGCCGGCGTGCAGGTGCGCATGCGTGCAAAGGTACAAGGCATCGACGTGTTGTGCCGCATGCTCGCGCAAGGCATGGGCGTGGCGATTCTCCCGCACGCCGCAGTGCAGCGCTCATGCGTGCGCGATCAGCTGGCCACGGTGCCCCTGGATGCAGCCTGGGCACCGCGGCAACTTTCGATCGTGCTGCGTTGCGAGCCTGCGCCATCGACCATGCTGCAAGCGCTGGTGGATTGGCTGCAACGCGACTGAGCTGCATAGCGTCAGAGTGGCCGGCATCGTGACAGCGTCACGTCGCCGGCGCGCTCAACGCGGCCAGGCGAATTCGGCCAGCACCGGATAGTGGTCGGACGGCAATACACCGCCGGGACGCTGATCCAGCGTGGAAAAGCGTGTCGGTGTCAGGCCGCGGAACAGGATCCAGTCGATGCGACGGGTCGGTTGCGTGGTGAAGTCCTGAAAGGTTTTTTCCGGGCCTTGCGGCTCGGAGATGCGGGCGCGTGCATCGCCAAGCGTGGCGGTGAGCACGCGGTAAGTGCCCTGGTCAGGATCGCTGTTGAAGTCGCCGGTCAGCACCACCGGAATGTCGGCCGGCAGTGTCGCGATGCGCGACAGGATCAGGCGCGCGCTGTGCTCGCGTGCGGCCTCGTCCTGGTCGCGGTGGGCGAAGTGCGTGTTGAGCAGATAAAAGCGGCGCTTGTCGCTGCGGCGCTCGAACAGGGCCCAGGTCACCATGCGCGGCAGGTCGGTGTTCCAACTGCTGCTGCCGGGGACCTGTGGCGTTTCCGACAGCCAGAAATCGCCCGATTCCACCACCGACAACGCGCGGCTGTCGTAGAACACGCCCATGTGCTCGTCGCTGTCATCGCCACGGCGGCCCTTGCCGAACCAGCGGTAATCAGGCAGGTGCGAGGCCAGGTACTGCGCCTGCTCCTGCACCAGTTCCTGGGTGCCGAACACATCGGGATGGGTCTGTTTGATCAGCGTAACCATCGACGCCCGCCGCACCGTCCAGCGTCTGTCGCCATCGGTGTCCACTGGCACGCGCACGTTGAACGACATCACCCGCAACGGCGCCGGCGCCGGCGCGGACGCGGCAAAGGCCGGCAGCGTCATGCATAGCGTGAGGATGGCGGCGAAAAAATAACCTGACGCAGCGCGTAGCGAGAAGCGTGGCATGTCGTGGATCTCCAGAAGACAAGCCGCAAGTCTAGCCAGTACGTATGACCGCTGTGGGTGCATTGCTCAGGCGCTTGACGCCGTCGCACATCGGCGTAGCATTTGCACCAAGCCGGCGGAGAGACCGCCAGCTGACCACTCAACCGTGAGGGATTCTCATGGCAACACCGTACGACTATCTCGTGTTTATCGGGCGCTTCGAGCCCTTTCACAACGGCCACGCCGCCGTCGCCCGCCATGCGCTGGGCAAGGCGAGAAAGCTCATCATGCTGATCGGCTCGGCCGACACGCCCCGCACCATTCGCAATCCGTGGACCGTCGCCGAACGTGCGGTGATGATCGAATCTGCGTTGCCGGACGAAACTACGCGGCTGATCGTGCGCCCGCTACGCGACCATCTCTACAACGAAAGCCTGTGGATCGCCGAAGTGCAGCGTCAGGTTGCCGAGGCAGTGCAAGCCGATGGCGGCAATCTGGATGCGAACATTGGCCTGATCGGCATGGACAAGGACGCCAGCAGCTATTACCTGCGTGAGTTTCCGCAGTGGCCGCTGGAAGATGTGCAACACACGGCGACGCTGTCGGCCACCGAATTGCGCCGCTATCTGTTCGAAGCCGGCGATATCGGGTTCCACGGTGGCTTGTTGATGCTGCGCGGCAATGTGCCGGCGCCGGTATACGACATGCTGGAAGCGTTCCGGCGTAATTCACCCAGCTACGCGCAGTTGGTGGCCGAATACCGCTTCATCGAGCAATACCGCGCCGCGTGGAAAGACGCGCCCTATCCGCCGACATTCGTGACCACCGATGCGGTCGTGGTGCATTCGGGCCATGTGCTGCTGGTGCGTCGTCGCGCCGAGCCGGGCAAGGGCCTGTGGGCCTTGCCGGGTGGATTTGTCGGCCAGGACGAAGGCCTGCTGGATTGCTGCCTGCGCGAGCTGCGCGAGGAAACGCGGCTCAAGTTGCCGGTGCCGGTGCTCAAGGGATCGTTGCGTGGGCGGCAGGTATTCGATCACCCTGAACGTAGCCAACGCGGACGCACGATTACCCATGCGTTTCATTTCGAATTTCCAGCCGGCGAATTGCCTGCGGTACGCGGTGGCGACGACGCCGATAAAGCGCGCTGGATTCCGATCGCTGAAGTGATGGCGATGGGTCCACGCCTGTACGAAGACCACCTGCATATTCTTGAATTTTTCCTGGGCCGTGGCTGAGAGCGCAAACGCCTGCGTGTTGCCGTAAAGCGACGTGGCCGTACGCAGTGTGACCGTTTGAACCGTGACCTCCCGCCGGCGGACAGACCGCTGGTTCATTCGACGCGAAGGAGCTTCCGTCATGCATTACCTCGATAACCTGCTGCTCAATACCGATAGCTACAAGGCCAGCCACTGGCTGCAATATCCGCCTGGCACCGATGCCTCGTTTTTCTACGTCGAATCGCGCGGTGGCCTGTACGATCAGACTGTCTTCTTCGGCCTGCAATCGATCCTGAAAGAAGCCATCAACCGGCCGGTGACGCACGCCGACATCGACGATGCGAAGGAGTTGCTGGCCGCGCACGGCGAGCCGTTCAACGAAGCCGGCTGGCGCGATATCGTCGACCGGCTTGGCGGTCAGTTGCCGATCCGCATCCGCGCCGTGCCCGAAGGCGCGGTAGTGCCAACGCATAACGTGCTGATGACGATCGAGTCCACCGACGCTAAGGCGTTTTGGGTGCCGTCGTATCTGGAAACCTTGTTATTGCGTGTGTGGTACCCGGTGACGGTGGCCACCGTGAGCTGGCAGGTGAAGCAGATCGTGCGCGACTACCTGGAGCGTACCAGCGACGATGCGGAAGGGCAGTTGCCTTTCAAGCTGCACGATTTTGGCGCGCGTGGTGTGTCCAGTCTTGGCTCGGCTGCATTGGGCGGTGCCGCGCATCTGGTGAATTTTCTTGGCACCGATACGTTGTCGGCGTTGCTGCTGGCGCGTGCGCATTACCACACGCCAGTGGCGGGATATTCGATTCCCGCTGCCGAGCACAGCACCATCACCAGTTGGGGGCGCGAGCGCGAGGTGGATGCGTATCGCAACATGCTCACGCAATTCGCGCGCCCGGGTTCGATCGTGGCGGTGGTGTCGGACAGCTACGACATCTACCGCGCCATTGCCGAGCATTGGGGCACCACCTTGCGCGAGGAAGTGATCACTTCCGGTGCAACGGTGGTGATTCGTCCGGACTCCGGCGACCCGGTGGATGTGGTCGAGCAGTGCCTGCTGTTGCTGGACGAGGCGTTCGGTCACCAGGTCAATGGCAAAGGCTACAAGGTGCTCGACCATGTGCGGGTGATCCAGGGCGATGGCATCAACCCCAACTCGCTGCGTGCGATCCTGGAACGCATCACCGCGGCTGGCTATGCCGCCGACAATGTCGCTTTCGGCATGGGTGGTGCGTTGCTGCAAAAGGTGGACCGCGACACGCAGAAGTTTGCGTTGAAGTGTTCGGCGGTACGCGTGGATGGGCAGTGGATCGATGTCTACAAGGACCCAATCACCGACCAGGGCAAGCAGAGCAAGCGCGGCCGGCTGACCTTGCTGCGCAACCGCAACGATGGCAGCTACCGCAGCGCCTTGCTCGATGAGGTGGGCACCCATGCCGACAGCGAAGATGCGTTGGTGACGGTATGGGAAAATGGCGTGTCGCAACAGGAGTGGACGCTGGAGCAGGTGCGCGCGCGTGCCAACGCCGCACGTCGCTGATGCGCGGCGCGCGGGGTTCGCCATGCACGCTTCCATCGACGACATCTCCTTGTTGCCTGCGTCACCGCTGTTGGCGCATCTGCGCGCCGCAGCGCCCAGTCTGCAGCGGCGCGTGCCGCTGCAGGACGAGGCCAGCCGCTGGCATGCAGTGCGCATCGGTGCGCGCACCTATCGCGCGGCGTTGCCGATTACCTTTACCCCATATGCCTCTGTGCGGCCGTGTTCGGCGCGCTGTGGGTTCTGTTCGGAGAATCTACGCCAGCATAGCGGTGGTCGTGCGGCAGCGTCGTTGCGACCTGGGCCTGCGTATTTCCAGCAGTTGAGCGCTGCGTTGCAGCTGCTGCGGGATGTGCCGCTGTCGTATTCGTTGTCCGGTCTGGAAATGACCGACGATGCGGCGTGGTTGCAGAGCTTGCTGCAGACCTTGGCGACAACACCGAACGGCCCGCGTGTCGAGCAACGCGTGCTGTACAGCAATGGCGCCGGGTTGGCGCGCACGCACGGTGCGCAGTTGATCGATGCGCTGGTCGCCTTCGGGCTGTCGTGGGTCGAGCTGTCGCGTCACCATTGGTTGCAGGAGCGCAACGACGCGATCATGCGTTTCCGCCCTGATGAGCCGATCGCCGATGCGGCGATCTTCGTACAGACAGCACAGCGGCTCGCAGCGCGGCTGCCGCTGCGATTGGTCTGCATCGTGCAGCGCGGTGGCGTGGACAACGCCGAGGACGTCGCGCAGTACATCGCATGGGCGCGCAGCTGTGGCGCCAGCCAGGTGATCTTTCGCGAGTTGTCGCGGCTGGACGATGCGTACCGCAGCAACGGCACGCTGCGCTACATCCACGAGCACCGCGTCGGCGTTGACACCTTGCTGGCCGAGTGCATGCAGCAGCCCTGGTGGTCGCGCTGGCAACCCGATGGCCTGACCGAAGGCTATTACTTCTGGAATGTGCGGCTGCGCGATCGGACGGGCCTGCAGGTGGTCTTCGAAAGCGCCGACTACGCCGCGATGCACACGCGCCACGCCACCGGCGATCTGTACAAGCTGGTGTTCTTCGCCAACGGCCGTCTATGTGCGGGCTGGGATCCGGATGCCGATGTGCTGTGGGAACCTGCCGATGGATGAGCTCGATCAGCGCAGTTGGTGGACGCCGGCCCCGGACGATTCCGCCTGGGCGCTGCCCGACGATCTGCGCGTGGCCGACCCGCTACGCGGGCGCGATTGTGGCTGGGTCAACCAGATGCGCCCGTTCGTGCGCCATTTCAGCCAGCCTGGCGAGCAGGTGTTCGATCCGTTCTGCGGCTTCGGCAGCACCCTGTTGGCAGCCGCGCTGGAAGGCCGCAACGCGCACGGCATGGAGATCGATCCGGCACGTGCGCAGTTGGCGCGTACGCGCTTGCAGCGGCATGCGGTGGAAGCACCGGTCGTGGTCGGCAGTCTGGCGGACACCGCGCCGGTTGCGCGGATCGACCTGTGCCTGACCAATGTCCCGTATTTCGGCTGCCACTGGCAGGGCGAAGAGTTACCCGGCCAGCTCTACGCCAGTGGCGATTACGCCGGCTATCTGACCGGCATGCGTGCGGTCTTTCATGCGCTGCGCAAGCAGATGCGGCCTGATGGCGTAGGCGTGGCGATGGTGCAGAACGTGGTGGTCGGCGGCCGCGTGATTCCGCAGGCGTGGGACTTGGGCCGGATCCTGGCCAGCCTGTTCACGCTGCGCCAGGAGCGGGTGCTGTGCTATCGGCGTCCGGCCGCAGCGCTGGTGCATGCCGATGCCGAAAGCAATCGCGGCCACGAATACGCGCTGATCTTCCAGCACAGCCGTGCCCGGCTGGATCTGCAGCAGGCTGCGCAGCTGCTGCAGGCGGTGCACGCGCAGGGCCTGCCGGTGGTCGTGCATGGCAGCTACGCGCGCTGGCTGGAGTCGCCGACCCTGGTGCCGGAGGGCCCGGCCGATCTGGACCTGATGCTGCGCGCCGAACAAGCGCTGTGGGACCGTCTTACGCATTGGCTGCAGCAGCAGGGCTTCGCGCTGAGCTTGTGGGGCGAGCCGTGCCGTGCCCCGGTGACGCTGGCGGCGGTGCGTGCGCACCACTACCTGCGAGCCGAGCGCATCGGCGCCGATGGCCGCCGTCTGCAGGTGGACCTGCAATTGCCAGCGGATGAACCGCCGCCGCCCTGACCCGGCAACGCGACGCCGTGCGCACATGGGTTGCCGCTATGCTCTGTGCCGGTTTTGGATGCCGGAATCTCCCTATGTCTTGTTCTTCCCTGATCGCGCGCGGCGCGCTGCTTGGCGCGCTGGTAACCCTGGCTGGCTGCGGTGGCAGCAAGGGCGACACGATGTTGATGCGCGAGTCGTTCAATTCCGATGACACCTATTCGCGCAGCGTGGCGGCCAGTTCGCCGCAAGCCTGCGAGGCGGCGCGGCGTGTGCTGTTGAGTCAGGGCTACGCTGTGACACGCGCAGATGCCGCCGCGGTGGAGGGCAGTAAGAACTTCCAGCTCAAGGAAGCCGACCAAAGCGAGCAGCTCAATTTGCGCATTTCCTGCGCCACTCAGGACGGCGGCAAGGCGCAGGTGTTCGTTAGCGCGCTGCAGGACCGTTACGCGCTGAAGAAGAGCTCCACCTCGGCCAGCGTGGGCGTTGGCGTGCTGGGCTCGTTATCGCTGCCGGTCGGTAGCAGCGGCGATTCGCTGGTGCGCGTGTCCAGCACCACGGTGCAGGATGCGGCGTTCTACAAGCGCTTTTTCGAGCGCTTGAACTCGTATCTGCCCAAGGTCACCGAGGCGGTGCCTGCTGCTGCGAGTACAGCGCCTGCACCTGCACCTGCACCTGCATCTGCATCTGCATCTGCACATGCGGCCATACCAGCGCCGGCAGCCGCAGTTCCCGCGACACCTGCAGCGACGGCCCCGCCGCCCGCATCGCCTGCTCCCGCTCCAGCGGCTCCCACAACGGTTGCACAGCCGCCGGTTGCGCCATTGCCGGTTGAAGCGCAGGACCCGCCACCGACACCGGCGAAGGTGCCGCAAACCGAGCCCGCCACGCAGCCGTGATGGGATGTTCACGCTCCGCGCCAAAGCCTGAATAGCAAGGTGCGCGCTTCACGTTGTGTTCTCGACCCAGCGGCCAGAGTGCGCCCATGGCTCGCCGAGCGGGCGAGAACGTGGAGAACAACGATGAAAATGCACACCTCCCTGCTGGGTATGTCCCTGATTGGCCTGATGGCAACGAGCACCTTCGCCCAGGCTCAAAGCTATTCGCATCAGCAGCGCTATACGGAAGCAGACGAAGGCCGCAGGTTCAACGATGGCACCCGCGTTCGCTGCCGCAATGTCGAAGTGCAAAAGAACTCGACTGACCCGAACCGCATCGGCGGCACGCTGGCTGGTGCTGCGATTGGTGGCTTGCTGGGTAACCAGGTCGGCGGCGGCAACGGCAAGAAGCTGGCGACCGTAGCGGGTGCGGTGGCGGGTGGTGCAGCCGGCCGCACCATCCAGGGCAATCGCCAGCAGGCCAATGGCAATCGTCAGGTCGAGCGCGTCTGCGAACGTCGTTGAGCCTGGCGAAGTGACTGATCTGAATTGATTGCGAGCCCCGGCCATGCCGGGGCTTTCTACGTCTGAGGGTTGCGGCACCGTGCCGACGATTGATTGCGCATGTCATCGATGAGTTCTGCCCACGCGCAAAGCGGTTCATTGTTGCTGCGACCAACGTCTGCTCCGAGGTCGATATCGATGTGGCATGCGGGCAGGCGCAGAGTTGCTGCGGTGATGTGTGCAAGTGCCCTTGTCGTGATGCAGCTGCTGCAGGTCGCGGGTGCTGCGCCGAGCGAAACCGCAAACGCCGCGAGCGCAGATTGTGTGGAAGCACTGCTGCGCCGACTGGGCTGGGCCATCCATCGCGCCGCGGTGAGCGCGCCGGTACTACAGCGTGGTGAACCGTGTACGCGTGGCTCGCTTGCGCAGGCGCAAGCCGCGGGCGATCTGCAGCTGACGCTTCCGGCCGACTGGAACACGCAACAGCGCGGCGCAGCGCTCACCGCCGTGCTGGACGATGCGGCCACGCACTGCGCCTATGCGTTCGAACTCGGTGCAGCCACCCGCCGTGCGGTAACGCAATTGCAGAACAACCCGCACTACCGCTTCTCGGCGGTGCAGTTGGGGTGGATCGGATTTGGCTGGCGTGGCGCAGCGGCGCAGGGCTGGAGTGGTTTTCGCAGTTTCGGTCGCGGGTATCGGCCGCGCGGCAGCAATGCGCAGGCATTGGATGCGTTCTACCGCGGTCAGGTGCGCTCCGAATGCGGCGTGGGCCGGCAAGTCGCTCAGCTCGCCACACAGCGCGAGCTGTTCGGCGATGCCGGGTTCAATGAGTCGTTTACGCCTGGCGAACTCTCGATCGGCACATTTCTGACCTTGCACGATACCGACAGCATTCTGCTCGGTGCGCATGCCGGCGAATTTTTCGCCGACGGCAAGGCGGTGAAAACCTCGCAACTGGGGCGGCAAGCGTTTGTCGGTGCGCCGGGGTTCATCGCGCACGTATTCGACAAGTCCTATCTGGATGACATCCACAATCAGGCCGAAAATTTCGTGGTGGTGGACGTGGGCGATGCAGCCGCGCAAGCGCTGGCGCAGCACGGCGGTTTTGCGTATTACGACGCGCGCAACCGGCAGATCTGGGAGCTGGCCCAACAGCTGCGCGGGCCTGGCAAGCGTCGCTTCGAGCGGTTGCTTTACGAACGCGATGCAGGGTTGCGCGCCAGGCTCGACCCGCAACAGCAGACCCAGCTGCAGCAGCTGCAGACGCTGCTGGACGACCCGTTTTATCAAGGCTTTTTAGTCTATGTGCACCCCAAGGGCATCAAACCGATCGGCTATCACGTTGCACGCCTGCTCGACCGCAACCCGCGCACGCCGTATGCCATCGACCTGACCTTGCACAATCTGCGCACCACCTTGTACTGGCGGTGGGTCGACTGGCAGCTGCAGCAATGCAGCGCCGCCACCGCAGCGGAACAATCCATTGAGAATTCCGCCACGCCGGCGTACGCCGGGCGTGGCACCCTGCACTGATCAACGCATGAGGAGCGATTATGGAACTGGGTATGGTGGGACTGGGCCGCATGGGCGCCAACATGGCCGAGCGCCTGGTCAACGGCGGGCATCGCGTGCATGGCTATGACCCCGGCGCGAACGCGCGCACCAGCGCGCAGGCCAAGGGCATCGTCACGGCCGATGCCTTGGCGGCGCTGGTGTCCGCGCTGCCGAGCCCGCGCGTGGTATGGCTGATGGTGCCAGCTGGCAAGATCGTCGATGACACCCTGGCGCAGCTGTTGCCGTTGCTGCAGGCCGGCGACATCGTCATCGATGGCGGTAATTCGTATTACAAGGATTCGCAACGCCGCGCGGCGCAGTTGCAGGAAAGCGGTATCGCGTTCGTCGACTGCGGCACCAGCGGTGGCGTCTGGGGCTTGAAGGAGGGCTATAGCCTGATGGTCGGCGGCGAAGAGGCTGCGGTGACCACGCTGCATCCGATCCTGGCCACGCTGGCGCCTGCGCTGGACAAGGGGTGGGGACGGGTGGGTCCGAGCGGTGCCGGCCACTTCACCAAGATGGTCCACAACGGCATCGAGTACGGAATGATGCAGGCCTATGCCGAAGGCTTCGCGCTGATGCAGCACAAGACCGATTTCGCGCTGGACCTGCACCAAGTTGCCGAAATCTGGCGCGACGGCAGCGTGGTGCGGTCATGGCTGCTGGATCTCACGGCCGATGCGCTGACGCATAACCCGACCATGGCCGGCATCGCGCCGTTCGTGGCCGATTCGGGCGAAGGCCGCTGGACGGTGGCCGAAGCGATCGATCTGGAAGTCTCGGCACCGGTCATCACGCTGTCGCTGATGGAGCGGCTGCGCTCGCGCGACAAGGATTCGTTCACCGACAAACTGCTGGCGGCGATGCGCAACCAGTTCGGTGGCCACGCAGTGATGACCACGACCTCTGCAGCGCCCACGATCGGCAGCAAGGACGCGTAAGCGGTTCGACGCAAGGGCGGTGCGCGCCTCGGCGATGGCGCGCACTGTCGGTCTTGCAGAACGTTTCGCATTGCATGCGAACGCACGATTGCGTTTGCATCATTGTGCGGGGTCAGCTCGTCGCCGTTTGTTGCGCGGTCGATGCAGCGCGACGGCATTGCTGCCAAGCACCGAGCAGCCTGCTTTACGTACGGAATGCGGACCGAGCAGCGTGCTTTACATACGGAATGCAGATCGCTTCGCGCTAAGCGGCTAGCATTAAGTAGGGCATTCGCAAAGCACGACGCATCTGGCACACAGCGAATAGGCTCGCTCGCGCGGACGCAGGCACGTAATCACCACGCACATGCTCGCGCCGTGCCGACTCTCAAGTACTACAGCCCGTGCGCGGCATCCAACCACTGCACCTGCCCACGCGCAGCGCTGCGTTGCGCAAGTTCCACCAGCTGCATCAGCTGTACCGCGTCGCTGCCGCTGACCGGTGCCGGGCCGGTGCCGGCCAGCGCGTCGCGAAAGGCGGCGTAGGCCTGCCGGTAGTCGCCCGGCAGGTTGTCGGGCTGATGCGTATGGACACGGCCTTCGTCATCGATGCGGGTCAGCGTTCCCGCGAATGGGTCGACGCCCCAGCCGACCGTGCCGGGGCGGCGGCCGGCGCGCAGCTGATCTTCCTGCGTATCCAGGCCGTGCTTGAGGTAACTGCCGCGCGTGCCGTGCACGGCGAAGCGCAGGCTGCCATCGGCCACCAGCGACCCCGCATGCAGAATCACGCGCAGCCGCGGGTAGTGCAGGGTGACGTGGAAGTAATCGACGCTGCGTGCCTGATCGCGCTGACGTTGCAGGTCCGCGCCGATGCCCTGCGGCATACCGAATAACTGCAGCGCCTGATCGAGCAAGTGCGGGCCCAGGTCGTACCAAAGTCCGGCGCCGGGGCTATCGCTCTCGCGCCAACGGTCGCGTACTTGCGGGCGGTAACGGTCGAAGTGCGAATGGAACTCCATCACCTCGCCGAGCTGGCCCTCTTCAATCAAGCGGCGCACGGTGAGAAAATCCGCATCCCAACGACGATTCTGGAACACGCTGATGATGCGTCCCGCTGCGTTGGCGGCATCGACCATTTGCTGCGCCTGGGCAACATCCAGTGCGAACGGCTTGTCCACCAGCACATGCTTGCCGGCGGCCAAGGCCTGCAGCGCGAAAGGCGCATGGGTCTGGTTGGGGGTGGCAAGTACCACTGCATCCAATGCGGGATCGGCCAGCGCACTGTCGAGGTCGCCAACCACGTTGATGCCGGGAAAATCGGCCTGCGGCTGTTGCGGCTTGGACGACACCACGCTGTGCAACTGCAGGCCTGGCGTGCTTGCAATCAGCGGTGCATGAAACGTGCGGCCGACATAGCCGTAGCCGACGACGGCCAGATTGAACGGTTTAGGCATTGAAAACGGTTCATCGCAACGACGAAGGGAACCCGCATGGTATTGCACCTGTGCGTGTGCGCAGGGTTCACACCCTCTCCATGCAACGGTCACGTCTGCTCGACGAGCGCCGCCGCAAGCTGCGCCCACGCTCAACAGTGAGGTACTTGGTATGAAGAACACGATCAATGCACGTAAGTTGCTGGCTCTGTCGCTGTCGCTTGGCCTGACGCTCGGCGCGTCGCAGGCGTTCGCGGCCCCGCAGGAACATGCCGACCACAAGGACCACGCTGCTGGCATGAATGAGTCCAAGAAGCCGGTCACCGACACCTGGATCACCACCAAGGTCAAGGCCGATCTGCTGGCCACCGATAACGTCTCCGGTACCGACGTGAAGGTCGAGACCAAGAACGGCATCGTGACCCTGACCGGCGCAGTCGCCACCCAGGCCGAGCACGACAAGGCCGTAGCCGTTGCCAAGGGCATCGAAGGTGTCAAAAGCGTCAAGTCGACCGGCCTGAAGGTCACTGCTGCGAAGAAGTAAGCGCAGCCGCTGCGAATGCCGGGGCGCCGAGGCGAGGCGGCGCACCCGAGCACAAGGCGCACTCCACGGAGTGCGCTTTTTTTGTCTGCAGGGACCGCTAAGCGAGCCGATGGACGGCAGGGCACTCGCACCGTTTTCACATTTACTGGACGTATGCTATGCCCATTCAGCTATGTCACGGGCGAGCGTGACTTCTCTGAATCATTAATCTGGCAATATGCGCGATCGGAGACAATGCCGACTTGTGCTTGGCCCCCGTAGCGAGCGGAAACCGATCTAGCAATGCAAACAACGGTCCAAGCAGACAAGTGGGATCGCTGGCGCCTGCCTCTGTTGGCGGTTGCCGTGTGTTTGATCGTGGTGGTGCCGTCGTTGTTGCTGCAGCAGATGGCGCGTAACGCCAACCGGGCTGCGGTGTGGGTCTCGCATAGTCAAGAGGTGCAGGAGACCTCGCAGCGGCTTGAAGCGGCGATGCGCGACACCGAATCGGCGGCGTTGATGCGCGCGTACGGTGTGGAACGCGAGGTGCTGCATGAGCGCATGCTTCGCGGGAGGCGCGAGTCGCTGGCCGCGGTGCATCGGTTGATCGAATTGACCAGGGACAACCCCGCGCAATTGGTGCGCATCGGGCGCATCCAGAGCACCATCGAACGGCGTTTGCTGCTGGCCGAGCGCATTGCGGGGACCACTGCGCCGGAGCAGATCCGCGTACTCATCAACGACATGACCGTGAACAACCCGATTCGTGCGCCGATCGACGACCTGCAAAGCGCCGAAGGCCGTTTGTTGGCGCTGCGTCATGCGCGGGCCGAGACCGAACGCATGCATTACGCCGTGCTGAGCTGGACGGCGCTGGCGGTGCAGCTGCTATTGCTGGGCACGGTGACCTGGCTGCTGCAACGGCAGATCCGGCGCCGGCTGGCGGCCGAGCAGGAATACCTGCGCGCCAACGGCCGCGCCAGCTCGGTGCTGCAGACCGTGCGCGAGCCGATCGTGTTGCTGGATGCCAACCAACGCATCGTGTTACACAACCCCGCCTTCGCCGAGCTGTATTGCCTGGAAGATCGCGGCAACGAATCGATGGCGCTGGAGGATGTGGGCGAGGGCGTGTGGCGCGATACCCAGGTCCATCAGCGGCTGGCCGACGTATTGCTGCGTGGTCGTGAACTGTGGGATTACGAACACGAGCAGCGTGGCGCCGATGGCGTACTACGCACCATGTTGATCAACGCACGCCGCATGCCCCTGCCCGACACCACCGATGAAGATGTGGTGCTGATGACGGTGAGCGACATCAGCCTGCAAAAGAGCGCGCAGATGCGTATCCAGGAGCTCAACCGGCAGATGGAAGGCAAGGTGGAGCAGGTGTCTGAGGTGAACCGCGAGCTGGAAGCCTTCAGCTATTCGGTCTCGCACGATCTGCGCGCGCCGTTGCGGCACGTGGCCGGATTCTCGGACAAGCTGGCGCGCCATCTGGGCGATGCGGCCGACGAGAAGTCGCGTCACTACATGGAAGTGATCAGCAGCTCGGCGCGGCGCATGGCCTCGCTGATCGACGATCTGCTGGTGTACTCGCGCCTGGGCCGCGGTGCGCTGCGCCTGCAGGCGGTGGACATGCAATCGCTTGTGGCCGAAACGCGTGCGATTCTGGATTCCAACGTGCAGAGCGAAAACACCGGTCACCGGGTGGAATGGCATATCGCGGCGCTGCCGGTGCTGGTGGCCGACGAAAACATGATGCGCCAGCTGTGGATGAACCTGCTCGGCAATGCAGTCAAATACAGCGCCAAGCGCGAGGTGGCCAAAATCGAGGTCAGCTACACGCCGATGGCCGACGGCGGCCACCAGTTCAGCGTGCGCGACAACGGCGCCGGTTTCGATATGGAATACAGCGGCAAATTGTTCGGTGTGTTCCAACGCTTGCACAAGGCCAGCGAATACGCTGGTACCGGCATAGGCTTGGCCAGCGTGCGGCGCGTATTGACGCGTCACGGCGGCCGGGTCTGGGCCGAAGGCGTCGTCGACGAAGGCGCCACGTTCTATTTCGTGTTACCACCTGCGCTTGAAGCGCCCAACCAAGAGTTCAGTGTATGACCGCCATCCGTACCATTCTTCTGGCAGAAGACAGCCCGGCCGATGCGGAAATGGCGGTCGACGCCTTGCGCGAAGCCCGCCTTGCCAACCCCATCGTGCACGTCGAAGATGGCGTGGAAGCCATGGACTATCTGTTGCGCCGGGGCATGTTCGCCGACCGCGAGGAAGGCCTGCCGGCAGTGCTGCTGCTGGACATCAAGATGCCGCGCCTGGACGGGCTGGAAGTGCTCAAGCAGGTGCGCAGCGACGAGACACTCAAGCGCCTGCCGGTGGTGATCTTGTCGTCCTCGCGCGAAGAAAGCGATCTGGCCCGCAGCTGGGACTTGGGCGTGAATGCCTATGTGGTCAAGCCGGTGGATGTGGATCAGTTCTTCAACGCGGTCAAAACGCTCGGCACGTTCTGGGCGGTCATCAACCAGGCACCGGAGCTGGACTGAACCATGCCGCATGAGGGTGGCAATCTGGAGCAGCTGAAGATCCTTCTGGTGGAAGATTCACCGGAGGACGCCGAGCTGTTGTCCGACCAGTTGCTGGATGCCGGGCTGGATGCGGCATTCGAGCGCGTGGACAGCGAGCCGTCGCTGCGCTCCGCGCTGGAGACCTTCCAGCCGGACATTGTGCTGTCGGACCTGAGCATGCCGGGCTTTTCCGGCCATCAGGCGCTGCGTCTGGTGCGCCAGAACGGTGCCACGCCTTTCATTTTTGTTTCCGGCACCATGGGTGAGGAGACCGCGGTCAAGGCGCTGCAGGATGGCGCCAACGACTACATCATCAAGCACAACCCCACGCGCTTGCCGAGCGCGGTGATTCGCGCGATTCGCGAGGCGCGCGCCGATCTGGAACGCCAGCGCGTGGAAAGCGAGCTGATGCGCGCGCAGCGTTTGGAGAGCCTGGCGATGCTGGCCGCCGGCCTGAGCCATGACCTGCGCAATATCCTGCAGCCGCTATTGATCGTGCCCGACCTGCTGGCCGGGCGCACCGACGACCCGCAGCTGCGTCAGCTGGCCAACGTGGTGGCCGAATGCGGCCGGCGCGGACATGAGATGGCCGAGTCGATGTTGTCGTTCGTGCGGGGGTCCAATAAGCCGCGCGAGCAGGTCTCCGTCGCCAGTCTGTTCCAGGCCGTGCAGATGCTGCTCAAGAGCAGCCTGCCCGACGGCGTGCGTCTGCAGATGGACACCATTGCCCCGGATCTGACCATCGAGGCCAACTACACCGAATTGCAGCAATGCCTGCTCAACCTGGGCTTGAACGCGATCCAGGCGATGCCGGCTGGCGGCATCCTGATCCTGGCGGCCGATCGTTATGATGCCACGCGCGTGCGCATGAGCGTGGTCGACACCGGCGTGGGCATGAGCGATGACACCCGCGCGCGCCTGTTCAGCCCGTTCTTCACCACCAAGGCCGATGGCACCGGGCTGGGGCTGATTTCGTGCAAGCGGATTATTGAGAGCTATGGCGGCAGCATCGTGGTCGATAGCCGGCTAGGCGAAGGCACGCGCTTCGACATGATCGTGCCGATGCGCGCGGTGTCGGTGGCAGTGACGGAAACCGAGCTGCCGCTCGCACTCGGCCGTGGGCAGCGTATTTTGCTGGTGGACGGCGAAGCCACGCGCCTGTCGCTGTTGGGCAATGCACTTTCCAGTCAGGGCTATCAGCCGCAGTTGGCCAGCGATGGTGCCGCGGCCCTGCAGTTGGTGCAGCAGCACGCGATGCCGGACCTGGTGATCATCGACAGCGATATCATCCTGCTCTCGGCAGTGAGCGTGCTGTTGAGCATGCAGGAGCTGGGGTACCAGGGCCCGGCGATCGTGCTGGAAGATGTTGGCGCGCCGCTGCAGCGGGCGCATTTTCCGTCGGATCTTCCGGTGCATGTATTGCGCAAACCCTTGGAAATGCGTCGGGTCTTTCGCGCCGTTTCGCACGCGCTGGAAGTGGCCTGACACCATGTTTCTGCGCACTCGGTGCGAGCGTGTATGGGTTCCATGCGATTGCAACAGTTGACGCCCACGCCGGCCGCATGCCCGAATAACGTATGACCACCGTGCTTCTCAGCCTCGGCAGCAACGTCCAGCCGACCCACTACCTGCGCTTGGCCGTCGCCGCCCTGCGTACGCGCTTTGGCCAGATTGACGTTTCCCCCGCGTACCGCATGCCTGCGGTGGACTTCGATGGTCCCGACTTCGTCAATAACGCGGTGGTCTTGCAGACCGATCTGGAGCTGGACGCGCTGGATCACTGGCTGCATGCGCTGGAAGATGCGCACGGGCGCGATCGCAGCTGCCCGCATTTCAGCGACCGCACGCTGGATGTGGATGTGGTGTTCTTCGGCGATTGCATCGTCGAAGGCCCCAGGCACCTACGTATCCCGCGGCCCGAGCTCAAGCACGCATTCGTGCTCAAGCCGCTGGCAGATATCGCGCCGGATTTTATCGACCCGCTGAGCGGGCAAACGTTGGCAGCATTGTGGCAGGCGCATCCGCAGTACGGCAGCGCATTTACGACGGTGGAACTGGACACGGCTGCGCAGGAGTTGAGTACGACGCAGTAGCATCGTCTAGCGGCGTGGCTGAGCAAGCGTGCGAGCAGCGATGCGACGTGCGAAACCTGTATGGCAGTGGCAGCCGGTGATGTGTCAGCCGAGCCGACGCGCGCGACCGAGATATTGAGTCTCCGCGACGGAAGCACGCGTAGCCGACAAGCGCCGCTCAACTGAGTTGGCGGCCACCATCGACGTGCAGGGTATGGCCGGTGACGAAGCTGGCGTCGTCCAGCAACCAGCGCACGGCTTCGGCGATTTCCTCGGGCGTGCCGATGCGCGCCAGTGGCGTGCGTGCGAGCAACGCCTGCTTGGCCTCGGAGGACTTGCCCTCTTCCGGCCACAGGATCGCCCCAGGCGCGACCGCGTTGACGCGGACGTGCGGCGCCAGTTCCAGCGCGAGCGAGCGGGTCAATATTTCCAGCGCGCTCTTGGATGCGCCGTACAGCGGATGATTGCGCATCGGCTGCTGTGCGTGCAGGTCGGTGAGGTTGACGATGGCACCGCTGTGCTGACGCAACTGGGCGGCAGCGGCCTGGGCAATGAAGAATGGCGCGCGTGCGTTGACTGCAAACAATTCGTCCCATTGCGCTGTAGTGGCCTCACCGATGGGGGTGGGGTAGAACGCCGAGGCATTGTTGACCACACCGTCCAGGCGACCAAAGGCGGCAATGCAGTCGGCCACCAATTGTGCGGACGCCTCGGGCAGGCACAGATCGGCGTGCAAGGCGTGGGCGCTGCCGGCACGCTGTGCACATAGCTCGGCCACGCGCGCGTCCAGCACCTCGGCGGAACGGTGTGCGTGCAGCGCAACGCGGTGGCCGGCGGCGTGCAGCGTGGTGGCGATCTGCGCGCCGATGCGGCGGGCGGCACCGGTGATCAACACCACCTTGGAACTGTCTGTCATGGCGTACTCGCTCGGCGTTGCAAAGGGCTCGGCTATCCTGTGCATTGTCCCCGCAACCGGTGCCTGCATGCACGCCGACCTTCCCACACCCGATCCGGACGCGCTGGCGCACAGCGACCGGCTGGCTGCGCACGTGCGCGCAGAAATCCAGGCCGCCGGTGGTGCGATTCCGTTTTCGCGCTTCATGGAGCTGGCACTGTATGCGCCGGGCCTGGGGTATTACAGCGCCGGCGCGAGCAAGTTCGGCGAGGCCGGCGATTTCGTCACTGCCCCGGAATTGGGGCCGTTGTTCGCGGCTACCGTCTCCGGCGCGTTGGCGCCCGTGTTGCAGCAGCTTGGGCCACAGGCGCGTGTGCTGGAAGTGGGCGGCGGCAGCGGTGCGTTTGCCGAAGTCACGCTCAAGCGGCTGCTGGAGCTGGATGCGCTGCCCGAGCGTTACGCGATCCTGGAACCCAGCGCCGACCTGCGCGAGCGTCAGCGCGAGCGGCTGGGGCGCAGTCTGATCCCGCCGGTGTTCGATCTGGTGGAATGGCTGGATGCGCCGTTCCCGGACGATTGGGATGGCGTGCTGTTCGCCAATGAAGTCATCGACGCATTGCCCACGCCGCGCTTCGCACTGCGCGATGGGCAGGTGTATGAAGAAACGGTAGTGCTCGATGCGCAGCAGCGCTTCGCACGTGGCGAGCAACCGGCCGATGCATTGCTGAGCGCGGCCGTGCGCCACCTTGAGCGTTATCTGGAGCAGCCGTTCGCCGATGGCTATCGCTCCGAATTGTTGCCGCAGTTGCCATACTGGATCCAAGCGGTGGCTGGCGGTTTGAAGCGCGGTGCGATGTTGTTCGTCGACTACGGTTACCCGCGGGGCGAGTTCTATCGTGCGCAGCGCGAGGACGGCACGCTACGCGCGTTCTATCGGCATCGCATGCATGAAGATCTGTACCGTTGGCCGGGTCTACAGGATCTGACCGCATCGGTGGACTTCACCGCGTTGGCCGAGGCAGGCACCGGCGCAGGTTTCGAGCTGGCCGGTTACTGCACGCAGGCGAGCTTTTTACTCGGTAATGGGCTGGATACATTGTTGGCGCAAGCCGATACGCGCACTGATGAAGTAGGACGCATGCGTCTGCGCGAGCAGATCAAGCGGCTGACCCTACCCAGCGAGATGGGCGAGCGTTTTCAGGTGATGGGCTTCTCGCGCGATGTCGACTTTGCACCTGCTTTCCTGGCCGGCGATCTCACATGGCGGCTGTAACGCAGACGCTGCGCCCGTTTCATCGGCCGCGGTTGTGGGTGGGGTTATGGATCGCTGCGATCGTGGTGGTGATTGCGGTCTGCCTGGGGCCGCCTCCGGAGATTCCGGAGTTGCCGGATAACAGCGACAAGGCCGAGCACTTTTTGACCTTCGCGCTGTTGTGCTGGGGCGCGGTGCAGTTGTTTGCCACCCGTCGCGCGCAGGTCGTTGCGGCTATCGGTCTGGTGGCTCTAGGTATCGGCATCGAGATCGCGCAAGGCGCACTGACGACCAATCGGAGCGCCGACCCCTACGATGCGCTGGCCGACACGCTGGGCATTGCTGCCGGCTTGTGCCTGGCGTGGACGCCGTTGCGTTTTGTGATGTTGCGGATCGATCAGCGCCTGTTTGCGCGGCGTTGAGTTGCGTGTGCGGTGCATGCGTGTACGAACGCACGCCTGTGCCAGGCATTGGCGCTATCGGGCGATGTGCTTGCGATGGCGCACGAGGCGTCGGTAGCGAGCACTGTGTCGTTGTGGTAGCCGACTGCGGTGTCTGACGTCCCAGATCAGGCGCATGCTGGCATCGAGTGGCAGCCATGCGCACATCCTCGGATGAGGCGCCGGTCGCCGCCCGTGGATGGGCGAATTACAGCTTCATGTTCAAGCCAAGATAGAGCTGGCGCCCTGCCGCTGGCGAAAACATTGGCTGCGCCTGCGTCCAGAAGAAGCTGTCGTACCACACGTAGGCATATTCGCGGCCGGTGGCGTTGCGGACCTGCAGATCCACGCTCCAGGCGGGATTGAGGGTGTATCTGGCGGTGAGATCCAGGGTGGCGAAGCCGCCGTATTTGCCGGCCAGGTTGCGCTCCTCCAGATAGTAATCGCCTTGCGCGCGGCCCTGCATGCCGAGGCGCAGCGCAGCGGTCGGGCGGTACTCGACGCCGATGTTGCTGATGTAGCGCGGTGTTGCGGCCACTTCGCGGCCGGCCAGCGACAGGCTGGCATCGCGGTCGTCGCGTTCGATCTTCGCTTCCTGGTACGCGTGCGATGCCCATAGCGTCCACCTGTCGCCCAGCTGCGCATTGATCTGCGCATCCACGCCGCGCCGGCGTGTCTTGCCCAGGGTGACGGTGGTACCGGTGGCGGGCATGTTGGAGACTTCGTTGGCCGCGTCCTGTTGCCAGACCGCGATGCGCGCCTGGCTCCCCTGGAACGGGCTGAATTTCATGCCCAGTTCCATGCCGGTGTTGGTGGAAGGCCGCACGTCCGGCTGCCCGGCGGTGAGGTAAGCCGGCGCCGTGGAGCCGGTCAGCACCTGGAAGCTGCGGCCCCAGTTGGCATAGACGTTGGTGGTCGGGGTGAAGGCGTAGACCAGGCTCAGTTTGGGCTGCTCGATGCTGCCGTAGCGCTGCAGCGGTGCGCGAACGCCGCCCGGCAGTTGGGTGTGGCCATCGAAGCGGTCCACGCGGTAGGCCGGCACGATCTTCAGCGCCTCGATCGGCTGATAGATCGCCTGCACGTAAGCGCCCCAGTTGTCGAAGGTATGGCGGTCGTCGTTCTGGATGCGTGCCGGAGTGGCATTGAAATCGGTGGGCTCGGCGTAGCTGAGGCGCTCGCGTCGGTAGGCGTTGTCCTGATGCTCGTAGTTGACGCCGCCTTCCAGAGTGAGCGTGTCGCTGCTGCGCCAGGTCAGCGTGTTGAGCATGCCGACCTGGGTCTCGTCCCAGATGCGGCGCTGGCGTGGCGCATTGCCGGTGGGCAGGTCGCTGAAGGTCACCTGGCGGTCGTCCAGATAGCGGTTGGAGTAAAGCTTGGTGCCAAAGAACAGTCCTTCTGCCAGCTTCAGATCCAGATGGACGCCGAACTGGCGCATGTCGCGGTCGTCGCCGTCGTTGCGGTTGCGCAGGTCCGAGCTGCGACGGTCTGCCTGCATTTCCACTGCGGTCATGAAGCCGGGTTCGTCGGCCTGGTTGTGATAGACGCGTGCGGTCAGGCCGATGCGCATGCCGTCGTCGAGGTTGCCGTAGAACCATTTGCCGCCCAACGAATATTTGCTGGAGGTGTCGTGCTCGCGGTAGCCATCGGAGGCCTGCACGCCGACGAAATAGTTCTGCGCAAACCCGTCGCGTTCGCGGCCCACGGCCAGCTGCGCATCGCGGGTGTTGAAGCTGCCATAGGTCAGGCGCGCGTCGGTGTAACTCCCGCCCTGACGCGTGCCGAAATTGATGTTGCCGCCGATATTGTGCAAGCCGTAGCGCGGATCATTGGTGCCGCGCACCACCTCGATGTAGCTGATGTCCAGCGGGAACAGCATGTCGATGAAGCGCTGATTGCCGCTGTTGACGTTGCTGGGAATGCCGTCGATCAGCGTCTTGATCGCATTGAGGTAACCCTCGCCGTTGAAAGCGCGAAAGCTGACCTTGCCCGATTCGGCGCCTTGCCGGGTTTCGGTGAGCTGGATGCCGGGCATCTGCCCGAGCAGCTCCCAGCTATAGGACACGTTCTTGTCCTCGATCTGGTCGGCGCCCAGCACGTCCACCGAGGTCAGTACCTGATGCGCGGTGAGTTGGCCTTCGTCATGCTGATGGACATCGACCTTGCCGAGCGTCAGCGCCGAATCGGACGACTGCGCATGCGCTTGGCCGGCCAACAGGACGGCAGCCACTGCCGCCACGAGAATGTGGATCTTCATGGATCGAACGACACCGATGCGACGGCGCTGATCACCCTATGTGTCAGCTAATGCAACATTATAACATATATGAATCGCGCCTCTGTCTCTTGTTGAAGCTTGACAGCGCAGCGTGTTTTGCACGCCCGTCTGGGCATGCGAGCGGCGCGTCGAGCGCGCGCTTTGCCCGGGCGCGTAGCCCGGTCAGCCAGGCATGCGCACCGGGCGTTCGCGCAACCACTTCGTAGCCACCCACTTTTCGCCGGCCAGCACCGGTGCCCCAGCATGCAGGCTGCGCGTCATCGGGTGTGGGCGGTCATAGCTGAAAAACACCGCGTTGCCCTTGACCGCTGCAATGTCCAGATGCACATCGGGAAAGCGCGTGGCCCCGCCGCGGTCGGGCGTGTTGAGATACATCACCAGTGAGGCGACGCGTTGCCCGCCGGCCTGCAGCAATACCGGCGTGCCCGCTGCGTCGGGGTCGAAGTAATCGTAGTGCGGCTGATATTCGGCACCCGTGCCGTAGCGCAGAACCTGCAAGCCCTCGCCGTGATCCATCGGCCAGTCGAGCAAGCGCGCGATACGCGCTTCGATGCGTTGGCACAGCACATCCTGGCCAACGCGCAGACACATGCTGTCGCTGGTGCGCGCTGCATGCACCACGTACTCCCCGTTCGCATTGTCCACGGTGCGCGAACGCGCCAGGCACGGTTGTGCCAAGGCGATCAATGCATCGCATTCGTCGTCGGAGAGAAAGCCGCCGAGCACCACCACGCGCGGTAGCAACAGGCTGATCAGCACGCGCACGTCGCGGTCGCCCAGTGCCAGCAGCGATGCATCGTTGTCCTGTTGCAGCGACGGCACGCGCACCGGCATCGGCAGGCCGTGTGCCAGCGCGTGTTGCTGGATGTGGGCACGGACCAGTGCCTCGACTGCAGCGATAGCGTCCTGCGCGTTCCAGCCCTGATCCAGTAGCGGCTGTAGCGCTTGCTCGGGCGGATGGCCGGCCACGGCCTGCGCCACGATCCAGTCGGCCAGCGCCGTAGGGATATCAGTATGTGTCATCGCTCTACAGTGCATGTCGCTGTGTGGCATTCGTGTGTCAATTGTGTCGCGGTAAGACAAATGCAACAGATGGCCTCTATAAAAGTGACGGGGATCTTGAACGTGCTCGCCACTGCAGTGCGCGGAACGCCACCAATTCTTGACGACTCCTCTTCATACCGGACCCTTTGACCTGGAGATCAGCCGCATGGCCGTTCGCAACAGCAGCAAGACACTTCTCATGACGTTTGGTACCGCACTGGCGCTATCGGCCTGCGGTGGCGGTGCCGACCGTGTCGCTTCGCCGGGCGAGGGCGCGTTTCCGCCTGCACCGGCTCCCGCGCCGACGCCGGCACCCACGCCTGCGCCGACACCGGCACCGACCGGCCCGGCTGCAGATTGCCCGACCGGTTTTTCCAACGTCGGCACCATCGCCAGCAACACGCTGCGCGCCTGCCAGTTGCCGGAAACCGTCAATGGCAATCTGGTGGTGCCGGCACGCGCGGGCACCGTGTATTCGATCAGCGGTCGCGTCAATGTGGGCACCGACCGCGGCGGCAATGCCACCGCACCGGCCGCTGGCAGCACGCAGGGCATTTTGACCATCGAGCCGGGCGTGACCTTGTTCGGTTCGGCCGGTAGCGACTACATCGTGGTCAATCGCGGCTCGCAGATCTTTGCCGAAGGCAGCGCGACTGCACCGATTGTGTTCACCGCACGTCAGGCGCTGGAGGGCACGGTCAGCGCCAATACCATTGGTCTGTGGGGCGGCATCGTGGTGCTGGGTCGCGCGGCGATCAATAACTGCGCGGGGACCACGGTGTCCGGCACGCCGGAATGCCAGGCGCAGGTCGAAGGTACCAACGCGTTCTATGGCGGCAACAACGCTACCGACAACAGCGGTTCGATGCGCTACTTGCGCGTGATGTACTCGGGCTTCGAAATTTCGCCCAACAACGAATTGCAGGGCATCACGCTGGCCGGTGTGGGTAGCGGTACCAAGCTGGACTATGTGCAGATCCACAACAGCTCAGACGATGGCATCGAATGGTTCGGTGGCACGGTCAACGGTAGCCACCTGGTCATCACCGGTGCCGACGACGATTCGCTGGATACCGACGCTGGCTGGAACGGTGCACTGCAGTTCGGCATCGTGGTGCAGCGCGCCGGTGGCGGCGACCGCATAAACGAGTGGAGCAGCCTGCGTCGTCAGCCGTATTCGCGTCCTAAAGTGGCCAACTTCACCTACGTGGGTAATGCGCGCGCCGGTGCGGCGATCATGCTCAACCAGGGCACCCAGGCGTCGTTCTACAACTCGGTGTTCACCCGTCCCGCCGGTGGTACCGGCGATGGCCTGGTGTGCTTGAACATGGCCGACACCGACACTGCCGGTACTTTCCACTCGGTGTTCTTTGCCTGTCCGACTGCATTCGGCAGCGACCCGCGTGCGGCTAGCCAGTTTGCGGCTGGCACCAACAACGTCGCCAACGGCGTGTCCACGCTACAGAACACCTTCGTCAACGGTGCCAACGAAACCGCCGTGCCGGCCTTCCAGGGCTTGAACGGGGTGAGCAGCTTCTTCCAGCAGGTGAACTACATCGGTGGCGTGCGTGATGCCAACGACACCTGGTGGCAGGGCTGGACCTGTGGCCTGACCGCCGACCGTCCCTGCTGAGGCATGGCATCACAAAGCGGCCATTGGTCGCCTTGTGATGCGTCCAGCTTCATCTTTCTGTTGCCAGGGCTCCCACGATGCGAACCTCAGCTGTTGCCCGTCTTTCGCGGACGGGTTTGTCTCTATCCATTTCCACGTTGCTGATGTCCGGCGCCGCCATGGCGCAGTCGACCACCAGCGCTGCCGGCGCCGGCAGCGGTACCTCCAGCGCGGCCAGTACCAGTGCGCCAAAGCAACTCGACCAGGTCGTGGTGCGTGGCGACTATATTCCCGAACCGATGCTGCAAACCTCCGAGGTGGCGTCGTTCGTGACGCGTGAAGACATGGAGCGCACCGGTGATAGCAGCGCTGCGGTGGCGCTGACGCGTGTCACCGGGCTGAGCCTGTCGCGCGGCAAGTATGTCTACGTGCGCGGCCTGGGCGAGCGCTATTCATCGGCGTTGTTCAACGGTTCGCCGCTACCCAGCCCCGAGCCGATGCAGCGCGTGGTCCCGCTGGACCTGTTTCCCAGCGATGTGCTGGCCAGCGTGACCGTGCAAAAGACCTATTCGGCCGATTATCCGGGCGAATTCGGCGGTGGCGTGATCGATCTGCAATCGATGGAGATCCCCGACAAGCCGTTCCTGTCGTTCACCGTGGGTGGCGGCGCCAACAGCGTCAGCACCGGTGAAAAAGGTCTGACCTATTACGGCTCGGACGATGATGAGTGGGGCGTTGATGATGGCACCCGCAAGCAGCCTTCCGCATTGCGCGATGCGATCAAGACCGGCCGTCGCGTCGATCTGGGCAGCTTCCCGCGCGATGACATCCGCCGCATCGGGCGCAGTTTGAACAATCCCAACCTGTATGTGCTGCAGGAAAAGGACAGCATTGACCCGGACGTCAACGTCGGCGGCAGCGCCGGTTACAGCATGGATGTGGGCGAGGCGAAGCTGGGCATCATCGCCGTTGCCAGCTACGACAACGAATGGCGCACGCGCACCGGCAAACAGCAGGACGGCATCTTTGTCGGCGACAGTGTCGAGTTCAATTCCAATTACGACTTCGCCACCACCCGCAACAACGTGCGCACCAATGGCATGCTGGGACTTGGCTGGGAATACGGCCGCCACAGCATCGGCTGGACCACACTGTACTTGCACGACACCTTGAAGGTGGCACGCAGCCGTACAGGTCGCGACGAGTTGGCCGGTTTCGATGTACGCGACGACAACACCGAGTGGTACGCGCGGCAGTTGATCAACAACCAGCTCCGCGGCACGCATGCCTTCGGCGAATACGACGACCTGAAGATCGAATGGCGCGCTGCAGTGGCCAACGCCAGCCGCGATGTGCCTTACGAAACCGGCATTCGCTACGAGCTGCTGGATGGCTATTGGGCGCACGATGCGTCGCGTGTGCAGAACTACACGCGCTTCAGCAAGGTCGACGACAAGGTGGCCAGTGGTGGCGTGGATGTCACCTGGCGCCTGCCGATGGAGCACGATCTCACCATCAAGGGTGGTCTGGCCTATCTGGACAACGACCGTCGCGCGTGGAGCCGCGAATTCCGCTTCCTGGCGCTGGATGGCCCGCTGCCGTTCTTGAACCAGTATCAGCGCGTGGACTATCTGTTCTCCGATTACAACCTCAGCAACGATCTGCTGCGCCTGCGCGAAACAACCGGCAGTTTCGGTGCGGCTGCCTACGACGCCACCTTGAAGGTCAAGGCGGCGTATCTGCAGGCAGAGGGCGAAATCGTGCCGACGTTGCGGGCCACCGTCGGCGTGCGTTACGAAGACGCCACCCAGGCGGTGCATCCATACGACATCTTCAGCGGTACGCGCCAGGACGGCGTGGCACCGTTGCAGAACAGCTATGCGCTGCCGTCGGCCACGGTGACCTGGAACTTTGCCGAGAACCAGCAGCTGCGCTTGGGTGCGTCCAAGACCATCGCGCGCCCGCAATTCCGCGAGATGGCACCACAGCAGTACCTGGACCCGGATATCGACCGCCAGTTCTTCGGTAACCCGTTCCTGGTCGATAGCGAGCTGGTCAATCTGGATGCACGCTACGAATGGTTCTTCGAGCCGGGCCAGTACCTCACCGTCGGAGCGTTCTACAAGAACATCGACAAGCCGATCGAAGCCATCGTCAACGACGCGCCCGGCGGCGGCATCGTGCAGAGCTTCATCAACGCGCCCAAGGCCAGGTTGTACGGCATCGAGCTGGAAGCCAAAAAGTATCTGGACGTGCCGGTCGCGGCCGATTGGTGGGGCGATAAGCGCCTGTTCGTGTCCGGCAACTACACGCGCACCACCTCCGAGGTGAGTGCCAGCGATGGCGACACGGTGCAGCCGTTCGGCTTCAGCGCACCGGTGCAGGCGACGTTGTTCATTCGCGATGGCTCCGCGTTGCAGGGACAGTCGGATGACATCGCCAACCTGCAGATTGGTGTGGAGAGCCAGAGCACGCGCAGCCAGGCCACGTTGATTGCCAATTACGTGGGCGAGCGGGTGTCGGCGCGTGGTCGTCCGGGGCAGCCGGATTACATCGACAAGCCGGGCACCTCGCTGGATCTGGTGATCAAGAAGGGCCTGGTGTGGTCAGGCGATACGTTGTCGGTGAATTTTGCCGCGCGCAATCTGCTCAAGACCAAATATCAGGAATATCAGAGGGTGGGCAGCCACCGGGTGGATCTGTACACCTACCAGCCCGGCATCAGCTATGACATCAGTGTGACGGCGCGTTTCTGATTTCACGTGTCGTTGGACGTAGGGCAAACGCCCGCTGTGCATCGCATGGTGGGCGTTTGCGTTTTACTGTGTGGCGCCGTGTGTCGGACTGTGTCATCAATTTCTTCGAGCTGACACATTGCCGCCGCATTCTGTCATCCAATCGAAATCCTGAGACGGATGTCTGCTTTGCAGCGCGCCTGGCCCTCGTTGAATTCCTTGTTGCTGGCGCCGGGCGTCCGCACTGCGGTGGCGTGCTGCGTGATCGCACTCCTGGTGCTGCAAGGCGTGCGCTTGCTGTGGCTGATGCTCACCCCGATCGGGCCATTGGGAACTGCGCACAGTGGCTCGGTTAGCAATGTCGACGTGTCTGCACTGCGTCGCGACGTGTTCTACCGCACCGCGCCCGATGCCAATAGCGATGGCATCGTGCTGCACGGCGTGCGTGCTGGCGGGGCCCAGGCGGCCGCCTATCTCAGCGGCAGTGACGGCCGGCAAGGCGCATATCGCGTGGGCGACACGGTTGCGTCCGGCGTGGTGGTGCAGGCGGTCGCGGTCGATCATGTGCTGTTGCGTGCTGGCGGCAGTGTGCGTCGCATTGCATTGAGCGCGGCAGCTGCTACGGGCGCATCGCTACCGGCTGCCGCAACCAGCGCAAACGCGCCGGTCGCCGTTGCCCCAGCAGTGCAATCGAATGTCGCGACGCCAGCAGGCGCGACCGCAGCCACCGCCGTCGACCCGCAGCAGTTGCTCGCCAGTGCCGGCCTGCGCGCCAGCGCCGATGGTGGCGGCTTCACCGTCATGCCGCGCGGCGATGGCGCACTGCTGCGGCAGGCCGGGTTGGCGCCGGGCGATGTGCTGACCCAGATCAACGGCCGCAGCCTGGATGCCGAACACCTGCGCGAACTGCAGGACGAATTGCGCGACGGCCAGGCCGCCACGTTGACCTACCGTCGCGATGGCCAGACCCACACCATGACCTTGAAGCGCCCGCAATGACTGCTGTTCGCCCTCTCTGGCTGCTCTCGGCCACGTTGTTGCTCGCACTGCCTGCGCTGCCGATGACTGCACTGCATGCCGCCGATGCGCCGGCAGTCCGTCTGCAGGACGTGGATCTGCGTGCCTTCATCCAGGACGTCTCGCGTGCCACCGGCATCACCTTCATCGTGGACACGCGCGTGCAGGGTTCGGTCAACGTGGCGCGCGCGCAGGCGATGTCGGAAGCGGATCTGTTGGGCATGCTGCTGGCTGTGCTGCGTGCCAATGGATTGATTGCCGTCTCCAGCGGGCCATCGACGTACCGCATCATTCCCGACGACACCGCTGCGCAACAGCCGGGTAGCGCCGCCAACGGCAACCTGGGATTCGCGACGCAAGTATTCACCCTGCAGCGCGTGGATGCGCGCAGTGCTGCAGAAATTCTCAAGCCGCTGATTGGACGTGGTGGCGTCATCATGGCGATGCCGCAAGGCAATAGCCTGTTGATTGCCGACTATGCCGATAACCTGCGACGCATCCGCACGTTGGTGGCGCAGATCGACACCGACCGTGCAGCCATCGAGACGGTGACGCTGCGCAATAGCTCGGCGCAAGAACTGGCGCGTACCTTGACCTCGCTGTTCGGCCAAGGCGGCGAGCGCAGCAATGTGCTGTCGGTGTTGCCCGTGGAAAGCAGCAACTCCTTGATCGTGCGTGGCGACCCGGCACTGGTGCAGCGTGTGGTGCGTACCGCAGTGGATCTGGACGGGCGCGCCGAGCGCCGTGGCGATGTCAGCGTGGTGCGCTTGCAACACGCCAGTGCCGAGCAGTTGTTGCCGGTGCTGCAGCAGTTGGTCGGCCAGACCCCGGGCAACGAGACGCAGGCAGGGCAGGACACGCGCTCCAACGCAGTGGAGGTGGCCGCGGCCACCGGTGCTGCGCAGACGCAGGTGATCGCACCGGCGGCCGGCAAGCGCCCGGTGATCGTGCGCTACCCCGGCTCCAACGCCTTGATCATCAATGCCGACCCGGAAACCCAGCGTGCCTTGATGGATGTGATCCGGCAGCTGGACGTGCATCGCGAGCAGGTGCTGGTCGAAGCGATTGTTGTGGAAATTTCCGACACCGCCGCCAAGCGCCTGGGTGTGCAACTGCTGCTGGCAGGCCGCAACGGGACCGTGCCATTAATCGCGACACAGTACAGCGGCGCATCGCCCGGCATCGTGCTGCTGGCTGCTGCGGCGGCCAGCACGCGCAGCAACAACGGCGAAGGCGATTCGGTGCTGGAACAGGCACGTCATGTGGCTGCGCAATCGCTGCTCGGCTTGAGTGGTGGCTTGATCGGACTTGCCGGGCAAAGCAACGATGCGGTGTTCGGCATGATCATCGATGCGGTCAAGAGCGACACCGGCTCCAACCTGTTGTCCACGCCCTCGATCATGACGCTGGACAACGAGCAGGCACGCATCCTGGTAGGACAGGAAGTGCCGATCACCACCGGTGAAGTGCTCGGTACGGCCAACGACAATCCGTTCCGCACCATCCAGCGCCAGGACGTGGGCGTGGAGCTCGAAGTGCGCCCGCAGATCAACACCGCCGGCGGCATCACACTGGCGATCAAACAAGAAGTCTCGGCGATTGCCGGGCCGGTCAGCGCGCAATCCTCGGAGCTGGTGTTCAACAAGCGCCAGATCGAAACGCGCGTGGTGGTGGAGAACGGCGCCATCGTCGCGCTCGGTGGCCTGCTCGATCAGAACGATCGCCAAACAGTAGAAAAAGTACCGCTGCTTGGCGATGTCCCCGGCCTTGGCGCGTTGTTCCGGCACAAGTCGCGCAATCGCGACAAGACCAACCTGATGGTGTTCATTCGCCCAACCATCATCCGCGACGCAGCCGATGCCCAACGCATGACCGCGCCGCGCTACAACTACCTGCGCGACCGCCAGCTGGCCGATGGCGACCCGGAAGCCGCGCTCGATGCGCTGGTGCGCGACTACTTGCGTGCACAGCCACCGCAGGTGCCGACGGGCCCGTCGTCGGTTGTGCCGGCACCGGCAGCGACGCCTGCACCCACTGCACGTCCCCTACAGCGTTGATGCCATGAATACCGCACGCGCCAGCATTTCGTATGCATTCGCCAAGCGCCACGGCGTCGTGCTGCTTGGGCGCGGCACTGCCGCACAGATCGGCCTGCGAGAAGGGGGCGATGTGAAGGCGCTGATCGAGCTGCGCCGCGCATTGGGCATGCCGTTGCAGGTGCGCACACTGGCGCCGTCGGTGTTCGACCGGCATGTGTCGGAGATCTACGCCGACGCCGGGCTGGAACAAGGTGTGCAGGTGGAAGCGCTGGATCTCCATGGCAGCCTGGATTCGTTGATCGATGACATCCCCACCGCCGATCTGCTCGACAGCCAGGACGATGCGCCGATCATCCGCCTGATCAACGGCATCATCGCCGAAGCCGCGCGGCTGGGTGCGTCCGACGTGCATCTTGAATCTTACGAATCGCGGCTGCGCGTGCGCCTACGCGTGGATGGCGTGATGCGCGAGGCGGCAACGCTGCCCGGACGCATCGCGCCACTGCTGGTATCGCGCGTCAAGGTGATGGCACGGCTGGATATCGCCGAGAAACGCATCCCGCAAGACGGGCGCGTGTCGCTGGTGATGGGGGCCAAGGCGTTGGATGTGCGCGTTTCCACGTTGCCCACGCGCGGCAGCGAGCGGGTGGTGCTGCGTATTCTGGATAAAGAGCAGGGCACGCTGTCGCTGGCACAACTGGGCATGCCGCCGGCGGCGATGCACACCGTGCAGCGTGCATTGCAGGTGCCCAATGGCATCGTGCTGGTCACCGGCCCTACCGGCTCGGGCAAGACCACCACGTTGTATGCAGCGCTGAGCCTGCTCAACGATGGCTCGCGCAATATCCTCACCGTGGAAGACCCGGTGGAATACGCCATCGATGGCGTTGGTCAGACCCAGGTCAATGCACGCGTCGGCATGACCTTCGCCGCCGGCCTGCGCGCGATTCTGCGCCAGGACCCGGACGTGGTGATGATCGGCGAAATCCGCGATACCGAAACCGCGCAGATTGCGGTGCAGGCCAGCCTCACCGGCCATCTGGTGCTCTCCACCGTGCACACCAACGACGCGGTGGGTGCAATCACGCGGTTGCGCGACATGGGCATCGAACCGTTTCTGCTGGCATCGAGCGTGCGGCTGATTCTGGCGCAGCGGTTGGTGCGGCGCTTGTGCCCGCAGTGCCGCACGGTGCGGCCAATCGATGCCGGCACGCGTCAACTGCTGGATGCGCCAGCCGATGCAGTGATCTACACCGCCGTTGGCTGCAGCGTCTGCCACCACAGCGGCTACGCCGGGCGTGTAGGCATTTACGAAGCCATTGCGGTAGACGATGCGATGCGCCGCCTGATCGGCGATAACGCCGACGAAGACGCATTGGCTGCGGTGGCCTTCGCCCGCGCACCGCGGCTGGGCGATGCGGCACGCGCTGCCGTGCTGCAAGGTCAGACCACACTGGAAGAAGCGCTGCGTGTGACCCGCCAACAGGACCACGCGCATGCCGCAGTTTGATTACACCGTCCTCGATCTGCACGGGCGCAACCGGCAGGGCGTGATCAGTGCCGACAGCGTGCACAGCGCGCGTGCACAGCTGGAGCAGCGTCAATGGGTGCCGGTGCGCGTGGAAGTTGCCGCAGCGACCGCCAGCACGGCCGTGCGCGCAGCCCGCTTCAGCGGCAAGGATCTGGTGCTGTTCACCCGCCAACTCGCCACGCTGGTGGAAACCGCGCCGCTGGAAGAAGCCTTGCGCACCATCGGCACCCAGTCCGAACGCCGCGGCGTACGTCGGGTCACCAGCCAGACGCATGCGTTGGTGGTCGAAGGGTTTCGTTTGTCCGATGCGATGGCACGTCAGGGCAAGGCATTTCCCGCGTTGTACCGCGCAATGGTAGCCGCCGGCGAGAGTGCGGGCGCCTTGCCGCAGGTGCTGGAACGTCTGGCCGATCTCCTCGAACGCCAAGCGCAGGTGCGCAGCAAATTGCAGTCTGCACTGGTCTATCCCGCTGCGCTCGCGCTGACCGCCGGTGCGTTGGTCATCGTGCTGATGACCTTCGTGGTGCCCAAGGTGGTGGATCAGTTCGATTCGATGGGCCGCGCCTTGCCCTGGCTGACCCGTGCAGTGATTGGCGTATCGCATTTTCTGCTGCATGCAGGCATACCGTTGTTGATCGCCCTGGTGGTCGCGGTGATTGCCGCGTCGCAGCTGCTTAACCGCCCCGCGCTGCGCCTGGCCGCGGACCGCGCGCGACTGCGTGCGCCACTGCTGGGCCGTCTGATCCGCGATCTGCATGCCGCGCACATGGCACGCACGTTGGCGATCATGGTCAACAGCGGTTTGCCGTTGATGGAGGGCTTGATGATTGCCGCCCGCACCGTGGACAACCGCGCGTTGCGGCTGGCCACCGACAGCATGGTCACCGCGATTCGGGAAGGCGGCAGTCTGGCTGCCGCCATGAAACGTGCGGGTGTGTTTCCGCCGACGCTGCTGTACATGGCGTCCAGCGGCGAAAACAGCGGGCGCCTGGCGCCGATGCTGGAGCGTGCTGCCGATTACCTGGAGCGCGAATTCGAGTCGTTCACCACCGCCGCAATGAGCCTGTTGGAGCCGGCCATCATCGTGCTGCTGGGCGGCGTGGTGGCAGTGATCGTGTTGTCGATCCTGTTGCCCATCCTGCAATTCAATACCCTCGCGCTTGGTTGAGCGCGGCCGCTCATTCTTGGAGATCCTCATGCAGTCCATCCATTCCCGCGCATGCGTTGGCGCACTTACCGCACATCGACGCAGGCGTGGTTTCACCCTGGTCGAACTGATGGTGGTCATCGTCATCATCGGTCTGCTCGCCACCGTGGTGATGATCAATGTGATGCCCAGCCAGGACCGCGCCATGGCGGAAAAAGCGCGCGCCGACGTCGCGGTGCTGGAACAGGCCCTGGAAACCTATCGCCTGGACAACCTCAGCTATCCGAGTACCGAACAAGGCCTGCAAGCCTTGCTCAACCCGCCGAGCGGATTGACGCGCCTGGAGCGTTATCGGCAGGGCGGCTATATCCGCCGGCTGCCGGAAGATCCGTGGGGGCATGCGTATCAATATCGGCGTCCGGGTCGTCATGGCGGCTTCGACGTGTACTCGTTTGGTGCCGATGGCGCAGAAGGCGGCGATGCCGACAACGCCGATATCGGCAACTGGCGCTGAGTGCCGACAGTGTCTGCAGCCACGACCACTGCACAGCGATCACCCATGTGCATGCAAATGCATGCGGCGTCAGCACGTGCGCGCGGATTCACCCTGCTCGAAGTGCTGGCCGTCCTGGTGATGACTGCACTTGCCAGCACGCTGGTGGTGATGACCTTGCCGGATACGCGGCGTGATCTGCACGATCACGCCGACACACTGGCCAGCGCGCTGATGCGCGCGCGCGATGAGGCGATCATGAGCTTGCGCATGGTAGAGGTCAGCATCGATGCCGGCGGCTATGGGTTCCGTCGTCAGGCCCAGCAGCGCTGGATCGCGTTGGATGAAACACCGTTCGTCGCCGTGCGTTGGCCGGAAGGCATCCAGGCGCAGCTGCCCGTCGGCAGCACGCAACTGAGCGTGCGCTTCGACCCAACGGGTGCAGCCACGCCGCAAGGCATCGCCTTGGGGGATGGTCGGCAGCAGATGCACGTGGTGGTGGATGCGGCCGGTGTGGTGCAGGTCGATGCGCGATCTCGCTAACGCACGTACATCGAGCGGATTCTCGCTGCTCGAACTCATGGTCGCACTGGCGATCTTCGGCATGGCCGTGGTCGGCTTATTGAATCTTTCCGGCGAGAGCGCCCGCACTGCCGTGGTGTTGGAAGAGCGCGCGCTGGCCGCGGTGGTGGCAGAAAATCAGGCGATCGAGGCTGTGCTGGCGCCGGCTGCCGCCATCCGTGCGCCTGCGAACGGGCAGGTCGTGCTCGGCGGTCGCAGCTGGGACTGGCAACGTCAGGCGCTGCCAGCCGGCGCGGCAGGCAGCGTGCGGGTCGAGGTGCGTGTGCGCGCCGCAGGCCAGGGGCAGGAAGTGGCCAGCCTCAGCGTCTTGCGGAGCGCCGAATGATCCGCGTGCAGCGCACGCGTGGCTTCACCTTGATTGAACTGCTGGTGGCATTGGCGGTATTCGCATTGGTGGCCGCAGCAGCGGTCGGGGTGATGCGGCAGAGCATCGATCAACGCGATGCCGTGCGCGTGCGGTTGCATCAGATCCGCGACTTTCAGCTTGCTCACGGCCTGTTGCGCAGCGACCTGCAGCAGGCCGCCGTGCGCCGCACCCGTGCTAGCGATGGCAGCGCCGCACGTAGCGCATTTGTCGCAAGCGCGGCCGGTACGCACGGGCCATTGTTTGGCTTTGTGCGGCGTGGCTGGAGCAATCCGGATCGGGCGCCGCGTGCATCACTGCAGTACGTGGAATACCGCGTGGTGGACGGACGGCTGGAGCGCAGTGCACGCTCCGCGCTCGACGGCGCAGCAGCCGGCACGCCGCAAGTGCTATTGCGCGGCGTGCGTTCGGCGGTGGTGGCATTCCATTACCGTGCGCAGTGGAGCGATGGCTGGAGCGGCGGTCTGGAAGCATTACCCGATGCAGTCGCGCTGGAGCTGGACCTGGAGCACTGGGGGCGCGTGCGCCAATTGTTCCTGTTGCCGGAGGGACGCACATGAGGGCGCTGCATGCACCTGCCAGACAGCGCGGCGTGGCCCTGCTGACGGTGTTGCTGCTGGTTGCCGTGATGACCTTGCTGATGGCTGCCGTCCTGGACGATCTGCGCTTTGGTCTGCGCCGCAGCAGCAATGGCGAGGCGATGACACAGGCGCAGTGGTACGCCCTGGGCAGCGAGGCGGTCGCACGGCAACGGTTGCAGGCCTTGGCCAAGCGCGATCCATTGCGCACCACGCTGGACGGTGGCTGGAACGATCAGCCGATGCGCTTTCCGTTGGACAGCGGTGCCGTGAGCGTGCGTGTGCGCGATCGCGGCGGCTGCTTCAATCTCAATAGCGTGGTCGTCGGTGCGCCCGAGCAATGGCAGCGCAGCGATGAGGGGGCACGTCAATATCGCGCATTGCTGGAAGTGCTCGGCGTTGCCTCGCAACAGGCGCAGGCGTTGACCGATGCATTGGTGGATTGGCTCGACAGCGACGCACAACCGGGGGCGCAAGGTGCCGAAGATGACCGCTACCTGCAGGCATCCGTGCCGCTGCGCAGCGGTGCGACCTTGCTGGCAGGGGTCAGCGAACTGCGCGCCATCGTCGGCTATACGCCGCAGCTGATCGCGCAACTGCAGCCGTATGTCTGCGCATTGCCGGAGGGCCGCTTGTCGCCGGTCAATATCAACACGTTGCGCCTGGAAGACGCGCCGGTGCTGGTGGCGTTGACCGGCGGTGCATTGGCGTTGCCGGCGGCGCGACGCGTCATCGCTGCGCGGCCGGCCGGAGGATGGCGCGACATCAGAATGTTCTTGAGCCAGCCGGCGCTGATGCAGGCTGAGCTGTCCAATGCAGTATTGGAACAGTTCGAACTACGCACGCATTATTTCTCTCTCTACAGCCAGGTCGACCACGCCGGAGCACACGTCATGCTGGAAGCGCTGCTGCAACAGGAAACGGCCGGCCGGGTCCGACTGGTCGCGCGCCAATGGGGTTCTGACGAATGAGGACCAGCTTGCTATTGCTGCCAACCGATGCAGCCGCCGAGCCCGTTGCGGTGCGCGTGGATACGCACGGGCAGGTGCAGTCGGTGGGAGCCGCCACCACGCCGCGCGCGCCGGTTGCACGCACCATCCTGGTGGTGCCGGGGGTGGATGTGCATCTACGCTGGTTGACCCTGCCTGGCCGCAGCATCGCGCAATCGGTGGCCGCTGCCCGCCTGCAGTTGGCCGAGCATCTGGCTGTCGAAACGCAGGCGTTGCATGTTGTGATTGCCGATCGTGCGGATGCCGATGGCACGCGCCTAGTTGCCGCGGTGGACAGCGGAGTCATGCAGCGGTGGTTGGCGCGCGCCATGCAGTGCGGCGTCGTTCCCGATGCGGTGGTGCCAGATTGCCTGTTGCTGGAGCCTGGTGCCGATGCGGCGGCGGCAGTGATGCACTGGGATGGCCGTTGGCTGATCCGCGGCGCAGGCTTGGCCTGCAGCCTGGAGCCGGAGACTGCGCGCACGCTGCTGGGCGACCGCGCGCCGGCAGTGCCGCCGGCAGCCGACACTGCGCAGTCCATTGCCTGTTTTGCGCGCTGCGCGCCATATGCACCGATCAATCTCCTGCAGCACGCGTTTGCGACCAAGACGGCGATTGTGCAACCGATCGGTCTGCGCCGGCTGGCGGCCTTGGCTGCATTGGTGTTGCTATCGCCGGTGGTGCTGTTGCTGGCGCAGACATTGCGCTACGAGATCGGCGCGCGGGTGCTGCACGCACGTGCCGCCACGCAGTTGGGTGTGCGCGATGCAGCCGCGGTGCCAGCCGCATTGCAGACGCATCGGCAGGCCGGGACGGCGACCGATCGCTTGGCGGTGCAACTGAGCACCTTGTTCGCAGCAGTCGATACTCTTCCGGCTGCAGAACTGGATCAGCTGGACTACACCGCCACACAGCCGTTGCGCGCGAGGTTGCTACACACCGATGACGCCAGTCTGCAACAGCTCTCGGCGCGGCTGGCCGAGGCAGGCTGGCACGTGGAGCCCGGCAGCAGCCAGGTCGAAGACGACCGCCTGCGCACGCCGTTCGCACTGGAGCCGTTGCGATGAACGCAGCGTTGCAACGCGCCACGCAGTGGTGGCAGACGCGTGCGCCGCGAGAGCGGCTCATGCTGGGCGTGATGTGCGCAGCGCTGGCGGCATTCGTCGGCTGGTATGCACTTTACACCCCATTGCGGCACTGGCATGCCAGGGCCAGGGCGCACTATGCCGATGCAGCGCAGCTGGTTCTCGATGTATCTACGAAGGCGGCAACAACCAACCGCATTGCCGCACCGGGCCCGGTGGCATTGGCCGGGATCATCGCCAGCAGCGCGCGCGATGCCGGCGTCAGCATTACGTCTCAGCAACGTCGCGTTGCGGGCGGGGTAGACGTACAGATCGACGCGGTCGGAGCTGCCGCCTTGTTCGGCTGGCTCGAGCGGCTGCGGCAAGCACATGGATTAGCGCCGACGCAGCTGAGCGTCGTGCGCGATCAGGGCCAACTCCGCGTTAGCTGCAGCTTTGCGGAATCGGCACCGTGACACGTCTGCGTTGGGCCTTGATCCTTCTGCTCATGCTGGGTGTGGCCTTGATCGCGTCGCTGCCCTTGCGCCTGGTGCTGCCACGCGAAGGGCTGCCGTTCTCGGTGTTGGACGTGGAGGGCTCGATATGGGCCGGCACGTTGCGGCAGGTGCAATGGCAGGGCATCGCGTTCGGCGATGTCGCAGTCCGACCGCGCGTTTGGCCGCTATTGCGTGGCCAGCGTCAGGTGCACTTACAGTCCACGCAGCTGCAACTGCTGTTGGTGGATGGCGCGCAACACGGCATTCGCAATGCACAGGGCCAGCTGCTGTTGCATCAGCCAGGGGGCGTGGCGCTGATCGATCTGGTCGTGCAGCTGCAGCAGGTCGATCTGCTATTCGATGCCACCGGCTGCGTGCAGGCGCGTGGGCGGGTCAGCTTGCAACTGCTGGCCAGCGGCACGGGCGACCTTCCTGGTCTGCCGCCGTTGCAGTTGTCCGGGCAGCCGCAGTGCATGGATGACGCCGCCGTGCTGACTCTGCTGCCAGACGCGGCGTTGCCTGCCGGCGTGCAGGCCGAGGCGCAGCTGCAACTCTGGCGCGATGGACGCTGGCAACTGCAGTCGCGCGTCGATCCAGCGCAGGACGCGACGCTGGGCATCGGACTGCAATTGCTGGGCTTTACTGCTACCCCGGAGCGCGGGTTTTTGCGCAACGACCAGGGGCGAGTGCGCTAGAAGCGATATCACTGGCTGCGCGCCGTCGCACCGGGCGTCTGCACCATGAGCGTGCATGCGTCACGGTTGGCGTGTTCGTTTCAGGGATCTGGATGGCAGGCTGGCTCATCCGTTGACAACGTTGTCGTTTTGGCGCGTCACAGAGTCATCGCCGCACGCGTTCGCCTGAGCGAGTACGCGCGACACCCGCTTTGGAACACACATGAGCACGCTGCAAAGGACTGTGATGCAGCCCGCAGTGACTGCGAAGCTGTGACCACAACGTGGATTGCACAGAATTGGTCTGGTCACCAAAAATTGGTCAGTGACTGGTCCTGTGACAACGATGCCCGGTACGCACTCAATATCTTTGTACGCACCGTTGAAGGTCGGTAATGGCAGGGATTGGGTGCGTCGTCAGGGAGCTTTCAAACACTTTCGTAAGTGACTGTTGACACGATCTTTTAGAGACCATAAGAATCAACTTCACTGAATTGGTACTTTCCAGTCAGGGCCGTTGATCAGCAATGGCATGCGGTGTCCGTCCCGGGAGGGGCGCGGCATCGGCACCCACGGGGGGCCGTATGGGGTGCTCGCAGACAACAGATCGCAGGCGGTTCCGGACGGCCGGGACGGGTGGCCTGTGCGCGTGTGGTTGGGTTGCCAGCCCCGGGATCTGTCATCGCTGATCGATCGGAATGCCAGTCGCGTCGTCGTCCAGCCATTCCACTTCAGGATCTCTCATGTCGCCTCTCCCGCGTGCCTCGCTGCGTTGTTGTTCGCCCTCGTCGCTGTCCCTTGCCATTGCGCTGTCGCTGCTTGCCTGCGGCGCTAACGCGCAGACACAGGACGCCGCATCGGCACAGATCTCCCAGCTCGACACCATCAAGGTCACCAGCTCGTACCAGAAGAGCCTGATCACCGCGATGGACAACAAGCGCGACGATGTGCGCATGACCGATGGCATCTCGGCGCAGGACATCGGCAAGTTTCCTGCCGAAAACATCGCCGAAGCGATCCAGCGCATTCCCGGCGTGCAGATCTCCACCATCAACGGGCGCGGTTCCACCATCAGCGTGCGTGGCCTTGGGCCGCAGTATTCGGCCACCACCATCAACGGCCAGGTGATCAAGAGCGCCGACTTCACCGACGGGTTCCGCTACGACATCATCCAGCCGGACGTGGCCGCCGGGATCGAGGTGATCAAATCGCCGTCGGCGGACATGGATGCCGGTGGCCTGTCGGGCACGGTCAACATCAACACCACCAAACCGCTGGACTACCAGCAGACCAAACTGTTGTTCTCGGCCAAGACCCAGTACTCCGAATTTGCCGGCGGCTCGCCAACGCCCAAGGGAGTGCTCACCTATATCGATCAGTTCAAGTTCGGTGGTGGCGATCTGGGTGTGTTTCTCAGCGCCGGCTATCAGAAGCTCAAGGACCGCGCCGATTATCTGTGGATCGACCGCTGGTATACGCAAGCCACCGACGCCGGCACGTTGTATATCCCACGCCGTCCGCGCTATCGCTCGATCGAGCGCGAGACCACGCGCAAGATGTTCAATGGCGGGTTGCAATGGAAGCCTAGCGAGCAGCTGGAGATGAACCTCACTGCGCTGTATTCGCAGGACAGGACCGCCAACGACATGAACCAGCTGGTGTACTCGTTCGAGCGCAGTCCGCTGACGGTGCTGCAGACCAACGGGCTGACCGCCACACAGGTGGCGGCGTCGGATTACTGGCTGGAAAACAATCACCAGATCGAACAGCACGATCTGTCCACCCAGTTGCTCACCTACGACTTCAAGTGGAAGGGCGATGCCTGGACGCTGAGTGGCGCGGCCAACTACACCCAGGGCAAGACCGACGAGAACGAGCGCGCCGCGATCCTGGGGCGGATTCCCTCGGCAACGCTGCTGGATACCTCCAATCCCGACGCGATCTCGCTGACCACCGATGCCGACGCCGACGACGCCAGTGCCTGGAACAAGGCCAATCTGGTGCGTAGCGAATATCCCAATGGCTCCATCCAGTCGCTCAGCAACAAGGAATGGTCGCTGCAACTGGATGCCGAACGGTATCTGGACCTGGGCGCGTTGAACGCAGTGCGCTTCGGTGCCAAATACCGCCGCGAAACCTTCGATCGCGATGTGCGCAGGCGCGATTTCCTCTATCTGCTCAGGACCGGTGCGGTCTCGGGCTTCGACATGTTCCCGGAACTGTCTGCCGCCAGCAGTACGGTCAGCAACTTCCTCGACGGACAACTGGCCTCGCAGGACAGCTGGGTCACCCCGGACGTCGCGGCGTATGCGCGCTCGCTGGCGGCCGCGGGCATCACCGTGCCGGTGCTGTTCGCACCGCAGAGCAGCTACAGCATCGAGAACAACATTTCCTCCGCCTATGCGATGGCGCGCATCGACACCGACATCGGCAGCATGCGTCTGCGCGGCAACGTCGGCATGCGCTACGAAAATACCAAGCGCACCACCGACACCTATCTGACTCAGGCGCAAGCCGCGAGCGACGACGCCAATGTGGTGGTGGGCACCGCGCGCGCGCCGTACGAATATTCCAATTGGTTGCCCAGCCTGAATCTGGTGCTGGACATGCGCGAAGACGTGTTGCTGCGTTTTGCGGCCGCCAAGGTCCTGGTGCGGCCGATTCTGGACAGCAACACCGCCATCGCGTCGACGATCTCCACCGGCACCAATACCGGCGGCACCACCACCTATGTCGTCACCCAGGGGCAGACCGATCTGAAGGCGCTGACCGCCGACCAGGCCGACCTGAGTCTGGAGTGGTATTACGGCAACGGCGGCGCGCTGACCGTGGCCGGGTTCTGGAAAAACATCAAGAACGGCACCTTCAACAGCATCGTCTGCCCGGCCGCCTTCAACGGCACTGCGCTGTCCAGCAATGCAGCCGGCGACTGTGTGAGCAGTAACGGCGATATCTACGAGATCACCGCCACCACCAATGATCCGAGCAAGGTCAAGATTCGCGGTTACGAGCTGGGCTGGACGCAATCGCTGGATGCCTGGTTGCCGATCGATGGCTTTGGGGTCACCACCAACTTCACCCGAGTGATTCCCCAGCGCGATACCGATTTCAAGATCCGCAACCTGTCCGAACAAACCTGGAACGCCACCGCGTACTGGGAGAGCGCGCATTACTCGGCACGCGTGTCGCTCAATCATCGCAGCGAGTACGAACAGGACAGCAGCGACAGCTTCTTCGCCCGCGAAGGCCACATCATGAAGGCGCGCACGCAATTGGATGCAGTGCTTGGCTATCAGGTCAACGACAAGCTGAGTTTCCAGCTGGGCGGCCTGAATCTCACCAACCGAAAGGAAGAAGCGTACAAGGACATCCCCAGCCGCTGGCAGATGACCGGCGTCACCGGCCGCAGCTACTACCTGTCGATGCAGTGGGACATGCTTTGATGCGGGGGCAGAGTGCCTCGGGCCGCCGTGCACAGTGGCATGCGGTGGCCAGCAGTGAGGGCAGCGGTGCTGGTGCAGGGGAAGCGAGCGGTGCAGTGCTGGCAATGCGTGTGCCACGTGGCGTGCATGCGATGCAGTCGACCAGATGCTGCCATGCGCCGGCGTGAGTTCCTCGCTGGCAGCGTCTGTGCCTCATCGCTTCTTGGCGTGCCCGCGTTGGTGTCTGGCGCGGCAGCCGCGCACACCCCACGTGTCGGCAATAGCGCCACGCCGCGCCCCACGCCGCAGACATCGGCGACAGATGTCTGCGGCCAATGGCTGGATCTTGACCAGGGGTGGCGCTTCCATGCCGGCGATGTGCCGTTTCCGCACCTGCTGGGGCAGGATGAGACCTACGCCAATGCCAAGGCTGGCCGGGCCTGGGGCGCAGCGGCGCCGGACTTCGACGATACCGGCTGGCGACAGCTGCAATTGCCGCACGATTTTGTCGTCGAGCAACCTGTGCGCGCCGACGCCAACATCGCGCAAGGCTATCGTCCGCGCGGGATTGCCTGGTACCGACGCACGCTGCGGCTGGAAGAATCCGTGCGCGGCCAGGCGGTGGAACTGCATCTGGACGGTATCGCGAGCCATGCCACGGTGTGGGTCAACGGCATGCTGATGGCGCGGAGTTGGAGCGGCTATAACGGGTTGGTCATCGACCTCACACCGGTCGCACGCTATGGCAATGCAGTGAATAGCATCGCCATCCGCGTCGATGCCGAGGCCATGGATGGGTGGTGGTACGAAGGCGGTGGCATCTATCGGCATACCTGGTTGGTGCTGCGTGCGCCCCTGCATATCGCCGGCGACGGCTTGGCAGCGGTGCCGCGCGAAGGTCCAGGCGATGTCTGGCAGGTACCGGTGCAGTTGGACCTTGTCAACAGCGGCGAACAGCCCGCTGACGCCTGGATAGATGTCGTCTTGCACGATGCGCATGGCGCCGTCGTGGCGCATGGCCAGACGCAACTGCGGCTCGCTGCCTTCGCCACTGCACAGGCGGCGATCGGCATCGCCGTGCCGCGGCCGCAGCGCTGGAGCGTGGAAACACCGGTGCTGTATCGCCTGCAAGCCGAGGTGCGCAGCGCAGACGGTCGCAGTGACCGTGCTGCGTGCGACGTCGGTTTTCGTAGCCTGCGCTTCGATGCCGATCTTGGTTTTTTCCTCAACGGCCGTCCGCTCAAGATCAAGGGTGTCTGCCTGCATCAGGACCATGCCGGTGTCGGCGTGGCGCTGCCTGATGCGCTGCATGTCTTTCGTCTGCAGCGGTTGAAGTCGATGGGCTGCAATGCCATCCGTTTGCACCACGCAGTGGCGCCGGAACTGCTGCAGGCCTGCGACCGGCTCGGCATGTTGGTGATGGCCGAGAACCGCTTGTTCAATCCCGCGCCCGACTATGTGGCGCTGCTGCGCAACATGGTGCGGCGCCAGCGCAACCATCCCAGCGTGTTCCTGTGGTCGCTGCTCAACGAGGAGCCGCTGCAGGGCACCGCCACCGGTTACGCGATCATGGCGCGTGCCGCCAGCGCCGTGCGTGCGCTCGACGACACCCGCCCGATCACCGCCGGCATGAACGATGGCATGTTCGCCACCCGCGGCGCAGCCGATGTGGTGGACGTGCTCGGTTTCAACTATCGGCAGTCCAACTACGACCGTGTGCATGCGGCACGTCCGCGCACGCCGATGCTGTCCAGCGAAGACACCAGCGCGTTTCAGACGCGTGGTGCGTGGTTCACCGATCTGGAGGCGCACGTGGTGGCCGAAGACGACAGCCTGGCCGCGGACTGGGGCAATACCCATCGCCGCGCCTGGCAGCTGATTGCCGAACGCCCGTTCGTCGCCGGCAGTTTCGTGTGGACTGGTTTCGATTATCGCGGCGAACCCACGCCGTTCGAATGGCCATCGGTGGGGTCGTTCTTCGGCATCATGGACCAATGCGGATTTGCCAAGGGTGCCTATTGGTTGCGCCGCGCCTTGTGGATCGACGATGCGCCGGTACTGCACCTGTTGCCGCACTGGAACTGGCCGGACCGTGAAGGCCGGCCCATCAACGTGATGGCATTCTGCAATGCCGAGCAGGTGGAGTTGTGGCTCAACGGCCGCTGGCTCGGAAAACAAGCGGTGGATCGTGCGCACTCGAATCAGTGGCAAGTGGACTATGCGGCGGGTGTGCTTGAAGCGGTGGCCTGGCGCGATGGACGCGAAGTAGCGCGCACGCGCGTGGAAACCACCGGTGCGCCGGTCGCGCTCAAACTCACCGCCGACCGCAGCGGACTACGCGGCGATGGTCGCGATGCGCAACCGGTGACCTTGGAAGCGGTGGACGCGCAGGGGCGTCACGTGCCTGATTGCAATGCGGTGCTGACGCTACAGATCAGCGGTGGCCGGCTGCTGGGTGTCGGCAATGGCGACCCAAATGCGCATACGTCCGATCAAAGCACGCAAGTGGCCCTGTTCAACGGTCTGGCGCAGGCAATCGTGCAGGCCGGGCGCGGCGCAGGCGTGTTACGACTACAGGCGCGTAGCCCGGGATTGCGCGATGCAGTGCTTGAGATCGGCTGCACGTCGGTGCCGCTGCCGGCGTCGGTGCCGATCGCGGCGCCGGTGATGGTGGTCGAAAGCTGGCGCCACACCGCTGCATTCGCGCAGCCGCCGGCGCCAGATCTCCCGCGCCGTCCCAACGACAACAACAGCTGGAGCAATACACTGCCCGGTACGCTGGAAAGCGCTCCCGAACGTGCCGGCCATGTGTTGTACCGCACCCACTTCACGCCCTGGCAGGGCGTGCAAACCCACGGCGGCATGCTCGACCTGGGCCGCCTCAGCGGGCCGGCGCAGGTATTTCTGGATGGCCGCGCGGTTGCCCAGGGAGCGGCAGGGACACCGATCACAGTGGCGCTTGCACCCGCGGCCGGCGAGCGCACGCTGGCGGTGATTCTGCAGGTCGCTGCCGATCAACCGTTTGGATTCCACGACGTCGTCACCGTGCATTATCGGAACTCGCCATGACCGCCTCACTGTTTTTCCCGTCGTCGCCTGCGCGCCTGTTCGCCGTGGTGCTGGGTGCGTTGCTCGCCACTCCCCTCACCGTGCTGGCCGCACCGCCCGCGCAGGCGGTGCTGCAACGGCTGATCGGCACGCGTGCCGATCAGTTCGAGATGACCGTGGCACCGCGCGGCGATGGCGCGGACTGGTATCGCATCGACGCCGGCGGCGGCACGGTGCGCATTGCCGGCTCTTCGCAGGTAGCCCTGGCGCGTGGCGCCTATGTGTATCTCGGCCAGGCCGGTGCGGCGTCGATGAGTTGGGAAGGCGATCGCGTGGCACTACCGGCGCAATGGCCGGCCTACAGCAGTGGCCAAGTACGCACGCCATTTGCCCACCGCGCCTACCTCAACACCTGCACTTACGGGTACACCACGCCGTTCTGGGATTGGCCGCGCTGGCAGCGCGAGATCGATTGGATGGCCTTGCATGGCATCGACATGCCGCTGGCGATGGAGGGTCAGGAAGCGATCTGGCAGGCGCTGTGGCGCCAGTTCGATGTCAGCGATGATGCATTGGCGGAGTATTTCTCCGGTCCGGCGTTCACACCCTGGCAGCGCATGGGCAATATCGAGGGCTATCGCGCGCCGCTACCGCAACAATGGATCGACAGCAAACGCGTGCTGCAGAAGCAGATCTTGACGCGCATGCGCGAGCTGGGCATGCAGCCGGTGCTGCCGGCATTTGCCGGCTACGTGCCCAAGGCGTTCGCGCAGGCGCATCCGCATGCACGCATCTACCGCATGCGCGCGTGGGAAGGCTTTCACGAAACCTATTGGCTGGATCCGCGCGATCCGTTGTTTGCCAAGGTCGCGCGGCGGTTCCTGGAGCTGTACACACAGACCTACGGTGCAGGCCAGTTCTATCTGGCCGATGCCTTCAACGAAATGCTGCCGCCAGTGGCCGACGACGGGAGCGACGTGGTCGCCGCCAAGTACGGCGACAGCATCGCCAACTCCGATGCCGCACGCGCCAAAGCAGTACCGCCAGCGCAACGCGATGCACGCCTGGCCGAGTACGGGCAGGCGTTGTATCGCTCTATCGCGCAGGTGAATCCGCAAGCCACCTGGGTGATGCAGGGCTGGCTGTTCGGTGCCGACCGCGAATTTTGGCAACCGCAGGCGATCGCTGCGTTTCTCGGCAAGGTGCCCGACGCGCGCTTGATGGTGCTGGACATCGGCAACGACCGCTACCCCGGCACCTGGAAGGCATCGCAGGCATTCGACAACAAACAATGGATCTACGGCTACGTGCACAACTACGGCGCCAGCAATCCGCTGTATGGCGATTTCGCGTTCTATCGGCAGGATCTGCAAGCCTTGCTGGCCGATCCGGACAAGCGCAATCTGCGCGGTTTTGGCGTGTTTCCGGAAGGGCTGCACAGCAACTCGGTGGTCTACGACTATCTCTACGCGATGGCCTGGGAGGGCCCGCAACAACCGTGGTCGCAGTGGCTCACGCACTATCTGCGCGCGCGCTACGGCCGCAGCGATGCAGCCTTGCTGAGCGCATGGTCTGATCTGGAAGCAGGCATTTACCAGACTCGCTACTGGTCGCCACGCTGGTGGAACAAGCGTGCCGGTGCCTACCTGCTGTTCAAGCGGCCGACCGCCGACATCGTCGGCTTCGACGACCGCCCCGGCGACCCGCAACGCCTGCGCCGCGCCATCGACGCGTTGCTGCAGCAAGCCGACCGCTATACCGACGCGCCGCTCTACCGCTACGATCTGATCGAAGACGCGCGTCACTACCTGAGCCTGCAGGCGGACCGTCAATTGCAGGCGGTGGTGCAGGCCTACAACGCCGGCGATTTCGCGCGCGGCGATGCACAACTGGCGCGTACGAAACAACTTGTACAGGGGCTGGATGCGCTGGTCGGCGGTCAACACGAAACCTTGGCCGACTGGACCGGCCAGGCCGCCGCTGCAGCCGGCAACGACGCCGGATTGCGTCGCACCTATGTCGGCAATGCGCGTGCGCAGGTCAGTGTCTGGGGCGGCGACGGCAATCTTGCCGATTACGCGTCCAAGGCGTGGCAGGGCATGTACGCGGATTTCTATCTGCAGCGCTGGACGCGCTTTCTTAGCGCATATCGTGCTGCACGTAAGGCCGGCACGCCGTTCGACGCGCCGATAGTGGATAAGCAGCTTGCAGCATGGGAACGTCAATGGGCCGCGCAGGACGCGTTGCCGAAGCGTCAGCCACCGCGCGATCCACTGGGCTTGCTGCATACCTTGCTGATGCAGGTGGATGCAAGCGATCCAGCGCAAAGCGCTTCGCAGGGTCACGGGCAAGGCGAGCGGCAGGAAAGTGCCTACGGGGCCGTTCAAGGCGCCATGCGAGGGACCGCTCAATGAATACGTCTATATTGCACATGGTGTTGATACGTGAGCGCAGTTGCCTCGATGTAAGCGTCCAGGCCACGAGCAGTGCGTGCACATGCTGCGTCCACCTCGACGACGTGGGCGAGGGAGTGCAATGAGCGCACCCACGCCCGCGGCTGCCACTGCAACCGCGCCACCAAAGCGCGAACGCTTCCTCTCGCTGGATGTGTTCCGCGGCCTGACCATCTTCCTGATGATTCTGGTCAACACCGCCGGGCCTGGCGCCCAGGCATACGCGCAGCTGACCCACGCGGCCTGGTTTGGCTTCACGTTGGCCGATCTGGTGTTTCCTTCGTTCCTGTTCGCCGTTGGTAGCGCGATGAGTTTTGCGCTAGCAACGAACACGCCACATCTGCAGTTCCTCGGACGCGTGAGCAAACGCGCTGCGCTGATCGTGCTGTGCGGTGTGCTGATGTACTGGTTTCCATTTTTCCACCTGCAGCCCGATGGGGGATGGGCGTTTACGGCGGTCGATCAACTTCGTCTGACCGGTGTATTGCAGCGGATCGGCCTGTGCTATCTGGCTGCGGCATTACTGGTGCGCTATCTGCCGCCACGCGGCATTGCGCCCGCCTGCGTAGCACTGCTGTTGGGCTATTGGGCAGTGTTGTATGTCTTCGGCCAACCCGGCGCGGAGTTGAGCAAGACCGGCAATGCGGGCACTCGCCTGGATCTGTGGCTATACGGGCGCGAGCATCTGTATCGCAAGGACGGTGGCTTTGATCCTGAGGGCCTGCTCGGCACGCTGTCGGCCACGGTCAACGTGCTGGCCGGTTATCTGTGTGGGCGCTTCCTGCAGCGATACGGCAAGACCATTGCCAGCACGCGCACTTTATTATTGGCTGGCGTGGGTCTGGTGCTGCTGGCGCTGCTTTGGGCGCCCGCCTGGCCATTGTCGAAGAAACTCTGGAGCGGGTCGTTTGTCGCCTGCACGGTCGGCCTGGATCTACTGGCGCTGGGCGTCCTGGTGTACCTGCTGGAGTTGCGCGGCTGGATCGGCGGCAGCGGCTTGTTCACCGTGCTGGGGCGCAACCCGTTGGCGATCTACCTGTTCTCCGAATTGTTCGTGGTGGTGTTGCGGCTGATCCCGGCCGGCAGCTCCGGCCTGGACCTGTATGCCTGGGCCGGGACCCGCGTGTTCCAGACCATTGCGCCGGGTCCATTTGGTTCGCTGCTGTGCGCACTGAGCTACACGCTGGTGTGCTGCGCCGTGGGGTGGTGGATGGATCGGCGGCGCTGGTATCTGCGGCTGTGACGGCACCGCCAACCCGGCGATGCGCCGGGTTGCAATGCGCTGACCCGCTCTGTCCACGCCTGCACGACGCCGACCAAGCCGATGCGGTTTACGCGTCGTGGCACCGCAGGGCACGCTGTCGCCCACGTTCGCGGTCATCCACGGCCTGGTGCGCGCGGGGCAAATTGGTACTATATTGGACCTAACAAATCTACGTCGGTCCGGAGGACGGGCATGGCCAAACCGAGAACCAACGCCAGGACGGACGACGACCCCAGGATGGATGCGCTGGCGCTGGAGGCTTCCGCGCCGACACCGCTGTATCTGCAATTGGCCGCCAAGCTCACCGACGCCATCCGTGGCGGTCAGTGGAAAGCCGGCGAGGCGCTGCCGGCCGAGCGCCAGCTGTGCGAGCGGCTGCAAATCTCGCGGGTCACCCTGCGCCAAGCGGTGGATGTGCTGGTCGAACAGGGCCTGGTCTCGCGCCGGCAGGGCGCCGGCACCTTCGTCACCACCCAGATCCAGCATCAGCTCAGCGGCTTGACCAGCTTCAGCGAAACGCTGCGCATCAAGGGCTATGAGCCCGGCACGCGCTGGCTGGAGCGGCGGCTACGCCCGGCACATGGCGAAGAGATCTTGCGGCTGGGCTTGTCGCCGGATGCGGCGGTGGCCTCGCTGACGCGTCTGCGCAGTGCCGACGACCGCGTGATGGCCTACGAACATGCGGTATTGCCGCAACGCATCGTCGCCGACCCGCAGCAGATCGGCGATTCGCTCTATAGCTATCTGGATGCGCAGGGCACGCCGGTGGTACGCGCGCTGCAATACTTCCGCGCCATCAATTTGCCGGCGCGGTTGGCCGAACACCTGCGCATGAAAACCGGCGAGGCGATTCTGCACGTAGTGCGCGTGGGCTATGCGCGCGACGGCAGCGCGATCGAATTGACCGATACCTATTGCCATAACGATTTCTACGATTTCGTCGCCGAACTGCGCCGCTGACGCCGACGGCATTCCTTACGACAACCTATAGAGCCAGCCGATCCATGACTACCGCCAGGCCTGCAAATCCCGTTGTCTCGATCGCCATCGTCGGCGCGCTGTTTTTCATCATCGGCTTTTTCACCTGGATCAACGGGCCGCTGATCACCTTCGTGCGGCTGGCGTTCGACCTCAACGAGGTCAATGCCTTCCTGGTGCTGATGGTGTTCTACCTGTCGTACTTCTTTCTGGCCTTGCCTTCGTCGTGGATTCTCAAGCGCACCGGCATGAAGAAAGGCCTGGCACTGAGTCTGGTGGTGATGGCTGTTGGCGCAGCAGGCTTCGGCCAGTTCGCGACGCAGCGCTGGTATCCGGGCGCGCTGGGCGGCCTGTTCGTGATCGGTAGCGGCCTGGCGTTGCTACAGACGGCGATCAACCCGTACATCAGCATTCTCGGGCCAATCGAAAGCGCCGCGCGCCGCATCGCCTTGATGGGCATCTGCAACAAGATCGCCGGCATCCTGGCGCCGATCCTGATCGGCTCGCTGGTGCTGCACGGCATTGGCGATCTGTCCGCGCAGGTGGCCAGTGCCGACGCGGCAACCAAGGAAACCCTGCTGACTGCGTTTGCTGCGCAAATCCACGCACCGTATCTGGTGATGTCCGGGGTGCTGTTGCTGCTGGCCATCGGCGTCCTGTTCTCGCCGCTGCCGGAGCTCAAGGCCTCCGAAGCCAATGCCACGCCGGGCACCAAGGCCGGCGTGCAGAAATCCAGCATCTTCCAGTTCCCGCATTTGTGGCTGGGCGTGCTGTGTCTGTTCGTCTATGTGGGCGTGGAAGTGATGGCTGGCGATGCCATCGGCACCTACGGCCACGGCTTCGATCTGCCGCTGGACAGCACCAAGATCTTCACCTCCTACACGTTGGGCGCGATGTTGCTGGGCTATATCGCCGGCCTGGTGCTGATTCCGCGTGTGATCTCGCAGGCGCGCTACCTGAGCGTGTCGGCCGTGCTGGGCGTGCTGTTCTCGCTCGGTGCCTTGCTCACACACGGCTATGTGTCGGTGGGCTTCGTCGCCGCGCTGGGCTTCGCCAACGCGATGATGTGGCCGGCGATCTTTCCGCTGGCCATTCGCGGCCTCGGTCGCTTTACCGAGATCGGGTCGGCGCTGCTGGTGATGGGCATTGCCGGCGGCGCGATCATTCCGCAGCTGTTCGCCATTCTCAAACAGCATTACGACTTCCAGGTGGTGTTCGCTGCGCTGATGGTGCCGTGCTATCTGTACATCCTGTTCTATTCGCTGCGCGGCCATCGCGTGGGCCTGCCGGCTCAGGCCAAGTGATCGCGGCGGCATGATGCGTTCCGACGGACAAGGTACATCCATGCGCAGGCCCACCATCAAAGATGTCGCCGAACGCGCCAAGGTCTCGTTGAAGACCGTGTCGCGGGTGATCAACAACGAGCCGTCGGTGATGCAAACCACGCGCGCGCGCGTGCTGCGCGCCATCGCCGATCTCGACTACGAACCCGATCCGTCCGCGCGCAATCTGCGCAGCGGCACGCCGTTCGTGATCGGTCTGGTCTACGACAACCCCAACCCGTACCACATCATCGGCATCCAGAACGGCGTGCTGGCCGCGTGCCGCGAAACCGGCTTCGGCCTGCAGATCCATCCCTGCGATTCCACCTCGCCGTTGCTGGCCGAAGAACTGGCCGAATGGGTGCAGCGCTCGCGTCTGGCAGGCGTGGTGTTGACCGCGCCGATGTCCGAACGCCCCGAACTGCTCGCCGGCCTGGCGGCACGCGGCATCAAGAGCGTGCGCATCATCGCCTCGACCGATGATCCGGGCGACGGCCCGTGCGTGTATATCGACGACCGCGATGCCGCCTATGAAATCACCGAGCATCTGATCCAGCTCGGCCATCAACGCATCGGCTTCCTGTGGGGCGGCCCGCAGCATCGCTCCAGCGGCGAGCGCTATGCCGGCTACGAGGCGGCGTTGAAGGACTATGGCATTGCGCTGGACAAGCACCTGGTGATTCCCGGCGACTACACCTTCGACGATGGCTTCCGTGGCGCGCGTCGGTTGCTGTCGCTGCGCGAGCCGCCCACCGCCATCTTCGGCAGCAACGACGAAATCGCCGCCGGCGTGCTGGCCGCGGCCAAGTCCACTGGCATGAACGTGCCGTATGAGTTGTCGATCGCCGGCTTCGAAGACAGCCCGTTTTCGCGGCAGTCGTGGCCGGCATTGACCACCGCCAAGCAGGCCACCGACGACATCGCGCGGCATGCTGCACGCCTGTTGATCAGCCAGCTGCGTAGCGATGCCTACGACGACCAACCCGCGCAATTGCAGAACCGTGGCTTCGTGCCGCAACTGGTGGTGCGCGGCTCTACCGCGCCGGCGCCTGCGTCCACCGGCAAACTCCTTCCCCCCGAATCCGCCTGAGCCACGATGAGCCTTCCCACCGAAACCGACACCTTGATGTTCCGCGAAGCGGCGCAGACCGCCGATGTGGTTGCTGCACAGTTCGCGCGTAACGCCAGCACCATCGCTGCGCTTGCGCAATCGTTGCGTGATAACCCGCCGCCGTTCGTGGTGACTTGCGCGCGCGGCAGCTCCGATCACGCCGCGACCTATGCCAAATACCTGTTCGAGACGCAACTCGGCATCGTCACCGCCTCCGCATCGCCATCGGTGGGCTCGGTGTACGCAGCGCCGCTGCAACTGCGTGGTGCGCTGTACATCGTGATTTCGCAATCGGGCAAAAGTCCCGATCTGCTGCGCAATGCCGAAGCCGCCAAGGCCGCCGGCGCGCGCGTGGTCGCCCTGGTCAATGTGGAAGATTCGCCGCTTGCGCAGCTGGCCGAAGTGGTGATTCCGCTGGGCGCCGGCCCGGAAAAAAGCGTGGCCGCCACCAAGAGCTATCTCGCCTCGCTGGCAGCAGTCCTGCAACTGGGCGCAGTGTGGAAGAACGACCCAACGTTGCTTGCCGCGCTCGATGCATTGCCGCAGCAGTTGCGCAGCGCTTGGCAGGCCGATTGGTCGGCACTCACCGCTGGCTTGGTGCCTGCACACAACCTGTTCGTGCTCGGCCGCGGCCTGGGCCTGGGCGCGGCGCAGGAAGCGGCATTGAAGTTCAAGGAAACCTGCGGCCTGCATGCCGAGGCCTATAGCTCGGCCGAGGTCAAACACGGGCCCATGGCCCTCGTGGGGCCGGGCTTCCCGGTGCTGGTGTTCGAGCAGCCTGACGAGACCGGTGCCGGCACCCGCGCACTGGCCGAAGAATTCCGCGCGCGGGGCGCGCAGGTGTGGCTGGCCGCGCCCGGCGGCGATTTGCCGCTGGCAGAGGCCGCGCATCCGGCGTGTGCGCCGCTGCTGACCGTGCAGAGCTTCTATCGTGCGATCAATGCACTGGCGCTGCAGCGCGGCAACAATCCCGATCTTCCGCCGCACTTGAACAAGGTCACGGAAACCGTTTGAACATGGATGCTTCCCGTACTCAGGCATTGTGCAATGCGCGCGTACTCACCGATGACGGCCTGCAGGATGGCCTGGTCGTGCTGCTGGACGGTGCGCAGATCCAGGCGATCGTGCCGGCCGACGACGTACGCGTCGCGCAGACCGCAACGCGCGTGGATCTGGGCGGCGCGACCTTGCTGCCTGGCTTCATCGACATCCAGGTCAATGGCGGCGGCGGGGTGCTGTTCAACAATGCGCGCGACCCGCAGGCGCTGGCCACGATTGCCGCGGCGCATCGCCGCTTCGGCACGACGGGCATGCTGCCGACGCTGATCAGCGACACCGCGCAGGTGATGGCCGAAGCGATCGAGGCCACCCGCGCAGCCATCGCGCAAGGCGTCCCCGGCGTGCTCGGCATCCATCTGGAAGGCCCGTACCTCAGTCCTGCACGCAAGGGCACGCATGACGAACACAAGTTTCGGTTGCCTGACGCGCACGAGATTGCCATCGACACGTCGCTGGACAACGGCGTCACCTTGATCACGCTCGCACCCGAGCGCGTGCCGCTGGATGATATTCGTGCCTTCGTTGCCGGCGGCGCGATCGTGTTCGCAGGTCACACCGCGGCGACCTACGAGCAGGCACGCGACGGCATCGCTGCCGGGGTGAGCGGATTTACGCACGTGTACAACGCGATGTCGCAGCTGGCCGGGCGCGAGCCCAACGCTGTCGGCGCCGCGTTGGAAAACTCGCAGGTGTGGTGTGGCGTCATCGTCGATGGCGTGCACGTGCATCCGGCCAGCCTGCGTGTGGCGCTGGCGGCCAAACCGCGCGGCAAGGTGCTGTTGGTCACCGACGCCATGCCGATGGTCGGCGCCGACAGCCCCAGCTTCGATCTGTATGGCCAAAGCATCACTGCTGTCGATGGGGTGGTGCGCAATGCGGACGGTGCGCTCGCAGGGTCGGCATTGGACATGGCCACCGCAGTCCGCAACAGCGTGCAATGGCTGGGCGTGGATCTGGCCGAAGCCGCACGCATGGCCTCGACCTACCCCGCGCAATGCATCGGCCTTGGCGAACGTCTCGGCCGCATCGCGCCAGGCTACCAGGCCGACCTAGTGCTGGTGGATGCCGACGTGCAGGTGCTGGGCACCTGGATCGCTGGGCAGCGCGACTAAGAGCAGCTAGCAAAACTACTGCGCAGCCCCCAGGCGGGCGCGGCCGGTGCTCGGAATCGGCATGTACCACTCGTACACTCCGGTTCCTGCGCGCCGTCCGCGCCCACCTGACGGCTGCTCGCTACGTTTTGTTAGCCGCTCTAAATCCGAAGGACGGACAGCTGCGCGCGCTGGCAGGCGACGCAGCCGTCGCGTACGAGCTCGGCTGTCGCTCGCTCTGGTCAGTGCACCCAACACGTGGTCATAGGGCATGGACGTGCTCGGCGACGTGCTTGCTGGCGATCATGATGGTGCCGGATCAGGGAGCGGCGCGCGCGCATATCCGCCGCTATGGTTCGGACTGCACTGAGCTCGGTGCTGCCGCCGATACCGCCAATGCTGAGGGGGGCGCTGGCGGCGCGCGGCGGTGGTGCATGCCTGCTCGTGCTGCTCCGATGCCGGAGCGCTCGGCCTGGACAACGGAGATCGGCATCCCGACTCCGCCCTTTGCACGTTACGTCCGCTGGGTCTGGACTTCCTTGCTGCGGCGCGTTGCGGGCTGCGGCGCGATGGACTGGTGCGCCACTGAGACGGCACGACCGATCCGCTGCCGGTGCGGGGGTCGTGATGCGGTGGCGGGAGCGCCTGCATGGTCATGCCAACCGGTCGTGCATGTTCGTCCATATGCAGGGTCACCGCCTTGGCTGTGGCCAGTTGCTCGGCCAGCGCCTGGCTCGCGCCAAGGCAACGGGCGATCTCACTGCGCTCCACATTCGTCAACGCCGTACGGCGCTCCTCACCGCTGAAGCGGAGGCGGTTGTATTCGGCCCATCCGATCAGCAACGCGGGACAGCAGATCAGCAGGCCCGGTAGCGCCACGACCATGAACGGGTCCAGGTATCGATCCTGTCCGTGCGCTTGCGCCCAGGTCAGTCGTCCGTTCAACAGTTCCCAGAGCGTGGACGCCAGCGGTGCCCACAGCGAGAGATAGATGCCCCAGCCGGCCAGGGTCAGAATGCTCCAGGCGACACGTTGCAGAAGCGACTGCTGATGCGGTTTCCGTATCAAGTGCGAATTGAAGCGCTCCGTTTCAGGCTTGGTCGCGTCCGTGTGGGGGGCTTTCATCGGATTCCCCGGTCTGGGCTGACCCAGATTGCGCGCTTGCCGCGGCGCTTGAGCAGGGTCTTGGGCAAGGCGACCACAGTCGTGCACAGGCTGAGCAACCAGTATGCGATTGGGTACCAGATCACCCAGAAATAGTTGCGGCCAATTCGTTTTTCGTAGCGACGGTCGATGATCAGACTGCTGGCGAACTGCAACAGGCAGACCAGCACCATGGCCGCCCCGTGCCACTGCGGCAGTAGTCCGTGGATGCTTACCGCTGTCGGCAGCGCAAAGAACTGGCGTGGCGCCCACAGGACCGCGATCAACACGATGCTGTAAGCCCACAGGACGCTCAGAATGTATTCCAGCAGCACGCCCCACATGCGTCGTTTGCGCCAACTGAACAGGGAGCGGCCATGGCGCAGCAGCACCTCCACGCCTCCCTGGGCCCAGCGCAGGCGCTGCCGCCACAAGCCCTCGAGGGTTTCCGGCATCAGGATGAAGCACAGCGCATTGGGCTCGTAACGGATGTCCCAGTGATCCAGCTGCAAGCGCCAGCTGATGTCGATGTCCTCGGTCATCATGTCGTCGGCCCAGTAGCCGATGCGGTGCAGCGCGGTGCGACGGAATCCCGCGATCACGCCCGACACGGTGAAAATGCGGCCGTAGACGCGTTGCGCGCGCTTGATCATGCCGATGATCGAGGAGAACTCGGCCACCTGCAGCCGGCCTAGCAGGGTCGAGCGATTGCGGATGCGGGGATTGCCGGTCACCGCGCCCACTCGTGGACCGCTGGACAGGTGCCAGACCATCCAGTGCATGGCGAATTCTTCCAGCATCGCATCGCCATCGATGCAGATCAGGTACTCCGAGCGCGCTGCCAGCGCACCCATGCGCAGCGCGTTGGCCTTGCCCAGGTTGCGGTTCAGGTGGATCACGCGCAGACGCGGATGCCGTGCCGCCAGTATGTCCAGGCGCGGGCCGGTATCGTCGCGGCTGCCATCGTTGATGGCGATCACCTCGAAGTCCGGGTAGCGCTGGGCCAGTGCGCTGCCGATGGTGTCGTCCAGATTGTCCGATTCGTTGTGGCAGGGAATCAGCAGGCTGGCGGAAGGGTACTGGCCCATTGGTGGTGGGTCGTTGCGTGGCCGCGACTTCCGTTCGCGTCGGAAGAAGTAGTACAGGCCGCCGGAGATCCAGAAGAACGCCATCATGATCGGATAGAAGAAGGCGAACTGGAACAGGCCGTACAGCCATGCGGACGTGTCCATGTCACTTGTCCGGGTAAGGGAAGTTGCGTGCGGACATCGCCGCGCGTGCGTCCTCCGTCGACGGCCTGTTGCCGATGAAGTCATCCGGATACCACGCAAAATGGCGCACGCCCTGTGACTGCAGGCGGTGGATCTGCGCGATCAGGCGCTCGCCGCTGATCGGCGTCTTGGTGTGCCAGTCCACCGTCTGCAGTTCGAACAGGGTGTGTCTCATTTCCGGGTCTTGCGCGCGGACGGCCGCCACCAGAGTGTCCAGCCAGCGTTCCGGGTCGTGGCTGCCTTCCATCCACGGCATGGCCATCAGGGCGGTACGGTCATAGGCCCGGTTGAACAGATCCAGGCGTTGGGCGAACCAGGCCGCGCTCTGCGGTTGCAGGACCGGTTGTGCGTAAAGATTGCGCACCGTGCCCAGCTTCGGCCGCCAGCGTTGCGCGCTGTCGCGCAGTTCCATGGTGAAGTCGATCAGCGCCTGGGTGCGGAGACCGTCGTGGCCTTCCCGCGGTAACTGCGGTAATTCGGTGTCGCGCAGGTAGCCATCGTCATGGAACAAAATGCCCTCCATGTACGAGTTGATGGCCAGGTCTTCGTAGATGTCCTTGATGATCTGCCGCGCCTGCGGGTTGGTGAAATCCAGGCGGTACATGCCGTCGCGTTCGGTACTGTGGATGCGCAGTGCCTCGCGTTGCTTCGGGTCGGGCAGTTCATAGCCGAGCACCGGCAGCCAGGCGTAGACCTTCACTCCGGCACGGGTCTTCAACTGCCAGGCGACGCGATTGAACAGATCCTCGCGCATCGGCATGTGCCGATTGGGGAAGTACAGCGCACTGGCGGTGTTGTTACCGTCCGGATCGGCGAAGGCCTGCAGATAGACGTGGGTCGGGCCGATGCGTTTGACCCTGTCGATCAGCGTGTCCAGGTTGCGGGCCTGCTGCGCCGGATCGCTGTCGTAGAGCGAATCGAGATCGATCTGCAGCGCGCGGGTTCCATCCAGTGCAGGGTTGCGACGTAGTTCGAACGCCAGTCCTGTCACGGTCGGATTGTTGGTCACCAGCAGGCGCGCCAGGCCATGCAGGTCGTGAGTGACCGGCGTGCTACGGCCTTCCAGATCGAAGGAGACCGGCATGCCGAGTTGCTCGGCGATGTCGTTGCTCATCTGGTTGTAGGCCGCATATGGCCACACGATCGCCCGTGGGCGCACGCCCAGCTCATGCTCGATGCGTTGCACGCTGCGGCCGAGGTCCTGGCGCAGGCGCTCGGCGTATTGCCCGACGTCCTCGTAACGTTGTGTCGTGGGGTCGTAGATCCGGGTATTCACCGCGGGGGCCTGGTTACCGTACGGATTGGACTGCACGCCGTGATGCAGGTTGTCGGTATGGCTGGCCACTTCGATCAGGCCGCTGGCCCGCATCTCGCGCAATTGGTCCCAGGTGAGGAAATCGTCGTGGCCGAACGGGCGGTAGCCATAGTCGATGGTGCGATCAGGCGCCATGTCCACGTAGTCGGTGATCACCGCCACCAGCGCCGGATAGTGATAGGCGCGCAGTAGCGGATAGACGCGGGTGTACATGCTGCGCAGTCCGTCGTCGAAGGTGAGCAGCACCGCCCGCGGCGGCAGTTTGGCTTTGCCCTGCGAGGCCTTGATCAGTTGCGAGAGCGAAATGGGGTGGTAGTCGTGCGCCGACAGCCAGTCCAGGTGCGCGGCGAAGTTCTGGGTGCTGACTGCATAGGCATCGGCATCGGCCTTCTCGCGCACATCGTCGCGGATGTCGTGGTAGCTCAGGACCAGCAGGCCATTGTCGACGGCATCCGGGTCGACCGGCGACTTGGCCTGCACGGGCAGGATCGACATCAGCAGACCCAACACAAGTACGCGCATCAGATTGCGAAGCGTTATTTCCATCTCACTCTCCCCAGTGCATTGCGGCATCGACGCCGAGATGACGTTCGCGCCGGCCGTCATAGACCGGACGTGACCAACTCGCACCGTATTCAAATGTCCGGCCCTGGCCGAGCTGCCATTCGTGGCGATAGGCCACGCTGGGAATCAGCGAGCTGCCGTACCGCTGCTGCCAGTAGTCTCCCACCGAGACGGTCAGGCGCTGGCGGAAGCCGCGTTCGTAGTGGCGCCATAGCTGCTGGTTGATGCGCAGACCGAGCTCCATCGAGCGGTCATGCGAAGGGTTGAAATAGGGCGCATCATCGCGACTGCCGCGGCTGGCGTAGACGCTGCCCACGCCATCGATGAGCAGGCGTGGCTGGCTCAGTAGCCGCTGCTCGATGGCGCTGCTGATGGTGTCGCGGCGGTTGCCGTCGTCGTAGCGGAACTGACTGCCGCCCAGCCGCCAGTGCATGCGTTCGTCCCGGGTGTAGTCCAGGGCCAGCGCCACACTGTCGGCGGTGATGCCCGAAATGCGCGCCTGCATGGAGGCTTCGGCATCGTTGCGTGCGGCGGCCATGCGGGCATGCCACTGGTCGTTGAACTGCCAGCCCACACTGGCGCGCAGGCCGGCCTCTCCGATGTTGTCGCTGGGATGCGCCATGGCGGCTTCGGCATCAATGTGACCGAAGCGATAGCGCACGCCGCCACTGAGCCACAAGGGATCGATGTAGCGGTTCTGGAAGGTGACAGAGCGCCGGTCGGCGGAGGCGAACAGACGCCAGCGGTCGTCCAGGATCGGCGAGTCCGCTTCCATGCTGTAGTGCTGGTCGTTATTGCCCAGTGGCGAGTTCCCGCCGCCGCTCGAACTGTGGCTGCCTTCGGCGGCGGCCTGTAGTTGCCAGCCACCGTGGGCGCGCCAGTCGCGGTCCATGTGCAGCACGGAAGGCTGGTTGGGATAGCGGGCGAGCAGGCTGTCGTGCAGGGGGCGGGCCAGGTCGTCGCGCTGCAATTGGATATAGGATTCGTACATGCCGATCCGTGGCGATACATCGCGCGGGTCCAGCGTGTAGGCCATCTGATGCCGTTCCAGCGCCCGACGTGGCCAACCACGCATCTGATACACACTGCCCAGTGCGGTCTGCAGGCCGCCGTTGCCGGGGCCGACCGCCAGCAGGCCTTCCAGCGCCCGCTGCGCGGTGGGCAGGTCGCCGCTGTAGGCGTGGATCATGGCCATGTTCAGGTCGGCTTCGTAACGGGCCCAGTTGGCATAGCGGCTCTTGCCGCCGCCCCAGCGCCACGCTGGCTCGTCCTTCTTCCAGGATTGCAGGTAGTCGATTGCTTGTTCCGCCTGTTCGGTCTCCAAGTATGCGTAGACAAGCTGCGAGCGTGACTGGGAGCGCCCCGGGTCGTTCTTCAGGACGGTTTTCAGCAGTGGGATCGCTTCGGCCGGGTGCCGGGTCGCCATCGTCGAATCGCTCACCGCCGGCAGCACATAGTCGGGGAGGGAATGGCCTTCCCGTTGCAGGGCGTTGGCTTCGTCGCGCACCTGGGAATGCCTGCCCAGACGGTTGAGTAGGATCAGGCGATCCATGCGGATGCGCAGTGGTACCTGTGCCGGCGGGCGGGCCTCGCGCTGCACGTACTGCTCCATCTGCGCCAGCGCGTCTTCGGCCTCGGTCAGACGGGTGTCTTCGCTTTCGCCATAGGCCAGACTCCAGTTCACCAGCTTGGCCAGGTAGTTCGACTCCAGGTGCGCTTTCTGGTCCTGGTCAAACAGGTCCGGGCGCGCCTTGCACAACTGCCAGGCGAGCCAGGCATTGCCGATGTCGCTCAGCGTCAGCGTCTGCAGCTTGTACAGCAGGGCGTCGTCGGATTGTTCCGATTGGGCTCGCTCGACCGCGGCGAGTGCGTCGATCCAGCGAGCCTGATCGCGGTAACGGCTGATCTCGGCAAGCCGGTCGGCACGCGACGCGCCCAGGCTTGAGGTGGCTGCGTGTCCCCTGGGCGTCACCGTGGCGCATGTCAGGCATACGCAGACAGCGAGCGGGAATTTTCTGACAGTCATGAAGATTCCAAGCGCCGCTATCTTGCGAATTGAAGGATCGGAAAAAAAGCAAAATATGTGCCAGTTGCGACATTCCGATGTTTATCGCGCTTTTCGCCCGGTATCGCATCGAATACGGCGGTTTTGCGCCATATTTTTGTCGTTCATGGCCTTCGATTCGAGCTGGCGATGACCGTGGTGGGGCCTTGCGACCGTTTTCTGTCGCGGGTGGTGATTTAGGGGCGACGCATGCCGGGCATGAGGCGCGTCAGGTTCTGACCTCCTGTGTCATTCGTTGGTGCCGGTTCTGCGGAGAGGCAGGCAACGCAGCATCATTTCGCGGATCGTGCGCAAGGGGGGCGAGCGTAGCGATGAGCGCACCAGGTCCGGCTTGCAAGTATGGGCAAGCTGTGCGTTCGCTTCGTCTGCATGCAGATACCTGGCCGGATATCGTTCTGGAAGTGAACGACCGCGCCGTCAATGTGTGCACGAATACATTTTTACAGATGTAAATTCCACAAAGTTAAAGAAGGTCCGGCAATTATTGCTGCAACGGTCTGATTCTCGGCGACGCTGAGGCTTGCTGATGGCGTCATCGCCGGAAGCACGCACTGGGTGATTGGTATGGCGATGGCGACGACATGGCCGGTTCGCTTGGCAAGGTGTCCGGTGACCGCGCAAGACTGGGCTGCAATGCAGACAGTCGTCATCCATTGGCGAGGTTCCAGGCGTCGTTGCTGGTCGGTCGACACGATCCGCGCAGCCGCCCGCTCGCGGTGATCGCAGCGACAACCATAGGCACAAGACTCCGGTACATCATCACGATCGGCATCTTGTGCGACCAGGTGCAGTAGGAAAACGCTGAATACTGAAAATTTCGGCGGCTATCAGCCCCTGGTACGGGCGCGCGCAACGATGCTCACCCGCAGCTTCGACGATGCCCCGGCCAACGCTGCGGGCCACGGATGCAAGAGATGCAGCTGACGTGCATCGACCAGGCAGACGTGCCACGAGCAAGGCCGACAAGCCGACATCGACATTATCCCCGCACTCTCCCTGCACGTCCGCCGGTTGCCGCCATCGGAGCACCGCGCAGGCAGTGGGCCTGCTGACCCGGTCGCCTGGCTCCCTTCTTGTTGAGGATCCCGGCCGAGCGCACGCCACGTTCGACATCCTTGCTGGCGGTGCGGCAACCGCACCGCCAGGTCGGCGCTGGGTCCAGGCGGCGCTGGGCAACCTGGAACGTGGCAGTAGCATGGTTCTATCGTGCCATCGCGCAAGAATCACGCTAGTGGTCCGTCGTGGCCAACGCAAGTAATGCTTCTTGTCTGAACTCGCCCGCTGGAAGCGTCAGGTTGACAGTGCCCATGGTGGAGGGCATCTTCACTGATAACGTTATCAGTGATCAGGAGTGTCTTCCGTTCCATCAATCCACCGCCGGCCGATCTGCATCGACTGGTGTTTCGATCCTTGCGCGGCAAAGGCGGCGCGGATCGCTTGCTGCGGTCCGGCACAGGGGACGGATCGTGGCATGGCGCGTGCATCGCGCGTCCTAGTGCAACTTGAGGGTTGCGACCTGACGTATCAGCCACGAGGTCAACACAATGCTGTTTCCCCGTTTGTTTCCGTTGTCTGTTGAATCAATCCGCACAGCCACTGCGCAGCCGATGCAGGCGCATGATCGTCCCTGCGCAACGTCGCAGGTCGCAAGTAGATGGCGTTTTCCGAGCGCCGTTGCAGCCAACGCCCTGCAGGCGCGTGGCGTTGTTTCGGGCAATGCGGTCCATAGGCAGTCGCCACTACGCGCGCCATTGAGCGCGGCGCTCCGCGGCTTGCTGATCGGTGGCGTAGGGGTTGGTGGCGCGATGGCGCTGCCGGCGTCTGCACAGCAACCGCCCGTACCAGCGCCCTCACAACAGCAATCCGCACCCGCATCTGTGCAGGAACAGGCGCCGGCCAGTCCCTCGGTATCCACGCTGGACGAAATCAAGGTGGTGGGCTATCAGGCCAGCCTGGGCAAGGCGCTCAACGTCAAGCGCAATGCCGATGCGATCGTCGATGCGATCAGCGCCGAAGACATCGGCAAATTCCCCGACACCAACGTCGCCGAGTCGCTGTCGCGGCTCTCGGGCATCACCGTCGACCGCCAGTTCGGCGAAGGCGAGAAGGTCAGTATTCTCGGCACCGACCCGGCGCTCAACCGCGTGCTGCTCAATGGCCAGACCATTGCCTCCACCAGTTGGGGCGGCGACCCCAACGACCCGGACAGCCGCTCGTTCAACTACAGCACGCTGGCGCCGGAAGTGGTGGGGCTGATGGAGGTCTACAAGACGCCGGAAGCGCGCATCGACGAAGGGTCCATCGGCGGCACGGTGATCGTGCATACGCGCAAACCGCTGGATCTGGAGCGCAATGCGCTGACTGGCACGGTGAGCTACGGCTATAACGACCGGTCTGAAGAAGGCAAGCCCAACGCATCGGCGCTGTATAGCTGGAAGAACCAGGACGAAACCTTGGGCCTGCTCACCTCGGTGATGCATTCCCAGCGGGTGCTGCGCCGCGATGGCGTGGAAATCTTTGGCTACGACAATGTCGCAGGCGCAGCGTTTCCGCCTGCAGTGGTGGGCAACAACACCGGTGTGTTTCCCACCTCGATCAACACCGCGTTGTTTCAGCAGACGCGCAAGCGCGATGGCGTCAGCGCAGCGCTGCAATGGAAACCCGATAGCGATTTCGAGCTCAACCTGACCGGTCTGTACGTCAAGGAGAGTTTCGACAATTACAACCAGAGCCGTTACGGCTATTGGGGCTCCAATCCCGGCGACGCACAGGCATTGGGCTTCGAAAACGGCGTGGCCACTTCGGGCACCTTCGGCGACCAGTCCAACACCTATCTGGACGGCTACCTGCGCAACAGCGATGTCACCACCGGCAGCATCCATTTGCGTGCCGACTGGCATGGCGATGGCTGGAATGCGTCGAGCCAGGTGGGCTACACCAGCTCGCAAGGCGGTGCCGAGCGCATCTACGGCATCCAGTTCCGCAATCTTGCCGGGTACAGCTACAACATCGACGGGCGTCGTACCGCGATGGACTACAGCACCGACCCCACCAATGCGGCAGCGATGCAACTCAACAATGCCTCGGCCAGCCACAGCCCGCAGTACGACAAAGAGCGCTATCTGCAGCTGGATTTCGATCATGCGGTGGAGTGGGGGCCCTTTACGCAGATCCTCACCGGCATCAAGCTCACCAATCATGCCACCGGGCAGTCGTCCTACAGCCGCACCTGGGCCCCGAACGATGGCAGTACGCTGGCGGCATTCTCGCCGGGCACCACGCCGTCCGGCTATCTGGATGGGCTATCGACCAGCGCCGACATGCAACGTTGGTCGACCATCAACAGCGGTGCGATCAGTCGGTATATCAACGGATTGGAAGGCGATGACGGGTTGCCCATCAGCTATGCCGCCAACTACAGCATCGAAGAGCAAAACCGTGCGTGGTTCCTGCAGGGCAACTTCTCCGGCGAGCGTTATCGCGGCAACATCGGTGTGCGCTATGTGCATTCGCGCGATTCCACCGATGGTTACAGCTATGCGCCGGGCGGCGGCTACACGCCGGTCAATTACCTTAGCAGCTACGGCAAATGGCTGCCTTCGTTCAACATTGCCTACGACCTGCGCGACGACCTGATGCTGCGCTTTGCTGCTTCCAAGGTGATCGCGCGGCCGCGCTACACCAACATGACCCCATATGTGGCAACCGACGACACTACGCTGACCGCGTCGACGGGTAACCCGGGTCTGAGCCCGTACGAGTCGACCAACCTCGGCGCATCGCTGGAGTGGTATTTCTCCGACAGCAGCTTGCTCAGTGGTGAATTCTTCTCGCGCGACATTTCCAACTACATCCTGACCACCGTGCAGGATCGCGTCTTCTTCAACAACGCTACTGGCGGGGCGAGCACGTATCAGACATCGGTGCCCACCAATGCCGGCGATGCCAAGGTGCGCGGTGTGGCGCTCAATCTGCAGCACAATTTCGGCAATGGCTTCGGCGTGGTGGCCAACTACACCTATTCCGATTCCAGCACCGATGGCGACTACAGCCTGCCGTACAACTCGCGCAATGCGTACAACATCAGCCCGTACTACGAGCAGGGCAAGTGGAGTGCGCGCGTCAATCTGGGCTGGCGCTCGGAATACTTCACCCAGATCGGTCGGCTCAATGGCCAGCAGATGACCGATGCCTTCACCCAGGTCGATGCTTCGTTCGGCTATCAGGCCACCGAGCGGCTACGCGTGGCGCTGGAAGCCACCAACCTGCTGGACGAAACCTACTTCAGCTACATCGGCAACAAGAACCAGCCGTACTACATCTACAAGAACGGCCGCTCCTTCATGCTGAGCCTGAATTTCAAGATGTGAGGGATGCCGAGCGGCTGCGCGATGCAGCCGCTCGTTGCCAAGTAGGGGGGGCGGACGAGAACGCCTGGAGTCGGCACCTTCGGGTGTCCGTCACGGTTGGGTCGTCCAAGCTTGGCAGCACGGCACGACGCCGCGTGGGCGCTTGCTTGATCGAGAGGGCGGTCGAGAAGGTGTGCAACCGCAATGCCGTACACCAGCGGCGCACACCTGTCCCTGAGGTGCATCGATAACGCGCTACCCGCTAAAGATGCCGATCAGGAACGTGCAGAAGCATCGTCGCTGCTGCTGGCATCGTTGTGCTTGTTGCGGTGACGTGCGTCGGCAATCGCCGCGATGCGCGCCTTGGTCAATGCCTCGCCGATTTGCGGGCCTTGCAGACCGTCGGCTGCCAGGTCGCGTGCGTTGATCGCCAGGGCGGCGGCATGTAGCCGCTTCAGTTCTTCGCCTTGTGGATAGGCGGCCTCTTCGCTGCCCAGCCTGCCGCGCTTGTCGGCCTCGCACACCAATGCCAGTTGCGCAATGCGCTCCGGTCGACGGAATGCATCGCAGCGCACCAGTAGCTCGTGCACCGTGCGGTTGCGCAGTTCCGCCAGGCGGTGAATGTTGAGGTGCTCGCGACAGGCGGTGACGGCAAGTTGCCGATAGTCCTGCGGTACCTTGAGCCGCTCGCACAGCGCCTGCAATGGCGCGACGCCGCGTTGTTCGTGCATGACGTGGCGCGGCCATTGCTCTGGTGGCGTGAGTGCCTTGCCCAGGTCGTGGGTCAACGCGGCAAAGCCGATCAGCGCATCGCCCGGTGCCAGCCGCGCGGCCATATCGCTGACCATTTCCTGGTGAATGCCGGTATCCACTTCCGGATGGAATTCGACGCGCTGCGGCACGCCGTACAACGCATCGATTTCCGGCAGGATGACGCGCAGTGCATCGGTGTCGTGCAGCGTGCGCAGAAACGCCGAGGGGTGTGCGCAGGTCAATGCGCGCCGCAGCTCCTGCCAGACACGCTCTGGCACCAGACTATCCAATTCGCCACTGGCAGCCATTTCCCGCATGAGCGCCGCAGTTTCCGGCGCGATGGTGAAGCCCAGCGGCGCAAGCCGTGCCATGAAGCGCGCTGCACGCAACACGCGCACAGGATCTTCGACAAACGCCGGACCAACATGCCGCAGCACGCGCGCGTGCAGATCGCGCGCACCGTTGTACGGGTCGAACAACTCCCCTGTGTCCTCATCGCGCGCGATCGCGTTGATGGTGAAATCGCGGCGCAGCAGATCCTCTTCCAGTGTCACCGACGGATCGGCATCCACCACAAACCCGCGATACCCGCGGCCGGACTTGCGTTCGGTACGCGCCAGCGCGTATTCCTCGCCGCTGCGCGGGTGCAGAAACACCGGAAAATCCTTGCCGACCGGTTTGAAGCCCTGCGCTTGCATCTGCGCCTGGTCGGCACCGACCACCACCCAGTCGCGGTCGCCAGCCGGCTGACCAAGCAATGCATCGCGGACTGCGCCGCCAACAAGATAGATCTTCATCAGCACATGATGCCCGATGCAGTGCGCTGGTCGCAGTAATCCTCAGCTACAGCTGTCGGGTGTTTGACCGGGCTTTGGGATGGCCAAGCCATGGCAGTGGAGCATCTTGCTCGTGTCGCGGTGGTTGGGGGTGTAGAAGGATCGGTTGTACGGCAGCAGGTCTGCGTGTCGGCTGCACGGCCGTTGCCCGCCCAGCATCGCGGGACACGCCGCAAGGACGTCCTTGTAGGCTCCGGAGCGGCATCCCTGCCGTCAAGGGTCCCGCGACGGTACGCGGGCAAGCACCGGCTGAGTTGGTCGGTGCGCAGTTTTCAGCAAAGCAGCAAGCAAACCCGCGACGCTGTGTGCGCGTTCTTCAACAGGGCACTAGTCAACTGTCTGGTGCGGTGTCCTTGCCGATTGCCGGACCGTTGGCGACATGGATGCGCCATGCGTCCACAGGGATGGGCTGACGGCGTGTCCGGCTAGCGGGAAGGGCAACGCGTTTTCGACCAGATCCAGCGGCCGAACAGGTCGCCTGGCTTGGCTCAATCCTGCGCCGCGTTATTCGCAGCCTGGCCCGGTGTACACACCGGTTTGAGGCGCTTGTCTACCAGCTTGCCCATCAGTCGGTCACTGAGCGGCAGCATGTCGCCGTTGAGGCGCCAGTCGTAGATCACGCTGAAGGCCAGTACGCGCGCGACATATTCGCGGGTTTCCTTGTAGCTGATGGTCTCGATCCAGAAGTCCGGCTCGAAATTCGGCCGCTGCGACTGCCAGCGCCCGGTGGGGCCGGGACCTGCGTTGTAGGCGGCGATGGTGAGGTAGGGCAGCCCATAGGTGTTGAGCAACTGGCGCAGATACGCCGTGCCGATGGCGATGTTGGTGTCCGGGTCGTACAGGCTGGTGGCGCCGGCATAGCCGGGCAAGGCGATGCCCTTGGCGACGGCCGCGCCGGTACCCGGCAACACCTGCATCAGGCCCATGGCGTTGGCCGGTGAGCGCGCGCGCGGGTTGAAGATGCTTTCGGCACGAATTTCTCCGGCGACCCAGGCCGGGTCGATTGCGTTCTTGGCCGCTTCGCGGCGAATGGTGTCGTCGTGATGGAGTGGAAAGCGCAATGCGTACAGGCGTTGTTCGTCCGGCTGCTTGCCGAGCGCGAACACCGCGCGGTCGAACCAACCGTTGTCGCTGGCCACTTCCACTGCCAGACGGCGCTGGGTGTCGTCGAAGCGGGTGGCGGCATCGTTCCATTCGGCCACGGCCCAGCCGGGGCGGTCGATCTGGAACAAGGCGATCGCGCGGATCAAGGCCGGGTCGCGCGCAACGGCCGCTTTCGCCTGCGGGCTGTCGTTTGGCTCCCACGGGCACAGCCTGTACGGCTGCTGCAGGCGGTCGGCGGCCAGGAAGCCGTGGAAGGTCGGCGATTGCGCGGCGGCGCGGTACAGCGGCTGTGCGGCCGCGGCAGCACCGGTCTTTTCGGCGAGGCGTGCTTCGAAATACTGCCAACGCGAATCGCTGCGCTGGCTTGCCGGCATCTTGCGAATCGCAGCCAACGCTGCCGGCCAGTCGCCGCGCGACATCGCTTCGCGTGCGCGCCATTCGTGCAGGCGCTCGTCGTAGGACGCGTCTGGCACGGCGTTGAGCCGACGTGCCGAATCCGGCAGATACGAGGCGACGGTCCACAACGCGATCTGATACAGCACCTGCCCGCGCTGCGCCTCGCTGAAACCAAGCGCGGTGGCGAGCTGGGGCAACTGCTGTTCGGCAGCATCCGGATCGCTCTTGGCCAGCTTGGCCAGACCATCGACCGCGATGCGGCGGCTGCGTTCGGTCTTCGGCCAGCTCAGTGCACGCGGGTGTACCTTGTCGAGAAATGCAGCGTAATCGGTGGCCAGTGCCAGATCGGCGGCGGGCAGCCCGCGTGCAGCCGTGCGCATGACCGCAGGCAGCTGCGCATCGGCGGCAGCTTCCACCCGCTCCCAGCGCAGCGCGGGAGTGAGTTCTCCACGCGATTCCAGCCCGGCAACCACTGCATCGCAGGCATCGGGCAGCGCCTTGCCGTTGCGCCACACCGTCAGCGCATCGCGGCTCCACTGCGCATCGGCCTTGCCGGTGGCAAGGCGCGCGGTCAGCTGTGCGCAGCGCAGGCCGAGGTTGTCAGTGGACTTCCAGTTGGCCAGCAGCGTGTTCCAGTCCTGCCGACGCGCCACTGCCGGCAACCAGGTGCTGCGGAAGCTTTCGGCCACCGGTTGGCCGGCATAGCGCTGCAGAAACCCCTGTGCCTGCGCATTGGAGACAGTGTCGATAGTGCGCTTGAGCGCGGCGAACTCCAGCCATCCATAGAGCGGGTGACGACTCAAGGCGGCGAGCTGGCCCGCATCGCTCTGGCCGCGCTCTGCGGCCGCGATGGCATCGCGCATGGCAGTCAGTTGCGGGTCGAGCGTTTGTGCATGCAGCGCAGTGCTGCCAAGGCACAGCAGGCCGATGAAAACAGTGGCAAGGCGGGGGGCATAAGTCATGCCGCGATAATACCGAAGCACGCCTGAGCGCCTGAGTGAATATGCATCGCGGACCTGATGCAAACGCCGCACCTGCTGACATGCACGGCGCGTCACGCACGCACGCGCATGCCAAAGACACGCACGCGCATGCCAAAGACACGTCGTGGCATGCGCGTGCGGCCCATGCGCGCTGCTGCACTGCCAGTTGCGGCGCGTTAATGTTTCGTTTAAGAATTGGGGCGGACCGCAGGGCACGGGGGCATGCGGACACTTACGAATCCTTCTGGAGAGAGAAAGGATGAAGCGTCTGATTGACCCCCGCCGGTCATGCCTGGCCGTGCAGTTGTCGTTGTGTCTGATGCCCACATTTGCCTGTGCGCAGCAGCCCGAGGCCGCACCGAGCACGCGCACGCTCGACAGCGTGCAGGTCACCGGCACGCGCATCAAAACCGCCGAGTTGCAGGGTCAGGTACCGATCCAGACGCTCAACCGCGCCGACATCGAGCGCACCGGCCTGACGTCGATCGGCGAAGTGCTGCAGGAGCTCACCGCGTCCGGTTCGGCACTCAATGCCAAATTCAATTCTTCCGGCAACTTCGGCTTTCCGCCCGATGGCAGCGGTGTGGGCGCGGGCTCGGCGCAGGTGGATCTGCGTCATCTCGGTTCCAAGCGCGTGCTGGTGTTGGTGGATGGCATTCGTTGGGTCAATGAATCCTCGGCCTCCGGCGTGGGTTCGTCCACCGATCTCAACACCATTCCGCTGGCGATCGTCGAGCGCATCGAGGTGCTTGAAGACGGCGCCTCGTCGCTGTACGGCTCGGATGCGATTGCCGGTGTGGTCAACATCATTACCCGTCGCAGCTTCGACGGTGCGCAGGTCACGCTCAACTACGGGCAATACGGCAAGGGTGATGGCGCCAACCAGGGCATGGATCTGGCCTGGGGCAAAAGTGGCGAGAATTTCAGCCTGTTTCTTGGCGCAAGCTACGTCAAGCAGGATCCGATCTATGCGCGCGATCGCGCGCAGGCCCGCTTTCCGATTCCTGGCACCGGGCTAACCTTCGCCAGCTCGGCAACACCGGATGGCCGCTTCCAGTTCGTCGATCCCAATACTGGCGTGCGCCAGAACCTGACGCCCAATGCCGGCGTGGGCGCACCGCAATACGACGGCAGCGGTGGTTGTACACGCAGCGACGACTATCACTGCTTCGGCACCGCAGACCGCTACAACTTCGCCGAGCAGAATCTGTTGCTGACACCATCCGAGCGCAAGGGCGTGTTCGCGCAGTTCCGCTACTACTTCAACGACGACGTGCAGTGGTACGTCAAGGCGCTGGGTAACCGGCGCGAATCGACCAATCAGGCCGCACCGGAACCGATCTTCCTCGGCCCCGATGCGGGCACCGGCAATCCGCTGGCCGACAACATCGTGATTTCTGCGCGCAATCCGTTCAATCCGTTCGGGTTCGATCTGAACTCGGCCACCAACCTGATCCAGATCGGTCGGCGGCCGGTGGAAGGCGGGCCGCGGCGTTACGAGCAACAGGTCGACACGCAGTATTTCGGCACCGGCTTGGTCGGTACATTCGAAGGTGCAGGGCGGACCTGGTTCTGGGACGTCAACGGCATGTACAGCAAGAACAAAGCCGAACAGACCAACTACGGCAGCTATAACCTCTACAACATCAACCTGGCGCTAGGCGACCCGGCGGCCTGCGCGGCAGTGGCCGGCTGCGTGCCGCTGGATATCTTCAGCGGCGCCGGCAGCATCACGCCAGAGATGTTGCGCTGGATCCAACCGGTGGTACACGACCGTAGCCAGAATGAATTGAGCCTGTTCACCGCCAACCTCAGCAGTGAGTTGTTTCAGTTGCCAGGCGGTGCGGTGTCATTCGCCAGCGGCTACGAATACCGCAAGTACGAAGGCTCTTATCAACCCGATCCGCTCACCGTGGCGGGGCGTTACAACGGCGTGCCATCGTTGCCCACCTCGGGCAGCTACGACGTCAACGAAGCCTATCTCGAACTCAATATCCCGATCTTCGCCAACTCTGCATTGGGCGACAAACTCGATCTGAATATCGCCGGGCGCTATTCGGACTATTCGACATTCGGCGGCGAGTTCACGCCCAAGTACGGTCTGCGTTGGCAGGTCACCGATGAGTTGGTGTTGCGCACCAGTTATGCAGAAGGATTCCGTGCGCCCACCATCGGCGAGTTGTTCGGTTCGGCGGCACGTGCGGATCTGCAGTTGTCGGACCCGTGTTCGATCGGTCTGGGCGGCACCGCGCCGCGTGGCAGTGCGGCCAACTGTGCGGCGCTCGGGGTGCCTGCCGGCTATCAGCAAGCCAATCAGCAGATCTCGGTGACCACCGGCGGTAACGAGCAACTGGACCCGGAGCGTTCGCGCAGTTTCAGTGCGGGCTTGGTCTTCAGCCCCGGCTTTGCGAGCAATGCCAGTTGGTCCGACCGCCTCGATCTGGAGGTGACGTTCTATCGCCATCATGTGGACGGTGCCATCCAGGCGATCAATGCGCAGACGCAGCTGGATCTGTGCGTGGATACGCTGGACACCGTGTACTGCAATGGCATCGGGCGGGCATCGACCGGCGGCATCAATGCCTTCAACAATCGGCTGACCAATCTGGGCTCGATCAAGACCGATGGCTGGGACGTGGATCTGTTCTGGACCCTGCCGGAAACCGCATTCGGGCGTTTCAAACTATCGTGGCAGAACACCTTGGTGGGGCGTTACCAGGCGCTGGGTGCGGCAGGGCAGCGGCAGCCGCAAGGGCCGGGTATCGAGGTGGTCGACAGCGCAATTCCGGAGTGGACCAGCAACGCGGTACTGGGTTGGTCGCTGGGCAACTGGACGGCATCGTGGACCGCGCGGCACATCTCAAAACTCACCGAGCAATGCGGCGACGCCGTGGAGTTTGCGGTGTGCTCTGATCCGTCGGTGGGAATCAACCGGTTGGATGCGATTACCTATCACGATGCGCAGGTGGGCTATCGCGTCGATTGGCTCAAGGGCCTGCAACTCACGGCCGGCTTGAACAACGTGTTCGACAAAGATCCGCCGATCTGCCTGTCGTGCTCCCTCAATGGCTACGACGCATCCACCTACGATATCCCCGGTGGACGGTTCTGGTATGCGCGTGTGGATTTGAAGTTCTAGTTCGACAGCGCATGGTTGGTGCGGTGGGCCGAGGGCATCGGGAAAGGCGTGATGTGTCACTTCACTGCATGCCCCTTACCGCCCACCATCGCGGGACACGCCGCAAGGCGCCTGCGCCGGTGAGCGGGCCAGGACTCGTCGAGCTGGTCGGTATGCATGTCCGGAATCAAGGCATGACAGCCATGCTGGCGGACCTGCGTGTCCCGTGCGTTTGCCAATTCAAGCCAAGCAAGCTCATGGCTTTTAAGAAAGCCACCGACTAACTGTCTGGTGCAGCATGCTCGCCGATTGCGGGCTCGTTGGCGGCATTGATGCCGCCAACGAGCCCGCAGCGATGGGTGCACGGCGTGTCCGGCGAGCGGCGAGGGCACCGCACCCTCGACACGCTAGCAGCTGATCGACGATCTCAGATCTTCGCGCGCTGCTCGCGCAAGCCGGTCAGTTGCATGGTCCAGTCGTTCAAGCGCGCACGCTCCTGTTCGACCACGGCGGCCGGTGCGTTCTGCACGAACGTGGCGCTGCCGAGTTTGCCGTTGCACTTGCCGATCTCGCCTTCCACGCGCTTGATTTCCTTGTCCAGGCGAGTGCGTTCGGCATCCATGTCGACCAAGCCTTCCAACGGCACCAGCAACGTGAGTTCGCCGACGATGGCGGTAGCCGACGGCGGTGTGGCCTGGCCAGCGTCCAGCCAGTCGATGGTTTCCAGCTTCAGCAGGAACGACAGCTGCGAGGCGAAGCGGGCAACGCGCGGGCGGTCGTCAGCGGTGCCGGCCTGCAACAGCAAGCGCACCTGCTTGGAAGGTGGCACGTTCAATTCGCTGCGCACGCGGCGCAGCGCCGACACCATCGACTTCAGCCATTCGACATCGGCTTCGGCGGTGGCATAGCCACTGGTATCGACATCGCCAACCTGCGGGAAGCTCTGCAGCGAAATCGTCGCGGTGGTGATACCCAGGCGCGGTGCGACTTGCTGCCACAACTCTTCGGTGACGAACGGGGTGAGCGGATGCAACAGGCGCAGCAACGACTCCAGCACATACAGCAGCGTGTGGCGGGTGCTGGCGGCCGCGTCGGCGTCCTGATTGTTGAGCGCAGGCTTGGCCAGCTCCACGAACCAGTCGCAGAACGCGTTCCAGGCGAATTCGTACAACGATTGCGCGAGCAGGTCGAAGCGATAGTTGGCGTAATGCGCATGCGTTTCCGCGGTGACCTTGTCCAGGCGCGCCAGAATCCACTTCTCCGCTTCGGTGCGCGGTTGCGGCACGCCGGCAAAGCGCGCGCCTTCGGTGTTCATCAGCGCAAAGCGCGTGGCATTCCACAGCTTGTTGCAGAAATTCTTGTAGCCCTCGGCGCGGCCCAGATCGAACTTGATGTCGCGGCCATGGGTGGCGAGCGCGGCGATGGTGAAGCGCAGCGCGTCGGCACCGTGGGCGATGATGCCGTCCGGGAATTCCTTGCGCGTGGCTTTTTCGATCTTCTCGGCCATGCGCGGCTGCATCAAACCATGGGTGCGCTTGGCCACCAGGTCCTCGATGCTGATGCCGTCGATGATGTCCAGCGGATCGAGCACGTTGCCCTTGGACTTGGACATCTTCTGACCCTGCGCATCGCGGATCAGGCCGGTGATGTAGACATCGCGGAACGGCACCTGGCCGGTGAAGCTGTCGGTGGCCATGATCATGCGCGCCACCCAGAAGAAGATGATGTCGAAGCCGGTGACCAGCACCGACGACGGCAGATAACGCTCGAAGCCGCGCTCGGCCATCGCGTGCGCATCCGGCCAGCCCAGCGTGGAGAACGGCCACAGCTGCGAGGAGAACCAGGTTTCCAGTACGTCGCTGTCCTGGTGCAACGCGACGTCGGCACCCAGGCCGTGTTTCGCGCGCACCTCGGCTTCGTCGTGGCCGACATAGCACTTGCCTGCCTCATCGAACCACGCCGGAATGCGATGGCCCCACCACAGCTGCCGGCTGATGCACCAGTCCTGGATGTTTTCCATCCAGTGGCGATAGGTGTTGATCCAGTTCGGCGGCACGAACTGGATCTGGCCGCTTTCGACCAGCTCAAGCCCGCGCTTTGCCAGCGCATCCATCTTCACGAACCACTGGTCGGTGAGGTAGGGCTCGATCACCTGGCCGGTGCGATCGCCGCGCGGCACCTGCAGTTTGTGCGGCTTGGTTTCCACCAATCGACCTTCGTCCTCTAGATCGGCTAGGACAAGTTTGCGAGCTTCATAACGATCAAGATTCCAATACTTCTCTGGAATTCCTATGTCGAAAGGTAGAGCGTCGCGCTCCAATGTCAAAATTGGCTCACGGGGGTTTTCAGTCTCACGACGCTCGCGATAGCTAGAAAGACCGATAATCTTTGCTTCTGGCGTGAGGATGTTGATCATCGGCAGCGAGTGCCGCATGCCCACCTGGTAATCGTTGAAGTCATGCGCAGGCGTGACCTTGACCACGCCGGTGCCGAAGGCGCGGTCGACGTAATCGTCGGTGATCACCGGCACCTGCCGGCCGGTCAGCGGCAGCACGATGCGGGCGCTGTGCAGCGTGGCGTAGCGCGGGTCTTCCGGATGCACCATCACTGCGGTATCGCCCAGCATGGTTTCCGGACGCGTGGTGGCCACCACCAGGTAATCGCGGATTTCGCGCAGCGTCTCGACGCCGTCCGCATCGTGCTCGACGTGCTCATAGGTCACGCCGTTGGCCAGCGGGTAGCGGATCGACCACAAAAAGCCGTCTTCCTCGACGTTTTCCACTTCCAGATCGGAGATCGCGGTCTTCAGCACCGGGTCCCAGTTGACCAGGCGCTGGCCACGGTAGATCAGGCCCTGCTCGTACCAGCGCACGAACGCCTCGTTGACCGCGGCCGACGGCTGCGGGTCCATGGTGAAGGTGCTGCGCGACCAGTCGCTGGAGGTGCCCAGCCGGCGCATCTGGCGCTCGATGGTGTCGCCGGATTCGGCCTTCCATTCCCACACTTTGGCGATGAAGCCCTCGCGCCCCAGCGAGTCGCGCGTTTGCCCCTTGCCTTCCAGCGCCAGGTTGCGCGACACCACCATCTCGGTGGCGATGCCGGCATGGTCGGTGCCCACCTGCCACAGCGTGTCGAAACCGCGCATGCGGTGATAGCGCACCAGCGCATCCATCAGCGTCTGCTGGAACGCATGGCCCATGTGCAGCGTGCCGGTGACATTGGGCGGCGGCAGCAACACGGTGTACGGCTCACCCTTGCCGGACGGTGCGAAATAACCGGCTGCCTCCCACTGCGCGTACAGGCGCGATTCGAAGGAAGAGGGGTCGTAGCTGGAAGCGAGGGTGGTCATAAGGCAGGGAATGGAGAGTCGGGAATAGGGAATGGGTCAAGCGGGGAGTGCTGATTGGTGACGGTCTAATGGGAGGGAGCCAAGTTTCGATTCCCCATTCCCGATTCCCGATTCACATGTCGTACTTGGTCAGTTCCAGGCCCAGGGCCTTGTACTGCTTCCAGCGTTCGCGCAGCGGTTCGCGGGCGGCGGGGTCGGCAGGCACCACTTCGAGCACGCGGTCGCAGGCGCCCAGGTACGGGTCGTCGCGCAGGTTGATCACCAGCGGGCGCGAAGGCGCGGCGAACTCGGGCGCGGCGATCAGCACCGGCGCCAGTTCGTCTTCCTCATCGGTGCCGGCGATCTGGTGCGGCACGTAGGCTTCGTCGTCGAACGCCCACAGCAGGTCGTCCAATGCCTCGGCCTGCTCCGCGTCGCGAGCGAGGATCAGCGTGGACAGGTTGGCGTCGTTGGCCTTGCGCGCCAGCTCGCAAACCAGCCGCAGCGGTTCGTTGAGAAAGCGCGGCTTGGCGATCAGGTAGAAGTCGGCACGGGGCATCAGGCGGTCACAAAGCGAGAGGAGAGCAAGAATTCGGTGGCCATGCCGGCGGCCACGAACAGGGCAGCAAAGCCGAGCACGGCCAACAGCAGGCCGCCGAATGCACGCAGGCGGCACCCCGGCGGGCGCGAACGGTACAGATACACCGGCAGGAACAGCACGGCGAACGCCACGATGCCGATATTCATCCAGGCCGGCCGGCGGTAGCCGAGCCGGCGGCTGTCGGCCGCCAGCCAGACAAACAACAGCACAATCTGCACGACGATCCAGAGCAGGTCGATGCCGGGGCTGGTCCAGCCCGGCACCGCGCTGGCTGCTCCGTTCACAACGGAGAAGCCGGCAATCAGCGCCAGTGCAGCGCGTGGCGACATCAGGCCGCGCGATCCAGCAACCACTGCGTCAGCAGACCCACCGGGCGACCGGTGGCCATGCCGCGCTTGCCTTCGTCGCTGGCCACGCCGGCGATGTCCAGATGCGCCCAGCGCTGGTTTTCGGTGAAGCGCGACAGGAAGCAGCCGGCAGTGATCGCGCCGCCCCAGCGGCCGCCGATGTTGTAGACGTCGGCGAAGGTGGAATCCAGCAGGCCCTGGTACTCGTCCCACAGCGGCAGGCGCCAGGCGCGGTCGAACACGTGCTCGCCGGCGGCCAGCAGTTCGTTGGCCAGGTCGTCGTGCTTGCTCATCAGCCCGGCAGTCTGGTGGCCCAGGGCCACCATGCAGGCGCCGGTCAGCGTGGCCACGTCCACCAATGCTTCCGGGTTGAAGCGCTCGGCGTAGGTCAGCGCATCGCACAGGATCAGGCGGCCTTCGGCGTCGGTATTACCGACCTCGATGGTCTTGCCGGACATGCTGGTGATCACGTCCGACGGGCGATAGGCATTGCCGTCGATGGCGTTTTCAACCGCCGGCACCACCACCACCAGATTGATCGGCAGTTCGGCCTTGACCGTGGCCACGAAGGTGCCGATGACGTTGGCGCCACCGCACATGTCGTACTTCATTTCCTCGATGCCGCCCTGCGTCTTGAGGTTGACGCCGCCGGTATCGAAGGTGATGCCCTTGCCGACCAGCACGTACGGGCGTGCATCGCCGCCGCCGTTCCACTTCAGCACGATCAGCCGCGGGCGGTTGGCCGAGCCGCGTGCCACCGACAGCAGCGAGCCCATGCCGAGCGCTTCCATCTGCGCCTCGTCCAGGATCTCGGCTTCGGCGCCGGGGAACTTGCCGGCGAATGCGGCAGCGGTGTCGGCCAGGTAGGCCGGGGTGCAGTAGTTCGGCGGCAGGTTGCCCAGTTCGCGGGCGAACTCCACGCCCTCGGCGGTGGCCACGCCCACGGCCAGCGCGCGGGCGTCGTCGCCGGCGATCGCCAGGGTGGTCAGGCCGGTCTCATCCACCTTCTTCTTGCCCAGCGTGGCGGTGTAACGGTAAGCGGCGTGGTCGCTGACGACGATGGCCTGGCGGATGTTCCAGGCGGCATCGCGGGCCTTGACGGTGAGTTCGGTCAGGGTGAGCAGGGCGGTGCCGACCGCACCGGTCTTCAACGCGCGGGCCGCATCGCCAATGGCCTTGAGGTAGGGCGCTACACCGAACTTGCCGGCTTCGCCCAGCCCGACCACCAGCACGCGCGGGGCGGTGACGCCGGGCAGGTCATGCAGCAGGGTGGTGCTACCGGTTTTGCCGGCCACGTCGCCGCGCGCCACCAAGGCGGTCAAACGGCCCCGGCTGGCGCTGTCCAGCGCCTGGGCAGCGGGCGAAAGGGTCTTGTCGGCGAACACGCCAACCACGATGCAGTCGACGGCGGCGCTTGCCGGCGCGTCTTGGTTCAGGGTGAATTGCAGGGCCATTGATCAGATTCCGTAGGCAAATCCGTACAATCGCGGGCTGTTTACGCCAACCGGACTAGGCTGGCGCCGCCGCGAACGAATCCGAGAGTTTAAAACAAGCCCACCCCATGCCGAAGCTCGATCGATACCTGCTGAGCGATTTCACCCAGAGCTTCCTGGCCACCTTGATCGTGCTGCTGGTCGTCAGCGTCGGTGGTGTGCTGGTCGATATCCTCGGCAATATCGCCGACGGCCGCATCCCCGCTCGCTTGCTGCTGTCGCAGGTGGGGCTGCAGTTCGTGGCCTACCTGCCCATCATCCTGCCGCTGGCGTTGATGCTGGGCCTGCTGTTGGCGCTGGCGCGGCTATACCGCGATTCAGAAATGGCCGTCATTACCGCCATCGGTGTCGGGCCCAGGCGCATGTTGCGACCAATGCTGATGCTGGTGGTGCCGGTGGTGGTGATCATCGGGCTGTGCTCGCTGTGGCTGGGCCCCTGGGCGAGCCGCACGGCCGAGGCGATGCTGGAAGATGCCAACCGCAGCGTGCTGATGGCTGGCCTGGAATCGGGCCAGTTCACACCCCTGTCCGGCGGTGGGGTGGTGTACATGCAGACGATCTCTGCCGACGGCAAGGGCCTGGGCAAGGTCTTCATGCAGCGGCAGCAGAACGACCGCATCGATGTGGTCACCGCCGACCGCGGCGCCATGTTCTTCGAAGGCAAGACCGACCGTTACCTGCGCCTGGACGATGGCTACCGTACCGAAGGCCCGGCCGACGGCGCGACTTTGGACTATCGCTTGATGAAGTTCGCCAGCAGCGACATCGCTTTGCCCGACCGCACCCGTGTGCACGATGCCAACGACCCGGAAGTGATGTGGACCACCCAGTTGCTGTCCGACGAGCGGCCCGCTGCGCGTGCCCAACTGCATGAGCGCCTGGCGCCGCCGCTGCTGGCGCTGGCGTTTGCCTTGCTGACCTTGCCGCTGTCGCGCAGCGCGCCGCGGCAGCAGCGTTATGGCCGGATCATGCTGGCGTTCCTGGCCTACATGGTCGGCACCAATCTGATGATCGTCGGCACCCAGTGGATCGCCAACGGCAAGACCCCGGCAGCGTTGGGCCTGTGGTGGCTGACGCTGCCGCTGCTGACAGTGGCGGTGTGGGCGTATGCGCGCGATGGCCGCGTGCGTCGGCCGAGGGCGCGCGCATGAAGCTGACGCCGCGGGTCCATGATTGGTATGTTGGCCGGGTGGTGCTGTCCACCGTGCTGCTGACGTGGGCGGTGCTGTTGGGGCTGGACTTGGTCAACGCCTTCGCCAGCGAGGCCAAGAACATCGGCCAGGGCAGCTACACTTTCGGCCATGCGGTGGCTTACGTGGCCTACACCGTGCCGCGCCGGGCCTACACCTTGTTTCCAACTGCGGCTGTGATTGGCGCGCTGATGGGCCTGGGCCAGTTGGCTGCCACGTCCGAGCTGACAGCGCTGCGCGCGCTGGGCGTGTCGCGCAAACGCATGTCCGCCTCGGTCGTTGCAGCGATGGCGTTGCTGACCGCCAGCATGGTGATCAGTGGCGAAACCATCGGGCCGTGGGCACAGAACCAGGCCGACACGCTCAAGGCCAGTGCCCGCTACAACAGCGATATGGCGTCTTCGCGCTATGCCGGTCTGTGGGCACGTGAGGGCGACACTTTCCTCAACGCCTTGAGTGGCGAAGAGAAGTTGCTCGATGGCGGCGGTACCGCACTGGATCTGCACGATGTACGGCTGTATCACCTTGATCCTAGCGGCAGGATGCAGCAATTGACCTACGCGTCGGTGGCCGAGCACCGCGATGGCCGTTGGACCCTGCGCCAGGTACGTCGCGATACCTTCCAGGAACGCTCGGTGCAGCGCGAAACCTTCCCCGAATTGCCGTGGCAATCGCAATTGAATCCAGCAGCGCTGGCCGCTGGACTGGCCAAGCCACGCAATCTGTCCGCGCACGATCTGGAGCAGAGCATCGAATACCGACGCCGCAATGGATTGGACGCGCGCGATTACGAGGATCAGTACTGGAGCCGTTGGTTTTATCCGGTCAACGTGTTGGCGCTGTGCATGGCGGCAATTCCGTTCTCGTTCGGCTCGCTGCGCAGCGGCGGTCTGGGCAAGCGTCTGTTCCTGGGCATCCTGTTCGCGCTGGGCTTCTGGCTGCTGCAGCTGTTTTTCGGCCGCATGGCCGGCGCGCTCAAGCTCGATTACCGCATCGCCTATGCGCTACCGCCGATGGTGATGCTGGGCGTGTCGGCGTGGTTGTTCCGGCGGCGCAGTAGCTGACGTGCGCCGGCTGAGCCTGGCCGGATTGGCGATGTGCGTGCCGTATGCGGCACTGATTGCGTTCTGTCAGCGCTTTGCGCACGACCCGCAGGTCGACTACAAGACCCAACTGGTATGGAAACAACTGCCGGTGATGCTGCAGATGATGGTTGCAGATGGCCTGGGCCTGACGCGCCTGCCGGTCCAGCTATCCTGGGCGACGGCTTATACGCTGATGGTGGCGCCGATGTTCCTGGCGCTTTATCTGTTGGGCAGCGTGCTGGAGAACACCTTCAGAGATCATGGCCCGGCTTGGAAAAGCCATCCGACAAGGATGAGCGCGGACAGTGAGTTTCACTCTCCTGCCGCCGTCCTTGCGGCTATAGGCGACCTCGATTAGCTGGACTTGCAGGGTCCGTTCCGTCGCCGCCTGCTCCACATCCAACCGTCAGGTCGGTGGCTTGATACGTCGCTGTCGTCTGGTCCCAGTTGGGCGTCCTTCACGCCGTGCGCGTGCCGCACTGCGCCGGCTGACAGTGTGAGCCGCCAGAAGACGTAGAGAGCAATCCTCAGGTGGGTCCGGGCGGCGCGCTCAGAACCGGAGAATACGAGCGGCCCTTGCCGCATCGAGCATCGGCTGCACCGGCGGTGAGCTTAGGCCTTGGGTCTGACCATCCGCTGCACTCTGGTTCCGCTGGCGCGGTCATGCCATGTCAGACGATCACGATCGATCCAGGCCCACCAGAATCCGAGTCCGCCCAAGGCCAGCGACAGCGTGCCCACCGCATAGCGGATCCACAGCGCGCGCCAGGAGGCTTGCGGGCCGGCCAACTGCAGTCGCCAGGGACGCATGCCCAGGGTCTGGCCGCCGCGGCGCCAACTCAGCGTGGCGTACACCCCGGCGGCGACCCAGCAGCACAGCCAGAGCAGCCACTGCCAGACACTGAACGGTGCGATGTTCTCGCGCGCCGGGTGCCCGGCCAGGGTGAAACCCAAGGTGAAACCGGCCGAAATCAGCATCCACAGCGCCAGCACCGGCCAGGCGTCGTAGCACATCGACAATAGCCGCCAGTGCAGCAGGGCGGCCGGCTGGGGGGAATCGGATGCAGCGATCGAAGTCATGGCGCGAGCATAACGGTCGACAAGCACGGTGCAACGCCGCGCTGCGGTAGGTGCGTTTTGGTGTTTGCTCGCGCTGACGCACTCGATACATCGCGCCAGACTCGATGGAATGCTGGCGCAACGGCTGGTGCGCCAGCGACCGGTGTTCGATTGAGCGCATCCATGTGCGTGTGATCCATCCGCCCTGGCGACAAAGTGCGGTGGCGTTGACGCTGCATCCCCGGTGTCCCGTTGTGCGTGGGCGTTCTCCCTTCGGCCGATGCATGCATCGCTACGTGTGACCACGTTGCGTAACGCACTGTCAGCGGCACGCAGCGCATCCAGGCAAGCCATGCACCGGCGACCAACGACGCATCCACCCGCAAAGCGCGCGACACGTTCTATGCTGTTGCGATGTCTGCCAGCAGTCCCGCCGAACGCCGCCAACTCACTCAGCAGCTACCGCCGCTGCAGGCGGCCGATGCCGGTGTGATCGAACGTTTTCTCGACCGGTTTTGGGCCGAGCAGGGCGTGGCGCGGCAGACGCTGGAAAGCTATCGGCGCGATCTGGAAGGGTTGGCGCGCTGGCGCGACGGTGCCGGCGGGGGTGTGCTCGGCATCGACCGCGCTGCATTGTTCGATTATTTGCGCTGGCGTGCCCAGGCCAATTACTCTCCCCGCAGCACGGCGCGGCTGCTGTCGACCTTGCGTGCGTTCTACGGGCTGCATCTGCGCGATGGCGTGCGCAGCGACGACCCGACAGCATTGATCGACCCGCCACAGTTGCCGCGCTCGCTGCCCAAGGCGTTGACTGAAAGCCAGATCGAGGCGCTGCTGGCCGCCCCCGAGGTGGATGGCCCCGCGGGCCTGCGCGACCGCGCCATGCTGGAGCTGATGTACGCCGCGGGCCTGCGGGTGAGCGAGTTGGTCAACCTGCCGGCGGTCGGGGTGAATTTGCGTCAGGGCGTGTTACGGGTGACCGGCAAGGGCAGCAAGGACCGGCTGGTGCCGCTGGGCGAGGAATCCCAGCACTGGTTGGAGCGTTATCTGCGTGAAGCGCGCCCGCTGCTGGCCGCGAACACGCCGGTGGCGGCGGTGGACGGGCAGGTGCCGTTGTTCATCGACGCCGCCCGCCAACCGCTCAGCCGTCAGCAATTCTGGACGTTGGTCAAACGCTACGCTGCGGTGGCCGGCATCGATCCGGGGAAGGTCAGCCCGCACGGGCTGCGCCACAGCTTCGCCACCCATCTGCTCAACCACGGTGCCGACCTGCGCGCGCTGCAGATGCTGCTGGGCCACAGTTCGCTGTCGACCACCCAGATCTATACGCTGGTAGCGCGCCAGCATCTGCAGAAGCTGCACGCCAGCCATCATCCGCGCGGTTAGTCCGCACTGCGCTGACCAGTGGCGCATGGGCGCACGGGTGATGCGCCGAGGGTCGAGCGGGGAAGACGGGCCCGGTTGGATCAGCGGCAGCACGAATAACGCGTGGCTGACGTTGCGATGCATCATCAGCTGCGCTCGGCGGTTGTGACGGTCTCGCAGTCTGGCTGGCGTCGTGCGGCAGCGCGCGCTCCTTCTTGACATGCCTCACGCTGGCGATCATCGCCGGACGCCACGCGGCTGCGGCCCCCGAACAGCAAGAGAGAACGGGCGCCACGCTCTGGGGGAATCTCCATGGCGCTGTGCGACTGCGACTGCGAATGCGAATGCGAATGCGGGGCCTGGCCGCCAGACCTGCCGAACCGCGGTTTGTATGGCGTTTGTCCAATCCGCGCAGCAACTGTTCGCCTGCTGTGATTCACAAATGTCGCGGCCGCTGCCTGGCTTCATCTGCGCTGTGCGAGAATCCAGCCACCCCATTCCATCTGGATGCGTGAATGTATCGTCTTGCCATCGCCGCGCTGCTGGGCGCGATCAGTCTTACCGCCTGCGCACAATCGTCGCAGCCTGCGGCAAGCACTGCCGGCGCCAAGCCCGCCACCGCGCCCGCCACCACCGGTAGCGTGGACCAGCGCGTGAGCACCGCGCTCAAGGCGCTGGACCCGGATTTCAAACCCGATTACATCGGTGCCGCGCCGTTCCCCGGGTTCCGTGAGGTGGTCGTTGGCGGGCAGGTGCTGTACGTCAGCGATGACGGCCGTTATCTGATCCAGGCACAGCCGTTCGATATCCAGAACAAGCAGTTCGCCGCCAGCCCGGGCCTGCTGGCGTATCGTCGCAAGCAGCTGGAGACCGTGCCCAAGGCCGACCGCATCGTGTTTGCGCCGGCAAATCCGAAATACACCGTCACCGTCTTCACCGACGTGGAATGCGGCTACTGCCGCAAGCTGCACAGTGAGATCGGCGAGCTCAACAAGCAGGGCATCGCGGTGGAATACCTGGCCTTCCCGCGCATGGGTCTGGGCAGTCAGGACCACAAGGAAATGATCGCGGTGTGGTGCGCGGCCGATCGCAAGCAGGCGCTGACGGCCGCCAAGTCCGGTCAGCCGGTGGCCTCCAAGGACTGCAAGAACCCGGTGTCGATGGAATACACCCTGGGCCAGCGCCTGGGCGTCAACGGTACTCCGGCGATCTTCGCGCCCGACGGCACCCAGCTCGGTGGCTACCTGCCGCCAGCGCAGCTGCGTGAGGCGCTGGAAAAGCGCGCTGTCGCCACCGCAGGCGGCAGTCGCTGATCCATGGCGAAGCGGCGGTGTGATGCCGCTTTGCGGGTCACTTCGGTGGCCGGCGTGAGCGAACGGAAGGCTGGAGTGCAGATGCATTCCGGCCTTCCGCGTTTTTTGGGGCAGGCTGGCGGGATCGGGGGCCTGAACCTGGCAATTCGCCCAGCTACCAATCAGCGCGCGGGCATGCTGTCGAGCAGCCAGCAGCCATTGCGTCAGCGCTAGCCTCGTCGCCCGCGAGTCCGCCAGCCACGGTCACCTGTGTCGCGCAGGACTTGCGTTGGCCCCGCGACACGGCCCCATCAACCCACCCAGTGCACGCTCAGTCCGGCGTCGATCCATCAGCTCCGTTACAATCTGCAGCCCCGTTTCTGACACGGTTCCCCGGACATGATGGTCCTCGAGGGCGCTTCCGCCCTTTCGCCGTTCCGCCGCGCTCGGCTCGAAACCCGCCTGCAAACCCTCGTCCCCGCGCTGCGCATCACCGGCGCCTGGCACGTGTACTTCATCCGCGCCGACGCCGGGCAGTCGCCCGATCAGGCCACCTTGCAGCGGATCCTGCAGGCCAACGCCGCGCCCGCCGCGCGCGATGCGGATGCCTCTTCCCGCTACGTGGTGCCGCGCCTGGGCACTTTGTCGCCGTGGTCGAGCAAGGCCACCGAGCTGGTGCGTGGCGCCGGGCAGCCGATCCAGCGCGTGGAGCGCGGTACCCGCATCGATCTGGCCGGTTGGCCGGCCGACGAAGCGATGCAGGCCGCCGTGGCCAAGCTGCTGCACGACCCGATGACGCAATCGCTGCTCGGCTCGGCCGCGGCCGCCGAAGCGCTGTTCAACGTGCCCGATCGCGGACAGTTGCAGCGCGTGCCGCTGGATGGGCTGGAGCAGGCCAACCGCGACCTCGGCCTGGCGCTGGCGCAGGACGAGATCGACTACCTGCGCGAACGCTTCGCCGAGCTGGGCCGCGACCCGGCCGATGTCGAGCTGATGATGTTCGCCCAGGCCAATTCCGAGCACTGCCGGCACAAGATCTTCAACGCCAGCTGGACCATCGATGGCAAACCGCAGGAACGCTCGCTGTTCCGCATGATCAAGCACACCCACCAGCAAACCCCGCAACACACCTTGTCGGCCTACAGCGACAACGCCGCGGTGGTGGAAGGCGTGCCGGCCGCGCGCTATCGCCCGGATTCGGCCAGTGGCGAGTACCGCGCCGAGGCGGTGCTGCCGTCGGCCTTCGCCATCAAGGTAGAAACGCATAACCACCCGACCGCGATCGCGCCGTTTCCCGGTGCGGCTACCGGTGCGGGCGGCGAAATTCGCGACGAAGGCGCCACCGGCCGCGGCGGCAAGCCCAAGGCCGGCCTGACCGGTTTCACCGTCTCGCATCTGCGCATCCCGACCCTGCCGCAGCCGTGGGAAGCGCCGCGCGCGCTGAACCCGCGCATGGCCCCGGCGCTGGACATCATGCTCGACGGCCCGCTGGGCGGTGCTGCATTCAACAACGAATTCGGCCGGCCGAATCTGCTCGGCTATTTCCGCAGCTTCGAGCTGGCCGAAGGCCCGGGCCTGACCCGCGCCTACGACAAGCCGATCATGCTGGCCGGCGGCCTGGGCGCGATCGATCGCAACCAGGTCCAAAAGCTGCGCCTGCAACCGGGCGATGCGGTGATCGTGCTCGGCGGCCCGGCGATGCTGATCGGCCTGGGCGGCGGTGCGGCCAGTTCGGTGGCGGCCGGCGACAGCGCCGAAGCGCTGGACTTTGCCAGCGTGCAACGCGAAAACCCGGAGATGGAACGCCGCTGCCAGGAGGTCATCGACCGCTGCGTGGCGCTGGGGATCGACAACCCGATCCGCTGGTTCCACGACGTGGGCGCAGGCGGGCTGTCCAACGCCATTCCCGAGCTGCTGCACGATTCGGGCGTAGGCGGCATCATCGACCTGGGCCGCGTGCTCACCGACGACCCGTCGTTGTCGCCGCTGGAACTGTGGTGCAACGAATCGCAGGAACGCTATGTGCTTGGCGTGCCGCAGGCGCGCCTGGACGAATTTGCCGCCATCTGCGCCCGCGAGCGTTGCCCGTTCGCCGCCGTCGGCGTGGCCACCGCCGAGGAGCGGCTGGTGGTTGGCTATGGCGTCCTCGACGCCGGGAATCGGGAATTGGGAATCGGGAATGGCAACAGCACGCTGCCGGCTGCCGATGTCGCTTCTCACTATTCCCCATTCCCCACTCCCGATTCCCCGCTCCCGATCGACCTGCCGATGGATGTGCTGTTCGGCAAGGCGCCGAAGATGCATCGCGATGCGGTGCATCCGCCGGCGCCGCAGTGGCCGGTGTTGCAGACCGCTGGGCTGGATTTGCACGAGGCCGGCTTGCGCGTGTTGGCGCATCCCACCGTGGCGTCCAAGAGCTTTCTGGTCACCATCGGCGACCGCAGCGTGGGTGGGTTGACCGCGCGCGAGCAGATGATCGGCCCATGGCAGCTGCCGCTGGCCGATTGCGCGATCACCATGGCCGGTTTCGACACCTTCGAAGGCGAGGCGATGTCGATTGGCGAGCGCACCCCGCTGGCGCTATTGAACGCCGCCGCGTCCGCACGCATGGCAGTGGGCGAAGCAATCACCAACCTGTGCGCTGCACCGGTGCAGCGGCTGGACAGCATCAAGCTCTCGGCGAATTGGATGGCCGCCGCCGGTCACAGCGGCGAAGACGCCCTGCTGTACGACGCCGTGCGCGCGATCGGCATGGAACTGTGTCCCGCGCTCGAACTGAGCGTGCCGGTGGGCAAGGATTCGCTGTCGATGCAGGCGCAGTGGGTTGCCGGAAATGGGGAATCGGAAATTGGGAATGGCGAAACGCCAGAGCCCTCCGCTTCAACCATTCCCGATTCCCGATTCCCGATTCCCGGTGAAACGCTGAAAAGCGTTTCACCCGTGTCGCTGATCATCAGTGCATTCGCGCCGGTCGGCGATGTGCGCACGCAGCTGACGCCGTTGCTGCGCAACGAGGAAGATAGCGAGTTGTGGTTGATCGGCTTGGGCGGTGGCAAGCAGCGTCTGGGTGGGTCGGTGCTGGCGCAGGTGTATGCCGATGACGCGGCGTTGCCTGCATTCGGTGGTGACGTGCCGGATCTGGATGATGCGCAGCGTCTGCGCAGTTTCTTCGAATTGATCCGCGATGCGCGCGACAGCGGGCTGTTGCTGGCGTATCACGATCGCAGCGATGGCGGCGCGTTTGCTGCGTTGTGCGAAATGGCGTTCGCGTCGCGGCAGGGTCTGGATATCACGCTGGATGCGTGGGGCGACGATGCGTTCCGCAGCCTGTTCAACGAAGAACTGGGCGCAGTGGTGCAAATCGCCAGCGAGGACCGCGCCGCGTTCGCCGATCTGGTCGAGCGCCACGCGTTGACCGAATGCGCGCAGCGCATCGCACGGCCCACCGGCACGCCGCGCATCCGCGTGAGCGGGCAGGGCCGCGTGCTGGCCGAGTGGCGTTGGGAAGAGCTGTTCGATGCATGGTGGTCGGTGACCCATGCCATGCAGAAGCTGCGCGACAACCCGGACAGCGCCGACGAAGAGCGCGCGCTGGCGCGTGATTTCAAGGCGCCGGGCCTGCGTCCGAAGCTGGTGTTCAATCCATCCGAAGATGTGGCCGCGCCGTTCGTGGCGACTGGTGCACGGCCCAAGGTGGCGATCCTGCGCGAGCAGGGCGTCAACGGGCAGATCGAAATGGCCTACAACTTCGAGCGCGCAGGTTTCCGTGCCTACGACGTGCACATGAGCGACCTGATCGAAGGCCGCGTGGATTTGCGCGAGTTCGTCGGCTTCGCGGCGTGCGGCGGTTTCAGCTACGGCGACGTGCTGGGTGCCGGTCGTGGCTGGGCCACTTCGATCCTGGAGCGTTCGGCGCTGCGCGATGCGTTTGCCGCGTTCTTCGCGCGTAGCGAGACGTTCGCGCTGGGCGTGTGCAATGGCTGTCAGATGCTCAGCCAGCTCAAAGACATCATTCCCGGTGCCGAGCATTGGCCGCGCTTTTTGCGCAACCGCAGTGAGCAGTTCGAAGCGCGCACTGCGCTACTGGAAGTGGTGGAGTCGCCATCGATCTTCCTGCGCGGCATGGCGGGTTCGCGAATTCCGGTGGCGGTGGCGCATGGCGAAGGCCGTGCGGAGTTCGACACGGCCGTGGACCAGGCCGCTGCACGCGTGGCATTGCGTTACATCGATGGCGATGGCGCGGTGGCGTCGCAGTACCCGCTCAATCCGAACGGTTCCCCTGACGGCATCACCGGGCTGACCAGCAGCGACGGTCGCGTCACCATCCTGATGCCGCATCCCGAGCGCACGCCGCGCAGCGCAAACCTGAGCTGGTATCCGGCCGACTGGGGCGACGACTCGCCGTGGCTGCGGATGTTCCGCAACGCGCGTGTGTGGTGCGGTTGATGGCGTGCGGCTGATCTGTAGCCGCTGATGCCTCACTCGACGGCCGTGTGCAGCGATGCACGCGGCCGTTGTCGTTTTGGCACGGCGCGCCGCGCCTGCAGTTGCCGGGCGGTTGACGCTTCGCCGAGTGCTGCGGTCACTGGCGGATGCTCAAGCGAATCGACCACGATGGTTTTTTTTTAAAAGCGCCACGTTGTTCGCAGGTATCGCGATTCTCCGCAACAGCGTTTTGGGCGCCGCTACATCCATGCATGCGGCATTGGCCAGACGATGCGCTTCACCACGCTGCGTGTCGGCACCGACATCCATCAGATTGAAGGGCACGGCCTGCAAAGCGGCCAGCCTGTTGGCGCGCCAATGATCCGACGCCTGGCGCCGCCGTCCCGCAGCATCGTCAGTTCCTTGGCGGCAATTGCCTGAGGCATGGCTGTCCCGCGCGTCAGATGGCGGTGTGTTACTGGTGCGGCACGTTGGCCACAGAATCGACACGCCACCCCTGCCTTTTTGCGCAATCGCGCCTGCCGGCGTCCTGCGCGCGGGGGTTTTTGTCTTTTCCCGTTCTGCCTATTCAGCTCTGAAATGTCTCTAAGGACATGATCTAGGTCGCTGTTTTCCAAAGATTTATCAAAAATCTAATAAAAGCAACCAGAACTGTGATCAAACGCGCACTTATCTTCGCTTTATGTCAAAAACTTGACGCCTGAAATGACGGCTGTTAACACTTTGCTCAGTTCTATGGTTGGGTAGCGTTCACTTTTTGACTATCCAGGGAGCAGGCGCAAGTCGTCCCGCCGCAAGGCCCGTAGCGCGAATAACTGCGGTGAATCACAGGCTGGAACGCCTTTCGCTGCCTGGTGTTCGCCAAAACCAGTCCAACAACTCAGGAGTCGTGCGTCGATGAATCGGATTTATCGCAAGGTCTGGAACAAATCGCTTGGTGTGTGGGCCGTAGCCTCGGAACTGGCCAGCGGTGACAGCCCCGGAGCCGTTGCGTCAGCCTCGTTCATCGATCGCCGCCACCGCCTGGCACTGACCGCTGCCATCGCCCTGGCGGGTGGCGCCGGATTCGCCACGCCACTTCCCGCCAGTGCGCAATCGGTGGAAGTGGGGCGCGGCGCGTCGGCACCGGCCAGCAAGGCCACCGCCATCGGCGCCAATAGCCACGCCAGCGCAACCGGCGCCGTGGCCACCGGCGCCGACAGCAGCGCCGGTGGCGTCAACAGCAGTGCGATCGGCCGCCAGACCAATGCGATCGGCGAAAACGCCGTGGCGATCGGCTACAACAGTTTCGTGCGCCAGAGCGGCGAAAACGGCGTGGCGCTCGGTGCCAATGCCGGCGTGAGCGGCGCAAACTCGGTGGCGCTGGGCGCAGGCTCGCGCACCTACGAAGACGACGTGGTGTCGGTGGGCAGCGGCAATGGTCGCGGTGGCCCGGCGACGCGCCGCATCACCAACGTCACTGCCGGTGTCAACGCAAACGATGCGGTCAACGTGGCGCAGTTGCGTGACGTGGCCGATGTGGCTGAAAACACCGCGCTGTTCTTCAAGGCAACCCCGGGCGAAGACAGCGTGGGCGCCTATGTCGAAGGCGACAGCGCACTCGCTGCAGGCGACGGTGCCAATGCCGTCGGCACGGCGACCACGGCGCTGGGAACCGGCGCCAATGCGGTCGCCACCAACGCCACTGCGGTCGGCGCCAATGCGCTGGCATCCGGGCAGAACAGCGCAGCATTTGGTCACAACGCGCAGGCCAATGGCCCGGCCAGCGTGGCCGTGGGCGGCGCGGCGGTCAATGAAGACGGCCAGCCGCTGATCACCAACGGCGGTGTGCCGGTCACCACTGGTGCCACCAGCGCCGGCGTCGGCGGCACCGCGGTCGGCGCCAGCGCCAATGCAGATGGCTTTGCTGCATCGTCGTTCGGCGTGGGCGCATACGCAGCAGGCGCGCAGGCGTCTGCCTTCGGTGCGGTGGCCAATGCGGGAGGCGATTACGCCACTGCCGTCGGCACCCAAACCAGCGCCAGCGGCACCAGCAGCACCGCAGTCGGCGGCCCGGTCGATCTGATTCCCGGTCTGGGCTTCTTCGTGCAGACCCAGGCCAGTGGCGAAGCCTCCACCGCGCTGGGCGCCGGCGCGATTGCGTCGGGTACCTACACCACCGCGGTCGGCACGCTGAGCGAAGCCTCCGGCACCGAAGCCACCGCCGTGGGCTACTTCGCGTATGCACCGGGCGAAGGCGCAACCGCCGTGGGTCCGGAATCCTGGGCCAGCGGCGAACTGAGCACGGCGCTGGGGTATTACAGCACCGCCCGCGGCGCCAATTCGGTTGCCTTGGGCGCCAACTCGGTCGCCACGCGCGCCAATACCGTGTCGGTGGGCGCTGATGGCGCAGAGCGCCAGATCACCAATGTCGCTACCGGTACCGAAGGCACCGATGCGGTGAATCTCGACCAGCTCACCGCAGTGTCCGATGTTGCGTCCACCACTGCGCGCTCCTTCGTCGCCACCGGCGATGGTGCTGCGATCGCGCAAGGCGTCGACAGCGTGGCTGCTGGTTCCAACGCATTGGCCGACAGCGACTACAGCACCGCGCTGGGTTCGAGCAGCGCGGCATCTGCGCAGGGTGCAACTGCAGTTGGCAGCGGCGCCAATGCCACCACCGACAACGCCACGGCAGTCGGTTTCAACAGCACCGCAATCGCGGAAAACACCACGGCGCTCGGCGGCAACAGCAGCGCCTCGGGCGATGCCAGCACCGCCGTGGGCGTCACAAGCCAGGCCACTGCCAGCGGCGCGACGGCGCTGGGTTACGAGAGCATCGCCAACGGCGCGGATTCCACTGCGCTGGGCGTGGGTAGCGTGGCGTTCGGCGACACCAGCACCGCCGTGGGTGGTGCAAGCGTGTCGTTCGGTACCGACAGCGCTGCCTTCGGCGCCAACGCCGCCGCCGGTGGCACTGCATCCACCGCGATCGGCGCAAACAGCAGTGCCTTCGGTGAGCGCACCGTTGCGCTGGGCGGCGCCAGCACCGCGTCCGGCGACGACAGCATCGCGCTCGGCGCGAGCAGCCAGGCGTCCGCGCTGGGCACCACGGCGGTCGGCAGCAATGCCAACGCCAGTGTTGCCAATGCCACGGCAGTGGGGTTCAACAGCAATGCCGGCGACGACTACGCCACCGCACTCGGCGGCGACAGCAACGCATCGGGCTATTTCAGCACCGCCGTGGGCGGCACCAGCATCGCCAATGGCCGCGGTGCCACAGCGATCGGTTACGAAAGCATCGGCAATGGGACCGCATCGACCGCATTGGGCTTTGCCAGCGTGGCGTGGGGCAGCGGCGGCACCGCCATCGGTACCGAAAGTCTCGCCTACGGTGACGACAGCACGGCAGTGGGCGCGAACGCGGCTGCGGCCGATACCGGCTCGATTGCGGTGGGTACCTACGCAAATGCATTTGGTCCGCGTGCCATTTCGCTCGGAGGCCAATCCGATGCGACCGGCGATGAAAGCATCGCAGTGGGTTGGGGAGCGCAGGCTGACGGCGACCAGAGCATTGCGCTCGGCGCGGGCAGTCAAACCGCTGCGTACTCCACGGCCATCGGCGGCTACGCCAGCGCCAGTGCACCCTCTGCCACGGCAGTGGGGAACAACAGCCGTGCCGTTGATGACAACGCCACCGCGCTGGGTAGCGACAGCATGGCATCGGGATATTCCAGCACGGCCGTCGGCGGCTCCAGTGCCGCAAGTGGACGCGGAGCAACGGCGACGGGCTTTGGCAGTGTGGCGGGTGGGGATAGCGGCACCGCAATCGGTACCGAAAGTGTGGCCGATGGTTACTACAGCACGGCACTCGGCGCGAATGCGCAGGCAAGCAACTACTCGTCGGTTGCCCTGGGCACTTACGCCAATGCGGCGGGTACAAGCGCCACGTCGCTTGGCGGCCAATCCTATGCGCCCGGTACCGAGAGCGTCGCGTTGGGCTGGCAATCCAACGCCTCGGGTACGCGGAGCATCGGCCTCGGCAGCGGTGCGGTGGCATCTGCCGACGATAGCGTTGCGCTGGGTGCGGGTTCGGTCGCCGATCGCGCCAACACGGTGTCGGTGGGCGCGGCCGGTAGCGCGCGGCAGATTGCCAATGTTGCGGCCGGCACCGAGGGCACCGATGCGGTGAATCTGGACCAGCTCAACGCCGTCGCTGGCGCCGCTGAAAACACCGCGCGCCTGTTCGCCGGCACCGGCACCGGCACGGCCGATGCGCAGGGCGAGGACGCGACCGCCGCCGGCTCCAATGCCACGGCCGAAGGCGATTACAGCAGCGCGTTCGGGTCCAGCAGCCAAGCCACCGCGATCGGCGCTGTGGCCATCGGTAGCGGCGCCAGCGCCACCGCGCAATACGCCAATGCGGCCGGTTACAACGCAGCGGCCAGCGGCTTCGGCAGTGTGTCCAATGGCGCCTTCAGCCAGGCCAGCGGCGACTATGCCGTGGCCGTTGGGGGCGAAAGCGAAGCGGCCGGCGCGCAGAGCACCGCACTCGGCGCCGCCGCCGGCGCCTATGGCGATGGCTCGCTGGCGGTCGGTTCGCTGAGCGAAGCGCAGGGCAGCGAATCCACTGCCATGGGCTATTTCGCCAGCGCCAGCGGCGAATCGGCCACCGCCGTCGGCGCGGAGAGCGTCGCCAACGGCACCAGCGCCGCGGCGTTCGGCTTCGGTGCCGAAGCCACGTCCAATTACTCCACCGCCTTGGGTGGCTATTCCACCGCCAGCGGTTTCAACAGCACGGCGCTGGGGAATTTCAGCACTGCCAGCGGCTCCAACACCGTTGCCGTGGGCGGCGATGCAGCTGCTACCGGCGGCTACAGCGTTGCGGCCGGCCAGGGCAGTGTGGCCAGTGGCTACCACAGCGTCTCGGTTGGTGGTGCCTTGCTCGGTCTGTTGCCGACCGAAGCCTCCGGCGATTACTCCACTGCGGTCGGTGGCGCGGCCTGGGCACCGGGCCTCAACAGCACCGCGCTGGGCAACTTCGCTGAATCCACCGGCGAAGGCAGCGTGGCATTGGGTGCCGACTCGGTCGCCGATCGCGACTTCGCGGTGTCGGTGGGCAGTGCTGGTAACGAGCGTCAGATCACCAATGTTGCGGCCGGTACGCAGGGTACCGACGCGGTGAATCTGAATCAGCTCAACGCCGTTGCCGAAACCGCGCAAACCACCAGCAAGTACTTCAAGGCCAGTGGCAGTGCCGACAGCGATGCCGGTGCCTATGTCGAGGGCGATGACGCCCTGGCGGCAGGCGAGGGCGCCAATGCCACCGGTAACGGTGCCACCGCATTGGGTGCGGGCGCGCAAGCCGTGGTCGACAACGCCACTGCAGTAGGCGTCGGCGCAGTGGCTGGCGGTATCGGTGCGGCCGCGTTGGGCAGCAATGCCCAGGCATTGGGCGAAAACAGCAGCGCGGTCGGCAGCAACGCATTGGCCAGCGATATCGGCGCCACCGCACACGGTGCGGGTGCGCAGGCGATTTCGACCTACACCACCGCCCTCGGCAGCGAAGCGGTGGCCTCCGATAATCAGGCCATCGCTGCGGGTTTCCGCAGTACCGCATCCAATGTCGGTAGTGCCGCCTTCGGTGGCTACAGCGAATCCAGCGGTCGCTTGTCGTCGGCGCTGGGCTACGGCGCAGTGGCGTCGAGTGATTACAGCACCGCCGTCGGCGCCGTTGCGTTGGCCTCCGGTGCCAGCGCGGTTGCAGTTGGCGAATTCAGCGAAGCCACCGGCGATGAGAGTGTGGCCGTCGGCGGCAGCACGTTTTTCGGCTTCATTCCGGCACGGGCCTCCGGCACGGGTGCAGCGGCCTTCGGTGCCGGTGCCTGGGCCACTGCGGACTACGCTACCGCGATCGGCTGGAACTCCTATGCCGACGGCGTCAATGCCACTGCGTTGGGCCAGAGCGCAGCCGCGCTTGCCGACAACACGCTTGCATTGGGCGGCGGTAGCCGCGCCAATGCGGTGGGTGCCAGTGTGATCGGTGTGGATGCATCGGCCACCGGCATCAATAGCACCGGCGTCGGTCGTCAGGTCAACGTCATCGGCGAAAACGCGGTGTCGGTGGGCTACAACTCGTTCGTGCGCCAGAGCGCAGTTAACGGCGTGGCACTGGGTGCCAATGCCGGCGCGACCGGTGCTGATTCGGTGGCCTTGGGCTCGGGTTCGCGCACCTATGAAGCCGATACGGTGTCGATCGGCAGCGGCAATGGTCGCGGCGGCCCGGCGACGCGCCGCATCGTCAACGTCAGCGATGGCCTGGTGGCGACCGATGCGGTCAACAAGGGACAGCTGGATGCGGTATCGGCCGATGTGCAGAACACCACCAGCAAGTTCAAGACCACCGGCGACGCGGTAGCCACGGCGACCGGCGACCGCAGCACTGCGGCCGGCTCCGGCGCTGCTGCCACGGGTGCACGTAGCGTGGCGATTGCCTCCGGCAGCCGCGCGTCGGCCACTGGTGCAAGCGCGATGGGGGTGGACAGCAGCGCCAGCGGCGTGAACAGCACCGCGATGGGCCGGCAGACCAACGCCATCGGCGAAAACGGCGTTGCGCTGGGCTACAACTCCTTCGTGCGCGAAAGCGGCAGCAATTCCGTGGCGCTTGGTGCGAATGCCGGTGCCAGCGGTGCCGATTCGGTGGCACTGGGCTCGGGCTCGCGCACCTATGACGCCAATACGGTGTCGGTGGGTAGCGGCAACGGTCGCGGCGGCCCGGCCACGCGCCGCATCGTCAACGTCGGCACCGGCGCGATTGCCAGTGCCAGCACCGATGCGGTCAATGGCGGCCAGTTGTTCCAATCGTTGAGCAATGCAGCCAGCTTCCTCGGCGGCGGTGCGGCGATCGGCGCGCAAGGCGTGTTCGTGGCGCCGACGTATGTGATCCAGGGTGCCAGCTACAACAACGTTGGTGCCGCATTGACTGCGTTGGACAGCAAGGTCACCGAGCTGGATGCACGCAGTGGTGGCACTCCCGCCAACACCGCTGCACGCACCGCGTCGCTGCGCACCGCAACAGTGCCGGCAGTGGCGGCGACTGCGGTCAGCGATGTGTCCAGCAATGTCACAAGCACTGCGAGCGAGGCAACAGCCGCGGTGCAGGGCACACCCACTGCCGCTGGTGTCGGCAGCGTCACGCCGGCAGCCACGTCCACGGCGGTCGGTACCGCTGCGGTGGCGAATCACATTACCGGCACGGCAATCGGCGGCAGCGCATATGCGCATGGCCCCAACGACACCGCGATCGGCAGCAATGCACGCGTCAATGCCGATGGCAGCACTGCGGTGGGTGCCAATACGCAGATCGCGGCCGTGGCAACCAATGCCGTGGCGATGGGCGAAGGCGCGCAGGTCACCGCGGCTTCCGGTACCGCGATCGGCCAGGGCGCACGTGCCACTGCACAAGGTGCCGTCGCCTTGGGTCAGGGGTCGGTTGCAGATCGTGCCAACACGGTGTCGGTGGGCAGCGTCGGCGGCGAGCGTCAGGTAGCCAATGTGGCCGCCGGCACGCGTGCCACCGATGCGGTCAACAAGGGCCAGTTGGATAACGGCGTTGCTGCGGCCAACAGCTACACCGACAGCCGCTACAACGCGATGGCCGACAGCTTCGAAAGCTACCAGGGCGATATCGAAGATCGTCTGCGCCGACAGAACCGTCGTCTGGATCGCCAGGGCGCGATGAGCTCGGCGATGTTGAACATGTCCGCCAGCGTGGCGGGTATCGCGTCGCAGAACCGCATCGGTGCCGGTGTCGGCTTCCAGAACGGCGAGTCGGCACTGTCGGTGGGCTACCAACGTGCGATCAGCCCGCGCGCCACGGTCACCGTGGGCGGCGCGCTCAGTGGTGACGACCGCTCGGTCGGCGTGGGTGCCGGTTTCGGCTGGTAAGCGCGGTTGCATCAAACGCGGCGGCGCCAGGTGCGTCGTCGCGATCTGTAAGGCCTGAGGGGGCGGGCAAGGACCGTGGCTGGGCCGGCCAACGGATTCGCATGGAGTGATGGCCGTACCAGGGGTGGCCGACAAGGACGCCGTGAACCGCACCGCGGTACGCAGCGATTGCGCTGGCTGCTCCAAGCCTGATTCACGAAAAATACGAAGAGGACTTCACCGTGATCGACAAGAATTTCCGTCTCAACCCGCTGACCGGCGCCATCCTGATGATGGCCCTTGGTGCGTCTGGCACCCTTGCTGCTGCCCCAAAACTGCTGGTCAAGGAACCGACCCAGGCAGCTCCGGCCGGCGCAGCGTTCGGTAGCCGGTTGATCGTGCGTTACAAGGACAACGCCGCTGCTGCGACCGATCGCAGTAGCAAGCTGAGCGCCGTGCAGGCCGCTGTGGGCCGCGTTGGTGTCAGCACTGGCGCGCGCAGCAGCGCTGCCGCCGCCAAGGCGACGTATGTGCGCAAGCTGGGCATCGGCTCGGACCTGATCAAGCTGTCCAGCACGCTGAGCGCCGCGCAGGTGGACAAGGTGGTGATCGAACTGAAGAACGACCCGTCCGTGGCCGACGTGCAGATCGACCGCATGCTGCGCCCGATCGACATCAGCAAGAGCGTCCCCGCCACCGATGTGAGCCCGCAGCTGGTTCCCAACGACCCGTTGTACGCGCAGTACCAGTGGCATCTGAGCAACCCCAATGGCGGCATCAATGCGCCGGGTGCGTGGGATCTGTCGCAGGGTGCGGGCGTGGTGGTGGCGGTGCTGGACACCGGCATCCTGCCGGGCCACCCCGATTTCGCTGACAATATCCTGCAGGGCTATGACTTCATCACCGACGCCGAAGTCTCGCGTCGTCCCACCGATGCGCGCGTGCCGGGCGCACTCGATTACGGCGACTGGGAAGAGGCCGACAACGTCTGCTATACCGGCTCGGTGGCGCAGGAGAGCTCCTGGCACGGTACCCATGTCTCGGGAACCGTGGCTGAAGCGACCAATAATGGTGTGGGCATGGCTGGCGTGGCGCCGAAGGCGACCATCCTGCCGGTACGCGTGCTCGGGCGTTGCGGCGGTTACACCTCCGACATCGCCGATGCGATCGTGTGGGCTTCCGGCGGCACCGTCGAAGGCGTGCCGACCAACACCAACCCGGCTGAAGTGATCAACATGAGCCTGGGCGGCGGCGGCGCCTGCGATTCGGCCACCCAGCTGGCGATCAATGGCGCCGTGTCGCGCGGCACCACCGTGGTGGTGGCGGCCGGCAACAGTGGCGAAGATGCGGCCAACCACTCGCCGGCCAGCTGCAACAACACCATCACCGTTGGCGCCACGCGCATCACCGGCGGCATCACCTATTACTCCAACTACGGCAGCAAGGTGGACGTGTCCGGCCCCGGCGGCGGCGGCAGCGTGGACGGCAACCCGGGCGGTTACATCTGGCAGGCCGGCTACACCGGTGCGACCACGCCGACCTCAGGTAGCTATACCTATATGGGTCTAGGCGGCACCTCGATGGCCTCGCCGCATGTGGCTGGCGTCGTTGCGCTGGTGCAAAGCGCTGCAATCGGCCTGGGCGACGGCCCGCTGACCCCGGCTGCGGTCGAAGCGCTGCTCAAGCAGACCAGCCGCCGCTTCCCGGTGACCCCGCCGGCCAGCACCCCGATCGGCAGCGGCATCGTCGATGCCAAGGCCGCGCTGGAAGCGGTGTTGGAAGAGCCATGCGACCCGGCCACCGAGAGCTGCGCACCCAGCGCCATCGAACTGACCAACAAGGCACCGGTTGCCGGATTGAGCGGCGCCGCCGGCAGCTCCACGCTGTACAGCTTCGAAGCCAAGGCCGGTGCTGTGCTCAGCTTCATGACCTACGGCGGCACCGGCGATGTGTCGATGTACGTCAGCTACGCGGCCGAGCCCAGCGCGACCAGCTACGACGCCAAGTCGACCCGTCCGGGCAATAGCGAAACCGTGCGTTTCACTGCACCCAAGGCCGGCACTTACTACATCAAGTTGGTCGGCGCGGCGAGCTACGCGAAGCTGACGCTCGTTGCACGACAGTAAGTAGCGAAATAGTGTGACCGATGCCCCCGGCCAATGACCGGGGGCATTGCTTTTCAGGGCGATTCAGATGCGTGCGGTTGATCGTCGCGGCAAACTGCTACAGTCGGCGCCGGACCAGTGGAGACGAGTGTGAACGCGGTTGCCGTCGATCCTATCGAGCATCGAAGTGCGGAAATGCGCATCGTCGATGCGCTGCTTGAACGCCGTCGTCTGAAAGACACCGATCTGCTGCGCGCGCGCCAATTGCAGACCGAATCCGGCATGGGCCTGCTCACGCTGCTCGGCCGCCTGGGTCTGGTGTCCGAACGCGATCACGCAGAGACCTGCGCCGAGGTGCTCGGCCTGCCGTTGGTGGATGCACGCCAACTCGGCGATACACCGCCGGAAATGCTGCCCGAAGTGCAGGGCTTGTCGTTGCGCTTCCTCAAACAATTTCATCTCTGCCCGGTCGGCGAACGCGATGGCCGGCTGGAGCTGTGGATCGCCGACCCTTACGACGATTACGCCATTGATGCGGTGCGTCTTGCCACTGGCTGCACCCTGCTGTTGCAGGTTGGCTTGCGTTCGGAAATCGACGATCTGATCGAGCGCTGGTACGGCCAGGGCCGCAGCGCGATGGGCACCATCGTCGAAACCGCCGATGGCGATGCCAATAGCAGCGACGACATCGAAGCGCTGCGCGACCTGGCGTCCGAAGCGCCGGTGATCCGGCTGGTGAATCTGGTCATCCAGCACGCGGTGGAGCTGCGTGCCTCCGACATCCATATCGAACCGTTCGAAAGCCGGCTCAAGGTGCGTTACCGCGTCGACGGCGTGCTGGTGGAAGGCGAAAGCCCGCCGGCCAAGCTCACTGCTGCAGTGATCAGTCGCATCAAGATCATGGCCAAGCTCAACATCGCCGAACGCCGCCTGCCGCAGGACGGCCGCATCATGCTGCGCGTGCAGGGCAAGGAGCTGGATCTGCGCGTCAGCACCGTGCCTACCGCGCATGGCGAAAGCGTGGTGATGCGTCTGCTCGATCGCGAAACGGTGGTGTTCGACTTCTACAAGCTCGGCTTTACCGAAGACTTCCTGCCGCAGTTTCGCAAGGTGCTGGAGCAACCGCACGGCATCATGCTGGTCACCGGCCCCACCGGCTCGGGCAAGACCACCACGCTCTATACGGCGTTGAGCCAGCTCAACACCTCCGACGTGAAAATCATCACCGTCGAAGACCCGGTGGAATACCAGATCGAAGGCATCAACCAGATTCAGGCAAAGCCGCAGATCGGGCTGGATTTCGCCAACGCATTGCGCAGCATCGTGCGTCAGGACCCGGACATCATCATGATCGGCGAAATGCGCGATCTGGAAACCGCGCGCATCGCGATCCAGTCCGCGCTCACTGGTCACTTGGTGCTATCCACGCTGCACACCAATAACGCGGCTGGCGGCATCACCCGCCTGCTCGACATGGGCGTGGAGGACTATCTGCTCACCTCCACCATCAACGGCATCCTGGCGCAACGGCTGGTACGCAAACTCGATCTGGCCAACGCCGAACGCTATGCCGCATCGCCCGAAGAGATCGAACGCTTCAATCTGCGCCGTCTGCAGCCCGAGGGCGAGATCTTCCTGTATCGGCCGCGTCCCTCGGCCACCGCACCCACCGGTTATCTCGGCCGCACCACCATCGTCGAATTCCTGGTGATGAACGACGAATTGCGGCGCGCGGTGATGCGCCGCGCCGGCATGGGCGAGATCGAACAACTGGCGCGCAAGGCCGGCATGCGCACCATGTACGAGGATGGGTTGTCCAAGGCCCTGCGCGGCGAAACCACCATCGAAGAAGTCCTGCGCGTTACGGAGGATGCGTGATCAGTGAGGTGCCGGGACCAGTTTCCCTGAGACGCGGAAACGGGCACGGCAACAGCGTCGCTGCAGCCGTTTCCTGCGCGAACCGACGCGCTGCCAACGCGCAGTCCGGCGCGAAGCCGCGGTTGCCGAATCTCCCATCCCGATTCCCCAATCCCAGCTCGCAGGCCTGATGCCTCTCTACCGCTACAAAGCCCTGGACGCTCACGGCGACATGCTCGACGGCCAGATGGAAGCGGCCAGCGACGCCGAGGTGGCGCTGCGTCTGCAGGAGCAGGGCCATCTGCCGGTGGAAACGCGCCTGGCCACCGGCGAAAACGATTCGCCCTCGTTGCGCATGCTGCTGCGCAAGAAGCCATTCGACAATGCGGCGCTGGTGCAATTTACCCAGCAGCTGGCCACCCTGATCGGAGCCGGCCAACCGCTGGATCGCGCGCTGTCGATTCTGATGGATTTGCCTGAAGACGAAAAAAGCCGGCGGGTGATCGGCGATGTGCGCGATACCGTGCGTGGTGGTGCGCCGTTGTCGTCTGCACTTGAGCGCCAGCACGGGCTGTTTTCCAAGCTGTACATCAACATGGTGCGCGCAGGCGAAGCCGGCGGGAGCATGCAAGACACGCTGCAACGGCTGGCCGATTATCTGGAGCGCAGCCGTGCACTCAGGGGCAAGGTGATCAATGCGTTGATCTACCCGGCGATCCTGCTGGCGGTGGTGGGCTGCGCGCTGCTGTTCCTGCTGGGCTACGTGGTGCCGCAGTTTGCGCAGATGTACGAAAGCCTGGATGTGGCGCTGCCGTGGTTTACCCAGGCCGTATTGAGCGTGGGCCTGCTGGTGCGCGACTGGTGGCTGGTGTTGATCGTGGTGCCGGGCGTGCTCGGGCTGTGGCTGGATCGCAAGCGGCGCAACGCCGCATTCCGTGCGTCGCTGGACGAGTGGTTGCTGCGCCAGAAAGTGGTCGGCAGCCTGATCGCGCGGCTGGAAACCGCACGCCTGACACGCACGTTGGGCACCTTGCTGCGCAATGGCGTGCCGCTGCTGGCGGCGATCGGCATCGCGCGTAACGTGATGTCCAATCTGGCATTGGTGGAGGATGTCGCCAACGCTGCCGACGACGTCAAGAACGGGCATGGCCTGTCGATGTCACTGGCACGCGGCAAGCGTTTTCCCCGACTGGCGCTGCAGATGATTCAGGTGGGCGAAGAATCCGGCGCACTGGATACGATGCTGCTCAAGACCGCCGACACCTTCGAGCTGGAAACCGCGCAGGCCATCGACCGCGCACTGGCCGCGCTGGTGCCGTTCATCACGCTGGTGCTGGCCTCGGTGGTGGGGCTTGTCATCATTTCGGTACTCGTCCCGTTGTATGACCTCACCAATGCAATCGGCTGAGAGCGGAGGTCGGTGCAACGGTGCAGCCATCAGGCGAGCGCAGCCGATGCTCGGAATCGGCCTGGACCGCTCGTACACTGCACATCCTGCACGCGTGCTGGGTCCAATGACCAAGCGCGCGCAGCGCTATGCCAGTCGTCTTGACCGGGTAGCGTATTCACAACAACGTTCCGGTAACCGCACGACACCCATGCGGGAACCATTGCAATGCCCGCCGTGTCATCTGTTGGCGGCAGCATCCTTCATCGACGTGCAAGGAAATCGTTCATGATCAAGCGTTCCATTACCCGCAGTCCGTCGCGCGCAGGCCAGGCCGGCATGAGCTTGCTGGAAATCATCATCGTCATCGTGCTGATCGGTGCGGTGCTCACGCTGGTTGGCAGTCGCGTGCTCGGCGGTGCCGATCGCGGCAAGGCCAATCTTGCCAAATCGCAGATCCAGACGCTGGCCGGCAAGATCGAGAATTTTCAGCTCGACACCGGCAAGTTGCCGAGCAAGCTCGATGATCTGGTGACCCAGCCCGGCGACAGCAGTGGTTGGTTGGGTCCATACGCCAAGCCGGCCGAACTCAACGACCCATGGGGCCACACCATCGAATACCGCGTGCCCGGCGACGGTCAGCCGTTCGATCTGATGAGCCTGGGCAAAGACGGCAAGCCCGGCGGCAGCAGTTACGACGCGGACATCAAGTACCAATAAGTCCTCGCCATGCGCGTTGCGTGTCAGCCGTTGCGTCATCTGCATGGAGTGGTCGGCCCTGGTCGGGCACGCACGCGTGGTACCTCGTTGTTGGAGATGCTCCTGGTCATCGCATTGATCGCAATGGCCGGTGTGCTCGCCGCCGCGGCATTGAACGGCGGCATCGATGGCATGCGCCTGCGCACTGCCGGCAAGGCGATCGCCTCGCAGCTGCGCTATACGCGCACCCAGGCCATTGCCACCGGCACGCCGCAGCGGTTTTTGATCGATCCGCAGCAGCGTCGCTGGGAAGCGCCTGGCGGCCATCATGGCGATCTGCCGCCGTCGCTGGAGGTCCGCTTCACCGGCGCGCGCCAGGTGCAATCGCGGCAGGATCAGGGTGCGATCCAGTTTTTCCCGGATGGCGCATCTACCGGCGGGCGCATCGATTTGCAGGTCAAGGACGCCAGATGGCGCGTAGACGTGGGCTGGATCACCGGTGAGGTGCGTTCGGGCCCCTTGCGGACGCCATCGCCATGAAGCGTCAGCGCGGTTACACCTTGATCGAAGTGATCGTCGCCTTCGCCTTGCTGGCATTGGCATTGAGCCTGTTGCTTGGGTCGTTGTCCGGCGCCGCACGCCAGGTGCGCGCTGCCGATGAAAGCACGCGTGCCACACTGCACGCGCAATCGCTGCTGGCGGTGCAAGGTATCGAAAAGCCGCTGGAGCCCGGGCAGCAACAAGGCGCCTTCGAGAACGGCCACTTTCGCTGGTCGATGGAGGTGCGCCCCTACGACGAACCGCGGCGCAACCCGCAGGCGCCGATGTCGCCCGGTGCGCATCGTCTGCTGCAACTGACCCTGGTGGTGCGTTGGGGTGAGCAGCCCAATCAGATGCTGCAATGGCGTACGTTGCGCTTGGTGGCGGCCAATACGCAGGGTAGCCCGCCATGAGCCGTTCGCGCAGCACGGGCTTCACGTTGATCGAAGTGCTGCTGGCCACGATGTTGTTGGTCGGGGGACTGGCGTTGGCGTTTGCCACCTTGCGTTCGGCCAGTGCGGTGAGTCAGCGCGGCGAAGCGATCGCACAACGCAGCGAGCGCGTGCGTGCAGTGGAAGAATTCCTGCGGCGGCGCTTGGCCGCGGCATTGCCGATCGCCATGGGCATCGATACGCAAAGCCAGCAGCCGATCCTGTTCATCGGCGAGCCGCAACGCCTGCGCTTTGCCGCAGACGTGCCGGATTATCTGGGCCGTGGCGGGCCATATCTGCACGACCTGTCGGTGGCCGGCGAGGGCGATCAGCGCAACCTGCTGATCGCCTTGACCATGCTGCAATCGGGCAAGTCGATCGAAGAGAGCACTCCGCTGCGGCCGGAAACACTTGCCGAAGGCGTGCAGCAGGTGAGTTTTCGTTATCGCGGCATGGATCCGCAAACCGGCCGGCTGAGCAAGTGGCTGCCGCAGTGGGAATGGCACGACCGCCTGCCGCTGATGGTGCGCATCGAGATCCGCAGTGACGATGCCGCATGGCCGCCGATGGTGGTGGCGTTGCCGCAATCCAGCAACCCGGGTGCAGGGCAATGATCCGCTCGCGCGGCGCCGCGCTGGTGCTGGTGTTGTGGTTGATCGCATTGCTCACCGCGATGATCGGTGCGTTCGCGCTCACTGCACGTGTGGAGGCGTTGCAGGGCAGCATGCTACGCAACGGTGCGCAGGCGCAGGAATACGCGCGTTCTGGCCTGGAATACGCATTGTTTCGCTTGCAAGACGCTGACAGCCAGGCACGCTGGCGTCCGGACGGCCGGCGCTATCGCTGGCAAATGGACGATGTCAGCGTGGAGATTCGTATTACCGATGAAAGCGGCAAGGTGGATCTGAACATGGCCGAGCCCAGCTTGCTGGCCGGTCTGGTGCGTGCAGTGGGTGGCGACCAGGCCAGTGCCACGCGCATCGCCGGTGCCATTGTCGATTGGCGCGATACCGATTCATTGAGCCAGCCGGGCGGTGGCGCGGAAGATCGCGATTACGCCGATGCCGGTCTGCCGTATGGCGCAAAAGACAGCCCATTCGAAACGCTGGGCGAACTGCGCCTGGTGCTGGGCATCGATGGCGAGCTGTATCGCAAGCTATTGCCTAACGTCACGCTGTACAGCGGTCGTTCGCGGCCTGAAGCGCGTTTTGCGCCCGCTCCGGTGCTCACCGCGATGGGGCTGGATGCGCAGCAACTACTGGCCCAGCGTGACGCGCCGCTGGGTTTGCCGGGCAGCGAGGCGACGGTCGGTGGCTCGGGCACTTATAGTATCGAGAGCCGGGCGCGACTGCGTCAGGGACGCGAGGCCGTGTTGCGGGCGGTGGTGTCGACCAGCGCGTCTGCATTACCAGGGTCGGCCTATACCGTGTTGCGTTGGGAAGAGGGAGCAGCAGTGCAATGACCGCATGGCGGGATACCTTGGGTCGTATCGGCGTACGCGCCATGCCGGGAGCCGGAGGCGTCTGGCGTTGGTGGCAGCAATCGCTGCTTGCCTGGCTGCCGCAGCGCTGGCAATGGCAGCTGGGTCTGTCGCAGGCACGCCTGTTGTTGCAGCAGGACGGCGGTGCGCTGCAGTTGCTGCGCCAGCGCGACCAGAGCTGCGACAGCGTCGCCAGCCTGCCGTGGCCGGTCCATCCGCAGGAAGTGAATAGCTTGCTGCCGACTGCGCTGGAAGGCCTGCCGCGGCATTGGCTGTTGCCTGCCGCCCATGCGCTACGTCGACCATTGCGCCTGCCCGCAGCGGCAGCAGCGCGCTTGCAGGATGTGGCGCGTTTCGAGATCGATCGGCAGACCCCGTTCACCGCCGACCAGGTGTATTTCGATGCGCGTGTGCTCGACGTGCGCGAAGACGGCCAGCTCGATGCCGAACTGGTGGTGGTGCCGCGCCGCATGATCGATGGCCCGGCCGGCGTGCCGGACGCATGGAATAGCGCGCTGTCGGGCATCGATGTGGCCGACGCCAACGGTTTGCCGCTGGGTGTGAATCTGCTGCCGCCGGCGCGCCGCCTGCGCCGCAGCGACCCGATGCAGCGCTGGAATCTGTTACTCGCCGCCGCGGCGCTGGTGTTGCTGGCCGTGGCCGGCTGGCTGCTGCTCGACAATCGCCGGCAGGCTGCCGACGATCTGCGTGCCAAGGTGCAGGCCAATGCTGCGCGCGCACGCCAGGTGGCTGCCGAACGCCAGCAATTGATGGACTTGGTCGAAGGCGCACGGTTCTTCCAGCAGCAACGCGCGACCCGCCCGACCTCGGTGGAGATCTGGGACGAATTGAGTCGGCGTTTGCCCGGTGGCACCTATCTGGAAAAATTCTCGGTCGAAGGCGGGCAATTGCAGTTGATCGGATTGAGCAACGAAGCCTCGTCGCTGGTGCGTCGTCTGGAAGGCTCGCCGCTGTGGCGTACGCCGTCGCTGACCGGCGTGCTGCAGAGCGATGCCGGGCGCAATGTCGACCGCTTCACCATCACCGCCGAGCTTGCCGGCCCCGATGCGAAGGAGGCCGGCGATGCCACGCAGCGTTAAGCGCGATCGTTGGATCGCTTTGGGCCTGCTGTTGCTGGTGATCGGCGTGGCGTATCTGGTGTTGGTGCACCCGTGGTTCACCCAACCGATGATCGCGGTGCAGGACGACCTGCAAGCGTTGCGCGAGCGCGAACTGCGTGTGCGCGTGCAATTGCAGCAGGCACCGGAAGTCAGCAAGCGGCTGCGGCAGGCGCGTCAGACGCTGGAAAGCCGGCCGGGCTTCTTGCCGGAAACCTCGGCCGAACTCGCCTCCGCCGGGCTGGTGCAGCGGCTGGAGCGGGCGGTGGTGGAAGCCAGCCCCGGCAACCGCAGCTGCGCCATCAGCAACCGTTCGCCGCTGCAGCCGGAGAGCAAGAACCGGTTCACCCGCGTGGCGGTGCAGGTGCGTTTGCGCTGCGGCACGCCGGAACTGGCTTCTGTGCTGTACAGCCTGGAAAACGGCACGCCGCGATTGTTCGTGGACAACCTCAACGTGATGGCACAGCGCTACCAGCTTTCGCCCAACGAAAGCGGCAACGGTCTGGATATCGCCTTCGAATTGGCCGGTTATCTGCGCCCTGGCGCCAATGCCGCGCCACTGAACAACGAAGCCGCACCTGCCGCTCCCAACGCCGCGGAGGCCAGCAATGCGCCTTGACATGATCGGCCTGCGTACCTGGTTGCTGGCCACCGTGGTCGGGTGGGCACTGCTGGTGTGCGTGCTGGCCGTCGCCGGCCTGGGCAAGCGCGTGGAGCTGCTGCCTGACGACCCTGCGCTGGTGCAGCGGCTGCCGACGCTGCCGGCACCGGCACCGGAGCGCCTGGGTGCGTTCGAAAAATATTCGGAAATCGCCGCACATCCCGCATTCGCCGAAGACCGCCTGCCGCATCCGTTCTTCCTGTCCGGCAACGACGGCAGCAACGCCGCTTCGACGGTGCGCCTGACCGGCGTGCTGCTCACCGATACCTTCAAGATGGCGACGTTGACCCTGGAACCGCAGGATTCGGTGCGCGTGCAACTGGGCGGTGATGCGGTCAAGGGCTGGCGCCTGCTCGCCTTGCAGCCGCGTAGCGCGACGATCGAAGGTCCCAGCGGTACGCAAACGCTGGAATTGCATGTGTTCAACGGCCAGGGCGGGCAGCCGCCCACCGCCAATGCCGCTGCACGTGGTGCTGCCACGGCGGCCCCGCCGGTGCCGTCTCCCGACGCTGCGGCGGTTGCCACGCCGCAGCCGCCGCAACAACAACCGCAACCCGTGACGCCTGTGCAACAGCCTGGCGGGCAGGCACCGCCGACGGTGCCGCCGCAGCGCAGCGATGGCGCGCAGGAAGCCCCACGCCCCTCCGACGATCAGATGCGTGCCATCCGCGAACGTATCGAAGCCCGACGCCGCCAGCTGCAACAGCAGCGCCAGAGCGGCTCTACCCCCGGTCAGACCCAATGAGTGAACGCATGACGCCGCGCCTGTTCCCCGTGTCCCTGCTGATTGGCCTGCTGGCCGGTTGCGCCACCACTCCGCCGCCGGACGTGCGCCGCGACGCGCGCCTGGATCCACACGTCGGCGCTGCCGGCGCTACCCAAACTACCGCCGAGCAGAGTGCCGACGGCAATGGCAATGGCAACGCCAGCGCCAGCGCCAAGCCCAGCCCGGTGATCCGGCGCGGCAGCGGCACCATGATCAACCAGAGCGCTGCGTCCGCGCCGGCGCCCACGCTAGGCATGGCCAGCAGCGGCAGCGCCACCTTCAATTTCGAAGGCGAGTCGGTGCAGGCGGTGGTCAAGGCCATCCTGGGCGACATGCTCGGCCAGAACTACGTCATCGCCCCGGGCGTGCAGGGCACCGTGACCCTGGCCACGCCCAACCCGGTCTCTCCGGCGCAGGCCTTGAACCTGCTGGAAATGGTGCTGGGTTGGAACAACGCCCGCATGGTGTTCAGCGGTGGCCGCTACAACATCGTGCCGGCCGATCAGGCGCTGGCCGGCACGGTCGCACCCAGCACCGCATCGCCGTCGTCGGCCCGCGGTTTCGAAGTGCGCGTGGTGCCGTTGAAGTTCATCTCCGCCAGCGAAATGAAGAAGGTGCTGGAGCCGTACGCGCGCCCGAATGCCATCGTCGGCACCGACCCGGCGCGCAACGTGATCACCCTGGGCGGTACCCGCGCCGAACTGGAAAACTACCTGCGCACCGTGCAGATCTTCGACGTGGACTGGTTGTCGGGCATGTCGGTCGGTGTGTTCCCGATCCAGTCCGGCAAGGCCGAAAAAGTCTCCGCCGATCTGGAAAAAGTGTTCGGCGAGCAGAGCAAGACGCCCAGTGCCGGCATGTTCCGTTTCATGCCGCTGGAAAACGCCAATGCGGTCCTGGTAATCACCCCCCAACCGCGTTATCTGGATCAGATCCAGCAGTGGCTGGATCGCATCGACAGTGCCGGCGGCGGCGTGCGGCTGTTTTCGTACGAGTTGAAGTACATCAAGGCCAAGGACCTGGCCGATCGTCTTTCGGAAGTGTTCGGTGGCCGCAGCAACGGTGGCGATTCCAATGCGTCGCTGGCGCCGGGTTCGGAAACCAGCGTGCTTGGCGGCGCGCTCGGCAATCGCGACAGCAGCATGGGCGGCAGCACCGGCATGACCGGCGGCAGCATCGGCGACAGCGGCGATGGCAGTTCGTCGGGCAGCAGTTTCGGCACCAGCGGTAGCAGCAGTGGTAGTTTGGGGAACGGCAGCCTGCAGCTGTCGCCGCGCAGCAATGGCAACGGCGCGGTGACGCTGGAAGTATCCGGCGACAAGGTCGGCGTGTCTGCGGTGGCCGAGACCAATACCTTGCTGGTGCGCTCCACGCCGCAGGCATGGAGCTCGATCCGCGACGTGATCGAAAAGCTCGACGTGATGCCGATGCAGGTGCATATCGAAGCGCAGGTGGCCGAGGTGAATTTGACTGGTGCGCTGAGTTATGGCGTCAACTGGTATTTCGAGAATTCGGTCAATGCCGCTGCGGACTCCGCTACCAACGGCACTGGGATCGGCGTCGGCGCAGGATTGGCCAGCGCTGCGGGGCGCAACATCTGGGGAGACATCGCCGGTAAGGTCACCGATCTCGGAGGCGCGCAGTGGTCGTTTCTGGGGAAAAACGCCGCCGCGATCATCAACGCACTCGATAAAGTGACCGATGTGCATCTGTTGCAGACCCCGTCGGTGTTCGTGCGTAACAATGCCGAGGCCACGCTCAACGTGGGTTCGCGCATCGCCATCAACTCCACCTCGATCAATACCGGCATCGGCGTCGACAGCAGCTATTCGTCGGTGCAGTACATCGATACCGGTGTGATCCTCAAGGTGCGCCCGCGCGTCACCAAGGACGGCATGGTGTTCCTGGATATCGTGCAGGAGGTCAGCAGCCCAGGCGACCGGCCGACTGCTTGTCAGTCCGCCACGGCGACCATCAATGCGGCTGCTTGCAACGTCGACATCAACACCCGCCGGGTCAAGACCGAGGCCGCCGTGCAGAGCGGCGACACCATTATGCTGGCCGGCTTGATCGATGACAGCACCACCAATGGGAGCAGTGGCGTGCCTTTCCTGAGCAAGTTGCCGGTGGTCGGTGCGCTGTTCGGTTCCAAGAGTCGTACCAGCAACCGCCGCGAAGTCATCGTGCTGATCACCCCGTCGATCGTGCGCAACCCGCAGGAAGCGCGCAATCTCACCGACGAATACGGTCAGAAGTTCAAGGCCATGGAGCCGCTGAAACCCAGCCAGAAGCCGCAATGAGTGCAGCACTGCCCGTCGTGCTGGTGCCGGTCGGCACCGACGACGAGGCTCTGGATGCCTGTCTGGGTGCGCTGGATGCCGCCACGCCCGCCGGTACGCGGGTATGGCTGGCCGATGATGCGCAAGCTGGCCCGCGTGGGCGCGCGGTGATCGAGCACTGGCTGGTACGCACGCAACTGCAGGCGCATCACACCCGTCGCCAGCGCATGCTGGGCGAGGTCGCGCATCTGGACGAAATGCTCAGCGCTTGCGGCGATGCCGACGTGGTGGTGCTCGGAGTGGATGCCCGCCCGTTGCCTGGGTGGTTGCAGCAACTGACCGCATGTTTTGCACGTGACGCCGCGATCGCCACGGCCACACCATGGAGCAATGTGGGTGAAGCCTGCAGCTGGCCGCGGTTGGGCGAACTCAACCCGATACCGGATGCACCCGAGCGGCTCGCGGCTGCCTGCGCTGCGATGCCGCCGTTGCATTCGGAACTGCCGTCGGCGATCGGGCACGCGGTACTGTTGCGTGGCACCGCGCGGCGCAAGGCTGGCGGCCTGGATGTCAGCAGTTACGGCTCGTGGTACGCGGCACTGGTGGACTTGAGCCTGCGCATGGGCGGGCTGGGCTGGCGCAATGTGTTGTGCGACACCGCCTTCGTTGCCTCTCCGCACGAGGGCCGACCGGTCGACGGCGACATGGATGCCTTGGCCACCCGCTGGCCGGCCTGGCATGCGCGCCTGGCCAACTTTCTGATGCACGACCCGCTGCGCGCGCAGCGTGACCAGTTGACTCAACGTCTGGCCGATCTTCCGCCACCGGACCCGCAACGCGCCCTGTTCGACGCCTAAAGCAGCTCACAAAACAACTGCAGTTATCGCCGAAGGTTCGCTGCCGGTACTCGGCGCCGCATGGATGACCGGTGCGCTCTGTTCCGAGCAATCCCTATCGACAGTTTCGCAATGCGACAGTTCGCAATACGCTGTCGGCTACGTCGAGGCCGCAATAAAGCCGCAAAAAACCGCGCAGCGGCGCGCTGTTCAACGAATCCTGATTCCCCAATCCCCAATCCCCAATCCCCAATCCCCAATCCCGGCACTACGACGCAGCGCGCGTCGGTGCCTCCGTCCGCACCACCACATCCAGTGCATCGTGACGCCAGGATTCGATATCCAGTTCCACCGCGCGGCCATCGTCGGCAAAGCTGATTCGCTGCAGCCGGAAGCACGGCGTGCCGGGAGTGGATTGCAGCAGCACCGCCTGTGCCGCGTCCAAGCCGGCCGGGTGCATCGACAGCTGCGCGCGGCTGAGAAACAGGCCGAGCCGCTGGTTGAACACGCTCGACAGCGACCCGGCCAGATCATGTTCGAGCAGGCCCGGCGCCCAGGTCGCGAGCACCACATTGGTTTCCAGCAGCACGGCGCGGCGGTCGATCCAGCGTCGACGTTGCAGCACAAATACCTCGTCGTACGGGCTATCCAGTCGCAATGCCGCAGCGTAGGCCGCGCCTGCGATCTGCCGGGTGGCGCTCAATAATTCGGTGCGCGGCTTGCGCCCTTGCGCGGCCACGTACTGCATGAAACCGGCGATGCTGGTGGGGTCGTAGCGTACGCGCGGCGCGCTGACGAACCAGCCGCGGCGGTTTTCGCGGTAGATGCGGCCTTCGGCTTCAAGCTGCTGCAACGCTTCGCGCAGCGTGATGCGGGTGCAGGCAAACCGCTCGGCCAACGCGCGTTCCACCGGCAAGCGTTGATCCGGGCCCCATTCGCCGGCTGCAATCTGCGCAGAGATCGCCTCGGTGATGATGTGCTGGCGCGACACGCTCATGCAGCGAACCGTTGATGGAAGGCGGGGGAGATCGGCAAGGCCATGAGGTGAGCGGTGTGCATGTTGCGATGGTAAAGAAGAACACGCGCGCAAACCGCGCCTGGCTCAGCGTGCGCTAGCCAGGTTCGGGTTCTGTTGGGTTTTCCAGCTGTGCCAGCCGTACACCGCAAGCGCCACGAAGCCGGCGTAGAGCACGGCAGTGGGGTACAGCCCCTTGCTGATGAAGACACCGACATAGACGCAGTCGAGCACGATCCACAATACCCAGTTGGCGATGCGCTTGCGTGCTGCCCACACGCTGGCCACCAGGCTGAAACTGGCTAGTGCCGCATCCAGCCACGGCAGCGCCGCATCGGTGCGGTAATGCATGTAGGCGCCCAGTGCCGCAGCGAACGCCGCACCGATGCACAGCGAGAGCCAGAGTTCCGCGGTCGGCATCGGCAGTGGGCGAATGCGCGTGTCTGCGTTAGTGCCGCGTTGCCAGTGCCACCATCCGTAGAGTTGGGTCAGCACATAGACCCCTTGCAGCAGCATGTCCGAGTACAGCTTCCACTGATAGAACAGCCACGCGTACAACGCCACCGCCACGATGCCCACCGGCCAGCACCAGCGAATGCGCCGCGCGGTGAGCCACACGCCCAGCAGGTTGATCACGACGGCGATGGATTCGAGCAACGACATGCAATGCCTGATGGAAAGTGGAGAGCGACGGGAGGGGGGCAACCGGTGCAAGACAGTGGTGCAGTTGGAAGTGGATGCTGCGTGATGCCCCGAATCTGCGCGCGATGGAAACGCGACAGCGCCCTGACCGCTGCGCCCCTGCCTTCAGTTGCTGTCTGCTGCCTTCAGCCGGTGCCCGACACACGCACACGCACAGGTGCTTTCGCTTCGACGTCCTTCCCCCGCTTGCGGGGGAAGGTGCCCGAAGGGCGGATGGGGGCAGCAGACCTCAAAAATCCACCTGCACCGTCAGCCGTGCGGTGCGTGGCGCACCGGGGAACAGATACGCATCGCCCTGGTACTCGCCGGAATCGCGCCAGTAGCGCTTGTCGAACACGTTGTCCACGTTCAGGCGCCAGGTCGTAGCCAGCCCTCCCAGGACCGTGGCGTAGCGCGCCCCGAGATTGGCCACGCTGTAGGCCGGCACGCTGGCGTTGCCGAGGCGGTCGGCGAACTTGCGCCCGCTGTATTGCAGGCCGGCCAGCAGCGCCAGCCCATCGACGCCGGGCACGCTGTAATCGGCCTGCACGCTGGCGCGCAGCTTTGGCACATTGATGGCCTGGTGACCTTCGTACTCGGCAGTGTCGGTGTCTTCCGCACGTGCGCGGATTGCCGCAACGCTGGCGAACAGATGCAGTTGCTGTGTTGCTGCGCCGTCGGCGGACAGCTCCAGGCCGCGGTTATGCAGTCGGCCCTGTTGCACGAACAGCAGTCCACCATCGGCCTGCGGTTGGGTGAACTGGTAGGCCTGACGGATGTCGAACAGCGCCGCGCCCAAGCGCAGGCCCTGCAAGTCGATCTTTGCGCCGGTTTCCAGCTGGTATGCGTTGGTGGGCGGCAGAATCTGGTCGGCGTTATCTGCAAACCATGGCGCAGTGCCGCCAGCCGCAAGACTCTTGGCGTAGCTGGCATACAGCGACACGTTCTGTTGTGGTTTGAACAACAGAGCCGCCTGCGGCAGCACCGTGTCTTTGCGGGTGCGTCGTTCCAACCGCCCTTCGCGATCGAAGGCGCGTTCGTCCAGTTGCACATAGCGCGTGCCAAGCGACAGCTCCCACTGCGCACCCAGGCCGATACGGTCGGCCAGCACCAACGCGTGTTGGCGGCTATCCAGGCGGCGCTGCTTGGGATCCAGCGGAACATCGGTCTGTGCGAAGACGTCCGGATCGCGATCGATGCTGCCGCTGCCGACGAATTCGTTGACCGAACCAAAGCGGTCGATGGTGCGGCGCAGCCACTCGCCGCCGATGCTCAGGTGATGCTCCAGCGCGCCGGTAGCGACACGGCCTTCCAGCGTGGCACGCAGCTGATCGTGCACGCGGGTGTCGTCGGGGCTGCGGTAGTCGTAGACGTCGTACTCGCCCTGCGCGCTAAAGAAGTTCGGCGTGGCGAGGTCTGCGCAGCTTGCCGCGCCGTAGCAGCCCCAGGCGAACGCGGAGAAGTCGTTGATCGTCGAGCGGCTGCGCGATGCGTCGGCGGTGGCGCGCCAGTCGTCGTTGAACTGGTAGGCGTACCGCAGCTGCGCGTTGAGTGAATCCATTTCCACCGGGCGTGCCCACGGCTGGTAGCCAAGCAGGCGATGCACATCGATATCGCGCGGCACCTGCGTGCCCCCCAGCAGTTGATAGCCAGGCACCGAGCGCTGTTGCCGATGCTGATATTCCACGTCCAACTGCAGCAGCGCTTGCGGGGTGATCTTCCAGTCGCCGGCCAGCGAAAGGAAATTGCGGTAACCATCGGCGTGATCGACATAGCTGTCGATGTCTTCGCGTGCGGCGTTGACCCGCAATCCCAGCCTGCGTTCGCCGCCGAACCAGTCGCCCAGGTCGGCGGCGATGTAGCGCGACCCTTGTTCGTCGGTGCCCAAGGTCACGCTACGCACGTGCTCGGGCCGCTTGGTGCGGTAGTCGATCAGCCCGGCCGGTTCGTTGACGCCCGATTGCAACCCGGCCAGCCCCTTGAGTATCTGCACCTGCTGCTTGTTTTCCAACGCGATCGATTGTTCGCCCACCGCACTCATGCCATTGATGCGGTAGCTGTTGGCGGCATTGAGCGAATAGCCACGCACCACGAAGTTTTCGTAATAGCCGATCGGCGCATACGCATCGCCAGCGGAGGCATCGGCGCGCAATACCTCACTGAGGACGCGCGCCTGACGATCGAGCAATTGCGCACGATCGATGACCGCGATCGACGCGGGTGCGTCCAGCAGCCGGGTTGCGCCGAATCCGCTCAATGCGGTGCTGGTCTCGATGCGCTCGCCACGCACGTTGACCGCATCCAGTTCGACGGCATCGGCGTCGGATTGCTGCTGCGCCAGTGCAGGGGCGCAGCACAGCGCCAGTGCTAGCGCGAGCGGGCAGCGGGAGAGCAGGGGGAAGGTCACGGACATTGGCAAGGCTCTACAGAGAAAGGAAGGCGCTCACGGCTGCTGACGCGCACGCGCGTGCAGATGCTCGAGCAGGTGCTGACCATCGGCGCTGGCAAACCAGTCCGCGTGGCCGAGCAGATAGCGGTGATAGGCGATGTCGACGTTGGCGGACGAACGCGTGATGCCGGCGAAGTATTCGATCTCGCTCAAGGCGAAGTCGGCATGCACGATCGGCAGCAATGCGGCCAGGCGACGCAACTGGTTGGCATCCAGTGGACGATGTTGCGCGTAGCCATCCAGCAACGCGTCGAGCAGAGCCAGCTCGGCCTGGGCGCGTGCGCCGGTGTCCAGTCGCAGCCAGGGGATGAGGTTGCGCTCGATAGCGGTCGCCAGGTCGAACAGCGCGCTGCTGCAATCGCTCAACCCGAAATCGAAGATGGCGCTGACGCGGGTATGCCCATCGTCGGTGTCCCACAGCAGGTTGGAGGCGTGCCAATCGCCATGCGTCCACAGCGGCGGTAGCGCGTCCGGTGCGGACAGTAGCGGCCACGCACGCGTATGCCACGGCAGCAGATGGGTAGCGAGATCGTATTGCCAGGGCCGGTGCTGCAAGGCGGCTGCCAGGTGCGGACGCGTTGGCAAGACATCGTGCAATGCCTGCACCGGGTCCGCCTGCGCAAACAGCCGCAGATTGGCAACCAGCACGCTGGTGGAGCGCGCCGGCGCATCGAAGCCCTGGGCAGCGTGATGCAGTTGTGCCAACGCAGCGCCGGCCGCCCGGGCATGCGCAACGTTGGTGAACGGTGTCCACGACAGGGCATCACGGTAGAGGTCACGCCCGGCGCCGACGCGCTGCACTTCGTACACCCAATCGTCGTACGCCAGCGCGGTGCGGCCCTGGGCGTCGTGCAGCACTTCCACCACCGGCGCGCCGGCCCAGCGCAAATGGGCCATAAAGCTGTGTTCCTCGCGCAGCGCGGCGACGCTGCGCACGCTGCGGTGGTGGCGTTTGACGATGACCGGGCCGCTTTCAGTGTCCACGCAAGCCGCAGCCGAGAACGGACGCGCGCTATGCCATCGCACCACATTGAGCCGGCCCGCGGCTGCAAACCCCTGGAGCGCGCGATGGATTTCATCGGTGGTCAGCACCGGCCAGTCCGCCAGGGCCAGTTCCAGGCTCATGCCATGCACCTGATGCGGCACGTTCATGGCCCGACTCCCGGCAGCAGGAACCGTGCGGCATTGGCGAGTGGTATAGACCAGTGAATCGAGGGTGAGGCCGCGGACTCGGCGCGCGCGCCGTCAAGAACAAGAACGGCGCTGCCGGGCCGTTGTCGCATCGCATCCGCCATCAGGCTGCAGCAATGCAATGAATGAAAAGGCAGCGCGAAACCGCAAGGTCGCTAACCGTCATCTCAACAATCAGGTGTGGGACTGCACCAAAGCGGCTGGCAGAACGTCTGGCGATCAGATGGGCGCGGGCGGTGTGCTCTGAAGCGGATGCATGTGTGGTACGTGCATCGAGTGCCGCCCGCGCTCGTCTGGTGGCTGCGCAGTCGTTTTGCTGGCCGCTCAAAAAGTCGCAAACGGAGACCGCGTGGCGGTTCCGGGCGCGCAGTATGCGCCTTGCGGCGATGGGTCGCCATGCTGCATGGCGTATTGGCGCGGATGACTGCTGGCAAGCAGGAGCGGTGGCGCAATCTCCACCCCGCCCGCGAACATCAACACAATGCAGTCGCGCCAGCGCCTGATGCTCAGCTTGCAGCTGCGAACTCGAGATGGCGCTGCGTCGCTCCGGCACCGGATAATGGCCGGATGACTCCCGTCCAGATCGCCGCCGTCGTCGTCACCTATCAGAGCAGCAGCACCATCGATGCCTGCCTGTCGCGGCTACGTGCGGCCGACGGCGTCAGCGAGATCCGGGTGGTCGACAACGCCTCCGGCGACGATACCCTGGATGTGGTGCAGCGGCATGCGCTGGCCGATGCGCGGGTGCACTTCATCGCCAACCCGGACAATCCAGGCTTTGCTACCGCCTGTAATCAGGGCGCGCGCGACTCGCAGGCGCCCTGGCTGGTCTTCATCAACCCGGACCTGATGGTCGACGCCGATACCCTGGTGCAGTTGTGCGCGCGCGCCGACGGGCATGCGGCGGTGCTGTTGGGGGTGGAGCAGGTGGACGAACAGGGTCGGCCGGATGCGGCCGTGCGCCGCCGCGACCCGGACTTTGCCGCGATGCTGCGCGCGCCGCGTGACGCCGCCAATCTGGCGGTGCCGGCCGATCCGTCGCGGGCCCTGCAGCCGGTGGATGCGATCTCCGGCGCGTTGATGCTGATGCAGCGCAGCCTGTTCGACCGGCTGCACGGCTGGGACGGCAATTACCGCCTGCATGCCGAAGACCTGGACCTGTGTCGACGTGCCCGCCAGTCCGGTGCCCTGGTGGCGGTGGCCAACGATCTGCAGGTGCTGCATGTGCGCGGCGTCTCCAGCCGCGCGCGGCCGTTCTTCGTGGAATGGCATAAGCATCGTGGATTGTGGCGCTATTTTCGCAAGTTCGAGGCTCGTCAGCGCGGGGTGTTCACCCGGCTCGGCGTCTGGCTGGCGATCTGGACCCACGCGGCTGTGCAAGTGCCGCGTTTGTTGCAGAAGAAATGACGTCAAGTGCGTTAAATTTGTGATAAAGCAGTGATGAGTAGCGGGCTGGAACTGTGATACGTTTCGCTCCGAAGTGTGATCACTACCGAGCTTCCTGTCCCTCCCTGGTCCCCCATCAGGAATCGTGCAATGTCTTTACAGAACGACCCGCAGTTGCGGGTCCGTCAGCCGTGCGCTACCCCGCTGCAGTCCAGCCTGGTTGTCTCGCTGTCTCACTCCAATCCACCCCCACGCTGTGCGCCGTCCGTTCTGGCATCGGCGCTCGCATTGAGCTGTCTGCTGGTCGCGTTGCCGGGCACCGCCCTGGCCGGTGCATGGACCCAGCCCCAGGGCGACACGTTGGTGATCGTCAAGGCGTTGCATAGCGATGGCCGCGGATGGTTCGACGACAGTCACCATCGCACCACGTTTGGCGAGGGCCAACAGTTCGACGGCAACGGCCGCGCCCGCCAGGACCAGCTCAACGTGTATGTCGAGCATGGTTTGACCGACAAGCTCAGCTTCATCGGCAATTTTTATTTCAATGAAGTTGGTTTTAGCAGCCACGATGCCTCCAACGGCCGGCAGCAAACCACGACGACCGGTTTTGCCGATCAGGAAATTGGCCTGCGCTACGCGCTGCCAAGCGCGCAGAACGACGTCTGGCGTAGTTCGGTGCAGGCGCTGGTCAGCATCCCTGCGTATGGTCGCAGCAAGACATACCACCCGAATAATCCGTCACGTGACCCTGCGCTCGGCCTCGGCGACTACGGTCTGGAACTGCGTTATAGCCGTGGCCGCGGCTACACCCTCGGCGATCACAACGGTTACGTCGATCTGGGCGGCGCGGTGCGCCTGCGCGGCAGTGCCGCCTCGGACGAAGTGCGGGTGGATGCGTCTACAGGCTTGAGCCTGGCCCCGAGCTGGTTGTTGTTGGGCGAAATCAACGTGATCCAGGGCCTGGGCAATGGGCGCAACGACGCTTTCATCAGCGGCAAAACGCCTGCCGATTCCGGCTTCGTCGCCACCGGCACCAACTACGATCTCACCAAGCTGCAGCTGTCCACGCTGTACACGGCGCCGGGTGGCAGCCAATGGCAGCTCGGATATCAGCAGCCGGTGATGGGCCGCAATACCGGTGCCGCAGGCGGGCCATTCGTGGCCGGCTGGTGGCGTTTCTAAGGGCTCATCTACATGACGGTCACCTGCGAAATGGAAGCGCTGGGACGCGCGCCGGACATCGGCCGCGAGCGCGGTCTGCTGGGCCGTGCGCTAGTGTCGGCAGGCGTCATCACCGATGAACAGCTGCGTTCGGCGCTGGCCTTGCAGCAACGCTGGAACTCGCGTCTGGGCGATGTGATCCTGGCCCAACGCGGCGTGCCAGCGCAGCGGTTCTACGCCATCGTTGCGGCGCACTTCGGGTTGCAATTCATCGATCTGGTGCAGCAGTCACCGGATCCTGCGCTGCTCACCCCCGGTGATCTGGATAGCTACGCACAACGCTTGGTGTTGCCGTGGCGGCGCGAAGACGGCGTGCTGGTGCTGGCCGTGGCCGACCCGGACCCGGCGTTGTTCGCCTGGGCGCGTGAGCATTACGGCCAGGACGTGCGCTTTGTCGGTACCGCCAAGTTCGACATCATCTGGAGCCTGCAGCGCTATGCCGATGAGCAGCTCACCGACAACGCGTTGAATCTGCTCGCGGCGCATGCGCCGACGTATTCCGCACGCCAGGTCGTCACGCGCGGGCAAAAGTTCGTGTTGTGGGTGTTGGCTGCGGTGATGCTGGTCACGCTGGTGCTGTTCCCGGTGCCTGCATTGATCGTCGTCAACGTGCTGGTGGCGCTTGGCTTTCTGGCTACCTTCGGTTTGAAGTTGCTGCTGGTGTGGTTTGGCTCGCGCCACCGCATCGACATCAAGGTCACCGAAGACGAAGTGGCCGCGTTGAAGGATGACGACCTGCCGGTCTATACCGTGCTGGTGCCGATGTACAAGGAGCCGGAAGTCCTGCCGATTCTGGCCAACGCGCTGCGCAAGCTGGATTACCCGATCAGCAAGCTGGACGTGAAGCTGGTACTGGAAGCTGACGATTTCGACACCATCGAAGCGGCCAAGAAGCTTGGCCTGGAAGCGTTCTTCGAAATCATCCGAGTGCCGCCATCGCAGCCAAAGACCAAGCCCAAGGCCTGCAACTACGCGTTGCACTTTGCGCGCGGCGAATTGCTCACCATCTACGACGCCGAAGACAAACCCGAGCCGGATCAGCTCAAGCGCGTGGTGGCGGCATTCCGCAAGGCCGAGAAGGATGTGGTGTGCATCCAGGCGCGGCTGAACTACTACAACGCCGACGAGAACTGGCTGACGCGGATGTTCACGCTGGAGTACACGCTCTGGTTCGACTTCTACCTGCCGGCGCTGGAATACCTGCGCATTCCGATTCCGTTGGGCGGCACCTCCAATCACTTCCGACTGGACGTGTTGCGCCAGGTGCGCGCGTGGGATCCGTACAACGTCACCGAAGACGCCGATCTAGGTGTGCGTCTGATCCAAAACGGTTACCGCGTCAATGTGGTCAATTCCACTACGTTCGAAGAAGCCAACGTCAGCATTCCCAATTGGATCCGGCAGCGTTCGCGCTGGCTCAAAGGCTATATGCAGACCTGGCTGGTGCACATGCGCGACCCGGTGCATCTGTATCGCAGTACCGGCTTCAAGGGATTTTGGGGGTTTCAGTTCTTCATCGGCGGCGGCTTCTTCACTGCCTTGGGCGTGCCGGTGCTGTGGGCGCTGTACGCAGTGTGGATGCTCACCGGCACCACGATCTTCGAGCGCTTCTTCCCGCCGTGGTTGGCTGCTGTCTCACTGGTCAATCTGCTGCTGGCCAATGCGTTCTTCATCTACATCACGCTGGTCGCTGCATTCAAGCGCGACTACTTCAAGTTGGCGCCGTACGCGCTGACGGTACCGTTCTACTGGGCGTTGCAGTCGATCGCTGCCTACAAGGGGTTGTGGCAGTTGATCCACAACCCGTTCTATTGGGAGAAGACCACGCATGGCATCAGCAAGCATTCGGAAAACGAGCGCCGTGCCGCACTCGAAGAGTGAGCCGGTCGCGCCGCGTCGCGATAGCGGGCTGCCGGCGTTCCTGGTCGCCGTGGTGGCGCTGTCGCTGCTGAGCCAGCCGTTGCTGGTGCAGTCCGCAGGCCCCGCGGCGCCTGCGCTTGCGCCGGGTGTCGGACTGCCGGCGACCGGGGTGTTGGGGTGGGTAGTCGATCTGACCCAGCACAGTTGGAATCTGCCGTTCCAGGTGTGGCCGTTCGTGGCGGTGGCGGCGAACGGGCTGTTCCTGTCGCTGCTGTGGCGCGATCTGGCCGGTGTGTTCGGACGAGGCTGGGCCAGCGGTCTGACGTTGCTGGTGGGTTGCAATCCGTTGTTCCTGCTGCCGATCGCTGCCGGTGGCAGTCACGCGGTGGGATTGCTGGCCTTTTACGGCTTGTGCCGCACCTTGCGCCGGTTGCAGGCGCAGGTGGAAGCGTTCACTTATCTGCGGATTGCCGGCTGGTTGTGCATTCTGTTGTGTCTGGATCTGCAGACGCTGGCGCTGTCGACGATGGTCGCGCCGTGGCTGTTGTTGGTGATGCCGCCGCAGATGCTGCGCAAGGCGCCGGGTTCGTTTTACCTAGTGTGCTATTTGCCGTTCGCGTTCCTGATCGGTATGTGGGCGTACGTCAATCTGCTCGTGTTCAAGGCGCCGTGGCCGACGATGCTCAGCATCGCGCCGGCGTTCAACCCACTGCCACTGCCGCTGGCGGGTCATGCCGAAGGCTGGTTGCCGGCGGTACGTTGGGGCGTTGCGGCAGCGGTGTGCTTCCCGGTCCTGGCGCTGGTGGCGCGGACGCGTAGTGGCGCGTTGACGCGTGGCGTGGTGGCCAGTGCCGGCACCGTGATCTGCGCGGCAGCATTGTCGTTTGCGTTTGGCTGGGCCGGCTTCGATGCCTTGCTGCTGCTATGGGTGCCGGTGGCGTTGTTGTTGCGCGCGTTGCAGGCCGATCAACGCGGCCAAGCGGCCGGGTTGCTGCTGCTGGGCCTGGTGGGTGCGGTCTGGGCACAACCACAGGGCTGGGGCAGCTGGATGCGTAACGCAGCCAGCGACGAACAGTCCCTGGTGCAGGGCGAGCCTGTCGTCACGACGCCGCCGATGGCGTTGCCGGTGAGTGCATCGGTTGCTCCTGCCGTGCAGGATGGTGGTGTGGTGCAGCCGGCGATCGCGGACATCGCTGCCGTGGCCCCAGCTGCCACAGCACCTGCGGACAGTGCCGAGCCGGCAAACCCGTCAGCGGCCACGGTCGCGCCGACGGACAAGAGCAATGCATCCTTGCGTGCGACGGCGTGCGCCCAGCACGCGGCGCCGTCGAATGCGGGGGTGGCTGCTGCATGTTCAAGCGCGTTCTAAGCATCGCAACGTTGATCGGCGTGTGTCTGTTGGCAAACGGCTGCAATGCCGCCGCGCCCACCTGGATGGGCGCCAACGTCAAGGTTTCCGCTAATGCACCGTGGGAAAGCCAGGCTGCAGCACAGTCGCTGGATGCATTAGCCAAGACCGGCGCCAGCAAGGCGCTGTTGGTTGCGTTCGTGTGGCAAGCCAACCCGCAGTCCAACGATCCGGTATTGGGCAGCGACAGCAGTGTGGAGGCCATGCGCGCTGCGTTGCGAGCAAGTGTTCAGGCCGGCTTGCAGCCAACGCTCAAGGTGCATGTCTGGATTCCGGGGCACTGGGCGGGCGATGCCGCGCCCACCGATCAAGCGGCCTGGTTTGCGGCGTATCAGAACGCGCTGCTGCCGTTGGCCAAGTTGGCCCAGGACGAACATGCCGAAGCGCTGGTGATCGGCACCGAGTTGCGTAAGTTGCAGGATGCGCCGCAATGGCCGGCGTTGGTCGCGGCAGTGCGCAAGGTCTACAACGGAAAACTGCTGTATGTGGCCGACGGCATGGAGCATGCCGAGAGCTTCCGCTATTGGTCGTTGTTCGATGCGGTGGGCACCAGTCTGTATCCGCGCCTCTCCGAAGCTGCCGATGCGCGCACCGCCGAAATGACCGCTGCCGCGCAACGCTTGCAGCAGTTGGGTCAGCGTGTGGGTAAGCCGGTGTGGGTGGCCGAGCTGGGGTTGCGTTCGGCGCGCGGCAGTCTGGCGGCGCCGTGGGAAAGTCCGGAGCAACGCACGGCCGCCGTCGATACGAAGCTGCAGCTGCAGGTGCTGCAACAGTGGCGCAAGGTGCTGCAGGCGCATAGCGTGGAAGGCATCGCGTTGTGGTGCTGGTACACCGACCCCAAGGCCGGCGGTCCGGGCGACAGCGACTTCACCGTGCAGGGCAAGCCGGCGGAGCAGGTGCTGGCGCGCTAAGAGCGGCGAGTAAACGCCTGCGCTTGCCGCGCAGGGCGGGGCGCCAAGGTGCTCGGGATCGACAGGCAGCGCTCGCATGCGACGGTTCCTGCGAGCCCCGGATACCCGGCTGACGACTGCTCGTTGCGGTTGTCAGCCGCTGTGGATCGCCACGACACGAGCGTGTTGCGCAGGTTCGCAGCGCGTCAGGCGGCCGCGCATTGGTGATTGCGACGCGGACCTTCCGCTGATGGATGCACGGCTCGGGACGAGTTGCGACTAACTAGCGCCTCGGCGAGCCCAGGCACGCGCCTCGGATGCAGTTCGGGGCACGGCGCGGTCACTCGGATCTTGACCGGCGCACACGCCGGCATCGCTGCAGCGGGCATAATCCGGCGCCATGATCATCCATTCGCTGCTCGACACCGATCTGTACAAATTCACCATGATGCAGGCGGTGCTGCACCAGCACCCTGCGGCGCAGGTGGATTACCGTTTCAAATGCCGCACTCCCGGTGTGGACCTGGCCCAGTTCATTGACGAGATCTCGCGCGAGATCGATGCGCTGTGTCGGTTGCGGCTGCGCCAAGATGAGGTGGATTACCTGCGCAGCCTGCGCTTCATCAAGCCGGACTTCGCCGACTTCCTCGCCTTGTTCCATCTGGATCGCAAGTATCTGAGCCTGGCCGCATCGGCGACCCACCCGGGCGAGATCGAGCTGACCATCCGCGGGCCGTGGCTGCACACCATCCTGTTCGAGGTGCCGCTGTTGGCGATCATCAACGAGGTCTGGTTCCGCAATACCTCCGAGCCGGATTTCGAGGAGGGCCGCAGCCGTTTGCGCGAGAAGGTGAGCAGCCTGCGCAGCATGCCGGCCGGCTGCAAGATTGCCGATTACGGCACGCGCCGGCGTTACTCGCGGCAGTGGCATGGTGAGTTGCTGCCGCTGCTGCGCGATGGCCTGGGCGAGCAGTTCGTTGGCACCAGTAACGTGCATTTCGCCAAGCAATACGGGCTGACCCCGCTGGGCACGATGGCGCACGAGTATCTGCAGGCATTCCAGGCGCTGGGACCGCGATTGCGCGATTCGCAGGTGGCGGCACTGGAATCGTGGGCGCGCGAATACCGTGGCGATCTGGGCATCGCGTTGTCGGATGTGGTCGGGCTGGATGCGTTCCTGCGCGATTTCGATCTGTATTTCTGCAAGCTGTTCGATGGCATGCGCCACGATTCGGGCGACCCGTTCGAATGGGGCGAGCGCGTCATCGCGCATCTGGAAGCGCACCGCATCGATCCACGCGCCAAGGTGCTGGTGTTCAGCGACGGCCTCAATATCGACAAGGTGATGCGTCTGTACGCGCATTTCCATGCCCGCTGCCGGCTGGCCTTCGGCGTGGGCACCAGTCTGACCAACGATCTGGGGCCGACGCCGCTGCAGATCGTCATCAAGATGGTTCGCTGCAATGGTCAGCCGGTGGCCAAGCTCAGCGATTCGCCCGGCAAGAGCATGTGCGACGACATCGGATATCTGCGCTATCTGCGCGACGTGTTCGGGCTGCCGCCCATGGCAGAGGCTTAGCCGGCCGGCGTCACCAGGTACGGCCTGAGTGACGCAGGTTGGCATGCACTGCCGAAAATCCAGACACCTAGCCTGGGAACTGATTGCTGGCACATCCACCGCATCGCGGTGATCGCGCGCAGCCGTTCTGTCCAGCAGTCCAAGAGTCAGCGGGCTGCCTATGCATGGCGCCGGCGCGCTGACTGGGTGCGCCTTCGGTGTCGCTGCAGCGCCGCATCGATACACTGGCCTGCACTGACCAGTACGAGTGCAAATAAACGAACGGCGCCTTTCGGCGCCGTTCGCATCACGCAAGCCCATACACCACTATGGGCGCACCTTGGTGGCACAAACGAAGACCGCGGCCTGTTGCGCGCGGCTGATGACGCCCTGGCTCTGCAATTGGCGCACGTGCTCGTCCATACAGGTCAGGTAACCCAGACGGTTGCCGACGTTCTGCGTCTTGCACAGGCTGCTTTCGGCGGAGATGTTTGCGCCCGGAATCAGGCCGCCAGTCTCCACCGTCGGCACCTGCGTGCTGCAGCTGCCCAGCTTGGCCGGCCCGCTGTTCAAGGTCCATCCGATATCGGCAAACAGCGCCGGGGTCAGGTCGACGTTGACGTGCGCCTGCACTTCCGGTGTGTCGAACGGTTCCATCAATGCATTCGGCTGCAGATCGGTATCGAAATGCGAGAACGTCGAGCCGCCGGCCACCACGCTGGGCGAATACAGACGCGTGCGGCCTGCGCTGTCGGTGCCCTGCAGCAACTCCGGATCTTCGTACAGCGCCGCGACCACGGAGGCGGTCTTCAGGCGCGCGCCATCGGCCTGCGAGACCATGATCGCGGGGATGGTGATGTCGGTGATCGGCGGTGCCGCATTGCCCATCGTCTGCACACCCGCCGCGTTGTTGGCGACGATCACGCCCACCGCGCCGTTGAGCTGGGCATTCTTCACCTTGATCGCGAACGCGCAGGTGCCGCGGTCGATCAGCGCGACCTTGCCGGCGACATCGGCCGCATTGACGAAGGGGGTTTCGCAGCCATCGCTGGCCGATGCAGCCGCCACGCCATCGTCGACCGTCACCACCGAGCGTGCCGGGAAATTGGCCGCCGTGGCCAGTGGCCCGAAGCTGGCAAAGCCCACTTCGAACTTACCCGCAGCGCCGGCCGGTGCGGTCACACGCAGCAGCGTGCGCGGATCCAGAATCAACGCCGCCTCGCGGTTCACGCGCGTCCCGGCCCATACCGTGCGGCCGGGCGTGCGCATTGCTTCGGCGCGCAGGGCGTTGGTCATGGTGGGGTCGTCGAAGCGCTTGTTCTGGACGTTGTCGTAGGCCTGCGAGGTGTAGACGTCGGTCAAACCGCTGCCCGAACCCAGCACGCCGGTGGTCTTGTTGAGGAAGCCCGCAGCGCCCAGGCCGTGGCCGATCTCGTGCATCACCACGTTGAGGAAGTTGATCTGACCTGCAGGCGTCTTGCCGTCCAGACCCAGGTACCAACCCGAACCGGCCAGGCAATCGTCCTTGCCCAGGTCGCCGTTGAACTGCGAAAACACGTCGGCCGGATCGGACGGATCCGGCACCAGATCCTGCCCGGCGATCGCATCGCCCAGCGCGGACGGGTACAGCGTATCGGGCTTGGCGCCGGGGAAATTGTTGACGATCCAGTTCGGGCCGGCCTGGCCCAGCGTGCCGCCGGTGGCAGTACAGGTCAGTCGTGCGAACGAGGCATACACCTTGATCTCGACATTGCTCTGCAGCACCGCGCCCCACAGGTCCATGGCGTACTGGTACGCGATACGGCGTTGCTCACCGATCGAGCGCCCCGGATTGCCGCCCAGTGGCGCGGCAGCGGTCGGATCGTTCAGGCCGACCACGGTGCCGGCATCGCCATTGATCAGCGTGACATTGGCCGCCGATGCATGCAGCGGTGCCAGGGCGGCGGCCACGGCCAGCGACAACAGCAACAAGGGCTTATTCATGCGGCAGCGCTCCGTGCTCGGCGTGGGCGGGTTGGGTGGCATCGGCGTCTTCGCTGTGTTCGATGACGATGCTTCCGTCGGCCTGGCGGGTTGCCGTCAGCGAACTCATTTGGGTGGCCGGCAGCTTGCGCGCCACGGTGCCGTTGGGCAGGCGACGCTCGGTCGCGCGAGCGGCCGCGTCGGTCTGCGGAACCGACGTGCGTGCGGCGCTGCTGCGGGCTGCGGAGTTAGACGCGGCGGCCTGCTGATCCAGTGCCGCGCTCTCGGCCTCGGTCAGCGGGCGCAACTTGCCGGTGGTGGGATCGATACCGACCTTGGAGCTGCTGGTGGCTGTCTGCTGCGCGGCGGCGATCGCCGGCAGGCACACGACGCACAACACACCGGACAGCATCCATCCGGGCTTGCGAAAGCTCATCATCGTTGGGGTTTCCTTGGGTCCAACAGGGAGAAAAAACGCCGTGCTGACACCGGCGCTCGGGGAATCCTTCCATTTCAGTCTGTTCATGACTGAATCATGAATCCGTGAGTCGTGTCAATCTTTTGACACATTGGACGACGAATGCGAAGTGGCAGCCTGAAAAAGTCGTCGACGGGATTGTGGACTGGGGATTGCTTGGACGCGGCACGCCTGAGGCGTCCGGAACCCGTCAGATTCCGGTCACGGCCACGGTGCGTCGCTGGGTGCGTGCGTTGCTGTCCCAGCCAAGCTGCCCAGGTCTTCATAGATGGCCGATGTCCCGACAGTAACCGGCCGCATTCCTTCTCTCGCAATGGGAGAAGGGGCACCGAAGGAGTGGATGAGGGCATGAGCGCAGCCTCCGGGGGCATGTCCACCCGCTGGTTTCCCTGATGTCGTCACCCACCCTGCGACTGCGCGTAGGCGGTTAGCGCTCGGCATCCCGAGATGCCACTCGTACACTTGCCGCGCTCAGCGCCGCCAGACACCAGTTGCCGGCGGCGCCTTACACATCCGCCAACCCTGCACCAGGCCACCATGCACGCCGTCATCTACCACAACCCCGGCTGCGGGACGTCCCGCAACACCCTTGCGCTGATTCGCCATACCGGCGTCGAACCGCAGATCGTGGACTACCTGCAGCACCCGCCAAGCCGCGAGGCCTTGCAGTCGCTTATCGCCGCTGCCGGCATCACGGTCCGCGAGGCCATCCGCCAGAAAGGCACGCCATATCTGGACCTGGGGCTCGACGATCCCGCCCTGGACGACACTGCACTGTTGAGCGCAATGCTCGCGCACCCAATCCTGATCAACCGCCCATTCGTACAGACCCCGCTCGGCACGCGCTTGTGCCGTCCTTCCGAATTGGTACTCGACCTGTTGCCGCCAGCCACGCACGGCTTCGTCAAGGAAGACGGCGAGCGTTTGCTCGACGAAACCGGGCAACGCATCCGCCGCTGACATGTTCAATTGGCGCGCGCAGCCGGCCTTGCGTCGTCACGCTGGCTGCAACGTTGCCGATTGGACGCAGTGCGCCCATCCATAGAGTCATGAGCTGCTGCACACGCGCTGCTGCATGCGCAACACGCTCTGAGAGCGGCTGACGAGGCGGACTGTACTCACCGCCAAACGATGCGGCCGTTGCTCGGAGTCGGCATGCGCGAGTGTCGGCATCTGCCACGCTAAACTGCAGTTTTCCTGCGCGCCGTTCACACCCGGCTGACGACTGCTCGCTAGGTGTTGTCAGCCACTCTAAACTCCATGTCACGATCTTCAGGAGCACACGCATGATTCGCGAAATTATCCGCATGGGCGACAAACGCTTGCTGCGTGTGGCGCCACCGGTCACCAACCTGGGCAGCGCCGAGTTGCACGCGCTGGTGGCCGATATGTTCGAGACCATGGACGCTGCGCGTGGCGTCGGTCTGGCAGCGCCGCAGATCGCGGTGGATCTGCAATTGATGGTGTTCGGTTTCGAAGCCAGCGAGCGCTATCCCGAAGCACCCGCAGTACCGCGCACGGCTCTGGCCAATGCACAGATCGAACCGCTATCGGAAGAGATGGAAAATGGTTGGGAAGGCTGCCTGTCGATCCCTGGCCTGCGCGCAGTGATTCCACGCTATCGCTACATTCGTTACCGCGGCGTTGCACCCGATGGCAGCCCGATCGAGCATGAGGCCGAAGGCTTCCACGCACGAGTGGTGCAACACGAATACGACCACCTGGTCGGTCGCCTGTATCCCTCGCGCATCGAAAACTTCGACACATTTGGTTTCGATGACGTGTTGTCGTACGACCTGTAATGCATCTCGTGAGCCATACGTTGCAGTCTGGCTGCTGCAATGTCCTGAGGCTCTCTCTGCGCTGGGTGAAGCAATTCCTTTAAGGCAGGCTATGTGCGCCCGCAAACGTGAGGCGCGGTACCCCTCGTTCTTCAGGAAAGCCAGTAGAAAATTTCGTGGCGCGGTGAGGGCGTTGCGCCCTTGATGCCGTGGATCATTGCGCTTACCTGCAATGCGTTACATCCCATGATTTAGATGCGCATATACCGTCTGTCGATGCTGGACGAATGCATGTGCAGCGCGCTTCCCGGCATGCAGCGGGAAGCGCGTAGGGAGTGCGCATGCAGGAACCATTCGCTACGGGTTCGCCTCGAGATACATCGAGACAAGCAGGCGCCGCTCGGGATAGGCCCATCGCCAGGCGCCCAGTCGCCGGCGACAAAATAAAAAAGGCGCCTTTCGGCGCCTTTTTTGAACTCCGACGACTACTTACTTCAGCGCCTTGAAGCGCAGGCGCTTGGGACCTGCGTCATCGCCCATGCGGCGGCGCTTATCTTCTTCGTACTCGCGGTAGTTGCCCTGGAAGAACTCCACGTGCGAGTCGCCTTCGAAGGCCAGGATGTGCGTGGCGATACGGTCCAGGAACCAGCGGTCATGCGAAATCACGAAGGTATTGCCCGGGAATTCCAGCAACGCATCTTCCAGCGCACGCAGCGTTTCGATGTCCAGGTCGTTGGACGGTTCGTCGAGCAGCAGCACGTTACCGCCCTGCAGCAGGGTCTTGGCCATGTGCAGACGACCGCGCTCACCACCGGACAGCGACCCCACCATTTTCTGCTGGTCCTGGCCCTTGAAGTTGAAGCGGCCGATGTAGGCGCGCGACTGGATCTCCACGCCGTTGATGTTAAGGATGTCCAGGCCGCCAGCGATTTCCTGGAAGACGTTGTGGTTGCCTTCCAACGCGTCGCGGCTCTGGTCCACATAGGACAGCTGCACGGTGGGGCCGACCACGATTTCGCCGGAATCGGGCTTTTCCTGGCCGGTGATCATCTTGAAGAGCGTCGACTTACCGGCACCGTTGGGGCCGATGATGCCGACGATGGCGCCGGGCGGCACGATCATCGACAGGTTGTCGATCAACAGACGGTCGCCGAACTTCTTGGACACGTTCTTGAACTCCATCACCGCGTTACCCAGGCGCTCGCCCGGCGGGATGAAGATCTCGTTGGTTTCGTTGCGCTTCTGATAATCGACCGACTGCAGCTCTTCCAGGCGGGCCAGACGCGCCTTGCCCTTGGTGCGGCCGCCCTTGGCGTTCTGCCGCGACCATTCCAGTTCCTTCTGGATCGCCTTCTGGCGTGACTTTTCCTGGTTGTCTTCCTGCTTGAGGCGCTCGTCCTTCTGGGTCAGCCAGTCGGTGTAGTTGCCCTTCCACGGAATGCCGCGGCCGCGGTCCAGTTCCAGGATCCACTCGGCAGCGTTGTCGAGGAAGTAGCGATCATGCGTGACCGCCACCACGGTGCCGGTGTAACGCGCCAGGAACTGCTCCAGCCATTCCACCGATTCGGCGTCCAGGTGGTTGGTCGGTTCGTCGAGCAGCAGCATGTCCGGCTTCTGCAGCAGCAGGCGGCACAGCGCGACGCGACGCTTTTCGCCACCGGAGAGCTTGCCGACAATCGCCTCCCACGGCGGCAGGCGCAGCGCATCGGCGGCCACGTCCAGCTGGTTTTCCAGGGTGTGCGCATCGCCGGCGGCCAGAATCGCCTCCAGGCGTTCCTGTTCCTTGGCCAGGGCGTCGAAATCGGCGCCTTCCTCGGCATAGGCCAGGTACACCGCATCCAGCGCGGCCTGGGCCTGCAGCACGTCGCCCACGCCTTCTTCCACCGCTTCGCGCACGGTGTGCTCGGGGTTGAGCTGCGGTTCCTGTGCCAGGTAGCCGACCTTGATGCCGGCCTGCGGGCGGGCTTCGCCCTCGAAGTCGGTGTCCACACCGGCCATGATCTTCAGCACCGTGGACTTGCCCGCACCGTTCAGGCCCAGCAGGCCGATCTTGGCGCCCGGGAAGAAGCTCAGCGAGATGTCCTTGATGATCTGCCGCTTGGGCGGGACCACCTTGCTGACGCGGTTCATGGTGTAAATGTATTGCGACATGGGTGCTCCGGGGACGCAGGCAGCCCGCCGGCCGAGGCCGGGGGCGGCGGAAAAGGGATTGCGTCAATTATACGGGCAAGTGGCTTGGCCCGCGGCGGCACGTCTGCAGCTAAACGGCACCTTACTTCCTACCTGAATAGGCTTTTTCGTAATCGATTCCAGCAAGAATGCATTAAGGCGGCCAGCCTCATTAATGAAATTACGACACCGCGAACAGGAACTGTCATGAACCGCAAACGCATCGTTACCGTTGTGCTTTCCTCCATCCTGGCGCTTGGTGCCTTTGCACCGGCTGCGTTTGCCGGGGATTGGGACCGCGACCACGATCGCCGCGACCATGGCCGGGATCATCGCCGCGACTGGCGCGACGATCGCCGTGACGATCGCCGCGAGTGGCGTCAGGACCGTCGCTACTACAGCAACGGCTACCGCGAGGGCTATCGCGACGCCCGTTACCAGGACCGTCGTTACGACCGCAATCGGGTCTATGTGTATGACCGCCCTGCGTACTATCGCGCCGGCCCGCCGCCGCGTCCGTAGTGGGCCCGTGGCCAGCGGTATCACGGGCCGGTCTATGTGGTGAACGATTACGACCGCTACGACCTGCGTCGCCCGCCATACGGCTACCGCTGGCAGCGCGACGACCGCGGCAATCTGCTGTTGGTCGCCATCGCCAGCGGCATCATTGCCGATCTGGTGCTCAACAATTGAGCGTGGCCATCAACCAGGGCGGCCAGGCGCAGCCAGTGGATCGGTAACGGCGACAGGGCGTACTTTGGTGCGCCCTGTCGCATTGTGGCAGCCCCGCTTTAGGGATCCTCGACTAACCAGTGCCTTCACCAATGCGCACTGGCGCGACGTGTTGCTCGATCGAAAGGACGTAGCGCAGCATTTGGTGCATGCGGCGATGGCCGAACACTTGCGCGAGTCGGCATAGGAGTTATTGCTGAAGCATTGGCATGCGGCATCGCACAAGTTCGCCAGCTCTGGCGGTATCGCCGCGACGCGTAAACCGTTGAGCATCAGTTCAAGCGCTTCCGTCATCTGCAGGCCTGGAAGCTGTGCTTGCGTTAGTTCATTAGATAGTCGGCGCCAAGCAACGACCATCTCCTTCTTGTCTATGTCCTTGACGACAGCCGGCTCAGGGAGCACTGCTGCGCCTGTACCCGCAAACCTGCTGGACGCGTCGCTGTCGGCTTGCTGCTTCCGGCACCAGTTTGCGCTCCGCTGACGACCCAGGCTTCTGTTCTGCAAGTTCATCGCTCCTCTAACCTGGGTGGAAAAGCGTTGGTAGATGGGCACTCCATTGCTGCGGCAGCTCAGCAGGATGGTGATTCGACCTAACGGCCCTGTGTGTCAGAGTGCATTGGGCCTGAGCGATCCATCCGTCCAAAGGATCCGCACCGATGGACAGGTTGTTTCCGACGCTACAGGTGTGCAGCAGTGCTGCTTGTTTCGCCTATTCTGGATTAGCGCCCGACATGCTGTTCAGGCGCTCCAGGATCGTGCAGATGGCTTAAGAAACAAGCCTTGTCCACAGAAGAGGACAATAAAATGCTATTGCATGCCCTGAAGCGTCATCCAGATCGCAAAACGGGACATCTGACGACTTCAGAGTCCGTAAGTCCGGCGGGAAAAATTTATGCTGCCATCGGCCATGTGGTGTGTCGGAGGCGAGACGTCCGTGCCGTGATTGGTGTCCGTCAAGACGCGCCCACCAGCATTCCACCTTCCTGATTCGCAGACTTTCGCCATCTGACCGTCATGCTTTCTTCGCAACCCGCCATGACTGACGCGCCCATCTGGAATAGAGCAGTTCCGGCTTCGATCTGGCCGGCAACGGCCGCATGCTGCGCACCAAATTATCGGTTGGTGCGGCTCTCGCCTGAAGCTCGACACCGCCGGTGCGCTGCGGCGTGGCACGTGCTGCTGTTCCTACCGATGAAGATGTTCGATGCCACCGGCGCGTTGGGTTGCGTAGTCCGGGACATCGGGCTCGTGGACGACTCGAACAGGGCAGGTACTTTGTCCAACTGCGCAGACCTGAACCGCCATCCGGAAGACGGCGACGCCCGAGTCAATGGACAGCAGTTGCAAGCAGTCGGGCCACGGACGCGGCCCGAACAATGATCGGCGACTGCGCGTGCGGACGCTGCGATGGCTTGACCAGATACCTTTCCCCACACTGGCAATCTACTCATGAACAGAGCGCTTCTTTCCGTGGCCGTGATGGCGGTGTTGTACGCGGCCGCGGGCGCCGCCTTCGCCCAGGACGCCGCCGGGACCGATGCCGTTCCGCGCGGAAGCCTCACCACGACCTCCAACACCACCAACTCCAACGCCACTCAACGCGCGCTCCAGCTCGACGCGGTCAAGGTGACCGGTAGCTCGGTGTCGCTAGGCAGTGGCAACATGGAGGTGCAATACGCGCCCAAGGCCGTGTCCACCATCAGTCGCCAGGCCATTATCAGGGGCGTGCCCGGCGCCAACTTCACCCAGATGCTGTCCAGCATCCCCGGCGCGATCTCGGCCACCAACGACATGACCGGCCTGAGTGACGGCAGCGTCACCGTACGCGGCTTCACCGCCGACGAGATCGGCGTGACCCTCAATGGTGTGCCGCTAAACGACTCGGGTGATTACACGATCTACGCCACCGAATACGGCGACACCGAAAACATGGGCGACATCACCGTCGAGCAGGGCTACCCGGGCGTGACCTCACCGGTGATCGGCGCAGCCGGCGGCAACATCGCCTGGGTGACCGTCGATCCGACCGCCGATGCCGGCTTGGACGTGAGCCAGAGCTTGGGCAGCAATCACTACAGGCGCACCTTCCTGCGCTACAACACCGGTGACAGTGGTCCGGTCCGTTCGTGGTTCTCCTATTCGAACAACCAGGCCGACCAATGGCGCGGCGATGGCCAGTCCACGGTGACCAAGATCGACGCCAAGTCGGTGTGGATGCTGGACGACGGCGACGCGATCACCGGCGCGCTGCAATACACACGCCATGTGAGAAACGACTACCGTAACCTGACCAAGGCACAGATCGCCGCCAATGGCTACGATTTCGGCTATGTGGAGTCCTACAAGTCAGGCGACCCCAGTGACTGGGTCGACACGCGGACCAACCCGTTCCGCAGCTGGATTGCCAGCCTCGACGGTGAGTTCACACTGAGCGACAGCCTGCATCTATCGGTGGTGCCGTACTTCGTGTACGGCTACGGTGGTGGCGGCTACGGGTACGCCAGTACCTATGTGTTCTACACCTTCGATACTTTCCGGCCAGGCATCCACGTCAAGTTCAAGCAGGACTTTGGCATGAGCGACAGCCTGGAGTACGGCATGCTGGTCGAGCGCCCGCGTGAGCAAGGGTCCAATGTCTTCCTCCCGGCTGACCCACAGGGCCACCCTGCCGATGTCTGGGGCCATGACAGCCGGTATTACTATAAAAACGCCAACGGTAGCCCGCAGGTCGCCTATCGCTTCTACTCGACCACGCCGACCTACCGCGCTTTCGTGACCAACACCTGGACGCCCAACGACCAGTGGACGCTGACCGTTGGCGGCGCCTATACCTGGGTGCAGCGCAACGGCTGGTATTCGACCTGGCCGGGCGCGGACCTGGGCATCGATCTGACCACGCCGGGAAACAGCTCGCTGTACGCCTCCGGCGCGAATACGTACAAGAAATTCACTCCGACGGGGGGCGTCAAGTTCCAGCTCGACGAGCAGAACCAGTTATTCCTCGGAGTGGGCAGGACCTACCGCGCGCCGATCAACACCGCCGCGTTGTACGATTTCTGGAACGCCGCCTACGCCAGTGCCATCGGTGCGCAGACATCGATCAGCGATGCCGAACCCGAGCAGTCGCTGACCGCCGACATGGGCTGGCGCTACTACGGCGACAATCTGAGCACGGTGCTCGATCTGTATGCGACCAACTTCGAGCACAAGCAGTTCAGTGGCGCCGATCCGGTGACCCGCGCTCCGGTCTACTACCAGCTGGGCAGCGTGCAGATGCGCGGCGTCAATACCGAGTTGAGCTACAAGATCGACGACCTGTGGTCTGTGTATGCCTCCTATGCGTACAACAAGAGCCAGATGAAGAGCGATGTCGCGCTTGGCGCAAGCACCTATGCCACCGGCGGCAAGACCCTGGTCAACGCACCGAGAAACGCGGGATATGCCTCGGTCAACTACACAGGCCGGGCGCTTTGGGCCAGCCTGAGCGTGAATGCGCAGAGCAGGATCTGGGGCACATTCCTCAACTCAGGTGGCTCGGACGCTGGTGGATTTGCCACCGTCAACCTCAACAGTGGCTACAACTTCCATGACATCGGCAACCTGAAGAAGCCTTACCTGAAGGTCAACCTGTTCAACCTGGGCAACCGTAAGGCGCTGACGTTCGCGTCGACCACGGCGCTGGACACCACGGCCTCGGCAGCGACCTGGCAACTTCTGCAGGACCGCACGCTGATGGTCACATTTGGCGGATCGTTCGCACTGTAAAGCGCCACGGCGCAGGCGCGGGCTTGCCTGCGACTGCGCCTGCTTGCAGGCAGCTGTCTTCTGACCTGCTGGGGTTGAACTGATTTCGGCCCCGGCCCTCGTGCATGGCATCTCACCTCAAAGGGTGCAAGACGCCTTAAACTATGCGCCTGCCATCTGTCCATTCCTCTGGAGACCTGATGTTCTCGCGCGATGTCCGACTGGAAACCTACGACCCCGAACTGGCCAAGGCCATCGTTGCTGAAGCCGGCCGCCAGGAGGATCACGTCGAGCTGATCGCCAGCGAGAACTACTGCAGCCCGCTGGTGATGGAAGCGCAGGGCAGCCAGCTGACCAACAAGTACGCTGAAGGCTATCCGGGCAAGCGCTACTACGGTGGCTGCGAGTTCGTCGATGTTGCCGAACAGCTGGCGATCGAGCGCATCAAGCAGGTGTTTGATGCCGACTACGCGAATGTGCAGCCGCACAGCGGTTCGCAGGCCAACCAGGCGGTGTATCTGGCGCTGCTGCAGCCCGGCGACACCATCCTGGGCATGAGCCTGGCGCATGGCGGCCACCTGACCCACGGCGCCAAGGTCAATGTCTCAGGCAAGCTGTTCAACGCGGTGCAATACGGCGTCAACGAGCAGGGCCTGATCGATTACGACCAAGTGCAGCGTCTGGCGACCGAGCACAAGCCGAAAATGGTGGTGGCCGGTTTCTCTGCGTACTCGCAGAAGATCGACTGGGCCCGCTTCCGCGCCATCGCCGACAGCGTCGGTGCGTATCTGTTCGTGGACATGGCGCACGTGGCCGGCCTGGTCGCCGCCGGCGTGTACCCCAGCCCGCTGGAGCATGCGCACGTGGTCACCTCGACCACGCACAAGACCCTGCGCGGCCCGCGCGGCGGCATCATCGTGGCCAAGGGCGCCAGCGAAGACCTGCAGAAGAAGCTGCAGTCGATCGTGTTCCCCGGTATCCAGGGCGGCCCGCTGATGCACGTGATCGCGGCCAAGGCGGTTGCGTTCAAGGAAGCCCTGGAGCCGGCGTTCAAGACCTACCAGCAGCAGGTGGTCAAGAACGCGCAGGCGATGGCCAACACGCTGATCGCGCGCGGTTACAAGATCGTCTCCGGCGGCACCGAAAATCACCTGATGCTGGTGGACATGATCGGCCGTGACGTCTCCGGCAAGGATGCAGAAGCCGCGCTGGGCAAAGCGCACATCACCGTCAATAAGAACGCGGTACCCAACGACCCGCGCTCGCCGTTCGTCACCTCGGGGCTGCGCCTGGGCACCCCGGCGATCACCACGCGCGGTTACAAGGAGCAGGACAGCATCGACCTGGCCAACTGGATCGCCGACGTGCTGGATGCGCCGAGCGATGACGCCGTGCTGGCCAAGGTGCGCGACGCAGTGACCGCGCAGTGCAAGCGTTATCCGGTCTACGGCTGAGATGGGAATGGGGAATAGGGAATAGCGAGACGAGAATGGTAAAAGCAACGCTGCGATAGCTCTGCTGTTCCGATTCCCTATTCCCCTCTCCCTATTCCCGGACGCCTGATGCATTGCCCCTTTTGCCAGCACAACGACACCCGCGTGATCGATTCGCGTGTGTCCGAAGACGGCACGACGATTCGTCGGCGCCGCGAGTGCGAGGCCTGCGGCGAGCGTTTCAGCACGCTGGAAACCATCGAACTCAAGCTGCCCACCGTGGTCAAGAGCGACGGTGGCCGCGAGGCGTTCGACGCGCGCAAGCTGCGCACCAGCTTCGACCGCTCACTGCAGAAACGTCCGGTGTCCGAAGAACAGATCGAAGCGGCGGTACGCGCGGTGGTGCATCAGCTGCGCATGTCCGGCGAGCGCGAAGTGGGCTCGCTGCGGGTGGGCGAGTACGTGATGGTGGAGCTGCGCAAGCTCGACCATGTGGGCTATGTGCGGTTCGCCTCGGTGTATCGCAGCTTCCAGGACGTGGCCGACTTCCGCGAAGAAATCGAAAAACTCGAACGCGAATTGCCGGTCGGCAGCGAACAACTGCCATTACTGGAAGCGGCACTGGAACGCGCCGGCAAACCCAGCAAGCGGTGAGCGCCATGCGTATCGCCTGCGTGGCGGAAACGCCGGATTATCTGCCTGCGATTGCACAGGCGCATCTGCAGGCCTTCGGCACGCTGCTGCCGGAATGGAACTTCGATGAGGCGCTGAGCGAATTGCGTAGCCATACGCGCGATGGCGTCATCCCGACGACCTGGGTGGCGCTGGATCAGACCCAGTGGCTGGGCTCGGTGAGCCTGCTCGAAAACGACGACGCGCGCATTCGACAATGGTCGCCCTGGTTGGCGTCGTTGTACGTGCAGCCGCAGGCACGCGGGCAGGGGATCGGCGAGGCGCTGGTGGCGCACTGCGTGCAGGCCGCCGCATGCCTAGGCGTGCCGTTGCTTTACCTGTATTGCCAACCGGCATTGGTGCCGTTTTATCAGCAGCTGGGGTGGCAGACGCACACCGAATTTTTGCTGGGCCCGATGCAAGTCGTGGTGATGTGCATCGCGCCGGGAGCAGTAACGCAATGAGTGAGACCGCGGCGACCGCGAGTGCCGATGACCACCGCTGGATGGCGCGGGCATTGCGCTTGGCCGCGTGCGGTGCCTACACCACCCGCCCCAATCCGATGGTGGGCTGCGTGATCGTGCGCGATGGCGTTTGCGTGGGCGAAGGCTTTCATCAACGTGCGGGTGGCCCGCATGCTGAAGTCTTCGCGCTGCGTGCGGCCGGTGAGTTGGCGCGCGGTGCCACTGCGTATGTGACCTTGGAGCCATGCGCGCATTACGGGCGCACGCCGCCGTGTGCGTTGGCGTTGATCGATGCAGGCGTGAAGCGTGTGGTCGCAGCGATGGCCGACCCGTTTCCGCAGGTCAATGGCGGTGGTTTTGCGCTCTTGCGCGACGCTGGAATCGAGGTGCTGAGCGGGGTGTTGCACGCCCAGGCGCGCACGCTCAATCAGGGATTTCTATCGCGCGTGGAGCGTGGCCGGCCGTGGCTAAGGGTCAAGCTCGGCGCCAGTCTGGATGGACGCACCGCGTTGGCTAGCGGGCAATCCAAGTGGATCACCGGTGCCGATGCGCGCGCAGACGTGCAGCGCTGGCGTGCGCGGGCTGGTGCAATTTTGACCGGTGCCGGCACGGTGTTGGCCGACGATCCGTCGATGACGGTGCGGCTGGGCGATGACACCGCGTTCGTGCCACCGCTGCGTGTGGTGCTGGATGCCGGCTTACGCACGGTGGCGTGCAAGAACATCCGCAATGGCGATGCGCCGACGCTGTATATGCATGGCGATGCTGTCGCTCCAGCTGCGCTGGATGATGCGGAATGTGCGGCACTGCCGCTGCATGCTGGACGGTTCGATCTGGCTGCGGTGCTGGCGTTGCTGGCCGAGCGCGGCATCAATGAAGTGCATGTTGAAGCCGGCGCCACGCTGAGCGGTGCGCTCCTGCAGGCCGGGCTGGTGGATGAGCTGCTGGTTTATCTGGCGCCGGTACTGCTAGGTGACACCGCAAGGCCGCTGCTTGCCGGCCTCGGCATCGAAACGATGGCCCAGCGCTACGAATTGCAACTACGCGATGTGCGTCAGCTTGGGCAGGATCTGCGTTTGCGCTACGCGCCACTAGCGGCGGTATGAGTGCAAAAAAGGCCCCGCACGCGGGGCCTTTTTATCGGTGCACGATGCCGATCAGAAGCTCGCGCGCACGCCGACGCGGTACTGATTTGCGTTGTCGATGAATTGGGCTTCGCCAACCAGGCCCCAGGTCTGGGTGAAGTTCACCTGGCCACCCAGGGTGCCAACGAACTCGCCCTTGTCCACGTCGCTGCCGTCGATGTAGCCGGCCTTGACCCATGCTTCGGTACGCGGCGAGGGCTTGCCGCGCAGGCCCAGATTGGCCCAACCCAGGGTGGTGGAGTCGGAGCTGCTGCCCAGCGAACGGCCGCGCTGGCGCAGGTCCGCATCGACCTTGGTGCGCAGCGCGCTGATGTCGGCGATGAACTCCACGCGCTCGGTCATTTCCTGGCGGTAGCCGATGCCCACGTTGGCCTGCGTCAGGGTGCCGTCGATCGTGAAGCCGCTGCCGAGGTTGTAGTCCTTGGTGGCGCGCTGGTAGCCGGCGAAGACATAGACCGGTTGGGCGATCTGCCAGGAACCGCGCAGATAGCCGCCGTTGATGCCCTCGTTGTCATCATTGACGTTGAAGTCGGTACGGTTCCAGCCGCCTTCGACGTAGTTGTAGCTTAGGCCTTCAGCAGAGGCGGCAAACGGTGCGGCAGCCAGCAGGGCGGCCAGAATCAAGGTGTTGCGCATTGGATGGTTCTCTCCGAATTGATGTCCGTGTCTCCGCCCCGTTGCGAGGTGGAAAAGAACGACGTCTCCCGTCGCGGCGCAGAATTTAACAGATATTTCACAAGGCTTGCTATGGGGAATTTCCCGACACGACACAGCGTCCTGTCAGCCTTAGCTAACGCTCAGCCATGGCGCCTGGACGCGCTGTTAAACTTCATCGGCCGGTTCGCCGGCACTTACGAACGTCTTCAGGGCGGGGTGCGATTCCCCACCGGCGGTAGGCATGCGCACGCATGTGAGCCCGCGAGCGCTTCGTCGTGATGGTTGGCACTGCAGGTGCCGGGCATCGCGCGAAGGTCAGCAGATCCGGTCCAATGCCGGAGCCGACGGTATAGTCCGGATGAAAGAAGACGGCCAACGCGCAGCCCTTGTGGCTGTGCGCGCGCCTGTTTGCTTTGCCTTGCGGCGTTTTTCGCTCAACTTCTGCGAGAAACGACTATGTCCATGCATCACCTGTCGCGTTGCATCGCGACCCTCCACAGCGCCCCCCGCCCCCGATCGCTGCTGCAAACGGGGGCGCGCTGATGTTTACCGGAATCATTGAAGGCGTCGGCCGTCTGGCGGCGCGCAAGCCGCAGGGCGGCGATGTGCGGTTTACCTTTGCCGTCGGCAACTTGCCGTTCGAGGCGGTGCAGCTCGGCGAAAGCATTGCCGTCAACGGTGTCTGCCTGACCGTGATTGCGTTCGACGCAGCTAGCTTTCAGGCCGATGCCTCCACCGAAACCCTGTCGCTGACCACATTGGGCGCCTTGTCGGAAGGCGCGGTGATCAATCTGGAACGTGCGATGCGCCCGACCGATCGCCTCGGCGGGCATCTGGTCAGTGGCCACGTCGATGGCCTGGGTCAGGTGCAATCGGTGCACGATGATGCGCGTGCGCAGCGCTGGCGGTTTGCCGCACCGCCGTCGGTGTTGCGCTATGTCGCCAAGAAGGGCTCGATCTGTGTGGACGGCGTCAGCCTTACCGTCAATGAAGTAGACGAAGACGGTTTCGAGGTTGCGTTGATTCCGCATACGGTGGCCAACACCGCGTTTGCGCAGACGGCAGTGGGTGCGGCGGTGAATCTAGAAATCGATCTGGTGGCGCGCTATGTCGAACGCCTGCTCGGCACACGGGGTATGGCATGAATTTCGCGCCCGTTCCCGAGTTGATCGAAGAGCTGCGCGCCGGTCGCATGGTGGTGATCGTCGATGACGAAGACCGCGAAAACGAAGGCGATCTGATCATGGCTGCCGAGTTGGTCAAGCCGTCGGACATCAACTTCATGGTGACTCACGCGCGTGGCTTGGTGTGCCTGTCGCTGACCCGCGAGCGCTGTGCGCAACTGGGCCTGGCGCCGATGGTGCGCAATAACACCGCGCAGTTCCAGACCAACTTCACCGTCAGCATCGAGGCTGCCGAAGGCGTGACCACCGGCATTTCCGCTTACGACCGCGCGCATACCGTGCGCACCGCGGTACGTCCGGATGCCAAACCGCAGGATCTGAGCCAGCCGGGGCATATTTTCCCGCTGATTTCGCAGCCCGGTGGCGTGCTGACCCGTGCGGGTCACACCGAAGCGGCCAGCGATCTGCCGATGCTGGCCGGGCTGGAACCGGCCGGCGTGCTGGTGGAAGTGCTCAACCCGGACGGCAGCATGGCGCGCCGCCCGCAGCTGGAAGTGTTCGCACGCGAGCATGGGTTGAAGATGGGCTCGATCGCCGATCTGATCGCCTACCGGTTGGCCAACGAGCACACCGTCGAACGGGTGGACGAGCGCGATATCACCACCGAGTTCGGCCCGTTCACGCTGGTGACCTACCGCGACCGCATCGCGCACGACCTGCATTTTGCATTGGTGCGCGGCAGCGCCGATCCGCACACACCCACCCTGGTGCGTGTGCAGGTGGAAAATCCGCTGGCCGATTTGCTGCACTGGCAGCGCGATGATTTCGGCGTGGCGGCCACCGATGCCTTGCGTGCAATTGCCGCCGAAGGGCAGGGCGTCATGGTGGTGCTGTCGGCCCCGCGCGACAGCGAATCGCTGTTGGCACGGTTGCGTCAGCAGCCCGAGACGGCCGCCAACGCCAAGGATGTGAGTCAGTGGCGGCGCAATGGCGCCGGCGCGCAGATCCTGGCCGAGCTCGGCCTGGGCAAGTTGCGCGTGCTGGGTACCCCGCGGCGTCAGGTGGGGTTGGCCGGGTTCGGGCTGGAGGTGGTGGAGTATCTGGAATGCCACGCCGGCGAAGGCATGCGTTCGGTGCCTCCGTCTGCCGTGCCCTGAAATGGCTGCGAGCCGTTACCGCAGTCACCTGCCCCGTGCCGATGGTTGCGCCCCGGTGCCGGCGCTGACGCGTGGCTGATCGCGCGCAGCCATCAGCTGCTGCGGCTTACGTGCCGCAACCGCAGTAGCCGGACCGAGGCCACCGGTTCCAGGCGCAGGCCGTGTCCGCTGGTGGTGCGGTGGACTGACGCTCTTGCACGTTGGCGTTGAAGCGCATGGCCGGGTCTGCTTTGGTGGACCCGGCGTGCACGCGTCGGCCGGGCCTGGCCCCGGCAGCTGTTAAACTTCCCGCCCCCTCGAGTTGCCGACCCGCATGACCCACTACGAAGGCGATCTTCGCCCCACCACCGCGCGCTTTGCGATCATCGCCAGCCGCTGGAATGCCCGTATCACCGACGTGCTGGTTGCCGGTGCGCGCCAGAGCCTGGCCGGCAACGGCATCGGCGAGGACGCCATCGACGTGATCCGTGTGCCCGGCGCCTGGGAAATTCCGATCGCCGCCAACCGGGTGGCGCAGTCTGGCCAGCACGGCGCGATCATTGCGCTTGGCTGCGTGATCCGTGGCGATACCCGCCACTACGAACACGTGGCCGACCTGTGCGCCGAAGGCCTGATGAGCGTGCAGCTGCAGACCGGCGTGCCGGTGCTCAACGGCGTGCTGGCGGTCGAACGCGTGGAAGATGCCGAAGCGCGTGCCGGTGGCAGCCATGGCAATAAGGGCGAGGAATGCGCGCTTGCCGCGCTGGAACTGGTGAATTTGATGGAGTTGTTGCCATGAGCAAGCCCGGTGGGCACCCGCGCCACGGCCGTCGCGACGGCATCGACCCGGTGCTGCGTTCGCGCGCACGTCGGCGTGCCTTGCAGGCGGTCTATGCGTGGCAGATTTCCGGTGGCTTCGCCAAGCAGGTGATCGCCCAGTTCGCTCACGAGCAGGCGCACGAAGTGGCCGATCTGGCGTATTTCGAGAATCTGGTCGAAGGCGTGCTGAGCAACCGCGCCGAACTGGATACCGCGTTGATCCCGTATTTGGATCGCGGCGTGGAAGAGGTCGATGCGATCGAACGCGCAGTGCTGCGTTTGGCCGCCTATGAATTGCTGTACCGCCAGGACGTGCCGTACCGCGTGGTGATCAACGAAGCGATCGAAACCGCCAAGCGCTTCGGCTCCGAACACGGCCACACCTATGTCAACGGCGTGCTGGATCGCGCTGCGGTGGAGTGGCGCAAGGTCGAGTCGGGCGCCAGCGGCGCCAGCGGCGCCTGAAGCGCCGCGGGATTGGAGAGTCGGGAATGGGGAATGGGGAATCGCAAGAGCACCGTTTCCGACATCTCCTGACGCGCTTTTGCGATTCCCGATTCTCTTTTCCCGATTCCCGTCCCTATGCCCGAATTCGATCTAATCGCCCGGCTACGTGCGCGCATTGCAGCGCGTGCCGATGTGCCGTTGGGCATTGGCGACGATGCGGCGTTGCTGCAGCCGCCGGCCGGTGAGCAGCTGGCGATCACCGCCGATACGCTCAATGCCGGCGTGCATTTTCCGCACGAGACGCGCGCCGACGATCTGGGCTGGAAGACGCTGGCAGTCAATCTCTCCGATCTGGCAGCCATGGGCGCGCAACCGCGTTGGTGCACCTTGTCGTTGTCGCTGCCGCAGGACGATGCGGCGTGGGTGGATGGATTCGCCGACGGCTTCTTCGCGCTGGCCGATGCGCATGACATTGCGCTGGTCGGTGGCGACACCACGCGCGGGCCGTTGGCGTGTGCGGTGACCGCGATCGGCAGCCTGCCGCCGGGTGCGGCGCTGCGTCGCGATGGCGCGCGTGTGGGCGACGACGTCTGGGTCACCGGCGCGCCGGGCGAGGCGGCGGCGGCCTTGTCGCTGTGGCAGGCCGGCCAGCTGGATGTCACCTGCGCGGCGGCCGACCCGTTGCACGAGCAGTGGCGTCGCCGCTTGCTGCGTCCGCAACCACGCGTACAGGCCGGGCTGCGTTTGCGCGGGCTTGCGCACGCCTGCGTGGACATCTCCGACGGGCTGTTGGCTGATCTGGGGCATCTGTGCGAGCGCAGCGGCGTGGGCGCGCAACTGGCGCTTGCCGCATTGCCGGCGATGCCGCGCAGTGCCGGGATCAGTGCGTTGCAGTGCCTTGGCTGGCAACTCGGCGGTGGCGACGACTACGAGCTGTGCTTCACCGCCGCGCCGCAGCATCGCGATGCCGTGGTGCAGGCAATGGAATTTGCGCAGCTGGCCGCAACGCGCATCGGCCAGATCGTCGCCACGCCCGGCGTGGTGGTGCACGACGCCGACGGCAACCCCTGGCAACCGCCGCAGCGCGGCTACCAGCACTTCGTTGGCTGAGTCGCTCGCGCTCAGGAATCCCTGAGCATCGAGTCTCGACGGTTCTGGCATTCCCGAATCCCGAATCCCGGCTCTTGATCCATACCGTACCGTCTGGTACGTTCGCAGCGTTCTCCCCCCGAACAACGGATGCATGGCAGTTGCCGCTGGGCCACCCCGGCCTGGCTTTGCATGGGAGACAGCAGCATGAGCAAACGTTGGATCGGGAGCATCGCCGCACTGGCGTTGTTGATGGCATCGGCGTCGGCGGTGGCGGGCGCCTTCAGCAAGACCTATGAACGCATCCCCGGCTGGGACGGTGCGCAGATGGGCGCACTGGTGCTGGTGCCGCAGGGGCAGGGGGCCGGGCCATTTCCGCTGATCGTGATGCCGGCCAGCTGGTCGTTGCCGAATCTGGAATATCTGGGTCGCGCCACCCAACTGGCCAGCGACGGCTACGTGGTGGTCAGCTATACCTCGCGTGGATTCTGGGATTCGGCCGGGCAGATCGATATCGCCGGGCCAGACACGGTGGAAGACGTCAGCGCGGTGATCGACTGGGCGTTGGCGCACACGCCGGCCAATCCGAATGCGATCGGTGCCTCGGGCATTTCGTACGGTGCGGGCATCAGCCTGCTGGCTGCCGAGCGCGACCCACGCATCAAGGCGGTGGCCGCGCTCAGCGGTTGGGCCGATCTGGAGGCATCGTTGTATTCCAACCGCACGGTCAGCCAGCAGGGCGTCGGGCTGTTGGTGGGCGCCGGTGCATTGACCGGACGGGCCGGCCCGGATCTGGCGCAGATCGGCGCACGCGTGGCGCAAGGCGATTACGACGGCGCGGTGCAGGGCTTCCTGCCACAAGCCGCGTCGCGCAGCCCTGCCACCGATGTGGCCGCGCTCAACGCGCGCGGTACCGCTGTGTTGCTGGGCAATGCCTTCAACGATGGCTTGTTCCCGCCGAACCAGACCATTGCGTTCTTCAACCAGTTACGTGGCCCGAAACAACTGCTGCTGAGCCAGGGCGATCACGCCACCGCGGAGCTGCCCGGTGCGCTGGGGTTACCCAACGAGATTTATACCGCGACCACGCGCTGGTTCGACCGCCATCTCAAGCAATCACCCAATGGAGTGGATGCAGAAGCGCCGGTGCGGCTATCGCCACGTGCGGGGCAATGGCTGGACTATCCGGACTGGGCGTCGGTACAACAGGCCAACACGCAGCTCGGCCTGTCCGCACCAGCAGGCGCGCTGAGCCCGACCGGTGGATTGACCGGCGCAACGTCGAGCGGGTGGCAGTCGCGCATCGCCACCGACGTGCCGACCCTGGCCGATTCCGGCGTGGTGCTGGTCAGCGGATTGCTGCAAGGCATCGGCGTGCCGGTGAGCACCTCCATTCCGCTGGTCAATCGCGCCGGCGCTGCAGTCTGGGTCGGCGCGCCATCGAGCAGTGTGCGGCGCCTGGCCGGTAGCCCGTCGTTGCGCGTGACCGTGGTGCCCAGTCAATCGAAGGTGAGTCTGTTTGCGTATCTGTACCGCATGGATCGCTTGGGCGTGGCGCAACTGATCACGCATGCGCCGTACTCGCTGCGCAATGCCACACCCGGACGCGCGGTCACCCTGGACTGGCCGCTGCAGGCGGCAGCAACCGAGATTCCGGCAGGGCAGCGGCTGGTACTGGTGATCGACACCCGCGACGCGCGCTACACCGATGCCAGCGACGGCGGTGGCACCGTGACATTCACCTCGCCAGTGGCAACGCCCTCCGTGTTGAACGTGCCGCTGCGGTAGGGCAGCACGCCGTATCTGCATCGTCCCAGATCGTCCGCCGCGGTACTAGCGAACAGCGGCGGGTGGCGTGCCATCCGCCGAACCCGCATCTGCACCGGTCACGTCGCGTTCGCGCAGGCGAACGCGATTTCTGGCCGTGCGCGCGGACACGAGATCGCTTTCGGGAAAGTACGCACGAAGCCTAACTCGATGCCGCTGCTGCGGCACACCGCAGGAGATCCGATATGCCGATCAACCGAACCGCTCTGCCGCACGCTGTGGCGTCAACCAGCCAAACGCAGGAGACGTCACAGGCTTCGGCGAGCCAAGGAGTCCTCGATCCAGGCACAGTGCCACCCCGGCGTGCCGAGACCTTCGATGGACTGTCTGCGCTGCCGAATGATCTACGCCGCGAGATTGTGCAGCGGTGTGGACCGCGCAGCCTCGTGCGCCTGGGTAGCGTCTCGCGGCAGATGGCGGAAGACACCAGGGATGTGCGAGCGTTCCTGACCGCGCGTCCGCGCTATGACCCGAGCTTGGAGTTCGGGGCCGTCCATAGTGCAGAAAGCATGCGTCTCGCCCTGGACGAAGTGACGCACTTCCCCTACCCGGACGATGAGGATCGCAGCGAGCAGATATTGCGCGGATACGGAAGGCTTGCGGCGCGGATTCCATCATTGCCGCAGGCGCAGCGATTTGAGGCGTTTACCGCGGTGTTGAATCACGCCACCCGCTATTCAGGGAATATGGCATTTCGCGTGATGGCACGCTTGACGGATGACCTTGGCGGCTTGCCCGAGGACCTGCGCGCGCTCGCCTTCCATGCAATCTTGCCCAGTTTGATTGCCACGCGCCGGCAAGCGCTGCAGGCTGCTGCCGGAGCAGCGCACGGTGGCCAAATGGGGGCAGTAGCAGAGGCTGATGCAGGGGGCGTGCAAGGTGATGGTGGGCCAGGGGTGCAAGGCGCTGTGGCTCTGGCACAGGGTGGCGCTGCCGGAGGCATCGGCGGAGCGCTTCCGTTTAATTTGCTGGCATCGGCGATCAGACAGCTGCCCGAAGAGGCAGTCAACCTAGCGATAACCGAGGCTGCCGCGCTCCAGACCGGCCCCCGCCTGCTGGCGGAGGTGACCTTACGCCTGCATCTTGTCGGATTGGAGCCGATCCATCGATTCCAGCACGCGTATGCGCAGCTTGCCGAGCGCCTCGCGCGTTCCGGCGATGGAGCCGAAGCCTTGACCCACTTGGTGGCCTTGTTGAACAGACTGCCCAATCCGGGATTGCGCCAGGCTGCCTTCAGGGAATTGACGCGGGCCGTGCACGCATTGGACAGCACAGAGAGTGGCTCTGCGGTGCTGAGGCGGTTGGCTGGGGCGTTGCCGCACCAGCCTGCCGCGGTGCGTTATCTGTGCAGCCTGGATGTGCTTGCAGCGGCGGTGAGCCTCTTCCCGAGCGAGCAGATACAGGTCATTGCCACCGTTCGTGCGCAGGCTGCTGCGATCCCGAACCATGCCGCTGAACTCATCGCCAGATGCGATGAAGCGATCGCCACGGCCAGCATGATGCTTGCGACTGTGTCGCGCAGATATATGGACACGTGAGCACGGTTTGATTGAGTGTGGTCTGGTCACACAAGCGCACGCGCATGCCTGGCGCCACCCTGTCCGGCCCGACCCTTGAGCAGATGGAACTTCGCAGCGTCGCTGCCATCGGCGTGCCGCCAGGCCGGCGCAGCCAGGGAACCCAACCGTCGGAACGCGCGGCGGGCCATCTGGTTGTGGCGCAGGGCTGGCCTGCGCATTTTATGCGGACTTTACGTCGCGCCGGCGGCAGATCCATAGCGACTTTACGCGGCGCAGGCAGAGACTGCGCACGTTGGCGGAGCGGTTCCGCCGTGGACGATCCCGATGCATTCCTTCCCTTGTCTGCTCCATCGGCGCTGTGCGCCCGGTGTTGCAGCGCTTTGTCATGTTGGCACGCACGTGCTGCCTACGCCGCGACACATCGCATCCATCGCGCCATCGTGCGCACGTCTCGGGGAGTAGCTGACATGCCTGCCTGGTTGTCCCTGTTGTGCGGCGTGGCCGTACTCGTTGCCGCTGCGTACCTGCTGTACGTGGTGCTGCGGCCCGAAGACTTCTGATCCGAGTGCGCTCCAATGACTGAAACTTTTCTTGTGTACGCGCTGGCCATCGTGCTGGCGTGGCCTTTGGGCCGTTATATGGCTGCCGTGATGCGCGGCGCACCGATGCGTGGCGACACGCTGTTCGGCTGGATCGAACGGCCGTTGTACGCATTGCTCGGCACGCGCCCGCAGCAGGGCATGTCGTGGCGCGGGTACAGCGTGGCATTTTTGCTCAGCAACCTGGTGGTCGGCTTACTGACCTGGGGGGTGTTCATGACCCAGGCGTGGCTGCCGTTCAACCCGGACGCCATCCCGAACATGCGCTGGGATACCGCGCTGCACACCATGGTGTCGTTCGTCACCAATACCAATCAGCAGCATTACTCCGGCCAGGCGCAGTTGTCGTACCTGTCGCAGATGACCGGCATCGTTGGCCTGCAGGTGGTGACGCCGATGATGGGCCTGGCGTTGGCGGTTGCGACGCTGCGTGCGTTGTTCGGCGGGCGCGCCGCCAAACAGGCGTCAGTCGCGGCCCCTGTTTCGGACACGACGGCCGTGGCGGAGATGTCGGAGCCGGAACTGTCGCGTCAGGGACGCCAACACACGGGGTCCGGCCTGGAAGCGCTGCCTGAAGCAGACGTCGGCAATTACTGGGCTGACGTGATCCGCTCCAGCGTGCGCGTGCTGTTGCCGCTGTGCCTGTTGTGGACCGTTTTGCTCGGCTGGCAGGGTGTACCGTCGACATTCCAGGGCGCGGCGACCGCTGTACCGTTGGATAGCAGCGCCGGCATGGCCAAGCAGACCATTCCAGTGGGCCCGGTTGCGGCGATGGTGGCGGTCAAACAGCTCGGCACCAACGGTGGTGGCTGGTATGGCCCCAATAGCTCGGTCGCGTTGGAAAACCCCACGCCGTTGAGCAATTTTCTGGAAACCTTGGCCATCGTATTGCTGCCGATGAGCGTGGTGTTCATGGTCGGCTATCTGACCGGGCGCAAGCGACTCACTGCGTTGGTCTTCGGCACCATGCTGACGATGTCGGCCGCGTCCACCGCGTTGCTGCTGTGGTCCGAAGCGCATTCGGCCAGCGCGAACTCGCCAGCGCTGATGGAAGGCAAGGAAGTGCGCATCGGTGCGGATGCCTCTGCGTTGTGGGCGGCGTTGACCACGCAGACCTCCAATGGTTCGGTCAACGCGATGCACGACTCCTTGGCACCGTTGAGCGGCCTGGTCACGCTGGTCGACATGCTGATCAACGCCATCTGGGGCGGTATTGGCTGCGGCCTGCAGCAGTTCGTGGTGTATCTGTTGCTGAGCGTGTTCCTTGCCGGCTTGATGACCGGACGCACGCCGGAGTTGTTCGGCCGCAAGATCGAATCGCGCGAAGTGCAGTTGCTGGCGCTGTTGATCCTGCTGCAGCCGCTGGTGGTGCTGGGCTTCACCGCAGTGGCGCTGGCCGTGCCGGCATTCACTGCCAATTCCAATCCCGGTTTCCACGGCATCAGCCAGGTGTTCTACGAGTACACCTCCGCATTTGCCAATAACGGCTCGGGTTTCGAAGGTCTGGGCGATGCCACGTACTGGTGGAATCTGAGCTGCTCTGTGGTGCTGGCGCTGGGACGATATCCGGCGTTGGTCCTGCCGTTGATGGTGGCTGCGCGCATGGCAGTGAAGCGGCGTGCGCCGGAGTCGGCCGGCAGCCTGCAGGTCGAAACGCCCACCTTTGCGCTGACCCTGATGGCGATCGTGCTGGTGCTGACCGTGCTGCAGTTCATGCCGGCACTGGTGCTGGGTCCTATCGCTGAACACCTCGCCCTGGCGGCGTCCTGAGAGTTTTGAGCAATGTCTACGATCGATACGACTGAAAAACGCGAGCGCGGTGACGCAGCGTTGTTCGATGCCGCCGTGCTGGTTGCGGCGATGCGTGCTGCCTTCGGCAAGTTGGCGCCGCGGCATCTGCTGCGCAGCCCGGTGATGGCGGTGGTGATGGGCGGCACGCTGCTGGCGGCGGTGATCACCGCCAGCGGCTATGGCAATGCCGGCTTCGGCTGGGCGGTGACGGCGATTCTGTTCGTCACCGTGTTGTTCGGCAATTTTGCCGAAGCCATTGCTGAAGCGCGTGGCCGCGGTCAGGCCGCCTCGTTGCGGCGGGCGCGCAAGGACCTGGTGGCACGCCGGGTGGAAACCGCACTCGGTGGCCGCGAAACCCGCGTGCCGGCGGCAGAGTTGCGCCCAGGCGATTACGTGATGGTGTCCGAAGGCGAATTTGTACCAGCCGATGGCGAGATCGTGCGTGGTGTTGCCACCATCAACGAAGCTGCGGTGACCGGCGAGTCGGCACCGGTGTTGCGCGAGGCCGGCACCGATCGCAGCGGCGTCATCGGTGGCACGCGCGTGCTTTCCGACGAGATCGTGTTCAAGGTCACCGCCGAGCCGGGGCATAGCTTCCTCGATCGCATGATCGCGTTGGTGGAAGGCGCCAATCGGCAGAAGACGCCGAACGAAATCGCGCTGACGCTGTTGCTGGCCGCGATGACGCTGACGTTCCTGATCGTGGTGGCGTCGTTGCCGGCGATTGCGGGCTTTGTCGGCGTCACGCTGGATCCGCTGCTGCTGATCGCGTTGCTGGTGTGTCTGATCCCGACCACCATCGGTGGGCTGTTGCCGGCGATCGGTATTGCCGGCATGAACCGCGCGCTGTCGGCCAATGTGCTGGCCAAATCCGGCAAGGCAGTGGAAGTGGCCGGTGACGTGGATGTGCTGCTGCTCGACAAGACCGGCACCATTACCTACGGCGACCGCCAGGCCACCGCGTTCCATCCGCTGGCCGGCGTCGACCGCGCGCAACTGCGTGATGCGGCCATGCTCGCTTCGCTGGCCGACCCGACGCCGGAAGGTAAATCCATCGTCAAGCTGGCGCGGCAGCAAGGTGCGGTGGCAGTGGAGGCGGAGGGGGCGCATTTCATCGCGTTCACCGCGCAGACGCGCATGTCCGGTGTCGATCTTGGCGGGCGCAGCATCCGCAAGGGCGCCGGCGATTCGATCGTGGCGTATGTGCAAGGCATGGGCGCCACGGTGTCGCCGGAATTGCAGGGCCGTATCGAAGAAGTCGCGCGTGGCGGTGCCACACCGTTGGTGGTGGCCGAAGGCCGCCATGTGCTTGGTGTGGTCGAGTTGAGCGACGTGGTCAAGCAGGGCATCAAGGAAAAGTTCGCGCAGTTGCGTGCGATGGGCATCAAGACGGTGATGATCACCGGCGACAACCCGCTCACCGCTGCGGCGATCGCTGCCGAAGCCGGCGTGGACGACTACATCGCCCAGGCACGCCCGGAAGACAAGCTGGCGCGCATCCGTGCCGAGCAGACCGGTGGGCGGCTGGTGGCGATGGTCGGTGACGGCACCAACGACGCACCGGCGCTCGCGCAGGCCGACGTGGGCCTGGCGATGAACTCCGGCACGCAAGCCGCCAAGGAAGCCGGCAACATGGTGGATCTGGATTCGGATCCGGCCAAGCTGCTGGCGGTGGTGGAAGTGGGCAAGCAGCAGTTGATCACGCGCGGTGCGTTGACCACGTTCTCGCTGGCCAACGACGTTTCCAAATACTTCGCGATCCTGCCGGCGCTGTTTGCCGCTGCCATCCCGTCGATGGCAGCGCTCAACGTGATGCAGCTCTCCAGCCCGCGCCACGCGGTACTGGCGGCGTTGATCTTCAATGCGTTGATCATCCCGGCATTGATTCCGCTGGCGTTGCGCGGCGTGCGTTTTCGTCCTTCCAGCGCCACCGCGTTGTTGCGCCGAAACATGCTGATCTACGGCGTGGGTGGCGTGTTGCTGCCGTTCGTTGCGATCAAAGTGATCGATCTGGTGCTGGTCGCCGTCTTCGGTGCCTGAGCCACGTGTGATGCACCTTTCTTCTTCCGGGAACATGTCCATGTCTTCTTCCTTGCCGTTACGCGACGACGGCGCCCTGCGCGGTTCGCTGATACTCGCGGTCTTCACCCTGTTCGGGTTGGGCCTGGCCTACTCGCTGGTCGCCACCGGCATCACCGGTGCGCTGTTCTCCGAGCAGGCCACCGGTTCGCTGTTGCGCGTCGATGCGCGCGTTGTCGGCTCGGCATTGGTTGCCCAGCCGTTTACCGATGCGCGCTATTTCCAGCCGCGTCCGTCGGCCGCCAAGTACGACCTCACCGCCGCTTCGGGCAGCAACCAGGCACGCTCCAACCCTGATTTGCTGGCCCGTCTCGCTGCCACGCGTGCGCAGGTGGCCAGACGCGACGGCATCGCCCCGGAGGCGGTACCGGGCGAGCTGCTGACGCAATCCGGCAGTGGCCTGGACCCGCATCTGAGCCCGGCCGGCGCACAGGTGCAGATCCGTCGTGTGGCCACCGCACGCGGCCTGTCCGAGCAACGCGTTGCTGGACTGGTGCAAGCTGCGACCGAAGCGCCACAGTTCGGACTGCTTGGGCAGCCGCGGGTCAACGTGCTCGCCCTGAATCTGGCGCTGGATAAGGCCGGGACTGCGGAGTCGGGTAGCAAGCATGGCGCAACGCAATAGCACCAGGCCGGGCAGTCCGCTGTAGGCTTTGCCATCGACCCATCCCGAATCTCGACTGCCTAATCCCGCCCGAATGTCCGACGCCCGCACCCAGCAAGCCGATGCCTTGATCGGCGAATTACAGCGCGAACACGGTGGGCGGTTGACGGTGTTCCTGGGTGCTGCGCCCGGGGTGGGCAAGACCTACGCCATGTTGTCGCGGGCGCGCGAGCGCTTGCGGCAGGGCATGGATGTGGTGGCCGGCGTGGTGGAAACGCACGGGCGCAGCGAAACCGCTGCGCTGCTGGAGGGCTTGCCACTGCTGCCGCGCGCCCGCGTGAGTTACCAGGGCCGCATGCTGGAAGAACTCGATCTGGATGCACTGCTGGCACGCAAACCGCGGCTGGCCCTGATCGACGAGCTGGCGCACCGCAACGTGCCCGGCAGCCGCCATGAGCGGCGCTGGCAAGACATCGTGGAATTGCTCGATGCCGGCATCGACGTCTACACCACGGTCAACATCCAGCACCTGGAAAGCCTCAACGACATCGTGCTGCGCATCACCGGCGTGCGCGTGTCCGAAACCGTGCCCGATGCTGTCTTCGACCGCTTGCGCGACATCGTGCTGGTGGATCTGCCGCCACGCGAACTGATCGAGCGCCTGCAGCAGGGCAAGGTGTATCTGCCCGAGCAGGCCACGCAAGCATTGCAGGCGTTTTTCTCGCCCTCCAACCTCACGGCGTTACGTGAGCTGGCCATGCAGACCGCTGCCGACCGCGTCGACAGCGATCTGCGCGATACCCAGGCCGCGCGTGGCTTACCCGGCACCGCCGCGTTGCGGCGCCGTGTGGTGGTGGCCATCGATGGCCGTGGCAGCTCGGATTATCTGGTGCGCGTGGCGCGTCGTTTGTCAGAGCGGCGCGATGCACCGTGGACCGTGGTCACCGTGCAGACCCGCACCGTGACCGATGCGGCCTGGCAGCTGGAGATCGACCGCGCGTTCGCGTTGACACGTCGTCTCGGTGGCGACACCGCACTGCTGCACGGGACTAACGTCGCCGAGGCCTTGCTGGATTTCGCCTCACAAAACGGCATCTCCACCCTGGTGCTGGGACGTACCCGCGAACGCCCGCTGGCACGTATGTTCAATCGCACGTTGACCCAGCAATTGCTGCAGCGTGGCGCGCATTACGAGCTGGTCATCGTCAGTTCCGCCGATGCGCGTGCACGTGCGCGTCAGCGCTGGCGTAACCCACGCCAATGGCTGCAGCGGTACGACCTGGTGTTCGCTGCGATTGCAGCAGCCGGCGCGGTGGGCGTGGCGTGGTTGCTGCAACGCTGGACCGACATCGACGACTTGTCGATGGTGTTCATCGTCGCGGTGGTGCTGGTGGCCTCGCGCACGCGCATGGCCGCTGCGGTGGTCGCCGCGCTGCTGAGTTTTGTCGCCTACAACTTCTTCTTCATCGAACCGCGTTTCACCTTGCAGATCAGCGCGCGCCAGGGCGTGGTGACGGTGTGCATGTTCCTGATCGCCGCGTTGGTCGCCGGCCGGCTGGCTTCGCGCTTGCGCAGTCAGGTCCTGGCATTGCGTGCGGCCAATGCGCACGCCAACGCCCTGCAGGCGCTGGCCCGCCAGCTCAGCACCGCTGCCGATCTGGGCCAGGTGCTGGAAGCCGGCCGTCGCGCGCTGGCCACCGCGCTGGATGCCGACGTCTGGTTACGCCTGGAGCAGCGCGAAAGCGATGCACCTACCAGCTTCGGTGCGCTCGATCGCAGCGCCGCCGATTGGACTCAGCGGCATGGACAGCCCGCCGGCCGCTTCACCGATACGTTGGCCGGCGCGCAGTGGTGGTGCCTGCCGGTGCGCCATGAGCGCGGCACATTGGGCGTGGCCGCGTTGCGCTTTCGTCAAGGCGTGCAACGGCCCGGTCTGGAACAGCGCCGCTTGGCCGAAGCGATGGTGGAAGACATCGGCCAGGCGGCGCTGCGCACGCGCCTGGTCGCCGATCTGGAAGGCGCACGCGTCAGTGGCGAAACCGAGCGCCTGCGCTCGGCATTGTTATCGTCTGTCTCGCACGATCTGCGCTCGCCGCTGGCCTCGATGATCGGCTCGGCCAGCAGCCTGGCCAGTTACGGCGATGCGATGGACGCGCACGACCGCCACAGCCTGCTCGACACCATCCAGCTCGAAGGCGAGCGGCTGGATCGCTATATCCAGAATCTGCTCGACATGACCCGGCTCGGCCACACCGGGCTGACCTTGAACCGCGACTGGATCGGCGTGGACGAATTGATCGGCTCGGCCACCCGCCGCCTGCAGCGCTACCAGCCGGACGTGCGCCTGCAGCTGGACCTGGCCGCCGACCTGCCGGCGATCTGGGTACACCCGGCACTGGTCGAGCAGGCCATCTTCAACGTGCTGGAGAATGCGGCGAAATTTTCGCCAGCCGATGCGGCGGTGACCGTGCAGGCGCAGCTGCGGATCGGTGCGCTGCAGATCGACATCGGCGACCAGGGTCCGGGCATTCCCGAAGACGAACGCGCGCGCATCTTCGACATGTTCTACAGCGTGGAACGCGGCGACCGTGGGCGCAACGGCACCGGGTTGGGCCTTGCCATCTGCCAGGGCATGATCGGTGCGCACGGCGGCAGCGTGGAGGCATTGGCAGGTGCGCATGGTCACGGCACCACGATTCGCATTACGCTGCCGTTGCTTGTTCCCGCCGCGCCACCTCGCCCTGATGCCGACTGACCTCACTGCCATCCCGCCCGCCCGTGTGCTGATCGTCGACGACGAGCCGCAGATCCGCCGTTTTCTCGACATCAGCCTGCGTGCACAGGGCTACCGCGTGCTACAGGCCGGCACCGCCGAAGAGGGCTTGGCCGTGCTGGCCGGGCAGGGCGCCGAACTGGTGGTGCTGGACATCGGCCTGCCCGACCGTGACGGCCACGAGGTACTGCGCGAGATCCGTCAGTGGTCCAACGTGCCGGTGATCATGCTCACCGTGCGTGCCGGCGAAATCGAAAAGGTCGCCGCGCTCGATGCCGGTGCCAACGACTACGTCACAAAACCCTTCGGCGTGCAGGAATTGATGGCCCGCATCCGCTCGCTGCTGCGTCATGCCGGAGCCGGCAGCACGGTGGAAGAGAGCGTCTTTGACGACGGTCGCCTGCATATCCACCTGGGCCTGCGCGAAGTCACCCTCAACGGCGAAGCCGTGCCGCTGAGCCGCAAGGAATACGCCTTGCTCGCACTGCTGCTCAAGCATGCCGGCCGCGTGGTCACCCAACCGCAGCTGCTGCGCGAAGTGTGGGGTCCCACCCACGAAGAAGACACCCACTACCTGCGCATCCTGGTCGGCAAACTGCGCCAGAAACTGCAGGACGACGCCGCTAATCCGCATTACATCGTCACCGAACCGGGCGTGGGGTTGCGCTTTATCGGCGTGACGCGCTGAGCCAAGTGGCCTATGGTGCACGAGGATCCTAAATCAGCAACATCTCCAGGGTCGTATACGCAGATCGTTGAAAACGATATCGGCTGGTCCATGAGTTTTGGGGTACGCCGGAGCGTACGCTATCTACCCCATGACCGGTCCTTGACGCGGTGCTTGCTGTGTCTGGTCGAGCTGCATGCTTTGCTGTTGACTCAATTGTTCCCTATGCAGGTCTAGGCCACGCTGGATCGATACTTCGATTGGTGTATTGATTGCCACCTCGGTCTCTACATGGGCCCGCATGTGTGCGGGATTGCTTGGCGTTCCTTGCACCGCGAAAAAATGATGCCCTGCCTGCAGTGAGGGCGTAGCCGTGCTGAGCATGACGTGATCTACCCGCGTAAGGCCATTTGCCATTGCCTCAGTAGCCAAACATGCGGCCGCTCGGTCGCTGCGTTCATCTGGTGATCGCCCCATCGTTCGATCTAAAGCATGAACACGTTCAAGGCACTGTCCAAATATCGGTGGTAGGTCTGGCGACTCGAGGGTTAATGGTGCAGGAGGCCCAAAAGGGTGAGCTCCTTGGTGGTAAATTGGATCGGCTCGTTCAAGTGACGAAGCCCAAGATCTGCCGATCCAGGTGTGCACTTCGCCAGCGGGATCGGTCACTGATAAGTGGCCCTGGCGATCGATTCTTACCTGAGAAATTTCAGCTCTAGCAAGTTCATTTCCTCCAGAAATTGCCAGTGGAGTTCCAGGGGTTTGGGCATCCATCCTCGCAAGGATGCGAGCGCCGTTTGCCGGGTCACGGAACATTGCATCGAAAAGCTGCAAGCTAGGTTCGCTGTTGAATCCGCGTGCCAGGGCTGGATTGTTAGCCTCTCTGACCTGAGCTCTCCATTCTTCACTGCCTTGCCCCTGCCCCAGTTCCAACGCATTGACGAGGCCGACTCCCCTGGCTGTCGCATCGCGCCCGGATGTGATCGCTGCTCGAGCAGCAGGGTTCAGGCCGTTGATCCCTTGGTTCCCAACCCAATCGCGGACGCTATCGGGCGTCATGCCGGTGGATTGATGGAGGGTGTCTACGAGTAGCGCTCCACGAGCTTGGTTCTGGTTGTAAAGTTTGCTGGTCACAGCAACGATTTCCGCAGCTTCGCCCGGGTGAGTTCGATTGAGATTCTGTAGCCAGCCTATTTCCGACAGAGGTTCGCCCACGGCTTGCCATTTTCGCTCGACCTGCTGATCGTTGAGGGCTTGCACAAACATGCGTCCGTCATCAGATCTGAGGAATTCGTTGAGACGATCTTGTTCCGTGGTGGAAAGGTCGTTACCCACTTGTCCGCGTGTCTGCAGTCGCCGTAGTAGGTCTGCCTGCTCTGCTTGATTAAAGCGTTCGTCGGCTGGTGCCCATTCGGCATACCGAAGAAGCATGTCGGCAGCGGCTTCGCCACGCCCCGGCTGACCGAAATCCCACTGCATGATGCCCTACCGACCAGCCTGAGTTTCCCGTGCTGTGTTGCAAGGCGTACGCAGCGCCAAGATTGACTTCGCTGGAGCGTCCTACAGCATTGTAAGCAAGAACCTCAAAGCTCTGCCGGGTTAGTGCATCGTATACGTAGTTTCGCGTCATAATCAGATCCTACGGGATGGATTTGGCAAGTTGCTCAAGTTGTTGGACACGTGAAAGTGTGATGCTTGCTTTGCACGCTGCTGATAGCTCTTCCAGCTCGCTGCGAGACATCCCCTGTACCATGGGCTCGGCTTGGCAATAGCTGTCTCGATAACTGCGCCAAGCATTGGCGGATGCCACAAAGTTCTTTTCAAGATCATCAAGATACGCTGGGTCATCGCTGGTATAGCTGGAGTAACGGGTGCGTGCCTTGCTAATGATCTGTTTCTCAGTTGCAGTCATTCTTTCATCGATAGCGTGACTTTGCTGCAGTGCTACACACGCAGGCCCTGATGCTTGGCAGTCATTTTTTGACAATGCCAACAGACAAGCCTCTCTGTCAGAGTTTGCACCAGCTTGTGAACAATCCGTATTGGCCTTTGATGATGTCCCTGACTTGCTTTGCGTGGTGGCGCCGACATCTGGCGACGAACAGCCGGTCAATGCCAGGAGCAATGATGTTGCCATCCACGTTACTGCGCTATGTCTACGCTGTGCGGAAAATTCATCTGATTTATGCTTTTTGCTTACCATTCGATATGCGCTCCAATTACCGGATTCGATAATCAAGCTAGCCAGAGAAGTCAGGCCAAGGCAAGCTGTCTTCGCGCCAAATTGGCGTGGGGATACAATTGAAGTTAATTGCAACTCTCTAATGGTGGCAGCGGCAGGACTTTGCCCGGATTCAAGATGCCATCCGGATCCAGCGCCGCCTTGATCGCCCGCATGGCAGCCAGCGTCGGTGCGCTGAACGCCTGTGCCATGAAATCGCGTTTGGCCACGCCGATGCCGTGTTCGCCGGAGAGCGTGCCTTCCAACGCCAGCACCAGCGTAAACAGGCGTGGTAGCGCGGCATGCGCACGCGCGTCTTCGTCGGCATCGGCCGGGTCGTACATGATGTTGACGTGCAGGTTGCCGTTGCCGGCGTGGCCGAAGGCGACGATGGGCAGTGCGAACTCCGCAGCGAGCGCTTCCACGCCGGCCACCAGTTCGGGAATGCGCGACACCGGCACCACCACGTCTTCGTTGATCTTGCCCGGCTTGATGGTGCGCAAGGCCGGCGACAGGGCGCGGCGCGCGGCCCACAACTTATCGCGCGCGCTGCCATCGGCGGCCACGTCCAGGCTCAGCACGCCATCGCCATCTGCGGCGTCGTGCAGGGCCTGCAATGCGTACGGCAAGGTGTCGTGATCGCCGTCGGCTTCGATCAACAACATGGCGCCGGCGTCGGGCACATCGCTGCCATTGCGGCGCAGGAGTGCAATCGCGCTGGCATCCATGAATTCCAGCATGGCCGGCGTGGTCGGTTGCGCCATCAGCCGCGACACCGCGGCCGCAGCGCTGGACGCATCGCGGTATAGCGCGCGCAGACCGGCCTGCGCGATCGCGCGCGGGGTCAGTTTCAAGGTTGCCTCGACGATGATCGCGAGGGTGCCTTCGCTACCGACCAGCAGATGCGTGAGGTCGTAGCCGGTGGAATTTTTGGTGTATGCGCCGCCACAGCGGATCACGTCGCCGGTGCCGGTCACCGCAACCAGACCGAGCACGTTGTCGCGGGTCGCACCGTACTTCACCGCGCGCGGGCCGCCGGCATTGGTGGATAAATTACCGCCGATACTGCAGATCTCCGCGCTGGACGGATCCGGCGGCCAAAACAATCCATGCGGCTGCAGCGCCTGTTGCAGGTCGCCATTGAGCAGGCCGGGTTGCACCACCGCGCAGCGGTCTTCCGGGCGCAGCGCAATGAGGCGATTCATGCGCGCCATCGACACCACCACGCCGCCGGAAAACGGCACTGCCGCGCCGGTGGTACCGGTGCCGGCGCCGCGCGCCACGATTGGCACGCCGTGTGCACGGCACGCCTGCACGATCGCCACTACGTCATCGGTGTCGCGCGGCAAGGCGACGGCAGCAGGCAGTGCCCAGCGGCGCGAATCGTCTTCGCCATAGCGGCGACGCGCATCGTCGCCGGTCAACCAGCCATCGGCACCGAGGCGCGCGGCCAGCAGTTCGGCAAGTGCGGTGGGAAGTCCATCGGTCATGACACGCGATCCTGTGGTGTCGCGCGCTGGATGCATTTCCACCCCAGCACGGCGACGGTGAGCGGCAACCAGACCCAGCGTAGCTCGGAGAGCAACGTGGTCAGGCCGCGCGCATTGAAGAAGCTGTTAGCGAACGGCGACACCCGAATCGGCCGCCAGGGTGCGAACCAACGCGTCTGGCTCCATGGCCAGCCCAGCGTAACGCCCAGGCCGCCGGAGGTCATCGCATCCAGCAGCGGGTGCGATGCGGTGCAGACGAACAAAAACACGGCTGCCTGCATGGCATCCGCTCGCAACAGGCGATGTGCTGCAACGCCGAGCACCGCCATCAACGCAGCGAACACCAGCGAGTGGCTGGCGCCGCGATGGCCGAACGCCTCTGCGTAGGGAATATGCAGCGCGAATGCCAGCACATCGGCATCCGGCAGCATCGCCGTCACGACGCCGGCCGCCAGCAGGCGCGGCGAGATGCGGCCGCGTTCACTGGCGCACCAGAGCGCCAACGGCACGGCAGCGTGGGTCATGATGGTTGGCATCGGAACGTCGGTATGCGCGTCGGTGGCGGTCAGCAATCGTCGGCGCGGAACGCGTCGCGGATCCAGTTCAATAGCGGCGGTTCGCCGCTGGCATCGACCACATCGAAGCGGCACGGCAACGCCGCCAGTGCGGGGTGAGCGCCAAGGAACAGCTGCGCAGCCAGCACCAGCTTGCGGCGCTTGCGCCAGTCCACCGATGCCGCGCCGCCACCGAAGCGATCGTCGCGACGGTAGCGCACTTCCACAAACACCAGCGATTGCCCATCGCGCATCACCAGATCCAGTTCGCCGCCGCGGTAGTTGGCATTGCCGACCACCAGCCGCAGCCCGGCCTGCTCCAGCAATGCGCGTGCGGCCGCTTCGACCGCCGCACCGCGCTGCTGACGCGCCGCCGGCATGGCCTTAGCGGCCGTCGGCGATCGGCATCGGGCGGCCACCGTTGAAGGTGGACCAGGCCGGCGTGCGCAGCACATTGCCGAAGCCGTCCAGATGCAAGGTGCCGGTGGCGCCACGCAGGCCGCCATCGGTGCCGGTGGCGAGTTTTTCCAGGTACGCAGTGATCTTCCAGGCGTCATAGCCGAACGCGAACAGGCGGGCGGCCGGGCCGCGCGCGCTGGGCAGGGTGCTGGCCACCTGGCTCACTGCCGGCAGGCCGGACACGCCCAGGGCGGTCCAGGTTTCGCTCGGGTAGACGATGCCATCCAGCGCCAGATCGTCTTCGACCTTGCCGGTGCCGGCCACCAACTGCGACGTGCCCACGCGCGATTTGCCGGCGAATCCGGCCAGTGCCAGCTGCGGTGCGAGCGCGCGCGCGGTGTTGCCGCGCACTGCCAGGAACACCGCATCGGCAGTGCCGTAGTTGCGCAGCTGCGCACCGATGTCGCCCGGCGCATCGGCCACGCTGATACTGCCGGCGACGGTGCCGCCACGTTCGGTGAAACGGTCGCGGAAGGCCTTGATGGTGCGCTTGCCGTTGTCGTCGCTGGTGCCGACGATCAGCACATTGCGGCGTTCGCGCGAGAGCAGATATTCGGCGGCCATGATGCCGTCGTCTTCGGGCGCCAGCGAGAACCCGGCGCTGCCGCTGGGCGGTGCCTTGTTGTCGGTGGGGCGGTTGAGCGCGAGCACCGGCACTGCCAGCTGGCCGCGCGAGAACAATGCGCTGACTTCGTCGCGCCCCAACGGGCCGACGACGTAATCCACCCCGGCGCTCACTGCCTTGTCGTAGGCGGCGTTGGCACCGGCGGCGGTGCCGGCGGTATCGAAGAACTGCACTTCCGGGCGGCGGCGGGTTTCAGCGTAGTAGCCGGCCAGCAGGCCATCGCGCACCGGCGCGGCAACGGTGGCCAGGTTGCCGGTGATCGGCAACAGCACACCCAGCTTCATCGGCGGACGGTAGCCGTCGCGCTCGGCCGGTGGGCGCTTGCTGGTGTCAAAGCCCCACTGCGCATCGCGCTCGAACGCGCGCGGCAGCCCCAGACCGCGACTGATCAGTGCGCGCCCGGCGAAGTTGTACAGCGGGTCGCCGGCCGGCAGTGCCGCGGTGCGGCCCTTGAGGGTGGCGTCGTCGAGGGCGGCGAGCAGGCGCACGATCGCGCGCTGGTTTTCGCTGCGCGCAGTGCCGGTCAGGCTGGCATCGGCGCGCGCGCGGTCGGCGGCGGCGCCGAACAGGTCGCCGGTGGCTTCCAGTGCGGCGGCACGTGCCACAAACCAACGCGTCTGCAGCGGCTGGGTCAGTCCCTGCGGGCTGTCGCCCAGGGCCTGCAATGCCTGCGCGCCCTGCTTGTCGATCACGGCCAACTCGCCGGTGAGCAGCCCGAAGCGGGCGCGCTCCTCGCCGCTCAGTTGGCGCGCGTTGACCTGCGCCAGCAATGTGCGGGCACGCGCATCGTCGCCGGCGTCATGCCAACCGAACGCGGCTGCAGCCAGCAACCGGCTGCGCTGCGCACCGCTGGCACTGGCGGCTTCGGCTTCCAGCTGCTGCGCGGCTTCGCGCGGCTTGCCCTGGTCCAGCAACGCCAGCGCCGCGCTCTGCGTCGGCGAGGCGGTCGGCGTGACGCTGCTGGTGGCGCAACCGGCGGCCAGCATCACCATCAGCGAGAGGGCGGAGATCCTTGCAACACGCTTGTTCATTTCAGATCCATTGGACAGGGGCCGCCGGGGCGGACCGTTAAAAACGCTACGATTCTACCCTTTGCCCCCGGAAAACCGCTGATGACGTCCCCTGGAACCCTGCACGTGGTCGCCACGCCGATCGGCAACCTGGCCGACCTGTCGCCGCGCGCGCAGGAGGTGTTGCGTGGCGTGGCCGCGATCTGCGCCGAAGACACCCGCCATACCCGCCAGTTGCTGAGTCATTTCGGCATCGACCGGCCGCTGCTGGCCCTGCACGACCATAACGAAGAGGCCATGTCCGAACGCATCGTGGCGCGCCTGCGCGAGGGCGAATCGCTGGCCATCGTCAGCGACGCCGGCACCCCGTTGGTCAGCGATCCGGGTTTCAAGCTGGTGCGTGCCGCCCGTGCCGCCGGCATCAAGGTCAGCCCGGTGCCAGGCGCCTGCGCAGCGATCGCCGCGCTCAGTGTCGCCGGCCTGCCAAGCGACCGCTTCGGCTTCGAAGGGTTTTTGCCGGCCAAGAGCGCCGCCCGCCGCGAGCGCCTGGCACGGCTGGCTGGCGAGACCCGCACCTTGGTGTTCTACGAATCCTCGCACCGTATTGTCGAATCGCTGGCCGACCTGCGCTTTGCCTTCGGCGACGAGCGCCCGGCAGTGATCGCCCGCGAGCTGACCAAGTTGTTCGAAACCGTACTCGACGGCAGCCTGGCCGAGCTGCAGGCCCAGGTCGAAGCCGACGACAACCAGCGCAAGGGCGAATTCGTGGTGATGGTGCAGGGCGCCGCCGACGCCGCCGAAGGCCAGCTCGCCGAAGGCCGCCGCGTCTACGCCAAGCTCGCCGAACACCTGCCGCCGTCCACCGCCGCCAAGCTGGCTGCCGAGCTGACTGGTGCGCCGCGCAAGGCCTTGTATGGCGGTAATGGCTGATACAACGACTGCCGAGGAAAAGAAGAAGGCGCTGGAGTTGCGTCAGTTCAAGTGCGTCTTGACGAACTGGCCGCATGCATTTCCGCCGCAGATCGGTGAGATAGAACAGCCCAACGAGCCTGCAGCCGACATCCGTTTTCGCATTGCGGATGGCTCAACTTATGCCGTCGAGGTCACCCAACTTCTGCGACCGGATGGAAAAGCGCGCGTTAAGGCACGTGAAAAATTACTAGCGTCGCTGAAGCCGCGATTGGCGCAGCGTCTGCCTGGCGTACAGATCAGTCTTGGTTTTACGGATCAGCCGCTCCCCAAGCTTCCAGACGCAATTGAACAGGTCGAGCATCTGTTGTCCGAGAAGTCGAGACTGATCGAAGGCAATCAGGCCATCAGGAAGGGCTCCCCGCATTCTTGAGACATGTGCAACTTTGGTCAGCTACTCAAGCGGACGTGTTCGGAGGCGGCGTCTTTGAAGTGCCCGCACTCACAAAGTTGCAGGCGTCGACATGCATTCTGCAAAAGCACACGAAGATCGAGGGATATCGCGCGCATGCAGATGCCGTCGCGCTGCTGATTTATTGCCCGAGGGCACCTTCGCACGCGCAGCTCACGGTGCCAGCCGAGGCGGCGGGATGGTCGTTTGCGCATCAATTCGAACGTGTTGTGCTGTACGCCGAAGACAGTGATGGGCAGGGCGTTGTCTGGCAATAGCGTATAGTTCTCCCCGGCGGAGTCGGCCAGACAGTCGCGTCACTCGCAAGAGTGCCGAGGAAAGTCCGGGCTCCATAGGGCAAGGTGCCAGGTAACGCCTGGGCGGCGCAAGCCGACGGAAAGTGCAACAGAAAGATACCGCCTACGTCCCTCGTCACCCCTCTGCCGCCACTGAAACGTGTCGGCGATGCTCAGCATCGCTGCCAAGTGCGTTCGGAGGCCGCAGAGGGGTGGCGAGGGGCCGGTAAGGGTGAAATGGTGCGGTAAGAGCGCACCGCGAGTCCGGTAACGGACCGGCACGGCAAACCCCACCTGGAGCAAGACCAAATAGGGATCCATTGGCGTGGCCCGCGCTGGATCCGGGTAGGTTGCTTGAGCGCTGCGGTGACGTAGCGCCTAGACGAATGACTGTCCACGACAGAACCCGGCTTATCGGCCGGCTCCGCCACCTTCGTTTGGGCGTTCGCCCTTCTCGAAAGCGCCCACGCTTCGTGTCGCCGATGGCCGTCCAAAACGCGGGCCCCGCACCGGGCATGCCAGAACCCCCGCAGTCGCCGCCGCGCCCCTTGACTCAAGGGGGCTTGCACCTGGATGCCTTGCTGGAGCGTCGGTTTGCAGAGATATCTGCCTTCCACCGCTTGCGGGGGAGGGTGCCCGAAGGGCGGATGGGTGGCAGTGCGCAGATGCGTGGCGGATCCCCCCTCATCCGGCGCTGCGCGCCACCTTCTCCCGCAGGCGGGAGAAGGAGAGCGAGGCAGGCTGCATCCTCCCCGCTTACGGGATAAGGGGATAGTCCCGGAACCCTGGAGTTCCGGAGGGATGTGCCTTCCACCGCTTGCGGGGGAGGGTGCCCGAAGGGCGGATGGGTGGCAGTGCGCAGATGGGTGGCGGATCCCCCCTCATCCGGCGCTGCGCGCCACCTTCTCCCGCAGGCGAGAGAAGGAGAGCGAGGCAGGCTGCATCCTCCCCGCTTACGGGATAAGGGGATAGTCCCGGAACCCTGGAGTTCCGGAGGGATGTGCCTTCCACCGCTTGCGGGGGAAGGTGCCCGAAGGGCGGATGGGGGCAGTGCGCAGATGCGTGGCGGATCCCTCCTCATCCGGCGCTGCGCCACTTTCTCCCGCAGGCGGGAGAAGGAGAGCGAGGCAGTCTGCATCCTCCCCGCTTACGGGATAAGGGGATAGTCCCGGAACCCTGGAGCTCCGGAGGGATGTGCCTTCCACCGCTTGCGGGGGAGGGTGCCCGAAGGGCGGATGGGGGCAGTGCGCAGATGCGTGGCGGATCCCTCCTCATCCGGCGCTGCGCCACTTTCTCCCGCAGGCGGGAGAAGGAGAGCGAGGCAGTCTGCATCCTCCCCGCTTACGGGGATCAATGCGCGGGCCTGGCCCGGTGTCTCTGGCCTCGTCGTCCCGCCACGCAGTGCCGGTCTTCCTAAATGTCCAGCCGTGTCTCGCCCTGGAAGATCCCGTTCGGTCCGAAGCGGCGTTCGTGGATGAAGCCGCTGCCCTGGTGGTCCACCGCGACGATGGTGCTGGCGCGGGTTCCATAGCTGGCCCCGGTGATGAAGGCGGCCGAGAGCAGGCGTTCAGTGGCCTGGTCCACGCCGGTGTTAGGCAGTGCGTCGTCGGGAGCGACAGTCGGGTTGGCCAAGGCGGTCCACAGGGGGTGCAGCTCTTCGGCGCCTGCGGCGCACCACTCGTGCAGGGCCGCAGTCAGCGCAGCGGCCTTGGGCCAGGGCGCGTCCAGTGGGCCGTTGGACATGCCGTGGATGCCGGGAGCCAGAGCGTGGGCCAGTGGCGGGTGATTGCTGAGGTGCTCGCACCGCTCGGCATCGCACAGCAGCAGATTGAACGGTGGGAACGCGTGTGCAGCTGGGGCCAGTTCCCGGGCATAAGCGGCAGCGTCGGAACTGCCGGATAGATAGTCGGCGATCAGATGTCCGCGCGAGCGCCCAGACATGGTCGCCAGCGGGTCGCGCACGTTGGTGACCACTGCCGCACGGCCGTCGCTGCCCAGTCCGACCCAACTCCCGCCCGAGCGCAGGTCGCGCCCGGCCAGCACGGTATCGGCCGGTGCCGCCCAGGGCGCCAACGCTGCGGTAGGGCGTTCGTGGAATTCATCGCGGTTGCCCGCCAACAACAGGCGCCAGCGCGGGTGGGTTTTCCAGGCAAGGGCGACCAGGCACATGCCACCCATTGTCACTTGTTTGCGCAGTTGAGAGATGCAGCTGGCGCAATGTGAAGTGAGATAGCGGTCGAGTTTACATGGCCTTCACGCCCCTGAATTTCCGTTCAATCTCAAAATCTGAGACGAAACAGCAACTTGTGGATAACCTTTGAACAAGTCTCTAAAGAGTGCTGCAACTCATTGATGCGACTGGCGATTTGCGGTCCTCAAAGTTGTTGACAACCTTTGACGCGCTGCTAAGGTGGGCAACGGAGGGAAAACCAGGTGTTTTGTGGTTTTTCGTGGTTCAATGATCCCCCAGCGGGTATTCGAGGTTGTATTCGGTGTTTCAGGGCGAGACTGCCATCACGGTGGACGACAAGGGGCGTATGGCGGTGCCAACCGCATACCGCGACCTCGTCACGCGTGTCAGCGGCAACCGCCTGGTACTCACCTACAACCCGTTCGAAGCTGGATGCCTGTGGCTGTACGCGGAAAAGGAGTGGGAGCGGGTGCGCGACGATGTGATGTCCAAGCCCAATACCCAGCGCGTGATCCGCACGCTGCAGCAAAAACTGGTGGGTTCTTCGGCCGTGCTCGAGCTGGACGCCAATGGCCGTCTGAGCATCCCGGCCAGCCATCGCAATGCGGTCGGCATCGAGAAAAAAGCCGTGCTGCTGGGCATGGGCGACAAATTCGAACTCTGGAGCGAGCAGGCACATCGCGCACTGATCCAACAGACATTGTCTGACGGGGATCTGGGCGATGAATTGCTCGATCTCAGGTTGTGAGCCGGGGTGCCCGGATGCGCGGTGAAGCGCAGCCCGGTCACCCGGTGTCGCAGCCGCCGGCGGCCCATGTGCCGGTGCTGTACACGCAGGTTCTGGATGGCCTGCAAGTGACCGAAAACGGAATCTATCTCGATGGCACGTTCGGGCGTGGCGGACACGCACGCGGCGTGCTGGAACACCTTGGCCCGGGAGGTCGACTGCTGGTGATGGACAAGGACCCCGAAGCGATCGCAGTGGCCGAACAGAGCTTCGGTGGCGATGCGCGCGTGTCCATCCATCGCGGCAGTTTTGCCGGGCTCGGTCAGGTGGTTGCCGCTGCCACGGTCGACGGCATCCTGCTGGATCTGGGCGTGTCTTCGCCGCAGTTGGACGTGGCCGGGCGCGGTTTCAGTTTCGGCAAGGACGGTCCGCTGGACATGCGCATGGACCCGGACAGCGGCCAGAGCGCGGCGCAGTGGCTGGCGCAGGCCAGCGACCGCGAGATCGCCGATGTGCTGTGGACCTATGGCGAAGAGCGCCAGAGCCGCCGTATCGCGCGCGCCATCGTGGCGCGCCGAGCCGAACAGCCGTTGCTGCGCACCGCGCAACTGGCCGAGCTGATTGCCTCGGTGATGCCGCGCGGCGACAGCAAGACCCACCCGGCCACACGCAGCTTTCAGGCGATCCGCATCTATATCAACCGCGAACTCGACGACCTGGAAGCCGGCCTGGATGCGGCGCTGGCCGCGCTCAAGCCCGGCGGCCGGCTTGCCGTGATCAGCTTCCACTCGCTGGAAGACCGCATCGTCAAACAATTCATGGCCCGCTACGCCAAGGCGCCGCCGAGCAATCGCCGCCTGCCCGAAGCGCAGCCGTTCGTGCCGACGCTGCAGCTGGTGAGCGGTGCGATCAAGGCCGACGACGCAGAATTGAACCTCAACCCGCGCGCCCGCAGCGCGGTGTTGCGGGTAGCTGAGAAGCTGGGAATGGGGAATGGGGAATCGAGAATGGGCAAAGGCGACAGCGCCGCTGCTTCCCGATTCCCGACTCCCGATTCCCCATTCCCGGCGTCTCCGAACGGAGACGCTGCATGAGCCGCCTGCTGCTGATCGTGCTGCTTGCCTGCAGCATCGCCTCGGCGATCGGGGTGGTGTACATGCGCCACATGCATCGCAAGTTGTTCGTGCAGTTGTCCAAGCTCGAACACACGCGTGACGAGTTGAATATCGAATTCGGCCGGCTGCAGCTGGAACAGGCCACGTGGGCGGAAAGCAACCGGGTCGATCAGGTCGCGCGTGCGCGCATCGGGATGAAGTTCCCGGAGACCAACGACATCGTGGTGGTGCGCCCATGAGCAAAAGGCAGCATAGCCGTTTTGCGCGGCGCAGCCGCCCGCAGGGTGGCGCACATGCAGGTGCGCCCATGAGCAAAAGGCAGCATAGCCGTTTTGCGCGGCGCAGCCGCCCGCAGGGTGGCGCATATGCAGGTGCGCCCATGACAAAACGGCAGGACAGCCGTTTTGCACAGCGGAGCTGCCCGCAGGGTGGCGCACACGGAGGTGCGCCATGAAAGCCGGCCGCAACCGCCCCCGCAGCAATTTCAATCTCCGTGGTCGCCTGACCCTGGTCGGCATCGCGCTGGGCCTGTGCTCGGTGACGCTGATCGGCCGGGCGGCATTCGTGCAGCTGGTCAATCGCGATTTCTACCAGCGCCAGGGCGAAGCGCGTTATCTGCGCGAGCTTCCGATCGCCACCTCGCGCGGCATGATCACCGACCGCAATGGCGAGCCGCTGGCAGTGTCCACGCCGGTGGAATCGATCTGGGTCAATCCGCAGGAATTGCTGCGTAACCCGGACCGCATTCCCGAACTGGCAAAGGCACTCGGACAGCCGCTGGACGAATTGAACGCCAAGCTCGCGCAGAAGGCCGGCAAGGAATTCATGTACCTGCAGCGCCGGATCAATCCGGACAAGGCGCATGCGATTGTCGATCTGAAGATTCCCGGCGTGTTCTCGCAGCGCGAGTTCCGCCGTTTCTATCCGCAAGGCGAGGCGATGGCCCATGTGCTGGGCTTCACCAACATCGACGACCGCGGCCAGGAAGGGCTGGAGCTGGCGTTCGACGAATGGCTGCGCGGCAAGCCCGGCTCCAAGAAGGTGGTGCGCGATGCACGCGGCGCCATCGTGGAAAGCGTGGACCTGGTGCGTCCGGCGCAGCCGGGCAAGGACCTGACGCTGAGCATCGACCGCCGCATCCAGTTCCTTGCTTACAAGGAACTGCGCAATGCGCTGGTCGAAAACAACGCGGCCGGCGGTTCGATGGTAGTGATGGACGTGGCCACCGGCGAAGTGCTGGCGATGGTCAACCTGCCCACCTACAACCCGAATTCGGTCACCGGTATCAACCCGTCGGCACGCCGCAACCGTGCGGTCACCGATCTGGTCGAGCCGGGTTCGACGATGAAGCCGCTGACCGTGGCCACCGCGCTGACTGCCGGCGTGGTGACCAAGGACACCATCATCGATACCAACCCCGGTTACATGTCGGTGGGGCGCTTCACCATTCGCGATGTGCCGCGCAACAACGGCGTGCTCAACGTCACCGGCGTGATCACCCGCAGTTCGAACATCGGTGCGGCCAAGATCGCGGCCAAGGTGCCGGACCAGACCTTCTATCAGTCGATCCGCAACTTCGGTTACGGCAGCGCGCCGCATAGTGGGTTTCCCGGTGAATCAGCCGGCGTGGTGCTGCAGCCGGCGCGCTGGAGCGGCCCGTCCAAGACCACGATGTCCTATGGCTACGGCCTGTCGGTGACGCCGCTGCAGATTGCGCAGGCGTACGCCACGCTGGGCAACGGCGGCAAGCTCACCCCGCCGACCTTCGTACGCGGTCAGCACAACGAAACCCGCCAGGTGATCACGCCGCAAGTGGCGCGCCAGGTCATCGACATGATGGAGACCGTGGTCACCCAGGGCGGCGCCAAGGGTGCAGCGATTCTGGGATACCACGTGGCTGGCAAGACAGGTACTGCGCGCAAGAATGGCGCCAACGGCTACGAGCGCGGGCATTACAACGCGTTGTTTGCCGGCCTGGTGCCGGCGACGCGGCCGCGCTTTGCTACCGTCATCGTCATCAACGATCCGCAGGGCAAGGTGTATTACGGCGGCCTGGTGTCGGCCCCGGTCTTCCACAAGGTGATGGAAGGCGCGCTGCGCTTGATGGACGTGCCGCCGGACGACATCCAGTCGTGGCTGGCCGCGCAGGCCGCCGGCAAGACCGGTCAACCGATCGCCAAGCCGCAGCCGGCCGATCTGGATCCGGCGCTGGTGCCGGACCCGGTGGACGAAGTGTCTGCCGGCATTCCGACCGCAGTGGCACCTGCGCCGGCCAACGCGCCAGCGCAGCCTGCGCCGTTGCAGGAGAGCCGCCAGTGAGCCGCTCTATGGCACTTTCGCAGTTGCTGCCGGACGTGGCGCTACCACAAGACGCGCAGGTCTCCGGTCTGGTGATGGATAGCCGTACGGTGGCCCCAGGCGATGCATTCGTCGCGATCGCCGGCTTCGGTGCGCATGGTCTGGGCTTTGTCGAACAGGCGCGCGCCAATGGCGCAACGGCGGTGTTGTTCGAGCCGCCGGCTCCGGACGGTATGCCGGTCCCGGCCGATGCGATTGCCGTGCCCGGTTTGCGCGCGCGCCTTGGCGTGATGGCCGATCAATTTCATGGCCGGCCGTCGCATGCAATGCGCATGGTCGGCGTCACCGGTACCAACGGCAAGACCTCCACCGTGCAGCTACTGGCGCAGGCATTGACGCTGCTCGGTACGCCCACCGGCACGCTCGGCACCTTGGGCGTCGGTCTGTATGGCGCGGCTGTGCCAACCGGATTCACCACGCCGCTGGTGCTGCCCACGCATGCGCTACTGGCGCAGTTGCGCGATGAGGGCGCGCAGGCGGTAGCAATGGAAGTCAGCTCGCACGCGCTCGATCAGGGCCGCGTGGATGCGGTGCATTTCGACGTCGCGGTGTTCACGAATCTCACCCGCGATCACCTCGATTACCACGGCGACATGGCGCAATACGGCGCCGCGAAGGCCAAGCTGTTCACCCGTGCTGGCTTGAAATCGGCCGTGGTGAATCTGGACGATGCCTTCGGCCGCACGCTTTTCGCTTCGCTCGATCCCGCGCTGCATGCCGTCGGCGTGAGCGCGCGCGCACATGCCGACGCCCGTGTGAGCGCGCAGGCACTGCAGCTGGACCATAACGGCATCAACTTCGCACTGAATATCCAAGGCGAAGTGCATCCGGTGCACTCGCCTCTGCTGGGCCGCTTCAACGTGGACAACCTGCTGGCCGTGGCCGGCGCGTTGTGGGCGCTGGACATCGCACCTGCGCAAATCGCCACCGTGCTTGGCCAGTTGCAGCCGATCCATGGCCGCATGAACCGCCTCGGCGGCGCGCATGGCGCACCGCTGGTGGTGGTCGATTACGCGCACACGCCCGATGCGCTGGAGCAGGCATTGAGCAGTCTGCGTTCGCATGCGCAGGACCGGCTGATCTGCGTGTTCGGTTGCGGTGGTGAACGCGACAGCGGCAAGCGCCCACAGATGGCAGCAATTGCAGAACTCAATGCCGACGTGGCCATCGTCACCGACGACAACCCGCGTGGCGAAGATGGCGACGTCATCGTGGCCGATATCCTGCGCGGCTTCGCGCGCCCGGATGCCGCCATCGTGCAGCGCGACCGCGCTGTCGCGATCCATCAGGCCATCGGCATGGCCAGCGCGTCGGACATCGTGTTGATTGCCGGCAAGGGCCACGAGCCATATCAGGAAGTTGCCGGCGTGCGGCATGCCTTCGACGACGCCATCGTGGCGGCGCAGGCGCTGCTGCCGCGCACCGTGTTGGGAGTGCGCCCATGAAGCTCATTCCACTGTCGTTGATTGCGCATTGGGCCGGTGGCGAGCTGCATGGCGACGACGCCATGATCGATGCGGTCGGCAACGACACCCGCACGCTCGCCAATGGCAGTCTATATGTCGCGCTGCGGGGCGAGCGCTTCGATGGGCATGACTTTGCCGCCGACGCAGTCGCGCGCGGTGCCAGCGGATTGCTGGTGGATCGCCTGCTGTCGGCGCTGAGCGTGCCGCAGGTGGTCGTGGAAAATACCGAGCTGGCATTGGCGCGGATTGCGGCCGGCATGCAGCGCGACCGCGCCACCCGCGTGATTGCCTTGACCGGTTCCAATGGCAAGACCAGCGTCAAGGCGCTGCTGCTCTCGATCCTGCAGGAAGCCGGGCGCGTGGATGGCACCACCGTGTACGCCACGCCGGGTAACCGCAACAACGAGATCGGTTTGCCGCTGGCCGTGATTGCCGCGCCCGATGATGCCGACGTTGCGATCTACGAAATGGGCGCCGGCAAGCCGGGCGATATCGCCTATCTCACCGATATCGCGCAGCCGCATGTCGCGCTGGTCAACAACATCGCGCCCGCCCATCTGGAACGTCTGGGTAGCCTGCTCGGCGTTGCACAGACCAAGGGCGCCATCTACGCCGCGCTGCCCGCCGATGGCGTGGCCGTGATCAATGCCGATGACGCTTTCGGTCTGTGGTTCGAGCAGCAGTTGCAGGCGCAGCCGATGCAGGGACGTCGCATCTTGCGCTACGGCTTGCAGATCAGTGCCGATATCACTGCGCGTCAGCTGCAACTGCAGGCTGGCGCTGCGCAGTTCACCTTGGTGACCCCGCAGGGTGAGGCGCAGATTGCGCTGCCATTGCCGGGCCGCCACAACGTGCTCAACGCCCTGGCGGCAACCGGTCTGGCACTCGGTGCTGGCATCGCCTTGCCGGTGATCGCTGCCGGTTTGGCGCAGGCGCATCCGGTGGCTGGTCGGCAAATCGCACAGACCTTGCCGGGCGGCGCGGTGCTGATCGACGACAGCTACAACGCCAACCCCGGCTCGCTGGATGCGGCCATCGACGCTTTGGCCGCCGCACCGGGCGAAGGCTGGCTGGTACTCGGCGACATGCGCGAACTCGGCGCCGAAGGCGTCGCACTGCATGCCGCCGCCGGACGTCGCGCACGTGCGGCCAAGCTGCAGCGGCTGTACGCGCTGGGCGAGCTCAGCGCCGCCGCAGCACAGGCATTTGGCGAGGGTGGCCGCGTGTTCGCCACACATGCCGAGCTGATCGACGCCTTGCAGGCGGATCTGGTCGATGCCGCCAGTCGAAAAACACGAACACAGCAACACGCATCAGGAAATACGCAGGAACATGCAGTGATTCACGAACAGCAATCGCCGTCCACGGTCGCCCCGGCGGGTGCCGCCTCCATCACGATCCTGGTGAAGGGCTCCCGCGGCAGCGCGATGGACCGCGTCGTCACCGCGTTGCTCGCATCGGCGGAGGGCGCATCCCATGCTGCTTGAGTTGGCCCGTTGGCTGCAGCAACTGGAGAGCCTGTTCGGGCTGTTCAACTATCTGACCTTCCGCGGCATCCTGGCGGCGCTGACGTCGTTGTTCCTGTCGTTGTGGATGGGTCCTGCAGTGATTCGCAAGCTGGCCCAGTTCAAGGGCGGCCAGCCGATCCGTCAGGACGGCCCGCAGACGCATTTTTCCAAGGCCGGCACGCCGACCATGGGCGGCTCGCTGATCCTGCTGACCGTGACCTTGTCGGTGCTGCTGTGGGGCGATCTGCGCAACCGTTATGTGTGGCTGGTGCTGGCGGTGATGCTCTGTTTCGGTGCGATCGGCTGGTACGACGACTGGATCAAGATCGTGCGGCGCGATCCCAACGGTCTGAAGTCGCGCTGGAAGTATCTGCTGCAGTCGATCTTCGGCCTGGCCGCCGGTCTGTTCCTGTACTACACCGCCGACGTACCGGCGGCGATCACGTTCTACATTCCGATGTTCAAGTCGATCGCGCTGCCGCTGGCCGGCGTGAGCTTCGTGGTGATCGCCTATTTCTGGATCGTCGGCTTCTCCAACGCGGTCAACCTCACCGACGGGCTGGATGGCCTGGCGATCATGCCCACCGTGCTGGTGGCGTGCGCGCTGGGTGTGTTCGCGTATGCGTCGGGCAACGTGGTGTTTGCCGAATACCTGAAAATCCCGCTGATTCCCGGCGCCGGCGAGCTGATCATCATCTGCTCGGCGATCGCAGGGGCAGGCTTGGGCTTTCTCTGGTTCAACACCTACCCGGCGATGGTGTTCATGGGCGACATCGGCGCGCTGTCGCTGGGCGCGGTGCTCGGCACCATCGCGGTGATCGTGCGTCAGGAGATGGTGCTGGTGATCATGGGTGGCGTGTTCGTGATCGAAACGCTGTCGGTGATGATCCAGGTGGCCAGCTTCAAGCTGACCGGCAAGCGCGTGTTCCGCATGGCGCCGATCCACCACCACTTCGAACTCAAGGGTTGGCCGGAGCCGCGCGTGATCGTGCGCTTCTGGATCATTTCGGTGGTGCTGGTGCTGATCGGCCTTGCCACGTTGAAGGTGCGCTGATGAACGACATGTCCCGCCAGGCCACACGACTGGACGCCATCGGCGGCCGCTACGACCCGTGGCTGCTCGGGGCCGCGGCCACGCTCGCCTCGCTGGGCGTGGTGATGGTGGCGTCCAGCTCGATCGAGCTGTCCGACAACCCGTTCTATTACCTCACCCGCCACCTGCTGTTCCTGGGGATTGGTGTCGGTCTGGCGTTCTGGGCGATGCGTACCGAGCTCAAGACCATCGAGCAATACAACCAGGTGCTGCTGCTGGCCTGCTTCGGCCTGCTGATGGTGGTGTTCGTGCCGGGCCTGGGCAGCAGCGTCAACGGTGCAAAGCGCTGGATCAATCTAGGCGTGTCGAAATTCCAGACCGTGGAAGCGGTCAAGGTGCTCTACATCGTGTGGCTGTCCAGCTATCTGGTGCGCTTTCGCGATGAGGTCAACGCGACCTGGCCGGCAATGCTCAAACCGCTGGGTGTTGCGGTCGCGCTGGTCGGTCTGTTGCTGATGCAGCCGGACTTCGGCTCGTCCACGCTGTTGCTGGCGATCACCGCCGGCATGCTGGTGCTGGGCGGCGTGAATCTGCCGCGCATGTCGATGCCGATCGTGATCGGGCTGCCGATATTCGCCTTCATCGCCATCCTGGAGCCGTATCGCCTGCGTCGTATCACCTCGTTCCTGGACCCGTGGGCCGACCAACTTGGCTCCGGCTATCAGTTGTCAAATGCCTTGATGGCGGTCGGCCGAGGTCAGTGGACTGGCGTGGGCCTGGGTGCCTCGGTGCAGAAGCTCAACTACCTGCCCGAATCACATACCGACTTCATCTTCTCTGTGATTGCCGAAGAACTCGGTTTCATCGGCGTCTGCGGCGTGGTCGCACTGTATGCGCTGCTGGTCGGCCGCGCGTTCTGGCTAGGCATGCGTTGCGTGGAAATGAAGCGACATTTCTCCGGCTACATCGCTTTCGGCATCGGCCTGTGGATCGCGATGCAGAGTTTCGTGTCGATTGGCGTCAACCTGGGCATCTTGCCGACCAAGGGCCTGACCCTGCCATTGATCTCCTCCGGCGGCTCGTCGGTGCTGATGACCTGTGTGGCAATGGGCCTGCTGCTGCGCGTGTCCTACGAAATGGATCGTGCCGAACGCTTGCGCAGCAAGTTGTCGCCGCAGGGGGCGACCGCGCCATCGGCTGAGCCGTCTGAGCCGGTGGTCGACGCGGTGCCGCCGGCGTATGCGCCTGCGCGCAAGCCGCAGCGCGACACTGCTGCTGCACCCGCGCCTGTGGCAGCGGCACCGGTTGCCGCGGCCTCCGTGGCACCGGCGTCGGCGATCCTGCGCGGCACCAGCCGCATGCAGCCGCGTGTGGAACCGACGTTCGGGAGGATCGCGTGAGCGTTTCTGCAAACGCCTCGCAAACGCCCGCGCATCCTTCTGCGCGGATTCGGCCCGTGATGATTCTGGCTGGCGGCACCGGGGGACATATCTTCCCGGGACTGGCCGTGGCCAAGGTGCTGCGCGCGCGGGGCGTGCCGGTGACCTGGCTGGGTGCCGATGGCGCCATGGAAACCCGTCTGGTACCGCAGCACGATATTCCAATCGACACGCTGGCAATCAGCGGTTTGCGTGGCAAGGGCATCATCAAGTTGCTTGGTGCACCGGTGCGGGTGATGCGCGCAGTGCGCGCCGCCGGCTTCGTGCTGCGCAAGCGCCAGCCGCGTGCGGTGATCAGTTTTGGCGGCTTTGCTGCCGGCCCGGGCGGCCTGGCTGCGCGCTTGCTCGGTGCGCCGTTGCTGGTGCACGAACAGAATCGCGCACCTGGCATGACGAATAAGGTGTTGTCGCGTTTCGCGCGCCGCGTGCTGACCGGCTTTCCGGGCAGCTTCGCCGGCGAAGAAGCGGTAGGTAACCCGGTGCGCGCAGAAATCGCTGCACTGCCTGTGCCGGCGGACCGTTTGGTCGGCCGCACTGGCGCGGTGCGCGTGCTGGTGCTGGGCGGCAGCCAGGGCGCGCGCGCGTTGAATCAGGCAGTGCCGACAGCATTGGCCGCACTCGGTCATCCGGATGTCGAGGTGCGCCACCAGTGCGGCGAAAAGCTGCGCGCCGAAGCTGAGGCGGCGTACGCACAGGCCAGCGTCAACGCCAGCGTCGAACCCTTCATCGCCGACATGGCCGCTGCTTACGCCTGGGCCGACCTGGTCGTGTGCCGCGCCGGCGCTTCCACCCTGGCCGAACTGTGTGCGGCCGGTGTCGGCAGCGTGCTGGTGCCGTTTGCCGCCGCCGTCGACGACCATCAAACCCGCAATGCCGAATATCTGGTCGGCGCCGACGCCGCCGTGCTGCTCAAGCAGGACGACAGCCTGGCCGTGCGCTTGCAGCAGGTCTTGCAGACCCTGCTCACCGACCCGGCCCGTCGCCTGTCGATGGCCAACGCCGCCCGCACCCTGGCCAAGCCGGATGCCGCCGAGCGTATTGCGGACATCATTCTTCAGGAAGCCGGGAATGGTGAGTCGGGAATGGGGAATAGGCAGAGCTCAGATCAACCGCAGGAATACACCTCAATGCACGCAGACAAGCGCACCGACCAGGCGTCCGTCGCCGTTGGCGCTTCGCTTCATACGATTCCCGATTCCCGATTCCCGATTCGCGCCTCCACAGCAGGTGCCGCGTGATCCGCCGTCTGCAGGACAGTGGCGATCTGGTGCGGGCATTTCCGCGTGTCCATTTCGTCGGCATCGGCGGCACCGGCATGAGTGGCATTGCCGAGGTGATGCTGACGCTGGGCTATGAAGTCTCCGGCTCCGATAACTCGGACAACGCGGCCACGCGTCGCTTGGCCAAGCTGGGTGCGCGCGTGATGCGCGGCCATTCGGCGGCCAACGTGTTGGGCACCGATTGCGTTGTGGTGTCCAGCGCCATTCGCGACGACAACCCCGAGCTGATGGAAGCGCGCAGCCAGCGCATTCCGATCATGCCGCGTGCGGCGATGCTGGCCGAGCTGATGCGCTTCCGTCGCGGCATTGCGGTGGCCGGCACGCATGGCAAGACCACCACCACCAGCCTGGCTGCAGCGGTGCTGAGCGAAGGCGGGTTGGACCCGACGTTCGTCATCGGCGGTCAGCTGCTGGCCGCCGGCGCCAACGCCAAACTCGGTGGCGGCCAGTGGCTTGTCGCCGAGGCCGACGAAAGCGATGGCAGCTTCCTGCGCCTGAATCCGTTGATGGCGGTCATCACCAACATCGATTCGGATCACCTGGAAAACTACGGCAACGATTTTGCGCGTATCCAGGCCGCATTCGCCGAATTCCTGCAGCGCCTGCCGTTCTATGGCCTGGCGCTGCTGTGCATCGACGACCCGGAAGTGGCCGCACTGGCCGGCAAGACGCCGCGCCACGTGATGAGTTACGGCATGAGCGAAAACGCCGACGTGCGCGCCGAAGATGTGGAGCAGGACGGCCCGCGCATGCGCTTCACGCTGCGTCTGCCGGAAGGCACCACCACGCCGGTGACGTTGGCGCTGCCGGGCCGGCATAACGTGCTCAATGCGCTGGCTGCCGCGGCGATCGGCTGGCAGCTCGGCGTGGAGCCGCAGACCATTGCGCGCGCGCTGGAAAACTTCGCCGGCATCGGCCGTCGTTTCAACGATCTGGGCGAAGTCACCACCAGCACCGGCGCACGTGTGCGCGTGGTCGACGATTACGGCCATCACCCGCGCGAGCTCGAAGCCGTGTTCGCTGCGGCGCGTGGCGGCTGGCCGGACAAGCGTCTGGTCGTCGCCTTCCAGCCGCACCGCTATAGCCGCACCCGCGATCAGTTCGACGCCTTCGCTGCGGTGCTCAGCACCGTCGATGCGCTGGTATTGAGCGAGGTCTACCCGGCCGGCGAAGCGCCAATTCCGGGTGCCGATTCACGTGCACTGGCCCGCGCCATCCGTGCGCGTGGCCGCAGCGAGCCGGTGGTCGTCGGCCAGATTGCCGGTCTTGCCGAAGTGTTGCCGGACGTGCTGCAGGACGGCGACTTGCTGCTGATGATGGGCGCCGGCGATATCGGTTACGTGGCTCAGCACATCATCAACAACGGGTTTGTCGGAGAGTCGGCATGAGCGCAGTCATCGCCAATGCCCGCACCAGCGATCCGGCCGCCTTTGGTCGTGTCGCCGTGCTGCTCGGCGGCACCTCGTCCGAGCGCGACGTGTCGTTGAATTCCGGCAGCAACGTGCTGGACGCGCTGCGCGCGCGCGGCGTGGATGCACAGCCGGTCGATGGCATTCCAGCGTTGGCCAAGGCATTGGTCGCACAGCAGTTCGATCGCGTGTTCAACGTACTGCACGGCCATAACGGCGGCGGCGAAGACGGCATCGTGCAGGGTCTGATGGAAGCCTTCGGCGTGCCGTACACCGGCTCGAATGTGCTTGGCTCGGCGCTGAGCATGGACAAGATCCGCACCAAGCAGGTGTGGCTGTCGTTGGGCCTATCGACGCCGCGTTACGCGCGGTTGGCCGCTGGCGCGAGCGCCGAGGCCATTCACGCCGCTGCTCAACAGATCGGTTTGCCGGTCATCGTCAAGCCGGCAAACGAAGGTTCCAGCGTCGGCGTCAGCCGTGTGTTCGATCAGGCGCAGCTCGAAGCAGCAGTGACCCTGGCTGCCCGTTACGACGGCGCGCTGTTGATGGAGCAATTGATCGAAGGCGACGAACTCACGGTGGCCGTTCTGGGCGAGACCGCGCTGCCGTCGATCCGCATCGTGCCCAAGGGCCAGTGGTACGACTACAACGCCAAGTACTTCGCCGAAGACACGCAGTACCTGTGCCCGGGCTTGGAAGGCGAGGCAGAAGCGCAGATCCGCCAGCTTGCGCTTGACGCCTTCCGTGCCGCCGGCTGCCGTGGCTGGGGTCGCGTGGACGTGATGCGCGATGGCCGCAGCGGCCAGCTGTATTTGCTCGAAGTCAACACCGCTCCCGGCATGACCAGCCACTCGCTGGTGCCCAAGGCTGCACGCCAGCTCGGCATCGATTTCGAAACGCTGGTCTGGCGGGTGCTGGAGCAGACGCTGTGATGACGGGAATCGGAAATCGTGAATCGGGAAGCGCAAAAGCGGCAGCAGCCAGTGCGCTGCTGTTGCCGATTGCCGATTGCCGATTGCCCATTCCCGCGCGCGGAGCGCGCGCATGAACGCCACCCTGCGCATTCTGGCCTGGTTGCTCGCGCTGGCGTTGGTCGCGCTGCCGGTGGTGGCTGTGCTCAATGGCTGGGTCGGTGCCGAGCGCTGGCCGCTGGCGAAGTTGCGCGTGTCCGGCGACTTCAAGCGAGTGCCGGCCGAAGAATTGCGTGCGGTGGTGTTGCCGTATGCGCGCGCAGGCTTTTTCGCGGTGAAGTTGCAGCAGGCGCAGGACGCCATCGCGCGTTTGCCGTGGGTGGAGAGTGCGCAGGTGCGCAAGCGCTGGCCGGACGTGCTGGAAGTGCACGTGACCGAGCACAAGCCGTTCGCGCGTTGGGGTACCGACCGCATGCTGTCCGAGCAGGGCCGGCTGTTTCGTACGCCGCCGCTGTTGAAGGACTTCAAATTGCCGCAACTGGGTGGCCCGGACAGCAAGACCCAGGATGTGGTGGCGCTGTACAACGAATCGCGCACCTTGTTTGCGCCGACCGGATTGGATGTGGAGCGTCTTGAAATGGACGCCCGCGGCAGCTGGTCGCTGGGCCTGAGCAATGGCGTGCAGATCGTGGTCGGCCGCGACGATGCACGCGCGCGACTGCAGCGCTTCGCGCGTGTGCTGCCGCAGCTGGCCGACCCGCAGCGCCCGATCGCCCGCGCCGATCTGCGCTACACCAACGGATTTACCGTCGAGCGCGCTCCCGGTGAGACGCCGCACGACAGCAAGAAACCCAAGAGCGCCACGCCGGTCACGCCCGCCGCGCCGCCTGCGGACGTGCATCCCGTCGCCACCCGTGTTCCGCAACGCCTGATCGATCGTCTGGCCTGCGCGCTTCCGTCATTTACTCTTCAACGCAGTCTGCATACATGAATCGCAAAGGCGACAAATCCCTCATCGTTGGACTGGACATCGGCACCTCCAAGGTCGTTGCGCTGGTCGGCGAATACTCGCCCGGCAATCCGATCGAAGTGATCGGCATCGGTTCGCATGAATCGCGTGGTCTCAAGCGCGGCGTGGTGGTGGACATCGAATCCACCGTGCAGTCGATCCAGCGCGCGGTGGAAGAAGCCGAGCTGATGGCCGGCTGTGAAATCCGCTCGGTGTACGCATCGATTTCCGGCAACCATGTGCAGTGCAAGAACTCGCCCGGCATCGTGCCGATCCGCGATGGCGAAGTGACCTGGAGCGATCTGGAGCGCGTGCTCGACGCCGCCAAGGCCGTGGCCATTCCTGCCGACCAGCGCATCCTGCATGCGATCCCGCGCGAGTACGTGCTGGACGATTCGCAGGAAGGCATCCGTAACCCGGTCGGCATGACCGGTGTACGCCTGGAGGTGCACGCGCATCTGGTGGTGTGCGCGCAGTCGGCGGCCGCCAACATCACCAAGTGTGTGCAGAAGTGCGGCCTGCAGGTCGACGATCTGGTGCTGTCGTCGCTGGCTTCCAGCGTGGCGGTATTGACCGCCGACGAGCGCGAACTGGGCGTGGTGCTGGTGGACATCGGCGCCGGCACCACCGACCTTGCGGTCTACGTGCAGGGCGCGATCTGCCATACCGCCTCGCTGCCGATTGCCGGCGACCACGTCACCAACGACATCGCGCACATGCTGCGTACGCCCACCCCGGAAGCCGAGCAGATCAAGGTACGCTACGCCTGTGCGCTGGCGCAGCTGGCCACCGCCGAAGAAAGCATCCAGGTGCCGTCGGTGGGCGACCGCCCGCCGCGCCGCATGCCGCGTCATGCACTCGCGCAGGCAGTGCAGGGCCGTTACGAAGAAATCTTCGAGATGGTGCAGGCCGAACTGCGCCGTTCCGGCTTCGAAGAAATGGTGCGCGCCGGCATGGTGCTCACCGGTGGCGCGTCGAAAATGGAAGGCGTGGTGGAACTGGCCGAAGAAATGCTGCAGATGCCGGTGCGTGTGGGCATTCCGCAGCACGTCACTGGCTTGGGCGAAGTGGTGGGCAACCCGGTGCACGCCTCCGGCGTTGGCCTGTTGCTGATGGGTAGCCAGATCGAACATCCGCGTCGCCCGTCGATTCCGACCGGGCGCGCAGGAAGCTTGTTCAAGAAATTGAAGAACTGGTATCGCGGGGAATTCTGAGGAATCGGGATTCGAGAATTGGTTGAAGCAAAGGCAAAGCGGTTGCGGCAGGTTTGAGTGGAGAGCGGTGAGAGCGGGCAGGGCGTAATTTTTTGTGGTTCCGCCGAGGAAAGTGGTGGTTGGCGTGGAGATGATTCGCTGTTGCGATTCCCCATTCCCGACTCCCGATTCCCGGCATTCAAACAACAACATTCGCCGACATGCGGGTGTTGGGCTGGCGAACGGAGCAATCCGATTCCCCATTCCCGATTCCCCATTCACGGCATCTAAAGAGGACACTGACATGGCACATTTCGAACTGATTGAAAAAATGGCTCCCAACGCGGTCATCAAGGTGGTTGGCGTCGGCGGTGGCGGTGGCAATGCCGTCGCACACATGGTCAACACCAACGTCGATGGCGTGGAATTCATCACCGCCAACACCGACTCGCAGGCGATCAAGAACTGCGGCGCCAAGCTGCAGCTGCAGCTTGGCACCAACGTCACCAAGGGCCTGGGCGCAGGCGCGAATCCGGAAGTCGGCCGTCAGGCGGCGCTGGAAGATCGCGAGCGCATCATGGACGCGCTGCAGGGTGCGGACATGGTGTTCATCACCGCCGGCATGGGCGGCGGCACCGGCACCGGCGCAGCCCCCGTGGTGGCGCAGCTGGCCAAGGAAATGGGCATCCTGACCGTGGCTGTGGTCACCAAGCCGTTCCCGTTCGAAGGTCGCCGCCGCATGCAGGTTGCGCTGAAGGGCATCGAGGAACTGAGCCAGCATTGCGACTCGCTGATCACCATCCCCAATGAAAAGCTGATCACCGTGCTGGGCCGCAACGCCACCATGATTCAGGCGTTCCGCGCTGCCAACGACGTGCTGCAGGGCGCCGTGCAGGGCATCGCCGATCTGATCGTGCGTCCGGGTCTGATCAACGTCGACTTCGCCGACGTGCGCACCGTGATGTCGGAAATGGGCCTGGCCATGATGGGCACCGGTTCGGCACGCGGCGACGATCGCGCGCAGGCCGCTGCCGAAGCCGCCATCCAGAATCCGCTGCTGGACGATGTGAACCTGGCCGGTGCCAACGGCATCCTGGTCAACATCACCGCCGGCCCGGACTTCACCATGTCCGAGTTCGACGAGATCGGCCGCACCATCGAAGCCTTCGCGTCCGAAGATGCCACCGTGGTGGTCGGTACCGTGCTCGACCCGGACATGCAGGACGAAGTGCGCGTGACCGTGGTGGCCACCGGCCTGAACCGTGCGGTTGCCCGCCAGAGCCAGCGTCCGGATCAGCGCGCGCCGATCAAGCTGGTGCGCAACGCCACCACCGGCCAGCCGGAATTCGGCGACTTCGACACCACCAGCGGAGACGCGGTGTCCAAGGCCGTCGGCGGCAGCATGGGCCTGGGCCTGCGCCGTCCGAGCAGCGACTCGGTCGGCAGCGGCAGCGGCAACCACACCAGCGGCGGCTCTTCGGCGCCGGCGGCTGACCTGCCCAACGATTACCTGGATATCCCGGCGTTCCTGCGCCGCCAGGCCGACTAAGGAGCGTCGGCTGCGTCGCTACGGTGACGCAGCCCGTCCCGCCCCGGAGTCCGCTTCGGGTTGCACCGCCATGTCATGTCATTCCTGCCGGATCGGTGCCGATCCGGCAGCTTTTGTAAGCGTGACCGGGTGATTACAGTTCCCGTCACGCGCGACTTGTTAAAATTCGGATAATCTCCGCGGATTAGACAGCCGGTTCAGCGTCTGTCTGCATTGTTCAGCCAGACTTCGCATATGACCCAGCAACGCACTCTCAAGAACACCATTCGCGCCACCGGCGTCGGCCTGCATAGCGGCGACAAGGTGTATATGACGCTAAGACCGGCTCCGGTCGATCACGGCGTGGTGTTCCGACGTGTGGATCTGGAACCGATCGTCGAAGTCCCTGCCGATGCCGAGCTGGTCACCGAGACTACGCTGTGCACTGGCCTGACCTGCAACGGTGCCAAGATCCAGACCGTCGAGCACCTGATGTCGGCACTGGCCGGCCTGGGTGTGGACAATGTCATCGTCGAACTGTCCTCGGCCGAGTTGCCGATCATGGATGGGTCCTCCGGTCCGTTCGTGTTCCTGCTGCAGTCGGCAGGCATCGTCGAACAGAGCAAGCCCAAGCGCTTCATCCGGATCAAGCAGACGGTGGAAGTGCGCGAGGGCGACAAGGTGGCGCGCTTTGAGCCGTACGCAGGCTACAAGCTGGGCTTTACCATCGAATTCAATCACCCGATGATCCCGGCCAAGCAATCGCGCCAGGAAATCGAGTTCTCCACCTCGGCGTACGTCAAGGAAATCTCGCGTGCGCGCACCTTCGGTTTCATGCGCGACCTTGAGTACATGCGCGAGCGCAATCTGGGTCTGGGCGGGTCGATGGACAACGCCATCGTGCTGGACGAGTTCCGCGTCCTCAACGAAGACGGCCTGCGCTACACCAACGAATTCGTACGGCACAAGATTCTGGATGCCATCGGCGACCTGTATCTGGCCGGCGGCGCCATCCTCGGTGCTTACGAAGGCTTCAAATCTGGCCACGCGCTCAACAACAAACTAGTGCGTGCGCTGTTGGCCGACCAGGCCGCCTGGGAATGGGTCAGCTTCCCGGAAGGCACCGAGCAACCGCCAGTCACCTACGCCAGCCCTGTCTACGTGTAGTGTCAGGGAATGCCCTGGTTGGCGCTTGAAGTGTGAACTGTATCGTATTTCAGGTCCATTCTTAACATTTATTTAAGGTTTCTCTAACTCCTGCGGGCCACATGCCCGCTAGGATGCGTCGGGTCGTGCGCGGCCTTCGCAACTCTTTCACGCACTGGCGGCCGCTCTGGATGAGCGGCGAGGACCTTACCGCTTGGTCGGTAAGACGTCCTGCAAGGAAGCCAATGCGTCGCGCAAACCTTTGTGCGTCGCCTCGGACACGGGTTTGGGACGGTCGCGGTTCTGCTGCGTTGGGGAATGCAGCGGCACGGTTGCGGTCTTGACAGTCACTGCGGTGGCCTTCAGTCCGACGGATCGGGCGGCATCCAGGATTTGGGTTTCGGCAAGCCGCACCTTGGCATGCCAGACCGGCGAATCCACCAGAAAAACGAGCTGTTCGCCTCGGACATTGGCTAACCGGCAACGGGTGGCCAGATGAGGTGGTAACAGGGGGCGCAACTGCCGGTCCATCGCATCGAGCCACAAGGCTCGGCGCAAGGGGTCGCCAGCCTTTTCCCCCAGCGCGGCCTCGATGGCCGGTTGTGGAGTGGAAGGGTGACGTGCGTTGGACTTGGGCTTGGACATGACACTCATATGGCGTTGAACAAAGTTGTAATCAAATCTCGCGAGACCCGGGTGCAGCGTATGGCCCGACAGTTCCAGGGTTTTGCAGCGGATCGGCCGATGGTGGTGCTTGGTGCGGTACTGGGCCTTGGCATGCTGATCGGCGTTGGCGCAAGCACCGCCACCGGCATGGTGACCAATTCCGCGCTGCAGGCCAAGGTTGCGCAGCAACAGGCCGAGCTGGCCCAGGCGCAGCGCGCCTCGCAGGCACAGGTCAATGCACTGGCCGCCCGTCTGGGCGAGCTGCAGGCGCAGGCCACCCGCCTTAACGCGTTGGGCGAGCGCCTGACCGAGATGGGCAAGTTGAAGGACGGCGAGTTCGACTTCGACGAGCCGGTCGGCGTCGGTGGCGGCGATGAGCCGGTCAGCGACATGCCGGTGAAGGAGCTCAAGGAGACGCTCGGGCAAGTGGAGCAGCAGTTCTCCGCCTCCGGCCAGCAACTGAATGTGTTGGCCTCGCTGATGTTCGATCATCAGCTTGAGCAGAATTCGGTGCCTTCGCGGATGCCGATCCGCAACACCTATATCACCTCGGGCTTTGGCGGTCGCGCCGATCCGTTCGACGGTGGTTCGGCCTTCCACAAGGGTGTGGACTTCCACGCCAACGTGGGCGACCCGGTGATGGCCGTCGCCGATGGCGTGGTCAGCTACGCCGGCGTGCGCGGCGGCTACGGCAACGTGGTCGAAGTGGATCACGGCAATGGCTATGTGACCCGCTACGCGCACAACTCGCGCCTGGTGGTGAAGGTGGGCGATCTGGTGCGCGCCGGCCAGCAGGTTGCGCGTGCCGGCTCCAGTGGTCGCTCCACCGGCGCACATGTGCATTTCGAGGTGTGGGCGGACGGGCGCGTGGTCAATCCGCGCAAGTTCCTGGGCGATACCACGCCGGTGGGCCGCCGCGGGCGCGGTTGACGAAGGCGCGGGCCGCGCTTGATTCGTGAAGGCCCGCCCCAAGCTACAATAGGGTGTTGCCATCGACAGGGCGCAGTGCGCCCTGTTTCGTTTACGGCGGCCGGGTCTGTGGGGACCGGCGTCGGTCAAACCGTTCCTTTTCAACCGGTTTCTTCAATGATCAACAGTCTGCTTACCCGTGTCTTTGGCAGTCGTAACGAACGCCAGCTGCGCCAGCTCAACCGCCTCGTCACCCAGATCAATGCGCTGGAGTCGACGATCGAGAAGCTCTCCGACGCCGAGCTGCAAGCCAAGACCCCGGAGTTCAAGCAGCGGCTTGCCGCCGGCGAGTCCCTGGACAAGATTCTTCCCGAAGCCTTTGCAGTGTGTCGCGAGGCCAGCCGCCGCGTGCTCGGCATGCGCCATTACGACGTGCAGCTGATCGGCGGCATGGTGCTGCATCTGGGCAAGATCGCCGAGATGCGCACCGGCGAAGGCAAGACCCTGGTGGCCACGCTGCCGGTGTACCTCAACGCACTGCAGGGCGAGGGCGTGCACGTGGTCACTGTCAACGACTACCTGGCGCGCCGCGATGCCGCGCAGATGGGCAAGTTGTACAACTGGCTGGGCCTGAGCGTGGGCGTGGTGTACCCGGGGATGCCGCATAGCGACAAGCGCGAAGCCTACGGCAGCGACATCACCTACGGCACCAATAACGAATTCGGCTTCGACTACCTGCGCGACAACATGGCGCTGTCGCGCGCCGACCGTTACCAGCGCAATCTGCATTACGCGATCGTCGACGAAGTCGATTCGATCCTGATCGACGAAGCGCGCACCCCGCTGATCATCTCCGGCCCGGCCGACGAATCGCCGGAGCTGTACATCCGCGTCAACCGCATCGTGCCGCAGCTGACCAAGCAGGAAAGCGAAGAGAGCGAGGGCGATTACTGGATCGATGAGAAGGGCAAGCAGGTGCATCTGTCCGAGGCGGGCATGGGCCACGCCGAGGAACTGCTGATGCAGGCCGGCATCCTGGAAAACGCCGAAGACGGCCTGTACGCCGCGCAAAACCTGAGCGTGGTGCATCACCTCAACGCGGCGCTGCGTGCGCATGCGATCTATCAGCGCGACGTGGATTACATCGTGCGCGATGGCGAAGTGGTGATCGTGGACGAATTCACCGGACGTACGCTATCCGGGCGTCGCTGGTCCGACGGTCTGCATCAGGCGGTCGAAGCGAAGGAAGGCGTACCGGTACAGCGCGAGAACCAGACGCTGGCCAGCATTACCTTCCAGAACCTGTTCCGCATGTACAAGAAGCTGTCCGGCATGACCGGTACGGCCGACACCGAAGCCTACGAATTCCAGAGCATCTACGGCCTGGAAGTGGTGGTGATTCCGACCAACCGCCCGACCGTGCGCAAGGACCATCCGGACCAGGTGTTCCTCAACCGCAAGGGCAAGTTCAACGCGGTGCTGGCCGATATCGAAGACTGCGCCAAGCGCGGCCAACCGGTGCTGGTGGGTACCACCTCGATCGAAACCTCGGAGATGCTGTCCGAGCACCTGCGCAAGGCCGGGGTGAAGCACGAAGTGCTCAACGCCAAGCAGCACGAGCGCGAAGCCACCATTGTTGCCAACGCCGGCCAGCCGGGCGCGGTGACCATCGCCACCAACATGGCCGGTCGCGGTACCGACATCGTGCTGGGCGGTTCGTTGGAAACCGAACTGCATGCCATGGGCGACGACATCAGCGACGAGCAGCGCTTCGCTGCCAAGACCGAATGGCAGCGTCGTCATGACGCGGTCAAGGCCGCCGGCGGACTGCACATCATCGGTACCGAACGCCACGAATCACGCCGTATCGACAACCAGTTACGTGGTCGTGCCGGTCGTCAGGGCGACCCGGGTTCGTCGCGCTTCTATTTGTCGCTGGAAGACAATTTGATGCGCATCTTCGCTTCGGACTGGGTCCAGAAGGCGATGCGCATGATGGGCATGAAAGAAGACGACGTCATCGAAGACCGCCTGGTCAGCCGGCAGATCGAGAAGGCGCAGCGCAAGGTGGAAGCGCACAACTTCGACATCCGCAAAAACTTGCTGGACTTCGACGACGTCAACAACGATCAGCGCAAGGTGATCTACGCCCAACGCGATGAATTGCTGGACGCCGAATCGGTCAAGGACAACGTCGACGGCATCCGCGGTGATGTGATCTATGACCTGGTCGCGCGCTTCGTGCCGCCCAATTCGGTCGACGAGCAGTGGGACCTGAAGGGCCTGGAAGCCACGCTGGAGTCGGAGCTGGGCATGAGCTTGTCGCTGACCGACATGGTGCGCACGCAAGAAGAGATCGATGCCGAGCAGATCGCCGCCAAGGTACAGACGGCGGTGGATGCGCACTTCGCCGAGAAGGAAGCGGCCGTGGGCAACGACACCATGCGCGCGCTGGAAAAACATGTGATGCTGACCGTGCTCGATCAGGGCTGGAAGGAGCATCTGGCCAAGATGGATTACCTGCGCCAGGGCATCTATCTGCGCGGTTATGCACAGAAGCAGCCCAAGCAGGAATACAAGAAGGAAGCCTTCGAGCTGTTCTCCGAGATGCTGGAAAACGTCAAGCGCGAGGTGATCAACTTGCTGGCGCGCGTGCGCATCCGCAGCGAAGAAGAAGTGGCCGAACTGGAAGAGCAGGAACGTCTTCAGGCGCAGGCGCGCTTGATGGCCTCTCAGTTCCAGCACCAGGAGGCGGGCGGCTACGGCGCCGACGAGGAAGTGGAGCAGATGCAGGGCGGCAACGCACCGGTCCCGGTCTCGCAGGTCACCCGCGACGAGCCCAAAGTCGGCCGTAACGATCCGTGCCCGTGCGGCAGCGGCAAGAAGTACAAGCACTGCCACGGTCAACTCAGCTGATGCTGAGTTGACCGTGGTGCAGCCCGCTTGGCGGGCTGCACACCAGACGCCCGCGTAGCGGACGCCTGGTGCGCGCTCCTTGCTTCCGATCCCCGCGCCCTTGGCGCGCCCCCTTACCAAGGGGGCTCTGCTTACGGATGGGATTCGCTGGAGCTGCTGATGAGCAGGTCATGGAGTGTCGGAGGCCGGGTGCAATGCCCCGCCGGGACCTCGTACCCTTGTCTAGCTCCCTGCCAACGGCATTGCCTGCATCGTTGCCAGGCAAGGTCGACAACCACGGCGTAGACACTGGAAGCGTCCGCGAGCTGTCTTGCGGTGGGCCTGGGCAGGGCAGGCCAGCCAAGCGTTGTCCATCTCTTGTGGCGCCAACGGCGCCTTCCGCATACAAGCGTCTCCGCCGGTGCCACTGCGGGGCGTATGCTCGATCCACGTCCTGCGTGGAGTGCGGTCATGGCACTGCTGTCCAGCCAGCAATTGAAGGTGTTCGTGCCTGCACGCGACTACGCGGTGTCGCAGCGGTTCTATCGTGCGCTGGGATTCGTGCAGGAGGACGAGGTGGGCAACGTGACCTGCTTTCGGCACGGTGCGCACTGTGCGTTCTTGCTGCAGGATTTCTATCTGCGCGAGCTGGCCGAGAACCTGATGCTTCATCTGTGGGTGGACGATGCCGACGGGTGGTGGCAGCACGTGCACGACCTGGGGTTGGATGAGCAATTCGGTGTGAGCTTTAGTGCGCCGGAAGATCGGCCATGGGGGGCGCGCGATTTCACCCTGCACGATCCCAGCGGTGTGCTGTGGCGGATCGGGCAGCCGTTGTAGGCGTGAATCGGGAATGGGGAGTGGGGAATTGCAAAAGCGGGCATGGTGCGCGCTTCAATCAATCCCCAATCCCTAATCCCTAATCCCTAATCCCGGCCTTCAGGCGATTGCGCTGAATGGCTCACTCGCGGCACTCTTGCGGCCATGCCTGATTCTCTTCGATCCATTCACGTCGTTGCCGGCGTGATCACCGACCCCCGCGGACGCATCCTGCTGACCCGCCGTACCGAAACCCGTGATATGCCTGGCCTGTGGGAATTCCCGGGCGGCAAGCGCGAGCCTGGCGAAACCTCCGAACAGGCGTTGGTGCGCGAGCTCAACGAAGAGCTCGGCATCGAAGCGCAGGTGGGCGACTGGGTGATGGATGTGCCGCAGCTGTATCCGGACAAGCGACTGCGTCTGGAAGTGCGTCACATCACCGCCTGGAAAGGCAGCCCGCGCGGCCGCGAAGGTCAGGCCATGACCTGGGTGGCTGCAGACAAGCTGACCCGCTATTCGATGCCGCCTGCTGACGTGCCGGTAGTGGGTGTGCTGCGCCAGCCCGACCGTTACCTGATCACGCCCGAACCGGAGGATGATGTTCGCTGGCTGGAAGGCCTGCAGCGCGCATTGCAGAACGGCATGACGCGGATCCAGCTGCGTGCGCAGCATCTTGCGCCTGCGCGTTGGCAGGCGATGTTGCAGCAGGTCATGCGCTTGCGTGGCCGCGCGCGCGCGCAGCTGCTGCTCAATCGCGATATCGCGCTGGCCAGCGCGCTTGGCATCGGCGTGCATCTGGGATCGGAGCAGTTGGCTGGTTTGCAGGAACGCCCGCTGCCCGCAGAACAACCAGTGGCGGCTTCTTGCCATGGCTTGGACGACCTGCGCCACGCACAACGGATCGGTTGCGACTTCGCGGTGCTGGGGCCGGTGCAGGCCACCGCATCGCATCCGGGCGCCACACCAATCGGATGGGACGGTTTCGAAACCTTGCGCGAACAGGTCTCGCTGCCGCTCTACGCGCTTGGCGGCATGCAGGTTGAAGATGTGCGCGAGGCGCGCTCGCATGGGGCGCAGGGCATCGCGGCAATTCGGTCGCTATGGCCGCAATGACTGCAATGACTGCAATGACGCTGGTGGTGTTCGGCCATCCTGCTGCGGTCCCATGCAACCGGGCGATACACCTAGGGCGCTAAAACGTCACCCAAAAGCAGTTGTATTGCCGGTGCAGCCGCAGCACGCTGCGCGCGGGCGTGCCGCTGGCGAGGTTCTGTTCCAGCCGAAGTCCCCAGGGGCGCGGGCGGCTGGGCGGGGTCGGAAGTGGCGCATCAATGGTGCTGCCATCCAGCGACGGTGTGGGTGCGGTGGTGTCTGCGTCCCAGGTCGGGGTGTCGCTTTGCGGATACATCGGCACGATCTCCAGCAACGGACGCTGCACGATGGCCTCCAGCCGGCTCAGCACCCGATTGGCGGCGGCATCAGATTGCCCGCTCCACAGATACAGGCTGGACAGGCGGTTGACGTCGCGGCTGTCGACCGCCAATTGCAGCAACGACACCAGTTCGCTCAGCCGTCGCGGGCAGCCGTAGCGATACAGGCCGGTATTGCCCTGCGGGCGGATGGCGGGCGGCGCGCGGCTGGCCGCGTCAACGTCTTCGCAGCGCCGATCGGTGAACATGGTTTGCCCGTCCGGCGAGACGCAGCGATGGATCTCCTGCGCGTGCACACGTGCGGCGGGACAGGCGCAGAGCAATAGCAGCAGGGGCAGAAGACGAGGCATCAGCGCAGCGTAGCCGGGCGCGTGTGAGCTGGCGAGAGACACGTGCGCTGGCGCTGGGTGACGACTGGCTGTGTCGCAGTCAATGTCGGCAGCCCGCGTTGCGACCCAAGCCTTCGGCTGTGGTGCGCGAGATGCGCTTTTGTGGTGCAAGGCCTGTCTCCAAGCGCGCACCGCCATCCGAGGCAGACGCTCAGCGCCCGAGCAGCTGCAACACCTGTGTGGTCGGTTTGGCTAGATTGAGCGTATAGAAGTGCAATGCCGGCGCGCCGCCCGCGATCAGTCGCGCGCACAAGGCCGCCACGACTTCTGCGCCAAACGCGCGCACCGCGTCAGTGTCGTCGCCGTAGGACTGCATCTTCTTGCCGATCCAGCGCGGAATCTCTGCGCCGCATTGTTCGGAAAATCGACGTAGCTGTGAGAAGTTGGAGATCGGCATGATGCCGGGAATGATCGGCACCTCCACGCCCATGCGCTGTACCGCGTCGCGGAAATGGAAGTAGGCATCGGCGTTGTAGAAATACTGCGTAATCGCCGCATCGGCACCGGCATCGACCTTGGCTTTGAAATAGCGCAGGTCGCTCAAGGCATCGACCGCTTGCGGGTGGGTCTCGGGATAGGCGCCCACCTCGATCCGAAATGCATCGCCATGCTCGGCGCGAATGAAGGCGATCAGATCCGAGGCGTAACGCAGGTCGCCCGGATGGCCCATGCCCGAGGGCAGGTCGCCACGCAGCGCGACGATGCGGGTACAGCCGATCGCCTGGTACAACTTGAGCAGTTCGCGAATCTCCTGCCGGCTGCCGCCGACGCAGGACAGATGCGGCGCCGCTTCGAAGCCATGCTTCTGCTTGAGGTGGCGTACCGTTTCGGAGGTGTAGCTGAGCGTTGAGCCGCCAGCGCCGAAGGTGCACGACACATACTCTGGCGCGTAGCCCTTCAACCTGGCTGCGGTGCGGTCCAGTTGCGCGCGCTGGTCATCGGTTTTGGGCGGGTAGAACTCGAAACTGAGAGGCGTCATCGCGGCGGGTCCGGCAGATCGTGCGGGCATAATATCGCTTCATCGCGATGAATGCATATTTGATTGCGGGAGTTCCGATTCGCGCTGCACCGATGCTGGATGCGACGGCAGTACGCGGAACGGCAGATTGGCGTAACCGGCGCTGCCGGCGTCGTCGTGGACTTCAACGAACAAGCGGTAGTTGCCTGGCGATGGCGCGGTCAGGCGGACCGCGCCGCCGATATCAGGCACGTCGTTGCGATCATCACCAGCGGGAGCCGGCTCAAGCTTGGCATCGACCAGCGGTGGCAACGTCTCGGGGTCGCCGCCGATGCTGCGCGCCGTGCTTTCGGTGCGCACATGCCAGTCGTAGCGCAATACGGATGCGCCGCTGGCGTGAACGCTCGCGGTGACGGTCTGGCCCGGGTAAAGACTCACGCTGTCGGTCGCGCGCTGGCCATCCAGCATCAGCGCCGACACCGCTGGCGCACGCGTGGCCGGCCACTGCCCGGTCCACAGCAGTTGCAACGTGTCCACGCTGGGCGTGGCTTCGCCCGAGGGCAGGAACAGGCCATACCAGGTGGGCGTGCGCTCCTGCTTGTCGCCCCACAGGAATACAAACGATCCCAGCCCCTGGTGGGTGTCGCTGGCGATGTAGGTGCGGTAACGCTGTTCCAGCAACAGCGCCTTGCGCGTGCTGTCGGCTTCGATCGGTGCGCCCCAGCGGGTGGTCGGCGATTCCCAATGCCCGGTGGGGCCCCACTCGGTGACCACGTAGGGGCCATGCCACTGGCTATCGCGCAGTTTCTGCGGCAGCGCTGCGATATCGCCGTAAAGCTGCACGGCAATCAGGTCCAATGCCGGTGCGCGCGTCTTGAGCTGGTCGATCAGCTGTTTGTCGAAGCCGGCCAACGTGGTGGTGACCGGGTGGTCCGGATCGACGGCGTGGATCGCCTGGGCGATCTCGCCGACCGCGTTCCACACCTTGGGATTGGTGTAATCCAAATTGAGCTCGTTACCGACCACCCACATCAACACCGCCGGATGCGCCGCCGATTGCCGCACCTGCGCAAGGATGCGCTGCAGTTGCTGCTGCACGGCGGCCGCATCGTCGTAATCGAAGCCATGTCGCTGGTTGCCGACCTCAATGCCGACCGCCACCTTCAAGCCATTGCGCTGCGCGCGGTCGAGCATGGCGCGCTGGCGTTGCGGGTCAGCGTCCACGCGCCAGGTGCGCAATGCGTTGCCACCGCGTGCGGCCAGTGTCTCCATGCTGCCATTGCCCAGACCGGCGCCCTTGATCACGAAAGGGGCGCCATCCACCAACAGGCGATAGCCGTCTGCTTCCTGCGCAATGCGCACCTGCGCCGCGCGTGCGGGCGTGGCGGCGGACAGTGCGAGCAGGCAGATGACGGTGATGCGCATACCCCACGGCAACTGCATGGCGACTCCTTGTGGCTAGCAATACGCCAGCATAGGCCGGGACACCGTGGTGCGGACGAGCGCGCAGCATCTGTCTGGTTGCGGCTGCTTGCGGGCTAGCGCATCCTGTTGTGAATGGATGTCGCAGCACGCCGGCACTACCGTTCCAATCGTGTCGTCGAAACTCGGCGAACACCGGCTTGCGATGTGTTGTAGGCGGCGCTCGATTGGAGGTGATGGCGTCCATATTCCCACTGCATGGTGTCGCTGCAGCCAGCCGATTGTTCGCATGAATCTTCGCGATGCTGTGGACGATAACCGCTCGTCCACCTGCGCATTCCCTCGTTCGTACACGCGGCGACACTGCTGCGCAGTTCCACGAAACCACGTCGCCTGCCTATCGGTGCTGCGGCAACACCTGCACCAAAGGTGGGATGCATCTGCGCCAAGCGTTGACGTCTGCGCCCCTACACTGGACGCACTTTCCACGGAGCGCCGTTATGAGCGATACCACGATGACCGCCATCGCCATCCGCGATGGCAAGGGCGACGCCGACGCGCTGTACGCCACCGAGCAAGCGCGCCCGCGTCCTGCGCCGGGGCAGGTGCTGATCCGCGTGCACGCCGCCGGCATCAATCGCCCCGATCTTCTGCAACGCGCCGGGCACTACCCGCCGCCGCCTGGCGCACCGGAAACGCTGGGGCTGGAAATCGCTGGCGAGATCGTGGAGCCGGCTGGTCGCTGGAAGGTGGGCGATCGTGTGTGCGCACTGCTGGGCGGCGGCGGTTATGCGCAATACGCCGCCGTCGATGCACGCCACGTGCTGCCGATTCCTGTCGGTATGGACCTGGTGCACGCCGCTGCGTTGCCGGAAACCATCTTCACCGCCTACGCCAATCTGTTCGAACACGGCCGGCTCGCGGCGGGCGAGTGGCTGTTGCTGCACGGTGCGACCTCGGGCATCGGCGTCACCGCGATCCAGATGGCCAAGGCGGCGGGCGCACATGTGCTGGCCACCGCACGCTCGGCCAGCAAGGCGGCGCAGGCGCGCGGGCTGGGCGCCGATGTGGCGATCGATTCCACCAGCGAATCGTTTGTCGAAGTGGCCAAGGCGCATGGCGGCGTGGACGTTGCGCTCGACATGGTGGGCGCTGCAGTGTTCGCCGATACCCTGGAAGCGCTCAATCCGCGCGGACGCATCGTCTACATTGCCTCGCAGGCCGGCGCCACCATCGAGGTGCCGATTCCGGTGCTGATGCGCAAGCAGGCGGTCATCACCGGCTCGACGCTACGCCCACGCAATGCCGATGAAAAAGCCCGACTGGCCGCGGAAGTGGAACGCGTGGTGTGGCCGTGGATCGAACAGGGCAAGCTCCGTGTGTTGCTCGACAAGCGCTTCCCGCTGAGCGAGGCCTCCGCGGCGCATCGTTACCTGGAGGAGGGCAGTCACCTGGGCAAGGTCGTGCTGGAGATGTAGAACGCAGTCAGTCGCATTACCAAGATCGGCGCCAGCGGCTGCAGGCGCCGTGCGAGCTGCGATCGACGCGTGTCGGCAGCGCCGCCGCGCGCAATCGGACAGGCACTAAGGCACAAGGTTCGCGTGTCAGTTCGCGGTTGCATCGTTTCACGCACACCGAGTTCGCACCGTTGAGTCTGAAACCACTGCCGCATCGTGAGAATCCGCAGCTTGTTAACTCACGATCAATGGCGGCCAACGAATGATGACGCGCTCTTTCTGTCAGGCCGTCCTGGTCTGCGCTATCGCATTGGGCGTGACCGGTGTCGCGCATGCAGCCGAACCGCTACCTTCGCAACTCGCCGCCGTCGGTGCCCTCGCGCCGCAACGCATCCTGCAAGTGGGATTTGTGCTCAAGCCGCAGGTGGCCATGAGCCAGCAACATGTGGCGGTAGAGCATTGGTTGATGCGCGACGGCGGCGATCCGCTGTTGCGCGGCCAACTGGCCCGCGCATCGTCTGCTTCCACCAGCGATATCGCACAGGTCAAGGCATATCTGAGCCGGTATGGCATCACCGATGTGCGCCCGGCCACCGATGGCCGCTTGCTGCAAGTCAGTGCGACGGCGGCGGCGTTGCAGGCCGCCCTTGGCACCCAACTGCGTGCGGTGAGTGCCGATGGCCGCGTCGGCGTTGCCGCGGCGCAGGGCGTGGTCGCAGTGCCCGCCGGCTTGCAGGCAGTAGTGCAAGGTGTGGTTGGCCTGGACGGCACCGCCGGTGCCAAGGTCGCGCCGCACTGGGCGCCGCTGAGCACCGCGCGCACATCGTTGTTGAACGGCAGCGCCGTGATGGCCGCCAACAGCGGCGGCGCAGAAGTCGTGCGCCACAGCATCGAGGAGCTCAATAGCGCCTATGGTGCCGATACGCTGGTACCGGCCAGCGATATCGTCGGTGCGGTCATTGCCGCGGGCAATCTGGAAAATACCCTCGCGCGGCTGCAGAGCTTCCAGGCCCTGCACGGCCTCCACACCCCGGTCATGGTGGTGACGGTGGGCGACCCCAGTGCACCGGGTTATCAGCCCGATGCTGCCAGCAAGGATTCCGAAGTCGAGTGGGACATGGATACCCAGTTGCTGGTCGGTAGCGCCGGCGGGTTGAAGCGGCTGATCATCTACAACATCCCGGATTTTTCCTGGAAGAGCATCATCGACGGTATGGCACGCGCGGCCGACGACAATCTGGCCCGCGTGGTCAGCATGTCGATCTATGGACAGGAAATCCAGGTCAACGACGCGGTCTTCCAGGCCATGGACGCCAGCCTGACCAAGGCGGTGCGTCAGGGGCAGAACTTCGTGATCTGCAGCGGCGACGACGGCGTCTATCTGCCGCTGAGTGCACGCGCCAACACGCCTTATTACGACACGCTGGCGGGGCGTCCGGACCTGCGCCAGGTCGGTTGGCCGGCGTCGCACCGCTACGCGATTGCTGTTGGCGCCACCGAGTTGCTGACGCAGGGTGGCAACCCCGGCAGCTACGCCTCCGAGCGCGTCTGGAATGCCGGTGTCGGCCGTCAACTCAGCCAGGGCGGCGTCAGCAAGATTGCCTATGCGCCGCAGTGGCAGCGCACCCTGCTGCCTGGGCAGACGGCCTCCGGCTACCGTGCTGTGCCCGATGTCAGCTTCAATGGCTCGTTCTACAGCAGTGCGCAGATCCGCGGCACCGATGCGCAGGGTAACGAGGCTGCCTGGTATGTGTGGGGTACCAGCGCAGCCACCCCGACCTTCGCCGGCTATATCGCCCGGCTGTTGCAGTCGCATCCCAATCTGGGCTTCGTCGCGCCGCAGATCTATCAGTATGCGAGCCAGCGTCACGATGCGCAGCGCGCCCATGACGTCGTGGTCGGCACCAATGGCCTTTATCGCGATGGATACAACGCGAGCTACGGCTGGGACTTCGCGTCGGGTTGGGGCAGCATGAACATCGGCGACTTCGACCGTTTTCTGACGCAGGCATCGCCGTGACCTTCGTGCTGTAGCGCAGCGTGATGGAAGGCGTCCACAGCTGACGCATCAGTGGCCGCAAATGCCAGGTGGAAGCCGGCCCCCGGGGTGCACTGTGCAGCCTGACGTTGCTTCAACGCCAGGCAGTCTTCGCCGCCGGGCCAGCCGTAGCCGACCGCTTGGTCGAACGTGCCCGGCTCCAGATCCGACCACACCCGCACATAGCCAAGCGCGCCTAGTGTGGCGACGGAGGCGTCGATCGCGCGAACGCCCAGCGAAACATGATGCAACATCGGTGCAGCCTTCAACGGCGACGGCGACGGCGACGGCGACGGCACATCGGCATGCCGGTGGCGATGCTGGTCTGCATGCGGGCTTGCGTCAATCGCGGGTTACAACGCGTGTCGGTGGCGTGGTGGTCGACCGTCGCCACCTGTCGCTGCCGTGCCCAGTGCGCCTGCAGTCCATTCACGCCATTCGTGGCGTAGGTGGGCCGGCCCGTACGCAACGACCAGCGCGCAGGTATAGCAAAACAAGCAGGAGCGATGTCTCGCGGTGGGTCGCACCCTGACCTTACACTGCGCCGTCGCGTGGGCTCCCCGCATCGCGCCCCTGCAGCGTTGCCCAAGCAGTGTGCGTGAGCCGGTGCTCGCGCCGCTTGCCACCTCCTACCAGCACGAAGGTTTCGATGAAGCATCCAGACGCATTGCGCATTGTCCTTGTCGGGATCGGCAAGATCGCCCGCGACCAGCACGTGCCGACCATCGCGGCGCGCCACGATGTGCAGCTGGTGGCCAGCGTGAGCCGGCATGGCACGGTCGACGGTGTGCCCGCCTATCACACCCTGGAAGAAGCCTTCGCCGCGCAGCCGGAGATCGAGGCGGTCGCCTTGTGCACGCCACCGGTTGGACGGCACGCATTGGCGCATGCCGCGTTGATTTCCGGCCGCCATGTGTTTCTGGAAAAGCCGCCGGCCGCCACGCTCGCCGAAATTCATGACCTGCAAGACGTGGCGCAGCGTGCGCAACGCAGCCTGTTCACCAGCTGGCATTCGCGCTGCGCCGCCGGTGTTGAGCCTGCCCGTGCATGGTTGGCAAACAAGCAACTCGTGCGTGCGCACATCGCCTGGAAGGAAGACATCCGCCACTGGCATCCGGGCCAGGACTGGATTCTCGAACCTGGCGGAATGGGTGTGTTCGACCCCGGCATCAATGCGCTTTCCATCGCGACCCATCTGCTGCCGCACAGCTTCGCGCTGCGCGATGCCGAGCTGCACACGCCGGACAACCGGCAGGCGCCGCTGTATGCCCGCCTTGCGTTTGTCGATACCGCAGGCGTACCGGTGACGGCCGAGTTCGACTTCCTGCAGACCGGTCACCAGCGCTGGGATATCGAAGTGGAAACCACCGCGGGCATGCTCATGCTCAGCGAAGGCGGTGCCAAGCTGAGCATCGATGGGCAGCCTCAGGCACTGCCCGCGTCCAGCGAATACGATGGTCTGTATCGGCGCTTCGTGCAGTTGGTACGCGCCGGCCAATCGGATGTGGATGTCGCACCGTTCGTGCATGTGGCCGATGCATTCATGCTCGGGGCGCGCAAGGTCACCGCACCGTTCGCTTGGTAAGTCGATGCACCCATTTGATTAGCCGTTGAACGCCGTCGGCTGCATGCCGGAAGTTCTGCAGGCAGCTGCTATCTCTGGAAGTGGCGTTAGGCGCGTGCGTATCACGCACCATTGCCGGTGCTATTTCAGCCAACTGTCGAGCGTGTTACCGCACGTAACGCCCTGACGGCTGCGTGCGGCAGCAGTCAATCGATGCCAGTGAGCATGCGCTATACCCTCCGTCATCCTGTTGCAGTCAATCAGCGCCGCCCAGAGACAAAGAGCCCCCGCGCATGCACGCGCGTCGGGGGCAAAGCGTTGAGCGCCAGGTAGCGGTGCATTGCGGCTTGCAGGGTGCGCTGCAATTCACCTTCTCAACCGGCGGGAGCACTAGGGGCATTGCGTCATTGCCCTGTGCAAGTGACTCCTCAGCGGCGCCACATGCGTGCACCACGCGCCGGCAGCGTAAAGGTGTATGAGTTGCTGGAAATGCGCACTACGTTCCCGGAGCCCAGCGCGTCAACGTAATCGGCATTCCAGTACAACACGCTGTTGTTCATTCCCACCGTGGTGATGACCGGATTGCCGCACTTGTTGATGCCCACGATGCCCAGGCTGCCGCGACGGAACAGGATGTGGCAGGAGCTGGACGACAAGACCTGCATGTCGGTGCCCTGCACGCCGTTGTGGAAACCGATCATTCGGCGCACATCATCGCGCAGATACGCGTTGACCCAGCGGTTATCGCCGCTCTCGTTATTGTCGGTGTAGATCATTGGCATGCCGCCGTTGCGGCCGATCAGATACGCATATGCCAGCGTTTCATCCACCGGGTCGAGAATCGCGTAGCGGAAGCCGGCATTGTTGGGGATGTCGTGGGTGACCGCAAAAGTCACGGCGCGATTGCCCGGCAATGCCTGTCCGGACGCGGCCGGGTCGACAAGCTGCTGCATACTGGCGCCAACGGCGAACGCATTGCGTACCGCATTGAACAGCGGAAAGTCGTAGGCTGCATGCGGTGTGGATTGCAGATAGGGCGCCAGGAATTGATCGTAATCGCCATTGCCCGTGCCGCCGCCGGTGATCACTTCGCCGAAGACATACACACCGGAGCGGATACCGGCATCGAAGACGCGATTGAGATGGTCGAAGGTCATGTGCTTGGCGGCATCCACACGGAAGCCGGTTACCCCGATGTCCTTGAGTGCCTGCAGATAGGCACGCTGCTGTTGCACGACCCAATCGTTGCCGACCAGATCTGGCAGGCCGGGATCGCTGCCACCGGCGCAAATGCGGTAATTGCGCACCTGGTAAGCATCGTTGTAGTTGCTGATGCATTGCGCCTGGCCGAAATCACTGGCGCTCAGGAAGTTTGATTGCAGCGTGCCGAACAGGCGCAGCGAATCGTAACGGCCGGGATTGGCGGCATACTGCGACAGCACCGCGCTACCGGGGTAGTTGAGGTCCGAGCGCGTGGCCGCTTCGTTGGCCATATGGTTGAACACGATGTCGGCATAGGTTTCTAGGACGTTGTTAGCCAATGCCTGCACCATCTTTTTAAATGCAGCGGTGTCGCCGAGCGGGTTGTCGATCAGGCGGATGTCCTGCGGCTGGTAGCGCGCCCACCAGGCGCTTCCTTCGGAGCGGTACGCGGGGGCGACCAGCACCTTGCGATAGCCGGCATCGGCGATCTGTTTGGCGCGCGCTTCAACAGTGGCATACGGCCAGTTGAAGGCATGCAGGATGACATCGGCTTGGACGTTGGCAGTCGCCAGTAACAAGACCAGCGCCGTCAGCAAGAGGCGTGCACTGCGCTGCATGAGCGAAGGCGGACAATGGACAGGCGTGTTGCGCATCGGATCGATCTCCAGTGGGTGGCGCAGGCAAACGCGCAGTGCGCGATACCCGCATCAATGCCTCCGGCTCCTGTTCCGGAAAGCGCGCGCACGGCGTGCAGCGCGCGGTGATGCTAAACGCGCATCGCGGCGCAGCATCGGTGTTGTGCATACGTATTCACTACGTTGCGCCGGCAAACTGCGCGCAGGGTTTCGCTTCAACAAAGGGGTTGGTCGCAAAATGCGGACGAAGACATGGTCGATGCGAGAGTGCCTGCACCGGTTGTAGCAATTCAAGATCAGCCAATCCCCTTACTGCGCAGTCGCCACACGAGCGCGGCCGGTGCCCGGAATGGGCATGTGCCACTCGTTCATCGCGTTTTCCGTCCGCCGTCCGCACGCACCGGCCAACTGTTCGCCACGTTTTGGTGGCTGCTCTAAGACTCAGCGATAGACGTGGCCAAGCGCATCGCTGGCATGCAACGTGTGCAGCTTGGTCAGAGGCATCTCGATACGTTCGTCGGTGTAGTAGGCTGGCTGCTTTGCGCTACTGCCGCCAGCATCGCGCTCGGCGCCTTTCCACTTGTCGTAGCCCTTGTTCGGCAGCGCCAACGTCACGGTCTCACCGCTCACGCGCTCCACCCGTACCACGCCGTAAGCGTGTCCGTCATACGCACCGGGCGCCAGGGTCTGCAGGTCGACGGTATACAGGTCGCCTTGGGCGGGCTGCGCAAGCCAGACGCCATCGCGCTTGGAGGTCTGCCAAGCGCTGTAGGCGCCGACTATCACTAGCACCGCAATCAGGCCGAGCAGCACCAGTCCACCGAAACGGCGGTAAGCCGGAATGGGCGGCTTGCCACGGCTGGCCTCGAAGGTCTTGGTGTCCAGCGCGGTGGTGTGGTTGCAGCCATCGCAAACCCGCAGGTATTGCTTCTTGGTGACCCAGCTGAAGAGGTACCACAGATGTGCGTAGCGATACTGCAGCACGTGGCGAAAGCTGCGCTGCTGCGCGCAGTGGTCGCAATGCGCGTTGTCGGCTGCGCCTAGCGCAATCACGTCGCCGCCTGATCCCCAGATGATCATCATTCGTCCTTGAATTGGTTGGAAGTGGCGGATGATAAGGGCGGCGGCGCTGCTTGGGCAGATACCTGCCCGCGCTTCCGATAGACGGCGATGCCAGCGGTCCGACCAGGCCGCGACGGGTCGTGGCGCCAGCCGCGTTAAACTAGCCGCCAGTCCACTGCCCAGCCTCCCGATGCGCAATCCATTGCAAGAACAGCTGCTCAAGGCCGGCTTGGTGAAAAAAGCCCAGGTGGACAAGGTTGCGCGCGAACAGGTCAAGCAGCGCCATGCCAAGGGCGCGGCGGTGCCGCCGGCAGATGCGGACAAGGTCGATGCGGCGCGCTTGCAGGCCGAGCGTGCCGAGCGCGATCGTGCCCTGGCCGAAGAGCGCAATGTGCAGGTGCGCCGGCAGGAAGTGCTGGCCCAGGTGCGGCAGATCGTGGAGACCAACAAGGTCAAGCGCGAAGGTGAGATCGACTACCGCTTCAACGATGGCAGCGTCATCCGCAGCGTGCTGGTGAACCCAACGCTGCGCGGCCAGTTGGCCAGCGGCGCGCTGGTGATCGTGCGGCACGGCGATGGCGTCGAGCTGATCCCGCGCGCCGCCGCCGACAAGGTCTACAGCCGCGATGCCGATACCGTTGTGCTTGATCACGGACGCAGCAGCGCGCCGGCCACGGCCGAGAGTGATGACGACTACTACAGCCAGTTCAAAGTTCCGGACGATTTGATCTGGTAAGCGCTGACGAGTTACTTCAGAGACGGATCTACCCGCACGTGTTCGCGTCAGCGCGAGGTGGCGCGTACCTGAACCTTATCGGCGAGTGTTGCACGACTGCCGACAGAAAACGATTCCGAAGACCTGTTCGTGCCTGCCCTGTCGCCGCGCAGTGGCTGCGTTGTCGCGCAACGTAGTCGCCCGCCAGCCCGCGCGCTACCCTGACGCTCTTTGTCGCCGCACATCCTTCTTATGTCGATCGTCTTGACCCAGTTCGCACGCACCCGCCTGTTCCCGCGCGATGGCCGTCGCAATGCGATCCAGGACTGCACGCCCGAGCAATTCATCCAGCGCCTCAATGACGAGGCGCCGTTCCGTGTGATCGGGGGCTACGCGCCGTTTTGCCAGCTGCATGTGCACCGCAACTGGACCTCGACCCGCTGCCTTACTGTCCCCATCACCGATGACAACCGACACCTGCTGCGTTCCGGTTACGAGGCACGCAGCTCGCAGGAATTGGCCGTGCTGGTCCGTTGGTTCGAAGGCGTCGAGCCGCCGGTGGCCGCGTATCTACTGCCCATCCTCTACAGCCGCGATCAGTTGGCCAAGGAAGGCACGCCGATCGATGCAGACTGGGGTGTCGTGGGGTGTCTGTATACCGCAGAGCCGGATGAGATTCCGATGGCTTCGATCACCATGTTGCGCAATGCCTTGGGCGTGGAAGAGGGTGGCTCGGGCACGCCGCTGGATCGCGACGCATACCGGCGCAGCGTGGCGTTTTGGGAACGCAATGCCAATTGGCGGCCGTGACGAGTTGGCGACACTGCACTGGCAGATCGCCACAGGCCACCGTGTGATGCACGACCAGCCGCATGACTCCAGCGCATGTGCCGGAGACGTGATTGGTGCCGTCTGCCCGCTGTTTGTCGCGTTGGACGCTGCGTTCGGCGTGGCATGATCCACGTCCCCCAACGCAGTTATGGTCCGGTCAGCGGCAGGAAGGCCTCTTCGGCGAGCCGTTCCAGGTAGTGGCGCATGCATTGTTCGATCAGTGGCGGCTCCGTTGGCAGCCGACGCGCCGGTGCGCCACCGATGCCGCGGGCATGGACGCGCGGATATGGGAGCGCTGGCATTGGCAGCGCTAGAAATGCGCACAGGCGTTCCCAGTGCGAATCGGCGTCGGCATCGAGTACCAGTAGGCGCTGTGCTGGTACACGCTCGATCACGGATTGGTTCCAGTGACGGAAGTAGTCGGTCATGAAGGCGCGATCACCGAGGTTTGCCTCCGGATCGCGACGCAAGAAGCGGCTCACGCGTTGACCATGGGCGCCAAACAGCGATGGCACGCTGCCGTCGCCGGAGAAGATCGTCGCGCTGACCGAGTCGAACCACGCGTCCGGGTCGCGCACGGTCAGGATCACCTTGGCATGCGGAAAGTACGCGGACAATTCCTCCCAGAAACAGCAGCCAGGGTAGTCGGTCGTCGCCGCATAGCCGGCGAACAGTGCGTCCCAGTCCGGGTGCCCGTCGATCGCCGCCTCCCAGCGCGGCAAGTCTTGACGCAGATTCGCTGCCAATTCCATCGCGTGGTAGCAGCGGCCCACACCAAGCCGCTCAAGCGCCAGCTTCAGGGAGAGAGTGCCAGTGCGGCCCAGACCGGCGCCAATGAGGTGGAGGCTCACGACGGTCGCGCCTGGCCGTGGGCCAGCCACTGTGCTGCGTCTACGCCGAGTTCCGCATGTGCGCGTTGCACATATGCGTGATTGAGTGCATCCGGCAGGGCCGTGCGCCAGCGGCCATTGCAGCCCTGGTTGAAGAACGCCTTGCCGCCTTCGCGCCACAGTCCGGAACCCTGTGGCACGTAGCGTGCCGCATGCTGTCGCATGTAGTCGAAGCGGCAGTGCGCCACGATCGTGTCCCATTTGCCGGACGGAATCGGGATGTCGAGGAAGGCGGAGATGCGGCGGATTTGGCCGGGCAGGTCGTGGAGCAAGTCGTTGTAGTGAAGGTGCAGCACGTTGGCATCCTCGCGCCGCTCCCACCACGAACGGACCCCGTCCCATAACGGCCAGAAGGGCGCCCCATCATGTTCCAGCCAATGCGCCACATAGGCATCGCGCGTCAGACGGGGTGGCGGCAGCACGCGCAGCTTGCCGGGGTCGGCACCGCCAGCGTCCAGACGTGCCTGCGCATCCTGGCTCAACGCGCATTGATGGGCGTACAGACTCAGCGCAATGTCGCGTCCATCGCGGCCAATGTACAGATACCTGGCGAGCGCGCTGGTGACCAGTGCATCGGCTGGCAAGTGTGTCTTCATGAAGCGCCGGTGGCTCTGCGCGTCCAGCAGCGCGAGCTTGGTTGCCTTGTCCGGATAGACGCCGTCGAGCCACGGAGAAATGGTTGAGACAGCGATCTCCGCTTCGCCGCCGAAGATCAGTTGCGCCACGATCTGCTGCAGCCAGGTCGTGCCGGCCTTGGCATAACTGGCGATCACGATATCCCCTTCGCGTAGAGCCAGATCGTTCCACACGCTGGAGTCGAAGAATTGGTTTGGATATTCCCTGCTTTTTTTTCGAACGTGTGGATCAGTCATGTGCCAGTGCCTAAGCGAGACGCGATGTTGGGGCGTGGCCGCAGTGCGATGCGCACGTCCAGTGGCCGCAACACCAGCGCGGGAAAAGGCGTGGGGCGCGCGTCGGCAGCCAGATGCAGGCTGCGCGCACGCAACACGGTGGCGATGACCGCGGTCATCTGGGTGAGTGCCAGCATGCTGCCGATGCAACTGCGTGGGCCGCCGCCGAATGGGAAGTAGCTGTAGCGCGCCAGCGAGTGGGTGGCGGTATCGTCCAGCCAACGTGCGGGCAGGAAAGCGTCGGGATCGGGAAAATGACGTGCGTCGCGGTGCACGACCCACGCGCTAATCAGCAGTTGGGTGCCGTGGGGGACATGGAAGCCGTCCAAGGTGGTGTCGCGTTGCGCGATCCTCGCGGTCATCCAGGCCGGCGGATACAGGCGCATGGCCTCTTTCACGCAGGCCCGCGGTTGCGGCAACCGATCGAGCAACCCGGTGCTGGCTGCGGCATCAGCGTCGTCCAATGCGTCTGCTTCCTGCGCAACTTGCTGCGCCACGTGCGGATGCTGCGCCAGTAGCAGCAAGGTCCAGGTCAGCGCTGCCGCCATCGGTTCCAGTGCGGACATCAGCATTGCCGCTGCTTCGTCGCGGCACCAGTCGCTGCCACCTTGCGCAGCGTCGGCCAGCAGCAGCGACAGGACCGATGCTGCATGCGGGGGCTGCTGCGTACTGCGCACCAGAATGCGTTCCAGCGCCTTGTCGAGATCCGCGCGTACGCGGCGCATGCGATGCCGATGCGCCGATGGCCACCACGTCGGCGCCAGGGATGGACGGCGCGTCTGCTGCAGGATTGCATCGATCATCGGCAGCATGCGCAGCAGGTCCGGCACATGTGCAGGGTTCCCGAGCAGAACGCCGGCACCCAATTGTGCGCATAGCGTAGTCATCAGCATGCGCATGTCCTGTGCAGCGGTGGACGGGCCTTGTTCGCCTAGCAGCGAAAGGGTGGCAGCCGATGCCTGTGCTGCGGAATCGCGCACCAGGGCTGCACGAAACGCAGGCTGTAGCGTCCGCCGCTTGTGCCGCCAGACTGCGCCAGTGCTATTCATCACCGAAGCGGGAAACGCCGCACGGCGCGCGCTCGGGTCAGGATCAGTCTTGCCGTAAAGCGTGCCGTCATCACTCAGTACCTTACCGATCGTGGCCGGTCCGGCGAGCAGATACGTGCGCTCTGCAACCCTGGACACGTCGCCGTGCACGCGCGCGCAGGATTGCAGGAATGGCAAGGGGTCTTCAGAGAACTGCCGGCGGTTGCCGAATGCCCAATGCCCGGTTGGGCCAGGCGGGAGAGCATGCCTGCGACCTGAGTTCATATGCGTGCGGAACGTCATCGGCGACGAAGTACGCGGCGCGTGACAGACGCGGAGCGGACGGGCTGCGGTGCCGCGTGATGTTGCGGGAAGGGGGCTGTCCTCCCGCAACAGCGTGGATGGTTAGTAGTTGTAGATGTAGCCGAGCTTGCGGCCACTTATGACCTGGAGCCAGCGCGACAATGCATAAAAAATAGCTTTCATAATAATTTCCTTATAAGGCTGAAGTTAAAAGCGTGCCGATTTGTGAAGAATTTGTTCAACGATCAGGATAATCTGATCAATTGAATAGTCTATATATGAACTGAATTGGTCAAACCAAAGTACGCAAACCTGTCGCGGCATACGTAGTGTTTCGAGTCTTTGTCTCTGCAGCGAACACTCGCAGCGTCGTCGCCGCTTACGATCGCCGAACTGGTTTGAACGCGAGCGCGATGTATGCCCGGCAAGTCTCAATACGATCGGATGGCTGCGTTCTACGACAGCGTCCATGATCGTTGGCCGACACAGGCACTGCAGCGATGCGTGCAAACTCTGGCCGATCTCGCCGATGGCCGTGCATCGCTGGAGTTGGGCATTGGCAGCGGGCGCATTGCATTGCCGTTGGCCCACCGTGGTGTGCCAGTAACCGGCATCGACAATGAGCGCGCGATGCTCGACGCACTGCGTGCCAAACCTGGCAGCGATCAGGTGCAACTGATCTGCGCTGATTTTACCGACATGCCTTTAAGCGGGCCGTTTGGTCTGATCTACGCGGTGAACTCGTTTGGCTGTTTGCTTACCCAGGCCGAGCAGTTGCGCTGCATCGTCAATGCCGCGTCGTGCCTGGCGCCCAATGGCATGCTCGTGATCCAGACTGCGGTGCCTGGCGCCGAAGTGTTCGACGGCAGCGGAAAGATAAGCCAGGTGCTCGACATGCCGCAGACGCAGAGCGAGGGGGGCGCCGTCATGCTGGTGTGCTCGCAACCCGATCCGGTGAAACAGCGCATCGATCAACGGGTGGTGGTTCTGAGCGAGGACGGCACGCGTATCTTTTCCGAGCATCGACGTTACGTTTGGCCGTCGGAACTCGACCTGATGGCGCAGATTGCCGGTTTGCGACTGCACGCGCGGTGGGGCGGCTGGGACCGCGAGCCGTATGACGCGCGCAGCCGCATCCAGATCTCGGTGTACGTGCTGGCGGACGCTGTCATGGAGTAAGGCCCTGGTGCGGTTTCACTGTAGGCGGTGAAAGCCGCCAGTGCAGATCGGTTCTCGATGGATGCGTGGAAATCGGCGCGTCGCTCGGTGCGTTTGGCCTTCTCGGCGATGGCTTCCAGGATGAAGTGGTGTGCTGTGGTGCCAATCGCTTCGGCTGCCTCGGCGACGCGTGCCTTGAGCGCGTCCGGCAGGCGAATGGCTGTGGTGGTGCTTATGCGGGCTCCCGGTGGTGAGGGTGAGGCAAACTAGTGCAGGTGTGGTACAGCATCCGAGCCAGATGGAGTTCCCGCTGATCAAGCAAGAACGGGCGCCTTGCGGCGCCCGTTCTTGTCTGCATGGCGATGGTTTGCCGACGGATCAGTAGCGGTAATGATCCGGCTTGTACGGGCCGGCCACGTCCACGCCGAGATAGTCGGCCTGGTCCTTGGTCAGGGTGGTCAGCTTCACGCCGATCTTTTCCAGGTGCAGGCGGGCCACTTCCTCGTCCAGGTGCTTGGGCAGGATGTAGACCTTCTTCTCGTAGGTGTCGCGCTTTTCCCACAGGTCGATCTGCGCCAGGGTCTGGTTGGCGAACGAGTTGGACATCACGAAGCTCGGGTGGCCGGTGGCGCAGCCCAGGTTGACCAGGCGGCCGTCGGCCAGCAGGAAGATCGCGTTGCCGTTGGCGAACACGTACTTGTCCACCTGCGGCTTGATGTTGATCTTCTCCACGCCCTTGAGTGCATTCAGCGCATCGACCTGGATCTCGTTGTCGAAGTGGCCGATGTTGCACACGATGGCCTGGTCCTTCATCGCCTGCAGGTGCTCGACGGTGATGATGTCCTTGTTGCCGGTGGTGGTGACATAGATGTCGCCGCGGCCCAGGGTGGATTCGATGGTGTTGACCTCGAAGCCTTCCATCGACGCCTGCAGGGCGCAGATCGGGTCGATCTCGGTGACGATCACGCGGGCACCGTAGGCACGCAGCGAGGCGGCGCTGCCCTTGCCGACGTCGCCATAGCCGCAGACCACCGCGACCTTGCCGGCCAGCATCACGTCCATCGCGCGCTTGAGGCCATCGGCCAGCGACTCGCGGCAGCCGTAGAGGTTGTCGAACTTGCTCTTGGTGACCGAGTCGTTGACGTTGATGGCCGGGATCAGCAGCTTGCCGGCTTCGGCGATCTGGTACAGGCGGTGCACGCCGGTGGTGGTCTCTTCGGAGACGCCCTTCCAGTCCTTGACCACGCGGGTCCAGTAACCGGGGCGCTCGACGGCCACGCGCTTGAGCAGCGCCTTGATCACGCCTTCCTCGTGCGAGGACGCCGGTTCGTCGACCCAGGTGCTGCCGTTTTCGAGCTCATAGCCCTTGTGGATCAGCAAGGTGACGTCGCCGCCGTCGTCCACCACCAGCTCCGGGCCGGTCTGGGTGCCGTCGGCCAGGGTGAAGGTCAGCGCATCCAGAGTGCAGTCCCAATACTCTTCCAGCGTCTCGCCCTTCCAGGCGAACACCGGCGTACCGCTGACCGCGATGGCGGCGGCGGCGTGATCCTGGGTCGAGAAGATGTTGCACGAGGCCCAGCGCACGTTGGCGCCGATGTCCTTGAGCGTTTCGATCAGCACGGCGGTCTGGATGGTCATGTGCAGCGAGCCGGTGATGCGCACGTCCTTCAGCGGCTTGCTCTGCGCATGCTTGCGGCGGATCGACATCAGGCCCGGCATCTCGTGCTCGGCGATGTCCAGCTCCTTGCGGCCCCAATCGGCCAGGGAGAGGTCGGCGACCTTGTAGTCGGTGTGTGGGGCAATTTTCGTGACAGCGTTCATGCAATAGCTCCGGTAGGCAGATCAATGTCTGCAATTCCGGGCGCCGTTGAACGATGGATGCTTGTCGAGCCTGGCCGTATTTCCTGCACTTTTCGTGCAGTTGGCGGATCAGTCCGCCATACCGGTCGCAGCGCCCCTCGACGAGAGCGTCGATTATATCGGCAGCCCCCCCCTCCGACATGAATTGGCCGGCTTGAATCGGCACGACCCCCAACCAACGGCAGGGGAGTCGCCGACCGACGGCTGCTAAGGTCCAGGGTCGATCGAGACCGGGGAAGGACGATGCAGGCAAGGCCGAATGCGCAGGGCGGGCGGCGGTGCACGTGGGCGTGGATGGGAGTGCTGGCAGTGAGCGCGCCGCTGCTGGCAGCGGCGGCAGGCGCACCGGCTGGGCAACCCGCTGCTGCAGCCAGCGGGTATCAGCTGCCCTCCAAGGCGCTGCAGGCGGTGGTCGACGCCCCGCGCGCGCCGCTGCTGCACCTCTCGCCCAAACGCGATCTGGCTGCGATGCTGCAAATGCCGGCGCTGCCGGATATCGCCGAGGTGGCCCAGCCCGAGCTCAAGCTGGCCGGCCTGCGCATCCATCCCAAGACCTTCGCCAGCAGTCGGTTCGCCTTCGCCGGCAAGCTGTGGCTGCTGTCGGTCGCCGATGGCAGCGAGCGGCAGATTGCCGGCCTGCCGACGCCCTTGTCGCTGGCCACGCTGAGCTGGTCGCCGGATCAACGCTACCTGGCGTTCCGGCGCGAGGACGCGACCAGCGGCGCCAACGAGCTGTGGCTGGTGGACGTGGCGGCGGGGCAGGCCAAGCGCCTGGTGGCCGGTTTGAACACCAGCGTCAATGACGAGTTGCGCTGGTTGCCCGATGGCAGCGGCTTGCTGCTGCAGCAGCAAGTGGCAGGGCAGGGCGCGCCGCCCACTCGCGACGCGGTGCCGGACGGCCCGGCGATCCAGCAGACCAGCGCCGCCGCAGGCGTGCGCTCGCTGCCGACCTATCAGGACCTGCTGCGCAACGAGGCCGATGCGCGCGTGTTCGAGTACTACGCCACCGGCCAGCCGGTCATCGTCAGCGTCACCGGGCAGATCCGCCCGATCGCCACGCCCGGCATCTACCTCGACCTGTCGGTGTCCCCGGATGGGCGGTACATCCTGAGCGAACGCAGCGAGAGGCCGTTCTCGTATCTCGTGCCGGTGGATAACTTCGCGCGCCGCATCGAGGTGCTGGATCTGCAGGGCAAGCTGGTGCGCCAGATCGCGCAACTGCCCTTAGTCGAAGGCCTGCCGACCGGCAATGACGCCGTGCCCACCGGCGTGCGCGACATCGCCTGGCGACACGACGCACCGGCTACGCTGGTGTGGGCCGAAGCGCTGGACGGCGGCGACCCGGCACGCGAGAGCAAGCTCCGCGACGCGGTACGGATGCAGGCCGCGCCGTTTACGCGCACGCCGGTGACGCTGGCGCAGCTGGGCAGCCGGTTCGAGGGCATCCAATGGGGCCGCGGCGATCTGGCCATCCTCAGCGAGAGCTGGTGGAAGACCCGCCGCACCAAGCAATGGCGCATCGCCCCCGATCAGCCCAAGCACGCGCCCGAGTTGCTGTGGGACCGCTCCTCGCAGGACCGCTACAGCGACCCGGGCACGCCGGCGACGGTGGCCGACGGCAAGGGCCGCCAGTTGCTGCAGACCAGTGTCGATGGCAACAGCCTGTTCCTGCTCGGCAAGGGCGCCTCACCGGAAGGCGACCGCCCGTTTGTGGATCGCTTCGATCTGCAAAGCAAGCGCGCCACACGGCTGTTCCATTCGCAGGCGCCCACCTATTCCGCACCACTGGCCGTGCTGGATGCGCAGGGCACGCAGGTGCTGCTCAGCCGCGAATCGCCTGAAGAACCCGCCAATTATTTCGTGCAGTCGCTGGACGATGCGGCGCCGGCACCGCGTGCGTTGACGCAGTTCGCGCACCCGTTGCCGCAGTTGCGCGGCGTGCAGAAGGAGCAGATTCGCTACAAGCGTGCCGATGGCGTGGACCTCACCGCTACGCTGTTGCTGCCGCCAGGGTACGACCCCAAACGCGATGGCCCACGTCCGCTGCTGATGTGGGCGTATCCGGGCGAGTTCAAAAGCGCCGACACCGCCAGCCAGGTCACCGACTCGCCGTATCGCTTCAATGCGATCAGCTACTGGGGGCCGCAGGCATTCCTGGCGATCGGCTACGTGGTGCTCAACAATCCGACCATGCCGATCGTCGGCGAAGGCGACGCCGAACCCAACGACACCTATGTGCCGCAGCTGATCGCCGACGCACAGGCGGCGGTGGATGAAGTGGTGCGACGCGGCGTCACCGACCGCGAGCACATCGCCATCGGCGGGCACTCGTACGGCGCGTTCATGACGGCGAATCTGCTCGCGCACACGCGCCTGTTCAAGGCCGGCATCGCCCGCAGCGGCGCCTACAACCGCACGCTCACTCCGTTCGGGTTCCAGGCCGAGGAACGCAATTACTGGCAGGCGCAACCGGTGTATCAGGCGATGTCGCCGTTCAACTACGCCGACAAGATCAAGGACCCGCTGCTGCTGATCCACGGCCAGGACGACAACAACACCGGCACCTTTCCGATCCAGAGCGAACGCATGTTCGCCGCGATCAAGGGTCTGGGCGGCACCGCGAAGCTGGTGATGCTGCCCAACGAATCGCATGCCTATCGCGCGCGACAGTCGATCCTGCAGATGCTGGCCGAGAGCGAGCAGTGGTTGAAGACCCATGTGGGCGATCCCACGCAGCAGACGGATGCGGCCCGCAAACGGTGAGCCAGGCAGCGTGGGCAGTGGGCGCGGGTGCGCGATGCGGCGTTGGCGGTCGCGCTCTCGCGCACCAGTGCGTTGTTGCAGGCGACGGCGGCTGATGCACGCCCAACGAGCGTGCGCCACACATCACGAATGAACGCAATCAATGCCAGCAGGCTCTGCGCGCGATGAGGGGGCAGCGGTCGCGCAACATCACGCAGCAGTGAATTGCGCATGGCGATGGCCGCCGGTGTCGGGGCGAGCAGGGCCTGGCACCGTGACAAGCGCGACAACGGCGCTTGGGCGCGTTGGTTTGAGAGCGACGCGTGCGCGATGCGCCTCATCGCGCACGCATGCGCTCCTGCACGCGGCTCTGCTGTCGCGTCCTCGTAAATCTCGGTGCGTTGATCCTGTTCGATGCGCGATGGTTGTGGTTGAAACCGTCGCTGTCGTCGCAACCATCTAATCCTTTTGGGTTAGTCTTCGACGACTTTGCGCTTGAAGAGGGTGTGCGTTTCCGATGAACGAGTACCGCAGCAGTCTTGTGTTCGCTACCCCCGATCTTCCCTTGCGCGACGACGTGCGTCGGCTCGGTGCACTGGTGGGTGATCTGCTCGCCGAGCAGGTGTCTGCGGAATTCCTCGATGAAATCGAACGCGTGCGCACGACCGCCATCTCACGGCGCCAAAGCGATGCTCCGCCATCCACGTTGAGCGAACAACTCACCGGGCGCGAGCCGCGTGATGCCGAAGCGCTGGTGCGCGCCTTCAGCACCTATTTCCAGGTCGTCAATATCGCCGAGCGCGTGCACCGCATCCGCCGCCGCCGCGAGTACCAGCGTAGCGGCACCGACACGCCGCAGCCCGATGGCCTGCACGACGCCTTGCGTCGGCTCAAGGCGCAGGGCGTGACCCTGGACGAACTCAGCCAGTGGTTGCCGCGCATCGATGTGGAGCCGGTGTTCACTGCGCATCCCACCGAGGCGGTGCGCCGCGCGTTGCTGGAAAAAGAACAGCTGATGGTCGCCAGCTTGGTCGACAATCTGGACGGCATGCGCACGCCCAATGAACGCGCCAGCGATGCGGCGCGCTTCCGCATGGCCTTGACCGCATCGTGGCAGACGGCCGATTCCTCGCCAGTGCGCCCCACCGTGGACGACGAGCGCGAGCATGTGGGCTTCTATCTCACCCAGGTGCTCTACCGCGTCATCCCGGTGATGTACGAAACGCTGGAACACGCCATCGAAGAAACCTACGGCAGCGTGCCGGCCTTGCCGCGCCTGCTGCGTTTCGGCACCTGGGTGGGCGGCGACATGGACGGCAATCCCAATGTGGATGCCAACACCATCGCCGGCACCCTGGACGCGCAGCGGCGCGCAGTGCTGGACCGCTATCAAAAAGAACTCTGGCAGCTGGCTAGCCTGCTCAGTCAATCGACCACGCTGGTGCAGGTGAGCCCCGAGCTCACCGCGCAGCTGGAGCGCTACCGCGCGCTGCTGCCCGACGCTGCGGCACGTTCGCGCCCACGCCACGGCGACATGCCGTACCGTCTGCTCAACGACCTGATGCGCGCACGCCTGCAGGCCACGCTGGACGATGCCGACGGCGCCTACGCGGCTCCAGCAGAGCTCGAACACGACTTGCAGTTGATCCTGGACAGCCTGCAGGCCAACAAGGGGCTACATGCCGGTTGGTTCGCCGTGCGGCGGCTGTTGTGGCGCGTGCGCAGCTTCGGTTTCCATCTGGCGCGGTTGGACGTGCGCCAGGAATCGAGCGTGCATGCGCGCGCGGTGGCCGATGCCCTGGGCCAGACCGACTGGGACGCACAGGACGCGACGCAGCGTGCCGCCGTGCTCGGCCCCTATGCCTCCGGCGAGCAGGCGTTGCCGCGCGCCGATGACGAAGGGAATGCGCGGCTGGATGCGGTATTTGCCGCGCTCGCCGATGCACGCACGCGCCACGGTGCCGATGCACTGGGCAGCTACATCATCTCGATGGCGCACAACCGTGCAGACGTACTGACCGTGCTCGCACTGGCGCGTCGCGGCGGGCTGGTCGACGACACCGGCGCAGTGCCGCTGGATATCGTGCCGCTGTTCGAAACCGTGGACGATTTGCGTGGCGGCACCGGCACTGTGCAGGACCTGCTGGCCGACCCGGTGTACCGCCAGCATCTGACCGCGCGCGGCGATACGCAGATGGTGATGCTGGGGTATTCGGATAGCGGCAAGGACGGCGGCATCGCCGCCTCGCGCTGGGGCCTGCAACGTGCGCAGGTCGAGTTGCTGGAAGCCGCTGCCGAGTTGGGTGTGCGACTGACCTTCTTCCACGGCCGCGGTGGTTCGATCGCACGCGGGGGCGGCAAGACCAGTCGCGCGCTGGATGCCGCACCGCGCGGCAGTGTCGATGGCCGCTTACGCGTCACCGAGCAGGGCGAGGTGATCCACCGCAAATACGGCATTCGTGCATTGGCCTTGCGCTCGCTGGAGCAGATGACCGGCGCCGTGCTGCTCTCGAGCCTGCGCCCCCGTGCGCCCGAGCCGCGCGAGGAGCACTGGCGCCCGGTGATGGATCTGGTGGCAGAACGCAGCACCGTCGCGTATCGCGCCTTCGTTGGCGCGCCGGAGTTCATGCAGTACTTCCGTCTGGCCACGCCGATCGATGTGATCGAACGCATGACGCTGGGCTCGCGCCCGTCGCGGCGGCTGGGCCAGGACGCGGCGTTGTCCAACCTGCGTGCCATTCCATGGGTGTTCGCCTGGAGCCAGGCGCGTGCGGTGATTCCGGGCTGGTACGGCGTGGGCAGTGGCCTGCAGGCAGCGGTGGATGCCGGGCATGAAGACACCTTGCGTGAAATGGCGCAGGACTGGCCGTTCTTCCGTACCTTTCTGGACGACATCGCCATGGTGTTGTCCAAGGGCGATCTGAACATCGCCGAGTTGTTCTCGCGGTTGTCGGGCGACCTGCACACGCGGTTTTTCCCGCTCATTCGCGACGAGCTGGCACTGACCAAGGGCTGGGTCAAAGCCCTGCTGCAGCAGCAATCGCTGTTGCAGCACGATCCGCGGCTGGCGTTATCGATTCGCCTGCGCAACCCGTACATCGACCCCATCAGCGTGTTGCAGGTGGACCTGCTGCAACGCTGGCGCGCCACCGATGGCGAAGACGAAGCGCTGCTGCGCGCGCTGGTGGCCTGCGTCAACGGCGTCTCGCAAGGTGTGCAGAACACTGGCTGATCGAACCGCGCGCTGCGCGGCGGGATAGCGGGCAATCCCACGGCAAATCAGCGGCAACCATGCCGTTGGTCGGGGAAGGCGTGCAATCGGCAAGCGAACTCTGGCGTAACCGGACAAATCTGTCCGATAATGCCGGCATGACGACTTCCCGCCCCGATGCCGCGCTGCGCCGCCGGCAAATTCTCGATGCCGCCGACGAAGTGTTCAGCGAACACGGCGTCAATGCTCCGCTGGAATTGGTGGTGGAGCGCGCCGGTCTTGGCCGCGCCACCCTGTACCGCAATTTCCCCGACCGGATCGCGTTGATGACGGCGTTGATGGCGCGTGGCCTGGATGGGCTGGAGCGCATGGCCGCCGACTTGGCCGACCGCCCGGATGGCTTGGCGGTGCTGCTGCACGATGTCGCCGAGCACATTGCACAGTCCGCGCCGCTGGTGGATTTCTGGCGCTCGATCGAACGCGCGCACCCGGCAGTGGACGCAGCGGATCGGCGTGCGGTCAGCATCTTTCTGCCGTTCGTCCATCGCGCCCGCGATGCCGGACTGTGCCGGGCCGATGTCGACGAAGAGCAAGTGCTGCTGGTGATCGACATGCTCGGCAGCTGCCTGCGCGGCAGCAACGAGGCCGAGCGCAAGCGGCTTGCGCATCGCTCGGCCGATCTGCTGATGCATGCGCTGGGCATGCAGGTGCACGAAGGCGGCACGCGATGACACCGGCCACACGCGGCCGCATCGGTCGCTGGGCTCTACGGGTTGCGCTGGTGCTGGCCGCAGCATGGGGTGGTCTGGCGATCTATGACGTACTTACCGGTAACGCACTAGTGCGCGCCGGATGGGTGACGTCGTGGTGCGCGATGGCATTGGCAGCGCTATGGGGCTTGCGCCGTGGTCGCGAGAACTGGGCGTTGGTCGGCATCTTCAGTGCGGCGTTCGTGGTGCTGGCGCTGTCGTGGTGGATGATGCAACCCAGCCAGGACCGCGACTGGGCCGACGATGTCGCCCAGCGTCTGCGGCCGCAGGTGCAGGGCAACATCGTCACCCTGCACAACGTGCGCAATTTCGATTGGCATAGCGAAACCGACTACGTGCCGCACTGGGAAACACGCCAATACGATCTGGATCGCCTGGTCAGCGCGGATCTTGCGCTGTCGTACTGGATGGGCCCGGCGATCGCACACACGCTGGTGTCGTTCGGCTTCGACGACGGCTCGCACGTGGTGTTTTCGCTGGAAATCCGCAAGGAACGTGGCGAATCGTTCTCGGCGTTGGGTGGGTTTTTCCGCAGTTTCGAAGAAACGCTGGTGGCCGCCGACGAGCGCGACATCCTGCGCGTGCGCACCAACGTGCGCGGCGAGGACATGTACCTGTATCGCCTGGCGATACCCAAGGCCGGGTTGCGCCGCATGTTTATGGGGTATGTGGAGCTAGCCAACGAACTCGATCGCAAGCCAGCGTTCTACAACACGCTCACCAGCAACTGCACCACCATTGTGTTCGCGCTGGTGCGGCAATTGCAGCCCACACTGCCGCTGGATCATCGGCTGCTGCTGTCCGGCTATGCCGCCGAATACGCCTACGACCATCACGGCCTGACGCCCGGTTACGACTTCGCCACCTTGAAGCAGCGCGGGCATTTCACCGCGCGTGCGATCGCCGCCGACAAGGCCACGGACTTTTCCGCGCGCATCCGTGCCGGCATGCCGCTGGCGCCGGCGCCAGGCGCAACAGCGACTGCACCGCGATGATGCCGCGCATGCGTGGTCGCCGCGTCGCGGCACTCCTGGCGGGACTGCTGGCAAGTCTGTGGTTGAGTGGCTGCGCCATGGTGACGGTGCAATCGCGCAACAGCGGCGACTACATCGCCCAGACGCGTGGCGATGTGCTGAGCACCGGTGAATTGAGTCAGTCCGGCAGCGAGACCTTGCAGGTTGCCGGCTTGCAGCCCAAGGCCTGCCGTGTCGATCCGCTGCCGTGCCTGCAGCAGCTCACCGGTGAGGCCGGTATCGGCGATGAGCGCCGCTTGGCCACGCAGGCCGAACTGTGGACTGCGCGTGCCATCGCACTGGGTGGACGCAATCCCACCACGATGAGCGATGCGGCGGTGGAGGCCTGGTTGGAAGCAGCACGGCATGCATATGCGTACCTGTTTTTTACGGCGCGCGCGCCCAGTGCGCGTGCGTTCGAAAACCGCCAGACCCAGGTGCGCGATTACTACAACTACGCCGTGCAGCAGGTGGTAGAGCGCCTGTTCGCACGCTCGCAGCAAGCCGGCGAAACCACCCCAGGGCCTGCCACGGTCGGTCGCTGGCAGCTCGACATCGATCTGTCCGCCTATCGGCTGCCAGGGGACGGCAATACGCCGCGTGCCATCTTTGCCGCCTCGGCCCTGCGCTTCAATGGCTTGCGCAGTACGTATCGTCGCGATGGATTTGGCGCCGAGCTGGTCGCCGAAGTCGACCCGCAATTGGTGGGCGACCCTGCCGGCCTCGCATTAGAACAGGCCGCAGCGGCGGGCGCTCCACCCGATCGCCCGTTACCCACATTCAGTGAAATGCCGTACGCACCGGCGACCGTGTTGCTGCGCTTTAAGGGCGACACGCTCGCTGAGGTGTTGCGCAGTCACCTGGTCACCTTGGTGCCCTACGACCCGTATCGCCAGAACGAAGTGGTGCTGCATGGTCAGCGCGTGCCGCTGGCCGGCAACTTCACTGCCGCGTATGGATTGTGGCTGGCCAAATCCGGATTTGCGGAACAGTCGCTGCGGTCGATGCTGGGCAGCGCACGCGGCATCGATCGCCCGCATCTGTATCTGATGCAGCCCTACGACCCCAACCGCCGCGTGCTGTTGATGCTGCACGGTCTGGCCAGCAGCCCGGAAGCCTGGGTCAATGTGGCCAACGAAGTGATGGGCGATGAAACGCTGCGTCAGCGCTATCAGATCTGGCAGGTGTATTACCCGACCAATGCGCCGATGGCGATCAATCGGGCAGAAATTCAGGCGCTGGTGGAACGCAGCCTGCAGCACTTCGACCCATCCGGCAGTGCCATCGCTTCGCACGACATGGTCTTGATCGGACACAGCATGGGCGGAGTCATCGGGCGGCTGCTGGTGTCGTCCTCTGGCGAACAGCTGTGGAATGCGTTGTTGGAAAATTACCGACTCGAGGGCGAACGCGGTGCACGCGTGCGCGCCACATTGTGGCCATTGCTGCATTTTTCGCCGATGCCGCAAATCGACCGTGCCATCTTCATCGCCGCGCCGCATCGCGGCACGCCCTTGGCCGAGGGCGGGCTGGGGCGGTTCGTCGGTAAGTTGGTACGTCTGCCGGGCGCATTGCTGGATCGCTTCGGCGATGTGATGCAGGACCTGGCCAACAGCGAGCGCGACGATTCGGGCGGCCCTCCTCGCCGCAAGGGACGCGCGCTTGTGCCCACCAGCATCGATAACCTGCGCGACACCGATCCGTTCGTGCGCGCCACGATGGATCTGCCGATTTCTTCAACTGTGCAGTACCACACCATCATCGGGCGCGAAAAACCGCAGGTGCCGCTCGCCGATTCCGACGATGGTCTGGTGCCGTATCGCAGCGCGCATCTGGAGGGCGCAGCATCGGAACTGGTGGTGACCTCCTGGCACAGCGTGCAGGAAACGCCGCAGGCCATTCTGGAGATTCGTCGCATTCTGCATGTGCAGTTGCAGGCCGAGGCCGGCGACGTACCCGCGCAGGTGCAGGCACCGGGGGCCGCGGCGTCACCTGCGAAGTTGTGAGCTCGCAATAGGCGAGCGGTGTTGATGTCCAAGGGTGGGCCGCTATCTCCCTTCGTGCAGCGTGGCCAGAGACGGCGTGACTGCCAGCACCCAGAGCACTCGGCAAGCGGATAGTGGCCCTTAGCGCCTTTTTGACCGCGTTCGTGTTATCAGGCGGATCTGACTATAGGCTCGAACAGGGAAGAGGCGATGCGCAAGCTGTCGGCGATGTTGTGGGTGCCCGTGTTGTTGGTCGGTTGTGGGCGCGGTGAAGCGCCGAAGGACGCCACCGATGCTGCCACTGCAACAGCCCCAGCAGCTGTGCAGTCTGCGGGCCCGTCGAATGCTGCAGCGGGCGCCAACGAAGCCGTACCGGAATTTCCGGCCATCCCGACGATCGTGGTGCCCGACATCGTGGGCGTGACCCCGGCGCAGCGCGCGTTGGAGGCATCGCTGCAGGATATTCTCGACCCGATCGAAGGCGTCAGCGTCGCCCCGGCACGCTGCGGCGATGGCGGTACCTTGATCACCGATGCCGGCATCACCAGCGTCGATGCCAACGGCAATTTGTTGCGCAATGGCGATGGCGGCCTGTTCAATCTCAAGGCCGACGGCAGCGGCACTGCCAACTTCGAAGGTGGGTTGGTCAACGTCAACGCCGACGGCAGCGGCACCATCAATGCGACCGGCGAGGGCGGGAAAGGCGGGGCGCTCATCAATGTGCAGTCCAATGGTGGCGGTACCTACAACGGCCCGGCCGGCCTGATCAGCCTGGACGGCAAGGGCGCCGGTACCTGGAACAGCGACAAGAGCGGGCTTGTCGACAATCGTGGCGACGGCAGCGGCACCTGGAACGGGCCGCGCGGCCTGATCACCATCAACGCAGACGGCTCGGGTACCTGGAATGGTCCGGATGGCCTGGTGCAAAACCACGGTGACGGCACCGGCACGGTGGGTACGCCGCCGCGCGAAGTGCGCATGCCGCCGCTAGCGAAAGTGCCGCCGGCCGGCCGCTTCCCACCGCTGCACAAGTTCGCACCGCCCGGCGCACCTTGCGGCTATCTGATCACCTTGAACGACCGCATCCTGTTCGACTTCGATAAGTCCGACATCCGCCCCGACGCGGCGCGCGTGATCGACATCCTGGGTGCCGCGCTGGCCAAGGTCAGCGCAAAAGACATGCAGGTGCGCGGACACACCGATGCCAAGGGCAGCGACGACTACAACCAGGCGCTCTCCGAGCGCCGCGCCAATGCCGTGCTGGCGGCGTTGCGCGCCCGCGGTGCCGCGCAGTCGGCCAACGCGAAAGGCTATGGCAAATCGCAGCCGGTTGCGCCCAATACCGTCAACGGCCAGGACAATCCGGGCGGACGGCAGCTCAATCGACGGGTGGAAATCTTCCTGCGCACCTGACGCAGGCGTGGCGGGCGGGGGAGCGCTTGAGCCGCGCGCGCATTGGTGTGGGCTGCCCTGCGTGCAATCGTGATGCGCGTCGATCGCATGCTGGCTGGGTCGCCGAACAGGCTGCCGGCCCCAGCTCGCCGTTCGCGCGCGCAACCGTCAGGTGATTGAAAAGGGTGTCTGCGCCAACATCAGGGCCCGTGCAACGCGTCGCTGGCGTGCATGCCCTGATGTCGGCGGATGTGCGCGCCAGGCAAGCAGCGCAGACCTTCGACAATTTTCGCCTCCATACGCCAACGACTGTGCCGACTTGCGCATGCGTTACGTGCATTTGTCACGTTCGCCAGCACAGTCACCAAACTGAAATACCGCATCACCACCATGCGCGGCGCCTGCTTGCAGGTGTGATGCAGTTCCGCCTCCGCTGGCTGCTTGGCTTCCCCACATTCGCGGCGGCGCAGCCTTGGCGCGTATCCATGGCGCGCTGCTGCATTCATCGGATTCGATCATGATCGTTCGTCGTTGGCTGTTGCGTCCTTCGCGGTTGTCGCAGGCGCTGTGTTTGTCGTTGTGCGCACTGTGCGGCCATGCCGCGGCACAGGCCACGCAAGTCACCACGCCCGCGCAGGGCGACATGGCCACGCTGGACAAGGTCACTGTCGCTGCCACGCGCTATAACGCGACCGACATGCAGATGGCCGCCACCAATACCGTCAACGTGTTGTCGGCCGACGATCTCAAGACCACCGCCGTGCACAACGTAGCCGAAGCGCTGGGCCTGATGCCGGGCGTCAACGTGATCAATACCGGGCAGTCGTATTTCGGCGGCATCGACGGCGCCGCGCGCGGCGAAGGCATGTTTTCATCGGTGCGCGGCCTCAATGCCGAATACAACGTCAACCTGATCAACGGCATCAACGTCGCGCAAGGCATGCCGTACAGCCGCGGCGTGCAATTGAGCCTGCTGCCGCCCTCGGGCCTGCAGACCATCGTGTTGAACAAGACCTCCACCGCCGACATGGACGGCGATGCGATCGGCGGCACCATCGATTACCGCACGCCCAGTGCATTCGATTCGCCCGATCGCCAGGGCGGCAGCGTGACGTTGAGTGGACGCCTGGAAAGCCGTGCGCGCGACTACGGTGATTCTGGTCTGGGCAGTGGCGCAGCCGGCGATTGGCATGCGCGTTTCGGCGATGCCGGGCAGTTCGGCGTGTCGGTCAGTGCGTATTACGACGAGCGCCATTTCGTGAACAGCGAAGTGGCCTCTGCTTCGGCTGCACGCAACGATGGCGCATGGAAATTCGCACGGGCCGATGCCAGCGGCAATCTGGCGGCCGGCGCCGACCCGCAAGAGGTCTTGCAGAGCACCGGCGTGAATATCGGTTACTCGCAGGGCGACACGCGCCGCTACGGCGGCAATGCGGCCTTCGATTGGCGTGTGGATCCCAGCTTGCATCTGTATGCACGCATGACCTACGCCTTCGCCAAGACCGAGCAGAACACCGGCTACACGCAGTTCGTGCCGGCCAATGTCAGCTTCACCCAGATCGGCAGCAGCGGCGTGTATCAGCCGCAGATCAATCGGGTTGCGGTGCGTTACTGGTACGAAACCAATCCCGAGCAGGCCGATCTGGCCACCGTGCAGTTCGGTGCAGAAAAGCAGCTCGGCCACTGGACGTTCGCGCCGAACATCTTCTACGGCACCGGCAATAACGACCGCCCGGATCACGTGGAAATCTCCGCGCGCAACGACCAGTACAGTTCGACCAACTTCGCCTACGGCGCCAACCGTTTCATCAGCTACGACGGCGACGGTTTCCCGATCCCATTGCTCACCCCGGCCATGCAGGCGCAGGCCTCGGACGTGGGCAGCCTGTATGCGCGGCGCACCGGGCAGATTTCCAAGCAATACAGCGGTCAGGACAAGGGCGGCGGCAAGTTCGATGTGGCATATGACTTCGATGCGGGACTGCTCAGCCGCATTGCCTTTGGCGTGAAGTATGTCGACAGCTCGCGCAGCTTCACCGATCGCGATTGGACTAATGCCAAGTACACCAATGGCACCTTGTTGCGCGATACCGGCCTGATCGCGCAGCGCTACGATGCGGTATATCCAGGCCAATACGCGTTTCCCACCGTGCGCCTGAGCAATGCAGCCCTCAACGACCTGATCGCACGCACGCTCACGCCCGCCAGTTTCGACAGTTGCGGCCAGTTGGCGACCAACAACCTCAACTGCAACACCATGCGCGCGACCGAAGCGGTGAGCGCTGCCTACGCGATGGCCACCTTGCGCACCGGCAACTGGGAAATCCTGCCGGGCTTGCGCTTCGAACATACCGCCATCACCAACACGTTCTGGGCGCAGCCGGCCGCCATCAAGGGTGCCGAGCAGGTCGGCGCGTTCGCCAATAACCACACGCGCTACAACGTCGCCTTGCCCAACGTGTTCGTCAATTACCGGCCCGATGGCGATGGCGCGGTGTATCGTGGCTCGGTGTGGACCAGCTACACGCGCCCGGCGTTCGTGCAACTGGGCGGCGGCCGCTCCACCGACATCTCCAGCGATGGCCAGACCACCATCACCGAAGGCAACCCGGATCTGAAACCGATCAAGTCGCTCAACCTGGACCTGTCGGGCGAATGGCAGAACGACAGCGGCGGCCACGCCATGTTGGCCGGCTATTACAAGCGCCTCACCGATTACATCTACGAGAGCGGTTCGAACGCCGCCAATGCCGGCGAAAGCGAAAGCGGCAACATCCGTTTCGTCCGTCCGCAAAACGGCGGCGACGGCCGCGTGCTGGGCATGGAAGCGGCCGTGCGGCAAACCTTCCAGGGCCTGCCCGCACCGCTGGACGGCTTCGGCATCGGTGCCAACCTCACCCGCCAGACCACACGCGTGGATCTGGGAGAAGAGGGCTTCTCGCACGAACGTATCCAGAACGCACCGAACCTGCTCGCCAATGCGGAGCTGTTCTACGAAAAGGGGCCGTGGTCGGTCAACCTGAGCTATCACTACTCCGGCGAATACGTGTCGGTGTACGACTATCTCAACAAGGGCGCAAATTGGGACAACCTGTGGATCAAGCCGATCACCCGCGTGGACCTGCATCTGGGCTATGCACCGAACGAGCACCTGCGTGTGGATCTGTCGGTGGCCAACCTCACCAAACAGCACAGCTATTGGGCACATGTGGGCCGCGAGACCGATGCGATTTCCGACATCGTCGATTCCGGCATGACCAGCCTGTTGACCGCAAAATATGTGTTCTGATCGCGCGAAACTCGCATGCGACGACCCGACAGGCGCGCAGCAAGATGCAAACGGCATGACGGACGCGCAACACCGCGCAGGGCCCGCGGGTGGCTGCGACGGAACCGGGCAGGGGGCACTGCGACGCGCGCTGTGGGCCGGCGGTGGGGAGCCGCGCTGGGCCGACCGCGCTGTAGGTAGCGTAGGTGCCGCGATGGGGATCGCGGCACCTACGCGGCAGGCAAGGCGCAGGCACTGCGTCCGCATTGCGTCAAGGTCCAGCACGCCCTGTGGCATGCCAATGGCAAACGGCAGCATGTGGTGCCTGGTCTTGGCGGCTGCGTTGGCGTTGGGCGGCTGCGCCGCTTCGATTCCAAGCGTCTCCACAGCGCGCGGGGGCGATCAATCGACCGACACCGCTGGCGAACAGGTAGGCACCGGAGCGCCGGCATCTGCGCAGACCGCGCAACTGGAGCGCGTGGTGGTGGTGTTCCGGCACGGCGTGCGCGCACCACTGCAAGGCGAGGCCGCCGCCGCGCATTATGCCGACCAACCCTGGCCGCAGTGGTCCACGCCTGCCAGCCTTCTCACCCCGCATGGTCGCAAAGGCGTGCGCTTGAGCGGCGAGTATCTGCGCCAATGGTTGGTGCAGCACGCGCTGTTGCCGAGCAGTGGGTGCCCCGCAAACGGCAGCATGTCGGTGTGGGCCAATACCGATCAACGCACCATCGATAGCGGCGCGTTGCTGGCCGATGCGCTCGCACCCGGTTGCGGCATCGTCGCCGGGCATCGGGAGGCTGGCAGCAACGATCCGCTGTTTCGACCGATCGAAGCCGGCACGGTGCCGTTCGATGCGGCCGCAGCGGTCGCATCGATCCGACAACAGACCGGTGGCCCTGCCGCCTTGCTGCAAGGCCATGCTGCCGAGCTGCAGGCACTGCAGCAGATTCTGGGCTGCACGCAGACGCCCTGCGATTTCGCGCAGATGCCTTCCACGCTGGCGCCGTCGGTCAACGGGCGCGGCCTTGCATTAGGCGGCCCGATTGATCTGACATCCGGCACCGGCGAGGTGTTGCTGCTGCAATACGCAGAAGGCCTGCCGCTCTCGCAGGTCGGTTGGGGCCGCGCCACGCCCGAGCGCCTGGCCCAGGTCTCCCGCTTGCACGCCTTGCTGTTCGACATTTACGCACGGCCGCACTACATGGCCTCGCGTTCGGGTGCACCGCTGGCGCGCGAGGTCTTGCAACGTTTCGGTGACGCGCAGGCGCCGAAGATCTCGCTGTTCGTCGGCAGCGACACCCACATCGCCGCATTGAGTGGCCTGCTGGGTGTGCATTTCCATCTGCCTGGCTATGGCGCCGACGATCCGCCACCGGGTGGCGCGTTGCTGCTAGGCCTGTGGCGCCAACCCGACGGAACGCGGGTGGTGCGTGCCCGCTATCTGGCGCAATCACTGGATCAGCTACGCACCCTGGCACCGCTGGATCTGGCCCACCCGCCGTTGCAGCAGCAGTTGGCGCTGGGTCTGTGCGCTCCGACGCAACGGATGGCCTGCCCATTGCCTGAATTTGCCAAGGCGCTTGAACAGCAGTTGCTGCTCGATCGGTGATAGCGCGCTTGTGATCGCGCGTGTTGGAGCCCTGTGACGGACTTTACCCTTACTTAAATCAGGGACGTGCTGCTTCCTTCTCCCCTCGGGATATTGCCCTCCTTCATGGGGAGAAGGTGCCCTTCGGGGGGCGGATGAGGGTGCGCCGCAGAGCGTCACCAGTTGCTGAGATGACCAACGCGTCGCCACGCGCTTTCGACGGTGACGCACCCACTGCTTCGCCCGTACCCCACCCCAACCCCTCGTTCGCGGGGAGCGGGGCTTTATCCGCGACGCCGGCAAGCGCGCGGCCAATGAGCGCAACAATCCCGGCGCGCTGGCTATCCAGCGGCAGACAGCTGCATCAGGCAACTGCAACAGCATCGACTGCATCCTGCCGACACACTCCCAAAACGCAACTGGGCCGCATCAGCGGCCCAGTCATCACGCATCTCGCTTGCTCCGGCAGGAGCAGCGTGATTATTTCAGCTTGGCGGCCGCACGCAGTGCGTCGGCGCGGTCGGTCTTTTCCCACGAGAACGAGGTCGCGCTGTGCTGCGCGCCGGTGCCGTCGGTGTAGGTGAAGTCCTTCGGCTTGCGGCCGAAGTGGCCGTAAGACGCGGTCTGCTGATACATCGGATGGATCAGGTCGAGCATCTGGATGATGCCGAACGGGCGCAGGTCGAAATGCTTGCGGATCAGCTTTTCGATCTGCTCGTCGGCGATCTTGCCGGTGCCGAAGGTGGTGACCGAAATCGAGGTCGGCTCGGCCACGCCGATGGCGTAGGAGACCTGCACTTCGCAACGGTCGGCCAGGCCCGCAGCCACCACGTTCTTGGCCACGTAACGCGCAGCGTAGGCTGCCGAACGGTCGACCTTGGACGGATCCTTGCCCGAGAACGCGCCGCCGCCGTGACGGGCCCAGCCGCCGTAGGTGTCGACGATGATCTTCCGACCAGTCAGGCCGCAGTCGCCCACCGGGCCGCCGATCACGAACTTGCCGGTCGGGTTGATGTGGAACTTGGTGCCCTTGTGCAGCCACTTGGCCGGCAGCACCGGCTTGAGGATTTCCTCGCGCACCGCTTCGATCAGATCTTTCTGCTTCACGCCCGGATCGTGCTGGGTCGACAGCACCACCGCATCGATCGCCGTCGCCACGCCGTCTTCATAGCGCAGGGTGACCTGCGACTTGGCGTCCGGACGCAGCCAGGACAGCGCCGAGTTCTTCTTCTTGCGGATCTTGGCCTGCTGCTCGACCAGACGGTGCGAGAGGTGGATGGCCGCCGGCATGAAGCTGTCGGTTTCGTTGGTGGCATAACCGAACATCAGGCCCTGATCGCCAGCGCCCTGCTGCTCGGGGTTCTTGCGGTCCACGCCCTGGTTGATGTCGGGCGACTGCTTGCCGATCAGGTTGAGCACGCCACAGGTCTCGCCGTCGAAGCCGACGTCGGAGCTGTTGTAGCCGATGTCCAGGATGACCTTGCGGGTCAACGCTTCCAGGTCGATCCAGGCACTGGTGGTCACTTCGCCGGCCACGATCGCAACGCCCGTCTTGACCATCGTCTCGCACGCCACGCGGGCGCGCTTGTCCTGGGCCAGGATGGCGTCCAGCACTGCGTCGGAGATCTGGTCGGCGATCTTGTCCGGATGGCCTTCGGAGACCGATTCGGAGGTGAACAGGTAGCTGGACATCAGGCTTATATCCCTTTATTCGGATGAAAAGATGGGTGCGGATGATACACGCACCGTGTTTCGGTTGCATTGTGCGCCTGAATGGATCGCTTTGGGGTTAAGCCGATGTCGGTGCCTACCGGCCGGACGCACGGCCCCCCCCCCCCGGACGCATTGGCGGGACGATTAACTGCCCGGTGACGGACTGGTGCTGACCGGCCAACTGTCGCGCCCAAACGCCTACCCGTGCATGTCCGCCCTGCTAGCATCGGCCGATGGATTCATTGACCCAGATCGTTCTTGGCGGCGCCATCGCTGCCGCCATCGCGCCGCCCGGGCAGCGGCGTGCCGCCTTGTTGGCCGGCGCGGCGTTGGGCACCTTGCCCGACCTCGACGCATTGGCGCTGTTGCCACTGACCGACGACCCGGTGACGCTGATGACGGCGCATCGCAGCGTCAGCCACTCGTTGTTCGTGCTGCCGCTGGTGGGCTGGTTGATCTGGTGGCTGTTCCGCAGCTACGGCAACGGACGGGTGGCCGCTGCGCCCACGCGCTGGTTCTGGGCGATCCAACTGGCCCTGATCACGCACCCGCTGCTGGATGCGTTCACCGTCTATGGCACCCAGCTGTGGTGGCCGCTGCATCCGCATCCGACGATGTGGTCGAGCGTCTTCATCATCGATCCGGCGTACACCCTGTGGCTCTTGCTGGCCTGCGTGGTGGCCTGGTTTGCGCGCGCGCGCCCGTTTGCGCAGCACGTGCTGGTGATCGGGCTGGTAGCGAGTACCGCGTATCTGGGCTGGTCGTTGATCGCCAAGCAGCTGGTCGACCGCGAAGCCGATCGCGCGCTGGCGGCGATGGGCCTGGCCGATGCGCCGCGGTTCTCGGTGCCGATGCCGCTCAACACGTTGCTGTGGCGCGTGGTGGCGATGACGCCCAGCGGCTATGTCATCGGCGAGCGTTCACTGGTGGCAGATACCGGCCCGATGCACTTTCGCGGGTTTTCCAGCAATACCCAGGCCTTGGGCGAGGTGGCCGCGTTCGACTCGGTGCGCCGGCTGACCTGGTTCAATCGCGGCTTCATGCGGGCGCGTCTGGTCGATGACGACCTGATGCTGAGCGACCTGCGCATGGGCCTGGAACCGGACTACAACTTCAACTTTGTGGTTGCCCATCGCGACAACGGCAAGTGGCAGCCGATCGTGCCGCGGCAGGTGCAGGCGGCGTACCGTGCGCCGGTGGCACGCGATCAGATCGGTGCGGTGCTGGCGCAGATGTGGCAGCGCATCTGGCATGAGCCCCGCAGTACCGTGCTGACCGGCGACCTGGAAGACGCCAGCGCTCCGCCCGCCGCGCCCGCATCGGCAACTCAATAGACCGTGGCGCGCGCCTGCACGAACGAATAGAAGAACACCGCGTTCGGGTCGCTGTGCACCTGCGCCAGCTCGCGGCGCATGCCATCCACGGTGTCTGCGTCGATCGCGCCGGCTTGCAGTAATTGTTCGGCCGCCGATAGCAGCACTTCTTCCCAGAAGCCGATCATGGTCTTGCGCCGGCCCGGCTCGCGGTTGTCCAGATGCAGCGTCTTGATCTCGGTCTGCACGTCACGGAAACCGCCCGCCAGCAGCAGGTTACCCAACTTGGCACCGACGAACGGGTCGCCACCCTGGTCATGCTGGAAATCGTTGAACGCCATCCAGTAGCGCCACAGATTGGGCGAGTACGGATGCAGCAAGAACGAGGCATTCATCACCTCGGTCACGTAGACCGGCGAGCCGGGCAGCAGCACGCGCCGCACTTCGTTGAGCACGCGCGCAGGCGAGGGCACGTGTTCAAGCACCCAGCACAGAAATGCCGCATCGAACTGACGCGCCTCAAACGGTAGGTCGCTCGCATCGGCCTGTTGCAGGGTGTAACGCTCGCGGCACCACGCCAGCCGTTCGAGATTTGCTCGCGCCGCACCCAGCTTTGCCTGGCTCAAGTCCACACCGGTGACATGCAACTCGGGAAAACGGCGCAGCAGGATTTCAGTCTGCGCGCCGACGCCACTGCCCACTTCCAGCAGGCGCCGCGCGCCGCTGTAATCGATCTGATTGAACAACGTGGCTTCCAGCAAGCGCGCCTGTTTGAGCAGACGCGCCTGTTCGGTCGCCGAAAATCCGTGCAGATAGGTTGGGGTGTCGCCCGGTGTGCTCATGCGTGCGGCTCCAGCAAGCAGAAAAACTCAGGCAGCGTCCGACAAGGCGGGCGGCACGCCGGCGATCAAGGCATCGAAGTAATCGCGCGTCAGGGCCAGTTGCGCTTCCGGCGTTTCGGCACGATTGACCACCGCACGGAAGTCGGTGCTTTGCGGGTGGTCCTTGGCATACCAACCCAAATGCTTGCGCGCGATGCGTACGCCCTGCGGTTGGCCGTAGAACGCGTGCAGCGCTTCCAGGTGGCTGAGCAAGGTGTCGCGTACGAACGCCAGCGACGGCGGCGGCAATACCTGGCCGGTGGCGAGGAAATGCGCCACTTCGCCGAAGATCCACGGGCGCCCTTGCGCGGCGCGGCCGATCATCACTGCATCGGCGCCGGTGTCGCGCAGCACCTGCGCGGCTTTTTGCGGCGAATCGATGTCGCCATTGGCAACTACCGGAATCTGCAGCGCGGCCTTGATCTGCGCAATCGTCGCGTACTCGGCGCTACCGGTGTAATGCTGGTCGCGGGTGCGCCCGTGTACGGCGAGCGCGGCGATGCCGCAGTCCTGCGCGATGCGCGCAATCACCGGGCCGTTGCGGTGGTCGCAATCCCAGCCGGTGCGAATCTTTAACGTCACCGGCACGTTCACCGCCTGCACCACTGCGGTGAGGATGCGTGCCACCAGGTCTTCATCGCGCATCAGCGCCGAGCCGGCCCAGGCATTGCACACTTTCTTGGCCGGGCAGCCCATGTTGATATCGATCAGTTGCGCACCGTGGTCGACGTTATAGCGCGCCGCCTCGGCCAGTTGCTGCGGCTCGGTGCCGGCGATCTGCACGCTGATCGGGTCCGGCTCGCCAGCATGATCCATGCGGTGCAGCGACTTGCGCGTGCCCCAGAAACGCGGGTCGGAGATGGTCATCTCCGACACGGCCAGCCCAGCACCCAGCCGCTTGCACAGCAGCCGGAACGGCTTGTCGGTGACGCCCGCCATGGGGGCGAGGATCACCTTGGGGGCAATGGAGTAGGGGCCAATCTGCATGGCCATAGTGTATCGGCAGGCGTCCTTGCCTGCCGTGTGTTGCCGCCTGCCGCCGCCGCGGGCGGGCCGCTAGCGACGGTGCATGGCACTGCCCTTAGAGCGGCTAACAAAACGTAGCGAGCAGCTGTCAGGTGGGCGCGGACGGCGCGCGGGAACCGCAGTGTACGAGTGGTACATGCCGATTCCGAGCACCGGCCGCGCCCGCCTGGCGGCTGCGCAGTAGTTTTGTTAGTTGCGCTTATTGCGAGATGGCCAAGTTATCCAGATACAGCTTGGTCTGCGCGCCGGCGCGCGCGCGATACTCGACCACGTTGCTGCCGGCAGTCAGCATTGCCGTCTGCGGGCTGCTGGCCCACTCGCTGGCCGAGCTGGTCTGCGTGAATGCCGGCGTCCCGACCCGCACACCGTTGACGTAGAGGTCGACGGTGGTGAGGCTCCCGCCGGGGGCGGAATAGCGAGTGCTCAACGTGTAGGTCCCAGTCGTGGGAACAGTGACGGTGGTCCGCAGGCGTGCGCCCGGGTTGCCCCCGAAGTCCACATATCCCATACCCTGGTAATTGCGGACTGCGCCGTAGAGACCATTGGCGACCAGGCTGCCGATACTCAGGAAATCGAAGTTTTCCGCCTCGTACTGGCGGACGCCGGTGTAGGTTGCTGGTGCGGCCGGTGCCTGGATGTTGGCGGTCGGGAACGCGCTCAGGCGCCCGGTGGCAGGGCCGGAACATTTCACGGTGATGTCCAGCGGGCCGTTGTGGGCGACGTTGAGTGTCAGCCCAGCGCTGCTGGGTGTGGCCGTGATCGTGCTGGCCTGGTGCTCGCCGCGATCGGCGAAGGTGTAAGTGGGGGGAGCACTTGCGCCGCTGATGGCGATCGTGTCGGTCTTGAGCGGGCCGGTTTCGGAATCGAAATTGGTCAGGTAGATCGACAGCGCATCGGAGAATTCCTTGATGACGCCGGTGGTGTAAGGCCCGTAGGTCAGTTTCACGGATGCGCAGGTGTTGTACTTCAGATCCAGCGTGCCGCTTGCGCTCTGATTGGTCTTGTACGGGTTGTAGGTCACCCAGGTGTTGTCCTGACGCCCTGCGTAGATATCGCCGCTGTATTCCTGCGGAAACAGCGCGTTCAACTCCTGGGTCTTGGCCGCGATGCTGGGCCAACGCGTGGCGTATTCGCTGCGCTTGATCTGCACCGGAAACGATTTGGCCGCATCGTCCGTGAGTTGCCACACGGTCGGAATGGCCGGATAGCGGCCGCTCTTTTTGTACCAGCTGTGCTGGTTGAAATACGTCCCGTCGTCGTCCATCACATACAGGCCGGAGAACAACGTTTCCGGCGATGCATACAGTGTCTGGTCGTTGCCGCTGGTGGTGTCGTCGACCACCACCACCTTGGTCCGGTCGATCACCTGCTGGCGGCTGGGGATGCGCAAGGTGCCATCGATGATCTTGCGGTAGACATCCATGTGGATGTTCTTGAACTGCGGGAAAAACTCCCAGCGCCTGGTGCTGTAGCCATCGGCGGTCAGGCCATTGGGCAGGCTGTGCACGGTGTCGGCGGTGATCAACTCCGGGCCGTCGAAATAGGTTTCGCCGGTCAGCGTTAAGTGCTCGATCAAGTGCGGCGCACCTGCCTGCACCGGATAGCTGCTGCCATCGGCGGCGTACCAGCCGGTGCGGTCCGGGCGGATGCCGTAGTGGCCAGCGAAACCGGACAGGAACATGCCCAGGCTGAGGCTTTCGATATCGTGGAAGCCGTAATTGGCGGTGAACTTTTCTTCGATGATGAAGTTCTTGGAGTAACTTCCGAGCGCGCTGCGGAGCGCTTCGTTGCGTTTGACCATCGCCAATGGATTGATGTTCGCGCCCCAGTAGCCGCCGGTGAAGCTCACCGCCAGGTAGCCGCCGTACTTGTTGGTGAGCTTGAGCAGGTTGGACCAATGCTCCCAGCGCTGCGCCGCCGACACCGAGCAGGGCTCATCGAATCCCCAGAACTGCTCGGCATAATTGAAACCGAGGAAGTTCGGATAGTCGCGGAAGAATTCGCCGTAGACGGTCGATTCCAGGTCGGTGCCGGCAGGGTAGTCGGGGAAGTGGCTGAAGCCGCCGCTAGAAGGCTGGATCATCGCCCAGACCCCGTTGGCGGCAGCCGTCTTGATCCACGAGCGCGCGGTTTCGATGCCGTTTTCCACTTGGATCCAGTTGCACTGATTCCCGGTGGCACCTTTGTGATTGATCGACAGCGAGATCAACAAAACCGAATACGGGCGTAGATCGGCGGGAATCAGGTCGATGATCTTCTGCGGGTCGGCAGCATTCCAGGTGTCGGCGGCGATGACGAACATCGGCTGGTCGGGCGAGAGAGTGCGGCGTAGTGACGGATCGAGACGCGTGTTCGCCGTTGTCGTGGCAGCCGGCGTGGTGGTGGACGTCATGGCGCGGGGAGCACTCACGGTGACCGTTGCCGCGGGCGATGGTGTCGCAGCGGCGCTGGTATCGGGGGCATCTTGGCCGCCACAGGAACTGAGCAGGCAGGAAAGTAAGACGCATGGAAGCAGCAGTGGCTTGCGCGATCGACGCAGGATCATCGGTTGTTCCGTTGAGCTGGGGGGCAGGGCCAGGCGCAGGCTGCACTGCCGACTGCGTGGCGTGGAGTGCGCCAGTTCGGCGATGCAGCCCGCAAGTTGGCAAGCCGCGCCGCCAAGGGCGGCCTCGCATGACAACAGGCAATGGTCGTGGTGCGCCCGGTGGTACGGCGATAATAGTGAACCCGGGACAACGCGCTAGCGCGCACAGCAGGTCAGCACGCTTTATGCAATGCGCTTTCGCTTTTCGAGCACAGAAAGCAGCGCTCGGTCACGCCTGGGCGCGATGGCGCATCAGGTGGCGTGCCGATAGCAGCAGAGCGTGCGCAGCGCTGCGAGAAGACGATGCGGTTATCGCAGTGTCACCTCGTCGAGCGCAATGTCGTGCGACGAGGTTGCCCGCTTGTTGCAGTCATCATGGAGCGCGAGACACGCGCATGCATTCTTCCAGGAGACCTGGGTGCACTGAGGTGGGTGCTGTATCGACGGCGTGCGCATGCGGCGCACGCCGAACCGCCATGAAACGCGGCGTCAGTCGTCTGCGCGCAGCCGCGGCATCGATACAGCCGCGCCTTCCACCTCGGTGGAGCGGGCCGCATAACGCGTGGCAAAGCGCACGTGGGTTGCGAAGCTTGCAGCCGGCAGCTGCGCCAGCGATGCCACCAGCGCGCCGTTGAAGGCATCGCCGGCACCGGTGGTGTCGATGGTCTGCGCGCTTTCCGCACCTACCCGATAATGCGCTTGGTTGTCGCCACGCAGTTGTTCTTCGGCGTGCGAAATGAAGGCGCCCACTGCGCCCAGGGTGACGACCACGCTACCGCCAGGCAACAACTTGCGGCACAGCGAGTGCAACGTATTGCCATCCAGCGCAGCGACATCGTCGGCGTTGATGCGTTCGCCGACATGGCGACCGAGCAGGGCGGCAAATTCGGTTTCGTTCGGGGTCAACACATCCGACAGTTTGAGCAGGCCGATCGAGGTCGGCGCATTGGCCGGTGCGGCATTGAGCACGGTCAGCACGCCGCATTCGTGCGCCAGCGCCAATGCCGACTCGATGGTCTCGGCTGGCGATTCCAGCTGCGCCAGCAGCACCTTCGCCGCAGCAATCAGCGGACGCTGATTGTCGATGAAGGCAGGGCTCAACACAGCGTTGGCGCCGGCACCGATCACGATGGTGTTACGGCCGTGCCCGTCGACATAGATGCCACCGGTGCCGGTGGGCTCATTGCTCGGCTCGGCGATCAGCGCAAAGCCATCCTGCGCAGCCAGCGAACGCGCCAGCGCACCGCCGGCGTCGTCGCCCAACGCGCACAAGAAATGCGTCTTGGCGCCAGCACGTGCGGCCGCAACTGCCTGATTGAAGCCCTTGCCGCCCGGGCCGGTGCTGTAGCGCCCGGCGATGGTGGCACCCGGCACTGGCAAGGCATCGCAGCGCCACACGTGATCGACATTGAATGACCCGACAACGACGACCGAACTCATAAATACCCTTGCCTTGAATGACTGACTTGAATGACTGGATGAAACGCGGCGTGCAGTGATTAGACCGTTACGCCGATGAACCCGCGCCGCCTCAACCGAAATGCGACAGCACGCCGGCGATGGTCGCGGTCATGAAGGTGGCGATCGAACCGCCGAGCACCGCACGCAGGCCGAACTTGGCCAGATCGTGACGACGCTCTGGCGCGAGCCCGCCGATCCCGCCGATCTGGATCGCGATCGAACTGAAATTGGCGAAGCCGCACAACGCGTAGGTGGCGATCAGGCGGCCCTCGGCGCTCAGGCCCACGCCCGGCACTTCGCCCTTCACGATGCGCGACAATTCGCTGTAGGCGACAAACTCGTTGATCACCACTTTCTGCCCGATCAACGAACCTACCGTGGTCGCATCCATCCATGGGGTGCCGATCACCCAGGCGATCGGCGCCAGCACGTAGCCGAAGATCGTCGACAGGTTGGTCGGGCGGCCGAGCAGCGCGGCCGCGCCGGTGACTTCCCCCACCCAGGTCAGCGGTGCGTTGATCAGCGCGATCAGCGCGATAAAGGCCAGCAGCATCGCGCCGATGTTCAGCGCCAGGCGCAAGCCGTCGCCGGCACCGGCCGCAGCCGCATCAATCACATTGCTGGTGGTTTTTTCCACTTCCATCTTGACCGTGCCGCGGGTCAACGGGGTGCCGGTTTCTGGCACCAACAACTTGGCGACCACCAAGGTGGCGGGCGCGGCCATGATGCTGGCAGCCAGCAGATGCTTGGCATAAAACGCTTGCTGTGCAGGATCGTTGCCGCCGAGCATGCCGACGTACGCCGCCAATACACCGCCGGCGATATGCGCCATGCCGCCGATCATCATCGTCAACAGCTCGGACTGGGTCATCTTGGGGATGTATGGGCGCACCGTCAGCGGTGCTTCGGTCTGACCGATGAAGACGCTGGCGCACACGCTGGTGGTTTCCGCACCGGACACGCGCATCACCTTGGTGATCGCCCACGCCATTGCACGCACCACAACCTGCATCACGCCGAGATGGTAGAGCACGCCCATCAGCGCCGAGAAGAAGATGATGGTGGGCAGCACCTGGAACGCAAAAATGAAGCCGTAGCTGTCGATGTTCATCAGGTTGCCGAAAATGAAGGTGGACCCTTCATTGACGAAACTCAGCACCTTGACAAAACCCTTGCCCAGCGCGTCGAACACGTCGCGCCCGCCCGGCACCAGCAACACCACTGCGGCGAACGAAATCTGCAAGGCCAGACCGGTGGCGACCAGCTTCCAGTCGATCGCGCGGCGGTTGCTCGAAAAAAGCCAGGTGATACCGATGAGCACCGCCAGACCGAACAGGCCGAAACCGATCCTTCCCAAACCTTCGACCATTCCAATCCCCGAAGCTGCTGCCGGCAAAACAGGAAGCCTAGAGCAGGGGGTGACAGGGGGCAAGGTGAGCGGCATTCAGACGCTCCCGGTTGGCCTGCAGCCGAGATGCGGCGGGCCCGGGCAGACCTGCGCTAGCGAGCTGGTGGGCTGTGCTTGCGCAAAGTCGACAGTTCACGGCGCTGACGGGGCGGCGTTTCACATCGTGGCCGCGCTGCCGGTTGCGGTCGTGGCATCAGCACAGGTGAGGCGCGCAGCAGACCGCGCGCGCGTGCCGATGCCTGGCCGGTGGGACTCGGATTTGTCGGGGTGAGTGCAGTCGATCGTCGCAGCAATCACTGTTGCCGGTGCCGCATCAGCCCCAGTGGCTAAAGGATGTCTGCTATCGAAGACCGATTGCGATCGGTGACGATGGTGTGCGCGCCGGTCGTGCTGGGTGCCCACGCATCCGTGTCTGCCGGCGTCATGGGCTGGTTTATCGAGGCGCGGCGCCGCATCCGGTGTGGGGATACGCCGTCAATCCATCCATGGAGGCTCGATGGCGGCAGACACGGCGCCAACGATCCCGCCTCCGGATGCGATGCCACGCTCCCAGGATTTGCGGCCGGTGATCCGCAATCAATCGCTAGAGGAAGGCATAGCATCAATGGATGCTGCAATTGATGTTGCCGCAGCGCTTGTGCTCGCCGGCGAAGGCCACGTCAGGAGCACATCCAGAAGCACGGCCAATCACCTGGATGCCGCTTTTTCTTGAGCTGCCGACAACGAATACTGGCGCTTGCGCGCGTAACGGCGTGGACCTTACGCGGCATGGATGCCGGGTAAGAGACGACACGGACATGCGCGCGGTGTGTCCCTCACTGGTGAGGGTGCAAGCGCCTGCAGTAGACCGAATCACGCGCGCAGAACTTGCAGAGAACGCAAGGGAGACAACGCACGCATCAGCACCTACGCGCCGAGCGAACAGATGTCGAGCCGAGAAGAGGTCGATGCGCAGCGCGCATCCACGTTGGGACACGCCACCTATTTTGCCGTGGGGCTCGATCGCCACACGCTCCCGCCAGGTGTGACACCGCGCTTGCAAAGTGCGACGGCTGACGCTGCTCTATGCAGCGCTGGACACGCCACGTGCTGTTGCCTACACGACGCCACGGCCTACACTGCGCACGCCGGTCCGGGGCAGGTGCCCTGGAGGTTGCGGGAGTTCGCCATGCTTTACCGTCGTCTGGGTTCCACCGGGCTGCAGCTATCGGCCTTGTCGTTCGGTGCCTGGGTCACCTTCGGCAAGCAGATCGGGCGCAGCGAAGCGCGCAATCTGATCGCCGCCGCCTGGGACAACGGCATCAACTTCTTCGACAACGCTGAGGTCTATGCGCGCGGCCGCGCCGAAGAAGTGATGGGCGATGTGATCGCCGATCTGCGGCTACCACGCGATGGCTTCTGTGTGTCGAGCAAGGTGTTTTTCGGCGCGGTGGACAGCCCGCGTCCAACCCAACGCGGGCTCTCGCGCAAGCATGTCACCGATGCCTGCCACGCCGCGCTCAAGCGCCTGCGGGTGGAGTACCTGGATCTCTATTACTGCCATCGGCCCGATCCGGACACGCCGATCCAGGAAACCGTCCGCGCCATGGATACGCTGATCCGCCAGGGCAAGGTACTGTACTGGGGGACATCCGAATGGAGTGCCGAGCAGTTGCGCGCGGCCATCGCCATTGCCGAGCGCGAACACCTGCATGCGCCCGCGATGGAGCAGCCGCAGTACAACCTGCTACACCGCGAGCGGCTGGAGCGCGAATACGCGCCGCTGTGCGAAGGCGGGCTGGGCACCACGATCTGGTCGCCGCTGGCGTCTGGTCTGCTGACCGGCAAGTACAACGCCGGCGTGGAGGCCGACAGCCGTCTAGGCCAGCCGGGCAACCAGTGGTTGCAGGACGAAGTGCTTGGCGCACCAGAAGCGCGCCGGCTCGAGCGTGCTCGCGCGTTCTGTGTGCTGGCCGCCGAGCTTGGGCAGTCGCCGGCACGGCTGGCCATCGCCTGGTGCCTTCGCAACCCGCATGTGTCCAGCGTGATCCTGGGCGCCAGCCGGGTGATGCAATTGGAAGAAAACCTCGGCGCCCTGGACACCTTGAATCAGGTCGATGAGGCCGGTTGGGCGCGGGTGGAGTCCAGCACGCGCTGAGTCGCCGGCTTGGCATCCGGCTGATGCGGGTGGGCGCGCCTTCGTCATCCACGCCTGTGCGCGTGCCAGATCATGGGGCGACGCCCCGCCGACCCAATCGGGATGGGCGCTACGACGAAATATTGAGCGATATCCGTGATGCCCGACGTCGGTTGGCTGCGGGCATCGTGATTGGCTGTGTGAATCGAAATACGTAAAACGATCCAAACATCAAGCCCTTCAAATGAGAATGGCTCTTGATCAATAAATGAGAATGGTTATTATTTGTTGGGCCAACCGACTGGAGATCCAGATCATGACCGCTCACCCCGTGCTGCTTCGTTCCGAACCGGTCAACCTGCGCGACCGCGCCACGCCGCGTGCTGTGCCTGCCGAAGACCTCATCAGCAGCGAAGCGCTGCTCAAGGGCCGGCGTGAAGTGCTGATCCAGCATGGCGACCGCGTCTATCGCCTGCGCCATACCAGCAACGACAAGCTGATCCTGACCAAGTAATCCAGCAAAGAGCTTAAGGCTGCGCACCACCGAATGGGTGCGGCCGCTGTTGCAACGCGATCGTACGCGCACCCCGAGCGCCGCTCACGCGATCCTTTGCCGCACGCAACGCTCGGTCGCCATCGCATCTCATACCGCCGCATTCGCTGAACGCGAGTGCCGGATGATCGCAGCGGGCGCTGCCGCCGCCGCCCGCCACTCAACGCTCCACCCTTGTTTGCCACTAGCGGCATGTGCCGCGGTGCGCGCCGTCGAGGGTTTTCGCAAAGGTTTCTGATGATTCGCCTGCATCCGCTGGTGGTCGCGCTGTCGCTTGCGCTGCCTGCTGTCTCGTTGTCTGCCTACGCCGCCGAACTCGATGCCGGCGCCGAGACTGCGCGTGAAGTGCACGACTTCGCCCGGTTGCAGGTCACCGCCACACGCACCCAGCGTGCGCTGGTGGATGTGCCGAGCACGGTGGATGTGATTGATCGCGAACAGCTCGATAACCAGTTGGTGCGCGAACTCGAGGATCTGTTCCGTTACACGCCGGGCGTCTCGGTCACCAGCACCAGCGGCCGCTTCATCGGTGCCAACGGCATCCGTATCCGCGGGCTGGATGGCAATCGCGTGGCGATTCTGGTGGACAATGTGCCTGTCTCGGACACCTTCAGTTTCGGTAGTTACCTCAACGCCAACCGTAACTTCGTCGACCTGGAAACGCTCAAGCGCGTGGAAGTGGTGCGCGGGCCGGCCAGCTCGTTATATGGCTCCGATGCGCTAGGCGGCGTGGTCGCCTTCGTCACCAAGGATCCGTCGGATTATCTGAGCGTCGACAAGCACAGCTACGTCGGCCTGAAATTTGGCTATGAAGGCGACTGGAACGGCATGTTCGCCGGTGCTACCGGTGCGTTCGGCGGCGAGCGCTGGAGCGGCATGGTGGCGGTGAGTCATCGCCAGGGCCAGGAGGCGCAGAACCAGGGCGACAACCGCAGCCGCGATTTCACCCGTACTGCGGCCAATCCGCAGCGCATTGATGGCCGCAGCGTGCTGGCCAACGTTGTGTACGCGCCAAGCACCCAACAGCGCTTCAAACTCACTGTCGAAGGCAACGAAGACTACGGCAGCATCGATGCGCTGACGGGTATCGACATGCGTAGCCCGACTGCGTCGCTGCGCATTTTGTCGCAGGAGGGGCGCGATCATCAGACCCGTGCGCGGGTATCGCTGCGGAATGAAATCGATGCGCTGGACTCCGCCTTGGCCGACGATCTGCAGTGGCAGCTGTATCGCCAGGACAGCGAGAGCCTGCAGCGCACCAACGAGTTACGCGGCAACAACACGCGCCGGCATAACGAACACACCTTCGATCAGCGCGTTTACGGGCTGCTGGTCAACGCGCATAAATCCATCGACACCGGCACGCTCAGCCACGAGATCACCTATGGACTGGACGGTACCTGGACCGATACGCGCGCTAAGCGCGATGGCTATTCGGTCAATCTTGCCAATGGTGCGGTAAGTAACCGCGTCGGCCAGGACGTGTTCCCGGTACGCGATTTCCCCATGAGCGAAACCACCAAGCTCGGGGTGTATGCGCAGGACGAAATCGGCCTGCTCGATGGGCGTTTGTCGCTGACGCCGGGTGTGCGCGTGGATTACTTTCGCCTGTCGCCGCAGGTAGACGACATCTTCCGCGAAGACAATCCGGGGGTGGCAGCCGAGACCGTCGACGAAACCCAAGTCTCGCCCAAGTTCGGCGCGGTGTGGCGGTTCTCCGATGCATGGTCGGCGTACGCCAATTATGCGCATGGCTTTCGTGCCCCGCCGTACAACGACGTCAATATTGGCTTTACTAATTTGCAGGCCCGCTACACCGCCATCGCCAATCCGAACCTGAAATCGGAAACCAGTCGCGGTGGCGAACTGGGGCTGCGTTTCAACGACGCGGTCGGCTATCTCGGGCTCGCCGTGTACTACACCGACTACCGCAACTTCATCGAATCGTATGCGCCGGCCGGCGTGAACGCCGAGGGGCTGGCACTGTTCCAGTCGCGCAACGTGGACGATGTGGTGATCAGGGGGGCCGAAGCGCGCGGGGGAGTCGATCTGGGCGCGCTGGCGGACTGGCAGGGCTGGTCGGTGAACAGTGCGGTTGCCTATTCGGAGGGCGACAACCGCACCGATGGGACCCCGCTCAATTCGGTCGACCCGTTGCGCGGCACGCTCGGCGTTGCCTTCGACAGCGAGCGCTGGGGGGCGGAATTGATCGGCACCTTCGTGGCCCGCAAACGTCGTCCGCAGTTGGACAGCTATTACGCGCCGGCCGGCTACGCCACGCTGGATCTAATGGGCCACTGGGAGTTCGCACCCGGCGCCAACGTCACTGCCGGCATCTTCAATCTGGCCGATCGCCGTTACGTGGACTGGAACGCGCTGCCCAACGGCACGCTGGCCAGCAGCATGGTGCTCGATCGTTTCACCGGTGCCGGGCGTACTGCCTCGGTCAGCCTGGCTGTGAGCTGGTAGCGGCCATGCCAAACGTCTGCGCATTGCCGCTGTCCTTGCAGGCCCGTGCCAGCCGCGCGGCGTTGCCACGACCGCAGCAACTGGCGGCCCTGGGCACAGTGCTATGCCTATATCGGCCCGCGTTGGGCAACGAACTGGATGGTTGGCAGCACGCGGTTGCAGCGGCGGCGTGCCGTCAAGTCGACAGCGACGGCGTGCGCGAAAGCATCTGGTTCCTCGATGCCGCAGGACACTGCTGTTGGCGGCTCTGCCTGTTGCCCGACAGCGATTTCCTGAACTGGGACCGCCTGGTGTCGCGGCTGCCACCACTGCCAACGGACACGCATGAGCTGGGCGTCGGCGAACGGCTATGGCGCCGCCTGGCCGGACGCCTGCGCGGCGACGCATGGCGTTTGAGCGCACTCCGCTTGCAGCCTGCAGCCAGCCACGATCACCCCATCACCGCCAGCCTGGCTACCGTCTCGGCGCTGGGCGCGGAGGTCGCCGCTCGGCTCGCACGTCAAGAGGGCATCGACGGCCGCGTGGCGGTGGACGACTGCTGCTGTGCACGTGCTGCGGCGCTGCGCACTGGCGCTGCAAACGCACGCGGCTCCGATCCCACCGACATGACGACCTCGCTGCTGCGCTTGCGCCGCTGACGTTCCCAAGATCAACAAAGAGACTGCCAATGAGCCGACTGTTTCCCCGCTGTATGGCCGCCACGCTGAGCCTGTTGCCGTTGATTGCCGCCGCCGACGCCCAGCGCGATCGCCAGAGCATCCTGGCGATGCAGGGCGAATACGCGGTGGATTTTGCGTTCGACGAAACCGTGTTGCTCAAGCCCGGCTACGAGCGTGCGTCGGCCATGCGCAGCGGCGCCAGCGAAGTGGTGATCGTGGTGGAGGATTCACCGCACAAGCTGGTGCTGCAGCATCTGCTGGTCGACGAAAAGACCAAGCACGTGACCAAGCATTGGCGGCAGGACTGGATCTACGAGGCGCCGCAGCGTTTCGAATTCAGCGCCGAGCAGACCTGGACGGTGCATGCGCTGCCGCCGGCAGTCACCACCGGCGCCTGGACTCAATGCGTGTATGAAGTCAGCGACGCGCCGCGCTATTGCGGCACCGGCCGCTGGGACTACGCCGATGGCCATCCCACCTGGACCAGTGATCTGAGCTGGCGCCCGTTGCCGCGGCGCGAGTACACCAAGCGCAGCGACTACAACGCGCTGTCGGTGATCAACCGCCACACGCTCACGCCGAACGGTTGGACCCACGAACAGTTCAACACCAAGGTGTTGCGCAAGCCGGACGGAACACAGGAAGCGATTGCGCGCGAGTTCGGCTTCAACGATTACCGCAAGACCACCGAGATGGACTTCGCCCCTGCCTATGCGTACTGGAACGGCACGCAGGGCTATTGGGCCAAGGTGCGCACGCGCTGGTCCACATTCCTGGAAACACCATCGGGCCTGCACCTGAAAACCAAGCCAGATGGCATGGCGATGATCATGCCGATGTTCGAGCAGGCCGAGTCGGTGCAACGGGGCAAACGCGTCAAGGACGCGCAAATCGATGCGGTGCTCGCGCAGTGGGTGGAACGGGCGAATTAAACCCATCGCATGATGCGTAGGAGCGCGCTGGCGCGCGACGAGGCTGGATCGGTAACGCCTCAGCGCGCGCCAGCGCGTTCCTACGGGGAATTGCTTATTCCTTGAACATCAGAAACGCCGCCACCAAGATCAGCCCAAACGCCGCCCAGTGATTCCACTTCAACGACTGCCCCAGGTAGAACGTGGAGAAACCGGCGAACACCAGCAGCGTGATGACTTCTTGCATGCCCTTGAGCTGCGGCGCCGAATACACTGCGCTGCCCAGACGGTTACCCGGCACCTGCAGGCAGTATTCAAAGAACGCGATGCCCCAGCTGACCATGATCGCGATCATCAGCGGCGTGCTCTTGTACTTCAGATGCCCGTACCAGGCGAAGGTCATGAACACATTGCTGGCCAGCAACAGCAGGACCGGGTAGATGTAGGCAGTAAAGGGGGCGGTGGGCATGGCGGCGGCGAGCGGCAGAGAATGGGGGGCGAAGCATAAGCCAACTGCGTTAAGCGCACGCGACCGTGCCGCCGAGGTCGCTCTAGCGCTGCATGCCCCAGCGGCGCACGGTCAGCCGCTCAATCGCCTGAAACACGACGCCTTCCACCAGCAGCCCCAGCACAATCACCATCGCCAGCCCGGCAAAGACCTTGTCGGTGTAGAGCTCGTTGCGGTTTTGGAAGATGTACCAACCCAAACCGCCCTGGCCGGAGGTGGCGCCGAAGACCAGCTCGGCGGCGATCAACGTGCGCCAGGCGAACGCCCAACCGATCTTCAGCCCGGACAGGATCGCCGGTAGCGCCGCCGGGATCAGCAGCTGCGCCACATAGCGCGGCCCGCGCAGACCGTAATTACGCCCGGCCATGCGCAGTGTCTCCGGCACAGCCTGGAAGCCGGCGTAGGTGGTCAGGGCCAGCGGCCACAGCACCGAATGCACCAGCACGAACACCAGGCTGCCGGTGCCCAGCCCGAACCACAGCAAGGCCAATGGCAACAGCGCGATGGCGGGCAGCGGGTTGAACATGGCGGTCAGCGTGCCGAGCACGTCGCGGCCCCAGCGCGTGGATGCGGCCAGCGCGGTCAACACGAAGGCAAACAACACCCCCAGCGCATAGCCTTGCGCCAGCACGCGTAACGAGGCGCCGACACGGCGCAGCAATTCGCCGGAGAGCAGCCCGTCGTAAAACGCGCGCGCGGTCTGCAGTGCACTGGGTAGCATCAGGTCGTCGCCGACCACGCGCGCGGCGACTTCCCAGACCGCGACCAAGACCGCCAGCACCAGTGCTTTGCGCAGCCACGGCGGTGCCCGCCAACGCGTGGGCGTCGCAGCGGCGACCAGGGCAGGGTCCAGCGGTGTCAATGCCACTTCGTACTCGGGCCGCACCGGCGGAATCGGCGGCAGCGCGGTCGCGGTGTTGCGGCTCATGTCAGCGCCTCACGTTGGCGCAAGGAGGAGCGACGCAGCGGTGCCACCTTGTCGTCGTCCAGCGTCTCATCGGGCAGATCGAACAGCAGTCGGTGAATGCGTTGCGCGGTTTGCTGGAATGCCACGCTACCGGCGCTGTGCGGGCCGAATGCATGCGCGTTGAGTTCGGCGCGTACCTGGCCCGGGTGCGGCGAAAACAGCAAAACGCGGTTGCCGACCACCAGCGCTTCTTCGATGGAATGGGTCACAAACAACAGCGTGAAGCGCGAGTGTTCCCATAATTCCAGCACCTGCTCCTGCATGCGCGAACGCGTCAACGCATCCAATGCCGCGAACGGTTCGTCCATCAGCAGCACGCGCGGGCGCATCGCCAGGGCGCGTGCGATTGCCACGCGCTGTTTCATGCCGCCGGACAAGGTGTGCGGGTAGGCATCCGCGAATGCACTCAGCCCGACCTGGGCCAGACTTTCATCGGCGCGCTCGCGCGCTTCAGCGCGGCCGAGCTTGCGCGCTGCGCGCAGGCCGAACACCACGTTCTGGCGTACGGTTTTCCATGGTGCCAGCTGGTCGAATTCCTGGAACACCACTACCCGGTCTGGTCCCGGCCCGGTGACCGCATGACCATCCAGACGGATCTGCCCTTCGCGCGGTGCAACGAAACCGGCAACCGCCTTGAGCAGGGTGGATTTGCCGCAGCCCGATGGTCCCAGCAGCACGAAGCGATCGGCCTCATGCACATCGAAGCGCACACGATGGGTAGCCCGCACCACGCGTCGCGCGGAGGCGTATTCCAGGCTGACATGATCGACTTGCAGCAGCGGCGCACTCATCGCTTAGCTCCCGCCCGCAATCAGCGGGTCGTCGAAGAAGTAATCGCTCACCTTGCCCGGCACCTGCTTGATCGCACCGCTGTGCTGCATGAATTTGCCCAGCCCCAGCGTGTTCTGCGGCGCCACGGTGAACTGCACCTTGGGGTCCTTGAGAATCTGCAGGACCAGCGCACGGTCGATGCTCGACCCGTTACGACGCAAAAAGATATCGGCCGCTTGCTCCGGATGGGCAGTGACGAACTTCGCTGCCTGATCCAGTGCGGCGACAAACGCGCGGTAGGTCTTGGGATTGTCGCTGCGGAATTTTTCGGTGGCATACAACACCGTTGCCGACGACGGGCCGCCTTCGATCTCGTACGAGCTGGTGACAATGTGCGCGGCCGGATTGCGAGACAGCTCCTGCTCCTGAAACGGTGGGCTGGCGAAATGCGCGGTGATTTCGCTGCGCCCACGGATGATCGCCGCGGCGGCATCCGGATGCGGCAACGCGACCTGCAGCGCGTCGAGCTGATGGGTACCCTTGTCGCCCCAGCGTTGTTGCGATGCGTGTTGCAAGAAACGTGATTGCACCGAGACACCCGTCGCCGGTACCGCAATGCGGTCCTTTGGAGTGAAATCGCCAATGGATCTGATGCGCGGGTTGTTGCTGATCAGGTAGTACGGGAAATTGCCCAGCGAGGCCACACCACGCACATTCTGCCGGCCGCGCGTGCGGTCCCAGATGGTGAACAGCGGCCCGACGCCTGCGCCTGCGATATCGATCGAACCGGTGAGCAAGGCATCGTTGACCGCTGCGCCGCCGGAGAGCTGCAGAAACTGCACGTCGATATCCACGCCGGCGGCCTTGCCCTGCTGTTCGATCAACTTTTGATCCTGCGCCACGTCCAGCAGCAAGTAGACGATGCCGAATTGTTTGGCGATACGCAGCTTGCCTTCGGCGTGCGCATGCGCGCTATGTAGCAGCGGCAGCGCGGCCAACACCAGCAGCGCGATACGCCGCAAAAGAAGCCAGCGCTGCGCGGGCGCGTGAGAAGTGACAGTCAAACGCATGCGGCGCTCCAGTCGGAAAGGGGGAGGGAACAGGTGCATGCTCAGAACGGCGCATCGCCTTCGATGGTGGTGCGGTTGAGCCGACGGCGCAGATGATCCGGCGTACCTGCTGCCAGATGCATCACCGAACGGTTGTCCCAGAACACCATGTCGTGCGGCTGCCAGCGATGTCGATACACCAGCGCAGCGCGCGTGGTGTGCTCGAAGAGTGTGTGCAGCAGCGCGCGGCTTTCGTCTTCGGGAAGGCCGACAATGCGGGTGGTGAAATGTTCGCTGACGAACAGCGCCTTGCGGCCGGTTTCCGGATGCGTACGCACCACCGGATGCTGCACGGGTGTCACTTCGGAAATCTGCTCGGGCGTCAGTGCCGGGCGCCACGGATTACGCGCGCGCAACTCTTCGTACTTGGCCAGATAACTGTGTTCGGCACGCAGGTCCTGCACCGTGCGCTTGAGCGATTCGGGCAGCGTTTGCCAGGCCAGATGCTGGTTGGCAAACAGGGTGTCGCCGCCTTCGGCAGGCAGCTCCTGCGCATGCAGCAGCGATCCCAGGCTCGGAGTTTCCTTGTACGACAGATCCGAGTGCCAATAATGTCCGGCGTCGCCCAGGCCGATCGGCTCGCCATTCTCCTTGATGTTGGACACCACCAGCACTTCCGGATGTCCACGCAGTTGGAAATTGCGCAGCACATGAATCTGCAACGGCCCGAAGCGACGGCTGAACTCCACCTGCTGGGCCGGTGTGATGCGTTGATCGCGAAACACCAGCACGTGGTGATCCAGATGCGCCCGATGGATGCGGGCGAAGGTGTCGGCATCCAGCGGCCGCGAGAGGTCCAGGCCGATCACCTCGGCGCCCAGCGGGCCATCGAACGCCACGATCCTGACGCTGGAGCTCTGCATGGGGAAAGACGCATCGCGCGGCGTCTGCACACGCGCTGCGGAAGTGATGCTGACCATGACGTGGCACCTCGACGGCAACGAAAGGCCGCCTGGGTCGGCGACCGGACACGCCACTGTAGGCAGTCGTGTCGCCGCTGCGAACGTACGATTTGCAAGGTGCTTATGCGTTGCCGGTATATGCAAGCCCGGCTAGCGAGCGCCGCATGGCACGCGCGGCAACCTGCGTTGCGCTGATTGCCGGCACAGCGCATGCCGACGCCAGCATGCGCGGCGTTCCCGCGCGCCTGGAGCGGCCGCCAACACGTAGCGAGCAGCCGTCAGACAGCTGCGCAGTTGTGTTGTTGGCTGCGCTTATTCGCTACGCAACGCCAACGCCGGCGGCGTGGACAGGATGCGCCGGGTGCCCGACCAACCCGCCAGCAGGCTCAGGGCCAACCCGAATGCGCCGCCGATCAGCAGCCGCGGCCAATCCGGCGTCAACGCGATGTCGAATGCCTGCTTCCCGACCACCGCGCCGATCACGGCCGCAGCGGTGACCGCCAGCGTGGCGGCCAGCAAGCCGAGTGCACCGAATTCCACCAGCACCGCACCGCGCAACTGACCACGGCGTGCGCCCAGCGTGCGCAACACCGCGCTGTCGTAACGTCGCTCGCCGGCGGTGGCCTGCAACGCGGCCAGCAATACCAGCACGCCGGCGAGCAGGCTGAAGCCCATCACCAACTGCACCGCCTGCGCTACCTGGTCGATCACCTCGCGTACGCGGCCCAGGATGGCGTCGATATCCAGCAACGAGATATTGGGATAGTCGCGGCTCAAGGACGCCAGCTTGGACGCAGTGCCGGGCGGCAGGTGGAAGGCAGAAATCAGGTTGTACGGCGCGTCGCCGACCGATCCCTGGTTGAGCAGCAGAAAGAAGTTGACCCGGAACGAATCCCAGTCGGCCTTGCGGATGCTGGTCACGGTGAACGTGCGTTGCTGTTCGCCCAGCAGCAAGGTGATGCGATCGCCCAGTTTGAGCTGGTAGCGCTGCGCCCAGCCTTCTTCCACCGAGGCTTCCGCCGCGGTGCTGTCGGCTGCCCAGAATTTGCCCTTGAGCAGCGTATTTGCCGGCGGGAATGCATGCCGCCAGGAAAAATTGACTGGACGGTTGTCACCGTCGCCGTCGTCCTGCGGGTCGCGATCGTCGCGCACCGGCGGTTTGTCGTTGATGGCGACCAGGCGGCCGGTGGAGAACGGCTCTACTGCCGCGCCCTCCACACCCAGGCCGCGCAGCGTCTGCAGCACTGGCTGGGTCTGTTCGGGCTGGATGTTCATGAGAAAGTAGTTCGGCGTGTCCGCCGGCAAGCGATCGCGCCACTGGCCAAGCAGGCCTGGGCCAACCACCGCCAGCAGCAAGAGCGCGCATAACGACAGCGACAGCCCGACCAACTGCACCACACTCAGCCCGCGGCGCCGCGTCAGCGAGGCAAGGCCCAGCTTCCAGGAACCGCGCAGGCGGTGCTGGATCGGCCGCAGCAACGCCAGCAAGCCCAGCCCCAGCAACATCGCCACCAGTGCCAGCGCGGCAAGGCCGCCCAGCACCCAGCCGGCCAGCACCAAGTTGCCGGTGGCGTAGACGGTGAGCGCCAGCGTCGCTGCCAACGCTGCGCCGTAGACCAGCAACGAGCTTGGCGGCACCGCGGCAAAACTGCGGTTGAGCACGCGCATCGGCGGCACGTTGCGCAGCCGCAGCAGCGGTGGCAGACCGAAGCCCAGCAACAGCACCAGGCCGATGCCTGCACCGGCCAGGGCCGGCGTGGCCTGCGGCAGCGGCAGCCGGTTCGGGATCAGGCTACCCAGCGCCTGTACGAGGCCTTCCTGCGCCAGCATTCCCAAGCCAATGCCGACCAGACAGGCCGGGATCGCGGTCAACAGCAACTGCAGCGACAGCATTGCCAGGATGTCGCGCTGCTTGGCGCCCAGGCAGCGCAGCACCGCCACGGTGTCGATGCGCCGCATCGCAAACCGGTTGGCCGCCAGCGCAGTGGCGACGCCGGACAACAACACCGCCAGCAAGGCCGACAGAGCCAGGAAACGCCCGGCGCGATCGAACGCGGCGCGCATGCCGCGCTGGGTGTCTTCGATGCCGACCAGGCGGTATTCGCTGGCGCGCGGCTTGAGCCAGGCGCGCAGGTCGGCGATCGCGTCCGGCGCACCGGCAAACATCAATCGGTAGGAGGCGCGGCTGCCCGGGCCCAGCAGGCCGGCGCCGTCGATATCGGCACGGTTGACCAGCAGCGGCGGCGCAAGCTGCATCAGCTCACCAGAGGCATCCGGCTCGGCGCGCAACACGCCGGTGATGGTCAGATGGCCGGCGCCGAATTCCAGCCGCTCGCCAACGCGCAGGCCCAGTGTTTCCAGCAGCCGCGGATCGGCATAGGCCTGGCCCGGCGGCGGCGCGCTGGCGACGCTGCCTTCCGTCCCGGTGCCATCCTTGGACACCAGCAATTGCCCGCGCAGCGGGTAGCCCGCACCGACGCCGCGGATATTGGCCATCTGGCTGGCATCGCCATGGAACAACACGCTGGGGAAGCTGACCATGCGCGTGCTCTTCAGGCCACGCCGTTTGGCTTCTTCGGCGAAATCGGCCGGGATTTCCTGCCGCCCGTTCACGCCCAGATCGCCGCCGAGCACTTCGGCCGCGCTGGAGGTCAGCGCCAGGGTGACCCGGTCGACCAGGGTGCCCACCGCCGTCATCACCGCCACGCCCAACACCAGCGCGGCGAACACGGTCAGCAGATCGCCGGCCAGGAATTCGCGGCGCACTGCGCGCGCGGCTTGGCGCACGACGTTCATGCGGCCGAACCGGTCTGTGCATGCAGACGGCCGCTATCGATGCGGTAGATGTGACGGCAGCGCTGCGCCAGGGTCGTGTCGTGGGTGACCAGCACCAGGGTGGTGTCGCTGGTGGCATTGAGCGCGAACAGCAGGTCGCTGATCTGCGCGCCGGTGGCCTGGTCCAGGCTGCCGGTGGGCTCGTCGGCGAACAGGATGCGCGGCTTGGCCACGAACGCGCGCGCCAGCGCCACGCGTTGCTGCTCGCCACCGGACAGCTGGCGCGGGTAATGCCGCGCACGTGCGCTCAGGCCCACTGCTTCCAGCACCTCACGCACCCGTGCCGGATCCTCGCGTCCGGTCAGTTCCAGCGGCAACGCGATGTTTTCTTCGGCGGTCAGCGCCGGCAGCAAGTGGAAGCTCTGGAACACGAACCCGACTTCGCGGGCACGTAGCGCGGCCCGGGCTTCTTCGTCGAGCTTGCCTAAATCCTGGCCTGAGAGCGCGATGCTGCCACGGCTGGGCAGGTCCAGCCCGGCGAGCAAGCCCAGCAGGGTGGTCTTGCCCGAACCGGACGCACCGACAATGGCGATACTGTCGCCTTCACTGACCGTCAAGCTGACGTTGTCGAGGATGTGGAGCGTTCCCTCCGGGCCAATGACGGACTTGCCGACCTCGCGAACGTCGATGGCGGTGCGGGTGCTGGAGCGGGGGGCCAGACTGTCGATGAGGAATCTCCGAATGCGTGAAAGAACACTGCGATATGGCGCGCTGGCCTTGTGGTTGCTGACACTCCCCCTGCTTGCGCCGGTGATTGCCTCTGCCAAAAGTCCGCTCGCAACCGCGCCGATCCTGGTCGTCGGCGACAGTTTGAGCGCCGCGCACAACATCCCGGTGCAGTCCGGCTGGGTCACCCTGCTGGACCAACGCCTCAAGCGTGACATGGCGACGCCACCGGCGGTCGTCAATGCCAGCATCAGCGGCGAAACCACCTCCGGTGCGCTGACGCGGCTGCCTGGCCTTCTGCAGAAGCACCGCCCCGGCGTGGTGGTGATCGAACTCGGCGGCAACGATGCGTTGCGCGGACTGACCCCGGCCCAGCTCAAGGGCAACCTGGAAAAGATGGTCCAGCTCAGCCAGCAGGCCGGCGCTAAGGTACTGCTGCTCGGGATCGATGTGCCGCCCAATTACGGCCCAGCCTACCGCGAGCGGCTCAAGGCGACCTACGCCGACCTCTCCAGACAGTACAAAACCGCGCTTGTGCCGTTTTTCCTGGAAAAGGTTGCGTTGCAGCCTGGGCTCATGCAGGCCGACGGTCTACACCCCACCGCCGCTGCGCAGCCGAAGGTGCTGGAAACGGTGTGGCCTGCGTTGCGTCCGCTGCTCGGCCGCTAAACGCTGAGCAAAGCAAAACGTTATCCACTCTTCACACCCTTTCCACCGTCGATCCGGCATGTTTCACAAAGCTGAAGACCGAGGAAAGTCCATGCGTCAGACCAAGGAAACGTCCGGCCTCGTGCTGGTCGTCGAAGACAATCGCAATATCTCCGAAATGATCGGCGAATACCTGGAAGGCCGTGGCTTCGAGGTCGACTACGCGCAGGACGGCCTGGACGGTTACCGTCTGGCCGCCGAGAACAGCTACGACGTGGTCGTGCTGGACCTCATGCTGCCACGCCTGGACGGTATCGAAGTGTGTCGCCGCCTGCGTAACGACGCACGCAAGTCCACTCCGGTGTTGATGCTAACCGCCCGCGACACGCTGGACGACAAGCTCACCGGTCTGGGTTTCGGCGCCGATGACTACCTGACCAAGCCGTTCGCGATTCAGGAACTGGAAGCGCGCCTGCGTGCCCTGATCCGCCGCGAGCGCCGCCAGGTGGGTTCGGAAGTGCTCAAGGTCGCCGACCTGGTGCTCGATCCGGTGAGCATGCGCGCCACCCGTGCCGGCACCGAGTTGCAGCTCTCGCCGATCGGCCTGCGCCTGCTGACCATCCTGATGCGCGAATCGCCGCGTGTGGTGACCCGCCAGGAAATCGAGCGCGAGATCTGGGGCAACGGGTTGCCCGATTCGGACACCCTGCGTAGCCATCTGTACAACCTGCGCAAGATCATCGACAAGCCGTTCGACCGCCCGCTGCTGCACACCGTGCAGAGCGCCGGCTATCGCATCGCCGACATCGCCCAACCGATGGCCTGATGTCCTCGGCCGGCCGCCGTTCTGGCGGCCGGCCGCGGTGTAGGCGCCCACGCGCCGATCGTTTTCCCGTGCTGCCGGCTGGTTGCACGACGGACTCACGGAAGCGTTGCCTATACTCCGGCGCTCTCCCCTGGATGCAGCAATGCCACACGGGCTCCCGCGAAAAATACGTCTCGCCTTCCTGTTGCAGGTCGCGTTGGCGAGTCTTGCCCTCGTGCTGGCCGGGTATCTGGTGTCGTTCGTCGTCAAATACAGCCTGGTGCGCACCGTGCTCGCCGACGAGGCGGTGCATTTCTGGCAGATGCAAAAGAGCGTGCCGGACAATCGGCCGCCGAACACGCGCAACATCCAGGGGTACTTTTCGCCCGCAGGCGCTGCTGCCGATACCACGCCGCCCGCGCTGCGTGCGCAGTCGCCGGGTTTCAGTGAAGTCGCTGCCGCCGATGCACTGGTGTATGTCGATCAACGTCCGGAGGGGCGCCTGTATCTGGTGTTTCCGCGCTCGCGTGCGGCGCATCTGACGCTGTGGTTCGGCGTGGTGCCGGCGATCGTGGTGTTGCTGGCGATCTACGGCGTGTCCTGGGTGACCTACCGTGTTTCCAAACGGCTGGTCTCGCCGATCAGCTGGCTGGCGCGGCGTGTGTCGCAATGGGACCCACGTAACCCGGATGTGGACGAACTGGCTCCGGAACGGCTGCCTGCCGAATTACAGGGCGAAACACGCCAGCTCGCCGCAGCGTTGCATGCGTTAGGGCTACGCGTCAGCGAGCATGTGGCGCGCGAACGCAATTTTACCCGCGATGCCAGCCATGAATTGCGTACGCCACTGACGGTGATCCGCGTGGCCAGCGACATGGCATTGGCCGACGACGCATTGCCGACGCGCACGCAGCGCAGCCTGCGCCGCATCCAGCGTGCCGGCCACGATATGGAAGCGGTGATCGACGCATTCCTGATCCTGGCACGCGAAGCCGAGATCGATCCGCAAAGCGAAAACTTCGATGTCGCCGAACTAGCCAGAGAAGAAGTCGAGAGCGCGCGTGACTTGCTTGGCGACAAGCCGGTCTCATTGCGCATGGTCGGCGACCGTAGCCTGCAGATGTTCGCACCGCCCAGGGTCATGCGCGTGGTGCTCAGCAATCTGTTACGTAACGCCTGCGCTTACACCGATACCGGCAGCATCGATGTCGAGGTGACGCACGATCGCATCGTGGTGCGTGACACCGGGATCGGCATGAGCGAGGAAGCGCGCGCACGTGCGTTCGAACCGTTCTTCCGCGCCGACCCCACCCGCCCGCAAGGCACCGGCCTGGGCCTGTCGATCGTGCGCCGGCTTTGCGACCGCTTCGGTTGGCGCATCGAATTGCAGAGCGAACCCGGCGTCGGAACTTCGGTGGCGGTGGTCGTGGCCTGAGGTGGCGGTCGGTAGGCATGGCGTTGGCTGATCACGTCTTACTGCCGGCTACGTAGCCCGGCAGCAGATACCGGCAAAGCGTACCAACGGCTGCGGCAGGCGGGATTCGATCGCCGCGTCGATCGCCAAATTCAGCAGCTCTGCAGCCACAACGATCAATGGCGGTGCGACCAGCGCAGCGCGCCGATGCCTACGCTCTTGTAACGGCTGTCAGCGAGGTTAAAGATGGTTGAGCCTTGCTGCGATCTCTCGCGCATCGCCGAGCGACGTCAGCTGCGTGCGGAATAGCAGATGGCTAAATCAGCTGCATGCCGTAGCGACTTCGACGCTTTGCCGCCGCGCCGACATGCGCGCTGCAGATGATGAAGCGTTGACCAGCGCATCGCCTGCGCACTGGCCGATCCGACGCCGCGCGCCGGATCGATTCCATTGCGTTTAGCGGTCTTCCAATACCGGTGCCACGATCTTGCGCCAGATCGCGTACCCATCGGCCGTCATGTGCAGCCTGTCTGCGCGGAACAGTTCTGCGCGCGGTTTGCCGCTGGCATCTAGCATCGGCGTGTAGATGTCGACGAAGTCCACGCGCGGTAGCGGTGCGAGCGCTTCCTTGATCAGCCGGTTGGCAGTGATGACCTCCGGCAGCAGTTGCGCGCGCGACGGGCTGGGCTTGATCGACAGATAGCTGATGCGTGCCTCGGGCAGATCGCGGCGAACGCGCGTCACGAATGCCAGCACGTCATCGCGCACCTGCTCGGGCGAGCGGCCGCTGTTGAGGTCGTTGTCGCCGGCATACAGCACCACCTGGCGCGGTGTATACGGAATCACGATGCGGTCTGCGTACCACGTGCTGTCGCGCACTTCCGAGCCGCCGAAACCGCGGTTGATGACCGGTTTGCCCGGGAAATCCTCGGCCAGCGTCTCCCAAAACCGGATCGACGAGCTGCCGACGAACACGATGCCGTGCTTGGGAGGCGGCTGACGTGCGTCGCTTTCGGCGAAGCGTTGCATGTCTTCTTCCCAAGCGGCGTTGGAGACCTGCGTCGGCACGGCGGGAGCGGTGTGCAGTGCGTCGGCGGACACATGGCCGGACAACAGGGCGAGGGCGCACAGCACCGTGCGCAGGCGATAGAGGGGCATGCAGGAACCTTGAGCAGTGAGGCAAGCTGTCATGGTGCGCCATGCTGGAAGCTGAGGGCAAACCGGCTGCCGCTGGCGGGGCGGAGCGTCACGGTGCAAGATTCGCACTTTCCTCAGTAGCGACCCTGCCATGCGTTCGATTTGTTCCCATATTCGCCTTCACGGCGGGAAGCGCTGACGCATGGCTGATCAATTGGGGCACGTGCCGCGCGGCCCGCGCCGTATGCTCAAGGCGGCGATCTGGTCATGGCAGGGATTGCGCGCGGCGTGGCTGCATGAATCCTCGTTCCGGCTGGAAGTCTGCCTGGCGGCGGTGCTGGTACCGCTCGGTCTGTGGCTAGGGCAGTCGGGACTCGAGCGTATTGCACTGATCGCACCGTTGTTGATCGTGCTGGCTGCCGAACTATTGAACTCGGCGATCGAGGCGGTGATCGAACGCTATGGCCCGGAGCATCACGTACTGGCCGGGCGTGCCAAGGACATGGGGTCGGCCGCGGTGTTCGTGCTGCTGATCAATGTGCTGCTGTGCTGGGGATTGATCCTGCTACCGCGGCTGTTCTGAAGCGGCGGTACCACCGGCGAGCGAGCCGGGCAGGGCCATGTGCATGCGGGCTTGACTTGGCCCATGGCATGCTCGGGCTCTCTTTCAACGGAATCGCCTGCATGCCTGTCCTGATTCGCGCCCTGGCGTTGCTGGTCCTGACCGCTTCGCTGTCGGGTTGCGGCTATAACGCGATCCAGCAGAAGGAAGAAGGCGTCAAGGCCGGTTGGTCGGAAGTGCTCAATCAATATCAGCGTCGCGCCGATCTGATTCCCAATCTGGTGCGCACCGTGCAGGGCTATGCCCAGCAGGAACGCCAGGTGCTGACCGAAGTGACCAATGCGCGCGCGCGCGTGGGCCAGATCCAGGTCAATGCCGATGACGAAGCGTCATTGAAGCGGTTCCAGCAGGCGCAAGGCGAGCTGGGTAGCGCGCTGTCGCGTTTGTTGGTGGTCAGCGAAAACTATCCGCAGCTCAAGTCGGACCAGTCGTTCCGCGATCTGCAGGTGCAGCTGGAAGGTACCGAAAACCGCATCACCGTGGCACGTGGTCGGTATATCCAGACCGTGCAGGACTACAACACCTATATCCGTTCGTTCCCGCAGGTGATCACGGCGAAGATGTTTGGATATCAGCCCAAGCCGAATTTCAGCGTGGAAAACGAAGCGCAGATCTCGCGCGCTCCGCAGGTGGATTTCGGTCATCAGCAGACGCCGCAGCAACAGCCCGCGCCGCAGCCTGCCCAGTAATCAGCGACCGTGCGTGTGCGGTGCCCGCGCAATTATCGGTAGCAAACGCCGTACGCGCGATGCCAAAGCACCCTAGGCACGCGCCAAGGCAACGCACGCCGAGCAGCACATCCGTACGCATCTGCGGACCAAGCCAACAGAACGTGTCGAGGCGGAGAGCTTTCCGGTCGGGAGCAGGGGAATGACGCGGGGCCCGGCAGTCGTCCCAGCCCCAGGTGGCGCCGTTTCCGGCACCTTTATCTCTCTGTAAGGGGCAAATATCCCGCAGGGAGAAGCAGTAGCAAAACCCAGCGCTGATCGACGATCAGCGCGCATCAGATGAGGAGTTGGCAATGCGGCGAACGTCTTTGGGAGTGGTGTGGATGATGGCGTTGCTGCTGCTGCCGGCGGCGCTGCTGGCGCAGGAGTTGGCTGCCATCCCGCCGCTGCGCTCGCCGGTTGTCGATGTCACCGGCACCCTGGATGCGGGGCAGATCCAGCAACTCGAGCAACAGGCGCTGGCCTTGCAGCAGCGCAAGGGCGCGCAGCTGCAGATCTTGATCGTGCCGACCACGCAGCCGGAAGCGATCGAGCAGTACACCCAGCGTGTGTTCGATCAGTGGAAGATTGGCCGCAAGGGCGTGGACGACGGCGTGCTGCTGCTGGTGGCCAAGGACGACCGCCGCGTGCGTATCCAGCCCGGTTACGGCCTGGAAGGCGCCATCCCCGACATCACGGCCAACCGCATCATTCAGGAGTATCTGGCGCCGCGCTTCCGTGAGGGCGACTACGCCGGCGGCATCGGTGCTGCAACCGCGACGTTGGCCGGCCTGATCGAGGGTGAGGCCCTGCCGCCGCCGGTCAGTGGACATGCCGATGGCGGCAACGGCGCGGGCGGCGGTGGCTGGATCATGGCGCTGTTCGTCGGCTTCGTGGTGGCCATGGTCGCGCGCGGCATCCTGGGCGCGTTACCTCGCCCGCTTCGCGCCTTGCTGACCGGGGTTGCTGCGGGCGGCGCGGCATTGCTGTTTACGTCGTTGCTGTTCGCCAGCGCGGGCGCAGCGGTGATCGGCTTGCTGGCCGGCCTTGCCGCTGGCTCGCCTGGACGCTTCGTTGGTGGCGGCGGCTGGGGTGGCGGCGGCGGGTCATCAGGAGGCGGTGGCGCCTCGGGGAGCTGGTAATGCGGTGGCTCAGGCATCTTTTCGCGCCCTCGGCGCAGCGTAGTTTTCCAGCCGCGTGCATGGACGCCATTGCAGCGGCGGTCTCCGCTAGCGAGCGTTCCCACACCGGCCAGATCATGGTGGCGGTCGAGGCCGATCTGCCGCTGGACGCGTTGTGGCGTGGGCATAGCGCCCGCCAGCGTGCCGAGCAGGCCTTCGCGCAATTGCGCACCTGGGACACCGAGGCCAACAATGGGGTGCTGATCTACCTGCTGCTGGCCGACCACGCCATCGAAGTGGTCGCCGACCGCGGCCTGCGCAGTCGGGTGCCCGAAGAGCGCTGGGCAGAGGTATGCCGGCGCATGCAGCAGTTCCTGCGCGAAGGCCAGCACGAAGCGGCGGTCCTGGCCGGCATCGAGGCGGTGACCGAGCTGTTGGCCGAGCATTTCCCGGCCGCAGACGATGCGCAGCATGAAGACGAGCTACCTGACCGCCCACAGCTCTTAGGCTGATCGCGCGCAAGGTGTCAGAATAGCCGCCTCGCTTTTTCGTGATACGCGGTCCGCATGATCTATCTGCACGCCATCGACCCCATCGCCTTCTCGCTCGGCCCGGTGCAGGTGCACTGGTACGGTTTGATGTACCTGGCGGCCTTCTTTTCCGCCTGGGCGCTGGGCCGCTCGCGCATCCTGCGCGGCCGCCTGCCCGGCGTGGACATGGACGGTTTTTCCGATCTGCTGTTCTACGGCATGCTCGGCGTGGTGCTGGGCGGGCGCATCGGCTACATGCTGTTTTATGCGTTCGAGACTTTCCGGGCCAACCCGCTGATCCTGTTCAAGGTGTGGGAAGGCGGCATGAGCTTCCACGGCGGCCTGCTCGGCGTATTGATCGCCTGCTGGTTGTGGGCGCGCAAGCACCGGCTGCACTTCTTCGATGTGATGGATTTCGTCGCGCCGCTGGTGCCGTTGGGTCTTGGCTTCGGGAGGCTCGGCAATTTCGTCGGCGGCGAATTGTGGGGCAAGTTCACCCAGGCCGGCTGGGGCGTGATCTTCCCGCATGCGCCGGAACTGGCTGACCAGTTACCTGCGCAGATCCAGGCGCAGTACGCCGCCGGTGCGTTGAACCAGTTCGCACGCCACCCTTCGCAGCTCTATGAAGCTGCACTGGAAGGCGTGGTGATGTTCGTGGTGTTGTGGACGTTCTCGATGAAGCCGCGCGCACGTTATGCGGTCTCGGGTTTGTTCGCGCTGCTATACGGCGTGTTCCGCTTTATCGTGGAATTCGTGCGCGTGCCTGATGCGCCGATCGGCTATCTGGCCTTCAACTGGCTGACGATGGGCCAGATTCTGAGCCTGCCGTTGATTGCCGTTGGCCTGGTGTTGCTGGCGGTGTCGCGCCGCGCGCCGGTGTTGCAGCCAGCCTTGCCGACGCCCGCAGGCGTGAAGGCTGCCAAGTGAAGCCTTACCTGGATCTGTTGCAGCACGTGCTGGAGCACGGCGCCGAAAAGTCCGATCGCACCGGCACCGGCACGCGCAGCGTATTCGGCTGGCAGATGCGCTTCGATCTCAACGCCGGCTTTCCGCTGGTCACTACCAAGAAGCTGCACCTGCGCTCGATCATCCACGAGCTGCTGTGGTTCCTGCAGGGCGACACCAATATCGGCTATCTGAAAGACAACCAGGTGCGCATCTGGGACGAGTGGGCCGACGACAACGGCGATCTCGGTCCGGTATATGGCAAGCAGTGGCGGCGCTGGACCGGCCCCGATGGTGTCGAGATCGACCAGATGCAGTGGCTGGTGAACGAGATCAAGCGCAACCCTGATTCGCGCCGGCTGGTGATCAGCGCCTGGAACGTTGGCGAGCTACCGCAGATGGCGCTGATGCCTTGCCACAGCTTGTTCCAGTTCTACGTGGTGAACGGCAAGCTCAGTTGCCAGCTCTATCAGCGCAGTGGCGACATTTTTCTGGGCGTGCCGTTCAATATCGCCAGCTATGCGCTGCTCACGCACATGGTGGCGCAAGCCACCGGGCTGAGCGTGGGCGATTTTGTGCACACACTGGGCGATGCGCATCTGTACTCGAACCACTTCGAGCAGGCCCGCGAGCAACTGACGCGCACACCGCGTGCGCTGCCCACCTTGCGTCTGAATCCCGAAGTCACCGACCTGTTCGCGTTCCGTTTCGAAGATATCGCCATCGAAGGCTACGACCCGCATCCGGCGATCAAGGCGCCAGTGGCAGTATGACTCCTGGTCTCGATTAGTGAGACCAGGGCACTGCATGCTATCCCTCATTTAGAAGGAAGCGTGTGATGGCTAAGAACTCGATTAAAGCAAGGGAAAAACTTGCAGACTCGCTGATGTCTATGCAGGCAAGTCTGTTCGTCAATTTGACAAGTGTGCTTCTGATAGCACCGATCGGATTTTTCGGCGTCGCGCTGTATAAAGGCGAGCGGCTAGAGCTTGCAAAAGTGCTCGGCGAACAGTCGTCGGCTGCGCTTGGCGGGATTGCTGTGTGCTATTTGGCCGCTTTTTTGGTCGGGATGCTTGGCCGGAAAGCGGCAATGAAAATCTATAACGAGCTATATCCGAACGCATGAAAGTCACCCTGATCGTCGCCTTCGACCGCAATAACGCCATTGGCCGCGATAACGATCTGCCGTGGAAATTGCCGGACGATCTCAAGCGCTTCAAAGCGCTGACGCTGGGCAAGCCGATCCTGATGGGGCGCAAGACGGCGCAGTCTCTCGGGCGTGCGTTGCCGGGGCGATTGAATCTGGTGCTGACGCGTTCGGGGCAGGTGCCGTTCGACGGCATGCAGGCGGTGGCATCGGTGGAGCAGGCGATCGAACGCGCCGTGCAAAACGGCGCGCAGGAGCTATGCGTGATCGGTGGCGGCGAGGTGTACCGCCTGACCATGGAGCATGCGGATCTGCTGGCCGTGACCGAAGTGGACACGGCAGTAGACAGTGCCGACACGCATTTCCCGCCGATCGACCCGGCAGTGTGGTCGCCTGTGAGGCGCGAGTTGCATGCTGCCGATGACCGACACGCCGCTACGTTTTCATTCGTGGATTACGCGCGCCGCTGAGTTCTGCGCTGTCGAACGCCCGCGATCACGATGGCGGGCTGGTTGCGCAGTCAGTCTTGTGGGGTATCGACTGGCGGCTTCAGCGGCACCGCAGCGTTCCCCGCATTGCCCCGGTTGCCGCGCGAACGCGGACGCCCCTGGCGCTCGCGTGGACGTCGCGGTGCGCGTGCGACAGGTGCCGGTCCGGTCACCTCACGTCCGGGTACCTGCACAACGCGCAATTCGTCGGTATCCAGCTGCAAGGCGGTGAGCTTGCCGCCCCACACCGCGCCGGTGTCGATGGCATGCACGCCCTGGGTGATCGTCAGGCCCAGCGCAGACCAATGCCCGCAGACGATCTTCAGATCGCGCTCGACCCGTCCCGGCACTTCGAACCACGGATACAGGCCCTGCGCCTGCGTTCCCGGCGTGCCCTTGTCGTCGGTGGCGATGCGCCCGCGTGGGGTGCAATAGCGCATGCGAGTGAACAGATTGATGATCGCGCGGCTGCGGTCGTAACCGCTCAGGCCCGGCGACCAGCCCGGCTGATCGCCGTACATATTGCGCAGCAATTTGCGATAGCCGCCGCCTTGCAGTTGCTGCTCGACCTCGCGCGCATGCTTCTCGGCCATCTGCGTGGTCCATTTCGGCGCCAACCCCGCGTGGATCATCATCCAGCCCAGTTCGCGGTCCACGTGCGCCAGCTTCTGCATACGTAGCCAATCGAGCAGCGCATCGCGATCTTCGGCCAGCACGATGCGCAGCAGATCCGGGTTGACCTTGCGCTGCTCTTCTTCCGAGCGCGCGCCGATCGCCAGCAGCGACAGATCGTGATTGCCCAGCACCACCACGCTGTGCGCGCGCAACGAATGCACCAGGCGCAACGTCTCCAGCGATTGCCCACCGCGGTTGACCAGGTCGCCGCAAAACCAAAGCGTGTCCTGCGCGGGATCGAAATTGATTTTTTCCAGCAACCGCTGGGTGATGTCGTAGCACCCTTGCAGGTCGCCGATTGCCCAGACGCTCATTGCGCGCGCTCCCTCAGTCCAGCATTCATCAGTGCAGCGTCCTGGGTACGCTCAGCACGAAGGCGGCGATCGGGGCGATAAATTCGGTGCCATCGTCGGCCACCATGTCGTAGTGGCCTTGCATCTGTCCCTGCTCGGTCTCCAGCAGCACGCCGGAGGTGTAATGGAAGGCCTCGCCCGGGCGCAGCCACGGCTGCTCGCCGACCACGCCTTCGCCATCGACCTGCTCGGTGCGTCCGTTGCCATCGGTGATCTGCCAGTGGCGCGCGATCAGCCGCGCAGGAACCGCGCCCGCATTCTGGATGCGGATGCTGTAGGCGAAGGCATAGCGGCCTTCGTCCGGGGCGGATTGATGGGCGAGGAAGCGGGGCGATACCTCGACCTCGACCCTGTAGCGCGGATCATCGTGCATGGCGAAAGTCTAAATAAAACAGTGTGGGAGCGGCGCTCAAGCCAGCTCGACATTGGCCAGCCGGATGAAATCGGCGACCTCGAGTTGTTCGGCGCGTGCGTCCGGGCGCACCTGCGCAGCTTCAAAGTGGGCTGGCTCGCAGACATTGGATAAGGCATTGCGCAAGGTCTTACGGCGTTGCCCGAACCCGGCGCGCACCACATCGGCGAAGCGGCGGCGGTCATTGATCTGCACCGTGGCCGGGTCGCGCGGCACCAGCCGCACCACCGCCGAATCCACCTTCGGCGGCGGCCGGAACGCACCTGGCGGCACCACGAACAACGCCGTCACCTCGCAATACGCCTGCAGCATCACGCTCAGTCGCCCGTACACCTTGCTGCCCGGGCCGGCGGCCATGCGGTCGACGACTTCCTTTTGCAGCATGAAGTGCATGTCGGCCACGGCGCCGGCATGGTCCAGCGCATGGAACAGAATCGGCGAAGAGATGTTGTAGGGCAGGTTGCCGACCAGGCGGATCGGCGTGCTGTCGGCCAGCGCGGTGAAATCCACGCTGAGCACATCGCGGTGGATGATGCGCAACGCGCCGATCGGTGCGGCGGCTTCGGTCAACGGTGCGATCAGGTCGCGATCGAATTCGATGACGGTCAATGCGCCATGCTTGCGCAGCAGCGGAAAGGTGATGGCACCCTGGCCCGGGCCGATCTCGACCAGATGCTGGCCGGCGCGCGGATCCACCGCCTGCACGATGCGGTCGATGTAATACCGGTCGGCAAGAAAGTGCTGACCAAGCGACTTCTTGGCCGGTGCGCTGAAAGAAGAATTCATCCGCGCAGTTTAACGGAGGCGGCGCCTACACGCGGCGTCGTTTGCGCAGACTAAGAGTCTGTACCAACACGTAGCGAGCGTTGTCAGGCGGGCGCAGGCGGTGGGCTCAGAACCGCGGTGTACGAAAGGTACATGCCGAACCGAGCACCGGTCGTGCCAGTCTGACGACAGGGCAGTTGTCTATTGGCCGCTCTAAGACCTGGCGGATAAGCGGCGTGCCGCCAATCGCGCGCACAGCTCGGTGGCCGCCATCAGGCTGGAAGGGGCTGCGATTCCGCGGCCGGCCAGTTCCAGTGCGGTGCCGTGATCCACCGCCACACGCGGGTAGGGCAGGCCCAGGGTGATGTTCACTGCCTGCTCGAAGCCGCTGTACTTGAGCACCGGCAGGCCCTGATCGTGATACATCGCCACCACTGCATCAAAGCCGCTCAGCTTTTGCGGCAAAAATGCGGTGTCCGCCGGCAGCGGGCCGATCAGCTGCATGCCTTCGCCACGGAGGTGCTCCAGCACCGGAATCACGATATCCAGTTCCTCGCGGCCCAGATGTCCTTCCTCACCGGCATGCGGGTTGAGGCCGAGCACGGCGATGCGTGGATGCTCCAGGCCGAAGTCGCGCTGCATCGCTGCATGGGTGATGCGCAGGCACTGCAGCAAGGCATCGGCGGTGATTGCATCGGCGACGGCACGCAGTGGCAGATGAGTCGTCACCAGGGCGACGCGCACGATGCGGTTGGCCAGCATCATCACCACCGGGCAGCCGGCTTGTTCGGCCAGGAGTTCGGTGGTGCCGGTATAGGGAATGCCGCCGCCGTTGATCACCGCCTTGTTCACCGGGCCAGTCACGATGCCCTGCAGGCGGCCGGCGAGGCAGTCGCCCGCCGCCCCGCGCAGGCCGGCAATCACTGCCGCCGCATTGGCCGGGTCGGGCGCGCCAAAGCGTGTCGCCACGGCTTGGCGAACGGGATGCAGTGGCAGGTCGCCAGGCGCGCGCGCCGGCTGGTCGGGATCGAGCAGGCGCACAGACAAACACAGCGCCTTCGCGGCGCTGTGCAGGGTATCTGGATCGGCGTAGGCAATCAGATGCGCATCCGAGCGCGGCCGCTGGACGAGCCGGACGCATAGCTCCGGCCCGATTCCGGCTGGCTCACCTGGTACCAGCGCGAGCGACGGGACCATCATGCTATCTGCCGCGCCCGGCCTCAGCGCGTCGGCTTTGCCGATGGCGGCGTGGGCGCTGCAGGATCTGCCGATTTGGCCGGAGCGGCAGTGGCATTGTCATCGGCGCGGTCGCCGGTGCGGTAGCTCACATACGCTTCGCCACGCAGTTCCTGCAGATAGCGGTTGTACTCTTCTTCCAGCTTGCGGCGGCCGATCGTTTCACGGGCCTGCGCGCGCTGGTTCTCGGCGCTGACGTCGGTCTGGCGGCTACCAACGCGCTGCACGATGTGCCAGCCCGCCTGGGTGCGGAATGGCTCAGACACCGCGCCATCTGCCAAGCCTTCGACCTGCTTGCCGAAGTCCGGGCCGAACGCATCAGCCGGGAACCAGCCCAGATCGCCACCCTGGCTGCGGCTATTGGTGTCCTCGGAGGACTCCTTGGCCGTTGCCTGGAAGTCGGCACCACCGACGATGCGCGCACGAATCGTATCGATCTTTGCCTTGGCCTGCGCCTCGGTCTGGTTGTCGCCGACCCGCACCAGGATGTGGCGTGCGTTGTACTCGGTGACCACCTTCTTTTCGCCGCCGGCATTGGCGTCGCGCATTTCCACCAGCTTGAGCAACTGGAAGCCGCTCGGGCCGCGGAGCGGTCCGGCCACTTGACCTGGCTTCATATCGCGAATCAGCTGGGCAAATGCATTGGGAATTTCATCCAGGCTGCGCCAGCCCAGATCGCCGCCTTCGAGCGCATTCGGGCTGTCCGAATAACGCACCGCAGCAGCCGGAAAGTCCAACTCGCCCTTGTCGATCAAGGCTTTGACGCCATCGACCTTCTTCTGACCAGTGGCGATCTGCTCGGCGGTCGCGCCTTCCGGCAAGCCGATCAGGATGTGCGCCAGGTGGTATTGGCTGCCGGTGGCGGCCTGTTGAGCCAGCGCGGTATCCACTTCGCCTTCGCTCACGCTGATGCGGCTCTGCGCAAAGCTCTGGCGCAGGCGCTGCACAATGATTTCGTCGCGCACCGAGGCGCGGAAATCGGCGTAGCCCATGCCGTCGGCGGCCAGCTTCTGGCGCAAGCCGTCCACGGTGGTGCCGTTTTGCTGAGCGATGCTGGCGATGGCGCGGTTGAGCTCCTCGTCGCTGACGCGGATGCCGCTGCCATCGGCACGGCCGACCTGCAGCTTGACCAGGATCAGGCGCTCTAGGACCTGGCGCTGCAACACGTCGTCCGGCGGCAGCTGGTTTTCGCGACCGGCATACTGCGACTTGACGTTGCGTACAGCGCGATCGAGCTCGCTCTGCAGCACCACGTCTTCGTCCACGATAGCGGCGATACGATCCAGCGGCTGGGATTGCTGCGCCGATGCCAGCGGCGAGACCGTGCTGGTGATTACCAGCAACGAGGCAAGAAGAACAGAGAAAGGCTTGGTCATGGAATCAGGTTCGGATCGTAATCGTCCGGATTGGTCGTGGTGTTGCTGGGCGGGACCAGGTACAGGTCGTCGCGGTAATAACCGAGAATAGCACGGCGCAAAGTGCGGTCCGTGTTCTGCCCGAACGAGCTCAATCCCTTCAGCACGAACTCCACCTGGATGGAGTTGTCCATCTGGCCATCGCGGTTACGCACAAACCGGCGTACCAGCCCGCGGACCGCCAGGCAGCAGCTATCCCACTGCACGCCACCGATGATTTCCAGCGGCTTGCGGTCCAGCAGCGAGTAGTAGTAGCGACCGACCGCACTCCAGCTGGGGCTGATCGGATACAGGAAGGAGAAGTCGGCCTGCTTGAGCTGGTCGCTGTTGTCGACAAGGTTGCGACGATAGCGATACGCCAGGTTGATGATGCCGTCGTTGTTCAGCAGGTAGCGCGTGCGCATGCTCGCCAGATCTTCCTTGCGCGAGTTCGGGTTCCACTGGTAGGTGGCGCCCATCGACCAGCGGTCGTTGATCATGTAGTTGGCGTCAGCCACCCAGGCGGACTTGCCCTGGTCGATGGTCTGCTCGCTGCCAGCTGCCGAGTTGTTGCTGTTGTTGATGGTGACCAACGAGTCGCTGAAGTACAGGATCTGCCCGGCACTCAGCGAGAGCTTCTCGCGGCCATCGTCCTGGCGCAGCCAGCGCGAGGTCACCGCCAGGGTCAACTGGTTGGCATCGTTCTGGCGGTCGGCACCGGTGTAGCGGGTATCGCGGAACAGCTGCCCGTAGCTGAACGTGAACGGACGGGTGTCAAACACCGGCAGATCGTCCTGGTCGCGGTACGGCACGTACAGGTAGTACATGCGCGGCTCCAACGTATTGAGGTAGTTGGTGCCGAACAGCGAGGTCTCGCGATCGAAATACAGACCGGCGTCCACGGACGCGATCGGCAGGCTGCGCGTGGGCGAGCGATTGCCGGTCAATGGCGGGGTGGTGGCCAGCGTGGAGTCCAGCTGGTAAGCGGTGTAACGCCATGCCACCGTCGGTGTCACAAACCAAGCTGCGCCAGACAGCGGCATCGAAATATACGGTTTGACGTCCAGGCGAGAGCCGCTTCCGTATTGCTTATTGCGGATGTTGGTGCGGACGTACTCGTCGCCGTTTCTATTATTGTTGTCGGCGTTCGGAATGAAATTCACCTGGTACGAATCGTCGTGGGTGAAGTGCACCGCCTCTGCGTACACGCCCGCCTCGAAAATGCCCAGCGGCTTTTCCCAGGTGAAATACGCGCGCGGCTGCCGGTTGTAGGGCAGGGCCTGCTCGTCCAGCGTGTAGTCGGTAAGCTGCCAGCGGTCGGCCATCAGGCCTGCGGTCCAGGTCTCGCCAGTGCCGTAGATACCCACCGTGCTCTGCAGGCTGGACGCCGAGCCCATGCCGTTGATACGGCTGGTGAAGTCCTCAACGTAGCGCGTGTCGCTGACCCAAGCGATGCTGCTGCGCGCCTGCCAGTAGGTGTTGACGTTGTGGTAGCCGCTATAGAACACGCTGCCGCGGTCCTTGTCGCGCAACTTGTCGTTGGGCAGATAATTGCCGGTGATTTCGCCGCGACCGCCGTCGTACAAATAACGGAATTCGGTGCCGAACATGAAACCACGCTTGCTCATGTAGCGCGGCAGCAGGGTCGCGTCGTAGTTCGGCGCCAGGTTGAGGTAGATCGGTTGTAGGTAATCGAAGCCGTTGCGGCCGGACAAACCGAACTGCGGGAACAGCAGGCCGGTCTGGCGGCGGTCATCGATCGGGAACTTGAACCACGGGAAATACAGCACCGGCACCTTGCCAATCTGCAGGACAGCGTTACGCGCGGTTCCAAAACCCTCTTCGTTGTCGACGTCGATCTCGGGGGCACGGACGCGCCAGATCGGCTGCGACGGGTCGCAGGTGGTGTACGTCGAGCGGTGCATCTGCCCGACCTGGCCCTGCAGATCCACCGATTCGGCGTCGCCATTGCCGCGGCGCTCCACCAACTGATACTGGATGTTGGTGACCTTGTGGGTGTCGGTGTCCTGATTACCTTCGGCGCGGTCTGCGACCATGCGGAAGGAGGTGTCCTGATAACGGACATTGCCCTCGGCAATGTAATTGCCGGTTTCGGTATCCATGCGCAGGTTGTCCGCACCCAGGAACTGATCACCGCGCTTCAGCGCCACGTTGCCCTGGTATTGCGGAGTGGTGTTGGTGCCGGAGAGCTGGTCGCCTTCGATGTCGGTCGGCAACTGTTGGCGCATTTCGGCCGCCTTGGGGTCCGCCGCGGGGGCGCCGTCGAAGCCGGGTAGCGGGTCCACGGCCGGGCACAATCCCCAGTTCAACGGCTTGTCGGCAGCCATGGCAGGAAGGCACATGGCGATGCTCAAAGGCAGGGGCAGCAGGCGGAGAGCTCGGCGCACGCGGGGGTTCAACCAATAAAATGGCCACTAGCTTGCCGCATAGCCCGCATAGGGGCAATGAAGAGTGCCGGCGTCGGGAGGACGAGGTTCATCGCAATCGGTGGCGCGACTGGCGCCCCGACAGGGATTCAGCGCAGCGCCGCCACGTGCGCCACGCTGCTTTCGCGCAGCGCCTGCAAGTCGTAGCCGCCTTCCAGCATGGACACCACGCGGCCGCGCGCATGGCGGTCGGCCAGGGTGCGCAGCACCCCGGTGAGCCAGGCGAAATCGTCGTCGTCGAGCATCAGGTCGGCCAGCGGATCGCGCAAATGCGCATCGAAGCCGGCGGAGATCAGGATCAATTGCGGGCGGAAGGCATCGACCAGCGGCAGCATCTCGTCTTCCCAGACATTGCGGAAGCGCAGTCCGTCGCTGCCCGGGGGCAGCAGCAGATTGTGGATATTGCCGACGCCACGCTCGTACACGCTGCCCGAATGCGGATACAGCCCGGACTGATGGGTGCTCAGGTACTGCACGGCCGGGTCGCGCTCGAAGATCGCCTGCGTGCCATTGCCGTGGTGGACGTCAAAATCCACGATGGTGATGCGCTCAAGACCATGCCGATCGCGCGCGTGGGCGGCGGCTACGGCGATGTTGTTGAACAGGCAGAATCCCATCGACACCTGTGCGGTGGCGTGGTGGCCGGGCGGGCGCACTGCGCAGAAGGCGGTGCGGGTCTGGTCCTGCATCACCGCGTCCACCGCGGCGATGCCGGCACCTGCGGCGCGCAAGGCGGCTGCGCGCGAGGCAGGCACCATGCGCGTGTCCACGTCCAGCTGGCGATAGCCGTCGAAGGCCGTTTCCAGTACCGAATCCACCTGCTCGCGCTCGTGCACGCGGCACAGGTCGCCCAGCTTGGCCAACGGCGCCTCGCGCCAATCCAGATCCGGGAATGCGGCGCGCAGGGCGTCGACCACCGCTTCCAGGCGGGCAGGGCTTTCCGGGTGCTCAGGGCCGGCGTCGTGACCGAGGCAGGCGGGATGGGTAAAGACCAACATGGGGCAACTCTAGCCTCGGCGCCGACTCTGGCACATGCTCAACCACGTCGGCGGTCGTGCCGCCACAAGACTTCCTGCTGACCATCGGCACGCGCCAGCACGCGCGCCAGCACGAACAGCAGGTCGGACAAGCGGTTGAGGTAACCGATCGCCTCGCTGCGCACCGCTTCCTGACGCGACAGCGCGACGGTCTCGCGCTCGGCCCGGCGCACGATGGTGCGGGCAAGGTGGCAGCGCGCGGCGGCTTCGCCCCCGGCCGGCAGAATGAATTCCTTCAGTGCGGGCAGGGTGTCGTTGAAGGCATCCAGCTGGCGCTCCAGCGCCTGGATGTCGGCCGCGTCGATGGCCGCGTGGCCGGGGATGCACAACTCGCCGCCGAGGTCGAACAGCTGGTGCTGCACGGTGGTCAGCAAGGCGGCAATCGGCTCCGGCACGCTGGGTGCGGCCAGCAACACGCCGATGGCCGAATTGGCTTCGTCCACGGTGCCGTAGGCATTGACGCGCAATGCATCCTTGCCGGTCCGGCTGCCGTCGCCCAGGCCGGTGCTGCCGTCGTCGCCGGTCCGGGTATAGATACGAGAGAGTCGGTTGCCCATGGCTTAGCCGGCGTGAGGCTGGCGGCGCGGTGCGGCCCCACGCTCGGCAGCCACCTGGATTGCCGCGGCGGCCGCCACGTAGAGCGCGGCGCTGCGCAGGTAGGGACCCAGCCAGTCGGTGTAATTCTTGAACCAGCCAGCCACGGTCGGTTCGGCCACGCTGGCGCTGATCCAGTAGAAGCTGCCCTGGGCGATCAGCTGGCACAGCGCCACGGCGATCAGCAGCGCGGGCACCAGCCGGGCCAGCGCGCTCCACTGCGCGCCGTGATAGTGCCGGCGCAGCCACACGCCGCCTGCCCACAGCGCGAAGTACGCCGGGATCAGGCACCAATACGCCGGCGACACGCAGTAGTGCTGCCAGAAGCTCATGCCCTGCCGGGTGATCACCAGCCAATCCACCGCCACGGCCAGCAGCATCAGCAGCGGAAACGCCAGCTTGGTGCGCGCAGCCAGATGAAAGCCACCAATGAAGAACACCGCCCAGGAGGCATCAGGGACCGGTGCGAAGTGATTGATCCGCGTGGCTGCCATCAACACGGCCAGCAGACTCAGAATCAGGGTGTCGTGCGAGCGAGGAGTCATGCGGAAAGGAGTCGGATTACAGGCCAGCGAGTGTAGCGCGGAGCGGCGTCGCCCGCGGCTTGGGTTAAGCGCAGCGACCAAAAGGACTGCCCAGTCCCAAGGCGGCGCAGCCGGTGCTCGGGATCGGCATCTACCACGTGTACGCTGCGGTCCCTGGGCGCTGTCCACACCCACCTGGCGACTGCGTGCGACGTGTTTGTAGCCGCTGTGGCTTGGTCGGGAGCGCGTAGACAGCTGCGGTGCATCTGAGTCACACAAGGCGCAGGCGACAGCGGGCGCGGCAAGATGTCCCGCCTTGCGGCGGCAACGCGCAGGGGACGAAGGCTTATCATGTGGACATGACACTTCCCCATGACGTTCTGATCGTTGGCGGCGGCCTGGTCGGCTCCAGCCTGGCGATTGCGCTGGACCGCCTTGGCCTGGATGTCGGGTTGGTGGAGGCCACCCCGGCCGGCTCCCCGCCGGCGGTGTTTGACCAACGCAACCTCAGTTTTGCGGCGGCCACCGTGAACGCGCTGGGCGCGCTTGGAGTGATGGCCAAGCTGCGCAGCCCGCCCGGGCCGATCCGGCGCATCCATGTCAGTCGTGCCGGTGACTTCGGTCGCGTGCAACTGGACGCGGCCGATTACGGCCGCGACGCCTTCGGCCAGGTGGTGGTGGCGCGCGACTTCGGCGATGCGTTGCAGGCGCGCCTGGACGAGTTAACCCATCTGCGCCGCTATCGCCCTGCGCGATGCATCGGCATAGAGCCGGTGCAGGGCGGCCTGCGCGCGGTGCGTCTGACCACCGAGACTGGTGAGCAGCGTGTCCACGCCAAACTGGTGGTTGGCGCGGATGGCAGCCATAGCGCGGTGCGCGAGCTGCTGCATATCGGCACCGACGCCCACGATTTCCTGCAGACCTTGTTCGTGGCACGCGTACGTGCGTCGCGACCACCCGACGGCACGGCCTGGGAGCGTTTTGGCGAACATGGTCCAACCGCCCTGTTGCCACGCGGCGACCGCCATTACGGCGCGATCCATTGCGTGGCGCGCTCCGAGGCGGAGGCAGTGGCTGCGCTCGATGAGGCTGGCTGGCTGGCCCGCCTGCAGCGTGCCGCTGGCTGGCGCGCCGGGCGGTTTATCGCCAGCGGCGAGCGCAGCGCCTACCCGCTGGTGCAGGTGCTGGCCAACAGTCTCATCGCCGAGCGCGTGCTGCTGCTGGGCAATGCCGCGCAGACGCTGCATCCGATCGGTGCGCAGGGCTTCAATCTGGGGTTGCGCGATGCGCTGACGCTTGCCGAATTGATCGAACACGATCGCAGCGATGTCGGTGCTGGCGCGTTGCTGGCCGACTATGTGGCGCGGCGTCGTGTGGACCGCGAGCACACCATCGGTTTTTCCAGCGGTCTGGCCCGGCTCACCGGCAACCCGGCACCCTTGCTGCGGCCGTTGCGCAGCCTCGGTTTGTTCGTGACCTCACAGGCAGCGCCGCTGCAGTCGATGCTGGTCGGTGGTGCCATGGGCTTCCGTGGCGATGTGCCGCAGCTCTGCCGGGGCGTCGCATGAGCCGACGCAGCACGCGTGATGCCGTGATCGTCGGCGGTGGCGTTGTCGGCGCCGCCTGCGCGCTGGCGTTGACCGATGCCGGCCTGAGCGTCGCCCTGGTCGAAGGGCGCGAGCCAGCACGCTGGCGCGCTGATCAACCTGATCTGCGCGTCTATGCCTTCGCCGCCGATAACGCCGCGTTGCTGGACAGTCTGGGCGTGTGGAACGCGGTGCGCACCGCGCGCGTGCAACCGTACCGGCGGATGCGGGTCTGGGACGCCGCTGGTGGTGGCGAGCTGGGCTTCGATGCCGACACGCTGGGGCGCGAGCAACTGGGCTGGATCATCGAAAACGACGTGCTGGTCGACCGCTTGTGGGCAGCCGTGCATGCGGCCGGCATCGAGGTGCATTGCCCTGCACGCGTGGTCGAACTGGAGCAGGACGCCACTAGCGTGCGGCTGCGGCTGGACGATGGCAGCCGGCTGGAAGCGGCAATGGCGATTGCCGCCGATGGCGCAGCCTCTACCCTGCGCGAGCTTGCCGGGCTGCCAGTCTCGCGGCACGCCTACGCACAGCGTGGCGTGGTTGCCTTCGTGGAAACCGAACACCCGCATCAGGCCACCGCCTGGCAGCGCTTCTTGACCACCGGGCCGCTGGCATTTCTGCCGTTCGCCGATGGGCGCAGTTCGATCGTCTGGACCTTGCCGGATGCCGACGCCGAGCGTGTGCTTTCGCTGGACGATCCGGAGTTCTCGCGCGAGTTGACCCAGGCCTTTGCCGCCCGCCTGGGCGTCGTGCGCGTGGTGTCGGCGCGCACCGCCTTCCCGCTGCAGCGGCAGTTGGTGCAGCAATACGCCAGCGGCCGCGTGCTGACCTTGGGCGACGCCGCGCATGTCGTGCATCCGCTGGCCGGGCAGGGCGTCAACCTCGGCCTGCGCGATGTGGCCGCGTTGCGTCAGACCGTGCGCGAGGCGATCGCCAAGCGTGCGGATTGGGCCGCGCCACATCGCCTGCAGCGCTGGGCACGCACCCGGCGTAGCGAAAACACCGTTGCCGCGTACGGCTTCGACGCGATCAACAGGGTGTTTTCCAATGACGAGATGCACCTGACCTTGTTACGCGGATCGGTGCTTGGCCTGGCCGGCAAGTTACCGCCGCTGGTCGATGTGCTGTGGAAGCGCGCCTCCGGCGGCGCGTGATCGCACCACGACAGACGCCGTGACCCGCATCGGCGGCTGGCAGCGAAGTCTTGGTATGCCTTTAAAGATATAGCGAAGGCAGCAGGTTCCATACGACGGACGAGGCAGGCGTGGCTACAGTCGCGTCATGATCTCGTCCGCTCACCCTTCGTCCAAGCCGGTAGTGCTGCTGTTGTGCGGCTTGCTGTGCGACGCCGCCATCTGGCAACCGCAGCGTGCCGCGCTGCGCGATCTGGCCGATGTGCAGGTGGTGGATTTCGCCGGGTTCGACAGCATCACGCACATGGCAGCGCATGTCCTGGCCGTCGCGCCGCCGCAATTTGCGCTGGCTGGGCATTCGATGGGCGGACGGGTCGCGCTGGAAATCATGCGGCAGGCGCCCACACGTGTGCTGCGGTTGGCATTGCTCGACACAGGCATCGCGCCGCGTCGCGACGGCGAACGCGAAGAGCGACTGGCGCTGGTACGACTGGCGCACGCCCAGGGCATGCAAGCGCTGGCACAGCGCTGGTTACCGCCGATGCTGCATCCCGATCACACCACTGATACCGAGTTAATGCACGGTTTGATGGCCATGGTGCAACGGCAGAGCGCGCAGAGCTTCGCCGGCCAGACCAATGCCTTGCTGGAGCGTCCCGATGCGGCGCCGGTCCTGGCGCAGATTGCCTGCCCCACGTTATTGGGGGTCGGGCGACAGGACGCGTGGAGCCCCTTGGCGCGGCATCAGGACATGGCGCGGCAGATTCCGCAGGCGCAGCTGGCAATTTTCGAGGACTGCGGGCACATGGCGCCTGTCGAAGCGCCTGCCGCCGTCAACGACGCACTGCGCGACTGGTTGCAGGACGCGTGATGGCATGCCGGCCGACAGTGCGCTGTCACCAGGTTGGTGCTGACGCGCATCACCGGATGGCAATCCAGATCGCGTTGGTAAGACCTTAAGGAGCGCTGCATGCACGAAGATGTCTCGATCATCATTGCCTGCGAGCAAGCGATCCGCCGGTTCGCGCTGTACAACGATCGCCACGATCATGCTGGACTCGCCGCGTTGTTTACCGACGATGGCGTGTTCGCGCGCCCCAGTGCGCCGGATGCGCCGGTGCGGGGGCGCCAGGCCATCTTGCAGTCGTTTCGCGAGCGTCCGCCGCGCACCACGTGCCACCTGATGCTCAATACGGTGGTCAGTGTCCAGTCGCACACGTCGGCGCACGCGCATAGCCACGTACTGCTTTACACCGCAGACGATACTTCCACGCCGCCGCCGTGGACGGCGCAATCGCCGGCATTGCTGGGCAGTTTCGATGATGTACTGGTGCTCGACCAGGGGCGCTGGCTGTTCCAGCAGCGGCTCGGTTCGCTGCTCCTGCGCGTTGGCACCGGCTAAGTCAGCGCATCGCTGCAGAAAACAACATTTGCTGCACCGCAGTCCTGATGGCGCATGCCGCATGCCGCCGTCTTGCAATACCGCATTCTCCCCCTCGCGGCGCATTGCAGTCATCCATCCATCTGCATCGGAGATTCGCCTAGTGGAACGCGTCCGTTCGTCTATTCGTTGTGGTTCCGTGTTGCCGCGTGCGCTGTCGCGTCGTCAACCTGCATTGATCATCGCTGCCTTGCTTGCCGGGGCATCGCCAGCGGCATGGGCGCAGGCCGTGCCGGAAACTGCGGCGGTACCCCAGGGCATCAACCTCGGCGGTACCAGCTTCTTCGATGGTTTCAGTTCCATGAAACCCGGATGGACAGCCATCGAATATCTGCGGCACTCCGATTTCGATGCGATCAAGAATGCGAACGGCGACAATTCGCCAGCGTTCCGTGATCCCAAGGTTGGCGTCAGCGTGGCATTGACCCAACTGATCTACGTCACCCCATACACGTGGAAAGGCGGTGTGTTGAGCTTCGACACCATCGTGCCGCTGGTCAATTACGACACCTCTTTCGCTGCCGATAGCCCGGTGCGCTTGAGCAGCAATGGCTTAGGCATAGGCGACATCTCGTTCGGGCTGGCGCTGCAGATGCCACCGGTGATGCGCGATGGGCGGCCGTTCTTCATCCAGCGATTTGCCGTCGACGCATTCGCACCCGTGGGCAAGTTCGATCGCGATGTCGCCATCAACCAGAGCACCGGTTTCTGGTCGGTCGTTCCGCACTGGGCCTTTACCGTGCAACCCACCGACAACTGGGAAATCAGCGGGCGGGTGAATTACCTCTACAACTTTCGCACCAGCCGCGCCGGCGGCGTGCCGCCGATTCCCGGGTTCCAGTTTCGCAACGGCCAGGCTGGCGATGCGCTCTGGGTCAACTTCGCCAGTTCGGTCAAGGTCACCGAACAGCTGCGCGTAGGCGTCAATGGGTTTTATCTGCAGCAGCTAAAGGACAACCGCACCAATGGAGAGCGCGTGCCGGACAGCAAGCGCAGGCAGTTCTATGCGGGCCCCGGGATGTCCTGGCGTTTCGATGAAAAGAACCTGCTCAACTTCAATGTCTATCTTCCCATCGATGTTGAGAACTCGGTGGCGGGCAATACCTACAACCTGATGTTTGTGCATTCGCTGTAACGCGCGCCGGTCACGCGTCCCACATTGCCGGCGCACCGGCTCCGGCAATGTGGGATGGAACTGATGCGAGGTCTCGAGCGGATCGGGTTGCGCTGTGCACGCGACATCATCGATCAGGAAGGTGCCGCTGCCAGTACAACGGGACCAACCGCCGCAACACCTGCGTCTCAGATTCCCATGCTGTGCCGTTGGGTGTTGGCGTGCTCGCGGAACAGCAATTCGGCGCGTGCGGCATCACGTTGTTCGATGGCCGAGACGATCGCGCGGTGTTGCCTGTGTCCGTAATACAGGTCGTCGTAGGTGAGCGTGGCAGAGCGTTGGCCGAACACCACGTTGATCGGGCTGACGAACGGCACCAGCGTGCACCGCTCCACGGTTTCGGTGAGGATCGGCTTGTTGGCAGCCTCCACGATGGCGTGATGGAAACGGGCATTCATTGCGCCATAGGCCTGCTCATCGTCGGCGCAGAGGGGGCGACTGGCCAGGATGCGGTCGCCTTCGCCCAAACAGGCATGCAGCATGGTGAGTAACTCCTCGGATGCGCCTTCTTCGGCGACCGTGCGCGCGGCCATGCCTTCCATCAATGCGCGCACCGTCAGTGCATCCAGGCTTTCCTGCTGGCTGAAACGCCGCACCGCGTAACCACGGCTGCCGGCCTGCACCAGCAGACCTTCCTGGCATAACGCCGGCAGGGCCTGACGGATCGGCGTGCGCGAAATGCCCAGGCGCTCGGCCAGTGCCGCCTCGGTGACGCGCTGGCCAGGGGCGAGGGTGCCGCACAGGATCAATTCGCGTAGCTGCTGTATCGCTTGCAATCGGTGATTGTTCGCCATTGGCTCCATTCTCTCGCGCCATACCGCAGCGCACGTTCCTTCGACAGGGAAAACTTGCAATTACTGGTATAAAAAAACTTGCGGATGAGATCGCTTGATGGCACTTTGGATCCCAAGGATACCGATTTGGCGATCCGTAGTCGTTGGTCTTCCTTTTCTGGGATCCATTGCGGTGCAGGTCCCGACTCACTTACTGATGCGCGCCCGCCCTGATCAGCGGCCGGCCCGCGTCGCAGGAGCGCAGCATGGCAAGCATCATCGGCGGTATCGGGACCTCGCATGTTCCCACCATCGGGGTGGCCTACGACAAGGGCAAGCAGCAGGATCCGGTGTGGAAGCCGCTGTTTGACGGCTACACGCCGGTAGCGGCGTGGCTGGCCGAACAACAGGCCGACGTGCTGGTGTTCTTCTACAACGACCATTGCACGACGTTCTTCTTCGATCTGTATCCCACCTTCGCGCTGGGCGTGGGCGAACGTTTCCCGGTTGCCGACGAAGGGGCGGGGCTGCGCAACTTGCCGCCGATTCGTGGCGATGTGCAGTTGCAGGCACATATCGCCGAATGCCTGGTCAACGACGAGTTCGACCTGACCGTGTTCCAGGACAAGCCCATCGACCATGGCTGCGCGGCGCCGCTGCCGCTGCTGTGGCCGCATGTGCCGGACTGGCCGGGCACGGTGGTGCCGATCGCCATCAACGTGCTGCAGTACCCGTTGCCGACCGCGCGCCGTTGCTATCGCCTGGGCCAGGCGGTGCGCCGCGCGATCGAGTCGTATCCTGAGGATCTCAGGGTGGTGGTCGTGGGCACCGGTGGGCTATCGCACCAGATCCATGGCGAGCGCACCGGCTTCAACAATACCGATTGGGACATGGAATTTCTGGACCGGTTCCAGCATGCACCAGAGACCCTCACCGATCTCACCCACACCGATTACGTGCGCCTGGGCGGTGCCGAGAGCGTGGAGCAGATCATGTGGCTGGCGATGCGCGGCGCGCTCGACGGTCCGATCCGTAAGCTGCATCAAAACTACTACCTGATGACCACCACTGCGATGACCGTGGTGCTGTACGAGCCGGGCGAAGAAGCTGCCGACGCGCCGCGTTCGGCCGAGTTGCTCGCGCGCACTGCCGACGCGGCATGAGGAGGTGCTGATGAATCCGCAAACACAGGGCATGGAGCAGATCGAAGGTACTTACCTGTTCGATCTGCGCACCAGCAATCGCGCGCTACGCCTCAACCGGTTCTTCTGGCACATGATCCGCGCCCCGTGGCGCGATCGCTTTTTGCAGGATGCAGAAGTATTGATGCAGGAAGCCGAACTCACCGAACAGGAGAAGGCGTTGATCCGCGCGCGCGATTGGCTTGGCCTGGTGCAGTATGGCGCCAACTTCTTCGTCATCGAAAAATTCGCGCGCGTGGTGCGCATGACCAATCTGCAGGTCTACGCCATCATGCGCGGCGAATCGTTCGAGGACTTCATGCAGACGCGGCGTGTGCCCCATGCGCGCTGAGCGGCGCGTATCGGCGATGCGCCGTACCGCCGCGTTACCCGACTTCCCAACGTAAGGCCCACCCCATGACCATGTCCTCCGTGTTCTTTGAACATCGCATCAAGGTGCGGCACCTGCGTGTGATAGAAGCGCTGGACCGGCAGAAAAGCCTGTTGCGCGCCTCACGCGTCCTGAATGTCACCCAGCCTGCGCTCACGCGTGCCCTGCAGGAGATCGAAGAGATCGTCGGCGCGCCACTGTTCGAGCGGCACTCGCGCGGCGTGCGCCCCAACGCGATGGGCGAGGTGCTGGTGCAGACTGCGCATGTGGTGCTGGGCCAGCTACGGCGTGCGCAGGACACCTTCGAGGGACTGCTGCAGGACGATGCGCTCACCATCACGGTCGGCGCCTTGCCGGTGGCGGCCAGCGGTTTGCTGCCGGCGGTACTGGCCGCGTTGTATCGCACCGAACCCACGCTGCGGGTACGCCTGTTGCACGGTCGCACCGATGAGCTGTTGCCCAAGCTGGCCGGTAACGAGATCGATCTGGTGGTCGGGCGATTGTATCCGCTGGCCCGCTACGACGCGCTGATTCGCAAGGTGTTGTACCAGGACCCGATTGCGCTGGTGGCGCGCAGCGACCACCCGCTGTTCGCCAACGGCCCGGTGCGCATCGCCGAAGCGGTAGCCTACCGCCAGGTGCTGCCGACCCTGAGCCAACATGTCGAACGCGACGTGGCACAGGTGATGCGCGAACACGGCCTGGCAACGCGCGATCAGTTGCGTTCCAGCTCGGCCAGTTTCACGCGTGAAATTCTGCTCGGTACCGACAGCATTGCGGTGATGCCAAGCATGATGGTGGCTGGCGATATCGCACGCGGCGAGTTGCGTGCCTTCCAGCTGCAGCAGCCCTCGCAGGCCCGCGCAGGTGGGGTGATCTATCGCGATGGCGGCGCAATCCACAAGCCCGGCGTGCGCTTGCTGATGCGCGAGCTGGAGAACCAGCTCGCGCTCATGGCCGAACAGGGTGCGGTGTGGGTGGATGATCGTATCGGCGAAGACGACGTGTTGCTGAACGAATCTGCGTGATCGCACGAGGCTTGGGCACCGAGCGCTGCTCGTGCTGACGTGCATAAACGCTCGACGGATGTCGAACGCATAGCGGTTTGATGCAGCAGACAGTGCGTAATGCCCCAGCAACGGGCGGCTCAGGCTGCCCGTTGTACTGTTTGGCCTGCGTACTCGCGCCGATGCGATGGCACATCAGTTCTCACTGGCCAGGGCATCCCTCAAGCGCCCCTTCTGCAACTTGCCGGTGGCCGTGCGCGGCAATGTCTCCACCAAGCGTAGGTGCTTGGGCACCTTGTACTTGGCCAGCCGTGCGATCAGGTAGCTGCGGATCTCTTCCAGATCCGGTATCTCATCGGCCGGCACGATCGCCAGATAGCCCACTTCGCCCCATTGCTGATCGGCCATGCCGACCACCGCGCACTCGCGAATGCTCGGGTGATCGGCAAGCAACGCTTCGATCTCTGCCGGATACACGTTCTCGCCGCCGGAAATGAACATGTCCTTCTTGCGGTCGACTATCCAGAAGAAGCCGTCGGCATCACGCTGCACGATATCGCCGGTACGGAACCATCCTTCACTATCGAGCACATCGGCGCTGGCCTGCGGGTCACGCCAGTAACCTGGGCTGAGGTTGGGGCCGCGCAAGAGCAACTCACCGGGAACGCCCGCCGGGCAGTCGTCGCCGTTGGCATCGACCACGCGTGTCTGCACCGATGGCGCTGCGATGCCAGCCGCGCCCAGCTTGTTGCGGATCACATCGCAATTCACCGACATGCCGAACACCGTGCCGGCCTCGCTCATGCCGAAGCCGCAGACCATCGGGATGCCATCGTCCAGCCAGCCGAGCAGATCGTCGCTGGCGTGCGGCGCGCCACCGCTGACCAATGCGGTGAGATGGCGCAGCACCGCAGCATCGAAGCCGGGCTGATTGCGAAATGCCTGCATCATCTGCGGCACGCCGACGTAGTGGGTGATGCCCAACGATCGATCGGCGAACCAGCCCAACGTGCGTTTGGGCTCAAAGCCATTAGATACCTGGATCGAGCCACCCACTGCCAGCACCGGGCGCACATTGGTGACCAGGCCGATGATGTGAAACATCGGCGCTTCGCACAGAAAGCTGCTGCTCGCGTCCACCCGCGTGGTGACGCCAAAGTTGTGCGCCGCGTGCCGCAAATTCTGCTCGCTCAGCATCACGCCCTTGGGCTGACCGGAGGTGCCGGAAGTAAACAGGATCAGGCTGATGCGTTCCGGCGGAATCGATGGCGTGTCGGCTGGCTCCAAGGCATTGGCACTTGCGATGAACCCCGCCAAGGCTTCCACGTCCGTGCGACCAGCGGCGATATCGTCGCCCAGCAACACGCGCGGCTCCGCGCGTTGCAGCAATGCATCCAGCTCGGTTGCGCTCAACCGCCAATTGAGCGGGACATAAATCGCGCCAACCCGCCCGCAGGCGAAATGCAAGGCCACTTGCCACACCGAATTGCGCGCCAGCACCGCCAGCCGCTCCCCATCGACGCAGCCGCGCCTGCGCAGCATGGCAGCCAGGCGGCCGACCAACGCGTCGAGTTCGGCATAGGTCCATTCGATGCCCAGCAACAGATCCCGTGCGGCCAGCTGTTGCGGCGAGAGACGGGCGTGGAAAGCGATCGAGTCGGTCGGCATGGCCATGGCGCTGTCTTCTGGAAAATGAGGAAGTGACTGGGGTGAGTGCGACTGCTGCGTGTGGAAGGTTTAAACGCAACGGAAGGGCGGGTGAGAGAATTTCGGCTGCAGGCAGCCGACACGCAGGCAAACAGCACCCAGGCGGTGAGCAATCACTCGGAGAAACTGCACACCAACACGCGCGCTTGTCCGGACGCGTGCTAGCTCAGATACACGGTCTTGGTTTCGAGGAAGGCATGCAGACCTTCGATACCGCCTTCGCGGCCGATGCCCGAGTGTTTGAAGCCGCCGAATGGCATGCTGATGTCTACCCACATGCCGTTGATCGCATGGCTGCCACTGCGCACGCGGCGCGCGATGCGATAGGCGCGTTCGGCATCTTCGCTGTAGATGGTGCCGTGCAAACCGTAGTCGCTGGCATTGGCTTTGGCGATGAGATCGGCTTCGTCGTGGTAGTCAATGAAGCTCACCACCGGGCCGAAGATTTCCTCGCGCGCAATGGTCATGTCCGGTGTGACTTCGGAGAACACCGTCGGTTCGACAAAGAAGCCGCGCGGCAAGTGCGCCGGACGGCCACCGCCCATGACCAGGCGCGCGCCCTCGGCACTGCCTTTTGCGATGTAGGACTGCACGCGTTCGAGCTGGCGGCCCAGCGCCAACGGGCCCATGCCGGTGTCGGCGGCAAATGGGTCGCCTAGTTTCACTGCGCTCAATGCCGCGCAATACGCCTGCAGAATCTCCTCGCGGCGCTGCGTCGGCACCAGGACGCGCGTCAACGAAAAGCACACCTGCCCGGCGATCGGCATCGAGTAGGGCACCAAGGTGGGCAGCACCTTGGCGATGTCGGCATCCTCCAGCACGATCGCCGCCGATTTGCCGCCCAGCTCCAGGCCAACCCGCGCCAGGCGCTCGGCGCAGGCGATGCCGATCAAGCGCCCCGCCTGCGTAGAGCCAGTAAAGCTGACCTTGTCGACATGCGGGTGGCGGATCAATTGCTCGCCCACCTCGCGGCCGGCGGGGAGCAGATTGAACACACCGTCGGGCATGCCGGCAGCGCTAATGCATTCGGCCAGGATGTAGGCGTCGATCGGCGTTTCCGGCGATGGCTTGGCTACCACCGTGCAGCCGGCTGCCAGCGCGGCGGCGACCTTGTAGCACAGCAATACCAGTGGCGCGTTCCAGGGCGTGATTGCGGCGACCACGCCAACCGGCTCCTGCACCACATGCACGCGTCCACCGTTCGGGCGAACGCGTGGGTCGACGAAGGCATGCGTGGCAATCAGATCGGCGTAGTAGTCGAATAAATCTGGCGCCTGCTGCGACGCACGCGTGCTGAAGCCGATGGTGGCGCCAACTTGGCCCGTCCATGCTTCGGCAAGTTCCGGCATGCGCGCGCGCAACTGTTCGGCAACGCGCTTGAGGATCACCCCGCGCTCGGGCGGCGACAGTTGCGGCCAGGGTCCGGTGTCGAAGGCGGCACGTGCCGCGGCCACGGCGGCCTCGGTATCTGCATGCGATGGTTCGGTGTAGCGCAGCAGGTGTTCTTCGGTATGCGGGGCGATCACATCGACAGGGCGATCGCCGCTGCTTGCGCGCCACTGGCCGTCGATGAACAGACCCAGCGGCCCACGCGCGGCGATCCCGCGCAGCGTTGCGGATAAGGCTTCCATACTCCCTCCTCGGTGCAGAAAACCACTGGCAGCGCCAGCGATGCGTGGGTCGCACGCATCGCTTCGGGCGCCGTAGGACGTGATTAGGCGCTGTTTTTCTTGAGGTCGTATTCGCCCAGGCCGGGCTTGTAGCTCTTCTCGTCGATGAACTGACGGATGCCTTCCTTGCGGGCGTTGTTGTCGAACGAGTTGGCCGCTTCCTGCATGCGCACCAGATAATCTTCGGCTTCGTCGTAGGTCATGGTGCCGACGCGGCGCACCGCATCCTTGGCATACTTGAGCGCGACCGGGTTCTTGCGCAGCAGCAGTTCGGCCACTTCGCGGGTGCGCGATTCGAGGCGTTCCAGCGGCACACTTTCGTTGACCAGGCGCCATTCGGCGGCCTTCTTGCCGTCTACCATTTCACCGGTCAGCGTCATCCACATCGCATCGCGCATCGACAGCAGTTCCACCGCCACCTTGGTCACGCCGCCGCCGGGCAGGATGCCCCAGTTGATTTCCGACAGGCCGAACTGTGCCTCGTCGGCGGCAATCGCCAGATCGCAGGCGAACAGTGGGCCGAAGCCGCCACCGAAGCACCAGCCGTTGACCATGGCGATGGTGGGCTTCTGATACCAGCGCAGCCGGCGGAACCAACCATACGATTCGCGCTGCGAGCGCCGCACGCCGCGCAGACCCTGCGCTTCGGTTTCGCGAAAATATTCTTTCAGGTCCATGCCGGCCGACCAGGCAGTGCCTTCGCCACCGAGCACCAGCACACCGACGTTGTCGTCGAATTCCAGCTCGTCCAGCACGTCCATCATGCGGCGGTTGAGCGCCGGGCTCATCGCATTGCGCTTGTCGGGGCGTGCGAACTTCACCCAGGCAATGCGGTTTTCGATGCGAACCGATACCACGTCATGCTCGTTCAAGCGGCGTCTCCTTCCAGTCGTGAGAGTGCTGGTGTGTTGATGGGCTTAGAGTGCTTCGGCCAGCGCGGCGTCTGGTGCGGCGGCGCGTTCCAGTGCAGCGCTGGCGTTCAATTTGCAGAGCAGGCGCAACAAGGTCTGCTGCTCGCTGGCCTGCAGGCCGGTGCAGGTGCGCTCGCCCGCGCGCGCCAGGCAGCCTTGTGCAACCAGCAGGGTGCGCTCGCCCAGGTCCGTCAGATACAAACCCTTGCTGCGCCGATCGCGGCCGGCCAGGCGTTCGATCAGGCCTTGCTCGGCCAGCGCATTGGCGATTTTCATGCCGGCCGCGCGATTGACCAGCAGGCGGTTACCCAGTTCGGTCTGGTCGCAGCCGGGTTGATCGCGAATATGGATCAATGCGGTGACGCGCGCCGGGGTGAGTTGCAGCTCGGCCAGTTCCTGGCGCGCGGCGTGGCTGGAGGCGAGGGCGGCCAATTGCAGCTGGTAGCCAAGGTCGGCGGCAAGTGAAAGGCGAGCGGTCATCGGTCCGTCCAAATTGTATCCGTTAAATACAATCTAGCCGACCGAAGCGGGCGCTGCAAGAGGGGGCCATGGCGCTGCGCGAAGCGCTGTGCGCGGCTGCGTAGTACAGCCGCGCTTGCGGGAAAGACAATTATTGAATTAGCCAGCCTGCAAGCTGTTCGCGGGTCAGATAGCCGCTGTGATGGGTGTCGAGTGCGTCGAATTCATCGGCCAGGGCCGGGTTGGCCTGCGCCTCGGCGCGGCTGATGCGGCCGTCGCCATCGGTGTCCATGGCCTGAAAATCGATGCGGTAGCTGCCGACTACGGTGCTCGGCTGGATCGAGCGCACGATCACGCTGGATTCCCCGCGTGGGCGCACCAGCTCGGTTTGGTGGGTGACCTCGCCGTTGGACAACGGCTGGGTACGGATGGGGCTGGGGACATCGATCAGCGGCGAGCTGCTGGCCGGGGTGGGCGCCTGTTGTGCGTGCGCGGCGGTACAAAGCAACAGCGAGAGAGCGAGCGTGGAGATGCGTGTGGCAGTGCGGCGAGTGGTCATCAGATCCCCCTGATGTAGAACAGCCTGCAAGCATAGAGCTTGGCCGCCATCTTGCGGCGCGACGATGGCGTGGTGGTTGGGGATGGGTGAGGCAGTGTTCGAGCGGGTGTTGGGCAAACAAGGTTCGTCTCGGCCCGGCGCTGTTGGCGTGGGGCGCGCACTGTGCATTGCATCATGCCGTGCGCGCCGTATGACGCGAATCAGCCTGGGATGAATGGAAACACGATCTTCAGCAGGCCCTTCAGGCCGCCCTCCGCCGTGCTTGCCACCGCCTTGGCACCCAGGCTGTTGAGCGCGCGGCGGACGTCGTCCCAGCGCAACTGCGCGATGTCCTTCTTCAGTAGATCCGAGACCTCTTCTGCCGTGGGCGTGAGCTTTTGCAGTTCGCGCACGGTGGCTTGCGGATCCGGTTGCAGATAGCCCCAGCGCTCGGCGATTTTCAGCAGCGTGTCGAAGCGCACCGCGACCACTTCGCGGTTGCGTTCGTACACCGGCAGCGCGCCGACATCGAGAATGGCTTGTTCGAACTGTTGCGCGTCGTCGGGATGTTCGATGCGCACCGCCAAGAAGCCTTCCTTGCGGCTGCGTTCGCTGACGTGCTTTGCGCCCGAGCGCAGATTGTCTTCGGTGAGCACGTTGGCGACGATGCGCTGCATCGCCGCGTCGCCTTCTTCGGGTACCAGCGAGCGCCAGCGCGCATAGCCATCGCGCCGCAGTGCCTTGACCTTGGCCGAGGTCACCCGCAACTGCAACGCGACCATGGCGTTGGCGCTGTTGCGCGAGATGGCGCCGTCGCGTTCAAGCAGCACGAAGATCAACAATTCCAGATCACGCTTGGTCAGCGACTGAAACCCCTGCAACAGGGTCAGGCGCAGGAATTCGTTGCCAAAGGCGGCCGCGTCCTTCAATTCGATCGGTTGCATGGGGGAGTCCTCTACAGGTGACCTGCAGGATGCCAGGACGCTGTTGCGCGACCTGAGAACCAATGCGACGCACACGCCAGTTTCAGCGACCGGTTTCGCGCCCGCGACGATCGGACCTGAACGTTTCAACTGCGCCGCGGTCCTGCACTGTGACAAACACCTGCCGGCCATCGGTACCGCCGAATGCCACGTTGCTGACCTTGCGACCCTTCAGCGCAACCGTGCGCAGCAGTTTGCCCTGCGGCGACACCACTGCGATCTGCCCGGCATCGTAGCGGGCGATGTATAAATTGCCGTCGGCATCGCAGCGCATGCCGTCCATGCCGAAATCGGGAAAGCTGATCAGCAGGCGTTTGTGGCGTAGGCTGCCGTCGCTGGTACGGTCGTAGACCCACACCTTACGCGACATGCTTTCGTTGACGTAGAGATGCTTGCCGTCGGGGCTGACGTCCAGCCCGTTGGGCGTGGTCATGCCCGATTCCAGCAACCGCGTCACGCCCTCGCGGCTGATGTGCCACAAACGTCCACTGTTCTCCTTCCAGTCCGGATCGCTCGCGTAGAAGCTGCCATCGGGTGCAAGGGCCAGATCGTTGGGGCCATCGGCCTCGGGCAATGCCGCAAACGTACTCACTGCGCGCGTTTGCATGTTCACCTGCAGAATTTTGTGGCCGGTGTAATCGGCGACATACATGCTGCCGTCGCGAAAGCGGATGCCATTGCCGGTGCTGCCGTCGGGCAGGGTCACGAACACCTCTGCCTTGGCGCTGCCGTCTGCTTGGAGCGTAATGCGTGCGATGGTGCCGTCCTTGCCCAGATTCACTGCGTACAGCGCGCCATCCGGACCAGTGGCGGGCCCTTCGGCATTGTGGGTGAATGCGCCATCGCCGATCAGATCACGCGCAACGAATGGTTTGTCGGCGGCAATAACGAACGAACTGGACAACAGCAGTGCCAGCGGCAAAAAACGAAGACGGGCAACAACGATCATGCGCAATGCTCCGGATGTGATCGCCAGCAGTGTGCCAGAACCTGCAGCGCGACCGTGGCGGTGATCACCTGCGATCAAGTAAGGTGCGCGAGCAGTCCGCCCTAGATCGGCTAACAAAGGGTAGCGAGCCGTCCGAAGACTGCGCGGGAGTTATGTTGGCCGTTATCACTCGCGAAGGAGGTTTGCATGTCCGTGGAATCGATCACACGTCGCCGCTTGCTTGCTGCCTTCGGCGGTGCAGGCATTCTGCTTGCTGCACCGACCTGGGCGGTGCCGAAGAAAAAGCCTGGAAAACCGCTGAATGTGGCGTTGGTCGGGTTGGGCAGTTATGCCAGCGAGCAGCTCGCGCCGGGCCTGGCATTGACCAAGCATTGCAAGCTCGCCGGCATCGTCACCGGCACGCCGGCGAAGATTCCGCAGTGGCAGGCCAAATACGGCATTGCCGATCGCAATGTCTACAACTATGAAAATTTCGATCGTATCGCCGACAACGACGAGATCGATGTGGTGTACATCGTCACCCCTACGCATCTGCATGCGCCGCTGACGTTGCGTGCTGCTGCGGCAGGCAAGCACGTATGGTGCGAAAAGCCGATGGCGATGCATGCCGGCGAATGCGAGGCGATGATTGCGGCCTGCAAGCGCAGTAAGGTGGCGCTGACCATCGGCTACCGTATGCAGCACGAGCCCAATACGCGGCGCGTGATTGCGATGGCCAGCGAGAAGCCGTTCGGTGCAATGCAGCGCGTGCGTGCCGAGGCCGGGTATAACGGCTACCACGATGCGACCAAGGCGGACCGCCCTTGGCGGTTGCGTTCGCAGTTCGGTGGTGGCGCGATGTATGACATGGGCGTGTATCCGCTCAATGCGGCGCGCTACACCGTCGGTGCCGAGCCGCTGGCAGTGACGGCCAAGAGCTGGACCGACCGTCCCGATCTGTTTGATGAAGTCGACGAGCACATGGACTTCACCCTGGAATTTCCCAATGCGGTGCGTGCCGAGTGCAAGACCAGCTTCGGCAAGAATATGAATGTGCTACGCGCCGAATGCGAGCGCGGCTGGTATGCGTTGTCGCCGTTCCAGAGCTACCAGGGCGTGACCGGAAAGGCCAGCGATGGACGCGTGTTCGACGCCAAGGTGCAGCATCAGCAGGCTTTGCAGATGGACGAAGACGCGCTGGCGATCATGAACGGCACACCGCTGCGTGCGCCGGGCGAAGAAGGCCTGCGTGATATCCGCATCGTCGATGCGATCTATCGCTCGGCGCGCGAGGGTAGCAAGCGCATTGTGCTGTGAGGGTGGCCCGCTCTGTTGACAAGCAGGGCGGGGACTTGGTGAGCTGAGCAAGCAGGCTTGCTTCGATCAATGCGCAAAGCTGTCGTGCAGGCTCGTTGTATGACTTGTTGAGCGTTGCCGGGCGATGCTGGTGGACCACGACTGCCAAGTGCGCGGGTGCAATGCCATGGAAAGGCGCGTCAGGGGCATCTGAACAATGCACGGCAGATTGCAGCGGCTGTCGATCGAGGCACTCCTGATCCCATCAGCAAACGCAGCAACGCACCCGCCGGTCACCCGCTTTTACGAATCCCAACTCCCAACTGCCACTCATCAGTCCCGCATCGCCAGCACCGTGATCTCTTCGCGATCGTGATACAGCTGCTTGGCGCGCACGATCAATGACTTCTCTGCCTGTTGCTCGAACAGATCCAAGCATAGACGGGTCTCGTCCCAGCGTTTTTTCATCGGCAGCTTGAGGTTGAAGATCGTATTGCGGCACCAGCCTTCGCGCACCCAAGTGGCCATGCGTTCGGCCACGCGGCGTGGTTGCTCGACCATGTCGCAGACCATCCAGTCCAGCGATTGCGCGGGCTTCCAGTGGAAGCCGTCGGCACGCAGATGCTCCACCAGTCCGGTTTCCAGCACATGCTCGCGCAGCGGGCCATTGTCGACGCTGGTGACGTGCACATGCTGCCGCGTCAGCACCCAGGTCCAGCCGCCGGGTGCAGCGCCCAGATCGGCCGCACGCATGCCGGGCTTGACCAGTGCTTCGCGTTCTTCGGGACTGAGTAGCGTCAGCAAGGCTTCGTCGAGTTTGAGTGCAGAGCGCGACGGCGCTTCCGGCAGCAATTTCAGGCGTGGAATGCCCAAGGGCCACGGCGCGCTGTCGGCGCTGTCGGCCACCGCAAGCAAGGCGTGGTCGCCGTCGAGAAAACAGATGTGCAACCGCGGTTGACGCGGTTGCGGCTTGTCGGTGAGCAGGCCGGCCTTGCGCAGGGCCGGGCGCAGCGCATTGCCGAAGCTGCGCGCCAGGCCCGCCAGCGGCTTGCCCGCGTCCGAATCCGGATGTTCTACCCATAGATCGCCGAAGCGCTGTTGGCCGTCCAGCGCGGCCAGGATCGGCGTGATGCGGTCCTTGGGGTCGATGCCTTTCAGCTCGGCAATCACCACCAGCTTCTGCCGCGCGAAGATCAACTCGCGCCATTGCAGCTTGGCAGCAAGTTGTGCGGCCTCGTCGCAGACGAACAGCACATAGCCGTCGTTGCGCTGGGTCCGCGCATAACCGGCAATGCCGACGAATGCGGCGCGCGCGCTCAGTTCTGCGGCCAGCTCAGGTTCAAAGCCCTGGCGGCAGTAACACAGCAGGCCGCTCATCGCGGCACCGGCAGTGCGCCAGCAGCGCACACGACATCAATAATGATCACCGCCGCCCTCACCGTAGTTGCGCAGCACCGCGCAGGCCTGGTCGCGCAGCACGTCGCGCACCACCTCAATGCCGCGGCGGCTCAGTTCGCCTACCCAGTCGGCCGGCAACGGGCCTTCGTCGAATTGCGTCAGCGCCATCACGTCGTCGGCGCGCGCGCCGATCAGCAGGCGGTCGATGCCGGCCCACACCGTGGCGCCATAGCATTGGCAGCACGGCTGCGCGGAGGTGGCCAGCGTCACCGGCGACAGCACATCGTTCAAACGCGGTGTCTGCAGGCGTTGCTGCGCGAGCATGTAAGCCATGTTTTCGGCATGCGCCAGCGAGGTGGTTTGTGGCACCACGCGGTTCACTGCTGCAGCGATGATGCGGTGGTCCGGGCCGAACACGACCGCGCCGAACGGACCGCCGCTGCGCTCGCGCACATTCATCCGCGACAGCTCGATCGCCAGCGCCACCTTGTCTTCATCGCTGGGATAGGCGCGGCTGTCGTCGACATGCGCGTGGATCCAGTCGGGCAGGGTGAGGTGGACGTGCGCGTTAAGCATCAGTGGACCGTTTCTATAGGGGGAATGGCGGGGCGCAGTGTATCGGCCTGCGCGTCCTTTGCGGCACATTGCCCGGCCACGCACTGGCAGGCGCTGATCTCGCGGAAGCCGCACACGCTCATCATGCCGCTGGTCTGGCACTGCGCGAGCACGCCCTTGGGGTCGGTGGCGCTGTTGACGTTGACGCAGGCCGGAAACGCACCACAACAGTTGCCGACATTCTTCACCGTGCAATCGGCATCGGTGCGGCAGGTGGTGGTGACGGCGACCGGTGTGGCAGGCGCCGGGATGCTGGCCGGCGGCGGCGTGGCCGCATCGGTCGGTGGCGTTGCCACACAGCCGATCGCGGCAAGACAGGACAGCAGCAACAGGCTGCTCAGGCACCAGGACACAAGACGGGACATGCGGCTGCTCCGATCAGACCATATGAGGGACCATGGTAAGCCCAGGCCGCGCGCAGGGTGAGAGCGGCTGGCGGGATCTGTGCCGACAAGCAGAAAGCGGTGTACAGGCAAGCACTCTTACGCCGGCGACGGCGCAGTGCGCGCATGGCGCGCGATCGGCGCTCGGCGCCTGGCCATCAGCGATGCGCGATCAAGTCCGCCACCGTCTTGAACCTAGCTGCTCAACGCCGGTAGTGAATGGCAGAGGCAGGCGCCTGGCGTGTTCCTGCGGGACATAGCTGCATCGTGCTCGCGCATGCGCGTCAGCGGCCTGCATCACGCACTGGCGCATGCAATGCCGCGCACCACAGCACCCCGATCAGCAGGCAGGCGATCGCGGCCAGCTCCAACGGGGTGGGCAGGCGCAGTTCCCAGGCAAAGCCGTACAGCAACGCAAACACTGTTTCGAACACGATCATTTGCCCGACCAGGGTCAGCGGCAGCACGCGGCTGGCGCGATTCCACAGTGCATTGCCGATCACCGAGGCCAGGATGCCCAGCAACAGCGACACACCCCAGAAACTGGCCCATTCGAGCGGAGCATGCGCTGCGCTGCCGATCAGGGCCGCCGGCGCCAGCAACAACGCCAGTGCGCCGGTGACCACGCCGGTGAGCAGCGACCAGTCGCCGCCGGACAGATCCGGGCGCCGGCGCAACCAGCGCGCATTGGCGATCGAATAGGCCGACCACGACACCAGCGCACCTACTGCGCACAACAGGCCGGCGATGCGGGTGAGGCGGTCGCTTGCCAGGGCGCCCGAGTCGTTTTGTACGGTGTCCAGTGCGACCAATGTCACACCGATGACGCAGAGCACGCAGGGCGCCGCCAGACGTCGCAATTGCACCGCGCCGGCGGCGCGCGTGCCGATGATGGTGACCACCACCGGCAGCAGCCCGATGATCAGCGCAGTTGCCGCGCTGCCCGCCCACTGCACGGCGCTGCCAAGCAGCACGTAATACACCAGATTGCCCATCAGGCTCAGGCGCACCAGCGCCCACCATTCGGCGCGGCCCAGGCGGGCAGCAGTCTGTCGCGCGCGTGGGGCCAGTACCAGCGCGGCCACCGCGCCATACGACAGGTAGCGCGCCACTGCCAATTGCAGCGGGGTGAACGCCGACAACAACTGCGGTGCCAGAAACACCAGCCCCCACAACGCGCCCGCACCGATGCCGCAGGCCACGCCCATCGCCAGGCGCTCACGCATCGTGCTTCTCCTTTATGCAATGCACTGCAGCGTGCAGTGCAGCGCTGCGTTGATCAAGCTCGCCACGCACGCGTACGCCCACGGCCCTCTCACAATGAAGCAGCCAGCAGCGTGCTCCCGCAAGCCGCGTGCCCGGTGTGATCTGTCATTGCTCTCACGATAAACAAGCTGGGCGAACGATTTCATGTGCCCATCAAACAATCGGCGACGCCTGCCTTATCGCAAGCGTCGCCGACGTGGTTGCCGCGATTACTTGGCCCAGGTGTCGCGCAGGGTCACGCTGCGATTGAACACCGGTGTGGCCGCGCTATGGTCGCGGCGGTCGGCCACGAAGTAGCCGGTGCGTTCGAACTGGAATGCCTGCTCGGGCGCTGCCAACGCTGCGCTAGGCTCCACATAGCCGCGCACGTTGCGCTTGGACTCGGGATTGAGATAGTCGCGGTAGGTCTTGCCTTCGGATTCGTCGTCGGGCTTTTCCACCGAAAACAGGCGGTCGTAGAGGCGGATTTCCGCTTCCACCGCATGCGCAGCGCTGACCCAATGGATGGTGCCCTTGACCTTGCGGTTGGCGCCCTCCATGCCTGGCCGCGATTCCGGATCCAGCCAGCCACGCAATTCGACGATCTCACCCGTTTCGTTCTTGATCACCTCATCCACGCGCGCAATGCCCGCGCCGCGCAGACGGATTTCGCCGCCCGGCACCAACCGCTTCCAGCCCTTGGGTGGAACCTCGGCAAAGTCCTCGCGCTCGATCCACAGCGCGCGCGCGAACGGCACCTCACGCGTGCCGAAGCTCTCATCCTTGGGATGATTGGAAAACTGCAGTGTCTCGGTATGGCCCTCCGGCAGATTGGTCAGCACCAGCTTGAGCGGGTCGATCACCGCCATGCGCCGCGCCGCTGCTGCGTCCAGATCTTCGCGCAAGCACCCTTCCAGCACCGAGAAATCGATCAGCGAGTTCTGCTTGCTGATGCCCACCCGATCCACGAACAGGCGCATCGCCGCCGGCGTATAACCGCGCCGGCGCAGGCCCTGCAGCGTGTACATGCGCGGGTCGTCCCAGCCATCCACCAGCTGTTCTTCCACCAGCGCGGTGAGCTTGCGCTTGCTCATCACCGTGTAGTTGATGTTCAGGCGCGAGAACTCGATCTGACGCGGCTTGGCGGCCTCGCGCGGCAGGCCCTTGTCCAGCAGCGGCTGCAGCAGCTCCGGATGCCCGGCCAGGTCCACCTTGTCCACGCACCAGTCGTAGAGCGGGCGGTGGTCTTCGAATTCCAGCGTGCACAGCGAATGGGTGATGCCTTCCACCGCATCGCCCAGCGAATGCGCGAAGTCGTACATCGGGTAGATCGGCCACGCATTGCCGGTGTTCTGATGCTCGACATGCTTGATGCGGTACAGCGCCGGGTCGCGCAGGTTGATGTTGCCGCTGGCCATGTCGATCTTGGCGCGCAGCGTGCGCGCACCATCGGGAAATTCGCCGGCACGCATGCGGCCGAACAGGTCGAGGTTTTCCTCGACGCTGCGCTCGCGGAATGGCGAATTGCGGCCGGGCTCGGTCAGCGTGCCGCGGTATTCGCGCACCTGTTCTGCGGAAAGGTCGCACACGAAGGCGTGGCCATCGCGAATCAGCTTCTGCGCGGCCAAGTAATACACCTCGAAATAATCCGAGGCGTGGCGCAGCTGCGCCCAGTCATAGCCCAGCCAGCGCACGTCGTCCTGAATGGCGGTGACGAATTCTGGGTCTTCCTTGGCCGGGTTGGTGTCGTCCAGGCGCAGGTTGCACAGCCCGCCGAACTCGGCGGCCAACCCGAAATCCAGGCAAATCGCCTTGGCATGGCCGATGTGCAGGTAGCCGTTGGGCTCGGGCGGGAAGCGGGTGCGGATAACCGTGTGCTTGCCGCTGGCCAGATCCTCGCGGACGATCTGGCGGATGAAGTCTTTCTTCTCCGCCGGGGCGGTGGCGTCGGTGGCTAGGGTCTCGGACATGCGCGCATCAGCAATAGGTAAACCGCAAGTTTAGGCGGTGGCACCGGTTAGGGGTAGGCGCGAGCGCTGCGTGGTGGGGTTTGGTCCGCGGTTCGGGCGTGGCCGGCGTGCCGGGTAGCCTCCTGCAGGCCGTGCGTGCCATGGTTGGCGCTGTTGCCGCCTGCCTTGGCACATGCAGCCAAGGAGCACGCGCCGCCGCGGCCATGCCGTGGCAGGCGCTGCGCGTGGCTTCTCGCGCGTCCTGCCTGGGGTCGTTTGCGTCAAGCTCTGCCTCGATGCGGGCTGCAGGGCAGGGCGTGCCGTGCGGCAAGCCATGGCTGGCGGCCATGGGGCGCGACGCGTACGCTGCGCCGACCCTCTTGGAGCGCACAGCCCATGCCACTGCCCCGCCTGGTGATCGGCGACAAGACCCTGTCCTCCTGGTCGTTGCGGCCGTGGCTGCTGTTGCGGCATTTTCAGGTGCCGTTCGAGGAAATCGCGCTGCCGCTCGCGACATCCGAATACGAGGTACGCATTGCCGGGTATTCGCCAACCCGCCAGGTGCCGGTGCTGTGGCACGACGCGCTGCATGTGTGGGATTCGCTGGCGATCTGCGAGTACATCAATGAGCGTTGGCTGGACGGTCGCGGCTGGCCGGCCGACCTGGCTATGCGTGCGCAAGCGCGCGCTGCCTCGGCAGAAATGCATTCGGGCTTTGCCGCCTTGCGCAGCCAGCTGCCGATGAATCTGGCCCGCGCGCCGGGCCCCGCGCAGGTGGATGCGGCGGCCGAGCGCGACATCACGCGCGTCCAGGCACTATGGGCAAGCCTGCGCGCCGAACACGGCCACGCCGGGCCGTTCCTGTGTGGCGAGTTCGGCATCGTCGATGCGATGTTCGCGCCGGTAGCGCTACGTTTTTCCAGCTACGGCGTGCCGCTGTTTGAAGCCGCCGGCGATTATGTGGCAGCGCTGGATGCATTGCCGGCGTTACGCGACTGGCGCAACGGCGCTGAGCGCGAACGTGCGGAGCGTGGCTGAAGATGCAGATCGCCTACCGCGCCAGTCACATCATCGATGCGCATCTGGCCAAGCACGCGCTGGAAGATGCCGGCATCACGGCGTTCGTCTTCGGCGAATCGCTGCTGGGCGGCGCCGGCGAGCTCCCTGCTTTCGGCGTGCTGCAGGTTTGCGTGGCCGATGTGCATTTGAGCCAGGCCCAGGCAGTGCTGGCGGAGATCGGCTTGTGCGGGCAGGTCACGCGGGCGGTGTGAGATGTTGAATGGCCGCGTCGCATCCGCTCTCCAACTCAACTCTGCTGACGCCATCCCGGCGGCGCTGCATCCGGGGCTGCCAATGCGCGCAGACGCTTGAACAATACGGTGGTCTCGGCCACGTTCCAGACCCGCAAGGCGACCTCGAAAGTGTCCAGCGGCTTGGTCAAGAAGTCCTTGGCACCCAGGCCCAGGGCACGGTGGCGCGCGCTGCGGCTGGGGTCGGCGGTCAGCACGATCACTGGCAGAAACTGGCCGGGGTCCGATAGCCGCGCTAGCTGTTCCAGCAACGCGAAGCCGTCCAGCTCCGGCATCTTCAGGTCCAGCAGAATCAGGTCCGGCGCAAAGGCCGACACCAGCCCCATCACCCGCAACGGATCGGTGGTGGCGATCACTTGCTGGAATCCTTCGCGCTGGAGCAGGTCCTCGAGCAGCCGTACGTTGGCCGGCTCGTCGTCGACGATGAGGATGCGGGAAGCGAGGATTTCGTCGCGTGTCATGCCAGCAACCTGTCGATCACGGTGAAGAATTCCGCCACATCAAGCGGTTTGGTCAGATAGGCGCGCACGCCCTGGTGACCGACGCGCGCAAGCGTGGCGGTCGTGGCATCGGCGCTGATCACCACCACCGGGATGGCGGCCATCGCCGTCTGCCCCTGCAATTCGCGCAACAGCTCTTCGCCGTTGCCATCGCTTAGATGCAGATCCAGCAAGATCAGATCCGGCACGCCCTGCTGCAACAGCTCCCGCGCCTGTGCCAGGCTCTCCGCTTCAAGCAGTTGCCATTGCGGGCGACGCTCGGTAAGCGTGCGGATCAATGCCTGGTTGGAGGGGTTGTCTTCGATGCTCAGCACGCGGCAAATGCCGCTGCCACTGACGCTAGGTGGCAGCAGGGGGCGGGCCGGTTCACTGCGCTGCGGTTCACCTTGCGGCAGCGAGATCCAGAAGCGCGCACCCTCGTGGGTGCTGTCCACGCCGATGTGCCCGCCCATGGCCTCGATCAGGCGCTTGCTCAGTGCCAACCCAAGACCGGTGCCTTCTACTGCAGAGCGCTCGGCGCCCAGCCGCTCGAACGGTGTAAACAAGCGTTCGATCTGCGCCGGCGTCAGCCCTGCGCCCTGGTCGGCCACCGTGATGCGCACGTGTTCGCCTTCGGTATGCGCGCTTACCTGCACCTGTCCGCCGGTACGATTGAACTTGACCGCGTTCGACAACAGATTGAGCAGCACCTGGCGCAGCCGCTGCGCATCGGCGCGCACCGTCCACGGCCCGTCGATCGATGCGGGTTGCAACGCGATGCCATGCTTGTCTGCATCCGGTGCGATCAGGCCCAAGGCTTCATGCACGGCCGCACGGACCGAGATCGGTTCCGGGCTCAAATCCAGCTGATCGGCTTCGATGCGCGCGATGTCCAGCAACTCGGTGATCAACCCGAGCAAGTGCCGACCTGCACCGAGAATATGCTGCAGATGCCGGCGATGGGCTGGCTCGGGCAGATCCATTTCCAGCACCTGCGCATACCCCAGAATCGCATTGAGTGGGGTGCGCAACTCATGGCTGCTACGCGACAGGAATTCGGTTTTTGCGCGATTGGCGGTTTCCGCTTCGCGCCGCGCCAGTTGCGCTTCGGCTGCGCGTGCGGCCAGCAGTTCGCTGGCCTGGGCCAGGCGCTGACCAACCTGTCCCAGCTCATCGCCGGCTCGCGGTTGCGCTGCCAGCGGCAGGCCTTCGCCCAGGCGGTCGGCATTGGCGGCCAGCGTGCGCAGGCGTCCGGACAATGCCGAGGCGAACCACGCCACCGCAAACACCGCGCCCAGGCCGCCCAGCATCGCTGCGCTCAAGGTGATGATGAGGTTGCGCTGACGCAGGCCTTGCGCCTTGGCGGTGCGCACCTGCAACTGCGCGGTTTCGTAATTGCGCAATTCGCGCAGTTCGGCACGCAGAATGTCGAGCTTGTACTTGCCGTCCCACAGCTGCCGGATCTCTTCTTCGCGGCTCAGATCCGGGGCCAGCAATCGGCGCCAACCCTGCATTTTTTCGGCGAAAAGTGGCTTGATACGCGCAAAGCGCTGCGCTTGACTGGGGTCGGTAATGCGTTGCGACAGACGGTCGACCACGCCTTGCAGGCGTGGCTCGGCATCGCGATACGGGGTGAGGAATTCATCGCGCCGCACCAGCCGGTAACCGCGCACGCCGGCCGCGGTTTCGGCCAATAACGCGTGCGCTTCGTAGAGATCGCTGAGCACTTCCAGGGTCTGTCGCACGTCGTTTTCGGCAGCGATGTTTTGCCGCTCCACGCTGTAGATCGCCATCAATGCCACGGCCAGCAACAGCAACGGCAGTGTGACAACTGCCAGGCTCTTGCGGGTGATCGGCCAATCGTTCCAACGCACCGCCAATGCATTCATAGCGCAAGTCCGGATTGGACCGCGTAGACCGCGGCCTGGGTGCGATCTTTTACCTCAAGTTTCTGCAGGATTCGCTCCACGTGCACTTTCACCGTGCCGGGAGCAATTCCCAGTTCAGCTGCCAGGCTCGCGTTGGTGAGTCCGCGCGGGAGCAGTGACAACACCTGTTTTTCGCGCTTGCTCAGCGCGCCCAGACGATCGTCGTGCACCGGTTTGCGCCGCCGCGTGGGGATCGGTTTGACCGGTTCGGCCACCATCGCCGGCAGCAGTAGCGCCAATGCCTGCAGCGCCTGTACATCGTCGTTGCCGGGTGCTTGGCGGCCCTCGGTCCAGGCCACGCAAAGCATGCCGTGGGTGGTGCCTAGCGCATGGATCGGCACCCTGGCTTCGCCAATGTCTGAAGGACGTGGCGGCATCAACCAGGCCGCTTCGTGGCCGTCGCCAGCGGCGCTGGCCCCGGGCGGTAAGGCGCGGCCACGGCTGGCCAGCACGTGCGCGCGCGGGCCGCGCTGCGCCAGCACCGCGCCGTGTTCTAGGCCCAGTAACAGCAGCGCCCTCCCAAGGACTGCATCGCAGGCCTGCTCGGGGCTTTGCGCCTGGCGCAGTGTCACGGCGGCTTCCCAAAGCGCTTGCCAACGTGCGCTGTCGGAGGCTTCGCGGCGTAAGGCTAGCCGCCAATCACCCGCATTGGTGGGGGTTTCCATGATGTTGCCCTAGGCCGATCAGCGTATTTGAGTATATGCCACTCGGCAGAATTGTTGGGGCTGCTTGATTTCGATACTGAGCCTGCCCGATGAGGCCCCCCATCAATCACACGGAGATACCCATGCGTCGCACTCTTTTCTCTCTTGTTCTGGCTCTGGCTGCCACCCCGGCGCTGGCTGGCGGCGTGATGCATTACACCGACAAGGCCAAGCTGCCGACCGGCGGCGAAGAGCGCGAAGTCGCTGCGCTGTTCGATACCTGGAACGCGGCGCTGGCCACCGGCAACCCGCACAAGGTGGCCGATCTGTACGCCCCGGACGGCGTGTTGCTGCCGACCGTCTCCAACGAAGTACGCGCCTCGCGCGAGCAGATCGAAAATTACTTCGAAATGTTCCTGACCAAGAAGCCGCAGGGCGTGGTCAATTACCGCACCGTGCGGGTGCTCGATGAGGACAGCGCAGTGGATGCCGGTGTGTACACCTTCACGTTGACCGACAAGGAAGGCAAGAAGAGCAACGTGCAGGCCCGCTACACCTTCGTGTACGAAAAGCGCGACGGCAAGTGGCTGATCATCAACCACCACAGCTCGGCGATGCCAGAAGTGGATACGCGCGCGGCAGTCGCCAAGACCAAGTAATGCGGCGCAGGCGACATGCGCTGGCCAGGCAGGCTTGAAAGCGGCTCCGGCCGGCGCCATCCAGCAAGCAATCCTCACGATTGCGGAGTTGCACCATGCTGGGAATCGGCGCCTTCAAACAACGTATGCCACGTCCGGGCGAGGCATTGCCCGGGCGCGAGCAAGCGCTGCCGCTGCACAACATCCACCTGATCAACGGTCATCCGTTGCGTGGTGAGTTCACGGGCCTGGCCCAGGTGCAATTCGGGCTCGGCTGCTTCTGGGGCGCGGAACGCAAGTTCTGGGACGTCCCAGGGGTGTACACCACAGCAGTGGGTTACGCCGGCGGGCAGACGCCGAACGCGACTTACTCGGAAGTGTGTTCCGGGCAAACCGGCCACACCGAAGCGGTGCTGGTGGTGTTCGACGAACAAGCAGTGTCGTTCGAACAATTGCTGCGCACCTTCTGGGAAAGTCACGACCCGACCCAGGGTATGCAGCAGGGTAACGACGTCGGTACGCAATATCGCTCGGCGATTTACTGCACCACACCGGCGCAGTACGCCGCCGCGCTTGCCAGCCGCGATACGTATCAGCAACAGCTGACAGCAGCCGGGTATGGCGCAATCACCACGGAGATCCTCTTCCCGGCGCCCGCGTTCTACTACGCCGAAGACGATCACCAGCAATATCTCGCCAAGCATCCCAATGGCTATTGCGGGCTTGGCGGCACGGGAGTGAGCTGCCCGATCGGGCTGGATGCCTGACGGAAAGGCGGGCCGGATTGAAGCGCTGTCGTCCACATGATCGTGGCAGCGCGCCGATGGCCAACAGTGACCGGCAGCGTTATCACGATCAGGCAGCGCATGGGAGTGCATGCCGGGCAACTTGAATGGCCACGTCGGAGACGACGCGGCCATCTTTTTGAGCCGCTATGGCGAAGCTGCGCAGCGATCCACATGAGCCAGTCGCCATGGCAAGTGATGCAGACAACCGTTGAACACATCCCCGCCGCTGCTTGGTGCGCGATCGACAGCACGAGAGAGTTGCTGCGGCGCGCGTGCAGGAACCGGTTTGGTGAATCATCGCAGCGAGCCAATGCCGTGCATCAGCTGTACCGGCCTGAATCGTTTGGATTAAACAAATTCCCCGGCGAACATGCCACGCAGTTGGGCAAGCGTATCAGTGCGCTCCGGATGCAATTGCCGCATGCAGGCCAGCGCAAAGCCCACCGGGCTGGTGCCAGGTGCGGTGATGACGCCATCGGCGCTGACGACTTTTTCGTGGCGATAGTGCGCCGCGCCCGCGTACGGCACCACGTGCTCCTGCAGGAATGCCAGCGCGTTGCTGGTGTGTGTGCGCTCATCGAGCAGGCCTGCATAGGCGAAGGCGAGGGTGGCGCCGCAGATCGCGGCGACCGGGCGCTGCTGCTGCACGCGCTCGGCCAGCAGACCGCTCAGCCCAGGGATCTCGCCGGCCTGCCAGCGCTCGCTGCCGGGCAGGATCCACAGGTCGGCCTCAAGCGGCGCCAGATCCGAGAGCGCAAATTCCGGGGTGATGCGCAGGCCGCCGATGGACTGCACCGGCTGTCCATCGATGCTGGCGATCGCGACCTCGTCGCCGAACCACTCGCGTGCCGCCGGCAGCACCACGCCGATTTCCCAATCGGCCACGCCGTCGACCATCACCACTGCAATGTTTGCCATTGTCGGTTACGCCAGTTGAGGGAACCCGGATTCTAGGCAGTGCGCGTGCGCCGGGTGTAAGCGATATGTGGAGAGAGAGATATTGCTGCAGACGCCGGTCGATCCTGGGCCGGTGCTTGGCACAGTCGCCAGCGTGCTGGGCCCTGTGGTCGCCTGTCTGTGTGCATGGCAGGTGCAGATGTGGCACTCGCTACAAGTGGCGATACAGATGTAGGTGCAGGCAGCGATGCGCCTGCAGGTAACGCTATCGATACGTTTCGATGCGGGTGGGCGAGGCATCGCGCTGCTGCCGCCGTGGACCTTTCGGCGTGTCTGCGAATACATGGATTCGGCCTTCAATCTCACGAAAGCCAGACCCCAGAAACCACAACGCCCACAGCCAGAAGGCCGCGGGCGTCGATGTCGCAGAACAACGTTGCTGCGATCAGCCAGCGAGCTTGTCGGCGATGGTCTGGCGTAGGGCCTGTAGATCCTTGGCAAAGGTGTCGATGCCGCCGGCCAGCTTTTCGGTGGCCATCGGGTCGGCGGCCAGGCCAGAAGCGAAGCTGTCGCTGTTGATCGGGGTGATCTGCGCATTGTTGGCGTCGGCCGGCGAGAGCTTGCGCGGCAACTCGCCGTGTTCGGCGTCGAGCTTTTCCAGCAGATCCGGCGAAATGGTCAGGCGGTCGCAGCCGGCCAGCGCTTCGATCTGCGCGGTGGAGCGGAACGAGGCGCCCATCACCACGGTGGATGAGCCGCGCCGCTTGAATTCGTTGTAGACGGTGCGCACGAACACCACGCCCGGATCTTCGTCGATGCTGGCCGGGGTCTGCCCATGGGCGACGTAGTAATCCAGGATGCGGCCCACGAACGGGGAAATCAGGAACACGCCGGCTTCTGCGCAGGCCAGTGCCTGGGAGCGATTGAAGATCAGCGTGAGGTTGCAGTCGATGCCTTCGCGCTGCAGCTGACGGGCGGCTTCGATGCCTTCCCAGGTCGCGGCAATCTTGATCAGGATCTTGTCTTTGGACACGCCACGCTCGGCGTACATCGCGATGAACTTGCGCGCCTTGGCGATGGTGGCCTGCGTTTCGTGGGCCAGGTCGGCGTCCACCTCGGTGGACACGCGGCCCGGCACCAGTTCGGCCAGCTTGACGCCCACGCCGATGGTCAGGCGGTCGGCGACCTCGTGGATGGTGGCGGTGCGATCGTCGCCGCCGTGCTCGCGGCCCCAGGTCAGTTCGCGTTCGATCAGATCGGCATAGACCGGCAGGTCCAGCGCCTTTTTGACCAGTGTGGGATTGGTGGTGCAGTCAACCGGCTTCAATCGCTTGATGGCGTCGTAATCGCCGGTGTCGGCAACGACGACAGACAGGTCGCGCAGTTGGGCAAGCTTGGAGGGGGATGCGGTCATGCGGGTTCTCTCGAATCGTGGAACGGGTCGTGGATAGGACGCAGCGCGCTACGTTAGCGCGCTTAGCGCGGGAAGTCGCCCGCAGCTGCAGGTTGATCGTGCACGGCAGTCACGCGCAGGCGCAGGTCGCGTCCGTCGGGCGTGCGCCAATCAATGCTCTGACCGACCGACAGGCCAAGCAGCGCACTGCCGACCGGCGCAAGCACCGAGATGCGGCCGTGCTGCACATCGGCCTCATGCGGATACACGAGGGTAAGCGTATGCCGTTCGCCATGCAGTTCGTCTTCGCATTCGATGCGTGAGTGCATGGTGACAACATCGCCAGGAATCTGGTCGGGCGGCAGCACGCGGGCGCGGCCCAGTTCATCGCTCAGCGCAGTGGCGGCGGGGTGCTTGTTGAAGGTCGGCGAATCGAGCAATGCCTCAAGCCGGGCAAGGTCGTGGCTGGATACCAGAATGGATGGCGGCAAGCCGCTGTTGTGTTGCGAAGTCATGGCAGTCTCCTGACGAATACGGCTTGCCAAGACGGCAAGCAGCATCGGCAAGATGAGGGCGCCATGGGCAGATCGCAATGTGGGGCTGCGTACCCGACTGCCTAGCTTCGAGCGAGGCACCGGAGCGCCAGGCCCGGCTCCCAGTAGGGCGGCGATCTTATGAGGATCCTGCTTCGATCAGAACAGAACGGTGACGTAGAAGAACGTAGCGCATGCGAGCGCAACGCTTGCCGTGTGCGCTGATTGCTCACCTGTCTCAAGCGAGCTTTACCACACGGCTGTTGTACGTTGTGTCTCGTAAACACCAGACAAACAAAAGGCGACGCTCTCGCGTCGCCTTCGTACAAAACTGGCAGTCCTCGCACCAAGCGACCGCAGCAATGGTGCAACGCATCCCGACTCTCAAAATTCCAAATCCCTAAGAGCGGCTAACAAAATGTAGCGCGCAGTCGTCAGGTGGGCGTGGACGGCGCGCCCAGGACCGCAGTGTACGCGTGGTACACGCCGATTCCGAGCACCGGCCGCGCCCGCCTGACGGTGATCGCAGTCGTTTTGTGAGCTGCTCTAAGCGGCAACCGCCTTCGGTCCCGCTGCAGGCTGATCCAGCGTGAACAGGCTATCGGGCAGTTCCTTGAACAGCTGCGACAGCTGCTCCAGAAAAGCGGTCATCGCCGAGCTACGCCGCCAGGCCATCGCAATACGGCGGCTGGGCTGCTTGTCTTCGCGGAAGCGGATCAGGCGGATATTGTCCGAGCGTGCGACCGGCGGCTTGACCGCGAGCAGGGGCAACAACGTCACGCCGACATTGGCGGCCACCATCTGACGCAGGGTTTCCAGGCTGGTTGCCTGAAATTCGGATTTTTCCAGCGCGCCGGCCAGATGGCAGACATCCAGTGCCTGGTCGCGCAAGCAGTGGCCATCTTCCAGCAGCAACAGGCGCTGCTCGGACAGATCGTCCAGGGTCATGCTGTCGTGGCGCGCCAGTGGGTGGCCTTCCGGCACTGCCAGCACGAAGGGCTCTTCGAACAGAAATTCGGCATGCAGTTGGTCATCCTGCAATGGCAGGGCAAGCAGCGCAGCATCCAGGCGGCCCTCGCGTAACTGGTGCATCAACTGGTCGCTTTTCTCTTCGATCAGCAGCAGTTCCAGGCGCGGAAAACGCTCACGGATGCGCGGCACCACATGCGGCAACAGGTATGGCGCCAACGTGGGAAAGATGCCCAGACGCACGGTGCCCGCTTCCGGGTCCTGGCTGCGGCGTGCGGCTTCCTTCATCTGTTCGACTTCGGCCACGATGCTACGCGCACGCACGGCGGCTTCGCGGCCGGCCGGGGTCAGCATGACCTTGCGCGGCGCGCGCTCCACCAGCGATACGCCGAGCTCGTCTTCGAGTTTCTTGATCTGGGTAGACAGTGTTGGCTGACTCACGAAACACGCCGTCGCAGCGCGTCCGAAGTGCTTGTGGTCGGCCAGGGCTACCAGATATTTCAGGTCACGCAGGTTCATATGCAGCAGCCTTCATTGCGGTGACGGGGAACGACTGGAGCGTGCTGCGAGCTTAGCGCCCGGGCTGGCCGGGTGCTAAGCAGGCGCTCGCTCATGCGGCCTGGGCCACGTTATCGGCAGTGGCAGGTGCGCTGGAGCGGATCAGATGATCGAATGCGCTCAGTGCCGCCTTGGAACCTTCACCCATCGCGATCACGATCTGCTTGTACGGCACCGTGGTGGCGTCGCCGGCGGCGAACACGCCCGGCACATCGGTCTGGCCGCGGTCGTCGACGATGATCTCGCCGCGCGGCGACAGCGCTACCGTGCCACGCAGGAACTCGGTGTTGGGCAGCAGGCCGATCTGGACGAAGACACCCTCCAGATCGATATGCTGGATGTCGCCGCCGGTACGGTCCTTGTAAACCAGGCCGGTCACCTTCTGCCCGTCGCCAAGCACTTCGGTGGTTTGCGCGCTGGTGATGATGCGCACGTTGTGCAGGCTGCGCAGCTTGCGTTGCAGCACTTCATCGGCGCGCAGCTTGTCATGGAATTCCACCAGCGTGACATGCGCCACGATGCCGGCCAGGTCGATCGCCGCTTCCACGCCGGAGTTGCCGCCGCCGATCACTGCCACGCGCTTGCCCTTGAACAGAGGGCCGTCGCAATGCGGGCAATACGCAACACCCTTGTTCTTGTACTGGTCTTCGCCGGGCACGTTCATTTGTCTCCAGCGCGCGCCGGTGGACAGGATCACGGTCTTGCTCTTGAGCGAGGCGCCATTGGCCAGCCTGATCTCGATCAGGCCATCGGCGCCGGCTGGAATCAGCTGCTCGGCACGCTGCAGATTCATGATGTCCACCTCATACTGGCGCACGTGCTGCTCAAGCGCGGCGGCCATCTTCGGGCCTTCGGTTTCCTGCACGGAGATGAAGTTTTCGATCGACATGGTGTCCAGCACCTGGCCACCGAAACGCTCGGCCGCCACGCCGGTGCGGATGCCCTTGCGCGCGGCATACACCGCTGCAGCAGCACCAGCCGGGCCGCCGCCCACCACCAGCACGTCGAACGCCTCTTTCGCGGCGATTTTCGCAGCGTCGCGCTTGGACGCGTTGGTGTCGAGCTTGGCGACGATCTGCTCCAGCGTCATGCGGCCCTGGTCGAACAGCTCGCCGTTCAAATACACGGTGGGCACCGACATGATCTGGCGGGTTTCCACTTCGTCCTGGAACCACGCACCGTCGATGGCCACGTGCTTGATACGCGGGTTGAGCACGGCGGCAAGATTCAGCGCCTGCACCACGTCCGGGCAGTTCTGGCACGACAGCGAGAAATAGGTTTCGAACTGGTAATCGCCATCCAGGTGCTGCACCTGCTCGATCAGTTCGGCAGCCGCCTTGGACGGGTGGCCGCCCACCTGCAGCAGCGCCAGCACCAGCGAGGTGAATTCATGGCCCATCGGCAGCCCGGCAAAGCGCAACGAGATGTCCTGGCCCGGCGTGGTCAGCGCGAACGAGGGCTTGCGCTGGTTGTCGTCGCGGTGGATGTCCAGGCTGATCTTGTCCGAGAGCAGCACCAACTCTTCCAGCAGGTCGAGCATTTCGCGCGAACCAGGGCTTTCGTCGATCGATGCGTTGATTTGAATCGGCCGCGTCACCCGTTCCAGGTAGGCGGTCAGCTGGGTCTTGAGATTGGCATCCAACATGGAAAACTCCTGGGAATGGGCAAGGGGAGAGCGTGGCGTCGCTCGCTGCGCAAACGCAGGTCGCCGGGGAGGAAGGAGGTGAACCGCAGCCGGCGCGATGTCGGGAATGCGTGCTGGCGATGGCTGGCGGGCAGCCCGGCACCGGCTCCGGTTCACCCCCGGCCCGATGAACCGGGCCAGGGATGCGCGGCGGCTTAGATCTTGCCGACCAGATCCAGCGACGGAGCCAGGGTCTTGGCGCCTTCCTTCCACTTGGCCGGGCAGACCTGGCCAGGATTGTTGGCCACGAACTGTGCCGCCGTCAGCTTGCGCAGCGTCTCGGTGACGTCGCGGGCAATGGAGTTGTCGTGGATTTCCAGGGTCTTGATCACGCCTTCCGGATTGATGATGAAGGTGCCGCGCAGGGCCAGGCCTTCTTCTTCGATGTGCACGCCGAAGGCGCGGGTCAGCTTGTGGGCCGGGTCGCCGATCAGCGGGAACTTCGCCTTGCCCACGGCCGGGGAGGTTTCGTGCCACACCTTGTGCGAGAAGTGCGTGTCCGTGGTGACGATATACACCTCGGCGCCAGCCTTCTGGAAGGCAGCATAGTTGTCGGCAGCGTCTTCCACTTCGGTCGGGCAGTTGAAGGTGAATGCGGCCGGCATGAAGATCAGCACAGACCACTTGCCCTTCAGGCTGGCCTCGGTGACTTCGATGAAGTTGCCATTGTGGTACGCATTCGCCTTGAACGGCTGAACCTGAGTGTTGATGAGAGACATTGAGTTTCCTCGTGCGGTAAAAGGGGGCGGGGGATGGAACAGACGCCATAGTAGGCAGGAGCGATAGATTCCTCAAATCGATTGATGGAATTGTATAGATAGGCTGGAGCTATCGATTCTTCAGGCTGAATCTAGTGCAACCGTGGCGTACGCCATCGTCGATAATGGCCAGCCGATGTTGCGCATGAGTGAACAGTCCGTATGTCCGACGATCTCGCTGCCATTCCAGCCGATCAGGTGCTACGGCGCGCCGCCGAACGGATCGAGCGCTGTGATGCCGAGGCGCTGCTGCTGCATGCGCTGGGGCGTGATCGCGCCTGGTTGTTCATGCACGGGCGCGATGCGGTGCCTCCATCGGTCGCGCAGGCTTTCGAGGCGTTGGTGCAGCGCCGCGAGGCCGGCGTGCCGGTCGCCTACCTGACCGGCTCGCGCGGATTCTGGACGCTGGACCTGGCCGTCTCGCCGGCCACGCTGATCCCGCGCGCTGACACTGAGCTGCTGGTGGAGCTGGCGCTGGAGCGCTTGGACACCTCGCCGGGCCGTCGAGCCGCCGATCTGGGCACCGGCAGCGGTGCGATTGCGCTGGCCATCGCCAGCGAACGTCCGCAGTCGCAGCTGATCGCCACCGATGCCAGCGCAGCGGCGCTGGGGATGGCGCGTCGCAACGCGGATCGCCACAGCTTGCCCAATGTCGACTTCCGGCTGGGCAACTGGTTCGCGCCATTGGCGGGGGAGGCCTTCGACTTAATTGCCAGCAACCCACCGTATATCGCCGCGCACGACCCGCATCTACAGCAGGGCGATCTGCGCTATGAACCGGGTAGTGCGCTGGCCTCCGGCAGCGACGGGCTGGACGATATCCGCCTGATCGTGGCCGATGCGCCTGTGCATCTGCTACCGGGCGGCTGGCTGTTGCTGGAACATGGCTGGGACCAGGGGGCTGCGGTGCGGGCATTGCTTGCCGCAGCCGGTTTCGACACGGTAGCGACCTACCAGGACCTGGAGCAGCGCGACCGGGTCACGCTGGGGCGCAAACCGCTGGCCTAGGTTTGTGGCGGCCAGCGTATGGCGCAGCTGCCAGGGTGCCTGACAGGGATGTCCCGTGGTGTTCATCTCGGGTGCTTTCGGGAGCGCGGCTGAGGTATCGCTTTTCCTGCTGCGTTGCAGGAATACGGTGTCAACCGCGATTAGCGTCCTAGCGTGCACGGGAATGACCATCACCGGCGCTGATGTCGCCGGTACTACAGCACTGGCTTTGCGGATGTCGAAGAGTAGTATCGCCAGCGTAGCTTGGATGCCTGGAGAACAAGGAAGGATGCGCGCGATGAACCGTGAAAAGACCGAGAACCGCGACAACTCCTACCGTGCACGCGCAGCGCGCGATGCGCAGATCTTGCGCGAGATGGTGAGTAGCGATGCCCACCTCGACACCAGGCTGGGCAGGTTGCCGCATGACGAGTTTCCACTAACGCCCACGCGCGGATCGCTACCGCCGCTCCCACCCGTACGCCCTGCCGCAACCCCTGCGGCTTATCCCACTGAGGACGATCTAATGAAACTGCACCATCTGGCCGCTGCTGCCATCATGCCCCTGGCTGCTGCGACCACCGCCGGCTGTTCGAAAGGTATCGATGTCGGCAACGATGGCGCAACCGGTCACCTCAATCCACACCCGGTGAAGCGTTACGAAGTCATCGCCACATCGCACGCACCGGGACCGTGGGATTCGTTCAAGGGGGCTTATATCGGATATGACGTCATCAATACGAAATGCGTGCCGATGATTCCCTTGATTGGCGAACAGCATGTACCAAATGCCGGGCTCGATGTCCCAATGGTTCAAGTGGATGACCACACCTGGAAAGGCTATTTTTATCGTGATGCATTGGTTGATGAGGACTACTTCAACCTAGGTGTCTGTCATTGGGATGTGACCAGTGTCGGTGTGAGCGCAATAGGAAAGGGGGTGAAGTTCGGTTGGGGCGGGCTGTTAGATGAGCTCTTGCACGAAAATATTGGCAAAAGTTATTTCAAAAAGAGTTCCTACGGAGACCCGTCGTTAGTCCCCTATGGCGCGCTAGAGTTAAACCCTAATGATCCTGAAGTGCTCCAAAGCCCGGATGCTTATTTTCCAGTGACGATCACTGTTAAGGAAGCCAAGTCATGAAGCCCATCGATCAAGCGCTAGCCGATGCGAGCAACGATTCGTATGCCAATCGTTCGCGAAGCGATGTCGGTGATAATAATAAGTATGTATCTCTAGATGGTCACAAATACAAGGTCTTCGGCTACGCAAGCGACCCAATGACTGGCTTCCATGCAACCGCCTATCAAAGTACGGTGGCGCCTCATAACGTCATCATTGCTTACCGCGGCACTGATCCAGGTTTATTCTCTGGCGAAACCAAGTCAGAAAAAGCGGACCATGCGCTTACCACTTTTCAAGATATCGCCGTCGATGCCAAGATGGTGCGTGACACCGTCAATACGCAAAAGCCCGCAGCGGATGCATTCACTGCGCAGATGATCGCCAAGGCGGCGGCACAGGGCATTCCAAAGAGCCAGGTATTCGCCACCGGCCATTCGCTGGGCGGCGCGGTAGCCGAGATAGAGGCCGCGAAGTACGGCCTGCGCGGTGCCACGTACAACGCTTTCGGTGCTGCCGAGCTGATTGATGGCCAGCCGCAGCCGGGTTTTCACCTCACCAATTACCGTATGGCCGGCGACGTGGTGAGCGCAGCGAGTCCGCATGTCGGTGAGGTGGTGTCGCTGGCTAGCAAAGAGGATATCCAGAGCCTGCGTGCCGGTCGGTATCTGGATGCGCCGGCCGGGTCCGCGCCGCCCAATGCGTTGATCGCGATGCAGCTGAGCGACCACGGCGGGCAGCAGCATTTCCACAGCAAGAGCCCGGACAACATCCTGGAGCCACATCGCTTCCAGGAGGCCTCGCAACGCTACGCCGAGCACAAGGCCGGCATCGACCATTTCGGCAGAGATGTATCGCAAGCGCGCGCGGAACTATCCGAATCGCTGCGCCAGATGCACGGTAAAGACGGCCAGGGCGAGTTATCGCCGAATCTCCGGCGGCAATTGAATGAATATCTGGCCCTGAATGTCGATCCGGCCATCCGCGACAACATTGAGCGCAACGCTCCTGTACAAGGCGTCGGGTACGGCCTGCAATACGGTGCCGATCTTGTCCGTGCGAGCGGCCACGCCGTGAAGGGTGTAGACGAGGGCGTGGAGGCGGTAGCGCGCAAAGCTGGCGTCTATATCGCTCCAATCTTCCCTGCGGTCAGTCTCGTGGGTGACGCGGCGCATCTGCACGGGCAGAGCATCGATGCAGCGGGCCGCATTGTGGGTGATGGCCTGGAATCAGCCAAAGGTCTTGTTGAGCGAGGCGCTCACGCTGCAGCCGAGGCCGTGGTGCAGCGTGTCCATGATCCTCGCTTCCAGGCTGGCGCTGCCAACGCCGTCAACCACATCGTCGATACCTATGACGCCGCTAGGGTTGCGTCGCACACGGTTGCGCAAAAATATCAGGACGGCGTGCATGCGGTCACCGAGGGAATTGATCGGACCGAGCGCACCGTGAAGCAGGCCTACGGCGCGACCAAGCACGCGCTTTCCGAAGGCGTGGAGCGGGCCGAACACGTTGCCACAAAGACCTACGACGCCTCTAGGCACGCAGTCTCGCAAGCCGCAGACACGGCCGTGCGAAGCGGCACGCAGATGTACGAATCCGCCACGCATAGTGCCTCGCAGGGCATCGACGCCGCCAAGCATGCGGCAGGTCAGGCCTATGACACCCTCACCCATCCTGGTCAGTGGTTCCAGCGTGAGGCGCCAGCGCATGCACCGACGCAACCGCACGCGCCTGCGCCCGCCGCGGTGCATCCTCAGGCTACGCCGCACGCTCCAGCTGCACACTCTTCCACGGCGCCCGCTCCCGGCCACCATGGAGCTCCCTCCGGTGCGCATCGTGCGCCTCACGCCAATGGACACGGCATCGCCGCACTGTCGGCGGCAGATCAGGCCATGTTTGCGCGCATCCGTCAGGACGCGCCGGCACATGTTGGCGACGCGCATGTCGCCCAGGCGATGCTCGACGCCAAGCGGAATGGCATCACCGACGCCGGCAAGATTGACCGCGTGGCAATGGTCGGCGACACCATGTGGGTGGCCGGCACCACCCCGGGTTTCCGCGCTGCCACGGATATATCGCAGCAGCCAGCACCGATGCATGACACGTTGCAGCAAGCGCAGGCGCTCAATCAGCAGCGTGAGCAGCAGGTGGCGATGGATGCACTGCAACGCCAACAGGATGGCGCCAGCGCCAGAGGCGCGTCGGCAATGGTGTAGCCGGTTCGGCGCCGCGGACGCCGCAGGTCATTGCAACCTGCTCAGTCAGGTCGGCATGCTCTAACCTGGTTAAAATCCAGGTCTTTGCGTCGGAGCCACCATGCGCGCGCTATATCCCAAGATCGAACCGTTCGACAGCGGCATGCTGAAGGTCGACGACCGCCACACGCTGTACTTCGAACAGTGCGGCAATCCGCAGGGCAAGCCGGTGGTGATGTTGCACGGCGGCCCGGGCGGCGGGTGCAACGACAAGATGCGGCGCTTCCACGACCCGGCCAAGTACCGCATCGTGTTGTTCGATCAGCGCGGTTCCGGCCGCTCCACGCCGCATGCCGATCTGGTCGACAACACCACCTGGGATCTGGTCGCCGACATCGAGCGCCTGCGCGAACACCTGGGCATCGCGCGCTGGCAGGTGTTCGGTGGCAGCTGGGGCTCGACCCTGGCGCTGGCCTATGCGCAGACCCATCCGCAACAGGTCACCGAGTTGGTGCTGCGCGGCATTTTCCTGCTGCGTCGCTTCGAGCTGGAATGGTTCTATCAGCAAGGCGCCAGCCGTTTGTTCCCGGATGCCTGGGAGCATTACGTCACTGCGATTCCGCCGGTGGAACGCGCCGATCTGATGTCTGCGTTTCATCGCCGCCTCACTAGCGATGACGAGGCCACGCGTCTGGCTGCAGCCAAGGCCTGGAGCGTGTGGGAAGGCGCCACCAGCTTCCTGCATGTGGACGCGGACTTCGTTACCGGACACGAGGACGCGCATTTCGCCCTGGCGTTCGCGCGCATCGAGAACCATTACTTCGTCAACGGTGGTTTCTTCGAGGTCGAAGATCAGTTGCTACGCGACGCGCATCGCATTGCCGACATTCCCGGTGTGATCGTGCACGGCCGCTACGATGTGGTGTGCCCGCTGCAAAGCGCATGGGATCTGCACAAGGTGTGGCCCAAGGCGCAGCTGCAGATCAGCCCGGCCTCGGGACACTCGGCCTTCGAGCCGGAGAATGTGGATGCATTGGTGCGCGCGACCGATGGGTTTGCCTAAGTGATTGCTTGCGTGTCGATCGGGGTTCGCTTCGGTCGATGTGCTTGATCAACCCGCGTGTGCGCTGAAGTGCAATGCAGTGAAACCCAGGTAGGAGCGCGCTTGCGCCCGATGCAGCCTTGCCGGTGACGCTCCGTCGCGCGCGAGCGCGCTCCCACTGATTGCCGATGCTCAACGCGTCGGTGATGCAGCTGCCAATCGCCGCGATTCAGGGCGCCAACAATACCTCCGCCAGCGGCGGCAGGATGCGCGCTAACCGCGCTGCCCAGGCCTGTTGTCCGGCCGCCTCGGCAATCAAGTCCTGGCGGATTTCCAGTTCCACATGCAGCAGGCCGCGGCCTTCGCCATGGACCGGGATGGCGTAGTCGGTGGCATCGCTGACCGCATACGGTTGATTGTCACCAACCACCAACTCCGGTTCCGCACGCAAGGCATCCAGCAAGCGATGCGCCAGCCGCGTGTCGCGGTGGTACAGCACGCCGGCATGCCAGGGCCGCGCGTTGCCGGCCATCACCGGGGTGAAGCTGTGCATCGACACCAGCAGCGTCGGTTGGGCGCGCTGCGCGCGTGCATCCAGTTCGGCGGCGATGCGCGCTTGGTATGGCGCGAAGATCGCATCGATACGTTGCTGGCGGTCGGCGCCGGTCAACGCCAGGTTGGCGGGAATCGACGTGCCGTCGCTGATGTCCGGTATCCGGCTGGCCGCGCCATCGGGCCGGTTGCAGTCGATCACCAGGCGCGAATAGGTCTGCGCGATAGCGAACGCATCCAGCGCCTCGGCCAGCAGACGGGTGACCTGCGCAATGCCGATATCCCAGCCGATATGGCGGTCCAGCTCAAACTGCGGCAGTCCCAGGTTGGCCAGCCGTGCCGGCACGCGCTGCCCGGCGTGGTCGGCGATCAGCAACCATGGCGATGCTGCCTGCGGGTTGTGCACAGTAAATGGCGCCGGATCGTCGGCACCGAGCAATGGTTCGATTGCGTCCTCAGCCACGCGGAGTGCCATCCAACGCGTGATCGACCAGATACAGGCCGGCCCACAGTTTGGGATCCATCTGATAGCCCTCGGCCATCTTCTGCACCAGCCAGGCACCGACCTGCGCGCGTGGGATTTCGTGCACGGTGATGTCTTCGCTCGCATCGCCGCCGCCGTCGCCGACCTTGCGCAAGCCGGTGGCGCGCACGAAGGCGATCTTCTCGCTGCTGGCACCGGCCGAGGTGGGGCCGATCATCAGCACTTCGGCGTGCGCGGCGGTCCAGCCGGTTTCTTCTTCCAGTTCGCGAATGGCCGACAGCTCGATCGACTCGTCGGCATGCACATCGCCGACCAGACCGGCCGGCATTTCGATGGTGCGTGCCTGCAGCGGCACGCGGAACTGTTCGACGAACAACATCGTATCGTCCGGGGTCACCGCCACGATGATCGCGGCCAGGCCGCCGGCGTGCACGCGTTCGGAATATTCCCAGGTGCCGCGCACGACCATGCGCTGGTACTTGCCTTCGTAGACCACGGTGGGCGGTGTGTCGTGTCGGTTCATGGATGCAGGCCTTGTTCCAGGGAAACGGGAGTGCGCGGTGCCGGCGCGCCGCCGCAGGCGGCCAGCAACCGGCGCCGGGTGAGCGGGCCGAAGCGCAGGCTCTCGCACAAGCCGCCCAGCATGTCGGTATCGGCTTGCGCGCGCGTGAAGCCGGCATCGGTCAGCGCCAGCGGGGCGTCAAGTGCGATGGTGGTGAGCTGTCGCCACAGCAACGCGTGATCGCGTTGTTCGCGCAGCCGTACGGCCATTTGCGCAGCGCCGCGCAAGCGCAGGAACGGGATCTCGTCGATGCGCTCCAGCAAGGCATCCAGGCTGCCGAAATGCGCCAGCAGGACCGCCGCCGATTTGGCGCCGATGCCGGTGATGCCGGGAATGTTGTCGATCGCATCGCCGCACAGCGCCAGATAGTCGGCGATCTGATGCGCATGCACGCCATGGCGCGCCTTCACGCCGTCCATGCCCCAACGCAGATTGCGCGCGTAATCCCACTGCTCGTCATGTTCGAGCAATAGCTGCGATAAGTCCTTGTCGGCCGACACGATCACCCCGCGCAAGCCTTGCGCGCGCACGCTGTGCAAGGCGCTGCCGATCAGATCGTCGGCCTCGTACTCGCGGTGGGCCAGCACGCTCAGCCCCAGCGCCGCGCACAGCGCCTTGCAATGCGCAAACTGGCGTCGCAGTGCATCCGGTGCGGGCTCGCGGTTGCCCTTGTAAGCGGGGTAGATCGCATGCCGAAAACAGCTGTCCAGTGCTTCGTCGAAGGCGATGGTGATGTGCTGCGGGCGCTCGCGTTCCAGCAGGTCCAGCAGAAAACGCGCAAAGCCGTGCACCGCATTGGTCGGCCAGCCTTGCGCGTCCTGAAACTCGTCCGGGATCGAGTGCCAGGCACGGAACACGTACAGGCTGGCATCGATCAGGTACAGCGGCTCCGGGCGCGCGCCGCCCGGCAGCGCCGCGGCAATGGCACCCGGCAGCGTGCTCACGGGGTCCAGTCGCGCAGCAAGGCGCGCGGGTCCGGACGCTCGCGCTCGGGCACCTGCATGCGCGGGGTGCCGATATGGATGAAGCCGGCGATGCGCTCGTGTTCGCCCAGGCCCAGATAGCCGGTCACGGCCGGGTCGTAGGCCATCCAGGCAGTCAGCCACTGCGCGCCGAAGCCATGCGCCTGCGCGGCCTGCAGCAATGCAAAACAGACGCAACCGGCGGTGAGCAGTTGCTCCTGCTCGGGCACCTTGTGTTCGGTGCGCAGCGAGGCGATCACCACGATCACGACCGGCGCGTCGCCGAAGCGCCCACGTTCCTTGGCAATGGTAGCGGGCGATGCCAGCGGGTCGGCGGCCAGAGTGCGCTCGGCGAGGAAATCGCCCAGTGCGGCGCGCGCGTCGCCGCCGATGCGCAGAAAGCGGAACGGCACCAGCTTGCCATGGTCGGGCACACGCACTGCCGAGGTGAGCATGCGCAGCAGGGTGTCTTCATCCGGCCCAGGCGCACCGAGTTGTTTGGAGGGAACCGAACGGCGCGCGTCCAGCGCCTGAAGTGAATACGGTGCGTGCATAAATCCGGGTCGGAGCAACGAGGCATTGAATTATAGCCGGCCCCTTCCTAACGCTCGCCGCGTCATGGCGGGCAGAGGCCGTGGACACTGGCGCGATGCAAGACGTATGGATTGTCCGGAAGAGCTCGCCACGCTGAAGGCTTAACCCACGCGTGCGGATAATGCCGGCCGGCAAGCTCCACCGCGGCGTAGCGAGCTAGGATGGCTGCTTGACGCGCAAACCCTGGGCGGTCACGAGTAAAGTGAGAGATGAGTCACATTTAACAAACGAACGAACCGCCTACCATGCGAAGGCGGAATTTGGGGCCGCGTCTGTTTTTCCTCGTTTGAATATTTTCACGCCTGCAGAGGCGGGGAGCCTTTGCGCATGACTTTTCAGCCCAGTCCGTCGGGACACCCGGGCCGTGACCAACGCTTGCTTGAGCAGGCGCACGATGTGTTCGTGCCGGCGCTCGCGCAGGTGTTTGCTGCTGCAGTCGCGCATTTCGACGATGTGCTGTTTGACCGTGCCGAATCCGCTGGCGCGTCGCAGTTGCTGTTTCTCGATGGCATGCGCGAATTGCGTCGCAAGCGCGAAGAGGTTGCCAGCCAGTTCCGCCAACAGCTGGAAGACGGCTGGCAGGCGCTGGTGCTGGGCACGCCGTTGTCGGCCGAAGTGGTGCTGGCCGGCGACATGGGCACCGGCCCGCTGAGTCTGGTGCCCGAGCACGTGCTGGAATCGCGGCTGGCGGTGCGCAATCTGGCCACCGTGCTGTTGCGTGATTTCAAGCAGGTGCTGGCGCGGGTCGACCGCCGCCTGGGCTGGATCGCCGGTGGGCTGGAATTGATGGCCGACACCAACCCGATTGGTCCGGAACATCTGGGTGTGGCGATTCACGAAGCCTTCGCCACCTGCGACCTGGCGCCGGAAGTACGGCTGGTGCTGATCAAGCTGTGCGAACGCGATCTGGCTGAGCCGATCGGCAAGTTGTATGCACGCCTGGACGAGATCCTGGCCAAGGCCGGCGTGATGCCGGAGATGTCGCAGCCCAAGCGCCCGCCACCGCGCATGCAGCCGCGTGGCGACACGCCCGAAGAGCGCGCCCAGGCCCAGGCTCAGGGCGGTCATGCCGGGATGGGCGGCGACGACCAGGGCGATCAGTACGCACCTGCCTGGGCCAACCGGTTCCTAGACCGCTGGGCGCATAGCCGCGGACGCATGCAGGCCGCGACGCAGCGCGGCCATGCCGACGGCGGCAGTGCTGGCGGCATGGACGGCGAGGCCGATCATCCGGGCGGTAGCCAGGGCATGCTGCTCGAAGCGCTGCACGAGTTGCTGCAGCAGACGCGCAGCGTGCGCGACACTGCTGCGTCCGCAGCAACGGTAGCGGTCGGCCAGCAACGCCCGTTGAGCCAGCGCGAAATGATGTCGGTGCTGTCGCTGCTGCAGGCCACGCCGAGCGCGACGCTGCAGGCGGCCATCGGCGATGACGACGAATCGTTGGCGCAGCGGCTGAAGAACGAGGTGCTGTCCAGCGCCACGCGGCTGGGCGTGGACCCGGCCACCGCAAAACTCGACCCGATGGACGAAGATGCCATCGACCTGGTCGGCATGCTATTTGACGTGATGCTGGACGAGCGCGATCTGGAAAATCGCTCGCGCGAAATGATCGGCCGCCTGGTGGTGCCGTTCGTCAAGGTCGCACTGCTGGACCGCAAGATGTTCGTGCAGAAGACCCACCCCGCGCGGCGTCTGCTCAACTCGTTGGCCGAGGCCTGCGAAGGCAACAACGGCGACAGCGCTGCCGAGCGCGTGCTGATGGGCAAGGTCGAAGAAATCGTCGACCGCCTGGTGGCTGAGTTCAACGAGAACCTGGCGATCTTCCTCACGTTAGAAGAAGAATTCCGCGACTTCCTGTCGCAGCATCGGCGTCGGGTAGAAATTGCCGAACGCCGTGCCACTGAAACCCAACGCGGGCAAGAAAAGCTGGAACTGGCCCGCAGCCGCGCGCTGTCGGAGCTGGAGCAGCGCGTGCCCGAAGAGGCTGGCCTTCCGAGGGCCGTGGAAGATTTCCTGCGCCAGCCGTGGCTGCACCACCTGACCATGGCGATCCTGCGCGATGGCGACGAAGGTCCGGGCACGATCGAGGCGCTGGCAGTGGCCGATGGCGTGCTGGAGGAACTGGCAGAAGCGCGCCGGCATATCGTCGGCAAGCCATGGCTGCAGGTTTGGCAGCCGGCGCTGCACCGCGTGTTCGCGAGCGTAGGCCTGCACGGCGATGCGGTGCTGGTGGCGATTACGGCACTGCACGACACCTTGCAGGCGATTGCCGAAGCGCGCCCGGAGCTGGAAAAAGCCCTGCCGGAACTACCCCAGGTCAACCTGCCGCCGCCGGCCGCCGAAAGCGTTAGCGTGGTGCTGGGTGCCGAAGCGGTGGCGCAGAGCATCGACAGTGCCGACGCCGAACGTTTCCGTGCGATGGACATCGGTACCTGGCTGGATTTTGTCGACAAGGATGGCAAGGTCCAGGCCGGCAAGCTGTCGTGGGTGAGCCCGATCTCGCAGCGGCTGTTGTTCGTCAACCGCCGCGGTGTGCGTTTCTGCGTCGCCTCGCCCGAAGAGCTGGCAGTGATGGTGCGGCTGGGCCGCCTGCGCGAACACATCAACGATGGCGCGTTCGACAGTGCGATGCAGGGCGTGATCGATCGACTGGACCCGCAGCACACCAGCGGCACGGTGCACTGAAGGCGCGCTGGCGTCGTTGCCTTGGCCAGCCAGGCGGGTGGAACTACTTGCAGGACTCACATCACCCACATGCCTGCTCGCCAGTGGCGGGCGTTGGCGCGCAACCGCGTCAGCCAGCGCAGTCCACCGATGCGCATCGCATCTGAGGCCTGCCGGCCAAGTCAACCCTGACGCCCTGACGGAGTGTGCTTAAGGCGCTGCCGGCCCGACAAAATCCAAGGCGCGCGTGATCACCGAAGGGTGATCGACCATGCGGGTATGCCCCAGCCCGTCGGTACTGAACAGCTGCGCGCCCGGCCAGAGCGCGGCAAAGCGTGCGCCTTCTTCCCAGGGCGTTTCGCGATCGCGGCGGTCGTGGATGACCAGCGCCGGGCGATCGAACTGCGGCAGATGCGACGTCGCGTCGAAGTCGGCAAAACAGGTGCCGGTCAGCTGGATCAGCCAGTTTTCGAACGGCGCAAAGGTCGCAGGCGCAATGCCGGCGGCCTGGAACTGGCGCCTCGCGCTGGCTGCAGGCTCCACCAGTGGGGCAATCAGGACATAGCGCGCGGCGCGCCAGGTCGGATCATCGGCAAATACTGCGGCGGCGGTGCCCAGCGAGTGACCGATAAAGACGGCGGGGCGTCCGAAGCGGCTGCCCATCTCGCGCAGGACCTTCACGAAATGCGGCAGATTGCTGATCTGCCCACTGCTCAGGCCGTGTGCGGCCTGGTCGAAGGCCAGCACCGCATACCCGAGTGCCCGCAGCTGCGGAACCCAGGCGGCAAAGCGCAAGCCGTAGCTGGCCCAGCCATGCGACAGCAGGACGTACGGCTGCCGGGCGAGATCGCCCCACCGGTACACCACGATGCCGAAACCGTCGATGTGCAGCGTCTGGCGTTGCATATCGTCCAGCGTGGCTGCGATAGCGGCAGCCTGTCGACGTCCGGCCGGGCCCGGGGTGACGAAGCGGCGCGCCAGGTAACGGCCGGTCGGGCCTGGAGCCAGGTGGCTGGCGACGGCCAGTAGCCCGCGCAGCAGCCTCGCGCGCAACTTGATGAGGGATGGGCTCATGGGCGTTCCTTGTGGGAGTGAGCCATCTTGTCGATGACAAGATGCATGCGAAGTCTGGTGCCTGAATCTTGTCATCGTCAAGATTATCTGCTGCACTGGGATCCCGAGAAGCGAACCGCCATGCCACGACCAGACGCCCCGGCTGCGTATCACCATGGCGACCTACCGGCCGCACTGCGGCGTGCCGGGTGGGAGGTGCTGGGCGAATCCGGCCTGCGTGGACTCACCCTGCGCGAGTGCGCGCGGCGCGCGGGCGTTTCGCACGCCGCACCGGCGCACCACTTCGGCTCGCTGGATGGGCTACTGGCGGAGCTGGCGGCCGATGGCTATGCGCGCATGCTCGATCGCATCCGCGCCACCCAGCAGGAAGTGAACGACCCGCTGCTTGGCTGCGGGCTGGGCTATATCCGCTTTGCTGTCGACTATCCGCAGCAGTTCCGCTTGATGCTGGGACTGGACGTGCGTGCCAGCGGCCTGCCGCGACTGGTGCAGATCAGCGAAGAGGCGATCGCCTATCTGCGCGAGACGGTGCGCGCCCAGTGGATCGCCCGCCATGGCAGCGACCCGGATGCGGCGCTGCTGGAGCAACGCACCCTGTTGAGCTGGAGCGCGGTGCACGGCTATGCCTCGCTGGTGATCGACGGCCGGCACGAGCGATTGCGCGCCTTCGCGCCGGAAACCGTGATGGCGCCCCTGTTGAAGGGATTGCTGGAGCCGTAATGCAGGTGCAGTGCGGCAGAGACGCTGCCGCCAGACGATCGCGCGGGCCACGCGCTTGCGATCTGCCCGCCAACGGCACACGCGTGCATCACCGCCAGCTTGGCCGGTGCGCTCTGCTAGCATCGCGGCGACTGAAGCGCGCGACCGGAGCAACCCATGGCTGTGCAGGTGCTGGTGCTGAAAGAACAGGCGGCAGGCGAACGCCGCGTGGCAGCAACGCCGGAAACGGTCAAGAAGCTGGTCGCGCTAGGCGCCAGCGTGTGGATCGAGCCGGCTGCCGGCCGCGCCAGCAGTATGGACGATGCGGCGTATAGCGCGGCCGGTGCGCAGCTTGCCCACACGCAGACGCTGGCTCAAGCCGACGTCGTGCTATGCGTGCAGGCGCCGCCCACCGATGTGCTGCTGCACTGCAAGCCGCAGGCGGTGGTGATCGGCATGCTGGCGCCAGACGCGGATCCGGCGCGTGCGCAGGCATTTGCCGCGCGCGAGTTGATCGCATTTCCATTGGAGCGCCTGCCGCGCACCACGCGTGCGCAATCGATGGACGTGCTGAGTTCGCAGGCCGGCATGGCCGGCTACAAGGCGGTGCTGATCGCCGCGCAACTGGCACCGCGCTTTTTCCCGATGCTGACGACTGCGGCCGGCACCATGCGTCCGTGCAAGGTGCTGGTGATCGGCGCGGGTGTGGCCGGGCTGCAGGCGATCGCCACGGCCAAACGACTGGGCGCGCAGGTGGAAGGCTTCGATGTGCGACCGGAAACGCGTGAGCAGATCGCCTCGCTGGGGGCGCGGTTTCTGGACCTGGGCGTGAGCGCGGCCGGTGAAGGCGGCTACGCGCGCCAGCTCACCGATGACGAACGCGCGGAACAGCAGCGCCGTCTGGCCGAACATCTCAAAAGCGTGGACGTGGTGGTGTGCACCGCCGCAGTGCCAGGCCGGCCGGCGCCGAAGATCGTGACCGCCGAGATGGCGCGCGGTATGCGCACCGGCAGCGTGATCGTGGATCTGGCGGCGGAAACCGGTGGGAACTGCGCCGCCACCCGCCCGGGCGAGACCTATGACCTCGACGGCGTGGTCGTCGCCGGCCCGCTCAATCTCGCCAGCCAGGGCGCCGTGCATGCCAGCGAAATGTTTGCGCGCAACGTCTACGCATTCGCGGCCTTGTTGATCAAGGACGGCGCGCTGACCTTCGATTGGGACGATGAGTTGCTGGCGAAGACGCGGTGGTCGGCGCAGGCAGCGAGCAACGGGTAGCGGCGGCAGAAACTACATCGCGAGCGATCAGCCCAGCACGATGCACAGCGGATCGTGAGCAGCCATCGGGCGGTGCCGATGTCCTGCAAGTCATCTGATCCTGTAGCTCGCAGATGTGGTGCCGTTCGCGCTACCGCAAGAGGTGGCGGTTCCATTTGCGCCGCCGAACATTGGGCGTTGGTCGGCGTCTTCAGTGCCGCGTTCGTGGTGCTGGCAGTGTTGTGGTGGTGGATGCAGCCCGCCAGGGCCGCGAGTGGGGAGACGCTGTTGCCCAGCGTTGCGGTCGAAAGCGTTGCAGCGCTGTGCGCTACCCGCCGTACTCGTCTTGCCGTACGAGGGTATGACCGACACCGGCCATGTGCGCGTGGCTGACGTTAGCGGCGGTGGCGCTGCAAGACGCGGTGCATCGCCCGTGATGGATGGCGACCGTCCACTAACGCAATGCATAGCGCCTGATCACTCAAGACCGTCTGCTGTGTGCGCTGCCCCGTTTCCCATCGCGCATCAGTCCTCGACCGGCGGATGCTCGCGTAGCCAGGTGCTGCGCTCGGTCGGGCTCATCTTCTGCCAGCGCTGCTGCAGTTCGTTGCGCTGCTGCGGGTTAAGCGTGCGCATGCGGTCGAACAAGGCCTTGGCCTCACGACGTTGCTCCGGGGTCATGTTGCGGAAGCGGTCCATGCCGGCCTTGGCCTGCTTGCGCTGCTCCGGCGTCATGTCCAGCCAGCGGCGAGCGTGCCGGTACATCCTGGGGCGTTCTTCGGGCACGTCGTTCCAGCGCTCGCGTAGCGCATCGATCATGACCTGGCGCTGCTGCTGGGTCAGCTGGTCCCACTCAGGCATCGGGGGCTCGTCATGCGCACCCTGGCCGCGCGGGCCAGGTCCATCCATGGGTGGGCCCGGTGGCGGTCCGGGCGGGCGGTCCTGGGCCAGCGTCAAGGCGCACGGCCCGGCGCACAGCAACAAGGTCAACAACAGGCGTGTGGTGTGGGTCATCGTGCTCATTCCATGGCCAGGGCAGTGTCGGACCCGAGCCAGACGTAGAGGTCCGGGTTCTGGGTCAGCAGGTCGTCGGTATCGGTAGCGGCACTGCCGCTGGCAACCAACTGCGTCGGCGCGGTGCCAGACGGAGCGCTCTCGCCCGGACGCAATTGCAGGCCAATGCCGATCGCCAGCAGGCCCGAGCACGCGGTGGCCAGTAACCAGTAGCCGCGCCGGCTGCGCGTGGTGGCCGACGCGTGGCGGGCCTGACGCAGGCGCGCCAACGTCTGCGGCGGCAGGCTGGTCAGCGCCGTGGCATGCAGCTGACGCAGTTGCGCATCCAGCCGAGCGGTGTCGTGGGAGCGGTTCACAGGAAATCCTCAAACTGTTTTTGCAGCGCGTCGCGCGCACGCGACAGGTGGGTTTTGACCGAGCCTTCGGAGCAGCCCATCGCCTTGGCGGTGGTGGCCACGTCCAGGTCTTCCAGCACGCGCAGCGTGAACGCTTCGCGCTGGCGCGCCGGCAGGTTGCGCAAGGCCTCGACCAGCCGTTGGTAGGCCTGTTGATGCTGTTGTTCGTCCACCGGCCCGGTGCCGGGGTCGGCCCAGTCGATGGGGCCTTGGTCGTCGGCGCGCTCGGCCGGCGCCCAGAATTTCAGGCGAAAGCTGCGCCGCCGCTGCAGGTCGATGATGCGGCTGCGCAGGATGCTCCAGAACAGCGGCGTCCATTCGGCGGCCGGGCGCTCACGGTAGCCGAGCAGCTTCACCATGGCGTCCTGCACGGCGTCCAGCGCATCTTCGCGGTGACGCAGGCCGGCCTCGGCAAAGCGGAACGCACGCGGGCCGATACCGGCCAGGAAGGCGTCCAGCGAGACCGGCACGGTGTCGGCCGGTGCGGCAGGTTGCGGATCGAAAGGGGTTCCCACCAGCACAGCGTAGCTTCCGCAGAGACGATACGACGTCAACGGGCGAGCGCCGATTCGGTTGACAGGCGCCCGCACGCGCGCGGCGTGGGTATGATCGGCGGGCCGCACCGGCCAGTGGAGCGAACGACGATGAGCGACGGATTCGTAGCGCTGTACATCTTCATGCTGGCGGCCATCGCCGGCCACGTGATCATCTCGCGGGTGCCGGTGATCCTGCATACGCCGCTGATGTCCGGATCCAACTTCATCCACGGCATCGTGCTGATCGGTGCGATGGTGGTGTTGGGGCATGCCGATACCACGCTGGAAAAGGCATTGGGATTTGTCGCGGTGATGCTGGGTGCGGGCAACGCGGCCGGTGGTTACGTGGTGACCGAGCGGATGCTGGACATGTTCAAGTCCAGCAAGAAGCCGTCGGGCGGGGACGCGCCATGAACGTCTCCACCGCCGAGCTGCTGGCATGGCTGGTGAAGTCCAGCTATCTGGTCGCGGCGACCTTGTTCCTGCTCGGGCTGCAGCGCATGGCGTCGCCGCTGACCGCGCGCAGCGGCATCCGCTGGGCCGGGCTGGGCATGTTGATCGCCACTGTGGCCACGTTCTTCCTGCCCGAGTTGCACAACGTGCCGCTGATTTTGGCCGCGTTGGCGATCGGTACCGGCGTGGCGTGGTGGTCGGCCAAGAAGGTCGCCATCACCGACATGCCGCAGATGGTGGCGCTGTACAACGGCATGGGCGGCGGGTCGGCGGCGGCGATCGGGGCGGTGGAGCTGCTGCGGTTTTCGTTCTTCGCCAACCGTGACACGGCGCACTGGAGCGCGCAGGCGATTGCCGACCTGGCAGCGCGGCGGCCGGACACCACCACCGTGGTGCTGGCGGTGATCGGGTCGGCGATCGGGGCGGTGTCGTTGTCGGGGTCGATCATTGCCTGGGCCAAGCTCGACGGTCGGCTCGACCGGCGGGTGGCTTTCCCCGGCCAGCAGGTCTTCAACCTGGTGGTGGCAGTGGCGGTGCTGGTGCTCGGCAGTTGGGCCGCGAGCAGTCTGCAGCCGCTGGCGATCATCGCGTTCTTCGTCGTGGCGTTGGCGTTGGGGGTACTGATGACGCTGCCGATCGGCGGCGCCGACATGCCGGTGGTGATTTCGCTCTACAACGCGTTTACCGGGTTGGCGGTGGCGTTCGAGGGGTATGTGCTCGGCAATGAGGCATTGATCATCGCCGGCATGATGGTAGGCGCGGCCGGTATCTTGCTGACGCGGTTGATGGCCAAGGCGATGAATCGGCCGATCAGCTGTGTGCTGTTTTCCAACTTCGGCGGTGGCGGACAGGCGCAGGAAATCAGCGGGACGCAAAAGCCGATCGAGGCCGGCGATGTGGCGGCGATGATGGCCTTTGCCGAGCGGGTGGTGATCGTGCCCGGTTACGGCATGGCGGTGGCGCAGGCACAGCACAAGATCTGGGAGCTGGCGCAACGGTTGATCGCGCGCGGGGTCAAGGTGAAGTTCGCGATTCACCCGGTCGCCGGGCGCATGCCCGGGCACATGAACGTGCTGCTGGCCGAAGCCGGCGTGCCCTACGACCTGATCGCCGATATGGACGATATCAATCCGGAATTTGCGAGTACGGATGTGTCGCTGGTGATCGGTGCCAACGATGTGGTCAATCCTGTCGCAAAAACCGATCCGGCCAGCCCGATCTACGGGATGCCGATCCTGGATGTGGTCAATTCACGCAACACCGTGGTGATCAAGCGTGGCAAGGGCACCGGGTTTGCCGGCATCGAAAACGCGCTGTTCTACGCCGACAACACCCGCATGCTCTACGGCGACGGTGCCGAAGCGGCCGGCGCGCTGGTCAGCGAATTGAAGGCGCTGGATGGGGGCGTGCATTGATGTGCACGGCGCTACTCGCCTGGCCCCGCACGACGCAGGTGTGCCTGCGATGAGCGGTCGCATATCAGCGCATGTAAGCCGGCGATCACACCAGCCCGGCAGTGGCCGCTACGCTGCAATCAGACTCAGCGCGCTGCCCACCACGCCACCAGCAGGGCTGCGACGTAGCACAGCAGGTCGAAGCCGTTGTTGGCCAATTGCAGCAGCGTCCAGGCCAGGCCGGTGCCCATCTTCTGTGCCGAGGTCCACGGGTCCAGACCCAGCGACCCGCCCAGTTGCGCCGAAGCGATCCCCCAGTTGGTGCCGATGATGATCAGCGCCGTCGTCACGACGGCCACGCCGATGCGCAACCGGCCGGCGTGCAGGGTGCCCAGGCGCAGCATCCAGACGATCTCCAGGGCGGCGACCACGGCCATCCACCCGGCCTGGTTGCCCAGGGCGAGTGCGATGAGCAGCCAGGCGATGAGGGCGGTGACGCATCCCAGCAGCAGGAGCGGGGGCCAGAGCCAGTGGGCAGTTCTGGCGGACGCGGTGGTGGGCGGCATTGGAGCTCCTGACAGTGCGCACATGATAGAGCGCAAGCCGGCGTTTGCGACGCGTGGCGCGCCACGACAGTGCGGCTGATGGAATGCAGCGTCGTCGGCGCTTGGCGGGGCGGCCGGCGGCGACGCCGTCGTGGTCGGCTAGAATGGCCGACTTGCGCGCGACCTGCGCGGCCCCATATCCAGCCCATGTACTCCCGTAGCAGCGAACCCGTCCAGTTCGAACGCGATTGCGATGCCGTCATGGTGCCGCAGGGCGATTCGGTGACCCTGCCCGCAGGCAGTTACGGCTATATCACCCAGGCGCTGGGTGGCAGCTATACCGTCTTCGTCGAAGGCAACCTGTTCCGCATTGCCGGCAAGGATGGCGATGCGATCGGCAAGGAGGCCCCGCCGGGGCTGGAACTGCCCGACAACGCCAGCGACGAGGAAGTGGAAGCCCTGGTGTGGCAGCAGCTGCGCACCTGTTTCGACCCGGAAATTCCGTTCAACATCGTCGATCTCGGGCTGGTTTACGAGGCAGTGGTCAGCCATCGCGAGGAAGACAATCAGCGCCGGGTCGACGTCAAGATGACGCTGACCGCGCCCGGTTGCGGCATGGGTGAGATCCTGGTCGATGACGTGCGCAGCAAGGTCGAAATGATCCCGACCATTGCCGAGGCGGATGTCGAACTGGTGTTCGACCCGCCATGGGGCCGGCATATGATGTCCGAAGCGGCCCGTCTCGAGACCGGCATGCTCTGATCGTCAGGCGCCATATCCACGATGTGGCGCCGCGTCCTTTCGCCCGCCATACAGGAATCTTCCGGTGTCCGTGTCCTTCGCTTCCACCCGTTCTCCGTCGCCGCGCAGCGCCGACGAACTGTCCGTGATCCTGGCCGCGCCCGGTTTCGGGCTGCATTTCACCGACCACATGGTCGCCATTTCCTGGAACAACGAGCAGGGCTGGCATGACGCCCAGGTGCGCGCCTACGGGCCGCTGCAGCTGGACCCAGCTGCCTCGGTGCTGCATTACGGCCAGGAAATCTTCGAAGGCATCAAGGCCTACCGGCATGCCGACGGCTCGATCTGGACCTTCCGCCCGCAGGCCAATGGCGAGCGCCTGCAGCGCTCGGCGCGCCGTCTGGCGCTGCCGGAACTGCCGGTGGACCTGTTTGTCGAATCGCTGCGTCAGCTGGTCGCCGTGGACGGCAATTGGGTGCCGTCGGCGCCGGAAACCAGCCTGTATTTCCGCCCGTTCATGATTGCCGACGAGGCGTTCCTGGGTGTGCGTGCGGCGCACAAGGCGTCGTACTACGTCATCGCAAGTCCCGCCGGTCCGTATTTCGCCAAGGGCGTGGCGCCGGTGTCGATCTGGCTGTCCACCGAATATGCGCGCGCGGCCAAGGGCGGCACCGGCGCGGCCAAGTGCGGTGGCAATTACGCCGCCTCGCTGCTGCCGCAGCAGAAGGCCTACGCGCAGGGCTGCTCGCAGGTGCTGTTCCTGGACCCGGTGGAAGGCAAATACATCGAAGAACTGGGCGGCATGAACGTGTTCCTGGTTTACAAGGACGGCACGCTGGTGACGCCGGAACTGTCCGGCAGCATTCTGGAGGGCATCACCCGTGACAGCATCCTGCAACTGGCCCGCGACCGCGGCATGCAGGTGATCGAGCGCAAGGTCGCTATCGATGAATGGAAGCAGGGCGTGGCGTCGGGTGAAATCACCGAGGTGTTCGCCTGTGGTACGGCGGCAGTGGTGACCCCGATCGGCGAGTTGAAGAGCGATGGCTTTGCGGTGGGCGATCTGTCTGCGCCGGCGGGCGAGGTGACCATGTCCCTGCGCCAGGAACTGACCGACATCCAGTACGGACGCCTGCCGGATCGTCACGGCTGGCTGGTGCGTTTGTCGTAAGTCGACATATTTCGTCAAACAAGGGCCTCCGTGTGTCAACGCGGGGGCTTTTTTGTTTGCAAAACAGCAAAAACGACGTTTTTCGACCTGGAATACCTCGAAGTCAGCATGAGTCCGATGTGATTTACGTCACATATATGTAACTTAATTTTGCAAATGACCAACTGTGTATTGTCCAGTTTGGTTTATTTGGGATAGGTTCGCTGAACGGATCGATAACAGGGGCGATCCGGGCCTCTGGGGCATTCGCCATTGCGGCGGTTCCGGAAATACCGCTTCGGCGGTTCTCTTGACTGGAAGGGAATTCGATGTCTAACGCGTCGTTTCGTCCGCGCCACCGTGCGCTCTGCATCCTGGGTGCCTCCGCACTGACCTCCCTGCTGCTGGCAACGCCGGCTTTCGCCGGCGATGTCTACCTCGATGGCCTGGCCACCGCGCAGACCCACCAGAAGTTCATCGTGACCTACAAGGACGGCAGCAGCGCCCTCAGTAGCGCGAGCGTGTTGACCAACTCGTTGCGTACAGCAGCGCGTGCGCTACCGGCCAAAGCCGGCAAGCCGCTGGGCCTGAACAGCGTGCGCCGCCTGGCGGTGGGACCGGAGCTGGTGCAGGCCGACCGCGCGCTGGATCGTGCCGAAGCCGAAACCCTGATGCGTCAACTGGCTGCCGACCCCAACGTGCAGAGCGTGGAAGTGGATCAGATGCTGCACGCCGTCCTGACCCCCAACGACTCTCGCCTGTCCGAGCAATGGGCCTTCGGCACCACGAACGCCGGTCTCAACATCCGCTCGGCCTGGGACAAGTCCACCGGTGCCAACGTCGTGGTCGCGGTGATCGACACCGGCATCGTCAGCCATCCCGATCTCGACGCCAACATCCTGCCCGGCTACGACTTCATCAGCGATGCCACCGCCGCGCGCGACGGCAATGGGCGTGACAGCAATCCTGCCGACGAAGGCGACTGGAACTCGACCAGTGGGTGCTCCACATCCAATTCCAGCTGGCATGGGACCCATGTCGCCGGCACGGTGGCAGCGGTGACCAACAACACCACCGGTGTCGCTGGCACTGCGTTCAATGCCAAGGTGGTGCCGGTGCGCGTGCTGGGGCGGTGCGGTGGCTCGCTGTCGGATATCGCCGATGCCATCATTTGGGCGTCCGGCGGCAGCGTCAACGGCGTGCCGGCCAATGCCAACGTGGCCGAAGTCATCAACATGTCGCTGGGGGGCGGCGGCAGCTGTTCGTCCACCATGCAGAGCGCGATCAACGGTGCGGTCTCGCGTGGCACCACGGTGGTGGTGGCGGCTGGCAACAGTTCGGCCAACGTGTCCGGCTCGTTGCCGGCCAACTGCGCCAACGTGATCGCGGTGGCGGCCACCACCTCGGCCGGTGCCAAGGCCAGCTATTCCAACTTCGGCGCCGGAATCGATGTCTCCGCACCGGGTTCTGGCATTCTGTCCACACTCAATAGCGGCACCACCACCCCGGGCAATCCCAGCTACGCCTCGTACAACGGTACCTCGATGGCGGCCCCGCACGTCGCCGGCGTTGTTGCCCTGGTGCAGTCGGTTGCACCGACCACGTTGACGCCTGCCGATGTAGAAACGCTGCTGAAGAACACCGCGCGCGCCTTGCCGGGCGCCTGTTCGGGTGGTTGCGGTGCGGGCATCGTCGACGCCGACGCGGCAGTGACCGCGGCCATCGCCGGCAGTAATGGCGGTGGTGGTGGCGGAACCGGCAACACCCTGACCAATGGCACGCCGGTAAGCGGCCTTGGCGCGACCACAGGTGCGGAGTTGAACTACACCATCACGGTGCCGGCCGGCAGCGGCACGCTGACCGTCACCACCAATGGTGGTAGCGGCGATGCGGACCTGTACGTGCGGGCCGGCAGCGCGCCGACCGACACTGTTTACGCTTGCCGTCCGTATCTCGATGGCAACAACGAAACCTGCAACATCACCTCGCCGTCGGGCATCTACTACGTGCGGATCAAGGCCTACAGCACGTTCTCCGGCGTGACTCTGACAGCGAGCTACTAAACGCGCGCGCTGGGTGCGTTCCCTGGCCATGCCGCCAGGGAACGCTGCCTCCTTCGCGTCACCTCATCTGCAATGTCTCGTAAAGGTCTGCCGTTTCGGCAGGCGCAGGCGAGCTGTTGCCGCTCGGCCGGAAGGGACACCGGTCAATCGTTTTCATGGGCCTGGCGCCCGTGCAGTTGCCGGCTCCGATCCGCTGCATGCGGCGAAGGCCGGTCCTCTCGCCGCAGCTGCGGCACCTCTCCAATAAGGAACGATCGATGTCCAATGTGTCGCAACCTCGTGCGCCCAGGTGCGCGCTGGTGGTTTTGGGTGTTTCCGCGCTGACGTCCCTGCTGGCCGTGCCGGCATTCGCCGGTCAGGTCAATCTCTCCGGCTTGGATTCGCAACCCACGCTGGAACGCTTCATCGTCAAATACAAAGACGGTTCCAGTGCGGCGGTGAGCCCCACCTCGATGCGCGCATCGCTCAATTCCGTTGCCAGTACGATGCCGGCGCGCGCCGGTCGTGCGCTGGGCCTGAACCACGTGCGCCGTACTGCGCTGGGTTCGGAGGTGCTCAAGACCGACCGTGGCCTGGACCGCGCCGAAGCCGAAACGCTGATGCGCCGCATCGCGGCCGACCCCAGCGTGGATTATGTGGAGGTCGACCAGATCATGTACCCGGTGCTGACCCCGAACGACACGCGTCTGTCCGAGCAGTGGGGCTTGGGCACCTCTTCGTCCAGCATCAACGTGCGCCCGGCTTGGGACACCGCCACCGGCACCGGCGTGGTGGTGGCGGTGATCGACACCGGCATCACCAGCCACCCGGATCTCAATGCCAACGTGTTGCCGGGCTACGATTTCATCAGCGATGCCACGCGTGCGCGCGACAACAATGGGCGTGACAGCAATCCGGCCGACCAAGGCGACTGGACCACTGCTGGCCAATGCGGCTCCGGTTCGTCGGCCTCCAATTCCAGCTGGCACGGCACCCATGTGGCCGGCACCATTGCGGCGGTCACCAACAACAGTACCGGCGTCGCCGGCACCGCGTTCAATGCGCGCATCGTGCCGATCCGTGCACTGGGCGCATGCGGTGGCTCCACCTCCGACATCGTCGATGCGATCGTGTGGGCCTCGGGTGGCGCTGTGTCCGGTGTGCCGGCCAATGCCAACCCGGCCGAAGTGATCAACATGTCGCTGGGCGGCAGCGGCAGCTGTTCGAGCAGTTACCAGAACGCGATCAACAGCGCGGTGTCGCGTGGCACCACCGTGGTGGTTGCTGCCGGCAACAGCAATGCCAACGTGGCCAATTTCACCCCGGCCAGCTGCGCCAACGTGATTTCGGTGGCGTCGATCACCTCGGCCGGCGCGCGTTCGAGCTTCTCCAACTTCGGCAGCACCATCGATATCTCCGGCCCTGGCTCGGCGATCCTGTCGACCTTGAACAGCGGCACCACCACGCCGGGTTCGGCCAGCTACGCCAGCTACAACGGCACCTCGATGGCGGCCCCGCATGTGGCCGGCGTGGTGGCGCTGGTGCAGTCGGTCGCCAGCCGTCCGCTGACGCCGGCGGCGGTGGAAACGCTGTTGAAGAACACTGCGCGTCCGTTACCGGGCGCTTGCTCGGCCGGCTGCGGCGCGGGCATCGTCAACGCGGCCGGTGCAGTCAGCCAGACCCCGTAAGCCGGCACCTTGCCGGCATCGCGTCGGGTCTTCCCCGACGTGGCTGTCGGTGGTTTGAAGCTTGCATTGCCCCGCTTTGCGCAGGGCAGTGTGCGTTTGGACAGCGGCAATTGCCGGGTCGCCAGATAGGGCTGGCAGCGATGGCTGAATGAAGTGTCCACCAGCACAGGGGGGCCGCTTCAGTGCACCCGATGGCACGCCGATAGCCACCCCACGTGAGGCATGCACCATCTGCATGCCCGCACATCGGGCACGTCGCATCGCAGTAGCGTTAGCGCGTTGCCATCCGGGTTGCCAGATCCTTGGGGAGGGATGGAGTCATGTCGTATCACTCAGTTGGCGCACTGCGCCGCGTTGCATTCGTCTGCGCGTTGTCGTGCACGTTTCATGCCGTCGCTGGCGAGGTCAGTCTGCAAGGATTGAATTCCAGCAGCACGCATCAGCGCTTTATCGTCAGCTACAAGGACCGCGTCGGCAGCAGCCGGGCGACCGGGTTGTCTGCGCCATGGGGCGACATCGCGCGCGCCGTGCCGGAGGCGCACGGACGTGCGCTGGGGTTATCGGCCACGCGCCGGCTCAGTGGTGGACCGATGTTGCTGGTGGCTGACCGCAAGCTGGACCGCGTGGATTCGGAAAGCCTGATGCGGCGCCTGGCCGCGGACCCAGCCGTCAAGCGCGTGGAAGTGGACATCCTGATGCGGCCATTGCTGGTTCCCAACGACCCGGGCGTGCCACAGCAGTGGGCGATGGGCGCGACCGCCGCCAGCCTCAACATCCGTTCGGCCTGGGACCGCTCCACCGGTAAAGGCATCGTGGTGGCGGTGATCGACACCGGCATCACCAATCATCCGGACCTGGCAGCCAATGTGTTGCCCGGCTACGACTTCATCGTCGACCCGGCCACTGCGCGCGATGGCAATGCGCGCGATGCCACTGCCACCGACCAAGGCGACTGGGCTGCGGCCAACGAATGCGGACCTGGCACGTCGGCATCCAATTCCAGCTGGCATGGCACCCATGTGGCAGGCATCGTGGCGGCGGTCGGCAACAACGCGGTGGGCGTGGTCGGGACCGCGTTCAACGCCAAGATTCTGCCCTTGCGGGTGCTGGGCCGATGTGGCGGCTACATGTCCGATATCGCCGATGCGATCGTGTGGGCGGCCGGTGGCAAGGTCAACGGCGTGCCGGCCAATCCGAATCCGGCCACGGTGATCAATCTCTCGCTAGGCGGCCCCGGCACCTGCTCGGCGACGCTGAACAATGCCATCACCGCGGCGGTGACACGTGGCAGCGCGGTGGTCGTGGCCGCCGGCAACAGCAATATGGATGTCTCCACCAGTGTGCCGGCCAATTGCGCGAATGTGATCGCAGTGGCGGCCACCACGTCGGCCGGCGCCAAGGCCAGCTTCTCCAACTTCGGCAACGGCGTGGATATCGCGGCGCCCGGGCAATCGATCGTGTCTACGCTCAATACCGGAACCACGGTGCCGGGCAATCCTGCATATGCGGTCTATAGCGGCACCTCGATGGCGGCACCGCATGTGGCTGGTGTGGTGGCGCTGATGCAGTCGGTGGCCTTGAATCCGCTGACGCCGGCAACGGTGAAAGCCCTGCTCAAGGCCAGTGCACGGCCATTACCGGTGGCCTGCACGCAGGGGTGCGGGGCAGGGCTGGTGAATGCTGATGGCGCAGTGGCGGCGGTGATCGCTTCGACCACGTTGACCAGCAATGCGGCACGCACCGGACTGAGCGCAGCGCTCTCCGATTCGCTGTATTACCAAGTCAATGTGCCCGCCGGCTCACGTTCGCTCAAGGTCACGCTCGCCGGTGGCAGCGGGAATGCCGACCTCTCGGTACGTGCTGGTGCGTTACCAACCGATGCCGCGTACAGCTGCCGCAGCATGTTGCCGGGCAATGGCGACAGCTGCACGCTGGCGGCGCCGGCAGCGGGTGTCTACTACGTGCGCTTGAAGGCAACGCTGGGCTTTTCCGGCGTTAGCGTCACCGCAGCGTATTGAGTGACCTCGGCGCGGTGTTGCTGGCGCGCCGACAGATGCTGATGAACGCTGGAGTGCGGCAGTCGTCAGCGCATGCGTGCAGTGTGGCGTGAGATCGGCTGGGTGTCGGAGTCCAAGCAGATGATCGACCGTGATGCATCGCGCGAGTCGATTGCTGAGGCAGTGACGCGCGCGCACAGGCACGCGTGTCGTGGTTAGGTGTTCATTCGCACAGTGCGCACGCGCGTGCGGCGAGTGCATGCAACAGCTGGGCGCCCGGCAATTCCAGCAGCAACCCACGCTGGCCGGCATTGATCCATAGCGCGGGTGCGTCCAGTGCCGTGGTTTCGACCAGCACTGGCGCTTGCCGTTGCTGGCCGAGCGGACTGATACCGCCGACCTTGTAGCCGGTGCGACGCTCGGCATCGGCCACCTCCATCATGCGTGCCGACTTGCCGCCGCAGGCGCTGGCCAATTTCTTCAACGACACCCGGCGGTCGCATGGGATCACCACGCAGACCGCCTTGTCGTCGACCCAGGCCATCAGCGTCTTCAACACCGTGTGCGGCTGCAGGCCCAATGCATGTGCGGCTTGCAATCCCTTCGCATCAGCATCGGCCTGATAGTCGTACGGGTGCAATACGTAACGCATGCCCGCAGCCTCCAATGCCTTGGTCGCGCGGGTGGCCTTGCTCATGGCGTCAAACCGATTCGAAGCGGTTGGCGGCTACGTTCTTGCGCACCTTTTCCGGATTCCAGATGCGGCCGTTCATGGCAATGTAGACGCCTGCCGGCAGCGATTGCACCGCACCGACTGCGCAACCGATATTGAATTCGGCGTCCGAGCCGCGGAAGCGCGCCGGGTTCAACGCACCGGTCATCACGATGGTCTTGTCGGCGATCGTCTGCAGCACCTTGCCGGTCTCCACCATCGAATCGGTGCCGTGGGTGATCAGCACGTGGCGGGTGGGCTGGGCGGCGATGGTGGCGCGGATCAGCTCGCGATCGGCATCGGTGATGTGCAGCGAATCCTTGCGGATGATCGGAATCACCGAAAAACGGAAGGTCACGCCCAGTTCTTTCAAGATCTGGCCGATCTGCGGGTCGCCGATCTGGTAGTCCGATTTATCGTCGAAGTAGATCTTGTCGATCGTGCCACCGGTGGTGACGATCAGGAGGTCTTCCATTGCTACGAATCCTGTAGGGCAAACGCGGTGCAGGCCGCGTGCGGGTCGCCATGATACCGCCCGGCCAGGAGGCTGGCAGTCAGGTGGCGATCGCAATAAACGGGAGTGGTCGAGACTTGCGCTTGGTTGCCCAAGGTGTGGCGGCGCTGCATCCGAGTGAGACGACGTGGCGCAGTCGTACGCCGACACGAGGCAGGGTGACTGCACGTTCGAGGCGCGGCGGGCGTTGTGCACGCTGCGCGCATCCCCGCCCATGTACCGCGCGCGCCGAGCCAGCGTGCGCGTAGAGCTGGGATTGAACGCGTTGTCTGCGCGTTGCCTGCGCCCAGCTTCCGCATGCCGCAGTGCGGAACGCACTGTGATCCACGCACTGCTCCGCTGCGCTGGGTGCGTGTGCTGCGTCACGAACTTAACAATGCGACAGTACGGAAATTGAATTGCCATTTTTGCGGTCGATAGTTGGCGGGCCGTCGGTACAACGTTGCCGTCGCCATCCCCTTCCGGAGACACTCATGAAAAAGCCCTTGTCGATGTTGCGCGCGCTCAGCTGCGCGATGGCCGTGCTGCTGGCGGGCCAAGCCGCTGCGCAGACGGTGACGATCACGCCTACGCAGACCTACCAGACAGTGCGCGGTTTCGGCGGCATGAATGGCGCCGGCTGGATCAACGACCTGACGCCAGCGCAGGTGGATCTGGCCTATGGCAGTGGTAGCGGGCAGATCGGGCTGTCGATTCTGCGCATGCGTATCGACCCGTCCAGCTCAGGCTGGGCAACCCAGGTGCCCACGGCGACGCGCGTGCGTGCGCTGGGCGGGCTGGTGTTCGCAAGCCCGTGGACGCCGCCGGCCTACATGAAGTCCAACAATAGCTTGACCAATGGCGGCAAACTGCTGCCGCGCTACTACGCCGCTTACACCCAGCACCTGCTGGATTTCTCCAATTACATGTCTGGCAAGGGAGCGCCGCTGTACGCAATTTCCCTGCAAAACGAGCCGGATTGGCATCCCGATTATGAGTCGGCCGACTGGAGTGGCAGCGACTTCGTCAACTACCTCGTGAGCGAAGGCAGCAAGTTCGGCAGCCTCAAGGTCATCGTCGGCGAGTCGGTGGGGTTCAACTTCTCCATCACCGATCCGGTCCTCAACAACGCCGCTGCCAATCAGGCCACCTCCATCGTGGCCGGCCATCTGTATGGCGCGACGCCGCGCGACTATGCCTTGGCGCGCAGCAAAGGCAAGCAGATCTGGATGACCGAGCACTACACCGACAACACCGACGGCAATGCGTGGCCGTCGGCATTGGGTGTGGCCAGTGAGGTGCACGCCAGCATGGCGGCCAATTTCAATGCCTATGTCTGGTGGTACATCCGGCGCAGCTATGGGTTGATGAGCGAAAACGGCGCAGTGAGCAAGCGCGGCTACGCGATGTCGCAGTTCGCACGCTTCGTGCGTCCCGGATCGGTGCGCATCGGCGCCACCGAGCACCCGTATTCCGATGTCTCCGTCACCGCCTACCGCACACCGGACAACAAGCTGGTGCTGGTGGCGGTCAACACCGGCACCGGCCATCAGCGCCTGGATCTGACGCTACCGTCCGGCGCTGCCGCGCAGTTCGCCAAATACAGCACCTCAAGCACACTCAATGTGGGGTTCGGCGGCAACTACAGCGTGGTCAACGGCAAGACCTCGCTGTATGTCGATCCGCAAAGCGTGACCACGCTGGTCGGAAACTGAGAGCGGCGACGAAACGCAGCGATGCGTCGTCAGGTGGGCGTGGACAGTGCGCAGGACCCGGAGTGGACACTTGGAACATGTCACCCCGAGCGCCGGCCGCGTCCGCCTGACGGTAATCGCAGGTGGTTTGTTGGGTGTTCTTAGGAGTGGCGGCCTGACGGCTTTCAATTACATGCGCTGCCACCCGCTGCATCGCGCAGCTGGGCATGCATCAGCGGGGCGGGCGTTTCTTGCCCAAGCGCGCCGCCATGCCCGGTCCGCCCACCAGTCCCACCACCGCCAGGGCAAGCAGCAGTTCCAGCCATGCCATTCCACGTGCCTGGGGCTGGCTCCAGGCGGCCATGACGCCGTGGCTGAACCAGCCCAGCGCAAACACGCCTGCCCAGAAGCGTGCACGCGCGCTGCGCACCGCCAGTACACCGGTCAGCGCGGCCGGCAGCACGAAGACGATGAGCGCGGCGAGCGGGCGGGGATCGTCGTGAAACCAGGCCGCGAACAACGTCGCCAGTGCCAGCAGCGTGGCGCTCAGCAGCCAATGCATGACGCGCACGTTCACGGGCTTGCCAGCCGCCGCGCGATATCGGCCACCCGGCGGCCCAGCGCACGCGCCAGCAGCGCTTCGTCCTCGCTCGGTTGCGGGTCGCCGCCGGCGCCGGAGACATGGCTGGCGCCATAGGGCGTGCCGCCGCTGGTGGTATGGCTGAGCGCCGGCTCGGTGAACGGGATGCCGACGATCAGACAGCCGTGATGCAGCAGCGGCAGGTGCATCGACAGCAAGGTGGATTCCTGCCCGCCATGCATCGATGCAGTGGAGGTGAACACGCCGGCTGGTTTGCCGGCCAGGGTGCCGCTGGCCCATTCGGCGCCCAGGCCGTCGAGGAAATGCTTCATCGGCGCGGCCATGTTGCCGAAGCGGGTGGGGCTGCCCAGCAATAGGCCGCTGCACTCGGCCAGATCGGCGCGGTCCACGTATGGAGCGCCTTCGTCCGGCACCGGCGGGGCGCTGGTCTGGGTGACCGCAGCCACCGGCGGCACGGTGCGCAGTCGCGCGCTGATGCCGGGCACTTCGCCGATGCCGCGCGCGATCTGCCGCGCCAGCCGCGCCACCGAACCGCCCCGGCTGTAATACAGCACCAGAATCTCCGCCATCGTGTCGTTGCCGCCTGTGTGAGTTGCCGCAGTATCGACCAAGCCAGCCCGTTGCTGCACGCTGCAGGCGCGGCAAGGCCGCGAGGATGGCGCATCGGGTACCCTTGCGCGATGTCGCGTGTAAACAAACTCCACCAATGGAAAGAACGTCTGCGCGACCGTGCGCGGACGGTGAGCTTCGGGCGCTTTCTGTGGCGCCGCTTTCTCGACGACCGGCTATTCCAGGCCGCTGCCTCGCTCGCCTACACCACCGTGTTCGCGCTGGTGCCATTGGCGATCGTGGTGTTCGGTGTGTTGTCGGCATTTCCGGCCTTCAACGAGTGGAAGGACGCGCTGACCGACTTCATCTTCAATAATTTCGTGCCCGGCGCCGCGCGCTCGGTGCAGAACTATCTCAACCGCTCGCTGGAAGACCTGGGCAAGTTCACCGTGGCCGGTATGGTCGCGCTGGTGGCCTCGCTGCTGATCACCCTGCACAGCATCGAGCAGACCTTCAACAGCATCTGGCGGGTGGCAGCCGCCCGGCCCAAGGTGACGCGTTTCCTGATTTACTGGACGGTGCTCACCCTGGGCACGATGCTCGCCGCCGCCTCGATGGCAATGGCCGCCTATGTGTTCGCGCTGCCGCTGTTCCGCACCACCGAAGGCCAATGGCTGGCCGAATTCGCCTGGCGGCTGGCGCCGATGGCGGTGGAGTTCGTCTGTATCGTACTGATCTACCGCGTGGTGCCGCAGCACGTGGTGCGGCTGCGGCACGCGCTGCCGGGCGCGCTGCTGGCGGTGATCCTGATGGAAATCGTCAAATGGGGCTTCGGCTTCTATCTGGGAAATTTCCAGACCTATCAACGCATCTACGGCGCACTGTCGGCGCTGCCGATCCTGCTGTTGTGGATCTACCTGAGCTGGGTCTCGGTGCTGCTGGGCGCCTCGCTGGCATCGTCGATGTCGGCGTTTCGCTATCAGCCCGAAGCCATGCGCCTGCCGCCGGGTTTCGAAATCTACGGCCTGTTGCGTCTGCTCGGCCGGTTCCGTCAGGCGCGCATCCACGGCGAAGGTCTGGACGAAGACCGCATCCTGGCGCTGGAACCCATGCTCACCGACACGCTGATGCAGGAGTTGCTGTGCGAACTCAAACGCATCCGCCTGCTGCGGCGCGACGAGCGCGGCCAATGGCTGTTGGCGCGCGACCTGGACGTGGTGCCATTGGCCGAGCTCTACGAAAACTGCCAATTGCGCGTGCCGATCGAAGACCGCCCGCTGCCATGCCGCGACGACGCCTACGGCCAGGCCGCCGCCGCCGCGCTGGAACAATTGCGTCAACCGTTGCGCGGCGTGCTGGCGCAACCGGTCGGCGACCTTTACACCCACCTTCCCGGAGATCCTCCATGACTGTGCGTCTTGTCCGCGGCGCCTGTGCGCTGCTGTTGCCATTGATGTTGCTGACCGCCTGCAAGCCCGCCAACGAGGGCACCCCCGCCGCCGGCAACGATGCCGTGCCTGCTGCCGCCACCCAGGCGCCGACTGCGCCGGCCAAGCCCGCCGACCCGGCCGCACCGCCCAACAGCTCGGTGGTGCAGCAGACCGCCGAAATGCCCAAGCTCTCGCTGCCGACCGTGACCGGCGAGACCTACGACCTGACTGCGCATCGCGGCAAATGGGTGGTGGTGAACTTCTGGGCCACCTGGTGCGCCCCGTGTCTGAAGGAAATGCCCGAGCTGTCGGCGCTGCACACCATGCGCGACACCATCGAAGTGGTGGGTCTGGCCTATGAAGACATCACCAGTGCCGACATGCAGGCATTTTTGAAGGACCACCCGGTCTCGTATCCGATCGCGATCCTTGACCCGTATCAGCCGCCACAGGACTTCGCCACGCCGCGCGGCCTGCCGATGACCTATCTGATCGGTCCGGACGGTAAGGTTGCCAAGCAATTCCTCGGCCCGGTCACTGCGCGCGATATCGAAGCCGCCGTCGGCATCACCGGCAAGGCGGGTTAATGCAGGGGGCGCGTTTCGTGGTGAGCGGGGTGGTGCAGGGTGTGTGGTATCGCGCTTCCACCCGCGAACGCGCGGTCGCACTCGGCCTGGTTGGGCATGCGCGCAACCAGGCGGACGGCAGCGTGGAAGTGGTCGCCGCCGGCAGTGCGGCGGCGCTGGAGGCCTTGGAAGCATGGCTGTGGCAGGGCCCGCCTGCCGCGACGGTCGAGGCGGTGACGCGCACGCCGTGCGCCGTTGCGCCGACTGAAGACTTTGTAACTGGATGAGCGTGCGCCACTGAAGCAGGCCAACAGAGTTGGATTGCCTCGCCGATAACCCTGTCAACGCGATCAGGCGTGTACGGGGAATGTAATGGCCGCTCCATCTCAAGACCGCAACGACGGGCATGACCTGCCCGCCCATCGCCACAACCGCCAGATGGCGCAGCTGGCACCGTGGCTGTATCTCGGTGTCCTGCTGGGCAGCGGCTGGTTGTTGTTTCTGCACCCGCAAACCCGCGTGCTGCAGCCCGAACAGGCATCAACCAGCTGGCTGCTGGCCTGGATCTTCGGCGGCATCGTCGTCGGCGCGGTGGTCTGGAGCCTGCGTCTGGCACGCCAGGGGCTGGCTCAGCCCTCGGCAAGCTACCCGTTGTCGGCACGCCTGCCCGATTCGTGGGCCGATGCCTATGCCGCGCTCCTGCGTCCGGCCACCGCAGCCCCGTTTGCCGCGGCCAGGCCGGACCCGGCCAGCGCCCAGCGCGGCGCAGCCTGGCACCGCTTCGGCGGCGGCATGCTCAGCGCGGAAACGTTCGACCCCAACGACGCCACCCGTGCGCCGTGGGACGGGCTGGATGCGCAGTCCTGCATCGTGCGCCTGGACGATCTGCGCCAAGCCTGGCACAACGCCGCCGCCAACCGCACGCTGCAGCAGGAACGTCGCTACTGGCTGGATGTGGTGCTGTCGCTGCTCGACCACGGCGTGATGCGACCGCTGCAGGACGGTTATCTGCCCGACACCGCTGCGCTGCGCACCGAACGTTTCCTGCTCGGTGCCGATGCCGGCCCGATCGTGCTGTCCGAAGTGCCGGCGCTGTTTGCCCGGCGTCTGGCGCTGGCCATCGAAGCGATGCCGACCGCCCAGCGCGAGGCCGCTGGCGTGCAATGGCGTCTGCTGCAGCAGCTGCACGCGCTGGTCGCCGAAGGCCGCATGCTGGACGAGCGTTCGCAGGTGATCCAGGTGCTGGCATGGAACCCTGATGTGGACCTGGACCAGGTCGAAGTGGCCTACATCCTGGCCGCCGAATACCGCCAAGGCATGCGCGACTGGCTACGCCGTGCCGCACTGGTGCGCCTGCCCGACAGCGCATTGCGTCTGGACGAGGTGTTGCTGTCGTCCTGCAGCCCGCTCGGTGCGCAGGCCGATGACGTCGACTACATGGAGGCGATGCGCCCGTTGCATCGCGGCTTCATGCAGTTGTTCAGTCAGCGCCTGAGCCAGTTGGTGCTGCAGGCCGAGCAGGCCGAACGTCAGGCCGGCCTGCATCCGCTGCCGCGTGCTACTGCGGCCAGCGACGAACTCTCTCAGGATTGGGCGGCGTAATCGTCGATCGGTTCCAGAACGCCATAGCGTTCCTTGTGCAGCTTGCCGGGCAATGGCGGCAGCTGCACCAACGTATCGGGCACTGCAGTGTCCGGTAGCCGGTCCAGCAAATCGCGGATCAGGCTCAAGCGGCCCCGTTTCTGGTCGTTGAAATCCACCAGCGTCCACGGTGCATCGGGCGTATGCGTCGCTTCCAGCATACGTTCGCGCGCAGCGGTGTAGTCGTCGTATTTGGCGCGTGACTGCAGGTCGACCGGCGACAGCTTCCAGCCCTTGAGCGGATCTTCGCGGCGTTCGGCAAAACGCTTTTCCTGCTCGGCCTGGTCCACGCACAACCAGTACTTGAACAGCAGGATGCCGTCGTCGACCAGCATCTGTTCGAAACGCGGTGTCTGCTCCAGGAACAGGTCGTATTGCGCGTCGGTGCAATAGCCCATCACCTTTTCGACGCCAGCGCGGTTGTACCAGCTGCGATCCATCAGCACCAATTCGCCGGCCGCCGGCAAGTGCGTCACGTAGCGCTGGAAATACCACTGCGTGCTTTCACGATCATTAGGCTTGGGCAGCGCTACCACACGGCATTGGCGCGGGTTGAGGTGGCTGGCGATGGTCTGGATCACGCCGCCCTTGCCGGCGGTGTCGCGACCTTCCATCAGCACCAGGGCACGCTGGTTGGTGTGGCGCAGCCAACGCGCCATGTTGACCAGCTCCAATTGCATCGGCGCCAGCAACTTTTTGTAAGCCTTGCGTTTCAGGTGCGACATGCGCGTTCCAGCAACAGTGAACAGCGCGCAGGCTATTGCCCCAGGCGTGGACGCAATGTCGCCAGATTGCAGGGTTTGGTGCGCGCATCCAGCTGGGCACGCACAATCTTTTCCCATGCTGTGCGGCAGGCCGAGGTGGAGCCGGGCAGGCAGAACACGAAGCTGTGATTGGCAAGCCCGGCAAACGCGCGCGACTGCAACGAGGAGGTGCCGATTTCGTCCACGCTGATCGCGCGGAACATCTCGCCGAACCCAGGCATGACCTTGTCCAGCAGCGGGGTGATCGCTTCCGGGGTGCTGTCGCGTCCCGTGAAGCCGGTGCCACCGGTGATCAGGATGCCGTCGACCGCCGCATCGGCGATCCAGCCGGACACGATCGCACGCATGCGGTAACGGTCGTCGGGGCAGAGTGCACGTTCGTGCAGAACGTGACCTTCGTGGGTGAGGGCATCGGCCAGGTAATCGCCGGAGCGGTCATCGGCCAGCGTGCGGCTGTCGGACACGGTCAGTACGCACAGGCGCAGGGGGATGAAGTCGAGAGTGGAAGGCATGCACGCAGCCTAGCGAGCCTGGACGGCCGGGTACAGCGCCGCGGTGTGAAGTTGCACGCAGCGCCTAACCGCCAGGCATTGACCGACGTGTTGCTGTAGCCCCTCTCCCGCCGGGAGAGGGGTGAGGGTATGGTTAGCCAGTGCTATTGCCGCACACTTACCCTCATCCGGCGCGACGCGCCACTTTCTCCCGATGGGAGAGACGTCTAAACCCCCAGCCATCCACTACGCTGTGCAACGTCCCGCAGCAGCGCGGCCAGATCATCAGCAAATCCGTCCATGTTAAAAACGCCACTGCACAGGCGTTGCTCCGCCAAGCGCACGCGTACGCCACCCAAGGCATCCGCATCGCTCGCCAACGCAATCGCCTTGGCCACAAACGCAGCGTCGTCGGCCACGTTCATCTCTTCCATCCCCAGGTGCTGGTTGAGGCTACCCGCCACCCGTGCGGCAAACGTCTCGCCGGGCGTGGTCAGCACCGGGCAACCCGCCCATAACGCATCGGAGGCGGTGGTATGCGCGTTGTATGGATGCGTATCCAGAAACAGATCGGCGTGTCGGTAACGTGCCAGATACTGCGGGTGGGGCAATTTCGGCATGAAGACCAGGCGCTGCGCATCCACGCCCTGCGCCTGTGCTGCCGCACGCAAGCGCGCATCGGCCTGGCCCGGCCCCGACAATAACCACAGCACACTGCCGGGTACCGCACGCAATACCGCCAGCATGCGCGCCATGCTGCGTGGATTGAGTTTGTAGCTGTTGTTGAAGCAGCACAACACCACGCCGTGCTCAGGCAGGCCGCATTGCGCGCGTGATGGCGGCTCGGCAAGCGTGCGCGAGGTGTCAGAGGGCTGAAACACGCGCGGCAGGCGCAGGACTTTTTCGCTGTAAAACGGCTCCAGCGATGGGGGCAATGCGAATGCATCGCCCAACACATAGTCCATCCACGGCGCGCCCGAGGTGCCTGGATACGCCAGCCAGTTGAGCTGTACCGCTGCCGGTCGTAACGCAAAGACTTCCGGGCGTCCGCCACCGCCCCAGCCGCGCAGATCGAACAGCAGATCGATGCCCTGGTCGCGGATGTGCTGCGCGGTTGCTAGATGCCCCCGCGTGGTGACGTCGTGGATGCGCGTCGCCGTTGCCAGGCGTGCACGAAGCTCGCTGCCATCGTCACGGCTGGTCGCAAATAGATGCACTTGCATGTCCGGCTGGCGGCGTTGCAACGCTTCGAACAAGGCCACGGTCAGCAACCCGGTGGGGTGCGCGCCAAAGCCGTCGGAGACGAAGCCGAGCTGCAGTGCGCCGCGGCTGCGCACCGGTGCCGCTGGCAGCGGGCGCAGGGAGGCGGCAATCCCCTGCGCACGCGTGCGGGCACAGGCCAGTTGCTCGGCCGCAGTGGCGTCTTCGCTCAGGAACGCGAACGGCTCCACCGCCGCTGCGCCGTGCGCCACGGCGTTGCGGACCTGCGCGGCCAAGACATCCAGATCGCGCCAATCGCATAAACGACGGCGCCAGTTGAGCAGCTGCGCGGCGATGTACGGCTCGTCGGGCAGCAACTGATGCGCGCGCGTGTAAGCGGCCGCCGCCTGCTCGGGTTGGCCTGCATCTTCGAGCGCATGTCCAAGCCACAAGGCGATGCCCGGGTGCTGCGGCACCCGGTCCGAGGCCTGCTGCAGCAACGTGGCGGCTTCTACATGGCGCTGCTGCGCCCAGCGTACCCGGCCCAACCGTGCCACCGCTTCCGGATGCCCTGGATACAGCACCAGCGCGCGCTGCACGGCGGCTTCGCCGGCAGCGGTAACGCCCATGCCGAGCTCGGCATCGGCCAGCATCAACCAGGCGACGAAATCGCCGGGCTGGCGTCGCACTGCCTCGCGCAGCTGCAACAGCTCGCGCGGGACTTGCGCACTCATGGGCTGTCGCTTAACCGTGCCAGTTCGTCGGCTTGATGCTCGTGTAGCAGCCGCGCGATCAATGCATCCAGATCGCCTTCGATGATGTTGGGCAGGTCGTACAAGGTCAGCCCTTCGACGCGATGATCGGTGATGCGGCCCTGCGGAAAGCTGTAGGTGCGGATGCGCTGGCTGCGATCGCCGCTGCCCACCTGCAACTTGCGCGTCTGCGCCTCGGCCGCTGCGGCCTTGCTACGTTCGGCTTCCACCAACTGCGCTTTCAGCCGCTTCATCGCCTTGTCGCGATTGGCGTGCTGGCTGCGCTCGGTCTGGCATTCCACCACCACGCCGCTGGGCACGTGGGTGATGCGGATCGCCGATTCGGTCTTGTTGACGTGCTGGCCGCCTGCACCGGACGAGCGAAACGTATCCACCTTCAGATCGGCCGGATTGATCACGATTTCTTCCACGTCATCGGCTTCGGGAATGATGGCCACCGTCGCGGCCGAGGTGTGGATACGGCCCTGCGATTCGGTCGCCGGCACGCGTTGCACGCGATGGGTGCCGGATTCGAATTTCAGGCGCGAATACGCACCGCGTCCGACCACGCGCGCCACCACTTCCTTGTAGCCGCCGTGTTCGCCGGGGCTGTCGGATTCGATTTCCACCTTCCATCCCTGGCGTTCGGCGTAGCGCGCGTACATGCGGAACAGATCGCCGGCAAAGATCGCCGCTTCGTCGCCGCCGGTGCCAGCGCGTACTTCCAGAAACAGGTTGCCGTCGTCGCGTGGGTCGCGCGGTACCAGCAGCAATGCCAGCTGCGCGTCGAGTTCTTCCAGGCGCGCCTGTGCGGCGGCGATTTCCTCTTCGGCCAGCTCGCGCATTTCCGGGTCGCTGCGCATGGCTTCGGCTGCGGCCAGGTCGGCCTTGGCGCGCGCCTCGTCTTCCAGCGCCACCGCGACCGGCTCCAGTTGCGACAGTTCGCGCGACAACGTGCGGAACTTGTCGTTGTTATTGACCACGTCTGGGTCGGAGAGCAGGTGCTGCAGTTCTTCGCGGCGCTCGGCCAGCGCTTCGAGCTTACGGCGCAGGGTCGGCGTCATCGGTCCTCACGATCGGGGTAGCTATAGGGGGATGTTGATAACCCGGTTTTTCCGGAAACAGCCGGTCGGCTGCAGTGGTCAAATCCAGGTCGTTGTTGCGCGCTGCATCGCGCAGTGCGGCAGTGGGCGGATGCAGCAAGCGGTTGGTCAGTGCGTGCGCCAACTGCTCCAGCACTTCGTCGGCTGGTTTGCCGTTGTGCAATTGCTGGCGCGCTTTGGCCAGCAGTTCGTCGCGGGTGCTGTCGCCGAACGCGCGCAAGCGCTTGAGCGGCGCCTGGCGCGCGTTGGCCTGCACGGTTTCGACATAGCGCGCCACCTGCAGGTCGATGATGGCTTCGGCCTGGTCGGCGGCTTCGCGTCGGCCGCGGCGGTTGTCTTCCACCGCGCGTTCCAGATCGTCCACCGTGTACAGGTAGGCATCGCTCAACTCGCCCACCGAGGCCTCGATATCGCGTGGCACTGCTAGGTCGAACAGCAGCATCGGTTTGCGTTTGCGCGTGCGCAACGCCTGTTCCACCTGCATGCGGGTCACCAGCGGCTCGCGTGCAGCGGTGGCCGAGAACACCACGTCGGCTTCGGCCAGGTGGCGTTCCAGATCGGTCAGCGGCAGCGCGTAACCGCCGTGCTGGCTGGCCAGCGTCTGCGCATGCGCAAGTGTGCGGTTGGCGATCAGCAGGCGGCGCACGCGGCCTTCGCTCAAATGCTTGGCCGCCAGTTCGATGGTCTCGCCGGCGCCGATCAGCAGCACCGTGGATTCGTTGAGCCGGGCAAACGATTCCTGCGCCAGCCGCACCGCGGTGGACGCCACCGAGACTGGATTGGCGCCGACGCGGGTATCGGTACGCGCACGCTTGGCCACCGAAAAGGTCTGCTGGAATAGCCGGTCCAGGCCGCTGCCCAGCGCACCATGTGCGCGCGCCACCGCCCAGGCGTCCTTCACCTGACCCAGGATCTGTGGCTCGCCCAGCACCATCGAGTCCAGCCCGGTGGCGACGCGGAACAGGTGGCGCACCGCCTCGGCCTCCTGGTGCTGGTACAGATAACCGCTCAGCCCGGGCGCATGCGTTTCCAGCCAGTTGACCAGGCTGTGCGCCTCGTCGGCCATCGCATACAACTCGGTGCGGTTGCAGGTGGACAGCAGCGCTGCCTCGCTCACCTGCGGTAGCGCACGCAACGATTCGAGCGCGCGCGGCAGCGCGTCACCTGCGAACGCCGCGCGTTCGCGCAGGTCCACAGGTGCGGTCTGGTGATTCAGTCCGAGCACCCACAACGTCATTGTTCAGTTGCTTGCGATAAGCTGGCCGCCATTCAGGGCCCCATTTTACGGCCCGGTTGCCCCCGATGCCTGTACCGATTCGCATCCTGAGTGTTCTTCTGCTGGTCGCAGTCTCCGCCAGTGCCACCGCAGTACCCAAGAAAGCACTGCCCGCTCCGCCGACCGGCAGTGCCGGCGCCACCTCGCTGGAACCCGTGCTGGCCGGCGAATTCGCCTTGCAGGCCGGACAGCTGGACGATGCCGCGCGTGCCTACCTGGACGCTGCCAAGGCCGAAGCCGGCGATGCCGGGCTCGCCGAGCGCGCCGCCCGCATCGCCATGCTGGCCAATGACGACCCGCGCGCGATCGAAGCGTTGGCGCTATGGCGCGCTCGCGCGCCGTCGTCGATGTCCATGCGCAGCACCGAGGCCTCGCTGGCCCTGCGCCGCAATGAGCTGCGCACCGCCCGCCGCGATCTGCTGGGCCTGCTCAAGGAGCCCGATCCGCGCGGCTGGCGCTTTGCGTTGATCGCGCTGGCCAACGGCGGCCGCGAGCCGGAAGCCTCGGCCGACGTGCTCGAAGACCTGGTCAAGGCCGGTGCCATCCCGAATCAGATCGAAGCCTGGCAGGAATTTGGCCGGCTCGCGCTGCGCATGGAGCGTCCGGCGCTGGCCAAGCGCATCGTCGACGAAGTGGTGCGCCGCTTCCCCGAAGAGCCGCGCGTAGCCTTGTTGCACGCCACCCAGCTGCAGCAGGAAGGCAAGAACGACGAAGCGCTGGCGCTGCTGAAGAACATCGAGCCGAAGGCGGTCAAGGATTCGGAGCTGCGCGGCGCGTTGGCCTTTGCCTACGACGCCATGGGCCAGACTGAAGCCGCCGCGCGCGTGCTCTCGACTGGACCGCAGGACACTCAGACCTACGGCTTGCGCGCCTCGATGCTGGCCAAGGAAAAAGACCGCAGCTCGCTAGAGGCGCTGTACGGCGAGCTGAAAAGCAATGCCACCAAGCCCGATCCGGACCGCCGCCTGCTGCTGGGCAAGATCGCCGAATTCCTCAAGCGTTACGACGAGGCGGTGGAGTGGTATCGCGGCGTGCCGGGTGGCCCGCAGGTGAGCGAGGCGCGTCTGCGCGCCGCCAGCGCGTTGTACGAACTGGGCCGCAAACCCGAAGCGCTTGCCGAAGCGCGTGCTCTGCAGGGCGACGCTAGTGCCGACGATGACGCCCGCCGCGACGCCTACGTGCTCGAAGCCGAGCTGCATCAGCGGGCCGACGATGCGCCTGGTGAGCTGGACGCTTTCGAACGTGGCTTGGCGGCTTATCCGGACGACAGTGCGCTGCTGTACGCCCGCGGCCTGGCCTGGGAGCGGCGCGACGACGTGGCGCGCGCCGAGGCCGACCTGCGCAAGATCCTGGTCGCCGAGCCGGAAAATGTCGCGGCCTTGAACGCGCTGGGCTACACCCTGGCCGATCGCACCACTCGCTACAAGGAAGCGCTGGCGCTGATCGACCGTGCCCGCACCGCCGACCCGGACAACCCGGCCATCGTCGACAGCTACGGCTGGGTGCTGTACCGCATGGGCCGCACCAAGGAAGCCCTGGTGCAGCTGCGCCGCGCCTGGGCGCTGGTCAAGGACCCGGAAATCGCCGCGCATGTGGGCGAAGTCCTCTGGGTCAGCGGCAAGCAGGAAGAGGCGCGGCGTTACTTCGACGAAGCGCGCCGCCTCGACCCGGACAACCGTGCGCTGCAACGCGCTGTGGAAAAGTTCGGGCTATGAGCACGGCGTTCCGAACGCTGGGCCTGAGCGGGCTGGTGCTGGTCGGGCTGTCGGCGTGCGTCAGTGTGCCGCGCGGGCAGGGCAGTGGCGCGGCGGTAGTCGAGCAAGTCTCCGATAGCGCCCGTCAGGCCGAAGCCGCCCGCCAAGCCTGGCTGCAGGCGCATCCCAACTGGTCGTTCCAGGGTCGGGTGGCGATCAGCAAGGACCGCAATGGCGGTAGCGGCCGCATCGACTGGCAGCAGGAGGGCCCGCGCTACCGCGTACAACTCAGCGCACCGGTCACCCGGCAAAGCTGGGTGCTCACCGGCGATACCGCCAGCGGCGCCGGCCGGCTGGAAGGGCTGGACGGCGGCCCGCGTAGCGGCCCCGATGCAGAGCAGGTATTGCTGGAAGCAACCGGCTGGACGATTCCGGTCAATCAGATGCCGGACTGGGTGCGCGCGCTGCGCATCGCCGACGCTGGGGCGGCGCGTGTCGACCTGGATGCCGCCGGGCGCCCGCGTACCGTGCAGCAGGATGGCTGGACGATCGACTTTCTGGCCTGGACGCCCGCCAGCGCCGAGCAGCCCGAGCTGCCGCAGCGGATCGAAGCCCGTAACGGTGAGGCCAAGGTGCGTCTGCTGGTCGATCAATGGACCGTATCCCCCTGATGGACGCGCCGGGCAATGATTGGTCGGCGTGGCCTGCGCCAGCCAAGCTCAATCTGTTTTTGCAGATCACCGGGCGCCGCGCCGATGGCTACCACCTGCTGCAGACCGTGTTCCGCCTGCTGGATTGGGGGGATACCATTCATCTTCGCCTGCGCAGCGATGGCCGGATCCTGCGCATTGGCGAGAGTTTGCCTGGCGTGGCCGAAGACGATGACCTGGTGATCCGCGCCGCGCGCCTGCTGCAATCGGCAGCCGGCGCTGGGTCGGGTGCGGAGATTCGGATCGATAAGCGCATTCCCGCTGGCGGCGGTTTCGGTGGGGGCTCCTCGGACGCGGCGACCGTGCTGGTGGCGCTCAATGCCTTGTGGGGCTTGGGTCTGGCGGCGGAGGTGCTGGCCGAATTGGGCCTTCAGCTGGGTGCGGATGTGCCGGTCTTCGTGCGCGGCCGCAATGCCTGGGCCGAAGGCGTGGGCGAACAGCTGACCCCGATTGCCCTCCCGGAAGCGTCTTATCTGCTGGTCGATCCGGGCGTTCATGTGCCGACACCGGTGTTATTTCGATCACAGGAATTGACGCGGGATGCTGCGCCCGCGAAAATAGCGGACTTCGCTTCCGGTTCTCTGCTCGACAATGCGTTCGAGCCGGTTCTGCGGCGCCGCGAACCCGCCGTTGAGGCAGTGTTCCAGGCGCTTTCCAGGGTCGGCGCACCGCGATTGACCGGGTCGGGAAGTGGCTGTTTCGTCGAATTCGCCACGCGCGCTGCTGCAGAGCAGGCCCTGGCGCAGTTGCCGGGCAGTCTGCGGGCGTGGGTGGTGGAGGGTGCAGCGCACTCACCATTGCTCGACGCACGGGACGCGATGAAGTTTTGATGCAGGGGCGTCGCCAAGAGGCCCAAGGCACCAGGTTTTGATCCTGGCATTCGTAGGTTCGAATCCTACCGCCCCTGCCAGTTTGTCGAGAAAAGTCAGGTCCACCCGCAAGAGTTTTAACTGCAGATCCCTCTGCAATACCTCGCGCATCCTTGCGCGGGATTGAACGAAAAGCCCGGCATTGGTTCGGCTTTGTCCTGCTCCATCATCGACCCGCACGCTCTTCGCCGCAGCCCGAGAGATCTCATGCAAGACCAACGTAATCTGCTGGTGTTCTCCGGCAATGCCAACAAGCCGCTTGCCCAGAGCATCTGCAAGGAACTGGGCGTTCGCATGGGCAAGGCGCTGGTCACGCGCTTTTCCGATGGCGAAGTGCAGGTGGAGATCGAAGAGAGCGTGCGCCGGCAGGAGGTGTTCGTCATCCAGCCGACCTGCGCGCCGAGCGCCGAAAATCTGATGGAACTGCTGGTGCTGATCGACGCGCTCAAGCGCGCCAGCGCCCAGTCCGTCACTGCGGTGATTCCGTATTTCGGTTATTCGCGTCAGGACCGCCGCATGCGCTCCTCGCGCGTGCCGATCACCGCCAAGGTCGCCGCCAAGATGATCTGCGCGATGGAGGCCGACCGCGTGTTGACGGTCGACCTGCATGCCGACCAGATCCAGGGCTTCTTCGATGTGCCGGTCGACAACGTCTATGCCTCGCCGCTGCTGCTGGCCGATATCTGGCGCGCCTATGGCACCGACAACCTGATCGTGGTGTCGCCGGACGTGGGTGGGGTGGTGCGCGCGCGCGCCGTCGCCAAGCGTCTGGACGATGCCGATCTGGCCATCATCGACAAGCGCCGTCCGCGCGCCAATGTCGCCACGGTGATGAACATCATCGGCGACGTGCAGGGCAAGACCTGCGTGCTGGTCGACGATCTGGTCGATACCGCCGGCACCTTGTGCGCCGCCGCCGCAGCGCTGAAGCAGCGCGGCGCCCTCAAGGTCGTGGCCTACATCACCCACCCGGTGCTGTCGGGCCCGGCCGTGGACAACATCAACAATTCGCAGCTCGACGAGCTGGTGGTCACCGACACGATTCCGTTGAACGAAGCCGCGCGCACCTGCGCCAAGATTCGTCAGCTGAGCGTGGCCGAGCTGCTGGCCGAGACCATCCGCCGCATCGCCTTCGGCGAATCGGTCAGCTCGCTCTACGTCGACTGATCCCGCATTCGGTGCCCGGATCTCCGGGTGCCGGTACACGTCTCTCCTGGTCGCGGGTGAGACGCTTCATCGCCGCGAGGCGGTATTCCAATCTAGGTAGTGAAACAACATGGCAAAGACTCACGAAATCAAGGTCGAGCGCCGCGCAGACGAGGGGAAGGGTGCGAGCCGCCGCCTGCGTCACGCTGGCGTCATTCCGGCCATCGTCTACGGTGGCGAACTCGAGCCGGTCAGCATCCAGCTCAACCATGAGCAGATCTGGCTCGCCCAGCAGAACGAGTGGTTCTACTCGTCGATCCTGGACCTGAACCTCAATGGCGACGTGCAGCAGGTACTGCTGCGTGACATGCAGCGCCATCCGTTCAAGCAGCTGATCATGCACATCGACTTCCAGCGCGTCAGCGCCAACGAGAAGCTGAGCGCTGCTGTGCCGCTGCACTTCATCAACGAAGCAGCCTCGCCGGCCGGCAAGTCGAGCGAAGTGGTCGTGACCCACGAGCTCAACGAAGTCCAGGTGGTCTGCCTGCCGAAGGATCTGCCGGAGTTCATCGAAGTCGACCTCGGTGCCCTGGAAGTGGGTAACGTGATCCACTTGTCCGAAATCAAGCTGCCGGCTGGCGTCGAGATCCCCGAACTGAAGCTGGGTAAGGAACACGACGTTGCCGTGGTTGCTGCCAAGCACGTGCGCGTCGAAGAAGAAGACGCTGCCGGTGAAGAAGGCAGCGAAGGCGCAGAGACCAAGTAATCCGTCGGCCGATTCCTCGCCTGCGCGGGGAATCGGCTGCGGTGATTGGCATGTCTGCACTTCGACTGATCGTCGGACTCGGGAATCCGGGTCCGGAACACGCGCAAACCCGGCACAACGCCGGGTTTCGTTTCGTCGATGCCCTCGTCGAGCGCAGTGGCGCCCGCTGGGGTCTGGACAGCAAGTTGTTCGGCGAAACCGCCAAGGTCGATATCGCAGGACAACCGGTCTGGCTGCTCAAGCCGGCCACCTTCATGAATCTCAGTGGCAAATCGATCACCGCCGCCCTGCGGTTCTGGAAGATCGAGCCGGAGCAACTGCTCGTCGCACACGACGAGCTGGATCTGGCGCCGGGCACGGCACGGCTCAAGTTCGACGGCGGCCACGGCGGTCAGAATGGCCTGCGTGACACGATCCGCCTGCTCGGGCACGGCAAGTTTCACCGCTTGCGCGTCGGCATCGGCCATCCCGGTCACAAGGATCGTGTGGTGCCGTGGGTGCTGGGACGGGCAGGGCGCGAGGACGAGGCTGCGATCGGTGCTGCGGTGGATGCGGCCATCGATATACTGCCGCTGGCGATGGACGGCAATTTCAACGAAGCGATGAAGCGCCTGCATACCGCGAAATAGAGAATGGGGAATCGGGAATGGGAGGGGTGCTGCTCTTGCCATTCTCGATTCCCGATTCTCCATTCACTGGAAAACCCATGGGTATCAAATGCGGCATCGTCGGCCTGCCCAACGTCGGCAAGTCGACCCTGTTCAATGCGCTGACCAAGGCGGGCATCGCTGCGGCCAATTTTCCGTTCTGCACCATCGAGCCGAACGTGGGCATCGTGCCGGTGCCGGATCCGCGCCTCAATCAACTGGCTGAGATCGTCAAGCCGCAGAAACTGATTCCGACCGCGGTCGAGTTCGTCGATATCGCCGGCCTGGTGGCGGGTGCGGCCAGCGGCGAAGGGCTGGGCAACAAGTTCCTGGCGCATATCCGCGAAGTCGACGCGATCACCCACGTGGTGCGTTGCTTCGAGAACGACGACGTCATCCACGTCAACAACAAGGTCGACCCGATCGCCGATATCGAAACCATCGATACCGAGCTGGCGCTGGCCGATCTGGATAGCGTGGAAAAGGCCCTCAACCGTGCAGAACGCAGCGCCAAGGGCGGCGACAAGGATGCAGCGGCGCGCAAGCCGGTGCTGGCCAAGTTGCAGGCCGCGCTGGCCGACGGCAAGGCCGGACGTGCGGCCGGGCTGGATGAAGAAGAAAAGGCGCTGGTGCGCGATTTGTTCCTGCTGACGCTCAAACCGGTGCTCTACATCGCCAACGTGCTCGAGGACGGTTTCGATAACAACCCGCACCTGGATGCGGTTCGCGCACATGCGTTGACCGAAGGTGCGGAAGTGGTGCCGGTGTCGGCCGCCATCGAAGAAGAGCTGTCCCAACTCGACGACGAAGACCGCGACACCTTCTTGGCGGATCTTGGCTTGGAGGAGCCGGGCCTGAATCGCGTCATCCGCGCGGCGTACACGCTGTTGGGCCTGCAGACTTACTTCACCGCGGGCGTCAAGGAAGTGCGCGCCTGGACGGTTCGGGCCGGTTCGACGGCGCCGCAGGCTGCTGCCGTGATCCACACCGATTTTGAAAAGGGCTTCATCCGCGCCGAGACGATTGGCTTTGACGACTTCATCAAGTATCGCGGTGAAGCCGGTGCCCGCGATGCGGGGCGTCTGCGCCTGGAAGGCAAGGAATACCGCGTCCAAGAAGGCGATGTGCTGCACTTCCGCTTCAACGTCTGATCGGCTGCGCGTGTCACCCAAAGTTACGTGTTGTTGATAGTGAAGATTGCTCAAAATTTTTGTTGACACTGTATGCATCACACAACAAAATAACGGGCTGCTTCACCCCGAACCGAATTCGCCTCGTGGCGCGCCGGTCCGGTAGTAAAAGCTGGAGGGATACCCAAGCGGCCAACGGGGGCAGACTGTAAATCTGCTGGCTTACGCCTTCGGTGGTTCGAATCCACCTCCCTCCACCAGTTTCACGTTGTGGCATGTAGTTCCCGGCGCGGGAGTAGTTCAACGGTAGAACCTCAGCCTTCCAAGCTGATGGTGCGGGTTCGATTCCCGTCTCCCGCTCCATTGAACGCAAATGCATGGCATAATGCAAAACTCGCTCACGTAGCTCAGTCGGTAGAGCACCTCCTTGGTAAGGAGGAGGTCGAAGGTTCGATTCCTTTCGTGAGCACCACTACTCAATCGTCGTCAACTCCAAACGATTACCGAGACACGCACCCATGGCAAAAGCTAAATTCGAGCGCACCAAGCCGCACGTGAACGTCGGCACCATCGGTCACGTTGACCATGGCAAGACCACGTTGACCGCTGCGCTGACCAAGATCGGTGCCGAGCGTTTCGGTGGTGAGTTCAAGGCGTACGACGCGATCGACGCGGCGCCGGAAGAGAAGGCGCGCGGCATCACGATTTCGACCGCACACGTCGAATACGAATCCCCGAACCGCCACTACGCGCATGTTGACTGCCCCGGCCACGCCGACTACGTCAAGAACATGATCACCGGTGCTGCGCAGATGGACGGCGCGATCCTGGTGTGTTCGGCCGCTGACGGCCCGATGCCGCAGACCCGTGAGCACATCTTGCTCTCGCGTCAGGTCGGTGTGCCGCACATCGTCGTGTTCCTGAACAAGGCCGACATGGTCGACGACGCCGAGCTGCTCGAGCTGGTCGAAATGGAAGTGCGCGAGCTGCTGAGCAAGTACGACTTCCCGGGCGATGACACGCCGATCATCCACGGCTCGGCGCGTCTGGCGCTGGACGGTGACCAGAGCGAGATCGGTGTGCCGGCGATTCTGAAGCTGGTCGACGCGCTGGATACCTTCATCCCGGAGCCGACCCGCGACGTCGATCGTCCGTTCCTGATGCCGGTGGAAGACGTGTTCTCGATCTCCGGCCGCGGCACCGTGGTGACCGGTCGTATCGAGCGCGGCATCATCAAGGTGGGCGATGAAATCGAAATCGTCGGTATCCGCGATACGCAGAAGACCACCGTGACCGGCGTGGAAATGTTCCGCAAGCTGCTGGACCAGGGTCAGGCAGGCGACAACGCCGGTCTGCTGCTGCGCGGCACCAAGCGTGACGACGTCGAGCGTGGCCAGGTGCTGTGCAAGCCGGGTTCGATCAAGCCGCACACCGAGTTCGAAGCCGAAGTCTACGTGCTGTCCAAGGACGAGGGTGGCCGTCATACCCCGTTCTTCAAGGGCTACCGTCCGCAGTTCTACTTCCGCACCACCGACATCACTGGCGCGTGCCAGCTGCCGGAAGGCGTGGAAATGGTGATGCCGGGCGACAACGTGAAGATGGTCGTGACCTTGATCAACCCGGTCGCGATGGACGAAGGTCTGCGCTTCGCCATCCGTGAAGGCGGTCGTACCGTCGGCGCCGGCGTGGTTGCCAAGATCATCAAGTAAGTGCCTGCGTCCAGCTGCCTGATGGCGGCTGGATTCAAACGAATGGCGGGCCGGCTGAACCGCGGTCCGCCTTCGTTGTCTTAGGGTTTGCGGTAAACGAGTACATACGCCAGTAGCTCAATTGGCAGAGCAGCGGTCTCCAAAACCGCAGGTTGGGGGTTCGAGTCCCTCCTGGCGTGCCACTCCTCTTTCCGGCCCAGCGATTCGGGTCAGATCGGTAACTAGAGCCGGATGAATAGCAAAATCGAGCCTTCCAAAAGCGCGTCTGCTGCCAGCGCTGATATCGTGAAATACGTCATCTCCGCACTCCTCGTGGTTGCGGGGTTGTTTGTGTGGTTCTGGTTTTCTGCGCCTGAGCGCGCCACCCAGCTTGGAGCCTGGACGCCGCAGTTGCGCGCGCTGGCTGTGATCGTGGGATTGGTGGCGGGTGCATTTGTGTTTCTGGGCACCGGCAAAGGCCGTGAGACCCGCGAATTCATGTCCGAATCCAGGTTCGAATTGCGTAAGGTTGTCTGGCCGACGCGCCAGGAAGCCATTCGCACCACCTGGGTCGTGATTGTTGTTGTGATCATTCTGAGTTTGCTGTTGGGCGGCTTCGACTTTGTCATCCAGAAGCTCACGCAGTGGTTCCTGGCTCGTTGAGGAGAATCAAGCAGTGAAGCGTTGGTATGTCGTTCACGCCTATTCAGGCTTCGAAAAATCCGTTGCGCAGGCACTGCGCGACCGTATCGCCCGTACCGAAATGCAAGATCGTTTTGGCGACGTGCTGGTGCCGACCGAAGAGGTCATCGAGATGCGCGCCGGCCAGAAGCGTCGGTCCGAGCGTAAATTCTTCCCCGGCTACGTGCTGGTCCAGATCGAAACGCATGAAGAGGCGGGCATTCCGCGCATCGACAATGAGAGCTGGCACCTGGTGAAGGAAACTTCCAAGGTGATGGGCTTCATTGGCGGTACCGCCGATCGGCCGCTGCCGATCCGCGACGAAGAGGCTGATGCGATCCTGCAGCGCGTGCAGGACGGTGTCGAAAAGCCGCGTCCGAAGGTGTTGTTCGAGCCGGGCCAGATGGTGCGTGTCACCGAGGGTCCGTTCAACGACTTCAATGGCGTCGTCGAAGAGGTCAATTACGAGAAGAGCAGGCTGCGTGTGGCCGTGCTCATCTTCGGTCGGTCCACCCCGGTCGAGCTCGAATTCGGCCAGGTCGAGAAGGGCTGACCCTGGCGAGCGCCGACTAGGCGCTCGCCTCAGATACTGCTATAGTGCGCGGCTCGCTGTCCTGGCGAATCGCCGGGAAACAATGGCTGCCGCACGGCGGCCATCTGCATGTGGTCAACAACGTGAAGCCGGGACACGTGATTCCCGGTCCGATGGGGAGCCTGTTGTCAGGCGTTAGCACCCGGAGAGTATCGAAATGGCTAAGAAGATTACTGCTTTCATCAAGCTGCAGGTCAAGGCCGGTCAGGCCAATCCTGCGCCGCCGGTTGGCCCTGCACTGGGTCAGCGCGGTCTGAACATCATGGAATTCTGCAAGGCATTCAACGCTGCGACGTCGAAGCTGGAACCGGGTCTGCCGACGCCGGTGATCATCACTGCGTATTCCGACCGTACCTTCACCTTCGTCACCAAGAGCACCCCTGCCAGCGTGCTGCTCAAGAAGGCCGCAGGCGTGACCTCCGGCTCGAAGCGTCCCAACACCGACAAGGTGGGCAAGGTGACGCGCAAGCAGCTCGAAGAGATCGTTAAGGTCAAGGAAGCCGATTTGACGGCAGCCGAGCTGGAAGCGGCAGTTCGCACGATTGCGGGTTCTGCTCGCAGCATGGGTTTGACGGTGGAGGGCTAAGACATGGCACAGAGCAAGCGCGTTAAGGCCATTGCGGCCGCTGTCGTTCCGGGCAAGACCTATGCCTTCGAAGACGCAATCAAGATCCTGAAGACCGCTACCAAGGCCAAGTTCGTCGAGTCGATCGATGTTGCCGTACGCCTGGGCGTGGACGCCAAGAAGTCCGATCAGCAAGTGCGCGGTTCGACCGTGCTGCCGGCCGGTACCGGCAAGAGCGTGCGCGTTGCAGTGTTCGCACCGGCAGGCGCCAAGGCCGACGAGGCCCTGGCTGCTGGCGCCGAGGCGGTGGGTATGGACGACCTGGCCGAGAAGATGCAGGCCGGCGATCTGAACTACGACGTGGTCATCGCGACCCCGGACGCCATGCGCGTTGTCGGTAAGCTGGGCACCCTGCTGGGTCCGCGCGGTCTGATGCCGAACCCGAAGGTCGGCACCGTGTCGGCCAACCCGGGCGAAGCGGTCAAGAACGCCAAGTCGGGCCAGGTGCGTTACCGCACCGACAAGGCCGGCATCATCCACTGCACCATCGGCAAGGCCAGCTTCGATGACGAAGCGCTGAAGTCGAACTTGCAGGCGCTGTTGCTGGATCTGGTCAAGGCCAAGCCGGCTACCTCGAAGGGTACCTACCTGCAGAAGGTTTCGGTCAGCTCGACCATGGGCCCGGGCGTGACGGTCGATCAGTCGAGCCTGTCGCTGAAGTAATCGAATGCGTCGGGCGTCATGCGCCTGACGTGTTTGGCAGTAATGCATTGTTTTTCCGGCCCGGGTCATCGTGTGCTGGGAGTCCGTTCCCTCCTTTGGGGTAACGGACATTTTGAAGGCGATCGCCGGCACGTCCGGCGGTAGCCGTCAAAGACCGCAGGCGCGGTCAGCGCAGATCGACGACGGGCAAGGATGCTCGCACTGGCAAGGAGTCGCCGTCGATGCAGCGGGATCGCTTAATTGGTTCGTTTCGAACCGGCCGGCGTAGATGGTGTCGCCCTTCTGGAGCTTTCTGGTTTACGCGCGTCTGGGACATCCCGGATCGAGTCCACTCCAGGTCTAGAACGGCCACCAAAGGAGCATCAGTTGATGTTCCCGGCTTCCAGGAAGGAGGCTGCCCTGGACCGCAACCGGCAGGAGCCGCGAGCGGAGTAGTTTGAAGCGGGGATGAGGGATTCGGCATTGGGGATTTGCAGGAGTGGCTTCATGGCTCTCGACGAATCGCCAATCACCAATCACCAATCCCGGCTTTAACGGAGGAGTGCAATGGCTCTCAATCTGTCCCAGAAGCAAGAAGTAGTCGCCGAGCTGGCAGACATCGCCGCCAAGGCCCACTCCCTGATCGCCGCCGAATACGCTGGCACCACGGTCTCCCAGATGACCGCGATGCGTAAGCAGGCCCGCGAAACCGGCGTGTTCTTGAAAGTTGTCAAGAACACCCTGGCTGCGCGCGCCGTTGAAGGCACTGATTTCGCTGTCGCTGCTGACAAGCTGGTCGGTCCTTTGCTGTATGCGTTTTCGATGGAGGAGCCCGGTGCCGCCGGTCGCCTGATCAAGGAATTTGCCAAGAGCAACGACAAGCTGCAGGCCAAGGTCGTGTCCATCGGCGGGGAACTGTTCCCGGCTGGCCACGTCGACGTGTTGGCCTCGCTGCCGACCCGTGACCAGGCCCTGGCCATGCTGGCCCGCGTGCTGTCCGAACCGGCTGCCATGTTCGCCCGTGCCGTCAAGGCCGTTGGCGACAAGCAGGGTGGTGGCGACGAAGCCGCCGCGCCGGTCGCCGAGACTGCCGAAGCTTGATGTCCTAGCGTTCGCTAGAACCCCAATCCAGAAAATCATTTAAAGGTAATCACAATGTCCCTTACCAACGAACAGATCGTCGACGCCATCGCCGAGAAGTCCCTGATGGAAGTGATGGAGCTGGTCAAGGCCATCGAAGAAAAGTTCGGCGTCTCCGCCGCTGCCCCGGTCGCTGCTGCTGCGCAGCTGGCCCGGCCGCCGTGGTTGAAGAGCAGACCGAGTTCAACGTGGTGCTGACCAACTGTGGTGCCAACAAGGTCGGCGTCATTAAGGCCGTCCGTGCTGTCACCGGCCTGGGTCTGAAGGAAGCCAAGGATCTGACCGAAGCTGGCGGCATGCTGAAGGAAGCCGTCAGCAAGGACGAAGCCGAGAAGATCAAGAAGGAACTGACCGAAGCCGGCGCGACCGTCGAAGTCAAGTAAGCGACATCTTGCATCGCCAGCGTTTCATGGTGATGCACTGAAGGCTGGGAGCGTAAAGCTCCCGGCCTTTGGCCGTTGATGGAAAGCCGGGATTTGAGCGGTGGAATTCGGGATGCGAAGGCAGTCTTCGCGCATCCCCAATCCCGCCATCCCCCAATCCCCGCTTCACCGAGTTGGTAGTTGGAAGTAGCAGGAGAAGGCGTGCTGGTGCCGGCAATACCAGCGACTTCCAACTGACAATTTTGTTATTTCAGGGCCGCCGCGACGCGGCCCCCGCAGCCTAGGGTGAAGACCTCATGACGTCTTATTCGTTCACCGAAAAAAAGCGTATCCGCAAGGATTTCGGTAAGCAGCGCTCGATCCTCGAAGTGCCGTTCCTGCTTGCCATCCAGGTGGATTCCTACCGCGAATTCCTGCAGGAAGACGTGGAGCCGACCAAGCGCAAGGACCTCGGTCTGCATGCGGCTCTGAAGTCGGTGTTCCCGATTTCCAGCTACAGCGGCAATGCTGCGCTGGAGTACGTCGGCTACAAGCTGGGTCAGCCGGTGTTTGACGAGCGTGAATGCCGTCAGCGTGGCATGAGCTACGGCGCGCCGTTGCGTGTCACGGTGCGTCTGGTGATCTACGACCGCGAATCGTCGACCAAGGCGATCAAGTACGTGAAGGAGCAGGAGGTTTATCTCGGCGAAATCCCGCTGATGACCGGCAACGGTACCTTCATCGTCAACGGCACCGAGCGCGTGATCGTCTCGCAGCTGCACCGCTCGCCGGGCGTGTTCTTCGACCACGACCGTGGCAAGACCCACAGCTCGGGCAAGCTGCTGTACAGCGCCCGCATCATTCCGTACCGCGGTTCCTGGTTGGACTTCGAGTTCGATCCGAAGGATGCGCTGTTCACCCGTATCGACCGTCGCCGCAAGCTGCCGGTGTCGATCCTGTTGCGCGCGCTCGGCTACAACAACGAAGAAATGCTGGCCGAGTTCTTCGAGATCAACACCTTCCACATCAATCCGGACGAAGGCGTGCAGCTGGAGCTGGTGCCGGAGCGTCTGCGTGGTGAAACGCTGAACTTCGACCTGGCCGACGGCGACAAGGTCATCGTCGAAGCCGGCAAGCGCATCACCGCGCGTCACGTCAAGCAACTGGAAGCCGCCGGCGTTGCCGCGCTGGCCGTGCCGGACGACTACCTGGTCGGCCGCATCCTCTCGCACGACGTTGTCGATGGCTCGACCGGCGAATTGCTGGCCAATGCCAACGACGAAATCAGCGAAGACCAGCTGGCTGCGTTCCGCAAGGCCGGCGTCGATGCGGTCGGCACCCTGTGGGTGAACGATCTGGATCGTGGTCCTTACTTGTCCAACACCTTGCGCATCGATCCGACCAAGACGCAGCTGGAAGCGCTGGTCGAAATCTACCGCATGATGCGTCCGGGCGAGCCGCCGACCAAGGAAGCCGCACAGAACCTGTTCCACAACCTGTTCTTCACCTTCGAGCGCTACGACCTGTCCACGGTCGGTCGCATGAAGTTCAACCGTCGCGTCGGCCGCAAGGACGTGCTGGGCGAGTCGGTGCTGTACGACAAGAAGTACTTTGCCGAGCGTAACGACGAAGAATCCAAGCGTCTGGTTGCCGAGCACACCGATACTTCCGACATCCTGGAAGTGATCAAGGTGCTCACCGAGATCCGTAACGGTCGCGGCGTGGTCGATGACATCGATCACCTGGGTAACCGTCGCGTGCGTTCGGTCGGCGAAATGGCCGAGAACGTGTTCCGCGTGGGCCTGGTGCGCGTCGAGCGTGCGGTCAAGGAGCGGCTGTCGATGGCCGAATCCGAAGGCCTGACCCCGCAGGAGCTGATCAATGCCAAGCCGGTGGCCGCCGCAATCAAGGAGTTCTTCGGCTCCTCGCAGCTGTCGCAGTTCATGGACCAGAACAACCCGCTGTCGGAAGTGACGCATAAGCGTCGCGTCTCCGCACTGGGCCCGGGCGGTCTGACCCGCGAGCGCGCCGGCTTCGAAGTGCGCGACGTGCATCCGACCCATTACGGTCGCGTCTGCACCATCGAAACGCCGGAAGGCCCGAACATCGGCCTGATCAACTCGCTAGCCGTGTTCGCCCGCACCAACCAGTACGGCTTCCTCGAGACGCCGTACCGTAAGGTGCTGGACGGCAAGGTCTCCGACGACGTCGAATACCTGTCGGCGATCGAAGAAAACGAGTACGTGATCGCCCAGGCGAATGCGCTGACCGATGCCAAGAACATGCTCACCGAGCAGTTCGTGCCGTGCCGGTTCCAGGGCGAATCGCTGTTGAAGCCGCCGTCCGAAGTGCACTTCATGGACGTCTCGCCGATGCAGACCGTGTCGGTCGCAGCGGCGCTGGTGCCGTTCCTGGAGCACGACGACGCCAACCGCGCACTGATGGGCGCCAACATGCAGCGCCAGGCCGTGCCGACGCTGCGTTCGCAGAAGCCGCTGGTCGGTACCGGCATCGAGCGTGCGGTTGCGCGCGACTCGGGTGTGACCGTGAATGCGCTGCGTGGTGGCGTGATCGAGCAGATCGACGCGGCCCGCATCGTGGTCAAGGTCAACGAGGCAGAAATTGGCGGCGGCACCGATGCCGGCGTGGATATCTACAACCTGATCAAGTACACCCGCTCCAACCAGAACACCTGCATCAACCAGCGTCCGCTGGTGAACGTGGGTGACGTGATTGCGCGCGGCGACGTGCTGGCCGACGGCCCGTCCACCGACATCGGTGAACTGGCGCTGGGTCAGAACATGTTGATCGCCTTCATGCCGTGGAACGGCTACAACTTCGAAGACTCCATCCTGCTCTCCGAGCGCGTGGTGGAAGAAGATCGCTACACCACGATCCATATCGAAGAACTGACCTGCGTTGCGCGCGACACCAAGCTGGGGCCGGAGGAAATTTCCGCCGACATCCCCAATGTGTCCGAGCAGGCGTTGAACCGTCTGGACGAAAGCGGCGTGGTGTACATCGGTGCAGAAGTGCGCGCCGGCGACATCATGGTCGGCAAGGTCACGCCGAAGGGCGAAAGCCAGCTGACTCCGGAAGAAAAGCTGCTGCGTGCGATCTTCGGTGAGAAGGCGTCCGACGTGAAGGACAGCTCGCTGCGCGTTCCCCCGGGCATGGACGGCACCGTCATCGACGTGCAGGTCTTCACCCGCGACGGCATCGAGAAGGACAAGCGTGCGCGTCAGATCGAAGAGTCTGAAATCAAGCGCGTCAAGAAGGACTTCGACGACCAGTTCCGCATCCTGGAAGCAGCCATCTACGCACGTCTGCGCTCGCAGATCGTGGGCAAGGTTGCCAACGGCGGCGCGAACCTGAAGAAGGGCGACACCGTCACCGACGCGTACCTGGATGGGCTGAAGAAGTCCGATTGGTTCCAGCTGCGTATGAAGGACGAGGACGCTGCAGACGCCATCGAGCGCGCGCAAAAGCAGATCCAGGCGCACGAGAAGGAATTCGAAGCACGTTTTGCCGACAAGCGGGGCAAGATCACCCAGGGCGATGACCTCGCGCCGGGCGTGCTGAAGATGGTCAAGGTGTTCCTGGCCGTGAAGCGCCGGATCCAGCCGGGCGACAAGATGGCAGGCCGCCACGGCAACAAGGGTGTGGTCTCCAACGTGGTGCCCGTCGAAGACATGCCGTACATGGCCACCGGCGAGTCGGTCGACATCGTATTGAACCCGCTCGGCGTGCCGTCGCGTATGAACATCGGCCAGATTCTGGAAGTGCATCTGGGCTGGGCCGCCAAGGGCCTGGGTCGCAAGATACAGCGCATGCTGGAAGCGCAGACGGCGGTCAGCGAACTGCGCAAGTTCCTGGACGACATCTACAACCACGACAGCGCGATCAATGCGCAGCGTGTGGATCTGTCGCAGTTCAGCGATGAGGAATTGCTCAACCTGGGCAAGAACCTGATCGACGGCGTGCCGATGGCCACCCCCGTGTTCGACGGCGCCAGCGAAGCGGAAATCAAGCGCATGCTGGAACTGGCCGACCTGCCGCAGAGCGGTCAGACCCAGCTGTACGACGGTCGCACTGGCGAAGCGTTCGATCGCAAGACCACGGTCGGCTACATGCACTACCTGAAGTTGAACCACTTGGTCGACGACAAAATGCATGCACGTTCGACTGGGCCGTACTCGCTCGTGACCCAGCAGCCGCTGGGCGGCAAGGCGCAGTTCGGTGGTCAGCGCTTCGGCGAAATGGAAGTCTGGGCGCTGGAAGCCTACGGCGCGGCCTACACCCTGCAGGAAATGCTGACGGTGAAGTCCGACGACGTGCAGGGCCGCAACCAGATGTACAAGAACATCGTCGATGGTGAGCACGAGATGGTCGCGGGCATGCCGGAATCCTTCAACGTGTTGGTGAAGGAAATCCGCTCGCTGGCGATCAACATGGAACTGGAAGAGTAAGAGCAGGGCCCGGTCAGGGGCCGGCAACCCGGAAGAGACCAGCGCCTAGCGCGTTCGCTCTTCCGCGGTACGGTTCCCTGATCCCCGTCCCGATCAAAGCTATTCGCGTTTCATCTCAGATACGAAATTCCTCCGACCCGGAGATATCAAATGAAAGACCTGCTCAACCTCTTCAATCAGCAGCGCCAGACGCTGGATTTCGACGCGATCAAGATCGCGCTGGCGTCGCCGGACCTGATTCGTTCGTGGTCCTACGGCGAAGTGAAGAAGCCCGAAACCATCAATTACCGTACCTTCAAGCCCGAGCGTGACGGCCTGTTCTGCGCCGCCATCTTCGGACCGATCAAGGACTATGAATGCCTGTGCGGCAAGTACAAGCGCATGAAGCATCGTGGTGTGGTCTGCGAAAAGTGCGGCACCGAAGTCACCCTGGCCAAGGTGCGCCGCGAGCGCATGGGTCACATCGACCTGGCCTCGCCGGTCGCGCACATCTGGTTCCTCAAGTCGCTGCCCTCGCGCATCGGCCTGATGCTGGACATGACCCTGCGTGACATCGAGCGCGTGCTGTACTTCGAAGCCTATGTCGTCACCGAGCCGGGTCTGACCCCGCTCGAGCGCCGTCAGCTGCTGACCGAAGAGCAGTACCTGACCGCACGCCAGGAGTACAACGACGACTTCGACGCTGCCATGGGCGCCGAGGCCGTGTACGAGCTGCTGCGCACGATCGACCTGCAGTCGGAAATGACCCGCCTGCGCGAGGAAATCGCCAGCACCGGTTCGGAAACCAAGCTCAAGCGTTTGACCAAGCGCATCAAGCTGATCGAAGCCTTCCTGGAATCGGGCAACCGTCCGGAGTGGATGGTCATGACCGTGCTTCCCGTGCTGCCGCCGGACCTGCGTCCGCTGGTGCCGCTGGATGGTGGGCGCTTCGCGACCTCGGATCTGAACGATCTGTACCGCCGCGTAATCAACCGCAACAACCGTCTGCGTCGCCTGCTCGAGCTCAATGCGCCGGACATCATCGTGCGCAACGAGAAGCGCATGCTGCAGGAATCGGTCGATGCGCTGCTGGACAACGGCCGTCGCGGCCGTGCCATCACCGGCACCAACAAGCGTCCGCTGAAGTCGCTGGCCGACATGATCAAGGGCAAGCAGGGCCGGTTCCGTCAGAACCTGCTCGGCAAGCGCGTGGACTACTCCGGCCGTTCGGTCATCACCGTCGGTCCGTACCTCAAGCTGCACCAGTGCGGCCTGCCGAAGAAGATGGCGCTGGAACTGTTCAAGCCGTTCGTGTTCGCCAAGCTGCAGCGTCGCGGCCTGGCCACCACCATCAAGGCGGCCAAGAAGCTGGTCGAGCGCGAAGAAGCCGAAGTCTGGGACATCCTGGAAGAGGTGATCCGCGAGCATCCGGTGCTGCTGAACCGTGCGCCGACCCTGCATCGTCTGGGCATCCAGGCGTTCGAACCGGTGTTGATCGAAGGCAAGGCCATCCAGCTGCATCCGCTGGTGTGTACCGCCTTCAACGCCGACTTCGACGGTGACCAGATGGCCGTCCACGTGCCGCTCTCGCTGGAAGCCCAGCTGGAAGCGCGTGCGCTGATGATGTCCACCAACAACATCCTGTCGCCGGCCAACGGCGAGCCGATCATCGTGCCGTCTCAGGACGTGGTGTTGGGCCTGTATTACATGAGCCGCGCCCTGGAGAACAAGAAGGGCGAAGGCATGGTGTTCGCCAACACCAGCGAAGTGAAGCGCGCCTACGACAACCGCGTGGTCGAACTGCATGCCAAGGTCAAGGTCCGCATCACCCAGGTGGACGTGGACGCGGTCGATGGCAAGCGCACCAGCGGCACCTCGATCGTGGATACCACGGTCGGTCGCGCACTGCTGAGCGAAATCCTGCCCGAAGGCCTCCCGTTCCAGCTGGCCAACACCGAGATGACCAAGAAGAACATCTCGCGTCTGATCAACTCCAGCTATCGCCTGCTGGGCTTGAAGGACACCGTCGTGTTCGCCGACAAGCTGATGTACACCGGCTATGCCTACGCCACCCGCGCAGGCGTGTCGATCGGTATCGACGACATGCTGATCCCTGACGAGAAGAAGGGCATCCTCACCGAGGCCGAAGCCGAGGTGCTGGAAATCCAGGAGCAGTACCAGTCCGGTCTGGTCACCGCCGGCGAGCGCTACAACAAGGTCGTGGATATCTGGTCGCGTACCAGCGAGCGCATCGCCAAGGCGATGATGGATACCATCGGTACCGAAAAGGTCGAGAACGCCAAGGGCGAGACCATCGATCAGAAGTCGATGAACTCGCTGTACATCATGGCCGACTCCGGTGCCCGTGGTAGCCAGGCGCAGATCCGTCAGCTGGCGGGTATGCGCGGCCTGATGGCGCGTCCTGACGGCTCGATCATCGAGACGCCCATCAAGGCGAACTTCCGCGAAGGTCTGAACGTGCAGGAGTACTTCAACTCCACCCACGGTGCCCGTAAGGGTCTGGCCGATACCGCGCTGAAGACCGCGAACTCGGGTTACCTGACCCGCCGTCTGGTCGACGTGGCGCAGGACGTGGTGATCACCGAAATCGATTGCGGCACCACCGAAGGGTTGATCATGACCCCGATCGTGGAAGGCGGCGACGTGGTGGAGCCGTTGAGGGAGCGCGTGCTGGGCCGTGTTGTGGCCGAGGACGTCTACCTGCCGGGCAACGACGAAGAGCCGATTGTCACCCGCAACACGCTGCTCGACGAAGCCTGGGTCGCCAAGCTCGAAGACGCCAGCGTGCAGTCGGTGAAGGTGCGTTCGACCATCAGCTGCGAATCCTCGTTCGGCGTGTGCGCACGCTGCTACGGCCGCGATCTCGCGCGTGGTCACCAGGTCAACATCGGCGAAGCGGTCGGCGTCATCGCTGCCCAGTCGATCGGTGAGCCGGGCACCCAGCTGACCATGCGTACGTTCCACATCGGTGGTGCGGCATCGCGTGCGGCTGCGGTGGACAACATCACCGTCAAGACCACCGGTTCGGTGAAGTTCAACAACCTCAAGTCGGTGGCGCACGCCAGCGGCTCGCTGGTTGCGGTCTCGCGTTCTGGCGAACTGTCCGTGCTCGATGGCCATGGCCGCGAGCGCGAGCGTTACAAGCTGCCGTACGGCGCCACCATCACCGCCAAAGATGGCGATGCGGTCAAGGCCGGGCAGAGCGTTGCCAACTGGGATCCGCATAACCACCCGATCGTGTCGGAAGTGGCCGGTTTCATTCGCTTCATCGACTTCGTCGACGGCGTCACCGTCATCGAGAAGACCGACGAACTGACCGGTCTGGCCTCGCGCGAAATCACCGACCCGAAGCGTCGCGGTGCGCATGCCAAGGAACTGCGTCCGATCGTGCGTATCGTCGATGGCAAGGGTAATGACCTGACGATCCCGAATACGGATCTGCCGGCGCAGTACCTGCTGCCGCCGCGCTCCATCGTCAACCTGCAGGACGGCGCCGCCGTCGGCGTGGGCGACGTGGTGGCCAAGATCCCGCAGGAAGCGTCCAAGACCCGTGACATCACCGGTGGTCTGCCGCGCGTTGCCGACTTGTTCGAAGCACGCAAGCCGAAGGATCCGGCGATCCTGGCCGAGCGCTCGGGCATCATCAGCTTCGGTAAGGACACCAAGGGCAAGCAGCGCCTGATCATCAAGGATACCGATGGTTCGGAACACGAAGAGCTGATTCCCAAGTACCGCCAGATCATCGTGTTCGAAGGCGAGCACGTGACCAAGGGCGAGACCGTGGTGGACGGTGAGCCGAGCCCGCAGGACATCCTGCGTCTGCTGGGTGTCGAACCGCTGGCCGCATACCTGGTCAAGGAAATTCAGGACGTGTATCGCCTGCAGGGCGTGAAGATCAACGACAAGCACATCGAGGTGATCACTCGCCAGATGCTGCGTAAGGTCGAGATCGTCGATCAGGGCAACAGCAAGTTCCTCAACGGCGAGCAGGTCGAGCGCCAGCGCGTCATCGAGGAAAATGCCCGTCTGGTCAAGCGCAACGAACTGCCGGCCAAGTACGATCCGGTGCTGTTGGGTATCACCAAGGCGTCGCTTGCCACCGAATCGTTCATCTCGGCGGCATCGTTCCAGGAGACCACCCGCGTGTTGACCGAGGCAGCCGTTCGCGGCACCCGTGACAACCTGCGCGGTCTGAAGGAAAACGTGATCGTGGGTCGCCTGATCCCGGCCGGTACCGGTCTGGCGTACCACGCCGGCCGTCGCAAGGCTTCGGGTCTGACCGACTCGGAAATGGAAACGCTGTCGGGCAAGCCGGCAGTTGCCGAACCGGTCGCAGCTGTGGCCGACGCTGGCGCGGACGAGGAGTAAGCGCTCCGACGGCGGTCGCAAGGCCGCTGTAAGCCAAGCGAAAAGGAGGGCAGGACGCCCTCCGTTTTCCGGCCTTGGATGGGCCAGCAGGTTCAGATTTCGTGAAGTTGACGGAGTTTCGCCCTGCCAGCTATACTTCTTTGTCTCGGTGGGCCGGTCTCGGCCTGCCTTTGTTTTCGTGCAGGCCGTCTCGGCCTCTCAATCAGAAGAATCAACTGATGACGACGATCAATCAGCTGGTCCGCAAGCCTCGGCAAGCGACCACCTACAAGAGTGCCTCCCCGGCACTGGACAAGTGTCCGCAACGCCGCGGCGTTTGCACACGCGTCTACACCACTACCCCGAAGAAGCCGAACTCGGCCCTGCGTAAAGTCGCCAAGGTGCGCCTGACGAATCAGGAAGAGGTCATCAGCTACATCGGTGGTGAAGGCCACAATCTGCAGGAGCACTCCGTGGTCCTGATTCGCGGTGGCCGCGTCAAGGATCTTCCCGGTGTGCGTTATCACACCGTCCGTGGTTCGCTGGACGCCGCCGGCGTCGCCAAGCGTCGTCAAGGCCGTTCCAAGTACGGCGCCAAGCGCCCGAAGAGCTAAGGAAATACTCAAATGTCCCGTAAAGGTTCTACTCCGCAGCGCACCGTCCTGCCAGATCCAAAGCATGGCAGCGAAACCATTGCCCGCTTCATCAATATGGTGATGCAAAGTGGCAAGAAGTCGGTTGCTGAGAAAATTGTCTATGGCGCAATGGACGTCATTGGCGAAAAGAATCCGAATGCCATCGAGCTGGTGCAGAAAGCACTGGATAACGTGGCCCCGGCTGTCGAAGTTAAATCGCGTCGCGTCGGTGGTGCTACCTATCAGGTGCCCGTCGAAGTGCGTTCCTCCCGTCGCATGGCGCTGGCAATGCGCTGGTTGATCGATTCCGCGCGCAAGCGTGGCGAGAACACCATGCCGCGTAAGCTGGCTGCAGAACTGTTGGACGCCTCGGAAAGCCGCGGCGGCGCGATCAAGAAGCGCGAAGAGACGCACCGTATGGCGGAGGCGAACAAGGCGTTCGCACATTACCGCTGGTGACCTCGGGGGCCTTGGTAACGGGGCCCTTCAGCACCATCTGAGTGCTGTTTGCGACGCATTTTGCGTCGCATCCAATCCGAAGGCCGCCGAAAGGCGGCGTTCGGCCATCCGAAATCCAAGAAATTGAGAGGCTCCCCGTGGCCCGCACCACCCCTATCGAGCGTTACCGCAACTTCGGCATCATGGCTCACATCGATGCCGGCAAGACCACTACTTCCGAGCGCATCCTGTTCTATACCGGTGTCAGTCACAAGATCGGCGAAGTCCATGACGGCGCTGCAGTGATGGACTGGATGGAGCAGGAGCAGGAGCGTGGTATCACCATTACCTCCGCTGCGACCACTGCGTTCTGGTCGGGTATGGACAAGTCCATGCCGCAGCACCGCTTCAACATCATCGACACCCCCGGGCACGTCGACTTCACCATCGAAGTGGAGCGCTCCTTACGCGTGCTCGACGGTGCGGTGTTCGTGCTGTGCGCCGTCGGTGGCGTGCAGCCGCAGTCCGAGACCGTGTGGCGTCAGGCCAACAAGTATTCCGTGCCGCGCATGGCCTTCGTCAACAAGATGGACCGTACCGGTGCCAACTTCGACAAGGTCGTTGAGCAGCTGAAGGCTCGTCTGGGTGCGTACGCCGTGCCGATGCAGGTGCCGATCGGCGCCGAAGACGGCTTCGAGGGCGTGGTCGACCTGTTGAAGATGAAGGCGATCCATTGGGATACCGCATCGCAGGGCACCACCTTCGAATACCGCGATATCCCGGCCGATCTGGTCGATATCGCGACCGAGGCACGTTCGTTCATGGTCGAAGCGGCTGCAGAAGCCAGCGAAGACCTGATGGACAAGTACCTCAACGAGGGCGACCTGAGCGAAGAAGAGATCCTGCAGGGTCTGCGCGAGCGCACCTTGAAGGTGGAGATCGTGCCGGTGTTCTGTGGTTCGGCGTTCAAGAACAAGGGCGTGCAGGCCATGCTCGACGGCGTGGTGCACCTGCTGCCGTCGCCGGCCGACCGTCCGCCGGTCCAGGGTATCGACGAAGACGAGAAGGAAGACACTCGCGCTGCGACCGATACGGCGCCGTTCTCGGCGTTGGCGTTCAAGATCATGACTGACCCGTTCGTGGGCTCGCTGACGTTCTTCCGTGTCTATTCGGGCACGCTGAACTCCGGCGACCAGGTCTACAACCCGGTCAAGTCGAAGAAGGAACGCGTGGGCCGCATCCTGCAGATGCACTCCAACAATCGCGAAGAGATCAAGGAAGTGCGCGCTGGCGACATCGCCGCTGCCGTGGGTCTGAAGGACGTCACCACCGGCGACACGCTGTGTGCGCAGGACAAGATCATCACCCTGGAGCGCATGGTGTTCCCGGAGCCGGTGATCTCGATGGCGGTGGAGCCCAAGACCAAGTCGGACCAGGAAAAGATGGGTATGGCCCTGGGCCGTCTGGCGCAGGAAGATCCGTCGTTCCGCGTCAAGACCGACGAAGAATCCGGCCAGACCATCATCTCGGGCATGGGCGAGTTGCACCTGGACATCATCGTCGACCGTATGCGTCGCGAGTTCAATGTCGAGGCTAACGTCGGCAAGCCGCAGGTGGCCTACCGCGAAACGATCCGCAAGTCCGACGTCAAGTCCGACTACAAGCACGCCAAGCAGTCCGGTGGTAAGGGTCAGTACGGTCACGTCGTGATCGAGCTGTCGCCGATGACCGAGGAAGAGCGCAAGAGCGACAACGTCAAGGACGATTTCCTGTTCGTCAACGACATCACCGGCGGCATCATTCCGAAGGAATTCATCCCCTCGGTCGAGAAGGGCCTGCGCGAAACGATCACGAGTGGTCCGATCGCCGGCTTCCCGGTGGTTGGCGTGAAGGTCAAGCTGGTGTTCGGCTCGTACCATGACGTCGACTCCTCGGAAATGGCGTTCAAGCTGGCCGCATCGATGGCGTTCAAGCAGGGCTTCGCGAAAGCCAGCCCGGTGTTGCTGGAGCCGATCATGAAGGTCGAAATCGTCAGCCCGGAGGATTACCTGGGTGATGTGATGGGCGACGTGAGCCGCCGTCGTGGCGTGTTGCAGGGTCAGGACGACAGCCCGTCGGGCAAGATCATCAATGCGATGATTCCGCTGGGTGAGATGTTCGGTTACGCGACTTCGCTGCGTTCGATGAGCCAGGGTCGTGCGACGTTCTCGATGGAATTCGACCATTACGAAGAGGCACCGGCCAACATCGCCGACGCCGTCACCAAGAAGGGCTGAGTTCGCTCAGCCACTTCTCACAAATTTTTTTAATTAGAGGTAGTTAGTCATGGCAAAAGCTAAATTCGAGCGCACCAAGCCGCACGTGAACGTCGGCACCATCGGTCACGTTGACCATGGCAAGACCACGTTGACCGCTGCGCTGACCAAGATCGGTGCCGAGCGTTTCGGTGGTGAGTTCAAGGCGTACGACGCGATCGACGCGGCGCCGGAAGAGAAGGCGCGCGGCATCACGATTTCGACCGCACACGTCGAATACGAATCCCCGAACCGCCACTACGCGCACGTTGACTGCCCCGGCCATGCCGACTACGTCAAGAACATGATCACCGGTGCTGCGCAGATGGACGGCGCGATCCTGGTGTGTTCGGCCGCTGACGGCCCGATGCCGCAGACCCGTGAGCACATCCTGCTCTCGCGTCAGGTCGGTGTGCCGCACATCGTCGTGTTCCTGAACAAGGCCGACATGGTCGACGACGCCGAGCTGCTCGAGCTGGTCGAAATGGAAGTGCGCGAGCTGCTGAGCAAGTACGACTTCCCGGGCGATGACACGCCGATCATCCACGGCTCGGCGCGTCTGGCGCTGGACGGTGACCAGAGCGAGATCGGTGTGCCGGCGATTCTGAAGCTGGTCGACGCGCTGGACACCTTCATCCCGGAGCCGACCCGCGACGTCGATCGTCCGTTCCTGATGCCGGTGGAAGACGTGTTCTCGATCTCCGGCCGCGGCACCGTGGTGACCGGTCGTATCGAGCGCGGCATCATCAAGGTGGGCGACGAAATCGAAATCGTCGGTATCCGCGATACGCAGAAGACCACCGTGACCGGCGTGGAAATGTTCCGCAAGCTGCTGGACCAGGGTCAGGCAGGCGACAACGCCGGTCTGCTGCTGCGCGGCACCAAGCGTGACGACGTCGAGCGTGGACAGGTGCTGTGCAAGCCGGGTTCGATCAAGCCGCACACCGAGTTCGAAGCCGAAGTCTACGTGCTGTCCAAGGACGAGGGTGGCCGTCATACCCCGTTCTTCAAGGGCTACCGTCCGCAGTTCTACTTCCGCACCACCGACATCACTGGCGCGTGCCAGCTGCCGGAAGGCGTGGAAATGGTGATGCCGGGCGACAACGTGAAGATGGTCGTGACCTTGATCAACCCGGTCGCGATGGACGAAGGTCTGCGCTTCGCCATCCGTGAAGGCGGTCGTACCGTCGGCGCCGGCGTGGTTGCCAAGATCATCAAGTAAGCAACGCCTGCAGCACGGCAGCTTCGGCTGCCGTGCCACGCGAAAGAGAGGGTCGGCGAAAGCCGGCCTTTTTCTTTGCCCGCGCGTTGGTCAAGGACTGCGACCAGCGCAGGAATGCATCGCAGGGGCACCTGGGCCGGGAGCCTGATGGCCGGGCGCACCGACACGTACGGGAGCGCTCGGCAGGTCCCCCGCAACGGGAAGTCTTATTTTCCCTGACGTCTAACAACATTCGTGCAACGCCCCGCTGGTGCCGGTCATTGCCTGTTGTGTAGACACCCCTGACTCGCGATCGATGCAAGCCGCTGCCAGTGCCGCCGCGGCGGTAGCCAGGGGAAGAGGGTGCCTGCGCCACCTGCAGTCTCTGCGTCCGGTCGCCCGTAACGCTGCCTGCGCAGGTCGCGTCAGCGACGCGATCGCGGGTGGGGACTCGGATGCAAAGGATGCCGCGCAGCATGCGTACAGACGCTGGTCGTGGTTAGCGAACTGCGTTGACCAGTCCGCTTTTTGCGTCCTTGAGCAGATCCAGGCCAGGCAAGCCGAAGTTGTCCAACTCCTGTTTGGTCGTTGCGATGTTCAGCCCGACGATGGCCGAGGTATCCGGGGCCACGTCCATACCCAGTGGAATCGCGGCGAACTGGATGTAATCGCGGCTGGCGTTCCATTGTGGGTTGCCGCCGATCGCTGGAAGGATGCGGTCAATAAGGGTGCCGGCCGGCTGGCCGAGCAGATCGAAGGGCAGGGGCGCCTTCGGATCGGCCAAGGCAATCAGGTTGCTGACGCGGTCATTGCGCAATCCGACGGCCAGCTCGCTGTGGACGAGAGTGCCGGCTGGGCGCGGATGCTGCGCCAGCTGCGCTTTGAAGTCGCGTGGATAGAGATACAACAGGCTGAGCCTGCCCGGATCTGCCGCATCGGTGCGGGTGACGTCCGGCTGGCCTAGCGCGGCCAGGACTTGTTGCTTGCGCATTCCAAGTGCGACCGGGCCGATGCGCGTGCATGCAACCGGCAGGGTGGCTGCGTTGGCGGAGGTCGCTAACGCCTGGTGCAGGGCGCGCGTGCAGGCCAAGCCATCGCTGCCGGCAGCGTGGGACTGCGGGGCAACCAGGCCGAGGAGCAACAGGCCGAACAGCGAAAGGGAGGACCGGGACATGAGGACTTTCCGATGGTGGGATCGTGCAAGAACGAGGCAGGGAGCGCTCCCCGCCTCGTAGTAGCTTTAAAGGTATGCGGCGAAAAAGCGGCCTCGCTTTGGTTTATCCGGTCGCACTGCTCCTGACCACACATTCCAACCGATCCTGTGGCGCGCTGCGACAACAAGCAGCGCGCGCTCAGTGTCACTGTTGCTGCGCTGTGTAACGCGCAGGCAGCGAGACGATAGATGCGCAAGTCGGCGTATGGATGCGTAGCGGCCTTCGGAGAGCATTGCCGCGTCGATGTCGTGGGCGGTCGCAGGACGATGAGACGGGGTGGCTGTCGATGCGGATTGCAGGTCGCGGGCGGCGTCGGCGAGTCCGTTCTTCAGGGGAAAGCGACGTACCGTTCGCTCAACGTTAGCGTTGCGCTGCCGCTCCTTATCCGGAGCAAACCAGCGTCAATTGCAGCTGGCGGACTGTCCAATGGGTGGGCGTGTCGATCGTCCCGGTGGCGCGGACCTGGTAGGCGGGACAGTCCGCATCTTCCTCGGGGTTGTTCCTGATGTTGCAAGTCCCTTCGATGAGGAAGGCCTTGCTCGCCTTCGCCTGGGTGCGCTTGAAGGTGAGGCCCGGACATGCGCCGAAGGTCCTCGATAGCACCCTGTCGTTCTTCAAGACATAAGCGAGCGCCTGCTCCGCTTCATTGGATGGCGCGGGCTGCATCGCCTGCAGTGAACCTTGGGCGGCGATGGTGAGAAATAGCATCACGAACAGGCGGGGCTGGCAGAGGAACTTCATGGAAGATCTCCGTTAGGGGATTGTTTCCCGAGTTGGAGCATCTCCAACTCGGGAGAGGTGAGGTCGGTTACTTGAAGGCGCTGATATGCATGTGCGTCGTGGCGCCTGTTTCTCGGCTGGCCATGGTCCAGGCCGCAGTGGGGCTTGATCGGAGGGGTGCCGGCACGGCCTCCCACGTAGCCGACATTGGGATCGTTCATCGCGGCATTCTCCAGCGTCTGCGCGTTGTCAGAGCCCGCGCCACTGGTGCCGACACGCACGTCGTTCAGCAGTGGCAAGTCTGATTGTCCCCAGCCACGCCCGGCTGGGGGAATCGAGCACCTTGCCGCGCGGAAAAGCGAACCTTCCATGGCGCACTGCCCCGATCTCATCGTTCCGTTATGAGTGCCGCGCCGATCCGGCCCGGTGGTGATCACCATTCATCAGCATGGTGGAGGCTGCCCTGCCTGACTCTGGCAGGCCCAGCTTTCGCGAGCCTTTCGCCGGTTGCCGCGATATTTCCGGCGGCGTCAGCCGGCCCTGCTGGATGTCTGAGGGGGGCGATGGCGCGGCGATGTCACCTCGCCGAGCGATTTCACGTTCAGCTTTCGCCTGAAAACCCATCCAATCGGCCAGGCGATGAAGGTTGGGCGCCAGGGAGTGCTGTCCATCTGCCGGGGTCCGCCATGGGCTCAGTTGAGATAGGGGACGGCGCTTGCGCGCGCCTCAGCGGGGCGCTAAAATGCGCGGCTCGGTGTCCCTGGGTAGGGCGCTGAGATACAGCGAAAAGAACGGCAGGACGCCGCTCGTGTTCGCCAGACCGGGAAGGTCGCGTTGCATGGAGCACTCAACAACTCACGCGTTGTTGACGGTGCTCTTGTTGCGCCCTATACTTTTCCGTCTGGGCAGGCCGGTTTACCGGTCTGCCTCAGTTTTTGGGCGGAGGAAATGCCCTCGCTTGCAGGATGCGCAGCGATTTCACCAACGTCAGGAATATCGGGGCAGGTATCCCAGAGGCCTTGCCCGTCGCTCTTTTAATGAAGGAATCTTCCGTCATGTCGGAACAGCAAAAGATCCGGATTCGGCTGAAGGCGTTCGATCATCGTTTGATCGACCGTTCGGCCAGCGAGATCGTCGAAACGGCTAAGCGGACCGGCGCGCAAGTGCGTGGCCCGATCCCGTTGCCGACCAAGATCGAACGTTACACCATCCTCGTATCCCCGCATGCCGACAAGGATGCGCGTGACCAATACGAAACCCGCACGCACAAGCGTGTGCTCGATATCGTCGACCCGAACGACAAGACCGTGGACGCGCTGATGAAGCTCGAACTCGCGGCTGGCGTCGACGTCCAGATCAAGCTGACCTGAGGACTACGACCATGACGAAGAAATATTCGTTGGGCTTCGTGGGCCGCAAGGCTGGTATGAGTCGCGTCTTCACTGAAGACGGCCGCTCGGTACCGGTCACGCTGATCGAAGCAACTCCGAACCGCATCGCGCAGATCAAGACCGTTGAAACCGACGGTTACAGCGCAGTGCAGATTACCGTTGGCGCGCGTCGCGCCGCACTGGTCAACAAGCCGGCCGCCGGTCACTTCGCCAAGGCGAAGGTGGAAGCGGGTCGTGGCTTGTGGGAATTCCGCGTTGAAGATGCCCAGCTCGGCGATTTCGCCGTCGGCGGCGAAATCAAGGCGGACATCTTCGAGGTCGGCCAGAAGGTCGACGTCCAGGGCGTCACTAAGGGTAAGGGTTTCCAGGGCACCATCAAGCGCTACAACTTCCGTATGGGCGATGCAACTCACGGTAACTCGCTGTCGCATCGCGCGCCGGGTTCGTTGGGTCAGCGCCAGACCCCGGGTCGCGTTTTCCCGGGTAAGAAGATGTCGGGCCACATGGGCGCCGTGCAGCAAAGCACGCAGAACCTGGAAGTGGTCAAGGTCGACGTCGAGCGTGGTCTGATTGCTATCCGCGGCGCCGTGCCTGGCGCAGCTGGTGGCGACGTGATCGTCCGTCCGGCGAGCAAGGCATAAGGAGAGATGACGATGGAACTCGTTATCACGGGTAGCAACAATAAGGTCTCGGTCTCCGATGCCGTGTTCGGTCGCGAATTCAGCGAAGATCTGGTTCACCAGGTCGTCGTCGCTTATCGCAACGCCGGTCGCGCCGGTACCAAGGCACAGAAGACGCGTTCGGAAGTTGCGGGCACGACCAAGAAGTCGAAGAAGCAGAAGGGTGGCGGTGCGCGTCATGGCGCGCTGACGGCTCCGATCTTCGTCGGTGGCGGCGTGACCTTCGCGGCCAAGCCGCGCAGCTTCGAGCAGAAGGTCAACCGCAAGATGTACCGTGCGGCCATCTGCGCGATCTTCTCCGAGCTGAACCGTCAGGGCCGTCTGATGATCGTGGACGCGTTCGACCTCGAAGCGACCAAGACCAAGGGCCTGATCGAAAAGCTCAAGGGACTGGACGTGGGCAAGCGCCCCCTGATCGTCACCGAGGAGGCTTCCGAGCACCTGTATCTGTCCGCTCGCAATCTGCCGTATGTGCAGGTGCGTGACGTGCAGGGTCTGGATCCGGTCGCTCTGGTCGGGGCCGATACGGTCGTGATCACCGCCGATGCGGTCAAGAAGGTCGAGGAGTGGCTGGCATGAGCAGCAACGAAAAAATCTTCAGCGTGCTGCGTGCTCCGCGAGTCTCCGAAAAGACCGCGCGCCTGCAGGAAATCTCCAACCAGTATGTCTTCGAAGTTTCGAACGAAGCCACCAAAGCCGATGTAAAGGCCGCGGTTGAGCAGCTGTTCGACGTCAAGGTCAAGGCAGTCAACGTGGTCAACGTCAAGGGCAAGAGCAAGTCCTTCCGTAACCGTGCTGGCAGCCGTGGCAATTGGCGCAAGGCGTACGTCCGCCTGGTTGATGGTCAGTCCATCGACGTAACGGCCAAGGCCTGAGGTCCATCCCATGCCATTGATGAAGTTCAAACCCACCTCTCCCGGCCGTCGTTCCGCCGTGCGCGTGGTTACTCCCGATCTGCACAAGGGCGCACCGCACGCGGCGCTGCTCGACTCGCAGAGCAAGTCTGGTGGTCGTAACCACCATGGCCGCATCACCGTGCGTCACGTCGGTGGTGGCCACAAGCAGCACTATCGCATCATCGACTTCAAGCGCAACAAGGAAGGTATTCCGGCGCGTGTGGAGCGGATCGAATACGATCCGAACCGTACCGCTCATATCGCCCTGCTGTGCTACGTCGATGGCGAGCGTCGCTACATCATCGCCCCCAAGGGCCTGAAGGCGGGCGACCAGGTCATTGCCGGTGCCAATGCCCCGATCAAGACCGGTAACACGCTGCCGCTGCGCAATATCCCGGTCGGTACGACGGTTCACGGTATCGAGCTGAAGCCGGGCAAGGGCGCTCAGATCGCACGTGCAGCCGGTGCAGCCGTCCAGCTGGTTGCTCGCGAAGGCATTTATGCCACGCTGCGTCTGCGTTCGGGCGAAATGCGCAAGGTGCCGGTCGAGTGCCGCGCCACCATCGGCGAAGTCGGCAACGACGAGCACAACCTCGAGAAGTTGGGCAAGGCCGGCGCCAAGCGTTGGCGCGGTGTTCGCCCGACCGTTCGCGGTGCGGCCATGAACCCGGTCGATCACCCGCACGGTGGTGGTGAAGCGAAGGCTGGTCAGGGTAATCCGCATCCGGTCACCCCGTGGGGTGTTCCGACCAAGGGTTACAAGACGCGCAAGAACAAGCGCACCCAGCAGTTCATCGTCCGCGATCGTAGGGGCTAATCGACCATGGCACGTTCACTTAAGAAGGGCCCGTTCGTCGATCACCACCTTGCAAAGAAGGTGGAGTCCGCTGCGGGTAGCAAGAAGCCGATCAAGACCTGGTCGCGCCGTTCGATGATCCTGCCGGAAATGGTAGGCATCACCATCGCCGTGCATAACGGCAAGAACCACATTCCGGTGCTCGTCAACGAGAATATGGTCGGCCACAAGCTCGGCGAATTTGCCGTCACCCGGACCTTCAAGGGTCACGGTGGCGACAAGAAGTCGAGCAGGTAAGGAGAGATGACGATGGAAGCGAAAGCAATCCTGCGCACCGCGCGCATCTCCCCGCAGAAGGCCCGCCTGGTCGCTGACCAGGTGCGTGGTTTGTCCGCCGAGCGTGCGGTCAATCTGCTGAAGTTCTCTGACAAAAAGGCTGCACACCTGATCAAAAAGGTTGTGGAGTCGGCGATTGCCAATGCCGAGAACAATCAGGGCGCGGATGTCGACGAGCTGAAGGTCAAGACCATCATGGTTGATGAAGGTCCCTCCCTGAAGCGTTTCATGGCGCGGGCGAAAGGCCGCGGTACCCGCATCCTCAAGCGCACCAGTCACATCACTGTGATTGTCGGCGCCGCCAAGTAAGCGGAAAGGAAAAGACCATGGGTCATAAAGTTCATCCGACTGGAATCCGTCTTGGTATCTCCAAAGACTGGAACTCCAAGTGGTACGCAAACAAGGGCGATTTCGCTGCCTATCTGGCAGCCGACCTGAAAGTGCGTGAAATGCTGCGCAAGAAGCTCGCGCAGGCAGGTGTCAGCAAGATCTTGATCGAGCGCCCTGCCAAAACCGCCCGCGTGACCATTCACACCGCCCGTCCGGGTGTGGTGATCGGCAAGCGTGGCGAGGACATCGAAAAGCTGCGTAAGGAAGTGAGCGAGCTGATGGGCGTTCCGGCGCACATCAACGTCACCGAAGTGCGCAAGCCGGAGCTGGATGCGCAGCTGGTCGCCGAGTCGATCGCGCAGCAGCTTGAGCGTCGCATCATGTTCCGCCGCGCAATGAAGCGCTCGGTCGGTAATGCGATGCGCTTGGGTGCCCTGGGCATCAAGGTCAATGTAGCTGGCCGCCTCAACGGTGCAGAAATTGCTCGTTCGGAGTGGTACCGCGAAGGCCGCGTGCCGCTGCACACGCTACGTGCCGACATTGATTACGGTTTTGCCGAAGCGTCCACGACGTACGGCATCATCGGTATCAAGGTCTGGATCTATAAGGGCGAAGTCTTCGACTTCTCTCAGGTTGGCCAGGAAAAGCAGGACGACAGCCCGCGCAACGATCGTAACGATCGCGGCGACCGTGGTGACCGTCCTTCGCGCCCGGCTCGTGAAGCGAGGTAACGGCAATGTTGCAACCCAAGCGAACCAAATATCGCAAGATGCACAAGGGCCGCAATGACGGCCTGGCATGGAGCGGAAACGCCGTCAGCTTCGGCGAGTACGGCCTCAAGGCAACCGCGCACGGTCAGCTGACCGCGCGTCAGATTGAAGCAGCACGTCGTACGATCAGCCGCCACGTCAAGAAGGGCGGCAAGATGTGGATTCGTGTGTTCCCCGACAAGCCGATCACCAAGAAGCCGATCGAAGTCCGCATGGGCTCCGGTAAGGGCAACGTGGAGTACTGGGTCGCGCAGATTCAACCGGGCCGCATGATCTATGAAATCGAGGGTATTCCCGAGGATATCGCACGTGAGGCGTTCCGCCTTGCCGCCGCGAAATTGTCGGTGACCACCACTTTCGTGACCCGGACGGTGCGCTGATGGATATCAAACAACTCCGCGAGAAGTCGGCTGACGAACTGAAGGCCCACCTGACCGATCTGCGTAAGGAGCAGTTCTCGCTCCGTATGCAGCAGGTCACCGGCCAGCTGCCGAAGACCCACGATACCCGCCGGGTGCGCCGCGAGATTGCTCGCGTCAAGTACCTGCTCGGCAGCACCAAGTAAGGACGGCCGCGATGAGTGACAACAACGAAAAGCAAACGCTGCGCACGGTCGAAGGCCGTGTCGTCAGCAACAAGATGGACAAGACGGTCACCGTGTTGGTGGAGCGCCAGGTCAAGCATGCTCTGTACGGAAAGTACATCAAGCGCTCGTCCAAGCTCCACGCACACGACGCCGACAATGCCTGCAACGAAGGCGACGTCGTGCGTGTGACCGAGATTGCTCCGATGTCCAAGACCAAGAACTGGCGGGTGGTCGAAATCGTCACCCGTTCGGCCGAATAAGGGAGATCTGAATCATGATCCAGATGCAGAGCTACCTCGATGTCGCCGACAATTCGGGTGCCAAGGAAGTGATGTGCATCAAGGTGCTGGGCGGCTCGAAGCGCCGTTACGCCCACATTGGTGACATCATCAAGGTGACCGTCAAGGACGCCATTCCGCGTGGCAAGGTCAAGAAAGGCGAAGTCTACGACGCCGTCGTGGTGCGTACCCGCAAGGGTGTGCGCCGTCCCGACGGTTCGCTGATCCGCTTTGATGGCAACGCCGCTGTGCTGTTGAACAATAAGCAGGAGCCGATCGGGACCCGCATCTTCGGGCCGGTGACGCGCGAGCTGCGTTCCGAGAAGTTCATGAAGATCGTCTCGCTCGCTCCCGAAGTGCTGTGAGCGGAGGACATATACATGGCTAACCGTATCAAGAAGGGCGACCAGGTCGTCATCAACACCGGCAAGGACAAGGGTAAGCAGGGTGAAGTTGTGCGTGTGGACGGCGATCGCGTAATCGTCTCCAATGCCAACGTCATCAAGCGCCACACCAAGCCGAACCCGCAGGCGGGTGTCGCCGGCGGCGTGGTCGAGCGTGAAGCGTCGATCCATATCTCCAACGTCAATATCGTCAACCCGGCAACGGGTAAGGGCGAGCGCGTTGGCTTCAAGGTGCTGGAGGATGGACGCAAATTGCGTGTGTTCCGCTCCAGCGGTGAGGCGCTCGACGCCTGAGGAATGAGATCATGAACACTCGTCTCGAAAAGTTTTACAAGGAAAACGTGGTGCCGGCCCTGATGAAGGAATTCGGCTACACCAATCCGATGGAAGTGCCGAAGCTGGTCAAGGTCACGCTCAATATGGGCGTGGGCGAAGCCGCCACCAACAAGAAGATTCTGGAAAATGCGGTCGCCGACATGTCCAAGATCTCCGGTCAAAAGCCGGTGGTCACCAAGTCGCGCGTCTCGGTCGCATCCTTCAAGATTCGTGACGGTTGGCCGATCGGCTGCAAGACCACCTTGCGTCGCGCCAAGATGTACGAATTCCTGGATCGCCTGATCAACATCTCGTTGCCGCGCGTGCGCGACTTCCGTGGTGTGTCCGGTCGCTCCTTCGACGGTCGTGGCAACTTCAACATGGGTGTGAAGGAACAGATCATCTTCCCGGAAATCGACTTCGACGCCGTCGACGCGATTCGCGGTATGGATATCGCCATCACCACCACCGCCAAGACGGATGCGGAAGCGAAGGCGCTGCTGGCAGCGTTCAAGTTCCCGTTCCGTAACTGACCGTCGAGGACATCCGAAATGGCAAAGACCTCCATGATCCACCGCGACATCAAGCGTGCAAAGCTGGCGAAGAAATTTGCCGGCAAGCGTGATGCGCTGAAGAAGATCCTCTCCAGTCAGGATGCGTCCTACGAAGAGAAGATCGATGCGTCGACCAAGTTGCAGAAGCTGCCGCGCGATTCGTCGCCGAGCCGCCACCGCAACCGTTGTGAGCTGTCCGGCCGTCCGCGCGGTGTCTACCGCAAGTTCGGTCTGGGTCGCAACATGCTGCGCAAAGCCACGATGAACGGTGACGTTCCGGGCCTGCGTAAGGCAAGCTGGTAACAGCATCCCGGCCGTCCGCGGCCGGATTTGAACAGGATTGTTCTGTTCAACACGGGAGTCCGACGCAAGTCGGGCTCTTTTGTCGTATACTCCCGCTTCTGTCTTGCCCGTACGGGCCTGGCATGGCGTGAAGGGTCCTGGCCCGTCCCCAGGAAAACACAAGATTTTCGCGAAAGCGGATATCGGTGCACTCAAAGGTACTCACATGAGCATGACTGATCCCATCGCCGACCTGCTGGTTCGCATCAAGAATGCGGCCGCGGTTGGTAAGCAGACGGTGAAATTGCCGTCGTCCAAGATTAAGGTCGCGATCGCCCAAGTCCTGAAGGACGAGGGTTACATCACCGACCTGCGCGTTACGGCGACCGAAAACAACAAGTCGGAGCTGGAAATCGTGCTGAAGTATTTCGAAGGCCGTCCGGTGATCGAGACCCTGAAGCGTTTCTCGCGCTCGGGTCTGCGTCAGTACCGCGGCAAGACCGAGCTGCCCAAGGTCCTCGGTGGCCTGGGTATCGCCATCATCTCCACGTCGAAGGGCATCATGACCGATGCGCAGGCTCGCGAAGCCGGCGTTGGTGGTGAAGTTCTGTGCTTCGTGGCCTAAGGGAAGGAATCGATCATGTCCCGTGTAGCCAAGAAGCCTGTCTCCCTTCCGAAGGGTGTTGAACTCAAGGTCCAGCCCGAGCTGGTCAGCGTCAAGGGCCCGAAGGGCACCCTGACCCTGCCGAAGCCGGTTGGCGTCGAAATCGCCGTTGACGGCGACGTTGCCACGCTGTCGGCCAACGAACCGTCGCAGATCGCCATCACCGGCACCGTGCGCGCCATCCTGGCCAATATGGTCAAGGGCGTGTCCGAAGGCTTCGAGCGCAAGCTCGAGCTGGTCGGCGTCGGTTACCGTGCCGCCATGCAGGGCAAGGACCTGAGCCTGGCGCTCGGTTTCTCGCACCCGCTGGTGTTCGTGGCGCCGGAAGGCATCACGCTGTCGACTCCGACCCAGACCGAAATCGTGGTTCAGGGCGCCGACAAGCAGCGCGTCGGCGAAGTCGCCGCCAAGATTCGCGGTTTCCGTCCGCCGGAGCCCTACAAGGGCAAGGGTGTGAAGTACGCCGGTGAAGTCATCATTCGCAAGGAAGCCAAGAAGGCGTAACGCAGGTCCCTCTGCTAGGAGCCCGGCCATCCATGGCCGGACTTTTCGATGCAAAAGCCTGCTTTCCTTCAGCTTCCGTAGGATAAATATCATGAGCATCAACAAGAACATCGCCCGTCTGCGTCGCGCCAAGTCCACCCGCTCGCACATCCGTGAGCTGGGCGTCGCCCGTCTGTCGGTGCTGCGCACCGGTCAGCATCTGTACGCACAGGTCTTCACTGCCGACGGCTCCAAGGTGATCGCTGCTGCGAACACCCTGCAGGCCGACGTCAAGGACGGTCTGAAGAACGGCAAGAACAGCGATGCGGCCGTCAAGGTCGGCAAGCTGATCGCCGAGCGCGCCAAGGCCGCGGGCATCGAGAAGGTCGCATTCGACCGCTCGGGCTACCGCTACCACGGCCGCATCAAGGCGCTCGCTGATGCAGCGCGCGAAGGCGGCCTGCAGTTCTAAGCACTGCTGCGGATGTGGTCATCGACCACATCCGCGATACCGCCGGCAGGGAGATGCCGGACCGTCCCGTTCTTTTGCAACGGTGCCGGGAACACAGCGTGACTCCACAACCATAAGCGGCTTCGAGCCGTACATACTCAATCAATCAAGGAATCAAGATGGCAGAAGAACGCGCACCGCGGGGTCGTGATCGCGACCGTAACCGCGAAGAAAAAGTCGACGATGGCATGATCGAAAAGCTGGTCGCGGTCAATCGCGTCAGCAAGACGGTTAAGGGTGGTCGCCAGTTCACCTTCACTGCGCTGACCGTGGTCGGCGATGGTCTGGGCAAGGTTGGTTTCGGGTATGGCAAGGCGCGCGAAGTGCCGGTCGCCATCCAAAAGTCGATGGAGCAGGCGCGTAAGAACCTGGCCACGGTCGATCTGAATAACGGCACCTTGTGGCATGCCGTCAAGTCGGGTCATGGCGCAGCACGCGTTTACATGCAGCCGGCTTCAGAAGGTACGGGCGTCATCGCAGGCGGCGCCATGCGCGCTGTGCTGGAAGCGGTTGGCGTCAAGAATGTGCTGGCCAAGGCAGTTGGTTCGCGTAACCCGATCAACCTGGTACGTGCAACCCTGAAGGGTCTGTCGGAAGTGCAGTCGCCGGCGCGTGTTGCGGCCAAGCGCGGCAAGAAGGTGGAGGAGCTCAACCATGGCTAAGGACACCAACAAGACCGTAAAGGTGCGCCTGGTGCGTGGCCTGCGTGGAACCCAGTCGCGTCACCGTCTGTCGGTGCGTGCGTTGGGCCTGAATAAGCTCAACGATGTGCGTGAACTGAAAGACAGCCCGCAGGTGCGTGGTCTGATCAATACGGTTCACTACCTCGTCAAGGTTGAGGAGTAATCCCATGACTCTGCGTCTTAATGACCTCAAGCCGGCCGACGGTGCCCGTACCGAGCGCACTCGCGTCGGTCGTGGTATCGGTTCTGGCCTCGGCAAGACCGCTGGTCGCGGTCACAAGGGTTCGTTCGCTCGTAAGGGCGGCGGCAAGATCAAGGCCGGCTTCGAAGGCGGCCAGACCCCGATGCAGCGCCGTCTGCCGAAGATCGGTTTCCGCTCCAAGATGGCGCGCGACACCGCGGAAGTGTTGTCCTACCAGCTGGATAAGCTGGATGCCGGTGATGTCGACTTTGCAGCGCTGCGCGCGGCCAATCTGGTCCCGAGCCGCGCCAAGAAGGCGAAGATCGTGCTGAAGGGCGAGTTGAGCAAGAAGTTCGTGCTGAAGGGCCTTGCGGCTACCGCAGGCGCCAAGGCAGCAATCGAAGCTGCCGGCGGCAGCGTAGAGGAGTAATCGGCAGATGGCGCAGGCTGGCATTGGTAACCTCGGCGGCGGGCTCGGCAAGTTCACAGAACTTCGCCAGCGGTTGCTGTTCGTCCTCGGGGCATTGATCGTTTATCGCATCGGCTGCTACGTGCCGGTGCCTGGCGTGAATCCCGATGCCATGCTTTCGTTGATGCAGGCGCAGGGCGGCGGCATCGTGGACATGTTCAACATGTTCTCGGGCGGCGCCCTGCACCGTTTCAGTATTTTTGCGTTGAATGTGATGCCGTACATCTCGGCATCGATCGTGATCCAGTTGGCCACGCACATCTTTCCCGCCCTCAAGGCGATGCAGAAGGAAGGCGAATCCGGTCGACGCAAGATCACCCAATATTCGCGTATCGGTGCGGTGTTGCTGGCAGTGGTGCAGGGCGGCAGTATTGCGCTGGCACTACAGAATCAGACCGCGCCCGGTGGCGCTCCGGTGGTATATGCCCCGGGCATGGGCTTCGTGCTTACAGCGGTAATTGCGCTGACCGCCGGCACCATCTTCCTGATGTGGGTGGGCGAGCAGGTCACCGAGCGCGGCATTGGTAATGGCGTATCGCTGATCATCTTTGCCGGCATCGTGGCGGGCCTGCCGTCGGCCGCCATCCAGACCGTCGAAGCGTTTCGCGAAGGCAACCTGAGCTTCATTTCGCTGCTGCTGATCGTTATCACGATCCTGGCATTCACGCTGTTCGTGGTGTTTGTCGAACGAGGGCAGCGTCGGATTACGGTCAACTACGCACGCCGCCAGGGCGGTCGCAATGCGTACATGAACCAGACCTCGTTCCTGCCGCTGAAGCTCAACATGGCCGGCGTGATTCCGCCGATCTTCGCCTCCAGCATCCTGGCATTCCCGGCGACGCTATCGATGTGGTCGGGTCAGGCAGCGTCGGGTGGTGTCGGCTCGTGGCTGCAGAAGATCGCCAACGCGCTTGGGCCCGGTGAGCCGGTGCACATGCTGGTGTTTGCGGCGCTGATCATCGGTTTTGCGTTTTTCTACACCGCGCTGGTGTTCAACTCGCAGGAAACCGCCGATAACCTTAAGAAGTCGGGTGCGCTGATTCCGGGTATTCGTCCGGGCAAGGCCACTGCAGATTACGTCGATGGCGTGCTGACGCGTCTGACCGCTGCCGGTTCGCTGTACCTGGTGATCGTTTGCCTGTTGCCGGAAATCATGCGCACGCAGCTCGGCACCTCGTTCCACTTCGGCGGCACCTCGCTGTTGATCGCGGTGGTAGTGGTGATGGACTTCATTGCGCAGATCCAGGCGCATCTGATGTCGCATCAGTATGAGAGCTTGCTGAAGAAGGCCAACCTCAAGGGTGGCTCGCGCGGCGGTCTTGCGCGCGGTTAAGTGGTACACTAAATCTTCATTACGTGAAGACGGCCTGGTTCCCGGGCCACGATCTTCCGATCAGAAGGGCGGCTCGCGCGACGTCTCGCGCGCGGGTGTGACGGGGTGGTCCTGTGCGGGAGTAGCACAGGCGATTCGGAGCAGTTTTCTGGATCAACACCGTCCGGCGCCGGAGCGAGGGCACACTCCCCACGCCGGGTCCATGGAACCTTTGGTTCCACGGGCTTCACAGCAATCCGAGGCCTTGCTATAATTCCGAGTTCACTTTTGATCCATCCTGCCGGATGGCGCCTGGGCGCTGTCGGGCCATCACTCAGTTGGAGAATCGCGTCATGGCGCGTATTGCAGGCGTCAACCTGCCAGCCCAGAAGCACGTCTGGGTCGGGTTGCAAAGCATCTACGGCATCGGCCGTACCCGTTCGAAGAAGCTCTGCGAATCCGCAGGCGTTACCTCGACCACGAAGATTCGTGATCTGTCCGAACCCGAAATCGAGCGCCTGCGCGCCGAAGTCGGCAAGTATGTCGTCGAAGGCGACCTGCGCCGCGAAATCGGTATCGCGATCAAGCGACTGATGGACCTGGGCTGCTATCGCGGTCTACGTCATCGCCGTGGTCTCCCGCTGCGTGGTCAGCGCACCCGTACCAACGCCCGCACCCGTAAGGGTCCGCGCAAGGCGATCAGGAAGTAAGGGATAGATCATGGCAAAGCCAGCAGAAAAGAAAACGAAGAAGAAGATCAAGCGCGTCATCACTGACGGCGTCGCTCATGTCCACGCTTCGTTCAACAACACCATCGTCACCATCACCGACCGCCAGGGTAATGCGCTGTCGTGGGCTACATCCGGCGGCGCCGGTTTCCGTGGTTCGCGCAAGTCGACCCCGTTCGCTGCTCAGGTTGCCGCCGAAAAGGCTGGCCGCGCTGCGCTCGATTACGGCGTGAAGTCGCTGGAAGTGCGTATCAAGGGTCCGGGTCCGGGCCGTGAGTCGGCCGTGCGTTCGTTGAACAACGTGGGCTACAAGATCACCAACATCATCGACGTGACGCCAATCCCGCACAACGGGTGCCGTCCGCCGAAGAAGCGTCGCGTCTAAAGGGAGCGATAAGAAATGGCTCGTTATATCGGTCCTACCTGTAAGCTCGCGCGCCGCGAAGGCGCCGACCTTTCTCTCAAGAGCCCGGCGCGTGCGCTGGACTCCAAGTGCAAGCTTGAGCAGAAGCCCGGCCAGCACGGCGCGGCTCGCAAGGGCAAGCTCTCCGACTACGCGACCCAGCTGCGCGAAAAGCAGAAGGTCAAGCGTATCTACGGTCTGCTGGAACGTCAGTTCCGCAACTACTACAAGAAGGCCTCGACCAAGAAGGGCAACACCGGCGAGAACCTGCTGCAGTTGTTGGAAACCCGTCTGGACAACGTCTGCTATCGCATGGGCTTTGCCGTCACCCGTCCGGCCGCGCGCCAGCTGGTGTCGCACCGTGGCGTGCTGGTCAATGGCAAGTCGGTGAATCTGGCCTCGTACCAGATCAAGGCTGGCGATGCGATCACGCTGTCGGAAAAGGCACAGAAGCAGCTCCGCGTGCAGGAAGCCCTGACCGTGGCTGAGCAGCACGACATGACGCCGTCGTGGGTTGAAGTCGATTCGAAGAAGTTCAGCGGCGTGTTCAAGGCCGTTCCGGATCGCGCTGACCTGCCTTCGGATATCAACGAAGCGCTGATCGTCGAGTTGTATTCGAAGTAATTCACATTGGAGAACCTCCGGTACTGCCGGAGGTTCGCAGGAGACCCCGCAACATGACGGTTACCGCCAACCAGGTTCTGCGCCCCCGTGGTCCGCAGATCGAACGTCTTACCGACAACCGTGCCAAGGTCGTGATCGAACCCTTGGAGCGCGGTTACGGGCATACGCTGGGCAATGCCCTGCGTCGTGTGTTGTTGTCGTCGATCCCCGGTTTTGCGATCACCGAGGTCGAGATCGACGGCGTGCTGCACGAGTACACCACGGTCGAAGGTTTGCAGGAAGATGTGCTTGACGTCCTGCTGAACTTGAAAGACGTGGCAATTCGTATGCACAGTGGCGACAGCGCCACGCTGTCGTTGTCCAAGCAGGGTCCGGGTACGGTCACTGCGGCAGACATCAGGACCGATCACAACGTTGAGATCATCAACGGCGACCACGTGATTTGCCACCTGACTAAAGACACCGCATTGAACATGCGTCTGAAGATCGAGCGTGGTTTCGGCTATCAGCCGGCGGCTGCGCGTCGTCGTCCGGACGAAGAGACCCGCACCATCGGTCGTCTGATGCTGGATGCGTCGTTCTCGCCCGTGCGTCGCGTTGCCTATGCCGTGGAAGCTGCGCGTGTTGAACAGCGCACCGACCTCGACAAGCTGGTGATCGATATCGAAACCAACGGCACGATCGATGCCGAGGAAGCCGTGCGCACGGCCGCCGACATTCTCAGCGATCAGCTGTCGGTGTTCGGCGATTTCACCCACCGCGATCGCGGTGCGGCCAAGCCGGCTGCCAGCGGCGTGGATCCGGTGCTGCTGCGCCCGATCGACGACCTCGAGCTGACCGTGCGTTCGGCCAACTGCCTCAAGGCCGAGAGCATCTACTACATCGGCGATCTGATCCAGAAGACCGAAGTGGAGCTGCTCAAGACCCCGAATCTGGGCAAGAAGTCGCTGACCGAAATCAAGGAAGTGCTGGCACAGCGCGGCCTTGCTCTGGGCATGAAGCTGGAGAACTGGCCGCCGGCCGGTGTCGCCCAGCACGGCATGCTTGGTTAATGCTTCAAGGCATGGGCGTCTTCGGGCGCCCATGTTCGTTTTTTTACATTGACGGGCCAAAGCCCGCGATGACATCCGGTCAAGGGACGGCCGGCTAGGACCAACCGCAGTCCATTCAACAGCGCCAGGATGGCGACAACGTCACTGCAGTAGTCTCAATATTCCTTAGGAAACCACACTCATGCGTCACCAGAAATCCGGCCGTAAGTTCAACCGTACCAGCGCGCACCGCGAAGCCATGTTCCGCAATATGGCCGCCTCGCTGTTCAAGCACGAGCTGATCAAGACCACCTTGCCGAAGGCCAAGGAACTGCGTCGCGTCGCCGAGCCGCTGATCACCATCGGCAAGGTCGATGGCGTTGCCAATCGTCGTCTGGCGTTCGCTCGCCTGCGCGACAAGGAAGCAGTGGGCAAGTTGTTCGTCGAACTGGGCCCGCGTTACGCGACCCGTCCCGGCGGCTACCTGCGCATCCTGAAGGCCGGCTTCCGTGCCGGTGACAATGCGCCGATGGCGTATGTCGAGCTGGTCGACCGTCCGGTCGTTGCTGAAGAAGTTGCCGAGTAATCGGATCGCTTCTGTGAAGATTCTTGAAAAAGCCCGGCGCACGCCGGGCTTTTTTATTGGCTGGTCGAACGAGGTGGCGTTGAATGCTGTCGGCTGCACCGGTCGGTCGACGGATGCTGCGCGAAAGATGAGGCGAGGCGGCCAGGTTGGCGTCCACTGCAGCGGCCGGCGGCTTGGTCGATGCATCGCAGGTTGTAGATCGCGCAGCGCGGATCGCAGCCTACGAACCCGTGGCGCTATGACCTGATGCGTGCGAGTTAGCACGCGTTGCCGCGGCTTCAGGCGTCAGGGGGGGCTTCGCACACTGCGATCGCCCGCTCGCGCATGCGTGGTCACGGCTGTGGCGATGGCTGATAATCGACAACTCGACCCTAGGCAAGCAGTGACGATGAATCCTTTTCGTTGGAGTTTCCGGGCGCAGTTTCTGCTGGGCTTTCTTGCGTGCGCAGGACTGCTGGCTTACGCGATCTATGTGCAGTTGCACCTGGGTCTGGAGCCTTGCCCGCTGTGCATCTTCCAGCGGATCGCATTTGCGGCGCTGGCGGTGTTTTTCCTGATCGGCGCGCTGCATGGGCCGCGAGCTGCGGGCGCGCGGAAGGTCTATGGCGTGTTGAGCTTCATCGCAGCAGGCGTGGGCATGGGCATCGCTGCGCGGCACGTCTGGGTGCAGATCCGGCCCAAGGACATGATGTCCTCGTGCGGGCCGCCGTTGAGCTTTTTGAGCGAGACGATGGGGCCGTTCGAGGTGTTCCGTACCGTGCTGACCGGCACCGGCGACTGCGGCAATATCGATTGGCGCTTCCTGGGGCTGAGTATGCCGATGTGGAGCATGGTGTGGTTCGTGGGGCTGGCGCTGTGGGCGCTGTACGCGGGCTTCAAGGCACGACGTAGTTCGGTTCGTCACTGATGAGCGGTGCCGCGCGTTGCCACGCCCGGTGCAGCCCTGGAGGCGGGCGGGTGTCATCGCGGTAGCCAAACCGCGGCTCTGCGTCGCCTGGGCGGCGATGGTGCGTTGTTCGACGGCTGATAGACGGCTGAAAGGGGCGCCCTGATCTGCTGCCGGTCATACCCTTTGGATCATCGGTACGCAACCGATCTGCGCCGCACGCATTCGACGCGCTCGATGCGTTTGTTTCATTGCATCCAACACTTGGGCACCTGCTGCCGCTTGCACGCGTCTGCGGCGTGTCGAGTGGAGTGAGATCTACGGTGTGGTTAACGCCTGAATTTTTCCCGTTGGCCAGCTCTGGTGGATCGCGACCTGGCTCGCAGCATCGGTAAGAGCGACAAGTTGGTAACAACGCGCCCTTCAGACGATGCGTACCAGCCACGCAGCCAGCGCGCAGGCTGATCCTGTCGCCTCTTTATGCGTCGCCATCGTCGCCATGCGTGCGGATGAACCGGACTGCATCCGGTCCATCCGCGCTGCCTTGTACCGCAATCAGAAGTCCTGCTGCAGGCTCACATAGACGCCGCGGCGTGGCGCCCACTGCGGCGCGAACACGCCGATGCCGCCGCCATCGCGCAGTTGGTAGCTGCGGTTGAGGACATTGACTGCGGCCAGCTGTACATGCAGCGGATGCGTATTGACGTCAAAGTCGTGCCCGACGCTGGCATTCAACTGAAAGTACGACGGGAGTGAAGCGCCGTTGGGCACGGTGTCGGTGTCGGTACGCAAGCCGCTGCCGAACAGATAGTTGAGGCCGACCTTGCTGCCTTCGCTGAAGGCGTAGTTGATGCCGCCGGAGGACGTCAGCTTCTGATCGTGGTCCAGGTGGATCCAGTTGTCGTAGGCATAAGCCAGTGCATCCGGGTCGAAGTTATACAGACTGGTGATGACCCGCTTACCCATGGCCTTGCTGTAGGCGACGTTGAAATAGGCCGTGACCGGCCCATTGGTGTAGTCGGCGCTGAACTCGGCGCCACGGATGCGGCCATAGCGGTAATTGAAGGTGGAATAGACGTAGGCCGCACCGAACTGGCCTTCATCCTGAAGCCGATCTGCCTTGCGGTAATAGGTGTCCAGACCTAGCGTCAGATGGTCGGTGACCACTTGCGAGATGCCCAGATCGTAGTAGTCGCTACGCTCGCTCAGTGGCGTGGTCTGGCCGTTGCCGGCCGACTGCTGATTGGTGGTGCCGTCGTACAGCGCGATGTCGCTGGTGGAGATCAGCTCGCTGGCCGGTGGGGTGAAGTAGCGTGCGTAACCGGCATGCACGGTGGTGCTGTCGCTGGCACGCCAGATGAAACCCAGGCGCGGACTGAGCTGACCTTCGGTATTGCCGAACGCCTTGTATTTGTCGCCGCGCAGCCCGTAATTGACGGTCCAGTCGTCGCCGATTTTCCACTCGTCCTGCAGGTAGAGCGCGTAGGTGCTGGCATGGAAACGGCTGCCATCGGGGATGAACAGCGGCACGTTGCTGCTCTGGCTGCCGTCATCGTTCGCCGGGAAGACGTAAGAGTTGTTGCTGGCGATGGCATGTTCGAAATTGCCGTACACGCCATAGCGCAAGGTATGCGAGCCGCCCCACGGCGTTGCGAAGTCCGCCTGCACGGTATTGGCGCGGTTGCTGCGGTCCACTTGCGAGGCGATGCCGTTGAAGATCAGGTCACCGGCGACGTCGGGTGAGAAGGCCACGCTGCTGTAACGCTGGCCGGCAGAGATCTGATAGCTGGTGTCGCCGACTGTGCCTTGCAGGGCCAACGTGCCGAAACGGGTGTTTTCGCGCTGGTTTTCGTCCAGCTGCGACGAATCGAAATCGGTGGTGCCCAGGTAATCGAACGCTGGCGTCTGCCCGGGGTTGTTGGGGATCTGGAAGCGGTTGTTGGCGTAGCCGACCAATAGGCTGAGACGGGTGTTCTCGTTGACCAGGTAGGTCAAATCGGCGAAGCCCTTGCCCTGATGGCTTTTGTCATGGATCGGATTGAGGCTGTCGACCGGGTTTTCCAGGCCATTCTTGTTCTGGTCGTAATCGCCGCTGACGAACCAGCTCCAACGCCCGCTGCTGCCCCAAAGCGAGGCATTGGGGTTGATGGTGCCGAACGAGCCAGCGGTGATGCCGACGCTGCCGCCATTGCCGAGTTCTGCACCGCTCTTGGTGGTGATGTCGACCACCGCGGCGGTGCGATCGCCGAACTGCGCCGGCAAGGCGCCATCGAGCAGCTTGAGGTTCTTGATAATGCGCGGCTCCAGGCTCTGGCCGAAGCCGGAGATGGATTCGGGAATCATCACGCCATTGATGCGGTACTGCAGGTTGGCGTGGTCGCCGCGCACGTGGATGCTGCCGTAGGAATCCTGCACCACGCCCGGTGCCTGCAGCAGGACCTGGTTGAGCGGAGTCGCGGCGCCAAGCGGCAGGCGATCGATATCTTCAGCGGTGATGGCGAATTGGCTGCTGCCGATATCCGGTGACAGGGCATTGCGCGCCGCCTCGAGCTTGGCGATCACATTGACCGTATCCAGATCGGTAGTGCGCTCGGAGTCGGCATCGGCGGCAAACGCCGCACCGACGGGTGCGGCCAGCAGGGCGACGGTGATGGCAGCAGACAGAAGACGAGGAGTCATGGCAGTTTCGCGAGGCGGGTAAGGGAAGGGTGTTGTTATTTTGTAACATTGGACCTCTTTGCGGGCGCTAGCGTAGGTCGAAAGTCATGGCTCGAATGGGGGATGTTGCTTGGTGTTCAGGTCGCAGGCGCTTGCGCGCCAGTGCCACTGCGGGCGCTGCGGTGGCAATTCGGTGCGCTTGGCATGCGGGTGCTTTGCGTAGCGTTCCGGCTCTGCCAACATCGCAGACTGCCTAGGAGCCCTTTCATGAATCTTTCCGCCCCCACTCCCGTTTCCGATCCCGCCGCCGCAGCGTGGGCGCCGGACAGCTGGCGCGGCAAACCTGCGTTGCAGCTGCCGGTGTATCCGGATGAGGCCGCGCTGCAGGCCGCCATGCGCGAGTTGGGGCAGCTCCCGCCGTTGGTGACCTCGTGGGAAATCTTTGCGCTCAAGCGCCAGCTGGCGGAAGCGCAGGAAGGCAAGCGCTTCCTGCTACAGGGCGGCGATTGCGCGGAAAATTTCAGCGATTGCGAGTCGGGTACCATCTCCAATCGGCTGAAGGTGCTGCTGCAAATGAGCCTGGTGCTGGTGCACGGGCTGCACTTGCCGGTGGTGCGGGTAGGCCGTTTTGCCGGGCAATATGCCAAACCGCGTTCGGCCGATACCGAGACCCGCAATGGCGTGACGTTGCCGAGCTACCGCGGCGATGTGATCAATGCGCCGGCCTTCACCGAAGCGGCGCGTGTGCCCGATCCACGCCGCATGATCACCGCGCATTCGCGGTCGGCGATGACGATGAACTTCGTGCGTGCGTTGATCGACGGCGGCTTCGCCGACCTGCATCACCCCGAATACTGGAATCTGGATTGGGTGGGCTATTCGCCGCTGGCGGCGGACTACCAGAAGATGGTCGCTTCGATCGGCGATGCCGTCCGCTTCATGGAAACCCTGTCCGGTGCGGAGGTGTACAACCTCAATCGCATCGACTTCTACACCTCGCACGAAGCCTTGCTGCTGCCGTACGAAGAAGGCCTGACCCGGCAGGTGCCGCGGCAGTGGGGCTGGTTCAATCTCAGCACCCACTACCCATGGATCGGCATGCGCACCGCGGCGCTGGATGGGGCGCACGTGGAATACCTGCGTGGCGTGCGCAACCCGATCGCGATCAAAGTCGGGCCGTCGGTGCAGCCAGATCAACTGCTGCGCCTGATCGATGTGCTCAATCCCGACGACGAGCCCGGGCGCTTGAGCTTTATCCATCGCATGGGCGCAGCGCAGATCGCCGAGAAGTTGCCGCCGCTGCTGGATGCCGTAAAGCGCGATGGGCGACGGGTGCTTTGGGTGTGCGATGCGATGCATGGCAATACCGAAAGCACCGGAAATGGCTATAAAACGCGTCGTTTCGACAATATCCGCAACGAAGTGGAAGTCTCCTTCGACCTGCACGCGGCCGCCGGTACGCGGCTGGGTGGCGTGCATCTGGAACTGACCGGCGAAGATGTCACCGAGTGCACTGGCGGCGCGCGCGAGCTGACCGAGCGCGATCTGGAGCGGGCCTATCGCTCCAGCGTGGACCCGCGCTTGAACTATGAGCAGTCGCTGGAAATTGCGATGGCGATCGTGCGCAAGCAACAGCAGGTGAGCTCGCGGCCGCTGGGCGCGTGACCGCACCGTGCGTATGACGTGATGCTCATGCCGCGTGCGGCATGCTCTTGCAGCCATCCCTCTTTCCCCCCACAGGAGGAACGGTTTGACTGCCGATTGGAACGTCATCCGCGAATACGCAATCCCGCTAGGCGCCGCGCTGCTGGCGGGTGTCGTCACCTGGTCGCTGATGCTGTGGCTGTTCCGCCGCATGCAGGGCCGCGACTATCGCCGTGCGCGCATCATTCGCGTGATCACGCTGCCGGCGGCCTTCATTTTGCCGCTGTTGTTTCTGGGGATCGCCACCGAAGCGACTCCGTTGGCCGGCAAGGCGCTGGCAGCGGTGCAGCATCTGCTGCACCTGGGCATCGTCGGCTGCGTCACCTGGTTGCTGGTGCGCGCGGTGGCTGCTGGCGAGGCGGCGATCTTGCGCAGCAACCCGATCGAAGTGTCGGACAACCTCACCGCGCGTCGCATCCAGACCCAGACGCGGGTGCTGAGCCGCGTGCTGATGGGCACGGTGATCTTGCTCGGTATTTCTGTCGTCCTGCTGACCTTTCCGCAGGTGCGCCAGATCGGTAAGACCTTGCTGGCCTCGGCAGGCATCATCGGGCTGGTGGCCGGTATCGCGGCGAAGCCGGTATTCGGCAATTTGATCGCCGGCCTGCAGATTGCATTGACCCAGCCGATTCGCCTGGACGATGTCGTGATCGTGGAAGGCGAGTGGGGCCGCATTGAAGAGATCGGCAGCGCGTACGTGGTGGTGCGGATCTGGGACGAGCGCCGCATGGTGGTGCCGCTGACCTGGTGGATCGAAAACCCGTTTCAGAACTGGACGCGCAGCAGCGCCGATCTACTCGGCACCGCGTTTTTGTGGCTGGATTACCGCACGCCGATTGCAGCGGTACGCGCGGAGCTCGAGCGCATCTGTCACAGCGAGCCGTTATGGGATGGCCGCGTGTGTGTGACCCAGATTACCGACACCAGCGACAACACCATCCAGGTCCGACTGCTGGTGAGCGCGCGCAACTCGGGCGATGCCTTCGACCTGCGCTGTCTGGTGCGCGAACGCATGATCGATTTCCTGACCCGCGAGCATGCATATGCATTGCCGAGGATTCGCGCTGAAATCGCGTCGCAGGAAAAAGCGCCGTCGCGCGCCGCCCAGCCGATTGCACAGGAGAGCGTGCGTTCGCCGGGCGCCGAGGACGGCGAGCCCGCGACCACCATCTAGCGCAGCTCAGGAACCGACTGCACAGCTGCCAAGCGAGTGCGGCCGGTGTCCGAAATCGGCATGTACCACTCGCGCATGCGATTGTGATTGTGAGCGCGCCGTCCATGCGCACCTGACGACTGCTGGCAATGTTCTTGGCGCTGCTCTTAGCGGGTCGCACGGCTCTACTTGCCGGCATCTAGGATGTGCGGCCGGTAACGCACAAGTAGCCACCGGGGCGGTTCTTGCTCTTGTGCGCTAGGTGTAGCGGCGGTCAATCACGCGTGATAGAACCCGGCGGTGGTGCCACAGGCGCAGTCCCTGACGTGGGAGAACTTGGCGCAGCCGGCGCACGCGGCGCATAGCCAGGCGTAAAGCGCGCATGGCTGCGCTGTTCGTACGCATACGCCAGCTCGATCAGGCGCGGCTCGCTCCAGGCGGTGCCCATGAACAACAGACCCAAGGGCAAGCCCTGGGTCTGTCCCATCGGCACGCTCAGGCTCGGGTAGCCGGACACCGCCGCAGCGCCATAGCCGGCACCCGGGAAGGTGTCGCCCTTGCCGAGGGTGGTGATCCACGCCGCGCCCGTCGTGGGCACGATCAAGGCATCCAGACGCTCTGCCTTCAATGCTGCGTCGATGCCTTCTGGTCCGGCTAGCCGCCTGGCAGTGTCACGCGCGCTCACATACCCTGCCTCGTCAAGACCGGGCGCCGCCTGCGCCTGTTCGAATAACTCTTGCCCGAAATACGGCATCTCGCGCTGCGCATGCTTGCGATTGAAGGCAATCACCTGTTCCAGGCTCGTCACGGGCGCAGCGTGGGTTTGCAGATACGCGTTCAAGCCGGCCTTGAATTCGACCAACAGCACCGTTTGCTCGGCGGCATCCCACTGTCCCTCGGTGGCCAGGCGGGTCTCGATCACCGTGGCACCGGCCGTGCGCAAGGTCTGTACGGCGCGATCCAATGCTGCGGCAATCGCGGGATCTTCGCGCAGTGGATTGCGCAACAGGCCCAGGCGCGCACCATGCAAACCGTCGGGCTTCAGGTGGGCGAGATAATCGACGCTGGTCGCTGGCGCCTTGGCGGTGGCCGGATCTTGCGGGTCGGGCGCGGCGATGGCCTGCAGGAGCACGGCCGCATCGGCGACGCTGCGTGTCATCGGCCCGGCGGTGTCCTGGCTGGCGGAAATCGGGATGATGCCGTCACGACTGACAAGGCCCACGGTCGGTTTGAGTCCGACCAGTCCGTTCACCGAAGCAGGGCAGGTGATGCTGCCATCGGTTTCGGTGCCGATGCCGCCGGTGGCCAGGCTGGCCGCGATGGCCACACCAGTGCCGGCGCTGGAGCCGCAGGGATTGCGATCCAGTGCATACGGATTGCGGGTCAGTCCGCCGCGCCCGCTCCAGCCGGAACTGGACTGGGTGGAGCGAAAATTGGCCCATTCGCTGAGGTTGGTCTTGCCTAGGATCACCGCGCCGGCGGCGCGCAGGCGTTGTACCAGGAAGGCATCGCGGCTGGGGTGGAACTCGGCCAGTGCCAGCGAGCCGGCGCTGTTGACCATCGGCAACGCGTCGATGTTGTCCTTGAGCAGCACCGCGATGCCATGTAGCGGCCCACGGACACGCCCGGCGCTGCGTTCGGCGTCCAAGGCGCGTGCGTCGGCTTCGGCCTGCGGATTGAGTTCGATCACCGCGTTGAGCGTGGGGCCGGCGCGATCGATGCTGGCAATGCGCTGCAGATACGCGCGCGTGAGCTGCAGGCTGCTGCTTTGGCCGCTGGTCATGCGGGCTTGCAGGCCGGCCACGTCGGCCTCGGTCAGATCGATGGGGGTGACCGCAGACTCCTTTGGGGTGCCGTTCGCCGGGCGCGACGGGTCATCGGCATGCGCACAACCGCACAGCGCAGCAAGCAGCGCGAAAGACAACGTGGTGAATCGCATGAATGATCTTCCCCGGGGAGAGGTCGCAGGCTAACGGCGCTGCGTCGGGGTGACAACGGATGATGTGCCCGCAAACGGGCAGGGCGGCTCAGCGCTGGCGGCGTCGCACCAGATCGCGTGCCAGCACGCCGACCACGATCAGGTTGATCGCCAGCACGGCCCAGGCGGTCCAGCCAGGATGGCGGACGATGGCGTAGATATCGAAAGGCAGATAGATGGCCGCCGACAGGCAGCCCAGTACCGAGGCCCAGGCCTTGGCACGCCACAATCCCCAGGCTTCCACCACATGCAGCAGGCCGTATGCCAGCATGGCGGCAGCGGCCAGATGCACGGCATCGGGGCTGATGGTCTTGAGCAACGACGGCAGTGCGCCGTGGTCCGGGTCCAGATTGAAGCGGCGGATCAGGGTGATGACCGCATTTTGCAGGGGGAGCGGGCCCAGAATTTCCAGGCCCGTCGCCGCCAACAGCGCAAGCGTTCCCTTGACCGCCTCAAGCAAGGCGATCACATGCAACCCCGGATGCGCGCGCGGATCCGGGCTATAGGGTTTGGTGCTCACGCGTGTCGGCCCGACAACTTAGCCCGAACGACCAGCGCGCTTACGGTCGCTTTCGGTCAGGAACTTCTTGCGCAGGCGGATTTCCTTCGGGGTGACTTCCACCAGCTCGTCGTCCTCGATGAAGTCCAGGGCCTGTTCCAGCGTGTACTTGATCGCCGGGGTCAGCTTGATCGCATCGTCCTTGCCCGAGGCGCGCATGTTGGTCAGCGGCTTGGTCTTGATCGCGTTGACGGTCAGGTCGTTGTCCTTGGAGTGGATACCGACCAGCTGACCTTCGTACACGTTGTCGCCTTCGGCGGCGAACAGGCGGCCACGCTCTTCCAGCGGCCCCAGCGCATAGGCCGGAGTTGCGCCCGGTGCGTTGGCGATCATCACGCCGTTCTGGCGCTTGGCGATGGCGCCCTGTTCCTTCGGACCGTAATGGTCGAACACGTGGAACAGCAGGCCCGAGCCCTGGGTCAGGGTACGGAATTCGTTCTGGAAGCCGATCAGGCCACGCGCCGGGATCATGTAATCCAGACGCACACGGCCCTTGCCGTCCGGCTCCATGTTCTTCAGCTGGCCCTTGCGGGTACCCAGCTTTTCCATCACGCCGCCCTGGTGCTGTTCTTCGATATCCACCACCAGCTGTTCGATCGGCTCCATCAACTTGCCGTCGATTTCCTTGATGATCACTTCCGGACGCGACACGGCCAGCTCGTAGCCTTCACGACGCATGTTCTCGATCAGCACCGACAGGTGCAGTTCGCCACGGCCGGAGACCAGGAACTTGTCGGCGTCGGAGCCTTCCTCGACCTTCAGTGCCACGTTGTGCACCTTCTCGCGGTCCAGACGGTCGCGCAGCTGGCGGCTGGTCAGGAACTTGCCGCCGGACAGGTCCTTGTTCCCGGCGAACGGCGAGTTGTTGACCTGGAAGGTCATCGAGATGGTGGGCTCGTCCACGGTCAGCGCCGGCAGCGCTTCCGGGGCGTCGAGCGCGCACACGGTGTCGGAAATGGTCAGCTCGGCCACGCCGGAGATGGCGACGATGTCGCCGGCCTCGGCGGTGTCCTGCTCGATGCGCTCCAGGCCCAAAAAGCCCAGCACCTGCAGCACCTTGCCCTGGCGCTTCTTGCCTTCGCGGTCGATCACGCTGACCGGCATGTTCTTCTTCAGCACGCCGCGCTGGATGCGGCCGATGCCGATCACGCCGACGAAGTTGTTGTAGTCCAGCTGGCTGATGCGCATCTGGAACGGGCCGTCCGGATCCACGTCCGGTGCCGACACGTGCTGCATGATCGCTTCGTACAGCGGGGTCATGTCGCCGTCGCGCACGTCCGAATCCAGGCTGGCGTAGCCGTTCAGGGCGGAGGTGTAGACGATCGGGAAGTCCAGCTGCTCGTCGGTTGCGCCTAGCTTGTCGAACAGGTCGAACACCTGATCGATGACCCAGTCCGGGCGTGCGCCGGGACGGTCGATCTTGTTGACCACCACGATCGGCTTGAAGCCCATCGCGAACGCCTTCTGGGTCACGAAGCGGGTCTGCGGCATCGGGCCATCCATCGCGTCGACCAGGATCAGCACCGAGTCCACCATCGACAGCACGCGCTCGACTTCGCCGCCGAAGTCGGCGTGTCCCGGGGTGTCGACGATATTGATGCGGTTGCCGTTCCAGGTGATGGCCGTGTTCTTGGCCAGGATCGTGATGCCACGTTCCTTTTCCTGATCGTTGCTGTCCATCACGCGCTCAGCCAACACGGTGCGTTCGGACAGGGTGCCGGACTGCTTCAGCAGACAGTCGACGAGGGTGGTCTTGCCATGGTCGACGTGCGCGACGATGGCGATATTGCGGAGTTTTTCGATAGACATGCGGAAAGGGCCCCTGTCTGGCGCCAGTCTTGAGATGAGGTAAGCCCGACATTATAGCGGTTTCGTTGCGCTCCCGTTGCGGATTGGCGAAAGTCCGTTCAGATCGCCCATTCAGCCAGCGTGACGAGGCCCATGGCCGGGCCGGGCAGGCTTTGGACCATGGTCGTAACCACGCGGCCGGTCGCACGCCCGGGTGTATCCTAATGGGCTGTTGATCACTCCAGAACCTGCAAGGATTTCCATGTCCCTGATCGCCACCTTTGACACCTCCCGCGGCCCGATCGTTGTCGAGCTGTACCCGGAGAAGGCCCCGCTGACGGTTGCCAACTTCGTCAATCTGGCCAAGCGCGGCTTCTACAACGGCCTGAGCTTCCACCGCGTCATCGCCGACTTCATGATCCAGGGCGGTTGCCCGGAAGGTTCCGGCCGCGGTGGCCCGGGCTACCGTTTTGAAGACGAAGCCAACAACGGCGTCGGCCACGAGCGCGGCGTGCTGTCCATGGCCAACGCCGGCCCGAACACCAACGGCAGCCAGTTCTTCATCACCCACACCGCCACCCCGTGGCTGGACGGCAAGCACACCGTATTCGGCAAGGTCACCCAGGGCCTGGACGTGGTCGATAGCGTGGCCCAGGGCGACACCATCAATACGCTCACCATCGAAGGCGACACCGACGCTGTGCTGGCCGCCAAGGCCGACCGCGTTGCGGAGTGGAACAAGATCCTCGCCGCCTGATCGCATCCCGTCGAACGGCCGCCTTGTGCGGCCGTTTGCTTGTCACAGCGCGCCGCCAGGCCTTGCGCCACGCCAGCGCGCGACCCCCACCAACGCTTTTTAGCAGAGGAAACACCCCATGAAAGCACCTGTTCGTGTTGCTGTGACCGGCGCTGCCGGCCAGATCGGCTATGCCCTGCTGTTCCGCATCGCCTCCGGCGAAATGCTGGGCAAGGATCAGCCGGTGATCCTGCAATTGCTGGAACTGTCCAATGAGAAGGCCCAGGCTGCGCTCAAGGGCGTGATGATGGAGCTGGAAGATTGCGCGTTCCCGCTGCTGGCCGGCATGGTCGGTACCGACGACGCCGAAGTGGCGTTCAAGGACATCGACGTCGCCCTGCTGGTCGGTGCGCGTCCGCGCGGCCCCGGCATGGAGCGCAAGGACCTGCTGCTGGAAAACGCCAAGATCTTCACCGCGCAGGGCGCTGCCCTGAACAAGGTCGCCAAGCGCGACGTCAAGGTGCTGGTGGTCGGCAACCCGGCCAACACCAACGCCTACATCGCGATGAAGTCGGCGCCGGATCTGAACCCGAAGAACTTCACCGCCATGCTGCGTCTGGACCACAACCGCGCGCTGAGCCAGCTCTCGCTCAAGCTCGGCAAGCCGGTCGGCGGCATCGAGAAGCTGGTGGTGTGGGGCAACCACAGCCCGACCATGTACCCGGACTACCGTTTCGCCACCTCCGATGGCGCCTCGGTAGGCGATGCGATCAACGACCAGGAATGGAACGCGTCCACCTTCATCCCGACCGTGGGCAAGCGCGGTGCGGCGATCATCGAAGCGCGTGGCTTGTCGTCCGCAGCGTCGGCTGCCAATGCGGCCATCGATCACGTGCGTGATTGGGTGCTGGGCAGCAACGGCAAGTGGGTCACCATGGGTGTGCCGTCGGACGGCTCCTACGGCATTCCGGAAGGCGTGATCTTCGGCTTCCCGGTCACCACCGAGAACGGTCAGTACACCGTGGTCAAAGATCTGCCGATCGACGACTTCAGCCAGAAGTACATCGACAAGACCCTGGCCGAGCTGGAAGAAGAGCGCAGCGGCGTGTCGCACCTGCTGGGCTGAGTCATTGGCTCGCTGCTGTCATGAAAACGCCGGGCATTGCCCGGCGTTTTTTTGCGTGTCGTGTCGCGATGCCTGCGCTGTCAGGTCAGGCCCTCGGCCTTCAGTGCGGCCTGCACATCGGCGTCGGCCAGCATGCGTTGCACGAACGCCTGCAGCGCGTCCAAGCCATCCAGATTCACGGCGACTTTCTGCGCCCACAGCAAGGTAACGAACAGGTACGCATCGGCACCGGTATGGCTGTCGCTGGCAAGCCAGGTGCGACCTTGCAGATGCGCATCGACACGCTCGTACAGCGTGCGTAATTTGCTGCGTGCATCGTCGTGGCTGCGCGCAATCAGCGCAGGGTCCTGCAGATACGCGGTGCTGCCGAAGATCGGCTTGAACGCGGGGTGCACGTCGGCATTGACGAAGGCGATCCAGCGATTGATTTCTGCACGGCTGCGCGCGGTGCCATCGCCGGAGAGGCCGGTCAGTGGTGCGATATCGGCGATGTAATTGAGGATGGCAGCATTCTGTGTCAGCGCCCAATCGTCGACCAACAGCAACGGCACAGCACCGGCTGGATTCAGGCGTAGGTACTCAGGGGATTTCATCGTCGCCGCATCGACCACACTCAGGTCGAAGGGCAACCCAGACCAACGCAACACGATGTGATCTGCCAGCGAACAGGCGCCGGGCTTGGTATACAGCTTCATGGGCGATCCACACGGGAGTGAAGTCGCTAGCTTAGCCGGCGAATGACTCGGTGTGGAGCGCAATGGCGGGTGGTGTGGCTGCGGCGGCGCGAGATCGGTGGACGTGGCGGCTGCGACAGCTGGAGTGGCGGCAGGGCGATTGCCAGTGCTAGCGCCGGAGGGGCAAGCGGCAGCAACGCTGCCTTGCTCAATCTCTAGCCTTGGCGCTCACCAAATGCGGATATCGCATGCAATTGGCCAACCAGTTCGGTGTGGGCTGATGATCGCGACGCGCGCTCATTGCGCCAGCCATGCCGCTGCGGCTTCGATACATGAGAGCGTATCAAGCGCGTGATCAGCGGATCTCAGCAGTTGGGCGTGTCAGCGGTATGTGTCTGTGGATGCGCCGCGGCACGGCGCGCTCAGGACGCGTTGCGCGGGCGCAGTGTTTGTACGCGATAGAACGTATGGTCGCCGATGGTGGCCACCTGATAGGCATTACGCCAGCTGGGGCTCGCAATTGCGCTTGCGGCAAAGTGGCTGGCACCCGGTACGATCTCTTTGCGCTGGCCGACCGGCAGTGCCCAGTTGCGCTGCGCCGCCAGTGCCACGTCCAACGCCTTGTTCCAGGCATCGTCGTTCTTCAGCTGCGTGCCCGGCGCCACGATTGTCGGTGCAAACTGCTTGCGTGCAGTAACCACCTGACACATCGAGTCGCCCCACAAACCACTATCCAGACGACGCAACGCAACTTCCGCGACGGCCTGTTGGCCACGCAAGGTCTGGTCGCGCGCTTCCAGATAAACGGTTGTACTCAAACACAGCGAATCTGCGGCTGGCTGCGGCAACACATGCGACAGCCAGAGTATCCAAACAAGTTTCATAGAACTCCTTGCTCCGTATGGGCCGGTCTGCAGAGCATCCAATGTGGACGCACCAGTGCAGAGGGCTTGGCGTCATGGGGAGGCGGCCTGACATTGGTCGCCACAGTCTCCGGCGAAAGAACATCTGCCGAAGGTGCCCACCAAATGTGGTAGGTCAAAAAGTTGGCGCAAGGTAGGCGTCGATCACATAATCGTGGCTGAATGAGAGGGGTTGACGATTGCGATTGCTTGCAGTGCCTAGCGACGCGCAACACTGCGCCGTGCATCGCAGCATTGGATCTGCGTCGCATCCTCGCAGCGACTCCCGTGCTGCATGACGTCTTTGCTGTTTCGCGCGTATCGACGCTGTTGCGTGCTGCTTTGAATTGTCGCTGGAAGGCGCCAAAGAAAACGGATTTCAGAACATTGCGAGATTTGTGTACACCTTCATCACGCGGTGGTGTGGTGCTGGAGTGAAGTTGCGTACTGCCGCTTCTTACGCTGTCTCATACAGATGCGCCCGCGAGTTGCGGAAGCGTCGAAAGCCGCGAAGTGCGAAGCGCATGCGATGCAGGTGTCATGCGTGCTGCACGACCGCTGATTTATGCAGCATCCGTTGAGGCAGATAGATGCGCGCCTTGGCGCATGTTTCTGATGGCAGCATCAGAGGCGGCGGAGGTATCACTGTTGCAAGGAAAGCTGATTTGGCATCCCGACGTGGTTGCCGTCATTGGATGATGTTCGAAGTTGTTTGGCGGTAGGCTGAAAAAACCTGTCGATCATTCGATGTGTCGATAGTGCGTTCGAGTGCGTTGCACTGTGTTTCCGAGATCGCATCGTTATTGGCATGAGCGTGCAAAGGCGTGCAAATGCGCAAGAAAATAAAATAGAAAATTGAAGACACATATGCACCAGCGCAACGAAACGCTGAGGTGCCAAGTGCGACAGTCGGCGCGACATGGACTGGCGTCAGAAACTCGCATGCATCTGGCGAAGATCTCAGTCGAAATGACAGATCACCCAGCGTGATCGTATCTTGGAACAACAGGTGATGCTGTGGCGGCAATTGCAACTCATCAACGCACGCAGCAGGCCTCAATCAGAGGGCACTGTCAGTACCGCGCTGCGCCATCCAGCAGCGCCACGTTGTAACTGCGCCAGGGACGGTGTCAGCCTGGTAAAGGTCGGTAAAGCCAGGGCTAGTGCCACCGCCAGTGATTGTCTGCGCTGCCATCGCACTGCAGGCATCGATGCCGTTACTTTCGCAACATGGTGAATGTGCGGTTGCAGCGTTTGGTGTAATCACCACGTCGAGAGCAGCGCGATGCTGCTCACAATACGACGATCAGCAATGCCGTCGCCGCTGCATTGTGAGAGCCGGTCGTCAACACCAGCCCGATTGCCGCGCCGACCAGCAAAGCTGCCGAGCCGCTTCCGATCAGGCGCATTGCGCTGACACCACGTGCACCGCGCCAGCGCCGGCGTGCAAGCCCCAGCAGCGTGTTTTTGCACGACAGCTAGCCTGAGCAGCAACACGCTGGCCGGGCGTGGAAGTAGCGGAGTCATGAGCACGAGCGACAGCGCCACTGCGGCCAACGCAATGCCTTGCCGTTGCGTTCGTCCCACCCACGCCAGGCTCGTGCCAGCACCCCAACGCTGTGCAGTAACGAACCCCATTATTGCGCTGACGATCCATCCGCCCGTCACTGAAGATCCGGCCGCGACGGGCGCTCAGGCCACGAGTAGTCGGTCAACGCGAAAATCAGCAGCAATTGGCCGGTGTACCAGAGCAGGCTCTTGCCGAAATGGGCTGCCGCGTAGGCAAGCAATGCGGCAGGCGGTAGCGCAGTAGATAATGCGCGCGGTGGCGATGACATGCGAGTGCTTGCAGCCGGGCCGCACGCCCGCGGCCGGCGTGGCAGACCACCGCATCCGCGGGCATGCCGGCGTTGGTCACGCCGCATGCAGGTCGGCAGTGCAGTCGAAACTCGAACGCTGCGACGTCATCGTAGTGACGCCGTCCTTGCGAACCCCTTACAACGTCGCTGCCAGCCGACTCGCCTGGTTGATCGCGCGTTTGGCATCCAGTTCGGCGGCCACATCCGCGCCACCGATCAAATGCGGCTGCTGGCCATTGGCTTGCAGCGCGGCCAGCAACTCGCGACGCGGCTCCTGCCCGGCACAGATCACCACCGTGCCGACGTCGAGCAATTGCTCGCTGCCTTCCACGCGAATGCGTAACCCGGCATCGTCCACACTCAGGTATTCCACGCCGCCGAGCATCTTGACGCCCTTGGCTTTGAGCGTAGCGCGGTGGATCCAGCCGGTGGTCTTGCCCAGGCGCGCACCGGGCTTGCCGGGGCTGCGCTGCAACAGCCAGACCTGACGGGCAGGGCGCTCGGGCTGCGGTTCGGTCAAGGCACCGCGTGCTTCAAAGCTCGGATCCACGCCCCATTCGGCCATCCAGCGTTGTGGGTCCAGCGACGGCGATTCACCCGAGTGCACCAGAAATTCACCGACATCAAAGCCAATACCGCCCGCACCGATGATCGCCACCTTGTCTGCGGCCACATGGCGGCCCAGCACGACATCCAGATAGCTCACCACCATCGGATGATCGGCGCCTGGGAAATCCACCTTGCGCGGCTCGATGCCGGTCGCCAGCACGATCTCGTCGAAATCTCTCAGATCGGCTGCCTGCACGCGGGTATTCAAGCGCAATTGCACACCGGTCGCCTCGATGCGATGGCCGAAATAGCGCAAGGTCTCGTTGAATTCCTCCTTGCCGGGTATGCGTTTGGCGACATTGAACTGCCCGCCGATCGCATCGCTTGCATCGAACAAGGTCACCCGGTGGCCACGCTCTGCTGCCACCGTCGCGCAGGCCAAGCCAGCCGGGCCGGCGCCGACCACGGCAATCCGCTTGGGCGCGGTGGTTGGCGTGTAATTGAGCTCGGTTTCGTGCGCAGCGCGTGGGTTGACCAGGCAGGTCGCCAGCTTGTTGTCGAACACGTGATCCAGGCATGCCTGGTTGCAGGCAATGCAGGTGTTGATGGTGTGCGACTGCCCAGCGCGCGCCTTATTGGTCCACTGCGGATCGGCAAGCAGCGGCCGCGCCAGCGACACCATGTCTGCGGCACCCTCGGCCAGGATGCGCTCAGCCACTTCCGGCATGTTGATGCGGTTGGTCGCTACCACCGGAATGCGCAGATGCGGCTTGAGCTTGGCGGTGACGCCGGCAAACGCGGCGCGCGGCACCGAGGTGGCAATGGTGGGAATGCGCGCTTCGTGCCAACCGATGCCGGAATTGATGATGGTCGCGCCGGCCGCTTCGATCGCTTGCGCCTGCGCCAGGATTTCCGGCCATTGGTTGCCGTCTTCGACCAGATCCACCAGCGACAGCCGGTAGATGATGATGAAATCCGGCCCGCAGGCCTCACGAATGCGTCGCACGATTTCCACCGCAAAGCGCATGCGCTTGGTGGCATCGCCACCCCAGGCGTCACTGCGCCGATTGGTGCGCGCGGCGGTGAATTCGTTGATCAGATAGCCTTCCGATCCCATCACCTCAACGCCGTCGTAGCCGGCCTCGCGCGCCAGCCGCGCGGCGTGCGCATAGGCGGCGATCTGACGGTCGACCGCACCGGCCGACAAGGCGCGCGGAGTGAACGGGTTGATCGGTGCCTTGAGCTTGGATGGCGCCACCGACAGCGGGTGGTAGGCATAGCGCCCGGCATGCAGTAGTTGCAGGCAGATCTTGGCCCCGTGTTCGTGCACCGCGCGGGTGACCTGGCGATGCGGGCGGACTTCCCACGGCCACGACAACTTGCCGCCGAACGGTTTGAGCCAGCCCACCACGTTCGGCGAAAACCCACCGGTCACGATCAGGCCCACGCCGCCGGCAGCGCGCTCGGCGAAATACGCCGCCAGCTTGGGGAAATCGCGCGCACGGTCTTCCAGGCCCGTGTGCATCGAGCCCATCAGAACGCGGTTGCGTAGTTGGGTGAAGCCCAGATCGAGCGGGGTGAACAGATGCGGGAAGGGTGAAGCGGACGGGCCGGTGGCGGGCGACATGATATGGATACGCTGGCGTACGGAGTGCGCACGATGCCGGCAAATGCGGCTGGCGGCAAGTCCTCAGGCATCCGGCGCTGCCGCTGGATGCGGCGGGGTTCGATCAGAAATACGCCTTCGCTGCCGCCTGCACGAACCGCATCCCAATGCGCAGGCGCTGTGTGCACCCCAACGCATTGCGTCAGCGAACCCAGCCCGGCCGGTGCATTACCAACCGGCCAGCACCAATTTACCAATCGTGTTGCCGCTTTCCAGACGACGATGCGCCTCGCGCAGCTGCTGCGCATTGATCGGCGACAGCGTGTCCGTGTGCGTGGTGCGCAGTTCGCCAGCATCGATCAGGCTGGCGGCTCGGTTGAGGATGCGGTGCTGTTCGACCAGATCGTCGGTCGCGTAGCGCGCGCGGGTAAACATCAGTTCCCAATGGATGCCGATGCACTTGGCTTTGTAAGGGTCGCCGATCATCAGCGGCCCGCGCGGCTCCACGATCAAGCCCACGTGCCCCTGCGGTGCGAGCACCTCGCCCAGCTGCTGCCAGTAGCGGTCGGTGTCGGCCAGATTGAGCGCGGCATCCACTGTGTCCATCCCCAACGCCTGCAGTTGCGCTTGCAGCGGCTGGTGATGATCGATCACGTGGTGCGCGCCCATTTGGCGTACCCACTCGATGCTCTCCGGGCGCGAGGCGGTGGCAATCACGGTGAAGCCGGCATGTCGCGCCAACTGGATCGCGATGGAGCCCACGCCGCCAGCGCCGCCGATGATCAACAAATGCCTGCCGCGATTGCGAGCACCGTCGAAGGCAAATGGCATGCGCTGGAACAGCAGCTCCCACGCGGTCAGGGTGGTCAGCGGTAGCGCGGCTGCCTGCGCGAAGCTAAGCGAGGTCGGCTTGCATCCGGCAATGCGTGCATCCACCAGTTGGTACTGCGCGTTACTGCCCGGCCGCCCGATATCGCCGGCGTAGTAGACCTCGTCGCCGACGGCAAAGGCCGTGACCTCCGGACCGACCGCCTCGATCACCCCGGCTGCGTCGTAGCCCAGGATCTTCGGCGCCTGCAACTGCTGCAGCTTGGGCGCGCGCACCTTTGTATCGACTGGATTCACCGAGATCGCTTCCACCCGCACCAATAAGTCATACCCCGATGGCGCTGCAGGCGCCGGAAGTTCCATATCAAGCAACGACGCGGGGTCATCGATCGGAAGATGGCGGGTGAGGGCGACGGCTTTCATCGGGACGCTCCTGAGCGGGAAGTTCAGGGTGCGTTGTGGAGCAAGTCGTCCGCAACCATCAACCCCACAATTCAGCTCAGACGGGGCTCGACGTTCACCAATGTGGTTTTTCGTCGCGCTTGGAACGCTAAAAATCAGTCGGTTTGTAAGCGTCTTCAGTCAGCTTAATTGGGCTGCGGTTCATGCAGGCGAGTTATCCGAATTGGGTACCCGGTCCTTTCCTTCATGAAGCTGTATACGTAGTATTGCGTGGGATTGCGGAACCTGGTGATTGCTTTCACATGTTATATGACCGTTAACGCGATCTTCACCGAGGCCGGCTTAATCTGCGCCCCGATGGCTCTGGATGTGACGAGCATCTTTACCAAGCACAACGCCTCTATCGGTTTTATCTCCCAAAGAAGGAGCTGTATAAATGAACAAGAAAATTCTCACTGCCGCGTTGCTCGGCGGTCTGGCAGTTGCCCAGGCTGCTTCCGCGCAGGAGTTCGATGACCGTTGGTACCTGACCGGTAGCGCTGGCTTCAACTTCCAGGACAGCGATCGTCTGACCAATGATGCCCCGTTCGTGACCCTGGGTCTGGGCAAGTTCGTTAGCCCGAATTGGTCGATCGACGGTGAACTGAACTATCAGAACCCCAACTTCGATGCCAACCAGGATCTGAACTGGAGCCAGTACGGCATCTCGTTCGACCTGCGTCGCCACTTCATCCAGGAAGGCCGCGGCTGGAACCCCTACCTGCTGTTCGGTCTGGGCTATCAGCGTTCGGAAGAAGAATTCGACGCGACCCCGAACCCGGTTTCGCCGGGCCAGCAGAAGGACGGCAACTTTGCCGCCAAGGCTGGTGTCGGTCTGCAGACCACCTTCGACAAGCGCGTCGCCGTGCGTGCCGAGTTGGCCTACCGCGCTGACTTCAACGACCAGAGCGTTGCTGCTCCGCGTGAAGACTGGTTCGGTGACGTGCTGGCTTCGGTCGGCGTCGTGATCCCGTTGGGACCGGCTCCGTCGACCGCTCCGCCGCCGGCTCCGGCTCCGGTTGCTCCGAGCTGCGCCGATCTGGATGACGACGGTGACGGCGTCAACAACTGCGACGACAAGTGCCCGAACTCGCAGCCTGGCCAGACCATCGGTCCGGACGGTTGCCCGGTTCCTGTCTCGATCGACCTGAAGGGCGTGAACTTCGACTTCAACAAGTCGACCCTACGTCCGGACGCGATCTCGATCCTGAGCGAAGCGACCGAGATCCTGAAGCGTTACCCCGACCTGAAGGTCGAGGTTGCCGGTCACACCGACTCGAAGGGTACCGACGCTTACAACCAGAAGCTGTCCGAGCGTCGTGCGACCACCGTGTACGACTACCTGACCAAGAACGGCGTCGATGCGTCGCGTCTGGTCGGCCCGATCGGCTACGGCGAGAGCCGTCCGATTGCTCCGAACACCAACCCGGATGGTTCCGACAATCCGGAAGGTCGTGCGAAGAACCGTCGTACCGAGCTGAACGTCCAGAACTAATTGGACCGCTAGCTTTGCTGCAGACAAAACCCGGCCTTGCGCCGGGTTTTGTCTATGCAGGCTCTGGAAAAGCGCGCTCAAGCGCCGCGGATCCTGTCTGTGTTGTCATCCCGGCACGGTTCCTGTTGAAACAGCGTTCATCGCTGCCTACACTCGCCGCGTCAACACCACCCTCATACTTGGAAGAACCCGATGCTGCGTACCGCTACGGCAGGACTGCTCTGTCTCGCTCTGATTCCCGCCGCCTACGCCGCTCCGAACTGCGCTGGCAGCACGGTGTCCCAGCCGCTGCCGTTGCCCGCTACCGCTGTCGCACCGGCGGCTGCAGAGTTCTACACCCGCAGCGTGCAATTGGGCATGCCCACCGGCGTGTTGGCACAGCCCTATACCAGCGACCAGTCGGTGGATCGCGTGTTGCTGCGCCTGCGCGTGGAAGGCTGCCAGGATCTGGCCAAGGTCATTCCGCCCGGCGGCACCGTCAACCCGAATGATCCGGCGGCCTACAAGGCCAAGACGGCGTTCGACAACACCCCGTGGCGCTTCGACATGAGCCAGAACGGCAAGCGCATGACGGCAGAAGAATTCGATGCCTGGATGAAGGCGCGTGGTGTGCGCGTGGTCAAGGCACGTCCGGCCGCCAGCGCGGCACCGGCAGCGCTCGCCGCACCTGCGGCCGACGCCAAGCCGGTCGAGAACAAGTAAGCCACGCGGTCGGGACGGCATGCCCCGGCGGCCACCGCCGGCAACGTCCCGGCAACGTCAGCGTGGTCCGGGTGCGGTAGGCGCAACGCGGGCGTCCGCTGCCGCACCCGCCATTGCTGCGCCACGCCATGGGCTGGCGCGCGTGTTGTCCAAGCTCGGGGTGTGTTCGCGCACCGAGGCAGGGCGTTGGATCGCCGATGGTCGCGTGAGCGTCTCGGCACGCGTGGTGCGCGATCCCGAATTTCCGATCCGCGCCGATCAGCAATCCTCAATCACCGTCGACGGGCAGCCCCTGGCAGGGCCGGCACGTTGCTATCTGATGCTCAACAAGCCGCGCGGGATGGTCACCACCGTACGCGATGAGCAGGGCAGGGACACGGTCTACCGTTGTTTCGATGGTGCCGGGCTGCCTTGGATCGCTCCGGTCGGGCGCTTGGACAAGGCCAGCGAAGGCCTGCTGCTTTTCAGTAACGACCCGCAGTGGGCGGCGACGGTGACCCACCCGACGACCGGACCGGACAAGACCTACCACGTGCAGATCGATTGCCGGCCCAGTGCCGCGCAGCTGGCGCAGTTGCAGACCGGTGTGGTTGATCCCGATCCTGAGGGCGGGAGCGTGCTGTTGCGCGCCAAGCAGGTCAGCGTGCTGCGCGAAGGCCAGCGTAATGCCTGGCTGGAAATCGTGTTGGACGAAGGCCGTAATCGGCAGATCCGCCGGTTGTTGGCCGCAGTGGACATCGGTGTGCTGCGGCTGATGCGCGTGGCGATCGGCCCGCTGGCGATGGGCGAGCTAGGCAAAGGCGCGTGGCGAATGCTGAGCGCCGAGGAAGTCAGAGCGCTGGTGCCGGCACCCGCCAGCGCGCCAGACGCGCGCTGAGCAGGGCGCTCACCACTTCGTAAGCGCGCGCATCGCCCGCGCCGTTGGCATCATGACGGCGGCCTTTGGCGTGATTACAGCCAGCACAAGCCAGGGCGAGATTGCGCGCATCGTTGGCATCGTCGCCCACCAACGCGCAGAGCGATGCCGCCGTGCGACGACCGAACCAGGCTTGCGGCACCACGTGTTCGAGCGTGGTGTGGCCGAGCGGCTCGCCATCGGCGCGTATCTGCAGATGCCGACGGCAGTGCAGGCAGCGCGTGTCCCAATGACCGTCGATCAGTTGCGCTTGCGCATCGGTCTGCGCCGCCAGCAGCAGCCGTTGGCGCAGGACCGTACGCATGTCAGGCGGTGATGACCTTGAGTTCGCGCCCGATCTTGATAAACGCCTCGATCGCCTGATCCAGGTGCTCGCGCGTATGTGCCGCGCTGATCTGGGTGCGGATGCGCGCCTGCCCCTTGGGCACCACCGGGAAGAAGAAGCCGATGGCGTAGATGCCTTCTTCCAGCAAGCGCTCGGCGAATTTTTGCGCCAGCGGTGCGTCGTACAGCATCACCGGGCTGATCGGATGCACGCCCGGTTTGACGTCGAAACCGGCGGCGGTCATGCGCTCGCGGAAATAGCGGGTGTTTTCGATCAGCTGCGTACGCAGCTCGCCGGCGGCATCCAGCATCTCGAAGGCCTTGATGCCGGCAGCCACCACGTGCGGCGGTAACGAGTTGGAGAACAGGTAGGGTCTCGAGCGCTGGCGCAGCAGCTCGATCACTTCGCGTTTTGCGGTGGTGAAGCCGCCGAGTGCGCCGCCCATGGCTTTGCCCAGCGTACCGGTGAAGATATCGATCTGGTCCAGCACGCCCTTGACCTCGGCCGAGCCGCGGCCGGTGGCGCCAAGGAAGCCGGTGGCGTGGCATTCGTCGATATGCACCAGTGCGTTGTACTTGCGCGCCAGGGCGGTGATTTCGTCCAGCGGAGCGATGAAGCCGTCCATCGAGAACACGCCGTCGCTGGTGATCAGCTTGGTCTTGCAACCGGCCGCGTCTGCCGCCTGCAGCTGCGCTTCGAGGTCGGCCACGTCACAGTTGGCGTAGCGGAAGCGCTTGGCCTTGCACAGGCGCACGCCATCGATGATGGAAGCATGGTTGAGTGCGTCGGAAATAATCGCGTCGTGTTCGCCGAGCAACGGTTCGAACAGGCCGCCGTTGGCATCGAAGCAGGCCGCGTAGAGGATGGTGTCTTCGGTACCGAAGAACTCGGCGATGGTGCGTTCGAGTTGTTTGTGCAGGTCCTGGGTGCCGCAGATGAAACGGACCGAGGCCATGCCGAAACCGTGCGTGTCCAGCGCGTCCTTGGCGGCCTGGATGATGTCCGGGTGGTCGGCCAGGCCCAGATAGTTGTTGGCGCAGAAGTTGAGCACGCTGCGGCCATCGGCCAGGGTGATCCGCGCCGACTGCGGGCCGGTGATGATGCGCTCGGACTTGAACAGGCCCTGGGACTGGATGGTTTCCAGTTCGGCGGCGTAATGGGCGGTCAGCGCAGCGGGAGCGTTGGTCATGGCGGTCGCAGTGGCAAGAGACGCATGATTTTAACGATCACGGTGGCATACCACTACGTCATGCAAAATCGGCATAAGCGGCGGCGCTGATGTCATTTTACCGCCTGCGTGCCGCTGCGCAGCATGGCATGCTTGCTGTTCAGCTGTGCTCAACCGGCCAGGAGATCCTCGTGACATACCCCCGTTTCCGTCTTGCTTCCCTTCTTTGCGCCTTGCTGGTCCTGGCCGGCCCGGCGGGCGCACGCGAGATTGGGCTGCTCAACGTGAGCTACGACCCCACCCGCGAGTTCTACCGCGACTACAACACCGCCTTTGCCGCGCACTGGAAACAGCAGCACCCGCAGGACACCGTCACCGTGGAAACCTCGCACGGTGGCTCGGGCAAGCAGGCGCGCGCGGTGATCGATGGCATCGAGGCCGATGTGGTGACGCTGGCGCTGGCCTACGACGTGGATGCCATCGCGCAGAAGGCCAAACTGATCGATACCGATTGGGAGAAGCGGCTGCCCGACAACAGTGCGCCGTATACCTCGACCATTGTGTTTCTGGTCCGCAAGGGCAACCCCAAGAACATCCATGACTGGCCGGACCTGCTGCGCTCGGGGGTGGCGGTGGTGACACCGAATCCCAAGACCTCCGGTGGTGCGCGCTGGAACTACCTGGCCGCCTGGGCGTACGCCGACCATATTTTCAAGGGCGATCGCGAGCGCACCATGCGCTACATGCAGGCGTTGTTCCGCAATGTGCCGGTGCTGGACACCGGCGCGCGCGGCGCCACCACCACCTTCGTGCAGCGCGGGATCGGCGATGTGCTGCTGGCCTGGGAAAACGAGGCGCTGCTGGCGCGCGAGGAGCTTGGCAAGGACAAGTTCGAGATCGTGGTGCCCAAGTTGTCGATCCTGGCTGAGCCGTCGGTGGCGCTGGTCGACAAGAACGTCGACAAGCACGGCACGCGCGATGTGGCCGAAGCCTACCTGCGCTATCTGTACGCGCCGGAAGGACAGAAGCTGGCGGCCAAGCACTTCTATCGCCCGCGGCATCCCGAATTTGCCGACCCGGCCGACATAGCGCGTTTTCCGGACATCAAGTTGGTGACCATCCAGGAAGCGTTCGGCTCGTGGGACAAGGCGCAACAGGAGCACTTCGCCGACGGTGGCGTGTTCGACCAGATCCAGGCACAAAAGTAGGCGATGTCGATGTCGGTTGCACCCCACCCAGCGCCGTCATCGCGCCGACGCGTGATGCCGGGGCTGGGCTTGAGTCTGGGAATCACCCTGACCTGGCTTGGCCTGATTGTGCTGATCCCGTTGTTAGGGATCTTCATCAAGACCAGCGGTCTGGGTTGGGAGGGTCTATGGCGGGTATGGAGCGAGCCGCGCGTGCTGTCGGCACTGCAGGTGAGCTTCGGTACCGCGCTCGCGGCTGGCGCCTTCAATGCGGTGATGGGTACCTGGGTGGCGTGGGTGTTTGTGCGCTATCAGTTTCCAGGCAAGCGTTTCTTCGATGCGGTGATCGATCTGCCGTTTGCATTGCCGACGGCGGTGGCCGGCATTGCGCTGACCGCGCTGTATGGCGGCAATGGTTGGGTCGGCCGCTGGCTGGAGGCGATCGGTATCAAGGTGGCCTACACGCAGCTGGGCATCGTGCTGGCTTTAGTGTTCGTCGGCCTGCCGTTCGTGGTGCGCGTGGTGCAGCCGGTGCTGGCCGAGAGCGATCGTGGAATGGAGGCTGCCGCTGCCACATTGGGCGCTTCGCGCTGGCAGACGGTGTGGCGGGTGGTGCTGCCGGGAGTATGGCCGGCGGTCCTGACCGGATTCGCTTTGGCGTTTGCGCGCGGCGTGGGTGAGTACGGCTCGGTGATCTTCATCGCCGGCAACCTGCCCAATTCGACCGAGATCGCGCCGCTGCTGATCACCATCCGGCTGGAAGAGTTTGACTACGCTGGCGCCACCGCCATTGCCGCAGCCATGTTGTTGCTGTCATTCGTGATTTTGCTAGTGGTCAATACGTTGCAGGCACGCCTGCTGCGCTATCAACGGAGGCCCGCATGAGCGATGCTGTTTCTTCGCTGCCCTCCATGTTGCCGACCCATGTCATGACCCAGCAGGCGCGTCGCATCACCGATTCGGCCACCAACGAGCCGCGTTGGGTGCAATGGCTGATGATCCTGGGTGCTTTGCTCTTTTTGCTGGCGTTTCTGCTGCTGCCGCTGGTGCTGGTGTTTGCCGAGGCGTTACGTGGCGGGTGGGAGACCTTCCTGCGCGCGGTGATCGACCCGGACGCGCTGTCGGCGATCAAGCTGACCTTGCTGGTGACGGCGATCGTGCTGCCGTTGAACCTGGTGTTCGGCGTGGCCGCTGCGTGGGCCATCAGCAAGCATCAGTTCTGGGGCAAACGCCTGCTGGTCAGCCTGATCGACCTGCCGTTCTCGGTGTCGCCCGTAGTGGCGGGCTTGATTTTCGTGCTGATCTTCGGCCGCAGCGGCTGGGCCTGGCCGTTGATCGACGAAGGCTGGCATGTGCAGCTGCCGGCGCTTGGCGAATTTGTGATTCAGCTGCCGCGGATCGTGTTTGCGTTGCCGGGCATCGTACTGGCGACCACATTCGTGACGTTCCCCTTCATCGCGCGCGAATTGATGCCGCTGATGGAGCAGCAGGGCAGCGACGAAGAACTGGCGGCACTGAGTCTGGGCGCGAACGGGTGGCAGATGTTCTGGCGAGTGACGCTGCCCAATATCCGCTGGGGCCTGCTGTACGGCGTGTTGCTGTGCGCGGCGCGTGCGATGGGCGAGTTCGGTGCGGTATCGGTGGTGTCCGGGCATATCCGTGGACGCACCAATACGCTGCCGCTGCATGTGGAAATTCTCTACAACGAATATGCCTACAGCGCAGCGTTTGCCTGCGCCTCGCTGCTGGCATTGACCGCGCTGCTGACGTTGGCGCTGAAGACGTATCTGGAATGGCGGCACGGCGATTCGCTGGCCGCCAACCACCGCCACTGAGGTGACCATGGGCATCCGCATTCACCACCTGCGCAAGCAGTTCGAGACCTTTACCGCGCTGGACGACATCACCCTGGATGTGCGCCAGGGCGAGTTGCTGGCGTTGCTTGGGCCTTCCGGCTCGGGCAAGACCACACTGCTGCGTATCATGGCCGGGTTGGAGCATGCCGATGGCGGGCAGGTGCTGTTTGGCGATGAGGATGCCACCCGCATGAGCGTGCAATCGCGCCGGGTCGGCTTCGTGTTCCAGCATTACGCACTGTTCAAGCATATGGACGTGTTTGAGAACATCGCGTTCGGCCTGCGCGTACGTCGCGGCAATGAGCGTTGGGCCGAAGCGCGCATTCGTGCACGCGTGGAAGAACTGCTGGCGCTGGTGCAGCTGCAGGGTCTGGAACAGCGTTATCCCACTCAGCTTTCCGGCGGTCAGCGGCAGCGCGTGGCGTTGGCGCGTGCGCTGGCAATCGAGCCGCGCGTGTTGTTGCTCGACGAGCCCTTCGGCGCGCTGGATGCGCAGGTGCGCCGCGATCTGCGCCGCTGGCTGCGCGAGCTGCACGAGCGCACCGGCCTGACCACGGTGTTCGTCACCCATGATCAGGAAGAAGCGCTGGAATTGGCCGACCGGGTGGCCATCCTCAACCGCGGCCGCATCGAGCAGCTCGACACACCGGCAATGATCTACGACAAGCCGGCTTCGCCATTCGTATATTCGTTCGTTGGGGCAGTGAACCGGATTCCTGGCGTGCTGGCGCAAGGCCAGATCCAGGTGGCGGGGCATGCACTGCCGCTGGCCAATGCCGCGTTGGCGGCGGGGCCGGTGGAGGTCTATGTACGGCCGGAAGATCTGGTGCCCGATGAGGCTGGCTGGCCGGCGACGGTGGCGTGGTCGCAGCGCAGCGGGGCACGCCTGCGCCTACGCGCAACGCTGGAGCCCGCCGGCAACGAGGTGGAAGTGGAACTGCCGGCATCGGCTGGCAGCTTCCAGCCGGGGCAGCAGTTGCGGCTGGCGGCGCGGCATTACGGGGTCTTTCCTGCCGTTTGATCGTCAGCGATGCTCCCCCGCGCATGGGCGAGGATGCCCGCCGTGCGAATGGGCGAAGCGCTTGGCTCGACCAGCAGATGGGCGGTAGCGGCGACGACACCGGGACCTGGCGGACTGCGGTCTGGCCTGACGTGGTGTAGGGGAATGCGGCGATGCAGACTGCATCTCAAGAAGCGGTTTCTGGAGTCGATGACGTTGCCGGTAGCACTCCGATCGGCCTCTGACGCGCCGAGGGTGTGCGCTGTGTCAAGCGAGCGATACTTTTATGTTGCGCTGCAATGGCAGTCCAACTATGAAGTGAAGTCAGTTCCGATTCGCGCGATTCGATCACCCATCGCTCTAGGAGATGCCCCATGAAGATGTCTACGCTTGCTTGTTGTCTCTTGCTGTCGCTGAGTGCCGCGCCGTTGGCGCAGGCGCAGGAAGAGGAAGCCCCCGTGTCGCCGTTCACCGGCACCTTTGCAGTCACCAGCGACTACGTGTTCCGCGGTGTGTCCCAGACCAACGGGGATCCCGCATTCCAGGCCGGGCTGACCTACAAGCATCCGTCCGGCTTCTACGCGGCCGCCTGGACATCCAACGTCGATCCCGGCGAAGGCGATCCGGACTGGGAAGTGGATGCAACGGTCGGCTATGGTGTCGAACTGGGCAAGCAGTGGGACCTCGATGTCGCGGTCACCCGCTACAACTATCCGGGTGCGGGCGAGACGAACTACAACGAACTGGTCACCAAGACGACGTTCCTGAAGACCTACAGCCTCACCGTCGGATACACCAACGATCTGTACGGCACCAAGACCGACGGCTATTACTATGCGCTGGATGCCAACTGGCCGTTGCCGCACAAGTTCAGCATCGGTGCGCATGTCGGGCACACCCGCTACACATCGGCGCTGAAGCAGGTGGATCACGACTACGACGATTACGCGATCACCGTCGGCAAGAGCTTTGGCCCGCTTGCGTTGAGCATCGGCTACTACGATACCAGCGAGCCTGTCGAATTCGGTTTCGGTCGTCCCAATACCGAAGGCCGGACCGTCGCCACCGCCACGGTGACCTGGCCGTGACCCGGCTGCACTGAGCGAACACACAAAAGGCGCCCTCGGGCGCCTTTTACGTTCAAGCGGTTTGTGCGGTCAATTCCAGCTCAGCACCACCTTGCCGGCCTTGCCTTCTTCCATCAGGTCGAAGCCTTTCTGGAAATCGTCGATCGGCAACTGGTGGGTCAGCACCTTCTGCAGCGGGAAACCCGACAGTACCAGTTGGGTCATCTTGTACCAGGTCTCGTACATCTTGCGGCCGTAGATGCCTTGCACGGTGAGGCCCTTGAAGATGATCTTGTCCCAGTCGCAACCGGCGCCGCGCGGCATGATGCCGAGCATGGCGATCTTGCCGCCGTGGTACATGCAATCGAGCATGTCGTTGAACGCGCGCGGGTTGCCGCTCATTTCCAGGCCCACGTCGAAGCCTTCCATGTGCAGATCGGCCATGACGTCCTTGAGCGAGGTCTTGGAGACGTTGACCACGCGCGTGGCGCCCATGTCGGCGGCCAGCTTGAGACGGAAATCGTTGACGTCGGTGACTACCACATTGCGCGCGCCGATGTGCTTGCAGATGCCCGCGGCAATGATCCCGATCGGGCCGGCACCGGTGATCAACACGTCTTCGCCGATGACGTCGAACTCCAGCGCGCAGTGCGCAGCATTGCCGTAGGGGTCGAAGAAGGCGGCCAGCTCGGAGGGAATCTGGTCGGGAATCGGCCATAGGTTGCTGGCCGGCATCACCATGTATTCGGCGAAGGCGCCATTGACGTTGACGCCGATACCCACCGTGTTCGGGCACAGGTGCGGCCGGCCGCCGCGGCAGTTGCGGCAGTGGCCGCACACGATGTGACCTTCGGCCGACACGCGCTGGCCCACCTGGTAACCGGTCACTGCCGAACCGAGCTCGGCCACGCGACCGACGAACTCATGGCCGATGGTCAGGCCGGGTTTGATAGTGCGCTGGCTCCACTCGTCCCACAGGTAGATGTGCAGATCGGTGCCGCAAATGGCGGTCTTTTCCAGCTTGATCAGCACGTCGTTGGGGCCGGGCGTCGGCACTGGCACCTGTTCCAGCCAGATGCCTTTGTTCGCTTCGCGCTTGACCAGCGCCTTCATCGTCTGCGCCATCTGGCGGGCCTGCTGAGTAAAAGTAAGTCGGCAATTATAAGCGTCGCGGCAGGGAAGCCATGCGGCGGTGCAAGAACCAGGCTGCGGTGATGCCTGCCGTTCGGGTGGGTGGTGGCGAAGGCGGAGCTGGATAGGTTGGGGGCCGCATGCGTGGGTTGGCTGGCGACTGCTGCCCCCATCCGCCCTTCCCGCCCTTTCCCCGCTAGCGGGGGATGGGCGGGAATGCCAAAGAAGCAGAGGAAGTCGAGAGGCCGAATAAATCGAGAAAGCGAGAAGGATTGTGTCGGGGCAGGCAGCGGCGGATCGATGCAAGACGCCAGGCGATCGGCTGCATGCCTTCTCCCGCGTGCGGGAGAAGGTGGCGCGCAGCGCTGGATGAGGGGCGCCTCAGGCATCAAGGCAGTCTGCTATCCAGCGGAGTCGCCATGTGCCTCGCGTGCGCCCATATTCTCGCCCCAACCCCTTGCCCAGCCGGAGAGGGGCGATTGCAGGGCTGCTCAGAACTTCACATCCAGACTCATGAAGTACTGCCGCGGTGCGCCAACCACCATGGTCTGGTTATAGCCATCCGGATCGGAGGCGACGTAGCCGTTGGTGCCGGTGCTGGCGAAGTAGCGCTTGTCGGTGAGGTTGCTGACGTTGAGCGCGAGGGCCACATCCGCCACACCGCCGACACGGCCGAAGTCGTAACGCGCGCCGGCATTGAACAGCCAGTACGACGGCACCTGCGAGTCGTTGAGGAAGGTGATGTAGCGCTTGTCCACGTACTTGCCATCCAGATCCAAACGCAGGTTGCCGATCTGATAGCTGACGCTGGAAGAGAACATCAACGCCGGGATGCCGACCACATCCTTGCCGGACGTCGCGACCACACCGTTGTTGAGGTAATCGTCCTGGTAACGCGAGCGGTTCCACGAGAGCGAGTTCAACCAGCTCAAGCCTTCGGTCGGGCGCCACATCAGTGCCAGATCCGCACCGGCGCTTTGCACTGCGCCGACGTTGCTGAGAATCGAGGCGCAGGTCTGCACCGCGGTGCACGGGGAGGTGGTCAGCAGGCGATTGGAGAACTTGGTGAAGTAGGCATCAGCCGACAGCTGGAACTGCGCATCCTGCACGCGATAGCCCACCTGCACGGTCTGCGATTCTTCCGGCTCCAGCGTGGAGCGGCTGCGGTCGAAGGCGGCTTGCGAGGTGGCGAACGGGGTGAAGCCGAAGGCGGCGATGTTCTTGCTGTAGGACGCGTAGAGGTCCTGGCGCTCATCGAGTTTGTAGTTCACGCCCACCTGCGGCAGGAAATTATCTTCGGCACGGATACGGCCTTGCGCCAGTGCGGTGGTCGGCACCAGCGATTGCGCGCGCGTGGTGGTGTTGAGCGCCTTTGCGCCGTAGTTCAACGTCAGCCGGTCGTCGAGCAGGCGTACGGTGTCCTGCAGGTACAGCATGCGGGTCTGGGTGGTGTAGCGCTGCAGGAAGTCGCGGCGAAACGGCGTCTGCGCTTCGTACACGTTGTACAGGGAGGTGTATCCCTGGTTGCCGAGCGCGAAGTAATTGCGGCCCTGCGAGGTGCGCGCGTTTTCTGCCCATGCGCCCACTTCCAGATCGTGATTGCCCCACGACCATTTCAATGCGCTGGTGCCGCCGAAGCGGTCCAGGCCGTAGTCGGTGGTGCGCATCGACAATGGAATGTCTGCAGAGGTGCGCACATACGGCGTCACCCATTGCCCTTCGCCACGATTGCCGTGGTAGTAGCCGCTGGCATCGAGCGTGGCGCCGCCAAACACGAAGGTGCCCGACAAGCCGGCCAGATTGTCGCGGCGCAGGCCGCCACCGGCGTAGTAGCTGGCATCGAGCCAGCTGTAGTCGCTGGGCAGGCCAGCTAGCGATTGCGGGTAGCCGTTGGCCACGCCGCTGGTGGCGCCGGTGTTCTGATAAGCGCGTGCCATCTGCACGGCGGTAGCCCAATCCGGCTGCAGGTAATCGTAGTCCCAGCCGAGCGCGCGCTGGCTGGTCAACGACAGATCCATGTAGTCGTATTCCTTGCGCCGCGAGGTATCCACGAACAGGCTCAGACGGTTGCCGTCGCCCCATTGGTACACCGTCTTGAGATTTGCCTGCTCGGATTTTTGATCGCCATAGCCCTTCCACTTGTCGGTGCTGGCATTGGCATAGGACAGATATGCCGATAATCCATCGCGATCGCCGGTGTCGGCACGTACGAAGGTGCGGCGCGTTGCGTCGCTGCCCACCGTCTGCACCAACCGCGCGCCGGGCGTGGTCAGCGGATCGGCCGAGTAGAACTGCATCGTGCCGCCCAGATTGGTATTGGACGCAGTGCCAAGTGCGCCGGCGCCTTGCGCAATCTCCACCGACCCGAGGTTTTCCGAAATGATGGCGCGCGTGATGTGCAAGCCATTGGTCACGCCGTAGCTCATGTTGCCGAGCGGAATACCGTCGAGCGTATAACCCAAGCGACTTTGATCGAAGCCATGCAAGGTGACCTGTGTGGACCATTCGTACGTGCCAAACGGATCGGCGGACTGGAACTGCACGCCCGGTAGTTTTTCCACCGCCTTGAACGCGCTGCTGCCGGGTGTCAACTGCTCGATGTCCTGCCGGCTGATGCGCTGCACCTGGCGCGTGCTGCCTTGCGACACCACGTTGATCGCATCCAATTGCGTGGCATTGGCATTGGCATCGGCCGGCAGCGCTGTCTCCGCCGGAGCAACGGCAGCCGGGTCGGCCGGATCGGCCGGCGACGCGGCCTGCGCGATGACGGGAAACAGCGTTGCCAGGGCAAGCGCCAGCGGAGTGACATGAAAGCGACAAGCGGAAGTCATGGGGGAGTCCTGTTCGGGCAAAGCTGAGGGCGGATGCACGGCGTAAAGCCGGCGTTTCGCGACGCAGGGTGTCAACGGCTCATGAAACATTGATGACGGTGGCTGTCGCAAAACTGTCGCGCTTGCCCGCTATACGTGTGGACGTACGCGTCCTTTTCTGCAGGTTTTGCCGCCATGACGTCTTCCCCTTCGCGCCGCGATTTCCTCAAGCGCGTTGCTGCGCTCACCGCTGCTGGCGCCTTGCCATCGTCGATCGGCCGCGCGCTTGCGCTGCCAGCCAACTCGCGGACCGGCACATTGCGCGATGTCGAACATGTGGTGATCCTGATGCAGGAAAACCGTTCGTTCGATCATTACTTTGGTGCACTGCGTGGCGTGCGTGGTTTCGGCGATCCGCGCGCGCTGCAACTGCGCGATGGTCATCCGGTATGGAGTCAGCCCGCAGCCGATGGACGACGCCTGCTGCCGTTTGCGTTCGATTCGCAAAATACCTGCGCGCCCCTGATCAAGAGCCTGGATCACTCCTGGAAGGCCGGCCATGGGCAGGATCCGGTCCGCTGGGCCGAATACGATGCGTGGGTCCCGTACAAGGGCGAATTGACGATGGGATATTTCCAGCGTCACGACATCCCTTACTACCACGCGCTTGCCGACGCGTTCACCATCTGCGATGGCTACTACTGCTCGCTGCACGGACCGACCAATCCCAATCGCATGTATCTGTTCACCGGTACCAGCGGCCCGAGCGTGGGAAACTTCGGTGCGCAGGCAGTGACCAATGCCGACGATGGCAACTGGACCGCGGACATGGCGCGCGACGCGCTCGGCTATGCAGCGCTGGAATGGACCACGTACGCACAGCGTCTGCAGGCCGCCGGCGTGGACTGGCGCGTGTATCAGGAATACGACAACTTCGGCTGCAACTCGCTGGCGTATTTTTCGCACTATCGCGATCTGCACACAGACGACGAGCGTTACCAGCGCGCCCGTGCATGCGTGCCCGGTTCCACCGCGGACAATGCCGCCACCACCCAGGCCGAGCATCTGGTTGCCGCGATCGCCGCCGATGTGCAGGCCAATCGTCTGCCGCAGGTGTCGTGGGTCATTCCGCCCACCGCCTATTGCGAACACCCGGAAGCCCCGCCTGCGTACGGCGAGTCGCTGGTGGCGCGTTTGATCGATGCACTCACCGCCAATCCGGAGGTGTGGGCAAAGACCGCGTTGATCATCAATTACGACGAAAACGACGGCTTCTTCGATCATGTGCCCGCGCCATTGCCGGCACTGGACACACGCATGGGCCGCAGCAATGTCGACACGCGCGGCGAGGTCTACGACGGCTTGCCGATCGGTCTGGGTGTTCGCGTGCCGATGCTGGTGATTTCACCTTGGACGCGCGGTGGCTGGGTCAACTCGCAGGTGTTCGATCACACCTCGGTACTGCGCCTGCTGGAGCGGCGCTTCGGCGTGGCCGAGCCGAACATCAGCCCGTGGCGTCGGGCGGTGAGTGGCGATCTCACCAGCGTGTTCGACTTCCGCAAGCCGGACGATTCGGCATTGAGCGCGTTGCCGTCGGTCGACGACTATCGCGCACGTACGGCTGCCGTACGCGATAAACCGCAGCCGGCGCCACCCACCGCCGCAACGATGCCGAAGCAGGAGCCAGGACAACGTCCCGCGCGGGCGCTGCCATATGCCTTGCAGGTGCACGCACGCGTGCACCATGCCGTAGGCCTGCAGTTGCAGTTCATCAATAGCGGCGCAGCTGCAGCAGCGTTCAACGTCTACAGCAGCGCTGCCAGCGGCGGCCCGTGGTACTACACGGTGCTGCCCGGCACGCAGCTGGACGATGTGCCGGTCGGGGCGACACAGCACGGTGCGTACGCTTTGCGTGTGCATGGGCCCAATGGCTTCCTGCGCGAATTCGCTGGCGAGAGTTCACCGACCTCCACGCCATCGGCAGCGCCGTGGGTAGATGCGCGGCAGGATGGCGACGCATTGGTGCTGGAGATCGGCAATGCGGGGCAGCACGCATGCACCTTGCAGCTACGTGCGCTGGACTACGCAGATCCAACCGAACGCACGTTGCAGTTGGCCGCAGGTCAGCGCGAGGCCATTCGCTTCGCGCTCGCCGCCAGCGATCACTGGTACGACCTTGTGGTCGAGCAACCGGGTAGCGCCTTCCGTCGCCGGCTGGCCGGGCATCTGGAAACCGGCAGGCCCAGTCGTAGCGACCCTGCGTTCGGCCGCGTCTAAGCCGACGCTCAGCCCCGGTATGCTGCGGGCCGATCATCTGGCGCGTGCTGCGCGCCGACCATGTCTGCGTGTCGAGAGAGCACGCGCAGACCCTGCCATCAGTCATGGGGTAGTTCGCAGACGCCAGCGTTACACTATAACGAAAATAACCCTGGGGCTGTGGATGCGTCCGAACCTACTTGCTGTTTCCATGCTGGCCGCGCTGGCAGTGACTTCATCTGCACAGGCTGGCGAGGGGATGTGGGTTCCACAACAATTGCCGGAGATTGCCGGCCCACTCCAGCAAGCAGGCTTGCGTCTTGCGCCGCAGCAACTGGCCGACCTGACCGGCGATCCGATGGGCGCCGTGGTGTCGCTTGGCGGCTGCACCGCCAGCTTCGTGTCGCCGCAAGGGCTGGTGGTGACCAATCACCATTGCGCCTACGGCGCGATCCAGCTCAACTCCACTCCGCAGAAGAATCTGATCCGCGACGGCTTCAGCGCCACCAGCGTCGGCGCGGAACTGAGCGCCGGGCCGAACGCGCGCATCTACGTGCTCGACCGCATCACCGACGTCACCGAGCAGGCGAAGGCCGCGATAGCCGGCGCCGGTGGCGATGCGCTCAAGCGCACCCAGGCGCTGGAAACGTTCGACAAGGCACAGGTCGCGGCCTGCGAATCCGAGGCCGGCTACCGCTGCGAGCTATACAGCTTTTCCGGCGGCAATACCTACCGGCTGTTCCGCACGCTGGAGATTCGCGACGTGCGCCTGGCCTACGCGCCGCCATCGGGAATCGGCAAATTCGGCGGCGACGTCGACAATTGGATGTGGCCGCGCCACGCGGGCGATTTCTCGTTTTACCGCGCCTATGTCGGCAAGGACGGCAAGCCTGCCGCCTATGCCAAGGACAATGTGCCGTACCGTCCCAAGCACTTCCTGAAATTTGCCGACCAGCCGCTGGGCGCTGGCGACTTCGTGATGGTTGCCGGTTATCCGGGCCGCACCAATCGCTACGCGCTGGCCGCCGAATTCGACAACACCGCCAACTGGGCCTATCCCACCGCCGGACGTCAGTACCGCGACTTGATCGCACTGGTCGAGCAGGCCGGCAAGCAGGACCCGGATATCCAGGTGAAGTACGCCGCGACCATGGCTAGCTGGAACAACGCAGCCAAGAACTACGAAGGCCAGCTGCAGGGTTTCACGCGCATCGACGCGGCCACGCAGAAACAGGCCGAGGAACGCGCGGTGCTGGCCTGGCTCAAGCGCCAGGGCCGCGACGGCCGCGGCGCGCTGCAGGCACATACGCAATTGCTGGCACTGGACGAGCAGGCCAAGGCCACGCGCGACCGCGACTTGTTCCTGCGCCAGATGCGCCGTACCGGTGTGCTCGGCAGCGCGCTGTCGCTGTACCGGCTGGCAATCGAACGCGCCAAACCTGACGCCGAACGCGAACCAGGCTACCAAGAGCGCGACCTTCCGGAGATTGAGGGCGCGCAGAAGCAGATGGAGCGTCGCTACGTCGCCTCGATGGATGGGCAGTTACAGCGCTACTGGTTCGACCAGTATCTGAAGCTGCCCGCTGCGCAGCGCTTGCCGGCGCTGGACCGGTGGCTGGCCGGCGCCGACGCGCAGGCCGCCGCGGCGCGACTGGCCGGCACCACGCTGGGCAGCACTGAAGAGCGCTTGAAGTGGCTGCATGCCGACCGCGCTGCGTTCGAGGCCAGCGACGATCCGGCGCTGCGCTATGCGGTGGCGCTGATGCCGGCGCTGCTGCAGATCGAGCGCGAGGAAAAACGTCGCCAAGGCGAGGAACTGCTGGCGCGCCCGCGCTATCTGCAGGCGCTGGCCGACTACAAGAAGAGCCAGGGTGAGTTCGTCTATCCGGACGCCAACTCCTCGCTGCGCATCACCTTCGGTAACGTCAAGGGCTACACACCCAAGGATGGCATGGCCTACACGCCGTTCACCACCTTGGAGGGAGTAGCCGCCAAGGACACCGGCGTCGATCCGTTCGATTCGCCCAAGGCCCTGCTGGATGCGGTCAAGGCCAAGCGCTATGCCGGCCTGGACGACAAGCGCCTGGGCACGGTACCGGTCAACTTCCTGTCGGACCTGGACATCACCGGTGGCAACTCCGGTTCGCCGGTGATGGACGCGCAGGGCAAGCTGGTCGGCCTGGCATTCGACGGAAATTGGGAGTCGGTGAGCAGCAACTGGGTCTTCGACCCGGCAATGACCCGCATGATCGCCGTAGATAGTCGTTATCTGCGCTGGATCATGACCGAAGTCGCCCCGGCACCAAAGCTCTTGAAGGAACTCGGCGTGCGCTGACGCGGCCGGCCAGCGGGGCGGCGGCAGGGGTTATGATGCGGTCCGGTTTCGCTGCGGCGAGCCGGTCCCTCCCCCAAGGAACTCCCAGCGCATGCGCATCCTGCTTGCTCGTCACGGCGAGACGCCGTGGAACGCCGAAGGCCGTTACCAGGGCCAGATCGATATTCCGCTGTCGCCGGTCGGCGAAGGCCAGGCGCGCGCATTGGGCGAACGGCTGCACACGCTGCAGATCGATCGCGCAGTGGCGTCGCCGTTGTCGCGCGCGCAGGCTACTGCCAAGGCCGCACTGGGCGCTTCGCGCGAGGCACTGCTGCAGACCGATGCCGACCTGCAGGAAATTGCGCACGGCGAATGGGAGGGCCTGCTGGCCAGCGAGATCAACGACAAGGATCCCGCGCGTCTGCGCGCCTGGCGCGAAGAACCCGACACCGTGCTGATGCCAGGCGGCGAATCATTGCGTCAGGTGCTGGACCGCAGCTGGCGCGGCCTGGTGCGCGCCGCCGATGGACTGGGCGCTGACGACACCTTGCTGGTGGTCGCGCACGACGCGGTCAACCGCGTGATCCTGTGCAAGATCCTGGGGCTGCCGCTGTCCAAGCTGTGGAGCTTCCGCCAGGCCCCGACCACACTCAATCTGCTGGAAGGCGAGGACGTCGAGCACCTCGAAGTGGTCCGCCTCAACGACTGCGCCCACCACACACCGTTCTTTGGCGAGGCCAAGCATCGGGCGTTGTAGCGTCTGGCAACGTCGGCGCAGGTCTACCAGGACGGAGACGAGTCATCATGGACATGTCGCGGTACACAGGAAGTCTGCGGCTCGCCTGCCTCTTTCTGACATTCTCGTTTTTTCTGCTAGTCCACTAATTTCAGGTTTCTTCCGCCGACGAATGCATTAATCGATCTGACCTTTGTGGTCGCATGTGTTGCAGCTGCGATGTTTTTTTCCTTGTTGCTCTGGGCCAATGCAACTGGCCGGCTTCAACGTCAGATCGAAGGACATGGTGTCGGTAGCGTCATGTTCCGATGGTCGTTGCTGGGGATCGTCATTGCGATGCTGGGATGGGCATTGATTGTCAGACTCGGTCCCTGGGGATGGACACAAGTCTTTGGCGATGTGTACTCAGAAGATGTCGTGATCCGCTCGGCGTCTGGGAGTTTGCTATGCCCGCATGCGGTGACCGTGGACCCCATGCCGCGTGGGGCCCCGCAACGGCTTTGTATGTTGGCTGGTGAAGCTCCTGATTTGGGTGGCGGACATGTACAGGCAGTGATCGAGGGGAAACGCTCCGCTGCTGGCTCCACAGTGCGCAATCTTCATCTCAATGCCACCCATCAGTGATTGGGTCGTGACCTGCCGTCCTGGATGACGTGATGTGGTCGCTCAGGTGATGACTTGCGATTTCATCTTTGCCTCATGCGCATCATTGCCCGTCAGGAAACTAAGAGCGGCTAACAGAACGTAGCGAGCAGTCGTCAGGTGGGTGTGGGCGGCGCGCTCAGAACCGGAGTGTACGTGTGGTCCATGCCGATTCCGAGCACCGACCGCGTCCGCCTGACTGCTGTGCAGTAGCTTTGTTAGCCGCTCTAAGGTGCGTTGCCTCGCCAGCGCCATCTGCCCAGGCCATGCACCCAGTGTTGCGACCGTTGGTAGGCCACGCTGGCGTCACAAACGCGATAATGTCGGCCGCACGACATCAGGTAACCCCATGACCACCCCCACTACGCTCTCCGACTGGCTCGCCTACATCGAGCAGCAGCATCCCAGCGCCATTGCCATGGGCTTGGAGCGTGTGCGCGAGGTCGCCGTGCGGCTGCAGATCGAAGCGCCTGCAACGCACGTCATCGTCGTGGGTGGGACCAATGGCAAGGGCTCGACGGTGGCCTTCATCGAGGCGATCGGCCGTGCCGCCGGCTGGAAGGTTGGGGCCTACACCTCGCCGCACTTGCTGCGCTACAACGAGCGCGTGCGCATCGATGGCGAGGAGGTCAGTGACGCGCAGTTGGTGGATGCGTTTGCTGCGGTCGAGGCGGCACGCGGCGACACGGCGTTGACCTATTTCGAGTTCGGTACGCTGGCAGCGCTGTGGTTGTTTCAGCAGTCTGCGCTGGAGCTGGCCGTGCTGGAGATCGGCCTGGGTGGCCGCCTGGATGCGGTGAACATCGTCGATTCGGATGTGGCGGTGATCACAACCGTCGATATCGACCATACCGATTGGCTAGGCGAAGACCGCGAGGCGATCGGCACCGAGAAGGCCGGCATCATTCGCGCCTGGAAGCCGGTGGTGCTGGGCGAGATCGACCCGCCGTCCAGCGTGTTGCGGCGCGCCTACCAGCTGGGTGCCAATGCGATCCGTGCCGGCAGCGATTATTTCTTCGAGCCAATCGACACACCGCACGCCGAGAGCCCGCAATCCGATGCGCCACGCTGGCGCTGGCGCGATGTGGCAGTGACACTGGAATTGCCGATGCCGGCATTGCATGCGCCGATACAGCTGGCCAATGCGGCCGCGGCAATCGCCGCATTGCAGGCGTTGCCGGTCGAGGTGCCCGCTGCAGCCTGGGCGCAGGGCATCGGTAACGCGCAAGTGGCCGGCCGACTGCAGCGCCTTGAGGTCGATGGCGTGCAGGTCTTGCTGGATGTCGGCCACAACCCGCAGGCCGCGCGCGCGCTGGCCGCCGCGCTCGGTGCGCCGGCGCATGCCGGCAGCACCTATGCGATTTACGCCGCATTGGCCGACAAGGATGTGCTGGGCGTGGTGGAGGCAGTCGCTGCGCAGATCGATCACTGGGTGTTGGCGGGTCAGGAGGGCGCGCGCGGGCAATCGGCGCACGCGTTGCAGGCCCGTCTGCAGGGCAGTGCCGCCGCGCAGGCGCCGTGCCATCGCGACGTTGCCAGCGCAGTGCGCGCGGTCCTGGACATGGCCAGGACCGGCGACCGCGTGCTGGTGTTTGGCTCGTTTCACACCGTTGCCGACGCGCTGAACGCACTTCGTTCAGCCCACTAGGGTCGGGGAGGTGGCGCCGGCCTTATAATCGCCGCGGCACCCCGCCACGCCTGTAGCGCTCTTTACTGTGGACACTGCTCTGAAACAGCGACTGATTGGCGCCATCGTTCTGGTGGCGCTTGCCGTGATCTTCCTGCCGATGCTGGTCAAGGGCCCCGCGCCGTCGAGCGGTGTGGCCGATGTGCCGCTTGAGGCACCCGCAGCACCCGCCAATGGCGAGTTCGAAACCCGCGAATTGCCGCTGGTCACTCCGGGCAATGCGCCGGCCGGTGGCGCGCTGGGCATGGCCGGTGCGCCGTCGCCGGTGCAGAACAACCCCGATGCGGCCGATCTTGCCGCCCCGTCCAGCACGCCTTCCGCGCCGGAAGTGGCCGCTGGCAATTACGCGGTCAATTTCGGTGCGTACGCCACCAGTGCCGACGCCGATGCGGTGATTGCGCGGCTCACGCAGGCGCAGTTGCCCGGCTTCAGCGAAAAAACCCAGATCAACGGCCGCCCGGCCTGGCGCGTGCGGATTGGACCGTATGCCGACCAGGCCCAGGCCGAATCGGCGCGCCTGCAGGCAGTGAAGGTGCGCAGCGACGTCAACGCCCAGGTGGTGACGTTGGATGCCAACGCCGCCGCTCCGGCGCCGGTCGCCAGCACACCAGCGCCGGCGACCGTCGCGAAACCTGGCAGCAGCGTAGCCGCCGCCAGCACCACCGCACCGACAAAGACCGAAAGCCTGCCGCCGGAGCCTGCCAAGCCGGTGGCCGCGCCCAAGCCGACCGAAGTGGCCAAGCCCGTGCCGGCCAAGCCCGAAGTCGCCAAGCCTGCAACCCCGACGCCTGCCGTCGCCAAGCCCGACATTGCTGCCAAGCCTGAGCCTGCCAAGCCGGCAGCTACCGCGCCGGCAGCGCCCGCGGCCAGTTCGGTCGGTTTTGCAGTGCAGCTGGGTGCGTTCGCGCGCGCCGAAGATGCCGATGCCTTGCGCGACCGTGTGCGCGCCGCCGGCTTCAGCGCCTTCGTCGAACAGGTGCGGACCGACAAGGGCGCGCTCAACCGCGTGCGTGTCGGCCCGGTCGCCAATCGCAGCGATGCCGAACAGTTGCGTGCCCAGGTTGCAGCCAAGGTCGGTATTTCCGGCATGGTGCGGCCACATCCGTAAACTGTGCGCCGGCCGCAAGCAAACGCGGCCGCTGCGCGTGTGGCAGCCGCTCGTACACTGCATTGCTGGCGCCCCGTCATGGGTCCGCTAACTGCCTGCACTGCGCGGCCCGCAGCCACTGGATTTCCGAACGCCTCGCACCCACGGAGGGGAGGGCAATGAAGACCGAGCCAGATTGCACGAGCGGCGTATGCGCCGCGCTGAGAGGTTGCCGATGATCGACATGGTGCTGGGCGTCATCATTCTGGTGTCGGCTTTGTTGGGCCTGCTGCGCGGCTTTGTCGCGATCGTGGTCGGCACGTTGTCATGGTTGCTGGCCGGCTGGGCGACCTTCATGTTCGGCGGCGCGGCCGCGCGCTGGCTGGCCGACGGCAAGCATCCGTCGGCTACCGAATCGTTCGGCGGTTACGCGATGGTGTTCGTCGGTGTGCTGATCAGCGTGGCGGTGATCGGCATGGTGATCCGCGCCGGCGTGGATGCGATCAAGCTCGGCGGCACCGACCGCATGCTCGGCTTCGGCCTGGGCGTTGTGCGCGGGGGGTTTCTGGCCAGCGTGCTGGTGTTGCTGATGGGCTTCACCCCGCTGCCGCGCGAGCCGGCATGGCGCCAGTCTGTGCTGCTGCCCATGCTGCAGCCAGGCGCAGGCTGGATGCGGGCGCAACTTCCGGCCTGGCGCATGCCGTCGATGGACATGCCATCCATGGAACTGGGCAACCTGCCCACGGAGTTGGGGAAGTTGCCTTCGACAGGCGATAATACGGACCTGGGCAAAATGCTGTCCGGGTCTGGACTGAGCGACACCGTGTCGCGGGCGCTTGGCAAACCCGGCAACGCCGCCAGCGACGGACGCAGTCCGGCGCAGGCGATGCCGGCCAACATCGATCCGGCGCAGGTTCGCGGCGGAGAAAGCGACCCGGCTCGGGTCGAATCCCAAGGCCAGGCACGGCCACCTTCACACTAACGGCGCAAGCCGAAGCGGAGAACGCGCACCATGTGTGGCATCGTCGGTATTGTCGGCAACCAGAACGTCGCCGGGCAGCTGTATGACGGCCTGACCGTCCTGCAGCATCGAGGGCAGGACGCCGCAGGCATCGCCACCGCAGACGGCACGCGCCTGCGCGTGCAAAAGGCCAACGGGCTGGTGCGCGATGTCTTCGACGAAAAGAAGATGGCGGTGCTGGAAGGCCGTGTCGGCATCGCGCATTGCCGCTATCCGACGGCAGGCTCGGAAGGCATGGACGAGGCGCAGCCGTTCTACGTCAATTCGCCCTACGGCATCGCGCTGGCCCACAACGGCAACCTGATCAACACCGAGGCCCTGCGCCAGCAGGTGTTCGAAGCCGACCGCCGCAACATCAACACCGATTCGGACAGCGAGGTGCTGCTGAACGTGTTCGCCTACGAACTGGACGCGCAGCGCATGCTCACCCCCGAGGCGGCGATCCGCGCGGTGGCCGGCGTGCACCGTCGTTGCAAGGGCGGCTATGCGGTGGTCAGCGTGGTGCTGGGCCTGGGCCTGGTCGCCTTTCGCGACCCGCACGGCATCCGTCCGCTGGTGCTGGGCAAGCGCGAGCACGCCGAAGGCATCGAATACATCGTGTCCTCCGAATCGGCGGCGCTGGACATCCTGGGCTATCAGCGCGTGCGCGATGTGCGTCCGGGCGAAGCCTTGGTGATCACCGCACGTGGCGAGTTGTTTTCGGAGGTCTGCGCCGCGCCGACCACCAATGCGCCGTGCATCTTCGAATATGTGTATTTCGCGCGTCCCGATTCGATGATCGACAACATCTCGGTGCACAAGGCGCGCATGCGCATGGGCCTGAAGCTGGGCGAGAAGATCCTGCGCCTGCGCCCGGATCACGATATCGACACCATCATTCCGATCCCCGACACCTCGCGCGACGTGGCGCTGGAGATGTCCAACGTGCTCGGGGTGAAGTACCGCGAGGGCTTCGTCAAGAATCGCTACGTGGGCCGCACCTTCATCATGCCGGGGCAGGGCGAGCGGCAGAAATCGGTGCGTCGCAAGCTCAACCCGATCCACCTGGAATTCCGTAATCGCGTGGTGCTGCTGGTGGACGATTCCATCGTGCGCGGCACCACCAGCCGGCAGATCGTGCAGATGGCGCGCGACGCTGGCGCGCGCAAGGTGTATCTGGCCTCGGCCGCGCCGCCGGTGCGTTACCCCAACATCTACGGCATCGACATGCCGGCCGCCGAAGAGCTGATCGCGCATGGCCGCAGCGAGCTGGAAATCCAGGAATTCCTGGGCTGCGACTGGCTGATCTACCAGGACCTGGAAGACCTGGAAGTGGCGGTGCGCGAGGGCAATCCGGACATCCAGCAGTTCGATTCCTCGTGCTTCAACGGCGAGTACATCACCGGCATCGAGCCTGGCTATTTCGAACGCATCCAGCAGTTGCGCTCGGACGATGCCAAGAAGCGTCGTCGCGCCTGAGTCGCTGGTGCGACGTAGCCGGCGGGCCAGTGCGGCTGCAGTGCTTGCCGCGTTGATGCTGGTCGGCTGCATCGGCCGCGATCCGGTAGCGGTCCACAGCGTGGACGACCCGCGTCTGCGCGACGGCAGCGTACCAAGCGGGCAGTTGACCGCGCTGCAACTGTCCATGGCCCCGGACCAGTTGGCGGTGCTGCAGCCCGGCTACAGCGCACCGCTGGCGATTGTCGGCGGCTACCGGATCGGCCAGGATCTACTCATGTTGCGACTGCGCGCGCAGCGCTCCTCCGATGACGTACGCGCCGATGCGCTGCAGTGGGGCTATGCGGTTGACTGCCGGGACGGCACGGATCGTCTGCTCGCCGCCGGCATCGGCGTCGATGCCGGCTGGCCCTCGCGCGCACCCGTGGCGGACATTGCCGAACCGACCATCACCGACCGCCGCCGCGCGTTCGCCCTGGCCTGCGCGCATCGTGTGGATTGCGAGCTCAAGGTGGCTGGCAACCGTTGCGAGCAGGCCGCGCGCGCCTGGCTGGATATGCGCCAGGCGCCGCCGCGCGCGCCGGCAGTGTCGTGAACGGCGACCTGTACCAGGCCGCACGCGCCTGCCTGGACGCGGCCGACCCGCTGCACAAGGTCGCGCTGACCCAGCGCTACGCCGCCGCCTGGCGCGATGGCACGCTGAGGCGCGATGCCGATGCGCCGGCACCGTGCCCGATCCGCATGCCGGGCCGGCCCGCCACGCCGCTGCTGGTGCACCCGCGCGAGCTGCCGCGGCGTGGACTGGGCACGCCGGAAGGGCGTGCTGCCTTCATCCATGCCATCGCGCATATCGAACTCAACGCCATCGATCTGGCCTGGGATGCGGTCTACCGGTTCCGTGGTCTGCCCGAGGCGTTCTACGCCGATTGGGTGGCGGTGGCCGACGACGAATCGCGCCACTTCATGCTGCTGCGCGCACGCCTGCAGGCACACGATCGCGACTACGGCGACTTTGCCGCGCACAACGGCTTGTGGGAAATGTGCGAAAAAACCGCGCATGACGGTCTGGCACGCATGGCGTTGGTGCCGCGGGTGCTGGAAGCGCGCGGCCTGGATGTCACACCGGCGATGATCGTCAAACTGCGTTCGCTCGGCGATGCCGCCACGGCCGAGGTGCTGGAGACCATCTTGCGCGAGGAAGTGGCGCACGTGGCCGCCGGCTCGCGCTGGTACCGCTGGTATTGCGCACAGGCCGGTATCGAACCAAGGGCGCGCTTCAAGGCGTTGTTGCGCGAATATGCCGGCGGTTATCTGCATGGCCCGTTCAATCTGCAGGCGCGGCTGCTTGCCGGTTTCGACGAAGACGAACTCGCTGATCTGGTGGAGCAGGCCGGCTAAGGGCGTGATTCGATGCCGCTGTCATGCAGCGGCACACGCATGCCCTGTCGGGCCCGGGTCGCAGAGTGATGTAGGCGCGCTCGGTGCCATCCGCGCTTCGCAAGTTGCGCTGGTCGAGGCTGCGGTGTCCTCACCAATCGGAAGCGACGCAGCGAATCCATCCCTGCGGTCACCACGTCCTGCACGCGGTGAGAGGCACACGCCAGGGACTTGGTCGATGGCTCGCTCCAAAAGCCAGGCATACCGACCATCACGACCGGTCCTTGGCCGACCACCGTCGCGGGACCTGGTGCGGCATGGATGCTGCATAAGAGCCTGCATGGACGGATTCACCGCGCGTCCCGCGATGGTGGCAGCTAAGGGCCCTGCAGCCAAAGCACGGATCAAGCGCTTTGCAAGCGCCGCATGCAGCGCGCCTACACTTTCCAAGACAACCGTGGACCTTCTCGTTAGAGCGGCTGAGAAAACGCCGGGAACAACAAGCAGGGGGCTGTTGGCCGCGCCCCCAGAACTGGCATCCGACATGTCCATTCGATACAGGCCCAGCCAAATAACGGCGATGCCCGCCTGATCGACGCGCGTTGGCTGGCGAGCGGCGTTCGGTCTGTCGGTCTATCTGCGTACTTCGTCTGACTTCCACCGCTGCAACATCGGCGATGCAGCATGACGCGCGCGTCTTGCCGACACCCTGTCGACCGAAACTGTGCGCTACGTCGTCGCGCATGCGGCCGGAATCGCATCCAGTCATCGGTAAACATCACAGAACTGTAATTTTCTGTTGTAACAACTTGCATTCGGTAGATCGCAACGCGCCCTAATGGCGTCCCGGGGCAGGGGCCCGGTGTTTCGCATCCATAACTTTCATGTCTTAGGAGAGAAAGACGATGAAGTCGAAGTCGATGTGCACCACGATGGGTCTGATCGCCATGTGCTTGGCCGGTTCGGCCGCCGCTGCCGGCAAACCGCTGTATCAAACCGGTCCTGCGCTGAGCCGCAGCGCCACCGCCACCGCAGCAGCCGAACCTTCGCTGCAACGCGTGTTGAGCGCGCCGTCCACTGCCAATGCGCAGGTGGTCCAGCTCGATGGCGGTGCGGTGACCGCCGCGGAAAAATTGCTGGAACTGCAGCTGGATGGCCAGACCATCACCGCCACTCAGGCCAAGGTCGATGCGCTGGAAGGCGGCGATAGCGTGTGGTACGGCAACCTCGGCCCGCGTGCCGGCACTCGTGCACGCACGCTCTCGGGCGTCGACCCGCTGAACTCGGCCATCCTGGTGCGCAGCGGCGACACCGTCACCGGCACCATTCGCTACGCCGGCAAGCTGTATCGCCTGCGTCCGCTCGCCGATGGGCGTCACGTGCTGGTGCAAGTGGATGAGCAACGCATGCCGCAGGAGCATCCGGCTGACTACAGCTTGCTGCCGACGTTCGACATGCCCGGCGATGGACGCGTCACTGCCGCTGCTGCCTCATCAGGTAGTCCGGCGACCATTCGCGTGCTGGTGGTTGCCACCAACAAGGCCGTGACCGCTTACGGCGGCAACATGCAATCGCTGGTGCAGCTGGCGGTGGCCGAAGCCAACCAGGGCTACATCAACAGCAACGTCGGCATCACCTTGCAGCTGGCGCGCTACGAGACCACCAGCTATACCGAGACCGGCAACTTCACTACCGACCTGCAGCGCTTCCGCGTGACCAACGATGGCTACATGGACAGCATCCACACCAGCCGCAACACCTACACCGCCGATGTGGGCGTGATCGTGCTGGACAACAGCAGCTACTGCGGTCTGGCATCGGGAATCGGCTCAACCGCTGCAAGCGCATTCGCTTCGGTGTACTGGGATTGCGCCACCGGCTACTACAGCTTTGCGCATGAAATCGGGCATCTGCAGAGCGCACGCCACGATGCCACCAACGACCCAAGCACCTCGCCCTACGCTTATGGCCACGGCTACCGCTACGGCAACAGCTGGCGCACCATCATGGCCTACGATTGCTCCGGCGGCTGCCCGCGTCTGAACTATTGGTCTAACCCCAACATCAGCTACAACGGCGTGCCCATGGGCAATGCCAGCACCGCCGACAACCAACGCGTGCTGGTCAACACCAAGGCCACGATTGCCGGCTTCCGTTGAGTGTTGTGGACTGATCCAAGTCCGGCCCGGCACCGCAAGTGCCGGGCTTTTTGACTACACCCGCGCGCGTGGATCGCGCAGACTAGGCGCACCGGCGGTAACTGCCGGCCCTGTCCTGTCGAGCGGAGCTCTCATGTCCACGTCCCTGCGCTATGCGCTTGTTCTCCTGGCTGCGCTGGCGGCTGCCGGATGCAAGCAGCAACCGGCCGACCCCGTTGCCACGCAGCCCAAGCCTGCCGTTACCGCGCCTGCAGCGCCCGCCAGTGACCACGCGCAAACCCGTGCGTTGAAGATGCTTGAAGCCCGCTTGCAGAGCGACCATGTGTACCCGGACAACTGCATCAGCCTCATGGCCGAGGAAGGCGATGCGCCTTCGCCGGACGCGTTCGATTTTGCGGTGCGCGAACGCCACGGCGACGGTTGCCCTGGCGACCCGCAGACCAGCCCGGTACGCGACCGTTTCCGCGTGCAGGCGGATGGCACGTTGCTGTGGTACGACGTAGTGAATGCGGATTTCGTCGACTACTCCGAGCGTGCGCGAAGTATGCAGTGATGCGTTGCAGTCATTGATCGACAATGCAGACTGATTTGCGCGCAGATTTCAGCAAGAGCAATGACGCTCCTACGGAGCGGCGAGGCGGTCGCATAAGGCGCGCTTGAGAAGATCCGGCGCGCGCATTCGATTCAGCATCGCTGTGTCTTGCCAGTGCAGGCACAGCGTGTGGATGAGTTGCCTTACAACGCCAGCTGCTCCAGCGATACGCCATCGGCATCCACGCGCAAGACCGAGCCTTGCTCGTACCAGTCGCCCAGCACGATGCGCGTGCAGGTGTTGCCACCGGCTTGCAGGGTATGGATTGCAGGGCGATGGGTATGACCGTGGATCATGCGATCCAGCCCGTAACGTACGAAGGTCGCCTCCACCTCGGCCTGCGACACGTCGGTGACGCTTTCCAGCTGCGCCTGGTCGCCCTGCTTGAGTTCGGCGTAGCGGGCCTGACTTGCCGCACGCGCCTGCTGCGCGAAGGCCACGCGGGCGGCCAGCGGCTGCGCCAGAAACTGCGCCTGAAACACGGGGTCGCGCGTTTGCGCACGGAAGGCCTGATACGCGGTGTCGTCGGTGCACAGCAGGTCGCCGTGCAGCAGCAGCGTCGTATGGCCATAGAGGTCGATCACGGTGGGGTCGGGCAAAATGCGGAAGCCGGCGCGCTGCGCGTAGGCATCGCCCACCAGGAAATCGCGGTTGCCCGGCATGAAGAAGACCGGGACGCCGGCATCGGCCACCGCATGCAATGCCACCGCGACCTCATCGGCAGCGGTGGACGGGGTGTCATCGCCGATCCAGGCTTCGAACAGGTCGCCCAGGATGTAGAGCGCATCGCTGCCGGGTACCTGCGTGCGCAGGAAATCCAGAAACAACTCGGTGATCGCCGGCCGGGCCGGGTCCAGATGCAGGTCGGAAATGAACAGTGTCGTCATCGCGCCATTGTACGGCGGGAGCGCGGGGCGGTCAGGGGCGAGGACGGGAATTCGGGATGCGGGACTCCGGTCAGGATTCGAAATTGCGGGTTGGTGATTCCGGAATGGACGTTCGGGGGGGGCGATCAGCGATCGTTATTAGTGATCGGCGATCAGTGATTGAAAGCACAGCGCTTAGGGCTCGCCACCTTTCGCTGCGGGGCGGCAATGCACGGCGCGCGCCACCGGCGCGCGTGCATTGGTGCGCACGCGCCGCAGGGGTGGGCTAAGGCGTGGAGCGGCGGGGGGAGGGTGGCGAAGCCGCACGCTGACGTCGCAATGTGATGCGTCGTGACTTTTCCGGCGTTCGCGAAAGAATTTCCAAGGCAAGTGCACGAGGCTTGGCCCGTACCCTCATCCGCCGTTGCGGGGCACCTTCTCCCGGTGGGGAAGGGTGAGGCAAAGAAACCTTTCTGCTCGGCGGTTCCGCCTTGGTTGCTCGTCTGCATGCACGTCACCTAGTGACGCTGTCGCAAACGGCCAGTGCTTACCCAAACATCACCGGCAGCCCCCACAACGACAGGCTGGCCAGCAGGACGCCGATGACCGTGGCGGCGAGCACGTCGCTGGGATAATGCAGCCCCAGCACCACGCGCGAGAGCGCTACGCCGGCCGAAAACGGCACCAGCAAGGGGGCAAGCCATGGGTAGTAGGCCAGTGCCACGATGCTGAAGGACACCGCATGCAAGGTGTGGCCGGAGGGGAAACTGAACTCGTCCAGCGGCGCGACCCAGGCGCGGATACGCACGTCGGCGGCGTAGGGCCGCGGGCGGCGGGTCCAGCGCTTGAGGGCTTTGTACAACGTCAATGCGAGCACACCGGTGGCAGCCATGTGCGCTGATGCGCGCACGCCGTCCATGCCGTCGAGCACTACCAGCAAGCCCATCAAGGCGTACCAGAACACGCCGTCGCCCAAGCGGCTGATGGTGGCGAATGCGCGCCGGACCGGGTTACGCCGGCACCAGTGATTGGCGCGTCGGCACCAGCGCGCTTCGTGACCGCGCAAGACCTCAAGCCGCGTTGACGACATAACGCCCCCGTGCAGCGCTGATTCCCAGCAACAAGCCTTCGAAGTCGGAGACCACATTGTCTGGGTGCAGTTTTTTCATGGCCTGTGCCGCTGCCGTGCCCATGCGCTGGCGCAGTGCATCGTCTTCGGTGAGTGCGACGGCGGCCTGGATGAAGGCCTCGTCGGTGTCCACCGCTGCGCCGGTATGGCCATTGCGCAGATATTCGCGCGCCGCGCCGTAATCGAAAGCGACTGTCGCCACGCCGCTGGCCATCGCTTCCAGCGTCACATTGCCGAAGGTTTCGCTGCGGCTGGGGAACAGGAACAGATCACCGCTGGCGAAGTGACGCGCCAATGCATCGCCACGTTGGACGCCGCAGAAAATGAAGTCGGGATTTTCGTGCGCAATCTTCTCGCGTGCCGGGCCATCGCCGACCCACACAAAGCGCGCCTTCGGGCGAATCTGCTGCAACCTGCGGAAGGCATGCACGGCCAGCGGCAGATTCTTTTCGTTGGCGATGCGCCCGACGTAGATGGCGGCAAAGCCTTCGCCTTCGATGCCCCACTCGGCGCGCAATGCGAGATCGCGACGGCCAGGATCGAATTGCTGGCTGTCCACCGCGCGCGCCAGCAATTGCACGCGCTCGAAGCCGTCATCGCGCAGCAACTGTTGCAGCTCGCGCGTGGGTACCAAGGTGGCATCGGCCTGGTTGTGGAAGCGCCGCATCCAGCGCAGCGCGGTGCCCTGCAGCCAGGCGGCGCCATAATCGGGCAGGTATTCGTCGAAGCGGGTGTGGAAGCCGGTGGCGACCGGAATGGCGAGCCGGCGTGCTGCGCGCATTGCCGACCAGCCCAGGGGGCCTTCCGTGGCCACATAGATCGCATCCGGTTGCGTGCTGCGCCAATGACGTACGAGACGGTGCGTGGCCGGCAGGCCGAATTTCAATCCCGGGTAGCGCGGCAGCGATGCACCGCGCACCAGCAGCGCATCGGTCGCTGCGGTATCGGCGCTCTGGCGTGGACGCACCACATCCACCTGGTGTCCACGCGCGCGCAGGCCGGTTTCCAGACCGTGCACGGTCAACGCAACACCGTTGACCTCGGGGGGATAGGTTTCGGTAACGATCGCGTAGCGCATGCCCGTTCTCCGGTTTTCACTAGCTTCCGGCAGGGCGATGGCATTGATGTTGCGCCGACAAGACGCGGCGGTGACAAGTGCGACGGGATTAGGAGTTCGGGATTCGTGATTCGCAAAGGCGCCGCACTGCCTGCGTTTAGCGCCACCGCCGCCTGTCAGGGAGAGACATCAGAGCCCCGCAGTCGACTACTCCCCACTCCCGGATCCCGCCTGAGGCCGCAGGCCTCAGGTCACAAACGGTTTGAACGCGATGCCCAGGCCGGCCATGCTTTCGACTTCGCCGATCAGATCGGCGCGCAGCAGCGGGCGCGAGTCGATCCAGCTTTGCGACAGGATCAACGACAGCCGCGTGTCGTCGGCGGTGAGTTCCAGTGTCGGGATCGGATCCGCTTCGTGCGCACGGTGCAGCAACACGGCCAGCCGCAGCAGCGCGGCCTTGCGTCGGGTGGGCAGCAGCAGGCGGTCCGGCAGCGCATCGAAGGCGGTCTTGGGCACGTTGCGCCGGTGCGTGCGTACCAGCGCCGCCAGGACCTGCTGTTCCTGCCGCGAAAAACCGGCGATATCCGAATGTTCCAGGATATAGCTGCCATGCACGTGATACTGGCTGTGCGCGATGATCAGGCCCAACTCATGCAGGCGTGCGGCACGCCGCAGTACCTGCGCATCGTCGCCATCCAGTTGCCAGGATTCGCAGACCTGATCGAACAGGCGGCAGGCCGTGGCTTCCACGCGCTGCGCCTGCACCTCATCGATGCCGTAGCGCTGCACCAGCGAGGCCACCGAGCTATCGCGCGGGTCGTTTTGGCCGCCGCGGCCGAGCATGTCGTACAGGATGCCTTCGCGCATCGCCGCCTTGCTGACCATCAGTTTCTCCAGACCCAGCGCCTGAAATGCAGCTTCCAGCACCAGGATGCCGCCAGCGATGATGGGCCGCCGCTCGGCCGCCAGGCCGGGCAGCTGGATATCTTCGATGCGCTTGGCCTTGAGCAACTCATCGCGCAGCGCCGGCAGCGCCTGCGCGGTGATCGCACCCTTGGTGAGCTTCATCGCCGCGCAAATTTCGCCGATCGCCTTGTGCGTGCCGGACGAACCGATCGCCTCATGCCAGCCCAGCGCCTTGTACTGGCCGGCGAACTGCTGAAATTCGGCACCGATCTCGGTCAGCGCATCCTTCCATTTTTTCTTCGACAACTTGCCGCCCGGGAAAAATCGCCGCGTGCTGGCAATGCAACCGGCCTGCAGGCTTTCGCGTTCCAGCGTCTGGAAGCCCTGGCCGATGATGAATTCGGTCGAGCCACCGCCGATGTCGATCACCAGCCGGCGTTGATCGGGCTTGGGCGGTTGTGCATGGGTCACGCCCAGATAGATCAGGCGCGCTTCCTCGCGCCCGCTGACCACTTCGATCGCATGCCCCAGTGCAGTCTCCGCCGGCATCAAAAAGGCTTGCGGCGAGCGCAGCTGACGCACCGTGTTGGTGGCCAAGGCGCGCACGCGCAGCGAGGGCACGTCGCGAATGCGCTGGCCGAAGCGTGCCAGGCATTCGAGCGCGCGCTGACGTGCGTCGTTGGAGAGACCACCTTTGCCATCCAGGCCATCGGCCATGCGCACGGTCTCGCGCAGGCGATCGACGACGCGCAGCTGACCCATCAGGTAGCGCGCAATGACCATGTGGAAACTGTTGGAGCCTAGGTCGATGGCAGCAAGAAAATCGCCATCGCGCAGTGGCCGAATCGTGGGGGAGGGCATTGGCATGGCCGCATGGTAGCCGATGGGCCGTTGGCCCGTGAGATGTCATGCGTGGGCCCCGTCAGCGTCAGGGCGCAGCTGGTGTTCGCAATCGCTGGGTGCGACCTGCGGGCCGCCGTTGCGGGTATGCCGCTCGCCTGCGCGAACGGCTTCCCACCTTGCATGCTGCAGCGTCGCTCAGATCCGATCGAGCAAGGTCATCTGCGCCGAATGTGGTGGCTCACCCGGGGCAGGCGTGCGCTTGTGGTACACGCCTTCGGCATCCAGTTCCCAGGCACTGACGTTGTCGTCCAGATAGTTCTGCAGTACCTCGCGGTAGACGCGCTTGGCCAGATCCGGTTCCAGGATCGGGAAGCAGGTCTCCACCCGCCGCAACAGATTGCGTTCCAGCCAATCGGCGCTGGCGCAATACAACTCGGCGGCGCCGTCGTTGCCGAACCAGTACACGCGGCTATGTTCCAGAAAGCGCCCTACGATCGAGCGCACGCGGATGTTGTCCGACACGCCCGGCACACCGGGGCGCAGCGTGCAGGCGCCGCGCACGATCAGATCGATCTGTACCCCGGCCTGCGATGCCATGTACAACGCACGCACCACTTGCGGTTCGTTTAGGGCGTTCATCTTGGCGATGATGCGGCCTGGGCGACCCTTGCGGGCCAGCCGCGTTTCGCGATCGATCCGCTTCAGCACGCCGGCATGCAGCGTAAACGGCGACTGCAGCAGCTGGTCCAGCTTCATGCGCGGGGCAAGCCCGGACAACTGCTGAAACAGCATGTGCACATCGTTGCCGATCTCGGCATCGGCGGTGATCAGGCTGATGTCGGTATACAGGCGTGCGGTGCCGCTGTGGTAATTGCCAGTGCCCAGGTGCACGTAGCGTTTGAGCTTGCGCCCCTCACGCCGCACGATCAGCAGCATCTTGGCGTGGGTCTTGAAGCCGACTACGCCGTAGACCACCTGCACGCCGGCTTCCTGCAGCTTGTCGGCCAGACCTAGGTTGGCTTCTTCGTCGAAGCGTGCACGCAACTCCACCACCACGGTGACGTCCTTGCCGTTGCGTGCGGCCAGAATCAGCGCATCGACAATCAACGAATCCTTGCCGGTGCGGTATAGCGTCTGCTTGATCGCCAGCACGTTCGGGTCGACCGCGGCCTGGCGGATGACATCCAGCACTGCAGTAAACGCATCGAAGGGGTGATGCAGCAATACATCGCTTTTTTTGACGATCTCGAAGATGCCCTCGCTGTCGCGCAAGGTGCGCGGATTGAACGAGGGGTACTTGAGTTCGGGGCGCTGCACCAGATCGTAGACCTGCGTAACGCGGCTCAGGTTGACCGGCCCCACGATGCGATACACCGCGTTTTCATTCAGCCCGAAATTTTGCAGCAAGGTGCGCAGGATCGGCGCCGGGCAATCGTGCGCGATCTCCAGCCGCACGGCCGGCCGGTAGCCACGCGTGACCAACTCGTCGCGCAAGGCCAGCGCCAGGTTTTCGACTTCTTCCTCGTCCACCACCAACTCGGAATTGCGGGTGACGCGGAACTGATACGAGCCCATGACCTGCATGCCCGGGAACAGTTCGTCGACGAATTCGGACAACACCGAAGACAGGAATACGAAACTCTGCGCGCCCTCCGGCGACAGGCTTGCCGGCAGCTGGATGATGCGCGGCAGCGAACGCGGGGCGCGCACGATGGCCAGATGCCCGGCACGGCCGAACGCGTCCTGGCCTTCCAGCACCACCACGATGTTCAAGGTCTTGTTGAGGATCTTCGGGAACGGATGCGCCGGGTCCAGCCCCAGCGGCGACAGCACCGGCATGATCTCGTTGCGGAAGTAGGCACGCAGCCAGCGTTTCTGGCGCGAGGTCCATGCCGAGCGGCTGAGCACGGCAACGCCGGCGTCTTCCATCGCCGGGCGCAGCACTTCATTCCACGCGTGGTATTGCTGCTCTACCAGCTTGGCAGCGCGGTCGTGCACGGCGTTGAGGATGGCGGTCGGGCTCAGCCCGTCCGGTGCCGGCGGCAGCCCGAACTCTTGCGCGTGCCGCACGGTGGCCGCACGGATCTCGAAAAACTCGTCCAAATTGGTGCACGAGATGCACAGGAAGCGCAGCCGTTCCAGCAACGGCACCTGCTCATCGAGCGCCTGCGCCAGCACCCGGAAGTTGAAGTCCAGTTGCGACAACTCGCGGTTGATGTACAGCGCCGGATCACGCAACGGATCGGTGGCGATGTCGTCGCCGGGTGTGATGTCGTGCAGTTCTTTGGCGTGGCCCATGGAATCGATCATCAAGACGGGTTATGTGCGTGGTTACCGGGCAACTGCAGCGAAAGCGATGCGGCGCGCGAGACGCGACCATCGCACCGCGCTGGGCGCGCACTGACTACATATCACGCCGAGCGTGACAGTGGCACCAATGGTTCGCGCTGCACGACACGTGCAGCCACGAAATGACACGAAAATTCGCTGCCGCGTCCCACTTCGCTTTCGATGTCCAGGCGCGCTTGATGCAGCCCCAGAATGTGCTTGACGATCGACAGCCCGAGCCCGGTGCCGCCGCTCTCGCGCGAGCGGCTGCTGGACACGCGATAGAAGCGTTCGGTGATACGCGGCAGGTGCGAGGCGGGAATGCCATAGCCGGTGTCGCGCACTGCCAGCGCCGCGCCATCGCCTTCGCGCACGAAACGGATCGTCACCGTGCCGCCGCCCGGCGTGTAGCGCACCGCGTTGGTGACCAGATTGGAAAACGCGCTGTGCAGTTCCTTGTTGGAGCCGAGCAGATCCACGCCAGCCTCGTCGATGACGTCAACGGTGTGGCGGCCCTGGCTGTGCGCCTCGGCTTCGCGACGCAGGGTCGATAGCATCGGTGCCATCGCCACGTGTTCTTCGCCGAGTTCTTCCTGCGATTCCAGTCGCGACAACGTCAACAGGTCTTCGACCAACTGCGCCATGCGCTGCGATTGCTTGCGCATCTCCGCCAGCATCGGGCCCGAATCGGGGAAGTCTTCCGGGTCGAGCATGTCCAGATAGCCATGCACCACCGTCAGCGGGGTGCGCAGTTCATGCGAGACGTTGGCCACGAAATCGCGACGCACCTGCTCCAGCCGCAGCAGCTTGCTGACATCGCGCGCCACCAGCAGCCAGTAGTCGTCGGAATATGGGATCAGGCGCAGATTCAGGCGCAGATCCGGGTCCGCCGGCGAGGCGGCATCCAGCATCGGTTCGGCATTGCGCCCGGCTGCCAGCCAATGCGCCAGCGGCAGCGGCTGCAGTCGCTCCACCACCGATACGCCCATGTCGCCGGGATGGTGCAGGCCGAGCAAACCGCCCGCCGCCTTGTTGAACCACTGCACGCGCTGGCTGTTGCGATCCACTACCACCACCGCATCCGGCAGCGCCTGCGCCGCGGCGCGGTAGGTGCGCAACATCTCGATCAGGCGCCGCTTGCGCCCGCGCATTTCGGCCTGGCTGCGATACAGCAGCCGGTCCAGTTCGTTCCAGGCGCCGATGCCGGCGGCAGGCTCGGCACGCTGGCGTGCGGTGAGCCGCCGCAGCACCTGGCGCAGCCGCCAGTAATGCCAGGCCAGTACGCCCAGGGCGGTGAGCGTCAGCGCCATCCACACATGCCCGATCAGCACGCCGGCGACGACGGCAGCGCCCAACAACAGCGCGAGGGTGCCGAGCGTCTTGAGCCAGGCGGAACGGATATGTTGGGGCATGGAAGGCGTTACCACGAAGCGTCAGGTAGGCAGCCGGCCGGCCAGACTGCGGCCGGCTGGCTTTGCGGCACGTCAGGTCGCCGAAGAAAAACGATAGCCCGAGCCACGCACGGTCTGCACCATGTTTTCCAGGCCGAACGGTTCCAGCGTCTTGCGCAGGCGGCGGATATGCACGTCGATGGTGCGCTCTTCCACATACACGCTGCCGCCCCAGACATGGTCCAGCAGCTGGGTGCGCGTATACACGCGCTCCGGGTGGGTCATGAAGAAATGCAGCAAGCGATATTCGGTCGGGCCGATCGGCACCGGCGCATCGCCGGCGAACACGCGGTGCGCGGCGCCATCGATGCGCAGGCGTCCCACTGCCACGCTGCCGTCTTCGTCGTCTTCGCGGGTGCGCCGCATCACCGCGCGGATGCGTGCCAGCAGCTCGCGTGCCGAGAACGGCTTGACCACGTAGTCGTCGACGCCGGCCTCCAGGCCGCCGACGCGGTCGTTTTCCTCGCCACGCGCGGTCAGCATGATGATCGGAATCTCGCGGGTCAGTTGCTCCTTGCGCCAGCGTCGTGCCAGGTCCAGCCCGCTGGTGCCCGGCAACATCCAGTCCAGCAGGATCAGATCCGGCACGCGGTCGGCGATGGCGGTCTGCGCCTCGCGGGCATCACCGGCATGGATGGGCTCGAACTCGCCTTTGCGCAGCGCGAACGCCACCATATCGCGGATCGCGGGTTCGTCATCGACGATCAGAATGCGTTTCTGCACGCGGGGCTTACCGTCTGGCTGTGGTGGTCGCCAGTAGACTACGGTTTTGTGACTCTAATGTGACATTGCTGGCGTCGCCTGCGCGATGGTGACGGCTTGGCGAAGCGGACTCGGCAGTTGCATTGCCGCAGGCGGCCACTCCATATGCTGCTGTCGCTTACAGCTGGCAACGCACACCAGCGTTCAGCGCGTGGATAAATCCGGGTCGCGAATGCCCTGGCGGCGCAGCTCCAGCACGGTCGGAGTGATGGCGGCGATGCGCGCATCCACGCGGGCCCGTGTCACATAGTCGAGATCTTTCTTTTTCAGCGCTTCCAGCTGGATCAGCGCCTGTTCGGCGCGGCCATTCAAGAACGCCGCTTCCGCATACGCTTCGCTGGCGCGCAGTTGGTCGCCCGAGAGCTCGCAGGCACGCGCGTAGCTCTGTTGCAGCAACGGGTCGTCGCTGCTCCGGTGCAACAACGGCTCCAGCACCTGGCGCGCGCGCTGGCCGGACTCCTTGCTGGCCTGCTCGTTGAGCGCGCTGGCATAGGTCAGCGCCACCGCGCGGTTGTTCGGCAATTGCTTGAGCAACGCGTCGAAGCGCGCGTTGGCCGCCTCGTGCTGGCCCACGCGCGCCTGCGCCTCGCTCAGGCCCAGCGCCAGCCACAGATTATCCGGATGCGCCTCAAGCAGGCTGCTCAGCTCGGCGACCGGCTCGCCCGGCCGGCTCCCGCTGTTGCGCAGTTGCGCCAGCGCCAGCCCGTAACGCTGCGCATCGGTCAGGCCCTGCTTGGCGCTGCGGCGCAGGTTTTCGTATTCGCGAATGGCCGCATCGGGCGTGCTCGCACTGAGCACGCGCAGGCGCTCCTTGGCCCAATCGAAGCCTCGCTGGTCGGCACCACGGCTGAGTGCGTCCACCGGCAGCCGGAGGGCGTAGGGCAGCAGCGCGTTGCCATTGCGGCTGAGCGGTTCCGACAGCGACGGGTCTGCTGGGTCCACGCGCTCCTGGCGGCTCCCCCCCGGTACCGAGGTGGTCAGCACCACGGTGTTCTTCTTCATCTGCTCGGCGCGCGCTTTGGCTTCGCTGATGCGGGTGACGGTGACCGGGTGGGTCTGCAGGAAATCCGGCGCGCTGTAGCCGCCTTCATTGGCGCGCATGGCCACCGACATGCGCTCGAAGAAGCCGGCCATCGCATCCACGTCGTAACCGCTGCGCGCCAGTGTGCGGATGCCCAGTCGGTCGGCTTCGGATTCGTTGGAGCGGGTGTAGTCGATCTGCCGCTGCTGCATCATCCCCATCGCACTGGTGATGGTGGCCATGGTGGCGTCGCCCTTGGAGTTGCCTCCGGCCTGCTGCGCCGCCACCACCGCCGCCAGCATGCCGAGCAGGATCGGGATCTGGTCACGTTGCGCGCGCTCCACCCCACGCAGCACGTGCTGCTGGGTGACGTGGGCGATTTCGTGCGACAGCACCGCGGCCACTTCGTCCTCGCGCTCGGCGGTCAATACCAGTCCGGCGTTGACCGCGACATAGCCGCCCAGCGTGGCGAACGCATTGATCTGGCGGTCGCGCAGCATGAAAAACGTAAATGGCTGCTGCGGCTGGTCGCTGTTTGCGCCCAGCCGGGTGCCCATGGTCTGCAGCCAGTCGGTGATCAGCGGGTCGTCCAGCACGTAGTCGTAGTTGCGCAACTCGGCCAGCATCATTTTGCCGTACTCGGCCTGACGTGCCGGGGTCAGCAACTCACCGGCCGACGAACCGATGTCGGGCAGGCGGTTTTCCTGCGCAGGTGCCACACCCATGGCAACAGCCAGCGTGAGGGCAGTGGCGAGCGGTAGCAGGCGCAAGTGGAACTCCCAGGTAGTGCGCGGAGCATGCGGGCAGCACGGCGCGACGGCGTGAATCATCGATTAACCCACAGTGTTGCGGTGACGACATGGAAATTCCAGTCGCCCGGTACCATGTGGTAGACCTCACACCAACCACGGAGTTTCCCGTGAGCCAAGACCATACTGATCAGGACGCGGCCCCCGGCCCGCAGATCACCCTGTATTCCTCCGCCATTTGCCCGTATTGCGTGGCCGCCAAGAATTTCCTCAAGAGCAAGGGCAAGACCTGGAACGAAGTGCGGATTGACCTGGACCCGGCCGAGCGCGACAAGATGGTTGCCCTGGCCAAGCGCACCAGCGTGCCGCAGATCTTCGTCGGCGACGTTCACGTAGGCGGGTACGACGACATGATGGCCATGCACCGGGCCGGCAAGCTCGAGCCGCTGCTGGCCGGCAGCGCGGGTGGTCAGGCATGAGTGGTTCCGACGACGGCAGCGCCGACCGCCTGCGCGAGTTCACGCAATTCCGTCAGCGCATGAATCAACGCATCCTGGCCGAGCCGAACCAGGTGGTCCGGCGGTTCTTCGCGCTGGACACCCAGACCTACCAAGCAGGCGCCCTGGACGTGAAGACCAAGGAGTTGCTGGGCCTGGTCGCATCGATGGTGCTGCGCTGCGACGACTGCATCAGCTACCACGTCGCCCAGTGCAAGGAAGCCGGCGTCAGTCGCGAAGAGTTCTTCGAAACCTTCTCGGTCGGCCTGGTGGTCGGCGGCTCCATCGTGATCCCGCACTTGCGTCGCGCTGTGGATTTCCTCGACCAGCTCGAAGGCGGCGCGCAGGCGCCAGCCCAGCACGCGCACGACTGAGTCTGTCGCTGAGGCGCGGAAACGGGGATTGGCGATTGATAAGGTCCAGCAACGCGCGCGCCACCCATCGATGTGGCGCGTTGCGTTTGGGCGCCTGCCGCTCTTAGACGATGGTCGGTTTGGGCGCCTTCACCGGCATCGGGCATAATTGCCAGTGAAACCTCATTGCGCCGATCCGCCGGCTTTCCGGCCGGCGCTCCCCCCTTCAAGTTCGGAAACCCAACGTTATGACGCAGACAATCACGGTCATCCGCGGCGACGGTATCGGCCCGGAGATCATGGATGCCACGCTGTTCGTGCTCGACGCGCTGCAAGCTGGCCTGACCTACGAATACGCCGACGCTGGCCTGGTCGCGCTGGAAAAGCACGGCGATCTGCTGCCCGAGTCCACCCTGGCCTCGATCACCAAGAACAAGGTGGCGCTGAAAAGCCCGCTGACCACGCCGGTTGGCGAGGGTTTCAGCTCGATCAACGTCGCCATGCGTCGCAAGTTCGACCTGTACGCCAACGTGCGTCCGGCCAAGTCGTTCCCAAACACCAAGTCGCGTTTCGCCGATGGCGTGGACCTGATCACGGTGCGCGAAAATACCGAAGGCGCGTACCTGAGTGAAGGCCAGACCGTGTCCGAGGATGGCGAGACTGCGTTCTCCGGCACCCGGATCACCCGCAAGGGCTCCGAGCGCATCGTGCGCTACGCCTTCGACCTGGCACGCGCCACCGGCCGCAAGAAGGTCACTGCGGTGCATAAGGCCAACATCATCAAGTCGACCTCGGGCCTGTTCCTGAAGGTGGCGCGCGATGTGGCCGCGCAGTACCCGGAAATCGAATTCCAGGAAATGATCGTCGACAACACCTGCATGCAGTTGGTGATGCGTCCGGAGCAGTTCGACATCATCGTGACCACCAACCTGTTCGGCGACATCATCTCCGACCTGTGCGCCGGTCTGGTCGGCGGCCTGGGCCTGGCCCCGGGTGCCAATATCGGTCTGGACGCGGCGATCTTCGAAGCCGTGCACGGCTCGGCGCCGGATATCGCAGGGCAGGGCAAGGCCAACCCGTGCGCGCTGCTGCTGGGCGCGGCGCAGATGCTGGACCACATCGGTCAGCCCCAGAACGCCGAGCGCCTGCGCGAAGCGATCGTCGCCACGCTGGAAGCCAAGGACTCGCTGACCCCCGACCTGGGCGGCACCGGCAACACCATGGGCTTTGCCAAGGCCATCGCCAGCCGTCTCTGAGCGACACGGCGACAGCAAAAAAAGAAAGGGCGCCCAGGCGCCCTTTCTTTTTGCTCGAAATCCGGATGTTCGAAGGAACCGCTCTTGCGATTCCCCGATCCCGATTCCCAGCTCCCTGCTTAATTGCGCGATTGCAGCTTCGACAGCAGACGCAGGAACTCGATGTACAGCCACACCAGCGTGACCATCAGGCCGAACGCGCCGTACCACTCCATGTGCTTGGGTGCACCGTGTTCGACGCCGCTCTCGATGAAGTCGAAGTCCAGCACCAGATTCAGCGCCGCCACCACCACCACGAACAGGCTAAATCCAATTCCGATCAGGCCCGAGTCGTGGATGAAAGGGATGCGCACGCCGAAAAAGCCCAGCACGATGGTCGCCAGATACACCAGCGCGATACCGCCAGTGGCTGCGACGACACCCAGCTTGAAGTTCTCGGTGGCCTTGATCATGCCGCTGCGATATGCAAACAGCAGCGCGAACATCGTGCCGAAGGTCAGCAGCACCGCCTGAAACACGATGCCGTTGAAGCGCGCTTCGTACACAGCCGAGATCGAGCCGAGGAAAAAACCTTCGATCAGCGCGTACAGCGGCGCTGTGATCGGTGCCCAGGTCGGCTTGAAGCTGGTGGCCAGTGCGAACACCAGGCCACCGATCGCGCCAGCGATCATGTAGATGCGTGCGGCAGGCAGCGGCATGCCATCGGCACCGATCGATTGCGACCAGGCGAAGGCAGCCGTGACCACGGCCATCAGCAACAGCGCCCCGGTCTTGTTGACCGTGCCGTTGAGGGTCATCGCCTGACCATCGCGGGTGATGACCGAGCCGGAGCCCGAGTCGAGGAATGTGGATTCCCGAAGGGCAGGGTTACCGCTACGCATGCGTGTTCTCCATGAAAGTAGTGCTCACCGTACTGACGAGCGTTGTTGCGAGGATAGCTGATCGTTCAATTTACACAGAGTGATTGACAGCGAGGCCAATCGTTCCCAAAATAGCCGACCTTTCGAGCCTTCGGGATTGAAAGGTCCCGCCGGGGTATAGCGCAGTCTGGTAGCGCGCCTGCTTTGGGAGCAGGATGTCGGGGGTTCGAATCCCTCTACCCCGACCATTCCGAGCTCCTGACGGCGTGGGAATGCGAAGTTCGGTCCGGGCGCCCGTAGCTCAACCGGATAGAGCACCGGCCTTCTAAGCCGGCGGTTACAGGTTCGAGTCCTGTCGGGCGCGCCATCGGCGGTACGGTAGGAAGCAAGTTTTCAGTGGTGGCTGTAGCTCAGCTGGTTAGAGTACTGGATTGTGATTCCAGATGTCGGGGGTTCGAGTCCCCTCAGCCACCCCACTGATGACAAGCAATTGCAGGAATGTTTGACCCGATGTGTCACCGGGTGTTGCAACGAAGCAAAAATGCACATACAATGTGCGACCAGTTTCAGGGCCGTTAGCTCAGTTGGTAGAGCAGTTGACTCTTAATCAATAGGTCCAAGGTTCGAATCCTTGACGGCCCACCAAACAAAAGCACTTAGGCATCAGCCTAGGTGCTTTTCTTTTTGTGCTGAGGAAAGGATGACGCAAGAAATCGGCTGCAGCTTTGCTGTCTTCTCGGTCGGCGGCCGCGGCAACGCAGTGCCGATCTCGGCCCGGCGCGATGTCTTGCTGCCTGTGTCAGTTGCGCAATCGCTGCCGACCGTCGCCCGGATGAGCGGATGCCAATGAGGTCTGAGGTGTCCGGAGCATTGCGGCATTCGATCCTGGGCCAGGTTGGCGTCTTCGCGATCGTCGGTCCTCCGTTCGGTGGGCTGCTGGGCCTGGTGCTGTTGCCCCGTTTCGACCTGCAGACCGCGTTGTCGATCGTTGTCTGGTCCTACGGCCTGGTGTTGCCGGTGATTGCCTGCACTGCGGCGGGAGCGCTATGCGCGCGCGTCTGCGCCTGGCGATATCGCGGGCGCCGGCCCAACCTGCTAGTCCACGTTGGCATCGGTGCGTTGAGCGGTCTGCTCTCGACCGGGGTGATCGTGCTACTGCTGGCGATCATCGGCGGCTGGTCGATGATGTCCGATCGCGCAGTGATGCTGACGCTGCTGCAGTGTGGGCTGGCGGCAGGTGGCGCCTGTGCCGTGCTTGTCTGGCTGATGTGGTCGCGCCTGGCAGTGTTGCCCCGCGCCAAGTAACGGGGCGCCAGGCAGTGTCCATCAGCATGCGCAGGAAAAGGTTCTTTGCTGCATTGGACGGCGCTTCGATACGCCCCTGAGGCGATGCGCCGCGCCTGATCGGCTGCGGGCAATTGCAGCCGTGGTCGCTTACGGCGATGCGGCGGGCCCGGGCGCCGCGCTCTGCTGCATGCGTGGGAACGCCAGCGTAAAGCACGCGCCCTGGCCGGGCGCCGATGTCACCTCGACAAAGCCACCTGCCTGACGGACTGCGCTGTACACCTGCGCCAGCCCCAGGCCCGCGCCTTTGTCGGCATCCTTGGTGGTGAAATACGCTTCGAACAGGTGCGCCTGCACGTGCGCATCCATGCCATGCCCGTTGTCGGCCACGGCGATGGTGACGTAGCGCCCGGCCGGCCTGGCCAGGTTGGCCTGTTCTTCAGCGACCACGGCGTCGCCGGTCTCCACGCGAATGACGCCGCCACCCTGGCAGGCATCGCGGGAGTTGATCACCAGGTTCAAGATGGCGCGTTCCACCGTGTGGCGATCGACCATTGCGCAGCATCCACCTTCGGCGGTGCGCAGCCGCAATTGCAGATCCGCGCCGATCACCTGTTCGAGCAAGGGGCCGAGCTGTTCGGTCAAGGCAGCCAGGTCCACCGATTCCGGGCTGTACGGATACTGCCGCGAAAACCCGACCAGGCGCTGTGCCATGACCGAGCCATGTTGAAGCGCCGCATCGGCCACGCTCAACAGCTTGGTGTCGTGCGCATCGATCCTGGCGCGCTGTACCACCAGCTCGATGGCCGAGGTTGCCGCCTGCAGCACGTTGTTCAAATCGTGCACCACGCCGGCCAGCAGTTGTCCCACCGCTTCGCCCTTTTGCGCCTGCTCGGAAATCTTTTCGGCAGCGCTCTGTGCGGCGCGCGCAATGTCCAGATCGCCTTCGATGCGCTCTTGCAGGTCGCGCAGGCTGTGCAGTTCGGTCGACAGCGAATGTTCTCGCGCGCGCGCCAGTCGCAGCACGCCGCTGGAAAATGCGCGCTCTGCGGTCAGGGTCGAATCCAGTGTGCGAAAGGCGGTCTCCAGTGCCCGGCGGTCGGAGATGTTCCTGCTCACCGCCAGGATCGCTTCGACCTTGCCAAGCGCATCGAACAGCGGGCTGGTAACGACCTGCCAGATCTGGCGCACGCCAGCGAAGTTCACGCTGGCGGCCTCGAATTCCTGGATCGAACCGGCGCGGGAGCCGGCGATTGCCGCATCCACCAGCTCGGCCGCCTCCGGCGGCCACAGGTCGCGCCAGGGCCGCGCGATCAGCTGATCCTGGTGGCTGGCACGCAGTTCGGTCAGGCCATTGATGTTGATGGCCGTAATCCGCCCGTCGAGGTCGATCTCCTTGATGCAGTCGCGGGACAGGGCCACGATCTGCCGATAGCGATCTCTCATCGCGATGACTGCCTCTCACTGGGGTTAACGGAATTTTATCGAATGCCAGCTTTACCCAGCGCTGGCGGGCGGAAGCAAGGTACGCCAGTGCGCGCCGAGTTGCATGATGAATGTGTTTATCGTCGGCGCGTCGGATTCAGAGTCGGCCGCGCGCGCTGTCCGTCCGGGCGCGCAGGATGCGAACCGTGGGCGACATTCAGCGGCATCGTTGTTCCCGCGATGCTTTTTCTTTCCCGGCATCCCTGCAACAATGGCCGGGCAAGAGCAGCATCGCGAAAGTGGCGGAATTGGTAGACGCACCAGATTTAGGTTCTGACGCCGCAAGGCGTGGGGGTTCGAGTCCCCCCTTTCGCACCAATGCAGTGCGGCCGTGCGTGTTCCGGCCGCTTCCAGCCGCAGGCCTGGGATCTTTCCATTGCGCGGCGACGCGACGCGCATGCCGCTGGTAGCCGCCGCCGTTATCGGCGAAACTACAAGGCTCGGCGGCTTTCTCGCCATCCGTCAACCCGCATCTTCCATCTCGTGCCGACGCTTGTGCAGTCGGTGGCAGGAGTCAACATGCAAGCATCGATCGAATCCACCGGCAATCTGGAACGCCGCCTGACCTTCACCCTGCCGCAGGAGCGTCTGGAGACCCACGTCGGCGGTCGCCTGCGCGAGCTGGCGCGGACCACGCGCATCAAGGGCTTTCGTCCCGGCAAGGTGCCGACCAAGGTCATCGAGCAGCGCTTCGGTCAGCAGGTGCGTGCCGAGGCGATGGAAGGCCTGCTGCGTGAGACCTTCGATTCGGCCGTGCGCGAGCATTCGCTGCGGTTGGCCGGCAACCCGCGCATCGACCAGGGCGAAAGCGACTTCGACTTCGTCGCCACCTTCGAAGTGGTGCCGGACTTCGGCGACATCGACGTGACCAAGCTGTCGGTGGTGCGTGCGACTGCTGAAGTAACCGATGCCGATATCGACCAGATGATCGAAAACCTGCGCCTGCAGCGCCGTACCTGGAACCCGGTCGAGCGCGGCGCGCAGGTCGGTGACCTGGTGGCGTTGGAGACCTGGTCGCAGGCCGGCGACGAGCGTCTGCCCGCCGAAGGCGTGGAAACCGGCAGCAGCGTGCTGGGCTCGGGCGTCATGTTCGACCAGATCGAAAAGGGCCTGGAAGGCCTGACCAAGGGCGAAGACAAGACCCTAACCGTCGATTTCCCGGCCGAGTGGCGCGTGCCGCAGTTGGCCGGCAAGACCGTGCAGGTGCACGTCAAGGCGGTCGAGGTGTCCGAGCCGGTGTTGCCGGCCGTGGACAAGGAGTTCATCAAGAGCTTTGGCGTGAAGAGTGGCGATGTCGAGCAATTCCGCGCCGACATCCGCACCAACCTGGAGCGCGAGCTCAAGGGTGCGCTGATGAATCGTCTGCGCCGCGAAGTGGGCGAGCAGCTGATTGCCGCCTATGCGCACGTCGAAATGCCGCCGCGTCTGGTCGAGAGCGAAGCCCGTTCCATGCTGGCCCAGCAGGTTGAGCAGGTCCGCCGCAGCGGCCGCGATCCGGGTCAGGTACCGGCCGACGCGCACCAGGGGTTCATGGACGCGGCCGCCAAGCGCGTGCTGGTCGGGCTGTTGGTGGGTGAAGTGGCGCGTCGTAACGAATTGCGCCTGGAATCCAAACGCGTCAGCGAAACGCTGCGTCTGATCGCCTCGACCTACGAAGAGCCGGAACAGGTCATTGAGATGTACCGCAACGACCCCCAACTGATGAATGGATTGCAGAGCCGTGTGATGGAGGAGCAGGTGATCGATTGGATCGCCGAGCGCGCTCAGCACACCGAGCAGTCGCTGTCGTTCCAGGACGCCATCCGCGTCTGATCCGGCAGTAAGAGAAGAACCGCGCCTGCGGTCAGGGGCGCGGATGTCGAACACGGGCAGCGGCACAGGCCGCTGCCACAACAGGAAGACTGATGAGCATTGTGACCAAAGCCCTGAACCTGGTGCCCATGGTGGTCGAGCAGACCAGCCGTGGCGAACGTGCGTACGACATCTACTCGCGTCTGCTGAAGGAGCGTCTGATCTTCCTGGTCGGTCCGATCGACGACCATATGGCCAACGTGATCGTGGCTCAGTTGTTGTTCCTGGAAGCCGATAACCCGGAAAAGGACATCAGCATCTACATCAACTCGCCCGGTGGCGTGGTCACTGCCGGCATGGCGATCTACGACACCATGCAGTACATCAAGCCGGACGTCAGCACGATCTGCGTCGGCCAGGCCGCCTCGATGGGCGCGCTGCTGCTGGCCTCCGGTGCCGCCGGCAAGCGCTATGCGCTGCCGAATTCGCGCGTGATGATCCATCAACCGCTGGGCGGCTTCCAGGGTCAGGCGACCGATATCGACATCCATGCACGCGAGATCCTGACCCTGCGTTCGCGCTTGAACGAGATCCTGGCCAAGCACACCGGTCAGTCGCTGGAGACCATTGCGCGCGACACTGAGCGCGACAACTTCAAGAGCGCGGTCGATGCCCAGGCTTATGGCTTGGTGGATCAGGTGCTCGAGCGTCGTCCGGAAGAGTCGATCCAGCCGTCTTGATCTCAGATCGTTGAAATTGCAGGAAAAACCGGCAGGGTCGGGCGGGGCGAATGTCCTCCCGACCCTGTGCTATTCTCGAAATCGAACCCCCGTGCATCGGGTGGGGTAACTGGGTAACAGAAGCATGAGCGAAGACCGCCAAGGTCGTTCCGGCGACAGCAACAAGATTCTCTACTGCTCGTTCTGCGGTAAGAGTCAGCATGAAGTCCGTAAGCTGATTGCCGGTCCCAGCGTATTCATCTGCGATGAGTGCGTTGAGCTGTGCAACGACATCATCCGCGAGGAACTCGAAGAGAAGGCGCAGTCGGCACGTTCCAGCCTGCCCAAGCCGCGCGAGATTCTTGAGGTGCTGGATCAATACGTGATCGGGCAATTGCGCGCCAAGCGCACGCTCGCGGTGGCGGTGTACAACCACTACAAGCGTATCGAGAGCCGCAGCAAGAACGATGATGTCGAGCTGGCGAAATCCAACATTCTGCTGGTCGGTCCGACCGGTTCGGGCAAGACGCTGCTGGCCGAAACACTGGCGCGCCTGCTCAACGTGCCGTTCACGATCGCCGATGCCACCACGCTGACCGAAGCCGGCTACGTCGGCGAGGACGTGGAAAACATCATCCAGAAGCTGCTGCAGAAGTGCGACTACGACGTCGAGAAGGCGCAGCAGGGCATCGTTTATATCGATGAAATCGACAAGATCTCGCGCAAGAGCGAGAACCCGTCGATCACCCGCGACGTGTCCGGCGAAGGCGTGCAGCAGGCGCTGCTGAAGCTGATCGAAGGCACGGTCGCCTCGGTGCCGCCGCAGGGCGGGCGCAAGCATCCGCAGCAGGAATTCCTGCAGGTGGACACCAAGAACATCCTGTTCATCTGCGGCGGCGCGTTCGCCGGCCTGGACAAGGTGATCCAGGCGCGTTCCAACGATGCTGGCGGCATCGGCTTCGGTGCCAAGGTCAAGAGCAGCGAGCGCAAGCAGGAAGTGGGCAAGATCCTGGCCGAGGTCGAGCCGGAAGATCTGATCAAGTTCGGCCTGATCCCCGAGTTCGTCGGCCGCCTGCCGGTGGTCGCCACGCTCGAGGAGTTGGACGAGCCGGCGCTGATCAAGATCCTGACCGAGCCCAAGAACGCCATCACCAAGCAGTTCAAGAAGCTGTTCGATATGGAAGGCGTGGAGCTGGAGTTCCGCCCCGACGCCCTGTCTGCGATCGCCAAGAAGGCGCTCAAGCGCAAGACCGGCGCGCGTGGCCTGCGCACCATCGTCGAATCGGTGCTGCTGGACACGATGTACGAGTTGCCCTCGCAGGAAAATGTCAGCAAGGTGGTCGTGGACGAATCGGTGATCGAGCACAAATCCGAGCCGTATCTGATCTACCAGGCGCAACCGGCACCGGCCAAGGCTGCGTCCGGCGACTGAGCCTCGTCGCCGCCTCGCCAGGCCCTGGCCTCGCTCGCGGCTAAAGGCTTTCCGAGTGCTACTTGCAACACCTCGCCGATGGCCCCATAACGGGGCCATCGGCATTTTTATTGCCCCAAATCCCCATTCCTGCGGAGCGCCCCATGGCCCAGTCCCAACCAGAAGTTCTCGATCTGCCAGTGTTGCCGCTGCGCGACGTGGTGGTGTTTCCGCACATGGTGATTCCGCTGTTCGTCGGCCGCGACAAGTCGATGCGTGCGCTGGAAAAAGCCATGGAGGCGGACAAGCGCATCCTGCTGGTGGCGCAGAAGTCGGCCGAAACCGATGACCCGGCGGCCGGCGATCTGTATACCGTCGGCACCCTGGCGCAGGTGCTGCAGCTGCTCAAGCTCCCCGACGGCACCATCAAGGTGCTGGTCGAAGGCCTGTCGCGGGTGACCGTCGACAAGGTTGTCGAGCAGGACGGCGCTTTGCAGGGGCAGGGCACCGAAGTTGAGGCCAGCGATGGCCGCGAGCCGCGTGAGGTGGAAGCCATCGCGCGTTCGCTGATGTCGTTGTTCGAACAGTACGTCAAGACCAACCGCAAGCTGCCGCCGGAACTGCTGCAGACCCTGGCCGGCATCGACGAGCCTGGCCGCCTGGCCGACACCATCGCCGCGCACATCGGGGTGCGCCTGGCCGACAAGCAGCGCCTGCTGGAAATTACCGACATCGGAGAGCGGCTGGAATTGCTGGTCGGGCTGGTCGACGGCGAAATCGACGTGCAACAGCTGGAAAAGCGCATCCGCGGTCGTGTGAAGTCGCAGATGGAAAAGAGCCAGCGCGAGTACTACCTCAACGAGCAGATGAAAGCGATCCAGAAGGAGCTGGGCGACCTGGACGATGCGCCCGGTGAGCTGGAAGAACTCGCACGCAAGATCGCCGAAGCGGGCATGCCCAAGCCGGTCGAGACCAAGGCCAAGGCCGAGCTCAACAAACTCAAGCAGATGTCGCCGATGTCCGCCGAAGCGGCGGTGGTGCGCAACTATCTGGATTGGCTGCTGGGCGTTCCGTGGAAAAAGCGTACCAAGGTCCGCAAGGATCTGAAGGTTGCCGAAGACACGCTGGACGCCGATCACTACGGTCTGGACAAGGTCAAGGAGCGCATCCTTGAGTATCTGGCGGTGCAGTCGCGCGTGAAGCAGATGAAGGGGCCGATCCTGTGCCTGGTCGGGCCGCCGGGCGTGGGCAAGACCTCGCTCGGGCAGTCGATCGCCAAGGCGACCAATCGCAAGTTCGTGCGCATGAGTCTGGGCGGCATCCGTGACGAGGCCGAAATTCGCGGCCACCGCCGGACCTATGTCGGTTCGATGCCCGGGCGTCTGGTGCAGAACCTCAACAAGGTCGGCAGCAAGAACCCGCTGTTCCTGCTAGACGAGATCGACAAGATGTCGATGGACTTCCGTGGCGACCCGTCGTCGGCGCTGTTGGAGGTGCTCGATCCGGAGCAGAACAATTCCTTCAACGACCACTATCTGGAGGTCGATCTGGACCTGTCGGAGGTGATGTTCGTTGCCACCTCCAACTCGCTCAATATTCCAGGCCCGCTGCTGGACCGCATGGAAGTCATCCGCATCCCCGGCTACACCGAGGATGAGAAGCTCAACATCGCGATGCGCTACCTAGTGCCCAAGCAAATCAAGGCCAACGGCTTGAAGCCGGAAGAGATCGAGATCGGCAGCGACGCCATCCAGGACATCGTGCGGTATTACACGCGCGAATCGGGTGTGCGTAATCTCGAACGCGAAGTCGCCAAGATCTGCCGCAAGGTGGTCAAGGAAATCGCGCTGGCGGGTCCGCAGCCCGCGGCCAAGAAGGTGGTCGCCAAGAAGGGCAAGCCAAAGGCGCTGGTCACCGTCAACGCGAAGAATCTCGACAAGTACCTGGGCGTGCGTCGCTTCGATTTCGGCCGTGCCGAAGAAGAAAACGAAATCGGCCTGGTCACGGGTCTGGCCTGGACCGAGGTTGGCGGCGAGCTGCTGCAGGTCGAGTCGACGCTGGTGCCGGGCAAGGGCAATCTGATCCTCACCGGTCAGCTCGGCAACGTCATGAAGGAATCGGCATCGGCGGCGTTGTCGGTGGTGCGTTCGCGCGCCGAGCGGCTCGGCATCGATGTGGATTTCCTGCAGAAGCAGGACGTGCACGTGCACGTGCCCGATGGCGCAACACCGAAAGACGGCCCGAGCGCCGGTATCGCGATGGTGACCTCGCTGGTGTCGGTGTTGACCCGGGTGCCGATCCGCGCGGACGTGGCGATGACCGGCGAGATCACCTTGCGTGGTCGCGTCTCGGCGATTGGCGGCTTGAAGGAGAAGTTGCTGGCGGCCCTGCGCGGCGGTATCCGTACCGTGTTGATTCCCGACGAGAACCGCAAGGATCTTGCCGACATCCCAGCCAACGTCACCCGCGATCTGAAGATCGTGCCGGTGAAATGGATTGACGAGGTGCTCGATCTGGCACTGGAGCGTCCGCTGACGCCGAAGAAGGCCAGTAAGGAAAAAGCACGCAAGACAGCCTCGCGCGTCGCCGTGCGCGGCAAGTCGCGTAGCACACCCGGCACCCGCGTCAAGCACTAACGGGGGCTGTCTAGGCTCCCGCAAAACAAGCCAAAACCCGCGTCGTTATTGGGTTTTGGCTTGCGTGCAGTTGGGGGCGCTGGTATAAATGCACGACTCGTGGGCGCGGCAAATGCGATGCGTCACGCGATACCACTTGTGTCGGGTTCTTCGCTAACGGCAAGAGCGCCGATTGTCGATTCCGCGGCATCTGCCGCAAAGGGAGTTTCAAGAATGAATAAAACCGAATTGATCGATGGCGTTGCCGCTGCCGCTGACATCTCCAAGGCTGAGGCTGGCCGTGCTGTTGACGCGGTTGTGAGCGAAATCACCAAGGCACTGAAGAAGGGCGACGCCGTCACCCTCGTTGGCTTCGGTACCTTCCAGGTCCGCGAGCGCGCTGAGCGCACCGGCCGCAATCCGAAGACCGGCGACAGCATCAAGATCGCGGCTTCGAAGAATCCTGCATTCAAGGCTGGTAAAGCCCTGAAGGATGCAGTAAACTAATCGACTCGCTAGGGTGCTTAGCTCAGCGGTAGAGCGTCTCCCTTACACGGAGAGGGTCGGGGGTTCGAAACCCTCAGCACCCACCATTAAGCACCAGGCAAACGTTTCAAGCGCGGAGCGGTAGTTCAGCTGGTTAGAATGCTGGCCTGTCACGCCGGAGGTCGCGGGTTCGAGTCCCGTCCGCTCCGCCAGTTACACGCGAAGCCCCTGAGCAATTGGGGGCTTCGTTTTCTCTACGACATTCGCGCTGCGGATGAGGTTGAGAACGATGTCCAAGTTTAAAGCGGAGCGGTAGTTCAGCTGGTTAGAATGCTGGCCTGTCACGCCGGAGGTCGCGGGTTCGAGTCCCGTCCGCTCCGCCAGTTATACGAAAGCCCTCGGCCTTGCGCCGGGGGCTTTTTTTTGGATTTGCGTCAATGGTGCGGATTGAGTCGCGCATCGGCAATGCGGCGTCGGGTCATGCGTTCGACGCTTTCGTGTCCGCCTTTCGTTACCGAAGTGAACCCCTGGCGCCGATCGATGCGCCACGACACTGTGCTAACGGGCAATGGGCTGGGTGCTTGGCGTCAAGCGCGTTACACTGCGCGGCTCGCCCACAGGCCGTGATTTGCCAATGCTGCAGAAACTTCGCGACAAGACGTCAGGCTGGATCGCTACCGCCATCCTGGGGTTGCTGATGATTCCGTTCCTGTTCGTCATCGACAACAGCTACCTGGGCGGCATTGGCGCCAATAACGTGGCCAAGGTGCAGGCGCCGCCGAATTGGTGGAAATCGGCACCATCATGGTGGCCGGTCTCGCTGCTATGGCAGCACCACGAAATCAGCACGCAGGATTTCCGCGCGCGTTTCGAGCAGGCGCGCATGCAGGAACGCCAGCGCCAGGGCGAGAAATTCGATCCGCGCACGTTCGAATCCCGCGAAAACAAGCTGCAGGTACTCGACCAACTGGTCGACGAACAGGTGGTGCGACTGGGCGCAGAAGATGCGGGAATCGTCATCGGCGATGCGACCGTGCGCGATTACATCGCCAACATTCAGGCGTTCCAGGTCGATGGCAAGTTCAGTCCCGACCAATACCGCGCCGCCCTCGCGCAAGGCACGCCGCCGCGTACGCCTGCACAGTTCGACGCCCTGGTGCGCGATAGCCTGCAGCAGTCGGTCATCCCGCAGGCCGTGGCGGAATCCGGCTTTGCCACCAAGTCCGAGTTCGAGCGTCTGCTCAAGCTGATGGGTGAAACGCGCGATGTGGAGTTGGCAATGCTGCCGCCGCCGGCCGTCGATACCGCGCCGGTGAGCGATGCGCAGATCAAACAGTGGTACGACGGGCACACCCAGGACTTCCGTCAGCCGGAAACCGTCACGATCGAATATGTGGAGCTCAACGCCGCCACGATGCCGCCAGCGACTGCCGCCGATGAAGCAACGCTGCGCAAGCGCTATGAAGAAGAAAAGGCACGCTTCGTCGAGCCGGACCAGCGCCTTGCATCGCACATCTTGATCAGTGCCGGCAGTGATGCGGCAGCACAGAAGGCTGCCGAAGCAAAGGCGGCCAAACTCGCCGCCGAGGCCAAGCAGCCGGGCGCCGATTTCGCTGCGCTTGCCAAGGCGAATTCGCAGGATCCCGGCTCCAAGGATGCCGGTGGCGACCTGGGGTGGGTTGAGAAGGGGACCATGGTCAAGCCGTTCGAGGACGCACTGTTCTCGATGAAGGCTGGCGAGGTGGTGGGCCCGATCAAGAGCGAATTCGGCTACCACGTGATCCAGCTGCGTGAGGTCAAGGGCGGCCAGGGCAAGTCGTTCGAGCAGGTGCGCGACCAGCTGGCTGCCGAGCAGCTGAAGGCCGATGCCGACAAGGCATTTGCTGATATTAGTGGCAAGTTGGTGGACCAGGTCTACAAGAATCCCACCGCGCTGGAGCCGGCGGCCAAGCAGGTCGGCCTGCCGGTACAGACGCTGGGGCCGTTCTCGCGCAGTAATGCCAGCGGTGTTGCCGCCAATCCAGCCGTGCTCCGCGCGGCATTTTCTGAAACGCTGGTGCAGGACGGCACGGTGAGCGATCCGATCACCATCGCGCCGAACCATAGCGTGGTGTTGCGTGTGACCAATCACACCGCCGAACAGGCGTTGCCCTTGGACAAGGTGCGCGACAAGGTGACGGCGGCGATCCGCGCTGACCGTGCCGAGAAGGCCGCCGCGGTTGCGGCCGATGCCTTGCTGGCACGTGTGCAGAAGGGTGAGACGCTGCAGGCGCTGGCCGCCAGCGAGAAACTGCAGGTGCAGCCGATCCCGGGGCTGCCGCGGACGGCGCCGATCCCGACCCCGGCTGCGAACCGTGCGATTTTCAGCGCGCCGCGACCGACCGAAGGTAAGCTGTCGGTTGGCAAGGTAGAACTGGATGGCGGGCGCTTCGCTGTCTTCGTCATCAGCAAGGCCACTCCGGGCGATCTGAAACAGATGCCGGCCGAACAGCAGGCGATGCTGCGTGAGCAGCTGAGCCAGATCGACGGCAACAACGCTGCGCAGGCTTACGTCAAGGAAATGCGCAAGCGCTACAAGATCCAGATCGAAGAAGCGCAGCTCTAAGGCTGAGTGATCGATGGATGACAAAAAAAGCCCGGGTAACCGGGCTTTTTCTTTGAGTTTTTGGTGGCAGAAGGCGAGTCGGCGGATGCGCAGGGGATGTCGAGCTGACACGCGCTGCCTATCGATTTGCCGTCGGCGTTTGCGTGCTTCCGCTGGCTGATGGCAGTTGCGATTTAGGCTCGCCAATCGCCAATCGCCGGGTTGTCAGCTGGGTCGCATACGTTGTCAGCTACTGGTTGCTGACGATCGACTCTGCGATAACTGCGCGGGTGGTGGTGGTGCAAATACACCTAAGGTCTCGTGCGGGTGATCTGCAACGGCTAGATCAGCCAGGCGGCGATGCATGGCTGATTCAGCAGCGCGCGTCGCGAACAGCATGACGTGCGCCGCGTAGAAATTTGCAGATTTTGATTTTTTGCCGAAGCTTCACTCGCACCTGAGTGACCAAGTCGGCTCTTTGGAGTGGCGCGCGCCAGGCGTGAGACAAGGGCTCACCGTGTCCGTCTCGACGCCGCTAGCTCTTGGAGCCTATCACCCGGAAACGAAGCGGTCTGATACATCGATTTTGGTACATGGAGTTCGCTATCGTCGCGATCGCGCGGCCGGTCGCCTGCTTGCACCGCACTGCGCGCGCGAATGCGCGCTGCGACTCAGTCCATACAACTCATGGCGAATCGTCGAACGACAGCACCATGCCCGGCTTCAGGATGGCGCTCTTGTCCAGGCCATTGCTGGCGAGCAGGGTCGTCACAGTGACGCCATAGCGGCGTGCGATTGCCCAGGCCGATTCGCCATTGCGCACGGTGTGGGTGCGGGTTGGCGAGGTCGAAGCTTTGCTGGCTACCGTGGCAACCACGGTCGGTGCGGCATCGTTACTCATGACGTCACGTCCCATATCGGCGGATGCGACCACGGCGCTGCTAGAACCGGGTTGCGCCAGCGCGATCGGAGCCAGGACATGCACGCCGCGCGGTGCGGCGCGTGCGCCGGCAAGGGCGGGATTTAGGCGGGCGAGCAATTGCGGCTCGATTGCGCGCTGCCCGGCCCAGGCGTTGAGGCTGGTGCCCGCCGGCAGCGCATGTTCGGTAAGGACGGGCACGGGGCGATCCAGCGAAGTCAGCAGGTTGCCCTGCTGCTGCGCGTGATCGAGCACGCAGGCGAGCGCGTGCAGTTTTTCCACGTATTCGAAGGTGACCTTGGACATGCCCGGCAATTCGGACGGGCGCGCGTTCTGCGCGTTCATCCCGGCGCTGCGCATTGCCTGCAGCACGCGGTACTCGCCGGCGTTATAGGCCATCAGCGCCAGGCGCCAGTCGCCGCCAAACATGCCGTAGAGGGTCTTGAGGTAGCGCACCGCCGCCGTGGTGGAGTCCACCGCCGACAGGCGTCCATCGTACTGCGCGCCAACCGGCACTTGGTGATTGCGCGCCGTGGTGGCGATGAATTGCCACAGGCCAGCAGGGCCGCTGCCGTTGCGTGCGCCGGGTCGGTAGCCGCTTTCCACGAACGGAATCAGCGCAAATTCGGTCGGCATGTCGGCTTTGCGCAGCTCATCGACCACATAACCGAACAGCGGCAAGACATCCTGTCCATCGTCGGCCAAGCGCGCCGGGGCACGCGAAAAATGCTGTTCCCACCGGCTGTCGCTATGTGCGCTGTCGCAGCCTGGGTCGGCGCGGCCCTCGAGGAACGACGAAAAAATCTCACGCCCGTTGCGTATGCCGGGTGCGCTGGTCTGCGCGGCGGCCTTGCTTGCGGTCGTAGCGCTTGTGTCGTTGGGCGAAGCGGCTGCTGGTGCAATGGCCGAACAGGCGGCCAGCACTGCCAAAACCAGGCGCCTCATGCGCGAAATTCGTCTTTCCAGCGCCGAAGTTCGGCGAAAACATCAACTTCAGAGGAAAGTGCGCCGGTTGCGCGCGGTGCCACTGCGGCGCGAATCTCGGGGCGGTTGGTGCGTAAGAACGGATTGTTGGCCAGTTCACTCTTGAGCGAAATCGGCAGGGTAGGACGGGCTGCATGACGCATGGCCTGGGCTTCCTGTTGACGGCGCTGCAAGGCAGCGTTGGTGGGATCGACGTGCAGCGCGAAAGCTGCGTTGGCCAATGTGTATTCGTGGCCGCAACACACAAGCGTTTCGCCAGGCAGGCAGGCCAGGCGCTGCAACGAGTCGAACATCTGAGGAGCGGTACCTTCGAACATCCGCCCACAGCCTAGGCTGAACAGGGTATCACCGCTGAACAGATGACCGTCGGTGACGAAGGCGATGTGACTCCGGGTGTGGCCAGGGACTTCGAGCACCTGAAAATCGACATCAAGCAGACTCAAGCGCTCGCCATGACCCACTGGGTGCGCCGTTGCCGGGATGCGCTCGTCGGCCGGGCCGACCAGCGTCATGCCCGGCCAACGCTGCTGGAGTTCGGCCACGCCGTCGATGTGGTCGCCATGGTGGTGGGTCAACAGGACGGCGCTGGGAACCAAACCTTCGCGCTTGGCGGCGGCTATAACCGGCGCTGCCTGCCCGGGGTCGACGATGATGGCGCGGCCATCTGCAGCGACTAGCGCCCAGATATAGTTGTCGTCGAATGCGGGCAGGGCGATCAGTCGCATAGAATTGGGACCATGCCTGCCCCGCCATTCTCCCGTCAAGCTGGCGTCTCATCCTGGTTTGAAACCGGTGCGGGGCGCAGCCTGCTTCAGCTGGAGCGTCGATTGGCGCTGGAGGCGCTGCAGACGCGTCCGTCGCAACCCTGGTTATGGCTGACCCCGACGACCGAATTGCCCCCACGCGAATCGCTGCAAGGGCGCGGTTTGCGGCTGCACCGCAGCGCCGGGCGCTTCGCCGGCGATGCGCGCTGTGCGATGCCGTTTCCGTTGCCGACCGAAAGCCTGCAGGCGATCGTGGTGCAGCATGCAGTGGTTGGCGGGGCAGCGGACTTTCTGGCCGAATGTGAGCGGCTGCTGATGCCAGGCGGCCGGCTGTGGTTGTTCACGCTCAATCCGATGAGCCCCTACCGGTTCCGCTGGGCGCGGCGTGGACCGGTCGCGTTGCGCCCGGATCGCTGGCGCCTGCTGGCGCAACGTGCCGGTCTGCATAGCGTGCAAGCGGGACGCTACCTTGGGCCGATCTGGCGCACCGGCGGCGCGTCCACCGACCCCGGCCGCGCACCCTGGCGCGCAGTGTATTTGCTGGAAGTGGAAAAGCGCGCTGCCGCGACGATCGGCCCGACACCGATTGCGCTGCCAGCCCGCTGGCCGCAACCGGTGGCCACGATCTGACCTGTTTACGTTCAACTCTGGAACCTGATGAAATCCATTGAAGTGCATACCGATGGCTCCTGCCTCGGCAACCCCGGGCCGGGCGGTTGGGCGGCCCTGTTGCGTTACAACGGGCGCGAAAAGGAACTGGCCGGCGGTGAGGCCGTGTCCACCAACAACCGCATGGAGTTGATGGCGGCGATCATGGCGCTGGAAACGCTGACCGAGCCGTGCCAGATCGTGTTGCATACCGACTCGCAATACGTGCGCCAGGGCATCACCGAGTGGATGCCAGGCTGGGTGCGGCGTAACTGGAAAACCGCCGGCGGCGATCCGGTCAAGAATCGCGAGTTGTGGGAGCGGCTGCACGCGGCCACGCAACGCCACAGCATCGATTGGCGCTGGGTGAAAGGCCACAATGGCGACCCGGACAACGAGCGCGTCGACGTGCTCGCCCGCAATCAGGCCACCGCCCAGCGCGATGGCCGTGCAACATCGTAAGAGGACACATGCGTCAGATCATTCTCGATACCGAAACCACCGGCCTGGAATGGCGCAAGGGCAACCGCGTCGTCGAAATCGGTGCGGTGGAGTTGCTGGAGCGGCGCCCGAGCGGCAATAACTTCCATCGCTATCTGAAGCCCGATTGCGACTTCGAGCCAGGCGCGCAGGAAGTGACTGGGCTGACTCTGGAATTCCTTGCCGATAAACCGCTGTTCGGCGAGGTGGTGGACGAGTTTCTCGCCTACATCGAGGGCGCGGAACTGATCATCCACAACGCTGCGTTCGACCTGGGTTTTCTGGACAATGAACTGGCGCTGCTGGGTGATAGCTACGGCCGCATCGTCGAGCGCGCCACGGTGGTCGATACCTTGATGATGGCGCGCGAGCGTTACCCGGGGCAGCGCAATTCGTTGGATGCTTTATGCAAGCGTCTGGGCGTGGACAATTCGCATCGCCAGTTGCACGGGGCTTTGCTCGATGCCCAGATCCTGGCCGATGTGTATATCGCGCTGACCTCGGGTCAGGAGGAAATCGGGTTTGCCAGCGCTGACGCTGGCCAGCAGACCGACACCGCGAGCGGCGTAATCGCGTTCGACCCGGCGCTGCTGTTGCCGCGTCCGCGCGTTGCAGTGACCGCCTCCGAATCGCAGGCGCACGAGGCGCGCCTGGCGCAACTACGCAAGAAAGCCGGGCGTGCGTTGTGGGATCCGCCGGTCGAACAAGTCGCCGTTGCCGGGTGAGAGCGGCTAACGAAACGGCTGCGCTGACCGCCAGGTGGCGCGGCCGATGCTCGGTGCTGCATGTGCCACTTGTACGCTGCAGGTCTTGCGCACCGTCTAGGCCAACCTGACGGTTGTTCGCTACATGTCGTCAGCCGATCCAGGGCATTTCGCGCAGATGTGCCGCCGTTGGAGAAGAACGGCCGCCTCTGTTTTGCACCTGGGCTTGAGCTGCAGTGATGGCTGCGTGCGTATTCCGCCTCAGCACGCCGTTGCTGGCGATTCGCCGGTTGGCAGATTGGCTGGCAAAGCGTGGTGAGCGATGGCGATCTTTTTGACTGCAGACACCGGACGGTCGTACCTGCTGAAACAGTCCCTGGCGATCCCGCGTATTCGCTGTGCGCCCGTCAGTGCACGCAGTCCGGCCTGTCGCACCGTCAGTAACTACGCACCAGGATCGCGGTGATGTTGTCCGAGCCGCCGCCATCCAGTGCCGCGGCGACCAGGCATTCCACGCATTCCTGCGCGCTGCAATCGGCCTGCGCCAAGGTGGCCGCGATTGCCGCATCGTCGACTTCTTCGGTCAGGCCGTCGCTGCACAGCAGCAGCTGCATGCCGGATTTGAGTTCGCCTTGCATGGTGGCGACATTCAGATGCGCCGGGTCGGTCACGCCCAGTGCCTGGGTCACCACGTTGCGATGCGGATGCGCGCGCGCCTGCTCGCTGGTGAGCGTGCCTTGGGCGATGAGTTCCTGCACATAGCTGTGGTCCTGGCTCAGCTGGGCCAGCCGGCCATCGCGCCACAGGTAGGCGCGGCTGTCGCCAACCCAGGCCACTTCGAAACGCTGGCCCAGCACGCGTGCGGCGACCACCGTGGTGCCCATCGGCAAGGTGTCGTTGCAGCGGCGCGAGGTCTTGATGATCTCTTCGTCGGCGATGCGCACCGCCTGGGCCAGTGGGGTGCCTGCGCGGATTTCCCGCACGATGGTTTCGCGCGCCAGTGCGCTGGCCACTTCGCCGCAGGCATGCCCTCCCATGCCGTCGGCCACCAGCCACAATCCCAGCTCGCTGTCGCCGTAATAGGTGTCCTCGTTGAGGTCACGGCGCAGGCCGACGTGGGTGAGGTGTCCGAATTCGAGCATGGGGCCGGGTCGCCAAGGAGGAGATGCGCCACCATCATCGCGGCCCGGCCGGTTAGCGGCAACACACCGGACACGGGCGTCGCAGTGCCGGTTCACGCCTGGGCGAGGGCCGTGCTATCGGCGCCGGCCCGGGCCGCTTGTGGCGGGGGCCGTGTGCCCGTATGATGCACGGCCCCAGGACACTGGGGACCATCTGGAGAGGTGGCAGAGCGGTTGAATGTACCTGACTCGAAATCAGGCAGGCGTTTATAGCGCCTCGGGGGTTCGAATCCCCCCCTCTCCGCCAGATTCGCATCAGCCCCCGTAAGGGGGCTTTTGTTTATGTGTGGCAGTCGCCCGCCGCGGCGATGACTACAATCCGCCCGATCCCCGTTGGAGACCTGTCATGTCCGAGATCCTGGTACCTGTGTCCTTTGGTGAGCTGCTCGACAAGATCGCGATCCTGCAGATCAAATCCGAGCGCATGCGCGATGCGGCCAAGTTGACCAATGTGCGCAACGAGCTGTCTGCGCTGGAAACCACCTGGATGGCGCATCCAGCCGCCGGCCACGACATCGTGCGCCTGCGCGCCGAGCTGAAGGCCGTCAATGAGCGGCTGTGGGTGATCGAGGACGACATCCGCCTTAAGGAACAGGCGCAGACCTTCGACGATACCTTCGTGCAGCTGGCACGCAGCGTGTATATCGAAAACGACGAGCGTGCGCGCATCAAGAAAGAGATCAACCTGGCGCTGGGTTCTTCGTACGTGGAAGAAAAGTCCTATCAGGACTATCGCGCTACGGTGCCTGAGCGCGCCGATTGACCGATCGCGCTGGCCGCTTGGTCGGCGTGATCGCTGAGTAATGGTGGCTGGCATTACGCAACTGGCGCGGTGCCTGTGGTTGTGACGTCGTAGTGGAGCGGCGACTTTTGCACTGCGGCGATCAGCATTCTTTCCGTTGCGATGCGCCGACGGTCTGTGCTCAATCCCTAGCGCGAGTGATCGGTGCGATAACGCTCGAAGGCGGCGATCGCATCGTCCACGGTGATCAGCGACATGACGTCGTCGAATTCGATCTTGGTTCCCCAGCTCAGTTGTTCGGCCGGCTTGTGCAGGAACTTGCGCGCGGCTGCATCGTAGCGGTCCACGCAATAGCGCACGTCCGAATATGGGCCACTGCGCAGCGGATTGCTGGCCGCGTGCAGCCCGAGCACCTTGGTGCCCATCGCGTTGGCGATGTGCATTGGCCCGGAATCCGGCGTGACCACCAGGTCCGCACGCGCGAGCAGGGCAGGCAGTTGCTTTAGGGTGTCTTTGCCAACCAGATCCAGTACCGGCGTGCGTGCTGCCGCGACGATGGCGTCGGCAGTGCTGCGCTCCAGGTCGCTGCGGCCGCCGCACAGCACGATCCGCCAACCCTGCGCGGCAGCGTGATCGGCCAGCGCGGCGTGGCGATCGGGATACCAGTTGCGACGCGCGTGGCTGGAGCACGGCGAAATCATCAGCACCGGGCGGCCATCGTCGTCCCATTGCGCGCGTGCCCAGGCATGCGCCTCATCGGGGACCGGCAGATCCCAGCACACCTGGGTCTGGCGCAGGCCCAGCGGCTCGGCAAAGCTGCCGATGGCGTCGAGCACATGGATGCCGGGGCGATCGGCGATGCGCTCGTTGACGAACAGGCCGTGCAGGTCCTTGGAGCGGCTGCGGTCGTAGCCGATGCGTCGCTGCGCCGGCACGAAGGCCGACAGCACATTGGCGCGAAAGGCCACCTGCATTTGCAGCAAGGCATCGAAACGCCCCAGCGGTGCCAGCGACCGGCGTAGCGCGCGCATGCCGGCCACGCCGCTGCGCTTGTCGTAGGCATGGAAGTGCACACCGGGCAGCCCCTCAAGCAATTTCAGCCCGGCCTTGTCGATGATCCAATGCAACGCGCTTGCCGGAAACCCTGCCTGCAACGTGTGCACCAGCGGCACCACATGCGTGACATCGCCCAGGGCGGACAAGCGCAGCAAACACAGCGATGCGGGCGTTACAGCCATGGTGTTGTTAGACTCGATAGATGGTTTCTTTCGATGCCACCGAAGCGCTGGCGCCGTACCGCGAAGGTCGCGGTTATGGCGCCATTGTGTTCGACCGCGAACGGCTGCGGCAAGCCGATGCCAGCCTGTTTTCGCCGCAATCGTGGGGCGACAGGGCACGGCCGGTGGATGAAGGCGGGCGTGGTGGCGCGTGGTTCGTGGATGCGCCGTTCGGCCACAGCGTGTTGCGGCAGTACCTGCGTGGTGGCATGGCCGCACGTGTGAGCCGCGACCGCTACCTGTGGAAAGGGGCAGGGCGCACGCGCAGTTTTGCCGAGTTCCGGCTGATGCGCGAACTGATCAAACGCAAGTTGCCGGTGCCGCGTCCGTTGGCCGCCTGCTACCTACGCGAAGGGATGGGCTATCGTGCGGCGCTGTTGATGGAGCGCTTGGAAGACGTGCGCTCGCTGGCCGACCATGCCCAGGTGGCCGGCCGCGGTGCGCCGTGGGAGGCCACTGGCCAATTGATCGCGCGCTTCCATCGCGCCGGCCTGGATCATGCCGATCTCAACGCGCACAACATCCTGTTCGATGCCGGCGGGCATGGCTGGCTGATCGATTTCGATCGCGGCGTGCTGCGCATTCCGGCCACACGCTGGCGCGAGCGCAATCTCGAGCGCCTGCATCGCTCGCTGCTGAAGCTACGCGGCAACCGCAGTCGCGAGGACGTCGACAAGGACTATGAGCGTCTGCACCGCGCCTACGAACTGGCCTGGGGCCGGGGCTACTGATGGACTGGGCCTTGCGGGTGCAGGGAGTCGGCAATGCGTCGGCGGTGGCGCTTGGCTCGCCGATGGCCACGCTCGAACGCGCCGGCGCGCCATGGCTGACCATCGATTGCGGCAGCGAGGGGCTGACTGCCTATCAGGCCCACTACGGCCAGCTGCCGCAGGCGATCTTCATCACCCATGTGCATCTGGACCATGTCGGTGGGCTGGAACGGGTGTTCGTCGACAGCTATTTCTCCGAGCGCTGCGGACGCACGCGCCTGTACGTGCCGGCGCCGGTCGTGCCGCTGCTGCAGCGGCGCATCGCCGATTACCCCAATGTGCTGGCCGAGGGCGGGGCCAACTTCTGGGATGCGTTTCAGCTGGTGCCGGTCGGCGATGCGTTCTGGCACGACGGGGTGCGGCTGGAAGTGTTCCCGGTACGCCACCACTGGCCGGAGACGGCCTACGGCCTGCGGTTGAAGGGCGCACTGGTCTGGACCGGCGATACCCGGCCGATCCCGGAAATGCTGAAGCGTTATGCCGACGACAGCGAGCTCATCGCGCATGACTGCGGCGTTCACGGCAACCCGTCGCATACTGGGGTGGACGATTTGGAGCGGGAATACCCGCAGGACCTGTTGAGCCGCATGCTGCTGTACCACTACGCCAGCGACGCCGACGGCGATGTGCTGCGTGCACGTGGCCACCGCGTTGCCGTGCCCGGTCAATACCTCGCGCTGGCGAATCCGACCGCCGCGACGGTGCCCTGATGGGCGCCTTGCTGCTGCCGGATCTTGTCACCGCGCCGATGCAGGACCGCCATGGCCGCCCGCTGCACGATCTGCGTCTATCGGTGATCGAAGCCTGCAATTTTCGCTGCGGTTATTGCATGCCGGCCGATCGTGTGCCGGACGATTACGGCTTCGACTCACAGCAGCGGTTGAGTTTCGATCAGCTGGAAACGCTGGTGCGTGCGTTCGTCTCGGTCGGGGTGACCAAGGTGCGCCTGACCGGCGGCGAGCCACTGCTGCGGCGCGACCTGCCGAGCCTGATTGCGCGGCTGACCGCGATCGAGGGCATCGAAGATCTGGCGCTGACCACCAACGGTACCTTGCTTGCCCGCCAGGCCGTTGCGCTGCGGCAGGCGGGGCTGCGCCGCATCACCGTCAGCATGGATGCGCTGGAGCCGGCGTTGTTCCGGCGCATGAGTGGCGATCGCGGCGAGATTGCGCAGGTGCTGGCCGGCATTGCCGCTGCCGAGCAGGCCGGCTTTCAGCGGTTGAAGATCAATTGCGTGGTACAGCGTGGCGTCAACGAAGATCAGGTGCTACCGCTGGTAGAGCACTTCCGCGGCACCGGGCACGTGCTGCGCTTCATCGAATTCATGGATGTGGGCAGCTGCAATGGTTGGACGCCGGACGCGGTGGTCACCTCTGCGCAACTGCACGAACGCATCCACGCGCGCTGGCCGTTGGTGGCGCTGGACGCCAATTACACGGGTGAAGTGGCGCAGCGCCACGCGTTTGCGGATGGCACTGGCGAAGTGGGCTTTGTCAGTTCGGTCAGCGTGCCGTTCTGCGGCGATTGCCAGCGCGCACGCGTGTCGGCCGACGGGCATCTGTACACCTGCCTGTTCGCCAGCCAGGGCGATGACCTCAAACCGGCTCTGGCCAATGGCGAGCCTGCGCTGGCAATGCACCTGCGGCAGCGCTGGAGCGTGCGCGGCGACCGCTATAGCGAAGTGCGCGCCTCGGTGCCACGGCGCGGCAAGCCGGTCGAGATGTTCTTGATCGGCGGATGAGCGAAGACACGCTACTGGCGCAGCTGCGCACGCTGGAACTGCATCTGCTCGATCCGCAGCTGCGTGCCACTGTGCAAGTGTTGGAGGCGTTGCTCGATCCCGCTTTCGTGGAGTTCGGGACGTCAGGCCGTCGGTACACACGGCGCGAGGTGATCGCGGCCTTGAGCGCACCCAGTGGTGCTGCCGAGTACTACGCCGATGGCTTCGAATGCGTACGGCTGGCCCCGGATCTGGCGCAGTTGCGCTATCGCTCGATGGATTGCCGTCATGGCGTCAAACGGCAAGCCTTGCGCAGTTCGTTGTGGCGAAACAACGCTGCTGGATGGCAGCTGTTGTTCCATCAAGGCACCCTGTTCACCGAGAATGCTGCATTCTGAGTACCTGTCTTCGCGTTGCTTCCCATGTCTGCAAATTCCCGTTCCGCACGCCTGACCCACCTCGACGATGCCGGGCTTCCCACCATGGTGGATGTCTCGGACAAGGCGGTCACCGCCCGTAGCGCTACTGCAGAAAGCCGTGTGCGCTTTCCGGCTGCCGTGGCCGCACAACTGCGCGCCAACGGCTTGCGTAGCGCCAAGGGCGGCATCGTGGAGACGGCGGTAATCGCCGGCACCATGGCGGTCAAGCGCACGCACGAATTGATTCCGTTCTGTCATCCGCTACCGATCGATGCGTGTCGTTTCGAGATCGACTGGGCGGGCGAACAGGTGCTGGATATTCGCTGCACGGTGCGCTGCGTGCATCGCACCGGTGTGGAAATGGAAGCGCTCACCGGCGCCAGCGTGGCTGCGCTGACGGTCTATGACATGTGCAAGGCGTTATCGCACAGCATGAGCATCGGCCCGACCAAGCTGGTGTCCAAGCGCGGCGGCAAGCGCGATATCGGAGCGGCCTAGTGACGGCCACGGTGACGGTGTTGTATTTCGCCAGCTTGCGCGAGGCCGCAGGCATTGCCGATGAGCGTGTGCAGACCGGCGCGCAGGATCTGCGCGGCCTGTATGCAGAACTCGATGCACGGCATGGCCTGCGCTGGCTGCCTGCGCAGTTGCGTGTGGCCGTCGATGGCGCATTCGCGCGCTGGGAGGATGCGGTGCGCAATGGCAGCGAAGTGGTGTTTATTCCGCCGGTGTCGGGAGGTTGACGGTGAACGAGCAGGTTGCAGCGATCTTTGCGCTTTCCGACGTGCCATTGCCGGTCGATCAGTTGCGTGCCGGCGTCGAGCACCCGCATGCCGGAGCGTTTGCCAGTTTCGAAGGTTGGGTGCGCAATCACAACGAAGGCCGCGGCGTGGCCGGATTGCGCTACGAAGCCTACGCCGCGCTTGCACAGGCCGAAGGGCAGCGCGTTCTTGACGAAGCAATGCAGCGGTTCGCCATCGTGCACGCGCATTGCGTGCACCGCGTGGGCGAACTGCGCATCGGCGACATGGCGGTGTGGGTCGGCGTCAGTGCGGCACATCGTGGCGCCGCCTTCGATGCGTGCCGCTACATCATCGATGAGGTCAAGGCACGCGTGCCGATCTGGAAGCACGAGCATTACCTGGAAGGCGATGCGGGCTGGTTGCATCCAGAGTCGCAGCCACGGTAATGCTCCCCCCCTGCAAAATTGGTGCAGGGGAAATCCAAAAGGTTAGGGTAGTGTGCCGACGGTTGACCTCGGCGCCCGCATCGCGCCGTGGGAGACGCTAATGCTGCGGTAATGCATGCGCCGTTGCCACGGCGGGTACGAATGACTGGTCGGCTTGAGGCGTGGCGGCCTCGCGCTGCAAAAGATGACTGCTGCTCGCTGCTCGATCAATCGCGCACAAGCCAGTGTTCCGGCGAATCCGCTGGGTGTCTGTCGAAAGTTAGGGTGGTGTCCCCGCCGGTTGACCTCGGCGCCCGCATCAATCGATACCGTTGCTGCCTTCCGGCCCTGGCGGGATTTTCGATCTAGCGTCGCGAGGGACCGACGGGGCCACCATAAGACGTGGGCCATTGGCATGGCCCTGGGATTTGCGGCATTGGTGTCAGTGCGCAAATCATGAAACTGGCGGAGAGAGAGGGGGAGGTACTGATCCCGATCCAACTTCCTGACTCTCCTACAGCCACGCAAACCAGGAAGGTGTCCTGCTTTGTGGTCTGCCATTGTAGCTGGTCTGGCATGCTCGCCGCTAGCCTTGGGGGCCGACCCCCATCGCCAACCTGAGCAGGCAGCTCGCCGCCCAGGCCATCGCCGAGACTTTGGGCGAGGATTACGAAGCATGAAAGGCGCGGTCCCAACCCCTCCCGGCGCGGACGGGAATGACGAGGTAGCGACGGCGACGGGGGAAGTTGCACTACACAGGCAATCGCTACGCGGAATGCGATTGCCCGGCTATGCCCGATCCGGGCTACCTTGCTCGCATGTTCGCGCAGGTGAAGGCCATGGGCGGACCCGACCTGCCGGGCGCGCGCCCGGGGCAGCGAATGCATCTATCGCTGGCAGCACGTCGAGTCCGGACGGATAGTCTCTCCCGGACCAAGCTCGAAATTCGCGAAGAACACGGCTTGCGGGCCAATTCGCTGGATGGCCTCTTGGCCGGGCGCATTGAGACCTCCCGGAGCTGGCGGCTCGCGCTGCGGTCACTGCTGGGCAAGGGTCTGCGGTGGTTTTTCTCTGGAAATGCCAGCCGTTTAGCCTCCATTTGTTACCGTCTCATCCTGTGAACAGAAGCATGGGAGCCTTTCTGTCATTCAGCCTTTAAGATGCCGCCATGAGCCGTCCCATTGACCAACTTGCCGAGCCCCGGGTTCTGCGCCTTCATATGGAAGGCGTTGATGAACTCGGCGGCGACGTTCGCTTGGGCGCGTTTATCGACAAGCTCGCTGCGTTCAAAGCGGCGCTGGCAGAGACGGGAAATCTTGTTTCCCATGAGGGCTCGCCTGCGGTGGACTTTGTAGTCTCTGAGTTGAGCCATAACAGCCCGGCGATGGTGGGTGTGCTGCCTATTTCGCTTGCCGACAACGGCCATCAGGCGGGCCGCGTCGCAGATTCTTTTGTCACGTTCTTGGGTCAGGTCCGGAGCCGGACCGCGCGCGTCGATTCCGATCGTGCCCGTCTTGTTGGTCACTTGCGGAAGCTGGTCGCAGGAGTTGGCGAGAGGTTCGAGCGGCTTTGGATCGACGGCCCTGGAATTGCTCCCATTCCACTCGATGATGCTGTCGCCAAAGCTCTCGATGATGCGCTGCCTGATGTGCGGCGAGAATTCGGAGCAGTCAAGGGCGTGGTCAAGCGTTACTCGGGCGTCGGGAAACAGCCGTATTTCAAGATCGTGCCCCCGGTTGGAGGTGTGGAAATCAAGTGTTTTTTCCCACTCGAATTGCTTACTCAAGCCGCCGCCTCTGTCGAGCACAACGCCACGGTCGAAGGGGAACTCAAATCGTATGAAGATGATTTTTGGCCGCACGAGGTTAGCGTCCGGCACATTGAAATTCATCCACTAGATAGCGATCTTCCGACGCTGAGTGAACTTGCTGGAAGCGCGCCGGACTCCACCGGCGAGTTGAGTGCGGCGGAGTTCGTCCGGGAGCTGCGGAATGAGTGGTAAGGCCACTATCATCTATTGGGACAGTTCGGCGTTCATCGCGCTGCTCAAAGAGGAAAAGAACCACGGCGACGGAGTCTATAACGCGCTCTTGTCGCAAGCCGGAGCATTTGACCGCAACCAGATCGTCCTTGCGATCTCGACGGTGGGCATTACAGAGGTCTTGTCGATGAAATTGGGCGATGAGGCGCGCGAGCGGTTCGAGTCCATGATTCGCCGTAGCAACTCCAGACGATAGCCCTAAGCGATGGTATCGCTCGACAAGCGGCCCGCCTCCGACGTCACTGCTATGGCAAGGAGAAGAACGGAGCAGGCGAGCCATATATCCTGACTACTCCGGATTCCATCCACGTAGTCTCTGCAATGCTCATCAAAGCGGACGTACTGGTAACGCTGGATTCTGAGAACAAGCCGGTGAAGGTGGACCGCAAGGAAATGGCGATGACGAAGGTAGCAGGTCACTACCCGGTAGCCGACCTGCACCCTGTTGCCATATCCCGCCCAGGACTCGGACTTCCCGGAACCGGGTTGATCTAGGTGTACCCCTTCGCCACCTGATGGGCCACGTCGCAGGAGGCATGAATCAGGCGGGTATTCTCGGAGGTGTAGCCATCGACAGCTCGGGTGCGGTCAAGCACTGCTCCTCGCTCGGGCAGCAGTTCATTGCAGAGGGTAATCCCCCCACAGGTTAGCTGACGCCAGAAGTGGAATTTTCTCGTACCCTTTTCTGAGGAGGTTCCATGAAGACATCCCGTTTCACCGACAGCCAGATCATCGCCGTCCTCAAACAGGCCGAGGCCGGCACCTCAGTGCCGGAGTTGTGCCGAGAGCACGGCATCAGCTCGGCAACGTTCTATAAGTGGCGCAGCAAGTTCGGCGGCATGGATGCGTCGCTGATGTCCCAGCTCAAGGAGCTGCAGGACGAGAACCGGCGCCTGAAGAAGATGTACGCCGAATCGCAAATGGCTGCCGAAGTACTTCGTGAGGCGATGGCAAAAAAATGGTGAGGCCATCTCAACGCCGGGAGATGGCCCGATGGGCGGTGGCGAACAAGGCGATGAGCATCCGGCATGCCTGCCAGGCGTTTGAGGTCAGCCAGACCTGCTACCGCTATCAAGCCAAGGCCAGCGAGGAGAACGTCCAGATTGCCGATTGGCTTGTCCGGTTGACCACGACCTATCGTGATTGGGGGTTCGGCCTATGCTTTCTGCACCTGCGCAACGTGAAGGGCTTCGGCTGGAACCACAAGCGGGTGTACCGCATCTACCGGGAGCTGGAGTTGAACCTGCGGATCAAGCCGAAGAAACGGCTGGTACGTGAGCGTCCAGAGCCGTTGTCGGTACCGGAGACGATCAACCAGGTCTGGTCGATGGACTTCATGCACGACCAGTTAGCCGATGGTCGCAGCTTCCGGTTATTTAACGTGCTCGACGACTTCAATCGCGAGGGTCTGGGCATTGAGGTCGACCTGTCGCTGCCATCGGCCCGGGTGATCCGCTCGTTGGATCAGATCATCGACTGGCGCGGCAAGCCAAACGCCATTCGCTGCGACAACGGCCCGGAGTACATCAGCGGCGCGCTGCTAGCTTGGGCACAGCAGCGCGGCATTCGGATCGAGCACATCCAGCCGGGCAAACCGCAGCAAAATGCCTACGTCGAACGTTACAACCGCACCGTCCGCTACGCTTGGCTGGCCACAACGTTGTTCGACACCATCGAGCAGGTTCAGGACAAGGCCACGCGCTGGCTATGGACGTATAACCATGAGCGCCCCAACATGGCGCTCGGCGGTATCACCCCAGCAATGAAATTGGCGATGGCCGCGTAGCTCCACTTTTGGCGAACGCTAAAAGCGGGGGATTACCCCACTGCCGCTGACGATGCCACCATGATTTAAGACGATACTTTCTGCGTTGGAAACGCCTTGCTTGTCGCCTCATCGCTAATCCGATATCGTTAACGCCTGCCGTCCTTTTCATGGGATTGGTTGTAATCACCACCGCTGCTAGCGTGGGGTGGGTGGGAATGGATTCCTAACTGATGCTGCAAGTGCAGCTGACAAGGAGTGTTGCCGTGTCAAATCGGGCCGTGGCGCGTTTTTCTGCTTCCTCAGTTCTGTCAAAGAGCGCGCGTTGCGCGGCGCTCTTGATGCCGGTTGTTTTTGGTGCCTATGGGTTACTAGGCGCTAGTCCTGCGCACGCCCAAACTCCGCCTAAAGCTACGTTCTGCGCGCTGTCCCTCGGCTGCTACGACACAATGGAGAAGGCTGCCGATGCCCTTCGCAACTCCAAGGACTACCAAGGCATCGGTCAGTATTTGAAGGCCTACTCAAGAGGTTTCTTGAATCGGGGAGCGGGAGAGGTCTGGACCTATTTCCGTGTCCCGTCTCTAAAAGCAACCTCGGTCTCCAGCCCGTCCTATGGGGTCAATTTGGGTATCTACGGGGTCGGGAACCCCGGGTGCACAGCGTCCCCAGAGTTTGGATCAAGCTGGTGCACGGATGAAGGCGCACTCATCGCCAAGTCGTTGGACATCCTAACGACCAAGGTCGGGAAATCTTGTTCACTTCTGTCCAATACTCAAACGTCGGATTACAACACGACGGGGCTGGGTCTGCTCCCAAGTGGCGATGTTAGTTATAGCTCAGACAAATATTTCACCGCGAAATTTAATTGTCAGTCGAACTCGGGGGCACCTGTGTCGGTGTCGCAGCGCTGGAACGTCTACAAAAAGCGAAAGTTGACTTGCGAGGCTAACTTCACACCTTACCTTCGAGACTCAATTCTTACAGAGGCTACTCTCACGACGGAGCCTGTTTGTAGACCCGAGAACGACGATAACACCTGGGTCACGTCGCCCTTGAAGCAGTTCCAAAGCTGCAGCACCAACAACCCTTGCCACCCGACGACAGGCGACAAGTCTCGAGAAGAGAAAGACTTTGAGTTCGCAGGGCGCCCGTTCAATCGCTACTATCATTCTGTCAATCAGACCAAGAGTGTCATTCCAGTCGGAGAAGGCTGGTCGCTGAGTTACAGTGACCGATTCGACAGTTCCAACACAGCCTATCTCGACGAGGCGGGCAACAGGGATGTTTTCACCACGGTTGCTGCTGGCACCGGTCGTGCTCAGAATTCGGGGCGGCTGTATCGCCGCATCAGCAACAGCACCACGTATTACCGGGTCATCGGAGAAACTGGCGAATACCGCGATTTCGGTAAGGATGGCCAACTGCTCGCGGTGCGCAATCCAGCCTCGCCGGACCGTGACGTAACAGTGGTCTACGATGGCACGCGCATTGCGCGATTGGTTGATGGCCATGGCCGCGCCGTGACGTTCACCTATACCGACGGGCGTGTCACAGGCATGGAGATTCCTGGTGGCGGCATCGTCCTTTACGACTACGATGTGGATGGAAATCTGATTGTCGCAACGTATCCCGACGGCGCAAAGCGCCTTTACCACTATCATGAGAAGGGGCTTGCGGAGCCCCAGCTGGTCAACTATTTGACTGGTATCACTGGGGAGAACGGACAGCGTTATGCTTCGTTTGGTTACGACACCTATGGACGCGTGATCAGCAGCGTTCTCCATGGCGATACCGAGGTGGTCGATGGAGTGACCCTAAACTACGTGGCCGAAGGCGTTACGGAAGTTACACAAGCTTCTGGCGCGGTCAAGCGCTTCGAGTATGGGTCTACCATTTTCAGCCCGGTCAACAACGTAACCGAAGGCCCAGCAAGCACGTCCAACACCTACTTCAGCGATGGTCGGCTGCAAAGCGTGACGGACGCATCGGGCAGCAAGGTTTCCTACGAATACGCGCCGGCGTATCAATCGGCGGTGACGGTCGGCGACGGCACGCCGGAGGCGGTGCGCACCGAGAGCGTGAGGGATGCGCTGACCCACCAATTGACCGAGCTCAATGTGAAGGGGGCGCAGGGGCTGGTTGTGTCCAAGCGATGGACTCGCAATGAGCGTGGCCAAGCACTGACCCAGGTCGAGCAAGATGCCGTTTCCGGGAAGCAGCGTCAGCAGACCTTCACCTATTGCGAGCAGGCCGACGTAACCGCAGGAAGCTGCCCCCTGGTGGGAGTGCTGCTGCGTGTGGACGGAGCGCGCACGGATCTCAGCGACGCCACCACCTACGACTACTATCCCGCGGCCCAGGGCGGAGACCTGAAGACGATCACCAATGCAGTGGGCCAGGTCACCCAGTTCCTCAGTTACGATAGCGCCGGCCGTGTGTTGTCGCAGAAGGATCCGAATGGGGTTGTGACCGACTATAGCTACGATGCCCGAGGTCGGCTGACGGCAAGCATGGTCCGGGGACAGGACAGCGGCTCGGAGACGGATGACCGCATTACGCGCTACAGCTATTGGCCCACCGGCTTGGTCAAGCAGGTTGCGCTGCCGGGCGGCGACGTGTCTAACTTCACCTACGACAGCGCATTCCGCCTGACCAAGGTTTCGGATCGTTACGGAAATGCCATCCTCTATACGCTCGACAAATCCGGACGGCGAGTTAAGGAGGAGATCCAGGACTCAAAAGGTGTGCTTAAGGCCACCATGTCCCGGCTCTACGATGAGCTAGGCCACCTAAAAACAACCGCAGATGCGCAGGGCAACCCGACGGATTTCACCTACGATGCAGTGGGCACGTTGAAGGAGCGGACAGATGCCATGGGTAGGTCAAGCACCTATACCTATGATGCCTTGCATCGCTTGAAGCAGAGTATCGAAGACGCCGGCGGCATCAAGGCGACGAGCGCTTTTCAATACGACGTGCTTGGACAACCGTCAGTGGTGACGGATCCGAAAGGCTTGAAGACTACCTACCAGCGCAACGGTCTGGGCGAACTGTTGGCGCTGACAAGTCCCGACACGGGCAGCACCGGCTTCACCTACGACGACGCAGGCAACGTGCTGTCTAGAAAGGACGCAGCCAACCGGCAGGCCACCTACACCTACGATGCCTTAAACCGGCCAGTATCGGTGTCCTATGCCGATGCAGCGCTTGAGACCCGTTTTGTCTACGACGTGGCCCCGGCTGTCTGCGTGGCGGGAGAGCAGTTCGCAGCCGGGCGCTTGGCCAGCATGAAGGACGGCAGCGGCACGACGCAGTATTGCTACAACCGGTTCGGCGACATTGTGCGTAAGGTCCAGACGACCAATGGCAAGGCATTGACGGTCCGTTATGCCTATACGGCAGGCGGGAACCTGACGAGCATGGTCTATCCGGACGGGGCGATGGTTGACTATGTACGCAATGAGCTGGGCCAGATCGCCGAGGTGGGCTATACCGCGCCTGGAGGCTCGCGCGAGGTGTTGGTCAAGGGTGTCACGTATCTGCCGATGGGCCCGGTGGCCGGCTGGACCTACGGCAACGGCCGCGTGCTGACCCGAGCTTACGATCAGGATTACCGCCCCAAGGCCATTCAAGACAAAGCGGTTGGCGGTCTGGATGTGGGGTTCGGGTTCGATGCGGTGGGCAATCTCACCGCACTGACCCCAGCCGGCAATCCAACGCCGGAGATCGGCCTGGGCTACGACACGCTCAGCCGCCTCACTGCCCTCACCGATGGCATCACAGGAACAGTCATTGACGGCTATAGCTATGACGCCACCGGCAATCGCCTCAGCGCCAAGGTCGGCAGCGTTACACAGGCTTACACCTATCCAACGACCAATCATCGCCTGAGTGCAGCAGCTGGCGTGGCGCGCACCTACGACAAGACAGGCAATACGCTGAGCATCGGTGGCAAGGCGCGGGAGTTCCCCTACGACGCATCCGGCCGCATGAGCATGGTCAAGCGTGCAGGCGTGCTGGTGATGAATTATCGCTACAACGGTAAAGGCGAGCAGGTGCGCCGCTTCCTCGGCACCACCAACACCTACACGCTTTACGATGAAGCCGGCCACTGGTTGGGCGACTACGACACCAATGGCGCGCCCAAACAACAGGTGATCTGGCTATACGACATGCCGGTCGGCTTGCTAGCCAGCGCAAACAAGCTGCACTACATCGAACCCGATCACTTGGGCAGCCCGCGTGTGGTGGTTGACCCGGCTCGTAACGTGGCGGTGTGGAACTGGAGCCTAAAGGGCGAAGCCTTCGGCAATACTGCGCCGAATCAGGATCCGGATGGCGATGGTGCGGCGTTGGTGTTGGATATGCGGTTCCCGGGGCAGCGGTTTGATGCGGCTAGTGGACTAAATCAGAATTACTTCCGGGATTACGATGCTGCCATTGGGCGATATGGGCAGAGTGATCCGATTGGCCTCGATGGGGGGATTGCTACGTATGCCTATGTTGGCGGTAACCCAGTTGGATTAATCGATCCACTGGGGTTAGTCAAATGGAGTGGAACCATGACCAGTGGCAGTGCTGCATCTGGAATTGGAGGTGGCTTCTACAGGCTCTCCCTGAATTCGGAGTGCGTAAATGGCGAGCAAGGGCGTGCGGAAGTTGTTGCGATAGGCCCAACGATTGGTGTGGAGATAAAAGGCGTGCCGCCTTTCAGCCTCACAACATCAACCGTCACCCTTCAAGACAGACTGAATTACGTTAATCCCAACGTTTTGAATGGATGGTTTTCAATGTGGAGCGCTGGCATCACCGCATTTGGCGGCTATGGATTTTCAATGATCCAGGTCGGCGGTGATGGGGGGGCACTGAGTCCTCCTGAGAGGTCGGGTGCTTACAACTTCTTAGAGAAAGGCCCGAGTCGTGGCTTTGAAATAGGCGCTGGCGGTGTTGCTGGCTCAGCCACAGTTGTAGATTCATCCGTTTCCAAATGTGGCTGCAAGTGATGAGGATCAAGATGATCGCCAGGATTTTTTTCGCGGCAAGTGCGATGGCATTTGCATTCCTTATGGTGTGTTTCCTTGTCGTTCTCGTGACATTTGATCTCAATAATGCGGATAAAGTTTGGACCGGAATTTATCCAGCAATAGCTTGGCTACTTGCTTTATTGATTTGCTGCAAATTCATGCGTGAATCAAAGGCGACATCCCCCCAATCTGAATAGCGGTCGGGCTTAGAGGTCGTGGTTTGTGATATCGGTGTTGGTCAGCTGTTTGGCATACGTAGATGGCGTCGTGCCGCCAATTGCTGAACCGCCCCGAGAAGTCTTGAGGTTCCATTTCTTGAGAAGGTGGAGCCATCAGCGGAGCAAGCAAGTTCTCCCCGGAAATCCGGGGAGCGTTCGGCGAAGATGGCGCTGGAGCACCAAGGCGAGTGCGAGCCGCAATGGGCGGCGATGGTGTCCGTGTCGGCTAAGGTGGGCTGCACGGCCGAGAGGGAACGCATCAAGGCGCTTCAGCGCAAGGTGCGGCCTAATTTGGTCGCAGATGATGCCCTTCGTTCGATTGCTTGCAGCCATTTAGGGTGACGCCTTCGCTGAGGTCATCAAGCTCTCAGAGCGTTGCTTTTCAAGGAAACGACTGACGTTGTCTGATTCATCAAGGCCGACAGGGAATCGAGGCTGAGGCCATAGGCCAACACCGACAGCCCCGGCGACACGCCCCTGAGCCCGTCCAGCTTTTCCTTGGCGGTGAAAGCCCGGCTGTAAGTGACGTGGTGCTCGTCGTCCAACTCGTGGCCGACCAATTGAGCCCGGAGCTCGGACACCACGCCTGCGCCCTGCAACTCTTGAATCAAGGTCTTGCGGAGCGAGTGGAAGCCGCGCTTGGCCTTGGGCCAGTTCTTGCCCACCTCGGCCAGGTGCCGGCTAAACGCTTTGGAAATCCAGTTGCCCTGGCCGTTTTTGGCGTCGGCTTTGGCCGATGGGAACAAACGCTCCTGCCCCTCGGCGCGCGCCTGCTCGAACCAGCTCAGGAAGCCCAAAGCGAGCAGGTCGGGGTGGACCGGCACCGTCCTCAAACTCACATCCGTCTTCACCTTCTGATGCTCTCCCTCATCTGAAATCTGGATGCAAGGGATACCGCCGTCCTCCACCACATCGGCGGTCAGGAGTTGGCCGACCTCCGACGCGCGGGCGCCGGTATACAAGCCAATGAGGGAGGCCCATCGCGCTGCCAAGGGCAGACCGACGTCCCCCGCCCTGAGTAGCGGTCGGGTTTAGAGTCCGGGGCTGATGATATCGGTGTTGGCAAGATGTTGGGCGTAGGCAGCCGGTGTCATGCCGCCAATTGCTTTCTTGGGTCGGTCCTCGTTGTATTCGCGTCGCCAGCGTTCGATCTCGGTGCGCGCGTGCAGCAACGTCGGGAACCAGTGCTCGTTGAGGCATTCGTCGCGTAGTCGGCCGTTGAACGATTCAACATAGGCGTTTTGATTTGGCTTGCCGGGTTGGATTAGCCGTAGTTGCACACCACGGGCATGTGCCCAGACGACCATTGCCTTACCGCAAAACTCCTTGCCGTTGTCGGTGCGGATCACCTGCGGCAGGCCGCGACTCCGTGCCAACCGATCCAGCACGCACGCAACCCCGTGCCCGGAGATAGCGCGCTCAACCTCGATGGCGACCGCTTCGTGCGTTGCGTCGTCCATGATCACCAGACACTTGATCACTCGACCTTCGGCGGACCGGTCGAACACGAAGTCCATCGACCACACCTGGTTGGCCTGCGCTGGCCGCAGCAGCGGCTGACGCTCGCCAACCGGTACCTTCTTGCGCTTGCGGCGCCGGACTTGTAGCTGCTGCTCGCGATACAACCGCTCCACGCGCTTGTAGTTCACCAGGCGTCCTTCCTGTCGCAGCTTGAGATAGATCATCCCCACGCCGTAGCGGCGATGGCGATGCGCCAACGCAAGAATGCGCTCGCGCAGTTCGCCATTGCGGTCTTGGCGTGGGCAATAGCGCAGCGCGCTGGCGCTCATGCCGATCGCCGCCAAGGCACGACGTTCGCTGGCACCACGCCTGATCCACTCGCACACCAGCGCACGACGCGCCGGTGCGCTCACCACTTTTTTCGCAACGCATCCTTGATCAGGTCGTTCTCGAACAACTGCTCGGCCAGCAACTTCTTCAGTCGAGCATTCTCTGACTCAAGGTCCTTGAGCCGCTTGGCATCGGGCACGCTCATCCCGCCGAACTTGCTACGCCACAGATAGTACGAGGCCTCGCTGAAGCCATGGCGCCGGCACAGATCCTTGATCGCCACGCCGCCTTCGGCTTCGCGCAGGAAGCCGATGATCTGCTCTTCGGTAAAACGCTTCTTCACGTCCAATCTCCTTGGGGTAGGGAATTGGACTCCAAACTGAGGTGCTACTCAAAATTGGGGGGACGTCGGTGTAGAGGCGCCTTTTTCCCGCATGTCCTGATACCACCGGGCCAGGTCCGAGCGGGTAATCGTGTGTAGCTTGGTCTTCTCGCCCACGAAGCTGGTCAGCAGTTCGACAGCGGTCCGCTTGATGGTCCAGGTCTTGGGCAGGGTGCTGCCCTTGAGGCTGTTCAGCCAGGCGTCTCGGGCCTTCCCGAGCGTGATTGATTCGAGGGAGGGTTTGGTTACCCGCCTCGGCGTGGGGAGAGGCGGCACGTGCTGTTGAATCAGCTCCCCCAGCGCACTGGGCTGCGGGGCGGTGAGCGCCATCAGTTGCTGGAAGAGCGTGACGTCCTCGGGGGTGTCGATCTGCCATTGCTCGGTGATCGACCCATCTGCCGAGCGCGTCCGATTTAGGGTCAACTCCTGCGGACGTTCGGTGCCGGTCAGGCGCGCCAGGAGCGCGTCCAGGTCGTCGTCTTGGCTTTGCATGCGTCGTTCCTTCAACACAGTGAAGACCTGAGCATACCGGGCAGCCAGGGTCAGAGCGCGCAGTCTCGCCTCCCGCATGTCGTAGGTGTGCAGGGTGCGTTTGAAGGTCTGCCGACCCACGATGGGCTGCAAATCGACCGGCACACGCTGTCGGTAGGACCAGAGTCCGGAGGGGGCTCGAACGAGATGATGAGGAATGCGCATGGGCGTCGTGTGTTCCGACGTGCGCAGCTGCAGCCAGTTTTTACGCTAACAAAAAACCCCCTGATTTCTCAGGGGTTTGCGTAATCTGGCGGAGAGAGGGGGATTCGAACCCCCGAAGCGCGGTTTAGACGCTTACACACTTTCCAGGCGTGCTCCTTCAACCACTCGGACACCTCTCCGTGCCTGCACGACCGTGGTCGAACAGGGCCGCAAATTCTAGCGGTCGCCGGCCCGTACCACAAGCTGAATCTTCCAGCCGCAGCCGTTGAGACAGGGCGTGGCACAATATCGGCTCAAACAAAGCCGGTTGCCCGATGTCTTATCTCGTTCTTGCCCGCAAGTGGCGCCCGAAGCGTTTTGCCGAACTCGTAGGCCAGGAACACGTGGTCCGCGCGCTCAGTAACGCGCTCGACAGTGGGCGCGTGCATCACGCGTTCCTGTTTACCGGCACCCGCGGCGTTGGCAAGACCACCATCGCGCGCATTTTCGCCAAATCGCTTAATTGCGAGACCGGCACCAGTGCCGACCCGTGCGGCATCTGTCCGGCCTGCCTGGATATCGATGCCGGCCGCTACATCGACCTGCTGGAAATCGACGCCGCGTCCAACACCGGTGTGGACGATGTGCGCGAGGTGATCGAGAACGCGCAGTACATGCCCTCGCGCGGCAAGTTCAAGGTCTACCTGATCGACGAAGTGCACATGCTCTCCAAGGCGGCCTTCAATGCGCTGCTAAAGACGCTGGAGGAGCCGCCGGAGCACGTGAAGTTCCTGCTGGCCACCACCGATCCGCAGAAATTGCCGGTGACCGTGCTGTCGCGCTGCCTGCAATTCAACCTCAAGCGGCTGGATGAGGATCAGATTCAGGGCCAGATGACCCGCATCCTGGCCGCCGAGCAGATCGAATCGGATCCATCGGCGATCGTGCAGTTGTCCAAAGCCGCTGACGGCTCGTTGCGCGATGGTCTGTCGCTGCTGGATCAGGCGATCGCCTACGCCGGTGGCGCGCTGCGCGAGGATGTGGTGCGCGCCATGCTGGGCACGGTCGATCGCACCCAAGTCGGCGCGATGCTGCAATCGCTGGCCGATGGCGATGGCGCACGCCTGCTGCAGTTGGTCGCCGCGCTGGCCGAATTTTCACCCGATTGGAGCGGTGTGCTGGAAGCACTGGCCGAGGCGTTGCATCGCGTGCAGGTGCAGCAGCTGGTGCCGTCGGTGGCCTTCGTTGGCGACGGGATCGACCCGACCCCGTTTGCGGCGCAGTTGCGGCCGGAGGTCGTGCAGCTGTGGTACCAGATGGCGCTCAACGGGCGCCGCGATCTGTACCTGGCGCCCAGCCCGCGCGCCGGTTTCGAAATGGCAGTACTGCGCATGCTGGCCTTCCGCCCCGCTGCGGCTGTTCCGGCTGGCGGCTCGGATGACGGGCGCGGTGCCACTGCAGGCGCTGGCGCGCGTTCTGCCGCCGGCGGCGGTCAGGCTGCTGCGCCGGCAGGGGCTGCGCCGGTGACGGCGGCGTCCGCCGTGGTGGCCGTGCCTGCTGTGGTGACAGACATGATGCCTGCTGCTGCGGAGGCGGCCTTGCCGGCCACAGCGACCCAGGCGACTCTGGCCGCGGCTCCCGTTGTCGTGCTTCCCCCCCAAGAGTCTTCTTCGGCCAATCGTGCGTCTGCAGCCAGTGCGCGCAATGAGGACGCACCGCCGTGGGCAGTGGACGATGCGCCGGTGCGTACGCAGGCCACGCCTGCATCCGACACGATGGCCGTGCTTGCGCCTGAAGCGGCGATGGCTCCGCCGTCTGCACCCGCCGAGCTCGCGCACCCCGTTGCGATTGCGTCAGACGCTGCGGTGGAAGCTCCGGCTTCGGTCGCAACGTTTTCGCCCACACCGCTTGTCGAGCCCTCATCGCTTGTAGAACCCGTGGTGGCTACGCCATCGGCAACGGCATCGTCAGCATCACGTTCGGCAACCGATGCATCGGCCCTGCTCGATGACGGCCGCATCGCCGATGCCGAGCAATGGCTGGAGCTGGTCACGCGCAGCGGCTTGAACGGCCCGTCGCGGCAACTGGCCGCCAACGCCGCGTTTATCGGCCATCGCGATGGCGTGCTGCGGCTGGCGCTGGCACCAGGCTTTGAATATCTTAATTCCGAGCGCTCCATCGCCAACCTCGCGCAAGCGCTGGCACCGGTGTTGGGAAACACGCCGCGCATCGTCATCGAAACCGGTAGCGCCGATGTCGAGACCCTGCATGAGCGCGCCAACCGCCAGAAAGGCGAGCGCCAGAGAGCGGCAGAAACCGCCTTCATGAACGACCCGACGGTGCAGCTGCTGATCCAGCAGCAAGGCGCGCGGATCGTCCCCGATTCCATCCGCCCTTACGACGAGTGACGCCCCATGCGTGGAAACATTGCCCAACTGATGCAGCAGGCGCAAAAGATGCAGGAAAACCTGCAGCGCGCGCAGGAAGAACTGGCCAAGCTAGAAGTCACCGGCACCGCCGGCGGCGGCATGGTCAGCGTGACGCTGACCGGCGCCAAGGAATGCCGCAAGGTGCGGATCGACCCGAGCATCCTCTCCGACCAGGAGATGGCCGAGGATCTGATCGCCGCCGCCTTCAACGACGCGTCCAACAAGATCGACGCCGAATCCAAGGACCGCATGGGCTCGGCGACAGCTGGAATGCAGTTGCCGCCCGGCATGAAGTTGCCGTTCTGAGAGGCGGGGAAGCGGGAGTGGGGAATCGGGAATCGTAAGAGCGAAATTGCTTTTCAGCCTTTGCGATTCCCCACTCCCGATTCCCGATTCCCGAACCAATGTCCTCTCTGCTCGAACAACTGATCGAGGCCTTCCGGGTATTGCCAGGTGTGGGCCAGAAGTCGGCGCAGCGCATGGCGTATCACGTGCTTGAGCGCGAGCGCGAGGGTGGGCGGCGTCTTGCGACGACGTTGGCCAATGCGGTGGAAAAGGTGGGGCACTGCGTGCAGTGCCGCGATTTCACCGAATCGGAAATCTGCACCATCTGCGCCAGCAGCAGTCGCGACCGGCAGCAACTGTGCGTGGTCGAATCGCCGGCTGATCGCCTGGCGATCGAGCACGCCACCGGCTACCGCGGGTTGTATTTCATTTTGCAAGGGCGCTTGTCGCCGCTGGATGGCATCGGCCCGCGCGAACTGGGGCTGGATCGGCTCGGCGAGCGTCTGGCCGTTGGCGAAGTGACCGAAATGATCATCGCCACCAACGCTACCGTGGAAGGCGAGGCGACTGCCCATTACCTCGCGCAACTGGCGCGCCAGCACACGGTGCGGCCGAGCCGGCTTGCCCAGGGCATGCCGCTGGGCGGCGAGCTGGAATACGTCGACCGCGGCACCTTGTCGCACGCCTTCGGCACCCGCAGTGAGGTGCCTTGAAGGCGGGGATTGGGGGAGTCGGTGTTGTGGATTCGCTAAAGCAGACTGGCGCGCGCGGTAAGCTCTCGCCAACCCCAAATGACCCATCTCCAATTCCTTCCCATGTCTGACACCATCTTCGGCAAGATCATTCGTCGCGAAATCCCGGCCACCATCGTTTATGAAGACGATGAGGTGCTGGGCTTCGAAGACATCGCACCGCAGGCGCCGGTGCATGTGCTCTTCATTCCCAAGCAGCACGCCATCGCGACCCTGGACGATGTGCCACCGGAGCAGGCGCTGCTGGTCGGTAAATTGGCCATTGCGGCAGCGGCATACGCGCGCGCACAGGGGCTGGCGCAGGACGGCTACCGCATCGTGATGAATTGCCGCGAGCATGCCGGCCAGACGGTTTTCCATATCCATCTGCATTTGCTGGCGGGTGCGCCACTGGGCCGCTTCGGCACGCCGTGACGCGTGGTTCGATCACGCGTTGCGCGCAGTCCGCGTAGCGCTGCGATCGTCGCGCACATACAAAAACGCCGCTCCCTGCGAGCGGCGTTTTTGCGAATAACATTTAGGTCAGCGGCGCATTACCACCAGCCGCGGCCCCAGCCCCAACCACCGCCCCAGCGCGGACCCCACGGGTCGCCCCACGGGCCGTACGGGTAAGCCGGTACGACTTCCACGTCGCGCACGACCGGCCACAGGTAGACCACGTCGGCATTGACCTTGGGCAGCTTGTAGTCGTACTCGCCGATCTTGGTGGTTTCGTAGCCTTCGATCTTGCCGATGAAGGTCACTTCGCGACCAGGCTCGAACACGGCCGGATCGTAGAAGCCCGAGCGGCAGGCCAGGAAGCGGCCGTCGCTGGCATCGACGGCATTACGGTCCGGTCGACCGCTGGCATTGAGCGGGCGCGAGATCAGTTCAAAGCAGGTCTGGCCCTGGCCAGGCGTGGTCTTGATGATCTTGCCGCCCCAGCGCACTGACGTGCCGACCTGGGCGCTGGCGGTGGAATCGCTGGGACTGACCGTAGGAAACTGGCCCTGCAGCGGCTTGGGCGCGGTGGCGCAGGCTGCGAGCCCGAGCACAGCGATAAGAGGAACAAGAAAACGGGTACTCATGAGGAAGCTCCGGTTCGCGGGCGATGCTGCAGCAAGTCTTTCAAGAGAGTGGCGCTGTCCGAATCAGCGCCAGCGTATCGCGCGGCAGCGAAACGTTGGCTGAGTGCCAACAATGCCGTATTCGGGTGGGAACGGGCGACACGTTGTGCCCAGGCGCCGGCCGGTTCGTGCGGCTCGCGGGCAAGGCCGAGCTTGCGATAGCGCCGGCTCAGTCGGTGCCAGGCACGCAGCAACGGGTCGCGCTCACGTTCGCCGCGTGCCAGCAGCCAGCCCATCCATGCCAGCGCGCTCACCGCGAACACGCCGAAGATGGCGGCCAGTTGTGCGGTGTCCAGGCGATCGATGCCGAAGGGTTGCAGTAGCCGTTGCTGGCGGTCGGCATCGAAGGACAACACCAGCTCGTTCCAGCCGCGGCGCAGCCAGTCGCTGACTTGGCCAATGCTGGCCCATGCGCCGAGGTCGGCGAAGTTGTTGCCGCCGCCGCTTTGCAGGCGATCTTCGAGCGTGTCGTAGATGCGTTCCGGCGCCACTGCGGCGGTGGGGTCCACGCGGACCCAGCCACGTCCGGCCAGCCAGACTTCGGTCCAGGCATGTGCATCCATGCGCCGCACTACCCAGTAGTTGCCCAGCCGGTTGTAGGTGCCACCGGCGTACCCGGTGACCACGCGCGCCGGGATGCCGGCCGCGCGCATCAGCACCACGAACGAGGAGCTGAAGTGTTCGCAGAAACCAGCCTTCTGCTGGAACAGGAATTCGTCCACGCTGTTGCGGCCAAGCAGCGGCGTGTCCAGCGTGTAGGCGAATTCGCCGGTGATCCACTGCAGCGCGCGCTGCACCACCGCATCGTCGTTGTTGCCGGCCTCGCTACGCCATTGCCGTGCCAGCGCGAGCGTGCGCGGATTGAAGCCGGGCGGCAGGGCAAGTGCGCGCTTGCGCAATTGATCCGGTAGGTCGGTATCGAAGCGCGCCGGCGGTGCTGATTGCAGGTCCCAGCGGGTCAGTGCGCTCAACGGGCGTTGCGCGAACAGTTCGTAGTCGGGCGATAACTCGGCGTTGGCTACCGCGTGGGTGGGCAGATCCAGCGACACCAGTTGGCGGCGATCGGTAGGCTCGTAATCCAGGCGATAACGATAGGTTTGCGGGCCTGCGGTGACCGAAGCGCGTTGGGCGCGACCGGTCCAGCGCGCGCGCTGCCAGGTGCGACCATCGAAGTCCCACATCACCGGCCCGCGCCAGTAGCGCTGCTGCGGCGGTGGCGCCTTGCCGGTGAACTGCACGCGCAAGGCCGGGCTGTCGTCGGCCATCAGGTCGATCCACTCGCCCGGCGACATGTTGTCCGACAGTCCCGGGCGCGACAGCGCGCGTTCGGGAACACCCCACAGCGGTGCACTTAGGCGCGGCAGCAACCAGAAGGTGGCCAGCGCCAACGGCACACCGATAGCGACCAGCTTGCCGATACCGCGCAATTGCAGGCGCAGGGCGGGCGTGGCGGTGCGATGTTCTTCGTCAGCCAGCCGCTGCATGCTGAGCAAGGCGCTGACCACCGCCAGCAACGCCAGCCCCATCGTTGCCGGCCCCTGGTCGAGCAGGAATGCTGCAAACGGGGCGAACAAGGCAAAGCCGAGCAGGCTGCGCGCATCGCGCAGGGTACGCAGTTCGGAAGCCTTGATCGCCAGCATCGATGCCAGCACCGCACAACCGGTGTCGCGGCCGAAGCGCATGCCGATCTGCCAGTACACCGCCGCCAGCATCGCGATCACCAGCAACAACCGCACCGGCGCCATCAAGGTGCCGCGCCAGCTCAGCACGCCGACCAGCACCGCAGCCACGGCGACAGTGGCGGCAAGCAGGCCGGGCAGCTGCAACAGCAGTGGCGTCAATGCCAGCCAACTGGTGGCCAGCACCCAGGCGCGGCTTGCCGGGCTGATCGGGAGGGAGGGCTCAGTCATGAGGAAGCAGGGCCAGGGCGCGCTGACACAGGTGGTGATGCGACGGCCCTTGCGCGGGACCTAGCGGCGGCTGGCCCGGCAGCAGCAGGCGATAGCGGCGTCCGTCGCGTTCGGCAAGATTCACCCAGCGGGCAAGCCGCGCGATGCGGCGTTCGTACGGCAGTGCGTGCAGTGCGCGCCAATCAAGCGTGACTTCGATGCCCAGTGGCTGTTCGTATTCGCGCACCAGCAAGGTGTCGCGACGCGCCGAATGCTTCCAGGAAATCGTGCGCGGCGCATCACCGGCGCGATACGGGCGTAACTGATGCAGTTCTTCGCCCTGCGCGTGCAAGCGGGTCTGGTTGGGCGAGCCTGCACCGTCGGGCAGTGCAGGGCCCTGTTCTTCTGGCTTGGGGTAGGCCAGCAACGGCGTCTCCGGCCACACCCACGACCAGGCGCGTACCAGGCCCAGCGGCTGGGTGCTGGACAGGCGGATGCGCTCGATGTCCTGCCAGCCGCGGCGTTCGGTCGGCAGCAGCAGGTCGACCTCGACCATGTCGTGCTCAATCAGCGAACAGAAACCGCTGCTCTCCAGATGATCCAGGCGCAGCCCGCGCCGTGTGCGGGTATCGCGACGCGCCAACGACACCCGCATGCGCAGCGGTTCGCCGGCGATCACCGGTTCGGCCGATACCGCTTCGATACGCAGCGCCGACAACTGCAGGTGCGCCATGATGCTGCTGGCGATCCCGGCTGTCGCGAGCAGCAACGCGAGCAGTAGCGCTGGATTGTTGTTGTAGTTCAGCGCGCCCAGCAGCATCGCCAACAGCAGGGCGGCGACGAACAACCCGAAGCGGGTCGGCAACACATAGATGCGCCGCCGATCCAGCACGATCGGCAACGCTTCCGCTCCCCGTGGACGGGCCAGCAGACTGAGCCGGCGGCCGATGCCGCGCAGGCGCGCAGGCACCTGGGTCAGTCCACCGGCACGCTGTGCAGCAGCGCCTTGGCCAGCGCCGGCCCGGAGGACGATTCTGCTTCCGGCACCAGCCGATGCCCGGCCACGGCCACGAACAGCGCCTGCACGTCTTCCGGCAGCACGTGCTCGCGCCCGAGCAGCAGTGCGTAGGCCTTGGCGGCGCGCAACAACGCAATGCCTGCGCGCGGCGACAGGCCTACGCGTACCCCGGCGTGCTGGCGGCTGCGCAGCAGCAGCGCCTGCACATAGCCGATCAACGCATCGCTGGTATGGATCTGGTTGACCACCGCACGCAGCGCAACCACATCGGTATCGCTGAGCTGCGGTGCGGCCTGGGCGATCAATTCACGCCGATCTACCCCGGAAAGCAGGGCACGCTCGGCATCGGCGCTGGGGTAGCCCAGGCTCAGCCGCAGCAGGAAGCGGTCCAACTGCGAATCCGGTAATGGGAAGGTGCCGGATAGATCGACCGGGTTCTGCGTGGCGATCACGAAGAACGGTTCCGGCAGCGCATGCGTCACGCCATCCAGCGTCACCTGCTGCTCGGCCATCGCTTCCAGCAGCGAGCTCTGCGTGCGCGGCGGGGCGCGATTGATTTCGTCGGCCAGCAGCACGTTGGTGAACACCGGGCCGGGATGGAACTGGAACTGCCGCGAGGCGGCGTCGTACACCGACACGCCCAGCACATCGGCCGGCAGCAGGTCGGAGGTGAACTGCACGCGCTGAAAGCCTAGGCCCAAGCTGGAGGCCATCGCATGGGCGAGGGTGGTCTTGCCCAGGCCAGGCAGGTCCTCGATCAATAAATGTCCACCGGACAGCAGCGCCACGAATGCCAGCCGCACTTCCTGCACCTTGCCCAACAGCAGCGAATTGACCTGGTCTTGTGCGCGCCGCAGCGATTGGCGCAGCGCATCGGTTAGCATTTCCGTGGAACGCAGCGGTGTCGACATCACAATTCCGTAGGTGAGAGAAGAGTGCACAGGGCAATGCAAGGGGACCAACGCGCACATCGCACCTTCGTGATCCTGTGGACACTGGCCACGGCCGTCAAGCTATTGATCGCCGCGCGCTTGCCGCTGTTCGTGGACGAAGCGTTTTACTGGCAGGAAGGCCAACATCTGGCCGCGGCCTATTCGGATCTGCCGGGCATGACCGCCTGGCTGGCGCGGCTGGGTGTGGAGGTGGGCGGGCATCACCTGCTGGCCTTGCGGCTGCCGTTTCTGGCCATTTCCGCGCTGATTCCCTGGTTGGTCGCGCATATCGCCACGCGCTGGTTCGGCTCCGCGCTGGGCTGGCAGGCCGGCAGCCTTACCCTGTTGATGCCGCTATCAGCCACGCTGGGCATTCTGGCCGTGCCAGATGTGCCGATGGCATTGGCGGCGGTGCTGTGCATGGATGCTGGCGCTCGCTTGCTGCGCGAGGTCGATGCCACCAGTGCGCTGGAGCTTGCCATCGGGTTGGTCATCGGTGCGCTCAGTCACTATCGCTTCGTTGGCGTGATCGGGGTGGGCTGCATCGCGTTGCTGTGCATCCCCCAAGGGCGCGCGGTGATGCGCGATCCACGCATCTGGATGGCGCTGACCGTGGGCGCGGTGAGCTGGTTGCCGCTGCTGTTCTGGAATACCGACCATGACGAAGCGGGGCTACGTTTCCAGTTGGTCGACCGGCATCCATGGCGTTTTCAGATCGGCGGGCTGTGGTTCCTGCTGATCCAGGCGGTGGCGGTGACGCCGCTGCTGGCGTGGGCGATGGTCAAGGTCGGTCTGGCTGGCACCCGCAGCGGCGGCGGCTCGCGTGCGCAATGGCGCTATTTCGGTTTGCTTGGCGGCATTTCGACCGTGGCAATCTTCGTGCTCGGCTTCTTCAGCGATGCCGAGAGGATCAGCTTCCACTGGCCGCTGCCCGGCTACCTGGCGCTGCTGGTGGCGGTGCCGGTGATCCTGCTGCGCTGGCCGCATCCGCTGCGCCGCGCAGCGTGGCTGATCGCACTGCTCGGCATGCTCGGCGCGTACGGCTACTACCTGGCGGTGTCGGTACCATCGATTCGCGCGCATGCTGCTGGCGAAAAATACTACCCGCGCAACTTCGCTGGCTGGAACGCTCTGGGGCGCGCGGTCAAAGCGCAGTTGGCGCAGATGCCGCCGGGCACGCGCGTGCTGGCAGAAAATTTCAAGGTGGGCGCCGAGCTCGGCTTCCAGCTGCACGATGCCAACATCGACGTGCTGCCTGCCGAGGTGAACGACAAGCACGGGCGCAGCGCGCAGTTGTTGCAGTGGGGATTGCTCAGTGACGGCACGCGTACCGGACCGCGCCTGCTGGTGCTCTCGCCCAGCGATCAGCGCTACCGCGAGCTGTTGAAGCGTTACCACGCCATCTGCGATATGGTCGGTCCGCTGCCGCCGCCGACCGTGGTGTCCACCGATCACGGCTATCAGCGCTTCCTGCTGTTCGCACTGCCTGCACAACGCCAGCCCGGGCCGTGCGTCACCCCGGCGATGGCGTGGATCGACACACCGCTGCCGAACGTCTCCGTGTCAGGCAAGTTTGAGGTGCGTGGCTGGGCCTTCAAGGACGGCGTCGGGCTATCGAATGTCGAGCTGCTGCTCGATGGTCGCTCGGTCGCGCAAGCTACCTACGGCAAGCCGCTCGATGTGCGCCCTTACTGGAAAATCTCCACCGACCCACAGCACCCGAACGTCGGCTTCACCGCCACGCTTGACACCCACGCATTGCCACCCGGCATGCACTGGCTGGGACTGCGCCTGCACGGCCATGACGGCAGCGTGGAAGATTGGTGGGAGCAGGCGCTTACTGTCGAGAATGATGGTGGCTTGTAACGTTCGAGCGCCAAGTAAAGCGGTCGTATACGCATTTACCAAGCGATTCCCGGAAGTGCCGTGGAGCAGGCAGGGCTTGGAGCAAGCTGCCGGAGGTACTGCTGGTTGATGCCGAATGGTTCTATTTCGCAATGGGCCCGGTGGTGCATTGTGCTGTTCGGGAGTGGTCTATTGCTGTGGTTGTTCATTCGGCATGGGAGGCTGCGCCCGCGCACAGTTGCAGTGCCGGTATTGCGCGGGCATGTTGCCTGCTGCCAAGTACGGTCTGGATGGCACTGCTTGCCCAGCGCATGCAGACCGTCGCCGCCATGACGGCAACCGCAGCGGCAGCAGGAGTGATTGATGTTGATGCCGTCCACGCAGAGACCGTTCTTGCGGAAGTTGCCGATGCGCTGCCTATACTGAAAGCAGAAATACGTCCATCTTTGCTTGGCCGGAAACACGTGATCCGGGCGGCATGCAGGTCGCTACCGATCCAGTGGTGATCAGCGATGTTGCTGCGACACCTGTCCGTCATCTTTTAACTGATCAATCCGCGATTCGATTTGATTTCAAGACAGACGTCGGCGTCAGGTCTGGTGCTGATATGCGATAAAAATCCGATCGGAGTGGCGACGCGTGTTGGAGGGCGCGCGCAGTGGGGTGGTTGGTCGGCACGAACTGTTGCTCCATCCTGCCTTCGGGCTCTCAATGTGAAGGGCGGCGCCTTGTTTTAGATTCGCCTTCGCAACTGGTTCTCAAGTGACTGGATCCGTTTTGGCGTTGTCACTGCATGCAAAGGGGGTGGTTGTTGCCACCTCAGCCATCGTTGCCGGCCACTCAAGGCAGTTGAAACCCCGTCTGCCGCAGTAACCGCGCCAGCGCGATCAGCGGCAGTCCCACCAGAGCAGTGGGGTCGTCCGAGTGGATGGCGTCGAACAGGCTAATGCCCAGGCCTTCGCATTTGAAGCTGCCGGCGCAATCCAGGGCCGGTTCGGCGTCCAGGTAGCGCTCGATCTCGGCGGCCGTCAGCGCACGTAGCTGCACCTCGGTCAGGTCCAGCGCGTGCAGCTCGCGCTCCGGGCCGATCAGGCTGACGGCGGTATGGAAGCGCACGGTCTGGCCGGACATGGCTGTCAGTTGCGTCCGCGCCTGCTCGCGCGTGCCTGGTTTGCCCAGAGCCTGGCCGCCCAGGTCGGCGACCTGGTCCGAGCCGATCACCCAGGCCTCGGGGCAGCGAGCTGCCACTGCAGTGGCTTTTTCGGCGGCCAGGCGACTGGCCAATGCGCCCGGGGTTTCGCCCGGCTGCGCCTGCTCATCGACCTCGGGTCGGGCAGTGTCGAATTCGAGCTGCAGGCGGCTCAGAAGCTCGCGCCGGTAGGCAGATGTGGAGGCAAGGATCAGGCGTGGCATCATGGCGCACTACACGGGGCGGGCAGGGGAGTCTGCCGTTCTGCGGGCGGCGCGGCAATCGCATGAATGGGGCTGTTTGACATGGCCGCTGCGGGTCTTTAACATTCTGCGGCTTATGTCCGCGAACGTACCCGAAATGCTGGATGCTTGGCGGATGGTCGCAGCGCGCAGGCGCTTCGATGGCCGTATCCCGCTATCTGCGATGACCCGTTTGCAGGGAAGTCTTGTCGATACCGACGGCGAATGTGTCTATTCGCTTCAGTTTGACCAGGACGAACTGCTGAAGGTCGCTTATGTCGAACTCAGTATCGATGTCGAGCTTCCGCTGGCCTGCCAGCGCAGCCTGCAACGTTTCCTGTATCCGGTGCAAATCAGACAGCGTCTTGGTTTGATCCGTGACGAAGCCGACGAAGCAGCATTGCCGGCCGAGTACGAAGCGTTGCTGGTGCCGGAAGATGGCATGCTGCGGGCCGTCGACATGGTCGAAGACGAGTTGGTGCTGTCAGTGCCCGTGGTACCGATGGCACCGGGCAGCGAAGCGATCGACGCCGAATGGGTTCCGACCCAGGAAGAGCAAGACAAGGCCAGTCCGTTCGCGGCGCTGGCAGCGTTGAAGAAACAGTAACCGCCGCTGTTAAGGGCGGTAAGACAGGTCGACGCGGGCGTAGAGCGTGCTGTTCGACTCAACAGACAAGTTATCGAACTAAAGGTTGGAGCAATCCCATGGCTGTGCAGAAATCCCGTGTCACCCCGTCCCGTCGCGGCCAGCGTCGTTCGCACGATGCCCTGACCGCCAAGCAGCTGTCGACCGACCCGACCAGCGGCGAGATCCATCTGCGCCACCACATCACCGCTGACGGTTACTACCGCGGCAAGAAGGTGATCGCGACCAAGTCGTCGGCCGTCCAAGAAGATTGATCCGTGGCGCCCGCCGCGTTCAACGCGGCCGGGTGACTCTCGCTTCTTCCGGAGCCGCCGGTCGCCGCGGCTCTTGCAACAGGGAACAGTATGAGCAAGCGGATCTATTCCAGAATCGCGGGCACGGGTAGCTATTTGCCCGAAAAGGTGTTGACCAACGACGACATGTCGAAGATCGTCGACACCAGCGATGAATGGATCTTCTCGCGCACTGGTATCCGTGAACGTCACATCGTTGCCGACGACCAGACCACCAGCGACTTGGCGTACTTCGCTTCGCTGAAGGCGATGGAAGCGGCGGGTGTGACTGCCGACGAGATCGATCTGATCGTCATCGGCACGACCACCCCGGACCTGATCTTTCCGTCGACTGCCTGTTTGTTGCAGGCGCGGCTGGGCAACATCGGTTGCGGTGCGATGGACGTCAACGCTGCCTGTTCGGGCTTTGTCTACGCGCTCAGCGTGGCCGACAAGTTCGTGCGCAGTGGCGACGCCAAGACCGTGCTGGTGGTGGGCGCAGAAACCCTGACCCGCATCGTCGACTGGACCGATCGCACCACCTGCGTGCTGTTCGGCGATGGTGCCGGTGCGGTGATCCTCCAAGCCGACGAAGAGACCGGCATTCTCAGCACTCACCTGCATGCCGATGGCAGCAAGAAAGAGCTGCTGTGGGATCCGGTGGGCGTGTCGGTGGGATTCGGCGAGGGCAAGAACGGCGGCGGCGCGTTGTTGATGAAGGGTAACGACGTCTTCAAGTACGCAGTCAAGGCGCTGGACTCGGTGGTCGATGAGACCCTGGCCGCCAACGGCTACGACAAGCACGATCTGGATTGGCTGATCCCGCACCAGGCCAATCTGCGCATCATCGAGGCCACCGCCAAGCGGCTGGACCTGCCGATGGAGCAAGTGGTGGTCACTGTGGATCGCCACGGCAATACCTCCTCGGCCTCGGTGCCGTTGGCGCTGGACGAAGCGGTGCGCTCCGGTCGTGTGCAGCGTGGCCAGCTGCTGCTGCTGGAAGCGTTTGGCGGCGGGTTTACCTGGGGCTCGGCGCTGCTGCGCTACTGAGGCTTTGCCTCCTGCGTTTGGGCGGGCGCTGGCGTCCGCCCGGGCGAGTTCATGCAGGGCGGACAATGCGCCTGGCTGGTTGGGATGGCGGCAACTCTGTTCTTCTCGCGGCCGGGTTGCGTCTTTGAACTCCGCCAATCTGAGCTCCCCGCGTATCGTTTGATTCGCTCAACGCGACCGGTCTGCGGGCCAGTACGCCGAGTAGGCCGCCCATCCGGTAGATTCGGGGCATGCACCCTGCTCACGACCCCATCTTCGTTGCCTTGCTTGCCGGCAGTTACCAGCGGTTCGCAGGTCGCCCGCTGGTTACAGATCGGCAGATCGAGCCCGATTGGCTGTATCACGAAGCGCCGTTCGCGCTGCTTGCGCACGACACCGCTCCGGACCCGCGGTTTGTCTATGCGAACCAGGCCGCGCAGCGCGTTTTCGGCTACGACTGGAGCGAGTTCGTTGGGATGCCCTCGCGCCTGTCGGCAGAATTGCCGGAGCGAGCGGAACGTCAGCGTTTGCTCGATGCGGTCACCCGCGATGGCGTCGTAAGGGACTACGCGGGCGTGCGGATCGCGAAGGATGGGTCCCGCTTTCGGATCGCCGAGGGTGTGGTCTGGCAGCTTGTCGACGAGGACGGGGTGCTGCGTGGACAGGCGGCGGCATTCCCGTTGCCTGGGTAAACGATGCAGGCGGCAACACCTGGGATGCCCGATCCCTTCAGTTTCCTCATTGGCCTTGCAGGCGGTGGCCGCGCCGCATGCGCCGGCAACGCGTCTCACATCGATTCCGGATTGCCGCGCATCTGCGCGGCCGTTGCGGTTGCGTCATCGATCGAGACCGGTGTGCGGTTTTGCGACGTCGTGACGCGTTCTGGTGGCTCCTGCATACGCGGCAGTACAGACGCCAGAGCGATTTCGCACGTATGATCCCGGCTCGATTTTTGTAGGCAGCAACGCGTGACCGAATCCACTCTCGCCTTCGTGTTTCCCGGCCAGGGCTCGCAGTCCCTGGGCATGCTGGCCGAACTGTCCGAGCTGCATCCGCAGATTCGCGACACGTTCGCCGAAGCCTCCGAAGGCGCTGGCGTCGACCTGTGGGCGCTCTCCCAGGGCGGCCCGGAAGAGATGCTCAACCGCACCGAATACACCCAGCCCGCCTTGCTGGCCGCAGGCGTGGCGGTGTGGCGGCTTTGGACTGCCCAGCGCGGGCAGCGCCCGGCGCTGCTGGCCGGGCATAGCCTGGGCGAATACACCGCGCTGGTCGCCGCCGGCGCCTTGTCGCTGCACGACGGCGCGCACCTGGTGCGGCTGCGCGGCCAGTTCATGCAGGCCGCAGCGCCGGCAGGCGTCGGCGCGATGGCTGCAGTGCTGGGCGCCGAAGACGCCGTGGTGCTGGAGGTCTGCGCCGAAGCCGCAGGCAGCCAGGTAGTGGTGCCGGCCAATTTCAATTCGCCGGGCCAGATCGTGATCGGTGGCGATGCCGCAGCGGTAGATCGCGCGCTGGCGCTGCTGGCCGAGCGCGGCGTGCGCAAGGCGGTCAAGCTGGCGGTGAGCGTGCCGTCGCACACCCCGCTGATGCGCGATGCCGCCAACCAGCTCGGCGAGGCGATGGCCGGGCTGAGCTGGCACGCGCCGCAGATTCCGGTGGTGCAGAACGTGGACGCGCGCGTACATGACGGCAGCGCGGCCATCCGCCAGGCGCTCGTTGAACAGCTTTACCTGCCCGTGCAGTGGACCGGCTGCGTGCAGGCGCTCGCCAGCCAGGGCATCACCCGGATTGCCGAATGCGGCCCCGGCAAGGTGCTGAGCGGGCTGATCAAGCGCATCGACAAGCGCCTGGACGCGCGCCCACTGGCCACGCCTGCCGATTACGCCGGCGCACTCGACGCGTGGTCCCACTGATCCAACGCCGCTGCCGGTTGTGCCGGCATCCCTCGACGTTCGCGGCCGCGGTTGCGACGTCCCCCTTCGAGGAACAGCATTCATGAGCAAGCCCCTGCAGGGTGAAATCGCCCTCGTCACCGGCGCCAGTCGCGGCATCGGCGCGGCCATCGCCGACACGCTGGCCGCCCAGGGCGCCACCGTGATCGGCACCGCGACCTCGGCCTCCGGCGCTGCGGCGATCGGCGCGCGCCTGGCTGCCCAGGGCGGCCACGGCCGTGCGCTCAACGTCACCGACGCTGCGGCGGTCGATGGCCTGATCGATGCGATCGGCAAGGAGTTCGGCGCGATTTCGATCCTGGTCAACAACGCCGGCATCACCCGCGACAACCTGTTGATGCGGATGAAGGACGACGACTGGCAGGCGATCATCGACACCAACCTGACCAGCGTGTTCCGCACCTCCAAGGCGGTGATGCGCGGCATGATGAAGGCGCGCAAGGGCCGCATCGTCAACATCGCCTCGGTGGTGGGTGTGACCGGCAACCCCGGCCAGACCAACTACGCTGCGGCCAAGGCCGGCATCATTGCGTTCTCCAAGTCGCTGGCCAAGGAAATCGGCTCGCGCGGGGTCACCGTGAATGTGGTGGCGCCCGGTTTCATCGATACCGACATGACCAAGGCGCTACCGGACGAGGCCAAGGCCGCCTTGCTGCAGCAGATCGCACTGGGTCATCTGGGCCAGCCGGAAGACATCGCCAATGCGGTGGCGTTCCTGGCCGGCCCGACTGCCCGCTACATCACCGGCGAGACCCTGCACGTCAACGGTGGCATGTACATGCCGTAAGCGTGCGGCGCCGGGAGGCGCTAAGTGGCTGATCGGCCGGGAGTTGTGATGCAATGCAAGGCCCGGTCGCTTCCACTACACTATCCAACGCGGCCATCGCAGCGGCGATGGCGTTTTTTCGTACCACCACTACTCCATCTGGAGCGATATCCCCAATGAGCACCATCGAAGAACGCGTCAAGAAAATCGTCGTCGAACAACTCGGCGTCAAGGAAGAGGAAGTCACCACCAGCGCATCGTTCGTCGATGACCTGGGTGCCGACTCGCTGGACACCGTCGAGCTGGTGATGGCGCTGGAAGAAGAGTTCGAGTGCGAGATCCCGGACGAAGAGGCCGAGAAGATCACCTCGGTGCAGCAGGCGATCGACTACGTCAAGTCTCACGTCAAGAGCTGATGCGTTGTTCCTGATCGTGGCGGCGCGCATCAAGCCGCTGCCGCGTCAGACATTCCATGGGGCCGCTGATGCGGCCCTGTGTTTTTCAAATGTCACCCGCAAACCGCAAGCACTGTCCGTTCCGTGGTGAGGAGATCTGCAATGAGTCGTCGTGTTGTCGTTACCGGCATGGGCATGGTGTCGCCGCTGGGCAATGATCTGGCCACCAGCTGGGATGGAATCGTCCACGGCCGCTCAGGCATTGGCCCGATCACGCAGATCGATGCCTCGCAGTTCACCACCAAGATCGCTGGTGAAATCAAGAATTTCGACCCCACGCTCTTTGTGTCCGCCAAGGACGTCAAGAAGATGGATTCGTTCATCCACTACGGTGTCGGCGCCTCGTTCATGGCGCTGGACGATTCCGGGCTGGTGATCGACGACAGCAATGCCGAACGCGTGGGCGCCATTCTCGGCTCCGGCATCGGCGGGCTGCTCGGTATCGAAGAGCAGACCATCAAATTTCACGAGGGCGGCGCGCGCAAGATTTCGCCGTTCTATGTGCCCAGCACCATCATCAATATGCTGCCTGGCCAGGTGAGCCTGATCAAAGGCCTGAAGGGCCCGACGTTCTCGGCAGTCTCGGCCTGCGCCACCTCCAACCATTCGATCGGCACGGCGATGCGCATGATCCAGCACGGCGATGCCGATGTGATGTTGGCCGGCGGCGCCGAGCGTGGTTCGTCGCCGAGTTCGGTGGGCGGCTTCTGCGCGATGAAGGCCATGTCCACCCGCAACGACGACCCGACCGGCGCCTCGCGGCCGTGGGACAAGCAGCGCGATGGCTTCGTACTGGGCGACGGCGCCGGCGTGCTGGTGCTGGAAGAGTACGAACACGCCAAGGCGCGTGGCGCACGCATCTATGCCGAGCTGGTCGGCTTCGGCGCCAGTTCCGATGCGTTCCACATGACCGCCCCAAGCGAAGATGGCGAAGGCGCGGCGCGCAGCATGGCTGCGGCCATGCGCGATGCCAAGCTCAATCCCGAGCAGATCGGCTACCTCAACGCGCACGGCACCTCCACGCCGCTGGGCGATCTGGCCGAAACCATGGCCATGAAGCGCGCGCTGGGCGATCACGCCTACAAAACCATGGTGAGTTCGACCAAGTCGATGACCGGGCATCTGCTCGGCGCGGCCGGCGGTGTGGAAGCAATCTTCTCGGTGATGGCGCTGCATACCGGCATCATTCCGCCGACCATCAACCTGGAAGAGCCCAGCGAGGGCTGCGACCTGGATTACGTGCCGAACGTGGCGCGCGAAGTACAGGTGGAGGCGGTGATGTCCAACGGCTTCGGCTTTGGCGGCACCAACGGCACGCTGGTGTTCAAGCGCGTCTGAGTCGGCGCGTCTGAGTCGTCGCACGGCGCATCCTGCAACGGTCCCGGGCCGCCGCATGCACTGCGTGCGTGCGGCCAGCGGACGGTGTCGGTTCCACAGATTCCTGATCCAGTCATTGCGCGCGCTGCCTTTCTCAAGGCCGGCGCGCTTTCGTATCTCACGCCACTCCGGACCGATGACGCTCACCCGATCACTGCACGCGGACATCGACTTGCTGGCGCTGCACCGGCTGGCGCCGCAGCGCTATCCGGCGCTGCTGGAATCCACCGCTTCCGGCACCGAACACGGGCGCTGGGACGTGCTGTTGCTTGCAGACGGCGCCAGCCTGCGGCTGGATCCGGACGGGCGCACGCGCGATGGCGATGGGCGGGTGATCGACAGCAATTTCTTGGATGCGCTGGACGCCGCCTGGCGCGCCGAACGGGTGCCGCGCGATGCGCGCAGCGCATGGCCGTTTCGTGGCGGCTGGGCGGTGTTGCTGGATTACGAACTGGCCGCGCAGGTCGAACCAATCCTGCAGCTGCCTGTGCGCACCGACCGCCTGCCGAGCGCGCTGGCCCTGCGTGCGCCGGCAGCGGTGTTGCGTGACCGCGTGGAAGGACGTTGCATCGCGCTGGCCGAACCGGGGCGCGACGATCTGCTGGCCCGTATCGTCGAGGACATCGCCGCTTGCGCCGCGCTGCCGCCGTTGCCGGCCTGGGTCGGGCCGGTGGCAGTGGAGGAGGACGCACCCGAGCGCTTTACCGATGCGGTGCGCAGGGTGCTCGATTACCTGCATGCCGGCGATGTCTTCCAGGCCAATATCTCGCGTGCCTGGCATGCGGCATTTGCCGCGGCGGTCGACCCGGCCGCGCTGCATGCGCGCCTGCGTTCGGCCAATCCAGCGCCATTCGCCGGACTGTTCGTTGCGGGCGGGCGTGCAGTGGCCAGTTCCTCCCCCGAGCGCCTGGTGTCGGTGCAGGGCGATGTGGTGCAGACGCGCCCGATCGCCGGCACCCGCGCGCGCTTTGCCGGCGACGACGATGCCGCGCGCATCCGCGAGCTGGTCGGACATCCGAAGGAGCGTGCCGAGCACGTCATGTTGATCGACCTGGAACGCAACGACCTGGGTCGCATCTGCGCGCCGGGCACGGTCGAGGTGGACGAGTTGATGTGCGTGGAGAGCTACGCACACGTGCATCACATCGTCAGCAATGTGCGCGGGCGCCTGCGCGCCGGGATGATGCCGGGCGAGGTGATTGCGGCGGTGTTTCCCGGCGGCACCATTACCGGTTGCCCGAAGGTGCGCTGCATGCAGATCATCGCCGAGCTCGAACAGACCGCGCGTGGTGCCTACACCGGCGCATTCGGCTGGCTCAATCGCGATGGCGACATGGATCTGAACATTCTGATCCGCACCGCTGAGGTGGCCGGCAATCAGGTGCGGTTCCGCACCGGAGCGGGGATTGTGGTGGATTCGGATCCGCAGCGGGAGCTGGACGAAACCCGTGCCAAGGCGCGTGGCGTGCTGCGCGCGATCGAGCCAACATGAGCGCTTCAACGGGACATCACCGGCGCACGGTATCCTGCGCGGCGCTGGGGCAATGACGAGGAGGGTGTGGCGGTGACTGGCAAACGCGGATGTCTGGCCGTGCTGAGCACGGTGTTGCTGCTCGCAGCGCTGCTGGCGACTGTCGCCGTGGTGGCGTGGCGGCATTACGTGCACTTTGCCGATACCCCCATGCCCGCGAGTGCGCCCAGCGTGGTGATTGCGCCCGGCGATTCGCTCAAGGTCACGCTGCGCAAACTGCGTGCGGCCGGCCTGCAGCAGGGTACCGAGCTGGAATGGCAGCTGCTGGCGCGCCAGGTCGATGCGGCCGGCAAGCTCAAGGTGGGCGAGTACGCGCTGGCACCGGCGCTGTCGCCGCGCGAATTGCTGACGCGCATGCGCCAGGGGCGGGTGATCCAATACCGTTTCACGATCGTGGAAGGCTGGAATTTCCGGCAGCTTCGCGCTGCGCTTGCAACCGCGACGCCGCTGCAGCACGCCATCGATGCGCTGGACGATGCGGCACTGATGGCGCGTCTGGGGTTCGCCAAGCAGCATCCGGAAGGGCGCTTCCTGCCGGAAACCTATGTGTACCAGCGTGGCGACAGCGATATCGAGGTGCTCAAGCGCGCGCATGCGGCCATGGACAAGGCATTGGCGCAGGCATGGGAACAGCGCACCCCGAATCTGCCGCTCGCTTCGCCGGAACAGGCGTTGATCCTGGCCTCGATCATCGAAAAAGAAACTGCCCTGGCCTCCGAGCGGCCGTTGATCGCCGGGGTGTTCCTGCGTCGTCTGCAGATGGGCATGAAGTTGCAGACCGACCCCACCGTGATCTACGGCATCGGCAGCAGTTACGACGGCAATATCCGCCGGCGCGACCTGACCACCGACACTCCGTACAACACCTACACCCGCACCGGCCTGACCCCCACGCCGATCGCCATGCCGGGCCGCGAGGCGCTGCTGGCGGCGGTGCGCCCGGCGCCCGGTGAGGCGCTGTATTTCGTGGCGGTGGGCGATGGCACCGGCGCGCACGCGTTCTCGGCCACGTTGGCCGAACATAACGCTGCGGTGGCGCGTTATCTGCAGCGTCGCCGCCAGCCGAACATGCCGCAACCGGAGCCCACGCCATGACCGCCGCGTTTTCGCCCTGGCAGCAGCGCGCCTTCGACCAGACCGTGGCGGCGCTGGATGCCGGTCGGCTGGGGCACGGGTTGCTGATCTGCGGGCCGGAGGGTCTGGGCAAACGCGCCGTGGCCCTGGCCCTTGCCGAGCACGTGCTGGCCAGCTCGCCGGACCCCGCGCTGGCGCAGCGCACCCGGCAATTGATCGCCGCCGGCACCCATCCGGACCTGCAACTGATCTCGTTCATTCCCAACCGCACCGGCGACAAGCTGCGCACGGAAATCGTCATCGAGCAGGTGCGCGAGATTTCGCAGAAGCTCTCGCTCACACCGCAGTACGGCATTGCCCAGGTGGTGATCGTCGATCCGGCCGATGCGATCAATCGCGCCGCCTGCAACGCCTTGCTCAAGACCCTGGAAGAACCCTCGCCGGGGCGTTACCTGTGGTTGATCAGCGCGCAACCGGCGCGCCTGCCGGCGACCATTCGCAGCCGCTGCCAACGCCTGGAATTCAAACTGCCGCCGGCGCACGAAGCGCTGGCCTGGTTGCTGTCGCAAGGGATGGATGCGCGCGCCGCGCAGGAAGCGCTGGAGGCCGCCCGCGGCCATCCCGGCCTGGCCGCGCAGTGGCTGCGCGAAGACGGCCTGGCCGTGCGGCGTGCGGTTGCGCAGGATCTGGAGCAGATCGCCAGCGGCCGTGCCGGCGCGGTGGATGTCGCGCAGCGCTGGACCAACGATGGCCAGGCCGATCAACGCCTGCGCCACGCCGCCGATCTGGCATTGACGCAAGCATCGGCCGGCTTGACCGATCCATCGCGGTTGCACAAGCTGGCGACCTGGTTCGACGCCGCCAACCGCACCCGCGATCTGCTGCGCACCACCGTCCGCGCCGACCTGGCAGTGACGGAATTGTTGCTGGCCTGGCGCGAAGGAGAGCGCCAGCCACGTTCTAGGGGAACTCGATGAGTGCAATGAATGCACGCCAAGGCATTTTGTCGCTGGCGTTGAAAGACAAGCCGGCGCTCTACAGCGCCTACATGCCGTTCGTCAAAGGCGGCGGCATCTTCGTGCCCACGCCCAAGCGCTACATGCTGGGCGACGAAGTTTTCCTGCTGCTGACCCTGCCCGATTCCAGCGAACGCCTGCCGGTCGCCGGCAAGGTCATCTGGACCACGCCTGCAGGAGCGCAGGGCAACCGCGCTGCCGGCATCGGCGTGCAGTTCCCGGACGGTCCGGAAGGCGAGGCGGTGCGCAACAAGATCGAGACGCTGCTGGCCGGTTTGACCACCTCGGATAAACCGACGCATACGATGTAAGGCTGCGATGGCACGGCCGGCATGTGAGGCGCACGGCCGAGTCATCACATCATTGCGTCAGATCGATGCGCTGAACCTGCGGTTTCCCAGGAATGGCGGGGCGAGTAAACAATTGTTGACGACCGCTGCTGCTGCCCTATAATGTACGGCTCGCGTCACCGGGCGGTTAGCTCAGCGGTAGAGCATTGCCTTCACACGGCAAGGGTCACAGGTTCGAACCCTGTACCGCCCACCATTGAAATCCAGTCGATCTACGGATTCGACGCGAAGAAAAAGCCGGCCATGCGCCGGTTTTTTTGTGTCTGCGCTTCTGGACTGCTCACGCATCGAGTTGGGCGCTCCCGAGCTTTTCGATGGTAAGAGTCAGGGGCCGCCAGCATCTGGTGATTGCGAGCTCGACAAGGACTTGCCATCCTGCAAGGCCCCCCGTTTCGAGATGGAGTGGCGATGAAGACGCTGCTGGGAAATGCGCTGATTGCGACGCTGCTGTTGGCCGGCTGTGCCCGCGATGCGGGCGAGCAGTACGTGGGCAAGTGGGTCAACGTAAAGTCGGAAAAGAACGTGCTGAGCATCGAGCACAACGGCGAGAGTTTCATCATTCGCGACACCCGGCCGGAACTGTTCGGCAACGGCGTCAAGACCCGCAATCATCCTGCGCTACTGACCAATGGCGTGCTGCAGGTGTCCAACGGGGTTGGCACGGTCAACTACGCGATCGATGAAGCGACCGGCAAACTGAGCACAGGCGATACCGAGTACACGCGGGTGAAGTGAGCGCGAAGCGCTCGTCAGCGGGCGTGGGCTGGATTGAGTGGCGTCGCGGTCGGCGCGGTGTTCGCTTTTCGGTTTGTAGCTGCATGTCGTGCGGGCTGCGGCGCGTGCCGCTGTGCGCGTGGATGGCGCATCCATGCGCACAGCGCGCAATGCCACGCCTTCGATGCCCGCCAGAGTGGGAAAGACGAAGTGCATGTGTGGTGCGACTGAATCCTGTCACCGCACGTCTGGGTCTTGCGTACGCGCCGACGCCTGTGCCTGCATCCAGCGCCACAACGTGGTGCGCGAGACGCCGAGTGCTTGCGCGGCGAGGGCGCGGTTGCCGTTGGCGCGGTCCAGTGCCGCGCCAACGGCGGCGGCGGTGAGTTGCAGGCGAGAGGTTGCCAGGTCGGCGTGCTCACGCGGTGCGTGGCGGTTGCCGCGCTGCGTATCGAATAATTCCGGCGCCCAGCGTTCGAGTTGCTCCGGGTCGAGGCTGTTGTGCGGTTGGGCTTTCCAGTGAATGCACAAGCGTTCGACCAGGTTGCGCAGCTCGCGCACATTGCCGGGCCAGCTGTGGTGTTGCAGACGTTGCAATGCCGCTGGCGACAACGGCGATGCAATGCTGCCAAGTTGCTCGAAATAATGTGCAAGCAACAGCGCGATGTCGTTGCGGCGGTTGCGCAACGGCGGCAGGGCGATGCGAAGTGCGGCGAGGCGATAGAACAGGTCGCGGCGGAAGCGGCCTTGTTCGACCAGGTGCTGCAGTTCCTGCAGGCTGGCGGCGACAACGCGCACGTCGACCGCAATGGGCATCGTTGCGCCAACGCGCAGCACTTCGCGTTCTTCCAATACGCGTAACAACCGCGTTTGCAGCGGCATGGGCAACTCGCCGATTTCGTCGAGAAATAGCGTGCCGTCCTGTGCGGCTTCGATCAGGCCGGTATGCCCGCCGCGGCGCGCGCCGGTGAAGGCGCCATCGCTGTAGCCGAACAATTCCGCTTCCAGCAGCGACTCACTGATGGCGCCGCAGTTAATCGCCACGAAACGGCCGCGGCGTCGACTGCCAGCATGCAGTTGCCGTGCAACCAGTTCCTTCCCGGTGCCGGTCTCGCCGCTGATCAACACGGTGCCGGCATGCGGTGCGTAGAGTTGGATCAACTCGCGCACCTGCAGCATCGCGCTGTCTTCGCCCAGCAGGGCATCGGCTCGTCGTGCTCGGCGCGTGACGGTGCGGCCGGCGGGGCGATCCGTGCTCGGAGCGGTACCCAGCGCGATGGCGTGTTCCAATGCTTGGCGCACCGAATCGGCCGAATACAGCAGCACGCCGGGTAGCCCGGCCTGCTCGGCGAAATCGATCGCCATACCGGTGCCGACGATGACCTGGATGCCGCTGGCGCGCAGGTCGGCAATGCAGTCGCGTGCGTCTTCGGCGGTGACAAAACGGCGGTGTTCGATCTCCAGATCGAAGCTGTGCTGGAAGGCGCGAAACGAGGGCACATCGCTGGCATGGGTGACCACGCCGATGCGTGGCGCGATGCGGCGCGCACGCGCCAGCGCTTCCATTAGATCGAAGCCGGTGGCCTGGATCGGTGCCAGCGGCAGCGCGAGCCGGCTGCGCAGGTAGGCGGCATTGGAGCCCCCAGCGACCAGGACGTCACAGCGTTCGCGGCGCAGGCGCTGGCCGATGACCTCTACTGCTTCGGCAAAGCCGAGGTTGATCTGCTCGATACGCGCGCGCGTGTCGAACTCGGGAATGACATCGGCCAGCAGTCCGGTCAGGCGCGACACGCTGACGGTCCAGATGATGGGTAGGGAGGCGTCTGCGGTCGTCGGAAGGGCGGAGCTGCGCATTGTGTTGCTGTGTTTCAGTGGTGTTTCATGGTGAATCGATTGTTGCAAATTTGCAACATTTGCGCCGGTGGATTACATCAGAATCAATAGCTTGTACTTGGCACGCTGTTTGCGCCTAACCCATATCCATCCAAGGAACCGCCATGACGCCTTCGTCCCCCTCTTCTGCCGGCACGCGTTTCCGGGCCGCGCTGGCTGCCGAATCGCCGCTGCAAGTGATCGGCGCGATCAACGCCAACCATGCACTGCTGGCCCAGCGCGCCGGCTACCAGGCGATTTACCTGTCTGGCGGCGGCGTGGCGGCCGGTTCGCTGGGGCTGCCGGACCTGGGCATCAACACGTTGGAAGACGTGCTGATCGATGTGCGCCGCATCACCGATGTGTGCGCGTTGCCGTTGTTGGTGGACGTGGACACCGGCTTCGGGCCGAGCGCGTTCAACATCGAGCGCACCATCAAATCGCTGATCAAGGCGGGCGCGGCCGGCTGCCATATCGAAGACCAGGTCGGCGCCAAGCGCTGCGGGCATCGGCCTGGCAAGGAGATCGTCAGTCAGGGCGAGATGGTGGACCGGGTCAAGGCGGCGGCCGATGCCAAGATCGATCCGGCGTTCTTTTTGATCGCGCGGACCGATGCCATCCAGATGGAAGGCGTGGACGCGGCGATCGAGCGCGCCATCGCCTGCGTGGAGGCCGGGGCGGATGGCATCTTCGCCGAGGCTGCCTACGATCTTGAGACGTACAAGCGTTTTGTCGATGCGGTGGGCGTACCGGTGCTTGCCAACATCACCGAGTTCGGCAAGACGCCGCTGTTTACGCGCGACCAACTTGCCGCTGCCGGTGTGGCGATCCAGTTGTTTCCGCTGTCGGCCTTTCGCGCGGCGAACAAGGCCGCCGAGGACGTCTACACCGCCATCCGGCGCGACGGCCATCAACAAGCGGTGCTGGAAACGATGCAGACGCGCGAAGAGCTGTACGAGCGCATCGGCTACCACGATTACGAACAACGCCTGGATGCCTTGTTTGCACGCAAAGGCGCATGATTACGCGTTGCTGATCACCTTCATTGCCACCTCGTCAGCCCTACCGCGGCACGACACAGTTTGGGAGCTCATCGCATGAACGACACCGTCAATCCTGGTTTCAAGCCGAAAAAATCCGTTGCCTTGTCCGGTACTGCCGCCGGCAACACGGCCCTGTGCACGGTGGGGCGTAGCGGCAATGATCTGCATTACCGCGGCTACGACATTCTCGATCTGGCCACGACCAGCGAGTTCGAAGAGATTGCCTACCTGCTGGTGCACGGCAAGCTGCCCAACAGCGGCGAACTGCGCGGTTACAAGGCCAAGCTGCGTTCGCTGCGCGGTGTGCCGGCTGCAGTGAAAACTGCACTGGAACAATTGCCGCCATCGGCGCACCCGATGGATGTGATGCGCACCGGTGTCTCGGTGCTGGGCTGCCTGCAGCCGGAAAAGGACGACCACAACCATCCTGGCGCGCGTGACATCGCCGACAAGTTGATGGCCTCGCTGGGCTCGATGCTGCTGTACTGGTATCACTACAGCCACAACGGCAAACGCATCGACGTGGAAACCGACGATGATTCGATCGGTGGGCACTTCCTGCATCTGCTGCATGGCTTTGCGCCGAAAGACTCGTGGGTGCGCGCAATGCACACTAGCCTGATCCTGTATGCCGAGCACGAGTTCAACGCCTCCACGTTTGCATGCCGCGTGATCGCCGGCACCGGCAGTGATATGTACAGCGCCATTGCCGGCGGTATCGGCGCATTGCGCGGGCCCAAGCATGGTGGCGCCAACGAAGTGGCCTTCGAAGTGCAGAAGCGCTACGACACCCCGGATGAAGCAGAAGCCGATATCAAGGCACGTGTTGAGCGCAAGGAAGTGGTGATCGGCTTCGGCCATCCGGTCTATACCGTGTCCGATCCGCGCAACAAGGTAATCAAGGAAGTCGCGCGCGAGCTGTCCGAGGAGCAGGGCAGCCGCAAGATGTACGACATCGCCGAACGCCTGGAGACGGTGATGTGGGACATCAAGAAGATGTTCCCGAACCTGGACTGGTTCAGTGCGGTGAGCTATCACATGATGGGCGTGCCGACGGCGATGTTCACGCCGCTGTTCGTACTCGCGCGCACTGCCGGCTGGAGCGCGCACATCATCGAGCAGCGCGTGGATGGCAAGATCATTCGCCCGTCGGCCAACTACACCGGTCCGGAAGATCAGGTATTCGTGCCGTTGGATCAGCGTCCCTGAGAGTGTGTGGGGGCGTGGGCCCTCATCCGCCCTTCGGGCACCTTCTCCCGCTTGCTGGAGAAGGGCTGCAGTCGCAGCGGCGCCGCGATAGCAGCACCGCAACCGCGAAAAACTTCGTCCGCTTCGATATCGCCAGCCATGAACAGCCAGTACCGCAAGCCCTTGCCGGGCACCTCATTGGATTACTTCGATGCACGCACCGCAGTGGATGCGCTGCAGCCCGGCGCCTATGCAACGCTGCCGTACACCGCGCGCGTGCATGCCGAAAACCTGGTGCGGCGCGCCGAGCCGCAGCTGCTGGAGGCCTACCTGCGTCAGTTGATCGAGCGCAAGCGCGATCTGGACTTTCCCTGGTTTCCCGCGCGCGTGGTCTGCCACGACATCCTGGGCCAGACCGCGTTGGTGGATCTGGCCGGCCTGCGCGACGCCATCGCCGAGCAGGGTGGGGATCCGGCGCAGGTCAATCCGGTGGTGCCGGTGCAGCTGATCGTCGATCACTCGCTGGCGGTGGAGTACGCCGGGTTTGACAAGCAGGCCTTTGAAAAAAATCGCAGCGTGGAAGACCGCCGCAATGCCGATCGCTTTCATTTCATCGAATGGACCAAGCGTGCGTTCGAGAACATGGAAGTGATTCCGCCAGGCAACGGGATCATGCATCAGATCAATCTGGAGAAGATGTCGCCGGTGATCTACACCCTGGACGGCGTGGCGTTCCCGGATACCTGCGTGGGCACCGACAGCCACACGCCGCATGTGGATGCACTGGGTGTGATCGCGGTGGGCGTGGGCGGATTGGAAGCGGAGAACGTGATGCTGGGGCGTGCCTCGTGGATGCGTTTGCCGGACATCATTGGCGTGGAATTGACCGGCCGGCCGGCACCGGGCATCACTGCGACCGACATCGTGCTGGCCTTGACCGAATTTCTGCGGCAGCAGCGCGTGGTGGGGGCGTATCTTGAGTTTTACGGCGCCGGCGCCAGCGCGCTGACCATCGGCGACCGCGCCACCATCTCCAATATGACGCCGGAATTCGGTGCGACGGCGGCGATGTTCTATATCGACCAGCAGACCATCGACTACCTGCGGCTGACCGGTCGCGAAGACGCGCAGATTGCGCTGGTGGAAACCTATGCGCGGCACACCGGCTTGTGGGCCGACGATCTGGTCACCGCGCAGTACGAACGCGTGCTGCAGTTCGATCTGTCGAGCGTGGTACGCAACATGGCCGGCCCGTCCAACCCGCACAAGCGGGTGGCGACCAGCGAGCTGGCCGAGCGCGGCATTGCCGGCGTCTGGGACGCGGTGCCGGGCCAGATGCCGGATGGCGCGGTGATCATTGCCGCGATTACCTCGTGCACCAATACCTCCAACCCACGCAATGTCATTGCCGCAGGCTTGCTGGCGCGCAATGCCAACGCACGCGGATTGACGCGCAAACCCTGGGTGAAAAGTTCGCTGGCGCCCGGTTCCAAGGCGGTGCAGCTGTATCTGGAAGAGGCCGGCCTGCTGGGCGAGCTGGAGCAGCTGGGCTTCGGCATCGTGGCGTTCGCCTGCACCACCTGTAACGGCATGAGTGGTGCGCTGGATCCGGTGATCCAGCAGGAGATCATCGACCGCGATCTGTATGCCACGGCGGTGTTGTCGGGCAACCGCAATTTCGATGGGCGCATCCATCCATATGCCAAGCAGGCGTTTCTCGCTTCGCCGCCGTTGGTGATTGCGTATGCGATTGCCGGCACGGTGCGCTTCGATATCGAAAAAGACGTGCTGGGCATGGATGCCGATGGCGTGGCGGTGACGCTCAAGGACCTATGGCCGAGCGATGCGGAGATCGATGCGGTGGTGGCGCGCAGCGTCAAGCCGGAGCATTTCCGCAGCGTGTATGACCCGATGTTCAAGCGCAGCGTCGGGCAGGGCGCGCGCGTGAGCCCGCTGTACGACTGGCGCCCGACCAGTACGTATATTCGCCGTCCACCGTATTGGGAGGGCGCGCTGGCCGGTGCACGCACATTGCATGGCATGCGTGCGCTGGCGGTGCTGGGCGACAACATCACCACCGACCACCTGTCGCCCTCCAACGCGATCCTGGCCAGCAGTGCGGCGGGCGAATATCTGGCGCAGATGGGCGTGCCGGAGGAAGACTTCAATTCCTATGCCACCCATCGCGGCGATCACCTCACCGCGCAACGCGCGACCTTCGCCAACCCCAAGCTGGTCAACGAAATGGCGGTGGTCGATGGCCAGGTCACCGCAGGCTCGCTGACGCGTCTGGAGCCTGAAGGACAGGTCGTGCGGATGTGGGAGGCGATCGAAACCTACATGACGCGCAAACAGCCATTGATCATCATTGCCGGCGCCGACTACGGGCAGGGCTCTTCGCGCGACTGGGCGGCCAAGGGCGTGCGGCTGGCAGGCGTGGAAGCGATCGTGGCCGAAGGTTTCGAGCGGATTCACCGCACCAACCTGATCGGCATGGGCGTGTTGCCGCTGGAGTTCAAGCCGGGTATCGATCGCAAGACCCTGGGCATCGACGGCAGCGAAACATTCGATGTCATGGGTGAGCGTACGCCGGGCGCGACGCTGACGCTCTCGATCCATCGGCGCAACGGCGAGCAGGTGCAGGTGCCGGTGACCTGCCGTCTGGATACTGCCGAAGAAGTGTCGATCTACGCGGCGGGCGGCGTGCTGCAGCGGTTTGCGCAGGATTTTCTTGAGGCCTCGGCGGCCTGATGCCTTTGATGACTGAGGGCGCTAGATCGCCCGCTTGCACCTGCCCAGGCAGGCGCGCACACTTTGGCAATCTTTGCCATCCGGAGGCAGCATGGCCACGATGAATATCTCCTTGCCCGACGAGCTCAAGCAGTTTGTCGATCAGCAAGTCCAGGAGCATGCCTACGGTTCCAGCAGTGAGTATCTGCGCGAACTGATCCGCAAACAGCGCGATGTGGAACAACTGCGTGGGTTGCTGCTGGATGGGGCCAACTCCGGGCCGGCCTTGGCAATGGAGCCCGATTATTTCGACAAGATGCGTGCGCGTGCGCAGGCCCGCGTCGCCGGCAAGTGAAGCCCGCGCACTGGCGTCCGCTGGCGCTGCGCGATATCGATGAAGCTGCCGCGGGGTACGGCGAACAAGGTGGGCTTGCGCTGGAGGGGGCATTTACCAACGCGCTGGAGTCGGCGCTCAAGACGCTGATGCAGCACCCGGGTGTCGGTTCCAGCCGACATGCGGTGCTGCTAAGGCTGCAGGACCTGCGCTCGTGGCCACCCACGGGATTTCCCTATTTGATTTTCTACATCGAATGCGACGCGGACATCGTCATCTGGCGTGTGCTGCAGATGCAGCGCGATATTCCTGCGTGGATAAGCGACGACGCCTGAACGGTTCGATGCGAGTTTCGCCCAACGCTTCTGGCAATGCCGCAGTCGGCGCGTCTGTGCTGCGATAACGCTCAACCGAGATAGACCAAACCAATGACCCATCTACCCCAACTCCGCATCCCCGCCACCTACATGCGTGGCGGTACCAGCAAGGGCGTGTTTTTCCGCCTGCAGGATCTGCCCGTGGCCGCACAGCAGCCAGGCGCTGAACGCGATGCCTTGTTGCTGCGGGTGATCGGCAGCCCCGATCCGTATGCCAAGCAGATCGATGGCATGGGCGGGGCGACCTCCAGCACCAGCAAGAGCGTGATCGTGTCTGCCAGTACGCGCGACGGGCACGATGTGGACTATCTGTTCGGGCAGGTGTCCATCGATCGTGCGTTTGTGGATTGGAGCGGCAACTGCGGCAATCTGTCGGCGGCGGTCGGTCCGTTTGCAATTTCCAGCGGCTTGATCGATTCCGCACGCGTGCCGCGTGATGGCGTGGCGACCGTGCGGATCTGGCAGGCCAATATCGGCAAGACCATCGTGGCGCACGTACCGATGACCGATGGGGTGGTGCAGGAAACCGGCGACTTCGAGCTGGATGGGGTGACCTTTCCCGCCGCCGAAGTGCAGCTGGAATTTCTCGACCCCGCCGATGCGACCGAGGGCGAGGGCGGTGCGATGTTTCCTACCGGCAATCTGATCGACCAGTTGGAGATTCCCGGTCTGGGTACGATCGCCGCCACGTTGATCAATGCCGGTATCCCGACCATCTTCGTCAATGCGCACGAGCTGGGTTACACCGGCACCGAATTGCAGGAGGCGATCAACGGCGATGCGCGCGCGCTGCGCATGTTCGAAACATTGCGCGCGCATGGCGCAGTGCGGATGGGGTTGATTGCCAGCGTCGAGGACGCCGTTACGCGTCAGCACACGCCCAAAGTCGCCTTTGTCGCGCCGCCGGCCGACTACACCGCGTCCAGCGGCAAGCCGGTGCATGCGGACGAGATCGATCTGCTGGTGCGCGCGATGTCGATGGGCAAGTTGCACCACGCGATGATGGGCACTGCCGCCGTCGCCATCGGAACCGCTGCTGCCGTTCCCGGCACCCTGGTCAATCTGGCTGCCGGTGGCACGACGCGGACGGCGGTGCGCTTCGGCCATCCGTCCGGCAGCTTGCGCGTCGGTGCGGAGGCGACACTGGTCGATGGCCAGTGGCAGGTGACCAAGGCACTGATGAGCCGCAGCGCGCGGGTGCTGATGGAAGGCTGGGTGCGGGTGCCGGGTCCTGAGTGACCGGCACAGGATGTGGGATGGCTTGGATGCACACCGCGCACGCGTCGGTTAGAGGGGCGCTAGCGATGTTGCGTGCGATGGTTGCATCGCTTCGGTCGGGCGCCAGTCGGTTGCACGGTGTGGCAGTGGTGGCACGCGCGCGTGTTAGCCGGAGCCGCCGCGCACCGGCGTTCCAGATGTAAGCGGTAGAGCCGGGTCGTTCGCCTTGCGGTTTGGCATATGTCCAGGCGCTGGATGGTCGCCGATGCTGTGGATGGACATTCTCTTGCTCAGCGAATGGCGCAAGCCCGGCGCAGGAGCGTGGCGTGACAAGCATGCTTAACTGAGACTCTCCATGCGCCATCGCACAAATTGACGGGGCGTGTTGCATTAATTAGAACGAATTTTCGAATTATGGAAACTTTTTCGTACGGGCTCTGCCATATTTGTGTAAATCGTGTTAATTCTGTTGCACCGCGGCACGCAGGCCGGGCCGCCCCGCCACCAGAATCCGGAGTTCTCCCCATGTCCGCCAGCCGGTCGCTCAAGATCAGCGCGCTCGCCGTCGCCGTCGTTTCCCTTCTTCCGCTTTATGCCGCCGCCCAGCAGGCGCCCAGCGACGACGGTGTCGTGCGTCTGGATGCGGTCAAGGTCACGGTCGAGCGTCGTTCGGAAGACTCCAAGGACGTGCCGGTTTCTGCATCGGTGCTGCGCCCGGAATTCCTGGATGCCATCTCCACCAGCGGCTCGGACATCCGCGTGCTGGCCGGCAAGGCGCCCAGCCTCAACATCGAATCCTCCAACGGCCGTGTGTTCCCGCGCGTCTACATCCGCGGCTACGGCAACACCGACTTCAATACCTATGCTTCGCAGCCGGTGTCGTTGATCTATGACGACGTGGTGCAGGAAAACGCGTTCCTGAAGGGTTTCCCGATCTTCGATCTGGAAGGCCTGGAAGTGCTGCGCGGGCCGCAGGGCACGCTGTTCGGCCGCAACACGCCGGCCGGCGTGGTCAAGTTCAACTCGGTCAAGCCGACCATCGGCGCCAATGACGGCTACGCCAGCCTGTCCTACGGCACCTACGGCACCATGACCCTGGAAAGCGGCCTGAGCATCGCGATGGGCGACCATTGGGCAGCGCGTCTGTCCACCTTGGGCCAGCGCCGCGACGATTGGGTGGAAAACCGCGATGGCCGCGATCTGGAAGGCTATACCGATTCGGCCGTGCGCCTGCAGCTGCTGTACCAGGCCAGCGATGATTTCAGTGCGCTGTTCAACGCGCATGCGCGTCACCTGGACGGCACCGCACGCCTGTTCCGCGCCAACATCATCCAGCCGGGTACCAACCAGCTGGTGGATGGCTTCGATCCTGAAAAATCCTTCATCGACGGTGCCAATCGCCAGGAACTGCAGACCTACGGCGGCAGCGCCAACCTGACCTGGGATCTGGGCGATATCGCGCTGCACTCGATCACCGCCTACGAAGGCATTGGCAAGTACTACAGCCGCGGCGATATCGATGGCGGCTTCGGCGCAGTGTTCGCACCGCCGTCGGGCCCGGGCGTGATTCCGTTCCCGGTGGAAACCGCCGGCGGCATCAAGAGCCTGGACCAGTACAGCCAGGAAGTGCGGGCCGAATCCCAGTACGAAGGCCCGCTCAACTGGCAGGCCGGCCTGTACTACTTCCACGACGATGTGGAAGGCGAAAACTACACCTACAACACCTTCAGCGGCGGCGACCTGGCCAGCTATCAGCTGACCCGCCAGCGCAATACTTCGTGGGCGGCGTTCGGTTCATTGAACTACGCGGCGACCGACCGTTTGAACCTGCGCGCCGGCATCCGTTACACCTACGACAAGAAGACCTTCGACGTGCTGGCGCTGGACCGCGTCACCCTGGTCGAGCCGTCCAGCGGGCAGACCGACAACTCCAAGGTCACCGGCGATCTGGCGGCCACCTTCGCCATCAACGACGACGTCAACGTGTACGCCCGTGCCGCACGCGGCTTCCGCGGCGCCAGCTTCGGCGTGCCCTCTGGCACCGCGCCGCTGACTGTGGCCGAGCCGGAGACGGTGGATTCGTTCGAGGTCGGCATCAAGTCGGACCTGTTCGACAACCGCGCGCGTCTGAGCTTCGACGTCTACGATTTCCGGGTGAAGAACCAGCAGCTCACCGCGGTGGGTGGCGCGTCCAATGACGTGCGTCTGCTCAATGCCGACAAGACCAAGGCGCGCGGCGCCGAATTCGATTTCGAAGCCCTGCTCACCCAGAACCTGCGCGTCACTGCCGGTGGCGCCTACAACTGGACCCGCATCGACGACCCGAACCTGTCGGTGGGCGTGTGCCGCACCTGCACCGTGACCGATCCGATCAACGCGGCCGGTCGCGCCGTGATCGACGGCAACGATCTGCCGCAGGCCGCCAAGTGGATGGCCAACGCAACCCTGCGTTACGGCATCCCGATGGGCAACGACGGCGAACTGTTCTTCTACACCGACTGGTCCTACCGCAGCGAAGTGAATTTCTTCCTGTACGACTCCAAGGAATTCACCGGCCAGCCGCTGGTCGAAGGTGGCGCCAAGATCGGCTACAACTGGGGCGCCGGTGCATACGAGCTGTCGGTGTTCTGCCGCAACTGCACCAACCAGATCCGCGTCACCGGTGCGATCGACTTCAACAATCTCACCGGCTTCATCAACGACCCGCGCATCGTGGGTGCGCAGTTCCGCGCCAACTTCTGATCGGCGCCGTGGTGTAGCAGTATCGAACCGCCGGCGATCATGCCGGCGGTTTTTTTTTATGGCAGCAGGAGTGGGCAGATGCAGCGGACCTGGCAACGCGCGTGGGTACTGATGGCGATGTGGTGCATGTCGACAGCCGTATGGGCGCAGCAGCCTGTGGCGGCGGTGCAATCCACGCCTGCATCGGTGCAGACCGAGAAAGTGGTGGTTTCCACCGACATCGGCGACGACATCGACGATGCGTTTGCGTTGGGGCTGCTGCTACGTAGCCCGCAGTTGCAGGTGCTGGGCATCGCATCGGCGTGGGGCGACACCACGTTGCGTGTGCAGTTGCTGCAGCGGTTGTTGCAGCAGGCCGGGCGCAGCGAGATTCCGCTCGCGGTGGGTGCGCGCACCACCAGCAGCAGTGCTTTCAGCCAGGCACGTTGGGCGGCCAAGGGGCAGGTGCCGTCTGCGCTGCCGGATGCGGCGGCGATGATCCTGCAGCAGGCGCGCCAGCATCCGGGTGAGGTCACCTTGCTGGTGCTGGGGCCGATGACCGATGCTGCGCTGGCGCAACAACGCGATCCGGCCGGCTTTGCCAAGCTCAAGCGTGTGGTGGCGATGGGCGGATCGGTGCGGGTGGGCTACGGCAAGTCTGCGTATCGTCCGGCCAGTGCGCCCGCGCCGGAGTACAACATTCTGGCCGATGTGCGGGCAGCGCAGCGCGTGTTCGCGGCCGGGGTGCCGATCGTGTTGTTGCCACTGGATGCCACGCAGATCACGCTGGAAGAGCCCGAGCGCATTGCACTGTTTGCGCACGGCGACGGCCTGACCGACGCGCTCACCCAGCTCTACTACCAGTGGCGCAATACCGACCAGCCCTGGGCCAGTGCAACACCGACCTTGTTCGATGCCGTGCCGGTAGCCTGGCTGCTGCGTCCCGCATTGTGCCCGACCACGCCACTGCATCTGGACGTCGATGCGCAGGGCTATACGCGCGAGGGGCCAGGCACGCCGAACGTGCAGGCCTGCCTGCGCGTGGACAAGCCGGCATGGACGGCGTTGTACATGCAGCAACTGCTGCGCTGAGCAAGCGTGCCGAAGGCCGTTCCTGGAAATCCTTCTCCCGCTCGCGGGAGACAGTGGTGCGCAGCGCGGGATGACGGTGGGGTGGTTTGAAAGCGCCTCCATCCGCCCTTCTGGCACCTTCCCCCGCGAGCGGGGGAAGGCAGCATTGTAGGCGGGCAAGACAGCGCTGGCAGGCGGTGAAGACAGCATTGGTAACGTGGAGGTGAGCAGCATCGCCCTTGCCTTCTCCTGCAGGCGGGAGAAGGTGGCGCGCAGCGCCGGATGAGGGCGCGGGGCTGACGTACCCGGCCTCCGCAGGATGCGCGCCGCTATACTGGCCGTCTCAGTCATGGGACAGCGCGAATGGACAGGCAGCAATCAGGGATGAGGTGGTTTGGTGCGCGGCGCATGCTGCTGTGGGTGGTGCTGCTGGCCGTGGCGATCGGCGCAGTGGCGTGCAAGCGCAACGAAAGCGGCCAGCTGCCTGCCGCCAGCGGCGAGGCGATCAAGGCCGACAAGCAGACCATCACCGGCTTCGCGTTGGCGCGTGCCTATCCCGACCAGACCGGCGACGGTTTGTCGCTGGCGCTGGAATTTTCGCGTCCGCTGGTGGGGACGCAGGATTTCGATGCGCTGGTGCGTTTCGAAGAAAAAGTCGGCACCGGCGACAGCAGCTGGTCGCTGTCCGATGACGGCAAGACCCTGCGCTACCCCTATGTGGAAGCGGCCAAGGACTACACCGTGCTGGTCGACGCCAACCTGTTGGCCGCCGACGGCAGTCGCCTGGGTAAGCCGCTCAAGCAGAAGGTCTACACCGGGGAACTCAAGCCAGTGGCCGGGTTCGCTTCGCAGGGCAGCGTGCTGCCGGCGCGTGAGAGCCGTGGTCTGCCGGTGGTGTCGGTGAACGTGCCGGAAGTGGACGTCGAGTTCCTGCGCGTGCGCGAGAAGTCGCTGCCGGCATTTTTCCAGCATTTCCAGCGCGGCGGGCGCCGTGGCAGCTGGGAACTGGAGAGCGAGTACAGCGGCAAGGAGCCGCTGTCCAAGCTGGCCGACCCGGTGTATGTCAATCGCTTCATTCTTGGCGGCAAGCAGAACGAGCGCGTGCTGACCTACCTGCCGACGCAGGACATCAAGGAACTGCAGGAGCCGGGCCTGTACTTTGCGGTGATGAAGCGTGCGGGCAGTTTCGAAAATGAATTTGACACCGCGTTCTTCACCGTCAGCGACATCGGCCTGCACACGCGCGCCTACAAGGACAAGCTGTTCGTGCACACCGCCTCGTTGCAGAGTGGCGAGGCGCTCAAGAACGTGGAACTGCGCATCCTCGATGCCAAGGGCGAGTTGTTCCTGAAAGGTGCGACCGACGGTAACGGCAACGCGCTGCTCAACTACACGCTCGATGCCGGCCATGTGCTGACCGCGCGCAGCAAGACCGATATCTCGCTGCTGCCGTTCAATCAGCCGGCATTGGATCTGAGCGAGTTCGCCGTGGCAGGGCGTCAGGGCGCTTGGTTCGACGTGTTTGCCTGGGCCGGCCGCGACCTGTATCGCCCTGGCGAGACCATGCGGGTGTCGGCGATCCTGCGCGACAACGACGGCAAGCCGACCAAGCCGCAACCGGTATTTCTGCGCCTCAAGCAGCCGGACGGCAAGACCTTCCGCGAGACCAAGCTGCAGCCGGGCGAGCAGGGCTATTTCGAGTTCAGCCAGCAGATTCCGGCCGATGCGCCGACCGGCCGCTGGCAGGTGGAATTCCGCACCGATCCGGCCAGCAAGGACGCCGTGCAGGGCATGACCGTGCGCGTGGAAGAGTTCCTGCCCGAGCGCATGAAGCTGGATCTGGACAGCACCCAAAAGACCCTGAGCCCCGGCCAGCCGTTCACGCTGGTCGCCAATGCCGCGTACCTGTATGGCGCGCCGGCCGACGGCAACCGTTTCACCGCCAAGCTTGCGGTCAGCGTCGAGCAGCACCCGCTCGAGTCCTTGCCGGGCTGGTTCTTCGGCGACCCCACGCTGGAGCTGCCGCGCGACGCCAAGGACGTGATCGACACCACGTTCGGCAGTGACGGCATCCTGCGCGAAGACATCGCGCTGCCTGCCGAAGCCAAGCCGGTCAGCACGATTGCGGCGGTCGTCTCCGGCAGCGTGTATGAAACCGGCGGTCGCACCGTCACCCGCACCCTCAAGCGCGTGCTGTGGCCGGCGAAGGCACTGGTCGGCGTGCGTCCGTTGTTCGACGACAAGGACGGCGCCGATGCGAACGGTACGGCGCGCTTTGAAGTCACCCGCGTGGATGCCGATGGCAAGTCGCAGCCGGCCAAGGGCCTGAAGGCCACGCTGGTGCGCGAGCTGCGCGACTACCACTGGAACTACACCGACGACCATTGGGATTACGACTTCACCCGCCGCTTCGAAAACAAGGACACGCGCACGCTCGATGTGGGCAGCGTCAACGCCAAGATCGAGTTCCCGGTGGAGTGGGGCGAGTACCGCCTGGATGTGTTCGACCCGGCAAGCGGGCTGACCACGCGTTACCCGTTCCGTGCCGGCTGGAGCTGGAACGACGAAAACCGCGGCCTGGACGCGCGCCCGGACAAGGTCAAGCTGGCGCTGGACAAGACCGGCTATCGCGCCGGCGACACGCTCACCGTCACGCTGACCCCGCCGCATGCCGGCAAGGGCGTGCTGCTGGTGGAAAGCGACAAGCTGCTGTACGTGCAGGACATCGACGTCAAGCCGGGTAGCACCTTCGAAATTCCGGTGACGGAGAGCTGGGAGCGGCACGACGTCTACGTCACCGCGCTGGTGTTCCGCGGCGGCACCGCGCCGAGCAAGATCACTCCCGCGCGTGCGGTGGGTGTGGCGTATGTGCCGATGGATCGCAAGGCGCGCCGCGTGGCAGTGGGTCTGTCCGCGCCCAAGCAGATGCGCCCCGAGCAATCGCTGCCGGTGACGGTGAGCGTGCCGGAGCTGGCGGGCAAGGCGGCGCACGTCACCATCTCGGCGGTGGATGTGGGCATCCTCAACATCACCCGCTTCCCGGTGCCCGATGCCAACGCGCAGTTCTTCGCGCAGCGTCGTCTGGGAACCGATTCCTATGACATCTATGGCCGGGTCATCGAAAGTTTCGAAGGCGCCAGCGGCAAGCTCAAGTTCGGCGGCGACATGGCGCTGGAAGCCTTGCCGCAGGCCAAGCGCCCGACCGCGCGCGTGCAGACCGTTGACCTGTTCTCCGGTTCGGTAAAACTTGACGCCCGTGGCAACGCACGCGTGCAACTGCCGGTGCCGGATTTCAACGGCACCTTGCGGGTGTCGGCGCTGGTGTATTCGGACACGCGTTACGGCAACCGCGACATGGAAACCATCGTGCGCGCGCCGATCCTGGCCGAAGCCAGCATGCCGCGCGTGATGGCACCGGGCGACCGCAGCACGGTGACGCTGGACGTGCAGAACTTCACCGGTAAGCCGGGCGAGTTCAATGTGCGTGTCGAGGGCATTGGCCCGCTCGCCATTGGCGAGGCGTCGCGCAGCGTCAAGCTCGGTGTGGATGCCAAGCAGACGCTGAGCTTCCCGCTGAGCGCGACCGAAGGCTATCGCGTGGCCAAGGTGCGCGTGCGCGTGGACGGCAATGGGTTCAAGGCCGATCGCAGCTACGAGCTGCCGGTGCGCGCCGGCTGGCCGCAGGTACTGCGTGCGCAGACGCGCGTGCTCGACCCGCTGGCGCCGATCACCCTGGACAGCGGTTTTGCCGATGGCCTGATGGCCGGCTCGGTGACCGCGCGCATGGTGGTCAGCGCACTGCCGCCGATCCCGTTCGCCAGCGCGCTGCAAGGCGCGTTGGAGTACCCGTACGGCTGCGCCGAGCAGACCACCAGCAAAGGCTATGCAGCACTGCTGCTCGACGATGCCACCGCCAAGGCGCTCGGCACTCAGGGACTGGAGGCGTCAAAGCGGCGCGAACGCATGGAAGGAGCGTTCGGGCGCTTGGCGTCGATGCAGATCGCCAGCGGGCATTTTTCGATGTGGGGCGACGATGGCTACAGCAATCCAAGCCTGACGCCCTACATCGCCGAGTTCCTGCTCGACGCCAAGGACGCCGGTTTCGCGGTGCCGGACAACGTGCTGCAGAAGGCGCTCAATCGCCTGAGCGAAGATCTGCTGTCCGGCGGCAACGAGTTCTACGGGCAGGACCGTCGCGACAATCTGAAGTTCGCCAATCAGGCCTGGTCCGGCTATGTGCTGGCACGCGTCAACCGCGCGCCGTTGGGCACGCTGCGCGCGCTGTACGACAACCAGCGCGACAAGGCGCTGACCGGTCTGTCGCTGGTCCATCTGGGCATCGCCTTGTCGCTGCAGGGCGACACCAAGCGTGGCGATGCGGCGATCAAGGCCGGGTTTGCCAAGGACAGTAGCGAGCGTCCACCGTACTTCGGCGATTACGGCAGCGCGATCCGCGACGATGCCTTGATGATGGCATTGCTGCACGAGCGCGGTTTGTCCAAGCCCGAGTACGACACCCGCGCGGTGGCCCTGGGCCGCGCGCTGGACGCGCGTCGCGCCACCGGTTGGCTGTGGTTGAGCACGCAGGAGCAAGTCGCGTTGGCGCGTTTGGGCAAGGCCTTGATGGGTGGGCAGGGTAAGCAGGTAGCGGGCACCTTGACGGTGGGCGGCCAGGTGCAGCAGATCGCACCGGCACGTGTGTTCGGGCGCAGTTTCGACAGTGCCGTCCTGGCGCGCGGCGTGCAGTTCGCACCGCAAGGCGAGGCGCCGATGTACGCCAGCCTGGAAGTGGCCGGCATTCCGCGCAGCGCACCGGAACCGGACACGCGCAATCTCAGTGTGGAGCGTAGCTGGTACACCACCGACGGCAAGCCGTGGACGCCCCGTCCGCTCAAGGAAGGCGAGGCGTTGATCGTGCGCGTCACCATCACCGCCAACAGCAGCATGCCCGATGCCTTGCTCACCGACCTGCTGCCAGCCGGCCTGGAGATCGAGAATTTCAATCTCGGCGATGCCAAGCAGTGGGCGGACGTGGTGGTGGACGGCATCGGCATCAGCGAGCGTTCCAGCGCCGCCGACGTCAAGCACGAAGAGTTCCGCGACGACCGCTATGTGGCCGCGCTGGCGCTGTCCTCCGGCAGCAAGGCGCAGGTGTATTACCTGGTCCGTGCAGTCACGCCTGGCACGTACACGGTGCCGCCATCGCTGGTGGAAGACATGTACCGCCCCGAGCTACGCGGTGTGGGTCGCAGCACGCCAGCCACGATGACGGTGGTGCAGCCGTAAGGTGATGGGTTGGTTGGCCCTTCTCCCCTCGGGAGAAGGCCGATGGCCGGATTCCTTCTCCCATTGGGACATTGCCCCCTTCATGGGGGGAGGGGGACGGTGCACCGCGAGAGGCGGGTGAGGGTGCGAGCGAAGCCTGAGTGGGTTGGAGCAGCGCGAGTGGTTCCGCCCCGTCCCCTTGCTGCAATCCCTCTCCCTGCGGGAGAGCGGCCTTCGCTGGCATGTGCGATGTTTTGGCGATTCGTTGAGTGCTTGCTTCGCACACCGCGACATCGCTGCGCTTTGTCTTTTCGGTGCGATGCAGGCGACACCAGAGAGTCATTTCCAGGTTCTACGGTGGCGTGCTTTCTCATCGACGCGGCGTCATTGCTGCGCAACTTACGGGATTCCATGCACCGCCTCGATCCGTACCGTATGCACCTGTCCGTTCTCGCCGTGGCCATTGCCGCATGCTCGCCTGCACTGCAGGCTCAAAGCGTCGGTGCGTCAGCCGACTCCGCGCGCTTTGTGTCACCAACCTATCCAGACAGTGCGTCAGCCAACGAGAGCCAGCGTCCCACCGAGACAGCGTCGGCGGCAGCGCATCCCTCGAGCATCGACCCGACAACCGCGCTCAACGATGCAGCCGGCAGCGAGGCGCCTGCCACAGACGCGGCTAAAGGCGGCGTACAAACGCTCGACGCCATGCAGGTCACCGGCGTGCGCCGCGCCAACGCCGCCGCAGTGGAAAGCAAGCGCGCTGCGACCAACATCACCGATGTGATCAGCGCCACCGATGTGCGCGCCTTGCCCGACAGTACCATCGTCGAGGCATTGCGCCGCGTGCCGGGTTTGTCGGTGTTACCGGCGACCGATAACGAGCATCCGCGCGATGAAGCAGCCACGCCGGTGTTGCGTGGCCTGGGGCCGTCGTACAACAACGTGACCATCGACGGGCTCACCATCGCCTCGCCCGGCACACCGAACGGGACACTCGGCTCGATCACCCGCGGTGTGCGTCTGGACTTGCTGCCGGCATCGATGGTCAGCGAGTTGCAGGTCGTCAAGACGTTTACGCCCGATCTGGATCCCAACGCGACTGGCGGTGCGATCAACCTGAAGACCCGCAGCGCGTTCGAGAACGGCGGCAAGCCGTTCTTCAGCGCCGATGCGGCACTCGGCCACGCCAACGATGTGGGCAAGCCGCGCGATCAAGATGATCCCGGCTACCGCGTCAATGCCACCGGCAGCCGCACCTTCGGCAGCGACCAGCAATACGGCGTCACCGTGTCGGCCAACTATCAAACGCTGAGCAGCTACACCGAAACCCATATGACGACCGACACGGTGCATTACGGGTTCTACGACAACAGCGGTGTGTTGCAGACCGGCGCCAATCTTGGCAACGGCTGGGCGGTGCCGCAGCAGGATAAATATTGGTACGTGCAAGATCAGCGCGAGCGCTATGGCGTCACCGGAAAATTCGAGATGCGGCCGAGTGCAGCGCTCGAAGCGTATGCCATGGCCGGCTACTACTATTTCAAGGACAACATGGAGCGCAACGAGGTCATCATCGACCCGCGCAACCGTGGTCAGGTCTTCAATCAAACCGCCACCTCTGGCAGCTATCCGGGGGGCGATATCGAGGTGGGGTACTCGAACCAGATCGTCACCACGCGTACCAAGGTTGCGCAGCTGGGCACGCTCTGGCGGCCGACCGATCGGCAGCAGTTTTCCGCGCGTGGGGCGTGGTCGGATGCGACCTACGACGAGCCGATCCGCATGATCAAGTACGCCACCGGCATCACGCGCCCGGCACCGGTGCCGGTGGGCCAGACCGGCAGCGGCGTCACCCTCAATGCTACGCCGAACTACGCATTCAATTACGACACGTCCGGGTTGGATCAGCGGTTCGGCGTATCGCCGCAGGCCTACGACAATCTCGACAATTACAGCCTGTCGTACTGGCGCCCGGACTACAAACGCACTGCTGCCGATCGTATCCTCACCGGCCGGCTCGACTACGGTTTCAATCAAGGCGAAAGCGATCAGGGCATCGGCTTTGCGGCAGGCGTGTCGTATACCACCGACAAGCCGTCCTATGGCATCTACCGTGTCGAATATCAGCCCAATACAACGGCGCCAGCATTCGGCCTGGCCGATGTGGTGGGAACCGGCAGGGCGCCGATGCGCTATCTCGGTTTGAATCTGCTGAGCATCGACCCGAACAAGGCCAACCGCGTGCTGGCTGCCACGCCATTGAGCGCCTTCAACAGCACCGACCAGCAGGCTTTCAGTAATCAGGACAACTTCACGCATACCGAAAAAACGTTTGGCAGCTATGGCTTGGTCAGCTATCGCAGCGATCGTTTGAATGTGCAAGCCGGTGTGCATTTGGACAGTACCAAGCTCGACACATTAGGCCGCGAGCGGCAGCTGGATACGACAACCAATCACTACGTGTATGTCGATAACCAGACCACTGCGGACTACCACTATTTATTGCCGTCGGCGGTCATGACCTATCACCTGACCGATGCACTGGATCTGCGTGCCGGTGCAAGCCGCACCTTGGGTCGCCCGCCGTACGATGCATATGCCGCACGCACCTCGATCGGCTTCGTCAACACAACGGACGCCGGCAACCCGAATGCGCAGGGTGTGACCGTCACCATTGGCAATCCGGATATCAAACCGCGCGTGTCCAATAACCTGGATCTGTCGCTGGAATGGCGCCTTCCCGGCGAGTTCGATGCATTCGCGTCCGCTGCCGTGTTCGACAAGCGCATCCAGGACGAGATCTTTACGCTCTCGCGCACCGACAGCTTTACCTTCGACGGCACCACCTATGCCAATGCATTGATCAGTACACCGGCCAATGCCGCCAAGGCACGCATTCGCGGTGTGGAATTCAACGGCATCGTCAACACGCTGGCACCCATCGCGCCGTGGCTGAGCGGCGTCGGTTTCAGCGCCAATGTCGCGTTGCTCGACGGCAGTCTGGACGTGCCTTACAGCGTCGGCAGCGGCAGCAGCGTGACCCAGCGCGAGCGCAAACTCGACAATCTGGTCGGCCAGCCGGATTACACCGCCAATGCCACGTTGTTCTACAACACCGGCGGGTTGGAACTGCGTGCTGCTTACAACCGGCAGGGCAAGGCGCTGCGGTCCATCGTCAGCAATATCGATTGGCAGGACTTGTACTGGTCGCCGCGCTCGCAGCTGGATTTCACTGCAACCTATGCGGTCAGCAAACAGTTGAGCCTGATCGGCCAGGTCAGCAACATCACCCATAGCCGTATCACCAGCGTCACTGGCCCGGGGCAGAATCTGCTCAAGGACAGTTATTCGGTACCCACCACCTATTGGGTGGGCCTGCGGTTTACGCCGACCTTGTAAGCGCCGCCGGGCGCGGGGTGCCGAAGCCTTGCATCTTGAAACCTGTCACTGCCGCTCACCCGTTTCACTCCAGTAACGCGCACCAGGCGCGGCACCTTACGCTTACCTCGCTCTCGCTTTGCAAGCCACTTGATCGGAGTTGTTCGATGACCTCACGTCTTACTGCCATCCTCGCTGCGTTGCTGTGTGCTGCCGTGTCCACCAGCGCGGGTGCAGCGCCTGCCGGCGTGGCCGCGATCCAGGCGCGCCTGGCCAATCCGCAGGGCGGCATTGTGGTGGTTGCGCATCGCGGCTGTCATGCGGTCGCACCACAGCACGGTTTCACCGACACCGCGCCGGAAAATTCGCTGGCGGCGCTGGAGCGTTGCATCGCCATCGGCGCCGACGTGATGGAAACCGATGTGCGCCGTGCAGCCGATGGCACCTTGGTGATGCTGCACGACGCCACCGTCGACCGCACCACCGATGGCACCGGCAAGCTGTCCGAGCTCACGCTGGCCGACCTGCAGAAACTGCGCCTGCGCAGCGACGAAGGTGGTGCACAGGCATCACTGACCGACCAGCGCGTCGTCACGCTCGAGCAGATGCTCGCCAAGGCCAAAGGGCACATCCTGCTCAACCTGGACGTCAAGGATGCGATCTACGTGCAGGTGATCGACGCGGTCGCACGCGCCGGCATGCAGCACCAGGTGATCGTCAAGGCCGAAGCCGGCATCGCTACGCCGCCGTTGGCGGCGATGACGCCGTTCGATACGGTGTACTTCTTCCCGATCCTGATCAACGCGCATGGCAGTGCCGATCTTGCGGCAATCGCCACTGCGCAGACCCGCAACGCGCGCCCGATGGCATTCGAGTTGCCCAAGATGGCGGCCGCGCAGTTGCCGGCGCTGGCCGCGGTGAGCAAGGCGCACAACGTGAGACTGATGGTCAATTCGTTGTGGGACGGCTTCATTGCCGGCTACGGTGGCGACGCCGATGCCGAGCGCGACCCGGACAAGGTGTGGGGCCGGATGTACCGCGACGGTGTGTCGATCATCCAGACCGATGCGCCGGAAGCCTTGTTGCGCTATCGCGCGACGCTGGAAAAGCACTGAGCGCAGCCTCACGCGCCAGCAACAGGACGTTGCACGACGCGCTGCGCAACAATCAGTTCAACGGACGAGGCGCAACGCCTGACCGCTCTGTAGCTGTTGTTTCCGCTGGCCGAAGACATCGCGTTCCGCCAATTCGGTTGCGTATTCGCGTGTCGGGCGTCGCCTGGCGTCCGGCACTGGCCTCATAAGTCGCTGTTACGAGGCGTCAGTCGCATAGCAGTGGCCGAAATACATTTTGCCCTGCATGCTTTGCACGATGGACGAACAACCGCAGGCGCAAACAAGGATGAACCGGACGCAGCCGCGCCCACAGATGCCGAAGCACAACGCCCGAAATGGACGCCGCTGGATGCGATGGCTGCGCTGGAGCGCAGCCGCGTTGCTGACCGTCATCCTGCTGCTGGATCTGGCCTTCCCACTGCCGCTGCCCAAGTCGCGCGACACCTCCACCTTGGTGGTTGCGCGCGATGGCACGCCGTTGCGCGCGTTCGCCGACCACACCGGTGTGTGGCGCTATCCGGCCACATCGCAGAGCGTGTCGCCGCTGTATCTGCAGGCGCTGTTGAACTATGAAGACCGCTGGTTCTGGCGCCACCCCGGCGTTAATCCGTGGGGGCTGCTGCGTGCAGGCGGGCAATGGATCAGGCAGGGCCGCATCGTGTCCGGCGGCTCCACGTTGACCATGCAGGTGGCGCGCATTCTGGACCCGCATACGCGCACGCCGTGGGGCAAGGCCAAGCAACTGTTGCGCGCGCTGCAGCTGGAAGCGCACCTGAGCAAGCGCGAGATTCTCATGCTGTATCTGGAGCGCGCGCCCTACGGCGGCACCATCGAAGGGGTGGAGGCGGCCAGTTGGGCGTATCTGGGCAAGCCGGCCAAGGACTTGTCGCAGGCCGAGGCCGCGTTGCTGGCGGTGCTGCCGCAATCGCCCAGCCGGCTGCGTCCGGATCGTCATCCCGAAGCCGCGCAGCGTGCACGGGACAAGGTGCTCGATCGCATGGTGGAGCTGGGCGTGTGGTCGCGTGCGCAGGTGGACGATGCGCGCATCGAGCCGGTGGTGACACGCTCGCTCAAACCGCCGTTGCTTGCGGCCTTGCTGGCGCAGCGTCTGCACAGCGCGCAGCCGCGTGCGGCGCGTCTGATCACCACGCTGGATGTGGAATTGCAGCGCACGCTGGAAGAGCGCGTGTCCACGTATTTTTCGCAACTGCCAGAGCGCACGTCCGCGGCGTTGTTGGTGGTGGACAACGCCACGCTGGAAGCGCGCGCCTATGTGGGCTCGGCCAGTTTCGGCGACCGCAGGCGCCTGGGCCATGTCGACATGGTGCAGGCATGGCGTTCGCCCGGCTCCACCCTCAAGCCGTTCCTGTATGGCATGGCGTTGGACGATGGTTTGATCCATTCCGAAAGCCTGCTGGTGGATGCGCCGCAGAGTTTCGGCGATTACCGTCCAGGTAATTTCGATGCGGCATTCAACGGCCCGGTGAGCGCGGCCACAGCGTTGCGTCTGTCGTTGAACGTGCCGGCGGTGGATCTACTCGATCGCATCGGTCCGGCGCGGTTCGCCGCGCGGCTGTCCAATGCCGGCATCGCGCTGCATTTTCCTTCAGGCAGCACGCCATCGCTGGCTTTGATACTGGGCGGAACCGGCGCACAGTTGCAGGAATTGGTGGGTGCGTTCGCCGCGCTCAATCGTGGCGGCATTGCCGGACGTGTGCGCTATACGCCGAATGACGCGCGTATCGATCGCCGCTTGATGTCGCCGGGTGCGGCCTGGATCGTGCGCGAGATTTTGCAAAGCAATCCGCGCCCCGGGTATGGCAGTGGTACCTTCGACACCACCGCGCGCCCGGGCGTGGCATGGAAGACCGGCACCAGTTACGGCTACCGCGATGCATGGGCAATTGGCGGGACGCGGCGTTATACCGTGGGCGTCTGGGTAGGACGGCCGGATGGCACGCCGTTGCCGGGCCAATACGGTGCGGTCACCGCGTTGCCGTTGATGTTCGAAGTCATTGATGCGTTGCCACGCAGCGCCGGCGACAGCGCGCCGTTGCCGATGCCGCCCACGGTGCAGGCAATCAACATCTGCTGGCCGTTGGGCGGCGCTGCCGATCAAACGCCGCCGCCTCTCTGCGCACGCCGTGCCGATGCGTATGCACTCGAGGGCGCAGTGCCGCCCACCTTCGCCGAGCGCGATGCGCGTCTGTGGCAAAGCGGACAAGTGCGCTTCGATATCGATGCCCGCAGTGGTCAGCGGTTGTCGCAGGAATGCAGCCAGCCGCATGCGCGTGTCTCGCGCGCAGTCGCGCGCTGGCCAGCATTGGTGTCGCCCTGGCTCAGTACGTCCGAACGCGCTGCCGCGCAACTACCGCCCTTGGCTGCAGATTGTGTGCCGGACGGGCGCATGACCGGTGGCGGGGTGCTACGCATCGACGGCCTCAGCGACCGCGCCACGCTTGCGCGTGCCAACGACACCGCACGCCCGGTACGATTGCAGTTGCGTGCATTGGGCAGTGAGGCGCGGATCGATTGGTTGCTGGACGGCCGCTGGATCGCGCAGACCAACGGTCGACAAGGATTTCAGCGCGATTTCGAAGAAATCGGGTTGCACACGCTCACCGCAATGGCCAGCGATGGTGCATGGACGCAGGTGCGCTTTCGGGTATTGCGTTGAAACCGAGCTCAAGAGCCGCCAGTGATCGTACGGGTGGCTGTCCGGTATGGCATCGCCGTGTCGCGGCATGTGCCAAGTACAAAGACCATCGCGTCTGGCGCGATGTCCTTTCCAATTGCGCAGACGTTGGTGACATAGATGCCGCCATCGAGCGCCAGGGGCGGAGTCACGGCGTGTGCGGCGAGGGGTGAGGGCATTGCGCCCTTCATGCAGCGAATGTGCTTTAGGCTCGACTTGGCGACGTCGGTCGAGCAATAGGCAATCTTGGAAGCGGTCGATGAACTCAGCAGCGGTCGATCAACTCACTCGTTCGTGCTCGCCGCGTTGCCCGTGTCCGTGCGGGTGACGGAATTTCTTGGTGGCAGGGAAGCCACCAAGAAGCCTGCATGCACCGATGTGCAGCATGTCCTAGGCGCAAGGTGCAGCGCACTACCCACAGGTTGTATCAACTCACTCGCCGATCCAGCCTTCCAGCATGTCGGCAAACTCGTCGGCATGCTCTTCTTCCTGAGCCAGGATGCTTTCGAGAATGCGCTTGGTGGTGGTGTCCTTGTCGCCGATGAAATCGATCATCTCGCGATAGCTGTCGATGGCGATGCGCTCGGCGATCAGGTTTTCCTTGACCATGTCGCGCAGATCGGTGCCTTCCTTGTATTCGGCGTGCGAGCGCTTGGTCAGTGTGTCCGGATTGAGGTCCGGCTCGCCACCCAGCTGCACGATGCGCTCTGCCAGCTTGTGCGCGTGCGCCTGTTCCTGCTGCGCATGTTCGAGGAACTCGCCCTTGACCGCATCGGCAAGCATGCCCTTGGCCATGAAGTAGTGGCGGTAGTAGCGCAGTGTGCACACATACTCAGTTGCGAGCGCGGTGTTGAGCAGTTCGATCACCTTCTCGCGATCGGCATGGTAACTCTCGGTGATGGCGCCGTCTTCGATGCTCTGGCGTGCGCGTGCGCGCAAGGTGGCGGTATCGGTGATACCGGCGGAGGTCTTGCTGGCTGGCTGATCAGACATGGCTGGCCGTTTTCCTTCTGAGTGGACGGGGGTTTGCTCTTTCAATCGGGCAGATGCTGCAGTACGTAGTCGGCCGCAGACACCTTGAACTCGCCGGGTTCTTCGACGAACAAGGCCTTGACCACGCCGTCGTCGGCATACAGCGCATAACGACGCGAACGCAGGCCCATGCCCGAGCCGCTGGCGTCGATTTCCAGGCCCAGGGCGCGCGCCAGTTCGGCGTTGCCGTCGGGCAGCAGGTGCAGGCCGTCGGGGATGAGCTGGCTGCGGCCCCAGGCCTGCATCACGAACGGGTCGTTGACGGCGGTGCACAGCACTTCGATCCCGCGCTTGCGGAATTCGTCGAAGTGTTCCACATAGCCTGGCAGGTGCTTGGCCGAGCAGGTGGGGGTAAAGGCACCCGGCACCGCGAACAACAGCACCTTGCGGCCTGCGAACAAGGTGTGGGTGTCGACTGCTTCGATGCCGTCGCGCATGCGCTTGAGCACCACTTCGGGAATGCTGTCACCAACGGCGATGGTCATGGGGCTGGGCTCTGTGTGGCTGAACGAATTCTAGAAAAGGGCAGGGGAAAAGCGCGTCAACGCGCTTGAAATCCGCACGGCCACGCCTATCTGACGCACATGGCCGGCGCGATGGTGCATGCCGCAGCTGCCGGCCCTTCAACCAACCTTTTGGAGGCTTGCAATGAACAGCGTTCGTTATCCTCAGTGGCCCACGCACGCCCTGCAAAACGAGATCAAGCACGTGTTCGATCGTTTCTTCGAACACAACAGCGATACCGACGAATCGGCCGTGGTCACCGCCCAATGGGTGCCGCGCGTGGACATCAAGGAAGAGCCCAAACACTTCGTGCTCTACGCCGACCTGCCGGGCATCGACCCCAGCCAGATCGAGGTGCAGATGGACAAGGGCATTCTGTCGATCAAGGGCGAGCGCAAGAGCGAATCCAGCACCGAGACCGAGCGTTTCTCACGGATCGAGCGCCGCTACGGCAGCTTCCACCGCCGCTTCGCGCTGCCCGACAGTGCCGATGCCGATGGCATCACTGCCTCGGGCCACAACGGCGTGCTGGAAATCCGCATTCCCAAGCGCCCGGCAGCCACGCCGCGCCGTATCCAGGTCGGCAACGGTCAGGACACCAGCGGCAGCACGGTGCAGTAAGCGCAGCGGATGTAGCGGTGGCGCGCTTAACTGACGCGCGGTCTTTGCTGGGCAGGCCTTTGCTGGGCGCACAGGTCCGCCCAGCGGCCGGAGGAATTCGGCCGGCACGTGTGCCAGTCGGGGCAGGCCGCCACTAGCGCCTGGACCTGGACCTGGAGCGGAGCCATCGGCTTCGCTCCCCGGCGACAGCCGCGCCGTAGAATAGGCGCAGTTGCCCGCCCGGCTGCGAATAGATTGGCCAACACGTCCGTTGCTTCACCGCTTTGCGGGCGCGGCTGGTATGCGAACTCGGCACGTACGCCCGTACGCTGCAGGGCCGCGTGCCTTCCGCGCCGCACACGCGCTGTCCGCCGGAGTGCTGGCTGCTCGAACTGGCTCGTGGCCTAGGCTGCGGGCCGTTTTTTTTCCAGAGGTGATTAGATGGAATTCAAGGATTACTACGCAACGCTCGGCGTGGAGCCCAGTGCAGGCGATGCGGAGATCAAGACCGCCTACCGCCGGCTCGCGCGCAAATATCACCCCGACGTCAGCAAGGAAGCTGGCGCCGAAGAGAAGTTCAAGGCGATCAACGAAGCCTACGAAGCGCTGCGCGACCCGGCCAAGCGCAAGGCTTACGATCAGTTGAAGGCGCAGGGTTTCCGGCCGGGCGACGAGTTCCAGGCCCCGCCCAATTACGGCGGCGGGCAGGGCTTCGATTTCGAAGAGGTGTTCGGCAACGGTGGTGCGGGTGGCGGCTTCAGCGATTTCTTCGAGAGCCTGTTCGCCGGCCAGCGCGGCGGTCGTCCGCGCGGTCCGGGCGCCGGCCCTGGTGCAGGTGCCGGCCCGCAGGTTCGCGGCGACACCCGCGCCAAGCTTGCGGTGCCGCTGGAGGCGGTGCATTCGGGCGACAGCGTCCGCATCACCATCAACGGCAAGCAACTGGACGTGCGCGTGCCCAAGGGCGTGCAGCCTGGCCAGGTGATCCGCCTGAGCGGGCAGGGCAATGGCGGCGGCAACCTGTTGCTGGAGATCGAATACGCAGCGCACCCGCACTTCGAGGTCGACGGGCGCAACATCCTGTACACCTTGCAGGTCATGCCCTGGCAGGCTGCACTGGGGACCACGATCAGCGTGCCGACCCTGGGCGGCTCGGTCGAATTGAAGGTGCCGGCCGACTCCGATGCCGGACGCAAGCTGCGCCTGCGCGGTCGCGGCCTGCCCGGCACTACCCCGGGCGACCAGATTGTGGAACTGGAAATCCTGGCGCCGGCCCCGACCGACGATGCGCAGAAAAAGGCATACCGCAACCTGGCCAAGGCGTTTGGCGAGACGCTGAGCTGATCGGCCCAAGCCAGAAGAGCCCCTCTCCCTGCAGTGCAGGCAGGCACGGCCTGCGCGCCAGTGGCGCGCAGGCCTTCGAGTGCCCGCGCCGCGAGCGCGGGCCGGGGTGCTGGGGGTGAGGGTTCGGTAGGCCACACGGCCGTCAATGTCGACCGACGCCATCGCATCGCAGCCGCACCTTACCCGGCGCTGCGCGCCACCTTTGCCGATGGGAGGAGGGAATCAACGCCGCTGTTCGTTGGCTTCTGTGTTGAATCCAATCGTGCCCTGTCCGACGTAGTACTCCTCCAGTCGTCTCCAAAGAACGACGGTCAATGGCTGATCGCAACCCCTTCACCAAGCACCAAACCTGGCCCAGCTATCGAAAGCGCGGCCGGCGCACTACACTCGCCGCGCATACTAGGGGAAACACATGGCACGTATTTTGATCGTCGACGACTCGCCATCGCAGCTGCTGGGGATTCAGCGCATCGTTGAGAAGCTGGGCCACGAAACCATCACCGCCACCGATGGTGCCGCCGGCGTGGAAGCGGCCAAGGAATCGCTGCCCGATTTGGTGCTGATGGATGTGGTGATGCCCAACCTCAACGGGTTCCAGGCCACGCGCACGCTCAAGCGCGAGCCCACTACCCAGCACATTCCGGTGATCCTGGTCACGACCAAGGATCAGGACACCGATCGCATGTGGGGCATGCGCCAAGGCGCCCGCGCCTACATCACCAAGCCGTTCTCGGAAGATGAGCTGCTGGAAGTGATGGAGCGCGTGTTCAATCAGAAAGAAGAACCGCCGACAGCATAAGTACGTCGGCCAGACGTGATCGAAGTCGGATTTCGGGACAGGTCGATTGGGGCGACGGTCGATGTGGGAGAAGGGCAAGCCCCGCTCCTTCGTGGCGAGAAGGCACGGCCTGCGCGCCAGTGGCGTGCGTGTTCTGAGCGCCCACGCCGCAAGCGCGGGGTAGGCGTTGGGGTGAGCGTACCTGGCGTAGCCACCGCTCTGCCTAAAACCCACAATCGGGTTGAAGACACCGGCTCCAAGTAAGCAATCGTCTCGCGGCGTGCCCGCTTGTCACGCGCATCACCACGCCTCCCGTGAGAACCAGCCAATCAGGCACGCACTCGGCGAGCTGGCTCCATACAGCCAGGACCCGATCAGCGTCCGGGGCGGGGACCAACGACACGCGTGCGCAGCTTCCGGGCGAGCATGGCCTGTACCAGCCCTCGGCGCATGCCGCGGACGCACCCTAATCCGCGGCGCGCAGTCCTAGCTCCAAGAACCGCCGCGTTGTTGTCCGCGCCGCCCGATCCGCCCCGCCGGCTAAACCAACAATGCATCACACCGGGCCTTTCAAAACGGTGGGTCTGCCCCATCTAGTAGAATCGGCGAATCAAACAACATGGCGGCACTGCGGGACTGGCCCGCGCAGCCCCTCGATCATGGAGCGTGCATGGCCTGGAACACACCCGGCAACAAGGGCGGAGACGGCCCGGATCCCAACCGTCGCAGGTCCTGGGGCCCGCGCGGTGGTGGCAATGGTGGCGGTTGGGGCAATCTGCCCGCCCCGTTGAAAGAGCTGTTCGACGGCGGCGTTGGGCGCTGGATCCTTGTCGCGGTAGTGCTGATGGTGCTGTTCTCCAGCTTCCAGCTCATCGGCGAGCAGCAGCGTGGCGTGGTGCTGCGCTTCGGCCAGTTCTCGCGCATCCTGCAGCCCGGCCCCAACTTCAAGTTGCCCTGGCCGATCGAATCGGTGCGCAAGGTCAATGCCACCGAGATCAAGACCTTCAGCAACCAGGTGCCGGTGCTGACGCGCGACGAGAACATCGTCAACGTCTCGCTCAACGTGCAGTACCAGATCAGCGACCCGCGCAAGTACCTGTTCGGCTCGCGTAATGCCGATCTGGTGCTGGAGCAGGCCGCGCAGAGTGCCGTGCGTGAGCAGGTGGGGCGGTCGGACCTCAATACCGTGCTCAACAATCGCGGCCCGCTGGCGATCGCGTCCAAAGACCGTCTGCAGGCGGCCCTGGATGCCTACAACACCGGCTTGGCCGTCACCGGCGTGACCCTGCCGGATGCGCGCCCGCCGGAAGAAGTGAAACCGGCCTTCGACGAGGTCAACGGTGCCCAGCAGGTGCGCGAGCGCCTGATCAACGAAGCCCAGGCGTACGCCGCCAAGGTGGTGCCCGAAGCGCGCGGCCAGGGTGCACGCACCCGCACCGGTGCCGAAGGCTACAAGCAGGCCACCATCTCCAAGGCCGAGGGCGATGCCGATCGCTTCACGCTGTTGCAGGCGCAGTACGCCGGTGCGCCGGAGGTCACCCGCAAGCGTCTGTGGCTGGAGACGGTGCAGAAGGTGTTGTCGGAGAACCGCAAGGTGATCGGCAGCGATGGCCGCCAGGTCATCTATGTGCCGCTGCCGGCCGATGCCGGCAAGGCTGCCAACGCCGGCGGCAACCCGGGTACGGGCGGCATGCCGTCGATGGTGCCGCAGGACGTGCTGTTGAATCCGCCGCAAAGCACCAGCAGCGAGGCCATCCGTAACCCGGAACGCGGCCCGCGCCCGACCGGCCGTGAGGGAACCGAATAATGAAGAATTCGCTAATCATCGGCCTGATCGTCGCCGTGTTGCTGACCCTGATGGGCTCGGTGTTCGTGGTGCGCGAAGATCAGACCGCCATGGTGCTCAACCTGGGTCGCGTCGTGCGTGCCGACCTCAAGCCCGGCCTGCACTTCAAGATTCCGGTGGTGGAATCGGTGCGCGTGTTCGATCGACGTTTCCAGGTGCTGGACACCGCTCCGGCGCGCTACTTCACCGCCGAGCAGAAAGACGTCAGCGTGGATTTCTTCGCCATCGGCTACATCTCCGATGTGCGGGCGTTCTATCGCGCCACCGGTGGTGAGGAGTCGGTCGCCAATTCGCGCCTGGCCCCGATCATCACCGACTCGCTGCGCAACCAGATCAACTCGCGCACCCTGCAGCAGCTGGTCTCCGGCGACCGCAGCGAACTGATCGCCAGCCAGCTCAAGGGCATCAACGGCGCCATCAAGGGCCTGGGCATGCAGATCACCGACCTGCGCATCAAGCAGATCGACCTGCCGACCGACAGCCAGGTGATCACCGACGTCTACGAGCGCATGCGCGCCCAGCGCAAGCAGGAAGCCAGCAAGTTGCGCGCCGAAGGTGAAGAGCAGGCGCTGACCATCCGTGCGCAAGCCGACCGCGAGTCCACCGTGATCGTGGCCGATGCCGAGCGTGACGCGCAGAAGCTGCGCGGCGAAGGCGATGCAGAAGCCGCCCGCATCTACGGCCAGGCAGGTTCCAAGGATCCCGCGTTCTATGCCTTCTACCGCAGCCTGGAGGCCTACCGCGGCTCCATGACCGACGGCAACGGCGTGATCGTGCTCGACAAGAACGACCCGTTCCTGCAGTACCTCAAGAGCGATCGTTGATCGCTCTGCGCTGAATCGACAACGCCCGCGGAATGCGGGCGTTGTCGTATGTGCCTCTCGCTGCCTCGCCCACCGTAGGAGCGCACCCGGGCGCGACGACTTTGCCAGGGATGCCCGTCGCGCCCAGGTGCGCTCCTACGCGGGGCATATGGGGCGGATGGGTCGGGCGCATGGCGCTTCGTGCACTGCGATGCTGATGGTCACGTCTGGAATCCAACTGCCTGGAGCGGCTCTCCCGTCGTGTTGACCAAACTCGGCCCGGTAGGAGCGCACCCGGGCGCGACGGGCCTTACCGGCGGACCCCGCTGATTGCCGTTGATAGTCAGTCGCCATATGGATTCTCCCTAGCGCAGAACGCGGTAACCGCCGATATCCCGCGTGGTCCAAGGCCGCCAGCATCGCGGCATGGCCAACATCGACTCTCCAGGGCATCGCGCGCTGCGCCGCGGCAGGCAGTCTTCGCCTAACAGCGTTTACCTGCTGACCACTACGACATGGCAGCGTCGCGCCGTGTTCGCAGATTTTCTGCTTGCAGCAACCGCCTGCCGGGCATTCACCGCAGCAACGCCTTGCGATGCCAGGCTGCTGGCCTGGGTGTTGATGCCGGATCATGCACATTGGCTGTTGCAGCTGGGGAGCGTCACCGCGTTGGCCGACGCCGTGTCCCGGATGAAAGCGTGCGCAGCGCGTTCGGTGAACGATCAGCGGCAGCATCACGCACCGGTCTGGAGCCGCAGCTACCACGACCACGCGTTGCGCAAAGACGACGACCTGCACGCAGCCGCGCGTTACCTCATCGCCAATCCGCTCCGGGCCGGGCTGGTCACCCACGTCGGTGATTATCCGTTCTGGGACGCGATCTGGCTCTGAGCGTCGAGCCGCGAGCAGGCCTAGTGCATGCCCACCGTTTGCCGCGCGCCGCCGCGTAGGAGCGCACCCGGGCGCGACCGGCTCTACCGGAAATGCCCGTCGCGCCCGGGTGCGCTCCTACGGGGTGGGTTTGTCGGGGTTTGCCTGTCGTGGATCGGGCGATGGTGCTTTGGGCGGTCTGCCGGTTTGGCTAGGTTCGGTACGTTGCCGCGTAGGAGCGCACCTGGGCGCGACCGGCTTTATCGGGAATGCCTGTCGCGCCCAGGTGCGCTCCTACGCGGGGCGCGTGGAGGGCGCTGACACGGCACACTGCAGTTCCCCACGTCCTGGTGTTGCTGATGCATGAATTTCTGTCCGCGTTGTGCCTGATCGCCGTCATCGAAGGCCTGCTGTTGTTTGCCGCGCCCACCGCCTGGAAACGCATGGTCGAGCAACTGTTCAGTCTGCCCACCGCGCAATTGCGTGTGATTGGTGGTGTGACGCTGGTGCTGGGCGCGATTGCACTGTGGATCGTGCGTCACTGAGTGGGTGGTCCATTCCGACCGCAACGGGCAGCGTAGGAGCGCACCAGGGCGCGACTGGCTTTACCGGGAATGCTCGTCGCGCCCTGGTGCGCTCCTACGAGCCATTGGGATTGTCGCGACGGGATCTCCCGGGCTAGGGGCCGGCAGCGCTCGGAGCACCGCGTAACCGACGGCCAGCCGCAATCTGACCCGCGCCCGGTCCGCCGGCCGCCAGGGGTAGTGCACGTCACCGGAAACCCGGATAATGCACAAAAGCCGGACGGGCATGCTCCAACCAGAGCACCCCGTTCGGCTTTTTCCGTGTCCGGGCTGGTCGCCGCTGCAACGCTCCCCGATGGAGCCGCGCGCCAGGTGGCGCCGCCAGCCCCGAACCGGTCCCATCCCGCGGCCCCGATGGCCGCAGCAAAACTCAGGAGTCCACCCGTCATGGGTCAGTCAGTTGTCGTGCTCGGTGCCCAGTGGGGCGATGAAGGCAAAGGCAAGATCGTCGATCTGCTTACCGAAGAGATCGGTGCGGTCGTCCGCTTCCAGGGCGGCCATAACGCCGGCCATACGCTGGTCATCAACGGCAAGAAGACCGTCTTGCATCTGATTCCGTCCGGCATCCTGCGCGAAGACGCGCTGTGCCTGATCGGCAATGGCGTGGTGATCTCCCCGGCCGCGCTGATCAAGGAAATCAGCGAGCTGGAAGGCGCCGGTGTGGAAGTGCGTTCGCGCCTGAAGATTTCCCCGGCTGCCCCACTGATCATGCCGTACCACATCGCCCTGGATCAGGCACGCGAGAAGGCCGCCGGCGGCAAGGCCATCGGCACCACCGGCCGCGGCATCGGCCCGGCGTACGAAGACAAGGTAGCGCGTCGCGGTATCCGCATCGCCGACCTGCATTACCCGCCGCAGCTGGAAGAACTGCTGCGCACCGCGCTGGATTATCACAACTTCGTGCTGACCAAGTACCTGGGCGTGGAAGCGGTGGACTTCCAGAAGACCTTCGACGAAGCGCTTGCCTTCGGCGACTACGTGCAGCCGATGAAGTCGGACGTGGCTGGCATCCTGCACGACCTGCGCAAGCAGGGTAAGCGCGTGCTGTTCGAAGGCGCGCAGGGCGCGTTGCTGGACATCGACCATGGCACCTATCCGTACGTGACCAGCTCCAACACCACCGTGGGCGGCGCGCTGGCCGGCACCGGCGTCGGCGCCGACGCGATCGACTACGTGCTGGGTATCGCCAAGGCCTACGCCACGCGCGTTGGCGGTGGCCCGTTCCCGACCGAGCTGGACGACGCAGTGGGTCAGGGCATCCGCGATCGCGGTGCCGAGTACGGCGCTTCCACCGGCCGCCCGCGTCGTTGCGGCTGGATGGACATCGTCGCGCTCAAGCGTGCGGTGGCCATCAACGGGATTTCCGGCCTGTGCATCACCAAGCTCGACGTGCTCGATGGCATGGAAAAGCTCAAGGTCTGCATCGCCTACGAATACCGCGGCAAGCGCACCGAATACGCCCCGCTGGACGCACAGGGGTGGGAAGAGTGCACCCCGGTGTACCTGGAGTTCCCGGGCTGGACCGAGAACACCCACGGCATCACCGAGTGGGACAAGCTGCCGGTGGCCGCGCGTGCCTACCTGCGCGCGTTGGAAGAACTGGCCGGCTGCCCGATCAGCATCGTCTCCACCGGCCCGGACCGCGACCACACCATGGTGCTGCAGGACCCGTTCGCCTGATCGGCTGATGCGTGATTGAAGCGACAAAAGCCCTGCGAAAGCGGGGCTTTTGTTTGCACGCTGCGGTCGAGCGTTGCTGTTGTAAGCCCTGTCGGTGCGGGGCGTGTTCAGCACGGCCCTGTAGCATGCTTGCGCCAGTGGGGATTGCCTGCCCCGGTCTGATGGATTCACACCCAGTCGTTAGCGTGGCTTCTCTTTGACGTCTGTGTCTTCGCGTCCGCAGGGATGGCGCATGACTTTCGGCCGTGTGTGCTCATCTGCGCCGGCGCCATTCTGCTGGCCGCTAGTTACTCCGTTTACTTCATTACTTCTTTTAGGGATGTCATGCGCCAGATCCTGGTGACCGCTATTGCGCTGGCCTTGGCCAGCACCTCCGCCGCTGCGTCGGCTCACGCTGCTGCCGCCGCACCGGATGCAGTCAGCGCATCCGCCACGCAGGTCACCAGCCAGTTGCCGCGCACGGCCAAGCCCACGCACTACGCTGTGGAGATCACCCCGCATGCCGACAAGATGACCTTCGACGGCAAGGTCGCCATCGACATCGTCGTGCTGCAAGCCACCGACCGCATCGTGTTGCAGGCGGCCAATCTCAGCTTCGCGCGCAGCACGCTGGCGCAGCGCAAGGGCGGCACGCCACAGACCGCCAAGGTCAGTACCGACGATCAGGCGCAGACCGCCACGTTCGCCTTCAACAAGCCGCTGGCGCCGGGCAACTACGTGTTGTCCATCGATTACAGCGGCGTGATCAATACGCAGGCAAACGGTTTATTCGCGCTGGATTACGCCACTCCGCAAGGCCAGCGCCGCGCCTTGTTCACCCAGTTCGAAAACTCCGATGCGCGCCGTTTCATTCCGTCGTGGGACGAGCCCAATTTCAAGGCCACATTCGACCTGGCGGTCACTGCGCCGGCCGCGCAGATGGCGGTGAGCAATATGCCGGTTGCCTCATCCAGCAATGCTGCTGGTGGCATGAAGCGCGTGGTCTTCCAGACCACGCCAAAGATGTCCACGTATCTGTTGTTCATGAGTGTGGGCGATTTCGAGCGGGCGACGCGCAAGGCCGACAACGGCACCGAGATCGGCGTGATCGCACAGAAAGGCAAAGTAGACCAAGCGCAGTTCGCACTGGATTCCGGTCGCGATGTGCTGCACGAATACAACGCCTACTTCGGCATTCCGTATCCGTTGCCGAAGCTGGACAACATCGCAGCGCCCGGGCAAAGCCAATTCTTCAGCGCAATGGAAAACTGGGGGGCGATCTTCACCTTCGAATACTCGCTGCTGCTCGACCCGGCCACCTCCAACATCAACGACAAGCAGAGCGTTTTCACCGTGGCTGCGCATGAGATTGCGCATCAGTGGTTCGGCAACCTGGTGACCATGGCGTGGTGGGACGACCTGTGGCTCAACGAAGGCTTTGCCAACTGGATGGAAGCGCGTACCACGCACAAACTGCATCCGGAATGGGATATCGACAATACCGGCGCGGCGTTCAAGAGCCGCGCGGCGATGCCTCGCGATGCGTATGTCACGACTCACCCGGTGGTGCAGCACGTGGACACCGTGGAGCAGGCCAGCCAGGCATTCGACCAAATCACCTACGACAAGGGCGAAGCGGTGATCGCCATGCTCGAAGACTATGTGGGCGCAGACACCTGGCGCAGTGGCGTGCGCAGTTATATCAAGCAGCATCAATACGGCAACGCCGTCACCGATGCGTTGTGGCAGCAGGTCGATGCGGTGGCACCGGGCAAGCAGTTCACCCAGGTGGCGCACGACTTCACGCTGCAACCGGGTGTGCCGCTGATCAAGGTCAGCGCCAGCTGCACCGCCGGCACCACCACCGTGACGCTGGAACAAGGCGAGTACACCGTCGATCGCCCCGACAAACAGCCGTTGCGCTGGCATGTGCCGGTGGCGGTGCGTGGTGCCGACGGCAAGCAGGTACGTGTGCTGGTGGATGGCAGTGCACAGGTGCAGCTACCTGGCTGCAATGCCCCCATTGTGGTCAATGCCGGGCAGAAGGGTTACTTCCGCACGTTGTATGCGCCGGAGCAGTTCACCGCGCTCAGCAAGCGCTTTGGCACATTGCCGGTGGTGGACCAGTTGGGTGTGTTGATGGACACCGGTGCGCTGGCGCCGGTGGGCTTGCAGCCCGAAGCGGAGTTGCTCGAGCTCACCGCCAAGGTGCCGGTCGGCGGTGCGCCTGATCTGTGGGACGTGGTCTCCAGTACGTATTCCAGTATCGATAGTCTGTTCGACGGCGAGCCCAAGGCCCAAGCCACATGGCGGCGCTTCGCGCGCGCGCGGCTTGCTCCCGAGTTCGCCACGCTGGGCTGGGACGAGCGCAAGGACGATAGTGCCCAGACCAAGCAGCTGCGGACCCACCTGCTCAGCAGCTTGAGCACCCTGGACGATGCGCAGGTGATTGCCGAGGCGCGTCGCCGTTTTGCCGCCTTCCAGACAGACCCGGCCACGTTATCGCCGGAGCTGCGTAGCACCGTGCTCAGCATCGTCGCCCGCCATGCGGACGCGGCTACCTGGGACGCATTGCATGCCATGGCGAAGAAGGAAACCTCGTCGATGCTGCGCGATCAGTCTTACGCGTTGCTGGCCTACGCAAAAGACCCGGCGCTGGCGCAGCGCGCCCTTGCGCTGGCACTCACCGACGAACCCGGTGCCACCACCGGCGCCGGCATGATCGGCGATGTTGCCCGCGAGCACCCAGAGCTGGCGTTCGATTTCGCGCTGGCGCATCGCACCCAGGTGGATACGCTGATCGACTCCACGTCACGTGCACGGTACTACCCGCATCTGGCCGCAGGATCGAGCAAGCTGGAGACCGTCGACAAGATCAAGGCGTACGCCGAAAAGTACCTGGCCCCCACTTCACGCCGCGATGCAGAGACCGCCATCAGTACCATCAAGACGCGGGTGACGCTGCGCGAGCGGCGCGTGCCGCAGATTGCGGCATGGTTGAAAAATCGCAAAGGCTGAGCAGTTGCGCGGAGGTACGAAATGCCCGGTAGTTTCCGGGCGTTTTGTTTGACCCAGTGGCGACCATTGCAGCTGCATCGGATGCCAAGAACAGCAGCGAGGAGCCGGCGGGTGGATGCCTGAAAAGCGTAGCGCACGCGTGCTGGCTGCCGATTCCGGTGTCGAGCGGATTCTGAGCCGTGCTGCGTGGTGCAGCTCTGTGCGCCGCTCCAGGCTCCAGCGGGCAGGCTGACCGGCTGCGGTTGGCTGCGTGCATCAGACCATGCGCGTCGACATATTCTCGCGAACACGATTGTCCATGTCTTGCTGCTGGCTCTGCATCAAGACCTGTTACCGCTCCACGCTAGCCGTTTCCAGTTGCTGCAGCGACTGCTCAACCGGTGTGCGCACCGCCACATCGGTGGGCATGGCAGCACGCAACTGGGCAGGGTTGTTCAATTGGCCCTGCACCACAAACACGGTGCGCCCTGCCGGGTGTTCGGTGGTCTGGTTGCTCAGCACAACATGATCGGTGCGATCCAGATTGTTCTGGCGGGCCAGGGCCATCACGCTGGCGATCAGGCGGTCGCTGTTCTCGTCCGGTGTGCGCCCGGCTTGCGCATCAATGGCACTCACGCCCGCGCGAACCTGCTGCAGCAATGCGTCGTCCCGGTGATCAGGGCCGATATCGGCCAGTTTGGTGGGCGGCTGCGTCCGATCGGGCAGGCCATCCACCGATGCCGTGAACGGGCTGCGGGTGATGGAGCGGTACGGCTCGTCTGCATGAAACTGCGTGGCTTTCTGTTGCCGCTTCAGGCGCATGGCGCGGGTATCGTCAAGTTCGGCGATACGGCCGGGATTGGTCTCTTCGCGCATGGAAGGATGCCCGCCGCCTGCGCTGACGTTCACCCACTTCTGTTCTTTTTCGAAGTACATCGCATAGACGCTGTTGCTGCCGATCACGTTGGGGTCGACGGCTGAGCGGCCTTCCAGCATCTGGATCGCCTCGGTGGTGCCGAGCTTGGCCAGGTACTGGCTACCGGCCACCATGCCCATCTGCGCAAAGGTCTCGTAGCCCGTGTTGCTGATGCGGGTGGTGCCCGCGTACGCGTTGTCGAGCATGTTGGTCCAGATCTGTTCCAGCTTCTGGGGGCCGCTTTTTCCAGGGCCGCCTGCAGGAGCACGCGGGGCGTCCAGCAGTTGGGATCGAGCTCATGGTCCAGGAAGGCTTGATCGTGTGCCCGCATGACATCAGCACCAGGCAAATTCTGCGCCAGGTCCGGATGGTGTTCGCTCATCCAGTATTGCCTGGCTTCAAGATCCTTTTCGAGCAGGGGTTGCCCAAACGCTTCCCACTGTCTCTCGCTCAGGTTTGCGTTGGCAAACTGAGAGCCGTTGTCGTGCTGTGTCCTGGCATGATTCTGTGCGTAACTATTTGCAACCTGACCGGGCAAGCTATCGTTACGCACCACGCCTAGCGCCAGTGCCCCATAGCGATCTGCACCGTCTAGCTGCGAAAGATAATTCCAGTACAGCTCGCGGTTGCCCGCGTCTGCATAACTGGAAAGAATCTTGAGGTCCTGCTCATTCAATCCGCTCATGTCCTGCTTCTTATCGTTGCGCCGATCACCTGACCTTGGTGCGGGCCAGTACGGTCTTTACCGCGTCTTTCATGCGTTTCCAGTCCTTCAAGAAGGCGCGCTTATAGTTCAGGGTGATGGAAAGCTTGTTCTCGATATCAGAGAAGTAGTGGACACAACTTGCGGCAACAGCGCCTTTTTCATGTACTAATTCGGCTGCCTCCAGTCGCACACCGTCTCCACGAAATTTGGTGCTGTCGCACTTGATGAAGGTGATTGAGGCCGCCGCTTGAGTCGCGGGCGACATACCAGTCATCTTCGTAGGCTGGGTTGCGAATCGGCGGTTTCCCGTAGCGGTCTTCGTACTCTTTCGAATACGCCAGCATTTTCGTTTCGTCGATTGCGTAGGGCGTTATGCCCAACGTGTCTTGCTGGGCAAGGCGGAGATCGAGGCGCTGCCTCGGATCTCGACGTTGCACTGAATTGGCCTCGGTAATCGCATCATTGGAAGAATGACGCTCTAAGGATGTCTCGATAGGAGCCCGGTCGATGTAATTGATTCGAACTGGGATCTCCTTCCGGAAATCATTCGTACGCGGATTGGCCCGTGCTCCAGGTGGAGTCGGGGTCATGTCCGGCCACTCGATGACAAGCGTCACGCCTTCGCCCGGTCACGGTGCGATCTGGCTGTCCAGGTAGTTGGCGGGGATGCGGAAGGTGTTTTACGTCGACCGGCGCATCCGAGTAGGTGTGGCCGTTGATGGTGCGGCCTGTGGTAACGGTGTCCGACATGGGGGAAGTCCGTTTTTGTTCGGGTGATGGCGTCCGTGCACAGGCACTGCCGGTCAAGGTGACGGCGACGGCGAGTGCAAGAGCCAGGCACCGGCCGGATGACATCATGTGCATTGGTCAATCCATTGCAGGGTTCGCCGGGACTAGAGGCAAATCAAATCAGCATCAACGCGACAGCCAAGGCCCAGCCAGCGATTGCATAGGCAATGCGCCGCATGACATGGGAATGCGACCACTCGGCCCGTAGGAGAATGCGCGTGGACCACGATGCTGGCAGTGCAACGGCGGCTCGTCAGGTGATTGACGGAGGGCGTTGCCGCCATCCGTCGCGCGACGTATCCAGCTGCAGTGCCATCAAGGCAGACGCCGCCGCTTCATGCTCCAAACGCACCATCGATCGTATGCATCGCCCCGGTGACAAAGCCCGCTTCCGGGCCCGCCAGCCAGGCCACCATGCCGGCCACTTCGTCGGCGCGACCGTGGCGTTTGATCGCCATGAAGCTGTGCATCAGGTCTTTCATCGGCCCGTTTTCCGGGTTGGCGTCGGTATCGATCGGGCCCGGTTGCACCACGTTGATGGTGATGCCACGCGGCCCGAAGTCGCGGGCCAGCCCGCGCGCCAGCCCTTGCAGCGCGGATTTGCTCAGCGCGTAGGACGCCATGCCGGGCAGCGGCATGCGGTCGCCGTTGACCGAGCCAATCACGATGATCCGCCCGCCGGGCGGCATCTGCCGCGCGGCCTCCACGGCGGCGTGGTAGGGCGCGTGCAAGTTGATGCGGAACAGCCGGTCCACCGCGTCCGGATCCTGGTCCAGGGCGTCGCCGAACAAGGCGATGCCGGAGTTGACCACCAGCACATCCAGCGGCCCGCTGCGGCGCACCGTGGCGATGACCGCATCGCGGTCGGCGCTGTCGGCCAGCACCGCGGTGCTGCCGGTGTCACCGGCCAGGCGCTGCGCCGCCTCGGCAGAACCGGCATAGGTAAACATCACCCGCGCGCCCTCGGCCACGAAGCGCCGCACGATGGCGGCCCCAATCCCCCGGCTGCCACCGAGTACCAACACCGACTTGTCTTTGAACGCTGACATGCACCACCTCGCAATTAATGTAGCGAGTAATACATAATAGATTTCGTCTGCCGTCAAGGATTTTGTAACAATGGCTACAGAAGCCTCCCGGGCCCGCGGCCGACCACGGGCGTTCGACCCGGATCAAGCGGTCGCCACCGCGCAGCAGCTGTTTCATGCGCGCGGCTACGACGCACTGAGCGTGGCCGACCTCACCCAGGCGCTGGGCATCAACCCGCCCAGTTTCTACGCCGCCTTCGGCAGCAAGGCCGGCCTGTATGCGCGCATCCTCGACCGCTACGCGCAGACCGGGGCCATCCCGTTGCCCCAGATCCTGGACACCGCCCGCCCGCTGGCCGACGCCCTGGCCGACGTACTGGAGCAGGCCGCCCGCTGCTACGCCGCAGACCCTGCCGCCACCGGCTGCCTGGTGCTGGAAGGCACGCGCAGCAACGACGCGCAGGCGCGCGAGGCGGCCTGCGGCTTTCATGTCGCCGCCCAGGAGTTGATCCGCTCCCACATCGCCAAGCAGTGCCCGCACGACGCAGACCGGCTGGCGGACTTCGTCAGCACCACCATGGCCGGGCTATCCGCCAGCGCCCGGCATGGGCAGAGCCTGGAGCGTTTGTTGGCGAGTGCGCGGTTGGCGGGGGAGGCGCTTCGGGTGGCGCTGCGGGGATAGGCCGAGTGCTTGGTTGCGGGGGCAGGGGCGTTCTACTGTGGACTCACCTGCGTGCAAGCATGCCCACTGACTTGGTAGTCAGCGCCGGTGGAGCAGTCGCTGGCAAGGTTGCAAGAGTTCGACGTGCACACCTTGGTGCAGAGGCAAAGCCAGGCGCAGGAGAGATCGCTGCCGCAGGAGGGGGTGAAGCCGCTGAGCATTGGGTGAGCCGTGTCTGGCTTCCGCCGTTGAGCGGTAGATCCTCGTTTGGGTCAGAGCGCCCAGCAAAGACCGCTCGCAAAACAGCTCGTTCGCCGGATATTCCATATTCCGGAATATGGAATATGGAATATGGCGGGCCAGGCCTGGACCTATGCATCCCTTGGAGAAGCGCTGGGCATGCGCCCTTCTCAGGTGCATCGCAGCGTCAAGCGCGCGGTGGCATCCGGCTTGGCGCTGGAAAAAAGCCGCGGCGCGTTGGAGACGGTACGCACGGCGCTGCATGAGTTTGCGGTCCACGGCGTGCGCTATGCCTTTCCCGCCGTGATCGGGCCGCCAAAGCGTGGCATTCCTACGGCATTTGGCGTGCCCGCACTGTCCACTGCGATTGCCAGCGCCCCAGGGGAGGTACCGGTGTGGCCAAGCGCGCAGGGCACAGCCAGACGTGCCCTGTTAGCTGGAAAACGCAGCGCCCTTCGGCGCTACTGTAGGAGCTGGCGGCAAAGCTCTAAGCGATGGCTGTCAGTCAGTCTCCACCGCTGCAGCGCGCTTTCCCATTGTCGCCTCGATCAGCGCCAAGAGGTTCTGCTGGCGCTGATCGCAGAAGCTGTCGAAGTCATCGGCACGCAGGGCATCTACCGGGATGCGATGGCTGGCCAGTAGTGCATCCATGCCAACGTTGTCCAGCTGGACCTGCTTGTGGGCCTGCAGGGCGGCCAGATAGCTGGAGGGGGGCGATCCGCCAATCATGCGGTTGGCCTTGTAGGAGATCGGCGTCTTGTTGATGATCGAGTCGTAGCGCCGACGCGGGATGTCCTGCTTTTCGCACCAATCGCGCGGGAAGATGTGGTGGATGTCCAGCGCCACCTCGTCGGCTTCCAGGTCGCGGATGCGCGATTTCCAGAACAAGTCCTGTGCGCCTTCGCGCAGCACCAGCACGTTGATGCCCTTGTAGGCGGCGCTCAGGCGTGAGGTCAGCGAGGCGAGGCGGTCGATCTGGAAGGTGGCATCGGCAATCGTGCGTGGCGGTTGGCCATCGTGCTCGATCCAGCTCAGCAGCTCATCGACATCATTTGCAATACGGGTCTCCACCGCGCCGCCGTAGAGTTCGCCCAGCACGCCGCACCAGAACCACTGCGCCAGCTTCTGGTGGATGCGCGGCTCGCGCCAGTGCTCGTCGGCGCCGATCAGTGCCAACACCGCCGCCAACGGCGCCAGCTGGGTGCGGTAAGGCAGGTCGCGTGGCGCAGTGAAGCATTCCTGGCGCAGGAACTTGGCCGCACGCAGGAAGCCTTGTTCAACGGGGTCAGCCCAGCGCTTGTAGGCATCCAGCGGTAATTCCAGCACCGATGCGCGCTTGGCGCTGACCGGGGCCACTTGCTTGCCGGTCTTGCCGGCCTCGATATCGGCACGGCGCTTTTCCAGCGTGTGCAGCATGGTCACCGCCTGCAGAAAGTCGGTGTTCTCCACCCCGCGCAGGATGGGTTCCTTGGCCAGCCGCTTGTAGCGCGAGGACACCTTACGCAGCTCGCTGCCGTACCAGTCGTCGCGCATGTTGTAGCCATCGGCCGCGTAGCTGGCGGTCACCAGCTCGAACACCGATAGCGGGACGCCGCCGGTATTGACCTTCTCGAACACCAGGCACACTGCCTCCTTGCTGGTCTCCTTCTTCAGCACGATCAGCGGGATCTGGTACTCGTTGTATGCATCGAGCACCTTTTCTTTGAACTCAAAGAACTGCGCCTGCGTAGCGGCGTTGAACTTGAACAGGTCCTGCAGCCAGCCCATCGCCTCCAGGATCTCCGAGCATGGGAAGTACAGCTGTTTGCATTCCAGCGCGCGCGTGGACAGGTCCAGATCCAGCCTGCGGCCGAAATCGCTGCGCTGCTGGCGGCTGCCGTCGGTGGCGATGATGGCCTCGTCCAGCCGGTCAGGGCCGGCAAGGGCGGTGGGGATGTGGATGTAGTAGTGGCGGTCGACCGGCTTGCCTTTGTCGGTCGTGGTCTTGACCGGGCCGGACAGCTTGAGCACCTGGGTCAGCGTCGTCAGACGCTGCTGACCATCGAGGATCAGCTTCTCCGGCGCGGCCAGTCCTTGCAGCGGCACGTTCTCCACCGGGCGGACCTGGAAGCGCACCTCGCCGCCGGTCTCCAGCAGCATCACCGCGCCTACCGGGAACGAGCGCCCCAGGCTGACCAGCAGACTACGCACATGTTCGTCATCCCAGACCCAGCCGCGCTGGAAATCCGGTAGCTGGATCTTGCCTTGGACGACGTCCTTAAGCAGGTCCTTCAATGGCAGTTTGGTGCTGTCGAATGTGGTCATGGGTTCGCTTCCTTGTGATGGATGGGATGGATCAGATCAGCTTGTCGCCGCCTTGCGGCCGCGTTTGGGTTTGGGTGCGGCGGCGCGCTGCGCGCGGATGCGCTGCAGCAGCACGCTGGCCGGTTCGTCGCTGGGGTCCTGCGGCACCAGTTCGCCGCGGAAGGCCTTGGCGAGCAGGCTCTGGGTCAACGCGTTGATGCGCTGCTGGGCAGTAGCGACCTTGGCTTCCAACTGTTCGGCGTAGGCAAAGAGTTGTTCGACGCGGCGGACGATTTCGGTTTGCTCTTCAATCATGGGCAACACCACTGGAGCACTCACCACCGTCTGTTGATTGATCTTCGGCATGTTACCCGCCGTGCCAGTCGCGTTGTCTCGAAAGTATTTGCGCACTGATTTCGAGTTGAGAACAAGTTGAAGAAATGCAGGGGCGACACTGGGCTTGGCCCTGCACTTCATCATCAAATCTGGATAAATGAAATTTCCAGTTTGCCCATCAAAAAGGGCTGATACACCGACGTATTCCAGTGTATTGGCTCTCTGGATCAGGATGTCCCCTGGCTCAAGCCAAAGGTGTGAGCCGGAAGGAATGGTTTCGGCAATAAATTTTGAAAACTCAGGCCTAAATTTGCCCGATGTTGTGGCTGATAGGCTCAGAGAGCGTGTTTTTGTCTCGTAGTCGACCGGCTTGGGCGAGTATCCGTTTCTTGGCTTCTCTTTGATAAGTTCGCCAATTACCGTTTTAACCCATTCAGTAGTCGAGTTCAGAGTCCGCCAATCGCTGGTCAGACTTCCACGAGTCGCGCTCTCAACGATAGAAGAGCGGAAACGCTTGAGGAGGGCGGGGATGGCGTCGATGCGGGCCTTGAGGGTGTCGACCTGGGCCAGCAGCGCATCCAGCTTCTGCGCGATGCGCTTTTGCTCTGCGAGCGGCGGGAGATATATCTCGGCCTCGCGGATTTGCTTTAAGACAACCCTCTTGATTGCGGTTCCGGTCATCTTGCCGGTGAACATTCTCAAGGTGTCCGGGCTATTAAGCCAGTGCTTGAGGAAATAAGGGTTGATCGCAGACCTGTTGCACTTCAATAGCGCGACGCTCGAGAGCAGTGAGAACTCTTCTTTCAGAGTATTTATCGCAGCAATGCCGGTGGTAGCGCCGTCCTTGATGTAAAGAACATCCTCAAACTCCACGGGGCATCGGGCATAGATCTCCTTGTGAACTTCGCTCGAAACATAAGTGAGCTCTATTGATGTGTCGAGCCCGTATTTTTTTATGTTTTTTGCTGTTATGTATGGGTGCTCCCCAGAAATTGAATTTACTGGGGAGTGATGTGTCCCATCCGTGATTAGAGTGCACACGTCTTGAAGTGTGCAGTTTGCCCACTTCGGAAAGTGTTGAGTGGGGGTGCTCACTGCTTTTCCCCTTCACTCACTTCCAGCCCCATCACTTCGGCCAGCAGTCGCTTCTGTTCCAGCGCCTCGTCACCGGCGCCCAGCGCCTCCATCAGCGCGTCGAGTTCGCGCAGGGCTTCGCTGAGTTCGGCCATCGCTTCGGCGGCCAGCACTTCGGGCGCGGGTAGGCTGTTGGCGTCGACGCTGTCGGCATCCTTGAGCCAGCTGATATCCAGCGAATCGCCACGCTCGGCGATCTGCGCGCGGGTGAAGCAACGGAAACGACCGTCTTCGCCTTCATCGGTGCGCGGGCTGGCGCCGTTGGGGTCGCTGCCGTAGGCCTCCTCGAACGGTTTGAGGTGCGTCGGCCCGAACGGGGTGCGTTTGCCGAAGCTGGGCATGTTGCTGCGCAGGTCGTAGACCCACGTCGCCTGCGTGCAGCCGGTGTCCTGGCGCGGGTTGGCGGCGGTGCCTTTCTGGAAGAACAGCACATTGGTCTTGACGCCCTGCGCGTAGAAGATGCCGGTGGGCAGGCGCAGCAGGGTGTGCAGGGTGCACTTGTCCATCAGGTCGCGGCGGATGTCGGTACCGACGCCGGCCTCGAACAGCACGTTGTCCGGCAGCACCACGGCGGCGCGGCCACCGGGCTTCAAGCCACGGTAGATGTGCTGCAAGAAGGCGAGCTGCTTGTTGCTGGTCTTGTAGGTGAGGTCGTCACGGGTGGGGCCGCCGCCGCCCTTGGCGGTGCCGAACGGCGGGTTGGACAGGATGATGTCCACCTTGGGCAAGGCGGCGCCGGCATTGCCGAGGCTGTTGCCGAGCTGGACCACGCCGGCGCCTTCGCCGGACATGCCGTGCAGCAGGCAGTTCATCAGCGCCAGGCGGCGGGTGCCGGGCACCAGCTCCATGCCGGTGTAGGCCTTGTGCTGCTGGAAGCGGCGGGCCTTGTCGTCGAGCGTGTACAGAGCGTTGGTGTTGGCCTTGATGTAGGCATCGGCGGCGATCAGAAAGCCGGCGGTCCCGGCGGCCGGATCCTGCAGGGTTTCGCCGGGCTGCGGCTGCAGGCAGCGGATGATGGCGTCGATCAGCGGGCGTGGGGTGAAGTACTGGCCAGCCCCGGACTTGGTCTCGTTGGCGTTCTTCTGCAGCAGGCCTTCGTAAAGGTCGCCCAGGCCGTCCTCGCGCGCGCTGAACCAGTCCAGCCCGTCGAGCGCGGTGACCAGGGTTTCCAGATGGCGCGGTTCCTTGAGGCGGGTCTGCGCATCGGCGTAGATGGCGGCGATCATCGGATCACTGCTCTGGCCCAGGTTCAGCAGCATCTGCCGGTAGTGATTGAGCAGGTTGCGACCAGACTTGCTTTTCAGATCCGGCCAGCGGCTGCCTTCAGGCAGCTTGTGCTCGAAGTTGGGATTGTTCTGCACCTGCTCGTATTCCATCTTGACGAACAGCAGCAGCACCAGCTCGGTGACGTAATCGCTGTAGTTGATGCCGTCGTCGCGCAGGACGTCGCAGAGGTTCCAGAGTTTCTGGACGATGTCGTTATGGGTCATGGGGTGCTGCCTTGTTCTGAAGTGGTGCGGGCCGGCAGCGCGATGCTGGAGGCCGGCGTGTTGATGGCGTAACGGGTGCTGCGGCCACTGCCGGGCAGGCGGCGCAGGCAGCCTTTTTCCAGCAGGTCGGCCAGATGGCGGGTGGCGGTGGCCTTGGAGACCTTGGCCACGGCCTGGTATTGCGAGGCGCTGATGCCGTGTTCGAAGCCGCGCTCGCCGCCATCGAGCAGGCGGTTGAGCACCTTGACCTGTTCGGTCGACAGCGGCTGTGCGTGATGCTGCTGCCAGAAGCGTGCTTTGGCCACTACCCGATCGATACGGTGCAGTGCCTGCACCAGGCTGTCATGCAGGGTGGTCAGGAACCAGTGCAGCCAGTGGGTGATGTCGAGCAGGCCTTTCTGGGTGGTTTCCAGGCTGCGGTAATAGCCGCTGCGGTCGGCGAGGATGCTGGCCGACAGTGCATGGAGACGGATCGCCTGCGGTTGCGCCTGGGCCAGGGCGAGATCGGTGAGTGCGCGGGTGAGGCGGCCATTGCCGTCGTCGAACGGGTGCAGAGTGACGAACCACAGATGGGCGATGCCGGCACGCAACAGCGGGTCTAGCGTGGCGTCGGTGCGCGAGCTGGCGAACCAGTCGAGGAAGGCGGCGAGCTGGGCGTCCAGGCCGTCGCGCGGCGGGGCTTCGAAGTGGACGGTGGGGCGGTCGAGGCGGCCGGAGACGACCTGCATCGGTTCATCGCCACGCAGCGCGCCGATGCGGATGCGCGTGGGCAGCAGGCTGTCCTGTTCGGCAAAGAGCCAGCGGTGCCATTGCAGCAGTCGGGGCAGGTCCAGCGGGGCGTCGACGTGGCCGGTGGCGTCTAGCATCAGCTCGGCCAGCCCCTCGCTGCGGCCAGTGGTGCGCCGCGGGCTGTCTTCGGCCAGGCCCAGATGGCGGGCCAGCGAGGAGCGTACCGAGCCGACATCCAGCCGCTCGCCCTCGATGGCCGAGGAGGTGACGATGTTGGAGAGCAGGGTGTCCAGCGCTTCGGCGGTCTGTTGGTCGCCGGCGACCGCGCCGGCCATGCCGAGCAGCTGGCCGTGGGCGTGCTGGCAGTCCCGCAGCAGTGCCGCCAGGGCATCGGCCTGCCAGTGGAAGCGAGGCCAGTCAGGCTGCTGCCAGATCCAGCGGGGGCGGAGTTCGGTTGTCTGGTTGGGCATCGATGAGCCGATTGGCTGGGTTAATTGGCTCTTTGGATGAGCCGATTATCCCGGTTAATCGGCTCATACGCCAGTGTGAACCACCGACTCAGCCCGTCTGATCCCACAGATGCTCGCCCAGATCGCCCAGGATTTGGTCCAGCCGGCCATCGAGCAGGCGGTCCAACTGCAGGGCGCCGCCGTCGCCGCTGAAGTTGCGTTGTACGGTGTCGCGGTCCATCACCACCTCGTGTATCAACTGCTGGGCCAGCCGCTTGAGCCAGCGCCGCTGCACCGGCGTCCAGCTGCGCTGGGCATAGATGCCCTGCATGGCCTTGTCGACACGCTGCTCGAACGGCACCAATGCCTCGCCCAGCGCGGCACGGCGGATGTAGCCGATGATGCTGGCAGCGACCTCCTGCTGGGTGCTGTCGCGCCACGCGCCGCGCAGGTGGGCCTCGCTGTAGCCGTGCTGGTCGAGCAGCAGGCGTACCTCACGCAACTGGGCGCGGGTGAGGTCACGGGGGCGGTTGACGATGACGCTGAGCGCGGCGGACTGATTGATCTGCTCGCGGATGAAGGCGTTGAAACTGTCCAGGTAATCGGCCGGGGCTTCGTTGACGCCGTAGTTCTGTGCGCGTTCGAGCAGGGTGTCAGTGTGTTCGGAAATGACAGGGTAGCGGTCCGTGCCCAGCAGCACGCCCACTTCGGCCAGTTGCTCCACCAGGCGCGGGTGTTCGCGGAGGAAGCTGGCCGCATTGCGCGCGCCGAGCTTGTGCAGGTGGGTGTGCAGCACGGCGGGCGCCACGCCCCAGGAGGTTTCCAGCTCGCTGAGCTTGTCGCGCAGATCCGGGCGCTGCTCGGCGCGATGCTGGGCCTTGCGCAGCACGCGCATGATGCGCTGGCTCAACTGGTCGAGCGCGTCGTCGGCATGGCTGCCGCCGTTGCTGCCGGGGGCATCGAAGCTGCGCTGCTGGCCGAGCTCGTGGACCAGCTGCTCGATGCTGATGTTGGGGTCCTTGACCAGCGGGCGCATGGTGTCGACGTCTTCGAGCGCGGCGTACAGATCGACCGGATCGAAGATGCGGAACACGGTCTTGCCGATGTCGTCGCAGCGGCGGGTGGCGCGGCCCTTCATCTGTTCGTAGAGGATGCGCGAGCGGACCCGGCGCATGAATACCAGGTTGGCGATACGCGGCACATCGATGCCGGTGGTCAGCAGGTCGACGGTGATGGCGATATTGGGGTGACGCTCGTTCTTGTAGTTGCGGATCAGCTGGTCGACCTTGTCGCTTTTGCCGGTGATCACCGCGACGCTGGCCTGGTTGTAGTAATTGCCATGAACCTGTTTGAAGGCCTCGTCCAGCTGGTTCTTGACGCGTTCGGCGTGGGGCTGGCTGACGCAGAAGATCAGGGTCTTTTCCTCGCCGTCCGGGTCCAGTTCAATGACAAGCTGCTCGCAGACGACCCGGTCGAAATCTGCGGTGATCACACGCCGGTTGAACGACTCGATATTGAAATCGAGTTCGTCTTCCAGGTCTGCGGTATCGACTTCGCCGGTCTGCGTGTTGATGACGCTGACGCGCTCGCCGCGATCGAAGTGGATGCCGTTCTTGCCGAGCGCGGTGGTGTAGCGGATGGGCGGCTCGTGGTCGATCAGCCAGTCATCTGCCACTGCTTCGCGGTAGCTGTAGGTGTAGATCGGCTTGCCGAAGATTTCAGTGGTGTGCTTGGCCGGCGTTGCGGTCAGGCCGATACGGCAGGCATCGAAGTAGTCGAGCACGCGGCGGTATTGCGACAGGTATTGTGCGTGGTCGCGCACGGCCAGCTCGCCGTCGGTCATTTCCTGGTCGAGCGTGTAACCGCGGTGGGCCTCGTCGACGACGATACAGTCGAAGGTGCCGATCGGTGGCGGGTCATCGGACTGGAAAATGCGCCGGACCATGGCCTGCACCGTGGCGACCTGCACGCGGGTCTCATCGGCGGTGCGGGTGTCGTCCAGGCCATCGAGGTTGTAGATCTGCGCCAGCGTCTGGTTCTGCTCAAGCTGCATGTCCTGCATCGTCTCGGTGGCCTGGGTGCCGAGCGCAGAGCGGTCGACCAGGAACAGAATCCGGTGAAAGCGCTCGGCCTTGAGCAAACGGTAGATCAGGCCAATCATTGTGCGCGTCTTGCCGGTGCCGGTCGCCATCGCCAGCAGGCAGTTGCGTGAGCCCGATGCCAGCGCGCCTTCCACTGCCAGGATCGCGCGCTGCTGGTAGTCGCGCAGGTTGAGGTAGGCAAAACCTTCCTGGGCCAGGTCGCGCTCGGCCTGGTCGCGATCGCGGGTGAGCAGATCGGCGATGTCCTCGGGCGTGTGGAACTTCTGCAGCGGGCGCCGCAGATTGGCCGGTGAGCGCAGGTCGCGGAACCAGATGCCCGATTGCTCGGCCAGCTGTTTCACGAAAGGACGGCCATTGCAGGCGAATGCCAGCGGCACCTGGAAATGGCTACCCTGGCCGTCGGCCCAGCCTGCGATCGAGGGGGGGGCCGGGTAGGCGGGGGCCAGCTCGCCACGCATCACAAAGTCGCGCGCGTAGCGCTCGGCCTGGGGAATCCGGTCGGCGATGTTGATCTGCTTGCGCTTGGCCTCGACGACGGCGACCGGCGTGAGGCCGGCGAACAGCACATAGTCGGCGTTGGCGCGCGGCACCTTGGTGGGCCACTCGGCGATGGCGAGATTACGACCTTTTTCCGGGCGGATGCCCTTGGCGTGGGTGAGGTCGAGCGAGTCTGCTTCCCAGCCGGCCTCGCGCAGCTGTTGGTCGATCAGGATGCGGGTGAGGTCTTCGCTGAGGTCGAAGTTGTTGCTGGCCTGCTGGGTGGCGCCGGCGACCTGTTGGGTGGCGGCCTGGCGAGCGGTATCCGGCCGTTGCAGGCTGGCGATGCGTTGTTCGAAGTCCTGGCGAAGCCGTTGCAGTTCCTGTTCGCGTTGGACTGCCAGCGCCGACTGCGCACGCGCTTCGACGTCCATCGCTTCGGCGAGCTCGGCGTTGAGCTTGGCTTCGCTGCTCTTGAGTTCGGCGAGCGCCTGGCTCTGATCGTGTTGCTGGCGGGCGGTATCCAGCTCCGCTTTCAGGCGATGGACCTCGGCCTGCACTTCACGCAACGGCGCGGCTGGATCCTTCGGGGGCACGAAAGCACCCGCCTTGAATTCGGCGGCGTTCCTGCCGAAGGCCCGGTGGTACCAGACCGCCAGGTCGCGGGCGACCTTCAGGCCATCCATCGCTTCGCGGTGCTGCGTGGTGAAGCCGTGGGTCGCCTTGTTGCCCTCGACCCGCAGTACGTGGAACAGCTCCTGGATCCGCCGGTCCAGGCGCAGCTCGCGTGCGAGCTGGTAGATCAGATCCGCCTGGGTCGTCCGTTGGTCGTGGATGATGCCGGCGCGCCCAGCGAGATCCTGGGCAAGCGCTTCGGCGAACTGCCGGAGCTTGATCAGCGTGGTATTGGGATCGCTGGCAAAGACCTGCTCGGCCATCGAGGCCAGTTTGAAGAAGACCGGATCGTGTTCCTGCAGGAAGGAAAAGTTGCTGTCGACAGTCACACGCGTATCCGTACTTGGCGCCCGGCGGGATGGCATCTCGCGGCAGCCATCATAGGTCACCGACACTGCCGTGGTCATTCTAGCGCCGGATGCGATGGACCGATATGCGATGGCTTGGGCCGTCGCAGCGACCTTGTTGGCAACTGCGCAATTTTTTCCTGTGAATTCCCAGTCTCGTCGACAACTAAGTCGTTGCCGCGATGAAATTCGGCGGCAGCATGGATGCTTCTGCCTGATGATTCGTTTGAAATGGGTCTACTGCCTATGTGAAATTGCAGGTGCCGAAGGCCTTGACGGCGGTAATCCTTGACGACGGTAATCTGGAGTAGCACGATCACTCTACGGAGCCTCGAAACTCCGCTAACAGCGGTACCCACCTCCGACAAACCGGTGGGTTTTTTGTGCCTGCATCTTTTTGCAGACGCAACCGACGCGATGCCTGTGTCGGGAGGGCGGCTAATACAACACCCGCAAGGGGAATACGCCCGCCGGCTGTTAGCGGTTTCGAGCCTCCCGACTTCCCGTCCGTCGCTTTGCGGCGGGCGGGGGCGATTCCATGGAATGAGGAGCAGGCCATGTCGGACGTTGTACGCGATGCGCAGTCACACCCGGGCTACTACCTGCCAGAAGGCGCGCAATATCGTTTGCAGCAATTGCGCGACTACATGCGCTTTCTGGCGCGCCTGGCGCAGCCACGCACGCAGGCCGAAGAGCGGGCGCGGCAGCCGGCTATCTGCATGGATGAGTTGGCGGTCTGTCTGGAGCTACTGGCCGAGCAGGTGGGCCGGGTGCTGGACGATGTGGAGTGCGCTGTCATCGAAGGCACGCATCCCTCGCCATGACGTGTTGTGCCGACTGGATCTTGTTGCCGTTTTGATCACTGCCGAATAGATGCACTAATTGCCTTATCGATGGCAGTGAGAACCGGTGAAGATTGAATGCCCAGTTAGTGGTGAGGCTGCGGACGTGCATGCGCCTTTGCCTCACTTGTTCAATCCCGCACTTCTAAACCCAGCCACGACAGACTACGTGGTCTACCGGTTCGCGCTCATCTGTCGCCGAGGGTGCTGCTAAAAGAAGGCAAGCGCTTCAGTTGTCCGTAGGTGCGATGAATCCGGTCCCGTCGCGGGAGCGGCGGTTCGGTGAAGAAAGGGTCGCGCAGCAAGACCTCGGCCTTGGTACGCTCGCCGGTTCCATCGTCCAGCATGCTGTTGAAGAAGCGGACGATGTTGCACTTGTGATCGGCGGGGAGGGCCTGCAGCGCATCCATGAAAGGGAACGTGTCTGCGGTCTTGGCGCGATTGATCCCGATCATGCCCATGTTGTAGTCGGGGCGCTTGAGCACATGCACCAGCAGTTGCGCCACGCTGTAGACGTCGCGCGCATGCCTGGCAGGGGTGCTCAAGTCGTAGAAGCCCGGTGTGCCGCCACGGTTAGGGTCGCCTTCCTCTGAGCCGAGCCCCATGTCGATCAGCCGAAAGATCTTCATGGGTTGGTCGTACATGACGTTGTTGTGCGAGATGTCCTGATGCACGATGCCGGCGTCTTCGCAGCAGGCGATCCCCACCAGGACATCGGCCATCAGCTGCCGGGCCAGGCCGAGATACTCCATGGCGGTGATGGCGCCTTGTTGCAGCGCTATGCGTGCGCGGCCAATCATGCTGCGCACGCTGATGCCGTCGATTTTTTCCAGCAAAATTCCGAAGGTGTGTTCGATCTGCACCACGCCGTGGGCGTGGACGATATACGGCACCGCATCCACCGACCTGATCATTTGATACTCCTGGAAGATCATGGCTTTGCGCGCAGCGATCCGTTCCTGCAGCGCCGGTGCGTCTGCAACGGTGGCAGGGTCGCACAGTGTCGGTGGGATCGGCCGTTGCGGGTCCGTGCACAACAAGGCCTTGAAGATGAAGTCGCGTCCGCAATTTTGCCCGCCCTGCCAGAGATCTTCGGCCAGCCGAACCGCGTAGGTCGAGGCGGATGCGCCGGTGCCGACGGTTGGCATTGCGTCCAGCGTTCCTGTAGTGCCTTCGTATCCGGTTTCCAGTGCCACTTTGAGAAAACCACTGTCTACATCCAAGGCGCCGGGCCTCAAGGCCGATAGCTTCTGGATCAAGTCCGGGCGTTCGGATCGGCTGGTCAGCGATTTCACCAAACGCGGGCTCAGCACGACGTGGTGGCGGGCATGGCGCATGTCGCTTACCAGCCGCCGTGCGTTGCGCAAGTTCTGGAATGCGTCGCTGCTGTCGGCGCCCGCAAGGGCCGATGTGTGCGCCGGCGTCTCCAGCAGGCAGGCCCACGTCGGTGAGCCGGGCTGCGGGCCCAGACGAGGGCTGCGGCCGGTGACAGGCGTCGTTGGCGAATCGCTGCTGGATGACGACCAGGTTTGCGGTGCCAACGATGCCTGCATGCGGGGCACCACGACCTGCAGGCGCGAACTTTCGTCCGCGAGCACACCGGTGGTGCTTCTTCTTTTTTCCAGCAGGTTGAGCGGATGGTCTGCGACGGGATGGGGTGGGGTGTGTTGCTCGGGCGCCTGTGCAGTTTCGGGCGCATCGCGCTCTGCGTCTGCGCGCAGCGCCGTGGAAGGGAGCGTGAGGTTGCCGGAGATCTGTTTCATCGTCGAGGACAGTGTGGTCAACGATCAGGGGAGGTGGCTCTAGCGGTTCGCTTGCAACGCGTGGCATGCGGCAGCCGGAGTGAGCTCACTGGCACCAGGAGCCACTCAGCAGCGATGCCGGCTGCATCACCCGCATCATGATTGAGGCAGTGATGCGTGCGTAGGGCGCAATGAACGAAGCAGTGCAAGCGTTGGCGAAGTTGCGCCAGTGCCGCAGGTCTTGGCATCTGGCGCGCGGGATCGGCGCCGGCGGTGGTGACGAACACTCGATTTCGACGCGATCGCCAGCCATCGCGCGCGTTTGCCTGCGGCGATGTGGTGGTGCGGACGTGGACCGCTTCTGCGCTTTGGCATGCGCAGCGCCGCTTGTTTCGTGTTCGGCAATGGTTTTTCGGCCGGATGCGTCATGCCCGATCACGCTGGGGGACAATGGCGTGCATCGATCGCGGAGAGGTGACTATGCAACCTTTAGCATTGACGTCCGCCACGCGCCGAGGCGCCAGGCGCGAGCAGCAAGAGGGCACGACCGTGGCAGATGCCGGCCCGTCTGCACCGGCCAGCGACCCGCATGCCAACACACAACTGGCCCAGAGCCTGCCACGCCGGCCCGTCCGCGAGGCGCGGCTCATGGCGCCTGGCACGCCTCGTGGTGTCCACCTCGCCAATGCGGGACGCTCGATCGCATATGTGGGCGCCGCCGGGGCTGCTGTATGCGGAGGGTTTGCGGCACTCCAGGCACCTGCCGCGGCGGCGTACGGCTATCTCAACGATGATCTGTATTACAAGAATTTTGCTGTGGTCAGTGGCTGTCAGGCAGTGGGAGCGCTGGCCGCCTTCTTGGGGATGAGGCTGGCCGATGTGATGGCCGCTCGTTACGTGGAGGCGCAGGCCCGCCGGTACGAAGTGCCGACGAAGGCGCAGCGGGCAAGCGAGTTGGGAACGACCGAGGCCCGCCTGGATGAGGCGGTCGACATGGTGACCAGATCGGACGCTGACCCTCCTGGGCCTGACATGGACGAAGGCGAGCGGCTGGCATTGGCCAGGGATCTGATGCACCTCATGACGGTCGAGCGTTCCCGTCTGCCGCCGGAACTGTGGAAGGCAGCAAGCGGTGCTGGCGACGATGCGCACGGTCTGGTCACTCGGCTCCTGCAGGCAGCCAGGGCCCGTGCAACGGAAGAGGCGTCCACGTCGTCGGCAGATTGAGCGACCTGCCTGCAAGATGCCGGGAGCGCGGCCCGCAATCGCCGAGCAGGTGTTGCTTCAGAATTACACCGGCGCCGACTTGAGGATGCCCGACAAACTCTCGCGCAGGATCAACTGCAAATGCATGCGGTTGAGTTCCATGCCGCTGGTCATCACGCTGTGCAGGCCGCCGCACATGGCGGCGACGGCGAAGACGCGGGCCTGGAATTCCTGTTCGCTGCTGGCCGGGTCGGCGTGGCCGCGCAGCAGGCGCTTGAGCAGGGCGCTGAGGTGTTCGATCAGCGATGCGCTCTGTCTGCGCATGAAGGCGGCCAGCACCGGGTCGCGCAGGGTGGCCAGGTGCAGTTCCAGGTCGATGCGGGTGCGCTTGATGTTGATTTCCTGCAGCAGGCAGTCTTCGAGCAGGCCGGCGATGAAATCCACCACATGGACGTTGGCCGGGTGTTCTACCATCCACATCTGGCGGATGGCGCGCATGTAATTGCGTTCGAGCAGTGCGCGCACCAGCGCGTCCTTGTCTTCGAAACGTTGCAGCAGGCTGCCGCATGACAGACGCGTGCGTTCTGCGATGAGTTCGAAGCTGGTGGCTGAGAGGCCGATCTCGTCGATGCAGCGTTCGGCGGCGTCCAGTACGTCGTCTACCAGGAGCTCTTCGCGCTGTTTTGCGGTGCGCAGCTGAAGGACGTTGGACATGGGCGAGCGGTGTGTCGGGGGCCTGCAGTATACCGAGACAGGGGGACGCATCCGTTGGATCTGCGCTGGCCCGTGCCGTAGCGCATGTCCGTTGCTGCGTGCGCTGTGTGCGGCGCATGGATGACACCGGTGGCGCAGCGGCGTGGCCGCATGCATGGTCGACCAGCTGTTCACGGTGGCTGTGCGACACGTGGTGCCGACGTGATGCAGGAGACGGGTGTGAGTGAGAACAGTGCGGTTGCAGGAGTGTCGGCGCAGTGGCCGGCGCGGTTGTGGGTGGTGCGGCATGGGCAGAGTGCGGGCAACGTGGCGCGCGATGTGGCCGAGTCCAATGGGGCAGCATTGATCGACCTGGAGCACCGTGATGCGGATATTCCGCTATCGGCGTTGGGTGAGCGCCAGGCCGAGGCTTTGGGCGCTTGGATGGCCGGGTTGCCCGAGCACGAGCGCCCCACATTGATCTTGAGTTCCACCTACGTGCGGGCACGCCAGACTGCCGCTGCGGTTGCACGCGCGCTCGGGCAGCCGGCCGATGCAGTGAGCGTGGACGAGCGGCTGCGCGAGAAGGAATTCGGCGTGCTCGACCGCTACACCACGTCGGGCATTCGTGAGACGTTTCCGGCGTTGTTCGAGCAGCGCAATTTGGTAGGCAAGTTCTATTTCCGCCCGCCCGGTGGCGAGAGCTGGTGCGATGTGATTTTCCGCCTGCGCAGCATCGTGGGCGATCTGCAGCGCAACCATGTGGGTGCGCGCGTGTTGATCGTGGGGCATCAGGTGATCGTCAATTGCTTCCGCTACCTGATCGAGCGGATGGACGAGGGCACCATCCTGGCCATCGACCGCGAAGGCGACGTGCCCAATTGTGGCGTCACCGAATATGCGGCCGCGGCCGATGGGCAATCGCTGCACCTGGTGCGCACCAAGTTCGTCCCGCCAGAGCTGGCCGATGAGCCGGTGACGACCGAATCCGATCGCCCGGCCGGCGCGCGTTGATGGCTGCCGCACGCATTCGCACCCTGACCGCTGCTGCACTGCGTGCGATGCCACTCCCATCGCCTGGCGGCGACAAGGAGCAGCGTGGTCGCGCGCTGATGGTGGGCGGCTCGATGTGCGTGCCTGGCGCGGCATTGCTGGCCGTCCAAGCCGCGCTGCGCGCGGGCGCAGGCAAGTTGCAGATTGCCACCGCTGCGCGTGTGGCGTCGGCAGTGGCCCTGGCGGTGCCGGAGGCATTGGTGCTGGGCTTGGGGCAGAACGGACAGGGTGAGATCATGCGCGGGCACCGTGCATTGGACGCTGCGCTGGCGGTGTGCGTGCAGCGGTGATCGGACCGGGGATGGCGTCGACGACGACAACGGCGGCGCTGGTCAAGCGCTGCGCGCCACCTTCTGCCGATGGGAGAAGGAAGAACTGATTTCAAAATGCATTGCGCTTGCGCTCGTTTGCTTGGCGATGGTGCAGCGCGTTGGTCGGTTAGGCTGGCGCCATCTACCTGGGAGAGGGTGCGGTGAAGCGAGCGATGACGTGGTTGGTGGCGGGGATGTTAGGCATGGGGCTGAGCACGGTGAGCAGCGCGAATGCAGCAGCGACGGCTGTTGCATCCGCCGCAACGACAACGGCGGCAGATGAAACCTCACCGGCGGCGAGCCGTGATGGCGCATTACGCGTCTACACAACCTCGCAAGGCGCAACGCAGCAGATGCGCATCAGCACGGTTGTCGCTCCTGCCGCAGGGCATGCGCTAACCGAGAAAGAAAACTCCATCTTCGTCAATCCGCAACGGCAATTTCAGCAAGTGCTGGGCATCGGCGGTGCGATCACCGATTCCAGCGCAGAGACCTTTGCCAAGCTGCCCAAGCGTGCGCAGCGTGCCTTGCTCACCGCCTACTACGATCCGCAAAAGGGCATTGGCTATACGTTGGCGCGCACCACCATCCATAGCTCGGACTTCAGCAGCGGCAGCTATACCTACATCAAGCAAGGCGATGCCGCGCTGAAGAGCTTTTCGGTCAGCCACGATGCGAAATACCGCATCCCGATGTTGCGCCAGGCCATCGCGGCGGCCGGCGGCACGCTCACCACGTTTGCCAGCCCGTGGAGTGCGCCTGCCTTCATGAAAGACAGCAACACGATGCTCAAGGGCGGCAAGCTGTTGCCACAGTATGCGCAGGCCTGGGCCACGTACTACACGCGCTTCATTGCCGCCTACGAAAAGGCGGGCATCCCGATCTGGGGCATCAGCCTGCAGAACGAACCGATGGCGGTACAGACCTGGGAGTCGATGGTGTTTTCCGCCGAGGAAGAACGCGACTTTTTGAAGAACCACCTGGGCCCGACCATGGCTAGCGCCGGCTATGGCGACCGCAAGATCATCGTGTGGGACCACAACCGCGACATGATGCTGCACCGCGCGCATGTGATCTTCGACGACCCGGACGCGGCGAAATACGCGTGGGGCATGGGCTTTCATTGGTACGAAACCTGGGCCGGATTCGCGCCGATGGTGGAGAACGTCGCAGCGGTGGCGCAGGCGTACCCGGACAAGCCGCTGTTGCTGACCGAAGCGGCGGTGGAAAAGTTCGACCCCGCCAAGTTGCAGTACTGGCCCAATGGCGAGCGCTATGGCACCGCCATCATCAACGACCTCAATCATGGGGCGGTGGGTTGGACCGACTGGAACATCCTGCTCGACCAGAACGGCGGCCCCAATCATGTGGGCAACTACTGCTTCGCACCGGTGCATGCCGACACGCGTACCGGCGAGGTGATCTATACGCCTAGCTACTGGTATATCGGCCACTTTTCCAAGTTCATCCGTCCCGGTGCGCGGCGGGTCAGTGCGGCCAGCAGCCGGAGCAATCTGATGACCACTGCATTCGCCAATCGCGATGGGTCACTGGCGACGGTGGTGATGAATGCCAGCGACGTGGCGATCCGCTACAACCTGTATGTGGGCGACGCATCCAGCGAGTTGGAGATTCCGGCGCATGCGATCCAGACGGTGGTGATGACGCAGTAGGCGTGGATGCCGGTCGCAGTGTTGTTGGGAGATTGCGTACCCTCATCCGCCCCTCGGGCACCTTCTCCCGGTGGGAGAAGGGGGCTACATGCGCTTGAAATCGGCTTGAGTGACCGGTCGAACGACGCGGCGCATCCACCCTCCTGATGCATCGCCGGTTGATGCAGCCGTCAGTATCAAAAACGCCACCGAAGAAACCCTTGCCGATCGCTGCACACCAGCGATCGGCAAGGGTTCCGGTGGCGTGACGCTGAAAGTCCGTTTTCAGCTGGCTTACGACAGCAGCAGACCGCCGGTGGCACCGAATACTTCGCCCGTGACGTAGCTGGATTCCTGCGAAGCCAGGATGACGTAGAGCGGTGCCATCTCGACCGGCTGGCCGGCACGCTTGAGCGGGGTTTCCGAGCCGAACTCGGGAATCTTTTCCGGTGGCTGACCACCGCTGGGCTGTAGTGGGGTCCATACCGGGCCGGGTGCGACGGCGTTGACGCGGATGCCCTTCTCGGCCACCTGCTGGGCCAACCCCTTGGTGAAGTTGACGATGGCCGCCTTGGTGGAGGCATAGTCGAGCAGGGTGGGCGAGGGCTGATACGACTGGATCGAGCCGGTATTGATGATGGACGCGCCTGGCGGCAGATGCGGGATGGCCGCCTTGCACAGCCAGAACATCGCGTAGACGTTGGTCTTGTAGGTGGCGTCGAACTGTTCGGTGGTGATGTCGGCGATGTCTTTGACTGCGGTCTGTTTGCCGGCGATGTTGACCAGCAGGTCCAGCCCGCCGAGCTCCTTGACCGCGCGTGCCACCAGTGCATTGCAGAAGGCTTCGTCCTTCAGGTCGCCGGGGATGCTGATGGCTTTGCGGCCTTCGGCCTGGATCAACTTCACCACTTCCGCGGCGTCCTGCTCTTCTTCCGGCAGGTAGTTCAGCACAATGTCGGCGCCTTCGCGTGCGTAGGCGATTGCAGTAGCGCGACCAATGCCCGAGTCGGCGCCGGTGATCAGCGCCTTGCGGCCCTTCAGGCGGCCGAAGCCCTGGTAGCTTTGCTCGCCGTGGTCGGCCTTTGGCTGCAATGCATGGATGGTGCCCGGTGCTTCCTGGGTCTGCTCGGGAAACTTGGGCTGCGGAAACTGGGTGAGCGGGTTCTGCATTGCGTACTGGTTCTTGGTGCTGGACATGCACTGGCTCCTGCATTGGGGGATGGCGCGGCACGCCCTTAACAGCGTGCCGATGCAAGCCAGTGTGAGAACGGCGATGATGCGCACGGGTGAATAAATGTTGTGCGCCATGTGAACGCGCGACGCAGGACAGGCACGTTGCAACACATGGCAGTCAATCGGTGCATTCCTTTGGCGAGATCGGAGACGTGGAACGACACGCTTGTGTGGGCGTGGACGGTGCACGCAGCGGATGGATTGCCGTGTGGGAGGCCGACGATGCGCTGGCGTTTGCGTATTACGCAACGGTAGCCGAGAGCGCGCAGCGCATCACCGCAGGCACCGCCGGCAGTCTGCCGACGGTGGTGGAACGCGGTACCTGCGGGCTGCGGATGGCGATCTACTACTGAGCCGATGCAGGCGTCGACATCGAATACGGCCGCTGGGCCGGATCGGTGGCCCATTGCGTGTTGGGCGTGGCCTGCATGCGAAAACGCAGCTCGCCGCCGGCCTGGATGTCTGCGTGCGTGAGGTAGGCGCGGGTTAGCGGTTGGCCGTTGAGGATGGCGCTGCCGATGTAGCCGCGTGCGTTGCTCAGGCCATCGGCGATCACGCTGAAATGCTTGCCGTTGGGCAGGTTGAGCGTGGCGCGCGGCAGGAACGGGCGACCGATGATGTACTGGTTGCTGCCTGGTGCGACTGGATAAAAACCCAGTGTGGTGAACACGTACCAAGCCGACATCTGGCCGAGGTCGTCGTTGCCGGCCAGGCCTTCGGGGCCGGCGTGATATTGGCTGTGCATGATCTGGGTCAGGCGCGCCTGGGTGCGCCACGGTTGGCCGGCATAGGCGTAGAGATAGGCGACATGGTGGCTGGGCTCGTTGCCGTGTGCGTACCAGCCGATCAGGCCGGTAATGTCTTCCATGTGCTCGAAGACCTTAGGGTCCACCTTGGCATCGAACACCGCATCCAGGCGCGCCAGTAGTTTGTCGTCGCCGCCGTGTGCGGCGGCGAGCCCAGCCACGTCCTGCGGTACGTACCACGAGTACTGCCACGCATTGCCTTCGGTGTAGTCGCTGCCATAGCCGCTGGCCGAAGGGTCGAACGGCTCGCGGAAGTTGCCGGCGCGGGTGCGCGCGCGCATGTAGCCGCTGGCCGGGTCGAAGGCGTGCTTCCAGTTGCTGGCACGCTTGCTGAATTCGGCAGCGATCTCCCGCTTGCCGAGTTTGTCGGCCATGCGCGCGATGGTCCAGTCGTCGAAGGCGTATTCCAGCGTCTTGGACGCGGCCTCGCCTTCTTCGTCGATGGGCACGTAGCCAAGCTCACGGTATTGCGCGATGCCGTCGTAGGGGCCGTAGTTGGCGCTGGCGACCATGGCATCGAGCGCCTCGTCGGCATCGAAGCCGCCGATGCCTTTCATGTAGGCATCGGCAATCACCGGCACCGCGTGGTAGCCGATCATGCACCAGGTTTCCAGGCCGTGGAACGCCCACACCGGCAGGATGCCGTAGGCGCTTTCGCGACGCGACGCGAGCAGTGAATTGACCACATCGCTGCTGCGTTGCGCCGGTTGCACCAGGGTGAGCAGCGGATGCAATGCGCGATAGGTATCCCACAGCGAGAAAGTGGAGTAGTTGGTCCAGCCGTCTGCCTGATGCACGGCGTTGTCCGGCCCGCGGTAACGGCCATCGCTGTCCATGAACAGTGTTGGCCCGAGCAGGGTGTGATACAGCGCGGTGTAGAGCTGGGTGCGTTGCTGCGGTGTGCCTTTCGCATCGATCGCTGACAGCGCCTGGGTCCAGTGCGCGCGGGCATCGGCGCGAACGCGGTTGAAATCGAAGTCCGGCACTTCGGCCTGCAGGTTGGCGATGGCGCCGTCTTCGCTGACCGGCGACAGCGCCACGGTGACCACCAGCGGCGTGCCATCGTTGGCGACATCGAATACGCCAACCAGTTGCCGGCCTTCGATCTGTGCGCGCTGCGCAGGATTCTTCTCGCCGGGCGGCGGAAAGCCCTTGTATGCAATGTCTTGTTCGGTGTCGTGTAGTTGCGTGGCGGTGAGCGGGCGTGAGAAGCGCATGGCGAAATACAACTGCCGGCCCGGCGCCCAGCCGCGCGTTTCGCGAAAGCCGGTCACCGTGCCATCGCTGTGCACGCGCAGCCGCGACCACTGCACCTTGCCGGGGTAGTCGTACAGGCTGGTGCGCAGGTCCACCAGTACATGCGCCGGTGCGCCCTCGGGGAAGGTGTAGCGATGCACACCCACACGCGCACTGGCGGTGAGTTCGGCGCGGATGTTGCGGTCTTTCAAGGTCACCGCGTAATAGCCAGGTTGCGCCTGTTCGCTGGCATGGTCGAACTGCGCGGTATAGCCGCTGCCGGGCTTGCTGGCATCGCCGCGTTCCAGCTTGGCCTCGCCGGCCTGCGGCATCAGCAGGATGTCGCCCAGGTCCGAATGCCCGGAGCCTGAAAAATGCGTATGCGAAAAACCGACGATGGTGGTGTCGCCATGCCGGTAACCGGCGGCCCAGCCGTAGGCTTCCTTGCGCGGTTTGATCTGCGTATCCGGGCTCAATTGCACCATGCCGAACGGCAGCGTGGCGCCAGGATAGGTGTGGCCCTCGCCACCGGTGCCAATGAACGGATCCACCGCGTCGAAGGCAGCCACCGGCGCGCGGGGCGCAGCGTTGCTTGAACATGCGACGACGGCGGCAAGCACTGCCAGCCAACGAACCCGACGTGGGCCGATCAACCGAGACGACATGCAGAATGCTCCAAGCGGATGCAGCGCCGGACCGTAGCACAGCTGCACGTACCCGCTACAGCGAAGCGGTGCGATGGACTTGCTGTAATGGTTGGGTTCGCTGGTTTGGAATGCGGTGATCCAAGTAGCTGTGTACGGGCATCCACCGCGGCGTGCAACGTGTTTCAAGTCCGCCGCATCCGTTCGGCCCGCTTTCTTAGCTGCAGTGGCCCTGACAAGTGCCGACAAAACCGACGCAACCACGGACCTGCGCAGTCCCGGAATGTCACCACTCACCGAGCTGCAAGGCGAGCATCGCCAGGCTCGCACGCGTCGCGATCGCGGGACTCATCAGTGGTGCGTAGTGCGTGCTCAGTGACGCGCGCGTGCCGCAGCCGACATCGATACCGCCCGCATCGAGCCCCGAAGCGTGGAACTGAACTGCTCGGCCTGGTGTCGCGCATGATGGAACCTTGCTGCTGAAATCGGCTGCCGGCGCCCACATCTCAGGTCGATGGATTTGTTCGATGCTCCCATCGCACCGTTGCAGGTGCTCGACGATAGTGAAGGTGGCGTGCGCTATTGGCCGCAGCTGCTGCCGCCTGCGCTGGCGCAGGACGCATTCGCGGCGCTGCGCGATGGCGCCGATTGGCGCAGCCAGCGCCGCGAGATGTACGACCGGGTGGTGGACGTGCCGCGCCTGCTGGCGTCATACCGTCTAGACGGCGCATTGCCTGCGGCTCTGCCACTGCAGCGCTTGCTCGACGCGGTGCAGGCAGTGCTCCCGGCGCCGTACAACGCGGTGGGCTTGAATCTCTATCGCGATGGGCGCGACAGCGTGGCGATGCATCACGACGCCTTGCACACCTTGGTGGCGCCGCATCCGATTGCGCTGCTGTCGCTGGGTGCCACGCGCCGGATGCAGCTGCGCGCTAATGACGCGAGCACACGGGCAGTTGTGCTGGAGCTGGCACCGGGGAGCCTGCTGGCGATGAGCCATGCCTCGCAGCTGACGCATACGCACGGCATTGCCAAAACCACGCGCCCGGTGGCGGAGCGCATCAGCGTGGTGTTCCGCGTGCGCCCGGCCGAGCGTATGGCTGCCGGGCAGCATGGCCCGCATTGGCAGTCGACGCAGCGGTAACGCGCACGCTTGTGGCCGTTTGCCCTTTTCCCGTTTCCACGGTGGCGCTCGGCTGAGCGCTGGCTGGTGCAGGGCGACAAACACGTTACTTTGACAGCGGCATCCACTCGCGTGCGCTTGCATCTGTGCTGCGTCCGTCATGGCTGACATTGCCCATTTCGGGTGATTGCCATTGCCGTCACCACTGGCCATGCTTGCATGCAACCCCCTTCAAACGCTGCCGATCCATGCCTCTGGACGCCACCCGCCACCATCAGATGTTTCCCGAGCTGGACGCGGGCCAATTGGCGACCACGCGGCGCTTCGCCAGCGGGCCGGCGCAGCGGTTCGACGCCGGCCAGATCGTGTTCGAGGTCGGCGATGCGCACGCGCCGGTCTGGGTCGTTTTGGAAGGCGCCATCGAGGTGGTGCGCCGCGACGGACTGGGCAACGAAAAGCCGATTACCCGGCACACCCCCGGCCAGTTCACTGGCGAGGTGAGTCAGCTGGCGGGGCGCGCATCGCTGGCAGCTGGACGTGCTGGCCAGGAGGGCTGCCTGGCGTTGCCGTTCGACACTGCGCATCTGCGCGCCCTGATGATCAGTTCGGCCGAAGTGGGCGAAGTGGTGATGCGCGCGTTGATCCTGCGCCGGGTCGGGCTGATCGAAGGCGATGCGTCGGGTTCGGTCCTGATCGGTGAGCCTGACGACCCGCATCTGACCCGTTTGCAGGGCTTTTTGACGCGTAACGGCTATCCCAACACAGTGATGGACGTCTCCGACGACGACGGCCGTGCGCTGGTCGAGCGCCTGGGCATCCAGGAGCACGATCTGCCGGTGATGGTGTGCCCAAGCGGTCGCGTGCTGCGCCAGCCCAGCGATACCGAGGCCGCGCATTGCCTGGGCATGACCCCGGATATCGACCCGCACAAGCGCTACGACGTGGCGATTGTGGGTGCAGGCCCTGCGGGTCTGGCGACGGCGGTGTATGCCGCGTCCGAAGGCTTGTCGGTGCTGGTGCTGGATCAACGCGCCATCGGTGGGCAGGCTGGCGCCTCGGCGCGAATCGAAAATTATCTCGGGTTTCCCACCGGGATTTCCGGACAGGCGCTGGCCGGGCGCGCATACAACCAGGCGTTGAAATTCGGCGCGGAATTGGCGATTCCGATCGAGGCGGCCACGCTGGAATGTAGTCGAGACGATGGTGCGCTGAAGCTGGATCTTGCCGATGGCAAACAGGTGCTGGCCAGCACCGTGGTGATCGCCTCGGGTGCGCGTTACCGGCGCCCGGAGATCCAGGGACTGGAGCGCTTCGAAGGCCACGGTGTCTCGTACTGGGCTTCGCCGGTGGAGGCGCGCCTGTGCGAGGGCGGCGAGGTGGCATTGGTGGGCGGCGGCAATTCCGCAGGGCAGGCGGTGGCGTTCCTGGCGCCGCGAGTCAAGCAATTGCACTTGATCATTCGCGGCGAGGGGCTGGAAGCATCGATGTCGCAATACCTCATTGAGCGCATTGCCGCGTTGCCCAATGTGCAGCTGCATACCGGCACCGAAGTTGCCGCGCTAGAAGGCGACCCCGAGCGCGGACTGCAGGCGGCGGTGCTGCGCACACGCAAGGATGGTGCAACCGAGCGCGTGGAGTTGCGGCACCTGTTCCTGTTCGTCGGCGCAGACCCGAATACCGGCTGGTTGCAGGACTGCGTGGACACCGACAAGCGCGGCTTTGTCATTACCGGCACGGCACGCGGTGACGGCGTAGCGGCGTGTCTGCCGCTGGAAACCAATCGGCCGGGCGTGTTCGCCATCGGCGATGTCCGCGCGGGGTCGGTCAAGCGCGTGGCCGCTGCTGTGGGCGAGGGCGCCGCCGTGGTTGCGCAGATCCATCAATACCTCGCACATCAGTCCAACCCGGTGCCGGTCTCCGAACTTGCCAGCGCCACCCAGGAGTCGACCAGCGCATGAGCCAACCCTGCAGCCATACCGATCAGATCAACGAGGTCACGCCCAGTGCGCGCGGCTGCGAAGAATGCCTGGCCATCGATAGCGAGTGGGTGCATCTGCGCCTGTGCCGCAGTTGTGGCCACGTCGGTTGTTGCGACGATTCGCCCAACCGCCACGCCACCGCGCATCACCATGTCACCGGCCATCCCATCATCGAAGGCTACGACCCGCCGGAAGGCTGGGGCTGGTGCTATGCGGACGAAGTGGAAGTGGAACTGCCGGATCACACGCCGCAGCTGGGGCCGATTCCGCGGTATGTGTGAGCGGCGCTGATGCGCCGCCGGGATCGGGGAGTTGGGAGTGAGGATTCGTAAGAGCGCGTTCGGTGCGCTTTGTTTTCCCGTGAAGCCGCTGTGCGTGGTTTGAGTGTTTCTGCAGAAGTGGCTCAATGCCACGCCATCGGGACGCACACGCGCAAACTCACTCCGGCCAATGCACCTGCGGCAGCGCGCCGATCTGCGGTCTGGCGAACAGATAGCCTTGCTGCAGGTGGATGCCCATGTCGCGCAGGGTGCGGTATTGGTCGGGTTGTTCGATACCTTCGGCAATGACGGCGATGCCGAGTTCTTCGCACATGCGGGTGACGTGGCGCACGATGGCCTGGCGGCTGCGGTCGGTGTCGATGCCGCGGATCAGGGCGATGTCCAGCTTGAGCAGGTCGGGCTGAAACTCGGCCAGCAAGCCAAGCCCGGCATAGCCAGCGCCGAAGTCGTCGATGGCAGTTTTCATGCCGCGCGCTTGGTAGGTGCGCAGGATCTCCAGCAGATGCGCGGGATCGGCGAGGTGTTCCTGCTCGCTGACCTCGAAGATGATCGCGTCCAGCGGCCAGCCGTGTTGCGCAGTGGCCGAGAGCGTGGCGCGCAGGCAGTGCTCGGGGTTGTAGACCGCGTTGGGCATGAAGTTGATCGACAGCAGGGCCGGCAGCGTGATTTGCGCAGCGCATTCGATCGCCTTGATGCGGCAGGCCTGGTCGAAGGCATACCGGTTACGCTCATCCACCGCGGCCAGGATGCTGCCGGCCGACTCGCCGTTGATGCCGCGCACCAATGCCTCGCCGGCATAGATGCTGCGCTTTGCGACATCGACGATCGGCTGGAAGGCCATGGTGATGGCGGTGGGAAATGCTTGGCCATCGCGGCAGGCGTTGCAAACAGGAACTTGGGTCATGAGGTAGACACCATCGTGCGGCGTGGATCGAGCCTAATCCTATCGGCCGTAGTGGCGTGTCATTGAGCCCGGATTGCGCACCGCAACATCCTCACCCTGCGTGTGGCCGGGCTCGGCGATAATGCGCCATCGCTCGCATCGGACGCCCCATGACCGCTCTCACCGAACGCTATGCCCTGGCTGTGGATTACGCGCGCATCGCCCATGCCGGACAGGTGCGCAAGGGCACGCAGATTCCATATCTGAGCCATTTGCTCGGCGTTTCCACGCTGGTGCTGGAATGCGGCGGCGATGAGGAGCAGGCCATCGCCGGCTTGCTGCACGATGTGGTGGAAGACTGCGGCGGCGGGCACGAGGCCTCGATCCGTGCGCAGTTCGGCGATGCGGTGGCCGACATCGTGATGGCATGCACCGATGCCACCGCCGAAGACAAGGCCGACGTGGACAACAGTGAGCGTGCACGCAAGCGCGATTGGCGCGAGCGCAAGCAGGCCTATCTTGAGCACCTGCGCAACACGCCCGAGCGCGCCTTGCTGGTCTCCGGCTGCGACAAGCTCTATAACGCGCGCAGCATCGTGCAGGACCTGGAAAACCCTGCCGTTGGCCAGGACATCTTCAACGTGTTCACTGCCGGGCGCGAGGGCACGCTGTGGTATTACGCTGCGCTCGAGGAGATCTTTCGCATACGCGATGCCGCCACCGCACGGCTGTTCAGTGGCGTGGTGAGGCGCATGCAAGCACTGGCCGACACCGGCGAACAAGTGGCACCTGCGCATGCGCTTGGCTAGGGGCCGCTAGCAACACGATTGCGCTCGCCGCCATACGGGCGAGGGCATCGACATGGCATACGTGGACACAGTGGTTCCCCCCGCGTCGTTCATGCCCATCCCGCGATTGCTCGCCCAGCCTGATTAGCCACGCCAAGCCATCTGACGCACGTGTCCCGCCAGGGCGTGGCCTGCGGCCGATCAGCATCGCTACACCGGCTGCATGTCGCGCGCGCTAGGCTGGCGCCTTGTCGATCTCTGGTTTCGGTAGTCATGTCAAAGGCAACGTCCTCTCCCACTGGTCTGGTGCGCGTGCGTGGCGCACGCGAACACAACCTCAAGAATGTGGACGTGGATATCCCACGCGACGCGCTGGTGGTGTTCACCGGCGTTTCCGGCTCGGGCAAATCATCGTTGGCATTTGGCACCATCTTTGCCGAGGCGCAGCGGCGGTATCTGGATTCGATCTCGCCGTACGCGCGGCGCCTGATCGACCAGGTCGGCGTGCCGGAAGTGGATGCCATTGATGGGTTGCCGCCGGCGGTGGCCTTGCAGCAGGCGCGCGGCGCGCCAAGTGCGCGCTCGTCGGTGGGCAGCGTCACCACCATCTCCAACTCACTACGCATGCTGTATTCGCGTGCGGGCCATTATCCGCCGGGGCAGGACATCATCTATGCCGATGGCTTTTCGCCGAACACGCCTGCAGGTGCATGCCCCACCTGCCACGGTTTGGGGCGGATTTACGACGCCACCGAAGCGACCATGGTGCTCGACAGCCGCCTGAGCATTCGCGACCGCGCAGTCGCCGCCTGGCCGGGCGCCTGGCACGGGCAGAACCAGCGCGACATCCTCACCACGCTGGGCCACGATGTGGATGTGCCGTGGCACACGTTGCCGAAGAAAACCCGCGACTGGATCTTGTTCACCGACGAACAACCGGTGGTGCCGGTGTACGCCGGTTACAGCCTGGCCGAGGTCAAGCGCGCACTCAAACGCAAGGAAGAGCCCAGTTACATGGGCACCTTCACCAGTGCGCGGCGTTATGTGCTGCACACCTTCGCCACCACGCAGAGCGCGCAGATGAAAAAGCGCGTGGCGCACTACCTGCTCAGCACGCAATGCCCGCAATGCGATGGCAAGCGCTTGCGCCGCGAGGCTTTGTCGGTCACGTTTGCCGGGCTGGATATCGGTGAGCTGTCGCGACGGCCACTGGACGAGGTGGCCGAGTTGCTGCGCCCCGCGGCCGAAGCCAAGCCATCCAAAGGTACGCGCAAGGGTAAGAGCCAGCATCCGGAACAAGTGATCGCCGCCCAACGCATCGCTGCGGATCTTCGCGCGCGTATCGAGGTGGTGCAGGCGCTGGGTCTGGGCTACCTCAGCCTGGAACGCAGCACGCCCACCTTGTCGCCGGGTGAGTTGCAGCGGCTGCGGCTTGCTACCCAGATTCGCTCGCAATTGTTCGGCGTGGTGTACGTGATGGACGAACCGTCGGCTGGTTTGCATCCAGCCGATGCACAGGCATTGCTGGGCGCGTTGGATCAACTCAAGGCGGCCGGTAATTCGGTTTTCGTGGTCGAACACGAAGTGGACGTCATCCGCCACGCAGACTGGATTGTGGATGTTGGTCCTGCTGCCGGCGTGCATGGCGGGCAGGTGCTTTATAGCGGCCCGCCCGCCGGGCTGCAGCAGGTGCAGGCTTCTTCGACACGGCGCTATCTGTTCGGCACCCCGCCGCCGGTGCGCAGCCATGCGCGCGCAGCGAGCGGTTGGCTGCAGCTGCGCGGCATCACGCGCAACAACGTGCGTGCGCTGGATGTGGATCTGCCGCTGGGCGTGTTTACCACCGTCACCGGCGTGTCCGGCTCAGGCAAATCGTCCTTGGTGAGCCAGGCGCTTGTTGAATTGCTAGCTGCCCATCTGGGGCAGGCACAGGCAGAAGAAGACGAAGCACTGGATCCGCTGGAGCGCGGCACGCAGGTGCCGTTGGGTGGCGCAATTGTCGCCGGGCTGGAGCAGGTACGCCGGCTAGTGCGTGTGGATCAAAAACCCATTGGTCGCACGCCGCGCTCCAATCTGGCCACTTACACCGGGCTGTTCGATCCCGTGCGCAAGCTGTTTGCGGCCACGCCTGCTGCACGTCGGCGTCGCTACGACCCGGGCCAATTCTCCTTCAACGTGGCCAAGGGCCGCTGCGCTACCTGCGAGGGCGAAGGCTCGGTGAATGTGGAATTGCTGTTCATGCCCAGCGTCTATGCACCGTGTCCCACCTGCCACGGCGCGCGCTATAACGCCAAGACGCTGGAGATTGAATTGCGCGGTAAAAACATCGCGCAGGTGCTGGAGATGACGGTGGAGCAGGCGGCCGTGTTCTTCGTCGACGACGCCAGCGTGCTGCGTCCGCTGCAGGCGTTGCGCGAAGTGGGGCTGGGGTACCTGCGCCTTGGCCAGCCGGCCACCGAACTGTCCGGTGGCGAAGCGCAACGCATCAAGCTCGCTACCGAGCTGCAACGCGCACAGCGACGCGACACTGTCTACGTGCTGGACGAACCAACCACCGGCCTGCATCCGGCCGATGTGGATACCTTGATGGCCCAGCTGCAAGGGCTGGTCGACGCAGGTAACACGGTGATCGTGGTCGAACACGATATGCGCGTGGCAGCCAGCAGCGATTGGGTGCTGGACATGGGCCCGGGCGCGGGCGGCGCGGGCGGCAATGTCGTGGTGGCCGGAACCCCGGATGTCGTGGCGCGTCATCGCGGTAGCCGCACTGCACCGTTCCTGCTACAGGTGTTGCGCGGGGAATAAGCGGCCGAAACAGTTGGTCGAGGATGTGCTGCGTCGCCACTTTTCGCGCAGTCGTGTCCTGACCAATTGAGTGCGTGTGCCGAGTGTGGCGATCGCTGTTCGCACTGAACGTCGCGCTTAGGCCATCGATTCAATGCTCGCCAAGACGCCCGCTGCATCGGCCGAAGGTGCCACCCACAGATCGAACACTTCCGGCGCCACGGTCGGCTTCAATGCCTGGCCGATACACAGCAAGTCTGCGCCGCGCAGGACGATGCCGAGTTGCCGTTTGAAGATCTACAGCACAGACGCCTGCATATCGACCACGAACCGGTAGTGCACATCGTTGTCTTGCACGCGTGCGAAGGCGTGGTTGATGTCCTGCATGCGGATCAGTTCGATATCGGCCACGATGTTGTGCTGTTGGCAGAACGCCAGCATGGCCTGGGTATCGGCGGTGCCGCCGGTGCCGGAGCTGGTTAGCTTGCGGCGACCCATCGCGAGCAGTACCGGGCGGAAGTCCAAGTGGTCGGGCAGGCCCAGCGAGCACAGCGTGCCGTCCAGGTTCAATGCCAGCAGCATCGCGTTCAACGGATAGCGACGCGAGACGGTGTCGAGGATGAAATCGAAGCGGAAGGCCTGCGCCTGCATCTGCTGCGGATCGGTGGAGAGCACCACTTCGTGCGCGCCTAGGCGCTGCGCTTCGGCGGCTTTTTTGGGCGAGGTGGTGAAGGCGACCACGTGTGCGCCCATCGCACGCGCGAACTTGACGCCCAGATGGCCAAGCCCGCCGATGCCGACCACGCCCACCGTGTGTCCGGGGCCAATGCCGTACCGATGCAGTGGCGCGAAGGTGGTGATGCCCGCGCACAACAATGGCGCGGCGGCAGCGGGGTCCAGGCCCTCGGGCAAGGCGTAGACAAAGCGCGCGTCGGACACATAAAACTCCGAGTAGCCGCCGCGTGTGCGGCTGCCATCGACTCGGTCCACGCCATCGAAGGTGAGCGTGGGGAACTCGCGACAGTACGTTTCGTCGTGCGCCTGGCAGGGCGGACAGTGACGACAGGAATCGACGATGGTGCCGATCACGACGGTTTGCCCCAGCGCGAAGCCGCCGACCTGTGCACCGAGCTCGATGACTTCGCCGACGATCTCGTGGCCGGGCACCAACGGGTATTCGCTGGCCCAGTGGTTCACCGAGTGCAGGTCCGAGTGGCAGACGCCGCAGAACAGCACCTTGATCGCCACATCGTTGGGGCGTACGGCACGCCGCTCGAATTGCCAGGGCACCAGGGGGCCTTCTTTTTCGAGCGCGGCGTAGGCGCGGGTGGGGCGAGCGAGGCCAGCAGAGGGCGTGTGCGCTGAGGTCATGGCGACGGTTGTGCTTTACAATTTGCGGAACCTGTAATATTTACTTATTTACAAATAATGTCAAGTGTAAAGTCGCCGAATTCCTCGTCCGTCGCGCATCCTGCGACTGCCCTCAGCAAGGAAGAGCGTGTCATGGACACGGCGTTGCAGCTTTTCCTGCGTCATGGCTACCGCAAGGTGAGCATGAGCGATATTGCGCAGTCCACGCAGATGTCGCGGCCCTCGCTGTATGCCGCGTTTGCCAACAAGGAGGCGATCTTCGCCGCGCAGGTCGCACGCCAGCAGGCGTTTTGCACGGCCGAAACCGCGCAACGCGTGCGCGACACACAGGATCTGCAGACCCAGCTGCAGCATCTGTTCGATATCTGGGTGCTGGAACCGGTGGCGGCGGTGATCGATTCGGAAAACGGCATGGATCTGGTGGCCAATTGCGGCGTGTATGCACCCGATGCACTGGATGCGCTTTACCAGCAGCTGGAAGACACGCTGGTGCAGCTGTTGCGCCCGCATGTGCGCAATGACAGCGCAATGTCGGCCGCCGATCTGGCCTACATCCTGCGGCTTGCGACCACCAGCCTGAAAGCGTCGGCCGAGAACGAGGCGGTCTTGCGTCGTTTGATTGCCGGGCTGATCACCATGGCCATGGCCACGGTGCGTGCGGGTCGTACCGAGACACCAGTCAAGAAGAACACTGCGCGGCGCTGATTGGGTGGGTGGCATCTGCTGCATTGGTCAGCCAATGCAGTGCCGCACAGAGTGCGCAGGCAGTAGCGGTGTAATGAAACAACGGGCCCAATGCACAGAATGCATTGAACCCGCATGTCGTAAACACCTGGACCAGCAAAAAAACGACTGGGTCGGCTAGCTGCCTTTCCTGATGCATGCACCATGCATCCCTGCAGGCGCAGGGGGCAACGCGCATCAGTCCGCCATCACCTTGTCCGGCGTCATCGGCGTGCTGCGGATGCGCTTGCCGGTGGCATGGAAGATGGCATTGCAGATGGCCGCTGAAACGCCGACCAGGCCGATTTCTCCCACACCCTTTGCGCCCAGGCTGCTGACGATGCGGTCGTCTTCGTCGGCAAAGATCACGTCGATGTCGTGGATGTCGGCGTTGGCCGAGACGTGATACATCGCCAGATCGTGATTCATGAAGCGGCCAAAGCGATGGTCGGATTGGGTGTGTTCGTGCAACGCCTGGCCGATGCCCCAGACCACGCCACCAACGATCTGGCTACGCGCGGTGATCGGGTTGAGGATGCGCCCCGCCGCAATCGCACTGACGACGCGGGTGACCCGCACCGTGCCCAGTTCCTCGTCCACGCGGACCTCCACAAACACGGCGCCATGCGTGGCACGGGTGTACTTGCGTTGCTTGAGCACGTTTGGCAGCAGGAGGAACTTGTCTTCGATTTGCTCCAGTCCTGCAGTGCGCAGCAGGTCGGTCAAGGCGACGGCGCTGCTGGCATCGGCACGCAATGCAAGCCTGCCCTCGGCAAACACCACATCGTCGATGTTGGCCTTGGCGAAGCGCGAATCGGGCAGGGCCTTGGCCAGCCGCAACAAGCGTCCACGCAACTTGCCGCAGACCCCATCCACCGCCGAGCCCACCGTGGTGACATGCGAAGAGCCACCTTCGATCGGTGCAACCGGCAAGGTCGAATCGCCGAGTTGAAACGTCACCTGCTCCAGCGGCAGTCCCAAGGCTTCGGCAGCGATCATTGCCATCACCGTATAGGTGCCGGTGCCGATGTCACTCGCCGCGCTGCTGACCACCAAACGGCCATCGGCGTGCAGTACCGCATGTGCACGCGCGAACATCTGCATCGCATCCCATTGCCCGGTGGCCATGCCCCAGCCCACCCACTCGCTGCCTTCCTTGCGTGCGCGCGGTTGCAGAGGGCGTTGCGCCCAACCGAAGCGCTCGGCCCCTCGCTCGTAACACTGGCGCAGCGCCTTGGTGGAATACGGCTTGTCGTCAGCCGGGTTGACCTCGGCGTAGTTCTTCAAGCGTAGCGCCAGCGGATCGATGCCGACCTCATAAGACAGCTCGTCCATCGCCACTTCCAGCGCATGGACACCATGCGCGGCCCCCGGCGCACGCATATCCATCGGGCTGTATCGGTCCAGGCTGACCAACTTGTAGCCCAGGTGCACGTTGTCGCAGGCATACAACTGGCCGCTCCAGTTGACCACCACTTCCACGTAGTCTTCGCCACGTGAGGTTTCGGCGATGGCTTCATGCCAGATGGAGCGCAACGTGCCGTCGTGGTCCGCACCGAGCTTGAGCCGCTGCAGCGTTTCTGGGCGATGACCGAAGGTGAACATCTGTTGCCGCGTCAGCACCACGCGCACCGACCGATCCAGCACGATCGATGCCATGACCGCCAGCGGCAACTGATACTGCGGGCGCAGCCCGGAGCCGAACGCGCCGCCCACATACGGGTTGCGTACAGTGACCTTGCGCTTGCTTAGCCCGAACACATGCGACACATACCAACGGCTGTTCTGTGAACCCTGGGTCTTGTCGTAAATGGTGAAGTGACCATCGGCACCGCGAATGACGGTAGAAGCGAACAACTCCATCGGGTTGTGGTGCTCCACGCCGCTGTAATAGTCGGCCTGGACCTGGCATGCGGCAGTGTCGAAGGCGGCGTCCGGCTCGCCCTTGTCCTTGGGCGGCGGCGAAAAGCCGGCCTTCAAGGGCTTGGGTTTGTGCGCACGGTCCAGATTGGTCATCAAGTTGGTGGCGTGTGGATCCTGCAACAACTCCACCTCCACCAGATGCGCGGCATGGCGGGCGGCTTCAAAGGTCTCGGCAACCACCAGCGCGATGGGCTGGCCGCTGTACAGGATCTTGTTGTCGTACAACGGACGGAATGGCGAACCGGCCGGAGCGGTCATGTCCTTGTAGAACAGATCCATGCCGCGCATGTGCGGGCGGTTTTCGTGGGTGACGATCTCAAGCACGCCGGGCACTGCGCGCGCAGCCTGCAGATGAAATGCGACGATCTCACCCTTGGCAATGCTGCTGTTGACCACCACGCCATAAGCCAGATCCGAGACCGGCCATTCGGCTGCGTAGCGCGCTTGGCCGGTGACTTTTGCGCGTCCATCGATGCGGGTGACGCCGGTGCCGGTGGGGCGATAACCGGTGCCGCTGTCGGCAACCGGTGGGCTCAGCTGGCTGCCGGACAGGTCGGTGCTGCGTGCGTTCATGGCAATTCCTCCAGCGCATTGGTGCGCCCGCGGTTGTCGATGGTGCCTTGGCGCGCAACGCTCAATGCACGCACGATGGCGCGGCGTGCCAGCGGCAGTTTGAAGGCGTTTTCGCCGTGCGGTTGTGCGCCCTGCAGCAGCGCATCGGCCAGGCGGCCGAAGGTGTCGGCATTGGCTGACTGGCCAACCAAGTGTGCTTCTGCATCTGCATTGCGCCACGGCTTGTGCGCTACGCCGCCCAGTGCAACGCGCACCTCGCGGATGCTGCCGTCGTCGGCCAGATCCAACGCGGCTGCCACCGATACCAGCGCGAACGCATACGAGAGGCGCTCACGGATCTTGAGATACGCACTGTGTGCGACGAAGCGCTGTGCGTCCGGGAGATCGATATGCACGATCAACTCGTCAGGCGCCAAGGTGCTGTCCAGTTCCGGGTGTTCGCCTGGCAGGCGGTGGAACTGCGCGAAGGGAATATCGCGCTCGCCAGTGGCACCTTGCACATGCACCACGGCATCGAGCGCCGCCAATGCCACGCACATATCCGACGGATGGGTGGCGATGCAGTGCGCGCTGGTACCAAGGATGGCGTTGTATTTGGTCAGCCCGCCAATGGCCGAACAGCCGGTGCCCGGGTCGCGCTTATTGCACGGCGTGGCATGGTCGTAGAAATACATGCAGCGCGTGCGCTGCAGCAGATTGCCGCCATTGCTGGCCATGTTGCGAATCTGTGGCGAGGCGCCGGCCAGAATTGCTGCGCTCAATAAAGGGTAACGCGCTTCCACATCCGGGTGATAGGCAGTGTCGGCATTGCGTGCCAGCGCGCCCAATCGCAGGCGACCATCGGGTTGGGTGCTGATGCTGTCCAGTGGCAGCCGGTTGATGTCGACCAGGCGGCTGGGTCGCATCACCTGCAGTTTCATCAGGTCGGTGAGATTGGTGCCGCCGGCGATCAGCCGCACCGGCACTTCGGATGGCACCGGTTGTGCGTCGCCGCTGCGCACTGCAATGGCGCCAAGTGCGGCATCGACGGTGGCCGGGCGTGTATAGGTGAGCGGAATCATGCCGGCACCGTCCCTGGCGTCCATGGGGTGGCCGCGCTTTCGCTGCCGTCGCTGGACTTGCCCATGACGTCCATCACGGCATCGGTGATCTGCGGATAGGCACCGCAACGGCAGATGTTGCCGCTCATCAACTCACGCACCTGGTCGCGGTCGTGCGCTTTGCCTTCGTTGATCAAGCCCACTGCCGAGCACAGCTGCCCAGGGGTGCAATAACCGCACTGGAATGCGTCGTTGGCAATGAAGGCGCGTTGCAGCGGATGCAGTTCATCGCCATTTGCCAGGCCTTCGACGGTGGTGATGTCGGCACCGTCCTGCATGACGGCCAGGGTCAGACAGCTGTTGATGCGGCGGCCATCGATCAGCACTGTGCAGGCGCCACACTGGCCGTGGTCGCAGCCTTTCTTGGTGCCGGTCAGGTCGAGGTGGTCGCGCAGCAAATCGAGCAGGCTCACCCAGGCTGCGAGTTGCAGTTGATAAGGCTGGCCGTTGATGCGCAGGTTGACCGGGTAGGTCGGCACACTGGTGGCGGCAGTTGCCGGCGCCGTGTCATGGGCAGTGGCGGATGTGGCAGTCATGCGAACCCCGTGGCGATGGCTGAGGAGGGCCATCACCTTGACGGCGTTGTGGTCAACGCAAAGTGACCACGTGTGCGATTCACATTGATGCAACGCTTCGCTACCGCATTCAGCAACGGCGGTGCGAGCACTGCATGCTCGCGCTTGCATGCGTTGCGCGTGTGTACGCGGTACGTGTGGCGTGCATGCAGTCACTGCTGCGCTGAATTGGTCAGCTTTACGCGTGCGCTGACGCATCTGCGTCCCAGCTGCTGCGACGCACCGCCGTTATCCTTGTCGAATGAATACGAGGTGGCAGCAATGAGCCGGCGCGGCGGCAGTGCAGATCTTCCGCTGCATGGCGGACGCGTTCCGCATTGGTTGGGGGAGCGGATGACGCGGCTTGGTGCGGTGATGTGCGAGGCGATCGTACACAGCTATGGGCGCGATGAATTGTTGCGGCGGCTTGCGCACCCGTTCTGGTTCCAGTCGTTGGGCGCGGTAATGGGCATGGACTGGCATTCGTCGGGCATTACCACGAGTGTGATCGGTGCACTCAAGCGTGGGTTGACGCCGTTGTCCAGCGAACTGGGTCTGCATGTGTGTGGCGGGCGCGGCCGGCATTCGCGCGCTACGCCTGCAGAATTGCTGGCAGTGGGCGATGCCGTAGGGCTGGATGGCGCCGCATTGGCGCAGGCCAGCCGACTGGTCGCCAAGGTGGATAGCGCCGCAGTACAGGACGGCTTCGATCTGTATCTGCACAGCTTTATCGTCAGCGACGACGGCCGCTGGGTCGTGGTGCAGCAGGGCATGCACGGGCAGCGCAAGCAGGCGCGCCGATATCACTGGCTCTCCGAAGGACTGAGCAGTTTTGTGGATGCGCCGCATGCCGCCATCGATGGTGCGCATCAAGGCAACATCGTCAATCTTGCCGACCGTCGCGCGGCTGCCTCGCGCGATGCGCAGGTGGAGTTGTTGCGTAACACAGCGCCGGATCAGCTGGCACGCCACTGGCAACGGATTGCGGGTGCGGAGGCACCTGCTGCAGCGACTGCTGTGCAAGCTCCGGTCACCGGCGATCTGTTCGCCGGGCACACCTGGGACCCAGCGCAGCAACCGCATCTGTCCATGCCTGATCATCATGACGTGCGCAGCGAAAACGTGATCACCCGCCGTCTGCACGCCAGCCTGGCCGCAGCCGCAGAAGCGGGTCCCCGCGATTTCACCGCATTGCTGCAAGTCCCCGGCGTGGGTGCACGCACCTTGCGCTCGCTGGCGATGGTGGCCGAAGTGGTGCACGGCACGCCATGCCGTTTCAGCGACCCAGCACGCTTTTCGCTTGCACATGGCGGCAAGGACCGGCAACCGTTCCCGGTGCCGACACGCGTGCTCGATCACACGATCGGGGTACTCAAGCAGGCGATGCAGCAGGCCAAACTCGGTAACGACGAACGCTTGCAGGCGATCGCGCGGCTGGACGCTCAGGCGCGTCGTCTCGAAGCCACTGCACACGGGCCGACAGTGGAAGACTACATCGCACAGGAGCGCCGCGATTCGCATCGCTATGGCGGGCGCAGCGTGTTCGGTTGGGAACCGGCGCCGGAGGGCGCGCATGCTGTGCAGGCGATGCGCGCGCATGCAGGTCGCCGATGAGCGTGCGCGAATGCAGCAGTACGCCGATTGCTATCGATGGGCGCTGTTTCACCTATGTATTCCCTTGTCAGTGGGAAGACCATTGCAAGATCGGTTTCTCGCGTGATCCGTTGGGGCGCATCGGTAGCTTGCACCCGCGCTGGTTCGAGTTTTTCGATCTGGAACGCGGGGTGCTGGTAGAAGCCGAGCGCGAGCGCGATGCCCGCGATTTGGAGTTGCAACTGCGTCGCCCCGTGCTTGCGCATAACGCACCGGCACCGATGGCCATCCGCGCAGCAGCCGGCGGCCATACCGAATGGTTTCGGGGCGTAGGCGAGGCATTGGAAAATGCGGTAGCCGCATTGCAACGGCACGGGTATCGCGTCTTCGTGTTGCGCGATTGGCTGCAGGCGTCAATGGCGCAGCGCATCGATCGACTCTACGACTGGGCCGCAGTGCAGTTGAGCGCGGACGAGCTGGATGGCCTGACAGGTCCCACGCCGGCGCAACGCGCGCTGGGCGATGTGCTCGATGGCTATCGCGCATTGGATTTACCTGTGCAGGCGCATCTGCCCGAACACATTTGGGCATGGCATTGCCGCAACAGCTACGCATTATTGCCAGCACGTTGACATGCTTCGGCTCAGGGTCGCCTCACCCCGCGGGAGCGCCAGATGCAGAGTGCGCAACTGCCATTGACCGAGGCGTTCAAGGCGCTGTTTTCGGTGCGCCAAGTGCAAGCCGCCGAAATGGTGATTGCGCCGGGGAAAGGCGAAGGCGGGCCCGACAATCGCCACCGTGGTGCCGACCAGTGGTTGTACGTGGTGGATGGCACCGGCGGGGCCCTCGTCGAGGGGCAGACGCATGCGCTACAAGCCGGCAGCCTGATTGCCATCGAGCGCGGTGAAACACATGAGATCCGTAACACTGGCCACACACCGTTGAAGACGGTTAGGTTCTATCATCCGCCCGCCTACGCTGTGCAAGGCAAACCACGACCGGCCGGTGAGGCGTAGCGTGTCGCTGGCGGATGTGGTGATGCGATCAGTCTCTGTGCAGGCGCATGGATGGCAGGACGCCAGCCGTGCTGCAACGGCAGGTGAGCATCGTGCCCACTGCGTATTGACGCCGCGCTTGTGACATCGAGCAACCATCCATCGCCTGGGAAGTGCCATGCCGCAGACCAAGACGCGCCGCGCTGCCGCCAAGGACAAGCGCGAAGGCAAATCGGCAAGTAAACAGGCTGGCGAATACGTCAAAGAAGAAATCGACCAGGTGCGCGGAGGCGCGCACGGTGTGAAAAGCACCAAGCAGGCCATTGCGGTCGGATTGTCCAAGGCGCGCGGCGATGGCGTGGATGTTTCAGCGTCCGGCTCCGCGTCCAAGGCCGCCAAGAAAAAAGCCGCGCAGGACAAGGCAGCTGCAATTTCCAAGAAGCCGGTGTCGCCTACACGCTCGGCGGGCGCCAAGAAAGCTTTAAAGACAGCGAGCAAGGGCACCACCGACAAGAAGACGGTGGGTAAGCAGGCCTTGTCTGCACAGGCCGCAGGCGCTGCCAAAAAGCGCGTGGCCAGCGACCGTTCGGCAGCAGCGAAGAAGGCGGCAGAGACCAAGGGCCCGGCAGTGCGCAAGGCGGCCGCGAAGAAAGCGGCTGCGACGCGGAAGCGTGCCGGAACCAAGGACGCCTAGCACTGCTACCTGATGTGGCGATTAGTTTTCAGGTGTGCGCGGACGGAGCGGAGTAGCTGGAGGATACGAGTGGTCCATGCCACCTCGGATACCGACTTTGCCCGCCTAGTTGCTGCGTAGTTGTTTTATAGCCACTTTTAGAACAAGCAAAAAGGCTGCCGCGCAGCAGGCACGAGGAGCGCTGCTGATGCGGCAGCGCGTCCCACCTCAACCGTAGTCCGGTACTGATTCATGTACGCGTTGCTGGTGCCGGGATTGCAAGCGTGGGCGTAGCCAAGCTGCACAAGCGTCTTCATCGAGCGAGCCATCCGCCAGGCCGATATAAAAACCGTAAAGCTGCAGATCGCCTGCCTGCAAAGTGGCTCCGTTGAGCACGATGAAGGTTTCGCACGCCACAGCTGCGGTGCGTTTGTTGCCATCGACAAATGGATGATTGCGGGCCAAGCCATACGCTAGGCTGGCTGCAAGCGCCGCCAGGTCCGGAGGTGGTTCCCCATACGCCGACAATTGTTTAGGTCTCGCAAGCGCTGAGTCGAGTAACGCATCGTCGCGCACACCGCTTCCACCACCATGCTCGGCCAGCTGGCGGTCGTGAATAGCCAAGACAAGTGGTCGCTCGATCCAGATGATCATGCGTGTGGGTTACTGCGCCAGCTTGTTGAGCAAAGTGCGGCGGTCGCGCATCACCTGCTCGGCCACATCCATCTGCGCCGCCAACGTCGGGTCGAAGGCGGTCAGCTTGATGCCGTCGGGCGTTTCCAGCGCATAGAGTTCGTCGCCCTTTCCAAGCCGCAGGCGCGCTAACAGTTCCTTGGGCAGGATGACGCCGGCGGAGTTGCCAATCGCAGTGATCTTGAGTTTCATGATGCCACCTCGCGTTAATACGTAAGTTATAACTCCGTCCTCGACCGGTCGCAAGCGGTGTGCTGAAGCGGCTCAGCTAGCCAATCTCGCCTGCTGCGACCGATAGGTGTACAAATGTACACCTTGTCCCGCCCGGCTGCCGCGCTCCGATGCCACCACTTACCCCTCAACGTGCCGCCGTGCTGGCGTTCCTGCAGGAGCAGGCCCAGGCAGGCGTATCGCCCAGTCTGGCCGAGATCGCGCAGGCCTTCGGGTTTGCCTCGCGCAATGCCGCGCAAAAGCATGTGCAGGCACTGGCCGAGGCCGGGTTGATCGAGCTGCTGCCCAATCAGAAACGCGGCATCCGCGTGCCCGGTGGCGCCGGGCGCGATGCCTTGCTGGGCTTGCCGGTGCTGGGGCGGGTGGCGGCGGGTGTGCCGATCGGGGCGGATATCGGCCTGGAGCGGCAGCTGTGGCTGGACCGCACGCTGTTTTCCTTGCGTCCGGATTACCTGCTGAAAGTGCAAGGCGATTCGATGATCGACGACGGCATCCTGGATGGCGACCTGGTCGGCGTGCATCGCAGCAATGAGGCGCGCGATGGGCAAATCGTGGTGGCGCGGGTGGATGGCGAAATCACCATCAAGCGCCTGGAGCGCGGTGCCGAACGCATCCGCCTGTTGCCGCGCAACCGCGCGCATGCGCCGATCGTGGTGGCGGCCGATGCCGACTTCGCGATCGAAGGGCTGTACTGCGGCCTGATCCGGCAGGGTTGAGATGAGCGAGCCCGTGCCGCTGCGACAACACGGCAATGCCGCGCTGGCACTGCCGCTGGATGCCCTGCTGGCCGCGCGCACGGTCTGGCGTGCGGGCCAGGGCACAGCCACCGCCAACGGCGGCGAATCCACCGGGCATGCGGCACTGGATGCACTGCTGCCCGACGGCGGCTGGCCGCGGCGTGCGTTGACCGAGTTGCTGTTGCCCACCCATGGCATCGGCGAGATTGCCTTGTTGCTGCCTACGCTGGCACGCATGACCGCCAGCAGCAGTCGGGTGGTGTTGGTGGCGCCGCCGTTCATTCCTTACGCACCAGCGTGGCAGGCGGGCGGGGTGGTGCTGGAACATCTGGAAGTGGTGCAGGCCGAGCCGCGCGAAGCGTTATGGGCGTTCGAACAATGCCTGCGCAGCGGCGCGTGCGCCGCGGTGCTGGGTTGGCCGCAGACTGGCGATGCGCGTGCGCTGCGGCGGTTGCAGGTGGCGGCCGATAGCGGCAATTGCTGTGCGTTCGCGTTGCGCGACCGCCGCCATGCGGTGAATGCATCGCCGGCGGCCTTGCGGCTGGAATTCCTGCCCGAGCGCGATGCCTGGCAGGTGCGCAAATGCCGCGGCGGTCAGGTGCCGTCGCAGCCGTTGCGGCTGGCGCATTGAGGCGCGCATGTTGTGGGCCTGCATCCTATTGCCGCAGCTGGCGCTGGACGCCGTTCTACGGCGGCTTGAAGAGCCGCAGGCGCCGCTGGTGCTGGTGCAGGGGCCAGCGCAGCTGCGCAGCCTGCATTCGGTCAATCCCGCTGCTGCCGCTGCAGGATTGAACCCCGGCATGCGCCTGTCTGCGGCGCATGCCTTGATGGAACAGGTGCGCACGGTCGATTACGACACGCAGAACGAAGCGCGTACCCAGCGGTTTCTTGCGGCCTGGGCGTATCGGCATAGTTCGTTGGTGAGCCAGCAATGGTCGCGCGCCATCGTGCTGGAAGCCGGTGCCAGCTTTCGCCTGTTCGGCCCCTGGCCGCGCTTCGAGCGTCGCCTGCGCAATGAGCTGCAGGCCTTGGGTTTCCAGCACCGGCTTGCGCTGGCGCCCACACCGCGTGCGGCGCGCGTGTTGGCTGGCCTGCGCGACGGCATGGTGGTAACGCAGTTGCCGGCTCTGCACAGCACGCTGGATAAGGTGCCGGTGCGCCGCGCCGCGTTGCCCGACGATGCCGGCGAGCGTCTGCAGCACATGGGCGTGCGCACGCTTGCGGCGGTGCGCGCCTTGCCGCGTGACGGGCTGCGCCGGCGCTTCGGTGCGGGCCTGCTCGATCATCTGGATCGCCTCTACGGCACTGTCGATGACACGCTGGAGTGCTACGCGCCCCCGGACCACTTCGACCAACGCGTGGAGCTGGGCTACGAGGTGGAAACCCATCCGGCACTGCTGTTCCCGCTGCGCAGGTTGATCGGCGATCTGTGCACGTATCTGTCCATCCGCGATGGCGGGGTGCAGCGTTTTTTGTTGCGTTTGGAACACGAGGAAGGCGCGACCGATGTGGAGATTGGCCTGCTGACGCCGGAGCGTGCGCCCACGTTGTTGTTCGAGCTGGCCCGCAACCGGCTGGAGCGGGTGGAGATTCCGCAGCCGGTGGTGGCGATGCGGCTGTTGGCGCGCCAGCTGCCACCGTTCGTGCCGGCCATGCGCGACTTGTTCGACCAGCGTGCGCAGCAGTCGGTGGATTGGCCGCAACTGCGCGAACGGCTGCGTGCGCGCCTGGGCGATGAGGCGGTGTACCGCGTGCTGCCGGCCGACGACCCGCGCCCGGAGCGCGCCTGGCGTCGCGCCATCGGCGATGCGGTGCGCGAAGCCGCCGCGCCGCCACGCCCGCCGCGGCCCACCTGGTTGCTGCCGCAGCCGGTGCCGTTGCACGATCCGCACCTGCGCATCGTCTCCGGTCCCGAACGGCTGGAAAGCGGTTGGTGGGACGACGACGAGGCGCGACGCGATTACTACGTGGTGGAGACCGCGCGCGGCCGGCGCGGCTGGGCCTTCGCCGCGCCTGGCCGGCTAGATGGCTGGATGCTGCATGGGTGGTTTGCGTGATCGCAGGCATGCCAGCGCGGTCTCTTGGCACGTGCCGCCTGGCGGGTGGTTGCGGCGCGGGGGTGCATGGCCGATGCCAGGACTGCAGGCAACACGCAGCAGTATCTGCAACGACGCGATCTGCCGCGCATTGCAACATCGTATGGCGCAGCGTTGTTGAAGGCATCCGCCCATGAGTTGGGATGACGCCATCGATGGTGTAGACCGCGACACCCCCGGCGGGCGCATGCCGCGCGCCTGGAATGTGGCTGCGCGGCTGCGCGCTGCCAACGACGACATCGTCCATGCGCAGCACGCCGACGGCCTGCCTGGCTATGCCGAGCTGCATTGCCTGTCGGACTTTTCGTTCCTGCGTGGCGCTTCCAGTGCCGAGCAGCTGTTCGCACGTGCGCAACACTGCGGCTACAGCGCCCTGGCCATCACCGACGAGTGCTCGCTGGCCGGCATCGTGCGTGGCCTGGAATCCTCCCGCGCCACCGGCCTGCGGCTGATCGTCGGCAGTGAATTCACGCTCGTTGACGGCACCCGCTTCGTGCTGCTGGTGGAAAACGCGCACGGCTATCCGCAGTTGTGCGCGCTGATCACCACCGCGCGGCGTGCGGCAGGCAAGGGCGCGTATCGGCTCGGGCGTGCCGAGGTCCAGGCGCAATTTCGCGATGTCCTCCCCGGTGTGTTCGCGCTGTGGTTGCCCGGTGCGCAGCCGCAGGCCGAGCAGGGCGCCTGGCTGCAGCAGGTGTTCGGCGAGCGAGCGTTTCTGGCGGTGGAACTGCATCGCGAACAGGACGACGCAGCGCGTCTGCTTGCCTTGCAACTGTTGGCGCAGCAACTGGGCATGACTGCATTGGCCAGTGGCGATGTGCACATGGCGCAGCGCCGCGAGCGCATCGTGCAGGACACCTTGACCGCCATCCGCCACACCACCCCGCTGGCCGAGTGCGGCGCGCATCTGTTCCGCAATGGCGAGCGCCACCTGCGCACGCGACGCGCCCTGGGCAATATCTATCCGCAGGCGCTGCTGCAGGCCACGGTGGAGCTGGCCGCGCGCTGCAGCTTCGATATTTCCAGGCTTGAATACACCTATCCCCGCGAACTGGTGCCGGAGGGGCATACGCCGGCGAGTTATCTGCGAAAACTCACCGAGGAGGGGATGCGTGAGCGATGGCCGAATGGTACGCCAGAGAAAGTGCGCGACGATATCGAGAAAGAATTGGCACTGATCGCCGAACTGGAATACGAGGCTTTCTTTCTCACCGTACAGGACGTGGTGCGGTTTGCTCGCTCCCAAGGCATCCTGTGTCAGGGACGTGGGTCTTCAGCAAATTCGGCAGTCTGCTATGCGCTCGGCATCACGTCGGTTGATCCGATCAAGACGCGATTGTTGATCTCGCGCTTCTTGTCCAAAGCACGTAACGAACCGCCAGATATTGATGTGGATTTCGAGCACGAACGCCGTGAGGAAGTGCTGCAATACGTCTATAACAAATACGGCCGCGAACGCGCGGCGCTGGCGGCCACGGTGATCTGCTACCGCGGCAAGAGTGCAGTGCGCGATGTGGCCAAAGCGTTCGGTCTGCCGCCGGACCAGATTGCGTTGCTGGCCAATTGCTACGGCTGGGGCAATGGAGACACCCCGATGGAGCAGCGTATCGAAGAAGCCGGATTCGATCTGGCCAATCCGCTGATCAACAAGATTCTTGCGGTCACCGAGCACCTGCGCGATCACCCGCGTCATCTGTCGCAGCATGTCGGGGGTTTCGTCATCTCCGACGAACCCTTGTCGCTGCTGGTGCCGGTGGAAAACGCCGCGATGGCCGACCGCACCATCATCCAGTGGGACAAGGACGATCTGGAAACGATGAAGTTGCTCAAGGTCGATTGCCTGGCGCTGGGCATGCTGACCTGCATTCGCAAGACGCTGGACCTGGTGCGTGGCCATCGGGGTCGCAAGTACGCGTTGGCGACGTTGCCCGATGAGGATGCGGCGACCTACAAGATGATCCAGCGCGCCGATACGGTTGGTGTGTTCCAGATCGAGTCGCGTGCGCAGATGGCGATGCTGCCGAGGCTCAAACCTGCAGAGTTCTACGACCTGGTGATCGAAGTGGCGATCGTGCGCCCTGGCCCGATCCAGGGCGACATGGTGCATCCGTACCTGCAACGTCGCAAAGACAAGAGCCTGATCAGCTATCCCTCCGAAGGCGTGGAGAAGATTCTCGGGCCGACACTGGGGATCCCGCTGTTCCAGGAGCAGGTCATGGAATTGGTGATACACGCCGGCTACGACCCTGACGAGGCCGACAAGCTACGCCGTTCGATGGCGGCCTGGCGCCGCGGTGGCGATATGGAATCGCATCGCGTGCGTATTCGCGGATTGATGGAAAACAAGGGCTATGCCTCCACCTTCATCGACCAGATCTTCGAGCAGATCAAGGGCTTCGGTTCCTACGGCTTTCCGCAAAGCCATGCCGCCTCGTTCGCCAAGCTCGTCTATGCCAGCTGTTGGCTCAAACGGCACGAACCCGCCGCATTCGCCTGCGGGTTGCTCAACGCGCAGCCGATGGGGTTCTACTCGGCCAGCCAGATCGTGCAGGACGCGCGCCGTGGCAGTCCCGAGCGCGCGCGCGTGGAGGTGCTGCCGGTGGATGTATTGCACAGCGACTGGGACAACACCCTGGTCGGTGGCCGGCCCTGGCGCAGCGACGAAGACCCCGGCGAACAACCGGCGATCCGGCTGGGCATGCGCCAGGTCGCTGGATTATCGGAAGTGATGGCCAACCGCATTGCCGCTGCACGCGCGCAGCGGGCCTTCGCCGATATCGGCGATCTCTGTCTGCGCGCCGCACTCGACGAAACGGCGCGCCTGGCCTTGGCCGAGGCCGGCGCCTTGCAGGGCATGGTGGGAAACCGCAATGTCGCGCGCTGGGCGATGGCCGGCGTGGAAGCGCGCCGGCCCTTGTTGCCCGGCAGCCCGGAAGAGTGCCCGGTAGAGTTCGAGGCGCCCCGGATGGGTGAAGAAATCCTGGCCGACTATCGGTCGGTGGGCCTGAGCCTGCGCCAACATCCCATGGCGCTGCTGCGCCCGCAGATGCGCCAGCGGCGCATCCTGGGCCTGCGCGACCTGCAGGGCCGTCGCCACGGCAGCGGCGTGCATGTCGCCGGCCTGGTCACCCAGCGCCAACGCCCAGCCACCGCCAAGGGCACGATCTTCGTCACCCTGGAAGACGAACACGGCATGATCAACGTCATCGTCTGGTCGCACCTGGCGCTACGCCGCCGCCGCGCGCTGCTGGATTCGCGTCTGCTCGCCGTGCGCGGCCGCTGGGAACGCGTGGACGGCGTGGAGCACCTCATCGCCGGCGACCTGCACGATCTCAGCGACCTGCTCGGCGACATGCAGCTGCCGTCGCGCGATTTCCATTGATGCTTTTCGGGCCGTGGATTGCGGCTAGGTTCTATGTGCGTTCTATACCCAACTGCTGGCTTTTTGGGAACGCTCCGACCTTCCTGACAACCGTTTTTTTCGGGAAGAGGCCTTCGCGGTAGCGCGTCACCATGAAGATCATATTCGTCATGCTGCTGGCGTCGGTTGCAGCTAGGGCGCAAGCTCCGACACCTCAAGCACGGTCTAGTGAGAGTGACGCAATGAACAACGACGCAAGAATAATCGCCGTGGACCACACAGGCTTCGCGGTATCGTCATTGGACGAAGCTGTTCGGTTCTGGACAGGAGCACTCGGCTTTAAGCTTGAGCGGCAGTCCGAGATGGGGGCGATTTCCTGTATCAGGTGACTGGTGTCGATGATCCCAATGTAAAAACGGCAATCGTCAGGGCACCAGACGGTTATGTGATCGAACTATTACAATATTCAAAAGGGCGCCAGAACGGGGCGGTGCCGAACAGCGCGGGGGCGATTGGTGCGGCCCACCTAGCTCTGACCGTAAACGATATTCATGCCGCTATTGCTCGCGTGGAGGCAGCAGGATGGAAGGCGAAGGGTAGTCCACTGCCGATTGCGGGTGGGCCAAGGAAGGGAACGCTGGTGGCCTACGTTTCAGGCCCCGACCAAATCACGATAGAGCTTATGCAGCCGCAAGCCCATTAATGGGCATGCGGGAGTTTTCCCGCTTCACCATCGTTATTGGGAAGCATGCCGATATTGGTCAGACGCTGACGGGGTCGCGCCGTTCCTCCAATGTCTGGACGAGTACGGCTAGGCTGATCGATGCCAGACGTTCGACCAGCAGCCGTTCGGCTTCCTGTAGCGCGTCGCTCACAGCCTCGTTGACGACTGCCGCGATCTGGCACCCGGACTCAGGACGTTCGATCCCGATCGCGAAGGCGCGGGCCGCCAATCTGTCCAAATCACTGCGTGGTGCCAAGGCCGACTGACGCAATCGATGCGGTCGTGTGCCCGTAAATTGTCGAGCTCGCTTGCTGCGCTGGTTGCTTCGGGCCAAGTGGCCAAGCAACGTCCTGAGTCACGCAGCCACAAGCGTGAGTAAATGCATCTGCCCCAGGTCATTGGCAGCAAACCGGTCTGTGCTACACCATGCATATCCGCGCGGCCGCGCTGGCTTGTCTTTCACCCACGAGGCGATCATGAAGTTGGAGGCGTTGTTCGACCAGTTGCACACCTTGCCCACCGTGCCCAAGGTGGCGCAGGACCTGATCCGTCAATTCGACGATCCGCAGACCGATATCGATACGCTGGCGCACAGCATCGAGCGCGATCCGGTGATTGCCGCCAAAGTGTTGCGGCTGGCCAATTCGGCGCGTTTCCATGGCCTGCGCGATTCCACCAGCGTCGAAGACGCAGCCATGCGGTTGGGCTTCAACACCCTGCGCACGCTGGTGCTTGCCTCGGCGATGACCGGTGCGTTCCGCGCCGGCCCCGGCTTCGATCTGAAGTCCTTCTGGCGCCATAGTTTCGAGGTGGCCGGCATCTGCCGCCTGCTGGCGCGCCAGCACGGCCTGGATCCGGAAACCGCCTTCACCTGCGGCATGATGCACAACATCGGCGAGTTGCTGATCCAGTCCGGCGCACCGGATTACGCCAGCCGCATCAATCACGACACCTCATCGGCCGGCCACGCCGCCGAAGAAACCCTGCAGCTGGGTTTCGGCTACCCGGAAGTCGGCGCCGAGCTGGTACGTCGCTGGCAGCTGCCGGTGATCATCCAGCAAGCCATCGCCTATCAGGTTCGCCCGGCGGCCGCGCCCGACGGCGCACGCATGCCGTTGCTGGTCGCCCAGGCAGTGCAGGTCTCCGATGCGTTGCATGCGCACGGCGGCGCCACCCCGGCGGCATTGGAATCGGTACGCGGCCCGCTGATGGACGGCGTGGATCTGGAGGCCTTGTTCGCCGCGCTGCCGGAGGTGATCGAGGCCGATCGCGCGTTTGCTGAGTTGCTGCACTAAGCCTGTTCGGCGCCTAGCCGGTGGCTGCAAGTCTGTTGCTCACGCGCAGTGCGGCAGCGGCTGCCGGTATCGTGTGGCAGGCGATGCGTCGCCTGCCACACCAATCGACGAGCTACTTGCCGAAGTATTTGGAAATCCGGGGATACACGTCCGAGAAGCGCGAGTAGTAATCGGGATCGCGCCGCGCCGAGCAGGACGAGGTGCCATCGAACAAACCACCCCGCAGCTGGTATGCGCCGTTCCTTGCCACGGTGAACAAACCCGAGCCGGAGGAGCCGTCTTCGGTGACGCCCTCGTGCCAGTGCACCTGATATAGCGGGCTCTTGTCCTCAAAGGAGGTCTCGAGCGCGGTCACGGTGCCTAGCGAGTATTTTTTGAGCGCATTGTTCGGGTGGTGGATGCCGACGATCGGGGTGCCGATGGCACCGATCGCAGCGCTGCTCCAACCTGCATAGAACGCCCCCGGCGGTGGCGGGCTCCTCAGCTCCAGCAGCGAGATGTCGCGTGTTGAGTTGGCGTAGCGCAACACCGCGCCGCCACTGAGTGTGGTCGCCTGTCTGCTGACGGAGGTGCTGTTGCAGCGTGCTGCATCGTAGAACCAGTAGGTCTGCAAGGTGTTGGCAACGCTCTGGGTGCTGACGCAATGCGAGGCAGTCCAGAACAGGTGACGTTTGCGCGAGTTGGCGTTATTGAGCAAGGTGCCGGTGCACGAGAACGACCCATTGCTGTCGGTGATCACCATGCGCGCGACTGCGCTCGACGCATCGAGAAAGCCGCGACTAGGGTGGGCACGGCAGACGATATCGCTTTCGCAGGAGCTGGTGTTGCCGATGGCGCTGAACATGAAGTCCTGCGTGTTGGCACTGGGGCTGATATCCAGATGCGATAACTGGGGGATGCTGAGGCTGAAGTTCTCGGGATATTGGCCCGCCGGCAGCGCGATCTCGATCAGCAGGTCTTCTCCGTCGACAACCGGCGACCAACCGATGGCATCGCCGGCGGTGACGAAATCGGCACCGGAGCGCTCAAAGACATGCCCGTGGTTGTCGGCGAAGCGCAACACCACCTGGGAGGGCATGCCGGGTGTTGCACCGGCGCCACGCAACACTAATGCCGCACGGAGCGAGGCCGCCTTTGCGGAGCTGAGCTTCAAGGTGGCCACGCGCGTGCCATTGCCTGCGAGTTGCCAGTCCAGCGCGGCCAGGTTCACCCGCGGCTGCGGGACCGCACGCGAAAAGCCGATCTGCAAGGGTTGCCCATGGTTGAGCTGCGCAATGCGGCGCTCACGCAGCAGGCTCAATTGCTTGTCGGTGGGGGCAGCCAGGTGTGCCACCTGGGTGGACATGAGGCCGCCATGCAAACCTGCCGACTGCAGGCTCGCAGCACCGAGTTGCTCCGGTTGCGGTGCCGCGCTCACTGGCGCTGCATCCATCTCAGTGGGGGGCGCGGCGAGCGCAGGGGTTGAAACGGCAGAAAGCAAGGCGAGACATAAGGCGTTGTGGCGATACATGGCAGGTCCTTTGGTCAGGAGCGGCAGGTGGCGGAATGAGCATGCCGTCTCATCCGGGCCGAATGAAGGTGGCGAATCTTCACCGCTTGGTCGGTGCGGACAAGCTCACACGCAGCTTGCCTGCCTCTGCAGGGAGCAACATTGCGGCCGCACCCTTACTTCGCTGTCCCGTTGATAGTTTCGCTGGCAGGTGGGTGCCATCGGACGTCTGACTTGCGATCGGTTCCGGGTGGTCCATGCCTTGCTTCGCGCTGATCTGGCAGCTTCCTGCAGTGATCCAGCGAGCTATCGCCGGCAGGCCTGCCCTGCGGTCGCGTCCAAGCCCACCGGCCACAGCACGCACACTGTCACGCCGCGCCGCAGCTGGACTCGCGTCGGCCCAGGCGCTAGCGTGGTACGGATTTTTTGCCTACAGGGGAATGCCCAATGAGCCACGACGCGCAGCCGCGCCAGCTCACCTTCCGTGCCGTCGTGCTGGCCATCGTGCTGGCGGTGGTGCTTTCGGCCGCCAACGCCTACCTCGGCCTGTTCGCCGGCCTGACCATTGCCACTGCCATCCCGGCGGCGGTCGTGTCGATGGGCGTGCTGCGCCTGCTCGGCGGCGGCACCATTCTGGAAAACAACATTGTCCAGACCGGTGCGTCGGCCGGCTCGTCGATCGCGGCCGGGGTGATCTTCACCATCCCCGCGCTGGTGATCATGGGCTACTGGCCGGACTTCAAGTACTGGTGGGTGCTCGGCATCGCCGGCATGGGTGGCCTGCTCGGGGTGCTGTTCTCGGTGCCGCTGCGGCGCTCGATGATCGTCGAAGACCCGCTGCCCTTCCCCGAAGGCAAGGCGGCGGCCGAAGTGCTCAAAGCCGGCGAAAATCCCGGCCCGGGCCTGAAGATCCTGGCCGCCTCCGGCGCCATCGGCGCGCTGGTCAAGCTCGCCGCCGCCAGCGGTTTGCGCGTGATCCCGGACACCTGGGCGCAGGCCACCTACCTGGGCAGCAGCCGTCTGGTCGGCTACATCGGCACCAACCTGTCGCCGGCTTTGCTGGGGGTGGGCTACATCGTCGGCTTGAACGTCGGCATCGTGGTGCTGTCCGGCTCCATCCTGTCCTGGCACATTGCCATCCCGCTGTACCAGCAGTTTTTCATGGGCAGTGACCCGGCGCTGGCGCAGAGCCTGGTCGGTGCGTCGGCGGCCGATACCGCCTTCGGCATCTGGGGTGCGAAGATCCGCTACCTCGGTGTTGGCGCGATGTTGATCGGCGGCGTGTGGACCTTGTTCTCGCTGCGCAAATCGCTGTTCTCCGGCGTCAAGAGCGGCTTTGCCGCCGCGCGCAAGAGTGGCGGCGGCGTGGTTGCCGAGACCGAGCGCGATCTGCCGATGAAGTGGATGCTGGTGGCGCTGGTGCTGTGCACGCTGCCGCTGCTGGGCCTGTATCAGGCCATCGTGCAGCAGTGGCATGTGTCGATCCCGATGACCATCATCATGATCGTGGCAGGCTTTTTGTTTGTGTCGGTGTCGGGCTATCTGGCCGGCTTGATCGGTTCGTCCAACAATCCGGTGTCGGGCATCACCATCTCCACCATCCTGTTCGCCTCGGCGGTGCTGGTGTTGCTGCTGGGTAAGGACGGTCTGGTGCCGGTGGGCATCGGCGCCGCACCGCTGGGCGCAGTGGCGGCGATCATGATCGGTGCGGTGGTGTGCTGTGCGGCGGCGGTGGGCGGCGACAATCTGCAGGATCTCAAGGCCGGTTATCTGGTCGGTGCCACGCCGTGGAAGCAGCAGCTGATGCTCGGCATTGGCGCGTTTTCGTGCGCATTGATCATGGCGCCAGTGCTGAATCTGCTGGCCCAGGCCTACGGCATCGGCCCGGCAACGCCACAGCATCCCAACTCGCTGGGTGCGCCGCAGGCCACGTTGATGGCCTCGGTGGCCAAGGGGCTGTTCGGCGGCCAGCTGCCGTGGAGCATGATCGCGATCGGTGCCGGCGTGGGCGCGGCGATCATCGCGCTGGATGAATGGTTGAAGGCCACCGGCAAGCGCTTCCGCGTGCCGGTGCTGGCCGCGGCCATCGGCATCTATCTGCCGCTGGAACTGATGGTGCCGATCTTCATCGGTGGCCTGATCGCGCATCTGGTCGAGCGCTTCCACAACATCCGTGCCGACGACGAAGACGGCCGCGACCGCGTGCATCGTCCGGGCGTGCTGTTTGCCGCTGGCCTGATCACCGGCGAGGCATTGATGGGCATCGCCATTGCGGTGCCGATCGTGCTGTCCAGCCGCGCCGATGTATTGGCGTTGCCGGCTGCGTTGCAGCTCAATCAGTGGTTTGGCCTGGCGATTCTGGCCCTGGTCGGCTGGCTGCTGTATCGCGTTGGTAAGCGCGGCGAACAGGCGGTCTGAGTGTGATGCTCGATGGCGCATGCGGTCTGCATGCGCCATCTGCAAGCCGCGTATCGTTATATGCGCTGCTTGATCCATTACCGATCTGATTGATCGAGAAACAGCTGCGTGGGCCACCTGGCTCAAGGCAACTGCGAAACACGTTGCGCCTGCCAGCGCTGCAATGGCGCCTGGTCGTCCGCACGACGCACTTCGACTCAACGTTGCGATGGCCCGGTTGCCATCACACACACCAGAACGACTTTGCGCCGGCTTTACGTCCTGCGCAGCTGCCGTGCATAGCGACTTTATGCCGCTCCTGCTTATCGTGCCGTCTCCCGCACGAACGGTGCGCCATGAGTGCTGCCTGCCTGGACTGATCCCGATCCCAACCACGCTGTAGACCGTGGCGCGCTCACGCGCTGTGCTTGACGCTGCAACGCCAGGCAAGTGTCTGGCAGTGCAAGCCTGCGCACTTCTCTGCAGTGGGCGGATGCATCGCATAGCGACTGCACTGACGCCGCCCTGAAAAACCGCAATTGCGGCACGGCCGACCAAGCGTAGCGCCGCCATACAGCGCCTAGTAATGCCTCACACATCCCACTCTTCAACGCTGCACGGTCCTGCGATCTGTGCCGCGCTTTGCCCTGGAATCACCGCAATGCCAACCATCACCTCGCGCTCGTCTTTCCGCAAGACACCCGCATCGCTGCTCGCCGTCATCGTCACTGCAGCGCTGAGCAGCCTCGCAGTTCAGGCGCACGCGCAAGACGCCACCGAAGCGGCGCTCTGCACCGATCGGCCGACCAAGGCCAATGCCACCTGCACCGTGCCGGCTGGCGATTGGCAGCTGGAAACCGACATCGGCAATTACACCCGCGACAGCCAGCCCGGCACACGCACGGAAACCTCATACTTCACCAATCCCACACTCAAGTACGGCGTCAGCGATCGTATCGATCTGCAACTCAATTGGGCGCCACAGTTACAGGTCAAGACCACCGACCGCGCCACCGGCGAGCGCAGCAGCCTGAGCGGCGGCGGCGATCTCTATCTGCGCATGAAGGCGCGCGTCTACGAGAGCGACACCGCCAGCGTGGCGCTGCTGCCGTTCGTCAAGGCACCCACCGCACGTACCGGTCTGGGCAACGACACCTGGGAAGGCGGCCTCGCGCTACCGGTCAACTTCGTGCTGCCCAGCAGCTTCTCGCTGACCTTCGGGCCGGAACTGGATTGGTTGGCCGACAGCGATGGCAGCGGCAAGCATGTCGCCATCGTCAACGTGATCAATCTGGCGCGCCCGCTCACGCCGAAGTTGTCGATGGCCGTTGAACTGTGGTCCTCGATCAACCGCGACCCTGCGCAGACCGTCGAGCAGTACTCGGCCGACATCGCGGCGTCGTATCTGCTCAACCCGCTGTTGCAGCTGGATGTGGGTGCCAACTTCGGCCTCAACGACCGCACGCCCGACACGCAGGTCTACGTAGGTCTGTCGCACCGCTTCTAAAGCGCTCAGCTGCCCGTGCCGCGTGCAGGCGGCATGGGCGAGGCGCATCAGTGCGCGGCGCACCACGTCGCGCCGCATGACCTCCTGCCTTTGCGCGTGTGCTGCAGCAACGCCTACCATCGACGTTTTGCCGTTGCCGGAGATCTCGATGAAGCTGCGTCACGCCGTATTGCCCTTGTGTTTGCTGGCTGCCCTGCCAAGCCTCGCCGCCGCGCGCGGTTTCGATGTGCGCGACATGGTGGCGCTGGACAGGGTGTCCTCGCCCACGCTCAGCCCGGATGGCAGCGTGGTGCTGTTCGCCAAGCGCCAGGCCAAGACCGCCAATGGCAAGCCGGCCACCAGCCTGTGGGTGCGTAATCTGCGCACTCGCGATCTGTCGCCACCCAAGCGGCTGACCCCGGAAGGCTGGAACGTCAACAGCCCGGCGCTGTCGCCGGATGGCAAAACGGTCTACTTCCTCAGCAGCAAAACCGGCAGCCAACAGCTTTACGCGCAGCCGATGGCCGGCGGCACCCCGCAGCAACTCACCGCGTTTGCGGTGGATGTGGATAGCTACAAGCTGTCGCCCGATGGCAAGCGCGTCGCTTTCAGCGCAGGCGTGTTCCAGGACTGCGGTTCGGACCTGGGCTGCACCAAGAAGACGCTAGGCGAGCTCAAGAACAGCAAGGCTAGCGGCGTGGTGTACGACCAGTTGTTCGTGCGCCACTGGGATACCTGGAACGATGGCCGCCGCAATACCTTGTTCGTGGCCGAGTTGCCCGCAGCCGGTGCAAAAGCAGTGGTCGGGGCGTCGGCGATCAGCGCCACCCTGGCCGGCGATGCGCCGTCCAAGCCGTTCGGCGGCAACGACGATTACACCTGGTCGCCCGATGGCAGCAGCGTGGTCGCCAGCGTGCGCATTCCGCAGTCGCATGGCCCGGAAGCGGGCAAGAACGCCAAGACCGGCGGCAGGCCCACCGGCAACGACGAGCCGTGGCAGACCAACTTCGACCTGTACCGCCTGGATGCCACCGGCAAGTCCGCGCCGGTCAATCTGACGGCGTCTAACCCCGCCTGGGATGCCGGCCCGGTGTTCAGCACCGACGGCAAGACCCTGTACTACCGCGCGATGAAGCGCCCTGGCTTCGAGGCCGACCGCTTCGGTCTGATGGCGATGGATGTGGCCAGCGGCAAGACGCGCGAGATTACGCCGAAGTGGGACCGCTCGGCTGGCGAAATCGTGCTGAGCGACGACGGTAGCAGCCTCTACACCAGCGCCGACGATCTCGGTGAGCATCCGCTGTTCAAGATCGATATCGCCAGCGGCGAGGCGACCAAGCTGGTGGGCGAGGGCAGCGTGCATGCACCGACGCTGGCCGGCAACACGCTGGCGTTTACCCGCAGCTCGCTCAAGAGTGGCGACCAGGTCTTCGTCAGCGACACGCAAGGCCAGGGTCTGCGCGCGATCAGCCAGAGCGCCGGCGAACTGCTGCCGGATGTGCAGTTCGGCGACTACGAACAGTTCCAGTTCAAGGGGTGGAACAACGACACCGTGCATGGCTACGTGGTCAAGCCCTACAACTACCAGGAAGGCAAGACCTATCCGGTGGCGTTCCTGATCCACGGCGGCCCGCAGGGCAGCTTCGGCAATGGCTGGAGTAACCGTTGGAATCCGCAGACCTACGCTGGCCAGGGCTACGCGGTGGTCATGATCGACTTCCACGGCTCCACCGGTTACGGCCAGGAGTTCACCGACGCCATCAGCCAGCACTGGGGCGACCGCCCGCTGGAAGATCTGCAAAAAGGCTGGGCCGCCGCGCAAAAGCAGTATGGCTTCCTCAACGGCGACAAGGCCTGCGCATTGGGCGCCAGCTATGGCGGCTACATGGTCTACTGGATGGCCGGCAACTGGAACCAGCCGTGGAAGTGCCTGGTCGACCACGACGGCGTGTTCGACAACCGCACCATGGGCTACGCCACCGAGGAATTGTGGTTCAGCGAATGGGAAAACGGCGGCACGCCGTGGCAGAACCCGGCCGGCTACGAGAAGTTCAACCCGGTGCTGCACGTGGACAACTGGAAGGTGCCGATGCTGGTGATCCACGGCCAGCAGGATTTCCGCATCCCGGTCGAACAAGGCCTGGCCGCGTTCACCGCGCTGCAGCGCAAGGGCATCGATTCCAAGTTCCTGTACTTCCCGGACGAAAACCACTGGGTGCTGAAGCCGGATAACAGCATCCTGTGGCACGACACCGTCAACAGCTGGCTGAAGCAGCACATCGGCCAGTAACGTGCGACCGACACGCCGCCTGGTGCGGCGTGTCGGGTTGTTGAGCGGGTGCCATGGGCTCGGTGATCGGCAAGCGCAAGTCGCGATGGTCGCCATCAAATTACCCGTCGCTGGGATGACGTATGCCGGCGGCGGCGATCCCGGCGCGGCGCGTTGCAGACGGTTACTTCGATCATCCAATACATGCGGATGAGTACGCTTGCGCTGGAGGCATTGCGGCGCTGCCATCCGGATGACGGGCCAATGCATCCCGACTACGTTTTGCCGCAGCGCATCACAGGCGTGTCAAAATAGCGCATCTTCTTCTTCCCAGTTCCCAGTTCCCTGCCAGGATCGCAAGGACCGTTTGCATGCGCACGTCGTTCCGCCCCGCATTGTGGGCAATCGCTCTGATCTGTAGTCCTGCCTTGGGCGCCGCATCGCGGCCTGCCGTTGCGCCTGCGCGCGCACCGGTGGCACTGCCTGTGTCCGAGCCAGACAGCGATGCGAGCGTGCCATTGCCGGCCACGCTGAAGTCCGGCATGGGGTATCGCGCGTTTGTGCAGGCGGTGATGGAGCAGGGCTGGCAGCTGGTGGATCCACTTGCGGCCGATAGCTGCATGGCCGCTGGCGATTGCGAAGTCCAGTTCATTGCGCCCGGTGGCAGTGCGCGCTTGCGCGTGCAGGTGGGCTCGCAGGCCGGTGCGGCGGTGGTGCAGAGCTGGCGTGCGCGACAGGTGCCGCTGGATCGCATCGGCAACCCGACCGCTGCGGCAGTGGATGCCAAGGCGGCACCGGCTGCAGTCGACGCGGGCAACAACACGCGCTGAGTCACCCAGGCGCAGGCCGGTCGCGCGTGCGGCGTATCATGGCGCGGCGGGCGGCGGGCGGCGGGTTGTTTCGATCGCGCGCCGCGGTTGATGCGCCTTTCCCGATCCCGAGCCCATTGCACTGCATGAATCCTCTCGCATGAAGAGCATCGATCCTGCCGATCTGGAAGCGTTGTTCGATGCCGTGCCGGACGTGTTGTTCTTCGTCAAGGATCGCGAGGGCCGCTACACCCACGTCAACCAGACCATGCTGCGGCGACTGGGGCTGAAATCGCGCAAGGACCTGATCGGCAAGCGTGTTGCCGAGGTCTATCCCAGTGGCCTGGGGGCCAATTACGCCAATCAGGACGAGCAGGTGCTGGCAGGTGAGGTGATCGACAACCTGCTGGAGCTGCATCTGTTCGCCAACCGCGAGCCGGGTTGGTGTCTCACCTGTAAGCGGCCGTTGCTGGTCGATGGCAAGGTACAAGGCATCATCGGCATCTCGCGCGATCTGGGCCCGCAGGACGGGCACGAATCGCAGTATGAAAAGCTGCGGCTTGCGCTGGCGTATCTCAATGCCAATTACGCGCAGAACGTCCGCATGCAGGCGCTGGTAGAGATCACCGGGTTTTCGATGTCCAAGCTGCAACGCTCGTTCCGCAAGGTATTCCAGCTCACGCCGCAGCAAGTGCTGGCCAAGCTGCGCCTGCAGATGGCGATGCATCTGCTGCATGGAACCAAGAGCCTGACCGAAATCGGCCACGCCTGCGGCTTCAGCGATCAAAGTGCCTTCGCGCGGCAATTCAAGCAAGCGGTGGGCATGACGCCACGCGAATATCGTGCGTTGGCGAGTGCGCAGCAGTGTTCAACCGAAGCAGTGTAGAGGGTGGGGCATCTCAACGTGCATGCGCAATACGTGAGTTGGGCCTAAAAATCTCTTGAACTGCCTGATTAGGTGTTTTCCAAACAAGGGCATGCCGTGGATGGGCGGCCACCGAGCCTGCAACATTATTGTGCTCTCTTGATTCCTGAGCGTTGTGCCGATCATCAAAGGGCGTCGGACGCGGTAACGGGCCTTGATAGGCGCCTAGTTATTGGGAGATGCCTTGATAGCCTTGTCTCGTCCTTGAATAGCTGCGTGGGCAGTCGGGTCGTCTTCGTATCAGTCACCAAGCATTCGCGCAGCATGCAAACAGCGCAGCATTCGGTGGTTTACTAAGAGCGGCTAACAAAACCTAGCGAGCAGTCGTCAGGTAGGTGCGGACGGCGCGCAGGAACCGGAGTGTACGACTGGTACATGAATTCCGAGCACCGGCCGCGCCCGCCTGGCGGCTGCACCGTTGTTTTGTTAGCTGCTCTAAGGCAGCGATGGCATGCACACCGACACCTGAGTCGGTCGAGTTGCTTGTGTTGAAACGGCAATACGGATTTCGCTGCACACGTCGTCTGTAATCGCATGATGAAGAATACCGGGTGGATCCAGCAGCGAGCGACGCAGGCACTGCAATTTGCAACACGATAAGGCAGGCGGATCGTGCGCCATGGCACAGGTAACGCGGTTCCTGCGCAACGCATTGGCAACAAGCATCGCTGCTGGCTCGCAAGGGCTGGTGTACGACACCACCACGTTCCACGCATATTCCGGGACTGGGGGACATCAGGACGCCGTGTGCAAGCAAATTGAATGGCAATATCGGAGGATGCACCGTGCCTAAAATTGAATCGACCAAGCAGGCCCCACCGGATCCCGCGCAATTGATTCAAACTGCACCGACACCATCGGGCTCGGGATCAGCCGCAAGCACTTCTGCCGACAGCGCGACGCCCTCCGCGCAACTCGGCGGGCTTTCCATCAGGCCGCGGCGGCTGGGCCGAGCCTCCAGAACCAATCTCCCAGCGGCATCGTCTACCAACGCACAGGACGTCATGGCAGCGCTCTTTGCCGCGCAGTCAGTTGCGCAAGGGCCAAATCTTTTCGAAGTATTGAGCAAGGCCTCATCCAGGCTGAAACGCTTCAACGACTTGGCACAAAACGTAGTGCCGACAGAACCATCGGATATCAGAGCCCTGGAAGCAAGACTCCGGTCCGGAACGTCTGCGATCGAATCCGCTCGACAGGCCTTGCAGGCGCTGGCCGAGTTAAATATCCAAAAACGCATGCCGGTCGACAATATCGAAGAACACGAGAATTTCCTGGTGCGGCATTTCGCAGTAGCCGCATCGCTTCACTACGGCGCATGCCAGAAGATGATCGATCAGAAAATGAGCACCGAATTGGGCCATGTGCCGACCCAAAGGGTCGAGATGGTGGTGTTGTCCGCTGACGCCATCCGTCTGCAGCAACCGGAACCATGGCTTGCGCTACGCGCTCATCTTCTGAATGCCTTTGCAGCGATGGAGGAAGTTTGCCAGCGCATCAGGTCGCCGATGACGGGTCAGGGGCCGCGTGAGTCGCTCCAGGCCAATCTCCCGGTCGTCAGGGCGATGATGGGATCGTGCCATGAACGGATGCAGACCGTCCGCGGAATGCTCGTCGAAATACATTCAAGGAGACTTGCCGATGAGGCCAGCGATTGCGGCCTGCTCCAGGTGATTGACGGACTGAGGGAGCTCGAAGAAATCGACAGCCTTGACCATGCCGAGGTAGGCGAAGCGCTCAAGCATGTGATCCAGGTCCATATCGAACGTCTGTCCTCAACCGAGCATTCGCTGACGCCGGAGATGCTGGCCATGCACAAGAATGTGCTTGTCGAATACGCCGCGATGCGCGGCCGAGCGGGGATGCAGCTGTGTGTAGATGCCGCCGCGCTCATCGAACAAGGTGAGCATGCCAGAGATCACCTATGGCCAACGATGCTCGATCTTGCACAGGCGCTTACCGACCAACGTCAGGCAATTCTTGACATGTGTGAGTTCGCCGTCCAGGACAGACAGCTGATTGGTGCAGCAGCGGCTTCGCCCGAACAAGCACCGGCGTCGGTAACACCAAGCGTGCCGACAGCGACAGCAGGCAAATCGAGCAGGTCACGCAAGGCGCGCACGCGCACGCCTGATGCTTCCAGCTCAACGGCAGCGCCCGCGCAGCGGGTCATGGATGCGCGCAGCGCAGCGCAAAAACAGGCCGACGAGATACTGAGAGGCACTCCCCTGGAGTCGTTGCCAGTGGCAGAACTCGGGGGAGATTTCATCGCGCTCGCCAAGCGCCTTGGCAAGGACACCACCGACGTAGAGCGACTGATCGGCGACTCCAGGCATGACGCGGCGACGGCCTTCGATTTTGCCAGGACGTCCATGCAGGGCTGGTTCGGATCGAGTGAGCGTCTGCTGCAGCTCAAAAGCAAGCTCCGTGCAGGAGACGAGCGCATCGCACAACTCGACACGCGGCTGCATCTTCTCCACAGGATCGAGCATGATTTCGAACGGCGCGAAGCCGATGCGCTCAAGACCGATCCGCAACCGCGTGCGCCGCATCTGGAGCGCCTGTTGGCGATGAATGGACTGGCACGCATCACGGCGCCGAATCGCCTTCCCTCGGAGGGCGACCGTGGCACCCGTGGCAGGCTATTCGAAGTGCGTATCGACCACACGCCGCAGTCAAATGGAGATATTCCCGCGCCCTGGTTTGTCCACGTACATACCGAAAAACTGGTAACGCCCGCTGGGCTGCGCGCGCTCCACTATAAGGACTTGACCGCCGTCCACCTGAAGACGGCGAGGGAGGTCAACCTGGGCCCACGCTGGGAAGAGATGATGCGCGCCCTCGGAAATACCGAGGCCAAGGTGCACCGGGCAACAATCGGCTCGAAGCTGCTGGGCCAGCTTTGGGCGGCTGGCGCTGGTGGGCAGCGATAGCCACAACGGTCAACGTCCCGTCGCATACCCAAACCACCAGGTCGCGCATCTGCCGAGAGCAGGCACATCTGGGCGTCATGTGTGGCAATTGAAATGGCAATATCGGAGGATGCATCGTGCCGAGAGTTCGAGCGACCAATCAAACCCCAGCGACCAATCAAACCCCAGTGGATCCCGCGTCATTCACTCAGCCAGCGGCAGCACCACAGGATGCGGGGGCAAACGCGAGCGTGCCTACCGACATAGGGCCTCCCTCCGCGCAACTCAGCGGGCTTGCCATCAGAGCGCCGAGGGCCGCCAGAGCTTCCAGAGCCAGTGCGCCCGCATCATCATCCGCTAACGTCAGGGATGTCAGGGCGCTGCTCTTTACCCCGGCATCTGTCTCGGGAGGACCAGATCCGTTCGAGGTATTGAACAGGGCCTCGTCCAGGTTGCAGCTGTTCAATCACCTGGCCACAAACGTAGCGTCGAGGGATTCAGTGGACGCAAAATCCCTTGAAGCAAGACTCAGGTCCGGCGCTTCTGCAATCGAATCCGCTCGACAAGGCTTGCAGGCGCTGAGCGAGCTCAAGATTCAGCGCCGCATGTCACCCCCCGACATCGAAGCCCATGAGAATCAATTGGTTTCGTCTCTCGCACAAGCCGCAGCAATGAACTATGTGTCATGCGAAAGAATGATCGATCAGAAATTGACCCAGGAATTGGATTCTGTGCTTACGGAAAGAAGCGATTTTGCGGGGTTTGATAGCCAAGCCGTCCGACTGCAGCAGCCGGAATCATGGCATGCGTTACGCGCTCATCTTCTTGATGCCATTGCAGCGTTGGAAGAGGTTTTGCGACGTATCAAGTCGCCGATGACGAATCGGGCACCGTGCGACTCGATGAAAGCCCAGCTGCCGATCATCAGGATGACGATGGAATCTTGTCACACGCGGATGCAAACCGTTCGTGGAGTGCTGTACGAAATATATTCAATAAGACTCTCCGATCAAGCAAGTGGTTGCAGCCTGCCACAGGTGCTAGATCGACTGCGCGCGCTTGAAGAAGTAGACAGGTGCATGGAAGCCAAGGTCGGACAAGCGTTCACGGCGCTGACCAAGATGCATATTGAACGCTATCTCTCAACCGAGCATTCGCTGACGCCGGAGATGCTGGCCATGCACGAGAATGTGCTTGTCGAATACGCCGAGATGCGTGGCCGAGCGGCAACGCAGCTGTGTATGGATGCTGCCGTGCTCATCGAGGAAGGAGGGGATGCCAGAGATCACCTATGGCTACCGATGCTCGATCTTGCACAGGCACTTGCCGACCAACGCCAGGCGATTGTTGATATGTGCCAGTTCGCCGTCCAGGACAGACAGCTGATTGGCGCAGCAGCGGCTTCGCCCGAACAGGCACCGGCGTCGGTAACACCAAGCGTGTCGACAACGACAGCACGCAAATCGAGCAGGTCACGCAAGGCGCGCACGCGCACGCCTGATGCTTCCAGCTCAACGGCAGCGCCCGCGCAGCGGGTCATGGATGCGCGCAGCGCAGCGCAAAAACAGGCCGACGAGATACTGAGAGGCACTCCCCTGGAGTCGTTGCCAGTGGCAGAACTCGGGGGAGATTTCATCGCGCTCGCCAAGCGCCTTGGCAAGGACACCACCGACGTAGAGCGACTGATCGGCGACTCCAGGCATGACGCGGCGACGGCCTTCGATTTTGCCAGGACGTCCATGCAGGGCTGGTTCGGATCGAGTGAGCGTCTGCTGCAGCTCAAAAGCAAGCTCCGTGCAGGAGACGAGCGCATCGCACAACTCGACACGCAACTGCATCTTCTCCACAGGATCGAGCATGATTTCGAACGGCGCGAAGCCGATGCGCTCAAGACCGATCCGCAACCGCGTGCGCCGCATCTGGAGCGCCTGTTGGCGATGAATGGACTGGCACGCATCACGGCGCCGAATCGCCTTCCCTCGGAGGGCGACCGTGGCACCCGTGGCAGGCTATTCGAAGTGCGTATCGACCACACGCCGCAGTCAAATGGAGACATTCCCGCGCCCTGGTTTGTCCACGTACATACCGAAAAACTGGTAACGCCCGCTGGGCTGCGCGCGCTCCACTATAAGGACTTGACCGCCGTCCACCTGAAGACGGCGAGGGAGGTCAACCTGGGCCCACGCTGGGAAGAGATGATGCGCGCCCTCGGAAATACCGAGGCCAAGGTGCACCGGGCAACAATCGGCTCGAAGCTGCTGGGCCAGCTTTGGGCGGCTGGCGCTGGTGGGCAACAATAACCACGACGCTCAGTCTGTCCTCACCAAGGAAACAGATCTCCCGAACAAACGCCCTCAGCGCTACACCGATCACTCAACGTGAGCGGTCAGGTTGCAGCAGGCCTGACAAGGACATGAAAACGTAAGCATCTGATAGAGGCAATTTGGCAGGATTGGAGCTTGGGGTCTCTTTGCCTGACAACGCTTGCAGGACGAGCGAGTGTCAAAATCCGTCGCCAGTGCACCGGGAAGCGTCGGCGCGAGCCGAGGCACGGCTCATCTAAGACCGTCGCCGTCGGCAGGACTGGTATCGCGCACTTGCAGTCCGTGGCACGTACTGGTCGCAGCCGTCATTTCCGGGCTTTTTGAGCCACGTTGCTGAGGAAGGAGGAGTGACGTTGCAATACCTGGTTCACCAGCGCGGCATCCAATCCGCGCCAGACATGCCTTTCAATTGATCGCCCAACGAGCGCAAAGAGGACGTGGCGGAGTCTATATCGAGCGCGGTGTACCACTGCTTGACCATTTCCACTTCAGGCGTGACTTGCCAGGCAAGCGCCTCGCGTATGGCGTCGATGACCATGGCATGTACGCCATCCAGGCCTTTCGCGTAACGACTGCTCATCACGCTTGCATCAAGCAGCATGTGCAGCGCCCGTGCAGGAGTCCGAATGACGTCTCCCCAACCATACCGAAGCGGATCCCGTGAATTTGCCGGAGTATCCTTCTCCCGATCGTAGCGAAAGCCGGTCACATCAATGCTGATGACCTTGTGAGGTGCATCTTCTCCGGCAATCACCAGCATATCGTCAGCGCTTCGATCAGAAGCTTCGCCCAGGGTAAGTCTGGCCAGCAACTAGGCGAACAGCCCGTCCAGACCGTTGTGACGCAGTGTATCGATCAATGCCTGTTCGCGCGTTATCGAAGCTCTGGCGAAAGCGAACAGTTGACGCCTGCCGTGGGAATGGGGGCGCCGTAACCGCCGCTACCCCGCAAACGCGCGGTAGCGGCGAAAACCGAGGGGCTTATCGCCGCCAACGCGGCTGATGTGGCGTCCCTCGGTTTTGAGCCGGGTTATCGGATCTTCCCTGGTGCGGTTACGCCAGCATGCGCACTTTCGGCTCACGTGCCCACTGGCGCGTCTTTGCGGCGGTAATGAATGCCTTGGTATCGGCTGCGGGAACGACGCCCGCATCCTTGCCGACATTGCCGGCTTTCAACAGCAATTGCGCGCCATCGTCGAATGCGATGGCCTTCAGATGCGCCCACGCAAAGCTCACAAAATCCAGCGCCGCCGATTCGCGCGTCAACAGCTTGGCCGCCTCCGACGACAGCAGCACCGCCACGGCATCGAACACCACCGAAGGCGTGCCGGCCAGCTGCCCATCGGCGGCCAGTTGCTTGCCATCGCTGAGCTTGGCGCCGCCGAGCTTGGGGGCGACGATCTTGACCGTTGCGCCTGCAGCTTCCGCCGCCTTGCGCACAGCCTTGATGGCTGCTGCATCCGAGCCGTCGTGAATCAGGATGCCAACCGTGCGCCCCTTCAAGGTGTCTTTCATCTTGCCGATGATCTGCAAGGCGGGCGACAACGGCATGTCGATCGGCGCTACTGCAGCCGGTGGTGCTGGCGGCAGGGCGGTCATGCCCATGCCATCGGCCACACGCTGCGCGAGATCATGGTCGATATGGCGTAAATGGCCCACGATGGCTTCGCGCACGTGTTGGGCTTCCACCTTCGACAGTTCGAATACCAAGGCCGATGCCATATGCGCCTGTTCCGGTGCGGTCTGGCTGCGGAAGAACAGTCTCGCCTGGCTGTAATGATCGGCGAAGCTCTCTGCGCGCACGCGGCCTTTTACGCCGTCTTCGGCCGGGGTTGCATGGCTGGGAAATCCACGTAGCGCCTCACGCGGCGCATCTGCCTGCAGCGAACTGGGCTCATAGGCAACACGGCCCTTCGGTACGCCCATCTGCATGTGACCATCGCGCTGATTGTTGGCGAATGGGCACTTGGGCGCGTTGATCGGAATCTGATGGAAGTTCGGTCCGCCCAGGCGGCTCAGCTGCGTATCCAGATAGGAGAACAGGCGGCCTTGTAGCAGCGGATCGTTGCTGAAGTCGATACCGGGCACGATGTTGGCCGGGCAGTAGGCAACCTGTTCGGTTTCAGCGAAGAAGTTGTCCGGCCAGCGGTCGAGCACCATGCGGCCGACGATCTGCAACGGCACCAACTCTTCGGGAATGACCTTGGTCGAATCGAGATGATCGAACGGGAATGCATCCGCTTCGGCCTCGGTGAACAACTGCACGCCAAGTTCCCATTCCGGGAAGTCGCCGTTCTGGATCGCTTCGAACAGATCGCGGCGATGGAAGTCCTGGTCGGCACCGGCGATCTTGACTGCTTCATCCCAGATGGTCGATTGCAGGCCCAGCTTGGGACGCCAATGGAACTTGACGAAGGTGCTCTCGCCTTTGTGATTGAGGAAACGGAAGCTGTGGATGCCGAAACCTTCGATCATGCGCAACGAGCGCGGGATCGTGCGGTCGCTCATCGCCCACATGATCATGTGCATCGACTCGGGGGTGAGCGAAATGAAATCCCAGAACGTGTCATGCGCGCTGGCGGCCTGCGGGAAGCCGCGATCCGGTTCCATTTTCACAGCGTGGATCAGGTCCGGGAACTTGATCGCATCCTGAATGAAGAACACCGGGATGTTGTTGCCCACCAGATCCCAATTGCCTTCCTTGGTGTAGAACTTGACCGCAAATCCACGCACATCGCGCGGTGTATCCACCGACCCGGCACCGCCTGCGACGGTGGAAAAGCGCGTGAATAGCGGTGTTTTTTCGCCGACTTCGGTAAAGATCTTGGCGGTGGTGTACTGACTTAGCGATTTGGTGAGCTCGAAGTAGCCATGCGCGGCGCTGCCGCGTGCATGCACGATGCGCTCGGGGATGCGCTCGTGATCGAAGTGGGTGATCTTCTCGCGCAGGATGAAATCTTCCAGCAACGTCGGACCGCGTGGCGTTGCGCGCAGCGAGTTCTGGTTGTCACCAACCGGAATGCCCTGGTTGGTGGTCAGCTGCGGATGCGTACCACCGACCTTCTGGTGCAACTCATCGCCAGTACCGCGCGATACATCGGAGGTGACGCTTGCAGGTGCGGTGGCAGGAACCTGCGCGGATTTATTGGGGGACTTGGCCATGGGGACTCCACTCTGGCGGGCTTGGGATGCGGGCTAGCAGCAAAGCCTGGGAGTGGTGCTGTTAATTGCATGTGTCTGCATGCGAACGAATACTCACATGCGCCGCGAACAGTGCGCCGTGTCGCAGTGTGTTGCATGGCGCGCGCAGCATCGCGCAAATACGCATGCGGCGAACGCGACCATTGCGTGTCAGAGCAAATCGAGCGGCTGTTTTCGCGTCGGCGGCGCGAATGCGCGATCAAGTTCTGCAACATCATCTGCATGTAATTGCAGCGTGCAGGCGGCGGCATTGGCTCGCACGTGTGCCGGTGTACCGGATTCGGGGATGGCGATCACGTTGCCACTGCGGATCGCCCAGGCAAGCGCGACTGCAGTTGCTGCCACGCCACGACGCGCGCCGATGGCATGCAGCACTGGATGATCGAGCAACGCACGGCTACCAAGCGGCGAGTAGGCCATCACAGCGACATCGTGCGCGGCGCACCACGGCAATAGATCGAACTCGATGCCGCGGCTACCAGCGTGGTACAGCACCTGGTTGACCAGGCAATGCGAACCGCCATCGATTGCCCACAACTCTTCCATGTCATCCACATCGAAGTTCGACACCCCCCAATCGCGAATCTTGCCGGCATCGCGTAATGCTTCGAACGCGTCCACCACCTCGGCCAGGTCGCTGCCGCCTCGCCAGTGCAGCAAGTACAGATCTAGCGTACGAACGCCAAGCCGTTGCAGGCTGGCTTCGCAGGCACGCGCAATCCCGCGCGCGCTGGCATTGCTGGGCAACACCTTGGACACCACATAGGGCAGCTGTGCGCTGCTCATGGCTTGGCTGATCAACTGTTCCGAGCGGCCGTTGCCATACATCTCGGCGGTGTCGATCAACTGCATGCCCAATTGCTGCCCGAGTTGCAGCGCTTCGATTTCCTGCTGCGGCGCATGCCGGCCCTGGCCCAGATTCCAGGAGCCCAGGCCGAATGCGGGCACGCGACGGCCGTTACGCAGTCGCACCTTTGCGCAGGGGGATGCAGTGGATTCGGACATGATTGGCTCCTGTCGCGTTGGTAGAGTGGCGGCCGGGCTAAGCCGATGCAGCCGCGTTACTGCGACGATGGCTGCACCGATGTTGCCGCAGTGTCTGCATGCGTCTCCCAGAACGCGCAACGATGGCGCTGCACGAAGTCGGGCGTTGCGCCGATCCTGTGCGGCGACAGCGTGAGCGGTGTATCGCCATCAAAGCGCGGCCACTGCGGCCGCCCGCCACCGTTGGGATCGCTAGTGCGTGCGAACGCACCCCAGTAATCCTGCAGCGTATCGGCAAGCGCCTGTTGCGCCGGTGTGAACCGCGCTTGGCCACTGAGCACCCACGGGCGCTGGAACAGATACACCAATTCGGAAGCATGAAAAGCGCCCAATGCAGGCGAAAACGGCAGGCGCAACAAACCATACGGCGCTTGCGGGTCGTCGAATTCATAGGCGTACACCGGCGCATGCGTGCGCAGTGCCTGCCCAAGCCGACGCGTGGGACAGGCGAAGCCGCCATCGGTGACGATGTCGGCGAACGCCTCCCAGCGCGATTGCGCGGCGACATCTGCGTACTGCGCCAGGATCGGCGCAGGGGATGCATGCATGCGCTGCACGCGCGCTTCATAGCCGCTGTGCAGGTTGAGCTTGCCGATATAGGACAGCAGTTGCGCAAACAGACGCCCTTCGTCGCGATTGTTGCCGATCAGCACGGGCACCTGTGCATGTTGACCGTTGGCAATTGCGGCGGCCGGCGGCAGCGGCAGTACCTCACCACCGGACATCGGTGCCCACGCATCGCTGCCGGTGAGCCCGCGTCGTTGTGGTGTTGCATCGGCCAGCGTGTCGGCCGGCAATGCGCGAAGGCATGCGGCGACATCGCTGGTCTGCGCGCAGCCCAGACGCTGCGCCATGCGCGCGCCGCCGCTTTCTGCTTCGCGCTGCGGAATGCTGGAATCGCTCGCCAGGCAACTCCCGCTTTGCAGGATGGCGCGTTGAAACAACCTGGCCGCGCCAGGCGAGGCGAGTTGATAACAGATGCTCCATGCACCGGCCGATTCGCCGAACACCGTGACGTTATGCGCGTCCCCGCCGAACGCGGCGATATTGCGCTGTACCCAGCGCAACGCCGCCTGCTGATCGAGTAATGCGTACGCACCCTCGCCCTCGCCACGCAGGCTGGGATGCGCGTAGAAACCGAACACGCCCAGCCGATAATTGGGTGCCACCACAACGACATCCTGGCGCGCGGCCAACGCGCTCAGGTCGTAGTCGACATTGCTGCCCAGCTCCAGCGCGCCGCCATAGATCCACACCATCACCGCGCGTGGATGCGCGGGTGCGGGGCCGGGCGGTGCGTAGACATTGAGCGTGAGGCAATCTTCGGAGACATGTTTCTGCCCGAAGCGATACCGCGGCAGACAGGCCGGCCCGGCTTGGGTGGCATCGCGGACCTGCGTCCATGGGGGCGGCGGCTGCGGCGCGCGGAAGCGCAATGCGCCCACCGGTGGCGCTGCAAACGGCACGCCTAAAAATGCCCGACCTTGCGCACTGGCAACACCACGCACCGGGCCAGCCGCGGTCTGCACCACCTCCGCGCGTGCATCGGGTGCGTGAACGAGCGCCGGCACCTCGCCGGGACGCCGTGGTGCGCAGCCAATCAGCAGGCAGGCGGCCATCAGCACGGTGCCGAAGTATTTCAGTTCATGCATGCGCCAGGGTCCGCTGTGGAGTGAGAGCGTTCGCCATCATCCTGATGGCACGTGTAGGCCAGGCAAACGTGCGCTAGGTGTACGCGCGCCGAGCAGCAGTTGGCGCGCGTGGTCGGCGCCATTTGCCGAACGAACGTGCGATCGCATGTTGCAGGTATGTGTCCGATCTCGCTCAAGGCGGATGTTTCGCTAATGACATCTGTCGCGACCGCTGCGATGGAAGGTGTTTCGACTAGCGAGCTGGTGGCTTGCAGGGAAGCCGCAGTGCCACGGCCACCCGATGGCGTGTGTATCGGGCATTGGCAGCCCTGCGTAGTGCAAAAAAAACCCAGCCCTGTTACCGGCCGGGTTTTGGCTGACGGTCGCTGGTGCGTCGATCAGGCTTCGGCGTCTTCCTTGTACGCATCCACCGGGATGCACGCGCACATGACGTTCTTGTCGCCATAGACGTTGTCCACGCGTGCCACCGGCGGCCAGTACTTCTGCTGCCTGAGGCTGGGCAGCGGAAAGGCGGCCAGTTCGCGCGGGTAAGCATGCGTCCACTCGCTGGCCGACACCTGCGTTGCGGTATGCGGTGCGTGCTTGAGCGGATTGTCCTCACGGTCCAGGCGGCCGTCTTCGATGGCGCGGATCTCTTCGCGGATCTGGATCATGGCGTCGATGAAGCGATCCAGTTCATGCTGCGATTCGCTTTCGGTCGGTTCGACCATCAGCGTGCCGGCCACCGGGAAGCTCAACGTCGGTGCATGGAAGCCGAAGTCGATGAGCCGCTTGGCGATGTCCTCGGCGCCGATGCCGCTGGTCTTCTCCAGCGGGCGTACGTCAAGAATGCACTCATGCGCCACCAACCCATTGCGACCGGTGTAGAGCGTCTTGTAGTGCGGCGCAAGGCGCTTGGCGATGTAGTTGGCGTTGAGCAATGCCACCTGCGTGGCCTTGCGCAGACCAGCGCTGCCCATCATGGTCACGTACATCCAGCTGATCGGCAGAATCGAGGCAGAACCGTAGGCCGCCGCGCTGACCATGCCGCCGATGCGCGAGGAGTGTCCACTCCCGCTTTCGGAGTTGAATCCGCCGCCATGGATGGCGGCAGTTTGACCTTCGCCGGCATGGATGCCGGCACGAGGCAAATACGGCGCCAGATGCGATTTCACCGCGCACGGGCCCACGCCCGGGCCGCCGCCGCCGTGCGGAATGCAGAAGGTCTTGTGCAGATTGAGGTGCGACACGTCCGAGCCCCACTTGCCGGGCTTGGCCACGCCAACCAGCGCGTTCATGTTGGCGCCGTCGGTATAGACCTGACCGCCATGCGCATGCACCGCTTCGCAGATGGCCACCACATCTTCTTCGAACACGCCGTGCGTGGACGGGTAGGTGATCATCAACGCGGCGAGACGGTCGGAATATTTCTCCGCCTTGGCGCGGATGTCCTCGACATCGACGTTGCCGTTGGCATCGCACTTGGTGACCACCACGGTCATGCCGCACATCTGCGCCGAGGCTGGGTTGGTGCCGTGCGCGGATTCGGGAATCAGGCAGATATCGCGATGCGCTTCACCGCGCGAACGGTGATACGCGCGGATCGCCAGCAGGCCGGCATATTCGCCCTGCGCACCGGAATTGGGCTGCAGGCTCACCGCGTCGTAGCCGGTGCACTCGACCAGCATCGCTTCCAGCTCATCGATCAGCTGCGCGTAGCCAGCCGACTGTTCGGCCGGTGCCAGCGGATGGATGGCGCCGAACTCGGGCCAGGTCACCGGAATCATTTCAGCGGTGGCGTTGAGCTTCATGGTGCAGCTGCCCAGCGGGATCATGGTGCGATCCATCGCCAGATCCCTGTCGGCCAGCGAGCGCATGTAGCGCAGCAATTCGTGTTCGCTGTGGTGGGTGTTGAACACCGGGTGCGTCATGAACGCACTGGTGCGCAGCAGACTTTGCGGCAGGGCATCGGCGGTGGCGGCGTCGAGTGCGTCCACATCCGCCGTGGCGCCGAACAGCTGCGCCAGCGCAACCACATCGGCGCGCGTGGTGGTTTCGTCCAGGCTGATGCCGACCGCTTCGCTATCGATGGCACGCAGGTTGATACCGGCCGCATGCGCCTTGGCGTGGATGGTATTGGCATCGATTGCCTTGACGTGCAGCGTGTCGAAGAAATGCTCGCCCACGGTGACGCCAGCGCTGCGCAGTGCAGCAGCCAAGATGGCAGCCAGGCGGTGCGTGCGGCGCGCAATGCGGGTCAGCCCGTCGGGGCCGTGATACACCGCATACATCGAAGCCATCACTGCCAGCAGCACCTGCGCGGTGCAGATGTTGGAGGTGGCCTTCTCGCGGCGGATATGTTGTTCGCGCGTCTGCAGGGTGAGGCGGTACGCCGGGTTGCCGGCGGCATCGATCGACACACCGATCAAACGGCCCGGCATCGAACGCTTGTAGGCATCGCGACATGCCATGAAGGCCGCATGCGGGCCGCCGAAGCCAAACGGCACGCCGAAGCGCTGCGAATTGCCGACCACGATGTCCGCGCCCCATTCGCCGGGCGCGGCAATCAATGTCAGTGCGAGCAGATCGGTGGCCACCGCCACCAGGCCGCCCTGCGCATGCACGGCATCGGCCAGCGCGGCGTGGTCGCCGATGTGTCCGAAGCTGTCCGGGTATTGCAGCAGCACGCCGAAGCATTCGGCCTGCTGCGCTTCTTCCGGGGGGCCTAAGCGCAGCACGATGCCCAGCGGCTCGGCGCGGGTACGCAGCAGTTCCAGCGTTTGCGGATGCACCGCGTCGTGCACGAAGAAGGTGTCCGACTTCGACTTGGCCGAGCGCTTGGCCAGGGTCATCGCTTCGGCCGCGGCAGTGGCTTCGTCCAGCAGCGAGGCGTTGGCGATCTGCATGCCGGTGAGGTCGGCGCACAGGGTCTGGAAGTTGATCAGCGCTTCCATGCGGCCCTGCGAGATCTCGGCCTGGTACGGCGTATACGCGGTGTACCAGGCCGGGTTTTCCAGGATGTTGCGCAGGATCACCTTCGGCGTGTGGGTGCCGTAATAGCCCTGGCCGATAAAGGTGCGCTGTACCTGATTCTTGCTGGCAATGGAGCGGATCTTGGCCAGCGCTTCTTCTTCGGTGATCGCCTCGGGCAGCGCGAGCGCGGCCGGCGATTTGATGTTGCCCGGCACGATGGCGTCGGTGAGCGCATCCAGGGAGGCGTGGCCCACCACCTCCAGCATCTGCGCGATTTCCGCGTCGTTGGGGCCGATGTGGCGCTCGACGAACGCGCTGTGGTGTTCGAGGTCGCGCAGGGAAGACGGGGTCTGGGACATGGCGGGCATCCGGGGCAGGGGCAGACGAATGGTCGACCCGCACCGCAACCGGTATGACGCGCATGCGCGCACCACGACCTGCCGCAGCGACGGTCTTCCTCGCGCCCCTCTGTCCTTTTGCCTGAGAGTTTAAAAACGCGGCATGGCACCTGGCCTGCCTGCATTCCGTGCCCCTTCGGCGCCGGCCGCGGCCGGTCTCTCCAGAGTTGTGTTGAAGATGGTATCGGGCCTGAGCGATTACGGGCTGTTGCGCCTTCGGCAGCGGCAGTGCCGCTTCTCCCACCGTGTTGCCCGGCTAGTATAGCCAGCGCCCGGCCGCTTGGCGAAACGCTTCGCGGGGCCATGAGCCGCCAGAGACCGGGCGAGTCGCCTGGTCCGGCCTCCAGGGTTTCAGCGGTCGCTGTTCCCCCGTTACCGGGTGGTCCGGCAACGGCAGCGGCCGCTCGCTCCTGCTAGCGCAGGCGGATCAATGGTGCCCGTGTTTGGGCGGCGGCGGATCGTGCTTGGTATTGGCGCCCGGCGGGGGATAGTCCCCACCGCCGACATGCTTCCACAGGCGCTGGTCCAGGGGCTCCAGCTGGCCCTTGGCCCCGGCGGGCCGCTGCAACGATTGCGCGCCATTGGTTGGCGATTTTTTCGACAGGTTCATATAGAAGTCCTCACGGGTTTTCCCTTCGTACGCAGTGCCACGCCGCCCGAAGGGACGACTGCGTGACCGCCTCGGCCATCTGCCCGGTGGCCGATGAGACGACACTGGTCGCTGGAGCGTAGAGCCGGTGGCAGGACCATGCGATCCAGCGTGCGCGGGTGCCGTGGCGACCCAAGGCCGGCGCACGACGGTGTGTGCGCGGGAACGAACCTCGCATCCGCCAGGTCCGTGCCGGTACGCGGCGATGTGATGCCGGTCACCGCAAGCGCTCCCGACCGCCCGGCCGGAGCGCTGGCATTCGCAAAGCGCAGCGCTTTTGCGCAGCGTGTCCGCGTGTGCTGTGGCGCACGATGCACGCTTGCTGGCGATGCGTCCCGCCGGCATGCCGCCGCCGACCAGCATCGGACAGGGGAGGCGCGAGGTGGACTACCATTTCATTTCAGGGCTGCCGCGGGCGGGGTCGTCCCTGCTGGCCGCGTTGCTGCGTCAGAACCCGCACTTGCACGCAGATGTCACCTCGCCGGTCGCGCGACTCTACGCGGCGATGCTGATGGGCATGAGCGAGGAACATCCCTCCAACGTGCAGATCGACGACGCACAGCGGGTGCGGCTGCTGCGTTCGGTATTCGACGCCTATTACCAGGATCGCCAGGGGCTGGGCACGGTGTTCGACACCAACCGCGCCTGGTGCAGCCGCCTGACAGGTCTGGCGACGCTATTCCCGCGCAGCCGCCTCATCTGTTGCGTACGCGATGTCGGCTGGGTCGTCGATAGCTTCGAGCGCCTGGCGCAGACCCAGCCACTGCGCTTGTCGGCGTTGTTCGGCTACGACCCGGAAGACTCGGTCTCGCTGCGCGCGGACCTGCTGACCGCACCGCGCGGCGTGGTGGGCTATGCGCTGGATGGGCTGCGCCAGGCGTTCTACGGCGAACATGCCGATCGTCTGCTGCTGTTGCGCTACGACACGCTGGCGCAGCGGCCGGCGCAGGCGATGGAGCAAATCTACGCCTTCCTGCAACTGCCGGCGTTCGCGCACGACTATGCCGGTGTCCAGGCCGAGGCCGAACGCTTCGATGCCGCGCTGCAGATGCCGGACCTGCATCGTGTCCGTCGCGGGGTGCAGTACGTCCCCCGGCGCAGCGTGTTGCCGCCGGCGCTATTCGAACGGTTGCAGGAACTGGCCTTCTGGGAACACGGGCCCTCGCATGGAGCCCTGCTGGTATGAGCAGGCACGTGGCGTGGCAGCGCACGGCGACGCGGCAGCGGAAATACCGGGCAGGCGGGCAGCACGGGCGGGCGTCGGCGGCCGCTGGCGGATGACGCCCCTGTTCCGACGCGAGGCGGTGGACTACCGGCAGCGCAGTCGGCTCGGGCCGGTGGTGCTGCGTCAGCATGGCGTGCTGCGTTGGTGCGTGGGCCTGTTGATGGCGACAGTGATCCTGCTGTTGGTCGGATTCTTCCGCCTGGGCTTCGCGCGTAGCCAGACCTTGTATGGCACGGTCGTCCCGGCGGGCGGACTGATCGCCCTCACCACCCCACAGTCGGGCGTGGTGGTGCAGGTCGGCGCCGTGCAGGGCCAGGTCGTCGCTGCGGGCCAGGTGCTGTTCGTGTTGTCGTCCGAACATCGTGACGATCGCGGGAGGCCGACCCAGCGTGCCGCTGCGGTGCTGGCCGAACAGCAGCGCCTGGCCGTCGAGGCGATGGCGCAGTTGCGTGTCCAGGGGCGCGTGCAACAGCAGGCGGCTGTGCGGGCGCTGGCCGGCCTGCGCGATCGTCTGCAGCAGATCGATGCCGAGCTGGACTTGCTGCGCCATCGGCAGCAGCTGACCCAATCGATCGAGCAGCGTTACCGCACCGCGTTGACGCGCGGCCTGGTCAGTCGGCAATTCGTCGACGAGAAGCAGGCCGACGTGCTCGACCAACGCGCGCATACCCTGGAGCTGCAGCGCGAGCGCATGGCCTTGGCCGATGCACTTGCGCAGGCCCAGGCCGAGTTGCAGCAGCTACCGTCGAGCTTGCGCCAACAATTGGCGATGGCCGGTGCCGGCCTGCAGGAGGACCGGCGTGCGGCGATCGAGCAGGCTGCCGCGTCGCGTTGGGAAGTGCGCGCGCCGCGTGCCGGGCGTGTGGCGCTGCGACCGCTGCAGATCGGCCAGGCGGTCGCGCAGGGGCAACGCCTGGCCGATCTGCTGCCGACGTCCATGGCGATCGAGGTCGTGTTGTATGCGCCCTCCCGGGCCGCCGGGCTGATTGGGCCCGGGATGCCGGTGCAACTGCGCTTGGATGCCTTGCCCTACCAGCACTACGGTCAGTTTGCCGGGCGGGTGGTCGAGATCGCCGCGGCGCCCGAGCCGCCGCGCGTCGACGCTACGTCGGTGAGCGAACCGTTATACCGCGTGCGGGTGCGCCTGGCTGGGGATGCCGCGCTGCGTGCACGACGCACGGCGGTCCTGCGACCGGGCATGCGCGTGCAGGGCACGCTGGCATTGGAATGGCGGCGTTTCTCGCAGTGGGCGTTCGAGCCGCTGTCCAGCTTGCACGGCACGCTGCGATGAGCCGGTGGTGGGCGCAGCTGCGCCGAGCATCCGGCGTGCGTGCGTTGCCGATGATTCTGCAGGGGCAAGTCGGCGAATGCGGATTGGCGGCCATGGCCATGATCGCCCACTATCACGGTTGCCACGTCGGCCTGGCCGAACTGCGCCGCCGGTTCCTGCTGTCGCGGCAGGGGACCAACCTGGCCAATCTGGTCGCGATCGCGCAGGCGCTCGGTCTGCAGGCGCGCGCGTTGCGGCTGGAAATGGACGCGCTGCCGGAGTTGCAGCTGCCCTGCATCGTGCATTGGGATCTCAATCATTTCGTCGTGCTCAAGCGGGTGGGCGCCCGCCGTCTGCAGATCCACGATCCGGCCAGCGGGCCACGGAGCCTGACGCCAGGCCAATTCGCTCGCCATTTCTCCGGAATCGCGCTGGAACTCAGCCCGGCCCCCGACTTCCGTCCGCAAGCTGCGGCGCCGGCAGTGGCGTTGTCCTCGTTGATCGGTCGTGTCCACGGGCTTGGACGGGCGGTCTGGCAGGTGCTTGCGTTGGCATTCGCGCTCGAGGTGCTCAGCCTGGGAATGCCGTTCCAACTGCAGTGGATCGTCGATCAGGCGGTGCCGTCGGCCGACATCGGGTTGATCCATGTCCTTGGCGCCGGGTTCCTGTTGCTGGTGGTCCTGCAATCGTGCATCGCCCTGCTGCGCGGATGGCTGATCGCCAGCGTGTCGGCACAGCTGGGCTTTCAATGGATGGGGCAGGTGTTTGCGCACCTGCTCGCACTCCCGTTGGCGTATTTCGAGAAGCGTCACCTCGGCGGCATCCAGTCGCGCTTCGCCTCGATCACGCAGGTGCAACGCACCTTGACGACCGGATTCACCCAGACCCTGGTCGATGGCGTGCTGGTGATCGGCACCCTCGGCCTGATGCTGGTCTACAGCGTCGGCCTCAGCGCGATCACGCTGGTGGCGGTAGCGCTGTATGCGGCGACACGATGGCTGTGGCTGCGGCGGATGCGCGAAGCCGCCGCCGAGCAGTTGTTGTGGGACGCGCGCCAGCACACCCACCTGCTGGAGAGCGTGCGCGGCATCCAGGGCGTGCGGCTGTTCGGTCGCCAGCAGGTGCGGCGCATGGACTGGACCCATCTGCTGGCCGAACAGACCAATGCACAACTGCGCCTGGCGCAGGGCGAGGTCTGGCAGTCGTCACTCAAGCGCCTGCTGTTCGGATGCGAGCGGGTGCTGGTGATCTGGCTCGCCGCGTTCGCGATCCTGCGCGCAGAGCTTTCCCTGGGCATGCTGCTGGCATTCATGGCCTATCGCGAGCAGTTCGCCATGCGCTTGTCCGAGCTGATCGATCGGCTGGTGGAGTTCCGCCTGTTGCGCGTCCATCTGGAGCGGGTGGCCGACATCGTCCATCAGCCGCGCGAGGAGGCCGATCAGCGCCTCGATGCGCCGGCCTGGAACGACACCACCATCGAACTGTGCGGTATCGGCTTCCGCTACGCCGACGATACCCCGGCGGTGCTCGAAGACGTCAGCGTGCGCATCGCCAGCGGGGAATGCGTGGCCATCACCGGCGCGTCCGGGTGCGGCAAGACCACCCTGGTCAAGGTGATCCTCGGCCTGCTGAAACCCAGCGCCGGGCAAGTGAAGATCGGCGGGCGCCCACTGAGCGACGCGGCGCTGACGCACTATCGCGCCATCGTCGGCACGGTGATGCAGGACGATCTGCTGTTCACCGGATCGGTCAGCGAAAACATCAGTTTCTTCGACCCGGAGCCGGACCAAGCGCAGATCGAACGTTGCGCGCGCATCGCCGGCGTGCACCAGGAGGTGGAGCAGATGCCGCTCGGCTACGCTTCGTTGTTGAGCGAGTCGGGCACCGGGTTGTCGGGCGGGCAGAGGCAACGCGTCTTGCTGGCGCGCGCGCTGTACAGGTCGCCGCGCATCCTGGTGCTGGACGAGGCGACCAGCCATCTGGACGTCATGAACGAGCAGCGCGTCAATCGCGCCATCCAGGCAATGCAGGTCACCCGGATCATCGTGGCGCATCGGCGCGAAACCGTGGGCATGGCCGCGCGCGTCATTACCCTGGAGCGGGGACGGGTGGTGAGCGATCAGTCGATCGCCGACTGGCAGCGGTTGCAGGAGCGCTCCACCGCAGCCGACTGATCGCTGCCGCTTCCACTGGCGCCGAGCAATGCCGGCTTCGTTGTTGCACGTGCTCGCAGGCGCTCGGCTGGGCAGGAGGACGATGCCGTGCTGGTACGAAGCGGGCGCGACGGCGATCTGATGTCTGCGTGCCGTGCATGCGCTCCAACGCTGGCCGCATGCGTTGGCAGTTGGCGTAAAGTGTCGGCTCCTTTGCCCCCGTGCCTGCCGCTGCGGTCGTTGGCCTGACCACCGCTGTCGGTGCCTGCGCGTGGGGAGTTCTCCGGATACCGTTGCGCATGACTTCTGCTGTTCCCTCCACCCGTCGCATGGCGCTGCTGCTTGCTGGGCTGGCGATGTTCGGCCCGTTTTCGATCGACACCATCTTCCCGGCGTTCTCGCAGCTCAGCCGCAGCCTGGCGGTGGACGAGGTGGCGATCCAGCAGACCATCAGCGTCTATCTGCTGGCCTACGGCCTGATGAGCATTGCGCACGGGCCGTTGTCCGATGCGTGGGGCCGTAAGCGGGTGATCCTGGGCGGTCTGGCGTTGTTTATCGCCGGCTCGGTCGGTTGTGCGCTGTCGCAAGACTTGCCCATGCTGCTGGCGTTCCGCGCGCTGCAGGGCTTGTCGGCCGGCGTGGGCATGATCGTCGGCCGCGCGGTGATCCGCGACCTGTTCAATGGACCGGATGCCCAGCGGCTGATGAGCCAGGTGTCGATCATCTTCGGCATTGCGCCGGCCATCGCGCCGATCATTGGCGGCTGGATCCTGCTCAGTGGCGCCGGCTGGCCGGTGATCTTCTGGTTTCTGGTGGTGTTCGGCCTGGTGCTGCTGGTGGCAACCATGACTTGGCTGCCGGAGACCCTGCCGGTGGAAGCGCGTACGCCGCTGCAGTTCAAGCGCCTGCTGCAGGACTATGTGCGCATCGGCTTCAACCCGCGCTTCCAGCGTCTGGCTGCGGCCGGGTCGTTCAATTTTGCCGGCATCTTCTTGTACATCGCCTCGGCGCCGGTGCTGATCATGCAGCATCTGAAGCTGGGCGAAGGCGACTTCGCCTGGCTATTCATTCCCACCATCGGCGGCATGACGCTGGGTTCGTTCCTGTCCGGGCGCATGGCCGGGCGCATGGACCCGGTGCGGCAGATCCGCATCGGCTTCATCTGCTGCGGGGTGGCGGCGCTGGTCAATCAGGCCTACACGTTTGCGGTGGTGCAGATCGCCTTGCCGTGGGCGGTGCTGCCGATCTTCCTGGCGGGCATGGGCATGGCGCTGATCTTCCCGATCCTGGCGCTGGCGGTGCTGGACATGTACCCGCTGCAGCGCGGCCTGGCGTCCTCGCTGCAGGCCTTCACCCAGTTGATGACCAATACGGTGGTGGCCGGCGTGCTGTCGCCGCTGCTGAGTGAACACCCGCGGCATCTGGCGATCGGCATGACCGGTTTTTTCTTGCTGGGCTGGCTATTCTGGCGTTGGGAACGCCGCAGCGGACGCCGTTTACGACACCGCCAGGCCACCGAGGCAGTGCCTCTGGAGCCGGCCGACCACCTCTGACCCCACAGGAGCCTGCATGTCCACCGATTCCAAGTTGCGCCGCGATGCCCGCAAGCGCGCCGCCGAGCGCCAGCGCAACCAGGCCGCCGCCAATCCCGCGCCGGTCTCCCCGATCGAACCGCATGCCGAACTCCGCGATCAGCAACGCACGCTTCTGGCCGGCATCGTCCGCCGCGACGGCGAATGGGTGCTGGGCATGGATGGCCGCATCGCCGGCGAAAGCACCAGCGCCGCGCAGGTACTGGCGCTGATCATGCGCGCCGCCGAGCTGCACGAACGCCAGGGCACGCCGGTACGGCTGACCTACTCGGACGCCCTCAAGGACGCCGCGCACGCCGAAGCCCGTGCCGACGGCATGGAGTTCGAGCAATTCAAGACCAAATTGAGCGAACGATTGCAGGGCGGCGCCAAGCTCAATTGAGCTTGGCTGCACAAGCGCGTTTGGTGACAAGACGTTATGTCATTGCCGCGATTCGGCAGTGACATAACGGTAAGCATCGTGTGTCAGCGCGGCGCAGCAGGCGCAGCTATCGTGGTCGCCGGAGCGGCGGCAGTTGTCTGCCACCCACACATCTGCCCCTGATTCTGCTGCTTCAGCCATTCGCTCATCGGCGCGAAATATTCCAGCATCGGGCCGGCGTCGAGTTTGTCGTTGCCGGTGAGTTCCTTGAGGGTGGTTTGCCACGGTTGGCTGGAGCCGCGCTGCAGCATCGACCAGAACTTCTGCCCGGCGTCCTTGTTGCCGTAGAAGCTGCATTCGTACAGCGGGCCCTGATGGCCGGCCGCCTGGCACAGGCCTTTGTAGAACTGGAATTGCAGGATGTGCGCCAAAAAATAGCGCGTATACGGCGTGTTGCCGGGCACGTGGTACTTGGCGCCGGGATCGAAGAATTCTTCGCCACGTGCGCTCACCGGCGCCACGCCCTGGTACTTGGCTTTGAGTTCCCACCACGCCTGGTTGTAATGCTCGGGCGTAATCGACCCGTCGAACACGCCCCAGCGCCAGCGATCAATCATCAGGCCGAACGGCAGGAACGCCACCTTGCTCAGCGCCATGCGCATCTGCGAATTGATCAATGACTCGCGGCCGGTCTGCTGTTCGCCCACCATGCCGATCGACTGCAGATACTTGGGCGTCATCGCCAGCACGATGGTGTCGCCGATCGCTTCGTGGAACCCATCGTTGGCGCCGTTCTGGAACAGCGGCGGCAACGGGTTGTAGGCCAGGTCGTAATAGATGTGGCCTAGCTCGTGATAGATGGTGGTGAAATCTTCTTCGGTGGGTTTGATGCACATCTTGGTGCGCACATCCGCACCGATGTTCTGGTTCGGTTCGCCGCCCATGTTCATGTCCCAGGCGCTGGCGTGGCAGACCACATCGCGGTCCAGCGGTTTGATGAACTGCGAGCGCTGCCAATAGGTGTCCGGCAGCTTGGGCATGCCGAGCGAGGTGTAGAAATCCTGCGCGCGCTCGGTCATCTGTTTGGCGGTGCGCAGCTGTGCTTCGCGCTCGGCATTGAAGCGTGCGGCTGCGCCACCATCGCCTCCGGTGTTGCGTGCCAGCACGGCAGTGAGGTTGCCCTGGTACTGTTTTTCCAGCGCTGAGGTGATGTCCAGATCGCCGGCACCGGGGTAGGGCTGCAGCAGATCCCACAGATTGCTCCAGTCCTGCTGCCACATATTGCCCATCAGATGCGCCGGCAACAGGCCGCCGGCGACCTCGCCCTTGTCCTTGCCGTATTGCGTATCGAGTTTGCCACGCGCATAGCACTGCAACTGCGCGTACAGCGGTTTGACCTGTTCCCACAGGCGGTCGGTTTCGCTGGCCAGTTGCGCCGGTGGCATGTCGTAGCCACTGCGCCACAACACCCCGACGTCGGCGAAGCCAAGTCCGCGCGCGCCTTCGTTGGCGAGCTCGACGAAGCGTTGGTAATCCTTGCGCATGGGCTGTGCGGTGCTGTGCCAGCCCTGCCAGGCGTCGAGTTGTTCGGTGTAGTCGCGGCTGCTGGCCAGCACTTGTTCCAGTTCGCCGAGCTGGCGGCAGCGGCGCTGCTCGCCCTCGCCCATGCAGTAACTGCCGCTGCCGTAATCGCCTTCCATCTTGGCGGCGATGCGGGTGAGTTCGGCCAGCTTTGCCGGGTCGCGTGGTGCGGGCAGGGCGCTCATGAATTTCAGCAATTGCAGCGCACGCGCGCTGTCGGCCGACATCGATGTGCCGGCGTACTGCTTGGATTGTTCGATCCAGCGATCCAGCTGCGCCAGCGAACGCTCGTTGGCCTTGGCCGCGAGCAATTGCGAATCGCCGTTGATATAGGTCGACGACAGCCACTGCGCGGCAGTGGTTTCCGGATAGGCCGCCTTGTATTCGGCGCTGATGCGCGCAACGAACTGGTCGGCGCTTTCCTCCGGGGCAGTTTTAGTCGCGACAGGTTTGGCGGGCGGTGCCGCATCCCGGCGGCAGGCCGACAGGCTCAGGGTGCCGGCAGCCACAGCCAACGCCAGCAACAGCAAACGAGGATTCACGGGTGGTCCTTGCGGTGAAGTCCGGCGAAGGCTAGAGCGCGCCGGGTTTCAGGGCAAGGGGCAATGCCCGCCACGCATGCGATGGCACGGGCTAGCTGCAGGCGCTGCCGATCAGCGCAGCGCCGTCGTGCCTGTGCACTTGGCGAACAGGTCGCGCTCGGGCGAGTAGACGCTGGTCTTGACCTGCATCAACCCAAGCACCGAGGGGAACAGCGCATCCTGATCGGTATATTGCCCTGCGCGGTGGCGCAGGCAGGCTTCATCCAGGCCGCGATCGCGCGCGAACTCCGGCGAGAACCACATCACCATCGGCACATGGGTCTGCTCCTTGGGCGCAATGGCATACGGCACGCCGTGCAGGTACAGGCCTTTTTCGCCGAGCGATTCGCCATGATCGGAGAGATAGATCATCGCCGTGTCGTAGTCTTGAAGACCGCGCAGAGTGTGGATGGCCTGATTGAGGAAATGGTCGGTGTACAGGAGGGAATTGTCGTAGGCGTTGACGATGTCCTGGCGACTGCAGCTGCCTAGATCTGCGGTCTTGCAGACGGGCTTGAAGCGTTCGAACTGCGCTGGGTAGCGTTCGAAGTAACTCGGCCCGTGGCTACCCAGTTGATGCACCACCACCACGCGGTCGCCGGGCTTTGCCCGCACCTGCGTGGCCAGATCACTCAGCAAAATCTCGTCCATGCAGCGGCCATCTGCGCACAGGCCAGGTGTGGTGGCATCGTCCAGCTTCTGGATCTCCAATCCGTCGCACACGCCCTTGCAACCGGACTGGTTGTCGCGCCATAGCGTCGAAATACCTGCGTGTTCCAGCACGTGCAGGAACGACTGATGGCCGCGAATCATGTCCTCGTTGTAGTCGCGACGACCGTATGGCGAGAACATGCAGGGCACCGAGACCTCGGTGCTGGTGCCGCACGAATGCATGTCGGGGAAGTTGATCACCCCGGCCTGCGCCAGCTCCGGCGTGGTCTGCCGCGCATAGCCGTTGAGGCCCCAGTTCTGCGCGCGCGCAGTTTCACCCAGCACCACCAGCAACAGGCGCGGGCGGCTGCCCGGCGCACGCGGCGTGGCCATGGCGTCGTGTTCGATCGGCTGTTTGGGAGCGCGCTTCATCGGCGAATCGGATTTGAGATTCTGCCGCAGTGCCACGATGTAATTGATCGGCGTGGCCAGGTAACGCACTTCGCGGTGGTTGCGCATCAACGCGGAAATATCCTGCGACGACAGCATGGTGCCCGCAGCACCTGCCACCGCCACGACCAGCAGAAAGCTCACCCGCATCAGGAACGCTTTTCCCGCGCTGCGCGCGCGCAGACGCGTGCGCCATAGCAGCGCTGTTGGGATCAGGAAGTAGCACAGCAGCGGCAGGATCAGGCCGGGTGTCAGCAACTCGCGCGATTCCTTGTGATCGGTATGCAGCACGTTGCGCAGCATGTCCGCATCCAGATAGACGTTGTAGCTGTCCATGTAGTGTGCGGCCAGGGCCGTGGTGAACAGCAGCAGCGTCAGCAGCGGCTTTGCATTCCAGCGCCAGACCAAGACGCCCAACAGCAGCGCATGCACGGCCACCAGCAACGCCATCAACGAGATGGCAAATCCAATGCTGCCCGGATGCGTGGCCATGGCCGTGCGCCAGAACAGCTGATTGCAGACGAGTGCAAAAAATAGACTCGACAGCAGTACCAGCGCTTCGGTGGATACTGTCGGCCGCGTACTCCACGTCAGCGCGCGCAGGCCACTACGCCGGCGCGGTTCCGGTAACCAAGTGCTCATGCTGCATCCCCCGATAACAACATCAAGCCAAGTAAGCGACGCGGCTTTTGCAGCATCACGCAGTACAGTGCAAGTGCGCTCACCCAACACACTGCCAACGACCACAGGTCGTGGGAGAGAAAATGCGCGCCGCGCAGTTGTTGTGCAACACCGAAAATGAGACCTGCTGCCAACCCTGTAAACAAACCTGTAAACCGCCATGCAGGACGGAGCGCTAGCGCACAAAAATACAGCGCTACCCATGCATAACCGGCACTGGCATGGCCAGCAGGAAAACAACCGGACGCGGCAACACCGTGGCGCGATTCAAACAGCCCGATCATCGCTTGCGTACCGCCATAGCGGCTCAGATCCCACGGGCAATCCATCCCAGTCCACGACTTGAGCAGCGATACCAGCGAGGTCGACAGTGCGACGGATGCGGCCAGGTAGGTCAACGGCCAGCGCAGCACCTTCAGGCGTGGCCTGCACCAGGCAACGATGGCCAGCACCAGCACGCCGACACCGGCAGCCGTGCTCGACCATTTACCAATGCGGTGGATCACGCCACTGGTGAACCAATGGTCCTTGAGCAGCCAGTGGCCGCCTTCCAGCCGATACAGCACATCGGCGATCCATTGGTCGCCACCGGCACCCATCAGCAGTGTGCTCGCCAACAACACGCAGGCCAGCGGCAGCCACAGATGACGCACGAAGAAGTGCGCCTCCAGACCAGTGGCGGGATACGCCACGGTTGGCGCATGGCTGGGAAGCGTTGTCATTAAAGATGTCGGCCTGTGTCAATGTCCGACATCTTCGAAACCCGGATGTCGGAAAGCGGTCGGACCGGAGTTGCTCGGCCGTTAACCCGACACCAAGCATTCAGTCTGCATCGCCTTCGCTACCGGTTTGTTCGGCGTCGGGCGCAGTGGAGATGCAACCGGCATGCCACGCCGTGCCCGGCAGCAATTCCCATTGATTGCGATTGGACTCGCCGATCTCGATGCGTTGCGCCGGATCGATACACGCCGGTACCGCCTGCTTGAGCACGAATAGCCAGCGGGTGTGCGGCGCTTGCGCGAGCCATGGGCCGGCCTTGGCCCATTGGTCCTCCCAGCTCGCCTTGAAGCCGAAGTCGGTCACCGGGCGATCGGCCTGCAGCAGGTTCTGTTCGCGCCACGCCAGCATGCCCAGCTCTGCATTCGGGCCGATGCGCTGGCCCACGCGCTGCATCAAACGTGCGGACGAGCTGTATGGATCCAGCGCCGGCATCAACCCCAGGCCGTAGATCGCCCACAGCGTTGCGGTCATCACCACCAAGGCGGTACCCGCGCGTTTGCCGCGCGACCAAGCGGTCGCCGCCAGGCCGACCACCCCCAGGCCCATCAACCAGATGCCCACCGACTGCAGCGCGGCAAGCTCCATGCCGCGCTTGACTGCAGTGCTTTCGGCCCAGTGCAGGTGCAGCGCAATGCCGCCGCCCAGCACCAGGCCGGCGACGGCAAGCAGCAGCACATATCCGGTCAGCAGCATGCGCACGCCGCGCCGGCGCAACAACCCGGCCAGCAGCGGCGCCGCTGCAATGCACAGCGCCGGCAGCATCGGGAAGATGTAGACCTCGCGCTTGCCCGGGCTGGCGCTGAAGAACAGCAGTACCAACACGCTCCAGGCCAGCAGCAGCACATGGCGCGGGTCGCCGCGCCGTAGCCGCCGCCACCAGGCCGGCAGTAACCAGGGCAACAACAGGCAGCCTGGCAGCCACAGGGTGGCGATCACCTGCAGGTAGTACCAGAATGGTTTGACGTGATGCCAGGCGTGCGCATAGCGCGTGCCGGTCTGCTTGAACAACAGCTCGTGCGCGTAGGCATGCAGCTGTGGGTCGTCGCTGTGCAGCAGCGCAATGCACAGCGGACCCAACCACACGGCGGTGCCCGCCACGAAGGCCGGCAGCACCAGCAACCAGCTACGCCCTGCCTGCGCGCGCGCCGGCACTACGCTCATGTGTGTGCGTCGCAGCGCCATCCACGGCAGCAACAGCAGCAGCGGCAGAAAGCCGACGCCCTTGGTCACCGTGCCGACACCGGCGGCAAACAGGCCCAGCGTCCATGCGCGCCAGTCCGGCCCTCGCAGCAGGTGTCGCAGCATTCCCCACAACGCGAGTGTGGTCAGCGCCACCAGCACCATGTCGATCTGCGCACGCTTGGCCATCAGGCCGAACTGCAGCACCGTGCACAATGCCAGCACCGCATAGGCCGCCACGCGCCGATTCCACAGCCGGCGCGCGATATCCCATGTCAGCCATAACGTGGCCAGGGCGGCCAGCAGCGACGGCAGCAGGAAGGCCACCGGCCAGTGCGGTATCGCTTCGTAGGTCGCTGCCTGCAACCACATGAACACCGGTGGTTTTTCTGCGTACAACTCGCTGCCACGGTGCGGCAACAGCCACTGACCGGTCTCGACCATGGTGCGCGCAGCCAGCACGAAGCGCGGTTCGTCCGGCGGATTGGGCTGGCGCATGCCCAGACCGGCCAGCAGGCTGAAGAGAATCAACAGCAATGCGGCCAGCAGCGTACGCTGGCGGGATGAGCAGGCAGAGATGGCAGGCGACACGCGCACGCTCTGAGTAAATGCGGGCGGACACTATCTGGCAAGTGGGTCGGAAATTTGTCGGAGCAGAGCGCGCCGCATCGAGGGTGGCAGCGCAGGCGTCGCAGGTGCGCGGGTGATTCGAGCGCAACCGATTGGACGGCCGTGCCGGCGATACCGGCCGTGTTCGGCTGGCCTCGGTTAGGATGCGCACATTGTGCCTGCTGGGCCGCCCTGGAACCCCGCTCATGCGGCTACTGGTCATTGAAGACAACCGCAATATGGTTGCCAACCTGTTCGACTACTTCGAAGCGCGCGGGCATACCCTGGACGCCGCGCCCGATGGCATCACCGGCCTGCACCTGGCCACCACCCAGCACTACGACGCGCTGATCCTGGACTGGATGATGCCGCGCATGGATGGCCCGGAGGTGCTGCGCCGGCTGCGCGAACAGCACCAATCCGAGGTACCGGTGATCATGCTCACCGCGCGCGACGAATTGCCGGACAAGATTGCCGGCTTCCGTGCCGGCGCCGACGATTACCTGACCAAGCCGTTCGCGCTACCCGAGCTGGAAGTGCGCATCGAAGCCTTGCTGGCGCGTGCACACGGTCGCCGCCGCGGCAAGCTGCTGCAAGTGGCCGACCTGCGCCTTGACCTGTCCACGCTTGAGGCCACTCGCGCCGGCCAGGTGCTCCATCTGTACCCGGCCTGCCGCAAGCTGCTGGAAGTGCTGATGCAGGCCAGCCCGGCGGCGGTGACGCGGCAACGCCTGGAACAATCGCTGTGGGGCGACGACCCGCCCGACGGCGACATGTTGCGCTCGCATATCTACGAGCTACGCCGCAGCGTGGATGGCCCGTTCGCAGAAAAGCTGATCCACACCTTGCCGCGCCTGGGCTACCGGCTGGCGCAGCTGGATGCGGCCGAGGCGCCTGGCGCAGGCGACAGCAGCGATGTCTAAGCAGCGTCCCCTGGGTCGCCGCGTGCTGGTGTGGTTGTTCGGCTACACGCTGTTGATGACGCTGGCGGTGTTCGGCACTGCGCAATACCTGCACGAACGTGCCGAACACGGCGTATGGCGCTCGCTGCTGAATTCCGAACTGGACAGCATTCTCGAGCGCAGCGTGCAGAATCCGGATTACCACTGGCAGGACTCGGACACCTTGCGGCTGTACCGCATCGACGACCTCGCGCGTACACCAGCGGTATTGCGCACCCTGCATCCTGGCTTGCACGACGGCCTGGAAATCGCCGGCCGCCAGAGCGCGGTGATGGTGCGCGACACCGCGCATGCCGGCCGCCTGGCGCTGGTGCTGGACATCTCGGATTTCGAAGCGCTGGAAAAATTCCTGACCCGCTGGATGCTGGCTGCTGGCATCGCACTGATCGGCATCACCTTGCTGATGGGGACCTATGCGATGGCCCGGTTGGTGCGCCCGCTGGTCGAACTGGCGCGCGACATCGGCGCGTTGCGTCCGGAGCAGCGTGCGCAGCAGATTGCGGTCGGGCCACAGGGCAGCGCCGAGCTTTACGTGATTGCCGATGCGCTCAACAATTATCTCGAGCGCAATAGCCAGTTCGTGGACCGCGAGCGCGCCTTCATCGACAGCGCCAGCCACGAATTGCGCACGCCCATCGCGGTGATTGGCAATGCGGTGGAGCTGGCGCTGGACCAACCCGGCACGCCGTCGGAGGTCCGCCATCAGCTGCAGCGCATCGCGCAGACCAGTGCCTCGGTCGAACAGTTGATCACCTTGCTGCTGGTGCTGGCCAAGGACCCTGGCCGGCTGGTGCGCAGCAGCGATTCGCTGCGGCTGGACCAATTGCTGCCGGATATCGTGGCCGATCATACGCATCTGTGCGCCGACAAGGATCTGCAGCTGGTTGTGGACCCGATGCCGCCGTGTCGCCTGGCCGCGCCGGTCGCCATCGTGCAGACTGCCATTGGCAACCTGCTGCGCAATGCCATCGAAAACAGCGACCGCGGCATCATTCGTATCTCGCTATCGGCGCCCGGTGTCGTCCGCATCGCCGACCCGGGCCACGGCATGACGCCGGAAGAAATCAGCGCCATCTACACGCGCTTGGCACGCGGCAAGGCACGCCAGGGCAGTGGTATCGGGCTGGAATTGATCGGGCGTCTATGCGAACACCTGGGCTGGCATTTGCAGCTGGATTCCAACGCAGGGCAGGGCACGGTGGCGACGCTGGATCTGTCCGGCGCCACTGCGACGGTGCATTGAGGGTAATTCACATGCCGATGGCGCTTGCCGCTGTGCGGACGGTGCTCGGTGCTGTCTGTCTCACGCATCCAGCACGATTCCTGCGTGCGCCTTGCGCACCCGCCGAACGACTGCGCGCGACGATGTGCTCGCCGCTCCAACGCTCAGCGCAGGATCAGGCCGGCAACAAGTCGCGTGCGTGCAACCAGCTACGCGCATTCTCTGCGTCTTGCTCGAACCAGGCGCGCGTGGAGCCCAGGCGATACGTATAGCCCCAGCTGTCCATGTCGGCCATCAGGCGCGCGCTGCCCACGCCGGGCAACTGCTCGGCCAGCAGGATCTGCAGGTAACAGGTGGCGTCTTCTTCATCCACCGAATCGGTGGCGTCGGTATGCACCGCGGCGCGTTTTTCCGCGGGCAGCACGATCAGATGTCCGGCTTCGTGCAGGAGCGAATGCACCGGTGTGTCGTCGCGCACGTACACATCGCAGCCGATGATGCCGGCTTCCGGTTCGCCCCAGAAACTGCCGGGAATCGCCGCGCCCGATTCCACGCGATGCAGGCGCAAGCCATAGCGCGCGAGCAGGGCGGCAGGTGCGTCCAGGCCAATATCGGCCACGCACAGAACATCTGCAGAGATGGGCGTTGCAGGAGTGGCGGTGGTCATGCGCAATGGCTCGCGGTCGGGTCACATGCAACAACGGCACCGTGCGAACGCGGTGCCGTTGTTTGCGTTTACTTGTCGCCGTCTTCCGGCAAGGCGACCGAAATATCCAGCACATCGTGTTCGCCATCCTTGACCAGATCCACACGTACCGCATCGGCATCGATGTTGACGTACTTCTTGATCACTTCCAGCAATTCGCGCTGCAGCAGCGGCAGGTAATCCGGCCCGCCGCGGTGGTTGCGCTCCTGCGCAATGATGATCTGCAGGCGGTTCTTGGCCGTCTCGGCGGTGTTCTTCTTGCTCTTGAGAAAATCGAGCAGGCCCATGCTTACCCTCCGAACAGCTTGCTGAAGAAGCCTTTCTTCTCCACGGATGTGAATCGCATCGGGCGCTCCTCGCCCATGATGCGGGCGACTGCGTCGTCATACGCCTGGCCGGCGGGTGACTCGCCATCCAGGATCACCGGTTCGCCCTTGTTGGAGGCGTTGAGCACATCGCCGGATTCGGGAATGACACCGATCGCCTTCAGGCCCAGCACTTCTTCCACATCGGTGATGCTGAGCATCTCGCCGCCTTCCACGCGACCCGGGCTGTAGCGGGTCAGCAGCAGGAACGCCGGCACCGTCTTGCCTTCCTCGGCCTTGCGGGTCTTGGAATCGAGCAGGCCGATGATGCGGTCCGAGTCGCGCACCGAGGACACTTCCGGATTGACCACCACCACCGCGCGGTCAGCGAAATACATCGACAGGAATGCGCCTTTTTCGATACCGGCCGGCGAATCGCAGACGATGTAGTCGAAGCCGTCGGCAGCAAGGTCCTTGAGCACCTTTTCCACGCCTTCCTGGGTCAGCGCGTCCTTGTCGCGGGTCTGCGAGGCAGCCAGCACGTACAGGTTGTCGAAGCGCTTGTCCTTGATCAGCGACTGCTTGAGCGTTGCTTCGCCATGCACGACGTTGACGAAGTCGTACACCACGCGCCGCTCGCAGCCCATGATCAGGTCCAGGTTGCGCAAGCCGACGTCGAAATCGATGACCGCGACTTTCTTGCCGCGCTTTGCCAACCCGCAGGCCAGGCTTGCGCTGGTGGTGGTCTTGCCGACGCCGCCCTTGCCGGAGGTGACTACGATGATTTCAGCCAAAGGATTTCTCCGAATATTTCTGTGGTTGGGCCGCGTCAATCAAGCGCAGCGATCTTGATCTGATCCTGCTCCAGCCAGACCTGGACGGCCTTGCCACGCAGGTCCATGGGAACATCGTCCAGCACCTTGTAATGGCCAGCGATGGCGACCAGTTCGGCGTGGAAGTCGCGGCAGAAGATGCGCGCGTCGGGGTTGCCCTGCGCGCCGGCCAGAGCGCGGCCACGCAGGGTACCGTAGATATGGATGCTGCCGTCGGCGATGACCTCGGCCCCGGCACCCACCGTACTGAGTACGGTCAGGTCGCAGTTCTCCGCATACAACTGCTGGCCCGAACGCACCGCGGTGCGCTGCATCCGGCCAGGGGCCGGTCGCGCGGCCGGTGGTGACGGTTCGGCACGCGCGGGTGGCGGCGGCGGCGGGCTAACCGCGGCCGACTCGTACTGGGCGCGGAATTTGGCCAGCAATGGCACGCCCAACTGCTGGGACAGCAAGTCGATCTCGCTGGTGCCGTAGGCCAGCGCCACGGGCAGCACGCCGGCCTCGCGCAGACCATCCAGCAGCGCCTTGGCCGTAGCCAGGTCCGGCACCTGCGACAGTCCGCCGAAATCCAGGATCACCGCCGCACGGCCGAACAACTTGGGTGCGCGGGTCACGCGTTCGCGCATTTCCTGCACCAGCCGCGGCACGTCCAGCGTGCGCACGCGCAGGTTGGCGATACCCACCTGGCCGATCTTGAGTTCGCCGGCCTGTTCAAAATCCACACTCACACTTGCCACGCCTTCAGCTCCCCGTCGATGGGTTGGCGGTGGCGGCATGACGCGGCCGGCCCACCCATGGCAAGTCTTCGGGCAACTTGCCGCCATAGGTCTCTTTGACCCACCGGTAGCTACACATGTCTTTCATCAACATGCTGGCGCGCACTTCCACATCAGCCATGGTGTTCTGGCCGACCTCGCGGAAGCCGAAGCTGCCATGGAACAGCAAGGCCGCGTCGGCGCCGTGGTCCAGGAACACCTCGCAGGCCAACTGCGGGTAACGCAGCTCGGTATAGCTCTGCACATCGGCATAAAACGCTCGCCCGACGCCACCGCCGCGGCGGCGGCTGGCGACCACGATGCGGTCGATGTAGAAGAATTCCGGATGACGGTCCCGGAACCAGGCGAAATTGCTGCTGTCGTGGGCACTGCTGCTGCCGAACCCGACCAGAAACCCGGCCAGGTTGCCGTCGCGCTCGGCGACGCGGAAATATTCGGCCTGCTCATAGAAACGTTGCAGCTTGGTTGAATCCAGCGGCAGGATCGCCAGTCCGGCATTGTTGTTCAGGGCCAGGACGGAATCGAGCTCGTGCTCGCGTACGTCGCGGATGACGATCGACATTGGGACTCCGTGGGGTAACGCGTCGACCCTAAATCGGATCTGCGTCGGATTATTACATGCGTGGCCTGAAGCGGGCGACCCGGCGCGCACGATCGGCCCGGCGCGCGGCATGCGCCGGTATGCATCGCCGCGTCAGCATCACCGCCTCTGCTGCTCCCGCATCCGTTGACCGTATCCGCGTGTACGGGCCGGCATGCATGACTTCCGGCAAGAGGCCAGCGCGGTCGCTTACGCCTAAGATGCGGACATGTTGGGATACCTCAGTCATACGCGCGTCCTGCGCTTCGCCGGCCTGTTCACCTGGGCGATGATCGTCATGCCGTTGGTGTACACGTACTGGCCGCCGGCCGAAGAGGGCGACCGCCGCAGCGTGGCCGAAGCGGTCATGATGTCGGCGTTCTTCATCGGCTTCGGTGCCAGCTACTTCTGGCTGACCCGTGGATTGAACAGCGGCGGCCACGCGCACTGGTACGACCGGCTGATCCTGCTGCTGCTCACCATCTGCGCGCTGGCGGTGAGCTATCTCAGCGGGACCGGGCTCGGCAGCATCCTGATGATGGTGGCGGCCGGGGTGATCCCGTGGCTGCTGCCGCTACGCGTGGGCGTGCTGTGGCTGGTGCTGAGTCAGTTGGCGGTGTTGCCGGTGTTTTACTACCTGCGCCCGGACTTCACCCTGTTCGCGGCGCTGATGCAGTCGCTGTTGTACGGCGGCTTTTCGATGTTCATCTTCGTCACCAGCCTGGTCGCACGCCAGCAGACCGATGCGCGCGAAGAACAGCGCCGGCTCAATGCCGAACTGCGCGCCACCCGCGCGCTGCTGGCCGAAAGCGCACGCATCAACGAGCGCACCCGCATCTCGCGCGAGTTGCACGACCTGCTCGGCCACCACCTCACCGCGCTCAGTCTCAACCTGGAAGTGGCAGGCCACATCACCGAGGGTCAGGCCCAGGAACACGTGCGCCAGGCGCACACCCTGGCCAAATTGTTGCTCACTGATGTGCGCGAAGCGGTCAGCCACCTGCGCGACAGCGGCGCCATCGACCTGGAAGCGGCGCTGCGCCCGCTGGTGACCCAGGTGCCGTCGCTGGACATCCACCTGGACATCGCCCAGCCGCTGACCCTGGACGACCCCGAGCGCGCCCACGTGTTGCTGCGCTGTACCCAGGAAATCATCACCAATGCGGTGCGCCATGCCGGCGCGCGCAACCTGTGGATCCAGGTGCGCCGCGATGCCGATACGGTACTGATCGACGCCCGCGACGACGGCCACGGCGCGGATGCGGTTGCGCCCGGCAACGGGCTGCGCGGGATGCGCGAGCGGCTGAACCAGTATGGTGGGAAGCTTGAGATTCAAACCCGGCGGGGTGAGGGCTTCGGCCTGCGCATCGCTGTTCCAGGCGCGCCGGCACTGATGCCTGCGGCCGTGACCCAAGGAGTGTTGTGATGATCCGTGTGTGCCTGGTCGACGATCAAACCCTGGTGCGCCAGGGGATCCGCTCGCTGTTGGCGCTGGACGACGGGATCGAAGTGGTGGCCGAGGCCTCCGACGGCAAGCAGGCGGTGGAGCAGATTCCGCAGATCCAGCCGGACGTGGTGCTGATGGATATGCGCATGCCGGTGATGTCCGGCCTGGAAGCGCTGCAGATGCTCTCGCGCGACGGCACGCTGCCGCCGACGATCATCCTGACCACCTTCGACGACGACCAATTGGTGCTGGCCGGACTCAAGGCCGGCGCCAAGGGCTATCTGCTCAAGGACGTCTCGCTGGAACAGCTGGTTGGCGCCATCCGCACCGTGGCCGACGGCGGCTCGCTGGTGCAGCCGGCAGTGACCCAGCGCCTGCTGTCGGGTCTGGAACACATGCGCAACGAGTTCGTCAGCCTGGACCGGCCCGACCCGCTGACCGACCGCGAGACCGAGATCCTGCGGCTGATGGCGAGCGGGTTTTCCAACAAGGAAATCGCCAATTCGCTGGGCGTGGCCGAGGGCACCATCAAGAATCACGTCTCCAACATCCTCTCCAAGCTCGGCGTACGCGACCGCACGCGCGCGGTACTGAAGGCGTTCGAGTTGCAGTTGGTGTGAGATCGGCGCGGCGCCGTTGACCTCGACGCTGCGCGTGCCTGCGGCAGGGCGGGAAATCGCATTCAGGGCGCCGCAGGCCCGTTCGAGCCGCGATATGGCGCCGTGCACTGCCGCACGGCAACCGCAACATCACACACATGCAGCGCGTGATGTGCATGATAGCGGCGCGCAATCGCCCAAACCCTTGTGCAGGTTGCGATTGCGCATCCTCCACGCGCCGTGTTGCGCGGTGAATGACACCGCAAGACCGCGCTACCCGTCGCACAACTGAACATCTTTCTCGAAGCCTGCTAGGATGGTGGCTTCGCTTCACTCAACCCGGCCGTGGGATCGGCCCCGGAGACCTCCTGAATGACCCGTATTATCGAGTTCCTGATCGCCTTGGGGATCGTGGCTGGCTTGTTTGTCGTGGTGGGCTTGGTGTTGCCCTCGGAGCGGCAGATGTCCGAGAGTGTTGAGACCAACCGCAGAATGACGATTGTTTACGATACCGTGAACAGCTTCCGTCGTTTCAAGGATTGGAACCCGCTCGTGCTGCGTGACCCGAAGATCCAGCTGAAGCTGGCCGGCCCGGAAGAGGGCAAGGGTGCACGCGTCGAATACAGCTCCACCGAGGGCTATATCGGCAACGGCAGCTGGGAGATCACCAACAGCGTCAAGAACGAGCGTGTTGAGATCGCGATCGAAGATCCCACCAAGGGCTACGACAAGGTCACCAATTTCACCCTGGTGCCGACCGGCAAGAACAACAAGAACGTCAAGATCACCCAGGACTACAGCGTCAAGTACGGCTGGAACCTGTTCGGTCGTTATGCTGGCCTGTACGTTAGCCGCCATGTGGGCGACGACCTGAAGCTGGGTCTGTCGCGTCTGGCGACCGCACTGGCCACTGTGCCGAACTTCGACTACCGCGCTGAGCTTGACGGCAAGCCGGTGTTGAGCGATCTCAAGATCGTCGATGTGCCGGCCGAGGACCTGTTGGTCGTCACCGCCGGCAACATCGATCGTGACAATGAGACGATCAAGAAGTCGATCAAGGACAACCAGGAGTGGATCAAGCGCGTAATGGAGTCCAACGGCCTCGAGGCTGCTGGTCCGGTGCGCATCGTGACCACTGACTTCGCCTCCGACAAGTACGCGTTCGACGTCGTGCAGCCGGTACGCAAGCGCGCCGGTGGCGCTCCGAAGACCGACGCTAAGGCAGGTACCGCCAAAGCCGACGCCAAGAAGGACGACGCTGCGGCCGCAGCACCGGTCGATGCAACGCCGGTGGCTGCAACGGGCGAAGAGCTGAAGCTCAACATCCCGTCCGAAGCACCGGTGAAGTACCAGCGCGTTCCGGCTCACCGGTCGGCATTTGCGACCTATGCAGGCCACATGGCCGGTCTGGATGCAGTGCGTAATTCGTTGCGTGCATGGGCTGCCACCAGCGGCATGGATGTGACCGATCGTCCGTACGAAGCCTGGAAGGGCGGTGTGGACAAGTCGTTCACCCAGGACGGTACGTACGACGTCTACTGGGCCATCAAGTAATCGTCTCAGCACGATGACGTGATCCAGACCAAAAACGCGCCGCAGTCCTGCGGCGCGTTTTTTTTGCGCTGCGGCGCTGCCATGGAAGTTGCCTGCATGTCCCTGCTCGATCGTCGTAAGAAACACCCTTCGCTGCTGGCGTTCTGCGGCGGCCTGCTGGCTGCCGTTGCGGTCGGTTTATCGGCTTACGCTTCGCACGGCGTGGCTGATGCACTGGTGCAGTCGCGCCTGCAGCTTGCATCGCTGTATGCGTTCGGCCACGGCGCAGTGCTCACCGTGCTGGGCGCCACCGAAACGCGTGTGCTCGGCCGGATAGGGTTGTACCTGCTGTTGCTCGGCACCTTGCTGTTCGCCGGCAGCCTGGTCGGCGGCGCGTTGCTGCACTGGCCGACCGGCCTGGCACCGATCGGCGGCATCAGCCTGATGCTGGGCTGGGTGGTGCTGGCCATCGGCGCCTTGAGGCGCTGAGCGTGCCGCGCCACGCCCGCGGATTCGATGTGGAGGCTGCATTCGCGCAGTTGTCCCGGCGCGATCGCGCGCTGGGTGCGTGGATGAAGCGCATCGGCCCGATCGCCCCGCAGCCGGGGTGGCGCAAACCGTTCGACCCGGTGGATGCGCTGGCACGCGCCATCCTGTTCCAGCAGCTCAGCGGCAAGGCGGCATCCACCATCGTGGCGCGGGTGGAAGTGGCGATCGGCGCGCAGCGGCTGCATGCCGATACGCTCGGTCGCATCGACGATGCAGCACTGCGTGCCTGCGGCGTCTCCGGCAACAAGGCACTGGCGTTGCGCGATCTGGCACGGCGCGAAAGCGAAGGCGAGATTCCCTCGTTACGCAGGCTTGCGTTCATGGACGACAACGCCATCGTCGACGCCCTGGTGCCAGTACGCGGCATCGGCCGCTGGACGGTGGAAATGATGCTGATGTTCCGCCTAGGCCGCCCCGATCTGCTGCCCATCGACGACTTGGGCGTGCGCAAAGGTGCCCAGCGCGTGGACAAGCAGGAGCAGATGCCCACCCCCAAGGCGCTGGCCGTCCGCGGCGAACGCTGGGGACCCTACCGCACCTACGCCGCGTTTTATCTATGGAAGATCGCCGATTTTAGCGTGGCCACTAAAGTACCGACACCGCGTTCGCAGGAGTAGTGCGCTTGCAGCGCTGGAAGACAAGCTGGGTAGGTGTGTCGGGCTGCCTTGCGTAGCGCATGACGCAGGTGCGGCCGGCTTACGTCGCCGACCAACGCCAGTGCCACGGCTCGTAGACGATGCCATGCGGGTTGTTGCGTGGGTAACTCAGGCGGTAGCCGAACTCGTGCGCGTTGCTGCGCAACCAGGCGAATGCAGGCGTGATTTCAAAGGATTCCTCGGCCGGCGGTTCGCCCGGTGTGCCGATATCCAGTGCGTCGCCGCTGTGATGTTCGCTGAAACCCGGCGCTGCGTTGACCGCCAGAATCTGCGCCAGGGTGAGCCCGCGCGCGAACTTGCGTTCGAAGATGCCCAGTTGGTAGTCGTGGCTGCGGTAGCCGGAAATCGCATCGAGCACGATGTCGTCGCCGGCGGCGGCGCTGCGCAGGTGGCGCCAGGCACGTGCGGCGCCTGCGCTGAGCCACAACGGCCGTCGGTAGCGATCGTACCCGGCGGCGTGCAGCGTTGCCGGTTCGGCATGGATCGACAGCTGGGTGGTGCGGGCATAGTCCGCTGCATCCAGGCCGAGTCCGGCCAGACGTGCGTGCAATGCGCTCAACGGAAGCGGCTCGGCATCGCCGCACCAGCGGCGTGCGGCCAGCGCGTCGAGACGATCCAGCGCCGCGTCGATGCCGGGTTCGTGCATCAGGCGCGGCACCAGCGCCTGTACGCGGTGCACGGTGGCGGTGGCCAGATAGCGGCCGTCGCGCTTGCGTCGCAGCAACCAGGTGGCCCGGGCGAGTTGGCGCGCATCAGCGTTGCTGCGCGCGCGCAGCAACGCGGCCGGCACCAGTTCGATGGCTTCGGTATTGAGCAGATGGGCGGGAGCGGGGTGCATCCGTACAGGGTAGGCCCACGCGCTGCATGCGACCAGATGCCATTCATCCGACGATGCACGCCGCTGGCATCGCCGGGTCGCCGGAACGCTTAACCGCCGCTGCCCGGTTGACGGTAGCGGCGCTGGTGTCTTGGCACATGCAGTGCCGAGGCGTGGTCATGTGTGCGGCGCCTACGTGGCGTGGCAAGCGCGAGCGCCAGTCACCGCCGATCAGCGCTGTGCGTGAATCCACTGTGCGGTGTCGGCAATCAGCTCGGTGGCGACGTGTCCGGCGCGGCCATACTCGCCTGGGGCGGCGACGCCGCTGCCGGCGATGCCGAGGTGGTTGAGTTGCCGATAGCGATGCATAGTTGCGCGTGGGTCGTCACCCAATGCTTGCTGCCAGCGCTGCCAGTCGGGTGCGGTGACTTGGAAATCGCGCTCGCCCTGCAGCCACAGCACAGAGACGTGCAGGGTGCGCACATCGGCGACCGGATCGACGGTGTCGAACGCGCGCCAATAGACGGCCGGTATGTCCAGTGGCGTCCAGTGGCGAATCGTTGCGGGAGACTGCGCGGTCGCTGCGCACCTTGGCGATGCGCCGTTCGATCTCGGCCAAGCGCGCCTGGCCCTGCGCCGAGGGAGCACCCTCCAGCCTGGCCCTGCGCCGAGGGAGCACCCTCCAGGCTCAGCAGGTAGCGGTTCTGATCGAGCAGCAGATCCAATAGCGGGCGTGCCGGTGCGGCCCACAGGATAATCCCGGCGGCCCTGCCGGAGAGGCGCGCGATACGGGCGGCGAGCATGCCGCCCTGGCTGTGGCCCATCACGAAGATGCGCTTGGGATCGATGCCTGGCGTCTGCGCCAGCGTGGCGATCGCGACGACCGCGTCGTTGGTGGTTTCCTCGTCCATGGTGAAGCCATCGTCCATGCGCCCGGCGAAGCTGTCGGGCAGGGCGTAGGTGCGCTTGTCTTAGCGCAGCACTGCGATGCCCTGCGCGGCCAGACCACGCGCTACATCGAGGAATGGGCGGTTCGGCCCGATCGTCTCGTCGCGGTCCTGGGGGCCGGAGCCGTGCACCAGCACCACCGCCGGAAATGGCCCCTTGCCTGCCGGAAGCGCCAGGGTGCCCGGCAGCGGGCCGACCGCCAGCGCCTGCTCCGCAAAGCCGGCATCGGCTGCCAGTGGCGGTGGCGGTGCTGCCGCAGCGGGAGTGAACAGCAACCCGGCGATCTTGCCGTCGTGGTCGATCGAAACGTGCGCCAGCAGTGCACCATGCTCGAATTGCAGCTGTTGCTCGATCAGGGTCGGCCCGTCCTGCTGTCGTTCGTTGACAGGCCCGCGCTGTTGCAGGGAGCCCAATTGGCTGGACAGCGAGTGCCACGCATCGGCAAGCCTTGCGCTTGACAGCGTTGCGGCCAGCGCAGGGGTGAAGGTGGCTTCGGCAGCGGCCATATCGCCGGCCTGCAAGCGCTCCAGCAGGGCGGCGAACGTCTGCTGCGGCGAAGCGGCAAGCGCACTGGTCTACAGCATCACGCAGGCCAGTGCAAACGCCCGACGCTTGCCCATGTCAGAGTTCCTTCTTGAACACCAGCAGCGTCGCACTCAGCGGTGCCGGCATGACGATGTTGACCAGTTCCCAGCCGAGGTTGCCCTGCTTGACCAGTTCGGCCTGGACGTCCTCGGTCTTGATGCTGCCGATGAACGACGGCTTCAATTCGATGGTCAGATAGCTCCAGCGCTTGCTCATGATTCCGGTTCCTTGTTGTCGTGCGGCTTCGGCAGCCGCCCCGCCTTGCGCAGCGCATCGCGCAGCACGTATTCGATCTGCGCATTGAGGCTGCGTAATTCGTCGTCGGCCCAGCGCTGCACGGCGGCCAACACATCGGCGTTGATACGCAGCGGGTAGGCCTTTTTTTCGCTCATTTGCCGTCTCTGCGGCTGCCGTGCCGGCGCAGGTGCATCACCATCGACACGATCAGCACGTTGACGCCGATGATCATGCCGATGACCACCGCATAGATGCCTGCGCGGTTGTCGCCGGCCCAGTACAGGCACGCGGCGCCGACCAGGAGCACCAGGCTGATCAGCGCCCAGCGCAGGCCCAGGCCGCGTGCGCGGTCGTCATCGTCCGCACCGATGGACGCGGCGATTGCCAATGCCGGCAATCCGGAAAGAGCGACGACCAACGGCACCATGACATTCATTGCGTCGCCTCAATACAGCGAGCCGGCGTTGACCACCGGTTGGGTTCCGCGATCAGAGCACAACACGGTGAGCAGGTTGCTGACCATATGCGCCTTGCGCTCTTCGTCCAACTGCACTACGCCATTCTTTTGCAATTCGGACAGCGCCATTTCAACCATCCCCACTGCGCCGGCCACGATGCGCGAGCGTGCGGCAATCACGGCATTGGCCTGCTGACGCTGCAGCATGGCCTGGGCGATTTCCGGCGCGTAGGCGAGGTGGCTGATGCGCGCCTCGATCACGTCCACGCCGGCCTGGGTCAGGCGCTCGTCCAGATGGCGCTTGAGCTGCTCGCTGATTTCGGCGGGGTGACTGCGCAGCGAGATCTGGTCATCTTCGTGCTGGTCGTACGGGTAGCTGGTGGCCATCGCGCGCAGCGCTGCTTCGGACTGGATATGCACGAAGCTCTCGTAGTCGTCCACGTTATAGACCGCTTCGGAGGCATCCAGCACCTGCCACACGATCACCGCGGCAATCTCGATCGGGCTGCCATCCAGCTCGTTGACCTTGAGTCGGCCGCTTTCGAAATTGCGCACGCGCTGGCTGACGCGACGTTTGGCGTAGAACGGCACATTCCAGCGCAGGCCGGCGTCTTTGACGGTGCCGACATACTTGCCGAACAGGCTCAATACCGCGGCCTGGTTGGGCTCCAGGGTGTACATGCCGGCCAGCATGAAAATGCACGCTGCCACGACCAGCACTGCGGTGATGAAAGCGGCCGGTGTGACGCTGGTACTGGCCATCATCGTCAACACGTACCAGGCCGCACCGATCAGGCCTGCACTTGCGACGAGGACGACGGGAATGCCGGGTAACGAACCGATCGGCTTCTCTTTCATGAGGGCAAGTCCTTGTGGAGTTAGAAAAAGATATCAATGTGATATCAGATAAGCAATAGCCGTTCGTCGGCGTCGGCATTTGCAGCCGTTAGAATGGCGGCCCCTCTCGTTCTGGACTGCGCCCATGACCACCCTCGGCACCCCGCTGTCGCCTTCCGCCACCCGCGTGTTGTTGCTGGGCTCGGGCGAATTGGGCAAGGAAGTGGCGATTGAGCTGCAGCGTTTCGGCGTGGAAGTGATCGCGGCCGACCGCTATGCCAATGCACCGGCGATGCAGGTGGCACACCGCTCGCACGTGCTGGACATGCTCGATCCCGCCGCCCTGCGCGCGCTGATCGCCAGCGAGCGGCCGCATTTGATCGTGCCGGAGATCGAAGCCATCCATACCGAAACCCTGGTGGCGCTGGAACGCGAGCAGGGCCAGAAGGTCATCCCGACCGCGCGTGCCGCACGCCTGACCATGGACCGTGAAGGCATCCGTCGCCTGGCCGCCGAAACGCTGGGTCTGCCGACCTCGCCGTATCGCTTTGTCGATACCGCTGCCGAATACCGCGAGGCGATTGCGGCAGTGGGTTTGCCGTGCGTGGTCAAGCCGGTGATGTCGTCCTCGGGCAAAGGTCAGAGCACCTTACGTAGCGAGGCCGATATCGATGCGGCGTGGGCGTACGCGCAAACCGGGGGGCGTGCCGGCGCCGGTCGCTGCATCGTCGAAGGCTTCATCGATTTCGATTACGAAATCACCTTGCTCACCGTGCGCCATGCCGGCGGCGCTTCGTACTGCGACCCCATCGGGCATTGGCAGCAGGATGGCGACTACCGCGAAAGCTGGCAGCCGCAGCCGATGTCGGCTGCGGCATTGCGCCGCTCGCAGGAGATCGCCAAAGCCATCACCGACGATCTCGGCGGGTGGGGCCTGTTCGGCGTGGAATTGTTCGTCAAGGGTGACCAAGTGTGGTTCAGCGAAGTGTCGCCGCGCCCGCACGACACCGGTCTGGTCACCCTGGTCTCGCAGGAACTGAGCGAATTCGCGCTGCACGCCCGCGCCATTCTTGGCCTGCCGGTGGGCGCGGAAGACGGCGGCGTGATCCGTCAGAGCGGTCCCTCTGCATCGTGCGCGTTACTGGCACATGGCAACGGCGTGCCGGTGTTCGACAACGTGTCCGATGCACTGCGCGACCCGGACACCGCACTGCGCCTGTTCGGCAAACCCCGCGTGGACGGCCATCGCCGCGTCGGCGTCACCCTGGCACGCGCAGAGAGTATCGATGCGGCACGCGAGAAAGCGCGTGTGGCGGCTGCGGCGCTGACGATTCAGCTGACTGCCTGAGTTTCCTGTCGACTCGCATTGGTGCAGTGGAAAGATTGCTGCACCGTAGACTTTGGTTGCTGGCTCTGAAAAGTCAGTTAATAGCTAACAGGCGAGGCGCCAGGGAATGAACTGCCTGCGACTCTCGCCCGGTCAGCTCATGGTTCGAGCTGATGGAGCTTGCGTTTGCTCCTGTTGCAGGTTCCGTTGCTGCTCTGCCTGCACGCGCTCGGCTGCAGCCTGCGTCCATGCATGACTGCTCTGCTCCAGCGGTGTATTGAGTGCGGAAACCGTATCGACATGGGCGCGCAACTGGTCGTGCGATCCGGCCGAGTAAGGATTGTTCTGCATAGCAAATGCGCGCGAGGCATCGTCGCTCAGTCTCACTTCGTCGATGCGGTCCATTCCCATCTTGCAGGATTGCACCGCCAAGCAGCCCGCAAGATTGGCGCTGCGCGCGTCCGTTTGCCGTCCGTGTTCGCGATCCAGCGTCTGTACGTGATCCTGCGCCTGTGCAAACAGTTGGTAGCCTGGATGCGTGGGGTCCTTCAACGATGGCGCGTGCCGCTCTTCGCTGAGAATGTGCTGCTGCAACGACCTTTGCGCCGGAAGCGGGTTCCGGATTTCCTTGTTCAATGGACTGTGCGGAAATGGTGCCTCAATGCTCTCCACACCGTGGATATTGCGTAGCGGGCGGTAAGCATCTTTTCCCGAGCCTTCTACTGGCAAAGGAATGCGAACATCCGGAAGCAGTTGTCCGGCTCCTGGACCAAGCAAGCCATTCACATCGATGCTCTTGTTTCGATGGAGTCCGGCATGATTGAGGGCTGCCCAGGTAAAATCGACGCAATTGTTGCGTACGTCCTTGTATTCCTTGTCGAAGCCAAATTTTTCTGGCTCTACTCCAAATTCATTGATTTTTTTATATTGTTCTTTGCTTATTTCGATAGTTCTTGAGTATGCTGGATTGTGGTATTCGCCTGCATCTGTGTCGTAGATTTTCCCTGGGCCATTCATTTGTCCATGGGTGATCGGGGCAAAGCCATAACTGGATGGCTTGTTTTTGCCATCGTCGAGTACGAAAAACATGTGTCCTGGGCCAGATGTGGCTTTTTCGCCATCCGCCAATTGTTGTTTTCCATTTGTATAAAGGGGCGTCCCGGGCGCGGCAATAACGATCGTTACTGTGTAATTCTGTCTGTCCATTAGATGCTCCTTTCTAGTTGATGCTAGTTATTTGGAGGAACTCCATTTCCGCTGAACAGAAATTTGCGCGGACGGGTCTTTGAGCAATGGATTTCCTGGTTGAGATGAGACGTCGATGCGGTATCGGCCGTAACTTTCTATTGGTAAGTAGCAAACAATCCAGTTGCTGGTGTCTGCAGTGTGTGCTGTAACATCAATGTATTTTTTTTCCTCGTCTCCGGATCGCCATTCAAAAAATTTACTTCGTGCAGGTTCTTTTTTGATATAGGCTTGAAAAGCGTCTTCAGTGGATATTTTCTGGCATTGATTCCCGAGCCATTTGCAGGCTTCGACACGTACCGCATACCGGGAAGGAGGTTCCCCGTTATTTAAGAAAGTGACTGGATCGAGCTCGCCTTTGCGGTTTAAAGTCAATCCGACGATGTAGGATTGAGTGAGATTTACATTCTTCGGTGTCGCCTCGAATTCGAAGCGCACATGGGCGTCCGTCGCATCCACCGGAAATGGTCGGCTGAGCAGAAGGTCTTCCTTTTCAGAAGACGGCGGCTTGCCTGCGCTGCACGCGCTCGCGAGGCAGGCGAGCGCCAACGGCAGAAAAAAAATACGTAGTAAACGGTGCGCTTTGTGGAAATACAGTCTCATTCAACTTCCTTGCGATACCTGTCTGCGAGGGAGTGTAAGCCTGTCGTCTGAATCCGGACCACCCAAATTTATCGGGCGGTCCTTGTGAACCTTGTCAATCACTGCCTCAGGTACTTCCGGAAGTTATCTGCTCCTCTGACATGGCGTTAGGATGCGTGTGTTGGTTAAATCTTCCCCTTCTTGCGTATAGCCTTAATGTTATATGCAGCCGTCGACGCCAGGCCCAGAGCATGACATCTCCGAGCCTCGGTCCGATTGCTTAGTCGCCAGCCACATCCACCCACACCGCATGATGGTCGCTGCCATCGGCGATTGCAGCTTCCGGCGCGCTGCTGGCCGGCCAGAAGATGCCGCTGCCGATCAGGGTGAATTGGCGTGACGGCAACACGTAGTCCAGGCGCATGGTGCCGGCCTGCGGGCCGAAGTCGCCGGTCACCTGATGCGGGTCACCGCTGTGGGCGATGCCCAGCGCGGCGTATTCGGCGGTTTTCTCCGCGCCGCCATCGCTGCGCGGGGTGGGGTATTGAAGTACGCGCGGGTGCTTGATCAAGGCGCGGATCGCCGCATGGCGGCCGGCGCCATCGACCGGGTCGTTGTTGAGATCGCCCAGAATGACGAAGCGTGCATCGGCGGACAGGCCACCGCAGCCACCCTTGTCGTCGCAGAGCCAGCGTTGGCTCTCGGGTGCGTTGTCCAGATACGCGCGCCACAGTTGCAGTTCGTCGTGGTTGCGCGCAGCGTTGCGTTTCTCGGCACCGTCGAACACCGGCGGGGTGGGGTGCGACACCAGTGCATGCACCACACCCATCGGCGTGCGCACCGGGACATCCCAATGCGATTTGGACGAAAGCCGTAGCTGTGCCCAGATGGCATCGCTGTAGTACGACGTCTTGCTGGCTGGGTCGATCGGTCGCACTGCACCGGGTAGCGCGCTCCACTTCAGCAGCTGGAAACTACGCACTGCCTGCTCGTCGATTGGGTAGCGCGACAACACCAGCATGCCGTACTGGCCGGGGTGCAACCCATAGCCCCAGGCATCGTTGCCACGCGCGCGCCCTTCGCCGCCGATGCTGCCGTTGTTGTCCAGATCCAGACCGCTCGGCACGCCGGTATTGACCGGTGCCAGATAGCGGTACGGATAACGCAACGCCTCGCCACCGCCCTGCTGGGCAACCTGCAGATAGCGTTGCTGGAACAGATCGGCAGCGCGGTGTTCCGGGTCGAAGTCGAACTCGTTGAGCAGCACCAGATCCGGGCGCACGCGCTGCAGTACCGCAGCGATCTTGCGCGCATGCGCGCTATCGCCCTGCAACTCACGGATCAGGCCGCCGGCCTGGTCCGAATACAGCGAGGTGTTGTAGGTGGCCATGCGCAGCGTTGCCGCTGCGGGCCTGGCGGCGAGGGTGTCGGTGGGCATCTTGGGCGACGGTGCGCTGTGGGCGCAGGCCGCGCACAAGGCGGTCAGCGCGAGCAGCAGGAAAGGTTTGATCATCGCTGGATTCTCGCATGCGGGATGCGACACGCCGATGTCGCAATCCGGCGGTTCAATCGCCCGATGTGTGGCCGGGCAAGCCGCGCCAGTGGCGGCCATCGTAGGCTTCCAGTGCGCTGAAGCGGCGCTTGTAGTTCATCTTCGCGTGGCCATCGATCCAGTACCCCAGATAGACATGCGCGCGTCGCTCGCGCTGCGCCCACTGGATCTGCTGCAGGATCGCGAACGTGCCCAGGCTGCGCGCTGCCGCCTCGGGCGCGTAAAACGTGTACACCGCCGACAGCGCATGCTCGGTGAGATCGGTCACTGCAACCGCCAGCAGCCGGCCGGGCAGGTGCGCCGTGGCCGGTTCGCGGATCTCCAGAAAGCGCCCGTGCGACCAACCGCCGATCAGGAACTGGTCGAATTCGGTGGCGCCATGCTCGTCCATGCCGCCGCCGGGGTGCCGGTGCTTGAGGTAGTGGCGATATAGCGCGAGTTGTTCGTCGGTGCGCTCGGCGGCCACCACGCGTACGACCAGATCCTGGTTGCGCGCCAGGCAACGGCGTTGGCTGCGGTCGGGAACAAACGCATCCACTGCGATGCGTACCGGTACACACGCGCGGCACCGTTCGCAGTGCGGCCGGTAGACCAGATCGCCGGAGCGACGGAAGCCCCATGCCAGCGCTTGCGGATACATCGCGCCCAGGCGCGGGTCGTGCGGATCCAGCACCAGATCGCGCGCTTGCCGGTCGGACCAATAGCCACAGGCATGCTCGCCGGTCTGGAACAGGCGCAGGTCGTCGTGGGTGTCGGCATGGATGGCCATGGCCGAAGGATAGCGCCTGCGCGTCGCAGCAGCGGCGACTGTCCGCCGGATGAATACGCCCGGCCCGCACGTCAACGTGCGCATCGGTGGCTCGTTGATGTGGGTGTTGGTGGCAGCGCACGGATGATCCGCACGCACCACCCATGCGATGCGGCCCATGCAGGTGCCGCGGTGGTTCTTATCTCTCAGGAGTGTCTCATGACGTCACGCAAACCTTTCCTCGCCCTGGCCGTGCTGGCCGCGCTGTCCACCGGCGCCGCGTTCGCCGCCACCGTGCCGGCTTCCGGCGATGCGCCGCGTCCTGCCAAGCTCGACAAGAACGGCGATGGCGTGATCGACCGCAGCGAAGCGGCTGCCGATCCGGCCCTGGCCGCGCAGTTCGACACGCTGGACACCAACAAGGACGGCAAGCTGTCGCGCGACGAGCGACCGCATCATCGTCGTGGCGGGCGTGGCGAATGGATGGCCAAGCTCGATACGAACAAGGACGGCCGCATCAGCCGCGAAGAAGCCAAGGCTGACCCGAAGTTCGCCGCGCGTTTCGACCAGATGGATCTCAACAAGGACGGCTTCATTGACCGTGCCGACCGCGAGCTGCGCATGCAGCAGCATCGCGATGCATGGTTCGCCAAGGCCGACACCGACAAGGACGGCAAGCTGAGCAAGGCCGAGTTCGATGCTGCGTCCAAGTGGCGTGGCGGGCACGGAGCGGGCGGGATGGAGGGGCGGGAGGGGCGCGGCGACCATGGCAAGCCGGCGCCAGCCACCGCACCTGCGACCAATCGCTAAGGTCTCGCTGATCGCGGCGCTCGTGGTTCACCGGCGAGCGCCGCTCGGGTGATCAGTGAGTTCACCCAGCTGTCTGCAGTAGGTAACAAGGCGCCGATCGACCGCGCCCTCTCGTGTGGCGGGAGGGCGCTTGCGTTTGGGCCGGACCCTGGGCGCTGGTGCAACGCTCAGTCGTGCTTCCAGGACGTGGGAACCGGATTGGAGACGGTGTTTTTCTCCAGCGTGTAGGTTCCGTTCTGCTGCGCGATCGCTTCGCCGGTGTCGACGATGGCGTTCTGGATAAAGACATTCTGCTTGTCGCCGCGCACGAAGGTCAGTTGATGGAATGCGGTCTTGTTGCCCCAGTCTTCCGAGGGCAGGGAGATGAAGCGGATCGTGTAGGTCTGGTCGTCGAACCCTCCCTGCATGACATAGACGCCGTAATGGTTTTCCCCTTGGGAAATGATCTTGTACGTGCCGTTGCTGAAATAATAGATTTCCGCATCGGGGAACGGTTTCTTGTCGTACATCTTGTTGTAGTGAAGCACCTGCTTGAAGGTCGGTGCTCCGAAACTCACCGACAGGGTCTTGCCATCGGGAGATGTAGTCAGTCCGTCTGCATGCGCGCTCATGCTGGCCATCATCAGCAGACTGGTGAAGAGACTTGCCTTCACTTGATTACTCCGGGGGTCTTGTTGAATTCTTCCTGCTTATAGCAGTGTGGCCGCTACCCGGTGGCTGCTGAAGTCGGATACGAACGCATCACTTCGGATCATGCGACGTTGTTGCCTGCGGCGTTCACCGTTGCCTGCATGCAGGCCGCGTCGGAGCGTGCTCCAGTACGCGCTGTCGATGACCATGTCGCCACGCCTGCGTACGCAGCGGGTGCTGCCGTCAGCGCGGGTGGATCCGCAGCCGCATGCGCTCGTCTCGGAAGCGCTGGCACTGCCGGTGCAGCGGTGAGGTCACCCCGGATCAAAACATCCCCGACCGCAGGTAGTGCTGCACGATCGGCACAATGACAGCCGCCGTGCTCACCACCATCGCGCCCGGACTGAACATGCAGCGGTACAGCAGCGGTGCCCGGGTGGCGCCGCGTCTGCGCGCATCGCGTTCGAGCATGGGGCGCATGACGCGTGGCAGGATGCGCAGGGATTGATAGTTGAGCACCGCCATGCCCGCGCACAGCGTCAGAACCGATGCCCACGCGCCCGCCTGCAGGTGTTTCAGCAGCAGCGTGCTGCCGCACACCAGCACCGAGGTCAGCGTGGTGATGTGCATGAAACGACGGATCGCCGCTGCTTCGCTGGCGGTCTGTGCGAAGCGCAGCAGATACCAGTACGACCAGTACGTGCCGATCCCGGCAACCAGCACCGCGCACGCAGCGAACAATGCCGGCATGCCGAGCCAGATGCTGAGCGCACCAGCAGCGCCGCCCCCACCAAGCGCTGAGCCGGTCAACCCGCTCGCGCCCAACTTGCCCGCGCTGCCCATCCCCGTCAGCACAATCGCCGCGCTTGCCTTTCCCGGCGCGCCCAACAGGGTGGCCGAGCTCACTGCGCTTGCGAACGCCACGCTGGGGGCGCTGCCACGCGCGAAGTCGCCGAACCGGCGCAGCAGCTCGCTGCGTACGCTGGCACGTGCGCGCGACAGGCGCTTGCGCACCGCTGCGTCGCTGAGTCCAACGAGCGAGGCAACCTGTTGCGAGCTCTGGCCTTCGCGGTAATACAGCAGGAGCGTTTCGCGGCTTTCTTCGGGCAATGCAGAGATGATGTCAAGCGCGGCGATCTCTTCTTCCACCTGCAACAGTTGGTCAGCGGGCGAGGGTGCCGGGTCGGCGGCCATCGCGATGGCCAACTCGGCCGCCTCGCCGCTGAGCGCGCGATGGCGGTTGGCGCGCAGCCAGTCGCGCGCCAGGTTGCGGGTGATCTGCCGAAGCCATGGCAAGAAACTGGCCGGTTGATGCAGCTGCGCCAGCCGCTGCCAGGCACGCAGGAAGGCCTCCTGGGCAATATCTTCGCTGGCCGCGAGGTCGCGGGTGATCGCCAGGGCGATCGCGGTCACCGTGTTCTGGCAGGCCAGTACGATGCGCCCGTAAGCCTGCTGGCAGCCAGCCGCGGCATTGGGCAATTCGCGTTGCAACATCAGATCCAGCGTGTCGGCGTTCATCGGCGCAATCGGTGTCCTGTCGCCAGCATGACGCCTGCTGGCTATGGATGTGACCGCGATGATAAGGATGGTACCCGTTGCGCCACCGGCTGGCTGCGCGGGCGCGCAGTGCTCAGTGCGCCGGCTGGATCCGCACGCGCAGTTCCTCGTCTTCTGCTGCCGGTTGGGCGGCATCTTGGGTTGGCGCCTGCTGCGATGCCGGTTGTGCCGCTGGTGCTGGTGCGCTGCGATGGCACATCACCACCACCATGGCGATGGCGCCGATGACCAGCAGTAGCACCAGGCGGATGCGCCAGGCCCAGCTACGCGCGCTGGAGCTGGAGCCGTTCTCGCCTTCGCGGAAGGTGTATTCCACATTCGGCAGGTCGCGGCGGGTGGTGTCCAGCAGGCGGGCGTCACGCAGCAGTTCGCGCGCACGCGGCTGGTCATTGGCATGCACGATCCAGACGGTGGGCTGCGCCTGGGCATTGCTCTGTTCCAGGTAGCTGAACTGGCCGCCGCGCTTGCTCTGGTAAGAGCGGCCATTGCTGAGGCGGATCTCGATGCCCGCATCGCGCAAGAGATTGGCCACGCCTTCGGCGGTTTCGATACGTTGACTGCTGAAGATCTTGCGCATGGTGGAAAACGCCGTTGGGTCCGGAACAGATGGCGCCGCTGCGGCGCCGGTTCAAGATGGAACATCAGGATGCGGGTGGTGCAGTCAGGTGGCCGCGTACGCAGGGCGGGCAAGGATGCCAGCTTGCGGCGCGCTGGGAGAGGTGCTCTGCTGCCTTCCGCGCGGCCCGCGTGCAAACTGGCAATCAAACAGCGCGCGGCTCTGTCGCGCGTGGAGGCCTACTCCTTGCCCGGCACGGCAATCGTGCTGCCGTCGGGCACCACCCGGATCAATCCTTCCTGCGTGGTGCTGGCCACCAGCACGCCGTCGCGGGTGAAGAACTGCCCGCGCGCCAGGCCGCGCGCGCCCTGCGCAGTGGGGCTATCGAGTGAGTACAACAGCCAGTCGTCGGTGCGGAAGGGGCGGTGGAACCACAGCGCGTGATCGAGCGAGGCCATCTGCACGTTCGGCGTGTAATAGCTGATGCCGTGCGGAAATGTTGAGGTGCCCAGCAACTGGAAATCGGAGGCATACGCGAGCAGCGCTCGATGCAGGCCCACATCGTCGCCGATGGGATTGCTCAAGCGCAGCCACATCTGCTGGAACGGCGGGCGCTTGGGCGGTTTGAGTTCGTCGCGCGGGAACACATGGCGAAACTCGAACGGGCCGCCGCGCGACAGCCAGCGCTGCACCTTGGCCGGCAGCTTGCTCAACACCTCCGGTGCCAGCGGGGCGGACGGTTCGATGTCTTCCGGTGGCGGTACGACAGGCATCGCCGACTGATGCTCGGCGCCGTCTTCGTGCTCCTGAAACGAGGCCGCGCAGAAAAAAATCACCTTGCCGTGCTGGATCGCCGTGACCCGGCGTACTGAAAAACTGCCGCCATCGCGGGTGCGGTCGACGTCGTAGACGATGGGGTGGTCGATATTGCCGGCACGCAGGAAATACGCGTGCAGCGAATGCGCCTGACGGCCGTTTTCGACCGTGGCCTGCGCTGCCGATAACGCCTGGCCCAGCACCTGCCCACCGAACACGTATTTGGTGCCGATGTCGCGGCTCTGGCCACGAAACAGGTTGTCCTCCAGACGCTCCAGCGACAGCAGGCTGATCAGTTCGGAGACGACGGGTTCGGCGGTGGCGGACAAGGGGCTGGCCTGGCATGCGACGGATGGCGAGTATACCGGCCCGCCCAATGGGCGCCGCGACGGCGGGGCTCAGGCCTTCTGCAGGCGCGCCACCAAGCCATGCAGCGCGGTCTGCGCATCCGGCGCGTACCAGCCATCGATGAAGCGCTCCAGCCGGATCAACTCGGGGGCCAATGCCGCGCGCAGGTCCGCGCGCGCAATCGCGCGCGTGGTCAGCATCGGCTGGCGCGGCAGCTGTTGCAGCTCCTGTAGCCATGCCACCGCACGTGCGGTGACCAGCTCGCCGTCGACCAGCTCGTCCACCAGGCCGATCTTGACTGCTTGTTCGGCTGGTAGCAGTTGCCCGGAGATCAGCAGGCGCTCGGCGCGGTGCGCGCCGACCACGCGACGCAACAGGCGCTGGATGCCTTCCGGCGCGGCTAGGCCCACCTGCACTTCGTTCAGGCCGATCGCATAGGGTTTTGCGGTGTCGGCACTGCGCGCCATCACCCGGTAGTCGCAACACAGTGCCAGCACACAGCCACCGGCCGGCGCATGCCCGCCGATCGCCGCCGCCACCGGCACGCGGCTATTGGCCAGCGCCTGCGCGGCGCCAAAGAACGCGGTCCAACTGGCCAGTAGCGCGGCGCGGTCGGTGCCATGCGCCAGCAGATGCGGCACATCCATGCCGCCGGAAAAAATCCGCTCGCTGCCCGACAGCACGATGCCATCGACCTCATCGCCGGCCTGCTGCACCGCAATGCTCAACGCCTGGCACAGCGCGCTGTCCAGCGCATTGACCGGCGGACGCGCCAGACGGATTTCGCGAAGACGGCCATGGTCTAAGATCTGGATGCTCATTCGGGGCTCCTGGAGGTCGGGTCATGATAGACGGCAGTCGAAGCGGGCGGGTCAGGCGTGCGGGCGTGGCACTCGCGGCGTTTGCGCTGGTGGCAAGTGCGGGCGTGTCGGCGCAATGCCTGCCCGAATTCAAGAATGGCTGGATCCGCATTCCGCCGCCGGGAGGCATAGGAATGGCAGCGGGTTTCGGGCAGTTTCATAACGGCTGTGCGCAGTCGCTGAAGATCACTGCTGCCAAGAGCAGCGTGTTTGCCGATGTCTCCTTGCACGAAAGCACGCAAACCAATGGTGTCAACCGCATGCGTGCGGTGCCGGAGCTGGCATTGCCGGCCGGCAAGTCGGTCCCGCTGGCGCCGGGCGGCCTGCATCTGATGTTGATGGACGCGACTGCGCCGCTGCAGGAGGGTGCGCAGGTGCCGGTGAACTTTACCTTGCAGGACGGTCGCGAAATCGAGGCCACGTTGGAAGCACGCAAGCGCGCGCCGGGGTCTTGATGGTTGGTCGACTGTCGCGTAACACCCCAGCGTGCAAACCAACACGGCGGCTCCCGGAAGAGCCGCCGTCAGTTTTTAACCGTGAGGCGCCTCGGCAGCCGGGTCGCTAACACTCAGGTGCTGGCCGCGCGCACCGCATCCGGCAGCGCCGCGCTCTTGCCGGTCTGCGTATCGATCCACACCACCACCACGTTGCCATCGGAGTACAGCTTGCTGTCGTCCTTCTGGTCGAAGATGCGGTGGCCGATGGTCACGCTGCTGGTGCCCAGGCGTTCGACGAACAACTCGACGGTGATGTCATTCGGCCAGATCAACGGCTGCTTGTAGTTGACGTTGGTGGCGGCAACCACCGGCGCGATGCGGTCGGTCATCGCCACGCCTTGCACGCCCAGCATCCAGCGCACGCGCGCTTCTTCCAGATACGAAATGTACTTGGCGTTGTTGACATGGCCCATGCTGTCCATGTCGCGCCAGCGCACGCTGATCGGGATGCGTGCCAACACCTTGTGTTCGCTCATCAGCTTGCCTTCTTCTTTGCGGTTTTCTTGGTGGCGGACTTGGCGACCTTGGCCACCTTCTCCGGTTTGACCTTGCGCGGCGGACGTGCATCGGGCTTGTTGGCCATCGCCGCCGGACGCGTCTCGCGCGCCTTCACCGACGGCAGCATCTTGGCCAGGAACTGCCCGGTGTAGGACGCCTTGTGTGCAGCCACATCTTCCGGCGTACCGGAGACCAGGATGGTGCCGCCGCGATGGCCGCCCTCCGGACCCAGGTCCACGATCCAGTCGGCGGTCTTGATCACGTCCAGATTGTGTTCGATCACCACCACCGTGTTGCCCTCGTCGCGCAGCTTGTGCAGCACGCCGAGCAGCGCTTCGATGTCGTGGAAGTGCAGGCCGGTGGTCGGCTCGTCGAGGATGTACAGGGTGCGTCCGGTATCGCGACGCGACAGTTCCTTGGACAGCTTGACGCGCTGCGCTTCACCGCCGGAGAGCGTGGTCGCGCTCTGGCCCAGCTTGATGTAGCTCAATCCCACATCGACCAGCGTTTCCAGCTTGCGTGCGATCGACGGCACCGGCTCGAACAGCCGCAGCGCATCTTCCACGGTCATCTGCAGCACGTCGCTGATATTGAAACCCTTGTAGCGGATCTCCAGCGTTTCGCGGTTATAGCGCTTGCCGTGGCAGACATCGCAAGGCACGTAAACGTCGGGCAGGAAGTGCATCTCCACCTTGATCATGCCGTCGCCCTGGCAGGCCTCGCAGCGACCGCCACGCACGTTGAAGCTGAAACGGCCCGGCGAATAACCACGTGCACGCGACTCGGGCACCTGCGCGAACAGCTCGCGCAACGGGGTGAACATGCCGGTGTAGGTCGCCGGGTTGGAGCGCGGTGTACGCCCGATCGGCGACTGGTCGATATCCACGACCTTGTCGAACAGGTCCAGATTTTCGACTTCGCGATGCGGTGCCACCGTATGCGAGGCGCCGTTGATTTCGTTGGCCGCCAGCGTGAACAACGTATCGTTGATCAGCGTCGACTTGCCCGACCCGGAGACGCCGGTGATGCAGGTCAGCAGGCCGGCCGGAATCTCCAGGTCGACATTCTTCAGGTTGTTGCCGGTCGCCCCACGCAGATGCAGCATCATCTTCGGGTTGGGCTTGTGGCGCTGCTTGGGAATCTCGATGCGGCGCTTGCCGGACAGGTACTGCCCGGTCAACGAACGTGGCGATTTCAGAATGTCCTGCAGCGTGCCTTGCGCGCAGATCTCGCCGCCATGTACGCCGGCACCGGGGCCGATATCCAGCACATGGTCGGCCAGGCGAATGGCGTCTTCGTCATGTTCGACCACGATGACGGTGTTGCCCAGATCGCGCAGCCGCGTCAGCGTGCCAAGCAGGCGTTCGTTGTCGCGCTGATGCAGGCCGATCGACGGCTCGTCCAGCACGTACATCACGCCGACCAGGCCGGCGCCGATCTGGCTGGCCAGGCGGATACGCTGCGCTTCGCCGCCGGACAAGGTGTCGGCCTTGCGTTCCAATGTGAGGTAATCCAGGCCTACATCGACCATAAAGCCCAGGCGCTCGGCGATTTCCTTGACGATCTTGGCCGCAATCTCGCCCCGCCAACCCGGCAGCGACAATCCGCGGAAGAAATTCAGCGCTTCGTTGACCGGCAACACCACCAGCTCCGGCAGCGGACGATCGGCCACGAACACGTTGCGCGCGGCGCGATTCAGACGCGTGCCATTGCAGGCTGGGCAGGGCTGCTGGCTGACGTATTTGGTCAACTCTTCGCGCACGGCCGGCGATTCGGTCTCGCGGTAACGGCGTTCCAGGTTCGGCAGGATGCCTTCGAAGCGATGCTTGCGCGTGGTCCGCCCGCCCGCGTCGGTGAAGTAGGTGAAGCTGATGACGTCATCGCCACTGCCGAACAGCACCGCCTGGCGCACCTTGGCCGGCAAGGTGTTCCACACCGCGTCCACGTCGAACTTGTAGTGCTTGGCCAGCGAGGCGATCAACTGGAAATAATAGGCATTGCGTCGATCCCAGCCGCGCACCGCACCGGCCGACAGCGACAGTTCCGGATGCACGACCACGCGGTCCGGGTCGAAGAATTCGGCCACGCCCAGGCCATCGCAACTGGGGCAGGCGCCCACCGGTGCGTTGAACGAAAACAGCCGCGGCTCCAGCTCCGGCAGCGAGTAATCGCAGACCGGGCAGCTGTACTTGGACGAGAACAGGTGCGGGGCCGCTGCCGGGTCGTCCAGCGACTGCACTGCGACCATGCCTTCGCCGAGCTTGAGCGCGGTTTCGAAACTTTCCGCCAGGCGCTGCTTGATGTCTTCGCGCGGACGGAAGCGGTCGATGACCGCTTCGATGGTGTGTTTCTGGCGCAGTGCCAGTGCCGGCACCGCGTCGATCTCATACAGCTCGCCGTCCACGCGCACGCGCACGAAGCCCTGCGCACGCAGTTGTTCAAACACCTGCGCGTGCTCGCCCTTGCGGTCGCGGATCACCGGCGCCAGCAACATGTAACGCTGTTCCTGATCCTGGGTGAGCATGTGGTCGACCATCTGGCTGACCGTCTGCGCTTCCAGCGGGAAGCCGTGATCCGGGCAGCGCGGCTGGCCCACACGTGCATAGAGCAGGCGCAGGTAGTCGTAGATCTCGGTGATCGTGCCGACCGTGGAGCGCGGGTTGTGCGAGGTCGATTTCTGTTCGATCGAAATGGCCGGGGACAGGCCTTCGATGTGGTCCAGGTCCGGTTTTTCCATCACGCTGAGGAACTGGCGCGCATACGCCGACAGCGACTCGACATAGCGGCGCTGGCCCTCCGCATAGATGGTGTCGAACGCCAACGACGACTTGCCCGAGCCGGACAGGCCGGTGATCACGATCAGTTTGTCGCGAGGCAGGTCGAGGTCGATGTTCTTGAGGTTGTGCGTCCGCGCGCCGCGGATGCGGATGAAATCCATCGCCATGGGGGATCCGATGTCGGGCCGGCGAACCGGCAGTGGTGCGAGCGTGCTCAGCAGGAATGAGTGGCAGTCGATCAGCCTACCCGCCGACCTAGGTGAGGGCAATTGCCTCAAATGCCAGTCTGCCGGGGCCGTTGTGGCGGCCGGATGATGCGTTCTACCCGTCCGATTCGGGTGCGCGGCCGCGCACCCGCTTGCGGGTTGACCCGAAACCCGCTAGGCCAGTACAATCCCGCTCCTGTCTGCCCCATGGGCAAGTCAGGCGACCATAATAACTACAGAGGAACACCTGGTCATGTACGCAGTTCTGGTAACCGGCGGTAAGCAATACCGCGTCGCGCAGGGCGAAACGCTCCGCGTGGAAAAGCTCGAAGTCGAAGCAGGCAATGAGATCAAGTTCGACACCATCCTGATGCTGGGCGATAGCGATGGCATCAAGTTGGGCGATGCGCTGAAGGGCGCCTCGGTCACCGCCAAGGTTGTGGCCCACGGCCGCGCCGACAAGGTGCGCATCATCAAGTTCCGTCGCCGCAAGCACCACATGAAGCGTCAGGGACACCGTCAGTACTACACCGAAATCGAGATCACCGGCATCGCCGGTGGCGACAAGAAGTAAGGAGAACCAGTCATGGCACATAAAAAGGGCGTAGGTTCCTCGCGCAACGGTCGCGATTCCAACCCGAAGTACCTCGGCGTGAAGATCTTTGGTGGCCAGGCCATCGACGCCGGCAACATCATCGTGCGTCAGCGCGGCACCCAGTTCCATCCGGGCGCCGGCGTCGGCCTGGGTCGTGACCACACGCTGTTTGCGTTGGTCGACGGCAAGGTGGAGTTCTCCACCAAGGGTCCGAAGAAGCGTCGCACCGTCAGCGTGGTTGCCGAGGCGTAATCGCCCGCTCCATGCAGGCCAGTTCGCAGCCGCGCCCAGCGCGGTTGCCAACGACACGGAAAGCCCCGCTTCGGCGGGGTTTTTCGTTTGACGGCGGTGAATTGTGAATTGTGAATCGGGAGTCGGGAGTCGTAAAAGCCGGCTGTGTGCCCTATCGCGTTTTCTGCTGTCGTGCTGGTGATGTTCTCGCCAGCGGTAATGGGCTGCTTGTGCTTGCCCATTCCCTATTCCCAATTCCCAATTCCCAATTCCCGGTTGTCATCTCATGAAGTTAGTCGACGAAGCAGAAATCCTGGTGACCGCCGGTAATGGCGGCAATGGCTGTGTCGGCTTTCGCCGCGAGAAGTTCATTCCGCTGGGTGGTCCCGACGGTGGCGATGGCGGTGCCGGCGGCAGCGTCTGGATTGTGGCCGATGAGAACGTCAACACCCTGGTCGACTTCCGCCATGAGCGCACCTTCAAGGCGCAGCGCGGCGAGAACGGCATGGGCCGTCAGGCCTATGGCAAGGGCGGCGAAGACCGCGTCATCGTGGTGCCGGTCGGAACCGTGGTGATGAACGTGCAGACCGATGAAGTGATCGGCGACCTCACCCAGCATGGTGACCGCTTGCTGGTGGCCAAGGGTGGCAAGGGTGGCCTGGGAAACATGCATTTCAAAAGCTCGGTCAACCGGGCACCGCGCCAGTCCACCACCGGCGAAGAAGGCGAAGAGCGTCTACTCAAGCTCGAGCTCAAGCTGCTGGCCGACGTCGGTCTGCTGGGTTTCCCCAACGCCGGCAAGAGTACCCTGATCCGTGCAGTGTCCTCGGCAACGCCGAAGGTGGCCGACTATCCGTTCACCACGCTGTATCCGAATCTGGGTGTGGTCAGTGTCGAGGCCTACCGCAGCTTCGTCATCGCCGACGTGCCGGGTCTGATCGAAGGCGCTGCCGACGGCGCCGGTCTGGGCACGCAGTTCCTGCGCCATCTGCAGCGCACCCGCCTGCTGCTGCATCTGGTGGATATTTCGCCTGGAGGGTGGCGTGGAAGGGGTGTCGCCGGCCGATCAGGTGCGCACCATCGAGCGCGAGCTTGAACGGCATGATCCCGAATTGCTGAAGAAGCCGCGCTGGCTGGTGCTCAACAAGGCCGACCTGATGTTCGAAGACGAAGCGCGTGCCGCTGCCGAAACCATCGTGGCCGAGCTGGGCTGGACAGCGCCGTGGTACCTGGTATCCGCCCTTGGGCGTGATGGCACGTTCCCGATCATGAAAGACGTCATGGCGTTCTTCGACCGCCAGCGCGAAGACGAGCTCGAGGCGCGCAATGCGGGCTGAGTGCAGGCGCAAGCGCACAAAAAACCCGGCCAAGGCCGGGTTTTTCTATGTTGCAGGAAGCCAGGCTTCCGGCAATGCGCCATCTGATCGCTTACGCGGCCTTGATGGCCTTGATGCGAGCGGTCAGGCGGCTCTTGTGACGCGCAGCCTTGTTCTTGTGAATCAGGCCACGGGCGCTGAAACGGTCGAGGATGGGCTGGGCAACGGCGAAAGCAGCTTCGGCGCCTGCAGCATCGTTGGCGTCAAGGGCCTTGATCACCTTCTTGACGGCGGTGCGCAGCATCGAACGCTGACCTGTGTTGCGCTCATTGCGCACAATGGTCTGCTTGGCGCGCTTCTTGGCGGACTTGATATTGGCCACGGTGGTGGGTTCCTGAAAAATCGGTATGGTGGAAAAAGCAAGCGCGAAAGTATGATGGACCCAAATATGTACGTCAAGTCAGTTGTCAAGAGGGACGCAGCGTGAGCAAGCCCGGCATGTTGAGAGGCCTGCTCTCATTCAGCAGTATGACCATGATCTCGCGGGTGCTCGGCCTGATCCGCGACCAGGCGATTTCCACTACCTTCGGCGCCAATGCGGTGACCGACGCGTTCTGGGTGGCGTTCCGCATTCCCAATTTCCTGCGCCGGTTGTTCGCCGAAGGCTCATTCGCCACCGCGTTCGTGCCGGTGTTCACCGAGGTCAAGGAAACCCGCCCGCACGCCGATCTGCGCGAACTGATGGCGCGCGTGTCCGGGACCTTGGGCGGGATGTTGCTGCTGATCACTGCGCTGGGGTTGATCTTCACCCCGCAGCTGGCCGCGGTGTTTTCCGATGGCGCGGCAACCGATCCGGAAAAATACGGATTGTTGGTCGATCTGCTGCGGCTGACCTTTCCGTTTCTGCTGTTCGTTTCGTTGACGGCGCTGGCCGGCGGCGCGCTCAACAGCTTCCAGCGCTTCGCCATTCCGGCGCTGACGCCGGTGATCCTCAACCTGTGCATGATCGCCGGCGCGCTGTGGCTGGCGCCGCGGTTGGAGGTGCCGATCCTGGCGCTGGGCTGGGCGGTCCTGGTGGCCGGTGCGCTGCAGCTGCTGTTCCAGCTGCCAGCGCTGAAAGGTATCGACCTGCTGACGCTGCCGCGCTGGGGCTGGAATCACCCGGATGTGCGCAAGGTGCTGACGTTGATGATTCCGACCTTGTTCGGCTCGTCGATTGCGCAGATCAACCTGATGCTCGATACCGTGATTGCCGCGCGCCTGGCCGATGGCTCGCAATCGTGGCTGTCGCTGGCCGATCGCTTTCTGGAATTGCCGCTGGGTGTGTTCGGCGTGGCGTTGGGTACGGTGATCCTGCCGGCGCTGGCCCGCCATCACGTCAAAACCGACCGCACCGCGTTCTCGGGCGCGCTGGATTGGGGCTTCCGCACCACTTTGCTGATTGCGATGCCGGCCATGCTGGGCTTGCTGCTGCTGGCCGAGCCGTTGGTGGCGACCTTGTTCCAGTACCGCCAGTTCACTGCATTCGACACCCGCATGACCGCAATGTCGGTCTACGGATTGAGCTTCGGCCTGCCGGCCTACGCCATGCTCAAGGTGCTGCTGCCGGCCTTCTACGCGCGTCAGGACACCCGCACCCCGGTGCGTGCCGGGGTCGCGGCGCTGATCGCCAACATGGTGTTCAACTTCGCGCTGCTGGCGGTGGTCTACCAGATCATGGTGCCGCCCGAGCTCAGGGCGCAGGGCGTGATGCAGGCGCTGGGCAAGCAGCCGGGCCTGCATCTGGCGCTGGGTATCGCCAGTGCCCTGTCGAGTTATCTCAATCTGGGATTGCTGTGGTACTGGCTGGGCAAGTCCGGGGTGTACCAGCGCCGGCCAGGCTGGGGTGGCTATGCGCTGCGCCTGCTGCTGGCATGTGCGGCGATGGTGGCGGTGCTGTTGAGCCTGCTGTGGTGGCTGCCGTCGTTTACGCAGATGGACAAATGGAGCCGCATTGGCTGGCTGGCGGTGCTGGTGGGCAGTGGCGGGGCGACCTATCTGGTCGCGCAGCTGGCGCTGGGGCTGCGGCCGCGGCATCTGCGCGAAGGCTAGGGTGACTGCCGAACATGCGTGGGCGTGCTGCACGGTCGCCTGCGTTGGGTAGCGTGTCGCGCAGCCAATCGCAGGGTGGTTAGTTGGGCGCTGCCGCGCCCACGTGCGCGCCCATGCGGCTTGACTGGCACGGCTATACTTACAGGTTACGCATCAACGAGGGCCGGCCGGCTGGCCGGCATCTGTTTGGATCGAGGAATGAGCACGCTGTTTAGAGACGTCGATGGCGGGACGCTGTTCCCGCGCGGAAGCGTGGTCTGCATCGGCGCTTTTGATGGCCTGCACCTGGGGCATCGGACGCTGGTGCAACACGCCGTGGCGCGCGCGCGCACTCGGCGTGCCAGCAGTGGCGGTAAGCTTCGAGCCGCTGCCGCGCGAGTTCTTTGCGCCCGCCGCGCCGCCGCCGCGGCTGACCCTGGCCCGCGCCAAGATCGAAGGGTTGCACGGCTACGGTGCCGACAGCGTTGGCATGATCCGTTTCGATGGTCGCCTGTCGAAGATGAGCGCGGAAGATTTTGTACGCCTGGCGCTGGTCGGCCGGCTATGTGCGCGCGAAGTCTGGATCGGCCCGGAGTTCCGTTTCGGCCATCGGCGTGGCGGCGATATCGGCCTGCTGCGCTCGCTCGGTGCGCACTACAGCTTTGCGGCGGGCGAAATCGCGCCGGTGCACCTGCACGGCGAGCGCATCTCGGCTACGCGCATCCGCGAGCTGCTGGGCGCGGGCGAGTTCGCGCACGCCGGGCAATTGCTTGGCCGTCCGTATGCCATCGGCGGGCGGGTGGTGCGCGGCAAGCAGCTTGGCCGCACCCTGGGCTATCCCACCGCCAACCTGCGTTTCCCGCGCACGCCGGCGCTGTCGGGCATTTACGCGACCTGGGTGCATGGTGTTGCCGAGCGGCCGTGGCCGTCGGTCTCGAGCTTTGGCACGCGCCCGACCGTGGCCGGTGTGGAGCCGCTGCTGGAAGCGCATTTGTTCGATTTCCAGGGCGATCTGTATGGCCGGCATATCGAGGTCGAATTCGTCGCCAAGCTGCGCGACGAAGAGAAGTTCGATGGCCTGGACGCGCTGACCGTGCAGATGCATCGTGATGCCGAGCAGGCGCGTTCGGTGCTGGACAGGCACGCAGTTTCTGCAACACATGCGAGTTCCTCGCAACAGCCCGCCTATGATGCGAGTCCCTCGCAAGAGCCCGTACATCCATGTGCGGACAATGGACATGCGAGCTCCTCGCAAACGTCTGCACATGGATGTGCAGACACTTCAGACAACGCAGCGCAACGGTAGAGACCTGTGACCCAAGACTACAAAGCCACTCTCCATCTGCCCGCGACGGAATTCCCGATGCGTGGCGACCTGCCCAAGCGCGAGCCGGCGATGCTGGACCGCTGGGAGCGCGAGGGGCTGTACGCGCAACTGCGCGCCAATGCGGCAGGGCGCCCGCTGTTCGTGCTGCACGACGGCCCGCCGTATGCCAATGGCCAGATCCATCTGGGCCATGCGGTCAACAAGATCCTCAAGGACATCATCGTCAAGTCGAAGTATCTGGCTGGCTTCGATGCGCCCTACATCCCGGGCTGGGATTGCCACGGCCTGCCGATCGAGATCGCGATCGAGAAAAAGTACGGCAAGGTCGGCGTCAAGCTCGACGCAGCCGAGTTCCGCCAGAAGTGCCGCGAGTACGCCACCGAGCAGATCGATCTGCAGCGCCGCGATTTCAAGCGCCTGGGCGTGATCGGCGATTGGGACAACCCGTACAAGACGCTGGATTTCCGCTTCGAAGCCAACGAGATCCGCGCGCTGGCCAAGGTGGTCGACAATGGCCATCTGACCCGTGGCGTGAAGCCGGTGCACTGGTGCTTCGATTGCGGCTCGGCGCTGGCCGAGGCCGAGATCGAATACGCCGACAAGGTGTCGCCGACGGTGGATATCGCCTATCCGGCGCGTGATCCGGCGGCTGTCGCTGCCGCGTTCGGCGCCAGCCTGCCGGCGGGCGTGGGCGTGGCGGTGCCGATCTGGACCACCACGCCGTGGACGCTGCCGGCGTCGCTGGCGGTGAGCCTGGGCGCGGAACTGGACTACGTGCTGGTCGAAGGCCCGGCCGATCGCGGCCAGCCGCGCTGGTTGGTGGTGGCCGAGGCCCTGGCCGGCAAGGCGCTGTCGCGCTATGGCGTGGACACGGTGGTGGTGCACGGCCATGCCAAGGGCGCGGCGCTGGAGCGGATGCTGCTGAACCACCCGTTCTATGCCGAGCGCGAGATTCCGCTGCTGCTGGGCGACCACGTGTCGGCCGAGGACGGTACCGGCGCGGTGCATACCGCACCGGGCCATGGCCAGGAGGACTACCAGGTCTCCAAGCAGTACGGCCTGCTCGAGCGCTATGGCGCCGCGCAGATCAACCCGGTGGATGGGCGCGGCGTGTATCTGCCGTCGACGCCGCCGCTGGGCGACACCGTGCTGGCCGGCTTGCATATCTGGAAAGCCAACGACGTCATCATCGAAGCGCTGCGCGACACCGGCGTGCTGTTGGCGGCCAGCAAGATGGAGCACAGCTATCCGCATTGCTGGCGACACAAAACGCCGATTGCGTTCCGCGCCACGCCGCAATGGTTCATCTCGATGGAGCAGGCCAACCTGCGCGCCGATGCGCTGAAAGCCATCGAAAACGTGCATTGGTATCCGTCGTGGGGCCAGGCGCGTATCGCCGGCATGGTCGATGGGCGCCCGGACTGGACCATCTCGCGTCAGCGCACCTGGGGCGTTCCGATCGCGCTGTTCGTGCACCGCGAAACCGGCGAGCCACATCCGCGCAGTACCGAGTTGCTGCGCCAGGTCGCCGACCGCGTGGAGCTGGGCGGCGTGGACGTGTGGTACACGCTGGACGCGGCCGAACTGCTGGGCGATGAAGCAGCCGATTACGACAAGATCACCGACATCCTGGATGTGTGGTTCGACTCCGGCGTGACCCATGAAGCGGTGCTGGTGGACCGCGGCCTGCCCAAGCCGGCCGACCTGTATCTGGAAGGCTCCGATCAGCACCGCGGCTGGTTCCAGTCCTCGCTGCTGAGCGGCGTGGCGATGGACAAGGCGGCCCCGTACAAGCAGTGCCTGACCCACGGCTTCACCGTGGACGAGCACGGCCGCAAGATGTCCAAGTCGCTGGGCAATGGCATCGAGCCGCAGGACATCATGAAGACCCTGGGCGCGGACATCCTGCGTCTGTGGATCGCTTCGGCCGACTACAGCAACGAGATGTCGCTGTCGCAGGAGATCCTCAAGCGCAATGCCGATGCGTATCGCCGCCTGCGCAATACCGCGCGCTTCCTGCTCGGCAACCTGCACGGCTTCGATCCGCTGCAACACCTGGTGGCGCTGGACGACATGGTGCTGCTGGACCGCTGGATCGTGCACCGCGCGCACGAATTGCAGGAAAAGATCGTGGCCGCGTATGCGCGCTACGACTTCGCCGAGATCGTGCAGGCGCTGCTGAATTTCTGCAGCGTGGACCTGGGCTCGCTCTACCTGGACGTCACCAAGGACCGCCTCTACACGATGGCCGAAGATGCGCGCGGCCGCCGTTCGGCGCAGAGCGCGATGTATCACGTGGCCGAGGCGTTCGTGCGCTGGATCGCGCCGGTGCTGAGTTTCACTGCCGAGGAACTGTGGGGCTATCTGCCGGGCAAGCGGGTCGACAACGTGTTGTTCGCCACCTGGTACGACGGCCTGGCGCCGTTGCCGGCCGATGCTGCGCTGAGCAGTGCCGATGTCGACAGGCTGCTGGCCTTGCGCGAGCAGGTGGCCAAGGTGCTGGAGCCGATGCGTGCCAACGGGGCGATCGGCGCGGCGCTGGAAGCGGAGATCACCGTGGCCGCCGATGCGCAGACTGCCGCGCGCTGGCAGCCGCTGGCCGAGGAGTTGCGCTTCCTGTTCATCAGTGGCGACGTGACCGTGACTGCGGCCAGCACCGACGACATCTTCGTCAGCGCGCAGCCGACCAGAAAGGCCAAGTGCGTGCGTTGCTGGCACCACCAGGCCAGCGTGGGCAGCGATCCGCGTCACCCGGAACTGTGCAGCCGCTGCGTCAGCAATATCGAAGGCCCGGGCGAGCAGCGTCGCTGGTTCTAGCGTCGCTGGTTCTGATGTCTTGATTGCTTCTCCTGCGAGCGGGAGTCCGTTCCAATACCCCTTCTCCCGCAAGCGGGAGTCCGTTCCAATACCCTTCTCCCGCAAGCGGGAGTCCGTTCCAATATCCTTCTCCCGCAAGCGGGAGAAGGTGGCGCGCAGCGCCGGATGAGGGCCGCGATGGCGCATCCGGCGCCGCTGACCGATTTGCCCGTCGGGCAGCGTCTCCCGAACCCGGCAGACGCAACAGCTAAGGTGATTCCATGACCGCAAGACCCAAACCCTCCGCCCTGATCTGGCTCCTGCTGTCGGCCGTGGTGGTCGGGCTGGACCAGTGGAGCAAGGCCTGGGTGCTCTCCAGCCTGCCGGAATACACCCCTGTGCCGGTCATCGACGGCTTCTGGAACTGGTACCGCACCTATAACACCGGTGCGGCCTTCAGCTTCTTGAGCGATGCCGGCGGCTGGCAGCTGTGGTTCTTCACCGCGTTGGCGGTGGGCATCAGCGGCCTGTTGGCGTTCTGGCTCTCGCGCACCGCGCGCGGGCACTGGCGTAGCGCGCTGCCCTACGCGCTGGTGATCGGCGGGGCCATCGGCAATGTGATCGACCGGCTGATGCATGGCCACGTGGTGGATTTCATCCAGTGGTACATCGGCAGCCACACCTGGCCGTCCTTCAACATCGCCGATTCGGCGATCGTGGGCGGCGCGATCGGCATCGCGGTGTTCGGGTTGTTCGACAAAACCGGCAAGCAGGCGTCGGGAACCGGGAATCTGCGCTGAAGCCTGCCTGCAGACGCGTACCGCCCGGTCAGACCCCCCATCCTCCATTCCCGTAGAATGTCCGCCATGGATGTCCTGCTCGCCAATCCCCGTGGTTTTTGTGCCGGTGTCGACCGTGCGATCGAGATCGTCAAGCGTGCGATCGAAACGCTGGGCGCGCCGATCTATGTGCGCCACGAGGTCGTACACAACCGTTTCGTGGTCGACGACCTCAAGCAGCGTGGCGCGGTCTTCGTCGAAGAACTCGACGAGGTGCCCGACGATGCCACGGTGATCTTCAGCGCGCACGGCGTCTCGCAGGCAGTGCGCTTGGAGGCCGAGCGTCGTGGGCTGAAGGTATTCGATGCCACCTGCCCGCTGGTGACCAAGGTGCATTTCGAGGTTGCGCGGCATTGCCGGGCCGGCCGCGACGTGGTGCTGATCGGCCATGCCGGCCACCCGGAAGTGGAAGGCACGATGGGGCAGTGGAGCCGCGAACGCGGGCCGGGCACGATCTACCTGGTCGAAGACATCGAACAGGTCGCCACGCTCGATGTGCGCCAACCGGAGAATCTTGCCTACACCACCCAGACCACGCTGTCGGTGGACGACACCATGGGCATCATCGAGGCCTTGCGTGCGCGCTACCCGGCAATGCAGGGGCCGCGCCATGACGACATCTGCTACGCCACACAGAACCGCCAGGATGCGGTGCGCGATCTGGCGCGCCAGTGCGATCTGGTGCTGGTGGTCGGTTCGCCCAACAGTTCCAATTCCAACCGGTTGAGCGAGCTGGCCCGGCGTGACGGGGTGGAGTCCTACCTGATCGACAACGCCAGCGAGATCGATCCGGCCTGGGTCGTCGGCAAGCAGCATATCGGCCTCACCGCCGGGGCCTCTGCGCCGCAGGTGCTGGTTGATGGCGTGCTGGCGCGTTTGCGCGAGCTGGGGGCCAACGGCGTCTCCGAGCTGGAAGGCGAGCCGGAATCGATGGTGTTCGCGCTGCCCAAGGAGCTGCGGCTGCGTCTGGTCAGCTGAGCGATGGCTAGGCACGATGCGGCGCTTGCAGCGATTGACCCGGGGGCAGCTGCGCTCCTACAATTGACGGCTCGCCGGAATAGCTCAGTTGGTAGAGCGGCGCATTCGTAATGCGTAGGTCGTAGGTTCGATTCCTATTTCCGGCACCACGCTTCAAGACTGGGTCGGCCTGTACCGGCCCAGTTGCGTTTTGAAGCGCCGAAACACCGCGTTTCACGTAGTCCTCGCATGCGTTGCGTGCGTGCAAACCTGCCCCTTTTGCAAACGCAACGGCGGAATTCTTGCCTCGCGCTGCGCTGCGACAACATGTCGCACAAATTGGCGCGTATTTATTGCGTCAGATCATTGCCAATGGGTTTCGTGCAGGTGCAGCAAAGACTAAAATTAGCGCGCTAACCCGTGTCTTCGTTCTGCGCAGTTCATCTCCTCTGGGAAGACAGCTGCGTCGGGAACATCCCAGGACGGATACGACGAACGAGGCTGGCGTTCCTTCGCACTTGGATCGACCGATGATTCCGCTGAAACAGCTCGGGCGTTTACTTCGTCCAGGTCTGATGTTGCCCTTCCTGCTGCTGGCAGGTTGCAACTCGGCCATCCTCAATCCGAAAGGCCAGATCGGCCACGACGAAAAGCAACTGCTGATCACCTCGGTGGTGCTGATGCTGATCGTGGTCATCCCGGTGATCGTGATGACGATTGCGTTCGCGTGGAAATATCGCGCCTCCAACACCAAGGCTCGCTACGAGCCGGATTGGTCGCACTCCACGGCCATCGAAGTGGTGGTGTGGTCGATCCCGTGCGTGATCATCCTGGTGCTGGCAGTGCTGACCTGGCGCTCGTCGCACGCGCTGGACCCTTACCGGCCGCTGGATTCGGACGTCAAGCCGATCAATATCGAAGCCGTATCGCTGGACTGGAAGTGGATGTTCATCTATCCCGACCAGAACATCGCCACCGTCAACGAGATCGCGTTCCCGGTGCACACGCCGCTGAACTTCAAGATCACCTCCGACACGGTGATGAACTCGTTCTTCATTCCGCACCTGGGCACCATGATCTACGCGATGGCGGGCATGGAAACCAAGCTGCATCTGGTGGCCAACGAGCAGGGCGAATACTTCGGCCTGTCGACCAACTACAGCGGCCACGGCTTCTCGAAGATGAGCTTCAAGGCGCATGCCACCGATCAGGCAGGTTTCGATGCGTGGGTGGCCAAGGTCAAGGCGTCGCCGACTACGTTGAACGCTGCCGAGTACCAGGTGCTGGCTGCCAATCGTAACGACAAGGAACAATATCCGGTCACTTACTACTCGTCGGTGCAGGACGGCATGTTCCGCTCGCTGGTCGACAAATACATGCATGGTCCGGGCCACAACAAAGGCCACGGCGACCATCAGGCATCGGCTACGGAGCCGGTCGCCATGTGCACTTCTGGAGACAAGTGATGCTAGGCAAACTTACCATCGAGGCAGTTCCGTACCACGAGCCGATCATCATGGTCGCGCTGGGTGGTGCCGGCCTGCTCGGCCTGCTCATCGCGGGCGCCATCACCAAGTACAAGCTGTGGGGCTATCTCTGGAAAGAGTGGTTCACCTCGGTGGATCACAAGCGCATCGGCGTGATGTACATCATCGTGGCGTTGATCATGTTGCTGCGCGGCTTTGCCGACGCGGCGATGATGCGCACCCAGCAGGCGCTGGCCGGTAATGGTGGTGAAGGCGTGCTGCCTCCGCATCACTACGACCAGATCTTTACCGCGCATGGCGTGATCATGATCTTCTTCATGGCCATGCCGTTCATGACGGGCCTGTTGAACCTGATCGTGCCGCTGCAGATCGGCGCACGCGACGTGGCGTTCCCGTTCCTGAACTCGCTGAGCTTCTGGCTGTTCGTGGCCGGCGCAGCGCTGATCAACATCTCGCTGGGTGTGGGTGAGTTCGCGCAGACCGGCTGGCTGGCCTATCCGCCGTTGTCGGGACTGGAATACAGCCCGGGGGTCGGTGTCGACTACTACATCTGGGCGTTGCAGGTCTCAGGCCTGGGCACGTTGCTCACCGGCATCAACTTCTTCGTGACGATCATGCGGATGCGCGCGCCGGGCATGACCCTGATGCGCATGCCGATCTTCACCTGGACCGCGCTGATCACCAACATCCTGATCATCGCAGCGTTCCCGATCCTGACCGTGGCGCTGGCGCTGCTGGGTGCCGACCGTTACCTGGGCACGCACTTCTTTACCAATGACGGCGGCGGCAACGCCATGATGTACGTCAACCTGATCTGGATCTGGGGTCATCCGGAGGTCTACATCCTGATCCTGCCGGCGTTCGGCATCTTCTCCGAGTTGATCGCCACCTATAGCCGCAAGCGCTTGTTCGGCTACACCTCGATGGTCTACGCCACCTCGTGCATCGGCGTGCTGTCGTTCGTGGTGTGGCTGCACCACTTCTTCACCATGGGCTCGGGTGCCAACGTCAATGCCTTCTTTGGCATCACGACGATGATCATCTCGATTCCGACCGGCGTGAAGATCTTCAACTGGCTGTTCACCATGTTCCGCGGTCGCGTGCACATGACCTCGCCGGTGCTGTGGACGATCGGCTTCATCATCACCTTCACCATCGGCGGCATGACCGGCGTGATGCTGGCGATTCCGGCCGTGGACTTCGTGTTGCACAACAGCCTGTTCCTGATCGCGCACTTCCATAACGTGATCATCGGCGGCGTGGTGTTCGGTTACCTGGCAGGCCTGACCTACTGGTTCCCGAAGGCATTCGGCTTCAAGCTCAACGAGAAGATCGGCAAGGCCTCGTTCTGGTGCTGGATTATCGGCTTCTTCGTGGCCTTCATGCCGCTGTACGTGCTCGGCTTCATGGGCATGACCCGTCGCATGAACACCTATAACCACCCCGAGTGGGCGCCGTGGCTGTACGTGGCTGCTGTGGGTGCCGCAATCATCGGCATGGGTATTTTCCTGAACCTGGTGCAGATCGGTTACAGCGTGTGGAAGCGCAAGGAGCATATGGACTACACGGGCGATCCGTGGGATGGCCGTACGCTGGAATGGGCAACCTCTTCGCCGCCGCCGTTCTACAACTTCGCCGTGCTGCCGCACATCGACGACCGCGATCAGTTCTGGGCCGACAAGCAGAACGGCAAGGGCTGGGTGCGTCCATCCAAGTACGAAGCGATCCACATGCCGCGTAATACCGGCGCAGGCGTCTACATCGGTGCCTTCAGCGTGCTGCTGGGCTTCGGTCTGATCTGGCACATCTGGTGGCTGGCCATCATCGGTCTGGTGGGCATGATCGGCAGCTTCATCGCACGCACGTTCGATGACGACATCGATTACTGGGTACCGGCCGACGAAGTGGAGCGCATCGAAAACGCACGTTTCGCCCTGCTCGAACAGCAACAGGCGGCGCAGGCCGCGAAGGTGGTATGACCATGGCTTCCTCGACCACGCTTGACCACGCCGCCCACGCGGGCGGCCACGATCACGACCACGAGCATCACGACGGCGGTGGCAACACCGTCTTCGGGTTCTGGGTCTATCTGATGAGCGACTGCCTGCTGTTTGCCGGTCTGTTCGCCACCTATGCGGTGCTCTCCGGCGCCACGGTGGACGGGCCGACCGCCAAGGAGCTGTTCGACCTGAAGTTCGTGCTGGTGGAAACCTTCCTGCTGTTGTTCAGCAGCTTGAGCTTCGGCTTTGCGATGATTGCCGCGCACAAGCGCAAGATGGGTGGCCTGTACGGCTGGCTGGCAGTGACCGCGCTGCTGGGTATCGGCTTCCTGTGCATGGAAGTGTGGGAGTTCAACCACCTGATCCATGAGGGTGCCGGCCCGGGTCGCAGTGCCTTCCTGTCGGCGTTCTTCACCCTGGTGGGCACGCACGGTCTGCACGTGGCCTCGGGCCTGCTGTGGATGGCGGTGCTGGTGATCCAGATTTCCAAGAACGGTCTGACCGCGCGCAACAGCACGCGTCTGGCCTGCCTGAGTCTGTTCTGGCACTTCCTGGACATCATCTGGATCGGTGTGTTCACCGTCGTCTATCTGCTGGGAGCGCTGTAATGGCCAATCACCACCACACCGAAACCGCTGCCGACGCGCATGCCGGCGGCTTGAAGTCCTATCTGATCGGCTTTGTGATGGCCGTGATCCTCACCGTCATCCCGTTTGCGATGGTGATGAGCGGCGCGTTCTCCAAGGGCGTCACCGTCATCGTGATCTCGGTCATGGCCGCGGTGCAGATGTTGGTGCACATGGTGTACTTCCTGCACATGGACCGCACGCCGGAACAGCGCTCCAACGTGCAGGTGGGTCTGTTCTCGCTGCTGATCATCGGCATCGTGATCGTCGGTTCGCTGTGGGTGCTGCACAACATGAACGTCAACATGATGCATTGAGACGGCGCCACGCCCGATCGCAGCAACGTTGAAGAAGAGGTCGCCAAGTGATTGGCGGCCTTTTTTTACGCACCATTTCGCCCGCAACATGACCAATGGCATACGGGGAAGCACAGGCAGGCGCTTAGCATCGTGGGCTTGCCTGTTCCAGGTCACCTGCGGAGTTGCGATGAAAATACCCACCCTGTTGTCCGTGTCGTTGTTGGCGGCGTTGTCGCTGCCTGCGGCTGCGCAAACCGCACCGCCGCAGGACATACCGTTCGACGGCACCTTGAAGATCGACGTCGATGCCACCGATCTGGCCCATCGCATCTTCAAGGTCAAAACCACCATGCCGGCCCGGCCGGGCCCGATGACGCTGCTGTACCCGCAATGGATTCCGGGCAATCACTCGCCGACCGGGCCGATCGACAAGCTCGCGGGGCTGGTGATCAAGGTCGACGGCAAGGTGGTGCCGTGGAAGCGCGACCAGTTCGATGTGTATGCCTTCACCGTGGACGTGCCGCAGGGCGCCAGCGAGCTGGTGGCCGAGTTCAAGTTCCTCTCGCCGCAGGCCCCCAACCAGGGCCGGGTGATGATGACCCCGGAGATGCTCAACCTGCAGTGGAACACCACGGCGCTGTATCCGGCCGGCGTCTTCGCACGCAACATCAAGGCGCAGGCCAGCGTCACCTTGCCAGCTGGCTGGAGCTATGCCACGGCGCTGGAGACCGACCGCCGGGTTGGCGACACCGTGACCTTCAAGCCGATCGACTTCGACGACCTGGTCGACTCGCCGATGTTCGCCGGCAAGTACTACAAGCGCGTGGAACTGAGCGGCGGCAAGCAGCCGGTCTACCTCAACGTGTTCGCCGACGAAGCCAAGTCGCTGGAGGCCAAGCCCGAGCAGATCAAGGCGCATGCGTCGCTGGTGCAGCAGATGGACAAGCTCTACGGTGCGCGGCATTTCGATCACTACGAATTCCTGCTGGCGCTGACCAAGAAGTTGGGCGGCATCGGCCTGGAGCATCACCGCTCCAGCGAAAACAGCGGTGTGCCGACCTACTTCACCGAGTGGGACAAGAGCTGGACCGGGCGCGACCTGCTGGCGCACGAGTTCAACCATTCGTGGAATGGCAAGTACCGTCGCGGCGCCGACCTGGCGACGCCGAACTTCAACGTCCCAATGGGCGACAGCCTGCTGTGGTTGTACGAAGGCCAGACCCAGTTCTGGGGCGAAGTGATGGCTGCACGTTCGGGCCTGTGGACGCAGGACCAAGCACGCGAGATGCTGGCCGGCGTGGCGGCGAACTACGCGCGCGGTCGCCCCGGCATGGCCTGGCGCACCGTGCAGGACACCACCAACGACCCGACCATGTCGATGCGCCGCCCCAAGGCCTACCGTAGCTATCAGATGGCCGAAGACTATTACTCCGGCGGCCAGATGATGTGGCTGGAAGTGGACAGCAAGCTGCGCGAGTTGACCAACAACAAGCGCTCCATCGACGATTTCGGCAAGGCCTTCTTCGGCATGAAGAACGGCGATTGGGACGTCAACCCGTACACCTTCGACGACATCGTGGCCACGCTCAATGGCGTGGCGCCCTACGACTGGGCCAGCCTGTTGCGCAGCCGCATGGACGGGCACGGTTCCTTGAACGCTGGCATCGAGGCCAACGGCTGGAAGCTGGTCTACAACGAGGAGCCGAATCTGGCTACCAAGGCCGACGAGAGCGAGGACAAGGACGCCAGCCTGACCTATTCGCTTGGCCTGTCCCTGAAGTCCTCTGGCGATATCGGCGATGTGCTGTGGGACGGCCCTGCCTTCAATGCCGGCCTGATCGCCGGCAACACCATCGTGGCGGTCAATGGCCGCGCCTTCAGCAGCGAGGTGATCAAGGACGCGATCAAGGAGGCCAAGGGCACCACCGCGCCGATCGAGTTGCTGGTCAAGCGCCTGGACCGCTACGACAGCGTGCGCATCGATTACCACGGCGGCCTGCTGTATCCGCATCTGGAACGTATCGCCGGCAAGCCGGATCGCCTGAGCGAGTTGTACAAGGCCCGATAAGCCGTCGGAGTGTCGCTACGCCGCGGTGCATGGACCGCACAGCGGTGGCTGGGGCCAGGTAGTTAGGCCGCGTGGCGCATGCGCGGTTACGCAAGTTTTATCTCGCCGACGTGGTTGTTTATACGCACAGGTATAGCGCCTTTACGGGGAGGCGCGCGATCGTAGTTGGGGCCGCTAGCCAGCGGCCTTTCAACCCTCGATCAACCTGCCACGGGCACCACGATGAAGCCTTCTTTGCCTACCGTTTCTCTCGCAGCCGACGCTGCTGGTCAATGCGACCCGCTCCCCCAAAGTGGCGAGAACTTTGATCCGGCGTTGTTGTTCGACAACCGCGGCATGCGCCTGCGGCAGCGGGCGCAGTATGTCGCGACGCTAGTTGCGCATGACCGCGAGCAAGGGCGCATGCCGTACCACCGCCAGATTTGCTCTCCGGCCGATCGCCAAGTGCTGCTGCGTGATGACGCCGGTGGCGCGCCGCGTCCAGTGCTGATGTTCGGTTCCAACAATTATCTGGGCCTTGCCAATCATCCGCACGTGCGCGAGCGGGTAGGGCGTGCCATCGCAGAATACGGCACGGGTATCGGCGGGCCGCCGTTCCTCAATGGCTACCTGCGCATCACCCGCGAACTGGAGGAGCGTCTGGCCGCGCACAAGGGCCAGGAGGACGCGATGATCTTCTCCAGTGGTTTTTCCGCGAACCTGGCCTTGCCCGGCGCGCTGGCACGCAACGGCGACCGCATGTACTACGACGAGTATTCTCATGCGTCCTGGTTCGACGGGCTGAAACTGGCCGGGCTCTCCTCGCGCCGGTTCCCGCACAACGACCTGCAGCGTCTGGCGCATTGGCTGGAGCGCAGTGGCCACTGCGAGCAGGACACCTTCGTCTCGGTGGAAGGGGTGTACTCGATGGATGGCGACCTGGCGCCGCTGGATGAGCTGGTGCCGCTATGCAAGCGCCATTCGGCGCTGCTGGTGGTCGACGATGCACACGGCACCGGTGTGCTCGGCGCGCATGGCGGCGGCAGCGGCGAGCACTTCGGCGTGGCGCAGGGAATCGACGTGTTGATGGGCACCTTCAGCAAGACCTTGGCGGTCAATGGCGGCTTCGTGTGCGCTTCGCGTCCGTTGATCGAGTATCTGCGCTGGATATCGCGCTCGTACATGTTCTCCGCCGCACTGCCGCCGGCCACGATCGCGGCGGCGCATGGCGCATTGGATGTCATCGCTGCCGAGCCTGAGCGGATGCACCAGCTACACGCCAATGCCGCCGGCTTGTGCGCGCGGCTCAATGCGCTGCCCTGGGGACTGGACGTGTCCACGCCCTCGGCGATCCTGGTCGTGCACACTCCGCCGGCCATGGATGCCAAGGCGGCGGCGATGCGCCTTGAGCAGTTGGGGCTGTTCGTCAATCCGGTGCACTTCCCGGCGGTACCGCGCGGCCAGGAGCGCCTGCGCATCAGTGTGATGGCTACGCATACCGAACAGGACCTGGATCGTCTGGCCGAGGGCATCGACCGGATCTGGGGCGAGCACGCGCATGGCGACGCGCGCCTGCGCGCGCAGGCATAGCGCCGCGGCACCTGCGCATGGCGCCGTTCTCGCCCTGCGAGACGCCACGAGGCTACAGTAGCGCTCCCACCGCTTTTCCGGATGTTCCGATGGCCAAGAGCGCCGCCAGCAAAGCCAGAACCGCCTATGTCTGCGGCGAGTGCGGCGCCGAATACAACAAGTGGCAAGGACAATGCACCGAGTGCGGGGTGTGGAACACGCTCAGCGAAATCGTGCTGGAAAGCGCCACGCCCGGCGGCAAGGCTTCGCCTGCGGCATCGCGACGCAGTGGTTGGGCCGGCAAGGCCGAGGCGCCCAAGATCACTGCGCTCAAGGATGTGCAGCAATCCGAGCAGGCGCGCGTGTCCACTGGCATCGGCGAGTTCGATCGGGTGTTGGGCGGCGGGCTGGTGGAAGGTGCGGTGGTGCTGATCGGTGGCGACCCCGGCATCGGCAAATCCACGTTGTTGTTGCAGGCGCTGGCCAGCATGGCGGGCACCTTGCCGGTGTTGTACGTGACCGGCGAGGAATCGCTGGCGCAGGTGGCCGGGCGCGCGGTGCGCCTGGATCTGCCGCTGGAAGGACTGAACGCCCTGGCCGAAACCGGTATCGAAAATATCCTGCAGCACGCCAGCGTGGCGCGGCCGAAGCTGATCGTGGCCGATTCGGTGCAGACCCTATGGACGGAATCGCTGACCGCAGCGCCAGGGTCGGTGAGTCAGGTGCGCGAGAGCGCAGCGCGACTGGTGCGCTACGCCAAGGAAACCGGCACCGCCGTGTTTCTGGTCGGCCATGTGACCAAGGAAGGCGGCATTGCCGGCCCACGCGTGCTCGAGCACATGGTCGATGCGGTGCTGTACTTCGAAGGCGAGAGCGGTAGCCGATTCCGCCTGTTGCGCGCGTTCAAGAACCGCTTCGGTGCGGTCAACGAGCTAGGCGTCTTCGCGATGGGCGAAAAAGGCCTCAAGGAGGTTTCCAACCCATCGGCAATCTTCCTGTCTGGCGGCAGCACCCAGCAGCCCGGCAGCTGCGTGATGGTCACCCGCGAAGGCACCCGGCCGCTGATGGTGGAGGTGCAGGCGCTGGTGGATGCATCGCCATTGTCCAATCCGCGTCGTGTGGCGGTGGGTCTGGAGCAGAACCGGCTGGCGATGTTGCTGGCAGTGCTGCACCGCCATGGCGGCATCGTGGTGGGCGATCAGGACGTGTTCGTCAATGTGGTGGGCGGCATCCGCGTGCAGGAAACTGCGGCCGATTTACCTGTACTGCTGGCTGTGCTGTCGTCGCTACGCGACCGGCCATTGTCCGAAAAAACCATCGCGTTCGGCGAAGTGGGGCTGTCCGGCGAAATCCGCCCCGTCCCCAACGGCGAGGACCGCCTGAAGGAGGCGGCGACGCATGGCTTCAAACGCGCCATCGTGCCGCGAGCCAATGCGCCCAAGACCACCAGCATCAAGGGGATGGAAATCGTTGCGGTGGAGCGCTTGAGCCAGGCGCTGGAAGCAGCGGCCGACTGACGTCCGCGCCGCGTGGGTCTTGGGCTCTTTAGGTTCAGCAATCTGCGGACGCGGCGGAAGCGGCCTCTCGGCCATGGTCGGCAGCGGCATGCTGGCATCGCTCCAGCCGGCTGCAGGCAGACCATCGATGATCCGGCCGGCGTCCTGATAACCGCTGCCGCAAGGCCCATCCTCGGGAGTGGTAGACGTAGGAAGACACGGCGCGCCTCCAGGCGCGCTCCGATGTCAATGGGTTGCTTGCATCGCGCTGCTCAGACGCCTGCAAGCCGTTTGTCGGACAAACGGCGGTATTTGCATTTGGGGGTCGAGAAAGCGTTTTCAGAAAGAGTGCGGCTATGGCAACATGCGCGGCCCGTTGCACTGTGCACCGGATTGCAGACACCGCTCACTGCCGTTTTAAGGAGAATCACGATGGAATGGATGTTGCTGCCGCTCAAGCGCTACGCCGACTTCAATGGTCGCTCGCGTCGCAAGGAATATTGGATGTTCGCGCTGATGCAGTTTCTGGTGCTGATCGTGTTTGGCGGCCTGTTTGCCATCGCTGCAGCGACGATGGGCAACGAGAACGGCCCCGGCGCGCTGGCGTGGCTGATCGGTGCAGTAATGATGATCGTTTGTTTGGCGTTGATTGTGCCGGCTATTGCTGTGACGGTGCGTCGCCTGCACGACCAGGACAAGTCTGGTTGGTTTTATCTGATCAGCCTTGTGCCATACGTCGGTGCGTTCGTGTTGCTGGTTTTCATGTGCATAGAAGGCACGCCTGGCCCGAACCAGTACGGCGAGAATCCCAAGCAGTAACTTACGCGTCATGAAAGCGGACAACGGCGCAGGGAGCTTCCTGCGCCGTTGTCGTATGTGGGGTGCGCAGATCGCTCTGCTGCGCGTTGGCGTAGGTGGAACGTCACTTGGTGGCGCGTGACGATTGCCAGTAAGGCCGTATTCTGCAGGCAGGGGGATAAGCCTCGGACCACAGGGATGGCACGCGGCGACGCACCTGCATGCTCAGCGCATCTTCGAATGTGGAGTCTCCTCGCAGCAGGGCGGGGGGCGTCATTCGTCGATGCCACGCCGCATTAGCGATGCACCGATGCGGCGCAACACCGGTCTCAGCATGTGCACAGGGGCGTGCAATGAACGATGCAGCTGAGTCGGTACAGATAGCACGCGATTCACGGCGCAGCATGCGGATGACATGCGCCTGCACGTTATTTGTCGTCGATAGCGTGCCAACGCACGCAGTGTCGTCAAACACTCTCGCTACAGCGCACAAGACGTCTTCATCGCGAGACTTGCGCAACGCAGATCGCGCACGTGCAGCGGTGTGCTTGCTTAGCAGGCGGCTGTGCGATGTGCCGGGCTGAGACTCGGGGTGACAGCCTTGCTCATCGTCGGTGCGTCTTTGTCGTGCAGCGCGAGTTCCAATTTATAGCCGTGCGAATACACGGTTCTGATACGCACCGCGCTGCTGTGATTGCTCAGCTGCAGTTTCTTGCGCAGCTTGTAGATGTGCTGCTCCATGGTGCGATCGGTGAATTCGGTGTGGCTGCCCCAGACCGCCTTGGCCAGCTGGCAACGTCGGAAGCACACGCCCGGGCTGGAAAAGAGCAGCCAGGCAATCGAGAACTCGCGTGCGGTCAGGACGATCGGCTTGCCATCCAGATAGACGGTATTTTCATCGCGGATCAACTGGTATGGACCAACGCTGAGTTGCTGCGTCTCTGGGCAGGCATGCGCCACCGGCGACAGCGCCAGGGCAGCGCGAACCTGCAATTCGTGGGAATTGAAGGGGAGCGCAAGCACCTCCTGCGCGCCCGCGCGATACCAGTCCAAGATGTCGTTGGCGCAATCGAAACGCCCGAGCACGATCAGCGGCGTGGGCTGACCACTATGGCAGCGCTGCCAGGCCAGTAGCGAGCTGTCGTCGGAGGCGACGCAACTGGCGTCGAAGACCAGCAACTCGCAAGGCGAATGCCGCAACGAACGCAGAAGCTCAAGTTCATCGGAAAACACCGAGAAATTGCGCGAAAGCGGTGCGAGGCTGGCATTGACCTGAGAGGCTAGACGCGCGTCCTGGGTCAATAAAAACGCCGATCCATTGGCGGGGGGGCAATGGTCATTCATCAGTCGGCCTTCCCGTGGCGGCGCGCAAACCACGCGTGGGTCGGGTGCCGATGCTGGGCGTCCGACGCCAAGACAAAACCCAGAGGGAGAGATCGATGCATCGTCGGACCAGTTGGTTGCCGTAGGGGAGTCCGGCAGCACCGGACGAATGGTATGTACCATTGCAAGGACGAAAAGTTTCACGCTTGCGTACGCTTCTTCGGGTTTGGGTGGATTGGCTTTAACTTGCGCTCATCTAGACGTAACGGAGCTCTTACATCTCAGGCGTGCCTGGGCCGTGCGCTAATTGCGTGTCGGTAACGCGTAGCGATGCACCGATGCGTGCGGTGAGATGCATTCACCCGCCGAGGTCTAGACCAAACTATTGCGATTCGTCGTGCAATCGCGCATATCTGGAATACGTTTGCAGTGATGTGGCGGCGCGATACGCCTGCTGCTGACCATCAAGCCACCGGCGGTATGCGTGGTCACACAATTGCAATGATTGCGGCCGACAACGGTCAATGCGCGTGGAAGCAGCGCGTTCGCAGACGTTGTCTGGCTGCATAAGCGCATTGGCGCAGAAAAATCGCATCAATACCCGACCGGATGGCATGAAATGTCCGGCACACGACACTGCTGAAGGTATGCAAAAAATCACTGCATCTCGCGAAACGCACGACGTGCACATTTGAGGACAGAGTGAGGTTTTTTGATTTTTTCAGTGTCTTCAAGTGAGAAATTCTATTGGATCCGCTGCATACAATCGTTTGCGCCAGCGAGTTCGGCGTTCCTTGTCTTTTGCTCCGCCCCCCAAGAGAGAGACCGGCATGATCCTTTCCACCTACTTTGCAGCGATCTCTGCGTTGTCTTACGCAGAACGTCTTCCTACCTATACGAGCAGGATGCTGGTTGGTGCTTGGCCGCAGGGACTGCAACATCTCCAACAGCGACGCGACGGACAGGGCGCAGTGGATGGCGCCGATGATGAGGTCAGCCTGTTCGGTGCCAGCGGCGATGCGCTGCTGATCCTGGAATATCAAGAAGAGGCCGAAGACGCGTATCGGCAGGCCTTGAAGGCCATGCGCGGGCAGCAGCGCCAATTGCGCCTGCTGTCGTGCCGGAACACCGCGTGGTTGATGCTGAGCCAGCGGCGCCTGAGTGCGGCGTTGAATTGCTTCGCGCAGTTGGCAATGGACCGCGAAACGCCGCCCAGCCTGTGCGGCGAGAGCCTGCTGGGCAAGGCACTGACCCACTTCCATCTGGGCCAAAGCACGCTGGCCTTGCAGACCCTGGAGCGCGCCAACGAGGTACTGTCCGAACTGGAGAGCGGTGCTTCCGATTGGTTGCGCATCTCCACTGCGCTACGTCTGGACATGATTGCGCAACTGCGCATCCGCCGCTCCGATCGCATGGGCGACCATGTGTTCTGGCAGGCCACGCTGCGCCAGGAAGATGTCGCGCATGCCTTCGAGCCCAGCGATTTGCGCGCGTGCATCGCCGATCTGGCCGAGAGCATGCCGGTGCTGGCACAGCGCATGCGGCATGTGCGCAACCTGCTGCGCATCGCCGGTGGCGATACCTTCGGCTTCGATGCGCAGATCGATGCGTTGCCGTCCGCGGCCACTGGCTGCCCGCCGTGCGCGCGTCAGGACGCACAGGTAGAACTGGCGCTTGCCGCCTTGGCGGTGGGGCGTGCCGATCTGGCCGAGCGCGCGCTGGCCGGTGCCGGCCGGCATCACGCGCCGCGCTGGAATCTGGAGTTCGAGTACTGCCAGGCCAAGATCAGCCAGGCGATGGGACGCACGGAACAAGCCTTGTTGCTCTACAACCGCTATGCGCTGGGCGCGGTGCAATGCCTTCGCAGCGAAGTGCAAGCGCCACGCTTGCTGGAAAGCGGCACCCCAGCGCACGTCAGCGACGATATTTCCGCCCGCTTGCCGGCCAAATATCGGCGTGCGTACAGCTACATGATCACCAACGCGCACCGCTCGGATCTGTCGATCAATGAGGTGGCCGCACAAATCGGGGTCACCGGCCGCGCACTGCAGCAGGCGTTCAAGTCCGCGACCGGGCTGTCGCCGACCCAGGTGCTGCGTCGTTACCGCATGCAGAGCATCCGCGACGAACTGCTGGCCGAAGGCGGTTGCGGCAGCGTGTTGCAAGCGGCCAGCCGCTGGGGCGTGGGCAGTCGTTCGGCATTGGCCAAGGGCTATCGCCAGCACTTCAACGAGGCGCCGATGGAGACCTTGCAGCGGTAACGTTGCACGCCACGGCTTGGTAGCGCTACCGGGCCGTGGCGGGTCGTTCGGGCGGGTGATGCAGCGGGCATCGCAGTGCGTAACGTAGGGCAGGAGCTGAATTGAGACGTGCGTGCGAGGTGGCTTGCGGCTATCCTTTCCGGCTGGCACTGGCACCCAGGGGGCGCGTCCGAGGATGGGCGTCGCCGCCAAGGAAACGACGACCGATCATGCAAGATCACACTCCCGAGGCGAACGACGCCGCGCAGATCCGTCGGGCAGGCGTCGATCTCAATGGGCTGATGTCTGTCCTCAGCAAGCATCTGTATTCCACCCCAGTGGTCGCGCTGCGCGAGCTGGTGCAGAACGCGCACGATTCCATCCTGCGTCGTCGTCTGGAACAAACCGATTGGCAGGGCGAATCGCGCATTGAAGTGCATGCCGATACTGCCCAGGGCATCGTGCGCATCGTCGATACCGGTGCTGGATTGACCCAGCAGGAAATCCACGATTACCTGGCCACCGTGGGCGTGGGTTACACGCGTGGGCTACGTCAGGGGGGGCACGAAGACAGCGGCCTGATCGGCATGTTCGGGCTTGGCTTTTTGTCTGCCTTCGTGCTGGCGCGGCGGGTGACCGTACGCACCACCTCGTACCAGTCTCCGACGTTGGGCCATTGCTACATCTCCAGCAACGCCGAGCAATACACCGTCAGCCCGATTCCTGCGCGTGCGCAGGTGGGTACCGAGGTGGTGCTGGAACTACGCAGCGAGTATCTGTCGTTGGCGCAGGAAGGGCGGCTGCGCGAGATTCTGTCGCGCTACTGCGCGCTGTTGCGCGAGCCGATCTGGATCGGCGCCGATGCGCAGCCGATCAATCCCGAGCCGCCGCCGTGGCGCATGCACGACGCCGTGCCGCTGCATCCGGTGCAGGCCTGGCGCCGTCAACGCGAGTTCGCCGCGCGCTTCGAGCGCAACTTCGAGCCGCTATGCTGCATGCCGGTGCGTGCGGAAGATGGCAGCGATGCGGTCGGCTTGTTATGGGTGCAGGACGGTGCGACCTACGGCACCAGCGACAACCGCAATCTGTCGGTGTTCCTGCGCGGCATGTTGCTGGACGACAACGCGCGCGAACTGCTGCCGCCGTGGGCGGGCTTTATCGGTGGGGTGATCGAATCCAATCGATTGACGCCCACTGCAAGCCGCGAGGATCTGCAGCGCGATACGGTCTACAGCGCGGTGCAGCACGCCTTGTTCGAGGCATTGGTGCAAGGCCTGGCCGATGTCGCACGTCAGCAACCGGAGGCATGGCGACGCATCCTGCTGCGCCATAACGAAGCCCTGCTGGGCGCGGCGCTGTGCGATGAACGCCTGTTCGAATTACTACTGGAACACGTGCGGGTGCCGACGTCGCAAGGCGATCTGCCGGCGCAGCAATTGCCGGCGCGCGGCGCGGTGCATGTGATCCTGGATAGCGACAGTGGTTTCGAAGAAATGCTGTTCCGTGCGATGGGCGTGCCGGTGGCCTATGGCAACCGGTATGCGGTGGTGCCGTTTTTGCGGCGTTGGGCGCAGGCCAAGGGGGTGCGCCTGGTCGAGCTGGGCACCGAACAGGGCAACCGCCAGTTATTCCATCTGGACACCCTGCCGGCCGACGAGCTGGCGTGGCTGGAACAGCACTTGGGCGATGGGGAAGCGTTGGTGCCGGCGCGTTTCAGCCCGCAGGAATTACCGCTGGTGGTGGTGCTTGATCGCGAGGCCGAGCTGAAGCGCCGGTTGGAGCAGGACGAGAACGACAAGCGCATCTCCACTGCCGCGTTGCGCCTGGCGCGTCAGTTCACCGCACGTATCGAAGCACGGCAGACCCAGCGGTTGTACCTAAATCTTGATAATCCCGCGCTGCAGGCCGTGCTGGCCGCGCAGCGTGCGGGCAATCCGCAGGCGGCGGTGGCGGCGCGCTTGCTGCGCTCGCTCAAGGTAATCGTCTCGTCGCAAGGGCGCACGCAACCACAGCCGGGCAGCACCGAAGCGGGCGTTTCCGACCTGAATAAGGCCTTCGGCGATCTCGCCCAGGCCGTGACCCAATTGCTGGTGCGCTGAGCGCCGCATCGCAGGAGCGACACGATGGAAATCTGGAACTGGGTGGAGAAGCTGCAGGACGACCTGGGCGAAGCCGGGCAGCCGCAGAACGCGCAGCTGCTGACGCGCCTGACCGACCATATCTGCGATCTGCAGATCGAGCGTGCCGAAGCGCTGTTGCCCGAGGCGCGTGCGCTGGGCAAGACGCTGGCCAACCCCTGGCTGGAAGTGTTCGTCGGCCATTGGGAAATGCGCAACCGGGTCGGCAATCTGTGCGAAGGCGAGCGCGCGCTGGGCGATGCGGTGGCGCTGTTCGAGCGCGCGCACCGTACCGATGCGGTGGAGTGCCCGCAGTCGGTCTGCGTGACCCAAGATCTGGCCGCGTGCTACGCCAACATCGATGGCCCCGGCTGGGTGGAAGAACGCATTGATGTGTGCGATGAAACCCTTGGCCGCATCGATCCTAGCTGGTCGTGTTACCAATGCCTGAGCTGCGAAAAAGCCGATGCCTTGCTCGACGACGGGCGCGGTGACGCAGCGCTGCAGTATCTGGAGCAGCAATCGCAGACCATCCAGGCGCATGGAGGCGAACTCTACGACGGGGTGGCAGACATGCGCATCTCGATCCTGCTTGCGCTTGGGCGTGCACAGGAAGCGCTGGTGCTGGTGGAACAACGCGAGCGCGACGCCGCGCGCGAAGGCGCCGAGTGGGCCAATTGCAGTCAGCCGCGGCGCCTGCAGAAGGCGCGCGCGCTGGCCCTGTTGCAGCGCGACGATGAAGCCATGGAAGCGCTGCTGCCATGGCGCGAGGTTGCCCCGCGTTACCGCCTGCACTGGTTGCGTGCAGTGGCGGTGCTGGTACCGCGCGCCCCCGAGCGCAATAGCTGGGATCTGGGCAGCCGCTTGCAGGTAATGCTCGATCATTACGCGCAGGTCGGTGCGCATCGCATCCTGATCGAAGCCGCCGAGCTCGCGATCGATCTGGCGCTGCGGCGCGGTGCGGTGTGGACGGCACGCCGGCATCTGGCGCAGGCGCGTGCGCATGCGCCCAAGTTGCGGCAGGACCGTGGCGCCACGCTGGCGCTAGACGGCTGGGCTGCGCGCATCGCAGCCGCATCGGCGGGCGAGGAGGTGCCGGTCGCTGCCGCGCAGTTGCTGGAATGGTTGAACGCGCAGGGCGATGATGTCGTGCGCAATCCCGAGCGCGAAGCGCAATGGTTGCTGCAGGCGGTGGCCGAGCGTCCGGACGATGCCGAGTTGGTCGATACTGCAGCGTCCGCATTGAGTGCCTGCGCGGCAGACGAGCAGGCGATTGCGCTGCTGTGGGCCTTCGTCCAGCGGCATGCCGATCGCGAAACCAGCCCCACCTTCCGGCTGATGAATCTGTTGCTGGGCCGGGGCGATGACGCGGGCGTGCGCCGGCTGGCGCAGCTGTATCGCCCGCAGGTGCCGGTGGCGGCGCTGTGGTGCGAGGCCCAGCTTGCGCAGCGGCTGGCCGATTGGCCGGCGCTGGAACAGGCATGCACCGCGCTGTTGGAACTATCGCCCGGCTCGCACGGCGCGCGCGGCTTGTTGGCGCGCATGTACCTCACTACCGGGCGGTTTGCCGAAGCCGCCGCGGTCTATCGGCAACTCACCGAGCTGCAGGAAGATCCGCGTTCTGCGCATTGGGACCACATGACGGCGGCCAGCGCCGCGCAGGATTGGGACGCGGTGCGTGCGTCTGCGCAGGCCATCGGCATGGAGCTCAGCAGCACCAACGGCGTGGTCGAAGAGACCTGGGGTTGGGTCATCATCCGTTGCATGGATGATGGCGAAGTGGCCGAGTACTACGCGCGCCGCACCGGTCCGGCGACTGCACGCATCGCCGAAAACGCGCCTGCGCATCGGCGCCAGCATGTCGGCGACTGGGTGGTGTTCGACGCCGAACTACTGTATCCGCCGCCGGAAGATGAGGCCGAACGCGAACGTTTCGTGCCGACCTACGCGCAGGTGCATGTGCTGCAGGCGGGCGACTATGCCAACAGCTGGCTGGTGGACGGCGTGCATCCTGGCGACGAGGTGATCGAGGCGATGCGTGCCGACATGGAAATGCGCGGCTGGAAGATGTGGCTGCACAGTCGCGACGACTATCGCGTGGTCGACCCGGACCATCCGGATGCGTTCGACCCGGAGGATGCGACATCCGGGCTGCCGGGCGTGTTGTTCACCGTGGCGCTTCCGGAAAACGTCGCCCCGCAGGAACTGCATCGCGTCCTGCGATGCACGACCTCGCGCTGGTCGCATCCGATGTGCTGGCTGCGACTTGCCGAAGCCTGCGGCCAGGATCCGCAGCCGCATCTGGATGCGGTGGAGCGTTACGGGTTGTAGGGCGGCGATCAGAGCTGTCTGGCGGTGGCCGTTGATGCGATCGCCGCCGGGGTTGGGGATTGGCGATTGGGCATTCGGGATGTGTGGCGTGCGTTCTGGCCTCACGTTTGATGCGTAGCGACGCATTTGGTGTCGGGAATCCTGTCATCCATCATGGGTGTGCTGGCAGCGTTCATGTCGCCACACGGCGCCACCCCGGATGCAACACCGCGCTTTCCACAGCGTGCCTGCTGGATTGAGAGCATTGCGTTCGAGCACCGCGTGCGGCGAGCTCGCCTCGTCGTCACTGGCATAGCGCGATAGCGCGTCGGCCAGTGCGCGTACACCGGCGGTAGCCGCCGCAATGGGGTCGTTGCCGGCCCGACGACAACACGCCACCGGTGGCGCCACGCACTGCAGGCAATGCGAGGTAGGTCGGGCGGTTGTCCGCGGATCGTTGTCGTTTCGCCTGGTATCTCTAGCGGCACAGTGCATATCCGCAGGCGTGGACCGGCGCACGTTCGGCGCGGGCGCTGCAATGTCACACTGCGCTCGGCGGGGCCCGGATGACCGCTACAGGTTGTGTCGCTGGTTGCACAATCTGAATTGCTTTACTCTGCTACGCATCGGCGTGGGGGCGCCGCGTCAGTCAGGGCGCAGTCCAGCCCGCATGCCCAACCTCTTCATTCTTTTGGTGGGTGATCTCATGGTGGCATTGCAACAGCGCTCGATCGATGCGATTCGTGGCCAGGAAAGTGCGTTGTTGGCTGCATGGCTGGGTTCCAGCCTGGGCAACGATGCGCGTCTGTCGCGGCAGGAGTTCGAAGCGCAGGCCGGCGAATTCCTGCGCTTGCTGGTGACCTCGTTGAAAGACGACGGTAGCAGCCTGGACAGTGCCGAGTGGAGCGAAGTACGCCGCTTCCTGGAAAATCTCTCGCGTGACCGCGCCACGCGCGGCTTCGACTCGCAGGAAACCGCCAACTTCATCTTCTCGCTCAAGCGCGTGTTGTTCGCGCTGGTGCAGCGCGAATACGCCAGCACTCCGGAAGACCTCGGCCAGCAGCTATGGGCGCTGTCGGAATTGCTCGATCGCCTGGGCCTGTACACCGTCAAGGCGTTCCAGAAGACCCGCGAAGACATCATCGTGCGCCAGCAGGAAGAAATGCTGGAGCTGTCCACGCCGGTAGTGAAGCTGTGGGAGGGCGTGCTGGCGCTGCCGATGATCGGCACGCTGGATTCGCAGCGCACCCAGGTGGTGATGGAGTCGCTGCTGCAGCGCATCGTCGATACCGGCTCGGAAATCGCCATCATCGACATCACCGGCGTGCCCACCGTGGACACGCTGGTGGCGCAGCACCTGCTCAAGACCGTCACTGCGATCCGCCTGATGGGCGCTGATGCCATCATCAGCGGCGTGCGCCCGCAGATCGCGCAGACCATCGTGCACCTGGGCCTGGACCTGCAGGGCATCGTCACCAAGGCCAACCTGTCCGATGCGCTGGCGCTGGCGCTCAAGCGCATCGGCGTGACCGTGGGCAAGGCGGGCTGATATGGAGCGCATCCCGATCCTGCGGATGGGCGACCTGCTGCTGGTCACCATCCAGGTGGACATGCACGACCAGCTCGCGCTGCAGTTGCAGGAAGACCTGTCGGAAAAGATCAGCAGCACTTCCGCGCGTGGCGTGCTGATCGACATTTCCGCGCTGGACATCGTCGATTCCTTCATCGGCCGCATGATCAGCACCATCTCCGGGCTGGCCGCGATCATGGACGCCAAGACCGTGGTGGTGGGCATGCAGCCGGCCGTGGCGATCACGCTGGTCGAGCTGGGGCTGACCTTGCCCTCGGTACGCACTGCGCTCAATGTCGAACGCGGCATGCGGCTGTTGCAGCAACCCGACGAGGCTGCATGACGACGGGTTCGCAACCGGTGCGCACCGAACAGGATGTGGTGCTCGCGCGGCAGACCGTGCGCAAGCTGGTGGTGCAATGCGGCCTGCGGCTGGTTGACCAGACCAAGCTGGTCACCGCGGCCAGCGAGCTGGCGCGCAACACCGTGATCTACGGCGGCGGCGGCGACATGGATTGGGCGCTGGTGGAAAGCGGCATCCGTAAGGGTGTACAGCTGACCTTTCGCGACCAGGGGCCTGGCATTCCCGATCTGGACCTGGCGCTGACCGATGGCTGGACCTCCGGTGGTGGACTTGGCCTGGGCCTGTCCGGTAGCCGCCGGCTGGTGGACGACTTCGTCCTCGACACAACGCCGGGCCAAGGCACGCGAATCACCATCACCAAATGGAAGTGAATGTTACCGGCGCCGTAACCCGCACGTTTCGTGTCGAGGAAACGAGCCAGGTCGGGCAGGCGCGCCGCGAAGCAACCGCCTTGGCGCAGATACTTGCCTTCGATGACGCCGGCTGTGGCCGAGTGGCGTTGGTTGCCACCGAACTTGCTACCAACATGGTCAAACACGGGCGTGGTGGTTTGCTGCAGCTGTCTGCGGTGGCTGCACGCGACACCGGCATGGGCGTGGAGCTGTGTGCCATCGACGAGGGCCCGGGCTTTGCGCTTGCAGATGGCCTGCGCGATGGCTATTCCACCGCCGGCACGCCGGGCACCGGCTTGGGCGCGATCAAGCGCCAGGCGCAGGTGCTGGACGCGTATTCCGATGCCAAGGGCGCGATCGTGCTGGCACGCGTGTTCTCCCAGCCACGTGCGGAATTTGATCTGCCCTACGGCGCGCTACGCGTACCGCTGCACAACGAAATAGTGTGCGGCGATGGGTGGCACATGGCGATGGATGCGCAACGGGTGACCGTCAGCGTGATCGATGGGCTGGGCCACGGGCCAGGCGCGGCCGATGCCGCCGATGCCGGCACGCGCGTTGCCGCGCTGGCCAGTGGCGAGCCCGGCGAACGCATCGCGCGCCTGCACGCCGGCATGACTGGCACGCGCGGAGGCGCGGCAGCAGTCATGCAATTCGACGGCAGCAGCGGCCAGGTGCGCTTTGCCGGTGTAGGCAATATTGTCGCTTCGCTGTGCGACGGCGATGGCGTGCGCGGCATGCCTTCGCACCCAGGCATCGTCGGGGTGCAGTTTCGCAAGACGCACCCTTTCGACTTTCCGCATGCGGCTGGCAAGCTGCTGGTGATGCACAGCGATGGCCTGCAATCGCGCTGGAATCTGCGCGATCACCCCGGCCTGCTGTCGCGCCACCCACGCATTGTGGCGGCGCTGCTGTTACGCGATTACACGCGCGGCCGTGACGATTGCTGTGTGTTCGTCATGCGCTTAGGAGGCATGCAATGAAGTGGACCACTGATGTCCCGGCTATCGATGCAGCGGCCGAACTGGAAAGCTTGCGACAGCAGAATCAGGCCTTGCGCGAGGAACTGGAAGAAACCAATCAGGGTGTGCTGGCGCTGTATGCCGAGCTCGACCAGCAGGCCGAACAGCTGCGCGATGTCTCCGAACTCAAGAGCCGTTTCCTGTCGTACATGAGCCATGAGTTCCGTACCCCGCTGGGTTCGATCCTGAGCATCACCCGCTTGCTGGAAGATGGCATGGACGGGCCGCTCAACGCCGAGCAGCTCAAGCAGGTGCGCTTTGTCAGCGGTTCGGCGCGCGAGCTCACCGAGATGGTGGACGACCTGCTGGATCTGGCCAAGATTGAGGCCGGGCGCATCACCATTTCGCCGGGTTGGTTCGATCTGATGGACCTGTTCGCGGCCTTGCGCGGCATGTTCCGTCCGCTTACCGATTCCGGCAAGACCATGCTCGTCTTCGACGATCCACCGGTGTTGCCGATGCTCTACACCGACGACAAGAAGCTGGCGCAAATCCTGCGCAATTTCATTTCCAACGCACTCAAATTCACACCCCAGGGGCATGTGCGCGTGTTCGCGCAGCTGGAAGGCGAGGCCCATGTGCGCTTTGGGGTGCAAGACACCGGCATCGGTATTCCGGCCGAGCTTCACGGGGCCTTGTTCGAAGATTTTGTACAGGTGGATTCGCCGTTGCAAAAACGCCTGACCGGCACCGGTTTGGGGTTGTCGATCTGCAAGCGGTTCGCCGAGTTGCTGGGTGGCCGAGTGGGAGTCAATAGCGTGGTCGGGCAGGGCTCGGAATTTTACGTGGTGCTGCCGGTGACGCTGGCAGTGGAGGATGCACGTGGGCAGTAAGCAGCACATTCTGGTCGTCGACGACAATGCGGTGACGCGTTATTCAGTGCGGCGCGTGCTTGAGCATCACCAGTTCGTGGTCGAAGAGGCCGGCACCGGCACCGATGGGCTGGCCAAGCTGGCCGCGCAGACGTTTGCCGCGGTGGTACTGGACGTCAATCTGCCGGACATGAGCGGCTTCGATATCGTGCGCACGTTGCGCGCGGAACCGCGCACCGCGTTGCTGCCGGTGGTGCATGTCTCGGCTGCTTCGATTGCCACCGGCGACATGATCACCGGGCTGGAGGCCGGCGCCGACGCCTATCTGATCCATCCGGTCGACCCCAACGTGCTGGTGGCCACGTTGCGCACGCTGCTGCGCGCACGCAACGCCGAAGAGGCGTTGCGGGTCAGCGAGGCGCGCTTCCGTGAAATCTTCGAACACATCAGCGCGCCGATTGCGGTGGTGGATGCCAACCTGCACACGCACGAGGCCAATGCCGCGTTTCAGCGTTTGATCGGCAATGCCACGCCCGGCGCTGCGATCCACGCTGCCGGGCTGGATCAGGCCTCCACCGTGCATGCACTGACCACCGCGCTGGCGCAGCGCGAGCGCTGGAGCGGTGCGTTGACCCTGCTGCGCGATGGCAAGCTGTGCGAGACCGAATGGCGGGTGTCGCCGTACCGCGAGCCGGATTTGGGTTTGTTGATGGTGGAAGACGTCACCGAGCAACGCCTGCGCGAGCGTGAGCAACGCCAGGAGCTGGATACCGCCACCAGCGAGCTCGCGCATCAGATCGCGCAGCGCCAGCGCACCGAAATCCAGCTGCTGCAGGCGCAAAAGATGGAAGCGCTGGGCAAGCTCACCGGCGGCATCGCGCACGACTTCAACAACCTGTTGACCAGCATCATTTCCGGGTTGGACATGATCCAGCTGGCGGTGGAATCCAACCGCATCGAACGCGTGCCGCGGTTGGCCGAGATCGCCACCGGCTCGGCGCACCGCGCCGCCGCGCTGACCCAGCGCATGCTGGCGTTCGCACGCAAGCAATCGCTGGATGCGCAACCGTTCGACGTCAACATCCGCGTGCGTTCGCTGGAAGACATGCTGCAGCGCTCGATCGGCGAAAACATCGAGCTGGAACTGGAGCTTGCATCCACGCCGCTGGTGGCGATCGCCGATGCGAATCAGCTCGAAAACGTGGTGCTCAACCTGGTGATCAATGCGCGCGATGCATTGAAGGGGCAGGGCACCATTCGTATCCAGAGCGAGGCCTACACCGCACGCAACGATCCGGAACTGGACGACGGCGACTACGTTGCAGTGAATGTGATCGACAACGGTAGCGGTATTGAGCCGGCCATTCTTGATCAGGTGTTCGAGCCATTTTTCACCACAAAACCGATCGGCGAAGGCACTGGCCTGGGCTTGTCGATGACCTACGGCTTCGCACGTCAATCCGGCGGCACCGCGCGCATCACCAGTACCGTGGGCCGTGGCACCACGGTGGCGTTGCTGCTGCCGCGTGGGCTCTCGGCCAACGAGGTGCTGCCGGCACTGGCGCCGAGCGCGCCGCGCACGCGCAACGAACGCATCCTGCTGGTCGACGACACCGATGTGGTGCGCATGATGGTGAGCGAGGTGCTCAGCGATGCGGGCTACCAGGTGATCGAAGCCGAAGATGCCAATGGTGCGTTGGAACAATTGCGCACCGGCGTGCACATCGACCTGGTGGTTTCCGATGTCGGCCTGCCTGGCATGAACGGGCGCGACATGGCCGACGTGGCGCGCATGCTACGCCCGGGCCTGCCGATTCTGTTCATTACCGGCTACGCCGAAAACGCGGCCACGCGGCAGGAATTTCTGGCCGAAGGCATGGCCTTGTTGCCCAAGCCCTTCAGCCTCAACGATCTGCTCAACACGGTGGGACAGATGCTCGACAGCAGCGTGCTGGCGCGGGCGTAGGGCGTTAGATCGGCTAGTACAGCCGATGCGTAGCTGCGGAGCGCGCGCGGCTGGTACTTGGGACGGGAATGCGCCACGCGTGCAGTCCAGTTTCTGCACGCCGCTCAGCGCGCATACGCGTACGGCCCGAAGGTGGCGCCAAGAAAACCGCCGGCCGACTCGGTGCTGAGCACACGCGCATCGCCTTGTTCGAGCAGCGTCTGCCACTGCCCCTCACCCACTGCGTAATCCACGTGCACGCGCGCAGCATCCAGGGCGACGCGCAGCTTGACCGGCTGTGTGGCATCCGGCAATGGCGCGCGTGCCAGCTCCGTGCCGGTAGGTGGCTGCTGCGCTCCCGCGCGCCGATACAGCACCACCGAGGTGCCGCTATCGTCGCGCACCAGCATGGCGGCCAGGAAATTGCTCTCCTTGGCCACGATTGCCAGGCCGGCTTGTTCGCCAGGGGCCAGCGCGCTGCCGTCCACGCTGGCGACCAAGGTTGCGTGGTGATGTTGCAGGCGATGGCCTAGATAGGCCGGCTGACCACGGCCGATATCGCCCAGCGCAACCTTCGCCGGCGTCACCCGCAAGCCTTGCGCGCCCGGCAGATACCACGGCGTTGTCGGCGGGTGGAGGGTCATCCATCGCATCGGCACGCGCGCATCCTGGAAGCGCTCGCTCCATTGCATCGGCCCGGTGGTGGGCAGAGTCTGCGTGCCTGCCGGCAAGGCGGGGCGCGTGGCGATTGCGGGAACTGGAGTGCCATGCGGAAGCACCACCGGCCAGCCGTCGCGCCATTGCACCGGCAACAGGAAGGTCTCGCGGCCCAGGGTGTAGTGATTGCCCTGGTACGGGCGCGTTGCGAGAAATACCGCCCACCAGGTGCCGTCCTTGAGTTCGACGAACTGCGCATGGCCGGCCGAGGTAATCGGCGCACTGCGCGATGGGTCCAGATCGCGTTGGGTGAGGACCGGATTGCCGCTCCAGGTGTCGTACGGCCCGGTGATCTGGCGGCTGCGGTAGATCATCTGCGCGTGCTGCTCGCCGGTGCCGCCTTCGGCCGCGGTGAGGTAGTAATAGCCATCGCGGCGGAACAGATGCGGGCCTTCGATGTGTTCGGGATTGGTCGCCGGCTTGAAGCCGGAATCCACGATCACCTGCCGCGTGCCGACCAACTTCATGCGCGCCAGATCCAGCTGCTGCAGCCAGATGGCGCGATGCGCCTCGTAGCGCATCTTGCCGGCGGGCACGTCGTTGTTGACCAGCCAGGCGCTGCCGTCGTCATCGAAGAACAGCGAGGGGTCGATGCCTTTGACGTCCAGCCAGATCGGATCCGACCACGGCCCGGCCGGGTCCTTGGCGGTGATCAGGAAATTGCCGCCATCGCAGTAAAAACAGGTGTTGGCGATGTAGAAGGTACCTTCGTGGTAGCTGATACTGGCGGCGAACAGGCCGCGGGTCAGTTCGTCGTTGCCGTAGTGGATCTGGGTCGGTCGGTCGATGGCGTTGCCGATCTGATTCCAGTGCACCAAGTCGCTGCTCTTGAACACTGGCAGGCCGGGGAAGTAGCCAAAGCTGGAGTTCACCAGGTAAAAATCGTCGCCGACGCGCACCGCCGACGGGTCCGGATGGAAACCGGCCACGACCGGATTGCGGTATTGCGCGGCAGTCGGCACGGGGCCGCCATCGTCGCCTTGGTAATCGATCTGAGTGATCAGCGCCGTCCCGGCATGCGCCAGCTGACAGTTCAATGCGGCCAGCAGGCCGGCCATCCATCCGAGTCGTTTCACGAGATCCCCTGATGCCAGGCCCTGGCGCAACGCCAGCATGACACCACGCGCGGTGGCACGGCATGACGTTTTGCGATGCCAGCGCTGCGTGTTGGCATGTCTGCACGCTCGTGGCTGTGTGTGGGTCGGGGGGGCTGCCACTCCGCTGCAACATTGCTGACATATCGTGCGCGCTGCGCCGCGCGGCGCCGCGCTGCGCCGCCGGACGGCGTGCCATGCCGAACGGCCTCGACGCTGTGTCATCACCTCGCATCACTACTTAGGATCAACCCGCATGTCGTTGTACTCGCCTGTCTTTCCGTCGCCGGTATCCGCTATTGCACAGCTCGCCGCGCGCCGCCGCACCGCGTTGCAGCGCACGCCGCTGGCGCGTGCCTGCGCTGGCCTGTTGCTTGCGTCGCTGGCGGCAACCGCGTCTGCGCAGCAAGCGCCGACGACTCAGGGCCAAGGCAGCCCGACTGCGCTGGATACGGTCACCGTCACCGCCGAGCACCGCGAGCAGAACCTGCAGGAAGTGCCGGTCTCGGTAGGCGTGGTGCAGGGCGCGGCGATGCGCGAGTACACCGCCGGCGGCGACGACACGCTGCTGGCCCTGTCCGGGCGTGTGCCCGGCTTCTACGCCGAAACCACCACCGGGCGCATCTTCCCGCGCTTCTATATCCGTGGCCTGGGCAATATCGATTTCTATCTGGGTGCCTCGCAGCCGGTCTCCATCATCCAGGACGATGTGGTGCTGGAGCATGTGGTGCTCAAATCCAACCCGGTCTATGACGTGGATCAGGTTGAAGTGCTGCGTGGCCCGCAAGGCACGCTGTTCGGCCGCAACACCACCGCGGGCATCGTCAAGTTCGACACCGTCAAGCCCAGCGATACCTACACCGGGCGCGTCAATGCCAGCTACGGCAGCTACAACACCATCTCGCTGGATGGCGGCTTCGGCGGCCCCATCAACGATGTGCTGTCGTTCCGCGTCTCGGCCTTGTATCAGCATCGCGACGATTGGGTGGACAACACCTTCGCCGGCAGCAGCGCCGACGGCACACGCACGCCGCGCAAGGACGCGATGGGTGGCTACAACGACCGCAACGCACGTCTACAGGTGCTGCTCAAGCCTAACGATGCCTTCTCGCTGCTGGGCTCGGTGCACACGCGCGATTACGACGGCACTTCCACGTTGTTCCTGCGCAATGCAGTAACGCGCGGTAGCGACAAGGTCGATGTGCCGCGCGATCGCGTGGCCTACGACGAAGCGCATGACAACCCGCAGGCGTATCAAACCGATGGCGGCTCGCTCAAGGCGATCTACGACTTCGGCGGCGTGTCGCTGACCTCCATCACCGCCTACGAAACCACTTCCGGTTATAGCCGTGGCGATACCGACGGCGGCGCTGCAGCCAATTACCCGGTCAATGGCGTGCCGAACGGCTTTGGTCAGTCGATGGGACAGATTCGCGATCTGGACCAGTACACGCAGGAACTGCGCCTGGCAAGCGAAGGCGACGATGCGCTGCAATGGCAGGTGGGCGCGTTCTACTTCGATGGCCGTGACACCACCGATTTTTATCAGCGTGCGTATTTCCTGCAGACCGCTGCGCGCAATCCCAACAACTGGGTGCGCCTGCGCAACACCAATACCTCGTGGGCCGGCTTCGGACAGCTCAGCTACAAGGCCACCGACGCGCTGACGCTGACCGCCGGCATCCGCCAAACCAAGGACACCAAGGAAACCCGTCTGCTCAAGACAGCCGATACCGCCGCCGGTGTGGTGACGTATCGCGGCCGGCGCGACGTACGCATGTCCGATACCCAGCCCAGCTGGGACCTGAGTGCGATGTATGCAATCGACCCGCAGCTGAGCGTATATGCACGTGTGGCACGCGGCTTCCGTGGCCCCACCATCCAGGGCCGCAGCGCGGTGTTCAATTCGGACTTCACCACCGCCGATTCGGAAACCATCCTGTCGTGGGAAGCCGGCATCAAGAGCAGCCTGTTCGACAATCGTCTGCGTTTGAATGTCAGCGGCTTCACCTACACGGTCGATGACATCCAGCTCAACGGCAACGACTCGGACGGCAATGGCGTGCTGTTCAATGCCGACAAGGCCAAGGCGTACGGCATGGAAGCGGACCTGGACTGGCGCCCGATCTCCAACCTGTCGATCACCGCCGGCCTGAGCCTGTTGCATAGCGAAATCCACGACAAACGCGTCTACGCACAGGCCTGCGCGCTCAATGGCGTGGTGGTGTGCACGGTCAACGACCCGACCATCCGCGTGGGTGCCAACACCTTCGCGCAGATCGACGGCAACCCGCTGCCCAACGCGCCCAAGTACAACCTCAACCTGGCCGCGCGCTACGACATCCCGGTAGGCAACGACGGCGCGTTCTTCGTGTCCACCGACTGGAACAAGCAGGGCCAGACCAGCTTCGTGCTGTACGACTCCACCGAGTTTCGTTCCGACGGCAATTTCGAAGGCGGCCTCAAGTTGGGGTATACCGGCGGCTATGGTGCATGGGAAGTGGCCGCGTTCGCCCGCAACATCACCAACGAGAAAAACGTCAAGGGCGTGATCGAAAACTACATGGCCGCGGTCTACAACGAGCCGCGGGTCGTGGGCGTGTCGCTCAACGTCAACTGGCAGTAATGGATTGATGGCTTGACTGCGTTCACTGCTGCATCAGCGCCGCAGTGATGTTTTTTGTGTGGATACAGGCCAGCTGCGCGCATGCCCAGCTGGCCTTCTTGTTGCGTCACCGATTGCCCAATACCGAACGCACCCAGCTGACGATCTGCGCACTGCTCACCGCGCCGGAATGACGGCCGATCTCCTGCCCACTGTGGATGACCAGCAAGGTGGGAATGCTACGGATGCCAAAGCGCGTGCCCAGCGCCGGATGCAGGTCGGTATCCACCTTGGCCAGGCGTACCTGCGGTTCCAGTGCCGCGGCGGCGGCGGCAAATTGCGGCGCCATGCTCAGGCACGGCCCGCACCACGGCGCCCAGAAATCCACCACCAGCGGTAGTGCACTGCGCGCCGCATGCTTGTCGAAGTCCGCAGCCGACAGGGCCACCGGTGTCCCCAGAAACAGCGGCTTATGGCAGCTGCCGCAATTGGGCGCATCGCGCAGGCGCGTGTACGCGATGCGGTTCATCGCAGCGCAACTCGGGCAGGCGATCAGAAGCGGTGCGTCGGTCATGTCGGTCTCCAGGAGGCGGCGCTGCCCGGCGATCGCTGGCGGCGCGCAGGCTGCATGCCGCCAGTGTAGCTGCCATGCCAAAGACGCTGTACCGAGGGCCGGCGGCTGTACCGGCATGCGGATGCGTGGCGAGCTGCAGCGCTCAGGCCGATTGGCCAAGCGTCATGACAGGCACGAAGCCACCGTAGATCATGCGCTTACCGTCGAACGGCATCGGGTTGACGGACGGATCCATGCGCGGGTCTTCCATCATCTTGCGCATGCCTTCATCGCGGGTGGCCTTGTCCGGCCATTCGATCCAAGAAAACACGACGGTTTCCTCTTTGGTTGCATCGACTGCGCGATAGAAGTCAGTCCATTGCCCCTGCTGGACATCATCGCCCCAGCACTCCACCACGCGCAGGGCACCGTACTCCATGATGACTGCATCGCCCATGCGGGCATGCGCGATAAATGCGTCTTTGTTGGCCGTGGGGACGGCAAGCACAAAACCATCGATATACGACATAACCACCTCCGCAGACAGGGCGCACGGTGTGCACCTGAGGACAACCAAGGGATGTTGGTGCGACCAAGAACTGGAGAGCAGTGGGGCAGAAGCGTGCATCCAGCGCGCTGGCCGCACGAGCATACGGTGCATGCAGCGTGGCAGCACTGCTTGAGTTGGCTGTCACATGAGCTGCCAGAGGGCGACTGCCGGGTTCGCTGGAGCGGCGTCAGTCGATACGGCAGTCGATATGCTGTGCGTTGATCGATGGTGGCGCCTGGCCGCCAAAGCTCGCTGGAGGAAGCGCCAGATTCATCGGCGCGATATGCGCTGGCTACGCAGCATTGTTACCGCTGGCGTTGCAGGCGCTGTGAGAAGCGCGGCGGTCAGGCTGCCAGATTGTGGCGGCGGAGTCTGGCTTCGAACACCACATCGCCCTCTTCGTTGCGTGCCTGCAGTGTGCCACCGTGTGCCTTGACGAATTGGTCGGCAATGAACAACCCCAGCCCCAGGCCCTGACTGGCATGGAAGCTGGCCTTGAACGGTTCGAACAGACGCGGCATCAGGCTGTCGGGAATGTGGCCGGCGTTGCGCACCGACAGGCGCAGCGTGTCGTGCTCGCGTCCATCCAGATGCACCTGCACCGGATGGCGGCCGCCGTGCAGCACGGCATTGCCGACCAGATTGGACACCACCTGCGCCAGCCGGTCGCCGTCGCCATCGCCATCCAGGTCGCCTTCGGTACGCAGGTCGATGGTGGTGTGCGGATTGGCCTGCGCCACTTCGCCCACCACGCTGTGCGCCACCTCGCCGAGATTGCACGGGCCGAACTGCATCGGCAGTCCATCGGTGCGCAGGCGCGAAAAATCCAGCAGTTGCTCGACCATGCGCGACATGCGGTGCGCGCTGTTTTCCAGATGCTCCAGCGTGCGCGCAGCCGAGCTGCCGGCATCGACATCCAGTCCGAGTTTGTCCGCGCATAGCAGGATCACCGACAGCGGCGTGCGCAAGTCGTGGGTGAGTACCGCCATCATGGTTTCGTTGAGCGTGAGCGCGCGTTCCAGCGAGGCATTGCGCGCCTTGAGCAGCCGTCGCTGCTGGTACAACTCGATAAACACATTGACCTTGCTCAGGATCACGTGCGGCTCGATCGGCTTGTGCAGAAAATCCACCGCGCCGGTTTCGTAACCCTGGAAGGCACGCATCGGATCGTTCGGCGAGGCGGTCAAGAAAATGATCGGCACGTGCCGGGTGCGCTGCGAACCGCGCATCAGCTCCGCCAGCGAAAAGCCGTCCATTTCCGGCATGTGCACGTCCAGTAGCGCCAACGCCACGTCGTGTTCCAGCAGCAGTTCCAGCGCTTGCGCACCGGACGCGGCGCACAGCACGCGGGTGCCGTTGCGTTGCAGCAGCGCTTCCATCGCCACCAGATTCTGCGGCACATCGTCCACGATCAGGATCTTGGTTGATTCGGCATCGTTGCTGGTTGCAGCCGGGCCGGTCGCGGTGAGGTTCATGCGTGAAAGGCTTCCAGTCGGGTGCAGATGGCCTGCAAGGTGAGCACCGCATCGGCGCCGGCATGGGCGAGGGCGGAGGCGGGCATTAGCGACGCGGCAGCATCATCGGGGCGCTGGATCCAGGCGGTGCCGCCAACAGCACGCACTGCCGCTACACCGGCGCTGCCATCGCTACTGGCACCGGTGAGCAGAATTGCCAGCAGGCGGTCGCCGAACACGTCGGCAGCTGATTCGAACAAGGGGTCAATTGCGGGGCGCGAAAACAATACCGGTGCATCCATCGACAACGCCAGGCTGTCGCGGGTTTCCACCAGCAGGTGGTAGTCGGGCGGGGCGACAGTGACGGTGCCTGCCAGCAGCGGTTGTTTGTCTTCGGCCTCGCGCACCGGTAGCGCGCAGCGCGCATTCAGCAGCTCGGCGATGTGGCTGGGGCGGTCGCGCGGCAGATGCAGCACAACCAGTACCGGCATTGGTAAATCCGCTGCCAGGCCGGACAACAACGCCTGCAAAGCCATCACGCCACCCGCGGATGCGCCGATCACGATCGCGTCGAAATGCTGTGCGTCAGGCGTGCGGCTCATGCGGCCTTCCGATACAGCCGCTGTTCGCGTGCGCACGACTCGAACGCCTGCGCATGCGCGCCGAATTGCAGCGACTCCTTGCTGCCCAGCCCTAGAAACCCGCGATGTACCAGCGCATCGTAGAACAACCCTACCGCACGATCCTGGAGGCTGCGATTGAAATAGATCAACACATTGCGGCACGACACCAGGTGTACTTCGGAAAACACTGTGTCGGTGGCCAGGCTGTGATCGGCGAACACGATATTGCGCTTCAAGCGCCGGTCAAATACCGCACCGTTGTACGCGGTGGTGTAGTAGTCAGACAGCGATGTGCGACCACCGGCATCCAGATAATTACGGCTGAACTGCGCAATGCGATCGATTCCGTAGGCACCGGCTTCGGCCAGGCTCAACGCTTCGGGATTGATGTCGGTGGCATAGATCACCGACTTTTCCAGCAGCCCTTCTTCGTGCAGCAGGATGGCCAGCGACCAGACTTCTTCTCCGGTGCTGCAGCCTGCCACCCACAGTTTGATCGAGGGATAGGTACGCAACACCGGCACCGCATGCTCGCGCAGCATGCGGAAATACGCCGGGTCACGGAACATCTCCGAGACCTGCACGGTGAAGAACTGCATCGCCTGCGCAAAGGTGTCAGGCTCGTGAAGCAAACGGTGCTGCAGATCGGCCACGCGCGCGCAGTCAAAACGCGCCATTGCATGGCGCATGCGCCGCCTCAACGACGACACCGCGTAGTCGCGGAAGTCGTAGTGATAGCGCTGGTACACCGCTTCCAGCAGCATGCGCAGTTCCAGATCGAACAGCTCCACGGGGTTCATTGCCGCGAGCACCACACGCGGCACAGCGACACCAGCTTGTCCACATCGATGGGCTTGGCGATGTAGTCGTTGGCGCCGGCTTCCAGGCAACGTTCGCGGTCGTCGGCCATGGCCTTGGCGGTCAGCGCGATGATGGGCAGATCCTGCCATTGACGGTTTGCACGGATCTGCCGCATCGCAGTGATGCCATCCATCTCCGGCATCATGATGTCCATCAGCACCAGGTCCACCTCGTGTTTGGCAAGGTGTTCCAGTGCTTCGCGGCCATTGCGTGCGATCTGCAGCGTCACGCCCAGCGGTTCGAGTACGCTGGACAACGCGAAGATGTTGCGCACGTCGTCCTCAGCCAGCAGGACGGTGGCGCCGTCCAGTACCGCATCGCGGCGGCGCGCTTCGCGCAGCAGGCGCTGCTGATCGCTGGGCAACGACGCTTCCACGCTATGCAGGAACAGCGTTACTTCGTCGAGCAGGCGCTCCGGGGAGCGCACGCCCTTGATGATGATGCTCTTGGAATAGCGGCGCAGGCGTTGTTCTTCGTCGCGGGTGAGCGCACGCCCGGTGTAGACGATCACGGGAGGGAAGGCGACCGCATCGTTGCCGGCCATGCGTTCGAGCAAGTCGTAGCCGCTGCCGTCGGGCAAGGCCAGATCGGTGACCATGCAATCGAAGGTGGAGCCTGCAAGCTGCTCCATCGCCTCGGCGATGCTGCCGACCGCGACGATGTCCAACTGGTCGCGCGCCAACAGCAACTGCAAGTTCGCACGCAATGCGCTGTCGTCTTCGACGATCAACAGGCGGCGCACTGCACGCGCATTGGTTTCTTCCAGTTGGCGGATCGCACCGGCCAACAACTCACGCGTGGCCGGCTTGATGAGATAACCGACCGCGCCAAGCTCCAGTGCAATCTGGCTGCGCTCCAACGCGGACACGACGTGCACCGGAACGTGACGTGTGGCCGGGTCGCGCTTGAGGCGTTCGAGCACGCTCAGGCCAGAGGCATCCGGCAAGCCGATGTCGAGCAGGATGCCGCTGGGGCGTAGCTCTGCCGCCAGGCGCAGCGCTTCCTCTGCGTTGGGAGCCACCACGCAATCGAAATCCAGTTCGTGGGCCAGGTCCACCAGCGCCTGCGCGAAGCGAGTGTCGTCTTCCACCGCCAGAATCAGGCGGCCGGGACGGCTGCGTTGGTCGCGATCATCGTCGGCGCGCTGGATCGGTGCAGCGCTGGACGAAGCGATCGGCAGCGGAGCGATGTGGGCGGCGGCAAGAGCATGCGCGCCGGGTTGCGCGGCCGTTGACATGCCGCTGCGCAGGTGCATGGAGCCGCCCGCTGCCGAATGCGGTGCCGTGGCGGCATTCGCGGTCACATCAGCGGTGCTGATCACTTCCGCAGGTGCGCCATCGGTGGGCAATTCCAACGTAAAGCAACTGCCCCGGCCCGGCTCGCTGTCCACACGGATGCTGCCGCCCATGCGTTGCGCCAGGTCGCGCGAAATCGACAAACCCAGCCCGGTGCCGCCATAGCGGCGGCGCGTGCTGCCATCGGCCTGACGGAACGCTTCGAAGATCACTTCGGTCTGTTCGCGCGCAATGCCAATGCCGGTGTCGGTCACCGCAAAACGCACACGTCCCGGCGCATGCGCCTGGACCCACAGACTGACCTTGCCGTGTTCGGTGAACTTGATTGCGTTGGCCAGCAGGTTCTTGAGGATCTGCTGCAGGCGCTGGCTGTCGACCATCAGCTGCATCGGCGCATCGGCATCGGCTGCGATCTCCAATGTCAGGCCTTTCTGCCGCGCCAGCGGTTCGAAGGTTTCGCGCAGGCGCTGCAGCACCGAGCTGGTAGCGACGGTTTCGTTGGTCAGTTCCACGTGCCCCGCTTCAATCTTGGACAGGTCCAGGATGTCGTTGATCAGCGTTAGCAGGTCGTTGTTGGACGATAGGATGGCCTGCGCGTATTTCACTTGCTCGGCGCTGAGCGTGCCGTCCTTGTTGTCGGCCAATAGCTTGGCCAGGATCAACGCACTGTTGAGCGGGGTGCGCAACTCGTGCGACATGTTGGCCAGGAATTCTGACTTGTAGCGCGAGGCGGTGGACAACTCGTTGCTATTGCGCACCAGCTGATTTTGCGCGATCAGCAAGGCCTGCTTCTGCGCTTCCAGTGCCTGGGTGCGCTCCTCCAACTGTACGTTGGTCTGTTCCAATTCTGCCTGCTGCCCTTCCAGATCGCTTTGCGATTGCTGCAGGCTGCGGCTCTGTTCTTCCAGTTCCTCGTTGGCAACGCGCAGCTCTTCCTGCTGGGTCTGCAACTCTTCGCTCTGCCGCTGGGTTTCTTCCAGCAAGGCCACCAGTTGTGCGCGCAGCAGTGCGGTGCGCAGCGCCAGGCCGATATTTTCGCCGCAGCGTGCCAGCAGTTCTTCTTCGCGCGAGCCGGCGGTGCGTGGGTCAGTCACGCGCCCGAGCTCGATGATGCCGATCACCCGTCCATCGGCAGTGATTGGTGCCAGCAGCAGCTCCTGGCAGCCACTCTGGCCCAGCCCGGAGGCGATCTGCAAATGCCCCGCGTCCACACCACGCAGGCGCCGCGCCGTGCCACGTTGCAGTACTTCGCCCAGTTGGCCGGCAGTGGTTGGCAGCGTCTGCGGAAGATCGGGCGGCAGCGCCGCACCACCGGTGAGCCGCAGGCGCTCGCCTTCGATGCGATACAGCGCGCCGACCTGCGCATCCAGCGTCTCGCACAAGGCGCGCACCGCGGCGTCGGCCAACTCCTGCGGCGCTCGATCGCCGCGCAAACTGGCTTCGACCGTGTTCTCTGCCTGCTGCAGCCATAGCGCGAATTCGGCATGCCGGCGTGCGCGGATCGCCTGCATCACCACCAACGCCATCGCCAGAAACGATACGCCGCCGATGCTGCGGTTGACCGATGAAAAACTCGAGTTGGTGCTCGGTGGCGCAAGCTCAAAGCCGATCGCCAGCAAGACGCACGACAACGCGCCCACGACAAGCGGTACCTGCGGACGGTTCTGAAACACCGTCACGCCGACCGCTACGAAGTAGGTCAGCCACACCGCATAACCCAGTGGTGTGACCAACTCCATGCCCAGCGTGCTAGCCATCAAGGCCCCCGCGATGACCCAAATCCAGCGGTCGCGTGCGGTCGAGATGTTTTGCATAAGGCGCGCGGACCGAACTTAAGAGGGCGGTCATGTTAGCCGATAAATTTCACGCGCAAATCGGCGGAAATCTGACGCTTTTTGCTGCCGGGTTAGCTTGCACGCAGCCTTCACGCATCCATCACTATGGTCGCGCGCTTTCACCGGGGAAACATTGCGCGATGGATGCGGAAACGGCCGTCGACAGTGCAGGGCCGCTTTCTTACGAAAGCCGGCAGTGTCAGCTGTTGGTGCAGAGCGTGTCCGATTGCGCGATCTACATGCTCGATATCGCTGGCCATATCCGCAGCTGGAACCCAGGCGGCGAGCGTCTCAAGGGCTACAGCGCAAACGCAGTGATTGGTACGCATTTCTCGCGATTTTATCTGCCCGAAGATGCGCAACGTGATGAGCCTGGCCGCAATCTGGAGATCGCTAGGCGCGAAGGGCGCTTCGCCGCAGAAGGTTGGCGCCTGCGCGAGGACGGCAGCCGGTTCTGGGCCAGTGTGGTGATCGAACCGGTGCTGGAATTCGGCGTGTTGGTGGGGTTTGCCAAAGTGACCCGCGATCTCACCGAGCGGCATGAAGCGCAGCAGTTGCTGCAGCAGACGCAACAGGCGTTGTTGCAATGGCAAAAAGTCGAAGCGTTGGGTCGATTGACCCTAGGCATGGCGCACGATTTCAACAACCTGTTGACGGTGATGGTGACCAGTCTGGATTTGATCGCGCTACGCGCAGGCGAGGATGCACGCACCCGCATGCTGATCGAAGCGGCGCAAACCGCGGTAGATCGCGGCACCTTGTTGACGCGGCAACTGCTCGCCTTCGCGCGTGGCCAACGGCTGAATCCTGAGCGCCACGCCGTTCAAGACATCGTGACGCGTTCGCTGCAACTGTTGCGACGTGCCTGCCCGTCGGCTGTGGGCCTGTCGCTGCAGTTTGCCGAATCAGTGCCGGACGTGCGCGTAGACCCCGGCCAGCTGGAAGCGGCGTTGCTCAATCTGGTCTTCAATAGTTGCGATGCGATGCCTGCTGGCGGCGCCATCGCATTGATCACTTCTGCCGTTCAACGCACCGCGCCGTCAGACCCGCAAGGTGTGCAGCGCCGGTACGTCGCCGTTGCGGTGCGCGACGACGGTCCAGGTATGTCGGCGCACGTGGCGCAACGTGCTAGCGAGCCGTTTTTCACCACCAAAGATGTCGGCAAGGGCTCAGGCCTGGGGTTGAGCCAGGTCTATGGCTTTGCATCCCAGTCCGGTGGCTTCGTCGCGCTTGAGACCGCACCTGGACGCGGCACTACTGTCACTGTGTTTCTCCCGGCCGTTGAGGAGGCTGAGCATGACTGAATCCCTTCGCCTGCTGATGGTGGAAGACCAAGAAGAACTGCGCGAATTGATCGGCGAAGCGCTGCGCGATGCTGGCATCAGTGTCGACACGGCCGATGATGGCCACAGCGCGTTGCGCATGTTGCGCGGCAGCGGTCCGTACGATGTGGTGTTTAGTGATATCCGCATGCCCAACGGCATGTCGGGCATCGAATTGAGCGAGCAGGTGGCACAGCTGCTGCCGCAGGCGCGCGTCATTCTGGCTTCGGGCTTGGCCAAGGCGCAGTTGCCGCCGTTGCCCGCTCAGGTCGATTTCCTGCCCAAGCCGTATCGCCTGCGCCAGCTCATCGACATGCTCAAGCGCACTGCAGCCAACGCATAAACGTTGGCTGCGGTGCTTCATCACCGGCTCTGCTAATACACCTTGTCGATGGCGATTTCCACCGGTGCAGCCGGCGGATCGGCCATCAGCATGAAGGGCTGTTTGACCGCCTGCAGATCTAAATCGTAGGACGCACTGAACGGGATGCTCACCTCGTGCCAGGCGCCATCGCGCACCAGTCCGTACTGGTTGCCACCGGCCGCAAAATCCACCCAGCTGTCGCCAAAGCTGGTGTTGATGCCGATCTTGAATGTCGATGGCGTGGTGGTCTTGACCTGCAGTTTTAACGCAACGCCGGCATACGCTGCGAGATTGCGATAGTCGCTCTGGATGCCTAACCCAAACCACGCGCCGGCATTGGCGCGGTACGGCCATGACACTGCCGCCCTCGAACGGCGCCTGCGCAATCGGGATGAGGCGATTCCATAGATAGAGCTCGGCATCCTGGCCGAAGATCAGCCGCGCACTGGTATCGGTTTGTTCGGTAAACACGCCAAATCGCCCCGCAGGCACCGCATGTTGCGCGCCCACGTACAACTGCGACCCTGGGTTCTGATACAGGCGGATGTAACCGATCTCCATCTTGCCCGGTAGCGGCGCGGTGACTGCGGCCGGTGAGGTCACCCCGGTATAGGTGCCACCCACCGCCAGATTGAGCAGCAGATATTGCTGCTGATGGAATTCGTGCAACGAGGCGCCTTCGATATTGGAAATCGCAAATTCGAAATACTGCTGCCCGTCGATCGAGACGCGAATGAACTGCGGGTCCCAGGTCATGCGCAGCGCTTGGTTTAGAGTCAAAGCAATTGTTCGATCTGATTCCGTTTCGTGGTGTCCATTCCGGAATGAACCATCAATGGTATGACGCCGGTCGCTGGTGCGATCGGCAATGCCCGCAGCTGGTACTGCCTCCAATCGGCACGCTTGCGTACACCCGGCAAAGCCCGGAGATTGTCGAGGGCGCATGGAAGCGCTTGCAGCGTGCTCAGGACATCCGGGCGCGGTACTCGCAGACAATCCCGTGGGCCATGGATGCCTCATCCATCTGGCGGTCAGCAACGTTGCCGGCGTTGCTCAATGCCCCGCATGCACCGTCCACGCAACCAGGCGGACCACCAGCGGCCGCACCACCAGCACGCAGCAGAACGCAGTGGGCATTGCGATGCGGTAGGCGTCCAGGACGCGCCACCCGAACCCTGGCGCCAGGCCGGTGTTGGCGCCGGTAATCACGATGCACATCAGTAGCGCCATGATCGCGGCCATGTAAAACGCAAACACGAACGGAGTGGCGCGGACGCCGAGCTTCCAGCGTGGGCGCGCCAGTGCGGAGGAGGGTGGGGATGACGACATGCGGTGACCTCGCTTGCCGCGAATCAGCGGCGTGGTGCAACTCTAGGATGCGGGTCGCAGGCCGGGTAGATGGCGTAACCTTGCGGCTTACGTAAGAAGATCTTACGAATCGCCAGGGAATACTTGTTCATAAAATGAATATTCTTCAGTCGATTCGCAGTTTTGTCAGTACCGTCAATGCGGGAAGCATTGCCGGTGGCGCCAAGTTGCTGGGCGTCAGCGCCGCTGCGGTCAGCCAGAACATTGCGCGGCTGGAGCACCACCTGGGCGTGCGCCTGCTGCACCGGACCACCCGCAGTCTGGCGCTGACCGAGCGCGGCGCGCTGTACTTCGAACAGGTGAGGCAGCTGGAGCGCGACCTGGAGCGTGCACGGCAGCTGGTGGCCGGCCCGCAGCATGCGCCGGCGGGGCGATTGCGCGTGGCCAGCACCGCTGCATTCGCGCGTCACGTGCTCGCACCGATGCTGCCTGCGCTGCGGCAGCGTTACCCGCAGCTGGAGATCGAGCTGCTATGCACCGACCGTGCCGTGCAGCATGCGCAGGAAAGCGTGGATGTCAGTCTGCGGATCGAGGCGCAACTCGAAGATGGCCTGGTGGCACGTTGCATCGCCCAGGTGCCAATGGTGATCTGCGCTGCGCCCGATTATCTGGCGCAGCGCGGGATGCCGCAAGGCGCGGACGACTTGAAGTATCACGATTGCCTGTTGCTGCGTTACCCGGTCGACGGACGCTGCCTGCCGTGGAATTTCATGCGCAATGGCGTGCGTTTCCAGCCGGAATTGGGCAAGGCGATGGTGAGCGACGATATCGATGCGCTCGCCACCATGGCCGCTGCCGGTGCCGGCATCGCGCGCCTGGCCGCCTATGTCGTGCAGCCCTACCTGCAGCGCGGCGAGCTGCAGCCGCTGTTTGTCTCCGATCCGGGCAGCACCACGCAGGCCTTGCCGGAGCCGCTGCGGATCTACCTCTGTGTGGCCGACCGCCGCGACTTCACTCCGAAGGTGCGTGCCTTCATGGCGCATCTACTCGAACGCCTGCCGCCAGAGTGGCGGCTCGCAGAGCCGGACGCGCTGCCGACATCGGCCCCCGTATCCGTCGAGGTTGGCCAACCAGACATGGCCAGCGACGGCCAGGCGGGCGTGGATGGCGCGCTCACGTCGTGGGCGCGCGTTACATGATGATGTCGAGCACCGGCCTGGCCTGCGTGGTGGTTGCGCAGTCGGTTTGTTATCTGCTCCCAGGGCGACACGCCTGCGATGGCGGGCTCATTGCAGCTTGAGCATCACCACCGAGTGCGCAGGCAGCGCGACCGTCAACACCGTCGCTTGCAGACGGGCACCGTTGAACGTCTTCGGCTCGACGACGCGTGGTTGCGCAAAGGTGTTGTGTGCAGTGATCGCCGGCGCGGTCAAAATCTGCCCATCGACACGGCGTGCAGACAGCCCTTGCACGTCCACGCTGACGGAGGCGGGCATGCTTGCATCCAGGTTGGTCAGCGCAACATACACATTCCCGTCCTTCGCCTTGACCGCCGAGCCGTGCACTGCGGGCACATGCGTGTCGCCATGACGGTACTCCGGTGTTTGCAATTGCAGCGGCAGGTGGGTGGCGTCCTGGTAGGGCTTGTACAGCGCAAACACGTGATAGGTCGGCGTCAGCACCATCTTGTCGCCATCGGTGAGGATCATCGCCTGCAGCACGTTGACCATCTGTGCGATGTTGGCCATGCGCACGCGCTCGGCATGCTGGCTGAAGATGTCCAGGTTGAGGGAGGCCACCAGCGCGTCGCGCAGGCTGTTCTGCTGCTGCAGGAAGCCAGGATTGGTGCCGGGCAACGGCGCGTACCACGCGCCCCATTCGTCAACGACCAAGGCCACTTTCTTGGCTGGGTCGTATTTGTCCATGATCGCGCTGTGCTTGGTGATCAACTCGTCCATCACCAGCGTGCGCGACAGCGTCTGGATCCATGCGGCTTCGTCGAACGTTGTCGAAGAGGCACGCGGCGGCCAGCCCCCGGGAATGGTGTAGTAATGCATGCTCAGCCCATCCATGAACTTGGTGGCTTCGCGCATCATCACCTCGGTCCAGTGGTAGTCGTCATCGCTCGGGCCAGGAGCGATCTTGAGGATCTTCTGGGTGGCTGGCGACTTGACGAACGTCTGGTAGCGACGGAACACATCGGCCGCGTACTCCGCGCGCATATTGCCGCCGCAGCCCCACAACTCGTTGCCCACGCCGAAATAGGGGACCTGCCAGGGCGCGTCGCGGCCATTGGCGCGGCGCTCGTTGGCCAGACTCGAGCGTGTCGGCGCGGTCATGTATTCGGTCCACTGCGCGATCTCTTCCGGCGCAGCATCGCCCACGTTGCCAGCGATATAGGCCTGGGTGCCGAGCAATTCGGTGAAATCCATAAACTCGTGCGTGCCAAAACGATTGGACTCTTCCACGCCGCCCCAATGCGTGTTGACCCTGATCGGGCGCCTGGCCGGCGTGCCCACGCCATCGCGCCAATGGTATTCATCGGCAAAGCAGCCGCCGGGCCAGCGGATGTTGGGCACGGCGATGGCTTTCAATGCGGCGACCACGTCGTTGCGATAGCCGCGCGTGTTGGCAATCGGCGACTCCTCGCCCACCCACACGCCGCCATAGATGCCGGTGCCCAGATGCTCGGCGAATTGGCCGAACAGTTGTCGCGACACCTGCGCGCCGGGCTGATCCACGCGCAAGGTGCCGCTGACTTTGACGTCGGCAGCGAAGGCGGCTGGCGCGCTGGCAAGTGACGCGGCGACGAAAACGGCGTTCAACAGCTGCCTGCGCGATGTCCGCAACGCGAGGGAAATCCACTGCATCGGGTCGGTGCTCCTGTGCTGGTCGGTAGTCGGGCGGGTGCTGCTGTGAGGGACAGCGCGCTGTCAGCGTAGTGCGGGTGATGGCACTTTGTATTGCTGCAGCGCGACCATTGCAGGCGAACGCGGCAGTCGCTGGGCCAGGATGTGCGCAGCAGCATGGCCGGCAGCCGCGTCGTGCGGCTATGCTCGCGAGCTTCCCTCATCGGCAGGACGATCCATGCAGCGAGTGTTCGGGCAGTTGCCAGACGGTGTCGAGATTCACGCGCTCACGCTATGCAGCGGGGCCGGTCTCGAGGCGGAAGTGCTCACCTACGGCGGCATCCTGCATGCGCTGCAGTTGACCACCGCACAGGGAGTGGTGCCGTTGCTGCTGAACTTGCCGGATCTGCCTGCCTACGCCGCCGATGGCGACAGTCTCAACATCCTGGTGGGCCGCTTCGGCAACCGCATCGCCGGGGCGCGTTATACGCTGGACGGCGTCACCCACGTGCTGGCGGCCAATGAAGGGCGCAACCAGTTGCATGGCGGGCTGCGCGGTTTCGGGCGACGCGTATGGAGCGTGCTGGAGCAGGCGCCCGATTGCGTCGTGCTGGGCTACGACTCACCCGATGGCGAAGAGGGCTACCCCGGCAATCTGCAAGTGCGGGCGAGCCTGCAGCTTCAGGGGCTGAGCCTGCAGCTGGACTTCGAAGCGCACTGCGATGCCACGACTGTGTTGAACCTTACCCATCATCCATATTTCAATCTGTCCGGCGACCCGCAGCTGCGTGCCGCAGCGCAAGTGCTGCGTGTGCCGGCCGATCGTTACCTGCCGGTGGATGCCGAATCGATTCCCACTGGCGAGATCGCGTCGGTGGCCGGTACGCCATTCGATTTCCGCCAGCCTGCTACGCTCGCCGACAACACAGATCTGGCCCATCCACAGGTCGTTCTCGGCAAGGGTTACGATCAGTGCCTGGTGCTGGCCGCCGATGCGGACTGCGTTGCCGAGCTGTATTCGCCGCACAGCGGCGTGGCGCTACGCATCCGCAGCGATGCCCCCGCGGTGCAGTTGTATGAAGGCCAACATCTAGACGCACATCATCCGGGACTGGGGCGTGGCGTATGCCTGGAGCCGCAGGACTATCCGGACGCGCCCAATCACGGCAACTTCCCTTCGACGATCCTGCGGCCTGGCGAAACCTACCGCCGCCGCATCAGCTACCACTTCGCCAGTGCGGGGCAGGACCAGCCCTGGGACGCCGTGCGTGCCGCGCTGGATGCGTGAGAGATTCTTTAGAACAAGGAGCTGGCTGGGTTGCGTCGTGCGGGCACGCGCAACCCGATTCCGCTGATTGCGTTGTGAGCTATAAAGTGACGAGCTCTCCGGTCGCCCTCTGCCTTGGGGTGCCAGCGGCCTTGGGTGCCCCTAGCGGCCCGTAGAAGATCGAGTCATGGGCGCGCGCCTGCGCGCGGCACTATCACGTCAGCCAGGATGCGCCGAATGCGGGGGTTGCATCCGGCCAACGTCGACTTCGACATCAGCGACGCCGCTCTGTTCACGCCACGCTTAGCGCGGCCCCAGCACCAGCTCGATGACGAACTTGCTGCCGAAGAACGACAGCACCAGCAGCGCCATTGCGGTGAGCGTCCAATGCACCGCCTTGCTGCCGCGCCAGCCGTTGCGCCAGCGGCCGATCAGCAGCGCCCCGAACACGATCCACGACAGGATGCTGAGCACGGTTTTCTGCAGCAGCCGCTGTGCCAGGAAATCCTGCACGAACAACAGGCCGGTCAGCAGGGTCAGGCTCAACAGCACAAAGCCCACCGTGATCGTGCGGAATAGCAGCGTTTCCAGCTCGGTCAACGGCGGCAGTGCGCGTAGCCAGGTGTGGAAATCGCGCCGGCGCAGCGCGCGTTCCTGCAGCCACAGCATGATCGCCAGCAGCGCTGCGATGCCCAGCGTGGCGTAGGCCAGCAAGGCCAGCCACGCGTGCAATTCGAGCCGCCAGCCCAGGTCCGAGCTGGGCTCGTGGCCGTAGGCGTGATAGCAGGCCAGCAGAATCGCCGACAGCGGAAACACCACCACGCCCACCGCCGCCATCCGCCCGCGGCCACCAAACACCGCCGTCAGCGCAGCCATGCCCAGCCCGCATAATGACAGCGCCGCGAAGAAATGCATGTCGGGCCCGCCAGCGGTACGCACGGCCACCAGCACGTGGTAACCGGCGTGCAGCGCCACCGCGGCCAACGCGGGCGCCAGCCAGCGCGCAGGCGCCTGATTGCCATCGCGCAACACCGCCTGGGTGAGCAGTGCCGTGGCCAGCAGATACAGGGCGAACGCGATGAGAACGATTGTCATCGTAGAAGTTTCGCATATTGGTGGGGCAGGGATTCGGGATTCCAGAATTGGCATTCGGAAAGCGGAAGCCGTGGGTCGCGCGAGAGCTGAGGCGGGCCTGGCAGCGGAGCGACCGTGGAGTTGGGTGTGACCTAGCCCCGATTGGGCTAGCGGCTGCTCAGCCAGACCGGCTTGGACGTGTTGACCAGGCCGGGTAGGGCAGGTCGGCGCCGGCGGCGGCTCGCCGGGGCAGGCCGTCAGCCGGTGCCGCTATAATCGACGCCCGTTTCCCCTCACGCGGTCCCTTGCGCATGTTCGAGTCCCTTACCCAACGTCTCTCCGGCACCATGGAGCGCCTGCGCGGCCGCGGCCGCCTGACCGAGGAGAACATCCGCGAAGCCACCCGTGAAGTGCGCATCGCGTTGCTCGAAGCCGACGTGGCGCTGCCGGTGGTGCAGGCGCTGATCGAGCGCATCAAGGTGCGCGCGGTCGGTCAGGAAGTGCTCAAGTCGCTGACCCCGGGCCAGGCGCTGATCAAGATCGTGCGCGACGAGCTCACCGCCGTCATGGGCGCAGCCGCTGCCGACCTCAACCTCAACGTGCCGGCGCCGGCGATCATCCTGATGGCTGGTTTGCAGGGTGCGGGCAAGACCACCACGGTCGGCAAGCTCGCCAAGCACCTGAAGGAAAAGCGCAAGAAGAAGGTCATGGTGGTCTCGGCCGACGTCTATCGCCCGGCCGCGATCGAGCAGCTCAAGACCCTGGCCGAACAGGTCGGCGTGCTGTTCTTCCCCTCCGACGCCGCGCAGAAGCCGGTCGACATCGTGCGCGCCGCCATCAGCGATGCGCGCAAGTCCTTCGCCGACGTGCTGCTGGTCGATACCGCCGGCCGCCTGGCCATCGATGCGGCGATGATGGAGGAGATCAAGGCGCTGCACGCCGCGATCAGCCCCACCGAAACCCTGTTCGTGGTCGACGCGATGACCGGCCAGGACGCGGCCAACACCGCCAAGGCCTTCGGTGAGGCGCTGCCGCTGACCGGCGTGGTGCTCACCAAGACCGACGGCGACGCGCGCGGCGGTGCCGCGCTGAGCGTGCGCTACATCACCGGCAAACCGATCAAGTTCGTCGGTACCGGCGAAAAGACCGACGGCCTGGACGTGTTCCACCCCGACCGTGTGGCCAGCCGCATCCTGGACATGGGCGACGTGCTGTCGCTGGTGGAGCAGGTCGAGCACAGCGTCGACCAGGAAAAGGCCGCCAAGCTCGCCGCCAAGGTCGCCAAGGGCAAGAAGTTCGACCTCAACGACATGAAGGAACAGCTCGAGCAGATGCAGAACATGGGCGGCATCCATGGGCTGATGGACAAGCTGCCGGGCATGGGCCAGATTCCGGACAACGTCAAGCAGCAGGTCACCGGCAAGGAAGTGCCGCGCATGATCGCGATCATCAATTCGATGACCAAGAAAGAGCGTCGCAACCCGGCCCTGCTCAACGGCTCGCGCCGCGCCCGCATCGCCCGTGGCTCGGGCATGTTGCCGGCCGACGTCAACAAGCTGATGAAGCAGTACCAGCAGATGGAAAAGATGATGGGCAAACTGGCCGGCGGCGGCATGAAGGGCCTGATGCGCAACATGAAGGGCATGATGGGCGCCATGGGCGGCCGCGGCGGTATGCCGTTCCGGTGAGTCTGAGGGGCTGCGCATGTGCGCCGGATGCATCGCGTTGATGCGCGGCGCACTTGCGTGATGCGTGCCTGGGCGTTGCGACCACGCCAAGACGCATCAGTTGGACTATGCGGTGGTCGATTGAAAATCGCCATGCCAGCCGTTGAAGCGAAGACCTTCCGAGATAGGTGCCAGGCTGCGCGCCACTGGCCAGATCTTGCCGCAGCCCTGCGGTTTTCGACACGTGGCGCGCGGCTCGCCTTCGAGATGGACAGATGACAGAAAGCCGGATGTATCCCGCACAGGACGACGCTGCGATGTTGGCGGCGTATGCCGATGCACGCACGACGTTCAAGTATTTCTGGCGCGAACTGTCTTGGGAATATCGTCGGATCGTGCCGGCTTTGTCCCTGGCAGCGATCAAATTACCGTTTGCCACCGACGCATCGGCGGTTGGTGCGCCTTCGCACGAGCACATGTGGGTATCGGACGTGCAGTTCGACGGCGACCAGTTGTCCGGCAGCCTGCTCAATGACCCGGCATGGATCTCGGGGCTGGCCGCCGGCGAGGCTGTGTCTGCGCCGATCGGCGAACTGGAAGACTGGATGTACGTCATCGATGGACTGGCTTATGGCGGCCATACCATCGACGCGATGCGTCGCACGATGCCGCAGGACGAACGCGCCGAACACGATGCTGCATGGGGCCTGGATTTCGGTGGTCCGGGTGCAGTGCGCCTGGTGCGTGCGCGCGTACAGGAGCGCGAAGGCGGCTTGTTGGGCAAGCTGTTCGGCAGCAAGCCGGCTCGGCCCACTGCAGCGGAGCAGGATCCGTCCGAGTGCGAGCATCCGATGAGCGAGAACATGGGCGCCAAGTTCGACGAGGGTCTGCGCGACCAGCCCGACATGGTGCATTTCCGCGACGATGCCGGTTGGACGCTCCTGCAGCGCGACGCCCTGGCCGGAAATTACCAGCCGGTCTCACTGCTGCTCAAGCACGGCGCGGATGCGTCGCTGCGTACACCCTTGGGAAAAACCGCGCTGGATCTGGCGCGGCAGATGCAGTGGCCCAGGATCGTGCAACTGCTCGAAGGCCATCGCTGAGGTCGTCATGACACACTCGCTCCGGTTGGATGGCCCGTACGCACGCGTCGCCCGCTTCTGCGAGCGCTTCGGTTTGCGCATCCCGCTCCTGCTCAGCCCCATGGCCGGCGCCTGCCCGGTGCCGCTGTCGGCCGCTGTCGCCAATGCCGGCGGTATGGGCGCGATGGGTGCGGTGTTGTCGCAGCCGCAGGACATCGTGGCGTGGATGGCGGCATTTCGTGAGGCCAGCGCAGGACCTGCGCAAGTCAATTTGTGGATTCCCGACCCCGCGCCTGCGCGTGATGCGGCTGCCGAAGCGCGCCTGCGTGCGTTTCTTGCGCAGTGGGGGCCGCAGGTGCCGGAGGCTGCAGGCGATGCAGCGCCTGCCGATTTCGATGCGCAATTCGATGCCTTGCTCACTGCGCGCCCAGCGGTTGCGTCCTCGATCATGGGCGTATTTCGGCCCGATCAGGTGGCACGCCTAAAAAGTGCTGGCATCGCCTGGTTCGCCTGCGCCACTACCTTGGAGGAAGCGCTGGCGGCGCAGGTGGCAGGCGCCGATGCGGTGGTCGCGCAAGGTGCCGAAGCCGGTGGTCATCGCGGTGCGTTCGATACCGGCCGCGCGGCGCTACAGATGACCGGGCTATTCGCGCTGTTGCCGCGTCTGGCCGATCATCTAGACATCCCGGTCATCGCTGCCGGCGGCATTGCCGACGCACGCGGTATTGCCGCGGCGCTGACGCTGGGCGCAAGTGCAGTGCAGATCGGCACCGGCCTGTTGCGTACGCCCGAAGCGGCGCTGCCAAGCGCCTGGGCCGATGCGCTGGCGGCCGCCGAGCCGGAACATACCCAGCCAACCCGCGCGTTTTCCGGGCGCCTGGGGCGGGCATTGCTCACGCCCTACGTGCGAGCCGCCGCTGCACCGGATGCGCCGCCGCCTGCGCCGTATCCGGTGCAGCGCGGGTTGACCGCAGCGATGCGCCAGGCAGCGGCGCGCGACAACCGTCTGGCAGCGATGCAGGCCTGGGCGGGCCAATCCGCATGGATGGCGCCAGCCCAGCCGGCCGACGAACTGGTTGCGCAGTGGTGGAGGCAGGCGCAGGTGCTGCTATGTCGCTGATCTTCTGCAATGGCGCTCCGGCGAGCGCGCAGCAGCTCGGCGCTGCTGCGCTGATCAACTACGGCCACTTCACCACGCTGCAGGTGCGCGACGGCGCCACGCTGGGGCTTGAGCTGCATCTGCAGCGCCTGCAGGAAGGCAGTCGCGCGCTGTTCGGCCAGGAGCTGGAAGCAGACCAGCTGCGGGCGCAGATGCGCGCTGCGCTGCTCGCATCGGCCATGGCCGATGCCAGTCTGCGCGTCACCGTGTCCGCGCCCGACTACGATTTCCGCAACCCGTTGCGCGAGGTCGCACTGGATGTGCTGGTCGCCATCTCGCCGCCGGCCGACATGCCCGCGACCGGGTTGCGCGTGCAGGTGACCGATTACATGCGCGAGCGGCCGGAGCTCAAGCATGTCGGCACGTTCCCGCTCCTGCATCTGCGCCGGTTGGCCATGCAGGCCGACCACGACGATGTGGTGCTGCAGGACCGGCAGGGCAGGGTGCTGGAGGGCGCATTCTGGAATCTGGGCCTGTGGGAGCGCGGCGGGCTGGTCTGGCCGCAGGGGCCGGCACTGCTGGGGACCCGGCAGCAGTTGCTGCAGTCCGGGCTGAAGACGCTGGGTATCGCCCAGGTCAGCCGCCCGGTGGGGCTGGGCGAACTGGAGCGTTTCGACGGCGCATTCGCCTGCAATGCGCGTGGACAGCAGGCCATCGTGGCGCTGGGGCCTGCGCGCTGGGGGCCGCATGCCGCCCAGTTGCCGCTGCTGGAGAGGGCCCTGCAAACCCATGTCTGGCAAGCGATCTGAGTGATCCGGTGTGCTGGCATCGGGTGGCTTGGCTTCGCCGCCGGAGCCCGTTATAATCGCCGGCTTACCGCGCCACTCTGGCGACTGGGCAACTCAGGAAAACGACACCATGGTCAAGATTCGACTGACCCGCGGCGGCGCCAAGAAGCGTCCGTTCTACCACATCATCGTGACCGACGTGCGCAGCGCGCGCGACGGCCGCAACATCGAGCGTCTGGGTTACTACAACCCGGTTGCGCAGGGCGCAGAACCGCGCATTGTGCTGGACATCGCCCGCGTTGACCATTGGGTCGGCAACGGTGCGCAGCTGACCGACAAGGTGCGCAACCTGTATCGCGAAGCCAAGTCCCAGGCCGTCGCGGCCTGATCTTGAGGGCCGGGTGTCGCCACCCGGCCCAGAGTCGACGCAGATGAAGCAGACCGAGCGCCGCATCCTGTTAGGCAGGGTTGTCGGCGCTTTTGGTGTCAAGGGCGAGCTGAAGCTCGAATCCTGGACCGAGCCGCGTAGTGCGATCTTCCGGTACCAACCGTGGATCGTGCGCGCGCCGTCGGGACAGGAGTCTTTGATCAGCGGCGTGCGTGGGCGTGACCAGGGCAAGAATCTGATTGCGGTGTTCCCCGACGTCACCGACCGTGACACGGTTGAAGCCATGCACGGGACTGAAATCTACGTCGCGCGCAGTGCGCTGCCGCCACCCAAGCCAGATGAGTATTACTGGGTGGATCTTGAAGAGTTGCAGGTGGAGACCGTCGAGGGCGTCAAGCTCGGCACGGTGTCGCACCTGTTCTCCACTGGGTCCAATGACGTGGTGGTCGTGCGTGGCGATCGCGAGCGCATGATTCCGTTTGTGTTTCCGGATTTCGTCAAATCCGTGGACTTCGAGGCCAATCTGATCGTGGTCGACTGGGATCCGGATTTCTGATCAAAGCGGCGCTTCGGCTCTGCGCTTGCTCTACCCATTCCCCAATCCCGATCCCCGATTCTCCAGTGCGCATCGACGTCATTAGCTTGTTCCCCGAGTTCATCGCGCAATGCGCGGCGTTCGGCGTGGTCGGGCGCGCGCAGGAGCGTGGCTTGCTGGAATTGCAGGGCTGGAATCCGCGTGAGCATGCGCAGGGCAACTACCGCCGCGTGGACGACCGTCCATTCGGTGGCGGGCCCGGCATGGTGATGCTGATCGAGCCATTGCGGGCCTGCCTGGATGCGGTGCAAGCCGCAGATGCGCGGCCGGCACCGGTGATCTACCTCAGTCCGCAGGGGCGCCCGCTCACACAGGAGCTTGCGCGCGAGCTGGCCCAGTTGCCACGCATGGTGCTGCTGTGCGGGCGCTACGAGGGGGTGGACGAGCGCTTCCTGGCGCAGGCGGTGGATATGGAAATCTCCATCGGCGACTACGTGTTGTCCGGAGGCGAGTTGGCCGCTGCGGTGGTGGTGGATGTGGTGACGCGCTTGCAGGACGGGGTGTTGAACGACGCCGAATCTGCCGCGCAGGACAGTTTCGAAGGGCCGCATGGTCTGCTGGATTGCCCGCACTACAGCCATCCGTCTACCCATGCCTGGGGCGATGTGCCGGACGTGCTGCGTTCGGGCAACCATGCCGCCATCGCGCGCTGGCGCCGGCAGCAGTCGCTGGGCCGGACCTGGTTGCGTCGCCCGGATCTGCTGGACGAGGCCGGGTTGGACAAGAACGATCGCCGTCTGCTGGACGAGTTTCGCCGCGAACTCGCCCCGGGCGACGAGAAATAAGGGCTCACCGCTAGCTCTTGCAAGATTGATTGGGGTACAATATGCGGCTTGCTGGCCAGCCTTGCGTCTGGCCCTCTTACGAACCTCGAGCAATCGCCGTGCGGCGACTGCCGGTCCAATATCACCAGACACGCGGTGCCCATCATGAGCAAACTCAACAAGACCATCCTGGCTGACTTCGAAGCCGCCCAGATTCAGCGCAAGCTGCCGGAATTCAACCAGGGCGACACCGTTGTGGTGAACGTCAAGGTGAAGGAAGGCAACCGCGAGCGCGTGCAGGCCTATGAGGGCGTCGTGATCGGGACCAAGAATGCCGGCCTGAACTCCGCTTTTACCGTGCGCAAGATCTCGCACGGCTTCGGCGTCGAGCGCGTGTTCCAGACCCACAGCGCCATCATCGACTCGGTCGAAGTGAAGCGCCGCGGTAAGGTGCGCGCCGGTAAGCTGTACTACCTGCGTGGTCTGGAAGGCAAGGCTGCCCGCATCAAGGAAGATCTGGCCGCTGCCGCACAGGCCAAGGCCGCTCGCCAGGCTGCTGCCAAGGCTGAGTAAGTCACAATGGCGGGGTTGCCCCGCCATTGCCAAACAGCCGCCTTCGGGCGGCTGTTTGCGTGTGTGGGAATGCATGTCCCAGCGGTTCTGACGTGGGGTCGTGGCAATCGCGACTGGCGTTGACGGAGTCTGTGAAGCGAGCGCGGTCGGTGTTGTCCGCAGGGCGCTTGGTTTTGCGACGATTCCCGGCACTCGATGCGCGCCAAGTCGACGCTCGCTTGCTATGTAGTTGTTGCCGGTCTGGTTGGATCAACGTCAGAAGACCGTTGTGGATTGCAGGTATTCGTCGCGCCGATACGCAAGACCTCGCTAGCGTCTTTCAGATCCGCACCACGCGCAGATCCTCACGACGAGTTCGCGCTTGGATGGACGCGTCCTCAGCTGCTGACGTTGGATTGCTCGTGGTGCTCTGGCGTAGGGAGTGCAGCTCCCGGAATCCATTCGCACGCCTGCAGCAACCGCGACTAAGGCTGCGGCGCCCGCGGTAGCGGTTGCTGTGCGCCTGGCACGCCGGTGAGCGGGGCCGGGTCGGCGACCGGTGATGCCGGATGCGCTGGTACTTCGGCCGCCGCTGCCAGTTCGGACAGGTGGGTGGGCGTGGCCAGCATGCGTGCCTGGCGCCAGCCGCCCCAGCGGTAATACCCCAGCGACAGCAGCATCGAGCAGGTCGAGCTGATCGGAAAGCTCCACCACACCGCGTCGGCGCCCAGATGCGGCAGCAGGACGTTGGCCAGCGGCACGCGCACGCCCCACAGCGAAAACGCCAGAATCAACAACGGCGGAATCACCGCGCCGGTGGCGCGCACCACACCCGAGACCACGAAGCTGACACCGAACAGCAGGAACGACCAGATCGCGATGTGGTTGAGGTGTCGCGCGATCTCCAGCGTGGCGCTGCCTTCGGGCAGAAACAGGGCCAGGGTCCAGCGATCGAACAAGATCAGCAGCACGATCAGCAGGCCCGTCATCAAGAAGTTGGCGGCGATGCCGGTACGCGCGACGGCATCCACGCGCGGCCACTGACCGGCGCCGACGTTCTGGGCGGCCATCGTCGAACAGGCGGCACCCACCGCCATTGCCGGCATTTGCACGTAGTTCCACAGCTGCAGCCCAGCGCCGAACGCAGCAGCGGTTTCGGTACCGAAGCTGTTGACCAGCGACAGCATGGCGATCATCGACAGCGAGATCATCACCATCTGTAAGCCCATCGGTACGCCTTTGACGATCAGAGCGCGCAAGATGGTGGTGTCGATGAGAAACAGGCGCAGGTCGTTCCGGCCCAGCCACAAGACATGGCGTTTTTTGCGCAGATAAATCAGCAGCCCGGCGAGTGCGACGACTTGCGCGATCAACGTGGCCCAGGCTGCACCGGCAATGCCTAATGCCGGAAACGGGCCGATGCCGAACAACAGCAACGGGTTGAACACGATATCCAACAGTACCGACAGCAACAAGAAACGAAATGGCGTACGCGCATCGCCGGTGCCGCGCAATGCAGCCGACAGGAAGGCAAACAGGTACAGCGTCGGCATCGCCAGGAAAATCACGCGCAGATAGTCTTCCGCCAGCGTTTGCGACGCAGCCGGCGTGCCCATCGCGGTGAGCAGGTGCGGTGCCAGATACCAGCCGAACACCGCGATCACGGCCGACAATCCGCCGAAGAAGCTCGCACTGGTGCCCATGACCTTGCGCGCCTGGGCGATGTCGCGCGCGCCCATTGCCTGGCCGATCAGGATGGTCGAGGCCATGCCGATGCCGAACACCGAGCCAATCAGGAAGAACATGATGCTGTTGGCATTGGCCGCCGCGGTCAGCGCTTCTTCGCCCAGATAGCGGCCGATCCAGATCGCGTTGACCGAGCCGTTGAGCGACTGGGCGATGTTGCCGGCCATGATCGGCAGTGCGAACAACAGCAGGTTCTTGCCGATCGGGCCTTCGGTCAGGACAGCGGATTTGGGCATCGCAGTCGTATCATGGCGCAGAAGGTGCGCACACTAGCATTGCGCGGGTGAGCCCGGATGCACGGTGCATGCGGCTGCAATGCAACAGGACCGGCGCCCGGATCCACTGGCCTGGCTGTTGTGGCTGAAGGTAGCCAGCGCAGTGTCGCCGCGCCTCTTCGAGGATGCTTCTGGTTCTAGCCGCTTGAGTTCCGCAGCCACTGCCCAAACATCGGTTTTGGCGCAAACCATCGTCGCCGACCACGCCGGCCGCCACGCCGGCGCTCCGAAAGATCGCAGTGCTTGCGTGCATCCCACGATGTGCCGCGCGAGCCAACGCACGACACGAGACCGCGAGACGCATGAATCTGGAGCAGGAACAGACGACAACGGTCAGGCTGGATGTCTGGCTGTGGGCGGCGCGCTTTTTCAAGACACGCAGCCTGGCCAAGAACGCAGTGGAGACGGGTAAGGTGGATGTCGCCGGGCAGCGTCCCAAGCCATCGCGCACGCTGCGCAGCGGCGAGCAGTTGCGTATCGACCGCGGTGGCGAAATCTTCGAGATCACCGTTGCCGCGCTCAGTGATGTACGCGGCCCGGCGCCGGTCGCACAGGCGCTGTATGTTGAAAGCGATGGCTCGCGCGAAGCCCGCGCGCAATGGCGCCTACAGCGCGCAGCCGAGCGCACTGGCTATCGTGCGCCCGAGGGCAAGCCGGACAAGCGCGCGCGCCGGCTGATCACTGCACTGGGCGATATCGACGCGTTGTAGCGCGCAGCTGCGGTTAGCAAACCTTGCAAACGCAAACGCCCCGATCACCCGGGGCGTTCGTGTTGCGGTGCTCACTCACATGCGTTGTGCAGCGGCATGTGAGTGAAGGTGCTTATGCCAGATCGAAACGATCCAGCTGCATCACCTTGGTCCAGGCGGCAACGAAGTCGTGCACGAACTTCTCCTGTGCGTCGGCGCTGGCGTAGACCTCGGCTACCGCACGCAGGATGGAGTTGGAGCCGAACACCAGATCCACACGCGTGCCGGTCCAGCGACGTTCGCCCGTGCTGCGATCGCGACCTTCGTACAGATCCTTCGCCTCCGACGTGGGCTTCCACTCGGTGCGCATGTCGAGCAGGTTGGCGAAGAAGTCGTTGCTCAACACACCGGGGCGGGTGGTGAACACGCCGTTCTTCGAATCGCCGACATTGGCGCCCAGCACGCGCAAGCCGCCGACCAGCACGGTCAACTCCGGTGCGGTGAGGGTGAGCAGCTGCGCCTTGTCGATCAACAGGGCCTCGGCTGGCACTGCGTAGCGGCGCTTGGCGAAATTGCGGAAGCCATCGGCCACCGGCTCGAGCACGGCGAAGGATTCCACATCGGTCTGGTCCTGCGACGCATCGGTGCGGCCGGGTGCGAACGGTACGGTGACGCTGTGCCCGGCGGCCTGCGCTGCGTGCTCGACGGCCGCATTACCGGCCAGCACGATCAGGTCGGCCAGCGAGATCTTCTTTCCGTCCGATTGCGCGGCGTTGAAGTCGGCCTGGATGCGCTCCAGCCTGCCGAGCACCTTGGCGAGTTGCTCGGGCTGATTGGCCTGCCAGTCCCTCTGCGGGGCCAGGCGGATGCGTGCGCCGTTGGCGCCGCCGCGCTTGTCCGAGCCGCGGAACGTGGAGGCCGACGCCCACGCAGTAGACACCAACTGCGCCACGCTGAGGCCGGACGCCACGATGGTCTGCTTGAGCGCGGCTGCATCCTGCGCGTCGACCAATGCGTGATCGACCGCCGGCAACGGGTCTTGCCATACCAACTCTTCCGCAGGCACGTCTGCGCCCAGGTAGCGCGAACGCGGGCCCATGTCGCGGTGGGTGAGCTTGAACCAGGCGCGTGCGAATGCATCGGCGAACTGCTCGGGATGCTGATGAAAACGACGCGAGATGGCTTCATACGCGGGGTCCAAGCGCAGTGCCAGATCGGTGGTCAGCATCGTCGGGCGATGCTTTTTGGACGCATCGTGCGCGTCGGGAATGATGGCGTCGGCGTTCTTGGCGACCCACTGGTACCCGCCGGCCGGGCTCTTGCTCAGTTCCCACTCGAAACCGAACAGGTGGTCGAAGTAGTCGTTGCTCCACTGCGCCGGCGTGGTGGTCCAGGTGACTTCCAGACCGCTGGTAATCGTGTCGCCGCCCTTGCCGCTGCCGAAGCTGTTGTGCCAGCCGAAGCCCTGCGCTTCCAGGTCCGCGGCCTCAGGTTCGCGCCCCACATCGTCGGCCGGGCCGGCGCCGTGGGTCTTGCCGAAGGTGTGGCCGCCGGCGATCAGCGCCACGGTTTCTTCATCGTTCATGGCCATGCGCGCGAAGGTGTCGCGGATGTCGCACGCCGAGGCGATCGGGTCGGGCTTGCCGTCCGGGCCTTCCGGATTGACGTAGATCAGGCCCATCTGCACCGCGGCCAGCGGGTTCTCCAGGTCGCGGCTGTGCGGTACTTCGCTGTCGTCGTCCATGTCGATCACGCCGTGGCCATCGGTGTCGACGCCCGGCGAACCGCGCGAATAGCGCTCGTCGCCACCCAGCCACTTGGTTTCGCGACCCCAGTACAGATCCTGATCCGGCTCCCAGGTATCTTCGCGGCCTCCAGCAAAACCGAAGGTCTTGAAGCCCATCGATTCCAGCGCGACGTTGCCGGTGAGAATCATCAGGTCGGCCCAGGAAATGGCCTGGCCATACTTCTGCTTGATCGGCCACAGCAAGCGGCGCGCCTTGTCCAAATTGACGTTGTCAGGCCAGCTGTTGAGCGGTGCGAAGCGCTGCTGCCCACGTCCGCCGCCGCCACGTCCATCGCCGATGCGATACGTGCCGGCGCTATGCCAGGCCATGCGCACGAACAACGGGCCGTAATGGCCGAAGTCGGCCGGCCACCATTGCTGGGAATCGGTCATCAACGCATGCAGATCCTGCTTGAGCGCCTGCAGATCGAGGCGCTTGAACGCTTCGGCATAGTCGAACGACGGGCCCAGCGGATTGGACTTGCTCGAATGCTGGTTGAGCAGATCCACGCGCAGCTGCTTGGGCCACCAATCGCGATTGGTGGTTCCGGTGCCGACGACGGCGTGGTTGAACGGGCACTTTGCTTCGGTGGTCATGGCTGTACCTGTGTGCGGTGGCACTTGGGGAAGCAGCGCGCCCATGCGGCCGGCGCGTGCGAGACGAACAGAGACGTGAAAGAGAGGATTGCGATGCGCAGCGATCTGATTCCTGTTGCGGTGCGCAGCGGTGCGAGGTGGCGGAAGGACGGCGATCCGGGCGAGCAGGCTAGCCGGCTCTACTGCATCAACGCAGGCACGATAAGCCGTCCTTTCGATTAGAGGAATTAGAATGATATGACTACTGCGATAGTTTTTAGCTATTGGCCTGCGACTGCCGCAGTATCCGCGCGGCGATTGCAGCATGCCGCTTTCATTCGATTCAACCTCCTGCTTCACACATCTGCGCGTGCACCGCGATCGGCAGCGACAGGAAACCCACGCAAGCGGCCGGCGTGCCAGGGGCGAGTGAGGATGCTGCACATGGCTGATATCCCTGCGCCACCGGCGGCGAGGGCACGACGCTCAGGCCAAAGTAGCGCGCCGACGCATCGCGCCAACGCATTTGTTATGTTGTAACAGATGCGCCAGGCGTATCTCGCTTGCCCGCTTCACGACGCCGCTAAGAGAAACTCCCATGACTGCCAATGCCGTTGCTGAGACTCCCCAAACCGCTGCCCCCGCGCGCACTGCCGCCTATTGCCTGACCGAGGCAGGCAAGGTGCTGCTGCGCTGGGCGGAAACCGTGGGCAAGCGCGATATCGATGCCTTGCTCGCGTTGTACGCGGCCGACGCGATCCTGGTGCCCACGCTGTCGGACGATATCCGTGGCCGGTATGAGGACCGACGCACTTATTTCGAGTCCTTCCTGGCGGTCGATGGCTTAAGTTGCGGCGTCACCGTGCAGAAAAAGCGGGTGAGCTCCAAATTAGGCACGGTGGTGATCGGTGGCTTGTATACCTTCGTGTTCGTTCGCAAGGGCGTGTCCGAACCAGTGAACGCCCGCTTTTTGTTCACCTTCGAAGAGATCGAGGGTCAGTGGTTGATCACCGGGCACCACTCCTCGCGCGCGTCGGAAGGCGTCTAGGGCGCTGACAAAACGACAGCGTTCGCCGTCAGGCAAGCGTGGCCGGCGCCCGGAATGTGCATGCCCCTGCCACCCCGGTTCTGCGCGCACTGTCCACGCCCAGCTGGCGTCTGCCCGCTACGGGTTGTTAGCGGCGCCAAGCCGTCTCAGTGCTCGGTTATGCGCCTTGGGCGGAGGACGCGCAATGCAGCGGCGCGGCCGTACGCTGGCACGCAGCCTTCTGTAGGCCAGGATGACGCCGGTCACGCTCAGACACCAGCCGATCGCCAGCACGGTGAGTTGCAACGCCAGTCGCAGCCGCGAATGGGTGCTCAGGCCTGGTAGGCGGGTGGTGTGCAGCGCAAAGTACAACCAGGCATAGGCCTTGCGGCTTGCATCAAGGTGTAGCAGTGGCCGGCCGGTCTGCGCGTCGACGTAGAGCGCTGCGTCCTGCGGCCTTGCCAGGGCAAGGCGCAGGGCATCGTCGGGAATGGCGTCGGCCTCACGGTACAAGGCGTCATCGTGTTGCGCGTCGCTGTGGTCGGGATCGGCCGCCAGTGGCCATGTCTTGGCCGCCGCGGCGAGAATCGCGGCGCGGCGTGCCTGCGCCGACATGCGCTCTGCGGACAGACCGGACAACGCCAAGGTGGCGCTGGCGACCCCGCCGCCGCGGCCACTTGCCCATGCCTGTGCGCCGACGACGCTGAACGCGATCTCGCTGCTGCCATCCAGTGGCTGGAGTGCGCCAGGTGCGACGCCCGCCAGCGCTTTTTGCAGCGAGGCCGCCGCGTAGCGCTGTACCGCTTGCGGCAACGGCTGCCCACGCGAAAACAGCCGACCATGATCCATCGACAGCCAGCCGCTGAAGATCCACACCAGCACGATCGCCGCGCCGCCCAGGCCGAGTCCGTGGTGCCAGCGCAGCACGCCACGAAATGCCGACCAGCCGGCCCGCTGGCGCATGCGGATCTGCCATGTGCGGTACAGGCCGAGCAAGGTTCCGGACATCGCGCCGATCAAGGCGGCCAGCGCCACCCACCACACCGTGCGATCCCAGGTGCCGAAGTCGTGGCGCAGCACGGTGAAATACAGCCAGTGCGGAATCGCGCCCAGCCAATTCCAGCACCGCTCGCTGGCGCGGGTGCGCTGCATCACCTCGCCGCTGCGGGCGGACACGTACAGCTCGGTCCCTGCGGCATCGTCCAGCTCGACGCGGTAAAACGGACGCCAGGTATCGAAATGCTGGTGCACGCTCCACTGGTCCACCTGCAGTGGCCCGACCAGCCGGCGCACCCGTGCATGGGCGAAGCGCGTAGCGACCTCGCGTGCCTGTGTGCTGTTGAGCAGGCCGAGCAGGACTCCGCTGTGCGCATCGACGCTGCGCACAGAGATGGCGCCATCGACCACATAGCGCGGCTGCCCGGCGACCGAGATCAAGCGCATGCCGTCGCCGCCGCCGCTGGCCGCCAGGGCCATGGCCGGCGCGATCTTGACCTGTGCCAGCACCAGCGGTTCGCTCCCGGCGCGACGGGCGCTATCGGGCAGGGAGGGGAACGGCACGAACAGCATCACGATGCCGCTGCTGAACCACACCACAAACGCCAGGCACACTGCGACCCCGAACCACCGATGCAGCCATGCCAGATGCGCCCATAGGCGCCGGCTAGAACGTGGCACGCAGGCTAAGCGCGTAACTGCGCGGTTGGCCCAGCATCACCTGTTGGGGATAAGAGATGTCGGCCCACTGCACGTAGCGTTTGTCGAACAGATTGTCCGCACGCAGTGTCAGCGCCACCGATGGGGTCAGCCGATAGGTGGCATAGATATCGGTCAACGCGTAGTGCTCCAGCTGCAACGTGTTGGCGGTATTGCCGTAGCGTTTGCCCACGCCATGCAGGCCGAGCCCGAGTTCCAACGGCAACGCGCCGACCGCATCCAGATGGGTCCAGAGGTTGAAGACGGTGCCCGGAATATTGGGCGGGCGATTGCCGGAGACGTCGTGACCGGTGCTGCTGTCGATGAAGTCGCGGTAGCGGGCGTCGGTGTAAGCCAGATTGGCGTCCACAGCCCATTGTTCGGTGAGTCTGGCCGAGGCCGAAAGTTCCATCCCGCGCGAGGTCTGGGCCCCGATGTTGCTGAGCATGTCCTGGGCCGTCAGGCTCAGGATGTTGTCGCGGCGAATGTCGTACAGCGCCAGGGTGGCACTGGTGCGCTGATCCTTGCTTGAGGCCTTGATGCCGGCTTCGTACTGACGCGATGTGCTGAGTCCGAAGTCTTCGCCGGCATTGACCAGCAAGATATTGGAACCAGGCGGATCGCTGCCGGTGGTGTAGGAGATGTAGGGCGTCACCGTCGGGGTCAGCGCGTATACCAACCCGACCCGGGCGTTGTTCGGCCGGTAATGCCGCGAAAAGCTGGTGGCGGCCTGAAACTGGCCGTCCGCGGTGAAGTTGCGACGATCCAGATCCAGCGAGTCCCAGCGCCCGCCCAGCACCAGTTTCAGCTGTGCATCCAGGTCCAGCGCGTCTTCCACGAACAGCGCGGTATTGGTCCAGCGGGTCGGACTGCGTCGCCGCTGACGCTCGCCGAAGACACCGCTCGGTCCCAGCGTATCGATATCGACACTGTCGCCATCGGGAAAGCCGCGCTCGCGCACGAACTGCATCCGGTTGTAGTCCAGCCCGACCACCAGTCGATTGGCGTGCCCGCCCACCGGCTGGTCGATAGTTACGCTGGTCTGGTTGCCCCACAGATGCTGACGATGGAAGACGAAGAAACGGTCGCGATCGATCCGCCCGTTGCTGGCGTTGTAGGCATAGCTTTCGGCATTGACCCAACGGCGCGAGGCGTCGAAGGCATAGAGCAGGCTGCGAACGCTGATGGTCTGGTTCGGCGACCAGAGCAGCCAGGCCTGCGGCCACAGCTGGCGCGAGGCGATGTCTGCGTCCGCGACGTTGTAGTTGTTACGGCGCAGGGCCGCATCCACCACCAGGCCATCGGTGCTGCGCAGCGCGTCGTGCAGCGGCGCACGTGCAGCGGCGTCGGGTAGCAACGGCGTGCCGAAATAGGTGCTGGGATGGTCGTTGGCGTAGTCCACTGATACCTGCGCGCGCAGCGTGGCGCTGGGTCGCCAGAGCAGCGCGGCACTGACATTGAGCGTGTCCGAGCCGGTGGCGTGCACGAAGCCGTCCGAGGATACCCGGCTGATATCGCCGCGATAGGCCACGCTGTCGTCGAGGCGGCCACCACCGCCAAGTCCTGCTTGCCGGCCACCGAAGCGCGAGACGCCGGCGAGCACATCGTAGCTGGGCGTGTCGAAGCTCGGTTGCTTGTCGATCACATTGACCACGCCGCCGATCGCGCCTTGTCCGTAGATCACCGATGCCGGCCCCTTGAGCACTTCCACGCTCTGCAGATTGAAACTGTTCTGCGGGCGTGTGGTCATGCTCGACGGTCCCAGATAAAGCCCGTTGTGCAACATGGTGATCTGGTCGCCGCTGAAACCGCGCATCGTCAGGGTGGATAGATTGCCTGGCGAGCCGCCGCTGGTGATGCCGGGCAGGGTGGTCACCGCCTGCTCGACGCTCTGCACTCCACGCGCTTGCATGGTGTCGGCATCGATCGCATCGAGTGTGGCCGGTGTCTGCGCCGGCGACAGGCCGAGTCGCCCGGCGGTGGGCAGCAGGGGCGTGGGTAGAGACTCTGCCTGGACATTGATCGCATCCAGCGTACGCGCGTTGGGATCGTATCCCTGCGCCGCGACGGCGTTGCCCGGGTGCAAGGCCGTCGCCGCTGCGACGCTGAAGATCCAGGCGACGGGTAGCGCCGAGGCACGCGGGCTGCGAGAGTGAAGGGACATAGGGACCGTGGGCCTGGAAAGGGAGGGTGCGGGTCCGGCGGGCGCGCCGGGTGGAGGAAACGCGACAGGGCACGTCTGCAGCGGCATGCGGTGTATCCAGAACGGACTCATGGCGGCAGCAAGGGCATCCACAGCACCGCGCCGTCGGCGTGCGCGGCCAGCAACCAATGCGGCTCCGGCAGCACCGCCAGCAGCGTCAGCGGCGTGCCGCCGGCATGGCGCAGCACATGCCATTGCTGTGGCGTGGTCGCCTCGCCCATCAGGATGCTGCCGTCGCTCTTGCCGGCCAGTACCGTGGCGCGGCCAGGGAGCGTGCACAGCGCGCTGACCAGGCTCTGACCATCGTCCTGGAACAATGCCAGCGGCGTGCGCTGCAGCGGTCCGTTCTTGCCGTCGAACGGCCACAGCAAGGCGGCGGTGGCACCACCGCTGGCCAACCACGGCATCGGCTCGATCCAGCTCCACTGCCGCACCTTGCCGGGGTAGCCGGCGATATGCAGCTGCATGCCATCTGCAACGCGCCAGCCATGCACTGCTTGCTCCTGCATGCTGCTCAGCACGTACCGGCCGTCCGGCGACCAGATCACGCCGAGGTGACTGCCACGGCAGGCCAGCGACGCCGCGCTCCACTCGGGGCCATCGCGCGTCCAGAGCGTGAGCCCGCCATAGTGCGCGACCGCCAAACATCGGCCGCTGCGATCGAAGGCCATACCGCCCACGCTGGAGGGATGCTCCAGCACCTGGTTGCCGCCAGCGGCGTCCCACAGATGCACGCGGCGACCGACCGCGCAGGCTTGCCCGCCTTCGGCGCTGACGGCGACGTGTTCGACCCACTGCCCGGGAAAATGCGCCAGCACCTGCATTCCGGCGGCATCGGTGCGTGCGAATACGCCATCGTCGCCACCGCTCAGCAGGCCGCCCGCGTCGTCGGCGGCCAAGGCCAGGATCGCGCCGTCGTGCACCTGCATGCAGTCCGGTGCCTGCTGCCTGGCGAAATGGCGAATGCAGCCGTCGCCCCAGGCCGTCGCCAGGCGCCCGCCACTGACGGCAGCGGCGACCGGAACGGCGTCGATGCGCAACAACCGGCCGGACGCCGATGCGCGTGATGCCTGCTCGGCGGCCTGCGGTTGCAGCGGCGCGCTCATGCCGCCACGCAGGCGCTGAATCCCTCGCGCAGGCGCATGCGCTCCAGGTCCCGACCGATGAACACGAGTTTGGACACGCGCGCCGGTCCCGGCGGCCAGGCATCCAGAAAGTCGCCATCGGTCAGCATGTGCACGCCCTGGATCACGTAGCGGCGGTGCTCGCCGGCCAGATCCAGGATGCCTTTGCAGCGCAGGATGTCGGTGCCGTGGTCGCGCAGCAGCGCACCGAACCACTGCTGGAAACGCATCGGATCCAGCGGCTGCTGCAGCTGCAACGAGACCGAGCCGATATCCTCCTCGTGCTCGTGGGTCTGTCCTTCGTCGAGGAAATCCGGTTCGATTTCCAGCACACGCTCAAGCGTGAACGCGGCCAGCCCAAGTACCTCGTCCAGCGGGACCTCGCAGCGCTGGCTGCGCACGATGCGCGCATAGGGATTGATGCTGCGGAGGCGCGCCTGGACCGTGTCCAGCTGCGCGGGCTCGACCAGATCGATCTTGTTGAGTAGCACGACGTCGGCGAAGGCGATCTGCTCGGCTGCCTCGTGCGCCTCGTCCAGGTGCGTGGCGAGGTTGACCGCATCGACGACCGTGACGATCGCATCCAGTCGGGTCCTGGCGGCTACGTCCGGGTCGACGTAGAAGGTCTGCGCTACCGGGGCGGGGTCGGCCATGCCGGTGGTTTCGATCAGGATCGCATCGAAGTCGCGGCGCTTCATCAGTCCTTCGAGAATGCGGATCAGATCGCCGCGGACGGTGCAGCAGATGCAGCCGTTGTTCATTTCGAAGATTTCTTCCTCGGCATTGACCACCAACTCGTTGTCGATGCCGGTCTCGCCGAATTCGTTGATGATCACTGCGTAGCGGTGGCCATGCGGCTCGGTGAGGATGCGGTTCAATAGCGTGGTCTTGCCGGCGCCGAGGAAGCCGGTCAGCACGGTGACGGGGATCTGTGGGGCAGTCATTGGGAACTCCTGGCGGGGTCGAGCGCTTGCACCAGCGCGGTAAGGTTGTGATGCATCAAGTCCAGATAGGTGCTCGCCGGCCCCCGGGGATGCGACAACGCGTCCGAGTACAAGGTGCCGCCGATGCGGATGCCGGTTTCGCGGGCGATCTGCTGCAACAGCCGCGGATCGGTGATGTCTTCCACGAACAGGGCCGCCGCGCCGTCGTGCCGAATCTGCGCGATCAGGCGGGCGACGTCGTGGGCGGATGCTTCGGCTTCGGTGGACACGCCCTGTGGCGCTTCGAAGCGCAGGCCGTAGGTTGCAGCGAAATAGCCGAACGCATCGTGCGAGGTGACGATGGTGCGCCGCTGCGGCGGTAGTGCCGCGATGCTGTGCAGGATCTGCGCATGCAACGCACGCAGCCGCCGTTGGTAGGCCGCCGCATTGGCGCGGTAGATGCCGGCGCCGTTTGGATCTGCGCTGCAGAGCGCGGCGGTAATATTGGTCACGTAGCGCTCCACGTTGGGAACGCTCTGCCACGCATGCGGGTCGAGCGCGGAATGCGCATGGCCCGCGTGCGCACTGGCTGCATCGAAACGGCGCGGGACCACGCCATCGCTGGCCACCACGATCTTGCCGTGGTAGCCGGAGGCGTGGACCAGCCGGTCCAGCCATCCCTCGAAGCCGAGCCCATTGACCACGACCAGATCGCTGCTTCCCAGCGCGCGGGCATCGGCCGGTGTGGGTTGGTAGACATGCGCGTCGCCCTCCGGCCCGACCAGCGTGGTCAACACAACGCGGTCGCCGCCGACCTGGTGGACCAGATCGCCCAGGATCGAGAAGCTGACCACCACGCGCAGCGGCTGGACGCCTTGCGGACGCGGGGGCGGTTGCCCCCCATCGAGCAGCGCGACGATCGCCGCCAGTACCACCAGCAGGCTGACGCCCAGCAGGACATGCAGGTGCCGGCTCATGGCGATTCTCCTGCGGCATCCCGTGGCGTGCGCGGGCGCGCGTTGGCGGCCAGGCTATCTTCCGGGCCGAGCAGCAGGGACAGCAGGTACAAGGTGCCTGCGGCCAGAATGATGGTTGGGCCGGAGGGCAGGTCGAAGCGATAGGACAACAACAACCCCGTCACCGAGGCCAGCAGCGCCACGGCGAGGGCGATCAGCAGCATCGGTGCCAGGCGCCTGGCCCAGAAGCGCGCGGTCGCGGCAGGCAGGATCATGATACCGACCGCCATCAAGGTGCCCAGTGCCTGGAAGCCGGCCACCAGATTGAGCACCACCAGCGCTAAGAACAGCTGGTGCGTGACCAGGCTGCTGCGGCCGACGGTGCGCAGGAACTGCGGGTCCACGCATTCGAGCACCAGTGGGCGATACAGCATGGCCAGCACGATCACGGTGAGCGTTGCGATCGTGCACAGCAGGAGCAGGGCGTCGTCGTCCAGCGCCAGCACGCTACCGAACAGCACGTGCATCAAGTCCACGTTGGAGCCTTTGAGCGAGACCAGCAACACGCCCAACGCCAGCGAGATCAGGTAGAAGGCTGCCAGCGAGGCGTCCTCCTGCAGCCGCGTGGCCCGCGACACAGCACCGGTCAGCACGGCCACCAGCAGACCGGCGATGCTGCCGCCCAGCGTCATCGCGCCCAGCGACAACCCGCACATCACAAAGCCTACTGCCGCGCCAGGCAGGATCGCATGCGCCATTGCATCGCCGATCAGGCTCATGCGGCGCGCAATCAGAAACACCCCGATCGGGGTGGCGCCGAGTGCAATGGCCGTACATCCCAGCAGCGCGCGCTGCATGAACACGTAGTCCAGGAATGGTTGCCAGGGCAGGGTCACAGCATGTTTCCGTGCGTGCGCGCCTGTGCGGCCGGGGCCAAGGACGCGGTCAGCGCGTCGGCGGCGGTGCGCGCCTGTTGCAGGGTCTGCACGCTCAGCGCAGTGGCGGTCGGCCCGTGCGCGATCTGGCGGCCGGCGATTAGCAAGGTCTCGGGAAAATACCCCCGCACCATCTCCAGGTCGTGCAGGACCGCCAGCACGGTGCGGCCCTCGTGGTGCCAGCGACGGACCAATGCCAGCAAGTCGATGGTGGTGTGATGGTCGATGGCGGTGAACGGCTCGTCGAGCAGGATCAGGTCCGCGTCCTGCAGCAAAAGCCGTGCGAACAGGGCACGTTGCAGCTGGCCGCCGGACAAGGTGCCGATCGGTTGGCCCCCAAGCGCGCCCAGACCGAGTGCCGACAATGCCTGGTCCGACTGCGCGGCGTCTGCTGATGTCAGTCCGCGTAGGGCGCCGATGCGGTGCCATAACCCCATGGCGACGAAGCCGCGCACGTCGATCGGGAACTGCGTATTGAGCGCGGTACGTTGCGGCAACCAGGACACGCGTCTGGCAGCGCATTCGATGCGTCCACCCAGCGGCGTCAGGTCTCCGGCGATGGCGCGCATTAACGTCGTCTTGCCTGCGCCGTTGGGACCGACCAGCGCAGTGAGGCTGCCACGGGCAAGGCGGGTATGCAGATCGTGCAAGGTGACCTCAGTGCCATAGCCCAGACGCAGTGCGTGGAAGGCCAACATGTCAGCGGGTCACCCAGATGTAGCCCAGCCACAACGCGGTTGCGGCCAGCACTGCTACGCCCAGTCGCATGATCGCGCGCCGGTCAGCAAGGGATCCGGACAGCGTTTCATCGGCGCGGCGATGCCGTGGCGATCGGGTCGCAAGCGGACGGGCGGCGTGGTTCGAACACGGCAAAGCATCTCGGCTATTGTGTAACGATATAACATAACTTAAAAGGGGCGGGCGCAACCACCCTGACTGGGTGGGCGAGTTAGGGGCCAAGTGACGACGGGCATGCAATGGCCTGCGGTGTCCGCCGACCCGCGCGTCCGAACAACGCTTGCTGCGCTGCGCCGCTTAAAGCAATGCTTTGAGGCGGTACAACGCCTCCAGCGCCTGCTTGGGCGTGAGCTCATCCGGATCCAGTGCCTGCAATGCTTCCTGCGCAGCGGAGGAAGGCGCGGTGAACAGCCCGAACTGTTGCGGCGCATCCAGCGCGGTGGGTGCCATCTGCGCGCTGCGGCTTTCGCCGCCGCGTTGCTCCAGCTCCACCAGCCTACGTCGCGCCTGCGTGACTGCTGCTTTGGGCAGGCCGGCAAGCGCGGCCACTTGTAGACCGAAGCTGCGATTGGCCGGGCCATCTTTCACCGCATGCATGAACACCAGGCGCTCGCCGTGTTCGACCGCATCCAGATGCACGTTGGCGATGCCGCTGGCGCCACCGGCATGCGATTCGTCGGCCAGCGCAGTGAGCTCGAAGTAATGCGTGGCAAACAACGTGTAACAGCGATTGGTATGCGCCAGATGGCGCGCGACGGCATCGGCCAACGCCAGGCCGTCGTAAGTGGAGGTGCCGCGACCGATCTCGTCCATCAGCACCAGCGATTGCGGCGTGGCGTGATGCAGGATGTAGCTGGTCTCGGCCATTTCCACCATGAACGTGGATTGCCCGCGCGCCAGGTCGTCGCCGGCGCCGATGCGAGTGAGGATGCGGTCGATCGGCCCGATCACCGCACGGCTGGCAGGCACGTAGCTGCCGATATGCGCCAGCAACACGATCAACGCGTTCTGGCGCATATAGGTCGATTTACCGCCCATGTTCGGGCCGGTGATCACCAGCATGCGGCGGTCGCTGTGCAGGTCTAGATCGTTAGGCTCGAACGGTTGGTCGCGTACCGCTTCCACCACCGGGTGGCGGCCGCGTTCGATACGCAGGCAGGGCGCACTTTCCAGCTCCGGCTGCGACCAATCCAGCGCCTGCGCGCGTTCGGCAAAGCCGGCCAGCACGTCCAGTTCGCTGAGTGCACCCGCGCAGCGCTTGAGGCCCTCCAGTTCGGTGCCGAGCGCGTCGAGCAGACCTTCGTACAGCAGTTTTTCGCGCGACAGCGAACGTTCGCGCGCGGACAGTACCTTGTCTTCGAAGCTCTTGAGTTCTTCGGTGATGTAGCGCTCGGCGTTGGTCAGCGTCTGCCGGCGGCTGTAGTGCAGCGGAGCCTTCTCGGCCTGGCCCTTGCTGATCTCGATGTAGTAGCCATGCACGCGGTTGTAGCCGACCTTGAGCGTGGCGATGCCGCTGCTGGCGCGTTCGCGCTGTTCCAGGTCGATCAGGAATTGATCGGCATTGGTGGACAGCCGGCGCAACTCATCCAGATCGGCGTCGTAGCCGGTGGCGATCACGCCACCGTCGCTGAGCTTGAGCGGCGGTTGTTCCGCCACCGCGCTGATCAACAGATGCGCGGTGGCATCGTGCTCGCCGAGTTCGGCATGCAGCGTCTGCAGGCGCGGCGAATCCAGTGGCGCGAGGATGCTGCGAACCTTCGGCAGCAGCGCCAGACCGTCGCGCAGGGTGGAAAAATCGCGTGGGCGCGCCGAGCGCAATGCAACGCGCGTGAGAATACGTTCCAGGTCGCCAAGCGCGCGGAAGGCTTCGCGCACGTCGGCATCGGCGCCGGAGTCGATCAGGCTCGCCACTGCGTGGTGGCGCTGCACCAGCACGTCGCGCAGGCGCAACGGACGGTGCAGCCAACGGCGCAACAGACGCCCGCCCATCGGCGTGACGGTGCTGTCCAGCACGCCGAGCAAGGTGTTGCGGGTGTCGCCATCCACGCGCGTGTCCAGCTCCAAATGCCGGCGCGTGGCCGCGTTCATCGAGATCGCCTCGCTGGCTACTTCCATCGCGATTGAGGTCAGATGCGGCAAGCGCTGTTTCTGGGTCTCCTCGACATAGCCGAGCAGCGCACCGGCGGCGGCTGTGGCGCAGGGTTTGTCGTCGATGCCGAAGCCGGACAGATCGTGCAGCTTGAAGAACGCCAGCAACTGACGCCGGCCGCTATCGGCATCGAACAACCACGGCGGCCGCCGCCGTACGCCGATGCGTCCGCGCAGGAATTCCGGCCAGTTGTCTTCGTCGGGCACCAGCAGCTCGGCAGGTTCCAGGCGCGCGATTTCCGCTTCCAGCGCATCCACGCTATCCACTTCATTGACCAAAAAGCGCCCGCCGGCCAGATCGGCCCACGCCAGGCCGTAACCCTGCTTGCTGCGCGAGATCGCCATCAACAAGGTGTCGCGGCGCTCGTCCAGTAGCGCCTCGTCGGTGACCGTGCCCGGCGTAACGATGCGTACCACCTTGCGCTCGACCAGGCCCTTGGCCAGCGCCGGGTCGCCGATCTGCTCGCAGATCGCCACCGACTCGCCCAATGCGACTAGCCGCGCCAGATAGCCTTCATACGCATGCACCGGCACCCCGGCCATCGGAATCGGCGCACCGCCGGAGCTGCCGCGTTGGGTCAGGGTGATGTCGAGCAGCCGCGCTGCCTTGCGCGCGTCGTCGTAGAACAGCTCGTAGAAATCGCCCATGCGGAAGAACAGCAGCAGGTCGGGGTAGTCCGACTTGGCTGCGAAGAATTGTTTCATCAGCGGCGTGTGCTCCACGGGCCCGCCGATGTTCTTGTTTTTTTCTTTTGTGTCAGTGCTTTGCAAGAAATATTCTTCCGGGATGTGGCGGTCAATCAGGGCGATAGCGGAGAGCTGCGGTGCCGTGTGTGACGCCGCTGCTGCTGCGACCCTCTAAACGGAATGCATCGAGGTGCGATGAAACGGGCCAGTGGCTGAGGTCACACAGCTTGTGAGGGACCACGGGCCGCCCAGGTCGGCGCGGGCTCCAAGTTTAAGCCCAGCCACCGAAAAATCCTTGAGTGGTCGGTCGAGAGGTGGCTGGTCATGGGGTTCAGCGAGCGAGTGGCTAGGAGGGCGAGGCCGGGCCGGGGGACGCATGTTCGGTCTGTCGAGGAGCTCACTTCGCATGCGGAAGACGCATGGCCATGCGCGCGCCAGCAGAAAGGCAACGTGTGGCAGGGCAATCAGCCGTCACGCCACGAACGCTCGCGTCTCGCTTCGCCTGATGTTCAACGCAGCTGCTCAGAGCCAGTCTTTGCGCGGCACCTTGCAAAAGCGTCTGTTGCTTTGGGGTTAGGGCTCTTCGCCGTTGGAAAAGCTAAGATCAAAACTTGTGCAAAGTCGGAAGGCGCTAATGATCGATCGTCGTACCTTTCTTGCCACGGGTGTGGCGGCCGCTGCCGCCAGCTTCAGTGCATCGGCAGCTCGCATGACGCAGACGCCGCGCGCCAACGGGCCGGCCCCGTGGGGTGCGGTGCCTAGCGCGCGACAGCTGCGCTGGCATCGGTGGGAGCAATACGCTTTCGTGCATTTTGCGATGAACACCTTCACCGACAAGGAATGGGGCTACGGCGACGAGGATCCGCGCAAATTCGATCCCAGCGATTTTTCAGCCGATCAGATCGTGGCTGCTGCGAAGGCCGGCAATCTGAAAGGGCTCATTTTCACGGCCAAGCACCATGATGGATTCTGCCTGTGGCCGACACGCCTGACCGAGCATTGCATCCGCAACTCGCCCTACAAGAACGGCAAGGGTGACATCGTCGGCGAGATGGCCGCGGCGTGTCGACGCGCGGGCCTGGCGTTCGGCCTGTATCTCTCGCCCTGGGATCGCAACCATGCCGAGTATGGTCGCTCCGGGTATCTCGACTATTTCCGCAAGCAGATCGTCGAACTCTGCACAGGCTACGGCGATCTGTTCGAGTTCTGGTTCGACGGCGCCAATGGCGGCGACGGCTACTATGGTGGCGCGCGCGAATCGCGCAAGATCGATGCGCCCGCGTACTACAACTGGCCACGGATGATCGCGCTGGTGCACCAGCATCAGCCGATGGCCTGCACATTTGACCCGCTCGGCGCCGATATCCGCTGGGGCGGCAACGAAGATGGGATCGCCGGCGATCCGTCCTGGCCGACCATGCCCAATGCCCCGTACACCCAGGAAAACGGCAATTCCGGCGTGCGCGGCGGGGCGCTATGGTGGCCTGCCGAAACCAATACGTCGATCCGCCCCGGCTGGTTCTATCACGCTGATGAAGACGGCAAGGTGCGTAGCCCGGAGAACCTGGTGCGCTATTTCGACACCTCTGTCGCGCGCGGCACCAATATGAATCTCAATCTTCCGCCCGACCGACGCGGCCGCATCCCCGACCATGACGTGGCGGTGCTGCACAGTTTCGGCGACGCGATCCGCGCCAGCTTCGCCATCGATCTGGCCAAGGGCGCCAAGGCCAGCGCCAGCGCATCGCGCGGTCCCGGCTTCGAGCCGGCGCGCGTACTCGACCGTCAGCCGGAGAGCTACTGGTCCACACCGGACGATGTCACCACGCCGACGCTGACGCTGGAGTTGTCGGCGGCGCACAGCTTCGACCTGATTCGGTTGCGCGAATATCTGCCGCTGGGCGTGCGCGTCACCCGCTTTGCGGTCGAAGCCGAGGTCGATGGGCAATGGCGGCGGTTGGCCGAAGCGCAATGCATTGGTGCACAGCGGATCGTGCGGCTGGATCGCCCGATCGCCGCCCGCCGGGTGCGCCTGGTGGTGCTTGAGGCGCCGGTGTGCCCGGCGATCAGCGAATTCGCGCTGTTCCGCGCCGTTGCACCGGTGCCGGTCGCGCGGCCCACGGCGAATGCGCCGGATGTGCTGTCCACCGCCGGCTGGCGCATCGTCGAGGCGAGCGCGCCTGGGGCGGCGAAATTGCTCGATGACGATGCCAGCACGATCTGGAGTACGCCCGCGCCGACGCCGGGCCATCCCGTGCAGGCGACCATCGATCTCGGTGCCTTGCGCCAGGTCGCTGGGTTCAGCCTCACGCCCTCGCGCGCAGTGATGACCGGTGCGGCGCCGCCGAAGGGCTATCGCGCCGAAACCAGCGAAGATGGCCAGCACTGGCAGCCGGCCGGCGCCGGCGAGCTGTCCAACATCGCCTATGCGCTCTCGACCCAGCGCCTGAATTTCCCCGAAGTCCGCCAGATCCGCTACCTGCGGCTGTCGTTCGCGGAAACAGCGGTGCCCGCTGAGCGGCTGGCGATCGCGGGTATCGGTGCGTTCTCGCGCTTGCGATGAGAGCGTGTGCCCCCGCGTGGCCATGCGCCGCGTGGGAGGGGATCGCGGGGTGGATGCAGTTCCGCGCGCTTCGCTGCGCCTGGCGAGGCGATGATGAGGGAAATCGCCGCATTCGCACCACGTGGTGAAGCTTCCACTCCCTTGCACGCCGCCGTTCCAGCTGAGGCGCTATGGTGCGCGGCGCATTACGCAGGCGACTTGGGTCGATATGGAACAGAAACAACACGAGTGGATGCAGGCCGTGACCGAGGCGCTCAGCGATCTGCTGGCCGCGCGCGTGGCACAGGCCACGCTGCTGGAGGCGATGATGGTCTCGCACCCGGATCCGGTCATGCTCAGAAAGGCGTGGGACGAACTGTCGTCTCAACGCATCGCCTATGTGGCGCAGAAGAAAGCACTGGCCGACGACCCGCGCCCGATGGATGCCCATACGTTGGAGCAATTCCGCGCGTGGGAAGAAAAGCTCAACCGCTATTTTCCGCGTGATCCGGCTGCGGGAAATAGCCAGACGTAACGCTGCCCATCACGCAAGCGGCAGGGAGTTGTCGGTCTGATCAAGCTATGCCGATCGTGTCGTCGAGGCAGCTGCAGCGCTGGCCGCGATCGTTCAGCGGGGAGGACCTGCTCGATCAGGCACGGTTTCTCAAACATGCCGAGGGATGGCGTTCGACTGACGTCTGGCACCGGTGCGCTGCCAAGGCCGGACCGGCCCTGGCAGCGCCGCAGTTCCCATCGCAGTGCGCAGCGACTGCCTCTCTTCAAACCACCGATGCGCGCGCTCGCGTGGCTGCTGCTGCCAGGCGCAGCGTGGCTGATGTCAGCCCGGGTGCGGTCGCCTGCAGCACGATGTCGCCGCTGCTGCGCGTGGTCTGCAGCAGCGCCGCGCACAGGCCGTTGAATGCCTTGCGCTGCGGTGCCTTGTCGTCCTCGTGGCTGCTGGGGTCGCCATTGCCGACGCCGATCAGCCGGGCAGCGCCGCGCAGTGCGAACTGCACCTGGTTGTCGGCGGTTGGCACCAAACGGCCTTGTGCGTCGACGATTTCCACCTTCGCCACTGCGACATCTTCGGCATTGGCGTGCAGGGTGGTGCGGTCGCAGCTGAGGCGGAGCGCGGCCGGCTTGCCGGTGGTTTCACGGCGTTCGCTGAGCACCAGCTTGCCGCCGCGAAAGCCGCGCGCTTCGATCACGCCGGGTGCATAGATCACGCGCCATTGGACATGACCATAAGCCGGCACCTGCTGCACGCCCTGGCTGACGCCGTTGACCAGCAGCTCTACCGCTTCGAGATTGCTGTGGCACCAGACTTCGATACGGCCGTGATCGTCGGGCTGCAGCAGACCGTCCCAGTTCCAGTGCGGGAACACATGCAGCACCGGTTCGCTGGTCCATTGCGCGCGGTAGTACCAATAGTTGTCCTTCGGAAACCCGCAGCTATCGAGCACGCCGAACTGCGAGGCCACATTCGGCCAGCGGTTGTACGGCGTGGGTTCGCCGCGATAGTCGAAGCCGGTCCAGATGAAGCCGCCGGCGATGTACGGGCGCTGCGCCACATAGCTCCACCAGGCTTCGGCGGTGCTGGCCCACCAGGGGTGGTCCAGGTCGTAGGCGCGGGTGTAACCGCGTCTGTCATCGCGCAGATAGTTGCCGCGCACCGATACGGTGCTGCCGGTTTCGCTGCCGTAGATCGGAATGTGAGGGTATTGCGCGTGGAAGCCATCCATCTGGCTGGTGCGGTAGTTGAAGCCGACCACATCCACCACCTGGCCCACGCCATCGCCGAAGCCCTTGTCCATCGCGAAGGTCGTGGGGCGGGTAGGGTCGAGTTGGCGCACGCGTTGTTGCATGCGCGCGACAATGCGCGCGCCGCGTTCGGTGACCTGCTGCGGCTCTTCGTTGCCGAGCGACCACAGGATGACGCTGGGATGATTGCGGCCGCGCCGCACCATCGTTTCCAGCTCGCCCATCGCTTCGGGGTCGGTGGACATGTGGCGCGTTTCTTCAATGACCAACATGCCGAGGCGGTCGCACAGCGCGAGCAATGCCGGCGTGGCCGGATTGTGCGAACTGCGGTAGGCGTTGCAGCCCATCGACTTGAGCTGGCGCAGGCGCCATTCGTGCAGGGCGTCCGGAATGGCGGTGCCGACGCCGGCATGATCCTGGTGATTGTTGGTGCCGTGCAGCTTGAGCGGGGTGCCATTCAACAGGAAACCGCGTTGCGCATCGAAGGCGATGCTGCGCACGCCGAACGGCGTGGCCAGCGCATCGACCGCGGTGCCGTCGCTGTGCACGCTGGTGGTCAGGCTGTAGAGCTGCGGGGTGTCGATCGACCACAGCGCGGCCCGCCCAAGCGGCAACGTGTGTTCCACTACCTGCACCTGGCCGGGCGCAACCGTGACGGCTGTGCTGGCCGCCTGTGCCACGGTGCGTCCATCCGGTGCGGTGATGCGCGCTTGCACTACGCACTGGCGTGGCGCGATGCCGTCGTTGCGTACCTCGGTGCAAAGCTGCGCAGTGGCGTTGCCATCCTGCACTGTGCTGCGCACGAAGACGCCGTCCTGCGGAATGTGGAGTGGGTCGGTCTTGTGCAGCCACAAATGCCGGTAGATGCCGGCACCTTCGTAGAACCAGCCTTCGCCCAGCGTGGCGTCCACGCGTATGGCGATGATGTTGGGCCGGCCGTAGTCGAGCACGTCGCTGAGGTCGACTTCGAAGCCGCAGTAGCCGCTGGCATTGCGGCCGACGATGTGCCCATTGCAGAACACGATGCACTCGCGGAACACGCCATCGAACACCAGGCTGATGCGCTTGCCCAGATCGCTTGCCGGAATCTGCAGCGTGCGGCGGTACCAGCCAACGCTGTTCTGCGGAAAACTCGTCCCCAGTGGCCTGTAGCCATGCGCGGCGGCCGGGTCTTCCTCGGTCATGGACGCGGAGATCGGCTCCTGTTGAAATGGCAGGCTGACGGCCCAGTCATGCGGTAGATCCACCTGCTGCCAGGCGCTGTCGTCGAACGCCAGTTGCGCAGCGGTTGCGGTGTCTTTGCCGGCCTTTGCGAAGGTGCGCTGGAAGGTGCCGAATTCGAAATCGCGCGACGCATCGCTGGCATGGCCCAGATGGAAGCGCCACCCGAAGTCGAACAGCAGACGCTCACGCGGTGCCAGCGCTGCATCGCCTAATGCTGATGTCGTTGTGGTGTTTTTCGCCGTAGCAGCTGCAGCGCCCGCCGAGACCAATGCGCCGGCTGCGCCCACTGGCAATGCGGCGCTCACCCCACTGGCAAGCATGCCGCGCAACAACTCACGCCGATTGATACCGCTCATGGCTGCGTCCTTTTTTCGGCCTCTGCAGAATTGTCTGGTGTGCTTGCGCCGCGCTTGCTGCCTTCAGGTTTGCTCGACGCAGGTACACCGGTATACGGGTGGCGCATGAAGTCGATCGCCGGCAACACCTCGTTGCCATGCTTGAAGTCGAAGAAACTGGCGTTTTCCCATGACGAGCCGGTGCCCCAGCGTGTTTTGCAACTGCTGCTGGTCCATGCCGGCTCCCAATACACCACGCCGGCGCCGCCGGTATCGATGACCAGCTGGGTGAGGTCCACCATGTAGCGCGCCTGACCTTGCGGCGTGGCCGGGTAGCCGGCGATCAGCGAGTCTTCGCCGAGCAGATTGTGCGAGGTGTCGCCAGCTTCAAGCGTCCACGGATACGCGGTTTCCACCACCACCACATCGGCATCGTAGCGGCCGCGCAGGCGCTTGATGGTCTTGCCCAGCTGCGCCATCGATTGGGTGGACCACTTGCGGTAGTAGCTGATGCCGATCAGGTCGAAGTCGGTCACGCCGGCCTTGGTGGCGGCGGCGAACCAGGGCTCCACATGTTCCGGTTGGGCGATATGCAGCATTACCCTTGGTTTGATCGTCGAGCGCGCGCTCATGTCGCGCACCGCCTTGATGCCGGCGTTGAACAGTTTGGCGTTGCGTCGCCAGTCGATAGGACGCTTTTTGTCCCAGGGCTGGCTGTCCATCAGGTCGGAATTGCTTTCGTTGCCTACTTGCACGAGCTCGGGCATCAAACCGGCGCGGTTGAGTGCGCTCAATGTGTCGTAGGTGAAGCCATACAGCGTGCGCGCCAGCTCATCGGTGTCGGTGATGCTGGCCCATGCTTTGGGAATCAGTTGTTTTTCGCCATCGGCCCAATCATCGGAGTAGTGCAGGTCCAGCAATACCTGCATGCCTTGCGCGCGTGCGCGCGCAATGGTCTTTTTGACATCGGACAGGTCGCTGTACTTGGTCCAGCGCGCATCGTTCCACAATCGCACGCGTACCAGATTGGCGCCGTGTGTGTGGAAAAGTTCGAACGGATCTTTGACCACACCGTTCTCGCGGTACTGCACGCCGCATTCTTCCATCTCGTTGACGTAGGACAGGTCCGCGCCGAGATACAGCATGGCAGGGGCCGGGGCGGCGTGTGCGAAGGTGGGAATGGCCAACGCCAGTAGCGCGGGCGTCCAGAGACGGCGTGATGAGCGCATGCAATTCCTCGACAGAGACAACGTGGAGCGGTGACAGCATGCCGCAGGCGATCGTGCCGCTGCGCAGAATCCAAACGTGGCTTGCGGAGTGGAGTGCACGCAGCGGCTGCGGTGCTATGCAGGTGTGCATAGATCAGATCGGCTGCGCAGACGCATGTGCAGCCGATCACGCAATGCTTAGAACGTGTAGGTTGCTTCCAACTGGTAACGACGACCGAACACCTGGTAGCCGCCATCGTCCTGATTGGCCAGACGGTTGGGCTTGTTGTCGGTGTAGGCGCGCAACGGCTCGTTGGTGAGATTGCTGGCCTGGAAACGGAAGCCCAGCTGCTTGCTGTACTGCCAGTTCAAGCTCAGATCCACCGTGCCTTCGCTCTGCAGGCGTGCCAGACGCGCGGCATTCCAGCCGTACACCACCGTGTAGGGACTGTGGTACTTGTAACCCACGCGCGCTTCGAAGCTGCCGTTGCTGTACCACAGGTCGAACGTGCCGGTCTTGCGTGCCAACCCGCTCAACGGCAGCGGGTTGTCCTCTGGCGAGAATTCCTTGAGGTTGGAATCCACCAGCGAATAGTTGGAATAGACGCCGAAGTTTTCCATGTGCGGGATGAAGTAGAACGGTGTCTGGAAGGTGAGTTCCGCGCCATTGATGTAGCCGCCACCGCCATTGAACGGCGCGCTGACCAGATAATCCAGGCCGTTGATCACTTCGCGGTCGGTGCGGTAGCCGATGCTGGAATCGACTTCCTTGCGATACACCGCCAACGCCGCCAGCGCTTCGGCGTGGAAGTACCACTCGTACGACACATCGACCTGGGTGGCCTTGAACGGATCCAGCTGCGGGTTGCCGCCGCTACCGGTGAGCTGACCAACGGTGACGGTGGGGTCGTCCAGGCGACGGCCGGTGCGCAGTTCATCCAGCGGCGGGCGTGCGATGACCTTGGCCACTGCAAAGCGCAGGATGCGCTGGTCGTCGATCAGGAAATTCAGCGTGGCGCTGGGCAGCGCATCGGTGTATTCCTTGCTGCCGGTGCTGGGCTGGATGGTGCTGCCCACCGAATCGAAACCCTCGCTGGTGGTCTTGGTGTTGACCAGACGCACGCCGACATTGCCGGTGACATCGGTGCCGAACAGCTGCGAGCTGAAGACTGCTTTGGCGAAGGCTTCGCGCACGTCTTCCTTGACGTTCCAATGGTCGAGCAGTTGTTCGTCCAGCGTGCTCGGATCGAAGCCGCCGAATCCGATCCGCGCGATCTTGCCCAGATTGCCGCCGGTGAGCGTGGGGACGTTCAAGTCGGGCATGGTGACCGGGTAGATCAGATCCTGATACGCCGAGATCGGTTGGTCGTAGCCGGACTGGTTGCTGATGAAATGCCGGTTCTGCTTTTCGCGCCGCGCCGCGCGCGCACCGAATTCCAGCGAGGTGAACGGGCCTGCATCGACCGAGCGGCTGGCATTGAGCGCCAGGGCGGCGATCTTGTCGCGCAGCGCCTGCGGTTCGGTCTGCCCGGCAATGCCGTATTCGGGCGTATCGGAGCTGGTGCTGATCGTGGGTGTGACGCTGCGGCGGAAATCGAACGACACCGTGTCCGGATTGCTGCCCAAGCGCACCGCCTGCCAGGTATTGTCGCGCTTGGCCTGCGAGAACGACAGGTCGCTGCCCAGGGTCCATACATCGCCGTTCCACTTGGCATTCAGGCCGCCGGCGGTGAGCGTCTTGACCTCGTTGTAGTGGCTGACCACATGGTCGACCTGCAGGTTGGAATTGGCCAAGGTGCCGGCCACCACATCGCCGTCGACGATGGTGTAGGACGAGCCCGGCGTGGTGTACGGGTTGGTCGCGCCGGAAAAGGTGCTGAAGGCCAGGCCGTTGAACCAGTTCTGCAACTGGTCTTCGTCGATCTCGATGCGCGAATACAACCCGTCGAACTTCAACTCGAAATTGCCCGAGCGCCATTGCACGGTGCCCATCGCGCCGGTACGGGTCTGGTCGATCAGCTTGAGCTGATCGGCCGCGCCCCAGGGGGTGGGATCGACGGTGCCGTCGCCATCGACATCGCGCGAGGTGGTGGCATCGGTATAGCCCCAGCTGCCGATCGACGAGCTGGCGTTCTTCTGCTTCTGATAGGTCGCGCCGAAGGCCACGGCCAGAGTGTCGTTGAACTTATGCACCCAGCTGGCGCCGAAGCGGCTGCCCCACGGGGTGTAGCCGTCCACGTCCTTGGCGTGGTCGTAGAACACCGGGCCGGCGGTACCGACGAAGCCCGGGCCGGTGTAGTCGAGCGGGCTGATGGTGGAGATGTCCACGGTGGCGGCCAGGCCGCCGGCGACCAGATCCGCCGATTGGGTCTTGTAGACCTTGACGGTGGAGACGATCTCGGTGGGGAACACCTCCCAGCGCACCGCGCGATTGGGCTCGGACGAGGCGATCTCGCGCCCGTTGACGGTGCCCATGGTCATGCGCGGGCCCAGGCCACGCACGGTGGCCAGGCTCTCGTTGCCGCGGTCGCGGGTGCCGTTGACGCCGGGCAGGCGCACCAGTGCCTCGGCCACGGTGACGTTGGGCATCTGACCCATGTTGTCCGCAGAGATCACTTCCATGACGTGATCGGACATCTGCTTGGCTTGCACGGCCTGATTCAGGCTGGCGCGCTGGCCGATCACGGTGATGTTGTCGAGCGTGACCGGCGCCTGCCCGTTGGGTGCGGCCGTGCTGGTATCGCCGGCCGGCGGCGCGGTGGGCGCGGTGTCCTGCGCGTGCGCGCTGAACGCGGTGGCCAGCACGCAGGCGATGGTGGTGCAGAGGATGTCGCGGACAGGCGTGCGGCGCAGACGCCGGCTGGCCGTAAGGCCGGTATGGTGAACAGGCATCGGTTGATCCCTCCCAGGACAAAGTGACCGAATAAGGTGGTGGCTGCTGGTGCGGCCAGCCGCAGGGGCGGGTCTGGCGCGTCCGCGCGGGCGTGGCGAGTGATGCGGTGCTGCGTGATGGGCGTTGTTTGTTCGTGTGCGTGGCGCCGGAAGCGCGCGCTCTCGCGCTGGCGTCCCCTTGTCCTGCATGTGTCCGCTTCAGGGTAGAAGCGCAAGGCATTCCATTCCAATGAAGCATTTTGCGGCAGCTATCTCGGCTTGGAATGCTGCGCTGCGGCAATGGCACTGGTTGATCACAGTGGATGTGGCAATTCCAAGCCCGACTCCTCCCTCTCCAATTCCCGGCAAGACGCTAGCGCGCGCTTGCCGGTAGGCGCGGCAGCGCAGGAAACGCACGCTGCACGCAGTCGCTGCGCTCGCACGTCAGGCAGCCCGGGCCGATCGGCACCGCATCGTCTACCGCGTTCAAGTCCCAGCCACGCGCATACACCAGTTGATCGGCGTGGCGCAGGTCGCAGCCCATCGCCAGGGCAAACGTCTTGCGTGGGCGGCCATACCCGGGAGGGCCGCTGCTGACCTGGCGGGCCAGCCAGAAATAGCGTCGGCCATCGGGCATGCGCGCGATCTGGGTGAGGATGCGGTCGGGCTGATTGAAGGCTTCGTACACGATCCACAGCGGGCAGGCGCCGCCGACATGCGAGAAATGGAAATCTGTGGCCGAGTGACGTTTGGACACGTTGCCGGCGCGGTCTACCCGCATGAAAAAGATCGGCAAGCCGGCCTCCCCACGCCGCTGCAAGGTGCTGAGCCGGTGACACACCGCTTCGAAGCCCACATCGAAACGGTCGGCCAACCATTCGATGTCGTAGCGTGAGGTTTGCGCGCTGTGCAGAAACGCGCTGTACGGCATCACCAGCGCGCCGGCGAAATAGTTCGACAGGCCGATCCGCGAGAGCGCGATGCGCTCGGCGTCTTCGAAACCGGCATCGGCAATACGCGCGTCCAGGAGCGGCACGCATTCCAGCAATGCCAGTTGCGCGGCCATCTGGAATGCCTGCTGGCCCGGCCGTAAGTGCGCTGGCAACCACAGCACGCGCGCCTGCGCATCCATGCTGCGTTTGTCGCTGTGCAGGTCGGTGGCGTCCTTCACCAGCAGACCATGACGATCGGCGAGGCGTTGGCGCAGCCGTAGCGGCAGATTTTCCGGGGTCAACCCGAGCTCGGCGTAGAGCGCTTCGGCGCGCTCGTCCAACTCGGGCAGATAGTTGTGCGCGCGGTTGAAGTAGTCGCGCACCTGCTCGCCGGGCGACAGCGATGGCATCGCCGAGTGCTCGACGCCGATCTGTAGCTCCAGCGCGGCGTTGCGTTCAAGCAGATGTTGATGGGCGCGGTGCAGGTCCAGCAGCGCCTGCGCCACCTGCGGCAGGTTGCCGGCGAGCGCACGCAGTTCGGCAGGTAGCAGCGCGTGGCCCAGGCTGCGCAGCGATTCGTCCAGCGGTTCGACCAGCGCGGCAGGGTCGTCCAGATCCAGCAGACCGTCCAGGTCGCCCAGCGTGGTCTTGAGTCGTTGCTGGATCGCCAGCGTGAGCGGGCGCTGGTTGCGCTCGATCTGGTTGAGATAGCTCGCCGACAGCCCGAGCCGGCGCGCCAGCTCGGCCTGGGTCAGGCCATGGCGTTGGCGGAGCCGCTGCAGGCGCAGGCCGAGCTGGTGGCGGAGTTGAGAGTGAGGCATTCGCAAGATTCGCAAAATTTCGCCGCCAGCTTAGCGCGATTAAGCATTTGCGGGCTGGGAATGCCTGGTGTCGATGCGAACAATGCGAAGTGATGGCCTGCAACGGCCCGATGACCTTCTTAACGAGCGAGCCCTGCAATGAGCGAATCCGTCCCCCGCGTGTCCCTGTTGATTGATGGCGAGTTGGTGGTGTCCGCGAGTACGCACTGGCAGGACGTGGTCAATCCGGCAGATCAGTCGGTGCTTGCCCAGGTGCCGTTCGCCACCACGGCCGAAGTGGCCGCCGCAGTGGCCGCGGCCAGCCGCGCCTTCGTCACCTGGCGCAAGACGCCGATCGGCACGCGCGCGCGCATCTTCCTCAAGTACCAGCAACTGATCCGCGAACACATGGCCGAACTGGCTGCGCTGCTCAGCGCCGAACAGGGCAAGACCCTGGCCGATGCCGAAGGCGATGTCTTCCGTGGCCTGGAAGTGGTGGAGCACGCCGCAGCAATCGGCAATCTGCAACTTGGCGAGTTGGCCAACAACGTCGCCAACGGCGTGGACACCTATAGCCTGCTGCAGCCGCTGGGCGTGTGCGCAGGCATTACCCCGTTCAATTTCCCGGCGATGATTCCGCTGTGGATGTTCCCGATGGCGATCGCCACCGGCAACACCTTCGTGCTCAAGCCCTCCGAGCAAGATCCGATGGTGACCATGCGCTTGGTCGAACTTGCGCTGAAAGCCGGCATTCCCAAGGGCGTGCTCAATGTCGTGCACGGCGGTGAAGACGTGGTCAATGCGCTGTGCGATCACCCCGATATCAAGGCGTTGTCGTTCGTCGGCTCTACCAAGGTGGGCACGCACGTGTATCAACGCGCCTCGCTGGCGGGCAAGCGCGTGCAATGCATGATGGGTGCCAAGAACCACGCGGTGGTCCTGCCAGATGCCAACCGCGAGCAAACCCTCAATGCGATGGTCGGCGCCGCATTCGGTGCCGCCGGGCAGCGCTGCATGGCGGCATCCACGCTGGTGCTTGTCGGTGAAGCGCGTGCGTGGATTCCCGAGTTGGTGAGCAAGGCCAAGAGCCTGAAAATCGGCGCCGGCAATGCGCCGGCCACCGAGGTTGGCCCGCTGATTTCCTGCGCCGCACGCGAGCGTGTAGAGGGCCTGATTGCCTCCGGCGTGGAGCAGGGCGCCACCCTGGAACTGGATGGTCGTGCACCTCAGGTGCCAGGGTTCGAACAAGGCAACTTTGTCGGCCCGACGATCTTTTCCGGCGTCAAACCCGGCATGCGGATCTACGACGAAGAAATCTTCGGACCGGTGCTGGTGATTCTGGAAGCCGCCACGCTGGACGAGGCCATCGCCTTGGTCAACGCGAACCCCAACGGCAACGGCACGGCATTGTTCACCCAGTCCGGTGCGGCCGCGCGGCGTTTCCAGGAAGACATCGACGTGGGCCAGGTCGGTATCAACGTGCCGATTCCGGTGCCGGTGCCGCTGTTTTCCTTCACCGGTTCGCGCGCTTCCAAGCTCGGCGACCTGGGCCCGTACGGCAAGCAGGCGGTGATGTTCTACACCCAGACCAAGACCGTCACTGCGCGCTGGTTCGACGACCAGACGCTGGGCCATGGCGTCAACACCACCATCTCTCTCAAGTGACCCGATCGCCATGAATGCAGCCATCCAGCTACACGCCAACGCGGCCGACCTCAACGACGAGCAGGAAGCGTTCCGCGCCGCCGCGCGTGACTTCGCCGACAAGGAACTTGCTCCGTATGCCGCGCAATGGGACGCGGAAAGCCACTTCCCGCGCGACGCCATTGCCAAGGCGGCCGAGCTAGGCTTTTGCGGCCTCTACACCGATGAAGGCGTGGGCGGCCTGGGCATGCGCCGGCTCGATGCGGCGGTGGTGTTCGAAGAACTCGCCACGGTGGACCCATCCACGTCGGCCTTCATCAGCATCCACAACATGGCCACCTGGTTGATCGCCAGCTACGGCACCGATGCGGTGCGCGCGCAATGGGGCGAGGCGATGACCAGCGGCGCCAAGCTGGGTTCGTACTGCCTGACCGAACCGGGCAGCGGCTCGGATGCGGCATCGCTGAAATCCCGCGCGCAGCGCGATGGCGACAGCTATGTGCTCAACGGCAGCAAGGCCTTCATCTCCGGCGCCGGCGCGACCGACGTGCTGGTGGTCATGGCACGCACCGGCGAAGACGGCCCACGTGGCATCAGCGCTTTCCTGGTGCCGGCCGATGCCCCTGGCATCAGCTATGGCCGCAAGGAAGAAAAAATGGGCTGGAACAGCCAGCCCACGCGCGGTGTGACCTTCGAAAACGTCCGCATTCCGGCCGAGAACCTGCTGGGCAAGGAAGGCGAAGGCTTCAAGATGGCGATGAAGGCGCTGGACGGCGGCCGCATCAATATCGCCGCGTGTTCGTTGGGCGCAGCGCAAGGCGCGCTGGATGCCGCGCGGCGCTACATGGGCGAGCGTCGCCAGTTCGGCAAGAAGCTGGCCGATTTCCAGGCGTTGCAATTCAAGCTGGCCGACATGGCCACGCAGCTGGTGGCCGCGCGGCAGATGGTGCACACCGCTGCACGTAAGCTCGATGCCGGCAGCCACGATGCCACCGTCTGGTGTGCGATGGCCAAGCGCTTCGCCACCGATGCCGGCTTTGCCATCTGCGACGATGCATTGCAGATCCACGGCGGCTACGGCTATATCCGCGAGTATCCGATCGAGCGCTTGCTGCGTGATAGCCGCGTGCACCGCATTCTGGAAGGCACCAACGAGGTGATGCGCATGATCGTCGCGCGTCATCTGCTCAATGGCGAGGAAGAACTGCGATGAGCGATTGGGAAAAGGGCGTCCATACCGGTCTGCAGGTCGAGCGCGATGGTCACGTCGCCATCGTGACCTTGAGCAACCCACCGGCCAACACCTGGACCGTGCACAGCCTGGCGGCCCTGCGCGACTTGGTGCGCGCACTGGATGCAGATCGCAGCATCTACGCGCTGGTGATCACCGGTGAGGGTGAGAAGTTCTTCAGCGCCGGTGCCGATCTCAAGCAGTTCGCCGATGGCGACAAAGCCAACGCACGCGAGGCCGCACGCCGGTTTGGCGAAGCATTCGAAGCCTTGAGCGCGTTCCGTGGCGTGTCGATCGCTGCGATCAACGGCTATGCGATGGGCGGCGGGCTGGAATGCGCACTGGCTTGCGATTTGCGCATCGCCGAGCAGCACGCACATCTCGCGTTGCCCGAAGCCAGCGTTGGTCTGCTGCCATGCGCAGGCGGTACCCAGAATCTGCCGCGCTTGGTCGGCGAAGGCTGGGCCAAACGCATGATCCTGCTGGGCGAGCGTGTGGATGCTGCCACGGCGCAGCGCATCGGTTTGGTGGAGGAGGTGGTTGGCAAGGGCGAGTCGCGCGCATTGGCGATTGCCTGGGCGCAGCGCGCCGGCAAACAGAGTCCAGTCAGTGTGGCGGCATGCAAGCAGCTGGTGCAGTCCACGCGCCATGGCACGCACGCAGCCGCGCTGATTGCCGAGCGCGAAGCATTTGTGGATCTCTTCGAACACGCAGATCAGGCCGAAGGCGTGGCCGCATTTCTGGAGAAGCGCGCACCGAAGTGGAGTAACCACTGATGGCGGAGGTCAGCGCAACCGACGACGCACCGGTGCTGTTCGAGCAGCGCACCTGCGCCGATGGGCATTGCATTGGCATTGCCACCTTGAACGCGCCCAAGACGCTCAATGGCCTGTCGTTGCAGATGACGCGGCTGTTGGATACGCAGTTGCGCGCCTGGGCCGAGGATGCGCAGATCGCGTGTGTGGTGTTGCGTGGCGCCGGTGAAAAGGCGTTCTGCGCGGGTGGCGATCTGCATGGCCTTTACCAGAGCATGCGTGCGCATCGCGACGCAGTACCCGACAGAGCCGCGCGATGCGCAGCGCCGCAGGCCAACGCGCATGCCGCCGCGTTCTTCGAAGCCGAATACCGGCTCGACCACCGCATCCACACGTTCCCCAAGCCGCTGCTGTGTTGGGGCCACGGCATCGTGATGGGTGGTGGTATTGGCTTGATGTCGGGTGCCAGCCATCGCGTGGTCACCGAACGCTCGCGCCTGGCCATGCCGGAAATCAGCGTCGGCTTGTTCCCGGATGTGGGTGGAAGTTGGTTGTTGCGGCGTGTGCCGCATGGCGCCGGCCTGTTTCTGGCGCTGACTGGCGCGCCACTGGACGCCAGCGATGCGATTTATGCAGGACTCGCCGACGTGCGCCTGGAGCATGCGCAGTACGCAGCGGTGCTGGATGCGCTGAGTGCGCACGCCTGGACAGGCAATGCTAACGATGACCGCACTCAACTCAGTGCGTTTCTGCACGGCATCGCGCAACCGACCGAGCCGGGCCCGCTGCAAGTCCACGCACAGCTGATCGAACAGTTGCTGGCCGGCGAATCGCTGGAACAGGTCGTCGCTGCAATCCTGGGGCTGCAGAGCGAAGACAGCTGGCTGCAGGCTGCACGTGCCACCTTGGCTGCTGGCGCTCCTGGATCGGCTCGGTTGGCCTGGGAGCTGCATCGTCATCCGGGCACCACGACGCTGGCCGACACCTTCCGTACCGAATACGTGGTCGCCTTGCATGTGGCGGCACATGGCGATTTTGCCGAAGGCATCCGCGCGCTGTTGATCGACAAGGATCGCCAACCGCACTGGCAGCCAGCATCGCTGGACGCAGCCGATGCGCAGTGGGCCGCCGAGTTCTTCGTCCCGCCCTGGTCGGCTGCCCAGCATCCGCTTGCCGATTTGGAGCAGGCGACCTAGGTCTGCACTGCGTGGCTGACAACTCGCGATGCACGCTTGCTCACGCCGGATTGCGTCGAGGTTGCCGCGTCTCACCTTGTGTCGTAGCACATGAAAACTGGTAGTTGCGCCGTGCTCACCAGCAATCCGCAATGACATCGGCAATGTAGTGAAGATCGTCCTAATTTGGAAACCGACACCATGAGCAAGATCGCTTTTATCGGCCTGGGCAATATGGGCGGGCCAATGGCCGCCAATCTGATCAAGGCCGGGCATCAGCTGCGGGCGTTCGATCTCGCACCGTCTGCCCTGGACGCCGCAGCGGCGGCCGGTGCGCATGCAGCCAGCTCCGCGCAGGACACTCTGGTCGACGCAGACGTCGTGATCTCGATGCTGCCTGCGAGCCGCCACGTCGAAGGCTTGTACCTGGGCGACTCGGGCATCCTGGCGCAGATCCCACACGGTGCCCTGATCATCGACTGCAGCACCATCGCACCACTGTCCGCGCGCAAGGTGGCCGATGCGGCCAAGGCGCGTGGCCTGACGATGCTGGATGCCCCGGTCTCTGGCGGCACCGCCGGTGCTGCAGCCGGCACTCTGACCTTCATCGTCGGCGGCGCTGCCGATGTGCTGGAGCGCGCGCGTCCGGTGCTGCAAGCCATGGGCAAGAACATTTTCCATGTCGGCGACAACGGTGCAGGGCAGGTCGCCAAGCTCTGCAACAACATGGCCTTGGGCGTGATCATGGCGGCCACCGGCGAAGCGCTCGCGCTCGGCGTCGCGCAAGGGTTGGATCCGGCAGTGCTGTCGCAGATGATGGCAGTCAGCACCGGGCGCAGCTGGGCCACCGAAGTGTGCAATCCTTGGCCAGGCGTATTGCCCAACGCGCCGGCCTCGCGCGGCTACAGCGGTGGCTTCGGCAACGACTTGATGCTCAAGGATCTGGGGCTGGTGGCCGAGTCGGCGGTGCAGGCCGGCGTCTCGATTCCGCTCGGTGAGCTGGCGCGCAACCTGTATGCAATGAACAGCCAGGCCGGCAACGGCACGCTGGATTTTTCCAGCGTGGTCAAGCTGGTCGCCAAGGTCTGAATCGGCATCGGAGAGCAGCAACCCGATGACTGCGCAGCTGCCAGGCGAGCGCGGCAGCTGCGCGGAATCGGTATGTGCCGTTCGTACACTGCGGCTCCGCCGCGCCATCCACGCGCACGTCACGACTGCTCGGGACGTTTTGTTAGCCGCGCCAAGCGCGCTGCGCATCGATAGCTCAGCGGTCCGGATGGTGGAGACGCGCTGCAACGTTTGCGGGTGCGTTCATCACTTGCACCCACCGTGTCTGCGGCTGAGCGCGGCCGCTGCGCTTTTCCGGCCAACCGCATGGCTTGCGTGATGTCATGTCATCACATGTAGGTGTAATAGTCTCCGCCATCGCGTGCGCCTAAGGTGCGCGCATCGCACGAGACCACGACATCCATGGGACACGACCACAACCACGCACCCAGCGAAATTCGCCACGAAACGCCCTTGTGGTGGGCGCTGGGCCTCACCGCCACCTTCCTGGTGGCAGAGATCATCGGCGCGTTCGTGACCAACAGCCTGGCGCTGTTGTCCGACGCCGCCCATATGGCCACCGACACCGTCGGCCTGATGATTGCGCTGGTCGCGGTGCGCTTGAGCCGTCGCCCGGCCGACGCGCGGCGTACGTATGGCTATGTGCGGCTCGAAGCGCTCGGCGCATTGGCCAATGGCGCGCTGCTGTTCGCAGTGGGCGGCTACATCCTATGGGAGGCTACGCAACGCTTTCGCGCCCCGCAGGACATTTCGTATAGCGGCATGCTGCTGATCGCCGGCTTCGGTTTGGTGATCAATCTGATCGCGATGAAGCTGCTGCATGCCGGTAGCGGCGAAAGCCTCAACGTCAAAGGCGCCTATTTGGAGGTCTGGAGCGACATGCTCGGCTCGGTGGCCGTGATCATCGGTGCGTTGCTGATCCATTGGACCGGCTGGCAGTGGATCGATCCGGTACTGGCCGTGCTGATCGGCCTGTGGGTCCTCCCGCGCACCTGGGTGCTACTGCGCGAAGCGATCAACGTGTTGCTCGAAGGCGTCCCCAAGGGTATCGATCTAGCCCAGGTGCAGCAGGCACTCACCAACCATCCCGGCGTCGAAGACGTGCACGACCTGCATGTCTGGGCACTGGCATCCAGCACGCCTGCACTCACCGCGCACATCGTCGTCACCGAGGCAACCGACCGCGACGGTCTGCGGGATGCGCTCGGCACCTTGCTGCACGACCGCTTCGACATCGCCCACGTCACCCTGCAGGTGGAGAGCGGCGACTGCGGCACCGAGCCGTGCGGCACACCAAAGCCCGCTGCAGACGGTGGTCATCATGCCCATCATGGGCACGGGCACGGGCACGAGCACGAGCACGAGCACGAGCATGAGCATGAGCATGGGCATGGGCATGGGCATGGGCATGGGCATGGGCATGGGCACTCCCATCATTAACAGCTGGTAGTGCAGGTCGGCAGGGCCTCGAATTAGCGCGTTTCGACCTGCACAGGCAACAGCAAGGGTCCGGCCCTGCCGCGATATATCTACATTGCTTTCGACCACGAAGTCATAGTTGCCAACATCTGCAAGTTGCCGCCCCGACGCAAAAAGAAGGCTGCCAACGGCAGCCTTCTTGCAAATCAAACTCTGTCGATAAATAGCCGCTGGCCTTACACCACAGCCTCCCGCAACAACGGTGAGTCCCAACCCGGGCGCGGTGCGAAGCGTTCGCCATAGCGCGCGTGCAGCGCCTGCAGACGTTCCAGCAGCGCGTCTGCGCCGACGCTGCGGATGTGCTGGATCGGGCCGCCGCGGAAGGGCGCGAAGCCGGTGCCAAAGATGACGCCGGCATCGAGCAGGTCTGCGTCGGCCACCACGCCGTCGTGCAGGCATGCCACCGCTTCGTTGAGCAGCGGCAGGATCAAGCGATCTTCCAGATCCGCAGTCGCGGTATAGCCGCTGGCAATCTCGGGTTTAACCGCGCGCCCGTTCTCCCACTTGTACAGGCCCTGGCCGTCTTTCTTGCCGCGCTTGCCGGCTTCCACCGTGGCCAGCGCCGCCGGAATCGGCAGGTGCAGGAACGGCGCCAACTCCGCGCCCACGCCGGCTGCGACGTCCAGCCCTACCGTGTCGATCAACTCGATCGGCCCCATCGGCATGCCGAACCGGACCGCAGTCTTGTCCAGCACCGGTCCCGGAATGCCCTCCGCATACGCGGTGGCCGCTTCGAGCAGATACGGGAACAGCACCCGATTGACCAGGAAACCCGGGGTGCCGGCCACCGGCACCGGGAACTTGTCCAGCGCCTTGCAGAACGCCGCCAGGCGCGCCACGTTGGCCGGATCCAGCCCGTCGTGCTGCACGATTTCCACCAGCGGCATCATCGCCACCGGGTTGAAGTAGTGCAGGCCGGCGAATTGCGCCGGGCGCTGGATGTGGCCGCGCAATTCGGTCAGCGGAATCGACGAGGTGTTGGTGGTCAGCAATGCATCTGGCTTGAGCTGTGGCTCGATCGATTGATACAGGTCGCGCTTGGCCTGCAGGTTTTCGATGATCGCTTCGATCACCAGATCGGCCTGGGTCACACCCGCACCGGCCAGGTCGCCGCGCAGACGCGCTGCCACTGCCGGCCGCTTGGCGTCGTCTTTGACGCGCTTGGCGAACAGCTCGCCGCCGCGCGTCAGCGCCGTATCGATAAAGCGCTGCTCGCGGTCCTGCAGCGTGATCTCGAAGCCCTTGTAAGCCGCCCACGCCGCGATGTCGCCGCCCATCACACCAGCGCCGATCACATGCACATGGCGAATCGGCGCCGTTGCTGCGCCGGCTGCATCCTTGCCGCCCAGCGCTTTCAGACGCTCGGTCAGGAAGAAAATGCGAATCAGGTTGCGCGCAGTCGGCGTGCTGGCGAGCTTGACCACTGCCTTGCGCTCGGCCGCCAGGCGCGCCTGGATGCCGCTGCCGCCGGTACGTTCCCACACGTTGATCAAGGCGTAGGGCGCCGGGTAATGCTCCTTGCGCGCCTTGCGTGCGACCTGCTTGCGCATCTGCGGTGCCAGCACTTTGCGCGCCAGCAAGGTATTGGTCGCCCACGCAGTTGCGCGCTGCTTGAACGCGCGCGTGGTGCCGGCAAGCGCCAGGCTGGCTGCCACATCCACCAGCACGGCAGGCGCGGCGACCTTGTCGATCAGACCCATTGCGCGCGCGGCCTTGGCCGAGACGGTGCGGCCGGTGAGCATCAGGTCCATCGCGGCCGGCGCACCGATCAGGCGCGGCAAGCGGGCGCTGCCGCCCCAGCCGGGAAAGATGCCGAGCTTGGTTTCCGGCAACCCGATGCGGGTGCTGCCATCGTCAGAAGCCACACGGTAGCGGCATGCCAGCGCGATTTCGGTGCCGCCACCCATGCAGAAGCCATGGATCGCCGCGACTGTCGGGCAGGGCAGTTCTGCCAGCTTCTGAAAGACCTGCTGGCCGCGATGGATCGCGTCGTTGACGGTACCCTTGCGGTCGAATTCCTGGAATTCCTTCAGATCGGCACCGGCGATGAAGCCATTGGCCTTACCTGAGCGCAGCACCACGCCCTTGGGCGGGTCCAGCGCCAGGCGTTCGACCAGCGCGCCCAGTTCGAGCAGCACCTCCTGCGAAAACGCGTTGACCGGTGCGCCCTGACGATCAAGGCTGAGCACGACCACGCCGTCCTCGCGCAGGTCGGCCTGCCAGTGGCTGAATCGAAGCCCGTCGAAACCTGGAAGCATGCGTCTGGCCGTCCGGCAATATAAGGAAAGGTCGTTATCATCCAGAGGTTGTTTCCTTCACGTCAAATACCCATACCTGTCGACAGGAGAGATGCCTGCTTCGGCGCGGCGTCGTCAGCGGTGCATCGGTGCCGCTCCTCTGATGCGTGACGGTGGTACGGATCGGTGTGAACTTTTCTTTTCAATGGCGGTCTCATTGCCCGACTTCGGTGGGCTGACAGGAGTGCGGCCCGACATGGCCGAAGTCGATACACCTCAGGAGCTGGACCTGGAACTGGTCCGGCGTGTGCAGCGCGGCGAAAGCGCGGCGTTCGATGTGCTGGTGCGCAAATACCAGCATCGGATCGTTGCGTTGATCGGGCGCTACATCGCCGACTGGAGCGAATGCCAGGACGTTGCCCAGGACACCTTTGTGCGCGCCTACCGCGCGATCAACAGTTTTCGTGGCGACGCCCAGTTCTATACGTGGCTGCACCGCATTGCCGTCAACACTGCCAAGAACCATCTGGTTGCGCACAACCGCCGCCCGCCCACCGACGACATCGAAATCAGCGATGCCGAGCAATTCGATGGAGCAACCCGGTTGCGCGACACCGACACCCCGGAGCGCGAATTGATGCGACAGGAGCTGGAACAAACGGTGATGCGCGCGGTCCAAGCTCTGCCGGAAGAACTTCGGTCGGCCATCACCCTGCGCGAGGTGGAAGGGCTGAGCTATGAGGACATCGCGCGAAAGATGGATTGCCCGATCGGAACGGTGCGCTCGCGCATCTTCCGGGCGCGCGAGGCCATCGACATCGAGCTGCGGCCTCTGCTGGAGACCGAGAGCGCTACCCGTGAGCGAAACCGCGTATGAGCCATAACCCCGACATGTCCACCACCGACAAGTTCGAGCTTCACTATCGCCAGCAGCTGTCTGCGCTGGTCGACGGCGAATTGAGTGCCGACGAGTCGCGCTTTTTGCTGCGCCGTTTGGCCCACGACGAAGAATTGGCCGGCTGCCACGAGCGTTGGCAGTTGTGCGGCGATGTGCTGCGCGGTGCGGCCAGTGCGCCGGCACCGCTGGATTTCGCGGCGCGTGTGCGCAGCGCCATTGCCGAGGAGCCGGCCCCGCAAGCGCAGCCTGCGGCTCGCTCAGGCGCACGCAGGCGCTGGGCTGGCGGCGCGGCGATTGCGGCGTCGGTCGCGGCAATTGCGTTGTTCATGGCGCGCGAGCGCCTGCCCCAAACGGCAGCGCCCGGTGCCGACACCCCTGTGTACGCGACCGCGGCCCAGCTTCCGCCTGCATCGCAAACGCCGCAGAGACCTGTGCCGCCGAAGGCGCCGGCCGCACCGAGTCCGGGAACGCCGGATGAGGTGGGTGCGCTCGCTGCAGCCGTGCCTGCCGTTGCGCTGGCATCCACACGCCGCGGTGCGGCAACGCGCAATCAACAAGTCGCACGCAGTGCGGCTGCGCGTCAGCAGCAGGCGCCGACCCGCATGGTGGCTGCAGCGGCTCCTGCACCGGCCCCCGCGGCCGCGTCATCCGCCGTTGTGGCTGGGCCGTCCAATCCGTTCACGCATCCGGACACCACGCTGCAGGCGCGGCCGTGGCCGCGCGCGGCCTTGTCCGGGGCTGGCGAGAGCCCGCTGAACGCCAGTTTCCGCCAGAGCCGCCCCGGCACGGCGTTTTATCCGTTTGAACCGGCCCCACAGACGGTCGCCAGCCCGGCGCCGAGCCGGCCATTGCCGGTGCAGGTCCCGCAGAACTGACCCTGTCGCCGGTCTTCATCCGTTCGGCATTCTCCTTCCCGTTATCGTGCCGAGCCCGTGTTGCTACGCGGGTTCGGCCCCCTGTCGCCCTGCCATCGGAGGCAACCTGATGAACCATCGCATCCGCACCCAGATGTTCGGCCTGATCGCCATGACCCTGCCGCTGGCCGCCTGCGCGCAGCAGCCCGCACCCGCTGCCAAGGACGTCGCCCCGATTGCCGCCAATCGCAGTACCACACCAGCGCCACAGCTGGTGGCCGGGCTGCCGGACTTCACCAATCTGGTCGAGCAGGTCGGCCCGGGCGTGGTCAATATCGAAACCACGATCACCCGCAAGGACGCCATGGCGCGTCAGCAGCGCAGTGGCCCGGGTGGTCGTGGTGGCGGTGCGATGCCTGATGACGATCAGATGCCGGAATTCTTCCGCCGCTTCTTCGGCCCGGATTTTCAGATGCCGGGTGGGCCGCGCCAAGGGCCGGGTGGTCCGGGGCAGGGCGATGACGACGGCGGTATTGCCGGAAAGTCGATGGGCTCGGGCTTCATTATTTCCGCCGATGGCTATGTGCTGACCAATCACCACGTGGTCGATGGTGCCAGCGAAGTCACCGTCAAGCTCACCGATCGCCGCGAGTTCAAGGCCAAGGTGGTGGGTAGCGATGAGCAATACGACGTGGCGCTGCTGAAGATCGAGGCCAAGGGCCTGCCGACCGTGCGCCTGGGCGATTCGAACACGCTCAAGCCGGGACAGTGGGTGGTAGCGATCGGCTCGCCGTTCGGCCTGGATCATTCGGTCACCGCCGGCATCGTCAGCGCCACCGGCCGCAGTAATCCCTACGCCGACCAGCGCTATGTCCCCTTCATCCAGACCGACGTGGCGATCAACCAGGGTAATTCCGGCGGCCCGCTGCTCAATACACGTGGCGAGGTGGTCGGCATCAATTCACAGATCTTCTCCGCTTCCGGCGGTTATATGGGCATTAGTTTTGCGATTCCGATCGACCTGGCCTTCAGCGCGGCCGAGCAGATCAAGGCCACCGGCCATGTGAGTCGCGGCATGCTGGGCGTGGCGGTGGGACCGATCGATTCGCTCAAGGCGCAAGGCCTGGGCTTGCCGGACAGCCGTGGTGCCCTGGTCAACGATATCCCGGCCGGTAGTCCGGCGGGCAAGGCCGGCGTCGAAGTCGGCGATGTGATCCGTGCGGTCAATGGCAGGCCGATCGAAGTCGCCAGCGATCTGCCGCCAATGATCGGGTTGATGGCGCCGGGCTCCAAGGTCACCCTGGATGTGTTGCGTGACGGCAAGCCGCGCAAGGTGACAGTCACCCTCGCACCACTGCAGGATGGCGGCGAGCGCGCCGCGCCGCGCACTGCGGCTGATGAGTCCAAGCCCAGCGCCCCGGCCAGCGTGGAATTGCTCGGCCTGCAAGTCGCCGACCTGACCGCTGCCGAGCGCAGTCGCCTGGGTCTGGAAGCGGGCGAGGGCGTGCGCATCGCCTCGGTGACCGGTGCGGCGGCACGTAGCACCCAGCCGCCGCTGTCGCCAGGCCTGATCATCGCCCGCGTCGGCCGCACCAAGGTTGGCAGCGTCGCCGAGCTCAATCGCGCGCTGGCCAGTTACAAGAAGGGCGACGTCGTCATGCTGCTGGTCACCGACGGCAAGGCGACCAGCTATGTAGCCTTGAAGGCCGGCGGCTAACGGAGGGAATGGAGAATCGGGAATCGGGAATGGCAAGAGCGGCTCCGCGAGGCGATAGCCCATCTGGCTTTTGCGATTCCCGAATCCCGATTCCCCAATCTCCGGCCCCAAAGGGGCCGACCGTGCGATAATGCCGCGTTACCCTGACGACGGCACCGCCGGCGCCCACCTCAATGTCCTCTGATTCAATGCGGAACATCCGCAACTTCTCCATCATTGCCCACGTTGACCACGGGAAATCCACCCTGGCCGACCGGATCATCCAGCTGTGCGGCGGCCTGCAGGCGCGCGAGATGGAGGCCCAGGTACTCGACTCCAACCCGATCGAGCGCGAACGCGGCATCACCATCAAGGCACAGTCGGTGTCCTTGCCGTATACGGCAAAGGACGGTCAGGTCTACCACTTGAACTTCATCGACACCCCCGGGCACGTCGACTTCTCCTATGAAGTCAGCCGCTCGCTGGCCGCGTGCGAAGGCGCGCTGCTGGTGGTGGATGCGGCGCAGGGCGTGGAAGCGCAGTCGGTGGCCAATTGCTACACCGCGGTGGAGCAGGGCCTGGAAGTGGTGCCGGTGCTCAACAAGATCGACCTGCCCACCGCCGATGTCGACCGCGCAAAGGCCGAGATCGAAGCGGTGATCGGCATCGATGCCGAAGACGCGGTAGCTGTGAGCGCCAAGACCGGTCTGAATATCGATCTGGTGCTGGAAGCGATCGTGCATCGTATCCCGCCGCCGAAGCCGCGCGACACCGACAAGCTGCAGGCGCTGATCATCGATTCCTGGTTCGACAACTACCTCGGCGTGGTCTCGCTGGTGCGCGTGATGCAGGGCGAGATCAAGCCGGGCAGCAAGATCCTGGTGATGTCCACCGGCCGCACGCATCTGGTCGACAAGGTCGGCGTGTTCACGCCCAAGCGCAAGGAATTGCCCGCGCTGGGTGCTGGCGAAGTGGGCTGGATCAACGCCTCCATCAAGGACGTGCATGGCGCGCCGGTCGGCGACACGCTGACCCTGGCCGCAGACCCGGCGCCGCATGCGTTGCCCGGTTTCCAGGAAATGCAGCCGCGCGTGTTCGCCGGCCTGTTCCCGGTCGATGCCGAGGACTACCCGGACCTGCGCGAAGCGCTGGACAAGCTGCGTCTGAACGATGCCGCGCTGCGCTTCGAGCCGGAGAGCTCCGAGGCGATGGGATTCGGCTTCCGCTGCGGCTTCCTCGGCATGCTGCACATGGAAATCGTGCAGGAACGGCTGGAGCGCGAGTACAACCTCAACCTGATTTCGACCGCGCCGACGGTGGTCTATGAGGTGCTCAAGACCGACGGCAGCGTGATCCCGATGGACAACCCGTCCAAGCTGCCGCCGCTGAACAACGTCGAAGAGATCCGCGAACCGATCATTCGCGCCAATATCCTCACGCCGCCCGATTACGTCGGCAACATCATCACCTTGTGCGAAGAAAAGCGCGGCAGCCAGATTGGCATCAACTACCTGGGCAGCCAGGTGCAGATCAGCTACGAATTGCCGATGGCCGAAGTGGTGCTGGATTTCTTCGACAAGCTCAAGTCGGTCTCGCGCGGTTACGCCTCGCTGGACTATCACTTCCTGCGTTTCGACCCAGGCCCGTTCGTGCGCGTGGACACGCTGATCAATGGCGACAAGGTCGATGCGCTGTCGATCATCGTGCACCGCAGCTACGCCGACCGGCGCGGCCGCGAACTGTGCGAAAAGATGAAGGATCTGATCCCGCGGCAGATGTTCGACGTGGCGATCCAGGCCGCCGTGGGCTCGCAAATCATCTCGCGCTCCACGGTCAAGGCGATGCGCAAGAACGTGTTGGCCAAGTGCTATGGTGGCGACGTTTCGCGCAAGAAAAAGCTGCTGGAAAAGCAGAAAGAGGGCAAGAAGCGCATGAAGCAGGTCGGCCGCGTGGAGATTCCGCAGGAAGCCTTCCTGGCCGTGCTGCAGATGGATAAGTAGCTGGGAATGGTAAATCGGGAATCGGGAATCGTAAGGGTGCACGTGCTCCTGCTGTTCCAATTCCCCATTCTCGATTCTCGATTCCCTTTCCGAAAGGAACATCAATGAAATGGTTTGAAATCATCCTGGTTGTCCTGACGCTGGGCAGCGGCTTCATCTGGCTGCTGGACGCGCTGTTTTTGGCCAAACGCCGCGCCGCGCGTGCCGGTCTGCTGGACAGCGAGCCGGCGATCATCGATTACTCGCGCGCCTTTTTTCCGGTGCTGGCGGTGGTGCTGATCCTGCGCAGCTTCGTGGCCGAGCCGTACAAGATTCCGTCCAGTTCGATGATGCCCAATCTATTGATCGGCGATTTCATCCTGGTCAACAAGTTCGCGTACGGTTTCCGTCTGCCGATCACCAATACCAAGTTCATTCCCACCGGCGAGCCCAAGCGCGGCGACGTGGTGGTGTTCAAGCCGCCGCATGCGCCGGATCAGAACTGGATCAAGCGCGTCGTGGGTCTGCCGGGTGACAGGATCGGCTTCCATGGCGATACCCTGTACATCAACGACAAGCCGATGCATTACACGGTCAAGGGCGAGTACATCGGTAAGGGCAAGGGTGCCGAGATGACCGGCACCACGCTGCTGGTCGAGGACCTACCGGGCCGCACGCATACCGTGCTGGAATGGCTGGACCGCAACATGCCGGCCGGGCAGGGCGACTGGACCGTGCCGGCGGACAGCTATTTCGTGATGGGGGATAATCGCGACAACAGCGAGGACAGCCGGTTCTGGACCCAGACGCACTTTCTGCCGGAAGCCAATCTGCGCGGCAAGGCGTTCCTGATCTGGCTCAATTGCGAAGGGTGGTTCTGCAAGGGGAGTTTCGATCCATCGCGGATCGGGACGGGCATCCAGTAAATGCACGCACGGCGTGCCGGGGAAAGCACAATGAAGCGCAAGCAAAGCGGTATGACGTTGACGTCGTTCGTGGTGGTGCTGGCGGTGGTCGGATTTGCCCTGTACATCGGGATGAAGCTGTTTCCGATGTATCAGGAATACTACGCAGTGCGTACGTCGATGAAGGGGCTGGCCAACGAAGTTGGCAGTGCCGACATGGATCCGTCCAAGTTGCAGGACATGTTCTTTAAGCGCCTTTACATCAACTATTCTGAAAATGTCAAAAAAGAAGACGTCAAGTTCGAGCGTATCGAAGGCGGCTGGCGCATGAAGGTCAACTACGAAGTGCGCCGCGAGTTGGTTGGCAATCTGGATGTGGTGGGCAAGTTCGATACGGCACAGGATCTGACGAAGCGCGGTGTCGAATAGAACCTTCCAGCGCGGTGATCCGATCGGCCATGCATTCGCCGATCCGGCTCTGCTCGCCCAGGCGCTGCGGCATCGCAGCGCCGGGACGCCGCACAACGAGCGACTGGAATTTCTCGGCGACGGCATCGTCAATCTGCTGATCGCCGAGGCGCTGTATCAACGTTGGCCCAAGGCCGATGAAGGCGCATTGACCCGTGCGCGCGCCGAACTCGTACGCGAGGGCGCGCTGGCAGTGATCGGACGCACGTTGAACCTCGGCGAGCGCCTGACGCTGGGTCCCGGCGAGTTGAAGTCCGGAGGTCACCGGCGCGATTCGATCCTGGCCGATGCCGTCGAAGCGATTGTCGCGGCCATCTACCTGGACTGCGGGTTCGAGGGTTGCCGTGCGGTGGTGCTGCCGTGGTTTGAAGCCTCCTTGGCGGCGTTGCCGGTGGGCAAGGCAGAAAAAGATCCCAAGACCCGGCTGCAGGAATGGCTGCAGGCGCGCCAACTGCCGCTGCCTAATTACGCTCTGATCAGCGAGAGCGGCGACGAGCATGCCAAGCAGTTCCACGTCGCCTGCATTCTGGAGCAGCCTACTGCCCGCGCCGAGGGCCAGGGCACCTCGCGTCGTCTTGCCGAGCAACAGGCGGCGACTCTTGTCATCGCACAACTGGATTCAAACACGTGAGCGAAACCTCTTCCCCCCACCGCAGCGGTAGCGTTGCCGTGATCGGCCGGCCCAACGTCGGCAAGTCCACCCTGACCAATGCCCTGGTCGGCGCGAAGGTCAGCATCGTCTCCAACCGGCCGCAGACCACGCGCCATCGGCTGCTGGGCATCGCTACTTTCCCAGAAGGGCAACTGGTGCTGGTGGATACCCCAGGCCTGCACCGCGAGCAGAAGCGCGCAATGAACCGGGTGATGAATCGCGCTGCGCGCGGCTCGCTCGAAGGCGTGGACGCGGCGGTGCTGGTGATCGAGGCCGGCCGCTGGGACGAGGAAGATACTCTGGCGTTCCGCGTGCTCAGCGACGCCGAGGTGCCGGTAGTGCTGGTGGTCAACAAGGTCGATCGCCTCAAGGACAAGACTGCGCTGTTCCCGTTCCTGGCCCAGGTCAGCGAGGGGCGCACCTTCGCTGCCGTGCATCCGGTGTCGGCGCTCAAGCGCAAAGGCCTGGAAGCGTTGGTCGGCGACCTGCTCAAGCTGGTGCCCGAAGCCGAGGCGATGTTTGGCGAAGACGAGATCACCGACCGCAGTCAGCGCTTTCTGGCCGGCGAACTGGTGCGCGAGCAACTGATGCGCCAGCTCGGCGAGGAATTGCCGTACGCGACCACCGTTGAGATCGAGCGCTTCGCCGAAGACGGCGCGCTGCTGCGGATCGGTGCGGTGATCTGGGTCGAGCGCGAGGGCCAGAAGGCAATCGTGATCGGCAAGGGCGGTACCCGCCTGAAGGAAATCGGCGGCAAGGCGCGGTTGCAGATGGAGCGCCTGTTCGGTGCCAAGGTGTTCCTGGAGACCTGGGTGCGCGTGCGCGAAGGCTGGTCGGACGACGAGGCCGCGCTGAAGGCGTTCGGCTACGAATGACGCCAGGACCGGGGACCGAGGACCCGGAAACCGGGCGACGCCGGGTTAAGCAGCTGGCCGGCATATCGCAGGAGAGATGGTGTTCTGTATTCGCCGGAGCTGCGCGCCGCCGCCCTGGCAGTATCGGCTTGGCTAAATATCGCCGCGTCGCGTCTTCATTCGACGACCGATCCTGTGGTTTTATCGAATCTCCGGTCCGCAATCTTCAGTCTCGGCTCTTCCGCGCATGCTGATCGAGCACGAACGCGGGTTCGTCCTGCACGTGCGTGCGTGGCGCGAGACCAGCCTGCTGGTGGAAGTGTTGACCGAGCAACACGGGCGTGTGGGCCTGTTGGCGCGCGGAGTGCATGGGCCGCGCAAGCAGGCGTTGCGTGCTGCCTTGCAGCCATTGCAACTGATTCAGTTCAGCGCCGTGCAACGCGGCGAGCTGGCCCAGCTGCGCCAGGCCGAGGCACTGGATACCGCGCCTCGGCTGATTGGCGACACCATGCTGGCTGGCTTTTATATCAGCGAATTGTTGCTGCGGCTGGCCCCGCGTAACGATCCGGTGCCCGAACTCTATGCCTGTTATGCGCAGGCGCGGACGCACCTGGCGTCCGATCTGCCGTTGGCGTGGGGGTTGCGCCGGTTCGAGCGCGACGTGCTGGAGGGGCTGGGCTTCGCCTTCGATCTACAGCACGACAGCGACGGGCAGCCAATCGACCCGGCAGCGCGGTATCGGCTGGATCCGCAGGAAGGCGCACTACGCGTGTTGAGCGAACGGCTAGCGCAAGATCGTCGCGAAACCGTCACCGGTGCGGCGCTGCTGGCGTTGGGTGAAGACATCATGCCGACCGCGGACGATATGCCCGGCCTGCGCCGCAGCATGCGCAGTGTGCTGCTGCATCATCTGGGTGGGCGCGGCCTGAAATCCTGGGAAATGCTCGAAGATCTGGCACGGCGGCGCTGATCGAGCCAGCCCTGGGCATGCGCGCGATGCCGCTGTCGTCAGTGCCGCAGTGCTGTCAACGCTGCCATACACGAACATCTCAATTCCAAAACTGCAATGCGTCAAACGCTGCGCCGAGCTGGAAAGCAGATCGACGCCGTGCCTCTCAATGCAGCAATGCAGCCACTGCCGCATGGAATTGGGTCCGCGCGGTCGGCGATTGCGGGTCGCCGCGCAGCAGGCGCACTGCACCTGCAAGTCGCGCTGCGCCAACAAAGCCGCAGCTGGCCTGCAACCGATGCAGATGATTGCGTAATGCCTGTTCGTCGCTGATCTGCAGGGCCGAATCCACTGCATCCCGCGTGCCTGGCAATTCGGCCAGGAATAGCTCGCGCAGGGCATTGAGATGGTGTTGCTGGCCGTTGAGCGCACTGAGCGCCGCCGCCTCGTCCCAGTCGCTGGCGGCGATGTCCAGCACGCCCACCGGGGCCACGCTGTAGCGCCCGCGGGCGAGGCCGCGCCGCACCGCCTGCAACAGGCGCTCGGAGGTCAGCGGTTTGATCAGCATTTCCAGAAACCCGTCGGACTGCAGGCTGCGCTGCATGGCCATGCTGGTGTCAGCGGTGTGCGCCAATGCCGGCACGTCCGGGTGCAGCAGGCGCAACGCACGCAGTAGCCCGCTGCCGTTGCCATCGGGGAGATTCACGTCGATCAACCAGAGATCGTGGCGACGTTCGCGTGCGCGGTCGAGGGCAGAAGACAGGGAATCGGCACAGTCCACCGTGGCCGGGAGACTTTCAAGCACAGCCTGCAGGAATCCGCGGCTGATCGGGTCGTCTTCCACCAGCAATAGGCGTGGGTGGGGTTCCTGGCGTGTGGCCATGTTCATGCTGCCTCCTTGTCAGCGATGCCGCGTCCTGATTCGCCGCGCGCACCCGAAGTTTGCCTGTGTTTGTGGAGCGCGACAATTGTTGCGCTGCCCAGGGCGGCCTCCGTCGATCGCATCTGCGACAATACGCACCCTTTTTGCCCGCAGCTTGTCGCCACGTGGCCAGAACCAGAAACCGTTTCGACCGTACCCCCTTCCAGACCGCCATCACCGACCTGAGCCATGACGGCCGCGGGGTGGCGCGCCGCGACGGCGAGGGCGGCAAGGTCACCTTCATCAGCGGCGCCTTGCCGGGCGAGTTGGTGCGTGCCGAACCCACCGCCCGCAGCCGTCATTTCGATGAGGCCAAGACGGTGGAGGTGCTGGAGGCATCCCCGCAGCGCGTCGCCCCGCGCTGTCCGCATTTCGGCGTCTGCGCCGGTTGCGTCTTGCAGCATCTGGAGGAATCGCAGCAGATCGTCGCAAAACAACGCGTACTGATGGACAACCTTGAACGTATCGGTCATGTCACCCCGCAGGCCGTGCTGCCTGCGCTGACCGGCGACAACTGGGGTTATCGGCGCAAGGGCCGGTTCTCGGTGCGTCGTGTGGAGAAGAAAGACAAGACCTTGATCGGCTTTCGCGAGCTCGACCCGCGGTTCGTGGCCGATCTGTCTGTTTGCTACACCGTGATCCCGCAGATCGGCGAGAAGATCCCGCTGCTGGCCGCGCTGGTCGAAGGCATGGACGGCAAGCGCGACATCCCGCAGATCGAATTCATTGCCGGCGACGATGCGGTGGCATTGACCATTCGGCATCTGCAGCCGCTTAGCGAGCGCGACCAACAGGCCTGGGTTGCATTTGCCCAGGAGCACGGGTTTGCGATCTTCCTGCAGCCTGGTGGCGTGGACAGCGTGCATCCGCTGTGGCCGCAGGAAGTGCCATTGTCGTTCCGCCTGCCGCAATGGGAGGTGGAGCTGGCATTCCGGCCGCTGGACTTCATCCAGGTCAACGCCTCGCTCAATCAAAAGATGATCGCGCACGCGCTGGCGCTGCTGGATGCCAAACCCGACGATCGCGTACTTGACCTGTTCTGTGGACTGGGCAACTTCACCCTGCCGCTGGCGCGCCTGGTGCGTGAGGTCGTGGGTGTGGAGGGCGACGCCGGACTCGTGGCGCGGGCGAAAGAGAATGCCCAGCGCAATGGTCTGGTCAATGCGCAGTTCTACGCCGCGGATCTGACCCAGGATCAGCGCAACGCTGCCTGGATGCGTCAGGGCTTGGACAAGCTGTTGCTGGATCCGCCGCGCTCGGGCGCGTTGGAAGTGCTGCAGCAACTGCCGCTGAAGAAGTTCGAGCGCATCGTCTATGTGAGCTGCCATCCGGGCTCGCTGGCACGCGACGCCGGCTATCTTGTCAACGAGCAGGGCTTTACGCTGGTGTCGGCGGGCGCGATGGATATGTTCCCGCACACCGCGCACGTGGAAAGCATTGCGGTGTTTGAGAGGCGGTGATTGGGGATTCGGCAATCGTAGAAGCGGTTGGCCGTATGCTGTTGCGATTGCCTATTCTCCATTCCCGATTCCCATGCCCGTAGAAATCGAACGCAAATTCCTGGTGACCGGCGACGGTTGGCGCCACGCCGCGCACGCGGTGATTCCGATGGCGCAGGGCTACATCAACGATCAGGCGGCGCTGCGCGGCGGCACGCAGAATGCGTCGGTGCGGGTGCGGATTCAGGGCGAAGGCGCGTTTCTCAATCTGAAATCGCGCGAGGTGGGGCATACGCGTCAGGAGTTTGAATATCCGATTCCACTTGCCGATGCCCGCGCGTTACTGGCGCTGTGCGTGGGTGGTTTGATCGACAAACGCCGACATCTGGTCGCCTACCAGGGCCATGTCTGGGAGGTCGATGAATTCCTTGGCGACAACGCCGGGCTGGTGGTCGCCGAGATCGAACTCGAATGCGCTGACGAAGCATTTGCCATGCCCGAGTGGATCGGGACCGAAGTTACCGACGACGTGCGCTACTACAACCTGGCGCTGGCCTCGCATCCGTTTAAGCATTGGAGCGGGGATTGGTGATTCGGGATGTGGGGTTCGTAAAGGCTGGCATGCAGCTCGGCGCTTTGGAGAGCTGATGTGGGATGGGGGATTCTTGAAAGTAGGGCGCTCGGCGCCAGATCACTGTGTTGCGATCCCTAATCACCACTCTCCAACCCTGGCCTTGGCTAGCGTTTTGCGACTCGCCAGTCCGGACTCCCCAATCCCGTTATGCTCCACATACCCCAGTCCCCACCAACGAATCCCCGGTCATGCGCATCGATATCTGGTCCGACGTAGTGTGCCCCTGGTGCTGGATCGGCAAGCACCGTTTCCAGGCAGCCATTGCTGCGCTTGGCGCGCAGGTGCCGGTCTTGGACATCCACTATCACGCGTTTCGACTTGATCCCGAGGCCGGGCTGGAGCCGACGCCGTTGCGCCATGCGCTGGCGTTGAAGTTCGGTGGTACTGCGCGGGTCGAGCAGATGCTGGCGCAGACCCAGGCCACTGCGCAGGCAGAAGGATTGCCGCTGGATTTCGGCCGTGGGCAGGTGCAGGTCAGCACGCTGCGTGCGCATCGGTTGATCTGGCTGGCCAGCCATGAGGGCGATGTGGACGCGGTGATGGAGGCGCTGTTTCATGCGCATTTTGCCGAAGGCCAGAATGTGGGCGAGATCGAAACGCTGGTGCGTGCCGGTGAGGCCGGTGGTCTTGCCATGGCACGGGTGCGGGCGATGCTGGAGTCGGAAGAAGGCATCGTCGAGGTACAGGCACAGCTGGCGCAGGCTGCCGCGTTAGGCATTCGTGCGGTGCCCAGTTTCGTGATCGACGGCCGCGCACTGATCCAGGGCGCGCAGCCGCCGGAGAGTTTTGCGCAGGCCTTGCTGCAGTTGGCCGCCGAATCGACACCGGTCGGTGGGCCGGATGCCTGCGCGGTGTGACCCACATATCTCCTGCATGCACCGGCACGCGCACGACCGAATGACGTTACCTGCGCGCGCACACAACGTGGCGGTGATCGGCGCCGGGTTGGCCGGTCTGGCCTGTGCGCAGCAGCTGCAGGCGGCGGGCTATGCCGTGACAGTCTTCGATCAGTCCGACACGCCGGGTGGTCGCATGCGTCCCTGCTCGGGCGAGTACTGGCAATGCGATCACGGCGCGCAATATTTCACGGCGCGCGATCCTGCGTTTGCGGCGGTCGTGGATGCCTGGATCGACGCTGGCGTTGCCGCACCCTGGCCGGCGCGCATCGCAAGCTGGGACGGCGCGCAGTTAAGCCACTCGCACAGCGCCCTGACGCGTTATGTGGGCGTTCCCGATATGGCTGCGCCGGCCAGGGCACTTGCAGCGCATCTGGATATGCGTCTGTCTACCGAGGTGCGTGCGCTGCAGCGTAGCGGGCAGAGATGGCGCGTCGCGTTCGCGCAAGACACGGCAACGCACATGTTCGATGCGGTGCTATTGGCCGTTCCGGCACCGAACTCGGCTGGGTTGTTCGCACAGATCGCGCCTGCGCTGGCGACGATTGCCCAGCAGGCGCACATGCATCCTGCGTGGGCGTTGATGGCGCATTTCGATGGGCCAGTCGATCCGGGTTACGACGCACTATTCGTCAATACCGGCCCGTTACGTTGGGTAGCACGCAATTCCAGCAAGCCTGCGCGTGCGTGCGTTGAGACTTGGCTGTTGCACGCGACTGCCGAGTGGAGCCAGGTACATTGCGACGCTACGCCCGCGGACGTCATCGCCAGCATCGTGCCGGAGTTTGCAGCGCTCGGTTTGCCGATGCCGCGGTCCTGCGATGCGTCTTTTTGGACGGTCGCTAGCAGCAACCCCGCGTTGCAGATCGGCTGTGTCTGGGATGCGCAGCTTGGCCTGGGCATGTGCGGCGACTGGCTGGCAGGCGGCAAGGTTGAGGGCGCATGGCAGAGCGGGATCGCGTTGGCGCAGCACGTGTGTGCTGGCGATGTAGTGCAAAGCGCTTGCCACTGACGCCGTGGCGGACATCGCAGAACGACCCACGGCGCGGTGCAAGGCCAGGGATATGCATGGTATTGGCAGATGCGCGCGGCAGTGATCGCTGTGGCAAGCCGGTCAAGTCGAATGCTCATTTACGCGACGAGGTCAGCATGCGCGCATCCATACACGCATGCACCCAGCATGATCGGGCGCCGCACTGATGCCTGATTCAAGCGCGCCCACAGCAGAAGCTGCCCAGCAAACACCGGCCCACACACTGCGTCTGATTCTCGGCGACCAGCTCAATCCGCAGCACAGTTGGTTCGCAACGCGCAATGCGGGCGTGGTCTATGTCGTGATGGAAGTGCGCGAGGAAACCGACTACGTGCTGCATCATGCCCAGAAGATCCTGGCGATCTTCGCGGCGATGCGCGCGTTCGCTTCAGGCTTGCGACAGGCGGGGCATCGGGTGCGCTATGTGACGATCGACAGCGCCAGCAACCGGCAATCGATCCCGCACAACCTCGCTGCATTGATGGCGCACTACCGTGCGCAGCATCTGGAGTACCAGGCTCCGGACGAGTGGCGGCTGGATGAAGCGCTGCAGCACTGGAGCGCTGCGCAGCCCTTTGCGACGCGCATGGTCGACAGCGAACATTTTCTGACTGCACGCAACGAAGTCGCCGCCTGTTTTCGCGCCGGCAGTTCGTGGCGCATGGAAGTGTTTTATCGGCGCATGCGGCAACGGCATCGGATCCTGCTCGATGCGGCCGGCGAGCCGGAAGGCGGGCGCTGGAACTTCGATCGCGACAATCGTGCGCCGTGGCCGGGCGACCCGCCCGCGCCGCAGGATTGGCGGGCAACGCACGATCACAGTGCGTTGTGGCGCACGATCGAAGCCGCCGGCGTGCGCAGCTTTGGTGGGCCGAATGCGCAAGCCCTGCCATGGCCAACGGATCGCGACGAAGCCTTGCAGCATCTGGATGCATTCATCGCGTATGCGCTGCCGGATTTCGGGCGCTACGAAGATGCGATGAGCACGCGCAGCCCGCGCCTGTTTCATTCGCTGTTGTCGTTTGCGCTCAACGTCAAGATGCTGCATCCGCGCGAAGTGATCGCGCGTGCCGAAGCTGCCTGGCGGCAAGGGCATGCGCCGTTAGCGGCGGTGGAAGGCTTCATCCGCCAGATTTTGGGTTGGCGCGAATACGTGCGCGGCGTTTACTGGTCGCAGATGCCAGGCTACGCGCAATTGAATCATCTCGATCAGCATGTACCGCTGCCGCACTGGTTCTGGGATGGGCAGATCGGCATGCGCTGCCTGGCCGATGCGGTCGGCAATTCGCTCGCCAACGCGCATGCGCATCACATCCAGCGGCTGATGGTGATCGGCAATTTTGCGCTGCTGGCGGGGCTGGACCCGCAGGCGCTGCATCGCTGGTATCTGGGCGTCTATATCGACGCGTTCGAGTGGGTGGAGCTGCCCAATACGGTGGGCATGAGCCAGTTCGCCGATGGTGGCCTGCTCGGCAGCAAACCGTACATCAGCGGCGCGGCCTATATCGATCGCATGAGCGACTACTGCGGTGGCTGCAAGTACCAGCGCAAGCTGCGGGTCGGCGCGAATGCCTGCCCGTACAACGCGCTGTACTGGGATTTTCTGCAGCGGCAGCGCCCGCTGCTGGGCGTCAACGAACGCCTGGCGATGCCGTATCGGCAGCTCGATGGCATGGCCCCCGAGGTATTGGTGCAGATTCAGGCCCAGGCCGCGCACTGGCGGGCCCATCTCGAGGTGCTGTAAGCCTGCCCGCAATGGCGGAAGGTGCACACAGCTGAATGCGCAATCTGACGCTGCCACGCGCATCTGCGACAATGCCGCGCTGCGCCACCAAGGCGCCTGGCCCGGGAGTCCCCCAACATGCTTCTGATCGGCGTTGCCGGTACCGAACTCAGTGCACAGGAACACGACTGGCTACAGCACGATGCCGTCGCCGGCGTGGTGCTGTTCAAGCGCAACTTCGCCTCGCGCGCTCAGGTGGCCGAGCTGTCGGCGGCGATCCGCGCGGCCGCGCCGCGCCCGGTGCTGATCTGCGTGGACCAGGAAGGTGGGCGCGTGCAGCGGTTTCGCGAAGGGTTCAGCGCGCTGGCACCATTGCAGAGCTTCGGTGCGCAGTACGCGCAAGACCCCGACGCCGCGTTGGTCGCTGCGCGCGCGCATGCGCAGCTGATGGCCAGCGAGGTCCGCGCCAGCGGCGTGGACCTGAGCTTTGCGCCGGTGGTCGATCTGGGCCGTGGCAACCGCGCCATCGGCGATCGTGCCTTCAGCGACGACCCGCAGATCGTGGCCACCTTCACTCGTGCCTATGTGCAGGCGCTGCATGGAGCAGGCATGGCCGCCACGCTCAAGCATTTCCCCGGCCACGGTACCGTGCTGGAAGACACCCATGTGGATCACGCCAGCGACCCGCGGCAACTGGAAGTGCTGCAGGCCGAAGATCTGGTGCCGTTCGTCGCGGGCATCGAGGCCGGCGCCGACGCGGTGATGATGGCGCACGTGGTCTACCCCCAGGTCGCCCCAGAGCCCGCCGGTTATTCGCAGCGCTGGATCGAACAGATCCTGCGCGGCCAGATGGGCTTCCGCGGCGTGGTCTTTTCCGACGACATCGGCATGGCCGCCTCGTTCAGCGCTGGCGGCGTGGCAGGCCGGGTGCATGCGCATCTGGATGCCGGCTGCGACGTGGTGCTTGTCTGCCACCCGGAACTGGTCGCCGAATCGCTGCAGGCCGTGCAGGGCCGTAGCCTTAATACCGCCGCATTGATCGGCCTGATCGGCCGCGGCGCATTGGGCTGGGACGGACTGCTCGCCGGCACCGATGCCTCATTCACTACTCCTCTTTCTGCCCATTTCGGAACAACTGCCTGATGTCCACGCTCACCATTTCCCAGGCCCTGGCCCAAGCCGATCTGCTGGTCGACCGTCCGGCCATCGATGCCGCCGTCGCCACCATTGCCGGTGCGATCGCACGCGACTATGCCGGCGAAGTACCGGTGTATCTCACCATCATGCACGGCGCGCTGCCGTTCTCCGGCCAGCTGGCGCTGGAGCTGGGCGCACGCGGTCAGGACCTGCAGTTCGATTACCTGCATGCCACGCGCTATCGCGGCGAGAGCACCGGCGGCGAATTGGTGTGGAAGCACCGCCCGGCCACCGCGCTGTTCGGCCGCCGCGTGATCCTGGTCGACGACATTCTCGACGAGGGTTACACGCTGCAGGGCGTGCGCCAGTGGTGCCTGGAGCAGGGCGCTACCGACGTGCGCGTGGCAGTGTTGACCGTCAAGCGTCACGACCGTTGCGTGCCCGGTGTGACTGCCGATTACGTGGGCGTGGAAGTGGCCGACCGTTACGTGTTCGGTTTCGGCATGGACGTCAACGAGCAACTGCGCGGTATTCCCGCCATCTATGCGATGAAGCAGTAACCCGCAGTTTTCCGTTCGCAGGAATGCGAGCTACCAAGCGCGCCTTGCTGCGCGTACCGTTGTTGATTTGTTGCAGAGGTCGGTTGTGTCCGCAAATTCCATCGCATTGGCCGTCATCGGCGGCACTGGTGTCTACACGCTTGCGCAATTGGACGATGTGCAGTCGCATGATGTCGAAACGCCCTACGGCGCGCCCTCCGGGCCGATCCGCGTCGGCATGCTGCTCGGCCACCGCGTCGCCTTTCTGGCACGTCATGGCGAAGGCCATTCGCTGCCGCCGCACAAGGTCAATTACCGCGCAAACATCGCTGCACTGCAGCAAATTGGTGCCTCGCGAGTGCTGGCGCTCAACACCGTGGGCGGCATCACCGAACAGTTCGGACCGCGCGTGTTGGCCTGCCCGGATCAGCTGATCGATTACACCTGGGGCCGCGTCTCTACCTTCTGCGAGGAGCCTGGCAGCGAGGTGCAGCACGTGGATTTCGGCCATCCGTATTCGCCGATGTTTCGCAGCAAGGTCATTGCGGCAGCCAAAGTGACCGGCGTCACGATGGTGGCGGCCGGTTGCTACGGTGCGACGCAAGGGCCACGGCTGGAAACGATTGCAGAGATCGCACGCATGCGTCGCGATGGCTGCGATTTGGTCGGCATGACCGGCATGCCCGAAGCGGGCCTGGCGCGCGAAAAAGGGCTGGAATATGCGTGTTTGGCGATTGTGGCCAACTGGGCGGCCGGCTGTGGCGACGCGCAGGAAATCACCATGGCCGAGGTGTTGGCCAACGTCGATGCTGCATCATCCGGCTTGCCCAAGCTGATTGGCGAACTTGCACGCGGGTGATTGTCATCAGGGCATAAGCTTTGCATACTCGGGGCGTACGCACGCCGTACACCACCCATTAATTATTGCAAAGGTCTCGCATCACCATGCCGAACGGTACCGTCAAGTGGTTCAACGACGCCAAGGGATTTGGCTTCATCTCACCGGAGGACGGCAGCGCCGATGTCTTCGCGCACTTCTCCGCGATCAATTCCAAGGGCTTCCGTAGCCTGCAGGAAGGCCAGCGCGTCAGTTATGACGTGACCCAGGGCCCGAAGGGTGCTCAGGCTTCGAACATCACGCCGGTCGAGTAATCTGACTCGATTGTGCGGTTGAAGAACCCCGCCACGGCGGGGTTTTTTTTGCGCAGGTGAGCGCGGCCAGTGTTAGCGAAACAGAGCAGGGACGATGCAACGAGCATTACGTATTGCCGTAGTGGGCTACGGAACGGCGGGGCAGGCACTGGCAGTGCTGCTGGGCGCCGATGGGCATCAACTAGAGGTATTCGAGCGCGCGCCTGCGCCAGGGCCGGTGGGCGCAGGCTTTCTGTTGCAGCCCAGCGGCCTGCAGGTGCTCTGGAATATGGGCTTGCTGCCGCAGGCGCTTGCGCATGGCGCACCGGTGCGCCGCTTGTATGGCGACACGCCGTGCGGGCGCGCAGTGATGGACATGCAGTACCGCGATCTGGATGCGCGCTTGATGGGTGTGGGCATGCAGCGCGGCGCTTTGTTTACGCTGCTGCGCGAGGCCTGGCCGCAGCACGCGCAGCTGCATGTGGAGACGCAGATCACCGCAATCGATCACGAGGGCGTGCGCGTGCAGGATCAACGCGGGCACTGGCATGGCCCCTACGATCTGATCATCGCCGCCGATGGCTCGGCCTCGACGGTTGCGCGCGCAGGCGCAGGGAACGCAGCTGGATCGCGTGTATCCGTGGGGGGCGCTGTGGTGTCTTTTGCCGCGCGACGATTGGCCGTTCGTGGACGAATTGCGCCAGCGCTATATCGGCGCACGCAAGATGATCGGCCTGCTGCCGGTGGGCACGCGCACGGGCGATGACACCCCGCGACTGAGCTTTTTCTGGAGCCTGCCGTGCAGCGATTTCGTTGCGTGGGAACAGCGCGGCATTGCCGCCTGGCGCGATGAGGTGGCGCAGATGTGGCCGGAAGCGCATGCGCGTCTTGCGACGGTGCAGGTGCATGGCGCACTGGCACGCGCGAGTTATCGCGATGCGGTGGTGTCGCGCTGGCATCGTGGCCGCTTCGTGCTTGCCGGCGATGCCGCGCATGCGATGAGTCCGCAATTGGGGCAAGGCGTGAACATGGCGCTGCTGGATGCATTGGCGATGCGCGATGCCTTGCGCGCAGGCGCCGATCTGGATGCTGCCTTGCAGCGCTATCAGCGTGAACGCCAGGCGCACGTGGCGATCTATCACCGCTGGAGCCGCTGGCTGACGCCGTTGTTCCAGTCCGAACGCGATCTCTGGGCACAAGGCCGCGACCTGCTGCTACGTCCGATGGGTCGCGTGCCGGGTGGCCGCGGGCACATGCTGCGCGTGCTCAGCGGTACCCAACATGGCTGGTTCGGTAAGTTGGCGCTGGCGCCCGAATTCGTGGATGCGTTAGCGCAACCGGTGGCGCGTGTGGCAGACGATAACGCCCACGCGGCTGCGTAGGGCAGTGCTTGGCCGCAGCGTCGGCCGGCGCGGTTTCGGCGCTGGCTAACGCACCGGCAAGGCCATTGCATCGCCTTCCACGCAGGCAACCAGGCGCTCGCCTTCTGTCAGCGTCGGCACGATGCCTGCGGTGAACTGCGAGAACGCCGGCAGGATGGTGACGCGTTCGCGTAACCAGAACGCCGGCCAGCGCCGCGACAGCCCGGGCAACTTGGCCAATGGATGCAGATGCCCGCACAGCACGTGGCGATTGGGGTGCGGCAACGGATCGTGACGCAGCACGAAGGGGCCATCTTCGACCTGTTCGCCAGCGGCTTCGATCTGCAGATCCGCACCGGCCAGTGCACGGTCGTGATTGCCGCGGATGGCGATCAGGCGCAACGCGTCATGCTGCTCGCGCCATGCGCTCCAGCGCCGATGCCAGGCGGCGCGTGGTGCCGGGCCGTGCAGCAGGTCGCCCAAAATCCATAGCACCTGCACATCGCGTTGTTCCAGCAACGCATCCAGCCGCTCCAGATCATGCGCGGTTCCGCCGGCTGGCAGGCCGATGCCGGCACGTCGGAATACGTCGGCCTTGCCCAGGTGCAGATCGGCGATCAACAGCGCACGTTGTGCCGGCCGATACAACGCGCGTTCGCCGAGCAATTCCACGGTTTCGCCAGCCAGCTGCAGCTGCACGCTATCGCCCATGCTTGCGCTCCAGTTGTTCGGCAGCGCGCAATACGCGCGCCTTCCAGTCTTCGGTACTCAGCTGCCCACGCACGCGTTCGGCCCAGAGCGGAAACGACAACGGAGTGAGGCTGCGTGGTTTGCACAGGCGCAACTCGCGGCGCGCGCAATCTTCCAGCGCATGCGCAAGCCGCGCCAGTTCTAGCTGGCCTTCGAACACTTCGCGTTCGGCTTGTGCAAGCAGCAAATGATCGGGGTCGAAGCGCTGCAATACGTCGTACAGCAAGCCGCTGGAGGCCTGCAGCTGACGCAGGCTGCGCGGCGCCCGGCCGGGCAACGATGGCGACAACAGCCCGGCCACACGCGCAATCTCACGAAACTGCCGGCGCGCCAGCTCGCCAAGATTGAGGCTGTCGCGCAGATCGTCGAACAGGTTCACCGGCGACAACAAGGTCTGCAGCACATCGGTATCGATCTCGACATCCTGCGCCGGCGACAGCACAAAGCCATAGTCGTTGGCCGCGAAGCTGAAGGTATTGCGTTGGCGTCGGCCCCAACGTGCCGCGAGCAACGCCGCCAGTCCCTCATTGACCTGCCGGCCGGCGAATGGATACACGAACACATGCCGACCATCGCGCGCCTTGATGCTTTCCACCAGCAGATGATCCGTCCCCGGCAACGAAGACAGCGACGCCTGCAACCGCAGCAACGGCGCCAAGGCCTGCATCTCCGGCGCACCGGCGGGATCGGCGAACACCGCTTCCACCTCGCTGCCCAGCGCCGACGACAACGGCATGCGCCCGCCCATCCATTTCGGCACCACGCCACTGCCGCCTTTGGCCACGCGCACGTAGGCGGTCATGTCTTCCAGGCGCACCAGCTCCAGCAAGCGGCCGGCAAACTGGAAGCGATCGCCGCGGCGCAGGCGACCGATGAATTGTTCTTCCACCGCACCCAGCCGCCCGCCGCGCAGGAACTGCACGCGCACGCTGCCGTCGCTGGTGATCGTACCGATGGACAGCCGATGCCGAAGCGCGACGCGCCGGTCGATCACGCGGTACAAGCCGTCGTCGTCGCGGACCACCTTGTGGAAATCCGGGTAATGCGCCAAGGCACTGCCACCTTGCACGATGAAGTCCAGCACCGCGTTCCAGGTGGTTTTTTCCAGGGCGGCGAATGCATCGGTGCCGCGCACTTCGTCGAACAACGCGTCGGCATGGAAGCCGCCACCGAGGGCGAGCGTGACGCAGTGTTGTGCCAGCACGTCCAGCGACAAACGCGGTGGTGGCCGCGCTTCGATATGACCGTGCACCAGCGCGCGGCGCGCAGCGGCGTATTCGACCAATTCCAGTGCATGCGAGGGCACGCACACCACGTGCCCGGATTCGCCTGGACGATGACGCGCACGCCCGGCGCGTTGCAACAGGCGCGCGATTCCCTTGGGACTGCCGACCTGCAGCACTTGATCCACGGCAGGGAAGTCGACGCCCAGATCCAGGCTGGAGGTGGCCACCACGCAGCGCAGGCTGCCGTCGGCCAGCCCGCGTTCGGCGGCTGCGCGTAGCGCTGGATCCAGCGAGCCGTGATGCAGTGCGAGCGTGGCCGGATCGTCCGGCCATACCGCACTCAAGGCTTGATGCCACAACTCGGCCTGCGCGCGCGTGTTGGTAAACACCAGGCTGGTACGCTGTTGCATGATCTTCTGCAGCACGCGCGCCAGTTGCGCCAGGCCAAGATGGCCCGCCCACGGGAAGCGCTCGCCACTTTCCGGCAACAAGGTTTCCAGCGTCATCGTGCGCGGCTTGACGCCGCAGACCAGCGTCGCCTCGGGGCGATGCGGCAGCAGCACATCGCGCGCCTGCGACAAATTACCCAGCGTTGCCGACAACCCCCAGATGCGCAACTGCGGCGTCCATCCGCGCAAGCGCGCAAGACACAGCTGCAGCAGCACGCCGCGTTTGTTGCCAAGTAGCTCGTGCCATTCGTCGACGATGACGCAGCGCAGCGCCGACAGTTGTGGCGCGGTGTCCGGATACGACAACAGCAAGGCAAGCGATTCGGGCGTGGTGACCAGCACATCGAGCTTGCCGCTGCGTGCCAGCCGCTTGTCGCGTGCGCTGGCATCGCCGGTGCGCAAGCCCACCTGCCAGTCCAGCCCCAATGCGTCCACCGGCTCGCGCAGCGCGCGTGCGGTGTCTGCGGCCAATGCACGCAATGGCGTGATCCACAACACTTGCAGATTGCGTTGCTGCTGGCGGCGCGCAGGCGAAGCGGGTTTGCCTTGTTTGATCGGTGGCGTGCGCCCGCGCGCGGCCAGTGCTTCCAGCAATGGCCCGCCGAATGCCGCCAGCGTCTTGCCGCTGCCAGTGGGCGTGTGCAGCAGGCCGGATTCGCCATCGAGATAGCGCTTCCACACATCGCGTTGAAACGGCAGCGGTGTCCAGTCGCGCTGCGCGAACCAGGCACGCCATTGCTGCAACGGCGTGCCGTGTGTCTGCTGTGTGGCGCTCACCGCGCCAGTGCCTGCAAGCTGCTCAGGTGATCGGCTTCAGCCATCGGCTTGTCCTGGCGCCAGCGCAGGATGCGCGGGAAGCGCACTGCAATGCCGGACTTATGCCGCGCGCTCCGGTTCACCGCTTCAAAGCCCAGTTCAAAGACATGCTGCGCGGTGACTGCGCGCACCGGGCCGAAGCGCTCGGTGGTGTTGGCGCGGATCCAGCGATCCAACTGCAGGATTTCCTTGTCGTCCAGGCCCGAATACGCCTTGGCGATCGGCACCAGTTGGCCTTCGTGCCACAGCCCGAAGGTGTAGTCGGTGTAGAGCGTGCTGCGTCGGCCATGACCAGCCTGCGCGTACAGCAGCACGGCGTCGATGGTGAGCGGGTCGATCTTCCATTTCCACCAATCGCCACGCCGGCGGCCGGATTGATAGACCGAACTGGCACGCTTGAGCATCAGCCCTTCCACGCCGCGTTCGCGAGCCTCCACGCGGACCTGCGCTGCGGCCTGCCAATCGCTGACCTGCACCAGCGGCGAGGCGACGATGCGCGGATCTGCAAGGGTGGAAAGCACGCCTTCCAGCAGTGCGCGCCGTACGTGTAATGGGCGCTCGCGCAGATCTTCGCCATCCAGTTCCAACAGGTCGTAGGCCAGCACGCGCGCGGGTGCGGCGGCCAAGGTTTTGGGTCCGGGCTTGAGGCGCTGGATGCGCGTCTGCAATGCAGTAAATGGCATGGGCAAGGGCTGTTCCGGTTGCCAGGCCAGCAGCTCGCCATCGATGACAGTGCCATCGGGCAACTGCAGCGCAGCGTGTTCGATCTCGGGGAAACGTCCGTCCAGGCGTTCTTCGCCGCGCGACCACAAGGCCGCTTCGCCTGCACGGCGAATCAGCTGCAGGCGAATGCCGTCCCATTTCCATTCCAGCAGCCAGTCGGTGATGGCGCCCAGCGTTTCGACCTCGGCCTCTAGCGGCGATGCCAGAAAGAACGGGTAGGGTTGCTGGCGGTCGCCAGGCAGGTCTTCGCTGGTCAGCAGGTCTGCAAGATAGGTTGGATGCGGCCGCCAACTGCCGAGCATGCGCTGCGCAATGCGCGCGATATCGACGCCGGACAACTCGGCCAACGCCTGCTGCACAAGTCGCTGCGACACGCCCACGCGTAGCGCGCCGGTGAGCAGCTTGTTGAACACCAGGCGCTCGTCGAAGGCCAGGCTGCGCCACGCCTGCACGATGCAGGCCTTGCGCACTTCCACGTCCTGGTTGGCGATCGGCAGCAGGCGCTGTTCGATCCACTCGGCCAATGGCAGATCGGCCGCTTCGGTGACCGGATCGTCTAGCAGCAGGGCCAGGGTTTCGGCCAGATCGCCGACATGGTCGTAGCTGTCGGCCACCAGCCATGCGTCGATACCGGCAGTGTCGGTGATCCACTCACGCAATTCGCCGCTGCTGGCAATGCGCATGCGCGCGCTCGCCACCTTGCCACCGGCCAGCAGATACAGCGCCCACGCCGCATCCAGCGCCGGCGCATCGCGAAAATACGCCACCAGCGCGGCACGCTTGTCGAGCGTGCCGGTGCTACGGTCTAGAGTGCGGTACAACGCCGCGAAGCGCTTCATGGCAGCGTTGCGCACCGGTCGGCTGCACGCAGCTCCAGTGCGCGTCGGGTAAACGCGGCAAGCACGCGTTGGCGCCGCTGTGGCTGCGGTGGACCGACCGTGGCTGCCGGTGCGTTGCGATGTACGCAAAACGCCAATGCATGAGGTCGGAAGGCGAGCGCACCGCTCAGGCGAATGCGCGGACGCGCGCGGACATAACGGCGTGCGGGCAGCGGGTTCATTCCTCGGCTCCGAAATCAGTGCGGAAGGCTTCCGCTGCGACGCCGCGTTCCCGCAGGTGTTGGATCAATGCGTCGGTATTGCCATGGGTGGCGATGACGCGCTGCGCGCCGGTCTCTTCGATGGTGCGCAGCAGGTCCGGCCAGTCGGCGTGGTCGGAGACGACAAAACCACGGTCGTAATTGCGCCGACGCCGATTGCCGCGGATGCGCATCCAACCGGAAGCGAAGCCTTGTTGCGCGCTGCGGAAACGACGGATCCAGGCGCTGCCGGCCGCCGATGGCGGTGCGATGACGAGTTGCCCTGCATAGTCGGCGCCCCGCGCATGCTCGCTGACCGGTTGTGTCTCCAGCATCGGAATGCCGGCCTGACGATAGACCTCCACGCCCACCGCGACCGCACCGTGCAGCAATGCCGGCTGCGTTTCCCATGCGCGTAGTTCGGCCAGGACGCGTTGCGCCTTACCTAACGCATAGCAATACAGAATGGCCGCTTCGCCGCGTTCGGCGCATTCGCGGCGCCAGGCAGCGATATCGGCAGCAACGTCCGAAGTGTCCGGCCAGCGATACACCGGCAGGCCGAAGGTCGCCTCGGTGATGAAGGTGTCGCAGGGCACCACCTCGAACGGCTTGCAGGTGGGATCCGGCTGGCGCTTGTAGTCGCCCGAGGCAACCCAGACCTCGCCATCCATTTCGATGCGCACCTGCGCCGACCCCAACACGTGTCCGGCCGGATGCAGCGACACGCGCGCACGCCCAAGTTGAAACGCCTCGCCGTCGGCATGCGTGTGATAAACCTGCTCGCCCAGGCGCCATTGCAGGATGGACAGGCTTTCGCGCGTGCAGTGGTATTCGCCCATGCCGCTGCGGGCGTGATCGCCGTGACCATGCGTGATCACCGCACGCCGCACCGGCCGCCATGGGTCGATATGGAAATCGCCTTGCGGGCAGTACAGGCCCTCAGGCCCGAGCACCACCAGATCGCCGCGTGTTTGAGAGGTCTCGTCGTTGCCGTTGCCCATGCGGCAACTCTGGCCAAGCCGGTGTGCAGATCCTGAGAATGGGAATGGCGTGCGACACCACGTTCGTGCAACAAACGTCCGCAGGCTGCGGGCACCCTAATGCCGCGTGCGCCGCCCAGACGAGCGCACCGCGGTCGCTTCCACCGCCAGGGTGAAGCCGCGTTCTTCGCCACCGTGCATCGCGCCGACATCGACGACGTGTCGGCGGATCTCCTCGCCCTTGCCGTTACGTACCACCACCACCACGGTGTATTCCCACGGATCGCCATCGGGCGGGTGACGGATGGTGCCGTCGACCTTGAGCGGCACGATCGGCGCCGGCTGCGCGTGTTGCGCAGCCGCCGAATCGAAGCGCAGGTGGTGCTTGCAGGCAGGGCAGACACTGGCGCTTTCCAGAATCGTCGCCTTGCAATGCGGGCAGCTGCGCGTGGCACCGGGCGTGCCCGGGCGGAGTGCACTCATGTGGCGTCGCTGTCTCCGCTGGCCACTGGCTTGGTGGCGGTGAGCGGCTTGCTGCCATCATCGCCCCAACCGAAATCGGCCTGGCCGCGCATGCGCGCACCCGATGCCACCGTGAGACTGCCGGCCTTGACGTCGCCGACCAATACGCCGGAGGTCTGCAGCTCGACTTGTGCGGCAGATTCGATATTGCCCTCGAGTTCGCCGGCAATGATCACCTTGTTGGCGCGCACGCCACCGTTGAGCTTGGCACCGCGTTCGATGGTCAGATCGCCCTTGACGTTGACATCGCCCTTGAAGCGGCCGGCCAGGCGCACATGGCCAGCGCCTTCGATCTTGCCTTCGATGCTGATGTCGGCAGCGATCAGCGACTCTTTCGCCTCGCTGTGACGCTGCGGTGCCGTAGCCGTCGGTGCGACGCTGGGCGGGGCAGCGGCGAGTACCGGCGGCGCCGGGCTGGCCTCGGCAGTGAACAGCCGCCCATCCGCAGCGGGAACCTCGGGGGTGACCGGAACGTTGTCTTTCTTGTTGGGACCTTGATCGCGCCACATCGACATCGGACTGCCTCGCTTTAGGGGTCAACGCCGACTATCGCCGCGCAACTAGATCTTTTGTGTGACCAATTACTCAATCCGCGATGGACGCTGTGCGTGCTCAGCCTACCGTGTCCCTGACGGCGCCGTGTCGCTCCACCCGATTGCGTCCGCGGTGCTTGGCGAGATACAACGCTGCATCGGCTCTCTGGATCAGGCTCGCGCCCTGTTCGCCATCGGCCGGGAAGCTGGCCACCCCGATCGAGGCAGTGACCTTCGGCAACGAGTGCGCACCGTCGCTGACCGCCAGCGCAGCGATGTAGCCGCGGATCTGCTCGGCCACGCGCATGGCTTCCTCGCCATCGGCTTCAGGAAGAATCACGGTGAATTCCTCGCCGCCGTAGCGGCAGGCCACATCTTCGGCGCGCAAGCGAGTGATCAACAATTCGCCCACTGCCGCCAGCAACAGGTCGCCGCCGGCATGGCCCTGGCTGTCATTGAATTGCTTGAAATGGTCCACGTCCAGCATCAAGACCGACAACGGCAGGCCACGCCGCGCGCAGCGCGCTAGTTCGTGGCTGAGCGATTCTTCCAGATAGCGGCGGTTATACAGTCCGGTCAGCGCATCGCGGATTGACTGCCGGCGCAGCGATTCGCGCAGGCGCAGGTTGCTCAGCGCCAACGACAACTGCTCGGCTGCTGCCTCGGCGATTTCCAGCCGCGGCATCGGGCCTGGACCGGCCGCAGACAGGAACAAAAACCCGAGCTGGGTGCCTTGCGCCGACATCGGCAAGCACGCGGTGGTGACGGATGCATCGCCAGGGAGCTCTTCGATGTGCGCACATAGCGCATCCCGGCCCAGGTCTTCGATGATGTGCGGTTGGCCGCGGCGCAGCGCCCAGCACTGTTCCGGCAACAGATGCGGCGCGCTCTGCACCAGCGGCTCGCCCCAGTGGCTGATCGCCTCGGCACGGTCCTGCGAGGCACGCAGCAAGTACACGCTTCCCGCCACGCCCGGCAGCAGGCTGGCCAGGGTCCGGCTGCTGACCATCAGCGCTTCTTCGGCGCTGATGCAGCTCTGCAGTAGGCCGGTGTACCGGCTGAGCAGATTGAGATCCGCAGTACTACGCTGCAGCGCGTCGATGCTCTCGCCCAGCTCGCGATTGGCCTGTGCGGCCAGTTGTTCGGCCTGCGCACGGTGGCGCAGTTCGCGCATCAACAGCGCATAGACCATGCCGACCACCATCAGCCCGAATGGAATGCCGGCCAACGCCAGCGCAAGCAATAGATTGGCACTTTGGCCACTGCTTTCAGCGCGCTGCGCCAGCAGTTCCTGCTCGCGCTGCACCATCGTCAGCGCCTGCTCGCGGATCGCGCTGGTGGTGCGGAAGGCGCTCTGTCGGATGTCAGCACGTGCCGGCTCCAGGCCACCTCGCGCATAGACGTCGAGCACGTGCTGAATCTGCCGTAGGCGGGTTTCTACCAGCTGTCGCAACTGCGCCAGGTGCTGTTCCTGTGCAGGGTTGTCGACGATCAGGCGGCGCAGATTGTCGAGCAGGATCGGCAGACGTTCGACGCTGGTCTGGTAGTTCAGCAGGTAGGCGTCGTTGCCGGTGAGCAGGAAGCCGCGCTGTGCGGATTCGGCATCGAGCACGCGTGCCTGGATCTCGTCGACACGGCCGATCACCTCGTGGGTATGCGATACCAGCGCGGCATCGGCCAGTGAACGACGGGCACCGACGAAGATGCCGATTCCGATGACGACAAAAATCAGCGCGGAGAAGATCAGCGCCAGCTGGTTGCGCCGGCGCGATGTAAAAGAGGAGGCCATATGCGAATGCTAGCCTGCCGGCCTCGACAACACGAGAGACCCGTTGGCAGATAGAAGCGCGCCGGCGCACGGCCGGCGCGTTGCGGGATGCTGCAGAAGGTATCCGGATTCAGTGCTGCGTGTGATCGGCGTCGTGCTTGTCGGCGTTCTGCTCGGCCTTGTTGGCCATTTCGCGCGTCTTGTCGGCGGTGGCATCGGCCGCATTGGCGGTGGCGCGGCTGGCGTCGGCGGCCAATTCGCGTGCAGCCACGCGTGCATCGGCAGTCGCGGCCTTGGCCTCTACCGCGGCGCGGTCGGCTGCCTGTTCGGTCGCGGCGGCGGCGTGCTTGGCGGCAGACGCGGCATCGCGGCGGGCCTGCTCGGCATCCGGGCCCTGGCAGGCAGCAAGAGTAAGGGCGGCAATGGCGCTCAACGACAGCATGCGGATCGTCTTCATGGGTGGTCCTGTTCCTGTTCCGGTGGTGGAAGCCGGAGCTTAGGCAGGGGCCGATGCAGCCTGCGTCAATGCGCGGCGGGCCATTCAGCCGCCGGGTAGGGAGATGCAGTCTTGCGTGTCGCTCGTCTTCTTGTCGGTGGGTGCAGCCTGCAGCGCTTGAATTACAGGCAAAGAAAAAGCCGCTGGAAACCAGCGGCTTTTTCCGAACTCGCTTGGAGTCAAGAAGTGATTACTTCTTGGCTTCTTCTGCGGTGTCCTTAGCAGCCTTGGCGGTGTCTTCAGCCGTCTTGGCAGCGTCAGCAGCCTGGCCGGCAGCAGCGTCGGTCGCGGCGCCGGAAGCGGCCTGGGCAGCGTCAGCAGCGGTGTCGGCCGAAGCAGCGGCGGTGTTGGCAGCAGACTGAGCGGCGTCAGCCGACTGCGAGCCCGAGGCAGCAGCCTGGTCAGCAGCGGTCTGCGCGTCGGCAGCAGCTTCGTTAGCCGAAGCAGCAGCGTCCTGAGCCTGTTCCGGCGGCTTCGAGCAAGCGGTCAGGGCCAGGCCCAGAGCCATTGCGATCAGCAGCTTGTTAATGGTCATTGTTTCAATCCTCGTCGTTAGATTAGGCAACGCGCTATTGCGCGCCCCCGACATGATGACGGCCACAAGACGAGTGTCAAGCGCACGCGCATTCAGTTTTGCAAAATCGCCGTTAAAGACAATTAAATCAATTCGATAGCGATGGCAGTCGCTTCGCCACCACCAATGCATAGCGTCGCGATTCCGCGCTTGCCTCCGCGGCTGCGCAACGCGTTCACCAATGTCACCACCAAGCGCGCGCCCGAGGCACCGATCGGATGACCCAATGCGCACGCACCACCATGCACGTTGACCTTGTCGTGCGCGATGCCCAGTTGCTTGATCGGCGTCATCGCCACGACGGCGAATGCTTCGTTGATTTCAAACAGATCCACGTCGTCCAATTGCCAGCCGATCTTGCCGACCAGCGATTGGATCGCAGCGACCGGCGCGGTGGTGAACCACTCGGGTTCCTGAGAGTGGGTGACATGGCCGACGATGCGCGCCAACGGCGTCACGCCGCGGCGTTGCGCGTCGTCTGCGCGCATCAGCACGGTGATCGCTGCGCCATCGGAAATGCTGGAGGAACTTGCTGCGGTCACGCTGCCGTCTTTCTTGAAGGCCGGCTTCAAGGTCGGAATCTTGGCCACGTCGGATTTGCCCGGCTGCTCATCGCTGTCGACGACGACCTCGCCCTTGCGCGTGGCCACCGTCACCGGAACGATTTCGTCGGCAAACGCGCCGCTGCGCTGCGCGGCCTGCGCGCGTTCCACCGATGCGATGGCGAACGCATCCTGGTCGGCACGGCTGAAGCCGAATGTTTCGGCAGTGGCCTCGCCGAACACGCCCATTGCCTGGCCATCGTACGGGTTGGTCAGGCCATCCCAGGCCATGTGATCGACTGCCTGGAAATTGCCATAGCGGTTGCCGGTACGCGAGTTAGGCAGCAGATGCGGCGCATTGCTCATAGATTCCATGCCGCCGGCCACCACGATGCTGGCTGAGCCGGCCTTGATCAGGTCGTGTCCGAACATGATCGCCTTCATGCCCGAGCCGCAGACCTTGTTGATGGTGGTAGCGCCAGTCGAGGTGGGGATGCCTGCCGCGATCGCGGCCTGACGCGCCGGTGCCTGGCCGAGATTGGCCGGCAGCACGCAGCCGACGATGACTTCGGACACATCGGCCGGCGCAATGCCCGACTGCGCGAGCGCGCCCTGGATGGCGGCGGCGGCCAGAGTGGGAGCCGGCACTCCATTGAATTGACCGAGGAACGAGCCGATGGCAGTACGTTTGGCAGCAACGATGACGATGTCGGACATGAGCAGATACCGTTTAAAGTGAAACGATTATCTGCCTCATGGCCGCGGCGCGCTAGCACACGCACTCCGCGCGCGGGCTTTCCGATTAAAGTAAGCAAAGCGTTATTCGGGCCCGATTGGGCCCCATCCATGGAATGGGTTCGGGGAGAACACCAATGAAGAAAAAAGACGTCGCCAGGACTGTGCTGGCCTCGGCGCTGGCTGTTGCATTGACCGCATGCGGCGGCGGTGGGGGCGGGGGCATTGTCCGTCAAAGCACCCCGGCCGCACCGCCGCCGACCTCGCCACCGCCGCCGCCGCCAACCTCACCGCCGCCGCCGGTGACGACGCCAACGACTCCAGAGCCGGCGATCGATGCGCACCTCGCATTGACCAACGCGCGTGCAGCGCAAGCGCTCGGCTTTACCGGTGCCGGGTATCGCATCGGGGTGATCGATACCGGCATCAATGCCAATCATCCGGCGTTGCAGGGACGCGTCAGCGACAGCTTCATCTATGTCGATCCGCGGACCAACAACACCGCTGTGGGCGATGTGGTCGGGCACGGTACCGTCGTGGCCGAGCTGGCGGCCGGACGTGCGGTTGGTCAGTGGCCCGGCGGTATCGCCCCCGGCGCCGGTCTGGTGTCTGCACGCATCATCAGCGACCGCGCACCGGTAGACGACGGTAGCGGCGATGGCAACGAGGTCGATGGCCCGCTTGGTCTGGGGCCGGTGCATGCCGATCTGATCAGTGCAGGCGTGCGCATCATGAACAATTCGTGGGGCGGGCTGTATTGGAACGACCCGACGGTGACCAATCAGATTGCGCAGGAATACCGCCCTTTCATTCTCAGTAATAATGGGTTGGTGGTGTTCGCGTCGGGCAATGAGTCGCGCTCGCAGCCGTCGGATACTGCGGCGCTGCCCAGTCAGCCCGGCCCGAATGGAACGCTGCCGGCGGCCGATCTGGAGCGCGGCTGGTTGGTGGTCGGTGCAGTGGATACCGCCAACCCGAGGCAGCTGGCGTCGTACTCCAATGCCTGTGGTGTGGCGATGCGCTATTGCCTGGTCGCGCCGGGCACCTCGCTGTTCATCGATCCCGACGCTACCGCTGGCAACATCCGTTATTTCTATGGCAGCGGCACTTCGTTCGCGGCGCCGCTAGTCTCTGGTGCGGCTGCCTTGGTATGGCAGGCATTCCCGTATTTCAACAACGATCTGGTGCGCCAGACCTTGCTGGGAACCGCCACTGATCTGGGTGCTGCGGGCGTGGACCCGGTATTCGGCTATGGGTTGCTCAATGTCGGCAAGGCAGTGCTGGGGCCGGCACGCTTCGATTGGGGCACGGTGGATGTCAACGTCACCACCTTGCGTTCGACCTGGGCCAACGACATCAGCGGCACCGGCGGCCTGACCAAGCGCGGCACCGGCACGTTGGTATTGAGCAGCACGGCCAATACCTTCACCGGCGATACCCAGGTACTCGCTGGCACCTTGCAGACCGCCAGTTTGCAGAGTGCGCGTGTGAGCATCGCCAATGGTGCGAGCCTGGTCGGCGCCGGCCGGATCGGCGGGCAGGTTGATAACGCCGGCACGTTGCAGGTCAATGGCGCGACCGCGTCCATGACCGGCAATTACACCCAGGCCAGTAACGGGCGCCTGGCAGTGAACGTGGGCGACCGTTTGAATGTCGCCGGGACGGCGACCATCGCAGGCGACCTGCAACTGCTCGGCAGGCGCGATTACGTCGTCAACAACACGACCTACGCAGTGCTGCAAGCGACCAATGGCCTGCAAGGCACCTTCGATACGCTGAGCAGCGGTCCGGCCGTGACCTTTCTGACCGCGACACGCAGCTACGACGCCAATACCGCGTATGTCTCGCTGCAGCGCATGGATGTCACTGCGGTCGCCGCATCGCTTGGCGCGATCGGCACCGCATCGATGGATGCGGCCATTCGCGTCGAGCAGGCGTTCCAGAAGGTCGATGCGCAGCAATTCCAGGGCAATGGTGCCCTCAGCGGCGACTTCATTCGCGCCGCAGCTGCGCTGCAGCAATCGCCAACCGCCAAGGCCGCTGCAGACTCGCTGCGCAGTCTGTCTGGCCGTGCGCACGCGGAATCTGCCGCGATGACCTTCGACACCATCGATTTGGGCCGCCGCGCATTGGCAGCGCATTTCGATGGTCTGTCGCAACAGCCGCGCCTGTTGGGTAACTGGCAGCGCGCACTTGGCGGGCCGGGCGAGGGCGGTGCGACCACCTCGGGCTTCGCCACGTCCGGCTGGATGATGGGCAACGATCTGCGGCTAGCGTCGGGTGCGGTGACCGGTTTTGCATTCGGCGAAACGCGCTCGAGCAGCCTGGGCGATCTGGATGGGGCACGCGGGCGCGATCGTCAGGTGCAGGCGCAGCTGTACTGGGGCACGACGTTGGGTGCCGCGTACACGCTGGGCCAGATGGGTTTTGGCAACGTCAATCGGCAGATTGAGCGCAGCCTGCAACTGGGCGAAGACCGCAGCAGCGCCTTCAGCGACTACAGCGGCACGTATCTCAGTAGCACTCTGGAAACCGGGTACCGTTGGGGCGGTGCGCATGCAAGCCTGACCCCGTATATGGGTTTGGATTATGTGCGTTTGCGCAGCGATGGCTTCCGCGAAAGCGGCGGCGATGGTTTCGGCTTGCGTGCCAACGCGAGCACGTCCTCGCGCACGCAGGCGCTTGCCGGTGTGCGCTCGGTGTATCGCTGGCGCGGTATCCAGTTGGGCGGTTACGCCGAATGGCAGCAAGCGCTGAGCAGCGACGGCTTGATGCTGGATGCCAGCTTCGTCGGTGTGGACGCGTGGGCGCCATTGCGTGGCATGCAGCCGGCACGCTCGGGCGGACTGTTCGGGATCACTGCGGCAGCGCCGTTGGGTCAGCAGAGCCAGCTGCGTTTTGGTTATGACCAGCGGGTGGGCGAGCGCGGCGACGATCGCGCGTTGAGCCTGCGTTACAGCGCCGATTTCTGATCGGCGCGTTATCTGTCTGATCCATGTCTTCCCTGTCCAGGCAGCATGCCTGGACAGGGCTTCACTCGCCGCGCAGCTTGTGCAAAAAGCGCGGTGCGGTGCGGCCCAGCGGCAGTTTGAGCTTGCTGATGGCCTCGATGCGCGCTTCGGCCATCTGATCAGCCGCCTGCTGCGGCGAAACGTCCAGCTGCGTGGAGAGATCGAAGACCTTTTCCAGGTTGTGATAGATGCTGCGGATCAGCCGCATCGCACGTTCGCGGTTGTAGCCGTCGATCTCCAGCGACACATTCATCACCCCTCCGGCATTCACCACGTAATCGGGCGCATACAAAATGCCGCGCCGATGCAGCTCTTCGCCGATGGCTGCGCTGGCCAGCTGGTTATTGGCCGTGCCGCAGATGATCTTTGCCTTGAGCTGCGGCAGCGTGTCTTCGTTGATGGCGCCTTCCAGCGCGCAGGGGGCAAACACGTCGGCCGGGACCTGATGGATTTCATCCGGGCGTACCGCTTCTGCGCCGTATTCGGCCACCGCACGGTCCACCAGCGCCTGATTCAGGTCGGCCACGTAGAGTTTTGCGCCGCGCTCCTTGAGCAGCTTGACCAGCTCCATGCCGATATGGCCCAGTCCCTGGATCGCGATGCTGGCCTTGCCGACTTCCTCGTGGCCAAGTTTGCGATTGAGCGAGGCCATCAGCGCCTGGAGCGCACCGTAGGCGGTAAACGGGGCCGGGTCGCCGGAGCCGCGGTGCACCTGGTGCACGCCGGTGACGTACTCGCTCTCCAGGTAGATCTGTTCCATGTCGTTGACGTCGGTGCCGACGTCCTCGGAGGTGATGTAGCGCCCACCCAGGGTGTCGACAAACCGGCCGAAGGCGCGGAACAGCGCCTCGGTCTTGTCGGTCCTGGGGTCGCCGATGATCACCGCCTTACCGCCGCCGACGTTCAGGCCGGCCAGGGCGTTCTTGTAGGTCATGGTGCGGCTGAGCCGCAGCGCGTCGTTGAGCGCCGCCTCGCTATTGGGATAGGGGCGCATGCGCACACCACCCAACGCTGGCCCAAGGCGCGTGCTGTGCAAGGCGATGATCGCCTTGAGTCCGGCGTCGCGGTTGTGACAGAAAATCACCTGCTCGTGGCCGGTGGTATCGAGGGTTTCGAAAAGCATCGAAGGCTCCGCGGGGCTGCGTGATGTGCCTTCCCTGAAGCCGGGTATGCACCCGTGCAGTGGGAAACAAAAAACGCGACGTTTACAGATCCTGTCCGATCACGTCGCGCTGCAACATTTTAAACCACGTCGGCGGGGCGGTGTGTATGAATCTGTTCACCAATCCCGGTGCGCTGCTGCCGGAACAACAGCGTTTCCAACCATTTGCGGACAGTCGTGACCGGCAGGCCGGCGGCTGGCGCGGGACGGCGAAGGTGCGATCCGCAAGAAAAGCGGGCTGCATGCGCGCATCCTAGGCGTGGCTGACAAGGCGTCGCGAGCAGCCGTCAGGCGGGTGCAGACGGCGCGCAGGAACCGCAATGTGCGCGTGGCACATGCCGATTCCGAGCACCGACCGCGCCCGCCTGGGGCTGAGTCGTCGGTTTGTTAGCCGCTCTACGCCTGGCACGTGTACTGCACGATCAGCTATCGGCAGACAGGGCCAACTGCGTCAGATACAGGCGCAGGTCGAATTCCAGCTGGTGGTAGTCCGGAGTCATGTGGTTGCAGAGCTGATAGAAGGCCTTGTTGTGATCGGCTTCCTTCAGATGCGCCAGTTCGTGCGCCACGATCATCTGCAAGAACGGTTCCGGCGCGTCTCGAAACACGGAGGCGATGCGGATCTCGCGGCTGGCCTTCAAGCGGCCGCCGTGCACACGCGAAATCGCCGTATGCGTGCCGAGGGCATGCTTCACCACATGTAGATGGTTGTCGTACATCGCCTTATGCAAGGTAGGCGATGAGCGCAGGTAGCGCTCCTTCATCGCCTTGACGTACTCATAGAGATGACGGTCGGTGCGGATCGCGTGCCGGTCCGGATAGCGCCGCGCCAGCACGGTGGCGAGTTTGTCTTGTGCGATCAACTCGCGAACCTGCTCCAGGACAGCAGGCGGATAGCCGGTGAGGTAGCGAAGAGTGTCCATGGCGATCGATCGCGGGCGAAGCACGCATGATCGCCGATGCGATAGCGGCTGGCGACTTCACCGGTGCAACTGATTGACGACGAACGGGCAGTGCATGCTCGCTGCACATCGATGCATGGCAGGAGGGAGCATCTGTCGTGATCGGGTGTTGAGGTGAACATGGACTGCACATTGCCGCGCTGTGATGACCTTTCCACGACGCATGTGCGGTCATATCCCGGTGGCGATCGCCCTCTGAACGTAGCGCATGTATGGCAGCGTGTGTCAGGCGTATTCACGAATGCGGCACATTCCAATCGGTAGCGTGCGGTGCATGTTTTGCGGCGCTGCGTCGCAAGCACACGATCGAACAACGGCACGGTGCCGATGAGGAGACAACATCATGATCAAGTGGGCCATCATTTTCGCGATTATCGGCTTGATTGCCGGTGCGCTGGGCTTCGGCGGCATGGCCGGCGCTGCGATGGGTATCGCCAAGTTCCTGTTCTGGGCGGGCATCATCATTGCCATCGTGCTCTTCGTGCTGGGCATGACGATCGCCAAGAAAGTGACCTGACGCAGGGCGCGCCGCCGGGCACGCGCTTCGCTGCCTAGCTGCTTACCCACCATCGAAAGGAGCGGCCCATGGCCGCTCTTTTTTGTTCCGCGAATCAGCCAACAAGCATGTCCGCCGCAGGCGATCTCAAGCGTGATTTGCGCATGCAGACTCAGTGCTCAGACGCCAGTCGTGTCTGCCGTCGTATGGAGAGCGATATTCAGCTGATCGATGGTCACGATCCAGTCGGCATCGTCGAGGCGCTCTTCACGCAACAGCTGGGATTGCGCAGCTGTCCAGAACGGCGCCTCTTCCAGGCGCATATCGCCCGGCAGCGGAGAGTGCTCTGCGATGAAGTTGCCAATGCTGGCTTCGTCGGAGGGCAGGCCCAGCTGGGCGAATAGTTCGGAAAACGGGTGGACGGGCTGTTCCATTGCAGTTCCTTGAGAGTGCGGATGACTGAGTGCCTGGCCACTTGCCGCACGTGCCGGCAAGTGGCGCTGAGTTGAATGCTAGATCACCCAGCTTGAGCGTACTGTGCACATGCGGCTTGGATTTGCCTGCGCGAATGACCATCTACGTGTCTGGACCAGCGAGGTGTAGTGATCATGGCGACCGGATGGGCGGGTGATGGAGCGGTACAGGACCAGATCGATGCCACAGTCGACGATGCGATCAAGCGTGCGCGCAGCCAGCTGCATCAGGGCCCAAGTTTGACGCACTGCGAAGACTGCGAGGCACCGATTCCCGAGGCGCGCCGCAAGGCAGTGCCCGGGGTGCACCTGTGCGTGAACTGCCAGGAAGCCCACGACCTGGAACAGGGGGCTCAAGGCGGCTACAACCGTCGTGGCAGCAAGGATAGTCAGCTACGTTGACTGGCTGATGCTGACTTTCCAGTGCTGCAAGTAGCGCGGCCTCTCTCCCCGTAAACGCGGCATCACCGTAACAAGCGGGCGCTGCAATGGCGCGCGCTGTGTTCTCAGGTTCTACCGCTTGGTCGCGTCGTCGTGATTGGCGTTCGCCAGTGGCGAACTGGCCTCTGCAAGCAACGCCTTGTCGCCTATGTCTGGTTGGCGTTGAAGTTGCTGGTCTCGCGCCAGCGGCGCGTGGTGCGCTGGAAAAACAGGCTATTGGGTACCTGCAACACGCTGCCGGCACGGTCGCCGGTCTCTTCCAGCGTGGTGTAGATCACGTTGATATCGATCACGCGTCCCTTCAAGCCCGGCTTGTCGCCGCCTTCAAGTAGCTCGATGTGATCGTGCAGCCGAAATGGGCGCGTGGTGATGATCAGGAATGTGCAGAAAATATTGGATAGCACACTCCAAGCAGCGAAGAACGCGACCGCGCCGACGGCTGCAAACCCGGTAAATGCAGTCCACAGGGTGTCTGCCCTGACGCCGATGACCCGGAGCGCCATCAACAAGGCGCTGACCGAAATGACGAAGCTCCCTACACGGCGGATGCCGATCGTCATTTCGGCGGGCACGCTGTAACGCGTACACAAGCGCCGCAGCAGTTGCCGTAGCAGCAGCCGTGCCAACGCGGCAACAGCCAGAATCAGCACGATCTTGACCGTTGGTACCGCAATCGCCAGCCACTCCGGATTCCATTGGGGTAACAGGCTGCGGATCATGGCGGGCAAGGCGTCGGGCGCGGACATCGCATCATGCAGGGTCGAAAGGGGCATTCATTGTAGCGGGGCGTCCCTTGCGCTGTAGGTGCGCAGGGTAAATACAGACTCATCTGCGGATGCTGGCAATGCTGAAATACGCGCGCGATCTGGGGTGCATTTCCCTTCGGAAGCCGGCTTCGATCGCAGCCCAAAAAAATTCCGGTCAGGTCTAAACCTTTGCGTCGCCCGAGACATCCAAGTAGGTATGCTCGACATCCCCGTGCCCATCGATGCCCCATCCAGCCAAAGCTCCGACGACCGTGACGTTGGCGCGTATGGCGGCACGGGGAGACCGCGCTGCCTATGAGGCGATTTATCGCCGTCACGCACCACGCCTGTATGCGCTGGTGTGGCGCCTGTGCGGCAGCAACGCAGCACGCGCCGATGACGTGCTGCAGGACACCTTCGTCGCTGCATGGAAGGCATTACCGCAGTTCCGTTTTCAGAGCGCGCTGGGTACCTGGCTATATCGCCTGGCGGTCAATACTGCATTGATGGAGCTACGCGCGCGCTCGGCATCCAGTGATCACAGTGTTGACGATGCCGACGGCGACATGCTCGCGGAAGTTGCCGGCACCAGTGGCTGCCAATCGACACGCATGGACCTGGAGCGCGCCCTGGAAGCGCTGCCGCCGCGTGCGCGCGCCGTGCTGGTGCTGCACGACCTCGAAGGCTGGAAACATCAGGAAATTGCCGACGAACTGCGCATGGCGGTTGGCAGTTCAAAAGCACACCTGCATCGCGCACGTGGCTTGCTGCGTGCATGGCTTGGAGAAAACGCATGAATCACACCCAGCACGATCGTGACCAGGAAGACGATGCCGCTCTGCTCGCGCAGTTGCAGGCACTCCCGTCGCAGCGCCAGCCACCGTCGCAGATATGGGAGCGTATCGCGCCTGCGTTGACGGACCGGTCCAATGTGGTTGCATTGGTGCCGCTACGTCGGCGCGGCTGGATCCTGCCGGCAGCGGGGCTGGCGCTGGCCGCGGCAGTGGCGCTCGTCGCCATCGCACCCGGGATTGATCGACAGGCGCCGTCGCCAGCCGCAGCGCAACCGGCGCTGGTGACGCAAGCACAGGCGATGGCTGAGCATTACCGGCAGGCCATCGCCGAGGTGCCGGTGCAGCAGGTACCCGCCGATCTACTGCCGGCACTCGATGAGCTGGATCGCAGCGCGCAGGCCATCCATGCCGCCATCGTGCAGAGCCCACGTTCGGCATTTTTATTGTCGCAATTGCAACGCGCCTACGCGAAGCGATTGCAATTGACCCGTCTGGCCTGCGAAGGCGAGGCATCCTTTCCAAGCTGAGGAGCAACTCCATGCGTTATGCCCATCTTTCCCTGCTATTGCTGGCAGCCTTCTGCGCTGTGCCCGCAGTGGCGCAAACTGCGGTCAAGCAAAGTCATCCGCTGGCACGCGGCGGACGCGTGGAGTTGGAGAACATCGCCGGCAGCATTCGCGTGCGCGGCTGGGATCGCGATGAGGTGGCGTTGACCGGCAGCCTGGGCGAAGGCCAACGGCTGCAGGTGGACGAAAGCTCCAACCGGCTGCAGTTCGAGGTGATCTACCCACGCAATAGCCGCAACAGCAAGGGCGCCGAACTGGAGTTGCGGGTGCCGCGCGGCGCGGTGCTGCAGGTGGATGCGGTGAGCGCAGGGGTGGATGTCGATCAGGTCGATCTGGCGCGCCTGCAGCTCAAATCGGTCAGTGGCGGTGTGGTTGCTGCCGGGCGCGCCAAGGAGGCGCAGCTGGAAACGGTAAGTGGCGCGTTGCGCAGCACAGTGAGTAGCGGACGGATGACATTGGGCACGGTGAGCGGGCAGCTCAACGCACCGGCAGGCGCCAGCGGCGTGGTGGCAATCGAGTCCGTCTCCGGTGATATCCGCATCGGTGCCGGCCAGGTATCGCAATTGCGCACGCAGAGCGTGTCCGGAACGACCGCGGTCACCGTTGCAGGACTGGCGCCGGGCGGCAGCATTGCGGCGGAGAGTGTCAGTGGCACGATTACGCTGGGGGTGCCGCGCAATTTGTCGGCAGCGCTGGATGTGGATGTCTTCAGCGGCGATATCCACTCGGTCGCCGGCAGGGTAGAACGGCCGGAAGACGGCCCTGGAAAGCATCTCAAGGCGACGATGGGGTCCGGCAATGGCGATGTCAAACTGGAGTCGCATTCGGGCTCTGTGCGAATCGATTACACCAACTAAGCCCGGAAACAAACGTGCCACCTTGCGGTGGCACGTTGGTACAACAATCCAGCTTTGCGGCAACACGCAACAGCGGCTCACACCACTGCGGCGCAATGGCCAGTGAACGCGGCAGGGGTTGGGAATCCACACCTGCCTGACGGCCATTTGCAGCGTGTCGTTCGCTGCTTAAGCGATCTTGTCGCCGTCGTTGCGTGCCGGGCCGAAGTTGGTGGTGAGCACTTCGATCCGGCCGCCGGTCTTGCGGAACGCGGCGATGTCGGCAGCGATACGTTCACGACTGAGCGGCTGCGACTTACCTTCGCTGCGAGCGATGCTGGGCTGGGATTTCTGCTTGGTCGCGGGGCGTGCCATGTGGCCTCCTGTAGCGGGGAAGTGCGGTGACACCGCGTGCGGCTAGGGTGGCGCGCGCGGAAGCGGTGTCGAGAGTGCGACGGCGTTCGGTGCGCAATCGCGGTGGCACAGGGTACGTGCCGTTGCAGACAAGACGGCGGGGCGTCAAGCAGCAACCTTGCATTATAAGGAGTCTGGTCCCCGAGTGTGTTAAGCGCCGGACGGACGGGCGTCCTGTGCGGCCGCCCAGGCCAGGCCCTGGACCACGCCGAAGGACGGATCGCCATGCACCAAGCGTGATTCCGGGAACGCGGCAGCCACGGTGTCGCGGATATAACCGGCGCGCGACATGCCGCCGGTGAGGAACACCGTCGCCGGCGCGGTCGGCATATCGGCGCGCACCTGCGCCAGCAGGCTTTCTAGTTCGCCAAGGTAGTTGGAAGCGGACGCAACCAGCGCGTGCGCTTGCACGTCCACGCCCAGACCGCGTTCGATGAAGTCCAGTGACGCTCGGTGCTGGTCGAGCTCGCTGAGCGCGATCTTGCAGGCCTCTACGCCGCGGTACAGACGTGCGGTGTTGCCGGTGTCCTGCAAGGCCTGCAGCCGCTTGTCGAAGGGGGCCGGAACGTCCTGGTACTTGTGTAGACGGAATTCGCGCTGGCGGGTCATGTCCTGCACCATCGCTGCCTCGACGTAATGGTGGGTCGGTACGCGGGTGATGCCGCGGCCGAACAGCGGCATGTAGGCGGCCAGGCTCAGCGCCAGATCGATATCGGTACCGCCGCGCGCAATACCCCAGGCACGGTGCACCTGCGGCGCAGCGCTGCCGCCGACGCTGGCATGCGCAACGTCGGTGGTGCCGCCACCGATATCCACCACCACGGTGTCGTGGCGGCTATCGTGACTGACGTGGTAATGCATCGCGGCGGCTGCAGGTTCTTCGAGAAAATCCACGCCGTCAAAACCGGCCGCGATCGCGGCGGTCTGCAGGATTTCCAGTGCCTGCGCGTTACCGGCCTCACCGATCGAGCTGCGAAATTGCACCGGGCGGCCCAGGGTGGCGTGACGGATATTGATGTCGAACTGGCGCGAGGCAGTCAGCCGGATGTGCTCCAGCACATGCGTGGCGATGCCGGTAATGGTCTGGCGTGCGCGCGGATGCAGGTTATAGCCGAGCATCGACTTGGGGCTTTGCACCAAGCTACCTTCGCCTTCGAGAAAATAGGCGTCCAGCGCCTCGTCGCCATAAACCGCGTTTTGCAGCAGAGCGGCGGAGCTGCGTGGCTCGCGCACCTGCTCTTCCATCCATTGCCGCCGCACGATACGGATCGCATCGCGGCGCAGGCTGTCGTTGTTGGGGGTACGGCCGGCCGCCACTGCATCGCGGCGGCCCGAGTCAATGAGCCGCTCCACTTCGTATTCCAGCGCCGGCGTGAGGCTGAAGTCGTCCGGGTCGCGCATGGTCTGCGGGAAGTACACCGTCGTGCGGAACTGCAAGGCCTCGCCGAAACGCACCGGCGCTACCTGCCCATCGACGATCGCCGCGGCGGCAGAGTTGCTGGTACCGAAGTCGATGCCGAGTTTCATGCAGACAGACCTGGAGAGCGGGCCGCGCACTTTACTACGGCGACAGTACCGGCCGTCGAGACCGTCAACCAGGCTTGCGTGAATACCGAAGCACGGCATAGCCTCGCCGCACCCGTGCAGGCGTGCGGCGCACGCTGGGTCAGGCGGCCAGGTCGGCCACGTGCCCGTCGTTCAGTTCCTGAGTGGTGGCCTCGCGCACCGCCACCACTTGCACCGCAAAGTGCAAGGTTTGCCCGGCCAGCGGGTGATTGCCGTCCACGGTGACCTGGTCCGGGCCAACTTCGGTCACGGTGACCAGGACCGGACCTTGCTGCGTGCGCGCTTCGAACTGCACGCCTGGTACCACGTCGACATCGGTCGGAAACGCATCGCGGGGCACATGCTGGATGAGTTGCTCGTGGCGCGGGCCGTAGCCCTGTTCGGGTACCACGTCGGCAGTGAGCGTGTCGCCCAGCCGCTTGCCTTCCAGCGCCTGTTCCAGGCCGGGCACGATGTTGCCGACGCCATGCAGGTAGCTCAGTGGCGTATCGGGCGTGGAGCGGTCGATGACCTGGCCGCTGTCGTTGGAAAGAGTGTAGTGAATGGTCGCAACGCGACCCTGGCTGATTTCCATTGGAAACCTCCATGACGGGTGATCGAGGGGAATGCATCGGCTCATTCACGATGCGAACAGATGCTGCACGCACACCGTAGGCAATCGCACTGGATCATGCAACCGCAGCCGGGATCGCGGTTGAGGCGAGGATCAGTTTGGTGGAGTCATTGTCACAAACGCATGCGTTATGCGGGCACGCCAGGCCGCATAAGCAGCAGAAGTGATGTAGCACGGCCGCCAATCGCGGCTATATCGATCATTCGCGGCAGCACGGCTGCTCGACCATGTCGCGCCGGATGCTTGAAGACGACGCACGTGCACAGGACACATGGCTACCGCAATGCCGTTGCGTCGCTTATTCCGTGCTTGCGCCGCTCTCGATCTGCGCACGCCGTGCACGCCAGGTTTCCGGAGTTTGCGGCTTGATGAACAGGGCGGTGAGTTCGGGGTGCTGCTGCTTGGCGGCGGCTTCGATCCGCCCGACGCAGGCCTCGATTTGCGGCGTGGTGCGGCTGTCTTCGAATTCGGCGCTCAATGCGGCCACCACTTGGTTAGGCCCCATTTGCATGGTGAGTACGCCATTGGCAGCACGCACGTCCGGATCGCTGGCGGCGATGCGCAGTAGCGAGTCGGTGACATGCGCATGCGCCGGTTCGCCGATCAGCAGGCCCTTGGTTTCGCGCGCCAGCAAGAAGGCGGTAAATGCCAGCACCCCCGCAATGCCGATCGAGGCGATGCCGTCGAGTTCGGGCATGTCGAATAGCTGCGCACCGGCCAGACCCAGCAGCGCCATCAGCAGACCGATCAGCGCAGCGCTGTCTTCCAGCAATACGGTGAAGGTGCTTGGGTCCTTGCTTTGACGAAACGCCTGAAAATAGCCCATGCGTCCCTTTTTGGAGCGAAATTCGCGCAATGCCACCACCCACGAGATCCCTTCGAACACGATCGACACGCCAAGCACGAGATAGGCGAGCAGATGGCTCTTGGCCGGCTCCGGGTTGCGCAAATGCACGATGCCTTCGTACAGCGAGACGCCAGCGCCCATCGCGAACACCAACAGCGCGACGATGAAGCTCCAGAAGTACAGCTCGCGTCCGTAACCGAATGGATGGGTGGCTGTGGGCGGCTGCGCGGCGCGGCGCAGGCCATACAACAGCAGCACTTCGTTGACGGTGTCCACCAGCGAATGCACGCCTTCGCTGAGCATCGCCGAGCTGCCGGAAATGCCGGCGGCAATGAACTTGGCGACGGCAATGGCCAGATTTCCGGCCAGTGCCACGTAGACCACCAGGTGCGAGCCTTTGGGCTTGCCTGTGCCGCTGGCGGCAGCTTTGGCGTTACCGGAGCCTGCGGTTGCTTGCGGGGGAGTGGGGGCTGGCTGATGGGACACGCGCGACCTGCGGGGCATTCGACAAGCGCCGCACTATCGCGTCATCGCCGTGCCGGGTGCGTGATCGCGCGGCCGGACGGCTACAATCCACGCTCGCTTCGATCAAGGAATTGCATGTCCACCGTCCCCGCCTGTCCGCAATGCGGTCTGGAGAACACCTATCTCGACGGCGTGATGTCGATCTGCGCCGACTGTGGCTTCGAATGGAGCGCCGGCGATGCCGCCGCAAACACGACGATGGTGCGCGACAGCAACGGCAACGTGCTGCAGGCCGGCGATACGGTGACCGTGATCAAGGATCTCAAGGTCAAAGGTTCCTCGATTCCGCTCAAACAGGGCACGGCGATCCGCAATATCCGCCTGGTCGAAGACGATGCCGAGCACATCGAAGGCAACTCGGAAAAGATCAAGGGTCTGGTGTTGAAGACCTGTTTTCTGCGCAAGGCGTGATGCGCGAAGCGTGAGCTGACTTGTCCAGGAGCGCGCGTGCGTGCGCCGGTGCTGACATACGCCTGTGCGCCGTTGCAGACCTAGCCGTTTGCAGCTATCACGCTGGCATCCGGTTGTGCGGCCAGTTGCTGGCGGTCCTGCGACAACTGCAGGCGAAATAGCCGTCCATCGTGCTCGGCAACTGCCAGGGTGCGTGCGTCGGCCTGATGCAATTCATCACCTGGCGTGCGTCCAGGCAATCGGCGCTCGGCGCCGCTGAATGCTGCGCTTGTGCCAATGCAGCAGGCAAGCCACAGCCAAGCCACAGCCAAACACCGTGCTACCGAGCAGAACCGCAGCGCGCAGGCGCACCACGCACATCCTTGGCAATGAGGTTGCTGCATCATTGGCCAGCGCTGAAGTGCCGGCAATCGCGACGGTGGGGCGAAATGGCGTGTGGTGATCTGGTGCTTTGCGGTGAAGATCACAGTCGCAGTGGCCACGAGTGTCAGGCGCGCATGACAACTAGCAAAAACTTAAAGAACAAGAAGCGCAGAGCCAACGACGCGACGCGGCGCGTAGGCTGCCAAGAGCAGTCTACTTCGCGGTCGTTGAGGGGCATGTCATAGGCCAAGTTTGCAAGGCGCTGCAAGCGGCCTGTGTGCAAGGCAAGCAACTGCGTACCCGGCAGCAGCAAGCATGCAGTACATCTGCCTTATCCCACGCGACCGCACCGTGCCGGCTGGCAGGTGCGGTCGCGTGATCAGCGGTTGATCAGGCAGATTCCGGCAATGCGGAGTAGTCGGTGTAACCCTTGGCACCGCCGCCGTACATCGTTGCCTGGTCGAGTTCGGTCAGTGGTGCATGCTCGCGCAGGCGACGTACCAGATCCGGGTTGGCGATGAACGGGCGTCCGTAGGCGATCGCATCGGCATAGCCGCTGCTGATGGCGTGTTCGGACATGCCGCGGTCGTAGCCGTTGTTGGCGATCCAGGCGCCATCGAACTTGGCGCGCAGTGCGGCGTAGTCGAAGGCGATGTTGTCGCGCGGCCCGCCGGTCGCGCCTTCGATCACGTGCACGAAGGCCAGCCCACCGATCAGGTTGAGGCGCTCGACCGCACGCTCGAACAGCGGCTGCGGGTCGGAATCGTGCGCGCCATACACCGGGGTCACCGGTGACAAGCGCACGCCGGTGCGGTCGGCACCGATTTCGTCCGCAATCGCCTGCACCACTTCGGCAAGCAGGCGAGTGCGGTTTTCGATATCGCCACCGTAGGCGTCGGTGCGCTTGTTGGAGCTCTCGCGCAGGAACTGGTCGAGCAGGTAGCCGTTGGCCGCATGCACTTCCACACCATCGAAGCCGGCATCGATCGCGTTGCGTGCCGCGATGCGGTAGTCCTCGATCAAGCCGGGGATTTCGTCCAATGCCAGTGCGCGCGGCTCGGACACGTCCTCGAATCCGTTCTTGGTGAAGGTCTTGCCTTCCGCGCGGATGGCGCTGGGCGCAACCGGCACTTCGCCCGGGGGCAGCACGCTGGTATGCGAAACGCGGCCCACATGCCACAGCTGCAGCACGATCTTGCCGCCACGGCGATGCACTTCGTCAGTGACCGCGCGCCAGCCCTGGATCTGTTCCTTGGTGTGGATGCCGGGCGTATCCAGATAGCCCTGGCCTAGCGGACTGATCTGGGTGCCTTCGGCCACAATCAGGCCGGCGGTGGCGCGCTGTCCGTAGTATTCCGCGGCGAGCGGCGAGGGCACCTGGCCGGCGACGGCGCGGTTACGCGTCAGCGGGGCCATGATCACGCGGTTGGCAAGATCCAGCGCGCCCAGGCGCACCGGGGAGAACAAAGGGGATTCAGTGGATTTGGACATCAGCAACCAATCGAATTTGATCACGCGCCAGGCGCGACGCCGCGCCGATCGCGGTGCTCCATAGCGATGGTGGCGGACTCAAGCAGATTCGAGCGATGCAGATAGGACACAGCGTCTCCATCGCGTTGAACGCAATCCCACTGTGCCATGTTGGGTGCGGGCGCTGAATCGCGTCGAAGGGCGAGCTTTCCTGCTCTGCTGCATTGCACAATAATAGATCGCCTCGCCATCACTGGAGTCGGGCATGACCGATACCGATCTTTCTTCGCCACGCGTTCCTCGGCGCGACTACGTGCTGATCCTGCTTGCGCTGGCGATGGGCGGCTTTGCGATCGGTATCAGCGAATTCTCTACCATGGGCCTGATGACGCAGATTGCGCAGGGCTTGCAGATTAGCGAGCCACAGGTCGGCCACGTCATCAGCGCGTATGCGTTGGGCGTGGTGGTCGGTGCGCCATTGCTGGCGATTGTGGGTGCGCGCTGGCCGCGGCGTACCTTGTTGCTGCTGTTGATGGTGTTCTATGCCCTGGGCAACGTGGCCAGCGCATTGGCGCCGAGCTACCACACGATGCTGTTGTGCCGCTTTATCGCCGGGCTGCCGCATGGCGCGTACTTCGGTGTCGCGTCCCTGGTGGCCGCATCGATCAGCCCGCCCAATCAACGTGCCACTGCAGTGGGGCGGGTCCTGTTGGGTTTGAGCGTCGCGTTGCTGGTGGGCAACCCGCTGGCGACCTGGCTGGGGCAAATCGTGAGCTGGCGTTGGGCCTATGCCTCGGTGTCGGTGATTGCATTGGGCACGGTCGCAGCTGTGGCGATCCTGCTGCCACCGCAGCCCGACGAGCCGCGTCAGCAGCCGCTGCGCGAATTGCGGGCGTTCAATCAGCCGCAAGTGTGGCTGGCATTGGCGATCGGGGCAGTGGGTTTTTCCGGCATGTTCTGCGTCTTCAGTTACCTGGCGCCCACGTTGACTGCAGTGACCGGCGTTACTGCCGCGCGCGTCCCGTTGGCGATGGTGGCATTCGGTGTGGGCGGGGTACTGGGAAGCATCCTGGGCGGTTGGTTGTTCGACCGCATGCAGTTCCGCGCAGTGCCGGTGTTGCTGGTGTGGTCGGTGGTGGTGATGTTGACGTTTCCGCTGGCTGCGCAATCAGACGTATGGGTGTTCGTCTCCATCGTGGCGGTCGGCACCATGGGGGCGTTGGCGCCTGCTTTGCAGACACGCTTGATGGATGTGGCGGCAGAAGCGCAGACCCTGGCCGCAGCCTCCAACCACGCAGCATTCAATACGGCCAATGCGCTGGGTCCATGGCTGGGTGGGATGGCGATCACGGCGGGTTGGGGCTGGACCTCCACCGGCTACGTTGGCGCGGCCACTGCGCTCGGTGGGTTGCTGGTCTACGCATTGGCGGTGTGGCAGGAGCGTCGTCAACAGCGCACGGTGCTGGCGAACTGCTGAGGCGGCACACGCCAATCTGGGGGTGTGCACCTGGCACTGAGCGCTCGCAAACGGCTCGCAGCAGTTGGACAACGATGGGCGTGTTGCATCACCACGGCCATCTCACAGCCTGCCGGCGAGACTGCGCGCCAAATCAAGCGGACCGAACAGCGCCATGACTGAATTCACTCCACCGCCGTGGAAGCGCCCGAATCCCAAAGGCAAAGCGAAGTCGACACCGTTGACCGACGCGCAGAAAGCGGCCGCCAAACAGCGTGCCGAAGATGCCGGGCGTCCCTATCCGAATTTGGTCGATAACATGTGGGCCAGCCGTCAGCAGAAGTGATGTTGACCCGCTGTTGGCATGGATGAATTGCGATTCATCGCCTGCACGATGGCGTGAGGATGATGCCCACTTCGCTCACATATCGATTATGCAGGCGACGCGAGGATGAAGCCGTACACAACACGACGGCACTGCAATCAGTCCATCGATTGACTCACCTCCCGCCGCACGCGCAGTCGTTGCAAAGCGCAGCGTCGGTCCATTCCAGTAAGGAGCCACACATGAGCATTCAGAGCAAAACCGAGCACAGCCTCAACGACCTTATCGCCATCTCGCGCGACGGCAAGGACTTCTATGATGAAGCCGCAGGCAAGGTGGGTGATGCAGAGCTTGCGACGCTGTTCCGGCGCATTGCCGGCGTCAAGACCGACATCGTCAGCAGCCTGAGCAGTGTGGTCACCGCCGCTGGTGGTACACCGGAACAGCACGGCACCATGGTGGGCAGCATGCAGCAGTTCTACGGCAAGGTGCGCGCAACCCTGGGCGATACCAAGTATGGCTACGTGGCCGAGTTGGAAGAGTCGGAAGATCGCTTGCTGAAGGCGTTCGACGAAACCATCGCCGATCAGGACACCCCGGCCGCTGCACGCGAAGCCGCGCTTCGCCTGCTGCCGGAAGTGCGTGCTTGCCATGATGTGATGCGTAACCGCAAGCATGCGATGAAGAGCGCCGCATAACCTGCGCGCTTGACCGAAGTGCATCGTCACCGATCCGATGCAGCTCCGGGGTAAAACGATCAAGGCGGAGACGGGCAGCGCACGCTGCCCGTTTCTTTTTGTATCGCAACAGCGTGCAAGAGCACGACCTGACGCAGCAATCGCAGTTCCACGCATCGCAACAGGTTCCACGTCGGTAGCGCGCACGACGGCATATTCGGCAGGCAGCGCGTCTGCTAGTATCCGCCGCCTTTCTTCAGGCAGGCCCGCGGTGCGCGGTCGTGGCATCCATCCATGAAGCAGCAGTTCCTGTACCTGTCATCGGCCGACGCACAGTTGTCGCTTGGGCTTGGGGACGAAAAGACCACTGAACGCCTGTTTTTCGCTGTGATGGCCGATACGCCCACTGCCGAGCATGCGGCGCGGATTGCCGACAGCCTGCTGCAAGGCGGGTACGCGGAAGGCAAGCCGCTCGCACGCGAACGGCTGCATGTGACCCTGCATCATCTAGGCGATTACGCCGGTGGTTTGCCGCCATCGTTGGTGAGCCGCGCCAGTCAGGCCGCGGCGCGCGTGGCGATGGATGCGTTCGCAGTGGAATTCGACCGCGTGGGTACCTTCGGTGGCAGGCGCTCGCAGCTTCCCTGCGTGCTGCGTGGCGAAGAGCAGGTACGCGGGCTCTACGAGCTGCAAGGCGCATTGGGAAAGCAGCTTGCGCATGTCGGCATTGCCGGCGACGCGCAGTACACGCCGCACATGACGCTGCTGTACTGCAATCAGGCGGTGTCGCAACGGCGCTGCGATGCGCTTGCCTGGACCGTGCGCGACTTTGCGCTGGTGCGCAGCTTCCTTGGCCAGTCGCGCTACCAGATCGAAGGCCGCTGGTCGCTGCGCTGATGTGCATCGCCGCGCCTACGCGGTAGCCTGCGCGCATGGACATCCCCACGCCATTGCCGTTGCATGCCGATCACCTGGCCGCACTCGAACAGGCCTATGCCACACCGCCGCGCGCCTACCACCACTTCGGCCACGTGCGCGCGGTGCTGCAGCACTATGCGCAGGTCGCTGCCGGGCCGGGCTGGCGGCGGCCGGCAGAGGTATGGCTGGCGGTGCTGTTTCACGATGCGGTGTATCAACCCGGACGCAGCGACAACGAGGCGCAATCGGCATTGATGGCGGCCGAATCCATTCCACGCTGGTGGCCGCAGGCGCAGCTGGATGTCGAGCGGGTGCAGACACTGATCCTGCTCACTGCGCGGCATGGGCAACTGCAGCCGCAGGAGGTGGACGACGACGCCGCGCTGTTCCTGGACTGCGACATGGCGATCCTGGCCGCGCCAGCGGCGGTGTTCGATGCCTACGATGAGGCCATCGCCGAGGAATATCGCGGGCACGTGCCACGCCTGCTGTTCAAGCTCAATCGCCGCCGCTTCCTGGCCGGTGTGCTCGAGCAATCGCGCATCTTCCTGAGCGACTACTTCCATACCCATCACGACGCCGCAGCGCGCGCCAATCTGCGCCGGCGGCTGGGCCGCTGAGCGCATCGGCTCCATGCGATGTGCCCGGATGAGGCCGATGCGCACGCTACAATGGCCGGATGCACGACAGCGCTGCTTCCAGCCCCGACCCACGCCCGATCGCCCCACAGCCGCCTGCGCCCAACGAATGCTGCGAGAGCGGCTGCCCGCTGTGCGTCCACGATCTGTATGCCGAGGAGCTGACGCGTTACCGCCAAGCCCTGGCGGCCTGGGAAGCACGCCAGCCGGTTGTCAGCGGGCCAAAGGCACAATGAGCGAAGTCCTGCACTTCGCGCTGCCGCCTGGAACGATTATCTTTGAACCACTTTTCCCGATGGTGCGACATGCGACGACTTGAAATGTGGGGCGCGCTCTGCGGCGCGGCAATGTTGACGCTGTCGGGCATGGCCGTCGCGCAGGCGCCGGAACCGGTCAGCCATGGCCGCTTCGAGCAGGTGCCGGTGCTGATGCCCAAGGGCGAGCCGCAACGGGTGGTGATCTGGCTGGCCGGTGCGGGCAATGCCGCCAAGCGCCAGGCCCAGGCGGAAAGCCTGCGCGCCGACGGTGCGATGGTGGCGGTGGTCGATACCGCGCACCTGTACGCAGTGCTGCGCAAGGCCGGCGGTACCTGCACGTTCTCGGTGGGCGACGTGGAAAATTTCTCGCGCTACATGCAGGCCTTCTACCACATCCCCACCTATCGCCTGCCGCTGCTGGTGGGCGATGGCGAGGGTGCGGCGCTGGCCTATGCGATCGCTGCGCAATCCAAGCCGCATGTGCTGGCCGGCGTGCTGACCGACGGGCTGTGCCCAGCCAACGTAGCCAATCAGGCGATCTGCCAACCGGGTGTCAGCCCCGGCACCAACACGTTGCTGCCGCTACCGCTGCAGATTCCCTGGGTGCTTGCCGTCAGCCAGGACAAACGCTGCCCCGCGGCTGCCGAAGAGGGCTTCCTCAAGCAGGTGCCGCAGGCGCGCACCTTCCGACGGTCTGCGCAAGGCGACATCCTGCCTGGGCTGCGCGCCGCGGTCCGCTCGTTGGGCGCGCAGAAGGGTGTGGCATTGCCGCCGCCGCCGGGCGGTCTGGCGGATCTGCCAGTGGTGGAGCTGCCCGCTAAGCCGGACGGCGACAGCGACGACGACACCTTCGTGATCTTCGTCTCCGGCGATGGCGGCTGGGCCGGCCTGGACGAAGAAGTGGCCGACGCACTCGCCGCGCAAGGCATTCCAGTCGTCGGCCTGGATTCGCTGCGTTACTTCTGGACCGAGCGCACGCCGCAAGGCTTTGCTGACGACCTGGATCGCATTGCCCGCATCTATGCGCAGCGTTGGGACCGTCAGCGCGTGGTACTGATCGGGTTTTCGCAGGGCGCCGACGTGCTGCCTGCGGCGATCAACAAACTGCCCGCTACGACCAAGCAGAACCTGCGCATGACGGCACTGTTGTCGGTCGGCAAGCTGGCCGACTACGAGTTCCACGTCAGCAACTGGCTGGGCTCGGATGACGAAGGTCTGCCGATCGCTCCGGAAGTACAGCGTCTGCCGGCTGGTACCACGGTGTGCATCTACGGCCAGGACGACGACGACGCGCTCTGCCCGAGCCTGCCCGCCAACGTGGCCAAGCGGGTCGTATTGCCGGGCGATCACCATTTCAAGGGCGACTACGCGACCCTGGCCAAGACGATCATGGACCAGATGCACGCGCTGTCGAAGCCGTAAGGCGCGCGATACCGCTTGCTCTGATGCGCGCGCCGACGTGTCGGTGTCGGCGTATCGCCTCTGTACGTTGCTGCCAAAGGCGACGTACAGACGTTCGATGATTCAATCAGATGCCGCTCTTTCAGCGGCTGTTCGCCGCCGATGGCATGCGTGCAAGCGCCCGCAGCGACCGATGCATTCGCTCAGGACCTGCATTGATCAAACGCAGCGTTGGTCAGCTGCGCGGTGTCGCATCGGCTGTCGGCACACGCTGTGAATCCATCCCTGGAAGCTCGGTGGCGGCATCCACGCCGCCACACGGTCCGGGACACCGCGCTTCTACGATTCGCGGCCGTCTGTTGGCAAGCCAGAATTTCAGGAACTGACATGCGCCTGAGATTTCGACATCCGCCTTGGTGAGCGGCTAACCAATGCCCGCCAGATCCGCAGGTCTGGCGCCAGTGTTCCGCAAGGCCTTACTCCGGCCGTCCCGGATCCGCCGAGATCAGGCGGGTGACATCCAGCAACGCGGCCGGCAGATGCATGCCGCCGGGGGCGACCAGGTAGCGCGGGCGCCAGGTCGGTGCAAACTTCGACTTGAAGCGGCGTAGACCGCTGAAGCCATAGAAACGCTCGCCGTGGCGCGCGACCAGGCTGGCGAAGCGGTTCCAGCGCCCAGCCAGGCGATGCTCGGCCAGGCCGGACAACGGCGCCATGCCCAGCGAGAACCGTGTATAGCCGTTGGCCTGGCCCCACATGAACAATTCGATGAACAGGAAATCCATGGTGCCCTTCGGTGCCTGCGCGCTATGCCGCATCAGGTCCACCGACAGCTCGCCGCCGGCGGGCGCCCACCACACGTTGGCGAACGCCACGATCTGGCCTTCTGCCTCGGCCACGGCCACCGGGAAGCGCCGCAGGTAGTCCGCGTCAAAGCTGCCCAGCGAAAAGCCTTTCTCTTCGCCGGATTTTTCTTCCAGCCATTGGTCCGAGACCTCGGCCAGACGCGGCAGCACGTCATCCACCTGCTCGGGTTGCAGCATGCGAAAGCTCAGGCCACCGCGCTTGCCGCGGTTCCATGCCTGGCGCAGGTCGGCACGGTCGCGGCCTTCCAGGGTGAAACCTTCCAGCGGCACGATCGCCTCTTCGCCAAGCTTGACCAGGGTCAGCCCCATGTCGAGATAGGTCTGCCAGTACTTTTCGCCGACCTGGTAGAACACCGGGCGCAACCCCATATGGTCGGCTTCTTCGCGGAAGCGCCAGATCAGCGCACGCGCCACCTCCGGCGGGCCGACCGGGTCGCCCATCGAGATCAAGGAGCCGCCGTAGCGTTGCATCATCACAAAGCCGCTGCTCTGGTCATCCAGCAGGAACGCCTTGTCGCCGGTCAGCGCCAGGCAGGCCTGCGTATCGGTGCTGGTGGCCAGGATCGGTGCCAGCGTCTGCAGCGTCGGTGAATCGGCTGCGGGCATCGGGCGACGCCCGCCACGCAGCAAGCGCGCCATGCCGAAGACGATCACGCCCACGCACAGGATCAGCGCGGCACGTAACGCACGCGGCGCGTTGGCCGAGGTAGCGAACTGCCACCACAGATCGTTGCTGTATTCGACATGGCTGTAGACGAAGAACAGCAGCCAGAATGTGGCGACCAAGACCAGGCCAAGGTTGCTCAGCCAGCGCCACGACCAGGCTTCGTCCAGCAGGGCGCCCTGACGATAAAACTCGCGCCGCGCCGCCCACAGCGCCACCGCTGCCAGCGCCGCCGACAACGACACCGAGATATGGCTGCCGCGCAGCAGTGCCAACGGCGGCAGCAGCAAGCATACGCCCAGCGCCAGTACCCAGGCCGCATGGCTGCGGCGCTGCAAGCCCTGGCCAATGAGCAGCAGCAGCATGCCGCCCAGGCTGACCAGCAGATGCGAGGTTTCGATCAGCGGCAGCGGCGCCACTTCCTGGCGCGCGCGGGGTGTGGGCAGGGTGCCGTCGATCACCAGCGCCGCGCCCACGGCAAACACCGCCAGCGCCAGAATCTGCGGCAGCCACGGGCGCAAGGCCTTCCACACGGTCCGCGCGGTGCTGGCGCCGACGCGTACCGGCGCACCCAGCCCGGAGGCGGCCGCCATGGCCACCGAGATCAGCAGCGGCACGATGTAATACGTGACCCGGTAGGCCAGCGCCGCCGCCAGCACCGCGGCAGGGCTGACATGCGGCAGCAGTTTGAGCAGGCTCCACTCGAACACGCCCAGGCCGGCCGGTACGGTGGAGATCAGTCCGGCCACCACGGCCACGAGCCAGATGCCGATGAAACCGAAGTAGCCGGTGCCCGGGTCTGGCGGCAGCAGCACATAGAACGCAGCCGCGGCCAGGCCCAGCTCGACCACGCTGAGTGCGGTGACGCCCAGCACGGTGGTGCGGTCTGGTAACCAGAACCGATGGCTACGAATGCCGAACTCGCGGCCCTGTTTGCCGACCAGCACCAGCATGGCGACATAGCCGACCAGCAGGCCGATGCCGGCGATGCGGATGGCTTGCGCAGTGATCGGTAACGCGCGCGCGGCCGCTTCCGGTTCCAGCATCAGCGCCAGACCGAGCAGCACCCACGCCCCGAAGATGAAGCCAAGCGTGCTCATCAGCACGACCTGGCCGATCTCAGCCAGGGTCAGGCCCACGCTGCCATAGCCGCGCAGACGCACGGCGCCGCCGGTGAGTGCGGCAAAACCCAAGGTCTGCCCGACCGCATGCGCCATGAAGGCGGTAATGCCCACCCGCGCCGGATGTAGCTGCTTGCCGGTACGCTTGAGACCCACCCAGTCGAAGCCCACCAGGCACGCGTAGCTGCTCAAGCCGAGCAGCAGCGTCAGCGCGATCTGCCCGGCGCCCAGCGCACGGAAGGCATGCCGGATCTGGCGGTAGCCGTGGTCGGTGAACTGCGACGACAGCGCATGCAGGGCCATCGCCAGGATCGCCAGGCTGATGATGACCGGCAGGGCGCGACGCCAACCGCTGGCGGATGTTTCGGAAGAGGCGGGGGTATCCGTCATGAGGGCAACGGGATCTGCTGAAAGGGAAGGAGGGTGCATGCACGAGGCGTGCCGCGCGCGCATCTGCAGTGCATGTGCCGGTCGGGTGGGTGGTGCATGCAGCGTGGTTGCGAAGGTGCCGACATCCAGTGAACGCGTGGTTCGATCCTACCGACTTATTGCCTGTGCGGGCCGGCCGCGCGCATCATAGGGCAAAGCCGCACACAGGTGCCGAACGGACACGACAGGACTGCCATGACAGTTGGAAGGCAGACAGGCTGCTGATGCGCAATCCACCCGATTCCCCGACGTTTGCGGCCCCGGCGCAGGCACTGCCGCCGCGTTGGAGCGGCCACGCTGGCAGCATCGCCGCCACTGCGGGCCTGGCGTTCATCGGGCTGGTGCTGGCGCTGCAATGGCTGCGCAGCGACCTGTGGTGGGTGGATGCGCAACTGAGCGCCTATCTGCACGGCCCGTACGGCTTGTTGCTGCGCATCGCCTACTGCCTGCTGGCCGCCACGATGGCATGGCTGGCGCTTGGCCTGTATGCAGCATTGGCGCCGGCTGCGCGCAGTCGCACCGTACTGGGTCTGTTCTGGATGGCGGCAGTGGGCTTGTCCATGGTGTCGATCGGCGACAGCTGGCTGCCCGAGCTGGCGCCGCAGGCGGCCGCGATGGTGCATGTGTTGTCGGCCGATATGACGTTTCTGTGTGTGATTGCGGCGGTGTTGCTGCAGTCGTGGTATTTCCGCCGTGATCCGCGGTGGCGCGCGCATTTTCCCGCGGCCTTCCTGCTGGGCTGGGCCGCGTTTGCGGCGTTGCTGTTCCACGTCACCGTCACCAGCGCGCCCTTGGGCATCAGCCAGAAGATCGCCATCGTGCTGATCGTGGTCTGGATGGTACGGGCGGGCACAGTGTTGGCGCGCTGCGTGCGCGACGGGGCTGCACGTCTGCCGCATTCGCGGGACAATGCGGGCGTCAATCAACCGTAGGAAGTCTGAAAATGCTGCAGCGATTCGATGCGGGTCCGCGGATGTCCGAAATGACCGTCCATGCCGGCGTGTGTTACCTGGCCGGCCAGATTGCCGAGGACACCAGCGAAGACATCACCGGGCAGACCCGCCAGGTGCTGGGCGAGATCGACAAGCTGCTGGCGCTGGCGGCCAGCGACAAGACCAAGATCCTGCGTGCAGAAATCTTCCTTGCCGACATCGCCGATTTCGATGGCATGAACAAGGCCTGGGACGAGTGGGTGCCGCACGGTTTCACGCCTGCGCGCGCCACCGTCCAAGCCAAGTTGGCGCGCCCGGAGTGGAAGGTGGAAATCGTGGTGACCGCTGCGGCGGGCTGATCGCATCACCGAGTAAAGCGGGCTGATCGCATCACCGAGTAAAGCGATCGATAGGCGGTGCGCGCAACTGCACGCACCGCATCATTGCGACCGAGTGAGTGCTGCGCAGTTGTCACGATGCGCGCATGCACGCGGGTGCACGTGTCGCCGCCAGTCGTATCTGCAACGAATGCTGGCGGCGCGCGGTCAGCGCTTGACGAAGCGGTAATGCGCCACGCCCCATTCGCGGCCCTGGTCGTAGCCGAAGAGTTCCGCGCAGGCCAGCCAGAACATGCGCCAGCGCTGCCACCACCGCTGTGCGTCGTCACCGTAGGTCTGCTTCAACAACGGCATGATCCGGTCGCGGTGGCGGTCCTGGTTTTCCAGCCAGGCATTGGCGGTCTTTTCGTAATGTTCGCCTGATAGCACCCAGCGTTGTTCGATCACCACGTCCTGCTGGAAATGCAGCAAGGTGTCGGCCGCCGGCATCAGTCCGCCGGTGAAGAAGTGCCGGCCCATCCAGTTGTCTTCGCCGGCCACCTCGAACGGATAGGCCAGGTCGCGGTGGCAAAAAATGTGCACGAACAATTTGCCGCCCGGCGCCATCCAGCTGCTGACGCGTGCAAGCAACTCGCGGTAGTTGCGCATGTGCTCGAACATTTCCACCGACACCACGCGATCGAAGCCTCCCGGTGGCAGCGCCAGCGCGTTGACGTCGGCAGTGATCACCTGCACGTTGCTCAGCCCGCGCGCGGCACTGCTCGAGAATGTGCGCGCGCTGCGGGCGTGAGTTGGACACCGCAGTGATGCTGGCATTGGGATAGCGCTCGGCCATCCACAGGGTCAACGAGCCCCAGCCGCAGCCCAGCTCCAGAATGCGTTGACCATCGGCTAGTTGGGCGCGCTCGCCGTACAGCGCCAGCATGCGTTCTTCGGCGGCATCCAGATTCGGCGTGCTGGCGTCCCAATAGCAGCTGCTGTACTTGAGCCGGCGGCCCAGGCACAGGGTGAAGAACTGCGGCGGCAATTCGTAATGCTGGCGATTGGCCGCATCGGTTTCGATCGCGATCGCGCTGGCACCCAGGCTGTCGATGAAGGCGCGCTGGCGTTCGCCATTGGCATCGGCATCGCTGCCGCGCTCGTCGCGCAGGCGTTGCGCGCACAGGCGACGGATGCCGTAGCGCAACGCGGCGTCGGGCAGCACGCCGGATTCGGCGAGCCGCGTGGCGAAGGCTTCTTCAGGCTGCGTGGAGGGCGGGACGGTAACGGTAGACATGCAACTCTCCAGGCAACTCAGGACGAAGGGGGAAGCGGGAAGAACGCGCTGGTGCTGCGTTGGTACTGGGCGTAATCCTCGCCACGCGAGCGCAGTGCCTGCTGCTCGGTATAGGGAATGCCGGTGAAGCGATACAGGAACACGAACATCACCACCGGGCCGAGCGCGCACAGCGCCACCGGCCACGGCCCGGCACCGACGGCAAGCGCCAGATACGCGAACCAGTGCACGAACTCGAAAAAATAATTGGGATGGCGTGAGTAACGCCATAGACCGGTGCGGCAGGTCTTACCACGATTGGCCGGGTTGGCCTTGTGCGCCGACAACTGCCTGTCGGCCAACGCTTCGCCACCGACCGCGATCAACCACACGGCAATAGCGATGGTGGTCGATAGGCTCCAGTCAGGAGTCGGGTTGCTGGCAGCGGCCAGAAACGGCACCGCGAACAGCACCACCACCACAGCCTGGGCCAGGAAAAACCCGAGGAACTTGCTTTGGCTGCCATTCCAATGCGCGCGCAATGCGCGGTAGCGGCCATCTTCGTGCGGGTCGCCGAACACGCGCACGCCCAGATGCAGCGCCAGCCGCGCACCCCACACACCGCCGAGTACCGCGACCAGCACGCGCGGCAGCACGGCGCCATCGGACATCCATGCGCAGTACGGCGCAGCCACCGCCAGGCAGCCCGCCCACAACACATCGACCGGGCCGGCGTTGCCGCTGCGGCGTTGCCACAGCCAGCCGATCACCATCACCACGCTTGCGAACACGCCCACATGCAGCAGCGGCCAGGCATTCATTGCAGTTCTCCGGTGATGTGCTCAGGCAATGGTCGCGCCAGCCGACGTGCATACAGCGACAACACGCCGCAGGCCACGCTCCAACCGATGCCCACGGCAAGCACGGCATGCAGATGGGGCGATTGAAATTCCACCGCGTGCCAGCTGCGTTGCGCCAGCCAATACGAAAACGGCCCAAAGACGGCGCCGAGCAGCACCGCAAGCCACGACCGCTGCATCACCGTGGCCAGCGAATGATTGAGGGTGAGTGCAAAGCCCAGCCACAACGCCAGAATCCACGGCGGTGCCAGCAGGCTGCCTGGCCACGGCGCGGCGTAGCGCACCCAGTTGGCGGCGGCAAGCGTGGTGTCCAACAGCAACCCCAGCGACAACGCCGCGATCATCAACGGCACATCGCCGGGCGCGCGCCGCGATGGCCACAGCTGGTACAGCGCGAATACGGCCAGCGCCAGCAGCGTTGGCCAGATGCGGGCATGCGCAGCGGCGCTGACCGCCACCAGCCATAGCACTTGCAGGCCGAGGTAGTTGCCGAGCTGCTTCATGCGTCGGCAGCGAGGCCGGGCACGAACTGCGGCGGGCGCGCACCGGGCTTGCTCAGCCACAGATGCACATCGCCGATCGAGCGTTCCAGGAATCCGGCTTCGCAATACGCCAGGTAGAACTCCCACATGCGGATGAAGCGCTCGTCGTAGCCCAGCGCACGCACCTGCGGCAACTGCGCCATGAAGCGCTGCCGCCACGCGCGCAATGTCAGCGCATAGCTCGGGCCGATGTCTTCCAGGTTGAACAGGCGCAGATCGCCGGCGCGCGCGACTGCACCGGTCATCGCCGCGACCGAGGGAATGAAGCTGCCCGGGAAGATATGCCGTTTGATGAAATCCACCGAGTGCAGCGCCTGTTTGTAGCGGTGGTCTTCGATGGTGATGGCCTGGATCAGCGCCTCGCCATCGTCGGCCAGCAGGGTGCCGACCTTGGCGAAATACGTGTCAAGGTACTGATGGCCGATCGCTTCGATCATCTCGATCGACACCACACGGTCGAAGCGACCTTCCAGGTCGCGGTAGTCGCGCAATAACACCGTCACCCGATCGCTCAATCCGGCTGCAGCGATGCGTTGCGTGGCCAGCTCGAACTGCTCGCGCGAAATGGTGGTGGTGGTGATGCGGCAGCCGTGTTCGCGCGCCGCATGCAGCGCAAAGCCGCCCCAGCCGGTGCCGATTTCCACCACATGATGCTGCGGGCCCAGGCGCAATTTCTGGCAGATGCGTTCGAGCTTGCGCGTGGCCGCGCGCTCCAGCGCCGCTTCGCCTTGCGCTTCTTCGCCATCGACGAAGATTGCCGACGAGTACATCAGGTTTTCATCCAGAAACAGCTTGAACAGCGGGTTGCCCAGATCGTAGTGCGCGGCGATATTGCGCCGGCTGCCGCTGCGGGTATTGCGCGCAAACGTATGCAGGCTGCGCATGGCCCAACCGCCCAGGCGCGCGGTGCCGGTCTCCATTGCGTCCAACCGCTCACGGTTGCGCAGCAATAGACGCATCAAGGCAACCAGGTCATCGCACTGCCACTGTCCATCCATATACGACTCGCCCGCACCGACGCTGCCGTTGAGCGCAGCCTGGCGATAAAAGCCGGGATCGATCACGCGCAATTGCGTCTGCAACGCCTGCGCGCCGCTGGCCGTGCCCAGCGTGGTGACAGTGCCGCCTTCATGGAGCTGCAACTGCCCATCGCGCAATTGCCCAAGCGTGGCCAGCAGGCGCTTGCGCAGCAGACGGTCCGTCCAGGAGGCCGCGCGCGGCGCAGCGTGTTCGGGCAGGGACGTGGCGTTCATCGGGGTTCTCGCACAGGCGGGTGAGGGTGGTCGTGGACAGGATTGCCGCGCAGCCACAGGCGCAAGGCCTGCCAATGAATGGCGATCACCACCCAGACCGTCATCAACGGATAAGCCAGCAACGTACGCGCCAGGTTGCGCCCGGTGAGCGGTTGACGTTGCAGCACCAAGGTGGCGTCGAAGCGGCGCGTGCCGCTGTTGTCGATGGCGCCGCCGGCATCGTCGCCGACGGCGTCCAGCACATCCATGTGCACGCGCAACTGCGCATCGGGCACGTTGAAGCGCCAGTCGTAGCGATGCTGCATGCCCATGAACGGAGAAACGTGGAAGCGCTTGTCGAAGCGCCACGCGTGCACATCGCGATGCGTGCGCGCCTGCGCAACCGGCAGCACATAGGTGTGACGCTGCTGCCAGGGCGTGTTGGTGATTTCGGCCACGATCCAGCGCAGGCTGTCGTGGCGATCGAAGCAATAGTAAAAGCTGACCGGATTGAACACGTGGCCGAAGTAGCGCAAATGCGTCAGCAGCCGAATCGCGCCTTCGGGGCGCTCACCGGTGTGCGACTGCACGCAGTCGCGTACCGCCTGGTCCAGCGGAACGTGTGCATCGCCCAAATAATCGCTGCGGCGAAACTGCGCCAGGTTGGCGCGTCCCACCGACCATAACCAGCGCTGCGCAAACACCTGATCCAGTTCGGACAGATCCAGATACATCAAAAACAGGCGATAACGGAATTGCAGCGCTTTGGGCATGAATCGGCGATGCCGCACCCAACCGGTGTAGATCGCGCTGTGCAACGGCTCCACCACGCGACCGGCACCGTCGCCCTCGGCAGGGGGCAAGTGCACCGCGTCGGTGTGGGCTTCGCGCAGCAGCTGCATTACCACTGCACTCCCAGGCCTTGCGCCACATCCACGCCGCTGCGCAGGCCGTCTTCGTGGAAACCGAAGCCCCATGCGGCGCCGGCGAACCAGGTGTTCTGCACACCCTGGATCTCGGCCTTGCGCGTCTGCGCTGCCAGTGCGGCTGCGTTCTGTACCGGGTGGCGATAGCGCATGCGCCGCAGCACCTTGCTCGGGTCGATCTCGTGATCGCGATTAAGGCTGACGATGAACTGCTGCGGGGAGGTGATCGACTGCAGTGCGTTCATCCAATAGCTCACTGTGCAGGCGGCATTTGGATCGGCCGGCACGTGCGCGTTCCATGCCGCCCAGGCGCGCCGGTCGCGCGGCAGCACGCTAGCATCGGTGTGCAGTACGGTGTCGTTGTCCTGATACGTGATGCCGCCCAGGATCTGCTGCTCGGCTGGGGTGGCATCGCTGAGCAAGGCCAGCGCATCATCGGCGTGACAAGCCAACACCACGTGGTTGAAGTGTTCCTCGCAACGTGACGCCTTCACCACCACGCTATTGGGCGTACGGCGGATTGACTGTACCGGCGTTGACAGGCGTTCGATCACCTGCCAACGCCGACGCAGCGCACGCACGTAGCTATTGGATCCGCCGCGCACCACTTGCCATTGCGGGCGGCCGCTGAGTTGCAGCATGTGGTGATTGGCCATGAAGCCGATCAGCTGGCCCATGGGAAATTCGAGAATGGTCTGCGAGGGCGACGACCACAGCGCCGAGGCCATCGGTACCAGGTGCTGGTCGCGAAACGCATCCGAATAGCCGTGCCGCTGCAGGTACGCACCCAGCGTGCTGAAGCGCTCGTCGCTGTGCAGCACTGCCGGTGCTTGCCGATAGAAGCGGCGCAGGTCGGCCAGCATGCCCCAGAAACGCGGGCTCAGCAGGTTGCGGCGCTGGCAGAACAACCCGCCCAGGCTGCCGGCGTTGTATTCGAGCCCGCTGCGCGCATCGTGTACCGAAAAGCTCATCGTGGTCGGCTGCGCGGCGACGTCCAACTCGGCAAACATGCGTGTGAGCAGCGGGTAATGCTGCGGATTGAACACGATGAAGCCGCTGTCCACCGCGTAACGCCGACCCTCCAACAGGAGGTCGTGCGTGTGCGTATGCCCGCCCAAATAATCGGCTGCTTCGAACAAGGTCACTTCGTAGCGCCGCGACAACAGCCACGCTGCACCCAGGCCGGCGATGCCGCTGCCGACCACGGCAATCCTGCCCTCGCTCATCGCGTCACCCGTTCGGCGCGCTGGGTGAGCCCCTTCGGCATCGGCTTGAGATCCCATACCAGCCCCACCCATGACATCGCGGTGAGCCCGTACCAGGTCATGTCGTATTCCCACCATCGCAAGCCTTGGCGCGCGGAACCGGGGAAAAAGTGATGATTGTTGTGCCAGCCTTCGCCGAAGGTAAGCAGCGCCAGCAGCCAGTTGTTGCGGCTGTCGTCGCGTGTTTCGAAACGCCGGCTGCCGAAGCGATGCGCCAGCGAGTTGATGGTGAAGGTGGCATGGAACAGCGCCACAGTGGAGATCACAAACCCCCACACCAGCAATTGCGCACCGTTGGTCTTCAGCGCGGGCGCAGCATCTGCCAGCCAGTCGCCGAGCAGGTAGAGGCCCACCGCCAGAAACACCGGCATCACGATGTCGAAGCGGTCCATAAAGCGCAATTCGGCAAAGCGGCGCAGATCGGGGATCGCGTCCCAATCGGTGCGGAAATTGCGCGGGGTCAGGAACCAGCCGGTATGGCTCCACCAGAAGCCGTGCTGCGCTGGCGAATGCGGGTCGCGGCCGGTGTCGGTATGCCGATGGTGGTTGCGATGATGCGCTGCCCACCACAAGGGCCCGCGCTGCACGCAGGTGGCTCCGATGGCGGCGAAGACGAATTGCAGCATCCGCGAGGTCTTGAACGCACGGTGCGAAAAGTAGCGGTGATAAAAACCGGTGAGCGCGAACATGCGCAGCGCGTACAGCGCCACCGCCATGCCCACCGCAAACCAGGACGCACCGACCCAGAACACCGCCAGGCAAGCCAGATGCAGCGCAATGAAGGGCAGTGCACGCAGCCAGTCGACGCGATCGGCGCGCGCTTCGTCCAGGGGCTCGTCGGTTTGCGAATCCACCCAGCGACGCAGGCTGCCGATGCGCGCGGCCAACCCGCCACGCGGTGGCGTGGTTACAGACTGCGACGCTGCAGCGTGAGGGTCGGGGCCAGTACTCGGCACGCGTGATTCTCCATGGATAGTCGTGACCCAGTACGGACGCTGCCGGAAAACAGATGCACCAGGCCGTTTGATCGTCGCATGCATGGCTGGGGTTCGCTTGGCGGCGCGAATGAATCGCGCACCTGCGCACACATTGCCAGCACCAGACACTGCTGGCGCGGACGAGGCTGTTTTCCAAGAAATCCCGCTTGCGAAGCGCTCGCAAGCGGGGTCAGGCGTGCTGCATCAGGGCGCCATTGCCAGCGTGCTGATGCCACCCTTGGCAACCACCGTGCCGGTGGCAACGCCACCCGGTGCGCCGCCCGGCGGTTCCAGTGTGACGGCCAGGAGCGCGTCGTTGCTGAGCATGGGCATCAACTGATCGGGGATCTGCGCACGGCGTGCACGTTGATCGTCGAACGTGCCCATCGAATGTGCCTTGCCATCGGGGGTGATCAACCACAGCTCCGGCACCTTGTCGACGGTGGCGGTGCGGTCCAGCGGCGTCACCGTGATGGTGTGCTTGTCGGCATCCATCAAGGCCACGTAACCAGGGCGACCGTCTTCGGTGGCCAGGGTCGAGGTCATGGCGATCCCGGTTGCTGCGGGCGGTTTGGTGGTCTGCGGCTGGGTGACCGGAGTCTGCACCACCTCGCCGCTCGGCGGCGGCTGCACCGGTGCCGACGGCGTACGCACGTTGAGCAGGGCAAGCACGCACACCGCTGCGGTGGCCAGACCACCGACGCTGGCCCAGCGCCAGAACCGCACGTTGTTCCACAACGGTGCTGCCGGCGCATTGGAGCTGACCGGCACTGCAGACGGCACTGCGCGCAAGGGGGTATCGAAGCCCAGCGTCTGGCGCACGCGCGCCCACACCTGATCCGTTGGCGTCTCCGCGGCGATTTCTTCCAGCAGTGGCGCCAGCAGTTCCTGCCACTGCAGGACTGCCTGGGCGAACTGATCGTCGGTGGCAACGCGTTGTTCGGCCGCCAGGCGCTCTTCGGCGCTCAGCAGGCCAAGCACGTATTCGCCGGCAAGCACGTCGCGCGGCGGTTCCTGGTCGATGGGAAATGGCGTGCTCATCGTTCCAGACATGCCTTGAGTTTTGCCAGACCACGACGGATCCAGCTTTTGACCGTGCCGATCGGCGTATCGGTGCGCGCGGCGAGTTCTTCATAGGTGATGCCTTCGAAGAACGCAGTGCGGATCATTTCGCTGCGCGGCGGCTCCAGTTCGGCCAGACAATGATCGATGCGCCGGCGCGTGCTGGCGCGCTCGGTGCGCTCCAGCGGCGAGGCATCACTGGCACGCAGTTCGCCGGCATCGTCCAGCGCCACGTTGCGGCGCTGCGGCGCGTTGGCGCGCAGATGGTCGATTGCCTTGTTGCGCGCGATCATCGCCAGCCAGGTCAGCCCGCGTGCGCGGCTCGGGTCGAACTGCCCGGCCTTGTGCCAGATCAGCGTAAACACGTCCTGCAGCACCTCTTCGGCTTCGGCACGTTGCGGGATCATGCGCAGGCACACCCCGAACAGCTTGGGCGAGGTCTGCCGATACAGCGCTTCGAAAGCATGCCTGTCGCCGCCCGCAGTTGCGGTCAGCAGGCGTCCGGTCTCATCGTCGTCGTGGCCAGGAATGGCACTCATGCGTTCGGGCGTTGGGTTAGGTGAGCGCGATGCTACCGGACTGGGCTGAGTGTGTCTTTCACTTGCGCTGGAACCACAGCAGCACCGCGGCGAGCAGCAGCAGGATCTCCACGCCGGCAAGCGCAACAGTGGGTGCGGAGACCGGCCACAAACGCGAGAGCGAGACGCTACGGAACAGCACGATGGGGACATAGAACGCCAGTGCAACCACCAAGCCGGTGCGGGCTTGATCGATCCATGCGAAATAGCCGAACAGGAACGCCATGCCCAGTTGCAGACCGCCGTAGATGACCAGATATTCGGATTGCCCTGCCGGCGAGAGCTGGGTATAGCCCACCGCCGTTGCGGTCTTGGCCGGGGAGAGCGTGCACCACACCGCCAGGGCGAAGTAGAGCACTGCATTGATCCAGAGATAGGCTTTTGCCACGACGGTACTCCTGTGCGGGGAATGGGTGCCCGGGCCGTTGTACGCAACAGCGCGTGGTCGAACGTGAAGATGGCGCGGGCGCGGCTCACGGGGCGCTGCACGCCTTGGTTAGCGGCTGCTCGCGGGCCTGGCGTAATTCCTCGGCACTGGCCGCGCGCGGCGCTATCCGGGAAAACGATGCGCACGCGCGGATAGCGGCCGTTCGCATCGCGCAGATTGCCCACACCGCGGAATTCGAGCAGGCGCTCGTTGGCGATCGAGTAGCGCACCTCCAGCGACGGCACTGCCGCGCCGTACCAGGCATCCAGACTGATGCGGAAACGCCGCTGCCCGGCAGTATCGCCCATGCGTTCGACCCGGAAACCCAACTGTCGCTGCAGGCTGGGCAATACGAAATCCACCTTTTGCGGTGCGCTCGCAATGGCGTCCCACTGCTCGCGCAAATAGGTGTCGAACCCGGCGTCGATCACCCGTGCGCCGGTGCTGGGCGGCAGCGTGGTGCGGCGTTCGGGTTTGCCAGGGACAAGCTGAAACATTTCGCGCACGCCATCGCGTTGGCGCACGCCTTCGCGATACCCGTCGCGCCCGTCGATCAGGCTGAAGTCGGGTGAGCTGCCACCGCCGTCAACCTGCTTGCGCGCGAACGGTCTCCCGTCCGGGCAGCGGTACAGCACCAGCCGCCCGCCGTCGTCGAGCAGCCAATGCGACTCGCGATACCGCAACGCGCCGCTGTCGCCATCGAAGGCATCGCCATCCACTCGCGTCACTGCCGCTGCACTGAGTGGCTGGCTGCATAGCACTAGCAGCAGCATTGGCGGAATCGACCGGCAACGGATGGTGAACGCAGCGATGGCAGCGGCAAATGGGCGCATCGGCAGATCCTCGATGGGAGTGCATACCCATACGAGCGCGGCCGCAGCACGGATGCGCCGGCTGCGTCAGGACGTTCCTGACGGCACGGTGGTTGGAGCGCTGGGATCAATGGCCAGGCGTCGCTGGCGGCAGCGTGTGATGGCACCGGCGGTGTTAGCGGCGGCATGGAACCGTGCCGGAACGGCGGGGGCGTGCCGTGATGCGTCAGTGCGGCGGCAACAGGTGGTGTGAACACGTGTGGGCAAGCGCGCATGGTGCAGAGCGTTGGAGGTATGGGCGCATGACATTGCGCGCTCGCTCAGACCCTGCTTGCGCCGTGTGCGACCGCGACGCGATGTGCGCGAATCGGTGGCCGCGCAGGCATCGGCTGGGTGCGATAGCGGACTGAACGCCGCGCTCAGCCGGCTGGGTGCAACGCGATGCAATCCACCGGGCAGGCCGGCAGGCATAGCTCGCAGCCGGTGCACAGCGGCGCGATCACCGTGTGCATGTGCTTGGCCCCGCCGACGATGGCATCTACCGGGCAGGCCTGGATGCACTTGGTGCAGCCGATGCAATCGGCTTCCACAATCCAGGCGACCTGTGGGGGTTTGTGCGCGCCGCGGCTGCGATCGAAGGGGCGCGCCGGTACCTCCAGCACCTGCGCCAGGGCACGTGCGCCCGCATCGCCGCCGGGCGGGCAATGGTCGACGTCGGCCAGCCCGTCGGCCATGGCCTGCGCATAGGGGCGGCAGCCGTCGTAGCCGCATTGACCGCATTGGGTCTGTGGCAGCAGGCGATCGAGACGTTCGACCAGAGGGGGCGCGGGCACGGGCATATGCGATCAGTGCAGCGGATTGCCGCGATACCAGCGCTGTTGCGCCAGTGCCAGCATCGGCTTGTCTTCGCGGCTGTCGCCGTAGGCATGCACGCAGTCGTACTGCGACAGGTCATAGTGCGCGTGGATCTGCGCGGCCTTGTGCGGTCCGCAATCGCCGTCGGCATACCGCCCGCTCAGGCGGCCGTCGCTGTGGTCCAGCCGGTTGCAGATCAGCGACAGCCCATGCTGTGTGCACCACGGCTGCAGATACAGATCCAGCGAGCCGGACACCAGCACCACCTCATGCCCCTGCGCCTGGTGCCAGTCGATGCGCTGCATCATCTCTGCACGCAGCACGCCCGGCAGCGTGGTGCGCGCGTACTCGACACCAAGCGCGGCGATGTCATCCAGCAAGCGGCCGCTGAAGACCAGTCGCGTCACCCGCGCGCGCAAGGTTGCTGCGGACATCACGCCCATCCGATAGCCCAGCACCCACGGTCCCACCTGCCACTTCGCCGTCGCCACCTGCGCAGGCGTTGCCACCTTGCGCAGGAAACGCCCATAGGTGTCGCAGGTGGTGATGGTGTGGTCGAAGTCGAACAGTGCTAGGTGCATGAGGGGCGGGGATTGGGGAGTCGAGATTGGGGATTGGTTAAAAGCGCGGTGACTGGTTTGTTCCCCTCTCCCGCAGGTGGGAGAGGGGCTACTACAGCGTCGATCTATCTCCTTCTCGCGCTTGCGGGAAAGGGGCTGCTACAGCGTCGATCTATCTCCTTCTCCCGCGTGCGGGAGAAGGTGCCCCGCAGGGGCGGATGAGGGGACGCGCCAAGCACGCGTGTCAGGTCTCCCTCAACCATCAGCTCTGGCTTCTACGATTTCCGATTCCCGATTTCCGATTACCGCATTATCCAATGCCGCTTCACCGCACAGGCATGCCCGGCTGGGCGCCGCTGTCGGCATCCAGCAGCGCCAGGGCGCCGCCATCGAAGCCGGCCGACAGAATCATGCCCTCGCTGATGCCAAAGCGCATTTTGCGCGGGGCCAGGTTGGCGATGAACACCACGTTGCGGCCGACCAACGCTTCCGGCTCACCGTAGCTGGCGCGTATGCCCGAAAAGATCTGTCGCTTGCCCAAGTCGCCGGCATCCAGTTCGAAGCGCAGCAGCTTGTCCGAGCCTTCCACGAATTCGCACACCAGCACCTTGCCGATACGCAGGTCGAGCTTGGCGAAATCGTCCATGCCAATAAGATCTGGATGCGAGACGGAGGCCAGGGGATTGGCCGGCGTGGCCGCTTTTGCTTCGGTGTTGGCCACCTTTGCAGCGCTGACGGTGGCCGCAGTCGGGGCTGCAGGCGCGGCGAGGGTGTCTTTTGAAGCGTCGGTCATGGCGTCGATCAGTTTGGGGTCGATACGGGTGAACAGGGCGGTGTAGGGCTGTATCACGTGCGCGGTCAGCGGGCGGGCGACGTCTTCCCAGCTGGTCATCGGTGCCGACAGGAAGGCTTCGGCCTCGGCACAGGTCCGCGGCAGGATCGGCTTGAGCGCGGCCACCAGGATGCGGAACAGGTTCAGGCCCTGTGTGCACACCGATTGCAGCTGCGCATCGGCGCCGTCCTGCTTGGCGATCACCCACGGCTTGGTGTCGTCGATGTACTTGTTGGCCTCGTCGGCCAGCGCCATGGTCTGGCGGATCGCGCTGGCCGCGTCGTTACGCTCGTAGGCTTCGCGGATCGGCGCCAGTGCGGCGACGAAGCGGTCGTACTGCACGGCATCGGGCAGCGCTTCGGCCAGCTTGCCGTCGAAGCGCTTGCCGATGAAGCCCGCGCAGCGGCTGGCCAGGTTGACGAACTTGCCGACCAGATCGGCATTCACCCGCGCAATGAAATCGCCCAGGTTGAGGTCCAGATCGTCCACGCCGCCGGAAGACTTGGCTGCGAAGTAATAGCGCAGCGCCTCCGGTTCCAGGCCGACATCCAGGAAGGTCCGCGCCATCACGAAGGTGCCGCGCGACTTGGACATCTTGGCGCCGTCCACGGTCAGATAGCCATTGACGTGCAGGCGCGTCGGCGCGCGGTGGCCGGTGCCGTGCAGTACCGCCGGCCAGAACAGACCGTGGAAATTGACGATGTCCTTGCCGATGAAGTGATGCAGTTCGGTCTGCGTGCCGGCCACCAGGTGCGCGTCGACGTCTTCGCCCATCTGCGCGCACAGCGTCTTGAAGCTGCACAGGTAGCCGATCGGCGCATCCAGCCACACGTAGAAGTACTTGCCCGGCTGGCCGGGAATCTGGAAACCGAAATACGGCGCATCGCGCGAGATGTCCCAGGCGCGCAGGCCGCCTTCGGTGTCCAGCCATTCCTTGAGCTTGGCCTTGACGCCCGGCAATGCCACGTCGCCAGCGAGCCACTCGCGCAGGAAACCGTCGAAATGGCCCACTTCGAAGAAGAAATGCTCCGAATCGCGCAGCTCCGGCGTGGCACCGGAAATCACCGATTTGGGCTCTTTCAACTCGGTCGGTGCGTAGGTGGCACCGCAGACCTCGCAGTTGTCGCCGTACTGGTCGGCGCTGCCGCAGTTGGGGCAGATGCCCTTGATGTAGCGGTCCGGCAGGAACATGCCCTTGGCTGGGTCGTAGAACTGCGCCACCGAGCGGCGGCTGATGTGGCCGGCCGCTTCCAGCCTGGCGTAGAAGGCCTCGGTCAGCGCGCGGTTGACCGGCGAATTGGTCGAGTCGTAATGATCGAAGGTCACCCCGAACGCGGCGAAATCGCGCTCATGGCTGGCCTGGATGTTGGCGATGAAGGCTTCGGGGGTCACCCCGGCCTTCTCGGCAGCGAGCATGATCGGCGTGCCGTGGGTGTCGTCGGCGCAGACGAACCAGGTCTTGTCGCCGCGCAACCGGCGCGCGCGCACCCAGATATCGGCCTGGATATAGCCGACCAGATGGCCAAGATGCAGCGGCCCGTTGGCGTAGGGCAGGGCGGTGGTGACGAGTGCGGTGCGGGTCATGGCAGGCGTAATGCGGGGGACAGCCGATTATCGCATTAGTCGAGAGCAGGGATTGGGGCTGGGAATCGGGAATCGGGATTGGGGAATCGGTCAAAGCAGGATCATGCGGCCGTGTTGTCGAGGCGCGCAGGTGTTGGTCGCGCATGTAACGTCAGGATGGACACACGCAAAAAAGGCGCCCTCACGGGCGCCTGCTCTTACCGAATCCCCAATCCCGATTCCCGACTATTCACGTACCCAGGTCTGAGTACGGCCCAGCGCTTCGATGCCGATATAACCGCGCATCTGCAGTTTCTTGCCGCCGTCGGTCAAGGTGAGCTTGGCCTTGTAGGTCTTGCCCTTGGCCGGGTCCAGCACCGAGCCACCATCCCATACGGCAGTGCCGTCGGCCTTGAGGCCCCACAGGATGGTCATGCCCTTGATCGGCTTGCCCTTCAGCGCGCCATCGCACTTGTCGCAGGTCGGGTTGGGCCCATGGTTGGACTGCAGGATCTCGACCACCTTGCCGCTCAGCGTGCCGTTGGTGGCCTGTTCGATCTGCACCACCGACTTGGGCTTGCCGGTCTCGTCGTCGATGGTCTTCCAGCGGCCCACCGGCGAATCGGACGCCTGGGCCAGCAGCGAGGCGGCGGCCAGCGGCAGGGCCACCATCAGGGTCTTGAAGGTCTTGCGCATGTGTCCCCTCCCAGGGATTGCTGTGGCCGCCGTCGGCGGCCTGATGACGAATGTATACCGTGGGGTATGGTGCGGGAAAGACGCGCTGCGGGATGCGTTCATGCCGCGCGGCGGCGGTGCCGCAGCTGCGCCGCTCCCACTGAGAACGCCGGCTGCGCAGGCTGACCGCTTGCGGGCCGGCGCTCCGTCGGCAGATTCCGTCGTGCGACGTGCGTTGTCCGACATCCGGGAGGGCGGGTGAACGCAGTCCGTTCGCTGCGATCGAGTGATCACGCGCGCAGGGCGCGTCGTCACCTCGGCGGTCGCGGACTTGTTCGGCTCGCTTGCAGTCGTTGGCTGTGCGCGTCGCCTCCGGCCGACCGGCGATCATCGGCCAGCGACCGCGAACGCCTGCTATTGCAGCGTCACCCGCTTGCGATTGTCATCCGGCACCCGGTCGATCAGCTTGTTGTCGGGATCGAAGCCGGCTTCGATGGGCAGGGCGTCGACGGTCAGGGTGACGCTGGGCGTGGCGCTGGTGACGTGCTGCCGCTGCAGCGCCAACACCGGCGCCTGCGCGTTCTTGCCGGCGGGCAAACCGTAGATCCCGACCTCGATCCAGTCGTCCATCGGCACCGCATGCTCCTTGCCGCGGCCATCGGCCTGCAACTTGGCTGCCTGCGCCTGCACGGTCACATCGAAGCGTCCATCCGGGCGCTTGCGGGCCTGTGCGCTCACCACACGGTTGTCGTAGAAGGTGATCTTCTCGAACAGGTCGGTGATCATTCCCTGCTGGTCCGGGCGTGCCTCGGCACGAATGGCCTGCAGCAGTTCGGCCGAGGTGGTGTAGGGCGGTTGCTGAAACGCCTTGGCCTGCAGGAAACGCTGCAACGCGCGATTGAGCGCCTGCTCGCCGATCTCCTCGCGCAGGCGGTAGAACGCCAGCGACCCCTTGCGGTAATGGATGTATTGCTGGTTCTCCACCCGGTACAACGGCAGCTCATCGATCGTTTCGCCGCCGCGCCCTTCCAGGTAGCGGTCCAGTTCGTACTTGAGGAAGCGGCGCATATGCGCACGCCCGTACTCGCGCTCCATCACCATCAGCGCCGAGTACTGCGCCAGCGATTCGGACAGCAGCGTGGCACCCTGCACATTCGCACCGATCACCTGATGCGCCCACCACTGGTGCGCCACTTCATGCGCGGTGACGTAAAACACGTAATCGATGTCGTCCTTGTCGCGCAGGTCGGCGATGAAACCGATCGATTCGGAGTAGGGAATGGTATTGGCGAACGATTGCGCAAATCCGGCATAGCCCGGGAACTCGATGATGCGCACCTGATGATGCTGGTACGGGGTGAAGTTGGCTTCGTAATAGGCCAACGATTTCTGCACGCCTTCGATCATGCGTTGCACGTTGTACGGGTGCTTGGAGTCGTAATAGATCTCGATCGGACTATTCTTGTAGTAAGCCTTGCGCACCTGCCAGCGCGCCGACAGGTACGCATAGAAGTTGAGCATCGGGCGATCCATCACGTAGCGGAAGCAGCGCCTGCCCGCCTGCTGGAATTCCTTTTGCAGATAGCCGGGTGCCAGCGCAATCTGGTCCGGCGCGGTGCAGATGGTGCTGGCGAAGCTGAGCCAGTCTGCATCGTCGCTGACGTAGGTGTTGGCGCGTGCGGCCTGATCTTCCAGCCTGGGCATGCGTGTCGGTTCGCCCAGACCACGCTTGCGACGGTCGTTGCGGTCGGTGATCTCGGTCTGGGTGTTGTAGCCGAACCAGGGCAATGCCTGGCTATTGAAGAAGCTGCCGTTGGCGACCAGATCGGTCTGTGCCTGCCCGGCGCTAAGGCCATGCGGGTGCTGGTCCACGCGGACGCGGAACACGCGCTCCTGGCCAGGTTGCAGCGGGCGCTGTAACCGATAGATGCGGTAGCCGGCCGGGATGTCGTGCGTGATCAGCGTTTGCCCGCCGAGATCCACCTTGACCAGACTACGATCGCCGGTAGTGCCCTGCATGCCGATATGCACCTCGTCGATCGGTGCGCTGTGGGAGTTACGCACGGTCCAGGTGGCATCGATCACGACCGACTGCGTTTCCGGGTGCAGGTCGACATGGTTGTCCACGGCAATGATGCGCGGCTGCGGCAAATCCTTGTACTTGCGGTAATCGCGCTCGTAGCGTGCCTGCAGGTCCAAGCGCTGCTCCGGCGACAGGAAACTGTTGTACACGTTGGTATTCCAGTAAAGCCAACCGCCGATCGCCGCAACGCCAAGCAGGCTAGCCGCCAAGGCCACGCCGGTGGGGCTGCGTAAGCGCTGCAATGCCAGGCGTACCCGCTGACGCAGTCCATGGCCGACGCCGCGTGGCCAGAACGCCGAGGACAGCAGCAACAAGGCCAGCAGGAAGACGCCCCAATAGCCCTGGAACCACAACTGCCCGGGCAGGAAGTGGCCGAAGCCGTTCATGTCCGAATACGGCGCGTTGGGCCAGCTTCCGAAGTTGTACAGGTTCTGCGTGTAGTCCAGCATCGACAACGCCGATTGCCCAATCAACACCAGCATCAACATGGCATAGCCGACGAACTTGTTGTTGCTCAATACCTGCAGCACCAGGGCCATGCCGCCCATCAGCACATACAGCACCGAGCCAAGCGCCAGGGTTTTGAGATACAGCAGCGGCTCGATCGTGGTGTAGCCGCGGCCAAGTTGCAGCGCGATCGACGTCAATGCGCCAGCGAGCTGGAAACTGGCGATCACTGCCAGCAAGGCCACAAACTTGCCAAGCAGGGGAACCCAGTCCGGCACCGGCATGGCATCGGTGATGCCGTCGATGCGATTGCTGCGTTCTTTCGACACCAGTTCGCCGGCATAGAACAGCACCACGATGATCAGCAGAAAGCTGTAGCTGTTCTGCAGTGCCTGCAGCATCAACGAGGTGACCGGCAGCACGGCGGTGCCGTACATGCGCGCATTGAACAGCGCGGTCGGAATGAAGTTGGCCAGGCCCAGGATCAGCAGCACCACGAACGGCGCGCTGCGCAGCACGCCGAGCGTATCGAAACGGATCTGGCGCAGCAGTTGCCGGAAGGCCGTGCTGGCTGCGAACACTGGCGTCACGGTGAGGCCGGTGGTGGTGACGCGCACGCTGGCTGCCTGTGCGCTGTTGGATGCAGCAGGCGCCACGCCGCGTCGACGACGCGTGCCGCTACGTTCGGTGCGGAACAGTGCGAAGGTCGCCGCGAACAACAGCCCGCTCATGCCCAGCCACAGGGCGCGATTGGCGAGCAGGTAGCCTGTGAATGGGGGCAGCTGCAGGTTGCGTTGTTCCGCTGACCAGTAGCGCAACGTCTGCGACAGTGCGCGGATGCCGAGTGGATCGGACAGGGTCGCGAGCCAGACGTTGTCCAGATCGGCCAGCAGCGCACGGCTCACGCCGTACAGCACGAAAAACACGATGACGCCGATGTAGACCCACAGGATGCTGCGCGTGGTCACCGCCAGCACCGACAGCAGCGCGGTGGTGAACAGCAGGTTGGGCAGCACCAGCACCAGCAGCGACCACAGGTATGGCAGCAGCGCGACCGGCCCCAGCCGCGCCTGGTCGATCCACGGCATGAACTGCGCCACGAACATGCCCAGTGCGATCACCAGATACATCACCGTGCCGGCGATCAGTGCCGCACCGGTGCGGCCGGCCAGGTAATCGCGGCGGCGCACCGGTGTGGAGAACACCAGCTCCGCAGTGCCCAGCTCGAAATCGCGCAGCAACGCGTTGCTGACGAACAGGGCAGCCACCAACAGGCCGAGCAGACTGAAGATCGCCAGGACGCTGGCGATGACGGTCGGCGCGTTGCGCAGCACATTGCCGATGCCACCACCGATCTGCACGGCATCGCTGGAGAGTGCGGCGAAGGCCAGCAAGGCGTATAGCGCGGCCAGCAACCACAAAAAGGGCGAGCGCAGTTGTTCGCGCAGCTCGAAGCGCAGGAACGCCAGGATCATGGCCGCGCTCCGTCAGGCAGCGAGCGCGTGCTTGCGCAGGCGCTGGAAATAGACATCCTCAAGATCGGGTGCGACCTGTTCGAAGCCCGGTTCCGGACAGTCCGCACTGAATACGTGTATCACTGGATGGCCGGCGATCAGGCGTGTGGACAGGACTGTGAAGCGCGCTTCGTAATCGGACAAGGTGTTCTTGTTGACCTGCTTGCGCCAGACCTGCTGGTTGAGCATGTCGATCGCATCGGCCGGCTTTCCGGTCAGCAACACCTGCCCCTTGTTCATGATGGCCATCGTGGGGCACAGGTCGGTGACGTCTTCGACGATGTGGGTGGACAGGATCACCACCACGTGCTCGCCGATTTCGGCCAGCAGGTTCAAAAAACGGTTGCGCTCTTCCGGGTCCAGCCCGGCGGTGGGTTCGTCGACGATGACCAGCTGCGGGTTGCCCAGCAGTGCCTGCGCAATGCCGAAGCGTTGGCGCATGCCGCCGGAATAGGTGCCCAGCTTGCGCTTGCGCGCGTCCCATAGATTGACCTGCTGCAAGAGTCGCTCGACCACTTCCTTGCGCTGTGCACGGTTGGTGAGTCCCTTGAGCACGGCGAAATGCTCGAGCAGGTCGAGCGCGCTGACCTTCGGGTACACGCCGAAATCCTGCGGCAGATAGCCCAGCCGGCGCCGCAACTGGTCTTTTTCCTTGAGCACGTCGGTGCTGCTGCCGTCTGCGTCCGTCAGCGTCACGCTGCCCGAGTCCGGCTCCTGCAAGGTGGCCAGCGTGCGCATCAGCGAGGACTTGCCGGCGCCGTTGGGGCCGAGCAACCCGAACATGCCGCGGGGAATGTCGAGCGTGACGCCTTGCAGCGCATGCACGCCATTGGCGTAGGTCTTGGACAACGCGCGGATCTGTAGCATGGACGGTCCTGTGTCCTGGGTTGCAAGGATCATCAGCGCGATTGCCGTATCGCTGCATGCGCCGGAAGTCATGTCATCTCGACGCGTCGATGCCACAGATGTGACCGCACCGCATAACCGGACTGCCAGTTCTGTAGGTGCTAGCCGACCTCGTACAGCTCCAGCGGCAACTCATCCGGATCGGCGAAAAAGGTAAAGCGGCGGCCGGTGTATTCGTCGATGCGGATGTCTTCGGTCGCCACGCCGTGTGCGTTGAGATGTGCGACCGCGACATCAAGGTCTTCGACGCGAAAGGCGAGGTGGCGCAAGCCGCGCGCTTCGGGGCGGCTGGGCCGCAGTGGTGCATTGGGGAACGAGAACAGCTCGATCTGCCCGCCGTCGGGCAGCGCCAGATCCAGTTTCCACGAGTCGCGCGCCTGCCGGTAATGCTCGTCGAGCACACGCAGACCCAGGATCTGGCAATAAAACCGTTTGGATACCACGTAGTCGCCAGCGATTGCCACGTGGTGAATTCCGGCGAGCATCATGCGGCGCTCCGAAGCACTGCTGTCGGCAATGTGGCTGATGTCGATGTGTTCCACTCCTCGCTGCGCGCACGGCGCAGACGCGTGCGCGCGACGAAAAGCGCGGCAAGGTCAGCATTGCCTGCGCACGTTGCGCTGCCTGGAGTGGGCGATCGTCCGGGCAAGCTCGAGTCAGCGAGGCGACGCAACGATGTGTGCAGGGCTGTAAGGCGATGGTGTGGCATGAGGGAGAGCCAGCAAAAAACCAATCGGCAGCATAACCGTCCGCCATTGAGCGGCAGGCCCTGCGTCACAGCTCGGGTGTGCACGGCTGTGCCCGCCTGCGGGCGCGTGGCAGTATGGAGCACCCCCGATCACGCGCACCCATGTCCGAACCATCGTCCACCACCGCACCGCAGTTTCAGCGCAGCATGCAGGTGCGCCATCTGGTGATGCTGTCGCTGGGCGGCGTGATCGGTACCGGGCTGTTCTTCAACACCGGCTACATCATCGCCAGCACCGGCGCGCTGGGCACGGTACTGGCATATCTGATCGGCGCGCTGGTGGTGTATCTGGTGATGCAATGCCTGGGCGAACTGGCGGTGGCGATGCCGCAGACCGGTGCGTTTCATGTATATGCGGCGCGTTATCTGGGGCCAGCGACCGGCTACGTGGTGGCATGGTTGTACTGGCTGACCTGGACGGTAGCATTGGGCTCAAGCCTTACCGCAGCGGCGTTCTGCATGCAGTACTGGTTTCCGCATAGTCCGGCGTGGCCGTGGTGTCTGCTGTTCTGCGCGCTGATCTTCGGCTTGAATACGGTGTCGGCACGTTGGTTTGCCGAGGGCGAATTCTGGTTTTCGTTGGTCAAGGTGATCACGATCCTGGTGTTCATCGTGCTGGGTGGCGCGGCGGTGATCGGCCTGCTGCCGTTGGCCGATGGCTCGCCCGCGCCCGGGCTGCGGCATCTGCGTGCCGATGGCTGGTTTGCGCATGGCACCTTGCCGATTCTGATGACGATGGTAGCGGTGAACTTCGCGTTCTCCGGCACGGAGTTGATCGGCGTGGCCGCCGGCGAAACCGCGCAGCCAGCGCGTGCGATTCCCTTGGCGATTCGCACGACCTTGGTGCGGCTGGTGGTGTTGTTCGCCGGGACCGTGCTGGTGCTGGCCGCGCTGCTGCCGGCCAGCCAGGCGGCGGTGGAGACAAGCCCCTTCGTGCGTGCGTTCGAGCTGCTGGGCATTCCGTATGCGGCGGGCATCTTGAACGCGGTGATCCTGACCGCGATCCTGTCGGCGGCCAATTCGGGCCTGTACGCGGCCGCGCGCATGCTGTGGTCGCTGGCCAACGAGGGCACGTTGCCTTCGGGCCTGGCGCGGTTGACCGGCCGCGGCATTCCATTGCGTGCCGTGTCACTGAGCATGTTGGGCGGCTTGCTGGCGCTGCTGACCGCTGTGTATGCGGCCGACACCGTGTTCGTTGCGATCTCTGCAGTGTCGGGATTTGCGGTCGTGGTGGTGTGGCTGAGCATTTGCGCCGCGCATTACCGCTTCCGTCGTCAACTGCTGCGCGATGGCACTGCGCTGGAGACGCTGGCGTATCGCGCGCCATGGTACCCATGGACACCGATCCTTGGCTTTTCGCTGTGTCTTCTGGCCTGCATCGGTCTGGCATTCGATCCGCAGCAGCGCATTGCGCTGTGGTGCGGTATTCCGTTCGTTGCGCTGTGCTATGGCGCTTATGCATTTACCCAGTGGCTTGCGGCCCGGAGACTGCACGCATGACGATTCTTCCACGCCAGTCGCGCGCCAATGCGCCTTTCAGCCAGGCGTTGCAGCACGACGGGTATGTGCTGCTGGATGGCGCGCTTGCCACCGAACTGGAACAACGCGGCTGCGATCTCAACGATGCGCTGTGGTCGGCACGCGTGCTGATGGAGCAACCGGAGCTGATCTATCAGGTGCATCGCGACTACTTCGCTGCCGGCGCGCAGTGCGCGATCACTGCCAGTTACCAGGCCACGCCGCTGGGATTTGCCGCGCGCGGGCTGGATTTGGCGCAATCGCAGGTGTTGATCGCGCGCAGCGTGGCCCTGGCCGCGCAGGCGCGCGCCGATCATTTGCAGATGCAACCGCAGGACGCACCGTTATGGGTGGCCGGGTCGGTCGGGCCGTATGGCGCGTATCTGGCCGATGGCTCGGAATACCGCGGCGACTACACGTTGCCATTGGCGCAACTGATGGACTTCCATCGCCCGCGCATCGCCGCGCTGGCTGCGGCGGGCGTAGATGTGCTGGCCTGCGAGACGCTGCCCTCGGCGAACGAGATCGTGGCGTTACGCCTGCTGCTGGAAGAATTTCCGCAATTGCATGCGTGGTTCTCTTTCACCTTGCGCGATGCCGATCATCTGAGCGACGGCACACCATTGGCGCAAGTGATTCCGGCGCTGGATGCCTGCGCGCAGGTGATCGCGGTGGGGATCAACTGCATCGCGCTGGATCGGGTCACCGCCGCGTTGCAGAGTCTGTCGGCGCTGACCGCCTTGCCGCTGGTGGTGTACCCCAACTCGGGCGAGCACTACGACGCTGGCGAAAAACGCTGGCATGCCGGCGATGCGCCTGCCTGCAGCCTGGCAGACCAGCACGCGCAGTGGCTGGCTGCAGGCGCGCGCCTGATCGGCGGCTGCTGCCGCACCACTCCGCGCGATATCGCCGCGTTGGCGGTCGCGCGGGCGCAGGCGTGATTCGATTCGCGCGGTCATCCATCGGAGCGGTGGATGTGGCAGGCCGGGCGCGTGGCGGGAGGATCCGCCGGCTGTCAGAAGCACTCGTCCAGGTACAGGTGGAAGGTGAGACGGTCCAGGTCCAGTTCGGTGGCGTAGGCCGCCAGCAGCGCCTGCATCGCCGCCCAGACCTGCGCAGGCGTCCAGCCGGCGCGGGCATCATCGAAATCGTCGGCATCGATCAGTCCGGCGTCCAGGCGTCGACGGGCGTGGGCCAGCCGCAGCATATGGTCGGCGTTGAACGGGCCGCAGTGCACCGGTCACGCATGCCAGCGCCGCAGCGCTGCAGCCAGGGACTGCACGATGGCCACGCCGCGTGCGGGATCGTCCTGCAGCCAGGTGTAGGCAGTGCGGCCCGGCATGGCGCTGGTCAGCAACCAGGTGCGTCCGCCCGTGGTTTCGGCGTGCACGATGGCAGGATGTCCGCATCCAGGCGCGACAACCACGCCAGGCGAACCATCTCGTCGATCGGCGCCTGCGCGTCGTCGCCGTCAGCCTGCTTGAGGAAAACGTCCGGGCCGGTGGGGAGCTGCACGCGGAATACCTCGGCGCCGGCCTCTCCGATCAGATTGCGCCACCACCGGCCGTTGCGCAGACGCTCTGTCAGGCCGGGCGACAGCAAGGGCGCTTGGGAGGGAATCTCGTGCGGTGATGCGGCATGCGCGCGGTTCATCGTCAGAAGGCATCGGTACACGTCCTGTGGGCGGCAGCGCAGGTGCCCGGCCTGCGGATCGCCAACACTGCCTCCAGCATACCAAGCGCCGCAGCCGCGGCCTGCAGCCCGCTGCGGTCAGCGCTTTTGCGTGGCGATCCAGCGTTGCACTTTTTCCTGCAGGATCTCCAGCGGCACCGAGCCATCCTTGAGGACTTCGGTATGGAAGGCACGTACGTCGAAGCGCGGCCCCAGCTCGCGCTGCGCCTGCTCGCGCAGCTGCGCGATCTTCATCTCGCCGACCTTGTAGGCCAGCGCCTGACCGGGGATGGCCATGTAGCGGTCGACTTCGGCTTCGGCATCGGTGCGGCTCATCGCCGAGTTGTCCAGCATGTAGTCGATGGCCTGGGTCCGCGTCCAGCCCTTGCTGTGCAGGCCGGTATCGGCCACCAGCCGGATCGAGCGCCACAGTGCGTTTTGCAGGTAGCCGTAGTAGTTGTAGGGGTCCTGATACAGCCCCAACTCGCGCCCCAGCGATTCGGCATACAGCCCCCAGCCCTCGATATAGGCGGTCTCGCCTCCTAGGCGGCGGAACTTGGGCAGGTCGGTCAGCTGCTGCTGCAGGCCGAGCTGGTAGTGGTGTCCCGGAATCGCTTCGTGCAGGTACAGGCTCTCCGCTTCCCAGGTCTTGCGCGAGGGCAGGTCGGAGGTGTTGACATAAAAGATGCCCGGCGTGCTGCCATTGCTGCCAGTGACGCTGGGACGCATATACGAGCCGCTGGCAGCCGATTGCGCGCGCTGCGGTTCCACCGCGCGCACTTCCAGCGCCGGCATGCCCTGGGTGTTGAACAGCCGCGGCACTGCCAACTGCACGCGGCCCTGCAGGCTGCGATACGTCGCTAGCAGCTCGGTGTCGCTGCGGAAGCCGAAGCGCTTGTCGGTCTGCATGAACTTGTAGAACTTGGGCAGGTTGCCGCGGAACTTGACCTGCTTGGTCAGCGCAGTGATCTCGCCCTGCAGGCGCGCGACCTCCTCCAGCCCGATCTGGTGGATCTGCTCCGGGCTCAGGTCGGAGGTGGTGCTCTGGCGCACGTCGTAGGCGTACCACGCCGCGCCATTCGGCAAGGCGGCGAGGCCATCGCTGTCGCGGCAGGCAGGCAGGTATTCAGTGGCGATGAAGCCACGCAACGCACGGTAGGCCGGCATGATGCGCACCTCGATCATGCGCTTGTACTCGGCAGTGATGCGCTGCTTGTCGGCTTCGGGCATGTCGGCGGGCAGGTTGCGCACCGGGCCCCAGAACAGGCTGTCTTCGGCGTTGCGCGCGATGATCGCATCCAACTGCGGCAACACCTTCTGCATCAGCACCTTGGGCTGCACCACGCCGGCCTGCATGCCGGCACGCATGTTGGCGATGGCTTGCTCGAACAGATCGGGGATGCCGAGCGCACGCCGCGACCAGTTGTCGTAATCCTTGACCGTCTTGAACGGCTGCGCGCCGGTGCCCGAGCCCAACACCACTGCAATGCTGGCGATGTTGTAGAACTGGTTGATCGGTAGCATCCAGCTGGGAAATTGCTCGGCGGCCAGCGCGCTACGCGCATCGCGCACGAAGATCTGGTAGCTGAGCAGATCCTGCCCGCTTAGGCCATCGGGCCCCAGTGCCTCAGCCTTGCCCAGCCACAGCACGGTGAAATCGTGCGATTGCTGGCGGAACGCCGGCGACAGGAAGTTCGGCAGCTGGTCGTTGTAGCGACTCTCGCCCTGGAAGGTGGCCTGCAGCGGGTTGAGCTTGAGCGAGGCGTCCCAGTACTGGTCGTATAACAGGTTGAGCTGCTGCGCCTTGGTCAGCACCACCGGCGCGGCAACCGCGCGTGGTCTGACCGTGGCGGCCTTGCTGCCCTTTCCCCTGGTGCCCTTGGTGCTCTTGGCCGCCGGCTTGGCGGTCTTCTTGCCTTTGCTCGCCTTCGCGCGCGTTTGCGTGGTCTGTGCCTTGGCGGTCTTCTTCTTGGCCGCATCGGCCGGCGCCGCCAGCGACAGGCTCACCAGGGCGGCCATGGCCAGGGACAGCAGGCGGGAAAAGCGAAGGGGCATTACCGGCTCCGGAAACAAGCGAGCGGGGAGCTTGCCCGATCCGCACGGTTACGGCCACCCATCGGAGGCATACCGCCTATGGGCAATTCATGCGGCGCATGGGCGCGGTGCTGCACCTGCGTGGTGTGGTGCGCTGCGGCATGTGGAGAAATGCCGCGTGTGGGGCCAGAGCGCACGGTGCGTTCGCCTACTACGCGATGATGAAGACCACTGTCGGTCCGGTGTTGTCACCGCAACACATTGCGGCGCGATGACCTTGGCCGGAGGGCGCCCGGCTCAGTCGGCAGCGGCCTCTTCGCGTAGCTGTTCAGCACGCTCGGCGCCCAGATAGGCGGTGATGCCGCGGCGCGCCAGATACAGCAGCGGGATCAGCAACACCGCAAAGCCCATCTTGTAGATGTAGTTGAGCGTGCTCACCGCCAGGAACTGGTCGATGGACCAATGCTGCGGGCCGAGCACGAAGGCGATATAGATCACCACGAAGCTGTCCACCACTTGCGAGACCGCTGTGGAGCCGGTGGCGCGCAGCCACACGTGTTGTTCGCCAGTGACGCGGCGGATGCGGTGGAACACCGAGACATCGATCAATTGGCTGAACAGGAACGCCACCAGCGAGCCGCCGATGGTCCACAGGCCTTGCCCGAACACCGCCGCAAACGCGGCTTGGTAATCCGGCACGCCCTGGCTCTGCGCTGCGGTGACCCACCAGCCAGCAGGCGCAAGCGCGATGGCTGCGAATGCGAACACGAAGCCGTAGCCGATCAGGATGACAGCCACCCACGAGATGAAGCGCACCCCGCGACTGCCGAAGAACTCGTTGATGGTGTCGGTCATGATGAACACCACCGGCCACAGCAAGGTGCCGGCGGTGAAGCTGAGCGAGCCGCTCTGGCCGAACAGATTCCAGTTCAACGGCGCAATGCCAAGGGTGTCTTCCAGCGCGAAGATCTTGACGCCGATGAACTCGGCCAGCGCCGCGTTGACGCAGAAGAAGGCCGCCAGCGCAATGAACAGGCGTACCGCACGATCGTCGAGGGTACGTACATGGGTCATGGTCTTAGCGATCCGCAGTCCGGGTGAAGGGAACCGATTCTGGCGCCACTGCGCCGCCGGAAATGATGAAGCTCATCGCCTGATCCACGCTCCAGTCGGTGGGCGTGAGCAGTTCCACCGGCACGATTTCCAAGTAGCCGGAAGTGGGGTTGGGCGTGGTCGGCACGTACACTGCCGCCAACTCGCGGCCAGTGCCCTGTTCCTTGATCACGCGGGTGACCAAGCCTACCGACTTCATATCCCGATGCGGGAAGTCGATCAGCACCACGCGCTGGGTGCTACCGGGCTGGGTCTGCAAGATATCGAGCAGCTTGCGCGCGCTGTCGTAGACCACGCTGGCCAGCGGAATGCGCCGCATGATCGCCTCGAACCAGCGCAGCAGACGCTGGCCGATCACGCGCCGGCTCAGGATGCCGACGAACAGAATGACTGCCACCGTGGCGATCAGGGCGATGGTGTTCTGCACCCATAGCGCCTTGAACCAGCCCAGATAATCTGGGAACGAGGCCGCGATGCGTTCTGATAACGGCACCACCCAGGGGCTGCTGATGCCGGAGAGCAGCGAGAAAACGAACTTTACCACCACCCAGGTCAACCAGACCGGCAGCAAGGTGAGCAACCCGGTTAGAAAGACCCGTTGCAGGGAAGGGCGGGCGTGCGGAGTGGGGGATTCGGACATCGGCATAGTGTAGGCATTCGGCCGCGTTCGGTGGAGATGTCGTGCGGATTTGGCGGCGGGCATTCGGGATTGGCCAAAACGCTTCGCGTGCGTCTGGCCGTCGCAATGCCTTCTGCGTGCCGAGGTGCGCGTATTCCCCGAGCGCGCGATGTCCATTTGGTGACACGGTCGGGTCTGCCCGTCGCAGGCCTGTGACGATGGCACTAAGATGCGCAGCACTCAGGGAAGGATGTATGCACGTGATTGCCAAGTTTTTCAAAGCTGCCTTGCTCGGTGTCTGCATCCTGCTTGCGGCCGTGCTGGCGCTGTATGCGGTCTCCAGGTATTGGCCGATTCCAGAGGCGCAGCGTCAGGCGCTGGCGCAGCTGCGTCAGCCGCTGCCGCCATTGCGCGGCGCCAACATGTTCGGAGCGCTGTGGTCGCTGTCGTACGCGATACCGCAAGCGCAGCGCGAGGCGGTACTGGCACGGGACGTGGAACGATTCAATCGGCTACCGGATCGCGTGCCATTTCAACCTGCCGCAGCGGGCTATCCGCGCTTGCCAGGTTGGCCATCCACCGCGCCCGCGCTGTGCACTGCCCGTGCCGATGGCTGCTTGCAGCGTGTGCGCCAACACCCGCAGGCCTATGCCGATGCCCTGGCAATACAGGCGACGATGTTGGCCCGGATGCGGGCATTGGCGGACTACGCCGACTACCGCAGTCCATTCCGGCCACGGGGCGATACGCCGTTGCCCGAATTGCCGCGGATGCCATTGTCGATGACAGCCAGCGCCCTGGACTTCGTCCAGGGGCGCACCACCCAAGCCTTGTCCGGCGTCTGCACCGATGCCCAGGTTGCCCGTGTGCTGATGCGCAGCGGCGACAACCTGGCGATCACGATGATTGGTGCGGCAATGCTGCGTGGCAATGCGCAGCTGTTTGCCGACATGCTGGCCGAGCGACCGGTGCAGCAGTCGCTGCCTGTACATTGCGCCGCAGCGTTCGCACCGGCGACGACGCAAGAAATCTCGCTCTGTCATGCGCTGCATGGCGAATCGCGGATGGTGTTCTCGCTGCTGCAGGACGTGCCTCCTCCGCGCAATGGTCGCAACTGGCTGGAGCGCGTCGCGCCACAGTTGCTGGACCGCGAGCGCACCCAGGCCCTGCTGGCGCCGACCTTTACCTGGGCTTGCAGCGCGCCGGTGCTGGCAGTGCTGGCGAAGGATCGGGCGCTACCACAGCACGACGTTCCGGTGCCCGAGACCACATCGGTGGCCTGCGTGGCCAATGCCAGCGGTTGCCTGTTGGCAAGCGTGTCGCGTCCGGACTATGCAAATTACCAACACAAGCTGCAGGACACTGCCGCTGCATTGCGCACGGTTTCGACGATGCTGTGGTTGCGCGATCACCCAGCCGACGCAACGCTGTTGACGCAGCGACTTGCTGCGCTACCGCCTGCGCTGCGCCAACAGGCGCGCCCACTGAAAGTCGATGACGACGGCAAGCATCTGATCCTGGTTCAGTACGCCCGCCGCGAAGCTGAGGCGGGTGAATATCGCTGGCCATTGCCGGCCAGCCGGATCACAGAAGAACGTCAGGCCAATGCCATTCAGTAGATTCGGCGATGCTCCATCAACACGATGCATCCATCGGATGTGTCGCGCGAAAAGCGCGTCGCTGCAGTGAGTTTGTGACGGATTGTCTTGGCCGTTCTCCGCCGAATCGGCGCGATCGCCATGGGTGTTGCGTGCAGGCCTGCCTCACGCCTGCCGCCCGCACATGGCCTTGAACCCAATGCTGAAACGCAACATGCCGTAACAGCGATGGAAGAACGACGCGATGCGCACAGGCACATCGAGCACTTCGCGCTTAGAAGCGGAAGTTCAACCAGCCCATCACGAAGGTCGAGTCACCGTAGCCGGCTTTCTCCAACGCCGGGCCCGCCATCAAGTGTTCGGCGCGGAAGGTTACCGACCAGTTCGGATCGATATTCCAGGTCGCGTTGATGCGCGGCATGGTGCCGATGCGGCGCTCGCTGGTGTTCTGGGTGCGAGCGTAGGCACGCGCCTGGTTGTTGTAGATCGCATCGCTGGTGGTCTGGCGCCACAGGGTTTCCCATTCCAGGTTCACGGTGAGCTTGGAGGTGGGCGAGAACGTGAACGTCGGTGCGGCGGTGACCAGATTCACCGGGCCGAAGAACGTGGCCCAGCTGAAGTAGATCGTGTTGCCGTACAAGAAGTTGTTGTTGCGCAGCGTGCCGGTACCGGAGGTGCCACCGCCACCGGAAGCGATTTCGCTATGGAAGCCCAGGCGCGGCTTCCAGCCGTTGTCGCTCAGCGTCCACGCATTGGAGGTGCTGGCCATGTAGGCGCGCAGGTCGCGTCCGCCGAAGCTGCCGCGCTGCACGGTCACGAACGAGTCGGTGCGCAGCTTGCCCACGTTGCCCCACAGGCGCAGGCCGTAGTAATTGCGGTTTTCTTCGGCAGTCTGGCGGCCCCAGACCTGGTTGTCGTTACGGAACTGATAGAAGAACGGCTCCAGATACATGGGCTTGGCCGTCGGCAAGCGATAGCCACCGACCACACCGCGGAAGTGCCGCGAGCGGTCGATGCGGTCGTCGCCCAGGCCTTCGGTGCCATCCAGGTTGAAATTGAAATCGAACACGTCAACACGCGTCTTGTCGCCGATTGCCCAGGCGCGCGCGCCGTTGAAGGTCACGAAAATATCGGTGTTGTCGCGCAACGCCATCAACGTGGTGGGGCCGTCGACGAATACCTGGCGGCCGACGCGCAGACCGGTATCGGCGCCGCCGATGTTGCCCTTCACATCGAAGAACACCTGCTGCAGGATCGCGTTGTTTTCCTGGGTGCCGGTCTTGGCACCTTCGTTGCGTCCATCCAGGCTGCCGTGCGCCAACTCCGTATACAGACGGAAGTGTTCGCCGACATGGAAGTCCGCGCCAAAGAAGGCGCGCAGCAAATACTGCTGCTGCGAATGGCTACCGGGAATCAGGCCCGGATTGGTGATGGTGTTGCTGCGCACGCGCAACTCGTTGCTAAGCGACACATACACATCGCCGTCTTCATTGAGCGGGATGTACTTGAGCGGATCGAACGGGCTTTTGCGCTTGGACGGGTCCTTCAGATACGACCAGTCTTCGGCCCAGCGCACCTGCCACATATTGCCGCCCTGCTTGGCGCCCCAGCCCTGCGCTTCGAGCGGGTAGCCATTGGCGGTGGTGGTGGCGGGTGCGGCGGTGACCGGTGGCTTGGCAGGCTCCGGCTGGGTCTGTTCGGCATTGACGGGTGCAGGTTGTGTCTGCGCAAAGCCCAGTACCGGCAGCGCCAACCCGATCGCAAGGCACAGGCGCCGTGTGGCACCAAAGGAAGTATCAGCCACGGCCGGCCGCGCCAAGCGTGTCAATTGCATCGTAGTGCCCCATCGAAAAGTGAAAAACCCCTGAGCGACACTTATCGGCACGGGGGATGTCGACTGTAGTTAAGCCGTGCCAGAAAGGCAGTAACCCAAAGGTTCTAAGCTCATGAACGCTCTCGGGTTTGCACAGGCGAGCGCTAGTGGGGCGGGGAGTGGGGATTGGGCATTGGGAGAGTCGCAACGGCGGTGCTGCGCTCTGCGGTGGACCGCATTGCGTTGCCCGCGATGGCTCAAGCGAGGCTGGCCGACCAAGCCTTTGCTTTTGTTTTTGCTTTTGCGAATCCCCAATCCCGCCCATGACGACCGGCACATTCACTATAGCTAGGTTCTACATAGCATCACCTTCGACCTAGCGGAGATGGCCGATGAGCGAGCCGGATATCCACCTACGCAAATTTCAGAAGGAGTTGAGTGCGGGCACGGTGTCACTGGCCTTGCTGGCCGTCCTGGCCCGGGCCGATGCGCCGCTGTACGGCTATCTCATTGCCAAACGGCTCGAGCGTCTGGACGGCGTGCTCAGTGGCAAGCAGAGCGCCTTGTACCCCGTCCTGCGCAATCTGGAAGGGGCCGGGTTGCTGCAAAGCCATATCGAGCCATCGGCCTCCGGGCCACCCCGGCGGTATTACCGCATTACAGATAACGGGCGTGACTGCCTGCGCGATTGGACCGCCGCCTGGCGTGCCACCCGAGATTCCGTTGATTCAGTGCTGGAGGGGACCCACGTATGAACACGATGACGCAGGCACATCCGTTGCCGACCACCATTCCCGATTATCTGTTGCAGCTGCGCCAAGCGTTGTCCGGCGCCGACCCGGCGATGATTCAGGACGCGCTCTACGACGCCGAAGAGTATCTGCGTGCCGAACTGGCAGAGCAGAAAGGCAAGAACGAAGCCGAGGTCATTGCAGGCGTGGCCAGCAGCTACGGCGCGCCGGAGGAAGTGGCCGAAATCTACCGCGAAACCGAAGTGACCGTGACCCGCGCATTGCGCCCACCGGTGCCACCCAAACGCGCATCGTGGATCGGCGCGTTCTTCGGCGTGGCCGCCGACCCACGCACCTACGGCGCATTGTTCTACATGCTGCTGTCGCTGCTCACCGGCATCTTCTATTTCACCTGGGTCGTCGCTGGCGCGAGCCTGTCGATCGGGTTGATGATCCTGATCATCGGTGTGCCGTTGCTGGTGCTGTTTTTCGGCTCGGTGCGGGTGTTGTCGCTGGTGGAAGGTCGTCTGGTCGAAACGCTGCTTGGTGTGCGCATGCCGCGTCGCCCGCCACATCCAGGGCTGCAGGGTGGCTGGCTACAACGCATCGGTGCGATGTTCACCGACGTGCGCACCTGGAGCACCATGGTGTACTTCCTGTTGATGCTGCCGCTGGGTGTTATCTACTTCACCGTGTTTTGCACGCTGTTGTCGCTGTCGTTGGGCTTGGCCGCGTCACCGCTCGCACTGTTGTTCGACAACGCCGCGGTACTGACCTGGGATGGCGTGGATATCACCAGCGGCTGGCTGACGCTGCCGTTGTTCCTGGTGGGCGTGCTGTTGTTATTCGTCACGCTGCATGTGGCACGCGCCTTCGGCAAGCTGCATGGCATGTTCGCCAAGCAACTGCTGGTCAAGAGCGGTGAGGCGGCTGCGTGATGCGCCTGGCCGGTAGGTCGGTGTGCGCAGCGCCGATGGCGGCGCTTGCTGCCGCACGCGACCTCGCCTGAGCGGTCGCAGGTAGAGAGGGACAAAAAATTCCCCGGCCGTGCCGGGGAATTTCCTATTGCGTCGGTCAGGCGCGTTTACTGCGCTTGCGGATCGGAGTCACGGTAGCCGGATCACGACTGCCGACCGGGTCGGCATCGTAGCGGGCGATGAATTCGCGTACCTGCGGATACACCACTTCGCGCCAACGACGGCCGCTGAAGATGCCATAGTGACCGGCGCCTTCCACCACCAAATGGCGACGATGCGCGGCGTCGATGCCGGTGCACAGATCATGCACGGCCTCGGTCTGACCGAGGCCGGCGATATCGTCCAGTTCGCCTTCGATGCTCAACAGGGCGGTGTTGCGAATCGCCGACGGCTTGACCAGCTGGCCGTCCACTTTCCACTTGCCCTGCGGCAGCAGGAAGTCCTGAAACACCACGCGGATCGTGTCCAGGTAATACTCGGCCGGCATGTCGAGCACGGCGTTGTACTCGTCGTAGAACTGCCGGTGCGCCTGCGCATCCTGCAGGTCGCCCTTGACCAGATCGGTGTAGAAGTCCCAATGCGACATCACATGCCGGTTGGGGTTCATCGACAGGAAGCCGGCGTGCTGCAGGAAGCCCGGATACACCTGGCGGCCATGGCCCGGATACGGGAACGGCACGGTGTGGATCAGGTTGTTCTGGAACCACTCGATGCCGTTTTCCGTCGCCAGGTTATTGACCTGGGTGGGGCTGCGACGCGCATCGATCGGCCCACCCATCATCACCAGCGAACGCGGTGTAGGCTCGTCGTTGGTCGCCATCAGCGACACCGCCGCCAACACCGGCACGGTGGGCTGGCATACGCTCACCACATGCAGGCGCTCGGCGCCGATGTGGCGGATGAAGTCCTGGATGTAGTTGATGTAGTCCTCGAGCCGGAACGCACCGGCTTCCAGCGGCACCATGCGCGCATCCACCCAGTCGGTCACATACACCTTGTGGTTGCGCAGCAGGGTGCGCACGGTGTCGCGCAACAGGGTGGCGTGATGGCCGGACAACGGCGCCACCACCAGCACGGCCGGTTGCTCCTTCATCTTGCCGATCAGTTCGACGTGGTCGCTGAAACGCTTGAAGCGCAGCAGCCGGCAGAACGGCTTGCTCAACACTTCGCGTTCGATGATCGGCAGCGAATGGCCGTCGACCTCGACATCGTCGAGCGCCCAGGCGGGCTTTTCGTATTCCTTGCCCAGACGGTGGAACAACTCGTTGCTGGCGGCCATGCGCTCGGCGCCCGGGAGCGAAGCCCACAGACTGTCCGGGTCGGAAAACATCTTGGCGTTCGCCTGGGCCTGATGCACCCAGGGGGCTAGCAGATTGCGGGTCAGCTCATGCAGTTGATAAAGCATTCCACCCATCCGTGCGGTTTTGCTGCCGCGCAGCATACCGGTTTTGGCGCATTTGCACCTTAATGGGGCTGCGGACGGTTGAGGCTGTTATGTGGAATGTGGCAGCAAATGCGCCGGCGGGGATGGGGTGGGGGAGGGGCCAAGCTCCTGTCATGGATGACCTGGAGTCGCCCACACGCCGGTCAGCGTTCCAACGCAGACGTTTCTCCGGCCAATTGCGGCGACAACCAGCAGTGCGACCCCAGTGCAGCAAAGCCCACGCTGGCGAAGCGCTTGCGATACCAGCGCGCCGGTCGCGCCTGGAAGCCATCGTGATCGCCTTCGAATGCGTCTTCTTCGGCGAAGGCTTCCAGAAACGCCACGCCTGCGCACAGCTCGGCCAGTCCGGGCAGGCCCTGGTTGAATTCGCGGGTGGGCACGTAATGCAGCACGTCCGAGCAGATCAGCAAGTCCACCGGCGCGCATGGGCGCAGCCAGGCGAAATCGCCGAAGCGGGCGGGGTGGATCTGACGGCTGCGGCCATAACGCTGAACCGCATAGGCGCTACTGTCGAAGCCCAGGTAGCTCAGCTTCGGCCGCAACGCCAGCAAGGGCGCGCGCCATGCCGCCTCGCCGCAGCCGACATCAAGCACGCTACGGATCGGCCGTTCCAGGTAGTACTCGGCCTGGGCCACGGCGAGTGCGACCTTACGCCGCAGGCGTGCAGGGTCGGCCAGGCCCGCATCGCGATACCAGCGGCGGAAATAGTGGGCGTCGTACTGTTTGGGGTCGGACTGCTGCATGGACGTCAGCTGCTTTCGCGTGCGCGGATAGGTGAAAATGCGGGTCATCCTACGCGAGCCAGTGGAGCCAGCGCATGACCCTGTATTTGTGGATCAAGACTTTCCATCTGTTGTTCGTGATCGCCTGGATGGCCGCGGTGTTCTATCTGCCGCGCATTCTGGTCAACATCGCCGAAGCCGGGAACGACACCGCAGTGCGCGCGCGCTTGGTGTTGATGGGGCGGCGGCTCTACACGTTTGGCCACAGCATGCTCGGCCTGGCGCTGTTGCTGGGCGCGGTGCTGTGGCAGGGCTACCGGGTGATTCCGGATTTCCCGACGATGGTGACGGGCGGCTGGTTGCACGCCAAACTGTTTGCCGTGGCGTTGATCCTTGCCCATTACATCGTGTCCGGCCGCTGGGTCAAAGGCGCCGAACAGGGGCGCGCAGTGCCCAGTGGGCGGGCGTTGCGCTGGTTCAACGAAGTACCGGTGATTCTGCTGGTCGGCGTGATCTGGCTAGTGCTGGCCAAGCCGTTCTGAGTGCATTCCGCACCGCGCCAGGAACACCTGCGCGGTGCGGTGTCGCAGGCGCGGGACGCTGCCTCTGCGCGCAGACCTTCTGTCGTGAAGCATCACGCTGCCGTCGGTCGGCGGCAGCGACTGACCCCACAGCTCGATCTGCGCATGCGATGCAGCGACGTCCGGCGATGCTGGATAACGCTTGAGTCAGACCGCGTCGCGAAACGGCGTCGGTTTGACTGCATGGTGGGACATCAGATCCACGGAGCCTGGCCTTGGACAACGTTGGCGTAACAGCTCACGTTAGCTCGGATTGCGTAAATCGCAGCGAATCCATAGTCTACCGCCCTCCCGAACTGACCGAGGCCTGCGAACTCCAGGAGGGTTACCAAGGCAATCGCAAGAAGCACGCAAACAAGGGCCTGACGCCAGAGCCCTTTGCCAGGAAATAGAATGGCCCCAGCAGGAAGGCGAGCCAGTTGAAGTTGATTCCTCTCCTTTCGGCAATCGGCAGGCAGCGAAAATTTGGCTGCGTTGTACCACCACCGGCCTTTGTGATCACCTGGAAACGCGTCTTCCATTGCTCCGAGACATTCAGGCGATCGATGCGATCTTCCTGCATGGCGCCCGTCATTGTTTAAGCGGCTAGTGGCATGGAGCTGCGAACGTCGTGAGAGTTGTACGAGTCCATTTCTTTAAATCTCCAACGTGATGACTGGCGCACGCAGCAGGCGCGGCGAGGTTATGCGCCTGTCGGCTATTGCTTGAGCAACATCTCCAGATACTGTTTCTGGTGTCCGGCAAATCCCTTCCTGCCGTACAGCGCGTAAATTTTGCCGAAGACCTCTCTGGCGCGCGCTTCATCTCCGAGCTGCAGCATCGCTTCGCCTTCGGTCATGAAGACAAGATGGTCGGTGTGGTCTGGGTCGTCGTACATCAGCGCCATCAGCTGGATCCATTTGCACACGTTGTCCTTGTCGTGCAGATCGGCGTAATCCTTCACGAAACTTGCAGACAGGCTTTGCGGGTAGTAATCCCAGCGCTGTTTGGGCTCGGGGATCAGCGCCCACGCCTGTCATCCCAGAGCGAGCGATTCCGCCAGGGCGCCGCTGCGGAACGTCTGCGCGGACTGCTCCAGCAGGTGATCGATCTCGGCTTTGAGACCTGCCTCGATTTCAGGCTTTCTCTGCATGGGTGGTCGCCTTGATCAGATGGCCGATCGATTCGATACATGTCGCGTGCCGCTGCGGAGATGTCTGCGAGTGACGATTGGATCAGGCGCTCGGGTCGAGTTCGCGCAGACCCTTGCGCGCCAACTCGACCCAGGCGCGTTGCTCGCGCTGGTAATGCTTGGGCGAGGCGGCGGCGTGACGTAGCACTTGTTCGTAGACCGTCTTGGCCTGATCGGGGCGTGCGATGCGCTGCAGCAGCTGTGCATAGCGCACGCGTGCTTCTTCGCCCGGATAGCCCTGTGCCAGCGTCTCGTACTCGTGCAGCGCAGCCTCGGTGTCGCCGCTGTCTTCGACTGCGCGTGCATACAACAAGTGCCCATCATGCGAACGGAAGCTGGGGTTTGCCGCAATCAAGGCATCCAGGGTCTGCCGCGTCTGCTGTGGCTGCCCCAGTCCGAACTGGGCCTTGGCCAGGCCGAGCATCAGGTGCGGGTCGTCGCGATACAAGCCACGCAGGGCGCCCTGGTAATGCTCGGCCGCCTGCGCGTAATCGCCTTGCGCCAGCAAGGTCTCGGCAAGCTGGCGACGATTTTCCGGAGTGTCGGCCACATCCAGGCGGCGTGAGGCATCGCGCTGTTCGCGCTGCGGATCCAGGGTGTTGCGCACGCGTTTGAGGCTACGGCGTGCGTGTGGGTCGTTGCGCAGATCGGGGATGACCGCCACGCACACATAGACCAGCACCGCCAGCAGCGAAAACGCCAGCAGCAGAAAGATCCAGTACAAGGGCCGCCCGCTGCGCACGACGTGGACGCAGCAGGCGGCTTGCAGCAGCAGTGAGATCAGCAGGAGTGGAGACATGCGGGTGTGGCGTCCTTTCCATGGCCGCGCACTCGGCGCGGCCGTCGTCATGCACGCAGATCAATGCCCTTCGTAGGCACCGTAGCTACGCAGTCGCTCGTAACGTTGCTGCAGCAACGCATCCACCGGAATCTTTTCCAGTGCGTCCAGCTCGTTGAGCAGCACGGCTTTCAGGCGCTTGCCCATCTGTTCCGGATTGCGATGCGCACCGCCGGTGGGTTCGCGAATGACCTTGTCGACCAGGCCCAGGCCCTTCAGGCGCTTGGCGGTGAGGCCGAGCTGTTCGGCGGCGTCCTTGGCTTTGGCCGCGTCCTTCCACAGGATCGAGGCGCAGCCTTCCGGCGAAATGACCGAATAGGTACCGTATTCCAGCATCAGGGTGCGGTCGCCCACGCCGATCGCCAGCGCGCCGCCGGAGCCGCCCTCGCCGATCACGGTGCAGATCACCGGGATTTTCAGCTCGGCCATTTCCAGCAGGTTGCGCGCGATCGCCTCGGATTGACCACGCTCCTCGGCACCGATGCCCGGGTAGGCCCCAGGAGTGTCGATGAAGGTCAGCAGCGGCAGCCGGAAACGTTCGGCCAGCTTCATCAGGCGCAAGGCCTTGCGGTAGCCCTCCGGACGCGGCATGCCGAAGTTGCGCGCCACCTTGGTCTTGGTGTCGCGGCCCTTCTGGTGCCCGATGATCACCACCGGTCGCCCGTCGATACGGCCGAGGCCGCCGACGATCGCCTTGTCGTCGGCATAGGCGCGATCGCCAGCCAGCTCCTGGAATTGGTCGCAGATGGTGTTGATGTAGTCCAGCGTGTACGGGCGCTGCGGATGGCGCGCCAGCTGCGAGACCTGCCAGGCGGACAGATCGCGGAAGATCTGCGCCGTGCGCACGCGTGCCTTGTCGCGCAGCGCACGCACTTCGGTCTCCACGTTGACCGCAGGCCCGGTACTGGCCTTGCGCAGTTCCTGGATCTTTGCTTCCAGATCGGCGATGGGTTGCTCGAAGTCGAGGTAGTTAGGATTCATGCAATGGCGTCGTCAACGTAAGGCGGGGAGTGTAGCCGAATGCGTCTGATGGACCCGTACGGTGGGGTTGGGAGAATCGGGAATGGGGAATCAAAGCAGGACGGATGGCGGCCTCGCTTTTGCGATTCCCCATTCCCGATTCCCCCTTCTCACGCCCACGGAGGGTTGTACTTGATCTTCAGGGTCCGCACCGCCGGGTCGGCGCGCAGGCTGTCCATCAGGTGCTGGTCGATGCGCACCGAGTGGCCGCCGTTGAGATCGAGCATGCCGGCCACGCCGCCGCTGGGCGCGCGTAGCAACAGGTCCAGGCGCAAGGGAGTCTTGCCGGGGCGGTGCTTTGCCAGCAGGGCATCGATGCGTTTGAAAGCCTGTTTTTCACGCAGATCCAGACGCAGCGACAGCCGCTGTGCGTGGTCGGCGCAGATCTGCTCGTAGTCCCAGCATTGGCGGATGCGCAGGCTGTAGCCGCCGTTGAATTCGTCCTCGCGCAGGCCGCCCTTGACGATCAGGATGCGGTCGCGGGTCAGCAGATGCCCGAACTCGGCCATCGCATCGGAGAACGCGCTGCATTCGACCCGGCCACGGCCGTCTTCGAGTTGCACGAACACCTGGCTGTCGCCCTTGCGGCGCACGCCGATCACCTGGCCGGCCAGAATGGCACTGACTTCCGGGCGCCAGGCGCGTTTTTCGCCATCGCCACCACCACCACCACCACTGCCGCCGCGCTGTTGCGAAGCCAGGATCTTTTCCAGTGCGCCCAGGTCGCAGCCGACCAGTTCGCGGACTTCTTCGCGGTGCGGGTCGAACGGGTGGCCACTGAGGTAGAAGCCCAGCGTTTCACGCTCGCCGGTGAGCAATTGGCCCAGCGGCCATTCCTTGCTTTCGGGTAGGTCCAGGCGCATCGCCGGGGCGCTCGGATCCGGCCCGCCGAACAGCGAGTTCTGCCCCGAGGCGCGTTCGCGCGCCATCTGCTCGGTGGCCTTCATCACTTCGGGCAATTGCAGCATCAGCGAGGCGCGGTTGCTGCCCAGCCCATCCATCGCGCCGGCGTTGATCATCGCTTCCAGCGTGCGGCGGTTGAGCTTTGCGGTGCCCACACGGGTGCAGAAATCCAGCAGCGTGGTGTACGGGCCGCCGCGCTGGCGTTCTTCGACGATCGCCTCGCAGGCACCCTGGCCGACGCCCTTGATCGCGCCCAGGCCGTATTGAATCGTGTCCGGGCTGGCCGCCTCGAACATGTAGGCCGACTCGTTGACGCGCGGCGGCTTGACGGTGAGGCCGAGGTTGCGCACCTCATCGAGAAAGCCGACCACCTTGTCGGTGTTGTCCATGTCCGAGGACAACGTCGCGGCCATGAATTCGGCCGGGTAATGCCGTTTCAGCCAGGCGGTCTGGTAGCTGACCAGCGCGTAGGCGGCGGCGTGCGACTTGTTGAAGCCGTAGCCGGCGAACTTCTCCATCAGGTCGAAGATTTCGTCGGCCTTGGCCGCGCTTACCCCGCCCTTGGCCGCGCCTTCGCGGAAGATCTCGCGGTGCTTGGCCATTTCGGCCGGCACCTTCTTGCCCATCGCGCGGCGCAGCAGGTCGGCGCCGCCCAGCGAATAATCGCCGACGATCTGCGCCATCTGCATCACCTGTTCCTGGTACACCATGATGCCGTAGGTGTCTTTCAGGATGACTTCGGTGCGCGGGTCCGGATACACGATCTCCTGCTGGCCGTGCTTGCGCGCGTTGAAGTCCGGGATCAGGTCCATCGGGCCTGGGCGGTACAGCGACACCAGCGCGATCAGGTCTTCGAAACGGTCCGGGCGCGCGTCCTTGAGCAGGCGGCGCATGCCCGAGGATTCGAACTGGAACACCGCGCCGGTATTACCTGAGGCGAACACGCCCTTGTAGGTGGGCACATCGTCGAGCGGAATGGTGGTGATGTCGACCGGGTCGATGCCGGCGCGCGCGTGGCGCACGTTGATCGCCTTGACCGCCCAATCGATGATGGTCAGCGTGCGCAGGCCGAGGAAGTCGAACTTCACCAGGCCCACCGCTTCGACGTCGTCCTTGTCGAACTGGGTGACCGGATTCTTGCCGCGCCCGTCTTCGTCGTGTTCGGCGAACAGCGGGCAGAACTCGGACAGCGGATCTGGCGCGATCACCACGCCGCCGGCGTGCTTGCCGGCGTTGCGGGTGAGGTCTTCGAGCTGGCGGGCCAGGTCCATCAGGTCGCGCACGTCGTCTTCGACCTGATAGCGCTGGATCAGGTCCGGCGAGGCCATCTCCGAATCCTTGCCTTCGCCCATCGCATCCTTGAGCGTGATGCCCAGGATGTTGGGGATCAGCTTGGCGACGCTGTCGACCAATCCGTACGTGAAGCCGAGCACGCGCCCGGCGTCGCGCACCACCGCCTTGGCGGCCATGGTGCCGTAGGTGATGATCTGGCTGACCCGCTCGCGGCCGTACTTGCGCGCCACGTAGTCGATGACTTCGTCGCGGCGATCCATGCAGAAGTCGATGTCGAAGTCGGGCATCGACACGCGCTCTGGGTTCAAGAAGCGCTCGAACAGCAGGTTGTACGGCAGCGGATCCAGGTCGGTGATCTGCAGCGCCCAGGCCACCAGCGAGCCGGCACCGGAACCGCGGCCCGGGCCGATCGGAATGCCCTGGTTCTTGCCCCACTGGATGAAGTCGGCCACGATCAGGAAGTAGCCGGGGAAGCCCATCTTGATGATGGTGTCCAGCTCGAATTCGAGCCGGTCGACGTAGTCCTGGCGGGTCTTGCCGGGCGCGATCGGGTTCTTTTCCAGGCGCGCGGCCAGACCGTCGCGCGACTGGCTGCGGATCCAGCTGTCCAGCGTCTCGTCTTCCGGCACCGGGTAGGCGGGCAGGAAGTAGGTGCCCAGGCGCATCTCGATGTTGCAGCGCTGCGCCAGCGCGTGGGTGTTGTCGATCGCATCGGGGAGGTCGGCGAACAGTGCCGCCATCTCCTCGCTGGACTTCATGTATTGCTGGTCGCTGTAGTCGCGCGGGCGCTTGGGGTCGTCGAGCACGCGGCCCGACGAAATACACACACGCGCTTCGTGTGCATTGAAGTCGCTGGCGTAGAGAAAGCGCACATCGTTGCTGGCCACCACCGGCAGGCCGCGCACGCCGGCGGTATGCAGGGCGAACTGGTTGAAGCGTTCCTCGTCCTCGCGCCCGGTGCGGGTCAGCTCCAGATGCAGGCCATCGCCGAACACGCGCTGCCAGTCGGCCAGCTGTTGCTCGGCCAGGTCGGCGCGACCCTCGGAAAACAGACGGCCCGCCAAGCTGTCGCGGCCGGTCAGGGCAAACAGGTTGGCGTGCCCGGCCTGCAGCCATTCCGGATGGATCGCCACGCCGCCTTCGGGGCGGTGGCCTTCCAACCAGGCGCGCGTGAGCAGCCGCGACAGGCTCAGGTAGCCCTCGCGGTCGCGGCACAGCAGGGTCATGCGCCAGGGCGCCATGTCCGGCGTGGCGATCATCACATCGGCGCCGGCGATCGGCTTGATGCCGACGCCTTCGGCGGCCTTGTAGAACTTGACCAGCGCGAACAGGTTGTTGAGGTCGGTGACTGCCAACGCGGGCATGTCGAGTTCGACTGCCCGGCTCAGCAGGTTGGACTGCTTGGCCTTTTTCGGGTCAGCCTGATCCGGTTTCTCGGGCACACGGATGGTGGAATCCGCCAGCGAGAACTCGGTGTGGACGTGCAGATGGACGAAACGGGAAGTGGACATGCGAGACCGGAATAATGCGCGGTCAGGGTACCGGCGGGGGCGGGGACGAACAAGGCTTGACAGGTCGGGCGGCGGGGTTAGGGTGACGCCTCGGCGCCGAGAGCATGGGGTCAATATGCGGGCGAATCGATTGGCGCCCGGGCTCCAGGTAGGCGCGGCGGGCTTGCGTCCCGAAGCGTTGGGGAAATGTCGGGCCGGTGCGGGTGGCACGATCCCTGCCTGAAACGGCCTGACGCATCCCACGATTTGCCGCTGTGACCCATTCGATACGCAGTCGCCAGGCCAAGCGTAAAGCGATCCGTTACTGCAACAGCCCTGGCGCATGACGCGGCAGGCGGCTCTCCTGGTCCCGACAAGCAGCCAGGCCGGGCGATTGAGAAGCTCACCGCGCTCGCGGCGGGGCAATCCGTTCCAATCTTCAGCTGGTCTGGACCCCGCAGCAGCCAGGCAAGCCGCGTATGGACGGCGGCGCCTCTTACAGCGGCGCAACCAGCTGCGCGACCTGCAACTGCTCCGGGTCCTAGATCCCGACCGATCCCTGCTCGCGGCTTTCCAGCGCCAGCCGGACCGGCGCAAAACTGCGCCGATGCTGCGGGCATGGTCCGTGGGTCTGCAATGCAGCCAGGTGCATCGGCGTGCTGTAGCCCTTGTGTTGGTCGAAGCGATATTCCGGGTGCTGTGCGTGCAGCTCGTGCATCAGCCGGTCGCGGGTGACCTTGGCCACGATCGAGGCGGCCATGATGGCGCGATCCAGCGCATCGCCACCGATCAACGCCTCAGCCGGGCAGGGCAGTCCCTTGGGGACACGGTTGCCATCGATGCGCGCGAACCCGGCCACATGCGCCACCCCTTCCACCGCGCGCCGCATGCCGAGCATGGTCGCCTGGTAGATATTGATGCGGTCGATCTCCTCGCTGTCGATCAACACCACCGACCACGCCAGCGCCCGATCGACGATGCGTGCATACAACTGCTCGCGCCGTTCGGCGGTGAGCTGCTTGGAATCGTCCAGCCCATTGATACGTGGCTTGCTGGGATCGAACACCACTGCGGCCACAGCGACCGGGCCGGCGAGTGGGCCGCGGCCCGCTTCGTCGACACCGGCAATCAGGCGGGAATCGGGAATCGGGACTAGGGAATCGTGAAAAAGCGCGTCCTGCGCCGTCGGAACGACAACGGCACCGTGGCAAGTGACGCGCTTCACGACCGGGCTCCTGCCGATTCTCGATTCTCGATTCCCGAATCCCGGCCTTCCAGCAGCCCAGCCACCGCATCGGCCGCGCGTGCGGATGCATTGCGACGTAGCTCCGCGTGCAGGGCCAGGTAACGCGGCTGCAGGGCGGCAACCTTGTCGGGGTGCTTGAACCAGTCCAGCAGCGCCACGCACAGTCGCTCGGGCGTGCAGTCGTCCTGCATCAGCTCGGGGGCGAGGTCGTCGTTGGCCAGGATATTGGGCAGGGCGTAGCGGTTGACCTTGAGCAGGCCCAGCATCTTCACGATGCGGTAGGTGAGCGGGGCGACCTTGTAGCCCACCACCATCGGGCGCTTGACCAGCATCGCTTCCAGCGTCGCGGTGCCGGAGGCCAGCAGCACCACGTCGGCGGCCAGCATCGCGGTGCGCGCCTGGCCGTCGAGCAGGTGCGAGCGCATCACCGGCAGCGACGAGCGCGAGAGCTGCTCGGCCAGCACTTGCTTGCAGCCCGCGTTGGCGGCCGGCACCACGACGTGCAGGTTTGGGATGTGTTCGGACACCAGCCAGGCAGCTTGAAAAAACGCGTCGCCGAGTCGGCTGATTTCGCCGTGCCGGCTGCCGGGCAGCACTGCCAGCACGGTGCTGGAGGCGGACAGACCCAATGTGGCGCGTGCAGCACCGCGGTCGGCTTGATAGGCGATATCGTCGGCCATCGGGTGGCCGACGAAGTGCGCGTCCACGCCGTGTTTGGCGTAAATCGGTGGCTCCATCGGGAACAGGCACAGCACCAGGTCGGCACTGACGCCAATTTTCTCGGCACGCTTCTCGCGCCACGCCCACACCGAGGGGCTAACGTAGTGCACTGTCTTGATGCCGCGCTGCTTGAGCCAGCGCTCCACCGGTAGATTGAAATCCGGCGCGTCGATGCCGATGAACACGTCCGGGTTCCACGCCAGCACGCGCTCGCGGAACGCGCTACGCAGTTTGAGCAGGCGTGGCAAATGCCGCAGCACTTCGGTCAGGCCCATCACCGCCAGCTCGCTGGCATCGAACCAGGTCTGGCAACCGACTCCACGCATCGCATCGCCGCCGATGCCGACAAATTCGGCAGTCGGATAGCGCAGCCGCAATTGCTCGATCAATCCTGCGCCGAGGATGTCGCCAGAGGCCTCGCCAGCAATCAATGCGAAACGGGGAGGGCGCGTATGCGCACCGGGACTGGGGAGTGCAGACTGGGGCATCGGCAGCGCTGTCGGGTCGCCGACGGCAGGCGCGCGATCCTGCACGCCTGTCTCGATGCCCGGCTCCCGATTCCCGATTCCCGTCATCGCAACAACGGCCGTTCTGCTGCTTCGATGAACTCGAGCATCCCGCGCACATCGTCGCTGCTCTTGGCCTGTTCGGCCAGTTGCAGTTTGGCGTCGGCCAGGGGCAGTCCGGCGACGTACAGCGTGCGGTAGGCGCGCTTGATCGCGCTGATGCGTTCGGCGTCGAAACCGCGACGCTTGAGCCCTTCGCTGTTGATGCCGCGCGGGCGGCCGAGCGATTCGCTGCCGACCATGGTGAACGGCGGTACATCGCCGTTGGTCAATGCGCCCATGCCCAGGAAGGCGTGGGCGCCAATACGGCAGAACTGATGCGCGCCGGCAAAGCCGCTGATGATCACGTAGTCACCCACGCTGACATGGCCGGCCAGCGTGGTGTTGTTGGAAAACACGCAGTGGTTGCCGACATGGCAGTCGTGCGCCACATGCGTATAGGCCAGCATCCAGTTGTCGTTGCCGACGGTGGTGATGCCGCCGCCACCGCCGGTGCCGCGGTTGATGGTGACGAACTCGCGGATCACATTGCCGTCGCCGATCACCAGTTCGGTGCGCTCGCCGGCGTACTTCTTGTCCTGCGGTTCGCCGCCGATCGCGGCGTGGCCGATGAAGCGATTGTTGCGGCCGATCCGGGTCGGGCCGTGGATCGAGCAATGCGGCCCCACCTCGGTGCCGGCGCCGATCTGCACGTCGGCGCCGATCAGCGAAAACGCGCCAACGCGCACGTCGTCGGCCAGTTGCGCCGACGGGTCGATGACGGCGGTGGGATGAATCAAAGGTGTTGAATCACGCATCGTGTCTCACCTCCAGACAGGTTATTCCTTGGCGCCGGCGCACATGATTTCGGCGCTGGCCACGATTTCGCCGTTGACCTTGGCCTCGCCGTAATAGCATCCCATGTTGCGGATCAGGCGCTTCATCTGCACCTCCAGGATCAGCACATCGCCCGGCACCACCTGCTTGTTGAAGCGCGCGTTGTCGACCTTGACCATGTAGAACAACTTGGACAGCGCATCGCGGCCCAGGCCGAGCTGGGTCATCACACCGCCGGCCTGTGCCAGTGCCTCGATGATCAGCACGCCCGGCATCACCGGACGGCTCGGGAAGTGTCCCTGGAAGAACGGCTCGTTGATGCTGACGTTCTTCTGCCCGACGATGCGCTTGGCTTCCAGGTCCAGTTCGATGACCCGGTCGATCAGCAGGAACGGGTAGCGGTGCGGGATCAGCGTCTGGATCTGGTTGACGTCGATCGGCAGCTCGTAAACGGGGTGACTCATGCGTTCTCCTTGCCCACAGCCAGAATGCGCCTTGCCAGCGCATCGAGTTGTTTGAAGCGCGCGGCATTCTTGCGCCACGTGCGATTGTCGGTGAGAGGGGTGCCGGACGAATACTCGCCCGGCTCGTGGATGGAATTGCGCACCACCGACTTGCCGGTGATCACGACCTTGTCGCAGATCTCCAAATGCCCGACCACACCGACGTGCCCGCCGAGCAGGCAATACCGGCCGATCTTGGCGCTGCCGGCAATGCCGGTGCAGCCGGCGATCGCGCTGTGCGCGCCGATCCGGCAGTTGTGGGCGATCTGCACCAGGTTGTCCACGCGCACGTCTTCTTCGAGCACGGTATCTTCCAGCGCACCACGGTCGATGCAGGTGTTGGCGCCGATCTCGCAATCGTCGCCGATCACCACGCCGCCCAGCTGCGGCACCTTGATCCAGTGGCCGGCATCCATCGCCAGGCCGAAGCCGTCGGCGCCGATCACCGCGCCGGGATGAATCCGCACGCGCTTGCCCAGCCGCACGCGGGTGACCAGGGTGACGCGGGCGAGCAGCTCGCTGCCGTCATCGACCACGCAGTCCTCGCCGATGATGCTGCCGGTGCCGATCACGCAACCATCGCCCACGCGGCTGCGCGCACCGATGCTGACGAACGGACCGACATGCGCGCCAGGCGAAACCTGCGCGGTCGGGTCGATCACCGCAGATGCATGGATGCCAGGTTCGCGTACCGGTGCTACATCGAACAGCGCGGCGATCTTGGCGAACGCGGTATACGGATCCTTGGCGACCAGCGCGGTGCCCTTGGCGGCTTCGGCATCGTCGGCACGCAACACCACGACAGCGGCATGGGTGTCGGCCAGTTGCGGGCGATAGCGTGGGTTGGACAGGAAACTGAGCTGCCCCGCGTCTGCATGGGCCAGGGTGGCGACGCCGCTGACTTCGGTGCTGCCGTCACCAACAACGGTCAACCCAAACTGTTCGGCAATCGCACTGGCGGTTAATCGCATCAGGGTAAACCTCGGGTAGACGATAATTTTCTGGTTTTACAGGGGAAATGGCTAGGTTGATCGGTGCAGTCAGGCGTGTGGCATGCCCGGCCGCAACGATGTGACGAACCAGCAAAACGCATCTGAAAACTGTCCTAGCCATTCTTGGTCGCGTGATACTGCTGGGTGCAGTCACCCGTGCATCGGTCAACGATATCGCGCAGCAGCGCGCCGACGCGTTGAGCTTCTGGGAACAGCAGGTGCAATGCGGGACTCATCCAATGCGGGCGCCACCGCCACCTGTCTGGGCAACGTCCGGAACAACGACATCTAACTCTGTTTCACACCACGTTGTTCAAACAACAATGGCGGCCCGGACATCCGGGCCGCCATTGTTTTTCCAGCCAGTCTTAGAACTGACCGCCGAAGGTGAACTGCAGACGCTCGATCTCGTCGTTGTCTTCCTTCTTCAGCGGGAACGCGTAGCTGATCGAAATGGGGCCGACCGGCGCACGCCACAACAGCGCCACACCGGTGGACGCACGCAGCTCGTTCGCCTTGAAGTTGTCCACGCCGTTGTACACGTTACCGAAGTCGAAGAACGCCGAAATGCGCGCCGACGGGCTGTCGAACAGCTTCGGGAAATACATTTCCACCGAGCCCACCGTCTTGAACGAACCACCCAGCGGCTGGCCGCGGTTGTAGTTCAAGGTGCGCTCCGAGCGTGGACCTAAGGTGTTGTCTTCGAAGCCGCGTACCGAATTGGTACCGCCAGCGTAGAAGTTCTCATAGAACGGCAGGCCGCTGGCGGTGACGGTCCGGGTCGACCCATCCGGGTTGGTCAACACGCGGGTGCTGTCCTTGCCATAGCTATCGCCATAGCCCAACTCGAAGCGCGTGTTCAACACCAGCGCCGGGATGATCGGCCAGTAGTTTGAGATCTGGTAGTTGAGCTTGTAGTACTCGACCGTGGAGCCGGGCAGGGTGGTTTCCAGGCCCACGCGCTGGTACATACCGCGCGTGGGCATGAAGAAATCGTTGCGAGTGTCGCGCGCCCAACCCAATTCGGTGCGCCAGGCGTGGAAGGTGCGCGTACCGACTGCATCGATGTAGTCGATGATCGACTGGGGGGTTTGGCCCTGGAACGTGTTGATCTGATTGCTGTCGATGCCGACCATCGCCGAGACGGTGTCGTTCTCGGTAATCGGCACGCCGAATACCACCTGCGCCGAACCGTTCTTGCTGTTGTACTGGGCGGTGTTGAAGTCCGAATAATCCAGCGACCGCCAGGACAGGTTGTAGCCCAGCGACACGCCATCGTCGGTAAAGAACGGGTTGGTGTAGGAGAACGCATAGCGCTGCTGATAGCTGCTGCGCGAGGCCTCCACTGCCACGCGGTTGCCGCCGCCCAGGAAGTTGTTCTGCGACAACTGCACCGAAGTGGTCACGCCGAAACTCTGCGAGTAACCCAGGCCGAACACGAAGCTGCCGGAGGTGGTCTCCTTGACGTTGTAGACCACGTCGACCTGGTCGTTGCTGCCGGGCACCGCAGGCGTTTCCACGTCGACGCTTTCGAAGTAGCCCAGGCGCTGCAGACGAATCTTGGAACGGTCGATCGCCGCCTGCGAGTACCAGGTGTTTTCGAACTGGCGCATTTCGCGGCGCAAGACTTCATCGGAGGTACGGCTATTGCCCTTGTAGAGGATGCGGCGCACGGTCACGCGCGGGCCGGGCACCACCTGCAGGTTCACCGCCACCGTGCGGTCTTCGCGGTTCGGGGTCGGGATCGGGTTGACCTTGGCGAACGCATAACCGACGTTGCTCAACGTGTTGGTGATCGCATCGGAGGTGTACTCCAGCAGCGCACGCGAGAAGATGTCGCCGGCCTTGGGGATCACCAGGCGCTCGATGTCGGCCTGCGGCAGCACGGTGTCGCCGGTGACCTTGATCTCGGAAATCTTGTACTGCTCACCCTCGGTGACGCCGGCGCTGATGAACATGTCGCGCTTGTCGGGGCTGATCGAGACCTGGGTGGAGTCGATGCTGAAGTCCACATAGCCACGGTCCAGGTACCAGGAGTTGAGCTTCTCCAGGTCGCCGGACATTTTTTCCTTGGAATATTGGTCGTCGCGGCGGTACCACGAGGCCCAGTTGTGTTCCTTGGATTCCCAGTTGTCCAGAATGTCCTCGTTGGCGAACTTCTCGGTACCGATCAGATTGACGTGGCGGATCTTGGCCGCCTTGCCTTCCTTGATCGCGATGGCCACATCGACCCGGTTGCGGTCCAGCGGGCTCACCGTTGGGGTGATTTCCACGTTGTACTTGCCGCGGTTGTTGTACTGGCGGGTCAGTTCCTGGGTCACGCGGTCCAGGCTCAGGCGGTCGAAGGTGCCGCCCTCGGTGAGGCCGATGTCGCCCAGGCCCTTGAGCAGTTCCTCGGACTTGATGTCCTTGTTGCCGGTCACGGTGAGCTTGTTGATCGCCGGACGCTCCTTGACCGTGATCACCAGGATGTTGCCCTGGCGATCCAGCTGCACGTCCTCGAAGAAGCCGGTGCGGTACAGCGCACGGATCGAGTCGGCCACCTTGGCATCGTCCACGGTGTCGCCGCGGTTCACCGGCAGATAGGTGAACACGGTGCCGGAGGCAATGCGCTGCAGGCCGTCGACGCGGATGTCGCTGGCAACGAACGGCTCGGCGGCCAGGGCAACGGCCGGCAGGCTGAGGCCGGCGGCAAGAGCGAGGGCAAGCAGGCGGCGAGTGGGAAGACGCGTCATGTCACATCCGGTTGGAGTCGTATTCGGGTGTTGCTGGATGCCGGCGTATGACGACGACAACAGGCGGAAAGAGTGGAGCAGCTTCATCGTGGAACCAGGCCGAGGATGTCGTTGTAGAACGCCAGTCCCATCAACCCGGCCAGGACCGCCAGGCCGACGTATTGTCCTGCAATCATGGCCCGTTCGCTGATCGGGCTGCCCTTGATCAACTCGATAAGGTAATACAGCAGATGCCCCCCGTCCAAGATCGGGATGGGCATCAGGTTGATGATCGCCAGGCTGAGCGACAGCAATCCCAGGAAATAGAGGAACCAGTCGAGCCCGCGTTCGGCCGATGCATTGGCGGCGCGGGCAATGGTGACCGGGCCGGAGATGTTCTTGACCGAGGCCTGGCCGGTCAGCATGCGCTTCATCATGCCCAGCGAATCGGCCGTCATTCGGCCGGTTTCACGGATCGCAGCCGGCACGGCGGCGAACAGCCCGTATTGCTGACGGCTGTCGTATTCCGGGGCCGGCGCGGCAGCCGGACGCACGCCGATCATCCACTGGCCCTGCGGCGACTTGCGGGGGGCGATTTCCAGTGCCAGACGGTCTTCGCCGCGCGCCACCTCGATCATGCCCGGGCCGCCATGCGCGCCCAGCGCCTGCACTTGCGCAATGATGTCGTCGGCCGAGCGGATCGGCTGGCCGTCGATGGCCACGATGCGGTCGCCCGGCTTGAGCAGGCCGTCGGCCACCGAGCCCTTCACCACTTCGGCGATCACCGGCGGCTGCATCATGAACTGCCAGCCGATGCCGGCCAGCGCAGCCACCCGGCGCTCGTCGAAGCCGACCGGCAGCTGCGACAGGCGCAAGGTGTGTTCGCTGCTGCTCGCAGCGTCGGAGTCGGTCAGGACGCGGATATCGCGCTTGTCCATTGCCGCGGTGGTGAGCTGCATGCTGGCGTCACTCCAGCTGCTCACGCTGCGGCCGTCGATGCGCACGATGCGCTCGCCCGGCGTTAGCCCGGCTTCGGCGGCCAGCCCATCGACACGGCCGACGGTGGCCGAATAATCCTGCTTGCCCACCACAAACATCGCCCACAGCATCGCCATGCACAGCAACAGGTTGGCGATGGGGCCGGCCGCCACGATGGCAATGCGCTGCCACACGGTCTTGCGATTGAAGGCCTGGTCCAGCTCGGCCGGATGCACGTCGCCTTCGCGCTCGTCGAGCATCTTGACGTAGCCGCCCAGCGGAATGGCGGCAACCACGAACTCGGTGCCGTGGCGGTCGCGGCGCATCCACAACGGTTTGCCGAAGCCCACCGAAAAACGCAGCACCTTGACCCCGCAGCGTCGCGCGACCCAGAAATGCCCGAATTCATGGAAGGTCACCAACACGCCCAGGCTGACGATCATCCACCAGACCGAACCGATGAAGTCACCCATGTGTGCAGCTCGCGTGCGTGGATCGATCAGGCATGAAGGGCGTGGTGGGCGAGGGCGCGTTCAGTGATTTGCCGGGCTTGCGCATCGGCAAAAAGCAGGGTGTCGAGGGTGTCGGCATTGTGCCGCGGGAGCGTTGTCAGCGTGTGTTCGACCAACGCAGGGATCGCTAGGAAACCCACCTGGCCCTGAAGAAACGCTGAAACAGCGACTTCGTTGGCCGCATTCAGGATCGCCGGCGCGGTGCCGCCAGCCCGTAATGCGTCCCAGGCCAGGCGCAGGCACGGGAATGCGACGGTGTCCGGGGCCTCGAAATCCAGCCGGCCCTGGCTGAGCAGGTCCAGCCCGCCGACCCCGGATTCCACCCGCTCCGGCCAGGCAAGCCCTACCGCCAGGGTAGTGCGCATGTCCGGCAGGCCAAGCTGGGCCAGGGTGGAGCCGTCGACGAATTCCACCAGCGAATGCACCAGACTTTGTGGGTGTACCAGCACATCGATCTGCTCGCCCGGCAGGCCGAACAGATGGTGCGCCTCGATGACTTCCAGGCCCTTGTTCATCAGGGTGGCCGAATCCACCGAGATCTTGGGCCCCATCGACCACTTGGGATGCGCCACTGCCTGCGCAGGCGTGACCGCCGCCAGCGCGGCGCGGTCCCAGCCGCGGAACGGTCCGCCGGAGGCGGTCAGGATCACCCGCCGCACGCCGCGGCTGGCGTCGCAGGAGCGCAGGCACTGGAAGATGGCGCTGTGTTCGCTGTCGATCGGGATGATTTCAGCGCCAGCGGCGGCTGCAGTGCGGGTCAGCAGCTCGCCGGCCAGCACCAACGATTCCTTGTTGGCCAGCAACAGGCGCTTGCCGGCACGGGCTGCGGCCAGGGTGGACGGCAGCCCGGCCGCGCCCACGATCGCCGCCACCACGGTGTCGCAGGCGTCGCTGCCAGCCAGTGCGTCCAGCGCCTTGGCGCCGGCATGCGCCTGCGTCGCCAGCCCAAGCGCGCGCAGGCCATCCCGCAGGGCCGGGTACAGCGACGCATCGGCGATCACCGCATGCGCAGGCCGGTGGGTGGCGCACAGCGCCAGCAGGTCCTCGACCTTGCTGCCGGCCGATAGCACGCTGGCGCGCAGCCGCTGCGGGTGACGTGCGATCACGTCCAGCGCCGATGCGCCAATCGAGCCGGTGGCGCCGAATACGGCGACCTGACGAAGAGAAGTGCCAGCCATGCCTAGAATCCGAGAATTTCCTTGCCGAGTGCGAACACCGGCAAGGCGGCGAGCACGCCGTCGATCCGGTCCAGCACGCCGCCGTGGCCGGGGATCAGCGTGCCCGAGTCCTTGGCGCCGGCGTGACGCTTGAGCAGGCTCTCGAACAGGTCGCCCAGCACCGAGGCCAGCACTGCCAGCGCAGAAACCAGCACCAGCTGCGGCACATGCGCCAGCGTCAGCCCGGCCAGCCAGCCGAACGCGCAAGCGACCGCAATGCCGGCAAGCATTCCGCCGAGCAACCCTTCGATGGTCTTGTTGGGGCTGACGCGCGGCGCGAGCTTGTGCTTGCCGAACGCACGGCCTGCGAAATAGGCGCCGGAGTCGGCCGCCCACACCATGGTCAGCGCGGTCAGCAGCCACAGGTTGCCTTTCTCCGGGCTGGCATGCAGCAACACCAGCGCCGCCCATGCCGGCAGCACCGCCAGGGTGCCGGCCGCCAGCTTGAGCGCACGCGCCTGACCATTGCCATGATCGGCACCGAAGGTGAAAAAGCGCAGCCACAGCAGCGCCAGCAACCACCACGCCACGCCCACGAGCGACGCAATCTGGAACAACACCATGGAGCCAGCCGAGGCCCACACCATCAGCACCATCAGCAGCAGATTGAGCATCAGCAGCACGGTGCGCGGCAGGCTGTCGTCGATGCCGGAGAGCTTGAGCCACTCCCACAGGCCGGTCAGGAACAGGATCGCCGCCAGCGCGGCCAGCCATTGGGTAGGCAGCAGCACGATCGCGCAAATCGCGAGCGGCGCCATGATCAGCGCGGCAATCACGCGAGTCTTGGTCATGCGGAGGACGTCTCCGTCGCCTTGTCGGCGATCTGTGCACTGGTCAGGCCGAAGCGGCGTTCGCGCCCGGCATAGTCGTCCAGCGCTTGCTGCAGCACGCCGGCATCGAACTCCGGCCACAGGGTTTCGGTGAACCACAGCTCGGTGTATGCCAGCTGCCACAACAGGAAATTGCTGATGCGGGTATCGCCACCGGTGCGGATGAACAGATCCGGCGCCGGCAGGTCGGCCAGGGCGACCCGGCTGGACAGCAGTGCTTCGTCGATCTGCTGCGGTTGCAGGCGGCCGGCGGCGACGTCTTCGGCCAACGCGCGGGCAGCCGCGGCGATGTCCTGGCGTCCGCCGTAACTGGCCGCGATGCTCAGCACCAGCCGTGAATTGGCGGCGGTGCTGCGCTCGGCACCGGCCATGCGGTCGCGCAAGGGTGCGGCGAAGCGGCTGCGGTCACCGATGAAGCGCACCTGCACGCCACGCCGCTGCAGTTCTTCAACCTCGCGGTCGAGCGCATGCAGGAACAGCTTCATCAGCGCGTCGACCTCATCCTGCGGACGGCCCCAGTTTTCACTGGAGAACGCGAACAGGGTAAGCGCCGAGACGCCTTTTTCCAGGCAGAAATCGATCGTGCGATTGACCGCACGCGCGCCGGCACGGTGGCCGATCACGCGCGGACGACGCCGACGCTGCGCCCAACGCCCATTGCCATCCATGATGATGGCAATGTGGCGCGGTATGTCAGCAGCAGAGGGGACTGGATGCATGGCAGGCGATGCCACGATCAGACCGTCATCAGTTCCTGTTCCTTGGCCTTGACGACCTCATCCACATCCTTGATCGCCTTGTCGGTGAGCTTCTGGATGTCGTCTTCGGCGCTGCGGGCTTCGTCTTCGGTGACGGCCTTGTCCTTGAGCAGATCCTTGACCTGCTGGTTGGCATCGCGACGGATGTTGCGGATGGCGACCTTGCTGTCTTCGCCTTCGCCATGCACGGACTTGCTGAGCTCCTTGCGGCGCTCCTCGGTCAGCGGCGGCAGGTTCAGACGGATCACGGTGCCGACCACGGTCGGGGTCAGGCCCAGATCCGAGGCATAAATGGCTTTTTCCACGTCCTTGATCATGCCCTTGTCGAACAGGCTGATGACCAGCGAGCGGCCTTCGGACACGCTGATGCTGGCAACCTGATTCAGGGGCGTGTCGGTGCCATAGGCCTTGACCTTGATGCCGTCCAGCAGCGCCGGCGAGGCGCGGCCGGTACGAATGGTGGTCAGGGAATGGCGCAGAGCATCGATGCTCTTGGTCATGCGCGTGAGCGCGTCTTGTTTGATCTGGGTGAGCATCGCCGGAATCCGTGTGGAGCTGAATCCGGGGATTATAGCCGGGACTGAGGTTTCACGACTCGCAGGTCGTCAGGACCCGCGCAGCCGGTTCACTTGCCGCCCCGTTTCCATGCCGGGTGCCCGGTTGGCAGGCAATGGCGCAGCGTGCGGCACTGCGCCTTTGCGATTCCCCAATCCCGAGCCTCAGCTACGGCCCTGCACCAACGTGCCGATCTGTTCGCCGTGCAGGATGCGCAGCAGCACGCCCGGCTCGCTCATGCCGAAGATGCGCAGCGGCAGGTCACTGTCGCGCGCCAGTGCGAAGGCGGCAGTATCCATCACTTCCAGGCCCTGCATGATCACCTGATCGTAGGTCAGGCTGTCGTAGCGCACCGCGTCGGTGTGCTTCTTCGGGTCCTTGTCGTACACGCCGTCGACCTTGGTTGCCTTGAGCAGGAGGTCGGCACCGATCTCGATCGCGCGCAGCGCTGCGCCCGAGTCGGTGGTGAAGAACGGGTTGCCGGTGCCGGCGGCGAAGATGGCAATGCGGCCCTTTTCCAGATGGCGGATCGCACGACGGCGGATGAAATCCTCGCAGACGTCGTTAATCTTGATCGCGCTCATCACGCGCACCTTGGCGCCGAGCTTTTCCAGCGCGTCCTGCATCGCCAGCGCATTGATCACGGTGGCCAGCATGCCCATGTGGTCGCCGGTGACGCGGTCCATGCCGCTGGCAGCCAGGCCGGCGCCGCGGAAGATGTTGCCGCCGCCGATCACCAGCGCCACTTGCGCGCCAGCCTGCTGGGCTTCGATCACTTCATGCGCAAGGCGATTGATGACCTTGGGGTCGATGCCGTAATCCCCGTCTCCCATCAGCGCCTCCCCGGAAAGTTTGAGAAGAATGCGGCGATAGGAAAGTTCGGACATGGGGGAGACCTCGGGGGTAGGGGATCGGCAAACGCCGGCAATTCTAGCGGAAGCCCGTCACCTGGCGTGGTAAAAATTCCTTCGTTGGCAGCGGCGTGACCAGGTGCTCAGTGTGCGCGCAGGTTTGGCGGTGTCGGGATATCGGTCGCATCGTATGCAGTGACGCGGTTGCGGCCACGATGCTTGGAGCGATACAGCGTGCTGTCTGCCGCCTGCAATAAATGTTCGATGCTTTCGAACTGGCGCTCGACACCGCCGTGCGTGGCAAGGCCTGCGGAGAAGGTGATATGCAGCGGGCCGCCCGGCAGTTGCGCCATCGGCGTGCGTGCGGTTTCGGTCAGGATGCGTTCGATCACCATCAACGCCGCATCGGCGGGCGTATTGGGAAGGATCACCAGGAATTCTTCGCCGCCGTAGCGCGCCACCAGGTCGCTGGTGCGCACCATTCGTTGCAGCGTTTGCGCGAAGTTGCGCAATACTTCATCACCGACCAGATGCCCGTGCGCATCGTTGACGCGCTTGAATTCGTCCAGGTCGATGAAGGCGATCGACAGCGGCCAGCCCTGGCGCGAGGCCAGTTCGAATTCATGCGTCAGCGCAGTGCCGAGCTGATGCCGGTTGAACACCCCGGTCAGTGCATCGCGGCTGGCCTGTTCGGCCAAGTGGCGCATCCGGTTTTCCGATTCGTCGGCATGCCGGCGCGCTTCGGCCACGTCCTGCAATTCACGCAGGCTGCGCAGCATCGCCAGCTCGCGTGCCTGCTCGAAGATCATCTGGATGTGCTCGGGTTGCGGCACGCGGATGTCGAACAGTGCCTCCAGTTCCGGTAGTGATTCGGCGATGCGTTCGATCACTTTTTCGAAGCGTTCGGCATCCAGCTCCAGCACGTCCTGGGCCTGCCGCTGGGCATGTTCGGTGGCGGTGGCCGCACTGGCCGAGAGCCAGATATCGGCCAAGCGTCCGGACAGCGCCACGCAGGCCATGAAAGGCTCCAGGCTCGCCGGTTCTTCTTCGCTCTGTGCGATCGCATTCTGCAGGTACGGCGGCAACTGCCACTGATGCGCGAGCCACGCGCCGACTTCTGCATGGGTGGCGCCCAGGTGTTCGCGTTCGGCTTCCAGCAATGAGGCGTTGTCGGGTGCGTGTTCCAGCAGCGGCCCGTACACCTCGGGCGCGCCTTGCAGCAGGGCCAGTTTGCCGATGTCCTGCAGCAGACCGGCCAACATCAATTCTTCGGGTTTGCGGATGCCGTAGGCCTGGCCCAGGATACGGCTGGCCAACGCACACAGGCCGGCGCGGCGCCAGATGCGCTCATGCAACGGATGCGCGGTGAAGGTGCTGCGCACGCCGTGCACCATCGAAAATCCCAGCGCCAGGCTCAGGGTCGCATTGAGGCCGAGCATGGTCAGCGCCTGGCCCAGGTTGTCGACGCGGCGGCGGCTGGCGTACAGCGGCGAATTGGCCACCCGCAACATGCGCGCGGTCAATGCCATGTCCATGCCGATGACGTTGGCGGTGGTGGTCATGTCCACATCCGGGTCCTGCGCAAGTTCGATGATGCGCAGCGCAATGCCGGGAGGCGATGGCAGGTTACGGCAATAGCGCAGGGCGGCCTGGAGATCTGGTTGCATGAGTCATCGCCGACAGTGACCACAAGCATACAGCTGTGGTCGTTGAGTGGGGCGCGCCATGCCCTGCCATTGCCGCGCGGGAAAACGTGCGTGATGGATGCCAAAAGCCCGGTCGCCATCGTGAGGTAACGGCAATGCTGATCGCATCTGTAGCGTTGCGGCCGCTTGTCACGCTGCCGGATGCGGTCGCTTCAGATTCGCGCCACGCTGCGGATGCGTGGCGCGCAGGCAAAAAAAAGCCGCGGCATGCCGCGGCTTTTTTCCGAGTGGCGAAGATCAGGCCAGACCGGCCTGCTTCATCACTTCGGCGGCGTAGTCTTCCACCACCTTCTCGATGCCTTCGCCAACGGCCAGGCGCTGGAAGCCGATCACTTCGGCACCGGCGGCCTTGACGGCCTGCTCGACGGTCTGGTCGGTGTTCAGCACGTACGGCTGGCCGTACAGCGTCACTTCGTTGACGATCTTGCTGATCTTGCCGCTGATGATCTTTTCCAGGATTTCGGCCGGCTTGGCCTTGTCCTTCTCAGACATCTTGGCCAGTTCGATTTCCTTTTCCTTGGCAACGAATTCGGCCGGAACGTCGGAGGCCTTGACGTGCGGCGGGTTCATCGCGGCGATGTGCATCGCGATGCCGCGCGCCAGCTCGACGTCGCCACCCTTCAGCTCGACCAGCACGCCGATACGGCCGCCGTGCACGTAGGCCGCGACGTTGTTGGCGCTGTCGATACGGACCAGGCGACGTACCTGCAGGTTTTCGCCAACCTTGGCGATCACCGCGGCGCGACGCTCTTCGATGGTCTCGCCGCTGTCGAGCTTGACGCTCTTGAGCGCTTCGGCATCGGCAGCATCCGAGTTCAGTGCGGCGTTGGCCACAACTTCGGTGAAGGCCAGGAAGTTCTCGTCCTTGGCGACGAAGTCGGTCTCGGAATTGACTTCGACCAGTACGGCCTTGCCGCCGGCCTGGGCGGTGGCGATGCGGCCTTCGGCGGCAACGCGGTCAGCCTTCTTGTCGGCCTTGGCCAGACCCGACTTGCGCAGCCACTCGGCCGCGGCGTCGATGTCGCCTGTGTTTTCGACGAGTGCCTTCTTGCACTCCATCATGCCGGCGCCGGTGCGCTCGCGCAGTTCCTTGACCAGGGAAGCAGTGATTTCCATGGAATTACCTCATATGGACGAATGCGTGCAGCGGAAGTGTTTCCGCCAGTAGGAGACGGTGCAGCGTGCCGCCGCCCCCGTAGATGTAGTCAGCGGCCTCGGCGACGGGCCGCAAGGGCGCCGTCGGGGCTGCGGCCGCACAGCATGGTGCGGCCGCATTGCATGCCGATTACTCGGCAGCCGGGGCGTCGGCCTTCTTCTCGCCCTTCTTGGCCGGAGCGCGACGGCCCTTGCCTTCGTCGGCGGCTTCGGCCGAGAACTCTTCTTCGCGCACCGACGCCGAGTTCGGCGCAGCAGCCTTGCCTTCCAGCACCGCATCGGCAGCGGCACGTGCGTACAGCTGCACGGCGCGGATGGCGTCGTCGTTACCCGGGATGGCGTAGTCGACCAGGGCCGGATCGTAGTTGGTATCAACCACGGCGATCACCGGGATGCCGAGCTTCTTGGCTTCCTTGATGGCGATGTCTTCATGGCCGATGTCGATCACGAAGATCGCGTCGGGCAGACGGTTCATTTCCTTGATGCCACCCAGCGAGGCGTCCAGCTTCTCGCGCTCGCGACGCAGGCCCAGCACTTCGTGCTTGACCAGCTTTTCGAAGGTGCCGTCGGTTTCGGCGGCTTCCAGTTCCTTCAGACGGGCAACCGACTGCTTGACGGTGCGGAAGTTGGTCAGCGTGCCGCCCAGCCAGCGCTGGGTCATGAAGGGCATGCCGCAACGCTCGGCTTCTTCCTTGATGGACTCGCGCGCGCTGCGCTTGGTGCCCAGGAAGAGGATGGTGCCGCGCTTCTGCGCGATCGAGGACAGGAAGTTCATCGCGTCGTTGAAGAGCGGAACGGTCTTCTCGAGGTTGATGATGTGGATCTTGCCGCGCGCGCCGAAGATGTACGGCGCCATCTTGGGGTGCCAGTAACGGCACTGGTGGCCGAAATGGACGCCGGCTTCCAGCATCTGACGCATGGTGACTTGGGGCATTGCAGTAACTCCGTAAGAGCGGAATCACCGTGCGCGGCCTTGACTTTGAAGAGTCCGCACATGGATGTGCGGGCTGTTGCGAGGGACTCGCATCAAAACGCACTCGATTCCGGGGTTGGGCTTCCCTGTTGCCTCCGCGACGAACCCTGTGTGAGGGCACCCCGGCGCGGATGGCGGCAGCAGGTGTGAATTCGTCGGTGACGTCCGACGTGAACGACGCAATGCGTGAAAGACGCAAAACAGCCGGGGGAGTATAGCCGGCAGGCCGGGGCTGTGCAATTGGTTCAATGCCGGCGTCCGCCAGGCCTTCAGGCCTGTGAATCGGCAATCGGCAATCGGGATCGCAAGAGCTTGGCCGTCCGGACGCCCCGCATGCAGTCGACGGCGCCGATGCGCCTGCCGATTCCCCATTCTCGATTCCCGATCCCTACGGCTGCAGCGCCAGCGTCGTTTCGATATCGCTGTTGACGCGTGCCACGAAACGGCCATGGCCGACGGTCAGGTTGCCCGGCAATGCCCACTGACGGGTCTGGCCGGGCAGGACGTAGCCGGCCAGGTTGTCGCGAATGCTGCGGCGGGTGCCGCCGGCGTCGATGTAGGCCAGGTCGGCCAGGCGCGCATGGTGAAGTCCTGCGTTATGCACGTTCAAGACAAGACCGGCGCCATCGACCGACAGGGTTGCCTGCAGAGCCGGGTGCGCATCGCCCGGCTCGCTGGGCAGGACGAAGACTGGCGTGGAATACCGCAACAGTTCGGTGTCGCCTTCCGAGGCATGCTGGGTCACCACCAGGCGGTAGCTGTCTTCGGTCTGTTCCGGACTTGGGCCCAGACGGATCACCCGCAATAACTGCCGCCCTTGCGGCGGGATTTCGAAATGGCTCGGGCTGACGGTGGCGGCTTTGGCGGGCTCAAGCAGCTCACGGTCGCCGTCCTGGCTCCACCGGTACAGCTTGGCTTCGGCGTGCCACGGTACTGCGGCCTGGTTGTAGAGCCAGACGGCGGTCTGGTCGCTGTCAGCGGGAATGTGCGCCGTGGTGGGGGCAATCGCGATTTCGGCAGCGGCAACGCTGCCATTCGGTGCCAGGCAGGCCATTCCGAGCGCGAGCCAGCAACCAAGCAAGCGGGGCGTGGTCATAGTCAGAACGCAATCGTGGTCATGCGTGCCGCACTGGCGGGCGCTGGCCCGGCAAGTGCGCTGGCATCCTGGCCGGTGCTGGTGGGGGCTTCGGTGCCGCGTGCCGGCTGGGCGATCGCCATCGGCGTGCCCCTGGAGCAACTGGCACGTGGCGGGGTGGTGCGCAGCTCGCAGCCGCTGAGCAGCCGCAAGCCGATGTGCAGGGTGGAATTTTCCGGGCCGCGGCCGGCGGCGGCACTGGCTGCTGTCGCGGTGAGGACGAGCGCAACCACGGTCAGACTTTTAAAGACGGTGACCAGTGTCATGGAGGCAATCGTTTGCATTGGAGACGTAACAAATAGCGACGTCCCCCATGCGAACTTTATTAACTGTCAGTAAGTGATGGAGACCGTCACCGTGTCGTTGTAGGCCCCTGCGATGGGCAATTGCGCGCCGGGCGCACGGCCGTAAACGGTGACCGTCTGGGTCACGCCGTTGCCGGTGCCGGCGAGCGTGTCCACGCCGATTGTGGTGCCCCAGAGGTTGGCGCGCCCGGCATCCCGGTAAAGCTGGTAGGTCACATAGTTGGCGCTGGAGGCGTGGCGCATGCGTCGGGTGCCGCCGCTGGCGTTGACGCCGTTGTCCAGGCCGATGTTCCAGGCGGTGCGGTTGGTACAGGCCAGGCTGATGGTGGAGGTGCGGTCGATGGCCGAGTTGATGCTGCCGGCGATGCTGCCGAAATCCAGATCGGTGGTGACGTAGGTATTGCAGCGGGCCGGCACGTTGGCCGAGGCGGTGAACGGGAACGCGTTGCTGGCGGTCTTGGCGCCGCTGCCACCAGCGGTACAACTGCTCGGTGCCGGCGGCATGCCGATGACGCTCTCGTTGTAGGAGTAGCGCAGCACCGTGTCTGCGCCGCCGAAACTGCTGGTGTGGTTGCCGATCGACAGGATCTGGTTGGCCGGAATGCGCCCGTACAGGGTGACGCTGGTGGTCTGCGAGCCGCCGGTGATCACCGGGACACCGTACGACAGCGTCAACAGAACCGGTGAGGGGGTGGCCGATGCGGTGGCGCCCCAGATCTGGGTGCGCGAGGCGTTGCTGTAGATCTGGAAGTCCAGGCTGTCGCCGGTGGTGTTGCGCAGCTGGCGCGGTGCGTACAGGCCGCCGCTGGCGCTGCCTGGCCCCAGGTCCAGGCACAGGCTCACCTGCGCATAGCCCAGGACGCTGAGCGCGGCGGTCGAACAGGACACGTTGAGCGTCGCCACCGCATCGCTGGTGCCGTTGGTCGCGACATTGCCGAACGCCAGCGAGGTGCCCAGGGTGGCGGTGCAGGTGGTGTCGGCGCGCGCGACCTGGGTGGGCGCAAGCCACAGCGTGGCGATCGTCAGTGCCAGCAGCATGCGCCAGAGTGGGTGCATGCTCATGGTGTGTTCTGCTCAGCCAGACAGGCCAGCGGGCCGACGCGCGGAATCCCGCCGGGAGCGGCTGGGTAGGCGAACTGCACGGTGCAGCGCCCGTTCGGCGATTCGACCAGCAGGCGGTTGTCGCGCTGCAGGTTGTCCAGATAGGTCTCGCCGTCGTAGCCGACCACCACCCGCTCGCCGTCGCCTTCGCGCTGCACCACGCTACCCACCGGCAACGGCGCGCCCTGCGCGTCGTGCAACACGATGATCGCCGCGCGCACGCGGGTGATGCCGAAGCGCACCGCCACCCCGGATTGTTGGCGCGGCGTCACCGTGGTTTCGACGCGATCCACGCGCAGGTCCGCCGGCAGGTTCAGGGTATCGATCGACAATTGATTGCGTTGCCACGATTGCAGCGGTGTCACCAGCAGCATGCCACGTGCGTCGGTGACGCCGATTAGACGATTCTCCAGCCGCACCGGGATGCCGGCCTGGCCGTCGGTGGAGACCACCGCAAAGGCATCCTGGATGTCGCGCGCGGCAAAGCCGCTCCCGTTCATCCATACCAGGCTGCCACTGGCGCTGGCGTAGCCGAAGCTGTCGCCGTCCTGATTGGCCGCGCCGAGGTTGTAGCGGCCGGCCCGATTCAACCAGCCCAGTTCGGCCAGCCCGCCATTGGCGTCGTCGCCGGCCCGTCCCTGCACGCGCCAGCCGATGCCGCCCAGGTCGCCGTCGCCGGGCAGCGGCTGACTCACATCGGCGACGAATCCGGTGCGGTTGCCGTTGCGCTGCATCGAAGCGCTGGCCTGGCGCAACTCGCCGAAGGTGGTCGACAGCGACAGGTACAGGCTGCGGTCGCTGCGCAGATCCAGGTTCTGGTTGCCGGACAGGTTGGCGGCCCAGTTGCGCCCGAAGCTGCGCGACCAGAACAGGCTGGCGTAGCGCGAGGTGTCGCCCTGGGGATAACTCAGCCGCACGTAGCTGGTGCCCAGCGAGCCGATCGCATTGACGTTGACGCCGAACACCGCGCGGTCGCTGATGCGTGCCGGCAACGCGCCTTGCAGCGCGCCCAGGTCGCGGTAGTCGCCGTGGGTGCGCTGGGTACCTAGATTGAAGTTGAAGCGACGGTTGTTCCAGGCGAAGCCCAGCACATACTGGCCGCCGCGCAGCCCGCCCATCCGGCTATGCGCATACGCGGCGTTGACCACGCCGCCGGGCCCGAGCAGCCACACGCCGCCGGCGCCGGCATTGGCCACGCCGCCGCCTGCTTCGGCATGCGCCTCAACGGTGACGTCATCGCGCAGGCCCTTGCGCAGGGTGGCGCTGGCCACCGTGCGCGATTCATACGAGAACGAGCGCACGCCGTAGTCCTGACGCAGATGGCCGATGCCCGCCGACCATTCGGAAACGCCGCGCGCCAGCAACTGGGGCGTGCCGTAGAACGCAAAGTCGAGCCGGCGCACCTGGCCGAAGGCGTCGGTCACCACGATCTGCGCCTGGCCAGTGCCGCTGATGCCCGGCTGTGCGGCCAGCTGGAAGGGTCCGGCCGGCACCTGGCCGCTGTACTGGCGCAGCCCGTCGACGTAGAGCTCCACGGTCGAAGGCACGGTCGCTTCGCCCAGGAAGCTGGGCGTGGGCGTCAGCACGCGGTACGGCTGCAAGGCGTAGTTGCGGCCGATCTGCACGCCGCCCAGGCGGATCGAGCGGCTCCAGTCGACGAAGCCGCTGTAGAAGTCGCCGACGGTGAGGCTGGTGGCGCTGTCGGGGAAATCCATCTGCCAGGCGCTGTCCAGGCGCACCGCTTCGCTGCGCCAGCGGTTGTCCTGTGGGCGGTCGTAGGCCAGAAAGACCGCGGTGGTGTCGACCATGCCGCGGCCGATGCCGAAGGCGCGCACTTCGGTGGCCAGCGACGCGCTGCTGACGCCGGCGTTGCGGGTGGCATACAGGTCGTAATTGACTAGCATGCCTGGCGATGCGGTGGCGCTGGGCGGTGCCACTTCTTCTGCTTTCAGCACCGTGGTGGACAACGACAGCTGCGCCAGCGGCACCTGCAGCGCGAGCCGCTGCAGCGCGGCGTCGTAGCGCACTTCCACGTCGGGCAGGCGGTCCAGATCGACCAATTCGCCAGGGGCGCGGTCGGCCAGGATGAAGCCGAGTTTGCGCAGGGTGTCCACCGCGCCGCGCAGCCGGCCGTCGACCAGTTCGAACGGCGCCAGGCCGCGGTCGGCCTGGTTCAAGGTCACGTCCAGATACAGCGTTTGCGGCTGTGGCGTGGCGCTGGGCGGCGGCTGATCGGGAAGCGACGCCACGTCGGCCAGATCGACGGCTGCGGCACTGCTCAGGCAGCTGGCGGTCGCAAGCAGCGTCATCGCCAGCCGCACCGCATCAAGGCGCCGTCGGCGCGGCCGACAAGGTGCGTTCGTCAGCCTCACCATTGATCCTTGCGATGATGGTGCCGCGGCCGAACTGCGCCAGCGGCGCACCCAGCGACCAACGCATGGTCTGGCCTGGCAGCACATAACCCACCAAGCCATTCAATGCGGTCGTGGTCGCGCCATCGACTTGGTGCCGCAGGTCGGCGACCTGGGCATGTCCGTTGCCGGTGTTGCTGATCTGGATCTGCGCCTTGCCATCGCTGCCGGCAACCACTTGCGCGCTCAGGTCCGGCGCAGGTTCGGTGTTGCCGGGCGGCAGCAGGAAGATCGGCACCGAGTAACGCAGCACGAACTGCATGCCTTTGCGATCGGCATCGGCGCTGGGCAGCTCGTCGACGATGATGCGGTAACACTGCTCCTGCCCGCTTGGGGCCGGCCCGGCGCGGATCACCCGGATCAACTGGCGCTCGCCGGCGGCCAGGGTGCGCATCGGCGGGCTGATCAGCAGATCCTGGGTGGGATCGAGCTGATCCTGCCCGTCGCGTTGGGTCCAGCGATAGGCGCGGGTCTGCACCTGGACCGGCGCGCTGCCGCTGTTGCTCAGCCACAGGCCGTCTGCGGTCTGCTGGGCGCTCAGGCTCAGCGATGTGGGCGCCAGCTGCAGGCTGGCTGCATGTGCCGGCGTCGGCAGGACGCCGTTGGCCATGACCAGCGGCGTCGCCAGCCCGGCCGACATCAGCCAGGCAGGTAAACGTGACAACAGGTGATGCACAGGCATGCGCGTGCTCAATAGACGATCGTCGCAGTGATCGTGTCCTGGTAACTACCGGTCGCGGGATTGCTGGCCGACGGGTTGGTCACGCGACCGTAGACCGGGTAGACCTGATTCAGGCCGGTGGCGGTGCGGCTAAGCGTGTTGGTGCCGGTGGTGCTGCCCCAGACCGTGCTGCGGCCCAAATCCTGGTAGAGCTGGTAAGCAATGAAGTTGTTGGTGGTCACCAGCGCGTCGGTATTTTTCATGCGGCGGGTGGTGACGTCGTTGGCGGTACCGGCATTGCTGCCCGCGCTCAGTGCGATGTTGTACGGCGTCAACGCGGTGCATTGGGCGGTCACGCTGCCGTTGGCGTCCGCATTGGCGGTCGAGGTCGAGAGCACCGAGCCGAAGTCGACGTCCGTGGCGGACGCGGCGGTGATCGTGCAGGCCTTGGTGACCGCGATCTTGACGTTGAAAGTGGTGGTGTCTGCCGCGCTCGCCATGCCAATGGTCGAGAGGAGGCCGAGGGACAGCAGGACAGGGCGGACAGTATGCATGGACATTTCCTTGACCGTTCTGGTCATTGATGATGCGACGGGTCGTCGCTTTCCCTGCGATGCATTAACTGTGCCAAAAATAACGCGAAATTCACATGCTATCTCGCTGTCTCGGCAGGTATTTTTCGTGAAAATGCGATGTCCTGCGGATGGCTTCGTTAATGCAGGTTTTGACGCGGGATGCGCTGCGTCACACATGAATAGGCGGCTGCGACGGGTTTCTGCTGCACCGTTCGCTCGTCGCCACGCTGCGAGTTCCTGCAAAAAACGCAGGCGTGGGTCGTTCAGATTCAGCCCGAATCGGCGATAATCGCGTCCATGAGCGTCAATCTAAAAACTAAAGAAGAAATCGAACTGATGCGCGTCGCCGGCCGTCTGGCCGCCGAGGTGCTCGACATCGTTGGCCCGCACGTCAAGCCGGGCGTGACCACTGCCGAGCTGGACCGCATCTGCCACGACCACATCGTCAACGTGCAGGGCACCATTCCTGCCAATGTCGGCTATCGCGGCTTTCCCAAAAGCGTATGCACCTCGGTCAACAACGTGATCTGCCACGGCATTCCGAGCGCAGCCAAGGTGTTGAAGGACGGCGACATCGTCAATATCGATGTCACCGTGATCAAGGACGGCTGGCACGGCGACACCAGTCGCATGTACTACGTGGGCACCCCGTCGGTGATGGCCAAGCGCCTGGTGGACACGACCTATGAAGCCATGTGGCGCGGCATCCGGGCGGTCAAGCCGGGCGCCACGCTGGGCGATGTGGGCCACGCGATCCAGAAGTTTGCCGAGGCCGAGCGTTTCAGCGTGGTGCGCGATTACTGCGGCCACGGCATCGGCAAGGTCTATCACGACGAGCCGCAGGTGATGCATTACGGACGTCCGGGCGAAGGGCTGGTGCTCAAGCCGGGCATGACCTTCACGATCGAACCGATGATCAACGAAGGCACCTATCACCATAAGACGCTGCCGGATGGCTGGACCGTGGTCACCAAGGACCGCAAGTTGTCTGCGCAGTGGGAACACATGGTGGCAGTCACCGAAGACGGCGTGGATGTGCTGACGCTGTCGGCCAATTCGCCGGCACCGGTATGACGGAGACGCCGGCGGAGCGACCCGACCCGGGCGTCGCCGGCGACGCGGAATGGGCCGCACAGGCCCGTCCGCTGCTGGTGCATGCGGACATGCGGCTGTGCAAGCGCTTCGATCAGGGTGAACCGATCGAGCGCCTGGTGGCACTGCGCGCACGCGCGGTCGACCAATTGATGCGCAATGCCTGGACCCGCTGCATTCCGGCCGATAGCGGTTTGTCATTGCATGCGGTTGGCGGCTACGGGCGCGGCGAACTGTTCCCGCGCTCGGATGTGGATGTGTTGGTGCTGGGAGAAAGCGCTGCGCAGCAGCAGCATGAGCAGGCCTTGGCGCGCTTGTTTGCGCTGCTGTGGGATGTGGGTCTGCCGATCAGCCACGCGGTGCGCTCACCGGCGCAGTGCACGGTGGCGGCCGCCGATCAGACCGTGCTCACTGCCTTGATCGAATCGCGCGCACTGGTGGCCGATGCCGCCGCGCGCGCAGCACTGGCAGCGGCAATTGCGCCGCCACAGGTCTGGCCGCCGCGCGATTTCTTCCAAGCCAAGCGCGAGGAATTGCTGGCGCGCCATCAGCGCTTCGGCGACACCGCCGACAACCTCGAACCCGACATCAAGGATGGCCCCGGCGGTCTGCGCGATCTGCAGACGCTGGGTTGGATGGCGCTGCGTGCGTTCGGGGTCAAGGACTTGGAGGCCTTGGTCGGGCTGGGTCATGTGGGTTTCGACGAAGCAACCGCGCTGCGTCGCGAGCGCGAAGAGCTCGCCCGTCTGCGTTTCGGTCTGCACACCGTGGCCAACCGGCCCGAAGAGCGCTTGCGTTTCGATTATCAAAAGACCCTCGCCGAGCGGCTGGGGTTTGCCGACGACCTGGAAAGCCTGGGCGTGGAAAAAATGATGCAGCGCTTTTATCGCAGCGCTGCGTTGATTCGCCGCATCAGCGACCGACTGCTGCAGCGCTTCGAAGAGCAGTTCGATGGCGAAGCGACACCGGAACCGCTGGGCGGCGGCTTCAGCCTGCGTCGCGGCTATCTGGCTGCCGACTCGGAGAGCTGGCCGGGCGACGATGTGTTGCAAGTGTTCGCACTGTTCGCGCAATGGGCGGCACATCGCGAGGTGCGCGGCCTGCATTCGTTGACTGCGCGTGCGCTGGCCGAAGTGCTGCAGCAACTGCCGGCCTATGACGTGGCCGATGCCGCTACGCGCGATCGTTTCATGGCGCTGCTGCGCGGTCCGCGCGCGGTGGATACGCTCAATCGTATGGCGCGGCTGGGCGTGCTGGGGCAGTGGATTCCGGCATTTGCCAGTGTGTCCGGGCGCATGCAGTTCGACCTCTTCCATGTCTACACGGTGGATCAGCACACCTTGATGGTGTTGCGGAACATCGCGCTGTTTGCCGCTGGCCGTGCGGACGAGCGGTTTTCGATCGCGCATGAAGTCTGGCCGCGTCTGCGCAAGCCGGAATTGCTGCTGCTGGCCGGGCTGTTTCACGATATCGCCAAGGGCCGCGGCGGCGATCATTCCGAGCTGGGTGCGGTCGATGCGCGCGCGTTCTGCCTTGCGCATCGCCTCAGCGAAGGCGATACCGAACTGGTGACCTGGCTGGTGGAGCAGCACTTGCGCATGTCGGTCACCGCGCAGAAACAGGACATCTCCGACCCGGAGGTGATCCACCGTTTCGCCACCCTGGTCGGCACGCGCGAACGGCTGGATTACTTGTATCTACTCACCTGCGCCGACATTGCCGGCACCAGTCCCAAGTTGTGGAATGCATGGAAAGATCGCTTGTTGGCGGATTTGTATTTCGCCGCGCGTCGCGCCTTGCGCGAAGGTCTGGAGCATCCGCCGCCGCGCGAAGAACGCCTACGCGAAGCGCGCGATTCCGCACGTGCACTGATGCAGGCGCAAGGGCATGACGATGCCACCATCGACCGGCAATTCGCCGGCATGCCGGACGAGAACTTCCTGCGCTTCCGTCCCGAGCAATTGGCCTGGCAGGCAGCGTCGCTGATCGAAGTGGACATCGGCCAGACCCTGGTCAAGGCACGTCGCGCGGTGCCGGACAACGATGCGCTGGAAGTGTTCGTGTATTCGACGGACCGCGATGGGCTGTTTGCGGCCATCGTGGCCACGCTCGATCGCAAGGGCTACGGTATTCACCGTGCACGCGTGCTGGATGCGCCACACGATGCGATCTTCGACGTGTTCGAAGTGCTGCCGCGGGACACCTACGCCGACGGCGACCCGCAGCGGCTGGCGGCAACGCTGCGCCAGGTGCTGGCCGGCGACCTGCAGAAGGTGCGCCCGTCACGGCGCGCGGTGCCGCGCCAGTTGCGGCATTTCCGCTTCGCACCGCGGGTGGAATTCAGCGAAAGCGCGGGCGGCCGCCGCACCCGCATCAGTCTGGTCGCGCCCGACCGTCCCGGTCTGCTCGCCGATGTCGCGCATGTGTTGCGCATGCAGAACCTGCGCGTGCACGACGCGCGCATCGCCACCTTCGGCGAGCGCGCCGAAGACCAGTTCCAGATCACCGACGAGCACGACCGCCCGTTGTCCGAATCCGCCCGGCAGGCCCTGCGCGATGCGCTATGCGCCTGCCTCGACCCTGTCTAGCCCTCCGGAGACCCCCCATGGCCACCAGCAAGAAGACCGCGCGCAAGCAGAGCGCGACCACCACCAACGCAGCGTCCAAGTCCACGGGCGCAACGCGCGGCAAGGCTGCCAAGGCGACGGTCGCCGCCGCCTCCACGCCGCTTGTCGGCGTGGGCAAGAAGAGCGCCACTGCTGGCGCTGTCGGCAAAAAGACTGCCACACCTGACGCAGCAGGCAAGAAGACTGCTGCACAGAAAGCTGTCGGCAAGACGACGACGGCCGCTGCGCCGCGCGTGGTCAAGCAGCCGACTAAGGTGATCTGTGCACCGGCCGGCAAGAAGGCTGCTGCGGCAAAGACGCTGCCGATTGCCGAGCAGGCCGTGCACAGCGCCGCAACGCAGGTCGGCAGCGATGAACTCAAATTCGGTATCGAAAGCGCATTCGAACGTCGCGCGACGTTGACCATGGACGAGATCGACGGCTCCACGCGCGCAATGGTCACGCGCGTGATCGACGGCCTGGAGAGCGGCGAATTCCGCGTCGCCGAGCCGAATGGGCAGGGCGGCTGGACCGTCAACGAGTGGTTGAAAAAAGCCGTGCTGCTGTATTTTCGCGTCAACGAGATGGCGGTGATCGATGCGCAGCCTGCGCCGTTCTGGGACAAGGTGGAATCGCGCTTTGCCGGCTTCCATGAAGCCGAATTCCGCAAGGCCGGCGTGCGTGTGGTGCCGGGCGCGGTGGCGCGGCGCGGCAGTTACTTCGGCAAGGACGTAGTGCTGATGCCCAGCTTCACCAATATCGGTGCGTATGTCGGTGAAGGCACCATGGTCGACACCTGGGCCACGGTGGGTTCGTGTGCGCAGATCGGCAAGCATTGCCATCTGTCCGGCGGTGCCGGCATCGGTGGCGTGCTCGAACCGCTACAGGCCAGCCCCACCATCATCGAAGATCATTGCTTCATCGGCGCTCGTTCGGAAGTAGTGGAGGGCGTCGTCATCGGCCACCACAGCGTGATCGGCATGGGCGTGTTCATCGGCCAGAGCACACGCATCTACAACCGCGCCACCGGCGAAATTTCCTATGGATACGTGCCGCCTTACAGCGTGGTGGTGTCCGGCCAGTTGCCCTCCAAGGACGGCTCGCACTCGCTGTACTGTGCGGTGATCGTCAAGCAGGTGGATGCCAAGACGCGCAGCAAGACCAGCGTCAACGACTTGCTGCGCGGTCTGGCCGATTGAGTACGACACAGCCTGTGTTCGGCGCCATGCTGTCACGTTCGCCCAGTGGCTGGATCCGTTGGGGCATCCCGGCCCTATGGTTGGGATGGGGGGCGGTCTACGCTGCCGGCTCGCTGATGCGCGATAGCGTTCCGCAGCAGCTGGACATTCTGCGTTGGCTGGGGCCTGCACTCATGGTGGTCCTGAGCTTGCGTCTGACGTGGGCGTCTACCCGATGGGCGCAGGTCTGCGATGCGGGCAATGCGCTGGAGATCGTCCAACAAGGACGATCGCAGCGCGTGGATCTTGCCGAGCTGCGCCGCGTCGATGTCGCAGGGCTGATTCCGCCGCTGCGGATGGCGCTGAAATTCCATGGCCCACGCGCCGATGTGGTGTTTCTCCCGGCACGCGGCCTTGAACACCATCAATTGGCAAACACACTGTCGGCACGCGCAAGCGCGCGCCGCGCAGTCGAGAAGGGCACACCATGACCACGCTCTACGGATTGAAGAATTGCGATACCTGCAAGAAGGCGACCAAGTGGCTGGACCGCTTCGGCTTGGCCTATACGTTCGTCGATTACCGCGAGCACAAGCCGGAGCCGGAGACGCTGGTCGCCTGGGCCGAACAGGCGGGCGGCTTCGATGCCTTGATCAACAAGTCTTCGACCACCTGGCGGCAGCTGCCCGACAACAAAAAAACGCCTGGCTCGCATGCCGAATGGAAGCTGCTGCTGCGCGAGTATCCGCAGCTGATCCGACGGCCCGTGGTCGTGACTGACGATGGCGCGTTGAGCCAGGGATTCTCCGATAACGGCTTCAAGAAGCGGTTCGGCGTCGAGTGAACGTGCGGCCCTACCAGGGCGAGGACTGGCTTCAGCTGTGTGCCGTGCACGATGCGGCGCGGCAGCAAGAGCTGCGAGCGGCCGGCTTGCCCGAAGCATTCCTGCCCCTGCCGATCGCCGCCGAGCGTGAGTCACTGTTTGACTACACGCTGCGCGTGGCCGAGCTGGATAGACGCGTGATGGGTTTCGTTGCCTACGATGCGCAGGAACTCGCCTGGCTGTACGTGGCGCCGGACGCGCAACGGCGCGGTGTTGGCGCAGCGCTTGTTGCAGCGGTCCAGCAGGATCGTCCGAACGGCCTGTCGTTGGAATTGCTGGAAGGAAATGACGCAGCACTGGCGTTCTACCAACGCTGCGGCTTCGTCGTCACCGGCAGCCACGGCGGCCGCATGCCGGGAAACGAGCGTTTTGCGGTGCGCGTGCAGGCGATGCAGTGGCATGGCCCGGATGCCGCCCCAGCGATGCATGCATCAACCGTGTGATCACATAAGGCCTGACGACATGAACGATGTGCTGGAGCTGACCTGCGATCTGATCGCACGCGCCTCGGTGACCCCCGACGATGCTGGCTGCCAAGCACTGCTTGCAGGGCGCCTGACTGCCGCGGGCTTCGCCTGCGAACACCTGCACTTGGGTGAGGTCGACAATCTGTGGGCAACCCATGGCAGCGGTGCGCCAGTGCTGGTGTTGCTCGGGCATACCGATGTGGTGCCGCCGGGCCCGCGCGAGGCGTGGACCAGCGATCCGTTCGATCCGCAGATTCGCGATGGCGTGCTGTACGGGCGTGGTGCGGCAGACATGAAGGGCAGCGTCGCCGCGTTCGTGGTCGCCGCAGAGCGGTTCGTCGCCGCGCACCCCACGCATTCCGGCACGTTGGCGGTGCTGTTGACCTCGGACGAAGAGGGCGATGCCATCGATGGCGTGCGCCGGGTCGCCGACATATTCCGCGAACGCGGGCAGGCGATCGATTGGTGCATTACCGGCGAGCCATCGTCCACCGAGCGCTTGGGCGATCTGTTGCGCGTCGGCCGTCGCGGCAGCTTGTCCGGCACGCTGACCGTGAAGGGAGTGCAGGGGCATGTGGCGTACCCGCACAAGGCGCGCAATCCGATCCATCTGGCAGCGCCTGCGCTGGCCGAACTAGTCGCGCGGCAATGGGACGACGGCTTCGAAAGCTTCCCGCCGACCAGCCTGCAACTCTCCAACATCCATGCCGGCACCGGCGCCAATAATGTGATTCCCGGCGAGCTGCAGGTGGCCTTCAATCTACGCTACACGCCGCATTGGGACGCGCCGCGCCTGGAGGCCGAGATCACTGCATTGCTCGATCGGCATGCGCTGGACTACGCGCTGCGCTGGCATCGCAGCGGCGAGCCGTTCTATACCCCGGAAGGGCGGTTGCGCAGCGTCGCGCGTGAGGTGTTGGGCGAGTTCGCCGGTGCGCCGCCGGAAGAGAGCACGGGGGGGGGCACCTCGGACGCACGCTTTATCGCGCCATTGGGCGCGCAGTGCATCGAAGTCGGTCCGGTCAACGCCAGCATTCATCAGGTCGATGAGCACGTGCGCGTGGCCGATCTTCAAGCACTGCCAGCGCTGTATCGCACGCTGATCGAGCGCTTGCTGGTCAGGTGAGCGAGCGGCGTGCACGCCGTCGTTGCCGCTGAAACAGTTGCGCCGGTGAAACCGAACGGTTAGCGTCGGCTCCATGGTTATCTTCCTCGCCAACCGCAATAACGCCAACCGCAACAACCTGCGCGCGAATAATCGTGCGCGGCCGATGCGGGTCTGCGACTAGGCGACGTCCACCAAACGCCCAGGAATCAGAAAACCCGCATCGGCCGATGCGGGTTTTTTTATGGGTGTCATTTCCATGCAGCACGCTATCTCACCGGCCGCCAACCCCCGCAGTTTTTCAGGAGTATTTCCATGTGTTCCATCTTCGGTATTTTTGACCTGCAACCTGGTGACGACTTGCAGGCGCTGCGCCGGCAGGCACTGGAATGTTCGCAGCGGCAGCGCCACCGCGGTCCCGACTGGAGCGGCGTGTACGTCGATGCCGGGGCCATCCTGGTGCACGAGCGCCTGGCCATCGTCGACCCGGCTGGCGGCTCGCAGCCATTGCTGTCCGAGGACGGGCAGCTCGCTCTGGCTGTCAATGGCGAGATCTACAACCATCGCGAACTCAAGGCCGAACTGCGGCAGCCATATGCGTTCCAGACCGGCTCCGATTGCGAGGTGATCAATGCGTTGTATCGCGAAGATGCGCCGGCCTCGTATCTCAATCGCCTCAACGGCATCTTTGCGTTCGCGCTGTGGGACAAGGCAGCCGGGCGGGTGATCATCGCGCGCGACCCGATCGGTGTCGTGCCGCTGTACTGGGGGCACGACCGCGAAGGCCGTCTGCGGGTGGCGTCGGAATTGAAATCGCTGGTGGACGATTGCGCCGATGCGGCGCAGTTCCCGCCCGGCCATTGGTACGACAGCGCCACCGGCGCACTGAGCCGTTACTACGAGCGCGCCTGGCGCGAATATGCCGAGGTGGAAGGTGTGCAGGTGCAGCTGCAGGAATTACGCGAAGCCTTTGAGCGTGCCGTGCACCGTCAGCTGATGACCGACGTGCCGTATGGCGTGCTGTTGTCGGGCGGGCTGGATTCCTCGTTGGTTGCAGCAGTTGCTGCGCGCTACGCCCGTCACCGCGTCGAAGAAAACGACACTACCGAAGCATGGTGGCCGCGCCTGCATTCCTTCGCGATCGGGCTGCAAGGCTCGCCCGATCTGGCAGCAGCGGAGGTGGCCGCCGCTGCGCTGGGTACCGTGCACCACGGCTTCGAATACACCTTCGAAGAAGGCCTGGATGCGTTGCCCGACGTCATTCGCCACATCGAAACCTACGACGTCACCACCATTCGCGCCTCCACACCGATGTTTTTGCTGGCGCGGCGGATCAAGGCGATGGGTGTCAAGATGGTGCTGTCCGGCGAAGGCAGCGACGAGATCTTCGGCGGCTACCTGTACTTCCATAAGGCGCCGAACGCGCGCGAATTCCATGAAGAGCTGGTGCGCAAGCTCGATGCGCTGAACAACTACGATTGCCTGCGCGCCAACAAGTCGATGATGGCCTGGGGCGTGGAGCCGCGCGTGCCGTTCCTGGACCGCGAGTTCCTGGACGTGGCAATGCGCATGGATGCCAGTTTCAAGATGATCGACAAGACCAGCACTGGCGCCACGCGCATGGAAAAGGGCGTGTTGCGCGAAGCCTTCGCCGGCTATCTGCCCGAGTCGATCCTGTGGCGTCAGAAGGAGCAGTTCAGCGACGGCGTGGGCTATGGCTGGATCGATGGGCTGAAGGCGCATGCCGCAGCGAACGTCAGCGACCGTGAGCTCGCTGCCGCCGACAGACGCTATCCGGTCAACCCGCCGCAGACCAAGGAAGCGTATTTCTATCGCACCTTGTTCGAGCAATTTTTCCCCGGTCAGGCAGCGGCGGAAACCGTGCCGGGCGGCAAGTCGATTGCCTGTTCTTCGCCGACGGCGATCGCCTGGGATGCGAGTTTTGCCGCGATGGCAGACCCATCGGGCCGCGCGATTGCCGGGGTGCACGCGCAGGCGCTGGCCTCGTAAGGCTGCCGTAACTGCAGCGGCCGGCGAGCAATGCTGCACGGCCGGCCGCTGCGCTTGGTGCACGTGTCTTATTGCTCGTGGCGCACGCAGTAGCCATAGCGCTGCGGATCGATATCCACACCGGCCACATCGGCCTGGTTGTTGCGCCACAGGTTCGGCTTGAAGTCGGCTGCCGTGCAGTTGGCAGCGCGGTCTACGCCGATGGTGTAGGTAAATGGCGTGTTGGCGAAGCGGTTGTTCTCGAACACGTTGTCCTGGCTCATGCTGTTGTCCCAGCACAGGATTTCGGGCGTGCGATAACGCACCGCACAGGCCAGGAACACACCGGCCACCTTGTTGCCATCGAACTGATTGTTGCTGAAGCGATTGCGCCGCGCATCCGAGAGATAGATGCCTTGGCTGCCGTTGCGCTCGAAGCGGTTGTTGCGGATCTCGCTATCTTCCAGGTGTTCGGTGGTTAAACCAGCAGCCACGTTGTCGTGGATGTAGTTGTTGACCATCGTGACCTTCGCTGTGCGGTTGAACGACACGCCGTCCCAGATCGCACCGGACACATCGTTGTTTTCGATGGTGATCTCACGGGTATCGAATTCGCTCAGCAGGCACGCGCTACGGCACTTGTTGACCTGCAGACCGGCAAGCCGGATGCCTTGCCCGGAACGCACCACCACCGCGCTATTGCTCAAGTAGGGGCGCTCGGGCATGAACTCCTTGTCGCCGGTGCTGGCCACGATCTGCATGTCTTCGATGCTGACATTGCGGATGACGCCGGTGGGCTGTTGGTTTTCGTAATCGCCGACGACCAGGGCCGGCTGCTGCACGCCGTCGGCCATGCGCACGATGGTGCTGGGGCCTTGGCCGCGCAGGGTGAAATTGCCGCGGTGGATCGACACCAGTCCATTGAGCGGGAACTCGCCTTTTTCCAGGCACAGCACCGCCGGCTTGCCGCTTTGCGGCAGTTTGTCGATGGCCTTTTGCAGGTCCTGGCCAGGACGTACTTTGGCGGTACATGCAGCCACAGGCGCATCCGGTGGGCCGGATTTGGCTGGCGGTGCGGCCGAGCAGGCCGTCGCAAACATCAGTGGCAACAGGGCGGAAACAGAGCGGGCAAGCAAAGGCATGCGGATTCCGGTCAGTGGGGAAGAGGGCGATGTGTGGAGCAGATCTCCACATCGCGACGGGCTCTAGTGTGTCCCACCAGACGTTAAGTTCCAGCCCATGCGCAGCGGCGCGATTCGGCGCAGGTTCATTCCATCGCTGCAGTTGAGGCTGCATTCGGTGTGCACGCAGTCGCATCGACCGACGTGCGTCACATTGCTAACGCAACGAAAGGGATTCGGCGTCGCGATCGTCTACCGAACAACGGTGCTCGCCCCTTCGCGCAGTGTTTGCAAGCCGTTGGCGCGTGCGTCTGCATGCGACTCGCTGCAGCCCGTGCGTGATTCAACACTTGAAGCGTGAGTCACGCCGGCGCTGCGCAAGCGCACATCGCACGCGTGATGCATGATGCGCGCTGACATCGCAACCGGGTGGCGGACGCACCGCGCACACCAACTGCGCGACCGTCAGAAACTGTAAGCCAGCTGCGCGTAGATGCGGCGCGGCTCGCCGGGAAAGTGCCCGGCGCGGGTATTGAAACCGCTCACCGCATAAACCTTGTCGAACAGGTTCTTGACGTTGATCTGCAATTTCCACGCGTCCCACTGCGTCTGCCAACTGATGTCGTAAATGGCATACGGTTTGACGCGCTGCCCGTCCAGGCTGATGCGTTCGCCCACGTAGTCGGCACCAAAGGCGATCGCCGAGTGCCATGCTGGCAGGTCGTAGCGTGTCCATAGACCGAAGGTGTTGCGCGGTGCATTGGCGAAGCGATCACCGGACGCATTGGTGATGCCGTTGGTGCCTGCATCGAGCACGCGTGCATCGTTGTAAGCGTAGGTGAGGTTAAGTACCCAGCGTTCGGTGAGGTCGGCCAATAGGTCCACTTCCAGGCCTTCGCTGCGTACCAGCCCAAGCGCAGAAAGTTGATTGACACCATCGACGATGCGGCCATTGGCCTGCACGATGTTGCTGCGCTCGATGCGATACAGCGCCGTGTTGAGTGTGAGCCCGCCATCGTTGAGCGCCGTCTTCAGGCCGACTTCCCATTGCGTGCTGCGTTCTGGTGCGAACGGGCCGCCCACGCTGCTGTCCTGATTGGCGGCGTCCTGCGGCAGAAAACCGCTGGCGTAACTTGCATAAGCGTTGATGCCCTCGCGCAGCACAACGGTGCTGCCGACGCGCCAACTGAGATCGTTGCCGGTGACGCGTGAGCCGTCCAGCAGGTTGTCGTCTTTGAAACCGTCCCAGCGTAGCCCGGCCATTGCATACCAGCGCGAAGTCAGCGCGAGTTCGTCCTGCAGATACGCGCCATAGCGTTGACTGCGCGTGCTGGTGGCGCGCCAGGGCAGGGTGTCCAAGCCGTAATCGTAGAAACCGCTGCGCCCGTACACCGGGTTGAACAGATCGATACCCGGCACCGGGCCACGCACGCGTCCGCTGTCGGCAGTATTGGCGGTTTGCGCGCGGAAATCGGCGTCCAGGCGGTAACCGTCCGCGCCCATCAGTAGCTTGTGTTCGATTGCGCCGGTGCTGGTGCGGAACACCGCATTGACGTTGCTGGAGATCGCATCATTGTCGCGGTATTGATTGCGCAGCTGTCGGGTCATCCATTCGGCAGTGCCATCGCGATCGCGGTCGATCAAGCCCATCGGCTCGTGATAGATCTGATGCTCGTCGTTCTTGAACCAACGTAGCGCCATGTCCACCTCCCAGGCGCCGGATGGCGCAAACCGGTACTGTGCAAATGCCACCTTGGCACGCATGTCCAGGAAGTCGGTGGGCTCGTTGTGGTTCCAGCGCCGGTCGGTGAGGAAGTTGCCGGCGTTATCCACCGGCACGCCGCGCAGGCGGTTGCCACCAAGGTTTTGGGTGATGTCGGTGTACTGCAGGGTCAGTTCGCCGGTATCGCCGATATCGAAGGCCACCGACGCATCGCCAATCTGGCTCTGGCTGTCGGTATTCCAGCGAAATCCGTCTTCGCCATCGGCATAGGCGCCGATGCGGTAGCGGATGCGGCCATCTTCGCGCGCCGGCCCGGTGGCTTCGAACGAGGCAGCACCGAAGGATTGATTGCCGACCTGCAGCTCCACGCGCCGCGCCGCCTGATGGCCGGGTTTGCGCGTTACATAATTGATGACACCACCTGGTTCGCCGCCGCCGTACAGCGCACCGGCCGGGCCTTTGAGCACTTCTACGCGCTCGATGTTGAACAGTTGCGGCACCGAGAAGCCGGCGTATGGGTCGCCGCGCAGGCCGTCGTACAGTACGTTCTCCTGGCGGAAGCCGCGCAAGGTCACACCGGCATAGCTGAAGAAGCTGATGCCGCTGATGCTGCGATACAGATCGGTGATCTGCCGCGCAGCCTGGTCGTCGATCAACTCGCGCGGCAGGACCTGTACCGACTGCGGCACCAGCGCCAGCGGCGTATCGGTGCGCGTGGCAACGGCAGCGTCTTCGGATTTGTAGAGGGTCTGCGCACGGCCGACGACATCCACGCCATCCAGCTCGGTCACGGTGGGTGCGGTGTGTTGAGCGTGAGCAGGCTGGGTATGCAGAGCGAGCGCAGTGGCGAGCGCGGTGACAAGAAGCGTGGGGCGCATTGGTCACTAATGGGAATGGTTATCAAATGCATCTTAGCATGGTGTGAGCGCTTGATTGCAGAGGCCGCTGCCCGCGGGGTACAAGGCTTGGTAACGCAGGTGCGAGTTGCTTGTGTGCATCTGCAGGTACACGCGCGCAGGTACACACGCCAGACGCGACGGCGCAGATGCCAGGAATGCAGAATGCATCGCTTTCCTTCTCCCGCCGGGACATTGTCCCCTTCATGGGGAGAAGGTGCCCGGAGGGCGGATGAGGGTATGTGCTTTTAATCCTTTGGTTCCAGGTTCTAATCCCGGTGGCCTACCAAATGACGGAGGGCTGCATTTCTGGTTGAGTTTCGAACTCGCACCGTCAGTGAGCAAACGCCCTTCAGCCATTCATGAAGCGCGCAAACAACGGTTGATGCAGCCAGCGAGGGGTAGCCCAGACCATGGCCGCGCTGATCTTGTTGCCCAGACCGGGAACAACACTGATGCGACCTCTATGGAGTGTGCGGATGCCCGCACGGACGACTGGAGCCGGCTGCATCATGGCTAGCTTCAATCCGAGGGTGATCTTCTGCTGCGCCGCCTGAGCGAATCCGGTGTTGGACATGCCCGGACACAGCGAGGTGACAGTAACGCCGTCGTGCTTGAATTCACGGTGCAGCGCGTACCCCAAGCGCAGTACGTACGCCTTGGATGCACCATAAACGGCCATATCCACCACACCCCATAGCGCCAGCAGGCTGGCAACCAGCAGGATCCTGCCGTGACCGCGCTGGCGCATGTCGGCGCCGAACAGCCGGGTCATGACCGTGAGGCTGGTGATATCCAGTTGCACCATATCCAGGGTGCTCTGCACTGAAGTGTCCAGGAAGGTGCCTTGCAGCCCGTGGCCGGCGTTGTTGATGAGGATTTCGACGGCGATGCCCCGCTCGCGCAGGCTCGAATGCAAGGCCGTGATGGCGGCCACGTCTGACAGGTCAACTTGTTCGGCGATGATTTCCACACGGTGCGCGCGGCGCAGCGTCGCTGCCAGCGCCTGCAGCCGGTCCAGCCGGCGCGCAACGAGAATCAATGGGTGGCCCTTCGCTGCATATTGCCTGGCAAATTCCTCGCCGAAACCGCTGGATGCGCCAGTGATAAGAACCCAGTCTGCGTTGTTGCTCTGCATGGTGGTCGCTCTGTGCGTGGTGGACGAAGTGGCCGGCATCCTGGCTTTCAGGCAATATAGGAGACCGTTGGTCTTTAATTTAGAAGACCAACGGTCTTTTATCAAGTGAAATGCAGGTGCTCCGTATGAATTCGTTCACGCCGTATGTCCGCGCGCGCTCGGTCGAGCAAAAGCAAGAGCGCCGCCGTCACCTTCTAGCCACTGCCCGCGCAATGCTTGGTGACAGCCCGGGCGCGCTGGATCTGGGCATCAATGAGTTAGCGCGCCAGGCGCAGATGACAAAATCCAACGTCTATCGCTACTTCGAAAGCAGCGAAGCTGTCCTGATCGACGTGCTCGTGGAGGAATATGTCGCCTGGCAAGACGAGCTTGGAATAGCGCTTGCAGAGGGCGACAAGGCTGCGGCGACGGTCGAATCCATTGCAGCGGTCTTTGCGCAGACGTTGTGCGCGCGTCCTCTGCTGTGCCGACTCACAAGCATCATGCCGTCGATTTTGGAGCGCAAGTTGTCGTTCGAGCGGATGGTCGAATTCAAGCTCAACTTGTTGGGGTTGCGCCATCAGGCTGCGCAGGCGTTCCACGCGCGCTTGCCAGAGATGTCGGTGGATGCATTCGAGCAGGTGATCAAATACGCGCTGCCGCTGATCATCGGGCTGTGGCCGCTCAGTAATCCGGTCGATGTCGCGGCACGGGTGATCGCGCTTCCGGAGCTGGAAAGGCTGCGCTACGACTTCCAGCATGACGTCGAGCGCGCCGTGCTGACCTTGATGCGTGGTGCCCGCGATTGATCCCGGTGGGAGGCCAAAGCGCCGGGAAAAATAATAGCCATAAGCGCCTGATCTGAAGACTTAAGGCGGCTTCCGACGCCTCGTGTGCTTGTGTGCCCAAGCATTGTCGAATGCCGATGTGCACGGCGACACTGCGCACCAATCCAATACTGCGCGTTGGCCGTACCCTCACCCCAACCCCTGTCCAGAGGGCGGAGGGGCTTTTGGAGCGGCGATGCTTGAACGTCCTAGTCCTTCTTCCCTGGCCGCTGCGCAGCAGGGTTGCCGCCCTTTTTTACTGTGGATGCAACTGCAGCGTGTAGCGCGTGGCAGTGGGCAGAAACGGTGTTGGTCGTCCATGCACCCAATCGTCGTGTCCTGCGCCCCAGAACGGCGATAGCGGGTGTCCGCTCTGGCCGCCAGGCATGTGCACAATGCCGTCCTGCTCGTGGCCGGGCGAGACCACCATGCGTTCGGAGGCGCCAAAGGCCGCGCCTTGTACGCGCGGCATATCGCGGTCGCCCGGCAGTTGGTCGGCCGGCATGCACAGCCAACGCTTGGCAAGGGCGGGTAGTGCACGTGCGATGGGATGGCAGATGGCGGCGGTATTGCGCTGGCCCCAGGTGTGAGGGCCGCGCGCGTCGCTCTGCGCATCTTCTGCGATCACGTCTGATTGCGCGTTGCGCGCCGCATCGCTGAGCAATTGGTCCCAACTTGCAAACGCTGGCGGTAACAAGTTGGCCGGGCGCTGTTGCAGCAACGGCCAGACGATGCCTTCCAACTGCGCGCGACGTGGCTGCAAGAAATCCTCGCCAAGCGCGGCGTTGGCGGGTGCCAGCAGGCCGGCTTCCACGGCATCAATGGTCTTGCTACGGAATTCGCGCACGATGCGGTAGCTGGTCGACGTGGTGGAGGCATGTCCATCCCAATCGCGCGTGGCAAGTGCGATCTGTTGCAGCGCCGGGTCCTTGCTGTGGTCGACCACGCCGCGCAGCAACTGCCACCAACGCGTGAGCAGCACGGCGCGGTCGTCAAGCTGGATGGCGAGCAGATCGCGCTCGTTGAAGCGCTGCTTTGCGAAGAGCGCGTCGCGAATCTGCTGCGCACGCGCGCCAAGGTCGTAACCGGCATTGCCAAGCGTGGCCAGTTGCTGCGCATCGACGATGCGGCTGTTGGCGGTCCAGAGCCGGTGCGACGCCGGGTCGATCAGCGCAGGCGCCGCATCGCTGCGCAGCGACCACGGCAGGCAAGTGCCGGACATCGACGGTGTTGCAGCCGCATCTGCAGGTGCGCTTGATGCTGCGTTCGACGTAGGTCCAGAGGTCGCAAGTTCGGCAATCCCGCTTGGGCTGCATCCTGCATTGCGTTCCGGGCGCGCGCCGATCAGACGCCAGGCAATACGCCCGCTGCGATCGGCCAACAGCAGGTTCTGGGCCGGAATGCCGGAGCGGTCGGCCACCGCAAACGCCGCCTGCAGATCGCCCGCTGTGCTCATCTGTGCGAAGTCCAACCGAATCGCTCCCGGCAGCTGCGCGGCCCAGCGCAACGCCAGCATGCTGCCGTCAGCGTTGGTGTGCAGCACCGGCCCCCACGCCGCTTCGCGCACCTCGAAACGCACCGGCGCTGCACCGGCCACGTGGATGGTTTCCACATGCGTGGTCAGCGCTTGCGCATGGCCCGGCGTGGGCGCAGGAATGCGTGCGAAATCCGCCGTATCGATATAGCTATTGGTAAACGCCCAGGCCACATGCCCGTTGCTGCCGACCACCACCGCCGGCAGGCCAGGCAAGGTGAATCCGGTGACGTCCACCTTGCCATCTGGCGCGTTGCGGTCTGCATAGCGCAGGCGTGCTCGGAACCAGATATTGGGCGCGCGCAGGCCAAGGTGCATGTCGTCGGCAACGATGGCGCGGCCGTCGGCGGTGAGGCTGCCGTCGACGGCGAAGTTATTGCTGCCCGGCGTCGGCGTTTCCGCGTGTGGTGCGGTAGCCGGATGCGGCAGACGTCGCAGGTCCAGCGTGGCCGCATCCGGCAAACTGGCGTCGCCCTGCGGCGGCCCAAATAACGGCGCATCCCAGCTGGAACCCTGGTGGTCGAGCAACGCCGCCAGCGCAGGGGGCACCACGGCGCGGATGCGCGCGGCAGCCAGTTCGGTCTGGTTGCTGCTGTCCTGCAGGTCCGCGTACATCGCCAGGCCAGTCAGGATGGAGTCGTCCAGCGTCCATGCGCGCGGTGTTTGGCGCAGCAGCAGGTAGGGCCAGGGCCGCACTCGGAGTGCGGCCAGCCCGGCGTTGACGCCGTCGGTATACGCCTGCAATGCGGCGCGTTGGCTGCCGGCGGCGATGTCCAGGCTGGCATGCACGCGGGCACGCAGGCGGTGCACGCGGTTGCGCTTGTCCAGATCCACGGCCTTGGCGCCGAACAGCTCGGACAACTCGCCGGCCGGCGCGCGGCGCATCAAATCCATTTCGAAATAGCGTTCCTGCGCGTGCACGTAGCCGAGCGCACGCATCGCATCGAGCTGGCTCGCCGCATCGATGGTGACCACGCCGCGCCCATCGCGCTGCACGCTGACCGGCGCAGCCAGGCCGCTGAGAGCGCCGTCACCATCCAGCTGCGGCAGGCTGCCGCGCATCAATGCATAGAGCGCCATGCTGGCCATCAGGGCCAGCAGCACGATTGCCAGCAGCAGCCGGCCCAGCCATTTACGCATTGTCGGTTCCTTGAGCCCGGTTGAAGTGTGACCGGCGGACATGACCGTAGCGAGTCTGGCCGCAAGCGCAACTGAAAGTGATTCCGATTAGATCATTGCCCGCCGGCTTAGGGCACCATGCACGCATTGCGTTGCTGGAGCACATCATGAAAGGCCATCCCGAAGTCGTCGATTACCTCAAGCAGCTGCTGCGCGGCGAATTGGCGGCGCGCGATCAATATTTCCTGCATTCGCGCCGCTACGAGGATCAGGGCCTGATGGCGCTGTACGAGCGCATCAATCATGAGATGGAAGAGGAAACCGAGCACGCCGACGCGCTGCTGCGGCGCATCCTGTTCCTGGAAGGCGACCCGGACATGCGCCCGGCCGAGTTTGCGCCGGGCAAGACCGTGGTGGAGATGCTTGAGCGCGACCTTGTTGTCGAATACGAAGTACGTGCTGCGCTCGCCGCCGGCATGAAGCTATGCGAAGACCACGGCGATTACGTCAGCCGCGACATATTGCTCAAGCAGTTGCAGGACACCGAAGAAGACCATGCGTGGTGGTTGGAGCAGCAGCTTGGCCTGATCAAGCGTATTGGTCTGGAGTTGTACCAGACCTCAAAGATCGACAAGGGCCACGCTGCCGGTTGAGCCGGTAACCGATGCTGCGCAGTGGCCTGACTGACGCAGCATGGCATCGGCTCGACATAGGACGAGCGCCTTGCCATTTCCGGTTATGGTCTGTGCGACTTGCCGGCGATTTGCAGCTGGTTGCCGGATGCATTTTCACGGAGCTGTGATGCGGAACCATCACCTGGCGCAATGCCATGCGGTCTTGAACGGCTGGCGGCACTGGTCGCATGCGCGACATACGACAGCCGAGGTGATGGCCGTACCGCTTGGACAGCGGTGCTCAGTGGCGTTGCAGGCGATAGACAGCAGTCGATAATCCAGTGACACCTTCAGCGCGGAAGCGTGGTTCCTGATCGAGGATGTCGCGGTTTTCCAGCTGGTCTACCTGCCAAGCGGCATCGAAAAGTGCATGCACGTCTGTTGCGTCCACCGAAAACGGCGGGCCGGCCTTCTCTGCCTGCGGATATTCCAGGGTGATCAGCAGGCCGCGGCAGTGCGCTGGCAACTGCGCGTAGACCGTTTGCAGATAACGCTGGCGCAGTTCGGCCGGTAGCGCGACCAGCGCGGCACGGTCGTAGACGCCCGTGCAATCGGCCAGCACGCTGGCATCCAACGCGAATGCATCGCCGCAGATGATCTCGATCGGGCCGGCGATGAAATGCTCGCCTGCAGCGCTGTTGTGGCGCTGCGGTTGCAGTCCTGCCTCATCGAAGAATTGCGTTACTGCCAGCGGCGACAGCTCCACGCCGAGCACGCGATGGCCTCGTGCTGCAAGCCAATGCATGTCCAGCGTCTTCCCGCACAGGGGAACCAGAACACGGACCTCTTGCGGCACGTGCAGGGCAGGCCAGTGCTTTTGCAGTAGCGGCAACACCTCTTGCTGATGAAAGCCGGTGTGTCCCAGTTGCCAGCGCTCCAACCAGAAGTTCGTGTCCATGCATCGCCTTGTCAGTGGCTGTCTCCACTGTGGTCATTTGAGAGTGGAGCATGGCGCGTTGTGAAGCGGTGCGCCGTGTCGTGAGCCACTTTGCGACTGCATCGTTGCGCCTGGACAGCGCGAATATGCGATTCCGGTGCATCAGCCGGTTTGTGACCTGAAATGCCAAAAGTGCTCAGATGTCTGGTCGCATTGCACAGGAGTAGTGGAGGTTCAACTGCCCTACAGGGGAGACGTGCCCCGTTGAAGAAGGACGAGCTCCTCGGCGAGTGCAGACTCCTGCGTGTAATGGACCGCGCCTCAGTAGCCTGAGGCGCACCACGTCCAGTCGCGCCACTGCGCGCCGGATGAGTGAATTGACGTCTACTGGACTTCCAACCCATCAACCTTTTGCCACCCGCGCGGCAACAACGACCCACGGCTTGCACGCGCGCCCACATACGTGTCCAGGTCCTTGAACGACAGGCTCATGGTGCGCGCGCCGCTGCGCACCAGCAGCGTGTTGCCCGGTGCTACCGCGACCACTGCCACCACGCGTTCGGTACCGAGCTTGGCCTTGGGGATCTCAATGATCTTGTTGCCTTTGCCCTTGTCCAGTTCGGGCACGTCCGTGGCCGGCACCGCCAGCAGATTGCCGGCGCTGGTGACCGCAACAATGCGATCGGTTTGCGGGTTGCTTACCTGCGCCGGCGTCAGCACGTGCGAGCCGGCGGTGAGATTGAGCATCGCCTTGCCGGCCTTGTTGCGGCCAGTAAGGTTTTCGAAGCGGGTGACAAAGCCGTAGCCGTGCGATGACGCCAGCACGAAGCGGCTGGCGTTGTCGGCACTGGCCATGACCTGGAACGCCGCGCCCGACGCCGGCGAGAAACGGCCGGTCAAGGGTTCGCCGTTGCCGCGTGCCGAGGGCAGGGTATGCACGGCGGTGGAATAGGCGCGGCCATCCGAATCCAGGAACGCCACCTGGTGCGTGCTGCGGCTGCGTACCGCCGCCAGCAGGCCGTCGCCATCGCGGTAGGACATCCCGGCCGGATCGACCTCGTGCCCCTTGGCCGCGCGCACCCAGCCCTTTTCCGACAGCACCACGGTCATCGGTTCGCTGGCGACCATCTCGGTTTCGTCGATGGCCTGCGCGGCGCCACGTTGCACCAGCGGCGAACGGCGCGCATCGCCGAACTTCTTGGCGTCGGCAATCAGCTCGTCCTTGATCAGCTTCTTCAGCTTGGTCTTGCTTTCCAGGATCGCCATGATCTGCGCGCGTTCCTTGGCGAGTGCTTCCTGCTCGCCGCGGATCTTCATTTCTTCCAGGCGCGCCAGCTGGCGCAGCTTGGTTTCCAGGATGTATTCGGCCTGTTCTTCGCTCAGCGCAAAGCGCGAGATCAGCACCGGCTTGGGGTCGTCCTCGCTGCGGACAATGCGGATCACTTCGTCCAGGTTGAGGAAGGCGATCAACAAGCCTTCCAACAGGTGCAGGCGACGCTCGACCTTCTGCAGGCGATGGTTGAGGCGGCGGGTAACGGTGTCGCTGCGGAAGGTCAGCCATTCGCTCAGCAACTGGCGCAGGTTCTTGACCTGCGGGCGACCATCCAGGCCGATCACGTTGAGGTTGCAGCGGTAGCTGCGCTCAAGATCGGTGGTGACGAATAGATGCCCCATCAACTGCTCGGCATCGACGCGATTGGAGCGCGGCACCAGTACCACCCGCACCGGGCTGGTGTGGTCGGATTCGTCGCGGATGTCTTCCAGCCACGGCAGCTTCTTGGCGCGCATCTGCTGGGCGATCTGTTCGATCACCTTGGACGGCGACACCTGATACGGCAGCGCATCGATGACGATGTTGGCGTGTTCTTTCTTGTAGGTGGCGCGGGCGCGCACGCTGCCGTGGCCGGTTTCGTAGATCGCACGCAGGTCGGCAGCCGGGGTGATGATTTCGGCGGTGGTCGGGTAGTCCGGGCCCAGCACGTGTTCGCACAATTCCGCGACCGTGGCATCGGGGTTGTCGAGCAGCCGCAGCAGCGCGCTGACGATCTCGTTGAGGTTGTGCGGCGGCACGTCGGTGGCCATGCCAACGGCAATGCCGGTGGTGCCGTTGAGCAGCAGGTGCGGCAGGCGTGCCGGCAGCCAGGTGGGCTCTTCCAGGGTGCCGTCGAAATTGGGCGCCCAGTCGGTAGTGCCCTGAGCGATTTCGCCCAGCAGCACCTCGGCGATCGGGGTCAGCTTGGATTCGGTATAGCGCATCGCCGCGAACGACTTGGGGTCGTCGGTGGAGCCGAAGTTGCCCTGGCCTTCGATCAGCGGGTAGCGGTACGAGAACGGCTGCGCCATCAGCACCAGGGCCTCATAGCAGGCGCTGTCGCCGTGCGGATGGTACTTGCCGATCACATCGCCCACGGTGCGCGCGGATTTCTTCGGCTTGGCGGCGGCATTCAGCCCCAGCTCGCTCATGGCAAAGATGATGCGCCGCTGCACCGGCTTCAGGCCGTCGCCCAGGAACGGCAGGGCGCGGTCGAGCACCACGTACATCGAATAGTCGAGATAGGCGCGTTCGGCGTACTCGCGCAGCGGCAGCTGTTCGAAGCCATGGAAGGTGGGGCGGGTCAGATCGGTCATGTAAAGCCAGGTCCTGCGTGAGAGGAGTCCGCACCGGGGCGCGGACTCGAAGAGCGCCGATTATCCGGATGCGGCGGGGGATGCCAAGCCACGCGCGTGGGGGCTGGCTAAATAACGGGCGGGCGGGGCGCCGAAATGGCGGTGGAAGACGCTGACGAAGGCGCTGGGGCTGCTGTAGCCCAGCTGGTCGGCCACCTGCGCCACTGCGCTGCCCTGGCTCAGCCGCCGCAAGCCTTCCGCCAGCCGGGCGTGCTGTCGCCATTGCGCAAAGCTCAGGCCGGTCTCGTCGCGGAAATGCCGGCTCAAGCTACGCGACGACAGTCCACCCCAGTCGGCCCATTGCTCCAGCGAACGCGGGTCGGCGGGGGTGTCGAGCAGCTGGCGGGCGATCCTTAATAGCCGGCGGTCGGCCGGCATCGGCAGGTGCAGGTGGTCGATCTGCACCTGCCGCAACTCGTCCAGCAGCACCGCGGCCAGGCGTTGCTGGGCGGTATCCAACGGCTGATCCAGCGGCCAGCGTGCGGCCCGCATGACGGCCTCGCGGGCCAGCCCGGTCAGGCGGATCACCCCGCCTTGCGCAGGCAGGGCGCCGCAGGCATCGGGCCGCACCACCACGCCCCAGCCGCGCAATGGCCCGGCCAGCTCGACAGTGTGCTGCCGTCCGGGCGGCAACCAGCCAGCGCAGCCCGGCGGCAGCGACAAGGTGCCTTGTTCGGTATGCACGGTGAGCACGCCGTGTTCCACATACATCAGCTGGCCGCGGACGTGCGCGTGCCAGGCGGTTTCCGGCGCCCACACGTCGCGCAACTCTGCCAGGAACGCGATCAGCACCGGGCCATCGGCCTTTTCGAAGCTGGCGCGCACGCCTGGTGGCAATGCGTCGACCTGGGTTGGCGAGTTTTCGATACTCATTGGCTGAATTGTATTACCGAGCCAGTGCGCACGGCACGTAGGGTGGCGATCCTTGCAGGCGGTTTAATCCCTGGCGGGATAGTTGCGTTGACAAATATATTTTTCGGAACAAAATGTGCGGCATGAATGTTTCGTCTATCGCCGCGCCGTCGTTCGGCTTGCTGCTGCGCCAGGTGCGTGATGCGCTGATGCGCCAACTCGATGCCGAGATGAAGGGCGAACTGCCCGATTTCGGCTTCAGCCACTACGTGGGCCTGAAGGTCTTGGCGGTGCGCTCGCCGTGCACAGCCAACGAATTGGCGCTGGCGCTGGACCAGACCCCGAGCGCGGTGACCCGCCTGCTCGACAAGCTTGAAGCGCTGGGCGCAGTGCGGCGCGAGCCGCACGCGCAGGATCGACGCGCGCTGCAGATCGTCATGACCGAACAGGGCGTGGCGTTATGGGAACGGCTGCGCTTGCGCGGTGAACGCGCCATCGAGCACGGCCTGCGCGATCTGTCTGCGCCCGAGCGCGAACTTCTTACCTCACTTCTTATCCGTGTCCGCGATGCACTCAACTCATGAACGCTGCTAGTTCCCCGACCCAGAGGCTGCGCCCGCGCTCGATGCGCCTGGCGCGGCCGTTCATTATCACTGCCCTGGCGCTGGCGTTGGCCGCCTGTGCCAGCAGCCGTGGTCTGACTCCGCAAGGCGCCGTGCTGGACCCCAGCACACTGCACGCCGAACGCACCCTGGCGCAGCAGACCATGCTGAGCCCGGCCGCGTGGCCAGCCAGCGATTGGTGGCGGGCGCTGGGCGATGCGCAACTGGATGCGCTGATCGCAGAAGGCCTGCAGCACAGCCCCAGCCTCGCTGCGGCCGATGCGCGCTTGCATCAGGCGCAGGCACGCATCGGCAGTGCGCAGGCTGAGCGCGGCCCGAGCCTCTCGGTGTCGGGTGGCTACACCGGACTGCAGCTGCCCGAATCCATGGCCGGCGAAGAGCTCGGTGGCAAGTACGGCAGCAGTGCGCAGGTGACGCTGGATTTCCGTTATGGCATCGACCTGTGGGGCGGCAAGCGCAGTGCGTGGGAAGCCGCGGTCGATCAGGCGCATGCAGCCGAAGTGGATGCGCAAGCGGCGCGATTGAACCTGTCCACGGCGATTGCCGAAGGCTATGCGCAGCTTGCTTACGCGTGGAGTCTGCACGACCTGGCCAATGAGGAATTGGGCCGTGCGCAGAAGCTGCTGGAGCTGACCCGGCAACGCCGCAGCGCCGGCATCGACAGCGAGTTGCAGGTGCGTCAGACGCAAGCGCGCGTGCCGGCTGCGCAGCAGCAGTTGCAGTCCGCGCAGCAGCAGATCGACGAAGCCCGCACCGCGCTGGCGGCGTTGGTCGGGCAGGGGCCGGATCGCGGCTTGGACATCGCCCGCCCGGTAGTGGGCGCGGGCATGGTCACCCAGTTGCCGAGCATGCTGCCGGCGGATCTGCTGGGCCGTCGCCCCGACGTGGTCGCCGCACGCTGGCGCGTGGAGGCGGCCGACAAGAACATCGCAGTCGCCAAGACCCGCTTCTATCCCAGCCTCAACCTCACGGCGCTGGGCGGGGTGATCAACCCGGATCTCGGCAAGTTGCTGGAAAGCGGCTCGGTGTTCGGTCTGGTCGCGCCAGCGTTGAGCCTGCCGATCTTCGACGGCGGCAAGCTGCGCGCCAATCTGGCCGGCAGCGATGCGCAGTACGACCTGGCCGTGGCCGACTACAACCAGAAAGTGATCTCTGCGCTGCGCGAGGTGGCCGACCAGGTCACTGCAGTGCGTTCGCTGGAGCAACGTGCGCAGGCGCAGAACGACGCCGTGCAGACCGCAACGGCTGCCTTCGATCTGGCCCAGCAGCGCTACCGCGCCGGCATCGGCAGCTATCTGGAAGTGCTCAGCGTGCAGGAGCAGTTGCTTGTCGCACGCCAACGCATGGCCGGGCTTCAGTCGCAACAACTTCTGGCCTCGGTGAGGTTGCAGCGTGCGCTGGGTGGCGGATTCACGCCGGAGCCCGCACGCGATACCGCACACACCGCGCCCACTTCCGCACAACCGAATTCCTGAGACATCGACGATGAGCCAGACGACTTCAACTTCTCCTCAGCCCGCACCCGCCGCGCCCAGCAAGCGCCGTACTGCGCTGCGCATCGTGGCCATTGTGGTGATCCTGGCGATCATCGGCCTGGTGGTGTGGTACTTCCTGGTCGGCCGTTGGCACGAAGACACCGACGACGCGTATGTGCAGGGCAACCAGGTGCAGATCACCCCGATGGTGGGCGGTACTGTGGTGAGCATCGGCGCCGAAGACGGCATGCGCGTGGAGCGCGGCCAGTTGCTGGTGCAACTGGACCCGGCCGACACCGAGGTCGCGGTGCAGCAGGCCGAAGCCAATCTCGCCAAGACCGTGCGTCAGGTGCGCGGTCTGTATCGCAGCGTGGAGAGCGCACAGGCTGAATTGTCCGCACGCGAGGTCACGCTGCGCAGTGCGCGCTCGGACTTCGCACGGCGTAAGGATCTGGCTGCCACCGGCGCGATCTCCAACGAAGAACTAGCGCATGCCCGCGACGAACTGGCCGCAGCCGAAGCGGCCGTGAGTGGCTCGCGCGAGAGCTTCGAGCGTAATCGTGCGTTGGTGGACGATAGCGCGGTGGCCAATCAGCCGGACGTGCAGACCGCTGCCGCGCAGCTGCGTCAGGCGTATTTGAATCATGCGCGCACCGGCGTGGTAGCGCCGGTGTCGGGTTACGTCGCACGTCGCTCGGCGCAGGTTGGCCAGCGTGTGCAGCCGGGCAGCGTGCTGATGGCGGTGGTGCCGCTGGAACAGGTGTGGGTGGAAGCCAACTTCAAGGAAACCCAGCTCAAGCACATGCGTCTGGGCCAGGAAGTGGAACTGCATTCTGATTTGTACGGCGGCGGCGTGAGCTACACCGGCCGTATCCAGAGCTTGGGCCTGGGCACCGGCAGCGCGTTTTCGCTGTTGCCGGCGCAGAACGCCAGCGGTAACTGGATCAAGATCGTGCAGCGTGTGCCGGTGCGAATCGCTGTGGATTCAAAGCAACTGGCCAGCAATCCGCTGCGGATTGGCTTGTCGATGAAGGTCGAAGTCAATCTGCACGATCAGCAGGGCAGCGTGTTGCCGACCAAACTGGCCAATGGCGCGGTGTTCTCCACCGACGTGTATGCGCAGCAGCTCAAGGCCGCTGACGCCGATATCCAACGCATCATCCAGGACAACCTGCCGTCGCAGGCTGCCAGCAAGGCGGGCTAAGCCACCATGTCTTCGCAAGCTCCCACCGCGCCCGGCGGTCCGGCGGCACCAGCGCCCGCTGCCGGCTTTCGCCCGGTCAGTGTGGCGTTGTGCACCGTGGGCCTGGCCATGGCCTCGTTCATGCAGGTGCTGGATACCACCATCGCCAACGTCTCGCTGCCCACTATCGCCGGTAATCTCGGTGCCAGTTCGCAGCAGGCGACCTGGGTGATCACCTCGTTCGCTGTCAGCACCGCGATCGCGTTGCCGTTGACCGGTTGGTTGAGTCGGCGCTTCGGCGAAACCAAATTGTTCGTGTGGTCCACGCTTGCATTCACCATTGCCTCGCTCCTTTGCGGTCTTGCCCAGAGCATGGGCATGCTGGTGGTGGCGCGTGCGCTGCAAGGGTTTGTTGCCGGGCCGATGTACCCCATCACCCAGAGTCTGCTGGTGTCGATCTATCCGCGCGAAAAGCGCGGGCAGGCGCTCGCGTTGCTGGCGATGATTACCGTGGTGGCGCCGATCGCCGGGCCGATTCTGGGTGGCTGGATCACCGACAACTACAGTTGGGAATGGATCTTCTTGATCAACGTGCCGCTGGGCATCATCGCCAGCAGCATTGTGGGTTCGCAGTTGCGGCATCGCCCCGAACAGCTCGAAAAGCCGCGTATGGATTACATCGGCCTGATCCTGCTCGTGGTCGGCGTGGGGGCGCTGCAGTTGGTGTTGGACCTGGGCAATGACGAAGACTGGTTCTCTTCCGACAAGATCGTGGTGTTGGCCTGCATCGCTGCGGTGGCGCTGATGGTGTTCGTGATCTGGGAGTTGACCGACAAGGATCCCATCGTCGATCTCAAGCTGTTCCGGCATCGCAATTTCCGCGCCGGCACATTGGCGATGGTGGTGGCGTATGCCGCGTTCTTCAGCGTGAGCCTGCTGATCCCGCAATGGCTGCAGCGTGACATGGGTTACACCGCGATCTGGGCCGGCCTGGCCACCGCACCGATCGGCGTCCTGCCGGTACTGATGACGCCGTTCGTGGGCAAATATGCGCTGCGCTTCGACCTGCGCATGCTGGCCACCATCGCCTTTATCTTCATGTCGTTCACCAGCTTCTTCCGCTCCAACTTCAACCTGCAGGTGGATTTCAGCCATGTGGCGACCATCCAGCTGGTGATGGGCGTGGGCGTGGCGTTGTTCTTCATGCCGGTGCTGCAGATCCTGCTGTCGGATCTGGACGGGCGCGAAATTGCTGCAGGTTCCGGCCTCGCCACGTTCCTGCGCACATTGGGCGGCAGCTTCGCTGCATCGTTAACCACCTATCTGTGGGCACATCGCACCCAGGTGCACCACGCGCATATCACCGAGCACATTTCGGTGTATACGCCCGGCATGCAGGAACAATTGGCTGCGATGGGGCAGGGCGACCTGCAACGCGGCGCTGCATCGCTCAATAACATGATCAACCATCAGGCCTCGCAGATGGGCTTCAACGACATCTTCTATCTGCTTGGTTGGACCTTCCTGGCGATCATCTTCTTCCTGTGGCTGGCCAAGCCGCCGTTCGGCGCCGGTGCCGGCAGCGCAGCGGCGGCCGGGGGGCACTGAGCCCCTGGTGAGAGGCTGCTAGACTCTCGCCGTCAACGCAGGAGCGGGCGATGGTCATGTGGTCGGCAGGGATGGTGCGCAGGCAATGGGACCTGCTCGATGGCAGGTCGCCATCGCTGCATCGCATGCAATCTCGCCGATTGCGGCCGCTGTCCGCACGCCTGCTGTGCGGGCTTGTGGCTGCGACGATGCTTGTCACGCAAGTGTGCTGTTTTCCGGCGATCGCCGCGCCTGCGTCGCTTGAGGATGCGTTGACCCAGCAACTGCAGGTCAATCGTCGGCGCTACGGCATCCTCGGTCAGGCAGTGTCTGTTGTGCACAACGGCAAGCCGCTGTTTCGCGGCGTCGATGGGCTTGCCGATCTGGACACGAAGCAGGCGGTGACGCCCGAGCAGATCTTCCCGGCGTTTTCGGTGAGCAAGCTGTTCGTCAGTACGCTGATCATGCAACTGATCGAGGCGGGACAGATCGATCCGGATCAGCCGGCCAGGCGCTATTTGCCCGAGTTGCCGCAGTCCTGGGCGCGCATCACCGTTGCGCAACTGCTCAACCATACCTCCGGCCTACCCGAGTATTTCGAACCATCGCAGATGAGTGGCACGGATGAAGCCAAGGCTTCATTGCCAGCGACTGCGCAAGCGCTGTTCGAAGTGTTGGCTGCCAGACCTCTGCGTTCTGTGCCTGGCAGCGAGACGCGCTACGTCAACACCAACTACGTCGTTCTTGCGCAGCTCTTGCAGGCGCATTACCGCAAGCCCTACGTGCAGGTTGCGTCAGAGCGAATCATCGACACGCTGCAGCTGTCGCACACATTTCTGGGGCGCTCAAGGCTGCCCGCGCACGGAGTGGCCACCGCCTATGTCGGCAAGGATGGAAAACTGCAGCAAGAGCCGCAGGTGGCATTGCCCGATTACGCGCTGGGTCATGGCGATCTGTACACAAGCATCGACGACCTGAGCACATTTCTGGAAGCCATGCGCACCGGAAAATTGGTGGGCAAGGCAACGCTACAGCGGCTCTGGCAACCGCGCGTGTTGGCGAACGGACAGCAAGGTTGGTTCGCCAGCGGCTGGGAGGTCGGGCAGGACGATGCGTACCGGTCTGTTGGACACGACGGCGGTGCGCGGGTCAGGGTGCGGATCGTGTTTGATCGGACGTTGGATGGCGACAGCTACAGCATCGTTTATCTGACCAATGGCAGTGCGCGAAATGTGTGGAGCAGGGTGCTGGTGGATAGCGTTCTTGCCAGGGTTTCGCCGCAGCGGTTTCCCAGTAAATCGCTCTCTGAAACGTTGATTGCTTTTGCGCTGCGTGCGCCCGACGAGAAAGATCCCGGCAGTCTTGCAGAGACGCTCCGGACAGATTTCTGCTTCTCCACGGATGCGCTCGAGCGCGCGATCAATACGGCCGGCTATACCATCTTGTCCAACCTGGGCGCCGACGCAGCGATTGATGTGTTTATGCTCAACGCGCAGATGTTTCCTGCATCACGCAATGCATTGGATAGCCTGGCGGAGGCCTATGACGCAGCGGGAGACGCTGCGCGCGCTACGCGTATCAGGCAAACGATCAAGATGAGTTCCAACGACTTAGACTGAAGCGCTGGCGATGCGTGACAGGAATTGCCGGCGCGTTATCGATTGTCGGCTGCCGGTTGCGCCGCGTGGGATAACTGAAGAGCGTTATCGTCTGCAGTATCACGTTCGGTTAGCGTTTTCTGTTTGCGTGCCGCTGCTAGATTGCTAGCGCGATTGCCTTCAGGGTCAACGTCAAGCAACTGCAGCGCTTGTCCCTGGTAGCGCACGTCCAGCGCGTCCTGCAGGCGGCGCAGCGTCTGCACATGGCCGCAGAGCGCGGCGGCGCTGGTTTCAATCGTCCTGGCGCGCGTGTCCAGTCTGGCATCCAGTTGGCTATCCATCGCTTGCGCACGGGCATCGATCCCGTCCGCGCGGCCAGTGGCAATCTGCCACATCATGTGGCGCGCGATACTGCCCTTGAAGCTGTCGGCTTCTTGTTCGACATAACGCTCGAAGTTGCCATCGAAGGCCTGTTGCTCCCAGCGCCCTTTGCCCAGCGTGCCGTCGACATAATCGCTGGCACGCCTGCGCAGGCGTTCGATCTTGCGGGCGTTGAGCCAGCTGCCGGTCAATACCTGGACCACACCGCCCAGCGCGTCGTAGCTGAGGTCGATCACCTCGTGCGCTAACCCAGAAACCTGCGGCATCAGCAGGCGGGTTTCTTCTTCCATCTTCCGTAGTCGTTCGCGGTCTGCAGCACCGATCGGTTGCACCTGATGATCGATGCTCAGTTCGCCTGCGTGGAAGAACACTTCGCGCGGTATGCCGTTGTCGCGGTACAGCCAGATACCACCGCTGTCGGCAAGCACATTGAAGGATGTGCCAAGCCCGCATTGCCGCGAAGACACCTGCGCGCGATGCGTCTGCGATGGGCGGCTTTCGGCATCCTGCGCCGACGCCTGCGCGCTGAGTGCGGCAATCAGCAACAGGGCACGTTGCAATGGGCGAAGCATGGGCGAAGTGCCGTGATGGGCGACGCGTCATCCTCAGCTGTGGTGACGACCGGTGACGCGTGTCGAAAGTCACTGCGTCGCACGGTAGGGAGGGGCTGGATCGCGCTGAGGTCCCGCGCTATCTGCAAGCCGCAACCAGCACTGCTGTACGCGCGCGTTGCTTGCGGATCATCGTGCTCAGACGCGGAGCAGCCTGGCGCCCGCCGGCTTTGGGGGTGTCGTCGTCAAACTAGGCTGACGTGCTTGCTGGATGTGCCCCCAGACAGCGCTTGCGACGGCGAGCGGGATATATCAGGCAACCGCCCAAACGAAAAAACCCCGCCGAAGCGAGGTTTTTTACGATCTACCGTGAGTCGTGGTGCCCAGGAGAGGACTCGAACCTCCACGAAGTTGCCCCCGCTAGCACCTGAAGCTAGTGCGTCTACCAATTCCGCCACCTGGGCGACTCAGGAGGCGAATTGTGCAAGGTGCGCGCGAGACTGTCAACGCATCCGGCACATTTTTTCGTGGCGACTTGCGCTGCATGGCAACCCAACCCGCCCGAGCTGGCGCATGTACGCATCGGTGCATGCGCCCAATACGCTTACGGCAACGGTGCGGCCTGCAAGGCGACTTCCGCGCTCTGCACCGGTTCGTTCGCCGAGCGCGCCAGTTGCACGCGATAAGTGCCCGTCGCGATCATCCAGCGACGTGCCTTGGCGTCGAAATCTGCCAGGGTCTTGGGCTCGGCAATCACTTGCACGCTGCGCTGTTCGCCCGGCTTGAGCGTGAGCTTCTGCCAGCCGATCAGTCGCAGCGGGGTGGCGTGGCCATCGGGCAGGGTGACGTAGAGTTGCGGCACGGCGGCCCCTTCGCGCTGACCGATATTTTCCACCTCGAAACTGGCGGTGAGCTGGCTGCCGTTCGCCTCCACACGCAGCCCGCCCATGCGGAACTGCGTGTACGACAGGCCATGGCCGAACGGGTAGCGTGGCGTCAGCTTGCGCGCGGCAAACCATTTGTAGCCGACGTTGGCGCCTTCGATGGCGTAGTCGATGCTGTCTTCGCCCGGCTTGGCCGGCTGGAAGCCCAGGCCCGGAATCGACGGGCGCGGCAGCTGCGATTCGTCCACCGGCCAGGTCACCGGCAGATGGCCGGAGGGATTCACCGCACCGGTCAGCAGGTTGGCAATCGCCTCACCGCCACCGATGCCCGGGTACCACGCCTGCAACACCGCCGGCACGCGCTCGGCCCACGGCATGCGCACCGGCCCGTTGGTTTCCAGCACCACGGTGGTCTTGGGGTTGGCCTTGGCCACCGCCTCGATCAAGGCATCCTGGTTGTCGGGCAAGCGCATGTCCGGCAGGTCCACCGATTCTGCCGCCCATTGCGTTGCGAACACGATCGCCACCTCGGCGGCCTGGGCCGCGCGTGCCGCGGCAGCGCGGTCCTTGCCGTCGACATAATCGATCTGCACGTTCGGCAATGCGGCGCGCAGCGCCTGCAGCGGCGAGGACGGATGGACGATCACCGGGCCGGGCCAGGTGGTCGGGGTGAGGCCGGGTACGGCGTTGCCACCGTTGATGGTGTAGTCCACACGCGAGGAACCGCCGCCGGACATCACGCCCTTGTCGGCGTAGCCACCGATCACCGCGATGCGGCGCACGTCCCTGGACAGCGGCAAGGTGGCCTGCTCGTTGCGCAGCAGCACGCTGCCTTCTTCGGCCACGCGCTGCGCAGCCAACAGACCGGCCTTGCCATCGATGGGCTGGCGCTGGGTCGGATGATCGAACGCGCCATGCGCGAACAGGCTGCGCAAGATCCGCTTGACCATGTCATCCAAGCGCGCGCGCGGGACCACACCGGCCGACACCGCCATGCGCAACGGCGCATCGAAGAACACCGCCGCATCGAACACTTCGCCGGCCGATTGTTGATCCAGCCCGGCCAACGCCGCCTTGGAGCCGCTGTGCACGCCGCCCCAGTCGGACATCACGTAACCGGGGTATTTCCATTCCTGCTTGAGCACCTGGTTGAGCAGGTAATCGTGCTCGCAGCCGTAGACGCCGTTGATCTTGTTGTAGGAGCACATCACCGAGGCCGGGTCGCCGATCTTCAGTGCGATCTCGAACGCCAGCAGATCCGATTCGTGCATCGCCTGCTCGCCGATCTGCGCGCTATGGAAGTTGCGCCGTGTCTCCATGTCGTTGAGTGCGAAGTGCTTCATCGTCGACAGCACATGTTCGCTTTGCACGCCACGAATCGATTCGCCGACCATGGTGCCGGCCAGCAACGGATCTTCACCCGCGTATTCGAAATTGCGCCCGTTACGCGGATCGCGCTGCAGGTTGACGCTGCCGGCGAGCAACACGTTGAAGCCCTGCTGCCAGGATTCGCGGCCCATGGTCTTGCCGCCGGCATAGGCCAGTTGCGGATTCCAGCTCGACGCGGTCGAGGGGCCGGACGGCATCGCGGTGGCGTAATCGCCCTTGCGGATGCCGCCGGGATTGGTCACGCCCACGCCGGCATCGGCCAGTTGCTGCGCGGGGATGCCCAAGCGTGGAATACCGGGCACATAGCCGGCCGAACCGAGCGCACCTTCAGGCTTGGGAATCTTGTCGGTGCCCAGGCCGAAGTAGCTGCGCAGCATCTGGAATTTTTCGTCGTCGGTCATCTGCGCGAGCAGACGGTCGGCGCGCTGGTCCGCGGTCAGCGCGGTGTCCATCCACGGCTGCGATGCCGGTGCCGATTGGGCGCTTGCCAACGATGCAGCCAGCGCAATGCCCATGCCCATGACCACTGCCAATACAAGGGGGCGAGGGCGATTAACGGGTGTTGTAAGCGTTTTCATATCAAGCTGTGGCACAGGGTGTCCTTGTAGTGCTGTGTCATAACAAATGAGGGGGCACCGAAGTGCCGGAATCGGCGCGGCGGTGCCGCGCGGCCGCGTGCCGGAATCGGCGGGGCGGTTATAAGTCGATCTGCGCGGTGCGGAGCACTGGGTAGAGCTGGTAGCGCTCATCCCACGATGCGTGGCGCTTGGCGAAGAATTCCAGACGTGCCTGCGGGTTTTTGGCAAAGTCCGGGTCGCTGGCGATGCGCTGTTCGAATTGCGCCTTCAATGCGGCATCGTGCGCAAGCATGCCGCGCGCCACCTCTTCGGCGACGTAGGCTTCCATGTATTCCTTGCGCTCGAACGCGGTGTTGAAAAAGCCCCACTGCAGCAGCGAATCCGGTGCCTGCGGCTCCAGTATTGCCATCACCAAACGCGCCTTGGGTTGCGCGATCGGCACGAACAACGAGCCGGCCGGTACGGTGCGGGTTTCATCGCGCCATTGCCCGCTGAGTTCGACGGTCTGATGGCTTTCGTTGGAGCGTGCCGCGAACTTGACGTTATCGGCGCGGAAGGTCTGCACGGGGCGCTCCGCTGCACTGCCGATGGTCTGAAACGCGATGCCATGCAGGCGCAGTTTTTCTCCCACCAAGGCGGCTTGTGCAGCGGGCACCAGATAGCCGCCGCGTGGCGCATCTACCACCACATCGGGCTTGATCTGGTCGCGCAGCGGCACCTGCCAGATTTGCGGTTTGCTCTCGTCGTAGTGCGTCATCAGCGCGCCGGAAATCGGCGAAGGCGTGCGCGTATACGCGTAGCCACGAAACGCGACCGTGCGCGCCTGCGGGCCGGCAGCGAAACTCAGCGGCTGGGACGTGCCAGCCAAATGCGTGGCGCGTTGATCGGCAGCCACTGCATTGGCACGCCACTGCGCGCCATTGCGCGCGGCCTGCTGCAGCACCGAGACGATGGCATTGCGGGTGACCCGCACGCGCGTGGGGTAATCCTTCCACGAATGCGTTTCCACCAACATGCCGAAGCGGTTGCGTAGCAGGAAATAACCGTGCGAGAAGCGCGGCGGCGAGACGTCGTCGGCAAAACCGGAACTGGGATCGTCTTCGTGCACGAAGGACGGGTAGTACGGCAGCGGCAGCGAGCCCTGTTTTTTCAGGTCGGCAAGCACCGCGTCGCGCCAGCGTGTGCCATCGCGCTGCAAGGTCGCATCGCCGGCATGCACGGGTTCCACCTGCACCGACACGTCATGCTCGAATTTGGCGCCATCGGTAACGTGCAGGTCCACGTACATCAGCGGGTCCCACTGCTGCACTAGCTGCAGCATGGCCTGCATTTCCGGCGCATCGGCCTTGACGTAATCGCGGTTGAGATTGAGGTTCTGCGCGGTGGTGCGCCAGCCCATCTGCTCGGGGCCGCGCTGATTGGGGCGGTTCCAGGCGCCGAAGCGCTCATGCCCGTCGACGTTGAACACCGGCACAAACACCCACACAACCTTGTCCAGCACGCCTTTGCCGGCCTTGCCGTCGAGCAACTCGCGCAGCGCCAAAAAGCCCGCGTCCTTGCCATCAATCTCGCCGGCATGGATACCACCCTGGATCAGCACCACCGGCAGTTCGCGCCGCGCGGCCGATTGCGCGTCGAGTGCGCCACTGGTGGAGGCGACCAAGGCCTTCATCGGCCGGCCCTCCGGCGTGGTGCCGAACTGGATGCAGCGCACCGCCTGTGGGTAGCGCTGCGCAAACGCATCGCATAGCGCAATGACTTCGTCGTAGTGTCCGGTCTGCACGAAACCGCTGCGTTCTGCCTGGGTTGTCAGCGGCGCGGCAGCCAGGGCGGCAGGAGTGGAAGTCAGCAGCAACAGGCTCAGGGCCAGGCGGGTGAAGCGGGGCATCCAGCGGTCCAGTGTTCCAGGAAAACGTTTGCAATGTAGCCGAGCCAGCGTGCGAGGCCAATCTGCACTGCGTCATGGTCCCGCCGTGATCCATGCAACGCGGAGAGCGTAACCGAACGCGGCAATGGGGTTCTGTCGACCATGTGATCGGCGTCCGAGGCGGGCGAAAAACGACGCGGAGGCCGCGCAACGTTGGCGCCAGCGCCGTTGTCCGCACACTTGCTCAACATGGCCCACCTGGGGACACGGTCTGTCAGCCGCGCCCGCGCGTGACAGCTCGGGCCACGCAATGGCGGCATGCGGGTGCCCGCCGGTACGATAGGGGCTGTTTTCAGCACGACCGGACTGCCTTTGACCACCTCCATCTCGCCAGGCGCTTCTGCCGGCGCGCGGCTGCCGCGCCAGATTCCTTTCATCATCGGCAACGAGGCCTGCGAGCGTTTCAGCTTCTACGGCATGCGCAACATCCTGGTGCAGTTCCTGATCACCTCGCTGCTGCTGCAGGAAGTTGGCGGGCCGGGCCGCGAGGCCGAAGCCAAGCACATCCTGCACAGTTTCATGATCGGGGTGTATTTCTTCCCGCTGCTGGGCGGCTGGCTGGCCGACCGCTTTTTCGGCAAATACGACACCATTCTGTGGTTCAGCCTGATCTATTGCGCCGGGCACGCCTGTCTTGCGCTGTTCGAAGACAGCCGTCACGGGTTCTTCCTGGGCCTGGGCTTGATTGCCCTCGGCGCAGGCGGCATCAAACCGCTGGTGGCCTCGTTCATGGGCGACCAGTTCGACCAGTCCAACAAGCATCTGGCCAAGGTGGTGTTCGACGCCTTTTACTGGATCATCAATTTCGGCTCGTTGTTCGCCTCGTTGCTGATTCCGCTGGCCTTGAAGAATCTTGGCCCGGCCTGGGCATTCGGCATTCCCGGCATTTTGATGTTCGTGGCCACGCTGGTGTTCTGGCTCGGGCGCAAGCGCTACGTGCTGGTGCCGCTGCGGCCGAAGGACCCGCATGGTTTCGCTGCGGTGGTGCGCACTGCATTACTGGCGCATGCGCCGGGGCGGGGTCGCCCCGGGTTGATGCTGGCGGTTGTGTCGGTGTTGCTGGCGCTGGCCGGTTTCGCGCTTATCGAACAGTTGGGCATCGTGGTGTGCCTGTGCATTGCACTGGTGCTGTTGCTGGCCGGCATCGGTGGCGGCACTTGGTGGCAGCTGGAACGCGCGCGCGGTACGCATCCGGATGCAGCGGTCGAAGGCGTGCGCGCATTGTTGCGGGTGCTGGTGATCTTTGCGCTGGTGACGCCGTTCTTTTCGTTATTCGACCAGAAGGCGTCGACCTGGGTACTGCAGGGGCGCGAGATGACCATGCCGGCCTGGTTCACCGCCTCGCAGATGCAGGCGCTCAATCCGCTGTTGGTGATGCTGCTGATTCCCTTCAACAACCTGGTGCTGTATCCGCTGCTACGCCGTGGCGGCTGGGAGCCGACCCCGTTGCGCCGCATGACCAGCGGTATCGCCTTCAGTGGCGTGGCCTGGATTGCGGTGGGCGCGATCCAGATGGTGATGGACGGTGGCGAGCCGATGCACATCGCCTGGCAGATCCTGCCCTATGCGCTGCTGACCTTCGGTGAGGTGCTGGTGTCGGCCACCGGCATCGAGTTCGCCTACAGCCAGGCGCCGCCGTCGATGAAGGGCGTGGTGATGAGTTTCTGGTATCTCACCACCACCGTGGGCAATCTGTGGGTGCTGCTGTCGAACGTGGCAGTGCGCCACGCGACGGTGACCGCGCATATCGCCGATACTGGGCTTAGCGAAGCGGCATTTTTGATGTTCTTCTTCGCGGCGTTTGCATTCCTGGCGGCTCTGGCCTTCGGCCTGTACGCACGCCGGTATCGCATGGTCGACAATTACCGTACTGCCTGAGGTCTGCATGATTACCCTGATCCTGATCGCCATCACCGGCATCGTCTCGTGGATGGCGTTCAACAACCGCAAGTTGAGCGACCGGCTGATCCTGTGGCCGCCGGCGGTGGACAAGCACAAGCAGTACGACCGCCTGGTGACCTACGGCTTCATCCATGCCGACCTGGGGCACCTGGTCTTCAATATGGTCACGCTGTTCTTCTTCGGCCGGGTGATCGAGCAGGTGATGGCCGAGCTCACCGGCAGCGTGCTGACCTATCCGTTGTTCTATCTGGCTGCACTGGTGGTCTCGATCCTGCCCAGCTACCTGAAGAATCAGAAGAATCCCAATTACCTCAGCCTGGGCGCGTCCGGTGCGGTCTCAGCGGTGTTGTTCGCCTTCATCCTGCTGCAGCCATGGACGATCATCCTGGTGCTGTTCATTCCGGCGCCGGCGATCATCTATGCGGTGTTCTACGTCGGCTACAGCCTGTGGATGGACCGCCGTGGCGGCGATCGCATCAACCACAGCGCGCATCTGGCCGGCGCCGCGTTCGGTGTGATGTTCATGCTGATCATGGAGCCGCGCGTGTGGCAGGTGTTCCTGGAACAGCTGTCCAATCCGCGCTTCGGCTAAGCGCGGGCCGGCAAGGCGATTGTGTTGGCATAAGGCGGCTTGCAATCCCCTGTTGATAGCGGGTGTTTCCGAGTCGTCGCATAGCGCGAACGGTGGTTGAAGCAAGCGCAGTGTGGCGCTCGACGGCAGCAGGGTCGAACGGAGCGGGCCGCCGCGGGAAGCGGATTAGTAGCTGCTAGTAAGGCCGAGCCGGGCCGACGCGCCGCGGTGGCGTGGGTCTGGCAGATGAGGGCGGCTCGCAATAGGGCGCGCAGTCACTGGCCGGGTGCAGCGATGCCTGAACTAGCCGGCTTCTTGCTGCTGCTCCAGTTCCAGACAACGCCATCGGTACGCAGCCGGCGGCGGCATGCTCAATGCGGTCGACGACTGCGTCACGGACGAGACCGCCACGGCGCAGCGCCGCCCGCTCAGGCCGCGTTGCGTTCCTGGTCAGTGCTGGATGCCACGCCGTAGGCCTGCTGCAGGCGCTCGTACACGGTATCGTTGAGCTGCGTGAAATCCGGATTGTGGGTATCGCCTTTGAGTGCGAACTGGAACAAGTTTTCCAGCAACGAGCTATCGCTGTCTGCGCTGTGTCCTGCCGAATCGTGGTTCATGCGGTGGCTTCCTCTTAGATAGGCGAAGACGTCGGCGGCTTCCGCAGACCGGTTGCAGCCATTGCCTTCGGGTCAGCTATCGGCGCCTGCCCAGCGAACTTGAGCGCGCTTTCCGCAAGCTGCGCCGCCGATCACAGCATCGATTCACTTTCACGCAGGCGCGGCGTCGCGCTGGTCACACTGGCGACCACTTCCTGCTTGGCGCAGACAATGAGAGAGGCGTCGACAGTGCACGCAGCACACGATCTTGCCCGGCAGCGTTTCAACATAGATACCGATGGACATCGCGCCGAGCTGGCGTATCGCAGCCAGTGCGAGATCATGACCATCACCCACACGCAGGTGCCAGACGCGATCGGCGGACGCGGTATCGCTGCAGTGCTGGTCGAGGCTGCTCTGGACTATGCACGCCAAAGCGGTTTGAAAGTGGTGCCGGCCTGCAGCTATGCCGATGCCTACGTGCGGCGACATCCGCAATTTCAGGATCTGCTGGCCTGACCAGCAGTCGAGTCTTTTCGTAACGCTATTTATCAGGGGAGCGGGCGGTAATGGGGCGGTTGCTTGGAGTCAAGGCAGTGCAGGGCTTGTTGGTGTTGGTCGCGTTGGCAGGGTGTACGCAACGTGCACCGACAGCCGCAGAGCCGAGCGAGCCCGCAACTGGAGCAGCGGTCGCGACAGCGCCGCCTGCAGCGCCGACCGTCGTAGAGAGCGGCGGCCCGCTGGAAGATGTGATCGAGCATGCGCCAGCCTATATGGTGGGCATCAGCTATCCGCACGGGCTGGATGCGTATCCGGAACTCACTGCGCTCATTCGCGGCTATGCGCAGGACGCGCGTGCCGAACTGATGCAAGCCGTGTCCGGCCTGGGCAACGACAAGCCGGCCGTGCCGTATGAGCTGTCGCTGGCGTTCGAGACCATGTTGCAGACCCCCGACCTGATCGTGATTTCTGCCGACGGCAGCCGTTACACCGGCGGTGCGCATGGCGAGCCGCTGGTGGCGCGCTTGGTATGGTTGGTCAAGGAGCGCAAGCAATTGACCGCGCAGGCGCTGATTCCGGACCCGGCAGGCTGGGGAAAAATCGGGAGCGAGGTCGCGGCGCAATTGCATGCTGCAGCGACCCAGCGCGTCCAAGCGGATCGCGTGCCGGTAGAAGAGCAGGCCGAACAGGTTGCATCGGCCGATCGCATGATTGCCGAAGGTACTGCAGCGCAGGTGGATAATTTTGCACAATTTGTGCCGGTGTTGAATGCGAGCGGGCAGATCACTGCCGTGCGGTTCGTGTTTCCGCCGTATCAGGTGGGCCCGTACTCGGATGGCACGCAAACGGCAGAGGTCGCTGCCTCCACATTACTGCCTTGGGTCGCACCGGAATATGTACATCTCTTCGCTCGCTGAGGTGTTGCGCAGCGCTTGATGTGATTGAATGGCGCGGCCATTCAGTAATGTATTCCAAACGGGTGATATGAGTAGTTTCGATCCAACCGCAAGGCGCGTGGACCATACCTGCGTGCGTTATCCAGCGTTCCCGCGGGAGCCGGCAGTGCTGGTGAGACTGATCAAGCATCTCTACAAGCGACTGCACACGCAGGCCTGTGCACTGCTCAAGCCATATGGCATCAGTCCGCCCGAATACGAGATTCTGATGATGCTCTACGGCACGTCGGAGCAAACGATCACGCCGACCGAGGTGGCCGAAGCCGCCAGCGAAAAACCGGCCAACATCACCCGGCTGACCGATCAGCTATGCGAGAAGGGGCTGATTATGCGTGCCAGCAGTTCAGACGATCGGCGCAAGATCGTACTGACGCTGCTGCCTGCCGGGTTGGCCTTGATCGAAAGCCTCTTGCCCGATGTCTGCACGCTGGTGAATGCAGAGACCGCGAGCATGAGTGAAGCCGAACAGCTGCGTTTGGAAAAGCTGTTGAAGAAGCTGCTGGAGAGCGTGGATGGGATTCCCGAGTGAGTCCTTCCGGACCGTGCGACCACTGTCGTGCGGTTCGCGGTTGACTGCAGGTGCACGATGCGCTTGCGCCAGGCCGCATTCGGCGCGTGGCTTAACGCCACTGGCGCGCGCGCGCATTGCGCTCGCCTTCGGCGTCGAGGGCCTGGCCGTCGATGCGCGCGTCGATGGCATCCAATAAGGCCGTCGGCAGTGTGCTGGAGGCCATGCGCAACTCGCTGTCGTTGCCTTGCGGCTGCATCGGCGCAACCACTTCGATGCGCCAGCGCTCACCCTGACGGCAAGCCAATCCAGCGTGGCTGGATTTCAGTGAAAAGCTGCGGCAATAGTGGCCATCGCGCGCGCGAAAACTCAGGCCCATGCGAACCTCGTCCTGCTGCTCGCCGGAAAGCTGGCGGTCCAGTGCCAGCGCAAGTGCACCGCCGGCGTCGTGTCCTTGCTCGGCCAACACGGCAGACGGCGCAGGCTGCGGCGGCTGACGTTGCCACAGCCAGAGGCCGATCAGCAGCGCGGCCGCGATCGAACCGGGCACAGCCCAACGCCGCGTTGGATGCCGCTGCATTGCAGGCACCGGCGCTTGGGTAGGGACGGTGGCCGTGATGACAGAGCTCTGCGGCGAGGTCGGTGGGCGCTGTCGCACCGCATCCAGCAAGTGCGCCGGGATGGGTTCCTCGAGCACCGGTGCATAGCCGTTGCGCAGTCGCGCTTTCACCTGCTGCAACTGACGCACCTCCGCAGCCCGCTGCGGATCGGCCGCTAGCGCGGCTTCGACGCGTTCGGCCTGGTCCGGTGTCAACGCGCCGTCTGCGTACGCCTGCAGAATGGATTGGTCGATGTCCTTCACGGGGTTTCCTCCAATAACGCCTGTAGCGCTTCGCGGCCGCGTGCCAGGCGACTGGTCAGGGTGCCGATCGGGATTTCCAGGACCGCTGCGGCGTCCCGATACGACAACCCCTCGATCAACACCAAGGCGATCGGCCACCGTTGCTCGTCGGGCAACTGCGTCATCGCCGTCTGTACCGCCATCCACTCCTGCTGGCGCTCCATCGGGCTGTCGCCTACCTGTTCTCCTTCTGCGGCGCTGACGAACAGCTGGCGTCTGCGCCGCTGCGCGCGAACTTCATCGAGCCAGGCATGACGGATGATGCCAAACAGCCAATATTGCAGCGGCGTTTCCGGCCGCCACTGCGCGCAATGACGCAAAGCCCGTTCGATCGCCACCTGCAGCAGATCGTCGGCATCGGCCTGATGGCCGGCAATCGCGCGCGCGAAACGCCTGAGTCGCGGTAGCAGTGCACAGATGCCGTCGCTGACGGTTGCCACAGGGTCAAGCTCATTCATCAGCTATACGTCTGGCAAGGTGGTTTTCTTCCGTGCACGCTGTAAGCGTTCACGGTGCGTCTGCGAGGCGCGATTAGTGTGGCATGGCACGCAACAAGCGACCATGGTGGGGTGGGCGATGGCGAAAATCCGGGGCACGCGCTGGTGCTGGCTTGCACTATTGGCTGTCGGCCAGCCGGTGTCGGCGCAACTTGCGTTGCCCTCTGTCGGAGGGCTGGCGAACGACGTGACGCAAGCCGTACCGCCGCTGTCGGCTGCGCCGGATCGCGCGTTGCAGCAAGCGCAGGGCGATCTGCGGCGGTTGCGCAGGCTGCGCCTGGATGCGCTTGTGCGTGCGCGGCCGCGCGATCTGGATCGCGATGCCGATGGCGCGATCGTGATGCGTGGTCAGATCGTGGCGTTGGCGCCGAGTCCAGCGGCCTTGCAGACAGCGCAGACAGCCGGTTTCGTCGTCGCAGAGCAACGCGGCTTCGATGCGCTCGGGTTGCGCGTGGTGGTGTTGCGCGCGCCGTCGGGTCTGGCAACGCAACAGGCGATGCAGCGGCTGCGCCAGCTCGACCCGCAGGGCGAGTATGTCTACAACCATCTCTATAGCGAGTCCCAGGCCGGCGAGGCGCCCGCTGTCCAGGCGCCTGCCGGTTCGGCTCAGACCGATGCGGCGGCGGGGTTTCGGGTGGGGCTGATCGATAGCGGTGTCGACGCGGCGCATCCTGCGCTGGTCGGTGTACAGGTCCAGCGCTGGGGATGCGATGGACGCGCGCGCCCTCAGGTCCACGGCACTGCGGTGGCATCGCTGTTGGCCGGACGCGCGGTTACGCATGGTCCCATCGCGCGCACCCTATATGCGGCCGATCTGTATTGCGGTACATCCAGCGACGGTGCAGCGGTCGAACTGGTCGCTGCGTTGGCCTGGATGGCGCAGCAAGGCGTCGCGGTGATCAATATCAGCCTGGTCGGGGCACCTAACCGGCTGCTGGAACGTGCGGTGGCCGCGTTGGTGGCACGCGGTCATTTGCTGGTGGCGGCCGTCGGCAACGATGGACCGGCGGCGCCGCCGCTTTATCCGGCCTCCTATCCCGGTGTGATCGGCGTGACTGCGGTCGACACGCGGCTGCGTGTCCTGCCGGAGGCCGGGCGCGGTACCCAGGTGGTGTTTGCCGCGATCGGCGACATCATTGCCGCCGCGCCGCAAGGGCAGTGGAGACGGCAGCGCGGAACCTCTTTCGCTGCACCGCTGGTGGCGCGGATCGCGGCGCAATCCCTCGCGCAGCCCGATCCTCAGGCCGCTGCTGCGCTGCGTGCACAGTTGCAAGGCAGCGCGCACGACCTTGGTGCGAGCGGCGTCGACCCGGTGTATGGCTACGGCGTGCTGGGCGAAGAGCTCCCCCTGCAGCGAGTGCCGGAGCGGTGAATGCTTCCTGTCTGCGTAAGGTCAGGTCGGGATGACCGCTTGCGTTCGGTTCGTATGGTTGGGTGAGGCCGCAGATTGGCTGCGGCAGCGGAGGAGATAGCGATGAAGAACACGACCTTGATCTCCAGTGCGGTGATGGTTGCGGTGTTGGCGCTGGGCCCCGGGCTGGCGGGCGCGCAGGCACTCGGCGGTGCCGGCGGACTCACCGGGACGGTGGGCGGCACCGTCGGTGGGGTGGGCGGTGCGACGCTTGGCGGTAACGTGGGCGGCGCTGGCACCCTGGGCGCGGGGTCTACGCTCGACCACGGGCAGCGTGCGATCGATGCGCAGTCGCGGCATGTGCGTGGCGCAGCGCAGCGGACCGCCGCGCGCGGTGCCGTTGCCGCCTCGGCGACGAAGGATGCCGCCGGCGATGCCGCCATGGGGGCAAAGACCATGACCGAGACAACGGCCGCCAGTAGCGTAGCGACAGCGCGTAACGCCGCGCAGATGGCACGTAGCGGCGCGAACAGTGCTGTCGGCAGCGCGCAGACCGCTGCCCGCGCGACTGGCTCGGCTGGCATGCAGACAGTTCAAGGAGCCGCTGCCTCCAGTCATGCCGGCACGCTAGGCACTCCGGCGCTGAGCGGGAGTGGTGCAGCTGGCGGAAGCGCCTCGCACACTGCTAACGCCAGCATGAGCCCGTCCTCGGCGCGGGTGTCGGGCGGGGCCAGCGCATCCGGGTCTGGTGCCGTGCAAGCCGGGAATGGACAGGGCAATGCCAGCGGTTCGGTCGGTGCGGGCGTCGACACCAGCGCTTCGAGTCAGGGGCAGTAACCTGACCTGAGTCCGCGAAAAACAGATGCGTGGTCGTGGCTGCAGAGGCAGTTCAGCGGCGCCCGGTTCACCGGGCGCCGTTGTTGTTTGTGGAGAGCGTCAATGAGCGAAGTGCCATTGAGTTGAACGCACTGGGCGTGTCAATCGCACCTGTGCCGATGGCGGTACTGCGCACGTGCCCGACAAGCCGACAAGGCGCATAAGCCGCATCACTGCGGGAGTCGCTTTTATCCCCCCTTCGGGGTGCCTTCCGTGCGCAGCAGAAGAGCGCATCGGCGAAATTTGCGATCAAGCACCGATCTGGGAATGCTGGGCCAGTGCGCTGCATGCGATCGGTGGGGGCGGCGCTCAAACATGCGTGCCCCGGCGGGAGAGGGGGGCACGCGTTGATAGCTGGCCAGCGAACGATGCATCATCGCCAGCCGCTTTGGACTCAGCGCTTTGGCGTTTCCCCTGTCTCGGTCAGGCCACGCTTTTCGAGCAGCGGCTCGATCTGCGGCGCATGCCCGGCAAAGTTCTGGAACAGCTCCATCGCATCCACGCTACCGCCGCGCGAGAGCAGAGTCTTGCGGAAACGATCGCCATTGGCGCGGCTCAGACCACCGTGCTGCTTGAACCACTGCTGGGTATTGGCGTCCAGCACTTCCGACCAGATGTAGGCGTAATAGCCCGCTGCGTAACCGCCCATGATGTGGCTGAAATACGGCGTCTTGTAGCGCGGCGGCACCGGTGCATAGGCGATGCCGTCCTGCTGCAGCGCCTTGGCTTCGAATGCCATCACGCCAGCGGCGTCCGGTACTTGGTTGGCGCTGACCTGATGCCAGTTCTGATCCAGCATTGCCGCACCCAGATACTCGGTAGTGGCAAAGCCCTGATTGAACTTGGACGCGGCAATCACCTTGTCCAGCAGTGCCTGCGGCATCGGCGAGCCGTTCTGATAATGCTTGGCGTAGTTCTTCAGGATGGACGGCTCGTCGGCCCACATCTCGTTGACCTGCGAGGGGAACTCGACGAAGTCGCGCGGCACGCTGGTGCCGGAGAAATACGGGTATTTGACGTCGGAGAACATGCCGTGCAGCGCATGGCCGAACTCATGGAACATGGTGGTGACTTCGTCCCAGGTCAGCAACGTCGGCTGGCCGGCCGGCGGCTTGGGAATGTTGAGGTGATTGGCCACCACCGGCTTGAAACCGGTCAGATCCGACTGCGACACGTAGGAGTTCATCCATGCGCCACCGCGCTTGGATTCGCGCGCATACATGTCGGCAATGAAGATCGCCAACTGCTTGCCGTCGGCGTCGAACACGTCATAGACGGTGATGTCGTCGCGGTAAGTCGGCAGGTCGGTGCGCTGCTTGAAGGTCAGGCCGTATTCCTGGTTGGCCGCATAGAACACGCCGTTTTCCAGCACGTTCTTGAGCTCGAAGTACGGCTTGAGCTGCGACTCGTCGAAGTCGTATTTAGCCTGGCGCACCTTCTCGCTGTAGTAGGCCCAATCCCAGGCTTCGAGTTTGAAGGTCGGCTTGCGTGCGGCTTTTTGTTCCTTGTCGATCATCGCCTGCAGATCGGCGGCCTCGCGCTTGGCGTTGGCCACCGCAGCCGGCGCCAACTTGCCGAGCATGGCGTTGACCGCTTCGGGAGTCTTGGCGGTCTGGTTTTCCAGCGAATACGCGGCATACGTGGGGAAGCCGAGCAGCTTGGCCTTGTCGGCGCGCAGCTTCATGATGCGCGACACCAGCGCGGTGTTGTCGTACTGACCGCCGTGGCTGCCGCGCGACACCGAGGCGTCGTAGATCTTCTTGCGCAACTCACGATTCTTCAGCTGGGTCAGCGGCGGTTGGCCGGTGGTATTGAGCAGCACGATGACGTACTTGCCATCGAGCTTGCGCGCCTTGGCCGCTTCGGCGGCAGCGGCGATCTGTTCTTCGGACAGACCATCGAGCTGCTTGACGTCATCCACCACCACTGCAGCGGCGTTGACCTCGGCCAGCACGTTCTGGCTGAAGGTGGTGCCGAGGTTGGCCAGCTCGGCATTCATCGCCTTGAGCGTGGTCTTGTCGGCATCGGAGAGCTTGGCGCCGTCACGGACGAAGTCGCTGTAGTACTTCTCGACCAGGCGCAGGCTTTGTGCGTCCAGGCCCAGCTTGGCGCGCTGGTCGTACAAGGTCTGGATGCGCGCGAACAGCTTGCTGTTGAGCGAGATCGCATCGCGATGCGCGGCAAACTTGGCCGAGTAGTCGGCCTGCAGCTTCTTGCGTGCGTCGTTGGTGTCGGCACCGACCAGATTGAAGAACACGGTGGTGGCGCGGTCGAGCGTGGCGCCGCTCTTTTCCAGCGCGATGAGGGTGTTGTCCAAGCTCGGCTTGGCTTTCTGGTTGGCGATCTTGTCCACTTCCTTCAACTGCTCGGCCATGCCGGCGTCGAAGGCCGGTGCAAAGTCGCTGTCGGTGATTTTGTCGAACTGCGGGTAATGCAGCGGTAGCGTGCTGTCGGCAAAGAAGGGGTTGGCTTGGGTGGCAGCCTGCGTGGTCGCGGGTGCGGCGATGCTGTAGGACGGCATGGCAAGTCCCAGGGAAGCGGCCAGGGCAAAAGCGAGACGGGTGGTCAAGAAGGTAGCTCCAAAGTGCGAGCCGCCGAGGCTAACCCAGCCCGCCGGGACAGGCGTGTGACAAAAGGCATGGCTGCAAGGTCAACGTGCGCCATGGGCGAACGTGGTCGATGGAGGCGAGCGCGACCGCATCGCCGGCGTCAATGTGGACGGGCTGCTGAGCACACAGGACGACGGCAGTACCGCACTCCAACGGCTGCGCTACGCTGGCACTCCTCCGAACGACCGAGCCCGGCATGAGCGATCTCTCCACCTTTGAATTCACCGACCTCGACGGCCGCACGCAGACCATGCGCGACTATGCCGGCAAGGTGCTGTTGGTGGTGAATGTGGCATCCAAATGCGGCTTTACGCCGCAGTACGCCGGCTTGCAGGCCTTATGGCAGTGCTACCGCGAGCGCGGGCTGGTGGTGATCGGATTTCCGTGCGATCAGTTCGGCCATCAGGAGCCGGGCGATGCGGCGCAGATCCGCCAATTCTGCTCGCTCGACTACGCGGTGGATTTTCCGCTGGCGTCCAAGGTCGAGGTCAACGGCAGCGGTGCGCATCCGCTGTGGCAATGGCTCAAGCACGAACAGCGCGGCCTGCTTGGGTCCGAAGCGATCAAATGGAACTTCACCAAGTTCCTGATCGGCCGCGACGGCACCGTGCTGGAGCGCTACGCACCGACCACCAAGCCGGAGGCCCTGGTCGCGGACATCGAACGCGCGCTGGCCGCGTGATGTCGCGCGCGCATGCCCAACTTTTCAACAAGCCCAGACCGTAGGAGCGCACCCGGGCGCGACGCGGTTTTACCGAGGAGATGAGGCGTTATGCCGAGGATGAGGCATTACCGGGACTGCTCGGTCGCGCCCAGGTGCGCTCCTTCGAGGATGCAATAACAGCGCTGCCGTGTGCCGCATCACTTTTCGACGAAGGCGCGCTCGAACACGTAATGCCCAGGCGTGCCGATGCGCGGCGACGTCTGGAAACCGCGGCTATCCAGCAGGGTGCGCAGGTCGGCTAGCATTTGCGGGCTGCCGCAGATCATGAAGCGGTCGTTGGCCGGATCCAACGTCGGCAATCCGAGTGTCTGCTGCATGCGGCCATCGGCCATCAGCTCGGTCAAACGGCCTTGATTGGCGAAGGCTTCGCGCGTGACCGCCGGGTAGTACAGCAATTTTTCGCGCAGCAGATCGCCGAGGAATTCGTGCTGCGGCAACTCGCGTTCGAAGTAATCGCGGTAGGCCAGATCCTGCACGAAGCGCACGCCCTGGGTGAGGATCACCTTGTCGAAGCGCTCGTAGGTTTCCGGGTCCTTGATGATCGACAGCCACGGCGCCAGGCCGGTACCGGTACCCAGCAGATACAGGTTGCGGCCCGGATGCAGATCGCTGATCAGCAGCGTGCCGGTGGGCTTCTTGCCGACCAGGACCTTGTCGCCCGGTTTGATGTGCTGCAGCCGCGAGGTCAGCGGGCCGTCCGGCACCTTGATGCTGAAGAACTCCAGATGTTCTTCCCAATTTGCGCTGGCGATCGAGTACGCACGCAGCAGCGGGCGCGTTTCGGTTTCCAGACCGATCATCACGAACTGCCCGTTTTCGAAACGGAAACCGGCATCGCGGGTCGTGGTGAAGCTGAAGTAGGCATCGGTCCAGTGACGGACCTCAAGCACCGTTTCGGCGCCAAAAGCGGAAGACATACCGGTAAGTGCCGTGGGAAGAGTACCGGCCAATTCTACCTCAAGCCGGCCAAATGAGAGGGGCTCTCATTTGGCCGGGAATGGGGAATGGGGAATAGGGAATGGGGAATGGGGCAGCTGCATAAGGACCCCGGATGCCTCCGTGGCAAGACGCTCAGCACCGATCAGACGGCGGGAACGCCGCTTTTAACGATTCCCGATTCCCGATTCCCGGCCTCACCGATACCCCGCCGCCTGCAACTCGAACAGTTCCGCATAGCGCCCGCCCTGCGCCATGAGTTCTTCGTGGGTGCCATTAGCCTCGATGCGGCCGGCGGCGAGCACCAGGATGCGGTCGGCCATGCGCACGCTGGAAAAGCGGTGCGAGATCAGCACCGCAGTGCGGTTGTCCGACAGTTCCTTGAAGCGCTGGAACACCTCGAATTCGCTGCGCGCATCCAGTGCGGCGGTGGGTTCGTCCAGGATCATCAGCTGCGCATCGCGCATGTAGGCGCGGGCGATGGCGATCTTCTGCCATTGCCCGCCGGACAGATCCACGCTGTTCTTGAAGCGTCGGCCGATCAATTGGTCGTAGCCATCGGGCAGGCCGTCGATCAGCTCGCCGGCCATCGCGCGCTGCGCAGCGGCCTGGATGCGCGGCGTATCGTTCATCGCATCGACCTGGCCGACGCCGATGTTTTCGCCCACGCTCAGGTGGTAGCGCACGAAGTCCTGAAAAATCACCCCCAGATTGGCGCGCAGATCGTCCAGGTCGTAGTCGCGCAGGTCCTGCCCATCGAGCAGGATGCGGCCTTCATCCGGGTCGTACAGCCGCGCCAGCAGCTTGACCAGGGTGGTCTTGCCGGCGCCGTTTTCGCCGACCAGGGCCAGCACTTCGCCGGCGCGCAGTTCGAAATCCAGGTGCCGCACCGTCCATTGCTCGGCATCCGGATAACGGAAGCCCACGTCCTCGAACACGAAGCCCTGACGGATCGGGCGCGGCACCGGCAAGGCATTGGGGCGCGAGCGGATGTCCGGCACGATGTTGAAGAACGAGTACAGATCGTCCAGATACAGCGCTTGGCCGGCGACCTGGGAAAAACCGATCAGCAAGCCTTCCAGTAATTGCCGCAAGCGCAGAAAGCTACCGGCCAGAAAGGTCAGATCGCCGATGCTGAAATCGCCACGCACCGTCCGCCAGGCGATGTAGCCGTAGGCCATGTAGTAACCCAACGTCCCCAGTGCCGCCAGCAACGCTCCCCACAACGCACGCTTGCGCGCCAGTGCGCGGTTGGCCTGGAAGAACTTGTCGGCCAGGCGCCGGTACCGCGCGATCAGGAAGCGATGCAGGTTGAGAATCTTGACTTCTTTTGCGGTCTCCACGCTGGCGCCGACCTGGCGCAGGTAATCGAGCTGGCGGCGCTCCGGTGTCCACTGGAAGTTGAGCGAATACCCCAATGCATTGAAGTGCGCCTCGCCGATGAAGGCCGGAATCAACGCGACCGCCAGCAGCACGATCAACCACGGCGCATACACCACCAGGCCCACCGCCAGACTGACCACGGTGATGGCGTCCTGCACCTGACCGAACAGCTGGCTCATCAGGTTCATGCGGTTCATGGTCTGGCGCCGCGCGCGATCCAGCTTGTCCTGCCGGTCCGGGTCTTCGAAGTCTTCCAGATCTAGTTGGGCGGCATGTTCCATCAGCCGCACGCTGGCAGCGTTGTTGAACAACTCCGACAGCAGTGCATCGGCGTAACCGACCAGCCGGCCGAGCAAGTCCGAACCGATCGCCAGCGCCAGTTCCAGCGCCAGCAATTCCAGCAGGCGGTTCAGGCGGCCGCTCCCCAAGGCCTGGGTAAGCGACTCGAACGCCGGCGGTTGGCCGACCAGGTGAATCGCCTCGTCGATGATCAATTTGCCGATGTAGAGCGAGGCCACCGGCATCAGCGCGCGCAGCACGCGCAAGCCGATGCTGCTGGCACTCAGCCAGCGGCTGGTCTGCCAGATCTGGCGCAGGAACGGCGGGAGGTTGCGCAGCGCATCCAGACGCTCGCGCAGGGTGGGGCCGGTACGGGGAGCGGCAGGCGCAGTGGCGCCGGAACGGGAAGCTGACATCGCGCTAGTGTGCCGCCCGCAGCGTGGGCGTGGGGTGTTGGGCAAGGGGCAGGGGCGGATGCGTGCCTTTCCATTGGTGCGCCAGGCGTACCGCCCGCCGCTGCACCGGCACCGGTGAGCGGATTCTTCGCTTGCCACGCCCCGCACCACCAGTGCAGTAGTGCATCGACGAAGGGCGACATCGCGCCCCGGTGAATCGCACAGAGAAACGCTCCGCCAGGATGCGCCCGCTGTTTGCTCTAAAATGGCCGGATTGCCCCCGCCAGCCGTAGAGCCAGCCGTGACCTCGATCAAGCAGGAAGACCTCATCCAGTCCGTCGCCGATGCGCTGCAGTACATCAGCTACTACCACCCGGTCGACTACATCAAGAATCTGTCCGCCGCCTATGAGCGCGAAGAATCGCCGGCCGCCAAGGACGCCATCGCGCAGATCCTGATCAATTCGCGCATGTGCGCCGAAGGCCACCGCCCGATCTGCCAGGACACCGGCATCGTCACCGTGTTCCTGGAAATCGGCATGAACGTGCGCTGGGACGACGCCACGATGGGCGTGGAGGACATGGTCAACGAAGGCGTGCGCCGCGCCTACAACCATCCGGACAACAAGCTGCGCGCCAGCGTGCTGGCCGACCCGGCCGGCAAGCGCACCAATACCAAAGACAACACGCCGGCAGTGGTCAACACCAAGATCGTGCCGGGCGGCCACGTTGAGGTGATCGTCGCGGCCAAGGGCGGCGGCTCGGAGGCCAAGAGCAAGTTCGCCATGCTCAACCCGTCCGATTCCATCGTCGACTGGGTGCTCAAGACCGTGCCGACCATGGGCGCCGGCTGGTGCCCGCCGGGCATGCTCGGCATCGGCATCGGCGGTACTGCCGAGAAGGCGATGCTGCTGGCCAAGGAGGCGCTGATGGAGCCGATCGACATCGTCGACCTGCAGGCGCGCGGCGCCTCCAATCGCGCCGAAGAACTGCGCCTGGAGCTGTACGAAAAGGTCAACGCGCTGGGCATCGGTGCGCAGGGCCTGGGCGGCCTGACCACGGTGCTGGACATCAAGGTCAAGGATTACCCGACCCACGCCGCCAACCTGCCGGTGGCGTTGATCCCCAATTGCGCCGCCACCCGCCATGCGCATTTCACCCTGGACGGCAGCGGCCCGGTGATGCTGGACCCGCCGTCGCTGGAAGACTGGCCCAAGCTCACCTACAACCCGACCAACGCGCGCCGGGTGAACCTGGACACCATCACCCGCGAAGAGGTCGCCAGCTTCAAGCCGGGCGAAGTGGTGCTGCTCAACGGCAAGCTGCTGACCGGCCGCGACGCTGCGCACAAGCGCATGATCGACATGCTCAACAAGGGCGAAACCTTGCCGGTCGACTTCACCAACCGCTTCATCTATTACGTCGGCCCGGTCGATCCGGTACGCGACGAAGTGGTGGGCCCGGCCGGCCCGACCACCGCCACGCGCATGGACAAGTTCACCCGCCAGATGCTGGAACAGACCGGCCTGCTCGGCATGGTCGGCAAGTCCGAGCGCGGCGATGCGGCCATCGATGCGATCCGCGACAACAAGGCCGTCTACCTGATGGCAGTCGGCGGTTCGGCGTATCTGGTGTCCAAGGCGATCAAGGCGGCGCGCGTACTCGCGTTCGAAGACCTCGGCATGGAGGCGATTTACGAATTCGAGGTCAAGGACATGCCGGTGACGGTCGCGGTGGATTCCACCGGCGAGTCGGTGCACAAGACCGGCCCCCGGCTGTGGCAGTCGCGCATCGGCAAGATCCCGGTGGTGGTGGAATAAGAGTGGTTGGCACCACATCGCGAGCAGTCGTCAGGCGGCATGGGCGTGCAGTAGCCGCACTGCAGTCGACTCAGCGCATCAGCCGCCTCTACCAGGCGGCTGTGTAGTAGCTTGCGTAGGCGCTCACACTCAGGAATCTGCATGGCGACGACGCTTTACCACACCCCCAGCACCGCAGCATTTGTGGTGCATTGGCTGCTGATCGAACTGGATGTGCCGCACGCGTTGCACCCGCTGGATTTCGAACGCGGCGAGCACAAATCGCCGCAGTACTTGGCGATCAATCCCGCCGGCGTGGTGCCCACGCTGGTACTGGACGGGCAAGTGCTCACCGAGGCCGCGGCAATCGTGCTTCAGCTGGCCGACCTGCATCCACAGGCAACGCTGGCCCCCGCGCTCGGAACACCCGAACGCGCGGCGTACTACAAATGGATGTTCTTCTGCGCCAACACCTTGCAGCCGGCATACCGCGCCTGGTTCTACCCGAGCGAACCGGCTGGTGCCGAGCATGCCGAGGCTGCGCAGGTTCAGGCCCGCTGCAAACTCGAAGCGGCCTGGGCCCAGGTCGATGCGCATCTGCAGATCCATGGCCCCTATCTGCTCGGACATACCGTGTCGGCAGCCGATTTCATGTTGACCATGCTGATGCGCTGGTCGCGCAACATGCCACGCCCGACCGATACCTGGCCGGCGCTGCAAGCGCACGCATCCCTGATGAAGGCGCGCCCGGCTTTTCAGGAAACCTATCGCCGGGAAGGCCTGACGGACTGGATCTGAGTCCACCTCGCGCACTGCGAGATGCTGTGCAGGACGGCAAGGTGGATTTCTTCGACGTGTGATCCGTTCCGCAAGAAGGCCTCTGCTACATGATGTTGCTGTGGCAGGGCGGGCCAAGTGTCTGTCGGCATGTGGTGCAAGACAAAAAAGCCGGCATGCGCACATGCCGGCTTTTCTATTGGATTAACGCATGCGATTTTATCGATTAACTCCAGCGCATGCTGCCAGCGACCACGGGTGCATGCTGGAAATCAGCCGATATCCGCGCCTGTCGGATTCCATCGCGCTTAGAACCACTCCAGCAACGATACGCCCAGGCCGATGTAAGTCGCCCTGTGGTTGTAGTCGATCATGCTTTCGCCGTAGCCATCGAACACTTGCACATGGCCGCGCAGCAGGTTGGTGATCGGGAAGCCGTAATCCAGCTGCACCGAACCATGCGAGCGGTCGCCGCCGCGCAGCGAATGGCGTGCGATCAGCGCGACTTCGTGGCCGTCCTTGTTGTAAACCAGCGTCGCGTCGCCACGGCCCATGTAATCCTCGATATCGGGATTATTGTCGTCGGCGCGGTCTTCCTTGATGCGGAACCACGGGCGCAGTGTCAGGGCCCAGTTTTCGCGATCCAGTCCGAAGTTCAGGATCACCCTGTTCCAGGAGCGCGACAGCGGGTCGGCACGTCCATTGGACATGTGATTGAGGCTGATGCCGCTCATGCGCCCCTTCCAGCCGAAGATGCTGTAGTTGTTGCGAAAGACCAGCATCGCTTCGGGCTCGTAATTGGTCTCGCGGAACGGGCGCGACGCATCGGCGTTGTAGGCCTGCCAGCGCGAGCTCTGGGTGTAGCCCATCCAGATATCGCCGTTGTCGCCGAACAGATCTTCCACGACCTTGGTCTTGAAGCTGAGCTGGAACTTCAGCTCGGTGCTGTCCAGTTGCTGCGGCGTGTTGACCGAGTTAGCCGGATTCGGCGACTGCGGGGTGCGGTTGGTGTCGCTGGTCCAGAACGCCGGCAACAGATACACCGGCTTGTAGCCACGCAGCTGGAAGGTCCCCAGCTTGGAGTCCTTGGCCAGTTCCCAGCGTCGATCCAGCAACGAGCCGCGGCCGGCATTGGCCACCGCTTCTTCTTTCGGTTGGTCCTGGCCGTCGGCGCGGAAGAAATCGCCGCCCCGGCTGATCGTACGCGTGTCGTCGGACTTGGCTTCCTTCTGCTTGGCCAATTGCGCTGCGGCATCCGCCTCCGCGGTCAGCTGTGGGGTGTAGCCCAGCGCCTTGTCGTAACAGGCAAGACGCGCGGCATCGGACGTGACCGAGGTACAGGCTTGCGGCGAGGCCGGCTGCGGTGCGATTTCCTGCGCATGCGCCAATGGCGCAGCGGCCAGGGCGATCAGCATCAAAGGGCGGGTGCGGTGCTTGGACATGAGCAGTCTGGCCGAGGTAAACGCGCCAGGCAGGCGCAGGGACACGCAGCTTAACGGTCGCGTCTGCATGTGCAGTGTGTACACGGTGGCATAACATTCGGATTACGTCGCCCGGCGGTGGCTTGAAATGATCGTCCGGACGGTGGGTATGCGCATTGCTTGCGCCCGCCCAATACGCGCATGTGGCTGTTACGTGCATCCTGGACGAAGATCCTGTACACGGCCCCCAAACGCTGCGAAGAGCTAGTGTCGCGTTCCGCATGTAACTTTTCTTATCTGGCGTTGTCTAAAGAAGCACTCTTGGAAACCGGAGTGCTCGGCCATGAGAAGGCCCGCCAAGCCGTTGGTTGTCAGTACCGACGATCGTTTGCAACTGGAGTCGATGGCTCGCTCGCAGAGTTTGCCGGCGGCCTTATCGCGCCGCGCGCAGATGATCCTGCGCATGGCCGACGGCGAGCCGCAGACGGCAATTGCGCATCGCTACGGGGTGAGCCGGCCAACCGTCACGTTGTGGCGTACCCGCTATCGGGAGCGCGGCATTGCCGGCCTGCACAACGAACTCAAGCACGGTCGGCCGCGCACAACCAGCGATGAAAAGGTAGCCGAACTGGTCAATACCGCTTTGACGCGCAAGCCGAACGGCAACACGCACTGGTCGCGACGCACGCTGGCGGAGGAGACAGGACTCTCCACCACCGTCCACCGCTACATGGTCGGCCCTGAAAAACCCCTCTCAAAGCTCCAGTGCCATGTTTGCGGGCCACATGGTGCTTGAGGGCGTTGAGGAACGCGCCCGCACCACCTGCAACCAAGCACGCAAAAATGCGATCCAGCGCAGCAGCCAGCGCAGGTTGCAGCCAGCGGCGCAGCCGAGCACGTGCAGTGCATCGCCTTGGGCGCCTTTGAGATGGCAGCGATTCAAGCGGCAGTCCTGTTTCAGATGTCCGATCACCGGCTCAACTGCTCGCCGTCGTTTGATCCAGCTCCATTGCCGTCGTGTCAGCGTCTTGGCTTGGCCGCGATGCAGGATCTGCACGCCCTTCACGTCGCGCCCGCGATACCCCAGATCCACAATCGCCACCTGCGGGATCACATTCACATCCTGCAGCAGCCCGCGCGCCTGTTCCAGTTGCTCGGCCAACGTATCGCCGTCGTAGGGATTACTGGGAAAACTGCGCGCGCCCACGATCAAGCCCTTGCGCGCACTCACTGCAATGCCGACCTTGACGCCAAATTCGTAGGGGCTGCTTGCCTTGCCCTTGCTCATGCATTCCACTTCCGGCGCGTGCAGGGCGTAGCGTCTTTGTTTGTCCTTGGGGCGCTGTGTCAACAACCGTTGTGCGCGCTCCAGCCAGATACCAATGCGCTCACGCACCGTGGGTTCCAGCTGGTCCAGCTTGCGTTGCAGATCGCGTAATACGCGTCCCAGGATCGTGCGTTGGCGTCGCAGCACCTTGCGCATGCGCTTGAACTGGCGCGCATGCGCATAGCGTCCGGCCTTGCGGCTCAACGCCGGACCTTGCCGCGCATAGCTCTGTCGCAGTGCGATGCCGTGTCGCTTGGCCAACAGCACCAGCTTCTTGCGCGCCACCTCTAGCAAACGGCTGTCGGTGGGATGGGCGATCGCTTTTTCCTGCACGGTGGTATCCACGATCACCCGCGACAACTCACGTGCATCCAGCGCCTTCATCGTGTGAGCGGTGTTGATCGTGTGCGCCAACAGCTCTTCCATACCGGCTTCGCCCAGGCGCTGTCGCCAACGGGTCAGGGAGCTGGGATCGCACGGCAAGCAGGTCTGGAACACCACCTCGCCGGTGAAGAACTGCCAGTACGGATTTTCCAGCCAACGTCCGCACACCGCTTCATCGGACAGGTCGTAGGCGTGCTTGAGGTAAAGCAACCCGGCGATCAGACGCACCGGCAATGCGGGCCGACCGCCTGTGCCGGTGGTGGCCGGCAACCGCGGCGATAGCGCCTGCTCCAACGCACTCCACGGCAACCGATGGCTCAACTGGACCAGTGGATGGCGCAAGTCGATCTGGTTCTCCAGACGCGAACGAAACAGCTCATCGGCAGGCAACTGCTCGGCGGCAGGACGGCGTGTACGCATGGGCGAAAACTGGCAATTCCAGCACACCGAAAACGCAGATGAAGCCTTGCAATGGATGTGGTCTGGGGGTTTTCAGGGGCGACTACATGACGTTGTTCGGCCTGCAGCCGCATCGCTCCAAGCGCTTGAAGCTCTCCACTGATCCGTTCTTCATCGAGAAGGTGCGCGACATCGTCGGCCTGTATCTGAATCCGCCCAATCATGCGCTTGTGTTGTGCGCGGACGAGAAGAGCCAAGTACAGGCTTTAGAGCGCACCCAGCCTGTGCTGCCGATGGGGTTGGGGTAGGTCGAAGGCATCACGCACGACTACGTGCGCCACGGCACCACGACGCTGTTTGCTGCGCTGGACATCGCCAACGGCAGCGTCATCACCCAATGCAAGACCCAGCACCGACATCAGGAATTTCTCTCGTTCCTGCGACATGTAGACGCGCAGGTGCCGCAGGATCTGGACGTGCATCTGATCTGCGACAACTACGCCACCCACAAGCACGCCAGGATCAAGGCATGGCTAGCCAAACGGCCGCGCTACCACATGCATTACACGCCGACCTACAGTTCCTGGCTCAATCAGGTCGAACGCTGGTTTGGCCTGATCACCCAACGGGCGATCAGACGCGGCTCCTTCGACTCGGTGGTCGATCTTAAACGCAAGATCAATGCTTTCGTCGAACACCACAACCAAAATCCGCGACCGTTCAAATGGACTGCGACAGCTGACTCGATCCTCGCCAAAATCGAACGGCTATGCAAAGTTATCAACGGAACGGGACACCAGGGAAGGCCTGAACAACGAGGCCTGAGAGGGCGAAACGCCGCGGAGCTCCGGAGCTCGGACGGGCCCAGCCCGCCGTCTTTCTTGCGCCACACATAGAACGTCGCCTCCGCGATACCCAGCTTGCGGCAGATCTCCCCGACTGCCATGCCCAGCTCGGCTTGCTTGAGCGCGTACGCAATCTGCTCCTCGGTAAAACGGGATTTCTTCATCGCCTGATTCCTCGTAATCCACGGGAGTCCACGCGGGGCGAAGTCTCTACTTTACGTTGGCCCGGTTTCCCGGGGGGGGGTCAACCCGGGACGGTTCAGTTCTTTTGTCTGGCCAACACCTGTGCTCGCTCTTGGTAAAAATGATGCTGGCCTCTATAGGCGTAGCGAACGTGAAACTCGCCAGGCGCGGAAAGGCCATCAGGCTTTTCGAAATAACACGTCCTGGAAGCTGGTAGATATAGGTCCAGTGCGCGGTTAATAAGCATGTTGCGAGTGCGTGTCTGCATAACCAGGCGCTCCACGTCAAGATTTTTCAGATAATGCGCTATGATCAAACCTATGGTGCAAGCCCCTACGCCGCCTCCGGTTGTTTGTGCTTTCGGGCCTTGGTCTACCGCTTTGCGCAAGGCTTTGCGGTAGATGTGCAGGTGCACGTAATTTTCCTGAGTGTCGTATCGATTGATATTAGTGTAACCAATCAGCATGTCGTGCAGATAAAGAGAGTAAATGACGGTTGATTGTCCGAGTGGTTCGCTGGACGGTATATTACGCAGAAATCGTTCACGAATTTGCTGTGCATCGCCCAAGCGTGCTGTATCCACACCTAGTACGTTCAGGTAGGACTTCGGGCTGTCCGTCCAGTATTCGACAAATGCGTCGGCGTCTTGCGGAGTCGCATCGCGCAAAATCAATAAACCTGCACGCATAGGTAATCTTGCATGTATCAATGAGGTGTCGGAGCTGATGTCGAGGTTCATTCGAAGGTTTCCAGAAAGGTGTAAATAGACTGGGTAACGCAGGCGACCAGCTGTTCCAGCTGTTCGCTGGCTTCTTCGCCCATCGAGAAGCGCAAGAAGGGATCTGTTGACTCTGCTATTGCCGCAGCAGCTGAAATACGGGTAACGCCAAAACCGAAGCTCACACCTTTGGTGATCGATACGCCTGAGGTTCGGCAGCTGTTGATGATGAGTTCGATCAAGCCCTCCAAGCAGTGCCGATTGTTCAAGCCCGGCTCACTAAAGGTGATGGCGACGACACCTCCACCATGGTTCCACTGTCGCTTACGCCAGTCGCGCGGATAGGCAGCACGCAATTTACTGCATGGGTGCTCGATGGCGTCCAGTGAGGCCGCAAGATACTCGGCGTTGCGCGTCAAGCGCTGCATGCGTTGCAGCAGCTGCTCTCGGTCGAACAACGGAAAGCGCGCTACCTGATTTTGGTATAAGCCAGTGCCCAGGTTGCGTCGGTGCCGGGCGAGGGTAGGCGCATGTTGCTCGCTGCAAACAATCACGCCGAGCATCTGTAGATCCAGTCCCAACTGCAGGTATTTGCTGCCGCTTTCGAAGTAGAGAATTTGTGGATGATGTGGCGCATCGAACAGCGTGAAAGGGTTGAAGCCACCGGAGATCATGGTGCCGTCAATAACCAGCCAGCGGTTTCGCCAGTCGCGGGTACGCAAGGCGTTGGCCAGCGCTTGGAAATCAAAGCAGGGCAGTTCACCGATATTTGCCATGGGGTCCGCGAATACAACATGGCTGTCAGTGCGCTCCACGCATTCGATCAATGCCTCTACGCTCCAGTCCTCCGCGATAGTCATTGAAACCTGCGGAAGTGCTTCCAGCTGTTCCAGCGCTTCAAAGTATAGATAGGGGACCCTTGCCACTCGGGCTACTTCCGGGTGTTTTGGAAAGACTTCGCGTAAAAGATAGCTTTCCAGTGTCGAGTAGGCCGCTTGGCCGCTGGAGGTTAGCAGCGCTGTGTGCGCTCCTCCACCAAACCCGATCGCGCGCACCAAGTTCAGTTCAAGTTCGCGCAGGGCCACCGAACCATAGCGTTCATAGTTCACAGAGCTGGTTTGCAGGTCCGCAGGATCGAAAAACATGATCTCTCTGCTTTGATCGGTACTTGCACTACACCAGTTCAAGGCTGAGCGGGCGAGTCCGAAATTTTGAATCAACAAGCGATATCGCTGCGCAACCTGACGCCCGTCCAGACCCGGGCTGCGGCAACTGCTGATCATTTTACGGGTGCTGTCCAGCGCATCTCCCATGAAGCTTTCAACTATGGGGTCTACTGGCAACGACTCGCGCAGGGCAAACGATAGGTGTTGCTGCAGGGTTGCTTGCAACTTGTCCAAGCCTTGTTCTACACGATCTACCAATTGCAGCCACATCGACAGAAGCGTGGCCTCGCTGATTGGCGATGGGCTGTAAGTGCTTGTCTTTTCGACAGCCTGAGATGTCTTGCCAGGCGCGGACGCCGAGGCCGACAGCTCAATGCCGAGTGTGCTTGCTCTCAGGCCGTTTATCTTGCGCAGTCTGGGCTCTTCGATGACGGCAGTCATGGCTTTCGCCAGCAGCGGAACGGAAATATTGCCACCACTGACAAGGACCAGGATATCGCCTTTCAGATTAGGACTCTCGTCGAACAGCAAGGGCGCCAAAGCAATGGCTCCCGCTCCCTCGGACAGAATGCTTTCCTGATGCAAGAGCGTCATCATGCTGGTCTTGATGCGATCCTCAGGCACTGCGTGAAAAATGGGTGCCAATGCCTGTATCAACGGCCACAGCCAGTTGTATGGCTCGTGTTCGATCGCAAGTCCATCGGCAAGTGTGGGCATGACGCTTTTAAGCATCTGCTGACCATCGAAGCCGTTATGTAGGTTACGACCAAAAATAGCCGGATGCACTCCATGCAACCTTGTCTCTGGCCATAGCTTGGCCGCCGCGCAGCCGAAACCGGTGAGCAGGCCGCCACCGCCAAATGGCAGCAGGATGTGATCAAACCGCCGATCATCCTGCTCTGCGATTTCCAGTGCCAGTGACCCTTGGCCTGCGACCACGTCGGGGTGATCGAACGGAGAGATATAATACCCGCCATTTTCCTGTGCCTCCTGATGTGCTGCGACATAGGCCTCAGAGACATCTGCACCTCCCTGCACGATTCGCGCCCCTACTGCCCGCAGCCGACGAATCTTAATTTCGGAAGCGTTCAACGGCACGAAGATATTGGCCTGCAAGCCGAGTTCGCGCGCCAATGTGGCAATTGCCAGCCCGTGATTGCCTGCCGAGGCCGTATAGACAAAGGCACCGGGGGCAAGCAAGCGCAGAGAATTATAAGCCCCGCGCAATTTGAAAGATCCAGTACGCTGCATGCACTCCAGTTTTGCCCACACCCGTCGGTTGTTTGCGCCAAGCCAAGGCAGCTCGACTAAGGGAGTTTTGACGAGGTGGCGAGAAAGTGCCGGGTAGGCTTTTCGAATATTCTCGTATAAGTGTGCCATTAACTCGGGACCGGAGCGGTTGGTCGTCGTCTGCATTAAGTTAGAGAATCCTTATTTTCTACGGAGCGCTGCCGTGGGTGTCGCCTGCCTGACAGGCCTTACGTCGATGGGCGGCGGCTTCAACTCTGGATCGCAACACCAACGATCGCAACACCAACGGTTGTGAAGTGGTCCAGGCGACCTGACCTGAGCGACTTCACAGCCAAGTGGAGTTGCCCATGTCGTCTAGCCGCCTGGACCTATCGGAACGATACCGTCTACATGCGTTGTATGAAACCGGGATGTCGATGCGCGTCATCGCCGAAGTACTGGAGCGTGCGCCCAGCGACGTCCCCCTCAATTCAAAACGTATCGGCTCGGTGTCCACCTTGATCGGTTGCCTTCGAAGGCTGCTGCGACTGCGATGCGGCCGAAAATGCCTTGAAGGCAAGCTTTTTCTTGCAGGCGCGATGGATCCGCTTGGAGGTATTCCGCCAGCCTTCAAGGCGCAGAATTACCAAATCGCGCTTACAACCATAGCGGATGAATGCAGGCCGGTTGCGCTGCAGTCGCGTACCCCGGATATTTGGTTTGCCTTGATGCTCGGCGTGCTTGATCAGCGGTAGCGAAGATATGTCCGATTCGCGTTGTGGCTGGCCGAAGTTCTGGTTGGGAAGGCGAAGCACAGATGCGGGGAAGTCCCGAGCCTTCGCCAAACGGCTGATCATCTGAGTGCTGGCATTGCACCGGCTGAGATGGCCTTTTCGGGTTGGCCAACGGGGCGCAGTGGTTGCTGCTGATCTAGGCGTGTTCGCGGCGCTGGCGCTTCTGGATCAGGTCAGTCCGGGCCGCAGCAAGTTCACTTCGGACGCCTTGCAGCGCTTGGTGATATTCTGATCAACGCGACCGGACGATGCGGCAAGCCATATCGGTCGCCCTGACCCCACTCAGATCTTGGGTTTTGCGCCGTTTCCGGTGCAGTTGCGGGGCGTTGCCACCATCGCAGGTACATCTTGCCTGTGGCAGGTATCATCTGCGTTCGCGTCATCCACAGGTTCGACAGCGCAAACAGCTTCAGTTCGCGTGATCAAGCGCTAGTTTGGCTAAACCAAGGTGCGCTATCGCGGCTTGGCCAAGAACACTGCACAGGTGCTGACTTTGTTTGCGCTGTCGAACCTGTGGATGGTGCGCCGGCAATTGCTGCCGGCCCGGGCATAGTGCTGCCTGACGGCAGCTAAAACCGCTAGAAAGTTTCACAAATCGCACCAAACGCAACATTTTGCGCGTCACTGATATGCAAGAGGCTGGAATTTGAGAGGTTCGTTGGTTTGTTCAGACTTTCCTTAGCTGCCGTGCATTCCAAGTGCTGCAACAGGCCCGACTCATCGTGCGCCCCAATGTGCGCCTTTATCCCGAACAAAGGGCTGGTTGCCTTCTTGGTCTGGTGCATGTCCGGATCGCGCTCGCCGTCTTTGTTATCGGTCGAACTGGTGCAGCAATGATCGTGGCATCGACCATCGTCCCGCCGCGCAGGCTCTGCCGCTTGCGTTGCCGTTGTAATCTGCGTCGCCGAAGGTCAGTTGCATCAGGATCGTCCGGTCTGTTCGTTGAGGGATGATCTCAGGATCAGATGGGTTGTTCAGGCCTCACCCTAGAAAAACCAGCCGATGGCGAACACGCCGAGCATGCACAGACCCAGCGCCAGCTTGGTGGCGGTGCCAAGCATGATGCCCACCCAGGTGCCGATGCCGACCTTGGTGGCCTGGCCGGTCTTGCGTGTCTGGTAGTACTCGCCGATCCATGCGCCAGCAAACGGGCCGACAAACAGCCCGACCGGCATGAAGAAAATGCCGGCAATGCCGCCGATTACCGAACCCCACAACGCCATTTTGCTGGCCCCCACGCGCTGCGCCCCGTAGAGCGTGGCCAAGAAGTCGATGAGGAACGAAAGCGCAGTGACCAGTCCCAACACGACCAGCGTGACCCAGCCGACATGGGTGAAATTATCGGCCCAGGCCGCAACCAACAGGCCGGCGAACACCAATGGCAGGCCTGGCAGGGCAGGAAGGATCACGCCTGCCAGACCGATCAGCACCAGCGCTGCAGCCAGGATGTAGTAAACGACGGTGGTGTCCATGATGGTTTAGGAATGTCCTATTTCACGCTTGACAGAAAGGTGCGAGAGGTGCTTGAAAATTGGTTTTGTGCGGGTTAAGTTGCAGCCGCTGCTGTTTGCAAAGGTCACCGTGAATCGTGGCCTGATGCGGTAGATCGTCCGATCCGCTACATCCTTGTACCTCGCTTCCTCCTTGCAATCACAGCCACCACCGCTAGTCCATCACAGTGTCGTAGGGAGTCAGTCGAGATGTCCAACATCGAACGCGAGAATGGTGTCGTGAAGTGGTTCAACGATGCCAAGGGCTTTGGATTCATCAGCCGCGAAAATGGCGAAGACGTCTTCGTCCATTTCCGCGCGATCCAGATCCAGGGCTTCAAGAGCCTCAAGGAAGGTCAGAAGGTCAGCTTCACGGTCGTGCAAGGCCAGAAGGGCCTGCAGGCTGACGCAGTGCAGGTGGTCTGAGGCCCATTGCGTAAGGCGCATCACGCAGACAGCAGAAAGGCCCGTGATCGGGCCTTTCTGTTTTCTCGGTCTTGTTGTCTCGCCGCACGCAGTTCGTAGGGTGAAGTGCGGGTCCGGTCCGGGCGTTTGTTGCCGCAACTGGCGCGTCGCCAGCCCGAAGCACGTTGAGACATTTGATTTGGATGCGACGCATCGCTAGTTGGCGACGCGGCGGCGATACCGCCGCCGCAGACACGCATGGATCAGCGCAACACGACCTTGCCGTTGACCACGCGCACATATGCATTTTCGCGCACGCCGGCCAGGTCGCGCTGGTTCACCACGATCACGCGGCCGTCGTCCATGCGCACCTGCACGTCGAAGCTGGAGCTGGTGACGTTGTTCTGGATCGCGTTACCCGCCAGCGCACCGGCAGCAGCGCCGGCAACCGCCGAGACGTTCTTGTTGCCCGTGCTACCACCGGTGTCCTTGGAAATCTGGCGGCCGGCCACAGCGCCCACAATGCCGCCGAGGACCGCGCCGGTGCCGGTGGGCGCAGAGCGGGTCGGGCCGACTTCGTCGATCCGGGTCACGATGCCGCAATCCACGCAACGCTGCGTCTGCGAGTAGCCCTGGTCGTAACCGCGGTCGCCGCGATAGCTGCCGTATTGCGGCTGAGAGGTGGCGCAGCCAACCAGGGTCGCGGTTGCAGCCAGGCCAATGACGAGCAGTCGGGTCTTCATGAGATCTCTCCGGGTGGTTCGAAAAGGCGGCCAGGGCCGCGGCGACGTCATCCTGTGATGGTCCAGGTGAACGGTCTGCCAACTGGTTCACTGCAGGCTTAACGAAACCCGAGCGCCGTCTTCATGAAACCTCAGCGAAAGTCGCGATGGCAGGCCTCGCAGGCCTCGGAAATGCGGGTGTGTACGTGGCCTATGGCGTTGCAATCGGCCAGCGGCAGACCCTGCGCCTGATCCAGCGCGGCGCGCAGTGCCTGTGCGTGCTCGCCGAAGCGACGGTCTTCGCCAATCTCAGGAAATGCTGGCTCGACCTCGTCGGCCAGCAGGCGCAGCGATTGCAGTCGGCGCTGTTGCTGCGACGGCGTACAGGCAGCACCTGTATTGGCTCGCAGCGCGCGTAACTGGTAGGCCATGACCTGCATCAGGCTGTCGGGCACCGGGTCGCGCCGCGCCTGCAGCGCGTTAGCCACCATGACAGTGGCGACCAGGCCGATCAGCCCGCCCAGCACCAGCATGAAGGCGTAACGGGCCGCGCGGGATTGGTTGGGAGGCGGGGCGTGCATGAGGTGGCTCCTGGGATGCAACGTTCATCGTGGCGGCGTGGGCGCGGCTTGGGCTAGGCGCGTAAAATAGGCCGATGAAAGCACAATGGCGTGAACGCTTTGCCGGTATCGACCGGCTGTATGGAGTCGGCACGGTCGAGCGCTTGTCGGCGTGCCGCGTGGCGGTGGTTGGGATGGGCGGTGTGGGCTCGTGGGTGGTCGAGGCACTGGCACGCACCGGGGTGGGGCATATCCGCCTGATCGATGCCGATGATCTGTGCGTTTCCAACACCAACCGGCAGTTGCCGGCGCTGGCCGGCCAGTACGGGCGCAACAAGGCGCGCGCGATGGCCGAGCGCTGCGTGGCGATCAACCCGGACATCGAAGCCGATGCGGTGGAAGCGTTTCTGACCTCTGGCAATATCGAAACGCTGTTGGGCGAGGGCTTCGATCTGGTCATTGATGCCTGCGACAGTTTCCGGGTCAAGGTGGAAAACATTGCGTGGTGCCGGCGGCGCAAGCTGCCGCTGGTGACCGTGGGCGCGGCCGGCGGCCGCACCGATCCCACCCTGGTGCGCGTGCGCGACGTTTCGCGCACCGAGCACGATGCCATGTTGGCGCTGATCCGCAAGAAGCTGCGCAGCGAATTCAATTTCCCGAAGAATCCGCAGCGCTACTTCGGTGTGCCGGCGGTGTATTCGCTGGAGAACGTCAAATATCCACAGGCCGATGGCAGCGTCTGCGGCATCCGCCCGCAGCTCGATGCCGATGCCACGCTCAAGCTGGATTGCGGGGCAGGCTTGGGCGCGGCCACGCATATCACCGGCACCTTCGCATTCGTGGCGGTGGGCAAGGCGTTGGAGATGTTGCTCAAGCCCAAGGTCCCCGCGGCGACGCCGGCAGCCGAGGCGGTTGCAGCCGCGTAACGTCGCGTGCGCATTGCGCGGTCGCGTTGACGACGCGGCCGCGGTGACGCCCATGCTGCGCTCAGTGCGCTAGACCGAACAAGCTGCGCGCGTTAGCGGCGGTCTGCGCAGCAATGTGCGCAGACTCTTCGCCGCGCAGTTCGGCGATGCAATCCAGCACCGTGCGCAGGCGCGCCGGTTCGTTGCGTTGGCCGCGGATGCTGGCGTCGGGTTGATCCGGCGCATCGGTTTCCAACAGCAGGTATTGCAGCGGCATGCCGGCCACCAGCCCGCGCAGGCGATTGGCGCGGGGGTAGGTCACCGGGCCGCCCAGGCCGATCATGAAATCCAGTTTCCACAACTGCTGCGCCTGTTCGGGGCTGCCGGCAAAGCTATGCACCACACCGCGCAGGCCACCCACCGCCTTGATGCGGGCAATGACTTCCTCGGTGGCGCGGCGCGCATGCACGATCAGCGGCAGGTCGAAGCGCTTGGCCAGCTGCAGCTGGCCGTCGAAGTAGTCGCGCTGGGCCTTTGCATCCAGCCCGTCGACGAAAAAATCCAGACCGCACTCGCCGATCGCGCACGGCCGCTCGCGTTCGATCCATTCGGCCAGCAGCTCCAGATGCGCTGGGCGGTGTTGATCCAGAAACAGCGGGTGCAGGCCATAGGCAGGGTAGAGGCCGGGCGCTTGCGTGCAGACCGCGCGCAGACCTGGCCAGCTGGCAGCGGTGATCGCCGGCAGTACCTGCTGGATGACCCCCGCGGCCTGCGCGCGCGCAATCACCGCAGCGCGGTCGTGGTCGAATTCGTCTGCGTCCAGATGGCAGTGGCTGTCGATCAGCTGCATCAGTCGCGGCGCACCGGTGCCGGCAATGGTGCCTTGCGGGTTTTCCAGTTGGCCAGCAGCAGTGTGGTCAGGCCGAACAGCAATTCGTCCAGGAACGGGATCGGGTCTGGGATGACCAAGTCCACCAGAAACAGCGCGGCGGCTAGCTTGAACAAGGTGGGATAACGCAGCGTGCTGGCCCAATTCAGGGCGCGTGCGGCAAGGGGATTTCGCATGCGAGTGCTCCGGCTGTTAGAGATGCATGAAGTAACCGCTAGCTGAACTTAACCGTCGCGTTCATGAGTGAGGGCGTTTTCGTTCAGGCTTCCCATGCTGGAATCACGGCCGTCAACAATGCGGTGCGTCCGCAGGGAGCTGGTTATGAAGAGCAACACGACAACTATACTGGTCGCTGCTGGTGCCTTGCTGGTCGGAGGCGTGGCCACTGCCGCTTTTATGAATAACCGTCCGTCGTCCGGCGATTTCGTGGCCAATGGCCAGCCGGCGCCGCGTGGCCTGGAATATGCCGACGTGGTCAAGGTGGCTCCGATCACCCAGCGTGAGCCGCAGTACGCGCAGGTGATTAATAGCAACGCCATCCGCGAAACCACCACCAGCACCTCGCCGCGCGAAGTGTGTCGCGATGTGGTGGTGCAGGAACGTCTGCCCGAGCGTGATGGCAATGTCGGCGGCACCGTGGCCGGCGCGGTCATCGGTGGCCTGATAGGCAACCAGGTGGGCGGCGGCAACGGGCGCAAGCTGGCGACCGCCGCAGGCGCGGTGGGCGGTGGCTTCATCGGTAATCGCATCGACCGCGACCACGTCGGCGGCCGCGTGGTCGATCGCACCGAGCGTCAGTGCCATACCGAAAATGCCAACTCGCAGTCCTCGCGTGTGGTCGGCTACGACGTGACCTACCGCAATGCCGATGGCACCACCGGCACCATGCGCATGGACAGCAAGCCGGGCGAGCGTATTTCGCTGGGCGATGCCGACAACGTGGTGGCCTATGACGTCACCTACCGCTACGACGGTTTCGAAAAGACCGTGCGCATGAACGACAAGCCGACGAGCGACCGTCTGCCGGTTGTCGATGGTCAGCTGGTGACGCAGATGGCATCGACGGCGGGCGACTCCAACGTGCGTCAGGATGGTTTGAGCACCCGGCAGTAACGGGTGAGCAGAAGCGATGCGCAGGTAGCGCAGTGATGAGAAAAGAGCCGGCATTGCCGGCTCTTTTCGTTTGTGCCATCCCCCGGGCCGACCGGCACCACGATGTTCGGCCGGCAACTGGCAGATAATCGCTGCTTCGCTTGCGATGGAAGCCAACATGCCGGTACGCCCTGATGACCTGTTCGACGTACGCGCGCTGCTCACCGACGAAGAGCGGGCGGTGCAGGAGGCGGTAGCGCGTTTTACCGACACGCGGGTGGTGCCGGCGATCGGCGACGCCTTCGATGCCGGGCGCTTCCCGCGCGAGTGGATTCCGGAACTGGCGGAATTAGGGTTGCTGGGCGCCAGTCTGCCGGTACACGATGGCGGTGCGGGTCTGGGCGCGGTGTCTTACGGACTGATCTGCCAGGAGCTGGAGCGTGGCGACAGCGGGCTGCGCAGCTTCGTCAGCGTGCAGTCTTCGTTGTGCATGTATCCCATCCACGCCTATGGCAGCGACGAACAGCGGCAACGCTGGCTACCGCAGATGGCCGCCGGCCGGGTGATCGGTTGCTTCGGCCTGAGCGAGGCGCAGGGCGGGTCGGATCCTGCCGCGATGACGACGCGCGCGGTGCGCGAGGGCGACGGCTGGCGCTTGAACGGCGCCAAGATGTGGATCACCAACGGCAGCATTGCCGGGCTGGCGATCATCTGGGCGCACACCGACGATGGCATACGCGGCTTTTTGGTCGAGACCGACAGCGCCGGCTTCAGCGCGCACGACATCAGCCACAAGATGAGCCTGCGTGCGTCGGTTACCTCGGGCCTATTCCTGGACAACGTGTTCGTGCCGGAGCAGATGCGGCTGCCGGAGGCGGCCGGTTTGAAGGCGCCACTGAGTTGCCTCAACCAGGCGCGCTACGGCATCGCCTGGGGCGCGATCGGCGCGGCAGTGGCGTGCCTGCGCGAGGCGCTGGCCTATGCCGGTGAGCGCATCCTGTTCGGCCGGCCGCTGGCGGCCACGCAGAGCGCGCAGATCAAATTGGCCGACATGGCGCGGCGGATTTCCACCGCCCAGCTACTCGCCTTGCAGCTAGGCCGCTTGAAGGAAGCCGGTAGGCTGCGGACGGAACAGATCTCGCTGGCAAAATGGAATAATTGTCGGATGGCGCTGGATGTGGCGCGCGAATGCCGCGACCTGCTCGGTGCGGCCGGCATCACCACAGAGCATGTGGCGATCCGGCATGCGCTGAACCTGGAATCGGTGATCACCTACGAGGGCACCGAAACCGTGCATCAGTTGGTGGTGGGACGTGCGCTGACAGGGCTCAATGCGTTTTGACGAGGAGTGGGTGATTGATCAGCAAGGATGGGATGCGACGCCTGCGCGGCGTTTTCTGGACCGTGTGTTCGCTCGCCGGCATGGTAATCGCGCCAGCGCAGGCCAACGAGGCGCCACGCATGGCGCCGACGCCAGCGTGGGTAGTGGCCGATGCCGTGCCCGAAAACGTGCCTGGTGCCACTGGGCTGCGCTATGAGCTGGTGTCCGACCAGGTCGATCTGACCGGCAGCGTGCCGCAAGCCTACCGCCGGCTCAGTTATACCGTGCAGCGCGCCAAAAGCCTGGAGGAAGCCGGGCAGATTTCCATCGACTATCAGCCCCAATACCAGCAGCTGGAACTCAACAGCCTGGACGTCTGGCGCGCCGGCAAGCGCATCGACATGCGCACCCAGGCGCATTACGCCAGATTGCGGCGCGAAAGCGGCCTGGAGAGTGGGTTGATCGACGGCGCGCTGACGCTGTCGATCACCTTGCCGGATCTACGCGTGGGTGACCGTGTCGACTATGGCGTGACCATCAGCGGCAGCAATCCGGTGTTCGGCAAAGGCTATTACGACGTGTTCGAAGCGCGCTACGGCGTGCCGCTGGGCGAGCGCCGGGTGCGTGTGCGCTATCCCGCCGCCATGTCGCTGCAGTGGCGTATTAGCGCGCCGGATTTTGGCCGCAATGTGCGCACGGTCGATGGGGTGACGCTGTTGAACATCGGCGCGAGCAACGTCGCGGCGGTGCAGGAGGAAAAAGACGCCCCGCAGGATGTCGACCCCTATGGGTTGATTGAAGTGTCCACTGCCGGTAGCTGGGGCACGGTGGCTGCCTGGGCGGCACAGCTCTATCCGGGGTCGTTCAAGGACGCGCAGGTGGCCGCCAGGATGGTGCAGAGCCTGAAGCTGCGCAGCGACGACCCGCAGGATGCGCTGCTGCGCGCCGTGGCATTTGTGCAGGGCGAGATCCGCTACGTCGGACTGGACATGGGTGAAAACTCGCATGCCCCGCACGCGCCCGAAGTCACGCTGCGTAACCGCTACGGCGACTGCAAGGACAAGGCGACGCTGCTGATCGCACTGCTGCAATTGGCCGGCATCCGCGCAGAGCCGGTGCTGGTCAACAGCGACAACGGCCACGGGCTGGAGAAGCGGCTACCCAGTCCGTACGCATTCGATCACGTGGTGGTGCGCGCACATCTGCCGCAGGGCGAGGTGTGGGTAGATGCCACGCGCGACCGCGAAGACGGTCCGTTGGCGCAACGCCGGCCGCTGCCGTTCGTGCGCGGCTTGCCGGTGATTGCAGGGCAGGGCACGTTGGTTGAGGTGCCAGCGCCGATGCCCGCGTTGCCGCAAATCGAAGTGAACGAAGAAGTCACCGTTTCGCTGCGCAAGCCGCAGCGCTGGGCGAGCTTCACGGTGGACACCATCTATCGCCAGGGCCGCGGCGAGCGTGTCGCCAGCAGCTTCGACGACGATGGTGCGCAGACGGTGGGCGAACGCTATCTGGACTTCATGCAGCAGTATTACACCGCGCTGACGCAGGTCAGCGTGCCGAGCATCGATGATTCCGACCCACTGAATGTGCGCACGCATGAGGCCTACCGGTTGGAGTGGCCGGCGAAAGAGGGCGATGAACTGGGCTTCCCATTGTTCCAGCTCGGCGAGTGGATGGATGCGCTACCGAAGCAAGCGCGTAAGAGCCCGCTGGCGCTGGGCGGCCCGCGGCTGGCGCGGCAGACCGTGCGTGTGCACAGCGACCCGGCGACGCAGGTAGAAGCGGACACGCAAGTGATCGCCAACCCGTGGTTCCGCTTTTCGCGCAGCATCGCGATGCGCGACGGAAAGATGGTCATCGTGGGCGAGTGGCAGCGCTTCACCGACCGTATTCCGGCCAACGGCGTGGCGCGTGCTGCGGTCGACATGGAGCGCGCGCGCGACCTGCTGTACTTCAATCACGATCTCAAGCCGCAACGACGCGCGCAGCCGCCCGACTGGCGCGCGCTCAGCTACCCGCTGGCCGGTTTGATCGCCTTGGTGGTGCTACTGGTGGCGTGCCTGCTCTGGTGGCGCGGCGGTGGGCTGGGCGGAATCATGTTCGATCCCTATGCCACGGTGATACGGATGCCGCAGCACGCTGGGCTGCGGTGGAGCGCCTGGGCCGCGTTCGCGGCGACCACGCTGCTGTCGGCATGGGTGTGGCTGCACGCGCTGCCATGGTGGGCCAAGGCCGGTGGCATCATCGTGTTCGTGGCAATCGCCCTGCTGGGATGCGTGCTGCTCAAGCAGATCTTGCGCTGGATGGGCAGCGGCACGCAGCTCACGCACGTGTTGCCGGCGATGGCGGGCTGTGCCTTGTCGTGGCTGGTCTGCCTGCTGGCGTCGGTGGTCGCGCTCAAGGGCCAAGTGGCGTTGCTGCGCACTGGTGCGACCGATCCGGCCGGCATGGCGCAGCTGGCGACGTGCATCTTGCTGCTGATGCTAGGCGCGCTGTGGTGGTCGGTCTGCGCAGTGCAGGCGGTGGCTGCTGCTAGCGGCTGTGCGCGTACGCGCGCATTCGGTGCCTGGGCGCTGACGGTTTCGGCACTGGGCATCCTGATCGCCGTGTTGAGTGTGCCGGTGGCGGTGGCGGCATTGGCCTGAACGCGCTCTGCGCGGCAGCGCACGCAAGCGTGGCATCGGCGTGCCACTGCTGCATGCAGGGCTTTGCAAAGGCACGCCGGGCTGTGACACTGCCAGCCCCTCGTTGCTGCCGCGGAGCCAGCTAGATGTCGACCGTGCGTCCCCCGCTGACTGTCCATGGCATGTCCAGTTCCGGCAATTGCTACAAGGTGCGCCTGCTGCTGGAACAACTGGGCAGCCGCTATCACTGGGTGGAAGTGGATAGCGTGGCCGGGCAGACCCGCACGCCCGAGTACCTGGCCAAGAATCCCAACGGCAAGGTGCCGATGGTCGAACGCGACGACGGTCGGGTGTTGACCGAATCCAACGCCATCCTGTTCTGGCTGGCCGAAGGCACCCCGTATCTGCCCACCGACGCGTGGCAGCGCGCGCAGGCGCTGAGCTGGATGTTCTTCGAACAATACAGCCATGAGCCGTATGTGGCGGTGGCGCGGTTCATCAGCCTGTGGACGCCGCGCGATGCCGCACGCCGCGCCGAGTTGCCGCAGCTGCGCACGCGTGGAGAGCAGGCGCTGGCAGTGATGGAACAGCACCTGCAGGAGCACGCCTGGTTCACCGGCAGCGATTACGGCATCGCCGATATTGCGCTGTTTGCGTACACCCATTGCGCCGAAGACGGCGGTTTCGATCTGGAGCGCTGGCCGGCGATCACGGCATGGTTGCAACGCGTTCAGGTGCTGCCGCGCTTCGTGCCGATGCCGGCAGCTGCCTCGGTGACGGCATGAGCCGTGCGCGCGACCTGCACGGTGCTGCCGGCAGCACTGCTGCGCACTTGGCGGACTCTGGGCTGCACTTTCTTCCATCGGCATTCGCCATGCGCGCGCGCGCGCTGCGCGTGACGCGTGTCGGCGACGCCCGGCGACTAGCCATTGCCGGCACGCAGGAGCACTGACGATGTGCGGATTGGCAGGACTGTTGCTGGCTTCGCCGCGTCTGCATGGCGAACAGCTTGATGCGCTGGTGCGGCCGATGGGCGCCGCGTTGCGCCATCGTGGCCCGGACGATGCAGGCACCTGGTGCGATGCGCAGGCGGGTGTGGCGCTGGCGCATCAGCGCTTGAGCATTCTTGATCTGTCGCCGCTGGGCCATCAGCCGATGCGCTCGGCTGATGGCCGCTACGTGCTGGCCTACAACGGCGAGATCTATAACTTTGCGCAGCTGCGCGCGGCACTGTCCGCGCTCGGGCATCGCTTCCGCGGCCACTCCGATACCGAAGTGTTGCTGGCGGCCGTCGTGGAGTGGGGCCTGGAGGACACGCTGACCCGTTGCAACGGCATGTTCGCCATTGCGTTGTGGGATGAGCGCGACAACTGCCTGTTCCTGGCGCGCGACCGCGTCGGCAAGAAGCCGCTCTACTACGGGTGGGCCGGCGACACCTTGGTGTTCGGTTCCGAACTCAAGGCCTTGTGGCAGCACCCGGATTTCGACAACGGCGTCGACCGCAATGCGCTCACGCTGCTGCTGCGGCTGGGCTACATCCCGGCGCCGGCCTGCATCCACGAGCACACCTTCAAGTTGATGCCTGGCCGTGTGCTGCGCATGGATGCGCAGGCTGTGGCGGCTGGCGCTACCGCCCATCGTCCCGATCAGGTGCAACAACCGTTCTGGAACGCTCGCGAGGCGATGCAACGCGCGCTCGCTGTGCCGTTCACCGGCAGCGACGCGCAGGCCGAAGAGCAGTTGGATAGCGTGTTGCGCGATGCGGTGGCCTTGCGCATGGTGGCCGACGTGCCGGTAGGCGTATTCCTCTCCGGCGGTACCGATTCGTCCATCGTCACCGCGATGATGCAGGCGCAGAGTGCGCAGCCCGTGCACACCTTCAGCATTGGCTTCGAAGGTTCGCATCACGACGAAGCGCCGCTGGCGCGCGAAGTCGCCACGCATCTGCACACCGACCACACCGAACTCTATGTCAGCGGCGCTGATGCGCTGGCGGTGGTGCCGAGCTTGCCGGACATGTTCGACGAGCCCTTCGCCGATGCTTCGCAAGTACCGACTGCGTTGGTGGCACGGCTGGCGCGTGGTGGGGTGACGGTGGCGCTGTCCGGTGACGGCGGCGACGAATTGTTCTTCGGCTATGGCCGCTATCAACGTGCGCTGCGTAACTGGCGCATGCATGGCCTGGTGCCTGGCCCGCTGCGTCGCCTGATGGCGGTGGCAGCGCGCAGCAATGGCGAATCCTCACGCACCGGTGGGTTGGCTGCGCTGGTGGCCGAGGCCGGCGCGCGCGGCATCGGGGACATTTACCGCAATCGCATTTCGCGCTGGCGCGACCCGGCCGCGGTGGTGCTGGGGGCGACCGAACCCGACAGTTTCTACAGCTTGGCTGACCCGCTGCATGGGTCCGGCACCCCGGCGGACGCGATGATGCTGGCCGACTTCGCGGCGTACCTGCCCGACGATCTGCTGTGCAAGGTGGACCGCACCACCATGGCGGTGGGGCTGGAAGCGCGCGCGCCGCTGCTGGACTGGCGCGTGGCCGAATTCGCCTGGTCGTTGCCGCTGTCGCTGAAGTACCGCGATGGGGTCAGCAAATATCTGCTCAAGCGCGTGCTATGCCGCTACCTGCCGGACGCGATGGTGTACCGCGGAAAGCGCGGCTTCGGCGCGCCGGTCAGTGCATGGCTGCGCGGCGATCTGCACGGCTGGGCGGACGATCTGCTGGCACACGGCGCGCTGCAGCGCGAGGGCGTGTTCGCTGCCGACACCGTGGCTGGCTTGTGGCGCGACTTCAACCGTGGCGAGCGCAAATGGCATACGCACCTGTGGACGGTGCTGATGTTCCAGGCCTGGCAGGCGCACTGGCGCGCACAGCGGGCCGCCATAACGCGCTGATGCGTGGCGTTGCGGTGTGGACACGGGGTGGCAGTGGGTTCTAGCGCTTGTGCGCGCAGATGCCGCCGCGTGCATCCACTGGCGCTTGGGTCGCCGATGCCGGCGAGGTTTCACCAGCTCTGAGCATCGGGCTGGGTAGGGTGGATCCTTGTTTTTCACGGAGATTCCCATGAGCAAGCTCACCATTGCCGTGCTGGTCGGCAGCCTGCGCGCAGAGTCGTATAACCGTCAGCTGGCGCGTGCGCTGGAGCATCTGGCCGGCGACAAGGCCGTGTTCGAGTACCTGGAAATCGGCGATATCCCGCTGTACAACCAGGACCGCGATGGCGATTACCCGGCCGAAGGCACGCGCCTGAAGCAGCAGATCCGCGCTGCTGATGCGGTGCTATTCGTGACCCCCGAATACAACCGCTCGATTCCCGGCGTGCTCAAGAACGCCATCGACACCGGCTCGCGCCCCTATGGCGATAGCGCGTTTTCCGGCAAGCCGGCGGCGGTGGTCGGCATCTCGGTCGGCGCCATCGGCACTGCTACTGCGCAGCAGCATCTGCGCAACGTGTTGGCGTATCTGAACATGCACGTGCTTGGCCAGCCAGAGGTGTTCCTGCAGTACAAGGACGGCCTGTTCGGGCCCGGCGATCAGATCGCCAACGCCGACAGCCGCAAGTTCCTGCAGGGCTTCATCGACCAGTTCCTGGGCCTGATCGGGCAGCTCAAGCGCTGAGTTGACCACAGCGGCGCCGCACTCGCGGGCGGCGTCCTGCTGGGCCTGGTGGAGGGGTGAAAATCCAGGCGGCACAAGGGTCTCGGCATCTGCGACGACCGGCGCGTAGAACGCTGATACACCGGCTATACACCAGTTATCCACAGAGTTGTGCATGGTCGTCGGCGCCGTCGGTGACTATGCTTCCTGCCCTCGTCTCCCCGCGTCAGGTGTGTTTGTCCATGTCCGCTCGTCCTGGTTTCCGTTCCAAGCGCAATCGCGATCGCGATGACGACGATTACGATCGTCCCGAGCCGCGGATTGACCAGTTGCGGGTGCCGCCGCATTCGGTGGAGGCCGAGCAGGCCGTGCTGGGGGGCTTGATGCTGGCGCCGGACGCGTTCGACCGCGTCAACGACCAGCTCACCGAAAACGACTTCTACCGACGTGACCATCGGTTGATCTACCGCGCGATTCGCGAGTTGAACGAGAAAGACCGCCCGTTCGATGCAGTGACCCTGGGCGAGTGGTTCGAATCGCAGGGCAAGCTGGAGCAGGTGGGCGATGGCGCCTACCTGATCGAGCTGGCCAGCACCACGCCGTCGGCCGCCAACATCGCCGCGTATGCGGAGATTGTGCGCGACAAGGCGGTGCTGCGGCAGTTGATCGAAGTAGGCACCACCATCGTCAACGACGGCTTTCAGCCGGAGGGCCGCGAGAGCGTGGAGCTGCTGTCGGCTGCGGAAAAAGCGGTGTTCAAGATCGCCGAAGCCGGCGCGCGCGGGCGCACCGACTTCGTCGCGATGCCGGGCGCCTTGAAGGACGCCTTCGAAGAACTGCGTAATCGCTTCGAAAATGGCGGCAATATCACCGGGTTACCGACTGGCTACACCGATTTCGATGCGATGACCGCCGGCCTGCAGCCGACCGATCTGATCATCCTGGCCGCGCGTCCGGCGATGGGCAAGACCACCTTTGCGCTGAACATCGCCGAATACGCCGCGATCAAGTCCAAGAAGGGCGTGGCGGTGTTCTCGATGGAAATGTCGGCCTCGCAGCTGGCGATGCGTCTGATCTCTTCCAATGGCCGCATCAATGCGCAGCGCCTGCGTACCGGTGCACTGGAAGACGAGGATTGGGCGCGCGTGACCGGCGCGATCAAGATGCTCAAGGAAACCAAGATCTTCATCGACGACACCCCGGGTGTCTCGCCGGAAGTGTTGCGTTCCAAATGCCGCCGGCTCAAGCGCGAACACGACCTGGGCCTGATCGTCATCGACTACCTGCAGCTGATGTCGGTGCCGGGCAACAGCGAAAACCGCGCGACCGAAATCTCGGAAATCTCGCGTGGTCTCAAGGGGCTTGCCAAGGAGCTCAACGTGCCGGTGATCGCGCTGTCGCAGCTCAACCGCTCGCTGGAAACCCGCACCGACAAGCGCCCGGTGATGGCCGACCTGCGCGAATCCGGCGCGATCGAGCAGGACGCGGACATGATCGTCTTCATCTACCGCGACGATTACTACAACAAGGAAAATTCGCCGGACAAGGGCCTGGCCGAGATCATCATCGGCAAGCACCGTGGCGGCCCGACCGGTGCGTGTAAGCTCAAATTCTTCGGTGAGTACACCCGGTTCGACAATCTGGCGCACGACTCGGTGGGCAGTTTCGAGTAAGCGCAGTGGACCCGCTGGGCGGCCATCCGTTGCCCGGCATCGCGCCATCGTTGCGCCCGCTGGCATATGCTGCCCAGCCTCATCGTTCGCTGCCGAGTTCGTATGTCATACGCCATCGTCTGGTTCCGTCGCGATCTGCGTCTGGAGGACAACCCGGCCTTGCGTGCCGCACTCGATGCCGGGCATCACCCGATTGCGTTGTACATCGACGCACCGCACGAAGAAGGCCAATGGAGGCCCGGCGCCGCATCGCGCACCTGGCGGCATCGCTCGCTTGCAGCGCTGGATGATGCACTGCAAGCGCGTGGCAGTCGCCTGGTCATTCGTACTGGCGACAGTGCGCAGGTGCTGGATGAGGTGATCGCGCAAACTGGCGCGGTGGCGGTGTACTGGAACCGCAAATACGAGCCGGCCACGCAGCCGCGCGATGCGCAGATCAAACGTGAATTGCGCGAGCGCGGGATCCAGGCACAGAGCTGCAACTCCGCATTGCTGTTCGAGCCGTGGCAGCTGTCCACGCAGCAGGGCGGCCCGTACAAGGTGTTTACGCCGTTCTGGCGCAATGCGCTGACGCAGCTGCAATTGCCCGCCGCAGCGCCTGCGCCGCGCAGCCTGCCGCCGCTGCCTGCGACGTTGAAGACAGATGCACTCGACACGCTGCAGTTGGCGCCGAACTTGAGCTGGGACCAGGGCTTCTGGGAGCACTGGCAGCCCGGTGAAGCCGGCGCGCACGAAATGCTGGAGATCTTCATCGATGGGGCGCTATCGGGGTATCGCGAAAACCGCGACCGTCCCGATCGTGTTGGCACCTCGCAACTTTCGCCGCATCTGCACTTCGGCGAGATCGCGCCCTGGCGCATTGCCAGCACCCTTGAAGCGCATCGCAATGCGCGCAATGGCGCGGAAATCGATGGCTATATCCGCCAGCTGGGCTGGCGCGATTTTGCGTATCACCTGCTGCATCACTTTCCGGACACCACCAACCAGAATCTCAATCCGCGCTTCGAAGGATTCGACTGGGCGAAGGTCGATCCGGTTGCGTTGCAGGCCTGGCAACGTGGTCGTACCGGCATTCCGATCGTCGACGCCGGCATGCGTCAGCTCTGGCACACCGGTTGGATGCACAACCGCGTGCGCATGATTGTCGCCAGTTTTTTGTGCAAGCATCTGCGCATCCACTGGATCGAAGGCGCGCGTTGGTTCTGGGACACCTTGGTGGATGCGGACCTGGCCAACAACACGCTGGGCTGGCAGTGGGTGGCCGGCACCGGCGCCGATGCAGCGCCCTATTTCCGCGTGTTCAACCCGGTGACGCAGGCGGAAAAATTCGATCCGCAAGCGACTTACATCACGCGCTGGGTGCCCGAGCTGGGCAAGCTTGCGGTGAAAGAACGCTTCGCGCCCTGGTTGCATCCGTTGTCGCTCGCACGCTTCGCACCAGAGTACCCGCGCGCACCGATCATTGGCCTAGCCGAGGGACGCGACGCGGCGCTGGCAGCCTATGCAAAATCGCGCGCGTAGTCGTAGCTGATTGATGCGTGTGTGCTTGTTTCTACAGCGCACGCCGCGTTGCCTGAAGAGTTGGTACGGGGCAGCGTGCGCGTGTATCGCCGCGCGTGCGCGTGCGAATGTGATGGCGCACTTGTGGCGTGTCCACGCCGAAAACGTTTTCCTGAATGGCATGCCCGCTGCGCGCGTGGTGCGGCGTTCTTCATCATGCGGCAGTCGCGTGGGGCTGTTTATCCTCGCGCATACGATTGAGTGCCGGATGGTCCGGCCATAGGAGAACACCATGTCCCCAGCAGCCACCAAGAGTCTTTCCGTTGCCCTGGCCAGCGCGATTGCGCTGTCCGCTTGCGCCACCGGCGGCTCGTACGTACAGCGCGATCAGTACGGCGACCAGACGCAACAGCAGAATCGGACCGGCCGCAATGCGCTGATCGGTACCGCCATTGGTGTGGCTGCAGGCCTGCTCACCGGCGATAGCGCCACCGAGCGTCGTCAGCACGCAATGGTCGGCGCCGGTATCGGTGCACTGAGCGGCGCGGCAATCGGCCAGTACCAGGATCGCCAGGAGCGCGCGTTGCGCGAGCGCACCGCCAACACCGGTATCGAAGTACAGCGTCAGGGCGACAACATCAGCCTGAACCTGCCGGACGGCATCACCTTCGACTTCGGCAAGTCTGCACTGAAGCCTGAGTTCTATACCGCGCTCAACGGCGTGGCCTCCACGCTGCGCGAGTACAACCAGACCATGGTGGAAGTGGTTGGGCACACCGATAGCGTCGGCAGCGATGCAGTGAATCAGCGCTTGTCCGAAGAGCGCGCCGGTGCAGTGGCGCAGTACCTGACCGCGCAGGGTGTGCAGCGCGAGCGCATGGAAACCATGGGCGCGGGCAAGCGTTATCCGATTGCCGACAACACCACCGATGCCGGCCGCGCGAAGAACCGTCGCGTCGAAATCCGCCTGATTCCGTTACGTGCCGAAGGCGCGGCCAGCACTACCGGCATGCGTTGAGTGTGATGCAGTGAATCGTGGCGAGTCGGATGACTCACCCGCGATGTACTGATGTACTGAAAACAGGCCGCGAAAGCGGCCTTTTTTCCGCATGGTGTGTGATCAAGAGCAGCGAAGCCAATCGCTTCGGTTTAGAGCGGCTGGTGTGCACGGTTGTGAGGTTTCGGCCCTTCTCGCGTCATCGGCTGGTGCGTCTGCAGAACTGCGCATCTGAGTGTTGCTGCAGGGCCCTTGCCCGCCCACCATCGCAGGACACGCCACAAGTACGTCCTTACAGGCTCCTTGGCAGCCTCCATGCCGCCAAGGGTCCCGCGACGGTGAGCGGGCAAGGATCAGTCACGATGGTCGGTGCGTTGATGAAGCGACGGTCGCTGGCTGGTGGCGAGTTGCGGCTAGTTCGCAGTGCCCAATCAAGAAGCTTCACCATCGCTTCGTAACACGAGCAGTTTTTCTCGAAGCAACGACCAACGTGCTGGTGTGGTGCCCTCGCCGATTGCGGGACCGTTGGCGGCATGGATGCCGCCAACGAACCCACATGGATGGGTTTACGGCGTGTCCCGCGAGCGGCGAGGGCACCGCACGCCCGGCCGATTCGGCTTTTGCGCGCATCAGGTAATCGCAGCCAACGACACTACGGATGACGCCTCAATCTTTTCCAACTCACCACTCAGCACAGTGAGATCGTCTGCAAAGTACCGGGCTGTCGTCGGCTGCACGCCATGTGGTGACACAGATGCACTCACAGAGCTGCATCGCTGAACGGACGGCCTGCGCCAGACGGCTGACACCGTCGGCGCATTCGATTCGGTACTACGCCGTGACGTCTTCCAGAATGCGCTTGCCTTCGGCGCGCAATTCCGCTTCTGCGCCCACTTCGACTTTCGCGTCGTTGTCGGCCTTCTGCGCGGCCAGACGGGCCGGGCATTGCGCCATCATGTAGTCCGCGTCGAAGTTCATGCGCGTCACCAAAAAGTCCACGAACGCACGGACCTTCGGCGACACCAACCGACCGCCGGCGAACACCGCGTTGAAGTCCACTTCCGGCCCCGTCCAACCAGCCAGTACGCGGCGCACCAGCCCCGATTGCACGAAGGGTTTGGCCATCACGTCGCCGGTCAGCAACAAGCCTTCGCCGCACAGCACTGCGCCGTTGAGCGCCGCCGGATCGTTGGCCACCATCAGCGGATTGACCGGGAAATCGCGCACATCGCTACCGTCGCTGAGCGACCAGAAAAAGCGGTTGTTGTGCACATTGCGGTTCTTGCGCAACGCGAGCGTGCGATGGAATTGCAATTCGTCCGGATGCAGCGGCTCGCCATAGCGTTCGATATACGACGGGCTGGCGAACACCTGCGTGCGCAGGCTGCCGAGCTTGCGTGCGACCAGATTGGAATCGGGCAGCGCACCGACGCGCAATGCCAGATCGGCTTCGCCGCCGATGAGATCCAACTTCTCGTTGCCCAGATGCATGTCCAACTGGATTTCCGGGTATTGCGCATGGAATTCGCCCAGCAATGGCGCGATCCAGGTAATGCCCAGCGAATACGGCACGGTGAAACGCAACCAGCCGCGCGGACCGGATTGCAATTGCCCCACCGCGCTTTCGGCTTCTTCCAGTTCGCGGGCGATGCGCTGGCAATGCTCGTGGTACACCGAGCCTGCTTCGGTCAGGCCGATGCGGCGCGTGGTTCGGTGCAACAGGCGCGCGCCCAGCCGGGTTTCCAGTTCTTGCACCTTGCGGCTGACGGTGGTCTTGGGCAACCCAAGCGCGTTGGCGGCAGCGATGAAGCTGCCTTGTTCGACCACCTTGACGAAGATCAAGGTGTCGTTGAGATCGTGTGTCATGGGACTGCCTTCCGGGGTCAGGAGGGATTAGACCGCTTGCGGGACGATTATTCCCCTAAATCCGGACTAATCAAGTGCTGCTTTGAGGCCTAGCTTATGCGGCATCCCTTCTACGCAGGAGCATGGCCATGTGGTTGTGCGATGTCTTCGGCTTGTCCTCCACGTCCCGCAGCGCCATCGAAAGTGCCTTCGATCCGGTGGTTTCCGCCGGAAATCGGTCTCGCAGCAGCGTTTCGCGCCAATTCTCCAGTTCGCCGCGTCGGCAGGCTGGCGGCGCTCCAGCGCAGCGGACTGGACTGCCGGCACACTGGGTGCAGCGCGGAATTGTCCCGATCTCGGGAGTGAAAGTCCCATGATTGGGATGGTCCAGTCCGAGACGGCCGTCATTGGTGGCGCGGGCAATGTGGGTGCCGGCATCGTTGCCGCGCTGCTCGACGCCGGCATGCCGACCGTGGTGATTGGACGCGACACCGTCAAGCTCGATGCCCTGCGCGCGCAGCATGGCGACTCGCCGTTGCTGGACATCGTCCAGGGATCGGTTGCCGACGATGCGTCCGCGCAGCGCCTGGCGACCGAACTGGCACAGCGGCGCCGACCGCTGGGCGCGGTGATCGCCAGCCTGGGTAGCCCGCCCAAGGCCGGACGTCTGTTGGATCGGCCGGTGGCCGCCCTGCGTCGTCGCCTGGAGCGCGACGTGCTGCCGCATCTGGCTGCCGCCCGCCATCTGCTGCCGCTGCTGGCCGAGGCCGATGGCGGTGGCCGCTACCTGTTGCTCGGTAGCCCGTGTGCGCTGCGTGCCTGGTCGGCGCATGGCGATCGCTCGGTTGCGGCCTCAGCCTCCCGCATGCTTGCGCAGGTGTTGCACGAGGAAGCCAAGCCGTTGGGCGTCCGTGTGCATCTGCTGTCGGTCGAGCAGCCGGTGTGTACCCCCGGCCGCGCCAAGGACGCGTGTCCGGAATGGATCCGCGCCATTGATGTCGGTCGCGCCGCTGTTTCCCTCATTGCCGGGCCTGGCCAGCCCGGACAAGCCATCGTGACCGTCAGTCGTCGCCCGCCGGCCGCACCGTCGGCGAGCCGGCTGGCCGGTCTGCAATTTCCCATCCCCACCCGAGAGATTTCCCCATGACCACGAACGCCACCCCGTTCCGTTTTCCCTTGCGTACCGCGTTGGCGGGCGCCGTGCTCGCAGTGGTGCTCGCCGGCTGCGGCAGCAAGGCCGCCGAGACCGGCGCACCCCCGCCGCCCAGCGTCAGCGTCGCGCCTGTGTTGATGAAGGAGATCAGCCAGTGGGACGAATTCAGCGGCCGCATCGAGCCGGTGGAAAGCGTCGAATTGCGTCCACGCGTATCCGGCTATATCGACAAGGTCAACTACACCGAAGGCGCCGAAGTGAAGAAGGGCGATGTGCTCTTCACCATCGACGAACGTAGCTACCGTGCCGAGTTCGCGCGTGCCAATGCCTCGCTGGTCCGCGCCCGCACGCAGGCCACGCTGGCGCGCAGCGAGGCATTACGCGCGCGCAAACTGTCCGAGCAGCAGGCGATCTCGACCGAAACCTGGGAGCAGCGCCGCGCTGCCGCCGATCAGGCCGACGCCGACCTGCAGGCCGCCCAGGCCGCGGTGGACACCGCCAAGCTCAACCTGGATTGGACCCGCGTGCGCGCTCCCATCGACGGCCGCGCCGGGCGTGCGATGGTCACCGCCGGCAACCTGGTCACGGCCGGCGACAGCGCCAGTGTGCTGACCACCCTGGTGTCGCTGGACAAGGTGTTCGTCTATTTCGATGCCGACGAAGGCACCTTCCTGCGCTATTCGCAAATGGCCCGCAACGGCGAGCGCCCGGACGCACGTGGCGGCGAGTTGCCGGTGCGGATCGGGCTGGTCGGCGAGCAGGGCTTCCCGCATACCGGGCGCGTGGATTTCCTGGACAACCAGGTGACCCGTAGCACCGGCACCATCCGCGTCCGCGCGGTACTGGATAACGCGCAGCGGCAGTTCACGCCGGGGTTGTATGCGCACGTGCAGTTGTTGGGCAGCGGCCAGTTCAAGGCCATGCTGGTCGATGAAAAGGCCGTGCTGACCGACCAGGACCGCAAGTACGTCTATGTGGTGGACAAGGACGGCAAGGCGCAACGCCGCGATGTGGAACTCGGCCGCAGTGCCGATGGTCTGCGCATCGTGCGCGGTGGCCTGGCCGCCGGCGACCGCGTGGTGATCGATGGCGTGCAGAAGATCTTCATGCCGGGCATGCCGGTCGATGCCAAGACCGTGGCCATGGCACCGGCGTCAGACAAGCGCACCGCTTCCAATTAGGTATCGCCAACGCACGTTGCGCGCAGTCGCGCCTGCCCGGCGACTACGCACCACCTGCCACGGCTGCACTGATTCATCGCTGCATCGCAACCCGTGACCGCTGGCCTCGTCATCAGGAAGGTCCGGGGCCGCTGTGCCGCGCCGCCACCCGGCGGCAACCTCTTTCAGGACCATTCCCATGGACTTTTCCCGTTTTTTCATCGACCGGCCGATCTTTGCCGCGGTGCTGTCGATCATCATCTTCGCGGCTGGCTTGATTGCCATGCCGCTGTTGCCGATCAGCGAATACCCAGAAGTGGTGCCGCCGAGCGTGCAGGTGCGCGCGGTGTATCCGGGCGCCAACCCCAAGGTCATCGCCGAAACCGTCGCCACGCCGCTTGAAGAAGCCATCAACGGCGTGGAAAACATGATGTACATGAAGTCGGTGGCCGGCTCGGACGGTGTGCTGGTGGTCACCGTGACCTTCAAGCCCGGCACCGATCCGGACCAGGCACAGGTGCAGGTGCAGAACCGCGTCAGCCAGGCGCAGGCGCGTCTGCCCGAAGACGTGCGCCGACAGGGCGTGACCACGCAGAAGCAATCGCCGACGCTGACCATGGTCGTGCATCTGACTTCGCCCAAGGGCAAGTACAACTCGCTGTACCTGAGCAACTACGCCACCTTGAAGGTCAAGGACGAGCTCTCGCGTCTGCCGGGTATCGGCCAGGTCCAGATCTTCGGGGCCGGCGACTACGCCATGCGCATCTGGTTGAACCCGGATAAGGTGGCCGCACGCGGGCTCACCGCCAGTGATGTGGTCGCCGCCATCCGCGAGCAGAACGTGCAGGTCTCCGCCGGCCAGCTCGGCGCCGAGCCGATGCCGAACAAGAGCGATTTCCTGCTCTCGATCAATGCGCAGGGCCGCCTCACCACCGAGGAAGAGTTCGGCAATATCGTGATCCGCAGCGGCAATAGCGGCGAGATCGTGCGCTTGAGCGATGTGGCGCGTCTGGAACTGGGCGCCGGCAACTACACCTTGCGCTCGCAGCTGGACAACCAGAACGCCGTGGGCATGGGCGTGTTCCAGTCGCCCGGTGCCAATGCGATCGAATTGTCCGACGCCGTGCGCGCCAAGATGGCCGAGCTGCAAAAGCAGTTCCCGCAGGACATGGCGTGGTCGGCCGCCTATGACCCGACCGTGTTCGTACGTGATTCGATCAGCGCGGTGGTGCACACGCTGCTGGAAGCGGTGCTGCTGGTGGTGCTGGTGGTGATCCTGTTCCTGCAGACCTGGCGCGCCTCGATCATTCCGTTGCTGGCGGTGCCGGTGTCGGTGGTCGGGACATTCGCCGCGTTGTATCTGCTGGGCTTTTCGATCAATACGCTGAGCCTGTTCGGCTTGGTGCTGGCGATCGGCATCGTGGTCGACGATGCGATCGTGGTGGTGGAAAACGTCGAACGTAATATCGAAGAAGGTCTGAGTCCGCTGGCGGCGGCACATCAGGCGATGCGCGAAGTGTCAGGCCCCATCATCGCCATCGCGCTGGTGCTGTGCGCGGTGTTCGTGCCGATGGCGTTCCTGTCGGGCGTGACCGGCCAGTTCTACAAGCAGTTCGCGGTGACCATCGCCATTTCCACGGTGATCTCGGCGATCAACTCGCTGACCTTGTCGCCGGCGCTGGCGGCGATGCTGCTCAAGTCGCACGACGCACCGAAGGATGGCCCGTCGCGGTTGATCGACCGCTTGTTCGGCTGGTTGTTCCGCCCGTTCAACCGTTTCTTCAACACCAGCTCGCACAAGTATCAGGGTGCGGTGTCGCGTGCGCTGGGCAAGCGTGGTGCAGTGTTTGTGGTGTATCTGCTGCTGCTGGTCGGTACCGGTTTCATGTTCAAGGTGGTGCCGGGTGGCTTCATTCCGACCCAGGACAAGCTGTACCTGATCGCCGGGACCAAACTGCCCGAAGGATCGTCCCTGGAGCGCACCAATGAGGTGATCCGTCAGATCACCCAGATCGCGCTGCAGACCGAAGGCGTGGATCACGCAATCGCATTCCCCGGTCTGAACCCGCTGCAGTTCACCAATACGCCCAATACCGGCACGGTGTTCCTGACGCTCAAGCCATTCAGTCAGCGCAGCCGTACTGCCGCGCAGATCAATGCGGAAATCAATGCGCGCATCAGCCAGATCCAGCAGGGTTTTGCGTTCGCCTTCATGCCGCCGCCGATTCTGGGCTTGGGCCAGGGCTCGGGCTACTCGCTGTACATCCAGGACCGCGCCGGTCTGGGGTATGGCCAGTTGCAGACTGCAGTGAATGCGATGTCCGGTGCGATCTCGCAAACGCCGGGCATGCAGTTCCCGATCGGCACCTACCAGGCCAACGTGCCGCAGCTCGATGCCAAGGTCGACCGCGACAAGGCCAAGGCGCAAGGCGTGCCGCTGACCAACCTGTTCGACACGCTGCAAACCTATCTGGGCTCGGCCTACATCAACGACTTCAATCGCTTCGGTCGCACCTATCAGGTGATCGCCCAGGCCGATGGACAGTTCCGCGACAGCGTCGAAGACATCGCCAACCTGCGCACGCGCAATGCCAACGGCGACATGGTGCCGATCGGCAGCATGGTCACACTGGGTCAGACCTATGGCCCGGATCCGGTGATCCGTTACAACGGCTACCCGGCCGCCGACCTCATCGGCGAAGCGGACCCGCGCGTGCTGTCGTCCACCGAAGCAATGCAGAAGCTGTCCAGCATGGCGCCGAAGGTATTGCCCAACGGCATGAACATCGAATGGACCGACCTGAGCTATCAGCAGTCCACGCAAGGCAACTCCGCATTGATCGTGTTCCCGATGGCGGTGCTGCTGGCGTTCCTGGTGCTGGCCGCGTTGTACGAAAGCTGGACCCTGCCGCTGGCAGTGATCCTGATCGTGCCCATGACCTTGTTGTCTGCGCTGTTCGGTGTGTGGCTCACCGGTGGCGACAACAACGTGTTCGTGCAGGTGGGCCTGGTGGTGTTGATGGGCCTGGCGTGCAAGAACGCGATCCTGATCGTGGAGTTCGCCCGCGAACTGGAAATGCACGGTAAGGGCATTGTTGAAGCGGCACTGGAAGCCTGCCGCCTGCGCCTGCGTCCGATCGTGATGACCTCCATTGCCTTCATCGCCGGCACGGTGCCGCTGGTGTTCGGCCATGGCGCCGGCGCCGAAGTGCGCTCGGTCACCGGCATCACGGTGTTCGCCGGCATGCTCGGTGTGACCTTGTTCGGCTTGTTCCTGACTCCCGTGTTTTACGTGGCCCTGCGCAAGTGGGTGACCCGTCGCGGGCCCGCGACACCGCCTGCCGTTGCGCACGACCATGCGCACGTCAACGCCTAAGCGCGCGTTGCATCCCCCCTACATACATTCGAAGGACTTACACATGAGCAACACCAAGATCGCATTAGTTACCGGCGCCACCCGTGGTATCGGCCTGGAGACCGTTCGGCAATTGGCCACCGCCGGCGTGCAGACGCTGCTGGCCGGCCGCAAGCGCGACGACGCAGTCGCCGCCGCACTGAAATTGCAGGCCGAAGGCCTGCCGGTGGAGGCCATCCAGCTCGACGTCAATGACGACATCAGCATTGCCGCCGCGGTGGGCACGGTCGAGCAGCGTCATGGCCATCTGGACATCCTGATCAACAACGCCGGCATCATGATCGAGGACATGCAGCGCGCTCCGTCGCAGCAAAGCCTGGAGGTATGGAAGCGCACGTTCGACACCAACCTGTTCGCCGTGGTCGAGGTGACCAAGGCCTTCCTGCCGCTGCTGCGCCGCTCGCTGGCCGGGCGCATCGTCAACGTGTCGAGCATCCTCGGCTCGCTGACCTTGCACAGCCAGCCCGGCTCGCCGATCTACGACTTCAAGATTCCCGCTTACGACGCTTCCAAGAGCGCGTTGAACAGCTGGACGGTGCATCTGGCCTACGAGTTGCGCGACACCGCCATCAAGGTCAACACCGTGCACCCGGGCTATGTCAAAACCGACATGAACGGTGGTGGCGGCGAAATCGAGGTGGAGCAGGGCGCCTACAGCAGCGTGCAGATGGCGCTGCTCGACGCGCACGGCGCCACCGGCAGCTTCACGCATTTGGGAGAAGTGTTGCCATGGTAAGGAACGCCCTGGGCCTCACCCTGGCCGCGCTGGTGCTCAGCGGTTGCGCGGTCGGGCCGGATTACCGCCCCGAACCGCCTGCCGCAGTGACGCTGCAAGGCGCGCAGGATCCGGCGTACAGCACGCAGTCGCCGGTAGGCAACTGGTGGTCGCAGTTCGACGACCCGGTGCTGGAGCAACTGGTGCGCGACGCCTTGTTCGCCAACCACGACCTGCGCATCGCCGTGGCGCGCGTCAAGCAGGCACGCGCGGTGTTCGTCGAACGCCGGCTAGATCAGGCGCCACACATCACCGCGCAAAGCAGTTTTGATCGTCGCGAGCAGCAGCAGGTGGTCGCCGGCAATCAGCGCTTTCTCACCGAGCAAACCACGCTCGGTCTGGATGCGGCCTGGGAGCTGGATCTGTTCGGTCGTCAGCGGCGCGCATCGGAGGCGGCGCGTGCCGATCTGGATGCCGAGCAGGCCAACCTGCAGGATGTGCAGGTCACCGTCGCTGCCGAAGTGGCGCGTAACTACTTCGAGTTGCGCGGCACCCAAAAGCAGCTGGAGGTGTCCAAGCGCACGCTGACCAACCTGCACGACACCCAGCGGCTGACGCAGACGCGGTGGGACCTGGGCGCCGGCAGCGAACTGGATGTGCAGAGCAGCTTGGCGCGGTTGAAGGCGATCGAAGCGGATATTCCGCTGCTGGAAACCGCAGAAGCGCAATACCGTCATCGCCTGGCCGTCCTGCTCGGCCAGCAGCCGGATGCGCTGGATGCCACCTTGGTTGCGCGCACCACGCCGGCGTTCGCACGTGCATTGCCGCTGGGCGATACCGCCGGCTTGCTGCGGCAGCGCCCCGATGTGCGCAGCGCCGAGCGTCGGTTGGCGGCGGCCACCGCGCAAGTGGGTGTGGCCACTGCCGATCTGTTTCCGCGCATCAGCGTGAGCGGGTTTGTCGGCTTCCTGTCCGGCGATGCGGCCAGGTTGACCCAGGGCAACGCCAAGGCCTGGTCGGTGACCCCGTCGATCAGCTGGGCGGCCTTCGACTTCGGCACTGTGCGTGCGCGCTTGCGTGCCAGCAAGGCGCAGGCTGAAGGTGCGTTGGCGCAGTATCAGCAAGCCGTCTTGCTGGCGCTGGAAGACACCGAGAACGCGTTGATCGGTTATGGTCGCCAGCAGGCACGTTTGGCCATCGTGGTGGAGCAGGCCAATGCCGCGCGGCGTGCCGAGCAGCTGGCGCAAATCCGCTACCGCGAGGGTTCGGAAGATTTCCTCACCCTGCTGGATGCGCAACGCACCCAGCTGGCCGCCGACGATGCACTGGCGCAGGCCGAGGCGGCAGTGAATGTCGGCGTGGTCGGCGTGTACAAGGCGCTCGGTGGCTGGAAGCAGGACCAAGCGCCTGCGGCGCCGGTGGCCGTGGTCAATCGTTGAACGCTGCAGGCGGGGCGGTCAATGGGTCGCCCCGCAGGCTGGGCTGTGGCGATAAGCGATAGGCCGCTGGCTGTGGTCCAACGCGTTTACGCATGACCGTTGGCAAGATCGGCCGCGCATCCGTCGCCGTGCGTTCGCTCACGCCGGGCTTCGGGTTGCTACTGACACGGTCGGCAGCACAATCGCATTCGCCCCGAGTGCCTTCAATCCATCTGCCATGTGCGTCTGCATGCCAATGGCATGCACGCTGGCTGGTGGCGCTTACCCTGCCACCCGCGCGCTGTCGCGTCCGCCGTTCTTGGCCAGATACAGTGCTGCATCGGCACGCGAAAACCAGTCCTGCCAATGCGTTTCGCCGTCGTGCCGTGCCGCACCCAGCGAGACGGTGATGCGCCCGCCCGGTCCACGCAGGCCGTTGCGTATCACCTTGCGCAAGCGTTCGGTGGCCGCTTCCAGTTCCGCAAGCGAACCGGCCCGCAACAGCACCACGAATTCTTCGCCGCCAAAGCGGAATACCTGATGCGGTTCGCGTACTTCGAAGCGCAGGATGGTGGCCAGATCCGAGAGCGCCGCATCGCCTGCGGCATGCCCGTACAGATCGTTGACCTCTTTGAAATGATCCAGATCCAGGATAATCAGGCTGTTGAGCCGATCATGCGGTTGGCGTTGATCGATCTGATGGGTGAGTGCGCGTTCAAGCATGCGGCGATTGGGCAAGCCGGTCAGCGCATCCAGCGAGGCCAGCTCTTCCAGATGCACGCGGTCGTCCTCCATCCGCAGCGAAAACACGTAGCCCACCGCAAGCGTCACCAGCGTCACCACAATCGTCGAAACGCCCTGGCCGGGGCTGGTGATCAAGCCGGGCAAGAACAGCAACGCGGCCAGCAGTGGCAAGCTCAACAACACCGCCCGTCGCGGCCCGCACAAGAAATAATTGGTGGCCAGGACCGGGAACAGCCAGGGCAGGGCGCCATCGCCACCGGTCCAGCATGCAACCAGGCACCCGCCGACATTGATCGACGCCAGCCACACGCCGCCGGAGCCGGTTTGTTCGGCGCTACGCATCTGCCAGCCGCGCCAGACCGCGAGCAAGCCCAGCGACATGGTGACCAGGCAAGCAACCACCTGACCGGTCATGGCCAGGTACACGGCATAGAGGCAAAGCAACAGCGCAGTGATTGGCCCAAGCATCTTGACGATGCCAAGGCGGAAATCCCGCCGCAGGTGGAGGATCACAGGGAAGGTTCTGTAGGAGTCGGCAACATTATCGGCGGGGTGTCGTCAAAGTTGAGCGTGTCTTCATCTGCGCGCCGGGTAGGAAAATGAAGCGTTGCAGCGCAAGGCTTCGCACATCCTTGACGTTCTTGCGGCAACTGTATCGTCTTTGTCGTCGGAGTCTGCCATGCCCACCCGCGAAGAACTCGAGATGCGTCTGGACGCGTTGCAGGAAGCGTTGCCGAAGTTGTCGGCAGATGAAGATGCGGACTTCGACTATCTGGATTTCCAGGCGCGTGCGGAAGCGATGCTGCGCAGCGCGACGCAGGACGATGCAGCCTATGTACGCACCCGCATCGATGGCATGCTGGCCAGCGCTGGCCTGATTCCCACCGATGACGCTGGCCACGCCTGCGGTTGATGCCTTGTCCTGTGTGCGAATGCATCTGCGTGCGCGTCCATCACTGCAATGCGCGCGGGTGAATGACGCAAGCGGTGTCGTGCAGTCGCTCGCGTCCACAGCCGCAAGGCGCAAGCGCTAAATGCGGATACCAGAATCGACCGCGTGACCATGCCTCTGCATGAGCTTGGCGAAGCAGGCTTGGCCGCCGGCGCTCACGCCGCGGTTGCGAGCACGTGCGCACTCACGACTTGATTGCGGCCACCCTGTTTGGCGCGATACAGCGCCTCGTCCGCCCGCCGCAGCAACTGCGCCACGGTGACGGCGTGATCGGGGAAGCTGGCCGCGCCGAACGATGCGGTGACCTTCGGCAGTGAGACGCCATCGCCCATCACCTGCAAGGCCTCGATGCCGGCGCGCAGTTTCTCGGCCATCATGCAGGCGGTGGGCAGATCCACCTCGGGCAGGATGATCGTCAATTCTTCGCCGCCGTACCGGCAGCAGATGTCCTCACCGCGGGTTTGCGACAGCAGCAACTCGCCGATGGCCGCCAGCACGCGGTCGCCACCGCTGTGCCCATGCAGGTCGTTGAATTGCTTGAAGTGATCCACATCCAGCATCAGCACCGACAGCGGCAGCACCCGCCGCGTACAGCGCGCCAGTTCGTGATTGAGGGTTTCTTCCAGATAGCGGCGGTTGTACAGACCTGTCAGCGGGTCGCGGATCGATTGCTGGCGCAGCGTTTCGCGCAAGCGCAGGTTGTGCAGCGCCAACGACAGTTGCTCCGCTGCCGCCTCGGCGACGGTCAGCGATGCGAGATCGCTTGGGTCTTCGCTGCGCAACGCCAGCATTCCCAATTGCGTGCCTTGCGCCGATAGCGGAATGCAGGCCGTGCCCGCATGCGGCGGGAGATTGACGCCGGCATGCTGACACAGCATGCCCTGGCTGGCGTCCATCACCACATGGGTGCGGTCGCGACGCAGCGCCCAGCAGTTGTCCGGTGCGATGCTGGCACCGGCGTCGTCGGCCATCGTGCCCCAGGCGACCACTTGTTCGGCGCGATCGCGCGAGGCACGCAGCAGATACACCGCGCCCGCCGCGCCGGGCATCAGCGGCGCGATCGTGCGTGCGGTGATTTCCAGCGCTTCTTCGGCATCGCGGCAGTTCTGCAGCAACCCTGAGTACCGCGACAGCGCCTCCAGACCAGCAGAGGTGCGTTCAAGTGCCGCAAACGATTCGGCCAGGCGCTCGCTGGTATGGCTGGCCTCGTCTTCGGCACGCGTGCGCCGTTCCAGCTCGCGCGACAGCAATCGGTAGGCCAGCAACATCACCAGCAGTCCGCTGACAATACCGATCACCGTCACCCACAGCACCCATTGCGCACTGCGCGTAGTGGCGTCGTTCCGCCGCACCAACTGCTGGCGCTCAAGCTCCGTCATGGTCTGCACCTGGCGGCGTAGCGATGAAGAGGTCTGGAACACGCCGCGTGCGATCGACGTCCGTGCGCCGTCCAGGCCCTGCTTGCGATAGCTGTGCAACAGATCGTCGATCTGCACAATGCGCCCATCCACCAGCCGGCCGAGTGTCGCGACATTGCGCCGCTGTACCGGGTTGTCCTGCACCAAGGCATCCAGCCGCACGATACGTTCGGGCAAGCGTCCGATCGCATCGGCATAGATGCCTAAAAAGGCCTCGTTGTCGGTCAGCACATAGCCGCGCACCGACGATTCCGCCGACAGGATGCCCGCCTGAATCTCATCAATGCTGGCAATGACCTCCTGTGTATGCGTCACCCAGCTGGCGGCCGACAGCGTCTGCCGCGTCGTGAGATAACCACCCACGCCGATCAGCACAAAGATCAGTCCGCCTACCAGCAGCGCCCCGGCAGCGCGGCGTTTCGTTCGTTTGTTTACCACCGCGTTCCCCCGCACGATTGTCTGGTTGAGGTCGATGCAAGCCGCGTGCCTACGCTCCACTCTGCTTGGCGAGTCAGCTGGCAGACGGCACAGCTCCCCCGGTCGCAGCGACGTGGCGGTATCCTCGTATGCCCCATTCAGAAGAGCAGCCGTTGGTCATTTTTCTAGGCAACTACCAGCTGACCTGTTACGCCGCCAAAGGCGACATATCCGCCCCAGGCTGGATCGCCGGCTGGGATATCGCACAGATCGGCGTCGGCGGAGCTGGGAACCTGGCAGGCGCTGCGCTCTCGCCAAGCTTCCCGGACCACCGCAGTGCCATGGCCGCCGCCCGGATTGCCGGTATGGTCACACTCGAAGCCATGCACGCCAAAGCGCAAGAGCAGCGCGAACACGCTTGAGCAACGGGTGCTGGAATGCTGGCACGCAGTTTGCTGTGACGTGATCAGGACGCCGTCGAGCGTCTCTGGAGCACGTGCAATGGAAGAGCCCAACAAAAGCGCCCTGGTCTTGCTGCACCACGAAGCCAGCGAGTTGCTCGCATTATTCGATCAACTCCGCGGCGATGCGCCCCCTGCCGACAGCCTTGCCGGTGCCGTTGTCTGTAGCGCCGAACACGACTACGCAGTGAACGTCACTAACTGACGCAGCGGGCTTAGCCGGCATCGGTCTTTCGCAACGCCTATGGAAAGGCCGGGAACCCTCCGCATCGGGAATTCCCGGCCTTGGTCGGTCGTCTTAGGACCGTTGTTTGGTGCAGGTGGGCGGAGCCTGAAGACGCCCTTACGCAAGCCATTGACCTTAAAGCATTTCGGTTCTTCCAGCTGAGCCTGCCTTGATGCCTCAAATGCTCCCTAAAGTCCTGTGCTGAGTAAGTGGGGAGTGGCGCTGCCGATCAGGTGTAGCAAGCCAGTCATCTGCACCGCTCGATCGGTAGCCCCTTCTGATGGCTGCTCAGCAGTCCAGCTTGCTGCCGCGTCTTGGCTTGCCGCACTCCGAGACCGATGCCTCAGGGCCTGGCGATAGGTCAAGTCCACGGCTGCTGACAGCGGCTGGCGCAAAGCGAAGCCGCAACCTTGACCACCAGTTACCTTCGGCGATAGTGCTGCCCCGCACGCGGTTTGAGAGGTTGACCGGTCCGCGCTGTCGTCGTTTTCGGAGCTCAACAGGAGTTCCAAAGGAGGCAAGGCAGTGCGCAGCCGGTTCGTTGTTGATCCGTATCCCTCAGTATTTGTCGCGTTCGTTGCCCTGCGGTCGATGGTCCTTTCGGTAGCGGGTTCCCGCTGACCTCCAGCCGCTGCTCGGCTTGCAGGCGATCAAGCGCACCTTGCGCAAGACCTATGTCATCAAGAAGTCGGCCATCCAAGTATTGGTGGACTACCTGGGTGAGAAGACGAAGATCCATACCATTACGCGGTCAGACTTAGCTCGCTGGTCTCAGCAGATGCGGAAGGAGGCTGCGTCCACACCAACGCTGACGAACAAGCAGAGCTACATGGGCGGGAAGGGAGGATTTTTCGATTGGGCCATGGTCTCCGGTCACTACCCTCAAGGCGATAACCCGGCCAAGGGTCATGTCAGCTATGGGTAAGGGAACGGCGGGCTCGACGGAAGCTTGGGTTCAAGGCTTTTGATCGTGAGCAAATTCATGCGGTCTTCTCGCCGGTCAATGTCTCACGGCTCCCGCCGAATGCGCGCTGGGCGGCGCTCATCGGGCTCTACACGGGGGCGTGCGCCTCCGAGGTGGGGCAGCTGCGGGTGGCCGATGTGTTCAATGAGGACAACATCCCATGCATCCGGATTTCGGACGAGGGTGAGCACCAGAAGGTCAAGACCAAAGTGAGCTTGCGGACAGTGCCGCTACATCCGGATCTGTTGGCGCTAGGATTTTGGGACTGGGTGGAGGACTGAAAGGCTAATGGTCACAAGCGATTACTCCCCCAGGCCAAAGCAGACGCCATGAACGGGCAGGGGAACTGGATCACGAAGGCAGTTAGCCGCTACCTGGGTGTGGAAGGTCAGGACTGATGCCAAGCAGCTGCTAGGCTGCGCTTATTGAGCCTGTGCTCGACACATAGCACGTGATCATCCAGTGCTTGGCGTAGGCGTACGCTTCGTCCCGATCCGGGAAAGCGACACTGGGGACTGGGTAGCAGTGAAGTGTGATACCGCCGGGCCTCGAAATCAGGAGCTCGGGTAGAAAATTACCGCCAGACGGGGTGACGTGGGCTGTAAGCAGGTAATCGCCCACGTGCCGAGTTGCCATAATGCTCAACAGTGATCCTCCTTGATAGTGCTATGCAATTTTGGGTATATATAATTTAAGATTTGCGGGACAAGCCGCTTTGCCGCAAAGGCTCTAGATAGCCGCTTGTCGCCTATGCCTAACGCAGCGATCTCATAAGCCGGCGGAAAATTGTCTAGCTGAGGTGTCGCAACAGCCATTCAGAACTCATCGTTGAAAAGCCGGACCACGCAGCGTCTTTCTTTGCCAGCTTAGCCACGAGAAGGGGATCCTCTTGATCAAGGTGCCGCCTTAACACGTCGCGTATGGTGCTTGCGTTTCCCAGATGGCCGATGAGCCAAGTCGATCCTATGTGGTTAGACCAAGGGTGCCCAATTGATTTAATTGTGAAAAATAAGCTTGTGTAATCTTTGGCGTTGTTCTTACACTCGAAACTAACCATGTATATCGGCACACAGAGCTCCTCTTGCTCGGTGTGCCATTATGCCTGCTTAAGCTAAAAATTAGGCATAAATAGTCGTAATTAGCTATGAATATTACCTAATTGGATGCGGTGCCAAGTAAGATTGGACTAGTCCAGATCGCTGCGTCCTTGGGATGTGCTTGCCTTCGACCGATTCATAATGGCCTTGTGTGGTGCTTTGCTGATCAGATCTTCACTGGCCAACGCATTAAAAAACGCAGCCAAACGATCTCGATGCTTTTCCTTCGTGCGCATCCCAAGCTTGGCGTAACTGCCTTCTTGGCTTTTTTCAAAATGTCAGCAGGAGCCACTCCTGCAAACTCTGCCTTTTTTACTCGCGTTGCTGGGGTAGTGCTCGATGGCTTCTAGGAAGCTCCGCACGTCATCGGCTTTTGAGTCTTCCACAGGCTTGTCGCCAACCAATGCAACGAACAAGCCGAGGCTGTATGCGGTGTCGAAGATGTTGGTCGCACTTCGACCGACTCGTTTCATCTGACGAACATGGATAGCGGCGCGTTCAGAAAACAACGGCCCGGCCCTCTTCGTCACTTCGGTGGAAGAGGGCAACGGCAGATTTTTCAGCCCTTCGAGCAACCGGGCATGATCTTCGGCTCCGTCAGCAGACAGTTCCATTCCACCCACCTTGATGGTGTAGGGCCGAGCTTCGTTGCCTTGCAATGCGGCCAAGGCCTGGCTCAGCAAATCGTCCTTCATGCTGCTTGCCCCCGGCCGTATCCGATCGTTCGTGCCACGGCCAGACGGGCAGCATCGCCCAGGGACAAGCGAACGGGACGGACAAGGTAGCGCGAGCCAATGAGGGCTTTGCAGGTCGGTCGGGACGAAGAAGCGCACATACAGCCCAGCAGGGCGGCGCAGAAAATAAGGCTTCGGCACGGGGTTTGATACCTCGTTTGATACCTAACGCAGGCTCAAACTGAACATCAAACCCCGGGCCTAACCTTCGCAGAATCAAGCACTTACTGCTCTTTTCCGCGATCAGATGGTGGAGGTGGGCGGATCGTCCCGGCACCCTTTCCTAAGCAGTTGAACTGCAAGGAAAAGCCGGCGACACCACTCCCTCAAAACGATACCTCAAACGATACGCAATCGTAGCATGCAGGCACGGTAAGGGGCTCGTGGGCGGCCGTTCTCGAAAGAGGACGGCATGCTGTGGAAACTCTTGGCGGTGGTGGCATTGGTGGCCGGCGGCCCGGCGTGGGCGCAGGGCGGTTCGGTTCCGCCCACCGGAATCGAATCGGGTGGTTGGGAGCGTCAGCACTTGGGCGACTACGTCAGCGGGCCGGGGGAGTCACTGCCCGACTTCCTGCGCCGCACTGGGCGAGTGCTTCACGAATTCACACGCCAGAGCGGAAACGAAGCATGCGGGGCCATTGCTAGCGATGGGCGGCGCTTCTCACTGCGCCTCTACACGGACGGGGTGCCCCATGGCTGCGCCATTCGGACCAACGAAGTGCTCGAGGGCTTCGCCTATACGGGGGAAACGATCCATTCTCACCCTTGGCAAAAAGTATTGAAAATGACGCCTGCGGCGATGGCGTGGAGCCGTCAGCATCGGGATGGCAACGAACGCGCCTCGTCGCTGCGAAACGACGGGGCGAGTGGTTTTAGCAAAGCTGACCGCGCCAATGGCGACGGTTGGCTTGTTGCTGGTGGAAGCTTGCTCCATATCGTCAACGGAAAGAGTGAGCGGGTGGGGAGTCTTTAAAAGCACTCTTCCCACGCCGCGTCACCCGGGCCACCGCCGATGAAAATCCATCGTGACTTGCCGCTGGCACATAGCGCTTGAGAGCGAATAGCCGTCCAGGTGTAACCCTTCGAGTTAGGTCCGCCTGCTTGAACCGTCCAACCGGGGCCCGATGGGTATTGGCATCGGACCGAATCGCCGTCTGTGTAAGCAAAACAGCCTTCGATGTAGCGTTCTGACGGGTAGCCGGATTGCGCGCAGGTGTTGGACGTGGTGACCCAGCCGCTAGTGGCGGAGTAAGTGCCGCTCCAGCTCTCCGACGTGCTCGACACGGGGGACCCGGTGGCGGCCGGGCACCTCCAGGACGTGGTGCGAGTTCCATTCTCGACGCGGTTGCGCTGTTGCCAGTGCTCGCCCACCTGGCCAGCCGGGCAGCCCACGTTCTGGCTTTCGGCCGGCGCATCGCGGGAGATGGCCACCGACGTGGGCGAGGGGGCCACGCACGCCGGCGCGCAGGTGCTGTTGACCGTCGTCCAGGGGCCATAGATTGCTGTGGCCCAGGCTTCATAGCCACCCCCCACCTCGCCGCAGTAGCCCACGCGTTGCTGCGCCACAGTCCCAATCTGTCCTGCGGGGCAGTTCACGTTTTGCGTCTGCGTCGGCGGCACGGTGCAGAGCTTCAATCCAGGGGGAGTGCTAGGAGGGGTAATCCCCCCACAGGTTAGCTGACGCCAGAAGTGGAATTTTCTCGTACCCTTTTCTGATGAGGTTCCATGAAGACATCCCGTTTCACCGACAGCCAGATCATCGCCGTCCTCAAACAGGCCGAGGCCGGCACGTCAGTGCCGGAGTTGTGCCGAGAGCACGGCATCAGCTCGGCAACGTTCTATGAGTGGCGCAGCAAGTTCGGCGGCATGGATGCGTCGCTGATGTCCCAGCTCAAGGAGCTGCAGGACGAGAACCGGCGCCTGAAGAAGATGTACGCCGAATCGCAAATGGCTGCCGAAGTACTTCGTGAGGCGATGGCAAAAAAATGGTGAGGCCATCTCAACGCCGGGAGATGGCCCGATGGGCGGTGGCGAACAAGGCGATGAGCATCCGGCATGCCTGCCAGGCGTTTGAGGTCAGCCAGACCTGCTACCGCTATCAAGCCAAGGCCAGCGAGGAGAACGTCCAGATTGCCGATTGGCTTGTCCGGTTGACCACGACCTATCGTGATTGGGGGTTCGGCCTATGCTTTCTGCACCTGCGCAACGTGAAGGGCTTCGGCTGGAACCACAAGCGGGTGTACCGCATCTACCGGGAGCTGGAGTTGAACCTGCGGATCAAGCCGAAGAAACGGCTGGTACGTGAGCGTCCAGAGCCGTTGTCGGTACCGGAGACGATCAACCAGGTCTGGTCGATGGACTTCATGCACGACCAGTTAGCCGATGGTCGCAGCTTCCGGTTATTTAACGTGCTCGACGACTTCAATCGCGAGGGTCTGGGCATTGAGGTCGACCTGTCGCTGCCATCGGCCCGGGTGATCCGCTCGTTGGATCAGATCATCGACTGGCGCGGCAAGCCAAACGCCATTCGCTGCGACAACGGCCCGGAGTACATCAGCGGCGCGCTGCTAGCTTGGGCACAGCAGCGCGGCATTCGGATCGAGCACATCCAGCCGGGCAAACCGCAGCAAAATGCCTACGTCGAACGTTACAACCGCACCGTCCGCTACGCTTGGCTGGCCACAACGTTGTTCGACACCATCGAGCAGGTTCAGGACAAGGCCACGCGCTGGCTATGGACGTACAACCATGAGCGCCCCAACATGGCGCTCGGCGGTATCACCCCAGCAATGAAATTGGCGATGGCCGCGTAGCTCCACTTTTGGCGAACGCTAAAAGCGGGGGATTACCGGGCGAGCTGTGGGCCATCACCGCTTGCGGCGTCGTTGGGCTCATCGGCTTGGTGGCTTTGGCGCCAACCCTGCTTCTTCTCGTGACGAGCGTTCTGGGGTAGCGCCCATTCCAGAAAGGCGACGCGCTTCTTTGCCGTCGATTGGCTGCGAGGCCTAGACTAAAAGTCCCTTGGCTTGCGGTGGTTGGAATGGACGACCTGATTGAGGACCGAAACCACGAAAACCACTGGTTCGCGCAAGCCGCTGGATTGCGAGCGGCTGCGGCCTGCCTCTGGCTTTCGATACGGGAGCACCCAGAGGAAGTAAGACAACTGCTTGGCGAGCCAGTGGGGTTTTCGACTCCGCTGGCGGCTCGCCCGTCCTACCATCTGCTTTGTGGTTTGGCGCTGGAAGTTTTGTTGAAGGCCGTCTTGGTGAGTCGCGGAGAGAAAGCGCCGACCATTCATGATTGCGTTGAACTGTGCAAAAAAGTCGGCCTCGTTGCATCTTCAAGCGAAACCGAGTTGCTGCAGTTCTACTCGTCCACTGTGGTGTGGGCGGCGAAATATCCAACGGCCCTTAAGGGTTTTCCAGAAATGATTTCATACTGGGAGAATGCCGCAAACGTCCTTACAAACAGCGAGGATGTCACGTCAAGCACTTGGATAAAGCGAGTGGGGCCCAGCGGCAGAACCGATTGGGCCGCATTCGATGAGCTCTATTCAAAGATTGCCGCTTCGCGGGCCACCGGCGCCAAAGCTCAAAAAGATATTGGCGCGCTGTCAATAGATTGAGTCAACACCCTTTTTTGTGAGTGCGATTGTGCCGTTTTTTTCTTCCACAATGCCTTCGTCAACAAGCTGAGAAATTGCAGCATCAAGGGCCTCTTTCTGCTTCGGGTTCCAATTCATGACTCGCTGGAAGTTGAATGCAGGAGGGTGGAGGACATGGCCGACGTTAGCTTTCTTCTCGGAAAAGTAGTTCAGTATTTCCTTTTTTACAAAGTCGATATATTCGGTCATGGCCCTGGTCGCGTCCTGATTAGATGGTGTTTCGAAGAAAGAGCCGCCCCGGCCTTGACAAGGCGCCGGGGCGGCTTATGTTGAATCCACGGCCCCCGAGTTTGACCGACTCGGAGGCGAGCAAATGTAGGAATCAGCTACGACATGCCCAGGCAAGGCCCCTTGAAGCCACTCTAACAAGCCTGGACGGACCCGCAAGCCCCCCTCCCTTTCCTCGCCCCCGAATCTGCCCAGCCCGAAGGCCGTTGGTAGCCGTATCACGACGATCCATTGAGTTGAGGTGCGCACGGTTTCCGGGAGCCCATTGCGGGCTTGGACTGACCGTCACCGGGTGCGCAGGCAGTAAAGCGAGGGGGGTGAAACTCGCGCCAGCCAAGTAACGCAGATGTCGATGGTAACTGGGGAGTGCTCAATCTGGCCCCAGCAGCGTCTCCCATTCGCGGTCCCGTTACCAATGGTTCGTTGCTAGGAGAAGCCCCAGGAAAAACGCGCCTGGGCACGGGAAAAGTAAAGCAACACCGGAGAGACGCCAAGAGAACCTTGGTGACAGGACCCGGACCCGGCGCGGTTGCTCGCGTGAACCTGTCGTAGTGGTGCAGAGCAGAGAATCACCACGCCCTGAGTGCTGGGGGTCGCCGTCACGGGACTAACGCACGGGCCAAGTCACCCCACCGCTTTTTTAGTCAGCGGGTAAGGGGAGACTTTGCCCTTCGGCTCTCGGGGCCCCGGAGGGGACCCGAGAGCCGAAGGGCAAAAGCAGGGGAGCTTTAGCAAAGCTTTAGGCTCTGAGAAGGCAAACGCATGAGTGCTTTTCTGTTACTGCAAAGCATATCGGGCGCTCGTAGCACCAAAGCATCACGCTCCACTGCCATCTTTCACCGATAGCTACTTCCAGCGCATGACGTAGGGTTCTGCACTGCCGAAGGAATGGACGCGTATGCCTTCGGTGACTCGCTCATAGCATCCTTGGCTATAAGTGCCATCGGAGCGTTGGACCGTAAGAAGACTGCCTTGCTGGGAGGCCTGCCATCGAAAGAATGGGAAATCCGCACCATCCATCTCTGACATCTGCATCTGCGCGACCAACTTGCAGCTTGCTGTCCAGAGAACAGCAGGTTGATTCTCAAAAAGGAAATGTTCTGCCGAGCGCGCATAAGGCTGACTCATCAGCGTCCCAATGAGCTTTTCGCTAGAAATCGGGCTTGGAGTCCAGTGGTGCGGCGTCATAGGGGGAAGAGCCTCAGGCCCTGCGCAGGTTCCGGACTGCGTGAGTTCGGCACGGCAAGGCAAGACGGTTGCGGTTAGCTCGGCTGCCGCTGTGTCGGGGCGGTAGACCCGGATGCCTTTCGCCGTGCGTTCGTAACAGCCCCCGCCGTCATACGCAGAACCCGTAAACCGAGTAAAAGACTTGGTCTTGGGGTGATTTATTACATGTTGGCTCAGCCAGCGCCCAAAAGCTGACGGCCTGGCCGAGTCAGAAGCGTTTTGGACGCGCTCTTCCTTTGCGCACGAAAGCTCTGTCAGCTCGTATCGATAACTGCCGTCTAGAACGATAGCTGACGGATTGAGTTCGTTCTCGGTGAAGCTGTCAGCGCCGGCTGTAGCAGTAACGCCCGTCAGGAGCACCGTAAGGGCAGCAAGGTTTTTCATGGGGCGTTTCCAGGGAATACAGGTTTGGCTCTCACGCCCGGCGTGGGGTGCACGGTTCAACGATTCTGTGCTCGCTTTTCCCGCCGTCTCTGAATATGACGCACCTGTTGGAAGGCAAGGTCAAACTGGCCCGGAACGTAGGGCGGCAGAACCACAGGCGGCCCGTAGAGATTAAGCGCGTCAAAGCGCTTCGGGATGGTGCCCGGATTGACGTAGTGCTTGAGGCCGCCGGGCAAGGTCAGGTCGTGCCCCGTGATTTCCTGCACCACCTGGATGGCAATGCCCCGCTCGTTGACCAGGTTGCTCACGATGTTGTGGCGGAAGCAATGGAAGGATTTCAGGCGGCCGGTCAGGCCGCGCTTGATGGCGTAGGCGCGGAACTGGTCGCCCATGGTGTCGCCGTAGCCGCCGGCCTCTGTGTGCTGGAGGTGCGGGAACAGGCGCTCAAACCCGGCGCGCTTCACTTCCTCGACGAACGCCATGAACCCCGCCTGCAGGACGGTGTCCGACAGGGGGACGAAACGCGAGGAATGCGCGTTCTTCAGCCGTTGGTCCGGTCGCTGGGCGCGAATGTGGATGCCCCAACGGCCCCCAACCTCGGCCACGTCATCGACGTAGAGCTGGGCCAGCTCATTGATGCGCGTGCCCGTGGCCACGCCCAGGATAGAGCCGAACCAGCGGTGCGGGTATTTGCTGGCCCACTCAGGAAAGGCTTCGGAATCGAACAGCGCGGCCAGCTCTGCGGCCGTGAAGGGTTCGCGGGTTGGGGCATCGGTTTTGGACTTGGAGCGGTTCATGATGGCCTTGTGCGGGGCTTTTGGGATGAGCGCTTCATCGGCTTGCGCATTGAAGAACGCGGCCAAGTGGTCGCGGCGCTTTTCCTGGGTGCGTTCCAGCAGGGTGGGGTGGCCGCCGCCCTTGGCCTTTTGCACCACTTCCAGGGCGTCAGCCCACGAAACACGGCTTTTTGCTGGCATTGGCCGGGTAGACCGCCAGGGCATAGAGAAAAGCCCGCACGTCTGTGGCCGTGACCTCTTCAATCGGCTTGTCGCCGCCGAGGGCGAGGAACAGGCGCAGCGTGTATTCGGTGTCCATCACGTTGCGCACGGCCCGCTGGGCTCGCCGCATGTCGCTGAGGTAGACGTCAATGCGCTCGGACAGCAGCGGCCCGGCAGGCGGCTTAGGCGGTGCGGGGGGCTGTGGGGGCTCCCAGCCGTGCATGCCCGCCATGAGCGGGTCTTTAGCCGCCAGGGCGTTCAAATCTTGCACAGTCTGCCGGAAAAGCCGGCGGTCCTCGGCCGTGTTGATTTCCACGCCGCCGAGCGTCAGTCCATTGGGGAGGCGCACTTGCTGGATGGTCAAATCCTGATGCCCGTGCTCGCGCACCCGGCGCAAGATGTCCTTGATGTCGTCGTTCACCATCGTCCCTGTCCGCAGCGCCTTGAAGGACTCCGATAGTGCCACCGCCATGCGGGCTGCGACCAGCCGGGCGGCGTCGCCTCGACCGGGCAGGGCGCGCACGAGGAAGCGGCACCCCAGTAGCGGACGCAGGTCAGCGGGCACAAGAAAGCGGGCATAGAGCCCGCTGGCGCGCTTCAACAAAAAGGGTTTGGGCAAAACGATACCTCAAACGATACCTTTAAGGGGCATCGTTTGAGGGTCGTAAATCACCAGAAAACCTTGCAAAATCAAGCTACTTACGCTAGATTTGCAGGTGAGAATGGTGGAGGTGGGCGGAGCCTGAAGACACCCTTTCGCAAGCCATTGACCCTAAAGCATTTCGGGTCTTGCAGCTGAGCCTGCTTTGATACCTCGAATGATACCTAAAGTCCTGAGCTGAGTGAGTGGGGAGTGGCGCTGCTGATCGGGTGCAGCAAGCCAGCCGGCTGCACCGCTTGGTCGGTAGCCCCTTCTGATCGGACTAGGGCGAGCACCAGAAGGTCAAAACCGAAACGAGTCTACACACGGTGCCGCTGCATCCGGATCTGCTGGCACTAGGGTTTTGGGACTGGGTGGAAGGCCGAAAGACTGCTGGTCACAAGCGCTTGTTTCCCAGGCCAGAGCAGACGCATATTGATGGACCCTTGATACGAGATGTCGCGCCACCGTGCACTGGTCACCCGAACGAGTGGGCTCGCCTGCGTTAGTATTGGTGCAGGGAGCCTTAGCGGCCTTGGCTGGCAAAGGGTATGTCCAAAAGAGGGCAAGGAAAGCTAGGCGTGACAACTATTTCTGTCGAATACGTAGATATGTCGTCCGGGGATATCCTGGGGCGAGAAGATTATTCAGAAATCCTTGGGGTGACTATTCCTCATATTACTGGGAAAGTCACCATTTGCTGCAAGGCTTTCTCAGGGCAGCAGACAACGCGCTGGCAAGTCATGTCCATCGAACCTTGTGTAGGGGCTTCACCTACAGTCGTGCGTATTATCCTTCAGCGACACAATGCAGCAGTCAGGAATTTGGCGGAGACGGTCGCTAAAGTCGGCGTGAAGCTCAAGGAGTTAATGCACCCAGGAAAGTTAGTTGAAGTGGAGTATGGCCATATTCCCCAAGTCGTTGGGGTGGATGGTTTATTCGCCGGCAACACATCATTCTTCGATATGCACTTGCGAGGAGAGATGCACAAGCGACGCTTAGCTGTGGTTTTGAGTATTGGTAACGGAACTCTACAAGTAGCTCCGGTTACGTCCAAGGCAGGATATCCCGCAGACCCCACGCGAGTGCCCATTAGTCGGGACACTTTGGCAAGCTTGCCGTTTTACGCCAATAGCGGGTTAGAGAGCTGGGTGCTATGTGGGATGGTCACCAGTGTTGCATTCGCTCGCGTTTTGCCTCCCAGTTATGCTGGTCACAGAGGCGAGTCTCGGGACCACAGCTACCCGGCACGCGTCTCCTCGGCTGAGCGGCGTGAAATCATGTTGGGCGTGTCTCACTCTGTCGGAATGAGGCCAGAGAAGCCTCATAGAGGTGAAGTAAAGCGTGAGAAAAAGCTTGAGGGTAAAATCGCCGCTCTGGAACGGGAGCTTGAGTTGGTTCGCGAGGTGGCCCGAGGATGGGAAGAGGCGGTTAAACTCTCGCTGGATCAAGAGGTTGAGGAGCTTCGTAAGCTCAATGCTGAATAGCCTGTCCCATGTGCTTGACAGTGCGTTACGCGACCGTTATAGTCCTGTCACTTGGTGGAGGACGCGGTGCAGTGACGGCCTTCATGACGGCGTTAAATCGCCCACTGCGATGTGAAATTTAACAAAAAACCGCCTTAGGGCGGTTTTTTGTTAAATTTCACATGGAGTGTCGAATCTCCCAGGCTGGTCTTCTGGTGCTGCTGAGCAAGGCCTTTTACAGCCGCGTGCGTAAACAGCGGCGTGCGTAAATGGAGAAATGACCGACTTTGCGTATCCCTCAGCGCTTGGGCACCAAGGACACATCAGTCCACGACGCGGGACCGATGGTCGCTCACCTCACGAGACGCCTTGAACAGCGTCGTGCCGGCACACAGGCAGCCTCTGTCGTGGGAGTGCCTCCATTGGTGCTGGCTGCGTGGCTGTCTGGTGTAGCCAGGACAAGGTGATGCATCAAACCTTCACCTGTATCACTTCCTTACTTTACTGGGACTGGCATGTGTCTCAGCCGATGCGACAGGGGTGCTGATACTCATTGCAATGGACAGAGCTGAGTTGCGCATCCACCTTGATCACCTGGACGACGCAGTGCCCACGTTGAGGGCGTCGAGCTCCGACCGTTGACACTTCTTGCGAGCGTTCCCGGGCATGGCGCAGGTCGTTGAGGCAAAGGCTCTCACTGCTCAAGATGCTGAATTCGTCAGATGGCGTCTTGACGAATTCCTGGCTTGGCATGGGCTCACCAGCACTGACGAACCAAGCTAAAAGCGCAAATGACCAGGGCGCTGCACGTTAAACACGCTTGGCTAACGGCCACCCTTAAACGTGAAGCTGAAACGTGCGGTGGATGAAATAGCGGTGTCCCCGCTGATGGGCAGGGTATGGCGTCCACCAGCGTTAACATGCCATCGCCGACAGGCACCGGAACGCCAAGCGTGAGATCAATCTGCTTGGACCAGCCGCCGCCCATCACGGCCGCCCTGACGATCAACCGCCCGGCATGAATGCATTGAACATCGATCGGGCAACGGCTGTCTTCAATCACTTGGTCGGGACGCACCTTGGGACCGTCGACCGCTGCAATCTCGCTCAGACGCACGGGCCCTTCGATAGGCTTGATCTTGGCGGGGGCGGCCGCTGTGCATCCCGTAAGTGAGATGACCACCAGTGCTGCAAGCATTTGCACTCGCATTCAAGAAGCCAGGGTAGCTTTTCGTTGTTTGATTGGCATGGTTGGGGTCGGCTCTGAAGGTGGTCCGAATGTCCCATAACTCTGCGATGCACGGCTGAGATGCGCGCCATGGGCTATCGAATTTGACCGCTGTGAGCATAAGCACTCTCGGTGAGCGAACGCTAGCGACAGCAAGCAAGCAAGCAAGCAAGCAATCGAGCAAGCAAGCAGCCGGCAAAGTGCGCGAGGATTAGGAACAAAAGTTGCGCGCACACAGGACTCGGATCTCCTTGGCTTTTCGATCGCCGGCAGGGGAGTCGCCCATCAATGCTATCCACCAGCGCTGGGCCTCTGAAAGGGACCTTAGCTTCGCTGTCCCGACCGCAAGGGCAGGCCTCCTTCTCGACGCTGGCGCTTTGTTGCGGCCCTTCGCTGTGCGCCGTGCACGGTGCTCACTCCCGGGTGCGGTAGGGCCGGACGCTTCGCCTGTCGGGTCCCACGAGGCGCACAACGCGCTGGTGGAGAAGAACCGATGAAGCGCACCAGAGACATCAAAGCCCAATACCAAATTCAGATGGACGAAAAGGGCATCTTGCTCGCAGCAGCCACCATCCTGGAACAACGCCTTCATCGGCAAGGTCGCATTGACAGCCCGGACCAAGCCGGCGACTACCTGATTGCCCGCTGCGCTCACCTGCCGCACGAAGTCTTCGGGGTCGTCTTCCTGGACATCAAGCATCAGATCTTGGCAACCGAACATCTCTTCTTCGGCACCATCGACGGCTGCGACGTGCACCCTCGGGTGGTCGCCAAGCGCGCCCTGGGCTTGAACGCCGCTGCCGTGATCCTTTTCCACAACCACCCGAGCGGCAATCCGGAGCCAAGTGAGGCCGACCGCAAGGTCACCGAGCGCCTGCAGCAGGCTCTGGGCCTTCTCGACATCCGGGTGCTGGACCACTTGGTGATCGGCGGGCGTCAGCACACCAGCCTTGCAGCAAGAGGGTGGGCGTAGCGCCCCTCTTTCATCGGTTGTTGGCATAGGACCACCAGTGCACCTGCTCTTGCAAGAGACATCACGCTGCGCTTGAGGCCGGTCGTCAGGCTTCTTTTGCTGCTTACGCCATTACGGCAAGATTCAAATGAGAAATCAAAGGAGGCGACTGCTGATGCGCCAGGATGCGATCCAACTGTTTCAATGCTTGGAGAAGCACGATGTCTGAGCCGGTTGAGAAGCTCTTTGATGGGTCTGACGCACTGTTGCAGGCATTGACATCGATCACCAAGCTTCCGGGCTTCGATCAAAGTGATCGACTGCAAGTCTGTCGCGCCCTTTGCCTGCTTTCCATTGAGCATGCCGTTGCGAGTCGCTGTCTTCTTGCGGTTCGTGCGGGACCATCGACGGTCATCATCCACCGTGCGCAGTTCGAAGCGCTGGTGAGAGCCGTCTGGGTCCTTTACTGTGCAAGCGATGATGAGGTGGCCTGCTTGAAGGAAGAGCTGACACCGACAAGTGAATCATTAGCTGCTCGCTTGCCGATGCTCTCCAAGATGCTCCAAGCTCTGGAAACAGTGAAGCAGGCAACCGAGCCGCTACGGGCGTTTTTGGAGTTCAAGAAATACTCTTGGGCGGCACTCAACTCGTTTGTCCACGCGGGTGCACATGCACTTCATCGGTTACGAACGGGCTTCCCGCTTGAACTCGTGGAACTAATCGTCAAACAAAGTAACGCGCTCGTAGTGATGGCTCACATGCAACTCGCGATCATAACTGGTAGTCAAGACGCGGTGCGCTGGGTCGCCAAGACGGCGGATGGCTTTTCCGATGTGCTTCCTCTGCGAACACGTTAGGCTATGCTCAATAGCATCGGTCGCGGACTTTAAGGCTGGCGAGTGGCAAAGCTTACGATGCAAAGTTCTCGCATTAAGGCCTGAACAAGTGAGGGGGGCGGATGACGAATATCAGCAAGGCGGAAAGCTTCGATGACGGATTTCTCCGCGCAGCACTTGAAGTCATCGCCAAGCGCGATGAGCGTAAAGTCACCATCGACAGCCAGGACTTCGATGGCCTGAAACAGCGACTTGATCGCTCACCGAGCACGACGCGCTTCACGCAGCCGATGGCCGAGTTCTACCTCGGTATCCCGAGACGACAGTTCGACAAGCTCAAACGAGAGCAGGGCAATCCCTTTGCAGCCAGCAAAAGCTCGCCACGATTCATCACCAAAGCCGAGCTTTTGACGTGGTATGCCAAAATCACGAAAGCACGCGAAAAGATCCAAGAGCCTATCTCGGGCAAGTTTGGCAGAACGGGGAAGGGCATTCCCTTCATTGTGATCCGCGAGTCCTCAGAAAAAATCAAGAGCGTGATCTCGCATGCGGGCATCACGGACCTTGATATGAGTGCGATTGAAGAAGCCTTCCGCGATGGGGCAACGGTGGTGGCTCTGACCATTGATCAAGCCTTAGCGCTACCTTGGCAGTCAAATGGCGAGAAGCAACTTTGGCGGAAGGCTTACAGAACCCACCTGATGGCGATTCATGCAGCCCAGATGGCCTTGCTGGATCGCCAGGAGTTAGACGAAGACACGAAGCCCGTGTAGCGTGACCACCCACCCTACGTAACGGCTGCCTGGCGCATCTTATCGTCAGGATTGTAGGCAACGGATGAATGGTTGTTCAGCGACCCGGGACGACCTCGTCCTTTAGCTATCCGGGCCTGATGCATAGATTGCGTTCCGAAGCTTGGTGGGTTACCAGGCACGGAGAGCAGCATGAAATACACCATCGAGATTAATGCGTATGCCCAAATCGTCCACTGGGCAACGATTGAGGCGAGCTCGCCAGAGGAAGCACTTTCCAAATGCGATATCGACGCGATCGCTTACAGCGACTTTGATTTCGACCAATGGCACAGCGCGCCTGAGATCCTTCGCATCGAAGATGAAACCGGCTCGCTCATTGCGTGCGACTACGAGGATGATGTTCCTGACATCAATGATCTGTAAGTCCCGTTGGGCTTATCCAATCGACTGACGCCATCACGCTGTGATCTTGACGAAAGACGTGATGGCGTTAAGTTGAAGGGGGAGGAGAGAAAATGGACCAGGCACTTAAAAGAAAGATTAGACAGGCTGTGAAGCAGGGGAGTGAGACGTATGTGACGTCGCTTTGTCAGGCTCAAAGTGATAGCGATGCTGCGGCACGCTACGCCATTGAGGTAGTGATCAAGAGCGGCAAAGAAAGCTTGATTGATCAACTGGTGCCACTGTTGTCGAAGTCGTTTTCGGTCTATCCGCTTGATGTCGCTGCCAAGGCGGGTTCAGCGCGGGCAGTTGAGCAGCTCATGGCGTTTTGCGACGCAGAAGATGACGAGGCATTGGTGCTTGCTGCTAGGCGCGGGCACACGGAGTGCGTCAAACGACTGCTCAAAGAGTGCAGTCCTCTGCAACACGACTCACTTGCGCTGTATGAGGCTGCGCGCCATGGTCATGCAGATGTCGTCTTTCAATTGGTCCTGTTCTCAGATGCCAAAGCGCAGGACAGCCGGGCGCTGATCGCCGCTTGTCGAGAAGGCCACTTGGAAGTGGTCAAGCATCTGTTGCCTTATTCATCCAAGATCCAATGTGCGCAGCACGGCTTGGCAGCGGCAGCCGAGAACAACCATGTCGAGGTCGTTGAGTTCTTGATAGAAGCTGGTCTTCCGGATCCGGAAGATACCTTTTCGTTGGGTCTCAATGCTGCCGCCTCTAAGGGACATGCAACTTTGGTGGGGCGTCTGCTTTGGGCGATCGTCAAAACAGGCCACGCGCCTCGCGACTTTGGCGAGAAAGCACTGTTCGCTGCAGCAACGAAGGGCGATGCAGGAATGGTCAAGTCGATCTTGGAGTTCGCCCACAAGACCGCTTATCCGGAGGCAGGCTTGTTTGCTGCACTCCAAAATGGCCATGATGAAGTGGCGGATGTTCTGGTTCGCCGAGTGAACTTAGATCACGTGCGGGACCTGATCACAGACGAAGCGATTGAGGCGAAGCTTGATGAGGCGATTGCCAGAGTTGATACGGCCAAGCAGCGCAGGGAGCTTCAATCCAACGAGCGCAAAAGGGTGGCGCAGAGTGATACGGCAGGGCCGGTGATGATGAACTCATCTCGTAGCGTGCGCTTGTAAGCAGATGTTGCCGAGATAAGACCAGATGTTGCCAGCATCCTGACACCTATGCTTCTAAGGACCTACTCTTCGTATTTCCCAATCGCCACGCGATAGCGTTCGGACCTGATGGAGATCGATGTCGTAGATGGCGATCAGGTCAGAACTGCTGGCAATGATGTGGCCTCGGATCTTTCGCTCACCCTTTTCCCAGAGTTCTGAATCGCCTCGCGATACCGGACCAAGGAGTCGACCCTTTTCTGTGTTTGCGTCATCTTTACCAGCATGCTCGCCAAGCAAACCCGGCAGGGTCGCCACCAACAGGCCGACGAGAAATAGTGTCAGTGAGAGATAAACCCCCGAGGCAGCAATGCCGGCCGATGAGGAAATAAGCTTGATCCATGGACGTCGCAAGAAAAATTCTTTAATTCGACCTTCGCCAACTGGTCGAGTGGGCAGCCGGTAGATCAAAACTGCGATCCACACAAAAACAAAGGCTGTTGCTACGGAAAACCAGGGGAACGAGCGAAACATTCCAAGCCCTTGCAGCACGATGGCATAGTAACCGCGAACAACCTTCCAGTCGGCCGATTGGGGAAATAGGTCGGCTTGAACGCCCCAGGCTTTGAGATAGCTTGTGTAGGCGACATGCCCACAGCCATGAAGCACGATCCCAGCCAGTGTTGTCACGGCAGCCAGACTACCGACGAAGCGGGTGATGGACCACGACCTCTTGGAAGATGCAGTGTTCGCGTCTTCTGGTGACGGGGTGGAACGCTTCGATCGGACAATTTCGATATGGCGCATAGTTTTCGTAGATCAACTTCGAGATGGGAAGGAGCTGCGTAGCCAACCCATCGCCTCATCAAGGTCTAGGTTAGAGCTGGCATAAGACACTTGAAGCAAGTGGGGCGAAAGCAAACTGTCCCACTTTTGGCTGGCCAGATTTTTCGCACCTGCCAATAGCACTTCAATGGACGGGGTTGGTGTAGCGGCAATCGCTCTGAGCGCTGTCTGGATGTTCTCAAGGGCATTCGGACCCCGCGTGATCTCGACCCCCAGGCGGCTACCCTGTGCCTTGAAGTTCCTAGCATTGAGTAAGCAAGCGATTGCATCGTTGGCCGCATCGCCCAGCCAAGTGAGAAGCAGGATGTCGCTTCCCCGATCCAGGAAAAGCTGGTCATCCAAGCCATGGTGCTGGTAGCTGGTCCGTCCTTCGTCGATGAAGCGCTGCGCACACGCATCCACAAAAGTCGGCGTCAGTGTTCCCTGATAGATCGCGCGCATGGTCTGACGCACCTTGGTGTGCACGCGTCCGCCGCCGCCGCTGAACAATGGTGGCGCGCCACTTTTCGTCGCAGATACATGAATTGTCTTCTGGGCCTCATCGATTTGCTCGACAAGCCAAGTGCGTCCACCAAACAAGATGCGTTGGCCGGTCGTGAGCATCTGAGAAACGGGCAGGGTGCCAAGTGGCTTGCCAGCGGCGACAATCCGGAATTCTTCGTCGACCGTGAACGCTGCATAGAACGAATAGTGGTTGACGATCCGATCACCGACAGACCCGTGTAGCAAAAGTCCGGATCCGTCTTGGATCAAGATGTCTTGTTGACCCAAATGGCGCAGCAGCTCGACAAACGCATCACGAGACACTTGATTGAAAGGAGCGCTAGGCGCGCATAGCAACTGAAACGCCTGGGGTGCGGTCAAGCCGCCATACTGTGCGATGACTGAAAGGAGCTGCTGGATGAAGGTGGAAAGATGCGCACCTTTGACCACAGGCGGCTCATACCATTTCTCGGTGAGCAGCATGACCACGGCCAAAGTTTGGAAGGTGTCGAGCCTCAGGCGTGTTCGAAGATCCGCCTGCGAGTCAATGGCATCTTCAATCACATAGCCGCGCAAGATCGCAGCTTCACCTTTGCGTCTTCCGGATCTGCCCATGCGTTGACGAAGACTGGCAACGGTAGGGGGCGTGCCAATCTGGGCAACGCTCTTGACCGCTCCGATATCGATGCCGAGTTCCAATGTGTTGGTGCAGACGGCAGTCGCTGGCTGATCCTTTTGTTTGAGCGCAGCCTCAGTGTCGTAGCGAATTTCTTTGGAAAGACTGCCATGGTGCGGCCAGAACTCGCGCGACACGCCAGCCTTTTCGCAAAGCCCATTGAGCAGGTGGGTATAGCGCTCGACCTCCCGGCGGCTGTTGGGAAAGACCAGATTGTTGCTGCCGCGAAGGGTTTTGAACAAATGCTCGGCCACAGCCAATGGTGCTAGTTCTTGCTTCTCCTTCTTGTCATCAGCTTCGCCCTTTTGAGGAACAGGTTCTTCAAAGCCTTTGATGATAAGGAGAAGTTCTGACGCATCGGAAGGGGCGTCTACAATCGCGGCGGTGCCCGCTGGACGCAGAAAGCACGCCGCAGCCTGCATGTCACCGAGTGTTGCCGACAGTCCGATGCGAGGCAGTTTGCGACCAACGACGGTATCGATCCTGTGTAACAAGGATTGAAGTTGTTTGCCGCGCTCACTGCCGATGAAGGCATGCAGCTCGTCGATCACAAAGTAAGCCAGGTGCTTGAAGATGCCGGCAATCGAGGTGCCTCGGTTGCACAGCATTGCTTCTAGCGACTCTGGCGTGATTAGAACGACGCCATGTGGTTTCTTGAAGAAGCGCTGTTTGCTTGTGCTGCTGATGTCCCCATGCCACGGCCACACCGGAATGTCGAGGTCTTCGCACAACCGCTCCAATCGACCGAACTGATCATTGATCAAGGCTTTTAAGGGGCTGATGTAAACGATCAAACCTGCTGGGGTCTGCTGTTCAAGATAGGTCAGCGCCGGCAGGAAAGCAGCTTCCGTCTTGCCCGAGGCGGTGCTGGCGGCAACGATCACATCTTGATCGGCAGGCAGGATCAGTGGGATGGCCATTTCCTGCACATCCCGCAAGGCTTCCCATTGCTCCGCCCACAAGTAGCGCTGGATGCCTGGCGAAAGAAGAGAGAACGCGCTTGACTGGCTCATCGATTAGAGTTTGAACGAAGCCAGTTCGTCATCCGCCTGGACCGTTAGATCTTCGTCGCCGCCATGGTCTTCCTTGACTTCAATCTCTCCGATCAAGGTTTGCCAAGCCGTGCCGGGATTTTGCTCCAAGACGGCCAACAGATTAATAAACGCCGTAATCGTGGTGCGAGGCGTGCGGAAGAAACTGTCACCAATCCGATTGGCGCAGTGCTCCATGAATTGCTGGATCGCTTCGTCAGGCAGCAAATACTTATCCGCATCACCGCCTGCGTAGACGTGGCGGATCTTGGTCAAAAGCACATAGAAGTCTTCTGCAGTGAGGCTCGAAAGGCGCACGACAGGTCCCGAGAAGTCGACCAGCCCTTCTTTGGCAAAGGTGTTTTGGGCCAAGCGGCTTTGGAGGGCTTGGTAGCTGTAAACGCCGCGACGGGGATCCATCAAGAATTCTGGCGTGCCACCCAGCACGAAGCCAAGACCTACCGCCGTTCCTTGGAAGGAGTCATTGAGCATGCGCAAGATCTGCTCGTAGTTCGAGTTGCGTGCCTGGGCGTTGGCAAGCTTGTAGAGATTAACGAGCTCGTCCAGGCAAACCAGAAGCCCGCTAAAGCCGGCCAGTCGCACGAAGCGCCCCATTAGTTTGAGCTGATCGTAGACCGAGGCGTCATCGACAATCGAGCGCACACCAAGCGCAGCTTTGGCGTCTGTCTTGGTGGAGAACTCGCCACGCAACCAGCGAATGGCATCGGATTTCAGTTGCTCATTGCCTTGTTCAAAGCCCTTGCAATAAGCCGCAATGACATCGGCAAAGTCATAGCCATTAACGAGTTCCGTCAGCTGTTCAAGCTTGGTGCGGATGACTTGCTCGGTGGGAACATCCTTTGCTTTGGCTTCGGTCTTGGCGGTCGCGATGAATTTCTCAACGACTCCTGGCAGCGCGCCACCGTCAGGCTTGGTGCGCGTGGCCAAGTTGCGCATCAGCTCTGCATAAAGCGAACGGGCTTGGCCACCGGAGGCATGCAAACGCCGATCGGGATTGAGGTCAGCGCTTGCCACGACGAGCTTGCGCTCCATCGCGATGGCGCGCACCAGGTTGAGGAAGAAGGTCTTGCCAGCACCGTATTCACCAACGACCAGTCGGAACGAGGAGCCGCCATCGGCTAAGCGATCAATGTCGCTGACCAGCGTTTCAACTTCGCGAATGCGCCCGACCTGGATCAGGTGCTGACCCGCACGAGGCACGACACCTGCACGCAATGACTGGATGACCGCATCACGATCCTTGGCACGAATAGGGTTGCTCATTGCTCTATTTTCTCGATGAACTCAGGGTTGATCTCCACCGGATCGTCTCCTTCAGAGAATGGGATGTCGTAAGCATCAAACGATGCATCATTGATGTGTTCAAGTGCGCCGTCGAGCATCAGCTCCAGATCCGAAGCGCCATCTTCCAGTTCGGAGCGCGTCCAGTTGGGTCGGGAGAGCATGAGGCGCAGCAGTGCGCTATGCGCTTCATCCAAACCCAACAGGCCAGGAGTAGAAGCAGCTTTTTGACTGGGGAGCGGCAGTGCTTGGTGCTCGATGATGGGCTCAGGCACATCCTCGGTAAAGATGCCAGCCAAGAGGGCAGAGACCTTGGCGGTATCATGTTGGAGTTCGGCAATACGTTTGGGGTCCAGGCGAAACTGCTTGGCTGGCTCTACCTTGGTGGTGCTTCTTCCCGCGCTCACGGCATGGACGTCACTAAAGACACGCTTGGTCTCCACGCCGAGCGTCTTGTAGACCTTCTCCAAGAAGCGCATTTCGTCTGGCGAGACGGTGCCGTCACTTTGCGCAAGGCTTGCCATGGAGGCGGCGATCACTTCCTTGGTGGTTTGATCCAACGGATCAAGCTTTTTCTTGAGCGAGGTTAGGGTGATGGGCGCTTGGCTCAGCCAGACAAGATGCGCACGAAGACGCTTGTGGTCGGCGGGACTGAGGTGACTCCATGCATCAATCTCTCGGCCAAGATGGTCAATTTCGTGTGCACTGAAATCGCCATCGGCCTGTGCAACCGTGGAAGCAAGTTGCAAGGTCAACAGGGCGATTTGATACGCGCTGCTTTGGGCTTGATGGGTTTGGCCGGGCAACAACGCGAAGAGGACCACAGGATCAGTATCGCCAGGCGCCCGCGCGCCTTCGAGCACGTTAGGCTCCATGCCGATGTGAGCCGCTTCGAGCGTCCTGGCAAGATCTCGGATCTTTTCTCGGTTGAGCGACGCTCCACCATTGCCAAAGCGATCGGCAAGCTGAGTCAGGGGCAGGGTGATCGCACGATCTTGAACCTCGTCCACCAGCAATTGGAGCGCTGCTTTGCGCGGTGCCGGCCAAATGCTGGTTGGCAGGTGTAGCAAGCCATCCAGCGTATTCCGAGCCTCGGGGTTCTTGTTGATAAGGCGACTCAGCGGGCCGAGTTCATCCGTGCATTGCTGGACGATTTCGTTGAGTTTCTTGATGGGCGCGGTGAGCGCGGTGACATCAGGTGTTTCGCCAAAGGTCTTGGGTTTGAAGCTGCTGCCATAAAAGGCAGGGGAAAATGTTTGTCTCGAAAGTTTCAGCTTGGTGCGGTTCTTGGGCAGGACCAACCCTGCATCAAAAAGCTCCCGGTAGCGCTCAACGAAGAGCTGATCGAATTCCTCTGCGCAGCGCGTTGTGGCAGTTCTGAGGGGGATTTCGGGGCTCAGGCGTGCCCATGCGAGGGCCAGTTGTGCTGGAATCGGGGCACGATCCAAGGAGCATTGACCCAACGCTAGGCGTAGGTAGAAGGGAAGTTCATGGGTGCGCTGAAAGCGGGGGAGCGGCTTGGTGTAAAGCTTTTCTCCAACGTCATCGAGTTCCATCCAGTCGAGCAAACTGTTGATCTGGAATCGGATAACGGTGTAGATCTTGCCGTAGGCGGCTTCTAGATGCCGCAGTGCTGCTTTGATGGCTGGCCAACCCTGCTTTGACTCTGGCTCATCGACCCCATCGATCAAGACCCGCCGTTCAATGCCATACAAGAACAACATCACGTATCGGTAGTTGCATTCGGGATCGGATCGATCAGAAGCGAGCCAATTGATGTAGGCGCGGCGCTCGGTTGCAGATAGGTCAGCGTAGTCTTCCTGGTAGCCGACTGGCTCGCGGTAGTTGCCAGTCGGTGCAACGGCGAGAACGCCATTGACCAAGCTGGGTTCAGTCCCTCCCCTTGGTGTGGCGAGCCTGACCCCAGAGTAGAACAGTCCGCCTGAGATTTTTACCCCACGAATTTCGATGATCTCGCCTGGCTGCACCCAGCGTGTTTTCTCCCAACCCTCAGGAGGCTTGGGCACAGAGAATTCTTTGGCGGGTGCACTGCCGGCGATGCTGGTGCGATGAAGCTCGTCCATGGTCCTGGGTGCTTCTGTGCGGGAGGCCTCAGGCAACGGTGGTGGGGTCGATGGCCCATGTGCCTCGCGCTGCAGAGCAGGAGCAGGAGTAGGCGGCACAGTAGGTGTCAGAGTCTGGATCGCCTCAATTCTTTCTGCAGATGGGCTTGGCTGGCTTGCGATCGGTGCGATCGCGCCCTGATCTTCAAGATTGGCGTCGGCAAAAGCTTGAGCTGGCCCAGGCATGGATGCTTTAGCGGCGACCGCACGCATGGCGTCGAGAAGATTGCTCTTCGGTTGCTGCGGCGATGACGTGGTTTCCGTAGGTGCAGAGGCGATGTTGTGGACGTCAGGTGTTGCGGTTACTCCCAGATCGCTTGGACTAGGCAAGGCAGTGGAGCGCGGGCGGCTCGGGGTGGGCACGATAATGCGCGGAGCGTCTAATGCGGCGTTAATGGCAGAGTTCGCTTGCCGACTTGTTGATGGTTGCTCAGCCACAGCGCGCATTGCTTCAAGCAAATTGCCGTTGGGCTGCCGGGAGACGGGACGATCCTGAGCATTTCCGGTAGCGCTCGGTTCAAGTGCGGCACGTGTGCCTGAAAGAATGATCGGAGACGTTTCCGCCTGCCCGGGAGGGGTAGGAGTCGGCGGTGCTATTGGCGTCGTCGGGCCGTGCTCGGCAATGTGTGCCATCGCGTTCCGTAAGTTCCCCAGCCGGTCGGTTTCAGCCAAAGCTGGGTTTTGTGGAATCGCCACCTGGGGAGCAGGGGGGACTGACTGGCTCAACGCTATGGTGGGGTCCGCGACGAACTCACTGGCAAGCCGGTTGCTCTGCGAAGGCGATGGAGCAATCGGCGATTGAGCTGCCTCTAGCATGGAAGACAGGATCTTCCGGTTGGCGCTGGCGAGAGCAGGCGCTGTAGAGCTGCGAGGTTTGCTTTGAGCTGACTTCAACCCAGTCAGTTCGGCGAGCGTCGGCTCACGCACGATCGGGGCTGCTGGCTTCCTCCGAGTCTGCCACTTAACGAAGAGGTAGAGCCCGAAAGCGACCACAACAGTAATGCCGAGGGCAATCCACACCTGTCTCGGCACCATCGCGATGATCGCTAATGCGATCATCAATGCGATCACGGTAAGGTCTGAGCCTTGCTTTTTCCTGCGTCTCGCCACGTGGCCCCCTGCCTACGGCGTATTCCTAAACCATTGTAGTGCGGAAAAAGCCGGATGGATTTGCTCGCCATATCATCCCTGTGCCCAAGGCAATGGGGACCAGCACCAGGTGCAGCACGCTCAGAAGCGATGAACGAGTGATGTGAGCATGTCGGGCAAGCGTGGCCATAGGAAGCGTGTCGGCAACACAAGCGAGAAGCACAGTGATCCCACTAAAAAGCCCTCAAGCAGCCGTAGCAGTTTAAAGGAATAAGTGATCTAATCAGATTAAAAATGGTAAGCGAGGATTGGAATGAAGCAACTCGACTTATATCTGCAGGGTCCACAGCCTGGCTACGCTATGCTGATTGGAGGAAGTTGGGGCGTGGGAAAGTCCTTTGTTTGGCAGCGATATGCTAGGCAACTTGAGGAAATCACACCAATTACGATTTCAGCCGCGGGTCTTCAGACAGCAGAAGATCTTGAGCGTGCTCTATTTCAGGCCTCAATCAGTGATTTGGGTCCAAAGCCAATGATTGAGTTAGGCTCAGTAGTGGGAAGAGCTCTGCTGCGCGTCGTGAAGGTCGATCCCAACGACATCAAGCTAAAGGCTGATGTGACAGGTGGACGTAGTGTCATATGTATAGACGATATTGAGCGGTTTGCAGGTGATTTCAACGTCATCTTCGGGTTTGTGGTTAATTTGATTGATGTTAATGGCGTTCACTGCGTGCTTATCGCCGATGAGGAGCGAGCCAATGAGCGATTTAAGAATGAGTATGGGAAATATAAGGAGAGGATTGTTGGCAAGACAATCGTGTTGCAGCCAAACATTCATGATTTTTGTGATCAGGTAATAAAAGGATTTGCTAATCAGCAAGTTCGCGAGGCAATGCTTGCTGGCGCTGAAAGACTCGTTGCCCTGATTGAAGGTGCTAAATTGAGAAATCTTCGGGCAGTTAGATTTTTTCTAACTGAAATGGAGATTGTGTTGAGGTCACTGTCGCCTGATCTTATAAGCCGCGCTATCGCGAGTTCTTTGCCAAGTGCTTTGCTCTTTTGGATTGGTGCAACAAGTAAGGATGCTGGCAATCTTAGAATTGTAGAAAAGGCGTTTTTAAGTCAGGGTATGGACCTGGCGCTGACTATGCGTGTATACGAAAAAAGAAAAAGAGACCAGCGAGATGGTGATGCTGATCCTGATGATATAGATAAATTTTCAGACTTGTTGAATGAGCTTGGACTATCCCAAGAGCATAATAATTGGCCGGCATCCTCCGCTTTTGTCGATCATATATTGGGTTTGGAACGAGTCGATTACGGCCAGTTGAGTATTGATTTTGGTTTGGCGGAGACGGCAGTTGAGACTTATGATCCTATTGCTGTAATCAATCATTATGCTAGTCATGATGATGAGGCTGTTCAGATGGCGATTAAGAGCGCGCACGAGGAATTCAATAGGAACCCCGCTGAACTCACGCGTCTTTTTGATATCTATCGAGCCTTGCACTACATGGCATCTCGCGAAATTTTTGCCATTACTAAAGATGCATGGAGAAGGGAGGTGGTGGACAGGTTGATCGGTCTAATTGCTGAGCCGCACTGGCTAACTCCGGAGGTATTTGAAATTTTCCCTGGAAGCTATGATCCGGAAGAACAGTCTGTCTTTGAGAAGTTTGAGCAAGTGCACAATGCGGCTCTTGATTTAAGAAAGGAAAATGATCGAAACGACGCCCTGGCTGCATTGCTGGATGGGACGACCATGGGCATTGACGCAACTATTAGCCCTCTTCTCGTGGCGGTAGAAGGCTCTGAGTCTGAGTTTTTAGCAAAGCTGCGCATGGCTGGCATGCATGCTGTTCTGCGCTTGAAAGAGATACTTCGCAAGCGGCTTAGTATAAGCAATGTTGCAGCCTACGTTAAGGCGGATCGTGTATCGGCGATCGCGCTTGCAGATCAGATCGACAAAAGCTTAAACGTAGCAAGTCCAATGCTCATATTGGAATCGGAACTCAAAGAACTTGCGTGGACACTAAGACGATTTGTGAGCTACATTGATGGAGATTGAGCTTGATGAGTATTCGGCGCCCTTTGAATTTTCTTCTAGCGCCGACTATTTTTCAAATTCTTTTTTTTTGAATCTTGACCGGCGCGTTTATTGCCTTACCTTCTGCGGTGAGGTTTGAAGATGAATATTAAATTTGAAGCGCAATTACTGGAAAACCTCGGATTTTTCGTCGCTCCCGACAATTTGAGTAATTCTTCGATTGGCGACGATCATGGTTGGATGGTTACACACCCGCAGTGGGATCATGGAAGACAGTGTGAGTCAAGAGCCGATATCGCGAAGTGGCTATATTCACGCGGGGTCAGTCTTTATCCTCAATATCTGGCCATTTTGCGTTTTCGAGAACTTTTGGGTTCTGCAGATGCAGAAACCATCAATGGACTGAAATCATGGTGCGAGGGTAGTCGGGTCCGAGGTGCAGCAGAGGTCGTTGTGGACGAGGTGCTACGTGTATCGCGCCAAGAAGTAGTTCTGGCCAAAAAAGATTGGCTAAGCCTTGCTTTGGAAATTCTTGCTCCCCACATGCAGCGAAGATATTTGCCACTAGGAACTCACATGGGCTTGGAACTTGATGCCTTCCTGGCCGCTCGTGCCCTAGACAGTCAGCGGTCCAAAGGCATAGTCTATGATCTTTGGAAAAGGACGCGAGATGGATTTCAGAGATTGGGTTGTCGCTTCTTTGGATTTGCCGAAAAACATTAACTCGGCAATTGAACTGAATTTGCAGCTAGCAGCTAAGACTGTAGAGGCTCTTAACGGTTCTTCTAGTCGCTTAGATGAAGAGACATTGACGGGTGCTATGATCGGGGCGCTGGTAGCCGCTCACCCGATGAGCGCAGCAAGCTTCCCATCAGATCAGGCATCGGCGATCCAATGGTCCGGCTACGCCAAGCATGGCAGTGGAATAAACAGCGAGCGCAGTTCCGGCGCTGACTTTGCACTGGTGATTTCTTTGCCAGATGGTCGATTACGCTTGGCTATTTTTCAAGCCAAGAGCGACTGGTCCGCATCCGCAACCAAAAATACGCTCGTTGTTGGGCAAATTAAGGAGGTGCCCGAAGAGAAGAATGTCGATGGTATCGTTATACATGATGCGTACTCCCGGAATCAGATCGAGGCGCTTGTTAAAACAGCCAATGGTATTGAATTAAAAGACAACAAGAGTATCTCGATCAGCAATCTTTCGTGGGTTCATTACCTTTGTCAGTTCCAATTGGGCATCGAAGCCGTTGCGCTTTCAAAAATCGAAAGTCACGTTCTGCAATCGATCGAATCCTGCAAGGAGGTGCGTTTGACGCTCACTTCCGATAAGGGGGTACAGCTGGATCTGCTTCTCAAAAGCAGCTGCAGCCAAAAGGCAGATGGATGGCTTGATCTTCCGACACTTGATGATGCGGGTTTGCCCGCCTCTATCGATCTCAGCGCTTTGGTTGAGCTGATGCCTGTCGTCGTTGCCCGAGAGGGCTCAGGCGGCCCGCAGCTGGAATTTGGGATGGGGATAGAGCGGGGGATGCTTAGTCGGCCCCTCTTGGATTTGCAAGAATCAACACCAGTCCCCGCGTCCATTAAAACGCACAGCATGTAGCCTCTGTGAAGGCGGCGCTGCTCAGCTCAATGGTTGAACAGACGCCTTTTACGCCGGTCTATGGATACATCCTCGCTCCCTTCCTCAGCCGCTCCCTAAATTGACCTCGCACATAGCCCGGCAGCTTCACAGCCGGCTGATAGTGGCCGAGCGCTTCGACCTGGATCCTCCGTGTGTTGCTGGCTGACTTGTGGACATAGTTGTCCTGCAGCACTGGCGCTTTCTTGTTGAGCGCATGACCCGTGATGAGGGCAATGTGCTCGACCCGCACGCCCTTGGCGTCCAGCTCGGTTGCAAGCGTGTGACGGAACGCATGCGATCCGATTCCTTTGCCAAAGCCTAAGCCCTTTAAGTAGGCAGCAAACTGGTTGACGAAGCCCTGGCTGTAGCGCCCGTTAGGCTCACCGGTCTTGCGGCAGGTGCCAGCCGACAGGTTGGGGAAGAGGCGAGGGTGACCAGACGCCTTGATGTCGGCCAGGAAGTCGAGGAAGCCCGCCTGGATGAGGCTTGCGTGGATCGGCACCTTACGGATGGCGCTCTTTCCTTTCAGGCTTTGCCGACTTCGTTTGCCAGCGCTTTGCGCCAGGTCCTCGTCCACCGTCTTCTGGATCGAGAAGCACCACACGCCTTGGTCTTGCACGATGTCAGCCACTTTGAGCTGGGCGATCTCATTGATCCGGGCGCCCGTGTAAAGGGCGATGAGCGGGCACCACCAACGGTGCGGATACTTCTTGGCCCAGGGCAGGAAGGTCTCGGGGTTGAAGATCTTCTGGATTTCCTCTGGTGAGAGCAGCCGCTCGGGTTCATCCTGATCAGCCAGTAGCTCTTCTCTGGCCGGCTTGAACGCATCCATGGGCGAGTGTGGGATGGCACGTGCTTTGACCAGGGTGTTGAAGAAGGACGCGAGGAAGCGCCGATGCAGTTCCAAGGTGGCGTTGGCCGGTTGGGCCCGCCCTTGGCGTTGACCTTTGGCTATCAAGGCTTCTACGCTCAACCCTTGGTGCTTGGGGTTCGTCATGAAGTCTTCGGGTGCCCATCGCAGCAGATCCCACATTTGGTAGATGTGCGTGTGGTCGATCCGAGCAACAGAGGTGTTGCCGCTAACGCGTTGAAGGATGGCAAGCGTCCGACGATACGCATCGATCGTGGTGGTGCGAAGGTTCTGCCGCTCCTTGTCTTTGAGGAAGTCGTCGACCTCTTCAGAGAGGAGTCGCGCCGGGGTGGCCAAGGGCAGGGGCTCAGGATAGCGAGTTCCGGATCGGCGAAGTCGTCGGAGTTTTTCATGATGGTCGTAAGTCGCTTGGACCAGATCCTGAAGGTGAAGCGCGCCGGCTCGGTCTTGAACGACCATGTCAGTGAATTCGACTTTGCCGATGCGAATGCTTCGGATAAATAACTGACCTTTGGGGTGCTGCAAATACTTGTGAAGTTGGGAGTGTTTAAAGTGCATCTACGATCCAGTGTTGAGGAGGTAGACGTTTGATAAGGGGAGGGGATTTTCTGTCAATGATAAAATAGGACAGAAATTTCGTGCCGATGATTGCCTAAGGTGATCTCAATATTTGTCATTCAAGCAGCTGTATTTTCAGTTCGACTTTCATAAAAGATTTTATCGGCAAGCTATACGGGGTAATGATTGCAGTGGTATAAATGGGTTTGAAACCATCAATGCGCTTGTAGTGTTTAAAAGTAACAAAATGACGAAAAGCAAGAGATATCTCACACAGATAAAATGAACGCCAGATAAATGAAGAGGGCTTTGCCTAATTTAAATATTCTTAAGAAGACAGTTAGGCAATCCGAATTCGGTCCCCCAGTGTCGGCAGGGATGATTTTGGGGGCGTCGCAGAATTTGAGACACAACTCGGCTGAGATCAGCCCTGGGGCAGGGGCTGACACGCAGACCTCAGGAGCCCGTAAACTCACTGACGGGGATAACGCATGGACAACTGGTTGGCACAAGCGGTGATCGGTGGGGTGGTGGCTTCAGCGGTCATCTACTTGGCGCGTTGGGCTTACGGCAAAGCGATCTTCTGGAACGATCGGATAAGCCTAGCCATCAATCGAGCCGAGCTGCGGAAAATTGAGCACCTTGGCCAAGACAAGTTCCATATCGTGCAGTTCCTGCTAATCCAAGTGCTTTGCTGCTTTGGGATCTTGGGCATTGCGATCATGCTTGCCCCACTGGCCTTTATGACCGACGGAGCGAAGTGGATCGTGCCAGGGCTAGGGTTGCTTGGCTTGTCGATCTACGGGTGTGTGATTTATCCGCTTGGCATGATGGCGCGCCTGAGGAAGGGAGCGGGTTACATCACACGCCAGAAGGCGCTGATCGACCGAACAGAGCGCCGCTTGGACCTCACTTCTCAAAATGCCTAGTCTTCATTTTGAGAATGCCACGATCTGGATATCGTCTGCTGACTAAGGGGGTTCGACATGAAAATCTTCATCAGTTCGCTTATCACCGGAATGGAAGCCGAGCGAGCAGCAGTCAAGCAGGCCATCGAGCTTCTCGGTCATCAAGCCATCATGGCGGAGGACTTCGGAGCGCGGGCAAGCTCCCCTCAGGTCGCATGCCTCAATGGTGTGCGCGAGGCTGACCTCGTCATCCTCGTTCTTGGGCCTCGCTACGGTGCCAAGCAGGCAGGAGGCGTCTCGGCAACCCACGAAGAGGTGCATGAAGCCCGGAACCGTAAGCCACTCCTGATGTTCGTGCAGTCGGGCATGGAAGCGGAACCGGATCAAGCCGATTTGATTAGAGAGATCGGCAATTGGCAAGGTGGTCAGCTCTGGGACGGCTTTGTCTCAGCGGATGAACTGGGGCAAAAGGCAACTCTCGCCATCCATCGGTTCCAGCTGACGCAGGCCGTGGCGCCCCTCGATCCCACAGGATTGCGCGATCGTGCACTGACACTCTTCCCACGGATCGAGCGCGGCTATCAGCAAAGTGGCGCGGTCTTGCAGCTTGCTGTTGCAGCTGGACCGGACTCAACAGTGCTTCGCCCCGCCGAGATGGAAGCTCAGCTCCTCCTAGATGCCATGCAAAAGCACGCACTCTTTGGAGCCCCAGCCGTTTTTGATCGGAGCCTGGGGATGAAGGCGGGCTTGAACGGTGAGGCGCTCGTGTTGGTCCAGGAAGCGCAGCGTAGTGACGGCGCGTCGATCCGACTTTGGCCCAACGGGGATGTCCTGATCAGCTTGCCTGTTCCGCCGCCAGAACGCGGTATGGGGCTATCGGTCGTCGTAGAAGAAGATATCGCAGGAAAGCTGGAAGCCGCTATCGGCTATGCTGCCTGGCTCCTGGCTCATATTGATCCAACCGAACGGCTTAGCCATGTCGTTCCTGTGGTGCGATTGTTGGGAGAGCATGCTGGTGCTTGGAGGACCCGTGCTGAGCACGAGGCCAGTCCTAACAGCATGCAGGTGTCTTACCGGGAAGGTGAGCACCAAGCGCCCGTGCTCCTTTCACCGGCCCATCGAGTTAGGCAATCGCTATCCATGGACGCTCAGCGAATCGGAGAAGATCTGGTCGTGCTGCTGCGCCGTCGTTGGATCAACTGAGATCCAGTAGGACATCAACCGGGAGAAATCAATGAGCGTTCCCGCACAAGCTTTTGCAGATCGGCTGCCCAATGATCTTTTGCCTGGCAGCATCTTTCTCTTCCGAGAGAGTTGGGCAATGTTGGTCAACAACCAGCAGGAAGAACCAGAGCCCGTTCTCGCTTTCTTGATGCTCCAAGGAGAGCGCGCAGGCTCGCTCTTAAAGGTCGGAAAAGGCATGCCGCCATGCCTGACTCTGGCCGAACCGTTCGGATGGTTCGCATCGGTGAAAGAGGGAGTGCCTCCAACACATGATGTGGTGGATACCGCATCACTATCACTTACGTCAGCTGGTCCGGTGGTTGTTGGTCAGATGCCTAGCCAATGGGGAGACGGCGACAAGATCGCGTTTGGCATGCGTGGACAGCCCCTTGGTGACCATCCCCGTGGTGCGGTCAAGCGCTTTGCTAAATGGAGTGTTGAGCTTTGATACGCCCAGCCTTTCGTGAGTTTGGGGCAGATTTTTGAGGTCGATCGAAGTCTGGCCTGATTCCATAACAGGCAAAGTAGAACCCTCGAAAATAGCCGTCTTACGCTCTTGAGCCCTGGCAAATCTTGAGTCAGAACTGATGAACTCTGACTCAGGAAATACACATGGCCATCTATCACACCCGAATCAAAACTTACAGCCGAGCCAAAGGGCATTCTGCAATCGCAGCTGCCGCCTATCGCGGCGGCTACTTGTTCACCGATCCCAAGTCGAACGCTCGCCACGACTACCGGGGCAGGGCAGGCATCATCCAGTCGCGTTGCCTGGCACCAGCTGGTTCACCGGCATGGGCAGATGACCCGCAAGCACTTTGGGCCGCTGCAGAAGCGGCAGAGCGACGCCGCAACAGCACCGTCTGCCGCGACTTCGCGATTGCGCTGCCGCACGAACTCGATGACCCCAAGCGCTGGGAGTTAGTGCTCGATATCGCACATTGCCTGATTGAGCGATATGGCTTTGCCCTGCAAGCGAGTCACCATCGCCCGACCAAAGATGACCCACGCTACTTCTATACCCATCTGCTCGCCACGACGCGAAAGATGGAAGCATCGGGACTGACGACAAAGACGCGGGTGCTAGACGGGCGCATGAATGGCAAGGAGGAAGTTGAGTGGATCCGTGCCATGATCGCTGACCGGATCAATGCGCACCTTGCCGAGGCCGGTATCGCCAAGGCGGTTGAGCATCGGCCCTTGACGGAACGCTTGGAAGCCATGCGAGGCAACGGTATCTTTGTCCAAGGACAAGCAAGCTTCGAGCAGCTTCTGTCCCGCTATCGCCAAGAGGGGCGACTGTTGAGCGTGCCGGATGGCCACGCGGCGGAACAGGCCCAGCGAGAGCGCCTAGGACCAGGCATGGACACTTCTGTTGATGAGGCTTCGGTGGCGCAGATGCCCATCATGCTGTCACCCACTGGCGGGCTCAGTTCAAGTAGGGACGACGAAGCTCTGTCAGCAAACCAAGAAGATCGAAGCGACCATCCAGATAGTCGTTGAGCGCATTGGCCATGTGCTGATCAATACCAAAGCCAGCTGCATGCTGTTGGGCGATCCAGCCTTCAACATGGGCTTGGCGGAGTTGATGCTCTTGGTGGTCCAGAGGTAAGGCTTGCTGACTGGCGGAAGGAGGCATGGCGAAGAATCCAAGTGGCTGATGCACTTGATTCGTAGCACAAAGCGGCTCTTCGTCAAGCCGCCCCTAGCCGCTTGCAAAACGAACGGTCAGAGCTTCTCGCCGTTATTGATCGCCTGACTCAAGATCTCATACCACTGGTTCATCTCGCGCTCGCTGCCGAACTTGATCGTCCAGACTGGATGATCCACATCTCGAACGCTGACCGTGATCGTGCCTTCCCGCCTTGAGTTGTGCCAGTGCTTCTCCCAAGAGCGAACATCCATCAACGGGTAGATCTTTACTGTCCTGCCGGCACGAATCTTCAACCGCGACCGCTCAATCGAGATCGCCAAAGCGCCTTGTCGCCCAAAATAGGAGCGATCAAACTCCCGCCCAAAGGCCTCCCGCTGGTTGCGCAATCGGTCAGCCCGATTGACGGCAACGGCGACCAGCACCGCTGTGCCCAGGGCAAGCAAGATGAGAAACGTGCTAACGGTCATGTGAACTCCTGAGAACAGAATTGGACCATCGTGGATTGCCAACGGTGGCTATTGGACGCGGCCGGTGATCTTCCAAGTGCCGCCCACCTTGGTGAAGGTGTAGACCCCATCCATTTGATGACCAAAGTCCCGCTCCATGGCTTCAACCTTGGCACTTACGTCACAGGTGTAGCTGGGCGCACCTTCCGCCTTCGTGCACTGATTGCTCTCGAAGTCTTCGATGCGCGCCTCTTCATTGCTGTTCGCTTTGACGAACTGCAAAAAAGCGTGCTCCCGCTCAGTCTCAGCGGGGCCGCCGCCCGAGCAGCTGGCCAAACAGACCGACATCAGGCCAACCAGGGCCAAACAAAGCTTTGACATGTGCATCTCCAAAAGAGGAAGGGAAGAGCGCTGGGGATCCACCAGACCGACAGGTTCGGATGCCCTGATTGCCGGCATGCTCAATGACTGCAAGCCTCCGCACACCGGCAGGAATGACCGGTGTTGGTGCTTGGCAGTCGCAGTTGATTGGCTGACGGAACCATGTTACTGATAAAGTAACAGACAAGGCAAGTCGGAGACCTCATGCTCAAACACGTCATTGCATGTTTGTGGTCACATTTTGGATCTGGACGACGCTCGTCTCATCTTCGCCAACCGCCTCCGTCACGCGCGCCAGAAGGCCGAGCTGACCCAGGAAGCCTTGGGGGTTGCCGCTGGACTGGCACCTGAGGTGGCCAGGACGCGCATCAATCGTTACGAGAAGGGCGTCAACGAGTGCGATTTACGCACCGCCAAGCGCTTGGCCGATGCCCTCGGCATGCCATTGGCTGCTTTCTTCGCCGAGACCGATGAGGTGGCAGACGCCATCCAAGCGCTCGCCAAGCTCTCCGTCGAGGAGCAGCGAAAGGTCGTCGCCGAATTGCAGCTCAAAGCCCAGCGCAGCGATCCGCCTAGCCCATAGTGCATCGGACCTCGCTGCTGGTGTCTTGGCCTGTGTGCAGATCAGACAATTCCTACACAGATGCCAACACCCATCCGATCTGAGCGGGCGATGTGATCCTGTAATCTTGCGAGCGGACGGTCGTTTTCAAACAAGCCAGGGATCACAGATGGAAGGCAGCGCGTCATGACCGGCAAGATCAAGCTCAGTGTCGCCATCGCGCTCTTGCTCATCGCCCTCACCGCAGGGGTCTACCTCTCCGGTCAGTTGATCCTGATGCTGTTGAAGGTGGCCGGTCCCCTCACCGTCGGCACCTACTGGTCTTACGTCAAAGCGCTCGACCTCCCGCAGTTCGCTCCCTATGCCACCAAGATCAAGCTGGCTGGCGCCCTCGGCTTCGGTGTGCCGCTGCTGGCCTGGATCGCATTGCTGATCCCGCTGTTCAAGCGAAAGGTCGCCGCCTTGCATGGCGACGCGAGCTTTGCCTCCGGCAGTGATCTGGCCAAGAAGGACATGCTCAAACCGTCGCCAACCGGCATTGTGGTTGGGAAGCACGGTGGCAAGTTGGTGCGCCTACCTGGGCAACAGTTTGTGATCCTGGCCGCGCCCACGCGTTCGGGCAAGGGGGTGGGCATCGTCATCCCCAATTTGCTCGACTACCAAGGCTCGGTGGTGGTCCTGGACATCAAGCAGGAAAACTTCGATCTGACTTCCGGCTGGCGCAAGAGCCAAGGCCAAGAGGTCTTTTTGTTCAACCCCTTTGCCGAAGACGGGCGCACCCACCGCTGGAATCCACTGAGCTACATCTCGCCCGATCCCGCCTTTCGCGTGTCGGACCTGATGAGTATCGCGGCGATGCTCTATCCAGACGGCTCTGACGCCCAGAAGTTCTGGGTGAGCCAAGCGCGCAACGCCTTCATGGCGTTTACGCTCTATCTGTTCGATAGCTTGGACGATCAGATCAAGCGCAAGCACCCGAAAGACACCTGGATGTTCCCAACCCTTGGCTTGCTCTATCGCGTGTCGTCTGGGGATGGGAGCGACTTGAAGGGCTACCTTAAAAAGCTTTCTCAGCGCGACTTCCTGGGCCGCGACGCCAAGATGGCGTTCGACAATTTGCTCTCGCAAGCCGAAGAGACGTTCGCCTCGATCATGGGCACGTTCAAGGAGCCGCTCAACCAGTTCATCAACCCAATCCTGGATGCGGCCACCAGCGGCAACGACTTTTTGCTCACCGATGTGCGCAAGAAGAAGATGAGCATCTACATCGGCATCCAGCCGAACAAGCTGGCCGAAAGCCGCTTGCTGATCAATCTGCTTTTCAGTCAGCTCATCAACCTCAACACCAAAGAATTGCCGCAGAACAACCCGGCGCTCAAACACCAGTGCTTGCTGCTGATGGACGAATTCACGTCCATCGGCCGGGTCGACATCATTGCAAGCGCGGTGAGCTACATGGCCGGCTACAACATCCGCTTGCTGCCGATCATCCAGAGCATGGCGCAGCTGGACGCGACCTATGGCAAGGATGTCTCGCGCACGATCATCACCAACCATGCGTTGCAAATCGTCTACGCCCCACGCGAGCAGCAAGACGCCAACGACTACTCGGACATGCTTGGCTACACCACGGTGCGCAAGAAGAACAAGTCGCACACGAGTGGCAAGCAAAGCAGTGTGTCCTACTCCGAAACCGAGCAACGCCGTGCCTTGATGCTGCCGCAAGAGTTGAAAGCGATGGGCTTTGACAAGGAGGTCTTCCTCTATGAAGGCATCCCAAGCCCGGTGCTCTGCGAGAAGATTAAGTATTACGAAGATACCTACTTCACCAAACGGCTGCTACCAAAAGCCGAGGTGAAGAAGTTATCTGCCGCCGTCTCGGGCTCATGAAATTAGCTCTTGACGAAAAATTCCAAGCCATTGCCGGGAAATGAAGATGCCATTTGTAAATGAATTTATTCCTGAGCCAGATGTTGTCAAATACAACCTAGAAGCGATCGACAGAGACTTCGTGGTCGGTGGCACCAATGCGAGAGACTGGACAATTGATCGTGATCGCGACATGTATTTACGCAATGTCGCAAACGGTGGCGGCACTGAAATTGAAGTCAGAAACCAGACCAAATTTTCCTTCTATTGGCATGGAGAGCTTCTAACGCTGAGATTGGATTTGGTCGACGGTGGAGGCACGCGTGGTCAGCCCGGTTGGTCCCATTGGAGACTGATGTGGATCAATGGTGGAGATGGACTGCCTGAGCATCTCAAGGCTGACAAGGAGCAATTCATAGCTGACCTCAAAGAGGCCTTGCTTGCATACAAGGATTTTGGCGTCCATTCCAGGAACACGGACTACCACATCGTTTTTGAAGTCGATGAGGGGTGCTTGGTGTGAATGGCTCGATATCTGCCCAGGACGCAATCGATAGAATTCGTCAGAGCCCTGACGATTACCAAACACCAGAATCGCTGCGGTCGCTCGCCGCACAGGTGGATGCGAATGCCTCCGGCAAGGTCACTGTTCTTTATAGTGGCCCGGCAGCGAAGGACATCTGGTCGACTGATGTCATTGGATCGATGATCGATTCTGGTGAAGACATCCGGGTTATCGATAAAAGCCAGGCATCGAAGTTTCTGAATTCCCGTGAGTTCTATACCGCGCTCGCCGACATCTATGACATTTCGCCTCGTGAGCTGATAGACGGGTCTCATCGTGGGCCTGCCACAGAGTGGCTTTACCACCCCACGCAAGGTCCTTGGGCAGATGCGTCTGGACGGTTTGCAGATGCAACCGTAGGTGAGGTTCATGCCATCGTGGGCGACGCTCAGCCAAGCCGTGTCTTTGGCGAAATTGAAGTGCCTCGCATTCTTGCCAATCCAAACGTCACCTCGATTGAGGGCCTTCCACGTGAAGCGCTGGCCGGTGTGAAAGACCGGCTCGGTCAGCAAGCGGCCTTTGAGCTGATCGTGGCCCGTGCGCGTGAACACGAGGGCATGCTGCGCATTCCAGCCAGTGATGATGCGCTCCGCGAGAACAAAGTTCTGAGGCTCGACAACAGAGAGTATTTTCGCGGAACGGCCATTGAAGGAACATCAAAGGCGTTAGACCAGAGCACGCTTCCGCTCAGTCAGCGTATGAGTCCGCCAACCGAGCATGCCCAAGCGGGTCAGCAGCGCTGGGATGAGTGGCAGGGACGCAATATCCAGACCACGCCTGAGCCTGAGATCCCAGGCTTGCGTCGCGCCGGGATGACAGCAGGGCTTGCGGGTTTGGGCGTTGCCGCCACTGCCTACGATGCGTCGCAAACTGGAGAGCGTGTTGGCACGTTGTTGGCACAAGACAATCTCACCGCTGCGCGCTCAGAAGCGTTGCACTTTGCTGCCCGAGGCGCGGGCGGCTGGGCGGGGGGTGCTGCTGCCGCTGCCGTTGTGGGCACGACCGGCACCGGTCCGGTCGCGCTGGTGGTGGCCGATGGTTATCTGTTCAGTGCTGCTGCCGACAAGGCTGTGACGCTCTGGGACAACCGTCAGATCTATGCGCAGACCGACAAGCAGGGCGTGAGCTGGGAGTTCAACGGCAGCCAGTGGCTTCGCCAAGAAAAAGCAGACCTGCAAAACGATGGCGCGGATACCCCACAGAAGCAGGGCATGTTCGCGCTGCCTGAAAAAGCGCGCGAGCTGAACTATCACGCCAGTGGCGAAGCGACCGAGCAGGCGCTGGGCAAGGTGCAACCCAGTAATCCCTATGTGCAGCCATCCAGTGAGGCAGATGCGGCGCATCTCTATGCGCGTGATTGGCGGCATGATCCGGCAAGTGGCCAGTGGTCACGGATGATCGCCGACGAAGTCGATCGGAACGATCGACCTGTCTGGACGGTGGATCCGGCAAGCCCCGAGCGCAGTGCTGCGTTGGATCAGCAAGCAGCTCAGGTGGTGGACGCCAACATTGCCCGTGGCCCAGCTGCAATTGCGGCAACCTATCAAGCTGCCTATCAGCGCAATGGCTGGGAGGACTTCGGGCCTGTGCCAGCGGCCGTGCAAGCCGCCTTAAACCCAGACTCACTGCAAGCCTCGGACGGCAAGCAGTATCAGCGCGATACGCAAGGCCAGTGGCGGCATGACGGCGTTGCTGCCGAAGGCAATATTCCGTTGGAACTCAACGCGACGCGTGAACGCCTGCAGCCAGCCTTGGAGCAGCATGCGCAGGCAATGGCACAGATGCCCGCGCGGCAAACGCCAACCGCGCAGCAACAAGACCAGGCCAATACAGAAGCGACGTATGCCGCCTATGGCGTTGCGCCCAATGCCCAGACCGCAGGCGCGATCCAGCTTGCGGTGCAGAAGACCCGTGAGGCAAACGGGATTGATGCAGCGAACAGTTCTTTGGCATTGGAGCGTGATGCGACCGGCCAATATTCGGTGGACAGCCCCATCCAGCATTTGAGCCGTGACGCCGATGGTGTAGTGCGTGTTGCGGCAACCACCAGCACTGATGAGATCCATCAGGCATTTGGGCAGGTGCAATCAGTTCGGCAGGAGCAACCGCCTTCGACGGGTGCACCCGAGCGGCGCATTGACGCGCAATCGCCCCAAGAGCGCGATGCCTACGAGCAAGCCCTGCGGGAGGCCAATCGGCAGGGCGTTTCCACGCAAGAAGCGCAACAGGTTGCGAGCTTTGCGGCGACATCAGCTACTGATCCGCGTGTAGACGAAACCCAAGCGCCTCAGGCAGCCATTGATGCGCAGCGGGATCGAGACATTGCACGCGCCGCTGAGCAGCCTACTGTTGCTGAGGTCGGCACGCCTGCTCCGGTCGCGACTCCTGCATCCGTCAACGTGCCGCTGCCAGAAGACGTGCGCCCGGTTGCCAAGCCTACCGAACCGAAGCCCGAGTCTGTCCCACAACGCGAATCCCAAGAAACCCGAACACCTGAGGTTGCCGCACCCTCGGCAGCCGGCGCAGTCCAGCCGAAGGCAGAGGCAGTGGCGCCAGCTTCTGCAAGCGCATCTGTGTCGAGTGTCGGATCGCCTTCATCAGCTCTCACGTCTCGTGAGGAAACCCCAACCCAGGCAACTGTTCCAACGCCGTCGGCATCAGCTGAGGTGGAAGGGTTGCGCCTGGGCGACCGGGGACAAGAGGTCGAGTTCTTGCAGTATCGCTTGCAGCAAGCGGATGCCCGGGGTCCAAACGGTCAGGCCGTGCCGCAAGACGGGCACTACGGTCCAGAGACCGAACATGCCGTGAGGCAGTTCCAGCAGGACCAAGGTTTGCCGGCGACGGGCGTTGCTGGGCAAGATCTGGATGCGGCGTTGTCCCAAGCACAACACGCGCGCCGAGAAGCCTTGAAACCCACAGCGCCGGCATCGGCAAATGGATCAGTGGAGCAGGGTAGCGAGCAACAAGCCCGCGTAGTCACGCCACAGAACGAAGCGCCGTCGGCTGTTCCATTGCAGGCAACGCAGCCAGAGGTTGCGCAAGCGACATTGCCGGCAACGCCAACGCAGAGCGAAATGCCGGCACAGATCATCTTGCCTGAGCGCATGACCTCCTCCTATGTGTCATCGCCGAGCGTAGGTGGGGCTGGCGGGCGTTCAAGCCCAGATATGAACGACGAGGATCGGGCCGAGCAAGCGAGACCCTCCCAAGATGTCGCTCGGCCGGCATTTCCGTCTGACCATCGGGATTACGCGTTGTTCTCCGCCATCCAGGCTCAGCTCCCGAAGGGCACGTCCGATGGGAAAACGGCCGAAGTGCTCCATGCCGTCAAAGATTCAGGGATCGAGCGTGCGGATGAACTCCGCAAAGTGATCATCCAAGACGATGTCGCGTTCGTCTTTGGCAAAACGCCCGGGTTCCACTCGGAAACTGCGCTCAACACGCCATCGCCTGGCATCAATGAAACCTTGCAGAAGACAGAGGCATTGGATCAACAACGGGCGCAGGAGATGGTGCAATTCCAGCGCGAGCGCGAAGAAATCGACAAGAACCCTACGGGCCCCGTAATGACGCTTGCTGGCCACTCTCAACAGCAGGCGATGTCAGACGCGTCCAGTGGTGGTGGTGATGGGGGCGGTGGCTGACGTGATAGAAGCCTAGGATCGGCGTGATAACGATTGGGAGCAGCACGTGCTAAGTGATGTTGCCGCGTTTTGTGCGCTATCCGCCGTGGTCCGACTCCGCAATGCGTGGCTGCGCTTTGCGCAACGCACCTTCGCTTGACGCAAACCTTGGTTGCTGAAAAAGCAATAGCGTGGGGCTTGCAACCTTAGGTTTTGGCGCAAATGCCAACGCCAGATCAACAAAATGCAAATGTAATTTTAATGTCTGCGCGGGTAGCCTCGACTCACGCAAGTTGTGCAGTAGATCTCGAAGTGTAGGTGCTATGGATAGCGAGTCAGGTCAGACGGATGACGCAGAACAACCGCTCTTTCGCAAGCGAAAGGGGCCGGAGACAACTTCCACACTCGGCGACCTAAAAGATGCGTTTCCCTCGTCCATCCGGATCTGGATCGGCTGTGGCTGTGTGCTTTTCCTCTTGCTGGCCACGTTTGTTCTGACCGCGTCCTACTCCAAGCGGGAGCACGTGTCGGGCCAGATCATTTCGACGCATGGGCGAGTGGACATCCGCAGTGGAACGCCTGGCCTCATCCTTTCAACGACATTGAAGCCAAATGCGTTGGTCAAGAAAGGCCAAGTGCTTGCGGAGCTGTCAGCCGACATCACCGACGAAGCGGGTCGCTCTTTGTCCGATGAGACGATTAAGCGTGCGCTCACCCGATCAGAAGAACTGACCAAGGAGCAATTGCAAACGCATGACTTTTCCGGCCAGCGCGAGCGGGAACTGACGCGTCAAGTCGAAGAAACGAGCGGTGCGATGCAGGAAGTCGCTCGCAAGATCTCAATCTTGGAAAAGAAATACGCCAAGAACAAAGAACTGTTGAAGACCATTGAGCCGCTGCTTGCTGAGAAGTATGTGTCCAAATACACCTACCTCACCTACGAAAATGCCCTCTTGGATGCAGAGGCGGAGATTCAGGATGCCCGCGCGCAGCAGTCCACACTTCGCAATCAACGTGCCGCATTGCTGGGTGAGATCACCGAGATAAAGACAACGGCCAGCAGGCAAGCAAGTGAAATCGAGCGCGAGAAGTCCACGATCGAAGATCAAGTGGCCAGAGCCAAGTCTGACCGTCTGCAAACCATCACCTCACCCTTGAGCGGCAGTGTTGCAGCAATCTTTGCATCCCAAGGTCAGCGCATTGGCACCGACTCGATCATCGCGTCCATCACCCCAAGCGAGTCGGTGTTCGAAGCTGAAATTCTTATTCCTTCCAGGGCCATCGGACATGTGAATGTCGGCACCGAGGTGCTGCTCAACATCGCCGCATTCCCGAAAGCAAAGTATGGCGCCATCCAGGGGCGCATCGCATCGCTGTCGACGCAAACGAGTCCGCTCGGTGAGTTGGAGCGCCGCTATGGTCGCCAGTCGCCCACTGAGCCGGTTTACACCGCCAAGGTGGCCTTGCCTTATCAGACCATCGGAGTTGCCCAAGAAGCGAAGTCCTTCCTGCCGGGGATGGAAGTGGACGCGGAACTGATCTTGGAGGGCCGAAAGATCTGGGAGTGGATGTTTGACCCCTTCCAAACCATGGGATCACGCTTGACGGGTGAAAAGCGATGAAGGACGTCTTGACACCATCAGCCAATGGCGCTGCCGAGACGGATCGCTCTGCTGAACCAAGCCTGGTGTTCTCCTCGAAGCGCCGTGTGCCGCATATCCGTCAGACGGAGTCGAGCGAGTGCGGCCTGGCCTGCATTGCGATGCTGCTCTCCTACTACGGCCATGAAACGAGCCTCGGGGAGCTTCGCAACCGCTTTACGGTGTCGACCAGCGGGGCAACGCTCGCTTCGCTGATTGAAATCGCTGATGCCAACGGGCTTACAACGCGCCCGCTTCGCTTGGAGCTTTACGAACTGCCCAAGCTGTCGTTGCCTTGCATGGTCCACCTGCACCACGGGCACTTTGTCGTGTTGACGGCTGTGCGGGGCGGTCATGTGCATATCAGCGATCCCGCAACCGGCGTCAAGAAGATCAAGCTCGACGAGTTCGATGAGCTCTTTAGCGGCATTGCGTTGGAAGCGCATCCAGGACCGGCCTTCAAGAAGATCAAGAGCGTGCCATCGGTGTCGCTTCGCGATCTTGCAGGCTCGCTTCGGTCCCTGGTGCCCGCGTTCTGGGTTGTGGGCATCTTGGCGCTCTTCTTGGAAGGCTGTGCGCTGATTGCGCCGCAATATCTGCGACTGACCATGGATCAGGTGCTCAGCGTCAAGGACGATGGCCTGGTCACCACATTGGCGATCGGCTTTTCGATCGTGCTCTTGGTCCAACTCGTCTTGACCGTTGCCAGGAAGTGGACCTTGCTGTGGATCTCTTCCACCACCGGCTTGCGGTGGAGCAGCAACTTGTTCCGTCACTTGGTGTCGTTACCTCAGTCGTATTTCGTGAAGCGGCACACCGGGGATATTTCGAGTCGCTTTCAGTCGATCTACTCCATCCAGCAGTCACTCACGACGAAGATGCTGGAAGCGGTCATCGATGGGGTGATGTCTTTCCTCATGTTGTTGCTCTTGATGAGCTACGACGCGCCGCTTTCCTTCGCCTTGTTGGCTTTTACCATCGCCTATGTGGGTTCGCGTTACGCCTACTACGCCAAGCTCAAAGAGGCCAACCTCGACCAGATCAACATCGATGCACGCCGGCAAAGCTTGCTCTACGAAACGGTCCGAAGCATCCAGCCCATCAAGCTGTTCAACAAGTCAGCGCTCTGGGCGTCGCGCTTCACGAACTACAGCGCGAAAGCGACCAACGCGACAATCGGGGCCGAGCGGATCCGCATCGGGTTCGATTCTGTCCAGCTCCTCATCCAAGGCCTGTGCCGCATCTTTGTGATCTGGGAAGGCACCCGGTTGGTGCTCAGTGGGGATATGACGCTCGGGGTGCTGACGGTCTTTTTGATCTACGCGACACAGTTCAGCCAACGCAGCATCAATCTAGCCGATTACTTGATGCAGCTCCGGCTGCTTCGTTTGCACACAGAACGCATTTCAGACATCACCCACAGCGAGCCTGAGTCGTTTTTGCATGGTAACGGCGCGCTGGAGGATGCTGCGCCCGCTATTGCCATTGCTAACGGCTACTTCCGCTACTCATCCACCGACAAGTGGATCATGAGCGCCTTGCAGCTCAGGGCCCCGGCAGGCCAGGTGATTGCGATCGTCGGGAACTCAGGCGTGGGCAAGACCACACTCATCCGCGTTCTGGCGGGGCTTGAAGATCTTCAAGTCGGAGACTTCTTGGTCAATGGAGAGGATCTACGGAAGGTCGGTAAGTCGAGCTACCGGAGCAAGGTCAGCATCGTCATGCAGGGGGACAATCTGTTGTCGGGAACGCTGTCGGAAAACATCTCTATGTTCGATGAGCACATTGACCAGGAACGCCTCGTGCAGGCCGCGAAATTGGCATGCATTCACGATGATATTCAGCGTATGCCAATGGGCTTCAACACCAGAGTTGGCGACTTGGGAAATACGCTGTCAGGCGGACAAAAACAACGGATCTTCTTGGCCAGAGCCTTCTACAGGCGCACTAAGTTGTTGTTGATGGATGAGCCAACGACTGGGGTTGATGAGCAGATGGGCATACAGCTGATGAAGAACATCAAGAGCATCGGCGCGACTACAGTCATTGTGACGCACGACAAGAACATCTCTCGGATGTGCGACATGCACTATCTCTTCGTGGGCGGAACTCTAAGGCCCTTGATCAAAGAGCAGCCAAGAGCATCTGAAAAGAGCGATGCAGCGGAAACTACTGAAAAGTCCAAGCAACAATGAGCAATCAGTGCTTATGAATTAATTCAAAGGGAGGGGTGTTATTGAGAAGTCGATAGTGGGAATGACTAGGACAAAATTAAACACATAGTATGGAGTGCTGTAATGAGAGAGCTGAAAAATGAAGAGCTATTCTTAGTGGCAGGTGCCGCCGCCGCTGCGGATGTCGATCCAAGCGAGCCGCCCACGCTGCCGCCAGTGGTTGTTAACCCTCCGCCTTCGGGGCCACCGTCGCTTCCACCCTCTCCGCCGATTGAGTTCCCGACACCACCGCCCAGTGGTGGAGGCGGGGGTGGACTGCCGAATCCAACGGACAAAAATACGACGACTGATCTCGGAGCAGAGGTGGATATCCTCGTCAATAAGTCAGCAACCTTGGAAGGGCTGGTTCAGCTGGCGCAAGCGAAGGGTTTCAATATAGTGGCCACTGATGGTTATTCTCATACGGATCCTCTTGCTACTGGCGGTGGAACAGTTTACGTAAAAATGTATTCTAACCCCAGCGATACAGCATCCCAACTAACACATGAATTAGGGCATACGCTTTTCGATGGGGAGTGGAACACGGTTACAGATCGAGCATCAGCCATTAATATGGGTCTAGCAACTGAAGGTGAAGCAACAATCTACTCAATCGCGGTCCAGAGAGAGCTTACCGCACAGGGTGTCGCTTTCAACATTGCCGCAGATCCCGCCAATGTGGCTTCTTATAATGCGACATATGACGCATATCAGGCCGGTCAGATAAACTGGGACGCTGCTTCAGCGCAAATCGGCGAGTCTTTCAGGAATGGCGAGCATATTGATGTGAATGGAACTCCTGATAATAAGGCTGATGATATTAGCTATGAGCAATACTACGGGAACTATTGGGACAGTAGGAAACCCGCTGGGGGCTGATGGCATGGTGTATAGATATTAAATTTCAGAAGGTGGCTGGTATGTTTTTTTCAAAAAAAATGGCGTTTCTGGTAATCCTTAATTTTTCTGCGGCGATGAGTGCGCATGCTGAAAATAAGGACTCTCAATTGAATTTGGATGAGATCGTTAGTAAGTTTTATGATTCTGCTAAGCCGGTCAACTATGAAACTTTCCGTGATATCGGCCTCAGTGAATTTCGGCAAGTAAGTTCAAGCCGGTCATTGAACATTGCTTTTCGTTCAGCCGCGTTGAAGACAAAGGATCAATATGGAGTCTCCTTCGTTGAGTTCAGGGTTCCACCTGAGCTCGACAAAGGAGTGAGCTTTGCGTATATGGAATTGACGCCCGGACGCTGTTATGAGGTGTCTAAGATCAAGCAAAAATTTGCGCTCACTCCATACGTCTTGCCACCCAATCCCCATGCGCCACTCACCGACGTTAGTAAGGATGTCTTCTATAAAACCAATCTTGGTGAAACGTCGGTATATGTAAAGGCGAGCTCGAAGGGCGAGTGCTTGCTTGGTCTCACAAGAAGTCGAAACTAATAGGTTTTGCTGGCGCTAGCCAATTAGGCATCTATCTAATTGGCTAGCGCTGAGATGAGCAACCAACATGTTTAGTGTGAAACGATGAGTTTAAGCACTACATAGTCATAAGCAGCCGCTGTGGCATGGGAGGCGATAGCGTGATGGCACTACGGCTCGGGCCGCTCTCTCAGGGTGTTGCGAATGATGCGCGAGTAGACGAGGAGGGCAGGCACGCACATCAGGCAGATGCCGATGAAGAAAGTGCCATAGCCCTGGCTTTGTCCATGGAGCGTGGTGAGATAAGCCACTGCAAGGCCTGAGAAGCCGGCAAGCACCCTGCCGAAGATCGAGTAGAAGCTTGTTAGCCAAGCGTAGTGCTCTCCTGCCCGTCCGAGTGTGACTAGCTTTGACATGTAAGCAACCAACGCGATGCCGGTATAGCTACTGGCAAGGTTTTGAAGAATAACGCTAGCCCAAAGCAGCTCAACAGACCGCTCGTTGGACGAAAGCAAGGCAAGACCGAGGAGGGCAAGGGCTTGGAGAGCTGCGCCAACAAGAATGGTCGTGCCCAGAGACATGCGTCTCAAGCTGGTGCCTGCGGCCAAAATTCCGAGGAAGGCAGCAGGGATGGCTAGCCAGATGTGCAATGATCCGACCGCACTCTTCCCGATGCCAAGGGCATAGAAAAAAGGATTGATCATGGGACCCAAAAGAATGTCCGGTAGGCGATAGCAGCCGATGAAGACGATCACCGCGATCCATCCTTGCATCGTGGAGGGTCGAAGCGACACCAACGGAGCCCTCTGCTTCTCCGCACTCGTGGCATCTGGGGTGCGGTCGCTATCGGGATGGGATTGCAGAAAGAGCGTTCCGCAGATGGGCACCAACATCAGTGGCAGCAGAAGGGCATAAGCAACTTGCCAAGACAGCCGCGCTGCGAGCAAGAACACCAGACCGTCGCTTAGCAGAAGAGCAATGCGGTAGCCAAACTGATAGGCAGTGAGGAGCTTGGCTGGCTGCTGGTGCACTGCCTCCTGTTCGATGCGAAATGCATCGACTGAGGCATCCAGGGTCGCACCGCCAAAGGCGGCTGCGATGGAGCTCAATGCAATGAGCGGCAGACTACCGGTGACGACGCTCAGGACAAGGCCCAGGAGAGAGAGGGCGACCATGACCGAAGACAAGACAATCCAGCCCTGACGGTGCGCCATGGTGCCTCCAACGACCGGTGCACGGCGTTGGTCGAGATGGCGGGCCCATAGGAATTTGAGGGAGTAGGGAAGTGCGGTCCAAGCCAAGGCACCGATGACTGCGATCGAAAGCGATTTTTCGCTGAGCCAATAGCCTAAGGTGCTGCCGATCAGCGGATAAGGCAAACCAGAACCGAAGCCCAGGAACAAAAATCCAGTCCAGGCCTTAGTCGGCCTTGATGTCACTTCATGCATGGGCTGCAACTGCCTTGTCGCTTCGGTTCGTCCATTCGTATCAAGGAAGCAACGTGTCTTCCTCAGCCATCTTTGCGAAGTGTGTAAGCCTTGGTTCCAAGCATAGCGCCCGTCTTATCTCGCACCAAGCGATGCGCTTGCTTGAAGTGAGGGCGCAAGCGGTGCCGTAGTGCTTTGGCCAGGCGTCGGTGATGCCCTGGCATAGCCACGAAATCCAGGATCCAGAGTTGATCACCTTCGTTCCAGTCACTAATCGGCAAGAACGGGGGATCTTGCAGAACCAAATGATTAGCGGTTTCAGGCGTCAGATAAGCCCATAAGGCGTAGCCGGTCCAGACTCCATCTTCGTCTTCGATCGTGACGAGCTGGCCTAGGCGAATCGCAGGCCATAGCCACACATAAGCTGCTGCGATACTGAACCTCTTGCGGTCAGTCTTGAACAGGAGTTGCATGGCCAAGCCAAGCGCTTGCGCATCAACGGCATTAGGTTGCATAAGCTGTGGTTGAGCTAAAGGTTTGCGCTGCAACGGCAGCGTCTGGGAAGGTGAGCAGTGCGGCAGGAATTGTTGCACGCCCGTTCAAGCCTAGACCTACGAGGTAGCTGGTGGGTTCGCAGTCGACAAGCACGACGTTTCGATGGGCAGAACTAGTGATGCCGAGTGTCTCATCTGCGACTTGGGCACCGAAAAGCAGTGTTCCGCCACGCACGCGTGGCCCATCCAGCTGGACTGTATAGGCCACACGATGCGTATCAAAGAAATACAAAGCGGTGGACACGTGATCGCTTGCGTAGCCTAGGACAAGCCAGTGTGGTGGTAAGCCTCTCCAAACCCGTCGCGAGGCCGCTACCTCGGTTGCGATAAAGACCGAGACCCGCTCGGGTCCCGACGACCGATCGGCGAGGATCGACCGCACCAGCTTGATCGCGCGGCGCTTAGAGACGCGATAGGAAAGGCGTGGTCGTGGTCTCAGCCAGCGGTTGGCCGCACAAAGATGAAGATCTGAGTTCGGAAGTGCGCGCACGAAAGCTGCGATCTCCTCGCCAATCTGAGACCCCTGGGTTGCTTTGCCTCTGAGGTGGTCGGAGAGCCAATCGTGGCGTTCGTTGTGCTTTGTGGGCTGATCGAACGCATAGTCAATGCGCTGTTGCTCGCGGTAGTAGCGCGCAAGGAGCACTTTGAAATGAAACACCTCTGGGCTTGACTCAGGCAAAGCACACGCTTTTGCACAGTGATGGAGAAACGCAGCTTCCATGTGATGCTCGATCTGGATGAGCAGTTGATCGATGTTGGCGATTGTGTTGTCGAAGTGGGAATACTTCTTGAAGAAGTAGGCAAGCGATGGAAGCGAGTGGCGAACATCGCGCATCTCATTGCCGAAGAAATGACCATGTCCATCGGTGCCATGCTTCCAGCTGGGAACTGCGCGGAAGCCGCCGAAATCCAGGAACTGCGCGTTCAATGTGATGTTGTCGCTTGTCGGGCGCCCTGTCCAAAGGCGATGCGCGCGACTTGCGGCAATCTGCTCGGCAAGGCGGAGGTAGAGCTCAGACAAGTTAACGCCTAAGCCATTGGGATTGCCCGCATCGAGCTGCGCGTGTTCGTCGGCAAAGTGGATGGCATCTTTGACCCGCAGGCTATCTTGAAATTGATCGCTGTTTGCGCTGCCTGATGTTCCGAAATACAGGCTGCGCTCGAAATGCGCCAGGCGAAGGAAAGCGGGCCGGATTAGAATGGCGCAACGTTCCGGTTCGTCTGCATCGGTGCGTGCCAGGGAGAAGCCGGCATCGATGATGGCAACGATGGGGACTGCCCCGTGGGGGAGTTCTGCGTTGAGGATCTCGCTGGCGACTGCCTCGCGAATGGCATCGTAAAGATAGAGACAGCCATGCGAGTGCGACCAATCATGGGCCTCGGAGACCAATGGTGTGGGGCCGGTTCCTTTGGCGATGAGCATGCCATCGGAGCCACAGCGGCCACTCCCTCCGTGGATTGCCCCACCGCTCCCACCATAGCGATCAGCGCCCAGTGTCCGTCCGCCGAAGCTGCCGGCAACGCAGTGAGCTTCGAGGGAGGTCACGGCGAAGCGTTCAAGCAAGGACGCTGAGATGCTGGTCCGAGTGGGCTTGTCGTGGATGGCGATGCCCAAGTCATGAAACCAGCGCTCATTGAGCCAGAGCAAGGAAGCATCTACCAGCTTTCCCACTGGGAAGGGCACGAGCATCGAAGTGCCCACGCTGGCGAGGTTCAACAGGTTGGGGTCGTTCTTGTCATCCATGTCCCAGTAGTCATTGGGCATTTCGCGTCCTTCTTTCTGCAGTTGTTGCGACTTCGCGTTCGATCGGCTTTGGCGATGCTACCAACCTGACGGCAGTTCGTCCTGCTGCTGCTTGGATTTCCGAAAACCACGGGACATCACGGCTGCATAGACCATTGCCTTGAAATCGGCACAGGGCATTGCAAAATTAGATTCGTACAGGATCTATTCATCTTCTAGTATAAATATTAATCATACGTAGGGGGCGCAATTGCCGACCCAACCGTAGCGCGGAAATTCAAATAAATAATCAAACAGCAAGAGCGCACTTATGGTTTCTGCTTTGCAGAAACCGTGCGCCAACGCTCTGCGTTGGTGCGGTGGCTTTCGCCACCTCGTTGCTATGCTTCGCTAGGCAACACGGCCTCCTCAAAACCCTGAGATTCAAATCTCGTTGTTGTCGAGTTCGCTTATCTCTCGACAGGGGATGTTCTGCCGCTTCTTTGTGTGCTCCACAAACAGGAGTTTCACAATGGCGATTTATCACGCAACAATGAAGTCTTTCAGCCGAGCCAATGGCGACTCGTCGGTCGCAGCAGCAGCCTACCGAGCAGGGTTTGATCTGCTCGATACAAGCACGGGGCTTGGTCACAATTATTCCCACCGAGGCGGTGTCGATTTCCATCAGATGCTTGCACCGAAGGGCGCGCCTTCGTGGTGCTTCGATGCGCAGTATTTTTGGAACGCAAATGAATCAGCCGAAACCCGCAAGAACGCTCGCGTTTGCCGAGAAGTCGAGGTGTCGCTTCCGCATCAACTCGATCCACATCAACGAAGAGTGCTCGCTTTGGCGCTGGGTCAATTGCTCGTCGAGCGCTTCCAAGTCGCCGTGCTGGTTGCGGTGCACACGCCAAGCAAGCTTGGCGATCAACGCAACCACCATGTGCATTTGCTGATGTCAGCCAGAAAAGTCGGTCCGGGTGGGCTTGGTGAGCGCGCCTGCGCTGAGTTTGACGCCCGACAAGGCGGAGGAACGCGAGCGTTGCGGCAAATCCGCAAAGACATCGCAACGGTTATCAATGCGCATCTGAAAAATGCCGGCAACGCAGCTCGTGTGGATCATCGCAGTCTCCGAGCACAAGCGCAGGAGGCCGCGCGCAATGGGGAGTTTGAACGCGCCCGCGAACTCACGCGCCGGCCTGGCAAGCACTTGGGCAAAGCCAAAGTGGCGGTGATGCGCAAAACGAAGTTCACCGCAGAAGTCAAAGGTGCAGGTGGGAAAGCTGCGGCATTAGCGCTTTCAAGGGTTGTTGCTGAGCACATGAAAAAAAGTGGCAGCTTCGTGCATGAGGTGCCACCATCTCACAGTCATGCGGCTGCACTTCGGGATCGGGCCAATGCAAAAAAATCTGGATTAGAAGGGCGCACAGCGGTTGGGAGGGGTCGGTTGTCAGGCGCAGAGCGGGTGCGGCAGATCAAAGAGCGCTTGGCGCGTGCGCCAGCGCCAAGTTCAGGACTTTACACACCTTACAGCGGTCAGACCCGACATCTTGGTCGCGTGACGCGTCTGGCTCGGTCTTCGGGTCGGCCGGACTCGGAGGTCCTAAACCAAGAGGCGCAGCTCATCGAAGATTGGCTCGAAGCGCAACGAGAGGTCGCGCAGCAGTCTCTCGAAGTCTTGCGGCAGATCCCGGGTATCCAGATTGAAAACGAGTTCCAGCGGGCGCACTCCGCACTCATCTGCCGGCGGGTCGACAGCTACGCCACAAAGCCGTTCCTGTTCGAGGATACGGAGATGCTTGCTCGCTCAATCAGCAGGTATGCCCATACGCTGGTGCGACCCTACAAAGCGCGTGTGGCCGTGCTGGATGCGCAAGCCAAGCTTGTTGAGCAAGAAGGCAGCGGAGACGCGCAAGCGGTGGCGAGGGCACGCCAGCGTTTGGGGAGGGCGAAGGTGCATGTCTCTCCTCGCATCCAAGCCATTCAGCAATGGCGCATCAAGCGGGCTCGAAAGGCGATGGTGGAAGCGTCTGAGGCCTTGGAGAAGAATTTTGCCCCACAGCCGATCGAGGTGCTGACGCCTGAGGCATCTGGCGATGATGCGCTTCCACCACAGGCCGAAGGTGATGCCGGGCATTGGGAGTTGAAGTTTCGGCCACCGAAGCCAAGTCTATGACGGCTCAGATATTTCTGACCGTTGGCCGCGCAACAAACTGATGGCACGTCGGGGCGGCGAGCCTGAAGCTAGCGTTGTCGCAAAAAGTTCGCCAAATGATCGGAACAACGCCGACCGCCGTCGGCACCCGGCGCCGTGACTGAGGCTTCAACGCCAGCGACACAGGAGCCCTGCATGCAGGGCTCTTTTTCGTGTGCAGGACTCAGTAATTCGCTAGCCTTTAAGGCTTGCTTAAGGCGACTAACACACTAACCGTAGCGCCTGACGAACTCGTGGATGCGCAAGGAAATTCCACCGTGCTTGATCCAACCGGTGTAGGTCTTCTCCGCGCGCTCTACGAGTGGCCTCCATTCGGAGATGGTGCCGATCGTGTAGCCAGTGATCTTTTCTGGAAAGACCAGTTGGATCTTGCCTGGTTGCTTTTCTTCAGGCGTTCTAAACGTCGGTGGATCGTCTAGTTCAACTTTCTCGTTCTCATACTTTGTCAAACTAATGAGCGTTGCTGCTCGCGGTATGTCAGGCCAGTTTTCGTAAGCATAGATCTCAGGAGTTGGACTAGAAGAACGAGCTTCATTAAGCAGTTTTTGCCCTTCCAAACCTAGGTTGCGCGTCGCAACGACGACCCAAATTCGTGCATCCTTCCACGCATCGGGATCTTGCTTTACCGCTTGCAAAATGGAGAGGCCGCTTGGGTTGCTTGGAAGAAGCTTTGAGTTGCGTTCATTGATCAAGCGCTGGGCGGCATCTAGCATCGTTTTGGTGATGCGCTTTCCCCTGATCCAAGCCGCATCGAACCAGCTTTTCGCTTCGTGGAGGGGGCCTTCTTCTGCCACCTTGACGCCTAACTCTGTCCAATGGACAGACTCTCTCCCTACGATGCCTAATCCTCCTGCAGAAGCATTGGCGCTTCCGACGATCATTTCTTCCTCGCCGATGTAAGCTTTGGCATGTAGTCGATCCAAAGTTTTTACTTCGACGTTAGGAAGCTTCATGAGCTGTCTGACCTCATCGGGCGATGAGCCACCTTGGCTCAGTTCAAGCAGAATGCGGGATGGCTGCGCGCGATCATGGAGCCCTAACTCCTTCGAAGCGCCCTTACCCCAAAATGCAACAGCTAAGTCGAGCTTCCCTGCTTGCTCGCGAACCCATGTCACAAGTTCCTGCTGATCCTTGATGAGCTTTGTCATCCGCTCCTCCTTGATAATGTCGTTTTTGAGAAATACACCCGTCGTTAAAGCATGCTCTTGAGCTTGGCTACATATGCTTATTGCGTGCACGCCATGGGGCACTGACTAGCCAGAACACCAACGCAAGACAATCAGAAAAAAGACAATGAGCGCGATCCAAGCTCCTGCGCCCATACGTTTAGGTGAGCTAGTTTTGCGAGGTCCCGGTGATACTTGATGAGAGCTGGGGCGGGGCGCGGACCCAGTTGGCCTTGGAACAGCCTGAGGCGTCTGTCGCTGCATCCTTTGAAGGACTTGAGCGTTAGGAGTGCTCGGCGGGGGAAGTGGCTTGGGAGCTTGTTGGCTCGTGCTCCGAGGAACTGTATTTCCCGCTCCACCCATACCCTTGAGGATGTTTTCATTTCGACCAGCGGTAACAACAGGTGCTTTCCCGCCGCGCAATCGGAAGCGTGCTTCTACCTCTGTAAGTTGCTTGATCTGACCTGGATTTTCGATGCTAATGCCGATGCTGACATACGATATCTTCCCAGCTTGACCGTGATAGGGCGGCTCTACCAGTCCAGTCACGCTGACCCAACGTCCATTCCAGCTGCTGTTGGGCTCCGAGGGGAACTGCCGCAATGCCTCAGACCAAATTGAAAGTTTTACGGACTTGCCTGTCCAATCGCCAAAATTGATGAAGATGAAAGGCTTTTTGTTCCTGCCGTATCGTTTTTGAGTGACATCAACGATCCTGCCAATCAACTCCACGCGGCTGCCGACCTGAGCTTCGACTTGGGCAAAGTTCGCCGCATCACAGACCGTATAAGGGCTTTGGTAGGCAATGTCTTTGGGCTTACCCTGTGGGTTGAACACAATTGTGTTCGGTCCCAGTCCGCGCTGAACACGGAAGTCGGCAAGTGTCGGAACTTGATCAAAAGGCCCATCCGCAAGCTGCGCAAGCGACTGCGCCGGGACCGTTAGCCCCGGAAGGCCTAGAACCTGATTGAAGATGACGGAGGTGCCGGGGTCAAGGAAGTCGTTCCGCCGAAAAACGATAGCGCTGGGTTCGGAGTTCGAGGCTTTCCAAAGTCCCGGAGATACGGCCAGGGCCTGTAAAGCGACATCAAGTGTGATGAAAGAAAAGCGATCAAGCTGCTCGTTGAAATTGGACGCCGTGCGCTTAGGGTGCTGGAAGTTGGCTTGGCCAAGTTCAGTTGCACCACTCCCACGTAGTGCTTCGACAAACATGCCGTCATAGTCAATGAGCTGGACGGAACTACCGTCTGCGTTGACCATCAGGTTCTCAGGCTGAATGTCGCCATGAGCAATCTGCTGTGCTTCCAAATACGCGGAAAGAGCTGCAAGCGCCTGACGAAGCTTGGTTAGCGCAGCAGCATTTCCGTGGTTGCGTTCCAAGAACTCGGCAAGCGTGGTGCCCTGAGCCCACTCCATTTTGACGATGGGGTAGAGGTTCCCATCGATCAGGATCCCGTTAGGGATGAAATCGAACGGCAGGAAGTAGGGACTCGCAAGTTGCTTGAGTCGGAGTGCAATGGCCTGATAGCGCTGTTCCAGATCGTTGGATTTTTTGTGAAAACAACGTAGCGCAAAACGCTTTCCGCCCGTATCAACCGTATAGGTAAGTGCAAAGCCGCCACACAAAGCCAATGGCAACCCCAGTCCGGTGGTCCGCAACTGCCCGGCTCTAAGCTGTGGATCTTGAATCGCACGCGCAGGCGCTTGTAGTGCTTCGTTGTATTTCTCAAGCGATGGATAGTTCATAGATGTCCGGCGCCAGTCAACGCGGCGATGATGAGGGTGGTGTCATCCCGCCTCATGCTCCCTTTGGTTCGCTCTTCTTCGACAAGGCTGACAAGCTCTTCCAACTCCCTGACAGCATGAAGTCGTTCAAGGGCAGTGGGATCACTGCGCTCCTGGTGTTCAAGCAGCCACGCGGCTAGCGCGTCTGTCATGCACAAGAGAAGCCGATATCCAGAGGTTTCGTACGGCCAAGCAACCTCAGTCCGGACCCCATTGCCATTTTCAAATAAGGGGGCATTGAGATCGGGCTTGGTGCTGATCAATGTTGGATGAAGGGAGAACTGCTCCGAGCTTTCATAGGGCGCGCACGCGAGCATCTGCTCACCATCTGTGAGTGCGGCAAACGAATCGCCAATCGCCGTGACCCTGATCTGTAGCTGTTCGGCCTCGTCTTGTGCAACAAGCAGGGTGCCGAAGCTGCCGCGCTCATAGGCAGCAGCCTTCGACCAAGACAGATTTGGCGCGTCATGGAGCGCTTCGTATTGCCGCGTGGATGTGGCTATCGCATCAGACAGATTGGCAGGGTGCTCTAAGAACTGGTCCACAAGAAGCGCGGCCCAGTTCTTGGCGTCGAATGATTCGGATGCACCGTCAGACAGCACGATGCGTCCGGACGCCGCTGCCAAACGGTAGGCGTCTTCATTGGCTTCCGGCGCGTCCAAATGTTTGGCAACAGAGCCGTCGAACAAGATCTGGATGGGCATGGTCAGCGCAGCTGGGCTGCTCGCGTTCCGATATCGAAGAAGTCCACGATCTCCGCAGTCTCTGCGTTGAACATGAAGCCGCGAGACTCCATGGTCGCCTTGATTCCCTTTTCCTGAGCAGCTTGCTGCAGGTGCGGGGGCAGGGGGCTCGACATCCGGAAAAGGAGTTTGGCGTAGTTGTCAGACAGACCAGCGTCCGAGATCGGGAACGTCACTGGATCGCCACCGCTAGCGCTTACGTGCAGGTTGAACAGCAAAACATTGCCGTCATTCGTGGCAATTTGTTGGAGTTGCTGGGCAAGGCCCTCCGGGTCACCGTCAGTGGATTCGCCGTCAGTGACATGGAGAACGGTGGGCGGATAGCTGTCTGGATGCGCATCGCACCAAGCCACCAGTTCAGCGGCTGCGCTCGTGATGGCGTTACACATCGGGGTGCCGCCAGAGGCGCGTGCTTCAAACCAGACAGGGAACTTGATGGACTGGCTGACCAAGCCACCTGCGCCATCGTCGACCCGCTTGACTCGGTCTTCAACGCGCAAAGGACTGGCTTCGATTTGAGAGATTGGGTGGAGCACGGTGTGCGAGAGCGCACCCGCCAGTCCATTCTGCGCGTCCGAGTTTGAGTAGCCAAGCACACCGACTTCGAAATAGTTGCGCGTTCCCTCCGATTTGGTGCAACGCGTGATCAAAGTTGCAAGTGTGCGGTTGAGCACGTCAGCGACGAACTGCGCTTTGGATTTCCCATTGGTCATCACTTCCTGCATGGAGCCGGATTGATCGACCAAAAACAAGAAGGCGGTTGGGCTAGTGCGACTAATCTCTGCGGTATAGCTCATCAGGACTCCTAAGTGCGAGCTAGAAGACTTCTAGCTCTTCCAAGCCACATCATAGCGTCAGACCTTCAAGATGTTCAGGCCAGACCTGTTGCCGGTGACTGTTATAGAGAAAAATGTGATCAATGCATGGAAAGAATCTGTTACGGCCTCCCAAAGACCTGAGCAAGTAGGTCCGACAAAAAACGCAGTAAATTGGCGTGGGCTGCGAGAGCTTCTTCCTTCGAAACTGCTTTTCCGTAGCTCACACTTGCATCTGTATAGAGAAAGGATGCCAGCTCAAGATCGACATGAAGATCGCCTTGGTCATTGAGTGCCTGTGCAAGCTTGACAAGTTCATGATTTGATTTGAAGGATAAACCTTTACTTGCGAGTAACCCTTTCATGACTTTCTCAGCACATGTGGCGATATCTCGCCTTGCTTTGCCATAGCTACGCTCAATGCTCGTCAATGCTTCGACGCTATGGTTGTAATCTGCGCGTGCTTGTCGAAAAAGCGGATCATCGCTCTGAGCGATTGCGTCTAAAAACGTCAATGCGTTTAGGCCCAAAAGAAAGCGTGACTCGATTTCATCGAATGCTTTTTCATCTAACGTATCAGCATACGACTGAGTCATTCCCTCAAAGCAATCGAGCATGTTCCCATCGATAGGGCCACGATTGATGATGTTTTCTTTGCTTCCTTGATGAAGGCGTCGATTACATACCAAGCGTAAGCTGCCGTTGCTGTAAGGTCCACGCACCTTCCATGCTCGGTGTTCAAGTGGAATGATGAAAAAGCCAAGGGAAGGCAGAATTTTGATGTCTTCCCCATATCGGTGCTCATACCAAGAATGAGCTCGTTGAGAGAGCCAGGTCGCAGAAAATGGTCGGCTGTCACCAGGCGGATCACCGCCAAAAAGAATGATTTTTTGCCCTTTTCCGTAAGTTTGGGCAATCAGAATGGCCGCATTGCCAGGACGTTGATGGATATGCAGGTCCAACCCATTGAAGTGCTCGTCCAGCCCCATCATCATCTGGTTGAAGTCGTGTTCTGACTCGGGCTTCGGTGGCGCGTTCCATTCCGATTCCAATGTAATTACTCCGTTGTGATGAGGGTGTAGTGGTGGCGTCGTCACTTTGAACTAAGTAATTATAAAAAATCTCATCACTGGCGTTGCAGTTTAATTTTTAGAATTTTTCAATTTATGGATGGGGGTCATAATTGGATGGCGTCAATTAACTGTCGGCGCTCATAATGATTTTTGGCAGGTTGGTGATCTTGATGCTCATTGGCAACAGCTTCAAGCAATTCATCCAGTTCGACAGACAAGCTAAACAGTGCGTCAAGCTTTGCCTGGCTGTCGAAAATGCGTCGCGTGCCATCAGGGACATCGAGTAGTTTTGCCTCGTCAGGATGATGATAAAGATAATCGAGGTGGCGTTGAGTCTCTGCTAAAATGGCAAGTTCGAACGTATATCCCACGCGAAGGGCCGTCGGGTTGGCGTGGAACATGATTGCTGCGAGATCAAAGCTTGGCAGTGCAATGGTCCTATCTGAATCAGCTTTGACATTCTTGACCAGCCGTATAGATTTTTTAAGCGAGCCAAGTGTAAGACTATCTCGGTCTGACACCTGTTTGATGTGCTTGAAGGGGAAGTTTGTCATCGTAGAGTTTGTCTTTTTGTCTAAGATGATGACTCCGCGATCATGCATCGCGCCGCTTTGTTGGTAAGCGGCGGTCTCATACCAGTGGGACGGGACAACATCGACCGACCGGGCAAGCGATCCGCCGGAAATTTTGATTGCTTTACTTCCCGTTGTATCAACTTTCGCTGCCTGGAACGCGTTCCGTAACGCCAGCTCTTCCTCATTTCGAAGATCTTTTAGCTCCTGTAAGGAAGTCAGTTGCGTTGGCTGATAAGCCCCGGCCAAAGCGCGAATCCCGTTGAGATCATAGTTGTAGAATCGCTCATTAATGAGCGTAAGAAGATCTACATCGCTGACTCCCCGGATGTGAACATTTAGCGGGACGGATCCTTGAAGATGAAATTCCAGGTTAAATGCTTTCACCCGTTTTTCGAGCTGATTTGCTACTCGCGTTGCAGTCTCAGTGCTTATACGGGTGTAATCAGCATCCACTTCTTGCATTGCGCCTAAAGCATAACGCGTGTTGGGTTTATTAGACGCTTTCTTTTCCCATGCCTCCTCGCGCAGCATTTTGCCGATGTAGTTAGCCAAAGCCGCTTCGTCCTCTACCAAGAGATCAAATCGGTCCTCGCCACTGCGTCTTGATTTCAAGGCAGTGATACGCTCATTAATAGTCTTTGCCATCACTGCTTCCTTAATGTGAAATTGCCCGACGAGTGACGTCCATCACCGGTAAAGTAATCGCCGTTACCACTCTTCATGTCTTTTGCGAACACCAGTCGTGCAAAGCCACGATGAGCGTTGAGCTGTATTTCTCCAGCTTTGGGCTCATTGCGATAGCTGTAAAGCAGCACAAATCCTTCAATGGGATCCGAAACCAAGCCCGCAACGTCACTGTTAGATTTTGATAGGCCCGCATCTAGGTGGATCCGCACCCTGTCCCAATCCTGCGTGATCGTCATCGTTCCCTTCCAATTGACGGCGTGCGAATCAGGACGTGGGAAGGGATGGCCTTCGCAAATCCATGTGCCGGAGAGATCAGCAACCTTTAACCATTGCATGACGAGTGGGATGCGCCAGATCCAGCGACGAAAGATTAAGTAAAGAACGGCATACACCGTTCCTGCACCGAGCAGAGATAGGACAACGGGTGGTAGGTTTGCGCTAAGGCCAAGCCCCTTCGCGATGTCGACGGCTTGCAATAGGGTCCAGACCAATAGGCCTGAGACAATCGAAGCTGTTCTGGCGAGGTATTTCCCGATCTGTGCCCGGTTGATCCCGCCGAGCACTACATACTCATGATCCATTTGAGCCCCTGTTTTCCAGCCACCGTAGTGTGGTCGCTAATAGTCTCAAAGAATGCGACGGTTGAAATACGTCCGTAGTCGTGAATCGTTGAAATTATGTTGTTGGGTTCGCTTAGGTGTGGTCGCCACGAAGGAAGTCAGACTGAAGTGGGGAGGCAGGTGGCGGGACAAGAACGCTCAAGCTGCTTAATTCTTCCAACCGGTTGTCCGCGTCTTGGTCGTCCTCTTCTCTGCCGCCTGCTCACGTCGCCGTTCCATGTGGCGAACCTGCTTGAACGACCGATTAAATTGCCCTGGTGTGTAAGCAGGTAGAGGAAGTGGAGGGCCAAACTGCTCAATGGCTGAAAAGCGAGCGGGGACGGAAGGCGGATCGACGTAATGCTTCAAGCCTGGCGGAAGCGTCAACTCGTGCCCGGTGATTTGTTGGGAAATGGGAAGCGAGATGCCGTGCTCATTGACCAGCGAGTTGGACAATGTGTGCCGGAAGCAGTGAAAGCTTTTGAGCCGTTGGGTCAGCCCTTGCTTGATCGCATAGGCCCGGAACTGATCCCCAAGCGCGTCGCCGTAGCCGTTTTCGGCGTTGTAGGGCAGGTGCGGGAACAGTCGGTCAAAGCCTGCGCACTTGACCTCATCCACGTAGATCAAAAATCCGGCATCGATCAGGGATGTGGGTAGGGGCACAAAGCGGGAGGAGTGGGGGTTCTTCAAGCGTTGATCCGGCTTGGCTCCACGGAAATGCACACCCCAGAAGTCGCCGACCTTACCGATGTCGTCAACATAGAGCTGAGCGACCTCGTTGACCCGAGCACCGGTGGCAAATCCCAACAGCGTGCCAAACCATCGATGGGGATACTTCTTCGCCCAGGACGTGAATGCATTCAGTTCGAGCAGCGCTTCAAGCTCGGCTTGGCTAAACGGATCACGACTCGGCTCATCGGTGAGCGACTTGGCACGATTGAGGATGGCTTTGTGAGGCGCCTTGCTAATCAGGTCTTCGTTCGCCAAGGCGTTGAAGAAGGACGCAATGCGATCGCGATGCTTTTCCTTGGTGCGCATGCTTAGCAGTTCGTGACCACCTTGCCGCGCCTTGCTCAGGATTTCGACAGGGGTGAGGCCGGCGAACACCGCCTTCTTGGTGGCGTTGCTGGGGTAGTGCTCAAGCGCATCCAGGAACTTTCGGACGTCATCGGTCTTGTAGTCCTCGACCGGCTTGTCGCCGACAAGCGCTACAAACAGACCCAAGCTGTGTTCGGTATCGAGCACGTTTTTGGCGCTTCGCCCCACACGCCGCATCTCACTGATGTGGATGGTGGCGCGCTCTGACAGCAGCGGTCCGGCGCTCTTCACAGAAGCCAGTTGCTGAAGAGGGAGGTGTTTCAGCGCGTCCAGCAGCCGGGCGTGGTCTTCGGCCCCATCAGCAGACAGCTCCACGCCACCGACCTTGATGGTGTAGGGGCGGGCTTCGTTCCCTTGCAACGCGGCCAGCGCCTGGCTCAGCAAATCGTCCCGCATGCCCGCTCCCTGCCGCATCTGATCGAATGCTTCCGAGAGTGCCACAGCCGTTCGTGCCACGGCCAGACGGGCAGCATCACCCAGGGCCAAGCGAACGGGACGGACAAGGTAGCGCGAGCCAATGATGGCTTGCAGGTCGGTCGGGACGAAGAAGCGCACATAGAGCCCAGCAGGGCGGCGCAGAAAATAAGGCTTCGGCACGGGGTTTGATACCTCGTTTGATACCTAACGCAGGCTCAAACTGAACATCAAACCCCTTGCCTAACCTTCGCGAAATCAAGCACTTACTGCTCTCTTCCGCGATCAGATGGTGGAGGTGGGCTCTACCCGCAATCTGCCGTAACGTGTTGAATCGAAAGGCGATGGGTTAGCCGCTTGTCGCCAGATGCCCCCACAGATACCCCCAGCTCATGCGGCCTTGTCGCGCAGGGCGATCTGGTCGTTGATCCACTCGGTTACCTCGGACTCGACCCATACCGATGACGTGCCCAGGTGAAGGGGCTGGGGGAACGTCTTATCCCGGATGCGGCTATAGAGAGTCGACTTGGACATGCCGACGCGGTCCAAGACGTCGGGCAGCCGGAGCAGCCGTTGGGTGTTGGTCGGGGTCGTGCTCATCGGGTGGTCTCCGGTTGCTTACTGTTACAGATTGGACAGGGCGCACCGCGCTTGGCCTCGGTGTCGTTCTCAAACGACATCCAGTCGCCACAGTGGCCGCACTTCGGGCAGACCATGTGGGCCAGGGTGATGTCGCCGTCGTAGCCGAAGTCGTCGCCATGCATCATCACGCGCGGCTTTGCGCGCGCAGGCCTGGTGCCGGGGAAGAGGTCAGCCATTGCAGCCTCCCAGCACGCCGCGCTCGGCGCTGCGCAAGGCACGTGCCAGCTTCGGCGCCCACCAGGCAGGCTTGCCGATAATGGTGCCCGCAGGCATCTCGCGCTCCAGCCATTGCACGAACAGCTCCGGCACATCCTTCGCCGCTGCCGGCTGGGGGTGGGTGGCGAGGTAAAGCAGCCGCTGACCCTCTTCGGGGTAGTAATTCAGCTCAGCAATCTCGCGGGCACCGTGCAATACCGGCATCTTGCCGGGGTACTGAGTCGCCCATCCGCTCCAGCCCTCACCATCCACCGGCACAGCAGCAGGCGCGGGCGCCTCGCCAACAGCATAGGCTGCGCGCGATCGGCAGGCCTCGCAATTCACGTCAACGGTGAAGATGTAGGCGCGGTTTGGCTTGAGGACAGTGTGCTTCACCTCGCAAATTCGCAGCTCGAACGGCTTCTGCCCCGCCGGCTGGCGGGCGGTGAGGGCTTCGGGGTACGGCCGCAGCGCCATAGGGCGAACGAACCACGCATAGGGGCCGTCCTCGGTGTCACCTTTCCATGCAAGACGCCATTCACCCTCTGGCGCTTCCGGATTCCAGGCGCGCATTTCCTCCCAATACAGCTCGCCGCCGTCCTCTGTAGCCTCATCGCTGAACTCGCCGGCAACAATCTGGAAGTCGAAGCCCTGAGCGTGCACCAGCTTGTCCAGCGCGTCCTCCCGATCGTCGGGCCAGCTCGGCAGATCGGGGTGATAAAGGTCGCCATCGCCGTTGGCAATCAGGCTCTCCGCTCGGTAAAGCCCACGCCACGGGTCGGTAACGTCGATAGGAGCATCACCACCGCTCCCCACATCGCCCTGCAACTGTCCGGAATTGCCGGATTGTTCGTTCATGCTGCTTTCTCCGATTTCGCCAACGCGGCGCGCATCTGATCGGCGCTGCCCTGGCAGGTGTTGATGAGCTCTGCGCACATCGCGCGCAGAGCGTGGTTCTCAGCGGTGACCCGCTCGATGTGGTCGGCGGCCATGGCCAGCTGCTGCCGGAGCAGATCCTTGGCCGGCTGCTTCATCCGGCGCGGCTCGCGCGGGAAGAGCTGGGGCTTCATGCGGCCTGGTCCTGCGGCAGCGGGTCCATCGTTGCGAACAGATCCGGCATGGCGATCTCGCGCTCGGCCGCCTGCAGGTACCGCACCCCGTCCATGAAGTAGGCGGTGGACAGCTCGGCGGCGCGGCCCTGGCGGCCCAGCTTCAGCGCCCGGTACGGCACGGTGAACAGCCCGCCGAAGGGATCGAAGACCAGCTCGCCGGCATTGCTGAAACGCTGAATCAGCCGGTCGACGATGTCGAACTGCAGCGGGCAGATGTGGTTTTCCAGGCCGCGTCGGGTCTGCTCGCCGTTGAGCGTCAGCATGCGATTGACGTCGTGCCACACGTCCGGGTCATGGCTGCCCGGCGCCAACGACATGAAGGTGGAGGGCAGCGCGCCGCGCGCTTCCAGCTCTTCGCCGATGCGCACGTGGGTCTCGTAGTCGTAGACCTGGCGCAGGCTGTACTCGGTGAACAGCTTGGCCAGCTTGTCCGGGCCCAACTGCGCGAGCTCGTCGGCCGTCAGCTGCCGGCGGCCGCTCGATCGCCAGAACGCATGCGCATCCACTTGCCAGCGCGCCCTCGTGTAATCCGCCTTCTGCTTCCGGACCGGCTCATCGGCATAGCCGCGGCTGCGATCGGTCTGCGGTTTGTGCAGCAGCACGATGTACTCGGGCGAGCCCACCCCCATCTTCGTGCCGTCCTTGCACTGCTCTGACCAGCCTAGCCGGTAGGTCTGGTTGTTCTCGCGCACCACGTCGGTCACGACCGTGATCAGGCCCATGTAGTCGAAGCCGTGCGACCGGTAGTGGAAAATCGCCTCCGCATGGAAGGGGCTGACCGTCGGCACGCCGGCGCCGGTGACCGCGCCGAACTGGATCCGGTCCTTCACGTGGATGGCCGCGATCCGGCCCGGCTTGAGGATCCGCAGCAGCTGCGTGCTGAGGTGATCCATCTGCGCCCAGAAGTGGGCGTTGTCGTCGGTGTGCCCGAAGTCGTTGTAGCTCGGGCTGTACTCGTAGTGGTTGGCAAAAGGGATCGAGGTCACGACCAGGTCGACGCTGTCGTCGGCCATGCCGCGCGTCTCCATCACGCAATCGTTGTTCGCGACTGTCCAGCCGGTACCGCTGGCCTCGATCCGCTCCACGCCAATCGAGCGCTGAAGTACTTGCGCCATGGCGGCCTTGCTCAGGCCGTATTCCCTGATGATCTCGCTCATTTTCTCTACCATCTCCTCGTGGCGCGTCCACTTCGCCTGCAGGCTGGCCAGCACCTCGCGCTCGCTCTCGGCGTAGACGATCCACACCTCGACCGGGTGCGTCTGCTGGTACCGCTGGATGCGGTGAATGGACTGGATGAAGTCGTTGAACTTGAAGCCGATGCCGGCATAGACCGACAGGTGGCAGTGGCGCTGAAAGTTGCAGCCGCTGCCGGCGATGACCGGCTTGGCAGATAGGATCGGGATCACGCCTTCACTGAAGTCGATGACCGCCTGCTCGCGCTCGTCCAGCTCCTGGTCGCCATAGATGCTGACGGCGGCGGGGATGGCAGCCTGCAGTGCATGCCGCTCTGCCTCGAGGTCGTGCCAGATCAGCCAATGCTCATCCGGCCTGGCGGCGACCACCTGCTGCACGGCAGCTACGCGCGCGCCGAGCGTGTCCCGCTTTTCCTTCGCCGCATTCTGCAAACCCATCGCGGCATCGCGAAACAACTTGCCCTGGCCATCTCGCTCGGCGCCGGCGGTGTTGTGGTCCACCGGCACCTCGACGTAATGCACTGTCAGCTCCGGCAGGTCATAGCCTTCGTCGCTGTAACCCAGGTCGGACGGCTTCTGCAGGAACAGCGCCCAGCTCGCCACCCATAGCCAGAACTCACGTTCCTTGTGGGGGTACAGCGTCAGGTTGTTGGCCTGCGTGCTGTCGCGCTTGAACCAGCGGGTGAGAGCCTGGCCGGTGTCCATCACGCCCAGGAAGCCGGCGTAATGGATCAGTTCCTTGTAGCGGTTCGGGCTGGGCGTGGCCGTGGCGACGAACCGGTACCGGACCTCATCGAACAAGGTCAGGAACTGCTGATAGGTCTTCGATCCGAAGCTGCGCAGCACCGAAGCCTCGTCGAGGCTGGCCGCAGTGAACAGGTTCGGGTCGAGCTTCCCGTCTCTCACGCTCTCGTAATTGGTCAGGTGGATGCCATCGAAGCCCGGATCCACCTCGGCGCTGGTGCGCACGAAACGTGTCTCCAGTCCGAGCTTGCCGGCGTCGCGGCGGAACTCCTGCCGCACGCCCAGCGGCACCACGATGCCGACGGCTCCACCGGCATGCGCGCGCGCCAGCCGCATGATCTCCAACTGCTGCATGCTCTTGCCGAGGCCGAAGCGCTGGAAGAGGGCGCGGCGCCCGCCGGAGCATGCCCACACTACGCTGTCGCGCTGGTGCGGCTTGAGGAGCGGGTGCACATCATCGGACGAGACGTCGAACCCGAGCGACGGCGCGACGCGCACCTTGCGCTCCAGGAACTCGCGATATGGGTCGGTCATGCCGCGTCCCTCAGCAGTGTCATCGCGAGCGCCTTCGCCGTGCGGTTCGGTACCGCATTGCCGATCTGCTTCGTGATCTCGGTGGCATTCCCGGCGAAGTCGTACACCTGGCCCTCGTCGTCAAAGGAAGTCGCGCGCGCCAGCTCCCGCCAATGCAGCATCCGGTAGTTGATGTCGATGCGTACCTCGTCGCAGAACTGCGCCGCTGGCTGGGCCAGGCCCAATTCGCCGCGGTTGGCGCCGGCGATGGTGGGCAGCGGCTCGTCTATGTCGTGGGTGCGCGTGTCGCCGTGGTGCGTGACCGGGAGTGCAAAGGCCAGCGACTCCGACGTGGTGATCGTTGGGAGGGGATCTGTCGCGCTGCGCATGTCCCGCATGCGGCCAATACCCACGTTGCCCCGCATGACGATCGGCTGCGCAATGGCCACCTCGTTGGAGCCGGTTAGAGCGGGCACCGGTGCGTCGGCATTGAGGATGCGGCTGGCCGGGTCGCGACCATCGCTGTCGCCGTGGCCGGCGCGCATCAGCACAGGCTCGGCCAACCCGAAGCGCGCTTTAGTGGTCACGCTGGGCACGGGCTCGCTCACCGCAGCGGCGCTCAGTCCGGAGCCTCCGCCGTAGTAAGGCGCCACCAGGGGCACTGCAACTGCCTGATCGCCGCCCTTCGCAGTGGTGACCGTGCGTAGCGGATCCTCGGTGCTGCGCGGCGGCGCCTTGTTGCTGCTATTCGACACCGGGACGATCAGCGGGTCAGCGAGGAAGCCGCCGCCAGCGGTACATATCGTGGGCAGGGGCTCATCGATGGGACGCGAGGTGCGCCCGCCATCGCTGTTGGTGCGCATCACGATCAACGGCTCAACGAGCTGGGGACGTGCGCAGCCAGGACGCGCACCGCCGGCGCCGCCGGTGGTGATGGTTGGCAGGGGCTGATCGAGGTCTCGCGCAACGCCTCCGCTGGCCGTGGCCAGCACGATGCCCATGCCGTCCGGCGCCATCAGGCCGAGTTCGATCGCCTCGGCGCGCGGGAATGTCAGGCGCGGTACGCCGCCGTCGATCAACGTCTGGAGGGCTTCGACGTATGGTGCTGGCCAGCTGTATTTCACTGCGCCTGCCAGGATGCGGCGGATCGTGTTCGGCTTCAGCGGCTTCTTGCGAGCGAAGATGCTGGCGCCGGTCATGCTCCAGTCGATGACCTCTCGCGCGCCGCGCCACTTGGCACGTGTGCCGACAAGATCAGACGATGCTGCGCGGGCGTGCGACGGCTCTGGCCATTCGAGCGGGCCGCGATCGCTGCGGCCGATCAGGAAGAACCGGCGGCGGGTGGTCGGGTCGCCATAGTCCGCGCAGCAGAGAATGCGCCAATCCAGTCGGAACCCGATTGCTTCGAGCGCCGCTACCCATGCGCGAAAGTACTCGCCCTTGCGGCTCGGGATCGGCCTACCGGTCACCAGCGAGCACGGACCCCAGTCCATGAACTCGGGCACGTTCTCGACTTCCAGGCGCTTGACTCGCAACTCGGTGCACCAGCGCACCACGTGCCACGGATCCATGCGCTGCTGGTCGTGCACCGGCCGGCCGCCGCGAGCGCGGCTGTGGAACACGCACGACGGCGCTGCGATGAGGAGATCGAGATAGCCTTCGGGCACGTGATCCAGCGGCAGCGCCGTTTCAAGATTCGCGCAGGCGATGCGTGCCGCATGCTCAGGATGGTTACGCCGGTTTGTCTCGATCGCGACGTCCCAATGATTCACGCCCACCAGCTTCATGCGCAGACCGAGCTCGCGCACCGCGCGCGCCACACCGTTACTCATGCCGCCGGCGCCGCAGAACAGGTCGGCCACCAAGAGTGGGCGCGTGCGCCCGCGCGGCCGCACCTCAATATGTGCAGGGTAGGAACCGTCAGCCACCGCGCGCCTCCCGCTGCGCTTCGTCGCGCAGTTCCTGCAGGGCAGGCACGTGCGTCAGCCGCACCAGCTCGTCGGTCTTGCCGGTGTCGCGTGCGCGGGCCAGTGCCCACTCGAGTGCGGCGAGGCGGTCATTCGGGTGCATCGTCATGCGGCAACTCCCATAGCGGCCAGGTCGATCTCGTCCACGCGATCGCGCAGCTGCCGGCGTGCGCGGCGCAGCTGCTTCGCGACGTAGGCCGGCTCGTCCTTGGCGGTGAAGGTGAGCGCATGCATGTGCAGCGCGCTGGTGTGATCACGGCGGAACATGCGCCAGGTAATGAAGGCGCCGTCGCTGGTCGGGAAGCGGCCCCAGGAGAAGCCGCCGTTGCGCTTGGGCGCGCGGCGGGCGTGCTGTCGATTCAAGCTGCGTACCTCAGCAGGTGAGTGCGCCGCACCGGGCCATGCCACAGCGCAGCAACGTTGTTGAGCTGGATCTGCTCGGGATCACGGCGGATCGGCGCGAGCCTGGTCTGGGCCCGCTTGATGTCGTTCCGGCAGAGCACGCAGACGTTGACCACGCGCCCGTTCTGCGTCGGGAACTCGGAGTCGCTGAGCGACCTCTCGCAGCTGGTGCAGACGCGCGCCATCACGCGGCCTGCTGGTGGCTGTCGGCAGCGGCGCGCGCGAACACCTTCTGCATGGCGGTGAACATCGCCGGCAGCTGCGCGGCGTCGTAGAGCTTCGAGGCGCGCTCGATGGTCACCGGCAGGAAGCCCAACTGCGCAAGGCCATCGGCGGTGATCGTCAGCGGGGCAATCTTGGCGTTGATGTCGCCGAGCTTGATGCGCACCACCTGGGCCGGTGCCGGCGCGGCCAATGACTTGACTGCTTGAGCGAGGGCAGGGGAGAGGGCAGCGGGAGCCACCGGTGCCGGCGCCGACACTACGGCCGGGGCGGGAGCAGCTGCAGCAGCGGGAGCAGGCGCTGCGGCAACGACACGTGCTGCCTCGGCCTGGGCATCGGCGCGACGCTGCGCTGCCTCGCGCTCCTCCTGCTCGCGCGCCAGCTTGGCGGCTTCTTCCTGGCGGATCTTCTCGCGCTGCGCTTCCAGCCGCTGCTCATCGACGCGCCGCTGCTCGGTGATGCGCGCGGTGATCAGGTTGCGCAGATCCTCCGGCGACTTCGTGGCGCACAGCTGCACGCGGTCATGGAACAGGCCGGCGAAGGTGCCCATCTCCATCTCCAGCACGCGCACGTTGGCGCGTACCCGCTCGGCCTGCTGGCTGGCGGCGACCTTGGCGTTCGCCGCAGCGGTGCCGACGGCATCCTGCATGCTGCTGATCGACTTCTTGCCCTTGATCACCGCGCCGATGTCGGCCTGCAGCGAAGCCGGGACCGCAAGCGCATGCGCGTCGAGTCCTGCGTTTATGGACGCGTAGTGATCCCGCACCGACTGCACGCCGTTGGCGACGATCTGGGTGCGGCGGTTTTCCTTCTCCACCTTCACCAGCTTGTCCAGCTCCAGGCGCACGCGGCGTGCCTCGGCCGCGACTTCGTCCATCGTCCGGAACACCGCGTCGATGTCTGCGGTCTGGCCCAGGATCTGCTGCTTCGTTGCCTCCAGCCGCTCCTCGACGCCCTTGCACCACTTCACCGTCTGCTCTGCGTTGGCGAAGTCGTCGTCTGTCTGCAGCTCGCGGTTGATACCGCTCAGCACGGCCATCGCCGATGCCTTGAACTCCGCGAGGTTGGACGCGGTCACCATGCCGGTCACGGCGATGTGCAGCGATGGCAGCGTGTCGGGCGCACGTCCGCTGACCACCGGTTCCGCTTTTTCGACATGCTCGTAGGCGGCGACGTCGGCCTCGAACTGCTCCCAACCTGCGACTAGGCGCGCGCGCAGCTCCGGATCCGGCGTGTACCAGCAGTGGCGCTCCTCGACCAGCTCATCGCCGCGCCACTTCGAAGCCATGAACAGCACGCGCACCGCGCCGGAGACCATCGCCTGGTGCTCCATCTGGACCCGGTACTGCAGCGGCAGGTCTGCACCCGTGCAGCCGTCGACCAAGGCGCGCCGCAGGTCATCGTTCAGGCTCTTGTGCTCGAACGCGACTTCCTCGAGCAGCGTCAGGCCGTCGAAGCTGGCCGAGTACTTCCCGTCTTCGCCGACGCACGGGTACAAATCCTCGCCGATGATCTGCTCGGCGATGGGGCGCGCGAGGGCTTCGTAGCGGTGGCCATCGGCGAAGCGCTGGAGCGTGGCGTCGTCGTGTTCCTCAGCAACGCCGGTAGCGAGTTCGCGCACCAGCTGCGCGCGCGTCTTGTACGGGCTGCAGCCGAGCATCGCAGGCGCGTCGCTGGCGTTGAGGTGGGTAGCGCGGTGGGCATGCCATTCCGGCGTGCCCTGGATCAGCTCTACGATCTTCATGCCTGCTCTCCTTCGCTGCCTTCACCAGAGGTCGGGCCGGACTGCTCAACGGGTGCAGGCTTCTCGAAGGCCGCAACCTGTGCACGTTGCTCTGCCGTGAGGGAACCCTTCGTTTCCGCCATCGCGATGATCTGGGCTGCCGACTTCTTGCCGCCTTCGATTGCCGCTTTCCAGGACGGCAGAGCGGCGGCAAACGCTTCCGCGCTATAACCGGCCGGCTTCTGGGGAGTTGCAGGTGCGGTGCCTGCGAAGGCGTCCTCGGGAGTGGTGTCCCCTTCCTTGATCGCAGTTACGATGCCGCGCAGCAGGACAAGATGCTCCAGGCCGATATCCTCGACGCCAGCAACGTCCAGCTTGGCGCAGACCTGATCGGCGGAAACCCCGAACCGTTGGAAGTGAGCCAGTGCGTCGGCGCGGCGGTTCGCCAGGGTCTTGATGTCGCCCATGATCACCTTGCGCGCCTCGACGTACATGTCCTCCCAGAACGCTTTCGGCACGCCCTTCAGCACGGCGTTGCGCAATGCGATAGAGCAGGCGGCATTCGCGGTGACGCCGATCATGTCGGCCTTGAAGCGGCGGCCCTGCCGATCGACGATGCGCCGCTGCACCTCGTAGGTGATCGCCACGTTGCGCTCCAGGTCATGGAACACCCCTTGCGCGGTGATGAACTCGCCCTTGTCGTCGATGACGCGTGCGCCTGCACGGTTATTGCCCCACGCAGAGGCGACGATCTCAGCGAAGCGTGCAGATGGACCTTCGATCGTCTTGCCGTCGCGGGGGAGAGCATAGACGCATTGCTCCGCGATGCTCTGGCTCAGCGTGACCATCTGGATGGCCTCATCGCGGAAGCGCTTGAGCGAGCGCGGGAATCGGCGTGCGGTGGTGATCTGCTGCTCGATCTCCGAGCGGCTGATCATGGCGGCCATGCCTTCCTCGGGAACGAGCTGGCCTTCTTGTACTTGTGCGTTCATTGCGTGATTGCTCCAGCCGGCGACTCCGGCGAGGTGGGAATGAGGTGCCCCGTCAAGCCGGGGCCACGCTGGGCTCGCTCGCGCCCTACGCGTCGGGGTGTGGTGGAGGGGCCGGTGCTGATCTCCGGCTTTGCCTGGTTTGGGGCCGTAGGCACATCACGCTCCGCGTATGCGTGCCAGACATCACCAAGCGCATCAGCTTGCGCATTCCCTCCATTGCGGAGCGGCCTGGTCTTCGATACGCAAGACATGGACGCTCGTTGATCGCAAGCCGCTCCGCGATGGATAGGAGCCGGTCTTTCCCGGCGGTCAGCGGCGTTGCATCCGCACCACTCGTTCACCCATGAGCTTTCGCTGGGGCCGGTCTTTCCCGGCTGTATAGGCTTTCGCCTCCCGCTCCTTCTTGCGCACGTATCGGCGGTGCGGGCGGTTCCCTTCCTGCCTTTAACGTCTGACCTTCGAGAGTCAATGCGCGGTGCGATCGCGTCCGTGGACACCTGCCACGGATCAGGGTTTGGGATCAGGCCGCGTCGGACAGCGGGCGGTCTTCGACCTTGCGGTACGGCCAGCGCACCGGGTCGGCCTTGATCACCTTGTTGAAGTGGCCACCCTTCGATTCGGCCGCCTGCAGCGCGGCGTAGTCCCCGGCGGTGACGTTGTCGTAGTGGTAGAGCGAGGTGATCTCGCCCTTCCAGTTCTTGAAGCGCACGGCCAGCGTTTGGCTGGCGGCGTCGTGGCCGATTGCCGCGATCTGGCGGCTCTCCACGTCGATCAGCGGGATGCGGACGGGCGCGTTCATGCGGCAGCCTTCTTGCCGGCTTCGACCAAGCTCGCGGCTTCGGCGGCAGCTGCAGCGGTGTCCTGCGCATCGAGCGTGTCGCCGCCCTCGGTCAGATCCTCGTCAGCCGCAGCGCCGCGCTTGGGAGCGAGGAGGGTCAGCAGCACGTCTTCGCGAATCAGGGCTTCCGACAGCTCGGCCAGTTCCTGCGGCTCGACTTCGGCCGATGCGGTGAACGACATGGCCAGGCTGCCGCCTTCCTTCGGCTCGATCACAAAGCGCTTGAGCTTCACGTCAACCAGGATGATCGGATCGGCGGTTTCGAGCAGGCCGGCCAGGTGCATCTCGTAGCCGGTGAACTCGTGGCTCAGCTTCAGCGGCTCCAGCGCCGGATGCTTCACTGCGGTCAGGCCATCGCCGCCGATCTGCGGCAGATCCTGTTGCTCGCCCTTGGCCGGCTTGCGAAACAGGTCATGGCGCAGCGTCGAGTCGAACGAATCGAGCGCTTCGTTACTGACGCTCAAGACGAACTTGATGTCGGCGGCCAGCTGGCGCTCTTCGCCATGGCGCTGGATGCGCTGGTTGACGTTGGCGATGGACGCCTCGTGCTTTTCAAGCTGAAACATTGGATACCTCGTCGGTGGTGCCGGCGTACCGGCGGGGATCAGCGGATGCCGCGGCGCGGCGGTTCCGGGAAATCAGGCGTGATCTCGGCTGCCGGCTGCGGCTGGGCGCTGTGTGCACGTGCTCGGGCCTTGCTCCAGCTCTGGGGCAAATGCAGTGCCAGGAAAAATGCGATCGTGTGGAGCGCCTCGGCGATCAGATCGGCGTTGCGGCTATAGGACAGGCAGCCGAATGCCACCAGCACGAGAACCAACACGCTGAGCCACACAAAGTTGGCGTAGCTGCGGCCGGTCACAGAAACACCGCCTGGGCCAGCAGAGTCAGAACTGCGCCGATGGCCATGCAGACCAGGGCAAACGGCACGTCCTCGCGCAGCATGTGGCGCTGGAATTCCTTCTCGTCCATCTTGTCCATCACGCAGCCTCCGGGCCGTCGCCGAACGCGGTCGCCGACTCTTCGGGCTCGCGCACGTGCTGCGATGCCTGTACCCGCAAAGGGCGCACGTTGTCGGGGCGGAAGGTCCGGGCCAGCTGACCGGCAACCACCGGGCCGTAACCGCGCTCCGTGGCGATGGCGCGGACCAGATCAGCGCCGCGGGCAGAAACAGGGAAGGGAATGACGGCGCTCATGCGGCTACCCGCCACGGCATTTCGGCCACCGGCGCCGGCTTGGCTTCGTACACCGTCAGGTAGTGCTGCACCGCCTCGATCCGCGAGCAGTCCACGTCGTCCACGCGGTCGCTGATCAGCTGCGACAGGTAATCGGCGATGGCGGTGCGCAGGATCTCGGCTGCGCCTTCGTCGTTGCCGTCCGCGAGGTGGCCGGCAATCAGTGCCAGCTGATCGTTCGTCAGCTCGCCCAGCGCTTCGCTTAGAACAAAGCCAGAGCGGTGCAGGGCACCGGCCAGGACGTCGGCGCGCTCGTCCGACAGCTCATGCCGGCTGCAGGTCGCACAGCCGCATTGGGGGTGGTACGGGTGGCAGCGGGTGCTGGACATCCTCGGTCTCCATGCCATGTCCCCGGACGGGATCGGGGTTCGTTGTGGCAGTGGAGAGATTAAACACTGTGTGTATTCTTCGTGTCAACACCATGTGTAACTTTTGGGCGAAAAAAAGCCCCGGAGGTCCGGGGCCGGCTAGCTTCACTGTGTTCAAGACACCCCTATCGGCTGGCCTTCTCGATCTTGGACCGACATCAATGCGCAGCTGGTACCCCGTCCGCCGGTGTCCATCATCAGCTTCACGCTGGCAAGCGATCCAGCCGGGATTCGGGAAGGGGAGAGATAGCTGTTGTCGATTCCAATCTGTTTGCCGTCTTTGTCTTTGAAAGCCACGAACGCCGCCAGAAGCATCTGCTCGGAGTTGCCTGCGTTGCGGAATGTCAGTTCCGCAGTTGACCAGGATCCTCGTTGCTCGCAGGAAACGTCGACGACCTGCAGCTGCGGAACACTAGTGACGCCCTTCGGTTCTGCCGAGGTTCGTTGTTGGTGGAAGTAGTTCGCGCCTACGACGACGGCCCCTATAAGTGCTGCTGGGACCAGTATGTATGTGAGGAATTGAGCGGTGTTGTTCGACTTCTGATCGTCCATGCAATCTCCCTCAATAGACAGACACTGAGCCCTTGACAAGGCCCGGCACTTCATCAAATCCGATTCCTTCCTCGCGGCACTCGCGGGCGCGCTCCATCTTCTTCAAAAGCGCATTTAGCTCATCGTCCGAAAGGCTCTCCATGATGCCGAACACATGCATCGTCTCCTGTCTTATCAGCCATTTGAGCCAGTACATGTTCCCTAAATCGCGGATACGGCTGTAGATCACGTCCCGCTGTAAAGCGTTGAGTCTTCCGGCGTTGGAGTGGTGTTCGCTACCCACGACCGTCAATCTGCGAGGGGTGCCGGTGGTTTCAATCCCCATGCCGGCGGCGACTTGTCGCGCCATTGCTTCCAGTTGCTGTTTGTTGAATCCCATAGACGCACTCACCCGTTGGAACGAAGCCTGGCGGCCACCTCCCTGGCAGCGTCGTCCAGCGACGCGCCTTCAAGCGGGAATCCCGCACCGGACTCCTGGACCTTCATGGCTGCCTCGGTGAGCAGCTGCACGTAACGCTCGCCCTCAATCGGTGCGATGGCCATGTCCTGGACCCGGCGGGCAATGGTGACCGCTGCGGCCAGAATCTCCCGGATCGATCCCGCATCCTGAGACTGGTGCGTCCGGGTCTCGTCGCCAACGAACATCGGCAGCGATCCTTCCAAGATCCATGTCGTGCTTATACCGAGGGCGTGCTGGGCTTTTGAGGCCCCTGCTGCACTCACGCCGGTGGGACGCGCCTCCCAATTCTTGACGGTTTGGGGCGACTGGCTCAGCCGGCGCGCCAGATCAGACTGGCCACGTATCGGCGGTTGCAGCTTGCTGGCGGCCTCGTAGAGCCGCTTCATTGATGGGTGAATTTGGGACATGGGCCATTGTCCCGTCGTTAAACAGAGTGTTGTTACACGCCGTGTTGACTCGTCGTTAAACGCCGTGTTTAATAGATCCATGGCTACCGACTCAGATAACGATGTGACAGCCCACGCCGCGGCCATTGATGCCCTGGGTGGCCCCTCAAAGCTGGCGCGCCGGCTCGGGTATTCCATGCCCGGCGGTGCCCAACGGGTAACCAACTGGCGCTCGCGCGGCATTCCGTCCGTGGTTCTGTTGGAGAACGCATGGCTGAACCGCGAAGTCCGCCGCCAGCTGCAGTCCGCTGCCCAGGCCGACGGGGAGGTACGCGATGAAGCTGCTTAAGGCTTTTCTGTCGCGAATCCGAGCGGCCTGTCGGCTTCCTTGGCGAAGTGGAACACGAACGCAACAGCCGCGTGCGGAATCCGGAACTCTGAATATCGTGGAGTTCGACTCGTACGACTCACCGGAGGTTTTCCGGGATCTTCTCCGCGCGCGCAAAACAGATACGGCCCATCCACAGACACCTCGGAGCATTCGATGAAGGGGTATTGGTCCAAGTGCATGCCGTCGGCGGACTTTGCCGCAAGAAACGAGAGCCCGATGGCGCTGGTTGGCTCCAGGACCACGACAAATTTCATTTCTGCCTCCTGCGGCCTCTTGGTAGGGGTATCGGGAGCCTACCGCAGGAACGCCGATTCCTTGGCCAACCCCGACGGGGAGGTGGCCGATGCTGCCTGACCGCGGAACCGACTCAAACACGCAGCCTGGCCTGGCAGACCGTGCAGACCAGTGCACGCCCGGCATAGCGCAGGTCCGCCTGCAAAACGGATTTGACGTTTTTATCGAAGCAGGGTTGACACAGGTAGTGAGCAGTCTCGGTGAACTGGGTTCGCCCTTCGTCAGGCTGAGCAGCCATATTGCTGCGATAGACCCAGATGCCATCGGCGACCTGGAAAAGCGAGTACTGATCTCGCTCGGATTGCACTCGCTTCAGCTGTCGCAACTCCTCCTGACACTGGCCCAGCTTGTCCTGAAGTTCCGCGAGACGGGCGCTGTAGACGAACAAACCCTCCTGCGCCTTGAGCAGCTGATCGTTGACGCCGGCGAGAGCGGCGGCGGCGCTGTTGAAGTCCCGGACGCTGAGAGCCGTTTCGACGGCATCTTTCGCGAATTTCAAAGAAGCCATTGCGGTAGTGAGTGAAGGGATATCCATGTCCGTCTCCGGTCTTTGCGGCGGGTCTTGCCCGGCATCGTACCGGTCGGCGGGGGGCATCTAGGAGCCCTTCCGTAACAGCTTCACGAGCATGCGGCCGTCGACCCACCGCAGCCCAAACACGTTGCCGCCCACACGCACGATCGTCGTGACGTTTGGGGCCCGTTTCCTCGCTGCTCTGAGCCGTCTCTGTAGTGCGTCCATGGCGCACATCTTGGCCAGGGCGGTCGCCAAATATTACGTTCAGGTACCCAGCCCGATGCACATCGCCGACGCAGCACACAAAACCGTTCTCGACTATCCCGGTGGCAGCGTGGCCCTGGCCACACGCCTCATCTCTACCAATGACCGCGGCGAAGAGAAGCCGATGTCTGCTGCCGTTCTGCGTAGCAAGGTCAATCCCAATACCCGCACGCACCACCTGACCTTGACCGAGGCCAGCGAGATCATGGGGCTGACGGGCGACCACCGCATCCTGCATGCCCTAGCCGCTGAGCACGGCTACACGGTCGTGCCGACTGATGTTCCCGAAGCAGGTTCGCTCGTCGCCGCGCTGATCGATGCAGGCGAGATCAAGGGGAAGCTGTGCCAGATCATTGGCGACGCATTGGATGACGGCCGCATCACCGCAAATGAAGCACTGGCCATCGGCGGAATCTGCGGCGACCTACAGGCGATTGCAGCGCAGATTGCCCGGCATGCCAGTGCAGCAGTGGATCGGGCGAGGGCGGCGGCATGATCTTGCAGCTGATCGAAGACTGGCGCCGGGAGCGGCGCATCCGTCGCATCGCCTCTGCCATGCGCGCGGCAACCTTGACGGGCAAGCCGAATCTGGCGCGCGCCTATTGGCTGGACATGAAGCGCGAATGCGAAAGCCGCAGCTCCGGCCAGGTGAAGCGCATCGAGCGGGCAGGGCGTTTGGCATGAGCACGCTGATCATGTCCCAGTGCTGGCCGATGCAGATGCCGCCATCGCCTAAAGCGGTGTTGGTGTCGCTCGCCGACAACGCCAACGACCAGGGCCACTGCTGGCCGTCGATTCCGACCATCTGCGATCGTACCTGTCTGAGCGAGCGGACAGTGCACGGCGCCATCCGCTGGTTGGAGTCGGTCGGCCTTGTCACCGCTGACCGCGCCAACGGTCGGCACACACGGTACGTCATCACTCCAGATGCCTATCAACCCCCGCAGCAGCTGCACCCCCGCAGTGGCTGCACCCCCGCAGCAGCTGCGGTGGAACCCCCGCAAAATTTGCACAAACCCCCGCAAATGCCGCAGTCACCCCCGCAGCAGCTGCGGTCTAACCGTAAAGAACCAATAAGCAACAACAGCGAAGCATCCGCCAGTGCTTCGCCGAAGACCCGCATGCAGACCTTCGACAGCTGGAACGCTTCGCTCGGTGAAGAGGATGCAATCCGTGCTGATGACCCGGTGTTCGCCTGGGCTGAGAAGGCGGCGATCCCAGACGAGTTCATCGAACTGGCCTGGCTGTCCTTCGTTGACCGTTACAGCGGGGATAGCAAGCGCTACGCCGACTGGCGCGCGGTCTTCCGCAACGCGGTGCGCGGCAACTGGCAGAAAATCTGGTTCCTGCACCCGGCGACCGGCTACACGCTGACCACGACCGGTGAGCAGTATCGCCGTGTTCGCGATGCCGAAACCCAAGCAGGGCAGGTGGCCGCATGAGCGCGATCCACGATTACGACAACCACGCCGACGAGTCGCAATTTCTCGATCAGCTGGATGCCGAACGCGCCGAGAGCGCGTCTATGTGGCACGGCCGGCCATCGGATGCCTTGCGGTTACCGCCGCACAGCGTGGAAGCCGAGCAGGCTGTCCTCGGTGGACTGATGCTGGTCAACCGCGCATGGGACGACATCGCCGACCTGGTGGGGGAGGGCGACTTCTACCGCCGCGATCACGTGCTGATCTTCCGCGCCATTCGAGAGATGGCCATCGCACAGCCGCGTCGCCCCTTCGACGTGGTGACGCTGGGCGATTGGTTCAAAGCTCAGGGGCTGCTCGACCAGGTGGGCGAAGGCGCGTACCTGATCGAGCTCGCCAACACCACGCCGTCGGCGGCCAACATCCGCGCCTATGCGGAGATCGTGGCGGACAAGGCTCGGCTGCGCCGCCTGATCCAGGTCGGCACCGACATCGCCAACGCTGGCTTCAATCCAGAAGGGCAGAGCAGTATCGAGTTGATCGGCTCGGCGCACTCGCGCATCGGCTCGCTGATGGACAGCCAGCCGTGCGAACTCGAAGCGGTGGCGCCAGTGATGGATCGCGTGTTCGAGCGGCTGGGCGAGCGCTCACGCGACGGGGGCGGAATCCATGGCATCACCACCAGCATCGACGAGCTCGACACGCTGCTGGGTGGCCTGAAGCCGGGCGGCCTGTACGTCCTGGCGGCGCGCCCGAAGATGGGCAAAACCACGCTGGCCCAGAACATCGCCGAGCACGTCGCACTGCACCTGCGCAAAGCGGTTGCGGTCTTCAGCTTCGAAATGCAGGCCGAGGAGTTGGGCGACCGTATGCTGGCCTCGGTCGGCGGCATCGACGGCAACCGTATCCGTTCCGGTGACCTGGACGACATCGACTGGACCAACGTCACGGCGGCCATGCGCAAGCTGCGCGCGGCGGACATCTTCGTCAGCCGGCCGCGCCGGGCACGCGTCGAGCACGTCAGTTCGCAGGCACGCCGGCAGCACGCCCGCAAGCCGCTTGGCCTGATCGTTATCGACTACCTGCAGCTGATGGAGATCCAGGGCGACAACCGTGCCAATGGCGTCGGCGATATCAGCCGCGGCCTGAAGCTGCTCGCCGGTGAGCTGGGCGTGCCGGTGCTGCTGCTCTCGCAGCTCAATCGCAAGTTGGAAGATCGCCCGGACAAGCGCCCGCAGCCTGCGGATCTGCGCGACTCCGGATCGATCGAGCAGGACGCCGATGCGGTGATCTTCATCTACCGCGACGAGGTGTACCACCGCGATAGCCGCTGGAAGGGCACGGCCGAGCTGCTGGTTCCGCTGCAGCGCAGTGGACCGCCTGGCGAGGTGCGCGTGCTCTACATGCCCGAGCGCTTCAAGTTCCAGAACCTACCGGAGTACTGGCAGCCGGCGCCGATCGAGAGTGATGACGGCAAACCGGTCCCGCGCCCACGTGGCCTTCGAACCCTCAAGCCGCGCGCGCCGCGGCAGGACGTCGACGCATGACCATGACTGCAGCAGCGAAGAAGATCCGCGCCAAACGCGCATCGCGCCCCATCTATGCGCTGATCGAGCGCGTGGTGGTGATGGACACCGGCGAGGAGCGGCTGGCCATGCTCGCCGAGCACCCGGTCGACCGCGAGCTGATGAAGCAGCGCGGCTATCGGCGCGGGCAAGAGGTCCGGCTGGAAATCAAGGCGCCGCGCGACGCTTGGCGCCACCGGCTGCTGCACAAGATCGGCCAGCTGATGGTCGAGAACGTCGAGGGCTGGGAGGGCCTCGACAGCCACGAGGCGATCAAGCAGTTGCAGCGCGAGGCGAACGTCTGCTGCGAGCAGATCGACATGGACGCCACGCCGGTCGTAGCCGCAGTGCTTGCCGCCTCGGACGCAGCCTTCGGTCCAGGTGCTGCGAAGCTGCTGCGCGAGGTGCTGCCCAAGATCGAAACGATCCCGGTCACCGTGGCGCGGTCGCTTGCGTTCGATTCGATGGATGAGGATGAGTTCCGCCGGCTATTCGAAGGCATCACTCGCCACATCGGCACCGCCTACGCGCACGTGCTTATCAACGACGTGCTGGCTGAGTTCTGGTTGATGGCAGGCGGTGAGACTGCGCAGCCTGCATCGGCGCAGAGGGCCGCATGATGCTACTCGTCTTCAACTCGAACCTTCTTGTAACCACGGTTGCCGCGCACGGCGATGTCGATCTCAATCAGATCGTTATGCAAGTTACGGAGGCGGTAGAGGTAACCATCGAGCATGTAGTCGTCGTCTGGTTCTTCGGGATCGCTACTTCCCAAGGACGCTTCGTAGTAGTCAGAGATCCGGATTGCCATCTCTCGGATCTGCAACCAAGTGCTGAGGTAGTTGGCATGGGGCAGGTTGCTGAGCTCCAGCTCCTTGGCGCCATCTGCCACAGAGCTCCACTCGGCACCGTGTCCCCACATGTGCAGCCCGCGTCGACTGTACCTATCCCCAAGCTCTTCCTTCAATGCCTCTGCTTTTTCGAGAAGGTGCTTCGTGAATATTACGTACTGCTCTGCACCATCCAAGCGCTTCTGAGCGTCGATCCATCGTGGGATAAATACCGCGCCAGCCAGGGTGATGACCGACATAATGGCTTGGACCCAGGCCGGCCACTCAGATGGTTGAGGAGTAGCGCTTCCCACTACTTTTGGCGCGGCGGTGAGTGCCACTGGTGGATCGATCAATGCCCAAGCAAACAGCGCGCCGAATCCAAAGGCTATGACGCTAACTATCAATGCGTCGCGATCGATTCTTTTACTTTCCGGGGCCCTAGCCATCGTCATCCCTCAAGGTGCTTCGAGCCGATCGCGCAATGCCTTGCGCTGTTCACGCAGCCTGGTGCATTCGTCAGCCTTGTAGACCTTGCTGCTTGGCGAAGTGCCATACGTCTCACAGGCGCTGACGATCGCTTTGTTATCAGAGAACTTGCCAACCAAGACAACCAATGCAACACCGAGCGTAATAAGCAAGGAATACAAAAGGAAGCCGAGCACACGCGCCGATTTCCTCTTCAAAAGCCTGGACAGGCCTTCGTCAAATCGGACAACTGCCAGGAACATCCAGATGACGCTGGCCGCCAATCCTACGGCGAAAACGTAGTGCTCCCAATTGACTGGTCCGTCCACAGTTTCCGTGTGATACGCGGCTGTCGATGCACCAGCGATCGCCACGGCCAACGCCCAGTTGCGCCCGAGTTCAAGAAAACCTTCAAGAAAATAGTTGCGTGGTTTTTGTTCGTGGCCAACTCCGTTTTGATCCATGTGAGCTTGATTTTCTGTGCGGTAGAAGTTGGCCCTATCGGCTGCTACGCGCGGAGATTTAGGACGTGAGGCGTGCAATGGGCGCCCCGTCACAACTTGAGCTGGCGTACCAAGATGCCGCGCGAGCTCTCGGCTGCATGGTCTGCCGCTGGCGGATCACCGCTGGCCTGCAGCGACCTATCCAGTGCGGCCACACCCAGATCCACCACCGCAATCTCGGCGACCTGCACGGCCAGAAGCAGATCGGCCAGCACGCGGTCGTCGCGCTCGGCGCCTGGCACCACGACGGCGACCAGATGCCCGGTATGACCCGCGACCGCATGCGCGAGGTCTTCGGACCCAGTTTCAAGCACCACGCCCGCGAGTTCCGCGCCTGGACGTTCGATGTCCTGGGCGGCCGCGGCACTGAAGCCTGGCAGGACTACCAGGACCAACTACTCAACATCACGAGGGCAGCATGAACCAGCAGCAATACGAGAACGCCCGGCTCGCCGGCCACCGCGCACGTCAGGCCAGCAAGAAGCGCGACGACTCACCGAAATACGCCATGGGCGAAGAGGGTGCGCTGCTCCGCGAGGCGTGGCGCGATGGCTGGGACGAAGCCGATGCAGAGCGGAGGAAGGCGGCATGAGCATCCAGCAATCTCCCAAGTTGATCGCGAACGGCGACCAGCGCGTGGAGCGTCTGACCAAGCGGGAAGAGTTCGCCAAGGCAGCGATGCAGGGAATTGTGGGAAGTATCCAAAGCGAGCACGGCTACAACCGTTTGGCGCGGCACGCGGCCGTGAAAGACATGAAGGTCAGCGAGTGGATCGCGCACGAGTCGGTGAAGCAGGGCGACGCGCTGCTGACCGAGCTGGAGAAGCAGCCATGACCGCGACCCCGATCCGGTTCGAGGGCAAGGTGTTCGCCAGCACCGCCGAGTTCTCGCGAGCCTATCCGGCTTATGCGCGCTGCCTGGACGCAATCCGCGACGGCGCCGAGACGATTGCCGAGGTGGAGAGGCGCGTCGCCGCCGGCAAGCAGAAGGCGATCGCCAGCACACGCGAGCGGGCGCAGCAGGCCTATGCGCTGAAGGCAGGTTCACGATGACGCTGCGCGTGGTGTTTGGGATCGACCCCGGCATGTCGGGCGCTGTCGCCGCACTGATCGACGGCGAGGCTGGCCCGATCCTCGATATGCCGAAGATGCAGGTGGGCAACAAGCAGGAGGTCGACGCGCGCGCGATCGCGGTCTTCGTTCGGGAGATCCGCAACCAGCATCCGGGGGCTGTCTTCGCTGGCTGCGTCGAGCGTGTGCGTGCGATGCCGCCAAAGGGTGACCGCAGGCCGGGCGCACAGTCGTCGATGAACTTCGGCGAGAGCTATGCCAAGGCCAAGGCGGTGCTCGAGGTGATGGGCATCCCCTTCAGCCTGGCCGAGCCGCAGAGCTGGAAGCGCCATTTCGGGCTGATCGGTCAGGACAAGGACGCATCGCGGCAGCTGGCTATTCGTCGGTTCCCGTTTGCCGCGTCGCAGCTGCAGCGCAAGAAGGACGACGGCCGCGCCGAGGCGCTGCTGCTGGCGCTGTGGCACGAGCAGAAGCACCAGCCAGGAGCCCTGGCTGCATGACGCTCAACCCGACCAACCTGAGCCGGCCGGAGGCGTATTACGAAAAGCTGCTGCGGAAGCGGTACTCCGCTGCGGTGCGCAAGCGCGGGTTGTGCGCCTTCTGCAGCTGCCGCGACCGCACGCTGGGGATCGTGCACTGCAAGGGCAACGAGAGCCGGCAGATGGGGATGTGCCAGGACGACGGCAGGCTGCCGCAGTTCCGGCTGGACGATGAAACGTTGGAGGAATTTCGCCATGCGGCGTAATGAGGATCCGCTGCTCGATGAGCTGCGCCGTTGGGGATACGCCCACGCTAACCGCTATACCCTGAGCCGCGCCGACCGGACTCGGCACGTGCTGGAAAACGCCAAGGATTACGCGCCCAAGACGGTGGAGCAGGCGTTCTGCGAGCTGGTCGAGCGAGACGGGCGCCAGCGCCGGCGCTTCATGGCCGAGCAGGCAGGCTTGAAAGGGCTGGGCGAGATCCCGGCATGGGCTGTCGATCCGGTCCGAGCCAGGAACGACGCCGACCGGCCGCACGACAATCCGGAGGTTGCCGTCGACATCGGCATCCCCGACGACCTGCGATGGATCGATCGGGCCTTGGCCTCGATGTCCAGACAGTTCTCACTGCGCGTGCTGGTGGTGCGCACTGAGTTCACCGTTGCGGCAAGCCAGGCGGTAAAGGCCCGGATGGTGGCTGAGCAGTACGGTGGCACCTTATCGGTCTGGCAGTACCGCCGCGAATTGCAAAGAGGTCTGGATTGGCTGGGTGGCCTTGCTGTGGCCGCTTAGCTGTCATCACTCGGATCAGCAACGCCGATCGCTCGGCAAATGTTTTGGTAATCCTTCGCGACATCCTGCGTGTTCCCGATCACAACAGTTTGTGCTGAACCAAACCGCCAAATGCTAAAGGTGGAGAGGTCATCGTTTTTGGTGAGGGCACTTAAACTCGATATGTCTTCGGCATAAATAGTTTGCCCGTCACTAAGGGTGATCTCGTTCGCCATCTTTCTTTTCTTCTAATTGCGGAGTTGTTTTCGATTCTGCCGCTTGACAAGTTGCACAATCAAATGCCCTAATTCTGCAACTGTCAAAAGTTCCCTCTGAAACCCGGCCCAGCGCCGGGTTTTTGCGTTTCAGGGGTCCAAATACCGACCGTTGCCGGCGTGCCAGGTCCTCGTCGAGAAGCGAGGCGCTGCGCGCCGGGATCGCGCACGGGCCGGCGACATGACACCGCCCACCCATCCGCCGGTGGCGGTCGGTACCTATCGGAGAGCACTGCCGCGATCTGCCCACCTGGGCGGGACCAGCGCGGCGCAGCGGACCTGCTGAAGGGACAGGACCACCGCGGCGGTGCTCGCCGTTTTTCAATGCCCGCATCCCAGACCGGATCAACCCTCGTGCCTAGCCGGCAGCGGGGCGGGCACCTATCGCCGCTTGGACTGGGAGTTCCTGGTCGCGGCACCTCCGGCTCGTCGAGAGACGCCCGGGAGACGGCTGCGCATGCAGCGCCGGAATCGTAACCGGCACCTAATTCCGCCGCCGACGCGCGGCTCCAGCCCTGCCAGCCGGCGGGGCTTTTTGTTTGGAGGCAGCAATGGCGGTCATCACGCCCGAACAAGCCGGTGGCCGCAACGTCGTGGCCTTCCTCGACATGCTGGCTCACTCCGAGGGTACGTCCACTAGCCCAGCCACGAAGAACGCCGGGTATGACGTAATCGTCACCGGTGCCGATCGCAAGCCGGAGATCTTCACCGACTACACCCGGCATCCGTTCGCCGGCGGCCGCAAGTCGAAGGCGATCAACTCGAAGGGGCTGACCAGCAATGCGTCTGGCCGCTACCAGTTCATGCTCAAGGATTACGCGCACTACCGCGACCTGCTGAAGCTGCCGGACTTCGGTCCGCTCTCGCAGGACCGGTGGGCGCTGCAGCTGATCAAGGAGCGCCGCGCGATCGCCGACATCCAGGCCGGTCGCTTCGTGGAGGCGGTGGCCAAGGTCCGCAACCTGTGGGCAAGCCTTCCCGGCGCCGGCTACGGCCAGCCGGAGCACAAGATCGAAAAGCTCATCGCCGCGTACACCAAGGCCGGCGGCAAGGTCGGGAGTGCATGACGATGCCGGACCTGGACGATGCAGGCCTGCTGCAGGTCGAGCGCGAATCGCGGGACGAGGCGGTCGTGCTGCTGAAAGAGGTGTGGGGGCTGACGCAGCGCCCGCGCCGAGATGGCCACAACGTGATGCGACTCGGCTACGGCCGAGCGATCGAGCTGCGCGACCAGAGTGAGCAGGTGGCAACCCTGGAGCTGACGGAGGATCTAATGGTCGCCCAGCACATGCTGCGCGGGCGCTTCTTCGAGCTGCTGACGGTGCATCCAGAGATGCGCCCCTCGCTCCCGTACATCATCGCGATCGCCGACATCATCGGCGCCGAGGCAGTGCGCGGCAGCAGCGAGCTGTGGGCGGCAGCCCGCAAGGGCGACTGGGTGGAGTTCGGATCGATCATCCAGGAGTTCCGATGGGACTACTTCAGCCTGTCCATCGACCGCGACAAGCGCGCGGTGAGCCGGCTGGTCATGAAGCTGGCGATGGGAGCATCGGCGGGTGCGCCATGACCTTCATCAGCCGAAACATGGGCACAGCACGACTCGGCATCGCCCTGATCGTGTTCTTGCTCTACGGCTTGGCCATCGCGGTGCTCGTCAACTCGGAGATTCCGGCGGGCAATAAGGACGTGCTCATGCTGCTGCTGGGCAATCTGGGGCCGTTGATGGGTGCCATCGGTGGCTACTACTACCGGGCGCAGCGAGAGGCAGGCTCCTGACATGGCCGACAACTGGGACCGCGGCTTGCCGCCTCCACGCGATCCACCCGGCTGGCTGATCACCGCGCTGTGCGGCCTGCTGCTGGCCGCGCTGGCCTGGCTCTGGATCTACTACACCAACGCAAGGATCTGACCATGTATGGAAATAGCTTGGATGGCGCATTTACTGCGCTTCTGGTCGTGGCCGGGCTAGCCGGTGCAGCGATCTTCGCGCTGTTGTTCTGGCTGGTGCCGTGGCTCTGGGAATTGGTGAAGCCCTGGTTGCATACGGTGACCGCATGAACCGCCATGCCATTGCAATCATCGCCACGCTCCTGTGGTCGGCCGCCATGTTCGGTGCCGGCTGGGCCTGGCGCGGTGACCGCGCTGAAGGTGCAGCCAGCGAGCAGAAGGCGGGCACTGCACTGGGTGCCCTGGCCGGCGAGCAGGCAGCACGTGCCACTGAACACCAACAGGCCGAGACCCTATCCAGCATTGGAGAGAAGCATGAGCAAGATCGCGAAACGGCCCAGGCCGTCCCTGATGCTGTTGTGGCTGAGCTGCGCAGCGGTGCTCTCAAGCTGCGGGACGGGTGGGCCAGCTGTGAAACCCAGCGCCTCACCGAGGCTTCCGCCGGCGCCGCCGAACGTGATGCGGCCGCCGAGCGCCGAGACGAGTTTGCGGGCTCTGTTGTTCGAGTCGGCCGTGACGCCGACGACCAGCTCCGCGCCTGCCAAGCCGTAGTGGCCGCTGACAGAGGCAGTCCAGATCTCTCTGCCAGCGGCGGAGCAGCGCCCCGACAAGTTGGGGAATGACCTGGACGGCCACGTTGATCAGCATCGTTTCGATAGTTGCCATGTTGTTCCAATTGGTTGGGTTGGTGTCAGCGAGCATCTGTCAGGTGGAATGACGAAATCCCGCCATTTGCTATGAGGCGAGAGAGCCAAAATTCGACTCGCCCACTTTCATCGGTTGGTCTGCAGCAATCCATGCGCAGAATTTCCGTTCCCTAATCGGCCCCACCTGGGGAGCCAAACCCATGCCCAAGAAGAAACCCAAGCCCAAGGGGCGCGCATCGGCCAAGTTGACGCCCAGGATCCAGCGCTTCGTCGCCGAGTACCTGAAAGACCAGAACGCAGCGCAGGCGGCCATCCGCACCGGCTACAGCGAAAAGACCGCCAAGCAACAGGGTTCGCGGTTGCTGAAGCTTCCTGCAGTCGCTGCAGCTGTGCGCGCGGGGCAGAAGCGCGTGGCCGCGAAGGCCGAGGTGACCGTCGATACCCTGATGGCGGAGCTTGAGCAGGCGCGCCGCATGGCGCTGAAGGAGAAGCAACCCAGCGCTGCGGTAACCGCGACCATGGGCAAGGGCAAGCTCGCCGGGCTGTTGGTCGAGAAGCGGCATCACACCGGGGCGATCGGCACCTACGACCTGAGCAAGATCACTGACGATGAACTCGACCGCCTTGAACAGATCCTCGGTCCGCTTGCCGACGCTGGCGGAGATCCGAGCGGAGAGGGCCAGGCGGACGGCTGAGCGAGAACGCCAGCGCATTGCCGAGGATGTCGAAGGGATCAGGGCGCGCTCGCAGTCGCTGGAGGGTTTCATCCGCGAGCACTGGCGGGTGCTGGAGCCGACCAGGCCGCTCAAGATCGGTTGGGCGCTGCGGGCGATGTGCCAGCACCTCGAGGCTGTCACCGAAGGGCGCATCCAGTTCCTGCTGATCACCGTGCCGCCGGGCATGATGAAATCGCTGGTACTGGTGTTCTGGACTGCGTGGGAGTGGGGGCCGTGCGGTCGCCCGGACCTGCAGACGCTGGCCACCTCCTACAGCCAGCCAAACGTCCTGCGCGACAACCTCAAGCTGCGGCGCCTCATCGACAGCGCGCAGTACCAGGCCGCCTGGCCGATGAAGCTGCGCGGCGACCAGAACGCCAAGGGCAAGTTCGAGAACACCGGCAACGGCTTCAGCGAGGCTCGCCCCTTCAGCTCAATGACGGGCGGCCGCGGCGACCGGGTCAAGGTCGACGATCCGCATTCGACCGAAACCGCCGAGAGCGACGCCGAGCGCAAGACCGCAGTCCGCATTTTCCGCGAGGGCATCACCGACCGCCTCAACGACATCACGTCGTCGGCCATGGTCATCATCATGCAGCGCCTGCACCAGCGGGACATTGCGGCGGTGGCGATGGAGCTGGATCTGGGCTTCGTCCACCTCAACCTCCCGATGGAGTTCGAAGAGGAGCGGACAGACAAGGACGGCAAGAAGACGGGCGGGCCGTCCCGCACGTACATCGACGGGGAGCTGTTTTTCGAGGATCCGCGCACGCAGGAAGGCGAGCTTCTGTTCCCCGAGCGCTTCCCGCGCGCCGAGGTCGATCGACTTAAGCGCGCGAAAGGCAGCTACGCATATGCCGGCCAGTACCAGCAGCGGCCGACGCCGCGCGATGGCGGCACGTTCAAGCGGGAATGGTTCGAGGTTGTGGAAGCAGCGCCGGCTATCTCGGCGGCGCGCAAGGTTCGGCGCTGGGACTTCGCAGCGACCGACCCGAAGGAGAAGACCAGCAGCGACCCGGACTACACGGTCGGCCTGCTGCTGGGGGAGGTCGCCGGCATCTACTACGTGCTCGATGTCGTCCGCGACCAGGTGTCGCCCGCCGGCGTGGAGCGGATGCTGACGAACACGGCGCGGCAGGACGGTAGGACGATCAAGGTGCGCATCCCGCAGGATCCCGGAGCCGCCGGCAAGTCCAATGCCGCGCACCAGATCAAGTTGCTGGCGGGCTGGGACATCAAGGCAGCGCTGGAATCCGGATCGAAGGAGGTCAGAGCAACGCCGGTGGAAGCACAGGCCGAGGCCGGGAACATCAAGCTGGTGAGCGGCCCCTGGGTGGCGGCCTTCCTCGACGAGATCGCCGAGTTCCCCAACGCCAAACACGACGACCAGGTGGACGCGCTCTCTGGCGCATTCGCTGAGCTGGTTACCGGCAGCACCTACAACCTTGGAAATGCACTCTGATGGGCAAGCTCGCACAATTGAAGGACGGGCTGGTCAATCTCGTGGCCAACCTTGGCACTGGGCGCGACAAGGCGGCGCACAGCCACTACGCGCTCGCGCCGCTGAGTGATTTGGACGCCAGCAACGCCTACCGAGGCACGTGGCTCGCTCGCAAGATCATCGACATCCCTGCGCTCGACGGCTGCCGCAACTGGCGGACGTGGAATGCCGATCAGACTCAGATCAGCGACCTCGAGGCGGAGGAGAAGCGCCTTGGCCTGCAGGTGAAACTGCTGGAAGCGCACACCAAGGCGCGGCTGTTCGGTGGCGCTGCGATCTACATTGGTACCGGCGAGTCGGATGTCAGCAAGCCCCTGGACCCGGCGCGGGTGAGGAAGGAGGGCATCAAGCACCTCAACGTGTTGACGAAGCGCATGTTGACCGCAGGCGAGCTGGATCGTGACGCTGAGTCACCCACGTTCGGGCGGCCGGCGTTCTATACGCTCACTTCGGCCCGAGCTGGTCAGGTCGAGATTCATCCGTCTCGGCTGGTCATCCTGCACGGTGCCCATCGGCCGGACCCGGATATCGACAACGGCGATGGCTGGGGCGACTCGGTGCTGATGTCGATCAGCGACGCCGTGAAGCAGGCCGACAGCACGAGCGCCAACATCGCCAGCCTGGTATTCGAGGCGAAGGTCGATGTGCTGAACATCCCGAACCTCATGTCGCAGCTGGCAGATCCAGCGTATGAGGCGCAGCTGCTCCAGCGCCTGCAGCTCGCGGCGATGGCCAAGGGCATCAACGGCATGCTGGTGCTGGATGGGGAGGAGACGTACACGCAGAAGTCGGCGTCCTTCGGCGGATTGGTCGACGTGATGCTCGCGTTTTTGCAGCAGGTCTCGGGCGCAGCGGACATCCCCATGACTCGCCTGATGAGCCAGGCGCCTGCCGGCTTGAATGCCACGGGCGACAACGACATCCGCAATTACTACGACCGCATCAAGTCCGGACAGGAGCTGATCTACACGCCGGCCATGTCGGTGCTGGATGAGTGCCTGATCTACTCGGCGCTCGGCAGCCGACCGAAGGACGTTTTCTACAGCTGGCGCAGCCTGTGGCAGACCAGCGACACCGAGCGCGCCACCAACGGCAAGACCACGGCCGACACGATCAAGACCCTGGCCGACACCAAGCTCATTCCCGACGAGGTGCTGGCCGAGGTGGCGGTGAACATGCTGACCGAGGCGGGCGTAGCGCCTGGCCTGGAGTCGGCGATGGACGACTTCACCAAGGCGAACCCGGACTGGCAGGAGGATCAAGACGAGGATGAGCGTGCAGCGGCCGCGCTGGCAGCCACGCAGGCCAACCAGGGCGATCCGCTGACCGACGCCGAGCCTCGCTCGCTGTATGTGCGCCGCGACGTGCTCAACGCGGCAGAGATTGAGGCATGGGCACGGGAGCAGGGCATCACGGACGTCGCCGACGACCTGCACGTGACGGTGGCCTATTCGCGCCAGCGTTTCGATTGGATCAAGGCGGGCAACGCGAGTGAGTGGAGTAGCGATAGCAGCGGTGAGCTGATCATTCCGCGCGGTGGTCCGCGTGCCATTGAGCCGCTGGGCGGCATGTCGGCGGTGATCCTGTTCGCGTCTACGCAGCTCGCCTGGCGGCATGAGGAGATCGTCCGCGCAGGCGCTTCGCATGACTTCCCGGACTACATCCCACACATCAGCCTGACCAAGGCGCCCATCGACCTATCGAAGGTTGAGCCATACCGGGGCCGCATTGTGCTGGGCCCGGAAATCTTCGAAGAGCTCCGCGAGGACTGAACCATGTTTCTGAAAGATCGAGTCTCGGTGACGGCGCCACGCCGCACCGCGGACGGCTACCTCGTGGCCGAGGCATTCGTCGCGCGCACGGGCATCCAGGATTACCTGGGCAGTGAATTGGGCCGCCCGGATTTGGAGGTGGTTCGACTGTATCGGCCGCCGGAGGAGGTGTTCTCCGACGAGACGCTGCGCAGCTATGCGCACCGGCCCATGACCAACGACCACCCGCCGGAACAGGTCAACGCCGACAACTGGAAAAAGTACGCCGTCGGCCAGACAGGCGACGAAGTAGCTCACGACCAGACGCGCGTGCGCGTGCCGTTGGTCTTGATGGACCAACAGGCCATTACCGATTACGAGGCCGGCAAGCGCGAGTTGTCGCAGGGCTACTCGGCCGAGATTGACTGGACGGCCGGGACCACGCCGGAAGGCGAGCACTACGACGCCGTGCAGCGACACATCCGTAACAACCATCTGGCCCTGGTCCGCCGCGGCCGGGCTGGCTCTCAGTTTCGCATCGGGGATGGGCGTGCCCCCGGTGATCCGGATTACAGCGCCGTCAACCCAACGAGGAACCACACCATGAGCGACACCAAGACCAGGACCGTCATGGTCGATGGGCTGCCGGTCGAGTGCACCGACGCCAGCGCCATCGCCATCGACAAGCTGCAGCGCCAGCTCTCCGACTCCAACGCAGTTGCCGCGCGCCAGGCAACCGAGCACACCGAAGCCCTCGCGGTGAAGGATGCGGAGATCGCCAAGCGCGACGCCGCGATCGATGACCTGAAAAGCAAGGTGCTGGATGCCGCTGCCCTGGATGCGCGCGTGCAGGCGCGTGGTGATCTGCTGGCCACGGCCAAGTCGATCCACGACGCCGACTATCGCGGCAAGAGCGATGCGGACGTCCGCAAGGCGGCCGTCATCGGCAAGCTCGGCGACGCCGCCATCGCCGGCAAGGGTGACGCCTACATCGAGGCGCGCTTCGACATCCTCGCGGACGGCGTCAAAGCTACCGACCCGGTGACGCGCGCGCTCAGCGATGGCGCCACACGCATCTCCGCCAACGACGCCCAGTCTCTCGAAGACAAGGCCTATCAGCGCTCCCTGGACCGCTTCAACCGCAAGAAGGAGGCCTAATCATGCCCATGCTACAGACCACTTGGGCCGAAAAGCCCTTGCCCGGCACCGCCGGTCGCCGTGCCAACTCGGAAGAGTGGAACACCATCACCCGCGTTGCGCAGGTTGCCGGCATCGGGTTCGGCCACCCTGTACAGCGCGGCACTGCTGACGACCAGGCCAACAAGTTCACCACCGGCAAGTTCCTTGGCATCACCGAGCAGGACGTGACCGTGGTGGACGGCCCGGTCGACGCCGCTCAGGAATACCCGCTCGGTGCAAACCTGCCCATCTGTGACATGGGCACCATCTGGGCCAAAGCGAGCGGTGCGTGCACGGCTGGCGGCCTCGTCTACTGGGACGCCGCCGCGAAGGGCTACAGCAACACCGCAAGCGGCACCCTCATCCCCGGCGCTGAGTTCGATAGCACCGCTGCCGCCAACGGCGTGGTGAAGATTCGTCTGCGCCGCACCCCCGCAGCTCCGGCCGCGTAATCAGGAGGAACACAATGGATATCCGTGATCAGGCGGCGGTGCTCAGCTTCGCTCGCCAGCAGTCGCACGTTCTCAACACGCAGGTGTACGAGATCGAATACGCCGAGATGGACTACGGTTCGCTCATCCCTATCAACACCAACATTCCCGAGTGGGCGGCTGGCATGGACACGCTGATCATGGACAAGGTCGGTGAGGCCAAGTTCCAGTCCACGTATGCCAAGGACATCCCGCTGGCCGATGTGAACCTCAACATCGTCACGAGCACCTTCGCGGAATACGCCGTGGGCTACCAGTGGAACATCGGAGAGGTGGGCAAGGCCCAGTTCTCCAACTTCCCGCTGACTGCGCGCCGCGCTGAAGCTGCACGCTTCGCCTCGGAAGTCTTCATCTGGGAATCGGCACTGATTGGCGCGCAGCTCAAAGGCTGGACGGGTCTCATCAACTCCGCGGCGGTTACACCGATTGCGGCCGCGGCCAACGGAACTGGCGCACCGAGCTCGGCATGGGTGTTGAACGACGGCACCGGCAACAAAACTCCCGAAGAGATCGTCGCGGACATCAACAACGCGGTGATCGGTCCGGTCAACGCCGGCAACGGCATCCTGACCTCGCTCCTGGCTGACACGGTGCTCCTGCCGCCCTTGGCCATGAAGTACATCGAGGAGACTCCGTACGGTGTCACCTCGCCGAACGAGACCATCGCCTCTTACGTCCAGACGCGCAACGCCTACACGCGGCGCACCGGTCGTCCGCTGAACTTGCGCGAGCTTCCGGCGCTTTCGCGTGCCGCAACGGTCGGTGTTGCCGGCGGTGGTCGTCTGGTCGCCTACCGCAACACCGCCGACGTGCTGGAGCTACCGATGCCGATGGCGTATCGGTTCTGGCCGATCTACCAGGACGGCCCGTTCAACTTCGTGGTCCCGGGCATGGGCCGTATCGGGCAGCTGGATATCAAGAAGCCCGGTATCCGTTACCTGGACGGCATCACGCCGGTTCCGGCCGCCTGACCTGACGGGTGGCTCTGCTGAGCGCGGGGCCACCCCTGACAAGGAAACAGACGTGCACAAGATCAAAAACCACACCAACTCGCCGCACCATATTCAGCTTACAGACGGATCCAAGGGCCGCCTGCCGGCGCGCGGTGAGGGTGAGTTCGACGTGGATCCCAAGATGCTGCCCTTCTATCAGCGGTGTGGGTTCCTCAAGCTCGAATCCGTAGTTCCACCGATGCTCTATGGCAGTGACAAATTGCCCGCCCTCATCCCGCTGACGGACGACGATGCGCACAACGTCCAGTTGGGCGACGTGGTTCGCCATGCATTCGAGGCTTCCAATCTGACTGCAGACGAGTGGAATGCTCTTCCGGAAGACCAGCGCGAAGCGCTGCTGCTGGGTTCGATCACGCAGATGAAGGCAGATCTGGCGACAAGCAGCGAAGGAATCGAGGGCTTGCCCGATAGGGATGCCGACAGCGACACCAACACCGGTGAATCCACGGGGGAGGGCACTGCGCCTGACGACAAGGATGCGCTGATTGCTGAACTTGCTGCGCTTGGTATCAAGAAGGATCGGCGGGCATCGGTCGAAGCGCTGCAGGCCGCCTTGAAGAACGTACAGGAGAAGAAGGCATGATCAAGATCACAAACACGTCTCGTGCGATGTTCCACTTCCCTGACGGAACTCCGCTCGAGCCAGGCGTGCCGACCACCGTGAAGGATTGGGAGGTGCACAGCAAAAACGCAGCCGTGCGCGCCTGGATCGACCAAGGCGTTCTGGCAGTCACCGATGCAACCGCGCCTGCTCCCGACGAGGATTGACCATGTACGGCACGCTGGCAGGAGCAGACGACTATCACCTGGCCCGGGGGAACACCGCCTGGGCCGCAGGCAGCGAGGCGGCACGCACTGCAGCCCTGGTGCGCGGTACCGACTACATCGATGGCCGGTACCGGGTGCTGCTGGCCTCTGGCCGGTGGCAATCGCTGTTCCCTGGCGTGCGTACCGCAGGGCGGAGCCAGCCCAACGAGTGGCCCCGCACCGGTGCAACCGACAACGCAGGCGCGCTCATCGGGCCGGAGGAGATCCCGGGCGAGGTGGAGCGGGCAACGTATGAGGCGGCACTGCGGGAGCTGGCCAGGCCGGGTAGCCTGTCCCCCGACTTCGTGGCATCCGAGGCGGTGACTCGGGAGAAGGTGGGACCGATCGAAGTGAGCTACGCCGATAGCGGAGCTGGTGGGCAGCCGGCCAACCGGCCAGTCGTGCCGGCCATCGATGAGATCCTGGCGCCGCTGCTGCGGACGCCATACATCGGCCCTGCGGTGTTCGTCGTATGAGCGCCTTCTATGACCGGCTGCAGGCCACGGCCACGCGCTTGATCAATCGTTACGGCTTCGACGCCCAGCTGCAGCGCGCAGGTGCACCGACGGGACCGCCGCACAACCCGCAGCCGGGCCCAGCCACTCGGCACGACTGCAAGGTTGTGGAGCTGGAATACAGCCTCACCAATCGGGATGCCACCCTGGTGCTCAAGGGCGACAAGCTGGGATTGATCAGCACCGCGATCGATACCGTGCCCACCCTGAGCGACCGCATTGTGCTGGGTAACGATCTGTTTACCTTTATTGACCTGCAGCCGCTGTCCCCTGGCGGGCAGGTGCTGCTCTACGAATTCCACGCGAGACGCTGATGGCTGCCACGACTTCCCGCCAACTCGAACAGCTGGCGGCGAAGCTGGAGCCGGCCATCGCGCGCGCATTCCTCAGGGCAATCTCGGAGGTGACCAATCAGGCAGGCGTGCAGCTCATCGCCGACCTGTTGCAGGCTGGGCGCATCGACGACGTGCTCACAGTCATGGGGCTGGACGAGGCGCGCTTTGCGGATCTGGGTGAAGCACTGCGCAACGCCTACGCGGCAGGAGGGCAGCAGGGCGTCTCGGAGATGCCGAAGATGCGGCTCAGCCTGGACCCGATCATCACGGGCAACTACAGGCCACGGCAGGATGTGCGCTCGCCCGCGCTGCGTCCCACGTTCGACCTGCGCAATGCGACCGCCGAGGCATGGCTGCGCGACAAGTCCAGCAACCTCATCACGGGCATCGTCAACGACCAGCGCACCCTGATCCGCAACGTGCTGGAGAGCGGGATGGTCGCCGGCCGCAATCCACGACAGAGCGCGCTGGACATCGTGGGACGCGTCGGTGACACAGGCAGGCGCACGGGTGGCGTGCTGGGGCTGACATCGCAGCAGGGCCAGTTTGTGCAGAGCATGCGCGGCGAGCTGGCCAGCGGTGACCCAAGGGAAATGGCGAAGTACTTCGGTCGGAAGCGCCGCGACAAGCGCCTGGACGGGATCGTCAAGCGCGCTATTGCTGCGGGCAAGCCGGTAGCGCAGGCCGACATCGACAAGATCGCCGGCCGCTACTCCGACCGGCTGCTGCAGCTACGTGGCGAGATGATCGCCCGCACCGAATCGATCAGCAGCATGAACGCCGGACGGGAAGAGGCCTACCGGCAGCAGATCGAATCGGGGGCACTGGCAGCGGAGAACGTCATCGGTACCTGGTCAGCGACGGCGGACAGACGCACGCGGCATAGCCACCAAGCCATTGCCGGGCAGAAAAGGGCCTTCGGCGAGCCGTTCCAGACGCCGAGTGGCGCATTACTCAACCACCCTGGCGACACGAGCCTCGGTGCTGGCCCTGAAGAGATCATCGGCTGCCGCTGCACCAAGGAATACCGGATCGACATGATTGCGGAGGCGTTACGTGGCAAACAAGTTCGGTGACCAGGTAAGGGCCTTCACTGAGAAGGCAAAAATGCGACAGGAGGTCATCTTCCGAGAGTCGGCGCAGCAGGTGATGGATGACGCCAGTAAGCAGGAGGGCGAAGGCGGGAAAATGCCGCGCGATGTCGGTTTCCTTGTGAACTCGCGTGCGGCATCGATAGACGGCATGCCAAGCGGAAAGTCCAAGCCGGAGAAGGGCGCGACTTACTCTGCTCCGGTGAACGGCGATCCTGCCCTGGTGTTCTCGAAGCTGGAGTTAGGGCAGACGGTATGGGCTGGCTGGACTGCAGCCTATGCGCTGCGCATGGAACACGGCTTCAGCGGCAAGGACAGCCTGGGCCGGCAGTACGAGCAGGCCGGCAAGGGCTTCATGCGCGCTGCCACGCAGAACTGGGACTTCATCGTCAACGAGGTCACCGCGAAGGTGAAGGCACGTATCCCATGAGCGACACCGCGATTTACGACGCCTTCGCAGGCCTGGTCAGCGCCTTCGCCGCGGCGCAGGGCTTGCCATGCTCCTACCCGGGCTTGGCCTTCACCCCGCCGACGGATGGCGCATGGCTGGAGCTACAGTGGTTCCCGAACGAAACACAGAACTACGGCCTGGCCGACGATGGCCCTTCGCTGCTGCAGGGCTTCGGCCAGCTGTCAGCGTGCTACCGCCCCGGCGGCGGGATCATGGTCGGCACGCGCATCACCGATCAGATCATCACCGCCTTCGCCAAGGGCACTACCTTCGCCGGCATGCGCGTGTACCGCATGCCCTGGACCTCAACCATCATTCAAGACCCGGAGCGGCACATGCAACCGGTGACCATCATGTGGCGAGGATTCGGTGGGTAGGCCAGTGCTAGGCTTGGTGTTCAGTAACTGCCGAGGCAAGAGATGATCACTATCGACGAGTTGCAGGCGAGTTTGGACGGCATCAGCTTGGAGGATCTCCCGGACGACCTGGCGTCAGGGCTTAGGAGCATGGTTGACGGAATTCAGCGTGAAATTGCCGCTCAACGTTCTTCAGTGCCGCGTGCTTCGCCAAGTCTCGAAAGTGTGAAGTACGCGATCCTCATGCTCAGGATCGCTGTCGACTCTGCACGTCTGAACAAAAAAATCAGTGATAAGGTCGCTGAGTTATGCAAGCGCTTGAAGCAGGATGCAGATAACAAGCAGCTAAACGAGGACGTCTCGCTTCTGGAGAAGATGATTTTCGACTCCAGGCCGTTTGAGAGAGATCTGCTCGAGCAGGCAGCTCTGGCAATCCACAAAATGCCCGACGACTTCGAGCTGAGTGACGACAGTACATCGGGCTTCAGAATGTAAGTCCAAGCAAACAGCCCGCCGAACAGCGGGCTTCTTTTTTCCAACCCCGCCCCGTGGCGGGTTTTTTTATGCCCAAAGCGAGGAGATATCAGCAATGGCTGAGGCACAAACCAATAGCGGTTCCAAGCTCTACATCTGCGCGACGCCCCAGAACAACGACCTCACCGAAACCCAGTTCAAGGCGCTGACCTACGTCCAGGTGAAGAAGGTCGGCAGCGTCGGCGAGCGCGGCTTAACCACCAACATCGTCACCTACGACACGTGGGACACCGCAGTATCGCTGAAGGGCAAGGGCATCTCCAATGCCGGCGACCCGGAGGTCGAGATGGCGCGCGACCTCGCGGACCCCGGCCAGATCGCCATGCGCGCAGCTGGCCAGCCGACTGTCACTGACGCCTACGCGTTCAAGGTGGAACGCCCGTCCGGCGAAATCGAGTACTTGCGCGGCCTGGTCACTGGCCCCCGCACGCCGGGTGGCCGTAATGAGGACTTCGTGCTGCACGTCTACTCGCTCGCCCTGAACCAGGTGCCGATCGAAGTGCCGGCGCCCGTCACTCCGTAACCGAACAGCAGGGGATAGGGCGGCCGCCTGATAAGCCGGACCTGATCCGGCTGGCTTCCCCTGCTTCATCTCCCGGATCGATCACCAAGGATCACCCATGACCGAATTGACCACCATCGTGGCCGCCGAGCGCGCCATCGACATCAAGCACCCCGCCACCGAGGCTCCTGTGGGCCTGCGCATCACGCTGCTGCCCGACAGCCACCCGAAAGTGCGCGCGGCCAGCCGCAAGGCGCTGGATGACCGCCTGATGGGCAAGGGCAAGCTGACCGCATCGAAGATGGAGCAGGGCCGCACCGACATGCTCGTCGCGTCTGTGGGCGGCTGGGAGTGGAAGGGGGATCTCACCTTCCACGGCAGCAAGCCGGATCTGACCGACGAAGCCCTGCGCAAGGTGCTGAAGGAGCTCCCATGGATCAGCGATCAGCTGGAGGTGGAGCTGGGAAACCGCGCGGAGTTTTTTCGCAGCCCTGAAGGCGAGGATCTCTGACGCCACGTATCTCACCGTTCGGTACGACATGCCGGACGCGAAGGGCGAGACGCGGCGGCAGCGCAATGCCCGCTTCGAAGAACCGGCTCCCGCCGTCGACATGCCTGAAGAAGCGGCGCACGTGTGGGACTGGTTCTGGTTGATATCAGGCCGGCGCCGATCCGGCCCTGAGGCGCTGTCCTACGCCGAACTCGACGCGTGGCAGCGACTGCTGCTGCGCGATGTGCTCCCCGAAGAGGTGGAGATGCTCATGGCGATGGACGACGCCTACCTGCGTGCCGTGCGCGAAGAACAAGCAGCGGCGCGCGAGCGGCCGCCGGAACCGAGCAACACCTGGAGCTGATTGATGGATATCGCCGAACTTGGCTTTAAGGTCGATTCGAGTGGCCTGGTCGAAAGCACCAGGGCGCTGGACCAGAACGCCGCCGCCGCCGACAAGGCCAGTGGATCAGCAGATCGGCTGGAGCGTTACTTCCAGTCGATGTCCCGCTCGATCGACCGCTCAGCCGTTGCGTTGGGCGACCGTTTGGGCGGAGCACTTGAGCGGATCGGCGTTGGTACCGGCACGGTAATCACCGAGCTGCAGGGGCTCAACCGCGCGCAGGCGGAAATCGTCAGCGCGCTGGTGGCCATGGAGAGCCGCCTGGCCGGTACCGCCGCAGGCTTGCAGGTCTACAGTGCTGCAGGCAAGGACGCTGCAGCAGGTGCCACGGCTACCACGACCGCATCGCAGAAGCTCGAGCAGCAGCTGGAGCAGCAGGAGGCGCGCTACCGCAGCGTTGCGCAGCAGGCCATGGCCTATGCAGAAGCGCAGCGCACCGCCAACGTGTCGGACCGCGCACTGGCCGAGGCGGCACGTGATTCTGCTGCCGGCATCGACCACCAGGCCGCGGCTATGTCGCGCGCCGGTACCGAGCAGGAACGCATGGTGGCGCGTGCGCGCGCGTTGCAGGAAGCCGAGGCACGCACCGCCAACCAGGCACGTGCAGCGGCGGAGGCGGCGCAGGCGCAGGAGATCAACCTGAAGCGCCTGCTCGCGCAGATCGATCCCACCGTTGCCGGTTTGAACCGGCTGGCCGAGATGGAGGATCGACTGGAGCGTGCCGGCGACCTGGGGCTGATCAAGCCGCAGGTGATGCAGCAATACCAGGCGCAGATCGAGGCGAGCCGGCAGGCGCTGCTGAAGTCCAAGAACACCACCGAGCAGTACGGCATGACTGCGCGCCAGACGGCCGCGGCGATGCGCATGATCCCGGCGCAGATGACGGACATCGTCACCAGCGTCGTCGCCGGCCAGCCGATCTGGATGGTGGCCATCCAGCAGGGTGGGCAGCTGAAGGACCAGCTCGGCGGCATCGGCCCTGCTGCGAAGGCCGTGTCCTCGTATGTGCTGGGCATGGTCAATCCGATGACATTGTCGGCTGCTGCCGCAGTCGCGTTGGCGGTGGCGCTGAAGCAGAGCCAGGACGAGCTGTTCGACTTCCAGAAGAACCTGATCCTCACCGGCCGCAATGCGGATATCAGCGGTGGCCAGTTCCGCGGCTTGGTTTCGGATCTGGACAAGCTGGCAGGTGTGACGCGCGGCGGCGCTGTGGATGCGCTGACAGCCGTCGCTGCTTCCGGCCAGTTTGCCGGCAAGCAGTTCTTGATGGTCGCCGAGGCGGCTGCCCGCATGGAGTCTTCCACCGGCCAAGCCAGCAGCAAGACCGTCGAGGCGTTCCAGCGCATCGCGCGTGATCCGGTAGATGCATTGGTGGAGCTGAATAAGCAGGAGGGATTTCTCACCGCGGCGCAGCTGTTGCGTATCCGCACACTGCAGGAGGAGGGCCAAGAGCAGCAGGCTGTTGCTGAAGCGCTGCAGATCTACTACGAGCGGTCGATCAATGTCGCCAATCAGGCCGAGGCAGCAATGCCGAGTTTGGTGAAGTGGTGGCGAGATGTGAAGGACGAGGTCGGCGGTGCGTGGGGAGAAGTGATGACCTTCAGCACTGAGCTGGAAAAGCTCGGCGGGAAGCTCAAGAACTTGCTCCCAGCGTCTGGCCTTCAATTCGACATGATCACTACGCTCGCGTCGCCCAAGGCTCAGATGCAGCGATTGAACTCGCTCATCGGCGGTTCTCGTCTACCTACACCGATCTTTGAAGTGCAGGCAGATGGGCGCAAGGCGATTGAAGATATGGCCAAGGTCTACCAAGAGCAGGACGTAGCGGCCAAAGCAGCATCGGAAGCACTCACCACGCGGCTTGCCGGGCTTGATCGTGAATCCGCCAAGCTGGCCGCCCGCAACAAGATCATCGAGCTTTACAACAAGCTGGAAGGCGCGCGCGACGCGAAGGGGAATCCTGATTCGCGGTTGTCCGACGGCTCCATGCAACGCCTCATCGCGCAATCCAACGCGCAGATCGACAAGCAGTTCAACCAGCGGGAAGGCGTCGGCAAGGCAAACACGGACGACAACGCGGCGCAGAGCTTCATCGCCAGCGTGCAGCGGCAGATCACCGCCAACCATCAGCTGGCGGAGAGCGGCGACAAGGTGTCGGCCAGCGACCGGCTGGTGATCCAAGCGCGGCAACTGCTGGCCGACAAGACCAATACGATGACGGCGGCGAGCAAAAAGCTGCTGGAGGCGATGATCCCCCAGCTCCAGGCAAGCGATGCGCAGGCCGAGAAGGCGAAGCAGACGCAGCGTGATCTGGTGGCGCAGGCGGCACTGACCGAGCGCCTCGCGCAGTTGGAAAAGCAGCGTCAGGAGCAGTCCGATGTTGATCTGATGAGCATTGGCCGCGGGGCAGACGCCACGCAGATGCTGCAGCGTCAGCTGGACATCCAGCGCGAGTACCTGCGCGAGCGGGAAAAGCTGGAGAAGGAGCAGCGAGGCCAGAACCCGCTCAGCGACGGCGAGTACCAGAACGAGATCGCCATGCTCGAGGCGAGCAAGGATCGCTCGCTGGAGATTGAGCGGAACTACCAACAGCAGCGGATGGCGATGCTAGGCAACTGGCGGAATGGCTTCACTCGCGTCTGGGAGGACTATGCATTCGCTGCTGCGAACGCATCGGACATGGCGGGTTCTGCCCTGTCCAACGGCTTAAGCGCGGCGGAAGATGCATTCGTGCGCTTCGTTCAGACGGGCAAGCTGTCGTTCTCGGATCTAACCAAGTCAATCCTGGCAGATCTGGCGCGTATTGCTGCAAGGCAGGCGATCGTCGGGGCCATCGGCTCCATCGTCGGATCGTTTACCGGTGCGGCGGCCGGTGGCGCCTGGACTGGCACCAGCGCGGGCGCAGGCAGCAACCTCAACTTCGGCAACAACGTGGACAGCTTCACCGGAAGCAGCTGGGCGAGCTTCGGCGGTGGCCGTGCTGGCGGTGGCGACGTGTCCAATTCGTCGATGTACGAGGTGGGCGAATTCGACCGCCCGGAGATCTTCAACGATCGGCGCGGGCGCAGCTACCTGATCCCCGGCAACGACGGCACGGTTGTGCCGATGCATCAGCTGGCATCCGGCAATGGCGGTGGCTCGTCCACCCCTACCGTAAACGTGAGCATCAATACCGTTGTTCAAAGCGATGGTAGTAGCAACACCTCTGCGACCGCTGGCGACGACAACGCAATGGGCCGGGCCCTCGCGAAGCTGATCGAGCCGGAAGTGAAGCGGGTGCTGGTGCAACAGATGCGGCCGGGTGGCCTGCTGACAGGAGCGCGCTGATGGCAGATGTCTTTCCATGGAAGCCCACGTCGCAGAGCAACGGAACTGCGACCGGTCTGGTCAGGCGCGCGGCATTCGGCGATGGCTACAGCCAGTCGGTTGCGGACGGCATCAACCCAATCTCGCGGTCGTACCAAGTGACCTTCACCGGATCGAAATCACTGATGCAGGACATCGCCGCATTTATCGATGCGCACATCGGTCGCTCGTTTCTTTGGACGCCAAGGATCGGTGGCCAGGGTTACTACCAATGCGACGGGTACAGCGATCGAGGTGAGGGTGGCGAAATGCTCTCCATCAGCGCCACCTTTGAACAGAAATTCCAGCCCTAAAGGCGAGATATGGCACGTCAATTAATCGATCAAACAACGAAGAATCCGGATGGAAGCATTGGCGACGATGCGTACGTGGCTTTCTCCAAGAGCAATAGCATGTTCTCGGAGCTGTACGAGTCCATCGGCCAGCTCCCGAAGCTGTACCAGTCCATTGGCCTGAACTTGCTGATCAATAGCGATTTTCGCGTCAACCAGCGCAGCTTTGGCGGTGGCGCGTTAGCTGCCGGCGCTTTCGGCTACGACCGCATGTTTGCGGGCCCTGGAGGATGCAATGTCAGCGTCAACCAATCGACCGGCGTTATCACCCACAACAGTGGCACATGGTGTCAAGCCATTGAGGCTCCGCGAGATGCGTTTGGAAAGACGCTGTGCATCGCCGTTGATGACCTGAGTGGCGGTAACTTGACTGTGGACGTTGGAGGCGTCGCTGCTGCGATCACGCCAGGCGCAGGACGCAGGTACGTGAATCTTGTCGCTCCAGGCAGTAGCAACACGGGCAACTTGCTCGTGAAGTTTAGCGCTGCAAACGCGACCTATCGCAACCTCGGAATCGTACGCGGCGCAGATTTTGCGGGGTTCCAATACAGGTCACCCGGCGAACAGTCGGCACTGTGTCAGTGGTACGCGTTTGCCGGGAACCTGTTCATGCGCGGCGCCGCATCCCAGCAAACAGGTGTTGGCCTGTACATCCCCGCAGCTATGCGTGCCGCACCGGCAGTTACCTTTTCCAATGTGAGTTATGTCTATGGCTGCTCTGGTATCGGGTCGAACGCTTATAAATCTGGCGTGGAGGTATTCGTGAACGCAAATCAGGCCTTTGCGTTCGGTGCGGGCTATTTCTTCGATGCGGAGATCACGTCATGAGCTATCGATTGACGGAAAATCCTGATCGCGTTATCCGCGTCGACGACGGCTCAACTATCCCGCGCGGTCACCGGTGGTGGGACGACTTCGAGAATTGGTGCGTCGGCGGCGGTGTACCGGAGCCGTTAGCACCTCCACAATCTCCGGAGACGCTGCGCACAGCATTGCGCGCTGCAGCGACACAGCGCCGCTGGGAGTGTGAGACGGGTGGCATTACGATCGGAGGCGTACAGGTAGGCACCTCGACTGAAGACCAGAACCGCATCAGCACAGTGCTTGCTGCGGCTGACCTTGGCACTGTGGAGCAGGTCGACTTCAAGGCGAACAACGGCTGGGTGACGCTGACGCTCGCCGAGATTCGTGGCATCGCAGCGGCGATCAGCGCGCACGTGCAGGCCTGCTTCACTGCGGAGCGTGCGCACCACGAGGCCATCGATGCGATCGGCAGCATTGATGAGCTGCAGGCCTACAACGTGGCCACTGGCTGGCCGGCATGAGCATCCTCGCCGACATCCAGACCCTAGAGCCTGGCGCGCGCGTGCGGCTGTTCGAACTGAACGCGACCGACCTTGGCGCCGATCAGTTGTTCTTCCACGCGCACCTCCAGTCCACGCCGATCGTGTGGCAGGGCGAGGTCTACCATCCCTGGCCGGTGGAGGCGACGGGCTTCGAGCGGACCAGCGATCAGCCGCCTACACCGCGGCTGCGCGTCGGCAACATCGACGGCACAATTACTGCTATGTGCCAGTTGTTCGACGATTTGGTTGGCGCGCGTCTCATCTTCCGGCAGACGCTGGTGCAGTACCTGGATCCGGTCAACTTCGCCGGCGGCAACGCAACCGCAGATCCATCAGAGCACTTCCAAGACGAGATCTGGTTCATCGATCGCAAGGCCTCCGAGGACAAGGAGGTAGTGGAGTTCGAGCTGGCGACCGCAGCCGACCTCAACGGCGAGCAATTACCTGGCCGGCAGATTATGGCTCTATGCAGTTGGATCTTGCGCGGTGGCTATCGTGGGGCGTATTGCGGCTACAACGGGCCGCCGGTGGCGGACATCAACGATCAGCCGGTTACGGATCCGGCACTGGACGTATGCGGCGGCCTGATCCGAAGCTGCAAGCTGAGGTACGGGGCGAACAACCCTCTCCCGCATGGCGGCGCTCCTGCGGCCGGCCTGCTTCGCACGTAGGTTGCAGCTGAGCTGTAAGCAGCGCAAAAAATCATATTTGTGGCCCGCCATGTGCGGGCCTTTTTCATGGGCGACCACATGGAACATGCAACCCTCCAGTCCATCCAGGCACACGCCATGGCCCGGTACCCGCGCGAGTGCTGCGGGCTGATCATCGCCACGGCCGACGGCGAGCGATACATCGAATGCCCAAACACCGCAGCCACTGCCAGTGAGCATTTCCGTCTGCCTGGCGAGGACTATGCGGCTGCGGAAGATCAAGGCGAAGTAATTGCGCTGGTGCATAGCCACCCGAACGCGTCCGCTATGCCGAGCGATGCCGATCGGCTGCAGTGCGAGCTGAGCGAGATCACCTGGCACATCATCAGCGTCGGCCAGGTCGATGGTGTTGCGGAATGCGGCGACGTACAGACGATCCAGCCTTGCGGCTATGTCGCGCCGCTGGTGGGCCGGCAGTTCGCGCATGGTGTTCTGGACTGTTACACGCTGCTGCGGGACTTCTATGCGCGAGAGCTGGGGATCGAGCTCCGTGACTATCCGCGCGAAGACGAGTGGTGGAAGCGCGGCGAGAACCTGTACGAGAAGCACTTCAGGGAAGAAGGATTCGGCGAGATCAAGGACGAGCCCCGGCGCGGCGACGTCTTCCTGATGCAGATCCGCTCGGAAGAAATGAACCACGCCGGCATCTACCTGGGTGATGGGCAGATGTTGCATCACCTGCACGGGCGACCGTCAGAGCAGGTGACCTATGGGGGCTACTGGCTCCAGCGGACCACGAAGGTGATCCGCCACCACTCTATGGAATCGCGGGCATGATCGACAAAGTACGAACCATCCGGCTGTATGGCCCACTGGGCGCGCGCTTCGGCCGAGAGTTCAGCCTGGCTGTCAGCAGCCCGGCCGAGGCAGTGCGCGCGCTCTGCGTGCTGCTGCCGGGCTTTGCCAGCTACCTGACGCATGCCAAGGACCGCGGCATGGCCTTCGCAGTGTTCGTCGGTCGCAGGAACCTTGGCGTCGATCAGCTCAGCGACCCGCCAGGCAGCGAGGACATCCGGATTGCGCCGGTGCTGCTCGGTGCCAAGAGTAGCGGCAGCTTGACCGCGATCATTGGCGTTGCGCTGATTGTCGTTTCTGGCTTCTTCACTGGTGGCACTACTTGGTCGCTAGCACTCGGTGCGGGTGGCGTAGCTGGAGCGGCGGCCGGCATTGGCCTTTCGCTGGTGATCAGCGGTGTCTCCCAGATGCTCGCCCCGCAGCCAAAGGGGCTAGGCACCGGCGAGCGGCCGGAGAACAAACCGAGCTACAGCTTCAACGGCCCGGTGAACACACAGGCGCAGGGGAATCCCTACCCGCTGGGCTATGGCCGCGGCTGGGGCGGTGGCGCAATCATCAGCGCCGGCATCTACGCGGAGGATCAGGCGTGAGCGCCATCATCGATATCCGCGGCGCAAAGAAGGGTCAGAGTTCCGCGCGCGCGCCGGTAGAAACGCCCGACAGCCTCCAGAGCATCGCCTACGCCAAGATCCTGCTGGCGATCGGTGAGGGCGAGATCAAGGGCCCAGTGAACGGTCTGCAGTCGGTTTATCTGGACGGCACGCGCCTGCAGAATCCCGATGGTTCGTTCAACTTCCAGAACGTGCGCGCGGAGTTGCGCGCCGGCACGCAGGACCAGGACTATATCGCCGGCTTCCCCAGCGTCGAGAACGAAATTGCCGTAGGCGTAGAGCTGACGGACGCGACGCCGGTGGTGCGCACGCTGTCGGGTGCTGATCTATCCTCGGTGCGCATTCGAATGGGAACGCCGTCGCTGCAGAAGACGGACACCACCACGGGCGACATCACCGGCTATAGCATCACCTACGCCGTGGACATCGCAACCGATGGAGGCGCGTACAGCACGATCCTGACGGACACCATCACTGGAAAGACCACGACGCTCTATGAGCGCAGTCGCACCGTCGATCTGCCTGCCGGTAGCCAGTGGCAGGTTCGGATCCGCCGCCTTACGTCCAATGCCAACAGCAGCACTATCGCCGACGTGCTGTATGTGCAGGCGCTGACCGAGATCATCGACGCGAAGCTGCGGTATCCGAACACAGCACTGCTGGCGCTGGAGCTGGATGCGAGCCAGTTCCAGGCCATCCCGACTATCGGCGTTTTTGCAGACTGGCTGATCGTGAAGGTGCCGAGCAACTACGACCCGGCGACGCGCAGCTACTCCGGTATTTGGGACGGTACTTTCAAGTCCGCCTGGACCGATAATCCGGCCTGGGTGTTCTTCGACATCTGCACGAACGATCGCTATGGCCTTGGCCATCGCATCCCGGCCGCATGGGTCGATCGCTGGCGCCTCTACCAGATCGCGCAGTACTGCGATCAGCTGGTGAGCGATGGGATGGGTGGGCAGGAGCCTCGGTTTACCTGCAATCCGTACTTCCAGACGCAGGCCGACGCTTGGAATGTGCTGTCGGACCTCGCTGCGGTGTTTCGCGGCATCACCTACTACGCCGCCGGCCAAGTCATGGCCTCGGCCGACATGCCGGTGGACCTGACGTCCTGCTACACATTCGGCGCCGCCAACGTCGTCGATGGGCGTTTCACCTACGAAGGTTCGGGGCGAAAGACGCGGCACACCGTCGCCTTGGTGTCGTGGAACGACCCGAATGACTTCGGACGCGCCAAGGCCGAGCCTGTCGAGTACCGGCCCGGCATCGCGCGCTATGGCATCCAGCAGACCTCCGTCACAGCGCTCGGTTGCTCATCGAAGGCTCAGGCACAGCGCATCGGCCTGCATATTCTCTTAAGCGAGAATCTGGAGACGGAGACCATCGGCTTCACGACGGGCCTGGAGGGACATGTTCCGCAACCTGGTGAGGTCATCGCTGTGCAGGATCCGGCGCGGGCAGGCCGTCGTAACAGCGGCCGCATTCGATCGGCGACGGCCGACAGCATCACCCTGGATAAGGTGCCGCCTACGCTCGCGATTGGCGACAGCATACGCATCCTCCTGCGCGCGGGCGGGCGCAGCGAAGCGCGCACGGTGTCGGCGATCAACGGGAGCGTCATCAGCGTCGGCGCGCCGTGGTCCACGATCCCGATTGCTCAATCGGTGTTCGCGGTGGAACAGGTCGATCTCGCGCTGCAGTATTTCAAGGTCATCTCGGTCAGGCACAACGACGATGGCATCACTTTCCAGGTGACTGGTCTCAAGCACGTCAATGCCAAGTTTGCTGCGATCGACAACGGTACGCGCATCGAGCAGCCGCCGATCAGCATCATCCCGCCCAGCGTGCAGCCGCCACCGACGAACGTGCGGCTGTCGTCGCACAGCTTCGTGGAGCAGGGCATCGCGCAGCATGTGCTTACTATCGCGTGGGATCCGGCCGAGAAGGCCATCGCCTACGACGTCGAATGGCGTCGCGACGACATGGCATGGGTGAAGGCTGGCCGCGCGACCACCGCCAACCTGGAGGTGCGTGGCATCTATGCGGGGCAGTACCTGGCGCGCGTGCGAGCGGTGAACGCGCTCAATGCCGTCTCTATGCCGGCAATGTCTGCCCTGACCGAAATCACTGGCAAGGTGGAGCCTCCGCCGTCGCTGGCGAGCCTCACCGCCGCCGGCATCATTTTCGGTATCGATCTGTCGTGGTCGTTCCCGCAGGGCGCAACGGACACCGAGCGCACGGAAATCTGGTACAGCCCAGCCAACAACTTGGCCGGCGCAATCAAGCTGGGAGACTTCGCCTATCCGCAGGCGCGGCACTCGATGTTGGGCTTGGCGGCCGGTGCGCGCTTCTTCTTCTGGGGGCGCCTGGTTGACCGCAGCGGCAATATCGGCCCGTGGTATCCCTTGACCAACGGCGTGATGGGCGAAAGCAGCACCGACGCGACCGCGATCCTCGAATACCTCGCGGGCAAGATCACGCTGACAGAACTCTCGCAGGAGTTGCGCCTGCCGATCGAATCCATTGCTAACCTGGTGCCGCTGGTGTGGAGCGAAGATGCCACCTACACGAACGGGCAGACGGTGGTGTACGGCGGCATCATCTGGAGTTGGACGGGTGCCGCTGCTGGCAACGAAGAGCCGCCGGGGACGAACTGGCAGAACGTTGGTACCGCAATCGCGCAGGCGGGCGCGGTGGTGGGCGAGGTCAATTCGCTCAAGCTGCAGATCAACAACCCTGACACCGGCTTGGCCGCGATCGGCGAACGCACCGATGGGCTGGTTGCGCAAATCAGCAATCGTCACGCGGGCGATCGGGATTGGCATGCAGGCGATCGCACTGTGTTCGCTGGCACACGGACGTGGCAGACGGTCATCGCTGAGGGAGATCGCGCCCAAGCGCAGCGCATGGATACCGTCGAAGCGTCGGTCGGCGGTATCTCGGCAAGCGTTCAGCAGACCAGTCAGACCGTCGTCGACCTAAACGGCAAGATCAGCGCTACGTACACGGTCAAGGCCCAGATCACCAGCGCAGGTCAGATCTACATGGCCGGCCTGGGCGTGGGCGTTGAGCAGCAGCAGGACGGCAGCTATCAGAGCCAAATCCTGATGCAGGCGGATCGGTTCGCGGTGATCAATGTCGCCAACAACGCCGTGACGTCGCCGTTTGTGATTCAGGGCGGTCAGGTCTTCATCAACCAGGCGCTGATTGGCAACGCATGGATCACCAACGCGATGATCGGCGACACCATCCAGTCGAACGGCGTGGGTGCCAATGGGCAGCCGCGTTGGAAGTTGGACAAGAACAGCACGCTGTCGATGAACGGCGCAAACAACGGCGGCTTCATGACGCTCAACGAGCAGGCGCTGCGCTTTTGGAATGCCGCCGGAACCGTTGCGCTGTTCGAAGCCGGGGAGCTGCTCTGATGGCGCGCGGCATTCGGCAGCGTGACCTGGACGGAAACATCCTGATCGATGTCTCCACTCGCATCACCAGCAAGTTCGGCGCCGTGACGATCACAGCCGGCGCCAGTGGCTCGGTGGCAGTGCCGCCACTGGGCACCAACGAAATCTACTTCTGGTTTTCCGCCAGCAGTAGCGCTCAGTACGCGCAGGCACCGCTGTTCACCGTCGACGAGCAGGCCGGGACGATCAGCTGGAACTACGGGGGCGGCAGCAACATGGGCACGCAGGTCGGTGGGTTGCTCACCTACGGGAGGTACTGATGGTTTTGGGCGTAAGGATCCGGCCCGAGGGCGGGAACATCATCCAGATCGACACGCGCTACGAAAACCTAGCGTTGAAGCAGAAGGGAACCGTGACCGCTGTAGGTGCCAGCTCGGGTGGTGCGGCCCAGGGCATCGGCTTCGCCACCCTCACAGTCGGCGGTGGCAACTCTCCGCTCATCGCCGTCACCTGCGCCTCGTTTGTTGGCCTTCGCAATCGATCGCAGAACGGGAGCACCTTCACCTTTGAGCTTGTGTGCGAGACGGCCAACACCGCTATCCAGTACTACGTCTTCGACACCACCGATGTGGCGCAAATGGCGTTTGTCACGAGCAAGGGGGTGCGTTTCCGCGACCCGGCCACCGGCCGCATAGCTTTCGATTCGCGTTACAAGTACATGCGGGTGATCGGCCGCATGCGGGCCACCGCAGGTACTGCGCAAACTGACTTTCCGACCCAAGCGGACGGCGTAGCGATCGCGCTAGGGCACACCGGTGCGTCATACACCATCGTGAGCGGACTCATTGGTGGCGGTCCTCGCTGGATGATGGATCGCCTTGGCTATGTTGCAGGGGTTAGATACACGCCGGGAACAGCGTCAGCAAAGGGCATCAACACGTACTACGACCACGCCGAGGGCAACCAGGGCAGCCCACCGGCACCTCCCGGAACGTTTGGGACAATGCAGGTCGATTGCCTGCTGCTCAACGTGCGCAATTATTGAGCTGCTGCTCATCGCCAGGCTGGCGCAATTGAGGGTAAGTGCGCAAAATGGCTCAATGAAGATCAGATCCATTCTGCTTGCGGCTGCTATGTTAGCCGCCACGAGTTCTGCCTTTGCAGGAAATACAAGCGGCTGCCTCTCTTTGGTCAGGGCTGACTTGCTGAAGAAGTGGCCGGACAACAGGACCGTGAACATTGTGGCGTTCGGGCACAGTGTTCCCGCTGGCTATTTTGTGACCCCTACCGTCAACACTCGCGAAGCTTATCCGCGCCTGGTTGCCGATGGTCTGGCGGCGAGGTATCCCACTGCCGTGGTCAATGTGATTACGTCAGCAGTAGGAGGGGAAAACTCCAGCGCCGGCTTGGCCCGCTTTAAGCGGGAGGCGCTGGGTCATCTTCCGCGTGTGGTAACGATCGACTACGGGCTAAATGATCGAGGCCTTAGCATTGAGCAATCCCGCAGCAACTTGACCCAGATGGTTCATCAAGCCAAGCAAGCGAATGCGTGTGTTGTCCTGGTTACCGCTACCCCTGATCTAGGAGGGGACACGCCCTCGTCGAAATCATCGCTTGTGGCGCAAGTTGCGATGATTCGCGATTTAGCGAGAGCCGAAGACGTGCCCGTGGCCGACGCATTTGCTGCGTTCAGCGATTACAGCGGGGACAGGATGGATCTGATGGCGCAACCAAATCATCCAAACGCGAAGGGGCACCGGCTGGTGGCAGATCGGATTTTGCGCCTTTTTAAGTAACCATTCACGTCTGGATCGCTTCCGCCTTACTGCCGCCCGGCGACAGGTCTGTGAAGTTGCAACGTAGGTTCAACGGCTAGTCGAGCCGATCTTTCGGCTAGCAATTCGGTCCTGAAACTTGATGCTCCACGGAGTGATCAAGTAGCCCGCCCGGCGCGCGTAGATCGCTGGGATGTGATCCTCGCGCGCATCCTTTGCGATGCCGTTGACGAGCACATATGGCGCGACGGTTTTCGGTACCTCGCACCAATCCTGGTGGCCATCGGTCTTGAGCGTCAAGGTATACGGGCCGGCGCCCTGGATCTGGCCACAAACCACGGCGCGTGCGCTGACTGAGGCGGCGCGTGCGCGCGGCGCGAGGCGTGTCACGAACGCGTCAAGCGTCTCGCCGGCGTCGGATGTTTCCTGGTACAGATCGGTGGTGCGGCCGAGCTGGCTGCGTTCGCCGGCGGCGGCTGGGATGGCGACGCCAAGGAGGGCTGCGGCTACGGCGATCAGTAGTGCGTGCATTACGTTCTCCGAATGTGCTGCGCCGGTCTGGCCGGCGGCCCGAGGTCATCTCGGCGCAAGGCCAAGATGCATGGCCAGCACACGCAAAAAAACGTTCATTTGAGTTATACCCGCACACTGCAATTTCTCGGAGAAATCTGACCCCAACGTGCGGAACAGGCCGATATGTGCAATCCCATAACGGTGCAAACCTACAGTAGCCGGTCGCGGTGCCAAGATGGCCGCTCAACCCGCGAGGCGCCTGAGCAGCGCCGAGCCGGCACATTTTCGTAATACCAATTTAGGGGGAGCAGTGTTATGGACCATGTTCACACCTATCGGGTTCAATCTCTTTCCGAAGCCGCAGACCTAATAGATAAAAGCCTGAGCGCGGAGCGTGCAACCCAACTCTGGATCGCATTCAACCGCGACTGCGACGATCGCGAACTGTTAGAAAAAATCCGTAACCTGCTTGACGAACGGTTGGCTGAGTCTGGAAACAAGCCACTTAAATAAACCCGTCGAGATCTTCACGCGTGAGGACGCCGAGGCGATGACCCCATGAGGCGACCAGCTCGACAATCACGGCCGCCTCGGAAGGGAACGCATACAGCAGTTCCGCTTCGAACTGATTGAGCACCTCCAGCGGCTCAGGCGCGCACGCCAGCCGCTGCTGCAGTTGTTCAAAAAGACTGGGGCGCGGAGTGTCGTCCATAGAGGCAGATTCTACGACCGCCCGTCTCACGCCTTGAGACGGTTCTGCCGATACTGCGGGCATGGACAGAGCCCAACTCCGAACCCATCTCGAAAATCTCGATGCCGCGGTGCCAGCGCTGCTGAAGAGCAGCCCCGACCGTTGCCACTTCTGGCAGGCCTTCGCGGGCATGGCAGACGTCATCGAGGACGGCGCCATCACGGGCGACGATGCCCAATTCGTCTCCCGGCGGCTCGATGAGATCTTGGCCTGGCATGGCCTCCAAGATCCCGACCGCGACTGTTGAGAGGCGGCCATGTGTTACTCCGCGCAGATCCGAGCCGAGTTCAAAGAGTTCCAGCGGGCGTTTGGCGCCGTGATGGACATCGACACCTATGTGAAGACCTTCTGGTGGGGCGAGGGCGCCCAGGCGCGCCGGATCAAGGCGCCTCGGGCGATGGTGCGCGAGTTGCTGGAGATCGGACCGCCCGAGCTGCAGGAGAATCTGCGCGCAGCGGACGCGGCGGAGGCCGACGCGCTCACGCGGGAGATCTTCGACCAGAAGCGCCGTGTCGGCGACGCCGAGCGGGCGCTGCAGCTCAAGGAAACGAAGAAGGCGCGCGAGGACGTGCGCATCGGCACGAACAAGATCCAGCAGGCGCAGCGGCGCCTCGACACGCTCAAGGGTACGCGCGGGCAGGACGACAGCCGGATCTTCCCGGGCGTCTACTGCCCGGTGCTGGTGGTCGAGAATGGTCAACGGGTCGTGAAGCCGATGCGCTACCAGTGCCGGCCGGCCGGCACCCCGGCAATGTACGACCGGAAATTCCCCGGCACCTACAACGCCCGCCGCGACAACCTGGAAGGGTTTTGGCGCCGGCAGTTCGGCTACACCCATGGGCTCATGGTGGCCGACCGGTTCTACGAGAACGTCGAAGGCCCAGACGGGCAGAACCAGCGCATCGAGTTCGTGCCGCGCACCGGTGAGCCGATGCTGGTGGCGTGCCTTTGGTCGCACTGGCGCGATCCCGCAGGCGTCGAACCCGACCTGCTGTCGTTTGCCGCGATCACCGACGAGCCAGAGCCGGAGGTCGCAGCCGCTGGCCATGACCGGACGATCATCAACATCAAGCCTGAGCACGTCGACGCCTGGCTCAATCCGGACCCGGCCGATCTCCAGGCGCTTTACGCCATCTTCGACGACAAGCGGCACCCGTTCTACGAGCACCGGATAGCAGCGTGACCTGCAGCACCCACAGCCAGGATAGATAGCCATGCCATCACGATCTGCGCACCGCGCCGCGCTTCAGCGATCTAAGGAGCCGAGCGTCATTGCTCCCGAAGGTGTGACGCTGCCGTCTCTCCCTCTGAACATGAACTGGCACAACCCCGTCATCGGCGGGGACGTCGATCGAGACGAATGGAACCTCTTGCGTGTCGGTCCAGGAGGGGCAGATGTCCTCGCAAGGGTTCGGCGGAATGGTGCGTCTGAGGCAGCTGTGTCGCTGATGATCGCCGGCAGCCCAGTGGTACCGCCGCCTGTGACGCTGCCGATCGCTCAGGCCTTCGAGGTGGCGGCAGAGTTCGCGCGCAACTCGTCAAGGTAATCGGCCCACCGCTGCATCATGCGCACGCGCTCCGCGAGATGTGTCGTGCGGTTGTAAGCCCGGCCGTTGGGATCCTTCACTGCATGCGCCAGCTGGTGCTCAATGATGTCCGGCCGGAAGCCCAGGATCTCGTCGAGGATCGTGCGGGCTGTGGCGCGGAAGCCGTGGCCGGTCACCGTGCCTACCTCGTAGCCCATGCGGCGCAACGCCGCGTTCACCGCGTTGTCCGACATCGGCCGCAGCTTCGTCCTGGTGCTGGGGAAGAGGTAGCGGCCGGCACCGGTGAGCCGCTGCAGGTCTGCCAGGACAGTCAGTGCCTGGCGCGAGAGCGGGACAGCGTGGGGCTGGCGCATCTTCATCTTGTCGGCGGGGATGTTCCACCGAGCGGCATCGATGTCGAATTCCGACCACTCGGCCTGCCGCAACTCACCCGGACGCACGAACAGCAGTGGTGCCAACACCAGAGCGCAGCGCGTGACGTGGCTGCCCTTGTAGCCGTCCATGGCGCGCAGCAGCGCCCCCAGCTCGTCCGGATCGGTCACTGCCGGCAGATGGCGCTCAGGTGTCGGCTTCAGCGCGCCGCGCAGATCCGCCACTGGGTTGCGGCTGGCACGCCCGGTGGCGATGGCGTATCGCATGACCTGGCCGCAGTTCTGCATGATCCGGTGCGCCGACTCGAAGGCGCCGCGCTTCTCGATTCGTCTGGCCACTGCCAGGAATTCGGGTGCTTCCAGTTCCGCCGCCGGCCGCGCGCCGATGTAGGGGAACACGTCGTTCGTGAACCATCCGACGACCTTCACACGGTACCCATCCACCCAGTTGCGCTTCTCCAGCCACTCGTTGGCGATCACTTCGAAGGTGTTGGCGCCGAGGATTGCACGCGCAGCCGTTGCTGCTTTCCGGTGCTCGCCCGGGTCGATACCCTGAGCCACTAGCTGGCGTGCTTCGTCCCGCCGCTGCCTGGCCAGTGCCAGCGGCACCTCTGGATAGACGCCGAGGGCGAGCCGCTTTTCCTTTCCGCCGAATCGATACTTCAGGCGAAACCAGCGCCCGCCCTTCGGCGACAGCTCCAGATACAAACCGTCGCTGTCATACAGGCGTTGGGTCTTCGCGGCAGGTTTGGCGCGGCGTATTGCGAGATCGGTCAGTGGGGGCATCTGTTCGGCAGTTGGGGGCAGGTGCCCCAAAATATGCCCCCAGAGTCTCCAATCCTGCGACGTTCACTTGCGCACCGCAGTGCACATAAAAAAGGCCGAGAACCCTTGTTTTACGGGGGTTCCCGGCCTTCTTCGGATCTTCAAGATCCGCTCATTGGTGGAGGTGGGCGGAATCGAACCGCCGTCCGGAAGCACTCCATCCCCAGCACTACATGCTTAGCCCTCCGTTAGATCTCATTCCCAGGCAGCACGGTTGGCAAAGCGCACCTGGAAACCAGCCTGCTTTATCTAACCGGTAGCTGACAGGCAGCCACTACCGATGGTTCCGTGATAATGACCCTACACCTACGAGCACGGGCACAAGTAGGTTCGGGGGTTCGCCTTAGGCGGCTGTAGAACTACAACTAAAGCCAATTAAGCGGCGATAGCGAAGTCCGAACCGTAGTTGTCATCGTTGGCAACTAAAAGTTTGCTGCTGGATTAACGAGGAAAGCTGCCCCCTCGGCATGCGCCAAGCGACTTCGCGACCCCCGTCGAAACCAGTGCACCCCCGGGGAAAGCAGTAAAACGCTGACGTGGTCAGTGTAGGGATCGGCGCGCCCTGTCACAAGTGGTGAGATGCGCAGCGCTTACAGTGGCTTCAGTCCTGTACCGGATCGAACAGTCTGTAAACGAAGGAGCGAAGCGATGGCGACAGGCAAGCCCCCACGTTCGACGCCTGCGCGTGCAGTACCGCGCAAGGCGGCTGCAAGCACGGAAAAACCGGCACGGCCACGTGCAAGGCGCGCGCAGCGGGCCGAGGCGCAGGAGCCTATGGTGACCCGCGTGCAGGGCAAGGCGCGCACCGTGATTTATATCCACGGCATCGGCAACAAGCCGCCGGCCGACGTGCTGCGGTGTCAGTGGGACAAGGCCTTGTTCGGGCGGCCGATGGGCGAGCGCACGCGCCTGGCGTACTGGGTCAATCGCGAGCGGTATCCGGTGGCCGAGCCAGGCAATTGCGATGCGCGTGATGTGGGGCCGGCGCTCAATCAGAGCGTGCAGCGCGCCCTGAGTACGCTCGGCTTGGTGCCGGGCGAACACGACTTGCACCTGTTGGCAGATGCGCTGGCGCAGAGCGAACAGGAGCGAGTGGATCTGCATCACTTGTTGGACGAACTGGAGGGAGCGTCCGCACCCGGCAGCGTACACGCCATGGGCGCCATCGATGCAATCAACCGGGTGCTGCTGCGGCTGATTTCCGCTGCGTTGCTGCAGGACGTGCACGACCTGTTCTTCGTGCCGGAGCGTGCGGCGCTGATGCGCGAAAGCCTGGCGCAGCGGCTGCGCGCAGGGGGCGGGCCATTCGTAGTGGTGGCGCATAGCCAGGGCTCGATGATCGCGTTCGATGTGCTACGTCAGTTGCAGGCCGCCGACTGCGAGGTCAGCCTGTTCGTCACCCTGGGCTCGCCACTGGGCTTGCCGCAGGTGCGTAGCATGTTCAAGCGCTGGACCGGTACGCGCAAACTGCCGTTTCCCGAGTGTGTGCAGCGTTGGATCAATGTGGCTGAAACGCGCGATCCGATCGCGCTGGATCCGGATCTTACCGACGACATCGCCAACGCGAGAGGGCGTTTCGAAAATTTGGCCGCTGCGCGTTTGAATCCGGACTGGCAGCACAACCCGCATTCCGGCTCTGGGTATTTGTCGATTCCGCAGGTGTGCGCTGCGGTGCGCCAAGCCGTGGGTGTGGGCTTCGATCAGCCGGTGTCCAATGCGGTGCTGATCAAGGATCTCAGCGAGCAGCTCGAAGCGCACGGCCCGGAGCACCGACACGACGTGCTGATCGAACTGGATCGCCGCGTGTTGGGCAACGATCCCGACGGTGTGCGCGCATTGCTGTTGCAGCACGTACGCGAAGCTGCTGCCCGCACCACCGGCCTGAGCGGCGATGCGTTGGATGAGGCGATCGAACTGGAAGACAGTCTGCAGCGTTTCGTGTCCGCGCGGTTGACTCGATTCGAGATCGAATCGCTGCAGGATCGTTATCGCGCGTTGGGCTTTCGACGGGTGTGGCGCGACGCCGGCAAACGCGCGTTGATCCATGAATCCGGCAATGTGCTGCACGCCGATGCGGCGCGGACTGCATATCGCGCGCGCGGTCAGCACATCGGTTGGGCGGTGCTGGATACCGGCATCGCAGCCAGTCACCCGCATTTCTTCGTCAAGGGCGAGCGCGACAACGTGGTCGCGCAATGGGACTGCACGCGGCGCGGTGCGCCCAAACGGCTGACCCGTGCCGACGGCACGGCGTTTACCCGGCTCGATCGGCATGGGCACGGCACGCATATCGCCGGAATCATTGCCGGCCAGTGTCGGGCTTCGATTCCCGATGCAAGTGGTACGTCCGGCCGCACGCTGGAGTTTGCCGGCATGGCGCCAGACGCCCAGCTGTATGGCTTCAAGGTGCTCGACGATGCTGGAAATGGCCGCGATTCGTGGATGATCAAAGCAATACAGCAGATCGCTGCAATCAACGAACGTGCTGGCGAACTGGTCATCCATGGCGTGAATCTGAGCTTGGGTGGCTGTTTCGATCCAGAGAGCTACGGCTGCGGGTTTACGCCGCTGTGCAACGAATTGCGGCGGCTGTGGCGGCAAGGTGTGCTGGTGGTGATCGCTGCCGGCAACGAAGGCCTGGCCTGGTTGATGCGCAACGATGGCGATGCGTATGCGGCCAACATGGATCTGTCGATCAGCGACCCGGGAAATCTGGAAGACGCCATCGTGGTCGGCTCAGTACACAAGAGCAGCCCGCACAACTATGGCGTGTCGTATTTTTCGTCGCGCGGGCCCACCGCCGACGGTCGCAGCAAGCCGGATGTGGTCGCGCCAGGGGAGAAGATCCTGTCGGCCTACTACGACTTCGACTCCAACGATCCGGCCAGTTTGATGGTGGAAATGAGCGGCACCAGCATGGCCGCACCGCATGTCTCCGGTGTGTTGGCCGGGTTTTTATCGGCGCGCCGCGAGTTCATCGGTTTCCCTGACCGGGTCAAGCAGCTGATGCTCGACACCTGCACCGATCTGCAGCGCGATCACTATGTGCAGGGCAGGGGAGTGCCGAATTTGATGCGCATGCTTGGGGCGACGTGATTTGGGATTGGGAATTAGGGATTCGGGATTCGCAAACGCATGGGCTGTACGCGCAGCGTCGCTCGCCAGTGCCAGGAACCATGCAAGCGCCGGCTGCGACCGGCTTTGCCGTTACCAATCCCCAATCCCCAATGCCGAATCCCCAATCCCGGCTACTCACGCATCTCGGTTATGCCGCCGCATCACGCGCTGCTTGTCGCGCTGCCAATCGCGGTCCTTGGCGGCGTCACGCTTGTCGTGATTCTGCTTGCCCTTGGCCAGGGCGATTTCCAGCTTCACCTTGTTGCTGCTCCAGTACAGCGCGGTGGGCACCAGGGTGTAGCCCTCGCGCTCCACGCGGGTGAGGACCTTGTCGATCTCGGCCCGGTGCAGCAGCAGTTTGCGGTCGCGGCGTTCCACCGGCACGGTATGGGTGGAGGCCTGGATCAGCGGGGTGATCTGCGCGCCAATCAAGTAGATCTCGCCGGAGCGGACATACGCGTAGCCGTCGACAATGTTGGCGCGGCCAGCGCGGATCGCCTTGATCTCCCAGCCCTGCAGCGCCAGACCGGCTTCGTAGCGTTCTTCCAGGTGGTATTCGTGGCGCGCACGCTTGTTCAACGCGATGGTTTTCGTGGCCTTCGCGCCGTTTGCTTTATCCTTGGTTGGTTTCTTGCTCATCCGCCCATTGTCGCCGATTCGGTGTCGTCAAACGATCTTCCGTCTTTCACAAGTTAGCGAATGCCTACCATCCGTCGCAGCGCCCTGGTCGAACACAGCGCCACCCGCATGTTCGATCTGGTCAATGATGTCGAAGCCTATCCGCGCCGCTTCGGCTGGTGCGACGTTGCCCATGTGCTCGAACAGGACCAGGCGCATATCGTGGCGCGCCTGGATCTGGGGCTGGGGTCGTTCCGCACCTGGTTCACCACCGAGAACATCCTTGAGCGCCCCGAGCGCATCGTCATGCATCTGCGCGACGGCCCGTTCAAGCGCCTGGAAGGCCTGTGGGAGTTCCAAGCGCTGAGCGAGAATGCTTGCAAGGTGAGTTTGACCCTGGAAGTGGAGACCAGCTCGCGCTTGCTGGGTCCTGCGCTGGCGCTGGGGTTCCAGGGGCTGGCCGACCGCATGGTCAACGATTTCGTGCGCGTCGCCGACCGCGGCGACGTCTAGGCAGCGCTGCAGTATGCGCATCGAGGTCGTGCTGGCCTGGCCGGATCGCTACAGCGCGGTGCAGCTGGACGTGCCCGACGGCGCAACGGTGGCAGACGCAGTCGCACTGTCCGGTTTGGCGTCGGAGCACGCGCCTGCAGCGCATGCGGTACATGGGCTGATCGCACGCCCGGAGCAGGTATTGCGCGAAGGCGACCGGGTCGAATTGCTCAGGCCGCTGCTGCTGGACCCGAAGGAGGCGCGGCGTCGCCGTGCAGGGCCAAGCAAAAAAGCTGGTCCCAACACCTAGCGGTTTGTGCGCGCTGTGCCGCATGTAAGCGTCGCTACAAAGCGAGCTCTTCTAGGGCGCTGTCTTGAAGAATCATGCATGTTCGCCGAGTTCGAACAAGCGCATGTCGAGGCGAGACGCCTGACAAACAGGCGCGATGGATGGATCTAGAGGTCAGCGCTGGGGCGTGGGATCAAATCGCTGTTCGGCAGCAGTGACAACGAAAAACGCATCCGTTCGAAGGGATGCGTTCTTTGGTCATGCCGACACTCAGGCGATCGACAGGTTGCCGAGCAACCGCATCAACGGCCGCGCTGCTTCTTCTTGTCGCGTGCCAGGTTGCGGCCGAATTGCTTGGGCGCGGATTTGGCCAACTGCTCGTCCTGCGACGGGAAATAGTCGCCTTCCCAGCGCACAACTTGCTCGTTCTCGAAAAACACGGTGAAGTTCTTGACCTCGGTGTGCGCCAGACGGTCCACACGCTGCGTGGAGGTATAGTCCCAGCGCTGGGCGTGGAACGGGTCTGGAATCGAAGGGGTGCCCAGCAACGCGCTGACCTGCTGCTTGCTCTGGCCTACCTGCAGTTGCTCCACGGCGGTCTGTTTGATCAGATTGCCCTGGTAGATCGGCTGCTTGTAGATGATGCCGCAGCCAGCGGTGGAAAGAGCAACGGCGGCGACCAGCAGGAGATTACGCATCGGGGATTAAGTGCTGAGGAAATCACGCCGATGATACACTTCCGCCGGTCGCCGCGACCCGTTTGATGGCAGCTGGCGCTAAATCGCCAATGAACGGAGAACATATGGAAACCCACGACCTGCGCAAAGTCGGGCTCAAGGTGACCCATCCGCGGATGCGGATCCTGGAGTTGCTCGAACAAAAGAGCAACCAGCACCACCTCAGCGCAGAAGACATCTATCGGCAACTGCTAGACCACGGCGACGAGATCGGGTTGGCCACGGTGTATCGGGTGCTGACCCAGTTCGAGGCCGCCGGCCTGGTGCTGAAGCACAATTTCGAAGGCGGGCAGGCTGTGTACGAGCTGGATCGCGGCGGTCACCACGACCATATGGTCGATGTGGATACCGGTCACGTCATCGAGTTCGAGAGCGAGGAAATCGAGGCGCTGCAGCGCCAGATCGCCGCCAAGCACGGCTACGAACTGGAAGAGCATTCGCTGGTCCTGTACGTGCGCAAGAAGCGTCCGCGCTGAGTTCCGTGTTTTGCAGGTGCCAAGACAAGGCGGCTTCGGCCGCCTTGTGCATTTATGGGGCGTGGTGGTGGATTGGCTGCATGGCCCGTGTCTCCATTCGCCCTCGACCCCTTACCCCGCGGGCGGGGGCGATGGAGCCACGTCAGCGGGTGCGGAGAGCTTCGGTGATGAGGGTAGGGGGGCTCGTCAGTAGGGAGCCTCGCGAGCGGGACAAGCGAACGGGGCCTCGAATGGCTGCCTCAATGCATGAAGCCTGCGCAGGCGGCTCCAAGGGGGCTGATTAGTTGCAGCAAGCATGCACCGAAAGCGTCGGTGGCGCGCCGCGTGACTACCGACGCCGCCATTGCACCGGCGTCGTAGCACTCGCAGCGCTCCGGCCCCGATCAGGTGCTTGACGACAGCGTGCGAGCCGCTCGTCTCCGATCAGGCGCTCTGCAACAGCTTGCGAGCTGCCGCGCGCGCTTCCTTGCTCACTTCCACGCCGCCCAGCATGCGCGCCAGTTCTTCCTGACGGGCCTGCGGGCCGAGCAGTTCGACCGCACTCTGGGTCATGCCATCCACCGGGGCCTTGCTGACCCGGTAATGCGCGTGGCCCTTGGCGGCGACCTGCGGCAAGTGGGTCACGCACAGCACCTGGCGCTCTTCGCCCAGGGCGCGCAGTTTCTGGCCGACGATGTCGGCCACCGCGCCGCCGATGCCCGAATCCACTTCGTCGAACACCATGGTCGGCACGCTGTCCAGGCCGAGCGCCGCCACTTCGATGGCCAGCGAAATCCGCGACAGCTCGCCGCCGGAGGCGACCTTGCGCAAGGGGCGGGGCGGCTGCCCAGCGTTGGCGGCAACCAGGAACTCCACCCGCTCGGCGCCGTTGGGGTCAGGGCGCAACGTGTCCTGCGGCTGCAACTGGATCAGGAATTGCCCGCCGCCCATGCCCAGCTCGCCGATCAGCGTGGTCGTGGCGGTGGACAAGGCCTCGGCGGCGGTCTTGCGACTGTCGCTGAGCACCCCGGCTGCGCTGCGCCAGACGCCGGTGGCGGACTCGATGTGCTTGTCCAACTGCTGCAGGCGCTCGTCGGCGCCGCGCAGGCTCTCCACTTCCTGGCTCATGCGGTCGCGGTGCGCGGCCAGTTCGTCCGGTGTAACGCGGTGTTTGCGCGCCAGATCGTGCAGGCGGCCCAGGCGGCGTTCCATGGCCTCGAACTGGGCCGGGTCGGCCTCCAGGTCGTCGCGCACGCGGTCGAGCAAGGCGAGCGCTTCTTCGATCTGGATGACGGCGCTGTCCAGCAGTGCGTCGACTTCGCCCAACCGCGGTTCGTGCTCGGCGACGCGGGCGATATCGTGGCGGCTGTCCTGCAACAGGCCCAGCGCGCTGGCGCCGTCGTCGCCGTTGAGCTGCTGGGCGACGCTGTCACAGGCGCCGATCAGCGCGGTGGCATGAGCCTGGCGGCGGTGATTGACGTCCAGCGCGGCGATTGCGGCCGGATCCAGGTCCTCGCGTTCCAGTTCGGCGAGCTGATGCTCCAGAAAGCCGATCCGGTCGGAGACATCGCCTTGCGCCGATAGCGCATCGCGCTCGTCCAGCAGTGCTTGCCAGCGCTGGCTGGCCTGGCGCACCTGTTCGCGCTGTGCGCTGTTACGCGCATAGGCATCGAGCAGGGCGAGCTGGCTGTGGCGGGCCATCAGCGCCTGGTGTTCGTGCTGGCCGTGGATTTCGACCAGTTTCGAGGCCAGTTCTGCCAGCTGCGAGGAAGTGACCGGGCGGCCGTTGATCCAGGCGCGCGAGCCGCCGTCGGCGCGGATGATCCGGCGCAGCTGGCATTGGGCCTGGTCATCGAGTTCGTTCTCGGCCAGCCAGGCCAGGCCCGGGTGCTCGGCTGGCAACTGGAATTCGGCAGACAGTTCGGCGCGGTCGGCGCCGTGGCGGACCACGCCGCTGTCGGCGCGCAGACCGGACAGAAAGCCCAGCGCGTCCACCATCAGCGACTTGCCGGCGCCGGTTTCGCCCGATACCACGGTCATGCCCGGCCCGAATTCCAGTTCGGTGGCGCGGACGACGGCGAAATCCTTGATCGAGAGGTGTCTGAGCATAAGGTCGAGTGTGAACGCTTTGGGGAAGCTTAGGGTGGGAGGGCAGACAGGGAATCGGACGCTTGCCATCCCCGGGGCCAGACATTATCTATGCCCAGTCTCACCGGATGATCCCATGCGCGCGTCCCAGTCCCCAATGCTCGACCCCCGCGCCCGGCAGTTGCTGCGCACGCTGATCGCGCGCTACATCCGCGATGGCGAGCCGGTGGGCTCGAAAACCCTGGCCCAGCATGCCGGGCTGGATGTCAGTCCAGCCACCATTCGCAACATCCTGGCCGATCTGGAGGACGTGGGCCTGCTCAGCTCCCCGCATACCTCGGCCGGGCGCGTGCCTACCGCGCACGGCTACCGGGTGTTCGTCGATAGCCTGGTGCAGATGCAGCCGCCCGGCGAAGAGGAGGTGCGCCGGCTGCGTGCGGAGCTGGCCAGCGGCAATGGCACCCAGTCGCTGCTGGGCAGCGCCTCGCAGATGCTGTCGGCGATGAGCCATTTCGTCGGCGTGGTCAGCGCGCCGCGGCGCGAGCAGTTCGCGTTCCGGCATATCGACTTCGTGGCGCTGGATGCGCGCCGGGTGTTGGCGATTCTGGTGTTTGCCGACAACGAAGTGCAGAACCGGGTGATCGAGCCGCGCCGGGCCTACGAGCCGGCCGAGCTGGAGCGGGTGGCCAATTACCTCAATGCGCAATTTGCCGGGCGCGCGCTGTCGGACATCCGCGCCTCGCTGCTGCGCGAGCTGCGCATGGCCAAGAACGAGATGGAGCAGCTGCTGGCGCACAGCGTGGACCTGGCCAGCGAGGCGCTGGTGCCGGCCGATGCCGAGGACATGGTGATGGCCGGGCAGACCCGGCTGATGGGCGTGCAGGACCTGTCGGACCTGGACCGGCTGCGCGAGCTGTTCGAGGCCTTCGCCAGCAAGCGCGAGATCCTGCAGCTGCTCGAACGTACCATCCAGGCGCCGGGCGTGCGCATCTTCATCGGCGAAGAGACCGGCATGGTGTCGCTGGACGATGTCTCCCTGGTCACCGCGCCGTATGCCGCCAACGGGCAGGTGCTGGGCGTGCTGGGCGTGATCGGGCCCAAACGCATGGCCTACGACCGGGTGATTCCGCTGGTACAGACCGCCGCCCAGGTGCTGGGCGCGGCCATGGAACCGCCGGGCACGCGATAAGCGGCAGCGATCGATACGATCGTTTTGCTTGAAACGCGCGCGCGCGCCCACATACGGGGTGACGTTGGGGCGGGCGTTCCGCTTGCCCGGGAACTGCACATGAACCAAGACCACCCCGAATTCGACTCCGAAGACCTGTCCCAGAACCCACCCGAGACCGATCCGCTCAAGGCCGAGATCGAGTCGCTGCGCAGCGAGATCGCGCTGGTCAAGGCCGATGCCCTGCGCGAGCGGGCCGATCTGGAAAACCAGCGCAAGCGCATCGCCCGCGATGTCGAGAACGCGCGCAAGTTCGCCAACGAGAAGTTGCTGGGCGAGCTGCTGCCGGTGTTCGACAGCCTGGACGCCGGCCTGACCGCCGCCGGCACCGAGCCCAGCCCGCTGCGCGATGGCCTGGACATGACCTACAAGCAATTGCTCAAGGTCGCGGCCGACAATGGCCTGACCCTGCTCGACCCGGTCGGCCAGCCGTTCAACCCGGACCAGCACCAGGCGATCAGCCAGGGCGAGGCCGAGGGCATCGCCCCGGGCCACGTGGTGCAGGTGTTCCAGAAGGGCTACCTGCTCAACGAGCGCCTGCTGCGCCCGGCCCTGGTGGTCGTGGCCAAGCACGACTGAACCGTAGCGCCGGCTGAACTGCCAGGCGCAGGCATGAAACACAGATGTGCGCCGGTGGCTTGAACACCTGCGCACCACCCCCACATCTCAGCCAGACCCGGCGTCGCCGGACACAGCTAAAGAATCATCAGGAGCGTATCCATGGGCAAGATCATTGGTATTGACCTCGGCACCACGAACTCGTGCGTGTCGATCATGGACGGCGGCAAGGCCCGCGTCATCGAAAACTCCGAAGGCGATCGCACCACGCCGTCGATCGTCGCCTACACCAAGGACGGCGAAGTGCTGGTCGGCGCCTCGGCCAAGCGTCAGGCGGTGACCAACCCGAAGAACACCTTCTACGCGGTGAAGCGCCTGATCGGCCGCAAGTTCACTGACGGCGAAGTGCAGAAGGACATCTCTCACGTGCCGTACGGCATCCTGGCCCACGACAACGGTGATGCCTGGGTGCAGACCAGCGATGGCAAGCGCATGGCGCCGCAGGAAATCTCTGCGCGCGTGCTGGAAAAGATGAAGAAGACCGCTGAAGATTACCTCGGCGAGAAGGTCACCGAAGCGGTGATCACGGTGCCGGCGTACTTCAACGACAGCCAGCGCCAGGCGACCAAGGACGCCGGCCGCATTGCCGGTCTGGACGTCAAGCGCATCATCAACGAGCCGACCGCCGCAGCCCTGGCCTATGGCCTGGACAAGAACGGCGGCGACCGCAAGATTGCCGTGTACGACCTGGGCGGCGGCACCTTCGACGTGTCGATCATCGAAATCGCTGAAGTCGATGGCGAAAAGCAGTTCGAAGTGCTGGCCACCAACGGCGACACCTTCCTGGGCGGCGAAGACTTCGACAACCGCGTCATCGAATACCTGGTCGACGAATTCAACAAGGATCAGGGGATCGATCTGCGTAAGGATCCGTTGGCGCTGCAGCGCCTGAAGGACGCCGCAGAGCGCGCCAAGATCGAGTTGTCGTCCAGCCAGCAGACCGAAGTGAACCTGCCGTACGTCACCGCCGATGCGTCGGGCCCGAAGCACCTCAACATCAAGTTGACCCGTGCCAAGCTCGAAGCGCTGGTGGAAGACCTGGTCAAGAAGTCGATCGAGCCGTGCCGCACCGCGTTGAACGATGCCGGCCTGCGCGCCAGCGACATCAACGAAGTGATCCTGGTTGGCGGTCAGACCCGCATGCCGAAGGTGCAGCAGGCGGTTGCCGATTTCTTCGGCAAGGAACCGCGCAAGGACGTCAATCCGGACGAAGCCGTGGCCGTGGGTGCTGCGATTCAGGGCGGCGTGCTGGCCGGCGACGTCAAGGACGTGCTGCTGCTGGACGTGACCCCGCTGTCGCTGGGTATCGAAACCATGGGCGGCGTGTTCACCAAGATCATCGAAAAGAATACCACCATCCCGACCAAGGCCTCACAGACCTTCTCCACCGCCGAAGACAACCAGTCGGCCGTGACCGTGCACGTGTTGCAGGGTGAGCGCGAGCAGGCCCGCTTCAACAAGTCGCTGGCCAAGTTCGACCTGTCGGGCATCGAGCCGGCGCCGCGCGGCATGCCGCAGGTGGAAGTGTCGTTCGACATCGACGCCAACGGCATCCTGCACGTGTCGGCCAAGGACAAGAAGACCAACAAGGAACAGAAGGTCGAGATCAAGGCCGGTTCCGGTCTGTCGGACGAAGAGATCCAGCGCATGGTCGCCGACGCGGAAGCCAACCGCGAGGAAGACAAGAAGTTCCAGGAACTGGTGCAGGCCCGCAACCAGGCCGATGGCCTGATCCACGCCACCCGCACCGCGATCACCGAGCATGGCAGCAAGGTCGGTGGCGATGTGATCGGCAAGGTGGAAGCGGCACTGTCGGATCTGGAAACCGCCATGAAGAGCGACGACAAGGCGCAGATCGAAGCGCGCAGCAAGACGCTGGAAGAAGCCGGTCAGTCGCTGTACGCCGCGGCCGCCGCGGCAGAGCAGGGCGGCAGCGCCGATGCGGCCAGCGGCAACGCGCAGGCCTCCAAGGCCGCCGACGACGTGGTGGACGCCGAGTTCACCGAAGTCAAGGACGACAAGAAGTAAGCCGTGATTTGGGAGTCGGGAGTGGGGCTTGGCAGCCGCTAAAGGTGCCGATCCCCATCCCGATATCCTTTACGCGTCGCGTCGCCAAGGCGGACCAGCACACGCTGTCCGCTTTTGCGTTTCAACGAATCCCAAATCACGAATCCCCGATACCGGCTTATGAGCAAACGCGATTACTACGAAGTGCTGGGCGTTGCCCGTGGCGCCAGCGACGAGGAGTTGAAGAAGGCGTACCGGCGCTGTGCGATGAAGCACCATCCGGACCGCAATCCTGGCGATGCTGCTGCCGAAGCGGCGTTCAAGGAATGCAAGGAAGCCTACGAAGTGCTGTCCGATGGCAATAAGCGGCGTGCCTATGACGCGCACGGCCATGCGGCGTTCGAGCACGGCATGGGCGGTGGTGGCGGTGGGCCGGGTGGCCCGGACATGGGAGATATCTTTGGCGATATCTTCGGCAATATTTTCGGCGGTGGCGCCGCCGGTCCGCGCGCTGCGCGACGTGGCGCCGACGTCGGTTATGTACTGGAACTGGATCTGGAAGAAGCCGTCGCCGGGATCGAGCGCCGCATCGAGATCCCGACCCTGGTCGAATGCGAACCGTGCCACGGCAGCGGTTCCGAAGACGGCAAGGTGGAAGTGTGCGGCACCTGCCACGGACGCGGCCAGGTACGCATCCAGCGCGGCATCTTCGCCATGCAGCAGAGCTGCCCGCATTGCGATGGGCGCGGCACGCTGATCCAGAATCCGTGCAAGGTCTGCCACGGCGCCGGTCGCGTGGAAGAAGACAAGGTACTGTCGATCAAGGTGCCGGCTGGTGTGGATACCGGCGACCGGATTCGTCTTGCAGGCGAAGGCGAGGCCGGCCCGGCCGGCACGCCGCCGGGCGATCTGTATGTGGAAGTGCGCGTGCGCGAGCATGCGATCTTCCAGCGCGACGGCGACGACCTGCATTGCGAAGTGCCGATCCGCATTTCGCAGGCGGCGCTCGGCGATACCGTTCGGGTGGCAACGCTGGGCGGCGAAGCGGAAATCCGCATTCCGGCCGAGACGCAGACCGGCAAGTTGTTCCGCCTGCGCGGTAAGGGTGTGCGTTCGGTGCGTAGCCGTAGCGAGGGCGATCTGTATTGCCGCGTGGTGGTAGAGACTCCGGTCAATCTCACCGCCGATCAACGCGAGTTGCTGCAGCAGTTCGAAGCGACGTTCACCGGCGAGGATGCACGCAAGCATTCGCCCAAGTCGGCCACGTTCATCGATGGGGTCAAGGGTTTTTGGGATCGGATGACGTCCTGACGCGAGCGGCGTGATGCCACGATGGCCCGGCGCGCGGCTTGCTGCACGTCGGGTTATTTTTTGGCAGGGTGAAAACGGTCGCGCGAATGCGGACGGTGTCCTCGGGCGCTGCGCAGGAACCGGATTGCTTGCGTGACACGTGCCGGTTTGACGCATCCGACGCGCGTTCTAGCGCAGAACACTTTCGCCGGTAGCGCTAGCGAAGCGACGCCGTGAGTGATTCAAATCGAGCCATCCGGGTGCATCATGATTGGGCTGACCTTGAGCGGTTTCATTGCGCATGCCTGCGGTATTGCGCGCACCGCTGCGCTGGCTGGCCTCGGCATCTGGCCTGGATGTAGTGAGATCGCCCACGTACTGTTTTCAAAACGCCAGCTGCCGATCACAGCGCGCATCCACGGCACACGTGCAAGGTTGCGCGGATAATCGTCGGCATCTCTTCCCAGCACGGCCGCCTTCATGAGCGATGCACCCGACAGCCACCTCGTCCACGGTCGCCGCCAGCGTCCGGATGGTCCTTCGCCGATCGATGTGATCTCGGTGCAATCGCAGTTGGTCTATGGGCATGCCGGAAACAGCGCTGCGGTGCCGCCGCTGCGCGCGCTGGGCCTGCGTGTGGCGGAGGTGCCGACCACGCTGCTGAGCAATGCGCCGTTCTACACGACCCTGCGCGGGCGCATCCTGCCGGCCGACTGGCTGGCCGATCTGTTGTTGGGCGCTAGCGAGCGCGGCCTGCCGCAGCGGGCGCGCATGCTGGTCTCCGGCTATTTCGGCAGCTTGGCCAATGGCGAAGCCTTCGCCGATTGGCTGGAGCAGACCCTGCCGCAGGCGCCGCAGCTGCGCTATTGCCTGGATCCGGTGATCGGCGACACGCATACCGGTCCTTATGTAGAACCCGGTCTGGAACGCGTGTTCGGCGAGCGCTTGCTGCCGCATGCCTGGCTGGTGACGCCCAATGCGTTCGAGCTGGGTCGGCTGACCGGACTGCCGAGCCTGCAGCAGGACGATGCCATCGTTGCTGCGCGCGCGCTGCTGGCCCGTGGGCCCCAGTGGGTCCTTGCACACAGCGTGGCCGGTGCCGCAGGTGAGCTGGTGACCTTGGCGGTCAGCGATGCGGCGGTGTATCGCTGGGCCAGCCCGCACCTGCCGGTCGATGTTGCCGGTACAGGAGATGTCTTGATGGCGCTGCTGGTCGGGTTGCTATTGCGCGATGTGCCATTCGAGCAGGCGGTGGGGCACGCGCTCAGCGGCGTGCATAGCGCCTTGGAAGCGACACTGGCGGCTGGCTTCGAAGAGTTCGACGTGCTGGCCGCTGCGCCGGCCGCACTGGCCGCGACGCCGCGATTTGCTGTAGAGCGATTGGCATGATCGCGCAGCCGGTGGTCGGCATCGTCGGCATCGCCGGCGCGTACGGGCGCTGGCTGGCGCAGTTCCTGCGCACGCGCATGCAGCTGGAGGTGATCGGGTTCGATCCGGCCGACAGCAGCATCATGGACGAAGCCACGCTGGCGCAGCGTGCGGATGTGCTGATTTTCGCCGCGCCAATTCGCCATACCGCCGCATTGATCGAGCAATATGTGGAACTGGCCGGCGCGCGCGCTGCCTCGCAGCTATGGCTGGATGTCACCTCAATCAAGCAGGCGCCGGTCGCTGCGATGTTGACCTCGCAAGCGGAGGTGGTCGGCCTGCATCCGATGACCGCACCACCCAAGTCGCCAACCTTGAAAGGGCGCGTGATGGTGGTCTGCCAGGCGCGGTTGCAGCACTGGTCGGGATGGGTACAGCGCTTGTGCGAGGCGCTTCAGGCCGAATGCGTGTACGCCACTCCCGAGCACCACGACCGCGTGATGGCGCTGGTGCAGGCGATGGTGCACGCCACCCATCTGGCACAGGCCGGCACCTTGCGCGACTACGCACCGCTGCTGGGCGAGTTGCGCGCGCTGATGCCGTATCGCTCGGCATCGTTCGAGCTGGATACCGCGGTGATCGCGCGCATTCTCTCGCTCAACCCGTCGATCTACGAAGACATCCAGTTCGGTAACCCATATGTCGGCGAGATGCTCGATCGGCTGCTGTCGCAATTGCAGCAGTTGCGCGCACTGGTCGCGCAAGGCGACGATGCGGCGCGTGCGCAATTTCGGCAGCACTTCCTGCACGACAACGCGCAGGCCCTGCAGCACGATGCGCTTGCGGCAGGCAATTACACCTACGAGCGCGTGGGCTATTTGCTGGCCGACCTGACCGAGCCGCTGACACTGAGCGTATATCTGCCCGAAGACCAGCCCGGTTCGCTGCGTGCGTTGCTACATGTCTTCGAGCGCCACGGCGTGAACCTCTCGTCGATCCATTCATCGCGCACGCCGGTGGGCGAGTTGCATTTCCGTATCGGCTTTGAGGCGGGAAGCGATCGCGCGGCATTGGCAAAAGCAGGCAGCGAGATCGATCGCAGTGGGATTGGCCGTGTGCTGGAGCGATCCGATGGCTGATCGCGATACGAGGACGACTCGTGCCGCGATCGATTTCATCCACATAGGGTGTGGATGAAACTTGCACAAGCATGTGGATAACTGCGCACAGCCCTTGCGGCGCAAGGGCTGTGCGGTAGGCGGTCAAAAAATGACCAATGCCGTCCGGAGCAGCTAGCTGGACGATGGCGCCGTCTTTAGATGGTCGCGGTGCCCTGAGTCGGCACGTACTCTTCGTTCACTCCGGTTCCTGTGCGCCTCCCACGGCTGCTAGATAACGACGCGAGAGGTGTTGGTAGCCCTTCCCTAGAGCGCGGAAAGGCGCAGCTCACCGCCGTCGGTGACGAAGCGCTGCCCCTGACGTTGCAGATGTCGGCCATCGGGAAGCTCGTAACGCGGCGCCGGTTGCGGATTTGCGCGTGGTTGTCGCTCGTCGCGGAATTCGATGATGACGTAAGACTCGCCATCTGCACCAATTGCGGGAAATTGCCGGAAATACATAAGCACCTCCGAAAGTTCCTAAGGTTGCAGTGCAGATCGCTCGGGACCCGCACGCCCGGCGCCGGGCCGGTAGGGCGAGCATGCGCACGGACTTGTTATCCAGACGTCGTTACGCGGTGAGTCCGAAAGCCTGCAAGTTGAGCTCGTCAGCCGGCAGTGGCGAGCATTCGCTGCCTGACAAGCGGCAATGCCTCCGCGCAGCTGCGATGGGACAGACTGCAGCGGTCGTCGCATCTCGACAAGGGTTTAAGCGCATTGAAGCGCAGTGACTTCGCACACCTGTCGGCCGATTGCATCGCTCAGACGCGCTGAAATCGCCCAATGCATCGGCGCCGGCGTTACACCGGGTGACGCATCTAGCGACTCAGCTGCAATGCATCCCGGTCGGCCGTGGCTGCGGCCAGTTCAGCACGCGCGGAGGCAATGCGTGCCTGCGCATCGATCAGGCGCACGCGTGCGTCGTTGGCGGTTTCCTCGCGCTGGTTGACCAGGAAGAAGTCACCGGACCCCAGCTCGAAGCGCCGCCGCTCGGCTGCGGCCAAGCGATCTGCCAGGCCGCGTTCCTCATCGGCGATCTTGGCGAGCCGTTCGGCGGCATTGAGCGCGATGACGATCGATTCGACTTCAATCGAAATCTGGTCGCGCAAAAAACGGCTGCGCTGATCCAGGGCTTCGATTTCTGCGCGCGCCTCGGCCACGCGGCCTTTGGCGGCGCGGTTTTCCAGTGGGACGCTGAAACGGAAGCCGATGACGGCATCGGTCAACGAACGATTCGGGCCGCCGACGCCGGGGGGGCCGAGGTCCTTGCTGACTTCCACGCTGACATCCAGGCGCGGTTTCAGATCGTTCTGGGCCAGCATCAAGCGTGCGGTGGCCTGGTCGATGCGGGTGAGCACGGCACGGTAATCCGGGCGCTCCACCGGTGCAGTGATCTTGCTTGCGCCGGCCAGTCCTTCCAGTGCGGAGGTGTCGGCCGGCAGGCGCTCGGCCGACACGATCAGCGGCATGCCGGCGTCATCGCGCAGATACAGCGACAACGCGTTGGCAGCATTGGCAAAATCCTGTTCCGAGCGCACCACCAACGCGCGCCGACGCACCAGGTTCTGGTCGTTTTCGGTGAGCAGAATGGTCGGCCGCGCACCGAGCGTGACCTGCCGCGAAATCGCGTTGCGGCGTTGTTCGGCCAGTTGCAGCAGTTCGTTGTAGGCGCGCAACTTCAGCCCAGCGGCAACCCAGTTCTGGTAGGCATCCACCGCGCGCCGTTGCACGCCGATGGCCACCATTTCCGCCTCGTACTTGGCCACATCGATATCGGTGCTGGCAATGCTGCGCTTGGTGCGGCGTTCGTCGATCACACGATCGCGCAGCAGCGCATACAGCGCGCCGACCTTCACTTCGCCGCCGCGGTCGGTATAGGACTTGTCTTCGTAGACCGGAAAGGAACCGCGCGAGGAGCGGTAACCGCCGTAGTAATAGCCACCGTTTTCTTCGAACGGCCGCTTGGCGCCGGTTTCGATCGTGCTGCCGTCGTAATAGCCGGCCTCGCGCGAGCGGCCTTCGATGTCGAACACGGTATCGAAGGCGCCATCGGCCGAGATGCCCTTGCCCTCGGCCTGGCGCACCTTGGCCAGCGATTCGATGATCTGCGGCGCAGAGCGGGCCGAGGACTGCAGCACTTCATCCAGCGTCAGCGCACCGGCCTGGGCGAATGCCGCACCGGGGCAGAGTGCGATCAGCAGGACAACAAGACGGCCGATCATTTCTTACCCGTCGCTTCGTCTTCGGCCTTGGGTGCGGCCGGTTTGGCCTTGCTCTCTTCCTGCGTGGTCGCAGCCGGGCGCCGGCCGAATTCCAGCGGGAAGTTGTTGAGCTGGCGCCACAGTTCGTAGCCAACCTTGACCGTTTCACCCTGCACCCAGCCGCGCACCTTGCCACCCTGGCGGGCAAATTCCTGCGCCGGCCACGCCGGCTTGCCCGGCATCGGTTCCACCAGGATGCGGAACAGGCCATCGGGCGCGGCATTGGGGTCGATGGCGCGCACGCGGCCGTCGAACATGCCGTGCGCCACCGACGGCCAGCCGCTGAACTGGATGGCCGGCCAGCCTTCGAACTCCAGCCGCACCGGGCGACCGGGACGGAGCAGCGGCACATCGCGGCCGTCGATGTAGAGCTCGACCGCGCGTTCCACCCGTTCCGGTGCAATCACTGCCAGCACGGTGCCAGGCGAGACCATGGCGCTGCCGCTGGCGGCGTTGAGCTGCTGCACGCGGCCGTCGCGCGGGGCGCGCACCAGCTGTGCGGACTGGCGGTTCAACTGGATGTCGATGCGGGTCAGCTTGGCGCGCGATTCGGCCAGCTTGGCATCGGCGTCGGCCACCTTGATCTGGGTCAGTTCGTAGTCGCGGCGGCCGGCCAGGCCTTCGGCCAGCAACTGCCTGCTGCGCGCCACATCGATACTGGCGACTGCGCGCGACTGCTGGATGGCGGCGATTTCTGCCTGCGCCTGTGCACGTTCGCTGGCCAGGCGGGTCAGCAGGTCCGGATCCAGGTCACCGACGCGCGCGATCGGGTCGCCTTTGGAAACGTGCTGGCCATCGTGCACATACCAGCGCTCGACGCGGCCCGGCACGAAGGCGGTGACCTGTTGCTGACGGTCGCCCGGATCCAGCGAGACCACCTGGCCCTTGCCGCTGGCGGTCTGCACCCAGGGGGCAAACGCCAGGATCGCGCCGGCGATGGCAACGCCGATCAACAGCATCCACGCCAACGCCTTGGCGATGCTGGGCGGCCGCATCGCCGCCAGGGTCGGGAAATGCGCCATCCGATCAGGGGCGTGCGGCATGCTGAGCCTCCTGCGTGGACGCAATCAGTTCGGCGCGCGTGGCGTAGCGTTGCTGGCGCTCCGGTTCCAGGCGGAACCAGCCGTCCAAGGTGATGTCCTCCGGCCGGCCGGTGCACAGCAGCACCGTGGTTCCTGCGTCCTTCAAGCGCCGCAGGATCCGGGTCAGACGTTCTGCCGGAAGCAGGTCGTACAACTGCGACAACATCAGCACGCGCGGGCGTACCAGCAGCGCGTTGGCCAGCTTCAGCGCCATCACCTCGCCAATCCACAGCGGGAAGCCGGACGCGGCAAGTCGGGTATCCAGGCCTTGCGGCAACGCGGCGATGCGCGCACGCAAGCCCACCGTATCGATCGCTTCCAGCATCGCTTCGGAGGTCACATCGGCCGAGGCCATCGCCAGATATTCGCGGATGGTGACTTCCACGATGGTCGGCCGGTCGAGCACGGTGACTTCCGAACGCAGCAGGTACATATCGAAGGTGGCCAAGTCGGCGCCGCCCACCATGACCAGTCCGCGATCGGGAACCACGTGGCGCTTGAGCACCATGGCGAGCAGACGTTCGGCGCCGCCGTCGGCCAGCGTGACCAACTGCTCGCCAGCTTCCAACGCGAAATCGAAACGCGCGCCCTCGATCACCACGCCATCCAGGCGTACTGCGCTGTTGCGCGGTGCTTCGCCGGCGACGGCCACCGGGCGCTCCTGGGGAATGGCATACAGCAGCGACAATTCCTCCGCGCTGGCGACCAGGTCATAGAACACGTCCAGGTAACTGCCCAACTGCGCAATCCCGTAAAACACCGCACTCAGGATCAGTTCGGCAGCCACCAGCTGGCCGATCGACAACTCGCCGCGCAGGATCAGGCTGCCGCCCAGCGCCAGCAGCGCAGCGCTGGCCACCGCATAGGTGAGCAGGAACGCCAGCGTCTGGGTGAAGGTGTAGCGGAAATGGCGCCGATGCCGGTTGACGTATTCGGCGGTCACCGCTTCCGAGCGATCCATCGCGAAGTTGAGATGACGACTGGATTTATAGAAGCCGTTGGAGCCGCCGACGCTTTCCAGCCAGTGCGCGGCGTTGTGCTTGGCGTGACTCAGGTCGACCGCCGTGCGGATCGAGCCACGCGACCAGATCATCCAGATCGAAAAGATGGTCAGCAACAGCAACGCGTTGAAACCGAGGAAGAAGGGGTGATAGAAGCTGGTGACGATCAGGCCAACCGCCGACTGCAGCACGATGGTGAAGGCGCCAACCGCCAGGCTGGGAACCGCTTTCTGGACGATCACCAGGTCGAAGTAACGGTTGAACACATCGCCACGGTTCTGGTCGGCGAAGAACGGGTTCTGCGCATGCACCGCGCGTACGGTGATCTCGGCTACCACCCGTGCGAACAGGCGGCGTTCGAACAGCGCCATCACCCACACCCGCATCGCGCTCAATGCCGCTACCAGCAACAACAAGCCCAGCAGCAGGCCGGACAAGGTCCATAGCGGGGTAGCCAGCGCAGTGTTTGCCACGCTGTTGATCAACAATTGCACCGAGATCGGCGTGGCCAGCGACAGCAGGCTGATCGCAATGCCATACACCAGGGCCAGGCGCACATACGGCATATCCGGGCCGACGACTTCCGCCAGCCAGCTTGCTGCTTCCCGCCATCCGATCCGCTTGGCCGCCATTCGATGTCCGTTGATGAGTTCAGTGAAGCATTGACGAGGCGTCAGCCTTCAAACAAGGCCAAAGCGCTTATTCACCGCATAGGATTTTCCTATGCGGCCACCGCACGTAGCAGATTGGCGATCAAACCGAAGGCCGGCGCACGACCGGCGCCCTGTCGCCAGAGCAGACCAATCTCCCTATAGTAGCGTCCGCCTTTGACTGGCCGAACCACCACATCGTCGCCTTCGCGGATTTCCTGGCGGACGTACAGATCCGGGAGCAGTGCAAGGCCCATGCCCATGCCGGCCATCTGGCGGATCGCATCCAGGCTGGTGCCTTCGTAATCGCGCAAGACATTCGCACCGACATCCATGGCAATTGCGGCCACCTGTTCTGCCAATCGGTATTCCGGCATCAAGGTCAACAAGTTGGCGCCGCGCAGATCGGCCGGGGTGATGCAGGCCTTGGTGCGCAGCGGATGGTCGGCGGCCATGGTGACATGCAGCAGTTCGCGGAACAGCCGCTCGCTATGCAGGCCGCGGCCCGGCACCGGCAGTTGCGCCAGGACCAGATCGTGTACGCCGCTGCTCAGATCGGCGGCAAGTGCGGTCGGCAGCCCCTCGCGCACATGCACGCGCAGGGCCGGATGTTCGCGATGCAAACGTGCCACCAGGCTTGGCATCAGATAGGCGCCCAGCGTGGGCGACACCCCGAGCCGGATGGTGCCGACCAAGGTGTCGGCGGCGGTGGCGCGGACCTCTTCCAGATCGGTGACATCAAGCAAGATGCTGCGTGCGCGGTCGAGCAGATCGCGACCCAAAGGGGTCACAATCGCCTGCGCTCCGCGCTCGAATAGCGGCGCGCCGATGATGGCTTCCAATGCGCGGATCTGCTGCGACAACGATGGTTGCGAGACGCCCATTTGCTCGGCCGCGCGGGTAAAGCTGCCAGTGTCGGCCAGCGCGACGAAATAGCTCAGCTGGCGAAGCGTGGTTTTAGGGCGGGGCATGGGTCATATCGGATTGCGTGGAGCGCACGGCCGGCGTGGCCGGTGAGTCAAGACGGGGGAGCGTGGCTCACAAGACGAGCGACAGTCGTCCAGTGGCTGTGGATGGCGCTCAGGAACTGCAGTGTACGAGTGGCGCATGCCGATGCCGAACACTGGCCGCGCCCGCGTGGCGGTGAGCGCAGTCAGCTGCTTCAAGTGCCATCGCTGGCGGCGCAGCGACAGGCAATCCTCATTGATCGATGAACTGCAGCCGCGCCAATTCCGCGTACAGGCCGCCTTCGGCGATCAATTGGGCATGGGTGCCCTGCGCGACGATGCGGCCGGCATCCATCACCACGATGCGGTCTGCCTTGAGCACGGTGGCCAGGCGGTGCGCGATGACCAGCGTGGTGCGGCCTTCCATCAGCCGGTCCAGCGCCTGCTGCACGGCCCGCTCGCTTTGGGCATCGAGCGCGCTGGTGGCTTCGTCCAGCAGCAGGATCGGCGCGTCCTTGAGCAGCGCACGCGCAATTGCCACGCGTTGCTGCTGGCCGCCGGACAGACGCGTGCCGCGCTCGCCCAGTTCGCTGGCGTAGCCCTGGGGCAGGGCGCGGATGAAGACATCGGCTTCGGCGGCGGCGGCGGCCGCTTCCACCTCGGCATCGCTGGCTTGCAAGCGCCCGTAGCGGATGTTGTCGGCGGCGCTGGCGGCAAACAGGGTGGGTTGCTGCGGCACTAGGGCGATGCGTTCGCGCAGCAGTACCGGGTCGGTGTCGCGCAGGTCGATGTCGTCGATGCGCACCTTGCCGCTGACCGGGTCGTGGAAGCGCAGCAGCATCGACAGCACCGTGCTCTTGCCCGCCCCGGACGGACCGACCAACGCCACGGTTTCGCCAGGACTGACATGCAGATCGAAGCCATCCAGCGCCGGCGCGTCCGGACGCTGCGGGTAATGGAACACCACCTGGTCGAAATGGATCGCGCCGCGCAGCGGCTGCGGCAAGGCCTGCGGTGTGGCCGGCGCCACGATGGCCGGTTGTTCGTCGAGCAATTCACCCACCCGGCCCATGCCGCCGGCGGCACGCTGCAACTCGTTCCAGACCTCGGCCAGCGCACCGACCGAACCGCCACCAATCAGTGCATACAACACGAATTGGCCCAGCGTGCCGGGCGTCATGCGGCCGGACACCACATCGTGCGCGCCCAACCACAACACCGCGACGATCGCACCGAAGATCAGCATGATCGCCACTGCGGTCACGGTGGCCTGGGTGCGGATGCGCACCTTCGCGGTGTCGATGGCGGTCAACAGTGCGGTACTGAAACGCTGGCTTTCGTAACGCTCGCGCGCATGCGCCTGCACGGTGCGCACTGCACCCAGGGTTTCGGCCGCCAGCGTGTTGGCATCAGCCACGCGGTCCTGGCTTGCGCGCGAAATCTTCTGCAGGCGGCGCGCACCCAGCACGATCGGCAGCACCGCCAGCGGGATGCCGATCAAGGTGAAGCCGGCCAGACGCGGGCTGGTGACGAACAGCATCACCACGCTGCCAATCACCGTGGCCACGCTCCGCAAGGCCACCGACATGGTGCTGCCGATCAGCCCACGCAGCAATTCGCTGTCGGCCGACAAGCGCGACACCAGTTCGCCGCTGCGGCTGCGGTCATGAAATCCGGCGTCCAGGCCGATCAGGTGTGCGTACAGCCGGCCACGCAGGTCGGCGACGACTTTTTCGCCCAGGAGGGCGACGAAATAGAAGCGGGCAGCGGTCGCCACCGCCAGCACCACCGAAACTGCGAACAGCAGCAAGAACGCCTGGTTGATCTGCGAGTCGCCGGAGAAGCCTTGATCGATCATGCGCTTGACCGCTGCCGGCAGGCTCAGTGTGGAGGCAGCGGAAATCGCCAGCGCGACCATCCAGGCAACGAACAGGCCGCGCTGGCGTTGGATGAATGGCCACAGGGTGCGCAGGCTGCCCAGCTTCCGCAACGGGTTGGGACGTGCAGCGGCTGGCTGGGTCATGCGGCTTCCGGAGTTGAGAGATGGACACGATTGCGGGTGGCGTCGCACAGGCGGGTTTTCAAGCTGGCGAGCTGATCCGCAGGCAGTTGCACGCGCAACGCAGCACCGTTGGCGTCGAAATGTTCATCCAGTTTGTCGGCATGGAAGGCCGCCAGCGCCGCGTGCACCAGGCCCAGATCGTCGAACCGGCACTGCACCTGCACTAGCGACAACGCGATCAACGGTTGCCGCGTCGCCAGCCGCAAGCACTCGGCCGCCGTGCCGCCATAGGCACGCACCAGCCCGCCAGCACCGAGTTTGATGCCGCCATACCAGCGCGTGACCACGACCACCACCCGGTCGAAGCCCTGGCCGTCGATGGCGGCCAGGATCGGCCGGCCGGCGGTGCCACTCGGCTCGCCGTCGTCGCTGGAGCGATAGTCCTGCCCGAACCGATAGGCCCAGCAGTTCTGCGTCGCGTCGGGCACTGCCACGCGCTGCACGATCTCCAGCGCATGCGCGGGAGTGTCCAGTGCGGCAGCGTGGGCCAGAAAGCGACTGTGCTTGATGTCCAGGCTGTGGTGCGCGTCAGCGGCGAGGGTATCGAGCATCGCCATCATTCTATGCGAGGCGGTGTTGCAGGTTGCTGCGGCCGTCGTGACTGCCGTTGCAAGCTGGCAAAACAGCGCCATGTGTGCGCTGTCGTGCAGCGGCACCTGCGCAGTGGCGTAGCGAGGCTGGGTGACGCGCCCACAGCGGCATCACGCTTGTCGGCACCGCGGCTGCCGCTGGCAACGTGTGCCGGGCAGCCAGGGAGTCGCGCCGTTTCAATGCGGCCTACTCACGGTGAGACGACGTTTGTCTTGGCTGCCTTCGGTTACACCAGGGTGGAGCGGCGCTTCTCGTCGATCCACTTCGACGCCTGCGCCGGGGTGTAGTGCTGCATCCATTCGAGCATCTGCTCGATATCGGCGCCGTACCACAGGTCGGTGCGCTGGTCCGGATGCAGGAAACGCTCTTCGACCATGCGATCGATCATGCCGATCAGCGGTGCGTAGAAACCTTCGATGTCCAGAAACGCGCACGGCTTGTTGCCGATACCGAGCTGGCGCCAGGTCAGCATTTCGAAGATCTCTTCCATGGTGCCGAAGCCGCCGGGCAGGGCCACGAATGCATCGGACAGCTCGAACATGCGCATCTTGCGCTCATGCATCGAGCCGACGATTTCCAGGTCGGTCAGGCCCCGGTGGGCCACTTCCCAGTCCGCCAGTTGCTTGGGGATCACGCCAGTGACCTGGCCGCCGGCAGCGAGTACGGCGTTGGCCACCGTGCCCATCAGGCCGACATTGCCACCGCCGTAGACCAGTCGCAGGCCTTGCGCGGCGATGCGCGTGCCCAATGCGGTGGCGCGTTCGGCATAGGCGGGTTTGTTGCCGGCGTTGGAGCCGCAATAGACGCAAATTGATTTCATTGCACGTTTTCCATCGATACGACCGACAAGTCGGTCCTTCAGTCGGTGTCCGTTCTTATGTGTTGGTTCTGGTGCGCAGCAGCCACAAGGTGCCGAGCGCGACAAACATCGCGCCACATACGGCAAATGCCAGCTGCCGGCCGATCACGGCCGCGACAAAGAACATCGGACCGGCGGCGACGAACAGGATGCCGCTAAGCGAGGTGCGTGGTGGAACTGCCATGGCCGGTTCCTTGACTGCGAAACGAAGAAGGCTTCGTCGCGAGACGAAGCCTTCCGCGGCGACTGACCACCGAGGTGGCTCAGTTCGCCTTGTGGATCGCCCGCTTGCTCACCGCCATGGCCGCGTCGTGGATCGCCTCGGACAGGGTCGGGTGGGCATGGCAAATACGTGCCAGGTCGTCGGCGGAACCATTGAATTCCATGGTCAGCACACCTTCGTGCACCAACTCGGAGACGCCCACGCCAACCAGATGCATACCCAGCACACGGTCGGTTTCGGCATCGGCGATCACCTTGACAAAGCCAGCCGGCTCGCCCATGGCCACCGCACGGCCGATCGCCGCGAACGGGAAACTGCCGGCCTTGTATGCCACGCCCTCGGCCTTGAGCTGCTGCTCGGTCTTGCCGACCCAGGCAATTTCCGGCTCGGTGTAGATGACCCACGGAATGGTGTCGAAATTGACGTGGCCCGGCAGGCCAGCAATCAGCTCTGCCACCGCGATGCCTTCCTCGAAGCCCTTGTGCGCCAGCATCGGACCGCGCACGCAGTCGCCGATGGCCCACACGCCGTCGACGCCGGTGTGGCAATGGCCGTCGACCTCGATCTGACCGCGGTCGGTCACCTTGACGCCGGTGCCGTCAGCCAGCAGGTTCTTGGTCGCGGCCTTGCGGCCCACGGCCACCAGCAGCTTGTCCACGGTCAGGGTCTGCTCGCCGGCGCTGTCGGTGTAGCTCAGCACCACCTGCTTGGCGTCGCCGCTGCCGGTGATCTCGGTCTTGCTGACCTTGGCGCCCAGCTTGATGTCCAGGCCCTGCTTCTTGAATTCCTTCAGCGCGGTCTTGGCCACTTCGGCATCGGCCAGCGCCAGGAAGTCCGGCAACGCTTCGAGGATGGTGACCTCGGCGCCCAGACGCTTCCACACGCTGCCCAGCTCCAGGCCGATCACGCCCGCGCCGATGACGGCCAGACGCTTGGGAACGGCAGTGAAATCCAGGCCGCCGACGTTATCGACGATGGTGTCGCCGTCGAACTTGGCGAACGGCAGCTCGATCGACTCCGAGCCGGCCGCCAGGATCACGTTGGTGCCCTTGAGTTCGATCTCGCCGCCATCGTGCTGCGCAACCTTGACGATGTTGCCCGGCAGCAGCTGGCCGAAGCCGTAGTACGGAGTGATCTTGTTGGCCTTGAACAGCATCGCGATGCCGCCGGTGAACTGCTTCACGATCTTGTCCTTGCGGCCGATCATGGTGGGCACGTCCATCTTGGCGTCGTTGAAGCTGATGCCGTGGTCGCCGAACAGGTGACCCATGTTCCAGAACTGGCGCGAGGAATCCAGCAGCGCCTTGGACGGAATGCAGCCCACGCGCAGGCAGGTACCGCCCAGTGCCGGCTTGCCGTCCTTGCCCAGGGCAGCGTCGATGCAGGCGACCTTCATGCCCAACTGCGCCGCGCGGATGGCGGCGTGGTAACCGGCCGGACCGGCACCGATGACGACGACGTCGAATTGTTCGCTCATTTCATTTGCTCACGGGAATGGGGAATAGGGAATGGAGAATCGCAAGAGCGCATGCGCCCTTGCGCCTGCTGCGTCCCATCCAGGTCCAGGCGGGAATGGAGCGGTCGATGGGCGCTTGTCCCATTCCCGAATCTCCATTCCCGATTCCCGGCTCTTACAGACCGAACAACATCCGGCCCGGGTTTTCCAGCTGATTCTTGATGTCGACCAGGAACTGCACCGAGTCCTTGCCGTCGATGATGCGGTGGTCGTAGGACAGCGCCAGGTACATCATCGGGGCGATCACGACCTGGCCGTTCTCGGCGATCGGACGCTCCTTGATCGCGTGCATGCCCAGGATCGCGCTCTGCGGCGGGTTGATGATCGGGGTCGACAGCAGCGAGCCGAAGGTACCGCCGTTGGTGATGGTGAAGGTGCCGCCCTGCAGATCGTCCAGGCCCAGCTTGCCGGCGCGCGCCTTGGCGGCGTAGTCGGCAATGCCCTGCTCGACGTCGGCGAACGACTGGCGCTCGACGTTACGCAGCACCGGCGTGACCAGGCCCTTGTCGGTGGACACGGCGATCGAGATATCGCTGTAGCCGTGATAGATGATGTCATCGCCGTCGATCGAGGCATTGACCAGCGGGAAGCGCTGCAGCGCGTTGGCGGCGGCCTTGACGAAGAAGCTCATGAAACCGAGCTTGATGCCGTGCGCCTTCTGGAACTCGTCCTGCAGCTCCTTGCGTGCGGCCGAGACCTTGGCGAGGTTGACCTCGTTGAAGGTGGTCAGCATCGCGGTGGAGTTCTTGGACTCCATCAGGCGCTTGGCGATGGTCTTGCGCACGCGGGTCATCGGCACGCGCTCTTCCGGGCGGGCGCCAGAGGCCTTGCCCACGCCGCCGGCCTTGGCGAAGTTGACGATGTCTTCCTTGGTCACCGCGCCACGACGGCCGGTGCCTTCGACCTGCGACGGATCCACGCCCTGGGTGATCGCGGAGAAACGCGCACCCGGGGGCAGCGAATCGGCAGCGGATTTGGAAGCAGCGGCAGGCGCAGCGGCAGCAGCCGGGGCCGGCGCGGCGGCCGGAGCAGCAGCGGCCGGAGCCGGTGCCTCGGCCTTCTTCTCGTCGGCCGGTGCGGCCGCAGCCACAGCGCCTTCTTCGATGATCGCCAGGATCTGGTTGCTGGTGACGGTGCTGCCGGCTTCGAACTTGATTTCCTTCAGCACGCCGTCGACCGGCGAAGGAACTTCCAACACGACCTTGTCGGTTTCCAGGTCGACCAGATTCTCGTCGCGCTTGACCGCTTCACCGGCCTTCTTGTGCCAGCTGGCGATGGTGGCGTCGGAAACGGATTCGGGCAGTACCGGAACTTTGACTTCGGTGGCCATTCGGGGAGCGTCCTAGGGTTTTCGTTCTTTGGGGAAGGTGAGTTATTCAGCGACTTGGTCGTTGAACGGATTGAGGAGCGCATCGGCGACCAGCTTCTGCTGTTCGACGATGTGGTCGGCCATGTGGCCGGCGGCAGGCGAGGGCGAACGGGCACGGCCGGCGTAATGCAGGCTCTGACCGCTGGCCAGGCAGAAATTGAGGTGGTGGCGGATCTGGTACCACGCACCCTGGTTCTGCGGTTCTTCCTGGCACCACACCACGTCGGTGGCGTTGGCATAGGCCTTGAGCTCGGCGGCCAGCTGCGCACGCGGGAACGGATACAGCTGCTCCACGCGCAGGATGGCGACATCGTCTTGGCCACGCTTGGTCTGGTCTTCGAGCAGGTCGTAATAGACCTTGCCCGAGCACAGCACCACGCGCTTGACCTTGCCGGCATCGGCCTTGGCGTCGGGAATCAGATGCTGGAACTCGCCCTCGGCCAGTTCTTCCAGGCTCGACACCGCCAGCTTGTGGCGCAGCAACGACTTGGGCGTCATCACCACCAGCGGCTTGCGGGTGGTCATGCGCATCTGCCGGCGGATCATGTGGAAGCACTGCGCCGGCGTGGTCGGCACGCAGACCAGCATGTTCTCCAGCGCGCACAACTGCAGGAAGCGCTCCAGACGCGCGGAGCTATGCTCCGGGCCCTGGCCTTCGTAGCCGTGCGGCAGGAACAGCGACAGGCCCGCGATGCGCCCCCACTTGGCTTCGCCGGCGGCGATGAACTGGTCGATCACCACCTGCGCGCCGTTGGCGAAGTCGCCGAACTGCGCTTCCCAGATGCACAGCGCATTCGGGTCGGTGGTGGAGTAGCCGTATTCAAAGCCCATCACCGCTTCTTCGCTGAGCAGCGAATCGATCACGGTGGCGTCTTCGGGGTTCTGCACCAGCTGGCGCAACGGCAGGTAGTAATTGTCGGTCTTCTGGTCATGCAGGATCGCGTGACGGTGGAAGAACGTGCCGCGGCCGGCGTCCTGGCCGACCAAGCGCAGCTTGTGGCCTTCGGCCAGCAGCGTGGCGTACGCCAGGTTCTCGGCAAAGCCCCAGTCGCCCAACTGATCGCCGGCGGCCATCTTGACGCGATCTTCGTAGATCTTGGCCACGCGAGCGTGCAGTTCGACGCCTTCGGGAATCGTGGTGATCAGCTTGGCCAGACGATCCAGCTGCTCGCGCTTGACGCGCGTGTCCACCGGATCGGCAGCGGTTCCAACCAGATACTTGGACCAGTCGATGGCAAATTCGTCCGGCTTGCGCTTCGCCAGTTCGGTGGTGTATTCGCCCGAATCCAGCTTGTTGCGGTAGCCGTCCACCAGCGCCTTGGCCGCGTCGGCGCTCAGCACACCGTCGCTTTCCAGCTTGGCGGCATACAGCTCGCGGGTAGTCTTGTGCTTGCGGATGGTCTGGTACATCACCGGCTGGGTCGCTGCCGGTTCGTCGGCTTCGTTATGGCCCCAACGGCGGTAGCAGACCAGGTCGATGACCACGTCCTTCTTGAACTGCTGACGGAATTCATAGGCCAGCTTGGACACGAAGATCACCGCGTCCGGGTCGTCGCCATTCACGTGGAAGACCGGCGCGCCGATCATCTTGGCCACGTCGGTGCAGTACAGCGTGGAACGGGCATCGTCCCGCGTGCTGGTGGTGAAGCCGATCTGGTTGTTGACCACGATGTGCACGGTGCCGCCGACGGCGAAACCGCGCGCCTGCGACATCTGGAACAGCTCCATCACCACGCCCTGGCCGGCGAATGCGGCATCGCCGTGGATCAGGATCGGCAGCACGGTCTTGCGTTCGGCATCGCCGAACCGTTCCTGACGCGAGCGCACGCTGCCGACCACGACCGGGTCGACGATTTCCAGGTGCGAGGGGTTGAACGCCAGCGCCAGATGCACCTGCTTGTCGGTGCCGACGGCGATGTCGGCCGAGAAACCCATGTGGTACTTGACGTCGCCGGTATGCGCGCGGTCGTCATGGGCGTGCTCGAACTTGCCTTCGAATTCGTCGAACAGTTTGCGCGGGTTCTTGCCAAGCGTATTGACCAGCACGTTGAGGCGGCCGCGGTGGGCCATGCCGATCACGATGTCCTTGACCTGATCGTTGCCGGACTGGCGAATGATCTCGTCCATCATCGGAATCAGCGCATCGCCGCCTTCCAGCGAAAAGCGCTTCTGGCCGACGTACTTGGTGTGCAGGTAGCGCTCCAGGCCTTCGGCGGCGGTGAGCCGCTCCAGGGTGCGCTTGCGGCTGGCCGCATCGCCTGCAATCTTGCCGCCGGCATCTTCCAGGCGCTTGTAGATCCACTGGCGCTGGTCGAATTCCTGGATGTGCATGAACTCTGCGCCGATGCTGCTGGCGTAGGTCGCCTTCAGGCGGGCCAGCAGATCCTTGAGCTTCATCCGCGGCTGGCCACCGACACCGCCGGTGCTGAACTCGCTGTCCATGTCAGCCTGCGACAGGCTGTGGAACGGCAGATCCAGGTCGGGCGGGTTGACCGGTGGGGTCAGGCCCAGCGGGTCGAGCTGCGCGCCGAGATGGCCGCGCGCACGGTAAGCAGTGATCAGACGACCGACATTGCGCTCGCGCTCGTCACTGGCGCCTGCACCGGTCCCGGCGTTGGCAGCTTGTTTGGACGCATTGAGGATGTGGGCGATGGCGGCCGAGTGCGGTACATCACCGGCACTGCGACCTTCGAAACCATCGAAGTAGCTCTTCCACTTCGGATCGACACTGTCCGGGGCGACGAGGTACTGCTCGTACAGATCCTCGATGTAGGCGGCGTTGCCGCCGGCGAGCTGCGATGACTGCGCGAACTGCTTTAGGAGATTATCCACGATGGTAAGTCGGGTCTGCTGTGGGGATGATTGTGCGGAAGCGGCAGGGCGAGATGCCCTATCGGTCGGTCTCAAATCTCGAAAAATTATACCCCCTTGCGCTAGTGAGGGGGGCGTCTGCGAGCTGACCGGCGGGGTAGACCAATTGCGCGCACGCCTACGTGCGAGGGGCGCTGCGGCGTCAGATGCCGAGCGCGCGCGGCTCGTTCCAACGTGCACTGCGCTCCCATATCTGCGCGAATTCGCGCTCTAACTGGCGGCTACGCGCTGCGCCGGACAACCAGGTTTCGCCATCATCGAAGCGGTGACCTGTTGGACGAAAGTAGTAGGCATCGTCGCCGACAACATAGACCGATGCAAAACTTGCATCGACTGGGTCGCTGACCGCGCGGAACCAGAACACGCTGGGCAGGCGCTGTGCCAGCCGCAGCATTGCACTGCTGCCCGCGTTGGCGCTGGCGGGGTCTTGCACCAAGACATGCACGCGCTTGTCGTGGCGGGCGGTGGCGAAGCGGCGCAGCGCATCGAGCACGGCGGGGTTGTCGAACAACGGCGGGTCCAGGGCGCGGGTGTAGATCAGCACCTGGCGGCGCGCAGCGTAGAGCAGACCAGTGGTGGCGGCCAGGGCTGCGGTGAGGGTCTCGACGGCCATCGGGCCATCAAGGCGACGATGCACGACGATGCCGGGCGCCGCGGGTGTCTGGCCGAGGCGCCCGGGTGAGGAGAGTGGGGTGGTGTCGGGCAGAAAGCCCTGGCGCGCGAAGACCGCCTCCGCGTTTGGGCTGGGGCTGGCGTGCAGGCTGGGCCAGCCGTGCTGTCGGGCCGTGTCGACGGCGGCAGCGAGCAGTTGGTCCGCAAATCCGCGGCGGCGCCAGTCGGGTAGAACGCCCAGCCGGTCGAGCCGGCGGTCGGCAGTGAGTCGCACCGAGGCGATCAACTGGCCATCCTCGGTGCGCGCTGCCAGATGCAGGCTGAGCGGGTCCAACGCATCCCACTCGGTAACGCTGGTGTCGTCAGCGGTGTCTGTGCTGCAGGCCAGCCGCAGCGCGCGCAGCGCCCCGGCATCGGAAGCCGGGTTCAGGGCGACGATCTGCGGCCTGGCGTGCTGGGTCATGCGGGTTTGGTGGCGTCGTGGCTGTCGTCGGAATCGGCGTCGTCGGCGATAGCGCTGGCGTCTTCCTGCTCGGCTGCGGCGGCGGCGTCGATTTCGGCAACAGCGTCCTGCACGGCATCCAGCGTCTCTGCCGGGTCGCCGGCGTCGTCAGCGACGTGTTCGACATCGGCATCCGCATCGATGGCGTAGTCCGCTTCCGGTGCGTCGTCTTCGGTGTCTGCGTCGTCGTGGTCGGAAGACGCGCGCAGGGCATGCACGTGGTCGTCGTCGGCGATATCCCCGTCGGCGTCTTCGTGGGCGCGCTGGTAATGGCCCTGTGCCAGCAGCTCTAGCACGACCTCGCGGCCACGCGGCGACAACTGCGCGTACAGCGTGCCGTCGATCTCTTCGGCCGCGGCCAGACGGGACGCATCCTTGGCCGACAGCGCGAACTCCAGTCCGCTGCAGAACAGCGTGGCGCCGCGCTTGGCACGCCGCCAGGCCAGACGCGACCAGGGGTGACGATGCAGCAGCACGCCTTCTTGCAGCGCCTGCTCGACCGCTTCGCGCGGGATGGGTTCTGGCGCCGGCACCACGTCGCCGGAGGCGCGGTAGGTGGTCATGAAACGACCGAACCAGTCGCCCAAGCGATCGGGATCGTTCATGCGCAACGCGTTGAGCGCTGCGACCACGCGGTTCATTGCGGTGACGTCGATCTCGTAAGGATCGGCCGGCACCGTGAGGTCTGCGTCGTGATAGCGCACGGCCTCGTCAGCGTCGGCAATCAAGGTGTCCAGGTAATCGCCGATCAGCTCGGCCGAGGACGGTGCGCGGGTGCCGATGGAGAAGGTCAGGCAGGCGTCTTCGGCCACGCCGTGATGCGGGATCAACGGCGGCAGATACAGCATGTCGCCCGGGCCCAGCACCCAATCGTGGGTCGGCTTGAACGCGCGCAGCAGCTTCAGCTCGACATCGTCGCGGAACGCCAGTGGGGTGGCCTTGCGGCCCTGCGCGGTGCGCGCGTCGATCTGCCAGCGGCGGTGGCCCTGGCCCTGCAGCAGGAAGACGTCGTAATGGTCGACATGCGCGCCCACCGAGCCGCCGGTAGCGGCGAAGCTGATCATGATGTCGTCGATGCGCCAGCGCGGCAGGAAGCGGAACTGCTCCAGCAGGGCGCGCACGTCGGCATCCCATTTGTCCACGTCCTGCACCAGCAAGGTCCAATCATGGTCGGGCAGGCCGGGGAAATCGGTTTCCTGGAACGGGCCGGTGCGCACGTCCCAGCTGTCGGTGGTGCGGTCGTGGCGGATCAGGCGCGCCAGTACGCCGTCTTCGCAGGCCAGCCCGGCCAGGTCTTCCGGCTGCAGCGGCGAGGCGAAGTCCGCGAACGCGTTACGGATCAATAGCGGGTGCTTGTGCCAGTAATTGCGCAGGAAACGCTCGACCGGCATGCCCAGCGGCTGTCCCGGACGGGCCTGGACTTCGATGGCAAGTGGGGTCGCTTTACGTACGGCCATTGCGGGGTCCTTACAAGGTGTAGAAGAGAGTGCGGTGCGCGGCATTGGCGCTGGATGGCCTATTGTCGACTGCCTGAGCCGGATGTGCACCTGTGCCGGGCACGCCGCACGCGCGGTCGTCCGCCGCCGCAGCACGGGTCAGGGTGTCCGATGGCACATGCGTGGTAGCGCCTGCACCGAAACACTGCGGCATCGCGGCCTTGGTGGGCTGCTCCCTATGCTTTGGAAAACTGCTTGCATGCATCGTCTGACGCTGCTGCTGGTGTTGACGGCGACGTTGGGAGTACACGGCGCCGCGCAGGCCGCCGATGACAAGGGGTGGTTCGGCCTGAGTTTCGCGGTGGAAAGCGAGGGGTTTTCGTTCAATCCCACGCTGACCTCGGTCACGATCGATTCGGTGAAGCCGGCCTCGCCCGCAGCCACCGCCGGGCTGCAGGTGGGCGATGCGATCGTGTCCGCTCAAGGCATCACGGTGGCTGGAAGCAAGGCCGATGTGCTCAAGCAGGCCGTCAACCGCAAGGTCGGGCAGACCCTGCGTTTCGTGATCGTGCGCGGTGCAGCCAAGCCGCGCGAGGTGACGCTAGTGGCCGCGCGGCGACCCTGATTGACGTGCCAAGAACTGCTTAAAAGCGCGGCGAGCAGTGGTCAGGTGGGTGCGGGCGGCGCTCAGAGTCGCAAGGTACGGGCGGTTTGCGATGATTCCGAGCACCGGCCGCGCCAGCCTGGCAGGGCGCAGTGGTTTTGTTCGCCGCGCTAAATCCGCACCGTTTGTAAAAGCATCGCCTGGTGGCGTTGCATGCGGTGCGGCCGTGCAGCGACGTGCATCTTGCTGATCTGGAGCGCGCATGCTAAAGCTGTGCGCATCACAATCGCACAGATCACATCACCTTGTTGCCGCTGCCACGGTCGTCCACTGTGGGTTTGCTGGATGGGTTGACGGTGTTGTCGTTGCCGGAAAACCGCACCTGTTTCACTTCGCGCGCCAGCACAAGATTCTTGTTGCCCTGGATGTCCACGCTATCGACGTTGGTCAGATTGAGCGTATTGCCGTGACCGGTCACGCTGAGCTGGCCAAGTTGCTCGTTGAGCACCGTGAAGTTGCTTCCTTCCACCCGAATGCTGCGCGCGGTATCCAGATTCATTGCGCCACGTGAGGCAGTGATGGTGACCGTGCCGCACTCGCCGTGCAGGATCCATTCGCTGTCATTGCGGGTCAGCCGGACATCCTTGCCGGCGCAGTCAGCGCCGCTGGCCGGATCGGTCAGCGTGGACGAGACCGCCGACAACGCCTGCGCGGCAGGGCCGTCGCCGCCGCATCCGCTCAGCGCAAAGACGCTTGCCAGCGTCAACAGGGACAGTGGGTGAGTGACACGCATCGCCGATCTCCCGAAGAGTAAGGCCGACACGATAGCAGTCCGGCTCGGTTACCCATGTGTAGGCCAGCGCCTGCTGTCCAGGCCGGTCTTGAGACGTGACGCGTGCGACGCGACGTGTGTCGCGGCGCAGGTGTCACTGATCCCGACGGTGCTTCATCGGCAGACGGTGACCCCCCGATGGCCCGGCGCTGATGATCGTCGATGACCTGATCCGCTCCGCAAGCTGACAGGGGGCTTGCGGGCGGGCCAGCTCAGATCGCGCGCGCCAGCTGCTCGGCCAGGCCGGTGTAAGCGCCCGGGGTGAGCGCGCGCAGCCGCTGCTTGTCGTCTTCCGGCAATTGCAGGCTTTCCACGAAGGCCTGCATCGACGCGGCGGTGATGCCTTGACCTCGGGTCAGGGCCTTGAGTTGTTCGTACGGGTTGGGCAGGCCGTGGCGGCGCATCACCGTCTGCACGGCTTCGGCCAGCACTTCCCAGGCCGCATCCAAATCGGCATCCAGGCGCTGCGGATTGACGGTCAGCTTGCCCAGGCCCTTGGCCAGCGAATCCAGCGCCACCTGGGTGTGGCCGAACGCGGTGCCGAGCGCGCGCAGCACGGTGGAATCGGTGAGGTCGCGCTGCCAGCGGCTGATCGGCAACTTGGCGGAAAAATGCTCAAACAGCGCGTTGGCGATGCCGAAATTGCCTTCGGCATTTTCGAAGTCGATCGGGTTGACCTTATGCGGCATCGTCGACGAGCCGACTTCGCCTTCTTTCAACTTCTGCTTGAAATAGCCCAGCGAGATATAGCCCCAGATGTCGCGTGCCAGGTCGATGAGGATGGTGTTGGCGCGGCGGCTGGCATCGCCGATTTCGGCCACGTTGTCGTGCGGCTCGATCTGGGTGGTGTAGGGGTTGAACACCAGGCCCAGGCTTTCCACGAAGCGCTGCGCAAAGTCGGCCCAGTCCAGATCCGGGTACGCCATCAGATGCGCGTTGTAATTGCCCACTGCGCCATTGATCTTGCCGGTCAGCTCGACCGCCGCGATCTGCTTGCGCTGGCGCTCCAGGCGGGCGACCACGTTGGCGATTTCCTTGCCCAGCGTGGTGGGCGAGGCGGTCTGGCCGTGGGTGCGCGAGAGCATCGGCTGGGCGGCCTGGGCGTGGGCGAGCGTGCGCAGCGCAGCGGTGACGCCGTCCAGACTGGGTAGCAGCACCTCGCGGCGTGCCTGCTCCAGCATCAGCCCGTAGCTCAGGTTGTTGATGTCTTCGCTGGTGCACGCAAAGTGCACGAATTCCAGCGCCGGAGCCAGCTCGGCGTCGTCCTTGAGCTGCTCCTTGATGAAGTACTCCACCGCCTTGACGTCATGGTTGGTGGTGCGTTCGATTTCCTTGACTCGCGCGGCATGGGCAACGCCGAAATCGTCGGCCAGCGCGCGCAGGCGCTGCGTGGCAGTCGCCGAGAACGGCGCCAGTTCGGCAATGCCCGGCTCGGCGGCCAGTGCCAGCAGCCATTCGATTTCGACCTTGACCCGCGCCTTGATCAGGCCGTATTCGGAGAAGACCGGGCGCAGCGCATCCACTTTGGAGGTGTAGCGGCCGTCGAGCGGGGACAGGGCGAGCAGGGCGGAATCCGACATGGGCAAGAGAGGCAGCGGTGACGGTGGGGCCAGCATTCTACGCCGCCAGCGCAGCGGTCAGGCCCAGTGCGTTGCAAAGTGGGGCGCCGAGCCCACGCCAGAGTCGGCTGAATGGCGGGTTACCTGCGCACCAGATGAGCCCGACACAGCGCAACCTGCACTTTATGGTAGAGCTCCCTGCGCTGTTTCCGGCTTGCCATGCGCCAGATCTTCGCTCGCCTCGCTCTCGCGATCCTGCCCGCCGCGCTGCCCGCCGCTGCGCAGGATGCCGACTTCGCTGCGCAGGCGGCGGCGCTGTATCGGACTCCGCCCGCGATCGCCGGTTGCCGTGCCGGCGAGCTGCAACCGGCGCAGCGACAACGCGTGCTGGCGCTGATCAACGACATCCGTCGGCTGCACGGTCTCGACGCGGTCGACTACGACCCGGCGGCCGAGCCCGAAGCCACCCAGGCGGCCTTGGTCATTGCCGCCAACGGCCGCCTCAGCCATACGCTGGCGCCGGACTGGCGCTGCTACTCCGACACCGCGGCCAAGGGCGCGCGCCGTAGCCTGATCTATGGCGGGGTCAGCTCCCCGCTGCTGCGTTTCTCCAGCGCCGAACAGATCGTGATCGAGTGGCTGACTGACGCCAACAATGTCAGCGCCGGTGGACTGGGGCACCGGCGCTGGCTGCTGGATCCGTTCCTGCAACGCGTCGCCTTCGGCATGGTCGCTGGTCGCGACGGCGCCGCGTTCAGCAGCGGTGCCGCGCTGCGCTTCGTTCCGGCGGTCGGCGTGGCCGCGCGGGCGCGCGCCGATTTCGTCGCCTGGCCGATCGGTGAGTACCCGCGCCGCTACTACGTCGACGAGGCGCTGTTGTCGTTCACCGCATTGCCGGACCGCAACCGCAAGTTCGCCAATCGCGATGTCGACTACGCCGATGCGCAGGTGCAGATCAGCGCGCGCGGCGGACGCCAGTTGCAGGTGCGCAACCTGAGCGATGACCACGAGGGTTTCGGGGTGCCCAATAGCCTGCAGTTCCGGGTGCCGCGCTTGCAGCCGGGTGTGATCTACGATGTGACCATCCGCGGGGTGCGGTTCGGCGGGCAGTCGCGCGATTACCGCTATTGGTTTCGCATCGGCGAATCGCCTCGCGCGTCCGCCGAATGAATCGAAGGCGTCAGCTGGCCGCGGTGCCAGTTGCGCCCACCGGACGCACCGTGACTGCCTGGATACGGTGGCCGGCCATGCCCCGCACGGTCAGCAGGTGGCCATCCAGTTCCAGCGTTTCGCCCTCTTCGGGCAAGCGCTGCAGCTGATACAGGATCAGCCCGCCGACCGAATTGACGTGGTCCGGTGCACTCAGATCCTGGCCGAGCAGGCGTTCCAGCCGAAAGATCGAAGTGCTGCCGGCGACCAATAGCGAGCCGTCCTGGCCACGGATCGGAGCATCGCGCACCACGTGGCGATGCTCGTCTTCGATCTCGCCGACCACCACTTCCAGCAGGTCTTCCAAAGTGAAAAAGCCCAGGATGCGGCCTTCTTCTTCCACGCACAGCGCCAAGTGGGTGGTGCCGGTGCGGAATTGCTCGAGCGCGCTGGGAATCGGCGTTTCCAGGGTCAGCACGGTAGCTGGGCGCAGCAGCGGGCGCAGATCTTCCAGGTCCTGGCCGCGTGCCATCGCCACCAACAGGTCCTTGGTGTGCAGGATGCCCAGCACCTGCTCGCCATCGGCATCGAACCAGGGGTAACGGCTGTAACGCGACTCACTGAACTCCGCCAGCACTGCTTCCAGGTTCATGCCTTCGCGCAGGCTGCGCAGATGCTCGCGCGGACGCATCAGATCGCCGGCGACCAGGTCCGGCAATTCCAGCGCGTGGCTCATCAAGGCCAGCCCTTGGTCGGGCGCAGCCGCGTTCGGGTCCTGGCGGCCGACGATCAGCATCAGTTCTTCGCGCGAATAGCGGTGCGAGTGATGTTCCACCTCCCCCCAGCCGAGCAGGCGCAGGAACCGGTTGGCGCTGGTGTTGAGCACCCAGATGGCCGGGTACATCAGCCAGTAGAAGACATACAGCGGCGCGGCGGTCCACAACGACATGCGTTCCGGACGGCGGATCGCCATCGTCTTGGGCGCCAGTTCGCCCAACACGATGTGCAGGAAGGAAATCAGGCTGAAGGCGATCGCCAGCGCAGTGACTTGTGCAGCTTCCGGCGACAGGCCCAGCGTATCGAACAATGGCTGCAGCAGATGCGCGAAGGCCGGCTCGCCGACCCAGCCCAATCCGAGCGAAGCCAGGGTGATGCCGAGCTGGCAGGCCGACAGATACGCATCCAGATGCGCATGCACGCCGAGCAGCAATCGCCCGCGCCAACCATTGGTTTGCGCCAGGCCCACCGCCTGCGTGTGCCGCAGCTTGACTAGCGCGAACTCGGCGGCAACAAAAAACCCATTCAACAGCACCAGCAACAGCGCGACGAATAGCAGCAGGACGTTACCCAACATGTCCGCCCCCCTGCGCTGCAAGAGCGGTACATCTGCGTGCTAGTGCATGTGCAGTGGCGGTGCGGAGTATCCCGGCAACATACGTTGAGTGTGCATGTCTACAGTCAGGCTCATCGCCCATGGCGGTTTGGTATCTCGTAGTGATCAGCCGGCAGCTTAGCCGACAGGGTGCGACGACATCGTCGCAACGCGGCAAGCGAGTATCGTAGACAGCCTCGCCAGCGTGGGTACGCCCGCCGCCAGCCATCCATCACCACAAATCAACAATGTGCGGAGAGTGCAGATGAGCGAACGTTTCAGGACCGAACACGACAGCATGGGTGAACTGCAGGTGCCCGCCGATGCGTTGTGGGGCGCGCAGACCCAGCGTGCGGTGCAGAATTTCCCGGTGTCCGGGCAGCCGATGCCGCGCGGTTTCATTCGCGCGCTGGGCTTGATCAAGGCGGCGGCGGCTGGCGTCAACGCCGAACTTGGATTGCTGCCGAAATCGATCGGCAAGACCGTGCAGGCCGCTGCCTTGCAAGTGGCCGAGGGCAGCTTCGATGCGCAGTTTCCCATCGATGTGTACCAGACTGGGTCGGGCACCTCGTCCAACATGAATGCCAACGAGGTCATCGCCACAGTGGCCACGCGCGCCGGCAAGGACGCGGTGCATCCCAACGATCACGTCAATCTCGGCCAGAGCTCCAACGACGTGGTGCCGACCGCCATTCGCGTGTCAGCATTGCTCGCCGTGCAGGAACATCTGCAACCGGCGCTCAAGCATCTGCGCAAGACCATCGACAAGCGCGCCAAATCGCTCGACAAGATCGTCAAGACCGGCCGCACGCATCTGATGGATGCGATGCCGCTGACCTTCGGACAGGAGTTCGGCGCATGGTCGGCGCAACTGAGTTCGGCGCAGGACCGGATCGACGATGCGTTGAAGCGCTTGCGGCGGTTGCCGCTAGGCGGCACTGCCATCGGCACCGGCATCAATGCCGACCCGCGCTTTGGCGGCAAGGTGGCCAAGGCCTTGTCCAGCCTGAGCGGGGCCAAGTTCGAGAGCGCAGAAAACAAGTTCGAAGGGCTTGCCGCGCAGGACGATGCGGTGGAATTGTCTGGCCAGCTCAACGCGCTGGCGGTGGCGCTGATCAAGATCGCAAACGATTTGCGCTGGATGAATGCCGGCCCATTGGCGGGCCTGGGCGAGATCGAATTGCCGGCGTTGCAGCCGGGCAGCTCGATCATGCCGGGCAAGGTCAATCCAGTGATTCCCGAAGCCACCGTGATGGCGTGCGCGCAGGTCATCGGCCACCACACCGCGATCACCGTGGCAGGTCAGACCGGCAACTTCCAGTTGAACGTGACGCTGCCGCTGATCGCTTACAACTTGCTGGATTCGATCACGCTGTTGGGCAACGTCTCGCGTTTGCTGGCCGACACGGCCATTGCCGGGCTGAAGGTACGCCAGGAGCGCGTCCGTGAGGCGCTGGACCGCAATCCCATTCTGGTGACTGCGCTGAATCCGATCATCGGTTACGAAAAAGCCGCGGCGATCGCCAAACGTGCCTACAAGGAGCAGCGCCCGGTGCTCGATGTGGCCAAGGAAGATAGCGGCCTCAGCGAAGTGGAACTGCGACGATTGCTCGACCCGGCCGCGTTGACGCGTGGCGGCATCCAGGCTGGCGGCGGTAGCGGCGGCTGATCACGGCTGTGCGTAGGAGTGCGGGTGCGCGATGCGGTGTTGTGGATAACTCTTCATCGCGCGCCAGCGCGTTCCTGCAGGTCTCTGGCTGCTTCTAGCCGCTTGGCTGAAACGGTCTGGGCGTCAATGCCGTTCGGCCTGCACGTTATTGAAACTCTCGCGATATGGCTGCAGCGGCGGAATTTCATCCAGCAACTCGCTACTGAGTTTCTGAATCTCCGGCGTGGCGGTCAGCTTGATCGACTTGTAATCCGGATCCGGGCCGGCCTCGTTGACTGCCTGCTGACGCAACATCTGCAGGTGGCCGAACAGCAGCTGCAATTTGGCGCGCGTCGGCTCTTTCTGCGGCAGCGCGATGTCGTCGATCTTGAGTGTGCCGTCCGGCGTGATTTCAGCGTTTGCAGCTGGCGGGCGGCGGATCATCACCGATTGGGTGGTGATGGCAACGCGCGGCTTGCCGCGTTCGGCGCGGCGGGATGATTGGTCGCCACAGGCGGCGAGCGTGCACAGCACAAGCGCCATGCAGAGCATCACGAACTTGTTCATTGGGTCGATGGATTGAGGGGAGCGCACTATTGTAATCCCGCTCCGGTCTGCGGATCGGCTAAGTGCCGGCCCGGTGCCTGCCAAAATGTCGCAGAGCGGGGACCCGTTTGGTCGCCGTGCATGCAACCGCGGTGCATGCAGTCTCCTGTCACCGCGCGTTCCCGACGATCCACGATCCAGTGCCGACGATCGAACAGCAGTTGCGCAGGCCAGGCCACACGCAGTCATCAAACCGCCGTGTTTGGAGCGGCTATGAAACCGGAGCGAGCAGTTGTCGGGTGGGCGTGGACGGCGCGCTGGGAACCGCAATGTACGAGTGGTCCATAAGGAGTCCAAGCACCGGCCGCGCCCGCCTGGCGGTGAGCGCAGTCGTTTTGCTCGCTGCTCTACTTACGGCAATCGTCGATGTCGTGTTGCGTCAGGGTCGAATACGGCGCAAATACGGGTACCAGCTGCACCGCTGCATCCTGTGCGGTGCGCAAGCTGGCTAGGTGCTCGCAGATCTGCATGGCCTTGTTCTTGAAGGTGTCTGCCTCGGCCTGGATCTTGTCGCCGATCTGATCGGAGTTGCCGCTAAGCACACCCTTGATCGCTTCGCCTGCCGCAAGTGCGCCAAACGCCGCGCCCTGGGTGCCGATATCGACGCCCTTCTTGGCCACGCCCTGCACCTGTGCGTAGTAATCGCGCATGGCCTTGCGCTGCGCCTCGTTCAAGTCCACCGGCTTGCCGTCGATGCTGAGCGCGCCATCCGCACTGATGGTGGCGGCGGGCAGGCTATCGCGTTTGAGCGTCAAGCTCTTGCCGTTGAAGGTGACGCCGGTGCTGTCGGCCTGGCCGGACACGTTGACGGTGGGCTCGGACTTACCGCAGCCCACCAGCAACATGCTCATCACTACCGCTGAAACAAGCAATTTCATCAGCAATTCCCCCGCATCCTGAAAGAAGTCGTCATTTGTCTGCCGGCACCCGCGTACTGCCGGTGACATCGCTTACATCGATATCGCCGCTGCCTTTGCGCGCTACGCTCAGGTCGCCACGCACTTTGCGGACAGCCAACGTGCCGGAAGCGATCGACTCCACGTTGACATTGCCTTGCACATCGCGGATCTCGACATCGCCCGAGCCGATCGTGCCGAACTTGATGTTGCCTGCCACGCCCTGCAGCTTGATCTCGCCGGACTCCACTTTCGCCACCTCTGCCGCGCCATATACCTCACGCGCCTTGAGATCGCCCGAGCCCACTGCCAGCACGCGCAGTGCGCCCAGATCTTCCAGCTCGACATCGCCGGAGCCGACCTTGGCGGTCACGCGGCCTTTGGTGTGACGAATCGTCATGTCGCCGGAACCCACGTCGGCGCTCACTGCAGCGGCGCCCTTGATCTGGGCCTCGCCGGAACCCACGTCGAATTGCACCAGCAGCGTGTTGGGCACGCTGCCGCGCAGATCCAGGTAGGAATAGCTGTTGCCGAACGAAAACCGGCGGTCATTGTTCAAGGTCACCACCAACTTATCGCCGACGCGCTTCTGGGTCACGGTCAGGCTCTTGAGCAACTCAGCCCTGGCAGCGCAGGCGCGCCCGCTCAGCTTTCTGCTGCCACTGGGTAATGCGTCCAGATGCAGGTCGTTGGAGGCGACCTCGAACAGCACCGACTTCACGCCGGTCAGCTGCAAGTCCAGGCTGCGCGGTTCGGAGAATTTGCACTGCTCCTCTGCCGCTGCGGCGCCGGGCAATGCAAACAGGATGGCCAAGCTCAGGATCAGGCGCATGCGATGTCTCTCAGGCTTCGGCGCGCCGACGGCGCAGGTAGATGGAAGCGGCGATCAAGGCGATACCAATGGCTGCGCCGATCCAGATATCCGGGCTGCCATACACGAGCGTGCTGTCGGTGTGCTGCAGCGCCCATTGCACCAGGTCGCTAGGGTTTTGCAGCGCGCTGCTGTCCAGATTTCCGTTGACCGCAAGCGGCGACCAGGTGCCGGGCAGGGCGCTGAGCAGGCCGCGGTAGCCGACGATGTACCAGATCCAGCCGATCGGCAGCGACACGCCCGGCATCGCCGAGAGAATGCTCAGCATCACGCAAGCCAGCAGCGGAAACAGCACTGCCCACAGGAACGGCTTGCTGTTGGCCCAGGCCGAGCAGAACATCAGCCAGCCCACGGTCGGCAGCGCCCACAACAGGCTCATCGGCACGGTTTTCAGCAACAGCCAGAGCAGCGAGAACGGGTGCGAATGGGTCGCCATCGCCCAGGGGCTGGGCACGCCTGCAATCGATGCGCCAACGATGGCGATCAACCACAGCGCCATGCCGACCGCCGCACCGATCACGATGGAGATCAGCGGCGCCAGCAGCAATGCCCAGGCGGCCTTGGACAACACCGTCTGCACGTCGGACACCGGCAAGGATTTCCAGAACAGCACGCTGCGGTCGCGGCGGTCGTCGTACAGGCTGCCGAGTGCGTAGAAAAACACCACGAACGCGAGCACCACCGAGGCGATCCCGATGCCGCCCAGCAACAGGCCGTCACCAACCTGGCCCAGCGTGCGCGTGTATTCGGCCAGATCGTCCATGGTGATGCTGTCGCCGACCATGTTGCGGCGCGCACTGATCGCACCGATCACCGCGCCCAGCAGCGCGAAGAACACCGCAATGCCACCGGTGATGACCTGTGCCCACACGAAGCCGCCACGGTGCTCCCAGTACTCGCGCTTGAGCAGCCAGGCAAAGGTGCGTGCGGGTGATGCTTGGTTGGTCACTGCATTCATGCGTAGGTCCCCTTCATGACCGCAACGAACAGGTCGGCTAGGCCGGGATTGCGGGTTTCGCCGAAACGGGCGAGCTGGTCTTTCGGCACGCCATCGAACAACATCACCGTCTTGCCAAACGGCAGGCTGCGCTCGTCGATCGGCTTCAAGGCGCGCGCTACATCCAGATGGTCGGCACCGACCAACACTTCGGTGTAGCGCTCCGAGACGCTTTCCATATCGGCGGTGAGCACGATGCGGCCGTCGCGGATGAACATCACATCGGTGAGGATGTGTTCGATCTCCTCGACCTGGTGCGTGGTGACGATGATGGTCTTCTGCTCATCGAAGTAATCCTCCAGCAGACGCTGGTAAAACTGCTTGCGGTAGAGGATGTCCAGGCCCAGGGTCGGTTCGTCCAGCACCAGGATGCGGGCGTCGATCGCCATCACCAGCGCCAGATGCAGCTGCACGATCATGCCCTTGGACAACTCGCGCACCCGTGATTTGCGGTTGAGCTGGGTGTTGGCCAGGAAGCGTTCGCACTTGGCGCGATCGAAGCGCGGATGCACGCCGGCAACGAAATCGATCGCTTCGCCCACCCGCAGCCAGCGCGGCAGCACTGCCACGTCGGCGATGAAGCAGACCTCGTTCATCAATGCGTTGCGCTGGGTACGCGGATCCATCCCCAACACCTGCAACTCGCCATCGAAATCGGTCAGCCCCAGCACCGCCTTGAGCGCGGTGGTCTTGCCGGCGCCGTTGGGGCCGATCAGGCCGATGATGCGGCCGGCGTCGATGGTGAAGCTGGTGTTGTCCAGCGCGAGCCGATGCTTGTAGGCCTTGCGCAGGCCACGTGCGTCGACCACATGGTCGGAGGAGACGGCGGTCATGGTGTTTTTCCCTGTGGCAACAGATCGTCGATGGACAGTCCCAGGCGCTGGATCCTTTCCAGCACAGCGGGCCATTCTTCATTCAAGAAACGCTCGCGTTCGCTGCCACGCAGTTTCTGTGCGGCTTCCGGGGTCATGAACATGCCCAGGCCGCGGCGTTTCTCCACTAGGTTCTCGTCGGCCAATTCCTGATAGGCGCGCGAGACGGTGATGGGGTTGAGTTGGTAGTCGGCCGCCACTTGGCGCACCGAGGGCAGGGCATCGCCGGGCTTGAGGATTCCATCGAGCATCATGGCAATCACCCGTTCCTTGAGTTGGCGGTAGATGGGAGCGCCGTCGCTCCACTGAATGTCATTCATGATCAGCTCCGTGGGCGCAGAGCCTGCGCGAAGGAGAAATAGGGCATCGACAGCGAAGCGCGCACATGCCGGCCAGGCCGTGAAGGCGCTTCGGGGGGAGTCGTCGCGTTTTCCGTAACCGCCTCCGACACGCCATAATCGGCGCCGGACTCCGTCACCTGACTGGAAGCGGCTCCCAGGCAACCAATGGCAAACAGGGTGCTGCCGAACAGCAACAGCGGAACTGGTCGCGTGAAGCGTGTGCTGTTCATGCTTTCCCCCTGCGTTGGATGACTGGTGTTGTATTCAACTATAACACCGACACGCAGACCGTCAACTGTTTGTCATCCCCAACTGATGGCACCCCCTCACCGGTGCGCCGCCTCAACTCTCCAAGGGCATTGCTCATGTTGCTCAATCGTCTACTGGCTCTTGTATTTACTGGCTTTTTTGCAACATCGGCGTTCGCCGCCGGCACCCCGGTGCTGGATGTGGACTACCGGCCGCTGGCCGGCAAGGCCCCGATCAACCTGAACCGTGCCTACGGCGGCAAGGTCGTGCTGGTGGTCAATACCGCCAGCAAGTGCGGCTACACCCCGCAGTACGAAGGTCTGGAAGCGCTCAACCAGCGCTTTGCCAGCCGCGGCTTCAGCGTGCTGGGCTTCCCGTCGAACGATTTCCAGGGCCAGGAACCCGGATCTGAGAAACAGATCCAGGAATTCTGCACGCTGACCTATGGCGTCAAGTTCCCGATGTTTGAGAAGGTGCATGTGCTGGGTGCCGAGGCGACGCCGCTGTATCAGCGCCTGACCCAGGCCACTGGCGTGGCGCCGGGCTGGAACTTCCACAAGTACCTGATTAGTCGCGATGGTCGTGTGGTTGCGCAGTTCCCCAGCAAGATCAAACCGGACGATCCGAGCGTGCTGGCAGCAATCGAACGCGAGCTCAAGGCACCGTCGCGCTGAGTGCGGCGAGCGCATCGCCGCGCGCGCATGCGACAATGCGCATTCAGCGCCATCGGTGGCGTGTCTTTATCACTTTTGGGAAGTGCATCGAATGAAGATGGGAAAGCGCGGCGCGGCGGCGTCGTTACTGATGGTGGCACTGTCGGCATCGATGCCGGCGATGTCGCAGCAACCGGCCGCAGCGGCCACCAAGGAGAAGCCAGCTTTGAATGCCTCGTCTGAGAAGAGCACGCGCGACAACGTCAGTTACGCCATCGGTATGGACGTGGCACGTTCGTTCGAGCCAATCGCTCAGGACATCGATGTGAACGCGATGCAACGCGCCATCGAAAATGCATTCAAGGGCGGCAAGCCGCTGTTGTCGGATGAGCAGACCCAGGCCACCGATACCGCACTGCGTACCGCGCTTGCTGCCCGTAACGGTCAGCAGGTGCCAGGCATGGCGCCGGGTGCCGCGCCGGCTGCACCGTCCAAGGAAAATGTCGGCCTGATGCTCGGCGATCGTGCGGTGGGTCCGTCGTTGGCTGGCATCAAGGACGAGATCGACCTGTCGGTCCTGATGGAAGCGGTACGTACCGTGTTTGCCAAAGGCACCACGCGTCTGACCCAGCAGGAAGCGATGGCCACCATGCAGGCGTTCGCCTCTGCCAAGCAGGGCGCTGTCGGAGCCAAGAATCGCGAAGAAGGCAATGCCTTCCTTGCCAAGAACAAGACCGAGAAGGGCGTGATCACCACCGCGTCCGGCCTGCAGTACATGGTGTTGCGCCAGGGCAGCGGCGAGCGCCCGATGCGGACCAACAAGGTGCGTGTGAACTACGAGGGTAAGCTGCTTAACGGGCAGGTCTTCGATAGTTCCTACCAGCGCGGCCAGCCGGCGGAGTTCGGCCTGGATCAAGTGATTCCCGGTTGGACCGAGGGCGTCGCGTTGATGCCGGTCGGTTCGAAATATCGTTTCTGGATTCCATCCAACTTGGCCTATGGCCCGAACGGCACGCAGGGGATCGGACCTGACGCAACGTTGACGTTCGATGTCGAGCTGATGGGTATCCTTCCCTGATCCCCCACAGAGAGTACCCCCACCCATGCGAGTTGCGATCTTTGGTACCGGTTATGTTGGTCTCGTCACCGGAACCTGTCTGGCCGAAGTCGGTCATCACGTTATCTGTGTAGACATCGATCAGGCGAAAGTTGATGGTCTCAATCGTGGGGTGATTCCCATCTATGAACCCGGCCTTGAGCCGATGGTGAAAGCCAACCACGCCTCCGGCCGGTTGCGCTTCACCACTGATGCTGCCGAGGCAATTGCGCACGGCGAAATCACCTTTATCGCCGTGGGCACGCCGCCGGATGAAGACGGCAGCGCCGACCTGCAGTATGTCCTGGCGGTTGCGCGTACGGTCGGCCGCCATATCGATGGACCCGCGGTTGTGGTGAACAAGTCCACCGTGCCGGTCGGCACCGCCGACAAGGTGCGTGTGGCAATCCAGGAAGAACTGGACGCGCGCGGCGTAGACCATGAGTTCGACGTGGTTTCCAACCCTGAGTTCCTCAAGGAAGGCGATGCGGTGGCCGACTGCATGCGTCCCGATCGCATCGTGATCGGTGCCAAGAAGCCGGCCGCCATTGCGCGGATGCGTCGTCTGTATGCACCGTTCAATCGCAACCGCGATCGCATCGTGGAAATGGACGTGCGTTCGGCCGAGCTGACCAAGTACGCGGCGAACGCGATGCTGGCGACAAAGATCAGTTTCATGAACGAGATCGCCAACATTGCCGAGCGTGTGGGTGCGGACGTCGAGCATGTGCGTAACGGCATCGGCTCGGACCCGCGGATCGGCTGGCACTTCATCTACCCGGGCGCCGGTTACGGTGGCTCGTGCTTCCCGAAGGACGTGCAGGCACTGGCCAAGACGGCTGAGCAGTACGGCATGCAGCCGACCCTGCTCAACGCAGTGGAAAGCGTCAACAACGCGCAGAAGGGCCATCTGTTCGAACTGGTGCAGCGTCATTACGGCACCGAAGGCACCGGTAGCGTGGCCGGCAAGACGTTTGCGGTCTGGGGCCTGGCGTTCAAGCCCAACACCGACGACATGCGTGCCGCGTCCAGCCGTCGCCTGATGGAGCAGTTGTGGGAAGCCGGTGCCACCGTGCGCGCCTATGACCCGGAAGCCACCCATGAAGCCAAGCGCATCTTCGGCGAGCGTGATGATCTGACCTTCTGCGACGATGCGTTCTCCGCACTGGAAGGCGCGGATGCACTAGTCGTGGTCACCGAGTGGAAGCAGTTCCGCAGCCCGGACTTCGGCAAGATCAAGCAGGCCTTGAAGGACGACGTCGTGTTCGACGGTCGCAACCTGTACGACCCGCAGGAAATCGAAGCCGCTGGTCTTGCGTACTACGCTATCGGACGAGGCCGTTCGTTGCATGCATGAGCAACTCTCGCCGCGCGACCAGATCGTGGAAGCGCGGTTGGTTGAACTGGAAACGCGCCTCTCCTTTCAGGAGCAGGCGCTCAACGAACTGAGTGAAGCACTTGCGGACGCCCGTTTGACGGGCGCCCGCAATGCCGAACTGATCCGCCACCTGCTTGAGGATCTGGGCAAGGTGCGCTCCACGTTGTTTGCCGATGCAGCGGATGAGCCGCCGCCTCCGCACTATTGATTGCAGATTGCCACCGCCATGAGCGATACCTTACGTGACCAATTGCTTGGGTTGGGCTTCAGGTCCGCGCCCAAGCCCGAACGCAAACCCGACGCACGGCCTGCAGCGCGTGCGCATGGCAACGGTGGCAAGCCAGCACCCGGCGGCAATAGGCCTGGCCAGGGCAGGGGGCCGCAGCGGCCGCCTGCCGCTGCGGCGACCGACGGCAAGGGCGATCGCAACCCCAATGGCAGGCCCGAGCGTCGTCATGACGGCAAGCCCGGCGCCGCGCCGCGTCCGCAGCATCCTGCTGCAGACCGTCGTGGCCCCAGGCCGGCACGCACGCGCGAAGATATCGATCTGGCCAAGGCGTATGCGATCCGTGCGCAGCGCGAGAAAGACGAGCGCATCGAAGCCGAGCGATTGAAGCAGGAAGAAGCACGCCTGCGTCGCCAAGCCAAGGCCAAGCTCGAAGAGTTAGTGAAAGACAAAGGGTTGAACGATGCCGCTGCGGATATCGCCCGGCACTTTCCGTATGGCGGCAAGATCAAGCGCATTTACGTCACCGCCGATCAGCTCAAGGCGCTCAACGCCGGCGAGCTGGGCGTGCTGCAACTCAACGGGCGCTATCTGCTGGTGACTGCCGAGGTGCTCGCCGAAGCCGAAGCGGTGTTCGCGGCATCGGTCGCCTTGAAAGTGGACCCGAACGCACCGGCGGGCGACGACCCGTACGCGGACCCCAAATACCAGGTGCCCGACGACTTGGTTTGGTAAGGCTGCGCTACCTTGAGTGTGGTGTGAGTGGGCGCCTGCGGGCGCCCATTTTTCGTTGCGTGTTACCGAAAGGCAGAAGAGGCGCGACCGCAGCAGCATCCGCATCACAAGCATCACGGTGTCGGGCGCAGCCTGCGTGCTGGGTCTTTGGATATGAGTTCCCCTGGAATGCCGTCACCGCGCACCACAGCCGGTAACCCGGAAAACAACGCACAGAGCGCCGCTATACAAGCAGATCACGGCTGGCGCGGCACCATGCGCGCCGTTGCTGGTCGATGCAGGCAGGCTTATCGTGCTGTGGCGTTGCCCTTTTCTTGCTCGCTCCGTCTGCCAATGGTGCTGCGTATGTCCATGTCGTCGAAACCCTTGAAATTCCATGCCGATGCATCTGTCGAATCTCGTGCAGTTGGTGGCGCGCGTGTGCAGGCGACAGGCCGAGCGGTCTCGGCCGTGGTAGTGCTCGCACTGTGCCTGGCCAGCGGCCATGCCATCGCACAGGCAGACGATGCACCAGCATTCGACCGCCCGGGTATTCCGTTCTCTGCGGAGGTAGTGCAGCCAGGTGCGTTCGCCTGGGAACAGGGCTTGCCGGATGCAAGTACCGATCGCAGCGATGGGCAACGCACCACCCAATACACTGCCGATACGCTGCTGCGCCTGGGGCTGTTCCAGAACGTCGAACTGCAGCTCGGGAGCGACAGCTACAACTGGCAGCATGGCGGGGGCGCGCGGGTGCGTGGCGGTGGCGACAGCAGTGTTGGATTAAAGGTGTCATTGCCCTCGCGTTCGGATAGTTTTCATTGGGCTGCACTGGGCACCTACAGCGTGCCGACCGGCAGCCCGGCATTCAGCGACGGCTATGCGCGCGAACTCGGTGTGACCGCGTCCTGGGACCTGCCGCAGCAACGCGCCATCGCGGTGTACGTCAATTACGCCCGCGACGATGATGGGGATACCTGGACCTTCGCGCCCAATTACACGTTTTTCTCCGGCGATCATTTCAGCAGCTACGTGGAAGCGGGTTTCGATATCGGCAGCGAGCATTCGCGCGTGGCTGGTGCAGGCGGCGCCTGGCAGCTGCCGCATGCGATGCAGCTGGACGTGTCGGTGTTGCGTGGCCTGACGTCGGAAAGCCCGGATTGGCAGGGCGGAATCGGGCTGTCGATCGCGTTCGAATGAGCGAGGAAGGTGCGGCCACCGTGATCAACGCTTGGGCGGAGTCTTGCGCTGATTTCTGTACGGTGGCTGGATTGTCTATGTTGCAGTGCCGCATGCATTGGTTGCGCAGAAAAGGCCTAATTGGATCGATCCAATTTGATGCCAATCCATGTGCATTCCTGCCACCGCAAGCCGCGTCGCGTGATGCACGCCAAGCCGACACCCGAGGCGACTGAGGACATCGACGCGCCACGCGTGCGTCGCGGTGCGGTGACCTTGCGCGATATCGCCGGCGCCATAGGCGTATCGCGGGCGACAGTGTCGCTGGTACTGCGTGGCAGCCCGTTGGTGCACGCGCGCACGCGCGCACGCGTGGAGGCCGAGCTGGATCGGCAGAATTACGTCTACAACCGTGCCGCTGCGAATTTGCGCCAGCGCACCTCGTCCAGCATCGCGCTGGTGATCAACGACTTGTCCAACCCGTTTTTTGCCGAATTCGCTGCCGGTGTCGACGAGGCGTTGGCCGCTGCCGGTTATGTGACCTTGCTCGGCAGCACCGGCGAATCGACGCAGCGTCAGCAGGCCGTGCTGACCTCGCTGATGGAGCACACGCCGGCGGGCATCATCCTGTCGCCGGCCGAAGGCAGTCAGGCGCAGGCGCTGACCCAGGTACTCGGCCGCCAACGTAACGTGGTGCTGTTCAACCGCGAGGTAGAAGGCGCGCAGTGGGATTTGCTGGCGTTGGACAATGCGCAGGGCGCGTTTCTGGCTTGCAGGCATCTGATCGCGCAAGGGCATCAGCGCATCGTGTTTTTCGGTGGGCATGCTGCATCCAGTTCCTGCCGCCAGCGTCGCGCAGGCTACGCGCGCGCGATGCAGGAAGCTGATTTGAAAGTACAGTACGTCGAGTCGGCGCCCAATCGCCAGGACGCTGCACTATGTGGCGTGGGCTTGCTGAGCAATGATGCGCAAGCTGTGACTGCGGCAGTCTGTTACAACGACAGCGTTGCGCTGGGTTTGATGGCGGCGCTGGCCAAGCACGGCATCGTGCCGGGCCGCGACTTTGCGGTGACCGGCTTCGACGATATTGCCGAAGCAGCCTTGTTCACGCCTGCATTGACCACGTTGGCCGCAGACCCGCGTGCGCGTGGCAGACAGGCCGCGCAACTGGTATTGCAGCGGATCGGCAGCCCCGAGCTCGCCTCGCAGCAGTTGACCGCGGCAGTCGCTCTGAACATTCGCGCAAGCAGCGCCTGCGCGCCAACACCTCACATGTCATCACCTCCCCCAAGCAGTCCATCCGCCCATTTCCCCCACAAGGCCTCAGGCCGCTGACCAGGCAATCCCTATGGTTTCCCTTTCCACGCAATCCTCCGTGCCCAGCGGCAACAAGGCGCCCGTCAACAACGGCGTCGCGTTGTCTGTGGTGACCACGATCTTCTTCATGTGGGGCTTTCTCACCTGCCTCAACGACATCCTGATTCCGCACTTGAAGGCGGTGTTCGAGCTCAACTTCGCGCAGGCGATGCTGGTGCAATTCACTTTCTTCGGTGCGTACTTCCTGATGTCGCTGCCGGCCGGTTGGTTGGTGAACCGGTTGGGCTACAAGCAGGGCATCGTGGCTGGGTTGGCGGTGGCGGCGGTGGGCGCGCTGGGCTTCTGGCCGGCGGCGGAATTGCGCGTGTACGGTGCATTCCTCGGCGCATTGTTCGTGCTGGCCACCGGCATCACCATCCTGCAGGTCGCTGCGAATCCTTACGTCGCCTTGCTGGGTCCGGAGCGCAGCGCTTCCAGCCGCTTGACCCTGGCGCAGGCGCTGAATTCGCTTGGCACTGCGATCGCGCCGCTGTTGGGGGGCTGGTTGATCCTGGCCAACACGGTGATGAGCAGTGACCAGCTGAAAGCCTTGCCCGAGGCTGAGCAGCTCGCCTATCGCGTGCAGGAAGCGCAGGCCGTACAAGGCCCGTACATCGGGCTGGGCATCGTGTTGTTCCTGCTGGCAATCTTCGTGTTTCTGTTCCGTCTGCCGGCACTGACCGACGCAAGCGCACAGAAAGACGAGAGCAAGCATTCCTTGCTCGATGCCTTGCGTCATCCGCATGTGCGTTTCGGTGTGCTGGCGATCTTTTTCTATGTCGGCGCAGAAGTGGCGATCGGCAGCCTGATGGTCAATTACTTCTCGTTGCCGCAGATCGGCGGTTTCACCGAGCGTGAGGCGACCAAGTATGTGTCGGCCTACTGGACGCTGGCGATGATCGGCCGCTTCATCGGCTCGGCGCTGCTGGCCAAATTGTCCCCGCGCGTGTTGTTGTCGGTGTTCGCTGCGATCAACGCGGTGTTGCTGGGGCTGACCATGGCCAGCGGCGGCATGTTGGCGGTGTACGCGCTGGTGGCGATCGGCCTGTTCAATTCGATCATGTTTCCCACCATCTTCACCCTGGGTATCGAGCGGCTTGGTCCGCTGACCGGGCGCGCTTCGAGCCTGTTGATCATGGCCATTGTCGGCGGCGCCATCGTGCCGTATCTGCAAGGGCTGCTCGCCGACAGCATTGGCCTGCATGAGTCGTTCGTGCTGCCGCTGCTGTGCTACCTGTATATCGTGTTCTACGGTATCTGGGGCTCGCGTTTGCGCGGCGCCCTGGCGGAGGTGCGCGCATGAGTGCGACCAAACATCAGGTGGTGTGTTTCGGCGAAGCGTTAATCGACATGCTGGCGTTGCCGCAGACCAGCCCCGACCAGGCGCGGACCTTCGCGCAATATGCCGGTGGTGCGCCGGCCAATGTCGCCGTGGCGGTGGCGCGCTTGGGAGGCGCTGCACATTTCGTCGGCATGCTTGGGCGCGACATGTTCGGGGACTTCCTGCTACAGAGCTTGCAGCAGTCCGGGGTTGTGACCGATGGCATCGTGCGCACCGATCAGGCCAAGACTGCGTTGGCCTTCGTTGCACTGGACGAAGCGGGTGAGCGCAGTTTCAGTTTCTATCGCCCGCCGGCAGCAGACCTGTTGTTCCGTCCCGAGCACTTCGCTGCCGATGGGTTTACGCAGGCAGCGGTGTTGCATGTGTGTTCCAACAGCATGACCGAGCCGGAGATTGCGCACTGCACGCTCGACGGCATGCGCCGCGCGCGCGCCGATGGCGCTATCGTCAGCCTCGATCTGAATCTGCGCCCGATGCTGTGGCCGCAGGATGTGGACCCGGCGTCGCTGCTATGGGAGGCGCTGGCGCTGGCCGATGTGGTCAAGCTCTCGCGCGAAGAACTCGACTATCTTGCGGGTACGCTCGATAGCGATGCCAGTGCGGTCACGCAAAAACTGTGGCAGGGCAAGGCCTGTTGGTTGCTGGTCACCGATGGTGGCGGTCCGGTGCATTGGCAGACACGCACCGACTCCGGCCAGGTGCCTGCGTTTCGTGTGCAGGTGCGCGATAGCACCGCTGCCGGCGATGCATTTGTCGGTGGCTTGCTGTATCAGCTTGCCGCGCGCGCATCTTCGCTGGAACAGCTATGCGGCGATTCAGCGGCAATCAACGAGGTGATTCGGTTTGCTGCCGCGGTCGGTGCGTTGGCGGTGACGCGCAAGGGCGCGTTCGCGGCGATGCCGAGCGTCGATGAGGTCCATTCTTTGATCCAGGAACAATCATGAGCCGTTTGCCTGCAACACCTGCACCCGATTTTCGTTCGGCTGACGTCTTGCGCCAGCACATCGCCGACACCATGGCGTTCTACCATCCGCGCGCGATCGATCCGGCGGGCGGGTTCTTCCAGTACTTCCGCGACGATGGTTCGATCTATGATGCCGGGCATCGGCACCTGGTCAGCAGTACGCGCTTCGTCTTCAACTATGCGATGGCGTACCGCGAATTCGGCGATGCGGCGTACCTGCATGCGGTCCGCCACGGTCTGGACTATCTGCGCAACGTGCACCGCAACCCGCAAACCGGCGGCTATGCGTGGACGCTGCGCGATGGCGTAGTCGAAGACGACATGAATCACTGCTACGGCGTGGCCTTCGTGCTGCTGGCATATTCGTGTGGTCTGAAGGCCGGCGTCGATGAGGCGCGTGCGTGGATGGACGAAACCTGGCAGCTGCTGGAAAAGCATTTCTGGGAAGCGGAATTCGGGCTGTACCGCGACGAAGCCGACGCGCAGTTCAACTTCACCAGCTACCGTGGCCAGAACGCCAACATGCATATGTGCGAGGCGATGATCGCCGCGTACGAGGCCAGCGGCGAGCAGCGTTATCTCGATCGCGCGCTTGTGCTGGCCGAGAACATGACCCGTCGCCAGGCGGCCAAGGCCGATGGGTTGGTGTGGGAGCATTACGACCTGCAGTGGAATATCGATTGGAACTACAACCGCGACAATCCCAAGCACCTGTTCCGCCCATGGGGCTTTCAGCCTGGGCATCAGACCGAGTGGGCCAAGTTGTTGATGCTGCTGGATCGCTACGCGCCGGCCGACTGGTTGCTGCCCACCGCGCAGCATCTGTTCGATGTGGCGGTGGAGCGTTCATGGGACGCGCAGCGCGGCGGGCTGTATTACGGCTTCGATCCTGACGGCAATGTCTGCGACGACGACAAGTATTTCTGGGTGCAGGCCGAATCGTTGGCCGCCGCCGCACTGCTGGCCCGACGCAGCGGCGATGATCGCTACTGGCAGTGGTACGACAAGCTGTGGGCCTATTCGTGGGCGCACATGATCGACCATCAGTACGGCGCGTGGTATCGCATTCTGGATGCAGACAACCGCAAGTACAGCGATGAGAAAAGCCCGGCGGGTAAGACCGATTACCACACCATGGGCGCGTGCTACGAAGTCTTGAACGTGTTGCGGCCGGCGGCGTGATGCAGTGAGATCGACGCGTTTTGCCGAGCGTTGAGTCTGGATCGCCGGGTCATGCCCGGCGATCTGTTTTTAGCGTCCCTATATGCACGCCTCGTTGGAAGCGATGCGTACCAAGTTCTGTCGTCGCGTCGGTTGGACGCAGTCAAGGACGCAAGTCAAAAGCCTGGTCAGTTGAGGGCTCGGTATCCTCACCGCTTGCGGGACACGTCGTGAGCCCGCACTCGGCGAGGGCGCCGCGCCAGAGAGTGCGCGGGCTTTCTATTGGAAGCTATGCACGCCAGCCGTGTCGACTGGCGCTTGCTTGCGCATTGTGTGTCCGGTAATGGTCTGCGTGCTGTCCGGCCGCAGGTCAGTCGGTCTTATTCCGGGTCGTAATCCAGGTTGGATGCCAACCAACGTTCCGCCAATGCCAAGGTGATGCCCTTGCGCTTTGCGTAATCAGCCACCTGTTCCTTGCCCAGTCGCCCGACCACGAAATACTGGCTCTTGGGATGGCTGAAGTAATAACCGCAGACCGCTGCGGTGGGTAACATCGCGAAGCTTTCGGTCAGCGACATGTCGGCGTTGCGCTCGGCATGGAGCAGATCGAACAGCGTGCGTTTTTCGCTGTGTTCGGGGCAAGCCGGGTAACCGGGCGCCGGACGAATGCCGCGATAGCGCTCGGCGATCAAGGCTTCGTTGTCCAAGGTTTCATCGTCGACGTAGCCCCAGAATTCGGTGCGCACGCGTTGATGCAGACGCTCGGCCAATGCTTCGGCCAGACGGTCGGCCAATGCCTTGAGCAGGATGGAGTTGTAGTCGTCGTGCGCGGCTTCGAAACGGGCCACATGCGGGTCGATACCGATGCCGGCGGTGACTGCGAATGCACCGATCCAGTCCTGTTTGCCGCTGCTCTTCGGCGCGATGAAATCTGCCAGGCAAAAATCGGGGCGGTCGACGGGTTTGTCGACTTGCTGGCGTAAGAAGTGCAGGGAATGAGGAATGGAGAATCGGCAAGGGTCGGGCGCCAATGCATCGCCTTGCGATTCCCGATTCCCGATTCCCGATTCCGCAGGCTCGGTCAGCACGACAACATCATCGCCTACTGCATTTGCCGGCCATAGCCCGAACGCAGCCTTGGCCGTGAGCCACTTTTCGTCGACGATGCGCTTGAGCATGCGGCGTGCGTCGCGATAGAGCTCGCTGGCCTGGGTGCCGACGATCTCGTCGCTGAGAATCGCTGGGAACTTGCCGGCAAGTTCCCAAGCCTGGAAAAACGGCGTCCAGTCGATGAGTTCGATGAGCTCCTGCAGCGGGTAGTCATCGAACACGTGGATGCCCGGCTGTCGCGGGGCAGGCGGCGTGTAGGTGTCCCAATCGCCATCGAAGCGCTGCGCACGGGCTTTTTCCAGAGACACCAAGCGCTTGGCATCGCCGCGATTGCGGTGGCGTGCGCGGATTTCCGCGTAGTCAGCATCGTTGGCGGCAACGAAGGCCTGGCGCAGGTCGCGCGAGATCAGCGATTGCGCCACGCCCACCGCACGCGACGCGTCCTTCACCCATACGGTAGGCGCGGTGTAGTGCGGGTCGATCTTCAATGCCGTGTGCGCGCGCGAGGTAGTCGCGCCGCCGATCAATAACGGAATGTCGAAACCCTGCCGCTGCATCTCCCGCGCGACGTGCGACATCTCTTCCAGCGAGGGCGTAATCAGTCCGGAGAGTCCGATCAAGTCCGCATTCTCGGCGCGCGCACGATCCAGGATGACCTGTGCCGACACCATGACGCCCAGATCGACGACATCGAAGTTGTTGCAGGCCAAGACCACGCCGACAATGTTCTTGCCGATGTCATGCACATCGCCCTTGACGGTGGCCATGATGATCTTGCCGTTGGACTTGCCGACATCGCCGGTGCGCAATTTTTCTGCTTCGATAAAGGGCAGCAGATACGCCACCGCTTTTTTCATCACGCGCGCGGATTTGACCACCTGCGGCAAGAACATCTTGCCGGCACCGAACAAATCGCCCACCACGTTCATGCCGTCCATCAGCGGGCCTTCGATCACGTCCAGTGGGCGTGTGGATTGCTGTCGCGCTTCTTCGGTATCGGTTTCCACAAATGCGTCGATGCCGTGCACCAGCGCATGCGCCAGGCGTGCGCGGACCGGCTTGTCGCGCCAGGCCAGGTCTTCAACTCTCGCCGCGCCTTTCGTGCCCTTGTAGCGCTCGGCGATTTCCAGCAGGCGCTCGGTGCCGTCCTTGCGTCGGTTGAGGATGACGTCTTCCACGCGTTCGCGCAGTTCCGGATCCAGCTCGTCGTAGATCGGCATGCCGCCGGCATTGACGATACCCATGTCCATGCCGGCCTTGATTGCATGGAATAGGAAGACCGAGTGGATCGCCTGGCGCACGGTTTCGTTGCCACGGAACGAAAATGACACGTTGGAAACGCCGCCGGACACATGGCAATGCGGCAGCGTGTCCTTGATGATGCGGGTGGCTTCGATGAAGTCAACCGCATAGTTGTCGTGTTCTTCGATGCCGGTGGCCACGGCAAAGATATTCGGGTCGAAGATGATGTCTTCCGGCGGGAAACCCACTTGCTCGGTGAGCACCTTGTAGGCGCGCGTGCAAATCTCGACCTTGCGCGCGCAGGTGTCCGCCTGGCCCGCTTCATCGAAGGCCATCACCACCGCGGCGGCACCGTAGCGCAACACCTTGCGCGCGTGCTCGACGAACACCGCTTCGCCTTCCTTGAGTGAGATGGAGTTCACCACGCTCTTGCCTTGCAGGCACTTCAATCCCGCTTCGATCACGCTCCATTTGGATGAATCCACCATCACCGGAATGCGCGCGATATCCGGCTCAGACATGATCAGGTTGAGAAAGCGCGTCATCGCTTTTTCCGAATCGATCAGGCCTTCGTCCATGTTGACGTCGAGGATCTGCGCGCCGCTGTCCACTTGCTGACGTGCGACCTCTACTGCTTCCTCGTAGCGCTCCTCCTTGATCAGCTTGCGAAACTGCGCGCTGCCGGTGACGTTGGTGCGCTCACCGACGTTGACGAACAACAGGTCCGGCGTAATGACCAACGGCTCCAGGCCAGACAGGCGGGTGTAGCGGGGAGTGCTCATGCGATGCTCTTGTGGGCGTCGGACATGGCGAATGTCCAGGCGAGGCGATGACGGTTGGCGATCAGCCGGGCGCGGACCGAGATGGCCATCATCCGCCCTTCGGGCACCTGTTCCCGCGTGCGGGAGAAGGAAGCTTTTGCCCACGTGCCGAGCAACGTGCCGTCCTTCTCGCGCGTGCGGGTGAAGGTGGCACGCAGCGCCGGATGAGGGCCCACGTGCTGCATCACGCCGCCAGCTCTTGCGCACCTGGCAACTGTCGCGGCGGCAGATCCGCTACCGCTTCGGCAATTGCGCGGATGTGATCCGGCGATGTGCCGCAGCAACCACCCACCAGATTGAGCAGGCCGGACTTGGCAAATTCGCGCAAGGTTTCGGCCATTTCCTCAGGCGTTTCATCGTATTCGCCAAAGGCGTTCGGCAAGCCGGCATTCGGATGCGCGCTGACATAGGCGTCAGCGATCTGCGAAAGCGTCTCCACGTGTGGGCGCAGATCCTTGGCGCCGAGGGCGCAATTCAGGCCGACCGACAACGGCCGCCCATGCGCGACGGATGCATAAAACGCTTCGGCAGTCTGTCCAGACAATGTGCGGCCAGATGCATCGGTGATGGTGCCGGAGACCATCACCGGCAAACGCCCGCCGCGCGCTTCGAAGACCTCCTCAATCGCATACAACGCGGCCTTGGCGTTGAGCGTGTCGAAGATGGTTTCCACCATCAGCGTATCCGCGCCGCCATCGATCAATCCCTCGATGGCTTCACGATAGGTGTCGCGCAGTGCATCGAAACTGGTGTTGCGGTAGCCCGGGTCGTTGACGTCCGGGCTGATCGAGGCAGTACGGCTGGTGGGGCCGAGCACACCAATCACAAAGCGCGGCTTGTGCGGCGTCAGCGCTTCGACGGCATCGCAGCATCCACGTGCCACCTGTGCGCCGGCCTTATTCAACTCGTACACCAGATGCTCCAGGTGATAGTCGGCCTGGCTCACCGAGGTGGCGTTGAAGGTATTGGTTTCCAGTAGGTCGGCGCCTGCATCCAGATAAGCGCGATGGATGCCGGCGATGATCTCCGGGCGGGTCAACAACAGTAGATCGTTGTTGCCTTTCAGATCGTGGCCTTCTGGCGCCTGCGCGTGGTCGCAACCGGGGCCATGCACATGCGCGCTGTCGTAACCGTCAGCAAAGCGGGTGCCACGATAATCGGGCTCCTGCAGATCGTGGCGCTGGATCATGGTGCCCATCGCCCCATCGATGATGAGGATGCGCTCGGCGAGTGCGGCAGTGAGCTTGGCCGCGCGCTCGGGATGCAGCCAGGGCAGCACATGTGCGATGGGGGAGTGGGGTGCTGTAGAGGTCATGATGCGATGCTCCGTGAGGCAATGGCGCTGCTTCCAACGATTCTCGATTCGCGATTCCCCATTCCCGGCTTCATCGCAATCAACGAGATCACTTCGAAATGCGGCGGACGTTTTTCGCGCGTCACCGTTTCCAGACTGGAGACGTCCAGCCCGGCTTTCTCGGCAAACTTGCGCAATTCCTTGGCAGCAAATCCGAGATTGACGTGGCCGTACGCCTGCACTGCGGCACGGTGTTCGTGCTTGGCCAGGCTGCACAGCAGCAGGCGGCCACCGGGCCGCAACACGCGCGCCGATTCGGCCACCGCTTGCGCCGGTTTGGCCGCGTAGGTGAGCGCATGCATCAGCACCACCAGGTCGAAGCTGGCATCGGGGAATGGCAGCGCATGCATGTCGCCTTCGCGCACTTCCACATTGCGCAATTTGCGCAGGCGCTCGCTGGCGGCAGCGACCACGCGCGCGCTGGTGTCGATGCAGATGTAGCGGGTGGCGTGCGGCGCCACCAGTTCGGCAAGCACGCCGTCGCCGGAGGCGATGTCGAGCACGTCGCCGGTTTCCAGCAGGGGCAGCGCGGTGCGCGCCAAGGCCTCCCAGGTGCGTCCCGGCGAGTAATGGCGTTCCATGTCGCCGGCCACCGAATCGGCCCAGTTCTGGTCGGCTGCACGGTTGGCCAGCACGGCGGCGACGCGTTCGGCGTCCTGGCGCAGCAGGGGGTCGTCGCTGCCGGTGCTCAGCGCCAGCCACAGCGCGCGCTGGGCCGGGTCCAGCGACACTTCGTCGAAGCGGTAGTACGCCGACACCCCGGCGCGGCGGTCGCGGACCAGCCCGGCTTCCTTGAGTTTGGCCAGATGCGTGGACACGCGCGGTTGCGCCAACCGGGTGATGGCCGACAGCTCGGCCACAGTGAGTTCTTCCTGCTCCAGCAAGGTCAGCAGGCGGACGCGGGTGGCGTCGGCAAACACCTTCAGGCGGGCCGACCAGTCTTCCAGATCCATGAATATCTCTATATCGCGATATGGAGATATTTTCGACCGGGCGGCAGGTGTGGTCAACTACATACGCATGCGAATGGTTGGCGCTACAATGGGGCTCAGCTCAGGCCTGGAGGGGTGCGACGTGGATTTCAGCTTTACCGAAGAACAATTGATGATCCAGGATGTGGCGCGCCGCATCGCGCAGGAAAAGATCGCGCCCAGCGCCGAGCAATTCGACCGCAGTGGCGAATTTCCGCTGGAAAATATCCGCTTGCTGGGCGAAAACGGCCTGATGGGTATCGAGGTGCCGGTCGAATACGGCGGTGCCGGCATGGACCCGATCAGCTATGCGCTGGCGATGATTGAAATCGCTGCCGCCGATGGCGCGCACTCCACCATCGTGTCGGTCAACAACTCGCTGTTCTGCACCGGCATTCTGAAAAACGGTAGCGAAGCGCAGAAGCAGCTGTACGTGCGCGCGATCGCCGAAGGCACGCACATCGGTGCGTTCGCGCTGACCGAGCCGCAGTCCGGCTCGGATGCGTCGGCAATGCGCTGCCGCGCGGTCAAGCAGGGCGATGGCAGCTTCGTCATCAATGGCAAGAAGAGCTGGATCACGTCCGGCCCTGTCGCCAAATACATCGTGTTATTCGCAGTGACCGAGCCGGACAAGGGTTCGCGCGGCATTACCGCCTTCGTGGTCGACACCGATCGCGCGGGTTTTCACCGCGGCAAGACCGAGCCCAAGCTCGGCATCCGCGCCTCGGCCACGTGCGAAATCGAGTTTGCCGATTACGTTGCGCAGCCCGATGAGGTGCTGGGTGTGGAAGGCGAGGGCTTCAAGACCGCGATGAGCGTGCTGGATGCCGGGCGCATCGGCATCGCATCGCAGGCGGTCGGTATTGCGCGTGCGGCGTACGAAGCCACGCTGGCGTACGTCAAGGAGCGCAAGGCGTTCGGCGCGGCGATCGGCACGTTTCAGATGACCCAGGCCAAGATCGCCGACATGAAGTGCAAGCTGGATGCAGCGCTGCTGCTGACGCTGCGTGCGGCATGGTTGAAGGGGCAGGGGCGGAAGTTCGGCACTGAAGCGGCGGTGGCCAAGCTCACTGCGTCTGAAGCGGCGATGTGGATCACCCATCAAGCCGTGCAAATTCATGGCGGCATGGGGTATTCGAAAGAGATGCCGCTGGAGCGTTACTTCCGCGATGCCAAGATCACCGAAATCTACGAAGGCACTTCGGAAATCCAGCGGTTGGTGATTGCGCGCGGCGAGACCGGCTTGCGCTAACTCGTCCTCACTCCAGCGTCCCGCACAACGCGGTGGCGCTGGAGTGCTTACCGCGAAACCATCGCGACCAAGCACAGCGACGCCAGCGCTTGTCGCGCGCCGCACGCGCGGACCACAATCGGCGCTTCTCCCGTGTCTGGTGCGCGCATGTCCCGGTCTTCGCACGCTACGTCGTTTCGCGTTTCTCTGTCTGGCTTCGCACGCACGCTGTGCTGCTGGGGGCTATTGCTGAGTTGCACTGCGGCAAGCGCGCAAACGCCGCCACCGTCGATCGTGCCGACCGACCGCCTGCAGGAAGCCTGGTGGGCGCAGCGGCATGCGCAGGTGCTGGAGCAGGTGAAGCAGCACCCGGACACCACGCTGCTGCTGATCGGCGATTCGATCACCCAGAACTACGACAAAGCCAAGGCGCCGGACGAAGACTTTCAGCCCACTTGGCAGACCTTCTACGGCAGCCGCGGCGCACTCAATCTGGGCTTCAGCGGCGATGGCACCGAAAACGTGCTGTGGCGGCTGGCCAATGGCGAAGTCGGTGGGCTGCAGCCTAAGGTCGCACTGGTGCTGATCGGGACCAACAACACTGGTCATCTCGGTCAAACGGCCGAACAGACCCAGCTGGGCGTCGATGCGGTGGTCGCAGCGATCGAACAAAAGCTGCCGCGCACGCACATCCTGTTGTTGAGTGTGTTGCCCAGCGATATCTCCAGCGAAAAGTCGCGTCGCGATGCGCAGATCAACCAGGGCCTGGCCGTGCGGTACGGCGACAACCCGCGCGTGACCTATCTGGATGTGAGCTCGATCTTCCAGCGCGACGGCAAGCTGCGCACCGAGCTGTTCTACGACACCCGGTTCCGTCCGGCTGCCGGTGCGTTGCATCCGGACACGCAGGGGCAGCGCATGCTGGCCGAAGCGATCGAGCCCACACTGGCGCGGCTGCTGGGCGAGCCACCGGTCAAGCCGGTGGGCGAACTTGGCCGTGATGCAGCGACCTCGCTGATGCCGGTCGACTGGCTGGAGCAGGATTCCTATGACTGGTATGCGCGCCACCACGCAGCGCTGGTGGCCGCGCGCAGCGTGAAGCCAGAGGTGGTGATGATCGGCGACTCGATCACGCATTTCTGGTCCGGGCCGCCGCAGGCCACGCGCGTCAGTGGGCCCGAGTCGTGGCAGTGGTTGTATGGCAGGCGACCGGTATTGAATCTGGGCTTCGGCTGGGACCGCACGCAAAATGTGCTGTGGCGCATCCGCCAGGGTGAACTCGACGGCCTGGATCCGCGCTGGGTGGTGGTGCATATCGGCACCAACAACCTCAGTGGCACCGCACAATCGCGCGCCAGCACTCCGGCCGAAGCCGCATTGGGCGTGCAGGCGGTGGTCAGTGAAGTGCGCCGGCGCCTGCCCAACAGCAAGCTGATCCTGATGGCGATCATGCCGCGTGGTCGCAATGCCGACGATGCGCGGCGTGCGCCCATCGCCGAAACCAACCGGTTGCTGGCCGCGCGCTACGCCAAAGACCCCGCGGTGCGCCTGGTCGATATCGGCCCGAAGCTGTTGCAAGCCGACGGCACGCTGCCCGAAACGCTGATGCCGGACGGCACACATCCCAGCGAAGCTGGCTACCGCATCTGGGCACAGGCGTTGCGCGAAGCGGGGATTACCGCAACGCCGTAAAGCAGCGGGTAGCACGCAAGCGCATGCATCGACCGACGAGCACGGCGGGCGGTGCAATGCGGCCACCCATGCGTTGCAGTCTCGCATCTGACGCTGACAGTCGCGCTTGGTTCTAAAGTGTTAAGGGCCGCATTGCTGCGTGGAGAGCGGCGATGGCTTCCGGTGGGCTGACGACCTCAAGCCAGGCCATCGACGCACGAGGTAGGGTGTGGTGCGATCAGGCCGGTCGTGTTCAATGCAGGGCAAGCGAACCCCGCGTCCGGTTACCGCGCCAGGCCCCGCGCGGCACTCAGTCGCGGTGACGCTGCATTTTTCGACCCCCCGGATACCAGAAGACCCCCGATCGCTCGGAGGTCTTTTTTAAACTGGTGCCCAGAAGAGGACTCGAACCTCCACGAAGTTGCCCCCGCTAGCACCTGAAGCTAGTGCGTCTACCAATTCCGCCACCTGGGCAGGTGAGCCGCGAATTTTGCAGGCTCTTGCCAGGCTTGTCAACGTTTTATGCATGGCAATCGGCAACGGCTGCCCGGCCTTGCCGCCCATCTCGGTGCGCCAAGGGGTACCATGTAAGCAATGACAAAGAAAAACACCCCAGATCCCGATCGGCCGAGTCGCCGCAAATCCACCAGCGCAGGCGAGTCCAGCACCGCCGAACAGCAGAAATTGCCAGGCTGGATGCCAGACTTTCTGGTCCGCGCCGCCGCCGGCGCATCGACCAAGTCCGCCAGTAAGCGCGCTGCCGACAAAGCTTCCAGCGCCGCGCCGCAACCGCCGGCCGCCCTGCCAACGCCGCAGGCCCCACGCGCACCGCATCCGCGCAAGAGCGGCCCGCCTGCGCCGCCGCCGGAGCGCTTCCAGACCGCCGCGCCTCCTGCTGCCGAATTCAAGGATCCGCACGCCGACCGCGAGGCCCTGCGTTACGCAGAGCCGATCGCCAGCCGGGAAGCCATCCTGCAGTTGCTGGAAGCCTGCGACGGTCCGCAGACCGCCGAAGAAATTGCCGAGCAGCTCAACCTCAGCGATCGTATCGATGCATTGGGCAAGCGCCTGGCCGCGATGGTGCGCGAAGCGCAACTGGTGCAGAACCGCCGCGGCGGCTACGCACCGGTGCAGCAGACCAGCTTGATCGCTGGTGTCGTGATCGCCAACCCGGAAGGCTTCGGCTTCCTCAAGCCAGACGAAGGTGGCGACGACCTGTTTCTGCCGCCGTTCGAGATGCGCAAGGTCATGCATGGCGACCGTGCGCTGGCCAACGTCACCGGCATCGACCGCCGCGGCCGCCGCGAAGGCGCGATCGCGCGTGTGCTGGAACGCCGCATGTCGCGCATGCTTGGGCGGTTCTTCTACGAGCACGGCGTGGCCTATGTCGACCCGGACGACAAGCGCGTGCAACGCAACGTGCAGATCGCGCCGGACGGTATCGGCGAGGCACGCGAAGGCCAATTGGTGGTCTGCGAACTGATTGCCCCGCCGGACGCGCGCCGCCCGGCGATCGGCAAGATCATCGCGGTGCTGGGCGACAAGCTGACCCCGTCGCTGGTGGTGGAAATGGCCATCCACGGCCACGAACTGCCGCACGAATTTCCGCAGGAAGTGCTGGACGAAGCGGCAGCCGTGCCATTGGTGGTCGAGTCGCAGATGATTGGCGGGCGCGTGGATCTGCGGCAGATGCCGCTGGTCACCATCGATGGCGAAGACGCCAAGGATTTCGACGACGCGGTGTATTGCGAACCCAACGCCGACGGCTTCCGTCTGGTGGTGGCGATCGCCGACGTGTCCAACTACGTGCGTCCCGGTACGCCGCTGGATGACGAAGCGCAAAAGCGTGCCACCTCGGTGTATTTCCCGGGGTTCGTGGTGCCGATGTTGCCGGAAACGCTGTCCAACGGTATCTGCTCGCTGATGCCCAAGGTCGACCGTATGTGTTTCGTCTGCGACATGCAGGTGGGACGCGATGGCGAAGTGACCGGCTCGCGTTTCTACGAAGCGGTGATGAACTCGCATGCGCGCCTGACCTATAACCAGGTCTGGAAGGCGGTGGGCGAAGACGATGCCGACACCAAGGCGTTCATCGGCCCGTTGCTGCCGCAGGTGCAGCGCCTGCATCAGCTGTATCACGTGCTGTCGAAGGCGCGCACGCATCGCGGCGCGATCGAATTCGAAACCTCCGAAGTACGCTTCGTGCTCGACAACACTGGTGAAGTCACGCAGGCCGGCATGCTGGTGCGCAACGATGCGCACAAGCTGATCGAAGAATGCATGATCGCCGCCAATGTGGAGGCGGCGCGTTACCTGCTCAGCGTGCATGTGCCCGCACCGTACCGCGTGCATGAGCGCCCACCGGAGAGCAAGTACGAAGACCTGCTGGAGTTCCTGAAGGAATTCCAGCTGAGCTTGCCGGCGTGGAGCAAGGTGCGCCCCGGTGACTACACCAAGCTGCTGAAGAAGGTGCGCGCGCGTCCGGACGCGGCATTGCTGGAATCGGTGCTGCTGCGTAGTCAGAGCCTGGCGGTGTATTCGCCCGAGAATAACGGTCACTTCGGCCTGGCATTGGAGGCGTACGCACACTTCACCTCGCCGATTCGCCGTTACCCGGATCTGCTGGTGCATCGCGCGATCAAGCACGCCCTGACCGGTGCCAGCCCAGAAAAATTCATCTACACCCCGCGCCAGATGGCGGGGTTGTCGCTGCAATGCTCCGAGCGCGGCAGGCGTGCCGACGAAGCCGAACGCGAAGTGGACGAGCGTTACCGCGCCGCGTGGATGGAAAAGCATGTGGGTGGTCAATTCGACGGCGTGATCAGCGGCGTGACCGGGTTCGGTCTGTTCGTCGAATTGACGCAGTCCAAGGTCAACGGCCTGGTGCATGTCACCCAGCTGCCGCAGGACTATTACCAGTTCGACCCGATCCGCAAGACGCTCAGCGGCGAGCGCCGTGGCCGCGAATTCCGTCTGGGCGACCCGGTACGCGTGCTGGTGCTCAAGGCCAGCATGGAAGAGCGCAAGATCGACTTCCGTCTGGCCGAAGATGGCGCGGCGCCCGAAGCGCCGCTGCCGCCACGCGAAAAGCCGACCAAGCGCAAGAAAAAGTCGTACTGAGGTGACGGCGTTGCGGGCGGCCGAGATGGCGGCCCGCGATGCGGCGTAGTCGTCAGCAAGAGCGTTTGACGCAAGGTCGCGAGTCGTCGTGAGGTGGGTGTGGACGGTGCCGGGGAACCGCAGCCTGCGAGCGGTTGCGGCCGACTCCGAGTGCTGACTGCACCCGCCTGGGTGAGCGCAGACCTTGCGTTGGCTGATCTCAGTGCAGGTGTGGCCATTGCGAGCGTTGCGTGTCCGCAATGGCGTCCGTAACAGACTGATGTGCGGAGCAGACGATGGACACTTCAAGCCAATACAGTGGTGGCTGCCAGTGCGGGGCTGTGCGTTTTCATGTGCGCGGTGCGCTGGTACATGCGTCGATCTGTCACTGCCGGATGTGCCAGAAGGCGTTCGGTGCGTATTACGCACCACTGGTGTCTGTGCGTGGCACCGAGTTTCGCTGGACCCGTGGCGCGCCCAAGCGTTTTGCATCCTCGTCGGTCGTGCAGCGCGGTTTTTGCGCCGAGTGCGGCACGCCGTTGACCTATGAAGCGCCCGATGGCGTGGCGGTTGCGGCAGGTGCATTCGATACGCCAGAGCAGTTGCCGCCGCATCTTCAGTACGGCTTGGATCGCAAGCTGTCCTTCGTCGATACCTTGGCGCAGTTGCCCACGCGCCCACCCGAGGACGATGCCGCTGCGGAAGCCTTTTTGGCCAGCGTGGTATCGCGGCAGCATCCGGATCACGACACCGAGCAGTGGCCGGCGTGAGACGTGATCCTGGTTTCGTTGTACCGCTGATCGTGGCACGCCCGCATCAACGGTGTCACCTCGCTCGCTGCCGTCACTGGCCGTAGTGAGACGCGCCAGTGCATCACCGATAACCATCGATCGGCACGCTGATCTGCGCGACCTGCATGCATTCAAAGCAGGAGCGCGCGAGCTGGACCCCGCAAAGGCCACGTGTCCAGCCCAATGCCATGCGGTATCGCTTGATTGGCGTCGCCCAGGCTCGCATGCCCCGGCCGTGACGTAACAGGCCGCAGGCCCTACCATTCCCCTTTATCTCTTCGTATGCCCGCGCAATGAGCAAGCAGAACCAGTGGATCGTCGGCGTCAATGCTGTCGCCTCGTCCGTCGAGAACGACGCCGACAACGTGCGCGAGGTATTGATCGAGGCTGGCAGCAAGAACCCGCGCCTCACCGAGATCGAGGAACAGGCGCGCCGCAAGGGCATCGACGTGCGCCGGGTCAACACCCAGGCGCTGGACGGCGTAGGCGGGCAGGTGCGCCATCAGGGCGTGGCAGCGCGCTATGCCGCTGCACGGCTATGGGCGGAGAACGAGCTGGAAGGCCTGGTCGAAGCCGCCGAAGGGCGCGCGCTGGTGCTGATCCTCGACGGCGTGCAGGACCCGCACAACCTCGGTGCCTGCCTGCGCAGCGCGGCAGCCGCCGGCGTCACCGCGGTGGTGATTCCCAAGGACAAGTCGGCAACGGTGAATGCCACCGTGCGCAAGACCTCCGCTGGTGCGGCCGACCGTATTCCGGTCGTGGCGGTGACCAATCTGGCGCGCTGCTTACGCGATCTGCAAAAGCAGGGCGTGTGGCTGTATGGCCTGGCCGGCGAGGCCGAAGCGTCGTTGTACAGCGTGGACCTGCGCGGCAACGTCGGGCTGGTGCTCGGTGGTGAGGCCGATGGCCTGCGCCGTCTGACGCGCGAGCACTGCGATGGTCTGGTCAAGATTCCGATGCCGGGCGAAATCGAAAGCCTCAATGTGTCGGTTGCCACCGGTGTGACCCTGTTCGAGGTCGTGCGCCAGCGCCTGGGCGCGTAATCGCGCGTGCCTCAGGGCTGAGTGCACGCATGCTGGCCTCTGTATGGCACGCGCATTGCGCGATGTCAGTCGGCTCCGGTTCCTTGTCGGTCCATTGCTGACTGACATCTGCGCACTTCTGCGCAGTTGCCGGGCGCAAGACATCAGCTGGTTGACGCGCAGGGCGTTGCAGCAAGCCTTTCGACACATGCGCAGCCATCGTCGAACGCGCCGTGGCGTTTTTGCCTACCATATCGCCAGCAAACGGCGCGTTGTGTGTGATGAAAAAAGGGGTGGGCGCCTGGCAAACGGGCGAGAGCAGTTGCGGCGCACGTGCGTCAGCACGACGAGCAAACAGACGGTGGTGGCGCTGGTTTGGTACCGGCGCCTGCCTGCTGTTGGCGGTTTTTTCGCTCGCAGTGTTCGCCGCATCGCCTGGCACCGCGCGCTTACGCGACTACGCCATCGACAGCTGGAGTTCGCGCAGGGGCCTGCCGCACAACTCGCTGCGCGATATCGCCCAGACCCATGACGGCTATCTGTGGTTCGCTACCTGGGAAGGCCTGGTGCGTTACAACGGGCTGGAATTCAGCGTGATCGATCGCAGCACGCGCCCGGGGCTGCCCGATAACGGCGTCGGCGCGTTGTATGTGGATCGCGATGGCGCACTGTGGCTGAGCGATGCGCGTGGCAATCTGGTCCGGCACGGCGCCGATGGGCAGTGGCGGCAGTGGCAACGGCGCGGGCAGTGGCCGCAGGCGTTGATCCATGCGATGACCATGGATGCTGAAGGCCGTATGTGGCTGTTGTTCGAAGGGCATGGGCTCGGGTGCCTGTGGCCGGATGGGCGCTTCGACTATTTCCCGCCGGCCGATGGGGTGCCGCTGCAGAGCAGCTTTCCGCGCATGTTGTTTGATACGCAGGGGCGCTTGTTGATCGGCACCTTCGACGGGCTGATCTACCGCGAACCGGATGGGCGTATGCGTCGCGCGCCTGCGGCATTCGGATTTCCGCCCGGGTTGGCATGGCCGTATCGCGCGACGGACGGCACGGTGTGGGTGGTCGCGGGCGACCAGCTGTACCGCTTGCAGGACGAGCGTGCCGAGCTGGTGCACCGGGTGCCCGGGCAGGGCCACTTCACTGCGATGCTGCAGGATCGCCACGGCGATCTGTGGCTGGGCAGCGAAAATCAGGGGCTGCTGCGGATCGGACGATATGGCGTGGAGCATCTGCCGGCTGGTCGCAGCCTGCCGACCGGGCGCATCGTCAGCCTGCGCGAAGATGCCGAAGGCAGCATCTGGGTCGGCGCCAACGGCGGTCTGTTCCGGCTGCGCGAAACCTTGTTCAGTAGTTACAGTCAGCGCGACGGATTGAGCGGCGACTATAGCCGCGCAATGCTGGAAGACCGCGACGGCAGCCTGTGGATCGCCGGAACCGCCGGCCTGGACCGGGTGCTGCCGGACGGGCGCATCGTGCCGGTGCCGGTCGTCACGCCGTCCGGCCGGCGCCTGTCGGTGCTTAGCCTGGCGCTGGACCGGCACGGCGACCTCTGGGTGGGCACCTATGCCGATGGCGTCTTCGTATTGCGCGATGGACGCTTGCTACGGCATTACGGCGAGGCCGACGGTATTCCCAGCGGGCATATCCGCGCGATCGTGATCGACGGCCACGATGCAGTCTGGCTGGCGACCCAGCGTGGCGTCGTGCACCTGGTGGACGGCAAGTACGCGCCATTGGCGATCGAAGGGGGACCCACCGGCGTGGTGACGGCGCTGGCCAGCGTCGATGGGGCATTGTGGGTGGGCTCGGTCGACGGCGCAGCGGTACTCCGCGACGGCAAGCTGCAGCAGTTGAATCTGGAAAGCCTGGGCGGCGCGCGCAGCGTGTTCGGTTTTCAGGCCATCGGCGACGCGATGTGGATCGCGACCGATCGCGGCCTGTATCGCGAGCGCAATGGCGTTCTTGCACGCGTGGGTCTGGAGCAGGGCATGCCGGTCGACACGGTGTTCCAGGTCGTGGAAGACCGGCTTGGCAATGCGTGGATCAGCAGCAATCGCGGCATGCTGCGTACCGAGCTCAAGACGCTCGATGCAGTGGCCGATGGGCACGGCACGCTCGCCATCGAGCGTTATGGCGAGATCGACGGCATGGGCAATGCGCAGACCAACGGCAGTTCCGGCCCCAGCATGCTGCGGCGTGCCGACGGCACGGTGTGGGTGGTGACAGCGGGCGGCGTGAGCATGGTCGACCCGGCACGTTTGCAGCGCTTTCGCGAACGCCGCCCGCCGCCGGCATTGATCGAAAGCGTGCAGCAGGATGGCCGCCCATTGGTGTGGCGCCAGCGCGAACAGCTGGCTGGCGGACATCGTTTGAATGTGTCCTATGTCGGCATGAGCTTCCTGTTGCCGGAGCGGATCGAATACCGCACCCGTTTGGAGGGCCTGGACAATACCTGGACCGAACGCGGCCGGCAGCGCAGTGTGGAATTCATCGGCTTGCCGCCCGGCCGTTATCGCCTGCATGTGGCTGCGCGCCATCCGGGCGGTGCGTGGAGCCCGCACGAAGCGGTATGGGCGTTCGAGGTCCTGCCGCTGTGGTGGCAACGCCAGGATGTGCGCATTGCCGCAGCGCTCGGTGCGCTCCTGCTGCTCGCCTTGCTGTATCGCGTGTTGCTGCATGGCTACAAGACCCACAATGCGCGTTTGGCCGAGCTGGTCCGCAAGCGCACCGAAGACCTGCAACTGCAGGCGCAGCGCTTGCTGCAGGCCAACCAGGAAAAGAGCGAGCTGCTGACGCGCCTGCGCATCAAGTCCGATGTCTTCGAGCGCCAGGCGCACGAAGATGCATTGACCGGGCTGCCCAACCGTCGCCACTTCGATGAAGCGCTGGCGCGTGACATCAGCCGTGCACGCCGCAATGCGCGGCCGCTGGTGCTGGCGATTCTGGATATCGATCACTTCAAGCGCATCAACGACCACTACTCGCATGCCAGCGGCGATGCCGTGTTGCACGAGGTGGGTGTGCTACTCACTGCGGCCGCGCGCGCCTCGGATCTGCCGGCACGCCTTGGCGGTGAAGAATTCGCGCTGCTATTGGCAGACACCACCCTGGAGGAGGCAAAGGCGCTCTGTCTGCGCATCCGCGCGCTGTTCCATGCACGCCACGACTGGGGCAGCGTGGCGGGCTTGCAGGTGACTTTCAGCGCCGGGGTTGCAGAGCTGCGCGACGACGACACCGGCTCGTCGCTGATGCAGCGCGCCGATCACGCCTTGTACGACGCCAAGAGCGCAGGGCGCGATCGGATTTGTGTGGGTTAGAAGCGGAGATTGGGGATTCGGAAATCGCACAAGCGGTGCCGGCATGTCCTTCTCCTGCGGGAGAAGGTACCCGCACAGGGCGGATGAGGGTGCGGCAGGCACGTAGCGGGCCGCGTCGGGATCAGGCAGTCGCGATTGCTGAGTGGTAAATGTGCGCTATTGGCTGTCTCAATCCAGAAAGCACGACACTTTTTTCAATCCCGAATCCCTAATCCCGAGCCTAAACCGGCCCCGGCCAGGCGTTGGCGATCGTGCAGAACAGGCGTGCGGTCTGTTCGGTGTCGTAGACCGCGCTATGCGCGTCGGCGGCATTCCAGTCCAGGCCTGCGGCCTGGGCCGCGCGTGCCAGCACGGTCTGGCCGTAAGCCACGCCGGCCAGTGTCACCGTATCGAACACGCTGAAGGGATGAAACGGATTGCGTTTGTGGCCCACACGCGCCACAGCCGCGTTGAGGAAGTTCAGATCGAAATGCGCGTTGTGGCCAACCAGGATCGCGCGCTGGCAGCCGTATTTCTTCACTGCCGCGCGCACCGGCGCGAACACATGGTCCAGCGCGTCCTTTTCCTGTTTCGCAAAGCGGAACGGGTGGTCGAGCACGATGCCGGTGATCTCCAGCGATTTCGGGTCGATCTCCAGCCCAGGCGCCGGCACCAGGTGCGCGCTGGCAGTGTCGCCGGGAAAGAAGCGTCCGTCGGCATCCATTTCGATCGGCACGCAGGCGATTTCCAGCAGCGCATGCTTATTCCAATCGAACCCGCCCGTTTCGACGTCCACCACCACGGGCAGATAGCCGCGAAAGCGGCGCGACATCGGCAAAAAAGAGGGGGCAGGCTGTGCATCGACCGGTTCGTTCATCCGCATAGCCTAGCAGGTCGCACCCCGGGCTCTGCCATGGACGCAAGGCTGCAGGTTCTGGGGTGGAGGCGTCATGCATTGCCTGGGGGCCGTCATCACGTGTGCGCGCCTGACAGTTCAGAGTCGGCATGCATCGCTGCCACGCGGTAACGGTGCGCCATCGGCGCAGATCTGATGATCGGAGCGCCGATCACATCACCTCGGTCGCTCTGGGCGACCATCAAAAAGGCCCGATCCGCGTTGCCACGGACCGGGCCTGCCTCACGACACAGTGGGCGAGCCGTCAGCGGCCGGCGACGACACTGGTGATCAGCCCGGTGGCCACTGCGATCAGCACGTAGGTGTTATCCACGCGACGCCATTCGTGCCCGCGCGGCGGTGGCTTGAGATGGTGCTTGTGATAGTCGGCAATGCGGCTACCACGATGGTCCGGTGCCAGACGCTCGCCACGGCGATACGGCGGGCCATGGCGGTCGTGGCGGTGATCGTCATGATGCGCGGTGTGGCGATCATCGCGTCGGTCGTCATGCCTGTCATCGCGATGATCATCACGCAGGTCAGGGCCATGGTCGTCGTGACGCTGCGCGTTGCGATCACGATCGTGATCGTGACCGTCGTGCTGCTGCGGCGCTGCAAACGCCGTGACAGAAGTCAGCAGCGACAAAGCCATGAAAGATCCAACGAAGCGTTTCATCAGCGGACTCCTGCGTCACAGGAACGGCCTGTGCACTTCCACCGTAGGGATTCGAAGCTGAATACGTAATGAGAAGGCGGTCTGGCAGTTGTTGCCGGCGAGGACGGCAGCGCCATCGCGCTGCCGCAGCTTAGATGACGCCGGTGCTGCTGGTGTCGTCGCGCTTCACGCGCGGCGGCAGCGGCTGTTCGCCATGCACCAAGAACCACACATTCTCGGCGATGTTGGTGGCGTGGTCGCCGATGCGTTCCAGATTCTTGGCCATGAACAGCAGATGCGTGCAAGGGGTGATGTTGCGCGGGTCTTCCATCATGTAGGTGAGCAGCTCGCGGAACAGTGCGGTGTATTGCGCATCCAGGCGTGCGTCTTCGTCGCGGACGCGGATGGCGGCATTGGCGTCCTTGTCGCGATACGCCTGCACGGCGTCGCGTACCGCGTTGGCCGCCATCTGGCCGAGTGCGCGCAGGCCAACGGTCTGCGGCAGCGGCGGTGCGGAATTGAGCGCGATCGAGCGCTTGGCCACGTTGGCTGCGTAATCGCCGATGCGTTCGATATCGGCCGGAATACGCAGGCCGGCGAGAATCTCGCGCAGATCGCGCGCCATCGGGCCGCGCAATGCCAGTCGCATCACGTCATGACTGATCGCATGCTCCAGTGCGTCGATCGCCTCATCGTTGACCACAATGCGGTGTGCGGCATTGTCGTCGCGACGCTCCACCACATCCAACGCGGCTTCCAACTGCGCCACCGCCGTCTCGCCCATGCGCACGATCTCGGCGACAAGACGGTGCTGCTCCTCGTCGTAGCTTTTGACGATATGGTCGTTGAGGTGCTGGTTCATCGTGGTCTCGATTCGTGGCAGTGGTGGATGTCCGCCGCCATCCTGGCGACAGTGCATGCGGTGAGGGCATGCAGGGAAGGGTGCGACGGAACTGCTGCAATACGGCGTTGCGTTGGCGCGTTACATCAACCGAAACGACCGGTGATGTAGTCCTCGGTCTGCTGCTTGGACGGCTGCGAAAAAATGGTTTCGGTACGGTCGTGTTCGATCAGGTCGCCCAGATACATGAAGGCGGTGTAGTCGGACACGCGCGCGGCCTGCTGCATGTTGTGGGTCACGATCACGATGGTGTATTCGCGCTTGAGCTCTTCCACCAGTTGCTCGATACGGCTGGTGGAAATGGGGTCCAGTGCCGACGTCGGTTCGTCCAGCAACAACACGTCCGGACGCAGCGCCACCGCGCGTGCGATGCACAGACGCTGCTGCTGACCACCGGACAGACCCAGCGCGCTTTGCCCCAGCTTGTCCTTGACCTCGTCCCACAGCGCGCCCTGACGCAGCGCGTGTTCGACGCGATTCTGCATGTCGGCCTTGGACAATTTTTCGTGGTGGCGGATACCGTAGGCGACGTTTTCGAAGATCGTCATCGGAAACGGCACCGGCTTCTGGAACACCATGCCTACCTTGCTGCGCAGGCGGTTCAACGGGTACTTTGGCGAGAGGATGTTTTCGTTGTCCAGCAACACCTCACCGTGCGCTTCCATCTTCGGATATAGCGCGTAGATGCGGTTGAAGATGCGCAGCAAGGTCGATTTGCCGCAGCCCGAGGGCCCGATCAACGCGGTGACGCGCTTTTCCGGGATCTCGATATTGATGCTCTTGAGCGCGTGGTACTTGTCGTAATAGAAATCCAGATTGCGTGCGGCCACCTTCACCGGCGCCTGCGCCGTCGGCGCCCCCTTGGCGGCCGGAACAGCGATGCGATGCATCGGCTTGGCGTTTTGGAGATCGTTCATGTTGGGTGTCCGGAAGGAAAGGTCAGTCATTGGAGATCTTGTTGCGCAAGAGCAGGGCACGCGCGCCCAGGCTGACCAGCAACACAAACACGGTCAGCACCAGTGCGCCGGCCCAGGCCAGGGTCTGCCAAGTGTCGTACGGGCTGCCGGCGAATTGATTCATGATCACCGGCACGCTGGCCATCGGCTGGAAGATGTTGCTGTTCCAGTACTGATTGCCGAACGCGGTGAACAGTAGCGGTGCGGTTTCGCCGCTGATGCGTGCCAGCGCAAGCAGGATGCCGGTGAGGATGCCGGCCGAGGCGGCGCGATACAGCACCTGCACAGTGACTTTCCACTGCGGGATGCCGAGCGACAATGCCGCTTCGCGCATCTGTGCCGGCACCAGTCGCAGCATTTCGTCGGTCGTACGCACCACCACAGGTAGCACGATGAAGGCCAGCGACAGCGCGCCGGCGAATGCCGAGAAGCGACCGCCGGTCTGCATCACGTACAAGGTGTAGACGAACAGGCCCAGCACGATCGATGGCGCCGACAACAGGATGTCGTTGACGAAGCGCACCACCACGCCGGTCTTGCGCGCATTGCCGTATTCGGCCAACCAGGTGCCCGCAGCGATGCCCAGCGGCGTACCGATGGCCAGCGCCAGCCCGCACATCACCGCGCTGCCGAAGAAGGCATTGAGCAAGCCGCCTTCCTGCATCGGTGGCGGTGTCATCTTGGTAAACAGATTGAGGTCGATGCCCGGTACGCCCTTGGACAACAGCGTCCACAGGATCCAGGCCAGGAAGAACAGGCCGAACAAGGCTGTGACGCACGACAGCAGCAACGCAATGGCGTTGGTCACCCGGCGGCGGTTGTACAGCGATTGCGACACCGAAGCGGCGGACATTAGTTGCCCTCCCGGCGCGAGAGCTGCATCAGCATGAAGCGCGCGATGGCCAGCACGATAAACGTCACGATAAACAGCACAAAGCCCAGCAGCAGCAACGCCGAGCGGTAAGTCTCGGTGGCTTCACCGAAATCGTTGGCGATCAACGCCGCGATGGTGGTGCCGGGTTCCAGCAGCGACGGCGACAAGCGCACCGTGTTACCGACCACGAACGCCACCGCCATGGTTTCACCCAGCGCACGGCCCAACCCCAGAAACACGCCGCCGATCACCGCCGAGCGGGTGTAGGGCAGCACGATGTCCCAACTCACTTCCCACTTGGTCGACCCCAGCGCGTACGCCGATTCTTTCAAGCGCGTGGGCACGGTCAGAAACACTTCGCGCATCACCGACGAGATGAAGGGAATCACCATGATCGCCAGCACGAATCCCGCAGTCAGCAGGCCGATACCCAACGGTGGGCCCTGAAACAACGGGCCAATCAGCGGCAACGTGCCGAGATGATCGTTGAGCCACGGCGTCACGTGCTCGGTCATCACCGGCACCAGCACGAACAGACCCCACATGCCGTAGATGATCGACGGGATGCCCGCTAGCAGCTCGATCGCGGTGCCGACCGGGCCACGCAACCAGCGCGGTGCCACTTCGGTCAGAAAGAACGCGATACCGAAACTCACCGGCACCGCGATCAGCATCGCAATCATGGCGGTGACCAGGGTGCCGTAGATCGGTGCCAGCGCACCGTATTTGTTTTCGACCGGATTCCAGTCGGAGGAATAGAAGAAACTCAGGCCCTGCATCTGCAAGGCATGACGTCCGCCCCACAGCATCGACAGCGCCGCGCTGCCGAGCGCCAACAGGACGAAAACGACCGTGGCGGCCAGCGCAAGCTTGAACAGGCGATCGGCGCGTGCGTCGCGCAGGTCGCGACCGCGTGGCGCGGTCATCGCTTCGGGAATGGCGGTGGCATTCATTCGATTGGACTCGTCACCCGCGCAACGGCGGGAGCGTGAGACAGCAGGAACGGCGAGGCACCCTCAGGCGCCTCGCCGCGGCGCACCCCACCGCATGGGCGGGTGCAGGGCATTACTTGAACTCGCTGCCCCAATAGGCCTCGATCTGCTTCACCAGCTCCGGCGGCAGCGGCACGTAATGCAGTTCGCTGGCCTGGGCCTGGCCGTTTTCCAACGCCCACTTGAAGAAGTCCAGCGTCGCCTTGCTGCGCGCCGCGTCCTTGGGCTGCTTGTGCATCAGCATGAAATTGGTGGCGGTGATCGGCCATGCTTTCTCGCCCGGTGCATTGGTGATCACCAGATTGAAGTCACGGGCGTTGGCCCAGTCGGCGCTGGCAGCGGCGGCGGCAAAGCTTTCCGCATTCGGCTCGATCCACTGGCCGGCTGCGTTCTGCAGCGATGTGTACGGCATCTTGTTCTGCAGCGCGTAAGCCAGCTCGACATAGCCGATCGAGCCCTTGATCTGCTGCACATACGAGGCAACGCCTTCATTGCCCTTGCCACCCACGCCGCCCGGCCACTGCACCGAGGTGCCTTCGCCGACCTTGCTCTTCCATTCCGGGCTGACCTTGGACAGATAGTTGGAGAAGTTGAAGGTGGTGCCCGAACCGTCCGAACGATGCACCAGATTGATCTTGGTGGCCGGCAGGGTGACGCCCGGATTGGCCGCGACAATGGCCGCGTCGTTCCACATGGTGACCTTGCCCAGGAAGATGTCGCCCAGCAGCGCGCCTGTCAGGCGCAGCTTGCCCGGTGCGATGCCTTCCAGATTGACGACCGGCACCACGCCGCCGATGGCGGACGGGAACTGGCCCAGGCCTGCCTGCTGCAGTTCGGTGCTGTCCAGCGGCTTGTCGGTCGAGCCGAAATCCACGGTACCGCCCTTGATCTGCGCAATACCGCCGCCGGAGCCGATCGACTGGTAGTTCACCTTGTTGCCGGTGGCGGCGTTGTAGTCGGCCGACCACTTGGACACCAGCGGGTAGATGAAGGAAGCGCCGGCGCCAGAGATTTCAGCACCCTTGGTCTCGCCGGCAGTGGCGCCTGCGGTCGGCGCGCCCTTTGCGGCGTCGCCGGACTGTGCGTCCTTGCCGGGCGAGCACGCGGCCAGGGCAAGGGCGATGGTGAGGGACAGGGCGGTCAGGCTGGCCGACTGCAATTTCATGGAAGCTCCGAGGCAGGATTGGCCGGGGTATCCGGCAGACCACGCTATGAAATGATGTTTTTGTTACACCCGCATGACAGTGCCTTCTGGCCAAGCCGTCACAAAAAAAGACGCGGACCGAGGAGGGCGTCGCGCCCTCCGGGATCCGCGTCCCGGGGCCGACGCCGGGGAGAGAGACGGCGTCGTTCCTTTGCTCGTTTTCGTGTCGGCCACCAGGGCGGCAATACACGGCACATCTGTCTGAGCTGAGGCAGGGGAGTCGGCACGGACCACCGGCCCATGCCGGTTGGTGCATCGCGTTCCCTGCCTGCCCGCCAAACCGAGGTTTGGGTTGTACTCAGTGCGGCAGAGTCTTGGCCCAGTACGCCTCGATCTGGGTCACCAGCGTGTCTGGCAGCGGCACGTAGTCCAACTGCTTGGCCTGCGCATCGCCCTTGGTGTAGATCCAGCGGAAGAATTCCAGCGTGTTCTTCAGACCGGCCGGGTTCTTCGGCTTCTTCTGCACCAGGATGAAATTGGTCGCCGTGATCGGCCAGGCGTTGTCGCCCGCCGCGTTGGTCATCACCAGATAGAAGTCCTTGCTGTTGCCCCAGTCGGCGCTGTTGGCAGCGGCGGCAAAAGTCTCGTCGGACGGCTGCACGAACTTGCCGGCGGCGTTCTTCATCGCGGTGTAGGCCATCTTGTTCTGCAGCGCGTACGACAGTTCGACGTAGCCGATGCCGCCCTTGATCTGCTTCACGTAAGCGGCGACACCTTCATTGCCCTTGCCGCCGATACCGGTCGGCCACTGCACCGCGGTGCCTTCGCCCACCTTGCTCTTCCAGTCCGGATTGACCTTGGACAGGTAGTTGGTGAAGTTGAAGCTGGTGCCCGAGCCGTCGGAGCGATGCACCACGGTGATCTTGCCTTCCGGCAGCTTCACGCCCGGATTGAGTGCGGCGATCGCCGGGTCGTTCCAGGTGCTGACCTTGCCCAGGAAGATGTCGCCCAGGGTCTTGCCGTCCAGCTTGAGCGCACCAGCGGCGACACCCGGCACGTTCACCACCGGCACCACGCCGCCGATCACCGAAGGAAACTGCGCCAGGCCGGCAGCGGCCAGTTCTTCCGGCTTGAGCGGGGCGTCGGACGAACCGAAGTCCACACTCGCCGCCTTGATCTGGGCGATGCCGCCGCCCGAACCGATCGATTGATAGTTGACCTGCTTCTTGGTGGCGGCGTTGTAGTCGGCCGACCATTTGGACATCACCGGGTAAATGAACGACGCGCCAGCGCCGGTGACATCGGCAGCCTGGGCGCACAGAGCCAGCGAGGCGGCGAGCACGCCGACGGCCAGACGGGTCTTGAAGGAGTGGATCACGGAACAGCTCCTGGAGTGAAGGGATCAGAACGTCCCGCAGTGGTGCCATTGCAGGGCAACGGCATGACCATGCGGTGTCTAAGAAATGACAAAGCGATGACGGCATTGCGCCGTCGGATGTTCAGGCCGGTAGGAAGTGGTGGCTGCCACCGCGTACGCTCGACCGAGCGCAACGCGGTGGCGATGGGCTTACCAGTAGAACTGCGCGCGTGCTTCGATGATCGACGGGTTGTCGTCGATCAGGCCGCGTGTCGCGTTGTTGTAGCGGGTGCTGTCGACCTTGGCGTAGTCGAGGGCAAACTTGAAGTTGGAGCGCCAGTACCAGTTGGCACCGACCGTCCAGACGTTCATCTTGCCGCCAAGCACACCATCGACGAACGGCGTGTTGCCGTTGGCGACCAAGTGTCCGTCGTTGAGGTCCAGGGTGTCGTAGCGCACTGCCAGCTGCCACATGCCCGATGCCGGTTCGTTGGGCAGCGGAGTGGTCGGCACGCCGGCCTTGTAGCCCCAGGTTTCGCCGGTGAGGTTCCAGACGCCGCTCACGTACCAGCCATCGCTCTTATAGTCGTGTGCGTTGGCGCCGATGCGATTGGCGTTCTCCTGGAAGTACTCGCTCTGCAGTTTGAACGGCCCGGTGATCCACATCGCCTCGGCACCGGCAACACCGACGTTGTCGACATTGGTGATGGCGCCGCTGTCGATCAGGCGAACGGTGGTCAGGTCGGCGTCGGGACGTGCGCGCAGGCGCAAGGTGTCGTCGTCGGTATCGTAGGTCAGGTAGCTGAGGCCGAAGTGCAGCACGTTGCCTGTCTCGTTGATCGGCGCCCAGGTGCCACGCGCGCCATAGCCGCTGCCGTGCGCCTGGTTGCGGGTCAGTTCGCGGCCGAACGCACTGGCGGTCACGCTCCAGTTGTTGTCGCCCATGCCGTAAGCCACGCCCAGACGGCGCGAGATGCCGTAGGTATTGGTCACCGACGCCTTGGAAACGAAGTCGTTGTTCTTGGTGCTGGACAGTTCTTCCAGGCTGTTGGGCTGCTTGAACTGACCGATCTGCAGATAGTTGTTCGCGTTGCCGCCGAACTTGTACTTGACGTTGGTATCCAGGAAACGACCGGTGCTGTTGACGGTGGTGCCTTTGATGGTCACCTGCTTCAGAACGCTCGGATCGTAACCCAGCACCCACTCGACATTGCCCGGGCCCTTGCCCTTGAGCACCAGCTCGGCGCGACGGATGCTGAATTCGGAATTGTCACCGTTGGCGCCAATCGCGCCATTGAGGTCCTGGACATCGTTGTGGAACCAGTTGCCGTCGGCCTGGACCAGGCCTTCCAGCGAGACTTCCGAGCCGCCGATCACATCGACGGCGATTTCGGCGTGTGCTGCAGGAGCGGCGAGTGCCAGCAGCAGCGCGGAACCAAGCAGGGTGGGAGCGAGTTTCATAGATGCCTTGCGACCTGAGAAAGTGGGCGCAGGCTAGGGTGTGAAAGTTGCGTTAATGTGACAAAACGACGGAAACGTAATAATCAATTTTTGTCAATAAAGACAAGAATTTACGTAAGTTTAAACTATGTCATCGTGTGTCAGTATTCTGAACGGCGGCGATTTATGACAGCGCCTTTCCGGGGCCTTGAACGACGAACGTATGGGGATATCTGGCGACAGCCTTTGAATGCGTGCATCCCATGCTGAACCTGTGTGTCAGTTTGTGCGACGCACCACTTGCACACGCAGTGCCTAAATTGTTAGTTTCGAGGCCATGTTTCCTCGATTCCTCCAACTGCTGTTGGTCTGCCTGCTCGCGCTTAGCGTGTGGTCGGCAGCCAACGCGCACGTGCGCGTCCATGACGCGTTAGTGGGCGACGGCTTTGCGGTAATGGTGGATGCTGGCGAAGAACGCGATGCAGCAGAAGATCCGCAGGACGACGGCGAGACGCAAAGCCAAGTCGATACACAGCCTGCAGACGATATCCCCTTGCTCTCCCAAGCATGGCCGATGCTGGCGCGGTATTCCCCTTCTTGGCATGCGCATCACGCGCCGGCAAATCAAAAACGCGACCTGATCCCACAACTGCGCCCTCCAAACGCACTGCTTGGCTGATCCCCGCTGTCGTTGCACCCGGTGCGTTCCGCGCCGGATTCCTAATTGATTTGTTGTTTTTGCAATTCGCGGTCTGCGCCGCGAACGGCTATTCGTTGCCCAGAGGAATCTCCCATGGAAAGTTTGCTAGAAGGTTTTCGTCATTTCCGTAAGGAAGTCTATCCGCGCCAGAGTGCGCGCTTTCAGGAACTGGCAGGCGGCCAAAGCCCGCACACGCTGTTCATTACCTGCGCCGATTCGCGCGTCATGCCGGAACTGATCTTCTCCGCGCAGCCAGGCGAACTGTTCGTCTATCGCAATATCGGTAACGTGGTGCCGCCTTACTCGCAGCATGTCAGCGGCGTGGTGGCGGCGATCGAATACGCCATTGCGGTGCTGGGCGTGCGTCACATCGTGATCTGCGGCCATACCGATTGCGGTGCGATGAAAGCCGTGCTTAAGCCGGAGTCGCTGGAAGATGTGCCCTCCGTGGCAGCGTGGCTCAAGCACACCGACGCGGCACGTCATGTCACCGCGCATCACGGGCATGACCCGCATAGCCAGGACGCGCTGAGCTGCATGACCGAAGAAAACGTGGTTTCGCAGTTGGATCACCTGCGTACGCAGCCGGTAGTGGCAGCCCGTCTGGCCGCAGGCACCTTGCGTATCCATGGCTGGATCTACGATATCGCGCACGGGGAGATCCGCGCCTTCGATGCCGAGAAGGGTGGCTTCCGGCCGCTCCTGGCCGAAAGCACTCCCGAAGCCACGCCACGTCCGCGACTGCAGCAAGTCGTGCGCGCTGAACTCGCTTGACGGAGTCCACCATGAACACATCAGGTATCGGCGGATATTTCCGTCAGGGACTGTTTGGGCGTGATTTATTGGCGTCTGTCGTGGTCTTTCTTGTCGCGCTCCCGTTGTGTATGGGGATCGCGATCGCATCCGGCATGCCGCCGGCCGCAGGTCTGATCACCGGCATCATCGGTGGTTTGGTTGTTGGCTTTCTGGCGGGCTCTCCCTTACAGGTGAGCGGGCCGGCCGCCGGCCTGGCTGTGTTGGTGTTCGAACTGGTCCGTGAGCACGGCGCTGCTGCGCTTGGGCCGGTGATTCTGGTAGCCGGCGCAATTCAGCTGGTTGCCGGTCTGTGCCGCGCAGGTGTGTGGTTCCGGATGACATCGCCGGCCGTGGTGGCCGGCATGTTGTCGGGCATCGGCATTCTGATCGTGGCGTCGCAGGCACACGTGTTGATGGATGCCGCGCCCAAGGCGCGTGGTCTGGAAAACTTCGCCGCCTTGCCTGCCGTGTTGTGGCAGGCGATCAGCGAAGGCACCGGCAGGACCGCGTTGTTGGTGGGTCTGGCGACCATCGGCATCATCCTGGCGTGGGACAAGTTGCGCCCGCAGCGCCTGCGCTTTTGCCGGGTGCGTTGATCGCGGTGGTGGTGGTCACGGCGACGGTGCAGTTGCAGGGCCTGAACGTCAACAAGGTCGACGTCCCGACCAATTTGTTATCTGCCATCAGCATCCCCAGCATTTCCGAGATCTTTGGCGTGTTCAACCATACGTTGCTGGTGTCGGCAGTGACCTTCGCCTTCATCGCCAGCGCAGAAACCTTGCTGTCGGCGGCGGCGGTGGACCGTATGCATCAGGGGGCGCGCACGCAGTACGACCGTGAGCTGGCGGCGCAGGGCGTGGGCAATATGCTGTGCGGCTTCCTGGGCGCATTGCCGATGACCGGCGTGATCGTGCGCAGTGCGGCCAATGTGCAGGCCGGTGCGGCCACGCGTACCTCGACCATCCTGCACGGCAGCTGGTTGCTGGTATTCGCGATGCTGCTGCCTTGGTTGTTGCGGATGACGCCGGTGGCGTGTCTGGCCGGTATCCTGGTCTACACGGGCGTGAAGATGATCAAGATCGGGCAGGTCAAGGAGCTGGCGACTTACGGCCGCGGAACGGCCGCGATCTATCTGGCGACCACCTTCGCGATCGTGGCCACCGACCTGCTGACCGGTGTACTGATCGGCTTTGGTCTGTCGTTGTTCCGTCTGGCACTGCACTCCTCGCATCTGAAGGTCGAGGTGCGTGAGCACGCCGACAAGAAGGACGAGATGCATTTGACCCTGCAGGGCTCGGCTACCTTCCTGAAGGTGCCGGCCATGGCACGGACGCTGGAAAGCGTGCCGCCCAATACTGCACTGCATCTGGATGTGGCCAAGCTGCACCACGTCGACCACGCCTGCATCGAGTTGTTGCGCGACTGGAACCGCAATGCGGCCTCGCGTGGTTGCGAGCTGGTGGTGGATTGGAAGGAACTCGATCGACGTGTCGAAGGGCAGCCCACCGTGGACGGCGTGCTTGTGGAGCCGCGGGTTGAGCAGGCGAAAGCTGCGTAAGGTGTTGTAAACGCCCGGCGTTCGCGCCGGGTGACCCCCGTCGTGACCGGATGATGCATGGCGCCGAAAGACGCATCATCCGGTCGCGATTTTTTTGGGCTGGGATCGGTGATCGGGGACTTGGGACCTGGGACCTGGGACCTGGGACTTGGGACCTGGGACCTGGGACCTGGGACTTGGGACTTGGGACTTGGGACTCGTGAAAGCTTGCGGCCTTGCGGTTGCTGCGTGTGGATCAGGGCTGGCTGTTGCGCTGTTGCTCTGACTCCACGGCTGCATTACATTTAGGCCTTCGTTTGCCGCTCCGGCGCCGGCTGGGTCTTGTCGCGATAGCGGCATAGATCGTGGATCACGCAGCCCGGGCAATCCGGTTTGCGTGCCTTGCAGACATAGCGGCCGTGCAGGATCAGCCAGTGATGCGCGTCGTGCAGAAACTCGGCGGGAATGACCTTGACCAGCGTGTCTTCGACTGCACGTACGTCCTTGCCTGGCGCAAGGCCGGTGCGGTTGGAGACGCGAAAGATATGCGTGTCCACTGCCACGGCAGGCTCGCCGAACGCAGTGTTGAGCACCACATTTGCGGTCTTGCGGCCGACGCCGGGCAGCGCCTCGAGCGCGGCGCGGTCGTGCGGCACTTCGCCGCCGTAACGCTCAAGCAGAATGCGACACGTGGCGATGACATTCTTGGCCTTGGCGTTGAACAAGCCGATGGTGGCGATGTACCGCTTCAGGCCTTCTTCGCCGAGATCGAGAATGTCACGGGGCGTGTTAGCCACGGGATACAGCTTGCGCGTGGCCTTGTTGACGCCGACATCGGTAGCCTGCGCCGACAACAGCACGGCGATCAATAATTCGAACGGGGTGGTGTATTCCAGCTCGGTGGTCGGGTGCGGATTAAGTTCGCGCAAGCGCTCGAACATCTCCTGTATCTCAGGCTTGCGCATGCTGCCGCCACGACGTGCCTGCGGTGCGTTCATGGCTGCGCTCCGCCGGCGGCTTTTGCCTTGGCGCGCGCCAGGATGGCAGCGGCCAGCGGCGGCAACGCAGGCGTTGCCGGTTGGCTGGGTGCCGGGGCGGGTGCCCTGCGTGCGTCACGCTCGGCGGCGCGGCGTTGCAGGCGCGCGGCGCGCGCGCGATAGCGTTCGCGCGCGGCCCATGCATCGCGCAACCGCTGCTGTGCACCCAGCAATGTGGCGCAGACTTGCGGGAAATTGGCGTCCAGCACGTCGTGCTGCGGTTCGGGCAGATATGCCATCAAGCCGAGCGCCAAAGCGCGATCCAGATCATTTGCCTGCACACAGTCCAACAGCTGCAGTGGCAACGGACGCGGTGCCGATGTGGGGTCGAGCGTCATGGCGATGATCAGCGGTTCTTGAATTGAGCAGGGCGTTTGTCGAGAAACGCACGTGTGCCTTCGCGCATGTCGTCAGTGGCGAATAACAGTGCAAATTGCGCGGTTTCCAGCTGCAGACCTTCTTCCATGGCGCATTCCCCGCCGAACACCACCGCATCCAGAATGCCGCGCAGTGCCAGCGGTGCCGCGGCTGCCAGGCGCTGTGCCAGTGCGAGCGTTTCCTCTTGCAAGGCATCGGCTTCAACCACGCGATTGACCAGTCCCAGCTGCAGTGCGCGCGCGGCGTCGATCGGCAGGCCAAGCAGGCACAGTTCCAGCGCTGCGGCGCGGCCGGTAAGGCGCAGCAGGCGCTGTGTGCCACCGAAGCCGGGGATGAGGCCAAGGTTGATTTCCGGTTGCCCCAGGCGCGCGGTGGCAGCGGCGATGCGCAGATGGCAGGCCATTGCCAGCTCCAGGCCGCCACCGAGCGCAAAGCCATTGATCATTGCAACTACCGGCTTGGGCATGCGCTCGATCCGGCGCATCAGCTGCTGGCCCAGCAGCGAGAATTCGCGGCCCTGGATTGCCGATAGATCAGTCATTTCGGCGATATCTGCGCCTGCCACGAAGGCCTTGGGGCCGGCACCGGTGAGAATCACGGCGCGTACATCGTCTGCGGCGGCCGCATCCTGAAATGCCTGATCCAGGGCCTGCATGGTCTGTTGGTTCAAAGCATTCAGTTTGTCCGGCCGGTTGACCGTAATCGTCCGGATGCTGGCGTGATCGGCGATCAGAATGACGTGATTGGACATGTGAACCCTTGTGAACGTAAAAAATTAGTAAATACGGAACTTCCGAAAGCCTTGCTGGTCTTAGCTTTCGTGATAAGTAGCGGTTCGGTATCGTGCCCGCTATCCTAGCGCGTCATCTCAGGCGGCAGACCCGTCCTGTGCCACCACCCTGGAGAATTGTTTGATGAAGTTGCGTTCTATCGCGGTCGCTGTGGCGGCCCTGGCCCTGACGGGCAATGCACTGGCCCAGGACACGACGTCCGAGAAGGGCAAGTTGAGCTACTACTTCGGCTATGACTACGGCAATAACCTTGCCGAGCTCACCGGCCGCGGCGAGCAGCTCGACATCAACTCGGTGGTAAAGGGTCTGCAGGACGCCTATGCCAAGAAGCAGCCGGCGATCACTGCCGACCAGCTCAAGCCAGCAGTTGAAGCGTTCCAGAAGCGCGAGCAGGGCCGTGCCCAGCAGGCCAAGGCCGAGTACGACAAGGCCGCTGCAGCCAACAAGACCAAGAGCGATGCGTTCCTGGCCAAGAACAAGAGCACCGCTGGCGTGCAGACGCTGCCGAGCGGCGTGCAGTACCGCGTGATCGAAGCCGGCAAGGGTGCCAAGCCGACTCAGGCCAGCACCGTGCAGCTGGAAGTAGCGGGTCCGTTCCCGTTCGGCGACCGCGAGAAGGCACGTCCGGCGCAGCAGATCCCGGCAATCAAGGTCAGCGAAGTCGAAATGCAGGCCATGCGCGACACGCTGCTGCAGATGCCGGCCGGCTCGAAGTGGGAAGTGACCCTGCCGCCGGAAAAGGCCTACGGTGCCGACCCGCGTACCCCGTTCCCGCCGAACGTGGCTGTGCAGTTCGAGATCAAGTTGGTCAGCGTCAAGTAATTGCACTCGATGTTGCCATGACAACGCCGGCCACCAGGCCGGCGTTGTCGTTTTGGTCGACCGATTGCCTGAAGGTGACGATGAAACGATGCAGCGGCCGTAGGACCCAGCAATGAGCGGCAGCGATGTCGAAACCGATGTCGATGCAGATCCCGATCCCGATTTCGCAGCCGGTCGGCTGCCGAGTCCGTGTATCGGTGTATGTTCGCTAGATGCGCAGTCGCGCTGTGTCGGCTGCCTGCGCAGCCTGGATGAAATTGCACGCTGGATGAGCATGAGCGACGCCGAACGCCAGGACTATCTGCATACGGTGCTGCCCGCACGCGCGCTGACGGCAAGGCTGCCGGAGTACGCGCAGCTGAGGCGAGCGTTGTACCCGCTGGACACTGCGCCGGCCGGGCCGGGCTGGAACCATGCCGAACTGATCGATCTGGCCGACCGCGAGGCGTCTGCCGAGGCGGCAGTGCTATGCGGACTGGTGCCGCGCGAGCAGGGCACCATGGTGTTGCTGACGCGACGCACCGACAGCCTGCGTCATCACGCCGGGCAGGTCAGTTTCCCGGGCGGACGCGTGGAACCGTCCGATGCCGATGCCGCGGCCGCGGCGCTGCGTGAGAGCTGCGAAGAAATCGCGCTGGGCGCACAGCAGGTGCACGCCATGGGGTATCTGGATCCGTTTCTGACCGTCAGTGGATTCCGGGTGACGCCGGTGGTGGCGGTAATCGACCCGGCGTTCGTGGCGGTACCGCAGCCAGACGAAGTGGCGGAGGTCTTCGAAGTGCCGCTGGCCTACCTGATGGACCCGGACAATCTGCGCAGTGTGGAACTGGAATTCCGCGGGCGCCCGCGGCGCGTGCTCGAATACGACTGGCCTGGCCAGCGCATCTGGGGCGCCACGGCGGCCATTCTTCTCAATCTTCGTCGTCGCCTGGAGCAGGTTGCATGAGTGTCGATCCGAACTGGAACACGCTGGTCGATGCCGCAACCCTGGCGGCCACGTTGCAGCATCCGCAGCTGCGTCTGCTGGATGCGCGCGCCGCGCCGCCGACCGCACCAGACCCGGACGCAGCGCGTAAGGCCTATGCACAGGGGCATCTGCCGGGCGCGTATTACGCCGATCTCGACCACGATCTGGCAGATCTGTCGCGACCGTCGCTGGGGCGGCACCCGCTGCCGCACAGCGCGGCATTCGCCAAACGTCTCGGCCACTGGGGCATCGATCCGCACAGCCAGGTCGTGGTGTACGACGCGGGCGATGGCAGCATGGCGGCCGCACGCGCGTGGTGGATGTTGCGATTGATGGGGCATCGCCGGGTGGCAGTGCTGGACGGCGGCTTGGCCGCATGGCGTGCTGCCGGTTGTGCGGAAAGCACCGAGCCACCTGCACTGCATGATGGCGCCGCGTATCCCGGCAGTTTCGATAGCGCCGCAGTCGTGGATGCCGAGCAGATAGTGGAGCGACTGCAACAGGCGCCGGGCTGGTTGCTCGACGCGCGCGCAGGCGAGCGGTTTCGTGGAGAAGTCGAGCCGATCGACCCGGTGGCCGGGCATGTGCCAGGTGCGGTGAGTCGACCGTTGGGGTTGAGCCTGCGCGATGGTCGCTTCAAGCCGGCCGCCGCATTGCGCGCAGAGTTGTCTGCGTCGTTAGGTGCGCATCGGCCCGAGCAGGTGGTGGTGATGTGCGGATCCGGCGTGACGGCATGCCATTTGTTGCTGGCGTTGGAAGTGGCGGGGCTATCAGGAGCACGCGTCTACGCCGGTTCCTGGAGCGGTTGGTTGCAGGACGCGTCGCGACCGGTCGCGACCGGCGCCTGATTGAAGGCACAATAGCGGCAGGAACGGTGGCCTGTGGGGACGCAGGTTCGCTGCGCGGAGCGCAGTTTCTTGCAGTGCTGGGTGAGCGATGCGGTTGCAGTTACGGGTTGGCGCGCTGTGCGTCGCGGTGTGGACGCTGGCTGCCTGTTCGGCGGGGTCGACCGCCGATGTGAGCGATGCGCCTGCTGCCGGTCATCGAAATGTGGCGCAGCAAGAGGTGTATCAGCTCGCGCTGGAACGCGCGCGCGCGGAGCGATTGACGCAACTGCGTGCGCCCGACGGGTGGCTGAGCTATACCGGTTCGGGACGCGTGCGCACCGGTCGGTACCGTGTGGGCAGCGACCCGCACAGCGATATCATCTTGCCTGCCGGGCCTGCGCAGTTGGGGCAACTGACACTGGATGCAGCGGGGCAGGTACGTTTTCGCGCGGATGTCGCCGCGTCGGTGACGCTCAATGGGCTGCGTATCGACGAGGTCCGCCTGGAACCGGAGCGGGCAGGGCAGCGCGGCGATCGTCTGGACGTCGATGGCCGGCAGTTCTATCTGGTGCAGACCGGCGCCTTGTACGGATGGCGCTTCCGCGACCCTGCAGCGCCTGGGCTAAGACAGTTCGAGGGGCTGGAATATTTCCCGACCGATCCGCAGTGGCGCATCCAGGCGCACTGGCAACCCTATCCAACGCCGCGCGCGACCACCTTACTGACGTCGATCGGTACGCCACTGAGCGTGGAGGTGCCCGGAGAGGCGGTGTTCTCGCAGAATGGCCACCAATACCGGTTGCAGCCGCTGCTGCAGGAGGATGGCCAGGGCCTGTTCTTCCTGTTTGCCGACCGCACCAGTGGCAAGGAAAGTTATGGCGGTGCGCGCTACCTCTATGCCGCGCTGCCCCGCGATGGCCGCGTCGTGCTCGATTTCAATCTGGCCGAAAATCCGCCATGCGCACTGACGCCGCATGTGGTCTGCCCCATCGCGCCGCCCGAAAATCGACTGGACGTGGCAGTGAACGCAGGCGAGAAGACTTACCGCGCGACGGAGCGTTGAGCGTGCAGCAGCAGTGGGCAGTTTCGAAACTGCCAAACGCATACCGCATGCACGCATCGCGCGGTTTCTAAAACTCCTGCTAACGTGGCGTGTGCGACCAGCTGACCGCCGCTTCGATACGCGGCCACGGAAACAACGGGCCGGGGTCGAGCTTGCGCTGGATCTTGCGCGCCGGATCGTCGCTGGCCGCATCCTGGGTGATATCCAGCGCTTGATGGCCAGCGATGCGGCGTACCGCAGGCAACTGCTGCTGTAGCCACTGCAACAAGGTGATCAGCGCGGCGATCTGCGCTTCGGGATACGGTTCGGTCATTGCTTGATGACGCGAATCCAGCCAGTGCGGATACCGGCCGCGGTTGACCAGTTCGATCCCCAACGTATGCGGGTTATGCCCACGCACATGGTGCGCAACGCGCTCCAGCGCGACGTATTGCTGGATGCTGCCGTTGCGATCGAGGTAGTAATGCCCGCTGTTGCCGGTGCCGCTGTCGTAGAGCACGCGCTCGCCGTATTCGCGCGCCATCGCCATGTCCGGCAACTCGGTGCAATGGATGACCACCATGTCGATCTGGGTGAGCGCGCGTTTCGCCAACCGCGATTCGTAGGACAGCGGCGCGTAGGTGATCGGCGGCGACGGCAGGACGGCATCGGACATGGAGCGGATGCTAGCATTCGGCGATGGCTTTTAATTCCGACAGCCCTCTGGGCAAATTGATGGCGACGCTGCCGCAGACCGGTCAGGTGACCTGGATCGGCGTGCGTCCGGCGCGCGATGTGGCAATGCTGGAGGTGGGCGCGGCGCAGGTCACCACCGGCATCGGCTTGGTTGGGGACCGCTACAAGGGCGGCAGCGGCAAGCGCGGCGTGACCCTGATCCAGGCCGAGCATCTGCCGGTGATCGCGGCGCTGGCAGGCCATGCGACCGTCGCGCCGGCCACGCTGCGGCGCAACTTGGTGGTGTCCGGCATCCCGTTGATCGCGCTGAAAGGGCGGCGGTTTCGCATCGGCGAGGTGGAACTCGAAGGAACCGACCCGTGCGACCCGTGCTCGCGGATGGAAGATGCCCTAGGCGCGGGCGGCTACAACGCCATGCGCGGTCACGGCGGGCTGTGCGCACGCATCCTGCGCGGTGGCGTGCTGCGCATCGGCGATACGGTGCAGGCGCTATGAGCCGCGGGCATTGCATCCTCTCGCACGGCTTCGAAAGCGGCCCGGACGCCTTGAAGGTGACTGCGCTGGCCAAGGTGGCCGAGCAGTGGGGCTGGACCCACGAACGCCCGGATTACACCGACCTGGATGCACGCCGCGAGGTGAGCACGCTGGGCGATGTGCACGGCCGGCTGCAACGCCTGCTGGAGATCGCACGTGCGGCCGCCGACAAGGGCCCGCTGGTGCTGGTTGGCTCCAGCCTGGGGTCGTATATCGCCGGGCGGGTGTCGTTGCAGGTCCCTACGCGCGGCCTGTTTCTGATGGTGCCGCCAACCAAAATGGGCCCGATGCCGGCGCTGGACGCCGCGCAGGTGCCAATCTCGATCGTGCATGCCTGGCGCGACGAGCTGATTCCGGCCGCCGACGTGATCGCTTGGGCCCAAGCACGGCATGCGCGCTTGCTGCTGGTCGACGACGACCATCGTCTGACCTCGCACGTGGACGCGTCGGCACGCGCGTTCGCAGAACTGTTGCAGAGCCTGTGATGCGGATCCGTCCGAGGCATGGCTGCGCGCGATGTCACCCATGAATGTGTTGATCCGCGAAGCGACCGAAGGCGACGCCGCCGCCATCGAACTGCTGACGATGGTGGCCTTCATGCGCGCCGAGCATAGCCGGCATGACGAGCACCAGGTGATTGCCGGTTTGCGTCAGGACAGCGCACTGGCGTTGTCGCTGGTGGCCGACCACGATGGCTATGTGGTGGGGCATCTGGCCGTGTCGCCGGTGACGCTGTCGGACGATTCGCCCGGCTGGTTCGCGCTCGGCCCCCTGGCCGTGGGGCCAGGCCACCAGCGACAAGGACTGGGCACGCGGCTGGTGCAGGCCGCGCTCGCCACCTTGCGCGAGCGCGGCGCCGCAGGCTGCCTGGCGCTGGGCGAGCCGGCGTTTTTCCGGCGCTTGGGTTTTGCGGTCGAACCCGGCTTGGTGTTGCCCGACGTGCCTGCATCGGAGCTGCAGGCGCTGGCGTTCGGTGATCGGTTGCTGCCGCTGGCCGATGTGTCGTATCACCCGGCGTTCGGGCTGGGCTGAGCGCGGGCTGCATGCGCCTGGCATGCTGCGCGGGTGTCGGCGATCCGGCCGCCGGGCTGGTAATGCCGGCCGCGATGGCCGACCATCTGCGGCCCGTCCACGGCGGCCACGGTATTGCCCACAGGGCGCCGGCCCGCTGTCCTGTTCCCACGCTCGCCGCCGCGGCCAGCGTCTTTATCGATACCTGCCTACGTGAAATTCTTCGCATCCTGTGCCAAGGGCCTGGAATACCTGCTTGCCGACGAGCTGCTTGCGCTCGGTGCCAGCAAGGCCACCGCCACCATCTCCGGCGTTAACGTCGAAGGCGAACTGCGCGATGCGCAGCGTGCCGTGCTGTGGTCGCGCCTGGCCAGCCGCGTGCTGTGGCCGCTGACCGAGTTCGATTGCCCGGACGAAGACGCACTGTATGCCGGCGTGGCCGAACTGCCGTGGGACGAGCATCTCTCGGTGGGGCATACGCTGTCGGTGGACGCACATGTGTCCGGCACCGCCATTACCCATGCCCGCTACGCGGCGCAGCGCATCAAGGACGCGGTGGTCGACACCATGCGCCGGCAGGGACTGGAGCGCCCGTCGGTGGATGTGGACAGCCCGGACCTGCGCTTGAACCTGTCGCTGCGCAAGGGCCGCGCCACCATCTCGGTCGACTTGGGCGGCGGCCCGCTGCATCGGCGCGGTTGGCGCATGGCGCAGAACGAGGCGCCGTTGAAGGAAAACCTGGCCGCAGCGGTGCTGATGCGCGGCGGCTGGCCGCGCGCTTACGCCGATGGCGGTGGCCTGCTGGACCCGATGTGCGGCAGCGGTACGCTGCTGATTGAAGGCGCGCTGATGGCGGCCGACGTCGCGCCCGGTCTGCAGCGCTACGGCAGCGATGTGCCGAGCCGCTGGCGCGGTTTCGACCGCGATGGTTGGCAGCAGCTGGTCAGCGAGGCGCGCGAGCGTGACAGCGTCGGCCGCGCCGCGCTCAAGCAGGTGATCCATGGCAGCGACATGGACCCGCATGCCATCCGCGCTGCGAAAGAGAATGCGCAAGTGGCCGGCGTGGCCGAGGCGATCTGGTTCGGCGTGCGCGAGGTCGGTGAGTTGCAGACGCCACCGCAGGCCACCGGCGTGGTGGTGTGCAATCCGCCCTACGACGAGCGCCTGGCCGCCGACGCAGCGCTGTATCGCCGCCTGGGCGACACCTTGCAGCGCGCTGTGCCGCAGTGGCGCGCCAGCCTGCTGTGCGGCAATGCCGAGCTGGCCTATGCCACCGGCCTGCGCGCAGGCAAGAAATACCAGCTGTTCAACGGCGCGATCGAATGCGCGTTGATCGTCTGCGACCCGATCGCAGTGCCGCGACGCACCCCGCTGGCGGCACCGACTGCGCTCAGCGAAGGCGCGCAGATGGTGGCCAACCGCCTGCGCAAGAATCTGCAGAAATTCAAGAAGTGGCGCGCACGCGAAGGCATCGAATGTTTCCGCGCCTACGACGCCGACCTGCCGGAATATTCCGCCGCCATCGATGTGTATCAGCAAGCCGACGGCGACCGGCGCATCTTCCTGCATGTGCAGGAATACGCAGCGCCGGCGACGATTCCGGAAGCCGATGTGCGCCGTCGCCTCAACGAACTGCTCGCGGCCGCACGCGAGGTGTTCGAGGTGCCGGCCGAGCGCGTCGCGCTGAAGTCGCGCGAACGCGGCAAGGGCGGCAGCAAGTACGGCCGTTTCGAGCAGCGCAACGAAATCGTCCACGTGCGCGAACACGGCGCGTTGCTGCGCGTGAACTTGTTCGATTACCTGGATACCGGGCTGTTTCTGGACCATCGCCCGCTACGCGGCACCATGGCGCAGCAGTCCAAGGGACGCCGCTTCCTCAACCTGTTCTGCTACACCGGCGTGGCCAGCGTGGAAGCGGCCGTAGCTGGAGCGGCGTCCACCACCAGCGTGGATCTGTCGGCAACCTACCTGCAGTGGTGCGCCGATAATCTTGCGTTGAACGGGCTAGCCGGTAGCAAGCACAAGCTAGTGCAAGCCGATGCATTGGCCTGGCTGGAAGCCGAACGCGCGCATTTCGACGTGATTTTCTGCGACCCGCCGACCTTCTCCAACTCCGCACGCGCCGAGGATTTCGATATCCAGCGCGAGCACGTGCGTCTGTTGCGCGCGGCTGTGGCACGGTTGGCGCCCGGTGGCGTGCTGTATTTCTCCAACAACTTCCGTCGCTTCAAGCTGGATGAAGAGGCGGTGGCGGAGTTCGCGCAGTGCGAGGAGATCAGCCCGCGTACCATCGACCCGGATTTCGAACGGCATGCGCGCATCCACCGCGCCTGGCGGCTGACGGCCTGAGTTCAGGCCGGTTGCGTCCGATGGCGTGCTGCCTGGGCCCGCACTGACGTCAGCAAACGCGGTTGCGAAGCTGGCATGTGCGCAGGCTCATGCGCACTTGATCGCGAAGACGCGACCGCTGCCGTGCATGCCCGGAAGGGGCAGGGCATAGTCACGACAAGCCCAGCACAGGGCTGCGGTATGCTGATTCCCATGCTTTGGAGTCAACGATGACCGCATCACCTCGCATTGCCTTTCTTGCCAGCCCCGCCGAGCCGGCGGTGGCCGCACGCGCACGCCTTGTGCAGCGCTATGGCGACCATGCGCTGGACAGCGCAGACATCGTCTGTGCGCTGGGCGGCGATGGATTCATGCTGCAGACGCTGCATCGACATGGCGCCTCCGACAAGCCGGTGTTCGGCATGAAGCTGGGCTCGGTCGGCTTCCTGATGAACCAGTACCGCGACGACGAGGACGACCTGCTGGAGCGCCTGCAACGCGCCGAGCCGGCGTATCTGCGGCCGCTGGAAATGCAGGTGCAGACCGAATCCGGGGCCAGTGCCGGCTCGTTGGCCTACAACGAAGTCTCGCTGCTGCGGCAAACCCGGCAGGCGGCGCATCTAAGCATTGATCTCAACGGCCAGACCCGCATTGCCGAGTTGATCGGCGATGGCGTGATGGTGGCCACGCCGGCAGGCAGCACGGCGTACAACTATTCGGCGCACGGGCCAATCCTGCCGCTGGGATCGCACACGTTGGCGCTGACGCCGATCGCACCGTATCGCCCGCGGCGCTGGCGCGGCGCCATCCTCAAAGCCGAGACCGAAGTGCGCTTTCGCGTGTTGGACCCGTACAAGCGCCCGGTCAGCGTCACCGCCGATTCGCACGAAATTCGCGACGTGGTCGAAGTGACCATCCGCGAATCCACGCAACGCCAGGTCACCTTGTTGTTCGACCCCGAACACAACCTGGAAGAACGCATCTTCAGCGAGCAGTTTGCGGTGTGAGGGCGGGTATTGGGAATTCGGGATTGGCAACGGCAAAGGCGTGCCATGCTGGCTGCGAGAGAGTGTGCCGACCGGTACGATGCGTCACGCATCGTCCAGTTCCATCGTTCAATTCCCGATCGCCACTGCAAACCAAGCCCGAATCCCCAATCACCAATCCCGGCCTCTCCAATGCCTGACAACTCCCCAAGATTATTGACCGTCGCGGTGACCTCGCGCGCCCTGTTCGATCTTGAAGAAGGCCATGCGCTATTCGAGGCCAATGGGGTGGAGGCGTATTCGACGTTTCAGCGCGAGCACGAGGACGACGTCTTGCAGCCTGGCGTTGCGTTTCCGGTCGTGCGCAAGCTGCTGGCGCTCAATCACGATGTGCCCGAAGACGCGCCGCGGGTGGAAGTGATTCTGCTGTCGCGTAATTCCGCCGACACCGGTCTGCGCATCTTCAATTCGATCCAGCATTACAACCTGGGCATCGTGCGTGCCACGTTCACCTCGGGCCAGCCGACCTGGCCGTACGTCAAACCATTCGGCACCGATCTGTTTTTGTCGGCCAATCCGGAATCGGTCCGGCGCGCACTGAGCCACGGCATTGCGGCGGCGACCATCATGCCGCGGGCGCCCGGCGAACGCGCCGAGGCCGCCGCGGCAATCGTGGACAACGACGAAAGCCGTTTGTCGACGCAGCTGCGGATCGCCTTCGACGGCGATGCGGTGATCTTCGGCGACGAGAGCGAACGCATTTCGCGCGAGCAGGGCGTGGAAGCCTTCGGGCGTCACGAGCGCGAGCGCGCACGCGAGCCGTTGTCGGTGGGGCCGTTCCGCAATTTTCTGTCGGCACTGCACGCCTTGCAGGCGGCGTTTCCGCCCGGCGAAGCCTCGCCGATCCGCACCGCGCTGGTCACTGCGCGCTCGGCACCGGCGCACGAGCGGGTGATCCGCACCTTGCGCCAGTGGGGCGTGCGTCTGGACGAGGCGCTGTTCCTCGGCGGGCGGCACAAGGGCCCGTTCCTTGAGGCGTTTGGTGCCGATATCTTCTTCGACGATTCCCAGCACAACATCGACAGTGCGCGTCAACATCAGCACGTGGCCGCTGGTCATGTGCCGCACGGCGTGGCCAACGAAGGTTAAGGCGAGGGCGGTAGCGTCACTCAATCGGCATCTGGCGTCGGTGATATCCCCAACTGCAGGTCCACCACCTTCCAGCGTAACCCCTGTGCTTCCAGCACCACCTTCAGTGGTGGTTCGCCGGGGGCGCGTCCGACGTCGATCACGAAGCGGTCCAGCGCCTCGAAGTGGTGTTTGGCGTCTTTCAGCGGTCGCGCTGGCTCGGTGGGGCCGAAGGGATCGCCGCCCTGCAGTTCATTGCGGCCGCGCTTCCACAGCACATGCCCCTGCAACAGGGCACCGATGCCGATCGGCGTCACCAGCGTATCCACCGCCGCACCACCGAGTTGGTTCCCCAGGCCGTACAGCAATGTGCCCCACCGACTGGCGGCGATGTCTGGTCCGGCTTGCCGCACCACATAATCGTTGAGCTGGGCGCGCAGACTGCTGCGCACACGCGGGAAGTCGACGTAGCGTTCCAGTGCAGCGGTGTCGCGTTGCTCGATGGCCTTGGACAGGCCATGCATGGTCATGTAAGGCCCGCCGAACCACCACGCAGTGACGGCCAGCAGTACTGCAAGGAGAATGCCGATGGTTTTTTTCATGGCGCCCAGACTGCCGCAATCGCGTCCGCCGCAGGTGAAGATCAGTGACTGGGTGAGCCGCGGCCATCGCCGAAGGCGGCAACCAGCCGTTGCCGTTGGGTGGTGTTTAGCGCCTGGACGCGAGTCTGCAGCACGTCATCCAGATTGCCGATGCGGGTGGTGCCCAGGATGCCGCTGGCCACGCCCGGGTGCTGCAGGACATAAGCGAACGCCGTTTGCGCAGGTCGCTGGCTGTCGATCGAAGCCACCGCGCGGCGCATGTCGCGTGCGCACTGCATCAAGGCACGGCTGCTGGGCTTCAGCCACGCGCGTGCCAGATACCAGGCGTCGGACAGACGCGGCAGGCGCGCGCGCGCGGGCAACAGGTGCCCCTGCGCAAGCACGGTGCCGGCCAGTACACCGATGCCCACGTTCTGCAGCTGGTCGATCAGCGGTTCGCGGTCCTGCTGCAGCGCGTTGTAGTCCAGCAGCACCACATCGAAGACGTCGGGGTGGGTGATCATCCAGCGCAGGGTCGACGCCGAATGCGTATTGATGCCGGTGTGGCGGATCAGGCCACGCTCGCGCAGACGCTGCAGAGCCAGCAGCAGTTCGTCGTTGATGTCGTGCTCGCTGGCGCCATGCAGCTGGTAGATGTCGAGATAGTCCAAGCCAAGATTGCGCAGCGATGCTTCGCAACTGGCAGTGATCGCTGCGGCAGAGAAGTCACGCTGTTCGGCACCACTGATACCTGCCTGGCCAGTCAAGGTACCGCCCTTGCTGGACACCACTAGCGACTCTCGCGGATATTGCGCCAGCAGGGGACGCAGGATCCGTCCCAGACGCGGTTCCGCATGGAAGCCGGAGTAGTTGTGGCCGGTGTCGAGCAGGTTCACGCCCTGCGCCAGCGCGTACTCGAGCACCCGTGCGGCGGCGCCTTCGTCGAAGCGGCGGTGGCCCCAAAAGCCGGAACACCCCAGACCGATCGGCGAGACCAAAAGCTTGGTGCGGCCCAGCGTCCGACGCTGCTGACCCAGCGGTAGATCCGGCGTCCTCAAAATTCCAGATCCAAGGCCGCGCACAGGTAATCGACGAACGGCGCCAGAATCACCAGGTCCGCTTCGATGGTCTGGCGCAGTCGCGGTCCGGTCATGATGCTGTTGTCCAGGTGACGCAAGTATGCCCAGTTGCGGTGCTTGAGATCGTCGATGAACTCGAAATCGTTGGGGAATCCACGCGGCGCACGCACCAGCTTTTCGCTGTCGTCCATGGTGAATTTGCGCAGCAATTTCGGATTGTGCGCGGCCGCTTTCCAACTGCCGGGGTTGTCGAAAATGAACTGGCGCAGCTTGCGCTGCGTGTCTGGCTCCGGATGCCACAAACCTGCGCCGACAAAACTTTCGCCTGGCTGCAGGTGGAGATAGAACGACGGCGCCGGCATCTGCCGGCGGCGCTCGTGAAACAAACGCGCGCCCTGCCAGTTTTTGTACGGCGATTTGTCGTTGGAAAACCGCGCATCGCGATAGATGCGAAACAGCGAGCCGCCCTGGGTCTTGGGATCGGCGCGATAGTGTTCGCTGACCTGCGCCAGTGCCGGTTGCAGATCGGTAATCAGCTGCAGAAATGGCTGGCGCACATGCGCCTCGTACTGATGCCGATGGTCGTTGAACCAGGTCTTGTCATTGTGGCGGGCCAAAGCGTGCAGGAACTTGAAACTGGCGTCGGAAAAGTAGGTGGTCATAGCGTGCGTTGGAGGTCCAAACCCCAGGCGGCGAGCTGGTCGAGTAGGGCTTGCTTGGTAGCATCGTCGGGGTGAGCAAGCCGTAAATCCGCGATCTGCGCGTGGTACTGCTCCAAGGTGACCTCGCCCAGGCCGCGGTCTTCGAGCAGGCGCTGGCGGCGATAGACGTTCCAGCGCTCCTGTTCCTCGAACGACAGTGTCTGCGGCCAGTTGCGCGCGCGGTAGCGGAACAGCAGTTCGATCAGGCGCGGGTCGCGAAAGCGCGCCTCCAGTGCGCCCAGTTCGGCCGGTGCGCTGGCACGGACGTGTGCCAGCAGACGCTTGTCGCCTTCGGCCAGGAAGCCATCGTAGAGCGAGGCGTCGGCATCGTTGGTCGCTGCCGCAGGTGCGCGCTCGCTGCCATAAACCTGGCGCACCTTTTCTGCAAGCGCAGGGCCCAATTCGCGCAACCGTGCCGCCTTGGCCAGTACCGCGTCGTGATCCACACCCAGACGCTCAAAATCCGCAGCGCGCAGATGCTGCCAGGCCACCAACGCAGGCGACTTGTTCAGATGTACTTCTTTCAGTGGAATACGCTGCTCGCCTTCCGGCAGATCTGCAGCGCGGATATACAGACGGTCGGCGATCTCGTCGGGGCTTAGCCGCAACAGGACGTCCGGGTCGCCTTCCAGATCGAACACGATCACGCGGCTATCGATGCGCGGATGGCGCGTCAGCGGCAGCACCGCCGCGGCGCACAGGCGCGAGGCGGGGTAACGCTGCGAGATATGCAGCACCGGCTGCATGGCGATGACGTCCAGCAACGTGGCGGCAAAGCGCTTGTCGCGCAAGCGCAGCGCGTAGTCCCACAGTTTTGGCTGATGTTGCTGGAATTTGCGCGCCATGCCGATGGTGGCGTAGACGTCCGACAGCGCTTCGTGCGCATCGCCTTCGCGTACCTCGTTGGCGTTGGCCAGGTGTTCCAGTTTGAACGAGGTGGCGCCGTCTTCGCGCTGCGGCCAGACGATGCCGTCCGGACGCAGCGCATGCACCATCCGCAGCACATCCAGCAGATCCCAGCGCGAGTTTCCGCCGCGCCACTCCCGCTCGTAAGGGTCGTAAAAATTGCGGAACAGGCCGCAGCGGACGAACTCGTCGTCGAAGCGGATCGAGTTGTAGCCCAGCGTACAGGTCTGCGGGCGGCTCATCTGTTCGGCGATGCGCGCGAACGCCTCGGCCTCGGTGACGCCTTCGCGCAACGCATGTTGCGGCGTGATGCCGGTGACCATGGTGGCGTAGGGCGAGGGCAGCAGATCGTCGGCCGGTTGCACGAAGAAGCTGATTGGCTCTTCGATCACGCGCAGTTGCGCGTCGGTACGCACCGTGGCGAACTGTGCGATGCGGGTGCGGCGCGGGTCCTGGCCGAAGGTTTCCAGGTCGTAGAAGAGAAAGCTGTCAGGCATGCGGGTGCGACATCCAGATGCGCAGCGCACGGCGTATGCGCTGCCGGTGCCGCCTAGTATCCCTCATCGCGGCACTGGCACGCTCAGACGTGGCTGTGCGGGTGGCTGGCCCGTCAGCGGAGCGCTCGTGCAGTTGGCCAGTGGCTGATCTGTTTGGATACAGCTCAGACGCATAAGCGGTTGCGGTGTCTGACGGCAGCCGATGCCGAGCCGGTGAGACATCCGCAAGGACGCCAATGACGAGGCGGCACGTTACCGTTGCCGCCAGCGACGCCGTCGGCCACACCTGCCTCAGACGTCAATGCGCGCCTTCCAGTGGCTCCAGGCGCGCATGCACGATCGCCTCCAACGCAGCCCAGTCGATACGCGACAGATCGCTGTGTCCGCGCGTGGCCGCGACCAGGATCTCGCGCTGGATCTCGCTGCGCGCCAGTGCAATCGAATAGCGCGTGCGCAGGAACGTCACCATGGTGTAGTGCGGCACGAAGCGGGTGGGCCAACGCGCCTGCAACTGCTGTTCGAGTTCGCGCTGCAGCAGGAAGTCGGGATCGTCGACGCGGTCGCGCATTTCCAGGTAATTCTCCAGCGCCATCTGCTGGATGGCCGCCGCATCGTCGCGGCGTGCAGCTTCGAAGGCAGCGAACGCGCTGGCGAGGTCGTCGTGGGCATCCAGCTGATCTGCCAGCGCCACGCAATCTTCGAACGCGCAATTCATGCCTTGGCCGTGGAACGGCACCATCGCGTGCGCGGCATCGCCGATCAGCAAGGCGCGGCCATCCAGGTGCCAGCGATCCAGGGTCAGGGTGCCGAGCAGCCCGGGCGGATGCTCTTCCCAATGTTCTTTTAGCTGCGGAATCAGCGGCAATGCATCCGGGAAATCGCGCGCGAACAAGGCGAATGCTTCATCGCCGGTACGCGTGTTGGCAAAGCTCGGATCGCCGGCATTGGGCAAAAACAGGGTGACGGTGAACGTGCCGCCATCGTTGGGTAGCGCGATGCACATGTAGCGCCCGCGCGGCCAGATGTGCAGTGCGTTGCCTTCGATACGGAACCCGCCGCCGGCCATTGGCGGAATTTCCAGTTCCTTGTAAGAGTGATCCAAGAATTCGGTGCGTTCGCCCAGCGGCGATTTGCGCTGCATGGCCGCGCGCAGCGCCGAGCCGGCGCCGTCGCTGCCGATCACACTTTGAAAGTGGATTTCGTGTGGCTGGTCATCGCGGTCGTCGATGAAGCGTGCGTAGCCGGCGTCGAAGTCCACCGTATGCAGGCGGCGGTAGAAATGCACCTGTGCGCCGGCCTGTTCGGCCAGATCGAGCAGCGCAACATTCAACGCGGCGCGGTGGATCGACCAGATCACCTCGCTGTCGTCGCGCCCGTAGCGTTGCAGCTGCGGTTCGCCGACCAGCGGGTGCACCATGCGCCCACGCATCATCACCGCCTTGGCCATCACCGCATCTTCGGCGCCGGCCTGGCGCAGCGCATGTCGGCCGCGTTCGGCCAGCGCCAGATTGATCGAGCGGCCAGACTCGTAGCCCTTGATGCGTGGATCGCCACGCCGTTCGTAGACGGTGACCTGCCAGCCGCGACGCGACAGCAGGATGGCCAACAGACAACCGGCCAGACCGGCGCCGATCAAGGTCAGGGAACGCGGAGAAACTGGGCTCAATGCAATGTCCGGCAGCAGCCGGACGCAGTGCCGGCGAAAGGGGGAAGACAGCGACTGACAGTGACAGCCGCCCTCGCATCAGCCCTGGGCGGGCTCGAAGTGTACGTGGGCAGGCGGCGATTGCGCGTACCGCAGATGTGGTTTGGTGGCAATGCAGTCAGTCTGCCCCACTCAGGCGGCCGCCCAGGCTTCCACCTGTTCCACGAAGGTGTGCAGATCGCTGAAGCGGTTGTACAGCGGCACTGGAGCAATGCGGATCACATCCGGTTCGCGCCAGTCGCCGAGCACACCGGCCGCATGCAGATGCTCGAACAGCGCGCGCCCCTGCGCGCGTCCGCCGGCCACTCGCAACGACAGCTGGCAGCCGCGTCGCGGCGGTTCGGCCGGGGTGACGATCTGCAGCACCTGCGGCACACGTGCGTGGATCAGCTGCTCCAAATGCCCGGTGAGTTGTTCGGACTTTGCGCGCAACGCGGCCATGCCAGCCTGGTCGAACAGCGCCAGCGATGCGCGCAGCGGTGCCAGCGCCAGTACCGGTGGGTTGCTCAGCTGCCAGCCTTCGGCGCCGGGCGAGGGCACGAACTGCGGGTCCATGCGGAAGCGGGTCTGCTGCTCATGTCCCCACCAGCCGGCCATACGCGGCAGATCGCTGTTGGCATGCCGCGCATGCACGAAGCACCCACCCACCGCGCCGGGGCCGGCGTTGAGATATTTGTAGTGACACCACACCGCAAAATCCACGCCATCGTCGTGCAGGGTCAGCGGGATGTTGCCCACCGCATGCGCCAGGTCGAAGCCCACCGCCGCGCCCTGTGCCCGCGCGAGCCGCACGATGTCGGCCAGGTCAAAGGCCTGCCCGGTGCGGTACTGGATGCCCGGCCACAGCACCAACGCCAGGCGCGGACCATGCTGCGCGATGGCATCGGCGATGGCCGCCATCGATAACGTGCCGTTGGGTTCGTCAGCTTCCACTTCGATCAGATGGGTGGCCGGATCCAGCCCGTGCAGGCGCAACTGCGATTCCACCGCGTGGCGGTCGGACGGAAACGCGCCGGCTTCGATCAGAATTGCACCGCGTTCCGGCGTGGGACGATAAAAGCTCGCCATCATCAAATGCAGATTGACGCTGAGGGTGTTCATCGCCACCACTTCGCCCGGTTGCGCGCCGACCACGCGGGCCAGCGCATCGCGCACCAGCTGGTGATAGGTCAGCCATTGGGTGGGGCCGGTGAAGTGACCTTCCACCGCCAACGCGCCCCACTGATCCAGCACCTGGTCCACCATCGCGCGTGCCGCGCGTGGCTGCAGGCCGAGCGAATTGCCGACGAAATACGTCTGATCCTGATCGCCGTGCTGCGGGAACACGAAGGCATCGCGCAGGTGGCGCAGCGGGTCGGCGGCATCCAGTGCAGCAGCATGGGCGCGGGGCAGCAGGTCGGTCATCGTCGGGCTCGCAACACGGATCAGGGCGGCAGTTTACCCGCCGGCACCGTGCGCGCCGTCCTGCATGGTTGGCGTCTCGGCCGAGGCCGGTCGGGCAGGGCGCAGCAAGTGGGTGAGCGTGCCGATGCTGTCGGTGACGCGGTCGATGGTGTCGGCCAGCGCGGCCGTGGTTGGCGAACTGTCGGGCAAGGCGGCCAGCGCATCGGAAAGCTGACGCTCGGTCTTGCGCAAGGTGGCCGCGGTGGGGGCGCCGCCGTTGCGCAGGCAGCCGATCAGCTCGGATAGTGCCTCGTCGGCCTGCTGCGCAAAGGCAGGCAACGCCTCCAGCGTGGGCAGCGGGTGGCCATCGCTTAGCACCGCTTCCAGCAACAAGGTGGCGCGGATCAGGCGATTGCCATTGGCCAGCAGCGATTCGGCCAGTTTGAGTTCCTGCAGATTGCGCCGGCTGCGGGGTTCTCCGCGCAAACGCTCGATCGACGCCTGCGCATTGGTGCGTGCCACGCGCGCAGCGGCGCGTGTATCGCTCAAGTCGTCCATCCGGCCGAGTAATAGATGGCGCAGATGGTCGCGGTACGCGCTGAGCAATTGCGCCAGTGAGGCGCGAATCTGCCGCCGTTCGCGCGTGGGCCATAGCGCGTAGGCAATCAGCGCCAGCGCGCTGCCGGCCACGGTGGCTTGCAACCGCGCGCCGACCGCTTCGCCCGGCGACACGCCTTCGAACGAGAGCAGCAGCACCAGCATGCCAGTCAGAAATGCCACGCCGATGCCGTAATTCACCTGCGTCAGTAAACGAAACCCGATGCAAAACAGCGCGAGCAAGACCATGCGGATGCTGGCGCCGTCCATGGCCAGGTGCGCGAGCAGGGTGGCCAGCAACAGTCCGACGAAGGTGCCGGCGACGCGTAACGCGCCAAAGCTGAAGGTGCCTCCGAAATCCGGCTTGAGCACGATGGCGGTGGTCATCGGAATCCAGAAGCCGTGCGGAATCTGTTGCCAGCGCTGAAAGGCAATGGCCAATGCCAGGCACACGCCACAACGCAAGGCGTGCCGGAAGGCCACCGACGATAGATCCAGATTCGCCCGCAAGGTGGCCCAGGTCGCGGCGGGGCGCAGCGCTGCCGGCAGGCGTGCTTCGGCCAGCTGTGCCTGGATTTCGCCACGGCTGCTGGCCCAGTGCGCATTACGTACCACTGCACGCAGCTGGCCGCCCAAACCTTGCGCACGTGCAACGGCGACGCGGACCAAGCGGCGCTCGCGGGTGTCGGCGTTGTCGTGCTGAAACTGCGCCAATGCGCCGACCAGATCGTCGAAGCCGGTCATCGACGCATGGGCGGCCGCCGGGTCTTCGCCCACAGTCATCGCATGCGCAAGTTGCTCCAGCACGATTGCGCTGCGTTCGAGCACGCGTTCGATTGCCGGGCGCGCCTGCGACTCGGTCAGGCGCGTCTCGGCATCGGCCAGCGAGAGCAACTCCAGCCGCACGCGATCGCACAGCTCGGCGATGATGCGAAAGCTCTGTACCGCAATCGCACGTGAGCGATGTTCGCCATGCAGCATCACCATCGCGTCGAGCACTTCCTGCGTTGCCGGCGGCGCCGCGCTGGCTTCCGGGCGCTGCCGTGCGATACCGGCCAGCTGGCGCATCAACTCCGCCAATGCGAAACGCTCCGGGCGATAGCGCTGCAACGGCCACGCCGCCAACGCCAGCAATACCTGCAGCAGGCCGCCGGCGAAGATCAGGGCCGCCACACCGGGTGCCTGTTGCACCGGCAGTTCCATGTCTGCGCTGACCACCAGCAGGATCATGCTGGTCAGGCCGACCCGCGCTGCCACCGGGCCGAGCGCCACCAGCAAGCCGCCGGCCAAGCCGAGCAACAGACCGGCCAGCACGAGTGCTGGCGTGTTATGGCCGACCCAGATGCCGAGCAATGCGGCCAGGCCGGCCGCCAGCGCTGCCATCAGCATGCGCTGCAGGCGCGCACGATACGGCCCGGGCTGGTCGGAGAACATGGTGTTGAGCGCGCCGCTGCACACCGCCAGGCCGGCGGCGACATGCCCGGTGGCCATCCCAATCGCCAGCGGCAAGACCACGGCAGCGGTGTTGCGCAGTGCTACGCGCAAAGGCACGTCGCGCGGTTTGAGGTCGATCAGTGCGCGCAGCATGGTGCCGATGGCGAAGGTGTCGGCGGGGATGATCGCTGCGGTGGTTCCATGCAGGTGGCAGGTTTCACTCCGTGGTGGACGCTCTTGCCAGTTTCGGGCATCGGGCGCTTGGCTGCGCAGCATGCGTTTGGATTGCGGTTTCTTGCGAGCGGTGGCCCCGTGAGCGGGAAACCATCGCTGACGCGCAGGGCATTGGCCGCGCGCCGGCGCGCGTTGCTGGAATCCGCACACCCCCAGCCGTGATGCAACGTGCACGCATGCGGGAAGGCAGTGGCAAACACATGATGCACGCCCATCCCACTCAATCTTCGTCGACGTCCAGCGGCTGCGCGGTGCGGCGGAAAAGCACGCTCAGCGCCAACCCGCATGGGGCGCGCACTCACGTGGGTACCGGCGATCGATCGCATCGCGCTACGCGTGCCTGCCATGCCCACGCCAACTCATTCTTCGGCAGTGGCATAGCGCTCGGGTGCAGGATGCAGATGCCCGCACTGCGAGCAGGTACGCAGCGCGAGCGAACGGTAGAAATGATCGAACACCGGCGGGAAGTCGGTTTCGATGTTTTTCAGCGGAAACATCGCCTCGTACAACTTGTGATTGCACTGCGGGCAATACCATTGCAGGCCATCTTGCTCATGCGGCAAACGCACGCGCTCGATCACGATGCCGATCGAGCCGGCGGCGCGTTGTGGCGAATGCGGCACCTTGGGCGGCAGCAGAAAGATTTCGCCGGCACGGACCGGGATGTCGCGCGCCACGCCATCGTCCTGCACTTTCAGCACCATCTCACCTTCGAGCTGGAAGAACCACTCCGGGCCTTCGTCGTAGTGATAGTCGGTGCGCGCGTTCGGCCCACCGACAATCATGATGATGAAACCATCCTGCTGGATGCACTTGTTGCCCACCGGCGGCTTGAGCAGGTGGCGGTGTTCCTCGATCCAGGCATGCAGGTTGATCGGCGGGATCAGCATCGAGGTTTCCTCAGCGGGGAAGGGGCCAGCATAGCCAACCGGCAGCCTCACATGGATGCGGCGGTTGGCCATGCATTTGCGTGCTGCTCAGCGTTCGGCGCGATCAAGCTGGATCTTCGCCAACGCCGCATCGTAGCGCTCCTGCAGCAGCTCGTGGCGATCAATCGACATGCCCAGGTCGTGCGCGCGGCCGTCGCGCAGGCTGTAGACCCAGCCGTGCACGCTCAATTCCTGGCCGCGCTCCCAGGCATCGTGCACGATGGTGGTGCGGCACACGTTGACCACCTGTTCGAGCACATTGAGCTCGCACAGCCGTGCGTGCTGCACCGACAGCTCGCCCGCGTCGTGCAGGCAGGCTTCGTGCTTGTCGGCCACGTCGGTGACGTGGCGGATCCAGTTGTCGACCAGACCCATGCGCTTCTGGGTCAGGCTGGCGAATACGCCGCCGCAGCCGTAATGGCCGACCACCAGCACATGCTTGACCTTGAGCACGTCCACCGCGAACTGGATCACCGACAGGCAATTCAGATCGGTATGCACCACCACGTTGGCGATATTGCGATGGACGAACACTTCGCCTGGCGCCATGTCGATGATCTGGTTGGCCGGCACGCGCGAATCGGAGCAGCCGATCCACAGATATTCCGGCGTCTGTTGGGTCGACAGTTTGGAAAAGAACTCGGGGTCTTCGCGGCGGATACGCTCGGACCAGGCGCGGTTGTTTTCGAGTAAATGGTTGAGTTCGTTCATGCGCGCAGTGTTCCAGAGACGAGGGGGGAGAGGAGAGGGCACAGAAGCCCTAAAACCGTGATGCGGAGAAAACGATGGGCGCACCGCGCTCAGGATGCGCCATCGCGTGCGCGCAATGCATCGCGCATCAACGTGGCGACCTCGCGCGAATCGGCCGATGCCTGCCGCGCCAGTGCATCGCTCACTGCGGCGATATTGCCGGCCGGGTGGTTCTGACTCAGTTTGAAGGTCAATTCGATGCTGTTTGGGACGAAGCGGAAGCCGACCAGGCCGCGCAATTGCCGGCGATGGCTGTCGCGCTCCATTTCGAACTGCCAATCGCTACCCACGCGCTGCTCGAAATGCGCGCTCATGCGTGCGATCAACCCGCCCAGCGCGTCTTCATCGCTGATCTGGCTGCAGCGGCCATGCAGATGCGCAACAGCGTAGTTCCAGGTGGGCACGCGTGCGGCCGCTTCCTTGTCCAGATACCAGCTGGGCGACACGTAAGCATGCGGCCCGCGCAGCACGATCACTGCATCGCCAGGAGCGCGCGCCTGCGGATTGGGGCGTGCCCAATGGCCTTCGATCACGACGTCCTGCCCATCGCGTTGATACAGCACCGGCAGATGCGAGATTGCCGGTTGGCCGTCGTCGCCCTGGCTGATCAGGGTGACAAATGCATCGCGTGCGAACAGCCAGTCCAGCAAGGCCAGATCGGTCTGCGCAAACGCACGCGGGGCGTACATGTCAGGCGCGGCCGCCCATGCTCACGACCATGCGCGCACGCAGGTCGGCATCATCGTCACCTTGGGGCGGCGAGACTTCATGCAGCGAAAAGCCGCGCATGAGCGCGTCCTCTTCATCCAGCCCGTCCAGCGCCACGAATTCGGCGTCGAACAAGGCCGCACGCGCGCTGTCTTCGCTATCGTAGGGCAGCGTCTTGCCATCGCTGTCCAACACCTCGGCGGTACCGGCTTCATTGACGCGCAGGCGCGCCCAGATCAGGGTGCGGCCGATCGTGGCCAGCCACCAGGAGTCGTGCGCGCCCTGCAGGGTGTCTTCGTAAGTCGTCATGGCATTACCTTGGAAAGCAGGCCGAGCAGCGCCGCCATGCCCAGGCCGAAAAAGATGGTGAGCAGCGAGAGCCAGGCGGGTGTGGCCAGACCGGACAGTGCACTGTCGCGGTAGCTGCGGTAGCGCCGCGCCAGCAACCAGCGCAGCGCCACGGGACTGATGAAGGCCGGATCGCCAAAACTGGCCAACGCATCCGGATGGCGGTCGCGCAGGTGCACCAGGGTCAGCGGCCAGAAGATCAGCAGCGCGGTCAGACCTGCGACGGCCAGGCCAACGAAGCACAGGGCGAAGAACAGAATCATGCGGCGGCCAGCATCAGGAAAAGTTTCGGGAGTGCCGCGCCAATGATCAGTGCTGCAATGGCCCAGCGCATCGGAGCCGTGGCATGCCGGGTAGCGGCGCGCGCGGTGTTGGTCTGCCACCAGCGCTGCGGGTCGAGCTGACGCGACGCCAGCCGCGCCAGCAACACGCTACGTATCGCTGTCAGCCCGCCCGTGATCGCCGCCAGCCCGAAAGCCAGCGATTGAAGTATGGGGATGGCGGCCGGCAAGCTCACTCAGAACTCCGCGCTGCCCGGCGCGCGCGGGTAGGGGATGGCGTCGCGGATATTGCTCAGCCCGCACACGTAGACCACCAGGCGCTCGAAGCCCAGGCCGAAGCCGGCATGCGGCACCGAGCCGTAGCGACGGAAGTCGCGGTACCAGCTGTAGTGCTCCTGATCCAGGCCGAACTGCGCCATGCGCGCGTCGAGCACGTCCAGACGCTCTTCGCGCTGACTGCCGCCGATGATTTCGCCAATGCCCGGCGCCAGCACGTCCATCGCCGCGACGGTCTTGCCGTCGTCGTTCAGGCGCATGTAGAACGCCTTGATGTGCTCGGGATAGTTGGTCACCACCACCGGGCGGCCGATGTGCTCTTCGGTGAGCCAGCGTTCGTGCTCGGTCTGCAGGTCCAGGCCCCATTCGACCGGAAAGTCGAACTTCTTGCCGGAGTTCTGCAGCAGCGTCACCGCCTCGGTGTAGTCGATCTGCTCGAACGGGGCATTGATGAAGGCTTCCAGCTTGCTGATCGCGTTCTTGTCCACGCGCTCGGCCAGGAACGCCAAATCGTCGCTGCGCTCGTCCAGCACGGCACGGAACAGGTACTTCAGAAATTGCTCGGCCAGGCGTGCATCTTCGGCCAGGTCGGCGAAGGCGATTTCCGGCTCGATCATCCAGAACTCGGCCAGATGGCGCGTGGTGTGGCTGTTCTCGGCGCGGAAGGTCGGGCCGAAGGTGTAGACCTTGCTCAGCGCCAGGCAGTAGGCCTCCACGTTGAGCTGGCCGGACACGGTCAGGAAGGTTTCCTTGCCGAAGAAATCGCGGCTGAAATCCACGTTGCCCTTGGCATCGCGCGGCAGGTTGACCATGTCCAGCGTGGAGACGCGGAACATCTGCCCGGCGCCTTCGGCATCGGAGGTGGTGATGATCGGGGTGCTGATCCAGTTGAAGCCGTTCTGGTGGAAGAAGCGGTGCACCGCCTGCGCCAGGCAGTTGCGGATGCGGGTGACCGCGCCGAACAGGTTGGTGCGCGGACGCAGGTGCGCCACTTCGCGCAGGAACTCGGGCGTCATCGGCTTGGGCTGGATCGGATAAGTCAGCGGGTCTTCGACCCAACCGACAATGTCCACGCCGCTGGCCTGGATCTCGAACGACTGGCCCTTGCCCTGCGACTTCACCAGCACGCCCTTGGCGATCAGCGAGCAGCCGCTGGTCAGGCGCTTGATCTCGTCGAAATTGGGCAGCGTGTCGTTGGCCACCACCTGGATGGGAGCGAAGCACGAACCGTCGGTCACGTTGATGAAGGCCAGTCCGGCAGATCCGCGCAATGTGCGCACCCACCCCCGTACCGTGACTTCGCCGCCTTCCGGGAGTTTTCCCGCAAGCGCATGTTCAACGCTGACCACCGTCATGACTTGTCCTCGCCGTAGCGACTTTGAATGGTCTGCGAGTTTACTGGCTGCGGGCGCGCCGGCGCGAGCGCCTGAACCGCTTGGGTGGTCACGCTTGTCGAAGGCTCGGCATGGCCCCATCTGGGAAACACCTCGTATCGGCGGGTGCAGTCCTTGGCTCTTGCAGCCTCGCTATACTTGCCGCCATTGTTTCACCATCGTTCCTGGAGCACTCCCATGGCCATCAGCCTCACCCCCGCCGCGCTGGAGCGCGTGCAGCGTTTCGTGCAGCAGACCCCGGGGACGCTGGGTCTGCGCTTTGGTGTGACCAAGACCGGTTGTTCGGGCTGGGGCCATGTCACCGACCTGGCGCGCGAGAAGCGCGACGACGATGCAGTGTTCGAGCAGGGCGGGGTCCGCATTTTCGTCGATCCGATCAGTCTGCCGCTGGTAGACGGGACCTGCATCGACTTCGGCAAGCACGGGCTGAGCGAGACCTTTACCTTCAGCAATCCCAATGCCACCGCCGAGTGCGGCTGCGGGGAGAGCTTTACGACCGAAGCCGAGCATCGCTGAGCTCGCCGGCGCGCGCTGTTCCTTCTCCCTGCGGGAGAAGGTGCCCGAAGGGCGGCGGATGAGGGTACGGGGGCCAAGCCATGAGCCGTGGATTTCTGCGCGGGCTTTGCCCCCGGACCCGCACCCAACCCCTCTCCCGGCGGGAGAGGGGCTTTAGGACGTTCTTGTTGGACGGCTGGTTGCGGCTAAACGCCTGAACTGCCATACTTTCCTGCTTCCTGCCCGATTCCGGGTGGGAACCCTTGCTCCACCGGCCGCTTGCGCGGACCACCGGGGAGCTGTCCGGCCCACGTGGCCACATCCGAAAGGTAAAACAACATGAGTCGTCATTACGAAGTCGTGTTCCTGGTCCATCCGGACCAGAGCGAGCAGGTCCCGGCCATGATCGAGCGCTACAAGTCGCTGATCGAGGGCGGTAACGGCACCATCCATCGTCTGGAAGACTGGGGCCGTCGTCAGCTGGCCTATCCGATCCAGAACCTGGTGAAGGCGCACTACGTGCTGCTCAATATCGAAGTCGACCAGGCCGTGCTGAGCGAGCTGGTGGAAAGCTTCCGCTTCAACGATGCGGTGCTGCGTCACCTGGTCGTCAAGCGCGATGGCCCGGACACCGAGCAGTCGCTGATCATGAAGAGCAAGGACGAGAAGGGCGACAAGCCCGAGCGTAGCGAGCGTCGTCGTCGCGATGACGATGAGGGCGATGCTCCTGCCGCCACCGATACCGACGGCGACAACGCCGAAGCCGCTTAAGGAGCGCTGTCATGTCCAAGTTCTTCCGTCGTCGCAAGTTCTGCAAGTTCACCGCCGAGGGCGTGAAAGAGATCGATTACAAGGATCTCAACACCCTGCGTCAGTACCTCACCGAGAACGGCAAGATCGTGCCGAGCCGCGTGACCGGTACCAAGTCCAAGTACCAGCGTCAGCTGGCCACGGCCGTCAAGCGCTCGCGTTTCCTGGCGCTGATTCCGTACACGGACAACCACGACGTCTAATCCGAGTCCCTCGGAAGAGCCCGCACGGTTGTATGTGAGTCCCTCACAAAAGCCCGCACGGTTGTATGTGAGTCCCTCACAAAGGCCCGCACATCCATGTGCGGGTAATAAATATAGAGGCCGGTCATTCGAGATGCGGTGTTGATCGTGCTCTTGCGATTCCCAAATCCCGATTCCCGAATCCCGTCTTTTCGGACAGCAAACGTTGCGTCGGCCAAAGCGCCGGCGCTAACGAATAACGGAGCACCACCATGGATCTGATTCTTCTGCAAAAAGTGACCAACCTGGGCAACCTGGGCGACAAGGTCAGTGTCAAGCCGGGCTACGGCCGTAACTTCCTCGTGCCGCAGGGCAAGGCCGTGCCGGCCACTGCTGCGAACGTCGAAGCGTTCGAAACCAAGCGTGCCGAGTACGAAGCCAAGGCCAACAGCATCCTGGCCGACGCACAGAGCCGCGCTACCAAGTTCGAAGGCGCCAGCGTCACCATCGGCGCGCACGCAGCGACCGAAGGCAAGCTGTACGGCTCGGTTGGCCCGCGCGACATCGCCGAGGCGTTCACCGCCGCCGGCCTGCCGCTGGAAAAGAGCGAAGTGATCCTGGGTGAAGGCGCATTCCGCAATGTCGGCGAGTACGACGTTGTGCTGCACCTGCACGCAGACGTGGAAACCACGGTCAAGGTCATCGTCGAATCCGACGCCTGATCCAAGCCGTATGTGTCATCCGAAGGGCGCCTTGTTAGGCGCCCTTCGTTTTTGGGGCGCCGCCGCCAGTGCTGGCATGCCCGTTATACTCATGCCCCATTGCCGGTTCCACGGCCTGCAGATCTTATGGATCAAGGGCTTGGGTGACGGCTTCACAGGAAAAGCGCCTGCCGGCTTCGTCCGCGCGGTGCCCGGAATCTCCAGCCCCCATGCGCCTGTCTACGATCAAGCTGTCCGGTTTCAAGTCGTTCGTCGACCCGACCACGTTGCACCTGCCCACCAACATGACCGGCATCGTCGGCCCCAATGGCTGCGGCAAGTCCAACATCATCGATGCGGTGCGCTGGGTGATGGGCGAAAGCTCGGCCAGCCGGCTGCGCGGCGACTCGCTGACCGACGTGATCTTTTCCGGCTCCTCGGCGCGCAAGCCGGTGTCGCAGGCGACGGTGGAACTGATCTTCGACAACTCCGATCACACCATCACCGGCGAGTTCGCCTCGTTCAACGAGATCTCGGTCAAGCGCCTGGTCAGCCGCGACGGCAACAGCGCCTATTACCTCAACGGCACCAAGTGCCGGCGTCGCGACATCACCGACCTGTTCCTGGGGACCGGCCTGGGTCCGCGCAGCTACTCGATCATCGAGCAGGGCATGATCAGCCAGATCATCGAGGCGCGCCCGGAAGACCTGCGCGTGTATCTGGAAGAGGCCGCCGGCATTTCCAAGTACAAGGAACGCCGCAAGGAAACCGAAACACGCATTCGGCATACCCGCGAAAACCTCGACCGCCTGGGCGACCTGCGCGAGGAAATCACCAAGCAACTGGCGCATCTGCAGCGCCAGGCGCGCCAGGCCGAACAGTACCAGGCCTTGCAGGAGGAACGGCGGATCAAGGATGCCGAGTGGAAGGCGCTGGAGTACCGCGGCCTGGACGGGCAATTGCAGGGCCTGCGCGAAAAATTGAATCAGGAAGAAACCCGCCTGCAGCAGCTGATCGCCGACCAGCGCGATGCCGAGGCGCGGATCGAAACCGGGCGCGTGCGCCGCGAAGAAGCCGCCGAAGCGGTGGCCAAGGCACAAGCCGATGTGTACCAGGTGGGCAGCGCGCTGGCGCGCATCGAGCAGCAGATCCAGCATCAGCGCGAACTCTCGCATCGCTTGCACAAGGCGCGCGATGAGGCGCAAAGCCAGTTGCAGGAACTGACCCAGCACATCAGCGGCGACTCGGCAAAACTGGCGGTGCTGCGCGAAGCCGTGGATGCGGCCGAACCGCAGCTGGAACAGCTGCGCGAGGACCATGAGTTCCGCCAGGAAGCGCTGCGCGAAGCCGAAGCGCGGCTGGCCGACTGGCAGCAACGCTGGGAAACCCATAACCGCGACACCGGCGAAGCCTCGCGCGCTGGCGAGGTGGAGCGCACGCGCGTCGATTATCTGGACCGCCAGTCGCTGGAAGCCGACCGCCGCCGCGAAGCGCTGGTCAACGAACGTGCCGGTCTGGATCTGGACGCGTTGGCCGAGGCGTTCGAACAGATCGAGCTACGCCACGAAACCCAGAAGACCTCGCTGGACGGATTGACCGAGCAGGTCGAAGCGCGCAAGCACGTGCTCGGCGGGCTGCAGGAACAGCAGCGCGCCAGCCAGGGCGAGCTGGCCGAAGTGCGCAAACAGGCGCAGGCCGCGCGTGGCCGGCTGTCGTCGCTGGAAACCCTGCAGCAGGCTGCCCTGGGCCAGGAGCAGGGCGCGGCGGTGGCGTGGCTGAAGGCGTGCGGGCTGGATTCGGCGGCGCGTGTGGGCGAGCGCATTAGCGTGGAAAGCGGCTGGGAAAATACCGTCGAAAGCGCGCTGGGACAGTTGATCGAAGGCGTGCTGGTGGATGCGCCCGAGCAACTGGTCGACGCGCTGGGCGAGTTGGGCGAAGGCCGCATCGCGCTGGTGTCCAGTGCCACCGATGCCGCTACCTTCGCACCGACCTCGTTGGCCGCCAAGGTGCAGGGGCCGATCGCGATTCGTCGCCTGCTGGCGCGTTTGCACGCCGCCGACGATCTGCAGACCGCACGCAGGTTGCAGGCCTCGTTGCCGGAAGGCGACTCGGTCATTACCCGCAACGGCGAGCGCCTGGGCGAGGGCTGGGTGCGCGTCTCGCGCTCGGGCGCGGCCAAGCAGGGCGCGCTGCTGCGCGAGCGCGAGATTCAGGAGCTACGCACCCAGATCGAAACCTTGCAGGAACGCGAAGCCGAGCTTGAACATCAGCTCGCCAGCTTCCGCGAACAACTGCTAGCGGCCGAGCAGCAGCGCGAGGACGCACAGCGCCAGCTGTACATGGCGCATCGCAGCGTCTCCGAGCTGGCCGGGCAATTGCAGAGTCAGCAGGGCAAGGTGGATGCGGCGCGCACGCGCATCGAGCGCATCGAAATCGAGCTGTCACAGCTGCTGGAAACGTTGGACACCAGCCGCGAACAGGCACGTGAGGCGCGCGCCAAGCTTGAAGACGCCGTCACCTTGATGGGCGATCTGCAGGGCACGCGCGAAGCGCTGGAAAGCGAGCGCCGTCAGCTCACCGATGCACGCGATCAAGCGCGCGATGCCGCACGCGGCGTGCGCGATGCGATGCATGCGCTGGCGCTCACGCTGGAATCGCAGCGCACCCAGATCACCTCGCTCAGCCAGACCCTGGAGCGCATGGACAGCCAGCGCGGCCAGCTCGACACGCGCCTGGAAGATCTGGTTGCCCAGCTCAGCGAAGGCGATTCGCCGGTGGAAACGCTGGAACACGAGCACCAGGCCGCGTTGAGCGAGCGCGTACGCACCGAGCGCGCGCTGGGCGAAGCGCGCACCATGCTCGACAGCATCGATGGCGAGCTACGCAGCTACGAGCAGACCCGCCAGCAGCGCGACGAACAGGCATTGGCGCAGCGCGAGCGCATCTCGCAGCGCAAGCTCGATCAGCAGGCGCTGGTGCTCAACGCCGAGCAGTTGGCGGCAGCGGTAGTCAAGGCAGGCTTCGTGCTGGAGGACGTGGTCAACGGGTTGCCAGAGTCGGCCAACGTGGCCGAATGGGAAGCGACCGTCGGCCAGATCGACGGCCGCATGCGGCGCCTGGAGCCGGTGAACCTGGCCGCCATCCAGGAGTACGGCGAGGCCGCGCAGCGCTCCGAATATCTGGATGCGCAGAACCTGGATCTCAATACCGCGCTGGAAACGCTGGAAGAAGCCATTCGCAAGATCGACCGCGAAACTCGTGGCCGTTTCAAGGACACCTTCGACCGGGTCAATTCCGGCGTGCAGGCGCTGTATCCGCGCCTGTTTGGTGGCGGGCATGCGTATCTGGAGCTCACCGGCGAAGACCTGCTCGACACCGGCGTGACCATCATGGCGCGCCCGCCGGGCAAGCGCGTGTCGAGCATTTCGCTGCTGTCCGGGGGGGAGAAGGCGATGACCGCGGTGGCGCTGGTGTTTGCGATCTTCCAGCTCAACCCTGCGCCGTTCTGCCTGCTGGACGAGGTGGACGCGCCGCTGGACGAAGCGAACGTCGGCCGCCTGGCCAATATGGTGCGCGAGATGAGCGAGAAGGTGCAGTTCCTGTTCGTCAGCCACAACAAGGCCACCATGGAAGCCGCGCGCCAGTTGTCCGGGGTGACCATGCGCGAGCCGGGCGTCAGTCGCCTGGTCAGCGTGGACCTGGAAGAAGCCGCGCGTTTGGCGGGTGCGGCATGACGTGCCATGCTTGTTGGAATATCGACACCTGTCACTCTTATGCGGAGGCACGCTGAATGTCCGACATGGCCATGATCCGGATCGGGATCCTGATCGCTGGACTGTTGCTGGTCGCGGCCATCTTCCTGTTTGGTCGCCCGAAGAAATCGCCGCAAGGGCGCCGGGTCGACAAGGAAGAGGGCCAGCCGCGCGAACGTCGCGAACCGGTGATTTCCAGCGAGCCCGGCGTGGATGGTGAAACTGCGGAACGCGGAGAAGGCGTCGAGCAGAGCGAACTCAACCTGGAAGAGCACGACGCCGCCGGCGGTAACGAGGTCGGCAAACGCCCGAACCAGGATTTCGACAAGATCGTGTCGTTGTTCGTGGCCGCCAAGGCGGGCCAGGTGCTGCGCGGCGAAGATGTGGTGGTCGCTGCCGAAAAGACCGGGCTGGTGTTCGGGCACATGAATGTGTTCCACCGCTTGGTGGAAGGGCACCCCGAGCGCGGGCCGATCTTCAGCATGGCCAGCATCCTCAAGCCGGGCAGTTTCGACATGGCCAACATCCGCGAGATGCAGACGCCGGCGATCGCGTTTTTCCTCACCCTGCCGGCGCCGATGACCGCGCTGGACGCCTGGGAAAAGATGCTGCCCACCGTGCAGCGCATGGCCGAACTGCTGGATGGCGTGGTGCTGGACGACAGCCGCAACGCCTTGGGCCGGCAGCGCGTTGCGCATATCCGCGACGAACTGCGCGCGTATGACCGCCAGCATCAGGCACCGCCGCTGACCAAGTCGCCGCGCTGGTGAGTTGACATGTTGAGTTTGCAGGGCGTGTTGGCGGTGGCGTTGTTGCTGGTCTTGTGGGCCATCTTGGCGATGCCGTTGCTGTGGATCTTTACCAGGATCGCCACGCGCCTGCGTAAACGCCCGCGGCATTCGCCGTGGCTGGTCGTGGGCTTTGCTGCCGCGATCACGTTGCTGGTCGCGCCAGTGCCAACGCCCTTCGTCAGCGTGTTCATGCCGCACGCCGTCGCGCTGTTGGATCGCCGCTATTACATGCACATCCTGCAGGGCCCGCCGCTACTGCACGAGTTGCTGCTGTGGAGCGCCGGTTCGATGGCGCTGACCTTCGTGATCAGTTATCTGTGGATCCGCCGCACGCTGCGCGCACCGCAGAGCGAGGCGTTGGATCAATAGAAGCCCCTCTCCCGTCGGAGACAGACGAAGACACGCATTGCGCGCCACTGGCGCGCGTGCCTTGGAGCACCCGCGCCGCGAGCGCGGGTTGGCTAATGGTAAGGGTAAGGGTAAGTGCGAAGCAGTGGGGCAGTCGGTGCTTCATCGCTGACGGCGCGTGGCGAGGCGTTTGTCATCACCTCTGTTGGCCGATCTCCGGGGCGCACCCTCATGCGCCGCTTGCGGGGCACCTTTTCCCCATAAGTGGGACAACGTCCCGAGGGGAAAAGGGTTCACGTTTGGCTTTATCGAATGCGTCGCCAATTAGCGCTTGGCTTTCCCAAACGCTTCGCGGAAGCGCAGCATTTCCGCTTCGGTGCCCACGCTGACGCGCACGCGCTTGGGCCAGATCGGCCAGCTGCGGCCGACGATGACGCCTTGCTTCTGCATCGAGGCGGCGAACACGCTTGCATCGCGTTTGACGTCCAGCAGGAAGCAGTTGGCTTGCGAGGGCAGGCAGGTGTAGCCCTTGCCCTTGAGCCAGGCGACGGTCTCCTCACGCACGCGGGCGTTGTCGGCGCGGCGGGTCTGCACCAGCAGCGGGTCGCGCAGGCTGGCGATGCCAGCGGCCATCGCCGGAACCGACAACGGGTTGCTGCCGAATGCGGCAAGTTTGGTCTGCAAGCCGGGCGGGGCCAGGGCAGCGCCCAGACGCAGGCCTGCCATGCCGTAGAGCTTGGAGAAGCTACGCAGTACGATCAGGTCCTGGCGCTGACGCACCAGATCGGCCACTGACGGCTCGTTGCTGTACTGGATATACGCCTCATCGACCACCAGCACGGCGCTGGCCGGCTTGTTGGCCAGCAGCCATTCGATGTCGGCACGCGGAGTGATCGAGCCGCTGGCGTTGCCGGGGTTGCACAGATAGAGCATGCCGGCGGTCGGGTCGGCCTTGGCCATCGCCTTGACGTCGTGCGCGCCATCTGCACGCAGCGGCACCTTGCGCACGGCCACGCCGCGGGCAGTGGCGCTTTCGACCAATGGGTCGAAGCTCGGGTCGGCCACCACCAGCCCGGCGCGTGCGGAGGTCAACAGGCTGGCGGCCCGGTTCAGCGCGTCTCGCGACCCGGGGAACAACGCCAGATGATCGTTGGGCAGCTGCAGCTCGCCGGTCATCAGGTTACGCAGATCCTGCTCCATTTCGAGCAGGTAGCGGCCCGAGCGGGGCAGCGAACGCGTGGCAGCTTCAATCGCTGCCGGGGCGGGCCCGAGCGGGTGCTCATTGAGGTTGAGGTACACCGTGCCGGCCGCGGCGGCGACGCCAGGCGTTGCCGGTGCCGCAGCGCGCTTGCGGGCTGCCTCGGCCGCGGGTGCCAACCCCAGTGCGGAAACCGCCATGCCGGTGGTGGCCAGGCTGAGAAACGAACGGCGCGAGACGGGCAACGACACGGGTGAACTCCAGAAGCGGCGGGCAAAGAGGGCGCCACGCTAGCCGGTTTGTGCCTGTCTGCCTATCGGGGAATTCTCATGAGGCTGGTTCGCGGGCGTGCTTGCAGGGGGGAGGGGGGCAAAGACAGTCGTTCTGCTGGTGGTTGTGTAGGATCGCGTAATTCCTGCCGCGTTCGCTATCTCGCCGGGATCCGGGCGGTACTGAAATGCCCGGTTCACTCCGGCACCAGGGCGCTAGCGCAAATCCAAACGACATCAGTCGGCGATCAACCATCACGATCGAAGCACTCGCCGCTGACCCTTGGTATCGGCACGGCCCGTTAGAATGGGCGGCCCAATGCCAGCCCAGCGATCGTATGACTGTCAGCCCGGACCCCGCTCAGCGCATTGATGCCCTGCGCCGGCGAATCGAAGACGCCAATTACCGGTATCACGTGCTCGACGAGCCGCAGATGGCCGACGTCGACTACGACCGCCTGATGCGCGAGCTGGAAGCGCTGGAAGCGGCGCACCCGGCACTGGCCAGTGCCGATTCGCCAACGCAACGGGTGGGCCATCTGGCCGCATCGCGGTTTGCCGAAGTGCGGCATGCCTTGCCGATGTTGTCGCTGGGCAATGCCTTCAGCGACGAGGAAGTGAGCGAGTTCGTTCGTCGCATCAGTGAGCGGCTGGAGCGCAAACAACCGGTGTTCTCGGCCGAACCCAAACTCGATGGCCTGGCGATCAGCCTGCGCTACGAAAACGGCGAGTTCGTGCAAGGTGCCACGCGCGGCGATGGTGCCACCGGCGAGGATGTCAGTGCCAACCTGCGCACCGTCAAGGCGATTCCGCTGCGCCTGCGCGGCGAGGGTTGGCCGCAGGTGTTGGAAGTGCGCGGTGAGGTCTATATGCCACGCGCCGCGTTCGAAACCTACAACGCGCAGATGCGCGCTCAGGGCGGCAAGGTGCTGGCCAACCCGCGCAATGGCGCGGCCGGCTCGCTGCGGCAGCTGGACGCGCGCATCACCGCGCAGCGCCCGCTGAGTTTCTTTGCGTACGGCGTCGGCGAGGTGAGCGAAGGCACGTTGCCGCAGACCCATTCGGCGATCCTGGCGCAGCTGCGTGCGTGGGGCTTCCCGGTCAGTGCGCTGGTCGAGGTGGTGCAGGGCAGCGACGGCCTGTTGGCGTATTACCAGCGCATCGGTGAAGCGCGCGACGGCTTGCCCTTCGATATCGATGGCGTGGTCTACAAGCTCGACGATCTGGTCGGGCAGCGCGAGATGGGATTCGTCTCGCGCGCGCCGCGTTGGGCGATCGCGCACAAGTTCCCGGCGCAGGAACAGTCCACCACGGTCGAAGCCATCGAGATCCAGATCGGCCGCACCGGTGCGGCCACGCCGGTGGCGCGACTGAAGCCGGTGCATGTGGCCGGGGTGATCGTCACCAATGCCACGCTGCACAACGCCGACCAGATCGCGCGGCTGGATGTGCGCGTGGGCGATACGGTGATCGTGCGCCGCGCCGGTGATGTGATCCCCGAAGTGGCCGCCGTGGTGGCCGACCAGCGCCCGTCCGGGACCCAGGCGTGGCAGATGCCCACGCAATGCCCGGTCTGCGGGTCGGAGATCGTGCGCGAAGAAGGCCAGGCGGTGTGGCGCTGCTCCGGCGAATTGACCTGCCCGGCGCAGCGCAAGGAAGCCTTCCGGCATTTCGTTTCGCGGCGCGCGATGGATGTGGACGGACTGGGCGAAAAATTCATCGAGGTACTGGTCGACAGCGGCTTGGTGCAAGGTGTGGCCGATCTGTATCTGCTGACTGTGGATCAGCTGCTGCAACTGCGCATGATCAGCACCGCCGAGAGCCCGCATGCGTTCTTGCGTGAGGCGCGCGAGCATCTGGCAACCGGTGCGTATGCGCAGCTGGAAACCACCGTGGCGAGCATCGGCGTGGATCTGGCCGGCGAGCGCGAGACGCCGCAGAGCTGGCAGGCCGACCTGCTGCGTGCGGGGCTGCCGAGCTTCGATTGGAACCGCCGCAAGATCGCCACCAAATGGGCCGAGAACCTGATCGAGGCGATCGAAACATCGCGCGACACCACGCTGGAGCGTTTTCTGTTTGCGCTGGGCATCGAACACGTAGGTGAAAGCACGGCGAAGGCGTTGTCGGCGTGGTTCGGCGATCTGGAATTGATTCGTCATCTGCCGTGGCCGCTGTTCAAGCGCGTGCCCGACATCGGTGGCGAAGTGGCGCGTTCGCTTGGGCATTTCTTCGATCAGCCCGGGAATCAGAAGGCCATCGATCATCTGCTGGCGCGCAAGGTGCGCATCGGCGACACCCATCCGCCTTCGCCGAAGCTGCGCGGCGAGTTGAGCTTGGCCAATTTGCTGGAGGACCTGGAGATTCCCAAGGTGACGCCGATTCGTGCCGCCCAGATCGCGACTGCGTTTGGTTCCATCGATGCCCTGCGCAATGGCGGTCCCGAGCCTCTCGTCGAAGCGGGTGTACCGCAGTCAGTGGCCGAGTCGCTCGCGACTTGGCTGTTGGTACCGGCCAACGACACGCTCGCGGTTAATGCCCAGAAAAAGCTTTCCGAGCTGCTGGCTATGATGCCGGAGGCTGGCGAAGAAAAGACCGGCCCGCTCGATGGCCAGACCGTGGTCATCACCGGGACCTTGGCTGCGCTCACGCGCGACGCGGCCAAGCAACGCCTCGAAGCACTGGGTGCCAAGGTCGCCGGTAGCGTCTCCAAGAAAACGGCGTTTCTGGTGGCCGGCGAACAAGCCGGTTCCAAGCTCGACAAGGCGCAATCGCTGGGCGTGGACATCTGGGACGAAGCGCGTTTGCTGGCCTTCCTGAGCGAACACGGCCAACAGCCATGAGCATGGCGCAGGTCGATCTGGCTGCGCTGCAGTTGCGCGCGCGGCTCAATGCCGCGATCCGCGCCTTCTTCGCCGAACGCAGCGTGCTGGAAGTGGAAACGCCGGTGCTCTCCGAGGCCGGCAACACCGAGCCGAATATCGAAAGTTTCAGTACGCGCTTCACCGGCCATGTCGATGCTGGCGCGCCGCTGCGCTGGTTACGCACCTCGCCGGAATATCCGCTCAAACGGCTGCTTGCTGCCGGCGTGGGAGATTGCTACGAACTGGGGCGGGTGTTTCGCAATGGCGAGGCGGGTGGCCGCCACAATCCCGAGTTCAGCATGCTCGAGTGGTATCGGGTGGGCTGGAACGAGCGCAGCCTCGCGCAGGAAACCATCGCCCTGGTGCGCCGCGCACTTGCGCTGGTCGGCCGCGACGCTGCAATGCACGTGCTGACGTATCGCGCGATGTTCGTGCAGACCTTGGGCATCGACCCGCTGCGCGATCCGATCGAAACGCTACGCGCCGCGTTGCATGACGTGGCCATCGATCCGGTTGGCCTGACCCGCGACGATTGGCTGGACCTGTTGATGACCCATCGCATCCAGCCGGGCTTTGCCAGCGACACGTTGACGGTGGTGCACGATTGGCCGGCCAGCCAATGCGCACTTGCGCGTGTGCGCCATGACGACCCGCCGGTGGCCGAGCGCTTCGAGCTGTATCTGGGGAGCGTTGAGGTGGCTAACGGCTATCACGAGCTGAACGACGCGCAGGAACAGCGTGCGCGTTTCGTGCGCGACAACGCCGTGCGTGCGGCGCGTGGATTGCCGCCGCTACCGCTGGATGAACGCCTGCTTGCGGTGTTGCCGCAGTTGCCTGACTGCGCCGGTGTGGCGGTGGGCGTGGACCGTTTATTGATGGCCTTGCGCGGCACCGCGCACATTGCCGACGTGCTGGCGTTCGACTTCGCCCGCGCCTGAGTCATCGCGCTGTCATCGGCGCCGTATTGCTTTCTTCACATCGATGGTGCTCTCATCTTCACGTCCACGGGGGCGCGACGAAGATCGTTTCGGGGTGAGGATTGTCGGCATGAAGTGGCTGATCAGCTTATGCGGTTTGTGGTGCTTGCCGCTGCTGATGCTCGCCGATGCGCGTGCTTCCGACCGCGCAGCCGGCGTGGTGCGCTGCGAGTCCAAGGACCTGGCGCGCGTGCACTGCGCGATGGACGCCTCCCAAGGCGTGCAACTGGTGCGTCAGCTCTCCGAAACCAGCTGCATCCGCGGCAGCGAATGGGATGTCGAACCCGATGGCGTGTGGGTCGAACAGGGCTGTCGCGCAGAATTCGCAGCATCCCGTGTGCAGGCCGTCACGGTGATGCGCCGCGTGGTGCGTTGCGATTCCAATGGCGGCACGGTGGCGTGTCCGGTGGTGCTGCGTGGTGCGCCCGTGCGGCTGCTGCGGCAACGCTCGATGTGGCCGTGCAAGGAAGGGCGCACCTGGGGCGTTCGCCGCAACGAGATCTGGGTGTCGCGTGGATGCGATGGCGAATTCGAGGTGGGCGCCGAAGATGGTTCCGGCTTCGTCGCGGTGCCGCGCATCGTCACCTGCGAATCGAAGAAAAGCGCGCGCCGCACCTGTGGCGTGTCGGTCGAGCGCGCAGTGCGCCTGGGCCGGCAGATGTCCAAAACGCCCTGCGTGGAAGGCCAGACCTGGGGCTGGAGTCGCGACGGGGTATGGGTGAACGACGGCTGCCGCGCCGAGTTCATCGTCGACTAAGGGCAGCTGAAAAACGGCGCGAGCAGTGCTCAGGTGGATGCGAACGGCGCCAAGGAACTGCGGTGTACGCGTGGGACATGCCGATCCCGAACAGCGGCCGCGCCCGCCTGGCGGTGAGCGCAGGCGTCTTGCTGGCCACTACTCAGGTCGCGCGGCCACGCAACGGCGCAGGCAATGTGTGTGCGCCTTACAATGGACGCATGAACGACAGCGCCCATATCGATTACGCCCGCTACGACCACATCCGCCCACTGTTGTGGACCGGTGATGCCCTGGAATTGCTCGACCAACGCAAGTTGCCCTTCGTGGTGGAGCATGTGCGTTGCGACACCAGCGACGCGGTGGCCGAAGCGATTCATTCGCTGGCCGTGCGTGGTGCGCCGGCGATCGGCATCGCGGCCGGATGGGGCGTGGTGCTGGCCGCGCGCGCGATAGACGCCGACGATGGTGACGCTGCGCTGCAAAAGCTTGAGCCGGCTCTGCTACGGCTCAATGTGGCGCGTCCGACTGCCGTCAACCTGGCCTGGGCATTGATGCGCATGCGCCGGGTGCTGGGTGCGGCCGGCGCCGACTGGCGCGCGGTGATCGCGCGCGAGGCGCAGGCCATCGCCGATGAAGATCTGGCTGCCAACCGCCATATGGGCGCGCTTGGCGCCGCGCTGATCGCGCCGGGTAGCGGCGTACTGACCCATTGCAACACCGGCTCGCTGGCCACCGCCGGGTTCGGCACCGCGCTCGGCGTGATCCGCGCCGGCATGGCGCAGCAGCGCATCGCCAAGGTGTTCGCCGGCGAGACGCGGCCGTGGCTGCAGGGCGCACGCCTGACCGTGTGGGAGCTGCAGCAGGATGGCATCGACGCTACCCTGATTGCCGATTCGGCCGCCTCGCATTTGATGAAATCCGGACTGGTCCAATGGGTGATTGTCGGCGCCGATCGCATCTGCGCCAATGGTGATACCGCCAACAAGATCGGCACTTACCAGCTGGCGATCGCCGCACGCCACCACGGCGTCAGATTCATGGTGGTGGCGCCGTCGTCCACGGTGGATCTGGCCACCGCCAGCGGTGAACAGATCGAGATCGAGCAGCGCGATCCAGGCGAATTGTTCGGCGTCGGCGGTGTCAGGACGGTGGCCGACGGCATCCATGCCTGGAACCCGGTGTTCGACGTGACCCCCGGCGACCTGATCGATGCGATCGTCACCGAACGCGGCGTGATCGCGCGGCCGGACCTGGCGCGGATGCAGGCGGCCTTCGGCAGCTGAGCCCCGTGCGCCGCCGGCAGGCTGCCAACGCCGCTCAAACTCCCTGCAAGTGCTTGTTTCTGGCTGGTAAACCCGAGGCATCGGGGTGGCCTGCCGTGGTACAATCTGGCGCTTGAATCGATCGGCGGGAGCGTAGGGGAGGCAGCCTGATGCAAGGGCGCCCCCAACGCGGCTTTCCGGCTCGCCCGCCACCTCACATACGGAACCCGAATGGCAGAAACCGCCAAGGAAATCATCCAGGTCAACCTGGAAGACGAGATGCGCAAGAGCTATCTCGATTACGCGATGAGCGTGATCGTGGGCCGCGCACTCCCCGATGCCCGTGATGGCCTCAAGCCTGTGCACCGCCGCGTGTTGTTCGCGATGCATGAGTTGGGCGCCCACAGCAACAAGGCCTACTTCAAGTCGGCGCGTATCGTCGGCGACGTCATCGGTAAGTACCATCCGCACGGCGACCAGTCGGTGTACGACACGTTGGTGCGCATGGCGCAGCCGTTCTCGTTGCGCTACATGATGGTGGACGGCCAGGGTAACTTCGGTTCGGTCGATGGGGATTCGGCCGCGGCGATGCGTTACACCGAGTCGCGCATGTCGCGGCTGGCGCATGAACTGATGGCCGATATCGACAAGGAAACCGTCGATTTCCAGCCCAATTACGATGAGAAGGAACTGGAGCCGACGGTCATGCCGACGCGGTTCCCGAGCCTGCTGGTCAACGGTTCGGCCGGTATCGCGGTGGGCATGGCCACCAATATCCCGCCGCACAACCTGACCGAGGCGATCAACGCCTGCATCGCGCTGATCGACACGCCCGAGCTGGACGTCGAAGGGCTGATGGAATACATCCCGGGCCCGGATTTCCCCACCGCCGGCATCATCAACGGCACCGCCGGCATTGCCGCCGGCTATCGCACCGGCCGTGGCCGCGTGCGAATCCGCGCCAAGGCCGATGTGGAAGTGGCCGACAACGGCCGCGAGGCGATCGTCGTCACCGAGATCCCGTACCAGGTCAACAAGGCGCGGTTGATCGAAAAGATCGCCGAGCTGGTCAAGGAAAAGAAGCTCGAAGGCATCAGCGAGTTGCGCGATGAGTCCGACAAGGACGGCATGCGCATCTACATCGAAATCAAGCGCGGGGAGTCGGCCGAGGTTGTGCTCAACAACCTCTATCAGCAGACCCAGATGGAGTCGGTGTTCGGCATCAACATGGTGGCGCTGATCGACGGCCGCCCGCAGTTGATGAACCTCAAGCAGATGCTGGAGGCGTTCATCCGCCACCGGCGCGAGGTGGTCACCCGCCGCACCATCTACGAACTGCGCAAGGCGCGTGCGCGTGCGCATGTGCTGGAAGGCCTGACCGTTGCGTTGGCTAACATCGATGAAATGATCGAGTTGATCAAGACCTCGGCCAACCCGCAGGAAGCGCGCGAGCGCATGCTGGCCAAGACCTGGGAACCGGGTCTGGTTGGTGCGCTGCTGGGTGCGGCTGGTGCCGAGGCCTCCAAGCCGGAAGACCTGGCGCCGGGCGTGGGCCTGGCCAATGGGTTCTATCAGCTCAGCGAAGTGCAGGCCGCGCAGATCCTGGAAATGCGCCTGCATCGCCTGACCGGGTTGGAACAGGAAAAGCTGACCGACGAGTACAAGCAGTTGCTCGAGGTCATCCAGGGCCTGATCCGCATCCTGGAAAACCCGGACGTGCTGCTGCAGGTGATCCGCGACGAGTTGATCAACATCCGCGAAGAGTACGGCGACGAGCGCCGCACCGAGATCCGTCACAGCGAAGAAGATCTGGATATTCTCGATCTGATCGCGCCGGAAGACGTGGTGGTGACGCTATCGCACGCCGGGTACGCCAAGCGTCAGCCGGTGAGCGCGTATCGCGCCCAGCGGCGTGGCGGCCGTGGTCGTTCTGCCGCAGCGACCAAGGAAGAGGATTTCATCGACCAGCTGTGGCTGGTCAACACGCACGACACGCTGCTGACCTTCACCAGCAGCGGTAAAGTGTTCTGGCTGCCTGTGCATCAATTGCCGGAAGCCGGCTCCAATGCGCGCGGCCGCCCGATCATCAACTGGATTCCGCTGGAATCCGGCGAGCGGGTGCAGGCGGTGTTGCCGGTGCGCGAATACGCCGACAACCGTTATGTGTTCTTCGCAACGCGTAACGGCACGGTCAAGAAGACGCCGTTGAGCGAATTCGCCTTCCGTCTGGCGCGCGGCAAGATCGCCATCAATCTCGATGAAGGCGATGCGCTGGTCGGCGTGGCCCTGACCGATGGCGATCGCGACGTGTTGTTGTTCGCCTCCAACGGCAAGACCGTGCGTTTCGGCGAGTCCACCGTGCGTTCGATGGGCCGTACCGCCACTGGCGTGCGTGGTATCCGCATGCCCAAGGGCGAGGAAGTGGTCAGCCTGATCGTGTCCGATCCGGCCGGTGGAATCGAGATCGAGTCCGACGAAGACACTGCCGAAGAAATCGTCGACGCCGCCGACGGCGCCGAAGCGGCAGTGATCGACCTCGCCGACGATGGCAATGTGGCTTACATCCTTACCGCCACCGAGAACGGCTACGGCAAACGCACGCCGCTGGCCGAATATCCGCGCAAGGGGCGCGGCACGCAGGGCGTGATCGGCATCCAGACCACCGAGCGCAACGGCAAGTTGGTGCGTGCAGTGCTGCTGGGCGCTACCGACGAAGTGTTGCTGATCTCCGATGGCGGCACCCTGGTGCGCACGCGCGGTTCGGAAATTTCGCGCGTGGGCCGCAATACTCAGGGCGTGACGTTGATCCGTCTGTCCAAGGGCGAGAAGCTGCAGGCGGTCGAACGCCTGGATGCATCGCTGGATGAAGTGGAAGAGGTGGTGGACGAAGCAAGCGCAAGCGTGACCGAGGCACCATCGACGGACGCGTAAGCACAGCAAATCAGCGAACGCAGTAGACGAAAAACGCCGGTGAAAGCCGGCGTTTTTTATTGCGCATCGTTTTATACACGCTGTTTTATGACGGCCGCTGACATCTGCAACGCAGTGTCTTCGTGTGTTCAATGCAAAGATCGCTGCTCTTTCACCGCGGCGGATCGAAGGTTGTTGACGGTGCGGCGGCGCTGCGTCCCCGCTTAGTCGAAGAGGACAACTGATGACGATTCTGGATCGTCCTTCCGGTCGCGGCCATTGGGCGCTGGCGACCTTGGGAGGTCTGATTGCATTACTGGGCAGCGGTGCTGCTTGCCGGTGGCGTGTGGCTGGCTGCGCTGGGCGGCTTCTGGTACTACGCACCGGCCGGTGCGGCCATGCTGATTGCCGGTGTGTTGCTGTTTCGCGGCCGCAATGCAGGCGCCTGGTGGTTTGCCGGTATGGTGGTGGTCTCGCTGCTGTGGACATGGTGGGAATCGGGCAGCGATTACTGGCGCTGGGTGCCGCGTCTGGGCCTGATTGTCGGCCTGGCATTTGTGCTCGCGCTGTTGCTACCGAAACTGCATCGCCCGGTGTCGCGCACGGTATCGCGCAGCCTGGCCGGTGCGCTGTCGGTGGTGTTTGTGGTGGCGTTCGCATTGGCCTTCATGCCGCACGGCGTCACCGAAGCCGATAGCGCGCTGGCGCATGCGGCCGGTGTGGTCGGTGGCATGGTCAATCGCAATGCATCTTCCTCGGTTGCAGCGTCTGGCGCGCAGCCGGCGAACGCGCCTGCCGATGGCGACTGGGCCGCGTACGGACGTAGCCAGGCCGGTCAGCGCTACTCGCCGTTGCAGCAGATCAATCGCGACAACGTCGCGCACTTGCAGCAGGCCTGGCTCTTCCACACCGGCGATCTGCCGAGCAAGCGCTGGGGGGCAGAAACCACGCCGCCGAAGGTGGGCGACAGCCTGTATCTGTGCACTGCGCGCAATCAGGTGATTGCGCTGGTGGCGCAGTGGTGACGGCAGGCGGATTGATCTTCATCGCAGCAGCGACCGACGACCTGATCCGCGCCATCGACCTGGCCACCGGCAAGGAGCTGTGGCACGCCAAGTTGCCGGCCGGCGGCCAAGCCAACCCGATGGTGTACGCGTACGGTGGCCGCGAGTATCTGGTCATCATGGCCGGCGGGCATCACTTCATGGAAACCCCAGTCGGAGATGCGTTGATCGCCTACGCGCTACCGCAGAAGACGCCATGATCTTGGGAGTGATGGCGATCGGCGGCTGATCAGCCTGCGATACGGCCGCGCAGCGTGCCCAGCTGCGCGGTCGTGCTCGAACGCGGAGCGTGCCGATGTATGCATTCGGGTGTCAGGCGCGCCGTCCGCATATATGTTCAGGCCGCAAGCTTTCCCGATTCCCGATTCCCGATTCCCGATTCCCAACTCACCCAACGTTTGCTGCCACCTCATCGTCCTGCACCGCATCTTGCACATCCTGCGCCAGCGTCGCCTTGACGATGATCGAGCGGATCGCATCGATGGCTTCCGAGAGCGGCACATCGTTACTCAAGCGCTGGAAGGTATCGCGGCTGTTGTAGCCGGAGCCATCCTTCAAGTAATGCTCGTACATCGACAGCAGATCCTGGCAAGCCGTGATCAGTGCAGCGACATTGCCGCGCAACAGTGCGTGACCCAGCTGATCGAAGCTGTGCAGGCAATCGGCAAGCCAGTGCAGGTCGTAGCGCGCTGTAGCCGGCTCGGCTGCAGTGTGGCCGCGGCTGTAGGCGCTGTAGCGACGCAGGCTGCGCGCCACGCGCGCGACATGCCCGAACAGCGTGCCGATCTCGTTGGCGATATCCAACCGCTGCACCAGCACCATCGGAATCACCTGGCCGGTAGTGGTCGCCAGCTGCTCCGAGGCGTTCTGCTCCTGCTCCTCCAGCGATTGCTTGAGCACGGCATAGCTGCGCTGCAACGATTCCAGCTCCAGCGTGGTGGCCGCCGCACGCGCCTTCTGTTGCGACAGCGCCGCCTGATAGCGGCCGAGGCTGTCCTGCGTGCTGGCAAGCTCGCCGGATTCGGCACGCAACTGGCGACCGCGCACGAATGCCAGTCCGGTGGCGATCAGCGCCCAGAGTGCGAATGCAGGCACCAGGTAGATCAAGATGCCCATGGGAGATTCCTCGAAACGTTGCATACCTTGTCGGCCTGTAATCGTCGGACTTGAGGGCGATCGTGAGGACTGTGACGAGCAGCGAGGGTTTTAGTCGGCCCTACAGGCCGCAGTTGCCAGGTCTCGCACACCCCTGACGAATGACACGTTGTGGGTAGGCTGCCTGCATGCTCGAATGAGGTCACCCGCTGGCCCAGAGTTCCGCATGCGCAGATGGAGTGATCGCTGGTTGACCAAGCGAAAAAGCATTTGCTCAGTCGGGTTGATCTGGATAGTGCTGTGCGCCACTGCGCACGCCGCGCCATCCACATCGCCATCGACGCCGTCGACATCAGTGCGTGTGGAATACAGCGAAGCCACAGATCTGTTCAACCTGTTGGACAACCTCTCCGATTGGTTGCCCGGATACACCGCGCCGGTCTACCGCAGCTACATGGAGGCCCATGGCGGCCTGGATCCGGCGGACCGGGCCGCGCTTGCCGCCTATGCGGACTTTCGCCGGCGTACCTCGGGACTGGCAAAAGACGCCGATCTGGACATGCTCGACCGCCTGTTTGCGCCAGATGCCACTCGCGATGCTGATCCATTCTCCCGGCATTTCCTGGGAGAGGCGGGATTCGAGGCGTCGGCGGCTGCCGCGATTGCAGAGCGGTCGGCGGATGACCAGGTTTTATTGCGCGCGTATTTTGCCCGGTTCGTTCCGCGCGCCCGCCGCTTGATCGAGACTGCGCCGCGTTTCGAGCGCCAAACGCGCGTGCTGAAGGACGCACTCTCCGCCCCTGCGGTGTCGCGCTTGGCAGCACAGATGCGCGATTTTTTTGCGGTGCCGGAGTCCGGGGTATTCGAGGCAAGATTCGTATGGTGGCCGGAATCGGACACCACCCAGGCCAAAGTACGCGGACGCACGATGCTGCTGTATTCCCAGCATGATGCGTCCATCGGCGCGTCATCAATGGACTGGGCGCCGATCGTATTGCATGAGTTGAGTCATTACTTATCTGCAGGACAACCACCCGAGCGTAAACGCATGCTCGCTGCCAACTTCTTGCGGCTGTGTCCGGGTGCGGCCACCTTGCGTAACCCGCTCAACGCGCTGGAGGAGCCGTTAGCGATCTACTGGGGACAGTACCGATTCGAGTACATCGTGCGTGGACGTCCGTTGCCGCCATCGTCGCAGTGGTACATCCAGGCAGATGCCGATCGCGCAGCCAAGGCCATTGCAACCGCCTATCCAGCAGACAGTGCGGCGCCTGTGCTCGATGACAGCGCATTGCTGGCGGCTGCGGCATCGGCCTGCGAGTCGACCGATGCGCAAATCACATCCAACTGAGAGCAACTAGCAGGCGACTGCGCTCATCGCCGGACGGGGTTGCCGGTGCGCGTAGTTGGCATGCCGACCGCCTGTGACGAGCAGCATGCTGTCGGCTGAAAGGTTTCAGCCCAGAATCCCCGGCAAATCCAGCCCTTTTTGCTTCGCGCAATCGGCGGCGATGGCGTAACCGGCATCGGCGTGGCGCATCACGCCGGTGGCTGGGTCGTTCCAGAGCACACGTCCCAGGCGCTTGTCGGCGGCTTGGCTGCCATCGCAGACGATGACCATGCCGGCGTGTTGCGAGAAGCCCATGCCGACGCCGCCGCCGTGGTGCAGCGACACCCAGGTGGCGCCGCTGGCGGTGTTGAGCAATGCGTTGAGCAGCGGCCAGTCGGAGACCGCGTCCGAGCCGTCGGCCATCGCTTCGGTTTCGCGATTGGGCGAGGCCACGCTGCCGGAATCCAGATGGTCGCGGCCGATCACGACCGGCGCCTTGAGCTCACCGCTACGCACCATTGCATTGAAGGCCAGACCCAGGCGGTGGCGGTCGCCCAGGCCGACCCAGCAGATGCGCGCGGGCAGGCCCTGGAAGGCGATCTTTTCTGCCGCCATGTCGAGCCAGCGATGCAGGTGCGCATCGTCGGGAATGAGTTCCTTGACCTTGGCGTCGGTCTTGGCGATGTCGTCCGGGTCGCCACTGAGCGCAACCCAGCGGAACGGGCCGATGCCGCGGCAGAACAGCGGGCGGATGTAGGCGGGCACGAAACCGGGGAAATCGAATGCGTTATCGATGCCGGCCTCCAGCGCCATCTGGCGCAGGTTGTTGCCGTAGTCCACGGTGGGCACACCCAGCGCGTGGAAAGTGAGCATGGCGCGGATGTGGTTGGCCATCGAATCGCGTGCGGCGGCTTCCACTTCTTTCGGCGCGCTCACGCGCTTTGCGTCCCATTCTTCGACGCTCCAGCCCTGCGGCAAGTAGCCGTTGACCGGGTCGTGCGCAGAGGTCTGGTCGGTCAACAGGTCCGGCTTGATCCCGCGCAGCAGCAGTTCGTCCAGCACGTCGGCGACATTGCCAAGCAGGCCGACCGACAGCGGCTTTTTCGCTGTGCACGACTCTTCGATCAAGTGCAGTGCTTCATCCAGCGAATCGGTCCAGGTGTCGAGGTATCCGGTACGCAGGCGCATGTCGATGCTGCTCTTGCGGCACTCCACCGCCAGGCACGAAGCACCCGCCATCACCGCAGCCAGCGGTTGCGCGCCGCCCATGCCGCCAAGCCCGCCGGTGAACAACCACTTGCCGGCCAGGGTACCGGCGTAGTGCTGGCGGCCCATCTCGACAAAGGTTTCGTAAGTGCCCTGGACGATGCCTTGCGCGCCGATGTAGATCCAGCTGCCGGCGGTCATCTGGCCGTACATGGCCAAGCCCTTCTTATCGAGCTCGTTGAAGTGGTCCCAGGTGGCCCAGCGCGGTACCAGATTGGAATTGGCGATCAGCACGCGCGGTGCATCGGCGTGGGTGCGGAACACGCCCACTGGTTTGCCGGACTGCACCAACAAGGTCTGGTCGTCGTCCAGACGCGTGAGCGCAGCGATGATCGCATCGAAGGATTCCCAATCGCGCGCTGCGCGGCCAATACCGCCGTACACCACCAGTTCCTGCGGGCGCTCGGCCACGTCCGGGTCAAGGTTGTTCATCAACATGCGTAGCGGCGCTTCGGTGAGCCAGCTCTTGGCGGTGAGCGTGGTGCCGGTAGCTGCGCGGATGACGCGGGTTGCATCGTGACGGGTCATGCCGGAGTCCTTGCGATCAGCGGTTGGCCGCAGGCGGCGCGGCGTGGGAAGAGGGGGCGTTGGCGAATTGCAGGCACGCCAGTAGCACGTGGCGCAGCACCGCCCGCATTGCGACGGCATGCATCGGCTGCCACGGCATGGGCCAGTTCTCGGGAGTGAGGATGTCCGGTTCGCGCATGTAGCCGCGGCAGGCCAGTTCCATTTGCAGTGTGTGCACGCCGCGCTCGGGTTGCGCGTAGTGGCGAGTGATCCACCCACCCTTGAAGCGCCCGTTGCGTACCGTGCTGGAGCCGCTGCTACGGCACAGGTCCTCCACCGCATCCACCAAGCGCCGGTCGCAGCTGCGGTCGTCGTTGCTGCCGATATTGAACTGCGGCAACTCGCCATCGAACAGGTGCGGGATAAACGAGCGGATCGAATGCGCGTCGTAGACCACGATGTTTGCGTGCTGCGTGCGCAGGCGTGCAATTTCGTCGGCGAGCGCCGCGTGGTACGGGTCGAACCAGCGCGTGCGGCGCAGGGCGATCTGCGCCTGATCCGGCGCCGCGCCGTCGGCATACAACGGCTGATTGTCGAAGGTGATGAGCGGACACAGACCGGTGGTGTTCTGGCCCAGATACAGCGATGCGCCACTGGGGTCGCGATTGACGTCGATGACCGAGCGCGAGATCGCGGTACGCAGCGTGGTGGCGCCCAGCGACTGTGCGAAGTCGTAAAGCTGGTGTACCCACCAATCGGTATCGCGGCGCGCCAGCCACGGCGATACGAACTGGTCGGCTACGTCCTCCGGCAACTCGGTGCCGGTATGCGGAAAACTGATGATCAGCGGCGCATCGCCGCGGTGGAGTTCCAGCCAATCGGGCAGGGCCTTCATCGCTGCGCTCCATGCGTGAGTGCTGCGAGCGTGCGGCAAGCGTTGCGCGGCTGTACGTTGCGGATGCGTCGCGTGCGCCGTGCCACGTCATCGCATATGCGCATGCTTGGAGATATCGCGAACCACTGCAGTGGCGACTGCGAGGATGCAGGGATAGACCCGCTGCATAAGCGCTGCCAACTCATGCGTGCTGCTCCACACCCGGCAAGGCGATCGCCACTGCCTGCGCGAGCGCGCCCGAGCGCACCAATGCGCTGGCAGCCAACATGTCGGGATGGAAATAGCGATCGTCCTGCAATGTAGGCACCTTGGCGCGCAGTAGCGCACGTGCGGCTTCCAGCGCGGTGCTGGAGCGCAGCGGCGCATGAAAATCGCAGCCTTGTACTGCCGCCAGCAGTTCGATGCCGATGACATGCGCGGCGTTCTCGGCCATTGCCAGCAGGCGGCGCGCGCCATGCGCGGCCATCGACACGTGATCTTCCTGATTGGCCGAGGTCGGAATCGAATCGACGCTGGCCGGATACGCGCGTTGTTTGTTTTCCGACACCAGCGCGGCGGCGGTGACCTGCGGAATCATGAAACCGGAGTTCAATCCCGGGCGAGGGGTGAGAAAGGCGGGTAGGCCGGACAGGGTCGGGTCGACCAGCATCGCGGTGCGTCGCTCGCTGATCGAGCCGATTTCGCACACCGCCATCGCCAGCATGTCGGCAGCGAAGGCCACTGGCTCGGCATGGAAGTTGCCACCGGACAAGGCTTCGCCGGTATCGCTGAAAACCAGCGGGTTGTCGGACACGCCATTTGCTTCAATCTCCAATGTACGTGCGGCCTGACGCATCACATCCAGTGCCGCGCCCATCACCTGCGGCTGGCAGCGCAGGCAGTACGGGTCCTGCACGCGCACATCACCGAGTCGATGCGATTCACGAATGGCCGAGTCGGCCATCAAGGCGCGCAACGCTGCCGCGGTGGCGATCTGTCCCGGTTGCCCGCGCAGTGCGTGGATGCGCGCATCGAAGGGCGTATCCGAGCCCTTGGCCGCTTCTACCGACAACGCACCGGTGACCAGCGCGGCCTGCAATACGGTTTCGATATCGAACAGACCGGCCAGGGCGCAGGCGGTGGAAAACTGGGTGCCGTTGAGCAACGCCAACCCTTCTTTCGCACCCAGCACGCGTGGCTGCAGCTGCGCCTGTGCGAGTGCGTCGGCAGCAGACAGACGTTGCGTGCCGACGAAGGCTTCGCCGACGCCGATCATCACCGCGGCCAGATGCGACAGCGGCGCCAGATCGCCGGACGCCCCGACCGACCCCTGACACGGCACCACCGGGGTGATGCCAAGGCGCAGCATCGCTTCCAGCAACGCCAGCGTGCCCGGCTGCACGCCGGAAGCCCCCTGGGCCAGGCTGGTGAGCTTGAGCGCCATCATCAGCCGCACCACCGGCACCGGTGTGGGCTCGCCCACACCGGCGGCGTGCGAGAGCACGATATTGCGCTGCAGGGTCTGCAGATCCTCGCGCTCGATGCGCACGCTGGCCAGCTTGCCGAAGCCGGTGTTGACCCCATACACCGGCTCGCCGCGCGCAACGATGGCTTCCACCGTTTGCGCGCTGCGCAGCACGGCAGCAGCGCACGTGTCGTCCAATGCGACCTCGGCACCGCAATACAGCGCACGCCATTGCGCCAGCGTGACCTGGCCGGGCTGCAAGACAACAGAAATACTCATGACGACTCCGGATTCAGCAAAGATGTCCGCGCCAGACGCGGGCATGAAGAGGGTTGAAGCCCATGCGGTAGACCAGATCGGCCGGCGCATCGATGTCCCAGATCGCCAGATCGCAGTCCATGCCGACGCGCAACCGGCCCAGGCGCTCGCTGCGCCCGAGCGCACGCGCAGCTTCGCGGGTGAAACCGGCGATGCATTCGTCCACGGTCATGCGGAACAAGGTCGCCGCCATGTTCATCGCCAGCAGCGGGCTGGTCAGCGGGCAGGTGCCTGGGTTGCAGTCGGTAGCCAGCGCCAGCGGCACGCCGGCCGCGCGCAACGCGGCAATCGGCGGCACCTGGGTGTCGCGGGTGAAATAGAACGCGCCCGGCAGCAGCACTGCCACCGTGCCGGCGCCGGCCATCGCCGCGATGCCTGCCTGGTCCAGGTATTCGATGTGATCGGCCGACAGCGCACCATAGCGTGCGGCGAGTTCCGCGCCGTGCTGATTGCTCAGTTGTTCGGCGTGGATCTTGATGTGCAAGCCATGCGCTTGCGCCGCGATGAAGACCTGTTCGGCCTGCGCGTGCGAGAACGCCAGATGCTCGCAGAACACATCCACGGCCTCGGCAAGCCCTTGGGTGGCAATCGCCGGAATCATCTGCGTGCAGACCTGGTCGATGTAGTGCCGGGCATCGCCGCCAGGCGGCACGGCATGCGCGCCCAGGAACGTCGGCACCACGTCAACCTTGCGCAACGCACCGAGTTGGCGTGCTACGCGCAGTTGCTTGATTTCATCGTCCAGCGTGAGTCCGTAGCCGGATTTGATTTCCAGCGTGGTGATGCCTTCGGCGAGCATCGCGTCCAGGCGCGGCAAGCTGGCCGCCAGCAGTTGCGCATCGTCGGCTGCGCGGGTGGCGCGCACGGTCGCCACGATGCCCCCGCCAGCTGCGGCGATCTCGGCATAGCTGGCACCGCGCAGGCGTTGTTCGAATTCATTGGCGCGGTTGCCGGCGTACACCAGGTGGGTATGGCAATCAATCAAGCCTGGGCTGATCCAGCGGCGCTGGCAGTCGTGCCTGCTGTCGGGCTGCAGCGCTGGCGCTAGAGCAGCTGGGCCGGCGTAGACGATGCGGCCCTGCTGGCAGGCGACGATGCCGTCGTCCACGATGCCCAGGCCGCCATCGGCCGCATCCAGGGTCATCAGTTGCGCGTTGTGCCAGAGAACGTCGCAATGCATGGCGCAGGCTCGTGGTGTCTGATATGTATATACAATAGATTTGGCGATCGAGGGTGTCCAGTGGCAGACCAACAGATGCAGGTGTTCTGGGCTGCCCGGGCGTTGTTGCCCGACGGCTGGGCCAGCGGAGTGCAGATCGCGGTAGCGCAGGGCCGCATTGCCTCGGTGCAGGTCGATGTGCCTGCTGCCGTTAGCGACACGCGCTGCGAGGTGCTACTGCCCGGTCTGGGCAACGTGCATAGCCACGCCTTTCAGCGCGGCATGGCGGGATTGACCGAGGTCGGCGGGCGCAGCGGCGACAGCTTCTGGAGCTGGCGCGAGCTGATGTACCGCTTCGTCGACCGGCTGGACCCGGATAGCCTGCAGGCGATCGCCGAACAGGCGTATGTGGAAATGCTCGAAAGCGGCTTCACCCGCGTCGGCGAATTCCACTACCTGCACCACACGGTAAGCGGCGCGCCGTATGCGCATGCTGGCGAAATGTCCGGGCGCATTGCCGCTGCGGCCGACACCACCGGTATCGGGCTCAGCTTGTTGCCGGTGTTCTACGCGCATTCGGATTTCGGTGGTGCTGCTCCCAACCCGGCGCAGCGTCGCCTGATTCACGACATCGACGGGTTCGCGCGCCTGCTGGACGACTGCAGCCACAGCCTGAAAGCGCTGCCGGACGCGGTGCTCGGGCTGGCGCCGCACAGTTTGCGTGCAGTGACCCCGCAGCAATTGGCGGCGTTGGTGCCGCTCACCGATGGACCCATCCACATCCATATCGCCGAACAACAGCGCGAGGTGGACGCATGTCTTGCCTGGTCTCATCAACGCCCGGTGCAGTGGCTGCTGGCCAACGCGCCGGTGGATGCACGCTGGTGCCTGGTGCATGCCACGCACGTGGAAGCACGCGAACTGCAGGCGATTGTCGCCAGCGGCGCGGTCGTCGGTCTGTGCCCGATCACCGAAGCGAACCTGGGCGACGGCGTCTTCCCGATGCAGGCATTTGCCGCTGCGGGCGGACGCTTCGGCGTGGGCTCGGATTCGAATGTGCTGATCGATGCAGCCGAAGAACTGCGCCTGCTCGAATACGGGCAGCGCCTGACGCTGCAGGCGCGCAATGTATTGGCACAAGGGCCAGTCTCCAGCGGGCGCTGGCTCTACGGTCAGGCCGGCATTGGTGCTGGGCAGGCGTTGGGCGTCGCGCACACCGGCATCCGTGCCGGCGCCGCGGCCGATCTGATCGAATTGGACACGGCGCATCCGGCCCTGCTGGCGCGCAGCGACGACGCTTTGCTGGACAGTTGGCTGTTCGCCGCGCGTGGATCGGCGGTACGCAATGTCTGGCGTGGCGGGCGCTGGGTGGTGCGCGACGGGCAGCATGTCGACCGCGCGCGTATTGCCACGCGGTTTGCTGCGGTGCTGCGCAGCCTGCTGGGCAAATGACATCGGCTAGCCAAATGTAGCGAGCAGCCGTCAGATGGATACAAATTGCGCGCAGGAATCGAGGTATACGCGTTGTAGCTGCCGATTCCGAGCAGCGGCCGCACCGGGCAGACCCGCGCCTTAACGTTCTTAGCCGCTATTAGCGGATGCGCACACAATGCTGTTGCTGGAGCCGCTGAAATCGCTGCTGCGTTGGCCGGGCAGATCACGCAGTGCCCTCATCAATGCAGCGTGTGCAGGGTGCATGCCGCACTGTGCACCTGGCGCACCCGCCCGACAATGTGGCATGCCGATTGGATAGCCGCTCTTTCCGGAGACCCGAGCTTTGACCGCCACCACCCCCATTGCGCCTGGCACCTTGCATCAGCGCATCCGCCAGGATCTGGAGCAACGCATCCATAGCGGCGACTGGCCGCCCGGGCATCGCGTGCCGCCCGAGCACGAGTTGATGGCGCAATACGGCTGCTCGCGCATGACCGTGAACAAGGTGCTCGGCTTGCTGGCCGATGCCGGCATGATCGAACGCCGCCGTCGTACCGGCTCGTTCGTGGCGCGGCAGCATCCGCATCTGGAACAGGTGGCGCTCTCGATCCCGGACATCGAAGTGGAAATGACCACGCGCGGGCACGCCTATCGCTTCGCGTTGTTGTCGCGGCAGCTGCGCAACGTCCGCCAGCGCGTGCCACAGGAACGTGCATTGGGCAGCACTGGCAAGCTGCTGGCTTTGCGCAGCGTGCATCTGGCCGACGGTCGCCCGTTTGCGCTCGAACAGCGCGTGATCGATATCACCACGGTGCCTGAAGCGTTGGCGCAACCGTTCACCGAGGTGGCGCCGGGCAGCTGGTTATTGCGCAACGTGCCATGGACGCGCGCCGAGCACCGCATCAGTGCGATCAGCGCCGACGCGGCGCAGGCCAAGCAGTTGCAGGCGGACGATGGCGCGGCCTGTCTGGTCATCGACCGCCACACCTGGCGCGGCGACCAACCGGTGACCTACGTGCGCCAGATGTTTCTAGGCGGCTTGTACGATCTGGTGGCGCGGTTTGCGCCTGGAATGCGCTGAGGTGGTCTCGGCAGGTGATGGGCGCGCCGTCGTAGCGCGCCTGCCGCTACCAACGGTTATCGGCGAGGTGGGGCTCGCTGCATGCCAATGCATTCCGTGCGACTGCTCGCAAGCCTGCGCGCCACAGCACGAACGCAGCAAGCAACGCACCACGATCAAATCGTAGTGCACTGACGCCAGCGCACCGGCTCGGCGACTCCCGGGCGTGGGTTGAGCTGCACGCGCACCGTGCGCAGGTACGGGTAGCGTTCCAGCTCGCGGCAGATCAGCGGCCATGCCGCGCTGGCTTCCACCGTGCGATCCACCATCAGCGTCGCCTGGGTCAGCCAGATGCCGCGTACCAGGCCCGGCGTCTGCGCCAACGCTTTGGACACCTCGCGCTGATAGCCCTGCATGGTGGCAGCATCCGGTTCTGCGCCGGCTGCCGGCGTTGCCGGCGTCGATGACGCAGGTGGTGGCGTCGGCTGCGCTGTGGTCGCGGTGGGCGTACTTGAAGCCACCACGCGTGTTGGTGCAGGAACAGGCGAGGACACCGCAGTGCGCGGTGCGGCGGGCGCCGCAGCTGGCGGGCGCAGTGCCAGCACTGCCATGACCGCCAGCGTTGCCAGCGCGGCACCGGCGATCATGCTGTGCTGGATCGCGCGGCGGCGCGCCGCACCGACCACGCCGGCTTCCACATCGCCAGGCAGATACGGTTTAAGCAGCGGCCACAGGCGCGTCCCGTCCAGCACTTCGATCGATTGTTTTTCTGCGGCGGCGATACCTTCGCGCTCCATGCGGCCTTCGGTGACCATCACGCCGCCGTTAGCGCCAGCCAGCCGCGCCATCGCGCCCAGCTCGTTCACTGCCGCCACGCCGATGCGATAACCGCGCCCGTGCTTGCAGGCCACCAGGCGGGTGCCATGCTCGGTTTGCATCATGAAATCGGCAGTGGGCAGGCCGTCCTGCGGCAACTGGGTCGGCTGCCATCCGCGTTGATCCTGCAGAACGCGCAGCACCACGGCGGAAAAATCGCGCCAATGCATGGTGGACAACGCACGTACGCCTCCGTGCATTTCACTGGCGCGTCGCCGCACCAGCCAGAGATAAGCACACACCGCCAGCCAAAGCAGCAGTGCAGCCAAGGGCGCCAAAATCCAGGAAGGCATAAGCATCAAGCGATGGCGCGTATAACGAATCGTGTGTCTAGAAGAATCCTTCGCGAAAGATTCGTCAATGGATCGCTGGCCGCGATATCGCTAGCCGTGATCCAGATAGCGAAAGACCCGCCAGTCCGAAGCCGTGAGGGGAGGGGAGCAAACGGACTTCGTAACGCAGGACTGGCGGGTCGTTCCCGATTGTCCAAAAAAACATGTTGCTTTGCAACATTGGGCATCGGAGTGGCGTTGGAGAGCTAAGTCACTGATTCCAAAAGCCTGTGTAGATCTCAGTCGCACACGGACAGTGCGACAGCTCGACGCCAATCCAGCGCCAACGCGCCGATTGCTGCCTCGCTGCCTGCATCGCTCGAGGGATCGGCTAAGGCCGGAAAATGTTCACATTGGCCAGTGCCGCCGGTTGGTGACAAAGCGTCGCGGCGGGTAGGCCAGTTTTCAAAGCAGGCCCGCGCTCAGCGCCCTTGCCCGGCGCAAAACACCTTTCACGTGTCGGCCGTCCTGTCTTTACAGGCTGGCAAACAACCGCCCCACCTTACGATGGCGCGGTTGCTTTTACCGTTGCTTATTCAGAGTCGAACGCACCTGGGTTGCTGGATGACGCCGTCGTCCCCGCACCTGCGCCGCTGGTACCCGGCGTCTCGCTGCTGGCCGCTTGTGCCGCCTGGTTGGCGGTGCGGTTGGCACGCTTGGTGGCCGCCGTGTTGGCACGCACCTGAGCCTTGAGCGATTCGACCTCGCGGCGCAGGTTTTCCAGCTCTTCCTGCTCGGGGATGTTGAGCGTGCGTAGCACACCCTTCACGCGCTCGTCGAAGGCCTTGCCCAGCTTGTCCCACCCGCGCACGGCAGTGTCGCGCGCCTGTTCGAACTGGGTTTCCACTTCTTCGCGCAATTCGTCAACGCTTTCGGCCGCCTTGCGCTGCCCGGTGCGTTCGTAGGCAGCGCCTTCGCGCACCAGCGAGTCGAACAACTTGCCGCCTTCGCTCTGCACGCGGCCAAGCGCGCCCAACCCTGCCAGCCACACGGTCTGCGCCGATTCGCCGAGCCGGCGCGAGATCTGTTCGGCTTGCGCCTGGAAGCCGTGGGCCGCGTTGTCGCGGTTACCGTTCTGATCGTATCCGGTCGTCATGCGATGCTCCTGTAGGTTGCCAAAGTGACGTTGCCTTCACCCTAGTACCGGCCCTGCATCGGGCAGGTGAAGCGTTGTCCGATCAGGTGGGTTGCCAGCATCTACCCGCAAGCGCCAGGGCAGGTGACTTGGCGCTGAAGCAGCGCCGCGCCACGCGTGCGTTCAGGCCAGTTTCTCGGCCAGCAAGCGGCGGATTTCCGATTCCACCATCGGCTGCATGGCCGACAGCAAGAAGCCCAGCTCGGCGGTGACGTGCACTTGCTGCGGCAGCAGTGCGATCGCCCCATCCACGCCGGCACGTGCGATGCGCAAGGTATCGCCTTCCCAATGGGAGGCGATGCCGTAGCGATCGGTCAGCTTGCGCGCCGCCTCGTCGATGGCCGCGCGGGCCCGGGCCGGCGTCAAGGAATGGTCGTGGCGGATATCGATGCTGGACATGGGTGCGATGGGTCATGCGAAAAGTGAGGGCGCATTGTGCGCATGCGCGGCCCCGGCTCCAAGTGCGACCGTGCGCGACATTGCTGGCCATGTCAGGAAGGCGGGTCTGCAACGCGCGCCGTGCGCCGTCACTGCGCACGCTCCACCAGGCTGCATCGCGTTCCCGATGCGCGCCTGACTGCACCCCGGCAAGCTCCGATCACGCCAGATGGCCGCGCGCGGGAGCAAACCTGCTAGGCTGCGGCCGGTGCGCGACCTGCAAGTTCATTTCACCCACCGGCAGCAGCCGGATCATCCCCTCAAGCCCGGCGTCCACCGGATCGTCCGCCATGCCTCCGGCAGCGTGCGGGTGGTCAGCGATGCGCAGGGAGCGTTGTTGTTGGCGCAGTTCTGCCTGGACCAGCGCGGTCTGTGGCTGCAGGTGGCCAACGGCATCCGCGGCATCCACGTCAATGGGCGTCCGGTTCGTCGCATGGCGCTGCTACGCCCAGGCGATGCGATCTATGCCGATGGCGTGGAGATGCTGCTACGCAGTGCGCCCTCAACTGCGCCGTCCAACGATAGTGAGGAAGACACGGCCGGCTTGAGCGAGGTCTGCCTGTTGCTGCGTGGGGTGGGCGGTCGTCATCACGGGCGGAGTTTCACCCTGGATCGCTCGCGTCTTGTCGGCAGCGCCGCCGCCGCCGACATCGTCATCGACGACCCTGCGTTCGCTGCACAGCACGCGCGGTTGGAGCGCCATGGCGACCGCGTCCTGATCCGCGATCTGGGGTCGGAAGAAGGCAGCTGGATCAATGGCGTACAGGTGCGCGATGGCTGGCTGCAGGCCGGCGATCAGGTCGTTTTCGACGCGCGCCACCGGTTTGTGGTGGAAGTGCCGCGTACCCATCACAGCACCACCTGGGACCTGCCCGACACCGAACCGCTGCCGCAGCCGCGTGCCGTTGCAGAGCCGCCGCGCGCGCCAGTGAAGGTGGCCCGTTGGCCCTGGCTGCTGCTCAGCGCGGTGTTGTTGGCGGCAGCGTTGAGCGCCTTGCTGTGGTTCGGCGCGCGCTGAGTTTTTTCCAGACACGCCAGCCCAGCAACACCGCAAGAATGCCGGCATACAGCGCCGGCTCGCGGATATCGGACTTCACGAGCCACCAGAAATGCAGCACTGCAAGCAGCCCGATCGGGTAGATCAGCATGTGCAGGCGGCCCCAGTTGCGCTTGAGCCGACGCATCCAGCCCTGGGTAGAGGTGATCGCCAGCGGCATCAGCAGCAGCCACGCGGCAAATCCCACCGTGATGTAGGGGCGTTTAAGGATCTCTTCGAAAATCTGCGTCCAGAAGCCGCGCAGGTCCAGTGTGAGATAAGCCGCCAGGTGCACGGTGGCGTAGAAGAACGCGTACAGGCCCAGCATGCGGCGGAAGCGGATCAATACCGCTTGCCCGGTGAGTTGGCGCAATGGGGTGATTGCCAACGTGATCAGCAGGAAGCGCAGCGCCCACAGCCCGGTGCGGTGCTCGATTTCCGCTACCGGGTCGGCGCCCAATGCGTCGCTACCGCTCTGCCATACCTGCCAGAATTGCCAGCCGAGCAGGGCGATCGGCGCCAGCGCGGCGATATGTACCAGCGCCTTGGCAGCGATCACGGACGTGGAGGTCTTGGCCATGCGATCTCATTCATGAAGCGGTTTGCGGAGGAGACGGTCCGCAGCTGCGTGTCATGCACGTCAGCCGCAGTGCGAATAAGTGTGCGGCATTGCGCGGCGATACGTTGCGGACAACCTCTTGTCCTGCCCGGTCGTGCTCCGCCACTCACTCGCCCCAAGACGCCGGACTACCGTACGAGGGATGCATCGTGGGATCGCGCTTGGACAGTGAGCCGGTCTCAGGTGACTTGAGCGATCACTCTAGAACCACTTCTTCAGATCCATGCCCGCATACAACGAAGCGACCTGATCGGCATACCCGTTAAAGGGTTTCGTCGCGATGCGCTCGGCGAAGAGCTTGCTGGCGGTACCGGCAATGCGGCGCTCGGTCTTTTGGCTCCAGCGCGGGTGGTCCACCGCCGGATTGACGTTGGAGAAAAAGCCGTATTCCGAAGGTTGCAGATCGTGCCACGCGGTCTCGGGCATGTTTTCGACGAAGCGGATTTCCACAATCGACTTGATGCTCTTGAAGCCATATTTCCACGGCACCACCAGCCGCAACGGCGCACCGTTCTGCTGTGGCAGCGGCTTACCGTACAGGCCGGTGGCCAACAGGGTCAGCGGGTGCATCGCCTCATCGATACGCAGGCCTTCCCGATACGGCCAGTTGATCGAGCGGTAGCGCACGCCCGGCATCTGTTGCGGATCGGCCAGCGTGGTGAATGCCACGTACTTGGCCTTGGAGGTCGGCGCGAAGCGCTTGAGCGCCTCGCCCAACGGCACGCCCGTCCACGGGATCACCATCGACCAGCCTTCCACGCAGCGCAGCCGGTAAATGCGTTCCTCCGGCGTGATGCCCTTGAGCAATTCGTCCAGCGACAGGCTGCCCGGCTTCTCGCACTCGCCGCTGACCTTCACCGTCCACGGCGAGAGCTTCAAGGTCTTGGCCGCTTTGGACGGATCGGTCTTGTCGGTACCGAACTCGTAAAAATTGTTGTAGCTGGTGACGTCTTCCAGCCGTGTCAGTTCCTCGGCTGTGCGAAACCCGCTGCGCGCCTGCGCCGGCGTCACCACGGTCTTGGGCGGAGGCGGCGGATCGGCCTCGGCACATCCGGTCACCCCCAGCGCCGGGGTCAACGCAAAGAACTGCAGCAGCCGGCGACGGTCGCGATAGACGGCCTCATCGGTGATCTCGCTGGACGGCAATTTGAAAGCATCGCGAAACGACATGGCAGGCTCCGGCAGTGGCTGCAGCGTGAGAGTAACGAACCGGGACAAAGTTCGCTTTGATGCATGCCTACGTTACGTCAGGCTCAGTCAAAAGGATGCAGCTGCAACTTTTTTGCCCGCTGCCAAGCCCGATGCGCTGCGGCATACTAGAAGGCTAGCTCGACAAGGTGTGCCATGACACGCGCGTTCAATTTCAGTGCCGGCCCTGCGACATTGCCGGAATCGGTCCTGCGGCAGGCGCAGGCGGAGATGGTCGAGTGGAACGGCGTTGGCGCCTCGATCGTGGAAATCAGCCACCGCAGCGCGGAGTTCATGGCGGTGGCGGCCGCTGCCGAAGCCGATCTGCGCAGCTTGTTGTCGATTCCCGACGACTATGCAGTGATGTTCACCGCCGGTGGCGCCACCACCATCCAGGCGCTGCTGCCGCTCAACTTCGCGGCGCCCGGCCAGGCGGCCGACTACGTGATCACCGGGCATTGGGGCAAGACCGCGATCAAACAGGCGGCCACCTATGTGGATGCGCGCATCGCCGCCGACGCGCAGGCCGATGGCTTCATCGACATCCCGCCGGCGGCCAGCTGGACCTTGTCGCCCCACTCGGCCTACGTCCACATCACCGCCAACGAAACCATCCATGGCGTCGAATTTCGCGACACGCCGGACGTGGGCACGCTGCCGCTGTTCGCCGACTTCAGTTCGTCGATCGCCTCCGAGCCGCTGGATATTTCGCGCTACGGCCTGATCTATGCGGGCGCACAGAAGAACCTCGGCCCGGTCGGCATTTCGGTGGTGATCGTGCGGCGCGATCTGCTCGAGCGCGCCGGGCAGCCGCGTGCGGACATCTTCAATTACGCCTCGCATGTCGCGCGCGATTCGATGCTCAACACGCCGCCGACCTGGAACTGGTATCTGCTCGGGCTCACTGTGAAGTGGATGCTGCAGCAGGGCGGTGTGCAGGAGTTTGCGCGCCGCAATGCCGAAAAGGCCGTGCTGGTGTATGGGGCCATCGACGGATCCGGCGGCTTCTATCGCAATCTGATCAATCCGGCAGTGCGTTCGCGCATGAACATCCCGTTCTTTCTCCCGGACGAGCGACTGGATACGTTGTTCGTCAGCGAATCCAAGGCGGCCGGGTTGCTCGCGTTGAAGGGTCACAAGGCAGTCGGCGGCATCCGTGCGTCGCTGTACAACGCGATGCCGGTCGCGGGCGCGCAAGCGCTGGCTACTTTTATGCGCGACTTCCAGCAGCGTCACGGCTGAGTCTTCATTTACCTGCGGCGTCTGCCGCGTAGGCGCATGCGCTGCCAGCGGACATGCGCCGTCATTTTAGGAATGCCCAGCGATGGCTCCAAAGTCCAACAAGCCCACGGCCGCCACTGGCGGCAAAAACAAGCCGGCGAAGACATCCGCGGGCGCGTCAGTCACTAAGGATGCAAACACGCCGGCTGACAAATCTGCGATCAAGACCGCCGCGCCGGTGCTGGCCGATGTGCGCGCCAAGATCGACGAGATCGACCGCAATATCCAGGCGCTGATCGCCGAGCGCGCCAACTTTGCGCATCAGGTCGGCAAGGCCAAGGGCAAGCTCGCGGCGGCGGTGGATTACTACCGCCCTGAGCGCGAGGCGCAAGTGCTGCGCATGGTAGTGGACCGCAACGAAGGCCCACTCAGCGACGAAGTGCTGGTGCACGTTTACCGCGAAATCATGTCGGCGTGCCTTGCACAGCAGGAGCCGCTGAAGATCGGCTACCTCGGCCCGGAAGGCACCTTCAGCCAGCAGGCGGTGCTCAAGCATTTCGGCCGCTCGGCGGTGGGACTGCCGATGGCCACCATCGAAGAAGTATTCCAGGAAGTGGAAGCCGGCAACGCCGATTTCGGTGTGGTGCCGGTGGAAAATTCCGGGCATGGCACCATCCAGGTCACCCTGGATATGTTCCTGACCTCCAATCTCAAAATCTGCGGCGAAGTCGAGCTGCGCGTACATCAGTACCTGCTCTCGCGTAACGGCCGGCTGGAGGACATCGAGCGCATCTATGCGCATGCGCAATCGTTCGCACAGACCGCCGGTTGGCTGCGTTCGCACCTGCCCAAGGTGGAGAAGATCGCTGTCTCCAGCAATGCCGAGGGCGCGCGGCGCGCGCGCAATGCCGAAGATGCTGCAGCGATCGGCGGCGAGAGCGCAGCGCACGTGTATGGCCTGAAGAAAGTCATCATGAAGTCGATCGAAGACGACGACGACAACACTACGCGTTTCCTGGTGATCGGCCGGCAGATCTTTCCCACCTCCGGGCATGACCGCACCTCGGTGCTGGTGTTCATCCACGACAAGCCGGGCGCGTTGTTCGACGTGCTCAGCCCGTTCGCGCGGCATGGCATCAGCATGAACCGCATCGAGTCGCGTCCCTCGCATCAGGCCAAGTGGGAATACGGTTTCTTCATCGACTTGGCCGGCCACGTGGAAGACGAGGCGATGAAGCAGGCACTGGCCGAACTGAAAGCGCACTCGGCACAGATCAAGGTGCTGGGGTCGTATCCGGTGGCCATTCCCTGAGCATCGAAGCGCGATACGACAGTCACCGCTGGCGCGCCGCTATCTTTGCGGTGGAAGCGCCGCAACTTTCTTCAAAGCGCATCGTCAGCGTTGGCGATGTCGCAGCCATCGGATCACACGCATGAGCAGCAGCACGCATCATTGGATTGCCCGTCGCGGCACCGTATTGCAGGGCAGTCTGGCCATTCCTGGAGATAAATCGGTCTCGCATCGCGCGGTGATGTTCGCCGCGCTCGCTGATGGTGTTTCGCAGATCGACGGCTTTCTCGAAGGCGAAGACACACGCTCTACCGCCGACATTTTCGCCAAGCTAGGCGTCCGCATCGAGACGCCGTCGGCGTCGCAGCGCATCGTACACGGTGTGGGTGTGGATGGCCTGCAGGCACCGACCGAGGCGCTGGATTGCGGTAATGCCGGCACCGGCATGCGCCTGTTGGCCGGCTTGCTGGCCGCGCAGCGCTTCGACAGTGTGCTGGTAGGTGACGAGTCGTTGTCCAAGCGGCCAATGCGGCGCGTGACCGGCCCGCTGGCGCAGATGGGCGCGCGGATCGACACGCAGGACGACGGCACTCCGCCATTGCGCGTACACGGTGGGCAAGCGCTGCATGGCATCGATTTCGTGTCGCCGGTTGCCAGTGCGCAGGTCAAGTCTGCGGTGCTGCTTGCGGGTCTTTATGCGCAAGGTGAGACGTCGGTGACCGAGCCGCATTCCACCCGCGACTACACTGAGCGCATGCTGTCGGCGTTCGGCGTGGACATCGATTTTTCGCCCGGTAAAGCACGTTTGCGCGGCGGGCAGCGTCTGCGCGCGACCGATATCGCGGTACCTGCGGATTTTTCGTCGGCAGCGTTCTTCATCGTTGCAGCCAGTAGTGTCCCCGGCTCGGAAGTGGTGCTACGCGCGGTCGGCTTGAATCCCCGTCGCACCGGGCTGCTGGCCGCATTGCGCCTGATGGGTGCAGATATCAGCGAAGAGAATCATGCCGAACATGGCGGTGAGCCGGTCGCCGATCTACGTGTGCGTTACGCGCCATTGCGCGGCGCGCAGATTCCCGAAGCGCTGGTGCCCGACATGATCGACGAGTTCCCGGCCTTGTTCGTGGCTGCGGCTGCGGCGAGTGGACAGACCGTGGTGACCGGCGCTGCCGAATTGCGGGTCAAAGAATCCGATCGTTTGGCGGCCATGGCCACAGGCCTGCGTACGCTCGGCGTGCGGGTCGACGAAACGCCGGATGGTGCCACCATCCACGGCGGCAGCATCGGTAGCGGCGTGATCGAAAGTCATGGCGACCATCGCATTGCGATGGCGTTCGCTATCGCCGGCCAGCTGTCTACCGGCAGCGTGCAGGTGAATGATGTGGCGAACGTGGCGACGTCGTTCCCCGGCTTCGACACCCTGGCGCAGGGCGCGGGATTTGGGCTGGAAACGGCTTAGCAGATGTAACGCGCTTTCGCCGATCAGCGGCGTGCGCTTCAGGCGAACCGGGCGGCTGCCGCGAACGGCGGCTGCCGTCCGCGACGCAGATACCGCAACATGCTTTAGCCTCCACTCCGCGGAAAGTGTGCAGCTCTCCGGCATCACATATCAGCGACGGTCTTCTCCGGAGCAGCTTCATGAGTCGGACGAAAGCTCGCAGAAGACTTGCCTGACGCAGCGTGCCAATCAGCTACGCGGTCAAATAGGGTCTGTTTCAGCGCGCCTTAGGCCAAGCGCCGCGGGGCGCCTTTGCGCTGATTTCAGAAACTTCAGCGCTGAAGCAGCCCTCAGTGCTGCGCCGTGAACTCCACCGGCACTTGCACGCTGCTCACCACGGCGTGGCCATCGCGCGTTGCCGGCTCGAAGCGCCATTGACGCAGGCTCTCCACCACGGCTGCATCCAGACGGGGATCAGCGCTGCCGCTGCGGTCGACGATGGTCACATCGCTCACCCGGCCCTGTACATCCAGCTGCAAACGCGCGGTGCGGCTACCCTGGATGTCCGCACGCGCCACGTCTGCCGGGTAGCTCGGCATTGCGTTGCCCGGCAGTGGTTTGGCCTCCACGCTGCTGATCGCCGGACGCGCAGGCTGGTGCGCCACCATCGTCATCGCGCGCGGGGCATCGGTGGTCGGCAGGATCTGGCGGCTCGCCGCCGGCAGTGGCTGGGTGTCCTTGGCGAAGGATTCGTCGCTATGGCGTGCCCACCACCCACTCGGGACCACGATCAACAGCGCAATCAGCGTCGCCCACATCCAGGGCGACGCGCCGTCGCTGTGCTCATTCTGCTGCCGCTCCACAGTGCGCTTGCCCTGTTGAGGCAGCGACGACGGATGGGCGGATGACGGATTCGAAATGAAGGACATGGCCGGCCTCCTGGCGCATCTGCGGGATGACGGGGCCAGTCTGGTCTGCGGTACCTGAGGGAGAGCTAAGGCGGCGGGCGAATGAAGCGCTGGAGCTTCTTGGATGTTCAGCTTAGTCAAGCTGACATTGCGGCACGGTTAAATTCGCATGGTCTTTGTGGCGACGCAGCGTTAGCTGAGGCCTGTACCACCTGACTCCGGCACCCGCGCAGTAGCGCGGGCGAAGGCGCCAGAGGGGTTGGCCGCGCTTACTGTGCAGGCTTGAACTCGAAGGGGATGTCCGTGCTGCCGGCCACCGGCTGTCCATTGCGTTGCGCAGGATGAAAGCGCCAATGCCGCACTGCTTCCATGGCCGCGCGGTCCAGATCGCGCGAGCCGCTGCGCTGCACCAGGGTCACGCCGCCGGGATTGCCGGCAGCATCCACGTCCACCCGCACCACCACATCGCCGGCATCGCCGCGACGCAATGCGGCCGACGGGTAGCGGGGCGGCGGCATCTGGCCCTGGATCGGTACCGGACGATCGCCGCCGGCGACCGGCGCTTTCGACGGTGCCGCGCTTCCAGCAGGAGCACCGGGCGCTGCATCTTCCGGCAGCGGCGTCGGCGCGGGCGGGGCGGGGGGCGCGGTATCCACCAGCGTCGGGGTTTCGGCCGGCGGTTTGGCCTGCGCCATGTCGCTGGCACCGTCCTGGGCCGGCAACGGTGCCGGCAGCGGCGCAATGGTGTCGTCGGGCTGCGCGCCTGCGGTCGGCTGCGCTGGCGAGGCCTTGTAGAAGTCGTCCTTGCGGCCGGTCGCCCAGACCAGCAGGAACAACAGCAGGCCGGCAGCGAAGGCGATGCCGGCAATTTTCAGCGTGTGGCGGGGCAGACGCAGAACGAGATGGCGATCGGACGCAGGGCGGGGCGTGGGCATAGGGCTCACCTGAAGAATCGGCGTAATTCTGGCATAGCCGCAGTGAATCGATCGCAGCAGGTGGCGGAACAGGCGATAATCTCGCGCTATCCCACTGACGCACATATTCCGATGCTAGATCCGGCCCTGCTTCGCCAACACCCCGCCGACCTTGCCGAGCGCCTGCGCAGCACGCGCAGCTTCTCCCTGGACACCGCGGAACTGGAGTCGCTGGAGAGCGAGCGCAAGCGCATCCAGGTGCGCACGCAGGAACTGCAGAGCCAGCGCAATTCCAAATCCAAGGCGATTGGGCAGGCCAAGGCCAAGGGCGAAGATGTCGCCGCGCTGATGGCCGAAGTGGCTGGGTTCGGCGATGAGCTCAAGGCATCCGAAGACGCCCTGGAGGCGATTCGCACCAAGCTCGAGGTCATCGCGCTGGGCCTGCCCAATCTGCCGGCCGACGATGTGCCGCTTGGTAACGATGAGGGCGAAAATGTCGAGCAATCGCGTTGGGGCACGCCGCGCCAGTTCGATTTCCAGGTCAAGGACCATGTGGAACTCGGCGCCCCGCACGGCTGGCTGGATGGCGAAACGGCAGCCAAATTGTCGGGCGCGCGTTTTACCGTGCTGCGCGGCCCGGTCGCGCGTCTGCATCGTGCGCTGGCGCAGTTCATGCTGGACCTGCATGTGGGCGCGCATGGCTACGAAGAAACCAATGTGCCGCTGCTGGTCAATGCCGACTCGATGCGTGGCACCGGTCAGCTGCCGAAATTCGAAGACGATTTGTTCCAGACCGAAGTGGGCGAATCGCGGCGTTACCTGATCCCCACCTCCGAAGTGCCGCTGACCAACATCGTGCGCGACGAGATCGTCGATGCCGAACGTCTGCCGCTGCGCATGACCGCACATTCGATGTGTTTCCGCGCCGAAGCCGGCAGCGGCGGCCGCGATACGCGCGGCATGATCCGCCAGCATCAATTCGAGAAAGTGGAGTTGGTCACCGCTTGCGCGCCGGAAGACAGCGATGCCGAACATCAGCGCATGACGCGTTGCGCCGAAGTGGTGCTGGAACAACTCGGCCTGCCGTATCGCAAGGTGTTGCTGTGTACCGGCGACATGGGTTTTTCCGCGATCAAGACCTACGATCTGGAGGTCTGGCTGCCGTCGCAGAACACCTACCGCGAAATTTCGTCCTGCTCCAATTGCGGCGATTTCCAGGCGCGGCGCATGCAGGCGCGCTGGCGCAACCCGGTCAGCGGCAAGCCGGAGTTGCTGCACACACTCAACGGCTCCGGCACTGCCGTGGGCCGCGCGATGATTGCAGTGATGGAGAACTACCAGAACGCCGATGGATCGATCGATGTGCCGCAGGTGCTGCGTCCGTACATGGGTGGCATCGAGCGGATCGGCTGAGCGCGACGAACGCAACGCCTGCGCTCCCCGCCGGGCGGGTGCGGACGGCGTTCCGTGCGTCTTGTGCCATTCGGACGCTCGGATGCTCTGCACAGGACATGCCCATCAAACAAGTAATCGCGAAGTTGTTGGTGGCCGCTTTACGAGGGGAGGGCCAGGCGCAGCTGGCATCATCTGCCGTACATCGTTTGAGTGGGTTTGATCGCGAGCCACCGCACGACTAGATGTTGACGCAAAACAAACGGGACCAGCGATGGTCCCGTTTGTCGTTTATGGCATGTCCTATCCGTGCCGATCTTTCGATGCAGCAATGCATCACGCCGCATGCTTACGCGCTAACGGCAGCCTCTTCTTCCGCGTGTAGACCGGCCAGCGCCGATGCCAGTGCATCGGCGCGATGCTGCGGCGAATACGCCACGCCTTCTGCGCGCACAAAGCTGATGTCGTGGATGCCCAGGAAGCCGAACACCTGGCGCAGATACGGCTCCTGAAAGTCATTGGTCGGCTCGGCATAAATGCCACCACGCGCGCTGGCAATGATGATGCGCTTGCCGCCGGCTAGGCCTTCCGGCCCATTGGCGGTGTATTGGAAGGTGCGCCCGGCCACTGCGATGCGGTCGATCCATGCCTTGAGCGTGGACGGAATGGCGAAGTTGTACATCGGCGCGCCAATCACGATGACATCGGCCTGCAAAAACTGCTGCATCACCGCTTCGGCTGCCGGATCGGTCTGCGCCAGCGTTTGCGAGGTCAGGTGCGGAATCGGATCGCGGTCGAGGTCGCGATAGGTCACCTCCGCCTCCGGGTGAAGCCGGCGCTGCTGCTCCACGATGGCGGCGCTGAGCTCGCGGCTGATGGAGTTGACGCCGAGCGCGCTGGAATCGAGGTGGAGCAGTTTCATGGCAGTAACCTGTGGCAAGCGGCAGCGCCGCGGAGGTGTGTAGCCTAGGTCGTTGCTCTGTTGGGATAAAGGTGCTTAAATATCACTTATCGTTCTATCCATGGATGCATGTGCCATGCACGACCTGAATGACCTGTACTACTTTGCGATGGTGGTGGACCACGGCGGCTTTGCCGCTGCCGAGCGTGCACTGGGGATTCCCAAATCGCGCCTGAGCCGACGCATCAGCCAGCTCGAAACCGACCTGGGCGTGCGCCTGTTGCAGCGCTCCACGCGCCGCTTCGCGGTCACCGACGTCGGCACCAGCGTGCACCGGCACGCCCAGACCATGCTTGCCGAGGCGCAGGCCGCGCGCGAGGTGGTGGATCGTCTCAGCGCCGAGCCGCGCGGTCTTGTACGTGTGAGCGTTCCTGTCTCTCTCGCGCAGATCCAGTTGCCCAAGTTATTGCCGGAATTCCTGGCCAAATATCCCAAGGTGCGGCTGCAGCTCAACATCAGCAATCGCCGCGTCGACGTCATCAACGAGGGCTACGACATCGCCCTGCGCGTGCGTTCGCGCCTGGACGACGACGGCAGCCTGGTGATGCGCAGCTTCGGCCAGGTGCAGGAATTGCTGGTCGCCAGCCCCAAATATCTGGACCGCGCCGGGCGCCCCAAGGACCCGAGCGAGCTCGCCAACCACACCACCATGAGCACCAGCGAAGACGAAGCGCATCAGCGCTGGGAATTGCACGGCCCGAACGGCGAAATGCGCCGCGTGGACCTGCAGCCGCGCCTGGCCGGCTTCGACTTCCCGCTGCTGCAATCGATGGCGCGCGACGGCTTCGGCATTACCATGCTGCCGGAAACCGTGTGTGCCGAAGCAGTGCGCAGCGGCGAGCTGGAAGTGGTGCTGCCGCATTGGTCGCTGCCGCAAGGTATCTGCCACGCCGTGTTCGCCTCGCGCCGCGGCCTGTTGCCTGCGGTGCGGGTGTTCATCGACTTCCTGGCCGAACACCTGCCGCAGGAAATTGAACGCTCACGTCTGGATTGCGGCGGCAACTGCGCCGAACTGGCGGAAAAGCTCAAGCGTGCCGCCGGCACTACACCGCGCTTGGTTGTGGCCGAAGCTGGCTGAGCGCTACCGGGAGCCGTTGAGGCAGGCGATGCATCATCGGCATTGCCTTGCTTCTCTGCAGCCAGCTCGCTGCAAACGTTTGGCGCGTTGCATGCGTTCTTGGATGCATCCATTCGGCCCGCAACAGGTGGTGGTCTGCCACAAGTGACGGCAGCAGCACGCTGCGCCAGCGAAAAGTAGCGCGGCGTAACCAAGCAAAACGCATCCGGGCATGCGAGAATGCGTGCCCGGGAGCGATCCTGGGAGTGGTCGTTCGGCGCAAGATGTCCGTGCGGCTAACGACAAGGCGTCACCCGCGCAATGCGGGCGCCAGCGTGACACCCGATGCCTTCGGGGGTCACGCGCAACAGCATCGGAGAGATGGCCGAGCGGTTTAAGGCACCGGTCTTGAAAACCGGCGAAGGGTCAAACCTTCCGTGGGTTCGAATCCCACTCTCTCCGCCATAGCTCGTTGCAAATTGCTGAAGGCACCGGGACTTTCTCCCAAGGCCCGCCTCTTGTCCTATTTCCTGTCCCACACTCAAGGCAATGGTCCCTCTGATGATCCATTTGTCATCGGGCTGATTGATCGGCAACCCGGTCAACCGTGCAGCGCAGGTGGTTAAGCGACTGGCGCTTGCATCGCTGCTGCCGCTTTCAGCACGATCTGGAGCAAGCAGCGCTCACCTTGATACGGGAATCGCGCGCGCTTAAAAGCAGATGTGCCCGATCCGCTTGCGGGCATAGGTGGCGTGTCCATCACTTGCTATGGGCGCTTGCGATGATAGTGCTGTATTGCCACTCCGTTTAGCTACTGCTGCGATGCATGACAGCTTCCCCTTAATCAACACCGAGGCGCCTGCGCAGCAGGCCGCTGGCTATGCGGCCGAGATGCTCTGGACGATCGGTCATTCCACCAGGAAATGGGAGACGTTCATTGCGCTATTGCGCACCCACGGGATTGAGGCACTGGTGGATGTGCGGCGCTTTCCGGGCTCGCGTCGCTACCCATGGTTTGCCAGCGACACGATGGCGCAGGCATTGGACGCGGCGTCGGTGCGCTATTTATGGCTGCCCGAGCTGGGTGGACGTCGCAGGGCGCGGTCGGGATCGCCAAATGGCGGATGGCGCAACGAGGCGTTTCAGGGCTATGCCGACCACATGACCAATGCCGACTTCGCCGCCGGAATGGAGCAGGTGACGGCCATGGCGCGGGAGCGGCGTACGGCCCTGATGTGTGCCGAGGCGCTATGGTGGCAGTGCCATCGCCGCTTGATTGCGGATCTGTTGCTGCACCGCGGGTGGCAAGTGCTGCACATCCTTGGCGAGACCGCGGCGGCGCAGCATCAGTTAAATGCAGATGCGCGCCCGGCAGGGCGCGATCTGATCTACCCGCCGCGACAGGTTGGTCTGTTTTCTGCCGAGTAGGCGCTTGTGTTAGATCGAAGCCGAGACGATGGCCGCGACCATTGCTTGCGCGTCGAACGTTATCGTGCGGACTTACAGCACCGGTGTGTTGACCTTGAAGACTTCCACTGCACGGGTGAGTTGCGTGGAGTGCTGTTCCAACGCACTTGCGGCGTTGGTTGCGGCTTCCACCAGGCGGACATTGTGTTGAGTCGTTTCGTCCATCTGCGCGATGGTGTGGTTGACCTGTTCGATGCCGCCGGCTTGTTCCTGCGAGGCGGCGGAGATGTGGCCCATGATGTCGGTGACGTGCTGGACGCTGGTCACGACCTCGCCCATGGTGGTGCCGGCCTGGTGGACGAGTGTGGAGCCGTCGGCGACGCGTTGTACGGAGTCGTCGATGAGCCGTTTGATTTCTTTTGCTGCATCCGAGGAGCGGTGTGAGAGGGTGCGCACTTCCGATGCGACCACGGCGAAGCCGCGGCCTTGTTCGCCGGCGCGTGCGGCCTCGACCGCGGCATTCAACGCGAGAATATTTGTCTGGAAGGCGATGCCGTCAATGACTGAAATGATGTCGGCGATGCGCCTGGACGAGGCTTCAATGCCGGACATCTGTTCGATCACCTGGCCGACGACGTCGCGTCCCGCTGTGGCGATGGTGGCGGCGCCGCGTGCGAGCTGGTTGGCGCGGTTTGCGTGTTCGGCATTCTGCTTGACGGTGGAGGTGAGCTCTTCCATCGAGGCGGCCGTCTCTTCCAGGTCGGCGGCTTGTTGTTCGCTACGGCGCGCCAGTTCCTGATTTCCGCTGGCAATGTCTTCTGCAGCGAAGCTGATGCTGTTGGAGGTTGTCTGGATGCGGGTGACGATGTCGGTGAGACGGTGCACGGTGCTGTTGGCATCGTCGCGCATGGAGGCGAACACGCCGTGGAAGTTGCCGGACATGCGCACGGTCAGGTCGCCGTCGGCGATCGAGCGCAGCAGGTCGGAGAACCTGGCCAGGTTGGTGTCGGAGGTGGCCATCATGGTGTTGAGGTTTTCCACCATCAGGCGGAAGTCGTGCTCGAACTTTTCCGGCTGGCCGCGTAGCGCGAAGTTACCTGCGCATGCGGCCTGTGTGAGTTCCTGGATCTGCGCGTTGATGGCCTGCAGGTTGCGTTTGACCTGCTGCATGGTCGCGGTAATGGCAGCTTTTTCACCGGGATACTGTTCGATGTCCTGAGTGAGATCGCCAACCGCGTAACTGCCCATGACCTGGGTCATGCGCAGCTGGGTCTGCACGTGGGCGTGCACCAGCGCGTTGGTATCTCGCACCATGGTGCCGTACTCGCCGGGAAAACGCTGCGCGTCGGTGCGGTAGCTGATCTCGCCGGCATCGTGGCGTACGGCCATGCTGCGTTGCGCGGAGATCACTTCCTGCAGGCGCCGCTGCATCTGCTGCATCGCGCGCAGCAATTGTCCGGATTCGTCGTTACTGGTGGGTGCGTCCTGGCTGCGCAGGTCGCCGTCGTTGATGCGCTCTGCCAGGCGCAGCGACTGGCGCAGCGGCAACACCACGCTGCGCGTGAGCAGGAAGGCGATGGCGGCGCCCAGCAGCAGGGCAACGATGGTGGAGGCGACCATCAGTGTCGCGAAGCCACCAGCAGTTGCGACGGCTTGCTTGGCGGCAGCGCGGTTCTTGGTTTCCTGTAGGTCGATGAAGGCATTGATGCTGGCCAGCCAGGCGATGAAGGCCGGGCGTGCTTCCTGCAGCAGGTGCTGCTCTGCATGCAGCTTATCACCGGCATCGCGGAAGCCTCGCACCTGGGTGATCAGCGGCAGGGTGCGCTGCTCGATGGCCTTGATCTGCTGGAGGATGTGTTTCTCCTTGGCATCGGTCGAACTGGCGAGCATGTCGTCGAGCGGTTGCGCGGAGCGCGCGTAATCGGCAGCGAGCTTGTCGATCAATTGTTCGGCAGCGTGGCGGTTGGTGAGGTCGTCCATCAGTACGACGTCGCGCAGGGCGATGGCGCGGTCGTGGACGCTGCCGCGGAAGTTAATCGCGTAGCGCTGCTTGACGCTGTTGACTTCGTTGATGGCGGTGAGCTGCTGGTCGATGCTGCGAACGCGTTGGATGCCGACCACGGTCAGGATCACCATCAACACGATGATGGCGAGGAAGCCAAGGGCCAGGCGCTGTCCAATGCGCAAATTTGGGAAGAAATGCATAGGGGTTCGATCGGGATCCGACTAACGGAAGAGCGGGCAGGCCCAGCAACTGCAGGGGGACGAATGCAGACGCGACACCGCAGGCGCCAGCACAATTGCCGCCGCGTCGGTGGTGTCTCGACGTGTTCGTTAGCGACCTCTTCCATTGGAACTGAAGCCATTGCGCGTGATGGTTCAGGTGCTGGTGGGACTGGCTAACGCGTCGCGGGGTAACCCATTGCGCTGCCACGCGTTGCTCACCAGGACCTGTCGCAGCGCTTACCGATAGCGCGAGAGATCCGGTGCCTTGATCGAGGGCGTCATCCACTTGGTTGCGATGTTCTGCACGCTTGGCTGGCTTGCGAGTTTGAGTGCCCCATGCAACAGGTGGATGCCGAGGCGGCTGTGTGGGTTCATCAGGCGCGGGCCAATCTTTGGCACGCCTTGGGCCTGCTCGACCATCGGGCGCATCGCGTCATCGTAGGCGGCGAAGGCCGCGTCCAGCGTGTCGGCGCGGGCAATTTCGTTGGCTAGCACATAGCCGCCGGTCACCGCCAGGGTAGCGCCGATCCCGGCCAGTGGCGTGGCGCACCACGCGGCATCGCCGGTGAGCACGGTGCGTCCGCTGTGCCAGCGCTGCATGCGTACCTGGCGCAAGGCATCGAAGTAGAAGTCGTTGGTGGCGTGCATGCCCTCCAGCACGCGCGCCGCTTGCCAGCCGGCGTCGGCAAAGCGCTCGCGCAGGTAGGTCTTTTGGACATCGATGCTCCAATCCTGTTCGCCTTCGGCCGGTTTTTGCAGCGAGAGCATGGCGCGCGTGGTGCCGTGCCGGTCTGGCCGCAACGAGATGCTGCGCCCGCCGGTGGTGTGGTACCAGCGCCACAGCCGGTCGTCGTCGGCAGTGCGCGGGATGGTGAAATAGGCGATGGTCAGGTCCATCCAGCGCGGATCGTTTTCGCCAGGAAAAACTTTTTCGCGTGTCGATGAGCCCACGCCTTCAGCGACGATCACCGCATCGAAGCGTTCGCTGCATCCGCTCTCGAAGCTGACGGCGGCGGCATCGGCGGCGGCAGCGTCTTCGATGTTGGCGATGCGGTCGCCGAAGCGATAGGTGACTTGATTGCGTGCGGCGTCGTAGAGCAGGCGAGCCAGATCGCCGCGCAGAATCTCTAGCTCGGCAGTAGGGCCATCACCATTGATGTCCTTGGTGTTGAAGGTGGCAACGGCCTGGCCGTGCGCGTCAATCCAGGCGGTGCCTTCTTCGCCGGTTCCCTGGGCAAGCGCTGCCTGCTCCAGGCCCATACGCTGCAGGATCTCGCGGCCGACGCCACGGATATCGATATTTTGGCCGCCATCGCGAAACTGTGCGGCGCGCTCCACCACGGTGACATCGAAGCCGCGATGGGCGAGCGCCCACGCGGCGGTGTTGCCGGCAATGCTGGCGCCGGTGATCAGGATGCGACGCGGCATTGTTGTCACCCGTGAGATGAAATATCACGGGTGATGTTACACGTCCTGACTGCAACGCTCCATGTTCGCGATCAGCCGATGCATGAGCGCGACGGTCTGCTGCACTTCATCTTCAGAAAAGCCCTCCAACGCCACCGCATTCATGCCCAGCAAGGCACGGCTGCCGACGTCGGCGATCGCGCGCCCGCGCGCGGTGAGCGCCACCAGCGCGGCGCGGCGATCCTGCGGGGTGGGTGTGCGCTTGATGAGCTTCAGGCCTTCCAGCTTGTCGAGCAGCGCCACCATGGCCGGCTGCTTCACGGCCGAGGCGATGACCAGGTCGCGCTGCAACATCGGGCCTTTCCAGGACAGCAGCATGATCGGGCCAATCAGGGCCAGCGAAACGCCGTGCGGCCGTAGTTCGGCGTCGACCAGGCGATTGAAGACCCGCGCTGCGTGGTTGGCCAGGTAACCTGGCGCGACCGCAGCTTGCGGATGGATGAGTTCATTTTGATCCAGCATCTGTACGACCGTGGTTGTCCTGAAGCCCTCCAGCGATTTTACGTGTCCTGCAGCGCGCATGGCGGTAGGTGCACCTTGGCCAAGCGCCACTGCCTTGCGGCGTGGCTGCTCGGCGGGCTCGAATGCGTGCAGGCCGACGACTGCATTGGCCTTTGCGCACGCTACACAGTGGCCCAAACGCGGCAGTGGAAGTTGCCTGGTTCAGTCACTGCGCCCGTGGTGACTGGACGCCAACTGTCATAGGCCAGATGATGGGCGAGCGCGCGCACACTCCGCTTCGCCGAGAAGAGATGCGTAAGCTGGCTACCTGGTCTTCAACGGTTGGACGCGATGTACGGATGGGTGATGGATAAGCTCACAGCAGGCGACACTGCGGTCGTGCACGGCGCGTGCTGGAGCGGTTGCCTGTGCTTCGGCGCAGTGCAGGCACACACCCGATGAATGCGGGGTTTCCGCATGGTGACAGCGTCATGGCGCAGGCGGTGCGCGACCACGACTGGGCGGTGAGCCCACTGGGACCCACCACGCAATGGCCGTCGCCGCTGCGCAATGCCGTCGACCTGATGCTGGGTTCGCCCGAGAGCATGTATGTGGTGTGGGGCGATGCGCTGACCTTTTTCTACAACGATGCCTATGCGCCGATCCTGGGGCCGCGCCAGGCGCAGGCGCTCGGCGCGCCACTGCGTGAATTGTGGGCCGATGCGTGGGACGCCGTGCGCGAGCCGATCGAGGCAGCGTTCGCAGGCCAGGCCTCGCGCTTCGAGGAACTGCCGATCGGCATGAATCGCTACGGCGTGCCGGAGCAGACCTGGTGGACGTTCTCGTTCTCGCCCATCTATCTGGACGATGGCCGGGTGGGCGGCGTGTTCTGCGTCACCAGCGAGGTCACCGCGCGCAAGCTGGCGCAGGCGCGGTTGGCCGACGAACACGAGCGCTTGATCCGCCTGTTCGAGCAGGCGCCGATGTTCATGGCATTCCTGAGCGGGCCGCAGCATCGGGTGGAGTTCGCCAACCCGTGCTACTCGCGTCTGATCGGCCATCGCGATGTGATCGGGCGGCCACTGGCCGACGCGCTGCCCGATGCGGTGGAGCAGGGGCATCTGCGCCGCCTGGATGAGGTCTATCGGTCTGGGCGAGCGTTTTCGGCCAATGCGCTGCCGTACAACGTGCAAGCAGTGCCGGGCGGGCCCAGCGAGCGGCGCTTGCTGGATCTGGTCTATCAGCCGATCGCCGGCGCCGATGGCACCATCTCCGGCATCTTCGTGCAGGGCCTGGACATCACCGATCGCATCAGCCTGGAACGCGCGGTGCGCGAGGCCGAGGTGCGTAACCGGCAGATCCTGGACAGCGTGATGGATTACGCCATCATCGCCACCGACATGCATGGGCGGGTGACGTCCTGGAATGAAGGCGCGCGGCGCACTCTGGGTTGGAGCGAGGCCGAAATGCTCGGTCAATCGCTGGAGCGCACGTTCACTCCGGAAGACGTCGAGCGACGCCAGATCCTGATCGAAGCAGCGGCGGCGCTGGAATGCGGCAGCGGCATGGATGAGCGCTGGCACGTGCGCAAATCCGGCGAGCGGTTCTGGGCCAATGGCTCGTTGATGGTGTTGCGCGAAGAAACGGGCGAGGCCATCGGTTTCGTCAAGGTGTTGCGCGACCGCACCGCCGAGCGGTTGGCGAGCGAAGCCTTGCGCAAGAGCGAGCGGCGGCTGGATGCGTTGGTGCGCGCATCCTCGCAATCGATTTTTTCCGCCAGCGCAGATTGGCGCCAGCTGCGCCAACTGGTGGGCGACGGCGTGTTGAGCGAAGCGGTCTCGACCACACCCGAATGGCAGGCGATGGTGCACCCGGACGACCGCGAGCGGTTGGCGCAAGCGCTGACGCAGGCGACTGCCAATCGGTCTGGCGTGGATGTGGAATACCGCGTGCTCGGCGCAGATGGACGCGTGGGCTGGACCTTGATGCGCGCCATTCCGCTGCTCGATGAGCGCGAGCAGATCGCCGAGTGGTTCGGTACCTCTGCCGATATCACCGACAAGCGCGTCGCCGAAGAACAGTTGCGTCAGCTCACCGAAACGCTGGAAGAGCGCGTGCGCGAGCGTAGCGCAGCGTTGTTGCTGGCCGAAGAAAAACTGCGTCAGAGCCAGAAGATGGAAGCGGTGGGGCAGCTGACCGGCGGGCTGGCGCACGATTTCAATAATTTGCTTACCGCCATCAGCGTTGGCCTGGAACTGGTGCAGACGCGCATCGAACAGGGCAAGTACGACCGGTTGGAACGCTATGTGGAGATGGCGCAATCCAGCGCGGCGCGCGCCACCGCATTGACTCAGCGGTTGCTGGCATTTTCGCGGCGGCAAACGTTGGCTCCCACCGCACTGGATGTGGAAGCGCTGGTGCGCGGCATGCACGACATCATCGCGCGTACGCTGGGGCCGTCGATTGCATTGCAGCTACGTCCGGCTGCCGAAGCGTGGAAGGTATTGGTGGACGCGCCGCAGTTGGAAAATGCGCTGCTCAACCTATGTATCAACGCGCGCGATGCCATGCCCGATGGCGGCGAGCTCACCATCAGCCTGCACAACCTTGCGCTGGACGCGGCTGCCGCTCAGCAGCTGGAGTTGCCGGCTGGCGATTACGTGTGCCTCAGCGTGCAGGACACCGGTACCGGCATGACCGCCGAGGTGATGGCCAAGGTGTTCGAACCGTTTTTCACCACCAAACCCATCGGCCAGGGCACCGGGTTGGGCTTGTCGATGATCTATGGGTTCACCCGCCAATCCGGCGGGCATGTGCGCATCGATTCGGAAGTAGGCGTAGGCACCACCATGGCCTTGTACCTACCGCGTTTCACTGGCGCGCTGGCGCAGGACGACGTAGCGCCTGCCAACCGGCCGCTGCAGCGTAACGCTTCGCAGAGTTGCACTGTTTTGCTGGTGGAAGACGACACCGCGATCCGCGTCTTGATCTCCGAGGTGCTCACCGAAGCCGGCTACCGCGTGATCGACACTGCCGAGGGCAGCGCGGCGGTGGAGCGTTTGCGCTCGCATGAGCATATCGATGTGCTGGTGACCGACGTCGGCCTGACCGGCGGCCTCAACGGGCGCCAGGTTGCCGATGCCGGGCGGCAATCGCGGCCGGCACTTCCGGTGTTGTTTGTCACCGGCTATGCCGCCAGCGCTGCGGTGGGCGCGGGACAACTGGACGATGGGATGGAAGTGTTGACCAAACCGTTCCAGGCGGTCGAGCTGGAGCGGCGGGTGGCGCAGTTGCTGGAGCGGCGCGCGCCATAAGCGTTGCGCGCAGTGCTAGCTGCGAGTAACGACACGCAGCCCGATCGCGTGAGGCAGACGTGCCACCTGGAAGCTGGCGCTACAGATACCGGCTTGCGTGAGCGGTTGCGTCTGCTTACAGCGCCTTTCGGACGATGCCGAGCAGATCACGCAACGAAAATGGCTTGGTCAAAAGACGCATGCCGGTACCCAGGAAGTCGGCGCGTTTGGCGATTTCGCCCGCGTAGCCGGTCATGAACACGATGGGCAGTGCGGGGCAAATGAGGCGTGCCTTGTCGGCAAGGTCGCGCCCGTTCATGCCAGGCAGGCAGATATCTGACAGCAGCAGATCGAATGGACAGGCTCTGCTGAGTTGCGACAGCGCTTGTTCGGCATCGGCGGACGCCACCACGTGGTAGCCCTCCTCGCCGAGAATGTCTGCAGCCATTTCGCGGATTGCGTCGTCGTCTTCGACCAGCAGGATGCGTGCGTTGGGTGATGCGTAAGTCACTACGGTCCTCGATCACTCGCAATAGCGTTGCGATGTGCTTCTGCAGCCACGTTAGGCGCTGTTGCGTGAGGGAGATGTGCGATGGCGAAGTCGCCGTTGTGCAACCGGTTTGGCGTTTGTCTAGTGGCTGCCATCAGATGCGGGCGGGTAAATCGGACCGGTCTTGCAACCACGGTCGCAGATGCGATTGCAGCGTAGCGTCAAGCAGAGCAAGCTGATCAATTCAGTCGCGCGCACTGACTTATGACGCCCGCATGATAGATTCAGGTCTATGAAGAACGTGAAGCCGATGAGCGCAAACCGCATCACCACTGGCAGCACTGGGCTCGACACCATCTTGCGTGGTGGTCTGCCGCCCAACCGTTTGTACCTGCTCGAGGGCCAACCTGGCTCCGGCAAGACAACTGTCGCACTGCAGTTCCTGCTGGATGGCGCTGCCAAGGGCGAGAGCTGCCTGTATGTGACCTTGTCGGAAACGATTGACGAGCTCACCGAGGTGGCTGCCTCGCACAACTGGTCGCTGGAAGCGCTGAGCATCTTCGAGCTTGCATCGGCCGAGGCATTTCTTGGCGATGGGCGGCAGCAATCCATTCTGCATCCGTGGGAAATGGAGCTGGACGGCACCATCAAGCTCATCCAGGCCGAAGTGGACCGGGTCAAGCCGACGCGAGTGGTGTTCGATTCGCTGTCCGAGTTGCGCCTGCTGGCGCAGGATTCGCTGCGCTACCGGCGCCAGGTGCTGGCGCTCAAGCAGTATTTCGCGCCGCGCAACATCACGGTGTTTTTGGTGGACGATCTCACCGGCGAAAACGGCGAGCGCGATGCGCACCTGCACAGCTTGTGCCACGGGGTAATATCGCTGGAGCGCATGACACTGGATTTCGGCGCGGCGCGCCGGCGTATGCAGGTGCAGAAGTTGCGTGGGGTGGATTTCATCGCCGGTTACCACGATCTGACCATTGTTACCGGTGGCATGCGTATTTATCCACGTTTGATCGCCGCCCATCACCATGCCCCGTTCGTCGGCGACCCGGTGCCGAGCGGTGTGGAACGCATTGATGCCTTGTTGCATGGCGGCCCCTTGCGTGGCACCAGCACGCTGCTCACCGGGCCGGCCGGCTCGGGCAAGACCAATCTGGCGTTGCAGTTTGTGGTTGCTGCGTGCGAGCGTGGCGAGCATTGCTGCGTGCTGGAGTTCGACGAGCGCACCGGCACCTTGTTGAAGCGTGCCGAAGGGCTGGGCATGGATCTGCGCAAATATCTGGATGCCGGATTGCTGGAACTCCACCAGATCGACCCAGCCGATATCACGCCCGGCGAGTTCGCCTGGGCGGTGCGTGCCAGCGTGGAAGAGCGCGACTGCCGCATCCTGGTGATCGACAGCCTCAACGGTTATCTGGCGTCGATGCCGCAAGAAAAACAGTTGATGCTGCAGATGCATGAGTTGTTGTCGTATCTCAACCAGAGCGGCGTGACCACGTTTCTGATCAACCCGCAACAGGGGCTGGTCGGCAGCATGGCGACCAGCAGCACCCTCAATGTCTCCTACATGGCCGACACGGTCATCCTGCTGCGCTTTTTCGAGGCCAAGGGACGTATTCGCAAGGCGTTGTCGGTGATCAAGAATCGCAGCGGCGCACACGAAGACGCGATTCGCGAATTGCGCATCGGGAGCGGTGGTCTGCAGATAAGCGAGCCGCTGGAGAAATTCCACGGCGTGCTGACCGGTACGCCGCAGTTCGTTGGAGACGACGAACCGTTGTTGGATCGTTCCCTTGACTAGCTGTGACCCGGACGGCTCCATCGTCCACATCATCGCGCCATTCGGCCGCGATGCGGAGAGCATTGCCAGCATCGTCGGCGAGCGTGGGCTGACGCGCCGGGTCTATGCCACGCTGGACGCCCTCGCGGGCGATCTGCACGATACCTCCGGTGTGGTGGTGCTGACCGAAGAAGCGATCGGCGGCGATTTGCACGCGCTGTCGCAGATCCTGCAGGGGCAGAAGGCCTGGTCGGATATTCCGTTCGTCCTGTTGCGCGCCCCCCGTGGTGCGCATGGCGGGCGCCATGCGGCCTTGCCGGCCGAGATGACCAATGTCATCGAGCTGGAGCGGCCGCTGAGCTCGGCCTCGTTGCTGAGCGCCATCTCCACTGCGTTGCGATCGCGGCAAAAGCAGTTCGTCATCCGCGACCAGATTGCGCAGCTTGCCGAAGGCCGCGCCGCATTGGCACAGAGCGAGGCCGAACTGCGCCGGGTGACCGATGCGTTGCCGGTGCTGATCGCCTTCGTCGATAAGAACTTGGTGTACCGCTTCGCCAATCGTTCTTACGAAGACTGGATCGGCGTGCCGCCTGCCGAGGTGATCGGGCGGCCGCTGGTGGATGTGGTGGGGCCTGCGGTAGTCAAAGAGCGCCGCGCCTGGATCGAGGCTGCACTGGCGGGGCAGACCTTGACCATCGAAACCAGCTGGCCGCATGCCGATGGGCGGCGCCGCGAGGCAGAGATCCGTTACATGCCGCGTTTCGATGCGGATGGCCAGGTGGACGGCTTCCATGTGTTCGCCACCGATGTGACCACGCGCGCGCTGGCGCTGGAATCGATCCAGCAACAGGCCAACGTGCTGGAAGCCAAGGTGGTCGAGCGCACCGCCGAGCTGCAGCGGCAGATGCTGGCGCGCGAATCCAGCGAAGCGGCGCTGCGCCAGGCGCAAAAGATGGAAGCGGTGGGTCAGCTGACCGGCGGCATCGCGCACGATTTCAACAACATGCTGACCGGCATTTTGTCTGCGCTGGATCTGGCGCGGCTGCGCATCGATCAAGGCCGCACCGAAGGGTTGGGCCGCTTTCTGGATGTTGCCTCGGCGTCGGCCTTGCGCGCAGCCGCGCTCACCCAGCGCCTGCTGGCGTTTTCGCGCCGGCAATCGTTGCAGGCGCGGCATCTGCAATTGAACGAGCTGGTGGTGTCGTTGCAGGAGTTGCTGGCGCGTACGCTGGGCGAGTCGGTGCGCCTGGAGACCGATCTGCAAGCGGATCTACCGCAGGCGTATGTCGATGAAAATCAGCTGGAAAGCGCACTGCTCAATCTGGCCATCAATGCGCGCGATGCCATGCCCGACGGTGGTCAGCTGCTTATCGCCACGCGGTATCTGCAGGTGGAAGATCAATCGCTGGAACTCGGCCGTGGCGTCACCCTGGCGCCGGGCAACTATGTGGTGGTGTCGGTCGCCGATACCGGAACCGGCATGCCGGCGGATGTGCTGGAGCGCGTGTTCGAGCCGTTCTACACCACCAAGCCGATCGGCCAGGGCACCGGCCTGGGCATGTCGATGATCTACGGCTTCATGCAGCAGTCCAACGGCCAGGTGTGGGTGGAATCGCAGCAAGGCGCGGGCACCACGGTCAGCCTGTATCTGCCCGCCGGGATTGCCGGGCAAATCGCGTTGCCGCCCACGCAGAGCGATGCGGTGCTGGCCGGGCAGGGCCAGCAGGTGCTGGTGGTGGAAGACGACGAACAGGTGCGTTTGCTGGTCACCGAACTGCTCAGCGAGCTGGGCTACCAGGCTGACGTGGTGGCCGATGCGGACGCGGCGCTGCCGATTCTGGCCTCGCCGCGTCGGATCGACCTGCTGGTCACCGATGTCGGCTTGCCGGGCCTCAACGGGCGCCAGTTGGCCGAGATCGCGCGGCAGTCGCGGCGCGATCTGCCGGTGATCTTCATGACCGGCTACGCGGAAACAGCACGCGACCGTGGCGAGTTTCTCGGCGAAGGCATGAGCATGATCGCCAAGCCATTTACCCTGGGCGAGTTCAGCGGAAAGCTGCACGAAGTGCTGGGGCCGTCGGCTTGAGAGCGAGTAGCGCAACCTCGCGCGTCGTCAGCTGGGCGTGGACGACGCATGGGAACCTGCGACTTGCCCGATGCATGCGCTGTTTAATCGCATAGCGTGGCAGCCATCGCCCATTAGGCCCAGCCACCGGAGCCGCGTCCCTCAGCGCGCTCCACGCTCGGACTGTCGCGCACTGGCCATCGATTCGGCCGCCGCGATCTTGTCCGCGACTGCCTTCTGCATGGGCGAGCCGGTCTCCAGCAAGCCATGCAGATGCCGCCAATGTGCGGTGGCAGCGGCAAAGTCCTGCTGCTGAAAATCGCTGATGCCCAGTAGCCACAAGCCACGCTGGTTGTCCGGCTCGCGTGCGATCACTTGCTGCAGCCGTGTGCGCGACGCGTCGTCGATGGCGAAGTCGCTGTGCGTGGCCATATCTGCGGCTACCCAGCCGACAATGGCGGCGCTGATGTCGGGTGCGATCTTGAGCGCCTGCGCATACGCCTCACGCGCGTCGGCGGGGCGATTGTTCTGCTCGTCCGTTTTGGCTTGCTGCATCCAGCGTTCCAGCGCCTGTTCCCGCATGTCCGCAGCGGTGCTTGCCGCTTGCGGCAGTGTGGCAACTGCAGAAGGCGTCACCGACGCCACGTGCGGTGGCTGCGTTGCATACACATGCGTGGCCATCGCCTCCGGCGCACCCACCAGCCGATATAAACCGGCCGTGGCTAAGGGCAGACCGAGCACCAGCAAAATCGGCAAGCTGTAGCGCGCGTTGCCAGTACCGATGGGGCGGCGCAGCAGTGGCACCAACAACAGCAGCAACGCCAGTCCCACCAGCGCCGCGCTTGCACAATAAAAACCCATCATCACCACTCGTCCTCAGTCTTCGGCGCCACGGGTGTCCCGGCGCGCGCACGTTTGCGCACGGTGTGAATCACCACACCCGCACCGGCAGCCAACATCAGCGCCGGCCCGAACCACAGCAGCCAGGTGCCGCGCTTGACCGGTGGGTCGTACAGCACGAAATCCGAATAGCGCTCGACCATGTATTGCTTGATCTGCGCATCACTCTTGCCGGCCTGCAGTTGCGCGAACACCTGATGACGCAGATCGCGCGCAAGGCTGGCGTTGGAGTCGGCCAAGTTTTCGTTTTGGCACACCAGGCAGCGCAACTGCGCAGTCAAACGCTGATAGCGCGCTTCGTCATTGCGGTTCTTGAACGGTAGCGGGTCCACCGCCTGTGCCGCCAGCGAGGGCGCCAGCAGCACGCCAAGCAGCAACACCAGCAACAGGCGCACACGCCGGCCCTGCGTGCGCCAATGCCAGCGCCAATGCAACAGCAGTGTGTGACGCGCCGACGCCATTACGACGTGCCCTTCGGCAGCGCGGCGATGGCCGGCAGCAACTCGTCGTTGATGGCATCCGGGGTCAGCACGCCGATGTGCTTGTAGCGGATCACGCCTTGCGCATCGATCAGGAAGGTCTCCGGTGCGCCGTAGACGCCGAAATCGATGGCGGTCTGGCCGGCTTCATCGGCGACCACCACCGCATACGGGTTGCCAAGTCGTGCGAGCCAGGCGGTGGCATCGGTGGGCACATCTTTGTAGTTGTAGCCGATCAGCGGCACGCCCAGCCGGCTAGCCTGTGCCATCAACACCGGGTGCTCGTGCACGCATTCGGCGCACCAGCTGCCGAACACATTGAGTACGTACGGCTTGCCCAGCAATTGATCACGGCTCACGCGTTGTTCGGGCCGATCAAGCCGTGGCAACGAGAACGCCGGTGCCGGTTTTCCGATCAACGGCGAGGGCACATCGCGCGGGTTGTGCTGCATCGTCCACAAGATGCCGAAGCCGAACAGCGTTGCCAGCAACAGGAAGCCCAACAAGGGCAGTAGACGATTCACGGAAGCGATTCCTGTGCGATGGCCACAGCCGGATGCGCCACAGATGCGGCCGATGTATTGACAGTCGCCGGCGCACGAAAGCGGCGTGCGCAGGCGCTGACGAAACCGCCCAGCATCATCAGCAGGCCGCCGGCCCAGATCCAGCGAATAAAAGGTTTGTAGTACAGCCGCAGCGTCCAGTCGTATTCGATGTGCTGGTCGTCCAAGGGCTCGCCGAGTGCCACATACAGGTCGCGCGTGAGGCCGGGATCGATCGCCGATTCGGTCTGGATCCGCTCGCTGCTGTACAGGCGTTTTTGCGGATGCAGTTGCGCCACGACCTGGCCGTCGCGGCTGACCTGCACGCTGCCTTGTTCGGCCTTCCAGTTGGGCCCATCCACCAGTTGCACACCATCGAAACGGAAGCTGTAGCCAGCGATCTGCGCGCTCTGGCCGGGCGACAACCGTACATCGCGTTCCACCGACAGGCTGTCGGATACCAGCACACCGGCAACGAACACCGCCACGCCCGCATGCGCGATCAGCATGCCGGCCATTTCAGCAGGGAAGCGCCGCCCGCGCGGCATGTCGCGCCAACGTTTGTGGACGTACAGCGCGGTGCCAGCGGCCACCCATGCGGCGACGCCCATGCCGGCGATCGCCTTGGCCTGACCATCGGCAAACACACTGCCGATCAGCGCGCAGGCGATCGCGGCGATACCGGCGCGGGTGCCGAGTGCCTTCAACGGTGCAGCCTCGGCCTTGCCCCAGCGCAGGTAAGGACCGAACGGCAGCAACAGCACCACCGGCAACATCAACAACGGAAACAGCAAGCCGAAGTAGGGCGGGCCGACCGACACCTTGCCCAGGCCGAACGCATCCGCGATCAGCGGGAATAACGTGCCCAGCAACACCATTGCCGCGGCCACGGTGAGCAGCAGGTTGCCGATGAGAATGCCGGTTTCGCGCGAGGCTGCGGCGAATGGTTTGCCGCTGGCAATCTTGGGCGCGCGCAGTGCATACAACAGCAGCGAGCCGCCGACCACCGCCACCAGAAAAATGAGGATGTACAAACCGCGACGGGGATCGGCAGCGAAGGCATGCACCGAGGTCAGCACACCCGAGCGCACCAGGAAAGTGCCCAGCAGCGACAGCGAGAACGCCAGGATCGACAGCAGGATGGTCCACGTGCGCAGGCTGCCGCGTTTTTCGGTCACTGCCTGGGTGTGGATCAACGCAGTGCCGACCAGCCACGGCATGAAACTGGCGTTTTCCACCGGGTCCCAGAACCACCAGCCCCCCCAGCCCAGTTCGGCATACGCCCACCAGCTGCCGGCGACGATGCCGGCGGTGAGGCAAGCCCAGGCCACATTGGTCCACGGCCGCGCCCAGCGCACCCAGGCCTGTTCCAGCTCGCCGCCAAGCAATGCCGCCACCGCAAACGCGAACGCCACCGAGAAACCGACATAGCCGGTATAGAGCACCGGTGGGTGGAAGGTCATGCCCGGATCCTGCAGCACCGGATTGAGTTCGTTGCCATCCAGCGGAATCGGCGACAGCCGTCCGAATGGATTGGAGGTCAGCAGGATGAAAGCCAGAAAGCCCACCGAGATCAGCCCCAGCACCGCCAGCACGCGCGCGGCAAAATGTTGCGGAAGATGCCGGCTGAAAGCAGCCAGCAACACCGTCCAGGTGGCGAGGATCGCGATCCACAACAGCAACGAGCCTTCGTGCGCGCCCCACACCGCGGCCAAGCGGTAGTACCAGGGCAGGGCGATGTTGGCGTTGGCGGCGACGTAGCCCACCGAGAAATCCAGCGATAACAGCGACCAGGCGAGCAAGCCGAACGCCATCCACACGAACACCGCCTGGCCAACCGCCGCAGGCCGCGCAATGCACATCAATGCGGTGTTGCCGCGCCACGCACCGACCAACGGCAACACGCCCTGGGCAAGCGATAGCAGGAGCGCCAGGATCAATGCGATCTGGCCGAGTTCAGGCGTCATGGTCGAATCGCAAGGTGGAACGGAAAGAAAGCATCGACGTGCGTGGCACCCACCGGCAGCGCATCAACGCGGCGCGGTCAGCGGTGCGGCGGTGGCGGGAATCGGCTTGCCAAGATGGCCTTCGGCCATCGCATCCTTCAACTCTTTCGGCATATAGGTTTCGTCGTGCTTTGCCAGCACTTCGTTAGCGACAAAGCGCTCGCCCTGCATGCGTCCGTTGGCGATGACCGACTGGTTGTCGCGAAACAGGTCCGGAAGAATGCCGGTGTACTCCACCTGGGTCGCAGCGTGTTTGTCGATGACGGTGAAGCTGACTTTCAGCGAATCGCTGGCGCGCTGGATCGAGCCGGCCTTGACCATGCCGCCGAGGCGGAACTGCTGATAGCCGGTGGCTTCACCTGCGCGTACCTGGCTGGGAGTGAACAGGTAGCTCATGTTCCGCTGCAACGCGAACACGATGAGCGTGACGGCCAGCGCGGCGGCGGCGAGTATGCCGATCACCAACCACAGACGTTGTTTGCGCGTGGCATTCATGGCGCGTCCCGCTCCAGCACAGCGGCGGGTTGATCGCGTGCACGTCGCGGTGCCTGCCGCTGCAGCTGGCCGCGCAGTTCGCGCGGCAGGCGGCGACGCCGTAGCCACGGCGCTGCCAGATCGGCCAGCAGCACCAGCATAAACACTGCGTAGGCGGTCCACACGTACTGGCCGTAGCCGCCCATCGCCCAAAAGGTGCTCATGCGGTGCGCTCCGTCAACACGATCCGGCGGACCCAGTCCTTGCCGCTTTCCAGCGCCAGCAGTTCCACACGCACGCGGCCGAACAGGCTGGCGACGTAATAGCATTTGGTTGCCAGCATCATGGTCAGCAGCGGCCACAGCATGTCTGCGCCCATTTTGGAGGGGCCGAGCAGGCGGACAGTTGAGCCCTGGTGCAGCGTGTTCCACCACACCACCGAGTAATGCACGATCGGCAGATTGACCAGGCCGACCAGCGCCAGCAGCCCGGCTGCACGCATCGCCTGACGACGGTCTTCCACGGCGTAATACAGGCCAAGCACGCCCAGGTACAAAAACAGCAGCAGCAACTCGGAGGTGAGCCGCGCATCCCAGGTCCACCAGGTGCCCCACATCGGCTTGCCCCACAGGGAGCCGGTGCACAGGGTGATGAAGGTAAATGCCGCGCCGATCGGCGCCGAAGCCATGGTGACCACTTCGGCCAGCTTGATACGCCACACCAGCGCAATGAACGCCGAAACGCCCATCGCCGCGTAGACGAAAAGACTCATCCACGCACTGGGCACGTGGATGAAGATGATGCGGTAGGCATCGTGTTGCTGATAGTCCGGCGGCGCCAGCACCAGCCCACCGTAGGCGGCCACCGCACCAAGCAACAGCGCCAGGCCCAATGCCCAGGGACGCACGCGTCCGGCCACGCGATAGAAGGTCGGCGGCGAGCTGAGTCTGTGCAGCCACAAGGGAATCCACTTGGCCATGCCGGTGCCGTCAGTTGGAATGTTTTGCGTGAGACGCCAACGCCTGCACTGCGGCGCCGGCGTTGACCTGCAACTGCCCGTCGGAGACCTTGCTGGTGCGCTGCATGAGCTCACGCAAGGCCGCGGCATCCATCGACGGTTGCAGCGACAACAACAGCGCGGCCATGCCGCTGACATGCGCGGTGGCCATCGACGAGCCGGAGGTGAAATCGTAACGGCCGTTCGGCTGCGTGGTCAGGATGTCCCTGCCGGGCGCGCTGAGTACGCCGGGCATGGCCGGCGTTGCGCTGCTGCTGCGTACCACCAGGACGCCGGGCACGTCATTGGGAAACCCGTCCAGACGCCCGTTCGGTGGCATGGCCGCCACCACGATGCGGCCCTGTTGCACCAGCTGCTGCAGCATCTTGCTCAGCAGCGGATCGGCCGGGCCGCCCAGGCTCAGATTGATCACGCGCGCGGAGCTGTTGTTGATTGCCGCCAGCGCCTTGGCCAGGGTGAAAGTGTTGCAACGTGCGGTTGCGCCGACCGTGGGCGCGTACCAGCACGCCTTGTAGACGCTCAACATGGCCTTGGGGGCCATGCCGACGATGCCTTGGTGATTGTTGCTGCCGGCGGCAATGATGCCCGCCACTTCGGTACCGTGCGAATCGGTGCTGGTCATGACCGGTTTGTCATCGACCAGATCGTGCACGTCGCGGATGCGCGCTTTTAGATCCGGGTGGTTGGTGTCCACGCCGGTATCGACCACTGCGATCACCACGCCGCGCCCCTGCGTGACGGTCTGCGCGCTGGCGGCATCGGTGTCGATGAAGCCGCGTTGCATGTCCACGTACGGGTCGTTGTAGCTGGACAGCGGGGTGGTCTTTTCCGACGCGTCGGCGGAGAACACCGAGAAATCCTGCACCGGCTGCACCAGCTCCACGCCTTCGTCGTCGGCCAGTGCACTGACCAGTTCATCGCGCGACACGCCGGGCGGTGGTTGCAGCACAGCGCAATACAGACCCAGCGAGGTGATCGGCCAGGCAGAGACTTCGCGCAATTTGTAGCGTTGCTTGATGCTGTCCATGCGCGCGGCAGCCTTCTGGCCGGCGCCGTAATAGCTGGACGCGTAGCCGATCAGGCTGGAGCCGGCGCGGGCTGGCGGTGCCGCGAGCGGGTTGGCCACCGCCAGCAGGATGTCGCGGCTGCTGTCGGGCATCTGCGCATCGGCAGGTGCCGTGGTGGGGCCGGCAACATCCGTCGCCGGCTCCTGTTGGACTGCGGCAGCGTGCGCGCTGGTGTGCGCGCCCAGTCCAACGAGCGCGGCGACCAGGCCGATGGCGAACAGACGATTCATGGGGCCGAGACGATCTCCGCCAGCCGGATGCCCGGAGTGGCGCGTAGTTGCTGCACGGTCTGCTGCGGCTGCGGCTGCGCCGGCGGCTGCGGTGCAGCAGGCACCACGGTGTAAGCGCCCATGTCGTTGGGACCGCCGACCACCTGCAGCTGCTGTGCATGCAGCAGCTGGTCCCAGTCGGCCAAGGTCATCTTTGCGTCCGGCACTACACGGATGGCGCCTTGCGGCACCGGCAACGCCGTGGCGCTGCTGAGCGTGCGGTAGTCGTGCGACGTGGCGGGCGAGGCCAGCTTGACACCCATCACGCCCAGGCCGATGGCCTGCACCAGCGCCGCTGCGGCCAGGGCGCGCACCGTCCAGCTGCCGGAGCGGCGCGCTGTCGGCACACGCGTAGGTTCGGTGTGCTGCTCGGGTGCATCCAGGCGGCCGAGTAGGCGCTGCAGCCCGGCGTTCGGGTCCAGCTTCACTGCAGACGGCAGCGCCAAAGCCTGGCGCAGGCGGTTCTGCTGGGCGAATTCGGCGCTACACGAGGCGCACTTGGCCACGTGCGCAATCAGCCAGGTGTTTTCTTCCTCGGTGGCACTGTCCAGCAGCACCGCCGGCATCAATTCCCAGGCGTGCGAGCATTCCTTGCCAGGCGCGATGAAAAACGTCTTCATTGCATGATCTCCGTGTAAGGGGCACCGCCGGCCAGGCCGGGGAGCACATTGCGTAATTTGACCCGGGCATGGAACAACCGGGCTTTGATGGTGCCAACAGGGCACTGCATGATGTCGGCCACTTCTTCGAGCTTGTGGCCGACGCCGTAGACCAACTCGATCACTAGGCGCTGGTCCGGCGACAACCGTTCCATGCCCTTGTCCAACCAGTCGCGCAGTTCGCGGTCGTCGTTGTCGTCGGCGCTGGGGGCATGGTCTTCCACCACGGCTGTGTCGTCGATGGCCTCGCCGTCATGCTGGCGCAGGCACTTGAGCCCGCAGCGGTAGGCGATGCCCATGATCCAGGTGGACACCTGCGAATCGCCGCGGAAGTCGCCGGCCTTCTGCCAGGCGATCCAGAAACAATCGTTGATGGCTTCTTCGATGATGTCCGGGCGTCGGGTCAACCGCGACAGGAACCGGCACAGTCGGCCGTGGTAGCTGTGGTACATGCTGGCCAGCGCGTCGCGATCGCCCGCGGCCATGCGGCGCAACAGCATGCGGTCGGTTGCATCGCCCAAGGTATCGGTGTCATTCATCAAGGTAGGCATCGCTGGTAACCCACGTCAGTGCGCGCAGGCAGGCAAAAGGTTGCGTATGGATCAGAAGGTTCTGGAGACCGTGCCCAACCACGGCGTTTCGCCGGGGCCGCCCTGCATGCGTGGGGTATTGCCGCTGGTCAGGATGCGCTCGGCTTTCAGCGTCCATCCGGCGCGGCTCCACTTCAGGCCCAGTTGACCGTATTGATAGCGGCCGGAGTGGGGCGCACCGTAGGCCATGGCCGGAAAACGCGACGAGCCGGCGCCGAGCGACAGGCTGAAATCGTTGCTCAGCGGAACATTGCCGGTGATATCGAAGGCCACATTCCATGGCGACTGGTCGGCGCGCGGGAAGTTGAAAGTGGATATCGCAAACGTCACGACATCACGGTAGGACCAGGCCAGGCTGGCTTCCTGGCGGTTGAAGGTGCGGGTGGAGCGGTCGGTCGGGTAAGCGTAGTAGAGCAGGCTGGCCTGCATCTGCCAGCGGTCGCCCAGCATCCAGGCGCGCCCGACCTGGGCGGCGACTGCCACCGGGTCGCTCCAGGCGGGCGACTGCAATGCCACCGACGTAGAGACCGACCAGCCGGGGGAGGGCAGCCAGTAACCGGCCGCCTGCACGGTGACCTTGTTGGGCGCGATGGAGATGCCGCGGTCGATCAGGCTGGAGGTCACCGCCACCGCACCGCCGAGGTCATTGGCCAGGGCGCTGCCGCAGCAGCCAGATGCCAGCGTGAGCAGCAGCCATTGGAGTAGCCGGGGTTGCCTGCGCGGCGCATGCAGGCATCCGGGCTGCGCAGCGGGCGCAGCTGGCAGCGCCTTGAAGCATTCGTGATATGCGGTAGCGCCCATCAGTGCGCCCACGCAGAAGCGCCACGGGCGCGGTGGCGTCGCGGTCGCAGGGGGAGCGGCTTGGAAGTTGGAACGGTCGGCAATGGCGTGAGAGCTGGGCGTGAAACGGGGACGCGATGGTGACCTATGACGGTGGGCGAGACCGCCGCGGCTGCGGCGATTCCGTGCGTATACGCGAAGCCATAGTGTCAGAAAACGCACATCCGTCCTGTCGGCCTGTGCAGGATGTTTCCAGATCGGACTGGACAGGCGGCCGACGGACAGGCCGCCGCAGCTGGAAAAGCTCGCCCGCCACAGCCACGGCGGCAGCGAAGGTCGCCTGCAGGCGTCATGCCCGGAATGCCGAAGACCGCAACCGCAGGCAGGCAGTGTGCGTTGCGGTTCCGTGCAGCCTCCGTCCGCCCGGCCGATGCTGACGCGCCACGCGCGCTGATCGACCCTACTTCAAGGTGTTGAGGTAGGCGATCAACGCATCAAGCTCCTTCGGATCGTCCAGGCCGTCGTACTTCATCTTGGTGCCCGGCAGGGCTTTGGTCGAGGATTGCGACAGATAGGACTTGAGCTGGGCGGGGGTCCAGGTCCACTTGCTGTTCTTGAGCGCGTCGGAGTAACCGCTGAAGTCCGCAACGGTGCCGGCAGGGCGGCCGGCCACGCCGAACAGGGACGGGCCTTTCTTGTTCTTGCCCTGTTTGGCGCTATGGCATTCGCCGCATTCGGTAAGGAAGGTGCCGGCGCCATCGGCAGCGTGTGCCGAGGGCACGGGCAGTGCGCCTGCTAGCAACAGGCAGGCCAGCGGGGCGTACAACAGGCAGAGCGTGCGGGGTGAGTTCATGTAGATCCGTACAGGTGCGGGGGGATTAGAAGGCCAGGTTGACCGACAAGGTGAAGCTGTCGAGGTCGCGCGGATTGGTGATCGGCGGGCCGCGGAACACATTGGAGGTGCTGCCGTTGAACTTGTCGAAACGGAACCAGCCAGCCGACACGCGCAGGTTGGCGATCGAGGTGTAGGTTCCTTCCTTGCCGAACGGGGTCCAGTACAGCAGGATCAAATTGCTGGTGGTGTCGGGGATGCCCACCGGCGAATAGCGCGCCGCATCGAACGAGCCGGTGTTGATCATGTGCGCGGCCAGTACGCCGTAGGTCTGTTTGAAGGCGTAGTTCATGCTGATGGTCTGATCGCGCACGCTGCCGCGGTCGAGCGCCGGCATGGTGGGATCGGTCGACATCAGCGGGCTGCCGTATTTGCGGCGCTCGTAGATGTTGACGTAGGCCAGCGACAGCACGTGTTCGCGGGTGCCGAGGAACTGGTAGGTCAGGTCGTAGCCGAGGTCGGTGAGGTCGTCGCTGGGCCCGACACGCAGGGGCTGGCGGCGCGTAGTGAGCGCGGTCAGGCCCACCGAGAAGAACTGGCGCTTCATGTCCTTCATATAGGCAACACGCGCATAGCTGGTGTCGCTGAGCTTGCCCGGGTCGCCGTTGACCGGCCAGCCGAGACGATCCTGCGCCGACGGCGACAGTGCGCTGTAGCTACCCACTTCACCGTACCAATTGCGGTCGTACAGACCATAGACGCTGGCGCCGATGACGCGGTTGGACAGCGCCGAGGAACTGAGCATGGTGGACGCGCCACCGTTGGAGGCCGGGGTCAGCGTGGAGGCGTTCGGCAACACGTGCACCGGGTCGGAAATGCCCGGGTTGTTGTTGACGCTGACGCCGATCATGGTGTCCTTGCCGGCCATCTGGAACGGCTTGCTGACGAAGCGCAGATCGACATCGTCCAGGCGCGTATCGAAGGTGGCGTTGCCGCTGTTGTTGGAGCGGATCTTGGAATAGCCGCCGATGTTGTCGCTGAGGCGGCCGCCCAGGTACAGGTCCGCTTCGCGCAGTCGTGAGGTACTGTCGCCGCGGTTAGGGTTGTTGCGCGACCAGGTGAGCTGGCCGGAGACCGGAATCTTGGTGCCGTCGCCATCGGTATCGGTAAAACCGCCGAGTTTGAAGCGCATGCCGTAGGGCGTGAGCGACGGGCCGTAGGAGCCGACGTGGCAATCCGCGCAGGACGAGCCGGTCTGGCGCGCGAATGAAGGAATCGCCTGCGCCTGCGTACTGGCCAGCAGCAGCAACGGGCCGGACACGCACAACAAGGACGTCAGGGAGGCGGTACGTGTGGCAGTGCGACGCGGAGCGGGCTGGGAAGTGGGCATGGAAAGTCCTTGTTCGACGGTGCGGGATGCAGCGATGCGGGAACGGGCGAGGAAACCAATGACAGAAGGCGGGTTGCGGCGGTTCATGCGCGCTTGCCCGGCAACACGCGGCGCAGCAGGCCGTCGCGCAACACCAGGTGATGCCAGAGCGCGGCGCCGATATGCAGCAGCACCAGCGCCAGCAACGCCCAGGCGGCATTCAAATGCCATGTGCCCAGGGTGTCGCCGAGGTCGCCATCGGGTGCGACCAGCGCGGGCAAGGGGATGCCGAAGAAATACACCTGCTTGCCGTAGGCGCTGCTCAGCGACCAGCCCAGCAACGGCAGCGCGAGCATGAGTCCGTACATCGCCACATGCGTGGCACCAGCGGCCAGGCGCATCGGCAGCGAAGCGGGTGGGCCGGGCGGCAGCGTGCGCAGACGCAGGCGCAACCCGATACGCAACACGAACAGCACCAGGACCAGCAGGCCAAAGTGACGATGGCCTTCCAGCAGCCACTGACGCAATGCGCGGCCATCCAGTTCGGCACGCAGCAGGATCAGCGTGGCCGCCATGATCAGGCACAGCACGGTGAGCCAATGCAGCACGCGCATCGCTTTAGGCAACGGCTGCACGCGCGCGGCTGCGGGCGTCTGTTCTGCCCTTGGCGCTGTGCCTGCGCCGGAGGCGGAAGGGCTGACGGGCGCCTGTGGGGATGAACTCATCTGATCTTTCTTCCGGTGGTGGTCGTTGGTTCCGGCGGCGTGCTGTGCTGCCAGGCCTGGCTCCCCACGCCGGCCGAACGGCGGCCAGGTGAACGTGCACCGATGGGTGCGGCGATGTCGGAAAAAGGTTGCATCGCCTGTGCACATCGCTCGCACGCGCTGCATACCGCGTTGGTACGAAGCGTTCGATTGCGCTTGCGCGTACATCGCTTCGCAGGGGCCGCGACCGCGCAACCTTTCGCGCAACCCGGCGCACTCAGGCATGTCGCACTACGTGCAGTCAGCGGTTACGCCTCTCCGATCATGGTCATCGAACGCATCCAGTTGCACACCCATGGTGACGATCGCGGCTTGCTCATTTCGTTGGAGCAGCAGCGCAATGTCCCGTTCGAGATTCGCCGCGTGTATTACCTGTTCGGTACGCGCCACGGCGTGCATCGCGGCCAGCACGCGCACCGCCAGCTCAATCAATTTGCAGTGGCCTTGCACGGCTCGGTGACGATCCTGCTCGACGAAGGCAACGGCCATGGTCCCAGCGAAGTGGTGCTGGACGATCCCTCGCAAGGCCTGCTGCTCGGCCGCATGGTGTGGCGCGATCTGTACCGCTTCAGTGCCGACTGCGTGTTGATGGTGCTCGCCGACCAGTTCTACGACCCGGGCGATTACATCCTGGATTACGACCAATTCGTGAGCGAAGTGCGCAATGGCACGCAGGCGCACGCCTGCAGGCTGGAAGCATGAGCGCCCCTAAACACTTGGTGATCATCGGTGCTGGCGAATTCGCACAGATCGCCTGCGAATACTTCCAGCATGACAGCGACTACACCGTGGTGGCCTTCAGCGTGGAACGCGCCTTTTTGTTGCAGCCCACGTTGGCCGAGCTGCCAGTGGTGGCTTACGAAGAACTGGAGCAACACTACCCGCCGCAGCACTACGACGTATTCGTTGCGATTCCGGCCACCCAACTCAACCGTCTGCGCACGCGCTTTTTTCAGGACGTGGTGCAACGCGGCTATCGCTGCGCCAGTTATGTGAGTTCGCGCGCGTTCGTCTGGCATAACGCGCAGATCGGTGCCAACTGTTTCATCTTCGAGGGTAACGTCGTCCAGCCATTCACCTGCATCGGCGACAACTGCGTGGTGTGGAGCGGCAACCATATCGGTCACCGCACGGTGGTCCAGAATCATGTGTTCATCGCCTCGCATGCGGTGATTTCCGGCTATTGCGAGATCGGCCAGGGCAGCTTTATCGGCGTCAACGCCACGCTCAGCGACAAGGTGCGCATTGCCGAAGACAACATCATCGGTGCCGGCGCGCTGGTGACCCGCAATACCGAAGCCGCACGCGTCTACGTGGGCGCGCCGGCGCGCGCGGTGGCGGGCAGATCCAGCTTCGACGTGGAGCTCTGAAGCGTGTTTGCATGGAGCAAACGCGGGTTGGTGTTCGATGTCGCACGTGATGGCATAGGCGGCTGGATGCACCATGCCGCACTGACGCCCACCCCGCACCGTCTCTGTGCGCAGGTACTGCGGGTGTACGCCGGCTTCCGTGATGCCCAAGGCGTGAGCCGGATTGGCTATGTGGATGTACGCGCCGATGCACCGACGCAGATCCTTGGCATCAGCAAGCAGCCGGTGCTCGACATCGGCCGCGATGGATGCTTCGACGATAACGGTATGATCCTGGGCGATGTGGTGGCCGGGCCGGACGGGCTGTACCTGTTCTATGTCGGTTTCCAGCGCGTGGCCAAGGCCAAGTTTCTCGCCTTTACCGGTCTGGCAGTGTCCAGCGATGGTGGCGAGAGCTTTCAGCGTCGGCAGCAAACGCCCTTGCTGGATCGCGCACCTGGACGCAGCACGATTGCCGCGGTGCATTCGGCGCGCTACGAAGAGGGTCGCTGGCGGTTGTGGTACGCGGTGGGCGACGACTGGGAAACGATCGGTGGCCAGCCGTATCCGCGGTACCACATCCGTTACGCAGAGACCGATGACCTGCGTTGCATTCCCACCGATGATGCGGTGTGCCTGCGTCCCCACGGCGATGAATATCGCATCGGGCGCCCGCGCGTGTACCGGCTTGGCGGGCGCTATCTGATGTATTTCACCCGTGGCGATATCCACGGAGGCTACTTTCCCGGCATCGCTTTCAGCGAAGATGGCGTGCACTGGGAGCGCGACGATAGCCAGCTGGGGCTTGCGCTATCGGATGACGGCTGGGATGCGCAGACGCTGTGCTACCCGGCCTTGATTCAACACGGGGAGCGCGTGTTGATGTTCTACAACGGCAATGCGATGGGGCAGGCCGGCTTCGGCCTGGCCGATGCGGCGTTGCCCGTGGAGTCACAGGGCTGCCATGTTTTCGGTTAGGTCGTACGCGCCAGGCGATGCGCCTGCGTGGGACGCGCTGGTGGCGTCCTCGCGCAATGGCACCCTGCTGCATCGGCGCGGCTACATGGACTATCACGCCGCGCGTTTTATGGATGCGTCCTTGCTCGTCGAACGTGGGGGCGAGGTGGTCGCGGTGTTCCCGGCGAATCTCCAGGGCGATTCCGTCAGCAGCCATGCCGGGCTGACCTATGCCGGGCTGTTGTCGTCGATGGCGCTGCGTGCAGGCGGGACCTTGCAGGTGTTCGAACACATTGCCGCGCACTACCGTGCGCTTGGTGTGCGCGAGATTGTCTATAAGCCGGTGCCGCATATCTTTCATGCGTATCCGGCTGAAGAGGAGTTGTACGCGCTGCATCGGGTTGGCGCGCAGCTTTATCGACGCGATCTGTCGTCGGCGATTGCACTGCGCGAGCCGCCTGCCTTCAGTGGCGAGCGGCGGCGTTCCATCGCCAAGGCACGCAAGGCCGGCGTGCGAATCCAGCGCGGGAACCAACTCGATGGGTTTCATGCCCTGCTGACCCAGGTGTTGCAGCGGCATGGCGTAGCGCCGACGCATCGGCTGGATGAACTACAACTGTTGCAAGGCCGGTTTGAGCAGCAGATTGTGTTGCATGAAGCGCGCGCTGACGGGCAGTTGGTGGCAGGGGCGTTGGTGTTCGATTTCGGTCGCAGTGTGCATACCCAGTATCTGGCGGTGTCCGAGCAGGGCCGCCGGTTGGATGCGCTGAGTCTGCTGCTGGCCGACTTGATCACCGATGTGTATGCGCAGCGCGACTACTTCAGCTTTGGCATCTCGACCGAGCAGGGCGGACAGGTGCTCAACGCAGGTCTGGTGGAACAAAAGGAACGCTTCGGTGCGCGCGCCGTGGTGCAGGATTTCTATCGATGGACGTTGTAATGGATGTGCCTTTCCTGGATTTGCGCGTAGTCAATGCGCGCTATGCGGATGAACTCAAAGCCGCTGCGACGCGCGTGATCGATTCCGGCTGGTATGTGCTCGGCAAGGAGCTGGCCGCGTTCGAAGAGGAATTCGCCAGTTATTGCGGCACCAACCATGCAGTGGGCGTGGGTAATGGGCTGGACGCGTTGGCATTGATCCTGCGCGGCTACCGCGAGTTGGGCGTTCTGCGCGAAGGCGACGAGATCATCGTACCGGCCAACACCTTCATCGCGACGTTTCTGGCGATCAGCCAGAACCATCTGGTGCTGGTGCCGGTGGAGCCGGACCCGATCACCTTCAACCTCGACCCGGCCAGGGTGGAGAAGGCCATCGGGCCACGCACGCGCGCCATCATGGCGGTGCACCTGTATGGGCAGCTGGCCGATATGCAGGCCATGCAAACACTGGCCCACCGCTACGGCCTGCTGCTGATCGAAGATGCCGCGCAAGCGCACGGTGCAAGCGCACAGGGGCGACGCGCCGGTGCTTTCGGCGATGCAGCGGCGTTCAGTTTCTTCCCGACCAAGAACCTTGGCGCGCTGGGCGATGGTGGCGCAGTGACGACCTCAGACGCGCGCCTGGCCGAGCGGATTCGCACGCTGCGTAACTACGGCTCGGAAGTGAAGTATCACCACCTCTGCCAGGGCGTGAATTCGCGGTTGGATGAAATGCAGGCTGCATTTTTGCGTGTCAAGTTGGGCTATCTCGAAAAAGAGATCGCGCTGCGGCGCGCGGTGGCGCAGCGGTACCTGCAAGGTATCGACAACCCCTTGATCGTGTTGCCCACGCTGGTGGCCGAGCAGCAGCACGTCTGGCATCTGTTCGTGGTGCGCAGCCCGCAGCGTGACGCCTTGCAGGCGCATCTGCTGCGGCAGGGCATCCAGACGCAGATTCACTATCCCGTGCCGCCTCACCGGCAGCCCGCATACGCCACGTTGGGCGAAGCCTGTCTGCCACTGAGCGAGCGCTTGCATCAGGAGATACTGAGCCTGCCGATGGGGCCGGCGCTGGATGATGCAGCGGTTGCGCAGGTGATCGCCGCCTGCCAGTCGTTCGGCTGCGGCACATGAATGTCGTGCGCAGCAGCGCCTACACCGGCGTTGCAACGCTGGCAAAGCTGCTGGCGGCATTGGTCGTGGTCAAGCTGGTCGCCGTCTATGCCGGGCCGCAGGGTGTGGGCCGGCTTGGCCAGTTCCTCAACCTGATGTCGGTGCTGGCGGTACTGGCCGGTGGCGGCATCAGTGCCGGCATCGTCAAGTATGTGGCGCAGTACCGCGACGACGCGCCCGCGCTGGCGCGCTTGCTGAGTGCGGCGCTCTGGTATGTGTTCTGCGCAGCCTGCGTGATGGCACTGCTGGCGATGATGCTCAGTGGAGCCATTGCCGAGCGCCTGCTGGGCGATGCGAGCTACCGCCCGCTGATCTGTGTGTTGGCGATCGCGCAGCTGGGAATCGCACTGCTCAATTACATGCTGGCGCTGATCAACGGCTTCATGGATGTGCGGCGGCTCGCCTTCGTACAAGTGTCCGGCGCCGTGCTGAGCGTTGCACTTGTAGCGTGGCTCTCCAGCCGGGCGCAGTTACATGGGGCGTTGCTGGCGCTTGTCCTGGGCCAAGTGCTGTGGCTGCTTGCGGCGGTCCCGGCGCTGCGGCGTAGTCCCTATTTTCAGCCTGCGATGTGGCGGATGCGCTTCGATGCACAAATGACCCGTCAGCTGGCTGCATTTTCGGTGATGACGCTCACTTCTACGCTGGTGCCGCAGTTGGTGACCATCCTGGTGCGCGATCATCTGGCGCTGCAATTCGGCTGGGAGCAAGTCGGTTACTGGCAGGCGGTGAGCCGGGTCTCGGATGCCTATCTGCTGTTCTTCACCACCGCCATCAATGTGTACTACTTGCCCAAGTTGGCCTCGCTGCGCGGTTCTGCCGCCTTGGGGCAGGAGCTGCGTGGCGCATACCGCTACGTCATGCCGGCGGTGATCGTGATGGCACTCGGCGTTTACGTGTGCCGTGACTGGGTGACCTGGCTGCTGTTCGATACGCAATTTGCCGCTGCAGCGCCGCTGTACGGCCCGCAGTTGCTGGGCGACGTGATCAAGATCGCCGCCTTCGTGCTGTCGTACGTGATGCTGGCCAAGGCAATGACCCGGCTGTTCGTGATCTCCGAATGTGCTTTTGCAGCCAGCTATCTGGCACTGGTGTACGTGTTTACGGCGCAGTTCGGGCTGATCGGTGCGATGTACGCCTTCGCCGCCAATTACGTGCTGTATCTGGTGTTCAACATCGTGGTGGTGCGGCGCTATCTGGAACGGACGGCATGATCGATCAGACGCCCGCATCGGCACGTGCACGCTGGCCGTTGGTGTCGGTGCTGATTCCGGCGTTCAACCATGAGCGTTTCGTGCAGCGCTGCCTGGACAGCGTCTTGGAGGACCCGTATCCATGCAAGGAGATCGTCATCATCGACGACGGCTCCAGCGATGCCACCGGCGAAAAGATCAGCCAGTGGATCAGCGACCATGGGCATCGGCTACCGGTGCAGTTCGTGCAACGCGAGAATCGTGGTGTGGCCGCCACGCTTAACGAACTGGCAGTGCGTGCGCGGGGAGAGTATTTGCGGCTTGGCGCAAGCGATGATTACCTGCTGCCGGGCGGGCTGGACGCGCAGGTGCGTTACCTACGCGCGCATCCGCAAAAATGCGCCGTGATTGGCGATGCCTGTGTGGTCGACCAGCACGGACAACTGCTGCATGGCAGCGCCATGCGCGATCTACACGGGGTGGATACAGACTTATATCGCTCCGAGTCCGGCATCCGGCGTGCGGTAATACGGCAATGGGCGGTCAGCGGCGCGGTTGCGCTGTTGCGGCACAGTGCGTTCGATGCGCGCACCGGCTGGGATGAATCGCTGCGCATTGAAGACTGGGATTTCTTCTTGCGTCTGGCCGCGCGCAATGCGCTGGGTTTTGTCGATCTGCCGGTGTGCGCTTACCGCCTGCATGGCGCCAACCTCAGCAAGACCGTGAATGTGCCGGCACGCATCGCCAACCTGCGCGAGTCGCGGCAGGTGGCGCTGCGTTGCGCGCCATTGTTCGGCGAACCTGATCGCAGGCTGCTGCGTGCGCAGGCGCAGTACATCGCAGCCAAGGTGGCGTTTCTGCGGCGCCGGCCGCATCAGGTGGTCATGTCTCTATTGGCCTATGCCTGGTTGTCGTTACCTGCGAGATGGCGGCCTAAGCGCGCCGCACGTGCGGCGAAGCTTGCATGAGTACGCTGCTGCGCCGTCCGGCGACTTATCTGGCATTGCCGATGCTGCTCAGCTGCACCTTGACGTGGCTGACCTACGCGCTACCCGACGGCTACCTGCAAGGCATCGTGCTGCTGGCGCTTGCTGCAGCGGCTACCTGCGGGCTCGATGTGGTGTTGCGCACGCAGCTGCCATCGGTCGAGCGCTTTCGCACCTACCGTTACGCCGGTACCCGCGACGCGTTTCTGGCGATGGCACTGGCCGCGGCGGTGACGCTGTTCTGCATCGCCGACGTGGTGTTGTTTCCGATTCCGTTGTTCAGCGATCCATCGTCGTATGCCACCTTGAGCCCATTGCATTCGCACGTGCGGCACATCTCCAATATGTGCTGGATCCTGCCACCGATCGCACTGCTGTGTGTGCGCCATCGCGGGCTGCGCGCGGCGATGGTGACGTTGGGCTTTGTTTTTCCGATTGTGGTGATCGACCGCAACCGCATCTTCGCCGGCCTGTTCTCGTTCGTGCTGGTGATGTTGTTGCGCCGCGACCCGGCGCGCCGCCTGCCGTGGAAGACCATCGGTCTGCTGGTGTCTGCGGGTGGCGGGGTGTTTTCCGTCCTTGGTACGTTGCGGTCCGGTTCCCTGGCGACGGTGGCATTGCCATTCAGTGCGTTCTATCGCGCCATGCCGCAGGGCGTGCAATGGCTGCTGCTCTACATCAGTGCCGGGCCGTACAACTTCGGCGCGATGTTGGCCAAGGGCTACGTCAACGCAAGTTTCCTGGTGAATCAATTGGTGCCGTTCAGCGGCTCGATTGCAACCGCTGGCACCAGCATTCCGCTGGATGCGCCCAACATCAATGTGGGCACCGAGTTCTTTCCTTTTTTGATGGCGTGGGGCGCTCCGGGCGCATTGCTGGCATTGCTGGCCTTATATGCCGGGCTGGTATGGAGCGTGCGTCGGCTCAACGGCTCGCTGTCGATCTTCCATGTGCTGATCTTCCTGCGCATCGCCTATGCCTGCCTGATGTCGCCCTTCGCACCACAGGCGTTCACCTGGACCAACTTCGGTTTCATCGCGCTGTGCCTGGTGCTGCATGCCTGCACGCTGCTGTTGCCGAGCCGCCTGTCTGTTCATCCGGTTGCCGCGTAAGCGCGCAGCACGCCATCCATCGCCCCGTTGCCGAGCCGCATCCCATGAATCAACACGACGAAATCTATCTGATCGACCTGTGGCGCATCCTGCGCCGCGAATGGCGCTGGGCAGCGGCAGCGCTGGTCGTGGTGCTGGGCCTGACCTTCGCCTTTACCCGCCTGGCCAAACCGCAATGGGAAGCCAACGCGTGGATCCAGGTCGGCGAGATTGGTCCAACACCTGCTGGCCGTGACCCCAAGGTCGAACCGTTCCAGCGCGTGATCGATCGGATGAAAACGCGGCAGTTTCAGGATGCGGTGTTGCGCCAGGCGAAGGTGCCGCTGACTAGCCGCGCTGCGCAGCTCTATCGCGGCAGCCTGAAGCCGGACCCGGACCCCTACGCCAACCTGATCGGTGTGACCGTCCGGGCCGAGTCGCCCCAGCAGGCGCGCATGCTGGCCATGGCCACCGTGACGCAACTGCAGACATTGCATGGCGACACCAATGCGGCCGCGCTCGCGCTCGCGCGCACCCGGCTGCAAGGCTTGAGCGACGATCTGCGCGCGGCAACCACTAACCGCGAGCAGCTGCAGAAGCAGTTGCAAGTCGCGCAGGGCAGTTCCACTGCCACTCCTGCGCAAGTACTCGCCGGTGTGTTGTTGACCGATAGCAACACCACCATCCGCGCTTTGAAGACTGAACGCGATGATCTGGTCGCACGTCTAACCGCGCGCTACACCTACCAGACCTCGCTGGCGTGGCCGTTATACGTCCCCGACCGCCAGGCGTATCCGAATGCGATCACCGCCTGGGCAGCCGGCCTGCTGGCCGGGGCAGGGCTGGGCGTGCTGGTTGCGGTGCTGCGCAATGCGGTACGTCGCCGTGCACACGCTGGCGCTTAATCGTTGCAGTTGACCATCGGCACAATGGCGATGGGTTGAAATTCGCGCTTTACGCAAGTGCAAAGTGCGATGCGCGCGGCAGGTAGACCGCACCTCGCATGACGGCGCGTCGAGCCAGCCCACTCGTGTCGAGCGTGATCGCCTGAGCCGGCTTGACCATCAGCCACCACGCTGCAACCAAACCGACAGCACCTGGCACTCACGGGTCTATCAAGCGATGCCACGTTGGCGGCGTTGCGTCCGGAGAGCGTCGTGAGAATAGCGGGACTGGTGTGGGAGGCTGCGCATGTCGTCAATCAATGAGCATGCGGCGCGGGGCGGCAAGGTTGCGCCGGAGCAGCTGCTGGAGACGCAACGTGCGTTCGACAGCGTGGCTCCCGACTACGATGGCCCACGCGGCAACAACGCGCTGATCCAGCGCATGCGCACCACGCTGTGGGACACGGTGGCTGCGGAGCTGCCGGTGGGTTCGCGGCTGATCGATCTGGGCTGCGGTACCGGCCTGGATGCCGGCGAATTCGCACGCCGCGGGTATTCCGTGCTGGCCACCGACTGGTCACCGGCAATGGTCGAGCGCACCCGCCACCGCGCGGCAACGCAAGGTTTGGAAGAACGCCTCAGCGCTGCACATGTCGGCATCCAGCAACTCGATCGGCTGGAAGGCAGCTTCGATGGCATGTACTCCAATTTCGGCCCGCTCAATTGCGCGCCGGATCTGCCAGCCGTCGCCGCCGAATGCGCGCGTCTGCTGCGCGCCGATGGCTGCCTGGTGTTTTCGGTGATCGGGCGGATCTGCCCATGGGAAATCGGCCATTACGCCTTGCGCGGGCGCTTCAAGCGCGCCGCGGTGCGTGCAGCCAAGGGGGCAATTGCGGTGGGCATGAACGGCCACACCATCTGGACCTGGTACCACCTGCCGCGCGAGTTCTACCGCGCATTCGAAACGCATTTCGTGCTGGAGAGTTACCGCGCCTTGAGCCTGTTCCTGCCGCCGCCATATCTGGTCGATTTCTGCGAGCGCAACCCGCGCCTGGCCGCGCGCCTGGGGCGCTGTGACGATCGGCTGGGCGGGTTGCCGCTGCTGCGCGACATGGGCGATCACTTTCTGATCGTGATGCGCAAGCGCTGAGTGGAGATGCCGATGGCCATGGCTGATGTCTGCCTGCAAGGCGCGCGCGCGATGACACCAGCGGGTCCGTCGCGCACCGCAGTGACAATCCACGCTGGCCGCTTCGGCGGCACGCTCGGCACCGGCACCTTGCGCCTGGATCTGCAAGGGCATGTGCTCGCACCGGGCCTGATCAATGCGCACGAGCATCTGCAGGTCAACGGCGTGCCGCCGCTGCCGCAGACCGCGCCGTTCGTCAATAGCTATGCATGGATCGAGGCATTTCAGGCGCATTTTCAGCACCCAGATGTCGCCGCCGCATTGCGCGTGCCCAAGGCGGTGCGGCTGCGCCATGGTGGCTTGAAGAACCTGTTGGCGGGTGTCACCTGCGTGGCCCAGCACGACCCATGGCACGCCACGCTGGACGAAGCGAATTTCCCGGTGAGCGTGCTGCGTGAATTCGGCTGGAGCTACGCGTTGGGTTGGACCGGCTACGGTCCGCCAGTCCAAGGCAGCTTCGCCGCAACTCCAGCCGCGTATCCCTGGATGATCCATCTGGCCGAAGGCACCGACGCGGTGGCGCGTGCCGAGCTCGACGAACTCGACCGGCTCGGCTGCCTGGCCGCCAACACGGTGTTGATCCACGGCGTGGGCATGGGTGAGCAGGATATCGAGCGAGTGATCGCGCGTGGCGCCGCCGTGGTGTGGTGTCCGTCCAGCAATAAAGCGCTGCTCGGTCGCACGCTGGATCCGTGGCGCTTGTGCACGGCGGGCCGGCTGGCGCTGGGCAGCGATTCGCGCATCAGCGGCGCACGCGACCTGCTGGAAGAACTGCGCATCGCCAGCGAGACCGGATTGGCGCCGGATCTTCTGTTTGGCATGGTCACCAGTGATTCCGCACGCATCCTGCGCATGGCAAACCGTGGGCGTATCGCACCCGGTGCCGCTGCAGATTTGCTGATCGTGCGCGACCGTGGTGGCGAGCCGGCCAGCAGCATCATCGGGTGCGACCGTAGCGACTTGCGTGCAGTGATCCGCGATGGCAAACCACGCATTGCCGATCCAGATGTTGCGCCGTGGTTCGACGCGGCAGGTATCCAGACGGTGCCGGTGCTGCTGGATGGGCGGCCCAAATTACTCGACGCCACACTGGCCGACCCGGCGGTGCTAGCGCTCGAGCCTGGCCTGCAGCGCGTGTCGCTGGAGCAACCGGCGCAGGCCGCCGCGCAGGTGGCGCATGCGCTGGCTGCCAACGGAGCGCGTTCGTGAGCGTAGTGCCGGTGCTCGAACCCGCCGCCGCGTACGCACTGTGGGCCCATGCCTATCCGCCGCACGCGCACAACCCGGTGATGTTGGCTGAAGAACGCGCCATGCTCGCATTGATGCCGGCCAACCTGCAGGGCCAGCACGTACTGGACGCTGGCTGCGGCAGCGGCCGCTACATGCTGCACGCATTGCGCCGCGGCGCGCGGCACGTGACCGGTGTCGATCTGTCGCCGCAGATGCTGCAACGCGCCGGCGCCGAACTGGCACAGGCGTGGCCGGTCGGACGGATTGGCTTGCAACAAGGCAGTGTGGATCAATTGCCGATGCCCGATGCTGTGGCCGATCTCAGCGTATGCGGCCTGGTCGTGGGGCATCTGCAATGGCTGTGGCCGGCGTTGGAAGAACTTCATCGCGTTACCCGCGTCGGTGGCATCGTGCTATGCAGCGACGTGCATCCGATCGGCCACGCGCTGGGTTGGCGCCGCGATTTCAAGGCGAACGGGCAGCATTACGCGGTGCGGCATACCCAGCATCTCTACAGCCACTGGCATTCGGCGTGCACCGCACTCGGCTTTGCAATCGAAGCCGTTGCCGAGCCGATGCTGGACCCTGCGGATATTCCGGCCGGCGCGCGTTTCGATCAGGCGGCCTTGCAGGTGCCGGTAGCGCTGGTGCTGCGGCTGCGACGCGTCGCGTGAGCAAGAAGTTGCACGCGGCAGTGGCTGCCTGTGAGGTAGGGGCTGCCCATCAGTGGCACGCGACGAGCGCAGCGCACGGCGTCATCGTCACGTTGGTCGACGTGCAAGCGCTATCGACTCCATGAGCCTGCACGTCGCACAGCTGAACCTGGTTCCCACGCCCGATGGCCTGAGCGCGGAGCAGGTGTTCGCACACTGGCCATCGCTGGCCGACATCGCCGAGGCTGTTGCCAGCGCGGGCGTGCGCGTGTCGGTGATCCAGGCATCTGCCTTGAACATCCAGCTGTGCCGCCAGGGTGTCCACTACCGCTTTGCCGATCTGCAACAGCGTGGCAGCGCAGGCCGTGCGCGCACGCTTGCCGCTTTGGTGCGCGAGATCGATGCAGATGTACTGCATGTGCACGGTCTGGAATTCGCCGGTGATGCGCGGCGTCTGGCGCGCCTGCTGCCGCAGCTGCCGATCCTGCTGCAGGATCACGCCAACCGACCGCCGCGCTGGTGGAATCGAAGCCTGTGGCGCGCACGTTATGCCGCCGCGAACGGCATCGCGTTCACCTCGCTGGCGCTGGCGCAGCCGTTCACGCGTGCGCGCTTGTTCCGCCGCAGCGCGCAGTTGTTTGCGATCCCCGAATCGAGCAGCCGCTTTACCCCAGGTGATCGATTGCAGGCACGCGAGCAGACACGCTTGCACGGCGATCCGTGTGTGCTGTGGATCGGGCATTTAAGCCCGGCCAAGGACCCGCTCTGCATGCTCGATGCGGTTGCCATGGTTGCGCGCATGGTGCCCGGGTTGCGATTGTGGTGCGTCTTCGACAAGGCTCCGCTGTTGGAGCAGGTGCAACAGCGTCTGCGCGACGACCCGCAGTTGGCGAGATGCGTGCAGTTGCTGGGCAAGGTCGAGCATGCACGCGTGCAAGAGCTGTTGCGCGCGGCCGACCTGTTCGTCTCTGCCAGCCATACGGAAAGCTGCGGTTATGCCGCGCTGGAAGCCTACGCCTGCGGCTGCCTGCCGCTGCTCACCGCAATCCCCTCGTTCCGTGCGCTTAGCGATGACGGGGCAGTGGGCGAGTTGTGGCCGGTGGGCGATGCATCGGCATTGTCGGACCTGTTGTTACGCGTGTCCCGGCAGCGTCCCTCACGCGCTCAGGTGCGCGCACATTTCGATGCACGCCTGTCATTTGCTGCAGTGGGCCAGCGCTGGATGCAGGCATACACCCAATTACTCACGACCACACCAGAGCACACCACATGAAACTGGCACTGGTGGTCCCGGGTGGTGTGGATCGCAGCGGGGAAGTCCGCGTGATCCCGGTGTTCCTGAGCTTGATCGATTGGCTGGCACGCAGCCATGAGGTGCACGTGTTCGTGCTGCATCAAGAACCGCAGCCAGGCACCTGGAGCCTGCGCGGCGCGACCGTGCATAACATTGGCGCGCGCCGCACAAGGCTGCGCGCGATCGCGGCCATTGCCGACGAACACCGGCGCGCGCCGTTCGATGTGATCCAGGCCATTTTTTCAGGCTATTGCAGTTTGATCGCGGTGATCGCTGCCAAGTTATTACGCCGTCCCAGCGTGGTGCATATCGCTGGCGGCGAGCTGGTCGCCTTGCATCGCATCGGCTACGGCGGCCGCCGCAAATGGCGCGGGCGTCTGCGCGAGGCGGTGATCCTGCGGCTTGCCGATCAGGTGACGGCTGCCAGCACGCCCATCATCGATGCGTTGCAGGCGCTGGGCATCGCTGCGCAACGTGTGCCGCTGGGCGTGGATCTGCGCGCCTGGCCACCTGCGGCGCCGCGCGCCCGAACGAGAGCAACCGCACGCCTGCTGCATGTGGCAAGCCTCAACCCGGTCAAGGATCAGACCACCTTGTTGCGGGCGATGGCCGCACTCACGCGTGCCGGCGTCGCCTTCACCCTGGACATGGTGGGCGTCGACACATTGGACGGCGCCATGCAAGGCCTGGTGCAGCAACTCGGCTTGCAGCAACAGATACGTTTTCTCGGCTTCAAGACCCAACGCGAGTTGCGCCCGATCATGCTGTCGGCCGATCTGCTGGTGCTGTCCTCGCTGCACGAAGCCGGACCGTTGGTGCTGCTGGAAGCCGCAGTTGCCGGTGTACCGACCGTGGGCACTGCCGTGGGACACCTGGTCGAATGGGCGCCGATCTCGGCACTGGCAGTGCCGCCCGGCGACTGGGCCGGCATGGCAGAGGCCATTCGCCAGGTGCTCGGCGACGACGAACTGCGCTTGCGTCTGGCCTGGGCGGCGCAGTGCCGCGCCATCCGCGAAGATGCTGCATTGACGACGCGGTTGTTCGAGCAGCTGTATCGCCAGTTGTGTGGGCAGCGGCCACTGCGTTGAGTGCACAGATGCGCGCGGCAACGCAGGGAACTGTCTTCGGCGATCTTGTGTGCTCGTGTCTTGAGTGAGGAGCGTGCTGGACACAAAACCTCTTAGTGCAGCTTCACGCCGGCTGCAGATACCCATCCAGCGCGGCACGCACCACGTACAACATGTCGGTGCGGGGTACCGGCCGAGTCAGGCGTGTCATCAAGCGACGCGCCTGGGTCTGCCGCACCCACGGCTGATCCTGCAGCCATAACTGCGTCTGCAGCATGTCCGCGCGTTCCTTGCGGCTTTCTGCCGAAGGCACCACACGGTTGCGCAGATACTGCCGCGTCTCGCCAAGCGAGCGCGACCATTCAATCCCCGGCAACGCCGACAGCCACAGGTTGGAGCACGATGCGGCGGTGAGCGTTTGTCGTGCCGCGCGCAGCCGTAGCAGTGCAGGACAGACCCCACGCAGGCGTGCCATCACCGCAGCCGGTACCACTGCGCGGTAATAGCGCTGCAGCAACAGCAATGGCGGCAGCGCCCACCATGGCGGCATGGAGCTGTCTTCCCACAATGCTTCCCAATCGCGCGTCCCCATGCGCGTTGCCAGCATGGCAAGATCATGCAAATGCATCAGGCGAAGATTGCGATGGCAGATGCCGCCTGCCGCGTGTAGCAGCAAGTGACACATCAATGCACCGATGGACGGGTAGGGGTTCAAACCCGGTTGCGGGTGCTCCGGCCGGATCAGCGCAGTGATCTCCACGCGGCTCACCGGCAAACGTTCCTGGATGCGCGTATGCAATTCGATATTGATCGGCGCATCGCGGTGTTCGCCCAACCCAACCACGGCCTCGCCCTGCACCGGCTTGAAGACCTGGTGCTTCCACTGTTCGAAAGAGGCGACATAGCCGAGTTCGCACAACAACGCGGCCGTTGCAGGCGCATCTTCCGGTTCCACCAGCAGGTCGATATCGGCCATTGGGCGATCGCCGGGCAGATACACGCCCAGCCGATGCAAGGCGGTGCCTTTCAGGCCCACCAGCGCAATGCCGGCACTGCGCGCAGCGGCGTCGATGCGGGTCAACAGCAGCGCGATACGCCGATGGCGGTCTTCGACATGGCCACGCTGTTCGCTCAGGAAGGCGTTCCATTCGGCGTTCTGCCACAACGAGCGGCGCTGCAGCAGTGGCGACACGCCATGTGCTGCCGCTGCTGCCGCCGCCAACTGCCATTGCAGCCGGTCCCACTGCGGCAAGGCGTCGCTCGGCTGGGCCAGCTCCTGAGCCAGTCGCTCGGTCGCCGTGTGCAGGCGGTGCTTGATGGTGCGAAGGGATGGCTGCATGCGCGTGGTCCGGGTCAGGCGAAACGATGGAGGAGACAGAGTGAGAGCGGGCCAGTGTTAGCTCACCAGCACGGTGGCCAACTGCCGTGGCTCACGCGCAGCACTGTGGGTCAGCGGTGCGGTGCGGTGCTGGCCTTCGCAGGCGATCAAGGCCGACCAGCGCGCTTCCAGCTGGTCCGATGCCTGTGCAAACGCATCATCCGTCATCGTGGCGCGCGCCTGTTGCAGGTCAACCTGCGTGTGTAACAGATCGCGCACGCTGCGATAAAACTCCGAGTCATACGCGCCACGGAACATCATCGCCAGGTCGTCGCTGTCCTGCCAATGGGTTTTGCTGCCGAGCTGATTTTTCACTTCTTCGTAGAATTTTGTGCCGGGCAGGGGGTACGACACACTGACCCCGATGATGTCCGGGTTGGCCTGCGTCACCAGCGCGCGCGTGGCCAGAATGTCGTCGAGCTCTTCGCCCAGATAGCCGAGCTGGATAAAGAAGCCCACGCGGATACCCTGCGCACCCAGGCGCTCACGCGCGGCGATCACTTCGCCAACCTGCGTGCCCTTGGTCATCTTGTCGAGAATGCGTTGGCTGCCGCTTTCGGCACCGATCCAGGCTTCTGCGCAACCGGCGCGCGCCAGCGCTGCGGCCATGCGCTCGCTGGCAAGGTCGGCCCGGGTCTGGATGGTGAAGGGGATCACACCATCGGCATCGCTCAACTGCTGCGCAAAGGTCTCCACCCAATCGATGTGGAAGCCGAAGATGTCATCGGCCATCCAGATGTGGTCGGGCGCAAAGCTCCGTTTGAGGTGAATCATTTCTGCGGCCACCTCTTCGGCGCCGCGTCGCTTGTAGTGATTGCCCCAGATCGGCTTGGCGCACCAGTTGCAACGGAACGGGCAGCCACGCGAAGCCGCCATGTTCAAGCTGAAATAGCCATGCCGCTGGCGCCAGAAACGCTGGTAGCGCGGCATGTCGACCAGATCCCATGCCGGAAGGCCACTCAGGCGTGCGTCCGGCGGTTGCGCGCCGGGATGCACGTGCGCACCTGCAGGTGGGCTGGTGGCAATCTGCGCTACGCCTGTCAGCCATTGGTCGATGGCGATGTCCGGCTGTGCTTCGACGCGCTCAAGCAGGGTGATCAGCGGGGCGATGCCTTCGCCGATCAACACGGCGTGCGCGCCTGCAGCCAGGAATGCATCCGGGTTATCGGACGCATCCGAGCCTGCCACCAGCACGCGGCAGCCGGCGGCGCGGGCTTGCCCGATCATGCTGCAGGCAGCCTCGCGCATCCGGCTCAGGCACATCTTGGTGAGGAAGTTGAAGTTGTCTTCGTAGAACACCACCAGATCCGGCTGCGCCGCATGCAGTGCAGGGGTGTAGTCCTCTACATCGTCGGCCAGCATCGCATCGAACAGACTCAACGCATGCCCGCGCTCGCGCAGCAGCGCAGCGATCTGCAACGTCGCCAGTGGGGGGTAGGGCTTGCCGCGCTCCCATTGCTTGGGGTCGTAACGCAGGAAATACGAATGACTGACCTGAATCTTTAGCATCTGCACAAGGCTCTCGTTCTGTCGCTAGGTGGGCGCAGCGGCGGCGTGCGCAGACACCGGCATTCGGCTCAGCAGTAGGTGCGCATGCAGGCGCCTTTGGTTGCGTAGCGTTGTGCGCAGGCATGGCCTTGGGCGATGCAACCTTTCTGTAGAAAATCAGCACACACCGGCTGATTTCCGAGCATTGGATAAACGCATGCCGCAATCGGCTGCATGGGCGCAACACACGCCGCTGAGTGATGTCACCACCGCTAGTGCAACAGGGGCTGCAGTGGCGGCAGATCCGTTCGGCGAACATCGTCCGCGGCGCTTAACCGTGCGCCGGCAGATTCTCGGCGCGCTGTTCCATTTCCAAAGCGATAGCCAAGCGCTGCTGGCACTGGTCGATGCCGCCTATGCCGGCTTGCCCGCGCATCGCTTGCCGGGCGCGCCAGAATTTCATGTCACATTGGACCTGCTGCCGCGTGCGCCGGGCAGCATCGGTGCAGAACCGGCGGCGGTACGCACGCACGCCAGTGGTGGCCTGTTGTGCGGCGTCATGGATGCCTGCAATTACCTGATGCTGTCGGTGCCACAGCGCCGCGCAATGCTGGTGGTATCGGAGGACATGCTCGCCCATGCGTATCACGTGCGTTACGAGTTGATCGAATTTGCCGTGTTCCTGCTGGCCGCGCGTGGCATCGGGCTGGTGCCGTTACATGGCGCCTGCGTCGGTCGACGCGGCCGTAGCGTGTTGCTGCTCGGTGCAAGTGGTGCGGGAAAGTCGACATTGGCCTTGCACAGCCTGTTGCATGGCCTGGAGTTCATCGCCGAAGACGGCGTGTTCGTGGCGCCGGAGAGCTTGCTGACCACCGGCGTCGCCAATTTCCTGCATCTGCGTGCCGAAGCGCTAGCGCTGGTCGATGCGCAGACGTGCGCATGGATCAGCGCATCGCCGGTGATCCGGCGCCGCAGCGGCGTGGAGAAATTCGAGGTTGATATCCGCCATGGTCATGGGCATCTCGCGCCCAATCCCATGCAGTTGCATGCGGTGGTCATGGTGTCCAGGGCACCGGCCAGCGTCTCGGCGCAGCGCCTGGTCGCGGTACCGGCCAAGCAAGTCGCTGCCTGCCTGACCCACGATCAACCCTATGCTGCCGGTCAGCCCGGCTGGCAGCGGTTTGTCGAACAGGTGCAGCGCATCGGCATGTTTACATTGTACCGTGGCACGCATCCGCAGGCGTCGGTGGATGCGCTGCTGCAGCTGTTGCAATGAGCGCTCGCCTGCAAGCGTGCCGCGGCGCGAATGGCCCACAGACCGTCGTGGCGTATCGGCGGACTGCATGTTGCGCGCGGCTGAGCTGCAGGCAATGACTGCGCAGCAACGCATGCGCACCATGCTGCACCAGTTCGCCAATACCTTGTTGCCGGCGGACATGCCGACGATTGCGCTGTACGTCGCGTTATCACTGGCCGCCGCGCTGGCTGGCAGCATCGTGGCCGTATGCCTGCTGCCGCTGGTGCAGCCCGGCCACAGCGTGCAACTGGTTGGCTATCGCCTGGCATTGCCGGGTGGATTGACGATGCAGGCGGGCTTGTTCGTGGCGGTGAGCCTGCTGTTTGCCGCATTGCGCTGGCAGAGCGCTCGGCTGGCCGCGCGCTTGACCAGCCGCTATGCCATCGGCCTGCGCACACGCGTGCATGCGGCATTAATCGACGCGCCATTGAACGCTTTGTCCGGTGCCAGCTCGGCAGAAATCGCCAATGTGCTCACCTACAACATCGAGATCGCAACGCAAGGCTTCAGCGCCGTACTGCAGCTCTTGGTCGCGGCGATCACTGCCCTGGTGAGCGTGTGCATCGCGGTACTGATCGCACCTGCGCTGTTGATCGCCACACCGTTGCTGGCGGTGCTGGCTTGGTTGGGCTTGCGTATCTCCAGCAGCGATGCACAGGCGCGCATCAGCCGTATCTATGTGGCGGATATGACCCGGTTATTCTGGCTGAGCGAAGATTTTCCGCGTCGTTTGCGCCACGTGCGTTCGTTTCAGCGCGAAGACCTCGAAACCAGTCATTACGAGCGCATTTCGGCGCGATTGGGATATGGCTATGCGCAACAGCAAGAGCTGGTTGCCGGCAGCCGACTGCTGCTCGAGCTCACTGCGGTGATCGCCATCGCCGGCATTCTGGTGTTGGCCAATCGATGGCAGGGGGGCGATCGCGCTGCGCTGATCACCGTCAGTCTGTTGCTTGGCCGTTTGCTGCCGTACCTGGTCACCACGCGGCAGAGCGTGCAGCAGTTGCGTTCGGCATGGCCGGCGCTGCAGTTGTGGCGCCGCTACGTGGACCTGGGCGCTGCGCGTGCACATGCACCGGAAGAAACGGCCGAGCCGCTGGCGGCCGCGCTGCATATCGAACACATCGGGCTGGCGCCACCGCTGCCCCGGCTCGCGCTCGAATCGATGGTGTTGGTGCCAGGTCAGATGACGCTGGTGGTGGGCATCTCCGGCGTGGGCAAGAGTAGCCTGATGGATGTGCTTTCCGGCCAGACGCCCCCGGCGCAATTCGTGGCGCACACGGGCGGGCGCCGGCTGACGTTTTCCACGTATCGACATCTTGTGCGACATAGCGCGTATATCGGCCAAGGCGTACGGCCGTGGCAGCGCACGGTACGCGAGTGCCTGCAGTGGGCGCTGCCCGGTGTTTCCGATGCACGCATGTGGGAGGTGCTGGATGATGTCGGCCTGGGTGCGCGGCTGCAGCTCGATGCGCAAGGCCTGGATGCGCCGATTCATGCAAAGGACGGGCGACTGTCTGGCGGCGAATCGCAACGCCTGCTGCTGGCGCAGGTCCTACTGCGGCGGCCGACCCTGGCGGTGCTGGACGAAGCAACTAGCGCGCTGGACGCCGATGCCGAACATCAGGTGCTAAGCACCTTGCGCGCGCGCCTGCCATACACCGTGCTGATTGTCGTTTCGCATCGCACCAGCTTGGCCGCAGTGGCCGATCGCACCGTGACATTGGGTGGTGCGCCTGTTGGACAGGTGCATATCAGCTCCCCGGAAATTGCCACACAGTACGACATGCGCTAGGCGCGTCACACGCTGTCGGGTCGCTTGCTCCGCCAGTGGCTGACAAAACATGGTGTTTTACTCGTGAGGTCTGCGTCTTTGGTGTGCAGGGCCCGTGTGGGTAAGCTGCGCTGCCCATCGGCCGCAGACGCCAGGCGATCGCGCAGCGGTTCATTCGCCGCAATCAACCCGCAATCTCTTCCAGCGCACGATTGCGCGTGCGCGGCCCGAACACTGCAATCACGCTCGCCACGATCGACATGCTGAGCGCGATGAAGGCCAGGACGCCATGGCTGCCGACCTGCGCCAGCAGCCAACCGATCAGCACGCTGCTCACTGCCGTGGACAAGCGGCTGAACGAATAGCACAAGCCCACCGCACGCGCACGCAAACCGGTGGGGAACAGCTCGGCCTGATAGCCATGATAGGCAAAGCTCATCCAGGCATTGCAGAACGCGACCATGGCCCCGCACATCACCATGCCCACTGCCTGATGCTGTAACGCGAACAGCCCACCGAACAGCACCGCGCCCAACGCCGATGCGGTGATCTGCCATTTGTTTTCCCAGCGCTGCGCAAACCGCAGCAACAGCAACGGCGCTAGCGGGTAGGCCAGCGAGATCGCAAACGAATACGCCAGGGTCTTGGTCACCCCGGCTCCAGTGCCCTGCGCCGAGATCAGCGCCGGCAGCCAGTTACCGAAACCGAAAAAGCCGATTGCCTGAAACACATGGAACACCACCAACATTCCGATGCGCCCGCGATACGGCGCCTGCCATAGCAGCGATGTCGGCATGACGCCGGCAGGCGAGGGCACGACCCACTGCGGCTCGGGTAATGGCGCCCCCACATCGCGCATGCAGCGCGCCTCCAGCTCGGTCACCACTGCATCCGCTTCCGCATGTCGGCCATGCGCGGCCAGCCAGCGCGCCGATTCAGGTAAGCGGCTGCGCAGCCACCAGATCGCCAGCGCAAACACGCCGCTGAGCAACACCACCCAGCGCCAGCCGCTCACACCCAATGGCGCATACGGCACCAACATCCACGCGGTCAGCGCGACCGTGGGCACCGCCAGAAATTGCACGAAAAATGCGAATGCGAACGCCGCACTTCGCATGTGCCGCGGCACCAATTCGGACAGATAGGTGTCGATGGTCACCAGCTCGATCCCCAACCCGATGCCGACCACAAAGCGCAGCACGATCACACCGGTGGCGGTGCTCTGCAGGCCCATCGCCACGGTTGCGGCGGTGTACCAGATCAGGGCGAAGGTGAACACCGGCCGACGCCCGAACCGGTCGGCAAACGGGCTCAAGAGTGCGGCACCCACAAACAGCCCAAGGAAGGTGGCGGCCGCAAATGCGGCTTGATCGGACATGCCGAACGCTCCGTCCGCGCCGCCGGCAAAAATGCCGTCACGCATCAGCCCGGGGCTGATGTAGGCGGTCTGGAACAGGTCGTACAACTCGAAAAACCCGCCCAGCGCCAGCAACCCCACCAACCGCCACAGCGTCGCGCTGACCGGCAACCGATCGATCCGCGCCGCGATCTGCGCGGAAAGCGAGGGCTGTGCAAGGGCAGGCGAGGCAGTCAGAGACATGGGCGAACAACCGCAGGCAGGGCGCGCCCATCATAGCCAGCGTCCGGATCCGGTTGCGGTCTAGCTTCGTCGCGCAGTCAATGCGTTCGTCTGCGGGCGAGAGGGCGCCAGGCATTCAGCACGGAGCAGGCGGCGAGGGGAGAGCAATTCGCACCCTGCACCAGCAACATCAGCAGCAGCCAGCAGGCGATCAAGCAGAAGGCAGAAGGCAGAAGGCGAGCAGTCTGCACTAACCACCAGCGTGCCCAGCTAGAGCCCCTCGCCCCTCGGGGCGAAGAGGCACGGCTTGCGCGCCATTGGCGCGACCGTGCTGCAAGCTCGTCCCCGGAGCGCGCCGCGGGGGTCGAGGGTTCGGTGCAAATCGTTCAGCAGGCCGCGCACCACTCCGCTCCGATCGCAGCCGGCGCGAGGCACGCATGCGCTGACACTTGTGTCGAAATGAGGCGCTCGCGGAAACGGAGCGACCGCGACCGCATCGTCACCGAAGCGCTCCCCCAGCCCGCAGACACAACGCGCTCCGCCAGCAGCACGCTCAACACCGCAGCGACTTCTTGTCAGAGCCCACACCCCATCCGTTGTCCGACTGCTGGAATGCTGTAATCCCCCTCAGCACCCGCCAAGCCGCTGGCAAAGCCGCCAGGCCAGCCCCATCTCTTGCTCATCACTCTCTCCGGAGTCATCCGATGACCCCCATTTCCGTGCTCGATCTGGCGCCAGTTTGCGAAGGCAGCGAGACCACCCAGGCCTTCGCCAATATGCTCGATCTGGCCCAGCATGCCGAGGCTTGGGGCTATCAACGCTATTGGCTGGCAGAGCACCACAACATGCCGGGCATCGCCAGCGCTGCTACTGCCGTGTTGATTGGTCATGTCGCTGGCGGCACCAAGACCATCCGTGTCGGTGCCGGCGGTATCATGTTGCCCAACCACGCACCGCTACAGGTGGCCGAACAATTCGGCACGCTGGCCTCGCTGTATCCGCAGCGCATCGACCTGGGCCTGGGCCGCGCGCCCGGTACCGACCAGCCCACCGCACGCGCCCTGCGGCGCTATTTCGACAGCGCCGATCACTTTCCGCAGGACGTGGCCGAATTGCTGCGCTATTTCGCGCCGGCAGTACCGGGGCAACTGGTCCAAGCCGTTCCCGGCGCCGGGCTGGAGGTGCCGGTGTGGCTGCTGGGATCGAGCCTGTTCAGTGCACGCCTGGCGGCAGCGATGGGCTTGTCGTTTGCGTTCGCCTCACACTTTGCACCCGACGCGATGGACGAAGCGGTGGCGATCTATCGCCGCGAATTCCGCCCATCCGCACAGCTCGCCAAGCCGCACGTCATGCTGGCCTTGAATGTAGTGGCGGCCGACACCCAAGCGCAGGCACGGCGTCTGTTCACGACTCAGCAGCAGAGCTTCGTCAATCTGCGTCGGGGCAAGCCGGGCAAGATCCCCGCGCCCATCGACGACATCGACAGCTTCTGGCAGCCACATGAGCGCGTGGGCGTAGAGCGTGCACTGGCCTGCACGGTACTCGGCGATGGCGAGCAGATCACACAAGGCGTGGCCGATTTCATTGAGCGCCACACGCCGGACGAACTGTTGTTCACTGCCAACATCTACGATCACGCCGCGCGCTTGCGCTCTTTCGAAATTGCCGCTGCAGCATGCCGCGAGCTGGATGTGACTTTGGCGTGATTCACGTCGCTTTGCGCGGCGATCCGCTGTGATGCGTGCACATTCATTGGGAAGACCAGCATGCAATTCCAGGAACGCAGCGAGAGTATCAAGCAGTTGGCCGAATTGATCCGCGGCGTGGACATCGCGATGTTCACGACCGTGTCGGCCGACGGCAAACTGGTGAGCCGCCCGCTGGGCACCCAGGAAGTCGAGTTCGACGGCGACCTGTGGTTCGCCACCGCCGCCGACAGCCCGAAAGTAGCGGAAATTGCCGCCGATCCGCGCGTCAACGTGGCCTATGCCTCGGCCTCGAAAAACACCTATGTCTCGGTGGCCGGCACTGCGCGTGTGGTCCATGACCGTGCCAAGATCGAAGAACTGTGGTCGCCGGCGATGAAGGTGTTTTTCCCGGGTGGCAAGGACGACCCGAACCTACGTTTGATCCACGTGCGCGCCGAATCGGCCGAATACTGGGATGGCCCCAGCGGGTTGCTCGGCAAGGCACTGTATTTCGTGATGACAGCGGTGACTGACGATACCGGCAGCCTGTCGGACAACCGCGTGGTCGATCTGAAGTAACGCCGTTAGAAAGGCGCCGGACGCCTTGCGCTCAGCGCCAGGCGTCCGGCCACCAATCGCGGATCAGGTCCACCAACTGGTCGGAGGTGACCCCGAAGACGGCCACCGAGATCAGCGCAGCTGCCCAGCCCACCAGCATCAGTGCGCCGTCGCGCTCGAGCAGGGCCAGCGCAAATAGCAGCAGGATCAAGCCGAAAAGATAGTTGGTGAACGGGATCGGCAGCGTCAGCAAAATGCCCACCAGCACCAGCAGCAAGCCGGTAAATACTTGCGCCGGCATTCGGTCCAGCATGCCGCGCAGACGCGGTTTGAGCAGGCGATCCAGGCGTTGCAGCGTCGGCCCCAATTTGGAGACGAAACGCTGGCTGGTGCGACGGCGCGGCCCACGTTTGCCGATGAAGCGCGGTACCCACGGCTTGCGTAGGCAGCACATCATTTGCAGGCCGATCAGGATCGTCAGCGGCCCGCTGATGCCACCGGCAACCCCGGGAATCGGGATGAACGAGGGCAGGATCGCCAGAAACAGGAACACGCCGAAGGCGCTTTGCTGCAGATCGGCCAAGATCTCGCGGACACGTAACACCTGGTCCGGGTCGCCTTCGCTGAAGGCCGCCAACAAGCTGCGGATGCCTTCGTTGCGGTAACGCATCTGCTCGCTGGTGTCGTCGCGCGGCGCGCTGCCGTCACCCGACGATGTCATCGCTGTCCTCGTCGCCTAGCCGGCGCAACAGCAGCTTATCCACGCGCGCACCATCCAGGTCCACGATCTCGATGCGCCAGCCGGCCCAATCGAAGAATTCGCCGGCCTGCGGAATGCGTCCGAAGTAATAAATGCACAGGCCCGCAAGCGTGTGGTAGTCGCCTTCATCAGCGTCCGGCAAGTCGGCGCCGAGCACTTCGCGGAGTTCTTCCACCGGCAGCGAGCCGTCGATCAGCAGCGAGCCGTCGGCACGCGTGATCACCAGTGCGTCTTCGTCGGTGTTTTCCACCGCCTGCAGACGGCCGACCACCGCGCCCATCAGGTCGCTGATGGTCACCAATCCGCGGATTTCGCCGTATTCGTCCACTACCAGCGCCATCGACTGCTGTTCTTCGCGGAAGATTTCCAGCAGCTTCATCGCATGCGTGGATTCGGAGACGAACAAGGTATCGCGCAGTGCCTGGAACAGGTTCTCGCCGTGCCCGCCCATGCGCGTAACCAGCGATTTGACTTCCAGCACGCCGGCAATGTCCTGGTCGCTGCCGCGGTAGACCGGGTAACGCGAAAATTCGTGCTCGCGCATCACCTGCAGATTGCGTTCCGGCTCGGCGTTGGCATCCAGCCAGGCGATGCGGTTGCGCGGGGTCATCAGGCTGTCGGCGGTGCGGTCGCCCAGCCGCATCACGCGATTCATCATGTCGCGCTCGTGCGTATCGATCACCCCGGCTTCGTGGCTTTCGGCCACCAGCATGCGGATCTCTTCTTCGGTGACCGAGGCCGACTCGTTCTTGCCCATGCCCAACATGCGCAGGACCAGCCGGGTGGAGCGCGCCAGCACCCACACCCCGGGCGCGGCAATCTTGGCCAGCCAGGCCATCGGCACCGCAACGAAGCCGGCGATGTCTTCGGAATTGCGCAGCGCCAGCCGCTTGGGCACCAGCTCGCCGAAGATCAGCGTCAGGAAGGTGATCAGCGCCACCGCCAGGGTGCTGCCGATGACAACCGAGTAAGGACGCGGCTTGCCGACCAGTTCGAACGAGGCGGCCAAGGCCGGGAACACACCCTGCAGCCAGCTGGCGATGGCCTCACCGATCGCTTCGCCGCCGAACACGCCGGTCAGGATGCCGATCAGGGTGATACCGATCTGGACCGTGGACAGGAAGTTTTCCGGACTTTCCGCCAATGCCAGCGCCCGCGCGGCACGCTTGCTGGAGCCGGCCATCTGCTTCAGGCGGCTCTTGCGCGAGGTCATCAACGACATCTCCGACATGGCGAAGAAGCCGTTCAACACAATCAGGGCGATGACGATTAAAAACTCAACCACGGGCGTCTTCCCCGGTCAGTGAAGGGGAGGGCGGGGGAGCACTGGGTCTGCCGGCGGGCGCATGGGCCGGGCGGCAACACGGGGGGATAGGGTCGTCTTCCATAGGGTGCACCCGAAGGCGCGGGGGCATGTTACCAAACCCCAGAGTGGTTCGAGTTGGGAAATGCCGATGTGAAGGCCGGTTCCCGTCCCGAGATACCCAGGAAGGTCATGGAACGGTCATAATTCGCGCCTGGCGCCGTCTCTCCCTCGACGGCAGGAAGTTGTCCACCCATGTTCTCGTTGCAGACCATCTTCGGTTCCGGCAAGCAGTTCTATGCGCTTCTGAACGAAGCGGCGCAGGCCGCCTACGACAGCACCAAGGCGTTGCACGCCATGATGCGCGAGTCCGACCGCCAACCCGCGCTGGACGCCTTCAAGCTGGCCCGCCTGCGCGAACGCGCTGCCTCCGACAAGATCGGCCAGGCGCTGGTGGACAGCTTCATGACCCCAATCGAGCGCGAAGACATCGAAGCGCTGGGCTCTGCGCTGTACAAGATCCCCAAGCAAGTCGAAAAATTCGCCGACCGCTATTCGCTGGCGACCAAGCACCTGGAACACATCGACTTCGCTCCGCGCGCAGCGATGCTGGAGCAGGCTGCCGGGGTGGTGGTGGAGATGGTGACCGACCTGCCGCACATGAACATCGACCGCATGACCGCGCTCAACGACAAGCTGCGCATGCTCGAAAACGAAGCCGACCGGCTGATGCTGGAGCTGTACCGCGACATCTATTCCGGTCGCCTGGACACGCTGCAGATGTTCCTGCTCAAGGAGTTCTTCGAGATCCTGGAAAAAGCCATCGACCGTTGCCGCGAGGCAGGGGTGGTGGTCTACCAGATCGTGCTGAAGAACAGCTGAGGTCGCCGCGTGCTTACCTTAGTTCTGGTGGTGATCCTGGCTGCGTTGGTGTTCGAATTCATCAACGGCTTCCACGACACCGCCAATTCCATCGCCACCGTGGTCGCCACCAAGGTGCTTTCGCCCGGTTGGGCGGTGATGCTGGCGGCCGGCATGAACCTCATCGGCGCGCTGACCGGCACTGCCGTGGCGCTGACGATCGCCTCGGGCCTGCTCAACACCAACGTGGTCGAAGTCACACCGCAGGTGATTCTGTGCGCGCTGCTGGGCGGCATCATCTGGAACCTGATCACCTGGTGGAAGGGTCTGCCGTCGTCGTCTTCGCATGCCCTGATCGGTGGCCTGTGCGGCGCTGGCCTGGCCGCGGCGCACAATAACTGGGACGCGTTGATCTGGTCGGAAAGCGTCGGCAGCTGGGCCAAGAACAAGGGCCTGTTGTGGAAGGTGTTCGTGCCGATGATTACCTCGCCGATCGCCGGTTTTCTGCTCGGTATCGTGGTGATGGTGCTGCTGTGGGCGATCATCGCCGGCATGGCCAAGCTCGGCGGCCGGATCGGGCGGCTGGCGCGGCCGCGCTGGGTCAATGCGTTCTTCGGCAAGGCGCAGATCGCCTCGGCCGCCTACATGGGCTACGCGCACGGTCACAACGACGCGCAGAAGACCATGGGCATCATTGCGATGACCTTGATCGGCGCACAGTCGGCCGGTGCGTTGGACGATCTGCCGAGCTGGCTGTCGTTCCTGCATCCGGGCACCGGCCTGGCCGCTGGCGCCGGCATCCCCATGTGGATCGTGCTGACCTGCGCAGTGGTGATGGCCGCTGGTACCGCCTCGGGCGGTTGGAAGATCATCAAGACGCTCGGCCACAAGATGGTCAAGCTGCATCCCATCCATGGCTTTGCCGCAGAAACCAGCTCGGCGACGGTGCTCACCGTGGCGGCGCATTTCGGCATGCCGGTGTCCACGACGCACAGCATTTCCACCGCCATCATGGGCGTGGGTTTTGCCAAGAACCCGCGTTCGCTGCGCTTGGGCGTGATCGAGCGCATCGTCTGGGCCTGGATTCTGACCATCCCGGCGGCTGGCGGCGTGGCGTACCTGATCCTGATGCTGTTCGAACTGTTCGGCTGGACCTGAGCCGTGTCGCGGTGCGGTCACGCACCGTGGGCACGCTACGATGCCGTTACCGCGTAGATCCGCTCCCGGTGGGTCTGCCCGCATGTGATGAGTGAGACCCTTCCGCGATGATGCTGGCCTTGGTGTGCGTGTTGTTCGGGTTCGCCTGGTTGATCGATCGCCGCGGATTGCGGCGCTTTTCCCGCGTGTTGGGTCTCGCCAGCGTGTTGCTGGTGTTTGCTGTCGGCTGCGGCCCGTTGCCTTCGTGGATGCTGCAACACCTGCAGCACACCGGGGTCAACGATTTCAACGCCTGGGGCGCGCGCAACGTCATCGTGTTGCTGGGCGCCGGCACCGTGCGCCCGGAAGGCCGTGACGCGGTAGCCGAAGCCAATCTGTTTGCCTACGGCCGCATCGTCGAGTCGGCGCGGCTGTATCAGCAATGCCGGCACAGTGGTGGCGACTGCAAGATCGAGATCAGTGGCGGCGACGCGCGCGGCCTGGGTCTGTCCGAAGCGGTGGTGTATCAGCGCGTGTTGGTTGGCGTGGGTATTCCGGGGGCGGACTTGATCATGGAGCCTTCGAGCATGAACACGTGGCAGAACGCGCAATTCAGCCAGCCCCTGCTGCGCGCATACCGGCCTGATCGCATCGTGCTGGTGTCATCGGCAACGCATCTGCGCCGCGCCGAATTGTATTTCCGCCATTTCGGCATCGACGCCACGCCGGTGCGCGCGGATTGGTTGACCGCTAGCTGGTCGATCCTGCCGCAGAGCTACAACTTCACCCTGGCCGATGTCGCCCTGCACGAATACCTGGGCATTGCGCGCTATCAGCTCTACCAATGGATGGGCTGGAACGTCAAAGCGACCGTGCCTGGCGCAGTGTGAGCGCAACGGTATCTCGCTAATCCAGCGCCGGACGTTGATACGCCCGGCGCTGGATGCGCTCAGCGTGTTTCGTACATCGCCTTGACGTCGGTGCGGAACGCGCTCTGGCTGTCTGCACGGTTGTAGAACATGTGGCCGCCCGGATATTCGCGCACTTGCACGCGTTTCGGGTCGCTGCCCATTGCCGGCATCTGATCCACCGTCAAGACCGACCCCATGAACGGGCAGGAGAGGTCGTTCCAGCCGTGCGCGATCAACACGCGCAACTTCGGGTCGATCGCCACCGACTGACGCAACTGGGTCACCGCACCCTTGCGCAGTTCGTCGTTCCAGTCCCAGAGTTTGTTGACGTCGTAGTTGAGCGCGCGATATTGCGCATCGATCTTCCAGCCGACCACACGGGTGACGAAGTCCACCATCGCGGTGGTGGTGGGTGCAATGATGCTGTCCAGCAGCGGGTCGTTGGCGCGTTGTTCGGCATCGTTGGGGAACGGGTCGAAGGCGGTCACGTTGGAATCGTAACGGCTGCCCAACTCGCCCTTGTCGCGAAACACCTCGCGCAGATACGCCTGGGTTTCCAGGCGCCCGCCGGAGCGGCGCACGTACGCCGGGTCCAGCCCGGTCATCCGGGTGACCTGCTGCAGCATCGCTTCGGTGGCCTGCGGGTCGGTGCGGCCCTTCATCAGTGCCACCGCGTAATCGCTGCGCGTGTAGTCAATGACCTGGCGCATTGCGCTGTCGCTGAGCTGGCCCTGGCGCTCCAGGTGTGCGGCAGCGATCGATGGCAAGGTCAGCATCCATGCCAGGGGCGACACATCGCTGTTGTCGTCCAGGGTCGGATTGAGATACGGCGACACCAGCACCACGCCGTTCATCGCCACGCCCAGTTGTGTCTGCAGGTAATGAGTGATACGTGGCCCGCGAAAGCCGCCATAGCTTTCGCCGACCAGATACTTGCGCGCCTGCAGGCGGCGGTTCTTGAGCAGCCAGTCGTAGATCACCCGCGAGAGATATTCCACATCTGCCTGCGGGTTGTAGAACTGCTTCTTGGCATCGTCGTCGCCGATCAGCGCGCGGCTGAAGCCGGTGCCCACCGGATCGATGAACACCAGGTCGGTGAAGTCCAGCCACGTACCCGGGTTGTCGCGCAGCGTGGCAGGTGCTGACGCGCTGTCGCCTTCGGCGCCGAAACCGACGATCTTCGGCCCGATCGCGCCCATGTTGAGATACACCGATGCGGCGCCCGGTCCACCGTTCAACGCGAAGGTGACCGGGCGGTCCTTGCCGTCGACGGTGTAGGCGGTGAATACCACTTCGCCCGTGGTCTTGCCCTGTGCATCGCGCACCGGCAACGTGCCGACCGTGGCGGTATAGCTCAGGCTACGGCCGGCCACACGCGTGCTCTGACGCACACTGGCATCGGCGGGCAGAGGCGCTTGTTTGGCGGCAGCAGCCTCGGGTTTGGCATCGCTTTTATCGGCTTTATCTGGCGCATCGGCCAGCGCCGTCCCGCTGAGTAACACACACGCCAGCAGACAGGCACGAAGAATGGAGGGCATGGGCAACGACTTCGGGGCAGGGAAGCGCCCGATGCTAGCCCGCTGCAGAGCCTGGTGAATGTGCAAGAAGGCACGGGTGTCGCGCGGACCGCAGCCTTCAGTCTCGGCAAAGGAATTCAGAATGAGCGGCCTGAAAGTACGCCGCATTCGGAAAAATGGGCAGCCCCCCCTTTTGCCCTCGGGAGAAGGTGCCCGGCAGGGGCGGATGAGGGTGCGGGCGGAGTCTCCTGCCATCATTTGCAAGTCGCTTCGTCCGTGCGCTCACCCCAACCCCTCTCCCGACGGGAGAGGGGCTTTCGCTTTCGAGGCGTCTAAAACTCCAGTTTTCAGACTTCCAGCGACGCCAGATCGCCCTTGGTTTCCAGCCACTGCTTGCGGTCGCTTGCGCGCTTCTTGGCCAGCAGCATGTCCATCAACGAACGCGTCTGCTCACCATCGTCGATGGTCAGCTGCACCAGCCGGCGCGTGTCCGGATGGATGGTGGATTCGCGCAACTGCTGCGGGTTCATCTCGCCCAGGCCCTTGAAGCGGGTGACACTGATCTGGCCCTTCATCTTCTCGCGCGCGATCTTGTCCAGCAGCGTGGTCTTTTCTTCTTCGTCCAACGCATAGAACACCTGCTTGCCCACGTCCACGCGGAACAGCGGCGGCATTGCCACGAACACGTGGCCGGCGGCCACCAGCGCGGGGAAGTGCTGCAGGAACAGCGCTGTCAACAGCGTGGCGATATGCAGGCCATCGGAGTCGGCGTCGGCCAGGATCACCACCTTGCCGTAGCGCAGCCCGGTGATGTCGTCCTTGCCCGGATCGCAGCCGATCGCGATCGCCAGGTTATGTACTTCTTCGGAGGCCAACACGCTGCCGGAAGCCACTTCCCAGGTGTTGAGGATCTTGCCGCGCAGCGGCAGGATCGCCTGGAAATCCTTGTCGCGTGCCTGCTTGGCCGAGCCGCCGGCCGAGTCGCCTTCCACCAGGAACAGCTCGGTGCGCGACAGATCCTGGCTGATGCAATCGGCCAGCTTGCCGGGCAGGGCCGGGCCCTGGGTGACCTTCTTGCGGACGATCTGCTTTTCGGTCTTCAACCGTGCGCTGGCGCGATCGATGGCGATCTGCGCGATCTTCTCGCCGATCTCCACGTTCTGATTCAGATACAGGCTGAAGGCATCGTGCGCGGCGCCTTCGATGAAGCCGGCCGCCTGGCGCGAGGACAGCCGCTCCTTGGTCTGCCCGGAGAACTGCGGGTCGGTCATCTTCAGGCTGAGCACGAAGGTGACCCGGTCCCAGACGTCTTCCGGTGCCAGCTTGACCCCACGCGGCAGCAGGTTGCGGAAGTCGCAGAACTCACGCAGCGCATCGGTCAGGCCCGAGCGCAGGCCGTTGACGTGGGTGCCGTGCTGGGCGGTCGGGATCAGGTTGACGTAGCTTTCCTGTACCAGCTCGCCTTCCGGCACCCAGGCCGCGGCCCAGTCGACGATTTCGGTGTCTTTCTTCAGACTGCCGACGAACAGCTCGGCCGGCAGCATCTCGTGCTCGGCCATCTCGCCTTTCAGGTAATCGCGCAGGCCGTTTTCGAAATACCAGCTGTCCTGCTCGCCGGTTGCTTCGTCGTGCAGCTTCACGGTCAGGCCGGGGCACAGCACCGCCTTGGCGCGCAGCAGATGCCGCAGTGCGCGCACGTTGAACTTGGGCGTGTCGAAATACTTCGGGTCGGCCCAGAAGCGCAGCCGCGTGCCGGTGTTCTTCTTGCCCACGGTGCCGACCACTTCCAGCTTGGAGGCGGCGATGCCGTCGCGGAACTCCATGCGGTGCTCGCTGCCTTCGCGCTTGATGAACAGCTCGACCTTGGTCGACAACGCATTGACCACGCTCACGCCCACGCCGTGCAGGCCGCCGGAAAAGGTGTAGTTGCGGTTGTTGAACTTGCCGCCGGCATGCAGCCGGGTCAGGATCAGTTCCACACCCGGAATCTTCTCTTCCGGGTGCATGTCCACCGGCATGCCGCGGCCGTCGTCGGACACCTCGCAGCTGCCATCCTTGTACAAGGTGACTTCGACCTGCTTGGCGTGGCCGGCCAGCGCCTCGTCGACCGAGTTATCGATCACTTCCTGCGCCAGATGGTTCGGGCGCGCAGTGTCGGTGTACATGCCAGGACGGCGTTTGACCGGGTCCAGGCCCGACAGCACTTCAATATCGGCGGCGTTATAACGGGTGTTCATGCATCTCGTTGGCACGTGAAACGACGCGCAAGTGTGGGGGCTGGGACGATTTTTTGCACGCGACAGGCGTTCAGTGCAGGGCTGGGTGCCACTGGATACCCTGGCGTTGGTTTCGGAACCAAACGTCCCCACCTGAGGATGTCACCGAAGCTAAAGAGGACGCCATGAAGTTCAAGCACATCCTGATGCTCACCCTCGGTGCGGCCGCAGTCGCAGCGCTTCCCGCCATGGCTCAGGCCGCTCCGCAGCAGACCGGGCAGGGCGCCACCGCGCAGAAGGCCGACGACGCGAAGGCCAAGAGCGAAGCCGAGCGCAAGGCCGAACGCCGCGCCGCCGCTGCCGCGCAGAAGCCCAAGGGCGACGTGTCGCCGCGTGAGGAAGAGGAAGAAAAGAAGCCGGCGCGCTGATTCTTCCGCATCGCTCAAGTGGCACGCAGACGCCCCGGCTCCGGCCGGGGCGTCTGCATTTGCGGCCCGCGCAGCATGCACTTTTTCAGCGTGGAATGACCTCGCCACCACGCAACCCTTGGGCATTTGCCCGTCACCCGCTAAACTATGGCTTTCCGGGAGGCTTCAAGCCCCATGACCCCCCTGATTTTTGTTACCGGCGGCGTAGTGTCCTCGCTAGGCAAGGGCATTGCCGCCGCTTCGCTTGCCTCCATTCTGGAAGCGCGTGGCCTGAAGGTCACGATGATGAAGCTGGACCCGTACATCAATGTGGATCCGGGCACGATGAGCCCGTTCCAGCATGGCGAGGTCTACGTCACCGACGACGGTGCCGAAACCGACCTGGATCTGGGCCACTACGAGCGCTACGTGCGCACCCGCCTGTCGCGCAAGAACTCGGTGACCACCGGCCGCATCTACGAAAACGTAATCCGCAAGGAGCGTCGCGGCGATTATCTGGGCGCCACCGTGCAGGTGATCCCGCATATCACCGATGAAATCCGCCGTTGCATCGACGAGGCCACGGCCGGCTTCGATGTCGCGTTGATCGAGATTGGCGGCACCGTCGGCGATATCGAATCGCTGCCGTTCCTGGAGGCGATCCGCCAGGTGCGCACCGAGCGCGGCGCGGAAAAAGCGATGTTCATGCATCTCACGCTGGTGCCGTACATCGCGGCGGCCGGTGAGTTGAAGACCAAGCCGACCCAGCACTCGGTCAAGGAGCTGCGTTCGATCGGCATCCAGCCGGACGTGCTGCTGTGCCGGTCCGAGCAGGCGGTGCCGGATTCGGAGCGTCGCAAGATTGCGCTGTTCACCAATGTCTCCGAGCGCGCGGTCATCAGCTGCCCGGATATCGACGTGCTGTACGGCATGCCGCTGGAATTGCTGCGCCAGGGGTTGGACGAGTTGGTCATCGAGCAGTTCAAGCTACGCGACAAGGTGGCTGCGGCGGATCTGTCCGAATGGGCTGCCGTGGTGGATGCGGTCAAGCATCCGCTGGACGAGGTCACCATTGCCGTGGTCGGCAAGTACGTCGATCACCAGGACGCTTACAAGTCGGTGGCCGAAGCGCTGCGTCACGGCGGCCTGCGTCAGCGCACCAAGGTCAACCTGAAGTGGCTGGAAGCGCAGGATCTGGAAGGCAGCGACATGGCTGCGTTGCAGGACATCGACGGCATTCTGGTGCCGGGCGGGTTTGGCGACCGCGGTTTCGAAGGCAAGGTGCAGACCTCCAAGTTCGCGCGTGAGCACAAGGTGCCGTATTTCGGTATCTGCTACGGCATGCAGGCGGCGGTGGTGGACTATGCCCGCCATGTTGCCGATCTGGATGCGGCCAACAGCACCGAAAACGACCGCCAGTCGCCGCACCCGGTGATCGGCCTGATCACCGAATGGCGCACCGCCACCGGCGAAGTGGAAAAGCGAGACGAAAAATCCGACCTGGGCGGCACCATGCGCCTGGGCCTGCAGGAGCAGCGCCTGAAGCCGGGCACGCTGGCGCGCGAGGTATACGGCAAGGACGTGGTGGCTGAGCGGCATCGTCACCGTTACGAGTTCAACAACCGCTATCGCACGCAGCTGGAAGACGCCGGTCTGGTGATTTCCGGCAAGTCGATGGACGACACCTTGGTGGAAGTGGTGGAGCTGCCGCGCGAAACGCACCCGTGGTTCCTGGCCTGCCAGGCGCATCCGGAATTCCTGTCCACCCCGCGCGACGGCCACCCGTTGTTCATCGGCTTCGTGCGTGCTGCGCGCGAGAAGAAGGCGGGCGGGAAGTTGTTGAAGGAAGCGCGTGCGTGAGCTGTTCCCTTCTCCCCTCGGGAGAAGGTGCCCCTTAGGGCGCGGATGAGGTGTGCCGCAACACACTGGAAGATGGCAGCTGTGATGAACGCGTCGCCACGCGCCAGCCAGGGCAAACCATGGGGCTTCACAAGCGCCCTGCAACCTTACCCTCACCCCAACCCCTCTCCCGATGGGAGAGGGGCTTTAATCCATAGGTGACCTGATGAAACTGTGTGACTTTGAAGTTGGCCTGGATCAGCCGTTGTTCCTGATCGCCGGCCCGTGCGTGATCGAGTCGATGCAGCTGCAGCTCGACGTCGCCGGCAAGCTCAAGGAAATCACCGGCAAGCTCGGTGTCAACTTCATCTTCAAGTCGAGTTTCGACAAGGCCAACCGCACCTCTGGCACCAGCTTCCGTGGCCCGGGCCTGGAAGAGGGGCTGAAGGTGCTGGAGGCGGTGAAGCAGCAGATCGGCGTGCCGGTGCTCACCGACGTGCACGAATACACCCCGATGAACGAGGTCGCCGCCGTCGTCGACGTGCTGCAGACCCCGGCCTTCCTGGTACGGCAGACCGACTTCATCAAGAACGTCTGCGCCGCCGGCAAGCCGGTCAACATCAAGAAGGGGCAGTTCCTGGCGCCGTGGGACATGAAGCCGGTGGTCGAAAAAGCCAAGTCGACCGGCAACGAGCAGATCATGGTCTGCGAACGTGGCGCCTCGTTCGGCTACAACAATCTGGTCAGCGACATGCGTTCGCTCAGCGTCATGCGCGACACCGGCTGCCCGGTGGTGTTCGATGCCACCCATTCGGTGCAGTTGCCGGGCGGGCAGGGCAGCAGCTCCGGCGGCCAGCGCGAGTTCGTGCCGGTGCTGGCGCGCGCGGCAGTGGCCGTGGGCATCTCCGGCCTGTTCGCCGAGACGCATCCGGACCCGTCCAAGGCACTGTCCGATGGTCCCAATGCCTGGCCGCTGGACCGCATGGAAGAACTGCTCGAAACGCTGATGGAACTGGATGCAGTGACCAAGAAGCACGGGTTCGCGCGCTTCGCATGAGGTCCGAGCATCGGCGTTGGCGGCATCGCGTCGCCAACGCCGGCATTGGCGCCATTGGCCATGGGGCTGGGTGGCGTTGGGCCTGTCGCTGACGGCCCGGGCCTGCCTGGCCGTCCTGGCCCTGCTGTTCACCGCCAGCACCGGCATGCCGGGCGACGGCAACCAGGCGATGCAGGCCACGCGCATGCCGATGCTCGTGACGTTGCTGACAGGCGCGTTGATGACGCTGGGCGGTCTTGTCGCCAGTCCGGTCGCGTTCTCCTGCGCCGCCAGTCGGGCGCCGCTGCCATCGCTCTGGCGCTACTGCCGCTGTTGCTGCTGTTATTCGGTTTGTCGCTGCGGGCCTTGAGGGCCGCGTCACCTGATCGCGCCGGCCCTGCCTGCATCCGGCTCCAGGCGATTTGGCAATGGACCGGTGTGCAGCGATAATCCGGCAGCTTGTTTCCGGTGTACTTCCCCCTTACTGGTAACCGATCGACCTATGACCACTATCGCCAAGATCCTCGCCCGCGAAATCCTCGATTCCCGCGGCAATCCCACGCTGGAGGCCGAAGTCACGCTGGCAGACGGCTCATTCGGCCGTGCCGCCGTCCCCTCGGGCGCCTCGACCGGCACCAAGGAAGCGGTGGAGCTGCGCGACGGCGACAAGACCCGTTACATGGGCAAGGGCGTGCGCCATGCGGTGGACAACGTCAACGGCACCATCGCCGAGACGCTCAAGGATTTCGATGCGGCCGACCAGCAGGGTCTTGACCGTCGCCTGATCGACCTGGATGGCACCGAGAACAAGGGCCGCCTGGGCGCCAACGCGTTGCTGGGTGTATCGCTGGCCGCCGCGCATGCGGTTGCCGCCTCGCGCAAGCAGCCGCTGTGGCAGTACCTGTCGACCATCACCGAAGCCGATGTGCAATTGCCGGTGCCGATGATGAACATCATCAACGGCGGCGCGCATGCCGACAACAACGTCGACTTCCAGGAGTTCATGGTGTTGCCGGTCGGTTGCAGCTCCTTCTCCGAAGCACTGCGCGCCGGCACCGAAATCTTCCATTCGCTCAAGTCGGTACTCAAGGGACATGGCCTGAGCACGGCGGTGGGCGACGAAGGCGGCTTTGCGCCAGACTTCCGCAGCAACGTCGAAGCGCTGGACACCATTCTCGAGGCGATCGGCAAGGCCGGTTACACCGCCGGCGAAGACGTGCTGCTGGGCCTGGACGTGGCCTCCAGCGAGTTCTACGACAACGGCAAGTACAACCTGGTCGGCGAGAACAAGCGCCTGACCAGCGAGCAGTTCGTCGACTTCCTGGCCGACTGGGTCGCGCAGTACCCGATCATCAGCATCGAAGACGGCCTGGCTGAAGACGATTGGGCCGGCTGGAAGCTGCTCACCGACCGCGTCGGCAAGAAGGTGCAGCTGGTGGGCGACGATCTGTTCGTCACCAACCCGAAGATCTTCAAGCAGGGCATCGACTCGGGCACCGCCAATGCGATCCTGATCAAGGTCAACCAGATCGGCACGCTGACCGAAACCCTGGAAGCCATCGCCATGGCGCACGCGGCCAATTACGCGTCCATCGTCTCGCACCGTTCCGGCGAAACCGAAGACACCACCATCGCCGATATCGCCGTGGCCACCACCGCCACCCAGATCAAGACCGGCTCGCTGTGCCGCAGCGATCGTGTGGCCAAGTACAACCAGTTGCTGCGCATCGAGCAGGCGTTGGGTTCCGGCGCGCGTTACGCCGGCCGCGACGCGTTCGTTTCGATCAAGCGATAAGCCGTGCGCAACTGGCGCTGGCTACTGCTGGTGCTGGCGGTGCTGCTGGCTTGGCTGCAGTACCGCTTCTGGTTCGGGCCTGGGAATTCCGGTGAAGTCATGATGCTGGAAGCCCAGGTCGCGCATCAGACACAGGACAACGAAGGTTTGCGCCAACGCAACCAGGCGTTGGCAGCAGAGGTGAAGGATTTGAAGGATGGCGAGGCGGCAATCGAGGAGCGCGCACGCAGCGAGTTGGGCATGATCAAACCGGGCGAGACGTTTTATCGCGTGGTCGAAGATGCGCCGTTGCCGTCACCTGCATCGCCTGAAACAGCGGCGCCCGCACAGCAAACGCCTACCTCCACCGATCCGGTGGATCATCCATGACCGGTTCGATCTGGGCGATCGTGCCGGCCGCAGGGCGCGGCACGCGTTTTGGCGGGCCGCTGCCAAAACAATATCTGCAGGCCGGCGGTCAGCCATTGATGGCGTATACGCTGGCGGCGCTGGCTGCGCATCCGGCGCTGGCCGGCATCATGGTGGCGATCGCCCCTGACGATGCCGATTGGCCGGGCTGGACTGCCGTGCAGTCCAAACCCGTGCTCACCTGCCTGGGTGGCGCGACGCGCGCAGCCTCGGTGCTGGCTGGTGTGCTGGCCTTGCCCGAAAGCGTGCGCGCCGACGATTTCGTGCTGGTGCACGATGCCGCGCGGCCGAATCTGGCCCTGGCCGATCTGGACCGTCTGCTGGAAATCGGCCGCGGCGACCCGGTCGGCGCAATCCTGGCCGCACCGGTACGCGACACGCTCAAGCGTGCCGGCGACGATGGCGGCATCGACGGTACCGAACCGCGCGAACGCTTGTGGCGCGCACTCACGCCGCAGCTGTTTCGTCGCCATCAACTGATCCGTGGACTCACCGAAGCCTCGGCCGCCGGTGTGGACGTCACCGATGAGGCGATGGCGATGGAGCGGATGGGACTGCGACCATTGCTGGTGGAAGGCACTGAAGACAACTTCAAGGTGACGACGCCTGCGGATCTGGCGCGCTTCGAATTCGAATTGGCGCGCCGCGGCATTGCAGTCGATGCCGATGCGCTTGAGGTGCAGGCCGCCGATGCGCAGAGCAGCGCGCGCGCGATTACAGCGCAGCTCGCCACGGCCCGCCGCGACGGCGACGCAACTTAACAACACAGGGTTTCCATGTCCTTCAATTTCCGAATCGGCCAAGGCTACGACGTGCATGCGTTCGGCCCTGGCGACCACGTGATGCTTGGCGGCGTCCGCGTCGCGCACAGTCACGGCGTACTCGCACATAGCGATGGCGATGTGGTGTTGCACGCACTGTGCGATGCGATGCTGGGTGCGTTGGCGCTGGGCGACATCGGCCGGCATTTTCCGCCGTCCGACGAACGCTGGAAGGACGCCGACAGCGCGCAGTTTCTGCAGCATTGCGATAGCTTGCTGCGCGAGCGCGGCTGGCGCGTCGGCAATGCCGACATCACCGTGATCTGCGAGCGCCCCAAGGTCGGTCCGCATGCGGTGGCCATGCGCGAGCGTATCGCTGGCCTGTTGGCGATCGAACTCGATGCGGTCAGCGTCAAGGCCACCACCAGCGAACAATTGGGCTTCACCGGCCGCGGCGAAGGTATCGCTGCACAGGCCGCAGTCCTGCTGGGCAGAATCGCTGCATAAGCGGCAGCAACACACGCAGCGCTGCGCGCCGGGACCGGCGCCGATGCAGCGAGATGTCATCACCACGCCGAGAGATTCGGCGCACAGCGCGCCACCTCCGGCGCGAAGGCGAGCCACACCATGAGCGAGACCTCTCTGCTGCCACGTGCGCATGGCGCTGCCGTGCTCAGCGCGGCGATGCGCAGCACGCCGGACGACTTTCAGGTCGACGAACTACCGGCATTCGAGTCATCCGGCGAAGGCGAGCATCTGCTGCTCACCGTGCGCAAGCGTGGTCAGAACACGGCTTACATCGCCAAAAAGCTCGCGCACTGGGCCGGCATCGCCGAAATGGGTGTCAGCTATGCAGGTCTGAAAGATCGCCATGCCGTGACCACTCAGCGCTTCAGCGTACATCTGCCAAAGCGCATCGCCCCGGATATCACCGCGCTGGACGATGCCGAGATGCAGGTGGTCGAGAGCACCTGGCACAACCGCAAGCTGCAACGCGGTGCGTTGCACGGGAACCGTTTTGTGTTGACGCTGCGCCAGGTACAAGGCGGACGCGACGCGATCGAGCACCGGTTGCAGGCGATCGCTGCACGCGGCATCCCCAACTGGTTTGGCGAACAACGCTTCGGTCGCGATGGCGGAAACGTGGCGGCTGCGTTGGCGATGTTTGGTCATGTGCAAGCTGCCGACGGAACCTTGCTGCCGGCGCCGACATCCAAGCGGCGGCTGCGCCAAGATCAGCGCTCGATGCTGCTGTCGGCGGCGCGCTCGGCCCTATTCAATCGCGTGCTCAGTACGCGCGTCGCGCAGGGCAGCTGGGATAGCGCGCTGGAGGGTGAGGCGTGGATGCTGGACGGCTCGCGTAGCGTCTTCGGCCCGGAGCCGTGGAACGAGGTGCTTGCCGAGCGACTGGCGCGTTTCGATATCCATCCCAGTGGTCCGTTATGGGGCGCTGGCGAGTTGCGCTCGACCGATCAGGCGGCAGCAGTGGAGCAGGACGCCTTGTCCGATCCGCTATCCAAAGCGCTGCGCCAGGGGCTGGACGCAGCAGGACTGAAGCAGGAGCGCCGCGCACTGCGATTACGTCCGCAGGGGCTGGATTACCAATGGCTGGAGCCGCAGACCCTGCAGCTCGCCTTCGCGCTGCCGCCCGGCTGCTACGCCACCGCAGTGTTGTGGGAGTTGGGTGAAGTCACCGATGCAGGCCGTTTCAACGCCAGTGTGCGTTCCGAAGAATGACTGCGTGCGACTGCCGGTCGGTCGCATCGCACAGCGTCGATGGCGATCTACTGCCGTTGCTTGCCTAGGAGCGGCCTTGGCCGCGACGGGCGCCATCGTGAGGCGGAGAGCGGCGGCACTGACCAGGATTCAGCGCTGCAAGGTTGCCAGACACTCATCACCTCGCGGAGTGGCTACCGGCATGCGACAGACCTTCCGGTCAACGCATCAACGCATGCAATTGCACTTCAACGCCGCGCGTCATGTGCTGGCCGCAATCCGCCTATCGCCGCGCCAGCAACACCAGCAGCGCCCCGGTGCCGCCCTGCGTCGGCGGCGCCGAATGAAACGCCAGCACATCGTTGCGTTGACGCAGCAGCCGGTCCATCAGGTTCTTCAGCACCGGCGCACCGTTGTCCGACTGCAGGCCCTTGCCGTGGATGATGCGCACACAGCCATAGTCGTGCGCATGCGCCTCCAACAGGAACTGGCGCAACAATGATTCGGCCTGTGCCGCGGTGGCACCGTGTAGATCCAGTTCGTCCTGTACCGAAAATTGCCCGCGCTTGAGCCGCTGAAACAATCGGGTGGGAAGATTCTCGCGCCGGTAGCTGGCGGTATCGCCCGCCTCCAGCGGCGCACTGTCGCGCAGCAGACGCGCGAATTCGGTGTGCGCTTGCGCATCGTCGCGCTCGGCCATGCGTGCGCGCGGCTTGGGGCGCGGCTTGGCATTGGCCGGTGGGGCGACTTCACGAATCGGCTTGACCGCGCCGATCGCTGCGCGGAACAGCGCGCCGTCGTCTTCGTCTTCAGGATGCGACATGCTCACAGCCTAACCTGCCCAACCTCAGGCGCAAGCGAAGATCAAGCGCGAAGGGCGCGGACGCATCCGGTATCATGACCCGGTTTTCCGAGGAGTCCCATGCGCGTACTGGTTAGCAACGACGACGGTGTCGACGCCCCCGGCATCCAGATTTTGGCCGAGGCGCTGCGCCATGCCGGTCATGAAGTGATGGTGGTCGCGCCCGACCGCGACCGCTCCGGCGCCAGCAATTCGCTGACGCTGGATGTGCCGATCCGCACCCGCCGCATCGACGCGCAGACCTGCGCAGTGGCCGGCACTCCGACCGACTGCGTGCATCTGGCACTCACCGGCATGCTCGATTACGACCCCGACATCGTGGTCTCCGGCATCAATAACTCGGCTAATCTGGGCGACGACGTGATCTATTCGGGCACCGTGTCTGCCGCAATGGAAGGCCGCTTTCTCGGCTTGCCTGCGGTGGCGGTGTCGTTGGTCACGCACAATCACCAAGCGCATCACTACGAAACCGCTGCGCGCGCTGCGGTGGAGATCGTGGCGCGGCTGAGGGCCGACCCGTTGCCTGCCGACACCATCCTCAACGTCAACGTGCCGGATCTGGCGTGGTCGGATGTGCTCGGTTTCGAAGTCACCCGGCTCGGCAACCGGCATCGCTCCGAGCCCTGCGTGCCGCAGCAGGACCCGCGCGGCCGCACCGTGTACTGGATCGGCCCGGCCGGGCCGGAGCAGGATGCCGGCGCCGGCACCGATTTCCACGCCGTGCGCACCGGGCATATCTCGATCACCCCGATCCACGTCGATCTCACCCGTTACCAGGCGCTGGACACCGTGGCTGGTTGGGTGGGCGGGTTGACCGCAGCGTTGGACGGCCCGGCATGACGCCGAGACTGCGCCTGCAACCGGAATCGGTCGGGATCGGCATGACCTCGCAGCGCGTGCGCGACCGCCTGGTCGAACGGCTGCGCGAGGCCGGCATCCAGGACGAGGCCACGCTCAACGCGATGCGGACCGTGCCGCGGCATTTGTTCATCGATGAAGCGCTCGCCTCGCGTGCCTACGAAGACACGGCACTCCCGATCGGCCACGGCCAGACCATTTCCCAGCCATGGGTGGTGGCGCGCATGACCGAAGCAGTGCTGCAGGTGGCGCCGACCAAGGTGCTGGAAGTGGGCACCGGCTCGGGCTATCAGGGCGCCATCCTGGCTGCGCTGGGGCTGGAGGTGTACACCGTCGAGCGTATCGGCGACCTGCTGCGGCAGGCGCGCAAGCGCTTCCGCCACCTGGGCATGAACGTGCGCAGCAAGCATGACGACGGCCGTATCGGCTGGCCCGAGCACGGCCCTTACGATGCGATCGTGGTGACCGCGGCGGCACCGGCGTTGGTCGATGCGCTGGTCGATCAGCTGGCCGTCGGCGGGCGCTTGGTCGCGCCGGTCGGGGGCGCTTCCTCGCAGTCGTTGGTGCAACTCACCCGTGCGGCCGATGGTGCGATCGAACAACAGGTTCTGGCGCCGGTCACGTTCGTTCCGCTGTTGTCGGGCATGCTGGATTGAATAAATGAGAGTTTCTCGATGAAGATTTTCGGGCCGTTGTACGACGTGGCCATCCGTTGGTCGCGCCATCGCCGCGCACCCGCGCTGCTGACCGGCCTCAGCTTCGTGGAGGGCTTCATCTTCCCGGTACCGCCGGAAGTGATGCTGGCACCGATGTCGCTGGCCGAGCCCAAGCGCTCGTTTTGGTTCGCCACCTTGAGCCTGCTAGGCTCGATCTGCGGCGCACTGGTCGGTTATCTGCTCGGCCATTTCGCGTTTGCGGCGTTGCAGCCATTGATCGAATGGCTGGGCTGGAGCGCAAAGATCCAGCAGCAGATCGAAACCCTGCGCACGCTGGTGGCCGATTCGCCGTGGAAGGCGTTCTGGGCACTGGTCCTAGTGGGTTTCACTCCGATCCCGCTGAAGATCTTCACCTGGGCCTCGGGCGTGGTTGGGGTGCCGATCCTGCCGTTCATTGCCAGCATGTTGGTAGGACGCGGCAAGCGCGTGTATCTGGTTGCCGGTGCGATCCGCCTGGGCGGTGCGCGTGCCGAAGCGGCGCTGCATCGCTGGATCGAGCCGCTGGGCTGGGTTGCGATGGCAGTGTTGGCGGTAGGTGCAGGGTGGCTGGTGTGGAAGACAACGAACGGATGAGCAAGACGCAGATGAATTCGGTACGCAAGACAGCAGTCATGCTCGCAGTGGTCATCGGGCTCACCGCCTGCAGCAGCGCCACGGTGGTGCGTTCGCCTGGCGCCAGCGGTGGCGCGTCGTCGCGTCCAAGCACGGCGCCCCGTCCGTCGGTGCCGCGCCCGGGGGCCACGGTGACCGTCCAGCGCGGCGATACCCTCTACGCGATCTCGCGCCGCACCAATATTTCTGCGCCGGATCTGGCGGCCTGGAACGGCCTGTCGTCGCCGAACACCATCTATCCCGGCCAGACCCTCAAGTTGTATCCGCCTGGTGCCAGCAAGCCCGGCAGCAGTGCGCCGGTGGCCGGTACCGTGGCTCCGCCGCGTCCGGCTGCGCCAATCGCCGCACCGGTCAGTAGTGGGTTTTCCTGGCGTTGGCCGGCCGATGGCGTGGTCGTCGGCACCTTCGTCACTGGCGAAACCACCAAGCAGGGCGTGGACATCGCCGGTGCCAGCGGCCAGGCCGTGCGTGCCGCCGCCGATGGCGTGGTGGTGTATTCCGGCGCCGGCCTGGTCGGCTATGGCGAGCTGATCATCATCAAGCACAACGATCAGTGGCTATCCGCGTACGGGCACAACCGCAAGCGTCTGCTCAACGAAGGCCAGAGCGTCAAGGCCGGGCAGCAAATCGCCGAGATGGGTCGCAGCGGTGCGTCCCGCGACATGCTGCACTTTGAGATCCGCTACAACGGCAAGCCGGTTGATCCGCTGCTGTATTTGCCGAAGAAGTGAATTGGGAATTGGGAGTAGGGAATCGGGAATAGGAACAGCCCTGCGCTTCGGCAATCTGGGAGCGTGGGCAGTGAGGGCAAGCGTTCACTGATCCTGTTTGCGCAAGTTCTGCTTGACAGAGAAAGCGTGCTTCGGCCCGCTTTCTCGATTCTCGATTCAGCCCGGCAGCACCATCGCCAGCGCAACACGGCGGCCTTCGCTGGCCAGGACGTTGTAGGTGCGTGCGGCGGCGGCATTGGTCATTGCCTCCAGGCCGATGCCGCGGGTCAGACACGCGGCCAGCACGTCGGTCTTCGGGAATAGCTGGCGCTCGCCGGTGCCGAGCAGGATCACGGCCGGGCTGAGCGCCAGGACCGCGTCCATGTGGCTCACCTGGAGTTGCTCCAGGGTTTGTACCGGCCAGCGTTCCACCAGCTCGTCCGGCATCAGGATGAAGCTCTGCTGCAGGATCTGGTCATTTACCTTGGCTTGACGGCCGTCGGCCGCGCGCAGCGCATAAGCGTAATCGGGGTGTTCCTGACTTAGAGGCATGACGAACTCTTTGGCTCAGCCGCGCGGCAGCACGATCTGGCGCTTTTCCTTGCTGGGGCGGTACAAGATGGCGACGTGGCCGATGCGTTGTACCAGCGCACTGCCGGTCTGCTCGATCAGCTCGGCAATCAGCGCATCACGGGTCTCGCGATCCTCCGAGGCCACCTTCACCTTGATCAGTTCGTGGCGCTCGAGCACTTCCTCGAGTTCAGCCAGAAATGCCGGCGTGACCCCTTTGCCGCCGGTCTGCAGCAAGGCTTTGAGATCATGTGCCTGGCCGCGCAGGAAACGGTTCTGGGCGGAGGTGAGAACAATGGACATGCAGGATCGAAGGGAAGCAAAGGGTGTTCAGGGTATCATGGCGACCCGTTCGGACCCCCTTGCCAATGCCTTCCCGCAGTAAAAGCAGCCAACGCTGGCTCAAGGAACACTTCGCCGACCCTTACGTGAAGAAGGCCCAGGCCGAGGGCATGCGCTCACGCGCGGCCTACAAGCTGGAAGAGCTACTGCAACGCGACCGCCTGCTCAAGCCAGGCATGGTGGTGGTCGATCTGGGGGCGGCGCCGGGCGGCTGGTCGCAGCAGGTGCGCAAGTCCATGGGCGACAGCGGCCGGGTAGTGGCGCTGGACATTCTGGACATGCCGGCCCTGGCGGGTGTGGAGTTCCTTCACGGCGACTTCAGGGAGCAAACCGTCCTATCGCAATTCGAAGCGATGCTGGGCGATGTGCCGGTGGACCTTGTTCTGTCCGATATGGCCCCCAATAAGAGTGGCATGGATGCGGTCGACCAACCGCGGATGATGCACCTGGCGGAACTGGCGATGGAATTTGCCGACACCCACCTCAAACCGGGCGGGGCGTTCCTGATCAAGCTGTTCCAGGGTGTTGGGTCCGACGACTACATTCGTGAGCTTCGCCGCCGCTATGAGAAGGTGACGATTCGCAAGCCGGCGGCCTCGCGCAAGCGCTCCCCGGAAGTTTATGCACTCGGTCAGGGCAAGCGTGTCCAGATCAAGTAAGCTGCCAATGACCACCGTATTTCAAGCTATTGAAGAGTAGAGGGCACCGGAGCCAATGAGGATGAACGACTTGACCAAGAATCTGCTGCTGTGGGTGGTCGTCGCAGTTGTGCTGATGGTTGTCTTTCAGAGCTTCTCGCCGCGGATGGCGGGCGGCGTCGGTCCTGACTCGATCACCTATACCCAATTTCTGAAAGAAGTGGATTCCGGGCGCGTCAAGTCGGTGGATTACACCGATGAGACCAACCTCGCGGTCAACGCGATCCGCTTCAAGCGCACCGACGGTAGCGAAGCCACCGTCTACGGGCCGCGCGACGACAAGCTGGTCGACGTGCTGTATAGCAAGAACATCGAAATGACCCGCCAGAAGCCCTCGACCGGCCCTGGCTTCTGGTCGTTGGTACTGAATTTCCTGCCGGTCATTCTGATCATCGGCTTCTGGCTGTTCATCATGCGCCAGATGCAAGGCGGTGGCGGCGGTGCCAAGGGGGCGATGAGCTTCGGCAAGTCGCGCGCCAAGCTGCAGGGCGAGGACCAGGTCAAGATCACCTTCGCCGACGTTGCCGGTTGCGACGAGGCCAAGGAAGAAGTGAGTGAGCTGGTCGACTTCCTGCGCGACCCGACCAAGTTCACCAAGCTGGGCGGCAAGATTCCGCGCGGCGTGTTGATGGTTGGCCCGCCGGGTACGGGTAAGACCCTGCTCGCCAAGGCGATCGCCGGCGAGGCCAAGGTGCCGTTCTTCAGCATCTCCGGTTCTGACTTCGTCGAGATGTTCGTCGGTGTCGGTGCCAGCCGTGTGCGCGACATGTTCGAGCAGGCCAAGAAGCACGCGCCGTGCATCATCTTCATCGACGAGATTGATGCGGTGGGCCGTCATCGCGGCGCCGGTCTCGGCGGCGGGCATGACGAGCGCGAGCAGACACTGAATCAGTTGCTGGTCGAGATGGACGGCTTCGAAGGCGGCGAAGGCGTGATCGTGATCGCGGCGACCAACCGTCCCGACGTGCTGGATCCGGCGCTGCTGCGTCCGGGCCGTTTCGACCGCCAGGTCGTGGTCGGGCTGCCGGACGTGAAGGGGCGCGAACAGATTCTGCGTGTGCACATGCGCAAGCTGCCGCTGGCCGATGACGTCGTGCCGATGGTCATCGCCCGCGGTACCCCGGGTTTTTCGGGCGCCGATCTGGCTAACCTGTGTAACGAAGCGGCGTTGTTTGCGGCGCGTGGCAGCGAGAAGGAAGTCCGTATGGACCACTTCGACCGTGCCCGCGACAAGATCTTGATGGGTGCCGAGCGTCGCTCGATGGCCATGAGCGAAGACGAGAAGACGCTGACCGCGTACCACGAGGCAGGCCACGCCATCGTTGGCCGCCTGGTGCCGGAGCACGATCCGGTCTACAAGGTCACCATCATTCCGCGCGGCCGCGCACTCGGCGTGACGATGTATCTGCCGGAAGGCGACCGCTACTCGATGAATCGCGTGGCGATCGAATCGCAGCTGTGCTCGCTGTATGGCGGCCGCGTTGCCGAAGAATTGATCTTCGGCGGCGACAAGGTCACCACCGGCGCGTCTAACGACATCGAGCGGGCCACCAAGATGGCGCGCAACATGGTGACCAAGTGGGGCTTGTCCGACGAACTCGGTCCGGTGGCCTACGGCGAGGAGGAAGACGAGGTGTTCCTGGGGCGTTCGGTCACCCAGCACAAGAACGTGTCCGACGAGACCGCGCGCAAGATCGACGAAGTGGTGCGCTCGATTTTGGACAAGGCTTACAGCAAGACCAAGGCCATCCTCACCGAGAACCTGGACAAGCTGCATGCGATGTCGCAGTTGCTGCTGCAGTACGAAACCATCGACGTGCCGCAGATCGACGCCATCATGGAAGGTCGCGATCCGCCGCCGCCGGCGGGTTGGGGCAAGTCCGACAAGGACGGTGGCAACAACAACGACAAGGGTAGCCCGCGTCCATTGCCGCCCATCGCCGGACCCGCCGAGCAGATCTAAGTCGGTCGTGCACTGATCTGCAGGACATCCATCAAGGCCGGGAAGCGATTCCCGGCCTTGATGCGTTATCGGGCGCACCAATGCCCACATGCAAGCAACCACCCAGGAGACACCGCCGATGTTCGATACCTCGCTCAAACTGGATTGCGCCGGCCGCAGCCTGCGGCTGGATGCGCCGCAGGTGATGGGTATCGTCAATATCACGCCCGATTCGTTCTCCGACGGCGGCCAGCATTCGACCTGCGACGCGGCGATCGCACATGGGCTGGCGCTGGTGGAGCAGGGTGCTGCGGTGTTGGATATCGGCGGTGAGTCCACCCGCCCGGGCGCCACGGCGGTTTCGGTTGAAGAAGAACTACAGCGGGTGATTCCAGTGATCGAAGCGCTGGCGCAACGGACCAGCGTGCCGATCAGCGTGGATACGTTCAAACCGGAGGTCATGCGCGCAGCGGTCGCGGCCGGCGCCGGCATGATCAACGACGTGTATGCACTGCGTTCGCCCGGTGCACTGGAAGCGGCGTCGGATCTGCGCGTGCCGGTGGTCTTGATGCATGCGCGCAGCGCGCCGCACGCCATGCAAGACGCGCCGCATTACGACGATGTCGTCGGTGAAGTGCACCGGTTTCTCGCCGAGCGCATCTTTGCCGCCGAAATGGCCGGCATCGACAAACGCCGGCTGGTTCTGGATCCGGGCTTTGGATTCGACAAGACCACCACGCACAACCTCACTCTGCTTGCGCAGCTGCAGCGCCTGCAGGAATTCGGCTTGCCGGTACTGGCAGGGCTGTCGCGCAAGCGCAGCATCGGCGAGCTGACCGGGCGCGAGGTGGCTGCCGAACGTGTGCATGGCTCGGTGGCTGCGCATTTGATTGCCGCCCAACATGGCGCGCTGCTGTTGCGCGTGCACGATGTGGCGGCAACCGTGGATGCGTTGAAGGTGTGGAATGCGATGGCGGCGATTCCCGTCCCGCGTGTCAGCGCACCGGCCGCACCGACGATCCGCTGGCCGGACGAGGACTGATGCCCGCCGACCAACGCCCGCTGGCGATCGCCCTGATGGGTCCTACCGCAAGCGGCAAGACTGCGCTGGCGCTGAAGGTTGCAGAGCGCTGGAACGGAGAAATCGTCAGCGTCGATTCGGCGCTGGTGTATCGCGGTCTGGAGATCGGCGCAGCCAAACCGGACGCGGCGATGCGCGCGGCGGTGCCACATCATCTGCTCGACTTGCGCGATCCCTGGCAGGTGTATTCGGCAGCCGAGTTCGCCAGCGATGCACGTCAGGCGATTGCGCAGATCGTGGCGCGCGGCAAGTTGCCGATCCTCGCCGGCGGCACCGGGCTGTATTTTCGTGCGCTGCTGGAAGGCTTGTCGCACTTACCCGAGGCCGACCAAGCCGTGCGCGCATCCATTGCGGCCGAAGCCGAGCAGCTCGGTTGGGCGGGCTTGCACGCGCAGCTGGCAGTCGTGGACCCGGTTGCAGCCGCGCGCATTCATGCGACCGACCCGCAACGGATCCAGCGGGCACTGGAGGTGTACCGCATCAGCGGGCGGCCGATCAGTTACTGGCAGGCGCTACCGCCAGGGCCGCGCCTGCCGGTGCGTGTGTTGAAGGTGGTACTGGCACCGCGCGCGCGCGCGGTGCTGCATGGACGCATCGAACGACGCCTGGACGCGATGCTGGCACAGGGCTTTCTTGCAGAGGTACAGCAGTTGCGGGCGCTGCCGCAGATGCAGGCGGTGGCAGCGCCACTGGATCTGCCGGCGGTACGCGCGGTCGGCTACCGGCAAGCCTGGGAGTATCTGGACGGAGCTGCCAGCCTGGCCGAGTTCCGCGACAAGGCGATCCAGGCGACCCGGCAACTGGCCAAACGGCAGCTCACCTGGCTGCGTGGTGAGCTCGACGCGCGCTGGTTCGACCCGGAGCGTGACTGTCATCAATTGGAGCGCGCACTTGTCGACTTCCTCGGTGATCGTTCCGCTGTGCGGCAGGCTTCAGGCGTGTAACATCCCATTTCCGGGACCGGCTGGGGATGGCAGGTGTCGACCGGGACAATAAGAACAATAATGAAGAGGATTTTTCGATGGCTAAGGGGCAATCTTTACAGGACCCATTCCTCAATGCGCTGCGGCGCGAGCGGGTTCCGGTGTCGGTGTATCTGGTCAACGGCATCAAGCTGCAGGGCACGATCGAGTCGTTCGACCAATTCGTGGTCCTGCTGCGCAATACCGTGAGTCAGATGGTGTACAAGCACGCCATTTCCACGGTAGTGCCGGCGCGCAATGTGCGCGTGGGACCGGGTGGTGGGTATGTGCAATCCAATGAAGGCAACCAGGCGGAAGATGACGACGTCGAGTAGTAACGGAGTAGTGCGTGTTTGATCGGTCCCGCAAGGGTGAACACGCGTTGTTGATACAGACCCACTCCGGTGGGCCTGCCGAAGACGATGTGATGGAGGAGTTCGCCGACCTTGCAAAGTCGGCGGGCGCCACGGTGGCCGCCACGCTCACCGCACGCATCGATAAACCCAGCCCGTCGACCTTGATCGGCAGCGGCAAGCTGGAAGAGGTCAAGGCGGCTGCCGAGGCCACCGGTGCAGATCTGGTGTTGGTCAATCACACCTTGTCGCCCGGCCAGGAGCGCAACCTGGAGAAGTATCTGGAGCGGCGCGTCATCGACCGCACCGGGTTGATTCTGGATATCTTCGCGCAACGCGCGCGCAGCCACGAAGGCAAGCTGCAGGTGGAACTGGCCCAGTTGCGTCACATGGCCACGCGGTTGGTCCGCGGCTGGACTCACTTGGAGCGCCAGCGCGGCGGCTCCATCGGCCTGCGCGGCCCCGGCGAAACCCAGCTGGAAACCGACCGTCGCCTGCTGCAAAAGCGCGTCGAGCAGTTGCAGCAGCGGCTGGAGAAAGTCGAGGTGCAGCGCACCCAGATGCGTCGTGCACGGATGCGCAGCGAATTGCCGCGGATTGCATTGGTCGGTTACACCAACGCCGGCAAATCGACATTGTTCAATGCGTTGACCGGCGCGGAGGCGTACGTGGCTGATCAGCTGTTCGCCACGCTGGATCCCACCGTGCGGCGCATCGGGTTGCCGGGTGGTAGCGCGATTCTTGCCGACACGGTCGGCTTCGTGCGCGATCTTCCGCACGAACTGGTCGCCGCGTTCCGTTCGACGTTGTCCGAAGCGCGCGATGCCGATCTGTTGCTGCATATCGTCGATGCGGCCGACCCGCTGCGCGAAGAGCGCATCCTGCAGGTCGATGAAGTGTTGCAGGCCGTCGGCGCCGGCGATCTGCCGCAACTGCTGGTGTTCAACAAGATCGACAAGATCGACGGTGCCGAAGTGCGCCACGATGCGCAAGACGGCATTCCAGACCCGGCGCGCCGCGAGCGTGTGTGGGTGTCGGCGCGCGATGGGCGCGGACTGGAAGAATTGCAGCATGCGCTCGGTCAGCGACTGGACCTGCGTCATCTGACCGGCCAGTTGCGGCTGCCGCCGTCGGCCGGCCGCCTGCGTTCGCGGCTGCATCAGCTGGAAGTGGTGCGCAACGAGCAATCCGACGAGGACGGCTGGTTGCTCGAGGTCGATCTGCCGATGGTCGAAGCCGAGCGGTTGGCCGCCGGCGAGGACGGTGCGCCACTGCGCGCGATGCTGCCGGATCGCCGCGAAGACTGGGAAGCCTGATGCAAACAGCACAGTCGGCATGGCGCGACTGTGCTGCTGCTCCAACACAACAGCGAGGCGGGCTGCGGTGTCGCTGTGCGGCAGCGGTGACGTGTCGTCTCGGCCGATCCGAACCTGGGCGATGGCATGAGGGCTGCGGTAGATCGCAGTCGTGAGCTGACGCCTCGCACCACATCTCTCCTCGGTAACGCGGTGCCCTAGTTGCGGTGCTCAGGTGATCTGGAAGGTACTGCAGGTTGACGGTGTGCGGCTGGCAAATTGCTGCACATCCAAGGCCGATCCAGACCCAAGGCACCGCATGTCGGCCACACATCGCCACTGAACCTCGGCCACCTCACTCCCAACCGGAATCGGGCCGACCGCAGACAGGGGCGGCGAATTGGGCTAAAACGTCGGCTGCTCCCTTGTCGTCGTGCCCATGTCCTTGTCCGCCGATTCCGAACTGCAGCAGCTGGCCGAAGCCCTCGGGCAGCAATTGCTTGCCGCGCGCGAGCGCCTGGTTACCGCCGAGAGCTGCACCGGTGGCTGGATCGCCAAGGCGGTGACCGATGTCGCCGGTTCCTCGCACTGGTTCGACTGCGGCATGGCCGCCTACAGCTACGAGGCGAAACAGGCATTGCTCGGCGTCCGCCCGCAGACCCTGGAAGTGCATGGAGCGGTTAGCCGCGAAACCGTGATCGAAATGGTCTCTGGCGCGCTGGTCAATTCCGGCGCAAGCATCGCGGTGGCGGTGACCGGCATTGCCGGGCCCGGCGGCGGCAGCGACGATAAGCCGGTCGGCACAGTCTGGATCGGTTGGAAACGGCGTGGCGGTTATGCCACGGCGCAACTCTTTCACTTCAACGGCGACCGCGATGCAGTACGGCGTCAGACCGTGGCTGCAGCACTGCGTGGGCTGAGCGCGTTGCTTTAGCTGCCCGCAGGTCTGCTGGATGGCGCTCTGTGACAGATTCCTCGTCTACCATTTGCAGCATGATGGCGCGCGGCAGCGAAATCGAAATGCTGTAGCAGTGCGTCGTGCCAAAAAAGTTTGGCAGATCGTCATCGACACGCCGCTGCAAAGACGGTTTGCCGAACGCGTTTCCGGGGCCGCCGCGCATGGATGTTCTGACCTTGTGACTGCGGGATTGAGGTGCATGCACTTGACGCAAGCACGCTGCATCTTCCGCATGCGCTCTGCAACGCGTTGCAACCTGCGCTGAGCTTCGAGCGGGCGAGGGCGCGACAGCGGCGGGCAGATCGGCTACAAACAAGGTCTCGTCACCGCCTAGTGTGCCAATGCGTTCGCTCCTTGCGTCTTTCTCATCCTCCCCAGCGCTGCAGGCCGCTGTGCAATGCGCTGTCACGCAGCGTCTGAGCGCCGCATGCGCGCGGGCGGTGCACTGATGTGGGAAGCACTTGGCACGGTGCGTGATCTTGGGCGGCTGCAGGAAATCGCCTCGGTTCTGATTCGCTACGGCTTCGGCGATGTGGTGCGTCGGATCGGCATGGCCGATGTGCTCGAGCGCGCTGGCAGGTTGTTGCATTGGAACAACGCCGAGGGCCGCTTGCGCATGTCCGCGGCATTGCGCGTGCGGCGTGCACTGGAAGAGCTCGGGCCCACCTTCGTCAAACTCGGGCAAGTGCTGGCCACGCGCGTGGATCTGCTGCCGCCGGAGTGGATCGAAGAATTGAGCGAGCTGCAGAACGCGGTGCCGGCGCTGCCGTTCGAGCAGATCCGCCCGCAGCTGGTTGCCGCGCTGGGCATGGAGCCGGAGAGCGTGTTCGCGCGTCTGGACGAACAGCCATTGGCGGCCGCATCGCTGGCACAGACGCATCGCGCGTGGTTGGTCGATGGCACGCCGGTGGTGTTGAAGATCCGCCGTCCCGGTATCGGCGACACCATCGATGCCGACTTACGCTTGCTGGCGCGGCTTGCCGAAATCGTCGAGACCCGCGCGCCGGATCTCAAGCGCTATCGTCCCGCCGAGGTGGTGCAACAATTTACCGTCTCGCTGCGACGCGAGCTGGATTTCGCTGCAGAGGGGCGCAATGCCGAACGCATCGCCGCCAACTTCGCCCACGACGCGCAAGTGGTGGTGCCGACCGTGTACTGGGAGTGGACCTGCGAGTCGCTCAACGTGCAGGGCTTCATCGATGGCATTCCCGGGCGCGATCTGCTTGCCGTCGATGCAGCCGGTCTGGACCGCAAGGTGCTCGCGCGCGCCGGCGCCGGCATCGTGCTGAAGATGGTGCTGCAGGACGGCTGCTTCCACGCTGATCCGCATCCTGGCAATATTTTCTATCTGCGCGATGGCCGCATTGCCGTCATTGATTTCGGTATGGTGGGGCGCGTCTCCGAGCATCGTCGATTTCAGGTCGCACAATTGCTGCACGGCATGGTCAGCTACGACGCCGAAGCGGTGATCGATGTGCTGTTGGAATGGGCCGGCACCAGCCTGGAAATCGACGAGCCACGTCTGCAGCAGGACATCGGCGCGTTCGTCGACGAGTACCGCGGCGTGCCGCTGAAAGAGCTGCGCATCGGCGCGATGCTGGGCGATGTGACCTCGATCCTGCGCGACCACGGGCTGACCCTGCCGTCGGATCTGGCGCTGATGATCAAAGCGTTTCTGACGCTCGAAGGCATGGGCCGCCAGCTCGATCCGGATTTCGACATGGCCACCGAGGCGCGTCCGTATCTCGAACGCGTGGTGCTGCAGCGTTATGCACCCAGCGCAATGCTGCGGCGCAGCCGTCGCACCGTGACCGGCGCGATCGACCTGATCGGCGATCTGCCGCGCGACCTCAAGCGCCTGCTGCAGGCCGCACGCCGCGGCAAGCTGCAGCTGCAGATCGAAACACGCGCATTGCGCGAGTTCGGCGAGCAGGTCGACCGCGCGGCCAATCGGCTCACGATGGGCATTGTCACTGCCGCGCTGGTGATCGGCTCGTCGATCGTCATGAATAGTGTCGGTGGCAGTGCCAGCCGTTGGTTGCTCGCGCTGGGGGTGGGTGGCTTCATCGGCGCTGCGCTGTGCGGCATCTGGATCCTGTTCTCGATCTGGCGCAGCCGGCGCTAGCGCATCACGCGCGCACCCGTGACGGCGTTGCGGTCGAGGTGTTGCGAAGCGCTTGCGCAAGCGCCCGTTAGTAGTAATACTACTAACCATGGACCTGACCGATACCCAGCAAGCTATCCTGGCCTTGATCGCCGAGCGCATCGACACCGATGGCGTCCCGCCGTCGCAGACCGAAATTGCGCGTGCGTTCGGCTTCAAGGGCGTGCGCGCCGCGCAGTATCACCTGGAGGCACTGGAGCAGGCCGGTGCGATCCGTCGCGTCCCAGGCCAGGCGCGCGGGATCCGGCTGGCCGGCCAGGGTGCACAGACGCGCGCAGCGGCGGTGAGCGAACCCGTCCGGGACGATGTGCTGCGTCTGCCGGTGTTGGGCCGCGTGGCGGCGGGCCTGCCGATCGGGGCCGATATCGGATCGGACGACTTCGTAGTGCTGGATCGCGTGTTCTTCTCGCCCTCGCCAGACTACCTGCTCAAGGTGCAAGGCGATTCGATGCGCGACGAAGGCATCTTCAATGGCGATCTGATCGGTGTGCACCGCACCCGCGACGCACGCTCGGGGCAGATCGTGGTGGCGCGGATCGATGAGGAAATCACTGTCAAGCTGCTGAAGATTGGCAAGGACCGGATCCGACTGCTGCCGCGCAACCCGGACTACGCGCCCATCGAAGTGCTGCCGGATCAGGATTTCGCGATTGAAGGCCTGTATTGCGGGCTGTTGAGGCCTAACCGCTGAGGGCTGTGCCGATGGTCGTGCTGGCTTTTTCCCGAGCCGACATCGCAGGATTCCCCGCTGCCACGGGACATGTCGTCTTCCTAATCTGAGTGTGTCGCCTGCAGTCTCAGCTTGTGCGATACACCGCCGCTACATTAGTCCCATACCGAAATCACTGACGAGGATCACCCAGATGGACGAGAACAAGAAGCGCGCCCTTTCCGCCGCACTGAGCCAGATCGAAAAGCAATTCGGCAAAGGCTCGGTCATGCGCATGGGCGACCGTGTCATCGAAGCGGTCGAAGTCATTCCGACCGGCTCGCTGATGCTGGATATCGCTCTGGGGATTGGCGGCCTGCCCAAGGGTCGCGTAGTCGAAATCTATGGGCCGGAATCCTCGGGCAAGACCACCCTGACACTGCAGGCGATTGCCCAGTGTCAGAAGCTGGGCGGCACCGCAGCCTTCATCGATGCCGAGCACGCGCTGGACCCGATCTATGCGGCCAAGCTGGGTGTCAACGTCGACGATCTGCTGCTGTCGCAGCCGGATACCGGCGAGCAGGCATTGGAAATTGCCGACATGCTGGTGCGTTCGAGCTCGGTGGACATCGTGGTGATTGACTCGGTTGCCGCGCTGACCCCGAAAGCAGAAATCGAAGGCGAAATGGGCGACCAGCTGCCGGGCCTGCAGGCTCGCCTGATGAGCCAGGCGCTGCGCAAGCTCACCGGCAACATCAAGCGCTCCAACACGCTGGTGGTCTTCATCAATCAGCTGCGTATGAAGATCGGCGTCATGATGCCTGGCCAGAGCCCGGAAGTGACCACCGGCGGCAATGCGCTGAAGTTCTACGCTTCGGTACGTCTGGACATTCGTCGTATCGGCGCAATCAAGAAGGGCGACGAGATCATCGGCAACCAGACCAAGATCAAGGTGGTCAAGAATAAGTTGGCGCCTCCGTTCAAGCAGGTCGTGACCGAAATCCTGTACGGCGAAGGCATCAGCCGCGAAGGCGAACTGATCGACATGGGCGTGGAAGCCAAGCTGGTCGACAAAGCCGGCGCCTGGTATAGCTACGGCGATGAGCGCATCGGGCAGGGCAAGGACAACGCGCGCACCTACCTGCGCGATAACCCGCAGGTTGCTGTCCGGCTGGAAGCCGAGCTGCGTGAGAAGTTCCAGCCTTCCGAAGCGCCGCGTGAAGCCGGCGATGACGAAGAGAAGGAATAAGTCGCAGCTGCATACCATCGCCGGTTGTCGGAATTAGGTGATGGTGTTGCGGTCAGTAAGCGATGGATGGACCGTCGCGTGCCCGTGGTACGCGACGACCCCAGCACCGCCCGCGCTCGCCCGGCGGCGGCACAACAGGTCCAAATGCGGTTGAAGTTTTTCTATCGCGAGGACGGCGGAGTCAGTGCCGTCGCTTCTCGCGGTAGATCTATCGAAGGCCAGGAGGGCAGGCGCCATGGACGGCGCATTTGATGCAATGCGATTTTAGCGCTTCAGGACACCTGACGATGGACGAGCAAGAGCCCGCACCAAAGCGGGGGCGCCGGTTCAAGGAGCAGACGCCGGTCCAGCGCGCACTCGGTCTATTGGTGCGGCGCGAACATTCGCGCAAGGAATTGAACCGCAAACTACTGGCCCGCGGGATCGAGCCAGATGCGGCGCAAGCTGCTGTTGATCGTCTCACCGGCGAGGGTTGGCAAGACGACACCCGTTTCGCTGCTGCCGTGGTGCGCAATCGCGCCGGCTCCGGCTACGGTCCGCTGCATATTCGTGCCGAACTCGGAACCCATGGTCTGGATAGCGAGGCCATCAGTGCCGCCATGGCGACGTTTGAAGGCGATTGGACCGAAAACGCGCGGGACCTGATCCGCCGTCGTTTCGGTGAGCAAGGCCCAGTGGACCTTCCGCAGCGGCGCAAGGCCGCCGATTTGCTGGCCCGGCGTGGTTTCGACGGCAACAGCATTCGCATCGCGACCCGCTTCGACCTTGAGGACTGAGGGCGTCAGGCCTGCTACCCTTCGTGGTTTCAGGTTGTTCCGCTCATCTGCGCCCACATCTCATTGGGTGACCGGGACTGCCGCCCGCCCAATGCCAGCACATGAACGCACCTTTCAAATTCAGCACTTCCCAGATCCGTAGTGACTTCCTCGCGTTCTTCGAGGGGAAGGGCCACACCATCGTGCCATCCGCGCCGCTGGTGCCAGGTAACGACCCCACCTTGCTGTTTACCAACTCCGGCATGGTCCAGTTCAAGGACGTCTTCCTTGGCGCAGAGAAACGCAGTTACGTGCGTGCCGCAGACGTGCAGCGCTGCCTGCGTGCCGGTGGCAAGCACAACGATCTGGATTCGGTGGGCTACACCGCACGCCACCACACCTTCTTCGAAATGCTCGGCAACTGGTCGTTCGGCGACTATTTCAAGAAGGACGCCATCGCCTGGGCATGGGAGCTGCTGACCCAGGTCTGGAAGCTGCCGGCCGACCGTCTGCTGGTCACCGTCTATCACACCGACGAAGAAGCCTTTGCGTTGTGGCGCGACATGATCGGCATCCCGGAAAGTCGCATCGTGCGCATCGGCGACAACAAGGGTGCGCCGTACGCCTCGGACAATTTCTGGCAGATGGCCGACACCGGCCCCTGCGGCCCGTGTACCGAAATTTTCTTCGACCACGGCGATCACATCGCCGGTGGTCCGCCGGGCTCGCCGGATGAAGATGGCGACCGCTTCATCGAGATCTGGAACCTAGTCTTCATGCAGTTCGATCGCCAGCCCGACGGCACCCTGGTGCCGCTGCCGGCGCCGTGCGTGGATACCGGTATGGGGTTGGAGCGTCTTGCGGCGATCCTGCAGCACGTCCACACCAATTACGAAATCGATCTGTTCCAGGCCCTGATCGGCAAAGCCAGCGCGCTGACCGGCATCAGCGATCTGGAAAACAAGTCGCTGCGGGTGATCGCCGATCACATCCGCGCCTGTTCGTTCCTCATCGTCGATGGCGTGCTGCCCTCCAACGAAGGGCGCGGCTATGTGCTGCGCCGGATCATCCGGCGTGCGCTGCGGCATGGCTGGATGCTGGGCGTGCGCCAGCCGTTTTTCAGCAAGATGGTGCCGACCCTGGTCGAACTGATGGGCGAGGCCTATCCCGAACTGGTGGTCGCACGCGAGATCGTCGCGCGCGCCTTGTTGGCCGAAGAAGAGCGCTTTGCCGAAACGCTGGACGCCGGCATGAAGATCTTCGACGAGGTCGCATCGCGCTCGCAGGAGATCATTCCCGGCGCCGATGCGTTCCGGTTGTACGACACCTACGGTTTCCCAGTCGATCTGACCGCCGACATCGCACGCGAGCGTGGCATGCGCGTGGACATGGAGGGCTTCGAGTTCGCCATGGAGCGTCAGCGCGAGACCGCGCGTGCGGCGGGCAAGTTCGGCGGTGGCGTGGCATTGCCGGCCGATCTGGTCGCCAGTATGTCGCCAACCGTGTTCCTGGGTTACGAAGCGTACGATGCCGATGCGCTCAAGGTCGTGGCACTGCTCAAGCAGGGGCGTCCAGTCGAACGTGCGGAAGCGGGCGACGAGGTCATCGTGTTCACCGACCGCACCCCCTTCTATGCTGAGTCGGGTGGTCAGGTTGGCGACAGCGGCAAGCTGAGCGGCCCGGGTGTGTCGATCGAAGTCGCCGACACGCAGAAGTTCGCCGGTCAGTTTCATGGTCATGTGGGCCGCATCAGCGAAGGCGCGCTCGCGCTTGGCGATGTGCTTGCCGGTGGGATCGATGCGCAACGTCGCGGCAAGACCATCCTCAACCATTCGGCGACCCATCTGCTGCACGCCGCGTTGCGCGAAGTGTTGGGAACGCATGTGCAGCAGAAGGGCTCGTTGGTCGCGCCGGATCGTCTGCGCTTCGACTTCTCCCACTTCCAACCGATCACCGCCGATGAGCTCGCTGTGATCGAGCGCAAGGTCAACGCCGAAGTCCGCACCAACCATGGCGTGGAAGTGCACAACATGGCGATGCAGGAGGCGCTGGATTTTGGCGCGATGGCGCTGTTCGGCGAGAAATATGGCGAAAACGTTCGCGTGCTCAAGATGGGCGGCTATTCCACCGAGTTGTGTGGTGGCACCCATGTCACCCGCACCGGCGACATCGGCTTGTTCAAGATCACCTCCGAAGGCGGCGTCTCCTCGGGCGTGCGCCGTATCGAAGCGGTGACCGGGCAGGGCGCGCTGGACTATGTGGCCGACGAGGAGCGTCGCTTGCTTGAGGCCGCCACTCTGCTCGGCGGCAACGCGACCGAGGTGGTGGACAAGGTGCGCGCATTGGCCGAGCGTCAGAAGCGGCTGGAACGCGAGCTGGAATCGCTTAAGGCCAAGCTGGCGTCGGGCGCAACGGCCGATTTGGGCGCTGGTGCGATCGACGTGGCCGGGGTCAAGGTGGTGGCGGTGCGTCTGGAAGGCTTCGATGCCAAGGCGCTGCGTGATGCGATGGATCGCCTGAAGCAACAGCTCGGTGACTCGGTGATCGTGCTGGCTGGCGCTTCAGGCGGCAAAGTTGCGCTTGTCGCTGGCGTGAACGGCAGCCCAACTGGCAAGGTGAAGGCAGGGGAACTCCTCGGCCATATCGCCAGTCAGATCGGCGGCAAGGGCGGTGGCCGTCCGGATCTCGCCCAGGGTGGTGGCGAGGACGGGCCCGCCCTTGCGACCGCACTCGACGGTGTGCCCCTCTGGGTCAAGCAACACTTGGGCTGAACAGTTGTCCTGCTATGCCTTGCTGGCTAGCAGGATGTCCCGCTACCATTTCTGGTCTATTCCCTTTACGTAGGGCGCGTCTCACTCAGGAGGCCGTCGATGCCGGTGGGAAATCCATCGGTTCCAGGAGATTTGCAAAATGTTGATCCTCACTCGCCGGGTAGCCGAAACCTTGATGATCGGCGACTCGGTCACCGTGACCGTTCTCGGCGTCAAGGGAAATCAGGTGCGTATCGGTATCACCGCACCCAAGGATGTCGCTGTGCATCGCGAAGAAATCTATCAGCGTATCCAGCGTGGGGATGAGCCGGTCGCTTCCGGCGCACATCACGGTGACGATTCTTCGAATTGATCGTTGTAAAGGGTTTACGTTAGCCCCTCTTACCCGCTATTCTTCGCGGCCTGCCACGGACATCGCGGCAGGCAGCAAAAAACTGGAGCGATGCCCGAGCGGCTGAAGGGGCTCCCCTGCTAAGGGAGTATAGGGTCAAAAGCTCTATCGAGGGTTCGAATCCCTCTCGCTCCGCCAGTGTTCTGAACGCCCGCAAATCATTGATTTGCGGGCGTTTTTATTTTTATTGCTGCGGTCCTTAGGTAAACGAAGTCGGCTGATATCGGTCGGCTGATATCGGCGCTTGGCCGCTGCAACCATAAGCATTGCTTGAGCGCCCGCGGGATCCGTTGATGCGGGCTGGCAGTGGCTCGCCGTCGCAGAAGCGTTCCTAAAAGCGCTCAGTGTCAGCCGGCGGTGTGTGCAGCTATCTGGCTGCGCGCAGTCCCTGCGTGGTCCATGTCGACAGTGCCTGAGGAGAGGTCGTCTTTCGAGCTTGGCGACATCGCCGGCACGCCACGAGTTTTAGCGCATCGAACTGGCGCATATCGCAAGAATGAGACCTGGCTTCCGGCGTGGGTATTTGGCTTGCTCGCTTCGTCGAAACGAACGATCGCTAAGCGTTTACGCGCATCTGCATCGCAATTGCGAGCTGCGTTGTTGTGTTGCAGGCGGTGTTGACTGATTACGTCCTGCAAGTCCGTCGGGTTCCGGCGCACGCATGCGATGTGCCATGACATCCGCATGCGCGTGGCACGCGCCTGCAGGCATGCACACAACCTTGGACGACGCTCCACCCACTCGCGTGAGCACAAGCGTGCCGTATGACGCATCGAGCGAAACGGATCGACGGAAGAGAAGCGCGTCGGATCCATGATGTCTTGGGCGCTGCTGGCTTTTCCTGTCTTGCGCATACGCGGAGGGGGTACATACATGGCTGTGCTGTCGTTTCACGGGGTCGGTCGTCCACAAAGAGGCTCAGAGCGGGTGTCGGTAGCTCCTCGCATCAGGGTGCGTCGCCGCTCCATGACGCCATCTGAACCGCCTTGGAGATGTCGCACACGGTGGGGGTCAAGTAACCGGCGCATGGGTCGCTAAATAGGTGAATTAAAGCTCGGATTTCGACGTGATGCGCCTATCGCACCTGCTTGGACGCGTGTTCTCTTTCGGCGGCCGTGGGCTGCAACACAAGGCCACGGCGGTGGATCGTGTGATGGCGGTGATCGAGTTCGATCTGGACGGCCGCATTCTGGATGCGAACCCGAATTTCCTGGGGTTGATGGGGTATCGACTGGACGAGGTGGTTGGCCAGCATCACCGCATGTTCGTGACTCCTGCCGATCGCGACAGCGAAAGCTATCGGCAGTTCTGGGAGACGCTGCGTCGCGGCGACTTCAATGCCGGGCGCTTCTGCCGCTTGGACAAGCAGGGGCGCGAGGTGTGGATCAACGCATCGTACAACCCGTTGCTGGATCGATCCGGTAAGGCGTATCGCGTGGTGAAGTACGCCACCGACATCACTGCGCAGGTGCGCCAGACCGCTGATTTCGAAGGGCGTATCGACGCCATCGACAAGGTGATGGCAGTCATCGAATTCTCGCTGGACGGCACGGTGCTCGCGGCCAACCAGAATTTCTTGCAAGTGATGGGCTATCGGCTTGAGGAGATTCGCGGCAAGCACCACGGCATGTTCGTGGATACGACGACGCGTCAGTCGGCCGCATATCGCGCGTTCTGGGATTCGCTTGGGCGCGGTGCCTTCGATGCGGGCCGCTACCGGCGCATCGGCAAGGACGGCAGAGAGGTGTGGATCCAGGCGTCCTACAACCCGGTGCTGGACGAGCACGGGCGCCCGTACAAGGTGGTCAAGTACGCCACCGACGTGACCCGTCAGGTGATCGATTCGGCCGATGCGGACGGGCGCATCCGGGCGATCGACAAGGTGATGGGCGTGATCGAGTTCGACCTGAAAGGGAACGTGCTCGGTGCAAACGAAAACTTCCTGAAAATCATGGGGTATCCGGCTGCCGAGGCGATCGGGCAGCACCACAGCGTGTTCGTCGATGCGGCCTATCGCGCGTCCGAGGAGTACCGGCAGTTCTGGGCCAAGCTGGCAAGCGGCCAGTTCGATGCGGGACGTTATCGCCGACTGCGCAAGGATGGCAGTGCGGTGTGGATCCAGGCCTCCTACAACCCGATCCTGGATGTCTCCGGACGGCCGTACAAAGTGGTCAAATACGCAACCGACGTCACCGACCAGGTGCGTTCGGCCGAGCGGATGCGCGATTTGATGCTGCAGACCATGAGCATTGCGCAGAACGTGCAGCGCGAGGCGCACCATATTTCGGTGAGCAACCAGGAACTGGTCAGCCGTGTGTCCACGCAGTCTGCTGCGGTGGCGCAGACCTCGAGCACGATCGATCAACTGGCCGCAACCGTGCGCACCAATTCCGAGAATGCAGGTTCCGCGCGGCGCATGGCCGAAGACTCGGCTGCGGTGGCGCGGCGAGGCGCGGATGTCATTGCCGACGTGGTCAAGACCACCGCCGGCATCCGCTCGGCGACCGACCGCATCGGCCAGATCATCGAGGTGATCGACGGCATCGCGTTCCAGACCAATATCCTGGCCCTGAATGCTGCGGTGGAGGCGGCGCGCGCCGGTGAGCAGGGGCGTGGCTTCGCCGTCGTGGCCACCGAAGTGCGCAGTCTTGCGCAGCGTTGCAGCGTCTCGGCCAAGGAGATTCGCTCCTTGATCGACAATGCAACCGATCAGGTCGGCGATGGCTCACGCCTGGCCGAGCAAGCTGGCGTGGTGATGCAGGACATGGTGACATCGGTCTTGCGCGTGACTGCCACCGTGGAGCAGATCGCCGCTGCCAGTCACGACCAGGCCCAGGATATTTCCACCGCCAATGTCGCGTTGCAGTCGATCGGTGTGCAGGCGCGCGACCAGGCGCGGATGGTCGACGACCTGGCGCGCTCGGCGCGCGTACTGGAAGGCGATGCGGATGCGCTGTTCGCGTTGGTCAATGGTGATGCCAATGGCGCGTCGGATCGCGCTGTCGCGCAGGTCGATGCGCAGGCTGCGCGGCACGCTCCATCGAAGGTGGCGTGACTGGATTGCACTAACATCGTGCGTGGTGCGGTAACGTCCCGTTGATCGCGTGGTTGCCTGCGTGTGAAAGCTGCTCTGACCTGCCTGGCGTGCTGGGAGATGCATTCGCTTGTCAGTGCCGCTCGGGATGACACGCAGGGCGGCAAGGCGATGCTAATCGCTACCGCATGCGGCAGGTCGTCAGTTGTAAGCCGAAAGCGAAAGCCATCAGCGACAACTCGCCACGACGTCGCCGCTGCCCAGTCCTCTGAAAAGTTCGCATACAGACAAAGCCCGCGTGAGCGGGCTTTGTCTGTGTCTGCGCTAGCTAGCGCATTGCGCACCAGCGCTGCGCTGTACGCCATCCATCCAGCTTTTGGCGATTACTTCGGCAGGTCGAATACCAGCACTTCGGCATCGCGTGCATCGGCCAGGACGATGTCCGGCTCGCCAGTGACCTGCACCGCGTCGCCGGCCGACAGCGGCTGGCCGTTGACGCTCAGGCTGCCGCGGGCCACCTGCACATAGCCGATGCGGCCTTCGGCCAGCGGCTGTTGCAGGCGCACCTCGCCATCGAGGATCGAGGCGTACAGGCGAGCATCCTGGTGCAGGCGCAGCGAGCCATTCTCACCACCCGGCGAGGCGATCAGGCGCAACTGGTTGCGCTTGCTGTCGGCATCGAAGTGCTTTTCTTCGTAGCTCGGTTCGATGCCGGCGCGCTCGGGCATCACCCAGATCTGCAGGAAGTGCACCGGTTCGCTGGACGAGTGATTGAACTCGCTGTGGGTGACGCCGCTGCCGGCGCTCATGCGCTGCACATCGCCGTAATGCAGCACCGAACCGGTGCCCATGCTGTCCTTGTGCTCCAGCGCGCCGCCCAGGACATACGAAATGATCTCCATGTCGCGGTGGGCGTGGGTGCCGAAGCCTTCGCCCGGGGTCACCTTGTCTTCGTTGATCACCCGCAGCGGGCCGATGCCCATATGGCGCGGGTCGTGGTAGCTGGCAAAGGAGAAGGTGTGGCGCGAGGACAGCCAGCCATGCTCGGCGCGGCCACGGGTTTCGCTCTTGCGGACATTCAACATGCTGCTTCTCCCTGAAAGATTCGAATTGGTGCTGGGGTTGAATCGGTGTCCCAGCGGCTTGATGCGTAGTCTCCACCTCTGCGTTCGCAAGAAAAAGCGAGTAGATTCGGACACTACCATCGAAAATTTCGAACAATGAAGATCAGCCTGGAAGCGCTACAGATTCTCGATGCCATCGACCGCCGTGGGTCGTTCGCTGGCGCCGCGAAGGTGCTGTTCAAGGTGCCGTCTACGATTTCCTACACGGTCGCCAAGCTGGAGGAGGATCTGGGCGTGCAGCTGTTCGAGCGGGTCGGGCCGAAGGCCACGCCCACGCAGGCGGGCCGCGAACTGCTGCGCGAAGGGCGCCATCTGCTGCGTGCCGCACAAGAGCTGGAGGTGCGCGTGCGGCGCGTGGCCTCGGGCTGGGAGTCGGACTTTGCGATCGGGCTGGATGCGGTGCTGCCTGCGGCCTTGCTGCAGCCGCAGATCCTGGACTTCTACACCGTGGCCGACAGCACCCGGCTGCGCGTACTCAGCGAGTCGTTGTCAGGCAGTTGGGAGGCGCTGCTCGATAGACGCGTGGACCTGATCGTGGCGGCTGGCGAGGGACCCAGTGGCGGTGGATACGTGGCCGAGCCCATCGGTACTCTGCGCTTCGTGTTTGCGGTGGCATCCACGCATCCACTGGCGACGGCCGGCCTGCTGGGCGTGGCCGAACTTGCCGACCACCGTGCGATCGCCGTGGCGGACTCGGCGCGGCGCTTGCTGCCGCGCACGGTTGGGCTGCTGTCCGGCCGCGATGTCCTGACTGTGCCCGATATGCGCACCAAGCTGCTGCTGCAACTGACCGGCGCCGGCTACGGCTTTCTGCCCGAGCCATACGCGCGCGGGGCGCTGCAGGACGGCCGCTTGCGCGAGGTGCAGGTGGAAACGCACAAGCCCGACGAAACCTTTTACCTGGCGTGGCGGCCAGGTGAGGAGGGTGAGGCATTGGGCTGGTGGCGACGTGCCTTGCGCAGCGAAAGCCTGTTCGACAGCTGGTTGCACACCTTGGCCGCAACGTATCGTTCCGTCGCTGCCGGGCAGTCGCCGCTGTGACCGAAGGCGGATAATGGCCGCTCGCCGTCGCGCAGGGTCGTCGCATGCAAAGCTTGATCGAACAGTACGGATTGGCGCTGGTGTTCGCCAACGTGCTGGCGTTGTCGCTCGGGCTGCCGGTGCCGGCGTTGCCGACCCTGGTGCTGGTCGGTGCCAGCTACGCGTTGCAGGGCGGTAGCGATGCCTGGCTGGCCGGGCTTGCGGCGCTGGCAGTGTCTGTATCGGCAAGTTTGTTGGGCGATCTGGCGTGGTATCTGGCTGGTCGCCGCTTCGGCAATCGCACCTTGCAGTCGCTGTGTCGACTGTCGCTGTCGCGCGATAGCTGCATGAAGCAGACCGAGCGCTTTTTTTCGCGCTGGGGCGTGCGAGTGCTGGCAGTCGCCAAGTTCGTCCCGGGCTTGTCGATGGTGTCGGTGCCGATGGCCGGTGCGATGCGGGTGCGCCCTGCAGCGTTCCTGCGTTACGACGCCTTCGGTGCATCACTGTGGGCGCTGGTCGGCTTGAGCGTGGGGGCCGTGTTCGCGCATCAAGTGCGGGACGTGCTCGCCTTTCTGTCCGAACTTGGCTCGGGCGCTGTCGTGGTCTTGGCGGCGTTGCTGGCCGGCTATGTCGGTTGGCGTTGGTGGCGGCGGCACAGCCTGTTGCGATCGCTGGAGCATGCGCGCATCGCGGTGGATGAGCTGGTGCCGTTGCTGGATGGCGAGCAGAGCCTGCGCCCGACCGTGCTGGATATCCGTGCGCCGGGCTATCGCGATCTGCAGCCCTACACGATTCCTGGCGCCGTATTCGCCGACGAGCGCCAGCTGGCGCAGATTCTTGCCAGCGTGCCGCGCGATCGCAGCGTGGTGATCTACTGCGCGTGTCCGGACGAAGTGTCTGCAGCGTGGTTGGCCGCGCGGATGCGCGAGCGCGGATATCGCGATGTGCGGCCACTGCTGGGCGGTCTGGATGCATGGCGCGATGCCGGGCATCCGGTGACATCGCTGATGCCGGTGGTCGTGGCTGCTGACGCCAGCGTTGCCGCCACGGCCTGATTGCACCGTGTGCGGTGTCAGCGGTGGCGTCGGCGAGCGTTGCGCTAGCGATCGTCATCGCCCGATGGAGCGACACTGGGATACAGCGCGATGCGCGCCGTCATCTGCATTCGCAAAAACGACAGGCAAAAAAAAGACCAGCGAGCTGGTCATTCTCTTCAAGATTGGTGCGCCCGGAGAGATTCGAACTCCCGACCGCCTGGTTCGTAGCCAGGTACTCTATCCAACTGAGCTACGGGCGCATATCTTGTTTAACTTGCAGATCTGACGCAGTGCGATCGGATCTTTTTAACTGAAAAAACAGCGGTTGAATGCTGTCTTTTTCTTGTTCTGAAGATGGTGCGCCCGGAGAGATTCGAACTCCCGACCGCCTGGTTCGTAGCCAGGTACTCTATCCAACTGAGCTACGGGCGCCTCGTCAGGAGCGGAATTATGCGGATGAGCGACGGGCCCGTCAATCCCTTTGTGAAATTCGATCGTCATTGATGGCATCGTCAGGCGCACTGCGCAGCGCAGCGACCACAGCCGCAGGCGTTTTCATCCAGGCGAAATGATCGCTACGCGTCCCCAGTTGCCTATCGTCCAACGTCACGTGCTGCGCGCGTGCCTGCGGCATTTTGTCGAGCAATGCACGCAGCGCACCTGCCGGACCTAATTTGTCGCGTGCAAGCGCCACCGCGCGGATCGGCACGCGCAGTTGGCCCAGTGCCTGTTCCAGATCCCATGGTGCGCCCGCCGCGCGATAGCGATTGCTGCGGCCGACCTGCGCCCAATCGGCAATCAGGCTGCGTGCTTCGGTGCCGCCGAAGCCGAGCTTGCGCCCGTGCAGCACGCCTTGCACGCGCGCCAGCCACGGCAACAGCCGGAATGCTACGGGCAGGCCGTAGCGCATCGGCGAGGGAAACGTGCGCCAGTGCGGCGAGCCGCTGGCCACGAGCCAGAGCTGGGCGAATTGCGCCGGATGCAGTGCGGCATGGCAGCACGCGAGCTGACCGCCAAGGCTGTGTCCGCCGATGACGCGAGGTCGCTGCCGGTCGTGCAGATCGAGCAAGGCTTGGCTGGCCGGGAGATCGTCTGTAAGCAGCGTGCGATAGCCCCAATCGTGCTCACGCGACGGGCGCAGCGTGCTGCTGCCATTGCCGCGCCATTCGTGAAGATATACCGCCACGCCGGTGGACGCGAGCGCCTGTGCGAAGGGTTGGTAATGCCGCGCTGCCACGCCCAACGCGGGTAGCCACAGCAGGGTGACAGCTGGTTGCGGTGGCGCGCAGCGGAGCACTTGCCAGCGATGTCCATCTGCAACGCTGGCGAGCAAGGTATCGGTCTGCACGCTCATGCGCTGGGCGCGGCGCCGAAGTGGTCGAGCACCAGCACATCGCTATGGCCGGGGCATTGGCCCAGACGGATGGCGCGTGCAACGTAATCGATCGCCGCTTCGCAGGCGTTGAGCAACGACAGGCCCTGACACAACTGCGCGGCAATCGCCGCCGACAGGCTGCAGCCGGTGCCATGCGCATCCACCTGCAGGCGAGGATGCATGAACACATCCTGGGTCACGCCGTCATCGAAGCGATCGAGTACACGTGCGCCTTCAAGCAGATGGCCGCCCTTGAGCAGCACCGCGTTCGCGCCTAGGTCGAGCAGGGCAGCGGTGGCGCGTTCGGCGGCATCGGCGCTGCCGATGCGGCGGCCGATCAGTAATTCGGCTTCGGGCGTATTGGGCGTGATCAGCGTCGCCAGCGGTAGCAGACGCGTGCGCAACGCCTCCAGTGCCGCATCTTCGAGCAGGCGCGCGCCACTGGTGGACACCATCACCGGATCGAGGACGACGAATGGTGGGCGATGCCGTTCGAGCAGATCGGCCACGCACTGGATGACGTCGGCATTGGCTAGCATGCCGAGTTTGACCGCCTGGATCTCGAAATCGGCGAAGCAGGCATCCACCTGTGCCTGCAGAAAGTGCAGGGGGGGGATGTGTACGGCGGTGACGGCGCGGGTGTGTTGTGCGGTCAATGCGGTGATCGCCGACAACCCGTGCACCCGGTGTGCGGCGAAGGTCTTGAGGTCGGACTGGATACCGGCGCCACCGCCGGAGTCCGAGCCGGCGATGGTCAATGCAGACAGCGTGCTGGGCGTGGTCATGTGCCGATTCTGCACTGCTACATGCAGGATGTGCGCATCATCCTGCGTGCCAGCGACGCCATTGCACATAGGCGACATAGCCGGCACCGGCCAATCCTGTGAGGATGGCCGGCAGGTAAAGCGCGTCGTACTGCCAGCGCTGGAACAGCACAGTGCCGAGGATGCTGCCGCCAAGAAAGCCGCCGATGATCAGCCCGCTCAGTGTGAGTCGGCGCACTTGCAGCGGGCGCCCGCGCAGCAGGTGCCCCAGGCCGATGCCCAGATCGGTGAACATGCCGCTCAAATGCGTGGTGCGGACCGCTGCGCCACTGAGGGTTGTCGCCATCGCATTCTGCAGACCGCAGGCGCCAGCGGCGAACAGTGCGCCGCCGACATGATGCAGCTTGAACAGCGGAATCGCGGCCAGCAACAGCAGTGCCTCGATCAGCAGCGCCGCACCGTAGCGCTGTCCAAGCCGCAAGGCATCGTCCTGGATGATCAGGCCGCTGAGCATGGCGCCTGCGCAGAACGCGATCAGGATTCCCCAGAGAAAGCCGATCTCCGGCGCGCTGTCCTGCACCAGGGCCACGCCGAGCAGGCTGGTCGTGCCGGTGAGGTGGCTGACCACCTGGTGCTCCGAGCCCAGGTAGCCGACCACGTTGACCATGCCCGCCACGCTCGACAACGCCACCGCGCCAATCCAGACCCAGCGCGGCAGCAGCAGGCCCATCGTGGGTCAGGGGCTGCCGTTGACGGCAATCTGCGAAAACGCACCGGTCTGCGGGTCGTACAGCGCGCCCCAGAACATGCCGCCACCGTCGCAGACCTGGATCGCCTCGGTGGCCGGTTTCACTTCCGGCGTATTCGGCAGCTTGAAGGCATTGATATAGATCAGCTGCTGGCCCTGGATCACCACACCCACGTATTGGCGGTCAAACTCGCGCGGCTCGGCAATGGTGGGCGTCAACGCGTCCTGTCGCGCTTCGAGTTGTTCGACCTGCTGATGGCTCGGCGCCCAATAGCCGCTGATCTGGCCTGGATGCTTGGCCGGGCTGTCGCGCGAACAGGTTTGCAGTACCTGCTCGGCGACGCCTTGCCGGGCGATGATCCACGACTGCCCGTTCTTCAGGTTGGTGGGCACGCTGGCTGGCCCCTGCGTGGTGGCGCAGCCAGCCAGTGCGATCACGGCAAGCGCCACCGCGCCGCGACGTGCGCGCATCACAACACCTCTGAGGCGAAGTCGGCCAGACGCGAACGCTCGCCGCGACGCAGCGTGATGTGCGCGCTATGCGGCCACGCCTTGAAGCGATCCACCGCGTAGGTCAGGCCCGAGGTGGTTTCGGTGAGGTAGGGCGTGTCGATCTGCTCGACGTTGCCCAGGCACACGATCTTGGTGCCGGGACCGGCGCGGGTGATCAGCGTTTTCATCTGCTTGGGGGTGAGGTTTTGCGCCTCGTCCAGAATCAGATACCGCGACAGGAAGGTGCGGCCGCGCATGAAGTTCATCGAGCGGATCTTGATGCGGCTGGCGAGCAAGTCGTTGGTGGCCGCACGGCCCCACGAGCCGCCTTCCTGGTTGTGCGTGAGCACTTCCAGGTTGTCGGTCAGCGCGCCCATCCATGGGGTCATCTTTTCTTCTTCGGTACCGGGCAGGAAGCCGATGTCTTCGCCCACGCTGACGGTGGCGCGGGTCATGATGATTTCGCGGTAGCGCTGCTGGTCCATCGTCTGCGCCAGGCCGGCGGCCAGTGCGAGCAAGGTCTTGCCGGTGCCGGCGGTGCCGAGCAGGGTGACGAAGTCGATTTCCGGGTCCATCAGGGCGTTGAGCGCGAAATTCTGCTCGCGGTTGCGTGCGGCAATGCCCCACACCGCGTGCTGTGTGTTGCGGAAGTCGTCGACCAGACACAGCGTGGCCTTGCCGCCGCCGACCTTGGCCACGCGCAGCTCGACTTCATCTTCGCCGGGCAGGTACAGGTACTGATTGGGGTACCAATCTTCATCGTCGGCCAGCACGATCTCGTAATGGGTGCGGCCGCGCTCGTTCCAGCTGCGCAGGTCCTCGTTGTGCTTCTCCCAGAAGTCTTCCGGCAGCTCGATGGCGCCGGTGAACAGCAGGCTGAAATCGTCCAGCGCGCGGTCGTTCTGGTAATCCTCGGCGACCAGGCCGCTGATGTAGGCCTTGATGCGCAGGTTGATGTCCTTGGACACCAGGATGACCGGCACGTCCGGATTTTCTTCGCGCAGCGCCAGCACCGAGGCCAGGATCTTGTTGTCCGGCAGCATCGCGCCGAAGGTGCGGCCCGGATCGATCGGGTGGATCTGGAAATACAGCCGGCCGATCGCCGCCTGGCCCTTGAGCTGGATGCCCTGCGGATGGCTGAGCAGGATGCCGGCCTGGATCTGCTCGGCGTTGGTGTTTTCCAGCAATTCGTCCAGGAAACGGCTGACCTGGCGTGCATTGCGACTGACTTCGGAGGTGCCTTTCTTGGCGTTGTCGAGCTCCTCGATCACCTGCATCGGCAGGAACACATCGTGTTCCTCGAACTTGAACAGCGCGGTGGGATCGTGCATCAGCACGTTGGTGTCCAGCACGTAGATGCGCTTGCCTCGGGTCATTGGGTTTTCCAAGTGATGGAGCAGGGGCGAGCCATCACGCCTGCAACTGCAGGGTGATGGAGGACACGGGAACTCAGGGGCGTCACTGTTTGGCGTGCGCCTTGACTGCGGCCAGCACGGCCTCGGCATGGCCGGCGACCTTGACCTTACGCCAGGCCTGCACGACATGCCCTTCGGGCGACAGCAAAAAGGTGCTGCGCTCGATGCCGAGCACCTGCTTGCCGTACATGTTCTTTTCCTTGATCACGTCGAAGGCGCGGCATAGCGCTTCATCGCCATCGCTGATCAACGGAAAGGTGAAGCCTTGCTTGGCGCAGAAGTTGTCGTGCGATTTCACCGAATCGCGCGAGACGCCCAGCACTGCTGCACCCGCTTTTTTGAATTGCGGCAGCAATGCGTTGAAGTCCAGGCCTTCGGTGGTGCAGCCGGGCGTGCTGTCCTTCGGGTAGAAGTACAACACCACCCACTTGCCGGCATAGCTGCGCAGCGTGGTCTGGGTGCCGCCGGACAGCGCTAGCGGCAGGTCGAATGTTGCAGTAGGTAATTCCAGTACAGCGTCGGTCATCGTTGCTCAGCCCAAAGTGGAGGGGCGTACGGCGCGGTCATGCCGGGCCGACGTCCATCCCATCATAAGCAGCCACATGGAAACGTTTGGCAAGTGCGTCGAACTGCGCATTGCGCTGATTCAGCGACTCGATGGTGTGATGCTCTTTCTTGTCCACATGCAGGAAGTACGACGCTTCATCGTCGCCATCGTCTTCGTCGCGTTCGCCGAGAAAGATGTCGATGACGCGGTAGCCGTCCTGGGTGAGTTGTTCGGCGAGTTCCTGCAGCGGTTCCTGCGCAGGGTCGGCGAAGAAATACTCCCAGCGTAGCGGGCCGTCGAGATTCCAGTCGGTCTCGGAGCGGATGTGGTCGAACATCTGTTTCAGCGCGGAGATCGCGATGGCCATTGATGGGTGCCTTAGAACTTCATCGGGTCCATGATCGCGTCGAGATTGAGGTGATCACAGAATTCCAGGAAATCATCGCGCAAGGCGGCGATGTGCATGTTGGCCGGCACCCCGATGGTCACCTGCGCAGAGAACATCTCCGCGCCGGTCTGCATGGCGCGGTAGCGCGTGCTCTGCAGGTTTTCGATGGTGATGCCCTGGCGGTCGAAGAAATCGGCCAGCTGGAACAGGATGCCCGGCTTGTCGGCGGCGATGACCTCGACGATGTAGGGCAGCAGGTTGGATTGGGTCTGTTTGGGGCCGGTGCGGTACCACACCAGCTTGAGGCCTTCCTCGCGTTCGAGCCGCGTCAGCATGGCTTCGAGCTTGGCGACCGAATCCCAGGAGCCGGTGGCCAGCGCGGTGACCGAGACATCGCGCCCCACCGTGGCCAGGCGAGCGTCCACGAGATTGCAGCCGCTGTCGGCGATGCGGCGGGTGACGGGCAACAGGGGGGACTCCGGATGCGTCGTGTAGGCGTTGATCAGGAGGTGATTTTCGGTCGGCGAAGGCCGGGGTGTAGAGTCAGTCAAAGGGGCTTCCGGCATTGCATCAGGCTGAATGGCCGCCCGGGCAGGCGCCCTGGCGGTGACCAGCATACTTGCCCGTGGTTTCGCGCCGCAAGTAACATGCAGACGGTTTCAACCCGCGCCCGCGCGGGCCTTTTCCTGTCACGTAAGAGCAGCAGAATCTTGTCCCTTTCCGGCATCATCACCGCGCTGGCAACCCCTTTCGGGCCGGACGGCGCACTCGACCTGGATGCCTGGCGGCGGCTGCTGGAGCAGCAGCTGCACGGTGGCGTGCAGGGAATCGTGGTCGCCGGCTCCACCGGCGAAGCAGCCGCCCTGAGCGATGACGAATACGACACGCTGTTGCGTGCTGCGGTGGCACAGGTAGCCGGTCGCGTGCCGGTGCTGGCCGGCACCGGCTTGTCCGGCACTGCAAAGACCATTGCGCAGACCCGTCGCGCCGCGGCGCTGGGCGCGCAGTACGCGCTGGTAGTGACGCCGCCATATGTGCGTCCGACCCAAGCCGGATTAAAGGCGCACTTTCTGGCGGTTGCCGATAACGGTGGCCTGCCGGTGGTGCTGTACAACGTGCCGGGCCGTACCGGCTGCGACCTGTTGCCGGAGACGGTCGCCGATCTGGCGGGTCATCCGAATATTGTCGGCATCAAGGAAGCGCGTAGCGAGCCCGAGCGCGTGGCCGCACTGGTGGCGCTGCGCAGCGATCGCTTTGTGGTGCTGAGTGGCGACGATGGCAGCGCTGCGCAATCGATGCTGTCCGGCGCTGCCGGGCTGATTTCGGTGGCCTCCAATGCCTTGCCGGCGGCGTATCGGCGCCTGTGCGATCTGGCCCGCGATGGCCAGCGCGACGCTGCCACTGCGTGGGACGCGCGTCTGAGCGAGTACCACAGCTTCTGCGGGATCGAATCCAATCCCATCCCGGTCAAGGCGCTGCTGCAGCGCGCCGGGATCGGCCATGGCCTGCGCTTGCCGCTGTTACCCCTTTCTGCGGCGCACCAGCCTGCCGCCGACCGCCTTGCCGCCGACGCCATTGCGTTGGAAGCGCTTTCCAGCCGCGAAATGCTCGCGGCCTGACCCAGGAGATCTATCGATGCGTCATTCCGTTTCCCCCGTCCGCGTGCTGTCGCTCGCGTTGCTGGCGACCGCCACTGTCGCTGCCACGAGCGGTTGCAGCTGGTTTCACAAGGGCGCGCGCGGCGACTATGCGCTGGCCCCGGAAGCCCGTCCGCTGGAAGTGCCGCCGGATCTGAATCTGCCCGACACTTCCGGTGCAATGAAGGTGCCGACGCTGGCGTCGACCACGCAGCAGCAGGCCAACACCCCGCCGTCGGCGAGCGCCAATAGCGGGTTCACCGTGCCGGGTGAGCGCGATGAGGTGTTCGGCAAGGTCGGCGCGGCACTGGCCGACATCCCCGGCCTGACCATCGCCAGCAAGGCGCAGATGCTCGGTTCCTACGACGTGAGCTACGAGGGTTCCAGCTTCCTGGTGCGTGTGGTCAAGGTCGAGGCGGGCAGCTATGTCTCGGCAGTGGATCCGCGTGGCATGCCGGCAACGGCGGCAGCGCCGGTAGCCGTGATCACCGCGCTCAAGGGCAAGTTGGGCGGCTGAGGCCGGTTCACTTTGCCGGATAGCAAAACGGGCGCTTGGGGCGCCCGTTTTGCGTTCGTACGGCACTGCTTGCAATTGCGCTGCAGGACGCGCGCGGCGGTGTAAACGCGCCGGGTCTGGGTGTGCAGCTCAGTTCAGCGCTGCAGCAATGGCAACTTGTTCGGCTTGCCATCCCATTCGGCGGCATCGGGCAGCGGTTCTTGGCGCACGGTCAGCACTGGCCAGGCCTTGGCGAGTTCAGCGTTGAGTGCGACGAAGCCTTCCTGCCCTGCCGGGACGTCGTCTTCCGGGTAGATCGCGTTGGCCGGGCATTCCGGTTCGCACAGGGTGCAGTCGATGCACTCGTCCGGGTCGATGACCAGAAAGTTCGGGCCGACATGGAAGCAATCCACCGGACAGACCTCGACGCAGTCGGTGTATTTGCACTTGATGCAGTTTTCAGTGACAACAAAAGGCATGGCGGAATCCGGCGTTTAGCCTTCCAATTCTAAAGCAGTCGCGTGATGGGTGTGGGGTTGTCGATGTTTTGCTGCTGGCTTGTCAGGTCAGCCCGCGCTGCCTGGCCAGTGCGAACAGCCCCGTCGCAGCCAGATCTTCCGGATGCAGCTGGCGTTCGACGCCCAGGTGCTGCAGCGCCAATGCGTAGCGTTGCGCCAGACCAGGGCTGCCGACCAGGTGCACGGCAGCGTGGTGGCCGCGGTGCTCGCGCAGTTCGTGGCCGATGAGCAGGCCCGAGAGGTAAGACGGCAGCGCCGTAGCAGACAGCCGTTCGAACAGGCCGAGCGTGCGGGCGCCGAACAGGTGGTGACTCAGTCCACCGGGCTCGCTGCTGCGGTCGACACCTTGCAGGAATGCTGCAGTGTCCAGCTCGGTGTGAGTGTCATCCATCAGCTTGCCCAGAATGCTGTGCTGACGCAGCACGGCGTACAACTCGCCGGTCATGACGGTGGCAAAACCGGTCAGTTGACCGTTGTCGATCCGCGCCCATTTGCTGTGCGTGCCAGGCAGGCAGGCGACATGCGCGCCATCGCCGAGTGCGCTCATCAGGCCGACCAACTGGGTTTCTTCGCCGCGCATCACATCCGGCACGCCGGCCTGTTCACTGGTGCTGACGCCGGGCACGAACCACAGCGTGCGACCCGGCAGCAGGTCGTCATGGCGGCGCATCGCCTGGGCGAGCGCGTCGGTGTCTGCGGGGCAGGGCAGATAGGCTTGTTCGCTCCAGCCATTGCGGCTACCGATCATGCCCGAGAGCAACAGCGGGCCGTCCCAGCCGTCGACCAAGCCAGCCAGCACTTCGGCGAAGCGTCCCTGGCAGGCCAGGATGCCGTCGCTGCCGCGGCGCTGCGCAAGCACCTTGCCGTGGGCATCGAGCAGATAGCCGCGCAGACTGCTGGTGCCCCAGTCGATGGCGATCACGCGCTGGCCACCAGGCTCTCTGGCAGGCCTATGATGGCGACGTCGCAGACAAACAGGCTGCCGGCTTGGGGCATGCCCGCGAGTTCTTCGGCGCTATGGTCCAGGCGCGACGAGATCACATGCAGGCGATCCAGAGCCGCGCCACCGAAGGCGCTGCAGGTGGGGTGCTTGACCGGCAGTTGCACGATGCGCTCCATGCTGCCATCGGGGCGATAGCGCACCACGCGCCACGCGCGCCATTGCGCATTCCACAGATGACCTTCGGCATCGATGATCGAACCGTCCGGTTCGGCATCGTCGCGGTCCAGCGTGGCGAACACGCGCGTGTTGCTGGTCTGCGCGGTCTGCGCGTCGTAATCGCAACACAGGATCTGCGGGCGCACCGAATCGCAGTAATAGAGCATACGACCGTCGAGGCTGAAGCAGATCGAGTTGGGGATGGACACGCCCGACAGCGGCAATGCACGCAAGCCGTGTTTCAGCGAGAATTGATACATCGCCCCGCGCGCGGCCTTGGTGTCGTGCTCATCCATGGTGCCGAACACGAAGTTGCCGTTGCGATCTGCGCGGCCATCGTTGCTGCGGGTGAGCGGGTTGTCCGCTTCTACATCGGCCAGCTTTTCGAATGGCAGCACGTCTTCCTTGACGTTGTCCGGATCGACGATGCCGATCGCCTTGGCCAGTGCGATCAGGATGCGACCATCGTCCATCAGACCGATGCAGCCGGGGCGGTCGGGCAGTGTCCAGTAGTGTGTGTGTGCAGTGGCCGGATGATGCCGCCACAGGCGTTGTTCGCTGATGTCGACCCAATACAGCGCCTGGCGCTGTGCGCACCACAGCACGCCCTCGCCATGTGTGCAGCGGCTGTCGACCGCCAGCACGGCGGTGTGTTCGGGCGTGCTCACCATTCGGCGATGCTGCCATCGCTATGACGCCACACCGGGTTGCGCCAGTCGGGCGGGTTTTCGTTCGCGCGCTTGAGCATCTCTTCGTCGATCTCCACACCGAGTCCGGGTTTGGGCAGGGCGGCAATGCTGCCATCCACGCAGTGAAAATCGTCTTTGTTGATGACGTAATCGAGCAGGTCGGCGCCTTCGTTGTAATGAATGCCGATGCTCTGTTCCTGCAGCACGGCATTGTGCGAGACGAAGTCCACGTGCAGGCATGCAGCCAGCGCAATCGGGCCGAGCGGGCAATGCGGCGCGAAGCCGACATCGTAGGCCTCGGCCATCGCGGCGATCTTGACGCATTCGGTGATGCCACCGGCATGCGACAGGTCCGGCTGCACCATGCCGATACCGCCGGCGCACAGCACGTTCTTGAATTCGAAGCGCGAGAACATGCGCTCGCCGGCAGCCAGCGGGATCGAGGTGCTGGCGGCCAGGCGCGGGTAATACTCGGCCTGTTCGGCCAGCACCGGTTCTTCGACGAACAGCGGCTTGAACGGCTCGAGTTCGCGCAGCAGTGCCTTGGCCATCGGCGCGCCGACGCGGCCGTGGAAGTCGATGCCGAAGTCGATGGTGTTGCCGAAGGCTTCGCGGATTTCAGCGACCTTGACCACCGCAGCGTCGACCGCGCGCGCGCTGTCGATCAGCATCATTTCTTCGGTGCCGTTGAACTTGAAGGTGTCAAAGCCCAGCGCGCGGTAGTCGGTGATCTGCTGGATGATGGCGCCCGGGCGATCGCCGCCAACCCAGCGATAGGTCTTCATGCGGTCGCGCACCAGCCCGCCCAGCAACTCGTACACCGGCACGCCCAGCGCCTTGCCCTTGATGTCCCACAACGCCTGGTCGATGCCGGCGATGGCGCTCATCAGGATGGCGCCGCCACGGTAGAAACCGGCGCGGTACATGGTCTGCCACAGGTCGTTGATGCGCGCCGGATCCTTGCCGACGACATAACCGGCCAGTTCGTGCACGGCGGCCTCCACCGAACGCGCGCGGCCTTCGATGACCGGCTCGCCCCAGCCGGTAATGCCCTCGTCGGTCTCGACCTTGAGGAACAACCAGCGCGGCGCAGCGTGGTAGGTAGTGAGGCGGGTGATCTTCATCCTTGCAGTTCCTGGTAGGCCTGCACGAAGGCGCGTGCATGCGTCTGGGTTGTTTCGAGCGATTGCGCCGGTTTGTACAGTTCGCCACCGATACCGGCGCCGGCGGCGCCCTGGGCGAGGAAGCCGGCCAGGGTCTGCGGGCTGACGCCACCGACCACGTAGACCGGGATGTGGGAGGGCAGCACCGAGCGCAGGGCGCGCACATGCGCGGCGCCATAGGTGGCTGCCGGGAACAGCTTGAGAATCGTCGCGCCAGCGTCGATGGCGTCGAACGCCTCGCTGGCAGTGGCGAAACCGGCCACGACGGTCAAGCCGCGCGACACCGCATGGCGGATCAGCGACGGGCGCGTGTTGGGGGTGACGATGAAGCGCGCACCGATCTCGCCCAGGGTATCGACGTCTTCGTTGCGCAGCACGGTGCCGGCACCGATCCAGGCGCGTTTGCCAAAGGTCTGCTGAGCCAGCGCGATGCTCTCGGCCCAGCGCGGTGAGTTGAGCGGGATTTCGATCGCATCGAAACCAGCCTCGATCAGCGCGCCGACATGGTCGAGCGTCTCTTCCGGCGTGATGCCTCGCAGGATGGCGATCAGGGGCAGGGCGAACGGGCTGGCAGTGGTATCTGACGTCATGCGGTTACTCGCGGTAGAGCGGAAAGCGGCGGTTGGCGACCGGGTGGGTGGCAACCGACGGGGGAGGGCGCCACTGCGTGGCGGTCACACGCCTGACGCGCAGGTCGAGATGAGCACGGTAGGCGGCGAAGGTCATGGAGTCCGACCTTCAGGTGTGCCGCACGAATCCGTGTGTGCTGTCTCACTGCCTGCATTGGGCGGGTAAGATGCCGTCATCGTCGTCCACCTCCGCGTATTGGCGTGCGTGTTGCCGCCCGAGGACGGGCAGGTCACGTCTGTTCTCGCCGCGCCCGGGAGGTAGTAACTCCTGCTGCGGCGTTCGATAGCCTCGCGCGGGGAGATATGTGCTGCAAATGAAATTTTCGGCATATTCTATTCCTCCGACGAATACACGGCCGCAATCGCACGCTATGGCAAATTCCAGTACTCCCTGGTTCAACGCCGCCCGGCTCAAGACCCGCCAGCTCTTGCTACTGCTGCATTTGCACGAACAGCGCTCGGTGTTACGCGCGGCTGAGGCCGCTAGCATGACGCAACCGGCGGCGTCCAAGCTGCTGGCGGAAATGGAAGACATGCTGGGCGTGAAATTATTCGAGCGGCACGCCCGCGGCGTGGAGCCGACCTGGTATGGCCACGTGCTGATTCGGCGCGCGCGCGCAGCGATGTCGGAGATTGGCCGGGCGCAGGAAGAAATCGCCGCGTTGCGCGCCGGGCGCATGGGCCAGGCCTCGATCGGCACGGTGGTCAATCCGGGCACCAACCTGGTGCCGCAAGCGATCGCCGAGGTCAAGCGCGAGTTCCCGGACATCCTGGTGCGGGTGGAAATGGACTACAGCCGCCCGCTGGTGGCCAAGTTGTTGGATGGGCAGTTGGACATCGTGATCGGCCGCATCCTGGGGCCGGAAGGCGTGGGCGAACTGGAGTTCGAACCACTCGCCGACGAGCCGCATTCGGTGATTGCGCGCGCCGGCCACCCGCTGGCCAGCCGCGCCGGCCTGCAGCATGCCGATCTGGTGCGGTATGGCTGGATCTTGCCGCCAGCCGACAGCGTGCTGCGTGCGCGGCTGGATTCGATGTTCATGGAGCATGGCGTGCAGACGCCGACCAATGCCATCGAAACCTCGTCGCTGCCGGTGACCTCGACCTTGCTGCGCGGCACCGACATGCTGACCGCCTTGCCGGTGGAATCGGTGGCGCCGCTGATCCAGGCCAAATTGCTCACCGTGCTGCCGATCGAACTGGGTGTGCGGATGGAGTCGTTCGGCATCATCCGTCGGCGCGATTACATCCTGCCGCCGGGTGCCGAGCGCATTTTGCAGGCGTTGCGTACCACTGCCCGACGTTTGTATCCCACACTGCGCGGCCCAGAATCCCCTGTCTGACCAAGCTCTTCCATTGCTATTCCTCCTTGGAATAGCAGCTTGTGAATTTTTCATTGGCTGGCGGTGCGCTGCACGCCTATATCTCTGAGCGAGATCGCACGCTGAAGCGCACGTAACGTCGGGCACGCGATCGGCGGCCAAGCCGCTTGCCGTAGGGTAATCACGGGCGACATCGCCCGTTTTTTGTGTGATCACGCGGCGCGTCTGCGCCGCGACAACCCGTTTCAATCGTCTTGCGTCCTGGGAGGGATTCAGATGTACCAGTGTTCTAGCCATGCCTCGGCAGGTACGGGCGTGCTCGCCCGTCGTTTGCCTTCGTTGCGTTATTCCGCCATGGCCGTCAGCATCGGGCTCTTGCTCGCTGCGCCGGTCTATGCGCAGCAGACGCAGTCGTCCCAGAATGCCTCCTCGCGCAGTGCGGGCAACGCCACCGACCTGGATGCGGTCGAAGTGCGCGGGGTGCGCGCCAGCCTGATCAAGTCGCAGTCGATCAAGCACGATGCCGAACAGATCGTCGATTCGGTCAGCGCCGAGGATATCGGCGCGTTGCCGGACCGCAGCGTCACCGAAACCCTGCAACGGGTGAGCGGCGTGACCATCGATCACTTCATGGCGCGTAACGATCCGGACCATTTTTCTGCCGAAGGCAGCGGCGTGATGATTCGCGGCATGACCCAGGTGCGCGGCGAACTCAATGGCCGCGACAGCTTCAGCGCCGCCAGTGGCCGTGGTCTGAGTTTCGAGGATGTCCCTGCCGAACTGATGGCGGGCGTGGACGTCTACAAGAACCCGTCGGCCGAGATCATCGAAGGCGGTCTTGGCGGCACGGTCAACCTGCGCACGCGGATGCCGTTCGACCAGCCGGGGCGAGTGATCGGCGTTACCGCCGACGAGAACTACGGCGACTTCAGCAAGACCTACAAGCCGTCGGGCTCGTTTCTATTCAGCGATCGCTGGAATACCGGTCTCGGCGAGATGGGCGTGATGGTGGACGTGGCGCATTCGGAACTGGCCACCCGCAGCGATGGCATCCAGGTCGAGCCGTTCGTGCGTCGCACCGATGCGGCGCTGCTGGAGGGCACCAACTTCGACAAGGTCTATGTGCCCGGTGGCGTCAACTGGCGCCAGCTCGATTTCGAGCGCAAGCGCAACGGCGTGGCGGGCGCGTTCCAGTGGCGTCCCAGCGACGACACCGAGATCTATGTGCAATACATGCGCTCCAGCTACGACATGAACTGGCAGGAGCGCGCAGCGTTTTTCAACGACGACACCAACGCGATTGCGCCGGCGCCCGGTACCCAGTTTAGCTACGATGCCGACGGCCGCTTCGTCAGCGGCGCGCCGACGTCCAGTTCCTGGCGTGGCAACGTCACCGGCAACGATGGCGTGCGCTTCTACACCAACAACCGCTACTCGCAGCAGAGCACGACCACCTCGGACTTGTCTGGCGGCTTCACCCATAAGCTCACCAGCAACCTCACCGTGCGCGGCGATATGCAATTGGTGCGCTCGGAGAGTGATTCGCTGGACTTCACCCTGTTCGATTCAATCTATCTGCCGGGCCTGAATGTCGATCTGAGCGGCAAATATCCGTCGGTGGCGATTGCCGACAGCACCTACATCACCAACCCCTCCAACTATTTCTGGAGTGCGGCGATGGACCATCTGGCGAAGAATCGCGGCCGCGAACTGGCCACGCGCTTCGACCTGGAATACGCGTTCGACGACAGTTCCTGGCTGCGCACGTTCCGTGCCGGCATCCGCGCCACCGACCGCACCCAGATCAACAAGAACTCCGGCTACAACTGGGGCGTGATCAGCGATAACTGGGCGCAGATTCCCGGTACCGCCAATGGGACCGGCCTGGCCGATCTGGCCACCTACATGACCAGCTCCTCGCAGCTGTATTCGTATTCCAATCTGTTCCGCGGCAAGATCGATGTGCCCAACAGCCTGTACTTTCCGAGCACTGCTGCGGTCAAGGATTACGCCGGCACCTCGAAGATGATCGAGCAGATCGTGGCGCTGCGCGGATCGGGCTGGGCGCCGGACAAGTATCAGTTGCAGGACATCAATCGCCAGTTCGAACGCACCCAAGCCGCCTACGCGGTGTTGTACTTCGGCAATGACGACGCGCTGGGCGTGCCGGTGGACGGCAATATCGGCGTGCGCATCGTGCAGACCAGGACCGAGGCCAATGGCTACGGCCAGTTCCCCGACCTGTCGGGAAGCGCGGGTTCGGAAGAGCTGCGGGAGCAGTATACCGGGCAGTACTTCGCCAACAATGCCAAGGGCAGCTACACCAACGTGCTGCCGAGCTTCAACATGCGCTTCAAATTCTCCGATGCACTGCAGTGGCGCATCGCCGCGTCCAAGGCGATGGCACGTCCGGACTACACGCAATTGCAGCCTTACCTGCTGCTGGCGGCAAACACCGAGTCCAATGGCACAGTCTCCAGGTGGACCGGTACGGCCGGTAATCCGAATCTGCAGCCGATGAAGGCCAACCAGTACGACACCGCGCTGGAGTGGTACTTCGACACCAGCGACATGATGTACCTGACGCTGTTCTACAAGAGCGTGAAGGATTACTTCTCCAATCAGACGGTCACTGAAAACTACGGTGGGCAGGACTGGCTGGTGACGCGTCCGTACAACATGGACAAGGGGCGTATCCGCGGTTTCGAATACGGCTATACGCAGTTCTTCGATTCTTGGCCGGGTTGGTTGAGCGGCTTCGGCGTCAATGCAAACTTCACCTTCGTCGACAGCAGCGGCGGCGTCAACACGGCCACCGACCCGTACACGCAGACCACCGTCACGGGTGTGAGCCTGCCGCTGGAGGGTCTGTCGCGGCGCAGTTACAACCTTGCCGGCATCTACGAGAAAGGACCGCTCTCTCTGCGCCTGGCCTACAACTGGCGTTCGCGTTACCTGCTGACCGCCAGCGACGTGTCGACCAAGTTGCCGACCTGGTCGGACGATTACGGCCAACTCGATGCCTCGGCATTCTATCGGTTCAATCCGCATGTGCAGCTCGGCGTGCAGGCCAACAATCTGACCAACACAGTGACCAAGGTGTTGATGGGGCCGACGTCCTATACCGGAGGCGAGGTGGACAACCATCTGTACACACGCAGCTGGTTCGTCAACGACCGGCGCTACTCGCTGGTGCTGCGCATGAACTGGTAAGTGCCCGGGCTACTGCGTGGCTGCAAGCAACGTTGGGACATCTAGCGACGTTCAGATCGATCGGCGGGTCTGGCTTGAATGCCAGGCCCGCTTTTTTTGTATCAGCTGTTACTTGCCTTGCAGCGTTGTTTCGTCGGGGTAGACCATCCTCGATGCGCCCACAGTGTGCCTGCGACGGCAGAGCCATGATGCTGCAGATCGGTGGGCCGGGTGAGAGACGAGGCGGTGGTGCAGCGAACGCTGCTTCGCCCTTCGATCACTGGACTATCGCAGTGACGCGGATCGCATATTTTCTGGGAGGCGAAACATTTCGGCTCTGATTCCTCGACGAGACTTCGTGCCAGGAACTGCTGCGCTTTTGGGCTTCGCCTGCCGCGCCATTGATGTCTGTATGACGGGCGAGCGAGCGGCAGGTGTGGTCATCATCAGGCGCGGGTCGCTCTTGGGAGGAGCGAGAGCCAGACGTCATCCGCATGACTTGCGGCGTTCTTACTTCGCGCCAGCGCATTTCAGTCGTTTGAGGCTGGGAGAGGAGAATCGCATGGTTCCATCGTCAAGCCCTGCAAACGTGTGGAAGGTCGCGCATGGCGGGCGCTCGCTGCCATTGCCGCGTTCGGCAATGGCAGTCGCCATCGGTTGCTTGCTTGCTGTGCCGGTCTGCGCGCAGCAAGCGTCATCTTCGCAGGGCGCGTCTCCCGGCCAGACGGACAGTGCAGTGGATCTGGATGCGGTGCAGGTGCGTGGTCTGCGCGGCAGCCTGATCAAGTCGCAGTCGATCAAACACGATGCCGAACAAATCGTTGACGCAGTCAGTGCCGACGACATCGGCGCGCTGCCGGATCGCAGCGTCACCGAGAGCTTGCAGCGTGTCAGCGGCGTCACCATCGATCACTTCATCACGCGCAGCGATCCGGACCATTTTTCTGCCGAGGGTAGCGGCGTGATGATTCGCGGCATGACCCAGGTGCGCGGCGAACTCAATGGTCGCGACAGTTTCACCGCCGACAGCGGCCGCGGCTTGAATTTCGAAGATGTGCCTGCCGAGCTGATGGCCGGGCTGGACGTGTACAAGAACCCATCGGCGCAGATCATCGAAGGCGGGCTCGGTGGGACGGTCAACCTGCGCACACGTCTGCCGTTCGACGAGCCGGGCCGCAGCATCGCGTTCAATGCTGACGCGAATCGGGGTGATCTGAGCAAGACCACCAAACCGTCCGGCTCATTGTTACTCAGCAACCGTTGGAACACCGGGCTGGGGGAAATGGGGCTGATGCTGGACGCGGCGTATTCGGCGATGCGCTCGCGTAGCGATGGCGTCCAGGTGGAGCCCTTCGTGCGCCGCACCGACCCGACGTTGCTGGCCGGCACCAATTTTTCCAAGGTCTACGTGCCTGGTGGACTGGACTGGCGGCAAATGGACTCCGAGCGCAAGCGTCAGGGGGGGGCGGCTGCATTTCAGTGGCGACCCAGCGACGCTACCGAGTTCTATCTGCAATACATGCGCTCCAGCTACGACTTGAATTGGGGCGATCACGCAGCGGTCTTCAACGACCAGAGCGGCGCGATCAACCCTGCGCCAGCAACGACATTCGCCTATGACGACCAGGGCAGATTCGTCAGTGGGGAACCTGGCTCCAGCTTGTGGCGCGGGCAAGGCGGCGCGAACGATCGGGTGCGCTTCAATACCCAGAAGCGCTATGTGCAACAGACCACCACCACCACGGACCTGGCAGGCGGCTTCCGCCACCGCCTGACCGACCAATTGCAGCTGAGCGGCGACATGCAGTTGCTGCAGTCGCATAAGGGCACATTGGATTTCACCCTGTTCAACACGATCTATCTGCCGGGTCTGATGGTCGACTTGAGCGGCAGGTATCCGTCTGCGGCAATTGCCGATCGTACCTATGCCGCCGCCCCCTCCAACTACTCCTGGAGAGCGGCGATGGACCACCTGGGGCAGAATCGCGGTCGCGAGCTGGCTACACGCTTCGATCTGGACTATCGCTACGACGATAGCGCCTGGCTACAGAGTTTTCGTGCCGGCATTCGCGCGACCGACCGCACCCAGACCAACAAGAACACCCCCTACAACTGGGGCGTGATTTCCGACAGATCTGCACCCGTCCCGGGCTCTGCGACAGGGCTGGCCGATCTGGCCGAATACATGACTGGGTCTTCGGAGTTGTACACGTTTCCGAACCTGTTCCGCGGCCATGTCGATGTGCCCACGCAGCTGTACTTCCCCAGCAATGCTGCGGTCAAGGACTATGCCGGCACTACGCAGCTGATCCGGCAGATCGTCGCCCTGCGCGGTCGCGGTTGGTCGCCGGTGCGCTATCGCTTGCGCGATATCAATCACCAGACCGAACGTACCCAGGCCGCCTATGCCATGCTGACCTTCGGTAACGACGAGGCACTGGGCGTGCCGGTGGATGGCAATATCGGTGTGCGTGTGGTGCAAACCAGGACCTCTGCCGATGGCTATGGTCAGTTCCCCGATCTGTCGGCAAGCATCGCGCCACAGGCGCTGCGTGACCAGTACACCGGCCAATACTTTGGCAACGGCGCGCATGGTCGCTATACCGACGTGTTGCCGAGCTTGAATCTGCGCTTCAAGTTCTCCGATGCGCTGCAATGGCGTATCGCCGCATCCAAGGCGATGGCAAGGCCGGACTACAATCAACTGCAGGCGTATCTGTTGCTCTCTGCGACGGTGCAAGACGGTGTCGTGACGCGCTGGACTGGCGCGGCAGGCAACCCGAATCTACGGCCGGAAAAGGCCAATCAGTACGACACCGCGCTGGAGTGGTACTTCGACACCAGCGACATGATGTATCTGACGTTGTTCTACAAGGACGTGAGCGATTACATCGCCAACCAGACCGTCGCCGAAAACTACGGTGGCCAGCACTGGTTGGTGACGCGCCCGTACAACATGGACAAGGGCCGTATCCGCGGTTTCGAGTACGGGTATACCCAATTCTTCGATTCCTGGCCGGGCTGGATGAGTGGCTTTGGAGTCAACGCCAACTTCACCTTTGTCGATAGCAGTGGCGCGGTCAATTCGGCAACCGATCCCAACAGTCAGACCAGGATCAGCGGCGTGCGCTTGCCGTTAGCAGGATTGTCGCGTCGCAGCTACAACCTTGCTGGCATCTACGAAAAAGGACGGTTGTCGGCGCGATTGGCGTATACCTGGCGCTCGCGCTATCTGTTGACCGCCAGCGACGTCATTACCCGACTGCCCGCCTGGGCGGACGATGTCGGGCAGTTGGATGGTTCGGTGTTCTACCGCCTCACGCCGCATCTGCAGCTGGGATTCCAGGCCAATAATCTGACCAATACGGTGACTAAGGTGCTGATGGGCCCGACCTCCTACAGCGGAGGCGAGCTCGACGACCACTTGTATACGCGCAGTTGGTTCGTCAACGATCGCCGTTATGCGCTGGTGCTGCGCATGAACTGGTAAGTGCGCGCAATCACGCAGTCAACGTGCGCGGGCTCGCAGAGTTGAGCCCGCCACGCCTAGCCCGGCGCTCTGGCCTTGCGATGCCAGAGTTTCCGGGTTTTCTAGTGTTGTTATAGGTTTAGCGAATACCTTTCCAGGAATATTTCATTGGTCTGGCATGACGGCCGCGCCCTATGCTCCGGCCGCAGCTACCAGGTAAGCCCGCTCGGGATTACATCGCATCCACGCAGCCCCGGCCCTTGTCGGAGGCGGATGCCAAGCCAGCACCAACGACGGGAGTGCGTTCGCGCACAGGCCCGCTAAAAACTGGAAGTACATGCGTCCTGGGAGGGAGCACCATGTCAGTGCAACATCGCCACATTCCGGCAGGCCGGACTGTGGGCCAGCGTTCGATCCGTGATTTCCGCCGCTCCGTAATGGCCATCAGTGTGGCCACGCTGCTGAGCGCGCAGGCCCATGCGCAGGATGCGACCACCACTGCTACGCTGGCATCGGATTCGACGACGCAACAGCTGGACACCGTGCAGGTCACCGGTACCCGCAGCAGCGTCACCAAGGCGCAGCTGGTCAAGCAGAATGCCGAGCAGATCGTCGATTCCATCGTTGCCGAAGACATTGGCAAGCTGCCCGACAACAACGTGGCCGAGGCGCTGCAGCGCATCTCCGGCATCCAGATTTCGCGCAACTACGGTGAAGGCAGCTCGATCGCGATCCGCGGCCTGACCCAGGTGCGCACCGAACTCAATGGCCGCGACATCTTCACCGCCAACGACGGCCGTGGCCTGAGCTTCGAAGACGTCTCTGCCGAATTGCTCGGCGGCGTCAACGTCTACAAGAATCCGTCTGCCGACATGATCGAAGGTGGCCTGGGCGGCACGGTCGACCTGCGCACGCGTCTGCCGTTCGATTACGACGGACGCAAGATCGCCGGTAGCGTGCAGTACAACGATTACGACCTCGCCGACGACGGCAAGCCGGCGTTCTCGGGCTTGTTTAGCGATCGCTGGCAGACCGGCATCGGCGAGATCGGCATCCTGGTGAACTACTCGCAGCAGACCAGCCCGTTTCGTCAGGACACCATCTCCATCGAACCGTGGTATGGGCAGACCGAGAACATTGCTGGCTACCAGGGCCAGCAGGTCTTCGTTCCGCATGGCGCCGGCAAGAACACCACGATCGGCGAGCGCAAGCGCAAGACCGGCGCGGTCGCCCTGCAGTGGCGTCCGAACGACGATCTGGAGGTCTACGCCCAGGTGCTGCGCTCGGACTACGACTTCAGCTGGCACGACTATTCGTTCTTCGCGCTGACCGGCCAGAACCCCATCCAGGGCGTGCCCGGCATCCAGGTCAATAGCCGCAATGAATTCGTCAATGGCTCGTTCCAGGGTGTGCCGACCGAGTCCAACACCAGCCTGACCACGCGCAAGTCCGTGACCACCGATTACGCGATCGGTGCGAAGTGGACGGTCACGCCGATGATGACGCTGAGCACCGACTTCCAATACGTCGATGCCACCACCAAGGGGGAGCGCTACATCCTGGCGACCGGACAGGCCACCAGCCCGTTCCTCAATGTGGACTTCCGCGGCAGCCTGCCGCGGCTGTCGGTCACCGACGCCAGCGGCGCCGAGGGCTACCTGGCCGACGTCGGTAACTACGACGGCTGGCGTTACCAGGTCGACAACATGGACGACAACAAGGGCACCGAATTCGCCTGGCGTGCGGATATGGACCTGGCATTCGACAGCGACTTCGTGCGCAGCTTCAAGGCAGGCGTGCGCTACACCGATCGCGATGCGGAGAACCGCGGCAATATCTGGCGCTTCAACTGCATCAACGATTGCAATGGCGCGCCCTTCGCGAACTATCCGGGCATCGGGGTGATGACCAACCCGATCACCGATTTCTTCCGCGGCGACGGCTATGCCTTTGGTCCGACGCTGACGGCCTCGGACGCGGCGGTGGCCAACTATCGGCAGACCATTGCAGCGTTGGGCTTCGCCCCGCTGACCTTTGCGCCGAACAACGTCAACCTGCAGAACGAAAAGACCTACGCCGCCTACGGCGTGCTGCGCTTCGGCGTGGATGGCGACATTCCGTTCGACGGCAACATCGGCATGCGTGTGGTACGCACCGAGTTGTCCTCGCAGGGGGTGCGTACCGGCACTGCGACCGAAGGTGGTGGCCTGATTCCGATCAGTGCCGACCAGAGCTATACCGACGTGCTGCCCAGCCTCAACCTGCGCTGGCTGCTCACCGATCAGCTGCAGTGGCGCTTTGCCGCCTCGCGCGGCATCTCGCGGCCGTCGTTCGACCGGCTCAACCCCAACCTGAGCCTGAGCGCCGACAGCAGCAGCGGCAGCGTCACCCGCACGGGACGCGGCGGCAATCCCGATCTGGAACCGATCATGGCCGATCAGTTCGATACCTCGCTGGAGTGGTACTACGGCCAGGGCTCGATGGTCTACGGCACCTTGTTCTATAAGAAGGTCAAGGGGTTCATCGCCGAAGCGGTGTTCAACGAGCAGTACCTGGACGAGAACGGCGCGCCGGTGAATTGGCAGATCACCCGTCCGGTCAATGGCGACGAAGGCCAGATCCGCGGCGTCGAAGTGGGCTATACCCAGTTCTTCGATTTCCTGCCGGGATGGCTGAGCGGCTTCGGTCTACAGACCAACTACACCTACGTGGATAGCGAAGCGCCGAGTCCGACCGCCACCGATACCAACGGCCAGGCGCTGACGGTGCCGCTGGAAGGCTTGTCGAAGAACAGCTACAACGCGATCCTCAGCTACGAAACCTCGCGCTTCCAGGGCCGTGTGGCCTACAACTGGCGTAGCGACTGGCTGGTGACCACCGCGGGCAACGGTACCGGCAACTTGCCGGTCTACAACAAGGGCTTCGGCCAGCTGGATGCCTCGCTGCGTTTCAACATCAATGCTGTGTGGTCGATTTCGCTCGATGGCGTGAACCTGCTCGATACCCGCCGCGAAAGCTATCTGGGGACCGAGTCGCGCTACCGCGATTTCGTGATCAACGATCGTCGGTATGGCCTGACGTTGCGGGCCAGCCTGTAGAACGCGCCGTAGGAAGTGCGTCGCCGGTCCGGCGAGCTGTGCAGGCAGCTCGTTGGACCGGCGTTTTTCCTATCGATAACAAGGTCATCGATCGCGAGCGGAGCCGGAGGAATGATCGTTGTGATCGATCCGCCTATTAAGCGCCACCTTTCTGCAGCACAGGCGTGGCTGACTGCTGTGTGCCTGATGCTTGTGTTGTTCTTCATGACGTCCGACGTATCTGCGTCCAAGCCCGGCACGCTGGAGCCGTATCAGTGGCGCAGTGTGGCCATTGGCGGTGGCGGCTTTGTCACCGGAGTACTGTTTCATCCCGCCGAACGCGATCTTGCCTATGCACGCACCGATGTCGGTGGTGCGTATCGCTGGGATGCGCAGGCGCAGCAGTGGGTGGCGCTGACAGACTGGTTGGGTGCCGACGACTGGAATCTGATGGGGATCGACGCCTTCGCGGTCGATCCTGCCGATCCGAACGCGCTGTATCTGGCCGCGGGCACCTACATGCACGAACGCGCCGGCAATGCAGCGGTACTGCGTTCCTTCGATCGGGGCAAAAGCTTTGAGCGCGCCGAGCTGCCGTTCAAGCTCGGTGGTAACCAATTAGGCCGCGCCAATGGCGAACGGCTGGCCGTGGACCCGCACGATGGCCGTGTGCTGTTGCTCGGCTCACGTGATGCAGGCCTTTGGCGCAGCGACGATCGCGGCGCGCACTGGGCGCGGGTGGAGACATTTCCTGCCGATGCCTTTGCAGGCGCCACGGCGCGCAACCATGTCGGGCGCGAACAGGCGGTGGGGATCGCCTTTGTCGTGTTCGACGCCTCCAGCGGTCGCGCTGGCAGTCCGACGCCGCGTCTCTATGTGGGCATTTCCACCGCGCACAACAGCCTGTATGTCTCCGAAGATGCCGGTCGCACCTGGTCGGCGGTGGCGGGTCAACCGAGCGGATTGCGTCCCAACCACATGGTCGGCGGCAACGATGGGCAGTGGTATCTGAGCTATGGCGATCAGCCTGGCCCGGATTTGATGGCCGGTGGCGCGCTATGGAACTACAACGCGGCGGAGCGCCGCTGGCGTGAGATCAGCCCACTCCCGCAACCGGCCAGTGGCGATGGTTTCGGCTGGGGCGCGGTTGCGGTGGATCCGCAACATCGGCAGGTGCTGTTGGCCAGCACCTTCCGCCGCCGCACCCCGCGCGATGAATTGTTCCGCAGCAACGATGGCGGGCGCAGCTGGACGCCGTTGCTGGCAAACGCGCAGTTCGATCACAGCGCCGCGCCGTGGACCGCGCACGCAACGCCGCACTGGATGGGCGCGCTGGCGATCGACCCATTCGACAGCAATCACGCCTTGTTCGTTACTGGCTACGGCATCTGGGCCTCGCGGAATCTGCAGGATTTCGCTGCACGCCAGCAGCCGTTGCAGTGGTGGTTCCAGGACCGTGGGCTGGAAGAAACCGTGCCACTGGATCTGCTCAGCCCGATGGCCGGTGCGCATCTGCTCAGCGCGCTCGGCGATATCGATGGCTTTCGGCACGACGCGCTGGACACCGCACAGTTGCAGTACCTCGGCCCACGCCTGACCAATGGCGAGAGCATCGATGCTGCGGGCCAGGCGCCACAGTGGATGGTGCGCAGCGGCACCGTGCGCGATCGCCGCAACAACGAGATCCGCGCGCTGGTATCGCAGGATGGCGGCGCGCACTGGAGCGCCTTCGCCAGCGAACCGCCGAGCGGGCAGGGGGCAGGCACCATTGCCATTGCCGCCGATGCATCGCAAGTGGTGTGGGCGCCGGAACAAGGCGGTGTGTGGCGCACCGCCGATTTCGGCAAGCACTGGCAGCGCGTGCAGGGCTTGCCCGACACCGCGGTTGTGGTGGCCGACCGCGTCGATGCGCAGCGTTGGTATGCGGGCGATCGCGTCAGCGGGCGCCTGTATGAGAGCACCGATGGTGCGGCCAGTTTCCGCGATACCGGTCAGCAGATCGGCAGCCCGGCGCGCGACGAACGTGCGCGCCCGCAACTACGGCCCGATCCATGGCGTGCGGGCGTGGTGTATCTGGCGAGTCCCACGCTGGGGGTGATGCGTTGGCAGAACGGCAAATTGCGCACGCTTTCCAGGCCGGACGAAGCGCGTTCGTTGGGCATCGGCAAGGCGCTGCGTGCTGAGGCGCCACCGGCTTTGTATCTGGCCGGGCGCGTGTCGGGCGTGGATGGCATTTTCCGCTCCGATGACGAGGGCGCCCATTGGTTGCGCATCAATGACGATGCACATCGCTTTGGCAAACCATATCGCGTGACCGGCGACCCGCGTCTTCCTGGCCGTGTGTATTTCGCCACCGGTGGCCGTGGCATCTTCTATGGGGATCCACGATGAGCGAGGCGTCGCTGCGCGCATCATCGCGCTCTCTTACCGTGTACGGCGCTGTTGGCCGTCGTATCGCCGTGTGCGGCCTGGCTGCGCCGACTTTGGAGATCACCGCATGACCGCTTCTCTCGTTCGTCGTGGCTGCCTGCTGGGCTTGGTGCTGGTCAGCCCAACCGCCTGGGCATTGCCAACGCTGCCGCTGTTGTTTGCCGATGGCACCGTGCTGCAGCGCGATCAACCGATGCCGGTATGGGGCTGGTCTGCGCCCAATGCCGCGATCACGGTCAGCTTCGACGGCAAGCGCGCCACCGCCAAGGCCGATGCAACCGGGCAATGGAAGGTCAAACTGCCGGCGCACAAGGCCGGTGGTCCGTATGTGCTGCGGGTGCAGGGCGACGGCGGCGACGTGCAGGTGCGCGAGGTGCTGGTCGGCGATGTGTGGCTGGCCAGCGGGCAATCGAACATGGAATGGCCGTTAGCCCAGGCCAGCGACGGCCCGCAGGCGGTGGCTGCGGCCAACGATCCGCGATTGCGGCAGTTCAAGGTGCCTAAATCGTGGTCGCTGCAGCCGGAGGCGCACCTGACCGGTGGCGAGTGGAAGGCTGCCACGCCTGGCAACGCCGGCGAATTCACTGCCGTCGGCTATTTCTTCGCCAAGGAGCTGCGCGCCAGCACCGGCGTACCGATCGGTATCATCAACAGTACCTGGGGCGGCAGCGCGATCGAGGCGTGGATGGATGCCGCCTCGTTGGGCCTGAATGCCGATCAGAACCAGGGCGCGATCGAGGCGATCAAGCAACGCGACGCTGCTGCGCAAGCCGCCACCGGCAAGCGCATCGCACGCTGGGCCAAGGTGGACGGCGAGATGCCGCAATGGCGCGAAGCGGATTTCGACGACAGCGATTGGGACAGCATCCCGGTCACCAAGCAATGGGAATCCAGTGGCTATGACGGCATGGATGGCATCGCCTGGTATCGCACCACAATGACGCTCAGTGCTGCCGAGGCCAAGGCCGGCATCACCTTGGGCGTGGGGCAGGTCGACGATTCGGACATCACCTACGTCAACGGCCAGCAGGTCGGCAGCACCGAAAAGCAGTGGAATCTGCCGCGCGTCTATCAGGTGCCGGCAGCGGTGCTCAACGCCGGCGTCAACCACATCGCCGTGCGCGTGGACGACCTCAGTGGCGGTGGCGGCATGCACGGCCCGGACGAGCAGCGCTTCGTGCAGACCAGCGATGGCGCCAGGCGCGCGCTGAACCGCTGGAAGTTTCGCCCTGCAGCAGTGCGCGTGTCGCTGACCGACAACAAGAATCAGCTGCCTACGCTGTTGTACAACCAGATGATCCATCCGTTGCAGCCGTTCCCGGTCAAAGGCGTGATCTGGTACCAGGGCGAAACCAATGCCAGCGACACCGGCGCGGTGAAGTACCGTGAACAGTTCGCCGCGATGATCCAGCAATGGCGCGCCGAACGCGGGGAAAAGACGCTGCCGTTCCTGTGGGTGCAGCTGGCCAACTTCAAGGCCGGCGGCGACAAGGGCGAACTGAGTCCGTGGGCACTGTTGCGCGAGTCGCAGTCCAAGACGCTGGCGCTGCCGGCGACCGGGCAGGCGGTGATCATCGATATCGGCAACCCCACCGACATCCATCCCACCAACAAGCGCGATGTTGGTCATCGTCTGGCGCTGGCGGCGCGGCATGTGGCCTATGGCGAGACGCTGGTGTTCAGCGCGCCGGTCTTCAAGCGAGCGAGTTTTGACGGAGGTAAAGCAGTGCTGACCTTCGATTTGCAGGGCAGTGCACTGCAAGTGCGCGGCGGTGGGGCAGTGCAGGGCTTTCGCATTGCTGGCGCCGATCGACACTTCCACCCGGCCACCGCGCAGATCGAAGGCGATCGGGTGATCGTGCGCAGCGACGCGGTGGCTGCACCGGTCGCGGTGCGCTACGGCTGGAGCGAAAACCCGGACGACGCCAACCTGGTCAATCGCGAACACCTTCCCGTTTCCCCCTTCCGCACCGATACCTGGTGACACGGAGTCCTATGTCCATGCATTCTCCCGTTGCACGTTTGATCGCTTCTTCCCCTGCACGCCGTTGCCTGCGTCCGCTGCTGCTGTCCGCGCTGACGCTGGCCTTGGCCGCGTGCCAATCTGGCGACAAGGGCGATGCCGGCACATCTGCCGCAACCTCGCCTGCTGCAACCACAGCGGCGGCAACCCCGGCAACTGCACAGGCGCCAGCCGCACAGACGCCGATGCCGCAGTTCGTCAGCAAGGATGGCAAGCATGCGTTGATGGTCGACGGTGCGCCGTTCCTGATCCTGGGCGCGCAGGTCAACAACTCCAGCAACTATCCCGGCGTCCTGGACAAGGTATGGCCGGCGATGCAGGTGCTCGGCCCCAACACCGTGCAAGTGCCGATCGCCTGGGAACAGGTGGAGCCGGAAGAAGGCAAGTTCGATTTCTCCTTCGTCGATACGCTGCTGGGCCAGGCGCGCGAACACAAGGTGCGCCTGGTGCTGTTGTGGTTTGCAACCTGGAAGAACAACGGCCCGCAGTACGCGCCGCATTGGGTGAAGACCGACAACCAGCGCTTCCCGCGCGTGGTGACGCGCGAGGGCAAGGCGATCGGTTCGCTGTCGCCGCATGCGCAGACCACACTGGATGCCGACCGCAAGGCGTTCGTCGCCTTCATGCAGCACCTGAAAAAGGTCGACCCGCAACACACCGTGATCATGATCCAGCCGGAGAACGAGCCCGGCACCTACGGCAGCGTGCGCGACTTCTCGCCGATGGCGCAGAAGCTGTTCGACGGTGCAGTGCCTAACGAGCTGATCAAACGTTTGAACAAACAGCCGGGTACCTGGGCGCAGGTGTTCGGCGCCGATGCCGATGAAATCTTCCATGCGTGGTCGATCGGCCGTTACATCGACCAGGTCGTCGCAGCCGGCAAGGCCGAGTATCCGTTGCCGATGTACGTCAATGCCGCGCTGCGTGGCCCGTTCAATCCGGGCCAGCCCGGCCAGTACGCCAGCGGTGGCCCCACCGACAACGTGCTCGATGTCTGGAAGGCGGCCGGTCCGCATATCGACCTACTGGCACCGGACATCTACATGCCCGAATACCGCATGTACACCACGGTGTTGGAGCGTTACGCGCGTCCAGACAACGCGCTGTTCGTTGCCGAAACCGGCAATCGCCCGGAATACGCGCGCTACCTGTATCCCACGCTAGGGCATAACGGCATCGGCTGGTCGGCCTTCGGTATGGATTACACGCACTATTCCAACTATCCGCTCGGTGCCAAACATGTGGACGAAGAGACGCTCGCGCCGTTCGCGCTTGGTTTCCAGGCGGTCAGCATGGGCATGCGGCCGTTCGCCAAGGCGGCGTTCGAAGGCAAGCTGCACGGCGCGGCCGAAGAGCCTGGCCAGGCCGTGCAGGAGCTCAAGCTCAATGACCGTTGGAGCGCCACCATCACCTACGGCGTGCCGCAGTTCTGGTTCAAGGGCGATCCGCCGGGCAACCCCGAACCGATCGGCGCCGCGTTGATCGCCGAGCTCGGCCCGGACGAATTCCTGGTCACCGGTTACCACGTGCGCGTGACCCTGCACCCGGCCAGTGAAGCCACTGCCAACCTGATCTACGACCGCGTCGAGGAAGGCGTCTACGAAGGCAATGATTGGAAGTTCCAGCGCAACTGGAATGGCGACCAGACCGATTACGGCGTCAATTTTTCCAACGTGCCGCAACTGCTCAGGATCACACTGGCGACCTACAAATAGGCGCGCCAGGATAATGAAGCCAGGCCGTATCGAGAACGTCGCCTCATCTCACCCATGCGCTGCCGCCCCCGCGGCAACGTTCCGTAATTCCAAGGGAGTGACCATGCAAACCACCATCCGTTCCGCCGGCACCGTGCCTGCCAACCGACGTACGCCGCTCGCCCAGTGCCTGGCGTTGTCGCTGGCCCTGCTGGCCAATGCCGCGCATGCGCAGGAAGTGCGCAAGGCCGCCGATGGCGTCACCGTGGTGCCGAGCGCCAAGGGCGCCGCCCCGGTGCGCCTGCAAGTGGTCGATAGCGGCATCATCCGCGTCAGTGCGGACCCGGACGGCGACTTCGCCCGTAGCCCCAGCCTGATGCGCGTGCCGGTGCAGGGCGATAGCGCATTCCAGATTGCCGAGCAGGGCGACAGCGTGCAGCTGAAGACCGGCAAGGTCACCGCCACGGTGTCCACCGTCGACGGCCATGTCAGTTTCGCCGATGCCAGCGGCAGGCCGGTGTTGTCGGAAGTCGCCGGCGGGCGCAGCTTTGCGCCACTGAAAGTGGAGGGCAAGCAGTACCTGAGCGTGCGGCAGCGCTTCCAGTCGCCCGATGACGAAGCGTTGTACGGCTTCGGCCAGCACCAGCAGGGCTGGATGAACCAGAAGGGCCGTAACGTCGAGCTGCAGCAGAACAACATCGACATGGCGGTGCCGTATCTGGTGTCCAGTCGCCACTACGGCCTGTTGTGGGACAACAACTCCATTACCCGCCTGGGCGACCCGCGCGGCCTGCAGCCGCTGCCGAAAACACTGAAGTTGTACGACGCCAAGGGCAAGGCCGGCGCGCTGACCGCACGCTATGCGATCAATGGCAAGCAGATCCTCGAGCGCCGCGAGAGCGAGGTGAATTACCAGTACCTCAGCGACCTGCCCAAGTATCCGAAGCAGGCGATCACCAAGGACAAGAACAGCCGCATGCAGGTCACCTGGGAGGGCGAAATCGAAGCGCTCACCGGTGGCGAGCACACCTTCTCGCTGTATTCGAGCGAATACGCCAAGTTGTATGTGGACGGCAAGCTGGTCGTCGACCGCTGGCGCCAGAACTGGAATCCGTGGAATCACGAATTCAAGCTCGATCTGGAGCCGGGCACGCGCCACACCGTCAAGCTTGCATGGGACCTGATCGATCCGAGCTACATCGCGCTGCTGCACCGCGATCCGCTGCCGGCCGCCGAAGCCAAGGACCTGTCGCTGTGGTCCGAAGCCGGGCAGATGATCGACTATTACTTCGTCTCTGCCGATTCCTACGACCAGGCCGTTGCCGGCTACCGCGAGCTCACCGGCAAGTCGGTGATGCTGCCCAAGTGGGCGTATGGGTTCTGGCAGAGCCGTGAGCGTTACAAGAGCCAGGACGAGCTGGTCGGCGCGGTGGCCGAATACCGCAAGCGCAAACTGTCGCTGGACAACATCGTGCTCGACTGGTCGTACTGGCCGGAAAACGCCTGGGGCTCGCACGATTTCGACAAGCAGCACTTCCCGGATCCGGACGGCATGGTCAAGGCCGTGCACGACATGCACGCGCAGATCATGATTTCGATCTGGCCCAAGTTCTATCCCACCACCGCCAACTACAAGGAACTGGACGCAGCCGGTTTCATGTTCAAACGCAACGTGGAAGTGGGCGAGCTTGACTGGATCGGCAAGGGCTACAAGAACTCGTTCTACGACCCGTACTCGGAAAAGGCGCAAGCCATGTACTGGCGCCAGATCAACGAAAAGCTCAACAGCAAGGGCTTCGATGCCTGGTGGATGGACGCCGACGAGCCGGACGTGCATTCCAACCTGGACATCGCCGAGCGCAAGGCGCGCACCACGCCCAACGCGCTGGGCTCGTCCACCGAATACTTCAATTCCTACCCGTTGCCGCATACGCATGGCGTGTACGTGGGCGACCGTGCGGCCGACGACAAGCGCGTGTTCATCCTCTCGCGCAAGGGCTATGCCGGCACCCAGCGCAATGCAGTGGCGGTATGGAGCGGCGACATCGTCTCGCGTTGGGACGACATGCGCGACCAGATCTCTGGTGGCGTGAACATGGCGCTGTCGGGCCTGCCCAACTGGACCTTCGACATCGGCGGCTTTGCGGTGGAGAAGCGCTATGAAGACCAGGATCCGGCGCATCTGCCGGAATGGCGCGAGCTCAATACACGCTGGTTCCAGTTCGGTGCGTTCGTGCCGATCTTCCGCTCGCACGGCCAGTTCCCGTACCGTGAAATCTGGAACATCGCCCCGGAAGGCACGCCGTTCTACGAGAGCATGGCGTACTACAACCGTCTGCGCTACGCGTTGCTGCCGTATATCTATAGCCTGGCCGGCGATACCTACCAGCGCGATGGCGTGATCATGCGCGGCATGATGATGGACTTCCCGAACGACCCCAAGGTGCGCGACATCAACGACCAGTACCTGTTCGGCCCGGCGTTCCTGGTCGCGCCGGTGACCCGCTTCGGCGCCACCTCGCGGCAGGTGTATCTGCCAGCCGGCAGCAGCTGGCTGGATTTCGCTACCGGCAAGCGTTACGAGGGCGGGCAGAGCATCGAAGCGGCCGCGCCGATCGAGCGCATGCCGTTGTTCGTGCGCGCCGGTTCCATCGTGCCGACCGGCCCGGTGCAGGAATACGTGGACCAGAAGCCAGACGCGCCGCTCACCGTGGTGGTCTACACCGGTGCCGACGGCCAGTTCTCGCTGTATGAGGACGACGGCAAGGGCTACGGCTACGAAAAAGGCGAGTTCAGCCGCATCCCGCTGGTCTGGAATCAGGCCAAGGGCGAGCTGCGCATCGGCAAGCGCGAAGGCAGCTGGACCGGCATGCAGGCTAAACGCACCATCAGTGTGCGCTTCGTCGACGGCCCGCGCGAGGACGCCGGTGCGCTCGAGCCCAGGAGCGACACCAGCATCCAGTACGACGGTAAACCGGTCAGCGTGTTGCAGCGCAAGATTGCGTCCGGCAAAGCGCCTCGTCGATGATCGCAGGCTGTCTTCAGTCGACGAGTAAGCAGATGCCGGAACGCCGCAAGGCAGGCGCGGGCGGTTCCGGTCAGGCAGCACGGCGGTGGCCGTGCTGACCCGGCGCGAGCTGTGCAAGGCAACCGGGGCCGCCATCGCGGTCCTGGGCGCCGTGCCGGCAGCTGCACAGGCCGCGCAACCTTCGAAGAAGGCCGGGCTGCCGCCAGTCGCGGCGGCCGATGCCCTGCAGCTGTGGTACCGCGAACCGGCCAACGAATGGATGGAGGCGTTGCCGGTCGGCAATGGACGACTCGGCGCGATGGTGTGGGGCGGTATCGCCCATGAGCGCCTGCAGCTCAACGAAGACACGCTCTACGCTGGCGGCCCCTACGATTCCACCAGCCCGGAGGGATTGGCCGCGTTGCCGCAGGTGCGTGCGCTGATCTTCGCTGGCCGCTATGCAGACGCCGAAAAACTGGCCGACGCCAAGCTGCTCTCGCGCCCGCTCAAGCAGATGCCGTATCAACCGCTCGGCGATCTGTTGCTGGATTTCGATCGCGCCGACGGCATCAGCGAGTACCGGCGCCAGCTGGATCTGGATACCGCGGTGGCCACCACCAGTTTCCGCTCCGGCGGCGCGGTGCATCGGCGCGAGGTGTTCGTCTGCGCGCAAGCGCAATGCATCGTGGTCCGGCTGTCGTGCGACCACCCCGGCGGTATTTCGTTGCGTGTGGGCATCGACAGCCCGCAAAGCGGCGAGGTCACCGTGGAGCAGGGCGGTTTGCTGTTCATTGGTCGAAACGGCAGTTTTGCCGGCATCGAGGGCAAGCTGCGGTTCGCGTTGCGGGTGCTACCGCAGGTCAGCGGTGGCAAGCTCAGCCAGGTGCGCGACCGGTTGCGTATCGACGCTGCCGATGAAGTGGTCTTGCTGCTCAGCGCCGCGACCAGTTACCAACGCTTCGATGCGGTCGATGGCGACCCGCTCGCGCTCACCGCAGCCAGCCTGCAGAAGGCGGGCAAGCTGGACTACGCGGCATTGCTGCGTGCGCATCTTGCCGATCACCAGCGCCTGTTCCGGCGCGTGGCGATCGACCTGGGTACCAGCGAAGCGGCAGCGCTGCCCACCGATCAACGCGTGCAGCAGTTTGCCGGCGGCAACGACCCGGCATTGGCCGCGCTCTATCATCAATACGGTCGCTATCTGTTGATCTGCAGCTCTCGGCCCGGCACCCAGCCGGCCAATTTGCAGGGCATCTGGAACGACCTGATGCAGCCGCCGTGGGAAAGCAAGTACACCATCAACGTCAACACCGAGATGAACTACTGGCCCAGCGAGGCCAACGCATTGCACGAGTGCGTTGAACCGCTGGAAGCCATGCTGTTCGACCTGGCCAGGACGGGCGCACATACCGCAAAGGCGATCTACGACGCGCCCGGTTGGGTGGTACACAACAATACCGATCTGTGGCGGCAAGCCGACCCGATCGACGGCGCCAAGTGGAGTCTGTGGCCGATGGGCGGCGTGTGGCTGCTGCAGCAGCTGTGGGACCGCTGGGATTACGGCCGCGACCGCGCCTATCTCAGCAAGATCTACCCGTTGTTCAAGGGCGCCGCAGACTTCTTCGTTGCCACGTTGATGCGCGATCCGCAGACCGGCGCGATGGTGACCAATCCGTCGATGTCGCCGGAAAATCAGCACCCATTCGGTGCGGCGGTATGCGCCGGGCCCACCATGGATGCGCAGCTGCTGCGCGACCTGTTCGCCCAATGCATCGCCATGAGCAAGTTGCTTGGCGTCGATGCGGAGCTGGCGCAGCGACTGGCCGCCTTACGCGAACAATTGCCGCCCAACCGCATCGGCAAGGCAGGGCAGTTACAGGAATGGCAGCAGGACTGGGACATGCAAGCGCCGGAGATCCATCACCGCCACGTTTCGCATCTGTACGCATTGCATCCGTCCAGCCAGATCAATCTGCGCGATACGCCCGAACTGGCTGCGGCCGCACGGCGCTCGCTGGAAATCCGTGGCGACAACGCCACCGGCTGGGGCATCGGCTGGCGTTTGAACCTGTGGGCACGGCTGGCCGATGGCGAGCATGCGTATCGCATCCTGCAATTGCTGCTGGCGCCTGACCGCACCTATCCAAACCTGTTCGACGCACATCCGCCGTTCCAGATCGACGGCAACTTCGGCGGCACCGCCGGCATTACCGAAATGTTGCTGCAAAGTTGGGGCGGCAGCGTGTTCTTGCTGCCGGCCTTGCCCAAGGCGTGGCCACGTGGCAGCGTGCGCGGCTTGCGCGTGCGCGGCGGCGCCAGCATGGACCTGGACTGGGATGGCGGTCGCTTGCGGCAGGCACGCCTGCACAGCGATCGTGGCGGGCGCTATCAACTGTCCTACGCTGGGCAGACCCTGGACCTGGAACTGGGCGCAGGCCGCACCCAGCAGCTGGGACTCAATCACAACCGATTGGTGATGCAATGAGCTTGTACGTAGGACTGGATGTGGGCACGCAGAGCGTCAAGCTGGTGGCCTACGATCCGCAGGAGCGCGCCGTGGTCGCCACCATCGCCGCGCCGATGGAACTGATCAGCCGCGACGACGGCACCCGCGAGCAACAGGCGCAGTGGTGGATCGACGGCATCGTGCATTGCTTCGCGCAGCTCGACGGCCAGTTGCGCGCACGTGTGCGCGGCATTTCCGTGTCGGGCCAGCAACACGGCTTTGTGCCGGTGGCTGCCGATGGCAGCGTCACCGCGCCGGTCAAGTTGTGGTGCGATACCAGCACTGCGCTGGAATGCGACGAAATCATGGACGCCGTCGGTGGCGCGGCTGGCAGTGTTGCTGCTGCAGGCAACCCGATCATGGCCGGCTACACCGCCTCCAAATTGCCGTGGACGCGCAAGCATCGCCCCGAGGCGTATGCAGCGATGACCACGGTGATGCTGCCGCACGACTACATCAACTTCTGGCTCACTGGCGAGCGCTTTGCCGAAGTCGGCGATGCGTCCGGTACCGGCTGGCTGGACGTGCGTACGCGGCAGTGGTCCGAGCGCATGTTGAGTGCGGTCGACGCGCAGCGCGACCTGCGTGATGCATTGCCGCCGCTGGTGGAAACCGGCGCGGTCTACGCAGTGTCCGATGCCGCTGCCCAGGCATTGAATCTGCCGGCCGGCGTGCGCGTCACCACTGGCGGCGGCGACAACATGATGGCCGCCATCGGCACCGGAAACGTGGTGCCTGGACGCCTGACCATGAGCCTGGGGACTTCGGGCACCTTGTTCGCCTACGCCGATCACCCGGTGGTGGACGACGACGCACGCTGGGCCGCGTTCTGCTCCTCCAGCGGCGGCTGGCTGCCGCTGATCTGCACCATGAACTGCACTGTCGCCACCGAGGCGGTGATGCGCATGTTCTCGATCACCCGCGAGCAGACCGAAGCCTTGATCGCCAGCACCGCACCGGGCGCCGACGGACTGGTGTTGCTGCCATTCTTCAATGGCGAGCGCACTCCCGATTTGCCGGCCGCGCGCGGCTGCTTGTTCGGGATGGATCTGCACAACACCACCGCCGCGCATTTCTATCGTGCCGCGATGGAAGGGGCCACCTACAGCCTGCGCAACGGCTTCGATGCCTTTGTCGCTGCCGGCCTGCAATTCGATACCATCCTGCTCACCGGCGGCGGCAGCAAGAGCGCGCAGTGGCGGCAGATGGTGGCCGATATCTTCAACCTGCAGGTGGTGGTACCGACCCAGCCCGAAGGCGCTGCCTTCGGTGCCGCGCTGCAGGCGCTGTGGGCCTGCGAGCGCGCCGATGGTGGCGATGCCGCGTTGGCGGATGTAGTGCTGGAGCATTTGCAGGCGGACGACGCGCTTGCCGCACAGCCCGACCCGCAGCGCGTGGCCCAGTATCAGCAGCACTACCAGACCTTCCTCAAGCACCTGCATGTCGTCAGCCCGCTCTACGCCGGCTGATCGACACGTTTTTCTACAACTCCCCCAGCAGTAAGGACTTCACCCCTCATGAGCAACACCGTCTACATCGGCGCCAAAGAATATTTCCCCGGCATCAACAAGATCGGCTTCGAAGGCCGCGATTCGGACAACCCGCTGGCGTTCAAGGTCTACGACGCCAACAAGCAGATCGGCGACAAGACCATGGCCGAGCATCTGCGTTTTGCCGTGGCCTACTGGCATAGCTTCTGCGGCAATGGCGCCGATCCGTTCGGCCCGGGCACGCGTGCGTATCCGTGGGATGTGGGCAACAGCGCGCTGGCGCGGGCCGAGGCCAAATCCGATGCCGCCTTCGAGTTCTTCACCAAGCTCGGCGTGCCGTATTACTGCTTCCACGACATCGACCTGTCGCCCGATGCCGATGACATCGGTGAATACGAGAGCAACCTCACGCACATGGTCGGCATCGCCAAGCAGCGTCAGGCCGACACCGGCATCAAGCTGTTGTGGGGCACGGCCAACCTGTTCTCGCATCCGCGCTACATGAATGGCGCCTCGACCAACCCGGACTTTAATGTGGTGGCGCGCGCGGCGGTGCAGGTCAAGGCCGCGATCGATGCCACCGTCGAGCTGGGCGGCGAAAACTACGTGTTCTGGGGCGGCCGCGAAGGCTATGCCTGCCTGCACAACACCCAGATGCAGCGCGAGCAGGACAACATGGCGCGCTTCCTCACCCTGGCGCGCGACTACGGCCGTGCGATCGGCTTCACCGGCAACTTCCTGATCGAGCCCAAGCCGATGGAGCCGATGAAGCACCAGTACGATTTTGATAGCGCTACCGTGATCGGCTTCCTGCGCCAGCACGGCCTGGATAAAGACTTCAAGCTCAACATCGAAGCCAACCACGCCACGCTGTCGGGCCACAGCTTCGAGCATGATCTGCAGGTGGCTTCCGATGCCGGCCTGCTGGGCAGCATCGATGCCAACCGCGGCAACCCGCAGAACGGCTGGGACACCGACCAGTTCCCGACCGATTTGTACGACACCGTCGGCGCGATGCTGGTGGTGCTGCGGCAGGGGGGGCTGGCACCGGGCGGCTTGAACTTCGATGCCAAGGTGCGGCGCGAATCGTCCGACCCGCAGGACCTGTTCCTGGCGCATATCGGCGGCATGGATGCGTTCGCACGCGGGCTGGAAGTGGCCAACGCGCTGCTGACCTCCTCGCCGCTGGAACAGTGGCGCGCCGAGCGTTACGCCAGCTTCGACAAGGGTGCAGGCGCCGACTTTGCCGCAGGCAAGAGCACGCTGGCCGATTTGGCCAAGCATGCTGCCGGCAATGCGCCCAAGCAGGTCAGCGGGCGCCAGGAAGCGTATGAGAACCTGATCAATCAGTATCTGACGCGTTGATGTCCCGTGGCCGGCGGCGCACTGCGTCGCCGGCCGATGGCGGCCACCCCCGTGGACGCTCCCTTGCATGTTCCCAGGTGAATCCATGTCCAGTGTTTCCATTGACGGCGCCCCCGATGCCGGCGAGAACACCCGTTTCATCATCCTGATCAGCTGTGTAGCCACGATCGGCGGCTTCCTGTTCGGCTTCGACAGCGGCGTGATCAACGGCACCGTCGATGGCCTGAAACAGACCTTCCAGTCCACCGCCGCCGAGACCGGCTTCGAGGTCGCCTCGATGCTGCTGGGCTGCGCCATCGGCGCCTTCTTTGCCGGCCGCCTGGCAGACCGTTGGGGCCGCCGTGCGGTCCTGATCATTTCCGCGGCGCTGTTCCTGCTCTCGGCCATTGGCGCCGGTGCTTCGCACAGTTCCGGCTTCTTCATCTTCGCCCGCGTGATGGGCGGCTTTGCCGTGGGTGCGGCCAGCGTCATCTCGCCGGCCTACATCGCCGAGGTCGCCTCCGCACGCTATCGCGGCCGGCTTGCCACGATGCAGCAGATCGCCATCATCAGTGGGTTGTTCTGCGCATTTTTGAGCAACTACCTGCTGGCCAACGCCGCCGGCGCTTCTACCGAGCCTCTCTGGGCAGGGCAGGCCGCATGGCGCTGGATGTTCTGGATGCAGGCGATACCGTCGCTGCTGTTTCTCCTGCTGCTGCTGGTCATTCCTGAAAGCCCGCGCTACCTGGTGGTCAAAGGTCGCCGCGAACAGGCGCTGGTGGTGCTCAAGCGTCTGTACGGGAACGCCGTCGCGCAGACCAAGCTGGGCGAGATTTCCGCCTCGATGTCTGCCGATCAGCACAAGCCCAAGTTCTCCGACCTGATCAACAAGGCCACCGGCAAGATCCGCCCCATCGTCTGGATCGGTATTGGACTGGCGGTCTTCCAGCAGTTGGTCGGCATCAACGTGGTGTTCTACTACGGCGCGGTGCTCTGGCAGGCGGTCGGCTTCTCCGAGCAGGACGCGCTGTTGATCAACGTGCTCTCTGGCGGCCTGAGCATCGGCGCCTGCCTGGTCACGGTGATGCTGGTGGACAAGATCGGTCGCAAGCCGCTGCTGTGGATCGGTTCGGCCGGCATGGCGGTCTCGCTGGCCCTGGTCACCTACGCCTTCGCCACCGCCTCGCTGGACCCCAACGGCAAGCTCGCCATGTCCGATGCCATGGGCATGCTCGCGCTGGTGGCCGCCAACGTCTACGTGGTGTTCTTCAATGCCTCGTGGGGCCCGGTGATGTGGGTGATGCTGGGCGAGATGTTCCCTAACCAGATCCGCGGCTCGGGCCTGGCGATCGCCGGCGCCGCGCAGTGGACCTCCAACTTCGCCATTACTGTCAGCTTCCCGATCCTGCTCGGCAGCATCGGCCTGGCCGGCGCCTACGGCATCTACACCGTCGCCGCCTTCATCTCGGTGTTCTTCGTGCTCAAGTACGTTTATGAGACCAAGGGCAAGGAGCTGGAGCAGATGGAGGGCTGATCTTCTCTGCTATGCCGATATCGGTTTGGAAGACGAACAAGGCCGCGCATTGCGCGGCCTTGTTCGTTGACGGTCTCGCCGGGATCTTGCCGATGTCTCGCATGCCTGCATCGCTGCAGGCGACTCGATCACGCTGGCTGTGATCGTTGGGCTGGATGCGATATGTGCCCTGGCAACTGCCTACAGCTCTGGCCTGCGCTGTGTCAGGCGGCCTGATTCCATGTGGCCCAACGCACCACCAAAGTGCAACGCCTGTCTTAACGGCGATAACCGCCTGCAAGCGCATGGGCTCTTTTTGCAAATTGTGCGCCACCGCTATACTCCACCAGGCAGTTTCCCTCCAGACTAGGGCGAATCGTGGAACCAAGGAGTGGTGGTATGGCAGTAGCCAAAGAGCTTGTCAGGGGCATGCTGATCAGCGTGTGCTACTGCTTGGTGTCTCTGATCCTCTGGCGCTTCTCCATCGACCAATGGTATTTGCCAGTTGGCTTGCGGGTCGTCACCTTGCTGTTTCGACCGTATCGCGAATGGCCGTTCCTATTAGCAGGAGATGCTGCGGCCATGTTGGTCTTGCGTATTCCGCTGGGCGGGTTGCAGGGGTTCAGCCCGCTATGGTCTTACCTGAGTCCGTTCTTGCATGTGCCCTTGATTGCCAGCGGCATTTTCCTGCTTCGTTACCATGTGCCTAATATCGTCAAAAAGCAGCACTGGCTTATTCCTGCCGCACTTGCGCTAGGGCTTTGGAATGCAGTCTGCAGTATGTTGTTAAATGAAACGCTCGGTGGTCCACCGATTTATCCCGTGATTGATCTGCTGCTGCTCTACGGTTCGGGCAGCTATCTTGGAATACTGGTTTTGCTGCTTCCCACGATGTTGTGGACCAGTTGGAATGACAGCCCAGTGCATTCCAGTCTGCCAAGAGATCTCGCTGTTGCCGTGGTTTTTATCCTTGGACTGTTCTTCAGTCTGGGTGTCTTCAGTAGCCCATCGATTCGAAACATTTTGATGATCGCGATGCTTGTGCCGATGATCGTCATGACCTTTAGGCATGGATGGAAAGGTATTGCATTGGGCGCGCTACTTGCTAGCTTTGGACTTGAGTTCTCTCTTCCCAGGGTCTATCAGGCGGGCTTCTTCGATCAACATGTTTTTAATATTCAGTTGCTCTATGGAGTCATGACGACCGCTCTTTTTATTTTTAACGCTCGCCTGCGTGAGTCCGCTCGCAATAGTATTTCGAATCGCGCGAAGGACGACACCTTTCGATTCGCTCGTGCGAGCTATTCCAGTGCAGAACGTCTGTTACGCAACCGCGTACTTGAATATTCTGATATCAATGTGCAGATCAACAGGATGCGCAAAGACGTCGTGGCTGATTTGAGAGCGAAAGGACAGCACGCGGTTGCAATGGAGATGACACGGGTTGGTGTGCTTGAGTCGCAGTTATTGCAGCAATATGTGGCCGCACTTTATCCTTTGGAAATCGAGACACACGGGCTCTATCAAGCCTTGCGTTCGCCAGCACTTGAGCGTTTCTGCCAATCTCGGTTTCAATACGTGTTTCGCGGAGATTGTAAGAATCTGTCGTTGGAGCTACAGCTGAGCGCGTATCGCAGTGTGCTCAACTGTGTCGAGATCTTGCCGTCAGCTCGCAGGCATTTCATCCAGGCTCGTGCGTGGACAGGTAAAGAGGCTAGGGGGGTTGTGGTGCGCGTTATTGCGGATTCTTCGTCAGCTGAGCTGGCTGGACGCGACTCAGACGATATCGAAGCTGAACTGTATGCACGATTGAAGGCGCATGGCGGCATGCTTCGCCGCCGCCATGCGTTGGTTGTGACGTTCCTTGTTGCTGAGCCTGATTCCGTGGAGGTCAGGGGGAGACTATCCACTGGTCCCCAGCTGCTTCACGCCGGGTTAGTACCGTGAAGTTCCTTGTTTGATAGACGAGTCGTGCTTGATCGCGTTGGGTTGCATCAAGTGTTGCCGCGTCATTTGAGCGCGTGCTTGCAGAAATCTTGTTTGCTGAAGGCAACACGACGCGCTCTACATCCTTGCCCATTGGCAACGTCCAGAGGGCGTTGTCCACTCTCGCAACTACCGCGCGGACCACGCCGGTGACATCGTTGATTTGCAAGTAGGTAACTCCGTCGCGCTGCAGTTCATATATAGCGAGCGATGGGTCAATGGCCAGGTTGGCGGCTTTGGGGCTGCTATCGCCAAGTCCTGTCATTGCATGCGCACCGATACCACCGCTGGAGGGGCAGCATTGAGCCATCGCCGCGCTTGATGCGAAGAGTCCGGCGATTAAACAAAAAGCCACACACCAATTTTTTGCGTTCCTCATGATTTTGCCTTCCCCCTGCGTGGGGCAACACCGCCTGCGATTCAGGCGCTTATACGTTACGTGTTGAATGGCAGATTTTGTTGATTGTTGGTCGCAGAAAATTGTTGCGGCATACCATCCGCCGATCAGCCAAGGAAGAGTCAATCGCGTCCACTATTACCCGGATCTATTAGGTCGGGCGTGATGTGCAGTATTGGAGTGCGCGCTCCATTCAACTGGTGGGCTCGAGTTCGCCACCAGCACGTTCAAACCAGCCAATCACCCGCCGGTGATGAAGTTCGCCCCAACGACGCAGGAATTGCTGGGTGTGGTGGTCGCCGAGGTCGCGCAGGCTGGCGAGCCGTTGGACGATGAAAGGCGCGGTCAGTGGCTGGGCGCAGTCGACTTCGATGCAGTGGCGCCAGGCGGTATAGCTGTCGGGGATGGCGAGGGACATCGTGGTGCTCTTCGGTAAAAGTGAACGTGAGGGCAGTGGCGCGGCGCGGCGGGCTTGATTTTGCGCAATAAGTGTTACTTTATAACACTTCATCCATCGTTCGTCTGGTCACGTCGTGTCGCGTTCCTTGCCGCAGAGTGTCGTTTGCCTGGTCACCATGCCGAACCTTCCGTGCTCCAAGTGGCGCGGTGGCCGCATCGATCCTTCGGGATTGGCCCGATGAGGCGGCGGCAGGTGCTGCGCACCGTCGGCGCGGCCTTGGTGCTGTCGCCGAGCCTGGTCCACGGGCAGTCGCTGCCACGGCTGCGCAACTGCAACCTGCAGCGTCAGGAGGGGGGGCTGCGACTTGGACTCGCCTTGAGTACGCAGGTCGCCTACCGCAGCTTCACCTTGTCCGATCCAGCGCGCCTGGTCATCGACCTGTCGGGCATTTCGGCGCAACCACCGCAGATGGATCCATTGCCCGAAGGTCTCGCCGTCGCCGCCATCCGCAGCGGCCCGCATGGTGATGGGCTGCGCGTGGTGCTCGATCTGTCGCAGCCGCTGACGGCCACGGCGCGGTGGGAGGACAGCGTGCTGGTATTCGATCTTGCTGCCGCTTCCGGCACTGCCTCGTCGTCAGAGGCAGTGCCGGCTGTGGCGGCGGCTGCGTTCACACGCTCGCGCCTGCATCCGTATGTGATCGCCATCGATGCCGGCCATGGCGGCAAGGATCCGGGTGCGGTCAGTGCCGATGCGCGTTACGAAAAACATGTCGCCATGGCGGTGGCCGGGCGGCTGCACCAGCGTCTGGCCGCCGATCCGCGTTACCGGCCAAGCATGATCCGCAGCGACGACCGCTTCGTGCCGCTGCACGAGCGGGTGCTGATCGCCCATCGCCACAATGCCGATCTGTTCGTGTCCATCCATGCCGATGCCGCACCCAATAGCCAGGCACGTGGCGCCTCGGTATTCGCCTTGTCCGAGAACGGGGCCAGCTCGGCACTGGCCCGCTGGATCGCCGATAGCGAAAACGCTGCCGACGATATGGGCGATACCGCACGCCGGCTGCGGGTGCCGAGCAACCCGGTGCTGTCGCAGGTACTGGCCGACCTGTCGCTGAGCGGCACCATCGCCAGCAGCCTGCAGTTCGGCAAGCTGATGCTCGGCCGCCTGCAGCAGGTGACGCGCCTGCACCAGGATCAGGTGGGGCAGGCCGGCTTTGCGGTGCTGAAGTCGCCGGATATTCCGTCGTTGCTGGTGGAAACAGGCTTCATGAGCAATCGCGACGATTGCCAGCGTTTGTGTGGCGATACGCATCAGGACGAACTCGCGCAGACGCTGCATGCGGGAATCGACGACTACTTCGCCGCGTTTCCCGGTCGCGCCTGAGTCGCGGTCGTCACCTTTACCCTTCAATGAGCGCCCGATGTCCGCCACGCTTCCCGATGTCGCTGTAACCGAACCATCCACGCTGAGCGCGCCCTTGCGGTGGGTCGGCATGCAGGACATCGCAATTCCCGTGCATCTGGACGCTGGTGCTGGCGACCTTGCCGCCCGCGCCAGCGTGCAGGTCGATCTGCCGCGGGCTGAGCTCAAAGGCATCCACATGTCGCGGCTGTATCGCCTGCTGGACCTGCATCTGCAGCGGCCATTGTCGCCGGCCATGCTGTCGCAGCTGCTACAGGCGCTGATCGAAAGCCATGCAGATTGCGCAAGCCGCGCCGCAAGGCTGACGCTCAGCTTCGAACGGCTGCTGCGCATGCCGGCCTTGCGCAGCGAGGGGCTAAGCGGTTGGCGTGCTTATCCGGTGCATATCGCCGCGCAGTGCAGGGCAGGGCACACCACGATCCAGCTACAGGTCGAGGTGCTGTATGCGTCCACATGCCCGTGTTCGGCGGCGTTGTCGCGGCAGTTGCTCAGCGATGCGTTCGTACAGCAGCACGCCGGGCGCGGTGCACTGCCGCTACAGGACGTTGCGCAGTGGTTGCAGGATCACGGTTCTTACGCCACCCCGCACAGCCAGCGCAGCGTGGCGCAGGTACGTGTTGATCTGCCCGTGGATGCGCAGGGCTTTGCGATCCAGCAACTGATCGGTCTGTGCGAGCAGGCGTTGGCAACGCCGGTGCAGGCCGCGGTGCGGCGGGCCGACGAACAGGCATTTGCGCGCTTGAACGGCGCAAACCTGATGTATGTCGAAGACGCGGCGCGACGCCTACGCAAGGTGCTGGGTGAGCACTACGCGGCGTTTCATGTGGCGGTACGCCATCTGGAAAGCTTGCATGCGCATGACGCCGTCGCCGAAACCGGTAGCGACGACCAGACGCCTTTCCCCGTAGCCGTGTGAGCAGACGCCATGTACTGCAAATTACCAAAGCGGCCACTGCGAATGGCACGCACACCACGCAAGTCGGCTGTCGCGACGAGCAATGGCGAGCCTGGTCTGCGCGGCGCGTTGCTGTTGGACCCTGCTGTTTTCTTTGTGCTGATGTGGCTGATCTAAGCGGCGTAACTGTGGTCGATCCATCGTCTAACCCTCACCGCGCGGTACTCGCGAAAGCGGCATGCGCGTTGGCTGCGGCGTGTTGATGGTCGCGGCTAGACGCATCCCGACAAACACTGCCGCAAGGCGCGCGTCCGATGCGATCTGGGCACCGATGCATGGCGGCAACCAACCTCGACCACGTCGTCAGTCCCGGCGGTCCTGCCCAGGCCAAGGCGCGCGTTGGAGGCCGTCGCGGCCCGCCGCATGGCGGCGCAGTCCAGTAAGCGTGCCAAGTGCCTGCGCCACAACGCAAAAGCCCCGCAATGCGGGGCTCTGGCGTTTCTGCAGCGAAACGAGAGGTGGTGCTCCCTAGGGGGCTCGAACCCCTGTTTTAGCCTTGAGAGGGCCACGTCCTAACCATTAGACGAAGGGAGCGCTTTTGTCACGTCTTGTGCAGCGCGCTAGTATAGTGAGGTAATAGCCGTTGGGCAATCCTGCAACACAAGACGGAAGCGCCATCATCGAACCCTCAGTTACATCCCCGTTCACGCTGCGCGTCATTCCACGCGATCAGCACACCATCTCGCGCAAGGACATCAGCCCCAACGCGCTGCGCGTGCTTTACCGCCTGCGCGAATCGGGCTTTGGTGCGTACCTGGTCGGCGGTGCGGTCCGCGATCTGCTGGTCGGCCACCACCCCAAGGATTTCGACGTCGCCACCAGCGCCACGCCGGAAGAGGTCAAGGCGCTGTTCCGGAACTGTCGCTTGATCGGTCGCCGCTTTCGTCTGGCGCACGTGGTGTTCGGTCGCGAAATCATCGAAGTGGCCACCTTCCGCGCCAATAGCGACGATGGCAGCGGCGATCGCGAACTCGATAACGGCCGGCTGGTGCGCGACAACGTCTACGGCACCATCGAAGACGACGCGATCCGCCGCGACTTCACCTGCAACGCCTTGTATTACGCCATCGAGGATTTTTCGGTGCGCGACTACTGCGGCGGCTTCGAAGACGTCCAGGCGCGCTTGATGAAGCTGATCGGCGACCCGGAGCTGCGTTACCAGGAAGATCCGGTGCGCATGCTGCGCGCGGTGCGCCTGGCGTCCAAGTTGAACTTCGAGATCGAAGCCGGCACCGCCGAACCGATCCCGCGCCTGGCCGGGCTGTTATCCGAAGCCGCGCCCGCGCGACTGTTTGAAGAAATTCTCAAGCTGTTCCTGTCCGGACACGGCGTCGCCAGCTTCGAAGGCCTGGAGCGTTATGGGCTGTTCGGCGCGCTGTTTCCAGAAAGCGCGGCAGCATTGAAATCCAACCGTAGCGGCGCGTTGCGCGCCATGGTGCTGGAAGGCCTGCGCAATACCGATGCACGCGTGGCCAACGACGAGCCAGTGTCGCCGGCATTCCTATTCGCGCTACTGCTGTGGCCGGCGTTCTGCCGTACCTTGATGGGGCTGCAGGCGCAGGGCGTGCAACCGGAGGATGCGCAGCGTCGTGCGGCCGATCGCGTCACCTTGCATCAGCTGGAACGCGTCGCGTTGCCGCGCCGCTTTTCGCTGCCGATGCAGGAGATCTGGCTGCTGCAGACGCGCTTCTCCTCGCGTCAGCGCAAGCGGGTGTTCCGCACCCTGTCGCATCCGCGCTTCCGTGCGGCGTTCGATTTCCTGGTGCTGCGCCAGTTCGCTTCGCCCGATCATGCTGCCGATGTGGAGTTCTGGCGTGAGGCGCAGAAGTCGTCCGGCCAGGAACTGGTGGATGCGATCGAATCGGCGCAAGCCGACCAGGAAGGCGAGGAGGGCGCGCCGCGCAAGCGTCGTCGCCGTCGCCGTCGCACTGGCGCGTCCGCAGGCGAGTAGGGCATGCAGACCGCCTTTGTCGGCCTGGGTGCCAACCTGGGCCCGGCCGAGGCCAGCGTGCGCGCGGCCATCGCTGCGCTGGGCGCTGTGCCGCAAACCACACTGATCGCCGCGTCGCGCCTATACCGTACGCCGGCCTGGGGCCGCGAAGACCAACCCGATTTCATCAATGCCGTGGCGCAGTTGCGCACTGGCCTGGCGCCGCTGCCGCTGCTGGAGGCTTTGCTGGGCATCGAACAATCGTTCGGCCGGCAGCGCCGCGCCGGCGAGCGCTGGGGCCCGCGTACGCTGGATCTGGACCTGCTGCTGTACGCCGAGCAGGTGATCGATCTGCCGCAGTTGCAGGTGCCGCATCCGCATCTGCAGGCGCGTGCCTTCGCGCTGCTGCCGCTGTCCGAGCTGGCGCCGGAGGCGATCATTCCTGGCCATGGAACAGTGCGGCACGCTCTGCACACTATCGATACCTGCGGGCTGGAGCCGATTGGGTAGATAATGGCCGGCTTATCACCCCACGTAATGACTTCATGAGCAGCCACGCCGACAGCAAGCCCTGGACCGTGCCCGCCTTGGCGCAGGCCAAGCGCGAGGGTCGAAAACTGGTCATGTTGACCGCGTACGACGCCAGCTTCGCGCGCACCTTCGACGCCAATGGCGTGGATCTGATCCTGGTCGGCGATTCGCTCGGCATGGTGGTGCAGGGGCACGATTCCACCTTGCCGGTGACCACCGCCGACATGGTCTACCACACCGCCTCGGTGGCCCGCGCGCTCGATCGCGCATTGCTGGTGGCCGATCTGTCGTTCCAGGCCGACGCCACGCCCGAACGTGCACTGGATGCCGCTACCCAGCTGCTGCAAGCCGGCGCGGAAATGGTCAAGATCGAAGGCGCCGGGCACAAGCTTGAGGTCATCCGTTATCTGGTCGAGCGCGAGATTCCGGTCTGCTCGCACCTGGGGCTGACCCCGCAATCGGTGCTGCGGTTCGGTGGCTACAAGGTGCAGGGGCGCGGTGAAGCCGGTGAGCAGTTGCGCCGCGATGCGCAGGCGGTGGTCGACGCCGGTGCCAGCCTGGTGGTGCTGGAATGCGTGCCGACGCCCATCGCCACGCAGATCAGTGCCGAACTCAGCGTGCCCACCATCGGCATCGGTGCTGGCCCCGGTTGCGACGGCCAGGTGCTGGTGATGCATGACATGCTGGGCCTGGACAGCGGTCACCGCCGTCCCAAGTTCGTCAAGGATTTCCTTGCCGAAGGCGGCTCGGTCGCGGGCGCGGTGCGTGCCTACGCGCAGGCCGTGCGCGACGGCAGCTTCCCCGATGCAGAGCACGCGTACGCCGCATGATCCAGACACTCACCGATCTTTCCGCACTGCGCGCCCTGGTCAATGGCTGGAAGCGCGAGGGCCTGCGCGTGGCACTGGTGCCCACCATGGGAAACCTGCACGCAGGGCATTACTCGCTGGTGATGCTGGCGCGCCAGTACGCCGACCGCGTGGTGTCCAGCGTGTTCGTCAACCCGACCCAGTTCGGCCCGAATGAAGATTTCGCGCGCTACCCGCGTACGCCCGAGGCCGACCTGCGCGGCCTGGAAGATGCCGGGTGCGATGCGCTGTGGCTGCCGGACGTGGACACCATGTATCCCCTTGGCACCGCGCTGGCCACGCCCATCCACGCGCCCGGCGTCAGTGATGTGCTGGAAGGCGAATGCCGGCCGGGGCATTTCGATGGCGTGTGCACCGTCGTGGCGCGGTTGTTCAATCAGGTGCAGCCGGACGTGGCCGCCTTCGGCAAGAAGGATTACCAGCAGTTGGCAGTGATCCGGCAAATGGTGGCCGACCTGGCGTTTCCGATCGAGATTCTGGGCGGCAGCATCGTGCGCGAGGCCGATGGCCTGGCGATGAGCTCGCGCAACCAGTATCTGTCGGCGGAAGATCGCCCGACCTCGGCCAAGATCCGCAAGGTGCTGCTGCAGATGCGCGACAGCTATGCCGCCGGCACGCCGCGGGCGCAGGTGGAAGATGCGGCCAGCCATGGGTTGGAGCAGGCCGGTTTCCGGGTCGATTACGCGGTGGTGCGCTTGCCCGACTTGAGCGAGCCGGGCGACAGCCACGCCGGTGCGCGCGTGGCCCTGATCGCGGCCCGCCTGGGCAACACGCGCTTGATCGACAACCTGGAATTCTGATCGGGCCGACGCTGCGTACGCCGCGTCTGACCTCGGTCTGCAGCGCAGCGCGCCAGTGCAGATGCGCCTTCGCACGGCGCCGGCCTGAAGCCCTCACCACCGGACGCAGCGCGAACCGGTGGCAGCGGGCGCTTTCCGCTAAAATACCGGCTTTCCTTTTGTCGTTGCCTGCGTCCATGCATCTGTCCCTGCTGAAAGCCAAGATCCACCGCGCCACCGTCACCCACTCCGAGCTCAACTACGAAGGCTCGATCGCCATCGACGGCCTGCTGCTGGAAGCGACCGGCATCCGCGAATTCGAACAGGTCCACATCTGGGACGTCACCAACGGTGCGCGTTTCAGCACCTATGCCATCCGGGCTGAAGAAGGCAGCGGCATCATGTCGCTCAACGGCGGCGCTGCGCGTCACGTGCAGGTCGGCGATCTGATCATCGTGGCGGCGTTCGCGAGCATGAGCGAAGACGAAGCCAAGACCTTCAAGCCCAATCTGGTATATGTGAACGCGCACAACGCGATCTCCCACACCAACCACAGCATCCCCACGCAGGCCGCATGACACAGACCAACGGATTCGACGCGCTTCACGCCCACGCCCAGCGCCTGCGCGGCGCTGCCATCCCCGCATTGCTTGCCGCCGAGCCGGAACGGCCGACGCAGTACGCCAGGCAAGTCGGTCCGTTGTATTTCAATTTCGCGCGGCAGAAGTACGACCGCGCCGCGCTTGATGCGCTGTTCGTCATCGCCCGCGAACGCGATCTGGCCGGTGCGTTCCAGCGCCTGTTCCGTGGCGAGCAGGTCAACGTTACCGAACAACGCGCGGCCTTGCACACCGCGTTGCGTGGTGATTTGACAGACGCGCCGGTGGCATCGGAGGCGTATGCCACCGCTGCCGAAGTGCGCCAACGCATGGGTGCGTTGATCCAGCAACTGGAAGCCACCGACGTCACCGATATCGTCAGTGTCGGCATCGGTGGCTCGGACCTTGGCCCGCGTCTGGTTGCCGACGCGTTGCGACCGGTCTCCGGTGCACGCTTCCGCGTGCATTTCGTCTCCAATGTGGATGGCGCAGCAATGCAGCGCACGCTGGCCACACTGGACCCGGCACGTACCGCCGGCATCCTGATTTCCAAGACTTTCGGCACCCAGGAAACCCTGCTCAACGGCAGCATCCTGCACGCCTGGTTGGGTGGCAGCGAGCGGCTGTATGCAGTCAGTGCGAACCCCGAGCGCGCGGCCAAGGCCTTCGATATTGCACCCGGGCGCGTGCTGCCGATGTGGGATTGGGTGGGCGGGCGTTACTCGCTGTGGTCGGCGGTGGGTTTCCCGATTGCGTTGGCCATTGGCTTCGTGCGTTTCGAACAATTATTGGAAGGCGCCGCGCAGTTCGATGCGCATGCGCTCAACACGCCGCTGGAAGAAAACGTCGCGGTGCTGCACGGGCTGACTGCGGTGTGGAATCGCAACCTGCTTGGTAGCGCCACGCACGCGGTGATGACCTACGACCAACGCCTGGCCTTGCTGCCTGCCTACCTGCAGCAGCTGGTGATGGAGAGCCTTGGCAAGCGCGTCAAACTCGACGGCTCGGCGGTGGATAGCGACACCGTGTCGGTATGGTGGGGCGGTGCGGGCACCGATGTGCAGCACAGCTTCTTCCAGGCGCTGCACCAGGGCACCAGCGTGGTGCCGGCCGATTTCATCGGCACCGTGCACAACGACGACCCGTATGCGGAAAACCATGTCGCGCTGATGGCCAATGTACTGGCGCAGACCGAGGCGCTGGCCAACGGCCAGGACAGCAGCGACCCGCACCGCAGTTATCCCGGCGGGCGTCCGAGCACGGTGATTCTGCTCGACGCGCTGACCCCGCAGGCGCTGGGCGCGCTGATCTCGATGTACGAGCACAGCGTGTATGTGCAGTCGGTGATCTGGGGCATCAATGCGTTTGACCAGTTCGGCGTGGAGCTGGGCAAGCAGCTGGCCAGCCAGTTGCTGCCGGCGCTGAAGGGCGAGTCGGCCGATGTGGCCGACCCGGTGACGCGCGAATTGCTGGGCAAGCTGCGCGGCTGAACATTGGCGCATCGCGCAGACAGAGAACGGGGCCTGCGGGTCCCGTTTTTGTTTCGACGGCATGGCCAACTGCGCTATGAGGCTAAAAGGGGCAAATTTCCTAAATTGGGAATTTGGGAGTAGGCTGATGGCCATCCCTCCGCGCCGGACTGTCGCCATGTCGCGCTTTCAGGATTTGCCCGAGCTCGAAAAATCGCCCGCCGCCGACATCAAGGTGAAGGGCTGGCCCAGCCTGATGCGCAAGGTGCGCTCGCATGGGGCGGTGGTCATCACCAACCACAATCACCCCGAAGCCGTGGTCGTGGATGCCGAAGAGTATCGGCGCCTGGTCAGTCAGGCGAGTGCGGCGGCCGCAACCTCGGCGCGCGCGCAATCGCTGCAGGCATTGCAGGCGAAGTTCGATGCGCATCTTTCGGCGGCGACCGAAGGTGCAGGCTTGGCTAAGGCGATCGCCACGCCGGCACGCCGCGGTCGCAAGGTCACCCTGGGTCCGTCGCTGTAGCCGATGGGCAATCTCCTGGTGCTGGCCGGCGTCAACGGCGCCGGCAAGAGTTCGTTATTGGGCCGTTTTCTGCACGAGGACGGCGCCACCTGGTTCAATCCCGATGCGTTCACCAAGGCACTTGTCGAGCAGGGCTGGGCGCCTGCGGAGGCGAACGCGCAGGCCTGGGAAGAGGGCGTGCGGCGGCTGCGCCAGGCGATGGCCGATGGCAGCGATTTCGCCTTCGAAACCACGCTGGGTGCGACGACCATTCCGCGCCTGCTGCGCGAGGCCTGCGCGCAGCACACGGTGGCGGTCTGGTTCTGCGGGTTGGCGACGGTTGACCTGCATATCCAACGCGTGTCAGCGCGGGTTGCGGCCGGCGGTCATGCGATCCCTGAGCACAAGATCCGTGAGCGTTACGATGCGTCGCGCGCCAACCTGATTGCCTTGCTGCCGCATCTGGCAGTGCTGCATGTCTACGACAACAGCGCACCCGCCGACGTGGCAGGTCAGGCGGCACCCATGCTGGTGCTGGAACTGGACCGCAGCGGCCTGCATTACCCGCAGACGCCGGACGAATTGGCGCAGGTACCCGACTGGGCCAAGCCCATCGTGATGGCGGCGCTGGAGTTGCCTCGCGCCCGTGACTAGGCCCAGGAGCGTGCGCATACTCGGGATGCCCGTCGGCAGTGCAGTGACGTTATGCGGTCTTCGTTTGAAACGATGTCAGGAAGCTCGTCGTCATTGCTGTGACACGGTGCTTGTGAAAGCGACGCAGGCGCGCGCACTCGCAGGGCGGCGACCAAGACGTATCGGGCAGTCGCGAGGTGGCGCACAGGAATCGGAAAGTGCGCGTGACCCACGCCGATTCCGAGCACTGCTCTTGGAAGTCTGGAAGATCACCGTGATTGCTCTCGATGCACGGCGCGAACGAGCATGCATCGTCTGCAGCACGGGGTTTGAAGGCGCACACACCGCAACGCAGACGATCGCGCGCGTGCCGGCGTCAGTCGCAACGCCGTGCAGGCGCTGCCAGTGACCCGTCTGCATTAAGCGCAGCTAACAAAACCACGGCGCAGCCGTCGAACAGGCGCGGCGGCGCTCGGAATCGGCATGTACCACTCGTACACTCCGGTTCCTGCGCGCCGTCCGCACCCACCTGACGACTGCTCGCTACGTTTGTTGGCCGCTCTACGCCTTACTCAACTGCACCGCCACCGGATCGCCGGTGAGATAACCCACGGCTCCACCGAAGCGGTCCTTGTAGTTGGCGCGGACCAGCGGATCCAGCGTGGCCTTGACGGTGTCGTGCAATGGGCTTTCCCAGTCGCCAGGGTGCTGGAAGTTAGTCATCACATAGGTCCAGCCGTGGATCTCGTCGACTGCGTGCAGGCCGGTCGATTCGGCGCCTGCCGGCACCGATAGCACGCGCGTCAGCGTGCCGTTGTCCACGTTGTACGCCCACAGGAAATTGTTGACGTGCAGGCTGCTGTCTTCGCCGATGAACAAGGTGCGCAGCGACTCGGAGAACTTGAGGTTGTCCGGGTTGGCGATCCGTTCCGGGTCGGCCAGATTGCCCAGCGCATCGGCCTTGGCCAGGTTGTGCCCGGTGAGGGCCGCCGGGGCTGCCATGTCGATCGGCACCCAGTCGCTGTGGATCGGCGCACCGTGACTGTCGCGTTGACCGCCACGCAGGTTCAAGGCATAGACCGCGCCGGCTTCCGGGCCTTGCACTTTTACATCGCCCGAGCCATTGAGCATGCTGGTGACGATGTAGGACATCGCCATATAGGCGACCTTGTCGTGGGCGTTGACGGTGGTGCCTTCGAGCTTGGTAAAGCCCAGGCTGCCGCCGGCCAATGCGGCGTAGCGATGGGTTTCCAGATACGTGGCGGCCTTTTCCATGCCGGGCTTGATGCGGATCCAGTTGAAGGTGCCGTTGAACGGGATCTTGGTGAAGCTGGCATCGCCGGGATCGCTCAGATGCACATCGAGGATGTCGGCGGCGGTGAGGCGGTCGGCCATTGCCTGGATCTCGGCGCTGGTGGCATGCCCCAACTTGATCCAGCGCAACGTGGCCGCACCCGGGCCGACACCGGAGGTCTGGTGCCACTTGCCGACGTACAACGTTCCGGACGACAGATCCGCCTTGCGGTCGGCGATGAACATGAACAGCCCGCCGTTGGTGGCGTCGTCGCCCATCAGCACGGTGCGTTGGTCGGGCATCACCTGCACCAGTTCGTGCGAGATGCGGCCCAGGCAGTAGTGCTTGCGCACGCTCCCCGTTCCATCCGGGTGCACGGTGATTTCGGGCAGGTGGCCATAGTGGTACGGGTTGGCTTTTTCCGGGTCGCCGTACAGGTGCGTGCTGTAGCTGCGGAACTGCGTGTTGCCAGCCAGCGCGGTGGCGTCGGGCTCGTACTCTTCGCTGGACAGGTGGGTATTCCACGGCGACAGGCTGGCACCGCAGGTGGTCCACAGCCCATGCACTGGCGCGGTGTCGACGTTGTGGTACTTCACCAGCGACAGCTTGCCGGTGGCCGGGTCCTGATCCAGCGTCAACACCGCGATCGGCGCGGGCAGGTGGCGATTGACGTCGTTGCCGGCCTGGTCGCGGGTGGTGTATTCGAACTGCACCACCGCGAATACGTGGTTGCCCTTGACGCCCGGCACCTTGGCATGGGGCAGGGTCAGCAGCGAGGAGCCGTCCGGGCAATCGGAAAAGAACGCACGCTCAGCACCGGGTTTGGAGCGATCGATGATCGGGCGATGCTGGATGTCGTAGTAACCGCCCGCCAGCACGGTGCCGCCGTTGCCGTCCGGCACCTGGTCGCCGGTGACGAAAAACGGATGGTAGGCCAACGCATAGCGCTGCGTGTTGCCGTCGCTGCGGGTCACGCTGAGCGCCGAGCTGACCGTGGTGGTGGCCATTGCCGCCGGGTTGGCCAGGCTGGGTGCCGGCATGCCGTGGAAGGTGGCCGAGACCAGGCGGGTCGGATTGTCGGATGGTCGCAACGGGCGCGCGGCCCATGCCGCACCCCCAAGTTGTTGCAAGGCGGCGGCGCTGGCGTTGCCGAGCGGCAACAGGGGAACGGTCGCCAGCAATTGCATCAGGCGACGACGAGAGGGGTCGGGGGAGGCAGGCATCGAAACTCCAGGCAAAGACAAGATCGACGATGGCAGTGGCGCATCGGCAAGCCGGTCACGCTAGGCCGCCTGTATGACAGTTGTTTGACGGCGAGCTCACCCGTTGGGCGATGTTCGAACGCGTCGGCGCAAACGAGCGCTGCCAGATGCCACTACGTGCCAATACTGCGCACTGACCAAATCTGCAGGTGGTGCAATGCAGCAAAGTGCGTCTGCTTCGAATGCCAGCCACGGCAGCGGATTGGGGAGTTTTGCGCGGTTTCACAGGTGCTGCCGGTATTCCAACGCTATAGCCGCGGCCAATAAGTTGCCTGCAATCCGGCATACGGTTAGCTGTTGTTGACAGGGTAGGGGAATCACGCAAGCGTACGCCGCCTAATGGCCTGCGGCGCAACGCATCGCCGTGGGAGAACCACCCTGGAGAACCAAATCTTGGACAAGCTGCTTTGCCATACCGCCGCGCCCGTCGCGCGCCGCGCCCTTTCTCTGGCTACCACTGCAGCGGTGCTGATGTTGGCCGCCTGCCAAGGCAAGGACACCGCTGCCGAGGCGAGCAAGACCGCCCCGGCTACCGCACCTGCCGAGTCGTCGACCACCATCCATCCGGACCAGTGGCCGTCGCCGAAGTGGCCGTTCGCGCAGGACGCGGCGCTGGAGCAGCGCATCACCGATGTGATGGCCAAGATGAGCGTGGAAGAGAAGGTCGCCCAGACCATCCAGGGCGACATTGCCAGCATGACCCCGGACGACGTGCGCAAGTACCGCATCGGTTCGGTGCTGGCAGGCGGCAATTCCGATCCAGGCGGCAAGTACAACGCCAGCCCGGCCGAATGGTTGAAGCTGGCCGACGCGTTCTATGAAGCGTCGATGGACACGTCCAAGGGCGGCAACGCGATTCCGATCATCTTCGGCATCGATGCGGTGCATGGCCAGAGCAATATCGTGGGCGCCACCCTGTTTCCGCACAACATCGGCCTGGGCGCGACGCGCAACCCGGATCTGATCAAGAAGATCGGCGAAGTCACCGCCGCCGAAACCCGCGTCACCGGCATGGAATGGACCTTCGCGCCCACTGTGGCCGTGCCGCAGGACGACCGCTGGGGCCGGACCTACGAAGGCTATTCCGAATCCCCGGATGTGGTGGCCAGCTTTGCCGGCAAGATGGTCGAAGGCGTGCAGGGCGTGCCGGGCACGCCGCAGTTCCTGGATGGCAGCCACGTGATTTCGTCGGTGAAGCATTTTGTCGGCGACGGTGGCACCACCGATGGCAAGGACCAAGGCGACACCAAGGTGTCCGAAGCCACCATGCGCGACATCCACGCCGCCGGTTATCCGCCAGCAATTGCCGCTGGTGCGCAGAGCGTGATGGCCTCGTTCAATAGTTTCAACGGCGAAAAGATGCACGGCAACAAGGTCATGCTGACCGACGTGCTCAAGGGCCGCATGAATTTCGGCGGCTTCGTGGTCGGTGACTGGAACGGCCACGGTCAGGTCAAGGGTTGCACCAACCAGAATTGCCCGGCCTCGTTCATTGCCGGTGTCGATATGGCGATGGCCGCCGACAGCTGGAAGGGCATCTACGAAACCGAACTGGCCGCAGTGAAGTCCGGCCAGATCTCGGCCGAGCGTCTGGACGATGCGGTACGCCGCATCCTGCGCGTCAAGATGCGTCTTGGCCTGTTCGAAGCTGGCAAGCCGTCCAAGCGCCCGCTCGGTGGCAAGTACGAATTGCTGGGCGCACCGGAACACCGTGCGATCGCCCGCCAGGCAGTGCGTGAGTCGCTGGTGCTGCTGAAGAACCAGGCCGGCATTTTGCCGCTGGATCCGACCAAGCGCGTGTTGGTGCTGGGCGACGGTGCCAACGACATGGGCAAGCAGTCCGGCGGCTGGACGCTGAACTGGCAGGGCACCGGCACCAAGCGCAGCGACTACCCCAACGGCACCACGATTTGGGAAGGCCTGGACAAGCAGATCAAGGCTGCAGGCGGCAGCGCCGAGCTGGCTGTAGACGGCGCCTACAAGACCAAGCCGGACGTGGCCGTGGTGGTGTTCGGCGAAAACCCGTATGCCGAATTCCAGGGCGACATCGCCACGCTGTTGTACAAGCCGGGCGACGAGAGCGAACTGGCCTTGATCAAGAAGCTCAAGGCCGAAGGCATTCCGGTGGTAGCGGTGTTCCTGAGCGGGCGTCCGCTGTGGATGAATCAGTACATCAACGCATCGGACGCGTTTGTGGCTGCCTGGTTGCCGGGTTCCGAAGGTGAGGGCATTGCCGATGTGCTGCTGCGTAAGGCAGATGGCACGGTGCAAAACGACTTCAAGGGCAAGCTCAGCTTCTCCTGGCCGAAAACCGCGGTGCAGTTCGCCAACAACGTCGGCCAGAAGGATTACGACCCGCAATTCAAGTTTGGCTTCGGTCTGACCTACGCCGACAAGGGTGACCTGGCCGCGTTGCCGGAAGCGTCGGGCGTGTCCGGCGAGCAGTCGGTGGGCGGGGTGTACTTCGTGCGCGGCAAGCCGGCACTCGGCATTGCGATGCAGCTGTCCAATGCCGGCCAGGCCAACATGCCGGCGACCACGCTGCCGGTGGGTCTGTCCGATGGCAGCCTGAAGATGAGCGCGGTCGATCACAAGGCGCAGGAAGATGCGCGCCGTCTGGTGTGGTCCGGCAGTGCGGCGTCCAGTGTGCTGCTGGTGTCCGGCAAGCCGGTAGATGTCTCGCGTGAGAGCAATGGCGATGTGCAGTTGCAACTGACCCTGCGCCGCGACAGCGCCGTGACTGCGCCGGTGTGGCTGGGCGTGGGCTGTGGCGATAAGTGCGTTGGCCGGATCGATGTGCAAAAAACGCTGGCCGCGCTGCCGCAAGGCCAGTGGAAAGTGGTCGGCGTGCCGCTCAAGTGCTTCGCAGTGGCCGGTGCCGACGTGACCAAGCTGACCCAGGTCGCCAGCATCGAAAGCGCTGCAGCGCTGGACCTGTCGGTGTCGAAGGTGGCGCTGGGCGCGCTCAATGAAGCCGAAGTCACCGTCGACTGCCCGGTCAAGTAAGCAGCATCCCCGCAGGCGTCTGCGCGCCTGCGGGAGATCACACGAACAGATGCGTCGCCAGTGCTGGCGACGCGGTATAGCGGCCACCCTGATCGGTGGTGTCATCAGCCGCCGCGGGACGCGCGCGTCGATCGGCCGGGATGGCCTGCAGCTGCGGTTCGCCGCGCTGCCGTCGCGCACGCGATGCGTTGCGGCGGCATTCTGCAGGTTTGTCCAACGTTCGACGCACACCCCAGAGCCAGACAGGAGAGTGCAGTGGGTTTGGCGACGTTGGATATCGTGATCGTGCTGGTCTACCTGACCGGCATCTTCGTACTCGCGCAGTGGGTGTCGCGCGAGAAGGCAGGCCACAGCAAGAGTGCCGAGGATTACTTCCTGGCCAGCAAGTCGTTGCCGTGGTGGGCGATCGGCGCCTCGCTGATCGCTGCGAACATTTCGGCCGAACAGATCATCGGCATGGCCGGTTCCGGTTATGCCATCGGTCTGGCGATCGCGTCTTACGAATGGATGGCGGCGCTGACGCTGCTGATCGTCGGCAAGTTCTTCCTGCCGATCTTCCTGCGCAACGGCATCTACACCATGCCGCAGTTCCTGGAACAGCGCTATGGCAAGTGGATTCGCACGCTGATGGCGGTGTTCTGGCTGCTGCTGTACGTGTTCGTGAACCTCACCTCGATCCTGTGGCTGGGGTCGATCGCGGTCAGCCAGGTCACCGGCATGGACCAGACCCTGGCGCTGGCATTGATCGGCGTGTTCGCGCTGGTCTACCAGCTGTACGGCGGACTGAAGGCGGTGGCGCTGACCGATATCGTGCAGGTCACCCTGCTGGTGCTGGGCGGGCTACTGGTGGCCGGGCTGACCCTGGCGCGCATCGGCGATGGCGCCGGCGTGCTGGCCGGCTTCCAACACCTGTGGAATGCGCACCCCGAGCATTTCCACATGATCCTGACCAAGGACAACCCGTTCTACAAGGATCTGCCTGGCCTGAGCGTGCTGCTGGGCGGGCTGTGGGTGATGAACATCAGTTACTGGGGTTTCAATCAGTACATCATCCAGCGCGCACTGGCGGCCAAGAACATCGGCGAGGCGCAGAAGGGCATGGTGTTTGCGGCGTTCCTGAAGCTGCTGATGCCGTTGGTGATCGTGGTGCCGGGTATCGCCGCAGTGGTACTGGCGCCGGATCTGGCCAAGCCCGATCAGGCCTACCCGACCATGATGCAGCTGTTGCCGACTGGAATCCTGGGCTTGGTGTTCGCTGCATTGGTGGCGGCGATCGTCGCCTCGCTGGCGTCGAAGATCAATTCGGTGGCGACGATCTTCACCCTGGATTTCTACGCCAAGTTCCGCCCGCAGACCGAACAAAAACAGTTGGTGCGCGTAGGCCGTATCGTTGCCGCTGTGTCGGTGCTGATCGGCATCCTCACCGCGCGGCCGCTGCTGGGCAACTTCGATCAGGGCTTCCAGTTCATCCAGGAATTCACCGGCTTTTTTACCCCCGGCGTGGTGGTGATCTTCATGCTGGGCCTGTTCTGGAAGCGTGCCAACGAAGCTGGCGCGCTGACCGCGGCGATTGGTTCGGTGGTGCTGTCGTTCGCGCTCAAGTTTGCTTGGCCCGAGCTGCCGTTCATGGACCGCATCGGCGTGGTGTTCGTCGCTGCATTGGTGCTGGCAGTGGTGGTGTCGCTGCTGACGCCGGCCACGCAGGCACGCGATCTGATTCGCACCAACGACGTGGCCTACGGCACCACGCTGGGTTTCAAGATCGGCGCAGCGGGCGTCATTGCGATCCTGATCGTGTTGTACACGGTGTTCTGGTAAACGCCACACCGGCACGTTGATGTCGTCAAACGCAACGCGGCACGTCGGTGCCGCGCCGCGTTGCGTTTGAAGCATGCGTTTTTGGTGCTGCTCTAGACGCGTGACGCGGCCAGGCTGGCGGCAAGCAGGTTGATCGGCGCGGCATGTTGCTCATGCCACGGCGTTTCCAGCCAGGTTTCCAGTGCGGCGGCAGGCATCGGTTTGGCGATCCAATAGCCCTGGCCTTCGTCGCAGCCCCAGGCGCGCAATTGCGCATATGCCTCCGCCGACTCGATGCCTTCGGCGACCACACGCTGCCCCAGACTGTGGCCGAGCTGGATCATCGCCGGCACCAGAGTGCGGTCGGTGCGGCTGTCCGGCAACGAGCGGATGAAAGATTGATCGATCTTCAACGAACTGGCCGGCAGCTGCTTGAGATAGCTGAAATTACTGTAGCCGGTGCCGAAGTCGTCGATGGCGATATGCACGCCCAGCGCTGCGATGGCAGCCAGTTGTTCGGCCAGGTGTTCGGGGTGTCGGATCATCGCGCTTTCGGTGAATTCGATTTCCAGCCGGCGCGGGTCCAGCTTATAGCGATCCAGGCCGCGTCGCAGCAGGCCGGCAAAGCCGGGGCGATCCAGATCGGCAGCCGACACGTTCAAGGCCAGATTGAAGTCCAGGCCTTGCTGCTGCCAGCGCGCTGCCTGCGCGATGCCGTTGTCGATGACCCAGGCGGTGATGCGGTTGATCAGCGCAGTTTTTTCGGCCATCGGAATGAAGTCCGACGGCACCACTGGGCCGATCATCGGGTGCTGCCAGCGCAGCAATGCTTCCACGCCCACGCAGCGGTGATCGTGCAGATCCACGCGTGGTTGATAGTGCAGGCGCAACTGGCTGTTGCTGTCCAGGGCGGCGGGTAGCGCAGCGAGCAGGCGGAAGGTATTGCGCTGGGCAACATCGTGCTTGCGCTCGTACATGCTCCACGGGATGCAGCGCTCGCGCGCGATATCCACCGCGGTGGTCAGCGAGCGAATGGTGTCGGCGGCGCCGTAGCTGGACTGCAGCGAGACCGCGCCGATCGAAGCCACCGCGGTATGCGGGATGCCCTGATGTTCCAGTGGCTCGGTGAACGCCTTGGAAATCTTGGTGCACAGCGTGGCCAGGCGCTGGCCTTCGGCCTGCGCCAGGAAGCCGAAGGTGGTGGGGTCCAACCGATACAGCAGGGTGTGGCCGGGCAGATAGGCAGTCAGGCGGCGCTGTGCCATGGCGACATAGCCATCTGCGTATTCCCAGCCAAGCGCCTTGACCATGTCGCGCAAGTAATCGCTGCCGCAGACGTCGATGGCCACCGCCGTGGTGGCCGGTGCGGTGTCGCGTTGCGACAGCCAGGTATCCAGGTCTTCGCTGAAACGCGAGCGATTGGGTAGCCCGGTTGGACCATCGCGGTAGGTAGTGCTGCGCAGGTTCTCCACGCGCAGCACGGCCAGGTCGCGCAGGCCTTCCAGCTGAGTGATCGCGACTGCGTCCAGTCCCGCGCGCGGGCTGGTGCCGATCACGCACAAGGTGCCGATGCTGTGGCCATCGCGCAGCTTGAGTGGTGCGCCGGCGTAGAAGCGAATGAATGGCGGCCCCAGCACCAGCGGGTTGTCGCAGAAGCGCGGATCCAGCCGCGCATCCGGTACCACCATCACCTCGTCCGAGCGGATCGCGTGCGCGCAGAACGCCTGGCTGCGTGGAGTCTCGCGCGCTTCCAGGCCAGTGCGGGCCTTGAACCACTGGCGGTGTTCGTCCACCAGTGACACCAGCCCAATTTCCGTCCCCATGCTGCTTGCTGCCATGGCGGCAACGGTGTCGAACACCGGGTCTGGTGGCGAATCCAGCAGGCACAAGCTGCGCAGCACTGCGAGCCGTGTGGATTCGTCCAGCGCTGGCGGAAGAAGGGATTCAACGGGGGCGGGCAGGGAAGTCATGTGCCCGTATCGGCCTGAAGCGTAATCCCTTGATTGGCGGTGATTGACTCCGTTCAGTTGCGGCCAGGCGGTCCGTGGGCTGCGCTGGTGCTTGCGGCCCCTGCGTCGGAATGACGCCAGCCGGGTAGCGCAACAGCGCGACGCTGTTTCTTTCGAGCAACCGGGATTTGCTCAAGCGGGAAGGGTGTTCACACCACGATGCACGACGCACGTTTCGCGCAGCGAAAGCGACTAAATATTGGGCGTGCGCTGCCGATCATTGTCTTACCCGCCGCAACGCTTGCTTGGCGCAACCATCTTGCATTGCTGATGCGACCCATGATTGTTGGTAGATCTCCGCTTTTGTGATGCGCGTGCGACTCGTATAGCTGGTGAATTGACGCAGTCTTCACTCGTGCTGTGGGTTCCGCCATTGCAGGTTTGTCGCTCTTCTTTGGAATTATCGTGAACGCATTGCTGTCTTTTGCACAACGCACGCTGTTACTCGTCGCTGGTCTGGCGCTGTCATCTGCCGCCCATGCCGGGCTCACTGTCTCCGGCACGCAGTTGCGCGAGTCCAATGGCAATGTCTTGGTCCTGCGCGGCGTCAATCTTCCGCATGCTTGGTATGCTGGCCGTACCGATGCGGCGTTGGCTGCCATCGCCGCCACCGGCGCCAATAGCGTGCGCATCGTGCTTAGTTCCGGCTACCGCTGGACGCGCACGCCGGAAGCGGACGTGGCACGCATCATCGCCCGCTGCAAAAGCCTGGGCTTGATCGCCGTGCTGGAGGTTCACGACACCACCGGGTATGGCGAAGACACCGCAGCGGCGAATCTGGTCAATGCGACCAATTACTGGGTCAGCATCCGCAAGGCGCTGGTCGGCAACGAAGACCATGTGGTCATCAATATCGCCAACGAACCGTTCGGGAACCGCCTCAGTGCCAGCGAATGGGTCAACGGACATGCCAACGCCATCGCGACCTTGCGCAAGAATGGATTGACTCATGCGTTGATGGTGGATGCGCCGAACTGGGGCCAGGATTGGCAGTTCTACATGCGCGATAACGCTGCTGCCCTGCTCGCGCGCGACAGCCGACGCAACCTGATTTTCAGCGTGCACATGTACGAAGTGTTCGGCAGCGATGCCACGGTCAACACGTATTTGCGCGCCTTCCGCGATAAAAAGCTGGCGTTGGTAATCGGCGAATTCGGTGGCGACCATCGCGGTGTGCACGTGGACGAAGCGGCGATCATGCGCCGCGCACGCGACTACAACGTCGGCTATATGGGCTGGTCGTGGTCGGGCAACGACAGCAGCACGCAATCGCTGGACATCGCGATCGGCTGGAATTCCGCAAAACTGAGCACCTGGGGCCACAACTTGATATTGGGCACCGATGGCATCGCAGCGACCTCGCGCAGAGCCAGCGTATTCTGCCCGCGCTGAGCTTGAAGCCCTGCAGTCAGCATCTGTGGTTTTTCAGCGCGCGTGGAGAGGGCACTGCAAACTGGCGATCTGCGTTTTTGCTGGGAGGACCAGTCAATATGGTCAGTGTGCGTGGCGTCGATAAGCAGGCAGCTAACGGTCTGGCTAGGAGAGGTCACCGCGGACTGGACCTTGCGTTTGCTGCAGGGCCCTTGCCCGCCCACCAGCGTGGGACACGCTGCAAGGTACGTGCTTGTGCTTTCTTTGGCGGCATCCATGCCATCAGGGAGTCTCCAGGGACGGATTCACGGCGCGTCCCGCGAGCGGTGAGGGCACCGCACCCTCGACTCAACCAGCGTTTGACTTACGCATCGGACCTCACTCGAAAAACGAACGGGTCAACGCCGCGACGCCAACTCGCAACGGCCCGACTAGCGTAACGGCCCAGGGCTTGGCCGCTTCGTCAGCTTGCGCTGCAGGGAGCGGCGGTGCATGCCGAGCAGGCGTGCCGCTGCCGATACGTTGCCGCCGGTTTCGTGCAGCGCCTGCTGGATGTGCTCCCATTGCAGGCGGCTGAGCGGCGTCATCATCTCCTGCGCGGTTTCTTCTTCATCCGGCTCGGGCAGATCGTCGTCCTCTTCGCCCAGCGCCCGCATGATGGTGGGGATGTTGGCTGGCTTGGGCAGGTAATCGTCGGCGCCGAGTTTGATTGCCTCTACCGCCGTGGCAATGCTTGCGTAACCGGTGACCAGCAGAATGCGCATGTCGGCGCGGATCTCGCGCAGCGGCTGGATCAGGCTCAGGCCGGAATCGTGGCCGAGCTTGAGATCGATCAACGCAAAGTCCGGCAGCGCGCTGCGTGCAGTGGACAACGCGCTGGCCGCATCGGTGGCGGTGAGCGTTTCCACTCCGCGGCGTGCAAGGCTGCGTTGCAGCGTGCGCAGGTACAAGGTGTCGTCGTCGACCAACAGGCCGGTGCGGATCGGGGGACTTGTCATGCGAGTGCCTCGTGTTCGGAGAGCGGCAGACGGAAACCGACGCGCGCGCCGCTGCCTTCGGCGGGCAGCATCCACAACTCGCCTTGCAGGCGCTCGACGGTGGCATGCGACAGCGCCAGCCCAACGCCCATGCCGTCGTGCTTGCCGCTGTTGAACAAGGTGCCCGGCAGCATGGCTTGCGCGGTGTCGAAGCCGGGGCCGTAATCGCGCACCTCGCCGCTGAGATGGTCCTGCTCCACGCGCAGGGTCAGATCGATCTGCGGGCGCCCGGCGCGTTCGCCGGCATCGGCGGCATTGTTGAGCAGCACCATCAACAGATGGCTGACGCCCGGCTGCAGCATCAGCCGCATCGGTGCGTCCTCGTTGCGGCGCAGCTCGATGGTGGGGCGTACCAGCCGCCATTGCTCCAGCACTTCCTGCACCGCCACTTCGCGGCTCAGGTGGCCGTTGTCGGCAGGCTGAGCCAGCGCCAGCACGCGCTCGTGGCACTGCACCAGCAGCTCGCGCAGCGTGTCCAGGTCTTCGCGCAGCTCGTTCTGATCGCACTGGTCGGCAATGTCGTCGACCAGCAGGGTCATCGTGGCCAGTGGGGTGTTGAGTTCGTGCGCCACCGACGCTGCATGGGTGGCCAACGCCACGATGCCTTCGTTACGCGCGAAGCGCTCGCGCAGGGTGGAAATTTCGCGCTCGCGTTCGCGCATCGACAACGCCAACCGCGTGGCGAAGGCCAGCACCACCACCGTGGACAGCAGGAAATTGGCCGCCATGCCCCACATGTGCAAGGTGAGCGGGTCGAAGCCGCCGTAAGGCAGCGGTAGCCCGAACGCAGCGCTGATGACATAGCCGGCAACGCACGATGCCGCGACCGCCATCGCCCAGCTCAACGGCAGCGCCAACGCGGCCAGTGCGATCAGTACCAGGAACAACGAACCGAACGGATTGGCGATGCCGCCGCTCCAGCCCACCATCCAGGTCAGCACCGTCACATCGACCAGAATGTGGCCGAACTCGGTCGCCGGGCTCACCGCACCGCGATGGGCGACACGCAGCTGCGCATACAGGTTGAACACCGCCAGCGCGGCGACACCGGCCCAAAGAGGCTGCTGCGGCAGGTTCAGGCCCATCAGCCCGGTCGCGACCAGGATGGTGGCGGCCTGGCCGGCGGTGGCGAGCCAGCGCAGGCTGCACAGGGTCCGCAGGAAGGAAGCGTCGGAGCTATTCATCACGGCAATCCTATGCGCTCACGGAAGTGATGGCCTGCGACAAACCGTCGCATCGGCCCGGATGGCGGCCCGCACGGCGCTTCAGCTGTGAGCGGACGACGGACAGGCTAAAATAGCGGCATGTACGACGCCGTGACTCGCCCAACCCCTCCCGCCGACGCCACCGCCTGGCCGCGCCGCATCACCCAGGCCGTCAAAATCGGCAGCGTGATCGTGGGCGGCGGCCACCCGGTGGTCGTCCAATCGATGACCAACACCGACACAGCCGACATTGCCGGCAGCGTCAAGCAGGTGGCCGATCTGTGGCGCGCCGGTTCGGAAATGGTGCGCCTGACCGTCAACAATGCCGAGTCCGCCGCCGCCATCCCGCGCATCGTCGACAAGCTGCGCATGATGGGGATCGAAGTACCGTTGATCGGTGACTTCCATTACAACGGCCATCAGTTGCTCGCGGCAGAGCCGGCCTGCGCCGAGGCGCTGGCCAAGTACCGCATCAATCCCGGCAATGTCGGTTTCGGCAAGAAGAAGGACCTGCAGTTCGCGCAGTTGATCGAGTTTGCGATCAAGTACGACAAGCCGGTGCGCATCGGCGCCAACTGGGGCTCGCTGGACCAGTCGCTGGCGGCACAGCTGATGGACGAAAATTCGCAGCGCGAAACGCCGTGGGACGCTGGCCGGGTGCTGCGCGAGGCGCTGATCCGCTCGGCTGTGGATTCGGCCGAGCGTGCGGTGGAATTGGGCTTGCCGCGCGAGCGCATCATCCTGTCGGCCAAGGTGTCCGGCGTGCAGGAGCTGATCGCGGTATATCGCGACATGGCCGCGCGCTGCGATTTCGCGCTGCATCTGGGCCTGACCGAAGCCGGTATCGGTAGCAAAGGCATCGTCGCCTCGGCGGCGGCACTGAGCGTGCTGCTGCAGGAAGGCATCGGCGACACCATCCGTATTTCGCTGACCCCGGAGCCGGGGCAGTCGCGTACCCAGGAAGTGATTGTCGCGCAGGAGCTGCTGCAGACCACCGGCCAACGTGCATTCACCCCGATGGTCACCGCCTGCCCGGGCTGCGGCCGCACCACCTCCGAGTTCTTCCAGGAGTTGGCCGGGGTGGTGCAGAACCACGTGCGCGCCAGGATGCCGGAGTGGAAGATTTCCAACCCCGGCGCCGAGAACATGACCCTGGCGGTGATGGGCTGCGTGGTCAACGGCCCGGGTGAATCGCGTCACGCCAATATCGGCATTTCGTTGCCAGGTACGGGCGAAGCGCCTTCGGCGCCGGTGTTCATCGATGGCGAAAAAAGCGTCACCCTGCGTGGCGAAAACATCGCCTACGAATTCATCGATCTGATCGATCAGTACGTCGAACGCACCTATGCCCGCCGCGCCGGCTGAATCGCCGGCCGGGTTCAAGGGATGGTTGCGTAGCAATGCGTGGCGCATGGCGCTGCTGTTTGCCGGTGTGCTGCTGCCGCTGGGTCTGTTCGTGGACCTGGCAGATGAAGTGCACGAGCTGGAAAACGTCTATTTCGACGAACCCTTGCTGTGGAGCATGCGCAGCATCGCCACGCCCGGGCTGGACACGTTTTTCGGGGTGATCTCCAAGGTGGGGTACCAGTACGGCGTGATCCCGATGGATATCGCGATCGTGCTGGTGCTGCTGGCGTTACGGCGCTGGCGCGAGGGCACCTTCGCAGCGCTGGGCTTGGGCGGTTCGGCGTTGTTGAACATGGGCGCCAAGCAGTTCTTTCAACGCGACCGGCCCAGCCTGTGGGAGTCGATCGCACCGGAAAGCACCTTCAGTTTTCCCAGCGGGCATGCGATGGGCTCGATGACGCTCGCCGCAGTGGTCGTTGCGCTGGCCTGGAACACGCGCTGGCGCTGGCCGGTGACCATCGCCGCCAGCCTGTTCGCGGTGCTGGTCGGCGTGTCGCGAATCTACCTGGGCGTGCATTACCCCTCCGACATCCTCGGCGGTTGGTCGGCCGCATTGGTGTGGGTAGTGGGGCTGTATCTGGTGATGTTCCGCGGCGCGCGGCGACCGCACTGGCGCACGCCGAGCGGTGTAGCGGTGGAGCGGCCTGGGCGCGTACCGTTCGCCGATCAAAAGTGACGGGTACGCTCTCGTTGCGATAGCCGGGCGCCAACGATGGCTCCGATAGATGCCAGCAAAATCACGTAATACGCTGGCCCCATCGGGTGCTGCTTGAGTAGCATCACTACGAGTAGCGGGGTCAGGCCGCCGAACACGGCATAACCCAGGTTGTAGGCGAACGAGACACCGGACAGACGAACGACCGGTGGGAACGCTTCGACCATCACCCGTGGAATCGCACCCAGCACACCCAGCGCAGCGCCGAGCAGGGCATACAGCGGGAACAGGAGATGCGGGTCGCCCGCCAGCCGATAGAACAGCCATGCGCTGATACCCAGAAACACGCTGCCGGCCAGCAGAACACGTCCGTTGCCCCAGCGGTCGGACAGCGCGCCGGCGACCACCGAGCCGATCGCCTGCAGCAGCACTGCCAGAAGATTGGCCTGCAACGCGACTGACGCCGGATAGCCATACGCGCTTTGCAGCAGCGTGGGTGTCATCAGCGACACCACCAGCACTGTGGCCGCGATCACCCAGGTCAGCCACAACGCCAGTGCCAGGCTGCGCGGATGATCGCGCAGCACCACCTTCAGTGGCGTCTCGCGCGCCAATGCGCGCATGGCGACCAGCTCGGCGAACACCGGCGTTTCATGCAGCCAGCGCCGCAAATACACCGACAGCAGGCCGAAGATGCCGCCGGCCAGAAACGGTAGGCGCCACGCGTAGTCGACAATTTCAGACGCAGTGAACGTGCGGTTGAGCGCGCCGGCGCACAGTGACCCGAGCAGCACGCCGGCAGCCAGGCCGGCGGTCAAGGTGCCGCAGGCCAGCCCTCTGCGCCGCACAGGAACGTGCTCTGCCACGAACACCCACGCGCTGGGTACTTCGCCACCGATGGCTGCGCCCTGCAGGAGGCGCATCGTCAACAGCAGTAGCGGCGCGCCGACGCCGATCTGTGCGTAAGTTGGCAGCACGCCGATGGCAAGCGTGGGCAAGGCCATCAATCCGATGCTCAGCGCGAACATGCGTTTGCGGCCGAGCAGGTCGCCGAAGTGCGCCATCACGATGCCGCCCAACGGGCGGATCAGGTAGCCGGCAGCAAAGATGCCGAACGTCTGTAGCTGCCGCATCCACTCCGGAATGCCTGGCGGAAAGAACAACTCGCCGAGCACCTTCGCGAAAAAAATGAAGATGATGAAGTCGTAGAACTCCAGCGCGCCGCCCAGCGCGGACAAGCCCAGCGTTTTGTAGTCGTTGCGGGTGAGCTGTGCTGGTGGGGCGTCGGTGGTCATGCAGTCGCATCCTGTTGCGGGTGGCGACGCATTGCCATTGAAGCGTAGTAATGCGCCGAGGATCCAATGCTAGCTGCCATGCGGGGCCGTCGCTACGTCGTTCCCGCCAGGCAATACCGATAGGACCCAGAAGACCTCACGCGAACACGCTTGCGTGCTTCGGCCATCGCGCGTCGTCTGGGTTTTTGTCGCAAATCAACCGGACACGCTTGCCAACGCCGCTGCTTCGGCGTGCAGTGCAGTGGTGTCGAACAACGGCAGCTGCGCATCGGTGCTGTCGACCAGCAGCGAAATCTCGGTACAGCCCAGGATGATCGCTTGCGCGCCGTGCTGGCCGAGGTCGGCCATGACCTGGCGGAAGTACGTGCGCGATTCGGGCTTGATCACACCCCGGCAGAGTTCGTCGTAGATCACCCGATGCAGCGCTTCGCGTGCCTCGGCCGGCGGTACCAGCACATCCAGGCTGCGCGCTTGCAGGCGTTCGCGATAGAACGGCTGCTCCATGGTGAAGCGCGTGCCGAGCAGGCCAACACGGGCGATGCCCGCCGCCAGCAAGGCATCGGCGGTGGCATCGGCGATATGCAGCAAGGGCAGTGGCGTTGCGGCGGTGATTGCACCGGCGACGCAATGCATGGTGTTGGTGCACAGCACGATGAAGTCCGCGCCGCCGGCGTGCAGCGAACGCGCGGCGGCCGCCATCTCGCGTCCGGCGCCTTCCCAGTCGCCGGCGTGCTGCAGGCGTTCGATATCGTGGAAGTCGACGCTGTACAGCAACAGTCGGGCCGAATGCAGCCCGCCACGTTCGCGGCGGATCGTCTGATTGATATGGCGGTAGTAGGGCAGGGTGGACTCCCAGCTCATGCCGCCGATCATCCCGATGGTTTTCACGTGCAGTGTCCTGGTGCAAGCGGGTTCGCCTGCATGGTCGCATACGATCTGGGTGGCATGACCCCAGTGACGGAGAGGTCGCCGACGAACGCTCAGTGCGCGACAACGCGACCGCTGCAGCTGTGGTAAGCGTGGTGAAGCATGCGGCGGCGCGCGTTACGCGCGTTACACCCACATGTGTCGCGTCACCGCTTCGGCGTCACTCGCCCGGTTTGGCGCCTTCCACCGGGGCATGCGTGGCGGCGCGGCGTGCCAGCACGGTTTCGCGGTGGGCGATGTAGACGTTGGCGCCGATGATGATGGCCGCGCCGACCACGGTGTGGCGTTCGATCGCCTCGCCGAACAGCCACCAGCCCAGCAATGCCACCAGCGGCAGTTGCATGAAGCTGATCGGCTGCAGCGCGGAGACTTCGCCCAGCTTGAGCGCGCGGGTCCAGAACAATTGCCCGGCGGTACCGAAGATACCGGTGGCCACCAACCACACCCAATCGATCCCCTGCGGCCAGGTCCACTGGAACAGCGCCGGAATCAGCGACATCGGCACCCAGAAGACATAGGTATAGAACACCACCGTGTCGGAGTCGTCGCTGCGCGAGAGCTGCTTGATCTGGATCGCGACGATGGCGCTGATCACCGCAGCCAGCAGCGCAATCAACAGGCCGGGCGTGAACGTTGACGAGCCCGGCCGCAAAATCACCAGCACGCCGATAAAGCCCGCCGCCACGGCCAGCCAGCGACGCAGCCGCACCTGCTCATGCAGCCAGATCACTGCCAGCACGGTGACAAACAATGGGGTGGCGTAGGAGAGCGAGATGGCCTGCGACAATGGCAGATGGCCGATCGCCCAGAACCCGCACAGCATCGAGGCCAGGCCGATGAGTGTGCGTGCCAGATATCGCGGCAATTGCCGCGTGCGCGGCAGCGGCTTGCCTGGCCGCACGATCAACGGCAGCAATGCCAACAACCCGAAGGCATTGCGGAAAAACGCGATCTCGGTCGTCGTAATCGTGCTCGATGCCAGACGGATGGTGATCGCCATCAAGCCGAAGGCGAAGGTACTGGTGAGCATCCACAGCGCGGCACGCCACGATACCTGCGCTGGTGTCACCAATGCGCCCCGATGATGCGCGGTTCCGGTTCCAGGATCACCGAATAGCGCTCGCGCACCGATTCGGCGATGCGTCGCGCGAAGTCCAGCAGCTGCGCGCCGCTGGCGGTGCCGTAATTGACCAGCACCAGCGCATGCTTGGGCGACACGCCGGCGTCGCCTTCGCGTTTGCCTTTCCAGCCGCATTGCTCGATCAGCCAGGCAGCCGACAATTTGCCCTGGCCTGCATGCTCGCCTGGGTACACCGGCATGTCGGCAAAGCTGGCTTGCAACGCAGCGATCTGTTCGCTCGGCAGCAGTGGGTTCTTGAAAAAGCTGCCTGCATTGCCGAGCACATCCGGGTCGGGCAACTTGCGGCGACGGATATTGATCACCGCCTGCGCGACATCTGCCGCGCCCGCCAGTTCGGCGCCCATGCTCGCCAGTTCCTCGCGGATGCCGGCGTAGTCCAGCCGCAGTTCGTGCAGCAGCGGCAGATTGAATTCCACCGCCACGATCAGATAACGCTCGGGTTGCTGCTTGAACACGCTGTCGCGATAACCGAACGCGCAGTCGGCCGCATCCAGCCGCACGAACTGCTGGCTGTGCCGATCGAAGGCTTCCACCACGTGGATGAAGTCGCTCACCTGCGCGCCGTACGCGCCGATGTTCTGGATCGGGCAGGCGCCTACAGTGCCCGGAATCAAGGCAAGATTTTCCAGCCCCGACAACCCTTGCTGCAGCGAGTACAGCACCAGCGCATGCCAATTCACGCCGGCGCCGGCACGCACGATGGCGTGGTCGGCATGGTGCGCGATGATGGCGGTGTCGCGGTTGTCGAAACACAGCACGCAGCCCGGCGGGTCGCCAGCCAGCAAGACATTGCTGCCGCTGCCCAGCACCAGCAGTGGCTGGTCGACGATCTCCGGCGCGGCCAGTGCCTGCGGCAATGCCTCGGGCGTGTGGACGCTGAGCAACCAGCGCGCCGTGGCATCGACATGGAAGGTGTTGAGTGCGCGCAGCGGCGCATGTTCGCGCAGCTGCCAGCCCGCCTGCGTGGTATCGCTCATAAGGGCGACACCGCTCCGCCGCTGGGTGCTTCGCGGCGGCGCCGGATTGCGTTGACGCATTCACCGATGAGCTGCGGGCCGCGATACACCAACCCGCTGTAGCACTGCACCAGGCTCGCACCGGCCGCCATCTTGGCCACCGCATCCGCGCCGGAGTTGATGCCGCCCACGCCGATCAACGGAATCGATTCGGGCAGGCGCGCGCGCAAACGTCGCAGCACCAGGGTGGCTTGCGCCAGCAGCGGCGCACCGGACAGGCCGCCGGCTTCGGCAGCCAACGGGTGATTGGCGATCAAGGTGCGCGTCACCGTGGTGTTGGTGGCGATCACGCCGTCCACCGCCAGGTCTGCCAGCACGCGTGCGGCGGCATCGATGTCGCGGTCGTTGAGGTCGGGCGCGACCTTCACCAGCATCGGCACGCGCTTGCCGTGCTGTGCGCCCAGCGCTTCCTGGGTTTCGCGCAAGTCGGAAATCAGGCGCCGCAGCGATTGCTCTTCCTGCAACTCGCGCAACCCGGCGGTATTGGGCGAAGAGATATTGACCGTGATGTAGTCGGCCAGCGGATACACGCGCTCCATGCAGTAACGGTAGTCGCTGGTGGCCTCTTCGTTGGGCGTGTCCTTGTTCTTGCCGATGTTGATGCCGAGCAGGCCGCCAGTGCGACGCGCGCGCTGGACGTTGGCTACCAGCGCATCCACACCCAGATTGTTGAAGCCCATGCGGTTGATTACCGCCTGGTATTCGGGCAGCCGGAACATGCGCGGTTTCGGGTTGCCTTCCTGCGCGCGCGGCGTCACCGTGCCGATTTCGACAAAGCCAAAGCCAAGCGCAAGCAGCGCATCAATGTGCTCGCCGTTCTTGTCCAGCCCGGCACCCAGCCCGACCGGGTTGGGGAACATCAAGCCGAAGGCCGGCGTGGGCAGCGGCACCGGGCGCTTGGCCAGCAGCGACGTGGTGCCGGTGCGGTAGGCCGTGTCGATGGAGCGCAATGCCAGTGCGTGGGCGCGCTCGGCATCGAGAGAAAACAGGAAGGGGCGGGCAAGCGAATACATGCGGGTTAGTTCAATCTCCCGGCGAAAACGCGGGTTTGGTATTGGAAGTCGATCAGGCCATCGTGCGCATACGTATCGAACAGCGTGCGCAGCGCGACGAGCATCGGGGCATGACGTGGGTCGTGCGCAAGCGGGGCATAGGAAGACGACAGCAGGCGGCCGCGCAAGCCATCGAAGTCCAGCCGCTGCACATTCGGGAAGCGTGCCGTCGCGCGGAACCCCTCGCCGAACCAGGCCTGCATGGTGGCGTCGTCCTGATAGCGCTCGGCCACCGCCGAATAGTCGGTCCCGTAATCCAGCAGCAGCTGCTCGTAGCCGCGTAGAAACGCAGTGCTGTCCAGCTCGCGCGAGTTCCAGTACACCACCGCCAGCCCGCCGGGTTGCAGGATGCGCGCCCATTCGCTGCGCACGGCCTGCGTGTCGAACCAGTGGAAGGCCTGCGCAGCAGACACCATGCCGACGCTGGCATCGGCCAGCCCGGTGGCTTCGGCAGTTCCGCCGATTGCCTGAAACTTGGGGAATTCCGCCAGCCACTGCAGCGCGGCTTCGCGCATGGCCGGGTTGGGCTCTACCGCAGTGACCGCATACCCGGCTTCCAGAAACAGGCGACTGGAAATGCCGGTACCGGCGCCGATATCGGCGACCGTCGCCGCTGGCGTCACGCCCAGTTCTTCATGCAGCCAGCGCAGCAACTGCGGCGGATAACTTGGCCGGTAGCGCACGTAGGCTGCCACGCGGTCGTTGAAGCGCTGGGCGGAGGAGGGCGCGGCCATGCTCAACTGTGGGCAGCCGCGAGCCAGGCCATGCCGCCGAAGAACAGCAGGAAAAACGCGATTCCCACTACCCACAGCGCCACGGCCAGCCAGCCCATGATCAGGCCGCCGATGGCCAGGCCGTCGCCGTCCAGGCCTTGCGGATTGCGGCGGATTTCCGCCCGCGCCAGATGGCCGGTAATGATGGCGCAGATGCTGCCCAGGAACGGGATCAGCGTCCAGCCGAGAATGCCTGCGACCAGGCTGACGATCGCCATGGCGCTGGTCTGTCGAACGACAACGTTCATCATGAACTCCTTTGAGGGCGGGCAGCAGAGGGCTGGCGTCGCACGATTATCCCAGAGCCGCCGGGCAAAAGGCGTGCCGTTTGCGGCGAAACGCAGGTGCGGAGGCTGGTTTGGCGGGTGAGAGCAGGCGAAATAGCCGCTGGTGCAGGCGTATGGCGTGGTATGTCCGTTGAAACGGCTCCTTCCGGGCATGCTGGCGGCCGGCAGCGCCGAGCCAGCGCGGCGTGGTTTGCGCTGCGGCAGGCCATCCGGGCGACTTGCCGCCGCCTTGCACTGCTTGAGAGTAAATGCACGGCTTCCAGCAAGAAACGACATGCTCTGCAGAGCGGCCCGACACTTGGTGTTGCGCGGAGCCGCCGATGTTCCCGGCTCTGCGCTGGCGTTGCGAGAGCCGCAACTGGGCGAGTGCGGCCCATAGCCATATGGGCTGCTGCAGTAGGGCAGCCTTATCTCAGTAATGCAGCGCGCCGAGCGAGTGCCCGGCGCGCCTGCTCGCGTCAATCAAAGATCGAACTTGATGCCCTGCGCCAGCGGCAGCGAGTCGGAATAGTTGATGGTATTGGTCTGACGCCGCATATAGACCTTCCACGCATCCGAGCCGGACTCGCGACCGCCGCCGGTTTCTTTCTCGCCTCCGAACGCACCGCCAATCTCCGCACCGGAGGTGCCGATATTGACGTTGGCGATGCCGCAGTCGCTGCCGGCGGCCGACAGGAACTTCTCGGCCGCCTTCAGGTTCTGGGTGAAGATCGACGACGACAGGCCCTGCGGCACGCCGTTCTGCAGCTCGATCGCCTCGTCCAGCGTGCTGTATTTCATCACGTACAGGATCGGCGCGAAGGTCTCGTGCTGCACCACCGCGTCGCTGTTCTGCAGCCCGGTGACGATGGCCGGCAGCACGAAGTTGCCCGGGCGATCGATCGCGGTGCCGCCCACTTCGACGGTGCCGCCGGCCGCCTTGGCCTTGGCAATCGAGTCGAGGAACTGCGCAACCGCGCCCTGGCTGTTGAGCGGGCCCATCAGGTTGGCCGGGTCGGTCGGGTCGCCGATCTTGCTGTCGAGCTGCTTGTACGCCTTGACCAGCGTGGCCAGCACGTTGTCGTAGATGGATGCGTGCACGATCAGGCGGCGCGTGGTGGTGCAGCGCTGCCCGGCGGTGCCGACTGCGCCGAACACGATGCCCGGGATGGCCAACTTCAGGTCGGCGGTGTCGTCCAGAATGATGGCGTTGTTGCCGCCCAGTTCCAACAGGCAACGGCCCAGGCGACGGGCCACTTTCTCTGCGACCACGCGGCCGATCTGGGTCGAACCGGTGAAGCTGATCAGCGGCACGCGGGTGTCTTCGACCAGCTTCTCCGACAGCGCGGTGCCGGCATCGTTGATCAGGAAGAAGATGTCCGGGAAGCCGGCATCCTTGAGCGCGGCATTGCAGATCTTCATCGTCGCGATCGCGGTCAGCGGGGTCTTGTTGGACGGCTTCCAGATGCAGATATCGCCGCAAATCGCCGCCAAAAACGCATTCCACGCCCACACCGCCACCGGAAAGTTGAACGCGCTGATGATGCCGACCAGGCCCAGCGGCTGGTACTGCTCGTACATGCGGTGGCCCGGCCGCTCCGAGTGCATGGTGTAGCCGTAGAGCATGCGGCTCTGGCCCACGGCAAAGTCGGCGATGTCGATCATCTCCTGTACTTCGCCGTCGCCCTCGGGCTTGCTCTTGCCCATTTCCAGCGCCACCAGCGAGCCCAGCGCATCCTTGTGCGCGCGCAGCGCCTCGCCACACAGGCGCACGGCTTCGCCACGGCGCGGCGCCGGCGTGGTCCGCCACACCTTGAAGGCCGCCTGCGCACGCTGGACGATCAGCTCGTAGTCTTCCGGCGTAGTCGCCTGCACATCGGCAATCACCGCGTTGGTAGTCGGATTCAGCGGCTGCAGCACCCCGGCGCCGGTGGCCTGCGACCAGGTCGCCTCGCCAAGATAGGTACCGGAATTGGACGCAGCGAGGTCGAGCGCCTTGAGCAGGTCAGCGGACATGGGATCTCCTGGAAACGGTGGCGGTCGCCTGGCGGCAAGGCCAGCCCACGACACGGATAGCCGTCGATTTTAGCAGGCTCCGCCGTCCACCTGCCGGCTTGGCAATCGCAACGATCGTGCGACAATGCCGCCCTTGGCCCCGTAGCTCAGCTGGATAGAGCGTCCCCCTCCTAAGGGGAAGGTCGCCCGTTCGAATCGGGCCGGGGTCACCAGAGTCAAAGAAGTAGCGCCGATTTTCTTTTCAGGTATTGTCACATTTAGAGACATATCCATAGCCCACTGCCACAGTTGCCACAAGCGTGCTCGCTTGGCTGAACTTGGCGATGAGGCGCTTCAATTAGCTTTCCGCCTTCCCTGCTTTGGTGTGTTGCCCGGCCGCGTGCCAATCCAGGTCCACTCAAGCTAGGCGCTCACCAATGGCAGGCGCGCAAGGATGCGTACGCCATGCGTCAGCTCAGCTTCGATCCCACACCGCCAACGACCGTGCAGAGTTGTTCATCGGCACTGATGAGATGCGGCTGTGGCGGAGCAGGGTGCCGAGTTGTTCGGTGGCACGCAGGCGCTGGTCGACGCCGGGTTCGACCATGGTGCGAGCGCCTTTGAAGGCGATCAGCAGCAGGGCCCAGCGCGAACGGATCCAGTGCGTGTGCTTCGGATATCGCTCAGCGTGGGCACTGAGCAGGCCAAAAAACTACGCGATCAGCGCTGCCAGTGCTGTCCCGAGATAGAAATAGACTTTCCGTGTGCCGGCTGCCGCAGCGCCGTAGGCGAGTCGGCACGAGCTGCTATTGCATCGTCAGGATCTTTGGATCTTGCCTATTTCTTCAGCAGACGAATCAACGGATGCTGAAGGAAGGCCTGATTAACGCAGCCGGACGACGCGATAAGCCGCGTCAGTCGCGCTGACGGCGCTCAGACCCTCGGTTTTTCGCGGTTTCCGGCGCATTCTCGGGGTGTTGCCCCGATTACAGGCACACCTTCCCCGCGGCAGGCATCAACTGCTTTTGCTTCAGCCACAGGGTCGACAGCGCAAACAGCATCAGCACCTGCGCGGCATTCTTCGCCAAGCCGCCATAGCGCACCTTGACGCAACCGAACTGACGCTTGATCACGCGGAACGGGCGTTCCATCTTCGCGCGCAGGCTGGCCTTGCTGTGCTCCCATCGCTTGGCCAACGTCCATTCGCGCGTGTTCTTGATCTGCTTTAGCTTCGAGGGGTTTCTCGGCGATCAGCTAGCGTAGCTTGCGCTTGTTCCTCAACTCTTCGCGCTTGTCCAGCCCGGTGTAGCCGCTGTCGCCGCTCACCGTGCCCTCCTTGCCGTGTAGCAGCTTGTGCGCCTGCGTGATGTCGGCCACGTTGGCTGCTGTGCATTCCACGTGGTGCACCAGGCCAGACTCCTCGTCCACGCCAATGTGCGCTTTCATCCCGAAGTAGTACTGGTTGCCCTTTTTGGTCTGATGCATTCCAGGGTCGCGCGCACCGTCCTTGTTCTTGGTCGAACTGGGCGCAGCAATGATCGTGGCGCCCACGATCGTGCCGCCTCGCAGGCTCTGCCCCTTGCGCAACAAGTGTGCGTTGACCCGATCAAACAGCTTGCGCGCCAAATCATGCCGCTCCAGCATGTGGCGGAAGTTGAGAATCGTGGTCTCGTCAGGCGCCTCATCCAGACCACCGATCTTGGCGAAACGGCGCATCGACACCGTGTCGTACAACGCTTCTTCCGCTGCCGGATCGCTCAGTGCGTCCCACTGCTGCAAAAAATGGATGCGCAGCATCATCTCCAGTGGATATGGCTGCCGGCCCGGCTGGCCCGACGTCGGATAGTGCGGCTCGATCAACGCCAGCAGGCCCTTCCACCGCACCACCTGATCCATCTCGGACAAGAACACCTCGCGCCGTGTCCGCTTGCGCTTGCCGTTGTACTCCGCATCGCCGAAAGAAAGCTGCATCGTCGTTGTCCCGTTGGCTCTATACGATTGTTGCAGGATCAAACGGAGTTGTTCAGAGGTTCCGCAAAGCTCAAATCATCACGCATTTGACGCGACATTCATCGGATCAGTTCGCTTTAATTGAGATTTACGTCACATAAATTAGCCTGAAACGATTTGCGCGGCCTAACCAAAGGCCTTCGACCGGCATTGTGTCAGCCCCGAGCCTAGATCGGGCGAGCATCACCCGACCCACCCCTGAATTGCCACATCATTGGCACTTGCTATGCATTAATGGTCATTTCTCGGTTGTCTACGTTAGTGGCGCGTTGCCAGATGTTTCAGGACTAGCAGCGGATCTAGTTCAGCGAGAAGCTTCAAGCTCGCCGCAGCTTTGTCCGCTTTTAAAGTGATTTTCATCACATAATCGAAAGGCTCGGGTTTTTCTTACAGGGTTTCCCCTACATCACGCGTTGATCGGTTTTTAACGTTCCGTCACAGTCGCACCGCATTTCAGCGTGCTGACGGATTTGCGCCGCCGTCTTGGTGGCCAGGCACGCTGATGCGGGTGACGGCGCGCAGCAGCGCGACAGCCGCACAGGGGGCAGGACAGATGTGGATGCGATCGGCGCCGTTGGCGCTGGCGGCTTGCCTGTGGGCAGTCGCCGGGCTAGCGGCTGCACAACAGTCAGCACCGACAACGCTGGATCGGCAGGAGCAATTGCGCCAGGCCGAGGAGATTCAGCGTCGCCAGGAACAGGAGCGCCAGGCGCCCTTCGCCGGCCCGCGCGATGAAGCCGACCGCGTGGACGCGCGCAGCACCGTACTACCCAAGGAAGACCTGTGTTTTTCGATCACCCGCGTGCACCTGTCCGGTGCGGGCGACGATGCGTCGCGCTTTGCGTGGTTGTGGAAGTCTCTGCGCCGTTACCAAGGCCGCTGCATTGGGCGTGCCGGTATCGACATCATCCGGCGCCGCGCATTGGATCAGTTGGTCGCACGCGGTCTGGTCACCACTCGCATCGGCGTTCCGGAACAGGACCTGTCGCGTGGCGAACTGCGTTTCGAACTGATGCCTGGCCGTTTGCGCGAGGTACGCGTGGTGTCTGACACCGAAGCCGCGCACTGGAAAACGGCATTGCCGCTCCGTCGGGGGGACTTGCTGGATTTGCGTGCCATCGAACAGGCGGTGGAGCAGTTCAAACGGCTACCGTCGCAAGACGCCAAGATCGATATTGCGCCGGGTGAAGCACCGGGCGAATCGGATCTGGTGATTACCTTGCAGCATGGGCGGCGCTGGCGCGGGGTGGCCAACGCCGACGATTCGGGCGTGGAAGCCACTGGCCGCATGCAAGGCGGCGTGGATCTGACCCTGGACGGCCCGCTCGGCATCAACGATCTGCTCAACGTCGGTTACAGCCATGACCTGGCCACACGCGACCAGGAGCGCGGCACACGCGGCAACAGCCTGAGCTACAACCTGCCGTGGGGCTGGTGGACGTTTGCGCTGTCGGCATCGTCGTACCGCTACCACCAGCGCGTGGACGGGTTTTTGCAGACCTTTCAGTCCAGTGGCGAATCCAGCAATGCGCAGCTGGATATTCAGCGCGTGCTGCATCGCGATGGCACCAGCAAAACCTCGGCCGGTGTGTTGATTGGCCGGCGCCGTGCGCGCAGTTATCTGGGTGGCGTGGAAATCGGAATCCAGCGTCGCGATACCAGCAGTGCGGAGTTCTACTTCACGCATCGGCGCTATCTGGGCGCGATGCAGCTGGACGTGCGTCTCGCGCACCGGCGCGGCACGCCGTGGTTCAACAGCCAGTGGACCGGCTACGACCCGCAGATCGGCTTCCCGACATTTCGCTATGGCGTGACCACGCTGGACGTGAGCACGGCCCTGCCGTTGAAGCTGGGCCCGGTGCCGATGGCGTGGGAAAGCAGCCTGCATGCACAGACCGCTGGCGAACTGTTGCTGGGGTCGGAGTTCGTCACCATCGGTGGCCGTTACAGCGTGCGCGGTTTCGACGGCGAAGCGACGCTTGGCGCCGAAAAAGGCGCGTACTGGCGCAATACCCTGAGCTTCCCGGTGCAGCAGATCGGGTTGACCCCGTACCTGGGCTTGGACGCCGGCCGCATCGATGGCACCAGCGCCAGCGGGCTGCGCGGTCGCAGTTTGGTCGGCGGCGCGATGGGCCTGCGTGGCGGTTGGTTCGGTGCCAGCGTCGATGCATTTGCTGGTTGGGCGATCCACCGCCCCGGCGGATTTGGAAGTGCGCAGCCGGCCTACGGCGTGCGTGTGATTTACCAGTTTTGACAGGGATCGCGTCGCCAGCCGGCTGCGCGTTTGTTGATTGATGACGCCAACAGGCGGCGAGAGAGAAACGATGGACAACGAAGTGATGAGCGTGCGTGGTTACCTGGCCGAGCAGGGCAAGCGTGCGCTTGCGCTGTTGCTGTGCTGCACGATCACCTGGACCTCGTTTCCGGCGTGGGCGCAGGTTGCGCCAACTGCCAATCCTGGCGGGCAAACACCCGGCCAGCAGGTGGCCGCCAATGGCGTGCCGGTGGTGGACATTGTTGCGCCCAATGCGCGCGGCATTTCGCACAACCGCTACAGCAACTTCAATGTCGGCCCGAATGGGTTGATCCTCAACAACAGCGCGCAGATCTCCAAGACCGAGCTGGGCGGGTACGTTGCCGGCAACAACAACCTGCAGCGTAGCGGTGCCGCGTCGCTGATCCTCAACGAAGTCACTTCGGCCAGCAGCCGCTTGCAGGGCTATACCGAAATCGCCGGCGCGAAAGCGCAGCTGGTCATCGCCAATCCCAACGGCATTTCCTGCGATGGCTGCGGGTTTCTCAATACCTCGCGCGTCACCCTGACCACAGGCACGCCGAACCTGGGTAGCGATGGTGCGTTGAACGGTTTCAGCGTCACCGGTGGTGCGCTGAGCATCGGCCGCAACGGTCTGGACGCGTTCAACGTGGATCGATTGGATCTGCTGTCGCGTCAGCTCAGCGTAGATGGCTCGATCTGGACCAAGGAGCTGGTAGCCGCCGCTGGGGCCGGACGGGTGAATTACGACGGCATGCTGCTGGACGTGCTGCCAGGTGCCGACGGCGCCGCCCCCGCAATCGGGATCGACGTGGCGCAATTGGGTGGCATGTATGCCGAACGTATTCGCCTGATCGCCACCGAAGCCGGCGTCGGCGTGGTGAGCCGTGGCACATTGGCCGCGCAAAGTGGCGACCTGCAGATCGACAGCGCCGGACAGGTGAGCCTGAGCGGCACCACCGTCGCACGCGATGCTGTGAATGTGCGTGCCACCGGCGCGCTGGATCAGCGTGGTGTGCTTGGCTCGCAACAAGGCGACGTACGCCTGCGTGCTGCAAGCATGATGCTTGCGGGCGACCTGGTCGCTGCCGGTGCACTGGATGCGCAAGCCGGTGGTGTGGTGAACCATGTTGGCCGCAGTAGCGCGGGGTCGATCCGTTTGTTCGGTTCGCAGTTGAATGCCGATGGCAGCCTGCACACCACCGGTGCGCTGGACCTGGGCGCCGATGGCCTGTTGCGCAGCAGTGGCGTGGCGTATGGCGGCGCTGGCGCGAATTTGCGCGCAGCGCAGATTGCGTTGTCCGGTACCTTGCAAAGTGGTGCAGCGATTGCGTTGAACGCCAATGCCATCGACGCACTAGGCACGCTGGATGCGACAACTGCGCTGCAGATCAACGGCAATGGCAACGTGCGTGTGGCTGGATTGGCGCAAGCCGGGCAGGGGGCTGATGTGCGGGCGGGTGGGCGCCTGGAGCTGCAGGGGCAGCTGATCGCAGCCGACGTGCTGGCGTTGAACGCAGCTTCGATCGACATCGCACAGCGCGCTGCGGTGTCTGCAGGCAACGATCTGGACCTGCGTAGTGCCGGTGCAGTCAACAACGCGGGCAGTGCGTATGCCGGCCGCGATCTGCGGCTACAGGCTGCCAGTGTCACCACGGCGGGCAGCCTCTCTGCGGCACGCGATGCGCAGCTGGCGGTTGCCGGCGAATTGGTCAATAGCGGCATCGTTGTCGCAGGCAATGCACTGAGCGCGGACGCCGCGCAGCTGGACAGCCGCGGCGATATCGGCAGCCAGCGTGGCGACGCCACGTTACGCAGTCGCGGCAATCTGCGCCTGAGCGGCAATACCGTTGCAGGTGGCGCATTGGCAGTGGATGCCGCGAGCGGTGCCCAGGTGTCGGGCGCTGTGAATGCGGCCAGCGTCAGCCTTCATAGCGGCGGCGACGCCAGCCTTTCCGGCACGCTGCAGAGCACGCGTGGCGCGCTGACGGTTGCCGCAACAGGTGAGCTTGCAAGCGATGCCGTCGTACGTTCGGCAGGCGCGCTCGATCTGCAGGCCGGTGGCGCACTGCGCCAGCACGGGCAATTGCACAGCGATGGCGCGTTGCAACTGCGTGGCGGCAGTGTCGCCCATGACGGCGTCGTTGATGCTGGCGGCGATCTGCGCATTGCCAGCGCTGGTGGGCTGGCATTGGACGGCATCATGCAGAGCGCAGGCAGTACCACCTTGCAAGCAGCCGTTGCGCTGGATAACAGTGCAAAAGTGATCGCTGCTGGTCCATTGCAGATCGATGCGGCTAGCCTGCGCAACGCGCAGGGCGCGGCGTTCTCGTCTGATGCCGATGCGCAGCTGCGCATCGGTGGCACTGTTGAAAATGCTGGCAGCTTGTACGCCGCCAACGCACTGCAGATCACTGCCGATTCCCTGACTCAGAACGGAAGCGTCAGCTCCGGCAATACGCTTTTGGCAACGGTTGCCGGCACGTTCGACAATGCCGGCAATGTGGTGGCGCGCAATGGGCTACAGATCGATGCCGGCGACCTGCGCAGCAGCGGCCAGCTCGGCAGCGAAGCCGCAGGCGTCCTCTTGGGCAGCCAGGGCGATATCGCCTTGCAAGGCGTGGTGGCTGCCGCAACCAGCTTGCAGGCCACCGCCGCGGGCGATCTGCAGCAAGCTGGCTCGCTGAAGGGGCAATCGGTCGCGTTGCGAGCGGGACGCGACCTCACTGCGAGCGGCACGTTGCACTCTGCCTCGACTCTGGACCTACAGGCACAACGTGCATTGACCTTCGCTGCGCAAGGTCAGGCTGGCGGCGACATCAGCATGCGCGCTGCCACGCTGACGACAAGCCAGGATGCGGTCGTGCAGGGCGCCGGTGCGATCGCGCTGGACGGCACTACGATCGACAGCCGCGGCAAGCTCGATGCAGGCAGCGATCTGCGCGTGCGCAGCCTGGGCGACCTGACGCTGGCGGGCGTTGCACAGGGCAGCCGCGACGTCGAGCTGACGGCCAACGGCGCACTGACCAATGCAGCGCAGGTCTTTGCAGGGCGCACTTTGACTGCCCAGGGGCAGAGTCTTGAAAACACCGCTGCAGGCGTGTTGGCAGGCGATGGGGATGTGGCACTCACCACCGTAGCGCAGTTGAGCAATGCCGGCCGCATGCAGGCAGCCGGCGACCTGCAGATGACTGCGGCAAGCCTCGATCAGAGTGGCAGTGCATCTGCCGGCAAGACCTTGCGTGGCACAGTCGCCGGCACGCTGGATAACCGTGGCAACCTGATCGCCAAGGACGCGCTGCAGATCGATGCGGGCATGTTGCGTAGCAGTGGCCAATTGGGCAGCGAGCTGGCCAATGTCGCGTTGACCAGCCAGAACACAATGCAGCTGGACGGTGTGGTTGCGGCTGCGACAGCATTGCAGGCGTCGGCCGGTGGCGATCTGCAGCAAGCCGGTTCGCTCAAGGCGCAATCGGTCGCGTTGCAGTCCGGGCAAGATCTCATTTCCAATGGCAGCCTGCAGTCCGCATCTACGCTGGAGCTGCAGGCACAACGCACGCTTGCATTGAATGGTCAGGCATCCAGTGCTGCCGATGCCACGCTCAATGGCGCAACCATCACGACCGGAACTGCGGCGGTGCTGCAGAGCGGTGCGGCCATCACATTGGCAGGCAACACCATCGATAGCCGTGGCGCGCTCGATGCAGCCAATGATTTGACGCTACATAGCGCGAACGATCTGACGCTGGGCGGCGTGGCGCAGGCCGGTCGCGACATCGCGCTGACTGCAACAGGCGCCTTGAACAACGGCGCGCAAGTGATCGCCGCGCGCGATCTCAGCGTGCAGGCCGCCAGTGCCACGAATGCGCCCGATGCAACCCTGGGTGCCAAGCGTGATCTTCGCGTGGATGTTGCAGGCGTGCTGGACAACCGCGGCAGCCTGCATGGAGAGCGCGGTCTTTCCCTCAACAGCGGTTCGCTGCTGCAGCGCGGTCGTGTTTATAGCGGCGATGCGCTTTCAATCGCTTCTACCGGTGCATTCGAAAACGCAGGCCAGTTGGTCTCCGGCAAGGATCTGAGCATCACCGCTGGCAACATCACCAGCAACGGCCAGCTGGGCTCGGTGACTGGTGCGTTGACGCTGACCAGCCAGAACGCAATCGCGTTGCAAGGCGTCGTGTCTGCCGCAACCACGTTGCAGGCCACAGCAGGTGGCGATCTCTCACAAGCCGGCTCGCTCAATGCGCAGACCGTCGCGCTACAAGCTGGCCGTGACCTCGTTGCCGCTGGCACCCTGCAATCGGCTTCCACGATGGATTTGCAAGCGCAGCGCATGCTGAGCTTGAACGGGCAGGCGCAGGCCGGGACAGATGCCACCCTGCAGGGCAACAGCATCGCAACCGGTCGCGATGCTGTGCTGAAAGGTGGTGGTGCCATCACCTTGGATGGTGCAGCGATCGACAGCCGTGGCACGCTGGATGCCGGGACGGATCTTGCACTACGCAGCACGGGCGATCTTGCCCTGGCGGGTGTTGTGCAAGCTAATCGCGACGTCTTGTTGAGCGCCAGCGGTGCACTCGGTAACGCCGGCCAGGTCTTCGCGGGCCGTGACCTCTCGCTACAGGCAGGTTCGATCAACAACGCTGCAGCTGGCGCACTTGCGGCAGCGGGGGGCGTTACGCTGGCGACAGGTGCACTGCAGAACGCCGGCAGCCTGCAGAGCGGCGGCGATTTGCGTATCACCGCAGCCAGCATGGATCAGAGTGGTACTGCCGTCGCCGGCAAGGCGTTGACTGCCACAGTCACTGGCACGCTGGATAACCGCGGCAGTCTCATCGCCAAGGATGCAATGCTGGTGGAAGCCGGCACGTTGCGTAGCAGCGGCCAGCTTGGCAGCGAAGCGTCGAGCGTGACGTTGACCAGCCAGGGCGATATGACCTTGCAGGGCGTGGTCGCAGCAGCCACCACGCTGCAAGCCACCGCAGGCGGCGATCTGCAACAGGCCGGTTCGCTCAAGGCGCAGTCCATCGCGCTACAGGCCGGACGCGATCTCACTGCAGCAGGCACGCTGCAATCGGCATCGCAGCTTGATCTGCAGGCGCAGCGCGCACTCAACTTCAATGGGCAGGCGGTGTCCGCGGCGAATGCAAACCTGCGTGGCGTGCAGATCGCGACCGGGCAAGCGGCAGTGCTGCAAAGCGGCGCCGCAATCAGCCTGGCAGGTGCAGCGATCGACAGCCGTGGCGCACTCGATGCGGCCACCGACGTCACGCTGCGCAGCACCGGCGAGCTGGCGGTTGCCGGCGTGGTGCAGGCAGACCGCAACGTGGTGCTGAGCGCAACCAGTGCGTTGAACAATGCGGCGCAGGTCGTGGCTGGCGATGGCCTGACGGTCACCGCCGCCACTGCGAGCAACAGCGCCACGGGCGTGCTGCTTGCGCAAGGCGACGCCACGCTGTCCATCGCTGGCCTGCTCGACAACGCCGGCGCGGTGCGTGCTGGCAACCAACTCTCGCTGGGTGTCGGTGCGCTGCGCCAGACCGGTCAGGCCTATGGCCTACAGCGGCTTGGCGTCACTGCCAGCGGTGCAGTGGATAACCGCGGCGATCTGATCGGCGGCAACGGTTTGCGCGTGGAAGCAGGACAGCTGAGCAGCAGTGGTCAGTTGGGCAGCGAGCGGGGTGATGTGGCATTGATCAGTCGCGGCAACCTGCAGCTCGATGGCCGCTTGGCCTCGGCAGGGGTGCTCACGGCGCAGGCCGATGGCGCGCTGACGCAGAGCGGCAATCTGAGCGCAGTCAGCACGCTCGAACTGCATTCCAAAGGCGACCTGACGGTTGCCGGCCAGGTCGCGGGTCAACAACTCACGCTCGTCAGCGACGCGGTCGTACGCCAGCAGGGCAATGTCAGCGGCACAACCGTCGGTATGCAAGGCGCACGGATCGAAAACGCCGGGCAAACCACGGCAACGGGAAATTTAGGCCTGCGTGCGGGCGAGATCGGCATCACCGGTACGGTGGGTGCCGGCATCAACGCAGACGGCAGCCTGGGCGGCGGAAGCACGCTCAGTCTGCTTGCCGATCGTCAGCTCACTGCCTCCGGCACACTGCTGGCAGGCGGTAATCTCACTGCGCAGGGCAGTCAGCTGCAGTTGGCTGGCAGCACCACGCGTGCCACCGGCAATGTGGCGCTGACGACTGGCGGTAACCTCGATCATCGTGGCGGCAACCTGCTCGCGGGCGGCACGCTCACCGTGCAGGCCGTCGGCGCTATCGACAATGGTCGCCTCAACAACGTCGGCGGGCAACTGCAGGCCAACCAGTTGAGCATCGACAGCGGAAGCCTGAGCAATGTCGGCGGCGGTTTGGTGCAAAGCGGCGCTGGGACGACCCGTGTCGTGATCGGGGGTGCCATCGACAACACCGCAGGCACGCTCGCCAGCAACGGTCAGGATCTGACCATCACCGCTGCCAGCATTGAAAATGCGCAGGGCCGTATCGAACATGCCGGCAACGGCATGCTGGCGGTGAACAGCCGCGCTGCATTTGGCAACAGCAGCGGACGCATTCTGACGCAGGGCCAGCTGACCCTGGGCGCCAGCGGTGCCTTGAATAATCAGAATGGTGCTATCGCTGCGGCAGGCGATGCAGGGGTGACCGCTGCCAGCCTCAATAATCTGGCCGGGTCGGTGTCGGCCCGGACATTGAACGTGCAGAGCGCCGGTGCAGTCGATAACCGTAGCGGCCTGCTGCAGGCCAGCGGTGGTGCACTGACCTTGCGTGCCGATAGCCTCAGCAATGCCGGCGGTACCGTGCAAGCGGTTGCCAATGCGGGCACCGGCGGCGGTTTGCGTGTGGAATTGAATCGCGGTTTGGACAATGGCAATGGCACCATCGGTGCCAGCACCGATGCCGTGATCACTGCGGAAAACATCAATAGCGCAGGCGGTAATCTGCAGGCCAGTCGCGACCTCAGCATCGCCGCGCGCGGCCAACTGGACAACCATCAAGGTGGCAAACTGAGCGCCGGCCGTGATCTGAACGTCGCGGTCACCGGCGCGTTGCTCAATAGCGGCGCCCAGCTTGATGCTGGCAACACCTTGACCGCATCCGCTGGACGAATCGACAACACCCAAGGCAGCATCGTCAACAATGGCGGTGGCCTGACCCGCATCACCACTGGCGGTGCATTGACCAACACCAGCGGCAATCTGGGTGGGCGCGGCAGTGTGGTGATCGATGCGGCCAGCATCGCCAACAGCAGCGGCCAGCTGGTGGCAGGTGGCGACCTGATCGCCAATACCAATGCGCTGAACAATCAGGGCGGCAGCGTCTATGCCGGCGCCAACTTTCTGTTGCAGCGCGCAGGTGCCACGCTCGACAACCAGAACGGCAAGATCAAGGCCGAGCAAGCGGTTCGCCTGAATCTGCAAAACCTCAGCAATGCCGGTGGCCAGATTGGCGCAGGCAGCGTGACCGGCGGCGCCGGCGATGTGGTCATCGACACGGTCGGTTTCGACGGGGGCGGCAGCATTCTCGCGCAGAACCTACTGGATCTGACCTTGCGCAGCGACTACACGCACCGGGCCGGCGCCGACCTGGTCAGCAACGGCAATTTCAACCTGCGCGTGGGCGGCAACCTGGTCAACGAGTCCACACTCAAGGCCGCGCGCACCCTGGATATCACCGCCAGCAGCATTACCAATCGTGCCGGCGCCAACATCCTGTCCAACGACACCCGCCTCAACGGCGGCAACGTCATCGACAATGCCGGCAGCATTTCCGGCAATGGCGCGTTGTCGCTCGTTGCCAGCAGCGTTTACAACACGGGCAGCATCGTCGGCGGCAATGTCTCGGTAAATACCGGCACGCTGGTCAACGGTGCCGATTTCGGCGGCGCGACCGATAACGCTGCCTACGGCTCGGCATTGCTGGGCTCCACCGGCAACATGAATCTGATCGTGCGCGATCAGCTGCTCAATCGCGATGCACGCATCTTCAGCTTGGGCAATATCGCCATTGGTGGTGCGCAGGATGGTGGTGGGACGCTAGTGTCCCGGACTGGCGTGGTGAATAACATCTCGGGCAGTATCGAGGCAGATGGAAGCATCTCGATTGCGGCCAACCAGTTAAATAACCAACGCAGGGTTTTAACGACTACGAGTGGATCTGGAACAGGTGCCGCTCCTCCTGTTGAAATGATCAGTCGAGGGGCAATCAAAATGCCCGCAAAGGGCGAAGAACAGCAGCCTTATTATGGGCGTGCTCCAGGCGTTTATCGTTCCTATGTTGTTGAAGGTGGCGAACAGTTGGCTGCAAAAAGTGCAGAGAGCCGGATTGCTGCCGGGAGTAACGTAGCGATCTCAGGTAGTGTCAGAAATAGCACGTCGACGATTGCTGCTGGAGGCGCCTTACTCGTTAATCGACAAGGGGTCGGTGGACTTGCCGATGGCATGCTCAGCGGTCAGGAGAGGGTAGATAATCTCTCGCTCGCGCTCGGACAAACGCTGCGCTATACGGATACGCAGGTCGAAGTTCAGGGATTGCTGAGAAGCTGCGACACCAGTGGCGCTGTGTGGACAGATGTCTGTGAGTATCGTGTTACCGAGAGTGTTGTTGGCTCCGGGACAATTCAGGGAAACAGCGTTGCGTTGAATGCCAGCATGACTGGCAACCAAGGCGTCAGCATCAACGGTGCCAACATCAGCAACGGCGCTGTCGGTAGCGATGGTCGTGCCATTAGTGGTGCTTCGCTGAAGGGCATAGGCGCACAAGGCGGCTTGAACGGTCGCGCCGTGCAAAGCGCCGGTGGAGTGGGCGGCCAGGCAGTGATCGGCCGTGCGAACGGCGGCGCGTCGAGCATCAGGGTGGCCACCGGCACGACCGGCAGCGCAGGTACCCAGGTCGGCGCCAACACGCAGGACGCCATGCTTGCAACGTCGGGCGGCATCGTCAAGATGTCGGTCGCGCCGGTGATGTCCAACGACAGCGGCCTGGTGCGTAGTACCGTCGATCAGACGCATGTGCAGACCACCGCTGCTGGTACCGGTGTCACCGCAGCTGCGAGCGCAACCCGCACGCGTGTCGATCCGGCCACCATTCCAGTCACCAACATCGTTGGCGGCGGGCAGACGTCGCTGACGCAGATCGATCTGCCCATCGGCGGCCTGTATCGCCTATCCAATGGCACGGCCACCGACCGCACCGCGATGGGGCGCGCAGCAACCGGCCTGGGCGGCATCAATGCCTGGCGCAGCAATGGCCCGGGCCGTCGTTACCTGATCGAGACCGACCCGCGCTTCGTCAACTACGACAACTTCATCAGCAGCGACTTCCTGCTGGACAAGCTGGGCGTGGACCCGGAGTGGACCCAGACCCGCCTGGGCGATGGCTTCTATGAGCAGCGTCTGGTGCTGGACCAGATCATCCAGCTCACTGGCCGCCGCTATCTGAGCAACTACGCCGATGGCGTGGCGCAGTACCGCGCCTTGCTGGAGTCGGGCGTGGCCGCCGCAGGCCAGCTGCAACTGAGCATGGGCGTGGGCTTGACCGCCGCACAAGCGGCCGCACTCACGCAGGACATCGTGTGGATGGTCGAACAGGACTACCAGGGCCAGAAGGTGCTGGTGCCGGTGGTGTATCTGGCCTCCAACTCGCTGCAGTTGCGCGGCAATGGCGCCTTGATCGCCGGCGGCAACGTCGAGCTCAATGCCACCAACTCCATGAGCAACCAGGGCGTCATCGCCGGCGCCGATGTCAGCATCACCGCAGGCAACCTGCTCAACCAGGGCCGCATCAGCGGCACTGGCAGCGTAGCGCTGGAAGCGCGCAACGACCTGCTCAACCAGGGCCAGATCCAGGGCCGCGATGTCGCAGTGGTGGCAGGCAATAACCTGCTCAGCGAAGCTGCCAAGGCCATCAACGGCGTCGGCATCCTGTCGGGCATCAGCGCCAGCAACACCCTGCAATTGTTTGCCGGCAACGACATGACGTTGACCGGCACCCGCGTGCAGGCTGGTGGCAGCGCCGCATTGATCGCAGGCAACAACCTCAGCCTCACGCCCAGCGCCTTGCGCGACGACAACGGCCTGCTGCGCGGTGGCGATGCGGTGTCGGTGACCACCGGCAAGGATCTGGTGATGTCTGCAGGCAACGACCTGCAACTGCACGGCGTCACCATCAAGGCCGGCGGTAGTGCCGCACTGCAGGCAGGCAACAACCTCTCGCTGACCCCGACCACTGGTCTGGATGGCAAGGTTGCCACCCGCACCAATATCAGCACCGGCGACAGTCTGCAATTGACCGCCGGCAACGACCTGACCATCCGCCAGGCCGAGGTCAAGGCAGGGGGCGATCTCATCGCCGCAGCAGGCAACAACCTCAATGTCGAATCCGTCCTCAACGAGACCGAGACCAATAGCTACAAGAGCCGCAACGGCAAGACCCGCGTCACCACCACCACGACCACCCAGAGCATTGACCAGCAGGCGCTCAGTGCCGGCGGCAACCTGATCCTCAGCGCCGGCAACGCCGTCAATCTGGTCGCGGCCAAGCTGGACGCCGGCAAGGGCCTGGGCATCAGCGCCGGCAACGACATCAATGCCAGCACGCTGACCACGGTAGACACCAGCAACACGTTGGAAACGCGCAAGCGCTTCAAGCAAACCACCAGCACGAGCGACGAAACCGTCCACGGCACCGAGTTCAGTGCCGGCGGCACCCTGGCGATGCAGGCGGGCAACGACATCACCCTGACCGCCGCCACCGCTGCCACCAAGGACGGCGGCATCACCCTGGCTGCCGGCAACGACGTCAACCTGCTCGCCGCCAGCGAGCAGCACGATGCCGTGCAGGACATGACCAAGAAGAAGAAGGGCACGTTCTCCAGCAAGACCACGACCACGCATGATGAGTGGCACGACAACGTGGCGGTCACCACCACGCTCAGTGGCGACACGGTGCAGATCGCGGCGGGTAACGATCTGCTATCGCAAGGCGCGCAGGTCGCCAGCACCGGCGATGTGGTGCTGGCAGCAGGCAACAACCTGACGCTGGACACGGTGCAGAACACGCACAGCGAGGAACACGAAAAGACCGTCAAGAAGTCCGGTCTGTATGGCGGTGGTGGATTTAGCGTCGCCTTGGGCGTGACCAAGAAGACCGATGGATTGGATGTCACCGAGGTCACCAACACCGGCAGCCTGGTCGGCAGCACCGACGGCTCGGTGACGATGACTGCCGGCAACAAGGTGTCCATCACCGGCAGTGATGTGCTGAGCGCCACCAGCACCACCATCGTGGGTGAGGAAGTCACGATTGCGGCAGCGGAGAACACCGTCGATACGGTGCAGACCTCTAAGCAGCAGAGTGCAGGTATTACTTTGGGGTTGACCGGTAGCGCTGTAGACGCCGCGCAGGCGATCTACGGCGCAGTCAAGCGGGGGTCGGAGGCCGAAGACGATCGCCTGAAGGCGCTCTATGCCGCCAAGGCAGGCTATGCGGTCAGCGACACCGTGGGGCTGGTCGGCAATGGCCTGAAGGGCTACGACGGCCAAGCGGTTGCCGGAAACATGACAAAGACCGGCACCGCCGCTGCGGATGGCGCACAAGGAGCGGCCAATGCGGCGGGCGTGAGCTTGCGCCTAGGCATCGGCGCGAGCAGTTCGTCGAGCAAGACGACCACGCATGAGGAAACCACCGGTGGTAGCCGCATCCTCAGCAATGGCGATATCACCATCGCGGCAACTGGCGGCGATCTCAACGTCATTGGCAGCAAGATCGCCGGAGAAAGCGTGGCTTTGGCTGCAGCAAACAATCTCAACTTGCTCAGTAACAAAGAAACCAACACCACTAAGTCGGAGAACAAGAACGCAGGCGGTGAAATCGGCATCAGTGTCGGTGCAGTAACTGGCTACTACCTCACGGTGTCTGCAGGCAAGGGCAGCGCCAAGGGCAATAGCGATTTACGCACAGAAAGCGTGGTCACTGCCAACGACACGTTGACCTTGGTGAGCGGCAACGACACTACGATCCAGGGTGCACAAGCTGTTGGCAACAAAGTCCTTGCTAATGTCGGCGGCGATCTGCTGATCAAGAGCGAGCAGGACACCAATGAGTACAAGAGCAAGCAGCAGCAGGCCAGCCTGACCTTGGCGACCGGCTCGGGCAGCGGCGGCAGCTACAGCCAGCAGAAGGTCAACAGCAGTTACACCAGCGTGACCGAGCAGAGCGGCATCCAGGCCGGCAATGGTGGCTTCGACATCACTGTGGGCGGTAACACGAAGTTGGTTGGCGGTGCGATTGCCAGTGCTGCCGATGCCAGTCTCAATCGGCTGTCCACCGATAGCCTGACGGTCGAGGACCTGCAGAACAAGGCGGAGTACAAAACCAGCGGCGTAACAGTTGCCGGCGGCACGGGCAGCAGCATGGCCAGCGTGGCCATCGGTGCCGGATTGAGCATGCTGGGTAACGCCAGCGATAGCTCGATCAGCGCGACCAAGAGCGACATCGCCGCCGGCTCGATCCAGATCCGCAATGGAGATGCGTCAGCGCTCGCTGGTCTGGATCGCAGTGCAACCGAATTGCAGCAGTCCGGGCTGAAGGAGATCTTCGATCAGAAGAAGATCGACGACCAGAAAGAGCTGATGGGGCTGGCGGGAGCGATCGGGTTCCGAGCTGCGGGTGATATCGCCAGCAGCATGCAACAGCGAGCGCTCAGCGAATACGCGACCGCATACAACACCAACGATTCGCAAGGCATGGCCGAAGCCCAGGCCAAAATGGACAGCTGGGCCGATGGGGGGGACAAGACACTGCTCCACGGGCTCACCGGCGCGGCGGTAGCGGCGCTGGGCGGCGGCGATGTGGCGGGAGGCGCGCTTGCCGCTGCAGGTGCCGAGAAGGCGAAGCTGGCGATGGCCGACTACCTCAGGGGTAAGGGTGTCGCCAGTGATAGCGAAACCTATCGCGCCTTGATGGAACTCGGAAGCGCCGCCATCGGTGGAGCGCTGGGTGGCATTGCAGGAGCCAACACCGCTTTGGCCGGCGATCAGTTCAACCGGCAGCTGCATCCGGATGAAGTGAAGTGGATCAAGGACAATGCAGCGCTATTTGCTTATGAGCAGGGCATATCGGAAGAAAGCGCCAAGCAGATCCTGCTCGTCGAGGCAGCGTCGTACGTAGATTCGACGATTCAATCGGCTCTGAAGGATGTGCCGATGAATGAAGCAGCCGTCAAGTTCCTCGGGACGAACAACAACGAATACGACGGCGTAAAAGCCTTCGATGCCAGTGATCGAGACAACTTCCACCTCTACGGCAAAAAATTGGCAGGCACGCCGGAAAATTTCAAGGACGTCTTCGATGCGCTTGGTGCCGCAGGGCTGAAAAAGGACGAGTTGCAGTTGATGTACCAGCCGGAGCTGTTGACTTATTCCGGAAAGGGTATTGGCAGAGACAGTCGCCTAACCGTTGCTGTTCCAGCCACTGGGGCCGCGATTGGCGTCGCAGCGGTAGGCGGCGGGGCGTGCGCATTAAATCTTGTTGCCTGTGGCCGACTAGTAGTTGGTGCGCTCGACGCGATCGCAACCGAGGCAACTGGCGGTCATAGTCTGCTTGTATCTACTGCTTGGGGTAGTGCGGTTGTTGCAAATAAGTTTGATGACCTAGTGAAATCCGCCGGGTTGACCGCAGAGCAGATCGCGATTGCTTTTGGGCGGGGACCTTCGACGAAAGTCGTGCCCTCGGCGCTCAATCTTGGCGAGGTCGCTAAGATTGATGGCGTCAATGTAACGAGAGTTGGGCGCTGGATGTCATCTGTTGAGTTGGATGCGATGCAATCTACTAATCGCGTAGTTCAAGGAGGAGGAGGGCAGACATACATTTCTGTCAACGGCGCTGGCGACTTTAGGGCTACCGCACCTAGCGGTTCTCTTTACGTGGAGTTTGATGTTCCCGTTAACAGTCTTGTTCAAGGAGGGAAGCAGGGGTGGTTCAAGATGCTTGGACCAGATGCTAGTAAATCGCAAAAATTCATGCTTGGAAAACAAGGCGGTGAAGAGCTTCCGCAGGTTAGTAATGTTAAGGTTGTCGATAAAAAGGCGGATTAATCATGAGCATGGTTGGATTTAAAGAAGACTTGTTGGCCTCTCTAAAGGGTTGCGAATTTGAATTAAGCAATTTCAAGAATGGTGATTTCGGGGATCTCCAGCGAGTGGAAGTTCAAGGTTTTAACAAGCTGGGGACAGTGGAGTTTTGGTCCTTAGGATGGGTTGGGATTGATCTTGTTGATTGCGTTTCTGGAACCCAAGAGATGAGCTTGCTTCTGTCCCCAGATCAGCGAGATTTGGTTGGCGGTGAGTTAAGGAGATTTGCAGCTTTGATGACCGGGGCAAAAATTTGAATGGTCGGTCATGCGTCTGCCGCTACCCAATAGTGTTGTGCACGGCGATGTCTTCGTCTTGATCTGCGGACCAAGACTCGTTCGGTCAGCCTGATTCACTGGCAACGTGGCGCTTGCAAAGCTGTTAAATGAAGCTGACAAGCGAAACTGCTAAGTTAGTCAAGGCCAGCCACGTTCACGACCAGTTCGCCGTTGCGCACTCGCACATTCAGTTTGCTCCCGATGGTAAAACCCAGTTCTTCCAGCCAGCGACCGCGCAGACGCAGTGTAGGAATACGTTGATCGCTGGCGGGGTAGTAGCCATAACCGACTGTCAGTTGTTGCGGCGGGCGCGAGCGACGTACGGCGCGCCGTTGTTTTACTAGGTCGGCGGCGTTGGCGGCTTCAATCTCTTCGGGGACAAGCATCCGAGTATGTGGCGACTCTTTAATGCGCCAGACCGCTTCCAAGGGTGGTTGACGCTTTGCGCGCTTGCGCGTGGTGGTGCGAGATGGCGGTTGACGCATGGCAAAGCCCTCCGTTGCGAACAGGCGCCGTCGCCGATCAGCGACGGGATGTCGGGAGGTTAGAAACCGCACGTAGCCGGCGGGCGTATTTCCCCGAAGGGGTGTTGTATTAGCCGCCCTCCCGACGCAGGCATCGCGTCGGTTGCGCCTGCGAAGTGCAGGCACAAAAAACCCACCGGTTTGACGGAGGTGGGTACCGCTACGTGAAGAGTTTCTACGCTCCTTGGAGCAAGAGGTTGCTACCGGGAACGAGCCATGTCAATGGCTTCGTAACGTCGAGCTCAACGCCACCAACACCCTGAGCAACCAGGGCGTCATTGCCGGTGCCGATGTCAGCGTTACCGCCGGCAACCTGCTCAACCAGGGCCGCATCAGCGGCACTGGCGCTGTATCGCTGGAAGCGCGCAACGACCTGCTCAACCAGGGCCAGATCCAGGGCCGCGACGTCACACTGGTGGCCGGCAACAACCTGGTCAGCGAAGCATCCAAGGCCATCAACGGCGTCGGCATCCTGTCCGGCATCACCGCCAGCAACACCCTGCAACTATTTGCAGGCAACGACATGACGCTGAGCGGCACCCGCGTGCAGGCCGATGGCAGTGCGGCGTTGATCGCAGGCAACAACCTCAGCCTCACGCCCAGCGCCTTGCGCGACGACAACGGCCTGCTGCGCGGTGGCGATGCGGTGTCGGTGACCACCGGCAAGGATCTGGTGATGTCTGCAGGCAACGACCTGCAACTGCACGGCGTCACCATCAAGGCCGGCGGTAGTGCCGCACTGCAGGCAGGCAACAACCTCTCGCTGACCCCGACCACTGGTCTGGATGGCAAGGTTGCCACCCGCACCAATATCAGCACCGGCGACAGTCTGCAATTGACCGCCGGCAACGACCTGACCATCCGCCAGGCCGAGGTCAAGGCAGGGGGCGATCTCATCGCCGCAGCAGGCAACAACCTCAATGTCGAATCCGTCCTCAACGAGACCGAGACCAATAGCTACAAGAGCCGCAACGGCAAGACCCGCGTCACCACCACCACGACCACCCAGAGCATTGACCAGCAGGCGCTCAGTGCCGGCGGCAACCTGATCCTCAGCGCCGGCAACGCCGTCAATCTGGTCGCGGCCAAGCTGGACGCCGGCAAGGGTCTGGGCATCAGCGCCGGCAACGACATCAATGCCAGCACGCTGACGACGGTGGACACCAGCAACACGCTGGAAACGCGCAAGCGCTTCAAGCAAACCACCAGCACGAGCGACGAAACCGTCCACGGCACCGAGTTCAGTGCCGGCGGCACCCTGGCGATGCAGGCGGGCAACGACATCACCCTGACCGCCGGCAACGACGTCAACCTGCTCGCCGCCAGCGAGCAGCACGATGCCGTGCAGGACATGACCAAGAAGAAGAAGGGCACGTTCTCCAGCAAGACCACGACCACGCATGATGAGTGGCACGACAACGTGGCGGTCACCACCACGCTCAGTGGCGACACGGTGCAGATCGCGGCGGGTAATGATCTGCTGTCGCAAGGTGCGCAGATTGTCGGCACCGGCGACGTCACGCTTGCAGCAGGCAACAACCTGACCTTGGAAACTGCTCAGAACACGCATAGCGAAGAGCATGACAAAGTCACCACCAAGTCCGGTCTGTTCGGAAGTGGCGGTATTGGGGTGACGCTCGGTAAGCAAAAGGTCACCACTGGCGCCGACATCGACCAGATCACGCATACCGGAACGACGGTCGGCAGCCTTGGGGGTGACGTCACCCTGGTGGCCGGCAACAAGTTGGCGATTACGGGCAGCGATGTCATGGCGTTGCAGGGCGACCTGACCGCGACCGGCAAGGACATCGCGATCACGGAGGTCTACAACGACAGTGATGCGGAACAGCGCAGCAAGTTTAGCCAAGGCGGTTTGTCGCTGACCCTGAGCTCGGCTGCGATCAGCCTGGCGCAGGCGGCAAACGACAGCTACAAGGCCAGCAAGGAGGTCAAGGGCGACAGTCGCATGGAAGCACTTGCGCTCGGATCGGCGGCCTACAGTGCATATGGGGCAGGACAGGCGCTGGGCCAAGCCGGAAGCGCATTGAGCAGTGGCAGCGCCGCCGGCGCAGCTCAGGGGGCCAATCTGAGCATTGCCATCAGCAAGAGCGAGAGCAAGAGCACGCAGACGGCCAGTCTCGCACAAGGCTCCAAACTACAGGCAGGTGGTGACGTTAACCTGATTGCCACCGGCGGTGGCAACCAAAGTAATCTGTTGATTCGTGGGAGCGACATCAAGGCGGGCAATGATCTGCTGCTGGCAGCCGATCACGATTTACTCATCGAAGCAGCCAAGAACACCGCCGAGCAAAAAAGTACCAGTAAGAGCAGCAGCGCGTCGCTGGGTGTCGGCATCACTTACGGCCCGGATGGTGCCGCATTTGGCGTGATGATCAGTGCAGCTGGATCGCGCGGCAAGGCCAATGGCGAGGACGTGACCTACAGCAATAGTCATCTGGCTGCGGGCAACACGGCCACGGTCATCAGTGGCAATGACACCACACTCAAGGGCGCGCAGCTGTCGGCGGACAAGGTGATCGCCGATGTCGGTGGCAATCTGAGCATCGAGAGCCTGCAGGACACCAGCACGTACGACAGCAAGGACAAGAGTGTTGGCGCGAGTGTGACCTTTGGCGCAGGTTTTAGTGCAAGCGCGAGCTACAGCAGCAACAAGGTCAACGGTGACTTCGCCAGCGTGACCGAACAGAGCGGTATCCAGGCCGGCGACGGCGGCTTCAACATCCGTGTCGGCGGCAATACTGATCTGAAAGGCGCGGTGATCGCCAGCACCCAGGCGGCGGTGGATGCCGGCGTCAACCGCCTGCAGACCGGCACGCTGACCTATAGCGATATTGGAAACACCAGCAGTTACGACGCCAAAGGGTTCAGTCTATCGGGCGGATATAGCAAGGGAACAGGCGACAAGAAGCAGCAAGGAGAAACCGGTCAGGTCCAGCCGACAGTCAACAACGGCGCAAACTGGTCGTGGCAGAACTTCCAGACTGGAAGCACCGGTACAGCGGGTGGCATTGGGAGCAAGAGTGGCGATGCGACATCGACCACCACCAGCGGGATCAGTGGTGGCAGCTTGCTCATCACCGACGAGGCTGGGCAACTCGCCAAGTCTGGCAAGACCGCTGCAGATGCATTGGCGGGTCTTAAGCGCGATGTGATCAGCGGCGACGACGCAGGTGGCTTGACCAAGCAATGGGATGGTCAGGCACTGCGTGACCAAGTTGCCGCGCAAGCGCAGATCAGCGCCACCGCAGGGCAGCAGGCAACGAAGTTTGTTGGCGATTACGCACAGGGAAAAGTTGACAAGGCGGCCGAGCTCTATGCGGAAGCAGATGCAACCGGTGACGACAGCAAGCGGGCCGAAGCTGATCAGTTGATGAATGATTGGGGCAATGGCGGCACGTTGCGTGTGCTGTCACATGCGGTTGTGGGTGGTCTGACAGGTGGTACAGAAGGAGCGCTAGGCGCAGCGGCAGGCACCGTGGCGGCACCGTACCTGGCAGAAGCGTTGGAGAAAGCCGGAATCAATAAAGCGGTGGCTGCCACGTTGACAGGGTTGTCAGCGAGCGCGCTAGGCGCTGCGGCCGGTGGTGCTGCAGGCGGTGCCGCAGCCTTGAATGAGGTGTCCAACAATTACCTCGGCCACCAAGAGCGGATGGAATATGCCACGGCCCTGATCGCTTGTTCCAAGTCTGGCACCCAGTGTGAGCGTGCCGAGCAACTGAAGGCGCTGTCGGAAGAACGCAATCTCGCGTTGCGCGGTGCGTGTAGCGATCCAGCCAGCGGCGGATGCGCGGAGCAAAAACAGCTGGCCGCTGCAGCCGTGCAAGATCAGCTCGATCACGCTGGGGAATACACCGCTTGGCTTGCGGGTCACGTGCCTGAGTTGGTTGGCCTGTTCAACTCCGACAAGGACGGTTCACTGACCAAGGACTTCGTCACCCATGTGACGACTGCAGATCTTGGCCACAAGCTTGCGTGTGCGATGGCAGGTGATTGCAGCAACCAAGCGCTGGCTTCGGCAGCATGGAACGGTAGCATCCCGCTATCAGTTGCAACCGCTGATTCTGCGCTGCGCGCGGCGCTGGGTATGGGAGCAGGTACGGTCGGTGCTACCGGCCGGGTTTGGGAAATGGTTACCGGTGTGGCAGAGCTGGCCAAAGGTATGAGTCCTGCAGGCCAGGTCGGACAAACGATTGATCAACTAGCCTATCTGTGGGGGAATGGTTACGCAGCTACTGCCGAGAAGAACTTTAACGACGCAAAGGGCGCGTTAAATGCAATAAAAACTGGTATCAGCGGCTATGCAGAGGATCTTGCATTTGCGGCCTATACGAACACGCACGGCGCTTGGGATATCTATGACATAGCCAAGGCGGGTGCAATTGGTGGCAAGGTCAGCGTTGACGTTCTCTCGCTCGTTGTTCCAGAGCTCTATGCAGGGAAGGATGGTGTCGCTGCGAAGGCAGCCACAGGCTTGGGCGACGCGTTCAAGGCTGATGACATTGTTACCTACCTAAATTCGAGTAGGCCAGTCGATGTAGTCCCTGGTTCGCTGAATTTTATGGGGAAATCTGATCAATTTTTCTTGAATGCTTCTAAGCGGAGAGATGTTGATTCTGATGGTTTTTTTGACGTTATCGCTCACGGAAATAAGAATGAGGTCGAAGTCTTCATGCCAAATGGTCCACTAGCCGCCGATCAGAGGGTGCTGGCCAAGCTTATAAAAGGAGATCCAAGCTATAGCGGTCAACCTATTCGCTTGCTCTCTTGCGAAACTGGATCTTGTGATCTAGGCTTTGCGCAAAACCTGGCTAACAAAATGGGTGTTCCGGTTAAAGCGCCCACTGATCTTGTCTGGGCTTATGGCGATGGTAAAATTGTTGTTGCTCCTCGGCGCTCACTGGACAGAAATTCTCCGCTGTTTAATCAGCCTGATTTGTCGCGGCAAGGTGAGTTCAAGATATTTCAACCAAAGGTCAAATAATGAATGATATTTTGGGGAGGTGCGAGGTTTGTGGGGGGCATTTAGATATTTACATGGATGGCAGAACTCAGGGTCTTATTTGTGAAAATTGTGGATGGTCGCTTGTAACTACAGTTATTCCTGAGATAAATAGTGACAATAGCAAATACAGTATTAGGTGTAGTGGTGACTTTAGTAACTCTGAGCATGTGCGAATGGTTGCATCTGTAGTTGGTTCGAATTTCATTGAGGCCAGAAAATTTCTCAAGCAGGGTTCATTTGTTATTTTTACTGGAAAGGCTCCGGAGGTTTATGATGTTATAAAGAATTTGCAGGCAGCAGGGCTGGAGTTTCAAGTTGATCCTCAATTCAAGTGGATATGACTACAACGTCGACGTCCCCCCAATTTTGAGTAGCACCTCAGTTTGGAGTCCAATTCCCTATCCCGAGGAGATTGGACATGACGGCACGAATCCGTACGGTGTTAGCTGAGCGCGGACTCGCTTATGTGCGTAGTCACGGCTTGCACAGAAGCTCTGCCACGCTGACGAACGCGGATCACAGCCCAAAGCAGTCATGACCCAAGGACGTTCAAAAAAGTCGCAATGGTTCGGCCTTCTGGGTTGGCTGGTGCTTTGCTATGCCGTCGCCGCGCTGGGCGCAATGGCATCGATCCAGGCGGCCAGCTTTTATGCGCTGCTGCAGCGGCCGGCGTGGGCGCCGCCGGGCTGGTTGTTCGGACCGGTGTGGACTGTGTTGTACGGGATGATGGCGGTGTCGGTCTGGTTGGTGTGGCGGCGCGGCAGCCGGGCGGGGAAGCGTCCGGCGCTGGGCCTGTTCGTGCTGCAGCTGACGCTCAATGGTGTGTGGAGCTGGCTGTTCTTCGCGCGGCAGTTGGGGGCATGGGCATTCGCGGACATCGTGGCGCTGTGGCTGGTGCTGGCCGGAACGATTGCCGTGTTCGCGAAGCGGCAGGCGCTGGCGGCGTGGCTCTTGGTGCCGTATCTGGCGTGGGTGAGCTTCGCGGCGGCGCTCAACTTTTCGGTCTGGCAACTCAATCCCCAGGTACTCGGCTGATCTCCGCTGCTGATCTTGGTGGCTCGTACTCACCGGCGTGGCAATAGCGACGATCTGTTGCTTGGTGCGAAGTGGCCTGTTGCTTGATGCGAACTGATGCCGGCAGCGAAGCGACGCCTCGCCCGCAAGCGATCTAGTCAGTTGTATCGCTTTGAGCACATGACACTACCAATCGAGGTTCGAAACCTGCGCAGGGTGGCTCTCCAAAGTCGTTCCAAAAGTTTCCATAGCAATCAATTGCTTGCGCGCGCGATGCTTAAATCCCTGAGCAGCAAGGTTTTCTGTTTCGCGCCCCGAGCGCATGCGCCTACCCATTCACGCAATACTTGACAGGCCTCGGCCCTGTGATGTCTTTTGCATGCATGGATAACGCCTCCGCCAGTGTTTCGCTCCTCTGCCAGCAGCAGCTATGGCAGGGTGCGGGCGTGGCCGGCATTATCACCACCATTACCACCGTCACCATTCGCCCGGTGCGGCCCGTCGTCTTCGCGTAACTTCCGAAAACAACGGCCCCGCACCCGGATCAGGATGCGGGGGTTTCCCTCCCAGCCTGATGCGGACGGGGCCTCCCAACGAGGTCTGTCGATGTCATCGCCTGCTGTTTCGTTCGAACCCGCTGCTGTTCTTGCGTCCTCTGCGCGCACTGTCGTGCACAAATTCGGCGGCACTTCGGTGGCCGATGCAGAGCGTTATCGTCATGTGGCGCAGCTGCTGCTGGCACGCGACGAGACGGTGCAGGTCACCGTGGTCTCGGCGATGAAAGGTGTCACCGATGCCTTGATCGAGCTGGCCGAACTGGCCGCACAGGATCGCCCAGAATGGCGCGAGCGCTGGCATGAAACGCGCGCGCGCCATCGCGGTGCGGCCGTGGCTTTGCTCGGCGAACATTCGGGGCCAACGGTGGAATGGCTGGACGCACGCTTCGAGCATCTGGCGCAGATCTTGGGTGCTTTGGCGGTGATCGGCGAGTTGCCGCGCGAGGTGCTCGACCGTGTGCAGGGCCTGGGCGAGGTGTATTCGGCGCAACTGCTTGGCGATCACTTCCGCGCCATCGGCGAAGACTGCGCGGTGTTGGATGCGCGCGATGTGCTGGTGGTCAATCGCGGCGAACTCGGTGTGGATGTGGATTGGGACGCCAGCGCGCAGCGCCTTGCCACCTGGCGCCAGGCGCATCCGCAGACGCGTGTGGTGGTCACCGGTTTCGTGGCGCGCGACCGTGCCGACCGCATCACCACGCTGGGGCGCAACGGCAGCGATTATTCCGGCGCGATCTTCGCGGCCTTGTTCGATGCCGATGAGCTGCATATCTGGACCGATGTCGACGGCGTGCTGTCGGCCGACCCGCGTGTGGTGCCCGAGGCTGTGCAGCTGGAAACCTTGAGCTACGACGAGGCCTGCGAGCTGGCGTACTTCGGTGCCAAGGTGGTGCATCCGCAGACCATGTCGCCGGCGATCGAGCGCGGCTTGCCGATCATCATCCGCAACACCTTCCAGCCCGAGCATCCGGGCACGCGTATCACCGCCAGCAGTGCAGTGAGCGGGCCGATCAAGGGGCTGACGCTGAGCCCCGGCCTGGCCGTGCTGAACCTGGAAGGCACCGGATTGATCGGCGTGCCCGGCACCGCCGAGCGTGTGTTTGCGGCGTTGCGCACGGCGCAGGTGTCGGTGGTGATGATCTCGCAGGGCTCGTCGGAGCATTCGATCTGTTGCGTGGTCAAACAGCACGAGTCCGAGCGCGCACGCAACGCCTTGCTGCAGGCGTTTGCGCATGAACTCACGGTCGGGCAGGTGCAGCGCGTGCAGCTGACCACCGGCATCAGCGTGTTGGCGGCGGTCGGCGATGGCATGGCCGGCCAGCCGGGTGTGGCAGCGCGGCTGTTCGAGTCCCTGGGGCGTGCGCAGGTCAATATCCTGGCGATTGCGCAGGGTTCTTCCGAACGCAACATCTCGGTGGCGATTGATGCAGCGCATGCCACCAAGGCCTTGCGCGCGGCGCACGCCGGTTTCTGGTTGTCGCCGCAGACGTTCTCGGTGGGCGTGATCGGCCCGGGGAACGTGGGCGCGGCCTTGCTGGATCAGCTGCGCATCGCGCAACCGCAGTTGCTGGGCAAGGCCAATCTGGATCTGCGCCTGCGCGCGGTGGTGTCGCGCGGGCGCATGTTGCTGGATGAGCGCGGCCTGGTCGGCGATTGGCGGCAGGCGTTCGCCGCCGCAACGGAAGCCACGGATCTGGAGCGCTTCACCGAGCATCTGCTGTCGGCGCATCTGCCGCATGCGGTGATCATCGACTGCAGCGGCAGTGCCGAGGTTGCCGAGCGCTATGCGAGCTGGCTGGCGGCCGGTATCCATGTGGTGACGCCGAACAAACAGGCGGGTTCCGGCCCGCTGGCCCGTTATGAGGCCATCCGCGCAGCAGCCGACGCCAGCGGTGCGCGCTTCCGTTACGAGGCCACTGTGGGGGCGGGATTGCCGGTGATCACCACGCTGCGCGATCTGGTCGATACCGGCGATACGGTCACCTCGATCGAAGGCATCTTCTCCGGCACGCTGGCCTGGCTGTTCAACAAATACGATGGCAGCGTGCCGTTCGCCGAGCTGGTGACGCAGGCGCGTGGTATGGGCTATACCGAGCCGGACCCGCGCGATGATCTGTCGGGTGTGGATGTGGCGCGCAAGCTGGTGATCCTGGCGCGCGAAGCCGGGCGCGCCATCAGCCTGGAAGACGTGCAGGTTGAAAGTCTTGTGCCCGAAGCATTGCGCCAAGCCAGCGTGGACGATTTCATGGCCCGACTGCCGGAAGTGGATGCAGCCTTCGCGCAACGTCTAGCTGAGGCCCATGCCCGCGGCAACGTGCTGCGTTACGTGGCGCAGCTGCCGCCGGACCGCGCACCCAGCGTCGGCCTGGTCGAGCTGCCGGCCGATCATGCGTTCGCCAATTTGCGTTTGACCGACAACGTGGTGCAGTTCACCACGCGTCGCTACTGCGAGAACCCGTTGGTGGTGCAGGGCCCGGGCGCGGGGCCGGAAGTGACCGCGGCAGGCGTCTTCGCCGATCTGCTGCGCGTGGCGGCAGGCGAGGGCGCGCGGCTGTGACGCAGGCTGTTGTCAGCCCGGCCGGCGTGAGCCAAGCAACTGCGGCGCAGGCGTGCGGCAGCGATCGCGCTTCTCCCGGCAAACACGGCCTGCACGAAGCGCGCGCCTTCGCGCCGGCATCGGTTGCGAATGTCGCGGTGGGATTCGATCTGCTCGGCTACCCGATTGATGGCGTCGGCGACACCGTCATCGTGCGTCGCATCGAAGAGCCGCTGGTACGCATTGCTGCGATTCGCGGTACTACCGTGGCGCTGCCACTGGCTGCCGAACGCAATACCGCAGGCGCGGCGTTGATGTCGCTGCGTGCTGCCTTGCAGCTGCCTTACGGTTTTGAAATCGAGATCGACAAAGGCATTGCGCTGAGCTCGGGCATGGGGGGGTCTGCTGCCTCGTGCGTGGCGGCATTGGTTGCGGCCAATGCGCTGCTGGCGTCGCCGCTGGACCACCACCAGCTCTACCAATACGCGCTCGATGGCGAAGCGGTAGCCAGTGGCAGCCGACATGGCGACAACCTGGGGCCGCTGTTCTTGGGCGGCCTGGTGCTGTGCACGCTGGAGCGTCTGGTGCCGATCGCAGTGCCGGCAGCGTGGCATAGCCTGCTGGTGCATCCGGATGCAGTGCTGGAAACGCGACGCGCGCGTGAGGCTCTGGCTGGCAATTATCAGTTGCGCGAATTCGTCGCGCAGAGCACCAATCTGGCGTTGGTGTTGGCAGGTTGCCACGCCGACGATGCAGGCCTGGTGCGTGCAGGCCTGCGCGATGTGCTGGTCGAACCGCGTCGCGCACCATTGATCGCTGGCTTCGCCGAGGCCAAACAGGCAGCGCTGGACCACGACGCCCTCGGTGCCAGCATTTCCGGCGCCGGGCCAAGTGTGTTTGCGTGGTTCGAATCGCGCGCCGCGGCAGACGCTGCGGCGCCGGCAGTGCAAGCTGGATTTGCTGCCGCAGGTTTCGATAGCCAGGCCTGGGTGTCGCCGATCGCAAGTCCTGCGGCACGGCTGCTCGGATGAACCAGTACGCACGCAATCACAACGCGCCGCAGGCAGCGGGCAGCAGGTCTGCCCTGCTGCTCGCCACACGACAGTTAGGCGACGACGACCTCGCTGATCTGCATCACCGGGCTCAGGTCGGTGTAGTTGGCGATGTCGCCCAGGATCTCCGCTGCGTGCGGGCCGAAGCTGCCGTTGAACGCTTCTACCGACTCGCAAAAGATATGGCACATGCCGACGAAGGCCGGCGTGCTGCCGGGGTCGCCACCACTGAGTCCCTTGTCCACCGTGTAGCGCAGGCAGGCCGCGCCCATGCGCGCGCTCACCAGCGGCATGTGCGTGTCGCGGTAGTAGATGTGGTCGAAACGGGCACCGTCGCGGTAGGGGTACATCACGCTGACCTTGATCATCTGCCGACTCCACGGAAAGGTGCGCGCAGCATAGCGCCGCGCCATCGACCGTGGGCAAGCATGCGCCGGACCGCCGCCGCGTCGCCAGACCCGGCCACACCGCGCGCCGCACACCTTGTCGTGGGCAACGCCCAGCCTTCGCTTTATCTGGAGTCACGCTGATGTTTATTTCCACCCGTGGCGCTGCGCCCGCCGCAAGCTTGAGCCAAGCCATTGCCGCCGGGCTGGCGCCTGATGGCGGCCTGTACGTGCCGCAGACCCTGCCGCCCGCCCGTACGCTGGTTGCGGGCGCCGGCCTGGCCGCCACCGCCACCGCGCTGTTGCAGCCGTTCTTCGAGGGCGATGCGCTGGCGGCCGAGCTGCCGGCGATCTGTGCTGAAGCCTTCGACTTCCCGGCGCCGTTAGTGGCGTTGGGCACGCCCGGCGATTACGCGCTGGAGCTGTTTCATGGGCCCACCGCCGCGTTCAAGGATTTCGGCGCGCGCTTTCTGGCCGCCTGCCTGACCCGGTTGCGTCGTGCCGAAGACCGCCCACTCACCATCCTGGTCGCCACCTCCGGCGACACCGGTGCAGCCGTGGCCGCCGCATTTCATCGCCAGCCCGGTTTGCGCGTGGTGGTGCTGTATCCGGACGGCCGCGTGTCGCCGCGGCAGGCGCATCAGTTGGGGTGTTTCGGCGACAACATCCAGGCGTTGCGTGTGGCCGGCTCGTTCGACGACTGCCAGGCGATGGTCAAGCAGGCCTTGAACGATTCGGTATTGCAGACGCAGGTGCCACTCAGTTCGGCCAATAGCATCAGTCTGGGCCGGTTGCTGCCGCAGATGAGTTACTACGCGCATGCCGCGCTGCAGCATCATGCGGCGTCGGGCGACGTGCTCAATCTGGTGGTGCCCACCGGCAACCTGGGCAACGGGCTGGCGGCGATCATCGCGCGCGCGCTCGGGGTGCCGTTAGGCCGCATTGCGCTGGCGTCCAACGCCAACCACGTGTTGCCGGACTATTTCGCTGGTGACGCTTACGCGCCGCAACCCAGTGTGGCCACGCTGGCCAACGCGATGGACGTGGGCGCGCCGAGCAATTTCGAGCGCTTGCGTTGGCTCTACAACGGCGACGATGCCGCCTTGCGTGAGGAATTCCGAGCGTTGTCGGTGGACGATGCGGCGATTCGCCACACCGTGCAGCAGCGCTTCGCGCGTTACGGCGAGGTGCATTGCCCGCATACCGCCACTGCGGTGCATGTACTCGAGCAACTGCGTGCCGAAGGCGCGGAGGGCGGCACCGGCGATTGGGCGGTGGCGGCGACGGCGCATCCGGCCAAGTTCGAAGCCGTGGTGGAGCCGTTGATCGGTCGGACGGTGGAGGTTCCGCCGGCGCTGGCGGCGCTGCTGCAGCGTCCGGCGCATGCCGAAGCACTGGCGCCGGACTACGCAGCCTTTCGGCAGCGTCTGCTTGCGGATGCGGCCTGACCCAACGCGTTCAGGCACTCGGGGTTGGAAAGTGGCCCGCATGGGGCTATTTCTAGGTGGGTGCGGCCCCGCTGTGGCGCCGCGTCTGCTGTGGGTTGTTGCATGTCTTATCGAATGATCGCCGCCGCCGCGTTATGCGGATGGGCAGCGGCTGGTGCGGCCAGTGCGGCCGATGTCTCGTCTGGGTCTGCGGCCTGGCCGCTGGGCGCGCCGCGTGTGGGTCTGGTCGATGCCCTGGCGCGTCAGGCGCCGTCGCTCGATCGCCAGGTCCTGGCGCTGGCCAACGAAGCGTTGCAGTGCGCGCGCCAGCGCCAGCAGGTGGGTGCCGAGCGGGTGCTTAGCGTCATCGACTACAGCCGCCCTTCCACCGAGCGCCGCCTCTGGGTATTCGATCTCGACAAGCAGCGTCTGTTGTTTCGGGAATGGGTCGCGCACGGGCGCAATACCGGCGAGAACCTGGCGGCGAAGTTTTCCAATAACGATGGCAGCTTCCAGTCCAGCCTGGGTGCATTCACCGCGCAGGAGTCCTACACCGGCCAAAACGGCTACTCATTACGGCTCAAGGGCCTCGAGCCGGGCTTCAACGATCACGCACGCGACCGCGCCATCGTCATCCACGGCGCGCCCTATGTGAGCGAAGCCATCATCCGCACCCAGGGCCGGCTTGGCCGTAGCCTGGGCTGCCCAGCCGTCCGGCCGGCGGTGGCCAAGCAGTTGATCGACACACTGCGCGACGGTGCGTTTGTGTTCGCCTATTACCCGGATCGTGCCTGGCTGCGGCAATCGCGGCTGCTGAGCAGCGGCTGCGGTGGGGCGGTTGCGCGTGCGGTGGCTGGGCGCTGAGTGATTGCGAGCAAGGTGCCTGACGTAGGAGTGCGATCAGCCCGCCGGACAGCATTGCCTTCGACGTGATCGGAAGTCGCTGCGCGAATACCGGCAAGCGGACTGCAGTTCATCGCGCCATCTCTGCCCAGCTGACGACTGCTTGCTAGGTCGTGTGAGCTGTTTTTCGTGAGCGGTGCCGAGCGAGAACGACACTGATGGGTGCGCAGTCATGGGTGATAGTGCCTGGTTGATTGCGTGCCGACTGCGTGGGCAATGCACCGACGCATCAACCCACCTGACCAATCACCCGCCAGCCTCACACCGTATCGCCGGCCAGGCTGCGCAACGCCGCGTCATCCAGGATCTGTACCAGGTGCAGTTGCGGCAGCGCGATCAGCTGCTGTTGCCGGAGTTTGGTGAAGGTGCGGCTCACCGTTTCCACGGTCAGCCCCAGATGGTCGGCGATGTCGCTGCGGCTCATCGGCAGCGCCACAGTGTCGCCGCTGGCGCCGGGCTGGGTGGAGCGCGCAGCCAGTCGCAGCAGGGAATGCGCCAGCCGTTCGCTGGGCTGCAGGCGTGCCAGCAGCAGGCCGGTGTCCTGCGCCGCGGCCAGTTCCATGCTGGCGCGCTGCAGCAGCTTGCGCTCCAGCTGCGGATAGCGCTCGCGGAGATGGCGCATCTGCGCCATCGGCGTGCGACACACGCGGCTGTCGACGATGGCTTCGATATCGTGGCGGTGTTGCGCGGTTTCGGTGAGTCCGACGTAGTCGCCGGGCAGGACGAAGCCGGTGATCTGGCGGCGTCCGTCGGCCAGTGTGCGCACCATGCGCAACGCGCCGGAGGTCACCGTATAGACGTTGTGCCGGGTCTCGCCCGCACGCACCAGGGTGCTGCCAGGCGTGTAGGCCGCAGCGTGGGTCACCTGATCCAGCGCATCCATTTCCTGCGCCGACAGTGCTGCGCAGATGGCCCGGCCGCGCACCGCGCAGAGCGCGCAATCGGAGCAGGACGTGTCGCTGGCGGATGCCGAGCCGGGCGCCGGTCAGGTCACGCTGGGGTCGGAAAGCTGCCGGTACATGGGCCACGCACTGCTGGGACGCATTGAATGATAGGCCATGCGGTCAGCGCGCCTGGCAGCCGGTAGAATTGTGCGTTCGCCACATTGTCCTGCAGGAGTTTCGCTCGTGATCAAGCCCCGTACGCCGCCCGGCATCATGGAATTGCTGCCGCGCGAGCAGATCGCGTTCCAGCGCATGCTGGACGTCATCCGCCGCAACTACGAGCGGTTCGGGTTCCTGCCGGTCGAAACCCCGGTGTTCGAGCTGTCCGATGTGTTGCTGACCAAGTCCGGCGGCGAGACCGAGCGCCAGGTCTACTTCGTGCAGTCCACCGGCGCGCTGGCCAATGCCACTGCCGCTGCCGACGAGGGTGCCGAGAGCGGCGGCCTGCCGGAGCTGGCGCTGCGCTTTGACCTCACCGTGCCGCTAGCCCGCTATGTGGCCGAGCACGAACACGATCTCAGCTTTCCGTTCCGTCGTTACCAGATGCAGCGCGTCTACCGCGGCGAGCGCGCGCAGCGCGGACGTTTCCGCGAGTTCTACCAGTGCGATATCGATGTGATCGGCAAGGATGCGCTGAGCATCCGTTACGACGCCGAAGTGCTGGCGGTGATTCATGCGGTGTTCGCCGAGCTGGGCATCGGCGATTTCAAGGTGCAGTTGAACAACCGAAAGTTGCTGCGCGGGTTCTTCGAAAGCCTGGGCGTGGCCGAAGGCGAGTTGCAGCTGGCCGTGTTGCGCGAGGTCGACAAGATCGACAAGCGCGGTGCCGACTACGTGCGCGACACGCTGGTGGGCGAGGGCTTCGGTATCGCCGCCGAGCAGGTCGGCAAGATCCTGGACTTCGTGGCGGTGCGCTCCAACGGGCATGCCGATGCGCTGGCGCAGTTGCAGGCGCTGGAAGCCTCGGTAGGCGCGAGCGCGACGCTGGGCGAGGGCATTGCCGAATTACGCGAGGTGCTGGAACTGGTCAGGGCCTTGGGCGTGCCGGAGACCGCGTATTGCCTGAATTTCTCGATCGCGCGCGGGCTGGATTACTACACCGGCACCGTCTACGAAACCACGCTGACCGATCACCCGCAGATCGGCTCGATCTGCTCGGGCGGCCGCTACGAGAGCCTGGCCAGCCACTACACCAAGTCCAAGCTGCCGGGCGTGGGCATCTCGATCGGCCTGACCCGGTTGTTCTGGCAACTGCGCGAGGCCGGCCTCATCCAGGGCATCGCCGAAAGCAGCGTGCAGGCCATGGTGGCGCTGATGGACGAAACCCGCCTGGACGACGCGCTGGATATCGCCCGCCGGCTGCGTATCGGCGGCATCAACACCGAAGTGCAGATGGAGCCGAAGAAGGTCGGCAAGCAGTTCCAGTACGCCGCCCGCGCGGGCATCCGCTTTGTGGTGCTGGCCGGCGACGACGAGCTGGCGCGCGGCGTGGTGGCGGTCAAGGATCTCGTGCGTGAGCAGCAGTTCGATGTGGCGCGCGAGGAGTTGGCGAGCACCTTGCTGGTGGAGCTGGAGCAGGCCAAGGTGATGTGAGCGGCGTTACCGCCCCTCATTCGCCCTGGCGGGCACCTTCTCCCGCCCGGCGGGAGAGGGGGGGAGGGCTGGCTTGGACGAGCTGCGCCCATTAGCCGCTGAGTGGGAAGTCAGTTGAGAGTCCAAACTCGAGCAGTCATGTCCTTCGCCCGTTGACGGGAGAAGGCGGCGCGTAGCGCCGGATGAGGGGCGTTCCGCCGCACCAGCTCAGGTGATCACTCAGAGACCGCGTCCAGCCGGTGACAATTCAGGTCGTTTGCGTTAATGTGCTAACACGCTATTACATTAACGCAATGAAACAACGACCCGTCCCCCGCGAAACCACCGACGTTGCCACCTCCCTCAAGATGCTGGCCGATGCCCTGGCGTGCCTGAAAGACCCTGGCGCGGTGGAGGCCTTTCTGCGCGATCTGTGCACGCCTGCCGAACTGGAGGCCATGTCCGACCGGTGGCGGGTGGTGCCGTTGCTGATCAAGGGCGTGCCGTACCGCGAAATCCATGAGCTGACCCAGGTCAGCGTGACCACCATCGGGCGCGTTGCGCGCACCCTGGACCACGGTGCCGGCGGCTATGCCGCGGCCCTGCGCGAGCGGTCTTCGCGCCCTGACGACTCCCACTGAGAGAACAAGATGAGTGCTTCCACGGCAGCGCCGGCACGTGACCGGTTGCGTATTGCCATCCAGAAAAACGGCCGTCTGGCCGAGCCGGCGCGCAGCCTGCTGGCCGCCTGCGGTCTGAGCTGGCGGCAGAGCCGCGACAAATTGTTCTGCTATGGCGAATCGCTGCCGGTGGACCTGCTGCTGGTGCGCGACGACGACATCCCGGGCCTGATCGCCGATGGCGTCTGCGACCTGGGCATCGTGGGGCAGAACGAGCTGGACGAGCAGGCATCGGCGCGTCGCCGCGCGGGCTTGCCGGCCGCCTACCACGCGGTGCGCGGGGTCGGTTTCGGCCAGTGCCGGCTGATGCTGGCGGTGCCGGAGGAATGGGACTGGCAGGGCGTGGTGCAACTGGCCGGCAAGCGCATCGCCACCAGCTACCCGGCGATCCTGGCCGACTGGCTGGAGCGGCAGGGCATCGACGCGACGGTGGTGGAGCTCTCCGGTTCGGTGGAAATCGCTCCGCGCCTGGGGACCGCCGATCTGATCTGCGACCTGGTGTCCAGTGGCGCCACGTTGGCAGCCAACCAGCTCAAGCCGGTCGAGCTGGTCATGGAAAGCGAGGCCGTGCTGGCTGGCGCCGTGCGCGAACCGGCCGATGCGCGTGCCGGCCTGCTGGCCATGCTGCTGCGGCGCATGGACGGCGTCTTGAAGCTGCGCGACAGCAAGCTGCTGATGTTCCGCGCCGATCAAGGCAACGTGGATGCGCTGCGGCGCCTGCTGCCCGATGCCGACCCGCTGGTGCAGCTGCCTGACGATGGCAACGGCGCGCTGCGGTTGCAGACCATGTGCCATGGCGCGGTGACCTGGCAACGCTTGGAAGAACTCGAACGCGCAGGTGCGCAAGGCTTGATGGTGTTGACGGTGGAGCGCTCGCTGGCATGAACATTCTCGATTGGTCCCAACTCGACAGCACCGCACGGACCGACGCGTTGACCCGCCCGGTGCAGACCGTGGCCACGCAAACGCTCGATGCGGTCGCCGCTTTGATTGCCGACGTACGCACGCGCGGCGATGCGGCGTTGCGCGAGATCACCGCGCGCTTCGATGGCGTGTCGCTGGAGCGCTTCGCAGTCAGCGAGGCCGAATTCGACGCCGCTGAAGCGGCCGTGGCGCCGGAATTGCGCCAGGCCATGCAGGATGCGGTGGCACGCATCGACACCTTCCACCGCGCCGGTATGAGCGAGGGGTATGCGGTGGAGACCGCGCCGGGCGTGGTGTGCGAAAAGATCGTGCGGCCGATTGGCCGTGTGGGTTTATACGTGCCCGCTGGCAGTGCGCCGCTGCCGTCGACTGCATTGATGCTCGGCGTGCCGGCGCGTCTTGCCGGATGCCGCGAGGTGGTGTTGTGCACACCGCCACGCAAGGACGGCAGCGTGGATCCGGCGGTGCTGGTCGCCGCGCAGCTGACCGGCGTGCGCCGCGTGTTCAAGCTCGGTGGTGCGCAGGCGATTGCGGCAATGGCGTATGGCACCGAGTCGGTGCCCAGCTGCGACAAGTTGTTCGGCCCGGGCAACAGTTATGTCACTGAAGCCAAGCAGCAGGTGGCGCAATCCGGTGCGGCGGCGATCGACATGCCGGCCGGCCCTTCCGAGGTGTTGGTGATCGCCGATGCTGGTGCGCAAGCGGCGTTCGTCGCTGCAGACTTGTTGTCGCAGGCCGAACACGGCCCGGATTCGCAGGTGTTGCTGCTGTCCGACAGCGACGTGTTGATCGATGCGGTGCAGGCGCAGCTGGAGGTGCAACTGGCGCAACTCTCGCGTGCCGACATCGCTCGGCAGGCGCTGGCGCAATCGCGCTTGATCAAGGTGCAGACGCTGGATGAGGCATTTTCGATCAGCAACCGCTACGCGCCGGAGCATCTGATTCTTGCACTGCGCGAACCGCGCGCGTGGCTGGCACAGGTCGAAGCAGCAGGCTCGGTGTTTCTTGGCGATTACACGCCCGAAGCGCTGGGCGATTACTGCAGCGGCACCAATCACGTGCTGCCGACCAGCGGTGCGGCGCGTGCATACAGCGGCGTCAGCGTGGCCAGCTTTCAGAACATGGTTAGCGTGCAGGCGGCCAGCAAGGCCGGCATCGACGGCATCGGCGAGTGCGCCTTGATACTCGCGCGCGCAGAAGGGCTGGATGCGCACGCCAATGCAGTGGCACTGCGGATGGGAGTGGCGGCATGAGCGCGTCATCGGTCCTGGATCTGGTGCGCGAAGATCTGCGGGCATTCGCGGGGTATTCGTCGGCACGCACCAGCGCTTTGCAGGGCGATGTGTGGCTCAACGCCAACGAGTCGGCGTGGGGCAATCCGGCCGACCCCGGCGCGAGCACGCGGCGCTATCCCGATCCACAACCCAAGGGCCTGCGCAGCGCGCTTGCGGCGCTGTACGGCTGCGCGCCGGAGCAGCTGTTGATCGGCCGCGGCAGCGACGAGGCGATCGACTTGCTGGTGCGCGGCCTGTGCGTGCCCGAGCGCGATGCGGTACTGGTCACGCCGCCGGTATTCGGCATGTATGCCGTGTGCGCACGGCTGCAGAACGCGCCGTTGGTGGAAGTGCCGCTGGTCGATGGGCCAGATGGGTTCCACGCGGATATCCAGGCAATTGTGGCGGCGGCGCTGACGTCGAATGCCAAGTTGGTGTTCCTTTGCTCGCCCTCCAATCCTGCCGGTTCGGCGATCGCATTGGACCAGATCGAACACACCTTGCAGGCATTGCAGGGCAGGGCGCTGGTGGTGGTGGACGAAGCGTATGGCGAATTTTCCGATGTGCCCTCGGCCGTCGGTTTGCTCGCGCGTTACGACAATCTCGCGGTGCTGCGCACGCTCTCTAAGGCGCATGCATTGGCGGCCGCGCGCATCGGCACCTTGATCGCCAACGCCGAGTTGATCGCTTTACTGCGTCGCTGTCAGGCACCGTATCCGGTGCCGACGCCGTGCGCGGCGATGGCCGAACAGGCCTTGTCTGCGCCAGCGCTGGAGGTCACCCGCCGCCGTATCGCCGAGGTGCGTAGCGAGCGCGAGCGCGTGCACAAGGCGCTTGTGCAGCTGGCAGGTGTGCGTCAGGTCTATCCCTCGCAAGGCAACTTCCTGTTGGTGCGTTTCGACGATGCCGAAGCCGCATTCCATGCGCTGCTGGAGGCCGGTGTGGTGGTGCGCGATCAACGCGCAGTCCCGCGCTTGTCCGATGCACTGCGCATCACCCTGGGGACGCACGAACAGAACGAGCGCGTGTTGAACGCGCTGCAACGCACGCAGGAGGCCGCCGCATGACCCCGATTCTTTTTGTCGACCGCGACGGCACGCTGATTACTGAGCCGGCGGATTACCAGATCGACACGTACGAAAAACTGCGCTTGGTCGATAACGTCATTCCGGCGATGCTCAAGCTGCGCGATGCCGGCTACCAGTTCGTCATCGTCAGCAATCAGGATGGGTTGGGCAGCGAGAGCTATCCGCGTGCCTCCTTTGACGGCCCGAACAATCTGATGCTGCAGATCTTCGCCAGCCAGGGCATCGCATTCCGCGAAGTGCTGATCGATTGCAGCTGGCCGGCCGACAATGCGCCCACGCGCAAGCCAGGCGTCGGTCTGATGGTGCCGTATCTGCAGGACCGCACCATCGACTGGGCGCGCTCGGCCATGGTCGGCGACCGCATGACCGATATCCAGTTCGCGCAGAACCTCAATATCCGCGGGTTTCAGCTGCGCACTGACGAGTTCGGCGGCGAGTGGGACTGGCCCGGTATCGCGCACGAGCTGGCCGATGCGCCGCGCCGCGCGGTGGTTCAGCGTAACACCAAGGAAACCAAGATCCGTGTCGAACTGGATCTGGATCGCGTCGCCGAGCCGAAGACTGCCACCGGCCTGCCGTTCTTCGACCACATGCTGGAACAGATCGGCAAGCATGGCGGCTTTGCGCTGGACATCCGTGCCGAAGGCGACTTGCATATCGATGAGCACCACACGATCGAAGACACCGGCCTTGCGCTGGGTCAGGCATTGCGCGAGGCGTTGGGCGACAAGCGCGGTATCGGCCGGTACGGGTTCGATCCGGAAAGCAGCCCATGGCGCGTCGCTGGCGACACGGCGCAGCATGGCTTTACATTGCCGATGGACGAAACCATCGCCAGTGCCGCGCTGGATTTCAGTGGCCGGCCGTACTTCGTGTTCGACGGCGAGTTCAAGCGCGAACGCGTCGGCGATATGCCCACCGAACTGGTGCCACATTTCTTCCGCTCCATCTGCGATGCATCCGGCTTGAACCTGCATCTGACTGTGCGCGGCGAGAACGATCACCACAAGGTCGAAGCCTGCTTCAAGGCGTTGGCGCGTGCACTGCGTCAGGCGATTCGCCGTGAGGGCACCGCATTGCCCACCACCAAGGGCGCGCTATGACCGATGTTGCGCTGATCGATGCCGGTGGCGCCAATCTGGGCTCGGTGCGCTATGCATTGGAGCGACTGGGCGTTGAGGCACGCGTGGTGCGCGATGCGGCCGGCTTGCAGGGCGCCCAGCGGGTGATACTGCCGGGTGTTGGCGCTGCGCCAGAAGCGATGTCGCGGTTGCGCGCGCAGGGCTTGGTCGAACCGCTGCGCGAGCTGCAGGTGCCGTTGATCGGTATCTGCCTGGGCATGCAGCTGTTGTTCGAACATTCCGAAGAAGGCGATGTCGAGTGCCTGGGTCTGCTGCCGGGCATTGTCCGCCACATGACGCCTGCGCTTGGTATTCGTGTGCCGCATATGGGCTGGAATCAGCTGGTGCCGATGCGCGCGTCCGCGCTGCTGGACGGCCTGCCGGAGCGTGCCAGTGCGTATTTCGTGCATGGTTATGCCGCGCCGGTGACGGCCGACACCGTGGCTGCCTGCGATCACGGTGGCCTGTTCACGGCGGTGGTGCAGCAAGGCCTGCGCTGCGGCGCGCAGTTCCACCCCGAGCGTTCGGCCGAGACCGGTGCACGCATCCTGCGCAATTTTCTTGAGATGAGCTTCCCATGAGTTTCACCGTTTACCCGGCCCTGGATATCCGCAACGGCCGCGTGGTGCGCCTGCTGCAAGGCGACTACGCACACGAGACGCAGTACGGCGACGATGTGCTGCCGCGCGCGCAGGCGTTTGCCGATGCCGGCGCGCAGTGGATGCATCTGGTCGATCTGGATGCGGCAAAGGCCGGTGGTTACACCCTGACCACCACGCTGGGCGAGATTGCACGTGCCACCGGCTTGCGGGTGCAGACCGGTGGTGGCGTCCGCTCACGCGCCGATGTGGCGCGCATCCTCGATGCCGGCGCCGCACGCGTGGTGATCGGCTCGTTGGCGGTGCGCCAGCCCGACAGCGTTATCGAATGGCTGCAGGAATTTGGCGCCGATCGGCTGACCATCGCGCTGGACACGCGCCAGGACGCCGACGGCGTATGGCAGTTGCCGGTGCACGGCTGGACCGAGCCCGCCGAGGCCACGCTGGATCAGTTGGCCGTACGTTACGCGCAGGCCGGCCTGCAGCATCTGCTGTGCACCGACATCGCACGCGACGGCATGCTGTCCGGCCCGAACATGGATTTGTACGCGCACCTGCGCACGCTGGCGCCGCAGTTGCAGGTGCAGGTGTCCGGCGGTGCGCGCAACCTGGCCGATGTCGCGGCCGCCAAGGCTGCCGGCTGCGCCGGTATCGTGCTCGGCAAGGCCTTGCTGGAAGGGCATCTGGCGTTGAAGGAGGCACTGGCATGCTGAGCCGCCGTATCATTCCGTGCCTGGACGTGCGCGACGGGCGCGTGGTCAAGGGTGTCAAGTTCCGCGACCACATCGACATGGGCGACATCGTCGAACTGGCATTGCGCTACCGCGCGCAGGGTGCCGACGAGCTGGTGTTCTATGACATCGGCGCCAGTCCGGAGGGGCGCTCGGTCGACTACACCTGGGTCGAGCGCGTGGCGCGGTTGATCGATATTCCGTTCTGTGTGGCCGGTGGTATTGGCGATGTGGAAACCGCGCGTGCGGTGCTATACGCCGGCGCCGACAAGATTTCGATCAACTCGCCTGCACTCGGCCGCCCGCAGCTGATCTCCGAACTGGCCGACGCGTTCGGGGTGCAGTGCGTGGTGGTCGGCATCGATTCGATTCGTGAAGACGATGGGCAGTGGCGCGTGCGCCGCTACACCGGCGACCCGAGCAAGACCCAGGCACTGCCGATGCGCACGCTGGACTGGGTGGCTGAAGCGCAGCGGCTGGGTGCGGGCGAAATCGTGCTCAATTGCATGGACAACGATGGCGTGCGCCGCGGTTACGATATCGCCCAGTTGCGGCAGGTGCGCGCGTTATGCCGCGTGCCGTTGATCGCCTCCGGTGGTGCGGGCGACATGCAGCACTTTGCCGATGTGTTCGATCAGGCCGATGTGGACGGCGCACTGGCGGCCAGCGTATTTCACAGCGGTGCGATTCCGATCCCGGAACTCAAGCAATTCTTGCGCGCGCAACAGATCGAGGTACGCGATGGGCAGTAACGAAGTGGTAGCGGGCGACGGACTCGCAGCGCTGGATTGGAGCAAGGGCGACGGCCTGTTGCCGGTGATCGTGCAGGACGCCGACAACCTGCGCGTGCTGATGCTGGGTTACATGAATGCCGAAGCGTTGGCCGTCACCCAACAGCGCGGTGACGTCACCTTCTTCAGCCGCAGCAAGCAGCGCTTGTGGACCAAGGGCGAGAGTTCGGGGAATGTGTTGCGCCTGGTGTCGATCGAGACCGACTGCGATGCCGATACGCTGCTGGTGCAGGCACGCCCCCATGGCCACACCTGTCATTTGGGCCGCACCAGCTGTTTCCCCGGTGCGCCTGGGCAGTTCTTGGGTAGCCTGGATGCGTTGGTGGCCGAGCGTGAGCGCGAACGCCCGCATGGTAGCTACACCACCAAATTGTTTGAGCAAGGCATCCGCCGCATTGCGCAGAAGGTGGGCGAGGAGGGCGTGGAGACCGCGCTGGCCGGCGTGGTGCAGGGTGATGCGGAATTGCTCGGCGAATCGGCCGATCTGCTGTATCACCTGATCGTGCTGCTGCGCGCACGTGGGTTGGGTCTTGGCGATGCGGTGGCATTGCTGGAATCGCGGCACAAGTGAGCTGATCTGGCAGGGATCTGGCAGGGATCTGGCAGGCGTGCGTCTCTGCCAGACTATGCGTCCTTGTAGGAGTGGCCCTGGCTGCAATGAAACGTCACCGATGGCGCCTTTGCGGGCAGGGCAGCTGTTGTGATGGCCAGTCGCTGCGATAGCCGCGCATTTTCCGCCTGCCGACGGCATCGTGCGCCTAGCTGCCAAGGGTACAATTTCCGCTGATCTTTGCGCGGGAAAACGCATGCAACCTCGCTTCGCTTTGATGGCACTGGGCTTGCTCGCGGGAAGCGCATATGCGCGCGACACCACGGTCGATGGCATCGTCTATGAAGAACGCGATGGGCGTGCCGGCCGCAGCGCCGATGAGCCGGGCGTTGCCGATGTGGCTGTTTCCAATGGCGAGCACATCGTGCGTACCGATGCGCAGGGCCGCTACCGCTTGCCGGTGCGCGATGGGCAGACGGTGTTCGTGATCAAGCCGGGCGACCGCCGCTTCGTGCCCGCCGCCGACGGCTTGCCGGCGTTTTGGCGCCACTACGCACCCGGCGGTTCTGCCAAACACAAATACCCCGCCATTGCAGCGACAGGCCGTAACACACACAACTGGGATTTCGCGCTGACCCCGCGCGCGCGCGCCGCAGCCGATGGCTTTCAGATGCTGGTGTTTGCCGACAGCCAGACCGCAAGCCTTGCCGACGTCGGCTACTACCAGCGCGATATCGTGGCACCGATCATCGGCAAGACAACAGCGCGGCTGGGCACTACGCTGGGCGATGTCGTCAGTGACGATCTGAGCTTGTATCCGGCCTTGAACAAGGTCACTACGCAGCTGGGCGTGCCGTGGTTCCATGTGCCGGGCAATCACGATCTCAATCTGGACGCGCACGACGATGCGCAGTCGCTCGACAGCTGGCACGCGGTCTACGGCCCGGACACCTATGCGGTGGAAGAAGCCAACGCCAGCTTCGTGTTTCTGGATGATGTGATCTACACGCCCGGCGGCAAACAAGCCTATATCGGTGGCCTGCGCGACGATCAATTCGCGTTCCTGCAGAATTATCTGGCGCAGCTGCCACGCGACCGGCTAGTGGTGCTCGGCATGCATATCCATCTGTTCGATGCGGCGCCTGGGCAGGAGACCTTCCGGCATGCCGATCGCCGTCGCCTGTTCGCATTGCTGAAAGCGTTTCCGCATGTGTTGGTGCTCAGTGGCCATAGCCACACGCAGCGCCAGGTGGAGCATGGTGCAGACGAAGGCTGGCAGGGTGCGCGCCCGCTGCACGAATACAACGTGGGCGCGGCCTGCGGTGCATTCTGGTCGGGCGCCAAGGATGCTGACGGGATTCCCGACGCGACCATGAGCGATGGCACTCCCAATGGCTACGCAGTGCTGCAGGTTGCCCCTAGCGGCGACTACACGTTGGCCTATCACGCCGCGCGCGCGGCCAATGATGCGCAGTTGCTGCTGCATGCGCCCAAGGTGCTGCGCAAGGGTGCGTATGCGGCGTGGGGCATCTACGCCAATGTGTTCATGGGCCAGGACGATACCGTCGTTGAGATGCGCATCGACAACGGTGTCTGGCAGCCGATGAAGCGGGTAGAGCGTGCCGATCCGCACGTGCTGGCAGAGAACGTGCGCGACGATGCGGCCGACGCGCTGCGCGGTTACGACCGCTCGCCGGAGGCCACGCCGTCGACGCATCTGTGGCGCGGCGCATTGCCGACCACGCTGTCAGTGGGCGAGCACACCGTCCAGGTGCGCGCGACCCTGCCGACCGGGCAATACAGCGCCAGTACCGTGTATCGCCTGCAAACCGCTGCGCCTTGAGGCCGCTGGCACATCGACTGTATTGGCCGTCAGGCAGGCCTGGCCGGTGCTCGTTGCGGCCTGTCACTTGTCCACCGCGGTTGCCGAGCGACGCCCACTTCCACCTGATGCGTGCACGCGAAGGTTTGTCAGCCGCTCCTGATGCAGCAGTAGTGGCCTGCGTCCTCGCGCGATCCAGCTCGGTCGGATGCGTTGCTGCGGCATCGCAGCGTTGAAGCGTTACGTCGGGTGTGCCGCGTGATCCTGATCGCCACAAACACAAACGCCTCCACGAGGGAGGCGTTTTGGGATCCGGGCTGGCAGGCGTTGGCGTGCTGGCGAAGATCGGTGCTGGCTGGCGAGTTGCTGGCTGGCCGGGCGAGTCTAGCGATACCGTGCCAGTGTTGGCGAAATGAGAATTAGTCTCATAAATTCACTATGGCTCTCGAGTAGATGCGGCAGGCATACGCGGCGGCTTGGACGGCGAGCTCTCTGCTTCCGCTGCCTTTGGGCGCTTCGCATCATCTGCCGCCGCATCGCCGGACTGACGGGTTGAATCGACCTGCGGGTCAGTATCGGCATCCACAGGCGGATATGGATACGCAACCGCCGGCCCGAGATGCACACCGGCACGCCAACGTGCCAGCACCGGGGCGATGCGCTTGCCCAGAGACTGCTGCGGCAACGACGGCAACTCGCCTTCCTGTTTCTCGCGTGCGGTGATCGCGGCTTTGGCGATGTCGAATGCGGCCAGTGGGTCGTCGCTCTGGTTCATTGCATCGATCAACCACGCCTGCCCGAAATAGGTGGCGTTGGACGTGTTGCCGCAGCCAAACGAGGGCCGGTCGGCACGCGCAGCAGTGAGGATCAGCGTCTGCGGCGAGCGCAGCGCGGGAATGAAGCCGCCCGAGTAGCAGGCCGACAGCACGATGATGCGATTGTCGATGCCGGCATCGTCCAGCGCCTGACGCAGATCCTGCGGGCTGATGAAATCCTCTTCCTTGTCGTCCACCTGTACATACAGGCTGTGGTCTTCCGTACCGTGCGTGGTGACGAACAACAGCAGCGCATCTTCCTTGCGATCCATACGCTTGCCGATCGCAGCTAGCGTGTCGTACAGATTGTCGTAGGTGGCCAATGGTGCGTACGGATGCTCGCCCAGATTGTCCGGGTTGTTGACCAGGGTGACCACGCGCCCGCGCGCATCGAAGCGTTGCTCGAACAACTGCTTGAGGTACAGCGTCTCGTTGCGGAACACATCGTCGCCGGCATCGCCAGCAAAGCCGACGACGTATAGATCGGTGACGCCAGGGCGCTGCGGCTGCATTGCTTTCAATGCGTTCGCAAGCGCGGCCTGATCAACCGGATCCACCTCGTCCTGGCCAGCTGCGGCCTGAGCCGGCAATGCGGCACCGGCCTCTGGATGGCAGCCGGCCATCAGCGCAACGACGACGATCAGCAGTGAGCAGCGCCGCAACAAGGCATTTGGTCCGAACGGGAAATGCAGCGACATGGAAACTGCCGAGGTCCAAGGGGAAGCGGGGGGCGTCCGAGCACATTGATCGCACCGCAGACCATCATCCCGTCAGGTAGATGCATGCGGCGCGTTCAGAGCTGGAACGTGCCGGCGGCTCACATCGTGCTAAATATCGGCCACGCCCACACAACGGTGAGCGCGGTCGGTGAGCTGAGCGTGCTTAAAAGACCAGCTGGCTAAAACTCTCCACGCGCTGGTGGTTGCCGACATCATCGGCCGAGCGCGGCGTGGGGTAGTCCTCACGGCGGTCCAGCAGCGCGGTGCGCATCCCCGTGCGTTTGGCCGCATCGAGCTCTTCGATCACGTCCGACAGGAACAGGATCTCCGACGCCGGTACACCGATGCGCTCGGCAATACGGCGGTAGCTGGCCGCCTCCCGCTTGGATCCAACTTCGGTATCGAACCAGTCGGTCACCAGCCCGCTCAAATCGCCGGCATCGCTATGCGCGAAAAACAACTTCTGCGCCGGCACCGAGCCTGACGAATACACGTACAGCGGAATGCCCGCCGCGTGCCAGGCCTGCAACTGAATCGCTGCATCGGCATACATGTGCGCGGTGAAGTCGGCAGTCTTGTAGCCATCGCCCCAGATCAAGCCCTGCAAGGCCTTGAGCGCGGTGTGCTTGCGGTCCTCGTCGATCCAGGTCTGCAGCGTGGTGATCAGCAGCTCGTCCGGCACATCCTCGCCGATTTCATCGGCTACCTGGTTGAGCCAGTGGCGCACCTGTGGATGATTGCCGTGCTCGCGTACGTAAGCGGGCATGGCGCGGCGCGCATACGGGAACAACACGTCCTTGACGAACGAAATGCTGCTGGTCGTACCTTCGATATCGGTGAGGATCGCTTGCGGTCGTGTCATCGTCAGCTGGCCTTGTGAGGTTTCTCGGGGGCGTAGCGGGGGAATTGTTTGGCGATTTCGGTGCCGGTGAAGTGGCCGACCCAGCCGTCCGGCTCGGTGAAGAAGCGGATCGCCACGAAGTGCGGCTCCGGCCCCATGTCGAACCAGTGCAAGGTGCTGTCAGGTACCGCGATCAGGTCGTCCTTGACGCATTCGATTTCATAGACCTTGGCATCCACGTGCAGCGTGAACAGGCCCGAGCCGGCGACGAAGAACCGCACTTCGTCTTCCTTGTGGAAGTGCTCGTCCAGAAACTTGGCGCGCATTTCTTCGCGCTTGGGGTTGTCCGGCGCGATGCTGACCACGTCCACGGTCTTGAAGCCGCGCTCTGCGCTGATGCGGTCGATGTCGGCGCGGTAGGCAGCCATCACCTGCTCGGGCGTGGCGCCGGGTTCGACCGGCTGGCTGGCTTTCCAGCGCTCGAAGGTCACGCCGATCTTGACCAGCTCGGCGGCGATCGCCTCGCCGTCGCGGCTGTCGAATTCCGGGGTGGTCGGGTTGGTGTCGGCAAAGATACGCAGTCGGCTCATGGCGGTCTGGCTCACGAATGGGGGGCGGACGGTACTCAGCGCGTGCCGCGCAGTTTCAGCAGTTCGAGCTCGCAATGCAGCAGGAATTCGAACGCTTCCAGATGGCGGCGTGCCTCGGCCATGTTGCGGCCCCAGGCATACAGGCCGTGTCCTTCGATGAGATACCCCCACATGCTCTGTTTGTCCAGCAAGGCGTCGACCTGCGCGGCCAGCACCTGCATGTCCTGCGTGTTGGCGAACACCGGCACATCCACCGCGGTTTCGTGGGTGGTGTTGCCTTCGAAGGCCTTGAGCAGTTCGTAGCCTTCCAGGCGGATCACGCCGCTGCCTGCATACAGGCGGGACGCGATCGTCTGCACCGGCGAATGCGTGTGCAGCACGCAGCCGATCTCCGGGAACCGGCGATACAGTTGGGTGTGCAGCAGGGTCTCGGCGGACGGGCGCAACGGGCGGCCAACGGCCTGGCCATCGAAGTCCACCACCATGATGTCTTCTTCGACCAGGCGACCCTTGTCGCGGCCGGAGACGGTGATGGCGGCGTGCTGTTCGTCCAGGCGATGGGAAAAATTGCTGCTGGTCGCGGGTGTCCAGCCGGCATGCGCCAGCTCGCGGATATTGGCGATCAGCACATGCGCCAGCTCGTGCAGACGCGCAGCGCTATAGGGCAGGGGGGCAGTAGTCGCATTCATGGACCTATTCTACTGCGCCCCCGGCGTCCGGGCAGGTACAGCGCAGCAGGTGTGTTCCTGCCGCGCCAGACCGCCGACCATGCGCAGGCTCAGCGTCCGTCGCGCAGACGGCTGTGGCGATAGCCGTAACCGAAGTAGATGATCAACCCGACCAGCGTCCACAGGCCCATCAGCATCCAGTTGTGCAGCGTCATCGCCGACAGCAGCGCAAGACAGCTCAACACGCCAGCACTGCAAATCAACCAGGCGGCTGGCATGCGAAACGGGCGCGGCAGTTCCGGATGGGTGCGACGCAGGATCAACACGCCGGCGCAGACCGCCGCGAAGGCGATCAGCGTGCCCATCGACGTCAGCTCGCCCAGCACATCCAGCGGGAACACCGCTGCCAGCAGCGCGATGCCCACGCCCGTGACGACGGTATTGATATGCGGAGTACGGTACTTGGGATGGATGCGGGTGAAGATCGACGGCAACAGTCCGTCGCGCGCGATGATCATGAAGATGCGCGGCTGCCCGATGATCATCACCAGCACCACCGACGACAGCCCGATCAACGCGCCCACTTCGACAATCACGCGCAACCAGGCCAGCTGCGGATGCGCCGCGACCGCGGTCACCACCGGTTCGTCGGTGCCGAGCAAGGTATACGGCACCAGCCCGGTCATCACCGCCGCCATGGCGATGTAGAGCACGGTGCAGATCACCAGCGAGAGGATCATGCCGATCGGCAGATCGCGTTGCGGGCGATGCGATTCCTGCGCCGCCACCGACACTGCTTCGAAGCCGATATAGGCGAAAAACACCATCGCTGCGCCGCGCAGCACGCCTTCCATGCCGTACTTGCCTGGGCCTTCGTTGGCCGGAATGAACGGGTGCCAGTTAGCGGTGTCCACGTATTTCCAGCCCACCGCGATCACCAGCAAGATCAAGCCGGTCTTGAGGATCACCATGGCCATGTTCATTGCTGACGACTTGCGGATGCCGACATAGCACAGCCAGGTCAACAGCAGCACGATGCCGGCTGCAGGCAGGTTGGCGATCGCCCCGGTGGGTTGCAGCTTGCCGTCGAGCGGCGCGCTGACGAACGCGGCCGGCAAGTGAATGCCGAAGTGTTCGAGCAAGCTCAGGAAATAACCGGTCCAGCTGACCGCCACTGCCGAGGCCGACACGCCGTATTCCAACACCAGCATCCAGCCGATGAACCACGCAGCCAGCTCGCCGAAGGTGGCGTAGGTGTAGGTGTAGGCGCTGCCGGAGACCGGCACCATCGCGGCGAATTCGGCATAGGCCATGGCGCAGAACGCGCAGCACACTGCTGCGAGCACGAACGAGAGCATGATCGCCGGGCCGGCATGATCGGCCGCTGCCTGGCCGGTAATGACGAAGATGCCGCCGCCGATCACCGCGCCGATGCCCAGGGCGGTCAGCCCCCAGGGACCGAGCGCGCGTTGCAGGCCCAGCCCGTCGGCCGCCTCATGGCTGGCGTGCGGGTGTTTAGTGGCCCAAAGTTGTTTGAACATGAAGCGGTTCCGGCTTGGCGCTACGCGCGATCATTGAACGAGAAGACCGGCGCTGCGCGCCGGTCTCGAGGGAAAGTCAGGCCCGCTTGGCCAGGCGGCTATGGTGGATGCCGTAGCCAAAGTAGATAAACAGGCCAATCACTGTCCAGCCCACGAACACCTTCCAATGTTCCTGGAAGGCCTGAAAGAACAGGAACAGACAGGCCAGCGCGCCGAGCGGGCAGATCACCATCGCCAGCGGCACCCGGAAAGGACGCGGCAGATCGGGTTTGGTGAAACGCAGCACCATCACGCCGGCGCACACGGTGGCGAAGGCGAGCAGGGTGCCCATCGAGACGAGTTCGCCCAGCACATTCAACGGGATCACCCCCGCCAGCAACGCGGCGACCACGCCGACGAAGAGCGTGCCGACGTAAGGCGTGCGGAATTTCGGGTGCACCTTGCCGAACAGTTTGGGCATCAACCCATCCTTGGCCATGGTGTAGAAGATGCGCGGCTGCGCCATCAGCATCACCAGCACCACCGAGGACAGGCCGGCGATTGCGCCGATTTCCACCGCGGTCTTGAGCCAGGTCAGTTGCGGGTGGGCTTCCAGCGCGGTAGCCACTGGCTTGGCGGTGCCGAGCTGGGTGTAGGGCAGCAATCCGGTCAACACCGCGCACACGATGATGTAGATGACGGTGCAGATGGCTAGCGACACCAGGATGCCGATCGGCATGTTTCTCTGTGGATCCTTGGTTTCGCCGGCGGAGGTCGAGACCGCGTCGAAGCCGATATAGGAGAAGAACACAATGGACGCGGCGCGGAACACGCCGTCCCAGCCGAACTGGCCCGGACCGGTGTTTTCCGGAATGAAGGGGTGCCAGTTCGCCGGGTCGATATAGGAAATGCCAAAACCCACGAACAGGCAGATCACCACGACCTTGATCGCCACCACGATCGCGTTGGCGAACGCCGACTGGGTAACGCCGATGTAGCACAGGATGCTCACCGCGCCGACGATCAGCACGGCCGGCAGGTTAACCAGATTCCCGGAGCTGACAAAGCCGTGGCCGTCCCAGGCCAGCGGCGCGCCCGCCAACTCCGCGGGGAATGGCAGCCCCAGCGTGCCAGTGATGAAGCTGATCAGGTAGGCAGACCAGCCCACGGCAACACTGGAGCCGGCGAACAGGTACTCCAGCACCAGGCACCAGCCGATGAACCAGGCGATGCCTTCGCCGAGCGTGGCGTATGAATACGAATAGGCGCTGCCAGAGACCGGCATCATTGCAGCGAATTCGGCGTAGCACAGGCCGGCGAAGGCGCAGGCGATACCGGCAAACACGAACGACAGCATCACCGCAGGGCCGGCGTGATTGGCCGCAGCCTGGCCGGTCAGCACGAAGATGCCGGCGCCGATCACCGCGCCGATGCCGAGCATGATCAGGTGCTTGGCTGTGAGGGTCCGCTGCAGCGTGGCTTCGCCTTGCAGGCTGCCTTCGACCGGTTCGCCCGCATCGACATGGCCAGCGGGCTCGATCGGTTTGACCCTCAACAGAGACTTCAGCATTCGGTACATCCCTAAGTGGCAAAGCTAGGCGCAGACGCCCGGACGAAGGTGGTGTGACGCATCCCGGCGGGACAGGCAAGCGGCCTACCTTGCCAAAGCTACACGCTCACGACAAGCGCGTACGCAGCATGAATGGCGATAATGGTCGCTGATCCATGCGCAACCGAGAACGACAGATGGTGGAAGCAAGCCTGCGGCAGCACCTGGCTGCCTACCGCGCCCGCTTTCCGGACGAGGCCGACGTGGTCGACCAGTTCGTGCAGCTGCTGGACGATGCCACCGATCCGTTCGTGCGCGAGCGTGTCGAAGGTCATTTCACCGGCTCGGCCTGGGTGGTCAGCGCCGACGGCAGCCGCACGCTGCTGACCCATCACCGCAAGCTGCAGCGCTGGTTGCAGCTGGGCGGTCACGCCGACGGCGAGCGCGATCTGGCGCAGGTGGCCTTGCGCGAAGCCGAAGAAGAGTCCGGTCTGGCCGGTTTGTGGTTGGCAGACGCCGCGTTGTTCGACCTGGACCGCCACTGGATCCCCGCGCGCGGCGAGGTGGCCGGGCACTGGCATTACGACGCGCGCTATGTGGTGGTCGCGGGTGCGGGTGAGACCTTCAAGGTCAGCGAAGAGTCGCTCGCGTTGGCGTGGCGCCCGATCGCCGAGCTGCTGGCCGAGCCGGAGCTGGATCCGTCGATGCGGCGCATGGCCGAGAAGTGGCTGGCCCGAGGCGTGTGATGGGTGCTGAGGCGCGCGCCCTCATCCGCCCTGCGGGCACCTTCTCCCGCACGCGGGAGAAGGGAGCAAACCGGAGAACGGAGCAAACCGGAGAACGGAGCAAACGGAGAACGGAGCAAACGGAGAAGGGAGCAAACCGGAGAATGGCGACCTTCACTGCCTTCACTGCCTTCTCCCGCGTGCGGGAGAAGGTGGCGCAAAGCGCCGGATGAGGGCCGCTCATGCACCAATCAATACAAGATCCGCGTCCGCAAGGTCCCTTCGATCAGGGCCAGGCCTTCCTTGAGCGCGGTAGCCTGCGCTTCGCTGGCGCTGACGTCGATCACCACGTAGCCGACCTTGGCGTCGGTACGCAGGAACTGGCCGTCGATGTTGACGTTGTGGCGCGAGAACAGCTCGTTGATCTTGGACAGCACGCCCGGCACGTTGCGGTGGATGTGCAGCAGCCGCAGGCTGTCGGGGTGCTCGGGCAGGGTGACCTCGGGGAAATTCACCGCCGACAAGGTGCTGCCGTTGTCGCTGTAGCGCACCAGCTTGGCGGCCACTTCAATGCCGATATTGTCCTGCGCTTCCAGCGTGCTGCCGCCCACGTGCGGTGTCAGGATCACGTTGTCGTGTGCGGTCAGCGGCGATTCGAAGACATCGCCATTGCCCTTGGGCTCGATCGGGAACACGTCCACCGCCGCACCGCCGATCTGGCCGGAGGTGAGCGCCGCATCCAGCGCGTCGATATCGATGACGGTGCCGCGCGAGGCGTTGATCAGATGTCCGCCTGGCTTCATGCGGGCGATTTCAGCCGCGCCGATCATGTCCTTGGTGGACGCAGTCTCCGGCACGTGCAGGGTCACCACGTCCGAGCGTGCCAGCAGGTCGTCCAGATCGATTGCGGCGCGGGCGTTGCCGAGCGACAGCTTGGTTTCGATGTCGTGGAAGATCACCTGCATGCCCAACGATTCGGCCAGCACGCCCACCTGGGTGCCGATATGGCCGTAGCCGACGATGCCCAGCACCTTGCCGCGCGTTTCATGGCTGCCGGTGGCCGATTTGGACCATCCGCCGCGATGGCATTGCGCATTCTTTTGCGGGATGCCACGCAGCAACAGGATCGCTTCGGCGATGACCAGTTCGGCCACGCTGCGGGTGTTGGAGTAGGGCGCGTTGAACACTGGGATGCCGGCCAGTTCGGCCGCATCCAGATCCACTTGATTGGTGCCGATGCAGAAGCAGCCGACCGCGATCAGGCGCTTGGCGTGCGCCAGCACCTCGGCGCTCAGCTGGCTGCGCGAGCGGATGCCCACGATATGCGCGTCGGCGATGCGGGCGATCAACTCGTCTTCCGGCAGCGATTTGGCATGCAGTTCGATCTGCGAATAGCCGGCGGCGCGGAACACATCCACGGCGGTCGAGCTGATGCCTTCCAGCAACAGCACGCGGATGTCCTGCTTGGGAAACGAGGTTCTCTTCGGCGACATAGGGGAGCGCAACGCAGCAATCGGGTCGGCAACTATGCCAGATGGGGTGCGTGATGGGGTGGCCGCAACGCTGTGTTCGCACCGGCGAAGCCGTTGCAGCGCAACGGTTTCAGCTGAATCCAACGTTGCGTTGGCCATGATTGCGCCGGCTAGACGGGGCAGGCTGGCGCTGGCACGCTGTGCGGTTCCTGCCGCAGCGCCGTGTGCCATGACCGATCCCCGCATTCTTTCGTTGCAACACGCCGTGCCTGCGTTGCGTTTGAAGACCGACCCGGCCGACCTGGAACATTACGGCCGCGACTGGACACGGCGCTGGACGCCGAATCCGCTCGCAATCGCCTTGCCCGGCTCGGTGCAAGAAGTGCAGGCAGTCATGTGTTGGGCAAACGCGCAAGGCGTGGCGGTGGTGCCGTCGGGCGGGCGCACGGGGTTATCCGGCGGCGCAGTGGCGGCCAACGGCGAACTGGTGCTGAGCCTGGAGCGTTTGAACAAGCCGCTGGATTTCAACACGGTGGATCGCACGCTCACCGTGCAGGCCGGCATGCCACTGGAAGCGGTGCACAACGCCGCACGCGAGCACGGGCTGGTGTATCCGGTGGATTTTGCGGCACGCGGCTCGTGCTCGATCGGCGGCAATATCGCCACCAATGCGGGCGGTATCCGGGTGATCCGTTACGGCAATACGCGCGAATGGGTGGCTGGGTTAAAGGTGGTCACCGGTGGCGGTGAGTTGCTCGAACTCAACAACGCGCTGGTGAAGAATTCCAGCGGCTACGACTTCCGCCATCTGATGATCGGCTCCGAAGGCACGCTTGGCATCGTGGTCGAAGCCACGCTGCGGCTGACCGACCCGCCGCCGCCCAGCAACGTGATGCTGCTGGCGCTGCCTTCGTTTGACGTGTTGATGCAGGTGTTCGCTGCGTTTCGCGCGCAGCTGCGCCTGGAAGCCTTCGAATTCTTCACCGATCGCGCGTTGGAGCATGTGCTTGCGCACGGCGCGCAGGCGCCGTTCGCCGAGGTTCACCCGTATTACGTGGTCACCGAATTCGCTGCAGGCGACGAGGCGCAAGAGGCGGCCGCGATGGCGGCTTTCGAGACCTGCATGGAGCAGGGCTGGGTCAGCGATGGCGTGATCAGCCAGAGCGATGCCCAGGCCGCCCAGCTGTGGCGCCTGCGCGAAGGCATCACGGAAGCGTTGGCGCGTTACACGCCGTACAAGAACGATGTGTCGGTGCGCATCTCGGCGATGCCCGCATTCCTGGCCGAAACCCAGGCCTTGCTCAGCGAGGCGTATCCGCACTTCGATGTGGTGTGGTTCGGGCATATCGGCGACGGCAATCTGCACATCAACGTGCTCAAACCCGATGGCACCAGCCAGGCCGATTTCGTTGCGGCCTGCGATCAGGTGACCAAGTTGCTGGCGCAGGCCCTGCAGCGTTTCGATGGCAGTATTTCCGCCGAACACGGTATCGGTCTGGTCAAGAAGGCCTACCTGTGGAGTACGCGCTCTGCCGAAGAAATCGCCTTGATGCGTGGCATCAAGCATGTGCTCGATCCGCATCTTTTGCTGAATCCCGGCAAGCTGTTCGAGATGAGCGACGCGCCTGCCGCCACGCCCGCCGGTTAGTCTTCCAGGACCTTCACACGGAATAGATCAGCCCATGATGCGCTCCCTCGTGTTTTGCGCTTTGACGCTGCTGCCGCTTGCAGCATTCGCATCCAGTCTGGCCGGTACCTCGGCAGGCGCATCGTCGGCCGGTTCGTCCAATTCTTCCGGCAGCAGTTCCGGCGACGACAAGGTGGTGGCTGGCGCCCGCGAAGATGCGGCTGGTTTTGTCGCCAGCGGTGGCATCATCCGCGGCGCGCGTCTGGAAGCGGCGTTGGTGCAGTTGCGTAGCCGTAGCGATGCGGCGCGGCTGTCCAGCGACCTGGAACTGGCGCAGTCCATCCTGGTCCAGTGAGTCTGCGCCGGCGGTGCGGTTGGCTGCTGCTGGCCACCTTGATCGCACCGCAGGCGCAGGCCGAGTTGTTGGCCGAGATTGTTCCGTCGGACTTGCCTCCGGCGGAGATCCAAGCAAGTAACGCACTGGTGCAGCAGGTCGCGCAGCGACTGCCGCAGGGCTGGACGCAGCGGCTAACCGCACCGATCCAGTTGCAATGGCGCACCGATCTACCAGCGCAGGTACATGGCCGTGCAATCGGCAATCGTGTCCTGCTTGATCGCGCGCTGCTGCAGGCGTGGAGTGCGCAGTCCGACGACGCACGTTCCGATCGCACCGCAGCGGCCACGCGCGCGGCGATGGCTGCGCTCATACACGAACTGGCCCATGTGCTCGATCGCGGCGCAGATAGCGCGTTGTCGCGTGATCCGCGTCTGCGCGATCTTGCCGGCTGGCAGGTGCGGCCGTGGCGGGTGGGGCGCAGCGCAAATCAGTTCAGCGACCGCAGCCCGGACGATTACGAGCGCCGCAGCCCGGCCGAGTTCGTCGCGGTCAATCTCGAGCATTACGTGCTGGACGCCGACTACGCGTGCCGGCGCCCTGCGCTGGCAGCCTGGTTTGCGCAGCGCATCGGTACGCCGCAGGGCGCTGTGCCATGCGAGACCGCGCTGCCGTATCTGCAGGCCGACAACGACGCCGGTGCGATGTCGTTGCTGACGCTGGATCCGGCACGCGTGTACGCGGTGGACTATCTGCTCGCCGAGGGCAACGAGCAGCCGATGAGCCGCTGGGGCCATAGCATGCTGCGCCTGGTGATCTGCGCCCCCGGCCGTGCACCGGGCCCCGCATGCCGGCTGGATTTGCAGTATCACCGCGTGCTGTCGTTCCGCGCATTCGTGGGTGATGTACAGATTTCCAGCTGGCGTGGACTCACCGGTTCGTATCCATCGCGGCTGTTCGTGCTGCCGTTGAATCAGGTGGTGGACGAATACACCAAGGTGGAATTGCGTGCCTTGTCGTCTGTGCCGCTGACCCTGACGCCCGATGAGATCGCCGCGCTGCTGACGCGTGCCGCGCAGGTGCATTGGAGTTACGACGGGCGCTATTACTTCATCGGCAACAACTGCGCGGTGGAAACCTTCAAGTTGTTACACGATGGGGTGCCACGTCTGGCTGCGGCCAATTTGGCGTCAATCACGCCGCGCGGCGTGCGGCAACGCTTGCAGCGCGCCGGCATTGCCGACACGCAGGTATTGGACGATCCTGCTCAGGCGATCCGCCAGGGCTATTACTTCGAATCGGCGGCCGCGCATTACCAGGCCATGTTCGATGTGCTTCGGCGAGGCATCGCGGTGCCGCAAACAACAGTTGCGCAGTGGCTGGATGCTACGCCTGATGCACGGGCGCAATGGTTCGATCGTGGTGGGCTGCGCGAAACCGCGGCGGCATTGTTGCTGGAACAGGCGGCAGTGCGCCGCCAGGAATTGCTGGCGCGCGATGCGCTCAAACGCCTGCTGCAACCCGGCGTGGTGGCGCGCGAAACGGTGCAGGGGCAACTGCAATCGCTGTTCGCGCGCGAAGCGCAGCTCAGCCACCCGGCGCTACTGTTGGGTACTACGGGTTACGGCTTGCCGCAGGCAAGCGAGCGGCAACAGCTGAGCGCACGTGTGGCGCAGGAAAGCGAGGCGCTGGTCGGTGGCTGGAAACAGCTACAGCAACTGGGACGCCAGCAATTGCCGGCCGATGTGCGCGTTGGATTGGAGCAGGGCGAGGCGAATGTGGAGCGTTTGCGCGCGCGATTGCGTGTCCTTGCGCGCGGCGATGCGGCCGCCGACAAAACGCAAGCGGAGATGCGCATCCCTCCGCAGACGCAATAGCAACCTTGCCGGCCCCTCTCTCGTCGGGAGAGGGGGTGTGGTGAGGGCAGGGGCGGCCAGCATTCTTTGCATTGCCCTGGCCTCATTTAGGGTCAGGCAGGCCACGCTCTTATGGTGAGAAAAGGAAGTGCTGCAGTCTGCAGCTGTAAGTTCTGATTGCTCTGTGCCTCGCAGGCGCAACCTACCGCATCAGCGCGTAGCTGGCCTACCAGACGACACCTCAGCCGGCTGGTTGCAGATCCGTTTGCTTCGCATACTGACGCAGCCATTCGCTGACATGGGCGTCGTTGCGGTACTGCTGCATCAACTTGGCCAGGCGCGCCGGTGCCGGTGTGCAGAACTGCGCCACGCCCACTTCGATTTCATGCCGGCGGTCGGCGTCGTAGGGTTCTTCGCCAGCGAAGTGCTCGCAGGTGTCGTAATGGTCCACCAGCTTGCGCACATCCTCCGGCATGCCGCACAGGCCTGCCGGATGCTGCAGCCATTCGTCTTCCACCTTGGGATCGGTGCATGCCACCGGCGCAGGCGTTGCGGCCTGCGTCGGTGCCTGTTGCGCGCTGCAAGCCACCAGCACACCCAAGGTCATGACAACGGCGAACCGACGCATCAGTCGGCGCGGCCGGCAAATTCGCCCGTGGTGGTGTTGACCAGCACGCGTTCGCCGTTGGTGATGTACTCGGGCACCATGATTTCCATGCCGGTGTTGAGCTTGGCCGGCTTGGGCCGCTTGGTGGCGGTGCCGCCCTTCAATTCCGGGGGGGTTTCCACCACTTCCAGCGTCACCGTCTGCGGCAGTTGCACGGCCACCGGCTGGTCGTCGATCACTTGCACATAGATGCCGGTCAGGCCATCGGTGATGTAGCCGGCGTCAGTGCCGATCACGTCCGCGTCCAGCGTGTACGGGGTGAAGTCTTCGTCGTCCATGAACACGAACGCTTCGCCGTCCTTGTACGAGAACGTCGACAGCCGGCGCAGCAGTTCGACTTCGGGCAGGTTGTCGTCGGCATCGAAACTGGCGTCGGTTTTCACCCCACCCGGCACGCTGTACATGATGAAACGGAAGCGCACATTGCCGCCGCGGCCCTGCGGCGAGCTGCGCTCGATGTCGCGGATCTGGTAAGTGCCGCCGTTGTATTCGACGACGTTGCCTTTCTTGATGTCGTTAGCTTTCATGGGAATCGGGAGTTGGGAATGGGGAATCGGAAAAGCCGGTTACGGGGTGCTGAGAGTAGGGCGTCGTGACGATTCCCCATGCTCGATTCCCCATTCCCGGTTACTTGGGCGCCAACCGCACGCCGCCGTCCAGGCGAATGGTTTCGCCGTTGAGGTAGCGATTGCGCAGGATGAAGGCGACGGTGTCGGCGTACTCGTCCGGCTGGCCGAGGCGTGAGGGGAACGGGATGGAGGCGGCAAGCGCTTGCTGCACGGTCTCGGGCATGCCGTCGACCATCGGAGTCCAGAACACGCCCGGTGCGATCGTCATCACGCGGATGCCGAAGCGCGCCAGCTCGCGTGCCATCGGCAAGGTCATGCCGACCACGCCGCCCTTGCTGGCCGCGTACGCTGCTTGGCCGATCTGGCCCTCGAACGCGGCAACCGAGGCGGTATTGACAATCACGCCGCGCTCGCCGTCGTCGCCGGCGGCGTTGTGTTGCATCACATCGGCCGCAGCCTTGGCCACATTGAAGCTGCCGACCAGATTCACCAGCACGGTGTTGCGGAAGGTGGCCAACGGCATCGGCGCTTCCTTGCCCAGCACGCGGCCTGCGCCCAGGATGCCGGCACAATTCACGACCAGGTTGAGCCCGCCCAACGCCTGCGCGGCCTGCGCGACATTGGCGGCCACCTGCGCTTCGTCGGTGACATCGGTGGCGACGTAATGCGCGTTGCCGGCACCGAGGAGTGCCAGCGCTGCGTCGGCCTTGTCGGCGTTGACGTCGAACAGCGCGACCTTGCCGCCGTCGGCAACCAGACGCTGTGCAACAGCCAGGCCGAGGCCGGATACGCCGCCGGTGACGATGGCAAGGACAGAAGATGGCTGCATGCGTTAGTTCCCTGAAAAGCGTTGAAGGCCGATGGACACCGGCGAGCGAACGATCGGCGAAGCGGTCGGCAATTCTAGCCGAAGCCCCTGCGCGACCGCGGAGGTGGGCGGTGCGGGATTGCTGGGAAAGGTGACACTTCAGCCAGTAGCAGCCAGCGCCTTGCCGACCTTGCTGCCGGTGTCGCGGCCGAGCAGTTGCGCGAGCCAGCGGCCGGTTCGGGCGAGGGCGGGCAGATCGATGCCGGTGGGCATGCCCAGCCCCTGCAGCAGATACACCACGTCTTCGCTGGCCACATTGCCGCTGGCGCCCTTGGCATACGGGCAGCCGCCCGCACCGGACACCGCCGCATCCACCACGCGCACGCCTTGCTCCAGACAGGCCGCGATATTGGCCAGCGCCTGCCCGTAGGTATCGTGGAAATGCACTGCCAACGCCTGCATCGGTACGGCGTGCGCCACCGCGGCCAGCATCTGGCGCGCCTTGACCGGGGTACCCACGCCAATGGTGTCGCCCAGCGAGATTTCATAGCAGCCAAGCGCGTGCAGACGTTGCGCGACATCGACCACGTCGGCCACCGGGACGTCGCCTTGATACGGACAGCCCAGCACGGTGGACACGTAACCGCGCACGCGCACGCCATCGCGCGCAGCCTGCTGCAGGATCGGCCGAAACCGTTCGATCGATTCATCGATGCCGGCATTGGTATTGGTGCGATTGAACGCCTCCGACGCCGCGGTGAACACCGCCACTTCCTGCGCGCCGGCGGCGCGCGCGCGCGCGTAGCCCTGCAGGTTCGGCACCAGCACCGGGTAGGCAATGTCGGGCACCTGCGTGATGCCGGCGAACACCTCGGCAGCGTCGGCCAGCTGCGGCACCCAACGCGGGCTGACGAAGCTGGTCGCTTCGATGGTGCGTAGCCCGGTGGCCGAGAGTTGATCGATCAATGCGATCTTGTCGGCCGTGGCGATCGGTTGTGCTTCGTTTTGCAGGCCATCGCGCGGGCCGACTTCGACGATGCGGACGAAGTCGCTCACGCCATACTCTCCGGCACCCAGGCGGCGGTGCGCTTGTCGAGAAACGCACCCAGGCCTTCCTGGCCCTCGGGCGAGACGCGCAAGCGGGCGATCAACGCCGCGTTGGCGGCATCGATGGCATCGCGGTCGGCGGGTGGCAGCACCGAGCGCACCAGTACCTTGGCACTGCTGGTGGCCAGCGGCGCCGCGGTCATCAACAGGCGAACCTGTCGCTCCACGGCGACATCCAGCTGATCGGCGGCGACCAATTGATGCAGCAGCCCCAGCAACTGTGCGGTGCCGGCATCGAAGATCTCGGCGGTGGCGAACCAGCGCCGCGCCTGGCGCGCGCCGATTGCTGCAACCACATAGGGTGAAATGACCGCCGGCAGCAGGCCGAGCTTGCTCTCGGTCAGCCCGAAGCGCGCCTCGGTACAGCCGATGGCGATATCGCAACACGCCACCAAGCCGACACCGCCACCGAACGCTGCGCCGTTGACGCGCGCGATGGTCGGCTTGGGCAGTTCATCCAGGGTGCGCATCAGCTGCGCCAGCGCCAGTGCGTCGGCGGCGTTCTCGGCTTCGCTGGCGGTCGCCATGCCGCGCATCCAGTTCAGGTCTGCGCCGGCCGAAAAGGCAGCGCCGGCGCCCGTCAGCACGACCACCCGGATCTGGGGTGCCTGGCCAGCCTGGCGTAACGCGTCGGTAAGCGCTGCGATCAGCGTCGCGTCGAACGCGTTGTGCACCGCGGGGCGGTGCAATCGCAAGGTGCGGACCGCTCCCTGGTCCTCCACGATCAAGCCAGTGTCCTGCATTGCGTAGAAGTCCATGAATGGGATGCGAACCATGATAGCGGGCTGGGTCGCCGGAGCCATGACGCGGTGCGTCGATGCTAGAATTGAGAACCATTCCTAACAATCAGGCCGTCTTTGTGACGCTGTCCGACATGCCTTTGCATCGCGCCGCTATCGTGGACTCCGTGGAGGATCGTCTCCCCAACGACACGATCGCCCGGCGCTTGCGGGAGTTGGGGTTTGTCGCAGGCGAAGAAGTCACGGTGCTGGCCACCGGGCCAGTCGGTCGCGAACCGCTGTTGGTGCAAGTCGGCTACACGCGGTTTGCCCTGCGGCGCAGCGAGGCCGCACGCGTGCAGGTGCGCGAAGCCGGAGTGTCGGCATGAGCGCGGCAGCGGTTCCCTTGCGTCTGGCATTGGTGGGTAACCCCAATAGCGGCAAGACTGCGCTGTTCAACCAGCTGACCGGCAGCCGGCAGAAGGTGGCCAATTACACCGGCGTCACCGTCGAACGTAAGGAAGGACACTTCCGTGCGCCCTCCGGGCGCGACTTCGCGGTACTGGATCTGCCCGGCGCCTACAGCCTGCAACCGGCGAGCCTGGACGAGGCGATCACCCGCGACCTGTGCCGCGGTTTTTATCCGGGCGAGCCGGCACCGGACGTACTGGTCTACGTGATGGACGCGACCAATCTGCGCCTGCATCTGCGCTTTGCGCTGGAGCTGCGCGAACTCGGCCGGCCGATGATCGTGGCGTTGAACATGATGGACGCCGCGCAGCGCCGCGGCATCGTCATCGACCTGCCGGCGCTGGAGCGGGCGCTCGGCGTGCCGGTGGTTGAAACGGTCGCGGTGCGTCGCGGCGGTGCCAAGGTCCTGGTCGAACGGCTCGATACGCAGGCGGCACGTCTGGCAGCGCCCATCGCCAGCCCACCGGCCGACGGCAACTACCACGCGCTGGTGCGGCAGATCCTCAGCGCAGCCGTGACCATGCCGACCCGCACCTCGCGCGTGGACGATACGCTGGACCGCTGGTTGCTGCATCCGGTCTGGGGCCTGGTCACGCTGGCGGTGGTGATGTTCCTGATCTTCCAGGCGGTGTATGCCTGGGCCGCGCCGGTGATGGACCTCATCGACGGCGGCACCGCCGCGCTGGGCCAGTGGGTCGGCGCCACCTTGCCGGAAGGTCCGCTCAACAGCCTGCTCAAGGATGGCGTGATCGCTGGCCTTGGCGGGGTGATCGTGTTCCTGCCGCAGATCCTGATCCTGTTCGCTTTCATCCTGGCATTGGAAGAATCCGGCTACCTGCCGCGTGCCGCCTTCCTGCTCGATCGCATGATGTCCGCGGCCGGTCTGTCTGGGCGCTCGTTCATTCCGCTGTTGTCGAGCTTTGCCTGTGCGGTGCCGGGCATCATGTCCACGCGCAGCATCCAGGACCCGCGCGACCGGCTTGCGACCATCATGGTCGCGCCGCTGATGACCTGCTCGGCGCGGCTGCCGGTGTATGCATTGCTCATTGGCGCCTTTATTCCGCAGAAGACGGTGTGGGGCATCTTCAATCAGCAGGGGTTGGTGCTGTTCGGACTGTATGCCGCGGCCATCCTCAGTGCGCTGCTGGTGTCGTGGACGATGAAGAAGTGGCGGCGCGACAAAAGCGAGCATCCGCTGATGCTGGAGCTGCCGTCCTATCGTGTGCCGCAGGTGCGCGATCTGGCGCTGGGGCTATGGGAGCGCGCATGGATCTTCCTCAAGCGCGTGGGCGGCATCATTCTTGCGCTGACCATCCTGCTGTGGTTCCTGCTCTCGTTCCCGGCGGCGCCGGCCAATGCCACCTTGCCGGCGATCGACTACAGCTTCGCAGGCCGTATCGGCCATGCAATGGCGGTGTTCTTCGCACCGCTGGGCTTCAACTGGCAGATCTGTATTGCGCTGATTCCCGGCCTGGCCGCGCGCGAAGTAGCGGTGGCTTCGCTGGCCACCGTATACGCACTGTCTGCTGCCGACGACGATGCGGCAGCGCAGGCATTGTCGCCGCTGATCAGCGATGGATGGTCGCTGGCCACCGCGCTGTCGCTGCTGGTCTGGTACATCTACGCACCGATGTGCATCTCCACGTTGGCCACGATCAAGCGCGAAACCAACTCGTGGAAGCAGATGACCATCAGCGCGGTGTACCTGTTCGCGCTGGCCTATCTGGCCTCGCTGGTGACTTACCAGCTGGCTGTGCTGCTGGGAGCCGGTTGAGATGACCCTTTCGCTCACGTTGCAATACCTGGTGATCGCCATCGCTGTGCTGGTCAGCCTGTGGGTGGTGATGAAGAAACAGTTCCCCACTGTGCTGCGCCGCCTGCGCGGATCGCTCGCGCTTGGTCTGTTGCGCAGCGGGCGACCTGCATGGATGCAGGCGCTTGGGCGCTGCGTTGCACCGCCCGCCACACAAAACGCATCGGCCTGCGGCGGCTGCGACAGCTGCGGCCCGACACCGCCGCGTCGTCACTGATACCCGCAGCCTCGGCTACACTTGCGCGGCCGCAGGACGCGGCGGAACAGGGGGCGGTGATGCGTTTGCTGGTGTTGTTGGCGGTTCTGGCCGCCGTTGCCGGTGTTTATCAGTACGGTGGCAATGCGCTCGACGAGAAGCAGGTGCGCGATTTCTATGTCGCGCACGACAAGGCGATGTTGAGTCAGGACGGCGGGGCGCTTTGCGCGATGACTGCACCGGACTTTGAAATGGTGGTGCTGTACCGCATGGATACGCATCAGAAGCGGCAGACCGCCAACCGCGAGAAATATTGCAAGTCCAATGGCGAATGGGCGCAAGTGCTGCGGCAGATGAGCCACGTGGCAAACCCGGAAGAGCTGATCGACTACAAGCAGTCGATCACCAAGATCGACATTGCCGCGGACGAACAATCGGCCATGGTTGAAACGCGCGCCACGCTCGGCCTGCCCGGCTTGCGCATGACCTTCCGCACGCGCGACAAGGTGATCCGTAAGCGCTGGAAGACGCTGATCGCCCGTAGCGAAGGCACTGCCTGGGTTGGCCCGGCATATCAGTAGGAGCAGCGAACACATCTACTGCGCAGGTCGGTGTGGGTACGGCCGGTGATCGGTGCGGCATGGGTCAGTCGGTCGGTCCGGTTCCTGTCCGCTGTCCACGCCAGCCTGACAGCCGCGCGCTACGTTGTGTTCGCCGCTCCATATCGGCGGTGAGCCAGGCAAGCGGCGGGGCGTGTGTCGCTGCACTGCACAGCGCCGCAGCCACTGGCGTTCGCTATGCTTGCGCCATGACAACCTCCTTCCAGATCTCCCGACGTGCGCAGGCGCTGACCAGTTCGGCGATTCGCGAAATCCTCAAGGTGACCGAGCGGCCGGAGGTGATTTCCTTCGCCGGAGGGTTACCTTCGCCAGCCACTTTTCCGGTGGAGCGCATGCGCGCTGCCAGCGATCAGGTGCTGCGCGATGCGCCGCAGGCGGCGCTGCAATACGGCCCGACCGAAGGCTATGCGCCGCTGCGCGAGTGGGTGGCCGCGCGGCTGAGTCGCGATGGCGCCAGCATCCGGCCCAGCCAGGTGCTGATTACCACTGGTTCACAACAGGGCCTGGACCTGCTCGGCAAGGTCTTCATCGACGAAGGCAGCAAGGTGCTGGTGGAAACGCCGAGCTATCTGGGTGCATTGCAGGCGTTTTCGCTATTCCAGCCGGCATTCCTCGGCATGCCCTCGGATGAGGACGGCGTGGTGGTGGATGCGCTGGATCCGGCGCTGCTGGCCGATGCGCGGTTTCTGTATTGCCTGCCGAATTTTCAGAACCCCACCGGCCGGCGCTTGCCGTTGGCGCGCCGCCAGGCGCTGGTCGCGCGCGCGGCCGAGGCTGGCGTGCCGATCGTCGAAGACGACCCGTACGGCGAGCTGTACTACAGCGGGCAGCCGTTGCCGAGTCTGTTGTCGATGAACTCCGAAGGCGTCATCTACATGGGGTCCTTTTCCAAGGTGCTCGCACCCGGTTTGCGGCTGGGCTATGTGGTGGCGCCCGAAGCGGTGTTGGGCAGGCTGATCCAGGCCAAGCAGGCAGCCGATCTGCATACCCCGTCATTCACGCAGCGCGTGGTGTACCAGACGCTGCAGGACGATTTTCTTGAGACCCATATCCCGCAGATCCGTGCGCTGTATGCGCGCCAATGCAACCTGATGCTGGAGGCCCTGGATCGGCATTTCCCGACGCAGGTGCAATGGAATCGCCCGCAGGGCGGCATGTTTTTGTGGGTGACGCTGCCACCTGGCCTGGATGGCACCGCGTTGCTGGCGCGCGCCATCGCGCGCAATGTTGCGTTCGTGCCGGGCGCGCCGTTCTTCGCCACCTTGCCGCAGACCAATACGCTGCGCCTGTCGTTTGTCACTGTGCCCGGCGAGAAGATCGATGCCGGCATTCAAGTGCTGGGCGAGCTGCTGCGCGAGGCGCTGGACGAGTTGCCAGGGCAGGGCGCGTGACAGCGGCCACGGCGGAGCAGGGGGTGCCGATTGCCATCGCGATCGACAGCGTTGCGATCGGCAGCGCACGCGACTTCACCCGTCCCGGTAGCCGCAGTGCGATCGATAAGCGCGCGCTGCAGGGTGCGGTGAGGGTGGGTGTCGAAGGCCTGGAAGGCGACGAGCAAGGCGACCGGCGCGTGCATGGTGGGCCGGACAAGGCCATCCATCATTACCCCCGCGATCACTACGCCGCCTGGCGCGATGAACTTGGCCCGCACGTCCTGCTGGAGGCCGCCGGTGCCTTCGGCGAAAACCTCAGCAGTGTCGGCCTGACCGAAGCCGACGTCTGTCTCGGCGATCGCTTCGCGTTGGGCACCGCGGTGGTGGAGGTGTCGCAGTTGCGGCAACCGTGCTGGAAGTTGTCGGACCGGTTCGGTGTGCGCGAGTTGGCGCGGCGCGTGCAGGAAACCGGCCGCACCGGTTGGTACTACCGCGTGCTGCAGCCGGGTAGCGTTGCGGCCGGCGACCTGCTGACCCTGAAAGCGCGCCCGCATCCACAGTGGCCGCTGTCGCGCCTGCAGCAGGTGCTATATGCACGCCAGGTCGATGTTTCCGCCGTCACTGCAGTGCTGCAGCTGCCGTTGGTTCCGTCGTGGCGCGCGCTGTTCGAACGCCGCCTGCAGCGCAGCGAAGTGGAGAGCTGGAGCAAGCGGCTGGATGGCATCCGCGATTAAGAGCAGCTAACAAAACTACTGCGCAGCCCCCAGGCGGGCGCGGCCGGTGCTCGGAATCGGCATGTACCACGCGTACACTCCGGTTCCTGCGCGCCGTCCGCGCCCACCTGACGGCTGCTCGCTACGTTTCGTTAGCCGCTCTAAGAGCGGATGCAAGCCTGTTGCGTGACCACCACGCGCGGGGGCGTGGTGGAAATCCTAGTGTGCCAGGCCCGTGCGGCGGGCACCGGCTAATGGCTGTTCGCGTCGTTTTTCAAGGCCGTTCCAGGAGCAACTGGCACCAAGGCTATTGCGTCGCCGAACCTGCGCACCATTGCTTCGACGTCGGCATGTGTCACGCATACGTCTGCGCTTCGCCGCTCCGCCAGCATCGGTCCCGGAGCCGCTCGCTACATGTTATTGCCCGTTGCCAAACCCACTAACAACATACCCCTGCAACTGCGCATCGCGCGCAGCGCACCACCGCAACGACGAATCCTCCAATCGCAACACCCCAATCCCGGCTATCGTGTAGCACCCATCTCTCCAAGCCAGCCTGCCAACCATGACAACCTCAGCTGTGAAAGTTCTGATCCACGGCGCCTCCGGGCGGATGGGCAAGGCGTTGCTGCGATTGGCTGCCGAAGACGAGACCTTGCAGGTGGTCAGCGCCGTGGTGGGCCGCTCGCCATCGCAACGCGTGGTTGACGGCGTGCCGTTTTTCGCCGCCAGCGAACTCGGCGGCGCGCCTGCGTTCGATGTGGCCATCGACTTCAGTTTGCCGCAGGGCTTCGCGCCGATCCTGGCGCTGTGCGCGCAGCGCGGTAAGCCGCTGGTGTCTGGCACCACCGGGCTGGACGAGGCGCAGCGTGGAGCACTGCGCGATGCCGCCCAACACATTCCGTTGGTGTGGGCCTCCAACTTCAGCCTAGGCGTTGCGGTGCTGACCGAGTTGGTGGAGCGTGCCGCCGGCACCTTGCCGGGGTGGGATTGCGACATCATCGAAGCGCATCATGTGCACAAGCAGGATGCGCCATCCGGAACCGCACTGACGTTGGGCGAGGCGGCCACCGGTAGCGGCGCGCAGCCGCGCTATGTCAGCCTGCGCGCTGGCGACATCGTCGGCGAACACACCGTGCAGTTCACGGGGCTGGGCGAGCGGGTCGAACTGGTGCATCGCGCGACCAACCGCGACATCTTCGCGCGCGGTGCGTTGCATGCCGCCAAGCGACTGATCGGCAAGCCGGCTGGCAGCTACCGGGTGCGCGATCTGGTGCTGTAAGCCGGGGCGCCACCGCGCATGCGCGGTAGCCGCACGTCGCGGCCTATTCATGCCCCAGCGTTGATACCGGTGCTGCATCGAACGCTCTTCAGGCTGGCATGCCGGGGCAGTTGCCTTTACAATTCTCGCTTGCCCGAACCAGCGTCGGACCGGTCCTCAGCACCGCGTCCGCGCTTTGCTGCAACCGGAATTTGGCCGGAAGCGCATCGGAGTCCCAGGCAGCCAGAGCGAGACCCCACGTGACCCAACCCGCAATCCTTGTCCTCGAAGACGGCACCGTGTTCGAGGGCGAATCCGTAGGCGCCAACGGGCTTTCCGTCGGCGAAGTGGTGTTCAACACCGCCATGACCGGTTACCAGGAAGTCCTGACCGATCCCTCCTACGCCCGCCAGATGGTCACGCTGACCTATCCGCATATCGGCAACACCGGCTTTACCGACCAGGACGACGAGGCCCGCAAGATCTGGGCCGCCGGCCTGATCGTGCGCGACGTGCCGCGCCGCCCCAGCAACTGGCGCAGCCAGGTGGCCTTGCCGGAGTGGCTGCAGGCCCGCGGTGTGGTGGCCATCTCCGGCATCGACACCCGCAAGTTGACCCGCCTGCTGCGGCAGAAGGGCGCCCAGAACGGTGCGCTGATGGCCGGCGAGATCGACGTTGAAAAAGCGCTGGAAGCTGCACGCAAGTTCCCCGGCCTGAAAGGCATGGATCTTGCCAAGGTGGTCTCGACCGAGAGCACTTACAGCTGGCAGGAAGGCTCGTTGGATCTCAATTCCGACACCTTCGTGCGCGCCGAGCTGAAGCACAAGGTTGTCGCTTACGATTACGGCGTCAAGCTCAACATCCTGCGGATGCTGGCCGACCGTGGGTGCGACGTCACCGTGGTGCCGGCACGTACGCCGGTAGCCGAGGTGTTGGCGATGCAGCCGGACGGCGTGTTCCTGTCCAATGGCCCGGGCGACCCGGAGCCTTGCGATTACGCGATCGGTGCGATCAAGGAACTGATCGCGCAGAAGGTGCCGACCTTCGGTATCTGCCTGGGCCATCAGTTGCTGGCGCTGGCCGCCGGTGCCAGGACGCTCAAGATGGCCACCGGCCATCACGGTGCCAACCACCCGGTGCAGGATCTGGACGGCGGCCGGGTGATGATCACCTCGCAGAACCATGGTTTCGCGGTCGACGAAAGCACGCTGCCGGCCAATGTCCGGGTGACCCATCGGTCGCTGTTCGATGGCACCAATCAGGGCATCGCGCTGACTGACGCACCGGCGTTTTCGTTCCAGGGCCACCCGGAAGCCTCGCCAGGCCCGCGCGATGTGGGGCCGTTGTTCGATCGGTTCGTGGAGTTGATGGCCAAGGATGCCAAGCGCGCATGAGTGCCCGTTTGATGGGCGTGCTGATCGTGCTGGTGGGGGTTGCCCTGACTTACTGGGGCGTCTGGATGCCGCTGGAACAGGCACGCGCCGGTGCCGAGTCGATCACGCTGCACGGCGGCATGAAGCTGGCCTTGATGGTGCCGATGTGCTTCGTTTTCGGTGTCGGCTATGTGGCTGGAGGGGAGTCCTTTCACCATCGCATGCAGAACACCGACCCGGACAAGGCGCGTCGCTGGGGCAAGACCTCCGCGATCGGCTGGCTGCTGATCCTGGGCAGCATTGCCGCGTCCTTCGGACTGTATCAATGGCTTCAGCACACCCTGCACGGCCTCGGCTATGGATCTGCCGGATGAACCGGCTTTCGACTCTGCTGAGTCGATGCACTATCACGCCGCGTCGCGATGCGATCGCCGCGGCCACTCTTCCGCACTTGCGGCTCGCCGCATGTTCCTAATCGAGTAAAGAAATGCCAAAGCGCACCGACCTAAAAACCATTCTGATCATCGGCGCCGGCCCGATCGTCATCGGCCAGGCCTGCGAGTTCGACTACTCGGGCGCGCAGGCATGCAAGGCGCTGCGCGACGAGGGCTACCGCGTGGTGCTGGTCAACAGCAATCCGGCCACCATCATGACCGACCCGAACATGGCCGATGCCGTGTACATCGAGCCGATCAACTGGCAGACGGTCGAAAAGATCATCGCCAAGGAAAAGCCCGATGCCTTGCTGCCGACCATGGGCGGACAGACCGCGCTGAACTGCGCGCTGGATCTGGCCGACCACGGTGTGCTGGAGAAGTACAACGTCGAGCTGATCGGTGCCAAGCGCGAAGCGATCCGCATGGCCGAAGACCGCGAGCTGTTCCGCGTGGCGATGGGCGAGATCGGCCTGGATTGCCCGAAGGCCGCGGTTGCCCACACGCTGGAAGAAGCGCTGGAGATCCAGACCCGCGTCGGCTACCCGACCATCATCCGCCCCAGCTTCACCCTGGGCGGTAGCGGTGGCGGCATCGCCTACAACCGCGAAGAGCTGATCGACATTGTCGGCCGCGGTCTGGAACTGTCGCCGACCACCGAAGTGCTGGTGGAAGAATCGGTGCTGGGCTGGAAGGAATTCGAGATGGAAGTGGTGCGCGATACCGCGGACAACTGCATCATCGTGTGCGCGATCGAAAACCTCGACCCGATGGGCGTGCACACCGGCGACTCGATCACCGTGGCGCCGGCGCAGACGCTCACCGACAAGGAATATCAGCGCCTGCGCGATGCCTCGATCGCGGTGCTGCGCAAGATCGGTGTGGACACGGGCGGCTCGAACGTGCAATTCGGCATCAGCCCGACCACTGGCCGCGTCGTCGTCATCGAAATGAATCCGCGCGTGTCGCGTTCGTCGGCGCTGGCGTCCAAGGCCACTGGCTTCCCGATCGCCAAGGTCGCCGCCAAGTTGGCGGTGGGCTACACGCTGGACGAATTGAAGAACGAAATCACCGGCGGTCTGACCCCGGCCTCGTTCGAGCCGTCGATCGACTATGTGGTCACCAAGATTCCGCGCTTTGCGTTCGAGAAATTCCCGCAGGCCGATGCGCGTCTGACCACGCAGATGAAGTCGGTGGGCGAGGTGATGGCAATGGGCCGCACCTTCCAGGAATCGCTGCAGAAAGCGCTGCGCGGCCTGGAAACCGGCAAGATCGGCCTGGACCCCACCGGTCTGGACCTGAGCAGCGAAGACGACATCGCCGCGCTCAAGCGCGAGCTCAAGGCACCGGGCCCGGAGCGGTTGTTCTATGTGGCCGACGCCTTCCGCGCCGGCATGACGGTGGCCGATGTGTACGCGCTGTCGTTCATCGATCCCTGGTTCCTGGACCAGATCGAAGAAATCATCAGCCACGAACAGCAACTGGCCGATGACGGCATGGCCGCGCTGGATGCACCGCGCCTGCGCATGCTCAAGCGCGCTGGTTTCTCGGATGCGCGTCTGGCCGAGCTGATCGGCAGCAACGAAGAATCGGTGCGCACGTTGCGCCGTGCGCTGAAGGTGCGCCCGGTCTACAAGCGCGTGGATTCGTGCGCTGCCGAATTCGCCACCAGCACCGCCTACATGTATTCGACTTACGAGGACGAATGCGAAGCGCTGCCGACCGATCGCGACAAGATCATGATTCTTGGCGGTGGCCCCAACCGCATCGGTCAGGGCATCGAATTTGATTACTGCTGCGTGCACGCGGCGCTGGCGCTGCGCGATGATGGTTTCGAAACCATCATGGTCAACTGCAACCCGGAAACCGTCTCCACCGATTACGACACCTCCGACCGTCTGTATTTCGAGCCGCTGACGCTGGAAGACGTGCTGGAAATCGTCGAGCTGGAAAAACCCAAGGGTGTGATCGTGCAGTACGGCGGCCAGACCCCGCTGAAGCTGGCGCGTGCGCTGGAAGCCAACGGTGTGCCGGTGATCGGCACCTCGCCCGATTCGATCGACCTGGCCGAAGACCGCGAACGTTTCCAGCAGCTGGTCGACAAGCTGGGCCTGAAGCAGCCGCCCAATCGCATTGCCCGCAATGCCGAAGAAGCCTTGGTGCTGGCGCGCGAAATCGGCTACCCGCTGGTGGTGCGTCCGAGCTATGTGTTGGGCGGCCGCGCGATGGAAATCGTCTACGGCGAATCCGATCTGGCGCGCTACGTGCGCGATGCGGTGAAGGTCTCCAACGATTCGCCGGTGCTGCTGGACCGCTTCCTCGACAACGCGGTGGAAGTGGACGTGGACATCATTGCCGACAAGGACGGCAACGTGCTGATCGGCGGGGTGATGGAACACATCGAAGAAGCCGGTGTGCATTCGGGCGATTCGTCGTGTTCGCTGCCGCCGTATTCGCTCTCGCCGCAGACCCAGGCCGAGCTGCGTCGCCAGGTGGTGATGCTGGCCGAGGGTTTGAACGTGGTCGGCCTGATGAACACTCAGTTTGCGGTGCAGGTCAACGAGGCTGGTGACGACATCGTGTATCTGCTGGAAGTGAACCCGCGTGCCTCGCGCACGGTGCCGTTCGTGTCCAAGGCCATCGGTCTGCCGCTGGCCAAGATTGCCGCACGTTGCATGGCCGGCAAGACGCTGGCCGAGCAGGGCGCCACCAAGGAAATCGTGCCGGACTACTACTCTGTGAAGGAAGCAATCTTCCCGTTCGCCAAGTTCCAGGGCGTGGACCCGATCCTCGGGCCGGAGATGCGCTCCACCGGTGAAGTGATGGGTGTGGGCCGCAGCTTCAGCGCCGCGTTCGCGCGTGCGCAGGAAGCCGGCGGCATCAAGGCGCCGCCGCTGGGCAAGGCATTCGTATCGGTGCGTGATCCGGACAAGCAGCGCGTGCTGCCGGTGGCGCAGGCGCTGGTGGAGCGCGGCTTCACGCTGGTGGCCACGCGCGGCACCGGTGCCTGGCTGCAGCAGAACGGGCTGAGCTGCGAGATCGTCAACAAGGTCGCCGAAGGCCGTCCGCACATCGTCGATTCGATCAAGAACGGCGAGATCGTCTACATCGTCAACACCACTGAAGGTCGCGCTGCCATTTCGGACTCGTTCTCGATCCGCCGCGAAGCGCTGCAGCATCGCGTGACCTATTCGACTACTGTCGCTGGCGCCAAGGCGCTGGTGCATTCGCTGGAATTCCGCGGCACCGGCCCTGTGTGGTCGCTGCAGGAACTGCACAAGGAGCTGGAAGCATGAGAGCACCCATGACATCGAAGGGCGCGCTGCGCCTGCGCGAAGAGCTGGAACAGCTGAAGTCGGTCAAGCGCCCGGAGGTGATCAATGCGATCGCCGAAGCGCGTGCGCATGGCGACCTGAAGGAGAACGCCGAGTATCACGCCGCGCGCGAGCAGCAGAGCTTCATCGAAGGCCGTATCAAGCAGCTGGAAGGCGAGCTCTCGCATGCCGAAATCATCGACATCACCAAGTTGTCGGCCGGCAACAAGATCGTGTTCGGTGCCACGGTGACGTTGGCAGATACCGAGACCGACGAAGAGAAGCGCTACCAGATCGTTGGCGATCTGGAAGCGGACATCAAGATGGGCCTGATCGCGATTTCTTCGCCGCTGGCGCGTGCGCTGATCGGCAAGCTGGAAGGCGATTCGGTCACCATCGATGCGCCGGCCGGCCAGCGCGAGTACGAAGTCGTCAGCGTCGCCTACCTGGACTGACCGGCATTACCACGCGATGACCACCGCCACGCTGTTGCTGCCGGAAAAACGCCGTCTGCCCGGAAGCCTGGGCGACACGGCGGTAGCGCGTGCGCTTGCGCGCGCCGAGCAGCACACCGCCGATGCGGGTGAAGTGGCGCAATTGCAGCGCCATTTCAGCCTGACGCCGTCGCATTGGCCGGTGGCCGCGTTGACCCGCCAGTTGGATGCCGGCGATGCCGCCGGGGCCACCTGGGTGCGTGCCGATCCGGCCTATGTGGTGCCGGACATGCAGGGCGCGCGGTTGATGGGCTATGGCGAGGCGCTTGGCCCCACCGCCGAGGATCTGGCGGTGCTGCTGCCGATCCTCAAGCCGATGTTCGGTGATGCGCGATTTCTGCTGGATGCGCCCACGCCATCGCGTTGGTATCTGCGCTTGTCGCCGGATGCGAAATTGCCTGACTTTGCGCCGCCGGATGTCGCGATCGGCGACGACCTGTTCGAGCATCTGCCGGCCGGCGACAGTGGCCGCCGCTGGCGCGCCTTGCTGACCGAAGCGCAGGTGCTGTTGCATCAGCATCCCTGGAACGAAGGTCGCGTAGCCAGCGGCAAGCCGGCGATCAATTCCTTGTGGTTCTGGGGTGGCGGTGTGCTGCCGCATGCGGTGACTTCGCCGCATCGCCAGGTGCGCAGCCGCGAGTCGCTGCTGCGTGCGTTGGCGCTGGCGGCAGGTGCCGATGCGCAGGGCGAACAACGCGTGGACGCGCTTGTGGATCTGCGCCATCTGCGTTCTCTTCAGCAGTTCAGCGACGATGCGGTGGCGCCGCTGCTGGCGGCGATGGCGCGTGGCGAATTGGATCGGTTGGTCTTGGATTTCCAGGACGGCGAAAGCGTATCGCTCACGCATGCGCAGCGTTGGCGTTTCTGGCGCAAGCCGCGGGTACAGCTGGCGCAATGACCTCGAGTCCGCGGATCGTCCGGCGCCCCTCCGGGCAGGCCGGTAGTTGGCCCGAGACCATGTTGCCGCTGCTGCGCCGCATCTATGCCGCGCGCGGTGTCACCGACGCACAAGGCGCACAGCCGCGACTGGGCCAGTTGTTGTCTCCGGAGCTGCTGCACAACAGCGGCGTCGCTGCCGAGCTGCTGGCCGACGCGATTGCACAGCAGCGACGCATTCTGGTGGTGGGCGATTTCGATTGCGATGGCGCAACCGCATGCGCGGTGGGTGTGCGCGGCCTGCGCATGCTCGGTGCGCTGGATATCCATCACGCCGTGCCCAATCGCATGGTGCATGGCTATGGTCTGTCGCCTGCCCTGGTCGACGAGCTGGCGGCGCTGCAGCCGGATGTGCTGGTCACCGTCGATCACGGCATTGCCTGCCATGCCGGTGTCGCCGCAGCCAAGGCGCGCGGCTGGACAGTACTGGTCACCGACCACCATTTACCGGGCGAGGTGTTACCGCCCGCCGATGCGATCGTCGACCCGAACCTGGCCGAAGACACGTTCCCCAGCAAGACCCTGGCCGGGGTCGGTGTGATTTTTTACGTGTTGATGGCGCTGCGAAAAGTGTTGCGTGCACGCGGCGCCTTTGCCGAGCGCGCCGAGCCGGATCTGTCGGTGCTGCTGGATCTGGTCGCGGTCGGCACCGTCGCCGATCTGGTGCCGCTGGACACCAATAATCGTGCGCTGGTGTCGGCCGGCCTGCGGCGCCTGCGCGAGGGGAAGGGCTGCATCGGTTTGCGCGCCCTGATCGATGCCAGCGGCCGCGATGTGGCGCGACTGAGCGCCAGCGATATTGGATTTGCGCTCGGGCCGCGTCTCAATGCGGCCGGTCGACTCGAGGACATGGCGCTGGGTATCGAGCTGCTGCTCAGCGAGGATTGGAACCGCGCACGCGAGATCGCAGGCACGCTGGAAGAGATCAACGCCGAGCGCCGCGCGGTGCAGCAGTTGATGACCGACGATGCCGAGCAAGCCGTTACCAAAGTCGTGCTGGACGCGGACGGCGCATTGCCGATTGCCGCATGCCTGTTCGATGCCGAATGGCACCCAGGCGTCATCGGTCTGGTGGCGTCCAAACTCAAAGACCGCCTGCATCGTCCGGTGGTCGCGCTGGCACCGGCCGAGCCGGGCAGCAGCCAGTTGCGTGGCTCGGCGCGTTCGATTCCTGGCCTGCATATCCGCGACGTGCTGGCGGCAGTGGATGCGCGGCATCCCGGGCTGATCCAGAAGTTCGGTGGCCATGCGATGGCAGCCGGGTTGAGCATCGATCACGCCGCGCTGGCCGCGTTCGAGCAGGCCTTCCAGTCGCAGGTGACGGCGATGGTGGACGCTTCGCTGCTGCATGCCGAATTGCACAGCGACGGCGAACTGGCCGCGCACGAACTCGATCACGTGCATGCCGAAGCGCTGCGTGTGGCAGGGCCGTGGGGGCAGGGCTTTCCCGAGCCGCTGTTCGATGGTCAGTTCGAAGTGCTGCAGTACCGCGTGCTCAAGGAACGCCACCTTAAATTGACACTGCGTTGCGCTGGCCGCACGGAGCCGCTCAATGCCATTCACTTCAATGGCTGGCGCGGCAGCGAACCCACGCGCTTGGTGCGGTTGGCGTATCGGCTGGTCGCCGACGACTATCGTGGCGGCACGGCGGTGCAGTTGATCGTCGAGCATTGCGAGCCGGCGGCAGTCACCAGCTGATCTGCGGTGTTGGCGCGCTCGCTCCTCAGACGTTGTTATTCAGACAGCGCAAAGAGTATCGCTTGCCCTAACAAGCCCACCATCTCGACCGGACCTTGCCCGCTCACCGTCGCGGGACACGCCGTGAACCCGTCCATGAGTGCTGGTTGGCGGCATCCATGCCGCCAACGGTTCCACCATCGGTGAGGACACCACGCCAGACAGTTTCCAGGCGACCTGCTTGAACGCTCTACACACCGACCAACTCGACTGGTCCTTTCGCAAGACAGCGCAGGGGTGCACTGTCTTGGCTTCGATCAAGGCGACGGCTTGACCTCGGTGACCAAGGTCGGCAGCTCCCACGCGCCGCCAGCAGCCACCAACCGGCACAGGCCGGAGGTGGATTTGGAGGTCGGCACAAAACGGCGGCCGTCCCAGGTCCAACTGGCCTCGCTATTGCAATCGCCCAAACCGCGGCCTTTTTGCGACGACAGCAGGGTGGAACCATCGATGTCGCTGGCCTGGGTGGTCACCAGAATTGGCGCGAACGGTGCACGTGCATTGACGACCCAAAACCCGGTGCCGACGTTGTACGCGCCCATCCAGCAATCGGTGGAGACCAGCAGCTTGTCATTGCTGAGCCGGGTGACGGTCAGTGGCTCCTGCGGATCGCCCGCTTGCAGTCCTTTGCACTCTTCATCGGCCGGCAAGCTGGCGCGCAAGGCCTGAAACAGCGCGGGCACTGTGCCAATGTGTGCGTCGCCGGCCTGCGCTGTCGGGAGTTTGACCGCACGTACTTGCGGCACCGGCACTGCCGGCAACACCTTGGTCTCGTCGCGATCGCCCTTGCGCACCAATGCGCCGCGTGTGCCCAGCCGGCCCTGGAATTCGTCCATCTTCAGCAGCACTGCCGAGGCACCGCGGTCGGACAGCTGCCAGCGGCGGCCATCGTTACCTACCGCCACAATCGCGCTGCTGCCGCGTAGGGCAGTCAGCAGGGCGGCAACCTGTGCGTCACTCAAGGGCGCAGTGCCCTTGCTGCGATCCAGCGCCAGCTTGCCCAGATCGCGTTGATCGATCCGCAGCGTCAACGACGCCGGCATCTTGATCTCGTCGTACTGGCCAAGCATCAACTCCGCCGTCACTGCCTGCCCCGCGCCGGCCTTGCGGGTCAGTAGCACCGACACCGGCAAGTGCTCGCCTTCATCGGGCTGATATCCGGCGGCGCGGCAGGTGCGGGTGTTGTCGCAGGCGATGGTCCAGTCGTCGTGATCGAAGCTGATGCCGGTCACCGGATCGGCCAAGGCGGCGAGAGGGGCGAGCAAGACGGCGGTAGCGAGCCAGGTAAGGCGCATGGTGGTTCCGAAAGCATAGATACGAGACGCATCTTGCGTTGCCGCCGAGGTGCCGTCCAGTAAACGCGCGTTGGAAAGCAAATGTGCGTTTACAGGTTGTTACGACGCAACCGCTGCACCGCCGGCCTGGCGCGGCACAGCGTGCGTGCGCCCACGCAAGCCGAACAACGGCCGCAGCCAGCGCACCCGCCGGATCACGTACTCATGCAGCGCCAGACAGCCGATCACGGTGGCGGCGATCACCAGCGCTGGTTCCAGCCAGGCGTTCAACTGCAACGGCATCAGCCAGTACAGCGCCACGATGATCAGGCTCTGATGCAGGATGTACCAGGGAAACACCGCTTCGGTGCAATGCGGCAGCCAGCGGAACGGGCGGTTCAAATGCTGCTTCGCCCAGCCCAGCAGGGTCAATAGCGCCAGCCAGGTGTAAGCGGCGCGTGCGCCGTGTTCCAGTGTTTCCCACGGCAGGGCGGCCAGCACCTGCGGCACCTGCGCGGGCTGCACGTGCATGCCCAGATAGCGAATGCCCAACTCGGTCGTGATGGCCAGCACTGCGCTGACCAAGGTGAGCCAGCGCAATTGCACGGCCAGCTGCCAGAAGCGCGCATTGCGTGCCAGCAGATAGCCCAATAGAAAGAGCGGGAACGATTCGGCATGCACGAACCAGTCGCCGACCAACGCATGGGTCGGTGGATGGCGCGGCATCATCCACATCACGCAGAACGCCTCCCACAGGATCGGCAGCACCACCAAGGCTGGCACCACCATCGAAGAGGGGAGCCGCGGGAATGCCGGCAGCCGCAGCAGCGTTGTCAGCGACACCAGCGCCATCAAGGCCACGGTGTAGGGCAGCAGGTACGCCAGATACCACAGGTGATTCCAGGTGATGCCATGTTCCCAGCCATCGAAACTGCCGGCCGGCCACGGACGCACCTGCCAGTAGCGCAGCAGGAAGCTGCCGAAGCCGGTGGCGACCTTGCCGTTGCTGACGCCCTGGCAGTAGGCCTGCACTGCCACCACCACGAACATGCCGAACAGCAACGGCGGCAGCAATCGTCCGCAGCGACGCAATGCGAAGCGCCACGGCGTGGCCTGCGGCTGCGACAAGCCGATCGCGATGCCGGAGATCATGAACAACAACGGCATCCGCCAGCGATTGAGCACGATCATCGGCCATTGCAACCACTCGGCCGTGTGCACGCTCTTGAGGTGGAAATCCCAGTCGGCCACATAGGCCATGCCCACGTGGTAGAGGATCAGCAGGGCAAAAGCGAAGACGCGCAAGGCATCGATATCGTGGCGGCGCTCGGTCATGGTTGGCGGCTGGTGGCGGAGTGGATGCATCCTGCCCAGCGGCCCGCGCCATTGGGAGGTGCAGGGGTGGACAACCCGGCCCGCAGTGACCAGTCGTGCTCACCCAGGGACGAATAGGGGCGGCAGGGATGGCGGTTTCGCGATGTAGCGCAGGCCTCTATGATCGGCACCTGCCAACTGCGGACGTGTGCAATGCAATCGAGAGGGCCGCGCCCGCCAATCATCCACGACAGAGCCGGCCGCGCTGCCACACGCTGGGCCGTGGTGATCTGGTCGTTGGTGTTCTACCTGAGTGCACTGGGCAACGTCTGGACTGCCTGGCTTGCCGCGCGCCGCGATGGCCTGCCCATCGAGGTGTGGCAGGTGCTGAGCTGGGAACTGAGTAGCGCCACGGCCGCGCTCATGCTGTTGCCGGCAGTGGTGTGGCTCTGCGCACGCTGGCCGCTGCATGCCGATGCCTGGGTGCGACGCTTGCCTGCGTATGTGACCGCTGCACTGGCCTGGTGGCTGCTGCATGTCGCCGGCATGGTCGTGCTGCGCATGCTGGTCTACGCACTGGCCGGCGCGCACTACGATTTCGGTGGCTGGCTGCAGTGGGTTTACGAGCTGTCCAAGGATCTGCGCACCTTTGCGCTGCTGGTGGCGGTACAGCACACACTGGCCTGGTACGCACGGCGCCGTCAAGGCGAGGCGCATCTGCTCGTCGCACCTGACGACGGTCCGCCAGTAGAGCCACTGGATCGCCCGGAGCGATTTCTGGTGCGCAAGTTGGGGCGCGATTTCCTGGTGGCCACCGCCGATATCGAGTGGATCCAAGCCTCTGGCAATTACGTCAATCTGCATGTGCGCGGTCACGATTACCCGCTGCGCAGCACGATGGCGGCGATCGAGTCCAAACTGGACCCGGCCGTGTTCGTGCGCATCCACCGCAGCTATCTGGTCAATCTGGGCCAGGTGCAAGCGATTGAACCAAGCGATTCAGGCGATGCCCGCGTGCATCTGCGCGACGCCACCGTGCTGCCATGCAGTCGCAGCCACCTGTCCGGCTTGCGTGCGCATGCGGGGCAGGGCGCTGCGGTGCCCAAGACCGACGCATTGATGGCGTAAGCCCGCTGCGACGGCCCTGCCCGTCGGGTCCCGAATGCGTCCTAGCCGCTTGGCACGGTCGGTCGCGGTTGCGGCGACAGCGGTGCGCGATGGTGGATTGCTTGCGGCGCCTGCGGTCGAGCACGGCAGGCAGGCACCCGAGCACTGGCAGGTGCTGCAGCGTGCGCGGCCACAGTTTCGTTGCGTTTCGCCGCCGCCGCCCGCTTGCTAAACTAGCCAGCTTGTTTGCCGGAAGTCCGTCATGATCGAAACCAATCCGATCCGCCAGCGCATCACCGATCTCAACGATCGCGTGCTCTCGCTCAGGGGGTATCTTTGACTACGACGCCAAGAAAGAGCGTCTAGAGGAAGTCAGCCGGGAGCTCGAGAGCCCCGATGTGTGGAACGACGCCGAACGCGCGCAGGCCCTGGGCCGCGAGCGTTCGCTGCTGGAAAAGACCGTGATCGGCATCGCCGATGTGCTGTCGGGTCTGGCCGATGCGGGCGACCTGCTGGAGCTGGCCGAAAGCGAACAGGACGAAGACACTGCGGTGGCGGTGATCGCCGATCTGGACAAATACCAGGCGCATGTCGAGAAGCTGGAATTCCAGCGCATGTTCTCCGGCCAGATGGACAGTGCCAACGCGTTCGTCGACATCCAGGCCGGTGCCGGCGGCACCGAGGCGCAGGATTGGGCCGAAATCCTGCTGCGCATGTACCTGCGCTGGGCCGAGTCGCGCGGCTGGAAAACCGAGCTGATGGAAGTCTCCGGTGGCGAAGTGGCCGGCATCAAGTCGGCCACCGTGCGCATCGAAGGCGAGTACGCCTACGGCTGGTTGAAGACCGAGATCGGCGTGCACCGGCTGGTGCGCAAATCGCCGTTCGACTCGGATAACCGCCGGCACACCAGCTTTACCTCGGTGTTCGTCTCGCCGGAAGTGGACGACAATATCGAGATCGACATCAACCCGGCCGACCTGCGCACCGACGTGTATCGCTCCTCCGGCGCCGGTGGTCAGCACGTCAACAAGACCGAATCGGCGGTGCGTATCACGCATATCCCGACCAATACCGTGGTCGCCTGCCAGACCGGCCGCAGCCAGCACCAGAACCGCGACAACGCGATGAAGATGCTGGCGGCCAAGTTGTACGAGCTGGAAGTGCAGAAGCGCAACGTCGAGCGCGATGCGCTGGAAGCCACCAAGTCCGACATCGGCTGGGGCAGCCAGATCCGCAACTACGTGCTCGATCAGAGTCGCATCAAGGATCTGCGCACCGGCATCGAACGCAGCGACACGCAGAAAGTGCTGGACGGCGACCTGGACGAATTCGTCGAGGCCAGCCTCAAGGCCGGTCTGGCGGCAGGCTCCAAACGCCTGGATGCCTGACCGCTGCGCCAGGCGGCTGTCGCGACGGCAGCCTGGCGCAGCGCTGCAGTGCCTGTGACGCAGCGGTGGTAATGCGCTGCCGCTCCCGGTGACACGGATAACGCGTACCTTCGTCACACCGTCATTATAAAGAGAGTGCCGGCGTCGCCGGTTCCTCATTCCCCAACGGGCATCCGCCCGACCCACAGCAGATCGATTCCCGCCATGACCGAGCAGACCCCCGCGCCGCAGCCCCCCGCCGACGAGAACAGCCTCATCGCCGAGCGTCGCGCGAAACTGGGCGCGTTGCGCGGCCAGGGCATTGCCTACCCGAACGACTTCGTGCGCGAACACTTCGCTGGCGACCTGCAGGCTGAATTCGCCGAAGCCGACACCTGGACACCCGAAGCGCTGGAAGCCAGCGGACGCACCGTCAAGATGGCCGGCCGCCTGATGGCCAAGCGGGTGATGGGCAAGGCCAGCTTCGCGCAGATCCAGGACGAATCCGGGCGTGTGCAGCTATTCCTGCAGGGCAATGTGCTGGGCGATGCCTACACTGCCTTCAAGGGCTGGGATGTCGGGGACATCGTGGCGGTGGAGGGCGGGCTGACCCGCACCAAGACCGGCGAACTTTCGGTCAAGGCGAGCGCACTGCGCCTGCTGACCAAGTCGCTGCGCCCGCTGCCTGACAAGTGGCACGGCCTGTCGGACGTGGAGCAGCGTTATCGCCAACGTTATGTCGATCTGATCGTCACTCCGGAGGCGCGCGAGGTCTTCATCAAGCGCTCCAAGATCATCCGTGCGATGCGCGCCTGGCTGGATGCGCGGCGTTTTCTGGAAGTGGAAACGCCGATGATGCATTACATCCCCGGCGGCGCCACTGCCAAGCCGTTCACCACCCACCACAATGCGCTGGATCTGGACCTGTACCTGCGCGTGGCCCCGGAGCTGTACCTCAAGCGGCTGGTGGTCGGTGGGCTGGAGCGCGTCTACGAGATCAACCGCAATTTCCGTAACGAGGGCGTGTCGACCCGGCACAACCCCGAATTCACAATGCTCGAGCTCTACGAGGCCTACGCCACGTATCACGAGATCATGGACCTGACCGAGCAGGTGATCCGCGACACCGCGCAGTCGGTGTTGGGCACCACGCAGGTGAGCTGGGACGGTGCCGACATCGATCTGGCGCCGGCTTTCCGGCGCTGGCGCATGGATGAGGCCGTTCGTCACCACAATCCGCAGATCAGCGCGGCCGATTGCACCGATCGCGATGCGCTGCTGCGCCATTGCGAGCGGCTGAAGATCCGCACCAAGCCGTCCTATGGCTGGGGCAAGCTGCTGCTGGAAATCTTCGAGGCCACCGTGGAACACACGCTGGTGCAGCCGACCTTCATTACCGACCACCCGGTCGAAGTGTCGCCGCTGGCGCGGTCCAGTGACACCGAGCCGGGCTACACCGACCGCTTCGAGCTGTTCATCAACGGCAAGGAGCTCGCCAATGGCTTCTCCGAGCTCAACGACCCCGAAGACCAGGCCGCGCGCTTCCAGGCGCAGGTGCAGGCCAAGGACGGCGGCGACGACGAAGCGATGCACTACGACGCCGATTACATCCGTGCGTTGGAGTACGGCATGGCGCCGACCGGCGGCCTGGGCATCGGGATCGATCGTCTGGTGATGCTGCTGACCGGCAGCACCTCGATCCGCGATGTCCTGCTGTTCCCGTATATGCGTCCGGAAGCCTGACTTTTTTGCGCTGTCGGTGTGCCGACGGCACAGATACTGCATATGCTAGGGCGGAGCCTCGAACACGGTATTGTTCGGGGGGAGCCGGCGCAGGAGCCGGCGTCATCGCTTTTCCGTTCTCGAGATAGAGGAGCAACGGCTATGCAGGATGTTTTAGGGAGTCCGGGCGGCATGATGTCGACGGATACATGGGGAAGCTGGGCGGAAAAGGCGGATCTGGGATTGAACATCGTCATTGTCGATGACCAGATGTCCGCGCGGACGATGTTGCGTCATGTCATCGAGGACATCGCGCCGGAGCTCAAGGTCTACGACTTCGGCGATCCGCTCGACGCCTTGGCCTGGTGCGAGGCCGGGCGCGTGGATCTGTTGCTGCTCGACTACCGCATGCCCGGGATGGATGGCCTGGAGTTCGCGCGGCGCCTGCGCCGTCTGCCCAGCCACCGCGATATCCCGATCATCCTGATCACCATCGTCGGCGACGAGCCGATTCGTCAGGCGGCGCTGGAAGCCGGCGTGATCGACTTCCTGGTCAAGCCCATCCGACCGCGCGAGCTGCGCGCACGCTGCTCCAACCTGCTGCAGCTGCGTCAGCAGAGCGAGAGCGTCAAACAACGTGCGCTCTCGCTGGAACAACGCCTGCTGGCCAGCATGAACGAGGTCGAAGAGCGCGAACGCGAGACGCTGTCGCGGCTGGCGCGTGCGATCGAATACCGCGATTCTGGCACCAGTGCGTTCCTGGAGCGCATGTCGCATGTGGCCGGCCTGATCGCCGAACAGCTGGGCCTGTCGGAAGAAGAAGTGCGCATCATCGAGATGGCCGCACCGCTGCACGACATGGGCAAGATCGCCATTCCCGATTCGGTGCTGCTCAAGCCGGGCAAGCTCACCGACGACGAAATGAGCGTGATGAAACGTCATCCGCGCATCGGCTACGAATTGCTCAGCGGCAGCCAGAACCGTTTCATCCAGGTCGGCGCCTTGATCGCGCTGCGTCATCACGAACGGTATGACGGCACGGGTTATCCGGATGGCCTGGTCGGTGAAGCGATTCCGCTGGAAGCGCGCATCGTGGCAGTGGCTGACGTGTTTGACGCGCTGCTGTCGCCGCGCCCGTACAAGGAAGCCTGGACCATGGATGCTGCGCTGGCCTACCTGTATGCCCAACGCGGCCGTCTGTTCGACCCGCGCTGCGTGGATGCGCTATTGCGCGGCCGTGCGCAGCTGGACCAGATCTGTGGCGAGTTCTCCACCGCATCGGCGCGACCCGGGGTGTGAGGTGAGGGTGGCGCCTGGCCAGCTGGGTGATCGCCGCATCGGGCGACCTGACAGCAAGCATGGCCAGGCGTCCGTCGCGCTGCTTTGGAGAACGATCGGCAGCGCGCCGCGCCGCGGCGGTGAGGGCCTACACACCGTCTTGACCACTGCCACGCTCAGCTTGGGTGCAATGTTGGCGTGGCAAGGTCACCATGGAGCAGCGATTGCCCTGCTGGGTGCGTTAACCTGCATTCCTGTGACGTTGTTGGGTACGCTGCACGAGCGAGACCGGGCATCATTTGGCCTGCGTTTGCTGCAGGTATCGACGCTGCGTTGCAGCCACGGAAGGATCCCAACCCATTGACGCGAGCGCGCGTCTGAGGCGTCTATGAAGTCTCCACTGCCATGGTTGAAACAACGTCTGTCAGGCCGGGCGGATACGGAACACGCGCAAAACCTGATCCGTATCATCATCACCACGCTGTTTATTTCGTACCTGGGCTGGCGCTATCACCACACCCACGGCGACACGTTGATGGCCACCTGGTTGATCCTGGTCGGCGAGCTGGTGGTGTCGCTGGCGCTCATGGTGGCGATCCTGCTACGGCCGCAGGTGTCACACACGCGGCGTCTGATCGGCATGCTGCTCGATTACACCTGCACCGGCGCCATCATGGCAATTCAGGGCGAGCCGGCGTCGCCGTTGTACGCGGTGTGCATGTGGGTGACCATCGGCAATGGCTTGCGCTACGGCAGTAACTATCTCCGTGCCGCCACGGCGATGGCCAGCCTGAGTTTTCTCAGTGCCATCCTGATCTCGCCTTACTGGAAGGCCAATCCCTATCTGAGTTGGGGCTTGCTGCTGGGGTTGATCGCGGTGCCGCTGTACTTCGACTCGCTGTTGCGTGCGATGACGCGCGCGGTCCGCGAGGCGCGGCATGCCAACCAGGCCAAAAGCCGATTCCTGGCCAATATGAGTCACGAGTTCCGCACGCCGTTGAACGGGTTGTCGGGCATGACCGAAGTGCTGGCCACCACGCGTCTGGATGCAGAGCAGAAGGAATGCCTGAATACCATCCAGGCCTCGGCGCGCAGCCTGCTGTCGCTGGTGGAGGAAGTGCTCGATATTTCCGCGATCGAGGCGGGCAAGATTCGTATCGATCGCCGCGATTTCTCGCTGCGCGATCTGATCGGCTCGGTCAACATGATCCTGCAGCCCCAGGCCAAGGCGCGCGGACTGGATTACGGCACCGACGTTGCCGTCGACGTGCCGGACCTGCTCAAGGGCGATACCGGCCATCTGCGCCAGGTGTTGCTCAACTTGCTGGGCAATGCGGTCAAATTCACCGAGCACGGCCATGTGCTGCTGCGGGTCGCGCGCGTCTCGGGCAATGGCAATGAGACGGTGCGGCTGCGTTTCGATGTCGAAGACAGCGGCATCGGCGTGCCGATGGACATGCGTCCGCGCTTGTTCGAGGCCTTCGAGCAGGCGGACGTGGGTTTGTCGCGCCGCTATGAAGGCACCGGCCTGGGCACCACGATCGCCAAGGGGCTGGTCGAGGCGATGGGCGGCGCGATTGGCTTTCTACCCAATCCCTCAGGCGGCAGCGTGTTCTGGTTCGAGCTGCAGTTGCAGATCGGCGTACTGGAGAAGGCCGCGCCGACGCGTACGCCGGTGGGAGCCCTGCTGGAGACTCCCGACGAGCTGGAAGCCTCCAACGTCATTGCCTTCTCCAATCCGTTTCTGCGTCATCGCGCGCGCGTGCGCAGTATGCGCATGCTGGTGGCTGACGACCATGAGGCCAATCGCATGGTGTTGCAGCGATTGCTGGAGAAGGCCGGGCATAGGGTGATGTGCGTCAACGGTGCCGAGCAGGTACTGGACGCGATGGCCGACGAGGACTTCGATGCGGTGATCGTGGACCTACACATGCCAGGCATGAGTGGACTGGACATGCTCAAGCAGCTGCGAGTGATGCAGGCCAGCGGCATGCGCTATGCCCCGGTGGTGGTGCTTAGCGCCGATGTCACACCGGAGGCGATACGCGCGTGCGAGCAGGCCGGTGCGCGTGCGTTTCTGGCCAAGCCCGTGGTGGCGGCCAAGTTGCTCGACACGGTGGCCGAGCTGGCGGTCAGCACCCGTCCACTGGCCACGCCCGCCCCCGTTGCGCAGGCACCGACCAGTTTCGAGGGCGTGCTCGACGCCAGCGTGTTGGACGAACTTGCCGCGTTGGGTATGGGTGAAGGATTCGAACGTCAGTTCATTCGGCAATGTCTGGATGATGCACACAATTGTGTCGGTGCGATCGAACGCGATGGCACCCGCTCGGATTGGGAGCAGCTACGCGAGAGCGCCCACGCATTGCGTGGCGTTGCCAGCAATCTGGGCCTGGCCCAGCTGGCCAGCAGTGGCGGCGAGCTGATGCGCATGGCCGACTGGCAGCTGCAGGCCGACTGGCGACAACGGCTGTCGGCATTACGCGAGCAGCTGCAGGCCGGAAGGGATGCACTCGACGCGCGCCTGCAAGGCGTCAAGGACGACGAGCGCTCCCCCCGGAGTAGTGAATAGCCCGCCGCACATCAGCTGGCGTCGAGCCCGGACCGACGCGATTGCGCACGGACCAGGCGGTCCATGGTACGCAATGACTTCTCGCCTAACTGCATCGCCGTATCGACCCAGATTTCGGTGATGCGCATCATCTCCTCTAGCGGTACCGCCGTGGTCATTTCGCGCACCTGCTGCATCGCCGCCCAGGCATGTGGTGTGCGCTTGCTTTCGCGGATCACCTGTTCGACTGCGGCCACGCCCTGGCCGCGCGGCACCACGCGATCGATCAATCCCATGCCAAGCAACTCCTCGGCGGAGTACAGATTGCCTTCGAGCATGATCTTTTGCGCCAGTTGCGCACTGACGCGCTGGCACATGAAAGAGTAGGCGCCCATCCCCGGGAACAGGTCGAACAACACTTCGGGCAAGCCCATCATCACGCCTTCCTCGGCGATGATGGTGTTACAGCTCAACGCCGCTTCGAACCCGCCGCCGAGCGCATTGCCCTGCACCAACGCGATGCTGTGCGCACGCGCGCCGAGGCCGACATGGAATGCATGCACGCCGCGTACACAGCGTTGGGCGTAATCAAGCAGTCGAGCACGGTCGCCTTCGCGAATGAGCTGGCAGAACAAGGACAGATCGCCGCCCAGGTTGAACACGTCACTGTCGGACGCCAGTACCACGTGCGGTGCCAGCACGCCGGCATTGGTCAGGCGCTGCCCCAAGTTGGTCTGATAGCCGGTAATGTCGTCGACCAGGCGCGTCGAAAAGCAGGCGCGCCCCGGGTTGGCGGCGAGGTCGGCATGCATATGGATCCAGTACACGTCACGCTGCGGTTCTTCAATGATGCGGAGGCTCGAGCCAATGTTGGTGCGAATGAAGGGTTGAACTGCAGACATGGTGGTTCTCCGTGATGACCGTCCGGCCGGCCGCCTTTCGGACGGAGATGAGGTTGAACGCGTGAGCGTGCGCCGACCTTGGATTCTATGCGTGTAAAAGCGAACGCCCGCAAGGCCTTGTGGCATTGCGGGCGTCGCTGAATACTGAACGATTGGATCTGGGGTATAACCGGTATTACGTTTTCGGCGCGTCCCGTAATTCGCGGCGCAGGATCTTGCCGACGTTGGTCTTGGGCAACTCTTTGCGGAATTCGATCACGCGCGGCTGCTTGTAGCCGGTGAGGTTGGCGCGGCAATGCGCCTTCACATCATCAGCGGTCAGGGCCGGATCCTTCTTCACGATGACTGCCTTGACGATCTCACCGGATCTCTCATCCGGCATACCGACGGCTGCCACCTCCAGCACGCCGGGCATTTCGGCGATCACGTCCTCGATCTCGTTGGGGTACACGTTGAAGCCGGACACCAGAATCATGTCCTTCTTGCGATCGACGATGTAGACGAAGCCCTGTGCGTCCATCCGCGCGATGTCGCCGGTATGCAGCCAGCCTTCGGCATCCATGACCTTGGCGGTTTCTTCGGGCTTCTTCCAATAGCCCTTCATCACCTGCGGGCCCCTGATGCACAGCTCGCCAATTTCGCCGAGCGGCAGTTCTGCGCCGGCGTCGTCCTTGATGCAGGCATCGGTGGACGGAATCGGCAGGCCGATCGAGCCGTTGTAGTCCTTCAGGTCCATCGGGTTGATGCACGCGGCCGGCGAGGTTTCGGTCAGGCCGTAGGCTTCGACCAAGGTCAGGCCGGTGACCTTCTTCCAGCGCTCGGCGACCGAGCGCTGCACGGCCATGCCGCCGCCCAGAGTCATCTTGAGCGAGGAGAAATCCACCTGATCGAAGCCCGGCGTGTTGAGCAGGCCATTGAACAGCGTGTTGACGCCGGTAAACGCGGTAAAGCGGGTCTTCTTCAACTCCTTGACGAAACCGGGCATGTCGCGCGGGTTGCTGATCAGATGATTGCAGCCGCCGATCTTCATGAAGACCAGGCCGTTCGCGGTCAATGCGAAGATGTGGTAAAGCGGCAGCGCGGTGATCACCACCTCGTTGCCTTCTTCCAGCTTGCCGGTGCCGGCAAGCCACTGGTGCGCCTGCTGCATGTTGGCGACCAGGTTGCGGTGGGTCAGCATCGCGCCCTTGGCCACGCCGGTGGTGCCGCCGGTGTACTGCAGGAAGGCGATGTCGTCAGGCTCGATCTGCAGCGTCGGCACGCGGTGCTTGCGGCCCAGCGCCAGCGCGTCGCGGAAGCGGATCGCGCCGTTGATGCGGTAATCCGGCACCAACTTCTTGACGTACTTGACCACGAAGTTGACCGCCGCCGCCTTCGGGAAGCCGAGCATGTCGCCCAGGCCGGTGGTGATGACTTGCTTGACTGGCGTGTCGGCAATCACCTGCTGCACGGTGGTGCCGAAATTGTCGATGACCACCAGCACGCTGGCGCCGGAGTCGATCAACTGATGCTTGAGTTCGCGCGGGGTATAGAGCGGATTGACGTTGACCACGGTCAGGCCGGCACGCAGTACGCCGAAGGTCGCGATTGGATATTGCAGGCAGTTGGGCATCATCAAGGCGACGCGGTCGCCTTTCTTCAACTGCAGTTCGCCAAGCAGGTAGGCGGCGAATTGCTCGACCAGTTGATCCGCTTCGCGGTAGGTGATGGTCTTGCCGAAGCTGTGATACGCAGGCCGGTCTGCAAAGCGTTTTACCGACGTGGCGAAGACTTCGGCCACCGTGCGGAACTGCTCAAGATCGATGTCGGCGGCAACGCCGGCCGGATAACTTTGCAACCAAGGACGTGCCTGATTCATCTGCCCCCCTCCAGGGTGTTCTTGACGCGCCGCAGTGTGTTCCACGGCGTTACAACAGCTGGCAGCATACCGTCATGGATGGAAAAGGCGAAGCGTGATGCAGAGCAGCATTCAAGTGCGCTCGCGTGTGGCGTGGGTGGGGGTTTGCTTGCTGGTGTTGCTCGGGTGCACGCGTGCCGCGCCGGAACAACGGCTGCGCGCAACGCTGGAGCAGATGCATCAGGCCATCGAGGCACGCGAGATCGACGATGCGATTGGGTGCCCGATCAGGCGCCGACCTGCCAGGTCACTACCGGTTGGCGATTGCAAGGCAGCGGCTGGCAGCTCTATCACGCGCAATGAGCGCTGGCAGGGCGGTGAAGGCGTTGAACCGCTGCAACGTCTCGATCGGAAGTGCCGCCTATGGCCACATGGCGTGGCCGATACTCGGCCCAACACACACGCCTGGGATGCCGGAGCATCGACCAGGTGCGCAGCGCCCCGCCCTGAGGTGATGCCGAGGTCTGGTGCTGGTGTGGCAGTGGGCATGCGTCGCTGAGGTGCGATGCACGCGATTCCCAACCACCTGGCAGCGATTCACTAAAGTTTGCTCGCCACGTCATGTGATGCCAGAAACGCAACTCCCGCCGAGCGGCGGGAGTTGCGTGACATCTCTGGGGCCCAGGGCCCAAACGCCGTGGTCAGGCTGCCTTGCGGGCGGCCAATTGGCGCAGCACGTACTGCAACAGGCCGCCGTGCTTGAAGTACTCCACTTCCTTGGGTGTCAGCAGCAGCACCTTGACCTGAAACTGCTTGACGCTGCCGTCGGACTTCTTCGCGTTGACGGTGGCACGGCGGCTGGCGCCATCCTGCAGGCCGGTGATGTCCAGCACTTCCGAGCCATCCAGGCCCAAGGTCTGTGCGTTCTCGTTTTCCAGGAACTGCAGCGGCAGCACGCCCATGCCGACCAGGTTGGAGCGGTGAATGCGTTCGAAGCTCTCGGCGATGACCGCCTTGACCCCGAGCAGGTTGGTGCCCTTGGCGGCCCAGTCGCGCGAGGAGCCGGTGCCGTATTCCTTGCCGGCCAGCACCACCAGCGGTACGCCGTCGGCCTTGTACTTCATGGCCGCATCGTAGATCGCCAGCTTTTCCGGCTGGCCGCCGTCGGCGGGGTAGTACAGCGTGTTGCCGCCTTCTTCGCCGCCGAACATCAGGTTCTTGATGCGGATGTTGGCGAAGGTGCCGCGCACCATCACATCGTCGTTGCCGCGGCGGCTGCCGTAGCTATTGAAGTCGGCCGGCTGCACGCCGCGTTCCTGCAGAAAGCGCCCCGCAGGCGAATCCTTCTTGATGTTGCCGGCCGGGGAGATGTGGTCGGTGGTGATCGAGTCGCCGAACAAACCCATGATGCGCGCGCCGTGCACGTCATCCACGTTGCCGACCTGCATGGTCATGCCGTCGAAGTAGGGCGGGTTCTTGATGTAGGTGGATGCGGCATCCCATTCGTACAGCGCACCATCAGGGGAGGCGATGGTGTTCCAGCGGCTGTCGCCCTTGAACACGTCGGCGTAGTTCTGCTTGAACATTTCCGGACCGACAGTGGCGGCGATGGTGTCGCCGATTTCCTTGTTGCTCGGCCAGATGTCGCGCAGGTACACCGGCTGACCATCGCGATCGGTGCCCAGCGGCTCGGTGGTGAGGTCGATGTCGGTGGTGCCGGCAATCGCATACGCCACCACCAGCGGCGGCGACGCCAGATAATTCATTTTAACTTCGGGGTGCACACGGCCTTCGAAGTTGCGGTTGCCCGACAACACCGACGTCACCACCAGATCGTCCTTGGCGATCGCCGCAGACACATCGTCCGGCAGCGGGCCGGAGTTGCCGATGCAGGTGGTGCAGCCGTAGCCGACCACGTAGAAACCGAGCGTTTCCAGGTCGGCGAGCACGCCGGCCTTGCTCAGGTAATCGGTGACCACGCGCGAGCCCGGCCCGAGCGAGGTTTTGACCCACGGTTGCGCCTTCAAGCCCTTGGCCGCCGCGTTGCGTGCCAGCAGGCCGGCGCCGAGCATCACCGCCGGGTTGGAGGTGTTGGTGCATGAAGTGATGGCGGCGATCACCACCGAGCCATCGCGCAGCTGCCACCCGGCGCCGCTGGCACTGGCGCTTTCGGCCTGCGACGCCTTGGCGCCGACCGCGGTGCCGCCGCCGCCTTCGTTCTTCAGGCGGTCTTCCTGCTTGAGATCGGTGAGCTTCTTGCTGCGCGCCTCGGCGAACGGCTTGAGGCTCTCGCGGTAATTGGACTGCATGTCTTCCAGAAGCACGCGGTCCTGCGGACGCTTGGGCCCAGCCAGCGACGGCTTGACCTCGGCCATGTCCAGCTCCAGCGTGGCGCTGTACTGCGCCAGCGGAGTGTTGGCGTCGTGCCACAGGCCCTGCGCCTTTGCGTAGGCTTCCACCAGCGCAATCTGTTCCTCGCTGCGGCCGGACAGACGCAGGTAGGTCAGCGATTCTTGGTCGACCGGGAAGATGCCGCAGGTGGCACCGTATTCGGGGGCCATGTTGCCGATGGTGGCGCGATCGGCCAGCGGCAGGTGCTGCAAGCCTTCGCCATAGAACTCGACAAATTTGCCGACCACGCCGGCCTTGCGCAGCATCTGGGTGACGGTGAGCACCAGATCGGTGGCGGTGGCGCCTTCGGGCAGTTTGCCGCTGAGCTTGAAGCCCACCACCTGCGGAATCAGCATCGAGGAGGGCTGGCCCAGCATTGCGGCCTCGGCCTCGATCCCGCCCACGCCCCAGCCCAGCACGCCGATGCCGTTGATCATGGTGGTGTGGCTGTCGGTGCCGAACACGGTGTCAGGGTAGGCGATCTGTGTTCCGTCCTTGTCCGCGCTCATCACCACGCGCGCCAGATTTTCCAGGTTCACCTGGTGGACGATACCGGTATTGGGCGGCACCACCTTGAAGTTTTCGAACGCCTTCTGGCCCCAGCGCAGGAAGCCATAGCGTTCCTGGTTACGCTGGAATTCGATCTTGCCATTGAGGTCGAGCGCGTCGGGCTTGCCGAACACGTCCACCTGCACCGAGTGGTCGATAACCAGTTCGGAGGGAATCTGCGGGTTGATCTGGTCGGCCTTGCCGCCCAGCTTGACCACCGCATCGCGCATCGCCGCCAGGTCGACCACGCACGGTACGCCGGTGAAATCCTGCAATACCACGCGCGCGGGCATGAAGGCGATTTCGATATCCGGCTCGGCGGCGGGGTCCCACGTGGCAACCGCCTCGATGTGATCCTTGCCGACGGTCACGCCGCCGTCTTCGTGCCGGAGCAGATTCTCCAGCAGGATCTTCATCGAGTAGGGCAGGTGGGCGATATCGAAGCGCTCGCCCAGTTTGGGCAGGCTGTAATAGTCGTAGCGCTTGCCGTGGACCTCGAATGAGGTGCGGGTGGAAAAGGAATCGCTCATGCATCACTCCTATGGCGTCGAAGGCTTTAGGTAGGGGGCCATTCTGAGCGATTCAGTGTGTACGCACAGTGTGTCAAGGTCGATCTGCCGGCTTGAGTACGATCGCTCAAGTACGTATCATACGTGCATACTTTCTGGAGCATGCTCATGGAAGCCACCGTTGCCGAACGCGGACAGATCACGCTGCCCAAGGCCGTGCGCGATGCCCTGGGCCTGACCAAGGGCACCACCCTCAAGATCGAACTCGATGGTGGCCGCATCATCTTGCGCAAAGATGTCAGCGAGGCGCTGCGCAAGGTGCGCGGCAAGTTCAAGCTGGTCGATGGCCTGACCAGCACCGACGAGGCCATGCGCGCCATTCGCGGCCGCGCGCCCGGGGATCCGTTCGACCCATGATCGCCCTGGATTCCTCGGTGCTGCTGGACATCCTCATCGGCGATCCGGTCTACGGCGAGGTGTCGGAAATCTGCATTGGCGATGCGCTGGCCCGCGACGAAGTGGTGGTCTGCGATGCGGTGGTGGCCGAAGTGCTGGCCATGCTCGACACCCAGGTCGACCTGATGGAAACCCTGGCCTCGATCGGGGTGCGTTACGAAGCCACCCAGGAAGCGGCGGCGGTGCGCGCCGGCCATATGAACAAGCGCTTCCGCGCACGCGGCGGCAAGCGCGAGCGGGTGGTGGCGGATTTTCTGATCGGCGCCCACGCGATGCTCCAGTGCGATGGGTTGATCACCCGCGACGAGGGCTTCTTCCGCGACTACTTCAAGGGCTTGAAGATCACCGTCCCCAAGCCCGTTGCCTGATCCACGTCTTCCGATCCACGTCTGACCTTTTACACATTCACTGCTGTCCTTTTTGGAGAACCCGCATGTTGGAAGCCTATCGCCACCACGTTGCAGAGCGCGCCGCGCTCGGTATCCCGCCGCTGCCGCTGACCGCGCAGCAGACCGCCGAGGTCATCGAGCTGTTGAAGGCTCCGCCGGCGGGCGAAGAAGAATTCCTGGTCGAGCTGCTCAGCCAGCGCGTGCCGGCCGGCGTCGACGACGCCGCCAAGGTCAAGGCCTCGTACCTGGCCGCTGTCGCCTTCGGCACCGAGAAAACCGCACTGATCAGCCCCACGCGTGCGACCGAACTGCTGGGCACCATGCTGGGTGGCTACAACATTCAGCCGCTGATCGACCTGCTGGACAACGCCGAGCTGGGCGCCACCGCCGCCGAAGCGCTAAAGCACACCTTGCTGGTGTTCGACGCCTTCCACGACGTGCAGGAAAAGGCGCAAGCCGGTAATGCGCATGCCAAGGCCGTGCTGCAGAGCTGGGCCGACGCCGAGTGGTTCACCAGCAAGCCGGAAGTGCCGCAGAGCATGACCGTCACCGTGTTCAAGGTGCCGGGCGAGACCAACACCGACGACCTGTCGCCGGCTCCGGATGCCACCACCCGCCCGGACATCCCGCTGCACGCGCTGGCGATGTTGAAGAACAAGCGCGACGGCGCGGCGTTCGAGCCGGAAGAGGACGGCAAGCGCGGCCCGATCCAGGCCATCGCCGATCTCAAGGACAAGGGCCATCTGGTCGCCTACGTGGGCGATGTGGTCGGTACCGGTTCCTCGCGCAAGTCGGCGACCAACTCGGTGCTGTGGTGGACCGGCGAAGACATTCCGTTCATTCCCAACAAGCGCTTCGGCGGCGTGTGCCTGGGCAGCAAGATCGCCCCGATCTTCTACAACACGATGGAAGACGCCGGCGCGCTGCCGATCGAGCTGGACGTATCGCAGATGGAGCACGGCGATGTGGTCGAGCTGCGTCCGTACGACGGCAAGGCGCTGAAGAACGGGCAGGTGATCGCCGAGTTCGCGATGAAGTCGGACGTGCTGTTCGACGAAGTGCGCGCCGGTGGCCGCATTCCGTTGATCGTCGGCCGCGGCCTGACCGCCAAGGCGCGCGAGTTCCTGGGCCTGCCGGCCTCGGACCTGTTCCGCCTGCCGATGGACCCGCCGGACACCGGCAAGGGCTTCTCGCTGGCGCAGAAGATGGTCGGCCGCGCCTGCGGCTTGCCGGAAGGCCAGGGCATGCGTCCGGGCACCTATTGCGAGCCGAAGATGACCTCGGTGGGATCGCAGGACACCACCGGCCCGATGACCCGCGACGAGCTCAAGGACCTGGCCTGCCTGGGCTTCTCGGCCGACCTGGTGATGCAGTCGTTCTGCCACACCGCCGCGTATCCGAAGCCGGTGGACGTCAAGACCCACCACACCCTGCCGGAGTTCATTTCCACCCGCGGCGGCGTGTCGCTGCGTCCGGGCGATGGCGTGATCCACAGCTGGCTCAATCGCATGCTGCTGCCCGACACCGTCGGCACCGGCGGCGACTCGCACACGCGTTTCCCGATCGGCATCTCGTTCCCGGCCGGCTCCGGCCTGGTGGCGTTCGCGGCCGCCACCGGTGTGATGCCGCTGGACATGCCCGAGAGCGTGCTGGTGCGCTTCAAGGGTGAGATGCAGCCGGGCGTGACCTTGCGCGACCTGGTCAACGCGATTCCGCTGTACGCGATCAAGGACGGTCTGTTGACCGTGGCCAAGCAGGGCAAGAAGAACATCTTCTCCGGCCGCATCCTGGAAATCGAAGGCTTGCCGAACCTGAAGGTGGAGCAGGCGTTCGAACTGTCCGACGCCTCGGCCGAACGTTCGGCGGCCGGTTGCACCGTGCACCTGGATAAGGCACCGATCATCGAATACCTGACCAGCAACATCACCCTGCTGCGCTGGATGATTGCCGAAGGCTATGCCGATGCGCGCACGCTGGGCCGCCGCATCAAGAAGATGGAAGAGTGGCTGGCCGATCCGCAACTGCTGCAGCCCGATGCCGACGCCGAGTACGCCGCCGTCATCGAGATCGACCTGGCCGACATCCACGAGCCGATCGTGGCGTGCCCGAACGACCCGGACGACGTCAAGACACTGTCCGAGGTGGCTGGTGCGGCGATCGACGAGGTGTTCATCGGTTCGTGCATGACCAACATCGGGCACTTCCGTGCCGCCGCCAAGCTGCTGGAAGGCAAGCGCGATATCCCGACCCGCCTGTGGGTGGCGCCGCCGACCAAGATGGACGCCTCCGAGCTGACCAAGGAAGGCCATTACGGCACCTTCGGCGCAGCCGGTGCGCGCATGGAAATGCCGGGCTGCTCGCTGTGCATGGGCAACCAGGCGCAGGCACGCGAGGGTGCCACGGTGTTCTCCACCTCCACGCGCAACTTCCCCAACCGCCTGGGTCGCAATACCAATGTGTACCTGGGCTCGGCGGAGCTGGCGGCGATCTGCTCGCGTCTGGGCCGCATCCCGACCAAGGACGAGTACATGGCCGACGTGGGTGTGATCAAGACCAGTGGCGAGCAGATCTACCGCTACATGAACTTCGATCAGATCCAGGAATACCAGGACGTGGCCGATACCGTCGCGGCCTGATTTCAGCCGCTGATCTGTGTGAGTCCGAAATGCCCGGCACTGCCGGGCATTTCGCTTTTCGGACAATCGCTTCGTGTTGTCGTCACGAAGCCGGGCGTTAAAGCAACTACCAGCTGACTGGATTGTGGCATTGCAACAAAAATCTGAGGTCCACGGGTCTAGAGTCCGGCCGCTCTACCACTGTCCGTTGATGCCCATGCCCATTTGCACAATTTCCGGTCAGACGTTGCACTACACGCAACACGGCCAAGGTTTTCCGGTTTTGCTTGGTCACAGTTATCTCTGGGACGCTGCGATGTGGGAGCCGCAGATCCAGGCGCTGTCGCAGCATTACCAGGTCATCGTTCCCGAGCTGTGGGGGCATGGGCAATCAGACGCATTGCCGGCGGGCACGCAGACGGTGGGGGATCTGGCCGATCAGATGCTTACGCTGATGGATGCACTGGAGCTTCCGCAATGTGCAGTGGTGGGTCTGTCGGTGGGTGGCATGTGGGGTGCGGAGTTGGCCATGCGCGTGCCGGAGCGCGTGCGTAGCCTGGTGTTGATGGACACCTTTATGGGTGCCGAATCGCAGGCGACACGTACGCGCTACTTCGCATTGCTCGATGCGATCGATGCGGCGGGGCAGGTGACCCCGGCATTGGTCGAGGCGATCGTGCCGCTCTTTTTCCGCCCCGGTATCGATCTGCAGTCTGCGTTGCCGGCGGCGTTCGCGCAGCGTCTGGCGGCGATGTCGCCCGAGCAGTTGCGCGCTTCGATCGTGCCGCTAGGGCGGCTGATCTTCGGGCGCGACGATCGACTCGAAACGCTGGCTGCGCTCAACCCTGCCAACACGTTCCTGTTGGGTGGCGAATACGACGTTCCGCGCCCGCCGGAGGAGTTGTGGATGATGGCCGAGGTCATCGGTTGCGACTACGAACTGGTGCCCGATGCAGGGCATATCGCGTCGCTGGAAAATCCGGCGTTCGTCAATGCGCAGCTGTTGGGATGGTTGAAGCGTACGCTGCAGTGATGCTTGGTTGGTCGCGTGCGCGGTGTCCTCACCGCGCGCGGGACACGCGGTGAACCCCCGCCCACGGGGGCGATGGCGCCATCCCTGCCGCCAACGGTCCTGCAAGCGGCGAGAGCACCGCAGCAGATCGTTGGCTGGTTGTTTGACATGACGCTCTGCAGCGAAACCGCAGTGTAGCCAGGCCGCAGTCGACGCACGCATGGCGCGCACGTCTTCGGGAGAACTGAGCTTGTTCTCGACGTGGCCGGCAACCTGTCGCGATCGATAGGCAGCAGCGTTGGCGTGGACTCCCAATCAATGCCTGGTACGAGCAGTAAATGCCGGACTCGGTGGCAAGGCATCCCTGCCTCATCGTCAAGACCCCGCTTTTCATCAGTCGCGTTAAGAGCGGTTAACAAAACTACTGCGCAGCCCCCAGGCGGGCGTGGCCGGTGCTCGGAATCGGCATGTACCACTCGTACACTCCGGTTCCTGCGCGCCGTCCGCGCCCACCTGACGGCTGCTCGCTACGTGTTGTTAGCCGCTTTAAGGCTGCGCGCCCAGCCACGCTTCCAGCGCTGCGGCCGGTAGCGGCCGCGAGAACAGATAGCCTTGTAGGACTTCGCAGCCCAGGTCGGCGAGAAACAGGCGTTGTGCTTCGTTTTCCACGCCTTCGGCGACCACGTGCTTGCGCAGGTGCTCGCCGATGCGCAGCACCGAGGTGGTGAGCGCGCGGGCGTCCTCGCTGTGTTCGATATCGCGGACGAAGCTCATGTCCAGTTTGAGTTCGTCGATCGGCAGGCGATGCAGATGGCTCAGGCTGGAATAGCCGGTGCCGAAATCGTCCAGCGACAGCGAGATGCCGGCTTCGCGGATGGCGTGCAGGTTTTCCAGCACGCCCGGCTGGCCGGATAGCATGACGCTTTCGGTCAATTCCAGGGTCAGGTCGGAGGCTTGTACGCCGGTGTCGGCGATCAACCGAAGCAGGTCGGGAAGCATGCGCGGGCTTTCGAAGCCGCTGGCCGACAGATTGACCGAAACGCGCGTGACCGGCACGCCGCGCAGACGCCAGTCGGCCACCTGCTCGCAGGCCCGCCGCAGGACCCAGGCGTTGAGCTGCGGCATCATGCCTTGCTCTTCGGCGACAGGCAGAAACCGCGCGGGCGAAATCGCGCCCAGTTGCGGATGATTCCAGCGCAGCAGCGCTTCCACGCCGTACAGCGCGTGCGGTGCGGCGCTATGCATCTGCGGCTGGTAGTGCAGCTGCAGTTGGTCGCGGCCGATGGCCTGGCGCAGCTCCGCTTCCAGCGCAACGCGTTCCTGCGCCATGCGGTTCATGTCGGAACTGAAGAAGCGGAAACGCCCACCGCCTTCCTTCTTGGCGCGATTCATCGCCAGATCGGCGTGGCGCAACAGGATATTGATCTCGCGGCCGTCCTCGGGAAACATCGCTACGCCGATACTGGCCGACGAATGCACGGTCATATGGCCGACCGGCAGCGGGCTGGCGATACTGACCAACAAGCGCTCGGCGGCGGCACTGGCCTGCTCTGCACTGCATTGCGGCAGCGCAAGTGCGAATTCGTCGCCTGACAGGCGCGCCAGCATCGCCGTAGCGGTGAGTTGGTCGTTGATGCGCAGGGCGATATCGCGCAACAGGCCATCACCCGCGGCATGACCCTGGCTATCGTTGATGAGCTTGAAACGATCGATGTTGATGAACATCAACGCTGCTGGTTCGCCGGCGTATTCGGCATGCGTCAGCGCCTGCTCGGCGCGCGCGTTGAACATGATGCGATTCGGCAAGCCGGTGAGCGTGTCGTAGAAAGCCAGTTGATGCACGCGCTGGCGGATCTGCTCGCGCTCCAGCGCCAGCGTGCACAGTTGCTGGCACAAATCGGTCAGCCGCACATGCCAGGCATCGGCACGCTGCGGCTTGCGGTAATACAGCGTGAAGGTGCCGAGCACGCGCGCGCTGTTGGAGCGGATCGGCGTACTCCAGCAGGCGTGCAGGCCGCACCGCAACATCGTGTCGCGATACGGTTCGAACAACGGGTCGGTGGCGATGTCTTCCACCATCACCGCGCGACCGCGCCAGGCCGCGGTGCCGCAGGCGCCTGCGCCCGGGGCGATTTTCAAGCCGTTGACCGCGTCGGCGTATTCGGGCGGCAGGCTGGGCGCAGCCAGCGAATGCAGGCGGCCCTGGTTGTCGGCGCTCATGACGGCCGCCAACACTTCCGGGGCGATGCGTTCGACCTCGGTGCAAATCAGCGTCATCACCTCGATCAACGGGCGTTCCTGCACCAGGGCTTCCAGCACGCGGTGCTGTAGCACCTCGTGCATCTTGGTGTCGGTGATGTCGGTCAGCACCGCCACGTAATGCGAGGGGGTGTGGTCGGCGTCGTAGATCGGGTTGAAGTTGAGCGAGACCCACAACGGCGAGCCGTCCTTGCGATAGACCAGCAAGTCGGCACGGGTCTGCTGCAAGGCATCGGCGCGCTCGCGCACGCGCGCGACTTCGCCCTGGTCGCTCTGCGCGCGGGTCAACACATCCGATGGACGCTGACCGACAAGCTCGGCTTCGGTGTAGCCGAACATGCGCTGGAAGCCGTCGTTGGCATACAGCAGGCGCGATTGCAGATCGCAGATGAGAATAGCGCTGCTACTGCCATCCAGCGCTTCGGCCAGCAGGCGCGAACGGCGCTGCTCGGGCTGTTCGCCGGCCTTGGCCATGCCGGCGGTGACCGGGCCGGGCCTGACCAGATCGTGGCTCGGCGCGTTCGCATGCACCGGCTCAGCCGTCCCCGGCGTGCGATCGATCGCCGCGTCCGTAGCAGCGGCTGTCGCGCTTGCTTGTGTCGGCGGAAGCGTCGGGTCGGTCGGATGCGAGGGATGCGCGGCCATGCCGGATCAGCGTGCCTGCGCCGACAATGCGAGCAAGCGCTCGGCCACGCGCTCCAGCGGCACCACTTCCTGCGCCGCGCCGAGTTTGTACGCCGCGCCGGGCATGCCCCAGACCACGCTGCTGGCTTCGTCCTGCACGAGCGTCGGCGCGCCGGCCTGCAGCATTTCCAGCAGCCCGCGTGCGCCGTCGTCGCCCATGCCGGTGAGGATGGCACCGACCGCATTCGGGCCGGCATTTGCGGCGACAGAGCGGAACAGCACATCCACCGCCGGCTTGTGACGATTGACCGGCGGACCATCGTCGATGCGGCAGCGCCAACGCGCACCGTCGCGGATGATGCGCAGATGCTGGCCGCCCGGCGGCAGATACGCGTGACCGGGCAGGATCGCTTCGCCATCAGTGGCTTCGCGCACCGACATGGCGGAATGGCGGTTGAGGCGCTCTGCAAATGCAGTGCTGAAGCTGGCCGGCAGGTGCTGGGTCATCACCACCGCAGGCGCATCGGCGGGCATGTGTTCGAGCACCACGCGCAGCGCTTCGGTGCCGCCGGCGGACGCACCGATGGCGATCAGGCGGTCGGTGGTACGAAAGCGCAGCGCGCTACCGGGCACCGGCGCCGACTGCATATCGAGCGTGACCTTTGGTGTGCTGGGGCGGTGCAGTGCGCTGACCTTGGCTTTGGCGGCCATCTTGACCTTGCTGACGATTTCTTCTGCATAACCTTCCAGCCCGCGTGCGACGTCGATCTTGGGCTTGGACACGAAGTCCACTGCGCCCAGCGACAAAGCCTGCAAGGTGGTGTCGGCGCCGCGCTCGGTCAGCGATGAAATCATCACCACCGGAGTAGGGCGCAGGCGCATCAGGTTTTCCAGGAACACCAATCCGTCCATGCGGGGCATTTCCACATCCAGCGTGATGACGTCCGGATTGAGGCGCTTGATCTTTTCGCGCGCCAGCAACGGGTCGGCGGCGGAGCCGACCACTTCGATGCCGGCATCGCGCGAGAGGATTTCGGTGAGCATCTGACGCACGACCGCCGAATCGTCGACGATCAGTACACGCACAGGAGTTTCCAGCGTCATTCGAACAACTCCACTCCACCGGTGACCGGTGCTTTGGATAGACGGGCGCGCACGGCCGATTCGGTGGCGGCGACTTCGGCTTCGTGTGCATGCGGCAGACGCTGCACGACGACGCGGCCGGTCGTTGCGAAGAACCACACCTTGCGCGGATGGATGCCGCACAGATCTTCAGCAATGATGGGAATGTGTTCTGCCTGCAGGTACTGGCGGACGAACTCGGCGTTGCGGGTGCCGACCGGGTTGCTGGTGAAGCCCTTGAGCACGTTGGCACCACCGAAAACCTTGGCTTCGATGCGTTTGCGATGCGCGCCGCGCTTGAGCATGTCGTTGATCAGCAACTCCATCGCGTAACTGCCGTAACGCGCGGGTGCGCCATCGCCGATCTGGCCTTCTGGCAACAAGAAGTGGTTCATGCCGCCGATCTTGAGCACCGGATCGCGCAGGCACGCTGCAACGCAAGATCCCAGGGTGGTTGTCAACGCGGTGTCGTCGTCCACCACCAGATACTGCGTGGGCAGCAGTTTGGCGGCGATGGTCTGGAAGCGCGAATCGCGGTAGCGCATGACGTCGTCGACTTGCACGGCCGTACTCATGCAGAGGCTCCCGCGCGCGGTGCGCGCCGATACAGCGTGCGCCCGCACGGCTGGATCAGATCGGCCGCGTGCAGGTAATTCTCCGAATGCCCAGTATAGAGCAGGCCGTCGTCGCCCATGTGGCTGACCAGGCGCGACAGGATGCCGCGTTGAGTGGGCTTGTCGAAATAGATCATCACGTTGCGGCAGAACAGCGCGGCATACGGGCCGCCGACGTCGTAACGCGGTGCCAGCAGATTCAACTGGCGGTATTCGATGAGTTGGCGCAGTGCGGGAATGACCCGGCACTTGCCTTCGTTGGGGCCGCTGCCGCGCTGAAAGTATTTGCGCTTGATCGAAGCATCCAGCGAGGCGACGCGGTCGATGGCATAGACGCCACGCGACGCGGTTTCCAATACCTGGGTATCGACGTCGGTGGCGACGATGCTCACCGGCGGGGTCAGCGTGCCGAAGGCTTCGCAGGCGGTAATGGCGATGGAGTAGGGCTCCTCACCTGTGGATGCGGCACATGACCAGATCTTCAACGGCGCCTGCGAGGCGCGCTTTTGCAGTTCTTCGCGCAGCTTGTCGAAGTGGTGCGGCTCGCGGAAGAACGAGGTCAGGTTGGTGGTCAGCGCGTTGGTGAACGCCTGCCATTCTTCTTCGTCATTACCAGTCTCGAGTTGATCGAGATAATCGCGGAACGAGCGCAGACCGAGCACGCGCAGACGGCGCGAGAGACGGCCATACACCATGTCGCGCTTGGCCGGCGCCAACGCGATACCGACACGCTGGTAGATCAAGTCGCAGACGCGCTTGAAGTCGCGGTCGCCGAAGTCAAATTCGCGTGTGTCTGAAGCGGGGGTCGTAGTCGTCATATCCATACGCGTCGTGAGCTATAACTAGATATCGGCCACGTAGTCACGCAACTGAAGCGCCAATGCATGAATTGCACGCGGTTGGGTTCGGTAGGCCGTGCGATGGGGTATGGCGGTGCATTCGCTGGCCGCTCAGAGCCATGGCCGCTCATCAGGTTGTCCGCAGCAGCGTGCGCGCGGTGATCAATGCAGATGCCGTGCCCAGATGCACAACGCCCCGGCAGTGCCGGGGCGTTGTGGGTGACAGCGGTGAATCAGAACTCTTGCCAGTTACCGTCGGCCAGCGCAGCCTGTGATTTGGCAGGCCGCACCGCGGTTGCCGCTGCCCGCGCTACCGGCTTGGCGGCGCCTTTCACTGCAACCGGGCGCGAGGCGATCGGCCGGACGCGTGCGGTCTGGGTTACCTGCGCAGCCGATTCGTCCAGCTTGAACACCGACACCGCTTCGGCCAGGTGACCGGCCTGCTCTTCCATCGAGCGGGCGGCGGCGGTGGCTTCTTCCACCAGCGCAGCATTCTGCTGGGTGGTTTCGTCCATCTGGGTGATGGTCTGGTTGACCTGCTCGATGCCGGACGACTGCTCCTGCGAAGCCGCAGAAATCTCGCCCATGATGTCGGTCACGCGCTGCACGCTGGCCACGATGTCGGCCATGGTGGCGCCAGCCTTGCGGACCAGTGCCGAGCCTTCGGCAACCTTGTGCACGGAATCGTCGATCAAGCCCTTGATCTCCTTCGCCGCACCGGCCGAACGCTGTGCCAGCGTACGCACTTCGGAGGCGACCACCGCAAAACCGCGGCCCTGTTCGCCGGCACGTGCCGCTTCCACCGCTGCATTCAACGCCAAGATATTGGTCTGGAAGGCGATGCCATCGATGACGCTGATGATGTCGGCGATCTTCTTGGACGAGGCTTCGATGCCGGACATGGTGGTGACCACCTGCGACACCACTTCACCGCCTTGCGAGGCCACGCCGGTGGCGCCGATGGCAAGCTGGTTGGCCTGACGGGCGCTTTCGGCGTTCTGCTTGACGGTGGAGGTGAGCTCTTCCATGGAAGCTGCGGTTTCTTCCAGGTTGGCGGCCTGCTGCTCGGTGCGGTGCGACAGATCGCTGTTGCCCGAAGCGATTTCGCCAGCGGCCGAGTTGATCGCGCTGGACGACAGCTTGATGCGCCCAACGATGTCGGCCAGCTGCTCGGCGGTGGCATTGGCATCGTCACGCATCTGCGCGAACACGCCGCTGAACTCGCCATGCATGCGCACGGTCAGGTCGCCACGCGACAGCGCGGACAACAGGGCCGAGATCTGCTCCAGGCTGCCGGCATTGGCATCCAGCAAGCCGTTGAGCTGCTGCGCCAACTGCAGGAAGAACCCCTGCTTGCCGTCGGTTTCCACGCGGCCGCTCATGTCGCCGCTGGCAGCGGCACGCACGATACGGGCGACTTCGTCTTCCACCTGGACCTCGATGGTGCGGTCGCGCCATTCGCAGACTTCGCCGCTGGTCTCGCCCTGTTCGTTCTTGATGGCGGTGACCGTCTGTGCCAGCACCACTTCGCCGAAGCGCTCTTCGAAGCTGGTGACGCCATCGCGTTCCAATGCGGCAATGGCTTTGCGCACGGTCGCATCCGACAGACCCAGGTAACTGATGTGCTGACCGATGACCTCGCTCGCATCGAACTCGGGCGATGCCAGGCGGATGCTGCTTTCGTACTGCGCCACGATCTTCTTGAAGGCGTCGTTGGCGTAGATCATCACGTGCTCGGGATCGGTGATGAAGGTGCCGGTCGAGGACTTGTCCAGCGCGGTACGGATACGCAGGTTTTCGTCGGCAATCCTCTGATCGCGTTCGATACGCTCCTTCAGGTCGCGCTGCATGCGCTGCATCGAGCGCATCAACTCGCCCACTTCGTCCTGTCCCTGTACGTTGATCTGGCCGTCCAGCTTGCCGCCGGCGATCTCGGTGGCGGTGGTGACCGCGCCGCGCATGCTCTTGACGATGGAACGGGCGAACAGGAACGCCAGGCCCAGGCCGCCGGCAATGCCGATCAGCAGCACCATCACGGTCAGCGAGACCGAGGTGGCATGGACCTTTTCGGCCTTGGTCTTGGCAGCCTGCGCGAGCATGTTGTCTTCGGCGATCAACGCAGCCAGCGAATCCTTTGCCTTGTTGTGCAGGGTGCGGGTTTCGCCGACGAAGGTGTCGACGGCGTCGTCGGGCAGATTGAGTTCGATCATTTCATTGACGCTGGCGTAGGAAGCCGAGGCCTTCTTCCAGTCGGCCACGAACACGTCGAACAGCTTCTTCTGTTGCGGGCTCTCGATCAGGCGCGGGTAGCCCTTGATGGTGGCTTCGATCTCGCCATTGAGCTTCTTGGAGCGGACCTTGGCTTCCTGCTTGACCGCATCGCTGGCGCGCACCAGGTTTTGATAAGACGCATTCCGGTATTCGCCCAGCATGCCGCGCAGATCGCCGGCTTCGCGCACGCTGGACATGGTGTTGCCGGCCAGGTCGCGGGTCACGTTGTTGAGCGATGCCAGCCCCGAGTACGCGATGATTCCCTGTACCAGCATGATCAGCAGCACGATGCCGAACGCCAGCATCAGCCGCGGCATCAATTTCAGATTATTGATCCATTGCATTGACACGATTCCCCAGTAAAAGTCAGTCCGCATAATCCAGACAGCACATCGCCACGCATGGGCGTGGCGATGTGCGATGCGATTACTTGATGGTGGCGAGCTTCAGGCTGGCCGGGGAGCTGACTTCGATTTCGGCACGCGAACTGTCGCGCTGGATCTTGCCGAGGACGCAGACGTCCTTACCTTCGAGCGATTCCGGGGCGAAGCTGAACTTGCCGCGGTTGACGCCATCGATACGTGCGGAGAAGGTGTGGCGCGGGAACATGCCGCCCATGTACAGGAAGGTGGGTTCGCCTTCCGAGCTCTGCGCGTACTTGGCCTTTTCGACCTTGCCGCACACCATGCCGTCCTTGCCAACGAAGCGCGTCGCCATTTCCGGCGGAATCATTTCCTGCGACTGGGCCGACAGCGAGGGAGCAACAATCACCAGAGCAGCAACGGGAAGGAGCGAGAGCAGGAACTTCATTGGGATTCTCCAGAAATCAAAAGTCGAACGGTGACCCGTTGGGTGGACGCGGGCTTCCATTCAGCTATCGGCTAGCCCCCGTTCAACTTGAATCCCAAAAACGTGATTTTCATCTCACTTCAATAGCGTGGTGATTCGCTTGTGGGGAGACTCCCGACACGCAATAGTCTTAGACGCGTTCGCTTAACGCATTGCGGCCGTCGGAGTGGTGCAGTGGGTGCGGGGCGGCGCCATGTCCACGTGGTACATGACGGCTCCTGCACACCTCCACACCTCTGCCGACGACCGCAGGCGAGGCAAACCAGTCGCTTGAATCAGGCGGCTTCTTCAACCAGCTGCTGGCCCAGCTCGGTACTGTCCAGCAGGGTCTCGATATCCAGCAGGATCAACATGCGATCGTCCTGGGTGCCGATCCCCGAGATGAAACGGGTATCGACCGCAGCGCCGAACTCGGGCGTGGGACGGATCTGGTCGTCGTTGAGCGGAATCACGTCGGACACGCTGTCCACGACGATGCCGACGACGCGGTCTTCGACGTTGAGCACGATCATCACGGTGAAGGCGTCGTAGCGCGCTTCTTTCAGGCGCAGCTTCAGGCGCAGGTCGATCACCGGCACGATGGTGCCGCGCAGGTTGATCACACCCTTGATGTAGTCGGGCGCGTCGGGCAGGCGGGTGACCGAATCGTAGCCGCGGATTTCCTGCACTTTCAGGATGTCCACGCCGTAGTGTTCTTCGCCCAAAGCGAAGCTGAGGAATTCACCACCGGTGCCGGTGGCAGTGCTTTTGTCGTTCATGGAAACTCCGGGCGTTGCGGCTAAGTGTCAGGTTGCGGCAGGACTGCGGCAGCAGAGACGGATGAGGGATGCCCTAGCAACATCGGCGGGGTGGGCAGCAACTTTAGGTGCCGGCCCCGCGCAGTGCGGGAGGGTTCAGAACACGCCGCTCTTGCGCGCGTTGCGCTGGCGGTCGACGCGGAAAATGTAGCGCTGGATGGTTTCGTCGGCGCCGCGCGGCAATTCGCTGAACTGCATGCCGATCCGGAAGCCTTCGCTGCCGTTGGGTAGCGTCTGCTTGTACTGGCTGCACACGGTGAGCGGCAGCGTGATGGGGGCCGTGTCGGGCAGTTGCAGAATGCAGTTGCGATAGGTGCGTTGCGGCTCAAGCAATGGCATGCCGTCGGTGAGCGACACCGCCAGGCCGCCGCTGCTGATGTCGATGACGCGCAACTGCAGATTAAGCACTTCACCCTGTGCGGCTTCCTGGCGAATGGTGCAGACGGGGGAGTCGGTGATCGGCGTTTCCAGCCGGTACGATTCGCGCCGCTGCAGGTGGTACATGGCCTCTGGCAGGTCGGCGCGGAAAGCGACGTGGATATCGCGCTCGATGCGCTCGGCCTTTTCCAGTCGGAAGCGGATGTTGACCCGTTCCAGTTGGGCGTAGCACAGCAGGTATTTGGCGCCTTCGATGGCGCGGTTGGAGGCCTCGTTATGGCTGCCGTCCAGGATCACGCAGTCGTCGTCTTCGTCCACGTCCAGCACGGCGGTAGGCACGGCCAAGTCGCGGCCGGCCACATGCATGGTCACGATGGCGCGTTGGTCGATCAGCTGGCGCAGCAATCCGCGGATCTGCCGCTTGTTGCGCAGCAGATAGCGATCGTCACCTTCGGCGAGGTGATCGGCATCGTGGTCCAGCTCTGAGGTATCGCCTTGGGACATGGCACAAGCACAGTAGAAGCGGGAAGGCGCCTGGCGGGTTGTCCCGGCGTCGCCTTGATATCGGCGGGAAAGCCAGATCTTTAAGCGTGGCTGACGAAACTGTTGCGTCGAGGTCGCTCAACGCTGTGCGTGAAATGACCACTCGAGTCGGTCGATGCGCAGTGTTTCGGCAAGCAACCAGCAGTGGTCGGGGCGGTGTCTGGCGGCATGGATGCCCACGGGGACGGGTTCACGGCGTGACCCACAAGCGGCGAGGGCATCGTGCCCTCGATGCTTGTGGGGTTGCTGCAGGCAGTCCTGTTTGCCGTGTCAGTTGTAGGCGTGGCGTGCGTTGGCCAGCAGGGTGTTCAGGCGGTCCTGCGGCTCCAGGCGGAACACCGCCACCGCATCGACCAACTGTGCGGCCTGGTCTTCCATCGAACGGGCTGCGGCGGTGGCTTCTTCCACCAGCGCGGCGTTCTGCTGGGTGGTTTCGTCCATCTGGGTGACGGTCTGGTTGACCTGGGTGATACCCGCGGCCTGTTCGCGCGATGCGCTGGTGATCTCGCCCATGATGTTGGTGACGCGCTGCACCGAGGTCACCACTTGCTGCATGGTGCTGCCGGCTTCGGACGCCAGTGCAGCGCCGTTGCCGATACGGGTCACCGAGTCTTCGATCAGGTGTTTGATCTCCTTGGCGGCGCCGGCCGAGCGCTGTGCCAACGTGCGCACTTCCGAGGCAACCACGGCAAAGCCGCGGCCCTGTTCGCCGGCACGCGCCGCTTCCACTGCTGCATTCAAGGCCAGGATATTGGTCTGGAACGCGATGCCGTCGATGACGCTGATGATTTCGGCGATCTTCTTCGAAGAGGCGTCGATATCGGCCATGGTGGTCACCACGCGGTTCACCACATCGCCGCCCTTTGCGGCCACACCGGCAGCATCCAGTACCAGGCGATTGGCCTGGTCTGCGTTGTCGGCGTTCTGTTTGACGGTGGCGGTGAGTTCTTCCATTGAGGCAGCGGTTTCTTCCAGCGCGGCCGCCTGTTGTTCGGTGCGACGCGACAGGTCGCCGTTGCCGGTGGCGATTTCGGTGGCGGCCGAGTTGATCGTCAGCGAGGAGTCCTTGATACGGCGCACGATGCCGGCCAGCTGGTCAGCTGTAGCATTGGCATCATCGCGGATGGTGGCGAATACGCCTTGCAGGTCGCCGTCCATGCGTGCGGTCAAATCGCCTTGCGACAGCGACGAGAGCAGGGCGGAGACGCGCGACAGACCATCGGCGTTGTTGTCCAGCAGCGCGTTGAGCTGTTGAGCCAGCAGAAGCAAGAAGCCATGCTTACCCCGGAGGTCGATGCGCTCGCTGAGATCGCCGGCGGCGGCGGCCTCCACCACATGTGCGACCTCCTGTTCTACCTGCACTTCCTGGGTACGGTCGCTCCATTCGACCACATAGCCCATGCGCTCACCGGTGGCAGCCACGACCGGGCTGACCACTTCCTGCACGATGCGGCCGCCGATTTCGATCTGCGCGGTGTGCGTGCTCTTGAGCTGATCCAGCAGGCGCGCCTGCTCGGGATTGCGATGGAATTGGTCGATGCGGGTATCGCTCAATGCAGTGGGATCGAAGTTGGGCAGGTCGTGCCGCACAACTTCCTGCATCTCCGACAGCATGCGTTGCAGCGGACGATTGACGTAAATGATGCGGCGGTCGGCGTCGGCGATCATCACATTGGTGCTGACATCGTCCAATGCGGTACGCACGCGCAGTGCTTCGCTGGCGATCATGTGGTCGCGTTCCAGGCGTGCGCGCAGGTCGTCGCGCATGGTGCGCGCGTTGAGCAACAGGCGGCCGAGTTCGTCGTGCCGATCGATGTCGATGGGGTTGTCCAGGCGGCCGGCAGCCACGTCGCCGAGCACGCGTTCCACTGCCAGCAACGGGCGGGTGACCATCTTGCGCGCGGCGATGAACACCACCGCGATGCACAACGCCAACACCACCAGCGAGAACAGCAGCATGCTGCCCATCAGTGCATCCAGCGGGCCGTCGATGGCACTGCGCGGCTGTGCACCGATCACCGCCCACTGCCACGGCGCGTAGCGCTGTGCGGTGACTTCGAACGCCTGGCTTGCGCCTTTGGCATCGCGCAGCTGCACGTTGGCGCTGGGCTGCTTGCCGTCCAGCACTGCCTGCAACAGCGCCTGCTGTTCGGCCGGAACCAGCGCCGCCAACGTGGCCGGGGTGCCCGGCGGGGCCGCGATGACCTGGCCCTGGCGCTCGCCTGGCGCCATGTCGACGATGACGAAATAGCCGTCCTGGCCCAGCTTGGTGGTGCTGACCTGGGCCTTGAGCGCGGCCAGACCCTGGGTGTAGTTGCGCCCGACGAACAGCGCACCGATGACCTCGCCGGCGGCATTGCGCAGCGGTTGGTAATGGGTCATGTACTGCTCGCCGAACAGCTGCGCCTGGCCGGTGAACGCCTTGCCTTGCGACAGTGCGGCGTAAGCCTTGCCCTTGCGATCGAGCAGAGTGCCGATGACGCGTTCGCTCTGCTTATTGCGCAGCGAGGTGGTGATGCGCACGAAGTCATCGCCGGTGCGGGCGAAGATCGTGGCGACGCCGCCGGTTGCCTTGGCAAAGCGGTCCACTGCGTCGAAATTGAGATTCAGCGCCTGCTTGCCGATGCGCAGCGACGGGGTGTGCTGCTCGCCGATGGTGACGGTACTGCTGCTATCGAGTTCGCGCGCGCCGGCGGGGAGCATGTCGTCGAACACGCTGCCCAGGCGCTGGGTGCCTTCGCTGAGGGTGACGTCGTACATCGCCACCGACTGCTGCATCAGTCGAGTACTGGAACGTAGCTCGGCTTTGACCTGCGATTCGATATCGCCAGCGGACTGGCGGTAGATGGTCAGGGCCAACAGACCCAGCGAAATGGCGATGACCAGCGTGAGCAATGCGGAGAGCCGCGTACCGACCGAAAGGCGGTTGAAGGAATGCATGAGGAATCGACCTTGCCCGGGGGAGGGCGTTACGAATGCGTGAGGTCCTTAGCGGCCAGTTGTGCGAAAAATTGATTGTTTCTGTTGAAATCAGCACAACTTCGAGCGTTACACTTAGTATTCAGCCGTTGAAATCGGTTTCATAACGGCGGCGCTGTTTTGCGAATTGTAAGTTTTAAGTGAAATTACCGGTGCTGCGCGGCCGAGACGGGCTGCGTGCGGTTGGCCAAATGCATGTCTGACCGCGTTTCCCTCGCTGTGATCGTACGCAACCAGCACCATGACGACGCAGCCGTCAGGCGCCCCTGCCGTCGCTCGGAGTCGCACCCGTACATATCGGCTTCTGTACGTCGCCATGGCTGACCATTGCTTGCCGCTTTTGTCACTGCTGCTTAGAGAGCGGCAGCACAAAAAAAGGGCCGCTTCCCCTCGCAAGGGAAGCAGCCCATAAGATCTGCGGAGCACGGATCAAAGCTCTCGAATCGTTCTGTGTTGCTGACAACGGTGTTGCATGAAACGCGGATCGACAGCTGCGACTGCCTGGTCACGACGGTTACGGCCAATGAGGCGAGTGCTTGGACTGCAAGCAGTGGCCGGTTCTGTGCAGGTCGCCAACGACTGCTGGCGACCAATTGATATGCAGCGTTGCGACTTAAAACTCCTGCCAATCGCCGGCGGCAACGGTCGAGGTAGATGCGCTGGCAGTCACGCGGGGCTTTGTCGCGGGTGCGAATGCAGCACGTGCAGCCCGGTGTGTTGCAGGCCGCTGGTTGCCCGCTGCGCCGGCGATCGCGGACAACTGGCGTGCTAGCGGTGCTTTTGCATCGATCTTGAACACTGCAACGGCTTCGGTCAGTTGCTGCGCTTGTTCTTCCATCGCGCGCGCAGCGGCGGTGGCTTCTTCTACCAGTGCAGCGTTCTGCTGGGTGGCTTCATCCATCTGGGTGACGGTGAGGTTGACCTGTTCGATGCCGGCCGATTGTTCCTGCGAGGCAGCGGAAATCTCGCTCATGATGTCGGTGACGCGCTGCACTGACGACACGATCTCGGCCATGGTGCGGCCGGCCTCATCCACCAGCTGCGAACCGTCGGTCACGCGCTGTACCGAGTCACCGATCAGGTCCTTGATCTCCTTGGCGGCGGCAGACGAGCGCTGCGCCAGCGTACGCACTTCGCTGGCCACCACCGCAAAGCCTCGCCCTTGCTCACCGGCACGCGCCGCTTCCACTGCGGCATTCAAGGCCAGAATATTGGTCTGGAAGGCGATGCCGTCGATGACGGAGATGATGTCGGCAATCTTCTTCGATGAAGCCTGGATGCCGGCCATGGTGTCGACGACCTTGCCGACCACCTCGCCACCTTGCGAGGCCACGCTGGCCGCACCGATCGCGAGTTGATTGGCCTGGCGTGCGCCTTCTGCATTCTGCTTGACGGTGGAGGTGAGCTCTTCCATCGAGGCAGCGGTTTCTTCAAGGTTGGCGGCCTGCTGCTCGGTGCGTTGCGACAGGTCGTTATTGCCAGCAGCAATTTCGCTAGCGGCCGAATTGATCGACACCGCCGAGGTCTGGATATGCCCGACAATGCCGGCCAATTGCGTGACGGTGGCATTGGCGTCGTCGCGCATCTGTGCGAACACGCCCTGGAACTCACCGTCCATGCGCGCGGTCAGATCGCCCGCGGCAATCGCCTGCAACATGCCCGACAACGCTTGCAGGCTGCCGTCGGCCGTGGCCATCAGCTGGTTGAGGCTGTCGACCATGATGCGGAAGTCGTACTGGAACTGCGCTGCATTGCCACGTGCACTGAAGTCGCCAGCAGCAGCGGCCTGCGCCAGTTGCTTGATCTGCTGATTCATCGCTGCCAGGTTGCGTTTGACCTGCGCCATGGTCTCGGTGAGTTTGGCTTGCTCGCCGGGCAGGGCGTCCATGTCGTCACTGAGGTCGCCGATCGCATAGCGGCCCATGATCTGCGCCAGGCGTGCGGTGACCTGGATGTGGCTGTCGACCAGCGCGTTGGTGTCGCCTGCCATGCGGCCGTAATCGCCGGGGAATGCACCGGCATCCATGCGGAAACTCACCTGGCCGGCATCGTGGCGCTTGGCCATGTCCAGCTGGGCGGTAATCAGGTTGCGCACCTGCGACTGCATCTTGTCCATGGCCTGCAGGAGGCGGCCGGTTTCGTCGCTGGCATCGCTGTGCACGGCGTTATCGAGCTTGCCTTCGGCAATCGCCTCGGCGGCCTGAGTCGCACGGCTCAGCGGCCGGGTGAGGCTGCGGGTGATCAGCAGGCCCAAGGTGCCGCTCAGCAGCACCACCAGCAGCGAGCCGCCCACCAGCAACTTGCGTGAATCATCCATCGACTGCAGCGCGACTTCCGCAGCTTCGGCGGCGAGCTTGTCCTGCAATACGATGTTCTCGGCGATCTTGTCCTGCCACTTCTGCAGTGCGGGCGCGGCCTCGGTCAGCAGCAACGGTAACGCTTGGTCACTATGGCCTGACATCACCAGGTCGATGACCTTGTTGTTCATTTCGCGCACTTTCGGCGTGAGGCTGTCGATCTCTGCGCGGATGCCCAGGCCCTGCGGCGCAGACGGCATGGCATATAGCGCATCGCGCGCTTTGGTGTAGTCCGCGCGTGCCTGCTTGATGGATGCGATAAATTTCAGATTGTCTTCGTTGCTGGTCGGCAACACGACATTGCGCAGCTCCGCAGCGATGACGTAATTGGCATTCATCATGTCGTTGGAGAGGCGGATCTTGGTCATGTTCTGGTGCACGAGTGCATCCACCAGCGCACGTGCGGAGGTCAGTCCGCGATAACCGATAAAGGCGATGAATCCGGAGAGCAGGATCAGCACGGTGAACGCGGCAGCCAGGCGCGGCCCGACATTGAAACGCAGTAAAAGAGAGGTCATAGGATCGCTCGACTCAGGAGGGTGGGAGGCGGTTGCGTCGACAGCCCGGCAAGGCGCGCTGCGCTCGCGTCTGTTTGTCATCACGCCCACTAAGTAACGGCGCGATCCGCAGTCAACTGAGCGTGTTAGGCAAGCTCGTAAAGCGCGTTCTCAGGCACGTGACGGGCGTGTGTTGGTGAGTGCCGTCTCGCTCAGGAACTATGAAAAATTATGCTTTTTAGGCGTTGAAACTTGCGTTTTCAGGAGATTTTGCGAGGTTGCAGGAATCATGAGGCTGTCCTCTGATTCACATGTTGAACACGCTGCCTCACTTGGCAGTACATCTGACGCAGCGTTCGGCAGTGCCACGACAGCCGTGTGTAACGGACTGTCGTAGCGCTGCGGCCTTCGCGATCAGAACTCCTACGCGATCAGAACTCCTGCCAATCGGCCAGATCTGCGGCCGATGTGGCAGTGCTGGTTGCGCTGCGACGTGGCGCTGTGGTCGCCGCGGTGACGCGTGCCGCCTGGCGCGGTGCGAAGCGGGCATTGGCCGGTGCGCTGGCAATGGCCGACAACTGACGTGCCACCGGCGCATGCGCAGCCACCTTGAAGACTGCTACCGCTTCGGTCAGCTGCTGCGCCTGTTCTTCCATCGCGCGTGCGGCGGCAGTGGCTTCTTCCACCAAGGCAGCGTTCTGCTGAGTGGTTTCGTCCATCTGGGTGACGGTCTGGTTGACCTGCTCGATACCGGCATACTGTTCCTGCGAGGCCGACGAGATCTCGCCCATGATGTTGGTGACGCGCTGCACGCTGGCGACGATCTCGGCCATGGTGGAGCCTGCCTGATCGACCAGGGTTGCGCCTTGCGTGACCTTCTCGACCGAGTCGTCGATCAGGTGCTTGATCTCCTTGGCGGCACCGGCCGAACGCTGTGCCAGCGTGCGTACCTCAGAAGCGACCACCGCAAAACCACGGCCCTGTTCGCCGGCACGCGCTGCTTCCACCGCGGCGTTCAAGGCCAGGATATTGGTCTGGAATGCGATGCCGTCGATGACGCTGATGATCTCGGCGATTTTCTTGGACGAGCCCTGGATATCGGACATGGTGGTGACCACCTTGGCCACCACATCGCCGCCTTGCGAGGCGACCGCAGCAGCGCCAATGGCGAGCTGGTTGGCCTGGCTGGCGTGTTCGGCGTTCTGCTTGACGGTGGAGGTGAGCTCTTCCATCGAGGCAGCGGTTTCTTCCAGATTGGCGGCCTGCTGTTCGGTACGCTGCGACAGATCCTGGTTACCGGAGGCGATTTCGCCCGAGGCCAGACCAATCGCATCGGCCGCGATCTGGATGCGGCCGACGATGCCGGCCAGTTGTTCGGCGGTGGCATTGGCATCGTCGCGCATCTGCGCAAACACGCCTTGATATTCGCCGCTCATGCGGGCGGTGAGGTCGCCGGCAGCGATCGACTGCAACAGGCTGGAGAGCGACTGCAGATTGCCATCGGCGGTGGCCATCAAGGTGTTGAGGCTTTCCACCATGATGCGGAAATCGAACTGGAACTGCTCGGCATTGCCGCGGGCGGTGAAGTCACCATTGGCCGCGGCCTGCGCCAGTTGCTTGATCTCGGTGTTCATCGTACCCAGGTTGTGCTTGACCTGGTTCATCGCCGCGGTGATGGCGGCTTTTTCGCCAGGCAGTTGCGGCATGTCTTCGGACAGGTCGCCGATGGCGTAACGCTCGATCAGGTGGATGGTCTGCATCTTGACCTTGATGTGCGCGGCCACCAGCTCGTTGGTGTCATGGGCCATGCGGCCGAAATCGCCGGGGAACGCACCAGCATCCATGCGGAAGCTGATCTGGCCTTCTTCATGGCGCTTGGCCATGCCCAGCTGTGCGGAAATCAGATTACGCAGCTGGCCCTGCATGCCATCCATGGCGTGCAACAGCCGGCCGGTTTCGTCGTTGGACTGCGTGCTGACGTCGTTGTCCAACTTGCCCTGGGCAATGGCTTCGGCAGCGCGGGTGGCGCGTGTCAGCGGAACCACCAGGCTACGGGTGATCAGCCATGCGAGCATGCCGCTGATCAGCACAACCGCCAAGCCGCCACCAATCAACATGGCACGGCCGCGGGTCATCGCCGTGGTGGCGAGCGCATTGGCTTCCTGGGCGCGCTGGCGTTGCAGCGCGGAATATTCCAGCAGTGCGTCCTGCCAGGCCTGCGTGGCAGGTGCGGCGTGCTGCAACAGCAAGGGCATCGCTTCGTTGGTCCTGCCGGCAAGGTCCAGGTCGATCACCTGCTGGTTGAGCGCGCGGGCGGCCTTGTTGCTGGCATCGATCCTGTCACGTATCGCCTGGGCCACCGGCGTTGCCGAGAAGGTGTAGAGCTTGTCGTGCGCATCCTCGTAGATGCGGCGCTGCTCTTCGATGATCGACACGAAGTGTTGATTTTCTTCGTCCGGCGTCGGCAACACGATGTTGCGCAGCTGCACGGCGATGACCGACACCGCGTTGTTCATTTCCTGCAGATGCTGGACGATGACCATGTTGCGATTGGTCAGCGTATCCAGACTTTGGCGCGCCTGCGCCAGTGTATACAGGCCGGCGACAACCAGGGCGCAGGACAGCAGGATCAGCGTGCCAAAGGCAAAGGTCAGGCGCTTGCCGACGTTGTAGCGTTGAAGAAGAGCAATCATGGTTGGGATCTCAAGAGCGATGGGCAGGAAAGGGGCGATGCGCTCGGCGCGGTGGCGTACTGGCTACGCTGGTGGTGCCGATGCGGGCCTGCGTCGAACCGATCCATCGAGACATGCGACACAACGGTCGCAACATCAGCGATTGCAGGGCAGGTATGCATGCTTGGACTTGGTAACGGCAGCAAGCATTGCGGCTGAACTCGCCAGGTCCGACGCGTATGGGTAGGCGTCACCGAGGTGAGACTGGTGTGCACGACAGCTTCAAAATGCCTGTCAAACGGGCATCTCGGCGATTTCCGGCGTACGTGATTTCACTTGCTTCTCACGCAACTCGACGAAACGCGTGCGCTCGCGTGATGTGCGGTGGGACGCAACTGCTTGAGCGATGCAGGCAACGGGCACCTGGCTGACGTGGGACGCATGCGCGAGCGCAGCGCCCCGATGCAGACATGCCGCGAAGCTGCCTTACGCAGCACGACCCAGGCCGCTGCGCGCCGGCCTGGCCTGCAGCTGGAACACGGAGACCGCATCGCGCAATTGCTGCGCCTGTTCTTCCATCGAACGGGCGGCCGCAGTGGCTTCTTCCACCAGCGCGGCGTTCTGCTGGGTGGCCTGATCCATCTGCGCGATGGTCTGGCCGACCTGTTCGATGCCTTGCGACTGCTGCTGCGAGGCCTCGCTGATCTCGCGCATGATGGTGGTGACGTTCTGCACCGAATCGACGATCTCTTGCATGGTACGACCGGCCTGGCCGACCAGCTGGTTGCCGTGTTCGACCCGGCTGACCGAATCGTCGATCAGTTGCTTGATCTCTTTCGCCGCACCGGCCGAGCGCTGCGCCAGCGTGCGCACTTCACTGGCCACGACTGCAAAGCCACGGCCTTGTTCGCCAGCACGCGCGGCTTCCACTGCGGCGTTCAAGGCCAGGATATTGGTCTGGAAGGCGATGCCGTCGATGACGCTGATGATGTCGGCGATCTTCTTGGACGCGGCCTGGATACCGGCCATGGTACCGACGACCTCACCGACGACCGCACCGCCTTGCGAGGCGACCGTGGCCGCACCCACCACCAACTGGTTTGCGCGGCGCGCATGCTCGGCGTTATTGCGCACGGTGGAGGTGAGTTCTTCCATCGAAGCCGCTGTTTCTTCCAGATTGGCCGCTTGCTGTTCGGTGCGCTGCGACAGGTCCTGATTGCCGGTCGCAATTTCGCTGGCGGCGTCGTTGATGGCAGCGGTGGAGTGCTGGATGCGCCCGACAATATCCGCCAGCTGGGTCACGGTGGCATTGGCGTCGTCGCGCATGCGCGCAAACACGCCATGGAAATCGCCGTGCATGCGGGTGGTGAGATCGCCTGAGGCAATGGCCTGGAGCACGGTCGAGAGCGACTGCAGGTTCGCGTCGGCAGTGGCCATCAGCTGGTTGAGGCTGTCCACCATCGCGCGGAATTCGTACTGGAAGCGCTGCGCATCGCCACGCACGCTGAAATCGCCATTGGCTGCGGCCTGCGTGAGCAGGCTGATCTCACTGTTCATCGCCGACAGGTTGGCCTTGACGGTATCCATGGTGTCAGTGAGCACGGCCTTTTCGCCGGGCAGACGGTCCATGTCTTGGCTCAGGTCACCGATGGCGTAGCGCGACATGATCTGCGCGAGCTTCATCTTGACCGCGATGTGCGAGCCGACCAGCGCATTGGTGTCGCGCACCATGGTGGCGTAGGCACCGGGGAAACTGTCTGCCTGCATACGGAAGCTGATCTGGCCGGCATCGTGGCGCTGCGCCATGTCGCTTTGCGCGCTCAGCACGCGCTGCAGTTGTTCCTGCATGCGGCGCATGGTGTCGAGCAGTTGTCCGGTTTCGTCGCGGTCGGCTGCGACGACGTGATCGTCCAGCTGGCCCTGCGCGATATTGGCCGCGACTGCAGCGGCGCGACGCACGTTACGGGTCAGGCGCGACAAGGTGTACCAGCCCAGCGCGGCGATCAGCAGCGCCAGCACCGACAGGCCGGCAATCGCTTGCCACATCGCGTTGCGTGCGTCGACCAGGTGGCGCTCGGATTGTCGCTGCAGCGCGTGTAGCGAGACGTTGCTGAGTTCCCGCATGGCCTGGCCAAGCGCATCGAGTGCGCCATTCCACTGTGCGTCCGCCTTGGCATCGCTGCCGTCCAACGCGGTACCGAGTGCGGCCAGTGCGGCGCTTGCCCGGGTGGCTTCGGTCTCGGCGGCATCGGCCAGGGCAGGGTCGGGTTGCTCCAGCAGGCCCATCGCCTTGTCCAGCTCATGGCGGAAACGCGCATGGTTTCGGGCAAGCTGATCGAGTTGCTCGCGCAGCATGGCGCGGCTGTCGCCCGCCTGCGAGGGGTCGCTGGCGGCGTCCAGACGCGTCAGCGATTCGGTGGTCTCGGGGCTGTAGATCAGCGTGGACACCACTAGGTGGTAGCTCTCGATATACGGGGTGTAGACCAGCTGGCTGTCGTCGCGCAATGCATCGAGCGCGGAGAAGGCCTGTTCGCTGACGGCGGCATAGCCCGCGGCGGCGGCGGCGGCAACGTGGCGCTGCTGCAGGGCCAGCAATTGCTTCTGGCTGCGTTCGAAGCCAGGCAAGTTGGCCGTGGTGGCGAGCAGTTGGGTGAGATCGCGCTCGGCACGCTGTGCCGCCGCACTGGCGGCGCTTCCGCTATCCACATGGGCGGCGTGCAGGTCGGTGATCAGGCCCAGCATTTGGCCAAGCGGTGCGTAGCTGCGCAATTCATTGCTGCTGATGGCGACGCTTTCGTTGAGCTTGCCGCTGTAGAGCAGCACCGGGATCACCATCCCGGCCAACGCGAGCACGCCGATGATGCCGAGTTTCCTGGCGATGGCCAGGTCATCCCAACGGCCGGTCCAGCGGCGTGGCGAAGCTGGAACGGTCTGCGGCAACGGCGTGGGTGAGGTGGTCATCGTCACTTCTCATGGAGATAAGCAGGCTATCGGCTGAGGCCTTACATGCCTTTAGTTGCTCGGCATTGCGGCCGACCAGTTCGGTTCAGTCACTGCTGTCGGTCGGTTCAGAACTCCTGCCAACTGCTGTCGTTGCTGGGCGCGGCGACCACGCCGCGCGGCTTGGAGGCCGGGGCACGCCCAGCCGCAACGACGGTCGCCTTGAGCGCGGGCGTCACTGCCGGGCGTGCAGGTGCCACCCGCGAGACAGGCGCTGCATCGTTGCCATCTGTCTTGAAGACCGCCACTGCCTCGGTCAATCCGACCGCCTGTTCTTCCAGTGCGCGTGCGGCAGCCGTGGCTTCTTCCACCAACGCCGCATTCTGCTGGGTGGTTTCGTCCATCTGGGTCACCGTCTGGCTGACCTGTTCGATGCCCGAGGACTGCTCCTGCGAGGCGGCGGAGATCTCGCCCATGATGTCGGTCACGCGCTGCACGCTGGCGACGATTTCGGCCATGGTGGTGCCGGCGCTATGTACCAGCAGCGAGCCTTCGGCCACGCGTTGCACCGAGTCGTCGATCAGGTCCTTGATCTCCTTGGCGGCACCGGCCGACCGCTGTGCCAGGGTGCGCACTTCCGAGGCGACCACGGCAAAGCCACGGCCCTGTTCGCCGGCGCGTGCTGCTTCCACTGCGGCATTCAACGCCAGGATATTGGTCTGGAAGGCGATGCCATCGATGACGCTGATGATGTCGGCGATCTTCTTGGACGAAGATTCGATCCCGCTCATGGTGTCGACCACCTTGCTGGCGATCTCGCCGCCCTGCGAGGCCACGTTGGCCGCGCCGATGGCGAGCTGGTTGGCCTGGCGTGCGCTTTCGGCATTCTGCTTGACGGTGGAGGTGAGCTCTTCCATCGAGGCAGCGGTTTCTTCCAGGTTGGCGGCCTGTTGTTCGGTACGCTGAGACAGATCCTGGTTGCCGGCGGCGATTTCGCCGGTGGCTGCGCTGATGTTGCTCGCCACGCTCTGAATCCGCACGACGATGCGCGTGAGCTGTTCGGTGGTGGCATTGGCGTCGTCGCGCATCTTGGCGAACACGCCGTGGAATTGACCGTGCATGCGCGCAGTGAGATCCCCGGCGGCGATCGACTGCAACAGCGCCGACAATTTGCTCAGGCTGGTGTCGCTGACTTCCATCATTGCGTTGAGATCCTGCACCATGTGCAGGAAATCGTGCTCGAACCGCTGCGCGTCGCTGCGTGCGCTGAAGTCGCCGGCCGCAGCCGCGCTGGCCAGTCGCTTGATCTCGGTATTGATCGCCAGCAGGCTGGCCTTGGCTGCGTCCATCGACTGGTGCAGCACCGCGCGGCTACCCGGCAGGCGCCGTGCGTCGCGGCGCAGATCGCCGCGGGCGTATTCGTTGAGTACTTCGATCGCATCGACGATGGCGTCCAGGTGCTCGAACATCATGGTGTTGATGCCCTTGCTCAGGTCGCCGTAGACGCCAGGGAAGTCCTGCGGCATGCGGTGCGTCACGTCCTTGTCGGCGTGCAGCTCGATCATCCGCGTGGTTTCGCTGGAGAAACGCTGCAACTGCGTCTGCATCTTGGCCATGGCGCTGAGCAAGCGTCCGGGCTCGTCGGTTGCGGTGGTGTACACGTTGCTGTCCAGGCGGCCATCGGCGATGGCTTCGGCGGCACGGGTGGCGCGGTTCAAGGGCTGGATCAGGCTGCGCGTGATCAGCCAGGCCAGCAGGCCACTGACCAAAATCACCGCAATGCCGCCGGCGATCAGCAACGCCCGGCCATGATCCATCGCGCTATTCGCGTCTGCATAGGCAGCTGCACCACGGGTGCGCTGGCGCGCAGCGTACGCATCGAGTGCGGCCTGCCATTGTTGGTTCGCCGGTGCTGCCTGCTGCATCAACACCTTGAGCGCCTCATCGGGCTTGTAGTTCAAGCCCAGGTCCATCACCTGCTGATTGGCGATACGGGCTTTTTCGCGCGCAGTATCAATCTGCCGGCGCATCTGCGCACCGGCGGCGTTGGACGGCGGGCGTGCGTAGAGCTTGTCGCGGTTTTGGTTGTAGTGCTGCCGCTGTTCCTCGATCACCTTGGCAAAACCGAGGTTTTCTTCCTGCGTGGTTGGCAGGACGATATTGCGAACATTGATCGCAATGTCTGCACTGGCGCTGCGCATCTCGCCGACATATTCGAGGATCGCCATATTGTGCTTGACGATCGAGTCCATGTGCCCACGCGCTTGTGTCAGGGTCGTCAGGCCAGCGACCACCAGGCCGCAGGACAGCAGAATCAGGAAGCCGAACGCGGCCGAAAGGCGGGTGCCGACGTTGTAGCGTTGAAGAAAACCGATCATGAAAGTACCTGCCAGGTGGGGTGATAAGGAGGCGATCCGGTGCAACGTCGGCGGCCTCGCGATCACGGTCGGCACCCGCTGCAATCTCGGGACGGGACCCACGACGTCTATCGCTGGCGCTGATAGTGAGTGTCGGCACCGTCCGGATTGCAGGGCAGGTAACGGCGACCCGGTCCTATACTTGAGCTCGCCATTTAGCTTTAGTTATAGCTGGCATCGTTCACGGATTGGACGCGCGTCTCCCGACGGATGCAGGCCAGGGCGTGTGGTGCTACCGGGGACCATGGAGCGGCGTGTGCAGGTAAGGGCGCTTGATACCCGGCGCTGCTTTGCAGCAGGCGCTCCACGTACGTGTTGGTAAGTGATTGATCGAAAAGGGACTGGCTAGCGATAAGCGCCTGCTGCATCGGCCGGCGGGCGAGTTCTCTGGTGGCGAGTCAACGTCAGCCAGGCTGCGACCGGCATGCGGTGCGTTGCCGGTTGGGTCGATCAATGCAAAGCGGGCCCGATCGACCGTCTGCAGACTGCAGACGTTCGATCGGGCCCGGCGGTATTCCAAAACGCTGTTGTCCGTGAAGCTGACGCCTGGCGCAGTTGGCATCGGTAGGCCTTGGCCCACCGATGCCGATCCTTGCCCGTCAGAACTCCTGCCAGCTGGTCTCGGCGGTCGTGGATGCAGCGATCGCGCGTGGCTTGGCTGCAGCGGTGCCGCCGACGGTGCTCAGCTTGGCGCGCACGGCCGGCGCCGCCTTGACGACGTGGGCAGTGCGAACGTTGCTGGTGGTGCCGTGCTCGGTCTTGAAGACCGCCACTGCCTCGGTCAATCCAACCGCCTGTTCTTCCAGCGAGCGTGCGGCGGCAGTGGCTTCTTCCACCAGCGCGGCGTTCTGCTGGGTGGTTTCGTCCATCTGGGTGACAGTCTGATTGACCTGTTCGATGCCGGCCGATTGTTCCTGCGAGGCGGCGGAGATCTCGCCCATGATGTCGGTCACGCGCTGCACGCTGGCCACGATCTCGCCCATGGTGGTGCCGGCGCTGTGCACCAGCACGGAGCCGTCAGTCACGCGCTGCACCGAGTCGTCGATGAGGTCCTTGATCTCCTTGGCGGCGCCCGAAGAGCGCTGCGCCAGGGTGCGCACTTCCGAGGCGACCACGGCAAAGCCGCGCCCCTGTTCGCCGGCACGTGCGGCTTCCACCGCCGCGTTCAAGGCCAGGATGTTGGTCTGGAACGCGATGCCGTCGATGACCGAGATGATGTCGGCGATCTTCTTGGACGAGGCCTCGATCCCGCTCATCGTCTGGACCACCTTGCTGACGATCTCGCCGCCCTGCGAGGCCACCTTGGCGGCGCCGATGGCGAGCTGATTGGCCTGGCGTGCGCTTTCGGCATTCTGCTTGACGGTAGAGGTGAGTTCTTCCATCGAGGCAGCGGTTTCTTCCAGGCTGGCAGCCTGCTGTTCGGTACGCTGCGACAGGTCGTTATTGCCGGCGGCGATCTCGCTGGCAGCGCCCTTGATCGACACGGCCGACTGCTTGATGCCGGTGACGATCTCGGCCAGCTGCGTGGCGGTGGAATTGGCATCGTCACGCATCTGCGCAAACACGCCGTGGAATTCGCCGCTCATGCGTGCGGTGAGGTCGCCGGCAGCGATGGACTGCAATAGGCCCGAGAGCGACTGCAGATTGCCATCGGCGGTGGCCATCAAGGTGTTGAGGCTTTCCACCATCACGCGGAAGTCGTGCTGGAAGTTTTCGGCATCGCCGCGGGCGCTGAAGTCGCCATTGGCAGCGCATTGCGAGAGATGCTTGATTTCGCGATTGACCGAGGACAGGTTGTCCTTGACCTTGGCCATGGTATCGCTGAGCACGGCCTTGTCGCCGGGTAGGGCTTCCATGTCTTCGTGTAGGTCGCCGATAGCGTACTGGCCCATGATCTGTGACAACCGCATCATCACTGCAACGTGTGAGGCGGCCAGGTCGTTGTTGCCGCGCACGATGGTTGCGAAGTCGCCAGGAAACGCTGTCTCGTCCAGACGGAAGTTCAACTCGCCCTGATCGTGCCGGCGCTTCATTTCCAGCTGGCCATGCAGCACCTTCTGCAACTGCTGCTGCATCTTGCTCATGCTGGCGAGCAGGCGGCCAGTTTCGTCGGTGCCGCTGCTGTCCACGCTAATGGACACGTTGCCGGCCGCAATCGAATCGGCCACGTGCGAAGCGGTGCCCAGGCGATTGATCAGGCGACGGCGGATCAACCAACCGCTGACCAGCGCCGCCAGCACGGCGATGCCGCTGCCGATGATCATCGACCAACGGCTACTGTTCTTTGCAGCCTGCAATGTCGCGCTGCGCTTGACCAGGAGTTCGTTTTCCTGCCCTTCGAAGTCGACCAGCAGCTGACGAATCTGCCCCATCGCCGTACGTTCATGACCGGCTCTGAACTGGGTGAGCAGTGCAGATAGTTCGGCGTCGCTGCTTTTGCCACGCAGCGCGATCAACTTGTCTTCAAAGCCCATGAATTGGTCATACGCAGCATGCAGGCGCTGCAGGCGTTCCTGCTGCACTGGGTTGTCGGCTGTCAATGTCTTGGCGTGGGTGAATTCTTTTTCGAACTGCACCTTGCCGTTGTTGTATGGGGCGAGATGGGTTTCCTGCCCGGACAGCAAAAAGCCGCGTGCGCCGGTCTCGACATTGACCGTGGCGATGGACATGGCGCGGCCGGTGGCGATGACCTGATAGGTGTGGTCGTTCATGGCCACGGCGTCCGACAGCTCGGATTGCCCGCGTATCCCCACTGTTGCAACGATCAAGAGCACAAGAACAACTGCGCTGAAGCCCAGTGCCAGTTGTGTCGAAAGACTTAGCTGTTTCATCGAATGCACCTTGAGCTGGTAACAAAATGTGTAGTGAGAGCCATCCATTCGGCACTCCCGGATCGGCCGTGCGGTAGGCATCGTGCGGTGAGGTGTTCTCTCGCTCGCGTGCATACCTCATCGCTGACATAGCTAGCGGCGGTGTCACCCAGTACTGAAGGGTGCCGTCACGAAATAATCACGCGATTTCGACGCCATTTAGGGTTGTGACCCCGGCCCGCGCCGACTGCAGCAGCGACCGGCGCGTGACGTATCTGCGGCCGTTCAGCGAAGGCCGAACTCGACGTCAAAACAGGCTCCCCTGGCGGACGAGCAGATGCTGTCGGCGCGTCCCCAGTACCGGCGCCCTGTCGTCGTCGTGTGGCGTTGCACCGTGAGCCAAAACATAGGGACATAAAAAAACCGCGTTCGCTACCGAACGCGGTGTGTCTGTGCAGTCGCCGTGACCAGTGCTAGAACTCGGCCCAATTGGACTCGTTGGAGGCCACCGAGGCGACAGTGGAGCGCGCCGGCGGACGTGCGACATGCGGCTTGGCGGCAGGCTTGCTCGCCACAGCCGGGCGCTTGGCAGCGATCTGGCGTACCACCGGCGCGGCGCGGGTGGCCGTTTGCACGTCGTTCGACAGGCGGAACAGTGCCACCGCTTCGGTGAGTTGCTGGGCCTGTTCTTCCATCGCACGTGCAGCAGCCGTGGCTTCTTCCACCAGCGCCGCGTTCTGTTGTGTGGTTTCGTCCATCTGGGTGACGGTCTGGTTGACCTGTTCGATGCCGGCCGACTGTTCCTGCGAGGCGGCGGAGATCTCGCCCATGATGTCGGTGACGCGCTGCACGCTGGCCACGATCTCCCCCATGGTGGTGCCGGCGCTGTGCACCAGCACCGAGCCTTCGGTCACGCGGTGCACCGAGTCGTCGATGAGGTCCTTGATCTCCTTGGCAGCACCCGAGGAGCGCTGCGCCAGGGTACGCACTTCCGAGGCCACCACCGCAAAGCCGCGGCCCTGTTCGCCGGCACGCGCGGCTTCCACCGCTGCGTTCAAGGCCAAAATATTCGTCTGGAATGCGATGCCATCGATGACGCTGATGATGTCGGCGATCTTCTTGGACGAGGCCTCGATTCCGCTCATGGTGTCGACCACCTTGCTGACGATGGCGCCGCCCTGCGAGGCCACGCCAGCCGCACCGATGGCGAGCTGGTTAGCCTGGCGTGCGCTTTCGGCGTTCTGCTTGACGGTGGAGGTGAGCTCTTCCATCGACGCGGCGGTTTCTTCCAGATTGGCGGCCTGCTGTTCGGTACGTTGCGACAGATCCTGATTGCCTGCGGCAATTTCGCTGGCTGCACCCCTGATGGACGTGGCCGAGGCCTTGATGCCACTGACGATCTCGGCCAGCTGGGTGGCGGTGGCATTGGCATCGTCGCGCATCTGCGCAAACACGCCGTGGAAGTCGCCGGTCATGCGGGCGGTGAGGTCGCCGGCAGCGATCGACTGCAACAGGCTGGAGAGCGACTGCAGATTGCCATCGGCGGTGGCCATCAAGGTGTTGAGGCTTTCCACCATGATGCGGAAATCGAACTGGAACTGCTCGGCATCGCCGCGGGCGCTGAAGTCGCCCTTGGCCGCGGCCTGCGCCAGCTGCTTGATCTCGCTGTTCATCGTCGCCAGGTTGTGCTTGACCTGGTTCATCGCCGCGGTGATGGCGGCTTTTTCGCCGGGCAGTTGCGGCATGTCTTCGGACAGGTCGCCGATGGCGTAACGCTCGATCAGGTGGATGGTCTGCATCTTGACCTTGATGTGCGCGGCCACCAGCTCGTTGGTGTCATGGGCCATGCGGCCGAAATCGCCGGGGAACGCGCCAGCATCCATGCGGAAGCTGATCTGGCCTTCTTCATGGCGCTTGGCCATGCCCAGCTGTGCGGAAATCAGATTACGCAGCTGGCCCTGCATGCCATCCATGGCGTGCAACAGCCGGCCGGTTTCGTCGTTGGACTGCGTGCTGACGTCGTTGTCCAACTTGCCCTGGGCAATGGCTTCGGCAGCGCGGGTGGCGCGGCTCAACGGCTGGGTGAGGCTGCGGGTGATCAGCAGGCCAAGTGTGCCGCTCAGCAACAGCGCTAGTACCGTTCCGGCGATCAACAGCTGGCGCGACCGATCCATCGATTGCAACGCTGCCGCCGAAGCTTCCTCAGCCAGCTTGTCTTGTAACGCGATGTTCTCGGCGATCTTGTCCTGCCACTGCTGCATGGCGGGCGCTGCTTCATTCAGCAGCAGGGGCAGGGCCTCATCGGTATGGCCGGTCGTCACCAAATCGATGACCTTGTCGTTGAGCCCCCTTACGACCGCCCGGCGGCGGTCGATCTCATCGCGGATTTGCTTTCCGGCAGGTGATGCGGGCATGGCATAGAGCGCATCGCGTGCCTTTGCATACTCGGCACGCGCAGCCTGCACATTCTTTATGAACTTGCGATTTTCCTCATCGCTAGTCGGAAGCACCACGTTGCGGACTTCCGCGGCAATGACGTAGTTCGCGTTGATCATGTCATTGGAGAGGCGGATCTTCGTCATGTTCTGGCTGACTAGAGCATCCACCAAGGTGCGCGCTGAGCTGAGGCCGCGGTAGCCAATGAAGGCGATGGTTGCGGATAGAACAATCAGAACAGCGAAAGCTACGGCCAGCCTCGGGCCGACGTTATAGCGCTGCAGAAAAGCGTTCATTTTGGGTTCCTTGCTGCCTGAGCGGTGATGTGGATGAGGTAGATGTGATGCCGACGAGTGACAGAGACTGCCGCCGGTTTAATTAGCGGCAGTCCATGCATCCACTGAATACCTCTTGTCAGAAAAATGCATATGTGACAAGGATTGACAAAGAAAGTGCGCGCGTGAGTGCGTGTTTTCACTTTTGAACCGCACTACTGCCGCTGCACGGCAAGAAAAAGGCCGCGCTACCTGAGTAGCGCGGCCTTTGGGGCGTCGATGTCGCGATTCGAGGACTTGCGTCAGAACTCAGCCCAATCGGATTCGCTGGACGGTGCCACGGCCGCCGCGGCGCGGACCGCCGGGCGTGCGACGGGGGGCTTGGCAACAGGCTTGCTGTCCGCAACCGGGCGCTTGGCGGCGATGTGGCGCATCACTGGCGTGGCACGGGTCACCGCTTCCAGTTCGGCCGACAGACGGAACAATGCCACCGCTTCGGTGAGCTGTTGGGCCTGCTCTTCCATCGAGCGTGCGGCGGCGGTGGCTTCTTCCACCAATGCGGCGTTCTGCTGGGTGGCTTCGTCCATGTGGGTGACGGTCTGGTTGACCTGCTCGATACCAGCAGACTGTTCCTGCGAGGCGGCAGAAATTTCGCTCATGATGTCGGTGACGCGCTGCACCGACGAGACGATTTCGGCCATGGTGCTGCCGGCCTGATTCACCAGCGCCGAGCCTTCGGCCACCTTGCTCACCGAGTCGTCGATCAGGCCCTTGATCTCTTTTGCTGCGCCGGCCGACCGCTGCGCCAGGGTGCGTACTTCCGAGGCCACCACGGCAAAGCCGCGGCCTTGTTCGCCAGCACGCGCCGCTTCCACCGCTGCGTTCAAGGCCAGGATGTTGGTCTGGAACGCGATGCCGTCGATGACGCTGATGATCTCGGCAATCTTCTTGGACGAGGTCTCGATACCGGACATGGTCGTGACCACCTGGCCAACCACGTTGCCGCCGTGCGAGGCGACACCCGCTGCGCCGATCGCGAGCTGGTTCGCCTGGCGGGCGTGTTCGGCGTTCTGCTTGACGGTGGAGGTGAGCTCTTCCATCGAGGCAGCGGTTTCTTCCAGATTGGCGGCCTGCTGCTCGGTGCGTTGCGACAGGTCGTTGTTGCCGGCCGCAATTTCGCCCGCAGCCGTGTTGATCGCCAGAGTGGAATGCTTGATGCGGCCCACGATGTCGGTCAGACGCTGGGTGGTGGCGTTGGCGTCGTCGCGCAGACGTGCGAACACGCCGTGGAATTGCCCATCCATGCGTGCGGTGAGGTCGCCCTCGGCCACGGCGCCGAGCAGCTGCGACAGCTTGCCCAGGTTGCGGTCGCTGACTTCCATCATCGAATTCAGATCCGACACCATCACTGCAAAGTCGTACTTGAAGCGGGTCGCGTCGCCGCGTGCGCTGAAATCGCCAGCGGCGGCAGCTTGTGCGAGTTGCTTGATCTCGGTGTTGATCGACAACAGGCTGGCTTTGGCCGCGTCCATCGCCTCGTGCAGGATCGCGCGGCTGGCCGGCAGACGGCGTGCGTCCTGAGTCAGGTCGCCCTGTGCGTACTGATTGAGGATACGCACCGCATCGGTGATGGCATCCAGATGCTCGAAGATCATCGTGTTGATGCCACCGGCCAGCGTGCCGTACACGCCTGGGAAATCTTCCGGCATGCGGTGGGTGATGTCTTCGGCAGCATGCAGGTGCGACATGCGCGCGGTTTCGTCGGTGAAGCGGCGCAGCATCTGGGTCATGCCACCGGTGGCATCCAGCATCTGGCCGATTTCATCCTTGCTGGTCTTGCCGACCTGCACGCTCAGATCGCCGCGCGACACCGCCTGGATGGCGCCTAGCGCCTTGGAGAGCGGGGAGGTGATGCTGCGCGCGATCAACCAACCAAACGTGACCGACAGGGCGGCCATCAGCAAGGTGCCGATCAGCAGCACGGCGCTGGTCAGCCTGAACGAGGCTGCGCTGGCAGTAACCATGTCGCCGAGCGCTTTGGACTGCTGTGCATACAGCTTGTCGACCGAGGCGAACAATTCCTTGCGGATCTCGCCCGATTGCTTGCGTGAGAACTCCATCGCGGCGGCGCGGTCAGGTTCTGCATAGAGTTTGCGCAGCTGCTGGTTGGCCGCGAAATAACGGGCGCTGGCATCGGTCAGCTTGGCGTACTCGGCCTTCAACGGCGAGGCCGGGCCGATCTTGGCATCGAGCTGCTTTTGGGTTTGGGCGTACTTGGCCTGGATTTCATCCATGCGCTTGAAGAAATACGCATAGCGTTCCGGGTCCTCGAGATTGACGAACTGGCCCACCTCATACACACGGAATTCGCCAGCGAAGCCACGCAGTTCGGACAGGCGGCTCAACACCGGCACCACGTCCTGATTGATCAGGGTGGTTTCGCTCTGCATCTGCTTCATGCGCGAAAAACCCAGGCCGCCCAGTAATGCGGTGAGCACGGCACTCAGGCAGAAGGCAAACATCAGTTTGCGGCGGATCGGCCAGTCGTTGAACTTGTTCATCATTTGCTCCGAAGCATTGCTTAGCGGCGTTATCCAGCAAGCTAGCGGCCGGTACGCCTGATTCTTTAGTTATGAAGTATTGGTGTCATCGGAAATGATCCCGCCGATGGCGGCCGAACCGCTGTTTCAACGGTTATAGCGGCTATGCGAATGTGCCACTGCGCCAGATACGGGGCGCATTGCCGCACAGGTTTGCTCAGAAGTCCTGCCACTGGCTGTCATTGCCGACGGTCACCGCCGGCGTACTCACTGCCGGCTTGCGTGCAGCCGGTGCACGCGTGCCGGTCTTGCTTGTCCGGTTAACTGCAGCGATGGTCTGCTTTTTAACGGCAGGCGGTGCACCCAGCGAACGCGGCGCATCGGCCAGGGTAAAGCGCGACACCGCTTGCGCCAGCTGGCTGGCCTGGTCTTCCATGGTGCGCGCCGCGGCGGTGGCTTCTTCCACCAATGCGGCGTTTTGCTGGGTGGCTTCATCCATCTGGGTGATGGTGAGGTTGACCTGCTCGATCCCTGATGACTGTTCCTGCGAAGCGGCCGCGATCTCGCCCATGATGTCGGTCACGCGCTGCACACTGGCCACGATATCGGCCATGGTGGTGCCGGCCTGATGTACCAGCTGCGAGCCCTCGGTGACCTTGCTGACCGAATCGTCGATCAGATGTTTGATCTCTTTCGCGGCACCGGCCGAACGCTGCGCCAGCGTGCGCACTTCCGAGGCGACAACCGCAAAACCACGGCCTTGTTCGCCGGCGCGGGCCGCTTCCACTGCCGCATTCAAGGCCAGAATATTGGTCTGGAACGCGATGCCGTCGATGACGGAAATGATCTCGGCGATCTTCTTCGAGGAGACTTCGATGCCGGACATGGTGGTGACCACTTGCGCCACCACCGCGCCGCCCTGCGATGCCACACCGGCCGCACCGATTGCCAACTGATTGGCCTGGCGGGCGCTTTCGGCATTCTGCTTGACGGTGGAGGTGAGTTCTTCCATCGACGCGGCGGTTTCTTCCAGATTGGCGGCCTGCTGCTCGGTGCGTTGCGACAAGTCGTTGTTACCGGCGGCAATTTCGCTGGAGGCAGTGTGGATGCTGCCGGCGGCTTGCTGGATGCGCCCGATCACCTGCGCCAGTTGCTCGGCGGTGGTGTTGGCGTCGTCGCGCATCGTGGCGAAAACACCATGGAAATCGCCCTGCATCCGCGCACTCAAGTCGCCGTCGGCCAGTGCGCTGAGCAGGCGCGAGACTTCGGCGATGCTGACCGCGTTGGCATCGAGCAGGGCATTGAGCTGCTGTGCCAGCTGCAGGAAAAACCCTTGTTTTCCGGCGCTATCGATGCGCTTGGAGAGATCGCCGGCAGCCGCGCTGCGCACCACGTCGGCCACGTCGATTTCGACGCGCGCCTCGGCGGTGCGGTCGCGCCATTCGCAGACAAAACCCAGGTGCGCACCGGCATCGTCGCGAATTGCCGAGACGTTTTGGCTGATGCAGGTGGCGCGGTAGTGCACCTCGCGTTGGGCTGCACCCTGGCGATCCAGGCGCTGATAGATCTCGGCGTCCTGTGCGTTGCCTACTTCCAGCAGCGAGACCGGTTGGCCGACCAGATTGGATGTGCGATTGAACGCGGGTGCGCAGGCATGGATATCGTCTGCATAGGTGTGCAGCAAGTTCTGCAGCGCGCTATTGATGTAGATGATGGTGAGGTCCGGGTCGGCGATGTACATGCCGGTGGAGGCGTTATCCAGTGCGGTGCGGATCCGCAGGTTTTCGGCAGCGATGCTGCGTTCGTGTTCCAGGCGCTCGCGTAGGTCGCGCTGCATGCGCGCCAAAGCGGCCATCAGGCTGCGGCTGTGTTTTGCGGCGACCGGAATCGGTTGGTCCAGGCGGCCTTCGGCGATGTGCTGCGCGGCTGCCATGGCCAGCTGCGGTTCGCCGCCAAGCAGGCCGAACACCGAACGCAGGATCCAGCCGGCGGCCAGCGCCAGGCACACGAATGCCAGCACGACGGCACCGCCTTGCTGCCACATCACGCGGTGGCTGTGTTGCTCTGCCTGGCGGCGGCTGGCTTCGTTCAAGGCCATGATGCGCTCGCTGATGGCACCCATGCGGGTTTCAAGTTGGCCGAAATTGCCGTTGAAATCAGCGTAAGCCGCTGCGCTGTCAGCATGGGTTTCGGCTGCCTTCACTAGTTGGTCGGCGGATGCGATATAGGCCTGCAGTGCCGGGGTCACCGCATCCAGATCTTTGCGCAATGCAGGTTCCAACGGCAGTTTGCTGTTGGCTGCCAGCGATTCGCGGAACTCGCCGGCATGTTCGCCCAATGCGGTGCGTGCGGCCGCAATGGCTTTATCGTCCTGCGTAGAAGCAGCAAGCAACGCGGCGGTGACATCGCCGCGTAGCGCATCGTGCATCATGTCCGCCTGCATGTGGTTGCGCAGCGCGTCGGACGAGATGACCTGTGCGGCGATCGCATCGAGCAGACCACGTTGGCCGTTGTAGCCGACGCCGCCCAAGGCGAGCAGCGCCACTGCGGCCACCAGCACCAGGATGCCCAACATGTGCATGATTTTCATGGTGCAACCCGTGTCAGAAGCGGAAAGACAGACCCACGCCGAGCGCGTGATCCGGTGAGCGATCGTTGAGCCCGCGGCTGTAGACCGCGTCCAGTTGCACGTCGTTGCTCAGCAGCCAGGCCGAGCCGACATCGAGCAGCGCCACGGTACCGCCGTCGTCGCTTTTGGCGATCTGCGGCAGCGCCACTTCTACGAACGAGCGCACGCGATCATTCCAGGCCTTGCCGAGCACTGCGCCGAAAATGCCGGCGGTGTAGCGGTTTCCTCGGCCGTCGTCGTCCCAGATCACGCCGGGCATCATGCCGGCGGAGACGCTGTCGCTGAGGTCCCATTCGGCCACCAGCCGGAACGATGGTCGCGCACCATGGCCGCGCAACGCTTGCGCGCCGCTGGGCAGATCCACATGCAGCAACCAGGCCAGCGAGGTCTTGCCATCGTCGGAACTGGCCAGGTGATGTTTGATGCCGAGCGAGACGTCGGACATGCCGCTGACCTGCGCATCGCCGGGCAGGTCGATGCGCTGCCAGCCATCGGTTTCCAGCCGCAATTCCCAGGTCGGGCCAAGGCCGTAGCGCAGCAGCGTCGGCGTGGAATACGCATCCACCGCATCATCGCGTTCCCACGCAACGCTGGTTTCCACCTGCACGCGACGGTCGCCCACGGTGAGGCTGGATTCGACGAAATCGGGCCGATCGGTTGCGATCGGGTCTTCAGCGCGGGCATGACCGATTACACCCAACAGCGCAAAACAGCTGGCGATAACTGATGACTTCATGGCATCCCTTGCGTGGCAACCTGCGGAATCAAATATCCGGATGCATGGTCTGGCTGCATTGCTGCAACAGCTCACATGCATTGCTGGACCGGCTGGTGCGGTGGGGCGCAGGCAGTGGAGGTCATCCACACTAACGGCAACGCTGCATGAATCTTGATGCGCGTCAGACGGGCGGATGGGGCGGGGCGGTGCGCAGCATGCCAATCACGCGCCGTGCGGGGATGCAGGGATGGAAGGCGAATAACCCTGCGCGTCATGCAGGTGCGCTTGTGCTCGCTTGTGGCGCGGTGTCCGGCGTGCATGCAGTGCAGACATGCCGGACATCACGCAGCGCACTCAGCACAGGGCGATCAGAAATCCTGCCACTGGCTGTCGTTGCCCGTAGTATCAGGCGACTTGCCTGCGGAGTGGCGCAACGTTGTCGCCACGCGCTTGCCGCTGGCAGGCGCGTGCTTGGAGGTGGTCACTGCACGCACCGCTGGTTTGGCCGTCGATGCCGCCGACACGGGTTTGACCGCATGGCTGAGCTTGAAGACTGCGACCGCCTCGGTCAGCTGACCGGCCTGTTCTTCCATCGCACGCGCGGCCGCAGTGGCTTCTTCCACCAGCGCGGCGTTCTGCTGGGTGGCTTCATCCATCTGCGTCACAGTGAGGTTGACCTGCTCGATGCCGCTGTATTGTTCCTGCGAAGCGGAGGAAATCTCGCCCATGATGTCGGTCACGCGCTGCACGCTGGCCACGATCTCACGCATGGTAGTGCCGGCCTGATGCACCAGTGACGACCCCTGCGCCACCTTGCTCACCGAATCGTCGATCAGGTGTTTGATCTCTTTTGCGGCACCAGCCGAACGCTGCGCCAGCATGCGCACTTCCGATGCGACCACGGCGAATCCGCGGCCTTGTTCACCCGCACGCGCCGCTTCCACTGCCGCGTTCAGCGCCAGGATATTGGTCTGGAACGCGATGCCGTCGATGACAGAGATGATCTCGGCAATCTTCGTGGACGAGGTCTGGATGCCGGACATGGTGGTCACCACCTGTGCGACTACCGAACCGCCATGCGATGCAACGTCGGCCGCGCCGATAGCCAGCTGGTTTGCCTGGCGCGCGTGCTCGGCATTTTGTTTGACGGTGGAGGTGAGTTCCTCCATGGATGCCGCGGTTTCTTCCAGATTGGCTGCCTGTTGTTCGGTGCGCTGGGAGAGATCGTTGTTGCCCGCAGCGATTTCGCTGGCGGCTGCGCTGATCTGCGTGGCCGAGGTCTGGATGCCGGAGACAATCCCGGTGAGCTGCGCCACGGTGGCGTTGGCATCGTCGCGCATGCGCGCGAACACGCCCTGGAAGTCGCCGTCCATGCGCACGGTGAGGTCGCCCTCAGCCAGGGCGCTGAGCAGGCTGGAAATCCGTTCCAGGCTCAGCGAAGTGGTTTCCAGCAAGCCGTTGAGCTGGCGGCCGAATTCCAGATAGAACCCCTGCTTGTCTTCCAATGCCAGGCGCTGGCCGAAGTCGCCCATCAAGGCGGACTGCACCAGCTCGGCCACTTCCTGCTGCGTACTGACTTCGGCGCTGATATTGCGCCACAGCAGCATGCTGCCGCTACGGTGGCCATCGGGGGCATACAGCGGGGTCATGGTCAGATCCAGCGTCACCGGCCCGAAGCGATAGCGCTCCATGGTGGTGGACTGCAGCTGGCGCAGACGTTGCGTACGCGCCGTGCCTTCACTGTCGTTACCGAACACATATTCCATTGGCTTGCCGACCACCGCATCTGCACTGAACCCGGTCTGGCCCTTGGCATGGAAGGCAGACTCGCCCCGCTTGAATGAGGTGTGCAGCGCTTCGGTGATGAACACGGCGTTGTGCTGTTCGTCGGCCAGCAACAGTTCCATTTCCGAGTGTTCCAGCGCGGTGCGGATACGCAGGTTTTCGTTGGCGACCTGCGCATCGCGCTCGATGCGTTCGCGCAAGTCGTTCTGCATGCGTTGCATGGCGCCCATCAGGCGGCCCACTTCGTCCTGGCGCTGCACCGTGATCTGGTTGTCGAGCTTGCCCGAGGCGATCGCATCGGCCACGTGCGCGGCGGCCTCCAGCGGCTGCACCACCTGGCGACGCAGGAGCGCGAACAGCGCGACGCTGAGCACCAGCGCCGAGCCCAGGCCGACGGCAAGAATGGTCCAAAGTAAGCGATGCGCCTGCTGCATGATCGTGGCATAGGGCACCACCACACCCAGGGCGAAGCGTTCCTGCGCCTTGCCAATCTGCAGCGGGACGTAGGCGCTGACTGCGCCATCGGCATCGGGGGTGAAATTCAGCGCGTCTTTGCCGGCCTTGATCGCCTCCAGCAGGGTGCGGTGGCGGGCATCGGTGATTTGCTTGCCGATGCGCGCGGTGTCGTGCGACGCCAGCACCACGCCCGCGGGCGAAAGCAGTTCGACATAACCGTCTTGCATCGGGCGCAGGGCGCCCAGGCGCTGCTGCAACGCAGCCAGTGCCACGTCCACAGTTACCGCGCCCAGATACTTGCCGTCTTGCAGGATCGGCGTGGACAAGGTGGTCATCAGCACGGTCTTGCCACCGATCTTGTAATCGTAGGGCTCGGCCACGGTCTGCCGCAGCAGGGCGCGCGGTCTCAGATTCCAGTCGCCCAGGCCGGGGGTTTCGTAATCGCTGAGTGGCTCGCGTACCAGTGTCTGGTCGCTGCGTCCCCAGTAGGTCATGAAACGGCCGGTGGCATCGTGGCCCTTGGCATTGGCGAACGCGCTGTCCTTGCCATCGAACGCTTGCGGCTCCCACAGCGTGCCCATGCCCACCCACTCGGGGTGATCCTGCAATTGGTCATGCACGACGGCTGCGGCATTGTCGCGGCTGATGCCGCCATTGGCGCGTTGCACCAGCAATGTCGTGGCCAAGGATTGACCGGTGGTCAACGCCTGACCAAGTTCGCTGCCGATCTGCTCTGCTTGGTAGCGCGCGGCATTTTGCATCGTGGCTTGCGCAGAGGTGCTCAACGCGCGGCTGCTTTGCCAATAGGTGATGGCCGCGGTCAAACCGAAGCACAGCGACGCGATGACCGCCGTACCGAACATCAGGCGATACGCCAGGCGTCCGCTGAAACGTGAGTGTTTGGAAAGCGAAGTCATTGGTGTGGCCGCGGAAGGAAAAGGGGAGCTCCGCCGAAGCGGAGAGAGGCGATCAGTGCGTGGCCAGCGCGACCCACGCCGGTGCGCGTTTGCTGGCATGGCCGAACTGGTTGGACGTAGCAGCAACGACCCGGAAGCTCGACACCGCTTCATCCAGCTGTTGCGCCTGCTGCTGCATGGCATTGGCCGCTGCGGTGGCTTCTTCCACCAGCGCCGCGTTCTGCTGGGTGCTTTCGTCCATCTGGGTGACGGTGAGGTTGACCTGCGCGATACCGGCCGACTGTTCCTGCGAGGCAGCAGAAATTTCGCTCATGATGTCGGTGACGCGCTGCACCGAAGAGACGATCTCGGCCATGGTCTTGCCGGCCTGATCCACCAATGCCGAGCCTTGATCGGCCTTGCCGACCGAGTCGTCGATGAGGTGCTTGATCTCTTTCGCTGCACTGGCAGACCGCTGCGCCAGCGTGCGCACTTCCGAGGCGACCACGGCAAAGCCACGGCCCTGTTCGCCGGCGCGTGCGGCCTCCATCGCTGCGTTCAACGCCAGGATGTTGGTCTGGAAGGCGATGCCATCGATGACGCTGATGATCTCGGTGATCTTCTTGGACGAGGTCTGGATGCCGGCATGCATGTGCACCATCACCTTGGTCTGCGCGGAGAAGCGCTCCAAGGTGTGCACCATCTCGTCGGTGGCCTTGAGCATCTGGCCGATTTCATCGGTGACGTGTTCGGCGGTGCGCACGCTGAGGTCGCCACGTGCCACGCCTTTGATGACCGCCAAGGCACGCGACACCGGCTCCAGGATGGAGTTGCCGATCATCCAGCCGACCAGCAGGTTGAGCAGCACCAATGCGCCGCCCGCGATCGCAACGACGCTGGTGAAGACCAGCGCCTGCGATTGGGTGTCGCGCAGGTACACGCCGGTGCCGATCACCCAGCCCCACGGCTTGTACAGCGCCGCGTAAGAGGTTTTCTGCACCGGGTCTTTCTGTCCGGGTTTGGCCCAGGTGTAGTCGACAGAGCCGCCGCCGGCCTGTGCTGCGGTGACGAACGCCGGAAAGACACGCTTGCCGTCCGGGCTCAGCACGTCGCTCAGCGGCTTGCCAACCAAGTCCGGGCGGGTGGGGTGCATCAGCATCACCGGCGCCTGGTCGGTGACGTAGATGTAATCCACACCGCCGCGTGCGGGCATGGTGGACAGCGTGTGCAGCGCGCTCTTCTTGGCCGTCTCCACGTCGATCTCGCCCTTTTCGGCGCGTTCGGCATAGCTATCGACCACCGCAATCGCCATCTGGATCTGGCTCTTGAGTCCATCGCGGCGGGTATCGGTGAGATCCACGTACTGCATGCGTGCGGCGATCACGGCCAGCGCGATGATGCCCAGCGCAACCAAGGCGGTCTGGGCGAAGAACTTGCGCTTGAGCGGCACGTTGGCCAGCGTTTTTGCAACCGTGGTCTTCAGCGGCATGGCAGATATCCAGCAAAGGAATGTGGCCGGTATAAGTCGAATAGCGACCCGACTGCGAAAATGTTGAGCCGGACACAACAGGCCTGCGGCTGATTTGCGGCGGTGTTGACGCCTGGAGTCGCGTGCTTTTCCTTCGTGCCTTAACGCGCTGGCACGGACGTTGCGTACGCAGTGCAATTGCAGCGGGCTGGGCATGCCAACGCACCAAGCGGTGCATGGAAAGCATGTTGTGCCGTACTGGCCCATGGCGCGCGACATGGGCGGCATGGCGATGTCGCGACCTTTAAGTGGCTCACATCCGCCTGACGCATCCATCAGGCGGATATGGCGACGGCGCTCAGCATCTGATGAAGGCGCTGCACATGCAGCACTGCGCATCGAGCACGGTGTATCCGGCACGGACAGGCGGGCACCGGCGTGGCAGTCGTTTCGTTATTTACTTCAGCCGCAGAAGGCGTGTTGACTCAGCGGGGAGTGAAGCGCGTGACAGCGATACTGCCCGGTCGCTGCGTGGCGACGTTTGCGTTGCCTGCGTCGGGTCAGTTGCGCTGCGCAACGCTCACGCTGGCGACCGATTGCTGCAGGCTCTGCAGTTCGGTCCACAAGACATGGCGGGTATCGCCGCTATCGCCCAGCGACAAGGCTTGTGCGTAGTGCAGGTCGCCTTCGTGCAGGGCACGATTGGCCCGGCGTTGCTGCGCCAGATACTTGCCCAGTTGCTGCTGTACCAGCGCGAACTTGCGTGCCTGTTAGCCCTGTGGCGCGGTGGCCTGGAAGTAGCCAGCATGCCGGGCGATCCGCTGACGCAGATTGCCCAGACGCTCGTCATAGGCCGCGATACGCGCCGCGTCGTGGGTGGCGGCAAGCTGCGCACGTTGATCATCGTGCAGCTGTGCCAGATCCAACGCCAGCGACTGCAATGCCGTGACCGGCACATTATCCAGAAGGACCGAAACCGGTGCTGCCGGGGCGGCGAAGGAGGGCGGCAACGACACGCACGCAGCCAGCAACCCGACGGCGAACACACAGCCCAGCATGGTGCGGGCAGAGCGATTGGACTTGGCGGTGTGCATGCGGATTTCCTTCGGTCTAGCACGGGCAATGCGGCCCTCAGTGGTTTCTGTATCGGCCGCGAAACCCTGCGCTTGATCACCTTTCGACCAGCGGCGGTCCCGACTGCATCGAATGTGCAAGGCCACACTCCCTTCTTCCTGCGGCAAAAGATGGTTTGCAGCACCGGATGAGAGGATGCGCGCGGCCTCGTCCAGCCCGACCGTAAGCGGTCGGCAACCGCCTCTGCGGAACATCATCTTCACAAAACAACAGCCCCGACATCGCTGCCGGGGCTCGCCGCCAGATCCGGCGGCCATGCAGCTGCAGTGCGCTTAGAACTCCTGCCAGCTCGGATCGCCGTTGCCGGCTGCGACAACCACTGGGCGTGGTGCTGTGGTGGCATTGGCCTTGAGTTTCGCGACAGCGGGCACGGTGAGGCGTTTCGCAGCGGTGGCCGGCTTGGCGGTGGCCAGGCGTAGCGGAGCAGGGCCGGTGTCCGAAGGCGACATGGCGGCGATCTGCTGCACCTTGAAGATCGACACTGCATCAGACAGCTGGCCGGCCTGTTCTTCCATCGCACGTGCGGCGGCGGTGGCTTCTTCCACCAGCGCGGCGTTCTGCTGGGTCGCCTGGTCCATCTGCGTCACGGTGAGGTTGACCTGCTCGATGCCGGCCGACTGCTCCTGCGAGGCAGCGGAGATCTCGCCCATGATGTCGGTGACGCGCTGCACGCTGGCCACGATCTCGGTCATGGTGGTGCCGGCCTGGTCCACCAGCAGCGAGCCCTCGGCGACCTTGCTCACCGAGTCGTCGATCAATTCCTTGATCTCCTTCGCTGCGCCGGCCGAGCGTTGTGCCAGGGTGCGCACTTCGCTGGCCACCACCGCAAAGCCGCGGCCCTGATCGCCGGCACGCGCCGCTTCCACCGCTGCGTTCAAGGCCAGGATGTTGGTCTGGAAGGCGATGCCGTCGATGACGCTGATGATGTCGGCGATCTTCTTCGACGAGCCCTGGATATCGGCCATGGTGGCGACGACCTTGCTGACCACCTCGCCACCTTGCGAGGCCACGTTGGCGGCGCCGATGGCGAGCTGGTTGGCCTGGCGTGCACCTTCGGCATTCTGCTTGACGGTGGAGGTGAGTTCCTCCATCGAGGCGGCGGTTTCTTCCAGGTTGGCCGCTTGCTGCTCGGTGCGCTGCGACAGGTCGTTGTTGCCGGCAGCGATTTCGCCGGCAGCGGTATTGATCGCGCTGGTGGCCAGCTGGATACGCCCGACGATGCCGGACAACTGCTCGGTGGTGGCATTGGCGTTGTCGCGCATCTGCGCAAACACGCCATGGAACTGGCCGTGCATGCGCTCGGTCAGGTCGCCGGCGGCAATGGCCTGCAGCACCCCGGACAACGCACCGAGGTTGCCATCGGCGGTGGCCATCAGCTGGTTGAGGCTTTCCACCATCGCCAGAAAGTCATGCTGAAACCGCTGCGTATCGCCGCGCACGCTGAAGTCGCCATGCGCGGCGGCCTGCGCGAGCAACTGGATCTGGCCGTTCATCGCCGAGAGGTTGCGCTTGACCGCATCCATGGTGTCGCTGAGCACGGCCTTCTCGCCGGGTAGGCGGTCCATATCCTCACTCAGGTCGCCGATGGCGTAGCGCGACATGATCTGCGCCAGCTTCATCTTCACTTCGATATGCGATGCGACCAGTGCATTGGTGTCGCGCACCATGCTGCCGTATTCGCCGGGAAACGCCGCCTGATCCATGCGGAAGCTGATCTGGCCGGCGTCGTGCCGGCGCGCCATGTCCTGCTGCGCGGCGGCCACCGCCTTGAGCTGATCCTGCATGCCGCGCATGCTGGTCAGCAACTGGCCAGGCTCGTCGCCCGGCTGCGGGCCGATCGGATTATCCAGCCTGCCCTGCGCGATCGCCTCGGCCACCTGCGTGGCCTGTTTCAGCGGGCGTACCAGGCTGCGGGAAATCAGCCACGCCAGTGCAGCGGCCAGGCCGGCCGCCAACAGACCGAAGGCGATCAGGGCGCGATTGGCCAGCGCCACGCTGCTCAGGATCGTGTCCGCACCGGCGGCGTTCTGCTGGTTCTGCAATTCCACCGCGGCGTCGATCGCCTTGGAACGGCGTTCCAGCAAGGGCTGCGCCTGGCCGTTCAACAGCTGCTTGGCGCCGTCGAGATCGCCATCGCGCACCATGCCGAGCAGACGGTTGTTGGTGGCACGGGCAGCGGTGAGGCTGTCCTGGATGGCCTGGCGTGCGCGCATGCCGTCGGCGTTGGTTGGCAGCTGCTGCAGTGCGGCCCAGAGTTGTGCGTAATGCGCGCGGTTGTCCTTGAGCTGGGCATCGACGGCGGACCGTTGTTGCGGGATGGCCAGCATGAAGTCGCGCAGGTAGCGTTCGCCGAGCATATTGCTTTCGCGCATCTTGTTGAGCAGCGCAGCCTTGCGGTTGTTGACCTCGATGATGATCGAGACCTGCTGTTTGACGGTCTTGAATTCGTACAGCGCCAGGGTGGTGGAGCCGGCCAACAAAACGATCAGCAACGCGAATGCCAAGGCCAGGCGTCGCCCGACGGTCAGGGAGTGCAGGAATGTCATGGTGTTCTCTAGGGGAGGGTGGAAAAGAGATACACCGGTAGCGTTCGCCAGGCAGATTTCTGAAGTGTCATGCTGCAGTGCAGCATGCTTGCGTTCATGGTCCCACTCCGCCAAGGCACGTGTGGCTATGCATCGCGCGCGCATGCTGACTGCGATGCGTGACCTGCTCTCATGGATGCCGCGATGCTTGCGCGCGAGTGTGGATCAACCGCGCACGCGCAAACACAAGCCTCGACATCGCTGCCGGGAGGGACTTGGGCGTGTTGGCCGCTTTGCGGCTGTGCTACACAGACGTCGCGGTCAAAACGCGTGCCCGGTCGAATCGCCGTCGGCGGCTGCGGCTACCGGCGCGCGTGGCGCTGCAATGGGCGTGGCCCTGGCGTCGACGACAGCCCGCGTACGCTGAAGCATGCACGCAAGCGCAACCCTCCCAGGCCCAAGGTGATCGGCACGGTGCAGGAAAACGCGAACGCCAACTCGCTGGCAACAGCAAGATGACGAAACCGGTTCATAGCGTCTTGTTGTGTTTCAGAGAGCGACTGGCTGCGTGGGCGCCCGCCAACAGGTGGGGCAAGGACGTGTCAGAGTCGAGGATCCGGACGAATGGCCAGGATCTACCGTCGGTCGTGCTGGGCCGAACGGGTGGTACCGATGCCGGCAGTCCCCAGACTGCCGGCGATCGCTCCAGCGCCCATCGTTGCGGCGATGGTGTGGTGGAGCCTTGCGCCGCGGCATCCAGGCCGCGGCGAATGCATTACGCGGCTTGCGGCACCTTCAGCGAGCGCACCAGGCCACCGATATCCACGATCAGCGAAACCCGCCCATCGCCGAGGATGGTGGCGCCGGAGACGCCCGGAATGCGCCGGTAATTATTCTCGATGTTCTTGACCACCACCTGCTGCTGGCCAAGCAATTCGTCCACTTCCAGCGCGATCTTCTGGCCGTCTCCTTCGACCACCACCACCAGTGATTCGGTGGAGGACTGTTGCCCGCCGAAGCCGTAGTAATTGGTGAGCGACAGGATCGGCAGATACTCCCCTCGGACCCGCAGGACCCGGCCGTCGCCGGCCATCGAGCGGACGTCTTCCGCAGCCGGCTGCAGTGCTTCGAGCACGTAGGACAGCGGCAGGATCAGCGTTTCGCCGGCGACCGACACGGTCATGCCGTCGAGGATGGCCAGGGTCAGCGGCAGACGGATCAGCACGCGCGTCCCGCTGCCGGCGTTGCTTTCCAGCTGCACTTCGCCACCCAGGCCCTGGATATTGCGGCGGACCACGTCCATGCCCACGCCGCGACCGGACAGGTCGGTGACGGCATCGGCAGTGGAGAAGCCCGGTGCGAAGATCAAGTCCCATACCTGTGCGTCGGTCGGGTTGTCCGGCACGGCGATGCCGCGTTCGGCCGCTTTTTCCAGGATCTTGGCGCGATTGAGGCCACGGCCGTCGTCGCTCACTTCGATCACGATGTGGCCGCCCTGATGCGAGGCCGCCAGGGTGATGGTGCCGGTCTCGTCCTTGCCGGCGGCGCGGCGCGCATCGGGCAGTTCCAGACCATGGTCGATCGAGTTGCGCACCAAGTGCACCAACGGATCGGCAATCTTTTCGATCAGCCCCTTGTCCAACTCGGTACTCTCGCCAATCGTGCGCAGACGCACGTGCTTGCCGAGGCGGCTGGAAAGGTCGCGCACCAGGCGCGGGAAGCGGCGGAACACCGCATCGACGGGCAGCATGCGCACGCCGATGACAGCTTCCTGCAGATCGCGGGTATTGCGTTCCAACAGATCCAGACCGGCGAACAGCTGTTCGGCATGCGCCGGGTCCAGGCCGGTGGAGACCTGCTTGAGCATGGCCTGCGTAATCACCAGCTCGCCGACCAGGTTGATCAAGGCATCGACCTTGTCCACGCTGACGCGGATCGAGCTTTCGGCTTCTGCAGCGGCGGCCTTGGCCGGCGTTGCTGCCGCGGCAGCAGCAGGTTCGGCAGCGGCGGTCGGTGCGGCGGCGCTGGCTGCAACCGGTGCCGCCGCCGCAGCGTCCACGGCCAAGCTCGGCGGCGGACCGGGCACCGCCATCGGGCGGATGTCCAGTTCGCAATCGTCCACCACCCAGGCAAAGGTGTCTTCGATCTTGCTGCGCGGAATCTTGCCGATCAGGCCCAGATCCCACGCCAGATACGCTTCCAGCGGATCGATGTTTTCAAAGCCCGGCATGCGCTCCAGACGCGCGGCAATCTGCAGCGGGCCAAGGTGCTCGAGCTCGCGGATGATGCGCAGCGGGTCGTTGCCGCTCATGAACAGCGACGGCGCCGGAGTGAAACCGATGTGCCAGGCTTCCGGTTCTGCTTCCTTCGGCTTGGCGACGACCGCAGCCGCCGGCGCTTCGCCGGCGAGCACGGCGTTCAAACGGGTATGCACGGCCTTGACTGCAGCTGGGTCGGCCGGGGTGCCGTGTTCGGCTTCGCGCAACAGGGCACGCAGCACGTCGACCGAGCCAAGCATGGCATCGACCGCATTGGGTTCGAGCTGGCGCTTGTTGGAGCGCAACTCGTCCAGCAGCGTCTCCAGCACGTGGGTCAGCCCGGCGACGGCATCGAAACCGAAGGTGGCAGCGCCGCCCTTGATCGAGTGCGCGGCGCGGAACACCGAGTTGATGATTTCCGGGTCGCGGTTGCCTTCTTCAAGAGACAACAGCCCGGCCTCCATCGCGTCGAGCCCTTCACGGCTCTCTTCGAAAAAGGTGGCGTGGAAGCGTTGCAGGTCCATGCTCATGGGCGTGAAATCCGAAGGTGAAGCGAGAAGGGTTTAACCGAGAACTTTCTGGACGGTGGCGATCAGCTGCTCTGGATTGAACGGCTTGACCAGCCAACCCGTCGCACCTGCCGCCTTGCCTTCGGACTTCTTGTCGGCCGCCGACTCGGTGGTCAGCATGAGCATCGGGGTGAACTTGTAGTCCGGCAGCTGGCGCAGCTCGCGAATCAGCGAGATGCCGTCCATGTTGGGCATGTTCACGTCGGTGACCACCGCATTGAAGCGCTGACCCTTCGCGCGGCCCAGCGCAACGGCGCCGTCTTCGGCTTCTTCGACGGCAAAGCCGGCAGAGGTGAGGGCGAAAGAGACCATCTGGCGCATCGACGCCGAATCGTCCACCACCAAGATACGTGCGCTCATGCGGCGTTCTCCACAGATTTCAGGTTGTCATTGGATGCGGGAAGTCCGAGCGCGTCGGTAACGCCGAGCAGACGAGCCGCATCTCTAAAAGTGTCGTTGCAGCCATCGAATTCGGTGTGCAGACCGGCCTGGCGGCGGCTCTGCACAAAGGCGCAGAGCAATTGCACGCTTGCGGTGTGGATGCGCCGGACTTCACCGGCATCAAGCACAAGGTCGCCGTCCTGGGTGAGGAATCCGGCAAGCTTTTGCTTGAGGTCGGCGCTGGTCTCGATACCGAGATCCTCGCCCAATGTCACTGTGCTCATTGTTGCTCCGAACGGCTGGTTCTATGCGTACTAACGGCGGGGTGCGGGAAAGCTTTAACGCTGAATCGTTATGCGTGCAGGTACGAGCAAGCTAGGCGTATCAATGCAGCAGATGGGTGGCATCGAGCAGGATCATCGGCTGATGGCCCAGGCGTGCAACGCCGCGGAACAGGTTGTTATAAATGCGGCACAGGCGTGCGTTGTCTGGCGGTTCGATCTGCTGATCGGTCAGGCTGGTGACGTCTTCCACGGCCGACACGCGCAGGCCCATGGTTTCGCCGTTTTCTTCCAGCACCACCACGCGGGTGTGCAGATCCATGTCCACCGGCGAAGAGCCGAGGTGGATGCCCAGATCGATCACCGGGACCACCTGGCCACGCAGGTTCATGATGCCGAGCATCGCGCTGGCAGTGCCGCGCAGCGGCAGTAGCGGTACTGGCAAGACCACTTCCTGCACCTTGAGTAATTCCAGTGCATAGGTTTGTTCGCCGCAGCGCAGACGTAACCAACGCGTGCTGCGTTCGCTGGCGCGGCGTTCGGCGTGAATCTTGTCGGCCTGGCCGGGCGCCAGCAATGCCTGCAGTCCAGTGGGCACCGGTGCAGCGCGCATCGGTGCAGGTGCTGCACGGGGTGCGGGTTTCGGTGTCGGGGCAGGTGTGGGTACGGCGACCGGTGCGGCGTCTAGCCCGAAGGCTGGGTCGGCATCCATTTCTGCCAGCAGATCGGCGGTGAGCAGCTCCACCGCGGTGGGCGCGGCGGCGAAGGCCGGGTCCGCATCCATTTCAGCGAGGAAATCGGCCGCGATATCGGCCGCGCTCGGGGCAGCCGTGACAGGCGGGCCGAAGGCCGGGTCTGCATCCATTTCGGCAAGGAAATCGGCCGCGATGTCGGCAGCGCTGGGCGCGGCGACCACGGGCGGGCCGAAGGCCGGGTCTGCATCCATCTCGGCAAGGAAATCGGCCGCGATGTCGGCAGCGCTGGGCGCGGCGGCCACGGGTGGACCGAACGCCGGATCGGCATCCATTTCCGCCAGGAAATCGGCAGCGATCGCATCGGCGCTCAGCACCGCGGCAATTGCATTGGAGGTGGCGGCTTGTGAGGCCGCGGCAGCTTCGGGAAGCGCGGCAGCCTGCACCGGCGGCTCGGCCAACGCGAGATCTGCGTGCGCAAGCGCCGGCGTTTCGACAGCGGCGATAGCGGCCGCAGCGGGCGGGGCGAGGATCTCGACGCCTGCATCGTGCAGCAGGCCCTCCAGATAATCGTCCAGCTCACCGTTAGCGGTGGGGTTACTCATGCGGCTTGCTCCATGCGCATCGCGTCATCGGCCAGCACCCATTCCAGCGCGCGGCGATAGGCGGACAGGCCGCGGCCCTGATAGTCGCCGCCGACAGCGGGGACGGTGAGTGCGGCGGCATTACAGATACGGGTGTCCATCGGAACGGCGTCTTCCCACACCACCGGGCCGTAGGTGGTCTGCATTTCCTTGAGCGTTTCGTTGCCTGCGCGGGTGCGGCGGTCGAACAGGGTCGGCAGGATCGACATCGGCAGCTCGCGGCGACGCGAGCGCTGCACCATGTCGGCGGTGCGCACCATGCTGGCAAGACCATGCAAGGCCAGCGGCTCGGCCTGGGTCGGCACCACCACGCGGTCGCAGGCGGCCAGCGCATTGATCATCAGCAGGCCGAGCGTGGGCGGGCAGTCGAGCAGGATGTAATCGTGTTGACCGGCGTGGCGGGTCATTGCGTTCTGCAATGCCAGGCCAAGGCCGGGTTGATTGGCGCTACGGCGCTCCAGCGTGGCCAGTGCGGCTTGCGCGCACACATACGACAGGCCGGGGATGCTGCTTTCGTGCGCCAGGCTGGCCAGATCGCTCGGTGGGGTGCCGAACAGGTCCAGCACCCCGCGCGGCGGCGGGTCGACCGCCACGCCGAACGCGCGGGTGAGCGAGGAGTGCGGATCGAGGTCGATCAACAACACCCGGTGGCCGAGCGCGGCCAGGCCGCGACCCAATGCCAGCGTCGTGGTGGTCTTGCCGACGCCGCCCTTTTGGTTGGCGATTGCCCAGATACGCATGTCACTGCACTCCTTGAATTACGGCGGGGACGGAACTTGTGCCGCTTTCGGTGGTGACGGCCGTTTGGCCGCCGTCAGACTTGGGAAGCTTGGGCGCCCCGGCGGCGGTCGCATGCAACTGCGATGGCGGATCGGGTGCGAGTGAGCCAGCCGAGTCAGCGAGGATGATCAACACCACACGCCGGTTCGCATTCCGTCCCGCCTCAGTGCTGTTATCGGCACGTGCGCGGAATTCTCCATAGCCCACCATCGCCAATCGTTGCGGGGCGACGCCGTCGTCGGCGAACAGGTGCACCACGCTGGCCGCGCGCGCCGCGGACAGTTCCCAGTTGGAGGGGAATTGCGCGGTGGCGATCGGCTGGTTATCGGTATAGCCCTCCACGCGCACGCCATTGGGTGCGTCGCGCAGCACCGAGGCGAGCGTGGACAAGGTGGTGCGGGCATTGCCGGCCAACGCGGCCGAGCCGGTGCCGAACAGGATATCGCTGTTGATCTCGACCTCGATCCACAGATCGTTGCGGCGGATGGTGATGAGTTTTTTGTCGATCAGCGGCGCCAGCGTCTTGCTCAGCTGTTGCTCCACTGCATCCATCTGCCGCTGCGCGCGCGCCAGTTGCGCCTGGTTGCGCAGCGACACCGGCATGCGCATCTGCGCGGCCATCGACGGCAGCAGGGTAGGGTCAGTCGGGCCGTTGGAGGCAGCCATCGGCGCGCCGGCCTTGATCACCGAGGGGCGGTCGTAATCGGCGCCCAGGGTCTGGGTCTTGCCCAGCTGTACCGGGCTGGCGGTAGTGGACGAGCCACCGAAGGCCGTGGTCAGCGCCTGCGCCATGACCTTGTATTTGCCCTCGTTGAGCGAGGAGATGGCGTACATGACGACGAAGAACGCCAGCAGCAGCGTCATCAGATCGGCATACGGAATCGCCCACGCTTCGTGGTTGCCATGTTCTTCGTGGTGTTTGCGACGACGGGCCATAGCGAGCTAATGCAAGTAGCCTGCCAATTTTGATTCGATGTTGCGCGGGTTCTCGCCCTGGGCGATCGCGATCAGGCCTTCGATCGCCATTTCGCGCTCGTTGGTGCTGCAATGGATCACGCTCTTGAGCTTGGCGGCGACCGGCAGGAACAGCAGGTTGGCCGAGGCGATACCGTAAATAGTGGCGGTGAATGCCGCGGCGATGCCGTGGCCGAGCATGGCCGGGTCGGCCAGATTCTTCATCACCGCCATCAGGCCCAGCACCGCACCGATGATGCCCAGCGTGGGCGCATAGATGCCCATGCCCTCGAACACCTTGGCCGCGGCAAGATCCTGACGCTCCTGGTTGTCCACTTCGATCTCGAGCATGTTGCGCATGGCTTCCGGCTCCACGCCATCGATCAGCATCTGCAGGCCTTTGCGCAGGAAGGCATCCTGCTGGCGCGGCAATTGGTCTTCCAGGCCCAGCAGGCCTTGGCGACGGGCGATGTTGCTCCACTCGACGATCCGCGCCAGCAGCTGCGGGCGATCGCTGGCCGGCGGCTGGATCACCCAGCGCAGGATCTTGAACGCGCGCCGGAAAACTGCCGGTGAGGTGTGCAGCAGGATCGCGGCCACCGTGCCGACGATGACGATCACGAAGGCAGCCGGCGACCACAGCGACGAAATGCCGGCACCTTTCAACACGCTGCCGCCCACGATCGCCACGATCGCCAGCACTAGTCCGATTACGCTGAGTCTGTCCATGCATGCGGTATCGGCCCAGGCGCGGCGGACTTGATAGATGCGCCTGGTTGGCGCGCCAGAAAGTTGTCGTTCTGGGGGATGGGTCTTCGAATTGCCGACTGCGCTGAGAGCGGTAGCGCGGCCGGGGGCCGGTCCCTCGGTCGTAAAAGGTCTGGATGAACTCAGTGACGCCTAGGGCTAGGCCCGCTTTTACGAAAGCGAAGAGAACGCAAGGCCTGCACGGTTCAAGCCCCTCTCCTGCGGGAGAGGGGTTGGGATGAGGGTACGTCCAGGCGCGGACTGTCAATTGTCGGCTTCTGTGAGGGGCGTCGGCGCGGTGGGGATCGGCTCCTTGGCTCGGCGGACCCCTGTCTGACTCGCCGTCGCGGCACGAATCCGTCTTGCGGCGACCGTTACGCTGCCGGTCCCCTCTCAGGGATGGCCAGGAATCGCTAGCCCATGCACTTGCACTGGATGAGGCGATAGCTTCGGTTCGCGACGATTACCTTCGCAGCCGTGTTCAATGCCGCGGGATAGGGCCGGTAGCGTCGGGGCGCGCGCTCACCATGGACCAGGGCGAGAGATGTCGTACACATGTCCGGTGCGAACGCGTCATCAAGGAGAGGGTGGGTTGGGGCTTAACTATCGGCAGTTTGTTCTGGGGTTACTGTGCTCCACCGCGTTGGTCTCCGCACTCGCTGTTTGGGTGAATTATCGAATTAACCTGCATATTCTGGTGTCTGCCTGGTCGGCGGTCGATAAGCTTTATTACGACGAACATTTCAATGGCTACGACTGGGCGGCTGTCAACGCGACCTACAGGAAGAGAATTCCGCTCTTCGATTTTAGTCATGCAAAGACGGTCGACCTGGTAGGGGAAATGTTGGGGTTATTGGAGGCGTCGCATCTCCAATACCTCACGGCCGAGCAGGCCGCGGGTGACATTCCAAAGAAGGAAGATCTGGTCGGGCTTCAATGGCCCGATGCGTTTGTGGGAGCGGGCATGCTGATCTCCGAGCCCGGGTTGGTACGCATGTCGGTCGTTGAATCCATTGACCCCCGTTCTCCTCTTTATGCGCGAGGTGTGCGCGTAGGCGCGCATGTCGTGTTATGTAATGCCGTCAATCCAGTCGCTTCTCAGAAGACGCTGGACATCGCCGTATCCACGATATCTGTGGCTGGTGTCTCGCACTATTTCGTTATGCCGGTCGCCCTTGCTGCGGCGCGCCCGACGAATTTTGAAAGGCGCGATGGGGTTGTTCGAGTCAATAATGTTGATTGGATGACGTTTGCCAACGTGCTGGGTTCGCTTTCTGGAACGGGTGAACTGCCTGGCCTGATCGATTACCGGCCATTGAAGCTGACGACCACCAGCGGTGAGGCTGGAAATGGGCTCAACGTGATCGAGGTGGTGAATCACTCCAGCGCGGAAAGGGCGGGTGTCGAGCCAGGCGACCACTTGGTCGGCATGGGGCCGGTATCAGGACAGCCGTTCGGCACGTATGACTACCGTCTCAGGCAACCATCCGGGCAAGTGGTTCAGGTCAGGACAGATCCCAGCGAGCACACCATGGGGCAACGACTCATGGCCAAGCTCTATGAGCGAGTCGCCTATGCGCATCGGGGTTCGCTCGTCCTGGAATTCAACGACTTCAACACGAAGAATGCGCGCTGGTTGACCCAGCAGGTAGCCGCGCATCCCGGTCAGCCAATCGTGCTCGATCTCCGCCTCAATCGTGGTGGCGCCGCAACGGCCCTTGGCGAGATTGCCGGGAACTTTCTCCCCGCCGGGATGCTGCTTGGAACAGAGCGCGGTCGCACATCGTCCAGCGAGCTGCGTGTTCCAACGGGAATGACCGCCACGGACGTTCCGGTCACGGTCCTTGTCAGTGAAGCCAGCTCCAGCGCTGCCGAGGTTCTGTCGGCAGCCCTGCAACACTATCGCCGTGCCCGCGTGATTGGTCAGCGCACCGCCGGGCAGGTGTTGATTGCGCAGGTCTTTTCGCTCGATCAAGGAGCCAAGATTCATATTCCGATCGCGTCCTTCAAAGATCCATCCGGTGTCTCGCTCGAAGGGCGGGGAGTGATCCCGGATGTGGCCATCGCCAGTTCCCTGGCTGATATCCGCAACAATCGCGATGCCGCACTCGAGTGTGCAGCGTCCATCGATCGCGGAGGCGATTGTTCCGCCGCGCCGCCGCGTGCGCTTTCACTGTCTCAGCGCAAATGCTATTGAACTGATGCGTGCAGCGGCAGGTGCGTTGACGCGCCAGCCGCCTCACGCAACGGGCTGGGCTAACCGGATCGATTGCTCGGGGTCGGCATGTCCCACGCGAAGGCTGCGGTTGCTGGCTTGAGGGCGAGGGCCGTGATGCCGCTGTTGTCGGGCACCCGTGCGACCCGATCGCCAGGGGGTGTGCCGTATCGTCTTGTGGGTCAGGGCAGGTGTCGATGTATCTGGATCCGCAGTGAGTAAGAAAGGTCGTGAGCCAGCGGCTGCGCGATGCGGCCGCGTCATTTGACCGGTGGCAGAACGGCTGAATGGCTCTGCCAGGGTTCTGCTCAGATCCATTGATCGAACGCCCAGACAAGCACAAGCGATAAAGAATCCTCGCGTATCAGAATTGCCGTGGCCGTGGCCACGGCGATGGCAGCCAAGCGGCGTGCGGTGGGCCATGTCCTTGGCGTGTGTCAACACGCATGTCGATCCTGTCTCTGGCTGAGCCCGGTTGCAAATGACGGGGAGTGCAGCCGCTTCGCGAAACCACTTGCGCCTGGATGCGGGCCAGGGCGTGTTGCTGTCAGTGATCGAACTACTGCAGCGCTCGCACGCGGCAGGCCGTGCTGTGCCGTGCCGCGTGCAAGCGTGGCGAGCCCGGCCGGCCATCGTGGATGCCTTACAACGCCGCGGGCCTGTTGCGGGGCAGAATGCGCTACCGCATGGGCTGTGATACTTACGTTTTCCACTGCATTAGAACGATCTAATCGCCTCTGCGCAGAAGGGGGAGGGAAAACGAGGAAACCGGGTCGCCGCAACGGCGCCGGATATTTCTGCGTCACTTCGCGCAGCGTTCTTGTCCGATCGTTGGATCGACAGGAATCGGCCGAAGCAAATCACTATTGGGAGAGCATGATCGAAATGAACTGCATGCCATTCGCACGCAACCGCAGCACGCTGTCCGCCGGTATCGCCATCGTCTTGTTCGCGAGCGCCGCCTCTACCACCGCTGTCGCCCAGCAGGCCGACGGCACGCCGGCGCCCACGGGCCAGGCCGAGGTGCAGGCCACGGACCTGGACGCGGTGACGGTGACCGGCTACCGCTACGCGATCGAAAAAAGCCTGGAGCAGAAGCGCAACGCCAACGCCGTGGTCGATGTGATCACCGCCGAGGACGTGGGCAAGTTCCCCGACAAGAATGTGGCCGATGCGCTGCAGCGCGTGCCCGGCGTGGTCATCAGCCGCGACGGCGGCGAAGGCAAGAATGTCAGTGTGCGCGGCCTTTCCTCGGAACTGGTGCTGACCGAATTGAACGGCAACTACATCGCCACCGCAGAATCCAACGGCGACCCGACGCGCTCGTTCAACTACACGCTGCTGCCGTCGAACCTGCTGGGCAGCGCGGAGCTGTACAAGACCCCGGAAGCACGCATCGACGAAGGCGGCATCGGCGGCACGGTGATCCTGCAGACGCGGCGCCCGCTGGAACTGGAGCCACATTCCGGCTTCGTCTCCGCCGAGGGCACTTGGGCCGATACCAGCAAGAAGACCGACGGCCAGTTCTCCGGTTCGTACTCGTGGCACGACAAGGACAACCGCTTCGGTGTCTTCGTGGGCTACACGCAGCAGAAGCGCACCGCACGCACGCTCAATGCCAGTACCGAGAGCTGGCAGTGGTACGGCCGCGACGAAGTCGGCCCGGCGGTCGACGTGAATGGAAATCCGTCGGACTTCAACGCCAATTGGTGGGGCGGTACCGGTTTCTGGAACCAGGACAGCAATTACTCCACCGGTTTCATGATGCCGACGGCGGTCAGCCTGGACGCCAAACGCGAGGAGCGCGAGCGCAAGGGTGGGCAACTGACCTTGCAGTTCAAGCCGACCGACGACCTGACGCTGACCGCGAACTACTTCCGCTTCGACCTGTCGCAGAATTCGCAGACCAATACCATCAAGATTCCCGAGTGGAACATTGCCCGCTATAACGGCGACGGCAACTGGCGCGGCGGCCGTCTGCTCGACGGGCTGCAGTTCGATCCCAGCGGCACCATCGTCACTGGCGCCGCCTACAGCCTGCGTCCGGGCAAGACCTACTATTGCAGCGAGGCGCAGGCCGCCGCGGCCGGCCTGCCGCCGGGCGGCTGGGGCTCGGACGATTGCACCGTGCCGACGCCGCAGATCACCGGCAGCTACAACATCGAGAAATCGCAGTCGCAGACGGTGGACCTGGGCGGCGAATGGCGTGGCGAGCAGGTGGACGTGGCGTTCAAGGTCGGCCGCACCTGGGCCAAGGGCGGGCCGGAGCTGCAGTTCTCCCTGCCGATCAAGCCGCGCCTGCAGAACGCCGACGGCAGCTGGACCAACGGCAACTTCGCCAGCGCCTGGGACCTGACCGGCACGCCGTCCATGACATTCTCGCCGCAGCTGATGCAGAACCTGCGCGACGGCATCCTGCAGGTCGACCTGGGCTCGACCGGCTCGTCCTGGACCCGTAACACCAATCAGCAGCAGTACGCGCAGATCGATACCACCTGGCATTTCGATGGCGAGGTCGTCGACTCGCTGCAGTTCGGCCTCAAGCGTCGCGACGGCGGCATCCACCGCAGTACCGGCAACAACTACTGGGTGTGCCCGGGCACCGATCCGGGCGACTACGACAACCGCTACTGGAACGGGCGCTGCAATGCCATCGCCACCCAGTTCTCGCCGGGCCTGCTGTTCGCGCAGGACAACCTGGCCGGTGGCGTCAACGCCAGCGCGTTCCCGGCGATCAACTTCCCGGGTTACATCGGCTACTTGAACCAGACCTACGGCGCAATGCAGACCCGCAGCGAAGACAACTTCGTCTACAACGTCGACGAGGAGATCTATTCCACCTACCTGCAACTCAACTTCCACACCGAGCGGCTGCGTGGCAACGTCGGCGTGCGGGTGGCGCGCACCGGCCAGCGTGCCGATTCCACCGACAAGGTGACCGCCTACAACGACTACTTCTTCGATGGCGCCGACGGCAATCCGCTGGCCTGCCAGCAGGGCGCCGCCATGCCCGGCGGCGCCCCGGCCGACACCTATTGCGGGACCGAAGGCTACTGGCGTTTGTCCGACAGCGTGCAACGCACCGAGTCGTTCGTGGTCAGCGGGCTGGACCGCAACTACACCGACGTGCTGCCGAGTTTCAACCTGGCCTACGACCTGACCGCGAACCTGCTGCTGCGCGCGGCAGCCGCGAAGGTGATCGCACGTCCCAGCTACAACGACATCGCCGCGCCTGGCAGCCTGGAGTTTTACAGTCCCGAGTACGTGGCCGACCGGCGCCTGACCGGCGGGGCCAGCGAGCAGGGCTGGTACGGCTCGGGCAGCAACAAGAACCTGGAGCCGTACAAGGCCAACCAGTTCGACCTGGGGCTGGAATGGTATTTCCAGCCGGGCTCGGTGGCAGGTGTGGGACTGTTCCGCAAGAACGTGGAGAACTTTGCGGTCGACGTGATCAGCGACGTGAACATGATGGTCGACGGGCAACCGGTCACCGTGCAGAACTACAGCACCCAGGCCGGCGGCCAGGACGCGGTCTCGCAGGGTGTGGAGCTCTACGCGCAGCACACGCTGCCATTCGGTCTCGGTGTGCAGTTCAACTACACCTACAACGATGCCAGCAAGGCGGCGGTGCGGCTGGAGGACGGCACCGAGGCCGGCAAGACCTCCATGCCGGGCAGCGCCAGAAACCAGACCAACCTCACCGTGTTCTACGAGATCGACAGCCTGCTGCTGCGCGCCTCGTACAACCGTCGCGGCGAGCTGGTGCAAGGCCTGGTCAACGGGTTGAACGTCTTTGAGGAGCCGTACTACCAGATCGATCTGAACGCGGCGTACAACATCACCCCGGCGCTCAGCCTCACCGCCTCGGTGCTGAACCTGACCAAGCAGGAGTCACGCTCGCACCTGGGCGAAGACACCCGCGCCCGCTTCTATACCGGCGGCTACGCAGGCCGGCTGGCGTACCTGGGGCTGACTTACAAGTTCTAGGCGCCAAAATAGTTCTGGGCATTAGTTCGTCCACTTTGTTTTCTGGAGCCTCCCTCAAACGCCAGTGCTTCACTGAGCAATGTGAGAGGCCCCCGAATGACCTCTGCAACGGCGTGGAAGTCCTCCTTCAATAGAGCGCCGTGGCTTTTTTCGAATGGAACAACCGCAAAGCTGGAAATGTCGAGGTCAGCCGGGAGGGTCTCGATTGCCAGGACCACTTGATGGCTTGCGCTGGCCGCACGTTCGGCGACTTCGATCATCTTCCGTAGATTCTTCTCGTCCTGGCCGGACTGTTGCGGGGTATCCATGACAAACGGGAACAAGGGGCAATCCCCATACTCGGCGTTTGTGCTCAACAGCCCGAGGTGGACGGCGAGCATGGAGCGTGGGGCAGAACTTCCCCCAGCCTCAGCACGATCCCCGGGCACAACCTTGGAGACTTGCTCATCGCTTGGAACATTGAGTGTTTGTGAGAACGTGGCAACGGCGTTGGAGAAGTATTCCTGGACAGTCTTGATGCGGTGTTTATCGAGGAACTGTTTAGCGCAGGCTTTTAGCTCCCGCTCTTGAGCCTCAAGGTCTGTCAGGTTGACCTGAATTTCCATTGATACGCGGCGAAAAGCCTCATCTAAGGTGCGTCGACTTTGCGCGGCGAGAAGTTCGCCAAGTGCGAGGTCCGCCTTACGCTCATGCGCCGTGCGATCAAAATCGGCGATGGTCCTTGCGATCTCAGAAAGCTGTGATCGGATGCTTTCCTCTTCCGTCCTAAGCTCGTCTGAGCGGACTTGGAGCTCCGCGACAAGAGCAGCCATCGTGTCCGCATCTTGCGATAGCGTGAGTCGCGCATGGAATGAGTTTTCATGCTGGACGCCACAAGTGGGGCACTCGATAGGACCGGGCGGGAGGTCGGATAGATAGACGATGTCTGAGTTCAATTCTTTGTGGGCTGCTCCAGCTAGTTGCAGTTCTGCCCGCATCTGTTCACGCGCGCCCATCACGGTGAGAAGCTTCGCGCGCGTCTTTACCTGGAGGTTGTAGGCGTTAGTTGCTTTCCTACCCAGCTCTGCCAGTTCGTCTCGGAAAGCCTGCGGGTCTAGAGTCGGTACGTCTTCCGGGAGAATCTCCTCCACGCGCCGGAAGGCTGCGGTTTGAGCATCCAACTCCCTGCGCTTCTCGTTTAAGACGATAGATAGCTCGTCTTGCTTCTGCTTCGCTTCGAAGTATGCATTGGGCTTGAGCCCGATGAAAGATTCGAACGCGGGCTTCTTCCAGGCTTTGAATTGGCCGAGGTTTTCATACGTGTCCCAACTCGCGCCCCAACTGCCGTCCTGATCCATATAGAACGGGAGGGTAAGGTAGTCCATCCCTGCTTGATCGAAGCGGTCGCCCTTGGGGCGGGGAAGCTGGAGGCGGTAGCCAAATATCCGGGCTATATGTCGATTCCACTCGCTCATCTTCTGAGCGCCAAAAAGCAGCCGCCCATCGAGGAACAACCCTAAGCGGTTCCCCTGACGCAATACAAAATAATCCTTACCATCAAACGAGAACTCAAGCGCCCCAATGGTTTCAGTGTCCCAATTGCCGACGTTGCGCTTGGGTGGATTGCAGCCAAAGACCCAGAACAGGTTCTTAGTGATTCTCGATTTCCCCGTCCCGTTCGAGCCGAGAAGGAGAGTCTGCTGGGACAAATCCAGCTTCCGAGCGCTTGCGTCTCGCTGCGATATCAGAAATAGCGTCTTGAAGGTGACTTTCCGGCTCATGCTTGAGCCTCAGATTTCGGATGAGCCGCAATATGGAGTACGTCGATTTCGATTCCATCGTTTAGCACCAATAAGGCAACCGCATTTATGTATCCAGGCTTGAGCCCGGCAAATACGGAAGCGTTTGCGGAGAGGCCTGCTTGCACCAAATTGTCCATGAGCTCCCCCAGTTTGGCTCCAACCGCCGCAGTCATAACTTCGTTAACTTGCGTCGCAAGGATTGAGACGCACTGCTTTAGCTGATTGTTTGTTCGGTCCACGGCATGGGCGAGCACAGTCACGCGCTCGGCTTGGATCGACTTGACTGCTTGGAATGGGTGCGTTTCGACGTGAAGTCGAGCAATGGCTCCATCCAGGACTTCGCCGATTTGAGGCTTTGCTCCGGCAACGCTGGCGAGAGCCTGAACGGCCTCGCTTCGGGAGAGAAGCCTCTTCTTTAGCTCGGCGAAGTTCGACGCGTAGCCGATATTCGATGCTTTGGATTGCAATATAGATGCCAGGACGCGCGCCGCGACGTTCGGCTGTTTCAAATCGAACGGAAGCTTCCCGCTCTCACTGAGTTCCGCAAGCTTTCCGGCAAGGAAGACGTGCTGCTGCCCAAGTGGTAGATCGCTACGATGAATTACGAAGTTGCTCAGGTCCAGGTCTGCCGCTGCAATGCCTAGCTGCTTTCCAAGGTGCTCTCGAAGCTCGTCCTGCTGGCTCGTCGCTAAGTCGGACAATTGACACTGATTGACAAAAACATTGTCTGCCTCTTCGAGCGAGACCTTCACTCCAACATTCGAGACAAACCGAAGCTTTGTGGGGTGGCCCGAAAAATCACTCCTGCGTTTGTAGAGCTTCGCTAGAGGCGACGCATCTCGCGTCTTGTCCTTGCGTTTTCGGCCTTCCGTCCGGAGGTCTTTTAGCTTCCACCCTCCTGTTTGCTCATTCTTCTTTATCTGGCAGAACTCGACAGCTGTGGGCGAGTCGGCAGAGTCCAGAAGCGTCACGTCTTCTTTGACTTCCATGCCAACTGCAAAGTCTTCTTCGCTTGCGAGCAATTCTGCTACCGCCAAAGCTCCCCACCATTGTTGGTAGGTAAATCCGAGAGTGGCGTTTGCGCCGGTCTTCTCGTCGGTCGGCTTGTCCCGAAGCAGCAGCTCAAGAGCATCCGGCTTGTGCTCTTGGTCACTTAACAGGTCCGTCATGCGTTTTCCCTCGCTCCCCCTACTCGAAGAGTAGCGCATTACAGGACGAAGTTGCCGAGGCCAAAAAGCAAAGGACGACCCCGAGAACGTCCTAGGTGTACTGTTGACGTAAGCTAGAAGATGCTGTTTGGACCGAGATGGGGTCAGGTGCACTTATCAGGCGACGGCGCTCGGCTTGCGTGGCCCTTATGGAACTGCGCCAGCGGCGCACACGGCCGCGCGAGACCCGCTACGTGTATTGACACGCCAGACCGCGTACTTGCAATCTAGGCCCAAGGAGCGTCGAAACTCCTCTCATAGCGGTACCCACCTCCGTCAAACCGGTGGGTTTTTTGTGCCTGCATCCTGCAGGTGCAAGCCGACGCAATGCCTGTGTCGGGAGGGCGGCTAATACAACACCCGCAAGGGGAATATGCCCGCCGGCTATGAGCGGTTTCGAACCTCCCGACATCCCGTCGCCGTTGGCGGCGGTTCTTGGGTTGTTCCAGGAGGGCGTTGCCATGTCTACCGTACCATCCACGCCGGCATCTGTACCGGTTGATCTGTTGCCAGCTTCCGCTCACTGCCTGCGGTGGGATCTGGGCGATGTGCTGCGCCGGCTCGTCGCACGCGCGGCTGTTGAGCAGGCGAGCGACCATCCGGCGTATCTGCTAAGTCGCCAGCTCGCTGTGTTGCCGCACAACTCGCGTGACCGGTTCGCACGCAGGGCCGTGGCGTTGCAGCAGCGCGTCGCTGCAACCATCACCCGCCACCCGGAGGCGCCATGACACGCCGCCGCCCACCCACGGCGTCTGCCAGCGCACGGCCCACCCGCACACGTACGCGCCCCGCGCCGCCCAAGCGGGTGCAGTGGGTCGTTGTGGAACCCGACCGCAGCAAGCTGCCACCGATGCTGCCACCCGACCCGAACGCCTCGCCGCAAGGCCCCGGCACGCTACGCGCACCTCGCCGCGCCCGCCGCCCGCGCCAATGCACCGTCAGCTACACCCATTACCCCGGCGCCCACGACCATGCCGGCGACCAGCACGTGCCCCATGTCCGCCTCAGCGGCCTATGGCTGGAACAACTGGGCTTTGCCATCGGCACCAAGCTGCGCATCACCGCGAGCGAAGGGCAGCTGCTGATGGAGGTGTTGCCGCCGGTGGAGGTGCCGGCCAAGGCGCGCAGCGTGCGGCGATGATGCGGCGGCTGCCAGAACTCTTGCGATTGACCTCGGTGCCGGATGCCACTAGCGTCGCAGCCACACCAGCGCACAACGGACGCTTCATGATCGCGCGCCCCCTCTACGCCTTGCTCGCCACCCTCGCTCTGGGCGCATGCGCCCACACGTCGGCCACCCCAGCCGCGGCAACCGTCACGGAGACATCTGCCATGCGTTCCTCATCCGAATCCGCAGCCACTCCCGCTGGCAGTGAACCCAGTGGGCCAATACGAACGGCAGAGGATGCGCTCACCCGCATGCTTGCATTGATTCAAGCTATTGATGGACTGGACGATCTGACACCTGACTACCTGCAGTCCAAAATGGGGGTTCCGGTGACGCGTGCGGCAGCTGATCCCAAGCGTTATGGCGCCAGTGCTCCGCTTACCAGTGAGTGGGGTTACAGCTTTGGCATGGACCAGACGCCTACTGCGGGGCGTTGGTTCGAGTTCACTTTTATTCCAGCGCAAGCGGGTGCTTCCCCGTCCATGGCGGAGATCTGCGGGATCGATTTCGATACGTTTACCAAGAAGCTGGAAAACGCCGGGTTTGTACGTCAACGCAACATGGTGGAAGACGGGCGATGGATGAGTGACTTCTTCAGCCGGCCAGGCATGCGCGTGGAAGTGTTTCCACGAGGTGAGGCTGATGCACCGCAGGAGCGGGTGGAGCACCACTGTGTTGAATGGATCTACATTCGTTAATCCAAGGAACGGTCATGCCTTTGAGTCCACAGGCACAAGCCATTGTTGATGACTTCGGGCGCCAGCCAGGCGTCACCCCCGAACATGTCACCAATCTGCAGGGTGTGCTAGCCGCATCGCCCGTTCTGCTTGACCAATTCAATGATGCGGTTGCCAAGCAACGCGTTCTCAGTCTAAGACCTCTGACTGATCCGAATGCAGGCGGGACCTTCACGCCGGATGAGAATTCCATCCGGCTGCCGCTGTCCAGGCTTTCCAATGGGCATGGTGGCAAGTTGCTTGATTCCGGTGACATGACGTTTGTGCTGGGGCATGAGCTGCAGCACGCCATGTACAGCCCAACCGCAGCTGCTTCCCGTAAGGCGTTCGAAACCGCTGCGGTGCAGATAGCCAAGACCACGCACGATTATTCGGACGCAGCGGAGAAAGTTTTATCAAGCAACCGTGTAGATGAAGCAAGTGCCGAAATTGCAGGCTGGAATGCAACCGTCAGCAGGGTAAAGCAAGCAAAGCCGGATGCCTCACTGGAAGATATATTTCGGGAAGCACCCGGCCGTATGCACGACTTCATTGATCGAACCGGCGGAATGCCGCAATTCAACTACGCGCTCAAGTCCAACCTTACCTTGAACGCAGATATGACGATGCCCGTCACTCCTGCCAACGTTGAGGCAATGGGTGCAAACTTCTTCGACAAGGACGCCAAGAACACTCGCATCGGCTATACGGGTCAGTCCGACTACGCCAATCACTACGGCCCGTGGGTGGTTGGAACGGCTGCCATCTACGAGCGCCAATACAATAAGCAGAAGCCCGGAGAGCCAGAACAGCCGATGATTCTGGATATGCGACGTCTGGGATTGAAAGAAGAAATACTCGAACGCAATGGTATTGACCTGGGCAGTAATACGCGCCCGATGCCTTACCTAGATAGCAGCACCCAGCCCCCGACGCCGGGCTTGTTCCAGCACAGCAAAAACACTCATCTGCATGTCTCGCCGATCTCTGCACAAGAGCTGGAGCAGGAGCTCCGTGCACATGAATCTCCATCGCAAGGGACGTCACCTCACCTTCTTCCGTCAGATCCAGGCCATGCAGATCACGCGCTATACCAACAGATAAAAGGCGGGGTGCAAAAGCTCGATACCGAACATGGCAGGCAGTGGGACGCATCGAGCGAGCGCATGACAGCCAGTCTGCTTGCACTAGCTAAAGAGGAAGGGCTGTCACGGGTGGACCATGTAGTGCTCAACAAGCCGACACCTCAATTGGCTGGCGGCGAGAAGGTCTTCCTTGTCCAGGGTGCGCTCAATGACCCGGCACACCAGCGCGCCCATATGCCGACCCTGGACGCCGTGCAGACACCAGAGGTCCAGTCGTTCGATCGCCTGCAGGCAATAAACCAGACTCAGGCCCAGGCACGCGAACAGCAGCAGGCGCTGGAGCAGTCGCAGCAAGCCGTTACCCAGGCCGGTCCGTCGATGACGCGTTGAGGTTCAACAAAGCAGGGTGAAGCCCACACGCCAAGCGCGCCAATCAGCGTGATGGGGTCAGGTGCACTTATCAGGCGCCGGCGCTCGGCAGCTTGCGGTTCTCTTCCTCAAGCTGGCGTAGCCGGCGCAGTTCGGCGACGCCGAGCCCGCCAAACTTCTTGCGCCACGCATAGAACGGGGCCTAGCTATGTCCATCTTGCGGCAGATCTCCTCGACCGTCGTGCCAGTCTCGGCCTGTTTCAGGGCGAACGCGATCTGCTCTTCGGTGAACTTCGACTTCTTCATGGCGACGGGCCTCCTTCGCCCTAAGTGTCGCCGAATTTTCTGGTTCGGGCCGGCCCAAATTATATGGATTAGGTCAGTCGACGTATTACCGCAACTTGCAGAAGGAAGCCGGCGCGAACCTTAAAGCCCTTTGACCGTTTGAATCTGCACTGATAGTGTTGGAAAGCCACGGTTAAGCTCGCTTTTTAAAAAGTAAATTTAAAGAGGCCGCATGGATCTGTGCTCAACGCTGCTACCAAGGACACTTACTTTCATCACAACGTACCGTTGTACAGCAGCCTGCACACAGTGCTGCTTTGAATCCAGTCCGAATGTTAAAGGGCGTCTCAGTCGCGACGAAATGATGCGAGCCCTTCACGACGTGAAAGACAGCTTTCCATCACTGCGCGTGGTGGTGTTCACCGGGGGCGAAGCCACACTCTTAAAGGACGACTTAGTAGCCGTGATTGCAGAAGCCACCTCGCTCGATCTGGTTACACGAATTGTTTCCAATGGTTCTTGGGGCAAGACTAAGGCCTCTGCCACACGGATGGCCGGAAAACTGGCCGGCGCCGGGCTACGCGAACTGAACATCAGTACCGGCAAGGACCACCAAGAGTGGGTGCCACACGAATCGGTTGTCAATGCGGCGGAAGCAGCCTTCAATGCGGGGGTGCTGACCTTATTGACGGTTGAAGCAGACACAGCAGAAAGTGATAAGTTGTCTGCTCTAGCGCGCGATCCAACTATAAAGAGCCTCCGTGACCGGGGCCTCCTGTTGCAATCGAACAGCTGGATGTCGTTCATTGCTAAGGGGAGGAGCGCGAGCACGTTCTGCATACCGGGCGCCGCGCAACACCGTGCGAGCAAATCCACAACAATATCGCCGTCACACCCTACGGAGAGGTGTCCGCCTGCTGTGGCTTGACCTTGGAGCACATCCCCGAAATGAAGTTGGGAACGATGGCCGAAGGTGTGTCCAATGCCTACCTCCGTCAACATGCTGACTTTATGAAGTACTGGCTGCGCATGGATGGGCCTGCGGAAATCGTGCGCAAGGTCATGGGAAAAGAGCGCGCTGACCAATTGCTAGCCGGGTCGGTGCACATATGCCACAACTGTGCGGTATTGCATAAGAACCCGGAGATCCGCGAAACGATGTCCGCCACCTATGAGCAGTTCGTGCCGGAAGTGATGAGTCGATATGCCTTGGCATCAGCGGTCGATCAAATCGTAGAAAAGCAGGGAGCGCAACGATGAAACGACGCAAATTTATTAAATCAAGCTTGGCAGCAGGTGCAGCCGCATCGGCCTCTGCTGGTGTCGTGGATGCTGATCAAACTATGCGTGTGTTTGGTCAGCCGGCTAGCCTAACCGGTGGCACCGCTAACAGCGCTGTCACGAAGATGCTGCTTCCGCTCTCCCGTGGCGGTATGCCGACCGAAGGTTGGGACAGGTGGTCGAAGTTGACGGCCGCAGTAGTCGAAATGTTCTCCGATCCTTCGCAGCGAAGAGCCTTCAACGACAACCCGCATAAATTCCTGGCCAACATTGGTTACGACAGCAGCGCGATGGAGGCACCAACCCTAGCATTGCTTGTTGCGTTGTCCGATCCGCTGGTGCAGAGCGCAGCGCTCAAAAAGGATTACATTTCGCTGCTCAATTACCTGCATGTGGCCGGCGCGCTCGAAAAGCCCAAGTCGGACGTCCTGACACAGCAAATGTCCAAGGTGCTGTCCAGAAACCTTGCCATAATCAAAGAAACGTTGGATTTAGCACCCAAGGCGCCGCTTGATGCCGAGACCGTTAAGCGTTTCGTGGGTGCGTCAGCTTCAGTGCCGACTGCAGCGGATCTCGCTGCCATTGGCAACATCGCCCAGTTGGTCCGCGTGGCATCCGGGCAGGCGGTTGCGGGCGCGATTGCTGCAGTTGTGGCTGCCGTGGAGGCTGCGGTGGGCGTGCAAGTGGTGGCTGTGCTATTCAATTACGTCACGTTCGTTACGCATACTTCAGTGACGGGAGCAACGCCATCGCCTGGACATCCGCAAACATCGCAGTCAATGTCAACTGGAATATTCACGGGGCAGATGAGTAGGCTCGACCCGGATATTTGCGACAGTTGCACCGTGGCGCAGCGTGCCGCCGCGATGCTTGGCGCGCCTGAGTTGTACTCAGAGCATACCAAGTTGGTTATTCGCAACGAGGTGGCGTCCTTTCTGCGCGCCATGCAGCAGGTTGGATTGATTGGCTTCGAGGAATCGTCATTCGAGACAATAGTGGATGCCGTGCACCAATACGGCATGCGTACTATTACAGCTTAAATAGGAAGTCAGCCATGAACTGTGACATCCCGCTGCACTTGGCCACTGGGAAAACATACTTAGGTATTTTCGGCCCATTCGTGTTCGCTCTGGCTTTCGTTGCGTTTCTGTACTTTGCTGGCAAGGCCCCGACACCGTTGAAGAAGGGGGCTCTTGTGATCGTTGTCTTGGCCAATTTAGCGATAGCCGGTTTCTTGGTCTGGCAAGCTAGGAGCGCACGCGTGAGCATCAGTGGGAACGCCCTCATGCTGCGGGCCGGGACGGACAGTGTCGTCGTGCCATTGGGCGCCTTGCGTTGGAATGAAGCAGCAGACGCTAGTGCTATGCGCTTCCCGTTCCGTAAGGCGGGGACCGGCCTTCCCGGGATGCACATCGGCTGGTTCCGTCGAGAGGGCGGCGGCGATGCCTTCCTGCTGCACTCTTCGGAGCCCTCTACGCTTATCCCAACCACTAAGCAATTCGATGTAGTCATTCCTACCACAGCTTACGAACAAGCGCGCAAATGCGTTTATGATCATAAGACGGCTGAATAGTTGACTCTGTTCGCCGGTGGAGCGGCTCATCCCTTTGAAAAGTAGCGGGTTAGGGACGATGTGAAATAACGGTTCCAGGTTCATTTCCACTGCAGCCCAGCCGTCGCCAAACAATCGCGCCCATACCGCCACGCGGCCTGCCGGGCGTAGACGAGGTGTCGGACTTGAGGTGCAACTAGCTGCTCGATTCGTCTTCGCGCATGGGTGGGTCGGAAAGCATCATCACGTCAGCGCCGATATGCGCACGAACGGATGCCTTGCAGTTGGGGCAGACGGTTGGCTTGAGAAGCCTGGTAGGGGCTAAGGGACCATGGCCGTGCATTTGCAGCGAAGGCCGACGGCCGGAATCTTTTCGATCCCATGCTCTGGATCGTCCTTGATTGAGATGTAGCTGGCGTTGCACTTGGTGCTAGGGCAGAAGATTCCTTGTCACCGGCTTGCTCTGCGGGCCCCAAGATCAACACTTGGCCGCACGAACACTTACCGGTGGCGATGTCTTTGGTTGCCGCTATCAAGGTTGAGGTCGCTAACTCTTCCAGCGCGGAAATCCAAAGCTCGAGCTTTTCCACCCAGGGATGCGTGTAGAGGTTTTCCCAAGAGGTGAAGCTGCGGAACCGCAAGAGTTGGTAGCGCACAAATGCGTCGAATGGGCCTATATCCGATAAGTTGAGGTAGCGGACATGTCACTCAGCCCTGGAGTTGTCAGGCCTCATAAAGCAATGCGTGCATAGGGCATTGGGGGTACTTGAGAGGCGTGCATGACACGATGACATTGAAAAAACTGTCAAAATTCCCCCTGCAGCACCAACACTTATTGGAGAAAGGCCGTGCCCCTTGCAAACGATCCAATGCGCTTTGCACTCACGGCATTGATTGCCTGTCTGATCGCTGGCTGCAGCATGCAATCGCCGCCTGCAAACGTGCCTATCGCAAAGGAGCAGATAGAGATGAGAACGGTCGTCCCGTTGGTACGGAGTTTGACCCCACATGATCGTGGGCCTACAGAGCTGGAATTCGATGTGCCCGCACTGCCCGACGACGCGACTCCTCCCGTTTTCATCGGTGTGCGGATCACCGGTGTCGATCCAACTGCCGTCTACCAAAGTGCTGACAGGCTGATTGGCGCTGGTGTTTCGGCCGAGCTCCACTTGGAGCGTATTGAACCATCCGGTCCGGTCTCCGTGGAATTGCAGCGTAGTCAGCGTGTGGGAGTAGGTCAGCAGGCGTCCATTCCCTTGTCAGCTGATGGTATGGCTCCTGGTCTGTTCGCTTTTGATGCGGACGGTACGACGCTGCAAGACGCCGGTTTGTCTACTGAACAGACCGCGTCCAGGGAGTTGGCGTTCGGCTATAGCAATGCTGTCCAGCCAGGCCGTTATCGGCTCAAACTGCGCTTTGATCAGAACGCCGAGGCGCTGGTTGCGGCTAATGCTCAACTTCTTGTCGCTTACACCTACAAAGGAAAGTGAGGGGAATGAGCATGGATGATCATGAAAAGCACTATGCAGTCACTGTCTACGTCGCTGCCGCAGGTACGCCGTTGATGGCCGGAGGCACATCCTTCGGTGGCCATATGTACTACTCGATTGACGACGGAACGACTGTCAAAAGTTATGGGTTCTCGCCCATCAAGCATGGCGAGGCTAGCGGGCCAGGAAAAGTTTCGTTCAATGACGTCGATACCTACCAAAAACCATATTACTCACGCACGATGGAGATCGATAAGGCGCAGTATGAAAAGCTGGAGGCCTTCGGCGCGGCCCCTGCTAGGCACGGGTTCAATATGGAATATCACGGTGCTACAAACAGTTGTATCGACTTCACATGGGATGCGCTCAATCACGCTGGACTGCACCGGAAGACAAAAGATGGAATTGATAAAGGCTTTGAGGGGGATATCAGACCCGTAGAAAACGTAGATGATATCAAGAGCATTCCTGCTCCTGTGCCTAAAAGTGAGTTGAATAAGGAGCACAACAATCCGAAGCCCAAGCAGGAACTTTGGCAGAAGGTGATTGGTGAGGCGCAGCCGCCCGGTGAGCAGGTATCTCCACTACAGGAAGCAACACCGCTCGCGAGAGTGCTGCCAACAGATCCGCTGCATCACCAAGCAGAAGAGGCCGTTCGCCGCCTTGAGCAAGGTCTCGGCCGCGAGTACGACGACAACAGCGCACGGCTGGCAGCAAGCAGCGCGTATTTAGCCAAAGAGAACGGGCTGTCGCGAATCGATCATGTCGTGCTGAGCGAGAACACCAAGTCCGTGCGGCAGGGCGAGAACGTCTTCGTTGTGGAAGGTGCGTTGAACGATCCCGCTCACAAGATGGCGCATACGAAGACGAGTGATGCGATTGCGCAGCCCGTCGAGCAATCCTTGGCGCAATTACAGGCCTTGGGCGAAACTCAGCGCCAACAGCAATCCCCGCAGCAGGAGCAACAGCGAGAGCAGTCGATTGCGCCTCAACACCGGATGGTGTGAGGGCTAGTGAAATAACGGTTCCAGGTTCACTTCCACGGCAGCCTGGCCGTCGCCAAACCATCGCGCCCATGCGTGCGCGCGTAGCGACATAGATCGGCAGCGATGCTGGTGGTGAAACGACAACAGCCGCAGTACGCGGCCGTTGTCGTCAAATCAGGCAGACCAGATCGTCTTGCCGATTCCCGATTCCCGATTCCCGATTCCCGATTCCCGATTCCCGAAAATCAATGATCGCTGGAGCGCAGCCCATCCACATCCAGGATCAGCGCCATGCGGCCGTCGCCGATCAGGGTGGCGCCGGCGTAGCCGGGCAGGCCGCGCAGGGCGCGGGGCAGGGGCTTGATCACCACTTCCTCGCGGCCGCGGACCTGGTCCACCACCAGGCCGAAGCGGGTTTCGCCGGCCTGCAGCAGCACTACCGTCAGTAGCGGCGGCTGTTCGGCAGGCACGCCCAGCCAGCGACGCAGATCGATCAGCGGCAGGGTATGCGAGCGGCGGTCCAGCACGGCGCGGCCGTCGAACCAGCCCAGCGAGGTCTGCGGGGCGTGCAGCACCTCGACCACGCGGGCCAGCGGTAATGCATAGACGGCTTCGCCGGCCTGCACCAGCAGGGTCGGCAAAATCGCTAACGTCAGCGGCACGCGGATCATGAAGCGGCTGCCGCGGCCCAGTTCGGACTGGATCTGGATCTGCCCGCTGAGTTCGCGGATGCGCGATTGCACCACGTCCATGCCCACGCCGCGGCCGGAGATGTCGGTGACTTCGGCCTTGGTCGAAAAGCCCGGCATGAAAATGAGATGCAAGCACTCGTCGGTGCTAAGGCGGGCAGCGGCTTCGGCATCGATCAGGCCCTTGTTGCGGGCGATCTCGCGCAGGCGTTCGGGGTCGATGCCGGCGCCGTCGTCCTGGATCTCGATGCTGACGTAGTCGCCTTCCTGCTGTGCGGACAGGCGTACATGGCCGCTCCGCGGCTTGCCGGTGGCTTCGCGCAGGGCCGGCGATTCGATGCCGTGGTCGATGGCGTTGCGCACCAGGTGCACCAACGGGTCGGCCAGGGCTTCGACCAGATTGCGGTCCAGTTCCGTTTCGGCGCCGATCAGTTCCAGTTCCACTTCCTTGGACAAGGTACGCGCCACATCGCGCGCCACCTTGGGGAAGCGGGCGAACACCTTGCTGACCGGTTGCATGCGGGTGCGCATGACCGCGGTCTGCAGGCGGGCGGTGGCGATGTCCAGCGTACTGACCGCGCGGTCCAGTTCCTCGTCGCGCAGACGGGTACGCAAGGTCTTCAAACGGTTGCGCGACAGCACCAGTTCGCCGATCAGATTGACGATGGCGTCCAGGCGCTTGGTGTCCACGCGCACGGTCTGTTCGGCTTCGGCGCCGCTCTTGGCTGCGGCCTTGCCTGCCGCCTTGGGGGCGGGGGCATGCGCATCGTCGCCGTGTGCGGCAGCCACCGGCTTGGCGGCCGCCGCCTGCGGTGCGGCCTTGACCGCCGGCGGGCCGCTCTTGGCATCGAACTGCGCAATCAGCGAGGCCGGTGCATGCGGCACGGTTTCGCCCGAGCCCATTGCATCCAGCATCGCCTGGAGATAATCCAGCGACTGCTGCGCGGCATCGAAGTGATGCGCCTGCAGCACCGCCTGGCCCGACCGTGCCATGCCGAGGGTTTCTTCGGCGGCGTGGCACAGCTCCACCATGGGCTTGATCGCCAGAAAGCCGGCGCCGCCCTTGAGCGTGTGGAAGCCGCGGAACACCGCGTTGAGCTGGTCGGCTTCTTCTGGCGCCTGTTCCAGCGACACCAGCTGTTCGCCGAGGCGATCCAGGATTTCCTGGGCCTCGACGATGAAATCGGCAGCAATATCGTCTGGAACAGCACTCATGGTTACAGCCCCAATCCTGACAGCAGGTCGTCGGCGTCGTCTTGCGACACCGCATGACGGTCCAGGCCCTTGACTGCAGGACCGGCAAGACCGCCGTCGTCTTTCTTCGGTTCGATGTTCTTTGGCGGCAGGCCGAGCGCACCGAAGCCCTCGTGCACGCGCCGCACGATGCCGGCCACGCGACGGATGATCTGCCCGCTCAGGTCCTGGTAGCTCTGCGCCAGCGATAGCTCGGTCAGGTTGTGTCGCATCTTGTCCATCAGCGCGCCCTGGTCCTGATTCAGACCGCCGTCGCGCAACTGGTTTGCCAGTTCGCGGCATTCTTCGACCAGATCCAGCGTGCGGTGGCTGGCCTTTTCGGTCATTTCCACCACATGGTCCAGTCGCGAACACGCATCGTCCAGCTCGCCGGCTTCTTCGGGCACGGTGGGCAGTTCGCCCAGTGCCTGGCCGAGTTCGCGGGCGAGCCGGCTCAGGCTCTGCATCATCGGGCGCGTGCGCAGGGCGGCGAGGTGATCCACCTCGCGCCGCCAGGCGACCTGGTCACCGCTTTCCAGTGCATCGAGCGCGTGTTGCAGGCGCTCGATCAAGGCGGCACGTTCGGCATCGGCTTCCACGGTGGCGTTCATCAGGCGGTCGCCGCCAGACGTTCGAACACCTTGCCCAGCTTCTCTTCCAGCGTCTGCGCGGTGAACGGCTTGATGATGTAACCATTCACGCCGCACTGTGCGGCTTCGATGATCTGCTCGCGCTTGGCTTCGGCGGTCACCATCATCACCGGCAGGTGCTTGAGCTTGGCGTCGGCGCGGATGTTGCGCAGCAGGTCGATGCCGGTCATGCCGGGCATGTTCCAGTCGGTGACCACGAAATCGAACGGGCCGGCCCGCAATGCAGCCAATGCGCTGTTGCCGTCCTCGGCCTCTGCGGTATTGGTGAAGCCCAGATCGCCCAACAGATTCTTGACGATGCGTCGCATCGTCGAGAAGTCGTCCACGATCAAAATCCGCATGTTCTTGTTCACATCAAGCTCCTAACACGAAAAATTATTCGTCAATTTCGACACCGGCATCGGCCAGTTCGAAGACTTTGAGGCGGCCCCGCAAACGCACCACCGCCTGGCCGTGGATCTGGCAGACGCGCGATTCGCTGACACCGAGCACGGCGCCGATTTCTTTCAGATTCAATTCTTGTTCGTAGTACAGCGACAGCACCAGCTGCTCGCGCTCGGGCAACTGGCCGATGGCCTTGCCCAGTTCGCGGCCGAATTCGCCACGCTCCATCATCTGCTGCGGATTGGGGCCGCCTTTGGCGGTGGTGTCCAGCTCGCCGTGATCTTCAATGCGCGATTCCAGGCTCAGCACCTGGCCGCGGGCGGCATCTTCCATCAGACGCAGGTAATCGGGCAGCGGCATCTCCATTGCGGCGGCCACTTCGGTGGCGGCGGCAGCGCGGCCGGTGTGCTGTTCGATCTTGCGCACGGCGGCGGCGGCATCGCGTGCGCGGCGGTGCACCGAGCGCGGCACCCAGTCGCCGCGACGAATTTCGTCGATCATCGAGCCGCGGATGCGGATCGAGGCATAGGTTTCGAACGAGGCGCCCTGTTCGGAGTCGTAACTGCGCGAGGCCTCGATCAGGCCGATCATGCCGGCCTGGATCAGGTCGTCTACCTCCACGCTGGCCGGCAGGCGCGCGGCCAGATGGTGGGCGATGCGGCGGACCAGGTCCGCGTGCTGGGTCACCACGTCGTTGGCGTTGTTGCGCTGCACGGCGCGGTACTGCGCGCTGGCCGTGGTTGCGGTAGCGGTGCTCATGCGGCCACTCCCCGTTGGATGATGCGTTCGACAAAGAACTCGACGTTGCCGCGCGGCACGGTGGGAGCCTGCCAGCGCGAGGTACGGCGTGCGATTTCGGCAATGGCCTGCGCCGACGGACTGGCGGGGTAGGCCTTGATGACGGGTTGCTGACGCTGCACCGACAGGCGTAGCCAGTCGTCCTGCGGCACGTGGCCGAGATAGTTCAGCGACACGTCGCCCAGGAACTTTTCGCACACGCGCGAGAGCTTGTCGTACAGCAGGCGGCCTTCGTTGGGGTCGCGCACCATGTTGGCGATGATCTGCAGGCGGTCCACGCCGCGTTCGCGCGAGAGCACCTTGATCAGCGCGTAGGCGTCGGTGATCGAGGCCGGTTCGTCGCAGACCACCACCACGGTGTCCTGGGCCGCCTGGCAGAAGGTCAACACGCTGTCGGTGATGCCGGCGGCGGTGTCGATGACCATCACGTCCAGGTCGCGTTCCAGTTCGGAGAACACGTTGACCAGGCCGATGTGCTGGGCCGGGGCCAGTTCGGCCATGTGGCGGCGACCGGAGGCGGCCGGCACCACCAGCACGCCGCCGGGGCCTTCGATGATCACTTCATCCAGCGTGCAGCGGCCGGCGATCAGGTCGGCCAGGGTGTACTTGGGCGCCAGGCCCAGGACCACGTCCAGGTTGGCCAGGCCCAGGTCGGCGTCCAGCAGCAGGGTGCGTTTGCCCATGTCGGCAAGCGCCACCGCCAGATTGGCAGAGATGTTGGTTTTCCCCACGCCACCCTTGCCGCCGGTCACGGCAATGGTGCGCACCGGGCCCAAGGGCTCGGGACGGGTCGCCGACAGGGGGAAGGCGTTGGTCAGCTTGGCGTATTCACGCGACTGCATGGTTGTGCTCCGGAGTACAGGGCTTATCGGCAGCGCGCCGCAAATCTTCAAGGCGAAGAACGAGACTGGCGGCATTGGCGCGGTGCAGGTCGTCGGGGACCCGCTGTCCGTCAGTCACCCAGGTGATGGGCATTTGGTGGTCGACCACCACCGACAAGGCGCTGCCGAAGCGGCCGGTCTCGTCGAGTTTGGTCAGCACCACGCCTTGGGGCTTGGCGTGGGCGAAGCGGCGCACGACCTCGTCGAGGTCGGCAAAATGGGAGTTGGCGGGCAGCACCAGCAGCGACGTCACCTGCTGGGCGGCGCGTAGCCAGTTCAGCTGGGCGGCCAGGGCGCGGTCGCGCTGGCCCATGCCGGCGGTATCGATCAGCACCAGCTTGTAGTCGCGCAGGCGCTCCAGCAGCTCGAGCAGGCTTTCGGCGCTGTCGGCCTCGTGCACGGCGATACCGAGCTGGCGGCCGTAGCTGTGCAGCTGCTCGCGGCCACCGACGCGCAAGGTGTCGGTGGTGACCAGGGCGACGTCGCGCGGGGCGTGCTGGGCGGCGAAGCGCTGTGCCAGCTTGGCGATGGTGGTGGTCTTGCCGGCACCGGTCGGGCCGACCAGGGCGATCACGCCGCCGCGTTCCAGCGGGTCGATCGGGGCCACCGGCAGGCGCTTGGACAGCAGTCCCAGCATCAGCCCGCGGCCACGGTGCAATTCGGTATCGGCCGGGATCTGCATGGCGACATCGCGGGTCAGGCCGGCATCGAAGCCATAGTCGTCCATCAGCTCCAGCGCCTGCGCACGCACCGGGGAGCCACGCAGGCGCTCGTCGGTGAGGCGGTTCATTTCGCGCTCGATCATCTGCCGCATCAGCGCCAGTTCGCCACGCAGCTGCTTGAGTTCTTCGTCGTTCTGCGGGGCCGGCGCGGCGGCAACCGGAACCGCGGCCAGCGCGGCGGGGGCGACGACGATCGGCGGCAACGCGGCCGGCGGCAGGATCTGCGGCAGCGCGTCGTCCAGGTCGAAGTCGGCTTCGTCGTCGCGGTCGTCTTCGTCCTGGCCGTAGCCGGCATGCGTGGCGAGCGCCGCCGCCATCACCGGGCTCAGCGCCTGCGCCGGAGCGGCCTGCACGGCCGGGCGCTGCACCGGGGCGGTGGTCAAAAAGTCGGCGAACAGCTGTTCCGGCACGGCCGACAGCGCGTGTTCCTGACGCGGGGCAGTGGTGACGGCAACCGCGTGGGCCAGTGCCTGGGCGGCCGGCGAAGGGATGCTGGCGGTGCGTATCGGCGCGGCAACCGGCGCCTGGCGCGGCACGTTGACCGGCTGACGCAGCGCCATGGCGGCGATCATGTCTTCAGCGGCGCTGGCAACGCGCTGGCGCTGGCTCACGTTGGCATCGGCAGCCGGCTTGAGCGGGGCGTGTACCGGTGCGGCGGACCTGGCCGGAGCTTGCGGGGCAGGCGCCTGCTGGATGGGTGCCTGCTCGCTGTGGGCGGCGGCCGGGGTCTCGGAGCGCGCGGTTTCCAGGGCGCGCTGCACGAGTTCTTCGTCGTAGTTGCTGGCAGCGACGATCTCGATGCCTTCAGCGGTACGGCGGTTGGACAGGATCACTGCGTCCGGGCCGTGTTCTTCACGCACCATGCGGAATGCGGTGCGCATGTCCGGGGCAACGAAGCGTTTGATTTTCATGCGAAGTGCCTCCAGGAACAGGACCCGCCGGACGCCGGACGGGTGCGCGATGAATGAGGGTGTGTTGCCAGCGTCATGAGTTGCCTGTCCCGGTCGTTGTTCCAAGTCCTGCGTTCGCCCCGGAGCGGTGCTGCTGCTGCGGTGTCGGCAGAGCTAATGCATGCGGTGTGCCAAAACGTGTTGTGCTGGGTTTCTGGCGGTGCGCTGACGCTGGAAAGTGGCGAGGAAGTGCTGGGTTCGAGCGCTGCCTGCGCATCCAAGTCGCTGTATTGATTGGATTCTTCTGGATGGGCGAGGCATCGGTGCCGCGATGGGCGCAGTGCTCCGATTGATCCGGGAGGCGTGCGGTAGGCCCGCGCGAAGACATCTGGCCGGCCGGTGCCATGCAATCGATTGGACGTTCAGCCGAGTGGCGGATTTCCGGCGCGAACATGAGGGGCCGGCCTGCAGCACTGCGCATAACTGCTGGCGCCAGCGAACGCTGCGATCTAGTCCGGACGGTGTTGGATGCGCAGCAGCACCTGGTCGCGACCTGGGCCGGCTCCAAGACGTCAGTGCGACGTGTTTCATGGAAGCCATGCGTGCAATCGGCTCACGAGCGCCTGGGAACCTTGGGGTCCTGCTGCAGCTTGAGTGCTTCGTGGCTCGCGGCGGTAGATGCTGCGACCGGTCTGGCGCTGAAAGCCAGACCGGTCTTGCGGTCTGCCGACATGTCTTGCCTGTCGAAGGCCCGCACGGGCGCTCGCGTTCCGCGGGCGCACGCGCCGGTGCCTGGCCGGCTCAGCTAATCGTACCGACCAGCTTCAGGCGCTTGTCTTCCGGTACTTCGCTATAGGCCAGCACCGACAGGCTGGGCACGCTGTGGCGAACCAACCGGGCGAGTGCGGCGCGCACCTGTCCGGGTACCAGCACCACCGCCGGTTCGTTGCGGGCTTCCTGTTTGCCAACGCACTCGGCCAGGCTCTGGTGCAGGCGTTCGGCCAGGCCCGGTTCCAACGCCACGCCATTGCCGTGGGTGGATTCCTGCAGCACGCGCTCCAACTGCGGGGCCAGGGTGAACACCGGCAGTTCGGCCGACATGCCGGCGATTTCCTGCACGATAAAGCGACCCAGCGAGGTACGCACGGCGGCAGTGAGGGTGGCCGGGTCCTGGCTGTGCGGGGCGTGTTCGACCAGTGCTTCGACGATCTTGCGTAGCTGGCGCACCGGGATCTTCTCGATCAGCAAGTTCTGCAGCACGCGCACCACGACCGACAGCGGCAGCGCCTTGGGGGTGAGATCTTCGACCATCTTCGGCGCAGTCTTGGCCAGCGTCGCCAGCAGCTGCTGCACTTCTTCATGGCCGAGCAGTTCCGGGGCGTGTTCGCGGATCAGGTGCGACAGATGGGTGGCGACCACGGTGGCCGGGTCGACCACGGTGTAGCCCATCGATTCGGCGTAGGCGCGTTGATGCGGCTGGATCCAGGTGGCGTCCAGGCCGAATGCCGGGTCCTTGCCGGGGATGCCGTCGAGCTGGCCGAGCGCGCCGCCCGGGTCCAGCGCCAGCTCGCGGTCGGAATAGATTTCTGCGGTGGCCACCGGCACGCCGTGCACCAGCAGGCGGTAGGCGTTGGCGGACAGTTCCAGGTTGTCGCGGATGTGCACCGGCGGCACCAGGAAGCCAATGTCCTGGGTGAGCTTGCGGCGCACGCCCTTGATACGCGCCATGAGTTCGCCGCCCTGGTTCTTGTCCACCAGCGGGATCAGCCGGTAGCCCACTTCCAGGCCCAGCGGGTCGATCGGGCGCAGCTCGTCCCAGCTCAGTTCGGCGCTGGCCTGTGCGGCAGTGGCGGCCGCGGCGGCCTTCGGGTCAGTGGCGGGGTCGCCGGTCGGGGCAACCACCAGGCTGCGTTTGTACATCTTCCAGGCGATCACGCCCAGGATCAGACCCAGCGTCAAAAACGCGACGTTGGGCATGCCCGGCACCAGGCCGACCAGGCCCAGGATGGCTGCGGCCACCGCCAACGCGCGGTGCTGGCCGAACACCTGGCTGATCATGGCCCCGCGCATGTCCTGTGCACGCGAGGCGCGGGTCACCAGCAAGGCGACCGAGGACGACACCAGCAACGCCGGCAGCTGCGCCACCAGACCGTCGCCGATCGACAGCAGGGTGTAGGTGGACGCGGCATCCATGAAGCTCATGCCGTGCTGGAGCATGCCCACTGCCATGCCGCCGACCAGGTTGATGAACAGGATCATGATCGCGGCGATGGCGTCGCCGCGGATGAATTTGTTGGCGCCGTCCATCGCGCCGTAGAAGTCGGCTTCCTCGCGCACCTCTTCGCGGCGGGCCTTGGCTTCCTCGCGCGTCAGCAAACCGGCGTTGAGGTCGGCGTCGATGGCCATCTGCTTGCCGGGCATGGCGTCCAGGATGAAGCGCGCGGTCACTTCCGACACGCGCCCGGCACCCTTGGTGATGACCACGAAGTTGATGATGGTCAGGATCGCGAACACCACGATGCCCACGGCGTAGTTGCCGCCGATCACGAACTGGCCGAAGGCCTCGATGACCTTACCGGCCGCGGCGTGACCGTCCTGGCCGTTGATCAGGATCACGCGGCTGGAGGCGACGTTGAGCGCCAGCCGCAGCATCGTGGTCATCAGCAGCACGATCGGGAAAATGGTGAATTCCAGCGGGCGCTGCACGTACACCACCGCCAGCAGCACCATCAGCGAGATGGCGATGTTGAAGGTGAACAACGCATCCAGCACCGGCGCGGCCAGCGGCACCATCAGCATGGCCAGCATGGCCATCAGCGCCATCGGCGCGCCCAGGCCATTGCGCAGCAACTCCATCACGCGGCGGGCATTCATCGGGGCGGGCTGGGCGCTCATGCGCTGGCTCCCTTGCCGAACTCATCCACGTCCAGCGAGGGCAATTCCGGCATCGGGCCGCCGTTCCAGCCACGCAGCTGGTAGACGTAGGAGAGCACCTGGGCCACGACCGAATAGAGTCTCACGGGAATTTCCTTGCCGATTTGTGCTTCCCTATACAAGGCGCGTGCCAAAGGCGGTGCGGTGACGATCGCCACCCGGTGCTGCTCGCCGGATTCGCGGATGCGGAAGGCCATTTCGTCCACGCCCTTGGCCACCACGATCGGGGCGCGCATCTTGCCGCCTTCGTACTTGAGCGCCACCGCGTAGTGGGTCGGGTTCATCAGCACCACGTCGGCCTTGGGCACCGCTTCCATCATCTGGCGCTGCGACATCTGCATCTGCATCTGGCGAATGCGGCCCTTCACCTCTGGGCTGCCCTCGCTTTCCTTCATCTCGCGCTTGATCTCTTCGCGCGTCATCTTCAGCTTCCGCATCCAGTTCCATTTCTGGTACGGCGCGTCGATGGCGGCCAGCAGCACCAGCGCACCGGCGGTGTAGAACAGCAGGCTCTTGGTGAAGTCCAGCCCGTTGCCGACCGCCTGTTCCAGCGGCTGGCTCACCAGCGAGCGCAAACCAGGCAGGCTCTTGGAGATGCAGAAACTGGCAGCCAGACCGACGAACACCAGGCGCAGCACCGACTTGACCAGCTCGGCCAGGCTATTGCTGCCCCACATGCGCTTGATCCCGTTGGCCGGGTTGAGCTTGGTGAGGTCGGGCATGATCGCCTTACTGGAAAAGTGCAGGCCGCTCATCAGCAGCGGACCGGCCAGGCCGGCGGCCAGGCAGATGCCGATCAGCGGCAGCATCACCCACAGCAACTGCAGGAGCAGATCGCCGAAATGGCCGAACAGCGCCATCGGGTTTTCGCGCATCGTCGGGTCCGGGCTGAGCGCGGTCTTCATCCAGACGGTGGCGCGATCGCCGATGCCGCGGGCCAGCGCCATCAGTGCGAACACGCCGGCACCGAACACGGCCGCCGTCGAGAGCTCGCGCGATTGCGGGATGTTGCCCTGCTCACGGGCCTCGCGCAGGCGTTTTTCGGTGGGAAGCTCTGTACGCTCGCCGCCGTCTTCGGACTCAGACATGGAGGTGCCGGTGGGGGATTACCCTAGCTGATGCAAGCGGCGTTCCACGTGGTCGAGACGGGAATCGGAAATCGGGATTGGGGAGTCGGACACGCCGTGGCTGCGGCTTGAACCGCTGGCGGGACGTTGTGGCTGCAGTGGGCGGCTCAGCTTGCCAGGCGTTGCGGGCCGTCGCGCTGGGCAACCACGGTGGCGATAAAGCGTTCGGCATCCATCGGGCGGCCCAGCAGATAGCCTTGCAGCTGGTCGCAACCCAGCCGTTCCAGGGTATTGCGCTGGGCGGTGGTTTCCACCCCTTCGGCCACCACCTGCAGACGCATGGTGTGGGCCAGCGCCACCACGGCGGCCACGATGGCGATGTCTTCGGCACTGCTGTCCATGGCCTGCACGAAGCTGCGGTCGATCTTGAGCTCGTGCGCCGGCAGCTTGCGCAGGTAAAGCAGGTTGGAATAGCCGGTGCCGAAGTCGTCGATGGCGATGCGCACACCCAGCGTGTTGAGCTGACCCAGGGTGCGCAGGCAGGCGTCGGCATCGCGCATGGCCATGGTTTCGGTGATTTCCAGGGTGAGCTGGCCTGGTGCCAGCGTGAACTCGCTGAGCGTGGTGGCCACTTCGTCCAGCAAGCTGGGCGAGGCCAGCTGGATCGCCGACAGGTTGACCGCCACCCGCCAGTCGCCGTGCCCGGCTTCGCGCCAGTCACGCATCTGGCGGCAGGCTTGCCGCAGTACCCAACTGCCGAGCAGGCCGATCATGCCGCTGCGTTCGGCCAGCGGAATGAAGCTGTCCGGCGGCACCAGGCCGCGTTCGGGGTTCTGCCAGCGGATCAGCGCTTCGGCGCCGATCGGGCGGCCGTCCTCGGCACAGTATTTGGGCTGGTAATGCAGTACGAACTGGCCCAGCTCCAGCGCACGCGGCAATTCCTGCAGCAACTGCAGGCGCTCGCGGGTGGTGGCCGTCATCGAGCGTTCGAAAAAGCTGTAGCGGTTGCGGCTGGCGTGCTTGGCATGGTGCATCGCCGCGTCGGCATGCGTCAGTAGCTGGGGACCGCTGTCGGCGTCTTCCGGGTATAGCGCAATGCCAATGCTGCTGCTCAGACGCAGTTCGTGGTTGGAGACCAGAAACGGCACCGCCAAGGCCTGCACCAGGTGCGCGGCGAGTGCGGCGCCATCTTCCGGGTCGGCGATGTCGGCCACCAGCACGAACTCATCGGCGCCCAGCCGCGCCAGGCTGCCATGCGCGCGCCGGTGTGCGTTCAAACGCTCGGCCACCACCATCAGCAGGCGGTCGCCCAGCTGATGGCCGTAGCCGTCGTTGATCACCTTGAAGCCGTCCAGGTTGATCAGCATCACCGCAAAGCGCTGCCCCTCGCGCTGGGCGCGCTCGATGTTCTTCAGGAGATGCTCGTGCAGCAGCACGCGGTTGGGCAGGCGGGTGAGTGGGTCGTGCAGCGCCGCCAGTGCGAGGTCGGCATTGGCCTTGGCCAGCGATTGCGTCAGCACGTCGGTGCGCTGCTGAAAACGGCGCGACAGCAACGAGATCACCAGTGCCAGCATCAGCAAGACCAAGGTCACCAGCACCACTGCCGCCAGCCACGACAATGGCAGCTGCGTATCGGCGTCGCCTCCACACAAACTGCCGGGCGCGAACCGCGCGGCGGCCATGCCGGTGTAATGCATGCCCACGATCGCCACGCCCATGATCACGGCGGCGATCAGGCGCAGGCTGTAGCGTTGCCCGTCATGGCGCAGCCGGAAGGCGATCCATAACGCAGCGGCAGCGGCGACGATGGCAATGGCGATCGACAGCCCGAACAGCAGTGGGTCATAGCTGATGGCCTTGACCATGCACAGCGCGCCCATTCCCATGTAATGCATCAGCGCAATGCCCAGCCCCATCAGCAGCGCACCCAGGCCCAGCCGTGGCAAGGGCAAATCCGCGCGCGAGGTCAGCCAGAGCGCTAGCGCCGAGGTCAGAATCGCCACGAGCATCGAATAGACCGTCAACGCCAGGTCGTAGCCCACCGGAATCGGCAGCCGGAACGCCAGCATGCCGATGAAGTGCATCGACCAGATGCCGATACCCATGGCAATGGCGCCGCCCGCCAGCCACGCGGCTGCGAAGCCGCCACGACTGGCAGTCATCCGTGCGGCCAGCTGCAGCGCGGTGTAGGAGGCCAGCACGGCCACCACCAGCGACAGCATCACCATGCCAAGGTTGTAGGTCCCGACCACCTATCCAGTTCCCACGTCGAAAGACGCGTTGCCCAAGACCTAGCGACCCCCTGCGCGACTTCTTGAGCGCAGGGGAGCGACGAATGTCATCAACCGTGCGTTGCCGCCAGAGACGGCACGCTCCAACCTGCTGCGGCCGCCCGGGCGACCTGCCCAATCACAGCACGCGCTTCAACCGCGGGCGCGCCATGCATCGGTACTGCATGCGCGCTGCGTCAGCTGGCAGGGCATGGTCGCTTGCGCAACTTACGCCACCGAACTTTCCGGTTCCTCTGGTTCGATGCGATTACGGCCGGAGCGCTTGGCGCGGTAAAGCGCCTCGTCGGCACGCGCCAGCAACGAAGCGGCGGTGTCGCCGACGCGGAACCAGGACACGCCCACCGAACAGGTCACCTGCAGTGGGCGTGCGGCACCCACCTCGTACGGGGCCAGGCTGAGCGCTTCGTGGATGGCACGCAGCCGGTGTTGGCTCTGCTGGGTCATGCCCGGCAGCAACAGCAGCAATTCTTCACCGCCGTAGCGGCCCACCTTGTCCGATTCGCGCAGGCATGCCGTCAGCCGTGCGCCCACCCTGGCCAGCACCGCATCGCCGACCAGGTGTCCGTGTTCGTCGTTGACCTGTTTGAAATGATCCAGGTCGATCAACACCACCGCCAGCGGATGCTCGCCGTGCGCGCAGCCCTGTAGTTCGTCGGCCATCGCTTCCAGGATGCCGGAGCGATTGAGCAGGCCGGTCAAGGCATCGTGGCTGGCCTTCAAGGCCAATGCCGCACGCGCGCTTTCCAGTTCGCGTTTTTCGCGCTCCAACTGGTAGGTGCGCTCGGCCACCAATTCGGCCAGCATGCGTTCGCGCGCCACCAGGTGGCGATGCCGCCAGCGCCACAGGCCGATCAGCAGGCCGCTGCCGATCAACACATACAACGCGATCGCCGGCGGGCTGCGCCACCATAGCGGCGCGACCGCGAAGGGCAGGTCCGCGATGGGCGATACGGTGCGACGATAGCGATCCAGCACCTGTACCTGCAGGCGGAAATGCCCGGAGGGGAGTGGCGGCTGATCGATGGACAGGTTGTCGCTCTGGATCCATTGGTCGTGCAGGCCAAGCAGGCGATAACGCACCGTCAGGCGGCTGGGATCGTCGTAGACCTCCATCGTCGACAATTCGATATGGAGCGGTCTATCGCTCCAGCCCAACAGTTGCCCGCGCTGCACCGGCATGCCGCCGCGGCTGACACTGTCGATGCGCACGCTTGGCTGGCGTTCGTCGAACAGGCGCGCCGGGTCGCTCAGGTGGCTCACCCCGCGTGCGGTTCCGATCCATATTGAACCATCCGGATCTTCGGCAAACGCCGCCTCGGAGACGTCATCCCAGATCAACCCCTGCGACTGGGACAGATGCGCCCACCGCTCACCGTCGTAGACCTCCACGCCGCGTGCATGGCCCACCCAGACCCGGCCGGCGCTGTCGCCACGCAGCAGGTACACGCCGACATCGCGCAGCGCTTCGTCACTGATTTCCTGCAGGTCCAGACCGTCGCGCAGCAACATGCCGTGCCACAGGCCGGGGCGATAGAACGCCAGCCACACCTCACCGCTGTCGCTGATGTGGAACTTGCTGATCCATGGCTCGGGCACGCCGCCGTTGACCTTGACGTTGACCTTGGACCATTGCCCATCCTGCAGCCGGAACAAGCCGTTGGCGGTGGAGACCCACAGCGTTCCGTCGGCGGTTTGCTGGACATCGGTGTAGGCAATGGCGGGCATGTCGGCCACGGTCTGCATGCTGCCGCCGTCGAGCGGGTGCTCGATCACGAACAGGCCACCGGCACTGAGCATCCACAGCCGGCCCTGCCGGTCGATCAGCAGGCGACGCCCAGTGCGCGGCAGCTTGGCAATTTGCGCGCTGTGCCCGTCCGGCCAGGTGCGGCGCAGGAAACCGGCCGAACTGAGTGTCCACAGGCTTCCGTCTTGGCTGCGCTGCATGCCCACGATCTGGATGCCGGCGTTTTGCACTGCCGGGACGAAGCGCCCATCCGGATCGGCCTGGCGGCCGATGCCGTGTTCGTTGCCGACCAGCAGCGCGCCTTGCCCATCGCGGGCGATCGACCAGGTCGGTGCGGCCGGCATGCCTTGCGAGGCGTCCCAGTTTTCGATCCATTCGTAGCCGGCCCAGCGCACCAGACCTTCGCCGTCGACGGTCATCCAGACATCGCCTTCGCGGTCTACCAAGATCGCATCGCTGCTGCCGGGTGGTAGCCCATTGTCGGTACCGAAAGTGCGCCAGTGGCCGTTTTCCCAGCGCGCCAGGCCGTCGTTACGACGCACCAGCACGCGTCCCTCGCGGTCCATCACCAGTGGCGCCTGCCGCCCGATCGTACTGCCATCCAGCAGCGGCAGCGGACGAACGCTGAAGGTGTCCGCGCCGCGCGCGCGATAGAGCAGGGTGCCGGCACCGCGGGCCCACACCCCACCGTCGTGGTCGCGCAACACGCTGGACCAACGGTCGTCCGGCACACCGTGTTCGGGTCCGAATACCTGCACCTTGTGCTGCGCGTCGATGGCGCACAGCTTGCGTGCGCAACCCACCCACAGCGTGTTTCCATCCACCGACAAACTGAACACCTTGGACAACTCGGGAACGCGCACGCGCGTTGCGGTATCCAGCAACGGTTGGCTCTGCCAGTGGCCGTTGGCGCGGGCCTGCAGAATTTCCAGGCTGCCGCCACTGGCCAGCACCGTGCCCCAGGGCAGGCTGGCGAGCTGCATCTCGTCCTGCAGGTGCTGGGCTTCATCCGGCGCCAGTTTGCGGAACCCGTGTTCGTCGCCGACGAACACGCTCTGGAAGCCTGTGACCCACAATCGCCCATCGGCGGATTCGGTCATCGAGCTGATGTGCTCGTTGCGCAGACCATCCAGCGGCACCTGTTGAAACGTGCGCCCGTTATAGCGATACAGCCCGCTCTCGGTGCACACCCACAGCAAGGTGGCGCGGGTCTGCAGCAGGCAGGTGCCTGCAAGGCCGATCAGGCCTTGGTCGTGGGCGTACCGCCGGACGCTGATGCTCTGCGCGCCGGCCAGATCCGCCAACGACAGCAACGCCACCAGCAACACCACGGCAAACGGTGCACGCCGGTGCGACGACCTCCATTGGCAGTACTGAAACCCCACGGACGTTGCAGTCTCCCACGCATCGGCGCATGCCGTCCGCGCCCCTCGCGCGGTGTCTCACGCTTGCCATTGGCAGCCCCCCATAGCAGGCCGCATTGGAACAACTAGCGGCTGCTAACGCGTATTTCTTTAATGCTTCAACGAGCATGACGGCGTGAGGGGCTGGCGAACGCGCCTGTTTGCTGGACTCGGTGGACGGCACTGGTCGCGTGCGTGCGCATACGTGCAGCGGCGTCACGCGCGCTGCTGCCGGTCCATCGTCAAGACCTGCCATTACACCTGGCCAAGACCATCCAGGGGCACGTGGTCGTAATCGATCCGATTGCGGCCGCTGCGCTTGGCCCTGTACAGCGCGGCATCGGCGCGCGCCAGCAATTGCTCGAGCGTCTCGCCAGATTGGAACCAGGCCACGCCGATTGAGCAGGTGACGTGCAGCCAGCCGCCATCGATGGGGTAGTCGCCGCAGATGCCGCGGTGCAGGGCGTCCAGCCGATGCGTGGCATCCAGGTTCAGCCCTGGCAGCAGCGCCAGCAATTCTTCGCCGCCATAACGGCCGATGCGGTCGTCGCCGCGGATGAGCGTATCCATGCGGCGGCCGACCCCGGCCAGCACGGCGTCGCCGGCCAGATGGCCATGTTGGTCGTTGACCAGTTTGAAGTGGTCCAGATCGATCAACACCACCGCCAACGGACGCCCGCTGCGCGCGGCATGCAGCAGCATCTCGCGCAATGCGGCCAGGATGCCGGCGCGGTTGAGTAGGCCGGTGAGTTCGTCGTGGGTGGCCTTGAGCGAGAGTTCGCTGCGCGCTGCTTCCAGATCGCGCTTGTCCTGTTCCAGCTCGGCGGTGCGCTCGGCCACCAGTTGCTCCAGTTCACGCTTGCGCCGCAGCAGTTTGGCGGTGCGCCAGCGCAGCAGCGCGATCACTGCCACGACGGCCAACAGCAGGTAGCCGGCGATGGCAGCGATGCTGCGCCACCATGGCGGACGTATGACGAACTGAAAGCGCGCGATCGGGCTGGCACTGCGCTGATAGGCATCCAGCGCCTGCACCTCCAGCGTGTAGTTGCCCGGTGGCAGCAGCGGATAGGTGAGGTGGCTGAGCGAGGACGTGGTCCAGCGCGCCTGACGGGCCTTGACCCGGTAGCGGAAGCTGATGCGGTCGGCGCCGCCCTCTACGCCGGGCGTGCTCAGCTCGATCTCCAGCGGCGTTTCCGACCAGGCGAGCGACGCGTCGGCATGCACGATCCGGGCACCACGCCGTACCTCGGCGATCTCGACCCGCAGCGGTTGCGCGGCGAACAGCCGTTGCGGGTCGCGCAGATGGCTGAGCCCCCGGCTGCTGCCGATCCAGATGCTGCCGTCGTCGTCTTCCAGAAAGGCGTTGGACGACATGTCGTCCCATAGCAGCCCCTCGGCACGGGTGATCCGCGACCAACGACCGTTCTGGTACAGATCCAGCCCCTGGCTACTGCCCACCCACAATCGCCCCTTGCGGTCGTGGCGCAGGATGAAGGGCATGATTCTGGAAATCAGCGGGTCGTCCACCGCCTGCAACAGCAGGCTGCCGTCGCCTTGCAGGCGGCCATGCCACAGGCCGGTGTCGCGCAGCGACAACCAGATTTCGCCGTCGGGCGCGAAGTCGATTTGGAGCATGTCCTGGCTGGGCAAGCTGCCCCGCACGGCGATCTTCACCCAGGTATGGCCGTCGCGGCGATACAGGCCATCGCGGGTGGCGGCCCACAGCCGGCCCCGGCGATCGAAATCGATATCGCCGATGAACTTGCCTTCCATTGCCGGTTCGGGGGCCTGGGCATAGGGCGGCGCGGCCTGGCCGCGGACCAGGCCGCGCGGTGTCGCGATCCACACCGTCCCGACCTTGTCGAACAGCAATTTATAACCGGGGATGGGCAAATCCATCACGCGGCGGGTCACCCCGGTGAGCGGATCGCGCCGGGCAATGGCGCCGGAGTAATACGACACCCAGGCCGCACCATCGGGCGCCACGGTGATGTTCAGTGCCTGCGACAACACCGCACCGTCTTCCAGCAGCCATGGCTGCGCATGCGTGGCATGCCGCTTCAACAGGCTGGCGCCACCGTCGGCACCGACGGCGAGCATGCCGTCGGGTAGGCGCTGCATGGTCCAGGTCGGCGCTGGCGGCATGCCTTGCGCTTCGGTCAGGTGCTCGATGCTGCCGTAGCCCAGCATCCGCTGCACGCCCATTCCGCGGGTGCCGAGCCATAGCGTGCCGTTGCTTTGCAGCAGCAACGGGCCGACCAGGGCGTCCAGCTGGAGGCCCTGGTCGGCGCCGATATCGGTCCAGTGCGTGCCTTCCCAACGCACCAGGCCATGATCGGACCGGGTCATCATGCGTCCACGCGAGTCTTCCACCATCGTGGTCGAGCCGGACAGCGTATTGAAACTGTTTTCCGGATTGGCCGGGTGGTCGTTGAAACGGGTGGCGCCGGGTTCGCGCGAGACGATCTTGCCGCCGCCGCGCAACCACAACCGTCCGCCCCGTTCGCGGAAGATCACCCGCCAGCGTCGCGCCGGCACACCATCGGCTTCGGACAGCGCTTCGACCACAGTGCCGCGCGCATCCAGGCGACAGACTCCGGCATCGCACGCGACCCAAAGGAACTGCCCATCTGCCAACAGCGTCGTACCCGGCGCACGCAGGTTGCCGTCGGCGGTGCGCACCGGCAGCGGTTGGACCTGCCAATGGCCGTCGGCCGCTGGCGTCAGTGCCAGCAGCGCGCCGTTGCTGACCACCGCAACCCCGGTGCGGTAGGCCGCGATGACATTGCCGGCGTCGGCACGGATGCGTTTGCCGTGGTCCAGCACTTGCACGAACTGCTCGCCGTTGCGCACGAAGACGCCGTTGGCGGTGGCCACCCACAGGCGCCCGGCATGATCCAGCGTCAGCGCGCGCGTATAGCGCGCATCCAGCCCCTGACCCTGGCCGACCGGAATGAAACGATCACGCTCGAAACGGTGCAAGGCCAGCTCGGTCGCCACCCAGACCACACCGCGGCGGTCTTCGACCAAGCCGGTGATGCTCATGCCTTGCAGACCATCGCTCTGCGCGTAATCGCGGAAGCTGTAGCTCTGCGCGCGCGTACTTCCGATGCCCGCCGTTGCGAATGCGACCACGAACAGCCCGCGCCATACCCAGAACGCGATGCGCTGCGGCGCAGAAAGGGCGAACAGCATATGCAGCTTGAACATCGGTCCCCGTTGGATGGGTAGGTGGTTGATGACGTGTGAGCATCAATAAGTCAGTGGGATTGACGGCCTGTCGATCACAAACTTGAAAGGTGGACTACGCGGTCAATTCTCTGGCGGCATCGAAGGCGGTATCGAACATGCGCTGCACGGGCGGGGCGAATTCGCTGGCGAAGCTTGAGAGCAGGAATAGCCCCAGCAACACCGTCAGCGGCAAGCCCAACTGCACCGGATTCAATGCCGGCGCTGCCTTGGCCAACGCACCAAAGGCCAGATTGACCGCCAGCATCGCCACCATCATCGGCAAGGCCAGAGTCAGCCCGCCGCGCAGGATCTGCAGGAACAGGGTGGGCGCCACTTCGGCGAATGCCCCGGCATCGGGCAATGCGGTGCCGATCGGCAAGGCCTTGTAGCTGTCCACCAGCAGTGCAATCACCGCCAGATGACCGTTGGCCGCGAAGAACAGCAGCCCGAAACCGATATAGAACCACTGCGCGATCACGCCGGAGGTCACCCCGCGCATGGGGTCGGACATCTGCGCGAACGACAGGCCGGTGGACTGCGACACCAGTTCGCCGGCTAATGCGCCGGCTTCGAAAATCAGCTTCAGCATAAAGCCCATGCTGGCCCCGACCGCAAGCTCGCGTGCAATGCTCAGCACGGCCTGCGCGGTGAAACCGTCCCACTCCGGCACCGGCGGCAGGATCGGCGCCAGTACCATGGCCAACGTACCGGCCAGCATCACCCGCACCCGCCCGGGCACTGCCCGCGTACCGATCAACGGCATTGCGGTGAGCAACGCACCGGTGCGCAGCATCGTCCACATGATCGCCCCAACCATCGCGAACGCGCGCTGGCCGTCGATCACCATTTGGGTTGCAGAATCCATCCTGGATGGCCCGCTAGCCGATCAGATGCGGTATGCGCTGGAACAGCGCGATGGTGAACTCCACCAGATGCCCCAGCAGCATGCTGCCGGTGGCAAACAGCGTGGCCGTCAACGCCACCGCCTTGGCCACGAAGGCGATGGTCGGCTCGTTCAATTGGGTCGCGGCTTGCACGACACCGATCACCACGCCAACCACCAGCACGGCCAGCAGCATCGGCCCGGCAATCCACAGGACGGTGACCAGGCCACCACGTAATTCGGTCAGGGCGATTTCAGGGCTCATGGGAGGTGCTGATGCAAGTGCGGTGCCAAAGGAACGGGGATCGGGGATGGGTGGTTCGGGATTTGGGCCTGACTGGCGCTTTGGTAGTGGGTGAGGCCGGTTGCATCCTTGCGATTGGCCTTGCCGTTAGCGTGTCGCTGTCGCTGGGCTCGAGTTTTGGGCGGAGGGCTTGATGCTTTGTCTTTGTCTTTGCGTTGGCCATTGGCTTCCCAATCCCCCATACCGCAGCGGCAGGCCACGTGGGTCAAACCCCGAAGGGGCGGCGCGCATCCATGCGCGCCGCCCCTTCGGGTTGTATCTGCCGGCCTTGGCCGCTGCGGTATGGGGCCCCGGAAGCAAAGTCCAGAGCAAAGCAGGAGCTAAAACAATAGCGAAGCGGCAGCAAACGCTCTGCCCCACACCTACGACGCGTTGAAGCTCGCTGCCAGCGTCCCCACCACCAGCACCCACCCATCCACCAGGATGAACAACAGGATCTTGAACGGTGCCGAGATCAGCATCGGCGAGAGCATCATCATGCCCATCGACATCAGCACGCTGGCGACCACCAGGTCGATGATCACGAACGGGATGAAGATCAGAAAGCCGATTTCGAAGGCGGTCTTCAGTTCGCTGGTCACGAACGAGGCCACCAGCACCGGGAACGGCACCGCGTCCGGGCCGGCGTACTTGCCGTCGCCGGCCATGCCGGCAAAGGTCATCAGATCGGTTTCGCGGATTTGCGCCAGCATGAAGGCGCGCAGCGGCTGAGTGGTCAGTGTCCAGGCGGTGGAAAAATCGATCTGGTTATTGAGGTACGGCTGCAAGCCGGCGCCCCACATCTTTTGCCACACCGGCATCATTACCAGCGCGGTCAGGAACATCGACAGGCCCAGCAGCACCTGATTGGACGGCGTCTGGCCGGTGCCCAGTGCCTGGCGCAGCAGGCCCAGGACGATGGTGATGCGGGTGAAGGCGGTCAGCACCAGCAGCATCGACGGCAGCAGGGTGATCGCCGTCATCAGCAGCAAGGTCTGCAGCGGCAGGCTCACCGGCTGGTCGCCGATGCGGCCCACGCTCACGTTCGGCAGCGACGGCAACTGGTTGGAACCGGCCGGCACCGCGGCGGGCGTTGCAGCCGGTGCAGCGGCCTGCGCCATCGCCGGCAGGGCAGCCGGCGTGGCCGCAGCCAGCATCGGGCAACTCATCACCAGCAGGATCAGCACCAGGCGCACGCTGCGCCCCCAACGATTCCAACGGCTCAGCATGTCACGGATCCTTGCGCAGCTTCTGTGCGAGCAGCTGGGCGAAATTGGGGAGTTGCTTGAAAGTGGGCAGGGTGGGGGCCGGCGTGGTCGGCAGCGGTTCGGGCAAGGTATGCAGGGTGCTGATGCCGCCGGCGGTCACGCCGAGCAACAACTGCTGGCCGTTCACCTCCACCACCACCACACGTTCCTTGGCACCGACTGCCAGGCTGGTCACCACACGCAAGCCCTCGGTGCTGCGGAATCCGCTGCCGGGCATGCGCTTGAGCAACCAGCCCAGACCGACGATCAGCGCGAGCACCAACAGCAATGCAAAGACTGCGCCAAACAGGCTGGGCGAGGACGGCGCCTGCGCACCGACCTGGGTGGCCTTGGCCGCCACCGGCGCGACGGTGGTCAGCAGGCCGATCACCGCAGCCTCCGGATCCGTTCGCTGGGGCTGACCACATCGGTCAGGCGAATACCGAAGCGATCGTTGATGACGACGACTTCGCCATGCGCGATCAAGGTGCCGTTGACGTACACGTCCAGCGGTTCGCCGGCGCCGCGTTCCAGTTCCACCACCGAGCCCTGATTGAGCTGCAGCAGGTTGCGGATCGGAATGCGCGCGCGGCCCACTTCCAGCGACAGCGTCACCGGCACGTCCAGGATGACGTCCAGGTTGAGGTCGGTGGCATTCTGGTCGTGCTCGGCCTGCAGGTTGTCGAAGGTGGCAGGCGCGGCGTCGAGGATGTCGGAGTTGATCATTTGCTGGAGTCCTGGGAGGGAACGGCGCGTGGGGCTTGCACGCCGGGCGGGCGTACGGCGGTGATCTTGACGGCGTTGTTGCCATTGGAAACGCCGAATTCGCCGGTGAATAGCGGGATCTCCTCCACGCACAGCGGCACCTGGGCGGGCAGGTCGATCGGCAGGATGTCGCCGACCTTCAAACCGGTGAGCTGGCGCAGGCTCATACGCTTGCTGGCCAACACGCTGGAGAGTGTCACCTCGGCGGTGTCCAGCTGCTCGCGCAGCATCACGTTCCAGGAGTCGTCGCGGTCGTTGCGGTCGCTCTGGATGCCGGCATCGAGCAGTTCGCGGATCGGCTCCAGCATCGAATACGGCAGGGTGATGTGGATTTCGCCGCCACCGCCTTCCAGCTCCACATGGAAGCGGCACACCACCACGTACTCGCGCGGGGTGACGATGTTGGCGAAGTGCGGGTTGATCTCCGAGTTGATGTACTCGAAGTCCACGTCCATCACCGGCGCCCAGGCTTCCTTCAGGTCGGCGAAGGTCTGCTTGAGCATCAGCTGCACCACGCGCATCTCGGTGGCGGTGAATTCGCGGCCTTCGATGCGGGTGTGATAGCGGCCGTCGCCGCCGAAGAAGTTGTCCACCACGGTGAACACCAGCGTGGGTTCGAACACGATCAAGCCGGTGCCACGCAGCGGCTTGAAGCGGATCAGATTGAGGTTGGTCGGCACATACAGCGAGTGCATGTACTCGTTGAACTTGACCAGGTCGATGCCGCGCACCGACAGGTCGGCCGAGCGCCGGATCAGATTGAACAGGCCGATGCGCCACAGTCGCGCGAAGCGCTCGTTGACCATCTCCAGCGTCGGCATGCGCCCACGGATGATGCGGTCCTGGCTGGACAGATCGTATTGACGGGCCTCGCCCGGCAGCGGCTCCGGCTCGGTGTTGACCGCGCCCGAATCCACGCCATGCAGCAGGGCATCGATCTCGTCTTGGGAAAGCAGATCACTGACGCTCATGGAGCAGGCCTTACTGAGTAACGAAACTGGTGAACAGCAATTCTTCGACGCACTTCTTGCCGGTCTCGCTGGTCATGACCTTCTGCGCTTCGGCCAGGGCGGCCTTCTGCAGCTTCTGCTTGCCGGCCAGGTCGGCCACGTCGGTGGCCTTGGTCTGCGACAGCAGCATCAACAGGTGCGCACGGATGGCCGGGGCGTTCTCGGTGATGAGCTTGAGCTCTTCCGGGTCGCGGGTGACCAGCTGCACTTCGACCTGCAGGTACTGCGGGCCATCACCGGGGTCGGCCAGGTTGACCACGATCGCCGGGTCCATCGGAAAGTACTGCGCCGGCTTGGGCACCTCGGCCACCTTGGGCGCGTGCTTGCCGCCTTTGTCATCGGCCTTATGGCCCAGGAAGAACCAGGCGCCGCCGCCAGCAGCGGCCAACACCACCACGCCGATGGCGACCAGCAGGATGGGCTTCTTGCCGCCCTTCTTCTTCTCGCCCTTGTCGTCTTTGTCTTCGGTCTTCTTGGGTTTTTCGGCCGCTGCCACAGTGTGCTCCAGAGGAATGCTCACCCTGTCAATGCAATTGGCATGCCAAAACCGCGCCGGTTTCCTGGCGCCGGCAGCGCGCAAACCGAAAAACCCCCGCAAGCCTTGCGCTGCGAGGGTGGAAGGGCGTCATCAGCAAGTGGCCGAGGCGCGATTTTTAGCGGCAGCGGGGCCTGCCCGGCGCGCTATTTCAGGCGTAGGCGTCCAGCAATCCACGCTGGCGTAACACCACCGACGGAATTCCGACGGGCGGGGTGTCGTCCAGGGTGAGGCCGTTGCCGCTGTCGTTGCCACCATTGCGATTGCCGGACGGGTTCTGCTGTTGCTGACCAACATCGGCCTGGCCCAGCTGGAATCCGTTCTGGCCGAGCATTTCGCGCAGCCGCGGCAGGCTCTGTTCCAGCGCCTGACGGGTGTCGGCATTGGCGGCAGTGAAGCTGGCGTTGACCTTGTCGCCGTCCAGATGCAAACGCACCTCGACCGGGCCCATCTCGTTCGGGGTCACCTTGATGTGGGCGTGGCCGATCTTCTGGTCGGCCAGCCAGCTCATGCGTGCGCCGATGGCATCGTCGAAGGAGTCGCTGCCCAGATCCGGGGTGGGGGTGGGCGAGGCGCTGAAGATCGGTGCAGCGTCCTGCAGGCGGGTGAGCGCCGGCGCGGTGGTGGTCGGCAGCACGAACACCGGGGCGTCCGGCGCTGCCGCAGCGGCGCTATCGTCGGCGGACGGATCCAGCGCCTTGGTGGCCATGCTCATCAACGCGGCAGTCTGTGCGTCGCCGCTCACGGCGCTGGTCGACATGGGCTTGGCGCCTGCAGCGGCGGCCGGCACCAGAGCCCCCAACGCGGGAAGGGTGGTGCCAGCACCCGCAGTGGCGTTGGCTGCGGTTGCATCGGTCGGCAGTGCTGTGGCCGTCGCTGCGGCGTTGGCTGCGCCGGCCATGCTGGCGGTCAGCGCCGCGGCGGCGGCAGCCAGTACATCGCCACCCGGCAATGCCTGTGCGAGCAGGCCCATGCCGAATCCGCCCAGGCCCGCCGGCGGCCAGCCGGCATCGGTCGCCGATGCAGTTGCCGCCTCTGCTGGTGCGTCTTCGCTGGCCGTGGCGGTGGCGGTCTTGGTGTTCTTGCCGGTCTTGCTGGCAGCGCCGGCCGTGCTCTTGTCGGAAGCTGCCGCGTCCTTGGCGGTTGCGGACTTGGCCGGCTTGGCATCGCCCTCCTGCGCCCGCGGCCGTGCGGTGGCATCGCCGGCCGCGTCGTCGTGGGTGTCCTCGTCGTTGCGAGTGTTGTCGGACTGATTGGACTTGGGTGCGGCTTGCTTGGCGGGCACGCGTTCGGGCGCCTGCGGCGGGGCCTGGTTCGGCGTGTTGGCCGGATTGAGCATGCGCGCAAACTGGTCCTGGCCTGCGTCCGGGTCGGACGACGGGTCGCTGTAGCTGGATTTTTTGCCGGTGCCGGCAAGTGCGCCGAGGCCGGCGGCGAAGGCGGACAGGGGGGTCATGCGGATTCTCCGTGGGTGTCTTGGCTGCGGGCCAGACGCGAACGACGCGCGCCGAGGTCGTCCATCTCACGCTGGTCGCGGCGTTCGATCACTTTGTTTTCCTGGGCGCGGTAACTGGCGGCCAATTGCTCCAGCACCTGTTTTTCGCGGCTGGCCAGCAGCAGGCGGGTGCGCTCGGCTTCGACCTTGGCGATGTTGCTTTGCACGGTCTGCGCCTGTTGCAGCACGGCGCTGTCGAGGCGGTCCAGAAATGCGCGGCGGTTGGTCAGGGCCACTGCGCTGGTGCCGGCCATCTGGCTGTTGGCGTATTCCTCGGCGTAGCGGCGCAGTTCTTCCAGGCGCGACTGGTGGGTCTCCAACACGCGCTGGCGCTCGGCCAGATCGCGAGCGACCTTGTCTTCCTGTTCCTGCGCGCGGCGCAGTAATGGGTCGATCCGTTTGGACTGCATCATGAATTAGTTCTCGGGTTCGACCAGTTGCTGCAATGCGGACAGGCTATCGCTCAGGACCGACGCCTTGTGCACGTCCTGCCCAAGGAATTCGACGATTTCCGGCCAGCGCGCCAGGGCTTCGTCAGTGGCCGGGTCGCTGCCGCGCTGGTAGGCGCCGATGGCGATCAGATCGCGGTTGGCGGTGTAGGCAGACAGCAGCCGCTTGAGCTTGCGGATGCGCAGGCGCCAGGTGTCGTCGGCGATGTCCTGCACCACGCGGCTGACCGACGATTCCAGGTCGATGGCCGGATACAGGCCGCTGTCGGCAACCCGACGCGACAACAGAATATGGCCGTCCAGGATGGCGCGGGCGGCGTCGGCAATCGGGTCCTGCGGGTCGTCGCCTTCGGTCAGCACGGTGTAGAAGGCGGTGATCGAGCCGCGGCCCTTGGCGCCGTTGCCGGCCCGTTCCACCAGCGCCGGCAATTTGGCGAACACCGACGGCGGGTAGCCGCGGGTGGTCGGCGGCTCGCCGACCGACAGGCCGATCTCGCGCTGCGCCTGGGCGAAGCGGGTCAGCGAATCCATCAGCAGCAAGACGTTCAAGCCCTGGTCGCGGAACCATTCGGCAATGGCGGTGGCACGGTAGGCGCCGTGCAGGCGCGCCAGCGGCGGACGGTCGGCGGGGGCGGCGACCACGACGGCGCGGCGCAGGCCTTCCTCGCCCAGGGTGGTTTCGACGAAATCGCGCACTTCGCGGCCACGTTCGCCGATCAGCCCGACCACGATGACGTCGGCCGACGTAAAGCGGGTCATCATGCCCAGCAGCGTCGACTTACCGACACCGGAGCCGGCGAACAGGCCCACGCGCTGGCCGCGGCCGATCGGCAGCATGGCGTTGATGGCGCGCACGCCCACGTCCAGTGAGGTGGTGATGGGTTCGCGCGCCAGCGGGTTGATCGACATGCCGGCCATGCTGACGCTGCCTTCGCCGCGGATCGGGCCCTTGCCGTCCAGCGGGGTGCCATCGCTGTCGATGACGCGGCCGAGCAGGCCTTCGCCCACTTCCACGCCGCCGCGGCGCCGCGAGGGCACCACGCGCGCATTCGGCAGCAAGCCGTGCAGTTCGGCGCTGGGCATCAGATACGTCCGTTCGCCGGCAAAGCCGACCACTTCGGCATCGACCCAGCCGCCATCGACTTCGACCTTGCAGGTGGCGCCCATCGGCGCTTCGCAGCCTGTCGCTTCCAGGGTCAGGCCCACGGCGCGGCGCAGGATGCCTTCGCGGATCAGGGTGCGTCCGGCGGCAGGCTCCAGGCCAAGCGTGCCCAGCCGGGTGGCCAGGCGCAGGTTGCGCGCATCCAGCCAATCGGCCGGGGTGGCACCGAACAGGGCGCTCACAGGCCCGCTCCGGATTTGCGCATGACTGTCTCCAGCGCGGCCCGCAGGCGCGCATCCAGGGTGCCGTCGATGCGCACGCTTTCGGCGTGCACACGCAGGTCGCCGCGGCTCAGGCTCATGTCCGGGGCCACGCGGGTGGTGCTGGTGGGTGCCAGATGCGGCAGCAGCGCGGTGATGTCGTCCGGGTGCAGCCGCACTTCGACCTCGCGGCCGGCACCGCCGACGGCATCGACCGCCTCGCCGACCAACTCTGCCAGCAGCTGCGGGTCGGCTTGATAGGCACGCCCGACCAACTGGCCGGCGATGCGCACGGCCAGCTCGCCGAGCGCACCGACCACTTCATTTTCCAACCGCGCCAACGGGCGGGTGAAGTTGTCCAGGATGCCGTCGATCTGCGCGGTCAGGCGGCGCACTTCCGACTGGCCCTGGGCAAAACCTTCGGCATGCCCGCGTGCGAAACCTTCCTGCTGGGCGGCATCCTCGATCGCCTGGATCTCTTCCAGGGTCGGCGGACGCAGCACCGGCTCATACACGGCCGGTGCGTCGAATTCGGTGTCTGGCGCAGCCGGGGCCAGGTGCAGGTCTGGGGCCAGCCAGCGGGTGACCACGTCGTTCATACCATGGCCTCTGCACCGGCGCCGCCCAGGCTGATGGCGCCTTCGTCAGCCAGACGGCGGACGATGGTGAGGATTTCCTTCTGCGCCGCTTCCACGTCAGCCAGACGCACCGGGCCGCGCGCTTCCATGTCTTCGAGCAGGATTTCGGCCGCGCGCTGGGACATGTTGCGGGTGATCTTTTCGCGCACCTTGACGTCGGCGCCGCGCAGGGCCAGGCCCAGGCGCTCGCCGGAGACTTCGCGCAGCAATGTCTGCAGGCCGCGGTCGTCCAGGTCCACCAGGTTGTCGAACACGAACATCAGGTCCTGGATCTTGCCGGCCAGGTCGGCGTCGATCTTGCCGATCTCGCCCAGCACACCTTGGTCGGCGCCGGTGTCCAGGAAGTTGAGGATGTTGGCGGCCACCTTGATGCCGCCCACGTTGGACGACTTCAGATTCTGGTTGCCGGCAAACTGACGCTCCATGATGTCGTTGAGCTCGCTCAGGGCGTTGGGCGGAATGCCGTCCAGGGTGGCGATGCGCAGCAGCACGTCGGCGCGGGTGCGCTCAGGCAGCAGCTTCAGCGCCTCGGCAGCCTGGTCGCTGTCCAGATGCGCCATGACGATGGCGATGATCTGTGGGTGTTCGTTGCGCACCAGGTCGGCAACCGCGCGCGGATCCATCCACTTCAAGGTGTCCAGACCGGTGGTGTTGCGGCCCAGCAGGATGCGGTCGATCAGGCCACCGGCCTTGTCGGCGCCCAGCGCCTGGATCAGTACGTTGCGGATGTAGTCGTCGGCGCCCACGCCCAGCGAGGTCTTGCCGGCCAGTTCGCCGTTGAACTCGTCCATCACCTTCTCGACTTGATCGCGCGAGATGCCGGTCATGGTGGCCATGGCGATGCCGATCTTCTGCACCTCCTTGGGGTCCATGTGCTTGAGCACTTCGGCGGCGTCGCTTTCCCCAAGCGACAGCAGCAGCACGGCGGCGCGCTGTACGCCGGTCATCGGTGGTGTATCAGGCTTCACTGGCGACCCATCCCTTTACGACTTGTGCGACACGTTTTGAATCGGCTTTGACTGCTTCGCGCGCAACACGCATGCGTTCTTCGTACGCGTCCGGCAGGGCGATCGCCGGCTTGCGCTCCTGCCCGATGCTGGCGGTGTCCTCGCCCATGTGCGGCAGCAGCGAGTCCTCGTCATCGACCATCCGCACGTCGGCGCTCTGTGGAGTGCCATCGTTGCCGCCCTTGCGCTGCTTTTCCTTGATGGCGGTCACGCCGGTGAGCTGACGCAGGGTGGGGCGCACCACACCGAACAGCAGCGCCAGCACCACCACCGCACCGACCAGCAGGCGCAGACCGTTCTGCACGCGCGGGTCTTCCCACCACTTCGGGCCTTCTTCGCCCGCCACCGCTTCGCGCACGAATGGGGCATTCATCACCGACACCGTGTCGCCGCGTGCCGCGTCGAAGCCCACTGCCTGCTTGACCAGGCCTTCGATACGGGTGAGCTCGGCAGCGGTGAGCGGCTGTTCGACCATCTTGCCCTTGGCGCCGGGGCGCGGGACGTTGTCCAGCAGCACCGCCACCGAGACGCGCTTGATGCGACCGGCCGGCTGGCGGGTGTGTTGCAAGGTTCGGTCCAATTCGTAGTTACGGGTGGCGCTCTTGGAACTTTCGGTCGGCGCGGCCGCTGCGGCGGCCTGGCCGTTGGCGGCAGCCGGGGTGCCCGGTGCGCCTGCAGCGGCCGGTGCCGGCGGCTGGCCGGGGCTGTTGCTGGTGGCACCCGGAGGACCCTGCGGGCCGGTGGCTGTGGTGCTGGTGTCGTTGATCTGCTCGCTGCGCAGCTTGGCCGGCTCGCCGTTGTAGAGCTCGCGGGCTTCTTCGACCACCGAGAAATCCATGTCCACGCTGGTTTCCGGATTGACCCGGCCCGGTCCGGTCATCGGCTCCAGCAGTTCGCGGATGCGCTGGTTGTAGGAGCTTTCCTGGCGGCGCACCTGTTCGAACTGGGCGGCGTGCTGGGCTGCGTCGCTGTTGGGGTCAGCGATGGAGAGCATGCGGCCGCTCTGGTCGACCACGGTGACGCGTTCGGGGGTCATGTCCGGAATGCTGGACGCCACCAGATTGACGATGGCATCGACCTGATTGCGCTCCAGGCCCTGGCCGCCGCGCAGCTCCAGCACCACCGAGGCGCTGGCGACATCCCGCTGACGGGTGAAGGCGCTGGGCTTGGGAATGGCCAGGTGCACACGGGCTTCGCGCACCGGGCGCAGGGTGCCGATGGTGCGCGAGAGTTCGGTTTCCAGCGCGTGCTGGTAACGGGCGTTTTCCACGAACTGGCTGACGCCGAAGCCCGGGTCCTTTTCCATCAGTTCGAAGCCGCCGCCGGTTTCCTTGCCGGTGAGGCCGGAGCCGGCCAGCTTGAGGCGGGCGTCGTACAGACGATCCTGCGGCACCGAAATGGCGCCGGTGCCCTGGTCGATCTTGTAGGGAATCTGCGCGGTACGCAGCAGGTCGGCCGCTTCGGCATTGCCCTTCTCATCCAGGCCGGTGTACAGCGACTGATAGCCGGGCTTTTGCGACCAGAAGAACACGGCCAGGCCGGCCGCCACCGCCAGGGCGATCATCGCCATCATGGTCAGCTTGCGGGTGATCTGCAGGCTGCGGACACGGTCGAACCATTGCCCCGCCTTTTCGGCGTTCTGGTTCATGTTTTCTTTGCTGATCGCGAGTGCCATGTGTCGTCAACCTTTACAGCGGCATGTTCATGACGTCCTGATAAGCCTGGACGAGACGGTTGCGGACTTCCACGGTGGCGCGGAAGGCCACCTGGGACTGCTGGGAGGCGACCATGACCCGTGCCAGATCGGCAGTGGGGTCGCCCATTTCGAATGCTTTGGATAGCGCGCCGGCCTTCTGCTGGGCCTCGTTGACGCCGCCGATGGCGCCGCGCAAGGTCTCGCTGAAGCTCGGTGCCTGGGTTGCCGGTGTTCCCTGCGCGCCGGCCAGTCCCTGGATCTGGTTGCCACGCGCCGCATCGCCCACCGCGCCCATCGGGCCTTGGCCCATCTGCGTCTGGTAGCTGCGGATCTGCGAGAGGATGGAGGTAACGGAGTCGCTCATGGGTGCGGTCAGCCAGGGAGGCATCCACACCGATGCAAGCGGCGTGCCGAAATCGCGCCAGGATTCCGGCACGGGACATTCCGGTCGCACCTGTCGGCGGGGCGTTGCAGCGATATCGCCCCCATCCGCCCTTCGGGCACCTTCCCCCGCAAGCGGGGGAAGGGAGCCGGTGGGCGACCAACTGCAGTGCAACCGACAGATCACGCGCAGCCAGGTTTTCCCTTCTCCGCAGGCGGGAGAAGGCGGCGCGCAGCGCCGGATGAGGGCCCCACCGTCAATTACCACGTGGCTGCAGGCAGGCGCGCGGCGCCGGAGTGTGGACGCACGCCCCCATCCGCCCTTCGGGCACCTTCCCCCGCACGCGGGGGAAGGGAGCCGGTAGGCGACCAATTGCAGTGCAACCGACAGATCACGCACAGCCAGGCTTCCATTCTCCCGCAGGCGGGAGAAGGGGGGCGCAGCGCCGGATGAGGGCCCCACCGTCAATTCACACACAGCCACGCATCCGTTCTCCCGCAAGCGGGAGAACGCTGAAACAGTGTCCCGCGCTAGTCCGGCAACCAGGCGGATCGCCAGGTGTCCAGATGGCTGCCGCTCAACATCCAGTCGCGGTGCACTGCCTCGCGCAACGCTGCGCCTTTCGCCGCTGAGGCGGCCGGGTCGGCCAGATGCGCACGGATCGCGCCGATCCAGTCGCGGTACCGGTTTTTCACCAGCGTCACCGGCAGGTTGCCCTGGTAGCAGCGCACATCGCTGGCGATCACCGGATAGCCACAGGCGCCGTACTCCAACAGCCGCAGATTGCTCTTGCACTCGTTGAACAGGTTCTGCTCCACCGGCGCCAGCGCCAGATCCAGATCCAGCGCTGCCAGCGCGGCCGGGTAGTGGTCGATCTGCATGCCAGGCTGGAAGTGATGGATGTGCTGGCGCAGCGCGAACGGGTACATCCCCATGAACACCCACTCGACGTCGTCGGCCAACTCGCGCACCACGTCGGCGATCAGTTCCAGATCGCCGGTATGGCTGGCACCGCCGGCCCAACCAATCCGTGGCTTGCCACCCTGGCGCTCGCCTCGCGCCGGCAACTGGTCCCACCAATGAGGCGGCAAGCGGTTTTCGGCCACGCGGATATCGCTGTGCAGCCCGGCAAACGCCTCGGCCAGCGCAGGCGTGGACACCACAAAGCGGTCCACCAGTCCCAACCCGCGCCGCATGGTCTTGAGAATGTCCTTGGGCATGTGCTCGCGGTGGGCATTCTTCAGCGGCAGATTGGGCAGGTAATCGTCCAGCTCGTAGACCTTGAACGCGCGCGACAACGCTTTCATCCGCCGCATCGCTTCCAGCCGTGGCTCGCCGACCTGGCGTTGCAGGATCACCACATCGGGATCCTGACGCGCCAGCTCGCTGATCTCCAGATAGCCGTTGAACAGCACGCCCTCGGCCATCCCGGCCTCGCGCAGGGCGCGCAACGGCTGGATCACCCGATAGTGCCCGCAGCCCTCGATATCGGCCGGCAGTGCGATCACGCTCGGCAGCGGTCGCCACGACTGCAACGGCCGCCAGCTGGCGCGCGGGTCGGCCAGCGCGAAGCCGGCGCCCGGATCCAGCGAAAATCCCGGGTTGTAGGCGGGGTCATTGGCCATCACCGGCAGCCAACGCGCGTACATCGCCTCTTCGTCCAGCGCCGTGGCGGGCGTGCGCTCGGCTGGATCGATCAACAGCTGCGCCCGCGCCGCAAACACATTCAGGTACCCGGCCTGGTGCAGGCGCAGGCACAGGTCGACATCGCTCCACTGCGCCAGTGCCGGCTCCAGCGCAAAACCGCCTGCGTCGATAAACAACTGGCGCGGCAGCATCAGACACTCGCCACTGAGCGCGCTGTAGTTCTGATCCAGCTGCAGGCGCTGCAGATAGCCGGATTCGTCGAACGCACTGCCTTCGAAGGCGCGCGCCGCCGGTGCCCCCAGGCCCAGCAGCAGACCGGCGTGATGCACGGTGCCATCGCCGCGCAGCAGCTTGCCGGCCACCGCCCCCACTTCCGGGCGGAGTGCGTGGTTGAGCAGTTGCTCCAGCCAATCGGCCTTCATTACCGCAGCGCCGGCCGACAGCCACAACAGCACGTCCCCACGTGCATGTTCGGCGGCCGCGTTGCAGACCGCTTCGCGCGCAGGCTCGGCAGCAAAGCGCAACACGCGGATCTGTTGCGTGCCCAGCGCATCGATGCCGGCCAGCCAAGCGCGCAGGTCCGCAGCGGCGCTGTCGCGATCCAGCAGCAACACCTCGTAATGCGGGTAGGCCGTGTTGGCCAGGATGCTTTCCAGGCAGCGCTGCACCTGCGGCAAACGGCCATCGACCAGCACCAGGATGCTGACCAGCGGCTGCTGTGCATGACGGTAGTCCACCGCATGCAGGCCAGGGCCGGCGCTGTGCACCATGGCGTCCACGTAGCCGCGTTCGGCGAGATGACGCGCAATCGCCTGCCGTTCGTCGTCGTCGGCATGCTGCGGCGTGGTCGATGCAATCAGTAAGGGTTCGGCGATATGTCGAATGCAGGCCAGCCCGTAACGCTCGACCAGGCCGAGCTGGTACTCCAGTTCGAACGCCGCGCCGGGCCCGGTGGGGAAGCCGCCATCGGCAAGCAGCGTGCGCTGCCGGAACATCCAGTGTCGCGAGAGCGTCGCCGGCGCGCTCAATAGCATATCCAGATACAGCGTGGGTCGTAGCGCCAGCCCCAATTGGCCGTTGTCCAGCGCCATCACTTCGTCGGCGTAGATGGCCTGGCAGCTCTCGGGCAACGCGAGCATTTCCAGGGCCAGCATCAGCAGGCCGCTGGCAGTGAACAGGCTGCCGGCATCGACCAGCATCACCCAATCGATCGCGTCCCGTGCGGCGATGACCCGGTTGAGCGTTGCCGCCAAGCCATGCGCGTCGATCAGTACGCCGTGCTCGCCATCCGCCGCAACCTGCTGCGGTGAGCTGCTGATGACCCAGGTGTGATGCTGTTGATAGCAGGTCACCGCGTCCAGGCTGGACCGCGTTGCTGCAACTGCCGCGGCATCGCCATCGCGGTCGATTACCAACACGGCAATGCGCGGGCCACCGGCATGCGCCTGCAGGCGCGCTTCGATCAACCCACGCTGCACCGTTGTCGGATTGCGCACACCCAGCCAGGTGGCCGGCGACACGCGCTCGGCCATGCCCGCGCTTTGCATCAGCGCATTGACCAGATCCACCGACTTGAACACCCGCGCCTTGTGCGGGCTGAGCGGGGCAACCCGCACCTGGCGGTTGTCCCCGGTCTCGCGCCGCCAACCCAGCTGGCGGATGCCCTGGCGCAGATCCTCGTGCCCCTGGTCGCCGATGCCGGGCTGATTGCGCCCGGCCTGACTGAACTGCGCGCTGGACACCCGGAAATGCGTGAGTGGACTGGACAGCAAGGCCAGGTTGCCGTGACGCAGCAGCTTGACGTAGATCGCCAGGTCGCCAACCCAGTGGATGGCCTTGCCGTTCAACGTCATCAGCTCGTTGCCCAGCGCCAGCAGGTCGGCGCGGCGTGCCAGCACGCAACTCGGCTCGCCGATGAAGTTGATGGTGTGATCGGCCAGGAACGACACCAGCTCCGGCCCGTCCATCAGCACGTCGTCGGCAAACGGAAAGCAGGTAGCCAGGATGTCCGGCAACGGCGCGCCATCGTCGTCGATGCGCAACCGACGCGACGATGCCATCGCCGTACCCGGGTCGCGCTCGATCGCCTCCACCAGTTGCTCAACACAGTCCGGCTGCAGCACATCGTCGTCGTGCAGGAACTTGACGTATTCGCCTTGCGCCAGGCCGATCCCCTTGATCGTGCTGCCGAGCTCGCCAAGCCGTGCCGTGTTGCGGTGATAGCGAATGGGGAAGGGCGCATCCGCCAACCTGGACGCCAGCACCGCCTCGATGGCGCCATCGGCATTGTCGTCGCAGATCACCAGCTCCAACGCCGGATAGGTCTGCGCCAGCACGCTGTCCAGCGCCTGCGCGAAGTAGCGCGGCTTGTAGGTTGGCATGACGATGCTGACCAGAGTGGTAGAAGTCATGCAGAGCGGACCATGTTCGAGGATTGGAGGACTGGGACTCATCGCATTGTCGGGGATTCGGCAACTATGCGTATACAGGCAGCGGCGCAAGCGCGGTCCGTTGATTGAAATATTCTTATCTTTGATCACCCTGCGTGAGGTGCTGAGTTCAGCCAAGCCTGCAATGCGCATAGGCACGGATGGCTGTGCCGAACCGGATCTTCAACTGAGCGCTGGTTCTCAATAGTCGATTGATGCCGATGGTAAATTGAAAATTAATAATGCGCCTAAAGCTTTTCAAGTTAAATGCAATATCCATCAGACGATGGTTTGTTAATGTGAAAAAGTCCCATACTTTAATGGGGCGGCAATAGTGCAAATTTTAAATGTAGTTTAATTTGAAATATAAATTCAAGGAGCTTCACCTCATGTCCGATGCAATCTCAGGTGCCAATATCTATGTGAAACGCGGAACGCGTGCGCAATTTGATGCTGCTGCGACAGCTGGTGAACTCGCTGCCAGCGAGCCGTATTTCATCAGCGATGAAGGTCGGTTCGCGATGGGTGCCAGTGCAAATAGCTACACCACTTACGCCATTGCCTTGACTCGGGATTTATCTTTTTATGTCTCCAACACGGGCAGTGATTCAAACGATGGGTTAAGTGCTGCGACGGCATTTCAGACCATCCAGCGTGCTGTGAATGTGGTTCAAACGCGCTACTCATTGTGTGGATATACAGCCATTATCAATGTTGCAGACGGAACTTACGTGGAAAATGTTGTGGTGGGCAGCGTGGCAGGTGGCATCGTAAGATTTGTAGGTAGCACATCTGCTATTTGGCGTAATACCACTGGATGGCTTCTTACTGTGGATGGCGCTAGTACAGTTCAGGTTTCTGGTTTCACTATAGGTGGTGGCAGTACAGCAAACGGTGTTATTGCAATTAGTAGGGGGGCCTGTAACTTCCAGGGTGGCCATGTGTTTGCAGCGATGACAGGCTTTCATATGAACGTCGTTCGCAATGGCGTTGGCATCGTCTCAGGTAATTACAGTATCGTTGGAGGAGGCTACGCCCATTATGCGGCATTTGATGGCGGTCAACTTACTATTTCTACCATTACCGTCACCCTTACAGGTACGCCGGCTTTCGCTGCTTCATTCGCCAACGTGGGTCGTGCGGGCAGCATAAATGGCGGTGACTATGTTTTTACGTTCTCCGGAGAGGCCACGGGCCCCCGGTATGGAATAAATGCAAACGGGGTGATTTGGGTCAATAGTAAAGGAGCAAATGTCTTCCCAGGAAACGTGGCCGGATACATTCTTACCGGCGGGAGCTATTCTTGATATTAGACTTTATGAAGGCCATTCGTTTGTGAAGATCGGCATTTCTCATTCAGAGGGGCGATTTTCCAAGCTGGTGCGCTGCTAGCCCTTGTCTACGCGCTGCCGGAAATCGGTATGACCTTACTCCTCAATGCTTATCTGGTTGCTGGTAGCGAACGGGAAGGGCGCTACCAGCAACTTGGACGCCAGCATCGCCTCAATGGCGCCATGGGCATCTGCGTCACAGATCACCAGCTGCAACGCTGCATAGGTTTGCGCCAGCACGCTATCTAGCGCCTGCGCAAAATAGCGCGGCTTATAGGGCGGCATGACGATGCTGACGAGTGCGGTGGAGGTCATCGGCGATCGATTGTCCTGAACAGTCAAAGTGCATCCACGGCGAGGCGTTGAGGGAAAGCAGTACATGCCATCGAGCACCCGCGGGGTGCAACTGGGCAGTACTCAGCCTAGCCCAAGAAGCAACAAGCGTGCCGTTGAAATGCCGGTGACTACCAAGCCATCACCCAGGCACTGCCATCAAAGCTGTGCCGGCGAAGGCTGTAGAGAAAGATCCTTGCGGTACACCACCTCGATCCAATCGGTACGCAGGCTCTTGGGGTTCTTCGAGACCTTCGCGATGTCCCACAGCGAAAACCCGGATGCCTGCATCAAGTTGACCACGTCCACGAAACTGCTGGTCTTGCCGTAGAAGTCGTACAGCCCGATCTCGATCACCGCACAGTCGGTGTCTTGCAGGATCTTCGCGGCGCCCTCCAGCACATGGCGCTCGAATCCCTGTACATCGATCTTCAGGATATTCACGTATGTGATTCCCAGCCCAGCGCAAGCGCGGTCGAGCGTGGTCTTGTTGACTGCGATGGCCTCATTGGATGCCTTTCGCGCATAGCCCAGAGAGTCGTTTGAAGCCGGATCGATTGGCAGCAATCCACCCAGGTGCGAGATGTCCTGCCGGTAGTAGTGGCTGACCTCTTCCTTTTCTCCCAGCGCCACGCAGACGGCGGTGCTACCAAATTGCGCAGCCACCTTTTGCAATTCTGCGAAGTTCAGCGGGTCCGGCTCGAATGAATACAGTTGGCAATCCGGATAGATGGAAGTGAAGTAGTGGATCGACTCGCCACGGTGCGCTCCTACGTCCAGAATGACTGGCATCTGCGTGGTCAGCAACTGGTCGAAAAATTTGCGTGGCGAATACGCCTGGGCATGTTCTTCATTTCTCAGATCGGAGGTGCCGCAGATCGGCGAGTGCATGGGGGGAGCGTTGTCCGGCGTCATGGTGCAGTGGACTCGGCGAACTGCCTCGCACGCAATGCTGCCTCAACACGCACTACATCTGCAGGCGTATCCACCGCGATCGATTGATTGCTCATTTGCACCATCCGCACCTCGAACCCCAATTCCAGAAACCGCAGGATCTCGATATCTTCGATATCTTCAAGCGCGGTCTTGGACGTCACCGACGCGAATGCCTGCAATGCCCGCTTGGGAAATGCGTACGCACACACCTGACGCCATGCACGCCGGAACTCGCCTTGCTTGGTGACAGGGATTGATGCGCGCGACATGTACAGCAGGCGTCCGTCGGGGCGTACGACCACCTTGGGCACGCTTGGATTACGGAACTCGCCGATGTTGGCCACCGGGCAGTAACCATTGATGAGGTCATTCGGCGCCGCCACTGCAGCGTCGATCAGCAAGCGCAGGTCCTGCGGATTGAATAGCGGGTCATCGCCTTGCACGTTGATGTAGGTGTCCACATCGAGTTGCTGTGCGACCTCCGCAACACGATCGGTGCCGGTCAGGCAGTCGCTGGAGGTCATCAATGTGCGGATGCCGGCTTGCTCGCAGGTACGTTGAATCACATCGCAGTCGGTGGCGACCAGAATCTGCTCGGCCGGCGCGGCCTTGACGCATTGCTGATAGGTACGCACGATCATGGGCACACCGCCCAATTGGATCAGCGGTTTTCCGGGCAGACGCGAGGAGTCGCGTCGCGCGGGGATGATGATGGCGTAAGTCATAGAAGCCTCCTGGCAACCGATGGCGTTGAGTCGCTAGGGCGGCTCAGCCGACTCTGCCTTGCCAAAAATCGGTGGAGTTGAGCTCCAGCCGGCTGACTGCCTCGGCAGCCTCCAGCACCGCATCGCTGTCGGTGAACAGCCGGTTCCACAAGTCCAACGAGAAACCATAGCTGTTGTCGCGAGCCACATTGAACAACGACACAAGCTTCAAGGATGTCCAGCTCATATGCGGCTCCAGTGCCAGCAGACGGGACTGTGCAAAGCGATAGCTATCGACCAGTGTCTTGGCCGGGAAGCCAAGCCGGCGTGCGTAGTCCTTCCACAACGACGATTCGAAAGCGTATTGGCTTATCTGTTGAAAATGCCGATTGGGTGCAAGTTCGTTCATTGGAGACAATTCGTCGTCTGCATAATTTGCCGATCGCGGATCCTCTGGCATCGACCACAAAGCCAGCATGTCTTGCGTTCTGCCAAGCATGGCTTTCTCGGTGAAAAGAAACGGGATGTTTCGAAACCCTCCTCCCAAAGAAATTGCGATTTTTCCCTGATTGCGTTTGCCTCTGAAATAGGTATTGATGGCGTCATGGATTGAGCCGTTCAGCACGTTGTCGCTACGGCAACGCACCGCAAACTTGATACCTTGCTCAGCCAGATGCTCAACGCCCAGGCGTGCGGAGCGCAGCACCGCATTACGGTAATGCAGACCCAGGTTGTCCGGTTGAGGCACCAAAATCAGCTTATCCAGCCAGGGTCTGCAGCGGTCCAGCAGCGCACTTGGTTGGTGGTCCCAGGTCACCATGCACTGGTACGCCCAAGGGAAACGCAGGCGATTCCAGGCCAGCACCAAGGGCGTAAAGTCGAACGCGAGCCCCTGCACGAAGATGCCGGTATCCGCCTTGGTCAGTTGGCGCGACAGTTGCAGCTCGGGCAACAAACGCGAGAAATCCTGCAATTCCTGCAGCAGTGCAATGCTGCCCTGGTCGTATTCGACGGCACGCACCGTGCGGAAACGGCCATGTGCCCTTGCAATCTGGTTCATCACCTCTGCTGCGTGATTGGAGAAGATAACGATCAGCACATCATCGACTGATTCGTCCTCCAGCGCCGAAGGTGATCTGACCGGCAGGCCATGGACAGTCATGCCCTGATTCTCCGGCCGTGGGCAGATGGTGTACTGCAAGTTCAACTGCTGAGCGATGGCTGGATAGAAGTCGCGAAAAAACTGTCCCGCACCCCAGCCGATCAACTTAGTGTTGCGCGGATTCAGTCCTGGATATTTGATGGTGGCTCGCTCGATCGAGCCGATTGCTAACGCCATGACAGGGCTTCCTTGTGTGCTTTGCTCGTCTTGCTGTGTCATCGAATTCGGAAATGCGGTTGTTTTTCGTCGAGCAGTTCTGCGCCGATTGCGATGGCGATCATCCAGCGCCATGTCGCGATCGAGTCGGCGAAAGGGCGCTGGGCGCCTGACGGGTGCGTCGCATATGCGCTCATTTTCGGGTAAGGCAGGTCGTGCGCATCGGGACAAGTTTTTTGATGCGTCCCGCGCAAACGTCCGGCCACCGGGAACCCATAGGCCGCGATACAGAGCGTGGCGTGATGGTGGAAGCCCCGCCAACCACGCCCGTCGTCGTGGTCCAGGCCGAACTCCTGCTTCAACTGCTTGTCATCGCGTTCGATCCACCGGCGGGCCTTGACCGTGTTCACCAGTCCCTGGCGCCGCGTGTCTGCAGGAAGATTGGACGGGAAGTAGAAAGAAAAATTTTGCGGGCTTCACTCATCGCTCTATTTCTCCAAGTCGTGAAGTTTCCTGGGCTTACTCCGCCCAGGGCGGCGGTGCGGCACCAGCGACCGGCGATGCATACAAAACGAGGTCGTAGTAGTGGCCGGGTGAGTGCTGGCGTAGACGGAAGTGATAGCCCTCCACCAATTTGTCCAGTTGTTCCACGATATCCAGCAAATCCTGGGCGTAGTGGTAGACACAAATAGCCATGCGGGGGCGCTGGGTCCGGATGAGCTGAGATGCCCCTTCAAGCGCCTTGGCTTCAAATCCTTCGATGTCCAACTTCAGTAGCGTGAGCTTTTCCAATTCGTCGTCCAGGCGTGTAGTCGCCACGGAGATTCCGCCATTTGGCGATACATGGCTGGAAACGGTGCCGGTCTCCTCGAAGCGCAGCGTCGTCTGTTCGTTGGAGATGGCTTTTTTGATGGCCCTGAAATTGTGCGGGGGAAGGGGAATGGCGCTCGCAATGCCCTCCAATTTCTGGAAGTTGATGTTGTCGGGTTCGAAGGCGGTGATGCTTTCGTAGCGATAGCGGGATGCTTCCAGAAATTTTTGGACGATGGGGCCCTGGAAGGCACCGCCATCGCAAAAGTGTTCACGCTTGCCCAGCTGGAATGTGCTGCTATCGGCGTATTCTGAAAAGTACTCGTTGATCGGCGTCGCCCAGCAGTCCAGCAGGAGGCTGGAATCGTAGGTCAGGCGGAACAACAGATTGCTGTAGAGCGTAAAAACGCTTAAATCGTCGTCCAGTCGATCCGCAAGACGCAGAAACTCGTCCAGGCGCAGAAGCGTCCGCTGACGGTATACCTGGGCAGGCTCGTATACGGCGGGCAGCCCGCAGTGCGCAACGGCTAGGCAGGCATCTACCCTTTCAATGCCTGCTTGCTCGCAGAGCTTGCGTGCCAAACCCGATTCTCCGGGGCTGTAAGAAAAATCGATGGCCAATGCTTGAGAATGCTGGGCCGCTTGCTCGATGAACCGGCGCGAACTCCAACGCGGCACCCCATGAACGGTATCGCGGTCCCGTGGCTCGTCATCAATGGCGGCAATGACATGGCTGGCGCGCTGGACGATCTGTGGGCCATAAATGTTGCCAAGGCCCGAGCGCGGTTGAATCAGAAAAAGGGGGCGCTGCTCGAAACGTGGGATCGGCGGGGCCACGGAAGGCGCAACGCTCAGTTGCTCGATGCCCGCGCTGGCGCACAGGTCAGTTGCAAACGCCCGTCCGCGCGGGCTGCAAGAGAAATCGATAGCGATTGCATCGGCATACTGCCCCGCCTTGGCAAGAAATTCCTGGCTGCTCCAGCGCCGCGCGCCGTGTATGTGGTCCAGATGGACGCTTTGGTCATCAATGGCGGCAACAACATGGTGCAGGTCGGCAACGACCCGGGGACCGTGCACCATGCCTACATGGGACTCGGGAGCGACGAGAAATACAGGGCGGTTGGCAATCGCGGGTAGGCGCGCAATGACATCCTCGAGTGCAGGGCGCTCCTGCTCCGCAATACGTAGAATTCGTTGGCGAAGCTGCTCATTTCTTGAATTCATGAACGTCATGTTCCATAGGTATGAATGGGGGTGTCGTAGCGGGCGTCGAAATAGGTTTTGGCAGGTACGTCCTCGCTATAGACACGCTGCCAACCAAGTTCGCAGCTTCGTCCTATCTTGATGCCCCCGCGCACGATGGCACCGGTCCGCAGGATGCTATTGCCGCCGATCTCGACGCCCGCGCCGATTTGCACACCATTCTCTATCCAGCATGACGATTTGACGCGGCATGCTGGTCCCAGGTGTGCGCCGGCATGGATGACGGTGTTGTAGTCGATCCTGCACCCGTGCTCGACGACAGCATTGGCACCCACGAATGCGTTGAGCCCAATGGCCGTGTCGGAGCCGATGGCCGCGCTGGAGTGGATAAAGGGCTCCAGCTTGAAGCCTCGTTCCATCGCTGCCTGCATCAGTTCTACGCGCTTGAAGTTGCCGAAGCGTTCGTCGACAGCCACGAACATGGCCCCGTCGGTCGGATTCAGTCCATCCAGCACGCCAAGATCGAATTCGTGTTCCGCATCTTGTGGCACGTCGATCATGATGACCGTCTCGTCCTGACGCGCCTGCTTCCAGGCGTGGAAGGCCAGGTCGAGGTAGTCGCTACGGCCGATGATCCACCTAGATTTCATGTTCGGTCTCCATCAGCATCGTGTACCAGCGCTCGACCAAGCGATTCATGGATTCATAGGCTCCCTGGGTGGGCAGAGGCGCGTCTGTGTGCAATGCCGCCTGCACCCGCTCCATGATGTCCACGTCTTCGCCCACCACCACCTTGCTGCCGTGCATCTGTGCCAGTAGCACTTGGCTGGAAGAGCCGTAAGGCTGTTTCTTGCGGGCGCTGAACCAATAGATTTCCAGGTCGGTCCGGTCCGGTGCGACGGGGATGTGGTGTTCCAATGTGAAGGAATAGCCGCCGTTGGAACTGGCGATATGCATGTTCGGGAAGGCCAACCAGTTGAAGTAGGCATCCTGCGTGCTCCAGCGCTCCACTTTATCGTGCCAGCCAAAGTGCTTGAGGTTGTGGATGGGCGCTTCCGGGCCACCGAAACTAAAACGGCGCATCTCGCGCCTCAAGGCAGCGGGCGAGCTGTCTTGCAAAGCTTCCATCGACTCCTTGGCTTGTTCCTCGTTTACCTGGGGAACGAAGCTGACGCTCTTGGCCAGGGTCTTGGGGTGGACGAAGCGCGGGTGATTGGCATCCCGAAGATTTTCGTAAGCGAGTTTCCAGTTGTAGCGGCCACGCCAGGTGGTCACCATGACCTCAGTGTCATAGGCATTGGAACTACTTTCCAGCAAGGCGATGAAGTCTGCCGAAAACTGCTCCTCGATCGGCATCGGGTCGGGATCGAGGTTGACGAACAGCAGGTTTCCCACCTCACGCAAGGCGAACTCCCGTAATTTCAGGCCGCGTCTTTCCTGCTCGCCGAAGCCATAAAGAGCATTGCATTCGGGAATGTTCTCGACCTGACCGTCGGCGTCGTACTTCCATGCGTGGTACGGGCAGACCAGCGGGCGTTTTCCCACCGCAGTGGTTTGCAGCAGCGCGCTGCGGTGCAGGCAGACGTTCTCGAACGCGCGCAGGCGGCCCTGGAAGTTCTGGATCAGCACCGGAATTCCGGCGAACCTGCGGGTGATGAAGCAGTTGTTCTCGGGCAACAGCGTCTTCAGGCCGGCAAACAGCCACGCCTTTCGGAAGATCTTGCGCTGCTCACGGGCGAAGATGTCCGTGGACAGGTAGTAGCTGGGGTGCATTCGCGATCGCATCGGCGGGCTTCCTCAGGAATCCTTTTGGTAAATGACTCGGGCAGGGTTGCCGAATACGCTGGCTCCGGCCGGCACGTCCTTCACCACCACCGAACCGGCGCCGACCACTGCGCTGTCGCCGATGTGGATGCCGGGCAGAATGGTGGCGTGTGGGTGCACGATCGCGTGCTTACCGATTCGCGCGCCGCCGCCGACGAAGGTCATAGCCCCGATCTGCGCATAGTCGCCGACATGGACATCGTGCCCGAGCATGGTGTTTGCCTGCACGTTGACGAAGTCGTCCAGCCACACATTGGGGCTGAGCTGTACGCGGTGGCATAGGAAGCAGCCCTGGCCGATGTGCACGCGCGGGCTCAGAAACGCGCCGGTGAGGATGGGGATGAACTGCGCGCCTTGTTCCAGCAATGGCTGCGCATAACGCTGGCGCGCATGCGGATCGCCGATCGCGCAGACGAAGCGTTCTTCATCCTGCGGCTGATACGCGAGCGGGCTGCCGACGATGGTCAGGTCGCAGCCAAGACCGTCCAGTATCTGCGGGCGCGTGTCGAGAAATCCCACCGGACGCCACGTCGTTCCGCATGCGGGATCGCCCTGCATCTGCGCTAGGACCTCGCGCCCCCATCCGCCGGCGCCAACAATCAAAACTGGGTGGGTCATAGGATCGAGCCGCCGTCCATTACTAGGCTGGTCCCAGTGACCCAGCGGCTGGCATCGGCTAGCAGGTAGATTGCGGCGTTGGCCACATCCTGCGGCTTGCCCAGGCCCAAAGGATGTCTTGCCTTCTGCGCTTCGAGTTGGTCTTCGCCCCACATCGGCGTGGCGACAGCGGACGGAGAAATGCCGTTGACCCGAATCCTGCGCTTGGCCTGTTCGAGCGCAAGGCATTTGATGATGCCGATGAGGCCCGCTTTCATCGCCGAATACGGCCCTACGCCTCGGGTGCCGAGGTGCGCGGCAGTGGATAGCATGAACACGATCGAGCCCTGCGGGGCGATGGCATTGGCCTGCAGCAGGCGCTGCGTCAGCATCACCGGAGCGAGAAAATTGACCGTGTACATCTCGGTCATCGCCGCCTCGGTCAGCTGTCGGATCGGGCAATGCTTCTGCATGCCAGCGCAGTGCACCAGACCATGAACCGTCGCACCCGCTGCAGCGGCCAGTGCTTCTCGATCGGCGGCGCTGGTTAGGTCGCCGATCACGCCAACGTGGCCCGTGCCCTGCAGCTGCGCCTGGGTCTGCGCGAGACGCTCTTTGTCGCGGCCAGCGAGAACAATACGGGCGCCGCGCTGCGCGCAGGCGATCGCGATTTGCTGGCCCAGCCCCGACGACGCTCCCGTCACCAGGATCGTCTTTCCGTTGAGCGAAAACGCAGTGTGTGCCAGTGTGTTCATGCGTAGATGTCCATCGGCACGGTGAGGCCGCCATCCACGACGAAATAGTTGCGCGTGATCCAGCGACTCGCATCGGCAAGCAGGAAAGCAGCGGCGTAGGCGACGTCCTCCGGCTCGCCCATGCCGAGCGGTGTCAGTTCGAACAGCCCTTCCATATTGCCGCCGCTGCCTTGCAGGCCATCTAGCAGCGGCGTGCGCACGTAACCTGGGGCAATACAGTTAGCGCGGATGCCGTTCTTGGCAACTTCCTGCGCCAGCGATCTCACCATGCCGAGCAGCGCGCTTTTGCTTGCCGCATATGCGCTGCTCGCCATCGGCCCGATGTGCGAGGCGACCGAAGCGACGAACACCAGCGAGCCGTTTGCGGCGATGCGTTTCTTCGCCAGCAGTCCCCGGGTCAGCAGCATCGGTGCGAATGTATTGCTGGAGAAGATGTCGTCCAAATGCGCCCGATTGACCAGACGCAGTGGAACCAGCCGAGAGATGCCGGCCGCATGAGCCATCCCGTCCAATACGCCGACGTCGGCGACCAGGCGATCGATGTCCTCCTGCCGGTCAAGGTCCGCCGCGATCGCCACGTGTCCTTCGCCTGCCAACGCATCCAAGGTGGAGGCCAGTCGCGTGCGGTCGCGTCCGCTGATTGCCACCTGGGCACCGAGCTCGGCGCAGGAAATGGCGATCTGGCGTCCAATACCCGAGGAGGCGCCGGTGACGAGGATGCGTTTGCCGGCAAGCGAGAAAGGGTCGGGGGCAATACTCACGACTCGATCAGATCCGGGAAGACGGCCCCTTCGATGTCGAGCAGACAGGTGCCCCACGACAAGCCGATGCCGAACCCGCACAGCAACACACGCTTGGGCCCGGCTTCCAGCTCCTTGTTGATGCGCGCGGTCATGGTCACCGGCAGCGAGGCGCCGCTGGTGTTGCCGAAGTCGCGTAGCGTCGAAGGTACCTTTTCTACAGGTAGGCCGAGCTTCTTGCGGATGGTCTCGTTGATCATGCGATTGGCTTGGTGGAATACGAAGTAATCGATCTCATCCTTGGACACACCGCTGTAGTCGAGCAGCTTTTGTACCGCCGGCGGAATGCGCTGAGTGGAAAAACTCAATACCGCCACGCCGTCCAGGATCAGGTCAGTTGCACGCCGCCACTGGCCATCGGGTTCTTCGCGGAACGGAATCAGGTGCTGCATGGCAACCGGTTCGCGTTGGCCACCGACTGGCAGGATGATCGCCCTGTAGCCGCTGCCATCGCTGTTGAGGTCGAAGTACATCGGCGGCGCGTCGGCGCTGAACTCCAGCGCGGTGGCGGTGCCGGAATCGGAGAAGATCGGATCTTCCAGATTGGCACTGCGGTCGCCGACCAGCAGCAGGCCCTTCTTGACGCCGCCGGCGGCGATCATCGAGCCGAGCAGGTTGATGCCGAACGGGTAGGCCGAGCAGCCCAGGTTGACGTCGAAGGCCACCGTGGCATGCGACAGGCCCAGCCGGTCCTGCAGGATGATGGCGGTGGCCGGGATCGGGTAATCCGGCGATTGGGTCACCACGATCAATGCATCGATCTCCTCGCGCTTCCACTGCAGCTTCTCGAGCAGCGCTTCGGTCGCATCGAAGGCCAGGTCCGAAAAGCATTGCCACTCCGACGCCATGCGGCGCGTCTCGATGCCGATGTTGCGCACCAGGCGCTCGCGCTCGGAGCGGATCTGCGGCCGGCAGTCGGTGAGGTTGGACACCACCCGCTTCGGCACGCAGGTCGCCATGCCGGCAAAGCGGACGTTGTGCAGCGTGGAGGTCGGCATGTTTACGCCTCGGTCAATTTGTAGAGATCGCCCACGGTGGTTGCGGCGGTGAGATCTTCGCCGGTAATGGTCTTGCCGTACTCCATGTCGAACAACACGATCACGCCCAGCGCAGCCAGCGAATCCCACTCCGGCAATTCCAGCAGCACAGTGTCCAGCGTGACCTCCACCGGCTCCTGGAAGTCGGTGGCGGAGAGGAAGTTCTCGATAAATGTTGCCTGGGTCATGCGCGCTCGCCTGGTTGCCGGTTGAAGAGATGGGAGTCTGAAATGCAGGTGCAGCGTGGTGCGATCATGTTGCCTGTGCGCCGGCGATCAGGTCGGCAATGGTATCGACCTGTTCGCTGCTCAAGCCGGGAAAGATCGGCAGGCACAATACTTGGGCGGCCACCGAGCGCGCCACCGGCAACCATGCCGGCGCTGAGGAGGGCAGGGCGCGATACATCGGGAAGTCGCTGATCAACGGATAGAAATAGCGCCGCACCAGAATGCCGTGCTCGCGCATCAATTGGTACAGCGCATCGCGCGACAGTGGATAGTCGTCCTGCACCAACACCGGAAAATACGCGTAATTGGGGCTGGAATGCGCGGGCCGCGCCACACAGCGGATGCCACGCACATCGCTCAAGCGTTGCCGATACTGCCCATCGATGGCACTACGCTGCGCGATGGCGTTGTCGATGTGCTGCAACTGCAGCAGGCCGAACGCTGCGCTGATCTCATTCATTTTACCGTTGATGCCGGGCGCTACCACGGTGGTTTCATCGACAAAGCCGAAGTTCTTCAGATGCCCGATGCGCTGGTAGGTTTTTTCGTCGGGACACACAATCGCGCCGCCTTCGAAGGTGTTGAAGACCTTGGTCGCATGAAAGCTCAACACGCTCAGGTCGCCATGGCGCAGGATCGAGCCGCCGTCATCGCGCACGCCGAAGGCATGTGCGGCGTCGTAGATCACCTTGAGGTTATAGATGTCGGCGATGCGTGTGATGGCTGTCGTATCGCAGGCGGTGCCGTAGCAATGCACCGGCATGATCGCGGTGGTCTGCGGAGTGATGGCCGCCTCGATCTTGGACGGGTCCATGTTGAGCGTCACCGGGTCGATGTCCACGAACACCGGTGTGATGCTTTTCCACAGCAGCGAATGCGCGGTGGCGACGAACGAGTAGGGCGTGGTGATCACTTCGCCAGTGATACGCAACGCCTGCAACGCGGTGATCAAGGCGGTGGTGCCGTTGGTCAGCAATGCCAGATGCGGCACGCCCAGGTAGTCGCACAGCGCGCGTTCGAGCGCGTGATGCATCTCGCCACCGTTGCTGACGATGCGGCTGGTCCAGATCCGCTCCAGATAGGGCAGGAATTCTTCCAGCGGCGGCAGCAGCGGACTGGTGACGGGGATGGGCATCAATGCCTCGGCAGGTGCTGATGAAGGTCGGGATTCCGTTCGCAGCCGGCAGCTGCGAACGGAGTAATCCTGCTGAAGCAAGCGCTATGCCAGCGAGCGGAAACTGCGCGTGTATCCGCTCAGTTGGCCAGCTCGGTCTGCTCGCGGTCGATGCCGTACTTGCGCAGCTTTTCCACCAGTGTGGTGCGGCGCAGGCCCAGCAGCTGAGCGGCATGCGCCACCACGCCCTGCGTGCGTTCCAGTGCCTCGTTGATCAACGCCAGCTCGATGTTGGCCATATGCCCGCGCAAATCGATGCCGTCGTCCGGCAAGCTGGACGTCGCGGCCGGTTCGGCATCGGCAGTCTTCGGTTGCAGCGTCACTACATTGCTCGGCAGGGCGCTGACCTCGACCGGTGCGGCCACCAACTCCGGCTCGGGCGGCAGCTCGACCGGAATGGCCGAGGCAAAATCGCCGCGATAACGCGCCGGCAGATCCTGCACCCGCACCAGCCCACCGGGGTGCAGCACCGCCAGGCGCTCCACCAGGTTGGTCAGCTCGCGCACATTGCCCGGCCAATCGTAGCTGCGCAGCGCCTGCAGGGCCTCGTCGGCAAAGCGCACTTCACCGCGACCGGTGCGCGCCAGCTGGCCCGCAATCGTCTGCACCAGCATGGCAAGATCGTCCACGCGCTCGCGCAGTGCCGGCATTTCGATCGGGAACACGTTGAGGCGATAGAACAGGTCCTCGCGGAACTGGCCGTCGCTGATACGGGTTTCCAGATTGCGGTGGGTGGCGGCGATCACGCGCACGTTGCAGCGGATGGTCTGTCCACCGCCGACGCGCTCGAAGCTGCGCTCCTGCAGCACGCGCAGCAGCTTGACCTGCATCGGTAAGCTCATGTCGCCGATTTCGTCCAGCAGCAGCGTGCCGCCTTCGGCCATTTCGAAACGGCCCTTGCGCGTGGTCAGCGCGCCGGTGAAGGCGCCTTTCTCATGGCCGAACAATTCGCTTTCCAGCAGATCCGGCGGGATCGCGCCGCAATTGATTGCCACGAACGGCCCGTCGCGCCGCGGCGAGTGCTGGTGGATGGCGCGCGCCACGACTTCCTTGCCGGTGCCGGATTCGCCCAGCACCAGCACGGTGGTGTCGAACGCAGCCACCTGGTCGATCAGCCGGCGCAGGCGGGTGACCGCCTCGCTGTTGCCGGTCGGACCCGAATCCTGCTGCACACCGGCCTGATGCTCGGCATCCAGCCGCTTGAGGCTTGCGCGGCGCAGCAAGGCTTCCAGCTGGGCGTGACGCAGGGGGGTGTCCAATGCCCACACATTGGCTTCGTGCAGGCCGTGCGCTTGCGCAAACGCGGTCGGGCTGCCTTCCATCAGCAGCACGGGCGGCGGCAGCTTGGCATCGGCCAGCCAGTCGAAGAATTTGTCGGCCTGTGCAGCATCCTGCGCAGAGCCCACCATCACCGCCATCCACTCATCGTGGCGGTGACGGCCAGGATTGATGTCGGCGCCGTCGGTGACCCAGCGGGGATTGAAGTCCATGAATTCGAGCAGCGACACGGTGCGCTCTGCGCGCACGGCGTCACTGTCGATCAACAGAATGCGGGACTCACTCATTCCTGGCTCCTTACCGTCAGGCCCTCCAGGATTGGCATTACTTCCTGGATATAGGACAGCTTGCTGACAAAATTGTCAGCACCCGCGCGAAGAGCATGTTCACGATGCTCGGCATCATCGAAGTGGCTCGCGATGACAATATACGGCGGATCGTCCTGCGTCTTGATCAGACGCGTGGCTTGCAGCCCGCCCATCTCGGGCATGGCCAGGTCCATCAGCACCACATTGGGGCGCAGCGACTCAGAGCGCTCGATCGCTTCCAGCCCATTGGCGGCACTGCCCACGATATCGAGCCACTCGACCTTGCGAAAATGACGCATCGCAGCGTTGATGAAGCCCTCGTGGTCGTCGACCAGCAGCACGGTGAGTTTGCTCATAGTAGTCCTTATCCTGCCCGGGCAAGCAGTGGTTTAGTGGTGCGGCGGCGCTCGCGTGCCGGGGCGATATCAAGTTGTTCGCGGTACTTGGCGACGGTGCGGCGCGCAATGTTAACGCCTTGCCGCGACAACAATCCGGCAATGGCCTCGTCGGCCAACGGCCGGCCGGCCGGCTCGCTTTCGATCAAGCGGCGCACCATCGCCTTGACGGCCTGGCCGGAGACGCTGGCGCCTTCCAGCCGCACGGCAAAGAAGTGCTTGAGCTCGAAGGTGCCGCGCGGTGTCTGGATGTATTTGCCGGTGGTGATGCGCGAAATCGTCGATTCGTGCATGCCGATCTCGTCGGCGATTTCCTTCAGCGTCAGCGGTGCCATTGCCTCTTCGCCGCGCGCCAGGAAGGCGGCCTGGCGTTCGACGATGGCGCGCGTTGCGCGCAGTAGGGTTTCGTAGCGCATCGACAGCCCGCGGGTCAGCCAGCGCGCTTCCTGCAGCATGTCGCGCAACGGCTGTGCTGCCTCGCCGGCTTCAGCCAGCGCACGTTCGTGCACCGGGTTGATGCTGACGCGATGGGTGGTGGCCGGATTGAGAGCGACACGCCAGCTGCCATCGGCATGCCAAGCGAGCACATCCGGGATCACGCTGGCGTTGCTTTCCTGCAGCAGATCGTCGCCCGGACGCGGCTGCAGCGAGAGGATCAGCCGCACCGCTTCGCGCGCATCGTCCACCTCGGCATCGTGCGCACGCGCCAGCACCGCGTAATCGTGCGCGGCCAGCAGCTCCAGGTCGCCGCTGAGGATACGCGCCGCCAGGTGGCGTGCCGGCACACGGCCGGGCAGGGCGGTCAACTGGGCCTGCAGGCACTCGCGCAGGTCGCAGGCGGCCAGACCGGCCGGATCACCGTGCAGCAGGCGCTGGCGGATCGCTTCCACTGCCTGCACGCTCGTACCCAGACGGGTGGCGCCCAGCTGCTGCAGCGTCGACAGCGCTTCGGTCAGATACCCGGCGTCGTCGGTCTGCTCCAGCCAGAACGCAGCAGCCCCCAATGCCGCCTCGTCCAGGTCCAGCGCCAGTTCGCGCAGGATGCGCACATGCGGGTCGGTGGACTCGCCGGCGGCAACGCGCTGCATGCGATCGTCGTCGCCATCGTTCCAGCTGCTGCTCTGCACGTCCCACATCGTGCTTTCCGGCAACTCGTCGAACGCGGCGACATCGCTGGCGCCATCGTCGTTGGTGGTGGCCGTCTCCCCGTTATCGGCCAGCTCTTCCAACTCCAGCAACGGATTGGTTTCCAGGGCGCGACGGATTTCCAGTTCCAACTGCATGCCGTCCAATTGCAACAGACGGATCGACTGCAGCAACTGCGGGGTGAGGTGCAGTTGCTGCCCGAGCTGGGCGGAAATGGTCGTCTTCATGGAAGCGCTTCCGAAGGGCGCTGCACGCGGCAGCGATGGAATGCATCTTGCAGGACAACGCGACGGGTTTCTAATCAGGGAGTCAGGTGAGGTGACTCATGATTTTCCCGACAGTGTGTCAGGAACTTCCTGACGCCGCAGGCGGGCTCAAGCATGCCCGCCGGAATCCTGTCACTGTTTTGACCGTTGCTAGCCCGATAGCGTGCGCGGAGGTTTTGCGCGTCAGACCAACTCGTTGTGATGTTTGGCCGCCAGCAACACCAGGTCGTTGGCACGCCGGCAACCGAGCGATTCCATCATGCGCGCGCGGTGGGTCTCCACCGTCTTGACGCTGATGCCGAGGTCGGCGGCGATTTCCTTGTTGCTCTGGCCGCGGCCGATCTCGCGCAGGATCTCGCGCTGGCGCGGCGACAAGGCGGCGATACCAACCGGTTTTTCCCGGCCTAGCATCGGCGCAATCATCTTGGACGAGATCTGCGGGCTCAGGAACACTTGGCCAGCGGCAGCAGCGCGCAAGGCCAATTCCAATTCCAGCGGTGCGGCGTCCTTGACCACGAAGCCGACGGCACCGCGATCGAGCGCATCGCGCACGTGCACCGGGTCGTCGTGCATCGACATCATCACCACATGCGTGCGCGGCGCGGCGCGCAGCACGTCCGTCATGGCATCCAGGCCGCTACGGCCGGGCAGGGACAGGTCCATCAACACCAGGTCGGGCCGGTGCAGGGACGTCATGTCCAGGGCTTGTTGCGCGTTGCTCGCCTCGCCCACGACATCGATGCCGGCGAAAGTTTGCAGCAGCCTGGACAGGCCGGCACGGACAAGGGTGTGATCGTCGACGATGATGACTCGCACGGCGCAGAAGAGACCTTTTTTCAGTAAAGAGCACATTAGCTGACCCGGCGCCCGGCGCCAACCATGGCAATCAGCGCTGGCGGCGGGCGTCGGCGATCTGACGGCGATGCAAACGGAACAGGTGGCGTTCCAGCGCGTCCTGCAGTCCCGGCGCAAGCGGGGCAAACCGCAGCCACAGCCAGAAATCATGGCCATCGCTCGCGCTCGCCAGCACGGTGGCAGGAAGCTGTACAAGTTCAGGAAGCCAGTCGGACGGCTGCAAACAAACGCTGCCAGTCGTGCCTGGTGCGTGGCTGGTTGCGCAACTCAGGCGGATTCCGCGCACGGACCAATGCACCAAGCCCTGGCTCAGGCCGCTGTCGCCGTGGCGCACCAGGCGGCCGATCAGCGCCAGCATCAAATCGAGTTTGGCGTCCATGCGCTGCACCAGCAGTGGCAGTTCGCCGCGGTCTTCGCTGGTTTCCTCGCTGCGCAAGTCTTCGACCTGGCCAAGGCTGCGCAACAGGGTTTCTGCAGCGTTATGCGTGCCAGCATCGCCCCCGGCGCGGAAGCCGGCCGGCAGCTGCAACTCGCAACTAAGCGTGTCGGCAAACAGCTCGGCATCGGCGGATGGCGCGAGTGTGCCGAGCGTGCTCATCAGATCCGACCGACCCGTGCGTAGGCGCGGCTGGCCGACGACGACGTACGCTGTGCGCGGATCAGTTCCAGCAGTTTGCGCTGACGCTCGCGCATCATCCGCATGAGGTCCTGATGCATGGTGAGCAAGGTCTTCAGCGCGTCGCGGTCCTGTTGGATATCGACCTGTTGCGCATATTCGCGCAGGTGCAGGTCGTGGGCGTCCAGCATCTGCGGCATCACCTCGAACTCCTCCTGCGCCATGGCCAGGCGGAGGTCGGCGATTTCTGCTTGAAGGCTTTGCACGCTATGCATGGCAGGACTCACGAAACGGCGGAAAGGCCGCGTTGTTCGAGGGGGATGGAGTTCCACGCCGAGTCGATTTCGCTGAGCAAATCCAGCGCTTCGGTCAACGCGGTCTCGTCGTTGTGCAGGTTGGCTGCAGTAAGCCGCTGCATGACGTAGTCGTACAGGGCCGAGAGGTTACCAGCGATCTCGCCACCGGCTTCGTGATCGAGCGAGCCGTTCAAGTGACCGACGATCGCGCAAGCCTCACCAATCGCCTTGCCCTTGCGCGCCTGATCGCCTTGCGCCAGGCAGGCCTGGGCCAGACGGATGCGCTGGCAGGCACCGGCAAACAGCAGCGAGACCAGCTTGTGCGGGTCGGCTTCGGTCACGCTGGTGGCCACGCCGACCTTGCGGTATTGCTCGGCATATTGACGATTGGAACCGTACATGGATGACTCCTCAATGGGCTGACCTTCGCTGGTCCCGGAGCGCTACGCTCCTGCGACGACGCTCCTGCCGGAAGGCAAGGCCGAAATCACGATAGGCCCTTCTTGTATCGGCAATACCCTGACAGGACTTGAGGATTGTCATCACAGAAATCAGCTTGTCAGCAGGCCGCTGAGCGAGCTGGTGCTGCTTTGCAACTTGCTGATCATGGTTTCCATCGCGGTGAACTGCGCGGTGTAGCTATCGGAGAGCTTTGTCATGCGTGCGTCGAGGTCGTCCAGGTCGGACTCGTAGCCCTTGATGGTCTTGTTCAAGCTGTCCGAACGCAGGGTCAGGGTGCCACTGGTGGCGTTGACGTTGCTGTCCAGCAACTTGGTCAGGCCGGAGCCGAACTTGCCGTCCTTGCCGAACACTTCGGCGGCCGCACCGCCGTCGGAGGCGATGGCGGTGTCGAACTTGGCGCTGTCGAAGCTCATCACGCCATCCTTGTCGATGGTCAGGCCCAGCGCCTTGAGCTCGTTGACGTTGCCGCTGACTTGGCCGCGCAACTGTTGCTGCAGGCTGCGCACCAGCGAGTCGCCGGTCAGGGCTGCGGCGGTCTTGGTGGTGGCGTCGTAGGCGCTGCTCTTGGCCAGCAAGGTGTTGGCGGTGTTGTAGGCCGCAGCAAACGCAGTGAGGTTACCCTTGAGGCCGCTGGTATCGGCCGCTACGCCCAGGTTGAACTTTGTGCCTTCGGCGGCCTTGGTCAGGTTGAGCACCACGCCGGGCACGATGTCGCTGATGGTGTTGGAGCTGGAGGTGCGCTCGAAGCCGTCCACGCGCACGAGTGCGTCGGCGGCAGCCACGGTCTGGTTCAGCCCGCCGGTGACGCCGGGGCCGTAGGTCAGTCTGCTCAGGCTTGGATCGCTGGCACTGATGGTCAGGGCGCCCTTGGTGCCGGGATCGACCGCGTTGAAGACCAGGTGCTGGCCATCGTTGGCAGTGACCACGCTGGCAGTGACTCCCTTGCCGCCAGCAGCCTTGTTGATGGCCGCAGCGATGTCAGTGAGCTTGTCGGTGCCGCTGATGTCCACGGTGACGCTCTGATCGCCATAGCCGATCGTCAGCGTGCCGCTGCCCACCGTGGCGTCGGCCGTAAACGCGCCGGAGGCCAGTTTTTGCGAGGTCGCCAGCGAGACCACTTCCACCGAATAGTTGCCCGGCGCCGCCGAGCTGGTGGTGGTGGCGGTGAAGCCGGCATCGGTCGGCACCGTGGCCTTGTAGGCGTTGGTGTCGGCGCTGCTGACCACCTTGTCCAGCGCGGACTTGAGCGTGGTCATGCTGCTCTTGATCTGGCTGATGGCCGACAGCTGCGTGGTCGCGGCGGTGCCGGCCTTGTTGATGCGCGCCTGCTCCGGATCCCTCTGACGGGAGACCAGGGTGGACACCACGGTGGGGATATCCAATCCTGAAGCAGAAGTACTGATCAACGATGCCATGTTGCATTCCTCGTCTGGGCATCCGAACAACGGATGCATGGGATTACGAGACGGGTATCGGCCGCATCCGGGAGGACTTTAGCGGCGCCGACGCGTCTTGCTCACCCTTTTGTCGATGCAACTTCCGTGCCCAGCGCGCTGATCGACCGGCGTCAAAAAAACCGCGCCCACAAAAAAGCCCCTCCGAAGAGGGGCTTTTGACTTGCTGCAAAGCGTTGCTGGTGACTGCGGCAGGTTACTGCAGCAGGCTCAGCACGTTCTGCGGAACCGACTTGGCCTGGGCCAGCATCGCGGTACCGGCCTGCTGCAGGATCTGCGTGCGGGTCAGCTCGGCGGTGGTCTTGGCGTAGTCGGTATCGGCGATGCGGCTACGCGAGGCCGACAGGTTTTCCGAGGTTGCGCTCAGGTTGGCGATGGTGGAGGTGAAGCGGTTCTGCACCGCACCCATGTCGGCGCGCGAGGAGTTGACCGTGGTCAATGCCTTGTCGACGATTTCCAGGGCCTTCTGCGCGCCGGAGAACGTGGAGATATCCAGGCTGCCCAAGGTCGAAGCGGTGGAGCCGGAAGCGGCCGAAGCGGTGGTGATGCCGGCGCCGACGGTGATGCCGGCGGCGCTGGAAGTACCAGCCGACAGCGAGGTGAAGTCCTGGCCAGCCTTCAGCGATTCGATCTGCACCGAGCCGTCGCTCTTGATCGAGGCGTACATGCCGGTCTGGTCCAGCTTGTCGTTGATGGCCGCCGCGACCTTCTTGTTCACGTCGGCAGCACTGTCGCCTGAAGCGACCTTGACGTCGGCGATGGTGATGCTCTTGGCCGAACCGCTGGCGTCCTTGAACGACAGGCTGATGCCGCTGACCGAACCCGAGGCGGTGGCGGTGCCGGTCACGCCGGCAGCGGAGACGGCGGCGGCGAAGTTGGCCTTGCCCAGCGTATCGATGTTGGCATCGGCGATGCTGTTGATGCCGATGGTCTGGCCGGCATCGGCACCGACCTGGAACAGCGCGCCGCTGAAGGAGCCGTCAAGCAGCTTGGTGCCGTTGAAACTGGTCTGATTGGCGACGCGGTCGATTTCACTGGTCAGCTGCTTGACTTCCGAGTTCAGCGCCTCGCGGTCGGTGGACGAGTTGGTTGCATTTGCCGACTGCACCGACAGCTCGCGGATACGCTGCAGGTTGTTGCCGATTTCCTGCATCGCGCCTTCGGCAGTCTGGGACAGCGAGATGCCGTCGTTGGCGTTGCGCGAGGCAACGTCCAGGCCGCGGATCTGGGTGGTGAAGCGCTCGGCGATTGCGCCGCCGGCTGCGTCGACGGCAAAGCTGGTGATCCGCTTGCCCGACGACAGCTGCTGGATGCTCAGCGCCAAGCTGGAGCTGTTGGTGTTGAGGTTACGCTGAGCGTTCAGCGACATTACGTTGGTGTTGATTACCTGTGCCATTTTGATTTCTCCTAAGCGATTTTTCCGGCAAGGGGGACTTGCCTGGAGCCTCCGCAGGGGGGCCATCAAGTTGGCCGTTGCCGCTGCTGAGATGAATAACGGCGTTGCGTCGGGAACCTTTAGCGAAATCCAGTATTTTTTTACTGTTTTTCTGCATCAGGACGAAATACGTAAGCGTTGTGTATCAAGGGGTTTGGTTTATTCGGCAGCACCCCGCCAATCTTTAGCGCTGGTATAACTCTTCGAAAAATAAACTCCGTCCTCCTGCGCAAATGCCCACGCGCAGGAGCGAAGAAAACGCAGGTTTTCTGCGGCACAATCAGCGGATCAGGTTGAACAACGACGACGACTGCATCTGCTGAAAAATGGTCTGAGCGGCCTGCAACGAGGCCTTCTCAAGTTGGTATTGCCCAATCGCCGAGGCGTAGTCCAGATCGCGGATCGACGACAGGGTGGTCTTGAGCGTGACTTCGTTGGATTCGAGCAAGGAGTTGGCGTTGTCGATGGCCGACAACTGCGCGCCACCGGAGGCGCGCGCATCGATCATCTTCGAAGACGCCTGCGCGATGTTGCGCATCGACGACTGCAAGGTGTTGATCATCGACGCCTTCTGCGGCGGGGTCAGCGTGTCCGAGTTCAGCGCGCCGACCAGGTCGTTGATGGTGGAGAACACGTCCTTGGTGCCGGAGGCGCCAATCTGGAAACTGTCGCCCGCCGCCGGCGCGCCGCTGATGCGCATACGCACGCCGGCCGCGTTGATGTCTTCGCCATCTTTATAAGTGCCGGTGCTGACCACCGCATTGCTGCTGTCGCGCACCTCATAGGTATTGGCGGCAGTGAACTGCACGCTGTAACTTCCACCGTTCCAGCTGCCGGTGCTGGCATCGCGGCTGAAATCCAGCAGCAAGCCGGTCCCGGTGTTGGCAGCGTTGGCGTGCGCGTCCACGGTGCCGTCGCCGGTGCGGACGCGCATGAAGATTTCGCTGCCAGGCAGGGTGTCGCTGACGAAGGTGTCCGGCGCCACTTCGACCTGCTTCTGGGTCTGGTCGCCGTTGTAGACGACGCCGCCATTGCTCTTGATGAACGGCGCGCTGCCATCGGCGGTGCCGCCGAACAGATAGCGCCCGGTGCCGTCGGTGCTGTTGGCCAGGCTCACCATGCTGTCGCGCAGTGCAGTCAGTTCCGAGGCGATCGCCTTGCGGTCATCGGGGCTGAGCGAGGAATTGTTGGCCTGCACCGCCAATTCGGTGACGCGCGCCATTTTGTCGCCGGCCTGCGAGAGCGCATTTTCCTGCAGCCCGAGGCGGTTCTGCACGTTGTTGGCGTTTTCGCCGAAGCGCGTGATTGCGGCCAGGGCGCGATCCAGACCGACCGCAGTGCCCGCGGCGACCGGGTCGTCCTTGGCGGTGACCAGGCGCTGGCCGCTGGACAGCTGCGATTCGAGCTGGTTCAGCCGCGTCTGCTTGGCGCCCATCGAGGCGACCGACTGGCTGTACATCATGCTGGTGGAGATACGGTCAGTCATCAGCGTACGGCACCCAGGATGGCTTGGAAGATGGTGTCGGCGGTGGAGATCATCTGTGCGGCGGCCTGGTAGGCCTGCTGCAGTTTCAGCATGTTGGCGGCTTCCTCATCGAGGTTGACGCCGGAAATCGAATCGCGGCTGGCCTGCGCCTGGTCGTTGATGACCTTTTGCGCATCGGCCGAATAGCTGGCCGCACGCGCGGCCGAACCCACCGATGTGGTCAGGCCAGACAGCGCGCCGTTGAGCGTGACCGTGCCACCGCTGAGTGCCTTGGCGTCGTCGATCTTGGCCAGCAATTTGGCATTGCCGTTGTCGCTGGAGCCGGCGCCCATCGGGCCGACGCCGAAGGTGTCACCTGCCTTGGGTGCGCCGTCCAGCGCGAAGCTCCAGCCGTTGGCGCTGATGGTCTGGCCGGGGGTGTAGGCGAACGGGCCGGCGCCATTGATGGTGTACTGGTTGGCGTCGATGAACTCGACCGACGACGGGGTCAGCAGCGCAGGGTTCTGCGCATTGGTGACCTTGACGTCGCTGATCTTGCCACTGCCCAGGTTGGCGAGGGTGGCGGTGGCCTTGACCGGGGTGGCCGCGGCAATGCGCGATGGGTCGGTGATGGCCACCGACAAGGTACCGGCCAGTCCAGCGGTGGGCTGCAGCAGGAATTTGTCGCCGTTGGCCGGCGTGCCGCCGACCACCATGCTCACGCCATTGAGCACCAGCGGGTTGGCCGCAGTGCCGGTGCCGGTCATCGGCACCGCAGAGCCAGTACTGGCGTTGGTGGCCTTCCAATTGGTGCCGTCGAAACTCAGCGTGACGTTCTGGCCGTCCACCGCGCTCATATTGCTGAAACTGGCGCTCAGCGATGCGCTGCCGGTATTGCTCGGGTTGGCGGCGGTGGTTGGCGAGCCGATGTTGAAGAAGTTGCCGCCCATCGCGCCATACAGATCCATACCCTGGCTGTGGCCGGCGTTGAACGTGCTGGCCATGCCCACGGCCAGGCGGCCGAGTTCGGCCTGGGTGGGCTCGAGCACGCTGCTGCGGAATTCCAGCAGGCCGCCGATCTGCCCGCCCAGCGAGTTGGCGCTAAGGCTGACGTTCTGACCCTGGGTCTGCAGCGCCACCTGCAGCTTGGTCGGCTGATACGGGTCGGCGACGGTGGTGAGCTTGGAGGAGGTGGTGCCCACCACCAGCGCCTGGCCACCGGCGGTGAAGACATTCATGAAACCGCCGTCCTGCATCACCGCGGTGCCGCCGGTATAGCCCACCAACTTGCTCACCAGCGCATCGCGCTGATCGAGCATGTCCGGCGCTGCGTTCTGCGCACTGCTGCCGATGGTGCCGTTGAGCTTGGCGATCTGCTGCGTCAAGCGGTTGACTTCGTCCACCGACGAGGTCAACCCGCTGTTGACCTCATTGCTCAGGCTATCCATCTGCCCGTTGAGTTGCTTGAAGCGCGTCGCCAGCGAGTTGCCGCTGTCGAGCATGCTCTGCCGTTCGGCAGTGGAAGAGGCGTTGGACGACACCGCGCTGGTGGAGTCGAAGAAGTTCGACCACAGCCCGGCCACGTTGGTGGCGGTGTTGGAATACAGCGCATCGACGCGGTTGGACAATGAGGACAGCTGCTGTAGGCGCGAGAGTTCGCCACCGCTGTCGAGCAGGCGCGAGATGGCCAGCTGGTCGGCGACCCGGCCCACATCGGTGATCTTGGCGCCATTGCCCACGAACGCGTAGCCCATGTCGGTGGGCGTGCGCGTTGCGAATTCCACACGTTGGCGGCTATAGCCTTCGGTATTGATGTTGGCGACGTTATGGCTAACGGTCGACAACGCCCGTTGGAAGGCGATGAGCGCGCTGGTCCCGGTGGACATGATGGACATGGGCGTTTACCTCAGCGACGGATGGTGCCAAGCCCGGCCGGCTCGGCGGTACTGGCATAGCGGTTGGACAAATCGGCCGCCGCATTGCCAATGGCGGCCACCGCACGGTCGATGGTCGGACCGTGAGCGATCGCCGCGATCTTGGCCGCATAGCCCGGATCGGTGGCGTACCCAGCCTGTTGCAAGCCGCGTGCAAAACCCTTGATATCGGTGCCGGCCTGCAGCGCGGGCTGGTAACGGCTGTTGTTCTTCAGCAGCCGCACGTAGTCGGCAAAGCTCTCTTCGGCCGAGCCATAGGCGCGGAAATCGGCGGTTTCGGTGGTTTTGACACCGTTGACGTATTCGTGGGTGCCGGTGGTGACCTTGTCGCCGCTCCAGCCGGTGGCCTTGATGCCGAACAGGTTGTTGGAATCGCCCCCATTGCCGATGCCGCGACGGCCCCAACCGGTTTCCAGTGCAGCCTGTGCCACCAGCGCGCGCGGGTCCACGCCCAGTTCGCGCGCGGCTTTCTGCGCATGTGTCCAGATCTTGGCGACGAAGCCTTCCGGCGTGCGTTCGCCCAGGCTTGCAGCTGCAGTGCTGGCGGCGCTTGCGTTGACTGCGGCATTGGCGTCGGCTGCGTCGCTGGCAGCGACATCGGCCCAGCGGTCGTTGGCCGACGGCCAGCTCAGTGCCGCGGCATCGTCGCCGCCGGCTTCGCCAGCGCCGGTGCGTCCGGCAATCAGATCCAGCACCTGGCTCATGCCGATGCCGCTCAGGTTGCCTGCGCCCAGGGCCGCCTTCGCGACGCTGCTGGTCGTGATCCCGCTGGCCGCACCATCGCGCGCAGGCAGCGGTAACGAGGCATCGCGCTTGCCGGCAACCAAGGAATACGCCTTGGCCGCTTCAGCGGTATTCAACGAGGTGTTCAGCGCCGGGCCGCCGGTGTCGCCACTGAGCTGCTTGGAAATCATCGCCGACAACCCCAGGCCCTTACCCTCGGTCAGCGCCTTGGCCATCTGTTGGTCGTACATTTCGCGGAACATCTGGTTTTCGCCCGGAAACATCGGGTCGCCGGAGCTCGCATCGCGCATGCTCTTGACCAGCATCTGCGCGAACTGTCCTTCGAGCTGACGTGAGACCTTGTCGATCTTGGCGGGATCGGCCTTGGTGCTCGGGTTGAGATCAATGGGCGAGGCTGCGATACGCATGTCAGATCACCTCCAGCTCCGCGGTGAGCGCACCGGCTTGCTTGAGCGCTTCCAGGATGGCTACCAGGTCGCCGGGAGCGGCGCCCACTTCGTTGACTGCGCGCACGATCTGATCGAGCGTGGTGCCGCCTTCAAACTTGAACATGCGGCTGCCTTCGGAGGTGGCCGTGATCGTCGATTGCTGGGTCACTGCGGTGCGGCCGCCGCTGAAGGCGCCCGGCTGGCTGACGTTGGTGTTTTCGCTGATGGTCACGGTGAGCGAGCCATGCGCAATCGCCGCTGGCATCACCCGCACCAGCTGGCCGATGACCACGGTGCCGGTACGTGCATTGACCACGACCTTGGCCGGTGCATCGCCGGGCGAGAGTTCGACGTTTTCCAGTCGCGACAACAGCCCGATCCGCGCGCCCGGGTCGGTCGGCGAGCGCACCGCCACGGTCACGCCGTCCACCGCACGCGCGGTACCGGCGCCGAAGCTGTTGTCGATCGCCGCAACCATGCGCGAGACGGTGGTGAAGTCGTTCTGATGCAGGTTGAGCGTGATCTCGCCGGTGCCGGCAAACACGTCCGGCAATGCGCGTTCGACGGTGGCACCGTTGGGAATGCGACCGACGCTGGGAATGTTGACCGACACCCGCGAGCCGTCCTTGCCCTGCGCGCCGAAGCCACCGACCACCAGGTTGCCCTGCGCCATCGCATAGACCTGGCCATCGGCGCCTTTCAGCGGTGCCATCAGCAGCGAGCCGCCACGCAGCGACACCGCGTTGGCGATCGAAGAGACGGTGATGTCGATCGGCTGGCCGGGCTTGGCGAACGGCGGCAATTCGGCGTGGATGGCCACGGCCGCGACGTTTTTCAACTGCGGGTTGACGTTCGCTGGAACATTGACGCCCAGTTCGCCGAGCAGGTTCTTCAGGCTCTGCACGGTGAAGGGCGCCTGGCTGGTGCGGTCGCCGCTACCGTCGAGGCCAACGACCAGACCGTAACCGACCAGCGCGTTGCCGCGCACGCCGCCGACCTGGGCAAGATCCTTGATGCGCTCGGCGCTGGCCGGCGCGGCGATCGCGCACAGCGCGACGGCGGCAGCCAGTAGACGGAAGGGCAGAGAAGACAGATTCATGGTCGCAGGCTCAGTAGGGCGACAGACGGGAATTGAAGAAGCGGCTCAGCCAGCCCATTGCGTTGGACTGCGCGATCGCGCCACGGCCGCCGTAGGCGATGCGCGCATCGGCCACCTTGCTGGAAGGCACGGTGTTGTCCGGGGCGATGTCGGCGGCGCGCACGATGCCTTGCACCTGCACCAGTTCGTCGCCCTGGGTCAGGCGCAGGTTCTTCTGCCCCTGGATCACCAGATTGCCGTTGGGCAGGCGCTGCATCACGGTGACGGTCACGCTGCCCTGCATGCGGTTGCTCTGCGCGGTGTTGCCCTTGCCGGCAAAGCTTCGGTCGCCGCTGGTGCTGTTTTCCAGCACGTTCAAGCCACCGACGGTGAGCGGCGCACCCAGCAACGTCGGCGCGCCCATGGTGGTGGCGTCTTTCTTGCTGATGCTGGTGTTGGCGGTGGACGAGGCGGTGGTGCTTTCGACCAGGTTCACCGTCAGCAGATCGCCGACATCGCGCGCACGGCGGTCGCCGTACAGGTTCAAACCCGGGCCTGCGGCGTAGATCGCGCCGGCCGTCGGCTGCGCCACCGGTGCAACCACCGGCACGATCGGCGCCAGTTCGGCGAACGGGCGTACATCGCCGGCGGCCACGCAGCCACCCAGCAGCGCGCTGCAGGCAATGGCGAGGCACAGGGAGGAGAGGGAAGGCAGGCGTGACATGGCGTTGATTCCTGAGAGGGCGACGAGCGGCGAACCGATCAGACGTTGTTGTTCAAGTAACCGAGCATCGAGTCGGTGGTGGAGATGGCCTTGGCGTTCATTTCGTAAGCGCGCTGCGTCTCGATCATGCTCACCAGCTCTTCCACCGTATTGACGTTGCTGCCCTCCAGCGCGCCCTGCACGGTGTTGCCCAGGCCGTTGAGGCCGGGGGTGCCGTTCTGCGCGGGGCCGGAAGCGGTGGTTTCGACGAAGAGGTTTTCGCCCTTGGCCTGCAGGCCCGAGGGATTGATGAAGTCGGTGAGCGTGAGCGCGCCGATTTCCTGTGCGGCAGCCTGGCCGGCGAGGGTGACGCTGATGGTGCCGTCGTTGCCGATGGTCAGCGACTGCGCGCCTTCCGGCACCTGGATGCCCGGTTGCAGCGGGTAGCCGCTGTTGGTAACCAGTTCGCCCTGGGCGTTGATCTGGAAGGTGCCGTCGCGGGTATAAGCAGAAGTGCCGTCGGGCATCTGCACTTCGAAGAAGCCGCGACCGTTGACCATCACGTCGAGCGCGCGGCCAGTCTGCTGCTGGCTGCCCTGGTCGAAGCCCTTGAACGTGGACACCACGCGCACGCCGGTACCCAGTTGCAGGCCGGTCGGCAGCTGTGTCTGCGCGGAGGTCGAGCCGCCGGGCGCACGCACTTGTTGGTACAACAGGTCTTCGAACGCGGCACGGTCGCGCTTGAAGCCGGTGGTATTGGTATTGGCCAGGTTGTTGGAAATGACCGACATGCGCGTCTGCTGCGCATCCAGTCCGGTTTTGGCGACCCACAAAGCCTGATTCATGACCCGATTCCTCGTTAGACCCGGGGATGTGTTCCGGGCACGGCTGGGTAGATGCACGTGCCGTGCCAAAGTCGCGTCGGATTTCTGCCAGCTGTGCGCGGGATCACGCGGAGCAGGGTGCGGCGGCCCGCGCGGGGCAGGGCTGATGGCAGCCAGGCCGAAGCGGTGAAGGCCTGCGCTGCAGACCAGACACTGTCCGATCGGTTACCGGTGAGCGAGGTGTTCGGCGACATGCGAATCCGTGCTGCTGCATGTGCACGCGCTCGACGCTTTGCCCGCTGGCGCTGCCACGCGGGCAAACACCTGGCTGGTCGAGGGCGTGATGCCCTCACCGCTCGCGGGACATGCCGTGAACTCTTGCCTGGTGGGCTCGATGGCCGTATCCATGCCGCCAACGGTCCCGCCATCGGCGAGGACACCGCACCAGACGGTTGCCGCCTGCTTTATTTAAACCTGCGGACAAGGACTCTATCGACAGGTCCTCGTCCGTGCGAGGTCGCGGGCGCTCATGCGTCATGGATGCTGCACAAGCGCCCACAAGGACGTGCTTGCGGCGTGTCCCGCGAGGGTGGGCGGGGCAAGGGCGCTGCAGCCAGGTCACACACCAGCCGCTCTTCAGCAAGGGCCCAGATCGGCAGCGTTGCCAGCCGCACAAACCTGGCCGACAACCATCGGTAGTCATCGTCAGCCGCGTACGAACCCGCTGCGAGACCGCAGGAGTCAAACGACATGCCACTGCGCCCGCGAGCCATGTCCGCTTGCGGTCGCCATCGAGGTGCTCGCCAGAGCCGCAGGCCAACCGGCGGTGGGGCGATGGGCGTCAGTCGCGCTTAACCGCTGACCCGCAACAGCGAATTGGCCGACTGCGCGTTGTCGTCGCCGTTCTTGATGATCTTGACCTGCATTTCGAACTGCCGCTGCAGCTGGATCATCTCCACCAGCGCGCCGGCCGCATCCACGTTGCTGCCTTCCAGCATGCCGCTGTTGATGGTCTTGCCGGTGGCCACCGCAAATGCCTGCGCCGGGTCGGTACTGGTGTTGCGCATCAGTCCGTCCGGGCGCCGCGTCAAACGGTCGGCGGGCGCGTCCACCACCTTCATCTTGCCGACGATGGCCATGGTCTGCGGGCCTTCGCCCTGCGGAATGATCGAGATGCTGCCATCGCTGCCGATCTCCATCGCCTGGTGCGGCGGGATTGTCATCGGGTTGCCGCCTTCATCGAGCACCGCATGCCCATTGGCGGTGACCAGCTGGCCGTTGGCGGTGAGTGCCAGCTCGCCGTTGCGGGTGTAGGCCTCGCTGCCGTCGGGCGACTGCACCGCCAGCCAGCGGTCCTGCTGCAGCGATACGTCCAGCGGGTTGCCGGTGACCTTCTGGTGGCCCTGGCTGCGGTCGAAACCCTGGTCCACATGCAGCGCGTCGATCCGCGACGGATAGCCCTTGCCCTGGATCTTGAACGCCTCGGTATTGGCCAACGCAGCCTTGAACCCCACCGTATCGACGTTGGCGAGATTGTGCGACACGGTGCCCTGCGCCTGCAGGGAGGCGCGGGCGCCGGTCATCGCAACGTAGAGAGCTTTGTCCATGAGGCACCGGGAATCGGGAATGGAGAATGGGGAATCGCAAAGGCGGGATTGCTGGAGACTGGAAGAAGGGGGCAAGGCCGGCATCCGATACACGCAATGCCAGCTCCTACGACTCCCGATTCCCCACTCCCGCTTCCCAGCCGTTAACGAATATTGATGATCGTCTGGGTGACCTGATCCTGGGTCGAGATCATCTGCGAGTTGGCCTGGAAGTTGCGCTGGGCCACGATCATGTTCACCAGCTGCTCGGTCAGGTCGACCGTGGACGATTCCAGCGAGCCGGATTCGATCTGGCCCAGATCCGACGTGTCTGGCGCACCGGTGCGCGCGGCGCCGGAGGTGTAGCTTTCGGCCCACATGTTGTTGCCCTGCGACTGCAGGCCCTGCGGGTTGACGAAGCTGCTCAGCGCGACCTGGCCCAGCGGCTTGTCGGCACCGTTGGAGTAGCGCGCGAACACCACGCCGCCGGTGTCGATGCTGATCTCGTTGAGCTTGCCGCTGGCATAACCGTCCTGGCGGGTGTCGCGCAGCGCGAAGGCTTCGCCGTACTGGGTCGAGCCGCTGACATTGAGCTGCATGTTCAGCACGCCCGCGCCGGTGCTCGGGGTGAACGGGTCCATCGTGATGATGCCGTTGGCCGGGGTGGTCAGCGAGCCGGTGTTGGAGAACTGCAGCGTGGTCGGCGCACCGACCGCCGCACCGTCCACGTAGTTGTGCACCTGCCATTCGTTCGGATTGGCGGTCTTGACGAAATACGAGGTCTGCACGTGGCTGACGCCCAGCGAGTCATAGACGTTGATGCCGCCGGTGGAATGGCTGTAGGTCTTGTCGTCGGCCGGGCTGAACGGGGTCACCGTCGGCGCGGTGGCATTGCCGGGCAGGGTGAAGGCCAGGTTGACCGTGGAGGTCGACTTGGGCGGGCTGTCGGTGGTCAGCAACTGCAGGTCCGACAGGCGGCCCACGTCGAAGCCATTGCCGCTCGGGTTGGGAGCGAACACCTGCAGGCGCGCACCCTGCGGATTGACCACGTAGCCGTTGGCATCGGTCTGGAAGTTGCCTGCGCGGGTGTACATCTTGGCGCCGTTGGAGGTCACGGTGAAGAAGCCCTCGCCGGAGACCGCCAGGTCCAGGCTGCGTCCGGTCGGGTCGATATTGCCCTGCGAGAACTGCTGCGCCACGTTACTGACCCGCACGCCCGAACCCACCGCATTGCGCGACAGGCCGTAGCTGGTGCTCTGGAACATGTCGGCGAACTCGGCGCGCGATTCCTTGAACCCGGTCGTGTTGACGTTGGCGATGTTGTTGGACGTAACGTTCAGATCGGCATTGGCTGCGTTGATGCCGGACAACGAGGTATTGAAAGCCATGGATGAGGTCCTTTAAGTGTCGGTTGCCGGCTCAGCTGACGCGGAGCACGTTGGCGAGCGGGGAAGTGCCTAGCCCGGTCAGATTGAGATACAGACCGTCCGAGCCGATCGTGACGCTGTCCACCGGTGCATCGACATAGGTGGGCAACTTGCTTTTGGAGCCGGCGGTGTCGGTCTGGGTGGCGGTCACGCCGTATTTGCCGGCGGCCATGCGGTTGCCGTTGGCATCGGTGCCATCCCAGGCGAACGACACTTCACCGGCGGCGCTGGACGGCACGCTGATCTGTTTGACGAAGGCCCCGTTGGCGTCGGTGATTTCAAAATTGACGGTGCCGGCCGAGGTCGCGGCGACCACGCCCTTTGCCGAGCCGGTGGCATCGATCGCCACCTGCGCCGAGGGCACCAGCACGTTGTGACCAACCAGCGCCGCGCCCTTGAGCACCTGATCGCTGCTCATCGACGTTGAGAAATTGCTGACCTTGGTATTGAGGTCGCCGATTCCCTGCACGGTGGAAAACTGCGCCAATTGGCCAAGAAACGCGCTGTTTTCCATCGGTTTGAGCGGGTCTTGGTGCTGCAGCTGCTCGGTCATCAATTTGAGGAAGTCGGCCTGGCCGAGCGACTCCTCTTTTTTGGTGGTTTTGCTGCTGGTACTCAGGCCCAAGTTTTTGTAGATATCGCTGGCGATCGTGCTCATCTGGAGGATTCCGTTGGTATGGGGCAGCTAGGAAGGGTCAGCGACCCATGGTCAGGGTCGCGAGCGCCAGTTCCTTGGCGGTATTGAGCATTTCCACGCCTGCCTGGTAATTGCGCGAGGCGGAAATCATGTTGACCATCTGCGAAACCGGGTCCACGTCGGGCGAGAACACATAGCCATCGGCATCGGCCAGCGGGTGGCCGGGCTCGTATCGGCGGATCGGCGGCGCATTGGTGGTGGTGATCTCTTTGACGTTCACCGAGGTCAGGCTGGGGTCCTGCCGGCTTTGCTGGGCCTGGAAGATCGGTTCGATCGGCTTGTAGGTGGCCTCGGCCGAGCCTGCGACCGAGTCCGCATTGGCCAGGTTGGAGGCGATGGTGCTCAGGCGGACCGACTGCGCGTGCAGCGCCGAGCCGGCCACATCGAAAATGGGAAGGTTGCTCATGATTTATTGGCCCGTGATCGCGGTGAGCATCGAGCGCACCTTGGATTCGAGGAAGCTCAGCGATGCGCGGTATTCCAGCGCGGCGCGGCCGTAGGCGGCGCGTTCGGCGTCGGGATCGACGGTATTGCCGTCAAGGCTGGGCTGATCGGATTCGCGGGTGATCTGGAACGGGTTGAGCCCGCCGCCGCCCACTGCGTAGTGCTTGGCGTCGGTGGTTTGCATCAAGCCGCCGTCCTGCTCGCCCTGCGCCGACTTCAGCGCCGCCTCGAAGTTCAGGTCTTTGGCCTTGTAGCCGGGCGTGTCCACATTGCTCAGATTGCTGGCAATGAGCTTCATGCGCTGCTCGCGCAGCGCCAACGCGTCGCCATGGACGCCGAGGAACGAAGAGAAGGGACTGGACACGGTGCTCTCCCGCGAAGTGTTGCAAGGGAGAAAGCAATGTTTGTGCCAATTGAGGCGGTACGGGCCGCGCAACGCGGAGAATGATCGGCGCTGCCGACGAACGGCAGCTGGCCGTCCGGAAGACGCGTTGGACCCGTGTCCGTCACGACGTTCGCTTCAATCAAGGGTGGCAAGCTGCGAAGGTTCGGCATTCCCTGGGGCGCGGTCTGGCGTCGCAGATATCACTCGAGCGCGCGTCGACGCACCGACCCAATCCCTAAGCCGCGGTGCGCTTGCAGCCCGGTACAGCGCCTTGTCCCCGCGATCGGCGCCGGTCCGGCGGCCGATCGACCTGCTCAGGCCGCTTCGGCGACCACTTTCAGGCGAGCCAGCACGTAATCGGCCAGTTCGTGGGCGCTGTACTTGGCCACGAAGGCGTTGGCGCCCACCTGCTCGACCATGGCGTTGTTGAACACGCCCGATAAGGAGGTATGCAGCAGCACGTACAGGCCCTGCAGGCCCGGTGTGCGCCGGATTTCCGTCGTCAGCGTATAGCCGTCCATTGCCGGCATTTCGATATCGGAGATCACCATGGCATAGCGGTCGGCCGGGTTTTCGCCCGATGCCGCCACCTGCAGTAGGTGGTCCAGCGCCTGACGGCCGTCGGACAGCAGGGTCGCCGAAACGCCCAGCTGGTCGAGCACGCTGCGGATCTGCTGACGCGCCACGCGTGAATCGTCCACCACCAGTACCTGGAATTGGCGGTCGTAGGCCACCAACTGCAGCGACGGGTCCAACTGCACGTCCTTGCTGACCTTTGCGATGTCGGCCAGCACGCTTTCCACGTCGATGACCTGGATCAGCTCGCCCTGGAACCGTGTCACTGCCGTCAAATAAGTGGCTTCGGCGCCGAGCTCCGGCGGCGGATGGATATCTTCCACCGCAATATTGACGATGCGCTCCACGCCGCTGACCAGAAACCCCTGGACCGAGCGGTTGAACTCGGCCACTACTAGATAGCCGGGGCCGTTTTCGGAGTGCGAATCGCGCTCCGGGTGGCCGATGGCCAGGCCCAGATCCAGTACCGGCACCGACCGCCCGCGCACGTCGGCAACGCCGGCGAACTCGGTCGGCAGGCCGGGCACCTGGAACAGCTCCGGCCGGCGCAGCACTTCCTGGACCTTGAAGACGTTGACGCCAAAAAGCTGGCGTCCGCCCAGCCGGAACAGCAGCAGGGCCAGTCGGTTGTGGCCAGCCAGTCGGGTGCGCTGGTCGATGCGGTTGAGCAGATCGTGGGTCATGGGGCAGATATCGACAGCGCCCCTGGAAAACTTGAGTGGTTTTACGGTTGGCGTGGGGCGCTGTCGGGAATGGGGAATGGGGAATTGCAAAAGCGGAGGGCTTTTTGCAGCAAGCCCGAGGCGAAGGACCTTGCTGTGACGTACTTACGGCGTTCACTAAGCAAATCGCACATCAGCAACGAAGACCGACCAAGGCTCAGCCCCCGACCGATTCCCGATTCAAAAAACAGGCACGCCTCTTGCACTGTCTGTTCCGTCTTCCTCCGGATCTGGTCCCATGCGCCTGCTCCTGCTTGTCATCTTGTCGGCTGCCGCTCCGGCCTGGGCCCAGAGCTATCAGTCTGTCGATTCCATCCGCGCCGCGGCGCTGGCCACTGTCGGCCCGGACGCCGAGGCCGAGGCCACGCTCGATCCGGGTCTGCGCATGCCGGCCTGTCCGATCGCGCTGCAGGCCCAGCCCACCGGCACCAACACCGTCGAAGTGGCCTGCCCGCAGCCGGCCGGCTGGCGCCTGTTCGTGCCGCTGAAGGTGCGCCGCAACCAGGATGTCCTGGTGCTGCGCCGTGGCATCAGCGCTGGAGAAACCATCTCGCTGGCCGATATCAGTATCGAGAAGCGTGACGCTGCCCGCATCGTCGGTGCGGTGCTGGCCGATCCGGTGGCCGCAGTAGGCAAGACTGCCCGTCGCGTCCTGCCGGCCGGCTCGCTGCTCTCGGCCAACGATCTGGTGACGCAGCGGCTGGTCCGGCGTGGCGACACCGTCCCGCTGGTCTCGCGCAATGGCGGGCTGGAAGTGCGCATGAGCGGTCGCGCGCTGTCCGATGCCGGCGAGAACGAGCGCGTCTCGGTAGAGAATTCGTCCTCGCGCCGGGTGGTGCAGGGCATTGTTGAAGCGAGCGGAACCGTTGTGGTCTCCAGGTGAAAAATTTCTATAAAGTTTTTTTTCTGGGTGCCGTTATCCCCTACGACCTGTAGAGGAGTTCCTGACATGACCCAGAAAATTGAAGGCAATCTACCGACCGCTGCCACCCTTCGCACCGCGGCCACCAGCAGCAAGATCGCTTCGGCCGGCGAAGATCGCGCGTCTCCAGTAGCCGCCACCCCGCCGACCGACAGCGTCAAGTTGACCGGCGAAGCCACCAACCTGCAGAACCTGCAGCGCGAGCTTTCGCAGTCCTCGGCGATCGACACCGGTCGCGTCCAGGCGGTGAAGGATGCATTGCAGAACGGCAGCTATTCCATCAACCCGGATGCCATCGCCAGCCGCATGATGGATCTGAATCAGCAACTGGCGGGTTGATCCCCGACTGAAAGGATGAACGTGAACGAGTTCCTGCAACGTCTCAGCGATGCGCTGGCCGGCGAACGCCAGGCATTACTCGAGAACGACATCGATGCGTTGATGCGACACACGCAGGACAAGCTGTCGGCGCTGCAAGCGCTCGAAGCGGCGATGCCTGCCGGCGAAGAAGAGCGCCTGCGTGAGCTGGCAGAAGCCAACCGCGCCAACGGCGCGCTGCTGGCACGCCGACGCCGCGAAGTGAACTGGGCGCTGCGTCACCTGGGCCGCACCGAAAGTGCGCCGTCTTACGATGCCAAGGGGCAATCGAGCGTGCTGCGCGGCGGGCGTTCGTTGGCGGTGGCCTGAGTCGCAGATTGTTTTGCAGCACACCGGGTTGCAGATAACGCAGCACGCCTGCGTCAGCCGGCATGCCTTGTTCGGTCTGCGACACACCGCCGGGTAATGCAAAACAGCGATACGGCGCGTCAATGGTTCGGCGTATATTGAGCTGTCCTCTACGCTGCCCGCTCCCGTGACCGCCAAGTTTTTTCTCAATCAAGCCTTATTGCCGTCCTCGGACATCCTGCGCGCCTTCGGCGACCAGATGCTGGAGGGCGTGCTGCTGTTCCGCGCAGACGGAAAGCTGATTCTTGCCAATGCCATTGCACGCCAAAGCCTGTGCAAGGAAGACCCCGGCGACGACCGCAATCTGGGCGAGCGGATTTCGCAGGTATTGCCATCGGACGCACTCAATCAAGCGCGCAGCAAGGGGAGTTGGACCGGCAGCCTGCCGGTGGCCGACCGCGTGGTCATTGCGCATCTGTATTTCAACGACGAGTGCGGCGTCGGGCATTTTCTGGCGCTGTTCCACAATATCGAAGGCCAGCAGGATTACGAGCGCGAGCTGCAACAGCGCCACGCCGAATTACGCCAGGCCTATCTGCGCTTGAACGGTGCGCAGGACAAACTGCTGCAATCGGAAAAGATGGCATCCATCGGCCAGTTGGCTGCGGGCGTAGCGCACGAAATCAATAATCCGATCGGTTACGTGCACTCCAATCTGGGCAGCTTGCAGGAATATCTGCGCAGCCTGTTCACCCTGATCGAAGCCTATGAGCGCGCGCTGCAGGCGCCGGACCCGAAGGCGCTGATTCCGGAAATCGACGAGATCCGCAACCGCGCCGACATCGATTTCATCAGCCGCGATCTGCCGCAATTGATGGCCGAATCGCGCGAAGGCATCGAGCGGGTGACCCGCATCGTGCGCGACCTCAAGGACTTCTCGTACTCGGACCGGTCCGAGTCGTGGAAGATGGTCGACCTGCACGCCGGTCTGGAATCCACCATCAACATCATCTGGAACGAGCTCAAGTACAAGGTCACGCTGGAGCGCAATTACGCCGAGCTACCGCTGGTGGAGTGCCTGCCCTCCGAGCTCAACCAGGTGTACATGAATATGCTGCTCAACGCCGGCCAGGCCATCGTCGAGCGCGGCACGATCGTCGTGACCACCGGTCGCGATGAAGCAGAGAACGTTTGGATCCAGTTTCAGGACAGCGGCGCCGGCATCGCCCCGGATCTCCTGCAACGCATCTTCGACCCGTTTTTCACCACCAAACCGGTGGGCAGCGGCACCGGTCTGGGCCTGTCGATTTCCTACGGCATCATCAACAAGCACCACGGCCGCATCGACGTCGAAAGCACCCCGGGGCAGGGCGCCAGTTTCCGCATTGTGCTGCCGATCCGGCAGCCGCGGTAGCGCTTCGCGCTGGGAATCGGGAGTGGGGAATCGGGAATCGGTAAAGCGTCGTTTGCTTGTGATTTGCGCTTGACGCGTCAATTGAAAATCTCGGGAACATGCAGGGCCAGTGCACTGCTTTCCCTATTCCCTATTCCCTATTCCCTATTCCCTGCCGTTACGCAGCTCATCATGCGTGCGAAATGCCTGACGAATATGCTCGCGCAGCTCGTCGTCGTTCCAGGGCTTGGTCAGGAAGCGGTAGATTGCGCCGCGGTTGATCGCTTCGGTGACCGTGGCAAGGTCGGTGTAGCCGGACAGCACCAGGCGCACGGTGTCGGGGTAGAGCATCTTGACCCGGCCCAGGAACTCGGTGCCGCTCATGTCGCTCATGCGCTGGTCCGAGAGGATCACCTGCACATCGTTGGTGGCGAGCAGATCGAAGGCGTCGCGCACGTTGCCGGCCGCCAGAATCCGGTAGCCGTCGCGGCGAAACAGACGCACCAGCGAGCGCAGTACGTTCTCTTCGTCGTCCAGCAGCAGCAAGGTGCGGTCGGGGCGGCTTTCGGCAAACGATTCCGGGCGCAGATAGCGTCGACGTAACGCCATGCCGGCCGATTCCGCCGACATCGGCTCGCCAAATAAATAGCCCTGGAAAATGTCGCAATCGTTGCGACGCAGGAAGCCCAGCTGCGCCTGCGATTCCACGCCATTGGCAATGACCGTCATGCCGAGCTGGTGACCCATGGCGATGATCGCGCGCGCAATCGCCGCCTCGCGGCTGCCGGCCGGTGCGCTCTTGATGAAGCTGCGGTCGATCTTCAGCCGGTCCACCGGGTAGCGCACCAGTGCGCTCAGACTGGAGTCGCCGGTGCCGAAGTTGTCCAGACTCAGGCTAATGCCTTCGTTGCGTAGGTTGGCCATCGTCTCGTGGACGAAATTGACGTTGTTGGTCAAGGCGCTTTCGTTGATCTCCAGCGTGACGAACTGCGCCGGCACGCCGGCGGTCTGCAGCATCGCCATTACTTCGTTGAAGAAGCCCGGGCGCAGCAGCTGCAGCGTAGAGACGTTCACGGCAATGCTGAAGTCATCGAAGCCCTGGTCGCGCCATAGACGCGCCTGACGCACCGCGTTCTGCAGGACCCATTCGCCGATCTGTACGATCACGCCCAGACGCTCGGCGGTGCGCATGAAGCGCTCAGGTACCAGCATGCCCAGGGTCGGCGACTGCCAGCGCAGCAGCGCTTCCATGCCGACGATGCGGCCGTCGCGCGCGCTCACCAGCGGTTGGTAACGCAGGCGCAATTCGCCGTGCGGAATCGCATCGACGATCTGCCGCGCAATGATGCTTTCGCTATGCGCGTTGGTGGCCGAGTTGCGCGTGTACAGCCTTACCGTGTTGCCGCCTTCGCGCGCCGCCTGATAGCTGGCTTCTTCGGCGTAATCCAGGAGCGTGGAGAGCGAGGTGGAATGCTCCGGACACAGGCTGATGCCGACCTTGCCAGTCATGAACAAGGTGTACGGCAGCACCGACAGTGGCAGTTCCAGTTGCTGGCGGATTTCTTCGGCGAAGTCTTCCGGCAGCGGCGTCTCTTCGCGACGCACAGCCACCACGATCATCTCATCGCTGCCATGACGCCACAGTTTGCCGCGGGTTCCGAGAAACTCTTGAAGGCGGCGCGCTGCCAGCGTCAGCGCCTGGTCGCCGACCTCGCCACTCATGTTCTCGTTGATCGAGGCGAAGTGATCGATGTCGACGTGGAAAATCATCAGCGGCGGGCCGCCGGATGCGGCCGCATCCACCAAGTGCAGCAAGTCGGGGTTGCCCGCGCCAAGCCGTGTGGGCTTGACGACTTCCAGTCCGGGCGGAATGACAGGGTTCCACATGACTCAACGTCCACCATCGTCGTGGACGGACTCGCCGACCGGGTGATAGGGCAGGCGCAACGTCACGCGCGTACCTGCTCCGGGTGCTGATTCTATCGCGAGCGTGCCGCCCACGGTCTGCGCACGCTCACGCATCACGATCAGGCCCAGGCCACGGGGGCCTTCCGGTTCGAAGCCATCGCCATCATCGCTGACTTCCAGCCGGAAACTGTCGCTGTCGATCGAATACAGACGCAGGCGTACTTCGCCCGCGCAGGCGTGCCGCAGCGCGTTAGTGAGGCTCTCCTGCGCGATCCGGAAGCAAGCTTGCTCGATCTCGTTGCCCGGTCGTTCTCCGAGCGCCTGGATGTCCAGCTCCAGCCGGACCTGCGAGGCACGGAACAACATCGACGCCTGCCAGCGCAAGGCGGCCTCCAGGCCCAAGGCATCGAGTTGTGGCGGACGCAACAGCATCGACAGATTGCGCAGCTTGGTCACCGTGCTGTCGGCCAGCGACACCACTTCCAGCAGGTCCTCGCGGCGCGCGTCTGCGTCCGGCTCATCCAGGGCTGCATGCGCGGAGAGCTTCATCGCGGTGATCGCCTGCCCGATTTCGTCATGCAGATCGCGCGAGATGGCGCGGCGTTCGTCTTCCTGCAGCGAGAACAGCCGCTTGGCCATCGCCTGCAGTTCGGCATTGCTCTCGGCCAGGGCATCGCGCATGCGCTCGGGTTCGCTCAGGTCGCGCACGACCAGTAACTTGCAGCTGCGCCCGCCATAGCGGATGTCGCCGGCTGACAGGCCGGCGTAGAAGGTACTGCCATCGCGACGCCGCATTGCACGTGCGCTGGAGACCGGCTCGTTGCGATCGCTACCTGCACGCAGGTATTCGCGCACCACCGGCAGGTCGTTGTCGCCGACCAGGGTCTGCAGCGGCTCGCCCAGGATGGTTTCGCCCTGAAAGCCGAACTGGGCGGAGCCGGCCGCGTTGGCGTACATCACATGCTCGTCGGCGAGGATCAGCACGCCGTCGGGCAGCACGCGCACGAGTTCGCGAAACTGTTCCTCGCGTTCGCGCAGCAGCCGGCGCGATTGCTCGCGTTCGCTTACGTCCTGCAAGGTCCCGTGCACATGGCGCGTGCCGCTGGGGCTGGTCACGCTTTCCGCGCGCAGGTGCACGGTGCGCGGTTGCGAATCACCACCGGTCAGCGGCAGCAGCACGTCGATCTGCACCTCGCCACCGGTACACATGTCTTCGATCATGCGTTCGATGCGCGTCTGGGTGGCGGTGTCGGACGCGGTCAGCAACTCCTCCAGCCGATGTTCGCGGCGATGCATCGGCACGCTGCGCCCCAGGATGCGATAGACCGCCGACGAATAACGGCCGAGGCCGGTGGCACGATCCAGCTGCCAGGAGCCCAACCGCGCGATGCTCTGCGCTTCTTCCAGGCGTTCAAGCGCCTCGTCGCGCAGATGCTGCGCCTGGCGCTCTTCGCTGCGGTCCACGGTGACCACCAGGCGGGCAGGGCCGCTGGACAGATGGAGCTGGTTGCTGCGTACCTCGACATGCCGCAGGCCGCTGCGTGTGAGCAGGTCTTCGTTCAGCACACAGGTGGCATCTCCCTTGCCCCGGATTTGCGCAATAACCTCTTCCAGCCGCTCGCCATCGGCGTTGGGCCAGATCGCCTGCAGCGTCTGCTGCAGGAACTCGTCGCGCTCCCAGCCGAAGAATTCCAGCGCCGCCGGATTGGCATCGAGGATGCGCATCGTGGCCAGGTCGTAGATGAAGGCAGGGCTGGGCAGGGCCAGGAACTTGGCCTGCAGCAAGGCTTCGGACTGCGCCAGCTGTGCGTACTCGTCCACGATCAACCTGGCGAAGCGGCGCAGCACCAGGTGGATGACGATGCTGGACAGCACCAGAAAGCTCGCGTCCGACCAGCGCTCCGGCACGACGGCACCGGCCAGGTTGAGCAGCCGGTTGCCCAGGAGCAGCCAGACCACGCCGACCAGCAGATACAGGCCGGTCAGGGTCCACAGGCCTTGCTGCAGGCGTTCGGCGAGGCGGAGACAGGAGACGGGGGCGGACGAAAACGCGGGCGCGGCGACGGGCTGTTGCATGGATCCGCGGACGACCTTGGGTGCTGACGATACGGCCATCTTAGCCGTAACTCGGGCCGGTTCGGTCCAGCGCGAAACAGGTGGCTCAACTAATCGGCGGCACGGCCGTTATCCATTGCGACTCCGAAAGCCGGAGCCGATTCTTCGGAGTGTTCCAGAGTGGACTCAGGCGTCATTGCAAGCATGCTGCAGCACCCGCTGACCTCGGCGGTGGTGTTGTTGGATGCGCATGGCCAGCCTCTGGCGGCCAACCGCGTTGCGCAATCCCTCGGATTGCCGGCAACCCTTGGTGCGTATGCCGAAGTATTGGAAAGCAGCCGTGCCCAGCTGGTCGACAGCGGTGGCATGGCGCCCTGCGTATTGCCGGGGACTGGCGGTGGTCGGCTGGAAGGCTGGTTGCGTGCGGTCTGCGACGAACATGGCCAGGTCATGGCGTTCACCTTGAGCATTCCAGAGCCGAAGGGTGCCGACGGCACCAGTCGCTGGGAAATGGGGTTGGACAGCGCCGATCACGGCTTGTGGGACTGGGATATTCCGGCCGATGTGGTGTATCGCTCCGAGCGCTGGACGCGCATGCTCGGTTATTCCGAGCAGCCGCTGCCAAATAATCTCACCGCCTTGTCCGGGCTGATCCATCCGGAAGACCATGCGCATGTCAGCGCGGCGGTGCAGGCGCACCTGGAAGGGCGCACCGACACTTACGTGGCCGAATTCCGGCTGCGTCAGCACGACGGCCAGTGGCGCTGGATCCTGGATCGCGGCCGTGTGGTATCGCGTACCGCCGACGGACGCCCGCTGCGCATGGTTGGCACGCACACCGACGTGCACCATCACAAATTGCTCGAGCAACAGCTGCGCGAGCAGCAGGCCCAGCTCGAAGAAGCCCAACGCATTGCCAGCATGGGCAGCTGGAGCTGGGATTCGCATCAAGACGCGCTGTGGGTGTCGCAGGATTTCCTGCAACAACTCGGCATGACCCAACTGCGTTTGCAAGGTGTTCGCGACATCCTGCGTTTGCTCGGTCGGCCTTCGGTTGCGCAACTGCGCAGCGCCTGGCGCAAGATCAAGCACGAAGGCATGCCGGTGCATTTCGAGCTGGAAATCAATGGCCTGCTCGGTGCCAATCCGCATCATCTGCGGGTGTGGGCGCAGCCGGTGTTCGACGGCGACGGCAGCATGGTGCGCGTCCTTGGCCAACTGCAGAACGTTACCGAGCAACGCCAGACCGACGCACTGATCCGCTGGCGCACCGAGTTGCTCAATCGCGTGTCTGCGTTGGGCAAGATCGGCGGCTGCGAGATCGAGGTCGACACCCGACGCATGCAGTGGACCGAAGAGTGCTACCGCATCCATGGCCTGCGCAAGGAAAATATCACCCTGGAGCAAGCGCTTTCGCTGTACACCCAGGATTCGCGCGATGCCTTCGAAGCAGCGCTCCTGCGTATTTCCGATGGCGGCCTGCCCGAGCAACTGGAGCTGTGTTTCTATCGCAACTCCGGCCAGCGCATCTGGGTGCAGGTGCTGATCGAGCTGGACCGTCGTGAGGGCCTGCCGCCGCGGTTTGTGGCCTTGTTCCGCGATGTCACCCGCGAGCGCGAAGCCAACGAACGGATTGAACTGCTTGCCCATTACGACCGCCTGACCGGCTTGCCGAACCGCTTCCTGCTGCGCGAGCAGGCAGAGAATGCCATTCGCGAAGCGCACGAGCGCGGCCAGGTACTGGCAATGCTGCTGATCGATCTGGATGGTTTCAAAAGCATCAACGATTCATTTGGCCACGCCACCGGCGACAACCTGCTCAAGCTCGCCTCGGCGCGTCTGCATCAACATCTGCGCAATAGCGATCTGTTCGGCCGCTTCAGCGACGATGAGTTCATCGTGCTGCTACGCGATATGTCCGAGCCTGAAGATGCCGGCCATGTGGCGCGCAAGCTGATCGCTGCGCTCGGCGAGCCGCTGCGCAAGGAACACGTCACCCTCAAACTCGGTGCCAGCATCGGCATCGCGCTGCAGGGCGAAGGGCTGTCGGATTTCGACAGCTTGCTGCGCGCCGCCGATGCGGCAATGTATGCAGCCAAGGAATCCGGCCGCAATACCTTTCATTACTACAGCCAGGACGTCTTGCTGCGTGCGCAGCGCCGCCTGGAGCTGGAGCACGCGCTGCAAGGCGCGCTCGAGCGCGAAGAATTCACCCTGGTCTATCAGCCGCTGGTCAACACCGTAGGCGATGCATCGCCGGCGATCGAAGCGCTGATGCGCTGGAATCGTCCCGGACATGGTCCATGCAGCCCGGTGGAATTTATTCCGATCGCCGAAGAATGCGGCGAAATCGTGCGATTGGGCGAATGGGTGATCGGCGAGGCCTGCCGCCAAGCCGTGGTCTGGGATCGCGCCGGCCTGCATTTCAGCCGCATCGCAGTGAATGTGTCGGCCGTGCAATTGCGCGAGCGCGGTTTTGCCGAGCGCGTGTTGGAAATCTGCCGCGATAACGGCTGGCCGCCTTCGCGCCTGGAGCTGGAACTGACCGAATCTGCCTTGATTCGCGACTCCGATTCGCTGCGGCGCTGCTTCGAATTGTTCGAACAGAACGGCGTATTGCTGGCGGTGGACGATTTCGGTACCGGCTTCTCGAACTTGCATTACCTCAACCGCTTCCCGGTGCAGCGTTTGAAGATCGACCGTAGCTTCGTGCAAGGCATGCTCGACGACGCCAACACGGCCGAAGTCACCCAGGCCATCGTGCATCTGGGGCATGCCCTGGGCATGCAGGTGGTCGCCGAAGGCGTGGAGACCGTGCAGGAAGATGCACTGCTGCGCCAGCAGGGTTGCGACGAGATCCAGGGCTATTTCTACTCGCGCCCGCTGTCGCCGCGCGACATGGCGCAGTGGCTGCGCGAGGCCGATGCCGGTATGCGGCTGGGCGCGCGGTTGGTCATCGCCAACTGAGGTTCTACCAGGCTTGCGCGCAGGTACACCGGCATCCGGTCTTGCCATCTAGCAGGCGTTGACGCATGCGTTGGGGCTGTCTTCCAACTGATGTGCCGCAGGGGCCGCACTGGCTCAGCTGCACGCACGGCTGCTGCAGGCACGTGGCATGTGTAAACGCTGATGTACCAGCGCTTATTCTGGTTTGAAGGACAGCTCGCGTCTCCAGACCAACGGTTTGCTCGCCCGCCGGCTGTCTGGGAAGAACAGGGATAGATAGCCGGCGGCGATTGCGCGGTCGCGAATTTGCGCGCCGACGCCCTCTGCTGTCACCACCGACACATCGGTCACCTTGCCTTGGGCATTGACCGTCATCTCCCACACCAGGCGCCCAACCCACTGGCCTGGTGGAATGCTGGCGTCGTAGTTCGGGCGGCCCGCCACGTACGGTATTCCAGGATCCCTGGAGAGCGAGGAATCGGCGAGTTTCGCATTGACGTGGATCGTGTCTTCGCCGGTACGTCCATCGCCTGTTCGTGCGCGAAACGTCCACAGCCCGGGCTTGCCCCCGTGGCCGAGGTCGGCGCTGTAACACCGTTTGACGCCACGGTAGTCGGGGTACTGGTGGCGGGAGACCTCTTTGCCGGCTGCGTCGAATGCCGTCAGTACCAGCCCGCCGACATCGGTAGCGGCGAAGTCCGTCGCCACACAAACCTGGTGATCGTGCTGACCATCGGTCAGGAACTGCAGGGTTTGCTGGCGGGCAATCGCATGCGGCGGACGCGCATCCCACAGAAATTCGATATAGACGCTCTTGTTCGCCGCACTGGCCGTGCACGCCAAGGTGGCAGCCGCCATCACAGCCCAGCAGATGTTCTTCATAGGGATGGGGATGCCCAGTCTGTCGACGAAACCGATTGTTTCAGATCCAATCCTCACCAACAATCAGACACGTCGAGGTAGATCGTTATAGCGCTGGCGCGACGCTTGCTCAGCGGTAGGCCCTGATCACGTGCGGGCGGGGCAGGGTGGAACGTCCGGCTGGCCTGCGGCAAGCGCCATGCGGAGGGCTTGAGGGGAGGCGGAGGGATGGAGACTCTCAGACCGGGCAGTGGAACGACACAGCGGGGCGCCTGCCGAGGCACGCCCCGCTGCTTGCCGCGCTAGCCCCTTACTGGTCGGACACACCGACTGCAGCGCCGTCGAGACCCAAATCCCAGGCCACGGTGGCGAACAGCAGGTCTTCCTCGCTGCAGGTGCGGCGCGGGTTGATCAGTGCCTGCAGCTCTGCACGGGCGCTGCTTTCCAGCCGTTCCAACGCGGCCGGCATGCGAACGCGCCGTAGCGCTGGCTTGGCCGCATCGCTTTGCGCAATGCGCTCGGCATGTGCGGTTGCCAGTGCAGCGGCCTGCAGTGCGGCAGTGGGGGCGTCAATGGTCGGAGCAAGAAGCGTCATGAGCGGAACACCGGGTCGTTACGGAACGACAAATCCCCGGAAGGCCGGGGAATGTCGGAATCAGCAGCTGCGTGGCGGCATCGGTCTTAGAACAACTCGACCGTGCCGGCACCCATGCCTTGCTGTGCCACCGGCTTGTGCGGCGGGCGTTCCCACTCCACACGCATATCGCGCAGGCGGTTGGACACCTTGGCCAGCGCGGCGACCAGATCGCTGTCGTACACGCCGCCATTGCGATGCAGCAGTTCCTGCAGCGCCACCGCTTCGCGGTTGATCGCGGTGAGGCGATCCAGGTGGGTGTGGATGCCGCTCAGCGTCTGCGTCGCGATGTCCTCGAACTGCAGGGCACGTACCGCCTCGGCCACGCTGCCATCGATCGAACGTGCGCACTCGGAAATTTCGCGCATGCCATCGCCCAACGAGGCGTTGATCTGAGCAACGTTCTCCAGCATCGCGGCCGATTCATGGCGCGCCTCGCGGGAGCGGTCCATGTGACGCGATGCCAGCTGCGAGACCGTTTCACGCACCTTGGCGATCGATTCCTTGGAGCTGTGTGCCAGCTTACGGATCTGCTCGTTGAAGGTGGTGGAACGCTCGGACAGATTGCGCACCTCGTCGGCAACCACTGCGAAGCCGCGACCGGCTTCGCCGGCACGTGCTGCTTCGATGGCGGCGTTCAAGGCCAGCAGGTTGGTCTGGTCGGCAATCGACTTGACGTCTTCCAGCAGCGCGAAGATGCCATCCAGATGCTGCGCCATCTCATCGATGTGATGGACGGTGTTGGTGCTTTGGCCGCTCACCTGTTCCAGCGCTTCCACCAACTGCTCCATGCGGGAGCTGGCGTGCTGGGCGAAGCGGGCGACGTCGACGCCGGCACTGCCATCGTCGCCTGCGCGGTCGACGATGCGGGCCAGTGCCTGGCTCTGCTGGCGCGATTTGCGGTTCATCGCTTCGAAGCTGCCACCAAGACCGGAGACGGCCTGGCGGATCAGTTCACGGGCACGCTCGACTTCCGAGCGCGAACCGTCGACTTCGTTGCTGACGAACGTACGCAGTTCGTTGAGCAGTTGATCCTGCTCGCGCAGGATGCGTGCCTGGTCCGGATTAGGCCGGAACTGGGAATACGTCACCCAGGCAGCGAAACCCAGCCAACTGAGGGTCATGGTCGCCAGGATTGCCCAGCGCACCGAAGCGGGCCAGTCGAATCCGACAGCGAAGGGAAACAGCAAGGTCAGAGCCAAAGGAGCGGCTAGACGGATGAGTGGACGTGAATACATGGGCGTTCTCGGCAGAGTCACGGTTGCTGTATCGGCACTGCCCCCGTTGTCTTTAGCGACGATCGCCAGATCGTCTTGCCCATTCAACCGCTGTTGGCGTCCGCCAGCGGCCGCTAGCGTTGCATTACAAGCGGTTTTTTGCGCTGTTTAGCGCAGCGCGCGGTCCACCGCTTCGAGCATTGCGCGTTTGGCGAACAGGAAATCCCACAGGCTGCCGCCCATCTGTCGCCACAGTACCGCCGAACGCACCGCTGCCAGCAACAGCGCGCGGATTTCAGCAACCACGCCGGCCTGGCCAAGGTAGTGCGGGTTGCCTTGCACCATGACTTTAGGACGCAAGTGACTGATGGTCTGCGCGTACAGACCGCCGAGCGAGCTCAACACATCGGGGTGGTTGCTGTCGCCCAATTGCTGGGCCTGGCGCGCGGCCGCGTCGATTCCGCTGGCGACGGTGGCAACGGTCGTGGTGTCGCGTACGAACCGGCGCTCCAGCTGCAGCACCGCCAGTGCCAGACGCGGCAGCACCTCGTCCTGGCCCTGGTTGCGGAAATAGTTGTGCAGCAGGCGCAGGCCTGGCGCCAGCGCCGCTGCCGAGCCGTACACGGCCTCCGGCGAGGCGGCGTCCACCCGGAACACGCTATCCATGGCGGTACGCACCGTCGCGGCCTCCGAATGCCCAGTCTCGGCGATCCGCCGCACCTGTTGCAGGGCCTGGGCGACGCCGGCAAGCGCTAGCACACGGTGATCCATGGAAAGACTCATCAAGCCACTACCTCAGAGGAAAAAGAAGATCCCGCCAACTGGCGTTCCAGCTGTGCGTCGGTGGCGGCGATGACGGCACCGCCCAGGCATTCCTCGCCGTCGTAGAGCACCAGCGACTGTCCCGGCGTCACCGCCCGTTGCGGCCGTTCGAAGTGCACCTGCACGCTGCCATCGTCCTGCACGTCGACCGTGCAGGGCTCGTCGGGCTGGCGGTAGCGCGTCTGTGCCGTGCAGCCGAAGCGGCGCGCCGGCGGCGCACCGGTCACCCAGTGCGCTTGTTCGGACTGCAGCCAGCGCGATTGCAGCAGTGGGCTGTCGCGTTCCTGGTCCACGTACAGCACATTGCTCGCCACATCCTTGCCGACCACGTACCACGGCGCCGCTGCCCGCCCGCGCACGCCGCCAATGTTCAGCCCCTCGCGCTGACCCAGGGTGAAGTAGAACACCCCCGGGTGCTCGGCAATGCGCTGCCCCTGCGGGTCGCGGATCTCGCCGGTGCGAGCGGGCAGGTAGCGACCCAGAAATTCGCGGAAGTCGCGTTCGCCGATGAAGCAGATGCCGGTGGAATCCTTCTTGGCATGGGTCGGCAAGCCGGCATCCTGGGCAATCCGGCGCAGCGTGCTTTTTTCCAGATCGCCGATCGGGAACAGTGTCGCCGCCAGCTGGGTCTGCCCCAACTGATGCAGGAAATAGCTCTGGTCCTTGCCGCGGTCGGCGCCGCGCAGCAGGCGCCAGCGCCCACCGCGATGCGCCACCTGCGCGTAGTGACCGGTGGCGATGCGCTCGGCGCCCAACGCGTGTGCCGCATCCAGAAAGTGCTTGAACTTCACTTCGCGGTTGCACAACACGTCCGGGTTGGGCGTGCGCCCGGCCGCGTATTCGGCCAGAAAATGCTCGAACACGCCGTTCCAGTATTCGCCGGAAAAATCGCGAAAATGGAACGGGATGCCCAGCACCCCACATACTGCGACCGCGTCGCGGCGGTCGTCTTCGGCGCGGCAATCGCCGCTGCCGTCGTCGGCCCAGTTCTGCATGAACAGCCCGGCGATCGGCTCGCCTTGCTGGGCCAATTTCCATGCCGCCACCGACGAATCCACGCCGCCGGACACACCCACCACAATGCGCGGCGTGCTCATGCGACGTGCCGCACCAGCGATAGCGCATAGCGCTGCCCGGCCAGGTAGTCGGCAACCACCTCCCACACCAGCGGGCTGCGCAGGCGCTCGGTCGAGGCGCGCAGTTCATCCGGTGTCATCCACAGCGCGCGCACCACGCCGGTGTCCAGGCTGCGGTCGGGGTGATGAGTCAGGGCATCGGCAACGAAGGCAAAGCGCAGAAAGCACTGCCCGGTAGGCGCGACCCATTGATAGGTACCAATGAACTGGGTCAGGCGCACATCCCAGGCGGTCTCCTCTAGCGTTTCGCGCACCGCGGCGTCCAGCAGGCTTTCGTTCGGCTCCAGGTGCCCGGCGGGCTGGTTCAACAGCAGACGGCCACCAATGGATTCTTCCACCTGTAGGAAGCACCCGTCGCGCACCACAACCGTGGCAACTGTCACATCAGGATGCCAGCGTTGCTCCTGGGTACTCATCGCATCTGCTCCTGCGCGTCGCAACGCTCACCTGCCGCAGGATCCGCAGCGGGGCCGGCATCCCAGTGCCACACCTGCGCGCCTGCGCCATAGCGCGCTGTGGGCAAGGGGGCATCTACAGTGGACGACGGCGCCAGCAACAGCGCGGTCATGGAATCGATCATCAAGGGACAGCCGGAAAGTTGGAGACAAATTGTGCGGGGCGCAGCGTAAATCGTCCAATGCACGCGAGCTTGAACCGTATAATGGCCCGATGCCTCGGAATACCTCACACGAACACGACCACGGCCTGATGGTCGAAGCCAGCAAGCCTGAAGTGGCGCCGCCGCCGCGCTACCAGGTGCTTTTGCTGAACGATGACTACACCCCGATGGATTTCGTGGTGACGGTCCTGGAGCAGTTTTTCAACCTGAATTTGGAGCAGGCCACCCAGATCATGCTGCATGTCCACACTCGCGGGCGTGGCGTGTGCGGGGTCTACAGCCGCGAGGTCGCCGAGTCGAAAGTCGCTCAGGTCAACGAATTCTCGCGCATGAACCAGCATCCGCTGCTGTGCACGATGGAACAGGCCTGAGGCGCCGGCAGGATCATTGCAGCAGCGCAACAGTGTGGCTGCGATCACGTGCTAACGCTGTCTGAACATGCCTATCCGATAGGGTTGTGGAAAATCCCAACAAAAGCCGCATATTGTTGGCAACAGCCGTTCGGAGTTACCAATGTTCAGCAAAGACCTAGAGCAAACCATCGGCCAGTGCTACAAGCGAGCACGCGAGGCGCGTCATGAGTTCATGACCGTCGAGCACCTGCTGCTCTCGCTGCTGGACAACCCCTCCGCCCAGGCCGTGCTCAAGGCCTGCGGTGCTGATCAGGTGCGACTGCACAACGATCTGGAACAGGCGATCGAAGCGTCGGTCTCGCGTTTGGCCGAAGACGACGGTCGCGACACGCAACCCACGCTGGGCTTCCAGCGCGTGCTGCAACGCGCCGTTTACCACGTTCAGTCCTCGGGCAAGAAGGAAGTGACCGGTGCCAATGTGCTGGTTGCGATCTTCGGCGAAAAGGACTCCCACGCGGTGTATTTCCTGAATCAGCAGGACATCACCCGCCTGGATATCGTCAATTATCTCTCGCACGGCATCGCCAAGCTGGGGGAGGACGGCGAGCAGCCGTCCGCGCCCGATGGCGAGTCCAAGAGCGAAGGCGGGGAGGGTGAAGCCAAGGGTGACGCGCTGGCCGAGTTCGCCACCAATCTCAACGAGCAGGCGCGCAACGGCAAGATCGACCCGCTGGTCGGCCGTGCCGACGAGATCGAACGCACCATCCAGGTGCTGTGCCGCCGGCGCAAGAACAACCCGCTGTACGTGGGTGAGGCTGGCGTAGGCAAAACCGCGATCGCCGAGGGTCTGGCCAAGCGCATCGTCGACAACGACGTGCCGGAAGTGCTGGCCGATGCAGTGATTTTCTCGCTGGACCTGGGGGCACTGGTGGCTGGCACCAAGTACCGCGGCGATTTCGAAAAGCGCCTCAAGAGCGTGCTGGCCGCGCTGAAGAAGGTGCCCAACGCGGTGCTGTTTATCGACGAGATCCACACCATCATTGGTGCCGGCTCCGCGTCGGGCGGCACCATGGACGCCTCCAACCTGATCAAGCCGGCCCTGTCGTCGGGCGAACTGCGCTGCATTGGCTCCACCACGTTCCAGGAATATCGCGGCATTTTCGAGAAAGACCGTGCGCTGGCACGTCGCTTCCAGAAGATCGACATCGTTGAGCCGACCGTGGGCGAAACCTTCGAGATCCTGCAGGGCCTCAAGCCCAAGTACGAGGCGCATCACGGTGTGACCTACGCCGATGATGCACTGCAGGCAGCCGTTGATCTGTCGGTAAAGCATATTGGCGACCGCTTGCTGCCGGACAAGGCGATCGACGTGATCGACGAGGCAGGTGCACGTCAGCGGCTGCTGCCGGAAGGCAAGCGCAAGGAATTGATCGATATCGAAGAGATCGAGACCATCGTGGCCAAGATGGCGCGCATTCCGGCCAAGCAGGTCAGCGCGACCGACAAGGACGTGCTGCAGCATCTGGAGCGCAACCTGAAAATGGTGATTTTCGGGCAGAACCCGGCAATCGAAACGCTGGCCGGTTCGATCAAGCTGGCCCGTTCCGGCCTGGCCAATCCGGAGAAGCCGATCGGCAACTTCCTGTTCGCAGGCCCCACCGGTGTCGGCAAGACCGAGGTCACCAAGCAGCTTGCGCTGCAGCTGGGCATCGAGTTGGTGCGCTTCGACATGTCCGAGTACATGGAAGCGCATTCGATCAGCCGTCTCATCGGTGCACCTCCCGGCTATGTCGGTTTCGATCAGGGCGGCTTGCTCACCGAGAAAATCGTCAAGACGCCGCACTGCGTGCTGCTGCTGGACGAAGTCGAGAAGGCGCATCCGGACATCTTCAACATCCTGTTGCAGGTCATGGACCGCGGCATCCTCACCGACACCAACGGGCGCGAGGCCAACTTCAAGAACGTGATTCTGGTGATGACGACCAATGCCGGCGCCACGCAGGCGTCACGTCGGTCGATCGGCTTCACCAAGCAGGATCATTCCACCGATGCGATGGAATCGATCCGTCGTGGCTTCACGCCGGAGTTCCGCAACCGGCTGGATGCGATCGTGCAGTTTCAGCCGCTGGCGTTCGACCACATCTTGCGGGTGGTGGACAAGTTCATCATCGAGCTGGAAATGCTGTTGCAGGAAAAGCACGTGTCGTTGTCGGCCACGCCGACCGCGCGCGACTGGCTGGCCCAGCACGGCTTCGACCCGCTGATGGGCGCGCGTCCGATGTCGCGCGTGATTCAGGAGAAGATCAAGCGTCCGCTGGCCGACGAACTGCTGTTTGGCAAGTTGGTGGACGGTGGCCGGGTCAACATCGACGTCAAGGATGGCGAGCTGGTGGTCGAAGCGCATCCGGAACCAGAGCGCTTGTTGCCTGCGACGGTGGATTGATCGCCACACGCCGCGTTGGCAGGTAAAGAAGAGCCGCTCGAAAGAGCGGCTCTTTTACGCCTGCAAGGTGGGTCGAAACCTCTGCGAGGCGACCACGTCTGGCTCGCATGGCGTTAGCGCCGATGGCCCGCGCATCGTTTAGGTGCGGGAACTGCCGATGCTTCTTGCGAAGGAACTGCTAAGGAGCAGGCGCGTCAACCGATATTCTGCATTGCACGCTGAAATCGCGTGCACGACAAAAAGCGGCCAATGGCCGCCTTGCGTCTCAATACCAAAACCGCTTACTTCATGCGGTAGGTAATACGACCCTTGGTCAGGTCGTAAGGAGTCATCTCAACTTTGACCCGGTCGCCGGTCAGGATGCGGATGTAGTTCTTGCGCATGCGGCCGGAGATGTGGGCGATGATTTCATGCCCGTTTTCCAGCTTGACCCGGAACGTGGTGTTGGGGAGCGTCTCGCTGACGCTGCCTTCGAATTCAATGGAGTCGTCTTTCGACATGTAATCCTGTGCAATCACGGCTGGCCCGGAAGGGCCGTAAGGGACGGCATTTTACGCCCCATCTCCCCGCGGTGCAAATTTTATGTTAAGCGGACTTCAGCAAGCGCGCTGGCAGGCCGCTCGCCGTAGCGCTCGGACCAACTGCCGGGTGCCGCCGCCTGGCCGACCTGCAGCCGCACCTGCTGCAGGAACTCTGCACGTGTCAGGCGTTGCGCACCCAGGCGCATCAGGTGCGGATTCTCCACCTGCGCATCGAGCAACGGCCACCCGCGGGAGTGCAGGTGCGCGGCCAGTGCCGCCAGCGCCACCTTGGAGCCGCCGCTGTCGGCACTGAACATGCTCTCGCCGAAGAACATCCGGCCGACCGCCACGCCGTAGATGCCGCCGACCAGGCGCGTGCCATCGAATACCTCCAGCGAATGCGCGTGGCCCAGCCGATGCAGTTCGATGTAGGCCTGCTGCATCGGCGTGGTGATCCAGGTGCCATCCTGGCCGGCACGCGGAATCGACGCGCAGGCATCGATCACCTGCGCGAAGGCGGTATCGGCGCGCACGATCCAGGGGCTGCTGCGCAGCTGGCGACGGAAACGCGAGGACAGGCGCACGCCATCGGTGCGAAACACCGTGCGTGGGTCCGGGCTCCACCACAGGATCGGCTGGCCTTCCGAGAACCACGGGAACACGCCACTGGCATAGGCGTTGAGCAGGCGCTGCGGCGACAGGTCGCCACCGATGGCGAGCAGGCCGTCCGGCTCGCGCAACGCGGACTCGGCCGGCGGAAACGGGGCGGCCGGATCGGCCGCCAGCAGGTAGGGAAGGGCGCGGGACATGCGCGCAGTGTAGAGCGTGTCGTACATGGCGCACCCAGGGCGACGACCATCGCCGGCACGCGACGAACCGCGTGTGTGGTCGACGCACTTTGCGGCATGCGTCCGCGAGCACCGCGGTGCTGGGCGCGTAGTGCGCACTCGGCCGAGGATTAGTCCTTGGATGGTTGAATCGCACCGCCGCCACATCTGCAAGACGCCCGGCCGGCGATCAGCGGCGGCTACGCCCTACGTCGCCGCCGCGCGGCTCAGTCGCGAAACGGGCTGTGCTCGGACAGCTCGCGTGCATGCCGGGCCACCGCCTGGCGCTCGTCGGCGCACCTTTGCGCCAGTGGCTCGCGGAAGCCGGGGTCGGCGATCCAGTGGCGGCTGCGGACCAGGGTCGGCAGAAAGCCGCGCGCGATCTTGTGCTCGCCTTGCGCGCCGGGCTCGAAGCGGGCCAGGCCCTCGCGCAGGCAGTATTCGATGCCCTGGTAGTAACAGGTTTCGAAATGCAGGCCGGGTAGCGCTTCGCCGCCCCAATAGCGGCCGTAGAGCGTGTCCTGCCCGCGCAGGCACAGCGCCCCGGCGATCGGCTGCCCGTCGAGCTCGGCCAGAAACATCACCAGCTGGCGCGGCAAATGCTGCGCAAGGTGGCGCAGGAACTCCGGCGTCAGGGCCGGCGAGTTGCCGTACTCGTTGAAGGTCTTGAGATAGAAACCATACATGGCGTCCAGATCGGCGTCGCTGGCTTCATCGCCATGCACCACGCGCAGGTGCACACCGGCGCGTTGCACCTTGGCGCGCTCCTGGCGGATGTTTTTGCGTCGCTTGTGATCCATCGCCGCCAGGAACGTCTCGAAGTCGCTCCAGCCGCTGACGTTGTGCCAGTGGTATTGCAGGTCGTTGCGCTCCAGCCAGTCGGCATCGAAGGCGGCGTCTTCATCGGCAGGGTAGAAATTCACGTGCGCCGACGACAGCCCGCTGCGCTCCACCAACCCACGCATCGCTGCCAGTAGCTGGCCACGCCACTGGGGCGCGCCAAGCAGGCGCGGGCCGGTGACGGGCGAGTAGGGCACCCCGCACAACCACTTCGGGAAGTACTCCTGCCCGTAGCGCGCATAGGCATGCGCCCAGGCGTGGTCGAACACGAACTCGCCGTGCGAATTGTTCTTCAGATAGCCCGGCGCGGCGGCGACCAGGGTGTCGCCTTCCCACAAGGTCAGGTGCAGCGGGTTCCAGCCCCAATCCGGGCGCAGGCATCCCTCGCGTTCGAGGCCTTGCAGAAATGCGTAGCTGATGAAGGGGTGCGTGCCATCGTGCAGCGCATCCCAGGCGCCAGCCGGAAGTTCGTCCAGCTGGCGGCACCAGCGAGCAGTCACGCTCATGCGCTCGGCCCGCTGGCGATGCTGGCCGCGTGGCGCGGCCGGCAATCAGGCGCCATCTCAGGCGCTCTTGTCGAGGAATCGCTCGGCATCCAGCGCGGCCATGCAGCCAAAGCCAGCCGAGGTGATGGCCTGGCGATAGTGCTGGTCGGCCACGTCGCCGGCGGCGAACACGCCGGCGACCGAGGTTTCGGTCGCCGCGCCATTCAGGCCGGAGCGGATCTCCAGGTAGCCGTTGTTCATCGCCAGCTGGCCATCGAACAGCTGGGTATTGGGGTGGTGGCCGATCGCAACGAAGAAGCCGTGCGCATCGATGTCGCGCGTGCTGCCGTCGAGCGTGGACTTGACCCGCACACCGGTAACGCCGGCATCGTTGCCCAGCACCTCGTCGATCGCGTGGTGCCAGACGGTCTCGATCTTGCCTGCGGCGACCTTGGCGAACAGCTTGTCCTGCATGATCTTTTCCGCACGCAGGGTGTCGCGGCGGTGCACCAGGTAGACCTTGCGGGCGATGTTGGACAGGTATAGCGCCTCTTCGACCGCGGTGTTGCCGCCACCGACCACCACCACGTCCTGGTCCTTGTAGAAGAAGCCGTCGCAGGTGGCGCAGGCAGAGACGCCGCGACCCTTGAAGGCTTCTTCGGTGGGGATGCCCAGATACTTTGCCGTAGCGCCGGTGGCGATGATCAGCGCATCGCAGGTGTACTCGGCGCCGTCGCCAATTAGCCGGAAGGGGCGCTGTGACAGGTCTGCCGTGTGGATGTGGTCGAAGATGACCTCGGTCTCGAAGCGTTCGGCATGCGCCTGCATGCGGTTCATCAGGTCCGGGCCCATGAGGCCATGGGGGTCGCCCGGCCAGTTGTCCACCTCGGTGGTGGTCATCAGCTGGCCGCCTTGCTGCAATCCGGTAATGACCACCGGCTTGAGATTGGCGCGGGCGGCGTAGACCGCGGCGGTCCAGCCGGCCGGGCCGGAGCCCAGGATCAGCAGGCGGGAATGCTTGGCGGGACTGGCAGAAGAGGCGCTCATGTATACTCGCGATCGAGGAATTGGTAGGGCAGGCGAAGTGATTCGCGCCCCTGTGGCGGCATAGAGTGGCGGTCCCCACCCGTTGAATCAAGGCGGCGCGATGGAACTGCTTGAACCGCAGATGGCATGGTCCGCCTCGTCCACGTGCTCGACGCCGCCTTGTGCGGCGTTTTTCGTTGAGCCGCCCGCGACTGGATGGTCGGTGCGCATGCAACTGCTGAAACCGTGGCTTCAGTCGTTTATTATCAACCACTAACAGCATTTTTCTAAGGTCTGGCTACAGGTGGCAAAGCAGGTTCCCGAACGCAGCAGCAAGCCCGCAGAGGGCAAACCGTCGTCGCGCAAGACGGCGGTAGCGGACAATCCGCGGCGGCAGAAGCTCTGGCGCGATCTGGCCTTGATCGCGGTGGCGCCGTTGCTGCTGTATCTGCTGGCCAGCCTGTTCACCTATTCGGCGACCGATCCGGGCTGGTCGCGCACCGGTAATCTGGTTGCGCCCATCCACAACATGGGCGGCCGCTTCGGCGCGCTGGCGGCGGACGTGCTGCTGCAGCTGTTCGGCTATGTGGCCTTCCTGCTTCCGGTACTGTTGGGGGCGGTCGCGTGGATCGCCCTGATCGGCGAGCGCGAGGAGCAGAGCCAGAGCGATCTGGGGCCGGCGCTGCGCCTGGTCGGCATGGTGGGGTTCCTGATTTCCTCGACCGGCTTTTTGCACCTGCGCCTGTTCCGGGGCGAAGTGGCCGAGGCCGGCGGCATCCTGGGGAAGTTGGTCGCCGGCTCGCTCAGCTCCGGCTTCGGTGCCTTGGGCGCCAACCTGTTCGTCCTGGTACTGCTGCTGGTGTCGATCACCCTGGCAACCGGCTTGTCGTGGTTTGCGGTGATGGAGCGCATCGGCAAGTGGGTGCTGGCGCTGGGGCCGCTGATGCAGCGCAAGACCCATCAGGCCACCGAGTGGCAGCAGACCCGGGTGATGCGCGAGGAGCGCGAAGAAGTGCGCAAGGTCGATGCGGTCAAGCAGGCCAAGCGCGAGCCGGTCAAGATCGAGCCGCCGCCGGCACCGGTGGTGGAAAAGAGCGAGCGCGCCAAGCGCGATACCCAGATCCCGATGTTCCAGGGCGTCAGCACCGACGGCTCCGACCTGCCGCCGCTGGCCCTGCTGGACGACCCCAAGCCGCAGGCCAAGGGCTATTCGGAAGAGACGCTGGAGACGCTGTCGCGGCAGATCGAGTTCAAGCTCAAGGATTTCCGCATCGAGGCGCAAGTGGTCGGGGCCTATCCGGGTCCGGTGATCACCCGCTTCGAGATCGAGCCGGCACCGGGCATCAAGGTCAGCCAGATCAGCTCGCTGGACAAGGACATCGCGCGCGGGCTGTCGGTCAAGTCAGTGCGCGTGGTCGACGTGATCCCGGGCAAGTCGGTGATCGGCCTGGAGATCCCCAACGTCAGCCGCGAGATGATCTTCCTGTCCGAGCTGCTGCGCTCCAAGGAATACGACAAGTCGGCCAGCCCGCTGACGCTGGCCCTGGGCAAGGACATCGCCGGTCGGCCGACGGTGGCCGACCTGGCGCGCATGCCGCACTTGCTGGTGGCCGGTACCACCGGCTCGGGCAAGTCGGTGGCGGTCAACGCGATGGTACTGAGCCTGCTGTTCAAGGCCTCGCACAAGGAGCTGCGCATGCTGATGATCGACCCGAAGATGCTCGAACTGAGCGTCTATCAGGGCATCCCGCATCTGCTGGCGCCGGTGGTCACCGACATGAAGGAGGCTGCCAATGGCCTGCGTTGGTGCGTGGCCGAGATGGAGCGCCGCTACAAGCTGATGAGCGCGGTGGGCGTGCGCAACCTGGCCGGCTTCAACAAGAAGGTCAAGGACGCCATCGACGCCGGCCAGCCGATGATGGACCCGCTGTTCAAGCCCAACCCCGAGCTGGGCGAGGCGCCGCGGCCGCTGGAGACGCTGCCGTTCATCGTGATCTTCATCGACGAATTCGCCGACATGATGATGATCGTCGGCAAGAAGGTCGAAGAGCTGATCGCCCGTCTGGCGCAGAAGGCGCGTGCGGCCGGTATCCATCTGATCCTGGCCACGCAGCGGCCGTCGGTGGACGTGATTACCGGCCTGATCAAGGCCAATATCCCGACCCGCGTGGCGTTCCAGGTCAGTTCCAAGATCGACTCGCGTACCATCCTCGACCAATCCGGTGCCGAAGCGCTGCTGGGTAACGGCGACATGCTGTATCTGCCGCCGGGCACCGCATTGCCGGACCGCGTGCATGGCGCCTTCGTCAGCGACGAAGAAGTGCACCGCGTGGTCGAACACCTCAAGGCCAGCGGGCCGGTGTCCTACGTCGAAGGCGTGCTGGACGAAGTGCAGACCATGGGCGATGGCACCGTGGTGGGGGCGACCGGCTTGCCGGAAAGCAGTGGCGGTGGCGGCGACGAATCCGACCCCTTGTACGACGAAGCCTTGCGCATCGTCACCGAGACCCGGCGTGCCTCGATTTCAGGTGTGCAGCGGCGTTTGAAGATCGGCTACAACCGTGCCGCGCGTCTGATCGAAGCGATGGAAGCGGCAGGAGTGGTCAGCCCGCCCGAGCACAACGGCGATCGCACCGTGCTGGCGCCGCCGCCGCCCAAGTAAGTGCCTGCGGTATCGGTGCACGCTGCCACTGGTGCGTTTTCGATTCAGGAACCTCGCCGCGTGCAGCAATGCGGCATTGTTGGAAGTCCGTGCCTGTCATTGCCGGGCACAACGGCTACCCTGTGAGTGAGGGCCGCTCCGGCCTGCCGTGACCGAGACCCATGTTGCATCGTCCCTTGTTGTTGCTCATGCTGTTTCTCTGCGTACCGTTGCTCGCCCAGGCGCAAGCCCAGCAACGGCCCGCGCCCACTGCTGCGGCACGCACGCAGGCCGATACCAACTACAGCTTCGTGCGCTATCGCGCTGATTACGAAGTGCGCGCCGACGCCAGCAGCGTGGAGACCGACGAGTACGAGATCCTGCTCAAGACAAAGTCGGCGGTGGAGCAGTTCAGTCAGGTCCGGCTGAGCTACAGCGAGAAGATGGAAACGCTGGACGTGCTACAGGCGTATACCGTCACAGCCGAAGGGCTGTGCCAGGAGGTGGCGGCCGACAAGATCTACACCCAGGAAAGCTATTCCAGCGCCTCGGCGGCGATGTATGCCGACCGCAAGGTCAAGGTCGTGGTATTCCCGAATCTGGCGCCGGGCGCGCGCATCGTCTACCGGGTGCGGCGGGCGCAGAACACGCCGTATTTCCCCGGCTATTTTAGTTTATGGGAGACCTTCAGCGTGTTCGCGCAGTACGACGATGCGGTCGTCACGCTAGTGGCACCGAAGTCGCTGCCGATGCATCTTTCCACGCGCGGGCTGCAGGGCAGTAACAAGCCGGTAGTGCGTGGCGACCAGGCGCGCTGGGAGTGGCGCTACCAGCGTACCGCGCCGCTGAAAAACCAGAACTGGAGCGCGGCGACCTGGGAGTTCAGCCCCACCTTGATGGCCAGCACCTTCGATAGCTGGTCGCAGATGGGCCTGGCGTATCACGTCAAGGGCGGGCGCGCTGCCGCGGTGACGCCGGCGATCCAGGCGCTGGCCGATGAAGTGACCCGCGGTATCGACGCTCCGCGTGCGCAGGCAGCTGCGCTGTACGCCTGGGTCGCGCGGAATATTCGCTATGTGGCGGTGTATCTGGGCAATGGTGGGCTGGAACCCAACAGCGCCGATAGCATCCTGGCTAACCACTATGGCGATTGCAAAGACCACACCGTGATCCTGGAAGCTCTGCTTGCAGCCAAGGGCATCGCCAGCACGCCGGTGCTGATCGGCGCCGAGGGCGGCCCGACACTGCCTGAAATTCCGGTGCTGGGCCGCTTCAATCACGCCATCACCTACATCCCCGCGTTCGATCTGTATGTCGATTCGACCAACCCGTACGCGCGCTTCGGCCAGCTGCCGGCCGGCGATCTCGGCGCGCCGGTGGTGCATACGCGCGACGGCAAGGTCACGCAGACGCCGCCGAACGACCGCAAGGTCAATCGCTACGTCGCGCGCACCGAATACCGCTTCACGCCCCAGGGCGGCCTGCAGGGCATGACCACGCTCGACAGCGGGCAGACCGGCGAAGTGGGCTTGCGCGCGATGTTCGTGCAGCTCAATGCGCAGAATCGCAACCGGATCGAAGAGTCGATCCTTGCCCAGTCCGGTTTCGACGGCACCGGCGATCTGCTGATCCAGGGCGACCCGCTGGATCTGGATGCGCCATTCAATTATCGCTACAGCTTCCTGGCGAAGGATGCGGTGGATTTTTCGGCGGTCGGCGGCATGACCTTGCCGGACATGCCCGGTGCCGAATCAATCCGCGCGATCTACACCACCACCTCGGCCGAAGACAATCTGACTCCGTTCTACTGCAACGACAGCGTGCGCGAAGAGACCTATGTGGTGGCGTTCCCCAGCACGGTGCCGATCATTGCGATCCCGCGTAGCAGCACCTTTCGCAATGCCGCTGGCGAATACGTGGTCGATTGGACACGTGATGGGCAGACGGTGACCGCCGTGCATCGCCTGCAGCGCGCAGCCGTGCGTGGTCCGCAGGCGTTGTGCCAGCCACAGGATTACCGCGCGTTTCGCGAGTTGTACCAGCAGGTGCGGCGTGGCTTTCGCGGGCAGATCGTGTACGGCGATTTGTCCAAGGTGCAGACCGCGCACTGAGCCGGATCGCCGCGCAAGCGCAGCCATCTGAACATGTCGTGCAATAGCGCTCGCCCATTCATCTATGAAGCATCAGAATCGACGCATGTCCTTTTGGAAGACCGCGATGCATCGCCAGCTCCGTTATGCCGTCCTTGCCACTGCTCTGTTCGCCAGTACCGCCTTTGCCGGTGCGCGCCAGGAGCTGGACACCTTCACGCGTGGCTTGAAGGGGCTGGATGGACAGTTCAGCCAGCGCGTGACCGACGCGAATGGTCGGGTCAAGGAAAATTCAAGCGGGCGGGTTGCGTTGGCAACACCGCACCAGTTCCGTTGGGAATATGCCAAGCCCTACAAGCAGTTGATCGTGGCCGATGGCAAGAAGGTCTGGGTGTTCGACCCCGATCTGGAGCAGGTCACCGTGCGCGCACAAGGCAGCGAAGAACAGAACAGCCCGCTGGTGGCATTGATCGATCCGACGCGTCTGGACAAGCAGTACGACGTCAGCGAAGAAGCCGCGCCGCGCGATGGGCTGCAGTGGTTGTCGTTGACGCCCAAGGTCGACACCGACGCCAGCTTCCAGATGGCCTCGCTGGGGTTCGGCAAGGACGGCCTGGCCAAGATGGAAGTCGTGGATGCAGTCGGCCAGCGCACCGCGATCAGCTTCAGCGGGTGGAAGCGCAACCCCGCATTCGCGGCCGACACTTTCCGTTACACCCCGGGCAAGGGCGTGGATGTGGTGGGCGACGCGCAGTAGATGCGTCTGCGGACGCACGGGATGAAGGCAAGGTGCAACGATCGGTTGTGCCTGCGAGGGGCGCAGCCGTCACCGTGACCTGGCGGAGACCCCACCCCTCGGGGGCCACGCCTGCAGTGCTAGGGGACTGGCTCGTACGGGATCCATTGACCGACCGTCCGCATCGCCTCCGCCGCTTGGTTGGTCTGGCGTTTGACGAAGAAGTCGATGCCACGCTCGCGCTGGCGTTTGCCCTTTTCGCGCAGGATCAGGATGGTCGGTTCCCAGATGCCTGGGTGGCTGATCAGGTCATCGAAGGCGCGATCTGCTTCCACTGCTTGCGCTTCGCATCCGGCGACCCGTAATAGCTGGGCCTGCGCGCGCAATGCGTCCAGACGCGGTGCAGCCTCTGCCTGTAACACCCAGTCGACGATCATCGAGGCGAACTTGTTGTCTTGCATATGGAGGCGGACCCGGTCGACGAAGTCCTGCAATTGGCGCTCGGCCACCATGTAGACCCGCTGGTCGTCGACCTTGCCTTGCAGTTTGGAGATTCCATAGTGCGTCCATAACTGCCAGTTGCGTTTCACTTCGCGTTCGAATGAGGCGAAGTCGAAGAATTCGAAGCCACGATCCGTGCGCACAGGGTCGATTTCGTTGTTGAACATCCACAAGGTGGAGAACGTATTGCTGCCGGCCGAATGCAGTTCTCTGCTATAGCCGAGATCGAGCGTGGCCATGGACAGCCGCGCCACTGGCGTGGGCGGCGCATTGCCAATGCTTGGGTGCGTCCACTGCTGAGCGACGACACTGGCCGATGCGCGGCCTGCGATCTCTACCCTGGATTGCGCGCTCGAATCCTTCAGCACCATCGTCATGTAGCCTTCGATCGGCGTCTGCGAACGGGAGGTTTCCCGCCGCGCTTTTAAGCCGAGCGAAGCCCCCAGGGTGGCCCGACGCGGTCTGCCATCCATGTTTCCCACGCGTACGCCCGCAGCGACGCTGAGGCTGGACTCGGTGGCCGAAGCGTTGCGCTCGGCATGGCCGATCAAGCCAACGGTGATGCTGGGGTGATACGCCAGTAGCTCCCCCAGAAAGTCGCGCTCGGTCGGCTGGCCTGCATCGCCGCCGGATTGCTCGGCGAGCTGCAGCAGATGTTCAAACATGGCCAGGAATTGCGCGCGCTGCTCCAGCTCCTGGCCCTTGCCCCGCCGTGGTACGCGGATCTGCACGCCATGCTCGATGCCCGATTCCTTTTTCATGCGCCACTCGGCTGCGCCCGTGATACCCACCGGTGCGTGTTCGGTGCCCGGCAGCAGCACGCCCGCGCTAATGCCCGTACTGGCGTTGAACTGCCGCGCCTTCTGCCGCCCGATCTGCAGCGACAGCCCGGTCCGCCCCATGTAAATCTCCACCGAGCGATCGGAACTGGTCTGACCGCCCGCGGAGAGTTTCAGTCCCAGGCCGCTGGGGATGATCGCAAGCGCGGCCGATAGCGGCGTCGTATTGAGTCCGATCACACGTTGTTCGGTAATACGCAGCTTGTCGCGCCATTCCAGCCGTTCCATCAGGTTGCGCAGGCATTCGAATAGCGCGCGGGGCGACTTGACGCGGGACGTGTCGCCCTCATGCAGAAAGCGGCTGGCATGACCAACGGCCTGATGAAAGTGGTTGCGTGCGACCGACGCCAGTTCTTCATCCAAGGGCGCTGCACCGATCGGCATGTCGGTCGGCTGTCCGGCGTGGTCAAGCAGGCCGCGTTGGATCAGGCGCAGCGTTTCCGGCAGACGCATGCGGCCTGTGCGTAATGCAACCCAGGCGGACGCGATCGCCGGATGGCACGCCGCCGGCTGCAGATCGTCGCTCTCGCTCGCGGAGGCAGCCACCGAGCGCTGAAGCTCCTGGGCGCGCCGCTCGATCGTGCCCAATACCTTGGCAGTGAAGGTCAGGTCGGTCGCGTTCTGCTCGTGTGGTAGCCAGTGCGCGTATTCCGACAGCGCCTGCATCGCCAGCTCGTCCTGCGACGGCATTCGCCCGCCCGCCAGCTGGATCTGGCGGCGCGCGACGAGCCAGCTGGTCAAGTGGCCGGCCGCCTCGCGAAAAGCATCGTTGGCACGCCGCACAGCGGTGGGAAGCGCTTCGGAGGCGCCGACCTTCATTCCCAGTGCGAGCGCGTTGAAGGGGTTGAGGTCGCTATTGCCCCGCCTTCTGCTGCCTGCTACCGCCCATTGCGCAAACATCTGCAGGCATGCGTTGACGCGCGCATAGGGTGAACCTGCCCGGGTGGTTTCGTAGCCATTGCGGAACGCATGAAATGCGCCGCGCTGGGCAGCGGTTGCAGACTGCAGGCCCTGCAGCGGCGAAGCGCCGTGCACGGCATGGCGCGCTCCCATTTGCGCATCGCCCAGCCAGGTGCGTTCAGCCTGTTCTGCGTCCGGCGTCAGTGCAAGCCGGTGGCTGGCACGCAGATGGACCTGCGCCGCCTCCAACCATTCCCTGGAGGCAGGCGTGGGTTCTTCGCGCAGCATGTGCGAAAGCACCTGCATGCCGCGCGGCACGCTCGCCAGCAGGCCGACGCAGGCGGTGACGGTCTCCATCGGCGGTACCGCCTCGGCAGCGATGGAGACCTGCGGCGGCGGAATCAGCTCACGCATCTGCAAGACGCTCAGACGTTGCAGTGCGTTGGCCGCCGCCGTGGCATCGCCCCCGCTGGCGATCGATAAGGCCTGCAGGGCGATGCGCAACGCGTCGACCGGCTGCAGGGCCTCGGTCCCGAACGCAGCGCTGCGACCATGCAGGCCATCAGCCCAGACGCGCAGAACCTGTCGACTCACGGGGTCGAGCGTTTCCTCGCGAAAGCCGGGAAGGACATCGAGCAGTGTCTGCATGGTGTCGGCGACGATATCGGAAGCTGCGGGCCGGGCCTCATCTACCGGCAGCTGCGCGGCTGCATGTTCCACTACGCGCTGCATGTCGCCGTCCGCTGCTTCCAGCACGCTGACCGTCTGTTCCTGCTGCCACAACGCCTCGGTGTTGATTCGCGACGAATGCCGCGCCTGCTCCAGTTTTGCGTCGACCTGGGCTAGGCGCGCCTGTAGGCGCCGCGTATTCCGCCGGCAGCGCTCGGCATGCGTGCGTTGCAGGGTCAGCATCTTCTCGTCGTACCCAAGTCGTGTGCGCAGTGCCTCGATTTCTCGGTCTTGCTCTGCAGCGAGTTCCGACGCAAGCGTGCGGGACGCCGGCCTGTTGGCAGAGCTGCTTGCTGGATCTGACCGCAACGCATCGCGCGCTTGTGCATAGGCGCTCCGTAATTGATCGATCTCCGCATTAGTATCCGCAAGTGCTTGCTCTGCTTGTGCTGCCTGTGCCGAGCCGCGGCGGAAAAACACCGTTTTGGCCAGCGCATCGCCGCGCGCGCGCGCATCCTGCACTGCGTGTTCGAGCCGAGTGCAGACGCGCTGCAGGTGTGAGGGATCCTCGCCCTGATGCGCGTTGGCCGAGGATGGCGCCGCGCGCGCTACGACAGCGCGCGATTGCCGAACGCCTGGTAACGCGTTCAATGCGGCGCGCGCGGAGACGATGTTCGACTCGAGATCGTGTATCGCGGCCGACACTGCATCAGCTCGCACATTGCATGCTTGCAGCTGCTGCAGCAGTTCGGCGCGTTCACGCGTCAGTACATTGATGCTGTCGCTGAGATTGGCGGCGCGCCGGGCTCTCAATGCCAACTGCTCGCGTGCAGCGTGTAGCGTTTGTGTATGCGCGTACTTCAATTCGGCTTGGCGACGCCGGGAGATCCCTGCGGCCAGGTCGTGGTTGGATTGCTCAAGGCGTGCTATCAGCGCTCCATTGAGATCCTGGGTGGCATTCGCCAGCAGCGGGGATGCGTGCGGATCAAGGGCGACATTGGCGCTGCGATCCGATGGATCGGCTGGTCTGTCACGCTCGTACTGCAACGAGGAATAGCGCAGCAGGCGCGCGTGCGGTTCTGGCGCACCACTGCTGAGGCCCAATCGCTCTGCGGCCTTCCTGCAGGACCGCGGGAGAGCGTGTTTGCGTTTGGGAGCGGCTTTCAATCCGGGCTCGACGACGCTTGCCTGTCTGGCTTGCTCACACAGCGTCTCTGACCAACCCAGCGGATCTTCCTGTGCCTGGATCAGTTCCGCCTCGAACGCGCGTGGGTCGGGGGTCGCCAATTTGTTATGCGTCTGCCGCTTCGCTGAAGGTTTGGATGGATGCGAGATGGTCTCGGCCAGCCCCGGAAGGCAAGCGGCGATGACAGAGGGACGAAGCGGAATGCGGGGCATGGTGGGATCCGTACGCTGAACGTGCCGCTTGCGCTGGCGCAGCTGGCGGCCGGTGCGGGGTGCCGGCAAGCGATTGCATGTGGTCACTCGTTACTTAGTAACATTATTGCGCTGCGCGTTTTAGGCATTGCACCTGCGCGAAGTGGTCGCTTGGAAAGAGAACCCCAGCATTTCTGCCAGCGATGGCCGAACACCGCATTGTGGAACGTCCCGCCGACAGAGGCGGTAGAATAAAGAGGTGAGCAAAGCCAAACGTCCCGACTCGATCACGCCGGATCTGCTGCATGTTGATCGCAGCGCCATGGGGCCGTTAGCAGAGCGCATGCGCCCACGTACCCTGGACGAGATGGTCGGGCAGAAACGCTTGCTTGCGCCCGATAGCGCCTTGCGGCGCGCGGTTGAATCCGGGCGCGTGCATTCGATGATCCTGTGGGGCCCGCCGGGCTGCGGCAAGACCACGCTCGCCTTGCTGCTGGCGCACTACGCGGACGCCGAATTCAAGGCGATTTCTGCGGTGTTGTCCGGATTGCCCGATGTGCGCCAGGTGCTGGCCGAGGCCGCGCAGCGGTTCGCCAGCGGCCGCCGCACCGTGCTGTTCGTCGACGAGGTGCATCGCTTCAACAAGGCGCAGCAAGATGCCTTTTTGCCGCATATCGAGCGCGGCACCATCCTGTTCGTCGGTGCGACCACCGAGAATCCATCCTTCGAATTGAACTCTGCGTTGCTGTCGCGCTGCCGCGTGCATGTGCTGGAAGGCGTGTCGCCGCAGGACATCGTCGAAGTCTTGCAACGGGCCTTGCACGATGCCGAGCGCGGCTTGGGCCAGGAGACGATCCAGGTCAGTGAAGCATCGCTGCTGGAAATCGCCAGCGCCGCCGACGGCGATGTACGCCGGGCACTGACGCTATTGGAAATTGCTGCGGAACTGGCGACGGGCGAGGGCGGCGAGATCACACCGCGAACGCTGCTTCAGGTGCTGGCCGACCGCACGCGCCGCTTCGACAAGAACGGCGAGCAGTTCTACGACCAGATTTCGGCGTTGCATAAATCCGTACGCAGTTCCAACCCGGATGCAGCGCTTTACTGGTTGACGCGCATGCTCGATGGTGGCTGCGACCCGGCGTATCTGGCGCGGCGGCTGACCCGCATGGCGATCGAGGATATTGGCTTGGCCGATCCGCGCGCGCAGAGCATGGCGCTGGAGGCCTGGGACATCTACGAGCGTCTCGGCAGTCCGGAAGGCGAGCTGGCCTTCGCGCAGCTGGTGCTGTACCTGGCCAGCACCGCCAAATCCAACGCTGGCTATGCGGCGTTCAATCAGGCCAAGGCCGAAGTGCGTGCCAGCGGCACGCAAGAGGTGCCGCTGCATCTACGCAATGCGCCGACCAAGCTGATGAAGACGCTGGGTTACGGCCAGGACTATCAGTACGATCATGATGCCGAGGGCGGCATCGCGCTGGATCAGACCGGCTTCCCGGATGCGATGGGCGAGCGCGTGTACTACAACCCGGTGCCGCGCGGGATGGAGATCAAGCTGAAAGAAAAGCTGGATCGGCTGCGCGAGGCACGCGCGCAGGCACGGGCTGACAAGGCCGGCAAGCCCACGGCATAATCGCCCGCACAGGAGATGGCACTCCTCCTTGAACCGCACGCACTCTGCGCGCTGATGATGCCTGCCACCCCCGCCGGGGCGGCAGGTCCGTGCCCCGGCATCGCTTCTTGACTCAGGATGGATGACGCCGATGTCGCACGCTATTTCTTCGAAGACTCTCCCCGATACCGGGGTACACGCATGAACGCACCGGTGTGGTGGCAACAGCTGCTGCTGGCGATGACGGGCGGCGCGCTGGGTTCCGGCCTGCGTTTCGCGATTGGTGCATCGTTGGTCCAGCGCTTCGGTACCGGTTTTCCGTGGGGAACGCTGACGGTCAACCTGGTCGGTTCATTCGTCGCGGGTGTGTTGCTGGTCTGGCTGGATGCGCGCGGGCCATCGAGCTGGCCGCTGCGGGCCTTGTTGATCGTCGGCGTGATCGGCGGACTGACCACGTTCTCGTCGCTGATGATGGAATGCCTGGTGTTTTCGCGCACCGATCGGTCCACGATGATCGGCGTGTATCTGGCAGTGACGCTGGTGGCCGGGCTGGTGCTGGTGTTTGCGGGTGCGCGGACAGGCCAGTGGCTGGTGGCGCGCTAGGCATTGGCCTTTGTTTAGGTGCTGAAGGTTGCCGGCGAAGGCTTCCGGGCTGCGCATTGCGTGCGGCGGTTATCACGGACTGTGCAGCATTGCTGGCGCGGCGGTTCCCATGATGCAGCCGAGCGCTGCGGTCGCTAAAAAGAGCGCAGCAAGGTGCAAGCGGCGCACCCACCGCAGATGTGGACTGGTGCAAGCGATTCCGCTCGCAGCGCACCTCCCGCCGACGATGGGTTGCAGTTGGGCATAAAGAAGGCGTGCTTGCGCACGCCTTCGGTCGCTGCTGATCGCGTTCGCGAGATCGACACTTTGGCCGATCTCGTCAAACCCGTGCCTACAGCGCTTCGATGATGCCCGCCGCGCCCATGCCGGTGCCGATGCACATGGTGACCATGCCGTACTTTTGTTGACGACGGCGCAGGCCATGCACCAGGGTGGCGGCACGGATCGCGCCGGTCGCGCCGAGTGGGTGGCCGAGTGCGATGGCGCCACCCAGCGGGTTGACCTTGGACGGATCCAGCTCGCTGTCGCGGATGACCGCCAAGGCCTGCGCGGCGAAGGCTTCGTTGAGCTCGATCCAGTCGATCTGGTCCTTGGTCAGGCCGGCCTGCTTGAGCGCCTTGGGAATCGCCGCGATCGGGCCGATCCCCATCACCTCCGGACGCACGCCGGCCACCGAGAAGCTGACAAAGCGCGCCAGCGGGGTCAGCCCGTAATCCTTGATCGCCTGCTCGGAGGCCAGCAGCACCGCACCGGCGCCGTCGCTCATCTGCGAGGAGTTGCCGGCGGTGACGCTGCCACCGAACTGGCCGTTGCGGAACACCGGGCGCAGCTTGGCCAGGCCTTCAAGCGAGCTGTCCGGACGCGGGCCTTCGTCGGTATCGACCAGGCGCTTGCGCAGCGCGATCACATTGCCGGCCAGGTCGGGTTGATGCGAGTGGATTTCGTACGGGGTGATCTCGTCGCGGAACTCGCCGGCGGCAATGGCGGCGATCGCCTTCTGGTGCGAGGCCAGTGCGAAGGCATCCTGATCCTCGCGCGACACCTTCCACTCTTCTGCGACCTTCTCGGCGGTAATACCCATGCCGTAGGCAATGGCCACATGGTCGTCGGCGAACACGTTGGGCGACATCGCAACCTTGTTGCCCATCATCGGCACCATCGACATCGACTCGGTACCGCCGGCCAGCATCAGGTCGGCATTGCCCAGACGGATCTGGTCGGCGGCCATCGCCACGGCCTGGATGCCGGACGAACAGAAACGATTGACGGTCTGGCCGGCCACGCTGTTGGGCAGGCCGGCGAGCAGCACGCCAATGCGCGCCACGTTCATGCCTTGCTCGCCCTCGGGCATCGCGCAGCCGATGATGGCATCGTCGATCCGCGACAGATCGATGCCCGGCGCCTGCGCGACCACTGCGCGCAACACGTGCGCCAGCATGTCGTCGGGACGGGTATTGCGGAACACGCCCTTCGGCGCCTTGCCGACCGGCGTACGGGTGGCGGCGACGATGTAGGCTTCTTGAATCTGCTTGCTCATGGCTATCTCCGGTAGCCGGGAATCGAGAATGGGGAATCGGGAATCGCAACTGCGGATTCGCCTGAGTTCGCCATCTTCATCGCCCGGCAGAATAAATGGGAGAAGCGGGGAGTCGGTTGGGCTTTTACCCATTCCCGATTCTCCACTTCCGATTCTCAGTTCCTGAGTGGCTTACCCGTCTTGAGCATGTGCCCGATCCGCGCCTGGGTCTTTTCCTGCTGGGCCAGTTCGACGAAGTGCTTGCGCTCGAGCTTGAGCAGCCATTCTTCGTCCACCAGCGCGCCGCGATCGACTTCGCCGCCGCAGACGACCGTGGCGATGCGGGTGGCGATTTCGTAGTCGTATTCGCTGATGAAGCGGCCTTCCAGCATGTTGACCAGCAGCATCTTGAAGGTGGCGATGCCGACGTCGCCGGCGACCTGGATGCGGCGTGCCGGCAGCGGGGCGCGGTAGCCGCCTTCGGCCAGCGCACGCGCTTCGGCCTTGGCGATGTGCAGTGCCTCGTAGCTGTTGAAGACGATCTTGTCGGTGGTGCGCAGCAGACCCAGCTCCTGGGCGTTGACTGCCGAGTTGGAGACCTTGGCCATCGCGACGGTTTCGAAGGTCTTCTTCAGTTCGGCGAACACATCGCCGCCCGGACCTGCAGCCACCGAGGCCCGCGCCGCGATCTCCTTCAGGCCGCCACCGGCCGGCAGCAGACCGACGCCGGCTTCGACCAGGCCGATATAGCTTTCCAGCGAGGCCACGGTCTTGGCGCTATGCATCTGGAACTCGCAACCGCCGCCCAGCGCCAGGCCGCGCACGGCCGAAATCACCGGCACCTGCGCATACTTGATGCGCTGGCTGGTGGCCTGGAAGTTGGCGACCAGCGCTTCGAACGCGTCCACCTTGCCGGCCTGCAGCAGACCCAGCGCGCCGGCCAGATCGGCACCGGCGGAGAAAGGCTCCTTCTGCTGCCAGATCACCAGGCCGGCGAAGTCCTTCTCGGCGCGTCCGACGACTTCCTGCAACCCGTTGAGCACGTGGTCGGACACGGTGTTCATCTTGGTCTTGAAGCTGACCACGGCGATGTCGTCGCCGTCATGCCACATGCGCACGCCGTCGTTTTCGAACACCGTTTCGCCCGGCGAGAACTGCTCGCCCAGCAGCGGATCGGGGAAGCGCTGGCGCTTGTACACCGGCAGCGCCGAGCGCGCCAGCTTGGCGTCGCGCGCCGGGCTGTACGAGCCTTCGGCCGCATGCACGCCATCGCGGCCGTCGAACACCCAGTTCGGCAACGGCGCGCTGCTCATGCTCTTGCCGTTGGAGATATCTTCGGCAATCCACTGCGCCACCTGCTTCCAGCCGGCGGCCTGCCAGGTTTCGAACGGGCCGAGCGACCAGCCGTAGCCCCAGCGGATCGCCAGGTCCACATCGCGCGCGGTCTCGGCGATATCGGCCAGGTGATAGGCGCTGTAGTGGAACAGGTCGCGGAACGTGGCCCACAGGAACTGCGCCTGCGGGTGCTGGCTTTCGCGTAGCTTGGCGAACTTTTCGGCCGGGGTCTTGATCTTGAGGATCTCGACCACCTCGGGTGCGGCAGTGCGATCGGCGGCGCGGTAATCCTGCTTTTCCAGATCCAGCACCACGATGTCCTTGCCCACCTTGCGGAAGATGCCGGCGCCGACCTTCTGGCCCAGCGCACCCTTGGCGATCAGCGCATCCAGCCACTTGGGCGACTTGAAATACTGGTGCCACGGGTCGTCCGGCAGGGTGTCGCCCATGGTCTTGATCACGTGCGCCATGGTGTCCAGGCCCACCACGTCGGAGGTACGGTAGGTCGCCGACTTCGGGCGCCCGACCAGTGGGCCGGTCAGGCCGTCCACTTCATCGAACCCCAGTCCGAATTCCTGAGTGTGATGGATGGTAGACAGGATCGAGAACACGCCGATGCGGTTGCCGATGAAGTTGGGCGTGTCCTTGGCGTACACCACGCCCTTGCCGAGCGTGGTCACCAGGAAGGCTTCGAGACCTTCGAGCACGGCCTTGTCGGTGCCCTTGGCCGGGATCAGCTCGGCCAGGTGCATGTAGCGCGGGGGGTTGAAGAAATGCACGCCGCAGAAGCGATGGCGCAATTGCTCCGGCAGTACGTCGGAGAGCTTGTTGATGCCAAGGCCGGACGTGTTGGACGCCAGCACCGCATGCTCGGACACGAACGGCGCGATCTTCTTGTACAGGTCCTGCTTCCAGTCCATCCGCTCGGCGATCGCCTCGATGATCAGGTCGCAGTCGCGCAGCTGTTCCAGGCCGCTCTCGTAGTTGGCCGGTGTGATCGCATCGGCGAGTGCCTTGCTGGCGAGCGGTGCGGGGCTGAGCTTGCCGAGATTGACAATCGCCTTGAGCACGATGCCGTCGGCGGGACCTTCCTTGGCAGGCAGGTCGAACAGCACGGTGTCGACACCGGCATTGGTGAGGTGCGCGGCGATCTGCGCGCCCATGACGCCGGCACCGAGCACGGCGGCACGACGGACTAGCAACGGATTGGACATAGCGATAAGCCTCTTGTGGAACGTTTACGGTGTGGAATGAGCACGGAAACCGGGTTCGGCGAAACGAATGAGTTCGCGCGCGGCGCGCGCACGGTGGTCGGCCTCGCTGACGCCCGGCGGACGCTTGATGAGACCGAAATCGGCCATGGCATAGGTCAGCGCACCGGCGAGGAAGTCCAGGCGCCAATACAGCTCTTCCTTGCTCAGGCCCGGTACGCAGCCGGCGATGGCCTTGCCGAATTCGCGCAAGACATGGCCGTAGTGGTCGGATAGGAACTTGCGCAAGTTGTCGTTCTTTTCGGCATAGGCGCGTGCGATCACACGTACGAAGGCGCCGCCGTTCTGGCGGTCCTGCGCCATTGCCAGCGCCGGCTCGACGAAAGCTGCGAGCACAGCCGTGAGCTCGCCGGGCTGCGACTTCTTCGCCGCTTCCAGCTGCTGCAATCGCGCCGTGGTCATCTCGTCCATGCGCCGGCGAAACACCTCGTTGACCAGGTTTTCCTTGGAGCCGAAGTGGTAATTGACCGCCGCGATGTTGACGTCGGCCTGGGTGGTGAGCTGGCGCAGCGAGGTGCCGGCGAACCCGTGCTGGGCGAACAGCTCCTCGGCCGCACCGAGAATGCGGTCTTTCGTGGAGAAGTGGGCGGGCTTGGGCATGCGCAGGGACAAGGCTCAATCAAACGATTGTTTGAGTCTACGGGCTCAATTGCCGGCAGGTCATGTCGCAATGCAGCACGATTCAGGGGGCGGTGTGCAAACGGATCTGCGACGGGATAGAATTGACCATCGCAAAGAAGCCTAAGCCCGCGTTTTGACGCGGGTTTTTTTCATGATAACCTCGGGCCTTCAGTGGCCCGCCCAACGGAGAATTCCCAATGGCGCTGGAGCGCACCCTGTCCATCATCAAGCCCGATGCCGTCGCCAAGAACGTCATCGGCGAAATCTATAGCCGCTTCGAGAAGGCCGGCCTGAAAGTCGTGGCCGCCAAGTACAAGCAGCTGTCGCGCCGCGAAGCCGAAGGCTTCTACGCCGTGCACCGTGAGCGTCCGTTCTTCAACGCGCTGGTCGAGTTCATGATCTCCGGCCCGGTGATGATTCAGGCGCTGGAAGGCGAGAACGCCGTTGCTGCACACCGTGACCTGCTGGGCGCGACCAATCCCAAGGACGCTGCGCCGGGCACCATCCGCGCCGACTTCGCCGATTCGATCGATGCCAATGCCGCTCACGGCTCGGATTCGGTCGAGAACGCTGCCAACGAAGTCGCGTATTTCTTTGCTGTCACCGAAGTGGTCTCGCGCTGAGGCCGAGAGAGTCGAATCGTGAATGAGGTCGTGATCCCCTCCGTGTTGCAGGACATTCCCGTCCGCACTTCGGAACCGTGCAAGCAGAACCTGCTCGACCTCGATCGCGAGGGTCTGGAGCGCTTCTTCGCCGACACGCTCGGCGAGGCGCGTTACCGTGCCCATCAGGTGATGAAGTGGATTCACCATCGCTACGTCACCGATTTCGACCAGATGACCGACCTCGGCAAGGCACTGCGGGCGAAGTTGCACCAGCACGCCGAGGTCCTCGTCCCGAATGTCGTATTCGACAAGCCTTCGACCGACGGCACCCACAAATGGCTACTGGCCATGGGCGCCGACGGCAAGAACGCCATCGAAACCGTGTATATCCCCGACAAGGGCCGCGGCACGCTGTGCGTGTCCTCCCAGGTCGGCTGCGGCTTGAACTGCACCTTTTGCTCAACCGCCACCCAGGGCTTCAACCGCAACCTCACCACTGCCGAAATCATCGGGCAGGTCTGGGTCGCTGCGCGCCATCTGGGTAACGTGCCGCACCAGCAGCGCCGCCTCACCAATGTGGTGATGATGGGCATGGGCGAGCCGTTGATGAATTTCGACAATGTCGTGCGCGCGATGAGTGTGATGCGCGACGATCTGGGCTACGGCCTGGCCAGCAAGCGGGTGACGTTGTCGACCTCCGGCCTGGTGCCGATGATCGACCGGCTCTCCACCGAAAGCGACGTCTCGCTGGCCGTGTCGTTACATGCGGCCAACGACGCGTTGCGCGAAAGCCTGGTGCCGTTGAACAAGAAGTACCCGATCGCCGAGTTGATGGAGTCGTGCGCGCGTTATCTGCGCGGCAGCAAGAAACGCGACTCGGTGACGTTCGAATACACCTTGATGAAGGGCATCAACGACCAGCCGGAGCATGCGCGCCAGCTGGCGAGACTGATGCGTCAGTTCGATAATGCGGTGCAGTCCAAGGACGCCGGCAAGGTCAATCTGATTCCGTTCAATCCGTTCCCGGGCACGCGCTATGAGCGTTCGGGCGAGACGGAAATTCGCGCGTTCCAGAAAATCCTGCTCGATGCGCAGGTGCTGACGATGGTTCGCCGCACCCGTGGCGACGACATCGACGCCGCATGCGGGCAGCTCAAGGGGCAGGTCATGGACCGTACCCGTCGCCAGGCGGAGTTCCGCCGCACATTGGAAGGGCAGGGCGATCGAGATGCGGCAGCGTGAACTCGCGTTAATGGCGGCTGTGGCGATCGCCCTGTGTGCGGTCGGCTGCGGTGGGCGTAATGCCAAGGCAGGGTCGGTCAAGACCGTGGAAGAGGTCTCGCCGGTGTATTCATTCCGCGATAGCTCTGAGACCAAGAGCCGTCTGGCGGTGCAGGAGAAACTCGGCCTCGCCCGTAATCGTCTGCAGACCGGCGATTACGCCAGCGCCGAAGAACAGGTGCGTGCTGCCCTGAAAAAAGACGCGCAATCGGTGGATGCCATCGGCTTGCTGGCGCTGATTCAGGGTGCCAAGGGCGAGACAGCAGCTGCTGGTGCGTCGTACCGGCGCGCTGCGGAACTCGCGCCGCAGCGCGGCGACGTGCTGAACAACTACGGCGCCTGGTTGTGTGCCAATGGGGCGCCAGCTGAGGCGTTGACCTGGTTCGATCGTGCATTGGCTGATCGCACGTACGCGTCTCCCGCGTCTGCACTGGGAAATGCTGGCGGGTGCGCGATCAAGGCGGGGCAGCCCGAACGAGCTGCGGGTGATCTGCGCAAAGCGCTCGATCTAGATCCGGATAATCCGTATGCGCTCGAATCAATGGCGCGCCTGGAAGCGGGGCGTCGCAATTATTTCGAAGCCCGCGCTTTTATCGAACGACGTCTTTCGGCTGCACCGGCAACTGCTTCCGTGTTACAACTCGCCATTCAGATTGAGCAAGGGCTAGGCGACAAGGTAGCTGCCGGCCGTTACCAACAGCGGTTGGTCAAGGAATTCCCTGACGCAGCGACCGCTACTCCCGGGGCCAATGCATTGTGATCAGTGATTCCAACCCGAACCTTTTCGAGCAGGAAAAGGGCTGCGGACAGCATTTGCGCGAAGCGCGCGAGGCGGCAGGTCTGAGCGTGGACGAGGTGGCCGGCAAGCTACGCATGCCGTCGCATGTGGTGCGTTCGTTGGAGCAGGAGGACTGGCAGCGTCTGGGCGCGCCCGTGTTCGTGCGCGGGCAACTGCGCAGCTATGCGCGCTTGCTGCAGGTCGACCTGGAGCCGCTCATGCAGCAGGCGACCATCGCGCCGATCGAACCGGTCAAGCTGGTCAGTCACACGCATACGCCACGTGCGCGGCGCATTCTCGAAAGTACCGCGCGTAAGGCCATGTACGTGGTCATTACTGGTGTGTTCGCGGTGCCGGTCTGGTATGCGACGCGCTCGCATCTGGATGGCAAGGCGCCAAGCACGGTGTCGTTGGACAGCATGCCGGAGGCTGCGAAGTCCGCTGCGCCCGGCACTCGTGCAACGCAGCCGGCTCCTGTGCCGCGTGAGCAGCCCGCGCCGTATATCGCATCGATGACCCCGGTGCCACGTGCCGCCGCCGACGCCCAGGTGCCTGCTGCGGCAGCTGCCCCGGGCGGCAATTTGTCGTTGAATTTCAGCGGCGACAGTTGGGTGCAGATCCTGGCGCCGGACGGCACTGCGGTCGAAAAGGCACTGGTACGTGCCGGCGAACGTCGCACGTATTCGCCGGGTCAGGTGGGTCGCATCGTGCTCGGCAATGCGTCGGCGGTACAGGTTCAGCAAGGCGGCAGTATTGTCGATGTGAAACCGTTCCAGCGCGCTAACGTTGCCCGTTTTGCGGTATCCTCCGACGGCTCCGTGGTACCTGCTTCCGAGTGAAGCGGACTGCGGTTTTTCATTTATTCCTTTTGATGTTCCGCGCCTCCGGGATGACGGAGCGAGAGTACGCATGGCGATCGACGATCTGCTGGACGAACACGAACAAGGCGAACGCGTTCGTTCCTGGTTGAGAAACAATGGCGCGGGTCTGGTGGGCGGCGTCCTGGTTGGACTGGCTCTGATCCTGGGTTGGCAGTGGTGGCAGAAGCACACCAACACCGAGTTGGTCGAGGCCAATACCCGCTACGAGGCGGTGGTCAAGTCGATCCAGGCCAAAGACCTGGACAAGGCAGCCAAGGACATCGTGGCGCTGGACGACGGCAAGGGTGGCATTTACGCCGAACTGGCAGCGCTACGCCTGGCCAAGGCGCAAGTCGATGCCGGCAAGAACGCTGAAGCAATCAAGACATTGCGTGAGGTGCCGGCCGAAGGCGAGCTCAAGCAGATCGTGCAGCAGCGCCTGGCGCGCGTGCTGACCGAAAGCGGCAAGCCGGACGAAGCGATCAAGCTGCTGGCCGATGCGCAGGACCACGCCAGCCTGGAGATCCGCGCCGACGCGTTGGTGGCGCAGGGCAAGCCGGATGAAGCGCGTGCGTTGTATACCAAGGCCCTGACCACGGTGGATGTGGCTTCGCCGCAGCGCCGGTTGCTGGAAACCAAGCTGATGGATGTGGGCGGCAAAGTGCCCGATCCGGCGGAGCAGATTTGATGAAGCAGGTTGATATGTATAAGCGCGTTGCGTTGATTGCCGTGATGGGTCTGTCGCTGGCTGGCTGCAGCACCGTCAAGGGTTGGTTTGCCGGGAAGGACGCTGCTGCCAAGAAGGCGCAGGAACCTGCCGAGCTGGTGAAGTTCGAGCCGTCGGTCAAGGTCGAGAAGATCTGGTCCACCGGCGTTGGCAAGGGTGAAGGGCATATCGGCGTACGTCAGCGCCCGGCCGTGGCCGATGGCAAGGTGTATGCAGCGGCGATTACCGGTGGCGTGCAGGCACTGGACCTGCAGACCGGCAAGCGCGTGTGGGAATACAAGCCCAAGAAAGAAGAACGCAACGACCGCAAGTTCAAGCAGCGCCTGTCCGGCGGTCCCGGGGTCGGCGAAGGCTTGGTGGTCATCGGTAGCCTGTCCGGCGATGTGATCGCGTTGAACCAGGCTGACGGCACTGAAAAGTGGCGTGCCAAGGTACCCAATGAAGTCATCGCCGCGCCGGCCATCGCGCAGAATTTGGTCCTGGTGCGCAGCAACGACGGTCGCGTGACCGCGTTCGATGCGGCTAGCGGCGAGCGTCGCTGGTTCCATGCCGAAGAAGGTCCGACCTTGTCGGTGCGCGGTAACGCGCCGATCGTTACTGGCCCGGGCGTGGTGTTCGTGGGCAACGACAGTGGAACCTTGAGTGCGCTGGCGCTACAGGACGGTCGCCCGCTGTGGGAGCAGGCCATCGGCGTGCCGGAAGGTCGTACCGAGCTGGAGCGCATGTCCGACGTCGACGGCGCGCCTGTGTTGGATGGCACCACGCTGTATGCAACCAGCTTCAAGAACGAAACTCTCGCACTGGAAGGCCCGAGCGGACGCCCGCTGTGGACGCGCGATCACGGTGGCGCCGGCGGCGTCGGTGTGTCGTCGGCCGTCGTGGTTGTATCGGACAACGCGGGTTCTGTGTGGGGTCTGGACAAGAGCAGCGGTGCGGCGATGTGGTCGCAGGCTGCCTTGGCACGTCGTTCGCTGACCGGCGTGGCCATCCAGGGTGATTACGCCGTGGTCGGCGATTACAAGGGCTACCTGCACTGGCTGAAACTCAGCGACGGTGCGTTGGCCGCGCGCGCGCGCGCTGGACGCGACACGCTGCTGGCGCAGCCGCAGGTCGTTGATGGCATCTTGCTGGTACAAAACACCGACGGCGATCTCACCGCCTTCCGGTTGGCACAATAAGGACCTTGCGATGCTGCCCCTGGTCGCCCTGGTTGGACGGCCCAATGTCGGCAAGTCCACCATCTTCAATGCGCTGACGCGCACCCGCGACGCGTTGGTCCACGACCAGCCCGGCGTTACCCGCGACCGTAACTACGGGGTCTGCCGTCTCGACGAGCAGCAACCCTTTATCGTCGTCGATACCGGCGGTATTGCCGGCGACGAGGAAGGCCTTGCCGGCGCCACTGCGCGCCAGGCACGTGCCGCCGCCGGCGAAGCCGATCTGGTGCTGTTCGTGGTCGATGGCCGCGAAGGCGCATCGTCGCTCGATGACGAAATCCTGGCCTGGTTGCGCAAACTGGCGCGGCCGACCGTGTTGGTGATCAACAAGATCGATGGCACCGACGAAGAAACCGTGCGCTCGGAATTTGCGCGCTACGGCTTCTCCGACGTGGTGGCGCTATCTGCTGCGCACCGGCAGGGCATTGATGAATTGCTCGAAGAGGTGGCTGCACGGCTGCCGGAAGAAGGTTCCGGCGAATTGCTGGACAACGACCCGGCACGCGTGCGTATCGCCTTTGTCGGCCGTCCGAATGTGGGCAAGTCGACGCTGGTCAATCGCCTGCTGGGCGAAGAACGCATGATCGCATCGGAAGTCCCGGGCACCACGCGTGATTCGATCGCAGTGGACCTGGAGCGCGATGGCCGTCAGTACCGCCTGATCGATACCGCCGGCTTGCGCCGTCGCGGCAAGGTGGAAGAGGCGGTCGAGAAATTCAGTGCGTTCAAGACGCTGCAGGCGATCGAGCAATGCCAGGTCGCGGTCTTGATGCTGGACGCTACCGAAGGCGTGACCGATCAGGATGCGACGATTCTCGGCGCGATCTTGGACGCCGGCCGCGCGTTGGTCGTTGCGATCAACAAGTGGGATGGGCAGAGCGACTATCAGCGGGCGCAGGCCGAAGATCTGCTCTCGCGCAAGCTGGGCTTCGTCAGCTGGGCCGAGGCGGTGCGGATTTCTGCATTGCATGGTTCGGGCATGCGCGAGCTGTTCCAGGCGATTCACCGTGCGCATGCATCGGCGACGCACGAATTCAGCACCAGCGAAGTGAACCAAGCGCTGGAAATCGCCTATGAGACCAACCCGCCACCGAGCATTCGCGGCCATGTCTCCAAACTGCGCTATGTGCATCCGGGCGGGGCGAATCCGCCGACCTTCATCGTGCATGGCACGCGTCTGAAGGTGTTGCCGGAGTCTTATAAGCGCTATTTGGAAAACTTCTTCCGCAAGCGTTTCAAGCTGGTCGGCACGCCGGTACGTTTCATCTTCCGCGAAGGCGCAAACCCTTACGAGGGCAAGAAGAATCCGCTCTCCGATCGGCAGGTGGCCCGCAAGCGGCGCCTGATGCGGCACGTCAAAGGGAAGTAATTGCGCGCAGGCCGCCTGAGCGTGATGGTCAGGTGGTGTGGCAGGGGCTGAGATCGGTTGGGCTGCGCGTTGTAATTGGTTGCTTATAGTCGGGGTTCTGAACGTTCTGGGCATCCTCCTGAGTGTTTGATCGACACTCCAGGCAGTTGCTGCGCGTGCATGCCTTCGTTCTTGGGCACGGGTGGCCGCACGCTCATGCGCAATCGAAATTCGCTCGCGGCGCAGTGCGTTCTCAAAGCCCATCTCCTGCTTTGGCGGCCGAGTGATGCCGGCATCCTTCGCGCTGGCGGCGCACTGGTATCCTGCGCGCCATGACTGACTATCCTTCCCGCATTCCTTACGCGCAGGCGTTGCAGATTCTGCGCGCTGTCGCTGCCAGCAACCGTTCGCCGGATGAAAACATCGCCACCTCGCGTGCCGATGGGCGGGTCTGTGCCGGCGATCTGATTGCACCGCTGGCACTGCCGCCATTTGCCAACAGCGCAATGGATGGCTTTGCGCTAAGGCACGCCGATGTTGCTGACGGCGATGCGGCGTTGCAGCTGGTTGGAGAACAGTTTGCCGGCGAGCGTTGGGCTGGCACGCTGAGCGCCGGGCAATGCCTGCGCATTACCACAGGTGCGCCGCTGCCCGATGGTGCCGACACTGTGATTCCAAAGGAGGACGCCGACGAGCGCGACGGCAGCGTACGGTTTCGAACCGCGCCTTCAGCGGGCGCTGCCGTACGCCTGGCCGGTAGCGACGTGCGTGCCGGCGATCTGGTGATACAGACCGGGCAGGTGCTGACGCCGGCGCGTATCGGTCTGGCTGCTGCGCTAGGTGTATCACGCCTTGCGGTTGCGCCACGCCCGACCATTGCGGTGCTGGCTACCGGCGATGAATTGATCGAGCCGGGCATGCCGCTTGGGCCGGGACAGATCTACAACAGCAACCGCGACATGCTGATGGCGCAACTGCGTGCGCTGGGCTATGCGCCAACCGCCTGGCCGACCTTGCCGGACGACCCGCAGCGCATTCGCACCATGCTGGAAGATGCGGCCGCTGCGTTCGATGTGGTGATTACCTGCGGCGGCGTCTCTGCCGGCGAAAAGGATTATCTGCCGCGGTTGATCGGCGAACTGGGCCGCATCCACTTCTGGCGCGTGCGCATGCGCCCGGGCATGCCGGCAGTGCTGGGGCAGATCGGCCGCTGCCTGGTGCTGGGTCTGCCGGGCAACCCGGTCTCGGTGCTGGCAACGCTGATTGCCTACGGCGTGCCATTGCTGGATGCATTGCAGGGGCGCAGCGAAGCGCGCCCGGTCTGGCATGCCGCGTTGGCAAGCCCCTGGGAAAAGCGCCACGAACGCCTGGAATTCCTGCGTGGACGGTTGGAGTGCGGCGAAGACGGGCGGCTGACCGCGCTACCGCACCGCGGCGACGCGTCGCATCTATTGCGTGGTGCGGCCGACAGCAATGCCTTGATCGTGCTGCCAGAGCAGGCGCGGCGTTTCGACGCCGGCGAGATTGTGCGGGTGATTCCTTACGCGGTGTGAGCGTTTGATCGATAGGCTGTGCTCGGCTACCTGCCGCGCACTGTTGAGGGCGGAGGCGAATGAGTCGTGACGTCGCGAGGTGCCGCACGAGATCTCCCACATGCCGGATGAGTTTCTTCTGTTGCTTGAGGTGTCTGTGTCGTGGTGTAACGAAAACCTAGACAAGCGAGTGCGCGTCGCTTTGTAGCCCCTCTCCGGTCGGCAGAGGGGTGAGGGTACGGCGCAAGATAGCAAACGACGCCCACGCCGCCGAAATGCGCAAAGCAGCAACACACGTCGCATTGCATCGGTGGCAAGCCAATCAGTCAGCCGGCTGACACCACACAGCCGCTGTCAGCTGTTCTCAACCAACCGCACTGCCGCAGAATGCCGCGTAATCCGCATAGCCCTTAAAGACCACGCCAGGCGCACACACCGGGCAGTGCGGATCCGGCCGCAAGCGGATGTCGCGAAACCGCATCGATAGGGCATCGAAGCTGAGCAGGCGGCCAGTCAGGCTGTCGCCGATGTCGAGCAGCAACTTGATCACCTCGGTGGCCTGCAGTAACCCGATGACACCGGGCAGCACGCCAAGCACGCCAGCCTCGGCACAGCTGGGTGCGAATTCCGGTGGCGGCGGTTCGGGAAACAGGCAGCGGTAGCAGGGAGCACGGCCACGGCTGCGGCCGGCATCGAACACGCTGACCTGTCCTTCGAACTGCTGCACCGCGCCATAGACCAGTGGTTTGCCGAGTTTGACGCAGGCATCATTGAGCAAATAGCGCACAGGAAAATTGTCTGCGCCATCCACTACCACATCCACGTCCTGCAGCAAGGTTTCCACATTTTCGGCGCTGACGCGCGTCTGCACTGCGTCGATGTGCACGCGCGGATTGAGTGCGGTGATGCGCTGCGCGGCGGAGTCGACTTTGGCAGTGCCGACGCTGTCTTCGGTGTGCAGAATTTGGCGTTGCAGATTGCTGCGGTCCACCACATCGTCGTCGGCGATGCGCAGATGTCCCACACCGGCTGCGGCAAGGTAGAACGCTGCTGGCGAGCCCAACCCGCCTGCGCCGACCAGCAGCACGCGCGCACGCGCCAAGCGCTGCTGACCTTCCACGCCGACCTGCGGTAGACGCAGATGGCGCGAGTAGCGCTCGAGAAAATCCTGTTCGTCCGGCGGCAGCGTGGGGCGCACCAACGGCAGGCCGTCGCTGGCCCAGGCGCTGGTGCCACCGGCGACCGACGCCACCTGCGCATAACCGTGCGCGCGCAAGATGGCGGCCGCGTGCGCCGAGCGTTTGCCACTCTGGCAGATGAGTACGATTTCGCGGGTCTGCTCTGGAAAATGTGCTGCCGGCTCCGTTTCCACGGCGTTCTGTGCGATGGCTAAGGCGCCTTCTGCCTGGCCGCTGGCGCGCTCATGCAGTTGCCGGATGTCGATCAGCAAGGCACCTTGCAAGGCGCGGGCACGGGCGTCGGCGGGGGAGATGTCATGGCTGCTCATATGACTATTGTCGCGCAAACGATGCCGCTGCGATGCGCAGCCGCCGCCGATATCTAAGCAGTGGCGTAGCAGGTGCGAGGTATTCTACGATCTGCGATGTCGCAGTGGCGATGACGTTGTACTACGAGCCACACGGGTAAATCCGGCCTTGTTCCACATGTGAAAGCGGCTCTTCAGGCCCGGACTGCTTGCTCTGAAGCATGCCCAAGCGCGCGTCCTCGCCAGCGATCCACTTCGAGAGCCGCGTGTTCATTTCATCGCGGCAAGCCTGTCTCACACACATCATGCTGCGGCTTCGCCCTAGCGTACCTACGCCCCGGGTGTTTGCTTTCGCATGTGAGCGGGTAACGAAATCTGCGCACAGCCTTGGCACCAGTCTCACCGGTGCAACGTTAGCGTGAGCGCAGTAAAGGAGATCGTTATGACACCTGAAATCGATGCGCAATTGAAACAACTGGCCGACGCACTGCCGGACATGCGTAGTCAACACCCGAATGACTTTTGGGATGTGTTCCATGCCCGTGCTGAAAAAATCATTGGTGCGGCGGAGTCGCAGGAGCAAGCTGCACAGATCGTCAAACGGATCGACGAGATTTTGGCTGCCAATCAATTGGGGCCTGCGGATCCTGGGGCGTAGTGGAATCTTGTTGGCGCGCGTCCAGCCAGTCTCGTTGCGACGCCGCCGCCCAACACCGTGCGCTTGTGCAACGTCACATGCTGCATGGCGCCGAGCGGGTCTTTGATGATGGTCATGCATCGCACTGGACTGCGTGTTTCACTGCATCAAGATGTCAAAGTGGCGCTGCGCCGGCGGGTGCGCAGCTGGGCGAATCGGTGCGTTACGACGCCGAATCGCGGGCAGGAGCGTGGGGTGCAGCTTCACCTCGCTTGAGCATCGGCTTAATCACGCTACGCTCATGCTGACGCATCACGGAAGCGGCCGCGCGCGAACTATGTCAGCCACCACATGCAAGATCGCAACGTTCAACGTCAATGGCATTGCCAGCCGTCTGCCGCACTTGCTGAAATGGCTACAGCGCGAAAAGCCGGACATCGTGGGCCTGCAGGAATTGAAATCGACGCAAGCCGCGTTTCCGGAGCAGGCGATCCGGGATGCCGGCTACGGGGTGATCTGGCAGGGCGAAACGTCTTGGAATGGCGTGGCCTTGCTCGCACGTGGCGCCGATCCGGTGGAGATTCGTCGCGGGTTGCCTTGGGACCCGAGCGATACGCAAAGCCGCTATCTGGAAGCGGCGATTCACGGCGTGGTTGTGGCCTGCCTGTATCTGCCCAATGGCAACCCACAGCCCGGGCCGAAGTTCGACTACAAGCTTGCGTGGTTCGAGCGCCTGACCCGGCATGCAACAACGTTGGTGGACTTGCCGCATCCGGTTGCACTGATCGGCGACTTCAATGTGGTGCCCACCGATTCGGATATCTACGACCCCAAGCGATGGCGCAAGGATGCCTTGCTGCAGCCGCAAAGCCGCCAGGCGTATCAAACGCTGCTAGCGCAAGGCTGGACCGACAGCTTGCTGGCAGTGCATGGCGATGCGCCGATCTACACGTTCTGGGATTACTTCCGCCAGCATTTTGCCCGCGATCGTGGCTTGCGCATCGATCATCTGCTGCTCAATCGCAAGCTGGCGCCTGGCTTGCAAGATGCCGGCGTCGACAAGTGGGTACGTGGGCTGGAGAAGGCCAGCGATCATGCACCGACCTGGATCAGGGTGCGTGTGCCCGATGCGCCAGGTGACGCAGCGGTAGATGCCGCGCCCGTGGAGAAGGCGCGGAAGCCGGCAGCAGCGAAGACGCCTGTGCGCAAGGCGGCCGCCAAGAAGATGCCTGCTGCCGCTGCAAAGGAAGCGGTCAAGAAAATCATTGGCAAGACAGCGGCAACTGCATCGGCGAAGCCGCGGAAACCAGCGAAAAAGACCAACTGACAATCTCAATCAGCCTGCAGGCGTGATCCACGCAAACAACCAAGCCGCGCGTTTCAGCTTGCGGCTCTAGAGTCGCTGCACTCCGTAGCCGGTGAGGGGGCATGAAGATCAGCACGTTGCTGATGATACATACCGCATTGCCAACGAGATCGCTGGACAGGACGAACACCGCCGAGGCGCTGATCTGGCCGAGGAACGACCAGCGCGAGATACTACGCGCGGGGTAGGAGCGCCTTTTTTGTAGATCTGCCGGATCGAGGCGGCGATCAGGATGATGCTGGCGAGCCAGCCCACAGAGTCGACGCATTGCAGGCGTTGCAATTGCTCTCACGTGCGGCCTGCAACCTTGCAGCGCGCACGGTCTGCATCCTGTTTGAGCAGCTTCAAGCGGTATGCGCAGTGCGTGAGGCGGGCTTGGGCGATGCAAACGCTGTGCTGCCGCAACGGCCGCGCCTGTACCTGCTGCGCCAGGGGCCGGTATCCTAGCCCGGTCACCCATTGATCGGCACTGTCCTGCACATGATCAGCTATGCCGAAGCACTCGCGCTGGTCCGCGCGCACGTCGCAGCGCTCACCAGCGAGTGGGTCGCGAGCGCCGATGCGGAAGGCCGCGTGCTCGCCGACACCTTGTTGAGTCCGGCCGAGTTGCCGCCCTTCGATAACAGTGCGATGGATGGGTTTGCGCTGGCAACCGCCGGTGCTGGCGCATTGGCAGACAGCGAGCACGTGGTCTGCGGCACCGTGGCAGCCGGGCAGGATGCCGGTGCGGCCGCGAGAGGTGTGGCCTGGGAAATCATGACCGGTGCCGGGCTGCCGGTCGGTGCCGATACGGTGGTGCCGATCGAACAGGTGCAGATTCTTGAATGCGACGGCGAGCGCCCCAGCCGCATCCGCCTGCGTCAGCCGGTGCGTGCAGGGCAGCACATCCGTCGTCGCGGCGAAGACGTGTGCCTGCACGATCGCGTGATCGATGCCGGCACCGTACTGCGCGGTGCGCATCTGATGCTGTTGGCAGGCTTGGGCTGCGCGCGCGTGCAGGTGGTGCGGCGGCCGCGCGTCGCCTTGATCGCCACGGGACGCGAGTTGATCGGCGACCCCGCGCAAGCGTTGCAGCCTGGCCAGATCCGCGACGGTACCAGCAGTTATCTGCTGAGTCAGCTACGTGCCGCTGGTGCCGATGTTGTGTGGCGCGGGCGGGTAGGCGATGACGATGCTGCGTTCGATGCGGCGCTGGCGCGGGCCTGCAATGCCGGTGCAGATCTTATTCTGAGCACCGGCGCAGTCTCGCGTGGTCGTTACGATTTCATCCCGGATGCGCTGGCACGCCACGCTGCCGCGTTACTGTTTCACAAGGTGGCAGTGCGGCCGGGCAAGCCGGTACTGCTGGCACGCTTCGGTGATGGTGCCCTGTTTATCGGCTTGCCAGGCAACCCGATGGCCAGTGCAGCCGGGCTGCGCTTTTTCGTGGAGCCAGCACTGCGTGGTTTGTTGGGTATGCCGGTCGAGCATGGCTTGCGCGTGGCGTTGGAAACGCCAATGCAGGCGCGGCCGATCTGGCGGCAGCATCTGCGCGCACGGCTGCTGTGCAGCATGGCAGGGGAGCTGTCGGTGCAGATTCTGCCGCAGCAAGAATCCTTTCGTGTGGCGCCGTTGCTGCAGGCTAGCGTTTGGGCAGTGCTGGAGCCGCAGGTAGAAGGCGCTGCACCGAGCACGCATGCAGAGGTTTTCGGCTTGGGCCATCTGCAACCGGCTGCGCCTGAGATTGCGCCATGAAGACGCATCTGCCCGACATCAAGCGTTGGGCTGTCGCATGACGACGATGCAGCCATGGACGGGTGTGGTGCTGGCGGGAGGCCGTTCGTCGCGGATGGGGCAGGACAAGGCGTTGTTGCCTTGGCACGGGCGCCCGTTGTTGGATCAGATGCAGGCGCTGTTGCGCGAGGCTGGTGCGCAGCACGTATTGGTCAGCGGCGACCGACCCGACTACGCCGGCATTGCCGACGCCCAGCCTGATCTGGGCCCGCTCGGTGGGCTTGCGAGCGTGATCGCGCGCGTGGCCGATGCCACCAAGTTGGTGGTGGTGCCGGTGGATATGCCGCTGCTGTCGGCTGCGTTGCTGAGCAAGCTGCTGGCGCCGTCGCAGCACCGCTGCGTGGCGTTCGAGGATCAGATGTTGCCGATGTGCCTGCGCATCGATGTCGTTGTGCGTGAGGCCTTGGCCACGCGGATGGCTGGCGCCGCATCGTCACGCTCGCTGCGCGCCTTGCAGCGTTCATTGCAATGCCATCGCGTGGCTGTCACCGCCAGCGAACGTACCGCATTCGTCAATTGCAACACGCCCGAGCAGTGGAGTGAGCTGATCCATGAAAATCCAGATTGAAGGCCAGCAGGTGCGATTCCGTATCGACGAAGCCGAGCTGGCCGAATTGCTGGCCGGTCACACAGTCGACAATGCGAGCCGGTTGCCGAGCGGGCAGGGTGCACGATTGGTGCGGCACAGTGTGAGCCTCACCGGCGGTCACGCAGCGTGCAATTGCGCCACCGATCATTGGCAATTATTGGTACCACGTGGCGCGCTCGAAGAGCATGTGCGGCAACTGCCCAGCCGCGAGGGCTTGAGCTTCACGTTCGATGCGGGTGCCGGGCACGCGGAAACCATGGCACTGCGCGTCACTTTCGATATCGATGTGCGCGACAGTGCGCGCAAGCGGTTTCCGAAAGACGGATCTTGATGCGCGCAGTGTGGCGTTGCTGCAGTAGTTGAAGTGATGCAGCGTTTGATGTGCGAGCGTCCCAAACGTCAGGCGAGGCAGCTGCTTAGGTGTATGCCGAATAGTCTCGCCAACGCGTCGCCGATCATAACGCAGAGTCAATCGTGCGCATGGGTGGCAGTAATTCCAGGCACGCGATCGCAGGCCAAACCGCGTGCCTGCAAGGCAGCGTCGATCGCATCCGCACCCGCGCTGTCGTAACCGGCGCCGCTGCGCAGGGCGACGACATGTAGGCCGGCGCTGGCCAGTTCCACGATCAGCTGCTGTTGCGCGTCAGGTGCCGGCGGCAACGTGCGGCGTGAGGCGTCGCGGCGCGCAAGCTCAAGCACGGCATCGGGAATGTGTTCGTCGATCAGCAGCACATCGGCCAGATTCATCGCGCGCAGGGCTTTCAAGGTGAGTAGGCCCGGATCGCCGGGGCCGGTACCGACCAGCTGTACGCTGCCGCGCGCCGGGATGGTGCCGGCATCGTCGAGCGCTGCATTGAACGCGGCCTCGGCCGCGTCATCGTTGCCAGCCTGCAGCAACAACGGCACGTCGCCGTCGATGACACGGTCGAACCAACGGCGACGACGATTCATGTCCGGAAACTGGCTGCGAATGCGCTCGCGGTGCTTTGCAAACAGTCCGGCGAAGCGGCCGACCGACGCATCCAGTTCGCGTTCCAGCCGTTCACGCAGACGCCGTGCCAACATCGGTGCGGCGCCTGCCGAGGAGATGGCGATGACCAGCGGGTCGCGGTCCACGATGGCCGGCACCTGATACGTCGACAGTTCGGCATCGTCCACCACATTGACCAGCCGTTGTCGCGCACCTGCGGCGGCAGCAACGCGCTGGTTCAAATCGGTGTCGTCGGTCGCAGCCACCACCAGCCAGACATCGTCGATCCATGCCGGGTCGAACTCGCCACCCAGTTGCTCGAAGCGGCCGGTCTGCATCAGCACGGCGAGCTCCGGCGAGAGCGCGTGTGCATACAGGCGGATGTGCGCCTCGGCCTTGAGCAGCGCCAGGACTTTGCGCGTGGCGACTTCGCCGCCGCCGATGACCAGGACGGCGCGCCCCTGCAGATTGGCGAACAACGGGAACAACGGCATCAGACACACTCCGAAAAGATGGCTCGCACCAACGGCATGTTGCATGGCACCATCAGGCCACGTCCACGCCTCGCTGCCGCCAATGCGTGTTTTGCTGGTCAACGATACCGAAAAGCCGATCGCCGAACTGCGCCAGGCGCTGACGCGTGCTGGCTACACGGTGCTCGACGATGTGGCGTCGATCAGTGCGTTGCTGCATGCCGTGCAGAGCCAGCAGCCCGATGTGGTCGTGATCGATGTGGATTCGCCTTCGCGCGATACCTTGGAGCAGCTGTCGATGCTGCATGCACATGCACCGCGGCCGGTGGTGATGTTTTCCGGCGATGGCGACGATGCGTTGATCCATGCAGCGGTCGGTGCGGGCGTGACGGCGTATGTGGTGGATGGCCTGGCGCCAGCACGGCTGGCGCCGATCGTGCAGGTGGCGCTGGCCCGTTTTGCGCAAGAAAGCAGCATGCGCAAGCGCCTGGACGATGTGCAGCAGGCGCTGCAGGACCGTAAACAGATCGACCGCGCCAAGGGCCTACTGATGGAAAAACGCGGTCTGAGCGAGGCCGATGCCTATGCGGCGTTACGCCAGCAGGCGATGAAGCAGGGCGTCAAGCTGGCCGAAGTGGCGCGCCGCATCGTGGCCATGGCCGACTTGTTGGGATGAATCTATGAGCCAAGCCGAACTTCCCGTATTGCGCGTGGCCTACATGCCGTTGATCGACTGCGCGCCGTTGGTTGCTGCACAGCGCCTGGGCCTGGACAGTGCGCATGGTCTGCAGTTGGACTTGCAGCGGCAGGCCTCGTGGGCCGGCGTGCGTGACCGTCTGCTGGCAGGCGAAGTGGAGGCGGCGCATGCCCTGGCCAGCCTGGTCTACGCGATCGATCTGGGCATCGCCGGGCCGCAGTGCCCGATGGCGTTGTTGATGACGCTCAACCACAACGGCCAGGCGATCACGCTGGCGCCTGCAATTGCGCAAGCGTTGGCGGCTGGTCGCACGTTGCTCCAGGCATTGACCGGTTTGGGGCGCCGCGCGGTGTTCGCGCAGACCTTTCCCACCGGGACACATGCGCTATGGCTGTACTACTGGCTGGCCGCGGGCGGGGTAGATCCGATGCGCGATGTGGATGTGCTCAGTATTCCGCCGCCGCAGATGCCCGAGGCACTGGCCAGCGGTTTGGTCGACGGCTATTGCTCCGGCGAGCCGTGGGCGGCAGTGGCCGAAGCGCAGGGCAGCGGTCAGCGTGTGATCCGCAGCGGTGAGTTATGGCCCGGCCATCCGGAAAAAGTGCTGGCATGCCGTCGCGAATTCGCTGCGCTGCAGCCTGAGTTGACCGAGCGACTAACCGCCTGCGTGCTGGAGGCCTGCCGTTGGCTGGATGCCACGCCGGCCAACCGTGCGCTGTGCGCACAATGGTTGGCCGAGCCGGAGCATATCGGTGTGCCGCCCGCGCATCTGGCTGCGTGTCTGGACGCTGCTGTTGAGATTGAGGCCAATGCCGTTGCAGACGATGCGACAGCGTTGGCGTTCCATCGCGGCGGCACAGTGAACATGCCGTGGCTTTCGGACGGGGAGTGGTTCTTAAGCCAGTTCCAGCGTTGGGGTTGGCATGACATCGAGGACGATGACATCGCGCGGCTGCGTGACATCCATCGGCTCGATAACTATCGGCGCGCTGCCGCACGGGTGGGTGTTGCGGTGCCGGACAGCGATCACCGCAGCAATCGGTTGTTCGATGCGCTGAAAGGCGATTGAACACTGGGTGGAGTCTGCCATGGTGGTTGGAGATTGCGATAAATCAGGCGTAGCGCAGCGCATCTGCAACATGGTTGGAGGGCCCTTGCCCGTTCACCGTCGCAGGACGCGCTGCAAGGACGTCCTTGTAGCTCCCTGGCGGCGGATGCCGCCATCGAGCCCCTGGGATGGGCCAACGGCGTGTCCCGCGAGCAGCGAGGGCATCGCGCGCTTCGCGTTTGCTGCGAGGACCAACTGAGCTGGTCGGTGCACAGAGCTTTCAACAGATGGATCGCTTATCTCGAGAGTGGTACCTGATCGCGTCCTCGACTGAAGCACATTGTTGGTGCATCGCTGCACGAAAGCCGGGAATGACGAGCTACATCGGCTTCCATAAACAACGCCGCAGCACTCTGGAAGTCGGTCGAAAAAACTCTATTTATCAAAGGCTTGCAGTTCTGGAATAGCTGCAGAGAAACAGTTGGCACGCTGATTGCGTAGGAATCATCTGCAGGCGCAACGGCGTGCCTGCAACAACACGTACACGGTGCAGCGGTTCAACGGCGATCCGCACGTACCCAGGACAACGGCGTCCTTCCGGTTTACCGGAGGGGCGCCGTTTTTTTTTTGACCATCGCACTCGAAGAGGTCTCTATGCAGCGCTCGTTCTGGCGATCCGGGCATACGCCCACCTTGTTCGCATCCTTCCTGTATTTCGACCTGAGCTTCATGGTGTGGTACTTGCTCGGTCCGCTGCAGGTGCCGATTGCGCAAGCGCTGGGATTGGACACGCAGCAGCGCGCCTTGATGGTGGCCGTGCCGATCCTGTGCGGCGCCGTGCTGCGCCTGGTGCTGGGCATGGTTGCCGATCGCATTGGTGCCAAGCGTGCCGGCATGCTTGCCCAGCTTACGGTCATCGCGGCGTTGTTCGGTGCCTGGCAACTGGGCATCAACAGCATGGGGCAGGTGTTGATGCTGGGCGTGTTGCTTGGCATTGCCGGTGCCTCGTTTGCGGTGGCGTTGCCGCTGGCATCGCGCTGGTATCCGCCCGAGCATCAGGGCACCGCGATGGGCATTGCCGGTGCAGGCAATTCCGGCACGGTGCTGGCTGCGTTGTTTGCGCCGATGCTGGCCGCCGCATTCGGCTATCAAAACGTGTTCGGGCTGGCGTGCATTCCGTTGGTGCTGACGCTGATCGTGTTTGCGTCGATCGCCAAGGAAGCGCCGACCCCGGTCGCACGCAAGCAATGGTCCGACTACGGCCGCGTGCTCGTGGGTAACCGCGATGCGTGGCGCTTCATGTTTTTCTATGCGATCACCTTTGGCGGGTTTTCCGGTTTTGCCAGCGCGTTGCCGGGCTACTTTCACGACCAGTTCGGCTTCGATGCACGTACTGCGGGCTGGGCCACGGCCGCCTGTGTGCTGGCTGGCTCGGTGATGCGGCCGCTCGGCGGCGTCATCGCCGACCGCGTCGGCGGCACCCGTGCCTTGCTCACCGTATATCTGCTGGTTGCCACGCTGGTGGGCATCGCCGGGTTCGGTGCGGGTGGCGCCACGCTGACGCTGGCGTTGTTCGTGCTGACGCTGCTGTGTCTGGGCGCTGGAAATGGGGCGGTGTTTCAGCTGGTTCCGCAACGCTTTGGCCAGGATATCGGCGTCATGACCGGGTTGATCGGCATGGCCGGGGGCATCGGCGGATTTGCGCTGGCCGCGAGCCTGGGTGTGCTCAAGCAGCACACCGGCAGCTATGCAGTGGGCATGTGGCTGTTCGCGGCGTTCGCTTTCGGGGGCTGGGCGTTGCTGGCCGGGGTCAAGACCCAGTGGCGCAGCGAATGGTCCACCGCCGGCGCGGCGCGCGTCTGACATGTCGACAGGAATCCAGGCAATGAAGCAACCCAGACTCGTCGTCATCGGCAACGGCATGGCCGGCATCCGCACCGTGGAAGAATTGCTCAAGCTGATGCCGGGCATGTACCACATCACGGTGTTCGGCGCCGAGCCGCATCCCAATTACAACCGCATCCTGCTTTCGCCGGTGCTGGCCGGCGAGCAGGAGTTCGACGACATCGTGCTCAACCCGTTGCAGTGGTACCGCGACAACGGCATCCATCTGCACTTGAACAAGGAAGTCACGCGCATCGATCGCGTGCGTCGCCGCGTGATTGCCGCCGATGGCACCGAAGCCGAATACGACCGGCTGCTGATCGCCACCGGCTCGGTGCCGTTCGTGTTGCCGATTCCCGGCAATGAATTGAAAGGCGTGATCGGGTACCGCGATATCCAGGATACCCGCACCATGATCGACACCGCGCGTACCAGGCAGCACGCGGTGGTGATCGGTGGCGGTCTGCTTGGCCTGGAAGCGGCCAACGGTCTGAAAGTACGCGGCATGGACGTGACCGTGGTGCATCTGGCCGGTTGGTTGCTGGAGCGCCAGCTCGACCCGTTGGCCGGCAATCTGTTGCAACAGGCATTGCGCGCACGCGGGCTGGAGTTCCGTTTGAACACCGCCACCAGCGCACTGCTGGGCAACGCGCAGGGCGAGGTGATCGGGGTCAAGTTTGCCGATGGTAGCGGGATCCCCGCCGATCTGGTGGTGATGGCCGCCGGCATCCGCCCGAATACGCGCCTGGCCGAAGAAGCCGGCATCCATTGCGCGCGTGGCATCGTGGTCAACGACAGCCTGCAGAGTTTCGACCCGCGCGTGTACGCAGTGGGCGAGTGCGCTAACCATCGTGGCATTGCCTATGGCCTGGTGGCGCCGTTGTTCGAGCAGGCCAAGGTGTGTGCGAACCATCTGGCGCAGTTCGGCATCGGCATTTATCGCGGCTCGGTGGCATCGACCAAGCTCAAGGTCACCGGCATCGACCTGTTTTCGGCAGGCGATTTCATGGGCGGCGATGGCTGCGAAGAAATCGTGTTGTCAGACCCGGCCGGCGGCGTCTACAAAAAGCTGGTGATCCGCGACGATGTGCTGGTGGGTGCATGCCTGTATGGCGACACCAGCGACGGTGGCTGGTACTTCAAGCTGCTCAAGGACGGCACGCCCATCCAGGCGCAACGCGATCAGCTGATCTTCGGCGAAAGCGCACTGGGCGATGCTGGCACCGGCGGCCAGGACCGCGCCAGCGCGATGTCCGACAGCGACGAAGTCTGCGGCTGCAACGGCGTGTGCAAGGGCACGATTGTCAAAGCCATCAGCGAGCAAGGCCTGTTCACCGTGGACGAGGTGAAAAAGAACACCAAGGCCGCCAGTTCCTGCGGTTCATGCACTGGCCTGGTCGAGCAGATCCTGATGAATTGCCTGGGCTCCAACTTTCAGGAAACCCCGAAAACCAAAGCGGTTTGCGCATGTACCGACCTGAGTCACGGCGAGGTGCGTCGCGCCATTCGCGAGCACAAGCTGCTCACGCATGCGCAGGCCTATGCGTTCATGGAATGGCGCACACCCAACGGCTGCGCCACCTGCAGGCCGGCGATCAACTACTACATGCTGTCGACCTGGCCGCATGAGGCCATCGACGACCCGCAATCGCGTTTCATCAACGAGCGTGCGCACGCCAACATCCAGAAGGACGGCACGTTCTCGGTGATTCCGCAGATGAAGGGCGGGGTGACCAACGCCGGCGAACTGCGCCGCATTGCCGATGTTGCCGACAAATACGCGGTACCGATGGTCAAGGTGACCGGCGGCCAGCGCATCGATCTGCTGGGCGTCAAGAAAGAGGATCTGGTGGATGTATGGCGCGATCTGGGCATGCCATCCGGCCATGCCTACGGCAAGTCGATCCGCACGGTGAAGACCTGCGTGGGCAGCGAGTTCTGCCGCTTCGGCACCCAGAACAGCACGCAGATGGGCATCGACCTGGAAACCATGCTGGCCAATATGTGGAGCCCGCACAAGGTGAAGCTTGCGGTGTCCGGGTGCCCGCGCAACTGCGCCGAATCCGGCATCAAGGACGTGGGCATCATCGCAGTGGACTCGGGTTGGGAGCTGCATGTGGGCGGCAACGGCGGCATCAAGACCGAGGTGGCGCGCTTTCTGGTCAAGGTGAGCACTGCCGAGGAAGTGCGTGAGTACACCGGGGCATTCCTGCAGCTGTATCGCGAGCAGGCGTATTACCTGGACCGCACCGTGCACTACATCGCGCGCGTGGGTCTGGATTACATCCGCGCGCAGGTGGTGGACGACGCAGCCAACCGACGTGCGCTGTACGAGCGCCTGCTGTATTCGCTGGAAGGCCTGGTCGACCCATGGAAGGCACGCATCGCCGGCGAGCGGCGTCAGGAATACCAACCGCTGCGCATGGCTGCGCCAGCTGCGACGATGGAGGAATGAGCATGCACCATCACGCATGGGTGCGCGTGTGTGCGCTGCAGGACTTGCCGGTGCTGGGCGCGCGCGTGCTGGAGGTCGATGGACTGCCGGCGATCGCCATCTTCCGTACTGCCAGCGATCACGTGTTTGCGCTGCGCGACCGTTGCCCGCACAAGGGTGGGCCGTTGTCCCAAGGCATCGTGGCTGGCGACACCGTGACCTGTCCCCTGCATGGCTGGGCGATCGGCTTGCAGAGCGGGCAGGCCTGCAAGCCGGACGTGGGCTGCGCGCCGCGCTATCCGATCAGGGTGGAGGCCGAGGCGGTGTGGATCGTCCTGCAGCCGGTAGAGCAGGACGATGCCGTGACCGAGCCGGCAACATGAGCGAAGGCCTGCAGCCAACGTCCCCTGCCAGCGCGGCGCAGCCACAGACGGCAGGGCCGATGTATCGCATCACGCGCTCGACCTGTTGCTATTGCGGCGTGGGGTGCGGCGTGCTGATTCACAGTACGCACGATAGCGATGGCGACTGCATCGTCGGCATCGAAGGCGACCCGCTGCACCCAGCCAATTTTGGGCGCCTGTGCAGCAAGGGGCTGGCGTTGCCGCAGACCGTGGCAAGCACGCAGGGGCGCGTTCTTGCGCCGGAGTTGCGCCGGCATCGGCAGGCGCCGCGTGCGCGGGTGAGCTGGGATCAGGCGCTGCAGCATGTCAGCAGCAAGCTGGCCGCCATCATCCAGGAACATGGCCCGGATGCGGTGGCCTTCTATCTGTCCGGGCAGCTGCTCACCGAGGACTATTACGTCTTCAACAAGCTGGCCAAGGGGCTGCTCGGTACCAACAACATCGACACCAATTCGCGCCTGTGCATGTCCAGTGCGGTCACCGGTTACAAGCTGGCGCTCGGCGCCGATGGCCCGCCCACCTGCTATGAAGATCTGGAGCTGGCGCACACCGTGCTGTTTGCCGGCAGCAACATGGCGTACGCGCATCCGGTGCTGTTTCGCCGGCTAGAAGACGCGCGTGCACGCAACCCCGACATTCGCTGGATCGTGATCGACCCGCGACGCACCGATACCGCGGCCATGGCCGACCTGCACTTGGCGATCGAACCCGGCACCGACGTCGCCTTGTTCAACGGCATGCTGCATCACCTGATCTGGGAGGGTCTGGTGGATGCGCGTTTCGTTGCGGCAAGCACGCAGGAGTTCGATGCCCTCAAGCGGATGTTGCGCGAGTACACCCCGCGCATGAGCGCCGAGATCTGCGGGATTTCGCACGAGGACCTGGTGCAGGCGGCCGAGTGGTTCGGGCGCAGCCCGGCGGCGCTGTCGCTGTATTGCATGGGCCTGAATCAGTCGGTGCACGGCACCGACAAGAATCTTGCGTTGATCAACCTGCATCTGGCGACCGGACAGATCGGCAAGCCGGGCGCAGGGCCGTTTTCGCTGACCGGCCAACCCAATGCGATGGGCGGGAGGGAGGTGGGCGGCATGGCGACGATGCTGGCCGCGCACCGCGAGATCGGCAATGCGGACCATCGTGCCGAGATGGAACGGCTGTGGGGCGTGCCGGCGGGGCGCATCTCGCCCAATCCCGGCGCGCCGGCGGTGGAGTTGTTCGAGCGGCTGCGCGCCGGCAGCCTGAAGGCGGTGTGGATCGTCTGCACCAACCCCGTGCACTCGATGCCGGACGTGGCGGGTATTCGCGCCGCGCTGGATCAGGCCGAACTGGTGATCGTGCAGGACGCCTTCTCCGGCACCGACACCGTGCCCTATGCCGACGTTTTGCTGCCGGCGGCCAGCTGGGGCGAGAAGGACGGCACGGTGACCAACTCCGAGCGCCGCATCACCCGCGTGCGCAAGGCAGTGGAAGCGCCCGGACAGGCACGTGCCGATTGGTGGATTGCCAACGAGGTGGCACGTCGTCTGGAGGCGCGCCTGGCGCCCGCGAGCGGGAAGGGCCTGTTCGCATTCGACAACACTGCGCAGATTTTCGACGAGCATCGCGCCCTCACGGTTGGGCGTGATCTGGATATCGGTGGCCTGGATTACCCGTTGCTGGATCACGGAGCGCAGCAATGGCCGTTTCCGGCAGGCAGCACGCAGGGGCAGGCGCGGCGTTACTCCGATGGCGTATTCGCACACGCCAACGGACGTGCGCGCTTCCACGTCACGCCGTATCGCAAGGTGGCTGAAGCCACTTCGGCGAGATTCCCGATGCGGTTGCTCACCGGCCGTTTGCGCGATCAGTGGCATGGCATGTCGCGTACCGGGCGGGTGGCGGCTGCATTCGCGCACAGCCCTGAGCCGACGCTGCGCATGCACCCAGGCGATGCGCAGCGGCGTGGGCTTGTGGCGGGCGAATTGGTACAAATCGCGAGCAAACGCGGCGCTCTGGTGCTACCGCTGGAACTGTCGGACGAACTGCGCTCGGGCACGGTGTTTGCGTCGATGCATTGGAGTGGGCACAGCCTGTCCAGCGGTGGCGTCAACGAAGTCAGCACGCCGGCAGTGGATGCACGCTCGCAGCAGCCCGAGCTTAAACACGCCGCCGTGCGGGTTGAAAAAGCCGTGTTCGGCTGGCATCTGCTGGCAGCGCGACGCGGCGATGCACTGTCTTTGCAGCAGGCACTGCAACCGTTGCTGCGCGACTGCGGTTACGCCTCGCTACGCCTGCATGCCGAACCGCCGAGCGGCGCCGACAAAGATGCAAGCGGCCAGTGGGCGGTGCTACACGCTGCCTGCGAAATCGCGCCCGATGCCGCGTGGATCGACCGTCTGGTTGCGGCATTGCAATTGCCGGCCGGTGCGGATGTGCTGGACTACCGCGATCTACGTCGCGGCCTGATGCGCCGCGTCGGCTGGCGCATGCAAGACGGGCACAGCCATATCGACGGTGTGCTGCTCACCGCCGCGCAGCCCAGTCAGGCCAATCGATCGCTGCTTACCACTGCACTCGCCGGCAAACCTTGGCTTGGTGCACGGCTGTCGGTCTTTGCGCACACCCACAGCGCGCTCAGCGATCCGATCGTGTGCACCTGCATGAATGTTTCGGCCGCCGCGATTCACGCGGCCATCGACGACGGTGCCGATGTCGCGCAACTCAAGCAACGCCTGGGCTGCGGCACCGTCTGCGGCTCGTGCGTACCGCAACTCACCCGGCTATGCCGGCAACCAAGACTTGCCTGATCGCAAGTTTTCCCTGAGCGCATTCCCCTCCACACAGAGCGAGATCTCCCATGTCAGTCACACCTTCCTGCACGCGTGATGTGGTGGTGTTGTCCGCCGGCCCCGGCGATCTGGAATTGCTCACCATCAAGGCGGTGAAGGCGTTGGCGTCGGCGCAGGTACTGTTGCTCGACGACCTTGCTAATCCTGAGATCGTCGAACTCTCACCGCAGGCGCGCGTGATCCGGGTCGGCAAGCGCGGTGGATGCCGTTCGACACCGCAGGAATTCATCTGCCGGTTGATGCGTCGCTACGCATTGCAGGGCCTGCGCGTAGTGCGGGTCAAAGGCGGCGATGCGCTGCTGTTTGGCCGTGCTGGCGAAGAAATCAGCTTCCTGCGTCGCGCGGGTATCGGGGTGCAGGTGATCAATGGCGTGAGCGCGGCGTTTGCGGCGGCGGCCGCGCTGGAAGTGTCGCTGACCCATCGCAGCCATTGCCATGGCATCACCTTCGTCACCGCGCACACGCATGATCACGGCGAGCCGAACTGGGGGGCGCTGGCGGCCAGCGGCACCACGCTGGGCATCTATATGGGCCTGCGGCGTGCCGATGCGCTGGCCTCTGCGTTGCTGGCGCATTTGCCAGCCAGTACGCCCGCGGCCATCGTGCAGGCCGCAACGCGGCCAGAGCAGCGGCGTCGCCTCACCACCTTGGGCGAATTGGGAATGACGGCCAGCGCGCTGTCGCCGGGGCTGCCGACCTTATTGCTGGTAGGCAACGCCTTGGCCGAAGCGGCTGCAGCGTGCGACGACCGTGATGGTGCGATGTTGGCACAGGGGGTGGGTTAGTGCGGACAGCACTTCCTTGCGCGGCGGCAGGGAGGAGCGATTGGGGCTTAGAGCGGCTAACAAAACGTAGCGAGCAGCCGTCAGGTGGGCGCGGACGGCGCGCAGGAACCGGAGTGTACGACTGGTACATGAGGATTCCGAGCACCGGCCGCGCCCACCTGGGGGCTGCGCAGTAGTTTTGTTAGCTGCTCTTAGTGTTGCATTGGACTTCGTATGCGTCTATCCGGGAACGATTCGCCACGCCTTTTTAGCCGGTCCTCACCAACACGCGTCAACCAGCATGGCAGGGGGGGATGGGGCGTGTCTGAAGTCCGAGTCTGCCATGGGTACTCACACCAGTGCGCGCAGAGCAAAGGCATTCTTGCAGGGTGTCTAGCGCCTCCTGGTCGTTGAAGGCTTCAGTGCGTGTCACGATGCGTGCGCAGTCTGCGTGTGGACGTTGCCGGTTGCAGATTCAGTGAGCACTTGCGCTAACCAATAACGACAGCAAGCATTCGCTGCGCCGCAGTCCGAGTTGTCATGGCGATTCTGCGCATCACTCTCCCGGACATTGCGATGCGCTTGGCACCCAGCACCCAAGCGATGCCGGAGGCAGGACGATCTAGTGGCCTGCAAGGTTATGGCCCATCCCTTCACCAGGCATGGTGGCAACCTCACCAGGCGAGCCTGGTGAGGTTGCATCCGTGAGCGAGGCAGTTGGTCGTACGCGTCTGAGCTTGCCCTTCTGCAGTTGCGCATCCCTCCTATAGCCAATCCATCCGCAACAGCGCCGAGTGTTAGCGCTACCCAGTTAGAGGTAGTCCCGAGAGTCCGGCGAGATGAAGGTGTGCAAGATTTGCGCAGCGAGCGCAGCCGTTTTTTCCTGCATCCATCCGAATGCACCGCGGTATCTGCCTTTCAGGGTTGGCACGAATGTTGCGGTAACCCAATTACCCAGGCGTAACCGAAGCATCGAGAGGAGGCACAGTGGAAGACGGACAAAACACTACCCGTAGCCGGCGCGGCTTTGCCGCATTGGATCCGGAAAAGCGTCGCGTGCTTGCAAGCAGCGGCGGTAAAGCCGCTCACGCAAGTGGCAATGCGCACGAATTTACTAGCGACGAAGCACGTGAAGCTGGCCGTAAGGGTGGCCAGGCCGTGAGCCGAGATCGCGATCACATGTCGCGGATCGGCAGCAAGGGCGGGCGTTCCAAGCAGGCAAAGCCGCAGGAAGAATCCGCGTAATCCAGTCATCGGCGTGCCTATGGCGTGCCGGTCTGGAGAAAATCTTGCGTGACGTTGGACACAGGCGCGATGCCCAGAGGGTTAGCGCCTGTGTTGTTTTCGCTTTACGCGAAAGGGTTATCTTGCGCGGCCGCGCGCAATCGATTGCACTTTTTTCAGTCAACTGGCGTCCAGCGCTGCCTGGAGTGCACTCGAACATCCATAACAGCTTGCTGTGCAACGCATCAAGCGCAAGCGCGAAATTTCTGCAGCCTTGTAGATGGCCGGCATCGATTGCAGGGAAAAATTTCACTCTTGCCACGCTCCCGTCCATAGCGCCGGCAGGATTTGCAGCCCCTTGATTTCTTGGCTCACCTTGCGCCGCAGCGTGCAGCATCCGATGGCTCCGAATGAGCTTGGATGCTTTCGAAGTCCAGTAAGGCAATGAGGACGTCCAGCCCGGTGCTTGGCGGGCAGATCTTTGATCGCAGCGCATCTTCTGTGTGTACACAGACGGCGGTCTCGCGCCTTCGTTGTCCGCCCTGCGATTTCGCAGCGTGTCAATGCCACGTGGACATCGCGCGCGGCGTTCACCTGAAACAGCCACGTCTTTACATGCGCGTCGCTGCAGGCTGGACACATCGCAACAAACAGGGGGGCCTTGGCCGAACCCCAAGAAAACCTGATGGACTGATTGCGCGACGCGCATGCAATGGAGCAGCAGGCAGGGCAGATGCTCAAGGGCTAGGCCGCGCGCATCGACCACTCCCCCAGTTCAAGGCGCGCATCGAGCAGCATCTGAAAGAAACGCTGCGGCAGTAGGCACCGCCAGGCACGCCAAGTCGCACAGGCCCCGCAGTGCGGGGTCTTTTTGTTTCTGCGCGCTGAGCGCTTACCCTTGGCGCTTTCCTCGCACCAGGGTTCTGCAATGACGACCAACGCACCCTATCCGATCGGCACGCCTGGGCTACCGTGGGGTGAGCCGGAGCGCGCCGCATGGCGAGCACGTCAGCTGCAGCAGCGCAGCTATGCGGATGATGTCGTGCAGCAGATCGCCGCACTGGCCGTGCGCTACCAGCGCGTGCAGTACGGAGCCATTGCCCATGCGCAAGGGGGCCATCCGCTGCTCGCGCTGCGCAGTGTCGAGTGGGATGACTGCTTGCCATGCGTGTTGGTCACAGGCGGCGTGCACGGTTACGAAACCAGTGGCGTGCGCGGTGCGCTGCAATTCCTGCAGCAGCGCGCTGCCGAATACGCTGGCAGATGCAATCTGTTGGTGGCGCCGTGTATCAACCCGTGGGGCTATGAGCGCATCCAGCGGTGGAATGCCCTCGCGGTAGATCCGAATCGTGCCTTCCGCGACAACAGTCCTGCCGAAGAGTCGGCTGCACTGATGCGGCTGGTTGCCGAAACCACGGGGCGGATGCTGGTGCATATCGATCTGCACGAAACCACCGACAGCGATGAGAGCGAGTTTCGCCCCGCCTTGGCGGCGCGCGATGGTGCAACGTTTGTGCCGGGCAGCATTCCGGATGGCTTTTATCTCGTCGGCGACAGCGAAGACCCGCAGCCAGCCTTTCAGCAGGCGGTGATCGCGGCGGTGGCACGGGTGACGCATATCGCGCCTGCCGATGCGAATGGGCAGCTCATCGGTGCACCGGTGGTCGGGCACGGCGTGATCAACTACCCGGTGCGGCGGCTGGGGTTATGCGCCGGTGTCACCGATGCGCGGTATCGCACAACCACGGAGGTGTATCCGGATAGCCCGCGCGCCACGCCCGAACAATGCAACGCTGCACAGGTGGCGGCGATCTGTGCGGCAATCGATTACGCATTGGCGCAGGACTGAGGGTAGGGCGCGTGAGGCTGGGGCAGCAGGCATCTGGACGCGGTGTGCGCCGCCATTGGCTGCGTGCTGATTCGGCGCGCGTTTCCGCGGTATGTCGCCGTTGCGGATGACGCATGTCCGCGGTGCTCTGCGTTGAACCGCGGCCTTGCGCAGCATGCATCTGGCCCTGCGCTGACCCCATGTAAACTCCGCAGTCATCAGTCGCAGGAGCGCATTCGATGCAACATGAAGCATTCAATCGCACACGCAGGCGCGTGCTGGGTGGGGTGGTCGGGATGACGTTCAGTGGCAGTGCGTTTGCACAACAGACCAAACCGGGGAAAACGATGGCACAGGACAGCAGTTGGCAGGCGGGCACCTGGCTCAACCGGCCGAAGACAGTCGATCTCAGTGGTGACACGCTGGATGTGGTGACCGATAAGGCCACCGACTTCTGGCGCAAGACGCACTATGGGTTCACCCGCGACAGCGGGCATTTTCTCGGCATCAAGGCCGGCGCAGGTTTTACTGCGCAGCTACGGGTGCGAGCGCAGTACGAAGCGTTGTACGACCAGGCCGGCATCGTGGTGCGCGTGGACGAGCAGCACTGGGTCAAGGCCGGGATCGAACTCAGCGACGGGCGGGCCATGCTCAGTAGCGTGTTGACCAACCCGGTGTCGGATTGGGCCACGGGTCCGTACGAAGCCGACCCCAAGGATTTCTGGGTTCGTGCCACGGTTGCCGATGGTGTGTTGCGCTTGCAGGTGTCTGCGGACGGCCGTCACTGGCCGCTGGTGCGTCTGTGTCCGTTCCCGGTGGCACGCGAGTATCTGGTCGGACCGATGTGCTGCACGCCGGAACGCGCCGGGCTGAAGGTGCGTTTTTCCGACTGGGCACTGAGTGCGCCCTTGGGCAAGGACCTGCACGATCTCAGCTGAGCGATTTGGCCAGTGCTGCATCGCATGTACGGATAATGTGTGCATCGCATCGCGATGCACTGCACATGCGTGCTAATAGATCTGGAGCGGCGTGCTTGCCTATCAAGCAATACCACGCTGTCGCAAACCTCAGGGCAGACGTTGCAAGGTCGCGGTCTGTCTGACGTAGTCGCCCACTAAGTGCGCTTCCATCGGTTTGGCGAGCAGATACCCCTGCGCTTCATCGCATCCCCAGCTGCGCAGCAAGGCGATTTCGTCGGCATGTTCGATGCCCTCGGCCACGGTGCGATAGCCCAAGGCGTTGGCCAGGCGTACCACTGCTTCGGCACGCATCTGCATGCCGGCTTTGTTGGCGATGCCGGTGACCAAGGATCGGTCCAGCTTGAGCACATTGACCGGTAACTCGCTGAGATAGCCGAAATTGCTGTAGCCGGTGCCGAAATCGTCGATGGCCACGCTCACGCCCGCATCGCGCAATGCGCGCAGCCGCGGTACCGCTTCGACATTGCTGCGCAGCCAGCGGCCTTCGGTGATTTCCAGCTCGATGCTGGTGGTAGGAATCGCCAGATCCTTGCAACGGTTGATCACATCGGCAGCAAGATTGATGTTGCCGAAGTCGCGCGACGACAAGTTGATGGAGATGGAAAAATCCAGCCCCTGCGCTCGCCATTGCGCCAGCTGCACCAGCGCAGTTTCGATCACCCAATTGGTGACCGTGCACATCAGCGCCGTTTTCTCGAACAACGGGATGAACTCGTCTGGGCCAATCGGGCCGAGACTGGCGTGATGCCAGCGCAACAAGGCTTCGAAGCCGGTCACCGAGAGATTTGCAAGATCGATGCGCGGCTGGAACACCAACCGAAAATCGCCGGCGTCTAAGGCCTGTTCGGCATCCAGTGCCAGCCGGTAGGAACGCTGGATGGCATCGTCGTGCGAGGCGCTATACCAGCACACAATCGCATGGTTGTTGATGGCATCGCCCAATGCCACCAGGCCCTTGCGCATCACATCGTTGGTGTCCGGCTGCTGCGGAGCAAAGCGCACCACACCGGCATGAAAGGTCAGCGACATTGGCACGCCGGCAGCATCCATTGGCTTGTGCAGCATGTCGCGCAGATCCAGTAGCAGGTCTTCCATCTCATCCGGCGCAGAGTTGAGTAGGAAGAACGCAAAGCGCATCGATGCCACGTGGTACACGGTGGCCTTGCCGCGCAAGGCACGCGTCAACACGTAGCTGGCGTGGCGGATCAGCTCTTCCAGCGGCTGCATGCCCAGCACCTGGCGCGCTTCGTTGGCGGCCTGGGTGTCGTAGACCTCAATGAAGGCAGCAATGATGGGCAAGCAGTGGCTGCCGAAGGCGAGGGCATCCAGATCCGATTGCAGCTGACGTGCATTGAGCAAGCCGCTATGCGGCTCGCGTCGGCCAGCGCCGAACTGTAATTCCAGCTGTGCGGCAGCCACATTGGCAAACATCAGCAGCTGCTGATGCTCCTGGTTTGCCAGCCGACGCTCGCGCGTGTCAATCACACACAACGTGCCGGAAACGCCGGTCTGCGGCGCGCCCACTGGCACGCAGGCGATGAAGCGGGCGGGCAGACCGGGGAAGGCCGCATCGCCGAGTTGAATCTGCGCAAGCGCCGCATGCTCGATCAACTCGGCCACGCCATTCGGCGCTGCCGGAACCTGGTGGCACAGCGCAATCGCCTGCTCGACCTGACTGTTGTTGATGCCACGCGCTGCAAGTACGCGGAGGCGGCCGCCTTCACTGATCGTCAGCGCCGCTGCCGGGGCGACCAATGCGTGGCAGAGCAATCGCGCGATTTGTTCAAGCGGCTCCATGCCGCCCAAGTTGATTGGTACGCCCGACCAGTCGAAGTGGCGATCGTGTGATTTGTCGTCCAGAGCAAGCGTCATGTCGTCAGTTCCGTGTTGAAGATCACACACTGCACTGCTACTAGAAACAAACCGAGGTCATCGATAGGTGACGAGCTCTGCGCAAACTACGCGTGACACTTATCGCCTTCGAGTTATTTCAGATGTTCAGCAGGATAGCAGTCCCGACCATAAACGCTGCTGTTGCGCCCGCGACATACAAATACCTCACTCGGGAGTCTGATGTCGAATGGGAGAGTGGTATTAATCGTTGAAGCGAACTCATAAATGACCAGGCCCATCCGCTAATGTGAATTCACGCGGATTTTGCGGTGCAGCAAATTTATCGAAAAAGATGATTATGAATAAAAGTGGTTGCCAGACTCGATATGCATCAGTCTGCTTCGAATAATTCGACCTCATCCAATCCAGTTCCTTGCAAATTACCGATGAATACCGGTTATTTGGCGAATCAGGCGGCGCGACTGTTGTGCGTGATTACGGATGAGTCATTGAATTAACTTGGCGAGCACAAGCAAACCAGTCGACATATTCCGCTTGTGTCATGTGTGAATTTTAGGTTAGTGATGCTGGGCACAGTTTCAGGCGTTTCAATTAACCTATTAATTCCTCAATGGGGTAATTTTAAAGTGGTATTAATCAATATCTTCGTTTCAGGGTCGTCGCTGGCTCTGGATCGATGCTCGCTGGAATAGCGTTGCTGCGTTAAACAAGCTCTGCCGTTATTCCAATTCCGCCTTTGGAGGCGCGTGCATGGGCGCGCGTCGGTTTCTGCTCGGCAATCAGGGGAATTTAAATGAATCGTGCATTTGCGCTGGTCTGGAATGCTGCCATCGGCAATTGGGTGGTGACGCATGAATTGGTGCGTCGGCGTCGCAAGCCCGGCTCTACCCGGCGTGTTTTGCCGGCCCTGGTCGTCCTGGCGGTGGGGGCCGCCGCACCGGGTCTGGCATGGGGCGCGTGCACGCCAGCCATTCCGACAGCGGGCGCGACGGTCACGTGTTCGGGTATTCCGGTCACCAGCAACAGCTTTGCCAGCAGCGCAAACAACCTGACCGTAAATATTGCGTCCGGCAGCCAAATGACCGCCGGCCTGTTGGGCGGTACCGCCATAGCCTTGAGTGGCACCAATTCCACGCTCACCAACGCCGGCACGATCGACCCCTCCGTGCTCGGGTTGCTCTCGGTGCTCAGCACCGGTGTGACCATGGGCAACGCCAGCTCTACTGCAGTGTCCGTCAACAATCTTGCCAGCGGCACGATCTACGGTACTGGCGGCTTGCTTGGCGCCAATCTGCTCAATCTCGACGGCATGGCGCTCGGGCTGACGTCGGCCAGCAACGGCACGGTGCAGCTCAACAATGCTGGCGTAATCGATAGCCGCCCGCTGGCGGGGCTGTCGATTCTGGGTGTGGACACCCCGGTGATCGCGGTAACAGGCGGCGGAGCCGTCAACGCCGTCAATACCGGCACTATCAACGGGCGGGTGGGCTTTCAGAGTTCTGCCACCGGCAATACGTTCGTCAACGCAGGCACCATCAACGGCAGTGTTTCGATGGGTGCCGGCAGCATCAACAACTTCACCGCGGTAACCGGCGGCAGCGTCAATAGCGCGGGTGGACTCGCACTCGAACTACTCGGCCCCGGCGGTTTGCTGAGCTTTGCGCAGACCGGCGTCGTGGACGGCGGCCTGGGCGGCAACAACACGCTGATCCTGCAAAATTCTGCAGTGGGTACTGGCAGCGGCAGCACCGGCACAGGGACGTTGAGTACTGCGCAGTACATCAATTTCGGCAATTTGCGCGTCAATAGCGGCACCTGGTCGGTGGGCGGCGCGAGCAACTTCGGCAACAGCGCGCTCAATGGCGGCGTGTTGCAGTTCGCCAATCCCGCGCAGTTGGGCAACACCATCACCGCCAACGGCGGCACGCTTGAGGCCACGGCTGCGGGCCTGACGCTGGCGCCGACCAATGGCATTGCGCTGGGCGCGGGCGGCCTGACCGTGCAGGGTAGCAATACCTTGACCGTCGGCAGCCCGATGACCGGCGCCGGTGCGTTGACCAAAACCGGCACTGGCGGACTGGCGCTTACCGGTGCCAGCACGTTTGCCGGTGGCGTCAACTTGATCAATGGCGCCTTGACGGTCGGCACCAACAGTGCGTTGGGCACCGGCACCGTCACCGCATCCGGGGGTAGCGTATTGGCTGGTGCTTCGGTGAACCTGGCCAATGCATTTTCGCTGAGCAACACGGTCGGTATCGGCGGCACAAACGCGCTACGGATTGGAGGCACGATCAGTGGCACCGGAGTCCTCAACAAGGTTGGCACCGGCACGCTGACCCTGGGCGGCAGCAATACCTACAGCGGTGGCACCACTTTGGGCGCGGGAAGCGTACTGCTGGAAACCTCTGGTGCGCTCGGCACTGGCACGGTCACTGCAGCAGGTGGTTTGCTGGATAACACTGCGCCACTGTCGCTGACCAATAATTTCGCACTGACCAATACGCTGGGTCTGGGCGGCAGCGGCAACGCGCTGACCTTGAGTGGCACGCTCGCTGGCGTTGGTGGTGTCAACAAAACCGGTGCGGGCACGCTTACGCTCGGCGGACTCAATACCTACACCGGTGGCACCAACCTGGTATCGGGTACGCTGCAATTGGGTACCGCCTCCGCGCTGGGCACGGGCGCATTGAATGTCACCGGCGCATCCAGCCTGAGCACCACTACGCCGATGACGGTGGCCAATGGCATCAGCCTTGCTGCGCCGCTGAGCTTGACCGGCACACAAGCGCTCACGCTCAGCGGCGCCATCAACGGTGCCGGCAGCTTGATCAAGAGCGGCACTGGCGATCTCACGCTGACCAATGCCAATGCCTACACCGGCGGCACCACGCTCAGCGCCGGGCGGTTGGTGGTCGGTTCGAATGCAGCATTGGGCACCGGCACGCTCACCGCCAGCGGTGGCGAACTCGATGCGACGGCTGCGACCACGCTGGGCAACGCGATTGCGCTGACCGGAACGATGGGCGTCGGCAGTAGCGGCAACGCGTTGAATCTCACCGGTACCATCAGCGGCGCCGGTACATTGAACAAACTCGGCACCGGTACGCTGACACTGGGCGGCTTGAACACCTATACCGGTGGCACCAGCCTCAATGCCGGCACCTTGCAGGTGGCCAGCGGGACCGCACTGGGCACCGGTGCGTTGAATGTCATTGGCGCCGCGGCTTTGCAGAATACGGCCGCCGCCACGCTAACTAATGCAGTGACGCTGAGCGCCGGCGCACTGACGCTCAACGGCGCGCAAGCGTTGACGTTGGGCGGCAACATCAGCGGTGCCGGCAGCCTGGTCAAATCCGGCGGCGATCTCACGCTAAGCGGCAACAACACCTATAGCGGCGGCACCGCGCTCACTACCGGCAAGCTCACGGTGGGCAGCGATACCGCGCTCGGTAGCGGGACACTGGCCGCAGCGGCGGGCACCACGCTGGACACCGCCGTGGTGAGCACGCTCGCCAACGCGATTGCGCTGGCAGGGCAGCTCAATGTGGACGGCAGCAATGCGCTCACGCTCACCGGTGCCATCAGCGGCGCCGGCAGCCTGGATAAACTCGGCCCGGCCAGCCTGACCCTTACCGGCAACAACACCTATCTGGGCGGCACACGCCTGACTGCAGGCAGCCTGATTCTGGGCAGCGATAGCGCACTCGGGGCAGGCAGCCTGAGCGTGAGTGGCGGCCTGCTCGATAGCACCGCCGCACGTGTACTTGCCAACAACGTGGTATTGGATGCGGATCTGCAATTGGGTGGCAGCCAGGACCTGACCCTCAATGGAGGCATTAGCGGCGTCGGTGGCTTGATCAAGAACGGCGCTGCGGCGCTGACCCTGACTGGCGCAAACACCTTCAACGGCGGCGTGGATCTCAACGCGGGCAGTTTGTTGATCGGCAGCGGCGCTGCATTGGGCAGCGGCGTGTTGACTGCAGCCGGCGGCACACAACTGCAGGCCACGACCGCGACCACGGTGGGCAACGATGTGGTGGTCAATGGCGCGCTGTCGTTGACCGGCAACAACGACCTGGGCCTGACCGGCACCGTGAGCGGCACCGGCAGCCTGGTCAAGCAGGGCACTGGTGCGCTCACACTCAACGGCGCCAACGTCTACACCGGCGGCACGCTATTGAACGACGGCGCCCTGGTGGTGGGGAGCGATACCGCGCTGGGCAGCGGCGCACTCACCGCCGCCAACGGCACGCTGCTCAATGCCGCCACCGCAGTGACCTTGCAGAACGCGGTCACCGTGGATGGTGCGCTGACGATCGATGGACAAAACCTCACGCTCGATGGCGTGATCGATGGCGCCGGCAGCCTGATCAAGACCGGCACGCAAACGCTCACACTCAACGGCAACAACACCTGGGGCGGCGGGCTGCAATTGCAGAGCGGGTCGTTGCTGGTTGGCAGCGATACCGCATTGGGTGTCGGCACCCTGACCGCCGCAGGCGGTACCATATTGGATGCGAGCACCGCCGTGGCACTGGGCAACGCAGTTGCGTTGAATGGCACGCTGACATTGCCAGGAAACCAGGATGTCGCGCTCAATGGCGTCATCAGCGGCATCGGTGGTCTCAACAAACAAGGCAATGCCACGTTGACACTGGGCAATGCAAATAGCTTCAGCGGCAGCGTTGCGCTGGATGCAGGGCGGCTGGTACTTGGCAATAATGACGCGCTCGGCGTGGGCGGCCTGGTGGTCGGCGGCGCGGCCGAACTGGATACCACAGCCGCGTTGGCGGTGGGCAACGACGTCTTGTTGAACGCTCCACTGACGCTGCTCGGCAGCAACGATCTGGCCTTGGATGGCACCATCAGCGGCACCGGCAGCCTGATCAAGAACGGCACCACCACGCTGTCGCTCAATGCGAGCAACAGCTACAGCGGTGGCACGAGCTTGAGCGCGGGCACGATTGCGGTGGGGGCCGACAATGCTCTGGGCACCGGCAGCCTGTCGGTGCTCGGCAATTCGGTATTGAGCAATGCGGTCGCCGTGGTGCTGGGCAACGATATTGCACTGAACGCTGCGCTCACCGTGGAGAACGCCGCAGACATGCTGGCCAGCGGCGCCATCAGCGGAAGCGGCGATCTGATCAAGACCGGACTCGGCACGCTGACCTTGAGCGGCAACAATAGTTACACCGGCCCGTTGGCGATCCAGGCTGGCACCGTGGTGGCAAGCACCGCTGCCTCGTTGGGCAACGCCAGCAATGTCGATGTCGCGGCAGGTGCGCTGTTGAATCTGACCAACGGTGGCTTGATCAACGCGCTCAGCGGTGCGGGCGGCGTGGATACCGATACCGGTGCCACACTGCAACTGGGTGGCGGCGATTTTGTCGGCAGCCTGGGCGGTGGCGGTAATCTGGACAAGGTAGGTACCGGCACCGTGCGTTTGCTCGGCACCAGCGCCATCGGCGGCACCACGCAGGTCAGCGGGGGCACGCTCGATGTGGTCGGCAGCCTCGGCACCAGCGCATTGAACGTGGCCTCGGGCGGCACGCTGACCGGCACCGGCACCGCCGGTAACGTGGGCGCTGCCGTGACCGTCAGCGATGGTGGCCGGCTCGCACTGACCAGCGGTTCGTCGCTGAGTGTGGGCGCGTTGACGCTGGCACCGGGCGCGTTTGTCGATGTGGCGTTGGGTGCGCCAAGCGCAACGCGACTGCTTGAGGTCAATGGCAATCTCACCCTGGACGGCACGCTCAATATCACCGATCTCGGTGGCTTCGGCACCGGCGTGTACCGCTTGATCGACTACACCGGCGCGCTCACCAATAACGGCATGCTGATTGGCCTGTTTCCCGGCAGCGTGGACATCAGCCAGCTCGCTTTGCAGACCGCCATCGGCCAGCAACTCAATCTGGTGGTGACCGCACCGGGCAGCATCGTGCAGTTCTGGGACGGCGTGCAGACCACGGCCAATGGCACCGTCGATGGCGGCTCCGGTACCTGGGGCGCGGGCACTAACTGGACCGGTCAGGACGGCAGCGCCAACAGCACCTGGCAAGGCGATTTCGCAGTGTTTTCCGGCGCTGCAGGCACAGTCGGCGTGCAGGGCACGCAGAACATCGGGGGCCTGCAGTTCGTCACCGATGGATATCAGTTAACCGATGCCGGCGCGGGCGCACTGGCGGTGACGGGGCCGTTGACCGCCATTCGCGTGGACCCGGGTGCGACCGCCAGCATCGATATCGCCATCACCGGCCTCGGCGGGGTGCAAAAGCTCGACACCGGCACATTGGTACTGAGTGGACCCAACACCTACACCGGCGGTACCGCACTTGGCGGCGGCAGCCTGGTGTTGGGCAGTGCGCAAGCGTTGGGCACCGGCACGCTGACCGTCGCAACGGGCACCACACTCGACACCAATCAAGCATTGGCAGTCGGCAATGCGGTGGTGCTCGATGGTGCGTTGACCTTGCCCGGCAGTAACGACCTGGCATTGACCGGTGCGATCAGCGGTGCCGGCAGCCTGATCAAGAACGGCACCTCCACGCTCACGCTGGATGGCAGCAACAGTTACGTCGGCGGCAGCGTGTTGAACGCCGGCACGCTGGCGGTGGGCAGCACCACCGCACTCGGCGCAGGCAGCCTGTCGGTGCTGGGCACATCGACCTTGAGCAATGCGATTGCGCTGGCTCTGGGCAACAACGTCAACCTGGGCGCCAACCTGACCATCGCCAGTGCGGACGACCTGGCGTTGACCGGCGTGCTCAGTGGTGCGGGTGCGCTGACCAAGACCGGCCTGGGCACGTTGACCTTGTCTGGCAGCAATCTGTTCAGTGGCCCGGTGTCGGTGCAGAGCGGCGTGCTTGCCACCTCCGCCACAGGCACATTGGGGACGACCGCCAGCGTGGATGTCGCGGCAGGGGCAGGGCTCTCGCTCGGCAGCAATACCGCATTGAATAGCGTTACCGGCTTGGGCAATGTGGCGATCGTGGGTGGCAACACACTGCAGTTGGGCGTCAACAACGCAAGCAGCACCTTCGCAGGTTCATTGAGCGATGCCGGCAATCTTGAAAAGGTCGGCACTGGCACGCTGCAAGTCACCGGCACCAGCGCGATCGGCGGCACCACGCAGATCACGGCGGGCACGCTGGATGTGGATGGCACGCTGGGCAGCACCGGTGGCCTCTCGGTAGGTGCCGGCGGCACCCTGAGCGGCAGCGGTGTGGTCGATGCCGCGGTGACGGTGAACGACGGTGGCCGTCTGGTGGTGACTAGCGGCTCGCTGCTGACCACCGGCAGCCTGAGCTTTGCACCCAATGCCACGCTCGATGCGTTCTTGGGAATACCCAACCAGACAGGGGTGCTGGCGGTCAACGGCGACCTGACCTTGGACGGTACGCTCAACATCACCGACATCGGCGGGTTCGGTACCGGCGTGTACCGCTTGATCGATTACACCGGCGCGTTGACCAACAACGGCATGAGCTTCGGCACGTTGCCGGGCACGGTCGACCCCGCCCAGCTCACACTGCAGACCTCATTGGCGCAGCAGGTCAATGTGGTGCTGTTGGCATCGGGCACCAACGTGCAGTTCTGGGATGGCGCGCAGACTGTCGCCAACGGCATCGCCGATGGCGGCACCGGCGTGTGGACTGCTGGTACCACCAACTGGACCTCGATTGATGGGCTGACCAATAGCGACTGGCAGAACAGCTTTGCGGTCTTTGCCGGCAGCGCGGGCAACGTGGGCGTGCAGGGCACCCAAGGCATCGTCGGCATGCAATTCATCACCGATGGCTATGTGCTCAGTGATGCAGGTGGTGGCGCATTGAGCGCCAACGCAGCGAACACCATCATCCGCGTCGACCCCGGTGCAACCGCCACCATCGATCTCGCCATCGGCGGCACCGGCACAGTGCAGAAGCTCGATACCGGCACGCTGGTGTTGAGTGGTCCCAACACTTATACCGGCGGCACTGCGCTCGGCGGCGGCAGCCTGGTGCTGGGTAATGCGCAAGCATTGGGCACGGGCACGCTGACCGCCGCAGCGGGCACCACCCTCGACACCAATCAAGCACTGGCTGTCGGCAATGCGGTGGTGCTCAATGGTGCGTTGACGCTGCCCGGCAGCAACGATCTGGCATTGACCGGCGCGATCAGCGGTGCCGGCGGCTTGATCAAGAACGGCACGTCCACGCTCACGCTGAGCGGCAACAACAGCTATGTCGGCGGCACGGTACTCAGCGATGGCAATCTTGCAGTGGGCAGCAACACCGCCCTGGGTAGCGGCGTCTTGTCGGTGACCGGCGATTCGGTGCTGAGCAATCCGGTTGCCGCCGCACTGGGTAACGCGGTCACGCTGGGTGCGGCGCTCACTGTCGATAACCCGGCCGACCTCACGCTTGCCGGCAACATCAACGGTAACGGTGCGTTGATCAAGATCAACACCGGCACGCTGACCCTGGATGGCAGCAACAGCTATAGCGGTGGCACCACGCTGACTGCGGGCACGTTGGTGGGCGATAGCGCAAGTCTGCAAGGCGCCATCGTGGATAACGCGACGTTGGCGCTCAACCAAGTGGCTGATGGCGTGTTCAATGGCTCGATCACCGGCACCGGCACCGTGGTCAAGGATGGCGCCGGCGCACTGCTGCTCAACGGTGCCAATGGCTACACCGGCGGCACCAGCATTGTGGCCGGCACCCTGATCGGCGACAGCGCCAGCTTGCAGGGCGATATCACCAACAACGCGGCGTTGGTGTTCAACCAGACCACCGGCGGCGTGTATGCCGGTGCAGTCAGCGGGAGTGGCTCGCTGGAAAAGACTGGCAGCGGCGTGCTGCAATTGCTTGGCGCCAATACGTATACCGGTGGCACCGTCATCAGCGCCGGCAGCCTGGTCGGCAACACCACCAGCCTGCAGGGCGACGTGGTCGACAATGCGACGTTGATCTTCGATCAGGCCAGCGATGGCGCGTTTGCCGGCGTGGTCAGCGGCACCGGTAGCGTGATCAAGCAGGGTGCCGGCGCGTTGACCTTGGTGGCGCCGAACACCTACAGCGGCGGCACCACCATTGCCAGTGGCAGCCTGATCGGCACCACCGACAGCCTGCAGGGCAACATTGTCGATAACGCAGTGCTGGTGTTCGACCAGGCGACCGACGGGACCTATGCCGGCAACGTGACCGGTAGCGGTGCCTTGATCAAGGAGGGCGCTGGTGCGCTGACTCTGCAAGGTGGCAACAGCTATCTGGGCGGCACCGCCATCAATGCGGGTACGTTGATCGGCAACACCGCTAGCCTGCAGGGCGACATCACCAACAACAGCACGCTGACGTTCCTGCAAAACAATGCCGGTCGCTATGCAGGCCGGTTGTTCGGGGTCGGTCGTTTCATCAAGCTGGGGACCGGCACGCTATTGCTCACCGCCAACAGCAGCACCTTCACCGGCCCGACGGAGGTCAATGCCGGCACCTTGAGTGTCGGCAACCTGGCCAACCCCGGCGCTGCGCTGGGCGGGCCGGTCACGGTGGGCCCGGGCGGCACGCTCACCGGCAGCGGCAATATCGGCAGCCTGGTGTCGTCGGGTACGGTCGCCATCGGTGGTACCGGTGGCACCCTCAGCGTCGGCGGTAATGCCACGTTTGCATCAGGCTCGACGTTGCAGGTCACGCCCGGCGACGGCGGTGTGGTGACGCCGGTGACGGTAGGCGGCGCAGCTACCGTGGCGACCGGCACCACCCTGGAGTTGGTGCGTGCGACCGATATTCCGCTGTTTACGGAGATTCCGGTGATCAGCGCCAGCGGTGGTCTCACCGGACAGTTCACCGACGTCGTCTCCGATTACGCGTTTATCGAGCCGAATGTGAGCACCACCGCCACTGCGTTGTCGATAACGTTCGGGCGCAATACGGTGGGCATGGTGGACGCGGTAACCACCCCGAACCAGCAGTCCACTGCAGCGGCCGTGGATGGCTTGCCGAACACCAGCCCGATCTATCAAGCCGTGGTGCGTTTGCCCGACGACCCGGAAGCGGTTCGCACCGCGTTTGCCTCGCTGTCGGGCGAAAGCCATGCCAGCACTGCTACCGCGCTGCTTGATAGCCGCTTCCTCAACAGCGGCATCGGCAACCATCTGCGCGGCGACAGCCAGAACTCGATGGTTGGCGACACCCTGGTGTGGATCACCGGGCGCAGCCTGCCTAACCGTGTCGATGGCGATGCCAATGCGCTGTCGGTGCGCCGCGAGGACAACGGCGTGATGGCCGGTGCGGAACGTCGCTTCGGCGAAGGCAGCGTGGTGGGCATCGCAGTGGGCAACCAGGACATCGAGAGCTGGTCGCGCGAGTGGGGCGACCGTGCCGATGTGGATGGCACCCATGCTGGCGTGTATGGACGTACCGACTGGTCTGCGTTCTCGCTGCAAGGCGCGGTGGATTACGCCAGCTACAGCGTCGACAGCACGCGCCGGGTGATGTTGCCCGACGTGCTCGAAGAACGCCTGAGCAGCAGCTACGATGCCAGCGCAGTGACAGTCTCGCTGGAAGCGGCCTGGAATCTACGCATCAAGGATGCGATCTACAGCCCGTTCATTGCGGCCGATTACACCCGTCTGAAGACCGACGGTTTCATCGAGCGCGGCGGTATTGCCGCGCTGTCGGTGGACAGTGCCAGCGATACCTTCAGCACCGCCACGCTGGGTGTGCGTGGGCACTGGGGCTTGGGCCAAAAGGCGGCGTTGTATGCGTCGGCAGGCTGGCGGCATGCCTTCGGCGACCGTTCCGTGCAGCGCTCGGCCGGCTTCGTCGGCACCGCCTCGGAGTTCTCGGTGCAAAGCGTCACCCTGGCCAAAAACGCTGCCATTGGCGAGTTCGGCGTGAGCCTCGTCACCTCGCCGAGCAGCCGGTTGGCCCTATCGTTGCAAGGACTCAACGGTGACGGGCAGACGGCGTACGGTGGTCAGGTGACCTGGGGGGTGAGTTTCTGAGTCTTGGCTTGCCGCATGCTTGAAACTGAGAAATGCCCCGGCATGCCGGGGCGTTTCCTTTGCGTGTTCTTCTATGTGCGTCGCGCGAGTCGTAAGGCGTGCACGTAAGCATTCGTGTGCATTGCTGCGATCAGATCAGCCCATGACATGCCGACATTCATTGGCGCGCTGCCTGCATGTCGCGTCATTGGAGCTTTGCAGTTACAGACCACTCAAACCATAACTGCCACTGCCATCAGCCGATGGCGCATGTGCGGGCACGCAACACAGCACGCACACCAATATCGGTTGCGCAACGCGCATCACAGCCCGATGCGTTCGGCCAGACGCACCAGCTCGGCCAGCGAGCCGGCCTGCATCTTGCGCATGGCCTGCCCACGCCGCACTTTTACGGTGATCTCGCTGAGGTGCAAGCGCGCGGCCACCTGTTTGTTCAACAGGCCTTGCACCACCAGTCGCGTCACATCCTGCTCACCGCTGCTCAGCGACTCCCAACGCGCACGCAGCTCCGCCGCGACCGCATCGCTCTGGCGGCGCGCGCAGTCGCGGCGGATACCGTCCTGAATTGCATCCAGCAGGGCTTGATCACGGAACGGTTTGGTCAGGAATTCGATCGCGCCATTCTTCATCGCTTCCACGCTCATCGCGATATCGCCATGGCCAGTGATGAAGATCGTTGGCAGGGCGAAGCCGGATTCGACCATGCGCCGATGAAACTCCATTCCGCTCTGGCCCGGCATGCGGATGTCCAGTACCAGACAGGCGGGCGCGTCCTGCAGCCGATGCGCAAGGAATTCATCGGTGGAACCAAACGCGCAGACCTGCAGCCCGACCGAGGCGAACAGATCTTCCAGTGCGGCGCGCATCGAGGCGTCGTCGTCGATGAGATACACCACGGGAGCCATCTCGCTCATTGCCTGCGCTCCGCTGCGACCAAGGGCAAACGCAGGCCGAAGCGCGCACCGCGCATGCCGGCCGGCTCCGCCCAGATCTGCCCGCCGTTGGCTTCCATGATGGTGCGGCTAATGCTCAAGCCAATGCCCATGCCATCGTCCTTGGTGCTCCAGAATGCTTCGAAGACATGCGCCAGTGCATCCTCTGACAAACCCGGGCCGGTATCATCGATGCACAGGCATGCCCACGCACCATCGATATGCGAGCGCACGTGGATGCTGCGCGCCTCATCCGGCAGTGTGGCCAGTGCCTCCACCGCGTTGAGCAATAGATTGCCAATGACCTGCTGAATCTGCACGCCATCGGCCAGCACCGCAGGCAGGGCAGGGTCCAGTTCCAGCGACAACGCGATGCCATGGCGCTCGGTTTCGCCCCGGGTGAGCGCAATCATGTCGAGCACCGTGCGGTTCAAATCCAGCGGCTGGCGTTGACTCGCTTCGCCACGCGCCAGCGCACGCATGCGCGCGATGATTGCGCTGGCGCGGCCAGCGTCGGCGAGCATGCGCTCCAGTGCAGCATCGGCCTTGGCCAGGTTCGGCGGTTGCTGCGCCAACCAGCGTTGGCAGGCGTTGCCGCTGGTCACAATGGCGGCCAACGGTTGATTGACTTCGTGCGCGATCGATGCGGCCAACCCGCCCATGCTACCGCTGCGGGTCAGCCGCAACAGCCGTGCCTGCGCGGCATGTGCACTGGCTTTGGCCGCTTCCATCTGCACCGCCAGGTACGTGGTGACCGCAACCACCACCGCGCTGATGCAGGAGTTGATCACCCCCACGCGGTAACTGCCGGCCGGCGTGAGATGGAAGCTGAGCACGATCAGTGCCAGGCAGGTAGCCGCCAAGGCCACGACGCCCGCGCGCGTGAGCAGGCGCACCGACAGCAGCACCACCAGCGTGTAGAACAAGGCCGCAGCCACCGCGTAATCGGTGAAGGTGTCGGCGACGAAGATCGCCGCCATGCCGGTCACCAGGCCGACCATGCCAAGCAGGTCGGTACGGGTGGGCGGCGAGCGGAATAGAGAGGTCATGCGCATGGCGGCGATTGTCTCAGCTGGCAGCGCCGCCGTTACACAACCGGCGCTGGAGGCCGTGCTTGATTCATGGAGCCGCAGGTTCGGGCGTCTGCGCCGGTGGCGACCACCACGGACCGCCACCCAGGGCTTGATACAGCGCCACGGTGTCGGTGTAGCGCGCGGCTTGTGCCTGCACTGTGGCCGCCTGCGCGCTTTGGTAGGCCTGCTGTGCCTGCAACAGATCGGTCATCCCCACCGCGCCCACCGCCCGCTGACGCTGCACTAGCGCCAGCGTGCGCTCCGCCAGCACCTGCGCATCGGCAGAGGCCCGCAGACTCTGTGCGTCGCTCTGCAGCGCAGTGAGCGCATTAGAAACCTCGCCAAACGCGTTCAACACCACGCTGCGGTATTGCGCCATGGCCTGCGCGTAGCCGGCTTCGGCCGCCCGTTGCTGATGCGCAAGCGCACCGCCATGGAACAGCGGCTGCAGCAGGCTGCCTGCCACGGACCATTGCGTATTACCGGCCGCGAACATGTGCCCGAAACTGGCCGCAGAACCGCCGCTGGCGGCACTTAAGGCAATGGATGGCAAGCGCGCTGCGGCCGCCACGCCGATCAGCGCGCTGGCAGCATGTGCTTGCGCTTCGGCGGCGCGGATATCCGGACGGCGGTCGACCAACCGCGAGGGCAGCGATAACGGCAGTTGCGCCGGAAGCTGCAGCGTCTCCAACGTAAATGCCTCACCTACCGCCTCGTTAGGCAATTGCCCGCCTAGAATCGCGAGCAGGGTGCGTTGTTGTTCCAGCTGTTTTTGCAGCGCCGGGACTGCGGCCTGCGCCTGCGCCAGCGCAGTGCGTTGGGCCAGCACCTGCGCGGTCCCGATGGCGCCAAGGGTCTGCTGGCGTTCGGTGAGCGTGCACAGCTGTTCGGCCAGGGCGACCTGCGTGCGCGCAGCATCCAGTTGCGCGCGCACCGCCGCTTCGCCAATGGCCGCGTTGACCACATTGGCGGTGAGGCTCAGATACGCCGCATCGCGCTGATCGCGCTGCGCCTGTGCCTGCGCGCCGGCCGCTTCCACTTGCCGCCGCGTGCCGCCAAACACGTCCAGCGTATAACTCACGGTGAGCTGTGCGGTGCGTAGCGCGTACGGCGTGTCGATGCCGGCATCTGGCGCGGGCACCACCGAGTCGCGTTGCCGGCTGGCATCCACATGCAGATCCGCTTGCGGCAGCCAGGCACCGCGTTGCGCGGCAAGCGTTTGTTGCGCCTGCCGCAGCGCCGCGTCGGCGGCCTGCAGATCCGGGTTGGCACGCAATGCACGCTCCACCACAGTATTCAGTTGCGAAGAGCCGAATGCGCGCCACCAGGCGGCCGACACATCCTGCCCCGGCTCGAATTGTTGCGCACCGCCATGCGCCGCGTCGGCGGCTGCAGTCGTTGCCGGTAACGCGTTGGCGGTGTAGCGGTCGGTCGCAGGGGGAGCGGGGCGCTGAAAGTCCGGTCCCACTGCGCAGGCGGCGAGCGACACCGCCACTGCACTCGCGAGCAGCGCGTTGCGAAGGTGTGTCATGCGGTTGTCTCCTTGCGGCCCTGACGCGTTGTGACGAAGGCTTCCATCAGGTAGTACAGCGATGGCAACAACACCAGCGTAAGTACCGTGGCGGTGACCAACCCACCAACCACCACCGTGGCCAATGGGCGTTGCACATCGCTGCCCAGGCCGGTGGCGAGCATCGCCGGTGTCAGGCCCAGCGCTGCCACCGTGGCGGTCATCAGTACCGGACGCATGCGGCTAACGGCGCCAGCCACCACCGCCTCGCGCAAAGACATGCCGGCGTCCTGCCGCAATCGGTTGATCTGCGCCAGCATCAGCACCGCGTTCAATACCGCCACGCCGAACAAGGCGATGAAGCCCACCGCGCTGGAGACATTGAGCGTCATCCCGCGCAGGTGCAGTGCGGCCAGCCCGCCGATCATCGCCAGCGGCACGGCGGCCAGCACCAATGTCGGCTGGCGCAGGTTGCCGAACGCGCCGAACAGCAGCACGAACATGATGCACAAGGTGGTCGGCAGCACCACCAGCAAGCGTGCCTGAGCACGCTGCAGGTTTTCGAACTGGCCACCCCACACTAACTGCATATGCTGCGGATCGACCCGCACTTGCCGCGCGAGTGTGGCCTGCGCATCGCCGAGAAAACTGGAAAGATCGCGGCCGCGCACGTTGAGCCGCACGATGATGTTGCGCCGTCCCATCTCGCGCACGATCACGCTCTGGCCGCTGGTGGTCGTGATGCTTGCCACCGCCGATAGCGGTATCTCAGCACCGGCAGCGGTGCGCAAACGCAACGCGCCGATGGCCCGAGGATCGTTGCGATACCGTTGCGGAAAGCGCACGGTGAGGTCGTAACTCTTCTCGCCGATATACATCTGGCCGATCGGGCTGCCGCCGATGCCGGTGGAAATCAGATCCGACACATCGGCCGCATTGATGCCGTAGCGCGCCGCCGCCTCGCGGTCGAAGCGCACCTGCAGGTTGGGCAGGGGCGGCTCTACATCCACGGCGATATCCGCAGCGCCCGGCACCTTGTGCAAGACGGCGGCCACCTGTTCGGCAACGCCACGCACCTGCTGCAGATCGTCGCCGAACACCTTGACGGTCAGATCGCTGTGCGCGCCGGAGAGCTTGTCCTGCACGCCGTCGATCATCGGCTGCATCATGCTGACCGTATAGCCGGGCATCTGCGCATAACGCGCGCCAAGCGCAGCGATCAGTCTCTGCTTGTCCATGCCCGATGGCCATTGTTTGTACGCACGCAAGCCGACGCTCGCTTCGATATGCGACGGCGTCCAGTAGTCGGTGCCATCGTCGTTGCGCCCGGTCTGGGTCACCACGTACGACACCTCGGGAAATTCCAGCGTGGCCTTGCGCAAGGCGTTGGCCATGGTGGCTGCCTTGTCCAGGGTGATGCCCGGCGGCATCTGCACCTGCAGCCATAGCGAGCCTTCATCGATGTAGGGCAAGAAGTCCCGGCCGATGCTGCCACCCAACACAGCCAGCACGCACAAGGCCAGCGCCGCACAGGCCAGCAACCAACCGCGTCGGCCAACGCTACGCTCCAGCAACGCGCGGTAGCGCTGTCCCAGTGCCTCCAGTACGCGGTTGTGCATCATCTTGCGCGGCTTGCGGAACGCCAACCACGCCAGGGCGGGAATCAACATCAATGCCACCAGCAGCGCACCGATCAAGGCTGCGCCCACTGCGTAGGCCATCGGCGAAAACAGCTTGTATTCGATGCGTTCGAACGCGAGCAGCGGCAGATACGCACAGCCGATGACTGCCATGCCGAAGAAGATCGGCCGGGCCACATGCAAGGTGGCGTCGATCGCATCGCGCGCAGTCAACGCACGCTCGCTGTTTTCCTCGCGCAGGCGCAGGACATTTTCTACCAGCACCACCGCGCCATCGACCAGGATGCCGAAATCGATCGCGCCCAAGGACAGCAGATTGGCAGGAATCTTGAGGTGGTGCATGAAGATGAAGGCGATCAACAACGACAGCGGGATGGTCAGCGACACGATCGCCGCCGCGCGCGGGCTGCCCAGGAAGATCAATAGCACCACGCACACCAGCAGCATGCCTTCGGTGAGCGTGGCGCTCACCGTGTGCAGCGTGGCGTCGATCAACGCAGTGCGATCCAGGTAGGGCACCACCTTGACGTCCTTGGGCAACACGCTGTTGTTGAGCTCCTCCACGGCGCTGTGGATGCCTTGCAACGCCACCGACGGATTGCTGTCCTTGAGCAGCAACGCGATGCCTTCGATCGTGTCCGGATTGCTGTCCTTGCCCAGAATGCCGCGCCGCTCCACATTGTCGTAGCGCACCTCGCCCAGATCCTTGACCAGGACAGGCACGCCATTGCTGCTGCTCACCACTACATTGCCGATGTCCTGCAACGAGTGCAGCAAGCCGATGCCGCGGATCACGTAACTCTGTTCGCCGCGATCCATCACGCTGCCGCCGCCATCGGCGTTGTTGCTGGTGATGGCGCTCTTGACCTGCTGCAGCGACACCCCGTAGCGGGTCAAGCGATCCGGCTCCAGCGCCAATGAGAACTGCGTGGTGAGGCCGCCGAAGTTGGTGACATCGGCCACGCCTTGGACCTTCTGCAGGCGCGGAATCACCGTCCAGAATTGCAGGTCCGATAGCTCGCGCAGGCTGCGTGTCTTCGATTCCAGCGTATAGCGATAAATCTCGCCGGTGGGTGAGGTGTACGGGTCCAGCCCGGGAATCGCGCCATAGGGCAGGGTAACCGCCTGTATGCGTTCCAGCACGCGCTGACGCGCGAAATACCCTTCCGTGCCGTCATCGAAGACCAATGTGATCAACGAGAGAGCGAATAGGCTGCGCGAGCGCAACACATGCAGGCCTGGCGTGCCCATCAACGCACGTTCCAGCGGCACAGTGATCTGCTGTTCTACTTCCTCCGCACCCAGGCCCGGTATCTGCGTGACCACCTGCGAGGTGACATCGGCGATATCTGGATAGGCTTCCACCGGCAACTGCGTCCAGCTCCATGAGCCGTATAACGCAATGAGTAAAAAGACCAGCCAGACGATGCCGCGACGCTGAAAGCAGGTGGTGATGATCGACTCAATCATTGAGCAAGGCTCCGTCCTGGATCACCACACGTTCGCCTGCCTTCAAGCCGGACAGGACTTCGGTGTACCCATCCACAGCGCGGCCTGTCGCCACGATGCGCGAGCGATAGACGAACGGTGCGGTTTCGATAAACACCCGCGTATACAGTCCCATCTGCAACAGCGCGCTGTCGGGAACCATCAACGCCTGCTGTGGGCGTGCTTGAAACTGGGCGCGCGCAAACATGCCTGGCTTGAGCAGGCCATCGCGGTTATTCAATACCACCCTGACTTTCAACGTGCGGGTGGCGGGATCGAGCAGATCGTCCAGGTGTTGCACCTGGCCAGTAAAGCGTTGGCCTGGGTAGGCATCCAAGCTGGCAGTGACCGGCTGCCCTTCGAAGACCTGGCCAATCTCGCGTTCCGGCACGCTGGCGGTCAGCCAGACCTGCGAGATATCGGCCACTGTCATCAGTGGCGCTGACGTGTCATTCCAAAAGCCGCCCAACGCGGCGCTCAGGTCGACCACGCGGCCGGCAATGGGCGCACGCAATACATAGCGCCGATGCGAGGTTGCTTGTGCGGCCACACCCAGCTGGGCCAGACGATCGCTGGCCGCACGCGCATCGTTCTGCGCGCTGTCGAAGACCTGCTGTGCCGCTTGCAGATCGCGTGCTGCTGAAATGCTGTCTACCGCCAGCGCCTGCTGGCGGGCAAGTTCCAGACGTGCTTGTTGCAGCGCTGCGCGCGCCTTGCCGGCATCGCTATAGGCACTGGCAAGTTCGGCCGAATCGAGCACGCACAGCACATCGCCTGCACGCACGGTGTCGCCCAGGGTCTTGGGCAATGCGACCACGCGCCCGGCCAATGGCGGCACGACACGCACCAGCCGCTCGGGCAACACGTCGATCACCGCTGGCATCTCCACCATGGGGGCGATGCGCTGACTGCGCACTGCCTGCACGCGCAGGCTGGAACGCAACGGTGAGTGCGCCGGCACGCTCACCTGCGTGTTGGTGTGGATGAGCAGCGGCGAGGGAGCCGCCGGTGGCGGGGTGGCACCGCAGCCAGCAAGCAGGCTGCCGACGCAGGCAGCTGCCAGCGTAGAACGCAGGAAGAGGGACGACATGCTGTAACTCGAGCGGGGAGGGGGGAAGGCGTTGCACACGTGGGCAGCAACCCGCGAAAGCGGGCAGCGCTTGCATTGGCGATGCAGACACGCTCGCTGCCGGCAGCGGCGTATGACGGCATCGCCTGGTGCCCATGGCTATCGCCACAGGGATGTAGTTGGACGCCTGCCATCGGGGCCGGCGCAGTGACGACGCGTGCTGCAGCCACGTCGATGGCGTGCATGGTGCCAGCCGCTAGCGCGTGAAACCAGGGGTTTTCATGCGTTTTCGGTAGTCCATGGACATCGCATCGATATACCTTCGTATCGTGTGCGCGCAGCCGGTACGCAAGACGCCGTGTCAGCCAAGGCGTTCCAGAGCTGTGCGGTCGCATGAGGCCATCAACGAAAAGGCCCCGGACATGCCGGGGCCTTTCTTTTATCTGTCACACAACAGCGTGCATGACAGCATCATCCGCGTAGGCTGCAGCGCGGCCGCAGCGGCTGCGATCAGAACTGCCAGCGCAGACCGACGTTCGCATTGATGCTGTTGGCGTCCGAACGACCGCGCTCGGCGCCCACGTTGCCGTAGATGGAGAACGCATCGTTGAGCTGGTAACGCACGCCAACCGAGGCGCGCAGCGACTGCTTGGACACAGGCTCGCCGGCAACATTGAAACGCGCTTCCGGCAAGCCGGTGAACCAGGCGGAGAAGTCGGAATTCGGATTGCCCAGCAGCGAGCGATATGCCACCAGACCATCAAAGCCCCACTTGCCGTGTGCCAGATGACCGCGTACGCCCACCTCGCCATAACCTGCGCGCATGGTGTCGCTATGCGCGCTCAACCCCAGGCCGGTCACCGACGCTTCGCTGAAGGCATCCTGGGTCTGGCTCACCACGCCGGCGGCCACGAACGGCGACAACCCGGCATGCGGCATCAGGCCGACTTCCGCACGCGCCGACCAGTTGGTGTCGTGGCGACGGTCCTGCAAGCGCTCGCCGATGCTGCCGGCCTGCACATTGCGTTCGGTCTCGACGTTGCTCATGCCGTACGATCCGAGCGCCGACAGATACGCCTGGCCAATCGGCTGGTACAGGTAGGCGGTCATCGCATACCGATCCGAGCGCAGACGGCTCGACGAGGCTGCGATGTGCGCACGGTCCTGACCGGAGGTCAGGGCCGCACCGACGATGGTACCGGCGTTGCCCATCGGCAGGTCCACGCCGAAGGTGGTCGCCTGCTGGGTGTAATCGGCCGAATCGAAACCGCTGCGGCTCAGATCGCCGTCCAGATAGCTGCCCTGCATCCAGGTGGTGAGCGTGGTGGTATCAGCCAGATAGGGCAGGCGGTCGGCAGCCACACGTGCATCGTTGAGCGCGGACTGGAAGCCCAGCGTGCGTTCGATGCCGTGCACCTGGCCGGCCAGGGTCGGCAGCGATGCGGCAACCTGCGCATCGGACGCTGCAATCAGCGAACCGGTGGCGCTGATCAGGCCACCCAGATTGTCGGTGTCGCCCGAAGCAACCCGCGTATCCAGCACCTTGACCAAGGAGTCGACCTGATTCGCACCATTGACCACCGATTGCGGCGCACCGGCCGCCTGTGCGCTAGCAGCGGAGGCGTTGCGGGTCAGAGTCGCGGTGACGGTGGTCGGGTCGTAGGACAGCGTCGCGGTCCAGAAGAAATTATTGGCGTATTGCACGCGGTCGAACGTGCCTTGCAGGATGCCGGCCTTGACGATCTTTTCGGTGCTGCCCACGGTGTAGCCGGCCGCTTCCGGCAGCAACAGCAGATTGCCCTTCAAGCTGGCCTGACCGGTGACGGTGAGGCCCTTGCCCAGTTCGATGGCCGTGGTGCCGGTCGAGTTGACCAGGCTGTAGTTGCCGTTGATGACACCGCCGCGCGCTTCGAAGGTGGCCGAGTTAGCCACTAAAAGATCCGAACGCAGGCTGCCGGTGAGCGACAACACGCCATCGAGAATGGTGGTGCCGCCGGTGTAGGTGTTGGTGCCGCTCAGGGTGAGCTTGCCGGCGCCGCCCTTGGTCAGGCTGCCCACGCCGGAGATGTCGTTGCTGAAAGTGCTGTCGTAGCCAGAGCTCACGTTGGCCGTCCAACTGCTTGCGAACTGGCCCGGACCCTTGATCGCCTTGGCCGCATTGACCAGGCCCCAGCCGTACAGCGCGTCAACGCCCGGGTCGCCCAGGTCGGTGGCGGTGGTCAGCAAGGTTTGTTGCAGGTTGGAGGCGCTCATCCATGGATACACGCCCAGCACCTGTGCGGCGACACCGCTGACCGCAGCGGTGGAGAACGAGGTGCCGGCAATCTGACCGCCCAATTCGGTGCCGGCCAGGGCCGGGACGGTGTAGCTGCCCGGCGCGACCAGGCACCACTGCGCAGCGGCACCGCAGTGATTGGAATAGCTGGTCAAGCCGGCGGCATTGCCGGCACTGTCGATATTGATTGCGCCTACGGCCAGCCAGTTGTTGCGCACGCTGGCCTCCTGCACCGGCGTTGCGGCCGGGTAGGAGGCTTCCGCCGCGCCTTCGTTGCCGGTGGAGGCCACGATCAACGCGTCGGCCTGCACCAACGGGGTCAGTGCATATTTCCAGGCCAGTGCAGCGTTGGCGCTGGCGGCGGCATCCGGATAGGACGCACCGATGGAGAGGTTGGCGATGCGCACGCCAGCGGCTGCCAGATCCACCGCAGCGCGGCGGGTCTGCTGCGTGCCGCAGGAGTTTTCTGCGCAGATGCGCGCATAGAACAGGTCTGCATCCGGTGCAACGCCACCGGCAAAGCCGTCCTGCGCGGAGCCCAGCACCAGCGCAGACACAATCGTGCCGTGGCCGCGCAAGGCATTGGCCGACGACTCGGGCGTGCCCGGGCTGGCGGTGTAATCGTTAAAGCTGTCGACCTTGCCGCTGATTGGCGTGTAGCTCGGCACCAGGTTGTCGTCCAGCACTGCCAGCTTCACGCCCTTGCCCTTGGCACCGGCCTGCTGCGCCAGATCCGCATTGGTCGGCACCAGCAGATTGCTGCCCACACCTTGATAGCGGGGCGGAGCTGGCGTCGGAGCCGGCGCGGTCTTGGGCAGCGGATCGGACGTGGTGCCCGGGGTGGTCGGCGTAGGTGCCGGCGCAATCACCGTACTCTGCGGGGGCTCACTGCGGACGTTGCCGCCACCGCCACCGCCGCCACAGGCGGTCAGGACAAGACAGGAGGCGATGGTGGTTGCTAGTAGCGAGCGATTCATAAGCGTTGTCGATTCCGTTGTAGGCGCGCCGCTACTGCCGATTCTGAAATTTGGCGCAGAAGGTCCCAGCGCTGGTGGTCACCAACGAAGGCGTTTAATTTCACGTGTTATTCACTTCAAACTGCAGCGGTCCGTCCTCTCGGACTTGTGCTGCCGGAGCACTCGGCAAATACGCTGATGCACTCGCCGTGTGCTTGCGGTTTGTTTAACGGCGCTAGCCATTAACTCTAAAGTCTGAATGGACAGTTGCTATTCAGAGAAAAAGATCGTGCGATGGGCAACTCCGATTCGTTCCATAGCGATATCGGATTAAAAAGTGGCTAGCAGATCAAAACGCAAAAAAATGTCAAACCGAACGCAACAATAATCCGTCACATTTCGCGGAGGGCGAAAATCCTAAATGCGATGAAGAGCGCGAGTAATCAGGGAATCATGTCAAAGATGTGGGTAAATTCCTCACGCCGTGTAGCGAATTCAACCGGTAGTTAGGCACTCTAACGGACTCTGCTGTACGCGGCGGAATTTTGAATAACTTGCGTGCAACGGTGGTTTAAACTGTCAAAACGAAAATTGTCTTCCGATGTCATTGCGATAAGAACGCCCCCGCGCTACGCCGAGCGACCTCGTCCGATTGTGCGAAATTCGACGTCAAAAGGCGTCAATTGCACAATCGGTTGCATCAAAATGAATGATTTGAATAATTTAGTTTATTTTTGGAGGATTTTTTAAAAGTTACCGCCTTCGGGGGCGCCCAGGATGATCTGGGTGTTATTCAATTATCCGATCTTGCAACCTTGGTGGGTTTCTTGGGCCAGTTCGAGGGGAGGGCGGTGCGGACAAGCTTTTCGCATAGCCAGCGTTCGAAGCCTGCAGAGGTTCAGCCCGCCTGGCGCGGACGCCGGTGACCTCGGCTTCAGGCGTATCGCGCAAGGCGGTGAGTCGAGTCTGTAAAGGTTTGAGCGATCTGCTCAGCCAGGGCCGGCAGTCTTCATGCACGGCACGGCGTGGAGACCGGCTCCGTGCCCGCACTACCTGCACGCGCGGGCCTGGGCGTTCACGTCGCCCAGACACCGCCGCTCCAACAAGCTGCGTCTGATTGGCGGTGCCCAACGCAAGCAGTTCCGGGCCGGTCGGCACCGGGCCCGGTAGCTCGCCCTGCGCGTCGGCAAGGCCACGCTGTTGCCGCGCTTGAACCAGCTGCATCACCGCCGACAGCGCATTGAGACTGCGCGGAACGCCGGCGTACGCGTAGACCTGTACCAGCATCCTTGCATTCGTTGATGGTCAGTCCGGTGTTCAGGCCTGCCTCCAATGCAGTGGTCAAACGGTCGATATCGCCGGTCGCCGCAAACGCGGCAATCGGTGCGATGGCTTGCTGTCGGGCCGATAGACTTGCAGAGATGGGCATACCGATGGACTCCAGAGGACGTGTTGACGCGGGGGAGGGGCAACCACACAAACAGCGACCGCGCCGAGGACGCAGCCACCACGCGCGCACGTGAGGCCGATGCACCACAGTGGTCGGTCTCACAGATCCAGATCTAAGGGGGCGCTGCGCTGACATCCAAGCGTTGTCTGCTTGTGTGATGCGCAAGCCGCAAGCCTGGGCGGCTGCGCGATGGGCCATGCACGCAGCGCGATGCGTCTGGACAGGGGATGGCGCCAGCATGCTGTATCCGCCTCGCCATTCCAGTCGCGTGTACCGCATGCAGTTGTGAAATGCGCTCATTGCCGCGTGGCGGTAACGGCGCAAGCGCGCAGCGCTTGGCGCAGATGCAAGACGCCTCGGGATGGGACACCGTTTCTGCATGAGTGATGCACCGCATCCCGCGCCGCCTTATGCTTTGCGCCAGCCTTCAGCAGGAATGTCCTGCCTGAGCGCCAACGGAGCGGACGCGTTTGATCGATGCAGGAAGGCGGCACGCATGCGCGGGGTAAGACGCATGTTCTGGCTGATGCAGACCTTGGGATGGGCGCTGTTCCTGGCGATCGCCTACCTGGCGCGGCCGAGCGAAGAACAGGTGCCCGACGCGCTTCAGCTTGCTGCAGTGATCGGTCTGAGCATGGGCGGGTTGCTGGGTAGCCTCGTGCTGCGCTGGCTGTATCGCAGGCTGCAGGCCGATGGGTATGGCGAGCTACGCTGGCTTGGGCTGCTGTTCGTCGGCAGCCTGGCGATGGCGATGGCGGTCGGCGTCGATCTCGCCGTGCACGGCGTGCTGTGGCTGTTGCGCGATCTGTCGCCGGCGACGACGGCATTGCATGACGCGCAGCCCATGATCTCCAGTACACCCTTGCTGTTTCCCGCCTATATCGCCTGGAGTCTGCTGTATCTGTCGATCAGCAGGCAGACGCGCCTGGCCGAGGCCACACGCCATCAGAACGACCTGCGCCTGGCGCTCAAGGAGGCGCAGTTGCAGCGGCTGCTCGGCCATATCAGCCCGCACTTCACCTTCAACACGCTCAATAACATCCGCGCGCTCATCCTGATGGATCCGGAGCTGGCGCGCGAACAGCTCACGCGTTTTGCCAGCACGCTGCGCTACCAGTTCAGCGCCGGCGAAGAAGCCCTGGTCACGGTGGACGACGAAATGGCGGTGGTGCGCGATTATCTGGGCCTGGTCGGCATGCAGCTGGGCAAACGCCTGCGCTACACCGAACAGCTGGACCCGCGTGCGTTGCCGCGGCAGGTCCCGCGTTTTTGCGTGCAGCTGCTGGTGGAAAACGCCATCAAGCATGGTCTGGGGCCAAGCAGCAGCGGGGGCCAGCTGCATGTGGAGATCGCCTTGCAGGGCACGCGTCTGCAGATCGATGTGCGCAACAGCGGCCGCTTGCAGCACACCGGCAGCAGCGGCACCGGCCTTGCGAATCTGCGGCAACGTCTGCAACTGTCGTTCGGTGCAGGTGCCGGCCTGGGCCTGCAGGAAGAGGGCGGGTGCGTGGTTGCGCAGGTCTGGATCGGAGGTGGTGCGTGATCGATGCAGTGATCGTGGAGGATTCGGAGCTGGCCCGTTTCGAACTGGAGCATCAGCTCAAGGGCCACCCGCAGATACGCGTGCTGGGGCATGCCGGTGACGTGGATGCCGCGGTGGAGCTGATCGAATCGAGCGCACCGGCGTTGGTCTTTCTGGACATCGATCTGCCCGGCGGCAATGCGTTCGATGTGCTGGAGCGGCTGAGCCAGGTGCCGCGCATCATCTTCACCACCGCATTCGACGCCCACGCACTCAAGGCCTTCGGCTACAACACCGTGGATTACCTACTCAAACCGATCGCGCCGCAGCGGCTTGCGCAGGCCATCGCCAAGGTGGGCGAGGCTTTACCCACCGCGCCGGTGCGGCGCGCGATGGACAGCGCCATCTTCATCAAGGATGGCGAACACTGCTTTCTGGTCAAGCCACGTGACATCCGTGCGATCGAGGCAGTGGGCAACTACAGCCGCGTGTACTTCCAGAACCACTCGCCGCTGCTGTATCGCCCACTGGGTGCGATCGAAACACAGCTGGCGCCGGAGAAATTTTTCCGCGCCAGCCGCAAGTACATCGTCAATCTGGATTTCGTGGAGCAGGTGGCGCCGTGGAGCAATGGGGGGCTGATGCTCACCCTGCGTGGCGGGCTGGAAGTGGACATCTCACGTCGGCAGAGCGTGCGGTTCCGGGAGCTGCTCAGCCTTTAGCGCGCAGCGCCTGCTGCCACTTCGCCGATGCCGCTGCTGTCGCCCAGTAAACGGTCGTGCAGCGTCATGACAGCCCGTCCGCTGCTGTCGACGGCAAAGCTCAATGCGTCCAGGGTGTCGCCCAGGTAGTAGCGTCCGTCGGCATGCGGCGTGACCACAAGCGCATCCTCGCCTTCGCGTTGCAGCTGCAACGCGCCGTCCACGCTGGCCAGTATCCGTACGTCGTCCTTGGCAAAGCGGTAGCGGCCGAGCCACGCCCGGGCGTCGTTACGCGCCACAAGCGCCGGTGCATAGGGCGTGCCTGCGGCGATGGCCGCCAGGCGCACGCTGAGCGTGGTCGGATCCAGAAACTCCGCATTGGTCAGCACGGTGACGAAGACGTCCGGCTGCTGCAGGCGCACCACGTAGCTGTTGAAGCCATTGATGAAACCACCGTGCTCGACGTCGGCAATGCCATTGGTTTGGCCGATGATCCAGCCGAATCCGTAAGGCGAGGCGCTGCCATCGGCCAGCACGGTCTTGCGCATCGCCTGCGCCAGTAGCGATGCGGGCACCGGCACGCCGTCGCGTAATGCACGGTGCCAGATGGCCAGGTCGTCCACGGTACTGATCAGGCCACCGGCGCCTTGCGGCTGCGTCATGCTGATGAAGTCCGCGTTCTGCAGTTCGCCCTTGCTGCGGCGGTAGCCATGGGCCCGCTTGCCGATGATGGCCAGGTGGCTGTCGTAGCGCGTGTGCTGCATGCCCAGGGGTTGGAACAGCGACTGCTGCAGGTAGGCAGCATAGGACTGACCGGAGAGACGTTCGATCAGATGGGTCAGCACGATGTAGTTGGAGTTGCTGTAACCGAACCGGGTGCCCGCAGCGAACTCCAGCGGCAGGTCCTTGAAGTAGTTCATCAGGCGCGGCGCATCGGTGTCGTCGCGCCGTGCTGCGCGCGAGGCCGCGATGCTGCTGACGTTCTTGATGCCCGAGGTGTGGGTGAGCAGCTGCCGCACGGTCACCTGTGCCAGCGGGCCGCTCAGCGCCGGATCGAGCGACACCACCGTCGCGTCCAGGCTCAGCTTGCCTGCCTGGATCAGCTGCAACACGGCCACCGCGGTGAACTGCTTGCTCATCGACGCCAGCCGTAGCGTCGCATCCGGCTGCATCGCCAGCCCGTTTTCGATATCGGCCATGCCGTACGCCCGGCGCAGCAAGACCGTGTCGCCACGCGTGACCAGCACCACGCCACCGGGTTGATTGCCCTTGAAAAATGCATCCGCCTCGCGTGCCAATTCTGTGGTGGCGGGCGCAGCCACCACAGGTGGTGCAGCACGCGCTACCCCGGCTGCGCTCAATGCCGCTGCCAGCATCACTGCTCCGATCGTCTTCATCTGCCTGCTCCCTGAGTGGATGCGGCCAGCCTAAAAGCGCGTTCTCGCTGCACCGAGCACTCTATGACCTGTGGTCGGTGTGCCGGTCCAGTGGTCATGTGGCGGGATGAGCGGCGAGGTGTCTGGTCGAACTGCGCGAGTGAGCACTGATGGATGCCGACACCAGACGGTGCCGAGTGGCCTTCGAGCATCGCCAGGCGCAACCGCGCAACGACCCGGCGCGTGCAACAGTGCATTCATACCCTGGGCAGAGGCGGTGCACGCAAAATCGTCCTGCTCATCACACGCCAGCTGGCAGCATCGGTGCATGTTTCGCCATTGCCTCAACGAGTCCACCATGAACGCAGCCGTCGTTTCGCCCCGTCGCTGGGCCATCCATCCGTTCCATGCAGCCGTGCTCGGCGGCGTGTGGCCCTTGTTTCTTGGCGCGCTCTTGAGCGACTACGCCTACTGGAGCAGCTACCAGATCCAATGGAGCAACTTCGCGTCCTGGCTGTTGGTCGGGGCCATGGTGGTGACCACCATCGCGCTTGTGGCCGCCATCGTCGGGCTTGTGCGCGGCAGCCGCAACGTCGTCTATGTGATCGCATTGGTGGCAACCTGGATCGTCGGCTTTTTCGATGCGCTGCATCATGCGCGCGATGCCTGGGCCATCATGCCGGCGGCATTGACGCTGTCGGCAATCGCCACGCTGTTCGCATTGGTCGCCACCTGGGCGGGGCTGTCGGGGCTGCGCATCGGAGGTGCACGATGAGCCGCTACACACATGTGCTTGCAGTCTCCATCCTTGCTGCAGCGCTGGCCGCCTGCGGCAAAGCGCCTGAGCTCGATCAGCACGGCGCCACGCCGGAACTGCCGGCGCCGGATCGCGGGGTACTGCCCGACATGACGATCGCCGAGCCCACCGCATGGGGTGACCGCAAGCCGAGCGTGCCGGCGGGGTATCGCATCACCGCCATCGCGACCGACCTCGGCATTCCGCGCCAGACGCTGGTGCTGCCGAATGGCGACATCCTGGTGGCCGAAGGCCGCGGCGGCTCTGCGCCAAGCCTCAAGCCCAAGGACATCATTGCCGGCCCGATCAAGGCCAAGGGCACGTCCAAGGCCAAGAGCGGCAATCGCCTCACCTTGTTGCGCGACGGCGATGGCGATGGCACCTATGAACTGAAGACGGTTTTTGCCGACAAGCTCAACGCGCCCTATGGGCTCGCGCTGATCGGCAATGCGCTCTATGTCGCCAATCAGGACGCGCTGCTGCGCTTCGACTATCGCCAGGGCCAGACCAAGGCCAGCGGTGCACCGAGCAAGGTGACCGATCTGCCATCGGCCATCAATCACCACTGGACCAAGGCGCTCACCGCCAGTGCGGACGGTCGGTACCTGTATGTGGCCATCGGCTCCAACAGCAACATCACCGAGCGCGGTATGGCCGTCGAGCTCGACCGCGCACAGATCTGGCAGGTGGATGCCGCAACCGGGGCGCACAAGCCGTACGCCACCGGCATCCGCAATCCCACTGCGTTGGCCATCCAGCCGGGCAGCGGGGCGTTGTGGGCGGTTGTCAACGAGCGTGATGAAATTGGCCCCAACCTGGTGCCCGACTATTTGACCTCGATGCGCGAAGGCGGCTTTTATGGCTGGCCGTATAGCTATTGGGGCAAGAACGTAGATACCCGCGTGATGCCGCAGGACCCGCAAAAGGTGGCATCGGCGATCGTGCCGGATTACGCGCTGGGTTCGCATGTCGCGGCACTTGGCGTTGCGTTTTCGTCCAGCGCAATGGGCGCCAAGTTCGCCGACGGCGTGTTCGTCGGTGAGCATGGCAGCTGGAACCGCGACCCACCTGTCGGCTACAAGGTGGTGTTCGTGCCGTTCCGCGACGGTCGCCCGGCAGGCGCCCCGATCGACTTCGTATCCGGCTTCCATGGCGAAGATGGCAAAACCCGTGGACGCCCGGTTGGTGTCACAGTTGACCCGCGCGGTGCATTGATCGTTGCCGACGATTTGGCCAACATCATCTGGCGCGTTACGCCGGAAACTGCGGCCGCGACGCCGCAGTAAGCAGACCCATCCATGCAGTTTCTATCCTGGTGCCGAAAGGTCCAGGATGGAAAACTGCAGCCGGCTGCTTCGGCGCTGCTTCCAATTGGTCGCGATACCGATCGGACACGTTGTCATGCGCTGAAGCGTACTGCGCTTAATCTGGCACTGATGCTTTTCACGCGAACCACGCCCGATGCCTCGTCGTGTACGTAACCCGCGCTTTGCTAGCATCGTGGCATCACCGATGCAGAGCACGTCATCATGCTGCCAACGACATTCCCAACGCCGGATCTGTTCCTGCCAGGCCAAGGCGAACCCGTGTTGCGATGGGGCGTACTGGGTCCGGGAAAGATCGCATCTGCCTTTGTAGGTGCATTGCGTAGCAACACTCAGCAGCGTCCATTCGCGGTGGCCTCACGCAACCGCGCGCGTGCCCAAGCCTTCGCCGATACCTGGGCGATGGAGCATGCCTACGATAACTACGAGGCACTTGTTTGCAACCCAGACGTCGACATCGTCTACGTTGCGACGCCACATAGCGAACATCTGGAACATGGCCTGCTGGCACTGCGCGCGGGCAAGCATGTCTTGATTGAGAAGCCCATCACTACCTGCGCGCAAGATGCCCGCGTGCTGGTGCAAGAGGCACGTGCGCGCGGACTCTTCTTGATGGAAGCCATGTGGAGCCGCTATCTGCCCCACACCTCTGTAGTGCGCAAGCTGCTGTCCGATGGAGCGCTGGGCGATATCCGGCACGTGTTTGCAGATCTAAGCCAGTCGGGCCCACGCGACCCGCTGCATCGGCAACGCAACGCAGCACTGGGCGGCGGCGCGCTGCTCGATCTGGGCGTCTACGCCATGCAGTTTTCCTCAATGATTCTCGGCGCGCCCAGCGCAATCACGGCCGTTGGCGCACTGACCCAAACCGGTGTCGATGCGTATTCAACCGTGGTGCTGTCGCATGGCGGGCACGCGCAGTCCACCCTCATCAGTTCCATCGTGGCCCGTAGCAGCTCGACCGCCTATGTCACCGGTAGCGTGGGCCGCATCGATCTGGCTGGCGACTTTCATAACCCGACCACGTTGCGTCTGGCAGGCAATGATGACGCCACCGCACCGATACTCTGGACCGATACCACCGGCATCGACGGCTATCGCGGGCTCTCCTGGCAAGCCACCGCAGCTGCCGGCTATATCGGGCAGGGACTGAAAGAATCACCGCTGCATCCGCTCGAGGAGGTTATGCAGATCATGACAACACTGGACGTGGCGCGGTCGCAGCTAGGTCTGGTGTGAGTCAGTAAGCGCTCGCGTCAAAGTCCCGGGCAGGACGGTCATCGATGCAGAAGCAATCTGCTCCTGACGAACGCCGCTGCTGTCGAGCGGTTCACGGAGACCTGGCGCGGCGCAGTTCAGTACCGGCATTTGAAGCGGGTCGTGCTCGTTTGATGCATATCGAGATCGTAAAAAAAGACGCCCCAGCAATGCAGGGGCGTCTTGCTAGTCGCGTCTCAGTCGGTCAGCCCAGCGCGTTGGGTTCACATCGAACCGCGCCTGTTACGGCAGATCGCACTTGAGCTTTCCGTCCACGTAGTACGGCTTGGGAACGTCCGGATTCTTGCTGGTCTTTTCGAACACCACTTCAAACGAACCAAGATCCGGCGTGCCGTTGCGCGATGTGCAGGCTTCCTGCAATTTCTTCTTCACTGCCGCAATGCCCGCGTCGCGATTGGCACCATCGGCGCTGTTGGTCAGGTTGGCAACCTCGGCGTAGGCCATCGGGCTCAGCGCCACCAGGCAACCCGCCAGTATCATCGTCTGTAGCTGCTTCATACATTCTCCTTTGTCGTATCGCTCATGCGCTGCAGCTACCCTGCAGCGCCGATAGCATAGGTGGGTCGCGTTAAGCCCTCGTGCGCAGTGGAATCCGGTACGTCAGGCCAGGCGGCATCTGCTCGGGCTGGCAGTCACGAGGCAATCGCAAGCGTCGCCCATGCAATGACGGCATAGCGTGCGGTCTTGGCAACCACCAGCAGAGGTAGTACGGCACGCAGCGCCTCGCGCCCGATCCACCAATTGATCAACGACCCCAACACGTTGCCAAAACTCGCAACCATCGTCAGGCCAACAACAGATCCGCCGTCCAGCAGCAATGCAACCAACATGGCCTCGGACTGCGCAGGCAGCAGCGTGGCAGCAATTAGCGACACGACAAAGAGCCAGAGATAGGTCAATGGCGGTCCGGACAGTAGTGGGTGACAGCCGCACGAGACACACGCAGCCGATGCTTCACGGCTCGCGTCTAATCAGCACGCTGTCAGGGCATGTGGACGACGCACTGAGGTAGTGCCGCGACCAGTTTCGGTAACGGCACCATTGAGTCTCTACGCGCGACCAGAATATGCCTCTAATCCCAGCACTATCACCGACCACGCACAAACACCTAGCTCGCTCGCCTGCTGCGGTGGATGTGACTTCATCGCTGTCACCTTAGCGAGTTACTCATAGCGCGACAGCACAATCGATCTGGAGTCCCGCGCGAAACGATCAGTCATGAATTTGTTGAAGAGCGGTCTGCTAGCGATATGCATGGCACCGCGCAGCAGCGCCAGTCCAAGACGCGTGTGCGGCCACAGCAGGCGTGGAAGCAGCTAGGGGACGTTCTGCCCCTCTTCGACGAACGGTCGCGTGATGTGCTCGTAGCGCGAAAATGCCGCCGAAGGCGTATCCGCCTTGGCAAGCTCTCCGGCGAGCACATACCCACCCACGATCGCCAGCGTGGTGCCGATACCAGAGAGCGCCGTGGGACACCATGCTGCGTCGCCAGTCAGCACCACCCGCGCATTGGACCAACGCGGCATGCGTACCTGACGCAGCACGTCGAAGTAGATATCGTCGACGTCTTCCATCGCTTCGATAATGCGTGGAAATTCCCACCCCAGCCTGGAAAACTGCGCATGGATGAAGGCGCGCTGTTGCGCTGCGTTCCAGGTATTTTCGTTGTCTGGCCGCTTCTGGATTCCAAGGTGGACGCCCAACATCCCATCGCGTGCCGGCTTCACCACTACCTCGTCCTCCCGGCGCGTTGTATTGCCGCGCGTAGGCACTATCGTGGGCGCGTTGCGGAATGCTGAAATAGGCGATGGTCATGTCCATCCGGCGCGGCCTGTTTTCGCCCGGAAAGATCAGTTCACGGGCGTGCGAACCAACGCCTTCGGCCACCACGACGCATGTGTAACGTTCCTGACGGCCACTGGTAAAGGTCACCTGCACGCCGCCATCGCGCTGCTCTACGCGGACGATGGTGTCGTCGAAGCGGAAATTCGCCCCCTTTTCTAACGCCGCGTCATACATAATTTGCGCGATGTCGCCACGGCGGATTTCGAGCTCCGCCGTTGGACCGCTATCGTTGCTGGAATCCGCCGCTTCGAAGCGTGCCACCACACGGTCGGCGTCGGTGACCCAGTCTGTCCCGCGCTCGCGAGTGCTACGCGCGAGTGCCGCCGCTTCCAGGCCCATGCGACGCAATAGCTCGCGTGCATTACACCGCACATCAACGTTCTGACCGCCATTGCGGAACGGCGGCGCGCGCACCACCACACTCACATTCCATCCCGACCGGGCAAGCCAAAACGCAGTGGTCGTGCCGGCTACGCTGGCACCTGTAATGAGTACACGGCGAGTCATGCACCTTTCTCCGAAAAAATACATCATACATGATCTATTTTGTCGGGCGGTCGGCGTCCCCAGTTGGGGCCGCTCAATGCGGCTCTGGCATGCCACGCACCAGGCCGCTGGTAGTCGCCGCTCCCCGCCGCGACGACGTCAACACTGGATAAGCGGGCAGGGAGCATCGATGACGGGCCAAGATCACGCCGTGTGAAGTGCTGCCGCGAGCGTGCCTTGCCGTGTTTGCGGGCGAACGTAAGCGGCGCTCGACGTGGCGCCATGCAAACATTCCACAAGAAGTTCACGCATGGGCCGCGTTCGCTTTGCGGCTGCGTTGGTGCCGCAGCAGTGAACGCAATGTCACCTCGATGTGTTCAGCGCATGCGCACGGACTCACCCCGGATTGACGATGCAACGCCTAGGTTGGCGAATGTCTCAGTCATCCACTGCCCGTGATCACCTGCCGGGCACGCTTCCACGATCGCCAGATGGAATGCTTGCGCAACGCGTTCGACATCATGTGCGGACGATTCCCGTGCTTCCCCATCCAGGTTCCGGGCAGACGCGTAGACGTTGGCAGGCACTAAGCAGATTTGGCGCCGAGAGCTTGCCAGTGGCCAAGGTGCTGGAAGCGCACTACGATGCCTTGTCCATTTTTTCCGAGGCCGGCAATCCAGCACCGCCGATAGGGACAGTTTGGGCGGTATGGGCTGCCGGTGGTCCAAGCGATACGGTAGCCTATGACACGACGACATGCAGCGTGTCTGGCGTCAAACCGTGGTGTAGTGCAGAGCTTGAAGTGGTGACGCATGCGCTGGTGACCATCAGAAACGGTGATCAGCATCCACTTGCTGCGGTCGCGCTGACGCAAGGCCAGTTCGAGCTCGACGCAAGCCAGTGGCATGGCCCTGGCATGGTCGGCATTCCTACCGGCAACGGGCTGTTCAAGAACGCGCCTGCCGTGGTGCTTGCCGAGCCGGACTTCTATCTGCGGCGGCCGGGCTTCTGGCACGGAGGGGCGGGGATCGCTGCGTGCTGGTACGGCGCCGCAACAGCGATTGCCGAGCATGTACGTTGCTCGCCCCGGGTGATGCACAGCCCATTTTGCGCAGCGCATTTGGGCGCCATCGACGCGCAGCTGTCAGCCGCACGGCTACTGCTGCAAGACTTGGCGAATAGGATCGATAGCGCCCCGACGGAAAGCCATCAGTTCGCAGTCATCCAGCTGCGCAGCCTGATGGATCGCATCTGTCGCGACGTGATCGAGCGTGCCGCACTCGCACTGGGCCCTGTTTCCCTGTGCTGCGACGCCGAACATGCGCAGCGCTGTGCCGACCTTGCTGCCTTCATCCGCCAATCGCATGGCGAAAAAGATGAGCAATGGCTGGGTGAGCAGCTCCACGCACGCGAGGTCGCTCCATGGCTGCTTTGAGAGGCGAGCATATCGAAGGACAGGGCAACACCGAAGCGCGTTGGAACGCCTCATGTCAGTTGAATGCTCTGCCGACGACCACCGTTGAGCAGCTGCTTGGTCACGCGCGCCGGGTCGTGGTGGTGTCCCCGCATCCTGACGACGAGGTGCTGGGATGCGGCGGGCTGCTTGCGATGGCGATCGATTCGGGGCGAGAGGTGTTGATCGTCTCCGTCACGGACGGCGAAGCGGCCTATCCGGACGAAGACGCCTGGCCGCCAACGCGGCTTGCCGCAGCGCGCCGCGAAGAACTGCGGCATGCGCTGTCATGTCTGGGTGTCGATCCGGAACACGTCGTCAGACTGGATATGGGAGATGGTCAAGTGCGCGCAGGTGTGATTGCACTTGGTGCTCGGCTTGTCGATCTGCTCAAACCAAGCGATGCGGTGTTGGTGACCTACGCACGCGATGGACATCCCGATCACGAAGCATGCGCAGATGCAGCGACGCGCGCAGTCGCATCCTGCGCAGCGCGGCTGATCCAATTTCCGGTCTGGGCGTGGCACTGGGATGACCCACACGCCAGTCAGGTGCTGGCGTCGGCAACACGTCTTGCACTTCCACCCGCTTCCCATGCCGCAAAGATGCGCGCGATCTATGCATTCAAAACGCAGACCGGTCACGTCACTCCCGCGCTGCGCAATCCCATCCTTCCCGATTGGGCGCTGGCTAGATTTCGGCGCGACTTTGAGGTCTATCTGCCATGAATGTCCAGGCCAACGCCGACTACTTCGATAGCATCTACCAACAGCCCGACCCCTTCGGTTATACAACGCGTTGGTACGAGACGCGCAAGCGCGACATCCTGCTGGCAAGCTTGCCCAGGAGAAGGTTCGCACGTGGATGGGAACTGGGCTGTTCCAATGGCGAGGCGACATGCGGCCTGGCTGCCCGCTGTGAGTACTTGTTGGCAACCGACATGTCCGCAGCCGCGATCGAGCAGGCCAAACAGCGCGTGGGCGAATGCAGCCATGTCGAGATTCTCCAAGCGTGTCATCCGCAGCAATGGCCGGCGGGTAATTTCGACCTGATCGTGTTGAGTGAGGTCGGCTACTACCTCGCTGCAGCCGAGTTGGAACACCTGATCGTACGCATCCAGGACGCACTCACTCCAGATGGACTTCTGGTGGCGTGTCACTGGAAGCATCCGTTCGAACAGGCGCAACAGGACGGCGTGGCGGTGCATGCACATAGTGCACGCCTGCTGACGCTTCCTCTGGCGTATCGCTATGAAGACGGCGACTTTCTTCTCGAAGCATGGACGGCACAACCGCTATCGGTCGCACAGCAAGAAGGACTGCGATGATCGCCGTCATCATTCCGGCGCATAACGAAGCCGAGTGCATGGCTGCGTGTCTCCGATCGGTCTTCCGCGCTGCCTCACACCCCGACTTGAACGAACCGGTAGAAGTCATCGTCGCCGTGGATCGCTGTACGGACGCCACCGCCGAGCTCGCACTGGCAGTGGGGGCGCGTGTGGTTGATGTGCCGCTGCCGGGCGGTGTTGGCATCGCCCGCGCCGCGGCCGCGTCCACAGCCATTGCGCTGGGCGCAGACTGGCTGGCAGTCACCGATGCCGATTCCCGCGTTCCGGCGGATTGGTTAATCGAACAACGCAGGGCAGGCGCCGGCGTGTTTTGTGGCGTGGTGGAAGTGGAGGACTGGCTGGACTACTCCGACGAAGTGCGGAGTAAGTTCGAACAGACACAGGCAACCAGAGAAGGGCACGGCCGCATCCACGGTGCCAACCTCGGCGTCCGCGCGGATTTGTATCAACAGTGCGGCGGATTTTCTGCATTGACCTGCAGCGAAGACGTTGCGCTTGTCCGCGCATTGCAGGCAATCAAAGCCCCGATCGCCTGGTCGCCACGCGCGGTTGTCTTGACCAGTGCCCGCCGGCATGCGCGTGCACTCGGCGGTTTTTCGAGCTTCCTCAGGCAGCTGGAAGTTTTGCCGCTGGCCCCGGCATAAGCTTGCAGTGTGCCACGAGGCCGTAGGCTTCAACGCGATGGCATCGCTGGCGGAAAAGCCTTTTCCCAGCTTTCTCAATAGTCTTCCAGCGTCAAGAGGCCATGGGTGGCGCTAGCCTGGTGATACCTGGTTGTGTCGACGCTATGGGGCTGCGGCGGAACTCTGGGGTCCCTGATTAGTGAATGTGTCGCCTGCGCTGAAGCGGTGTGGCATCACCATCGTGCAACGATGGGAAAGACTCACCAGTTCGGCATTGCCATCTTTCGGTCATGAAAAGGCACGCAAGGCCAATTCCTGATTACCTTGGCGCCTCGACACGGCTACTTGCTCCTAGCGCTTTTGGCGTGAATTGGTAACTCCTGGAATTCCAGGATGATGCGATGCCCAGGTCATAGCCATAGAGCAGCGTGACGTGAATCGCCGACATCGCGGCTGCCTTTTTGTCGTTGGCGAGGACGACCTTGGCAATATGCGCAGCCAGCGTGGCGTCTTCGAGGCGCCGTTCCGACAGGTTCACTTGCACCACGACTGACTGGCCATTCGGCGTGCCGAGCAACGTGTTGTGCACAAGCATGACTGAACGCACGTCTGGCACGGCACTGACGGCTTTATGCGCTACCAACAGGTCTTTGTAGTCATCGCTCTCTGCGAGCTGTGCGGTGAACACCGGGAGTATCGCGGCGATGATCAGCAGCACACAGACCACGATCAGATGCACGTGTCTCACCGGCATGGGCCTGACCGCGGCGACAGGAACCTGCGCCATGACCACTGAACTTCCCGCCGCCAGATCGTGCAGCGAACGGCGACCTTGGCGATTGAAGACATACAGGTAGATGATCGAGAGCGCCCCGCCGAAAATCAGCAACGACAATACGTAACCCATCGGCGACGTTGCTGCGGAGCTGTCGATTTGGGTGCCGTTGAGGAAGAACGGAATACCCAGCACCGAGTAACGTAACAGCGATTGCGGCAGCGTCAGTAGAGCGCCGGTCTTGCCGACCACACGCACACCGAGAAGGCGCTTGCCCAGTGTTTGGCCGCCGCACAGCACACTATTCGTGACGCCGAAGTAGGTCAGTGCAATGACGAATCCGAGTAGCCTTGCGTAGCCGCCCAGGCGCACGAATACCTCTGCCAGCACCAGGCCGGCCAGTACGCCGATCGCCGCCAGCACCAGACAATCAACAATAAACGCTGCCGAGCGCGGCCAGAAACCTGCTGCGGAAGGCGTAACGCCCGCCGCTTTACTCATGCTCACTTCCATGTAATCCCCGTTTGCAATTTTCCCTTGCGCGGATGATGCCATGACAGTGGAGGCGAGACTACCCGGGCGGCTGGCGATGGTCAGGGCAATAGATGGTTGGGACGATGAAGACGCGACACAGGTGTGGTGACGAACTTGTTCTGCTTCTTTTGCATCTCAGCCACATGCCGAGACAACAGCATCCGACAGGATCTCCAGGCCCTCGTGCAGCAATGCATCCGGTGTGGTCAATGGGGCCATGACCTTCAGGACCTCCCCGCGTGCGCCTGCCGTTTCGATGACCAGCCCGTTGCGGAATGCGCGAGCGCTTGCGACGGCGGCGCGTTCGCGCGTGCGCATGTCAAGCCCGATGAACATGCCGCGCCCTTTGATGCGCGCTTCCGGTACGTGCGCAGCCATGCGTGTCAGTGCCTGGGCAACGAGTTGACCGCGTCTGTCGATCTGCGTGCGAAGCGCATCGTCTGCCCAGAATTTACGCAACGCCACGGTCGCGGTGAGCATCGCGTGGTTGTTGCCGCGAAAGGTGCCGGTGTGCTCGCCAGGAAGCCAGCTATCGTGCTCCGGTGCGACCAGCAGCAGGGACAACGGCAAGCCGAAGCCAGATAGAGATTTGGATAAGGTGATCAGGTCGGGGACCAGCGCCTGGTCGTCAAAACTGAAGAAGTTTCCACAGCGTCCGCAACCAGCCTGGATATCATCCACGATCGTCAGCGCACCATGACGGCGAGCGGCGGCGAATACCCGATGCAACCAGGGTGTGGACGCGACATTGAGTCCGCCTTCGCCCTGAACCAGCTCCAGCACGATGGCAGCTGGCGGGTCGATCCCGCTGGAAGGATCGTCCAGCAGCGCGTCGAGCAGGGCGGCACTGTCGACTTCGCCGCCAAGGTAGCCGTCGTAGGGTAGCCGGGTGACGCCGCCATGCAGCAGGTCCATGCGATGGTGGCGGCTGCCCGTCGCGGCCAGCGCTCCCATCGATAAGCCGTGATACGCATTGCTGAAGGCAATGATGTTGTGGCGTCCTGTGCGCTTGCGTGCCAGCTTGAGCGCAGCCTCGATGGCATTGGCACCGGTCGGGCCGGTGAATTGCAGCCGGTGGGGCAAGCCGCGCGGACGCAAGATGTGTGCAACGAAGTTGTCGATAAAATCGTGCTTGGCCTGCGAGTGTAGGTCCAGCGACATCGCCAGGCCGCCCTCGCGCAAATGCGCCACCAATGCCTCGGTCATGTCTGGATCGTTGTGACCGTAATTGAGCGCGCCACAGCCTGCGAGGAAGTCGATGTAGCGACGTCCCTGTGCATCGAACAGCTCACTGCCCGCGCCACGGACGAAGAGCGCGTCGAACGTGCGGCAATAGCTGCGCACATTGGATTCATGGTGCTGGAACAGTTGGCGCGGGTCGATCATGTCGATTCCAAGTCGTGACAGCAGCGTGCGGCCCCGGGACTGCGCGGTGGGTCCAGCATGTTTCGGTGGTGCCTAGCAGAACGTCCGCCGCGAACAACGAGTGGCCACGTTGCATTCCGAGCGGCCCTGGACGCGTAGCGCTGCGCCGTGCGTTACGCCACGCCAGGGTGAGGTGCCGAGCGGTGAATAACCGACCTTTTTTAAGACGATGCTTGATCCGTGTCTTGACTCGCTGTGCCGCGCGGTTGTCTGCGATGGCGTCGGTCGGTACACGGGCAACGCTTGGGCATGGATGCTGTATTTCCGTCATCCACGCGCGTTAGCATCGTCCGATGCGAACCCTGACCTGCCTGGATGATGTTCAAGCGTTGGCGCGTCGCCGGGTGCCGCGCATGTTCTATGACTATGCGACCGCCGGCAGTTGGTCGCAATCGACCGTGCAGGCGAATCGTCGTGATTTCGATGCATGTTCGCTGCGTCAGCGCGTCGGGTGCGATGTTTCGCAGCGCAGTACAGCGACGCGCATGCTTGGGCATGCGGTGACGATGCCGGTCGCGCTGGCGCCGACCGGGTTGGCTGGCCTGATTCATGCCGATGGCGAAATTCTCGGTGCGCGCGCAGCCGAGGCGTTCGGCGTGCCGTTCGTCTTGTCGACGATGAGCATCTGCTCGTTGGAGCAGGTGTGCGCCGGTGTGCGCAAGCCGTGCTGGTTCCAGCTCTATCCACTGCGTGACCGAGGTGTCGTTGCAGCGTTGATTGAACGCGCGACCGTCGCCGGTTGCGACGCCTTGATGGTGACGATGGATGTGCCGTTCTTGGGCCAGCGCCATGCCGATCTGCGCAATGGGCTGAGCGTGCCTCCCCGGTTACGGCCTGAGGTGCTGCTGGATTTTCTGACCCATCCGCGCTGGGCACTGGGACTGTTGCGGACGCGCCGCCGTTGCTTCGGCAATCTCGTCGATTACGTGCCTGCTGGAGGCGATCTGCAGACGCTTGCCGAGTGGACCGCCCGCCAGTTCGATGCCAGCCTGGGGTGGGATGATCTGGCATGGATCAGAAGCCGCTGGGATGGGACGTTGGTAGTGAAGGGTGTTCTCGATGTGGAAGACGCGCGGCAGGCGTTGCAGGCCGGCGCCGACGCACTGGTAGTCAGCAATCACGGCGGGCGGCAACTGGATGGGGCGGTGTCCAGCCTTCGCGCCCTGCCGGCGATCGCCGAGCTCGCGGCGGGCCGCGCCGGGGTACACCTGGACAGCGGCATCCGCTGCGGCCAGGACGTGCTCAAGGCGCTGGCGCTTGGGGCATGCGGGACCTATATCGGCCGTGCATGGCTGTATGGGCTCGGTGCGTTGGGCGAGCAGGGCGTTGCAAGGGTTTTAACGCTGATCCAGCGCGAACTGGAATTGACGATGGCACTGTGCGGACGGACCCGTATCGCAGAGATCGATCGTTCAGTCGTGGTGGATTGATCGCATGACGCTGGCCCATTGCCAGCTGGCGCGAGCTGCGCAAGCACCGCAGCGTCATGTCGTCAACGCAAGCTCCATAGCGAGTCTGCTGACTCCGGGCCTGCGTTGGCTCCTGCGCATTAGCGGATGTCGCAGGATTCGGTGATTTATAGCGAAGGGCAGGCGTCCAGCTGGCGCAGGCTGTCGGCCGCATGCAATCGGTGGCGCACGAAGCGTGAGAACCGCGCGATGCCTTCGGCGATTCTCTCAGTTGCCACATTGCTGTAGGCAAGCCGCACTTGCTGGCGGCAACTGCCGTCGATCGCAAAGAATGACAACGGCATCACCAACACGCCGCACTCGCGCGCGCAAGACGCCGCTTCTTCGGCGGCGAACACGAACGGCAGCGTAACGATCAGGAAGAAGCCGCCTGCCGGAACATTCCAATGGATCTGCGGCGCTAGCGCACCGAGTTCGTGGGCCAGGCATTCCAGCATGCGGTCGCGATTGCGCTGGTACAGGGCGCGCGGCGCCTGGATTAATGGCGCCAAGCTGCAGCCGTGTTCGAGCAGCACTCCGCCGACGACGGCTTGCGTGACCTGGCTGGTGTTGAGCGTGCCGAAACTCTTGCGCCGTGTCAGCGCCTGGTGCAGGGTGCGTGCCGCTGCCGCACTGCCGAACAGCGTCGGTGGCACCACCAAAAAGCCAACGCGCAGGCCTGGGCACAGCGTCTTGGAGTAGGTGCCCAGATAGATGACGCAACCATGGCTGTCCAGTGCGCGCATGGTGGGGACGCGTTCTGCTTCGAAGGCAAACAGCCCATATGGATTGTCTTCCAGGATCAAAACGCCGTGCGCGGCGCACACCGCCATGATCGCCTCGCGCTGATCGCGGGGTAGCACGGTTCCAGTGGGGTTGTCGAAATCCGGCACCAGATAGAGCAGGCGCGCACGCTGGCCAGCGGCGTGTAGCGCGCCCAGCGTCTCGGCCAGCGCCTCTGCGTCGGCGCGACCATCGCGATTGAATGCGGCGATGGTGATCCCGTGACTGTCGGCCACACCGGTGATGCCGATATAGGTCGGATTGCGGACCAGCACGACGTCGTTCGGCTGGCGGCACAGTTCGGTGACGCACAAGTGCAACGCTTCCTGGCAGCCTGCGGTGATCAGCATGCGATCGATGCTGGCCGCTACGCCTTCGTCCGCGGCAAGTTGGGCCACGACCAGGTCCTCAATGATGCCCTGGGTTGTTCCGTACTGTGCGATCAGATCGAGCGCACCTGCCTGGCGAATGTGATGACGCTGTGCCAGATGCGTAGCCAAGCGCGGGACGGCGCGCATCCATGCCTGCAGATCGAAGCAGCTGTCGGTCGGACGTCCTGAAACGAACGAGATGGCGTTGGGGTGGCGCGAAGACACCTCGTTGAGGAAGGTCATCACGTCCAGGCGGTCGCTACCCACTGCTTGGTCGGTCTGTGTGCTTGCCATCGGCTGGCTCCTGGGATGCGAGGTGGTCGCTCAATACGCGCCACTGCGCTCCAGTTGCTCGAACAACTCGTTGACCGATGCGTCTTGGAAACCGACTTCGCCATTGCGTTCGATGAATTCGAAGCTCAGGCCAGTCAGCTCGCTGCGATTGGAAAAGATTTGTCGCAGCCCCTGACCTTCGATCACGTTGGTGTCGAAGGCCAAACCACGTTCACGCAGATGCTTGGCGGTGGCGTGGGCATCGTCGACGCGCAGGGCGATATGCGCGACGCCCACGCCGTGATGGGCGATCAGTCGCGACACCTGCGATTGCGGTTCGGTGCCTTGGCAAAGCACGAAGATGAGATCGCCATGCTGCATCTCGGCCGAGTGCATGCCGGTCGTCTTGCCGGTGATGTGGCGTCGTCCCGTCAACACAAAGCCGAGTTGATCGCGGAACAGCGTGATTGCAGCTTCCAGGTCATCTACCGCCAGCGCGATGTGGTCGATCTTGTGGTAGCGCGGAGCGCTATCGGGTTGTTGGACGCTATCGGTCATTGAACGCTCCGTATGCCATCGGGTAATACGCGGCATTGCTGACGAAAATACATCTCGGCAAACGCATGTGTGCTGTTTCCAAAACAGATCCGTCTGCATTCGCGCCGATGTGGAGAGAAATTCAGTGCAAGCTGCGCTCAGAACTTGAGGCTCAAACATAATCTGCCAATAAGAATTTTCTGTGACACGCATCCATGCTTTTGGCTGGCGTCAGGGCGGGCGTCAATACATTGGTTAAATGAAATCAGTTCATTCGCGTTAATTTAATTTCCGAGCACGCATCAGGAATTAATCTGCAAATATGGATATTTCAGTAATGGCGTGATTAAAATTTAGTTGCGATAGTCGCTCGGGGCTAGCTGCTATTACCTAATAAAATTTACCGTACTTTTGTTTTTTATGTTGTCATGGAATGGACGCAAAGCCTGCCTAGCATCCCGTGCCCACAACCTGATTCCTGAGAGGCCGGATGGGATGAATACGTCATGCCGAGCACGGATGGAACCTTCGTATTGCGCACCGGACGTGCAGCCTGCATCATCGCTGAATATATTCAATTCGTTTTCAACTTCGCAGATTCATCCTTGCGAGCGCGTGCACCGTTGGCTTGAATGGATGGCGCGGTCGGTCGGTGCAGAGATCGATGAGGCGCCCGGGCGGCACAAGTGTTCCTTGAGCGCTTCCGAATCGGCCCTGCAAGGCGCTATCAGCCAACTGCGTTTGGGCGATTTGCATATATCCAAGGTATCGGCTAGCGCACACGCGCTTGAGTTGAAGCTCGGCGGCGCCGTCAGGCGTGATCCCCACGTCCTGATTGCACTGCAGTGCAAGGGTACCAGTACGTTGGTGCACGATGGCGTGCCATTGGAGCTGAGGGCGGGCGAGATGCTAGCGCTGTCCATCGAGCAGGATTTGAGCATCGTCAATCCATCAAATGTCGAACAGCATTTCATCTGGTTCGAGAAGCCTCGGCAGGCGACCAGGATGATGGAGGGAGTCGTGTCGCACCGGCGCTGTGGGCCGGCACCGATGCAACGTCTGGCATGCAGCTTCGTCGAACGCTTGTTCAACGAGCCCGACCTGTGCAACCCGGAAAGTGGACAGTTCTTTGCGCAAGCCATGATCAAGCTGCTGGGGCTGGCTCTGAAGGAAACTACCGCGGCCAAGCCTCAGCTGGAACCTAATCGGCCGTCGCGTGAGATGGTGTTGCAGTTCGTCGAGCGCAATCTACGCGATCCGAAGTTGTCCCCGGACACAATTTCGCGCGCCCTGGGCTGGAGCAAGCGCACGATTTACCGCGCATTCAAAGGCGGGAACGGGGAAAGCCTGAATGGCTACCTGTGGCGGCGCCGCATAGAACAGTGCGCGCAGGAACTGCGAGGCCCCAGTAATTTGAGTATTACGGGCATCGCCTATTCGTTCGGGTTCAGCAGCTGCCCGCATTTCAGCCGCCTGTTCAAGCAGCAAATGGGCGCGTCGCCATTGCAGTATCGGCGCGGTGTCTATTGATCGGCGCGCCCACCATGGCCGATAGCGAATAGATCGCCGCGCCCAGCGTGCGAGCTGTTGTCCGGTTGCATGCGGCGACCGTTACGTCGCCGCATTTCGCATGAATTGACTGTTCGGACCCGCAGTGCACTGGTTCGACGCGACGCATGCCTGTTGCATCCGCCCCCCCATGCAGCGGGCGTGCGCGGCACACCTCGTCGTTGCGCTGTGCCGCGACCGTCGGCGGACGAGCGCTTCTGCGGATCACACCCGTTCATGCGAGGTAATCCTCGCGGTCGCTGGCCGTGATCATGTCGTCGCTGTGCACCTCGGTCGCCTCCAGCAGGGCCGCCAGCGCGGCCAGGTCGGAATGGGCGAACAGTTGCGAGACGGCAATGCGTCGCTGCAGCTGCGACTCGATACGTGCGATGAGTTGGACCGCCAGGAGTGAATGACCGCCGACTTCAAAGAAGTCGTCATGGCGGCCGACCCGCTCCACACCGAGCAGATCGCACCACAGAAGCGCCAATGCCTGCTCGCAGGCACCTTGCGGCGCCTGCGTCGCTGTGTCGTTGCATGCCTGGCCAGAGGCACTGGGCAACGCGTCCCGATCGAGTTTGCCGTTCGCTGTGAGCGGCAGTCGTTGTAGCGGGATGTATGCGGTCGGTTGCATGTAGTCAGGCAATCGCTCGGTGAGCCAGGAGCGCAGCCGCGGGCATAGAGCGGCGTCTTCGTCCGGATCCTCGGCGACGATGTACGCCAGCAGGCGCGGTTGATGGGCAGAATCGAACTGCACATGGACGACGGCCTGCGCCACCTGCGGGTGGCTGGCGAGCACCGCCTCGATCTCGCCCGGTTCGATGCGGAAACCGCGTAGCTTCAGTTGCGCATCGGCGCGCCCGAGGAAATCCAGGCTGCCGTCTTCCCGCCAGCGGGCCAGGTCGCCGGTGCGATACATGCGCGCTCCAGGCTCCATGGCGAACGGATCCGGCACGAAGCGTTCGGCGGTGGCGCCGGGCCGGCCGACATACCCCTGCGCCAGACCGACACCGGCCAGATGCAACTGGCCCGGAATACCGATCGGCACCGGTGTGCCGCGGGCGTCGACCAGATGCGCCTGCATGTGGCGGATCGGCTGCCCGATCGGAATACGCCGATCCAGCGGCGGCGGCTGTCGCAGGGCCAGCGTGGTGGCGAACTGGGTGGCCTCGGTCGGTCCGTAGGTTTGCAGCACCTGTTCCGGCGCATTGGCAGAGCCCAGTAGCAGTGCCAGCGCGTGCGGGTCGGCGACATCGCCGCCAGTGACCAGATAGCGCAGCGTTGGCAGGGAGGCGGCCAGCTGCGGTGCGTACGCCCGCAATACACCGGCCACCAGGATCAGGACGCTGATTGCATGGGTGCCGATAAAGCCCGCCAATGCGACGGGATCGAGCACCACCGCCTGCGGCACTACCACCACGCAGGCGCCGCACAACAACGGCGCCCAGACTTCCAGCGTGGTGGAATCGAACGCCGGGTTCGAGGCGAAGGCGAAGCGATCCTGCGCGTTCCAATCGGCGTAGTCCGGCGCGAGTACGAGATTGAGGATGCCGCAATGGGGAATGGCCACGCCCTTGGGCACACCGGTGGAGCCGGAGGTGTACATCACGTAAGCAGGCGCATTGCCAGGTACCGTTGCCGCGGCAAAGCGCGTTGCGGTGGCGGTGAGCGCATCCACATCGACGGGCAGACAGTGCAATGCGCCGGCCCAGACTGGGTCTGTCTGTGGCGGATACAGCAACGCGACGGCATGGCAATCTTCTACCAACTGGGCCAAGCGCAGCGCCGGCTGTTGCGGGTCCAGCGGCAAGTACGCCGCGCCCAGTTTGAGAATGGCCAATTGCGCGATCACCAGGGCGGCGCTGCGCGGCAGGGCTGTGGCCACGGTCATGCCGACGCCGACGCCCGCAACACGTAACTGCTGGGCTAGCGCATCCGAGCGCATCTCCAGATCGGCGTAAGTCAGCTGCAGCGTCCCGTCGCAAACCGCCGGTGCCGTGGGCGTACGTTGCACCTGGTGCGCAAAGGCTGCATGCACGCTGGTCGGCATCGACTGCAGCGTCTCGCAGGCCGGCACGTGCGGCAGATGCTGCTGCGCAGGCGCAGGCAGCGGCAGGTCGTCGGCCACCTGCACCCCGCTGGCATCGGCGAGGGCACACAGCAGCGCCTGGTAATAAGCCAGATGCCGCTGCAGCGTGGCGCGCTCGAACAGCGCCGTCGCGTAGATCAGCGATCCGGCGATGCTGTCGCGGCCGACGCGCATTTCCAGGGCCAGATCGGCCAATGCGACCGCTGTTCCGCCTTGCAATGGTTGCAGCTGCAGGCCGGGCATCTCCAGCTCGCCCGAGGGCGTGGTGTCGGACGAAAACAGGACCTGGCACAGCGGTGCGTGCGCGAGCGTGCGGCTGGGCTGGAGCGCTTCGATGACGCGGTCGAATGGCAGGTCCTGGTGCGCCTGCGCACCCAGCACGGCGCAGCGGACGCGTTCCAGCAACTGCGCGACGGTGGGCCGCCCGGACAGATCGATGCGCAGCGCCACGGTGTTGACGAAAAAGCCGATCAAGGGTTCGAGCTCGCTGCGATCGCGACCGGCAAGCGGGCTGCCGATCACCACCTCGTCCTGGCCACTGTAGCGGTGCAGCAGTAGCGCCCAGGCGGCGAGCAACGTCATGAACGGCGTGACGCCATGACGAAGGCTCAGCGTGTGCAGGCCGGCGCTCGCCGCCGCAGGCAGCGAGAAGGCGATGGTGTCGCCGTGGAAGTCCTGCCGTGCCGGACGCGTGTGGTCGGTCGGCAATGCCAGCAGCCGCGGCGCGTCGTGCAGGCGCTCGCGCCAATAGTCGAGCTGACGTTGCAGAACGTCGCCCTCCAGCCAGCGGCGCTGCCATACCGCGACATCGGCGTATTGCAGCGCCAACGGCGGCAGCGGATCGTGTTCTTGCCGGGCGTAAGCGCTATAGAGCGTGCCGAGTTCTTCGATCAGCACCCCCATCGACCAGCCATCGCACACCAGGTGATGCAGGGTGATCAACAGCACGTGCTGCTGTGGCGCCAGACGCAATAGATGACCACGCACGAGCGCAGTGCCCGGCGCGAAGGCGGTCTGCCGTTCGTCTGCACACAATTGCCGTACGCGCGGGGCCGGATCGTCCAGTGCAGACAGGTCGCTGTGGCGCAGAGCAAACCCGGTGTCGACCGGCAGCACCTCTTGCTGCGGTTGACCCGCACTGGCGACGATGCGCGTGCGCAGCGTTTCATGTCGCGCGACGATGCGGTCCAGCGCCTTGCGCAGCGCCGGCAGGTCCAGCGCACCGTCCAGATGTACGCCGGTACTGACCAGATAGGCAAGGTCGGTGTGCGGGTCCAACTGCGACAGAAACCATAACCGCTGTTGAGCAAAGGACAACGGCAGCGGCCTATCCCTTGGAACCGGCAGGATCGGCGGCAATGTGTTCGCTGCAGCGGCCGCGACGCAGCCGGCGAAGTCGGCCAGACGTGGATGGGCGAAGATGTCGGCCAGGCCGACATCGACCCCGAAATGGCTGCGCAGCCGTGATGCCAGGCGTACCGCAAGCAACGAGTGCCCGCCCAGCGCAAAGAAGCTGTCCTGACGGCCGACGCGATCGCAATCGAGCAGTTCGGCCCACACCATGGCCAGGGTCTGCTCAAACGGCCCGTGCGGCGGCACATGGGCTTGGGTGTCGAAGTGCGTTCCGGCGTCGGGCACCGGCAACGCATTGCGATCCAGCTTGCGATTGGGCGTGAGTGGCAGTGCGTCCAGGCGCACATAGGCGCTGGGCAGCATGTAATCGGGCAGGCGCTGGGCCAGGCACGTATGCAGCCGGTCCGGCTCGATCGCGTCGGCGACGACATAGGCCAGCAAACGCGTCGTTGCAGTCGCGTCCTGGCGCGCGCAGACCGCCGCTTCGCGCACGCCGGGATAGTCCAGCAGCACGTTCTCGATTTCGCCCAGTTCGACGCGGAATCCACGCAGCTTGAGCTGCTGGTCGTTGCGGCCGAGGAACTCCAGGCTGCCGTCGGCGTTCCAGCGCGCCAGGTCACCCGTGCGATACATGCGCTGCCCGGCGCCGAGCGCGAACGGGTCGGGCAGGAAACATTGCGCGCTCAGTGCCGGCCGTGCATGGTAGCCGCGGCCGACCTGTGCGCCTGCCACATACAGCTCTCCGGCCACGCCGATTGGCAGCGTGCGGAGACGAGCGTCGAGCACGTACAGACGCGCATGGCGCAGCGCGGTGCCGATGCTGATGCGGGTGGCGTTGGCGTCTTCGGTGCACAGACGGGCAGCGGTGCAGGAAATCGCGGTTTCGGTGGGGCCGTAGGTGTTGATCAGCGTGATTGCCTGCAGCCCGAGCCCATACCACTGCTGCAGTTGGTAGGGCGACAGAACGTCGCCGGTGATGTTGATCAGGCGCACCTGCTGTAGCTGCTGGCGCGCTTGTTCGGGCGCTTGCGTCCATACGCTCACCAGCGCATGCCAATGCGCGCTGGTCAGATGCAGCACGCTGGCGGGCGTTGGTGTGGCAACGGCGTCCAGCGGCAATGGCGCCAGCCGCAGGCAGGCGCCGGCGATCAGCGCAGGCAGCAGTTCTTCCAACGACAGATCGAAGTTGATCGAATTCTGCTGCAGGACGTCGTCTTCGCCGCTCAGGCCAAACAGCTCGGCGGCGGCGACGCAGTAGGCGGCCAACGCGCCGTGCTCGACCATGACTCCCTTGGGACGTCCGCTGGAACCCGAGGTGTAGATCAGATAGGCCAACTGCGCGGCATGCGGCGCGGCGATTTCGGTCGGTACGGCAATCGCCGCGTCGCCAGGGGCGTCGTACCACAGCAGCGGCACTTCGACCTGTGGCGGCAGCGCGTATGCGCATGCCGAGGTTGCTACCAGAATCTGCGGCTGGCAGTCGCGCAGGATGTCGGTACGGCGTTGCGCGGGATACTCCGGGTCCAGCGGTACATAGGCCGCGCCCGCCTGGAATACGCCCAGCAGCGTTGCCACCAGATCGATGCCGCGCGGCATGCATACCGCGACCCGCGCTTCCGGCCCGATGCCCAAGGCACGCAGACGGCAGGCCAGGCGCTCGGCGCGTTGGGCGAGTTCAGCATAGGTGAGGGTGCTGCCGTGGGCATCGATCAACGCCGGTGCCTGCGGCGTGCGCGCCGCCTGTGCAGCGAACAAGTGCGCGATGCCGACTGCGGGGGCGTCGCTGGGCGCCGGGTTAAAGCCAACGACGATGTCAGTGCGCATGAGCTCCGGCAGGATATGCAGATCATGCAAGGCGGTGTGCGGTGCATCGGCAAGCGCTTGCGAAAGTTGCCGCAGGGCTTCGAGCATGAGCTGACCGACCGACTCGGGTGTGGCAGCGGGTCCGGTCTGCACATCCAACCAGAAACCGCGGTCGTCATCGTTCACCGACAACGACAGCGGATAGTTGGTGCGCTCGCTGGCGCCCAGCGATTGCATGCCGGCCCAGTCCGGGAGCGTATTCGACGCCTGGCTGCTGGCGACATGGCGATAGTTGAGCAGGGCGGTGAACAACGGCGCCGGCGCAGCGACGCCGCTGCAGCGCTGAGCCAGACTCAACGGTGCGTGCTCGTGCTGCATGAGCATCGCCAACAGTCCCTGCACCGTGCTTACCGCATCGGCCACGCTGGTGGTGTCGATGCGCAGGCGCAGCGGCAGGGTATTGAGGAACATGCCCAGCACGCGGTGAATGCCGCTGCCGCCCTGCATGCGACCGAACAGCGTGGTGCCGAACACCACGTCGTCGCGTCCGCTGGTGGTCGCCACCACCAGTGCGTAGGCGAGATGGAACAGGCTGGCCATGCTCACATTCAGCGCACGCGCGTGCGCGCGCAGCGCCTGGGTCAGCGCATCGGGAACCTGCAGGCGCGCTTCGCGCACCGTGCTGCCATCGCCGTGCACATCCAGCATGCCGTAGGGCGCGGTGGTCTGCGTGACATCGCCCAGCAGTTTGCTGAAGAACGCTTCCTGCGTCTGCGCCGAGCCGCGCAGCCGGGCGCGAGCGACGAATTCGCGGAACGGCAGTGGCGCCGGTAGGGCGTCTGCGGTGCCGGCCAGGAACGCGCCAACTTCCTCGATCGCCAGATCCATCGAGGTGTGGTCCATCACCAGGTGGTGGTAGAGCATGCCGAGCAACCAACGCTGGTTGACCGCGTCGTGGATCAGGTGCGCATGCAGTAGCGGCGCCTGTTGCGGGTCGATCCGCGCCTGCGGCGATGTTAGACAGCACTGCAGTTGCTCCAGTGCATCATCGTTCTCCAGAACATGCGAATGCAGTCGCAGTGGCGCCTGTCGCCAGACCACTTGCACTGCTTCACGCACGCCATGCCAGACAAAGGCGGTACGCAGGATGTCGTGACGCGCGATCACGCTATTCAATGCGGCCAGGAAGCGGTCGAGCTCTGCACGGCTGGCGAATGCGTGCAGACCGGGCATGACATAGGGGTCGCTGTCGGTATGTTGCAGGTGGTGAAACAGCAGGCCTTCCTGCAGCGAGGCCAGCGGATAGATGTCCTGCACGTTGGCAGCGCCGCCGGCGACGGTCGCCACCACCGCGTCGATCTCGGTCTGGGTCAGCACGACCAACGGCAATAGGTCGGGTGTGATCCGCGTGCAATCGCGCACGATCCGGTTGGCCGGCACCGGCGCGATTGCCGCCGGACGTAGCGCGCCTGCCAGCGTGCCCAGCACCGGTGTATTGAACAGGGCGCCGATGTCCAACTGCCAACCGGATTGCTGCAGGCGTTCGATCAACACGATCGCCAGTAGCGAATCGCCGCCGAGGGCGAAAAAGCTGTCGTTGCGGCCAATCCGCTCGATCTCGAGCAGTTCGCTCCACAGGGTGGCCAGCAGGATTTCCTGTTCGCCTTCCGGGGCAAGATACGCCTGTGCGGCGAGGGCGTCCGCGCCCTGTGCCGGCAGTGCGCGGCGATCGAGCTTGCCGTTGGCGGTGAGCGGCAGAGCATCGAGTCGCACATAGGCGCTTGGCAACATGACCTCGGGCAGCCGTGCGGCCAAGGCTTCGCGCAGTGCCAACGGAGCGCTCTCGTTGCCGGCGTCGTCTACCAGATACGCCACCAGGCGCTGCTCGCCGGGTGTGTCTTCGCGCAGCAGCACGGCAGCGTCCTGCACGCCAGCGCAGGCACGCAGCGCGGCGACGATTTCGCCCAGTTCGATGCGGAAGCCGCGCAGCTTGACTTGGTCGTCGTTGCGGCCGAGGACGTCGAGTGTGCCGTCGGCATGCCAACTGGCCAGGTCGCCGCTGCGGTACATGCGTTGGCCTGGCTGTTCGGCGAACGGATCGGGTACGAAGCGTTCGGCGGTCAGATCGGGGCGACCGAGGTAGCCGCGTGCCAGTTGCGGTCCGGCGATATGCAGGTGCCCGGCGACGCCGATCGGCGCCAGCTGGCCGTGGTGATCGAGCACATGGATGCGCAGGTGCGCGATCGGACGACCGATCGGCACCCGACCATGCGGGGCTGGGACATCGTGCGTTGCGTCGTGTACTACGCAGCCGACGACGGTCTCGGTGGGGCCGTATTCGTTGATCAAGCGGGTGTTGGGGGCGAGTGCTTGCCAACGTGCGAGTGTGGCTGGAGGTAAAGCTTCGCCACCGATCACCATCGCCGCCGGGCTGAGCGGTTCGGCATGGTTGGCTAATTGCTGGCCCAGCACTTCCAGATGGGCTGGTGTGAGTTTGACCAAGCCCAACGGGGTGGGATCGCACAGACGCTGGCGCAAGGCGTCCAGCGTGTTGTGCTCAGGCAGCAGTTCGACCCTGGCTCCACACAACAACGGTGCCAGCAGGCTGGTCAGCGTGGCGTCGAAGGCCAGCGAGGACGACACCACCGCGCTGGGGAATGGGCGATAGGTCTCGATCGCCCACTGCAGGTAATGCGTGGCGCCTGCGTGGGTGAGCAAGGTGCCTTTAGGCTGCCCGGTGGAGCCGGAGGTGTAGATGACGTAGGCCAGGTTATCGGGGCACAAGCCTGGGACAATCGGTGCGCCTGGATCGTGCAGATCCACATCTGCATCCTGATCCAATGTCAGCACGCCGACGCTTTGCATGGCACTACCGAAGGACTGCAGCCGCGCGTGCAGGGCGTCACACGTCAGCACCGCACGCGGGCGGCTATCGGCGAGCAGGAAGGCCAGGCGTGCGTCGGGCAACTCCGGGTCCAGCGGCAGATAGGCGGCGCCGGCTTTGAGCGTCGCCAGTAGAGCGACGATCTGCTCGATACCGCGCGGCAAGTACAGCGCGACGCGGTGTTCCGGTGCCACACCTAATGCGCATAAGCGATGCGCCAGCCGGTTGGCGCGCGCATCGAGCGCCGCGTAGCTGAGTTCGCGGTTATCGGCGTACAGCGCGATGGCGTTGGGTGTGCGACGGACCTGCGCTTCGAACAGATGATGGATGCATTGTGCGTGCGCGAGCGGAGTCGTTTCGGTGACGGTGAAGTCTTGCAGCTGGGCGCGTTCATCGGCGGGCAGCAGGTGTAGCGCGTGCAGGGCCGTCTCCGGCGCGTCTTCCAGCGCCTTCACTAATGCCTGTACAGCCTGCAGCATCAGCGCAATGACACGCGCGGCACCGATGCGCTGGTCCACCTGGACTTGCAGTGCAAAACTCGCATTCGCACGGATGTCATCGACCGAAAGCGTCAGCGGGTAACTGGTACGATCCTGCGACTCCAGCATCTGTATGCCATGCCAGGCCTGCGATGTTCCGCTCGGCGCTTGCACTGCGCTGCCGCCGGCATGCCGGTAGTTGAGCAATGCAATGAACAGCGGTGCGGGTGCGACGATGCCGCTGCATCGCTGTGCCAGGGCCAGCGGGGCATGTTCGTGATGGATCAACTCGGCGAGCCGCTGCTGGGTGTCGCGCACCGCGTCGTTTACGCCGCGATGATCGCGGCGCAGTCGGATAGGCAGGGTGTTGATGAACATACCCAGCACCCGGTGTGCACCGCTGCCGGCATGCATGCGCCCGAACAGCGTGGTACCGAACACGACATCGTCGCGGCCGCTGGCCTTGGCCAGCATCAGCGCATAGGCCAGGTGAAACACGCTGGCGGGGCTGACGTCGAGACGTCGCGCCTGCAAACGCAATGCGGTGCATAACGGCTGTGGCAGTAACTGCTGGTGCTCCTCGATCTCGGCGCCACTGCCGCGCACTTCCCACAAATCAAACGGTGCGGTGGGTGTCTCCAGATCGCCAAGCTGTTGCGTGAAGAAAGCACGGTGCTCCGCCTCGCTCACGCCCAGGCGTGCCTGCGCGACCAGATTGCGGAATGGCAGCGGCTCGGGGAGTTGCTGCTGGCGCTGATCCAGATGCGCTTGCACTTCTTCGATCAACAATTCCAGCGTGGTGTGATCGATCATCAGGTGGTGGGTCTGCAGGCCCAGCAACCAGCGTGCCTGGTGCGGATCTTCGACGAGATGGCCACGCAGCAGCGGTGCCTGGGTGACATCCATGCGAGCGCTGCGTGGGTCCATGCGCTGCTTCAACGCGGCCAGCACATCGGGGGCATCGATGCAGTGTTCCTGACGCGGGAGAATGGCGTGGCGCCGGACGATCTGCACGGGCGCGCTCAGGCCCTGCCAGGCGAAACCGGTGCGCAGGATGTCGTGGCGGGCAATGACCGCTTCCAGCGCGGCGATAAATGCGTCCAGCTGCGCGCGCGTCTCGAAGGCCAGCACGCTGAAGCTCAGGTAGGCATCGCCCAGAGAGCTGGCACGATGATGGAACAGCAGGCCTTCCTGCAGTGCGGTCAGCGGGTAGATGTCCTGCACGTTGGCCGCGCCGCCATCGACGGTGGCCACGGCTGCGTCGATCTCGTCCTGGGTCAGCTGTACCAGCGGCAAGAGCTCAGGCGTGATGCGGGTGCAATCGACGGTGATGCGGTTGGGGGGCACCTCGACCGCGCCGCTGGGACGCAGCGCGGCGGCCAGGTCGGCCAGGGTGGTGGCCCCGAACAGCGCACGCACCTGCAGTGCCCAGCCATGCTGGCGCAGACGTTCGATCAGCTTGATCGCCAGCAACGAGTGACCGCCCAGGGCGAAGAAGCTGGCGTGACGGCTGACCTGCTCGACACCGAGCAGGTCGCTCCATAGCGCGGCCAGCAGGACTTCCAGTTCGCCCTCGGGCGCCACGTAGGTGTGCGTGGCGAGTGCATCGGCATCCGGTGCTGGCAGCGCACGGCGATCGAGCTTGCCGTTGGGCGTTAGCGGGAGTGCGTCCAGCTGCACATAGGCGGCTGGCAGCATGACCTCAGGCAGGCGACCACCGAGGTGTGTGCGCAGCGATTGGGCCTCGGGCACGGCATCGGCGTCGCCGACCACGTACGCGACCAGACGCGGTTCGCTGGTCCGGTCGTGGCGCAACAGCACCGCGGCATCGCGTACGCCAGCGCAACTGCGCAGCGCGCTTTCGATTTCGGCCAGTTCGATGCGCACGCCACGCAACTTGATCTGGTCGTCGTTGCGACCGAGAGACTCCAGGTTGCCGTCGGCAGTCCAACGCGCCAGGTCGCCGGTCTTGTACATGCGTTGGCCGGGCTGTTCGGCGAACGGATCGGGGACGAAGCGTTCGGCGGTCAGGTCCGGACGCCGCAGATAGCCACGCGCCACGCTGCGGCCGGCGATATGCAATTGGCCGCGCACGCCGATCGGCGCGAGGTGTCCCTGCGGATCGAGTACATAGAGGCGGACATTGGCCATCGGCCTGCCGATCGGCAGGCGCTCGCCGTGCCGGACACCGTCCAGATGCAGGCTGGCGCAGACGCTGGCCTCGGTGGGGCCATAGGCGTTGATGACGCGGGTGTGCGCTTGCCAGCGGCGGGCCAGCTTGGCATCGGCCGCCTCGCCAGCCAGCACCAGGGTCTGCAGGCTGGGGCAACTGACCTGTTCGGGCAGCGAGGCCAGCACGGTCGGGGTCACGGTCAGATGGGTGATGCGCTGGTGCTGCAACACCTCGAGCAAGGCTGCTCCGGCTAACGCCTCGGCCGGCGGGACGTGCAGGCAGGCGCCGGCCAGCCAGGCCATCAGCAACTCGGACACGCAGGCGTCGAAGCCGATGCTGGCCAGTTGCAGCACGCGGCTGTGCGGTTGCACGCCGAAGGCGGCGATCTGGGCCAGGGCCAGATTGACCAGGCCGCGATGGCTGACCATGACGCCCTTGGGCTGACCGGTGGAGCCGGAGGTGTAGACGACGTAGGCCAGGTGATCTGGATGCAAGCCATCGATGACCGGCGCGTGGTGGTGGGCCGGGTCCGCGGCCGAGGTCGGTGCATCGAGCAGCAGGACGCGGGTCTGCTGCAGGGCGCGACTGGCGGGCAATTGCTGCTGCAGCTGCGTGTCGGTGAGCACGACGCGCACGCGGGCATCGCCGAGCATGAAGGCGACCCGCTCGGTGGGCTGATCGGGGTCGAGCGGGACATAGGCGCCGCCGGCCTTGAACACGGCGAGCAAGGCGACCAGGCGCTCGGCGCCGCGCGACAGATACAGCGCCACGCGCGTGTCCGGGCGCACGCCAGCGGCGATCAGGCGGTGGGCCAGGCGGTTGGCGTGCGCATCCAGCTGCGCGTAGGACAGCTGCACCTGCGCATCGGACAGCGCCGGTGCGTCGGGAGTACGCCGGCACTGCGCAGCGAACAGCGGCTGCAACAGCGGTGCGTCCGGCCACGGCGCAGCGCTGTGGTTGAACTGCTGCAGCAGCTGTGTGCGGTGGTCTTCGGGTAGCAGTGGTAGCGCGCTCACCGCGCAGGCCGGTTGTGCGGTCATGGCCCGCAACACCGTGATCCACATCTGCATCCAGCGTTGCACGGTGGCGCGCTCGAACAACGTGCTGGCGTAAATCACCGAGCCGTGCAAGCCCGCATCGGTTTCGCTGATCGACCACCACAGGTCCACCTGGGCGGAGACCGGTCCAGTCGGTAGCGTGGTGATGTGAAGCCCCGGCAGCGTCAGGTCCTCTTGCGGCGTGTTCTGCATCGCCAGGACCACTTGGTAAAGCGGTGCATGCGCCATGCTGCGGCTGGGGTTGAGCGCTTCGATGACCTGTTCGAACGGCAGATCCTGATGGTCCTGTGCGGCCAAAGCAATCGCGCGCACCTGCGCCAGCAGCGCGGCGACCGACGGATCGGACGACAGGTCGATACGCAATGCCTGGGTGTTGAGGAACAGGCCGATCAGCGGTTCGAGTTCGCTGCGGTTGCGGTTGGCCACAGGAGAACCGATGACAACCTCCTGCTGACCCGACAAGCGTGCCAGCAGGATCGCCCAACCGGCTAACAAGGTCATGTACAAGGTGGTGCCGTGGCGCTCAGACAGCGCCTTCAGCGCGATGCTGGTGGGCTGATCTACCTGGAAGGTCAGCGCGTCGCCGCGATAGTCCTGCAGCGCCGGACGCGGCCGGTCGGTGGGCAGTTCCAGCAGCTCGGGGGCACCGGCCAGATGATCCTGCCAGAAGCGACGCTGGCGTTGCAGGGCGTGTTCGCCGAGCGTGTGCTGCTGCCAGACCGCCACATCGGCGTATTGCAGTGGCAGCGGCGGCAGCGGATCGGGCTGGCCATCGATCATTGCGGTGTACAGCGCAACGAACTCGCGCACCAGCACGCCGATGGACCAGCCGTCGGCGACCAGGTGATGCAGGGTCAGGAACAACACATGCGCGTCGTCGCCGAGCCGTAACAACCGCCCGCGTGCCAGCGGGCCATGGCTCAGATCGAAGACCTCATCGGCTTCGTGTTGCGCATGCGCCCGGATCTCGGTGTCGGCATCGGGATGCTGCGAGAGATCGAAACGGCGCAAGGCAAAGCCGCTGTCGGCCGGGGCAATCTCCTGTCTCGCTCCGCCGTCGGCCGCGACGAAGCGCGTGCGCAACGCTTCATGCCGGGCCACGATCCGATCCAGCGCCCGCTGCAAGACATCGGCCGCAAGCGCACCGTGCAAGCGCAGGCCGACCGGAATGTGGAAAGCCAGGTTGGCTCGCGTATCCAGTTGCGCGATGAACCACAGCCGTTGCTGGGCGAAGGACAGCGGCAGCGGCGTGCGACGGTCGGCCGGCACGATGGCTGGCAGGGCGATGGCCGCAGCGCCGTCCAGGGCATCGGCAAGAGTGGTCAGACGTGGTTGTGCGAATAAAGTGGCCAGCGGCAGTTCGACACCGAGCACGTTGCGGATGCGCGCGATCAGCCGCATGGCTAGCAGCGAATGGCCGCCGAGCGCGAAGAAGCTGTCGTGGCGACCGACCTGTTCGACGCCGAGCAACTCGCTCCACAGTGCTGCCAGCGACGTTTCCAGCTCGCCTTCCGGTGCAACGTAGGCCTGTGCTGCGAGCGCATCGGCATCCGCTGCCGGCAGTGCGCGGCGATCGAGCTTGCCGTTGACGGTCAGCGGCAACGCGTCAAGCCACACATAGGCGCTGGGGAGCATGACCTCGGGCAGGCACGCGGCCAGTTGCCTGCGCAATGCGTCGGCAGTGGACGCGGCGCCACTCGACGGCGTTGCATCGCCGACCAGATAGGCGATCAATCGTTTTTCGCCTGCGTTCTCGCGGGCAATGACGACAGCCTCGCGCACACCATTGCAGGCACGTAGCGCGGCAGCGATTTCGCCGAGTTCAATGCGTACGCCGCGCAGCTTGATCTGCTCGTCGTTGCGGCCGAGATACTCCAGCGCGCCATCGACGCGCCAGCGCGCCAGATCGCCAGTGCGATATATGCGCTGGCCGGGGTGGTCTGCAAACGGATCGGGGACGAAGTGCTCGGCGGTCAGATCGGGCCGGCCCAGATAGCCGCGGGCGAGCTGCACGCCAGCGATCTGCAGTTCGCCGGTCACACCAATCGGTGCGAGTGTGCGATGCGCATCGAGCACGTGCAGGCGGGTGTTGGCAATCGGTCGGCCAATCGGCACGCTGCTGGCGTCCGCATCGCTGCATTCCCAGACGCTGACATCCACCGCCGCTTCGGTCGGGCCGTAGAGGTTGTATAACCGCGTTTGCGGCAAGCGAGCAAGTGCGTCAGCCGCCAAATCCGCTGGCAGGGCTTCGCCGCTGCAGACGATGCGTTGCAGACTTGCGCATGCGCCTTCGGGCAAGGCATCCAGGAACACGCGCAACATCGAGGGCACGAAGTGCACGGTGTCGATACGTGTCTGCTCGATCAGTGCAATCAGATAAGCAGGGTCCTTGTGACCGCCAGGTTGCGCCAGCACCAGACACGCACCGACGCGCAGCGGCCAGAACAGTTCCCAGACCGAGACATCGAAGCCGACCGGGGTTTTCTGCAACACGCGCTGCTCGGGTCGCAGTTGCAGCGCCTGCTGCATCCATTGCAGGCGGTTGTCGATGCCGGCATGGGTGTTGACCACGCCCTTGGGCTGGCCGGTGGAGCCGGAGGTGTAGAGGACGTAGGCCGGATGCTGCGGGTGCAAGGCCGGCACGACGGGGGCGTGCGTGGGCGCCTTCTTCCACGCAGCCTGGTCGGTATCCAGAAACACGGTGTGTCGCTCTTCGCATCGCTCAAGCCGCGCGGCAGTGGCGCGATAGGCGAGCAGAACGGCAGGCTGCGCATCGGCGAGCATGCTGTCCAAGCGCGCGGGCGGTACATCTGTTTCCAGCGGTAGATAAGCCGCGCCGGCCTTCAGCACGGCGAGCAGCGCGACGACCAGATCGAGACTGCGTGGCAGACACACGGCTACGCGGTCTTCGGGTACCACACCAAGGGCGATCAGATGATGCGCAAGCTGGTTGGCGCGCGCATCAAGCGCGGCGTAGCTGAGTTCGACCTCACCTTCCACCAGCGCGACAGCCTGCGGCGTGCGCCGCGCCTGCGCTTGGATTGCACGATGCAGATAGCCGCTGCCATCGAGCTCGGCGGTCGTGTCATTGAAATGGTGCAGCGCTTGACGCTCGTTCTCCGGTAGCAGATCCAAGGCATGCAGTGCGGTCTGCGGTGCGTGCTCCAATGCCTGGATCAGTACCTGCAGGGTCTGCAGGAGCATCGCCGCGATACGTTCGGTACCGATCTTTTGGAGGCATTGCACGTCCAGTGAAAATCCACCACTGGGCTGTTGGTCGTTGACCGATACCAGCAATGGGTAGTGCGTGCGCTCCTGACCGGCGATCTCCTGTACCCCGTCCAGAGCGGCGAGGTCTTCGCCCTCTGGCTCCACGCCCAGGACCGCGCTGCCGCCGACGTAGCGGTAGTTGAGTAAGGCATTGAGCAAAGGGGTGGACGGATCCAGCGTGCTGCAGCGCTGGGCCAATGCCAGCGGGGCATGTTCGTGGTGCAGCAGCTGGGCCAGGCAGAGTTGCGTCTGGCGTACCGCATCCAGCACGCTGCCGTGCGACGCGTCGAGGCGGATGGGCAAGGTGTTGAGGAACATGCCCAGCACTCGGTCCACGCCAGCGCTGGCATGCATGCGCCCAAATAGCAGCGTGGCGAATACAGCTTCAGTCGTGCCGCTGGTGCGGGCCAGCAGCAGGGCATAGGCCAGATGGAACAGGCTGGCGGCACTGATGCCATGTTGGCGCGCCTGGGTGCGCACGGCGGCGGCCAGTGTTGCAGGCACCGACAGGCGCAGAAAGTGCAGCGCGGCCGGGTCGCGCACCGGTGCAAGTACGCCGAATGGCGCGGTGGGTGCATCGATATCGGCGAGCATCGCGGTGAAAAACACCTTGTGTTCCTGCTCGGACACACCGGCGTGCGCATGAGCGACGAAGTTGCGGAACGGCAAGGGCGTCGGCAATTGCTGGTGTCGCCCGTCCAGATGCGCGCGGACTTCCTCGATCACGAGTTCCAGCGTGGTGTGGTCCATGACCAGGTGATGCTGTTGCAGGCCGAGCAGCCAGCGTCCGGTGGTGGTGTCGTGGGCCAGATGGGCATGGATCAACGGTGCGTGCTGCAGGCTCGGGGCTGCTTCGGCCGCGTGCAGCCAGGCCAGTAGCCCGGTCGCAGGGTCTGGTCCCTCGAAGCGATGCATCCGACGTGGCACGACCGCCTGGCGCCAGACCACCTGCACCGGTGCAGACAGTCCTTGCCAGACGACGCCGGTGCGCAGGATGTCGTGGCGTGCAATGACCTGATCGAGTGCGTCGAGGAAGCGATCGAGTTGCTCTTTGGCAGGGAAGCCGAGCACGGACGAATGCAGATACGGATCGGCAAGCGGGTCGGACAGATGATGGAAGAGCAGGCCTTCCTGCAATGGCGCCAGCGGATAGATGTCCTGCACATTGGCCGCGCCACCGTCGACGGTGGCCACGATCGCGTCGATCTCCGCTTGCGTCAGCGCGACCAGTGGCAATAGGTCCGGAGTGATGCTTGTGCACTCGGGCCCGATCCGATTGGGTGGCACCTCGATGGCGGAGGCGGTTTGCAGATTGACCGCCAGGCCCGCGAGCGTGGGCTGTGCGAACAATGCCCGCACATCGATTTGCCAGCCGAGCCGGCGTAGACGTTCGATCAGTTTGATCGCCAGCAGCGAGTGGCCGCCGAGGGCGAAGAAATCATCGTTGCGCCCGACTTGCTCGACGCCGAGCAGCTCGCTCCATAGCGTCGCCAGCACCTGTTCCCATTCGCCTTGCGGAGCGACATAGGCATGCAGATCCAGCGCTTGATCGTCGGGAGCCGGAAGTGCGGCGCGATCGAGTTTGCCGTTGGGCGTGAGCGGCAATGCAGCGAGCTGCACGTAGGCCGCTGGCAGCATGTGGTCGGGTAAGCGCGTAGCGAGTTGGCTGCGCAGCGTTGCCGGCTCCAGGATCGAAGCATCGCCGACCAGATAGGCGACCAGGCGTTTCCCGCCGGTGTCCTCGCGCGCGATGACCGCGGCTTCCTGCACGCCAGCGCAGGCGCGCAAGGCAGCCTCGATCTCGCCCGGCTCGATGCGGAAGCCACGGATCTTGACCTGCGCATCGTTGCGGCCGAGGAAATCCAGCGTGCCATCGTCGCGCCAACAAGCCAGGTCGCCGGTCTTGTACATCCGCTCGCCGGCTTGCGCGACGAACGGGTCGGGCACGAAACGTTCGGCAGTCAGCGCGGGGCGATGCAGATAGCCTTGCGCCAACTGCGCACCGGCGAGATGCAGTTCGCCGGCCACGCCAATCGGCGTCGGTTGACCATGGCGATCGAGCACGTAAACACGGTTGCCTGGCAAGGGCCGGCCGAGTGGAATCCGCGCTGCGTCCTCGGCAAGTGGGGCGACCGGGTGAACCACGCTGAAGGTGGTCGCCTCGGTCGGGCCATAGCAATGCAGCAGCCGTTGCGGTGGCGCGTGGGCCAGGATGGCGGCGACGGTGCCGGCATCGACGCTGTCGCCGCCGGTGAGCAGACAACGCAGCCTCGGCAGCAGGTCGCGCAGGGCATGCCAGTAGCCGGGCAACAGCCCGGCGGTCAGATGCAGGATGCTGACCTGGTTGACGGTGAGGTGCTGGGCCAGTGCGCTTGGGTCAAGCAGGGTCGGTTGGTCGACGACGACGATGGCCGCGCCGTGCAGCAGCGTGGCCCACACTTCGAAGGTGCTGGCATCGAACGCGGGATTGGCCAGGAACGCGACGCGTTCCTGCGGCTGTAACGGCGCATGCTGCGGGTTGAGCGCAAACGCCAGCACGGCCGCGTGCGACACGGCCACGCCTTTGGGGGTGCCGCTGGAGCCGGAGGTGTAGACGACGTAGGCGATGCTTGCGGACGTCACCTGGACCTGCGGTGCCACTGCCTCGCCAGTGAGCGCTGCCCATTCCACTTGCAGACGTGGAAGGCAGACGGCATCGAGCGGGCAGTCGGCGTCGCATAGCAGTGCGGCAGCGGCGCAGTCCTCCAGCAGAGCGTGCAAGCGTGCTGGCGGCTGCGCCGGATCCAGGGCGACATAGGCCGCGCCGCACATCACGACCGCCAGCTCGGCCACGATCAACAGCGCCGAGCGCGGCAGCAGCAGCGCTACACAGCCGCCCGGCGTCACCCCCAAGGCGAGCAGCCGTTGTGCCAGAACGGCGGCCCGCTCCTGCAGCTCGGCGTAACTCACGACCAGCTCGCCGTCGATCAGTGCCGCTGCCGTCGGAAACTGACGCACCTGCGTCTGGAAGCGGGTGAGCAGCGTGTCGCCGGCTGCGGGCGTTGAGGCAGGGTGGGCAGTGGTGGCATTGACGTCGTGCAGCAGCCATGCGCGTTCGCCTGCCGGAAGAATCTGCAAGGCGCACAGCGGTGTATCCGGTGCGCGACTCAGCACTAGGTTCAGCTGCTGAAGCGCGTGCAGCATAAAGCCGGCAACGCGCTCCGCGCACAGGCATGGATCGATCTGCAGATCGAGCGAGAAGCCATCGCCGTCGTCGTTGACTGACAGCGACACGGGGTACGTGGTGCGTTCGCGCGCTTGCAACACGCGCACGCCTTGCCATGCCTCATCGTGTGCCACGTGCTCTGCTGCGCTTGAGCTGTGGCCGGCGTATCGGTAGTTGAGGAGTGCCGAGAACAGCGGCAGCGGCGCGCGGATGGCACTGCAGTTGCGTACGTCTGTCAGCGCGACGTGTTCGTGGCACAGTAGTTCAGCCATCTGCTCCTGCATTCGGCGCACAGCATCGGTCACGCTGGTGGTGTCGATGCGCACGCGCAGAGGCAGTGTGTTGAGGAACATCCCCAGTGCGCGGTCGGCGCCGTCGCTACCGCTCAGTCGGCCAAACAGCACGGTACCGAAGACGACGTCGTTGCGTGTGCTGATGCGTGCGAGCAACACGGCATAGGCCAGGTGGAACAGGCTGGATGCATTCACGCCGAGGCGGCGGGCATGCGCGCGCAGCGAATGGGCAATGTCTCGTGCAACCGGTACCCGCTGTTGTGCAGGCACGCTGTTGATGTCGTTGCGAAGCAGGCCGAACGGCGCGGTCGGATGGTCGACATCGCTGAGCATACGGCTGAAGAAAGGCACATGTTCGGTGCTGACGGCACGCTGCGCCTGAGCGACGAAATTACGAAACGGCAGCGGCGCTGGCAATTGCTGCTGGCGACCGGACAGGTGCGCGCCGATCTCGGCAATGATCAGGTCCAACGTGGTGTGGTCCATCACCAAGTGGTGTGCCAACACACCGACAATCCACCGTTGCTGGGCCATATCTTCGCCCAGATGCGCCTGCAGCAGCGGCGCCTTGGCGAGGTCCAGGCGGGCGTGATCGGGACCCATTCTGGTCAGTAACTCTGCTTGCGCGTCCTGCCCTTGCAGGGTGTACCGGTGGACCTGGAGGGCGGCGTGGCGCCAGACCACCTGCACCGGTGCCGGCAGGTCCTGCCAGACGATGCTGGTGCGCAGGATGTCGTGGCGCTGCACCACCTGGTCGAAGGCGCTCAGGAACGCGGCCGCCTGCTGTTGCGTTTCGAAGGCCAGCAGCGTGGTGTTTACGTACGGATCGGCTCCCGGGTCGGCAAGGTGATGGAACAGCAGGCCTTCCTGCAGCGGAGCCAGCGGATAGATGTCCTGGATATTGGCCGCGCCGCCGTCAACCGTGCAGACGATGGCATCGATTTCGACTTGAGTGAGCTGCACCAGCGGCAACAATGCGGGCGTGATGCGGCTGCAATCGGGTGCGATCCGGTTCTGCGGAATCGCGGCAGTTTTCTCTGGCCTCAGTGTCTCGGCGACGGCGGCCAGTGTCGCGTGGGTGAACAGTGCGCGTACGTCTAGCTGCCAGCCGTGTTGGCGCAGGCGCTCGATCAGTGTGATTGCCAACAGCGAATGGCCGCCGAGAGCGAAGAAGCTGTCGTGGCGACCGACGCGTTCGACGCCGAGCAGCTCGCTCCACACTGCGGCCAGCATGATTTCCAGCTCGCCTTCCGGGGCAACGTAGGTCTGTGCGGCGAGCGCATCGGCATCCGGCGCCGGCAGGGCGCGGCGGTCGAGCTTGTCGTTGGCAGTGAGCGGCAGTGCGGGCAGCTGCACATAGGCCGCCGGCAGCATGTAGTCGGGCAGGCGGGCGCCGAGTCGGGTGCGTAAAGCGTCGGGGTCAAGCGCGACATCCGCATCGCCGACGACATACGCGAGCAGACGTTTGTCGCCGGTGCTGTCCTCGCTGGCAATGACGACCGCCTGGCGCACGCCGTCGCAGCCGCGCAAGGCCGCGGCGATCTCACCGAGCTCGATCCGGAAGCCGCGGAGCTTGACCTGCTCGTCGTTGCGACCCAGATACGCCAGGCTGCCGTCGGCCTGCCAACGCGCCAGGTCGCCGGTCTTGTACATGCGTTCGCCGGGTTGCGCGGCGAATGGATCGGGCACGAAGCGCTCGGCGGTCAATCCCGGACGGCCCAGATAGCCGCGCGCCAGGCCAGCGCCGGCCACGTGCAGTTCGCCGGCCACACCGATCGACAGGCACTGGCCGTCGCTTGCCAGCACATAGGCACGCAGATCCGCGAGCGGCGCGCCGATCGGGCTGAGGTCGGCGCGCGTGACATCCTGGTTGGTGAGGACATGCGCGGTCACATGCACGGTGGTTTCGGTGATGCCGTACATGTTGAGCAGCGCGGTGCGCTGACCGTGTTGTGCGAACCACGTGGACACACTGGCCGGTTGCAGCGCTTCGCCACCGAAGATCACCAGCCGCAGATGGTGTTGCAAGTCGCTGTGTCGCGGCGCCTCGAGCAGCGCCTGGAACGCGCTGGGCGTTTGATTGAGCACGCTGACGCGCTGCTGGCAGAGCAGGGCATGGAAGGCGGCCGGGTCGCGCGCAACGTGCTGCGGCACCACGACCAGTCGACCGCCATGGGCCAGTGCGCCCCACAGCTCCCAGACCGAGAAGTCGAAGGCGCAGGAATGGAACAGCGTCCAGACATCGTCAGCGCTCGGCGCGACCTGGCTGCGGGTGGCGTGCAACAGGCGCACCACGTGTGCATGTGCAACGACGACGCCCTTGGGAGTGCCGGTGGAGCCGGAGGTGTAGATGACGTAAGCCGGATGCTGCGGCAGCAGATCGTTGCGCTGCGGCGAATCGATGGGACGATGCGTCCAGGCATCTGCCTCGTCCAGCACCAAGGTGGCAATGCCGGTCTCTGAGGGCAGACTAGCGGCCAGCGCAGCGTGGGTGAGCAGCAGGCGCGGCTGCGCATCGTCGAGCATGAAAGCCAGCCGCTGGGTGGGATAGGCCGGATCCAGCGGTAGATAGGCGGCACCGGCCTTGAGCACGGCGAGGATGGCCACGACCAGATCGATACCGCGCTGCAGGTACAGCGCCACGCGGTCTTCCGGACCGATGCCGTGGGCGATCAGATGATGAGCGAGCTGGTTGGCGCGTACGTCCAGGTCGGCATAGCTCAGCGCCAGCTCCTCGTGCACCACGGCGATGGCGTGCGGCCGTTGCGCGACTTGTCGTTCGAACAAACTCGGCAGGCATGCATCGTCGGCGAATGTGCGCTGCGCGCGCGCCAGTGTCTGCAGCCACTGTTGGCGCTCGGGTGCGCGCAAAAGTGGCAGCCGGTCCACGCGCGTGCTGTCGTCGGCCACCATGCCGTGCAGCAGCGTCACGAACTGGGCCAGGTGGCGCTCGATCGTGCTGCGCTCGAACAGCGCGGTGGCATAGGTGAGCTGGCCGACGATGTGCGTGCCGGTGTTCTGTAACGACAGTTCCAGGTCGAACTTCGCACTGTGATGGTCGGCGCGGAAGTGCTCCAGGCGCAGTCCGGGTAGCGCCAGCGTCTCCGGCGCACCCTCCTGCCACCCCAGCAAGGCCTGGAACAGCGGATGGCGGGAAAGGTCGCGGACTGGATTGAGCGCTTCGACAAGTTGCTCGAACGGTAGGTCCTGATGTGCCTGCGCCGCCGCGGTGACACCACGCAGTTGGGCAAGCAACGCAGCGACTGTCGGCTTGCCGGAAAGATCGACATGCAGCGCCTGGGTATTGGCAAAAAAGCCGATCACCGGCTCGAACTCTGCGCGATGGCGATTGGCCACCGGGCTGCCGATCACCACACTGTCTTGGCCGGACTGCCGCGACAGCAAGATGCCCCAGCTCGCCAGCATGGTCACGAACAACGTCACTCCATGACGCTTGCTCAGCGCAGCGAGTGCGCTGCTCAGATCGGCGTCGAGCACGATCTCGACGCGGTCGCCGGCATGATCCTGTACCGCCGGGCGCGGGGATTCGCAGGGCAGGCCAAGCACGGTCGGCGCATTGCGAAGATGCGCACGCCAGAAATCGAGCTGCCGCTGCAGCGCGGGACCATCGGCCTGGCGCCGTTGCCAGGCCACGATGTCGGCGTATTGCAGCGACAATGCCGGCAACGGATCGTCCAGTCCCTGCGCCAGGGCCGTGTACAGTGTGCTCAACTCGCGGATCAGCAGGCCCATCGACCAGCCATCGGAGACGATGTGGTGCATGGTCAACAGCAGCACATGATCGTGTGCGGCCAGACGCAGCAGACGGCCGCGGATCAGCGGACCGTGCGCCAGGTCAAATGGGGTAGTGGCTTCCTGCACTGCTTGCCGGCGTGCCTCGGCCTGCGCCTCCTCAAGGCCGCGCTGGGAAAGATCGATGTGCGTCAGTGCGAAGCCACTGCCGGCCGGATCGATCCGCTGTTCTGCAATGCCGCTCACCGTCACGATGCGGGTGCGCAAGGCAGCATGCCGGGCGACGATCCGTTCCAGCGCCTGCTGCAAAGCCTGGGTCTGTAACACGCCACGCAGGCGCACCCCGGCCGGGATCAGGTAGGCCGACGCGCTGCCTGGATCCAGCTGCGCGAGCAACCACAAGCGTTGCTGGGCGAACGACAACGGGATCGGCTGGTCTGGGTCGCGCCGCGGGATGCTGTCGCTGTCCGTATCGGCCGCATCGGCGTCCTCCAATAGATTCCACAGGCGCTCGATTTCATCGACGCTCAACGTGGACAGATCGGCAGGCAGTGCGGGGGACGATGACATGGTCGATCAGGCTCCAGTTTTGGCGCGGGCGAGCAGCGTCTCGGCATCTGCCTGCGCACGCCGTTCCAGGCGGCTGGCCAGCACGTGTTGCGCGAGTTCATGCAGCTGTGGGTTGGCGAAGAAGCGATCCAGCGGCATCTCGGCATGCAAGCGGGTGCGCACGCGCGAGGCGAGTTGCATGGCGAGCAGCGAATGCCCGCCGAGGTCGAAGAAGTTGTCGTAACGTCCGATGCGCTCGATGCCGAGCAAGTCGCTCCACAGGGCGGCCAGGCACTCCTCCACCGGGCCCTGCGGGGGCGCGTAGGGACGCACGCCGAAGGCGTGCGCGTCCGGTGCCGGCAAGGCGTTGCGATCCAGCTTGCCGTTGGGCGTCAGCGGCAGCGCATCCATCGCCACGTACGCCACCGGGCGCATCGCCTCTGGAAGCTGCGCAACCGCATGCGCACGCAGCGCCTCGATCTCCGCCCGGCCGGTCACGTAGGCGATCAGGCGGATGCCGCCTTCTGGCGCCGGATGGGCGAGCACCGCCGCCTCGCGCACGTTCGGTGCGTTGCGCAGCACCGCTTCGATTTCGCCCGGTTCGATGCGCACGCCGCGCACCTTGACCTGCTGGTCGTTGCGGCCGACGAAGTCCAGTGCGCACGTGGAGGTCCAGCGGACCAGATCGCCGGTCCGGTACATCCGCTGCCCCGCCTGCGCCACGAACGGGTCGGGCACGAAGCGCTCGGCGGTCAATCCTGGGCGGCCCAGGTAGCCGCGGGCCAGGCTGGCGCCGGCCACATGCAGTTCGCCGACCGCACCGAGCGGAACCGGCTGGCCCCAGCGATCCAGCACATAAGCGCGCACGCCGGTGATGGGGCTGCCGATGTCGGGCAGGGTGTCGCCGGTGTCGACTCGCCCCGAGGTCGCGACCACCGCGCTTTCGGTCGGGCCATAATTGTTGACCAGTTCGAACGGCAGCGGCTGACGTAGCGGGCCGAGCCGATCGCCGCCGGTCAACAGGGTGCGCAGGCCAGCCGGCCACTGCGCCTGTTGCAGGCCCAGTTCGGCCAGCGGCGTCGGCAGGAAGCCGATCTGCACCGTCTGCGCCTGCCACCAGGCGAGCAGGGCCGATGGGTCCGCTGACGCGTCGGCCGGCGCCAGGTGCACGCTGGCGCCATGGCAGAGCGCCGGCCACAGCTCCCAGGCGGCGGCGTCGAAGGACAGCCCGGCCACGGCGCTGCAGTGCACGCCCGCTTGCAGGCCGAAGCGTTCGCCATGCCAGCGGACCAGATTGTCCAGCTGCCGGTGTTCGACCATCACGCCTTTGGGACGGCCGCTGGAGCCGGAGGTATAAATCACGTAGGCCAGCGCGGCGTCCGCGACGGTGCTGGCAACAGTCGTCGCCGGCTCGGCTGCGTCGGTCGGTTGCGAGGGGTCGATCGTGAGCACCCGTGCGCTGCGCAGCGCACGGCAGCTCGGAAGTTGCCCTTCCAGCGCGGCGCAGGTCACCACGGCCCGAGGTCGGCAGTCGTCGAGCATGTAGGCCAGGCGTTCGGGCGGATAGGCTGGATCCAGGGGCACGTAGGCGGCGCCGGCCTTCAGCGTGGCCAGCCAGGCGACCACCATCGCGCTGCTGCGGGTCAGGTAGATCGCCACCCGCGTATCCGGCCCGACGCCCAGGGTCTGCAGTTGTCGGGCCAGTCGCACTGCCTGGGCGTCCAGCTGCGCGTATGTCAACGACTGCTGGCCTTGCACCAGCGCCAGCGCCTGCGGCGTGCGCTGCGCCTGGGCTTGTACCGCCACATGCACGCAGCGCGCCGCAGTGCTGGCCGGCGCGGCGCCGGCCCCGTGCAGCACGGCGTCGCGTTGGGACGCCGGCAGGATCGGCAGCGTATGCAACGGGGCCTGCGGATGCTGCTCCAGCGCCTGGATCAGGTGCGCCAGGGTGTGCTGCATCAGGTCGCACAGGCGTTCGGCAGGCACGCTGTGGTCCAGGCTCACGTCCAGCGTGAACCCCTCGCCGCCATCGTTGATCGAGAGGGTCAGCGGATAGTTGTTGACGTCGCGTTTGCCCAGCGCCTGCACGCCCTCCCAGAAGGCCCGCGCGTGTGGCCCAGCCTCGGGCGCGTGCCGAACGGCATCGCGCCCGCTGCTGTAGCGATAGTTCATCAGCGCGCAGAACAGCGGCTGCGTCGCATCCAATCCGCTGCAGCGCTGGGCCAGCGCCAGTGGCGCATGTTCGTGTTCGACCAGGGCCGCCAGGCGCGCATGGGTCTGCGCCAGCGCCTGTTCGACCGGCGTGGCGTCGCGGCGCAGCCGCAGCGGCAAGGTGTTGAGGAACATGCCCATGGCGCGGTCGGCCCCTGCGCCACCGCGCATGCGGCCGAACAGGACGGTGCCGAACACCACGTCGTCCTGGCCGCTGGCGATGGCCAGCACCAATGCGTAGGCGAGGTGGAAGACCGCCGCAGGGCTGATGCCGAGCCGCCGCGCATGCCGACGGATCGCCGTTGCCAGCGCGGCCGGGAGCGCTTGTTGCGCAGTGCGCAGCCGTGCGCCATCGCCGTGGATGTCGGTCAGACCGAAGGGCGCGGTGGTCGTGTCCACGTCGCCGAGCGTCTGCGTAAAGAAGCGTGCGTGTTCTGCCTCCGCGACGCCGTTGCCGATCTCGAAGACGAAGTTGCGGAACGGGACCGGGGCTGCCAGGGCCTGCGTACGCGCGCTCAGATACGCGTCGATTTCCTCCATCGCGATCTGCAGCGTGGTGTGATCCATCACCAGATGGTGATGTGCCAGGTTCAACAGCCAGCACGCCTGCACGGGATCGTAGGCGAGGTGCGCCTGCAGCAGCGGCGCCCGCTGCGGGTCGATCCGGTAGTGCCTGGACGACAGGATGGCCTGCAGCGCCGCCGCCACGTCGCTCGCGTCGTCCAGCGCATGCGTGTGCACCTGCACCGGCGCATTCCGCCAGACCACCTGGACCGGATGCGGCAGGCCGTTCCACGCAAAGCCGGTGCGCAGGATGTCGTGGCGAGCGATCACCCAATTCAGTGCGGCCAGGAAACGGTCCAGACGATCGCGCGTGTCGAACGCCATCAGGCTCGTTTGCAGATACGCGTCCGCACCGGCGTTGGCCAGGTGATGGAACAGCATGCCGGTCTGCAGTGGCGCCAGCGGATAGATGTCCTGGATGTTGGCGTCGCCGCCGTCCACTGCAACGGTGATGGTGTCGATGTCGGCTTGGCTCAGCTCCAGCAGCGGCAGCAGTTCGGGAGAGAGCCTGGTGCAGTCGGCGGCGATCCGGTTGGGCGGGACGTCCACGTGTCCGGTTTGCAGCCGGGCGGCCATGTCCAGCAGCCTCGTGTGGGTGAACAGGGTGCGCACGTCCAGTGTCAGGTTGTGCCGACGCAAGCGCTCGATCAAGGTGATGGCGAGCAGCGAATGCCCGCCGAGGGCGAAGAAGCTGTCGTGACGGCCAATCCGTTCGACGCCGAGCAGCTCGCTCCACAGTGCGGCGAGCAAGGTTTCGCGCTCGCCGTCGGGGGCGAGGTAGGTCTGCGTGGCCAGCGCATCGGCGTCCGGCGCCGGCAGGGCGCGGCGATCGAGCTTGCCATTGGCGGTCAGCGGCAGCGCGTCCAGCGGCACGTAGGCGCTGGGCAGCATGGTCTCGGGCAGACGTGCGGCCAGTTGCGTGCGTAGTGCGTCGGCCACGAGGTGTTTCGCGTCGCCGACCAGATAGGCGACCAGGCGCGGTTCGCCGGTGTTGTCCTGTCGCAGCATCAGGGCCGCATCCCGCACGCCGGCGCAAGCACGTAGTGCGGCTTCGATTTCGCCAAGTTCGATGCGCACGCCGCGCAGTTTGACCTGGTGATCATTGCGGCCGAGGTACTCCAGCGCGCCGTCGGCGCGCCAGCGCGCCAGATCGCCCGTGCGGTACATGCGCTGGCCGGGCTGGTCAGCGAACGGATCGGGGACGAAGCGTTCGGCGGTCAGGTCCGGGCGACCCAGATAGCCGCGCGCCAGCTGCACGCCGGCGATCTGCAGTTCGCCGGCCACGCCGATGGGTGCCAACTGGCCGTGCGTATCGAGCACGTGCAGGCGGGTATTGGCGATCGGTCGGCCGATCGGCACGCAGCTGGTGTCGGCCGCGGTGCATTCCCAGACGCTGACGTCCACCGCCGCTTCGGTCGGGCCGTAGAGGTTGTACAGGCGCGCCTGCGGCAGACGTGCGCGGACTGTGCTGGCCAGATCCACCGGCAAGGCTTCGCCACTGCAGACGATGCGCCGCAGGCTGGCGCATGCGCCTTGCGGTAAGACATCCAGGAACACCCGTAGCATCGACGGCACGAAGTGCACGGTGTCGACGCCGGTCCGTTCGATCAGGTCGATCAGATAGGCTGGATCCTTGTGCCCACCCGGTTCCGCCAGCACCAGACGCGCGCCCACGCGCAGCGGCCAGAACAGTTCCCAGACCGAGACGTCGAAGCCGACCGGGGTCTTCTGCAAGACGCTCCGGTTGGGTTGCAGCTGCAGGTGCTGCTGCATCCACTGCAGGCGGTTGTCGATGCCGGCATGGGTGGTGACCACGCCTTTGGGCGTGCCCGTGGAGCCGGAGGTGTAGAGGACATAGGCCGGGTGCTGCGGGTGCAGTGCCACCGTGGGCGCTTGCGTGGAAGCGCAGGCCCACAACGCGGCGTCGGCGTCGGCGTCCAGCAACACGGTGTGCCGATCAGCGCATTGCTCTAGCAGTGCCACGGTCTCACGATGGGCCAGCAGCACGCAGGGCCGCGCATCGGCGAGCATGGTGTCCAGGCGCGCGGCCGGTACGTCGCTGTCCAGCGGCAGGTAGGCGGCGCCGGCCTTGAGGATCGCCAGCAGGGCGACGACCAGGTCGATGCTGCGTGGCAGGCACACGGCGACGCTGCTTTCCGGCACCACGCCCAAGCCGATCAGGTGATGGGCGAGCTGGTTGGAGCGGGCATCGAGCTCGGCATAGCTGAGCGTGCCGTGGTCGTCGGTCACGGCGATGGCGTCGGGCGTGCGCTGCGCCTGCGCTTGGATGGCGCGGTGCAGGTAGCCCGTGCCGCCCAGGTCGGTGGCGGTGGCGTTGAAGCCTCGCAACTGCGCGTGTTCGTCGTCCGCCAGCAGCGGCAGGTGCGCAACGCATGCGCGGTCGTTGGCGACCATGCCCTGCAACAGCATCACGAACTGGGCCAGGTGGCGCTCCACGGTGCTGCGGTCGAACAGCGCGGTGGCGTAGCTCAGGCCGCCGACGATACGGTCCTCGTGCACTTGCAGGGTGAGTTGCAGATCGAACTTGATCGAGCTCTCGGCAACGACGATCGGCTGCACCGTCAAACCCGGCAACGCGGGGGTGGGCGTCGGCGCGTTCTGCCAGGCGAACATGGCCTGGAACACCGGGTGATGGGCCAGGTCGCGCGCCGGGTTGAGCGCTTCGATGACCTGTTCGAATGGCAGGTCCTGATGCGCCTGTGCGGCCAGCGCAGTGGCGCGCACCTGGCCCAACAGGTCGGCGAACGAGGGGGTGCCGCGCAGGTCGATGCGCAGCGCCTGGGTGTTGACGAACAGGCCGATCAACGGCTCCAGTTCGTTGCGGGTGCGGTTGGCGATCGGCGTGCCGATGACGACCTGGTCCTGGCCGCTCAGGCGCCCCAGCAGCGCGCCCCAGGCGGCCAACAGGGTCATGAACAGGGTGCTGCCGTGGCGCTGGCCCAGGTCTGTCAGCGCAGCGGTGAGGGCTGGATCCAACGCGATCTGCAGACTATCGCCGCGGTAGTCCTGCTGCGCGGCGCGCGGGCGATCGGTCGGCAGTTCCAGCACGGATGGCGCAGCGTGCAGGTGATCGACCCAGAACCGGCGCTGGTCCTGCAGCGCCTCCTCGCCGAGGCAACTGCGTTGCCACACCGCAACATCGGCGTACTGGATCGGCAGCGGCGCCAGCGGATCTGGCCGGCCTTGCACGAAGGCGGCGTATAGCGTGCCCAGTTCGTGCACCAGCACGCCCATCGACCAGCCGTCGGCTACCAGGTGATGCACGGTGAGTAGCAGGACGTGATCGGCATCGGCCAGACGCAGCAGCCGCCCGCGCACGAGCGTGCGATCCGCGCCATCGAACGGGGTCGTCGTCTCCTGTTCGGCGTGGCGCTGGATGGCCTCGTCGTGTTCGGCATGTCGCGATAGATCGATGTCGGTCAGTGCGAAGCCGATGTCGGCCGTCGCGATTTGCTGCACCGCGCTGCCGTCGATCACGCCGATGCGCGTGCGCAGTGGCTCATGCCGAGCGACCAGATGATCGAGTGCGCGCCGCAAGGCCGTGCCGTGCAGCGGCCCCCGCAGGCGGATGCGCAGTGGCATCAAATAGGCAAGGTGAGCCTGCGGGTCGAGCTGTGCGACGAACCACAACCGCTGTTGGGCAAAAGACAGTGGGAGCGGACGGTCGCGCGGAACCGGAACGATCGGTGGCAGGGTCTGCGGCGCGGCGCTGGCGAGCCTGCTGGCCAGTTGCGCCATCTGCGGATGAGAGAACACCTCGGCCAGCGGCAATTCGACGTCGAGTTGTTGGCGCAGACGTGAGACCAATTGGACCGCCAGCAGCGAGTGACCGCCCAGCGCGAAGAAGTCGTCGCGGCGGCCGACCTGTGCAACGCCGAGCAGTTCGCTCCACAGCGTGGCCACTACCTGTTCCAATTCGCCTTGCGGGGCGACATAGGCGTGCAGATCCAGCGCTTGATCGTCGGGTGCCGGGAGCGCTGCGCGATCGAGTTTGCCGTTGGGGGTGAGTGGCAATGCATCGAGCTGCACGTAGGCGGCTGGCAGCATATGGTCGGGAAGATGTGCGGCCAGTTGGGTGCGCAAGGTCGCCGGCTCCACAGGCGCGACTTTCTGATCTGCGATCACATACGCGACCAAGCGTTTTTCGCCGGTGTCATTGCGTGCGATGACCACGGCCTCCTGCACGCCAGCGCAGCTGCGCAGTGCCGCTTCGATCTCGCCCGGCTCGATGCGGAAGCCGCGGATCTTGACCTGTGCATCGTTGCGGCCGAGGAAATCGAGCATGCCATCGGCCAGCCAACATGCGAGGTCGCCGGTCTTGTACATGCGCTCGCCGGGCTGTTCGGCGAACGGATCGGGGACGAAGCGCTCGGCAGTCAGCGCAGGACGATGCAGATAGCCCTGCGCCAACTGCGCACCGGCGAGATGCAGTTCGCCGGTCACACCAATTGGCACCGGTTGACCGTGGCGATCGAGCACATAAAGCCGGGTATTGGCCAGTGGCCGACCGATCGGCAGGCGTCGGGTTGCATCGGGCGCGTGCTGCAACGCCAACGCGGTGACGAACTGGGTGCTCTCGGTCGGACCGTAAGTCTGCAAGACGGTGGTCGCGCCACCGGCCTCGAACACCGTTGTCAGCGCGTGCGGATCGGCGACATCGCCACCGGTGAGCAGCAGGCGCAGGGTGCCAAGTTGCGGTGCGATTGCTGGGGCATAGGCGCGCAGCACGCCGGCGACCAGGATCAAGACCGACAGGCGTTCGCGCGCCACCAACGTGCCCAGAGCATGTGGGTCGCGCATGACCGGCGCAGGAACAACGACGACAGTGGCGCCATGGAGCAGACTGCCCCAGACCTCCAGCGTGGCCGAGTCGAAGGCAGGGTTGGACGCGAAAGCAACGCGGTCGTCGAACCGCAGCCGTGCTGGACCATCCTGCAGGACGAGGTTAGCCACCGCGCCATGCGACACCGTCACACCCTTCGGTGTGCCGGTGGAACCGGAGGTGTACATGACGTAGGCCGCGGCTGTGGCCGGCACGGCGATCGCTGGTGGCGTTGTGATGTCGTCGTCGCTGCCCTCGAGATCGTCAAGGTCATTGACCACCAGGCACACCACCTGAGCAGGCGCCAGCGCACTATCGGCAGCGTGGATCAGCACAGACACCTGCGCATCGTCGATCAACGCAAGCAGACGCTCGTCGGGATGATCGACGTCCAGCGGCACATACGCCGCTCCGCACTTGAGCACGGCCAGTTGCGCAACAATCAACTCAACCGAACGCGGCAGCGCAATGGCCACGCGTTGACCGGCACGCAAGCCCACGCTGCGCAGGCGTTGCGCCAGTCGATTGGCCTGGGCATCTAACGCGGCATAGCGCAGGCCAGGTTGCTCCGACACCACCGCAATGGCATCCGGCGTCTGGCGTGCCTGTGCTTCGAACAACCGGTGCAGCGGCTGCTCGGACACAGTGGCCATGTCGCCAGTGCCAAAGTCGGCCAGCAATTGCTCGCGCTGTGGCGCATCCAACCAGGGCAGTTGCGAGACGCGAGCGGTATCGTCGCGCGTCAGCGCGTGCAGCACCTGCGCGAAGCCGCGCCACCAGCGCTGGATCGTCGTTGCATCGAACAGCGCTGTGGCGTAGCCCAGGCTGCCGACGATGCAGCCATCGCGCTCTTCCAGTGCCAGGTCCAGATCGAACTTGAGCGCGGACAGGGGCTGCGCTAACGACTGCAGCTGCAGCCCCGGGAGCGCCAGGTCCGGCTCGCTGATCGAGGCGTTCTGCCAGGTGAACATGGCCTGGAACACCGGGCGATGCGCGAGGTTGCGTGCCGGGTTTATCGCTTCGATGACCTGCTCGAAGGGGATGTCCTGATGCGCCTGCGCGGCCAGCGCAGTGGCGCGTACCTGAGCCAGCAATTCGGCCACGGAAGGATCTGTACGCAGATCGATGCATAGCGCCTGAGTGTTGACGAACAGGCCGATCAGCGGCTCCAGTTCGCTGCGGGTACGATTGGCAATTGGGGTGCCGATCACGACCTGCTCCTGTCCGGACAGGCGCGCCAATAAGGCGCCCCAGGCAGCGAGCAAGGTCATGAACACGGTGGTGCCGTGACGCTGGCTCAAGATTTTCAGCGATGCGCTCAGCTGAGCATTCAACGCAAGCGCCATCGCTTCGCCGCGATGATCCTGCAGTAGCGGCCGGGGCCTATCGCAGGGCAGCTCCAGCAGGGCAGGAGCGTCGTGCAGATGTTCCATCCAGAAGTCGCGCTGGCGTTGCAGTACCTCGCCATCGATCCAGCGGCGCTGCCACACCGCGATATCGGCATATTGCAGTGGCAGCGGCGGTAACGGATCGGGATGGTGCTGGACGAACGCGGCATACAGGGTGTTCAGTTCCTGCACCAGCAGACCCATGGACCAGCCATCGCAGATCAGGTGATGCAGGGTGATTAAGAGCACATGGTGGTCGTCGCCCAGGCGCAGCAACTGGCCGCGCGCCAGGCTGTCGTGGGCCAGGTCGAAGGGTGTGCTGGTTTCGCATTCGGCCAAACGCAGCAGCTCGGCTTCGGGATCTGGATGACCGCTGACATCATGCTCGATCAGTGGGAAGCCGACGCTATCGGCGCCGATGAGCTGCACCGGTTCGTCCTGGTGCAGGCCGATGCGGGTGCGCAAGGTCTCGTGGCGGGCGACGATGCGGTCCAAGGCCTGGCGCAGCGCGTGGCGATCGAGCTTGCCACGCAGACGCAACCCGTTGGGCATCAAATAGGCCAGGTCTGCGTGCACATCGAGTTGTGCCAGGAACCACAGCCGCTGTTGGGCGAAAGACAACGGCAATGGCGCGCTGCGGTCGGCCGGCACGATGGCCGGCAAGGTGCTGGCGGCGGCGCCGTGCAGCGATTGGGCCAGATCGGTCAGGCACGGCTGTGCGAACAGGGTCGCCAATGGCAGCTCGATTCCCAGGCTGCTGCGGATGCGCGAGATCAACCGCACCGCCAGCAGCGAATGACCGCCGAGGGCGAAGAAGGTGTCGTGGCGGCCGACACGTTCGACGCCGAGCAGTTCGCTCCACAGGGTGGCGAGCAAGGTTTCCAACTCGCCTGCCGGTGGCGCGTATTCCTGCACGGCGAGCGCATCGGCGTCGGGTGCGGGAAGGGCGCGACGGTCGAGTTTGCCGTTGGGCGTCAGCGGCAGCGTATCCAGTTGCACATAGGCGGCCGGGATCATGTAGTCGGGCAGACGCATGGCCAACGCAGCACGCAGGCGCTCGGCGCTCAACACCGCGTCGCCGACCAGATAGGCGAACAGCCGCTTGTCGTCGCCGTGCGTGCGCAGCACGACCGCCGCCTCGCGCACGCCGTCGCATCCGCGCAGCACGGCTTCGATTTCGCCCGGTTCGATGCGGAAACCGCGCAGCTTGATCTGATCGTCGTTGCGGCCCAGGTACTGCAGGTTGCCGTCGGCGCGCCAGCGCGCCAGATCGCCGCTACGGTACATGCGCTGGCCCGGTTGCTCGGCGAACGGATCGGGCACGAAACGCTCGGCGGTCAGGTCAGGGCGACCGAGATACCCGCGGGCCAGCTGCGGGCCGGCGATGTACAGTTCGCCGGCCACGCCCAGCGGCAGCAACTGCCGATGCGTGTCTAGCACCTGCATGCGGGTATTGGACAAGGGCCGCCCCAGCGATACGAGGTTGCCGGGCTCGGTGTCGAGTACGGGGTATGCACTGGCCCAGATGGTGGTCTCGGTGGGACCGTAGAGATTCCACAGCCGGCCGCCGCCCGCTCGCAGGCGTTGCGCCAGATCCTGCGGCAAGGCTTCGCCACCGCAAAGCAGGCGCAAGGTCGGCGCGCTTTGCCAACCGGCATTCAGCAGCATCTGCCAGAACGTCGGCGTCGCTTGCAGCACAGAAATGCGGTGTTCGGCCAGCAACTGCATCCACTGCGTCGGCTCCTGGATCTGCGCTGCAGCGATGACGACGCAGGCGCCATGGATCAGCGGTGCGAACAGTTCCAGGGCGGCGATGTCGAAGCAGATGGTGGTGACGGCCAACAGGCGGTCCTGGGGCGACAGCGGCAGTTGGGTGTGCAGGGCGGCAAGGAAGTTGACCAGCGCTTGATGGGAGATCACCACCCCCTTGGCTTGGCCGGTGGAGCCTGAGGTGTAGATCACGTAGGCCGGGTGTTGCGGATGCCATGTCGCCGCGCTGGGCGCGTGCACGGGAGCGGATGCCCACAACGCCGCGTCGGCGTCTGTCAGCACACGCTGCAGTTCCTTGCGTGGTACCAGCTGCACGGCGATCTGGCGCTGTGCGAGCAGGACCTGCGTGCGTGCGGCGACAAGCATTTCGTCCAGACGCGCGGGCGGCGCGTTGATGTCCAACGGTAGATAGGCCGCACCGGCCTTGAGGATCGCCAGCAAGGCGACGATCAGGTCGATGCCGCGTGGCAGGCATACGGCCACGACGCTTTCCGGCACCACGCCCAGCGCAACCAGATGGTGGGCCATCTGGTTGGCGCGGGCATCGAGTGCGGCATAACTGACGCACTGCTCGTCGGCGACCGCGGCGATGGCATCGGGCGTGCGCTGCGCTTGCGCTTCGAACAGCCGATGGACGGGCTGGTCCAACGCAGCGGCGGTCGCTCCCGTGCCGAACGCCGCCAGCAGGTGCTGGCGCTGCGGCGCATCCAGCCAGTCAAGTTGCCAGACGCAGGTAGTTTCCGAGCGTGTCAGCGCATGCAGCAACTGTTCGAAGGAGCGCCACCAGCGTTGGATGGTGGCCGCATCGAACAGGGCCGTGGCATAGCCGAGACTGCCGACGATGGCACGGTCGCGCGCTTGCAGCGCCAGATCCAGATCGAACTTGATGGCGTTCAGCCGCTGCGGCACCCCGTGCAATGCCAGGTCCGGCAGTTCGATGCTGCTGTCGGGCGTGTTCTGCCAGGCGAACATGACCTGGAAGACGGGGTGATGGGCTAGGTCGCGCGTCGGGTTGAGCGCTTCGATGACCTGCTCGAAGGGGACGTCTTGATGCGCCTGCGCGGCCAGCGCGGTGGTGCGCACCTGGCCCAACAGGTCGCCGAACGAGGGTTGCCCCCGCAGATCGATGCACAACGCCTGTGTGTTGACGAACAGGCCGATCAACGGCTCCAGTTCGCTGCGGGTGCGGTTGGCGATGGGTGTACCGATCACCACCTGTTCTTGTCCTGACAGGCGTGCCAGCAGCACGCCCCAGGCGGCCAGCAAGGTCATGAACACGGTAGTGCCGTGGCGCTGGCTCAGCGCCGTCAGCGCGGTGCTGAGCGCGGCATCGAGCACGCAGGCGAGCGTGTCGCCGCGCGCGTCCTGTCGCGCCGGGCGCGGTCGGTCGGTGGGCAGCTCCAGCAGCGCCGGCGCGTCCTGCAGGTGGTCGCGCCAGAAGTCGAGCTGGCGTTGCAGCAGTGGCCCCTCGAGCCAGCGGCGTTGCCACAGGCTGTAGTCGGTGTACTGGATCGGCAGTGGCGGCAGCGGATCGGGCCGGCCTTGCGCGAAGGCGGCGTAGAGCGTGCCCAGTTCGTGCACCAGCACGCCCATCGACCAGCCATCGGCCACCAGGTGGTGCAAGGTGACGAGCAGGACATGCTCGTCCTCGCCCAGACGCAGCAGTTGGCCGCGTGCCAGGGTGTCGCGGGCCAGGTCGAAGGGTGTGCCGGTTTCGTGTTCGGCCAGACGCGACACCTCGGTCTCGGGGTCTGGATGACCGCTGAGATCGTGCTCGCGCAAAGGGAAGCCGACGTCTTCGGCGTCGATGAGCTGCACCGGTTCTTCCTGCTGCAGACCGATGCGGGTGCGCAGGGTTTCGTGGCGGGCGACAAGGCGGTCCAGCGCCTGGCGCAGCGCGTGGCGGTCCAGCCGTCCGCGCAAGCGCAGGCCGTTGGGCATGAGGTAGGCCAGGTCGGCCTGGGCGTCGAGCTGGGCCAGGAACCAGAGGCGTTGCTGGGCGAAGGACAGCGGCAGCGGTTGGCCGCGCTCGGCCGGCACGATGGCCGGCAGGGTGCTGGCAGCGGCGCTGTCCAGGGCCTGGGCCAGGTCGGCCAGGCGTGGGTGGGCGAACAGGGTCGCCAATGGCAGCTCGATCCCCAGGCTGCTGCGGATGCGCGAAATCAGCCGCACCGCCAGCAGCGAATGACCGCCAAGGGCGAAGAAGGTGTCGTGGCGTCCGACGCGTTCGACGCCGAGCAGCTCGCTCCACAGTCTCGCTAGCAAAGTTTCCAGCGCGCCTTCTGGCGGCGCGTAAGCTTGCGCTGCGAACGCATCGGCATCGGGTGCCGGCAGGGCGCGGCGATCCAGCTTGCCGTTGGCAGTCAGCGGCAGTGCCTGCAGATGCACATACGCGCTCGGCAGCATGACCTCGGGCAGGCGCGTGGCCAGCTGCGTGCGCAAGGCGTCGGCGCTGGTGTCGGCATCGCCGACCAGATACGCGACCAGACGTGGCTCGCCGGGCGTGTCCTCGCGCAGTACGACTGCGGCGTCCTGCACGCCGTTGCAGGCGCGCAGCGCAGCGCCGATTTCGCCCAGTTCGATGCGGAAGCCGCGTAGTTTGATCTGATCGTCGTTGCGGCCGAGATAGTCCAACGTGCCATCGGCATGCCAGCAGGCCAGGTCGCCACTGCGGTACATGCGTTGGCCGGGCTGTTCTGCGAAAGGATCGGGGACGAAACGTTCGGCGGTCAGATCGGGGCGACCGAGATAGCCACGTGCCAGTTGCGGTCCGGCGATGTGCAGGTGGCCGGTGACGCCGATCGGTGCCAGTTGCGTGTATTGATCGAGCACATGGATGCGTAGATGGTCGATCGGACGGCCAATCGGTACGCGGCCATGCGCGGCGTGCGCATCCGCGGTGCTTGCTTCGTGCACCACGCAGCCGACCGCAGTTTCGGTGGGGCCGTATTCGTTGATCAAGCGGGTGTTGGGGGCGAGCGTTTGCCAGCGTGCGAGCGTTGCCGCGGGCAGGGCTTCACCCCCGATCACCATCACCGCTGGGCTAAGCTGTTCCGTATGGTCGAGCAACTGCTGGCCCAACACTTCCAGATGGGCTGGCGTGAGTTTGACCAGGCCCAGCGCGGTGGGTTCGCACAGGCGGCGGCGCAATGCATCCAGCGTGGCGTGCTCAGGCAGCAGTTCGACATGCGCACCGCACAACAGCGGCGCCAGCAGGCTGGTCAGCGTTGCATCGAAGGCCAGCGAAGACGACACCACCGCGCTGGGGAATGGGCGATAGGTCTCTATCGCCCATTGCAGGTAATGCGCGGCGCCTGCGTGGGTCAGCAAGGTGCCTTTGGGCTGTCCGGTGGAACCGGAGGTATAGATCACATAAGCCAGGTTGTCGGGGCACAAGCCCGGAACCGTCGGGGCGCCGGGATCGTGTCGATCGGCATCCGTATCCAGCTCGGTGTCCAGCATCAGCAGAGTGACGTCTTGCATCGCACTGCCAAGCGACTGGCGCTGCGAATGCAGTGCGGTACAGGTCAGCACCGCACATGGACGACTGTCTGCGAGCAGGAACGCCAGGCGTGCGTCGGGCAGCTCCGGATCCAGCGGCAGGTAGGCGGCACCGGCCTTGAGCGTGGCGAGGAGCGCCACGATCTGGTCGATGCTGCGCGGCAGGTAGAGGGCGACCCGGCTCTCCAGGTCCACCCCCGAATTGCGCAGCCGGTGCGCCACCCGATTGGCGCGTGCCTCCAACTCGGCATAGCGCACTGCGCGCGCGCCTTCGCTCACTGCGATGGCATCGGGCGTGCGGCGCACCTGCGCTTCGAACAGGTGGTGGATGCATATGGCCGGCGCGCACGGCGTGCCTTCGGTGACGCTGAAGCGGCCGATTAGCGCGCGTTCGTCGGGGGGCAGCAGCGGCAGCTGCGCGACGGCAGCCTTGTCGTCGGCCGCCATGCCGGCGAGCACGTGGATGAACTGGGCCAATTGGCGCTCGATGGTGTGGCGGTCGAACAGCGCGGTGGCATACCCCAGATGGCCGACGATGCGATCGTGGCGTTCGTGCAACGACAGTTCCAGGTCGAACTTGGCTTGATTGCCCTGCGCCTGGATCGGCTGCAGATCCAGACCGGACAGCGTCAGGTCCGCGTCAGCGGTGTTCTGCCAGATCAGCATGGACTGGAACAGCGGCGTCGCAGCCAGGCTGCGCACGGGATTGAGTGCTTCAATCACCTGCTCGAAGGGCAGATCCTGGTGCTCCTGCGCGGCGAGCGCGGTGCGACGCACCGCGGCCAACAGCGCGGCCACGGAAGGGTTGGCACGCAGATCGATGTGCAAGGCCTGCGTATTGACGAACAGGCCGATCAGCGGTTCGAGTTCGCTGCGGGTGCGGTTGGCGATCGGCGTCCCGACGACCGCCTGCGGCTGGCCGGACAGACGCGACAACAGCACGCTCCAGGCGGCCAGGACGGTCATGAACACCGTGGTGCCGTGGCGCTGGCTCAACGCCTTCAACGCCGCGGTCAATTCCGCCGGTATTGCAAATTCCACGGCATCGCCCCTGTAGTCCTGCAACGCAGGGCGTGGGCGATCGGTCGGCAGCTCGAGCAGTGCCGGTGCATCGCGCAGGTGCTCCAGCCAGAAGGCGCGCTGCCGCTGCAACACCTCGCCGACGAGCCAGCGGCGTTGCCATACCGCAACGTCGGCGTAGTGCAGTTGCAGCGGCGGCAGCGGATCGGGCTGGCCGCTGACGAAGGCGGCGTAGAGCGTGCTCAATTCGCGCTCCAGCAGACGCATCGACCAGCCGTCGCACACCAGGTGATGCAACGTGACCAGCAACACATGGTCGTCCTCGCCGAGGTGCAGAAGCTGCCCGCGCGCCAGTGTGTCCTGGGTAAGATCGAAGGGGGTTTGTGCCTCCAGCTCGGTATAGCGTGTGGCCTGGGCGATGGGATCGGGATCAGCGCTGAGATCGTGTTCGCAGAGCGCGAAGCCGATACCGACGGGATCGATCTGCTGCACCGGCTCGTTCTGATGCACAACGATGCGGGTCCGCAAGGTGTCGTGGCGGTCCACGATCCGATCCAGTGCCTGGCGCAGTGCCTGGCGATCCAGTCGGCCGCGCAGGCGCATGCTGCGTGGTATCAGATAGGCCAGATCGGCCTGGGCGTCGAACTGCGCCAGGAACCACAGGCGCTGCTGGGCGAAGGACAGCGGCAACGGTGCCGCGCGGTTGGCCGACACGATGGCGGGCAGGCTGCTGGCGGCGCTGCTGCCCAGCGTCACTGCCAGATCGGCCAGGCGTGGGGATGCGAACAGTGTGGCCAGAGGCAGTTCCAGACCCAGCACGCTGCGGATGCGCGAGATCAGCCGCACCGCCAGCAGCGAGTGGCCACCGAGGGCGAAGAAGCTATCGTGGCGACCGATGCGATCGACCTCGAGCAGTTCGCTCCAAAGTTGCGCCAGTGTGCGTTCGAGTTCGCCTTGCGGGGGCACGTGGGCACTCTGACCCAGATGCCTCTGTTCTGGCGCAGGCAGGGCGCGGCGATCGCGTTTGCCGTTGGCCGTCAGCGGCAAGGTGTCCAGGCGCATGTAAGCGGTGGGCAGCATGACGTCGGGCAGGCGCATGGCCAACGCGTGCCGCAGCGCCAAGGGATCGGCATCGTCCGGGTGGGCGGTGACCAGATAGGCGACCAGACGCGGTTCGCCTGGGCTGTCCTGACGGAGCAGCACGGTGGCATCGTGCACACCGGGGCAGGTTCGCAGGACAGCGGCGATTTCGCCTGGTTCGATGCGGAAGCCGCGCAGCTTGACCTGGTCGTCGTTGCGGCCGAGGAAATCCAGCGTGCCATTGTCGCGCCAACAGGCCAGGTCGCCGCTGCGGTACATGCGTTGGCCGGGCTGTTCGGCGAACGGATCGGGAACGAAGCGTTCGGCGGTCAGATCGGGGCGGCCCAGATAGCCACGCGCCAGTTGGACGCCGGCGATAAGCAGATGCCCGGTGATGCCGATCGGAACGCGTCGGTCACGTTGATCGAGCAGGTAGATGCGCATGTGCGCAATGGGGCGGCCGATCGATACGCTGTCGTTGTTGGACACTGCATCTGCGGCCGTGGCCTCATGCATCACGCACGCGATCGCCGCTTCGGTGGGGCCGTACTGGTTGATGAGGCGCGTCCGCGGCGCGAGCGTTTGCCAGCGGGCGAGCGTTGCCACAGGCAGGGCTTCGCCGCCGATCACCATCACTGCGGGGCTGAGCGGTTCCGGGTGATCTGCCAGTCGCTGACCTAGCACTTCGAGATGTGCGGGCGTGAGCTTGACCAGGCCCAGCGGGGTGGGATCGCACAGGCGCTGGCGCAAGGCGTCCAGCGTGTCGTGCTCAGGCAGCAGTTCGACCGTTGCTCCGCACAGCAGCGGCGCCATCACGCTGGTCAGCGTAGCGTCGAAGGCCAGCGAGGACGACACCAGTGCGCTGGGATGCGGGCGATAGGTCTCGGCCGCCCATTGCAGGTAGTGAGCAGCCGCGCGATGGGTCAGCAGGGTGCCTTTGGGGTGTCCGGTGGAACCGGAGGTGTAAATCACATACGCCAGGTTATCCGGGCACAGGCCCGGCACACGCGGTGCACCGGGATCGGCGGTGCAGGGCGTAGGCAGCGCGTCCAGGCGCAGCACGCCGATGTCGGGCATGGTGTCCCTGGCCGGGAGCCGATCGTGCAATTGGGCGCAGGTCAGCACCATGCATGCGCCGCTGTCCTTGAGCAGGAAGGCCAGGCGTGCGTCGGGCAACTCCGGGTCCAGCGGCAGATAGGCAGCGCCGGCCTTGAGCGTGGCCAGCAGTGCGACCACCAGAACCGGGCTGCGCGGCAGATGCAACGCCACGCGATGTTCAGGCCCGACGCCCAAGCGATGGAGTTGATGCGCCAGCTGATTGGCATGGGCTTCAAGCGCGGCGTAACTGAGTTCGCGGCCGTCGGCGAGCAGCGCGATGGCGTGCGGGGTGCGGCCGACCTGTGCTTGGAACAGTTGATGGAGGCAGTCCGTTTCGTGCGGCGCGACTGCGGTAGCCGTAAAGCCGTCCAATCGGGCGCGCTCGTCTGGCGGCAGCAGGTCCAGGTTGTGCAAGGCGGTTTGCGGCGCTTGTTCCAAGGCCTGCACCAGTGCCTGCACGGCCTGCAGCATCATGGCCGCAACACGTGCGGCGCCGATGCGCTGGTTGACCTTCACGACCAATGCGAATCCGCCGTCGGCACGGATGTCGTCGACCGATAGCGTCAGCGGATAATTGGTGCGCTCTTGTGCCTCCACCATCTCGACACCACGCCACTCATCGTGCGGCGTTTCGATTGACGGTGTCTGCACCGAACCGCCACCGGTATGGCGGTAGTTGAACAATGCGGTGAACAGCGGAGCAGGCGGAGCGATGCCGCTGCAGCGTTGGGCCAGCGCCAATGACGCATGCTCGTGATGGAGCAGTTCGGCCAGCCGCGCCTGGGTGTGGCGCACGGCGTCGGCGACGGTGCTGCGGTCGCGCTGCAGGCGGATCGGCAGCGTATTGAGGAACATACCCAGCGCACGGTCGGCGCCTGCACCGGCGTGCATGCGTCCGAACAAGGTGGTGCCGAACACGACGTCGTCCTGGCCGCTGGCCTGCGCCAGCACCAGCGCATAAGCCAGGTGGAACAGGCTGGCGGGGCTCACATCGAGCCTGCGCGTTTGCAGGCGTGCAGCAGCACAGAGTGCAGCACTCAGTGGGAGCACTGCCTGTTCGATGTCCGCGCCAGTGCCGTGCACGTCTCTCAGCCCGAATGGCGTGGTGGGCGTATCGAGGTCGCCCAGTTGTCGGGTGAAGAAGGCACGGTGCTGGTCGTGGCTCGCGCCCAGGCGCGCCTGGGCCACGAAATCGCGGAACGGCAACGCGATGGGCAACTGCTCGGCGCGGTCGCCGAGGTAGAACTGGATTTCCTCGACCAGCAGTTCCAGGGTGGTGTGGTCGATCACCAGGTGATGGGTCTGCAGGCCCAGCAACCAGCGTGCCTGGTGCGGATCTTCGACGAGATGGCCGCGGATCAGCGGTGCCTGGGTGACATCAAATTGGGTAGTGCTTGGATCTATGCGGATTTTCAGCGCGGCCAGCACATCGGGCGCGTCGATGCGGTGCTCGTGCAGCGATAGCACAGCATGGCGCCAGACGATCTGCACGGGCGCGCTCAGGCCCTGCCAGGCGAAACCGGTGCGCAGGATGTCGTGGCGGGCAATGACCGCTTCCAGCGCGGCGATAAATGCGTCCAGCTGCGCGCGGGTGTCGAAGGCCAGCACACTGAAGCTCAGGTAGGCATCGCCCAGAGAGCTGGCACGATGATGGAACAGCAGGCCTTCCTGCAGTGCGGTCAGCGGATAGATGTCCTGCACGTTGGCTGCGCCGCCATCGACGGTGGCCACGGCTGCGTCGATCTCGTCCTGGGTCAGCTGCACCAGCGGCAAGAGCTCGGGCGTGATGCGGGTGCAATCGACGGTGATGCGGTTGGGGGGCACCTCGATCGCGCCGCTGGGACGCAGCGCGGCGGCCAGATCGGCCAGGGTGGTGGCCCCGAACAGCGCACGCACCTGCAGCGCCCAGCCATGCTGGCGCAGACGTTCGATCAGCTTGATCGCCAGCAACGAGTGACCGCCCAGGGCGAAGAAGCTGGCGTGACGGCTGACCTGCTCGACACCGAGCAGGTCGCTCCATAGCGCGGCCAGCAGGACTTCCAGTTCGCCCTCGGGCGCCACGTAGGTGTGCGTGGCGAGTGCATCGGCATCCGGTGCTGGCAGCGCACGGCGATCGAGCTTGCCGTTGGGCGTTAGCGGGAGTGCGTCCAGCTGCACATAGGCGGCTGGCAGCATGACCTCAGGCAGGCGACCACCGAGGTGTGTGCGCAGCGATTGGGCCTCGGGCACGGCATCGGCGTCGCCGACCACGTACGCGACCAGACGCGGTTCGCTGGTCCGGTCGTGGCGCAACAGCACCGCGGCATCGCGTACGCCAGCGCAACTGCGCAGCGCGCTTTCGATTTCGGCCAGTTCGATGCGCACGCCACGCAACTTGATCTGGTCGTCGTTGCGACCGAGAGACTCCAGGTTGCCGTCGGCAGTCCAACGCGCCAGGTCGCCGGTCTTGTACATGCGTTGGCCGGGCTGTTCGGCGAACGGATCGGGGACGAAGCGTTCGGCGGTCAGGTCCGGACGCCGCAGATAGCCACGCGCCACGCTGCGGCCGGCGATATGCAATTGGCCGCGCACGCCGATCGGCGCGAGGTGTCCCTGCGGATCGAGTACATAGAGGCGGACATTGGCCATCGGCCTGCCGATCGGCAGGCGCTCGCCGTGCCGGACACCGTCCAGATGCAGGCTGGCGCAGACGCTGGCCTCGGTGGGGCCATAGGCGTTGATGACGCGGGTGTGCGCTTGCCAGCGGCGGGCCAGCTTGGCATCGGCCGCCTCGCCAGCCAGCACCAGGGTCTGCAGGCTGGGGCAACTGACCTGTTCGGGCAGCGAGGCCAGCACGGTCGGGGTCACGGTCAGATGGGTGATGCGCTGGTGCTGCAACACCTCGAGCAAGGCTGCTCCGGCTAACGCCTCGGCCGGCGGGACGTGCAGGCAGGCGCCGGCCAGCCAGGCCATCAGCAACTCGGACACGCAGGCGTCGAAGCCGATGCTGGCCAGTTGCAGCACGCGGCTGTGCGGTTGCACGCCGAAGGCGGCGATCTGGGCCAGGGCCAGATTGACCAGGCCGCGATGGCTGACCATGACGCCCTTGGGCTGACCGGTGGAGCCGGAGGTGTAGACGACGTAGGCCAGGTGATCTGGATGCAAGCCATCGATGACCGGCGCGTGGTGGTGGGCCGGGTCCGCGGCCGAGGTCGGTGCATCGAGCAGCAGGACGCGGGTCTGCTGCAGGGCGCGACTGGCGGGCAATTGCTGCTGCAGCTGCGTGTCGGTGAGCACGACGCGCACGCGGGCATCGCCGAGCATGAAGGCGACCCGCTCGGTGGGCTGATCGGGGTCGAGCGGGACATAGGCGCCGCCGGCCTTGAACACGGCGAGCAAGGCGACCAGGCGCTCGGCGCCGCGCGACAGATACAGCGCCACGCGCGTGTCCGGGCGCACGCCAGCGGCGATCAGGCGGTGGGCCAGGCGGTTGGCGTGCGCATCCAGCTGCGCGTAGGACAGCTGCACCTGCGCATCGGACAGCGCCGGTGCGTCGGGAGTACGCCGGCACTGCGCAGCGAACAGCGGCTGCAACAGCGGTGCGTCCGGCCACGGCGCAGCGCTGTGGTTGAACTGCTGCAGCAGCCGTGTGCGGTGGTCCGCAGGCAGCAGGTCCAGTGCGTGCAGCGGAGCGTCCGGCGCATGCTCCAGCGCCTGGACCAGGGCGTGCACGATGTGCAGCATCATCGCCGCGATGCGTTCGGTACCGCACTGGGGCACGCACTGCACGTCCAAGGAGAAGCCGCCCTCCTCGATGTGATCGTTGACCGACACCACCAATGGATAGTGGGTGCGCTCCTGGACACCGAGTTGCTGCATGTCACGCAGGGGATCGTGCATCGGAAGAGCATCAGGAGTCAGTACCGTGCTGCCGCCGGCAAAGCGGTAGTTGAGCAGGGCAGACAGCAGGGGTAGCGCCGGATCTAGGGTGCTGCAGCGCTGTGCCAGCGCGAGCGGGGCATGTTCGTGCTGCAGCAGCTGGGCCAGGCAGATCTGGGTATGGCGTACGGCGTGCAGCACGCTGTCGTGTGCGCTGCCCAGGCGGATCGGCAAGGTGTTGAGGAACATGCCCAGCACACGGTCCACGCCAGCGCTGGCATGCATGCGTCCGGACAGCATGGTGGCGAAGACCGCCTCGTCGCTCCCACTGGTACGGGCCAGCAGCACCGCGTAGGCCAGGTGGAACAGGCTGGCGACCGTGACGCCCCAGCGGCGTGCCTGCTTGCGCAACGCCTGGGCCAGCGCTACGGGCAAGGGCCGGTGAATCTGCTGCAGCGTCGCCGGGTCGTGTACCGGTGCGAGCACGCCGAACGGAGCAGTGGGTGCATCGATGCCGGCAAGCATGGTGGTGAAGAAGGCCTGATGTGCCTGCACGCCGACACCGCCGCGAATATGCGCGATGAAGTCGCGGAACGGCAGTGGTGCCGGCAGATGCTGCTGTTGTCCACCCAGGTGGGCGTGTACCTCCTCGATGACCAGTTCCAGGGTGGTGTGGTCCATCACCAGATGATGCTGTTGCAGTCCGAGCAGCCAGCGCCCTGCGTCCGGATCATGGGCCAGGTGTGCGTGGATCAGCGGGGCCTGCGGCAGGCTGAGCGCGGCGGCCGGCGTGTGCATCCACGTCTGCAACTGTGCGGCCGGGTCGGGGCCGGCGAAGGCATGCAGGCGACGTGCAAGTGCGGCCTGGCGCCAGACCACCTGCACCGGTGCAGACAGTCCTTGCCAGACGACGCCGGTGCGCAGGATGTCGTGGCGTGCAATGACCTGATCGAGTGCGTCGAGAAACGCATCGAGCTGGTCGCGAGACGGGAAGCTGAGCAGGAACGAATGCAGATACGGGTCGGCGAGCGGATCGGCCAGGTGATGGAACAGCAGGCCCTGCTGCAACGGGGCGAGAGGATAGATGTCTTGCACGTTGGCTGCGCCGCCAGCGACGGTCGCCATGACCGTGTCGATCTCGGTCTGGGTCAGTTCGACCAGCGGCAGCAGATCGGGAGTGATCCGCGTGCAGTCGGGGCCAATCGGATTGGGCGGGACGATCCCTTCCGATGCCGCCGCCAACGTTGCCGCCAGGCGCGACAGGGTCGGTGTGCTGAAGAGGTTGCGTACGTCCAACTGCCAGCCGAGCCGGCGTAGACGTTCGATCAGTTTGATCGCCAGCAGCGAGTGGCCGCCGAGGGCGAAGAAATCATCGTTGCGCCCGACTTGCTCGACGCCGAGCAGCTCGCTCCATAGCGTCGCCAGCACCTGTTCCCATTCGCCTTGCGGAGCGACATAGGCATGCAGATCCAGCGCTTGATCGTCGGGAGCCGGAAGTGCGGCGCGATCGAGTTTACCGTTGGGCGTGAGCGGCAATGCAGCGAGCTGCACGTAGGCCGCTGGCAGCATGTGGTCGGGTAAGCGCGTAGCGAGTTGGCTGCGCAGCGTTGCCGGCTCCAGGATCGAAGCATCGCCGACCAGATAGGCGACCAGGCGTTTCCCGCCGGTGTCCTCGCGCGCGATGACCGCGGCTTCCTGCACGCCAGCGCAGGCGCGCAAGGCAGCCTCGATCTCGCCCGGCTCGATGCGGAAGCCACGGATCTTGACCTGCGCATCGTTGCGGCCGAGGAAATCCAGCGTGCCATCGTCGCGCCAACAAGCCAGGTCGCCGGTCTTGTACATCCGCTCGCCGGCTTGCGCGACGAACGGGTCGGGCACGAAACGTTCGGCAGTCAGCGCGGGGCGATGCAGATAGCCTTGCGCCAACTGCGCACCGGCGAGATGCAGTTCGCCGGCCACGCCAATCGGCGTCGGTTGACCATGGCGATCGAGCACGTAAACACGGTTGCCTGGCAAGGGCCGGCCGAGTGGAATCCGCGCTGCGTCCTCGGCAAGTGGGGCGACCGGGTGAACCACGCTGAAGGTGGTCGCCTCGGTCGGGCCATAGCAATGCAGCAGCCGTTGCGGTGGCGCGTGGGCCAGGATGGCGGCGACGGTGCCGGCATCGACGCTGTCGCCGCCGGTGAGCAGACAACGCAGCCTCGGCAGCAGGTCGCGCAGGGCATGCCAGTAGCCGGGCAACAGCCCGGCGGTCAGATGCAGGATGCTGACCTGGTTGACGGTGAGGTGCTGGGCCAGTGCGCTTGGGTCAAGCAGGGTCGGTTGGTCGACGACGACGATGGCCGCGCCGTGCAGCAGCGTGGCCCACACTTCGAAGGTGCTGGCATCGAACGCGGGATTGGCCAGGAACGCGACGCGGTCCTGCGGCTGCAACGGCGCATGCTGCGGGTTGAGCGCAAACGCCAGCACGGCCGCGTGCGACACGGCCACGCCTTTGGGGGTGCCGCTGGAGCCGGAGGTGTAGACGACGTAGGCGATGCTTGCGGACGTCACCTGGACCTGCGGTGCCACTGCCTCGCCAGTGAGCGCTGCCCATTCCACTTGCAGACGTGGAAGGCAGACGGCATCGAGCGGGCAGTCGGCGTCGCATAGCAGTGCGGCAGCGGCGCAGTCCTCCAGCAGAGCGTGCAAGCGTGCTGGCGGCTGCGCCGGATCCAGGGCGACATAGGCAGCGCCGCACATCACGACCGCCAGCTCGGCCACGATCAACAGCGCCGAGCGCGGCAGCAGCAGCGCTACACAGCCGCCCGGCGTCACCCCCAAGGCGAGCAGCCGTTGTGCCAGAACGGCTGCCCGCTCCTGCAGCTCGGCGTAACTCACGACCAGCTCGCCGTCGATCAGTGCCGCTGCCTGAGGGGTTTGCTGGACCTGTGCGTGCAGTGCCTGGGTCAGGGTTGCGACCGGCGGCAGGATTGGTTCGTTGGCGTTGAAGGCCCGCAGCAGTCGGTCGCGTTGGTCGGCGGGCAGCCAGGGCAACTGGGCTACACGGACGCTGTCTTGCGTGCTCATGCCTTGAAGCAGATGCACGAAGCAGGCGAGGACGCGTTGGATGGTGTTGCGTTCGAACAATGCAGTGGTATAGCCGATGCTGCCGACAATACATCCGTGCCGCTCTTCGAGTGTCAGCTCAAGATCGAACTTGCGCACCGCCAGCGTCTGCTGCAGCGGCTGCAGCGCCAATCCGGGCAGGGCGATGTCGGGGACGGACGTGTTTTGCCAGGCGAACATGACCTGGAACACCGGATGGTGGGCCAGGCTGCGCACTGGGTTGAGCGCTTCGATGACCTGCTCGAAGGGCAGATCCTGGTGGTCCTGTGCAGCCAGCGCGGTGGCGCGGACCTGGGTCAGCAGCTCGGCGAACGAGGGATTGCCGCGCAGATCGATGTGCAGTGCCTGGGTGTTGGCGAACAGGCCGATCAGCGGTTCGACCTCGCTGCGATAGCGATTCGCGATAGGGGTTCCGATGACCACCTGGTCCTGTCCGGACAAGCGTGCCAGCAGCACGCCCCAGGCCGCGAGCATGGTCATGAACACGGTGGTGCCGTGGCGCTGGCTCAGGGATTTCAGCGCCGCGCTCAGTTCCGCATCCAGGGCAATGTCGATCGCATCGCCGCAGTGGTCCGGCCGTGCCGGACGCGCGCGATCGGTCGGTAGTTCCAAGACCCTGGGTGCGTCGTGCAGGTGCTCGACCCAGAAGTCGCGCTGGCGTTGCAACACCTCGCCGCTGATCCAGCGGCGCTGCCACATGACGATATCGGTGTATTGCAGCGACAGCGGCGACAAGGGATCGGGCAGGCCTTGCGCGAAGGCGGCGTAGAGCGCGCTCAGTTCGCGGACCAGCAGACCCATCGACCAGCCATCGGAGATCAGGTGATGCAGGGTGATCAAGAGCACATGGTGGTCATCGGCCAGCCGCAGCAAGCGGCCGCGTACCAAGGTGTCGCACGCCGGATCGAAGCCAATCCGCGTTTCTTCTTCGGCGTGGCGTTGGGCCTGTGCGTCCGGATCGGGATAAGCGCTGAGATCGTCTTCGGAAAGCCGGAAGCCGACGTCGTCGGCATCGATGATTTGCACCGGTTCGTCGTTGTGCAGGGCGATACGTGTGCGCAAGGTTTCGTGGCGGGCGACGATGCGGTCCAAGGCCTGGCGTAGCGCATCGCGATCCAAGCGGCCGCGCAGGCGTAGGCCGTTGGGCATCAAGTAGGCAAGGTCGGCTTGCGCGTCGAGCTGGGCCAGGAACCACAGGCGCTGCTGGGCAAAGGACAACGGCAGTGGTTGGGCGCGGTCGATGGGCACAATGGCCGGCAGGGTGCTGGCGGTGGTGCTGTCCACGGCCTGCGCCAGTTCGGTCAGACGCGGGTAAGCGAACAGCGCGGCCAAGGGCAGTTCCAGGCCGAGCGAAGTGCGGATGCGCGAGATCAATTGCACCGCCAGCAACGAGTGCCCACCCAGGGCGAAGAAGTCGTCGTGGCGACCGACGCGTTCGACGCCGAGCAGCTCGCTCCACACTGCGGCCAGCATGATTTCCAGCTCGCCTTCCGGGGCAACGTAGGTCTGTGCGGCGAGCGCATCGGCATCCGGCGCCGGCAGGGCGCGGCGATCGAGCTTGCCGTTGGCAGTCAGCGGCAGTGCGGGCAGCTGCACATAGGCCGCCGGCAGCATGTAGTCGGGCAGACGGGCGCCGAGTCGGGTGCGTAAAGCGTCGGGGTCAAGCGCGACATCCGCATCGCCGATGACATACGCGAGCAGACGTTTGTCGCCGGTGCTGTCCTCGCTGGCAATGACGAGCGCCTGGCGCACGCCGTCGCAGCCGCGCAAGGCCGCGGCGATCTCACCGAGTTCGATGCGGAAGCCGCGGAGCTTGACCTGCTCGTCGTTGCGGCCGAGATACGCCAGGCTGCCATCAGCCTGCCAACGGGCCAAATCGCCGGTCTTGTACATGCGCTCACCGGGCTTCTCGGCGAACGGGTCAGGCACGAAGCGTTCGGCGGTCAATCCCGGACGGCCCAGATAGCCGCGCGCCAGGCCAGCGCCGGCCACGTGCAGTTCGCCGGCCACGCCGATCGGCAGGCACTGGCCATCGGGGCCCAGCACATAGGCACGCAGATCGGCCAGCGGCGCGCCGATCGGGCTGTGGCCTGGACGTTGCGCGTCCTGCGCAGTCAGCGCATGGGCGGTCACATGCACCGTGGTTTCGGTGATGCCGTACATGTTGAGCAGCGCGGTGCGCTGACCGTGTTGTGCGAACCACGTGGACACACTGGCCGGTTGCAGCGCTTCGCCACCGAAGATCACCAGCCGCAGATGGTGTTGCAAGTCGCTGTGTCGCTGCGCCTCGAGCAGCGCCTGGAACGCGCTGGGCGTTTGATTGAGCACGCTGACGCGCTGCTGGCAGAGCAGGGCACGGAAGGCGGCCGGGTCGCGCGCAACGTGCTGCGGCACCACGACCAGTCGACCACCATGGGCCAGTGCGCCCCACAGCTCCCAGACCGAGAAGTCGAAGGCGCAGGAATGGAACAGCGTCCAGACATCGTCAGCGCTCGGCGCGACCTGGCTGCGGGTGGCGTGCAACAGGCGCACCACGTGTGCATGTGCAACGACGACGCCCTTGGGAGTGCCGGTGGAGCCGGAGGTGTAGATGACGTAAGCCGGATGCTGCGGCAGCAGATCGTTGCGCTGCGGTGCGTGGGAAGGCTGCTGACTCCACGCCAAAGCATCATCCAGCACCACGGTGGCGATGCCGGTCTCTGAGGGCAGACCAGCGGCCAGCGCAGCGTGGGCAAGCAGCAGGCGCGGCTGCGCATCGTCGAGCATGAAAGCCAGCCGCTGGGTGGGATAGGCCGGATCCAGCGGTAGATAGGCGGCACCGGCCTTGAGCACGGCGAGGATGGCCACGACCAGATCGATACCGCGCTGCAGGTAGAGCGCCACGCGGTCTTCCGGACCGATGCCGTGGGCGATCAAATGATGAGCGAGCTGGTTGGCGCGTACGTCCAGGTCGGCATAGCTCAGCGCCAGGTCCTCGTGCACCACGGCGATGGCGTGCGGCCGTTGCGCGACTTGTCGTTCGAACAACGTCTGCAAACAAGCATCGTCGGCGAATGTGCGCTGCGCGCGCGCCAGCATCTGCAGCCACTGTTGGCGCTCGGGTGCGCGCAAGAGTGGCAGCCGGTCCACGCGCGTGCTGTCGTCGGCCACCATGCCGTGCAGCAGCGTCACGAACTGGGCCAGGTGGCGCTCGATCGTGCTGCGCTCGAACAGCGCGGTGGCATAGGTGAGCTGGCCGACGATGCGCGCGTCCTGCGTTTGCAGCGTCAATTGCAGGTCGAATTTTGCGCTGGAATCGCCAGGATCGAGCGGGCGAACACGCAGGCCGGGCAGATCCTGCGATGCATCCCACTGTTCCTGCCATGCCAGCATGGCCTGGAACACCGGGTGAAGGGCCAGGCTGCGCTGCGGGTTGAGGGCCTCGATGACCTGCTCGAACGGCAAATCCTGGTGCGCTTGCGCCGCCAGGACGGTGCTGCGGACCTGCGCCAGCAGCTCGGCGACCGAGGGGTTGTCGCGCAGATCGATGCGCAGCGCTTGGGTGTTGACGAACAGGCCGATCAGTGGCTCCAACTCGCTGCGACTGCGGTTGGCGCTCGGACTACCGATGACCGCCTGATCCTGATTGGACAGCCGCGCCAGCAAAACGCCCCATGCCGCCAGAACCGCCATGAACAACGTGGTGCGATGACGGCCGCTGAGTGTTTTCAATGCAGCGGTCAGGTCGGCGTCGATCTCTATCTGGATCGATGCACCCTGGTAATCATGGATGGCCGGCCGCTGTCGATCGGTCGGCAAGGCCAGTTGCGCCGGCGCGCCATCCAGATGCGCCAGCCAAAAGCCGCGTTGCTGCTGCAGGATGTCGGTGTCGACCCATTGCCGTTGCCACGCCGCGACGTCGGCATAGTGAAGAGCGAGCGGAGCCAACGGATCGGCACGTCCCTCGACGAATGCGGCGTACAAGGTGCGCAATTCGTCGACCAGGATGCGTAAGGACCAACCATCAGCGACGAGGTGGTGCAGAGTGAGCAACAAGACGTGGTGGTGATCGGCCAGACGCAGCAGACGGCCGCGAATCAATAGTTCGCCCGTCAGATCGAAGGCGCGCGATGCTTCCTGATGCGCGTGTTCGCGCAGTGCAGCGTCGGGATCGGGCTGTTGTGATAGATCGTAGTAGTGCAGCGGAACGGTACACGCAGGCAAGATAAGTTGCACAGGCGTGCCATCGTCGCCGCCGAAAAAACGTGTGCGCAACGACGCGTGGCGAGCGACGATCCGGTCCAGCGCTTGTTGCAACACATCCGCGCACAATGCGCCGTGCAGGTGCAGGCCCACATCGATCAGATAGGCAAGACCGGCAGCGGGATCGAGCTGGCTCAGGAACCACAGGCGTTGCTGTGCGAAGGACAACGGCAGTGGCTGGGTATGCGAGACTGGCAGGATCGGCGGTAGCGTACTGGGCTGCGAACATGCCACGCACGCGGCCAACGCCGCCAGCCGTGGTTGTGCGAACAGGTCGGCCAGGACGACGTCCACGTCGAGGTGCTTGCGAAGCCTTGAGATCAGTCGCACCGCCAGCAACGAGTGCCCACCCAAAGCGAAGAAGTCGTCGTGGCGACCAACGCGTTCGACGCCGAGCAGCTCGCTCCACACTGCGGCCAGCATGATTTCCAGCTCGCCTTCCGGGGCAACGTAGGTCTGTGCGGCGAGCGCATCGGCATCCGGCGCCGGCAGGGCGCGGCGATCGAGCTTGCCGTTGGCAGTCAGCGGCAGTGCGGGCAGCTGCACATAGGCCGCCGGCAGCATGTAGTCGGGCAGGCGGGTTGCAAGCTGGATGCGCAATGCGTCGGCGTTGAGCGTGACATCCGCATCGCCGACGACATACGCGAGCAGACGCTTGTCGCCGGTGCTGTCCTCGCTGGCAATGACGACCGCCTGACGCACGCCGTCGCAGCCGCGCAAGGCTGCCTGGATGTCTCCGAGCTCGATGCGGAAGCCGCGGAGCTTGACCTGCTCGTCGTTGCGACCCATATACGCCAGGCTGCCGTCGGCCTGCCAACGCGCCAGGTCGCCGGTCTTGTACATGCGTTCGCCGGGTTGCGCGGCGAATGGATCGGGCACGAAGCGCTCGGCGGTCAATCCCGGACGCCGCAGATAACCGCGCGCCAGACCGGCGCCGGCCACGTGCAGTTCGCCGGCCACACCGATCGGCAGGCACTGGCCATCCGGGCCCAGCACATAGGCACGCAGATCCGCGAGCGGCGCGCCGATCGGGCTGAGGTCGGCGCGCGTGACATCCTGGTTGGTGAGGACATGCGCGGTGACATGCACCGTGGTTTCGGTGATGCCGTACATGTTGAGCAGTGCGGTCCGCTGGCCATGCTGGGCGAACCACGGTGCCAGGGTAGCTGGTTGCAGCGCTTCGCCACCGAAGATCACCAGCCGCAGATGGTGTTGCACCTGGCTATGGCGCTGCGCCTCGAGCAGCGCCTGGAACGCGCTGGGTGTTTGATTGAGCACGCTGACGCGCTGCTGGCAGAGCAGGGCATGGAAGGCGGCCGGATCGCGTGCGGTGTGTTGCGGTACCACGACCAGGCGTCCACCGTGGGCCAGCGCGCCCCAGAGTTCCCAGACCGAGAAGTCGAAGGCGCAGGAATGGAACAGGGTCCAGACATCCTCGGCAGTGGGAGCGACGCAGGCACGAGTGGCGTGCAGCAGGCGCACCACCTGGGCGTGGGCGACGACCACGCCCTTGGGGGCGCCGGTGGAGCCGGAGGTATAGATGACGTAGGCCGGATGCTGCGACAGCACGTCGGTGCGTTGCGGCGCGTGGGTCGGCTGCTGCACCCACACCCAGGCGTCATCCAACATGACGGCGGCGATGGCGGACGCGCTGGGCAGGTTGGCGGCCAGCGCACGATGCCCCAGCAGCAGGCGCGGCTGCGCATCGTCGAGCATGAAAGCCAGCCGCTGGGTGGGATAGGCCGGATCCAGCGGTAGATAGGCGGCACCGGCCTTGAGCACGGCGAGGATGGCCACGACCAGATCGATACCGCGCTGCAGGTACAGCGCGACACGGTCCTCCGGGCCGATGCCGCGCGCGATCAGGTGATGGGCGAGTTGGTTGGCGCGGGCATCGAGTTCGGCATAAGACAGTGCGTTGTCGCCATCGACCAGCGCGATGGCCTGCGGGGTGCGGGCGACCTGCTGTTCGAACACGGCGGGCAGGCAGCGTTCGTCGTCGAAGGCCGCATGCTGGCTGGCGAGGGTATGCAGCCATTGCTTGCGCTCGAGCGCGCTCGACAAGGGCAGCCGATCCACGCGCGTGCTGTCGTCGGCGACCATGCCGTGCAGCAGCGTCACGAACTGGGCCAGGTGGCGCTCGATCGTGCTGCGCTCGAACAGCGCGGTGGCATAGGTGAGCTGGCCGACGATACGCGCATCCTGCGCTTGCAAGGTCAATTGCAGATCGAACTTGGCGTTGGAGCTTGCCTGCTCCAGCGGGCGAATCTGCAGGCCGGGCAGATCCAGCGCGGCTTCCGCCTTGTTCTGCCACACCAGCATGGCCTGGAAGACGGGGTGATGGCCGAGACTGCGCTCGGGGTTGAGCGCTTCGATGACCTGCTCGAAGGGCAGATCCTGGTGGTCCTGCGCGGCCAGGGCGGTGGCGCGGACCTGGGCCAGCAGGTCGGCGACCGACGGCTTGGCACGCAGGTCGATACGCAAGGCCTGGGTATTGACGAAGAAGCCGATCAACAGCTCCAGCTCGCTGCAGGTACGGTTGGCGATCGGGGTGCCGATGATCGCCTGATCCTGTCCGGACAGGCGCGCCAGCAGCACACCCCAGGCGGCCAGTACGGTCATGAACAGCGTGGTGCCATGACGTTGACTTAGAGCCGTCAGTGCCTGGGTGAGCTCGGCATCCAGGGCAATGTCGAGGCTATCGCCACGGTAGTCCTGCAGCGGCGGACGCGGCCGATCGGTCGGCAGCTCCAGCAGGGCCGGGGCATCGTGCAGGTGCTCGACCCAGACCTCGCGCTGGCGCTGCAGCACCGGCACGTCGAGCCAGCGGCGCTGCCACAGGGCATAGTCGGCGTACTGGATCGGTAGCGGCGGCAGCGGATCGGGCTGGCCCTGGGTGAAGGCGGCATACAGGGCGCTGAGTTCTCGCAACAACAGGTCGATCGACCAGCCATCGGTGACGATGTGGTGCATCGTCACCAGCAGGCGATGTTCGTGTTCGGCCAGGCGCAACAGGCGGCCGCGGATCAGCGGCCCATGTTGCAGATCGAAGGCGGTGCTGGCCTCCTGTTCGGCGTGGCGTTGGGCCTCGGCGCAAGGATCTGCTGACTGGCGCAGGTCGATGCAATGCAGCGCAAAGCCGATTTCCGGCGGTGCGATGATCTGAGTCGCGCCGTCGTCGATGGAGACGAAACTGGTGCGTAAGGCTTCGTGGCGGGCGACGATGCGATCCAACGCCCGTTGCAGGGCGGGCAGATCCAGTTCGCCGTGCAGGTCGACCCCGCCGGCCAGCAGATAGGCCTGTGCGGCACGCGCGTCGAGCTGGGCCAGGAACCACAGCCGTTGCTGCGCGAACGACAGCGGCAGCGTGTCGGGACGCGGCAGCGCCCCGATGGCCGGCAGGGTAGTGGCTGTGGCGCTGACCAGCGCCTGTGCCATAGCAGCCAGGCGTGGCTGGGCGAACAGCGTGGCCAAGGGCAGTTCCAGGCCGAGGGTGCTGCGGATGCGCGAGACCAGGCGCACGGCCAGCAACGAATGCCCGCCCAGGGCGAAGAAACTGTCGCGGCGGCCGATGCGTTCGACGCCCAGCACCTCGCGCCACAGCGCGGCAAGCAACACTTCCTGTTCGCCCTCGGGAGCGGCATAGGCCTGCGCGTCCAGGGCCTGCGCATGCGGGTCCGGCAATGCGGCGCGATCGAGCTTGCCGCTGGCGGTGAGCGGCCAGGACGCCAGCACCGCATAGGCGGCCGGCAGCATGTAGTCCGGCAGGCGGTCGCGCAGGGTCGCGTGCACGGTGGACACGGCGATGTCCTGGCCGATCAGATAGGCGACCAACTGCTGGTCGTCGTGCCGATCCTCGCGCGCCAGTACCAGCGCATCGTCGATGCCGGCGCAGCCACGCAACGCCGCTTCGATCTCGCCCAGTTCGATGCGGAAGCCGCGCAGTTTGAGTTGGCGGTCGGTGCGGCCGAGGAAGTCCAGGGTGCCGTCGGCGCGCCAGCAGGCCAGATCGCCGGTCCTGTACATGCGCTGGCCGGAGCGGCGGGCGAACGGGTCGGGGACGAAGCGTTCGGCGGTCAGGTCGGGACGATCGAGATAGCCGCGCGCCAGCGCCAGGCCGCCCAGATGCAGTTCGCCGCACGCGCCGATCGGCAGTGCGTGGCCGGCACGATCCAGCACATACGCGCGCGTGGCGCTGAGCGGACGGCCGATGCCGATGGGGGCGTCGGCGGCCACGGCCTGGACGGTGGCCACCACGATGGCTTCGGTCGGGCCGTAGGTGTCCAGCAGCGGCGTGCGGGTGCCCTGCAGCCAGCGTTGCCGCATGGCTGGCGTCAGCGCTTCACCACCGACGATGACCTGGCGCACGCAGGCGGGGATCTGCAGCGACTGCGCGCACAGTTGCGCCCAGAAGCGGGTCGGCAGATCGACGACCGTGATGCCGGCCTGCGCGCAGTGTTGCCAGAACCTGTCGGTATCGAGCCAGGTGTCGTCGCGCAGCACCAGGGTGGCGCCACTGCACAGGGCGCCGAAGATTTCCTCGACCGAGGCATCGAAGGCCAGCGTGGCGAATTGCAGCACGCGGTCCTGCGCACTCAGCCCATAGGTGTCGATCAAGGCCTGCAGGCGCGTGACCAGGCCCTGGTGCGCGACCATCACGCCCTTGGGCCGGCCGCTGGAGCCGGAGGTGTAGATCACGTAGGCCAGTTGCTGCGGGTGCGGTGG